>NZ_JHXO01000023.1 GCF_000621705.1 Prolixibacter bellariivorans ATCC BAA-1284 | reverse complement strand
TTTGTGTCACCAGCCACTTCAGGAGGAGTAACCTGACCATCACCGTTGGTATCACCGGCAATTTCGCCGTTATCAATCATTCCGTCACTGTTTGTGTCTCCGGCAATTTCGCCGTTATCAATCTTCCCGTCTCCGTTCGTATCACCGGCAACCTCAGGAGGTGTGATCTGTCCGTCACCATTGGTATCGCCGGCAACTTCTCCATTATCAATCTTCCCGTCGCCATTCGTATCTCCGGCGATGTATTTGATAACAGTGAGTGGCTGTTCAACCTGAGGGGCTGCATTATAATTCGTACTTCCCGACTGATCTGCATAAATGGTGCAAATCCCAACACCAATGATTCTCACGGTAGCTCCATTCGTGCCCGTACAAATTGCTACTGATTCATCAGAGCTGGTAAATGTTACAGGAAGTCCCGAGCTGGATAGGGCATTCAGTTCAAAATCGGAATCTGTATCCGTTTTCTTTGGCAGCGCCTCGAACGTGATAAACTGATCCTCCTTATCTACCGTCAGTGTGCCACTCGTGTAGCTGAAGGTATAATGGTTGTCAGTACCGCCGGCAACTGTTATGGGATATGTACCTACATCGCTACCCATTGTCGCATTAGTTGAAACTGTAGGAGGGATATCCAAATCTCCCTCGCTGTCACTACCCACAAAGCCACTGTAGGTAACTGTCAAGACTGGGTTAGCCTCTCCATAAGTCTTATGTTTATCGTCAGCTATTACACTCAGTTTAGCCTTGGTTATCTCCAAGGCGCCATTGGTAAACGTAATGCTGTAGTTATCCGAGGTCAGGCCGCCGGGAGTAATGGTATATGTGCCAGGATCGGTTGCTGTGGTAGCTGTACCGCTGAAAGACGGAGAGCCACTGAGCACAGTTTCACTTTCACCATTCACAAAGCCGCTATAGTTGACCGTAAATCCGTTAAAAACACTGCCATCATACGCTTTGTTATGGTCATCGGCCGTAATATTCAGTGTGGCTTTGGTGATGTCTGCTGTCAGACCCGCAGGCTGTGTCAGTGTGTAGTTCCCTGCATCCGTACCGCCGAGGGTCATCGAAGTGCTCACAGCGATACCGGTGCCTGCTCCTGACTGTGCAAACGTACCGGCAGTCGAATTACCCAGGGTCACATTATCGCTGCCAATTACTCCCGAAAGAGTAGCATCACTGATGGTGGCACCGGTAGTCCCGTCGTAAACTTTATTTGCTGCCGCTGCACCCGTTACCGTCAGCGTAGCTTTGGTGATGTCTGCCGTCAGACCCGCAGGCTGTGTCAGC
>NZ_JHXO01000022.1 GCF_000621705.1 Prolixibacter bellariivorans ATCC BAA-1284 | reverse complement strand
GGTAACGGCTTACCAAGGCGACGATGCCTAGGGGTTCTGAGAGGATGATCCCCCACACTGGGACTGAGACACGGCCCAGACTCCTACGGGAGGCAGCAGTGAGGAATATTGGTCAATGGGCGAGAGCCTGAACCAGCCATCCCGCGTGCAGGATGACGGCCCTACGGGTTGTAAACTGCTTTTATGTACCAAGAATAGGCGCTACGTGTAGCGTTATGACGGTAGTACATGAATAAGCATCGGCTAACTCCGTGCCAGCAGCCGCGGTAATACGGAGGATGCAAGCGTTATCCGGATTCATTGGGTTTAAAGGGTGCGTAGGCGGCTATATAAGTCAGTGGTGAAATGCTGCAGCTCAACTGTAGAACTGCCATTGAAACTGTATAGCTTGAGTGCGCCTGAGGTAGGCGGAATGAGTAGTGTAGCGGTGAAATGCTTAGATATTACTCAGAACACCGATTGCGAAGGCAGCTTACTAAAGCGTAACTGACGCTGATGCACGAAAGCGTGGGGAGCGAACAGGATTAGATACCCTGGTAGTCCACGCCGTAAACGATGATAACTCGCTGTTGGCGATACACAGTCAGCGGCTAAGCGAAAGCATTAAGTTATCCACCTGGGGAGTACGATCGCAAGGTTGAAACTCAAAGGAATTGACGGGGGCCCGCACAAGCGGAGGAACATGTGGTTTAATTCGATGATACGCGAGGAACCTTACCTGG
Source organism: Prolixibacter bellariivorans ATCC BAA-1284 (assembly GCF_000621705.1). Classification (GTDB taxonomy): domain Bacteria; phylum Bacteroidota; class Bacteroidia; order Bacteroidales; family Prolixibacteraceae; genus Prolixibacter; species Prolixibacter bellariivorans. The sequence goes on along the minus strand of NZ_JHXO01000022.1, from coordinate 611 downwards.
GCTTAAATGTGGATTGACCGTTGCCGAAAGGTGACTTCCCTTCGGGGCAATTTACAAGGTGCTGCATGGTTGTCGTCAGCTCGTGCCGTGAGGTGTCGGGTTAAGTCCCATAACGAGCGCAACCCTTATCGTCAGTTGCTAACAGGTTAAGCTGAGGACTCTGGCGAGACTGCCACCGTAAGGTGAGAGGAAGGTGGGGATGACGTCAAATCAGCACGGCCCTTATGTCCAGGGCTACACACGTGTTACAATGGTCGGTACAAAGGGCAGCTACTTGGCAACAAGATGCTAATCCCAAAAGCCGGTCTCAGTTCGGATTGGAGTCTGCAACCCGACTCCATGAAGCTGGATTCGCTAGTAATCGCGCATCAGCCATGGCGCGGTGAATACGTTCCCGGGCCTTGTACACACCGCCCGTCAAACCATGGAAGCTTGGGGGACCTGAAGTCTGCAACCGCAAGGAGCGGCCTAGGGTAAAACAAGTGACTGGGGTTAAGTCGTAACAAGGTAGCCGTACCGGAAGGTGTGGCTGGAACACCTCCTTTCTGGAGCCGACACGATAGGTTCTGAGAGGAAATGAATGAAAGGTACTTACTTCTTCCTTTTTAAAA
>NZ_JHXO01000021.1 GCF_000621705.1 Prolixibacter bellariivorans ATCC BAA-1284 | reverse complement strand
CCCTGAGTGTTACTGCTGATGATCAGAGTAGGGGATACGGTGAAGCGAACCCTGTACTGACGTTATCGTACAACGGCTTTGTTGGTAGTGACAGTGAAAGTGACCTGGACACAGCTCCGGTTGCCACAACAACGGCTACTATCTCAAGTGAAAATGGCGATTACCCGATCTCGGTTTCGGGTGGAGCCGATAACAATTATACATTCCGTTATGTGGACGGCACACTGACCGTTGGCAGGAAAACTCAGTCGATTACTTTTAATGCCCTGGAAAACAGGACCGATGAAGATGCCGGTTTTGAACTGAATGCGACATCTAGCTCCGGCCTTCCCGTGATATTTACCAGTTCCGACAAGTCGGTGGCCATTTGTACCGGTACAAACGGCTCTACCGTAGAGATTGTGGGAGTGGGAAGTTGTATCATTTATGCCGATCAACCCGGAAACTCTGATTATGATGCAGCTCCGCAGGTTGAACAGCCACTCACGGTTGTCAAATACATTGCCGGTGATACGAACCATGATGGTATCATCGACAATGGCGAAGTTGCGGGCGACACGGACGGTGATGGTCAGATAACTCCTCCTGAAGTAGCTGGTGATACGAACGGTGATGGAACCATTGATAGTGGAGAGGTTGCCGGCGATACAGACGGTAGCGGCAGTATTGATCATGGTGAAGTAGCCGGTGATACAGATGGTAGCGGCAGTATTGACCATGGCGAAGTAGGCGGTGATACGAATGGCGACGGAACGATCGATAATGGTGAAGTAGCCGGTGACACGAATGGTGATGGAACGATTGACAACGGCGAAGTTGCCGGTGATACCAACGGCGATGGAACGATCGATAATGGTGAAGTAGCCGGTGACACAAATGGTGACGGAACGATTGACAATGGCGAAGTTGCGGGCGATACGAATGGTGACGGTCAGATTACCTCTCCTGAAGCAGCCGGAGATACGAATGGCGACGGAGAGATTGACAATGGCGAAGCTGCCGGTGATACGAACGGTAACGGAACCATTGATAATGGCGAGACTCGTGAGGTTAATCCCAAAACAGATCATGCCAATATTAAGTACCTGTTTAGTCCCAACGGTGACGGTATCAACGACTACTGGAAGATTCCCAATATCTTGGATTTAGGTCGGGTACATGTAAAAATATATGACCGGTGGGGGAATCTGTTATATGAATCGACTGATTATCAAAATAACTGGAACGGAACGTATAACGGTAACCCGGTTCCGGAAGGCGCTTACATCTATTTCATCATCACCCAAAAGAATGGAACTCAGTCAGGGGTTGTTAACCTGGTTCGATAAGCTTGAGAAAAGAAGGTTGCCGGGAGTAAGCT
>NZ_JHXO01000020.1 GCF_000621705.1 Prolixibacter bellariivorans ATCC BAA-1284 | reverse complement strand
AAGTAATGATTTAAGTGTGTTAATGTCTAGATTTCTTTGAAACCATTGACATCGTGTTATTAAAAGTATACTAAAAAACGGAAACGCTTTCGCAATTTTCCGTTTTTATCATTATTTAAACGCGCAAATCTTTGACTCTTGGTCAAGATTGAACAATAAATTAAGTGTTTGTATTTATTCTGGTTGCAAATCTATATCAAATAGAATTTCGAGTTGCTGAATTATACTTTGCCAATTACGAACTTTCATTTGCCTATCGTCGCGTTCGTAATTCATGATGCCTAAATAAACAATTTTTAGAATTGCTTTATTATTAACAAAACTAGATTTGGTTTTGGTTACACGTCTAATTTGACGATTAATGTTTTCAATTACATTTGTTGTGTAAACCATTTTTCTAATTTCAAAAGGTAATTGGTAATAGCAAGTTAACTCTTCCCAATTGTCTGTTCAAGATTTGATTACTCTTGGATATTTAGCTTCCCAATTTTTTCTAAATAAATTGAAATTTTCTTCGGCTTCTTTAATATCTCGAGCGTTGTAGATTGTTTTCATATCTTTTGCGAATGAAGACATGTCGTAGTTTGAAACACGTAACAATGAATTTCTCACTTGGTGGACGACACATTTTTGAATCATGGCCTTTGGGAAGGTTGTGTTAATAGCCTCGGAAATTCCAGGAAGGTTGTCACTAATCACCATTAAAACGCGTTCAACACCGCGTTGTTTTAAGTCGTCAAAAAACTTTAATCATTCTTTAGATGTTTCGTTTTCGCCTATATATAAGCCAATAACATGCTTATAGCCTTTCACATCAACGCCAAGAATAACGTAAACTGAAACTAGTTTCGCTGCTCCATCTTCCCGAGAATGAAAGCGAATCGCATCAATATATCAGAATGGATAAACTTTATCTAGCGGTCGGTTTTGAAACTCTTTCAAATCTGCATGAACGCGATCGGTAATCCGGCTAATTGCGGCTTGATCTAAAGATTTGTTATATAGTTTAAAAATGATATCTTTAATATCTTCTTGACTAGTTCCTTTCGATGAAAGCAAAATTAAAAGCTCTTCCATTTCAAGAATATCGCGTTGGCGTTTTGGAATTATAAAAGGATTGAATAATCCCTTACGATCACGTGGGGTTTTAATATCTAATTTCCCTACTGATGAACTAACAGTTTTTTCAATGAAACCATTCCGGCGATTGGAGTTTTCAGAACGCTCGTATTCGCTTCTTCCTAAATGTTCATCCATTTCGGCTTTAAGAAGTGCATTCAGTGGTTCAGAAAATACTTCTGTCATTGATTTAATTAAACTATTGGCACTGCTAGCATCAAAAATATCTGGGTTTCCTAGTACCAATTGGTTAAATTGGTCCATTACTTTTCGATAATTTTCAGATTTAGGTGGTTTTGGAGTTATTTTCTTTGCCATCTTGTTAATCATCCTTAATTAATTATTTGAATTTTAACACGATGCCAATTTAACACACTTATTTCATTA
>NZ_JHXO01000019.1 GCF_000621705.1 Prolixibacter bellariivorans ATCC BAA-1284 | reverse complement strand
ACTTTATTTGCTGCCGCTGCACCCGTTACCGTCAGCGTAGCTTTGGTGATGTCTGCCGTCAGACCCGCAGGCTGTGTCAGCGTGTAGTTCCCTGCATCCGTACCGCCGAGGGTCATCGAAGTGCTTACAGCGATACCGGTGCCTGCTCCTGACTGTGCAAACGTACCGGCAGTCGAATTACCCAGCGTAACATTGTCACTGCCAATTACTCCCGAAAGAGTAGCACCACTGATGGTGGCGTCGGTAGTCCCGTCGTAGACTTTATTTGCTGCCGCTGCACCCGTTACCGTCAGCGTAGCTTTGGTGATGTCTGCCGTCAGACCTGCAGGCTGTGTCAGTGTGTAGTTCCCTGCATCCGTACCGCCGAGGGTCATCGAAGTGCTCACAGCGATACCGGTGCCAACTCCTGACTGGGCAAACGTACCGGCAGTCGAATTACCCAGGGTCACATTGTCGCTGCCGATTACTCCCGAAAGAGTAGCGCCGCTGAGCGTAGCACCGGTAGTCCCGTCATAAACTTTATTCGCTGCAGCCGCACCGGTTACGGTCAATGCTTTTTTCGTAATATCGAGCGTTCCATTAACAAAAGTGATATCATAGTTCGTCGAGTTCAAGCCGCCCGGAGTGATCACGTAACCTGTGCCAACATACCTGGCCGTGGTCGCGGAGCCGCTGAAGGTGAGCGTACCCCCTAAATTTGTTTTGTCTTCGCCACTTACAAAACCAGTGTAACTTACTGTAAAGGGGTTGTATACGGTGCCGTCGTAAACTTTTGATTTGTTATCGGCTGTAATAGTCAACGACTTCTTGTTAACTGTAATCTGAACAGTTGTCGTCGTGCTTCCACCGGGATTCGTTGCCGTAACTGTATAATCAGTTTGTCCTGAAACGATTGTCGGCGTCCCGCTAATAATGCCAGTTGTCGTACTTAGAGTCAGGCCCGCCGGTAGGGTCGGAGCTATGCTATAATTGGTTACTGAACCTGTTACTGTTGGGGTGGTATTGGCAATAGCCAGACCATAGGTTGCGTTAATGGGGGCCGAAGAATAACTCAACCCACCCGGAGCTACGTCAACGACCGTTATGCTGATGCCAAATGTGCCATTACCACCGCTATTGCTGGCAGTTACCGTATAGGTAGCGGTGGCCGTTATCGCCGTGGGTGTACCGCTGATAACACCGGTTGTGGTATTCAAACTTAAACCGGCCGGTAAAGCAGGACTGACACTGTAGCTGACCACAGTACCACCGGTACTGGTCGGGCTAAGCGAAGCAATGGCTGTACCGTTGGTATAGGTTTGCGGAGTGGCGTAGCTGATAGCCGGGGCCACATCATTCACGGTGATGCTGATTTGAGCTGTGGCGCTGCCACCTGTATTGGTAGCGGTTACCGTATAGGTAACGGTAGTCGCTACCGCCGTGGGTGTACCGCTGATAACACCGGTCGTGGTATTCAAACTTAAGCCGGCCGGTAAGGCCGGGGTAACACTGTAGCTAACCACTGTACCACCAGTACTGGTTGGGCTCAGTGAAGC
>NZ_JHXO01000018.1 GCF_000621705.1 Prolixibacter bellariivorans ATCC BAA-1284 | reverse complement strand
ATATGAAGTAAACGGAAATGGAAGTGTTCTGGAAAGTCACACCGTAGGAGGTGAAAGTCCTGTACATGTAAAGTTTGCGGAGTTAGCAGTATCCTGAGTAGGGCGGGACACGTGAAATCCTGTCTGAATTTGCCAGGACCATCTGGTAAGGCTAAATACTACTGAGAGACCGATAGTGAACCAGTACCGTGAGGGAAAGGTGAAAAGCACCCCGAACAGGGGAGTGAAAAAGTACCTGAAACCGTACGCCTACAAGCGGTCGGAGCATCTTTATGGTGTGACGGCGTGCCTTTTGCATAATGAGCCTACGAGTTACTCCTCACTGGCAAGGTTAAGTGGTTCAGCCACGGAGCCGAAGCGAAAGCGAGTCTGAATAGGGCGCTATAGTCAGTGGGGGTAGACGCGAAACCATGTGATCTACCCATGACCAGGTTGAAGTCCCGGTAACACGGGATGGAGGACCGAACCAGGAGACGTTGAAAAGTCTTTGGATGAGTTGTGGGTAGGGGTGAAAGGCCAATCAAACTTGGAAATAGCTCGTACTCCCCGAAATGCATTTAGGTGCAGCCTTGGTTACGAGTCTTGCAGAGGTAGAGCTACTGATTGGATGCGAGGGCTTCACCGCCTATCAACTCCAGACAAACTCCGAATGCTGCAAGATGCTCACCAGGAGTGAGGGCGCGGGTGCTAAGGTCCGTGTCCGAGAGGGAAAGAACCCGGACCATCAGCTAAGGTCCCCAAGTGTATGTTAAGTTGAACAAACGAGGTCTGATTGCTTAGACAGCTAGGATGTTGGCTTGGAAGCAGCCATTCATTTAAAGAGTGCGTAACAGCTCACTAGTCGAGCGGTCGGGCGTGGATAATAATCGGGCATTAAACATACCACCGAAGCTATGGATTGTAAATTTATTTACAGTGGTAGGGGAGCATTCCGGTCAGCGCTGAAGGTGTACTGCGAGGTATGCTGGAGCGTCCGGAAAAGCAAATGTAGGCATAAGTAACGATAAGGCAGGTGAGAAACCTGCCCGCCGATAGACTAAGGTTTCCTGATCAACGCTAATCGGATCAGGGTTAGTCGGGACCTAAGGCAAAGCCGAACGGCGAAGTCGATGGACCATCGGTTAATATTCCGATACTTCTCTTGACTGCGATGGGGTGACGAAGTGATGAAAGACCCGCGTACTGACGGAATAGTACGTTAAAGGGCGTAAGTGTTGAGATTCATAGGTAAATCCGTGAGTTGAGCTGAAACCCGACAGTACCGAGAGCCTTCGGGCAATCGGATAGTGGTCCTAAGGGCTTCCGAGAAAAACCTCTAAGCATCAGGTCAAGAGAACCCGTACCGTAAACCGACACAGGTAGTCAAGGAGAGAATCCTGAGGCGCTCGAGTGATTCGTGGCTAAGGAACTAGGCAAAATGGCCCCGTAACTTCGGGAGAAGGGGCGCTGGCGCAAGTCAGCCGCAGTGAAAAGGCCCAGGCGACTGTTTATCAAAAACACAGGGCTATGCTAAATCGCAAGATGATGTATATGGCCTGACACCTGCCCGGTGCCGGAAGGTTAAGAGGGGATGTTATACTTTCGGGTAGAAGCATTGAATCGAAGCCCCGGTAAACGGCGGCCGTAACTATAACGGTCCTAAGGTAGCGAAATTCCTTGTCGGGTAAGTTCCGACCTGCACGAATGGTGCAACGATCTGGGCACTGTCTCAGCCACGAGCTCGGTGAAATTGTAGTAGCGGTGAAGATGCCGCTTACCCGCAACGGGACGGAAAGACCCCGTGAACCTTTACTGCAACTTCACATTGGTTCTGGGTAAGTGATGTGTAGGATAGGACGGAGACATTGAAGCGGGTTCGCCAGGATTCGTGGAGTCATCCTTGAAATACGTCCCTTTGCTTGCCTGGGGCCTAATCCCTAACGGGAGACAGTGTGTGGTGGGTAGTTTGACTGGGGTGGTCGCCTCCAAAAGAGTAACGGAGGCTTCTAAAGGTGCGCTCATGGCGATTGGTAACCGCCAGCAGAGCATAATGGTATAAGCGCGCTTGACTGTGAGACCAACAAGTCGATCAGGTAGGAAACTAGAGCATAGTGATCCGGTGGTTCCGCATGGAAGGGCCATCGCTCAAAGGATAAAAGGTACTCCGGGGATAACAGGCTGATCGCTCCCAAGAGCTCATATCGACGGAGCGGTTTGGCACCTCGATGTCGGCTCGTCACATCCTGGGGCTGGAGAAGGTCCCAAGGGTTGGGCTGTTCGCCCATTAAAGTGGCACGCGAGCTGGGTTCAGAACGTCGTGAGACAGTTCGGTCCCTATCTGTTGTGGGCGTAGGAGACTTGAGAGAGCCTGACGTTAGTACGAGAGGACCGCGTTGGACAGACCACTGGTTTACCAGTTGTTCCGCCAGGAGCATCGCTGGGTAGCTATGTCTGGAAGAGATAAGCGCTGAAAGCATCTAAGCGCGAAGCTCGCCTCAAGATGAGGTCTCCTTAGAGGGTCGTTGGAGACTACGACGTTGATAGGTCGCAGGTGTAAAGACGGTGACGTCAAAGCCGAGCGATACTAATTGCCCGAAACTTTCCTCGCCGGTTTTAGATATTGGTGTTTTTGTTGTAATGAAGTATTTTCTTCCAGGGTTCATGTCAGTAAATCAGGGGACAAGTAAAAAGGCAAAAGTGAGAAG
>NZ_JHXO01000017.1 GCF_000621705.1 Prolixibacter bellariivorans ATCC BAA-1284 | reverse complement strand
AGAAATAAGAATCATCAGGTAGAATAGTCTGAGCAGGAAAAGGTTGGTCATTTTAGACACAGCTAAGGATGAATTTGGTTTAAGCTTAGTTTTCTTTTTGATCATGGATAATGAGTTTATTGAGAAGAAAATGTTGATGTGTTATATCTTAATTGTTGTCAATTGGAAAGAATTTCAGATTGTTTCCAGATTGTTTCCCATTTTATTTCAGATTCGGGTAGTTTCTTTGGTTATAAGAAATTGATAAATGAAATAATTGAGAATAGGCATAATACTAAAATTTAGATTGCTATGAGAAAAAAGATTCTTTCACTATTCGTATTTTTTTTATTATCCGTTACTGCTACATGGGCCCAGCAACTGGCTTTCCCAACTGCTGAAGGCTATGGGAAATATACCGTTGGAGGACGCGGCGGTAAAGTATATGAAGTGACAAATTTGAATGATAACGGCCCCGGTAGCCTTCGTGCGGCGGTTGAAGCGTCAGGTCCCAGAACTGTTGTTTTTCGGGTCTCGGGTACAATACTTCTGAATAACAAACTGGTTATTAGAAATCCCTACATTACCATTGCCGGACAAACAGCGCCTGGCGACGGTATTTGTTTGAGAAGATACCCGTTAATGATTAGCGCTGACCAGGTGATCATCAGGTACCTGAGAGTAAGGCTTGGAGACGAATCGGGACGTGCAGATGATGCAGTATCCAGTAGGTTTGTGAAACACCTTATTGTTGATCATGTATCGGCAAGCTGGAGTGAGGACGAAGTAATGTCGATTTATCATTGCGATAGCATCACTGTTCAATGGTGTATTATTTCAGAAGCACTGTTCGACTCCAACCATCCTGACGACGCCAATACCAGTGTAGATGCTCCTCACGGTTTTGGAGGTATCTGGGGCTCTAACTATGGCTCTTATCATCACAATCTCATTGCTGATAATGCGAGTCGTAATATCAGAATGGCATCGGGTTCAGGTTACACCGATTACCGAAATAACGTGATATACAACTGGGGGTACAACACTTGCTATGGAGGTGAAAACCAGCAGGTAGGTGATTCCAGGTTTTCATTTTCAAAGTTTAACATCGTAGACAACTATTACAAACCGGGTCCAGCAACTGAGCCCGGCGAGAGATCTTATCGAATTATCAATCCTGCTTTTCGCAATAATACATCTGATTTTGGGAAATGGTATGTTGCTGGTAATGTGATTGAAGGGAATAACAAAGTGACAACAGATAACTGGGATGGTGGTGTACAACCTAAAGGAGGCGAAGCCAATCTAAAAATCGTAAAGCTTGAAAAAGCATGGTCATCCATGCCGATTAATCAGCAATCGGCTAAGGAAGCCTTTAATTTAGTGCTTCAAAATGCAGGAGCTACTTTACCCAAAAGAGACCCTGTTGATACGAGAATCGTCAATGATGCCAGAGGCGGATATGCTACCTATGAAGGCAAAGCATATAAAAAATTTGAAAGAGTAGCCGACAAATCAAAGAAAACCGGAATGATAGACTCTCAAAACGATGTTGGTGGCTGGCCATTACTTAAAAGTACTTCCGCGCCAAAAGATACTGACCACGATGGTATGCCTGATCAATGGGAGCTGAAACATGGCCTTAATCCCAATAATCCTGCTGATGGAAATAAAATTGGCAAAGATGGTTACACCATGCTGGAGAACTATTTGAACAGCATCAATTGATGTAAATCCATTCTTGAAAAAAGATATTTGAAAATATCCTAAAACATTTAGGATATTTTCAAATGACTAACTATACTTAGATGAAATGATTATGAAATCTAAAGTCACCTTTAACAAAACAGGACTCTACTCCATCATAGCCTCTGTGCTTGTTGTGCTGGCGTTTGCAACCACATCATTTGCACGGGTGAATGTGGAATCTAATTTAGATGGCGATGGCCATGTGGCCATTTCAGGAGAGCTCCGCCAATGGCATGATGTTACATTGAATCTTTCGGGACCGTTCTGTAGCGAGACAGATACTGCTCCCAATCCATTCACGGATTATCGTTTCACCGTTACCTTTGAGCATGAGTCGGGCACGCCCAAATATACAGTCCCCGGCTATTTTGCTGCCGATGGGAATGCGGCTGAATCGGGTGCTAATTCGGGAAATATTTGGCGCGCTCACTTGTCTTCGGACAGAACGGGCAAATGGACTTATCACATTTCATTTGTCCGTGGTCCATGGGTTGCCATTTCCGATTTACCCGGTAAAAGTGTTGCGCCGTTTAACGGGCTGACCGGATCGTTCGTTATTAAACCAACCGACAAAACCGGTCGTGATTTTCGGGGAAAAGGACGGTTGCAATATGTTGGGCGTCATTACCTACAATTTGCCGGTACCGGTGAATATTTCTTAAAAGCAGGTTCTGATGCACCCGAAACGCTGCTCGGAACAGCCGACTTCGACAATACCATCGCGATGAAAGAGAAAGTACCACTTAAAACATGGTCGGCTCATCTCAAAGACTGGAAACAAGGAGACCCGGTATGGCATGGCAATAAAGGTAAAGGCCTGATTGGCGCGATCAACTATTTGGCAAGTAAAGGAGTGAATTCCATCTCTTTTATCCCCTACAATGCAGGAGGTGATGGTGATGATGTTTGGCCCTTTGTGGAACGTAACGACAAATTACACTATGACTGCTCAAAGCTTGACCAGTGGGGAATCGTTTTTTCTTACGCTCAACAAAAGGGGCTTTACTTGCACTTTAAATTACAGGAAACGGAGAATGATGATGAGCGGAAACGCAAAGGGGCAGATATTATCGATATTCCCCGAAAGGCCGATGGCCGGTTGCCTGTCCCGGAAGCGCTTGATGGCGGTGTTCTGGGGCCTGAACGAAGGCTCTACCTGCGCGAATTGATCGCCCGCTTTGGTCAAAATTTGGCGTTGAACTGGAACCTGGGTGAAGAAAATACACAGACTTCGGAGGAGCAACGTGCCATGGCGCAGTATATTAGCGATACCGATCCCTATATTCACAATATTGTCATCCACACCTATCCCAATATGCAGGACCGGGTCTACCCGCCGCTCATCGGCAACGGATCAGCGCTAACCGGCGCTTCGCTTCAAAATATGTATAATGAAACGCATGCGAAAACACTTCAGTGGGTAAGAGCTTCAGAACGAGCGGGAAAACCTTGGGTTGTTGCTAACGATGAACAGGGTTCTGCCAGTTTCGGTGTGCCGCCAGATCCAGGCTACGAAGGATTTAGCGGTACCGCCGGGAAAGGCAAAGATGCCTATGACCTAAATGACATACGGCGATACACGCTTTGGGGAAACCTAATGGCAGGTGGAGCTGGCGTGGAATATTATTTTGGGTACAAACTCCCTCAAAACGACATTGTGGCGGAAGATTATCGCAGTCGTGATAAATCGTGGGACTATTGCCGCATCGCTCTTGATTTTTTCAAGGAGAAGAAAATCCCGTTTTGGGAAATGGAAAATGAAGATGAACTGGTCGGAAATTATGCACATGACAACTCGCTCTATTGTTTTGCCAGTAAAAGCGAGCTCTATCTTGTCTATCTGCCTCATGGTGGCAGAGCGACCCTGGATATGACCCTGGCAGCGGGTGAGTTCAGTGTTTCCTGGTTTAATCCACGAGAAGGTGGCGCACTTTTTCCTGATAAGATTGTTGATGGCGGTCAGCCCGTGTTGCTCAACGCACCATCAAAAAATGATGATTGGCTCGCTGTAGTAAAACGACAGAGACCTTAAGTCTACGTTGAAACATTGTTAAGGGTACAGGATTTCTCTCCTGGTTGACCAGGTCTGTTTTAAATCAGGAGATAAATCTTGTTGTTTTCTGGGCTGGGGAACGAAGGGAAAAACAACCAGATTTTTCGAATCTGTCAAAGTAAAATTTGGTTGAAATAGTAGTTTTTATTTTCAGATTAGACCTGATCTGAATTGCAATCATAATTTATTTTTCACCAGCTAATTAATACGAAATTGATGATGAGTAAAATAACTCTACTGGGGATCCTTTTGCTGTTTTTTCAGTTGAATAATAAAAGCTATGGACAAGCACCGATAGAGAAAAAACATTCGCTGAATTTCTTTTTGGATTGTCATGATTGTGATTTTTCGTTTGTGCGACAGAAATTGAAATTTGTTTCGTTTGTCCGTGATCCGAAAGAGGCCGACGTCCAGATTTTAGTGAGTGATTCAAAGACGGGTAGTGGTGGTAAAAAATATTATCTTAATTTTATTGGGTTGAATTCGCTTAAAGGGCAGGATTTTGAGTATGGGTATACCAGCAACCAACTGGATTCGGATGATGACATCCGTCGGGGTTTATTGAAGAGGCTTGAGACCGGAATACTGCAATACTATTCTAAAACCGGCTATTTTGACGAGCTTGATATTAATTTGGGCATGAGGGACGGTAAACGAGTCGTTGATAAATATAATGATCCCTGGAAGAAGTGGGTATTTCAGGTAGATGCAGGCAGTTACCTGAAAATGGAGGCCAGTAAAAACGAATATTCTTTGAATACCGAAGTTCAAAGTGAGAAAGTGACTGAGGCCTGGAAAACAAAATTCAAGGGAGAATATAATATTGATCATGAAAGCTACCTTGATAATGGAGAAAAGATTGTAAACAATCAAAATAGCACCGATTTTTCAGCCAATTACATCAAGAGCCTGAATCCACGCTGGTCAGCCGGCATTTTTGGTGAATATCTCTCAGATACCTATATAAATACCAAGAATTCAGAGCGCCTGTATGCCGGACTGGAGTATAATATTTTTCCATGGGACATGAGCAACCGCAAGGTTTTTATCTTGCGTTACACCACGGGTGTCCAGAATTATGTGTATTATGAAGAAACCATTTACAACAAAATACGAGAGATTCGAGCTTACCAGGCTATAAAACTGGAACTCCAATTGGTACAACCCTGGGGAACCATCGAGTCCAGCCTGGAGGGATCCAACTATTTTCACGATTTTTCAAAAAACAAGCTGACATTTAATTCTAAATTCTCGGTTCGATTGGCGAAACAGTTTTCGGTGTATGGGAAAATGAAAGCACAAGTGGTCCACGATCAGTTATATCTATCTAAAGGCGATGCTTCGCTGGAAGATGTTCTGTTACAACGCCGTAAATTGGCTACAACATACGAAGTTAAAATGGAAATTGGCCTTCGCTTTACATTTGGTTCTATTTATAATAGTGTAATCAATGAACGCTTTTGATGTGTTCCGTTTGGCAATTTCCGGAACAATAAAAACGTATCCAGTAGCTGAAAAATACAACAAGACTCCGGCGCAGGTTGCCTTGCACTGGAACTTACGGCACGAAGTGGTTATGATTCCTAAATCAATCAACTCCAACCGTATTGTTGAGAACGCTCATTGTTTAAAAATAAATTGTAGAGTTTGAAAACCAACTAAAATATTAAGTAGTCAATTAATTATGAAAAAATCAAAGGTTATTCTGAATATTGGTTTGATATTACTTTGCGTAATATCGAATACGAACATGGGAACTGCTCAAAACAAGCAGGCTAAGCCACGAGTAATTATTATGTCTGACTTTCCGCCAGTTGACGTTATCCCCGGTGGGTTGGGCTATGGCCCATCCGAGAAACGCAGTGATCCAGATGATGTGCAGTCGATGATCCGCTTTCTTCTCTACTCAAATGATTTCGATGTCGAGGGTCTGATCGCTACATCAGGCACCAAGGCCTATATCGCTAGAAAACAAAATATTTTGGACATTCTAAATCTGTACGACCAAGTGGATGAGAATCTGAGGAAGCATGATCAGAGGTATCCAACCGCTGACTATTTGCGTTCGATTACCTGGCAAGGCCGTGATGGGACGTACGGAAAAAATGGTATGAAAAATCTAGGTAAGAATATGGATACGGAGGCTTCAAACGCGATTATCAGGATAGTGGACAAACCTGATGATCGGCCGGTATTCGTTTGTGTCTGGGGTGGTTCGTACGAAGTTGCACAGGCGATCTGGAAAGTTAAAAATACGCGCACTCCTGCTGAACTCGAACGTTTCCTGAGTAAGTTGCGTATTTATTTGATTGGAAAACAGGACAACACTGCGCAGTGGCTACTTGATAATTTCCCAAAATTGTTCGTGATTTGCTCAGAGAATAATTTCAAGGGGATGATTTGGAATGCGGCAGGCTCTGATACAACACTGGCTAACTTAACATGGATTGACGAGCACATCCGCAAAGGACATGGGCCGTTGGGCGCAGTATACCCCAAAAGCGGGTGGGATCCGAAATCACTGGGGCAGAAGGAAGGAGACTCGCCTTCATTCCTTTACCTGGTTAGTGCGGTAAACGGATTGAATAACCCTGAAAATCCATCTGAGCCGAGTTGGGGTGGACAATTTGTACGCCCAGACTCTACCAAGAATCATTGGTTTGATGACCCTGCCGGCCCAAAAACCGTCTACCGCTGGCGTTCTCAAGTCCAGGCAGACTTCGCACTTCGCGCAACCTGGATGTTACCTTGACGATGAACTTCAATTATGGCTTAGCATAAATTAATTCACTGATCCTTACGAATTATCAGTTGAGTTGAAAGCGGCGGAAAGGATATGCTTCATGTGGCAAAGGCGTGTAAGAAATCCATATGGAACCAGAAGGTTTGCAGTTTAAGCAGGTGAGAGTAAATTGAATTGTCAGAAGAATTAGCACTGTGCATAGCAATTATTGAGATAAGGAAGGTAATACTGATCTGAATACATCTGCACTCTCAACAACATTGAATAACCGGAGGTGTTGTGTTCCGGTACTTTACTTGATTAAAAAGAGCTGAAAAGCTCTTTTTTCTTTTTATGAATACGTAGAAATAAGAATCATCAGGTAGAATAGTCTGAGCAGGAAAAGGTTGGTCATTTTAGACACAGCTAAGGATGAATTTGGTTTAAGC
>NZ_JHXO01000016.1 GCF_000621705.1 Prolixibacter bellariivorans ATCC BAA-1284 | reverse complement strand
CTCACGCTTTTCGCTAAAAACGTGGCGGCAAAGATAAACCCTTTTATCCCGACTTTCCAAATACTTTTCAAGATTTTTTTCGGTGTGATTTTCACTGCTAAAACCCGGCTTTTTTATGCCCCAAACATCTCGCCCTCACGGTTGGACTTCATGACATTCAAAAACCGTTTAAGTGGTCCGCAACATCTCTTCTCATCACCTTCTGAACGCTGCCTCCCTTTCGGAAAGCGGATGCAAAGAAAGCGTATTTTTTCCGTTCCCTCCAAACCTTTTTCTATTCTTTTTTCACGTAAAGATTCAACTGCCTGACCGACTGAATGAAAAAATTGAAAAAAAATATGCCTAAAGCTGCATATTATCTATTTCGAAATATATTCCGAATACAGGATTATCTAAAATTAAACGACGATATCAAATTCTTGATCTAAGTCAATTATACCAATTAATTCAAATAAGAACTTTGTTCTAATATTTCGGTTTATGGGAATGCAACAGGAAACTCAGGCTAATTACGTTTACCATTCCTTGCACCCTTTTATATTAACACACACCAATTTAAGATGTATATGTCCGCATTTAATATTCTAATAACACAATTTAGTTGACTTGGTCAACCATTCCAATCTACCTTTACAGCTTCAAAACATATAGAACACTTTATGTCTACTGAACAACCTCTCTGCCATTTGCTTGGGCAAACAGTACGAATTTATAAGAATAAATTGTTTACCAAGTTTAAGGAGAATGATATCGAAATAACATTTGAACAGTTTGCTATCCTGAATTTATTGTATTCCGGGAAAGACTTTACACAGCAAGATCTGGCTAACCAGATGCAAAAAAATAAATCCATCATTTTACGTCAAATCAATTCATTACTCGATAAAAACTATGTGGAAAGAACCAGAGATGACCAAGACAAACGCAAAAAGACCCTGATTTTAACAAAAAAGGGAATCAGTACATTAAGCCAGACAAGACAACTCGGAAACAAAGTACTGGACGAACTTTTTCTTGGAATCAGCGAAAATGAATTATCAGTCTTCAGGCACGTACTGGAAAAATTAATGGAAAACAGCGAATCACACGACAGCAATTGCCAATGCTAATCGCGATATTCCCAACATATCAGACAGTTAAAAAAGCAAAATGAAAAAAAACAACCAAATCAAGATTCTCAGTTTCATTGTGATACTGGCAACAACCATTTCCTGTTCGAGCTCACAGAAAAAAGGCCAGAGAGGAATGGCGGGCCAAATCAGTGAGTACAAGGTGATGAAAGTGGAACCGCAATCAACAACACTCTATGAAGAATATCCAACCAACCTGCAAGGAATTCAGACAGTTGAAATTCGTCCGAAGATTGCCGGCTATATTCAGGATATTCTGGTGGATGAAGGTTCCTTCGTAAAAAAAGGTCAGGTTCTTTTTCGTATCAACGACAACGATATCCAGGCAACTGTAAGATCAGCGCAGGCTCAGGTAAAAGTTGCTGAAGCTGATATTGTAGCAGCAAAGATCAACCTGGATAAAACCAAACCGCTGGTAGAAAAAGGAATCATTAGCAAGTTCGATCTGGAATCATCCGAATCGACACTGAAAGCGAAAGAGGCACAGCTGGCCCAGGCCAAAGCGAATCTCGCCAATGCTCAGGCCAATCTCCAGTATTCTGTTATTACCAGTCCCACCAACGGGATTATCGGAAACTTTCCGTATCGTGTAGGAAGTCTGGTGAGCAGCAGCATTGCCCAGCCCCTCACAACGGTCTCCAACACGACAGAGATGTACGCTTATTTTTCCATGAATGAAAAGGAGTTTCTCACCATGATAAAGGGCTTGAAGGGGGACAATCTTCAGGCGAAGTTCAGAAGTATGCCCGACGTTTCGCTTATCCTGGCTGATAATTCCGTTTACGGTGAAAAAGGCCGGATACAAACAGCCAGCGGATTGGTCGATCCGCAAACCGGTTCAGTGAATATCAGGGCCACCTTCCCGAATAAAGAAGGAATTCTCCGAAGCGGAGGAAGCGGTTTGGTCCGAATCCCTCAACATGTCGATTCAGTTATCATCGTGCCGCAAAATGCTACCTACGAATTGCAGGGAAAACATTTTATCTACACCGTGGGCGACGGAAATAAGGTACATCCCACCGAAATTGGTGTGTTGGTTGGAAACCTGAAGAACAACTATGTGGTAACAAGCGGACTGAAACCGGGCGATGAAATCGTGATGGAAGGAATTGCTTCGTTGCGAAACGACATGCTCATTAAACCCAAATTAGTAACCGAAAGCGGCTCCGGGAACAAGAAAAATTCGGATAGCCAGGTTAATAATTAAATGCTTAACAAACTATGTTCAGAAGATTCATCGAAAGACCGGTCTTGTCATCGGTCATATCCATCATAATTGTCCTTTTGGGATTACTAAGCATGTTTAGTCTTCCCATTGAGCAATATCCTGATATTGCGCCGCCAACCGTACAGGTGTCTGCTCACTACACCGGAGCCGATGCCGAGACAGTGTTGAAGAGCGTTATCACGCCGCTGGAGGAACAGATCAACGGGGTTGAAAACATGACCTACATGACCTCAACCGCCAGCAATAACGGTTCTGCAACCATCCAGGTCTTTTTTAAACAGGGAACCGATCCCGATTTGGCGGCCATTAACGTTCAAAACCGTGTGGCCCGGGCCACCAGCCTTTTGCCATCGGAGGTTATCCGAGCAGGTGTAATTACGGCAAAACGCCAGAACAGCATGTTGATGGTCTTTTCGCTGTACAGCGATGACGGGAAATATGACGAAACGTTTTTACAAAACTATAGTAAAATTAACCTGCTTCCGCAGATACAACGTGTAAACGGCGTAGGTGAGGCATTGGTTTTCAGCTCAAAAGATTACTCCATGCGTATCTGGCTAAAGCCGGATGTTATGAAAGCTTACGACTTGATGCCGTCAGACGTAGTTGCTGCACTGAACGAACAAAGTCTCGAAGCAGCTCCCGGCCGATTCGGGGAACAAAACGGACAGTCGTTTGAATACGTGCTGAAATACAAAGGTAAATTCACTCAACCATCCCAGTTCGAAAATATTGTCATCAAAGCGGACAAGGATGGAAATGTTTTGCGTTTGAAAGATGTAGCCAAGGTTGAAATGGGCTCTTTAAGCTACTCTACCACCACTTCGGTGATGAATAAACCGGGTATCGCCATGGCCATATTCCAGTCGCCAGGATCAAATGCCCGTGAAACCATCATCAACGCCAAGAAAGTACTTGACGAAGTTTCAAAATCATTCCCTGAAGGAGTGAAATACCACATCATTATTGATGCCAACCGGTTTCTAGACAATTCCATTAGTAAGGTGCTCCACACCCTGCTCGAAGCTTTCATCCTCGTATTCATCGTGGTGTTTGTCTTCCTGCAAAATTTCAGGGCAACGCTTATTCCGGCCATTGCAGTTCCGGTAGCAATTATTGGTACCTTTTTCTTCCTCAATCTATTTGGATTTACCATTAACTTGCTGACACTTTTTGCACTGGTACTGGCCATTGGAATTGTGGTGGACGACGCCATTGTGATTGTAGAGGCGGTGCACGCCAAATTGGAACAGGGGGCAAAGAATGCGCAGGAAGCCGCCATTTCCGCCATGAGCGAAATATCAACCGCTATCATCTCCATCACCCTGGTTATGGCTGCGGTGTTCATCCCGGTAACATTTATTACCGGAACAACAGGTGTTTTCTACCGACAATTCGGGATAACACTGGCCGTGGCGATTGTTCTTTCGGCAGTGAATGCACTAACTTTGAGCCCGGCGCTTTGTGCTGTATTTTTGAAACCGGAAGATGAAAATGCACCATACCGCAAAGGCTTCATGCAACGATTCTACGGTGCCTTCAACTCGTCTTTCGAGGTAATGACTCATAAATATCAGCGTGTCACCAGCTTTTTTCTCCGGAAAAAATGGATTCCAATATCACTGATTCTTGTGTTTTCCGTGGGCTTGTATTTCCTGATAAAAACAACACCAACCGGATTTGTTCCTAAAGAGGACGTAGGAATCATGATGCTCAATGTCAGTCTGCCTCCTGCCTCATCGTTGGAGGAGACAAAGAAAGTGATGGAGAAAGTCGATAACATATTGGCTCACACACCAGAAATTCAGGGACGGGCTATGGTTGTCGGGCGTTCGCTCATTAGTGGCCAGGGAAGTTCTTACGGAATGATATTCTGCGACCTGAAACCTTTTGATGAAAGAAAAGGAAAAGGGCACGACGTCAATAGTGTGATTGGACGTCTTTACGGAGCGACATCACAAATCAAAGATGCCCGTATCATTATTTTCACCCCGCCTATGGTCCCCGGATTTAGTATTTCCGGAGGAGTTGAGTTCCAGCTGGAAGACAGGACCGGTGGTGACATCAAAAAGTTTGAACAGGTTTCACAGCATTTTCTGGGAGCACTTAACCAGCGCCCCGAGATTCAGTATGCCATGACCTCGTTCAACACCAACTTCCCGCAATACGAGGTTGATGTAAATGCCGTTCGGGCCAAACAATCCGGCATATCTGTCAGCAGTATACTGGCAGCATTGCAGGGCTACATCGGTGGATTTTACGCATCTGATTTTAACCGGTTTGGCAAACAATACCGTATCATGGTTCAGGCCAGTCCCAAATACCGGGGAAATCCGGATGACCTGAACAACATCTATGTACGGACCTCTAACGGTGAAATGGCGCCCATTACCGAGTTCATTACGCTAAAAAAAGTGTACGGACCGGAAAACATCTCCCGTTTCAATATGTACACTTCCATCTCGGTGAACAGTGCCCCGCAGTTCGGGTACAGTTCGGGAGATGCTATCGAGGCAGTAAAACAGGTCGCAGCGCAGACATTACCTCCGGGATACGGATACGAATTTTCGGGCCTGACCCGTGAGGAGATCGCCTCCGGAAACCAGTCGGCATTGATCTTTCTGCTCAGTGTGATTTTCGTTTATTTCCTGCTGGCAGCTCAGTACGAGAGCTTCATCACCCCACTCTCCATTCTGTTCTCGTTGCCTATCGGGGTAGCCGGAGCTTTCATATTCGCCCGTATTATGGGAGTGGCCAACAACATCTATCTGCAGATATCACTCATCATGTTGATCGGACTATTGGCCAAGAACGCCATCCTGATTGTGGAATTTGCCCTTCAGCGGCGTCGCCGCGGGGAAACCATCCTGCAATCGGCTATTGAGGGAGCAACAGCCCGTCTTCGTCCGATTCTGATGACCTCCTTCGCGCTTATTTTTGGTCTGATGCCATTAATCATCGGAGGTGGAGTTGGTGCAAATGGAAACCGGTCGATTGGTGTAGGTGCTATCGGTGGTATGCTGGTGGGTACCTTCATCGGCATCCTGGTTATCCCGGCCATGTATGTCATCTTCCAGAATCTTCAGGAGAGAATTAAGAAACCGGAACAAGGTGAGATTTCAGGGCTTAACAGCCTCGAATAATCAACACCTGAAAATTATAGAACTATAATATGAGAAAGACATCATATAAAATCATCATACTAACCATTGGAATGGCGGGACTGCTGCTATCGTGCAACACTTCGCGCCATTTCAACCGCGACAGTGTCGATACGCAGGGAATCTTCGGTTTCGAATCGACCGATTCGGTGACCATGGCCGATACGCCCTGGCGACAACTGTTTACCGATACATTATTGCAGAATTATATTCAGGAAGGCCTAAAAAACAATCTGGATTTACAGATTGCTGTTCAACGGGTGACTGAAGCCGAAGCTTACTTTTCTCAGAGCAAAGCTTCACTTTTTCCTTCTGTTTCGGCAAAAGCGACTGGCAATTATACCCGGAATCCGGAATCCATCTATCCGGACGGGCCTCGTGAAGTAAACAACTATCAACTAGGTGCTGAAGCCAGTTGGGAGGTCGACTTATGGGGAAAGCTCCGCAGCTCGAAACGGGCAGCCTATGCCAATCTACTGGCAAGTGATGCTGGCAGGAAAGCGGTTCAAACCCGTTTGATTGCCAACATTGCTACCGCGTATTATGATCTTGTTGCCCTCGATGCCAAGCTGACTATCACCCGTCAAACGGTGAAAAGCAGCAAAGATTTGGTGGAGACCATGAAAGCGCTGAAAGAAAGCGGGATTGTCACCGGAGCGGCTATTGTGCAAAGCGAAGCGGCCCGTTACGCAGCCGAAGTCATCATACCCGACCTGAATCAACAAATCAGGGAAACGGAAAATGCCATGTCCCTGTTACTGGGACGGACACCCGAAGCCATCAAACGTGATTCGCTACTGGCATTGCCTCAAAAACCGATGATGCGAACCGGCGTTCCTTCACAATTGCTCGATAACCGTCCCGATGTGATGCAAGCCGAATACAGTGTGATGAGCGCTTACGAAATGACCAACAACGCACGGGCCTATTTCTACCCGTCGTTAACATTGACCGCCTCGACAGGTTTTGCGGCCACGGCGCTTGACAAGCTGCTCGATCCGACTTCCTTTGCCGCCAATGTGGTGGGAGGACTCACCGAGCCACTGTTCAACAAACGGGCAAATATCACCCGGTTGAAAGTAGCCAAGGCACAACAGACCGAGGCATTGCTCACCTTGCGAAACACCATACTGAATGCCGGTCAGGAAGTGAATAATGCGCTTTACTCCTACCAAACTTCAGAGCAGAAAATTCAGTTACGTCAGCAACAGCTTGATGCGTTACAGAAATCGGTTTCTTACACTAAACAACTGTTGAACTACGGTTCGGCTACGTACACCGAGGTACTGAACGCACAGCTAAGCTATCTCTCTGCTCAGCTCAACAATGTAAATGACCACCAGCAGCAACTTTACGCGGTCATTTCCCTTTACCGGGCTTTAGGCGGCGGCTGGAAATAATAGAATAACCGATTCATCAAAATAAGAAAAGGACTGTGCGGTAAGCATGGTCCTTTTTTGTTCGAACTATATCGTATTTTTTCTATATCTAAATCGTATACAGCGCCGCCGTCTTTTCAAACGCGGCGCGATTCATCCATCGTTGCTCAACGGCTTCATCGACGATACGATTAATGCGGGGTGCCAACTGAGCAATGAGTCCATGTTCTTCTATAAATAGCAATGCTTCTTCGAACGATTTAAGCATCGCACGATAAAAAGCTTCCTGGGTTACCGGGCGCTCACCGCAAAAAGTCTGAGCCACTTCTATATTGTACAGCATCAGGTCGGCAATCACCGGTGCGTCTACTCCCAACCGGACAAAATTCCGGATATGCTTCTGCGCTACCGAGCGGCGGGTCTTAGGTTTTCTTCCGTTCACCGGAAAATATTCTTTGGAGATTTGCCACTTCGCCTCTTCCAGCAATTTATCCTCGCGAGGATTGAAGGCAAAATCATAAAATGTTTTCACCTCTTTGAAACGGCCATACAAATCGAGAATCTGCTCTTCAAGCTGTTCCTTCGTTAATTCTTTAAGGTATTGTTTTAACTCACGTTTACTCATGAAAACTGTTTATCGGTCATCCACCGGCGGATAGTTTCCGGAGAAACATGGCGGAAATCGGTAATAAAATGATGGGCGGCTGAAATATCGTGTTGTACTGCACCTTCGGGTTGGAAGGCTACGCAGGTCATACCCGCATCGACTGCAGCACGGATGCCGTTCATCGAGTCTTCGAAAACAAGACAACTGACAGGTTCATGCTCTAATTTTTTCGCGGTATAAAGATAAACATCCGGAGCCGGTTTGCTTTTCCCGGCCTGAACAGTAGTAACGACCTCATCGAAGAACGAGCGGATACCACATTGCTCCAGGATAATATCCACGATACCGGGAACAGAAGAAGTCGCTACACCAATTGGAATATTGGCCTCATTCAATCCCATCAGCAATTTTCTCACTCCCGGATTGGGTTGAAGATTTCCGAGGTCATTAAAAAAAGCGACACGAAATTCTTCGTCGTACTGCACCAGCTCCTCCAACGAGGGCTTCAAACCATAACGCTTTTTCAAATCCGACCACATTAAATCGGCTGCCATGCCCAGGTATAGCTGATGGACCTTGTCCGGCACCTCAATATCCAGTTCGGCATATATCAACTCTTCCACTTTGTAGTGCCACGGCTCGCTGTCGACCAGCACGCCATCCATATCAAAAATTACAGCCAATTGATCTACCATCTTGTTTTATCAAATTATTGAGGTGTCCAGTAAGGTTGTTTATTCGGTACAAATTTAATGGGAAGTCCCATAATAAAATCACTGAGCCATTCGGCGCAATATTCCATGCCCGACTGTTCGGAGATCACATGCCCCATCATGATAAATGCCTTATTCCTTCCCTGCTGTGTGGCATCCAGTGCATATTCGGGCGTTTCCCACTCTTGTGCTTCACCACTAATCACCACCTGCACATCGTCCCGATCCAGCAATTGTCGTTGCCTGGCAGGTCCGGGAGCTCCAACAGCCAATCCCACACCAGTGAACCTCATTTCCGGATTACCTACCACCCGAATAACTCCCTGTGGAAATTTTTGTTTTAGCTGCGCTGCAAAATCGTTCAACGTTGTTTCCGGAAACTCGAATACAATGTAGCTGTCACCTTTCCGGTATTTCGCCCATCCAAGCTTTCTGACCATTCCTACATAAATTCCATCGGGATTGGTCCGGTGCCAATGATCGTGAAAACGCCAAACCACCAAGTGATGCTCGTTGATGTATTTCAACTTTTCGAGATAAACCGGATCATCTTTTTGAAAATCGGTTTCATCGAGATGATTATAGAAAAGTGGCTCATGAGCAATAATGAAATTACAGTTTTTCTTTACCGCCTCACGCAGCACATCCATGGTGGCAAACATAGTGGTCACTATGCCCGTGACTTTTTCATCCGGGTTACCGGCTTTAAAGGTATCGACGGTCTCTCCGTCATTCCATGGGCAGGTAACGTGCTGCTTTATCTGTTCAACTACGTCACGACAGGTAAGGGAATCGTTATTCTTTACCAGCTCCGAGGCTCTTGCCGAAATGATTCCCATAACCATCACAAGCAATAAAAGAGGGAGGGACAATATTCTTTTCATCGTTATATCAGGTAGTTTTTCGTTAGCAAGGTAGTAAAATCCGTTTCCGGGAAAAAGAAAAGAGAGCGGTTAAACTCTCTCTTCCCTTGCATTAAAATGTATAAAGGTTCATCAAAAAAAAATCAAGGTTTAAAATAACTTTCCGGCACAAATACGGTTTCGTATGCTTTCTTGTCATTAAATAATGCCGATGGATTTTGGGATGAGTTAATCAACTCCTCTTTCCCCTCCTGATAAGCCGTAACCGTCACAATGGGTTGTTCATCTTTCCGGGTAATATCGAGCGTTGCCATCGGCGCCGAATTTACATCACTCTTTTCCGCGAAAGCGGTACCTTTCAGATTACCGAGTTTTTGCAGATACCCTGCAACTTTAGCTGAGTCGGCAGGTGCTCCATTCACTCTCCACTTGCCATCTTTGTTTTCCAATGTGAACGATTTTCCATCGGCATACGAGAAGGCCAGCTTTTTCATATCGCTGGTAACCATGTGCACCATCCGATGGTCGCGATATTCATCGACCTTCCGGTTGAAAAGCATGGGCAAATAACCTTCCACTGCATACACGTCATCTCCCGGAACCAAGCGGACATATGTCGTCAGGTTGTGCGGTTTGGAGTAAGCAAATTTCCCAAGAACCAAGTCCGTCAACTTTTCCTTTCCATTGTAAACCACAACGTGAATTCCCGACGAATCAGTCACACCATACTCACCAAACTTTTTCTCAGACGAAGAGACCAGGCTACGCGCCTTCAGTTGGTTTATTGCCGAAAGCATCCGCACCATAACATTGTCATCAGCTTTCAAAATCTTCCCGCCAAGGACGATGTTCCAATGATTGTTATTTTTCTCGAAGCGCAACATCGCTCCTTCCCCTTTTTTCGGAGTCAGTTCAATAGCGGTTACTTTATCGGTTGAAAACCGGGTCAGGTCACTATTAAATGTCCGGTCACCTTTCCGGTTATCTTCAATCTTTACCAATACAACCGCCACCAAAAGCACAGCAAACGCTACGGCGAGTGAGCGTATTCCGATTCTCCTAAACATAGTCGTCCTCCATTCTTTTGATACGAATCCACCGTTTCCGCTGTGCGCGGAATACACCGTAAATAATGATGAGTAAAATGGGTAACAGGAAGTTGAAATATTTCAGGAACGATTTCTTTCCAGCTTCGATCTTCGCCAATGGCCGCGATGAAATTCCCTTGGTCCGAAGGTCAATCAAACCGGTATCATCCGACAGCCAGTCTACCGCATTCACAAAAAAGTTAATGTTATCGGCTGGTAGCTGTCGGGCCGACTGCCCAGATCCATTCACCGCAAAATCGCCATCCGAAATAACAATCATGCGGGCATTGGCCGGGCCATCTATTTTTCCTTCCAGCAAACCTGCCACCAACTCGTTGGCTAACGGAAAATCCTTATCCGTCCAGTGATGCTGGATATCAAAATAAACCGGCGTATGTTGTTTTCCCGACATCCGGGATGTTTTCGCCAATGGAAGGAATGTTAATGTTGAATCGCCTGTATATTTTATTGGGCTGGCAAACTGCAGGGAAACTGCTTCCAGTCCTTTCGTCACCGGATGATTGGAAAAAGTGGTAATAATGGGCAGGTACGGGAACTGCAACTGCGTAGAGAAACTAAATAGTCCCGATTGCTGACGAAGGGAAATCGTCGAACAACTTGCATCTGTCACAAAACTGGGCTCCACCTGAATTCCTTTATTCGCCAACCAGGTTTCCAATCCTGTATTGATGGCAACTCCCCTCGAACGTTCCAACTGTCCGTTTACCCTATCGAAGGCGACCAACAAATTACCTCCCTGGGCCAGGTAGTTGTCGAGTAATTTTAGTTGCTCAGGTGGGAAACTATCTTTGGGAGCATCGAGAATCAATGTTTTGTATTTTCCCAAATAAACCGAATCGTTCAGCATTACGTCCCTAACATTGTACAGTACATTCAATTCCTGCATTACCTGTGGAAATTCAAACTTGGCTGGCTCGCCATTTCCCTGAATCAGACCAATCTCTGGCTTGTCCTTCACCGTAAGTTTCCGAATGGCTGACGCCAGCGCATATTCCATTCCTGAACCCGGCTGTAAAAATGGTATTACTTCAGTTTTGTCATCATAGTGAACTACGGCACCGAGAAATGCTTTCTTCTGCACCGCCTGGTCTTTTTCCCGGACATTAATAACAACAGGTTGAATGCCTGCGTCAACAGCTTGCTGTTCGGTGTCGGGATTATCGCCGGGAGAAATGAACTCGTAATTCACCTTTCCGTGCGAAACGCTATGAAACTCCTGAAGGAGATTCTTAAATTCGGTGCGTACACGACTGATATCCGGTGGCAAGTCTTCCGAAAAATAAGCCGTAACCGTAACCGGATCGTCCAGGTGATTGATGATGTGATGTGTGGCATCGCTCAGGGTGTAACGCTGATCATCCGTGAAATCGATCCGGAAGAAAAAACGATTGGCCAAAATATTCAATAGAATCAGCACACCACCCAACAAAAGAAAATAGGGTAATAGTAGTTTTTTGCTCTTCATGATACGCTTTTTCAATTCAGATTACGCTTTGCCAGAGATGCCTCGGAACCCATTAGTCCCATAATCACTATGGAAAGGAAATAGATGATATCTCTCGAATCGATAACACCGCGGGAAATCGCACTAAAATGAGTCGACATACTCAGATAATCGAATACCGAGCCCGCCTCACCGGTCAGCGATGACGCAAGAATACCGAAAATGACATGGAAGAAAATACCGATGATTAGCGCCATCAGGAAAGCGACAATCTGATTATTCGTAACACTACTGGCAAATAAGCCGATGCTGATGTAGGCCGAACTCATCAATATTAGTCCAACGTATCCAAGAATGACCGCACCCTGATCGATAGGGCCGAGGCTCCAAACCGTAAAATAATACGGGAATGTGAGCAACAGGGCAATGACAATCAGAATAAGTGTGGAGAGAAATTTGCCAACAACAATTTGCCAATCGGAAATCGGCTTTGTCAGTAACATTTCCAACGTACCGGTCTTTCTCTCTTCGGCTAATTGTCGCATGGTGAGCGCCGGAATAAAGAAAAAGAGTGTCCAGTAAGCAATGCTGAAGAACGATTGCAAACTTGCCTGCCCGATAAAAAACACATCATTCCCCGATATCCAGGTAAAGAATCCGCTGAATCCCAGAAATGCCACCAACATAATATAAGCTGTCAGCGAATCGAAGAATGATTGCAGTTCTCTCCTGGCAATGGTCCATATTTTAGTCATCGTGCCATTTTTTTGAATTCATCTTACTTTTCATGTCAACTAATTCATTGTCACCTCGCGGAAAATATCCTCCAGTCGGGTTTCA
The DNA here is from genome assembly GCF_000621705.1 of Prolixibacter bellariivorans ATCC BAA-1284. Lineage (GTDB taxonomy): Bacteria > Bacteroidota > Bacteroidia > Bacteroidales > Prolixibacteraceae > Prolixibacter > Prolixibacter bellariivorans. Next base: position 11,622 of record NZ_JHXO01000016.1, on the reverse strand, counting down.
ACCGGAGTTAATTCTTCGATGTACCAATTGCTTTGCGCACACATATCGAAAATTGAACGCGCTGAGTTTTCGTTTTCATGACTGTGGACTTCAAAGTATCCTGGTGAATTTTCCATTATGGCTACAGAACGAATCGTATCAATGTCTTCCAATGCTATGAAAATATCTTCCGGTTCTCCACCGCTGATCTTTACCTTGAGTATTTCGTCGCCATGAGCCCGCATACGGAGTTCGGACGGAGTACCATTTGCCACAATACGACCATTATTAATAATGAGAATCCGATCGCAGGTGGCTTCCACTTCGGCCAGAATATGAGAACTGAGGATAACTGTCTTTTCCTTTCCGATTTTTCGAATCAAATCACGAATCTCAGCAATCTGGTTTGGGTCGAGCCCCGTGGTTGGTTCATCCAGAATGAGCACCTCCGGATCGTGAATTAATGCCTGAGCCAGACCGACCCGCTGCTTGTACCCTTTCGAAAGCTCACGAATATTCTTATATTTTTCGCCGGCAAGGCCGCAAACTTTAATCATTTCACGAATTCGCCCGGGAATTTCCTCTTTCGGTACACCATGCAGTTCCGCAACAAAAGCGAGATAATCAATCACCTGCATTTCCTGGTAAAGCGGATTATTCTCCGGCAAATAACCAATCAGGCTTTTCACCTTTTCAGGATTCTCTTTAACCGACAATCCGCCAACGGTGATGTCTCCCTCATTGGCCGCCAAAAAACAGGAAATCGCTTTCATCGTAGTCGTTTTTCCGGCACCGTTGGGCCCCAAAAAACCAAGCACCTCACCCGTATTCACCTTAAACGAGATGTTGTCGACCGCTTTTTGCGCACCATATAATTTGGTCACCTTTTCAACGATAATATCCATAACTTGACGCAGTATTTAAAACTTGCAAATCCGAAATTATAAAATTTCGATACCTGAAAAACATAACGTAACTTGGTTTAACAATATTTAACAGCACTTAAAACAAGGGTTTCAGAGGAGTGTTGTAGATTAGATATTGCCAGTTAACCTATCGGCCCCATAGAAATTGACAACATGTTATGCCAAATATCGCCACAAACAAATCTTTCGGTTTGGAGCAACAGTCATCATTACGATATTGATGACACTCCAGGCTGCACTTGCCTTCGCACCTAATAATGGCACGAACATATTAACTACAACAAATCAATCACCATCAAATTCGTTAATAATCAATAAAAAGTTAAAAATTTACCGAAGAGATTCCCTTGAGGGGAAGAACCTGGACACGCGGTTTGACCAGTTAAGATTAACGCCTGATACGCTAAATACACCGCTCCCCATAAAAACAAGTAAAAAAATTGAGCATCGCACAAACGGGCAAACTGAGCAGTCTGGTGCAAACGGTCGTGACAGCATATCGTCATCATTCCAAACAAAAGCATTTTATGATTCACTCAGAGTACGAGCAGAAAGAAGTTTCTGGGCCCGGTACCTATATGGATGGATGATAGCATCGCCACAAACAGCCAAATCGCAAATTGAAGTAAACAGTGAGCAGTACTTTAAGCCATTTGCCGGTAAACGAATCGGGAGAATACGTATTCAACAACTCGATGTATTCGGGCCATCGTTGCAGGATACAACAATTGTTCTCGATAATTGGCTCGCAAAAGTCGGTAATGGCATTCATGTAAAAACCCGCGACGGGGTGTTACGAAAGAACTTGTTGTTTAAAACGGGTGACATTGTTGACCCGAGAACAATGGCTGAAAACGAAAAGCTTATTCGTGATCTTCCATACATTAAAGATGTGTCCATCATTCTGATTCCCGACCAATTGAATTCTCAAATAGTCGATGTTCTCATTGTTACCAAGGACAATTTCTCCTGGGGATTTCTTATGAATATCAATGGCACCAAATCGGCGAGGTTCGATTTGTTTAACCAGAATATGTTCGGTCTGGGACATGAATTCTCCATCGGCACCGTTTATCATTCTCATGAATATCCGACCATTGGGTTTCGTGTTTTTTACGGTGTCAACAACATAGGAGGAAAATTCATTAATGGTGCATTTCGAATAGAAGATACTTACCAGAAAAATGCTGTCTCGGCGATGCTGGGAAAGCGTTTTCTGACCACAAAAACAAAAAATGCAGGGGGGCTTTCCTTCGATCGGGTATTCCGTTACGACTACTTGAGCGACGACAAAATCCTGAGACTGGACACGACTGTCAGTTTCCTTAATTTGGATGCCTGGTATGGACACGCCTTTGTTCGCAAAGCGGAAAAACAAGCTGCTGGTCATTTCATTGTCGCTGGACGTTTTTTTAGTCAGAAATTTTTCGAGCGTCCAACGGTATCTCAACAAAGCAATCAACTTTTTCATAATCACCGGATAGCTTTGGCATCGATAGCATACAGTAAACGATTTCTGCAAAAGAACAACCTGGTTTATGGATACGGAATAACAGAAGACATTCCGTATGGCGATTACCTCGAATTGACATCAGGGTATGATTTCGGAGAGTTCTACAATCGCACGTACCTGCACCTTTACTATTCAAAAGGGATGATCTTACCCAACTACAGCTATTTACGCTTTGGTTTGGGAGCGGGAAGTTTTCTCCACCATAATCGTCTTGAACAAGGCACGATACTGGGCGAAGGAAATTTCTTTTCACGATTGTATAACGTCAATGGTCACCAATTCAGGCAGTTTATCAACATCCGGTACATCATGGGATTAAACCACTTTGATCGGGAGTATCTTACCCTAAATAATGAATGGGGAATTCGTGGTTTCAAAACTCAAATGGTAAGAGGAACGCAAAAACTCACTCTAAATATGGAAGCAGTAACTTTTCTCCGTTCACAGTTCTATGGTTTTCGTTTTGCGCAATACTTCTTTTCTGATTTCGGTTTTATTGGGGACGATTCAAAATTCATTTTAGACCAGGATTTTTATACTGGCGTCGGACTGGGTTTTCGCATCCGTAACGAATCTCTTGTTATAAATACCTTCGAATTTCGGTTGGCGTGGTTCCCCATTACTCCTCCCGACATGCGACCGTGGACATTCAGAGCGCTTGGGCAACCTAAGTCAGAATTTAATGATTTTCTCGGGCGTCGGCCGGAAATATTACCCTACCATTAATTCAAACAAAGAGCAAAACAACAATCAACTTAGCAGGTAGGCATAAAAAAGCCCGGTTGGGAACCGGGCTGAACCTGTTAAAATCTCCTCAATATGTAATAGATAGTTGTAATGTGCAAAGGAAAGTATCCATAATCGACATGTATTATCGACTTGCAAGGAACGGTATGAAACATGAGTAAATTATGGATACAAGGATTGTAAACTTACGTTTACTAAGGAACATAATTTGAATAACCTTAAAAGATTAGTAAGAACGCAGTGTTGTTTAACCTAAGAAATAAAAGTGTTGTGTTGTTTAACCAAAATTCTAAAAACCTATTTAAAACCCTGTTGTAATATTTTTTAAACTGATTGTTTTTCGATGATAAATTCCTTTCGGAAGAGTGGGAGAAAAGAACTCCCAGCTCTTTGATTTATTTTTCTAATCAAGTTTCTTGATAATATCCGTTGCTTTGGAGGCATAGTATCCGTCACTGGATGCAATTTGCCTGAATACTTTAAGCGCTTCGTCCTTGTCTTCTCGTTGCAGGTAACATAGTCCGATATACCACTGAGCCTGTTCGGTGAAGAGGTTATCGTTATGCTTCACAACTTTTGCATAGGATTGAATTGCTTTTGCGTACTCCTTTTCTTCCTGGTAAGCAACGCCTACATAGAAGTTGGCTGCCGGATTATTGTCGTTATCAGCCAGTACCTGATTGAACAGCTTCAATGCATCGTCATAATTCGACTGATTAAACTTTTTCAAAGCATCGGTCATCAGGTTATCTGTTGAATTATCGGCCGACCGGAATATTCCCACTTTATAAGTTTGATAGTAATCGCGGTAGATTTCCTGGTTGGAATACGATTGATTCCTTACAAAACTGGCGATTCCGAGAATGAGCACGATAGACGCTGCGACCGTGTACCACAATATTCGTTGTGTTTTGGGTGGTCGAATTCCCCGAACCTCACGGTTTTTCTCATTTTCTTCAGCTTTCCTGATATTTTGCAGCGAAGCACGAAGCTCCATCACATCTTTCTCGCCAATAGCTTCATCCACTTCGCGGAAGAGTTTCACATCTGCTACCAGATCCGGATTCATGGCCATTTCATCCTCGAATGAGGCAAGACCTGCATCGTCCATTTCGTCAGACAGGAAGTTCTCAATTTCCTCGTATTGACGGGCATGTGAACTTTCGTTTTCACTGATAATGTTCAGCGCTGCGCGAAGTTCCATGACATCTTCTTCGCCAATGGCTTCATTGACTTCGTGAAACAGTTGAATATCGTTAGCCAAATCCAGATTACTTTCAGCATCCAGTTCAATGGCTTCCATTTCCTTATCGGAGAGATCTCCGGAAACGTATTCTTCAATTTCTTCGACAGTCCGGTTATGGGCTGGCATGTGTTTGGCTATTGTTTGTATATTAGCCCTCAGCTCCATAATATCTTTTTCCATAACGGCATCCTGAATTTCCTGGAAGAGCAACTCGTCTGCTTCCGTTAATTCGCCGGATTCGTTATCACTAACCGGTTCTATTTCGTCTTTATAAACTTGATGAACAGTTTCTTTGGAGGCTTTCTTGTGGTTCTGCAAATGCAGTTTCTGGAGAGAGTTACTGTAGGAATTAAGTTCCTCGTCATCCAAATCGAGGTCTGAAATGTCTTCGATTTCTTCAGCCAGTCCGAAGTAGGCTTCTGAAATTTCCGGGGAGAAGGTTTCGTTTAAATCGAAGGAGTTAGAAATGTCTTGCAGATTACCTCTCAGTTCCATCACGTCTTTTTCGCTCATTGCCTCTTCGATCTCCTGGCTCAGCTTGAGGATCTCAGCCAGTTCAGGATCGTCGACCAGACGCGTCCGGAACGCATTGAGTTGGTCTCCCGTCAATTCACCACCCAGGTACATCTCGACCAACTCATATTTATTTATTTCAGGTATCATCTTCAATCAGTTTTTTATAATTCAAATCCTGCTTGATGCTCGTGACCAAGTACTCCTTACACTTAAACTTGCGTTTTTTGGCGTACTTCTCACTCTTATATCCCATCATCTGGGAAATTTGCCGCAACGGTATTTTATCAAAGAATAGCTGTAACAGCTTTTGACAGTCGGATCCAAGCATTTGAAAATGCTTCTGATACAACCGGTACCGTTCGTTCTTGTCAGCAACTTCTACGAGATTATAGTCGTATTCCTCATCTGATAGGCCAGCGTTATCAAACGCCATATCCCTTTCAGCTTTCTTCTTATTCAGATGTTTAAGCCAAAGGATTTTGCATACCGAATAGAGGTACGTTTCGAAAGAAGCATTGTTTAAAACCAGGTCACTGGCTTTAAGCTTACGGTATATGACGATGATGGCCTCTTGAAAAATATCACTGGCATCTTCATCATTACCACTGTTCTTCTTCACGTAGAAGTTAACCTTGTAGTAGAAGTTCTTGTAAATGTATTGCAGGATTACATTGTCGTTCCTCAGAATTCCATTCAGGAGTTCTTCGTTCGTGTAATTTATCATTTTCAATAGTTAATACGTTTTCAACTCAAAAGGTAACCCGGTAAATCGATTTTTTTTCAATTTTTTTTCGTTTCCCTTGAAAAATAAGCCAAAAGAGACGATAAAAAATAGGAAGATTTAGTTCTCTCAGTTCATGCTTACAACAATTTTAGATAAAAAAATCCAATATACAAACAGACAAACCGGGACCCAGTCAATGTAAAAACGGAACTTTCTCTATTTTTATGTCCCAAAATGAAAATTTTTATTCATCACATATACATGTAAAAAAGACAACTGATGCACAAAACATTAAAACTTCTTGTGGTATTTCTATTTATTGGAACCACTGCTCTTGCGCAAACAAAGGAATTAACGCTCAAGGATGCCATTTGGGGCAGATACCGCGAATACAATCCGGCACAACTTCATCAACTCTCATGGGTGAAAAATGGTAAAGACACTTATTCATATGTTGAAAAACATATGTTAATTGGGAAAAATATCAAAGGAAAAGAAGTTGAATATACTTCAACAATCCAAATTAACAACGCTTTAAGAGATGCCGGCCAGGATACATTGAAGCATTTTCCCGCCATCACCTGGATAAATCCCGATGAAATACGGTTCACAAACGATAATCATTTCAACCTGTATCAACTCAAAACACAGAAGATTGCCCAATCGATTTCCGTCAAATCTGACGGGAAGTTTGCTGATTTCAACTCTGATTCACGAAAAGTGGCCTTCACGGTAGATAATAACTTATGGGTTGCCGATGAAAATGGGATGAAAGCAGTAACTACCGACCAAAACCCCGGAATCGTCAATGGTCAATATGTTCACCGACGTGAATTCGGGATTACCAAAGGGACATTCTGGTCACCCAAAGGCGATTTACTGGCTTTCTACCGCAAGGATGAAACCATGGTGCGCGATTATCCCATCGTCGATTTTATGACAAGGGAAGCTGAGTTAAAGTCAGTAAAATACCCGATGGCAGGAATGAAAAGTCACCATGTAACTGTCGGTATCTACAATTGCAAAACACAAAAAACGGTCTTCCTGAAAACGGGAAAGCCGTTGGATCATTATCTTACCAACATCAGTTGGGGACCGGCAGAGAAGTACATTTACATTGCTGAGCTGAACCGGGATCAGGACCACATGAAACTTAACCAATACAATGCGGTCACCGGTGAGTTTGTGAAAACGCTTTACGAAGAAACCAGCGACACATATGTTGAGCCTCTTCACCCTATTGTATTCTCAAAAACAAATCCCAATCATTTCTATCGCTGGAGCAGAAAAGATGGTTATTTTCATGTTTACCTGTACGATACGTCGGGGGAAATGTTGAAAGAAATTACGAAAGGTCCATGGGAAATAACAGATATCCTGGGATTTGATCCAGCTGAGAAATATATGTATTTCGTTTCTACGAAAGTGAGTCCGATCGACCGAAATATATACAAAGTACAGCTCAGCAACGGGAAAATAACCCGGCTTGACAACGCTGATGGAACACACCAGGCTTTGTTGAGTGAAGATGGAAAATACCTGCTCGATACGTATCAAAGCAAAAATGTACCAAGGGTAACCAACCTCATTACGAATAAAGGAAAAGTGGTTCGCAACCTCTTGACTGCTGCCAACACCTTAAAAGATTTCCGTTTTGGCAAAAACAGCATCTTTACCATCAAAGCCGCAGACGGAAAAACCGATTTGTATTGCCGGATGATACTACCAGCCGATTTTGATTCCACAAAAAAATATCCGGTTATTGTTTATGTGTATGGTGGTCCGCACGCTCAGCTCGTCAGAAATACCTGGCACAACAACGCCCGATTCTGGCAATATTATATGGCGCAAAAAGGCTACATCGCCTTCACAGTCGATAACAGAGGCTCAGATAACAGGGGCGCGGCATTTGAAAATGTGATCCATCGTCATTTGGGAATTAACGAGACTGCGGATCAAATGAAAGGTATCGACTATTTGGAATCACTTCCCTATGTCGATAAAAACAGAATTGGAGTACATGGCTGGAGTTTTGGCGGTTTCATGACGCTGAATCTGATGCTACGTCATCCTGAAGTTTTCAAAGTAGGCGTTGCCGGCGGTCCGGTAGTAGACTGGAAAATGTATGAAGTAATGTACGGCGAACGCTACATGGACACTCCTCAGGAAAATCCGGAAGGATACAAAGAGAGTAACATGTTGAATCACGTTTCTTCTCTGAAAGGAAAGCTAATGCTGATTCATGGAGCAGAAGACCAAACCGTTGTGATGCAACAAAGCATGAAATTCCTGCGGGAGTGCATCAAACAACAGAAACAGGTTGATTTCTTTGTGTATCCAACGTCAGTGCACAATGTCCACGGAATTGACCGGGTTCATCTGATGAGAAAGGTTAGTGATTACTTTTTGGAAAATCTTTAATAAATAAAAAGCCCCGTCTACAATGCGGGGCTTTTTTTATCGTTTCATTCTTCTTTTTCTTCGGCGCTCAACCCAAAAACGTTCTCCTATCACAACAAATAACAACACAATAATCAATCCGATGAAATAGGGAACTTTGGTGCTAAATAATGGTGTCTGATCACCAATCAACACGTATCCTAACCAATAATACGGGTGAGCTTTTAATGGATCGGCATTGGCCAAATGATCGAGCTTCGCCTTACGCAAAGCCTCATCCTTCGAGTATCCTTTCAATAAATACTTATAGAAATTAATCATCAGCTTCGCGCTGGAAACATCCTCTACATTCCAGAGTGTCATAACAATACTCGGACAACCGGCATATAAAAATCCGCGGGCCAGACTGACAACACCCTCCCCTTTCCGCAGCTTACCAGAACCGGTATTACAGGCACTCAAAACAGCCAACCGCGCTTTCAGCTTCATATTGTAAACCTCGTATGTATTCAGCCATCCATCATTAATACTGTCATTCTCCGGCGAGAACACCAGCTTGGAATACATAGGCAAACTGTCGTTCAAAATCGTATGCATAGCTAAATGCAGAATATCATAATTACCTGCATCCTTTTTAAAATTGCTCTCTGTTGCCTTATTATTATCAAACACATCACCGGAAATTAATTTAGTAATGCCTTCCACTTCTTCCTTCGCTCCGGGTAATGGTGATAAGTTTTCCCGAACGCCATCCCGGATGGCATTAATATCAACAGTAGCTCCCTTGGAATAATCCGGTGCAAAAGCAATTAAATTGCGAGGTGCCGTGGCATCACTTTTAAAATATTGATACAGTAAAGTTGCTGAATAGGAATAAGAAATGGGATAATCCTTAATCAGGTAGTGCAGCTTACGAAAATCCATGTGGGTTGTATCTGGCATAGCGCTAATCATCCCATCAAATGGGAGGTAAGCAAGTTTATTGTCCGGAATAAAAATCAGCCGGTAACCTTGTATCTCCCTTGCAAAGGGCTCAACCAAAAGTTTGTACAAACTGTAAGCCGACCGGGCATATTCACTATACGTTTTTCGGTTCGTATTCAGAACATCCGGATTCCGCAGGAAGCCAAGAAATGCATTAATTTCTTTGTTGTAATTGTCATTGAGCACCTGCCGCTTTACCTCACATTTCTGACTGGTAACAAAGAAGGTTATCAACTCTCCCGGCTTCCCGTTTTCAGGCTCATTCACCGCATACTCAATCAACGCATCGCGGTGCTTCAGGTAATTCTGAAGTTTTTTTACGGTTACTACATCATCCGAATATTTCAGGTTGTAGTAGTTCGGATAATTTTGCTCAAACAGATGGATCAGGTCCGAATAATTCTGTTCCAACTCATAAACCTTCGACTGCCAACGTCCCAGCTTCGTAGAGTCAGGCTTGTCCTTGTTATTCTCATTGAAAATAAATGCCTTGTAAGCAGAAATCTCACTCTTTAGCGTCTCCTCCTGGTTACGCAAGGAATCCGGAATTCCGCCAAATTTTTGCGCTTTCAAATCTCGCAAAGCCGATAAAAACGTAGCTGATTTGCCTCTTTCCGAAACTTGAAATGCCTGTTCCAGGTAATGGCGTTCACCCGTCTTTTCATAAAGTTTGGTGGCAACATCCACCGTCTCAAAATACGTTGCCTGTTCATTCTCAGCAAGAGCCAGCTTACTATCCTGATTCAAATAGCCATTCCGCAAAAGATGAATAACATCAATCGCTTTTTCATAAGTACTCAATGAATTTTTAAGATACTTCAACGCAGTTTCCTTCTCTCCAGAATTAGTCTCTACTTCCGCCAGTTGGCGCAAAGCATCTGCCTTACGCTTCAATATCTCCAACATCTGGCTGTTACTGAATGAATTCTGTACATCCGGATTTTTCGTCCAATCTTTTTCATTAAAATCAGGAGAAATCGCGATTAATGCCTGTTGGAAATAATCTAACGATTTCAAAAGCATAGCTCTCTTTTCCACTAAAAATCTACTGATATCACTAGCTTTAGCAGACTTCCCCATATAAACCATGCCCATATTTACCAGAATGGCTGGAGAGGCTCCATTTTTTTGACCAAACTTCTCGTTTGCCAATTTTAACGACTTATTAAAATAAGGAAAAGCTTTGTCATAATCTTCAGAATTCAGATAGCACATACCGATATTGGTCAATATATTCTCTTGGTGGTAAAAATTCTCTCCAAGATTGCTTTTCCCATATTCTAAAGCAGAAAAAAGACTTTTAAGCGCATCGGAGTAATTGTCCATTCTAAGATTAATGAACCCAACCGATTCGTAATAACTAAGTACCGCATATACATTGTCACTGCCCGCTTTAAGCTCAGAAGCCACATTAAAAGCATCATTAAATCTTCTTAACTGTGTGTAGGCAGTCGTAAGATTCAGCAATAGGGTCAAATAGGCAGGACTGTTTATTTGTTCGGTTTTTTCAAAAATACTCTTTGAATTTTCCAGGTAGGTCAACGCTGTATTAAAATCACCATTTTGAATGTACAAAAAACCTATATTAATATAGAGCGTGGCCAGGTTAGGCAAGGCGCTTTCACCTAATTCTTGATATATTTTTTCCGCTTTGGAATAATAATCAATAGCTTCTTTTTCTCGACCAACCTGTTTCAAAATTATTCCAATATTAGAATACACATTGGCCACCTCCTTAGACATTTTACCGTACTGTTCCTCTCTATCTTGAACTGCAAGTTTAAACTGAGCCAATGCGTCCTCAAAATTGAAGTTACGAAATTCACTCACTCCCTCTGAATAATGATCTTCCTGTTGATTTGAATCAACCTCTCCCCATGTAGGAATAGAAAGAAGTATCAGACTCACTAAAATGAGGATCCTACCATTCAGATGAAAAAACAGATTACTAAGTCTCATAGACTTCAAAAATAAAGTAATAACAACAAAAATAGCTTTTATTCTCGAAAACCACACGACACATACCACATTGACTTATTAACACTTAGGTGTTGACTATTATTTTTTTTTGAATTTTTTATGATTTAGTGGGTAACCTTTTTCGCTTTTCCGGTATTAACAAATGCAAGGAAACAAATAAGGAACATGTTTAACCATTAAAAGCATTTGTTATGAATTCTCTCAATTTGGAAATTTTGTCTACAGAAGAATTGTCAACCGCTAAAGGTGGTCAAGTAGGTATTGCATTACCTCCTGGTGGCACAGTTCTGCAGTAAGCAGTAACATTATCTAATTTGTATTTTATTTAAACCTATAGTTGTTGTTTAACCATTTAATAAACTCTGTTATGAAATCTATCTCAACCTTCGAAATTCTCTCTAACGAAGAATTATCAACTGTAAAAGGCGGACAAGTAGGTATTGCACTAAGTCCAGCTGGAACAGTATTGCAATAAGCTAAAACAGCCAAACTGTATTAAACTGAAAAGATATTAATCGTATTGCCTCGATGGATACATTGAACTAGTGTATTTATCATTTTCAAAGCGTTCTTTACAGTTCTTGTAATATCCTGGCAATAGAATTCA
>NZ_JHXO01000015.1:5106-92482 GCF_000621705.1 Prolixibacter bellariivorans ATCC BAA-1284 | reverse complement strand
ACCGGTCGTGGTATTCAAACTTAATCCCGCCGGTAAGGCCGGGCTCACACTGTAGCTTACCACTGTACCACCGGTACTGGTTGGGCTCAGAGCGGTGATGGCCATGCCCCGGGTATAGGTTTGTGGACTGCTGTAGCTGATGGCCGGGGCCACATCATTCACCGTAATACTGATTTGAGCTGTGGCGCTACCTACACTATTAGTCGCAGTTATTGTATAAGTGTTAGTCACCGTCACCGTCGTTGGTGTGCCGCTGATAACACCAGTTGTGGTATTCAAACTTAAACCGGCCGGTAAGGCAGGGCCCACACTGTAACTGTCCACCATGCCACCTGTACTGGCTGGGCTCAGTGCCGTGATGGCTGCACCCCGGGTATAGGTCTGCGGGCTATTGTAGCTGATGGACGGGGCCACATCGTTCACCGTTATGCTGATTTGGGCTGTGGCGCTGCCACCCGTGTTGGCAGCGGTTACCGTATAGGTAGCGGTGGCCGTTATCGCCGTGGGTGTACCGCTGATAACACCGGTCGTGGTATTCAAACTTAGACCGGCCGGTAAAGCAGGGCTGACGCTGTAGCTGACCACAGTACCACCGGTACTGGTTGGGCTCAGTGAAGCAATGGCCATGCCCCGGGTATAGGTTTGCGGAGTGGCGTAGCTGATGGACGGGGCCACATCATTCACGGTGATGCTGATTTGAGCTGTGGCGCTGCCGCCCGTATTGGTAGCGGTTACCGTATAGGTAGCGGTAGCGGCTACCGCTGTGGGTGTACCGCTGATGACTCCGGTTGTGGTATTCAAACTTAAACCGGCCGGTAACGCAGGACTGACACTGTAGCTCACAACTGCTCCGCCGGTACTGGTTGGACTAAGCGCTGTGATGACCGTTCCTTTGGTATAGGTCTGCGGAGTAGCATAGCTAATGGAAGGGGCCACATCGTTCACCGTTATGCTGATACCGGCCGTAGCGCTGCCACCTGTGTTCGTGGCGGTTACCGTATAGGTAGTGGTGGCCGTTATCGCTGTCGGTGTACCGCTGATAACACCGGTTGTGGTATTCAAACTTAAACCGGCCGGTAAGGCCGGGCTAACACTGTAACTGTCTACCATGCCACCGGTACTGGTCGGGCTCAGCGAAGCAATGGCTGTTCCTTTGGTATACGTCTGCGGGCTACTGTAGCTGATGGACGGGGCCACATCGTTCACCGTAATGCTGATTTGGGCTGTGGCGCTGCCACCCGTGTTCGTGGCGGTTACCGTATAGGTAGCAGTGGCCGTTATCGCTGTGGGTGTACCGCTGATGACTCCGGTTGTGGTATTCAAACTTAAACCGGCCGGTAAAGCCGGGCTCACACTGTAGCTCACAACTGCTCCGCCGGTACTGGTCGGGCTCAGCGAAGCAATGGCTGTCCCCCTGGTATAGGTTTGTGGACTGCTGTAGCTAATGGACGGGGCCACATCGTTCACCGTAATGCTGATTTGAGCCGTGGCGCTGCCACCTGTATTCATGGCGGTTACCGTATAGGTAGCGGTGGCCATTATCGCTGTCGGTGTACCGCTGATAACACCGGTTGTCGTATTCAAACTTAAACCGGCCGGTAACGCAGGACTGACACTGTAGCTCACAACTGCTCCGCCGGTGCTGGTTGGGCTAAGCGAAGCAATGGCCGTCCCCTTGGTATACGTCTGCGGGCTACTGTAACTGATGGACGGGGCCACATCGTTCACCGTAATGCTGATTTGAGCTGTAGCGCTGCCACCCGTGTTGGTACCTGTTACCGTATAAATAGCAGTGGCCGTTATCGCTGTGGGTGTACCGCTGATAACACCGGTCGTGGTATTCAAACTTAAACCGGCCGGTAACGCAGGACTGACACTGTAGCTAACCACTGCTCCGCCGGTACTGGTTGGGCTAAGCGAAGTAATGGCCGTCCCCCTGGTATAGGTCTGCGGGCTATTGTAGCTGATGGACGGGGCCACATCGTTCACCGTTATGCTGATTTGGGCTGTGGCGCTGCCACCCGTGTTGGTACCTGTTACCGTATAAATAGTCGTGGCCGTTATCGCTGTGGGGGTACCGCTGATAACACCGGTCGTAGTATTCAAACTTAAACCGACCGGTAAGGCAGGGGTAACGCTGTAGCTGACCACCGTACCACCAGTACTGGTTGGGCTCTGTGAACTTATGACTGTCCCCCTGGTGTAGGTTAACGGGGTGGCGTAGCCGAAAACAGGTGCTATATCGTTTACCGTAATGCTGATATTGGCAGTGGCGCTACCTACACTATTAGTCGCGGTTACCGTATAGGTAGCGGTGGCCGTTATCGCCGTGGGTGTACCGCTGATAACTCCGGTCGTGGCATTCAAACTTAAACCGGCCGGTAAGGCAGGGCTCACACTATAGCTGGCTACCGTACCTCCTGTACTGGTTGGACTCAGCGAAGTAATGGCGTTACCTTTGGTGTAGGTTTGCGGGCTGCTGTAGCTGATGGACGGAGGGCTGAGCGCGTATTTCATTACCGTGACCAAATTGCTGTTTGCCTCGTCCTGATAAGCCACATAAGGCGTTCCGTTATCAATATAAAGTGAGGTGTAGTTTGCATTCCCCGCAGAGAAACCCGCACTGCCAACGACCTCCCACGCGCTGCCGTTGTATTTCATTACCGTGGCCTTACTGCTGTTTGCCCCGTCCTGATAAGCCACATAAGGCGTTCCGTTATCAATATAAAGTGAGGTGTAGTTTGCATTCCCCGCAGAGAAACCCGCACTGCCAACGACCTCCCACGCGCTGCCGTTGTATTTCATTACCGTGGCCTTACTGCTGTAATTCAAATCCTTGTAGACCACATAGGGTGTTCCGTTATCAATATAAAGTGAGGTGTAGAATGCTTTATACGCCGAAAAACCCGCACTACCAACGACCTCCCATGTGCTGCCGTTGTATTTCATTACCGTAGCCTTGTAACTGTTTGCCACGTCCTGATAGGCCACATAGGGTGTTCCATTATCACAATAAAGTGAGGTGTAGCTTGCTTGTCCCGTCGAGAAACCTGCGCTGCCAACGGTCACCCAAGAGGTGCCGTTATATTCCATCACCGTAGCTTTGTAGCCGTTAGCCCCATCTCGATAAGCCACATAGGGAGTCCCGTTATCAACATAAAGCGAAGTATTGCTTAAATTACCCGCCGAAAAGCCAGCATTGCCAACAGTCACCCAAGAGGTGCCGTCATACTTCTTCACTGTGGCCCTGTATGTTTTACTATTATCTGAATAGGCCACATAGGGCGTTCCGCCATAAACATAAAGCGAAGGATACGATCCTGACGCAAAGTCTGCACTGCCAACACCCACCCAGGCGCTACCGTTGTATTTCATCACCGTAATACCGGACGCATCCTGGTAAGCTACATAGGGCGTCCCGTTATCAATGTAAAATGAGACGTCAGATGTGGCACCTCCCGTAGAGAACCCCTCGCTACCAACAGGCTGCCAGGTTTGTGCCATCACCGGCAGTGTAAAGCTTGTTAACAAGGTAAGCAACATGCCAAATACACAGGCAAACCGAAAATATATTCCCAACATATGGCCCTTGTAAAAAACCTTATTTGTTCGGTTTTCAGGTGTGGCTTCAAGTGCAGGTTGTTTATCTGCCCCTGGCTTCCCGTTTCGGTCGGCGTAAGAAACCTGCCAGGACCGGGTTACGCTGCCATACAGTATCACCCTGAGAAAATACGATAAGCGTTGTTTCATTTGTATTGATTTAATGGTTTGCATTTTTTTTGATTTGATACCGTGCTTGTTAACCCGGTTCCTGAACAAATATGCTAGGCGAGCATGGTCAGTTTTTATTTTTTGCCAACATGTAACCAACATTGCATTGCTTACGATGTCCTGCCATTGACCTACTCACACCAATGCCCGGTTTTTTATCTTTTCTGCTTTTTCAAGTAAGGGATAGTTTTATCCGTTTTACAATGGATAGTTAGCCCTTCCGTCCGGGCCGGGACATTGACATGCAAGTACAACTAGCTCATTGCCATGGCATTTTTTTGTTTCTCAGCCTGATTCTTCTTTTCATTATCTCTCGATTAGTAAAACATAATTCCAATCAAACTAAATAACCTCATTAACCATAAAATTAGTATTAGCATATGCTAACAACTGATTGGCTAATTACAGTTGTTAGCATATGCTAATAACTACATCGATGTTCAGATTTATTAGCGAAAGTCAATATCATGATCTGTAAATCATTATGAGAATGAGATGAGTTTTTCAATTAAAATATTTTTATGTTCATCAGAATGAGGTTTGATTCACTTAACAAATTCACTAAATTCACAACGCTATAATCAAATAAAATATCTTGCTTTTATGGAAAGAGAAAATGGCTTTACTTTTCCTTTTAAAATTTTTGAGGGATATGACCTGAAAAAAGCTTCAGATCGCACAAGTTTTAGGAAAGATGAATTCCTGACAGAAGAGGTAATGCTTCATAAAAACGTTTCACTGATAACCAGCGGTATTGTTATTTTATTTTGGAAGAAAGAAGATGGTACAAGAACAATTATCGACTTTAAATCTACCGGTGACGTTTTACGTCCGGCAGTTGAAGTATCGGAAAATAAGATAGGTAAAATATATGCTCAGGCGCATACCGATGTGGAGGTAACGTTGCTGGATCGAAAATTTCTGTGTTCATGCACAACCGAGAGTGTACCAATTACTGATTTTTTTCTGGGGGTTTTAATTAATGATATAAGCTCTACCTACCGTCAGCTGAAACTATTGAAAGTGGCGGATTTGAAAGAACGTTATCTGACATTCCTTGATGAGTATAAGCACATTTATAATGAGATTACAGATCGAATGATTGCCAGTTACCTTGGAGTACATTACACCACTCTTTCGAGAGTAAAAGCAAAAATTTTGGAGGAAGAGAAAAGTTCGACCTTTTCAGACAAAAATGGCGGGTAAAACGAAATAAATTGTTTTATCCTGATATAATGTATTTAATTCTTGTTATCCTGCTTCTCAAAGCACTTAGGCCTTCCCATTCCATGCTAACCCGTAAAACAAAGATATGCATTTTCCTCGATCTCGAATAATTAATATTCACTCACTTCCAAGGGAGTTCTATCAACACATAAAAGCATCAAAAGAACGAGGTCTGTAACTTGCCGACGATGGGTATCCAAGCTGTATTTTGACCTACGACAAATTCTTCCGATACCTACCACCGCTTCGTGTTATCGGATACAAATAAGATCGTTCCACAGGCCTTAGCAGTAAAATCCGGTTTGACCCGTTACCGCGAGACAAATCACAGGCCGATCCTTATCGCCTGGTGGCGATTTAGGGAAATGGAATGTAAAACCACCCCCATTGGCAATCGTTTCCTTCGGGGAGAAAATCCTTGCCGCAGGGGATGAAAATTTCCTAACGTAAAAATTGTAAACGAGTGCTTATAAAATTATTTTTTCACGGCATAAAAATATTTTCTTACCGCAGGGAATTGAGAGGGCGGAAACACCGGGGTTTCTTAAACAAAACCCAACCTTACAACTACCAGTGGAAGGATAAGGTAACTACCCGGAACAGGACATTATAACTACCAGTGGAAAATACTTAGTACTACATGAAGCAAAACCTTATAACCATTTATGGAAGATCCTTAGTACCATTTTTGAAGAAAGCTTATAACCTCGCGAGGCTGGTAGTCGTAAGGGATTTTTCCCTGTCCCGGAGATGCGCATCTCGCGGCTGTGGAAAGCGCATCTCAAGAGCGCTGGATTTTCTTCTTCATCTTTGTCGGGAAACTTCTTCAACTTCACACAGAAAGTTCTTCATCTTTCCGCGTAAAGTTCTTCATCTCCGGCCGTAAAGTTCAGCTTCGCGCGGAGGTGAGATGCGCTTCGCGTTTGGGAGGGGTTTGCAATGACTGGTTCGTTCAGGATAAAACGACCGGTTCTCTGTCGTTTTCCCACACCTGACATTGTCGGCAAACCTATCAGCGCGATTGGCACTCATTGGCCGGATTTTATCTACTCACCCCATCCGGACTGCGTCCGAATTGCCCTTCTCTACAAATAATGAAGGGCGGGGACTGGTGATTACATCAACGTTTGTATTTCCATTTTCCCGGTAGAATAGTAGATTGTTTTTGGAAATAAAGCCTTGCGAATTTGCAGTGCTGTGAGCCCTTCTCTATCATTAGAAAAGGGTTGGGATGAGTAGAAACGTTGTTGCAAAGCAGGAAAACGGACGGAATTTGGTTCTGATGAAGAAAGAAATTAAGCTTTAGCGTGTGATAAAAAGTGAAGCGTACCTCTATAAATACTTCCTGGGTGAAAAACCAAACTGTTTCTTAAAACAGCGACTGAAATAAAGCGGATCGTTAAACCCTACTAAATATGACACTTCAGACACATTGTATTTCTTGGTCTTTAATAATTGCGCTGACTTTTTCAGACGTAATGTTCGAATAAATTCATTGGGGCTTAAATCAGTAAGTTCTTTAATTTTTCGGTAAAGCTTGGAAGAGCTGATTCCCATTTTTGCGCATAGCATATCCACTTTGAGGTCGGGGTTATTGATATTTTCCTCAATTAGATTGCTTAATTGAGTGATAAATTCCTCGTCAACCGGTGAGTGAGAAAGGACTGCAATGTTGCTTTCAATTTCGCCCGAAAACTTTGTTTTAAGCTCTATCCTGGATTTTATAATGTTTTGAATTCTTATTTTTAACAATGCGGGATCGAATGGCTTGGTAATGTACCCGTCAGCACCTAATTTGTAGCCGGTCATTACGTTTTCATTATCTGATAATGCAGTTAACAGGATGACCGGAATATGACTGATTGAAGTGTCTTTTTTCAAATTGACGCAGAATTCGTAACCGTCCATCACCGGCATTTTTATGTCCGAAACACATAATATGGGTTTTATCTGCCGGCAAAGCTGTAGCCCCTGTTCTCCGTTTTCGGCCTCGTAAACTTTATAGGTGTCGGATAAATATTCATTAATAAACTGACGGAGTTCTTTGTTGTCTTCAATCACCAGAATTTTCTTCTTTATGTCCGTCGTCTGCACTACTTTCTTTGTCTTACCAGGGCTTTCGTCAATAAAATCTTTTTGTACATCGAACCTTTCACTGGCATCGTAATTATCTTTATTTATCGGTATTTCAACAATAAACGTACTTCCCGCACCCGGCTCGCTTTTTACAAATATCTTTGCTTTATGCACTTTTATTAACGAGTCAACCAGCGACAGGCCAATCCCTGACCCGGTATTCTCTATTTTGTTTTGTTCAGTTTGGTAAAAGCGTTTAAATATTTTCGTCTGACTCTCCCTGGGAATTCCGATTCCATCATCGCTAATTTCAACGATTAGATACTGTGATTCATCGTCTTTTACATCTACAAACAGATCGATGCTTCCGTATTTATTCGTGAACTTAATCGCATTTGACAACAAGTTGTACAATATTTTTTCGTATTTGTCAACGTCTATCCAACCAATTACCTGGTCCCTATCGCACGTGAAATTGTAGCTTATCTGTTTCTCCAAAGCCAATCCTTTAAAAGAATTAAAGGCGTTACGGGTAGGTCGCAGGATTTCGGTTTGTATGACTTTTAGTTTGAATTCACCATTTTGAGCCTTTCTGAAATCGAGCAATTGATTAATCAGGTACATCAGCCTGTTTGAATTTCTCAGGATTAGCTCTGCTTTGTTACGCTGAACATCGGTTAAATTTTTCTCCTCAAGCAAATGTTTGACAGGCCCAAGAATTAAAGATATAGGCGTTCGTAATTCGTGCGAAATATTGGTAAAAAAGCGGAGTTTCTCGTTGTTTAATTTGTCATCTCTTTCCCGTTTCACCTTTTCCAGAACTAATTCTTGTTTTAAAAGCATTCTCCTTTTCATCTGTGAACGAATCAAATAAAAAGTCAGAACAAGAATTAGGAGGTACAACAAAAGACTTTTATAAGTTAGCCAAAACGGCGGTTTAATTCTGATTTCGTAGGATGAAACCGGACTCCATATCCCATTACTGTTTTGTGTTTTTATCTTAAACACATATTTGCCCGGGTACAAATTGGTATATTGAATGCTCCGGGAATTATTATTGGCATTAATCCAGCTGTTATCGAAGCCTTCCAGCATGAATTGAAATTTATTCAGCTTAACATCAACATATGAGGGTGAAGAAAATGAAAGTGCGAAATTACGATTGCTATAATCCAAAGCCATTTTCCTCGAGTAATTGATGTTCTCTTTTATAATCACATGGCCGTTAATGGTATCTCCCGGATGTACAACTTTGCCATGAACTTTCACTTCGCTAATAAAAGGTAATCCCGCGGTTTTGTATACGTTTGTAATATTTGTAGGAAAATATATAATACCTTCTTTACCCGGAACATAAATCAGAGAGTCGTTAAACAATAAGAATCCCCTGTTACTGAAAATATCCAGTCTGTTTCCACTGTTAATCCGGTAAACACTCAATTGTTTTGTTTTTATGTCATATTTCCCAACTTTATTATTGTTGAAATTCAACCACATTTCATTGTTCTTCCTAAATCGAATGTCGGTAATCCATTCATCCCGTAACTCTTCCGGCGAATCAATGTGTATAAAAGTGTCTTCGGAAGGCTTGTAATAACACAATCCGGTTGTAGTGGCAACCCAAATCCTTCCATTACGGTCAATCGCTATATCCTTGGCAATATCATGAAAAAGTACTCCGTCAGGTAATTTACTTTCGGAATAGGTACGAGCTTTATTATCATAAGGATTATATCGGACAACTCCTGACTCTGTTGCTATCCATATCATTCCGGCACTATCAGAAACGGCCTGATTACTAATAATTTTTGAGAAATAAGCGGGAAGTATTGTTTTGTACTTTAGCGTATGTGGATTTAGCAAAACAGCTTTATTGCCATGCGAACCAATAAAAATTGTTCCATCTTTTAATTTAACAAAAGCCAGCGTGAGGGTTTCTCCTAAGCCTAAATCCAACGTGCGATAACTATTCTTCGGATAATTATAAATCAATATATTACCATTCCACAGACCGCAATAAAAAACTTTCCCATCGGGAGTGTAAATGCTGGCAATGCTTTTGTTCTGTTGGCTCAAAACCGAAAATTTGTTGTTTTTGCCAATGAATAATCCATTATCGTGGGTTGATACAATAATATGATTATCATATGTTTCTGCCAGACCACTTATTCTTGGTATTTTATTATTAATCAGATAGGAAATATTTCGAATATTTTTGAATTGATTTTTGTACCGGTCAAATTTATCCAAACCATTTTCGGTCCCTATCCACAGAACCCCGGATTTGTCGAAAAACAATGATGAAACGGAGTTATCGACCAAAGACGAATTGTCAGACAAGTCAGAATAATACCATCTGTAATTCCCGGTAGTAATATCTTCCAAATGGTCGCAAACAATCAATCCGCCCAGGGTTCCCAGCCAGTATTTTCCCTGCGGGGATTGAGCTACGCAATTAAAATAAGGCCCCAGGATATTTCTGACTGATGCATCCGGAATCCAAAGATTATAAAATTTATCTTCCAGTTTATTCAATTTGTAAAGGCCCTCACGCGTTCCTACAAATATATCTGATTTACGGTCCTGGTAAATAAAATTAACATACGGATTGATCTCTGTTGAGCCCGGAATTGTTAAAGTATAGGTTTTAATTTTGTTGATAGAACCGTCTTTATTAAAACGAATTTGTGCAACACCACCAGTACCGTTACTTCCAATCCATAAACACCCGTAAGAATCTTCATAAATGGACTTTACATAATTGAATCCGTCTATGTCAACTCTCGAAAAAGCATTTGTTTTTTTGTTCAATATGCAAAGACCGCTATCTTTTGTTCCGACCCACATTCTGTTGAATTTGTCATAGAACAAAGCCCTCACCTCATTGTCCGGAAGACTATTGGAGTCATTTTCGTTGTGCAAAAATGTCGTGAATTCCTGTTTTTTTAAATCAAGGCAGGTTAATCCTTTGCGGGTGCCAATCCACAATCGATTTGCTACGGAATCCATTACCAAAGCCGTAATATCATTATTTTCAAGACTGTTATGCTTTGAAGTTTCGCTGGTGTAAGCAGTAAATGTATTTCCATCGAAACTATTTAACCCAAGAAAAGTACCAATCCATAACAAACCCGTATTGTCCTGAACAATGTGCCGTACTGAATTTTGAGACAGACCCTGGTCATCCGAATAATGCTCCAATTTTATTCTGTCGGCAAAAACAGTTGTCGGGAGCAACAAAAGAAGGAATAAACAATTTCGTAGTCTCATTTCAGCACAATAACAACTTGATTGGTAAAACTAACTAATTTCTGCATTTTGTTTCGGGAGGAAACGTATAGCTTTCTTTCCATCCGCCAAGGTCGATAAGAATTCTGTCGACCATAACTCCCGGGTCAACCATCCAAATTCTGAGTTTGTGCTTCCCGGGCTGATTAATGATTTGTGGTGCCGATTTTACGGCTGCATTTTTCAACACATTTTGCTTCCACTCTTCACTGCGCCCTACCGTTTTAAAATCAATTATTACAGGTTCCTGCTCATCTACAGCAACGGCACAGCGAACACTTTTGCCTTTGTAAAGCGGGTGAGTGGGTAAAGCCTGTACCCGGATGTTTGCTTCACCTTTGTTGAAAGTGTAAAAGTCGTATTCCAAACAAGGGCTTTGTTCTTTTATTTGCGCCGGATTGGAGATAGATGCCGCCTGGTATGGCAGGGCAAGCATAACTTCTCCGGAGTAACCAAGGTGCTTTATGGGTTTCCAATTGGCATTTTTGCCGGGGTAACGGGCAGTCCAGTCTCCGGCATTAATCGAAACGTAGCCATTGGCTTCAACAAATCCTTTATAATCGTTCAGAGATTTGAATTTAGGATTGAACACAGAAACACCAATGGCAAGTGTAGTATCTTTTGTTACAAACTGAATGCTGCCGTTTACTTTGTATGACGGTGGAATAAGCTGATAATCATGTCCCAGTGGTGGTTCGTCGGTGTTTTTTCTCTGAGGAACTTTGTCCCAGTCAATACTTACCCAGATGCGTTGTTCTCCTTTATTGTTATTGCCTGACACGGTTCCGTTGCTGACAGATAAATGGATCCATGGTTGTTGCGGAACAGCCGTCCAGTTTATTATTCCGTTGCCTTTCAGGAAAACATCAACAAACGCCGAATCTTTTAAATATTCGTTTAAAACCGGCAAAACATTGGAATAAGCGTTGGGAATATCCTGGTTTACTTCCATTTGATAACCTTCCAGCGCGAGGCCTAAGCTAGCTTTTGCGTCGGGTTGCGGCAGTTCGAACGAGGGCTCAGAGAACACCGGTAAGTTGCGGGGAGCCATACTCATCATCTTATTCCACTTCCCGTTTTCAATGCCTTTATTGTAATAATCAGTTTCCGTTTTGATTTGTTTATAAGCATTGTCTGACGCTTTTGCGAATTGCCCTGCACTTGTTCTTCCCTGTTGAGCTGCGAACTCGTTTTTGTAATGGTATAGCCATTTCTGGTTCATTAATGAAGCTCCGGTTACCGGATAATCGACTAATTCGAAAAAAGCATCCTGCCTGTCGGCCGGAATCGTCGATTTTAATTCCTTTACTTTGTCAGATAGCTGCGTCCAGTCCTTTAAACGCCTGGTTAATTCGTCACCATATCTTATTTGCGTGAGTTCTGTTTCCTGTGGCTTCGTGACCGGTTCGGTTTGGCTCCACGCCATAAACTCAGGACGGCGCATAAAACACAAATGATAATAATCGAGCATAATTTGTGTTAGCTCTTTTTCGTTTTTCGGAGCAAATATATCTCCTAACCACTTTTCCAGATGGTTTACGACAGAATCGGGACGGGAAAAGGCTTTCATATTCCATGCCATATCCATGAATAACTCAATATTGTACTCCATCGGTTTTATATCGCCACAATTTAAGATCCACATATTGTGGTCATTCGTTTGGTAAGCTTTGTGCATTTCTTCCCAAATAAGCAGCGGATGTGTGGTACTGAGCCACAAATAATCGTGCGGACGCCCCCAGTACGAGGCATGATAGTAAATTCCTGCTCCACCGGCACGTTTTTGTTCCCCAGGCGTACTCAATTGGCGGATGTAACCGTAATTATCGTCGGTCCACATAATTGTTACGTCGTCCGGTACTTTTAGCCCGTGTTGGTAATAGCCAAGCACTTCTTTGTACGGAATAAACACTTGCGGTATGGAAGATGCTTTTTCGTGCTTGTCTTTTTCAAGCATATTCCGTTGGTCGGCAATTACTTTTTCCAGCAGCTTAATCCGGTCCTGCTCGGATAAATTCTTAGCATCCATCGGCGAATCATGTTTGCCACGCATCCCGATAGTGTAAATGCTTTCGTAATTTTCAGTTTGCTCAACCCGGCGGTTAAACAGTTTTCGAATGGTATCTGCATTTGTATCGTAACGCCACTCTCCCATTCTCTCGCTGTTCCATTCTTCGTTAATATTGCAAAGCATGGGTTCGCAGTGTGATGTTCCGACAACAATGGCATAATCGTCGGCCGTTTTTGCATTCCCCGGA
This sequence comes from Prolixibacter bellariivorans ATCC BAA-1284, assembly GCF_000621705.1. GTDB lineage: Bacteria > Bacteroidota > Bacteroidia > Bacteroidales > Prolixibacteraceae > Prolixibacter > Prolixibacter bellariivorans. The sequence goes on along the minus strand of NZ_JHXO01000015.1, from coordinate 79,862 downwards.
ATTGTATAAAATGCTTTGGTGCAACTGTGCATGGCCGGCCAAATTGTGTTGGCGCGGAGGCGGAGCATTAGTTCAAATATTTTGGCATAGGTTTTTGGCCCGATATCGCCTGTTTCAGGCTCAAAGGTTTTGGCAGCCCAGGGTTGTAGCCCCCAATCTTCGTCGTTTAAAAATAAACCACGGTATTTTACTGATGGTGAACCGTAGGTTTTGTGTGACATGTTCAGTACAATCTCATTTTGATGGATTGGAGTTACATCGGCCCACCATTCCCAGGCCGAAACGCCCATCATTCGCGATAACTCCAGAATTCCGTAAGCCGTGGCACGACGATCGCTGCCGATAATTACCAGAGCTTGTTTGACCCCGGGAAACGGTTTCTCAAGCACCTGCATTGTCCAGCTTTCCCATTTGCCTTTAATTGTCGAAATGTTTACTTTCTTTTCGGTAACCAGCTTGTTAATCCATTTACTTTTACCGATGGTTCCTGCAATAATTATCCGGTTCTCTTTTTGTGGTATTTCACGAATGATTTCGGGGTGTTTTCCTGTTATGTTTTGAACATCTCCGGCAAACATATTGGCGGCAATATGCACCACTTTGGGCTCATTCCCAACTACAACTAAACTTGTGGTGTTGCCCTTCGATACAATTGGGAAAGCTTGTTTTTCGTTTCCTTTAACCGTGGCAGGTATAAAACTGAGAGTGAATAGAAATGCCAGCAGAAAGTCGAATGGTCTTATTTTATCAATGGTATTTTTCATGGTTGTCTAATTCCCCCGATAAATGTGGTTTTAAAATTAGCCGAGCAAACAAAATCAGTGCATTCGTTTTATTCAAACGTTAAAACAAGCGAAGAGTCGGAAACATTTCTTATGCAGTAACTTGCTGTACCAGCCAGTTCAAATTTATTCTTTTTCCCGTTTTTGGTTACCCTGCTAAGTTTATCGCTTGATATTACGTACAGGTTTTGAATTAACGCATTTGCAGGAATGCGAACTTCGTAATTTTTGTCGCCACTTTTTATTACCCTAATGTACGTTTTTGTATTTGACGCCGGGTCGAGAAGGTCGAACGAACAACTACCTCCGGCAACAACATAAAGATCAACGTAGTTTTTTGTTTTCTGCCAGTTTTTACTGTTTCCCGCAATAATTTGGCCTTCGGCATGTATTGAGCCCGCTTTCATAAATACCGGAAATTCTTCCATGGATTTGGTAACTTCAATCGTTTGCCCGCCGGTGTATTTTTTGTGGGAGTAAAAGTCATACCAATTGCCTTCGGGTAAAATAACTTTGCGGCTATTTTGGGCAGAATACAAGGGAGCCACCAAAAAAGCATCCCCAAAAATGTATTGATCCCAGGTATTTGTGAAACGTTTGTCTTCGGGATAAACCATTGCCATTGGTTTCATTAGCGGGCCTGTTTCAGCAGAATTATTCAACATGGAATAGATGTATGGAATAAGTTTCATACGTTCAGTCAGGATTTGCGCGTAGCGTTTTTGAAATGCCTCATCGTATTGCCAGGGAGTACGCTCCCGGCCCCTGCCACCCGATCCGTCGAGTTTTATTTCGTAAAATCCTGTCCATGAACCAAACTGAAGCCAGCGTGTGTAAAGCTCCGGGGAAATATATCCTTCGCCAAGATAACCGCCCACATCGGTTCCCCAATCAGGAAATCCCATGAAGCTGCAACGCATGGCATTTGCTATGTTGGATGCCAGTCCGTCCCAGTTTGCCCGCACGTCGCCACCCCAAACGGCTGTCAGGTAAGGCTGGCTCCGTTGGTAAGCTGCACGCGCAAAACTTGCATTGTCGCGGCCCCAGGCCTGATTGAGCAGGCTATCGGTAACTCTTGCATACAAATAGGGATATTTATTTCGTTTTGAATAATCATCGGTTTTGTCAGCCCAATCTTCCGGAAGCGGAAAAGTTTCGTCCGCACGGTCTAATTTGTGTCCTTTCACCCCGTATTTATACTGATTGTTTTCTAACCTGCGGTGAAATTCGGCAATTGCGTCTTTATTTGTCAAATCGATATAACACATTTTTCCTGCCAGCAAGCCGGGAAAATCTGTATCTCCAAATGTGGCTGATGCAATCCAGGTCATCAACTCAACTCCGTATTTGTTATTTAGTTCGCTAATCCATTTCTCGGGGTGAGAATAATGATCGCTGAAATCCATTTTCGACCAGCCATTGGCACCATCGCTGTACGGACGGTCCACAAACATTGCTGTAATCGGGATGTGTAGATCGGTGAATTGTTTGGCATCATCCAGAATTTGCTTGCTTCCCGTATTTTCATCTCTCCAAATTACCGGACCACAAAACCAGTCGGGCACATATTTGGGCGTACCAATAATTGAATAGTAATCGTTGTAAATGGTTTTGTAATTGCCCGTAAAAATGTACCAGTTCAATTTTCCCGTGTTGTGCATGAGAATGGTTTTTCCTTCCTGAGCCAGACGGTATTGCCCGGAACTGAATGAATCGAAAAACGAGGCATATCCCAGTGAATTGAAGAAAAAGGCCGAATGAACTGAAGCGCAGTTTTCGTGGTAGCGGTACGATTCCGGCTGTATCTCCACGTCAATGGTAGCTCGACGCAGGTTGGGCGACTTTTTATTGTCGGGATAAAGCGTTTCCAGTAAACCATAGTAATTTCCGCCAAGATCTTTTAAAACAATCTGAACCTGTCGTGCCCACTTCGGAGCTGCAAAAACATGGATAAAGTCCGTTTCAATGTTTATCCAAAGTGTATCCTGCTTTTGAACTGTTTCTTCCGTTCCTCTCGGGTTTATCCACGGATAGTAGGTAAGCAGTGCAATTTGTTGCCCTGTCTTACTTATCACTTTTACCGAATCAGCATTTCTGAAATCGAATTGAATATTTTCAACTTCCACGAGCTTTTTCCCGGAACGATAAAGTGAAAACCCCTTGTTGGAATTTGATAATTGCAGCGAAATATCGGAAGCATAAATGCCTGTATGAAAAAGCAAAAACGGGACGATTATGAAATAAAACTTTGAAATGTTTTGCATGGCTAAGTATTATCTTAATCTCATTTGTTCCGATAAATTATGACTGAATATGAGGTATCTAATCATACTAAATGTATTTCCATAAGGGAATTTAAAAACTTCGGATGTTTTAAATTTTAATGTAGATGCGTTTCTTATTCAGCCACCAACCTAATAACCAACATACCATTACGTAAGCGAATGCGGTTACCAGGGCTCCAAACGGACCGGGGAAAATTTGCTGAAATATCTGTTCACTTACCCACTCAAATGCATCCTGATGCGCATTAACCGGGGTCATACGCAGCACGACATAAAATAGCTCCGAAAACAGGTAAATGAATAATGGGTTCTTACCAAAAATGGTAAAGTATTCAATACCAAATTTGATTTTCCTGATTTCGATAGCATAAACCAAAACAGCCATAATTGCCAGATCCCAGCCGATGGTGTAAAGCACAAACGAACTGGTCCATAGCTTTTTGGCAAATGGAAAAACCAGGTTCCACCAGAAAGCAAGTGCAATTAGGCCAAAAGCGATCATTAGAAGCTTAGAAATACCTTCAAACGATTTCCCCTTCTTTTGAATGAACACACCGGCGATATAACCACCAATTACATTTACAATGGCAGGCAGGGTACTCAATAAACCTTCAGGATCGAACGGAATGCTGTCCTTTTTATAAATATGCCCCAATCCCAAAACCGACATATCGAAGCGGGTAACGGCATTGGAAGCCATTGTGAGTTGGGCACCGGGTTGCCCGAAAATATACAGAATGGCCCAATACGCCAGCAAAATAATGCCCGAAATAATTAAAGCCTTTTTTTCTGACAGGTAATAAAATATAATTGATGCAAAGAAATAGGCCAGTGCAATGCGCTGAAGGACGCCCATTATACGGGTTTGGTCAATGGGTTTCCACATAAAATGCCCATCGGCACCAAAAGTGAAAAACGGGAACCAGTACATGAGATAACCCAACAGGAAAATAATTATAGTTCGTTTTACAATTTTTGTCCATACCTGCGACGGCTCCATTTTTTTCATCTTCAGCATCGAAAAGCTCATGGCATTTCCAACCGCAAATAAAAAGGATGGGAACACCAAATCGGCAAGAGTAAAACCAAACCAATGAGCATGAACGAGGTATGGATACAAATGGGCTCCTGTTCCGGGAGTATTAACAATAATCATCAAAAAAATGGTGATTCCCCTGAAAACGTCAAGCGAGAGGAAACGTTGCGGTTTTTGTGTGATAGTATTTTCCATATTAATAGTTGTAATCTATTTTAGGTTGAATTTTTGTTAAAGGAATAATTTGAGCGCGATACTTTTTGTATAACTCTTCCACAACTTGGGTTGCATTTCCCTGAGCTTCTGTTGGAAAGTCTTTGTGACTTTGTACCCAGTTCCATTCCCATTGTTTTATGTTGTCATCAAATTTCTTTTGGTCGAAATGTCCCCAGTTTTTAGTTACACTGTCGATAAATTGTATCCAGCGCGGTTTATAAAAATCGCTTAACAGTCCGCTCCATTGTCGGTTGCTGTATTCGTGCAACGGGCTGTTGGCGTCTCCCCAGAGTGTAATCAGGTCGCGGGCATTCTTTTCGTACAGCGCTTTTTCTTCGGGAGTTTGTCCGCAGCTTCGGGCGTCGGCAAGCCAGGGGCCCAGCAAAAAGTCTTTGCGGGTGGCAAGCAGGCGATCCATATCATCGATCAAATCCAGAAACTGAATGCTGTATTTCCTGAAACTTTGTTTGTCGTTGTGTTTATACGCAAGCGCCATTTGCTGTTGTACAGGCAAGGCAACGTTCGCCAGAACCTGACGCGTAACATCTACCAAATCGTATCGAAATCCGTCGGAATTTTTGCATTCCGGAATTTGTTTCACAAACAAGTCCCAGGCAGGAAGTAAATCTACCGGATCATAATTCAGCTTTGTCCGTGCCCAGCGGCGATAGCCTGCAAATGTGGGCCGCGCTACAATGATTGATTCGGCACCGTCGCGAATTACTTTTCCGTTGTAAACCGTTTTCACTAAAATATTCCAGGCATTCACCAGTTCGGCGTTGGTCTCACCATAACGATTTCGGATATAGCTTTTCAGCCAGTTTTGCAGGTCAATCGGTGTGTTTCGCCAGGTATTATCCATCATTAATTCATACAAAACCGGATTTTGCTCAATGCCTTCCATGGTTAAGCCAATCCCTCTCATTTGCCCCGAAGTTGTATCGTTTAGTGCTTCAGCAGGGTGTGTGGCTACATTTTCAATACGGCCAAACATGCTGATATTACCTCCAAAATTATGCAACATGTTCCAAATCCATTGTTTGCCGTAAAATGCATGGGTGCGCTTCCATACCGGCTCAATTTCGGCAGCCAGGTCCAGAATGATCATCTTATTGTTGGGAACAGCTTCAAGCAATGCTTTTATTTGCGGAGCTTTCCAAAATTGGCGATGACTGTAAAACAACCATCCCTGCATCACCCAAACGGCGTCGGGATCGGCTTCTTTCATTCCTTCAAAAACTTTACTGCTTAATTCCGAAAGGTATTGAGGCTTGTCTGAAGGTGGTTCGTTTTCGTTAAACGTGTCGGCAGAATATAAATGGTTGGTTCCGTATATTTTTTGTTGCGCTTCCAGGAATTTTTTCCCGATTTCAGCAAATAGCGGATCGTTGGCATCCAAGATGTAGGTGTCGCCGAAACCGTTTCCCCAGTTGGTGCGTTTTAGCTTTGCATGGGGGAAATATTTTTTAAATGAAGCCGGAACATGACCGGTAAATGCCGGAAGTACGGGTTTCATGCCCAGTTCGCGTTCGCGTTGCAGTATTTTCTTTTGCAAGTCGCGGTGACTTTCTTTCCAGCTCATGGGTAATGGTCCACCCCAGCCGTCGAGGTTGCCCATCCAGAACCATGAAAAATAGGCCGGACCACTGAAAAACGGATTCAAATCTTCGTCGGTAAATCCATACGAACGATAAACTTCGTCCCAAACATAGGCTTCGCCGGTTATTGCCAACGGCATGTTGATTCCGTGCAAAGCCATCCAGTCGATCTCTTTTTCCCACCGAGCCCAGTTCCACCAGCTCATACTGTAATTGAAAGTACAATAATTCAGATAATACCGGTACTCATAAGGCGTATCCTTATGGATTGTTCCTTCAACCTTCGGCAACTTAGTGGGCAAGTTTAGGTTGGTCCCATTCCAGGTTACCTGGCAATGACAATAATTCTTCAGGTAATAATAAAGAGCAGAAGCTACAGAACCATCGTTATTGCCCCGCAATATGATTTTATCGTTTTTTGATTGAATTTCAAACCAATCTTTTTCACCTTTTGACGCCTTCGTTTCAACAATGAAATCGGAAGCATACTTCGGAATAACGCGCTTGATAAGTGCTTCTGCAGGCGACAAATCACGTTGTGTCGGAGTATCTTTTTTACATCCTGATGTTCCGCCAATAATTGCAAGAAACAGCAAAATATGTAATAGCCGTTTTTTTACAGGAAGAGATTTGTTAACCATAGTGTTTGCTTTAAATTTTGTTGTCATCCGGTTTCGACGGCGGAAGTTGGTTCTTTCCCCATGTTTCTGATGGTGTTCGTCCCATTTCAATAACCAAAGTGCCACCGGCTATAATATCGCTGTGTTCAATCCATGCTTTCTCGTAAGGTTTCCCGTTAAGCGTTACTGCTTTTATGTATTTGTTTTTATCCGACAGGTTTTTTGCTTTGATAGTAAAATCTTTCCCATCAGGTAGGTGCAGCGTTGTTTCTTTAAAATAAGGAGCGTTAATGAGGTAATACGATTGCCCGGCATTGGGGTATAGGCCCATCATATGAAATGCCAGCCACGACGACATGGCACCTGAGTCATCATTCCCGGGAATTCCGTCTCTTTTGCTGCTGTAATTTGCATCAATAATCTGATGAATGCGTTCGTTGCTTAGGTCTGGTCTGCCAATCCAATGGTATAAATCAGGACTTAAAAAAGATGGTTCGTTGCCAACATTATAATACCCGTTGTCGAAAAACGTATTCAATCGTTTTAAGAAAGCCTCGTTTCCTCCTGATTTTTTGATGAGCGTAGCCACATCGTGCGGTATTGAAAGGGAATATTCCCATGAACTGGCTTCGTAAAAAATACCACACCACCAGCATACACAATTGGGCCAGTCTTGCGACAAAGGCGTATATTTCAAATAATTAATACGGCCATTATTAACATTACACAGAATACTATCCACCCACTTACCATGCGCATCTTTCGGCATAATAAAGCCTCGTGAACCATTGTTCTCAATATCTCGCCACAGGTTTTGCCAGTTGTCCGACTGTTTAATGAAACGCCAGTATTCACCTTTTCGCTTGATGCCTTTCGCAACCATGGCTAAGCAGTAATCGTCGTACGAATATTCCACCGTGCGGTTTCCGGAGCGTACATAGTCAGTGGAAACATAGCCCAAGCGGTTGTAGTCGACCAAACCACCCCGGCCTTCTTTTTCCTCATTGCCACCCGGAGGATACATGGCATCTTTCAACATGGCATTGAGTGCCTCTTTGTAGTTGATACCTTTCAATCCTTTTACAAAAGCATCGGCAATCACAATTTCGGCATTAGAGCCGCCCTGCGTTCTTCCGTTGCAATTTCCACTTCGGGCGTCGGGCATGTAACCATCGTGTTTGTATATATCTATCAGCGCGTTAATAATAGCTACCTGACGTTTCGGATCAAGTAGGGTTATCAGCGGGCTCGAAGACCGGTAAGTGTCCCAAATAGCGTAAAAGTCGTCGTAATACGGGCCATCGTTTTCCCAAAGAGGATTCTCTCCCGTGCGGTCAACCGGCATTAACATAGTGTGGTACAGTGCCGTATAGAGCATCATTTTCTTTTCCGGCGAAGCATCTTTGTCGACCTCTACACGTTGCAAAATCTTATCCCACTTTTGTTGCGTTTCGGTGAGTACTTTATCGAATTGCCAATCCGGAATTTCGTTATTGATGTTTTGTTTCGCTTTCAGGCTGCTGATAAATGAAATGCCAATTTTCATATTCAGCGATTTGTTTTTAAGATGGTTGAAAAAGAGCATTGCCCCGGTTTTGCTTCCGTCGTCAACCTGCGTTGCCTGATTGGGAAAGAATGTCTGCTGTTTCCAGGTAGAAAAACTGCCGAATGGCTGGTCGAAAACAGCCGCAAAATAAACGGTATAGGCGCTGCCGTTGTTCCATCCGCCTCTGACTTTTGTGTAGCCCCGCACTTCGGTATCGGAAACTACTTCCACTTCGGAACCGACAAATTGCTGCGTTTCGCGGCCATTTTTTATGTCGGTTTCATCCAGGTATCTTCCCAAATCTATTTTTACGGCATTCTTCCCTTCGGAGCTGTATTTAAATTTGTAAAAGGTGGCTCTGTCGGAAGTCGTAATTTCGGTTTTGATATTCCATTTTTTTAGCCGGACAGCGTAATAACCCAACTGTACTTTTTCATCGTCGCGAAACGATTCCTGCTTAACCGATTCGAAATTACCGGAAATGGGCATTACCGAAACATTGCCGTATTTGGCTCCTCCGCCCGTGCCACTTACATGCACCTGGCTGAATCCGTAAATGGCTTTGGTTGTATCGGCAGAATAACCACTGTTGGCATGTACATCGTTGTCGGGCCCGGGCTTAATCATCCCAAAAGGACACGAAGGTCCAATGAACACATTTCCCGGCCCTTCAGAGCCAATCAGAGGATTTACAAATTGATGGTTTTGGCTTCTTGCCTCCAATTGTAAAAGCGCGATAAAGCAAATTAAAAGAATGTATTTTATATTTTTCATAACCTTGTTTCACACAGTAATACAGTCAATTATGCACAAGTTCTGTTGACGGCCCGCTAATAGCCATTTCCAGTTTTAATATCCCTCCGTTTACAATATCCTCATGTGTTATTGAATACGATTTTACAGGCGTATTATTTAATCGAATCGTCCTCACAAATACATTGTCAGGGGTGTTGTTGTTGCATTCAATCTCAAAGGTTTTGCCCGGATAATATTCCGGATTCAGATGAATGATAACTTTGTCGAAAATGGGGCTTCCAATCTGGTATGCCGGGTTTTCTTCTGTTCCGCCGTTCATTTGAAACAATCCAATTTTCATTAACACAGCCAGACTTCCCATTAGTCCCTGATCCTCATCCCCATTGTATCCAACATTTTCCGATAAACCGGAAAAAACTCTTCTTACCACCCTGCGCGACCAGAATTGGGTTAAATCGGGTCGGTTCAATTCATCAAAAATAAAAGCCGCTTGTATAGAAGGTTGATTGCCGTAATTTATCGGAATACGGCTGTATTCCGGATGAAGTTCTGCCGCATGGGAAGTTCCCGAGGTAAATCCGAGCTTTTGTGCTTCCATAAATTGGGTATTCAGTTTTCTTACCGCAATTGAATCGCCGCCCATTAAACGGGCTAATTCTTTCAGATTGTGAGGTACAAACCAGGTTGACTGGGCTGAGTTGGATTCTACGAAGCCATTTTCGTACTGGTAAGGATCAAAGTCTTTTTTCCACTTTCCATTTACATCTTTCGGAACGTTCCATCCTAATAATGGATTGAAGATATTCTTGAAATTGAAGGAGCGTTTCAGAAAATAGTGATAATCGTCGTCTTTATGAAGTTTTTTTGCCAGTTGCGCCAAAGTCCAGTCCTGATACGCATATTCCAGAGTCTGTCCGGCTCCGTCTTCATGAGCACCAAAATTTTCTTTATAGGGAAGCGGGTAAGGCACATAGCCTTTTTCAATGTAAAAACTCAGTCCTCCGCCCTTATCCGTTTTATGTTCGTAACCGGATTTGCCCATGATTCCTCCCGACATATGGTTCTTCTTTAGTGCCTGATAAATAAATTCTAAACTGTCTTTTACAATTCCTTTTTGGATGGCACTTACAATGAATGGTGTTGCCGGAGCTCCCGTCATGACAAACGTATAATCGCCACCGGAAGGGCCCCGTGGAACCAGGTCCCCATCTTTATAATATTGCATGAGCGAATGAACGAAGTCTTCCATGATTTCAGGATAAACAAGTCCCCAGAGCGTGTTAAGTGTCCATTGCGCACCCCAAAAGGCATCCGAATTGTACATGTTAAATTGGGGGTGCCCGTTCTTGTCCGGTGGTATTTGTCCAATGCGGAATTGTTCCTGTGTATTATCCGGATAGGCCCCATTTACATCGCTTATTATTCTTCGTCCCTGCAAAGCATGCCAAAGGTCCGTGTAGAATCTCCTTTGATCGGCTGCTGTTCCTCCTTCAATCTGAATTCTTCCCAACATTTTGTTCCATACCTGTTGAGATTGTCTCACAATTTCAGAAAAATCCCAACCGGGCAGTTCTGTTTGTAAATTAAGGGATGCATTTTCTGCAGAGGTATATGAAATACCTACTTTCATGAGTACATTTTGTACTGAAGATTTCAACAGAACCAGGTAATTATGTGTTGCACTATCTTGTTCAATTTGAGTGATCGGGCTGTTCAGTTTAATTTTAAAATACAGGGTAAGGGGCTTTATACGTCGGTGTGTTGGAGCCATTACCAGGCTCCCGGAAAGTTCCTTGTTGCTATCTTGTTTTAAATATCCGGCAGTGTTGTTAGATGGGCCTAAAAGGGTATTCAGATTGAATAAAATCGCTTTTTGAATATCTTTTTCAGGAAAGGTATATTTATGAAAACCAACTCGATTGGTACTGGTTAACCCGGCTTTGATGTCATATCGGTTTAACACAACAGAATGATATCCCGGAGTAACGATCTCAGTTTTATGAGAGAAAGGAGAGTAAAAATCTGAAAATATTTTTGTGGTTTCTGTTTTATCTAATGTTACGGGTATGACTGATAAACCAGACATCTGCCAGGCATGTATGTGGCTGAATCCTTTAATGGTATCGGCTTGATACCGGTATCCACTGTTCCATGCTCCATTAATTTCAGTGTCGGGGCTCAGATTCACCATGCCAAACGGACGGCAAGCTGATGAAAAGAAGAACCACCTCGAATTTCTAGTGTCGAGTAGCGGATATACTTTATTAACAAATTCGTTAGAAGCAGTTTCCGGTATTTTTTCATTGCATGCCAATGCAAATAAACTTAAGAACAGAAGTTTGCTTCGTATTAAAAAGTTTGTTTTACTTAAATACATGCTGGCTTTATTAGACAGGAAGACTACAAGTCTCGCAATAGCGAATTAAAAGAGAATATAGGCAAGTGAAAAATACTTCGCCTATATTCTCATAACACTTAATGCTTATTGTTATTCGATATATTATTCATAACCCGGATTTTGGGTAATAGAACCACCGCTATTATCAATTTCGGTCTGAGGTATCGGCCTGAGCAAATCGTGTTCGTCGATTGCATGGTTAAAAGCAACATGTGGATTATGTGCCAAAGCACGTTCTATCAGTTTGCCGGTTCTTTTCAGGTCCATCCACCGGTTAACTTCTCCGGTTAATTCACGAGCTCTTTCATCCAGGATAAAGTCAAGATTAACATCATCCGGAGAAACAGGGGTTGTTAAACCGGCCCTTGCCCGCAGTGTGGTAAGATAACCAGCTGCAGTTGCCTTGTCGTTCATACCAAGGTAAGCTTCTGCAGCAATCAGATAAGCTTCACCACTTCTCATAACAACCATGTCCCTTTCGCCGTTGGAAGGTTGGTCAGGTTGTGTAAACGCTACATCCGGGTCGTCGAATTTTCTAAATATAGGATAGTGTACATTGGTAATTCCGTCACTTGTGAAGTATTCATCCGGATTAATAACCTTATAAGGCACCGCCGCTCTTTGGGCATCAGTCCAGGCTACTTTGGGGAAATACATTGCAGTGTCTCCGACTTGAATGTTAACCGTTTCTCCGTTTAATGTAGTTGTTGCTTCTTTCGTAGCATACAACACCCTGGAAAAGGTCGCTTCAGCACGTTGGTCGGCGTCGTCAAACAGGGAATAGTAAAATGGAGTGGGCATCGGGCCAAGGCCTTGCACGGTTCTTGACAGGCCGGGATAATCGTAAAACCTGAATTTATACATCATGTGCTTTGAGTTACCCCAACCTCTGCTTACCGAGTTGGTACCGAACAGGTACGCAAATACGACTTCCGAATTACGTTGATTATTAATGCTAACTAAACTTGAAAAAGAAGGAACCAGCGGGTGATTGGCGATCACTATTTTGGCTAACTTGGCTGCATTTGAAAAATCGTCACTTGCAGCGTATGATTTGTAAGCTCTTGTTAAATATACTTTTGACAGAAGATGTCTTACTGCATCTTTTGAAACCCTTCCGTATTGAGCAGGATCTTCCGGTACTGCCGATAATGCATCGGTAAGGTCACTGATTATTTGTGAGTAGACTTGTTCTTCAGTAGCCCTGACATAGTTTTTTTGGGCAGTTGTAACCTGGTTAACCACTAACGGAACACCTCCGTAATTGACCACTAAATTAAAATAGGACATAGCCCTGAAAAACTTAGCGTCTCCAATGCCAACTGTTCTTGTGCTATCGTCAATCCCTTCAATTACGTCGGCATTATCAATTGCCGTATTAGCCGCTGCGATTATTGCATATTGGTCAGTCCAGTAAACGCTAACCGTGTAATTCGTAGAGTTAAGGTTGACATAATCATTTAAATCACTGGTTCCTAAAATTAACGATCCGCGTGTTACGACGTCCGTACCCAGATCCTCCAGGCTATAATACATGTCGGAAGTATAGTGCGTAGTATATTCACGTGATAATTCATACGCACGTGCTACCAACTGATCAAATGTCTCCGGAGTGGATGCTGCAGTTTCCAATGATAGCGAGGTGTAATTCTTTTCATTAAGGAAACTGGTACAGCTGGCTGCGAAGAAACTCAAAGCCAGTAGTAATGATAGTATTTTATAATTTGTATGCTTCATTTTTAGAATCGTTTAGTGTTTAGAAATTTAAGTTGATACCTGCCATATATGTGCGGGACATAAATGCTCCACCCCATGAATTTCTACCGGCATTCTCCGGATCCCATCCCCCGTATTTCGTGAAGATAAATGGATTTTGAACGGTTGTATAAACTCTTAAGCCAGCAATGTGGGCACGTTTCAAAATGTCGGCAGGAATCGTATATCCTAAAGTTATGTAACCGATTTTTGTGTATGAAATGTCTTTGTATTTAGATACCCAGGAATAAGGCCCGCCATTCCCTGGCTGATACCAGTCGTTCGTTGGGTTACTTGGAGTCCAGTAGTTTACTTTTGCAGCATTAAACAATCTTGATGGGTTTTCATCGTAAGGGAATACCGTGTTTGAGTAGAACGTACTCCAGATTTTATTTCCCTGGCTGGTAATTACCGAAAAGGAGAAATCAAAATTTTTGTAATTCATGGAACTGGTAATACCTCCGGTCCATTTTGGAGTTACCTGACCAATTACTTTACGGTCTTTCCCGGGAGTAATATGCCCGTCGCCATCTAGGTCTTTTACCCTTACCTGTCCAGGTTTTTGTCCATACTTGGCAGCCTCAGCAGCCTGATTCGATTGCCAAATTCCGTCGTACACGTAATCGTAAATTGAACCAATAGGTTCGCCTACTTTGTTAATCAGGTTAGTTCCTTGTACATTAAACTGAATTTCATCAAGGTTGCCGTATAATTTGTCAATTTTGTTTTTGTTACTGGCAAAGTTGAAGTTGGTTGTCCATTTAAAATTACCGTTATCAACGTTCACAGTGTTTAATGATATTTCTACACCATTGTTACTTGATTCTCCCACATTATTATACGTTCCACTGAATCCTGTAACCGAAGGCAGCGGCGTGAAAAAGATAATTCCAGTCGTTTTTCGATGGTAAACATCAATTGAACCGAAAACGCGGTTATTGAGAAAACCATAGTCAAAACCGACGTTTTCTTCCGTTGTTTTTTCCCATGTCAGGTCTTTATTGGCCAATCCTGTAACATAGGCAGTAGAAACTGATGTGCCTCCCAGGTTGGTTGCACTGCTGCCAAGTAACGATTGAGAACCCAGAGGAGCCAATCCGCCCCCTTCTCCGTTGTTACCTGTTTGTCCAATACTTAACCTGAATTTGGCACTGGATAACACTTTTTGATTTTTCATGAAACCTTCATCAAGCATCTTCCAGGCAAAAGAAGCAGACGGGAAAAATGCCCACTTGTTATTATCCGCAAGAATAGAAGACCCATCGTAACGGCCGGTGAAGGTGAACAAATACTTGTCGTTTAAACTATAATTTATCCTGCCGGTATATGATTCCAGCGTTTGTTCGGTGTAACCACTTGAAACATCACGAATACTAAGGCCAGCTCCCAGATTATGAAACAGATAATTGTCAGTGGTGAAGTTTCTTACTTGAGTATAATAGCTTTCGTCATTTTCCATGTACCTCGACATTACTGCTGTAATATTGAAATCATGGATGCCTTTTTTGAACTTGTAATTAATGATATTATCCCAGGTGTAGGAGAGGTAATTGAAATTATTTACCTGAGCCCTTCTGTTGGAAGGATTTCCACTTACACTTTTGGAATAGAGTCCGCGATATTCACCATAACGGGTGAATTTAACATCCGGCGAAAACTTAGACGTAAGAGTCAGGTTCTTTACCGGGGTCAATTTTATGGCAATATTACCTAACCATTGTAAGTATTTGGTTTGTTTGGTAATATTTGATGGTTCAAAAAGTGGATTTGTCACTTGTGTTTCTTTCGAAAGTGGGTAAAAACGCAACGAGCCATCAGCGTTGTATGGGCGGCCAATTGGTTTCAAACGGTATGCACTTCTGAAAGCCTCCCAGCTACCGGTATTCTGAATAGCATAAGTCATATAACTTCCAACACTCAGGTTTAACCAGCTAAGTATATCAGAAGAGACGTCGGCCTTGACATTGTAACGGGTAAAGTTTTCGCCTCCAACCGTTCCGTTATCTTTTGTATAACCCATACTGGCTGAATAAACGGTTTTGTCATTTCCACCACTTAAGTTGAGCGTGTGGTTGGTTTGATAGCCGTTAACACGAATGAGTTTTACCCAATCGGTATTAACACCATCGGCAATATTTTGTAACTCTTCCGCATCCAGGTAATCCGATAATACCACATCGGCGGTGGTGAAGTTGTAATCGCCGGAAGCATAGTGATTACCCACAACATCATCCTTTAAATACTGTACATATTCATCAGTATTTAACATTTTGGGCAGGTGGTATGCCTGTTTGAAACCGAAATAATTATTGTAGCTAACTCTTAATTTACCTTTTCTACCTTGTTTTGTTTGAATTAAAACTACCCCGCTACTACCTCTCGAACCATAGATTGCTGTGGCCGAAGCATCTTTCAGAATATCCATTCTCTCGATATCCGACGGGTTTAAGAATGAAATGTCGTCTACAGCAATTCCGTCAACAATAAATAACGGGTTTTGTCCCGGGTTATAACCTCCCTGGCTCGCTGTTTCATTCGTGTTGATGGTGCTGGCACCACGAATACGAATGTTAAACCCACCTGAACCCGGTTTATTGTCAGTACGTTGAATGACAACTCCGGCAGATTGGCCTTCCAATGCCGAAATAGCATCTACTTTATTTGCCTTTTCCAATCGTTGGTGATCCACGGAGTTCACTGCTCCCGTTAAGTTGCTCTTTTTAACAGAGCCATACCCAATGGCAACTACTTCGTCAAGATTAACAACTGATGGTTCCAAATGAACGGTATAAGTTGTCTGGTTGGTAACTGGAACTTGCTGAGTTTTATAACCTACAAATGAAAACTCCAGCAGTTTTGATTTTCCCGTTAGCTTCAGGTTAAATTTCCCATCCATGTTGGTCACGGTTCCGTTAGTTGTCCCTTTTTCTACAACCGTTACTCCCGGAACAGTGGTGTTATGCTCGTCGTACACAACACCGGAAATTTGTTGCGCTTGCGCAAAGGTGTTAAATGAAATGCCGAAGAAGATGGCTAACACCAATAATTTTAGTTTAGTTTTTTTCATAGAAAATGAATTTTAATTTCAATCCAAGCTCAAGGTAGGTTCCTTTAAATATCTACATATGGACAAATTATTCAAAAACATAGACAAATCGGTATTTGCTTTTTCATTCAATCCCTAAAACCAGATATAAGATTGACAATTAACCAAATACACAAAACTCTTCTTGTACGTATTTTGATTGGTCATCGCTTTTTTTTCCGGAAAATGATTGAAAGACTCCATAAATCAACAGAGGCTCCCAACTCAAAATGAAGCCGGCAGTACAATTGATTTGTTAGACGAGTTTTGTAGTTTCTATTGTTGAGCGATGATGAGCGATAGCGCCGTTGCGGTCGTAAGAGCGTTAACGTTTTAATCGGGGCCGGCACGCGACCGCATTCACCTCACCACATTTTTGTTCCCATGGCGGTGCCACGGGTTAATGCTGCAAGACCTTTGGCCTTTCACGGATTCCGGGTACCTTCTTTTTGCGCCAACGGTACAACAGCATTAGGGCAGGGCAACGCCCTGTTACCTGGTAGTGCGCAAATGGCCTAAGCCCTGAAGGAGCGTAAGCAATATTAAACCTCATTCAGAATACCCATGCCCCTCAATTCATTTATCGCCTGCCGGATGGTACATTCTTTATCTTTTTCAATATTGACCCGCTCTTTCAATTCGTAATAATGATACCGTGCGTTACCAATCGTCTCATTGTGGGGAATCTCTTCAAATATCTTATCCAGTTTCGAGTAAATAACCGTTTCTTTTTGGGGAAACCGTTTGATTATTTCGAGAAACTTTTCAAAAATAACCGGAAACAAACTTCCAAACCCATCTTTCCCCATATTACCACCGGCATAAACCGAAAATAAACCAGTTAAAAAGTCAATTAAGAACTCCGAATTTTCTGGTTCCATCTTCCCAACCATTTTCTGTAAAGACTCTCTTTCATTCAACTGGGCATTTGCCAAATTCCGCAGTATTAATTCCGCACCTTGTCTTTCCCCATAATTCATCATATAAATCCCCAGTTTCACTTGATCTACATTCGGGCAATCAACCTGGGTCTTCATAAACTCCAACACTTCAGGTCGCTTATGCTTGACAAAATAGTCAACGAGGTTCCAATCATAGTAATTATCACTTCCACCTAACTCCACTAATTTCAGTGAAGGCAAGATCATTTCACAATCACCTCCCAGGAATTCGTAGGTATCCAAAACTTCCCGTCTTACATATCTTTTTACATAAGGACTGTTCAAATAGTGAGGCAAATATTCAGCAGCTTCTGTCCATCTCTCTTCTTTCACAACTTCGACGTGCTCGACTAAAACAGGTTCAATCATATCTGACTCTTTCCTAATATTTTCTGCGATTCTTGCTTTTAGAGTCTCTATATTCAGGTGTTTCTTTAGATAAGCATAAACTCTGTAATCGTTAATATTTCCACCTCCGGAGGTTATCATTTTATTAATCCCCATCCATCCAGTCATTTCCAACATGATATTCTCCTCTATCTCCACATTAAAAAAAACTGCAAATTGTACGAAAAGTGCTGTTTTGTTATCGTACGTATATCCTCCATCACCGTTTTTAGTCAGGCTACCTTCAAAATTAACTTTACAAGAATTAGTCTTACACCAGTTGACAATCCACTCAATATTTTCACGGGGAAGATTATTTGACGAATAGGCATACGCATATTTATCGAGTATGATATCTTCCCATTGGTCTTCATTCGATAATCGTTCTAAAAACAGATCTTTTTCAATTTCCTCATCATTATCGGAATGAGTTATTAAGAATTCCAGACCAACAATTAATTCAGGGTCTTTGGGAATATTATCGTCTGACCAACGTATTTCAATAAGGTCTTCTCGGCTAATTCTGGAGCGCTTTATAAAGCCAAAAGCTTTCTTTACACATGCTATTGCCAGTTTTCTATTCAAAAGAATTTCGTACTCTAGTTGTTCAACTCTAGTCGTAAATGAATTTAATTCACTGGTGTCATCATTAAACTTACGACCAGCAACAAGACTTAACTTTTCTTGAAAGACTCTACCCTTTTCATAATTTTCAACAATGGATAAAACGCCTATGAAATACCAAATTAGCTTATCCGGTATTTTTCCTCCCAGATACATCTCAATTACCCAATCCAAACATTCCTGATTGGCAATTAGTGCCGGCACAATGAAGTATTCACGTCGCCTGTTACTTGAATTATTTAAATCTCTTAGGAAACATGATTTAAAAACCGACTCAACCTGTTCCGTTCTCTCAAAAAAGATCTTGAATTGTTTTCCATACTCTTTCTCATGGAACCGATACGAAGTATACACAAAGTCAATAATCGCTTTTGTAACACAGGAATCTGAATCATAGAGTTCTATGGCTTGAATGCCTAATACTTCGTATAAATCACGCTTCCAAGTACGTTCTCTATTTTTGTTATTAGCTGGAGTTTCTGCAACGATAAGATTTATAAGTTCTTCTTTGGAAAGCAATCTTACAACGTCAAACAATGAATATTCTGAACCAACAAACCTCTGTTCACTGAATGCCTCCACAAGTTTATGAACTTGTTCTCCAGTGATATCATCAAACTTACCATCGGCCAAATAATGACACAAAGAGCTTAGGGGGCCATCTTTGTCATACAAATTTTCGGTCGCTATTAATTGGTCTTTCACTTCCTTCGAGAAGAGTTTCCATTTCGAAAAGGACTGGATGATTTCCCGGCTGCAACCATATTTATGGATTCCGTTCCGATTTAGGAGCACTAAGTACAAAGGCTGAATTTTGTGCAAATATTGCCCCGAACTCTTTAGATGGGATAAAACCCTGACAGCATTTGAAATCACCTGCTGCTTGGCGTTCTCCACACTAAGTTCAGTTATGAGAAATTCAATTACTTCACTATTCTTCTCCAATTTGACGAAATTGTATAAATCTTGTTCGGTGTATGTCTTGTTCCAAATAATTGAATCTTCTGCTTTATGCTTATTGAGAATCCCTTTAAAAACGTCGTTCCGAATAGTCCTATCGACCTTATCGGGTTCCGTTTTTACCAGCGAATCGATATCCTTTTCAATGAAATATTGAATCAACTCACCCGAAGGCTTCGCAATATTGACCAAAAACGAAAATGCATTCAGCCATTTGGGTTTTAGCTTCCCGTTATCCAATAGAATAATCTGTTTTTGTTGTTCCCAGTCTAATTCTGCAATATATTGCGCCGCCAAAAATTCCTGCAGGTTATTGTGCTCGAACCGCCATTCATTTTCTTCCTGATAAAAAAAGAGTTTTTGTATCGTCTGCCTGATTTCCTGTTTTCGGACAATCATGGTGAAATCTCTTTGGGATATTTTGAAAGAGCCTGCATATTGCATTGTCAGGGCAAGGTTTCTTAAACTTTCCCTTAAACCGTACTCATCGATATTCTGCCATGTCAAAGGCTTTTTATCGCGTTCCCAATCAATACGCAATTCGATTAACTTATCGAAAAATGCAGCCTTTGTTTCGGGCAAGCGTCCGGTTGAATTATATATGTCGATTGTATTTACCAGATAATATGGATTCGATAAGATTTCAAACGATTTATTCTCCTTTACCGCACTCATGAAAGAAGCCGAATCCAAACATTCCTGTTCAATATACTTCTGAATATCTTCGTCCGACAATTCCTCCAAATAGCAAACATTGAACTCGTCACTCTTTTTTTCGTCCGGATTTTCGATTGCATGAAACGGATTAAAGTTATTACGGCAGGAAACCAGCAAATGTGCATCGGAATGTCCTGCTGCAAAGTTCTCAATCTCATGGCCCGCTTCTTCTATTTTACTACTGTCGATTTCATCGAAGCCATCTAGAATAAAGTATGTTTCTGCATCTTCAGGAACATTCTGCCAATTCTTGCAACGAGCGTTCAACAAGGTTTCCAATGACCTCGAGTAATTAATCAATCGCACAAAAAAGCAAAAGGTATTAGCGGTCTTCTTTATCTCATTAGTAATTCGTATTAGTTCCGTGGTTTTCCCCCAACCGCCGACGCCTAACAAAACAACTCGTTTCTCCTTGTTCAAATAGTTGGTTAAATCAATAGACCTTCCTTCTAAATCCAATGCTTTCCGGGCAATGTATTTTTCAGCTTTAAAGACCGGTAATTTTTGTTCCGGACGCGCCGGAATCTTAATCAGGACATTCTTTATCTTTTCCGAATCTCTGGTCCCCTCAAAAATAGTCTCTTCCAAGTCCAACAGGTCGTTTACACTTTCATTTGTTATTAAAGAACCAGCTACAGGCACATTGTGTCCATTAACTTCCACTGTTGGAGGTATTTTAATTCCCTTCTTGTTTTGAATGCCCGATGCAAACACAATAAAAAGCCGATCGTAATCCTTATCGAGACCTCTTTTGTAAAATGAAGTAAGCGTATCTTTAATTTTTTTATTCGCGTTACCGGTTGAGTCTGTCACCGTAATCTGGAAACAAACCCGGTTCTTTTTATCCGCCAAATCGATTGCCGGATGATTTGGTTTATACGTGTTCAAATTCTTAATCTTCCAACCTTCATTGGCATAGATTGCATTTAGCAACTCCTCCAAAAATAACTCAGCCAGAAAAGCAATGTCACCGTTATGCAGTTCCTTTTGTTGATGGATATAATTCTGATTTTCCAGTAATCCTTTCTGAATGGCAGTGCGTTGTTCGTCTAAATACTGTATACCTGTTTTCATAGAAATTATTTGTAATCATAAAAATAACGATTCACTCTCAGCAAACAACTATTCAGTTTTACAAACTATTCACAATCAACAGTTAATTACTAATTGCGTATCGGAATTTGCCATTTCGCCTTCAGAATCTCACTTTTTCCTCTCCCAACCCCTTCCTCTTCTCTGGTAATACCTTTCGCCATGCTGGTTCAGATTTCCGCGGTGTTGGTCGTGTTATTCCCGGCTTCCGGGATGTTGGTCACCGCTCTGGTATTATCCGTCGCACTTCTTTCGGTGTTGTTCTCTGGTTTTTCAATGTCTTTCCCTGCTCTTTCAGTGTCTTCCTCCACTTTTTCGATGTTTTCCTCGCCTCTTTCGGTGTCTTCCTCCACTCTTTCGATGTCTTCCTCCGCGGGGGAAATGGTTGCTAAATGGCAGTAATCAAAGAGGAAGTGATGATATGCAATACCAAAAAAGAAAGGTAAACACATGGTCAATGGATAGGCATTTATTTCCCATGAGAGACCAATCGAATACACTGAAAATACTAACTAAAACGGTGAAAATATTAACTCTTATATTAAAAAACATATAAAAAAGTGGTGCAATTGAGTTGCATATAGCGGTAAAACGTTGTAATTTCAAAAAGCTATTCAGTTAGCAACTAAGACAACCAATAAAAATTAATTAACATGACAACTAGTTTTAATTTTAGCATGGGTACGTTAACTCAGCGTGCCGACCGTATCGATAATTTGTTAGAACGCGATGCGGAACAAGTCTCCCCTCTCGGATACGATGAAACTTTCCGGACCAATCTCAAAACCAAGGTAACGGCCTTCAGGCAAATGCCGTCGGATAACTACTGGCTGGGACAGCAAACCCTGAAAACCGATGCGAAAAACAAGGCCTACGCCCAGGTGAAAGAGCTGTTATCGACCTTACGTTTTCGCTGTAAATATGCCCTGGGCGAACAGTCGGTCGAATACAAAGCCATCCGGTTTAATAAGCTGAAGGATGTTAAAGCAGCCGACCTGATTAACCTGGCTAACCATATCTGTACCACCTGCCGGGAGATGCTCGACAAACTGGCTTCGCGCAACATTACCGAAGAAACGCTAACGGAGATTGAAGCAGCTGTTACGGTGCTCGACGACGCTATCGACGAACAGCAAACACTGATATCAACCCGCGAGGCCAAAACGGTAGAACGCGAAAGAGCCGCCAATGAGATTTACCGGTCGATTACCGAGATATGCGAGGCCGGCAAGGATATCTGGGAAGGTGCAAACGAGGCTTATTACAACGATTATGTGATATATGGCTCGAAGGATACCATTGAAGAGGATGAACCCGTGGAGGATGCAGCAACTGAACAATAAGTCTAATCGGTATTGACATAACAAAAGCCCCGTAACCGGGGCTTTCTTGCGAATATAAGGGTGCAATGCGACCAGGGACAGGCTGAGTGCTCCCCTCTATAATTTTCGGTATTTGTACAAACGTTTAACCAAGAATTAGCCATAATGAAAAAAAACAGGGTCTCTGTCAACTTCGATCATTTCCCCTACCGGAAAGAGCTTATTCCCGAGGACAAAGTGGAATATGAACAGTTCTTCAAAAAGCTGGCAACGCAGTTTGCCACCGAGTTAAAAGAATCGGAGAAAGGAAAAAAGTACCTGGAAAAGTATGCCGACCAGAGCAAAGATGATTTCATCAGTCGGTATGTCGACTGGAAAATATCACTCGTCAAGTCGTATAACTATTACTTTGGTTTGCTAAACGAACGCGATACCCTGGAACTCAAGTACCAGAACTACGCGACTGAGGCGCTGAAGAGTATTTTGAAGAAGAAACTGTTCAACATGGAACTGCAGTGGCGGGCGGGGCAGCTTGAGATTGAAGAGGTAAAAATATCGTTCGACTTCTTATATTGGCACCAAAACATTATGGCCTGTCCTTTCATCCCGATGATTACCCCGGAAGAAATAGCGTTAATGAAAAGCTTTCTCTTGTCGCTCGACGATCCGTATCCGCGGCGTCCCTGGGAATTGGACATACCGGATTATCAGCATGTGATGGAAAAAGATGAAAACGGCAATTATAGTGACATGCCCGATTGGTTTGAGTATTACGACAGTCGCATGGGGACGAACCTGCTGCTTTTGCTTCCCGACAAGAAGGGGCCGATAGAAGAAATGTACATCAACCTGGCGAGGAAGACGCAAAAAAAAGCAAA
This sequence comes from Prolixibacter bellariivorans ATCC BAA-1284, assembly GCF_000621705.1. Lineage (GTDB taxonomy): Bacteria > Bacteroidota > Bacteroidia > Bacteroidales > Prolixibacteraceae > Prolixibacter > Prolixibacter bellariivorans. The sequence goes on along the minus strand of NZ_JHXO01000015.1, from coordinate 56,864 downwards.
ACCGGCAAAGAAGAGTCCGCCGCCACCAGCCGATAAGCGTCCGGTATTGTCGGGGTATATCGATTTTTATATTGAATTTGCCCGTGAGACCGAAACCGACCCTTACATTCTGAAACTGTTTGACGGGATGGAAATTCACATTCAAAAAATCGACCGGGAATCGAGTCCCGCTGAGTTGGAAGGTCCTCTCGCAACGTTGCAGGATGCCGACCGCCCGATATATTTCGATAGTCACCTGGTGTGGTACAAGGCCATTCTCAAGGCGGCATCTCAATACAAAAATCAAAAAGTAGCCGAGGCGCTCGATACGGTTTACGAACAGTATGTAACCTACAAAGAGCTGGGCTTTACGTATGAGTTAGACAACAAGTTCGGTATGAACGACACCTACCAAATGATACGAGAGCAATTGCGGGAAGCCATATTAGACGCACGCGAAATGAGGGGTGAACCGCGCGATTTCAATTATTAAAGGCACTCCAAGGAGAGAGTAAGCAAATAAACGCTTATAAAATACGATAAAGCATTTCGCAGCCATCCCGTTTTCACTAGCTAAACAGCTCCACTATTTCCTCCGTTGTTACCTTCCCAAAGTAGTCGGTTAAGCTCACCGATGATAGAGTTTGCCGGATGTTGTTGGTTTCGTGCGGCACACCAACCAGCTTTTCTTCGAGCTCTTCGATGGGGCGTGAGGCAAAGAAATCGCCGAAGATTCTTGCTTTCTGAATGATGCCTTTCTTCACATCCATGTGCAGTTCAATGAATCCGGCAGGTACCTTAATGGCTTTGTTGAAATCGTAGTTGGGCGAACCACCAAAGTTCCAATCCCAGGTACTGTACTTTTCCGCGGCCAGTTGCTCAATTTTCGCCACTTCGTCGGGCCGCAGGTGGTGAATGGTTGTATCATCGCCATTTTCTTTCATGATTTGCCCAATAAGCAATTGCTTGAACTTGTCGACCGTCATTCCGCCCGGAAAATAATCAATCAGGTTGGTTACACGGGCGCGGGCCGACTTCACCGCTTTATCCCGGAATTTCAGCGGATTGATTTTCAATGCTTCGCTCAATACCTGCATTTCAGAGTCCAGCAAAATGGTACCGTGCTGAATCATTTTCCCCTTGCGGGCCAGTTTGGCATTGCCACTGAATTTCTTGCCGTCGACCACCAAATCATTGCGTCCTTCCAGCTTAGCCGGGACATCCAGGCTGTTCAGCAAATCGACCACCGGTTGGGTGAACTTCGAGAAATCGGAAAAATCGTCGTCTCCCAAAGGCGTATGAAACGAAAAGTTCAGATTACCCAGGTCGTGGTACACGGCACCACCGCCCGACATCCGGCGAACTACCTTGATTTTGTTTTTCTTGACATAATCGAGGTTGATTTCCGCCAATGTATTCTGGAACCGTCCCACAATGATGGAAGGCGCATTTACATAAAGGAGAAAAATCTCGTCATCCGGATATTTGTCGAGCAAATACTCTTCGGAAGCAATGTTGAACCAGGCGTTATTTGAGGGCGAATCGATAATCAGCATGAATGAAATTTTTTTGCAAAAATAGGAAGTTTTTGACTTTTGGCTTGCAAGGAAGCTAAAGGAATCCGGAAGAATATTGCGACATCACCCTCTGCTTGAGACTACGCCACAACCTGCTACACTATAAATTATTCATAGGAATCGTCACATAAACGCCGACTCGGGTTCCCGACCAATCCTGCTTAACCGGACCATGCTCACCGACCAGATAGTGCAGAACGTTTTCCCTGGTTTCTATTTTGCTTTTCGCATTATATTCATAACCTGCATAAATACCAAAAGAGATGTCGGTAAAAAAATAGCGACTTATCCTGACCTGTGGCATCATCCACCAGTTGTGGCTTTCGAACTGATATGTTTCGTCAAACCCCTGACTGGGAATAACTAATTTTTCAGCTATATCAATATTAGCAAGCTTAATGCCGGAAGACAACTCCAGTCCCAAAAACAGGTTGCTCCCAACTTCTTGTTTATAGGAAACGATTCCACCAAAATTCACGGCCCTGGCTTTAATATCCATCCTATACGACCCCGAATAATCGGCATAGCTATTTCGGGCACCGGTGGAATAATAACCAGTAGTACCCCCAAAACCGAACGAAGGATTCAAATAGTATAACACATCGGCTCCGAAATTGGCATAGCCCGGAAACTCTTTCACACTTTTCACATTCACCCCTATATCGGGAATAGCGTACTGCTGAAAATCTTTAAAATCAGCCATCGCATACGTACCCCAACCAATGGCCGGGCGAAATTCAAACCCCTGCCCTTTCAGACCTATACTAATGAAACAAAGGGAAACGAGCGGTATAATTCTTTTAATGGACATAATCTGATACTGCTAAATGATAACCGGCGTCGAACAAAATGGTGTTGTTCAGCAAACGAAAATCCCAGGCACTGGCCCGATGATTCAGCGTAAGCTTCACCACGTTATTTTCATAATCGTACACATATATTTTCTTTTGGGAATTGGAGACCAGCAACAAGTTATTGGTTACCGGATCGAAATTGATAGGGTTCGCCACAAACTGGTTTAGATTACGAGTGATTTGACCGGTTGAACAGTCCATCACATGAATCCCATCCTGTGCATTCAACACCAATTCGTTTGGTTCTCGCGGATTAAACAAGCAACTGTAGTAGGCGTTGGAATTCTCATACTGCAAAACGAACTGCCTGTCGTTCACCACCTCGTATACACTCACTCCGAGTTCATTAGCAAACGCAGCATAGTGTCCGTCGGATGACACGGCAAATTGATAATAAGCAATCGAGCCGGAAGTACGAAGTGGGTCTGTCGTAGTAATCACCCGGTTACTTAAAATATTCAATAACGAAAAATTACTGTTATGCCCTACCAGGAAAATCGTATCGTTCAGGTTTTTTACGACCCGGAAGGTCGCATTATCCCCAAAACCGTTGGGCATACCACCCAGGTCATTTAAGAGGGTCATGCTGAATTTCCGGCGTTGCTGAGCGATAACGGCATACACCGTTTGATGATTCTTCGAAATGGCCAGGGAATGATTATCCTTGTAATCATAGGAGTGGTCGTAGCTGGCAATCACTTCCAGATGTGCATCCAGTCTTCGGAGGTAGTCGGCCGACTTCACGAAAAAAGAGTGAATTGAGGGATCGTAGACCACTTCGGTAAAGCTTTGACCGTCGTCGACTCCCAGTGTATATCGCTTCATCTGGTAATAAGTAAGATAGAAATCCCGCCACTTTTTCACAGGTTGGAATTCGAGTTGATAATCGATAGTCCTGCCCATACCCGGTGCAGGGAGGGTTATCGACGTGTCAGCCCCCATTGCTGTTTTGTCGATACTTTGGCTTGTGCTGAAAAAGGCTTTACTCTGAAAAGGTTGCGACGGCCAGCTGACGGTTAGGCTATCGGGATTTTCCTGAATATGCATCTCCAGGGGATAGTCATAGGTATAATCAAACTCAGTAGCTTTTATGTTCCCGTCCAGGTCTCGATATTTGGCAAAAAGCTGCAACCTGATTTTTCCTCCCACATAAAATGAATCGACAAACGAAGTGATATTGGAATCAGTAAACTCATGATCATAAGAAGCGCCAATACCGCTGTTATCGATGAATAACCGATAAGAATAAAAGAAAGGCGAATCGAATTTGTCCCAATGAAACCGAAGAAATCCATTTTCGATGGATGAAGTCACTTTCAAGTCGGGCGCCCTGGGATGTTCGACGATGACAACCCACGTTTTTTGAAAGAGGTACGCTTCGGTTCCCGTCTTATCGGCCAGACTTCCCGTGCCGGTATGTGTGTAAACTTTCATTGCCATGGAATATACCCCTTCAGGAATAACTTTGGGATCGATATCGATGGAACCAACGACCGTATCATAAACAAAATCCTGGTTATTCAAGGTGATGACCACACCCAAAATAGGTTGTTTATCGGAAACAAAATGAAAGTTATAGCGTGTCTTCTGATAGACAACTAATGTATCCTGGTTCAAATCGAGTGTGAGGTTTTGAACCTGCGGCGGAGTGGTGTTTTGATCAACGTCCACAAAATTCTCCCCTCCCGTAGAATACGTACATGAGTAAATCAATGGAATCAATCCAATGAGAATAGAAAATACAAGCTTTTTCAATCTTTTGTTAGTTAGTTAACCAATCTGCTTTGTCTGTCTGAGTCACAAATGTAGCATAAAATACTATCAGATGTCCGGAAGCTCGCAATATAACAGGATGATAAATCTCATGCAAGCAGCAAAGCATTTGGCGATTAGAACAATCGATTGGAATAAAAAAATTTCGTAAAACCAACTATCCCCGGGGCAAACCTACTGGGGGCAAGCCTCCCGGGGGAATCATTTGATGACCTCATCCATTCCCCTCACCGTATCTCCGAGCCCTAATCCTCGCAAACCAACAAGCACCGGCCAAGTCCCCGCTTTTATTACGAAAAAAGAAGGCCATCTAATCAGGCAGACGGCCTTCTCTTTTCCAAACAACAGTCACCCGCTCAGTTCTTCACCATCATCTTCGTTTCCTTATAATCATTTAATTTCAGATTGCAGAGATAGACTCCGTTGTGTAAGGCAGAGGCGTTGAAATGTATTTCGTGGGTACCTGCTTCATATTTCCGGTTAACCAGCTGTTGTACCAGGCTTCCATCAGTTCGGAGGATATTCATAGATACCATTCCCGGCTGCTCCATTTTGATTCGAATAGTCGCATAATCACTGCACGGGTTAGGTTCTATGCTTTCAATACAATGATGGTTGACACGGGCTATCTGCCGCTGATGAATATACGGATGTTCACGCGAAGAAGCATAACCCATCGATTGCACCCAATCCTGATTAATGGCTGTGTACCACATTTTCCATTCATGTCGCATATACTTCACCCAGGGAGTGAGTACCCAAAAGTCGTCGAATCCACTATCGGATGCAAAGAAAATAGGATTATCCTCATAAGGTTCCCAGTTCTTTCCATCTTTCGACGTAGCATAAGCAATAGAATTGCTGCCGGCATAATCACCGCCGTCATAGAACATGTAGTAAAGGCCGTCTTTGTGCACCACACTGGAGACCCATATTCCGGCTTCATTCCAGGTTCCGGGAACGGGAGCCAGTACCGGGTTTTCCTTGTATTTGTGCCAGTGGATACCATCTTTTGACCAACAATAACCAATGTGTGCATACCAGGAATCATCCTGGAAACCCGTGTACCACCCCCGGTAGATTCTCCCATCGTAAACGACGGTTTCCAAGGCGGCATAATACTGATCCCACTCTCCTTCTTCTCCGATTTTCAGTACAGGATTGTGCTCATATTTAGTCCAGTGAATACCATCTTTCGACCAGGCGTAACCGGAACCGATGGAGGCATATGGTTCATTGGCGCCCATATACCACATCTTGAAAAGGCATTCCTTTTTATCGTAAATAATGGCCGGTACTTCTGGGCCATAGTCATCCCATTCACCTTCTTCCCCCGGCCCCAATACCGGATTCCCCTCATACTTGGTCCAGTGAACACCGTCCTTCGACATGGCTAATCCCAGTCCACGCTTGTAATCGTAATCCATGCCCATGTACCACATGCGGTAAATTTTTCCGTCGAACAGTACACGGGGATGTGATGCACTCTCCTCTTCCCAACTGCCCAAAGGTCCGGGTTGTAACAAAGGTTCAGTGACATGGCGATGAAAAACAGGATCGTCTGGCTTTCGATGATGGTAATTCCAATTCCAGAAAGATGGATATGGATTGGGGGTCCGGAAATGCTGTCCGGATTTGAGGTTCATTTTTCTTTGTGCGATGGCTGATTCAGGAACAAAACCGACACACAGAAAAACAAGACAAAAGGTTAACAGTATAGATTTCATTTGATTTAACTTTTGGGAGTTTTTTGTCAAGACAATTATTTTTCGACGTTTCGGTAAAAACCGAATACCACTCAGAAGCCCGGGCAAGACTCCCCATCACTGGATATTGCATAAAAGATGAAATGAATTCAGGTATTCGGCAATTTAGGAAATGCCGGGTCCTCAGTTAATTCAATTCATTCACATCACCATTGAAATAAACACGCTCCTGGTTTCTCTCCAGAAATCGATGTCAGGATGACATGTAATATCATTGACCGGGAATCTTGGTTCATCTAAATTTTCGGGATATACAACGGGAAACATCAATGCTTCTTAAGGTGGACGAATAACGTGCATATTCTTCCTCCCGGATATTCTCTATAATAAAAATGATTACATGGCTAAATATGTGTACACTGTAGCAAACATCTTGTGTTATGTTAGCACCTGGCCAGTCAGATAATTTTAATAATCAATTTATTAAAGCAGAATTAATTTACGACAAATCAATGAAAAAACCTATCCATTATGATCACCCGATAGAGATTTCCATTAATTTATCGACTCCAATTTTGGGTTATTAATATACTTCAATGCTTAATATTTCTTCTCCATTATTTTTATTTTATACCAATTGGTATGTATTTGTAATGGATGTGAAGAAATCGGGAAGAACAAAGTAGAAAACTTCTGGGACAAGCTAGTGGTATATGTTTCCGTTTATGAAGAGTATTATCCCACCATTTTTGAATGGGGAGGCTGTTTGACATTAAATTTTTGAGAGTTACATCATTCACACATGGAAAACGGTGATGTGTTTGCGGTTTTCCAGGGAAAAGGTATACCACTTTTTTTTGATGCGGGTTCTATTAATTAGAAATAGCTCTTTATCATTTTGCTCAAAGCATCATTATCAATTGGTTTTGAAATATAATCATTGCATCCAGCCTGTATTGCTTCTTCCCTGTCGCCTGCAAATCCATAAGCTGTTTGTGCAATAATAACCACTTCCTTGTTAAATGCACGAATCTGTCTGGTCGCTTCATAACCATCGATTCCCGGCATTTTAATATCCATCAATATCAAATCAATGTCCGGATTACTCTGGATCGTTTCAACCACCTGAATGCCTGTATTCACTTTTAGAATTTCTTTTGCAAAATTTCTGACGACAAATGACATCAGCTTTTCCGACACTACGTCGTCTTCGGCTATCAGAATTTTCAACTTTTTGGCCTGGTACTTTGCAACATTATTTGGAAGATCAATTTGAACGTTATTTTTCTCCTTCGGTGCATGATTAATCGGAATGCTAAAATAGAATGTAGCACCACCGTTGTTTTCTTCAGGCCATTTTTCCGATCCATCACAGGTTGTCCCTTGCGTATCAGTGTTATTTTCCACCCAAATTTTACCCCCTAGCATTTCTACGTAGGCTTTTGAGATCGATAATCCCAATCCGGCTCCTTCATAAGTTCGAGTCAACGATTCGCTGCCTTGTCTGAACCTTTCAAAAATAACTTCTGTTTGTTCCGGATGAATACCTGGGCCTGAATCTTTCACGAAAAACTCGAAAAAATTTCCTTTCCTTTGGCAGCCAAGTTCAACGGAGCCTGTACTAGAAAACTTAATGGCATTATTTACAAGATTTGTGAGCACTACAAATACTTTCTCCCTGTCTGTTTTTATAACTACTTCGTCATTGGGAAGTAGAGCTCTATAGAATATATTCAATTCTTTCTGTTCGGCTTCCGGTTTGAAAAACCTGTATACATAATCAAGCAATTCGTTTACGTTGGTATCAGAAATCGAAATTTCAACTTGTCCCGATTCGATTTTTGAAATATTAACGATATCGTTGATAATATTCAGCATACGCTTGCTACTGTCCTCTATGATATCAATATACTGCTGCTGCTCCTCGCTCGATAACATAGGTTCTTTCAATAGTTCGGTAAAGCCAAGAATACCGTTCATTGGCGTACGAATCTCATGGCTCATATTAGCCAGGAAGGCGGACTTTAAACGGTCGCTTTCTTCCGCTTTATTTTTGGCGCTTATCAGTTCCTGTTCATCCAACTTTCGTTGTGTAATATCCCGAACAATGGCAATGGTGTAAATTTTCTCAAGCTGAACCATCGTTACATTCACCTCAACCGGGAATGTCGTACCATCCTTGCGTAGGTGCAATGTTTCTATAATAGTTGAATTGGATAGTTGAAATCCATCCATTAATGATTGGAACATTTCTGGTGTTTGATTCGGATCGATATCAAATATGTTCATACCCAAAAGCTCACTACGGCTATATCCCAGGTCGATACAAGCCCGTTCATTCACATCGATAAACTGCCCTGTTTCCACATCAATAACCTCAATCGCATCATTCGACTTATCAAGTAGCGTGCGGAAGAGTCTCTGCGATTCCTCAGTCCGCTTTCTGTCGGTTATGTCAAGGATTGTACCTATAATCCCATCGACGTTTCCTTCACTATTCGTAAAAACCGCTTTGTTAAAAATAACATCCCGGATTAAATTGTTTTTCGTTTTTATTTTGGACTCGTAATGCTGCTCTTCACGAGTTTTCAGTAATTCATTATCTTTGGCAAAGTAAATTTCAGCTAACTCCCCAGGACTCTGTTCAAATACGGTTTTCCCAATTAGTTCGTCCCTGGAACAATCAAAAAATGTTTCATAGGCCTTATTAAAACCCAAATACCGTCCGTTTTTATCCTTGTAAAACACGGGGATTGGGATCGCATTGAGTAATGTATCCAGAAAATTTTCCCTTTCAAGTAGAGTTAACTCTATTTGTTTACGCTCGGTAATGTCAATATATGTTCCAAGTACACCATTAATCTCCCCTTTAGGACCGCGCAAAGGTATCTTGCTCGTAAGAAGGGTGATGTTTTTTCCATCAGGTGTTGTTTGGGGTTCTTCGATATTCAATCTGGCCTTGCCACTCTCAATTACCAGACGGTCATCACGATGATACAGTTCGGCCTGATCCCGCCAAACCATTTGATAATCATCTTTGCCAATAATTTCTTTGGGGTCGTTAAAACCCGCATCCTGCGCGAAGATATTATTGCAACCCAGGTAAGTGAGATTCTTGTCTTTCCAAAATACCCTCACCGGGATGGTATTGATAATCCCTTCAATAATCTGTTGAGATTTAAGAAGAGCCTCTTCCGACTGTTTACGCTCGGTAATATCCCGCTGTATTCCAATAAAACCTATGATGTTTTCCCTATCATCGAAAACCGGACTGGTAGAAACTTCAACTTGAATCAGTGTACCGTCTTTTCTTTTATTAATGAATTCATCTCTTACTTCATTTCCGCTTTTTAGTTTTTCCCAATATTGTATATAATCGTTCGCGTCCTTCAATCCACTCTTTAGGATTCGCGGGGTTACTTTTCCAATAATTTCATCGATAGTATATCCGTAAATAGCAGTGAAAGTAGGATTGGCAAAAGTGAAAATACCGTGTTCATCTGTCAGGAAAATAATTTCGGCAGAATTATCAATCGCTTTTTTCAGTTTTAAAAGTGATTCCTCCGCAAGTTTGCTTTCGGTTATGTCCTGTATTGTCCCTACCAATTGTATTGGTTGGTTTTCTCCGTTGAGGACAAGCTCCCCCATTCCCCGGACCCATCTTTCTGTATTATCATTCTTCCGAATTATTTTATACTCTTTATCAAACTTTTTTAAAGAACCTAGTACTTCATTTGTTAAATATTCCTGCATTACTTGTTGCCATTCCGGGTGAACAATGGCAGTCCATCCTTTGATCGACCGATCATAATCTGCGTCAATTCCAAAAATCGAATCTAAAATTTCCGAACTTCTCCACTTCCCGGTTTTTATATCTAACGCATAAGTTCCAAGCAAGGCAATCTTCTGAGTCTCTCTCAAAAACTTTTCACTCTCTTTCAATAATGCTTCCGCTTCTTTACGTTTGGTAATATCGCGTACAAAGGCAATAACTTCATCTTTGCCACTGGGTACCATGCGGGCTTCATAATCACGCATTCCATGCATTGGTGTGTCCAATTGGTATTCTAATTCCTGTATCGCTCCACTATCCAGCGTTTTCCGGATATACCGTTCAGTCAAATCCGCAAACCCGGGAGGAGTAATATCCCGATTTTTTTTACCGATGATTGTTTCACCGGATTGATCATAAAGAGTTGCTTTATCGGCTTTATAATCCAAATAAGTTCCTTCACTATCCATTCGGAATATCAAATCGGGAACAGCATCCAACAATGCTCTTGTTCTTCTTTCACTCTCTCTGAGTACGGCCTCTGTGTGTTTCCGTTCAGTAATGTCGGTTATGGTACCCATAATCGCTTTTCCTCCTAAATAATCGACCAACTCGGTGGTAATTAAGGCGTCCAGTTTTGTATTATTTTTAGTTACAATTCGATAATCAAACGGCTCTACATGGAGGCCCTGCATACTTTTATATAAATTCTGCCTGATAATATCCTTATAATCATCATCAATCAATACCATGAAATCAAAATCCTCGGCATAATATTCTTCCTTTGAGTAGCCCATTACGTCGACGCACTTTTGATTTACATAAACAACCCGTCCATTGTAATTGATAAAAATTAAATTGGGCGATTGTTCTGCTAGCGTAACAAACTTCTGTTCATTACTCTTTATCGTTTCAAGAGCATGTTCTCGCTCTGTAATATCCTCAATGGCAAGCAGAATGATTTTCTCTTCTCCGGCAGCCCTTTTAATTTGTCGGGCATTTAAGAGTATGATGCGTTGGCCTATAGTAGAAAAGCTGTGTTCTACCTCATAGTTGTCGAAAGTTATTTTTTCTGGAAGAATTACCTCCAGCAGTTCTCTCAGTTTCGGGATATCCCATTGTTGGTTTCCAAGCTCGAAGATGAGCCTTCCAATGGTATCTTCCGGATTTACCCTGAAGAAATTATAGAAGGAAAGGTTGGCTTTAATAACTTTTAGCTCCTCGTTTAACACAAGCATAGGTTCGCGTACCGTATTGATTATATTTTCGGCAAACATATCTACCTCCCCCCTAGCCGTCAAACTCATTTTTGAATGCGAAGGTCTTTTAGCCGATTTTATATTTTCCTTTTTCCCCATTTTTCATCTCTTTCCTGAAAATACTACGACGTCTCAATTGATTTATGCAATGTGAATTTGAATTTGGAACCTTTTCCATATTCACTTTCCACCCAAATTTTTCCGCCATGCATCTCAATAAATTCCTTACATAACAACAAACCCAGCCCGGTGCTTGATTCTCCTTCAGTGCCTTGTGAACTTACCTTTTCTTCTATTTTAAAAAGTCGGTGAATATCTTTCTCTGGAATTCCGACTCCATTGTCCTCAACCGCCACCTCAATTGTATCATTATCGAGCCATTTAGATTTTATGATAGTATTCCCGTCCTTTCTGGTGAATTTAACCGCATTTGACAAAAGGTTTCTAAGTACGGTACCTATCATTTTTTCATCGGCGTACACCTTTTGTGTATCAACAATTTCATTAATTATTGATATCCGTTTTTGTTTGGCCATTTGGTAAATGGTTTCGATGCTTTGTGAAACCATCTTCGATAAATCAGAATCTTTTGGCGCAAAGTCGATAGCTCCCTTTTGAACCTGTGACCATTCCAGCAAGTTTTCCAATAGCTTATATAGATTACGGGCGCCTTCGTTTAATAATATACTATATTCAACTAATTCCTCACGGGAAAATACTTCGGAGCTATCAGACATTAACTCAGTTAAATTTAAGAAGCCATAAAAAGGGCTTTTTAAATCGTGCGCTATTATGGAAAAGAATTTATCTTTCTCAGCATTTAATTTTTTTAGTTGTTCATTTTTTTCTTTTATCTCCTTTTCTGTCCGGTTGCGCTCAGTATCATCAAATATGACGCCTTCAATATAGAGGGGCTTTCCATCATTCCCCACAACTGGTCTTCCTTTTTCGTGGAAATAGCTTAAACTGCCATCCTTTCGAATGAAACGATATTCGACTTCAAATTCAGAATTATCTCTCAACGCATTCTTGACAATTTCCATCACATATTGTTTGTCTTCAGGAAATATAAACGGATCAATAGAGCAAATTTCTCCGTTTCGCAATTCATCTTTGGTATAGCCGGACATTTGTTCAATAACATTATTGAAAAATTCCATTTTGCCCCGTTCTCTGAGGTAAAGCCGGTACACGGAAGCCGGTATATTTTCGGCAAGCGTACGATAAGAATTTTCACGTTCCCTTAATGCTTTCTCTGCCTGCTTGCGCTCTGTAATATCAATAAAACTGATTAAGCTTTTTGCCAGGGTATTTTCATCTTCGGGAACTACCGAGATCCTGAAAATGGCCTGCTTTGTTTCTCCTGTTAATGTTTTAACCGGAATCTCTCCGCCAATTTTTTGATTTTCTTCCGTGCGCGCCAGTGCAACAAGAACATCCTTTGCCGTGTCAAATGATTCTTCTATAAAGAAGTCGAAAAGTCCGGTCAGAACATCCTCTTTTTGGGTTGCTTTAAAAAAATTCAATATTTCTTTATTCGCGTCTATAAGTTTAACCATTGATACACAATGAATCACTTCATCTATGTGTTCGTCGAAATACGTGCGAAGATCACCAATTCCCTTTTCCTTCAGTCCGGTAATATAATTTATTGCTTCTGAAAGATCGATCTCCCAAATAGGTGTTCCGGAATTTTCAAATAAATCACGGTAACGGTATTCGTTTTTACGTATTTCATCTTCCACGCGCTTCCGCTCGGTGATATCCTGGTTAACCCCCAGTGCCTTAATGGTACGATTATCTGCATCTTTCTCGATACGAACATTAGCTGCGAAGTAGCCTATCTCGCCGGGTGCATAGATTACACGGTATTCCAGTTGGGAAGTATACGCCGGATCCGGAGTTTCCAACGCTTTCCGAAGTCCCTTCTCAATCAATACCCGGTCATCCGGGTAAATATACTTTTGTGCGAAATGCTCCGAAGACATAGTGTTACCGCCTTCTTGTTCTGCTGTTGTATTAAATAGTGCGAAGGATTGATCGGGAAAAGTAAACCGATCGAGAACGAAGTCATATTCCCATGTACTGAGTTTGGCAATCTTCATAGCATCGGTTAACTTGGCTTCACTTTCTTTAAGTTTTAGTTCAGCTAATTTCCGGTCGGTAACATCCTGCCAGGTTCCAATCAGTTCGATAGGGTTTCCCGAATCATCTTTAATCAGTTTTAGGTCGTCGTGCATCCAGTGCCAGGATCCATCGTTAAATAAGAAGCGATATTCATGTGAATGATTACCTTTTTGAAATAGTTCGCCAAGGTTTTTAAATACTTCCTGAGCATCATCCGGATGAATATTCTTTGCCCACCATCCTTTTTTAAAAAAAACTTCATCTGCATAGCCTGTAATAGAAGAAAAATTTCCACTGATATATCTTGCATCAAAATCTCCAAAGGCTTCGCTGGAATAAATCATAGTAGAGCTCGATTTCATCAACATTTCAAGTCTCTGTTTAGATTCAAGTAGTTCTTTTGCCAGCCTTTTCTTTTCTGTTATTTCGTTTGCAACAGCAACTGCAGCAATTACCTCACCTATTGAATTTTTAACGGGGGAAATACGCATTTCAACTAATATTTCTTTACCGTCTTTGGTTTTGCTCCATTGTTCACCTTTCCACCCGTCCATAAATATTTTAGGATCTGTTATTTCACCCACTTTGCCATCATCTCTTTCCAGTAGTACTGAACCTACGAATTTGCCTGTTAACTCCTCCTGTGTATAACCAAATGTTTTACAAAAAGCATCGTTTGCAAATAGAAAGTTGAAGTTAACATCGGCTATTGCAATTATATCATTAGCGCTTTTTAAGGTATTGCTGAGAAGAAGAATTTGCTCATCAGATTTTTGTTTCTGCTCTATCATTTGGTCAAAAGCCCGTTCTAATTCTCCCAGCTCATCTTTCCATCTGGACCGAATTCCGACCGAAGAGTCACTACGTGATAATTTCCGGTCTGCATCAATCATTTTCGAAATAATACCTTTTATTTTCAACAAATTAGACTCGTCGTCTAATAGTATATTTTCTTTTTTATCTGTCTTTTTCATGATACTGACCTGTGTTGAGTTAAAATTTATTTATGCAATGTGAATTTGAATTTGGAACCTTTTCCATATTCACTTTCCACCCAAATTTTTCCGCCATGCATCTCAATAAATTCCTTACATAGCAGCAACCCCAGCCCTGTGCTTGATTCTCCTTCGGTTCCTTGTGAACTTACTTTTTCTTCTATTTTAAAAAGTCGGTTAATATCTTTCTCTGGAATTCCGATTCCATCATCCTCTACCGAGACTTCAATTATATTATCATCCAGCCACTGAGATCTAATAATAGTCTTCCCATCCTTCCTTGTGAATTTAACTGCATTTGATAGAAGGTTTCGGAGTACAGTGCCTATCATTTTCTCATCAGCGTAAACTTTTTGCATATTAACGACTTCATTAATAATTGATATCCTTTTTTGTTTGGCACGCTGATAAATGGTTTCGATGCTTTGTGAAACCATCTTCGATAAATCAGAATCTTTTGGCACAAAGTCGATAGCTCCCTTTTGAACCTGTGACCATTCCAATAGGTTTTCTAATAGCTTATATAGATTACGGGCGCCTTCGTTTAACAACTTACTATATTCAACCAATTCTTCCCGAGAGAATACTTCGGTACTATCGGACATTAGCTCAGTTAAATTTAAAAAACCATAAAAAGGGCTTTTTAGATCGTGAGCGATGATAGAAAAGAATTTATCTTTTTCAGAATTTAGCTTTTTTAGTTGTTCATTTGATTTCTTAATCTTTTCTTCAGCCAATTTCTGTTCAGTAATATCCCGGTTATTGGCGCGTCGTCCCAGCCATTTTCCATCGGGGCTTGTAACTGTTTGACAAGTATGCCCAAGCCAGCGTTCTTGCCCGGAACGTGTAATGATGCGAAAATCAAGGGAGCGTAAACCCTGGTCTTTTCGTAAATCTTCTTCTAAATGGGTAAAATAAGCTTTATGGTCATCCGGATGAACAAGGCTCGAAAACAGATTCGGGTCATTGACAAAATCTTCGGGGAGATAACCGGTAATACGCTCACAAGACGGTGAAATGTAAATATACTTTCCATCAGGTGCCATCCAATACTCCCAGTCGTACGTAAAATCTGCAACAGTACGGTATCTCTCCTCGCTCTCACGCAACGCTTCTTCAATTTTTAAACGTTCGGTTATATCAATATCAATCCCGCGATAACCGGTAAGATTATTTTCCTCGTCAAGAATCGGAAATCCTGATGTAGAAATGAACACTCTTCTGCCGTCCTTGTGTATGTTGCAATTAACAAAATCGCTGATGCTCTCTTTGCGGGCAATTGCTGCAAGAGCTCCCTGTCTAAGCTCTTCTTTATGTTCAGGCTCAAAAAAATCGTAAAAATGTTTAATACCGATTAGCTCATCGGGGTCATACCCCAATAGTTCTTTCACAACCGGATTTACATACGTAAATAAGCCTTCACGATCTATTTCCCAAATCCATTCGCGTGCACCTTCTGCTACCTGTTCAAATCGTAATTCACTTTCCTTCAGTTTGTCTTCAGCAAGTTTACGTTCGGTAATATCCCGGCCTATTCCCAACACGCCGATAAGATTTCCATTCTCATCATACATCGGAGTCTTTATGGTATCAGAAAAAATTTTATGCCCGTCATCTGCAAAGGTTAGCCATTCTTCGTTACTTGTTGGTTTACCTGCCTCCATCGCTTTTCGATCATGCTCGCGGAAAAAATCAGCCAATTCACGGTCTACAAAATCATAGTCGGTCTTTCCAATCATATCTACTTCCTTCGCACCATAAAGACGCTCAAACATTGGATTGCAAGCCAGATACACACCACCGGCATCTTTAAGCCAAACCAGGTCAGGTATCGCTTGTAACAGCGCATGCAATTGGGCTTCACTATTTCGCCACTCGTTGTCCGCTGGTTTGTGCGCGTTGATATCACGAATATGGCACTGAATTTCGTTATGATTATTTACCAAATAACCATTGCAAATGAATTCAACATTGATTTTTCGCCCAGCAGCGGTTTCGATAGGCAGCTCTTCATATCTTACGTACCCCTTCTGCTGCCATTCAAACAATTTTTCCTTATTGTCGATAATATCCTTGAAGATTCCTGTTTCCCAGATTGTTTTTTCAATAAAACGTTCTTTCGGATAGCCCAGCAAATCGGTTAAAAACGGATTCATATCAACGATTATCCCCGTTTCGGCATCAAGAATTAAAACCCCGTCGTTTACCGATTCTAAAAGTCGGCGATAACGGATTTCTGAAGCCGATAATGCTCCCTCAAGGGAAAGCCTTGATTTTCCCTTTTCCGGATCCTGATTTTCGTTTAAATGAGGCATAACTATTGGTTTTTAAAGATTTAAACTTCCAGTAGGGCTCCATGTGTTACATTCATCTTCCAATTTCGAGCTATTTAAGTGAAAAACAGTTACAAAATTCTGAATAAGATTTACATCACTCACATATGCAAATTATTTACTATCAATCCAATAACGAAAACCAACTACTTTTTATTGTTACTGCAATTTGTCAGGCTGCTCTTTCTTCATTGTTTTTCAATCCTCATCTCAAAACACAATTAATATTTTGATTATCAATACACAATAAATATAAGTCTAATATTTTTGATGTTCGTTATCAAACGAACGAAAATCAAATTCCAGACGAAAGAAGTGGAATTCAAGTTTCTTTCATATATACACCAGGCATTAACCCAAAAATAATCGCTCAAATTATCTCAGCTAGTTTATTATACAACATGATTTCCACTCATTTTTGTTTTTTATACCAATTGGTATATATTTGTATTGGGTATGAAGAAATCGGAAAGAACAAAGCAGTTTATCATAGCGCAAACCGCAGCCATTTTTAACAAAAAAGGGTTTGCAGGTACCTCCATGGCCGATATTACCGGCGCCACAGGATTGACCAAGGGCGCTATCTACGGGAACTTCGCCAACAAAGAGGAAGTGGCGCTGGCTGCATTTGCCTTCAACTACGGACAGATACGCAAGACAGTGCACGTTGCACTGCAGAAAGCAGAAAATACACGGGAGAAACTGCTCGCCTATGTTGACTTTTACAAGGAATATTATGAAACCATTTTTCAATGGGGCGGTTGTCCTATTTTGAATGTCTCGTCCGACTCCGATGATGCTCATCCCCTACTATTCCAGAAGGTAAAATCCGCATTGGAAAGCTGGAGGAACAATCTCATTTCCATCGTTGAAGAGGGACTATCAAAAGGGGAAGTCAAACCGGAAACCAGCCCGGAGGCTTTCGCTGACATGTTTATTTCCCTGATAGAAGGTGGGATTTTGCTATCAAAAAGCCTCGGAAATAATCAAATTTTATTATCGAATCTGGAACTACTGAAAAAGCAGGTAAATATGATACTGATATAAGGCGTTAATCTCGCTTCTTCTGTAATAACGGCAGTAAAAAATGCCATTCAATCATTAGAAATAATTATAGAAAAAGAACCATAAATCAATTGATATGAAAAGAGTAGTCATCACCGGACTGGGTGCCGTCACACCTTTGGGCAATAGCATCAGCGAGTTCTGGCAAAATGCTGTAGCCGGGAAAAGTGCCGCTGCGACCATCACCCGTTTCGACGCTTCCCTTTTTAAAACCCGCTTTGCCTGTGAGGTAAAAGATTTCAATCCGGGTGAATATCTTGAACGCAACGAAATAAAGCGTAGCGATCTGTTCACCCAATATGCGCTGCATGCAGCTACCCAGGCCCTGCAGGATTCCGGTCTGGATATATCGAAAATGGATCCATTCGACATCGGGGTCATCTGGGGTTCCGGACAAGGTGGAATGAGCACCTTCGAAGAGGAAGTGACCAACTATGTGCAAGGCAATTCCGAACCGCGGTTCAGCCCCTTCTTTGTACCCAAACTGATTGCCAACATGGCTTCCGGTATGATTTCCATCAAATTTGGTTTGCAAGGCATCAACTTCACGACGGTTTCGGCTTGTGCCACATCTAATACCTCCATCATGGACGCGTTCAACTACATCCGGATGGGAAAAGCGAAGGTATTCGTGACCGGTGGTTCGGAAGCGCCTATTACTCCGGCATCGGTGGGTGGTTTTAGCTCGCTGAAAGCCATGTCAACCAATAACGAGCATCCGGAATTGGCCAGCCGTCCATGGGACGTCGACCGCGATGGTTTTGTAATGGGAGAAGGTGCCGGTGCCCTGATTCTTGAAGAATACGAACATGCCAAAGCACGCGGAGCCCACATTTATGCTGAGATGGTTGGTGCTGCCATGACGGCCGACGCATACCACATGACTGCTACGCATCCCGAGGGCATTGGCGCCATTAAAGCCATGGAGCTGGCATTGGAAGAGGCACAACTCAATCCGGATGCCGTCGATTACCTGAACGCGCACGCTACTTCCACCCCGGTGGGCGACCCCAGCGAGGTGATTGCGGTAGAAAAAGTATTCGGCTCAGAACCACAACTTCGCATCAGCGGAACCAAGTCGATGACTGGTCACTTACTGGGAGCAGCGGGTGCTGTCGAATCCATTTTGTGTATCAAAGCAATTACCGACGACATCATCCCGCCTACGATTAATACGGTGAATTTGGATCCATCCATTCCGAAACAGATTCATATCGTTACCGGAGAAAGTCAGGAAAGAAAAGTTGATGTGGCGATGACCAACAGTTTTGGCTTCGGTGGACACAATGCGACGCTGCTCTTCAAGAAAATCTGATGGCAATTAAAATTAAAGATGAGAGATGAACTTCCTTCAATTGTTCATCTCTCATCTTTTTTTGAAAGAAAAACTGCTTTAAAAAGACCAACATCAAAGCTATAAAGTCTCACATCTCAAGCCCGCGTCTTAACACCTACCACTTAAAACTTCTAAAACAATAGAAACACCCACTTATTCCACAGCCGTCTTGAATAATTCCTAACTTTGAAAGACGACATTCCTGAGCTCTTCGATTTTTGGGAAAAAAACGGATTAATTTGAAAAAGGACAGCGGCAATACAACTCCCGAATCCAAACCTTTTTGGTTCTCTCTTGATAATGCTGCGAAGATATTTCCGGCGATTATCACGAAGGAGGTTACATCTGTTTTCCGTCTGTCCGTTGTACTGAAGCAACCCGTAAAAATGGACGTCCTGCACAAGGCCGTGTTGCAGACAGAAGAGCGATTTCCCTATTATCTCGTTCAACTCAAACAAGGATTTTTCTGGTACTATCTCGAGCAGCTTCCTCGTCACATACCCATAACAGCAGACGAGCGTCCCTACTGCCGCCAATTTCGAAAAGGAGAACTACTGCTCCGGATTCTGGTCCGGAAAAACTGCGTTAGCCTCGAAGGATCGCATGTTTTAACCGATGGTTCAGGGGCTTTTGCCTTTCTCCGAACCATCTTGCTGTTTTATTTACAGGCGCTCGGGCTCTCCTTCCCGGAAGGAGAGTTACCTCATACCCTCGGGGAGGTAGTCTCCGCTGAAGAATATGAGGATGCCTACAAACGCTATTTCAAAGACGATATTCCACCAATGGTGAAACGTTCGAAGGCATTTCATCTGCCTTTTCCGCTGAATAGCAAGCCCCGGTTCCGGCAGTCGACCGTTATCCTTTCGATGTCTCAAATGAAACAGGCCGCAAAAGAGAAAGGCGTCAGCATAACCATTTACCTGGTGGCGGTATACCTGCATACCTTGCAGGAAATACATAACAATCTGGGCGGGCTGAGCCGGCTGAAAAAGTGCAGGCGGTTGCGGGTGCAAGTGCCAATCAACCTGCGGAAGATTTTCCCGTCGAAAACCATGCGGAATTTTTCGCTCTTCGTCATGCCTGAAATTGATCTACGCCTGGGACAGTACTCCTTCGACGAGATCATCAAAACTGTGTACCACCAGATGCAGCTCGAATCGGACGAAAAGCTCATCAACAAGAACATCGCCCGAAATGTGAGCGGTGAAAAAAACCGGGTGGTTCGGGGCATTCCGCTTTTTCTGAAAAGTTTAATTCTACGGATGAAATATTACTCACTGGGAACAAGTCAGTACAGCGGCGTCATCACCAACCTGGGGAAAGTTGATCTGCCGGATGAAACACTTGAATTCGCGGACCATTTGGTCGTCATTCCTCCTCCGCCTAACAAGATGTTGAAACTCAACTGCGGCGTCATCGGGTTTGGCGACAAACTGGTTCTGAGCTTCGGAAACATTACCCGTTCGAACGAATTTGAAGAACGATTCCTGCTTTTTCTGACGACACAACATATTTCAGTTGAACCGGAAACAAAAACTGACCAACCATGACTACTTGTCCAAACTGCGGCGTTGAACTGAACGAAAATGCCAATTTTTGCTCCCTTTGCGGGGAACCCCTGCTCCATCACCAATCCGGAAATGCCGAGTGGATTCAATCCCGTAAGGTCGTGCAGGAAAAGAAACTTCGTTCCGAATATCAACGACTGACCCGGTTTCAGAAACGGATGATTTTCTGGGAAATTTCCGGGCTCATCCTGCTTTCCGGGAGTCTCATCACCTTTCTTATCGATCTGATTGGCAACGAATCGATCACCTGGTCAAAATATCCGGTTACCGTTAGTCTGGCTTTGCTCATCAACATCACGCTGCTAACCTTCTGGCACAAAAAGTCGAGCCGGTGGTTGTCCCTGAGCTTCCTTACTTCTTCCCTGCTGATTATTCTGCTGGATATTTATGGCGGCGGAACCGGTTGGGGTATGCACCTGGGGATTCCGTTGTTACTGGCCGCCTATATCACGCTTTTCGGACTTATTCTGATGGTACGTCGTGCCCGGCAGAAAGGGTTGAATATTGTCGCCTATTCGCTGATAACGGTGGGATTGCTGAGCGTGTGTACCGACGGCATCATTTCTCTGTACGTTGTTCATCGCTTGCATTTCAACTGGAGCCCGATTGTGCTGATAGCAACAGTAATGATTGCCGGGCTTTTACTTTACATGCATTACCGGATGAAGAAAGTGACTGATTTGAAACGGTTCTTTCATATTTAACCACGACTTTGTTAATTTCCTTTCCTAAGTTCAACATTTTTCAACGAATTTCTCTTTAGAAACTACTCTTAATACTCATCTTTGGGGTGGTATATAAATATATAATTGAATCATTATCTGTCTGTATTGTCCTTCCGGACGGGATTTCATTTTTCTCCTTAGATGAGAAAAAAGAATCAAGTCAAAGTGATCCTTCCTCCCGCGTCACAATTCTTTCTTTCCTACTCACAACCCTGAATACCCACCAAGAATTGCTCCCTCCTTCGCTGGCCCGGCCTACTTTGACTGGCCTCCCTTTCTTTTCGCCTTACGGCGAATTAAGGAATTGAGTTCCCGTAAGATTTACACTGTAAAATGGTCATGTTAAAAAATTACCCACAGCTCTTTCCAAAGGTCCCGGCCCAAAACGAAAAACTGGAAGAGGCTGCCGAGCCAACCATGGAAAAGCCCCAACGCCCAGAGGTTTCGCCAGTTAAAATAGGCCCAAATGAATAGCAGCTCCATCAGGAAGGCAAAGCCCATCAGCGGTAAGCTCGGATAATGGACAAACGCAAACAGCAGCGACGTCCACAGCATCACCTGTGAGTTGCGCAACCGGAGTGATGTAATGGCGCGCAAATTTCCGGCTACCAACGAAATCATCATGAACTGCTGAATGATGCCCCACAACGGGTAAATAACCAGTACCGGGATGAAGCGCCAATTGAGGAAGTAGGCATTCACGTAAAAGCCGTATCCAACAATAAGGACCAATATTCCCAACGCATAGGGCAACAGAAACAGAAACGTTCGTTTGAAATTCTCCTTCCGGATCCCCCACTGACTAAGAATTGTTGGATTTTCGCGATAGCGGAACCAGATGTACACACCCCAAAACAGAATGGCAGCCGTGATGTAAAACAGTCGCAGCCCGAGCCAGTCCATCATCACATATTTCAATGCTCCGGTGAGAATCACGGCCAGTATTTCGAACCATCTGCGCTTATCGGTTGTCTCCATCTCAGGCGTTATGTATTCGTTTTTCGCTCCCTTACGGGATAGTAATTTAGGTACTTACAAGATAGCACAACAAATGAGCAATGAGCAGTGAGAAATGAACAATTTCCCGAAGTGCATTTCTCATTTTTATTTTCTACCTGTTCATTGAATTATCCCAGTTTCAGAATACCTGCAATGCCGTCCAGCTTCATACGAACCAGGTTCTCCTCCTACGGGCAATCCATTTTTGTTATCTCGAAAATTGTCTTGTTCACGACAATTGGTTGGTTACGAATTATATGTCAATGGAAACAGCAACAGAAGGTAAAAGTTTACAATTTCAAAATGTATGCTGTTAATGCATGTCTGTAGCAATGGGCGTTGTAACAGGAAGATTATTGATCACGATGGTAGCCGAATTGCTGGGAACATCGCCACAATAGTTCGTCACAACGCATCGGTAAGTTCCCGCATCTGTTGCCAGCACATTGTTCACCGAAAGTACATTGGTCTGGCTACCGGAAACATTACCACCATCTGTTAAATCTGTTCCGTCTTTCTGCCACTGATAAGTAAACGGGCCGGTACCCGTCACGGCTACGCTCAATTGTATGTCGGAGCCAACACACTCGGTCTGACTAACCGGCTGTGTGGTAAACGTTGCCGGCATCTTAATGACGAGAGCTACAGTATCCCTACTGCTACAACCGTTACCTGACGTCACTTTCACCCAATAATCTCCCGAGAATAGTGCAGAGATGCTCTGAGCTACCGCACCGGTTGACCACAGGTAAGATGAGCCCGCATTGCCGGCATCCAATATTTCTGATCCACAAACAGTCCGATCAACACCCAAATCAACCACGGGCGAACTGTTCACCGTGATGGAAAAAGGATTCGATTCCAAACCGAAGCCACAACTGTTATGTCCCTGAACAGTAATGGTTGCTGTACCGGTAAAGGTATTATCCCACTGCACCGTGGCTGATGTCGTATTTCCGGTAATGGTTCCCGCTGATGCTGGACTCAACGTCCAGACATATTCGGTAGCATTGGCATCGGCTGCACCGGGCGTCGTGTATACCTCTGTTCCGCCAAACTGGCATAAGGTATTATTCCCGGAAGGCTGTCCCGCTTTTCCTGGCAACGGATTCACCACCACGTCGATCGGATCGGACCATTCACTCAAACAACCGTTGGCATCGCGGGTTTGCACCGAATAAGACCCCGATTCCGTCACATTAACGCTCTGCGTGGTTGCTCCATTTGACCAAAAATAGAATGTAGCACTGGCTGACGAGCTAAGTGTTACACTTTCTCCTTCACAAAAAGTTGTCGGTCCGGATGGCGTCACCGTAGGCTTCGGCTGGTCCGGGAAAGCATCTACTGTAGCCGTTGTGCCGAAATCATTCGCAACACAACCGTTGGCATCCTGCAACATGGTTACCGAATAGCTACCTGTGTTGGATGTCGTGAACTCGTATGGATTGACTGATGTGCTTCCCGAAAATGAATTAACTCCATCGGTGTAGGTGTAATTCCACGGCCCGGTTCCGGTAAAGACAATGGACAAATCAGCGCTGGTACGCGGACAAATCAAATCGGTACCAACGATATTGGCTGTGGGGCGTGGCAACACAGTAACCGTTTGTGTCGCGGAATTGGAACACCCGGAAGCCGAATTAATAAAGGTGTACGTAATTTCATGTGTCCCTGCCCCCGCTGCGGAAGGCGAAAAAACGGCAGTTCCATCGCCGTTATCCGAAATTCCCGGGCCGGAAAAACTTTGTACATCGTTCTTCGGGGAACCAGTCAGCGTCAAATCGGCATCATTGGCACAGTACTGAGTTCCCAAACCCGTGAATGAAACACTTTGCAGCGAATTCGCAAATGTAAGAGCAGTGTTGTCCGAAGTTACCGGAACAGTTGAGACAATACTTCCTGCCGTCGTGGTTCCGGTCGTTCCGCCGTTACCCTTATCATCCCATTGCGAACCGTTCCATGAGGTTACCTTCTGGTTGGCTAAATCGGAAATACAACAACTGTTAGTATCCCAGTACAAGGTTGCATTCACATCCGAGCTTCCGGCCGACCGGTCCAACGTCCAGTATTCACATCGGTTAATATAGGTAATGGACGGTGCATGCAACGTCGTATCATATGCTGCGCTCGGACTTACGTTAAAATATTGTGCCGTGAATTCATCGGTGGTATTTGCCGGTGCTGCGATGGATATGGGCTTGTACAGTTCGCTGTTACCTACCGGGAAAGTGAATGCCTGGTTACCGATTTTACGTAAAGGTCCATCAACAAAACTGGCTTGAGATGCTCCGGTTATTGATCCGCCGTTTTCGATGGTGAGCAGACTGGCCGATGTGGTTTCCACAATTCCCTGAGTTAGCGTCAGCGTACCGAACATACTTACGTTGCCGTCCAGAATTACCTGAGGGCTGGTCACCTTCGAGTTATCGATGGTAATATTCTGATACGTGAATTCATCGGTACCACCGCCTATGTTTTTCGGCAAGTTCTGTATATACGACTGCCCATTCAGTACCAGCGTCGAATTGTCATTACACGTCAGTATACCATATTCCGATGCTCCCCGATCAAAATTGCCAGCCAGCCAGAGTGAGGCGTTGTTATTGAGTTCCGTTACGACTTGATCGGAACCAGCGGCATCAAACACGATATTCCGGGTAACCGTCGTTCTCGCGTCATCATTAGCTTTCAACAGTATCTGAGGTCCCCCGCTGTTCTGCATGTTCAAATCGTTCCCGATGGTCATCAGGGAGGTATTTCCCGAATTTACCTCCACCGGATTCACCGAACCGGCCGACGAAATAATATTGACATCATTGTCCACGTTTAATTGAGAATTGTCTGATAGGTTCACCTGGAAAAGTTGATCGCCACCGGCCCGCGTCATATTGAAATCGCGCGTTACGTTGATAATACCTCCACCCGGCAAATTGACTGTTCCGGCGTAGTTTTCACCATTGTTGGTTAATTCCAGATTGCCATTGACGTTCAAAGTCCCTCCGTTTACCGTCAGGCTGGTATTGCTACCGGATACATCGGTATACAGATTGGCACAGGCCTCATTATCGGTCACCGTGATGTTGTGCCCCTTGATATGAACATTATTTGAAAGCGTGGGAATAGTTCCGGCCACCGGGCCGTTTTCTGTATGGGACCAATTGTTCACATCATTCCAGTTTCCATCACCAATGGCCCAGTAATCCAGATTGCTGACATTGTTCACGCAAAGCGAAAAGGTTCCGGAGGTAGTCCGGTCGTCCACCCCTATCCAGTATTTATGCCCAGGCGTTAGGGTATCAATCTGCAGGCTCAGTGTTCCTCCAAAGTAATTAGCCGATGAAATGCATCCAACTTCGTTATGGTTTTGATTAACGACAACAATTTCCTGACCTCGCATCGAACCCAAGCCTCCGGTTCCTGTGGACACATCTACCTGCAGAGTGTCAAAAATAGCTTCGAAGGAGAACCACACATTAGCATGGCTCGGATTGACCCAACAGGTTCCGATATCTTCGCCTTCGGTAGCATACCGGTTCGTATAAGCTGCATTCGTGGAACACCAGTGATCGAGCTGCGTCAGGTTCACGGCTCCCTGCTGGAAATCGTATCCCACTTTATTATTCACATACAGCGTAAATGTACCGTGCGTGGTCCGGTCGTCAACAGAGATGTAGTAAGTATGACCTGGCGTCAGCGTATCGATGGTCGCAGACAGCGAACCTGAATAGTAGTTATCAGCGTTTGCACATTGCACTTGCTGTCCTGCTTCATTCCAAATCGCAATCTGCTGCCCCCGCATCGATCCAAAACTATTCCCGGTCAATGCTCTCACATCAATCTCGCCGGAAATAGCTACAAACCTGAACCAGACATTGTTGCCAGCCCCACCAGTCCAGCAACTGCCGCCTGTTTCATCCGGGGTCGCGTAAGTATTCGAATATGCCTGCAACGGAGATGTCCAGTTGTCGAGGTCATACAGCCAAATGGCTCCTTGCTTGAAATCATAACTGGGCGTATCGTCCACTCCGATGGTAAACGAGCCGTGTGTAGTCCGGTCATCCACCGAAATCCAGTAAGTATTCCCAATCGTTAGTGTATCCGTACTCAATGATAATTCGCCACTGTAATAATTCGCTGAATTAGCACACTTCACCTCGTCACCGTTCGCATTCCACAAGGCAATTTGCTGTCCGCGCATCGAACCATGAACCCCGCCTGTCGTTACATCCACGTTGATGGAATTGGTGGTAGCGGTGAATTTAAACCACACGTTGTTGCCTACCCCGCCGGTCCAGCAGGATGGAGTATTCTCATCGGGCGTATCATACGTATTAGCATATTCAGCATTAGCCGACGACCAGTTACTCAAATTAGTCAGTTCAACGGCTCCTTTTTTATAATCGTAATCCACCTGATTGCTAATACAAACAGAGAACGAACCATGTGTCGTCCGGTCGTCCACCGACACCCAGTACGTGTGTCCTGCGGTCAGTGTATCTGTACTCAGTGAAAGGGTCCCGGAATAATAGTTATTACTATTGGCACACTTCACCAAATCGCCTGCCTCGTTCCATACGGCTATCTGTTGACCACGCATGGAGCCATTGCTCCCTCCGGTTTTTACATCAAAGGTTAGATCTGTGGTCGTAGCTGTAAATTTAAACCAGACATTGTTCCCCACTCCTCCGGTCCAACAGGGAGGCGTGTTTCCATCGGAGGTGGCATAGCGGTTCGTATAAATGGCCGGAGAAGAGCAGAATGAACTGATATGCGACAAGGTTTTAGCCCCAGCCTGATAGTCGTATCCTGCCTTGTTATTCACGCAAAGTGAGAATGAACCATGCGTAGTCCGGTCATCCACTGAAATGTAATACGTATGTCCCGGTATCAGTGTATCAGCGGTCAACGTCAGTGTTCCGGAATAGTAATTGGCTGCATCCGCGCAACCAACCTGATCTCCGGCTTCGTTCCACAGGGCAATCTGCTGACCACGCATCGAGCCCAGAGCTCCTCCGGTTTTCACGTCCACCTGGATTTCACCGGAGATAGCCACCAGTTTAAACCACACATTATTCCCTACTCCACCGGTCCAGCAATCGCCGGGCAATTCATCAGGCGTAGCGTAGGTGTTGTCGAATTCCGCATCCGAAGAGCACCAATGATCCAAATCGAGCAGCAATTTCGCCCCGCTTTTCAGGTCATACGGAACCTTATTGTCCAACTCCAGTGTGAACGAACCATGCGTAGTCCGGTCATCCACCGAAATCCAGTAATATTTTCCAACCGTCAGCGTATCGGCACTCAGCGTCAGTTTTCCGCTGTAATAGTTGTTCGCATTGATACAGGCTACCTGCTCATTGTTTTCGTTCCATAGAGCGATTTGCTGGCCCCGCATGGATCCATTGGATCCCCCGGTGAGCACACTGGCAGCAATAGAAGGCGTCGCCGCTTCGAATTTGAACCAAACGTTATTGCCCACGCCTCCTGTCCAGCAACTTCCAGCCTGTTCATCCGGAGTAGCATAGGTATTATCGTATTCGGCATCTGCCGAGGACCAATCGGTCTGATCGATCAAATATTTCGCCCCTATTTTATAGTCATAATCCACCTGATTATCCACTGCCAGGGTAAATGTTCCGTGTGTTGTGCGATCATCCACCGACAACCAGTAAGTATGTCCTGCCGTCAGGGTATCGGTTTGCAGTGATAACGTACCGGCGTAATAATTGGCAGCGTTGGAGCATTTTACCAGTTCACCCGTTTCATTCCACAAAGCAATCTGTTGTCCCCGCATGCTACCGTAGCTTCCACCGGTAATTACATCCGCTTTCACCACATTACTGACCGCTTCGAATTTGAACCACACATTGTTTCCAACTGCGCCGGTCCAGCAGGGAGGAACGTCCCCGTCGGGTGTCATATACTCATTGGAATACGCTGCATTTGCTGACTGGTAATTATCGATGTTATCAATCGTTTTGGCTCCATCATGGTAATCGTAGCTAATGGAGTCATCCACACACAATTTAAATGTGCCGTGAGTTGTGCGGTCATCCACCGAAATGTAATAGGTATGGCCAGCCGTCAGGGTATCGACACTCAGAGAAAGTGTGCCCGAAAAATAGTTGGCTGCCTGTACATCCTTCACCAAATCGCCCGCTTCATTCCAAAGAGCAATCTGCTGTCCGCGCATCGAACCGGCTGGTGTGCCCGTCTCCACATTGATTAACACGCCATTGGAAAGCGCGTTAAACTTAAACCACAAGTTATTCCCCACGTCTCCGGTCCAATTGGGTTCGGAGTTTCCATCGGGTGTAGCATAGGTATTATCAAATTCAGCATCCGTCGAACAATAGCCGTTTATATCAGAGATATCGAAGGCACCCGACTGATAATCGTTAGACGCTATATTTTCAATACAAAGAGAGAACGTCCCGTGTGTAGTGCGATCGTCAACCGAAATGTAATAGGTATGGCCGGCTGTCAATGTATCGATGCTTAAGGGTAACGTATTCCCAAAATAGTTCGCCGCCTCAATACATTTCACCAAAACACCTGCCTCATTCCATAAGGCTATTTGCTGTCCGCGCATGGAGCCATAACTTCCACCGGTTTTTACATTCACCGTTACGGCATTGGTGGTCGCTTTAAATTTAAACCAGACATTGTTTCCCGGACCTCCCGACCAACAACCTGGAGCACCTCCGTCAGCCGTAGCTCCAACATTGGTATATTGCGCATCAAGCGAGCACCAGTTGTTCAGATCGGTAAGCCAGATAGCCCCAGCCTGCTGGTCGAAGTTTCTCACATCGGTATAAAGGGTATCGGAGTTCTCGCAGGAATTGATATCGCTGTAGGTATAAATAATCCTATGGGAACCCAATCCGGCTGCAGCCGGGTCGAACTGATCTGCTGAAATACCATCGCCGGTAAATGTACCGCCGGCTGGATTTCCCGTTAGGGTAACCGGACTATCGGTGATTTGGTAAACCGAATCGAGGCCCGTAAAGCTGACTGTCGGCAAAGGATTCATATTCACCGCCAGGGAAACGGTATCACCTTTTGTACAGCCATTGTCTTCTACCACCTGCACCTTTCCGGGACCAGACGTATTTCCCCAATCGACCGTGATGCTGTTGGTATTGGTACCACTCACCTGCGTACCTCCCGTTACAAACCACTGGTAGGTGGAACCGGATGTATTGACAACGGAATAGGTGACTCCGGTTGTTCCCTCGCAAACATCAGAATTCCCGGTAATAGCCGAAGTAACCGGAATCGGGCAGCAACTGATGGACGCATCCCAACCGTTATTCACCAGCGTTCCGTCGGAAATAAACTGAAATGTGAGTGCAGAATCGGTCGATTCGACGGAAAAAGCCAGACCTGTACCAGTATATTTGCCGATGACGGTCGAAAGTGTATCCATACCATCGAAAATCTTCAGGGTGTCGCCACCTTCACTGCGTAAATCGAGGGAAATAAAATTAAATTTAATTCGATAGCCTATGGGAGCGTGGAATGTGACAACCGAACGTTCGTTGTTACTGTATGAACCGGTATTGAAACCACTATCGTAGAAATTTCCCGAACAGGTGGCAATGGTATCACCATTGACTGCGTCGATAGTATAGGTTTGTGCAGCCAGCTGATTACCAAGTAGACTGATGAGGAGGAAAAGAAATACCGCAGCAGGCAACGATGTTTGATTCCTGAACAAATGATTCACTGAGGGGGCAGGTTTTAAAAATTCGTTCAATAATACTGTTAAATAACGAGAATAGAAAAAAAAGATTGTATAGCTACACATGTTTATAAAAAGGTCGTAAATGAAGGATACCAGATGAGAGAGGAAAGAGGTTTCAGGTTATGGAAGAGGTTTCTGTTGTTACTGTTGTTGACAAAGTTTTAAATGTGTTAACACTGTATCATCCGCAACCGAAGCTCCCTGTAGGCTAGCCATACATCGTGACCGGGCGAAACCAAAACCACAAATCCGCTAAGGTCAATGCCCTTTCTGTCATAAAATCATACTACTTTGAACCATTCTAAACAATAATTACTAAATTGAACGCCTGAAAGACGAACAGATGGAAATGATTTGACACTTAACACCAGTCGCCCGGTGACAAAATCCGGAACATGGCGTTTGCACACGGCTGGTCCGGACATAGTGCTACATAAATCTGTTATACACATCTGGTGGTAGATTATTATTTGGGGAAGCATAGCATTTTAGAATTGGACGAACTAATACAGAGCATATGGCAATTTACATCATCATTAGCGTAATATTGGTTGTCGTTACGGGATTCTTCTTCGCCTTCCCATCCCCTAAAAAGACGTACACACAACATATGGCCGGAGCCGAGGAACAGACGGGACCATCAGTCAATCGTTACCACGAATTACGAAAAATGGCCATACGAGTAACTCCGGAGCTGGTTGAAGCCAAAAACACGGGACGAGGAACGTACGTGTATGGTATTGTCATGGATTGGGATGCAGGTGATGGTATGTTGACAGTAGCTTCGTATCAATCAGGCGATGCCAGTTTGTATTTAAGTTCAGGTGGCGGCATTATCAGTGGTGGACAACACCGAAAGGTTCGAAGAGCCGTCCTTCCCTTTGTCAGGCACGGACAACTCTATTTTAGACGAGGAAAAAAAACGGAGACGACCTTGCTTCCGGACAAGGATTGTGTAGGCTTTTACTTCCTGACCAACAAGGGAACCTACTATGCCCAGGAGGAACTGAAAAATATTGAATACGGAGATTCACAATGGCGTAAACTCTTCGACGAAGGCAATAAAGTACTGACACGGTTACGCCAAATCACCGGGAAAAAGGACTAAAACTGAAACCACGCCCGCTTTTACTCCAAACCTAACGTGATCTCACCCAAAACCGAACCTGGGCGGACAATAGAGCACCCTTGTTTTTAGGTGAAACCTGCAGTGATTTTGCGATACCTATTCCTCCACCCCTTTTATCGGTGTGCCGTAAACAAAACAATGAAAAGGGAAACATCTTCATGGGCTGGGATATGTAGCGAATGATCACAATCAGTGTGCAGAACCACTGACAGTGAGTATGCTTAGTCAACTGTGACCGTTTTGTAGTCTCCTTTGCTGTGCCCCTTGTGTTTCCTGGCTTGTTTTGCGAAATAATGACACGCAAGATTCCATTGAAATATACGAGCACCTGTTTTTTCACCATAATCGACCTATGCTTTAGGCATCTAAGTAGTCTTTATCCATCAATTTTTTGTAGATTTATGTTTGCAGGCGTGAACAATAGTTCAAAATAATTTTATTGTCTTCACGTTCTATTAATGCTAACTAAACCTAACCTTCCTTCATTATGAGTGAAATCGTATGCACACAATGCAACAATCCCATTGAACCCTCCGATAAATTCTGTCCTCACTGCGGTTCTCCTATTCCGTCAGATAAACAACAATCTGCTTCTTCATCAACGAAAACCATTTCGTCGTCGGGGAATTACTCAGGCACCATGGTTAAAGGGAAAGGTGCAGGAACACGAAAGAAAATCAGGAACACAATGATTATAATCGGTTTAATCGGAACAATTGCACTGATTATATGGATTAAAACCGATCCGAACGCCAAAGAGAAACTTGGTAATATTTTATTCGGATTTACCGTAATGGCCATTTTTGGCGCTCTTATCTGGCGAAAAAGCAAGAAGGGGTTAATAAAGTCAACAAAGCAAAGACAAGCCGATTTTGACTATGATGACGATTACGGTAATGATGGTATTGACGACCATGACGACTAAATGGATCTGTAATAATTAGTGCTATGCCTTTCTGTCCAAACTGTGGAAATGAAAATCCTGCGGGCACCCGCTTTTGTAGCAAATGCGGAACCGAACAGGTTGCAATAAAAGCCAATTGCCCCAATTGCGGAAGACTGTTAGCGGAAAATGAGAAATTCTGCTCCGGTTGCGGGGCACCCCTTTCTGCCCGACCAGCAGGAAACGAAGCCAAAACAGAAAAACCGGAACCCGGGGAAAAGGAGGGCAAGTATACCAAAGAGGGCAGAAAAATTATCGATGCGGGGCCCAAACCAAATCCATCCAAAGCGAATAGAACAATTCCTCCACCATCGGTCACACCACCTCATCAAAAGAAAAAACGGGGTTGCCTGGGAAAAGGCATGCTTATTCTATTGGTTTTACTGGTGGTAGGCATGGTTATTATCTGGAATCTTCCGGATGACGAAAAGCCAGAACGACTGACCAACACCAATATTCCCGGCATTGTTGATATTGAACCGGGTGATGTCAGTCATCTTCCTGAAAACCGGAAGAAGGAGGCAAATAAATCCGTGCAACTTAAAACCAAAGACCTTTTAGTCGAAACGCTTGTCAATACCGATACGTCAGAAGTGACAATAAAAGCTACCGATGACATTAGCGTCATACTCCCCATTGCATTATTGCCGAAGGAAGAAAAATTGGTTGTGAAAGAACTCAAACCGGTTCAGCTGCCGAATGGACAAAAATCGGATATCGCTATAGATGTTAGCCTGGGGAACCTACACCAGTTTGATGATTTTATTGAAATTCTGGTGACTCCGCCTGCTAATTTTTCGTCGCAGGATGACATCCAGTGCTTGTCTATGTCGGGGGAAGATAAAACCTGGCAACCGGTAATGGCATTTTACGAACCTGAAATCAATAAAGTAAGAATCGTTACCGACCACTTATCTCCTTTCGAAATTAATGTAATTAAGTACAATGGAACGAACCTGATTATTGATCCCATGTACACGGTGGCTACCGAAACATACCAATATTTCAGAACCATTGCTTCACACGACGCCGTATCGATACTCGAAGGGTACAATGCCGAACGGGTTAGCAAAACATTAAACAAAGACTACCATATATTAAGTTGGAATACGGTAATGGATGTCTACGGGCTAGCGGGTACGGGTCTCTCTTTTATGGAAAATGGAGTAGGAATGAGCGGCCTTTCTAAAATTGGCGAAGCTGCCGGAAATATAGGGATAGGATTATCAGTTATTCAGATAGCGCTCGATGCATACAATGGTAAAGTTGAAGCGGCCCAGGTAGGCATTTATAAAACTTTTTTAAATACGATCGTTTCGAAAGGGTTTAATACCCGTGCTATGAACCTGGCACTGATAGGAGTATTTGCCATCGACTATTCGTTAACCACTTTTGCCAATGAAGCCTGGGCAGGAAGAAAAGCCCTTTACGAAACCATTTGGGACAATTATCAGAAAAGACAAAGGAAAAAGAATAGAAATCTCTATTGGTGGAAAAAGCAAATAGTGACTGGAATGAAGAAAGCCAATGATCCTTCCAAATTTGAATCGGTTGTTGAAGGTATTATAGCGAAATATATTGCTGATTTCTGGGACGATGAAACAGAAATAGCCCTCATCCAGTCTGAAGTCGGCCCGATATTTTCAGCGGGTGGAGGCTTGAATAAGAAAATGAAAGATGAGCTTTCTGCCGATTTCAGGTTGCAAATATTACAATACACACAGGCCTTATTACAGAGTTTGCAAAAGCAATACATATACAAAGCCAGAAAAGAACTTAGCCTGCAGCGTGCTGCACTTGCAAAAGAACTCAACCGCGAGCGCCTGTTAAGTTGCGAAGTAGCTTTGGATAAAGATGAAAAACCAGATAAATACGAACAGTTTAAAGTAGCGTTTGATGTTGCCGGAAAAGAGATGATAAAAATGTGGCAGGGAGTATTGAATAAAGATGCAAAAATGGATTTTTACTGCACGGCTGCCGGATACATTGGAGCCGGAGCTCCTGTTAACGCTACGCTGTTTATCCCGGATGAAGTGGAGGATGGAAAATTTGAGAAAATTAAAGCAGCTGTAAAACTCAAACCTGCGGGAAAGGTAACGCATGTAATATTTAACACCATTGTTGATTTTCCTTACGGCCAGTGGCGGGTGATGATTAGGCCACAGGGCACCGTAAATGGCGACGCCCAACAGGTCAGTTCAAAAGCTAAAGCCGAAGATGTCATCCAAAAGGGCATATCTTCTTATCTGAAAAACCCGTCGTTTGCCAAAAATACAGCCGGTTTTACAAATCTGGGCGATGATGGACTTATTGAATTTCTAAAAAAGGGAGACTTCAGTTATAAAAGAAAAGGCGACTTATTCACTGTAACAAGAACCGGACAGGGGTTTCAATTAAATTTTGTAATCAAACTAACCGACGAGTCGCATTTTATTGGAAAGATGTTTGCCTACTCCCCTTCCGGTCAATATTTCTGGGTCAACATACAAGACGTAAAAGGAACCAAAATCAACTAAATAACTAAACTATGGCCTACTGTTCAAATTGTGGAAATGAAATAAAAGCCGGAGCAGTTTTTTGTGGGAACTGCGGAACTCCGGTTGTGCAACAAACTGCTGCACCGGTAGCACAAACCCCTGCCGGGCAAGTAACTTTCGATGTCGTTAACCGCGAGCGTTTAAACATGGTGAAGGTTGATCTGGTAAATGCATCGTTTCGATACGAAGCCGGCGCCATGCATTACATGCAGGGCAACCTGGAACTGGAATCGAATGTCCCCAGCGTAGGGAAAATGTTCAAATCGATGGTTACCAAAGAGAAAATCATCAAACCGGTCATCTCCGGAACCGGCACGGTGTTTCTTCAACCATCCTTCGGCGAATTTACCATTCTCGACCTGCAAAACGACGAGTGGATACTGGACCAGGGCGCCTACTATGCTTCCGAGATAAATGTAGAAATTGGCGCTTATACCAACCGGGCTATCAGTGCCATGTTCTCGGGCGAAAAGTGGATTCAAACGGTGGTCGCCGGAACAGGAAAAGTCATCATTACATCGGCCGGTCCGCTCGAAGAAATTACATTGAACAACGACAAACTGGTGGTTGACGGACGTTTTGCCGTTGCACGAACATCAGGCATCGATTTGAAAGTAACCAAAGCATCCCGCGGGATTTTCTCTACGGTACTTTCCGGCGAAGGCCTGGTGAATTCTTTTACCGGAACCGGAAAAGTCCTGATTGCCCCGGTTGACAACTATTTCAATACGTTAATCAGTGTCGTGCGGAATATTGACTATAAAATCCAAAACCTAAGTAAAAACTAAAAACCATGAAAAAACTAATCTATTTTCTTTTCGTCACCGTTTTTTGTTTCCAGGTAAACGCAAAAGCGGAAAATATTTCTACAAAACCCGGTTCATCCGCACAGTTTCCGAAGAGTGTTGCCGGTGTTTACAAATCGGATTTTAACGAACTCACATTGTACGTTAACGGCAACCACGTAACCGGAACCTATAAATTTAAGGGAGGTAAGGTTGATGGAACACTATCGGGCCATACACTCACCGGAACCTGGTCGCAAAGCAATGGGAAAGGGAAATTGATTTTTGTTTTCAATAACGATTTTTCAGCCTTTACCGGTAAATGGGGCTACAACAACGACACGCCATCCGGTAAATGGAACGGTACAAAAATAGCAGGCGGTTCAAATGCGGGAAGTACCAGTTCCACACCCGTTTCCTCTGTTTCAGGAAACAGTAAAATCGCAGGGGTTTATTCTACCGATTTCAAGAATATGACGCTGACCATTTCGGGAAATCACGTCACCGGAACGTACGAACATGCCGGCGGAAGAATCGATGGAACACTTTCGGGCCACACACTCACCGGAACCTGGACGCAAACCAATGGGAAAGGGAAATTGGTTTTTGTTTTCAATAACGACTTCTCAGCCTTTACCGGTAAATGGGGCTACAACAACGACGCGCCAACAAGCAAATGGAACGGTACAAAAACAGGCTCTTCCGGCTCAACAGCTGCCAGTAGTTCAACGCAAACTTCTTTACCCATAAATGTGATTGGAAGCTGGAGTGCGAATGGCAGCAGAAATCAAATTGGCAGGTTACAGATTTGGCAAGATGGAGACAAATTTGTGGTCATCGCATCGTGGCCCGACGCCGCCACAGGAACCTGGAAAAGCTACAAAGGTGAAGGCCGGTTTGAAGGCAGAAAAATGAATTTTAAAGTCTTTCCTTCCACAACCAATGGTTCAAGTGCCGACCAGGGCTATGTATACCATTATACCATTTCGCCGGACAACAGTGAAATTACAAGTTATTATACCCGGTATGGAAAAAGAACCATAGAAACCAATGTGCTATACAAAAGGGTGAAATAGATTGCTTTCAAATCCCGTGTGCCGGAGTTCATCGTTGACGTAATCTTTTCCGTTGCACAAACGCGGTTTACCGTCAGCCGCCATAAATCGTCTCAATGAAAAAAGATGCCGTACTCGAACAAAATATACGACCAGTCATTTGACAAGTACCTGAGGAACACCAGAAACTGGAAGTTTCAGTTTTCGTTGATTCTTGCTGCCCTGGCAATTGCCGGATTTTCCCTTTATGGCGCATTAAGCGACGAGATGGACAACCCCGAGGCGCTTCAAATCGGGATGGGCATCGGATTGCTGTTTATCCTGATCGGGTTCATTTCAGGAAAATCAACTTCAAACAACCGTACGTGGGACGGTGTGGTTATCGACAAAAAAATAAAAAAAACCACCAAAGACATTGGGTACGGTGATGGAAAAGCCGAACGCTACGTATTCACCGTTTTGATAAAAAGCGAAAACGGGAAAGTACACGAAATAAGGGACGAGGACGACGAAACGGTTTATAACTATTACAAAATCGGCGACAAGGTACGGCATCACGGAAGATTGAATACCTATGAAAAGTTCGACAAATCGGGCGATACGATTATCTTTTGTAGCGCCTGCGCATTTTTGCACGATATTCATGAAGATGTGTGCCGGAATTGCGGCTGTCCGCTGTTAAAATAACGCTTCAACTTAATCAGATACGATGAAATCATCAACATGCAGCCAGTGCGGAAAACCAATCAGCCAGGAGGATAAATTTTGTCAGCATTGCGGTGCTCCGCAAAAGACGGCAGCCACTGCGCCAAAGCCGGTAAAGACCGCTGAACCCCGAGGCATATCCACGGCATCGTTAGTCAAGTGGCTACTGATTGCGGGGGTAACGGGCCTGGTTTTTGGCTGGATTCGTTATTGGATTGGTTATTATGTGCTCATACAAGGCGTAATTGCCGGTTTGCTGATTCCCTGGATGGTAAAAAAAGCAGCCCCCAATCAACTGGAAGCCATTTCTGATATTCGGTTTAAAATGGCTCTCCTACTCTTTTTCTCCTTTATGGTTGCTCAGGCAATCGGTTTTGGAGTGGCCCAACCGGTATTCGATCCCTTCAACTGGGTAGCCCGGGTTTGGAACGGAGACACCACCGAATCCGTTTTCGGTATTTTCTCCACCGGAGGCGTCGTTCATCAAACTTTTTCGGAAGGATTAAGCGGCGGATTCTGGGCCTTTCTCTGGTTTTTCGATATCTCGTTTATGTTCTTTCTTATGCTCGTTTCGCTACCGCTGACGACTAACAAAAAAAGGTCATGATAAAATTCGTTCGCATAGTTACCTTTCTGCTGGCAGTCGTCATTACTGTTATAAGCATATTTTTTATCGATGCTGAACAGGAGTTTGCCCAGGCAAGACTGGCTTACCGTAGTGGCGACATGGACCAGGCGCTTCGCAAGGCACGCCGGGCAAACCGGGCGTTCTCCGACGATGACCGGAAAGTACAGGCTTATTTTTTGCAGGCCCGTGCTGCCGCAAAAATGAACTGGCAGGCAAAAGCCAAAGACTACCTCGATCGGCTCTTGTCGCTTGATAGCGAAAATGTCGGTGGATTATTGTTCCGGGGGGAGCTTCAACATCAACTTGGTGAGAATGAACAGGCACTACCCGACTTGAACAAAGGATTGAACCTGTTACCGGAAAACAGCTCCAATACCACACGCGCCTATTATCACACACAACGCGGATTAACGTTTCTTGCACTAAACCGGGATGAAGAAGCCAACGCAGATGCACTGGAAGCGTTGAAATTCAATACTAACCTGCCGGAAGCGCACGACCTGATGAGCAAAGTGTTTGAGGAAAGAGGCGATATCAAAAATGCCCTGGCAGAATGTGAACGCGCCTATCAACTGTCGCTTGAAAGAAATAAACTCTCGTTTATGACCCCTGAAGGCGAGAAACTGTCGGACCGGCTGGTCGATTTGAGGGTAAAATATGTTCGCTCGAAGAAATGACGAAGGAGAGTTACGGGTTACGCTTCGCGGTTGCTGTTGTTTCTGTTGTTGTGCTTCGCGGTTCCAGGTTACAGGTTACGCTCAGAGGTTGCAGTAACTGATATTGTTTCTGTCGTTTCTGTTGTTCCTATGGTTCCTGTTGTTACTGTTGTTGGGCGGCGCGGCTACACCATTTCAGGTTTTATGTTTCAGGTTGCGCTTGGAAGTTGCCGTGTTTGTCAGGCTGAAGGCCTGAAAGACCACAGCCCGGGGGAATCCGCGATGGACATCGGGACACGACGAATGTCGTGATGACGCCACCCACGACGGTCGTCGGGACAGGCTCCGGGGTCAGGATACCACGACAAACCAGAGGCGCACATTCGGAAGATGATTGGAACGGAGGTGTTGTTGCGCCGCACGTGAGGAAATTTCAGGTTACAGATTACGCTCTGAAGTACAGCCTTATTCTTTTCTTTATTGCTCATTTTTCATTACTAATTATTCATTGATTTGAAGGTTTCAGGTTTCACTTCGCGGTCTCTTTGGCTGCAATCGCTTTTATTGCCGGAAACAGGCATCATCATGTTGAAATATTTTACAACGATTGTCAAAAAAATATTCAACATTGAAATTTTAAATTTATGCAAAGTGCTCTCCGGGCGTTCATTATGTGATTAGGAACAAAATTTGATGTTCCACGAATAGTTGCTGAATCTCCCTTATTATTTGATGCATACACTAATCAGGGACTCATTGCAACGGAGATGAAAATAACGAAGCGCTGTTAGCTTTTCGAAATAATAAATCAATTAAAATTAGCCCTGTAACAACTGCCTTTACCCGCTACTTAATCTGGAGAAATTATGTTTCTAAAGAATATCAAAACCTTTATCAGACACCTGAGTCAAAACAAGCTGTACACCGCCATTACCATCATCAGCTTTTCCATATCACTCATGTTTGTTATTCTGTTAAGTGTTTACCTCGAACAGGAATACTCAGTCGATGAGTTTAATGCGAATAAAAACCGCATATTCCGGCTGGCTCATGACGACTATTCGGGATTTGCGCCACCAAGCGGGCCATTACTAATGGAGAAATTCCCGGAAATGGAATATTTTACCCGCACATACGATCAGCAAGGTTATGCTTATACCAACAAGGATGAAAAGATGAAAATCAGCTACCTGATGGTAGATTCCTGTTTTTTCAAGATGTTTTCATTCCACCTGATAGAAGGAACCCCGGAAACAGCACTTCTACCTAAATCGATTGTCCTGACCAAAGAATATGCGCTGAAAATATTTGGAAAAATTCCGGAACTGGGTTCAATAGTCAACATCAACGATCAGGTTGATTACAAAGTCGGTGGAATATTGGATAAATGGCCCGCGAACACGCACTTCGCCAAACAGGATGCCCTCGTCGATTTCCCGTCGCTGGCCGATATGTGGGAATATCCACAGGTACTCACGACCTATAACAACAATTCGTTTGGTCTGTACGTAATGGAAAAACCCAATACCAACCTGCCAGACAAAGCTCCCAAAATACTAAAACTGTTTAAAGATGTAAACTGGATGTATAAAAACGGATCGGTTAAAGAAGTTAATTTCGAGCCGCTCTGCGATGTATACTTCAGTAAATCGTATTCGCCAGGAGTAAGGCAAAACAGCAAAACATTGCTTACTGTGCTTTCGGCCATTATTTTCATGATCCTCTTCCTATCGGTACTAAATTATATTAACCTTACCATCGCTCAATCGGGAACCCGAAGCAAAGAGATTGCCATCAAAAAACTGATGGGTAGCCGAAAAGGTCAAATTTTAGCTCAGTATACCTTCGAGTCGATTTTCTTATCACTCATTTCATTCTTTATCGCCTTTTTGCTGAGTTTCATCGTTCTGCCCATATTTAATCATCTACTCGACACCCATCTCAATTTAGATACTTCGTTCAGCTGGCAATTTCTGGGGCTGCTCGTTGGCGGAGCAATAATTATCGGAGCAATTTCGGGCATTATTCCCGCTCTAACCATTGCACGTTTCGATCCCATTGCGGTAGTCAAAGGAGCCTTCCGCATGAAAAGCAAACAATCGTATACCAAAGGACTGGTTGCTTTCCAGTATTTCATGATTATTGTTCTGGTTACCAGCTCCATCTTTATCAACAAACAGACCCGTTTTATGCGCAACTTCGACTTGGGGTTCAACAAAGACAACATTCTAATTATAAACAATACCATTGCCAATAATCAACGCAATTCTTTTCAGTCGGAATTAATGGCCATTCCAGGCGTGAAACATGTTTGTTTTGTTCGTGGCAATCCGGTTGACGGAGGCAACAACAACTCGTTTACCTACCATGATAAACCATTGAGTTTCCAGGTTTTTCAGGTTGACACCTCCTATTTTAGGATGATGGGAATGGATGTGCACCTGACAGGGGCAGCTTATTCGACCAATGCCATACTGCTGAACGAAACTGCTGTAAAGGATTTGGATTTGCCGGACAACCCGACATCAGTTAAGCTTTTCGATAAAGAAACTCCGGTTTACGGCATTGTAAAAGACTTTCATTTTCGTAATCTGAAAGAAAAAGTTGGCCCCGTTTATTTTAGAATCATGTCACCCAAAATGTCAGCCTGGAGCATTATGGTGAAGGTTTCGGGCCGGAATACCTTTGAGACCACACAGAAAATAAAAGCAGCTTACACCAAATTTACCCATGGCTTGCCTGTTGAAATGAAATTCATGGACGACAGCATCAACCAGTGGTACGACCGTGAAACCCGAATCGGCAAGATGGTTGAATATTTCACTCTGCTGACAATCCTGATTTCGGTGATGGGATTGTTTGCCATGTCGCTCTATTTTGTTCAGCAAAAGATCAAGGAAATCGGTATCCGGAAAGTAAACGGCGCCAAGGTTTCTGAAGTGATGACGATGCTGAATAAAGACTTTGTGAAATGGGTTGCCATCGCTTTTGTGATTGCGACACCTATTGCCTGGTTTGCTATGCATAAATGGCTGGAGAATTTCGCCTACAAAACGACCCTAAGCTGGTGGATATTTGCCCTGTCCGGCATATTGGCCCTGGGAATAGCCCTGCTAACTGTTTCTTTCCAATCGTGGAAAGCAGCCACACGAAATCCGGTGGAAGCTTTGCGATATGAGTAAAATGTCGGTATCAGGTTGGGCAGAACCAAAGGATAAACAAAATTGAGAAAATGTCTATTTAATCCTGATTCAGAAAATTAAAAAAAACAAACTAAATAAAAATGAACTAACCATGTACAACCTATTAAAACTGGTCATCCGGGCTTTGCTGAGGCAAAAAAGATTCCTGTTTTTTTCGGTAGTCAGCCTTTCTGTAAGTTTGGCTTTGGTTATATTAACCTCTGCTTACTACGCTTACGAAACCAGTTCAGATAAATATCAAAGCAACTATGAGCGAATTTA
This sequence comes from Prolixibacter bellariivorans ATCC BAA-1284, assembly GCF_000621705.1. Classification (GTDB taxonomy): domain Bacteria; phylum Bacteroidota; class Bacteroidia; order Bacteroidales; family Prolixibacteraceae; genus Prolixibacter; species Prolixibacter bellariivorans. The sequence goes on along the minus strand of NZ_JHXO01000015.1, from coordinate 15,147 downwards.
CCGGCTTGTAAACACTCCGAAAAATCAGGTCAGGCTGGATGACCAATATTACAGTACGCTTTTGACCGGTGTAACCGGCATCGAGAAAGCCTGTCGGGTTAATGTTTTCGGGTCGATGTTAACTTCGAAAGATATTGTACAAAGAATTGATAACCTTGCTATTGCCGATTCAACTTTTTTCGACCTGTTTGATTACACCATTTTAGCGGGATCGAAACAGCACCTTCTGGATGCGCCAAATAAAATCGTATTAACCAAATCGCTTGCCGATAAACTGTTTGGAAAGGAAGATCCGCTCGGAAAACCAGTTAAAATAAACATGGTCACAACTGCCTATGTTTCGGGCATTGTTGATGATATAAAAAAGAAATCGCATTTTAAAACCGATGCAATTGTTTCGCTTTACACCGACAAGCTGCCATGGAGTGGCGGTAATTTTGGCAACCAAAACGGCACATGGAAAGTCAAACTTTACAGCTACTATTTATTACTGAATAAAAAGGTAGATACGGCAAGTGTTGCGGCACAGATTAAAGCAACATACAATTTCCCCTGGTACAGTTTTACCCCGGACATTGAAATGCAACCCCTTTCTGATATTTTCAGGAACAATACCTATAAGGATGCCGGAGTCAGTCATCTTAATAAGTCATTGATTTGGCTATTGTTTTCAATAACTCTGGTCGTAATAATTATTGCAGGTATCAACTATATTAACTTTAGTTTATCGAACCTGAGTGCTGAATCGAAAACAGTGAGTATCCTAAAGGTCAATGGTGCGCATCGAAATAATATGTTCAGGTATTACGCGGTATCCGGCGGATTGGTTCTTTTGTTGTCTTTCTCTGTCGCCATTATGCTATCTGTTATGGCTTTGCCTTATTTTAATCAATTGGTAGGTTCCGGTTTCCACCTCAGTATTTTAACCGATATTTCCTATCTAGTCCCATTTTTGGGGGTAATAATTATCTTATTTCTCTTTATCGAATTATATCCGGCCTGGTTGTTTTCAGGAATCAGTCCAATAAGTTTGTTTCAGGGGAAAATCGTCGGGAAAATGCGTCTTAGCTCTTTTTCAAGAGTCCTGCTTGTTTTTCAGTTTGTAGCGGCAATCACTTTAATTGCGTCCGTTTTGATGATTTTTAAGCAAATCGATTATCTGAAGAACAAGAACCCCGGCTTCGAAACGAGTTATCTAATTAAACAGGACATCCATTATTCGGTGAGAAATCCACAAACCATAAAAACTTATGCCAGTGAATTGCTAAAAAGTCCGCAAATCCTGAAACTGACATTATCTGATGGAGTGCCTTTTGAGATTCATTCTTACAGCCAACACGAAATTAATGGTCACGATGTTAAATACAATCATATTGATTGTGACACCGGTTTTTTTAATACACTGAACATGAAACTAGTGGCAGGCAGGACTTTTTTCGATTCTGATAAAAATGTATGCATCATAAATGAAAAACTTGCAAGGGAATGTGGTTTTGAAAATCCGCTAAACGAAAAAATCGGAGATTACCAGATAATAGGATTAGTCAAAGACTTTAACAGTATGTCGATGCGCCAGGAGTTAAGCGGCGTAATGTTCAAGCCTGTAAGCAACTACATTTCGAATGTAACTTTTCGGATAAACGGAACAAACATTCCGCAAACCATTTCCACTATTGAAAAAACGTGGAAAGAGTTCTTTCCTGAATACCCTTTCAATTACCAGTTTTACGACGACATAATTGCTCAACTCTACGAAAAGGAACAAAAACTGGCAGATTCAATCAGCATTATTGCCGGGTTAGCCTTGTTTTTATGTTGCCTCGGCTTGCTGGGTTTGGTTTTAAATATGGTAGAAAATCGTGTAAAAGAAATCGGCATCCGCAAGGTGAACGGGGCCAAAGTTTCCGAAGTGATGACGATGCTCAATAAAGACTTTGTGAAATGGGTAGTCGTTGCCTTTATCATCGCCACACCAATCGCCTGGTTTGCGATGAATAAGTGGCTCGAAAACTTCGCATACAAAACCACTTTAAGCTGGTGGATTTTTGCCCTGTCCGGCATATTGGCCCTGGGAATAGCCCTGCTAACTGTTTCTTTCCAATCGTGGAAAGCAGCCACACGAAATCCGGTGGAAGCGTTGCGATACGAATAACAAAAATTACCTAACCATGAATAAACTAAATTTCAGGCAAGCAGTAAACAATCTGCTTAACAGGAAAAACAACACGGCAGTTAGCTTGATTGGTTTAACCATCGCATTTGCCGCAATCTTTCACATCTACTCGATCGTAAGCTTTGAAAGAGGTTATGACACCCAAAATGAAAAAGCTAACCGGATTTACCGAATTAGCGGGGATATTGTTGCAGCCGAAAATACCATGACACATGCAGTACTCGGCCCGCTAATGGGGCCAGGGCTTAAAAACGAATTTCCGGCAGTCGAATCCTATACCCGCCTGGTTCCTGTACACCAATCGGTTAAACTGGAAACCCCCAAGGGGATATTTGAGGTTGAAGAAGCTTATACTGCTGACTCATCGGTCTTCAATATCTTTACCTTCCATTTTATTTACGGCAATCCGAAATATGCGCTTCGAAAACCCGATGAAATTGTAATTAACCAAAGCTTGAGCAAAAAAATATACGGAGATGAGAATCCGCTAGGTGAGACAATTGTAAGGGACGGCACACCTCTAACCGTGGCAGGCGTTGTAAAAGACAGTCCCGACAATTCCCATCATAAACTAAACGTTTTGTTCTCGATGGGAAACCAATGGAATGACTTAACCGGAATTCCCAAAATAAAGATATCTGAAGGTTATTGGATGCCTACCTGTTATGTATTTGTTTTACTGAAGAAAAACGCGAAAATTGAAAGCATCACCAACAACTTCCAACCGTTTTACGAGAAATATATGTCCTCTTTCGGGAAAGCCATTAATGCACAATTTGTCCCGGTTGCTATTCCACTAAAATCGCTGCACTTCTCACGCAATATGAGCTACGACTATCCAAAAGGAAACCGCACCTATTCCTATATCTTTATGGTTATCGGGTTGTTTATTTTAGCAATTGCGTTTATTAATTATTCAAATCTCCTGGTTTCCCAAAACATTGTACAGTCAAAAAATATAGGTATACGAAAAATTATAGGGGCAGGCCAGGTCGGCATCTTCCTGCAATTCTTTCTTAACTCAATGGTTGTTATCGCTGTAGCATTAGTCTTAGCAATTATTCTTTACCGGTTGTCTGTCCCGCTTTTAAACGAGCTACCACTCATCCACTCCAACCTGTTGCCATTGCATATAACCATTTTCTTAGCTGCAGGATTACTGCTCGTATTTTCATTTTTATCGTCATTGATCCCGTTTTTCAATCAATCGAAAAAAAGTGGGTTAAAACTCCTTTTAAAAAAAGATGAATTCAAACAAAATAAGGGACAATTAAACTTTGGACAGTTATCTACGATTGTCCAGCTTTCTTTATCTATCATGCTGCTAATTTCAATCATAGCCATCAGCAAACAGCTCACTTTCCTTACCAAAAGCAACATGGGCTTCGATAAAGAAAACGTCGTCATGCTAAAACTTAACAAAACAATCTGTAGTCCGGAAACAGTCAAGTCACTAAAACAGGAAATACAGAGAAACCCAAATATCGCATCAGTTGCATTCTCAGAACATTCTCCCGGAGAAGTACTGGGTAGCTTTCATTTTCAGGTTGACCGGGAGGGGAAAAAAGTAACAAAAATCGTTAGCAGCATGGGTGTAGATTACGATTATATCCCATTAATGAAAATGGAACTTACCGAAGGCCGGAACTTCAATAACAGCTATCATGATGATAATCTTAAATCGGCAATTATCAACGAAGCTGCCGTCAATTTTTTTGGGTTCCCCTCTCCTGTTGTCGGAAAAGAAATTCAAGGGATAAAAATTATTGGGGTTTTAAAAGATGTTTGCTTGAACTCTCTGCGTAATCAAACCGAACCAGTGTTGTTCTATCTCGACCAACAAAAAGAAGGTTATTTGAATATCAGGCTAAAAGCAAATTCAGATTTTAAAAGTGCAATTGCCAGTATACAAACAACATGGAAAAGCTTTTTTATTGATGAACCTCTAAAGACAGAGTTTCTCGATAACCGGGTAAAAATGATGTACGAAGATGATTATACAAAAAGCAGGTTAATCAGATTATTTACGTTAATCACCTTACTAATTTCGTTAATGGGACTTTTCAACATTGCGTTACTACGGAGCAAACAGAGGACTAAAGAAATCGGCATCCGCAAAGTAAACGGTGCCAAGGTTTCCGAAGTGATGACGATGCTGAATAAAGACTTTGTGAAATGGGTTGTCATAGCCTTTGTGATTGCAACACCTATTGCCTGGTTTGCCATGCATAAATGGTTGGAGAATTTCGCCTACAAAACTACCCTAAGCTGGTGGATATTTGCCCTGGCAGGTATACTGGCGTTGGGAATTGCTCTGCTCACAGTTAGCTGGCAAAGCTGGAAGGCAGCGACGAGGAATCCGATAGAAGCGCTGAGATATGAGTAAAAGCGTTTAAATAATGACCTAACTATTTAGCCATGATTGAAAATATCTTCAGAACAGCTTTTAAATATTTATGGAAAAACAGGATTTATAATTTCATAAATATCCTCGGACTGACCGTTTCAATTACATCAATCCTCATTATACTGGTTTATTTTGGAAATGAGCAAAAATACGACACCCAGATAAATAATCGTGATAAAATTTACCGGATAGAAACAAACTGGGCGACCATGCCATCGTTTATCGGGTACTTTCTGAAAGATGAATCGGGTTATATCAAGGACGTCACCCGGGTGAAAATGGAAGAACACGAAGTCAGTTATGACGGTCAGGTCTATCTTATGGATAATATAGGATTGGCTGATGGAAACTTTTTTAGCACATTCAACTTTAATTTTTTACTGGGGAATTCGGAAAACGCACTAAAAAACAGGCATTCAATAGTACTTACCCAAAGAGAGGCTGAACGCATATTTGGGAAAACAAATCCTTTAAATCAAACAATTCTTTTAAAAAACAAGTACCCTTTTACCGTAACCGGGGTGGTTGAAAATCCCGATTATTTTCATTTGCCATTTACAGCAATTGCGACTCTTGAAAGCTTGAAAGAGTTAGCCTACCCCAAGATTCTTGAGCAAAAAGACGGGTGGAGTTACTTTACTTATATTGTTGGAAAACCTTCGCTAAGTATAGCCCAAACCGAAGAAAGACTGAACAGCGATTTGAAAAAGTTTAACTATCAGAAATTTCAATTAACCAGCCTCAAGGATTTATATTTTGCCGCGCCTTTGTATTATGAGGGAAACACACAGCACGGAAGTAAAGCTGTTCTGTTTATTCTCTTCTCTATTGCGGTACTGCTTTTTATACTGGCAGGAATCAATTTCATCAACCTAACCAATTCACGAACTAAAATCAGGTTTAAAGAGGTCGGAATAAAAAAACTATTTGGATGCGCCAAAAGCATTTTAGTCATTCAGTTTCTGGTCGAGTCCGTCATACTGTTATCCATAGCCCTTGGATTATCTTTAATCATCATAAAAAGTATTCAACCCTTTTTCGATAATTTAATCGGCAAAACAATTGATTTTAGTATGATTTATGCGCCACATAATCTACTTATCATTGCCGTACTAATTCTTGCGACAGGAATACTGACCGGTTTGTTACCAGCTATTAATATAAACTCTGTCCAGTCTATCTCTCTGATGAAAAATAAAATGGACAGTTTCTCTAAAAAAACTTTTTTTAGTAAACCACTGATAACCTTTCAGTATGTCATTTCAATTATTTTGATAGCCGGGACATTATTCATTGTAAAACAGCTTCAATATTTAAAAAACAAGGATCTGGGTTTTTCTCCCGAACAAATTGTATGCATTAAGCTAAACGACGATTTGCAATCAAAACAACGAACTTTCAAAAGCGAATTGCTTCAAATTCCGGGAGTACTACAGGCTGCCTACTCAGGAAATAGTATGGGGCAAGACTGGTCGAATTGGGTAAATGAAATGGATGGCGGTCGCAAAGCATTTAAGGTGAATGACGTTGAGCCTGGATATTTCAATCTCATGGGCATTAAACTGAAAGAAGGACGTATATTCCGGGAAGACGAAATGGACAAGGGTTACATAATTAATGAAACAGCGGTAAAACAATACAACATCAAAAACCCACTTGAGAAAACCATGGAAAGGGACGGGAAAATCTATCCCATAATTGGTGTGATGAAAGATTTCAATTTTCAATCTCCTCAATATCCGGTCGAACCGGTTCTATTTTATTTCAGAGATCACAGGTACAACCTTATCAACTTAAAAGTTAATGCCACCAATACAAAAGAGGTAATGGGGAATATCGAAAAGGTGTGGAAAAGGTTCAGCCCGGAACATGTATTCGAGTATAATTTTCAGGATGATTTATATAATAAACAATATAAATCGGCGGAGCAATTCAGCACACTGGTAGGAATCGGAGGAGCGATTGCCATAATGATTGCGTGTTTGGGTATTCTGGGATTGTCTATTTCACTGGCTGAACAAAAGATTAAAGAAATCGGCATCCGCAAGGTGAACGGGGCCAAAGTTTCCGAAGTGATGACCATGCTCAATAAAGATTTTGTGAAATGGGTTGCCATCGCTTTTGTAATTGCAACACCTATTGCCTGGTTTGCCATGCATAAATGGTTGGAGAATTTTGCCTACAAAACGACCCTGAGTTGGTGGATTTTTGCCTTAGCAGGTTTGCTGGCACTGGGAATTGCGTTGCTAACCGTGAGCTGGCAAAGCTGGAAAGCTGCGACGAGGAATCCGATAGAAGCGCTGAGATATGAGTAACGTGTAATGAGTAATTAATAATGAGTGATTAATAATTAGTAATGAACAATGAATGATGAGTGAAAATGAGAATGTAGTATTAACCAAGTCGTACAATTTTGCTGTCAGGATTGTCAAGATGTACCAGCATTTGTCCTCTAAAAAAAAGTGTTCTGAGTAAGGTGAAATCATGCGCGTAACAGTCAATTACTAATTATTCATTGTTGATTATTAAATGTAAAACGGTTGGCAAAGCTGGAAAACTGCTACACGTAACCCGGTGGAAAGTTTACGATATGATTAGATGGAAAAAGAAAACTCATGCCGACCGAAAAGTGTTTTTGCCGAACTACTTCTATTTTAAAATTGAATACTAATTTTTAAGCAACAAACCATGAAATCAAAACTCTTTTTACTATTAATCATTTCCCTGTTTTTTAGCCAAATCAATAATGCCCAGGTATTCTATGTCGATTCCAAAAACGGAAATGACATGAATTCAGGGAATGTTACCACGCCTCTTAAAACAATTCAGCAAGCAATTGAAATAACAAATGAATTGACCGGACAGGGCAACATTACAATAAAAGTGATGCCGGGGATATACATATTATCCAACAGAATCGATATTAACCCTGTTCGGATTCTCAATGAAAACTCAAAATTGATAATCGAATCAGCCATCTTGCCGGACGATTCATTATGGACACCTTTGAAAATGCCGGTTGTTGTATCTTTTTCGGCAAATAATTCAGAAACACAATTTCAACATTCAACTGGTTTTTTGGTTGCTTCTGATTTCGTTGAATTCAGGGGAATAAAATTTTTAGGTAATGCAAACCCCCTGGTTCGATATTACTATCCAATTACAAGGGAAAATCCGGACTTAAAGCACCTTGTTGTTTCGCAATGTGTTTTTATTGGCGATAGAAATTCAGGCATTATTCAGGGAGGGGTTTGGGCACATGGAACAGATATAAATATCAATCATAATGTATTTTACCAATGCCGAAATGCTATTCTATTATTCCAAAACATCAACAATTCTATTATCAGCAACAATATTATATACGATGCGTATGAAAGTGCATTATGGATGGGTAACGATGAAAACCTGAAATTTGAGAATAACATTGTAAGCAATTGCGATTACTTCTGGATTGGCGACCCAGACAGTAAAACAGAATTCAAAATATCCAATTCAATAATTTCAGGGAACCAACACCTCAGGGGCAATTGGGGAAATACCGGAATAACGGAGAGTATGCAGAAATTCACTGAAAACAATATCGATAAGAAAGCCAATATATCTCTTGTTGAATGTAATAGTGAGAGAATTCCTCAGGCACATTTACACATTGTTCCTGGGGCAACAGGTTACGATTTGAATGCCGGAATATTTAAACGCCCATAGTTAAGTAACTAAAAAAGAATCTCATGAGCCTGAAAAACAAAACAACAATTGTAACAGGAGCTTCGGGAAATGGGCTTGGACGGAACATTGCATTAACATTGGCAAAAGAAGGAGCCAATCTGGTAATCAATTAAAAAAACAATAAAAATAAAGCGGGGAGGCAGTCACCCGGAATCCGGTGGAAAGTTTATGATATGAGTAACTTGTAATGAGTAACTAATAATTAGTAATGAACAATGAATAATGAGTGAAAATGAGAATGTAGTATTAACCAAGTCGTACAATTTTGCTGTCAGGATTGTCAAAATGTACCAGCATTTGTCTTCTGAAAAGAAAGAATTTGTTCTGAGTAAGCAGATTCTGAGGAGTGGGACTTCTGTTGGAGCAAATATAGAAGAAGCGATTGGTGGTATCTCGAAAGCTGATTTTAGGGCTAAAATGAGTGTTGCCTATAAAGAAGCCCGCGAAACTGATTACTGGTTAAGATTATTAAAAGATACTGGTTATCTGGAAGTAGAGTCATTTAATTCCATTAGGAATGACCTCAACGAATTACTCAGATTACTGTATTCGATTATAAAATAGTGCTCAAAACAATAAATTATTCATTGTTCATTACTAATTATTAATTATAAGATTTCACGCAACCAAACTGAGGGAAATATACTCTTTGAAGAGTACTTAAAATCTAACCAATCATGAAAAACCTGATATTATGGGCCATTCCTGCCTTGTTTTTATTTGCTTCCTGTGAGAAGGACAACGACTTTCCCCGGATAGAAAACACAACCAGCGGAGAAAAATGGACACTTCAAATAGGGAGTTCTCCGGCAGAAGTTTACAGCCAGCTCCGGGAACTGGGGACCGAGAAACAATTTGACGCTGTAGCCATTGTGTATCGAAAGCCTTATTCAAACCCCGAAGACATTCAGAATATTTTTGGCTTTTACCGGTCTGTTACCCTGGAAACAACATCGGGCGTTACAGAGCGGGCTCTTATCGAATTTGATCAGGGTAAAGTGAGTTCTATCGAAACCGGTGGCGCTTTGCTGGATGATGCTTCTGCATGGCCTAAGGATACACCTGATGAAATTACGATCCATGTCGATGACCCGATTGACACGATGTATGAAAAGCTATTGGCAATTTGCCAGACCGCTCCTTACAGTGATTATCAGATCACCCTCCCCGACAAGTCACTGGAAAGACCTTTCGACCCGGACATGGCTAATTACGACGAATGGGCATTTAGTTTTACGGAAGATGTCAGTTCGGGCAAAGTCGGTAAATCGTCCGTAAGATTGTTTTTCAACAATCAAAAATTGGTGAGAATCAGAAACGAATATAGCAAACACGAAATCGTTTATTGATTTCCAAGGGGAGCTGTGCAATTGCGGTAGTTAGTGTTGTTTCTGTTGTTCAGCTTCGCTGTTAAACCATTTCAGGTTTCAGGTTTCAGGTTACGCTTCGAGGTTGCAGTAACTGATATTGTTTCTGTCGTTACTGTTGTTACTGTTGTTCTGGCGTTCTCAATTGCCCTGGGCTTTAGCCCGGGGAACAGGTGCATGAAACACTCTCCTGGCTTTAGCCAAATGGGTTGCATTTCAATCTGGCTCTACATTATTACGGTCGAAACTTCCTGACCGTTTCAATCTACATTGGCTCGCGACCACATTCTAAATCTATCGGATTATGTCCCATGGCGGTGCCATGGGCTGTTGCGGCAAGACCGTTGGCCTTGTGATGGGTTGCG
>NZ_JHXO01000015.1:0-5096 GCF_000621705.1 Prolixibacter bellariivorans ATCC BAA-1284 | reverse complement strand
CACGGGACAATGCCATTGCCGAGAGAATTAACGGTATTCTTAAAGATGAATATCTTCATCTCGAAGTAAGCAAGAACATCATTTTCACAAACAGTCAGTTAGAAAAAACAATAAACAAGTATAACAATAAGCGTCCACATCTGAGCTGTAATATGCTCACACCAGAACAGGCACATCTCAGATCAGGTACACTCAAAAAAAGATGGAAAACCTATTATAAAAAACAAGTAAATTTAAATGTCTAACCTGTAAACTTTTTTTAGGACGATACACATGCGCGAACGACAGCTCTTTCAGCAGCTTTTTCGTCTGGATTGAGCTGTAGGTACATGCCTGAATAACGTTAACTTAATTGCCCGTTGGGCATCCAGTATTGTATAAATGAAGCACCGCCTACGCCTATACTCCATAGGAGTTTCACAAAAGGCTCCACGCAAAGAGCGCAAAATGCGCCCTAACGAGACGCCGGTTTCCGCTTATGCTGCGATTGCTTCTGTCGTTACTATTGTTCGGCTCTTATCAGCGGCAGAGCTATTGCGGTCGAAACTTCACTACCGTTTCAATCTACATTCGCTCGCGACCGCTATAACCGTACGCGCATTCCAATCCCGGGGTTCACACCCCGGGCTACCAAGATTTCATCCCTACGGGACTTGGAATATTGTAAAAATCCATATTACGGCAACCATTGCAATTTCACCTGCGCGCTTCTCGCCTACCGGCGACATTGTGGAATTACCAATGTTGTAACCTGGAATAAAAAGGCGGGTTGGGCACCTGTCGCAACACATATCCCGGGCAATTCTTCATCATCAATGATGGTTTGTGATAGATATTTCATTAGAAATAAGGATTGACAGCCTACAACGGCCTCTCTATTTTTACATTTCACTATTAATCAGGAGTGCCTATGTTTCCGGAATGTGTTAAATGTATCGTTAATCAGGCAGAGCAGTTACTTCAAAGAAATTCTGTCGATAAAGATCAGGCTAATGAGGTTGTACTGGACCTTCTCCGCTTTATGGCCGGCGGAGAAGACGAGGCGAAGGCTGCTCCGGCTTTACCGGCCTATATGAACAATTTGCTGAACGATCGGTTTCGTATCGATACAGCCCTTAAAAATGAATGCCGTCTGATAAACGATCATCTTCTGCACCTGGAAGAGATTATCCGCGACGACATTTCCGGGTCCACTCGTCCGGCCCAAAAAGCCCTGCAATATTCACTGGCCGGCAATTCGATTATGAATTACCTGAATCCGCTGGATGTGACAGAAGATGCCCTGAAAACAGCCGCCGCCCAAATGCCGGTTATCGACGATTCGGACAGACTGTTTGCCCAGGTGAAAAATGCCCGAACGGTGCTATTCATTGGTGACAAAGCCGGCGAAACGGTCACTGACAAACTGCTTATGGAACAACTAAGGCATCCCCGGATGTATTACGCTGTTCGTCAAAAAGGAGTGCTTTACGAAGCAACCGTCGACGATGCCTACCAGGCCGGAATCGACAAGGTAGCCCGTGTTATTGGAATTCCCGGCGACATCAAATCATTCAGCGAAGTACCCGAAGATACCGAAGCAGGGAAAATCTACCGCGAGGCAGATGTCATCGTTTCCAAAGGAGAGCACAACTTCTGGAGATTGCACCAGGAAGGAAAGAGGGATATCTTCTTTTTAGTATCCGTGAACTGCCAGGTTGTATCCAAGCTGCTCCACGTCCGGAAAGGCCGCACCGTTGTGATGCACCAGGAACAGTACCGGCAAAGGACTGCCGCCCGGGAAAAACGTTCGGCACCGAAACACCGTTCCAACGACGCTGTTCAACGGCAAACAACCTGCACACAAAATGTATTTCCGGGACCGCGATTTTAGAAGCTCAAACACTATTCACCGTTGTTTTTACTATTTTGCACCGGTAAAACGACCGAAACGACAAAAACACATTGTACATGAAACCTTTCCGAGACATTTCAGTTTCTATTCGGTGTGGAAAAGGGACGATTACGTATACAATGTTGAATGAAATGATTTGCAACCGGGAACAACATCAAGTTGTTTACCTTACATACTAAATTTTCCGGGATAATCCCGGTAGGGTAAAATCGATTGAATAGTTTTTGGCAACCGACATTCACACAACAGACTAATTAGTGCAAAAACTCATGCAGGAAACGCTGGATCATCGGCTGGAAGAACGGAATATCAAACCAACGGCCGTTCGGTTACTGGTGTTGAAGGCTTTTATGGCCCAGGAGGCTGCCATTGGTTTGGCGGACCTGGAGAACCGGTTTGACCATGCCGACAAGACCACTCTGTATCGTACCCTGAAAACCTTCGAAGAGCACAAACTCATCCACAGCATTGACGATGGGACGGGCGCCCTGAAATACGCATTGTGCCAGGAAACCTGCGATTGTGCCCCGGAAGATTTGCATGTCCATTTCCTCTGCACCGTCTGTAACAAAACATTCTGCCTGAACGACACGCCCATTCCGCAGATCAACCTGCCGACCGATTTTAGTCTCGACAGCGTCAACATGGTGGTGAAAGGCCTCTGCTCTGACTGCCGGTAACCCTCCTCATTTTCATCGCGCTTCATAACAACTGTGCACTTTTGCAACCCGGTTGCACAGGCTTCTATCCTATCTTTGTGTCCATACGAAGAGGATAAAACCATGAAAAAATATCAGCTGAAGAATCTCGATTGTGCCAATTGTGCTGCCAAGATAGAGAACGGTGTCGCTAAACTCAGCAAAGTGAAGTTTGTGAATGTCAATTTCGCCAACCTGTCGATGACCATCGAAACCGACGACATCGAATTGGTGCGGCAGAAGATTCGCGAACTGGAACCAGACGTCGAAGTCACCGATAACGACACCGCCCCGCAACTGATTGCCAAAAGCGAACTGGCCGAGAACCGCGGAACGCTTATCAAGGCAGGCGTCGCTACAGCCCTGTTGGTTCTGGGACTGATTTTCAAGGATGCATTGGCTCAAACGCCCTATCACCTGGCGGAATATGCCGTCTTTGTCGCGGCCTGGCTCATCAGCGGCTGGAAAGTGATTGCCAGTGCTGTCCGGAACATCATTAAAGGGCGTGTTTTCGACGAGCAATTTTTGATGACCGTTGCCACCCTGGGCGCGTTTGCCATTGGCGAGATGCCCGAAGCCGTTGCCGTGATGCTCTTCTACGTGGTGGGCGAACTGTTCCAGGACATTGCCGTGGGCCGTTCCCGGAAATCCATCAAAGCGTTGCTGGAAATCAAACCTGAATTTGCCAACGTGAAACAAGGGACGGAGATCCGGAAGATGTCACCCGAAGAGGTACAGGTGGGTGATGTGATTGTGGTGAAAGCTGGCGAGAAAGTCCCGCTCGACGGAACGGTACTCGAAGGCAGTTCGTTTGTCGATACGGCAGCGCTGACCGGCGAGAGCGTTCCCCGCAAGGTAAACGCCAACGACGAAATTATGGCCGGGATGATCAACCAGTCGGGCCTGCTGACCATTCAGGTGAACAAAACCTTTGGCGAATCATCCATCTCGAAGATACTGGAGCTGGTCGAGAATGCGACGGCCCGGAAAGCCAAAACCGAGAAATTCATCACCACCTTCGCCAAATACTACACGCCGGTGGTAGTTATCGGTGCCCTGTTGCTGGCCGTGTTGCCGCCGCTGTTCATCGCCGGGGCCACCTTCAGCGAATGGATTTACCGCGCGCTGGTCGTGCTGGTTATCTCCTGCCCCTGCGCCCTGGTCATCAGCATTCCGCTGGGCTACTTCGGCGGCGTGGGCCGTGCCTCCAAACACGGTATCCTGGTGAAAGGCTCGAACTTCCTCGACGCTTTGACGCACGTGAGAACGGTGGTCTTCGATAAAACCGGGACACTGACCCAAGGCGAATTCAAAGTCTCCCGTGTCGTTACCATGAATGGCTATGATGAACAACAACTGCTGGAGTATGCCGCTATCGCAGAGTCGGGGTCGAACCACCCCATCGCACAATCCATCCTCGAGGCCTGGGGAAAGCCGGTCGATGCAGCCCATATCTCAACCGTGAAGGAGATATCGGGGCATGGTGTGGTCGCTACCGCGAATGGCAACACCATCCTGGCCGGGAACGACAAGTTGCTGCACCGCGAACTCATCGAACACGACAGTTGCGACGTAGAAGGAACGGTGGTGCATGTGGCCGTCGATAAAACATACGCCGGTTACCTGGTGATTGCCGACCGCATCAAGGACGATGCCGCGGAAGCCATCCGCCAACTGAGGAAGCGAGGCATCAAAACCGTGATGCTGACCGGCGACGAGACATCGGTAGCGCAATCGGTGGCCGCAAAGCTGCAGCTCGACAGCTACTATGCCGAACTCCTTCCGGAAGACAAGGTACGGCACATCGAAGCGTTGCTCGGAGGCGAGCACAAGGTAGCTTTTGTGGGCGACGGCATCAATGATGCGCCGGTGATTGCCCGTGCCGATGTGGGTATGGCGATGGGTGCGCTGGGTTCCGATGCGGCCATCGAAACGGCCGATGTGGTACTGATGACCGACTCTCCCGCCAAAGTGGTCGATGCCCTCGACATAGCCGGAAAAACGCGCCGGATTGTCTGGCAGAACATCATCTTCGCCCTGGGCGTGAAGGGCATCTTCATCCTCTTGGGAATTGCCGGCATGGCCAACATGTGGGAAGCCGTCTTCGGCGACATGGGCGTAGCACTGCTGGCGGTGTTCAACTCGATTCGCGTCCTCCGGGAGTAAGTTTTCGGGTTGCACTGCACGGTTACTGTTGTTGGAAAAAAGACACTAGACATGAGACCCCGACGCACGGTCGGGATTTCGCTTTGCTCAACCTTAGACGACATAGAATGGTCTTTCGATTGTTCTTGTGGTTCGGTTCATCCGGGTGACACCGCCGTTGCGGTCGGAACATCCTCGCTGTTTCAATCGACGTTGGCTCGCGACCACATTCTAAATCTATCGGATTATGTCCCATGGCGGTGCCATGGGCTGTTGCGGCAAGACCGTTGGCCTTGTGATGGGTTGCGATCGTTGGCGAGCTGTCCCCCTTTGGAGGGGGAATCAAAGGGGGAGGATAA
>NZ_JHXO01000014.1:22289-97134 GCF_000621705.1 Prolixibacter bellariivorans ATCC BAA-1284 | reverse complement strand
GGGTAGTCTTTCGGATCGAACGGAAAAATGTTCGGATCGGGGCGACCAGCCGGCATATTCATTCGTTCAACAGAAATAACATTACTGAATTTCTTCAGTTTTCCCACATTTTCTTTGGTCAGCGGAAACATATACTGAGCCCCGTTTCGGTGACGGTCTGCTTTCGATATATGAAGTCGATCGAGAGCTTCCGGGTTAATCGCTGTCCCGTCCGTGGTGACAATGTAGTCGTACTGAAGTCCCGGGATGGTGATTTGTGCTTTCCCATTAACAAAAACCTGGGCGTTGACAATTTTCAACGAATCGCCAGGAATGGCCACACAGCGTTTAATGTAATTTTCCCGCTTATCGACCGGACGATAGATAATGTCGCCAAAAGTACGCTTGTCGTTCCAGACCCGTTCTCGGCCATACATCCTGACGAGCTGATAGTAGCTTTGCGCCTGCATATTGACTGCTACCGTATCACCTTCCGGGAAGTTGAAAACCACCACATCGTTGCGATGCACATGGCTAAACCCCTTCAACCGATGATATTTCCACTGAATGGCATCGGAATACGACTTCACGGTTTTGGTCAACGGCATCGTGTGGTGTACAAACGGGAACGAAATGGGGGTGTTGGGAAGTTTCGGTCCGTAGGCTGTTTTGCTGACAAATAGGTAATCGCCAACCAACATGGTTTTTTCCATGGAGGAGGTTGGGATGGTGTAAGCCTCGATAAAGAACATCCGGATAAAGGATGCCGCAATGACCGCAAAAATAATGGCATCAACCCATTCAACAACTTTTGTTTGCTTGCCATCCGGCGGATTTTTCTTTTTCCAGAAAGCCCAATGTACCTTTTGCGTGATATAAATATCGAAAATCATGATCAGGCCGAAGAACCACCAGTAAATACCGAGCCAAATGACCCAAAGGGTATACACTAAAGCTACAATGGCAAATTTAAACCATTTGTTTGTCAGAATACTTCTCATTCGAAAGTGCGTTTATCTTACAAAATATGATGAAATGCAATTATGATAGTCTTAGGCCAACTCGTCGAGTAGATTTTTCATGGATAGGATGCCTTTCCGGCCCTGGCAGAATTCAGCTGCCAGAACTGCTCCAAAGGCAAATCCCCGACGACTTTTGGCACTGTGAGTTATTTCGATGTAATCGACTTCTGAATCGTATTTCACGGTGTGGATGCCCGGTACTTCGCCTTCGCGAATGGCTTCGATGGGTAATTCGGTAGCTGATTTCGGTTCATCGATGGTCCACGAATCAATTCGCTTTACTTCGCCGATAATATCTTCGGCAAGTGAAATAGCCGTACCACTCGGTGCATCGAGTTTGTGCGTATGATGAACTTCGGTCATGCTAACATTGTACTGGTCGAATGCATTCATCATGCGTGCCAGTTTGCGATTCAGTTCGAAGAAAAGATTGACGCCTAAACTGAAATTGGATGCATAAAAGAAGCAGCCTTCTTTCTCCCGGCAAGCTTTTTCTACCTCATCTCTGCGCGATAGCCAACCGGTGGTACCGCTAACTACCGGAACATTGGATGTAAAACATAACCGGTAATTGTCGACAGCAGAAGCAGGCGTTGAAAATTCGATGGCAACGTCGGCTTTTTTGAGGTTCTCTTCTGTAAGAGCTTCGGCATTGTTTACATCAATTTTCAAAACAATCTCATGGCCGCGGCTAATGGCAATCTCCTCAATTGTTCTCCCCATTTTACCGTAACCGATTAGCGCAATCTTCATATAAAATTTTATTGAATTGGTATATATTCCGTTTCAGGAATTACAAATATAAGATTATTGAGGAAAAGCATGCGTGAATTATTGTTAAGGTGGGAATGGTTTTACTTGGTGAAAGTGTGTGTTTGAAAAAGGGAACAGACTGGTTGATGACAAAAAAAGGGAAGCTCGTCCTGAGCCTCCCTTATATCTGAATGTTTATTTCACCTAATCCGAAAAAAATTATTTTACCTTCTCAACAATGGCGGTGAATGCAGCCGGATGGTTCATAGCCAAATCGGCCAGAGCCTTACGATTAATTTCGATATTGGCTGCTTTCAGTTTCCCCATAAACTGTGAGTAGGAGAGTCCTTCGACGCGGGCAGCAGCGTTGATACGCTGAATCCACAATGCGCGGAAGTGGCTTTTCTTTTTCTTTCTGTCACGGTACGCATACTGAAGACCTTTCTCGTATGTGTTTTTAGCAACCGTCCAGACATTTTTCCTGGCACCAAAGTAACCTCTGGTCTGGCTCAGGAGTTTCTTGCGACGCGCTCTCGACGCCGCATGATTTACTGATCTTGGCATAATTTCTACAATTTGAATAATGGCGGGTTTATTGTCTCAAAACCACTTAGTTGCTCATCATCCGGTTAGTAACTAATATTTTCTATCTCTGTTCAAAAGGATTGAAATCCATTATTTCATCGCGAGAAGCTTCTTCACGTTCGCTTTGTCAGCGTCGGCTACGGTACCCCAATAAGTGAGGTTACGCTTCTGTTTAGTCGTCTTCTTCGTCAGAATGTGACTTTTGTATGCGTGCTTCCTTTTGATTTTTCCACTCCCGGTGAGTTTGAAACGCTTCTTAGCACCGGGATTTGTTTTCATCTTAGGCATTACAGTCTAATCTTTAAATTCGAATTACTTTTTCTTCTTAGGCGAAATAAACATGGTCATTCGTTTTCCTTCGAGTTTTGGCATTTGCTCTACAGCACCCAACTCTTCCAGATCTTGTGCAAACCGCAATAACAGAATTTCTCCCTTTTCTTTAAAAAGAATTGAGCGACCTTTGAAAAACACAAACGCTTTGACCTTTGCACCTTCCTGAAGGAATTTTTCAGCATGCTTCAGCTTGAAATTGTAATCGTGATCGTCGGTGTTCGGACCGAATCGAATCTCTTTGACAACTATTTTCGTTGCTTTAGCTTTCAATTCCTTCTGTTTCTTTTTCTGCTGATAAAGAAACTTCTGATAATCGGTGATACGACAAACCGGTGGTACTGCTTTCGGGGAGATTTCTACCAGATCAAGTTCGAGTGCATCTGCCATGCGCAATGCCTCTCTGGTGGGAAAAACTCCCGGATTTTCTACATTTTCACCTACCAATCGAACTTCCGGAACACGGATATGTTCATTGGTCCGGAAACTCAGTTTGTCTTCTCTTTTTGGCCTTGGGCCTCTGCCTCTTTTTACTGCTATGGCTAAATCCTCCTTTGATTAATTAGTATTACGGTTAACTATAAAAGGCTGACAATTGTTCGCGAACTTCTTTATTAACAAATTCAGCGAACTCATCAAGTTGCATGGTTCCTTTATCACCTTCACCTTGACGGCGAACAGAAACCGTATTTTCTTCCATTTCTTTTTCACCAACGATGAGAAGATATGGAATACGTTTCAATTCGTTGTCACGGATTTTCCTGCCAATCTTCTCGTTACGTTCGTCAATTATGGCGCGAATATCGGAATTATTTAAGTATTCTGAAACTTTTTGAGCATAATCATTATACTTTTCGCTGATGGGCAAAATAACCACTTGTTCAGGTGTTAACCACAACGGGAACTTACCAGCCGTGTGCTCGATAAGCACAGCTACAAAGCGTTCCATCGAACCAAATGGTGCCCGGTGAATCATTACCGGACGGTGGCGTTTGTCATCAGCACCGATGTACTCGAGCTCGAAACGTTCCGGCAGATTGTAATCCACCTGGATGGTTCCCAGCTGCCAGCTCCGACCTAAAGCATCCTTGATCATGAAGTCGAGTTTGGGACCGTAAAAGGCAGCTTCACCCAATTCGGTTACCGTATTCAGCCCTTTCTCGTCACAAGCTTCAATGATGGCTCTTTCTGCTTTTTCCCAGTTTTCATCCGAGCCGATGTATTTTTCTGTATTCTTCGGATCCCGGAGTGAAATCTGTGCAGTGTAATCATTAAAGTCAAGAGCTTTAAATATAATAAAAATAATATCGATAACCTTAAGGAACTCCTCCTTCAGCTGGTCAGGACGACAGAAAATATGAGCGTCATCTTGGGTAAAACCACGCACACGCGTCAGTCCGTGTAACTCACCACTTTGTTCGTAGCGGTAAACCGTTCCGAACTCAGCCATCCTAACAGGAAGGTCTTTGTAGGAGTGCGGTTTGCTACTGTATATCTCGCAGTGATGTGGACAGTTCATCGGTTTCAGCAAATACTCTTCGCCTTCAGCCGGGGTATGAATCGGCTGAAAGGAATCGGCACCGTACTTCTGGAAGTGACCGGAGGTTTTGTACAAATTAACATCACCAATGTGTGGAGTGATAACCTGTTCGTAACCGAATTTCTTCTGTACCTTTTTCAGGAACTGCTCTAACTGATCGCGTAGCATGGCACCTTTGGGCAACCACAGCGGCAGACCAAGTCCAACGCGTTGCGAGAAGGTAAAAAGTTCCATCTCTTTGCCGATTTTCCGGTGGTCGCGTTTCTTGGCTTCCTCCAGCATCACCAGGTATTCTTCCAGCATTTTCTGCTTCGGGAAAGTAATACCATAAATACGGGTCAGCATTTTATTTTTCTCGTCGCCACGCCAGTATGCGCCGGCGATGCTGGTCAGTTTTACTGCCTTGATATAACCGGTATTGGGCAAGTGCGGTCCACGACAAAGGTCGGTGAAATTACCCTGGTTATAAAGGGTAATGGTTCCGTCTTCCAGTTCCGAAATCAGCTCTTGTTTGTAAGGATCACCTTTTTCGGTATATGTTTTCAGTGCGTCGGCTTTGGAAATCTCCTGACGAACAATGTCATTTTTCTCCCGGGCCAACTCAATCATTTTCTTTTCAATCTGCGGAAGGTCTTTGTCCGAAAGAACTTTTCCGTCAGCAAGGTCAACATCGTAATAAAATCCGTTGTCGACAGTCGGACCGATTCCGAACTTGGTTCCCGGATAGAAGAACTCAATTGCTTCGGCCATCAGGTGAGCCGATGAGTGCCAGAATGTTTCTTTTCCTTCACGGTCGTCCCAGGTATGCAGCTTAATACTGGCGTCTTCGTTAATCGGACGCATCAAATCCCAAACCTGCCCGTTTACCGATATGGACAGAACATCTTTTGCCAGCCGGTTACTAATGGAGCGGGCAATATCGAAGCCGGTTACCCCAGGTTCGAATTCCTTAACAGAATTATCCGGAAGTGTAATTTTTATCATTTGTTTCTCTGTTTTCTTCTAGCCTGCAAAGATAATCATAATCTCGACACACATAAAATTGTACTCCTGCTTAATTTTATGGTTTCATGAATTTTATTCCCTTGCCTACAACATATCCGAATGACGGTTGAATTTTTATCTTTGAAGATTGATTTAGCGAGGGGGACGATTTTAAGCCCCCAAAGGGTGATTCATCTTGGAAATAGGTAAACAGATATAAAATTCATTAATCAAAAAAACATTATGCAGAAACGAAAGAGTCTATTTTTTCTGGCGCTTTTAGTGGTTATGTTTATTCCTCGGGTTCAGGCGCAGAAGATTACGCTGGCGGATGTAGTTTCAAAAGGAACATTCCGGCCCAAAACGGTTGAAGGCTTGCGTTCGATGAAGGATGGCCTTCATTATACGACACTTGAAAAAGGCGGAACAGAAATCGTTAAATACAGTTACAAAACCGGTGAAAAAGTAGCCACTGTTTTGTCGGTTGCCGATCTGAAAATCGATTCCCTGAAAAACATTACCGATTACGAATTCAGTTCCGATGAATCGAGGGTACTGTTAATGACGGATAAGCATAAAATTTACCGTCGCTCGTTTACTGCAGAATACTACGTGTACAATTTTACCACAAAGGAAGTGACTCCGCTCTCGACGAAAGGATGCCAGCAGCTGGCAACATTTTCGCCCAACGGCGAGCGGGTTGCTTTCGTGCGCGATAACAACCTGTTTGTGAAAAGCCTCCGTTTTGGCACCGAACGACAAGTTACCTTCGATGGAAAGCGTAATCATATCATCAACGGGGCACCGGATTGGGTATACGAAGAGGAGTTCGAATTTAATAAGGCATTTGCGTGGTCGCCAGACAGCAAAAAGGTGGCTTTCATGAAATTTAATGAAGATGCTGTTCCAACATACAGTTTCCCGATGTATAAAGGCGAGGACCCGGCTCACATGAAGAACCGCCTGTATCCACATGATTACACGTACAAATATCCGAAGGCAGGCGAGCCAAATTCCACTGTAGAGGTGTATGTGTATGACATCAAATCACGGACGAGCATCGATGTCGATTTGGGAACGGATACCGACCAATATATTCCCCGCATCCGCTGGATACCTAATGCCAGTGAATTGGCTGTTTTCCGGGAGAACCGGTTACAAAACAAGCTGGATGTGTTGTTTGCCAATCCCTTTTCAGGCGATACCCGTTTGGTTTACACCGAAAAGAATGATCGCTATATAGAGACGGACTTTTTGGATAACCTAAAATTTTTACCGGATAACAAACACTTTGTGATTACCAGCGAGCAGGATGGTTACAATCATTTGTACCTGTACGATTTTAGCGGTATTAAAGTAAAAAGGCTGACTGATGGCGATTATGATGTGACCAAATTTTACGGTTACGACCCCGACCGGAAATTGTTTTATTATCAGGCGGCAGCCGAATCACCTCTTCGCCGTGAAGTGTATGCAGTTAGTCTCGATAAGAAGAAAAAGTACAAGCTTTCGGAGCAGGAAGGTACCAACGATGCGGTTTTCAGTAGCGGATTTAAGTATTACATCAACTATTTCACGAATGTGAAAACACCGATGTACGTAACGCTTCATGATTATCGCGGAAAGCTCATCAGGGTACTGGAAGACAATGCTGCATTGAAGCAAAAAATGGCTGACTATCAGATTCCACAAAAGGAATTTTTCACCTTTAAGAATTCGGAAGGAGTGGAGCTGAATGGCTGGATGATTAAGCCGCTCAACTTTAACCCGAATCAGAAATACCCGGTCGTGATGACGCAGTACAGCGGTCCTAACTCGCAGGAAGTGCTCGATAAGTTCAGCGTAGACTGGTATTCTTACCTGGCGCAGGACGGTTATGTGGTGGCTTGTGTCGATCCGCGCGGTACCGGCGCAAGAGGCGAAGATTTCCGGAAGTGTACCTACATGCAATTGGGTAAACTGGAGTCGGATGACCAGGTCGATGCAGCCAAATATCTGGGGTCGTTACCTTACACCGATAAAAACAATATTGCCATTTGGGGATGGAGTTACGGTGGTTTCATGTCGGCGCTTTCGCTGGAAAAAGGAGCCGGTATTTTCAAGGCAGCCATTGCTGTAGCACCGGTAACTAACTGGCGTTTTTACGACTCGATTTATACTGAACGTTACATGCGTACGCCGGAGCAAAATCCGGATGGATACGACGAAAACTCACCGCTGAATCACGCAGCCGAAATAAAAGGCAAACTGCTGCTGGTACATGGCTCAGCCGATGACAATGTGCATTTGCAAAATTCGATGGAGTTTGCGGAAGAAATGGTTCAGGCCGGAGTGCAGTTCCAAATGATGATTTACAATAACCGGAATCACAGTATTTACGGTGGAAACACGCGAATGCATCTCTACACGATGTTTACCGATTTCCTGAATAACAACCTAAAGAAATAAGAAAGAAAAACCCCGGATAACTTCCGGGGTTCTTTTTTTAATGCTGGCAAAAGCGGTCGATGTGCGGCAAATCGTTTTTAATAAACTTTTGCACGGCGGCATCAATATTGTTTTCGTCAGTGATGACAACCTCCACATTGCGGGCTGAAAAATCGTTGTACAAACGTTGGCCCATTCCTCCCGAAAGAACAGCTTCAACCCCTTCTAAGGCATTGAAAATACCTTCGTGCGAATGACCGTGGTGGTGCTCATGCTCATGATGGTGTTCTTCACCGTGGTGATGTTCATGGTGATGAAGATGCGAGGTATCGAGACTAAACTCCTCTTTTGCATGGCCAGTGAAATCGTTGTCACGGATTTCCTCTTTTACTACCTGGTTGTTTTCTATCTCAACGATTTTGAATTTCCGGGTTTTACCAAAATGGCGCGAAATGGTTACGCCATCCATGGTTGGTACGGCAATTTTCATGATATTCAGTTATTTTAATTTCTGGTGAAACATTGTTTTCATTCAATTTCAGACATCATAAATGTGTCATGAGTAATTAAAGTGAACAAATGTTCATAAAAGATTG
This sequence comes from Prolixibacter bellariivorans ATCC BAA-1284, assembly GCF_000621705.1. Taxonomy (GTDB): domain Bacteria; phylum Bacteroidota; class Bacteroidia; order Bacteroidales; family Prolixibacteraceae; genus Prolixibacter; species Prolixibacter bellariivorans. The sequence continues at coordinate 88,918 of NZ_JHXO01000014.1, read as the reverse complement.
TGATATTTCCAAATAAACCAGGCATTTTTTAAGCAGAAAAGAAGGTAAGAACAGGACGGTGGAAGTAAGTTTTTGTCCTTCTGCAAGAAAGACCAGAGGTGTAGAAAAATGGCCGTATGTAGGGCGAAAATTTTGGGTGAAAGGTTAGCAATAACTAAAAAATCATTTATATTTGCACCCGCAATTGCAGATAACACAATTGCCCAACGTTCTGAAAAAAATTATGCCCAGGTGGTGAAATCGGTAGACACGCTAGTTTCAGGGACTAGTGATCGCAAGGTCGTGAAGGTTCGAGTCCTTTCCTGGGCACATTAAATTCAACTATTTAGGGATACGCCCAGGTGGTGAAATCGGTAGACACGCTAGTTTCAGGGACTAGTGGCCGCAAGGCCGTGAAGGTTCGAGTCCTTTCCTGGGCACTTAAAGGCCGGCATTCTTGCCGGCTTTTTTGTTGGGTACCTTCCTTGTGAAATCCATACGACTTCGTAAATTTACCGTTCAACGATAGTAAGAAAAAACATTCTTAATGAAGCATATTTTACTACTGGTTGGGTTCAGCATCATTTTGCTGACCAGTTGCAGCATGCAGGGAAAACTCACCAGAGCCTATGAAGGGAAGAAGTGGGAACAGGTGCAACTGGCAGAGGGAAGACCTACCCGCGTGGAGCATCGTGCGAATGGAGAAAAGGTAATGGTTTACGTTCGTGAAAAGAATCTGGGAAAGGCACCGATTAATACCGGAAACTTTCAGTATGATGAATTTGACAGCCCGGCAGCTACAAAAACAGAAACGACTTATTTTTATGTTTCAAAGGATGGAATCGTGGAACGGGTCGGGTTTGAGCGTCAGTACGAGCGCTAGCAAGCGAAAAAGTTGCAAAAAAGGGGAAGGAAACACGTCCATGTTTTCCAAAAATTTTTACATTTGCAACCGCTATTAAAAAATGCCCGGATGGTGAAATTGGTAGACACGCCAGCTTGAGGGGCTGGTGCCGGTTTTCGGCGTGCAAGTTCGAGTCTTGTTCCGGGCACACCGCATTTTTTAAAGCAAAAGTTCTTCATCACTTTCGATTGATATTTTTAGCGAGAGTGTATTTAATGCCCAGATGGTGAAATTGGTAGACACGCCAGCTTGAGGGGCTGGTGCCGGTTTTCGGCGTGCAAGTTCGAGTCTTGTTCTGGGCACACAACACCTGATAGAGAAAAGCACTTAAACCTTAGGGTTTGGGTGCTTTTGTTGTTTTACAAAATTATCCTGTGAGTCATATTTTGTCATTCGTGGTGGAATGGTAAGGGCAATTTATGAAGCAAGGAGTACCTGACACATTGGTCTACAATAACAGAAAAAAATCCCCTGCCTTGAACGGCATGAGGGGAATGCCCCTCTATTTCTTTGGAAGGATATCAGGAAACCTCACAACGACAAATTTCGATGAGATAATATGTGTGTGAGAGGTATTGTTTTGTATGATAGTATGGTACGGTATAGTCCATATCTTTTGCCAATCAAAAAAAATTTCCTGTTTTAATATTTTCTCCACCTATTTAAAACATTTGTACTCCCTGTTTTTGCCTTTTTCTTGAGAATTTAGCTGGCCGAATATTCTTCTAAAAACCTAATTGACGATGAAAGGGAAAAACATATATCTAAGCCTGCTACTTGCGCTTTTATTCGCTTCGTGTTCTTCTACACAGTATCAAAAGTTGAATGATGGCATTGTGCTAACCTTGCACCAGAAGGGAAAAACGGCCACCCACAAGGTTCGTTTACAGGTTTTGGGAGACGAGTTGATTCACATTTCCGCCACTCCTGATAAAAATTTCCCAAAGGATTCAAGTCTGATTATTGTTCCCGGCTTAAAGACCGTGCCTTTTGCGGTGGACAATGAGGGGGATTCTATCCGGTTAAGTACAGCAAAGTTAAATGTCATGATTTCCAAAGCAGATGGGGGAATCAAATTTAAGGATAAGACAGGTAAGCTGATTATAGCTGAAAAGAAGGGTGGAGGCAGGACCTTTAACCCGATTAATGTTGACGGAACAAAAGGCTACACCATCCGCCAACTGTTTGATTCGCCCGCTGATGAAGCTTTTTACGGGCTGGGACAGCATCAGTCAGACGAGTTTAATTATAAAGGGAAAAGTGAAGAACTGTTTCAGTACAATACGAAGGTGTCGGTGCCTTTTATCGTTTCCAACAAGAATTATGGATTGTTATGGGACAGCTATTCACTGAGCCGGTTTGGTGACAGCCGCCCATACCAACAACTGAACAGGGCTTTCAAGCTATACGATGAAAATGGGAAGCCCGGCGGTTTGACCGGAACCTATATTTCGCTGACTAAAGCCAGGCCAAACCTGTTACGTACTGAGGATTCGCTTTACTTCGAGGATATTAAAACAGTCAAAAATTTGCCGGATAATTTCCCTTTAAAAGGTGCCCATGTAACCTACGCTGGGGAAATTGAAGCACCACATAGCGGAACATACCGCCTCATATTATATTATGCCGGGTATGTGAAAGTGTACGTCGATAACAAGTTGGTGGTGCCGGAACGTTGGAGAACGGCATGGAACCCCAATAGCTACAAATTCACGGTAAACCTGGAAGCAGACCGGCGGGTTCCTGTCCGGGTTGAATGGAAGCCGGATGGTGATAAGTCGTATTGCGGGTTACAAGTGGAGACTCCGCTACACCGGGATGAGCAGAACAGCCAGGTCTGGTGGAGTGAAATGAATAAGAAAATGGATTACTATTTTGTATATGGCAAATCCATGGACGAAATCATCAAAGGCTACCGCACACTAACCGGGAAGTCGCAAATCATGCCGAAATGGGCCATGGGTTTCTGGCAAAGTCGCGAGAGATATAAAACGCAAAACCAGATACTCAGTACCCTGAAAGAATTCAGGACACATAAATTTCCAATCGACAACATCGTACTTGACTGGTTTTACTGGCCGGAAACCAAATGGGGAAGCCATCAATTTGATAAGAACCGTTTTCCTGATCCGAAAGCGATGGTCGACTCTATTCATGCGATGCATGCCCATATGATGATCTCCGTATGGCCGAAGTTTTATGCGAACACCAAACATTTTAAGGAGTTCGAGCAGCATGGTTGGATGTATATGCAGGCTGTAAAAGACAGCATTCGTGACTGGGTTGGGCCTGGTTATGTGGGTTCATTTTATGATGCTTATTCGGCCGGAGCGCGGAAATTGTTCTGGAAACAGATGTACGACAATTTATATCCGTTGGGGATTGATGCCTGGTGGATGGATGCCAGCGAACCGAATATCCTTGACTGTACCGATATGAAGTACCGGAAAGAGTTGTGTGGACCTACCGCTTTGGGACCTTCCACTGAGTATTTCAATGCATATGCTTTGATGAACGCAGAAGCAATTTATAACGGGCAACGAGGGGTAGCTCCCAACAAACGTGTTTTCCTGTTAACCCGCTCGGGCTTTGCCGGATTGCAACATTACTCCACGGCCACCTGGAGTGGCGATATCGCTACCCGTTGGGAAGATATGAAAGCACAGATTGCAGCCGGAATGAATTTCTCCATCAGTGGTATTCCGTATTGGACAATGGACATCGGCGGTTTCTGCGTTGAAGACCGGTATGTCAAAGGGCAGATGGTGTATAACCGGACAGGCAAAGTAGATGCCGATTACAAAGAGTGGCGGGAGCTGAACACCCGTTGGTACCAGTTCGGGGCTTTTGCTCCTTTATACCGGGCACACGGGCAATACCCCTATCGTGAACCCTGGAACATCGCTCCGAAAGGCACTCCTACCTACAATTCTATTTTGTATTACACCCAATTGCGTTACCGGTTGATGCCCTACATCTATACCCTGGCCGGAATGACCTGGTTCGATGATTACACCATCATGCGCCCCCTGGTGATGGATTTCCCCGGAGATAAAGGCGTTGAAAATATTGGCGACCAATATATGTTTGGCCCGGCATTTATGGTTTGTCCGGTCTACACCTACCAGGCACGCAGTCGTAAGGTTTATTTTCCCAAAGGCACCAATTGGTACAATTTCTATACGGGAAAATTGATTCAGGGAGGTCAGTCTTTAACTGTGGATGCTCCCTATAATCGCATGCCATTGTTTGTACACGAAGGGGCTATCATTCCGGTGGGGCCAGAGATCCAATATACCGGCGAAAAACCTGTAGATCCAATCGTGTTGTACGTCTATCGTGGGAAAGACGGCCATTTCACGCTTTACGAAGATGAAGGGGTAAATTATGATTACGAAAAAGGTGCCTATTCCAATATCCCGTTCAGCTACAATGATGCAGACGAAACCCTGACCATTGGGGAGCGAAAAGGGCAGTTCAAAGGGATGCTGAAAGAGCGAGCATTTGTGATTGTTCCGGTAGGAAAAGAAAACCCAAAAGCTTTTGCCCCCGATGCACAGGGAATAGAAATAAACTACGACGGACACGAGCAAACCATTCAATTGTAGTCGAAGTCCGGTATCGGAATAAAAATTTAAAAATTTTGATAGGATGAAAAAATTGATAGGCTTGAGTATCATCGGATTCCTCGTGGTGGTGTCTTCATGCACTCAAAAAGTAATCCGGGTAGTGTGTGTAGGCGATAGCATTACCGAAGGTTATGGATTAGCAGTTCAAAGTAAAACAGGTTATCCGGTGGAACTCGACAGCATTCTTGGTCCCGGATATACAGTATTGAATTCAGGACGAAGTGCTACTACGTTGCAAAAGAAGGGCGATTTCCCTTACTGGATTTGCAAGGAGTTTTCAAATGATTTTGTTTTTCGCCCCAATATTATGGTCATCATGCTGGGAACAAATGACACGAAACCTCAGAATTGGAATGCCAGCCGGTATGAACAGGATTACCAGGCTTTGATCGATACGTTCAGAACGATACCGACCCATCCGCAGATTTATTTATGTCTGCCGGTTCCGGTGTTTAAAACCAAATGGGGAATTAATGATTCAACCGTCGTGAACGGTGTGATTCCCATTGTTGAAAAACTGGCGAATGCTAACCATTTGCCGGTGATTGACCTTTACCATGACATGTTGGATCAGGGAGCGAATTTCACTGATAGCATTCACCCGAACGAATATGCAGCCAAAGTGATGGCGGGATTCATAGCAAAGGAGATTGAAAAATAAATATTTCATAGAATGAAACAAACACTGCTGGTACTGATTTGTCTAATGTTGGGTGTCGGCAATTTGTCTGCTCAAAGTAAAGTAATCGATCTGTGGAATGGCAAAGTTCCTGGTTCGATTCCAAATCCGGATTTCAAACAGACGGTTGATTCTGCTAACAATTGGGTCAAGATGAGGTTTGTGACCGACCCGGTACTCGATGTTTACCCAGCTCCTGCTGATAAAGCAACAGGAACGGCAGTGGTTATTTGTCCCGGAGGCGGTTATTGGGCGCTGGCTATTGATCATGAAGGGAAAAAGGTCGCCGAATGGTTAAATAGCCTGGGAGTAACCGCCTTCGTGTTAAAATATCGTTTACCGGACAGTTCCATCATGGAAAACAAATCGATTGGCCCCATGCAGGACGGGCAAAGGGCGATGCGCATTGTCAGGCGCCATGCCAAAGAATGGGGCATCAATCCGGACAAAATCGGAATCATGGGATTTTCTGCCGGAGGACATCTGGCATCGACCCTTTCTACCCATTTCAATGAGAAGGCGTATCAACCCATTGACTCTACCAGTGCCCGACCCGATTTTTCGTTACTGATATATCCGGTCATCTCCATGGATTCGACCACTACCCATATGGGCTCGCGGGAAAATCTACTGGGAAAACATCCGTCTCCGGAATTAGTGAAGCACTTCTCAAACGATCTGCAGGTCAATGCGCAAACTCCCCCGGCATTTTTGGTGCAATCGATGGATGACAATGTCGTTCCGGTGCGGAACAGCATTGATTATGCGTTGGCCTTGAAGAAGTACAAGATCCCCTGCGAACTCCATCTGTACCAATCGGGCGGACATGGGTATGGCATGGGCAAAACGAAAAACACCGAATCGACCTGGCCCGAAGCCTGTCGCAAATGGCTTGAAATGAGAGGACTTGTAGTACATGGTTCAGTTGCTGTCAAACAGGGAGCACGCCGTGGCGGCTTTGGCGGACCTATCGAACTCGGGCCCGATGATAAACAGGTCTTTAGCGATCCGCCTGCCGGATTCCGCGAGAAACGTGATGTTCCGCACGGTACAATGACAACGGTGAAATATGATTCCAAAACACTCTCCACGCAGCGCGAAATGCTAGTTTACACGCCCCCCGGTTATTCGGCGGATAAAAAGTACCCGGTGATTTATTTGCTGCATGGCCTTAATTCCACTGCCGGCCAGTGGCCATACTGGGTTCGTGCCGACTATGTTGTCGATAACCTGTTGGCCGACGGCAAGATCGGGCCGGCGATCATGGTATTCCCAAACTGCAATGCAAATGTAACGGTTGGCAATCCAAAACCTGACGAACGGGCGGATCGAAAAGACGGATTTAAAGGTTACGGCGAGCCTTTCGAAAACGACTTGCTCAAAGATATTATTCCTTACGTGGAGTCGCATTATTCGGTTTATACTGACCGCGAACACCGTGCCCTCGTAGGACTGTCGATGGGAGGCGGTCAAACGCTGAACATCGGTTTGGCCCATATCGATCTGTTCGATTACATCGGTGGATTTTCGTCGGCCCCGAATACCAATCAATTTGGTGGGCTTTCCAAAGCCCCGCTGTTGCCCGACCCGACGGCCGCCAAAGATAGCCTCAAGGTGCTATGGCTGGCAAGCGGCAGCAAGGACGGGTTGATCCGGGTCAGCCAGGGCGTGCATAGGTACCTTAAAGAACAAGGTATACCGCATGTGTGGAATGTGGACGGCAATGCACACGACGATACCGAATGGGCTAACAACCTGTATTGGTTTGTGCAGCAGATTTTCAAATAGCCGGAGATCAAATGCCCTAAAAACCTTAACGGATTATAGTCGAAACGAAATGTATATGAAAAAGATAAGAGAAGTGGTAATACTGTCGCTTGCGTTGATAGCGGGTTGCTCGTTATCGCTGAAAGCCCAGAATGCTAACCGGTTTTTCCCTGAAAAAGACCTGATTACCACCGGTGTTTATTATTATCCTGAACATTGGGACGAAAGCCAGTGGGAGCGCGATATCAAAAAGATTTCGGACATGGGTTACGAATTCGTGCATCTGGCCGAATTTGCCTGGTTTAAAATGGAGCCGACAGAAGGGAACTATGATTTTTCGTGGCTCGACGAGGTGGTGGACCTTTGCGCCAAATATCACCTGAAGGTGGTGATGTGCACGCCTTCGGCTACGCCTCCGGCATGGATGCGTGTGAACTATCCCGAGACTTATATCATGTACAGTAATTACATTCGGGGAGAAAACGGTACGCGTGGGCTCGGTTCGATCACGAATCCCAAATACCGCGGGTTTGTCCAGAAAATTGTCGCTGAAATGGCTGAACGCTACGGGCAGAACAAAATTGTGACCGGATGGCAAATTGATAACGAGCCACCTGCAATTGCCGATTACAGTCCATCATCTCAAAAGGCATTCAGGCAATGGTTGAAAAACAAATACAAAACGATTGATGCCTTGAACACAGCCTGGGGAGCTGCTTTCTGGAGCCAGTGGTTCAATAGTTTCGACCAGGTCATCATCCCGAATACCAGTCTGGTTGGCTGGTGGGGAAACAATCCTCATGCGCTGCTCGACTTTAAGCGGTATTTAGCAGATGCTGAGGCGGACTTCCTCGATCTTCAGGCTGGTGTTTTGCGCGAACACATTTCTGAAAACCAATACATCACGACCAATTACACGGCGATATGTACGGGTTCCGATCCGCGGCGCACTAAAAATCTGGATTTTGCGACCTACACAGCTTATCCAAACGGTGGTTCCGATAACATTGGCGATTTGGGATTTCGGTTGGGGGACCCAAAACCAATTCTATTTGCTTCCGAGTATTATAAGTCGGTTGGTGGTGTATCGGGAGTGATGGAAATTCAACCCGGCCCTGTAAACTGGGGAAGTTTCAATCCGCTCCTTCTGCCGGGGACGGTGCGCATGTGGTTGTATCATTCATTTGCAGCAGGTGGAAAACTGGCCTGTTCCTACCGCTTTCGCCAGATTTTATACAGCTCGGAGCAGTACCATTCGGGGGTGATTCAGACCGATGGGGTTACTCCTTCGGAAGGGGGCAAAGAGTACATGCAATTCATGAAAGAAATAAAAGAACTTCGGAAGGACTATAAGCCGGGTGCCAAAATGCCTGAAAAATTGGCGGCGCGGTCAACGGCTATTCTCTGGAACCTGGAAAATTACTGGTCTATCAACCGGCAGAAACAAACCTATCAATGGAATGCCTGGAATTATCCGGTTAAGTTTATGGACATCGCTAAGTCCTTTGGTGCGCCTGTTGATGTTATTCCTGAAACGACTAACTTCTCGAAATACAAATTTCTGATTGTGCCGGCCTACGGGATGGTTGATTCTGCTTTGGTGAAAAAATGGACAGCGTACGCGTCGAATGGTGGACACTTGATAATTACCTGCCGGACAGCAACCAAAAAACGCGAAGGGCATTTCTGGGAAGGCGAGTGGGCTGCGCCCATTTCAGAACTTATTGGGGCACATGTCAAAGCCACCGACATGCTTTCAGGCAACGGGAAAGGCGATATCCTGATGAACGCGACACACTATAACTGGAACAACTGGGCCGATTTGCTTGCTCCTGAAAAAAACACTAAGGTGCTTGCAACGTATGACAACCAGTTTTACAAAGGCAAGGCCGCGGTGGTACAACACGCTGTTGGCAAGGGTACTGTAACATACATAGGCGTGGATACAGACGATTCAAAACTTGAAAAGGACGTTTTACGGAATGTCTATACCAACGCCGGAGCGACTACCGAAGATTATCCGGAGGGTGTTTACGTTTACTGGCGCGATGGATTTTCCATTGCGGTCAATTATTCGTCTGAAAATTATACCATGAATGTACCGGAAAATGCGAAAATTCGGGTGGGTGAAAAAACGTTGAAACCAGCGGAGGTGTTGGTTTGGAGCAAATAAAAACAAGATTAATTATCGTAATACGCCGTAAGTTGAAAGAACCAGTTTGCGGCGTATTTGCGTTTGATAGTGGGATAAAATCGTAAAAAAATACTTGATCGCACCTATAGAGAAACATGAAAGTCCCTTATTCGCTTCGTGGGTGACTATTTTTGACTTAGGTTTTCCTGAGTTGGAGAAGTTGTCGATTTACATCCTATTTCAGATGCTCCTGATTGAATGGAAAACCAGCCTCCCGTCTGGGGATTTTCTAAAAATCAACGCCAGTTTAAACATTTTTGATAAATGCATTAGCCTTTGTCTTTCCTCATGAAGGAAAGGTGAGAATATGGAATATCAACCTAATAAAAATAGCTTATGAAACTAAGAATAGTACTGACATTTCTTTTTTCAATCGTAATGGGTGTCTTGTCAGTGGTCACCGCACAACCGAAAATACCGGTTTATCTGGATCGCACCAAGCCGATAGAAGAGCGAGTGGAGAATGCACTTTCGTTGATGACTACCGATGAAAAAGTGGCCTTGTGCCATGCGCAGTCAAAATTTAGTTCAAAAGGGGTTGCCCGCCTCGGGATACCGGAAGTTTGGTCATCCGATGGTTCTCATGGCGTGAGCGATGAAAAAATATGGGACGAATGGGGCGGGGCAGGATGGACCAATGACTCGTGTACTGCGTTTCCGGCCCTCACCGCTTTGGCTGCGACTTTCAACCCGGAAATGGCTATGTTGTATGGTAAGTCAATTGGCGAAGAAGCCCGGTACCGCAACAAAACGGTATTACTCGGACCGGGGGTAAACATTTACCGCACGCCCCTGAACGGACGGAATTTCGAATACCTGGGTGAGGACCCGTACCTGGCTTCGCAAATGGTGGTGCCCTACGTTAAAGGAGTTCAATCAAATGGTGTTGCAGCTTGTGTCAAACATTTTGCATTGAACAACCAGGAAATCTGCCGGGGCGAAATCAATGTAAATTTGAGCGACCGCGCCCTGCACGAAATTTATCTTCCGGCTTTTAAAGCGGCTGTGCAAGAGGGGAAAGTCTGGTCGATTATGGGAGCATACAACAAAGTGCGGGGCGAGCATTGCTGTCACAGTGACTTTTTACTGAATAAAATACTGAAGAATGACTGGCAGTTCGATGGCGTGGTGATTAGCGACTGGGGCGGTGTTCACAGCACTGACGAGGCAGTCAACAATGGTCTTGATATTGAAATGGGGACCTATACCAATGGTTTAACAACACAAGGACATTTCCCGTTTTCAAGCTATTACCTGGCCAATCCCTTTCTGGAGGGGATTAAATCAGGGAAGTATGATAGGACAGTGCTTGATGATAAAGCGCGTCGCATCCTGCGGATGATTTTCCGAACCACCATGAGTGCCAACCGTCCGTTCGGGAAATTTGTATCGCCCGAACACAGCCAGGCAGCAAGTAGGATCGCCCGCGAGGGAATCGTGCTTTTGAAAAATGACAATCAGTTCCTTCCCATAGCCGTCGGTAAATACAAAAAAATTGCGGTTATCGGCGAAAATGCTTCCCGCAGTCTGGTTGTGGGTGGCGGTTCCACTTCGCTAAAAGTGGCATATGAAGAGTCGCCTTTGCAAGGGTTGAAAGACAAATACGGCGAAGCCAACATTGTGTACAGCATGGGCTACGCATCCGGGCCATCACTCTACGGACGGGCAGAACCTTCGAAGCTAAATGCCGATTCACTGGTGAATGCAGCTATCGAAGTTGCCCGCAATGCCGATGTAGTGCTTTTTGTGGGTGGCCTCAACAAAAACTACTTTCAGGACTGTGAAAGTGGCGACCGTAAGTCGCTCAGCCTCCCTTTCGGACAGGATAAATTGATTGAAGAGCTTCTTAAAGTAAATAAGAACACAGCCGTTGTTCTGCTTAGCGGAAATGCGGTGGCTATGCCGTGGGTAGACAAGGTTCCGGCCATTGTACAGGGATGGTACCTTGGTTCGGAAGCAGGAAATGCTTTGGCTGATATTATTTCAGGAGATGTGAACCCTTCGGGCAAACTCCCTGTCTCGTTCCCGAAAAAACTGGAAGATATTGGCGCCCACTCGTTCGATAAACTTTGTTATCCGGGAGACAGTGTCAATGTTTATTATAAAGAAGATATCCTGGTCGGTTATCGTTGGTTGGATACCAAAAAGCTTGAACCGCTTTTTCCTTTTGGGTACGGACTGAGCTATTCGACCTTCACCTGGTCGAAACCGTCTGTTGACAGAACTGATGTGAAAACCGACGGAACAGTAATAGTGTCGTTTACATTGACCAATTCCGGAAAAGTGGATGGGGCAGAAACAGCCCAGCTTTATGTAAGCAAGCCCAAATCTGAAGTGACTCGTGCAGCCAAAGAGTTGAAGGCATTCAAAAAAGTGTTTCTCAAAGCCGGAGAAAGCCGGTTGGTAACGCTGAAAGTTCCGGTAAGCAGTTTTGCTTATTACAACGAAAAGGAAAACGGCTGGGATGTGGAGCCTGGAAGCTATACACTTTTGCTGGGAAATTCATCCCGTGATATAAAAGGTACTATGAATGTGAAAGTCCTATAGACCAAATCGAGTCGTGTTTGGATCTGCAAAATGAACCTGTTTTTGTAGCGGACACCAGACGATCTGCAGCCTGTAATTAAAAACGGGTGAGTATAATGAGTTTGAATAGCCCATAACGAGGATATGCTATCATAAATGAAAGAGGAATTCCGGTGTTCATTCGGGGTGCAAAAATGGTTAATAGTCGATGTGTGTTGCCATTTACGACATAAGCACACTCTCTTTGATACATAATAACCCTCTAAAGCCGATGCTTTTTGTGATTTTGGTATCCTAAATAACTCTATTTAAACCTAACCAGTTGAATGAAAAATAAACGGATACACCTCTGTCTACTTGCCGGGTTGTTATTTGCTGCATGCACTCAGCCGAAATACCAGTTGACAGATGATGGTGTCATTTTAAATTTAAGGCAAGAAAATAAGGCAGAAGCCAGTAAGCTTCGCTTGCAAGTTCTGGGTGATGAGTTGATCCACGTTTCAGCAACACCAGATGGAGATTTCCCCAAAGATTCAAGTTTAATTGTTGTTCCGGGCTTAAAAACCGTGCCTTTTGCGGTGGACAATGAGGGGGATTCTATCCGGTTAAGTACAGCAAAGTTAAATGTCATGATTTCCAAAGCAGATGGGGGAATCAAATTTAAGGATAAGACAGGTAAGCTGATTTTAGCTGAAAAGAAGGGTGGAGGCAGGACCTTTACCCCGATTGATGTTGACGGAACAAAAGGCTACACCATCCGCCAACTGTTTGATTCACCTGCTGATGAAGCTTTTTACGGGCTGGGACAGCACCAATCGGATGAGTTCAACTATAAAGGGAAAAGTGAAGAACTGTTTCAATACAATACAAAAGTCTCCGTGCCATTTGTTGTTTCCAATAAGAATTACGGTCTTTTGTGGGACAGCTATTCGTTGAGCCGTTTTGGTGACAGCCGGGAATATAAACAATTGAACAGGGTCTTTAATTTGTATGATAAAAAAGGTGAAGGTGGTAGCCTGACCGGTACATATCAGCGTTGGACCGGAGACTTGAAACAATTGGTTCGCGCAGAAGATTCGCTTTGTTTTGAAGATATTAAAACGATAAAAAACTTACCGGAAAATTTCCCTTTAAAAGACGCTAATGTGACCTATGAAGGAGAGATTGAGGCATCTGAAAGCGGAACTTATCGCTTCATATTGTATTATGCAGGATATATAAAGGTTTATATTAACAATGAGTTGGTGGTTCCCGAACGTTGGAGAACGGCATGGAACCCCAATAGCTACAAATTTACTTTCAACCTCGAAGCTGGACAAAGGGTGCCTTTACGTGTTGAATGGAAACCGAATGGTGGAAAGTCTTACTGTGGTTTGCGTGTCCAGACTCCTCAACCAGAGGAAGAGCAGAACAGCCAGGTCTGGTGGAGTGAAATGAATAAGAAAATGGATTACTATTTTGTATATGGCAAATCCATGGACGAAATCATCAAAGGCTACCGCACACTGACCGGGAAGTCGCAGATCATGCCGAAATGGGCCATGGGTTTCTGGCAAAGTCGCGAGAGATATAAAACGCAAAACCAGATACTCAGTACCCTGAAAGAATTCAGGACCCTTAACTTTCCAATCGACAACATCGTACTTGACTGGTTTTACTGGCCGGAAACCAAATGGGGAAGCCATCAATTTGATAAGAACCGTTTTCCTGATCCGAAAGCGATGGTCGACTCTATTCATGCGATGCATGCTCATATGATGATCTCCGTATGGCCGAAGTTTTATGCGAACACCAAGCATTTTAAGGAGTTCGAGCAGCATGGTTGGATGTATATGCAGGCTGTAAAAGATAGCATTCGTGACTGGGTTGGGCCTGGTTATGTTGGTTCATTTTATGATGCTTATTCGGCCGGCGCGCGTAAGTTGTTCTGGAAACAGATGTATGACAATTTGTATCCGTTGGGGATTGATGCCTGGTGGATGGATGCCAGCGAGCCTAATGTACTCGACTGTACTGATATGGAATACCGAAAGGCTTTATGCGGACCTACCGCTTTAGGCCCTTCAGCAGAGTATTTCAATGCATATGCTTTGATGAATGCAGAAGCAATTTATAACGGGCAACGAGGGGTAGCTCCCAACAAACGTGTTTTCCTGTTAACCCGTTCTGGCTTTGCCGGATTGCAACATTACTCCACGGCCACCTGGAGTGGTGATATCGCTACCCGTTGGGAAGATATGAAAGCACAGATTGCAGCCGGAATGAATTTCTCCATCAGTGGTATTCCGTATTGGACAATGGACATCGGTGGTTTTTGCGTTGAAGACCGGTATGTCAAAGGTCAGATGGTGTATAACCGGACAGGCAAAGTAGATGCTGATTACAAAGAGTGGCGGGAGCTGAACACCCGTTGGTACCAGTTCGGGGCTTTTGCTCCTTTATACCGGGCACACGGGCAATACCCTTATCGTGAACCCTGGAACATCGCTCCGAAAGGCACTCCTACCTACAATTCTATTTTGTATTACACCCAATTGCGTTACCGGTTGATGCCCTACATCTATACCCTGGCCGGAATGACCTGGTTCGATGATTACACCATCATGCGCCCACTGGTGATGGATTTTCCGGGTGACAAAAAGGTTGAGAATGTAGGCGACCAATATATGTTTGGTCCGGCATTTATGGTTTGTCCGGTCTACACCTACCAGGCACGCAGTCGTAAGGTTTATTTTCCCAAAGGCACCGATTGGTACAATTTCTATACGGGAAAATTGATTCAGGGAGGTCAGTCTTTAACTGTGGATGCTCCCTATAATCGCATGCCATTGTTTGTACACGAAGGGGCTATCATTCCGGTGGGGCCAGAGATCCAATATACCGGCGAAAAACCTGTAGATCCAATCGTGTTGTACGTCTATCGTGGGAAAGACGGCCATTTCACGCTTTACGAAGATGAAGGGGTAAATTATGATTACGAAAAAGGTGCCTATTCCAATATCCCGTTCAGCTACAATGATGCAGACGAAACCCTGACCATTGGCGAACGAAAAGGGCAGTTCAAGGGGATGCTGAAGGAGCGGACATTTGTGATAGTGCCTGTAAGCAAAGCAGCCCCCAAAGGTTTTGATCCGGATGCGCAGGGACAGCAGGTACATTATGACGGACACAAACTGACAATCCATGTGTAGAAATAGAAGTTGCATCCTTCTTTATAAAGGTACGGCATAAAGCAAATAATTGTGTTCTCGATATTTATTGTAACACTTTAATATGATTTGGTAAACGCCAACCGTAAATGAAAATAACCTATCAATCATGGCCATTAAAACTTATTGTTCATATCTTGAAATGTTTTTCCTGCAATATAATGACGATGGGAATAAGACGTATTAAAAAACTATTGTGTCTGCTGATCTTAACTTTTTCTGTTTCGTTTCAGGGAATAGGGCAACCTTCGTATATATTTCATCACTTAACAACCGAAAACGGACTTTCCAACAGCAATGTTCAAGCCATTTTACAGGATAGTTTGGGCTTTCTTTGGATCGGAACAGAATCCGGGTTAAACCGTTACGACGGATACGGATTTAAAGTGTATACCATGACCCCGGAGTCGCCTAACTCGTTGCTGACAGACAATATTTTGGGTTTACAGGAAGATGGTCTTGGAAATATCTGGATAAATAGCGGATACAGCTATGCGGTTTACAAAAGGGATAAGGATTATTTTGTCACTGATATTCCGAACCTGCTTCAAAAATTAGGCATCCAGGTCGATCGCAATTACAAAATCTATGTAGACAAAAAGAAAGACCTGTGGGTGCTAAGTGAGCAAAAGGCGTTTTTTTATAATACCCGTAAAAAGAAACTGAAAGTTTTCGGGATAAAAGCCTGGATTGATGAGATCGTCACCACGGAGTTTAGCGACGATGGGCATTATTTGTATGGCATCCTGAAATCGGGGAGGCTTTTGCAATTGGACAAATATACAGGTACCCAGGTTTTAGTGGATTTAAAGGACTTTATTAAACCGGAAGTTCTTGCCATGTACAACAAAATATATGTAGATAGTCATAGTGGGGTCTGGCTCTATTCCGGCAAGACTAACCATGTTTATTATCGGAAAGATCTTCATTCGGATTGGAAAGAATTAGTTCTGAATTCTTCTTTGAAAGTTCAAAATAATATTGTGCTGGATATACTGGATGATGATAACGGAAATATTTGGATAGGTACGGACCATGCTGGATTGTTTATTTATAACACAGTCAACGGTAAATTAACCAATTTACTGCATGAAGAGGTAAATTCCTCTATAGCATCGAACAATGTAACGTGTTTGTTCCGGGATGACAATGGGGTGATTTGGATGGGACACAACAAAAAGGGGATTTCGTATTATCATGATAGCTTTCACAAGTTCACTAACGTTGCCAATACGGATTGCAAGGATGTCAGTGTGATTATGCAAGACCGGAAGGGCCGTGTCTGGCTGGGAACTGATGGAAATGGATTGTATATGAAACAAGATGCCCTCAAAAGCCAAATGGAAAAAATTCCCATGCAGAACAATGCCATTGTCTCGTTGGTGGAGGATCGGAAGGGACGTGTTTGGATTGGAACCTACCTAAACGGTCTGTTTTGCTACGAAAACGGAAAAATTAAACATTTTACCAAGGAAAACAGTCTGCTGACCTCCAATGATATTTGGGGTTTGAAGAAAGATCGGTTTGGGAATTTGTGGATCGGGACCCTTGGGGGGGGAGTACTGTGTTTTCGTGGAGACGGTGCGAATCTGGATTCGCTCATCATGGCTCCCAAAAACATGAGCTATGCTTTGGATATGTACTACGATGGTGGGGACAAGTTGTACGTTGGGACTACTTATGGGCTCGATGTTGTTGATATTACTTCCGGTAAACTCATTACTTATATGGGAAATTACCGGTGGACTCAGACATACAAGCAAATGTTGATAACAACCGTGTTTAAAGACAATAGAGACGTTATTTGGCTAGGACACCCGAAAGGATTGACATTGTGGGATTTGAAGAAAGACACACTTTATAACTTTGATCAAAAAAACGGCTTGTGTAATAACATTGTTCGAGGTATTGTTGAGGATGGACATGGAAAAATGTGGGTTACAACAAGCAACGGATTATCAGTTCTTTCTGTCGAGCGTGATGCTCAAGGCGTGTTGAAAATTTCGAGCAGGAACTTTTCCACTAAGGATGGGCTTATAACAAACTATTTTAACAATCATTCTATTTGTAAACTCAGCAATGGAGATATTCTTTTAGGCGGGACCGAAGGGTATACGATTGTAAATCCAAATAAATTGACTGAAAAGAACCAACTTCCTGCCAAGGTAATCTTCACAGGATTGAGCGTGGAAAACAATGTTATCGAGGTAGATTCACTGTACAATGGCAAAAAGTTGTTGAATCACTCTATGGAGCAAACCTCTTCATTGACTTTTAGTTACAAAGATAAGATAATCGCATTTCAGTTTACTACCGGAGATTTACTTAACGCTGATAGGGTAAAATATGCTTATAAATTGGAAGGCTTTAATGATCAATGGATTACGACTAGAGAAAATAAAGTTGCATTTTCTTCATTATTTCCTGGTGACTATAAGCTTTTTATCAAAGCCTGTAATAGTGATGGTGTGTGGAATACGGAAGCCACTATTTTGGATATTACGGTTACGCCTCCATTCTATTTTTCCGGTTGGGCAATATCAATATACACGCTATTGGTAATTGGGCTGATTGTTTTTATTTTTTATCGAATCCGAAAGCGGCATCGGACAAAGCTGGAACGACAAAAGGTGTTGCTGGAGCGGGAACAGAAGGAATACCTGAACGAAATGAAATTAAGATTTTTCACCAATATCAGTCATGATTTGCGAACTCCACTTACGCTTATTCTTACACCTTTGCAAACGATATTGAGTGGTAAGGTTGAGGATGGTTTGCGAAGGAAGCTAAATACAATAAATAAAAATGCGGAGCAACTACTGCAATTGATTAATACATTATTGGATTTTCGCAAATTAGATGTTGGAGCTGAAACTTTGCACCTGCAGGTGGGCGATTTCGTTAATTTTGTTAACGAAATCTGTGTTCCTTTCAATGCTTACGCGATTGACCGTAAAATGGACTTTTCTTTTTCCAGTGAAATTGAAAAACAATCAATGCAATTCGATCGGGACAAAGTTAAAAAGATATTATTCAACTTACTTTCCAATGCATTCAAATACACACCGGATGGAGGACGTGTTAGTACCCATGTTTTCCGGGAGGAAGATCAAGTATGCGTTAGTATCTCTGATTCCGGACAAGGTATCAACGATTCGGAGAAGAAACATGTCTTTGAACGATTTTTTCAGGCTTCACAAAAACAACAGGATGAAACCGGTAGTGGAATTGGCTTACATATTGTACAAGAGTACGTTCAAATGCATAAAGGAACTATTGAAGTCATGGATAATGACTCTCAAGGTACTGTGTTTACTTTTAAGCTTCCAATTTTAGAAGCCGACGGTATAATTGAAGAATTGGATTCCGAAAAAGAGCCAGCAGAAGAATTAATAGAAGAGTATGACGACCAAAATCATCCAACCAATCCGGTATTGCTTTTTGTTGATGATAACAAAGACTTATGCGAGTTTATGGCAGATAACCTCTCGGATGATTACACCGTGTTAGTTGCCTTTAATGGACAAGAAGCACTAGAGATGCTGGAAAAGAATGACGTTTCCATTGTTATAAGCGATGTGATGATGCCTGTTATGAGCGGAACGGAGCTCTGCAATCGAATAAAAACAAACGTACAATGGTCGCATATTCCGGTTATCTTGCTCACTGCCCGTACTGCCGAAGAATATCAAATAGAAGGTCTGAAGTTGGGCGCGGATGATTACCTGACCAAACCATTTAATTTCAATGTGCTAAAACTGCGCATCCGAAAATTTATGGAATGGACTAAAAAAAGTCACCTCTCCTTCAGCCAGAAAATGGATGTCTCTCCTGGTGAAATCACGATAACTCCACTAGATGAACAGTTAATTGATAAGGCAATTAAGGTTGTGGAAGAACACATTGAGGATGTAGAATTTTCTGTTGAGGCTCTTAGTGCTGCCGTTGGCCTTACCAGGGGACACTTGTATAAAAAATTAATGAGCATTACAGGTAAAGGGCCCGCTGAGTTTATCCGTACAATTCGTTTAAAACGTGGGCGCCAGCTTTTGGAGAAAAGTCAGCTACATATAGCCGAAATTGCCTACTCAGTCGGTTTCAACTCCCCTAAAAGATTCTCTGTTAACTTCAAAAATGAATTTGGTCTTTCTCCTTCCGACTATTTGCGCAAATTAAATAATCCCGAATAAGACATAGATGTTCTTTATTAAACACATGGCATACCAATAAATCTGATCAACGCGAGTATACCGGTTATGTCAATAAAAAGTACACTCCTCTGGCCAATCCTGATGGTACGGATGTAGCCGAGGCAAACGGGGCGGTCAATTTCATGATCGGTCAGTTCCATGATTATGGTTTCGGGAGAACAGGCAACCGGCACGTTTATGTTGTTCCCGAATGATGAACAATTACAGGTGCTTGGCGCACATGTTTTGATTCACGGGGTAACAGGCGCCAAGGAGCCCGTGTTGACGACTGGATCGCAAAAATGATGATCGGAAGCCTGACTGAAAATACGCTACAGCTTATTCTCGTCGTTGATAGTGGTGTTCTTTGGGAAAACTGGAACTATGTTGCTAAAGACTATTATGATGCTCTTTAAACGATTATAATTTGTTATTTGTCTGGGAGACAGGTTGTTTTTTTAACGATCTGTCTCTTTTTTTCTGTGATTTTTCAAATAACACATCACCATCCCTCATAAAATACATGGCGACCCCTCTGTGGATGTTGTTGGATTTAATTTGTCGGCTGATTTCGAGCTGACTAAAAGCTAATTTTAATAATCTAAATCTATGTTTTATGAAAAAAACGTATAGTTTTTTAATATGGCGTGGGGCTATAATTAGGAGTCTTTATGTCATTTTATTAGTGGTAATATGGGGCGTTCCTACCTTCGGACAAAACATTGCAATTTCCGGGGTGGTAAAATCTCAGCGCGATAGAGAGTTTTTGCCTGGTGTTAGCATTATAATAAAAGGCACAGATCGAGGAACAATCACTGATGCTAATGGAAAATATTCATTGGGAGATGTTCCCAGAGATGGTGTTCTCGTTTTTTCCTTCGTGGGGATGAAAAGGACCGAAATTAAGGTCGATGGAAGAAGGAAAATAGATGTTACAATGGAAGAAGAGGCTATCGGACTGGATGAAGTGGTTGCTGTTGGCTACGGTTCGGTAAAACGAAAGGATGTTACCGGCGCGATATCATCTGTTAGCGCCGATGAAATCACCAGGACGCAGCCGGTAACCATTGAGCAATCCCTCCAGGGAAGGATTCCGGGGATGGTGGTAACGCAGGCGTCTGGACAACCCGGGGGCGGGGTATCCGTGCAAATTCGCGGGATAACCGGCTTTAGCAGTTCAGGCCCCTTGTACGTGCTGGATGGGGTGGAACTGCAGGGAATTGCTTCCCCGGGAGACTCTTATAGAACCGGTACAAACCCCCTGGCCGGGATAAATCCTTCGGATATTGAATCGGTTGACGTGTTGAAAGACGCGTCCGCCACAGCCATTTATGGATCAAAAGGTACCGATGGTGTTATTATTATCACAACCAAAAGAGGCCGGATAGCCCCTCCTAAAATTACCTACGAATTTTCTGCCGGTACCCAACAGTTGACAAAAAAACTTCCGGTGATGAACCTGCGGGAATTTGCCACCTTTGTCAATGCACGGAATGCCGGTATTGGCTGGGGGTTTGACGAACGGCCTGAGCTGGCTAATCCTAAATATCTGGGCGAAGGCACCGACTGGCAGGACGTCATGTTCCGAAACGCCCCTACATCAAAACACACGCTTACCATGAGCGGAGGTAATAAGCGGACCCAGTATTTGCTGTCGGGGTCTTACCAGAGCGAGGAAGGGATTGCGTTGGGCTCGAAGTTTGATCGGATTTCGTTCCGTTTAAACCTGGACAATAAAACGACGGACTGGTTAAAAATAGGCTCCAGCCTTCAAATGGTAAATATCGATGAGAATATCAATAGCACCGTAAGTAGCGTAGTTCGGGCAGCGCTGGAGCAAACCCCTGATATTCCCGTACAGAACAACGATGGCAGTTGGGGAGGCTCTACCAGCACTGTTGGTTGGGTCTCTCAAAAAGTAAACCCTTACGCAATCGCGTTAATTAATAAAGATGAGGTCAACCGGAAACAGGTTTTTAGCAACCTCTACGCCGAAATTACCTTTGCCAAGGGCCTGGTGCTGCGCAATGAAGCTGCCGGTAATTTCACCATAGCCACACAGGATATCTTTCAGCCATCCTACAAGATGGGGAACCTGGAAAGACTTATAAGCGAGGGTTCTTCTGACTTTAGTGAGGGCGTATATACCTCGTTAAAGAATTACCTCACCTACTCCCATCTGTTTGCCGAAAAATACAGTGTAAAGGCAATGGCCGGGCATGAAGCTTCTTTGGATAAATCGCAAACGTTAAAAGCCTCCCGTAAAAATTACCCGTCCAACAATGTGCAGGTTATTGATGGGGGCGATCCTACAACCGCAACAAACGGGGGAGCAAAATTCCATAGTTCTAAAGAATCGGTTTTTGGCCGGTTGAATTTGGGGATTAACGATAAATACCTACTTACCGGAAACATTCGCGAGGATGGGGCTTCGATGTATGCCAAAGATAAACGCTGGATTTTGTCATACTCCGGCGCGCTGGCGTGGAAAATCAATAATGAGAACTTTTTGAAAGGTTCGAACAATGTTAACGAACTGAAGCTGCGCCTGGGTTACGGGTTGACCAACAGGCAGGCCGGACGTAATTACGTTTACACGTCAACGCTGGCCACGGTGCCGACCGGTGTGAGCACGGTATCGCAACTTACCCAAAACATTGCGAACCCCGATCTGGAGTGGGAACAAACCGAAAGTTCCAACATTGGGCTTGACGGAGCCTTCTTTAACTGGCGATTGAATTTTTCAGTCGATTTTTATCTGAAAAAAACGGATGGGCTGGCCATGCAAACGTCGCTGCCCATGTACTCCGGAACTGCTATTGGCTGGAGTCCCGGAGCATTGGACGCACCATGGGTAAACGTGGGTTCTATGGAAAACAAAGGATTTGATTTTAGGATCAGTTCCACCAATATCAAGGGAAAGAACTTCACCTGGAAGACAGACCTGACCGTATCGCGTAACATCAATAAAGTGTTAAAACTTAATGCTGACGGTGCGCCGATCATGGGCCAATTCAGTAAGACGGTGGTTGGAAGGTCCATTGGCGATTTTTACGGGTACGTTGTTGATGGCGGCGTATTTGCATCTGCCGTTGATGTTTACGGCGATGAAGAAAAGGGCATTAAGCCCCACGCCAGGCCATCGAAAAATGGCGAAATACTGCCATTTGCAAATGCCTCCGGAAGTATTTGGTATGGCGACCTCAAGTTTAAAGATTTGAATGGTGACGGAATAATTGATGAGAACGATCAAACGTATCTAGGTTCGCCAATTCCGAAAGTGCAACTGGGATTCAACAATACGTTTACCTACAAAAACTTCGACTTAAACATGTTTCTCAGTGCCAGTATCGGTAATAAGGTATTTAATCAATTGCGCGTTACTGCTGAAAATCCGCGATCAAGTTATGGCTATTTCCGTACGTTAAGCAATTATGCCAAACTTGAATTGATTGATCCTGAGGGTTCGGATACTGATCCCTACAATGTCATTGTTACCAATCCCGACACGGATATCCCGGGAGTTCGGAATGACAATACAAATGATAACATGAGGTTCTCCGATAAATTTATAGAAGACGGGTCTTTTGTAAGGTGCAAAAGCATTTCATTGGGGTATAATTTCTCCAGGGACCTGCTGAAACGGATCCACATCAATTCTTTGCGGGTTTATGCAAACGTAACCAATGCCTTTATTATCACAAACTATTCCGGTATGGACCCTGAAGTTGGTTCCTGGGACCCGATTAATGCGGGTATTGATAACGGGTACTATCCTCAGGCCCGGAGGTTTACATTTGGCTTAAACATCACCTTGTCGAAATAAAAAAACGAATGCTATGAATTTTAAATCAAAAATATTTTATCTGGCGCTTTTGGTTGCCGGGCTATTGGCCTCCTGCAGTAAGGACTTTCTCAATCGTCCTCCACTATCGGAGATCAGTACGGAAAACTTTTATCAAACTACTTCTGATTTAAAGCTGGCAACCGCCGCTTTATATGCCGGTACGCCCTGGGCCGAATATACTTATACCAGTTATTTGACCATAGGTGATGTGATGAGTGGAAATATGGTACTGGGATATAATGATGATGCTGTTCAGCTCAATACCTTTTCGGTTACTGGTTTAAACGGAGCCGTAGTTGCCAATTGGAGAGGTATGTACAAGGTAATTGCCCATTGTAATACCACTATTAACGCTATAAACGCAAAAACTCCGGAATCTGTTCCCGAAGCAGATAAAAATGCGGCTCTTGCCGAAGCCAGGTTTATTCGTGCATATGCTTACTACAACCTGGGGTTGTTATGGGGCGACGTTCCTATCATCGAAGACAATACCAAACTAATTAGTTCACCTTTAGTTCCCCGGAACCTGGTGAATGATGTTTACCAGTTTATTGTGAACGACCTGACATTTGCAGTCCAAAATCTTCCTGAGGCAGTGGGTTCAGACTGGGAGCGCGGAAGGGTTACCACATGGTCTGCACAGGGGTTGTTGGCTAAAGTCTATTTATCATGGTCCGGCTTAGCTTCGCAAAGCATCGGGGAACGCGATCAGGCGCTTTTAGATAGCGCCAAACTATACGCGGGCAATGTTTGTAAAAACAGTGGACTGGAATTGATGGATAACTATGCCGATCTGTTCAAAACCGAGAACAATTACAACGATGAGGCGCTGTTCGCTTTGCGTTGGGATCCCACCACCAGTGATTGGTTTCACGGGAACATGTTGCAAATCTATTCTCCGGGCGGTACTGAAATTTCTGCCGACGGACAGGCCGGTTGGTTTGGGATACGCCCTAGCTACGACATGTACTTGCAATACTCCGCAGATGATACTATCAGGCGCAAAGCAACCTTTATGCTAAAGGGCGATTATTATCCGGAGTTAAACGCCGCTGCCGGCGGATATACTTTTACTGGCGAATCCGGAATGAAGAAACACATTATTGGAACGAAAAAAGATAACAATGTACCAATCATGACCTTGTATTCTTCTGCCGAGCAAAATGCCTTGCTGCGACTTGCTGATGTTTACCTGGTTTACGCCGAAGCAATTCTGGGTAACAACAGCTCAACCGCAGATGGCGATGCGCTGATGTATTTCAACAAAGTACGCACAAGAGCCGGGGTACAGCCGGTAAATTCGATTGATGCCGATATCCTGCTTAAAGAAAGAAGGATCGAGCTGGCTGCAGAAAGTCAGTATTGGGGTGATTTAGTGAGCCTTTCATACTACAACCCGCAGAAAGCAATCAGCCTTCTGAATGGAGGAGAGCGTGTTCCCTTCACGTATAATGACGGAGTCGCGGAACCGGAGAATCCCTTTGGCGTTATTACACCGGCTACCGCTAATTCATTCAGGCTCCCGATCCCATCATCTGAAATAACGGCTAATCCAAAGTTGTTAGACGCACCCGTACCTTATTTTTAGTATAAAAGAAAAAAATAGCAACTATGAAAAATAGAATAGATAAATACACCTATTACTGGCAGGCAATTTTTCTGGCAGCGGTGATCTTATTTGTGTCCGCTTGTCAGAAGGAAAAAGTAGAACAACCGGTTATTACGGGTGTCGTAAATTATGCCGCTTCTCCCAATGATACGGTTGTTACAACGATACAGACCGGCCAATGGGTCGTTTTGTTGGGACATAACCTGAGTGGAGTTAGGCAGGTGTATTTTGGCTCTGTACCTGCTAGAATCAACACAGCGCTTTTTTCCGACGAAAGCCTTGTTGTGCAATTGCCTGATATCCCGTTTGAATCAGTTCCGGCAGATGAACTAAATACCGTAACCGCAATCAGTGAAGGGGGGACGGCTACATTTAATATCAATATTATTGGCGCGCCATTGATTACTCGTGTGAGAAATAATGAAACTTCTCCAAATGATACGGTTGTTAATGTGTTGTACCCCGGCGATGAAATCAATATTGTCGGATATAACCTCCAGAATGCCACAGAAATATCATTTCAGGGTATTGCTGCCGATTTGAGCAAGGTGGTTTATACCGACACAAGCGCAATAGTCCAGGTGCCTGCTGATTTATCGGGTTCCAATGCTTTATTGGCAAATACCATTACTTATACCACCGAGGTAGGGTCAACTAATTTCTCAATTAAAATTGTTGGTCCTCCGGTAATATCATATATCTCATTAGAGGTGCCCCATGAAGGTGATATGGTTCATTTATACGGGTATAACTTTACCGCAATTCAAAATTTTACTTTTGCTGGTACAGAAATAACCGACTACGAAGTATCGGCAGATGAGTCTGTTCTTAGTTTTGTTTCCCCGGCATTGTTACAAAGCGGTCCGGTTGAGATTATAACACAGGCGGGTTCATTTACAACTGCTTATAATGTGAATGATATTGCGTTTATAAACTCCGGTGGCGTAGGCATTTTGGCCAATATGGAGTGGGGCGATTATTTCGGCTGGGGCTGGGGTAATGGCGATGTGAATCTTTATAGCTCAGACCCTAATTCAGACTGGCCTTCCTATAATACTGACTATGGTGTTGGTTACGGTATGTACCTTGTCTATAAGAGCGTTCCTCTGGCTGCCGGAGAAGATGGTTATCTTGAAGATTGGGGAGGAAATCAAATTCTTATTGGCGATGGCGGTGGTCAGTGGGTACCATCAGAGAACCTGGATGATTCGGGCGACAAATGGGCCTTGAAATTTGAAATGAATGTTACGAAACCATGGAGCGGAGGTACGCTTTGTTTCAGAACTCAAAGTGCAAGTACTTATATAGCCCGATATGAACCGTGGAGAGTATCAGTATCTAAGTCTGTTACCGTTACTACTGACGGGTGGCAAACCGTAACTATCCCGTTATCCTCGTTCCGTCTTGAAGACGGAGAAGGTGATTCTATTTCAAAAGTCTCGGATTTGTTAGATGCGAGCTCAGGAAAGACATACTTTAGAATTTATCTTCATAACTATCGCACTTCAACTACTGACAATTTTGAAGCTGCCTTTGATAACTTCAGGGTGGTAAGACGATAGCATTTTATGTTGTGGACAGGCAGGAGAGTCCTGTTTGTCCACAACTTTATTTAATAAATCTGTCGGGGCTTTTACCTGACAGAGTTCTATTCTTGAACTGGTTATTAAATTTTTATAGTAAAACGATGTTCAGACTGTATCAGAAAATTTTAGTTATTCTCAGTGTCTTTCTGTTTTTTGTTTCCTGCGAGGGCACCGACCGGGTGGATCCCATCCTGACGGTTTCTGTCAATGAGCTAACTTTTGAAGCAGAAGGGGGGGAGTCAACGATAATAATCGACTCCAATGACTCATGGAGTGTAAACAACTCCGCATCATGGGTACAATTAAGCCAAATGTCCGGCAATAGCGGCAGCATTTCCATTGTATTGTCAACAACGGTTAACAGTACAGGAGCAACTCGCTCGACGACCATTGTCGTTATCTCCTCAAACGGCCAATCTCGCCGGATTGCAGTTTCGCAGCCCAGCCAGTTATTCCCTTCTTACAATGCATCGCCCCAGGCGCCCGATAATACTGGAATGGCCAGTACCGCAATGGAGTTGGCAGCAAAAATGAAACTGGGCTGGAACATCGGCAACACGATGGAAGCTCCCGGAGGAGAATCAGGTTGGGGAAACCCTGTTATCACAGAAGACTATGTAAAATTTGTAAAGCAGCAAGGTTTCAATGCTATTCGCATTCCTTGCGCCTGGGACTGGCACCATGTGGTGGACAAAAAAACTGCACGCATCGATCCTGCCTGGCTCAGCAGGGTAAAAGAAGTGGTTGGCTATTGTGTGAACAATGACATGTATGTGCTCCTAAATATCCATTGGGATGGAGGCTGGCTCGAGAACAACTGTATACCGGAGAAAAAGGATTCGGTAAACGCCAAACAAAAAGCTTACTGGGAGCAAATCGCAACGGCCATGCGCGATTTTGACGAACACCTGATGTTTGCCAGCGCCAATGAGCCACATGTAGAGAACGCCGAACAAATGGAAGTACTACTTTCCTATCATCAAACTTTTGTAAACGCAGTTCGCTCCACCGGAGGAAGAAACAGCTATAGGGTGCTTGTAGTTCAGGGGCCAAGTACGAATATTGAGAAAAGTAATGATTTGATGCACATGCCTACGGATGAGATTGAGGGGCGTTTGATGGCTGAGGTACATTTTTACAGTCCTTCTCAATTCTGCATATTGAATGAAGACGTGGACTGGGGTAAAATGGTTTATTACTGGGGTAAAGATTATCATTCTGATATTGAGCCTGAACGCAATGCTACATACGGGGAAGAGGATGCAGTAGATCAGTCGTTTAGTTTGGCAAAAAGCAAGTTTGTAGATAAGGGTATCCCGGTAATCATGGGTGAGTATGGAGCTTACAGGAGGGGTAATACCCAGAATGTACCTAAAGAATTGGAGAAACACAATAATTCAGTGGATCATTGGATTACTTATGTAACAAGAAAAGCATTAGAAAATGGCTTAATTCCATTCTGGTGGGATACAGGTAGTGTAATTGATAGGTCAAACTACACAATAAAAGATCAGCGCACTCTTGATGCTATCATGGCAGGAGCAAACCAATAAAAATCAAATTAAACAAGACTTTAAATCATCACAGTATTGAAAATGAGTTTAAAAAGTACAATTCTTTCATTTTGGCCACTCGTGGGTATGAATGCATGGGGGCTTGGAACATCTAACCCGTTGCAGGCATAGCTTCAATCGTTGAAGAAGTAAAATTCTCAATATGAAGTCTTAAACTGATGAATGTAAATCTTCAATTTCAGAGCAAAAGATTCAAATAAATTGCGCTTTTGAAACAAAATAATATGTATACATAATGAAAAAAGCAACCTATTCGCTTGCCCCTTTTTTGCTTGTAGTTCTTCTTATTTTCAACTGCAATGCTACAACCAAACCGAAAGTGTACCAACTGGAATCACCTGACAAGCAAATTGTTTTGCACATACAGGCTGGTGCCGATTTGTCATGGACATTGATAAATGCTGGTGATACTGTACTGGCGCCGTCACTGATTTCGCTTCAATTGGCAGACGGAACGGCTTTGGGCCGGAATGTACAGGTAAGATCAGCCAAAAGGCTTTCAGTCAACGAAGAACTAAAGGCAATCAATTATCGGAAGGATAGCGTCACCGACAACTATAATCAGTTGGCAATAACCTGTAAAGGCGATTTTGGCGTCATTTTCAGGGCTTACAACGATGGGGTGGCCTATCGTTTCTTTTCATCAAAAAAAGGAGGCATCGTCATTGCCAACGAAGATGCGAACTTCAACTTCAAAACTGATCATGAAGCCTGGATACCCTACGTGCGCGATTTGAGGGAAGGGGACCCATTTGAATCGGCATTCGAAGCGGTGTACGACCATATTCCTTTGTCCCATTTCAGGGCAGACTCGTTGGCGATTCTGCCTCTTTTGGTCGATTTAGGGAACCAGAAAAAAGCCATGCTCATGGAAACCGACCTGGAGGATTATCCCGGGATGTACTACAAAATAAACGCCCCTACAAAATTTGGTGTTCATGGTATTTTTCCAAAATATCCTTTGAAAGAACGGGTCGGTGGATTTAACAACCTTAACTTTATGGTCGATCAAAGAGCGGATTTTATTGCTAAAACGACTGCTCCGCGCCAATTTCCATGGAGGATTGTTTTCCTAAGCAATAACGATAAAGAATTGGCCGACAATGATATGGTTCAACGGTTGGCTGCACCATCCCGCATTGCCGATGTTTCGTGGATCAAGCCCGGCAAGGTTGCGTGGGATTGGTGGAACGACTGGAATATTTCGCATGTCGATTTCAGGGCAGGGATAAATACCCCGACCTACAAATATTACATTGACTTTGCTTCAGATTACGGAGTGGAATATGTGGTGCTTGACGAAGGCTGGTACAAAGGGCACGATGTGATGACCCCTTCCGATAAAATAGACCTGAAAGAAATTCTGGACTATGCAAAAAGCAAGCATGTGGGGATTATCCTGTGGGCATCATGGCACGACTTCGATAGGGTGAAAGAGCAAGCGTTTGCCAAATATTCGGCCATGGGTGTCAAGGGATTCAAGGTCGACTTTTTTGACCGCGACGACCAACTGGCGATGCACTCTTGTTACGCGTTGGCCGAAATGGCGGCCCATTACAAAATGATCCTTGATTATCATGGCATGAAACCTTCGGGCCTCCAACGCACATGGCCAAACGTGCTGAATTTCGAGGGCGTTAAAGGCATGGAAAACGTCAAATGGGCAACCGATAATGTTCCGCCTTATGATGTGACACTTCCGTTTATGCGCATGATGACCGGCCCGATGGATTACACACCCGGTGCCATGCGCAATGCAACAAAGGCAAATTTTCACCCTTCGAATTCAATGCCGATGAGCCAGGGAACCCGCGTCCACCAGCTGGCTATGTACGTGGTGTTCGAAGCGCCATTGCAAATGATGGCCGATAATCCGACAGCCTACCGGAAAGAGTCGGAGTGTGCGCGGTTTATTGCCAAAACGCCCACAGTATTCGACCAAACGAAAATATTGGATGCCAAAGTTTCAAAGTACATTGTAACGACCCGTCGTAAAGGTGATGACTGGTATATTGGGGCGATGACCAATTGGGACAGCCGGTCGCTGACTATCGATCTTTCATTCTTACCTGAAGGAGAATACAAGGCCATAATATTCAGCGACGGGGTGAATGCTGACCGCGATGCCACCGACTACAAACGTGAAATCAAAATTGTTTCCAATAAGGATAAAATTGAAGTGAACTTGGCACCCGGAGGAGGATGGGCGGCACGCTTTGAGAAATTGTAATGCATCGCACCCATGAGAAAAATTGTTTTGAGTATTGTACTTTGTTTTTTTGTTGCGTTGGTTTCTGCGCAAATATCCTTGCCCAAAGTTTTTGGCGATAGTATGGTTTTGCAACGGAACATCAGGATACCTCTATGGGGAACTGCGACGCCAGGCTCACACATCGTTGCCCAACTTGGAAATAGAACCGTTAAAGTTAAAACAGATAAAACAGGAAAATGGATGGTTCATTTTCCGAAATTCAACGCGGGCGGACCTTACATACTCTCAGTTGCTGAAGCAGGAATACCGGAGACTAAAATAAACCTAAACGGGATCCTCATCGGTGATGTTTGGCTGGCTTCCGGGCAATCAAATATGGAATGGCAGGTACAACAGGCTAAAGATGCAGGCAAAGAAATTGCCAGCGCCAATTTTCCACAAGTGCGTTTTCTTATTGTTGATCATCGTAACGAGGTGAAACCTCAAACAGATCTATCAACTGGTGGATGGGAAGTATGCGATTCTAACAATGTGAAGGAGCTTTCGGCAGTAGCTTACTTTTTTGCCCGTAAAATTCATGCTGATCAAAATGTCCCGATTGGCATCATTCAAAGCACCTGGGGCGGTACTAAAATAGAGCCCTGGACAAGCAGGGAGATGTTACTTACATCACCCATTACCAGAACAGAAACTCTGAATGCCGATACCCTCCATTATAACAGGGAAGATGTTATACGAGATAGCCTGAACCAGGTCCGCTTTTGGGACATTGTTTACAATCCGCAAAATAATACGGACAAAATAGTTCCCGCTCCGGATTATGATGATAGCGGTTGGACAAAAATTGATATGCCTAAAGTGCTGAAGGATTTTGGGATCGGAGATTATGTAGGAATGGTTTGGCTGCGGAAAAAGATAGCGCTGCCTGAATCCTTCAAGGGAAAAGGTCTTACCATTAATCTGGGTCATCCGGAAATGAACTATTCGCTTTATTTCAATGGTAAGGAAATATGCAAGAATGTATGGTATGGCAATGCTACTCATTCATATACGATTCCTGCCGATTTGGTGCAGCCTGGAGAAAATACGATTGCTATAAGGATAGCAATGTTATGGGGCGGAGGCGGTTTGAATCCGGGCACCGATATTTTTATTACTGATGGTTCATCAAAAATTACCTTAGTCGGGCAATGGTTGTATAAAAAGGATTTGGAGCCGGCTATCCCGAAAATGATAAATTATCAGGGGTATCCCACAGTGCTCTTTAACTCGATGATAAACCCGCTTATTCCATACGGAATCAAAGGATTTCTCTGGTACCAGGGCGAATCGAATGCAGAAGATGCTTACAATTACCGGAAATTATTTCCCATGCTGATTAAAGACTGGAGGCGGCGCTGGCAGCAGGGCAACCTCCCTTTTTTATTTGTTCAACTGGCTAATTACATGGAAAGAAATTCGCTTCCATCTGATAGTGAATGGGCCGAACTGAGAGAAGCGCAAACAATGACTCTTTCGCAACCCAATACAGGAATGGCTTGTGCTATTGATATTGGAGAAGCAGGCAGTATTCATCCTGTTAACAAGCAGGAGGTAGGTCGACGGCTGGCACTCATTGCCAATAAAATGGTGTATAAACAAGATTGTGTATCATCCGGGCCCATGTACAAAGATTTTCATAAGGAAGGAAATCGAATCCGCATCAGCTTTTCCGATATTGGTTCAGGCCTTTCAACGAGCGAAGGAAAAGATGTAACGGGCTTTGCGATTGCAGGAAGTGACAAGCAGTTCCATTGGGCAAAAGCGGTGATTGAGAGCAATGAAGTTGTCGTATATTCCGATGAAGTTGCCGAACCGGTAGCGGTGCGCTATGCCTGGGCGGATAATCCTGAATGCAACCTGGTGAATTCTGCAGGCCTGCCTGCGGTGCCTTTCAGAACGGATGACTGGAAAGGAATTACTCAAAGATAGAATGGAATTAAGATTTTCAAAATTAGGTTTATGAAGAAGCGTTTCATCATACTCGCATGGATGATCTTGATGGGTGTTGTTCCATCGTTCCGGGCAAATGCCCAGTATCACATTCCTCAGAAATTAAAGTGGTGGTACAATGACCGATTTGGCATGTTCATCCACTTTGGTAGCTATTCTTTTTTGGCGCATGGTGAGTGGGCTTTCAGTATTGAACACTGGAAAAAGGCCGATTATCAGCAGCAAGTCTCGTCTCATTTTAATCCGTCGAAATTCGATGCCAATGAAATTGTTCAACTGGCAAAAGATGCCGGCATGAAGTACATTGTCATCACGGCCAAACACCACGAAGGATTTAGCATGTGGGACACTAAAGTGAAAAGCTTTAAAGATGTAACGGGTAAAAAAAAGTACAGTCTGCAGCGCTTCACACCCTTTGGGAAACGGGACGTGCTGATGGAACTGAAAAAGGCCTGTGATGCTGCCGGGATCAAATTCTGTCTCTATTATTCGATCCTTGACTGGAGCCATTCTTCGCAGGAGATTAGCCATATCAATGGCTCGACTTACTCAACCATGAAGTCGGATGAAGCGCGAACGGCTTATATCCGGGATATGAAAGCACAGCTCAAGGAGTTGATTGATCGCTATCATCCCGCCTCGCTATGGTTTGATGGTGATTGGACGTACAATGCCGGCCAGCCCACCCTTGAAAAATGGTGGACGAAATCGGATGGGGTCAATCTGTATAATTACTTGATAAAACTTGATCCAAACCTGGTGGTCAACGAACGGGTTTGCCGTAGTTTCGGTCTCGGCGATTATGAATGCCCTGAACAAAAAGTGCCCGACGCTCCTCTGAGCCGTCCTTGGGAAACTTGCCAAACGATAAATCATTCGTGGGGCTACAACAAAAACGATCATGACTACAAATCAACCAAAGCCTTGATTCAGAAACTGGTAAAAGTGGTTTCGCGAGATGGCAACTACTTGCTCAATATTGGTCCGAAAGGTGACGGAACTGTTCCCGAACAAACAGCAGATAGCTTAAAAGCAATAGGAAAATGGATGGCCGTTTATGGGGAAAGCATTTACGGTACAACGCGCAGTCCATTTAAAACTGAACCCGCGTGGGGCTTTTACACCAAAAAGGAAGGTAAATTGTTTGCCCATGTCTTTGCATGGCCGCAGAATGGAGTGCTTTCCATTCCGGCATTGAAAAATTCCATTACAAAAGTTTACCTGATGGGCGATCCGGACAAAGCGCTTGATTATTCCGTTAAAGATGGGAAAGTACAGATTTCGTTACCTACTAATGCCCCTGACGGCGACGATTCTGTTGTTGTGCTTGATGTTGCCGGAGCACCCGAAGCTGCTGTGTTTTAGTGAGAAAATGGATGTGTGAGCTCACGCCCGAAACAAATAAGAGTATCTCACACAAACCATTGATGGTGTGACGGTGAAAGCTCTCGGGTTAAAACACATGTCGTACATAGAGGATAGCGTTGATATTGAGCAGTACATGAAGAACGTCGGCTTTTGTATCAATATGGACGGTATTCGTGTCTTTCATTCGGATGATACGAAGATGCTGGTCATAAACCAATAAATTGAAAACGTCCCTTTTATACTAATTCAAACCAATAAATACGATGAACCTGCTAGGCACACAAAAAAAATGCCGTTATTATAAGAAAGGAATCCCGGCAGCATTGCTGCTCATGCTCGTTTGTATGTTGAGCTGTACGCAGCAATCAGTCAACATTGAGCGAAAGCAATTATTCGACTCCAACTGGAGGTTCTTTTTGGGCGATACCGCCGCAGCCAGTTCAGCGGGTTTCGACGACGCAAACTGGCGCAGCCTCGACCTGCCTCACGATTGGAGCATTGAAGGGAAAATAGACCATACAAACCCGATGGGTGCTGCCGGAGGATATTTCCCGGCGGGCATTGGCTGGTACCGTAAAACTTTCAGTGTTCCCAATGCATGGAAAGGCCGGAACATTTCCATTTATTTTGGAGGTGTTTATATGAATTCCGAAGTTTTCATCAATGGGAAATCGCTGGGCGTTCATCCCTACGGTTACACATCATTCAGCTACGACCTTTCGCCGTATCTGGATTTTGGCAAAAAGAATGTCGTTGCGGTGCGGGTGGACAATTCACAACAGGTCAACAGCCGGTGGTACAGTGGTTCGGGCATCTACCGCCACGTGTGGTTGAGGATCACCAACCCAGTGCATGTGGCCCAATGGGGAGTTGCTGTTACGACTCCTGAAGTGTCGGCGGAAAATGCAACCGTTCAATTAAAAACAATCGTCAGGAATGGGACCAACTCATCGCAGCATATCACCCTCAAAACCGACTTGTTGGCTGAAAACTCGAAAGGCGTGGCTCAGGATGAGGCGGAGGTCGAGTTACCGGCTAACAGCGAAAAAGAGGTCACCCGGTCGATTCAGGTTTCAAATCCGTTACTCTGGACACCCGAAACCCCCAATTTGTACGCGGCCAAAATTCAGGTTTTAAAAGAAGGTCAAACCATCGACGAAAGCAAGACTACCTTTGGCATTCGTTCCATTAAATTCACTCCTGAAAACGGGTTTCAACTGAATGGTAAAACCGTAAAACTTGACGGTGGTTGCGTACATCACGATAACGGCTGTTTGGGCGCCGCCGCTTTCGATCGCGCCGAGGAACGCAAAGTAGAGTTGCTGAAGAAAGCAGGCTATAATGCCGTTCGAACTTCCCATAATCCGCCTTCCGAGGCCTTTTTGGATGCCTGCGACCGGCTGGGACTGCTGGTGATGAACGAATCGTTTGATTGCTGGAAGGTTGGTAAAAACAAATACGATTACTCCAACTATTTCAATGACTGGTGGCAGCGCGATTTGGATGCCATGGTGTTGCGCGACCGCAATCATCCGTCTGTTGTTATGTGGAGCATCGGCAACGAAATACCTGAACGAAAAGAGCCGCAGGCGGTTGAAACGGCAAAGATGCTGGTGAAAGAAATCAAGAAATTGGACCCGACGCGTCCTGTAACATCAGCTATTGTTGGCTGGGGAAACGATTGGGATATTTTCGACCCATTGATGGCGGTACACGATGTCGCAGGGTACAATTATCATTTGAGCAGCGCACCTTCCGATCACCAGCGGGTTCCTTCCCGCATCATTGTTCAAACGGAATCGTATCCCCGGGATGCTTTTGCAAATTGGGAGTTGGTGAAGAACAACGACTACGTTATTGGCGATTTTGTCTGGACAGCGATGGACTATTTGGGTGAATCGGGTATTGGCCGTTATTATTATCCGAACGATCCTCCGGGCGAGCATTGGGAAGGCGACTTTTTTCCCGTCCACGGAGCCTACTGCGGAGATGTTGATCTGACGGGATGGCGAAAACCTATTTCGCACTATCGTAACATCTTGTGGAACGATACTGAAAAGCTCTACATGGCCGTTCGCGAGCCGAATCCGGATAATGGTGAGATCAAACTGACCTGGTGGTCGGTATGGCCAACCTGGGAAAGCTGGACCTGGCCGGGGTACGAAGGAAAGGACATTCAGGTAGAAGTGTATTCCAAATACCCAAAAGTTCGGCTTTACCTGAACGATAAACTGGTGGGTGAACAACAAACAACAGAAAAGGAGGAGCACAAAGCAACATTTACTTTGCCTTATTCGCCCGGTACATTAAAAGCTGTCGGGGTTGAAAATGATCAGGAAGTTGAATCGGCCACGCTGCAAACGGCCGGAGAAGCTGCAAAAATGAAACTAACGGCTGACCGAAACGAGCTGGTCGCCAACGGACAGGACTTGTCATATATTACGATTGAAGTTACCGATAACGATGGGATTGTTCAACCAAACGCCGCCAACCGATTGCAGTTTAGCATTGAAGGGCCGGGTGTCATTGCGGGCGTGTGCAATAGCGATATGAAAGATACTGATCCTTATGTGGGAAATACCCGCAAGGCATGGCATGGAAGGGCAATGGTTGTGATTAGAAGTATGCATAGACAAGGCGATATTCAGCTTACGGTTTCGTCACCAGGGCTGGCAAAAAATGCTGTTGAGATCAAAGCAATTTCTGGGAAAAAGGATTAAAAGGAAACAAAAATTTTCGCTCATATGAAACTAACTTTGACTTTTGTAATCATTCTTCTTTTCGTTGATCTTTTGAGCGCGCAAACCGCAATGATCAATCACCAATCCCGGCATCTAACGAGCCTGAACGGCGAATGGAAAGTAATTATCGACCCCACCGACATCGGTCAATGGAGACAAGTTTGGCAGGAAAGGAAACCACAAAAAAAGACCGATTTTATTGAATATTCCTTTGAAGGCGGGCCGGAACTTAGTGTGCCGGGAGACTTTAATTCCCAACGATGTGACCTGACATATACAGAAGGGATTGTTTGGAACAAAAAGCAATTCAACTATATAGCGAAGTCGGACAAGAGATTGTTTCTTTATTTTGGGGCAGTAAATTACTTGGCCGATGTCTACCTGAACGGTGAAAAGCTCGGCAGCCACGAAGGTGGGTTTACCCCTTTTCAGTTTGAAATTACCGGCAAAGTCAAAGATGGAGCCAATTCGCTGGTCGTTAAAGTGGATAATCGTCGTCTGAAAAACGGGGTGCCCGGCTTGGGCTACGACTGGCTCAACTATGGTGGAATTACCCGCGATGTCGCACTGGTTGAAACGAACAACACCTATATCGATGATTATTCTATTCAGTTGAAAAAAGGCAGCCTCGATGAAGTGCTTGGCTGGGTTCACCTGGATGGAACGCAAGCAGGGCAGGCTGTAGAAGTAAAAATTCCGGAACTCAACGTGGATTATAAAATCCGATCGGACGAAAATGGGCTGGCAAAAGTTGATCTTACTGCCGACTTTCAACTCTGGTCGCCTGAAAATCCGAAGCTTTATCAGGTAATTATCAAAAGTGAAACAGATTCCGTTGCGGATGAAATTGGTTTCCGGAGCATTGAAGTTGATGGAAGCAAAGTGTTGTTGAACAAGAAACCGATTTTTCTGAAAGCGGTCAATATTCATGAAGAAAATCCCTACAAAGCAGCAAGGGCCTATTCGGAGGTGGATGCTAAGATACTGCTCAATGCAGCGAAAGAACTGGGATGCAACCTGGTTCGGCTGGCCCACTACCCGCATGCAGAAAACATGGTGAAGGAAGCCGAAAAAATGGGCATCATGGTGTGGGATGAAATCCCGGTGTATCAGCACATCGAGTTTTCCGATAGTCTGGTTCCCGCAAAAATGGAAACCATGATGAAAGAAATGGTCCGCAGGGACAAGAACCGCTGTGGCGTGGTGATTTGGAGCCTTTCCAACGAGACCTACCCCGGAACACCGAACCGCAATGAAGCCCTTATTGAGCTTACACAGAAATGCCGGGCATTGGATTCTACCCGCTTAATTGTACACGTGATAAATACGCAGAGCTATAACAACAACACCTTTAACGTGTGGGATCCGCTCTATAACTATTCCGACCTGATTGCTCTCAATGAATACATCGGGTGGTACATTCCCTGGCAAGGGAAGCCATCGGAAACTAAATGGAAAATAGCATGGCCCGATAAGCCGGTGTTTATCTCTGAGTTCGGCGGTGGCGCTTTGTACGGAAGCGATGGGCCGGGCGACGAAGCCGGGCAATGGAGCGAAGATTACCAAAAGCAAATTTATATGGACCAGACAACGATGTTCAGCACAGTCCCTAACCTTTGTGGCGTGTGTCCCTGGATTCTGTTCGACTATAGGTCGTTGGGGCGCATGAATCAGGTGTATCAGAAAGGATACAACAGGAAAGGACTGATCTCTGAACACGGAGAAAAGAAGAAAGCCTGGTACATTATGAACGAATACTATAAAACAAAATGAGCATGTTAGATTTAAAAAAATTAGTCGTGGCATTGATTTACGTAATTGCCACAATCGGCAGTCTGTCGGCGCAAATTCAGGTAATTGACATTTGGAACGGCAAGGTTCCCGGAGCTATTCAAAGTGACGAATTCAAGCAGCATGTAGATACAACCAAAGGTTGGATCGATAAGCATGACATTACCACTCCTGATCTCTATTTTTATCCTGCTCCTAAGGAAAAGGCAAACGGCACGGCAGTTGTTATTTGCCCGGGCGGTGGCTATGCAGGATTGGCTATCCGGCATGAAGGTCTGTTGGTAGCCCAATGGTTCAACAGTTTTGGGGTAACCGCTTTCGTATTGACATACCGTCAGCCAGACGATGCCATCATGAAAAACAAATCGATTGCCCCCATGCAGGACGGGCAAAGGGCGATGCGCATTGTCAGGCGCCATGCCAAAGAATGGGGCATCAATCCGGACAAAATCGGGATCATGGGTTTTTCAGCAGGCGGACATGTGGCATCCACAATTTCAACCCATTATAATGAAAAGGTGTATGACCCCGAAGATTCAACCAGCGCCCGCCCCGATTTCTCCCTGCTGATCTATCCGGTCATCTCCATGGATTCAACAATTACCCATTGGGGCTCGCGCGTGAATTTGCTTGGCAACAATCCTACGCCGGAACAGGTGAAGCATTTTTCAAACGAGTTGCAGGTCAATGCGCAAACTCCACCGGCATTTTTGGTGCAGTCGATGGATGACAATGTCGTTCCGGTGCGGAACAGCATTGATTATGCGTTGGCCTTGAAGAACTACAAGATCCCCTGCGAACTCCACGTGTACCAATCGGGCGGACATGGATATGGGATGGCTCCCGGGGGAAGCACTCAATCGACCTGGCCCGAAGCCTGCCGGAAATGGATGGAGGCGAGCGGCTTTCTAAATAGGAAATAGGCTGGTTTCATCCTTCTTTTCTTTAACGAGTGAGAGTTAAAATCATTTTGACCCGACACCGAGAACTGAAGACAGGTTACTCAATATATCATACTCATTCTTAGTTATTCATTGGCGTTTTGCACGAGAATTCCGGAAAGTGGGTTGGATAAGAAAAAACCATGACGCGGGTCAAAGGAGCACTTTGACGAGTCCCGATTCCCATCGGGATTCGTTCTTTTGGACCTCAATGTATATGGCAGTAATGCCTCGATATTTATGGGAACCGGGCCACCTACTTAAACGCGGCGCATCTAATCTTAAATGCAACCTCACCCGGAGACGCGACATGTATCTGTTTCTCGTTTTTGTTGATCACTTTTAAGGCTGTCTCTCGGAACGCATTCCTTCCTCTTGCCGGTAAACAGCTAAATTTGCTCTCTCAGTGCAACACCGCTTTTTGACAGTATTCTGTTTGGCAATAGCACCTGCTAACTCCCGATATTCCCCAAAGGTCTTGTCATTAATTCAGACTAGAAAACAATTCAGCAAGCGTTTTTTACAGTTGAAAGAGTAAAATGCCGCTTCACGGAAATTCACTTTTGGAGCAGTCTTTTGCGCGGTATTTTAGCGGTGGAAACTGTAAACAAATGAATAATGGTCATTCTCAAAACAATTTTATTTGTAGCGTTACTGTGTATATCCACAGAATTGTCCGCGGCAGATAGAAATAAAGATATGGGAGGCTGGAAACTTTCCCGGGAAACTGAAGGCATCTCCATATATTATCGGTGGTTGAATACCGATTCATTGAGAACGCGTGAAATGCGCGTACAATTTTTTATCCACGCTGAAATTCCGGCGATTTTGCAGCAATTCACCAGAGCAGAAAACTATCTCTCCTGGGCTGTTGGAATTAAAGAGTTCCGGATAAAAACAATCAACGATTCAAGTTGGGTGACCTATGCGTTAATGGATTACCCGTGGCCGATGAAACAAAAAGATTTAGTGACACGGCACGTTGTTAGGAAAGGCAGGTCGGAAACTGAGATTATTATTACTGCTGAGCCTAAAGCTTTCCCACAAAAAGAAGGAATAGAGCGGATGCGGAATTATATGGGGGAATGGAAGTTTATTTCGGCAGGTGAGGGGAATACCCTAATTGACTACAGGGCTGTTTCGTTCACAAAACCTGTTTTTCCAAGGTTTATACAGGATCCGGTTATTCAAAAACTTTTCATCGATTCTTTTCATGAATTAAAATATCTGGCTGAGACACAATGAAGATTCAAATGCTAAAAATAGATGGGGTAAAACGGTTGTTCGTTTTAAATGGCGATCCTAAGGTTGTCGCACGTGGTTTTGCACTTGGTTCATTTGTCGGGATGCTACCATTTCCCGGTTTTCAAATGTTGATTTCTGCTGTGCTGGCTTCTCTTTTGCGTTTCCATAAGGGGGCAGCTATTGCGGGGGTTTTTAATACAAATGTTGTTACCGGTGTATTTGTTTTTGCTTTTAATTATTGGTTGGGCAAGAAAATTCTCGGAATCGATTCCTCCTTTCACATCCCGAAGCAAATAAATATAGGTTTTGCAAAAACAGTAATTGAAGCCGGTTCCGATGTATTTCTTTCACTCCTTTTGGGTGGTTTTATTACCGGTATTTTAGCCATGTTTCTAGGTTACTATGTTTCACTTTCCATTTTAACAAGAAAGATAAAATCCAAAAATGAAGATTGAAAAATATACGTTTATTACCGGGGCCAGCACAGGCCTGGGAAAAGAATTAGCCCTGGAGTGTGCCCGGTTACGGAAGAACCTGATATTAACTGCACTTCCCGGTGAAGAAATTAATCAGATGGGACTGGATTTAGCGAAGAAGTACCACGTGCAGGTGAAAACGTTTGAACTGGATTTAACGCAGATTGGAGCAGTTGAATTTTTGGTGGATAAAATTGATGATCTGGAGATTGAGATCTTAATTAACAATGCCGGCGTTGGTGGGACACAATCTTTTTTGGAGGCGACACCTGAGTATATCGACCAGATTGTTATGCTGAATATGCGGGCGCTGGTTTTGTTAAGCCGGTTGCTTTTACCGGTTCTAAAACGACAAGGTAAGGCGTACATTTTAAACATCGCAAGCATGGCTTCATTTGGACCGATGCCGTTTAAAACGGTGTATCCTGCCTCGAAAGCGTTTGTGTATTCTTTTTCACGTGGATTGGGAGCCGAGTTAAAGGGAACGGGAATAACGGTGAGTGTAGCTCATCCCGGCGGAATGCGAACCAACGCTGATGTGACTCGCCGGATAGACAGCCACAATCGTTTTATTCGTAGTACAGCGCTGTCCTCTGCAAAAGTTGCGCAAATATGTATACGTCAGCTACTAAGAGATGACGAGCTAATAATTCCTGGGGTCATGAATAAATTAAGTTGGCTAATGTTCAAAATTGTTCCGGTTTGGATGCGTTTGAAGATAATGCGTATTTCACTAAGGAATGAGATAAAAAGCACGAAGCCAATCGTAGGGAATATTTGTAAATGAATGTACTTGTAACAGGAGCAAATGGATTACTTGGGTCACATGTTGTAAGAAAACTGGCCGAACAGAAATTTGCTGTGCGTGCGATGGTGCGTGAAGGCAGTAATCGTAAAGCGCTGGAAGGAGTAACCTGTGTACTCTTCGAAGGCAGAATAACCGATAAGGAGGAGGTGGAACGAGCGGTTAGTGGTTGCGACTATGTTATACATGTAGCAGCTAAAACTTCCCAGGCACCATCAAATGTGGAGGCTTTTTACAAAACCAATATTGAAAGTACCCGCTATTTGATTGATGCCTGCTTGAGGTGCAAAGTGAAACGTTTTGTTTTTGTTAGTTCGGCCAATTGTTTTGGCAATGGTACGAAAAGTGCTCCGGGTAATGAGCAAAAGCCTTTTATGCCCTGGTTGAAAAAATCGGGCTATGCTTATAGTAAATTACTGGCACAGCAAATGGTTTTACAGGAAATAAAACAACAACTGAATGCAGTGGTTGTTAATCCAACTTTTATGATTGGAGATAATGATACGAAACCCAGCAGTGGTCGAATATTCTTTCATGTGCTAAAGAAGCCTGTAATCTTTTATCCTCCCGGAGGGAAGAATTTTGTAGACGTGGAGACAGCAGCACAAGGAGTGGTGAATGCTATGCTTAATGGAAAAAGAGGAGAGTGTTATTTGCTGGCCGGCGAAAATCTTTCATACCTCGAGTTCTTTAAAATGATTACGGGTGTAGTAGGTCAAAAATCTGTTTTTATTCAAATCCCTTCATGGGTGCTTAAAACGGCAGGCTTTGTTGGAGATATGTTAGAAAAAATATTTCATATTCCTATTCAACTTACCGCTGTCAATGCAAAAATGTTGTGTGAGAATAATTTCTATACCGCTCAAAAGGCGATGAATGAAATTGATTTTGAGATGACTCCGATATATCAGTCAATAGAAAAAACTATCTTGTGGTTCAGAAAGAATAATTATATAAAATAAAGGGAATGAAAGGGATAAGGAAGTTTTGGCTGCGGTTTTGGGTGGTTTTTCTTATTCAAACCATTATAAAAAGTTTTGACAAGTCGTTTCCGAATGGGCCTTTTGAATTGAATTTGCGCAGCTTGGTGTTTACCCTCTTTTTTGTGTTTTATGGTTTAGTAATTTGGAAGATTGCCGGTTATTTTAATCGCTTTTTTCAACGCTGGACAAGGAATATAAAAAGAGTAGGTCTTAAAATCGTTATTATTACCTTTTTACATGCTGTTCTTGGTTTTATTCTTGTAGTCTCGTTAAACCATTTCTACCGTTTGGGTGATGTTTATTTCTTTGGAAATGCGGAGACATGGAGCAAAAACTCATTTCTGAATCCTGAACTAACTGTTTCGCTGACCAGTATTTACCTGTTAATTCTCGCTTTCGATGGTTATTACGAAATGCAAAAGAACCTTCAAAATGAAATATTAAAAGCGAAAGAGTTGGAGAAAGAAAATATTCTGGCCCAATACAAGGCATTGAAGGCTCAGATTGAGCCTCATTTTTTATTTAATAGCTTAAGCGTGCTTTCATCGCTCGTTTATGAAGATGCCGATCTTTCAGCTGATTTTATTGTCAGAATGTCCAGAACACTTCGTTATATTATTGAAAAGAATGAGTTTCATTTGGTAAAACTGTCAGAAGAATTGATGTTTTTGGAGGCCTATTTTTTCCTTGTTAAAACAAGGCTCGATGATGGCGTTTTTTTGGAAAACAGGCTGGACAAATCCTTTGCTGAAAATACCTTTCTTCCCCCGGTTACCTTGCAACTTCTGGTGGAAAATGCCATTAATCACAACAAGTATAATCCTGAAAATCCGTTGAGAATTACGATTAGCAAAGAGAATGATTTTATTGTGGTAAGGAACAATTTGAATCCGCGCGATACCAAAAGACTTTCCACACAAACGGGATTAAAAAATCTTTCAAAAAGATACGAGTTGGTATCACAAAAAAGAGTAATCGTTAACAAAACCAACGGTGAATTTGAAGTTAAAATACCGGTGTTAAATTATTCCGATTATGAACGTTTTAATATTTGAAGATGAAAAACATACTGCACTCCGATTAATTCAATTGCTTGGAAAATATGATTCGGAAATAAAAGTGCTCGATGTAATCGGTTCGGTCAAGGAAGGTATACAATGGTACCGGAATAATGCTTTTCCTGATCTGGTTTTTCAGGATATTCTTTTAAACGATGGCGATTGCTTTGATATTTTTGACGAGGTAAAAGTGGAAACACCGATAATTTTTACAACCGCGTACAATGAATATGCGTTGCGTTCCTTTAAGATGAATAGCATTGATTATATTGTAAAACCTTATGATTACGATGAAGTTAAAGATGCGATGGATAAGTTTCGGAATTTCAGGGAAATGTTTCTGCCGCCTGAGAGTGAACTGATTAAAAGGATTGTTTTCCGTGAAAAACCGGAAATAAAAAAAAGGTTTTTGGTAAAACTTGGCGATCGCTACCGGTCGATAAGAAGCGAAGATATAGCCTGGTTTATTTATGATGATGGATTGACTTTTGCCGTTACGTTCGATAATACCCGTTTTCCGGTTAATTATTCCATCGACCAGCTTTCATCACTACTCGATCCTGCACTGTTTTACCAGGTAAACCGGAAATACATGCTAAATATTGAAAGCATCCGGAATATTCATACTTGGTTTAATAGTCGCTTCAAAATCGAAATAACCCCCAATTCGGAGGAGGATATTATTGTAAGCCGCGAACGTGCTAAAGATTTTAAACTTTGGCTCGATCGTTGATTTTTATCTAAAACTCTTCTGGCCGTTCCAATTATCAATATCATTTCCATTCTCCCACATCGCCGGAGACGATAGGTGTGGCGGCCCGTTCCCTGCAATTATTCGAGATAGCCCGGGCAGCCCCCGTGAAATCAAACTCATATTTCACAGGGCAGGAGTGAGCGGGAATTCAGAGTATGGGCCTAGAAAGACAAAACCATGAAGCGGGTGGAAGAAGTACTTTGACTTGACTCCGTAAATTCTGGATTGGTACCTCTTATGACGTGGTAGGAGTGCAAGAAGAAAATCTATCTCGAGAAGAGAGCTTAAATTACCAAGCGCTCTTGAGATACTCAACTCCTGGTTAGCGTATGGATTATGATATCACTGCTAAGCTCAGGCGACTATTACTTTTATTCCGAGTCTTTCCAATTCTTCTTTCATATTGGGATCGATTCCGGAATCAGTAATTATGGTATTGATTTTATTTACCGGGGCAATGAATGCAAAACTACCTCTATTGAATTTACTTGAATCGAAAACAGCAATGACCTCCTTGGCGATGGAAATCATCATTTGGTTCATACTGGCTTCTTCCAGGTTGGGAGTGGAAACTCCTCTTTCCAAATTGAAACTATCGATACCTAAAAAAAGCTTGTCACAGTAAAAGTTCTTAAGAAATGATTCTGGAATCGGGCCAACAAGCGATACGGATTTTTCCCGCAAATAACCCCCGGGAATGATTACCTGGAATTTTTTATACTCGTTTAAGACCAAAGCGATATTCAACGCATTGGTGATAATCGACAAGTTCTTGAATTTGTGAAGATTTTTAGCAATTTCCAGG
Organism: Prolixibacter bellariivorans ATCC BAA-1284; assembly: GCF_000621705.1. GTDB lineage: Bacteria > Bacteroidota > Bacteroidia > Bacteroidales > Prolixibacteraceae > Prolixibacter > Prolixibacter bellariivorans. The sequence goes on along the minus strand of NZ_JHXO01000014.1, from coordinate 44,054 downwards.
GTGGTTGTTCCCGAATCGAGAATTATTGTGTCATTTTCCTTAATCAGCGAGACAGCTGCTTTGCCAATTAATTGTTTCTCCCGATAATTCTTTTGTTGCTTAATTGTTATAGGAGTGTCTTCTTCAATCGGGTTATAATTAAGCTGAATTGCACCACCTCTTACGCGAAGTAACAAATTCTTTTTTTCCAAAAGTTCCAAATCCTTTCGAACTGTAACTTCCGAAACATTGAATTTTGCACTTACATCTTTAACTTTTATACTACCCAGTTCACTTATTTTCTTTAGTATATAGTCCCTTCTTTCGGGGGTCAGGTTTTCAGTATTCATATTGTCTTTCTTTTGGTTCAAAGATATAAACATTCCCCATAAATTTGAAAATAAGTAATCCGAAGTAAGGGGCAACGTTGGTTAAATAGAGCCGAATATTACTTAAAATTTTAATTTTTTATTCATTTCGAAAGGTTTCGTTTTGTTTTTTAAAAATAATTCAATTTATTTGTATGAAACAAAACGAAAGCAAACGAAACAAAACAAAATGTTTCTTTGGGTGGATAATAGAAATGAAATCAAATACTACTATGGCAAGAATTGACAATGTGGTCGAAGTAAAAGGAAGGTTTACCCGAAAGGAGATTGCTCAGCAGCCCGAAATGTGGAATAGGACTTATGAGATGATTAAGGAACGGAAGTCCGATATAGAGAAGTTTTTTCGGGGACTTTCTGATAAGGATGTTGATGTGATTCTCACAGGAGCTGGAAGTTCTGCTTTTATTGGACGAGCTGTGCATGGAATAAGGGTGCCGTATCAGCAAAAACAGGGACGTGTCATTCCGACAACTGAATTACTGACCCATCCTGAATATTTTTTGCAAAAAGAGCAGGCTACTCTTTTGGTTTCTTTTGCACGCTCAGGAAATAGTCCGGAAAGTTTGGCGGTCGTAAAAATGTTGGATGCTTACTGTCAGGACGCTTATCATTTGATCATCACATGCAATGAGGAGGGAGAGCTTTATTTAATGACTGATAACAACAGGAGCCTCCGAATTCTTCTGCCGCCTGAGACAAATGATGTCAGCCTGGCTATGACAAGTAGTTTCTCATCGATGATGCTCGCTTATATTTTGACTGCGAAAGTTGATCGGCTGGCGGAAGAAGAGACTAAAATCAACCAACTGGCAAAATGGGGAGAGCTAATCCTTTCTAAATATGAAAAGGAAATTGCCCAGATCGCTGAACTGGAATTTGAAAGAGCAGTCTTTCTTGGAGCAGGTCCATTATTGGGAACAGCAGAGGAAAGCCATTTAAAACTGCAAGAAATGACAGATGGGAAGGTCATGTGTGCATTCAATTCCTTCCTTGGATTCCGGCACGGGCCACGTGCTATTGTGAATGACAAAACTCTCCTGGTCTATTTGTTCTCGGATGATGATTATTCCCGAAAGTATGAATACGATTTGGTTCGGCAAATAAATGATAGTGTTAAAGGAATGGCTCAAATAGCTGTTTCGCATATGCCGCTGACCATTGAACAGGTTGCCTTTGACCTTGATGTACGCTTTGGGAGTGCATCTGATTCAACAACGGAAATTGAGTATCTGTGTGTGGCCGAGATTATGCTGGCGCAATTACTGGGTTTTTATAAATCACTAAACCTGGGATTGGATCCTGATGCACCGTCGTTGTCGGGGACTATATCGAGAGTGGTTGAAGGTGTAATCATCTATGAACGTTAAGAATAAGAAAATGATTAAAGCAATCGATAAGACAAAGAGGAAATTAGACATGCCAAAAACGGAGTATGTTCTCAAACGAATTAAAGAATTAGAGGCTGACGGACATTCGCCCAGAACACTCTTCGCTGCGTGTCCAAATTCTATTTCGGTAATTCAGGCTTCACTTAGAGCCGCAAAGCGAAACAATGCTCCGATAAAATTTGCAACAACGCTGAATCAGGTTGATACAGATCGAGGTTATACCGGATTCTCTCATAGTGAGTTTGTGCGTTATGTTGAACGGGAATGTCAGAAAATCAATTTCGGTGGACCGGTCATTATTGCTATTGACCACGGTGGTCCCTGGCTTAAAGACAAGCAATCCACTGAGAAGTGGTCGCTGAATGAGGCGATGGACGGAGTAAAACAGTCATTTGAAGAAGCTGTAAAAGCTGGATTTGACTTAATTCACGTGGATCCAACTGTTGATATTTTTCTTGAACCAAATGAGACAATCTCAATTGCCGCAGTAGCAGAAAGAACAATTGAACTCATCAAGCACATTGAAGACTTCAGGCGCAAAAATAAATATCCTCCGATTTCCTATGAAGTTGGTACGGAAGAGGTGCACGGAGGTCTGGCTGATGAAAAAACTTTCGATACGTTCCTCGAGTTGCTGAAAAGTGGACTGAAAGAGGCGAATCTGGAAGATGTATGGCCTTGTTTTATTGTGGGTAAAGTTGGGACAGACCTGCATACAGCCACATTCGATCCGGAAGTTGCAAGTACTCTGACCCAAAAAGTCAAGCCATTTGGAAGTCTGATAAAGGGACACTACACTGATGGCGTCACCAATCCGGAAGCATATCCACTTACCGGCATGGGGGCAGCCAATGTTGGACCGGAATTTACAATCAGCGAGTACGAAGCTCTCATTGAATTGGAGAAAATTGAAGAAAAGCTGTATGAAGAAGGGAGAATTGCCATAAAATCCAATATGAAGGATTTGTTGTGGAGTTCGGTGATCGAATCCGGACGTTGGATGAAGTGGTTGTTTGACGATGAGAAAGGCAAATCGTTTGAGCAGATTTCTCCCGAACGTCAGGAATGGCTCATCTCAACAGGCTGTCGCTATATCTGGCAGAAGCCTGAGATTGTTATTGCACGCTACCAGCTTTATGAGAATCTTAAGTCGAATGGATTTGAAGCTGAAGAAATTGTACTTTCCAGAATAGAACGGGATATGGACAATTATTTCCACAGTTTTAATCTCGTTGGTTTAAATAAATACTTGTAAAAATGGATAAGCTGGATGTATTAGCCATTGGAGAACTTAATGTCGATTTGATTCTGAATGAAATCGACGGCGAGGTCGAAGTTGGCAAGGAAAAACTGGCAGGTAACATGTCGCTTACCTTGGGAAGTTCGACGGCGATTTTTGCTTCCAACCTGTCGAGTCTGGGAGCTAAAGTTGGTTTCCTGGGGAAAGTGGGGGTGGATGCATTTGGTGAATTCGTTACTCAAAAACTTGCAGGAAGGGGAATTGACACTTCACTCGTGATTGCAGAAAAGTCTCTTTCTACAGGTGCAACCGTTGTGCTCAACTATGGCGAGGACCGGGCAATGGTAACTCATCCCGGAGCAATGGATTTTTTGAGCATGAAAGATATTACCGATGAGCATTTGGCAAGTGCAAAACATATTCATTTTTCATCGCTATTCCTCCAGGCAGGGTTAAAAAAGGACATTCATCGGTTGTTTGCCAAAGCTCAAGCGCTTGGTCTTACAACTTCGCTCGACACGCAGTGGGATCCGGCAGAAAAATGGGAATTCGACTTTGAGTCCATTCTACCGTTTGTCGATGTTTTCCTTCCCAATGAAACGGAATTACTGCACCTGACAAATACCGCTACAGTTGAGGCTGCAATAGAGAAATTGAAGCCCTATGTCAGGAATCTGGCTGTTAAAAGAGGTAATAAAGGCTCTGTCCTTTACCGACCCGGTCAAGAATTGCTTGAGCTCTCAGGTTATCTGAATACGGATGTTGTTGATGCCATCGGTGCCGGAGATAGTTTCAATGCAGGTTTTATTTATAAGTATGTGAATGGAACTTCTTTGGAAGAATGTCTGGATTTTGCGAACCTGACGGGTGCGCTCAATACGACTGCTGTAGGTGGAACCGGAGCTTTTGCCTCCAAAGAATTACTCAGCGAAATTGCCCTGAGAAAGTTTAATATATCAATTGACTTTTGATTATGAAGCTTCAAGAGAAATTACAAGAATACAGAGGCAGGGGGAAGGCAATTTTGGCCACAAACTTTTACAACCTCGAAACGTTGGAAGGAATTCTCAATGCTGCCAGAGAAGTTAAAGCTCCCATCATTCTACAACTGTCAAAAAGCTCGATTGACTATATCGGACTGGAAATGGCTGTAAATATGGCCAGAAGTGGTCTGAAAGAATACAATGTTGAAGGATGGATTCATCTGGACCACGGAGATAGCCCCGAACTAGCCAGGCGATGTTTGAAGGCGGGATTTGATTCGGTAATGATTGATGCCAGTGAGAAAAGCTTTGATGAGAATGTTAGCATAACCTCTGAAGTTGTAGAAGCCGCCCGGAAGTATGGTGCTCATGTAGAAGCAGAACTTGGTTATGTGGCGAAACTCGGACAAAGTCAGGGAAATCAGGTGTTTACGCAGCCTGAAGATGCCTCAGGGTTTGTACGGATGACCGGAGTTGATTCATTAGCTGTAGCCATCGGTTCTGCTCACGGTTTTTACAAAGATCCACCGAATCTTCAAATTGATTTGCTGGAGAAAATCCGTCAGGCAACTAACGCGACTCTTGTTTTGCACGGAGGTTCAGGTATACCTGAAGAAATGCTTTTGAAAGCAGTTTCGCATGGAATTACCAAGATTAACCTGGCTACTGAAATCAAGGACACTTACATGCGGGCACTGAGACAGCAAATGGAAAAAACATCGGAAATTGATTTGCGAAAAGTGTTTCCGCTGGCAGTTACTTCGGTTACCGAGTTGATTAAATCGAAGCTATTACTGTTAACCTAAAAATGATTCTGATGCGAAAGATAATTGGCATTGCATTGATTTTGCAACTTCTACTGATTAGTTTGGTGGCAGAGGCTCAGTTGGATATGAGCAATTTCGGCTCGCTTGATCCTTCAGCGCAGAAAGGTAAAGATATACTGCTGAAAGATTATCAGCCAAAATCAATTTATAACATTCCTCAAACTAAAATTGAGCATGCCCGCTACAAGGTAATCGATATCCATTCCCATCCATATGCTGCTACAGATGAAGAAATCGAAAGCTGGATAAAGACAATGGATGCGATGGGAATCCAGAAAACAATAATACTGACGATGACGACAGGGGCGAAGTTCGATTCGCTGGCAGCCAGGTATGGAAAATATGGCAAACGTTTTGAATTGTGGTGCGGATTCGATTACACGGGGTATGATAAACCTGGATTTGGTCCGGCAGCCGTGAAGGAACTCCAGCGTTGCTACAATATGGGAGCCAGGGGCGTTGGCGAATTGGGGGACAAAGGTGACGGGTTATTTTATTCGTTTCCCACAAAAGCGCTCGGGATGCATCTGGACGATCCGCGGATGAAACCGTTGCTTGAGAAATGTGCTGAATTGCATATGCCGATAAGTATTCATGTTGCTGATCCTTACTGGATGTATCTTCCGGTAGACAAACATAATGATGGTTTGATGAATGCTGCTGAATGGCATATAGAGTTGAATCAAAAGGGAAAGTTGGGATTCGATGCACTAATTCAAACACTGGAAAATGCCGTTAGGGAGAACCCTAAAACAACGTTCATAGCCTGTCACCTGGCAAATTGCAGTTTTGATTTAGGGAGGCTGGGGAAATTATTGGAAGAATACCCAAATTTTTATGCCGACATATCAGCCCGCTATGGTGAAACGGCCACGATTCCCCGGTTTATGAAATCATTTTACGAAAAGTACCAAAACAAACTGCTTTACGGAACTGACATGGGAATGGATTCGGATATGTATAAGATTACTTTCCGGATTCTTGAAACCTCTGATGAACACTTTTATTATCCTTCATTTAACTACCATTGGTCCTATAGTGGGTTTGAGTTAAGTGATAGGGTACTTCGGAAAGTTTATTATAAAAATGCTGAAAAACTAATCGATAAAAACTAACTGCTATGGCTGCCAATAAACTTCTAAAAATTCAACCTATGTTATTCTTGATTGTCGCTCTTTGGAGTAGCACAAACAAGAACATCATAAGAACGGGAGATCTGCAGTTTGAACTGAACGGGAACATGCAGACCAAAGTTGTTCTGAGTCAGCCATCCAACGTGCCTCTGATGTCCGGATTTTCAGATTCTGAATATTTGCTTTCAGGTTTGAAGAAAATCACTGATTTCCATTTAATGTCCTCAAATAATACAGCCATTAAAACTTCAAATGGTCCGGGCAGATCATATGAGTTTATTGGGGCACATGATGAGGATGGAATTTCCATTAAGAAGATACTAACGATTCATACGTTCGAACGTTTTCCCGGGATGCTGACCACGAAGGTAACGTATGTGAATACCGGGAAAAGAGATATTCCGGTATCGTCCTGGATTAATAATGAATACGCCATTCAAAGCGAAGATGACTCGCCAGCCTTCTGGTCTTTTCAGGGAGGTTCGAGTAGCCATAGGGCAGACTGGGTTTTGAAAGTAAATCCAGGCTTTTACCAGAAGAATTACATGGGAATGAATAACTCTGACTATGGAGGTGGCATTCCGGTAACCAGCTTATGGCGAAAAAACGGAGGTATTGCTATTGGACACTGCGATACGGTACCGCGGCTGGTATCCTTACCTGTCGGCATGGGAGAGTATGATAAGAGTGCCACAATTAAAGTGGAAAAGGATTATTCGAAAGAATTGGAATTAAATCCCGGAGACTCGATTGTAACTCTTGAAACCTTTGTTATGCCGCAACATGGCGACTACTTCGCTTCATTGCGAGAATATGCAAATTTCCTCTACCAACGCGGTGTTCATCAACCACAGGATGAAAATTGGGCCTATGAGCCAATGTGGTGCGCCTGGGGCTATGAACGAAATTTTACCGTTGATGAAATTCTGAATACGCTTCCCAAAGTAAAAGAGCTTGGAATAAAATGGGTAGTTGTAGATGATGGCTATCAACAGGCCGAAGGAGACTGGAATTTGAATTCCCGCACATTCCCCGGAGGCGAAAAGCAAATGAAGCAACTGGTGGATAAAGTCCATGAAATGGGATTGAAAGCTCAGATTTGGTGGGCCCCATTGGCCGCTGATCCAGGAAGTAATTACCTGAAAGAAAATCCTCATACACTGTTATTGTCAGACGAAGGCGTTCCCCGCTACATTACCTGGTGGGACAGCTATTATCTGTCTCCTGTCGATACTACCGTAATCAATAACAGCAAGGAGCAGGTGGTTAAGTTTATGAAGGATTATGGATTTGATGGACTGAAACTGGACGGACAGCATATGAATGCCGTGCCACCAGACTTTGCCCATGGGAACAATCCGCTTGAAGCGGTTCATCAACTTCCCGATTTTTTCAAGGCTGTTTACAACACGGCCAGATCAATTAATCCTCATGCGGTAGTACAGTATTGTCCCTGCGGCGATTGTGTGTCTCCGTTCAACCTGGCTTATGCTAATCAGGCTGTAGCTTCTGATCCTGAAAGTAGCTGGCAAATAAGGCTTAAAGGTAAAACGATAAAAGCACTGGCACCCGGATTAGCTTATTTTGGAGACCATGTGGAACTTAGTGACGGGGGAGATGACTTTGCTACATCATTTGGTATTGGTGCTGTTCTGGGGACAAAGTTTACCTGGCCGAAAGATAATCCTTATGTCAAAGACGGTAGTTTCTTACTAACCCCCCGAAGGGAAAAGATTTGGAAACACTGGTTCGCTCTTTATAACCAAATGATGCTTTCTAAAGGTAAGTACCTGGGGAAATTATATGATATAGGTTATGATAAACCCGAAACGCATGTGATTGAGCGTGATCACCAATTGTATTACGCATTTTACGCTGATTCGTGGAACGGCGGAGTCGAATTCAGGGGATTAGATGCTAAAAAGTATCAAATCTATGACTACGTCCACGACAAAGTGCTGGGAGAAGTAGAAGGTCCTGTCGGACATCTGCACCTTGATTTTAAGAAGTCTTGTCTCGTAGAAGCCAGGCCTGAGTAGGTTCATGCTTGGGAAATTGAGAGTGTAAGTGCCCCCGGTTTTCCGAACTCTCATGAGACAAATCAATATTTCAGACAAATATTATGTAAACAAACACCTATAAATCTTGCTTCTATGAATCAACTTATTAGTAAAATTGCTCAAAAATGGGTTCTGGTATTCATGCTGCTAGGCATTTGGAGTACCCAGGTCTTTGCCCAGGGAGTTACTGTGCACGGAACAGTCAAAACAAATGCCAACGAACCAATTACTGGTGTTAACGTGGTCATTAAAGGGACAACACAAGGTACCATTACTGATTTGGATGGTAAATACTCGATTCATGTTAATTCTCCGGATGATATTCTCGTTTTTTCCTTCATCGGGTATGTACCCCAGGAAAAAAAGGTGGCAAATAATAGTGTAATAGACGTCATTCTTCAGGAAGATGTGAAAGGGCTTGAGGAAGTCGTTGTCATGGGATATAGTGACAAAAAAAGGAATGAAATCACTAGTGCTGTGACTACCGTATCTGCCGATAAATTGAAGGACGTAACATCAAATAATATAGGAACCATGTTACAAGGGAAGGTTGCCGGTATACAGGTTTTCAATGGTTCCGGTCAGCCGGGAGCTATGCCTGATGTACGCATTCGTGGCATTTCTTCCATGAGTGCGCCGCAAGGGCCGCTTTATGTTGTTGATGGAATAATCGGAGGAACTTTTGATCCCAACGATGTGGAAAGTATAACCGTGTTAAAAGACGCCGGTGCTACTGGTATGTATGGTTCTCAGGCCAATGGAGGTGTGATAGTCGTTACTACGAAAAAGGCTTCGGGGGGCAGCCCTTCTGTAAATATTAAAGCTGTTACAGGAATTCGAATGGCTGATCACGGAAATGTGCACATGATGGACAGCCGAACGCTTTACAATTATCAGAGAGAATTGTATCGCGATCCTAAGTTGTTTGTTATTGATGACAGCAAATTTCTGCAGGCAAGACCAAAATCCATTCTCGATGTCAATACAAATTGGCTGAAAGAGACATTCAAACCAGCATTGGTTCAGAATTACTATGTATCATCTACCGGGAAAACAAAAAAATTATCCTTTTACCTTGGTGGAAGTTACTATGACGAGGGAGGTACCTTTATCAATACTTCCTTTAAGCGTATCAACTTGAGGGCGAATACAACTTATCGCTTATCCGACAGGATTTCAATTGTCAATAACATCAATCTTTCAGGCTCTAAAACCCGAAGTGCTGACTATATGAATATTTACTATTCATATGTAAATATGCCATGGGATAATCCGTATGATGAAAATGGAAACCCGAGGAGTTTTAAAGAAGCAGATGGTATATGGTCAAAGGATAAAATAAATCCTATTCAGGCGGCTGATAATTCGAATCTTACCAATCTGGCGCTGAATGTAGATTATGATTTTGACTTAAATATCAAGCTTTTGGATTGGCTTACATTCAGCAGTACCAATCGTTTGAGTGTTGACAATGGCATGGATAAACAATTCTATGCAAAAAACGCCGATAACCTCTCTTATTATGGTACCGGTTATGTAAGCTCTACATCCAATATCTCATATGGAGGTATTACGACCAATTTGTTCAAGTTTCGGTTTGATAAGAATGATAACTCACTGAATGGATTGGTAGGTGCAGAAGCTCAAAGAACGAACAATGATTATATTACTGGTTCAGGACAGGGAATGCCGGAAGGACTTTCTGCTCCGTCTGTTGCCTCTTCAAATTTTGCTATCAGCGGAGCTCCCGGACATACCGTCATGCAGTCGTTCATTTCGCAATTAAACTATAACTATAAAGGGAAGTATTTCTTCACCGGCTCGTACCGTATCGATCAATCTTCAGCTTTCAGCCCAGAGAATCGGACGGCTTATTTCCCAAGCTTATCCGGTGCATGGTTGTTAAGTCAGGAAAATTTCATGAAAACTACTAAAGCTATCGATAATTTGAAGCTAAAAGCCAGTTGGGGAAAAACAGGGATGAAAGACATCGGTGCTTCGAAATATCTTGGGCAGTTTGCTTACACAACCCAGATCGATGGTCAGGTGGCAGCAGTTCCTTTTCAGTTAGCGAATCCTAATCTTACCTGGGAACAGACGACCCAGGTGAACGTTGGCCTTGAAGTTGGATTGTTTAATCGCGTAAACCTGAATGTGAATGCATATAATAATTTAACTAATAATTTGCTGGTTTACAGGAATCTTCCACCTTCAGGCGGATTCAGTAAGCAATGGCAAAATACGGGGTCGGTTACTAATAAGGGGATTGAATTGAGCATGTCTTCCACAAACATTAACACAAGAAAAGTAACCTGGACGACAGATTTTTCAATCAGCTTCAATAAGAATTCTCTTACGGATTTTGGCAATGATACGATTATTAATGCCAACACTTACGGTATTACGCAAATTTACAGGGATGGAGGTTCTCTCTATACATGGTATGCAAAGGAGTACTATGGCGTCGATCCTCAGGACGGTTCCATGCTTTGGGTTGGAGAAGATGGAAATCCAACTCATGAATACCAGGCAGCGCGTAAAGTCGAATATGGAAGTCCTATTCCCAAAATCGAGGGCGGATTTTCAACCAGTTTCCGTTATGCAGATTTAACCTTGAGTGCCAATTGCTCATTCGTGACGGGAAATAAGATATATAACTATTTCAGAAGGTATGTAGATAATGATCTGCAGGATCCCCAGTTCAATACGATGATGCCGAGGGATGACTGGAAGCTGTGGCAGCAACCAGGAGATATAGCAAATCATCCATTACCGCAGAATGCTCGTAACTCGTTCGATCCATCAACCCGGTATATCGAAGATGGGAGCTACCTAAAGATCCGAAATATCTCATTGACCTATAAACTTCACGGAGGAATTATTGAGCGGCTGAAGATGAAAAGTGTGAACGTCTCATTGAGCGCTGACAATGTTTACACCTTTACCCGGTTCTGGGGACAGGATCCTGAAGTTTCTATCAATCCACTGAATGGACTACCAGGATATGCTGAGTTTAAATATCCTAACAGCAAACAGTATGTATTGGGTGTGAATATTAATTTCTAAAACCTTATTGTGATGAAAAATAGAATCTTATATATCAGTATAATAGCTGTCCTGATTGGGCTCTCAGGGTGTGATTTGAACGTTGTTCCAAGCGATGCGTTGACGGGAGCTCAAATCACAACAACATCAGATGGTTTACCTAGTTTGGTCAACGGAAGTTATGCTCTGTTTAAAGATTATCCGGATCCGAACCAAACCAATAACTGGTATTTGCGTCAGTACTTTCAGTTAAGTGATTTTGCTAGTGACGATATCGTTTGTGGCTACAAATCGGAGGACGATTTGACCAATAGCTTTCGCTACAATGACCGGTCTTCTGAAAAGTCCAATATCAACAGTTTTTGGGAAGTTTCCTATAAAGTGATATACGGGGCCAACGTTTCTATTGAAATGGCCGAACGGAAAGGCGACGACGCCCTGACGAAACAATTGGAAGGTGAGGGGTATTTCCTAAGAGCTTTCGCCACACAGAGTCTTGTAGAGCTATTTGCCAAGCCATACAGTGAAGCAAACGCTTCAGCCCCCGGTGTTATCCTTCGGGAAGATGCGTTGGACACGAAACCCAAAGCGCGGGCTACGGTCGGTGAAACATACGATTATATCATCAGTAGTTTGCAAAAAGCAGCGTCACTGATGAGTGAAGATATACCGGCTGAACGTCAGAATAAAGGTTTTGCTTCCAAGTACGCAGCGTGGGCCTTGCTTTCTCGTAGCTATTTGTATAAGGCAGATTACAGTAATGTGATTGCCTATGCCGATTCAGTAATTAATTCGGGTATGTATGCCTTGGAGAGTGCAGATTCTTACCCCGATTATTTTGCCAATGCCAAAACCTCTGATGAGACTATTTGGTGCATTCCTTTCTTGTCAGTCGATGATAAAAAGGAAGCTTCTGTTGCATCGATGATTTATAATGGTCCCAGTTGTTGGGGGGAAGAAGGGGCTGCTCCGTCTTTGTTGAATGTGATGGGGTATGGAACCGACCTTCAACATGCTGACCAGCGATGGAAATATATCAATACCCAAACACCGGGAACTAAAAACGGAGTCACGATTTATTACATCAGCAAATTTTCCGGACAGGACAATAGTGCAACACTTAGTTCACCGGTAATGTTACGTCTGGCTGAGGTCTATCTAAATCGTGCTGAAGCCTATGCTCAATTGGGGCAAGTTAACGATGCTGTATCCGATATTAATACCATACGGGAAAACCGTATGATTCCCGGGAATTACGGTACTATGAATGATTATCTGTATGATGTAAGCCGGGATCAGATTACTACTAATAATATATTGGATATCGTGTTGAAAGAAAGAAGAATTGAATTGGCTTTTGAAGGACACAGACTATTCGATATCGAAAGAAACAGCTTACCGTTAGTCAGAAATTACTGGGGCTACCATTTAGACAATTACAATGGTATTCCAACTTCTGCTGAGCCTGGTTTGGGTGCACCCGGAGCAGTTATTCCAGCGAATGATCCCCGAATGCTTTATCCAATACCAAGCAGTGAGTTAAGCACAAATAACCTGGTTGTTCCTAACTAAAAAATCGACATCATGAAGACAATAAAATCATTCTTTATATTCTTTTTCTCTTTGGCTCTTCTTTCCTTTTACTCTTGTAGTAAAGAAGGCGAATACGCGTTGCAGGATCCACCGCCACTGGATTTTAAAGTGTATTTCAACGGACTGGATGTTTCATTTGTGAACAATGTTTCATCTGCTACAGATGTTTCATGGGATTTTGGAGATAGCTCATCGTCAATGGCGGGAGATTCTGTTGTTCATCAGTATAACTCAATTGGCAATTACCTGATTACTATGTCAGCGACTGTTGATGGACAATCCTACGATTATCACAAAGTATTAAGGGTTGATAAAGCATCATCAATAAAGCTGGATGATAATTCGTTTGATGATTGGAACAGTGTTACATATCCCGATTTTCAACTTGGGGGCAAAGACAATGTGCTTGGAGGGAAAGTTGATTATGATGCAAACAACGTTTACATATATGTCGAATTTAACGCAGTGGAAGGAGCCGGATTGGATTCTCACATTTTTGGTATCTACATGGATACCGACAATTCGATAGCCACCGGATTCACGATGAAGGGAATGGGAGTTGACTACGGCATTGAAGGAAACTTCTATACCGGTGACATATGGCCATCGATGGTTGATATGGTCAATGGTGACTCAGGCTGGCCATTCGTTGAATACAATCCAGCAAATCCTATTATTCCAGGAACAATTCAGGAAGAGAATGGAGTCATAAAAATGGAATTTGGGATTCCACGGGAAAGCTATAATATAAATAGTGATGCATTTCAGTTCTATATGAGTATTATGAATTCTGATTGGTCAGATATTGGTAATCTCGTCACACCTGATTTTGATGATAAGATTGTAGTAAAAATGGATAAACAGTAAGGTGTCAAATTAACGGGAAGAGGTTGGTTTTAACGAACTTTTTCCCGTTTTTGATATTTGTAGCCGGAAAATGACTTTTTAGGAAAGGAAAATTTACGCATGAAGAGCAGAACTGGAATGAAAAACAATTTATGGCTAATCTATGCCGTCGTAACAACGATTACCTGGGGAATATGGGGAGCTTTAATCGAAATCCCGGAAAAAGCCGGATTTCCTGCGACACTTGGATATACAATGTGGGCACTAACGATGATTCCATGTGCGCTGATTGCGTTGAAACTGATAAAATTCAAGTTGGAATATAATCTTGAATCTGTTTTTTATGGGACTCTGATTGGATTGACTGGCGCCGGAGGACAACTTATTTTATTCGAAGCATTGAGAGAAGGTCCTGCCTACATCATTTTTCCAATCGTTTCGCTTTATCCTGTAGTCACTATCATTCTATCAGTCTCGATATTGAGAGAGACGGCCAACAGAAGAAGTTGGATTGGAATTATTCTGGCATTGCTTGCCATATTTCTTCTTTCCTATATGAAACCCGAGAAACTGGAAGTAAAGGGATATTTATGGCTGGGATTATCGGTCTTGGTATTTGTTATGTGGGGGGTACAAGGATTTTTTATGAAAGTTGCCAATAATAAAATGTCTGCCGAAAGTATTTTCACTTATATGGCTTTATCTGGTATCCTTTTAATTCCGTTTGCGTTAATGATGACCGACTTTGAGCAGAATATCAACTGGGGATTTAAAGGGCCTTATCTGGCCGCCATGATTCAGGTGCTGAACGCTGTTGGAGCGCTTACACTGGTTTATGCCATGCGTTACGGAAAAGCGATTGTCGTTTCTCCGATGACGTCTCTATCTCCAATGATAACAATCGTATTGTCGTTGTTAATTTACGCTGTTATGCCTAATCCGGCCATGATGATCGGTTTTGGATTGGCGTTGGTGGCTATCTATCTGTTTTCGACCTGATTAATCGATATTGGGTCTTGTGTTTTGCACAGGGATTCCGGGAAGTGGGTAGGAAAAGACCAAACCATGAGGCGGGAGGAAGGATCACTTTGACTTGTCCTTTTGGTACTTTTATGACAAGATAAAAGTACAGGAAGAAGTTCTCTATAAAAAGAATTTTAAGCCCATAAAAAGCCCCTGAAAACGCATTCCAGGGGCTGAATACGGATGATGATATCCTATCGCGGAGCGAAGGTCGCTTTTCCCATGACATCCTTTATTTCCGTACCTTGATGAAAACAATTATAGGTTACAGAGGACAACATTGTTCAAATTACATTAGTCCTTGTCGACCAGTCTCATTGCCGATTCAGGATACCGGTCACCCGTATTGGGAAACCGGGTAATGATGGACTCAATTTCTGCTACTTCATCTGCCGTAAATTCGATGTTTGCAGCAGCAGCATTTAACTCCAGGTATTTGCGTTTCTTGGTGCCGGGAATAGGGATGATGTTTTCTCCTTTAGCCAATATCCAGGCTAATGCAAGTTGAGCTGTATTGATGTTTTTTTCGAGGGCAAATTCATCCAACGCTTTCATCAGTTTTTGATTGTTCACCAGGTGTTCTCCCTGAAAACGCGGCAAACCCAGACGAATATCGCCTGTAGGAATATTAGCTATGTTGAAATTTTCGGTGAACATACCCCTGCCCAGTGGTGAAAAAGGAACGAACGTGATACCCATTGCAGTGATTTCCGGCAGTATCTTTTTCTCGACATCCCTGGTCAGGAGGGAATATTCACTTTGTAATGCCGAAATGGGGTGCACTGCATTTGCTTTTTTGATATTGGTAACGGATGCTTCGGAAAGGCCGAGGTAACGTACTTTCCCTTCATCAACCAGTTCAGCCATCGCACCAACTGTTTCTTCAATCGGGACGTTCGGATCAACGCGGTGTGCATAATACAAATCGATAGTTTCAATGCCCAACCTTTGCAGGCTAAGTTCGACAGCTTTGCGCATATACTCAGGAGAGCCTTCGAAACTGCTGGCAAGATGCTTTTCTCCGGTATATTTAAAACCGAATTTGGTGGCAATAAAAACTTTATCCCTGTTGGTTTTTAATACTTTCGATATGAGTTTTTCATTTTCACCGCCTCCATAGAAGTCAGCTGTATCCCAAAAGTTAATGCCGAGGTCGAGTGCCTTGTGCAACGTAGCAATACTTTCTTTGTCATCTCTTTCACCGTAAACATGAGACATACCCATGCAGCCTAATCCAATGGCGGAAAGTTTTTCATTTGTTCTTCCTAATACTCTGTACTTCATAGTGAATGTTTTGAATGATGATAAGACAAAATTAGGGCAGTTATCTACGGGAAAGTAAGACGATTCAAGCGGAAAATTATAAAATTCAAACAATTTTCATCCTTGCTTCTTTTGGGGTCATGCCTGTTGCTTTTTTGAAAAGAATATTGAAATAAGCGGAATAATCGAAGCCAAGGCAGTACGCGATTTCGGCAACCGGCCAATCAGTATGAACAAGCAACTCATTCGCTTCAATAACGATCCGGCTCGTGATGTGTTCGGTGGTTGTTTTGCCGGTAATCTCTTTCACGGCCCTGTTGAGGTGGTTGGTGTGTACCGAAAGCTGACGGGCGAAATCGCCGGCCGATTTTAATTGTAACTGATTTTGCATCGAGTCGATAGGAAACTGTCTTTCCAGCAGTTCAAGGAAAAGAGAGGTAATCCTCGATGCAGCATTCTGTGTCTTTTCATAATTCCTGACCGGTTCCGTTTTAAGCGCGTGATGAATAATCAGGTGCAGGTAATTGCGCAGAATGTCTTGTTTGTAAACATAGGTACCTTCATTTTCTTCCATCATCTTCCGGTATATATCGGCTATTTCCTTTACTGAGGTGTCGTTCGGGAAATAAACCTTCTCGTGTCCCAACCGGAACATTGGAAGGTCGGTTAACAGCTCGTCCCGTTGTTTGACAAATGGTTCGTTGAAAATACAAAACCAACCAGCCTGGTTATTTGCAAGACTCTGCCAATTATAGGGAATCATCGGGTTGGAAAATAGCAATGCCGGTCTATCGATATGGATGCTTTTGTCGGCGTAATCAAGCTGACCTTCTTCCAAAATCAGTGTCACTTTGTAATAATCCCTTCTTGAATAAGGGTAGTTGCTTATGCAGGATTTTCGTTCAAAGACGTTGATATGAGGCTTACTGCGCGATATGGTTTCGCCGGGTTCATATTTAATCCTGCGATAAAATGCATTTAAATCTTCGCTTATATTCATTTGGTGAAATTACAAAATTCAAACAGATGAAAGAAAATGTGGAATTAAGGGAATGGTTTTGTGCGGGGATTCAGGCATGTGGGCCGGAAAAGACAAAACCATGACGCGGGTAGCAGGATCACTTTGACTTCCCCGAAGCATCGGGGCTTTTGGTACTTTTATAACAAGATAGAAGTACAGAAAGAAGTATTTTTATTCTCATGGAATCAGCCTTTTTAGGGTCCATCACAGCCCAAACCTCATTTCACCTCCGCGAGATGAAGAACTTTCCTGACGAAGATGAAGAACTTTCCCTTGCGAGATGAAGAAGAAACTCCAGCGCTTCGCAGCAGGGAAAATTATCTTACTACTACCAGCCACATGTGGTTATAAGGCTTCTTCAAAAATGGTACTAAGTATTTTCTGCAAATGGTTATGAGGTTTTACTCCATGTAGTACTAAGTATTTTCCGCTGGTAGTTATAATGTCCTGTTCCTCGATATTTCTATTCAGGGTGCCTGGGTCAATCAAAATTTCTCATTCCCCATATCGCCCGAAGGCAATAGGTGCGATGGCCAGTTCCCGAAGTCTCGGTATAACCCGGGCAGAAGTTCGCATGTGGAGACCCAACAAATCGATTATTTCATTAGTAAAGATTTCCCGAACGAAAGAAAATGCAGCTTTTTGATTTTTTTTTGAGTAACCGAAATTTTTGATAAACGTGAGCATTTTTTTGATGAACGGTCAGATCTGTTAAGCGAAGAAAAATTATGTTATTTAGAACATCATTGAGGTGAACGAATAAATATTGATTTATCAAATACTTGAATTACTTTTATCCCGCCATTCGAAATCAACAGAAATGAAAAAAGACCAAAACATTTACACGTTTAGCACTACAATTGATATGAATTGCGATTCGACGAAACATAATTAGTTTTTGATTAGTGATCATTGAATTAGATTCAGTCAGTATCTATGTTTTTCTCGCACCTATTTCTTAGGAGATCATAAAGATTTTAATAGTGCTGCTATAGAATAATACAGAGGTTTTGTCAAAAACCTTTGTATACCTATTTGTCATTTTAGTACAAACATACTAAATCTATTTGTCTATGAGATAATTCGTTTAAAAGGTCTTTATTTCGTTGGGCTCTGTTGCTATAAAACTACCCCAAGATAGAGCTTTAAAGACTTGTTCTTTTTCATTGTAGTTTGAATATTTATTTAATAAAATAAACATGAAGAACTTAAATCTAATCTTGTATATTGCAATCATATTAACTGGTGTATTCTCTTCTTGTGAGCGAGAGCAGATAACCAAGACAGATGAGAATTTAATAGTGAATCAGAAATTAAAAGACGTGGCTCAGTTTTCTTCACAAGAGCAATTTTTAAATTCTGTTGAACAGTTTCGTAACGAAAATGTGCTCCCCACAGAGATCAGCCATATAACGAGTCTCAGTGAGGCTAAGCCGTTGAAATCCGAGACACTTGGAGGAGATGAGGAAGACACGTTGATTTGTAGTGATTTGTTAAAACATTTTCTAAATGAACAGTACGAGATTGTTATCGGAAATGTTTTTTTTAGGATTACGAAACAAGGTACTTTTTTCACGAACCTGGAAAATTCAGATTGGTTGAAAGAATTGACTATAGATGATAAAATACTTGACGATTGTGAACCAGTAACCAATGCTCTTGGCTATTCAATTGAAGCTGGAATGTACAAAGTCAGCAAGTATTCCGGATTATACTTCTATGATACTTTTCGACAGAAAGAACCAATAGATGTATCGCCTGGTGTTGACATACAGATTATTAAATCAGCATCTTTTCCGTCGGATACTGAGTGGCAGGATATCGATGATGGTAGAACAATCGCCGGCAAATCGTGGGACAATATTTGGGGATTTTCCAAAAGTGTCAGAAACTATTTTGACAGCAAACATCGTGTTGACGTTAAATTTTATGCACAGAGATTTCCCTTTTATTCTGAAATGGGGATAAAAACAAAAACTCAGAAAAAAGGATGGACAGGTGTTTGGCGAAAGCAGGGGTGTGATGAAATTATTGACGGATGGGAAGTTTTAAACCTAAAAGAGAAGTGGCCTAAGAATATTTTCGGCCCCGATTTTGACCCAAATAACAATCATCTTCCTACATTTCGTTATAAGACCAAAGTAGTGCAGGATCTTGAATATAGTCAATCGCGTTTTTTGAGTAGAAACTGGAAAACGTTTGATATTTTGGGATTAGATATTGATTTTTCTCAAAAAGACAAAGTTGGCGCACTCTGGAATGCCTGTACTGCAGCAGGAAAAGCATCGGTTAAGTTTTTGAACAACAAGTTTACAAATCCGAGTAAACAATTGGAGGCAATTCGTTTATTGCCAAGAAGTAGTTATATTACTACAACCAAAGTTTCTTTAGCTCCTTTTTATGATAGCAGATCGAGTACTGATAAGTATACCATGATTATTGCGAATAGTAGTGGAGGGACTATTGGAGCAACTTATAGTGGTGGAAATGGTTTAGGTTTTGCCGGATATAAAAATCTCACGGCAAAATATACATTTCTGCAAAATACAATTATGTATGGTGCTGCCAGAAGGGGAGCTACATGGAGAGGAGTTAGAATTACTTTTAAATAACCAATAATACATATATGCGATGAAGAAACTACTGTGTTTTCTATTTGTTTTAGTCAGTTTTAATGTTTTTGGTCAGGAAGCACCTCCGGATTTACAAACGATTCTGAGGGCTAATATCCTCAGTCCGGGTGTCGAATGTGAGTTACCTGTGTCAGATAGAACGACATTAACTGCTAATACAGGTGTTGGAGTAAGTGGCAGTTATTTAAACCTGAGTTACACGAATTCCGGAATTACGTATTTTGTAGCACCATTTCTGGATTTATCATATAAACTTTTTTACAACAGAGACTCCCGGTTGACAAAAGGAAAAAATATCGCATTCAATTCTGGTAACTACTGGTCATTAAGATTACTGACAAATTTTAAAGAGATTGCCTCCCATAATATTATCCGAAAAGACAATATTGATTTTGCGTTTGGTCCCACGTGGGGACTTCAGCGTAGCTACGGTAAATTTCACCTACTGTTTGATGTTGGGCCCGTTTACTATTTCGATACAAAAGGAAACAATGGTTTTTTTCCAATCGCTTTGCAGTTGAATATTGGGTTTGATTTGAAAAGGTGGTAATCTGATTGATTTAAATAATAAGGAAAGCTCCGACCGGTCATTTAGGTTGGAGCTTTTTTATGTCAATACATAGCAGGCGGTTGCATTCGCTACATAAATCTTGCTACGAACTACAGCGGTTATTATCAGCAAAAAGGAATGGGGATTCAGGCATGTGGGCCGGAAAAAACAAAACCATGACGCGGGTAGCAGGATCACTTTAACTTGTCCTTTTGGTACTTTTATGACAAGTCCCCGGAAGATTAGCATCTTCCAACAAAAGAAGGAAACAATTCGCTTGTAAGCCTTTCTATTAATCAACATAATCATTGTTTCTTAAGAGATAAAAGTACAGGAAGAAGTTCTCTATAAAAAGAATTTTAAGCCCATAAAAAGCCCCTGAAACACTCCGGCTCCAGGGACTGAACTAAGACCACGATATACTATCGCGTGGTGATGGATGTTTACCCTTACATCCTTCATCTGTCTATTGAAAAGAACGCAAATGCTCACCCGTTTGGTATTTCCTGTAATAGTTTACTCTCCTTGTTTTTGTGTGTTTTTGTTCCTTTGACTTTGATAATGTTTTAGCACAGAGGAATATTGCTGTTCAAGTAATATTCTCTGCCTTGAAGTGCATGGCGGTAACGAGGCAGACCGGAACCCCTTGGTTTCTCGTTTATTTGGGAGACCAAAACTACTTGCTATTGAATGTTTGCGAGGAATAAGTGCGTTATTTGTCCTCCTGAATAGTAAACATAAACATAGCATGGAGGCAATTGAGAAGTTCCTATTTCATTGTGAGTTTGAAAAGCGGTTAAGTAGCAAAACATTGAAAGCATATTCAATCGATTTGGCACAGTTCAAATCACATATGCTTACGCAATACGGTTTGACCGACGTGTCTCAGATTGGAAAGGAGGAACTAAAACATTATGTGCAGTTTCTCTCTCGTTTCAAGCCCAAGACTATCAAAAGAAAGCTGGCGGCCACCAAAGCCATGTTTAATTTTTTGGAATTTGAAGAATTTATCGAGACAAATCCGTTTCGGAAGGTTCGGATTCGGATAAAAGAACCGAAAGTTCTACCCCGGGTCATGAACATAGAGGAGATTACCCAACTGTTCCAGGCAGCTTACCGGGAACTTCGTGATATGGAAGGGAAGCCCGACTCGTATGCTTATATGGAAAAAGTACGGGATGTGGCTGTATTTGAATTACTGTTTGGTACCGGGGTACGCGTTTCTGAACTTTGTTCACTGAAGTACGCTGATATCGGGATTGATTTTTCATCTGTAAGAGTGAATGGGAAAGGGAGCAAAGAGCGGAATATTCAAATCATAAATGCAGACATTAAAAGAGCTTTGAGAAATTACTACCGGTTGTTTTCAGCGGTAATTGGGACACAGGAATACTTCTTTATTAACCGCTTTGGTAACCGGCTGTCAGAACAGTCTGTCCGGTTGATGATTCGGAAATACCGAAAAAAATGCAACATCACAAAGAACGTAACGCCACACGTTTTTAGGCATACGTTTGCCACCTTGCTGTTGGAGCAGGATGTCGATATCAAATACATTCAGAACATCTTAGGGCACAGTTCCATCCTGACAACACAAATCTATACCCACGTAAGCACTGAAAAGCAAACCGAAATACTTGAAAAGAAGCACCCCCGAAATGATTTAGTGGTGGTCCGGTGAGAATGGAGTGAATAATGGATAACTATTTATTATGACTGGTATAATCGCGTACAAAAAGTTCGTTGATAATGGAAATACAAACCGGGAATCAGAAAACTTTCAACAATTTCT
>NZ_JHXO01000014.1:0-22279 GCF_000621705.1 Prolixibacter bellariivorans ATCC BAA-1284 | reverse complement strand
TTTTCATTTTTTTCATTCGTTTGGTTTTATGATTGAATAGTTGGTGTTTCTTCCACCCTGTCAGTGGTTGTAAACCCTGACAGTGGTTTTCTCAATTACCACCCCTACCCGCGATGTACATCGGGGGTAGGGGTGCTGGCTCTACCCTGACAGGTTTCCGGTAAAGCCCGCCGGGGCACCTGGCCCCGGCAGGCTGGGCTGACTACGGCCACCCGGCTACAGGTGGCCATCGCTCTGGATTAGTTAGCTGGTAAATGATTAGGAACATGGTTAGTTAGTTTGGATGATTTGGTTATTGAATTGTTTCGCAAAAGGACGTAGCTCTCCCATTTACCACCCCGATGGCAATCCACCCCTGTCCCGAAGTATCGGGACCCTAAAGGGGACTTGGAGTTCGTAGCACGCGTTAGGCAGTGATATTTTTCAGCTGTTTGACAAATCTTCTAACCTGTCAGGATTCCAAAAACCTGACAGGTTTCGTGTACCAACAGCTTTCCAGGTAGGGCCTGCCGGAGGAGCAACACCCCGGCAGGCAATCTGAATTCTGAAGTCACCGCCCTGGCGGGGGCGGCCGATTGGGTTGGATATTTGCTTGGTTTACAGGATTCATGGTTTGGTATATTTAATTTCATTCACCCTGTCAGTGGTTGCAAACCCTGACAGTGGTTTTCTTTCTTGTCCCTCTGGTATTCACCCCTGTTTCCCCTAAAGGGGACTTGGCGTCCGTAGCGTGCGTTAGGCAGTGATATTTTTCAGCTGTTTGACAAACCGGAAGTACCAAGTCATCGGTAATTCTGTTTGGAACAGCGGCCCAAAAAACCTGCCGGAACCGAAATCCCGGCAGGCGGGCTTTGAGCTGAACTGACCGCCTTGCAGGTGGCGGTCTCTTAGAAAAAGTATGATTAAGATGAAAAGGGTTCATTGGTACGGTACGTTTACAGGTTTAGTTGCCATCCTTCCCGAAGGAAGAAATAATGGATTATGGTTTGTGACCGCACTTAATGGCCAACCCGTTCAACGCCAATGTTTGGAAGGTGCGGTTGCCGGTACAGCAACCGGATGAAGAGAGTGGAATAATGACAAAAAAAGAAGGCGCGAACGATTGTCATTATTCCTACAATCAGGCTCCGCAAGGGCCATCGCAAGAGAATAAAACAATGTCCGCGCCCCTATAAGATATAAGGGCGCTTCCACTATCTGACCTCTTGCATTGAATTTTGCGGATTCGATTGTAAGGTCAAAAAAGCGCTATGTCATTTCGTACTGTAGTTCCAGCACAAAATTATGATTTCATTTAAAAATCTAGTTACGGTTGCATCCTATTTTTCTTTTAAGTTCATATTCATAAATCCGGTTCAAAGTAAAGAAGGCTAAACGAGTTAATAAAAATAATCCGGCCAATAATTATTGATTTTACGCAAATAATTATCATCATAATCAGCATTTTGCTATTTTCGTTATATTGTATTTCTAATGAAAAAAGATGGAAACAAAAGATAAGACATTGAAGAATACACACCACGGACATGCCATCAAACGGATACGGCGTACCCTGGGTGTCAAACAGGAAGCTTTAGCCGGTGATTTGGGGCTCAGCCAGGCTCAAATATCAACTTACGAACACAAAAAAGTCATTGATGACGGAATGATTGAAAAGTTTGCGAAGGCACTAAATGTAGCTCCTGAGTTCATTGAGGAACTGGAAGAAGATCCCGTTACAGTAATTATTGAAAACAACACCTTTGAAAAAGGAAGCGCTGCTGGAATTAATACAATCAATAATAATCCTGATCCCATCGACAGGATTATAGAACTTTCAAATGAGAAAACTGCACTTTATGAGCGTATGCTTGAGTTAGAAAAAGAGAAGAGCACGTTATTGGAGAAGTTGCTGAAAGAGAGGAAATAAAGAAACATATTCCCATGCTGCATTTTTATAAGAGAAATAAAAACCAACAGAATTGAAATAGGATGGATCCAATATTACAGAAAGCAATAGTATTAATTGAAGAAGCCAGTAATAATGATAACTTTCACTTCGACTATTCGGGTAATTTATTCGCTACGGGTGAGAGCTCAGCAGATTATTCTGCTTACTACTTTGAACTAAGTGAGGATTACTTTCTAATACTTGATTTCAAGGACTTTAGTTTTGACGACTTCTCAATAGTTAGTAAAAGTCAAAAGCAATTGGTTTATCAATTGTTGAATGAAGAGTAATTTATTCATTTCGGCAATCACTTTATCATAATGAGAAATTGCATTCATCCTATGATGAAGGTTAGTGTTAGAATCTTTTGCTTAATCAGTATCCTTCTGACATTAGTAGAACTAACAATCTTCCTCGAATTATTCCCAAACAATACTTAATACCTTATTCTTGTAAGGAATAATCTGTTCATATACACTACAGTTAATATCTTGAACATCTTCAAACCAATCTATGGCCCATAATTTTTCAGTCCGTTTTTTTCCACTACCTATGCGAAAATATTGACCTGCTAAACTGTCTTTAGGAACATTGATTTTACCCTCAGCCAACCTCCAAAATCTAAAGTCATTACTTTGCCATTTCCATTCTATTTTGTTATTCTCCATGTAAATAACCATTATTGGATGCGTACCTATATCAGCAAAACGGATAGCGCATGCAGTAATGCTAATATTATATTTTCTAGATAAACTCTCTATGACCTCAAAGTCAAATTTTCGAAATTTTTCACAATCAACTCTAAATCTCTTTTCAGGCATTAAAATGCATGATGCAAAGTAATCCGCTTCTCGCTCAATTAATAGGTGTTTATTTCTATTATACCTCGATGGATGAGGTTCTATAAGCCCTTCTTTTAAGGCTTGTCTATGACTATCAATGAAATAATGTCCAAGTTCATGTGCTAATGTGAATCTTCCTCTTTGCGTGTTGGGTCTATTACCTAGCGCTGTATTTAAATGAATATAAAACCCATTATCATATACAAGAATACCATCAAAAGCATTTTCATAATCGTCATAAAAAATTGGAACTTCCTCTAATTCAGCAATCTTATCTAAAGGAGTTTCTATTTCATCATATTCCAATGCGAGAAACTCAGCTAAATCCTTAATTTGATTCTTCTTCCTATTATTTATTTCCATCTTTATGTTTTCGCCTCATCTTATCAAGTACTGATTTTGGAATTTGTTCATTTCCTTTTCTTGCTGCCATTCTCAATTCATCTATATCCTTTTGTTCTTCTTCATCCCTTATTTTCACCACGCTTCCTCTTACGTCAAAAGACTGATTGATAATTTCATCAGGATCTATTCTGAGATTCTTTAGTTTGAAATCATAATTTTCATATAATAGCTCAAATTGCTCTAACTCTTCATCATTACGCTGATAAGTATACCCTGAAATAGCCAAAAACCTGTTTAAATTATCAGGTGTTAATGCCACTTTCTGTTTATTCTTAGTTGCCATTGTTTCTTTTTAAATAATTTTCGACTTGCTTAATCGCCTGTTCTTTGTATTTCCTTATAGAGCCAGGAACTAATTCCAATTCTTCTTGTAATTTTCTACTTACTGCCCTTGGAATATTGTTGCCTGCATGAGTGTAAAGCCGATACGTCAGAAAAATAATTCTATGCTTTTCTCCTAATTGATCAATTACTTCATCAAGAATAGTTAACTGTTCTCTTAATTCCTTTCTGCTCATTTCGCCTTCAGTAGCTTTTTCAGCCAGCTCATCAAGTGAATGTATTAATGATAAATCAGTTTCGACATCGGGTTCGTAACAAGCACCATTATTAGTGTAGTTTGCAAGCTGAGTATATGCTATCCGATTAAGCCATCTTTTTATTCCGAGGTCGATACTTTTTGACTTTGATTTTTTATGGTCATATGTTGGATATTTCCATACCCTTGCAAAAGTACATTTTACTATATCCAATGCCACTGTTTCTGTAAGATGCCATTTATCGCAAAATATCTCTGCAGCCCTAATTACGGACTGATCATAGCGTAAGCAAAACTCATCAAACGCAGCTCTAGCTTCGGCGGGATATTCCACTTTCCAACCAATATATACAAGTAGGTCTAGGCTGGAAGTCAATTTAATTTCTTCATTTATTTCCAAATCGATCCTGTTTATTCATATACCAAAAGCGTGAGTCACGCTTTAAGTATATGGGTAGAGAACAGTTAAATATAAAAAAGAAATGACAATAAATTCATCAAAAGGCGGAAGCAGAATATTTGAATCAGAGAATAGGAATCATTCAAAAGTAATTGATCATAATTGGGGTCATATTTCCCAAAAATAGTCGTTTAAACAAAATTGAAAAATGGAGGAAAAGAAAAAATTTACAATTCTGACTATTGACGGCGGAGGAATTAGAGGGCTAATACCTGCCAAAGTATTGGCGGAACTGGAACGAGAACTGAAGTTGCAGAATCCGGACAAACCGCTATATGAATATTTTGACCTCATTTGTGGTACCTCCACAGGTGCAATTCTTTCGATTGCCATAGCATTAGGAATACCAGCAAAAGATTTGGTACAGTTCTACAAAGAACATGCGGAATCCATTTTTCCGAGATGGTATCTGAAAGTGCTACCACGAAAAAGCAGAGCAATACTGACATCAATTTACAGTAATAAAACATTACGGCGAAAACTTAAGGAAATATACACAGAAGCAAACGGAGGGAAAATTCCAATCATAAACGATCTGAAGACCAATGTTTGTATACCGGTTTTTAATGGTAACGATGGGCAGATTAATGTCATAAAAACAAAACACAGTGAAGATTTCTTCAGAGATTATAAGCTTCCTGCCCATGAAGTTGCTTTATCCAGTGCTTCTGCTCCTGTATATTTCCCTCCACATACATTCTCATTTTCCAATGAATTTGGAGAAGGAGTTAATGTGAACATGATTGACGGTGGAATATTTGCCAATAACCCTTCACTTGTCGGAATACTGGAAGCTACGGGAAAGTTGAACCAAGACTTTTCAGATATCCGTTTGCTTTCACTAGGTACAGGAAAAGGAAAACATATAATAAAGAAAAGCTGGAAACCCAAAGATATCTGGTATTGGCTTTTCCCAAAACCAAGGCTTCTTGACATTATTCTCGATAGCCAGGCCCAAATAACGGAGCAGTATATTCTTTTTTTGAAGAGAATGGCAGAAAAAAAGGATGATGGATTTGAATATCTACGTGTTCAATATGATTTAGGGGGAGATACGATAGACCTCAATGCATCAAGCAAAAGGGACCTGCAGCGTCTTGAATCTATTGGAGATGAACTGGCAAAAAACAACCTCAGTAATATTTTAAAATTTTTAAACTCAAAATAATATGGCAAACTGTCACAGTTTATTTCAGGATTTCCATGAAGACATCAGTATTGGAAAGTCCAAAAAAGATCGAATGATGAATTCGAAGAACGGATTAAGAAAACGGATTCGTAAATGGTTTAAAGATAATCATCCGGATTACGAGCCTAAGTTTTACATTCAGGGTTCTTATAAAATGAAAACAGGAATCCGAACAAAAGATGACATTTGTGATCTTGATGATGGAATCTATTTTTTCAGAGAACCGGATGTCACTGCTACAACATTACAAACTTGGGTTTGGAATGCAGTTGATGGTTATACAAGTACTACTCCTGAGCATAGAAAAAAATGTATTCGTTCAATCTTTTCCGGAGATTATGAAATTGACCATCCCATATATTACAAAGTTGATGGTCAGAATTACCGCCTTGCCGTAAAGAATAATGGCTTTGAAGACAGTGACCCAAAAGAAATGGTTGACTGGTTTAACAAGCAGAAAGATGTTGATGGGAAACTTATCCGTCACGTTAAATATCTGAAAGCGTGGTGCGACAATAAGCGGAATAAAATGCCAAACGGACTCGCAATGACCATTCTTGCGTCGAATGCAAAAACTAAGATTGTACTCAACAGTAGGGATGACATAACACTAAAAGATATTTTAAAAGAAATCAAAAAAGCATTGAATATCAAGTTTGAATGCATTGTTCCAGCAGTACCGAATGACGACTTATTTGCAGATTACGATGAAACGAGACAAACCAATTTTCTGACAGCACTTGACAACTTCATCGAAGATGCTGAAAAAGCCTTAAGAGAGAACAATCAACTCACTGCAAGTAAATTGTGGAGAAAACATCTTGGCAATAGGTTTCCTGAAGGAGAAGACAAAGAAGATGAATCCAGATCTCAACATGCCGCTGCTATTGCAGCTGGAGCTGCAAAATCAAATCCGTGGGCCAGTGAGTAATGGATTTCAAATATTCAAGAAAGAAGCTGAATTAATTCAAAATGAATATCCCGGATTGAAGCTCGATGCTGACGAAATGACTAATGCGCCTTGCCTTTCCGGGATAATACAGCTTGAGTCGGAGAACGGGGATGTTATTGACCGTTATAAGTTGAAAATTGTAGCGATACCTGAATATCCAACCCGATTTCCTTATGTTTTCGAGACAGAGGGAAGAATTCCATTAAACATTGATTGGCATGTATATCCTAATGATGGACACTGCTGCATAAGTTCTTTTCCTGAAGAAATCTTAACCTGTAAGAAAGGGATTAATCTTCGTGATTTTATTGAAAATCATTTAAAGCCATATCTCTTTAGTCAAAAGTATCGTGAGGATAATGGTTTTTTCCTACTAGAAAGAGCACACGGGGTCAAAGGGAATGTCCAGTTTTTTATTGACGCTTTTAAAACAAATGATTTGATACTCATTGTAAATGGTCTTCGTTTTATCAAAAAGCGTAAAGAACCAAATCGAGTTAGTCTGTGCTTTTGTGAGAGTGGGCAAAAGTTTAGGAACTGCCATCGGGAAACATACAGAATGCTTAGTATTTTCTCGGATCATGAAATCGAATTCTTCATCAATATGATTGTGAGATATGGCTACGCCAGTAGCTTAATAAACACATTATTGTAAGGTAATTCTTGCTACAGGTGCGCGACGCGCTTTCCGTTCGAGTCTGCACTGGGCCAATCTGTCTACTTTTACTTCCTTTCTTACACCAAGCGACAAAGACGAATTGGCGTTATTGCAACAAAGAAGCAGTTGAATCCCCTCTAAACTTCTTACTACACACAGCTTTACTCGTATTTGATTTCTTAATCCCAACATTCAAAATATAAGAACTTTACTATTTCATAAGCTAATTCCTCCTCTATAAATTTCAAATACAGATTCTTCACAGCTATATCCGATGAGCTCCTTAATAGCTTATGTGTTTCATATAATTTAAAGTTCGCAGCATCCATTGTTTTATATGCCTTTACAACCCTTTTTGAAATTAAATCAGTACCTCTTATCCCTGAATCTGTAATTTTCACATCCGTAAGCCTTAAAAAAATCGGAATGTCAAAATTTATTTTATCCGTCGTTTGGGGAAATGAAGTCAAAACTGGATGAAAAAACCAAAATGACTTTGCTTTATTCCCAGTACCAAAAAATGAATAAGGAATGATTGACCAAACAAGAAATCGTTTACTATCAAGTTCCAAAATGAAAAGCTTCCTTTTAAATTTTTCCGTCTGTTTTTTTAATTTAATTAAATGATTCTCATTAGATTCCACGATTTCTTTATCAAGGAATAGTGTATTCAAAATATTTACCATTTGCAGAAAACTTCTATAAACAGTAATTCCCATTAAACGTCCAGCCTCGGGGTGTGCAAAAATATTTCTAACTTCTCTTGCTTTATCCCATTCTTTATAAAAATCTACAGAAGTATGTTTACCGAGCTTTTCAAGTTTACTTTTTAGGCTTTCATATTTTCCATTGCATGTAATAGCTAGCTGGTTTAATCTTATTTTCACTCCTGCTTCAAATAGTCTTGTAGCTTTTGAGAATGCTTCATCAATGAGTGGATAGCAGTAGAAACTGTAATAAATTAATCTTTCAACAATTTCATATTCTTTCGAGATCTCCTCGGGAACATTTTTGTGAAATCTTCCTTTTACCATAAATCTAGATAAAAAATCTTCATGCGATTTGATATCCCAAATGGCCCAGGTTTCATCTGGCTGAGAAAATTTATGTATTTGTTTTTCCAATTAGCTTAGCTTTTATAGTCGATTATTTTTTAAATGAACGTTAATGGTCATTTGTGTGAGTAGTGGCAGATTGGATGGTAATATCCCAGCAAATCGTAATGCAGTTTGAGCGGGCCATAGGCATTGATATTTAGCACTACCATTGCTCATACTTGCTTTATTAAAACAGGTTTGCCAAGGAGGAAAAACTATATTTCACATAAATTCCAAAAGTCAATCTATTATACCAATCTTTCAGCTCTTGTTCTTCCTCTGCTTTTCTTCTTTCTACACTCTGCTCAAAATCTGGCAATTCCAAATATATACCTCCGATGAACTTACCTTTCATATTAAAAAATGAACTTGAAAGTCCTAAATCTTTATATGATACTAAATTATCTTGGTTTGTTGATTCGTTTATTCGCAAATATAAGTCAGCTATAATAACATTGTTTTCGCCAATATTGATGAAACGAATCAAATCAAAATCATAACGATTAAGATAAGCAGTTTTATATTTGTTTGGATATGCTGTTTTTGAAATTTGCGTAGTTCCTACGGAAGTATTTTGAGTAAAAGTAGTAGTAACCTTGTAATCATTAGTAGATAGCTCATCTAAATTATTTGTTTCCTGGTATGTATATCTAAAACCAACAATCCATTTACTATTAAATAGGTAATTAACCCCAAATCCACCAGAATTACCACTAAATGTTTCCTTTTCAAAGCTATTTTCAATATTGGTTGAATCCCAACCTTTAAAAATATTAAATTTCTCTCCTTTGATGCCAAAATGTCCATAGATGGTTAATTTCCAATATTCCTCTGAGCCAACATTTTCTATTCCTGATTCTAATTTAACTTTTAGACTTTTAATTTCTTTCCAAGTTTGGTTTTCTTTCATATAAGAATAAAGTGTTTTTGCGGAGGTGACAATCTCTGGTTGAAGGGTTTCATCTTTTGACATCTCTTCAAGAAGCTTTTGAAGTTTCTCGTATTTATTAAGATTTACCTTCAAAGCGGGCACTACTTTACTTAGAATATATTTTTTAGCTGAATCACTTTTTATCTTATAGATCTCCGATATTATATCAGCACCAAAAGACTTTCTAAAAGAATTTGACAATGAATTAAGACTATCCTTTAGTATTTTAGCATATTTTGAAGTATAATCATCACTTATTTCATCTGAGTTAGAAAATGAATACCCCAATACTGTTGATATACTACTAGTAGGGACAATTTCACTACCTGAAAAGATATTAGATAAACCTTCTTTACTTTTGCCCATTACATCTAGTCCCCAGATGAAACCATTAGGTTTTAATTTACTCTGAGGGAAGTTGTTCGTTTTAAAAGTTAATGAAGCTTTACCAACATCTACTCCTATGTTTGTCGTAGGTAAAAGAATTGTGCTCTCTCCTTCACCCGTCTTAATATCCTGGCAATAAACACTAGATAATACGAAGATATTAACAATTAAAATTATTGCTGTCTTTTTCATTATGCCATCCAATTAAATAACTGTATACCGCTTTCTTTCTTAAATTTTGATTCTATTGGAGTTGAATTCACTTTTTCACCATCAACGTATACATCCATATAGCATTTAGCATTCTTTGGGCCAAAAAGGATTCCCACAACATGAAGCATAATATCAACATTGATATTATTGTTAGTAACAATTAAACATCCACTCTCTTTAATTTTCTCATTAGATTCTTTGTGATTAATTTCGAACTCTCCAATTTTCGAAATTAATTGAGAAGGATACGTAATCTCGCATTTTACTTTACTCATGATTATTGAATTTAGGTTATAGTTATCAGTTCATCAAATGAAGCACAACGATGTTGTATGCTGTAAATATATTATAGGCATAACCTAATATTTAACCATAAAATTCTGCTCGTACTGTCTGTTACAGGCCCCATTGGTTCTATTTCATTTAGGGCTATTTTCATCTCATTAGTCGTTAGTCCTTAATAATATAACTCAAAACATGCACGAAATATTGCCCTCCCCTTTCGCTAATGTAAAAATTGGAAACGGATGCGCAGGGAACCAAGACCAAGATGCCCCGGGGCTCAGCACAAAGCACTGCCTTACAACTACCAGCGGAAGGATAAGGTAACTACACGGAGCAGGACCTTATAACTACCAGTGGAAGATCCTTAGTACTACACGGAGTAAAACCTTATAACCATTTGCCGAAGATCCTTAGTACCATTTATGGAAGATGCTAAATACCATTTTTGAAGAAACCTTATAACCACATGAGGCTGGTAGTAGTAAGGGATTTTTCCCTGGCCCGGAGATGGGCGTTCTATTGGTGCATTCCTCATTTCAATACAAAACCTGCGCAGGTTTCAGCCAAAACCATGTGTGGTTTCGGGTAAAAGCACATGTGGTTTGCTTCAAGATCACGTTAGGTTTGGAGTAAAAGCAAGCGTGGTTTTTAGTGAAAGTTCGGCTCCTCGCCTTCCCTATTCAATTTGGTGCTTATGATTCGTAAACATGAAATAAAACCGGAGAGAACCGGGCATGGAACGGTTGTCGCAACCGTAATACAGTACTGACCCGTATTATTTGTTCTGTAAAATTTATTAACTTGAGCAGCAAAGCCGAACAAATGCCTGAAACTAAAATTCAAATACGTCCCAAGAAATCTCGGATACCATACGATTTTAAAGATAATCCATTTGATGACCTTGATATATAAGATACCAAAGGTACACATAACACTCCCGTATGGGAAATATATGTTACTTTTAGTACACATATAAACTAGTTAGGCAACATTTTGAATGAAAAAATCAACGACCATATCATGGATTCTTTTGGCAATTGCTTTTGCCTCTCAAAAATCCTCAGCAGGGAGAAAAGAAATATCTGAAATTGCAGATGGAATAAATCATGCAGTGCCGACAAATAGAGAATTAGAGGAATCAATAAAATGGTTGATACAAAACGGAATTATTTCAGAGACAAATAAAAAGTTCTCCCTTTCCGATTACGGAAAAAAGTTGATTAATAATGCCAATTCCAATACAAATATAATTTTCGAAATCTGGAAGAATTTGGAAACGGAGATAGACGAAAAATTAAAGAATGAATAAGGCAGTTCAATTAAAATGGAATCTCCTGACAGGATTAGTAATAGTTGGAATTAATCTTTACTGGATTTGGGATAATTTGTACTTATTATATCAATATCACAACACCGGTATTTTGTTCCTTTTTATGTATCCGGATTGGGCATTGATTTCAAATTCTGCCTTAGGACTTGTTGGTTTTATAATTGGAATTCTTACAGCCTTTGACAAGTTGACAATAAAAAAAGGAATTTCAGCCAGTGTCTTTTTGATTGTAATAAGAATAGTAATAAAATTTATATCAGTGAATTAAAAAAAATAAAAAACGTTGCCTAACAATTTGCAAATTGCATTGCGGGGTTCGTGCGGTGCGTTGTCTCTGCTCCTTTCTTGACCGTCTTCGTCCTTCGGACGCTGACGCTCTTCGAAATCCGCAACGACAACTTGCAAGTGACCGTTATGCACAAGGTTGAAAAAAAGATTGCATACTTTTTTTTTAACTTTATTTGATAATTCCGACAAAGATGAATAAAGACTCAGATTCAAAAGAAAAAGGGAAACACAAAGAAACTATTGTTAGTTCCTTAGGACAATTTGTCGATTTTGTCACAAACTTATCTTCAAGCGGGAAAATAATATTTCGAGGTCAAATCAATGACAAACCATTAATTCCTGTTGTAGGTAGAAATAAAGAAAGAGAAAATTTCTTCAATAATGAGGAGAAAATTTTTGAGACATTCAAAAGAGAAGCAATTCCATATATAAAATTCTCGGTAAATAATGACTGGCAATGGTTGGCAATTGCTCAACACAATGGGGTTCCAACAAGGTTATTGGACTGGACATTAAATCCTTTAGTTGCTCTTTGGTTTGCAGTCAAATATTCCGACAAAAATCCAGAATATAGAATAGTTTGGGCATTTTACTATGACGAGTATGATGATAGAATTGATACAAAAAAAGTTGGAACCCCATTTTCGATAGAAAAAACTTTTGTGTATTTCCCCGAACATATCTTTCCATATATTCAAGCACAATCAGGTTTATTTACTGTCCATCACAGATTAAATGACACTAAAGATTTTGTTCCATTAAATAAAATTCATAGTTCTGACCTACTTTTAAGAAAAATAAAAATACCTAATAAAATGGTTCCTACAATTCGTTATCAATTGGATAGAACTGGGATTAATTCTGCGACTTTATTTCCTGGATTAAGTGGAATTAGAGACAAAATAATTTATGACTATAGACTATGCGATGATGAATTTGGAGAGAATAATAAATAAAACCCAGTGCATAACAAATTGTAAATTGCATTGCGGGGTTCGTGGTGAGTCGTTCGCTGGATTCTTGCAACATCGTTCCGTCCTGCCGGACAGGAACGCGCTCCGAAATCCGCAACGACAACTTACAGGTAACCGTTGGCAACAAGTGTAAAAAGACAGATCCGGCAGACCAATAGCGACTAACTTGAAATTTGATTTGCAAGAACAGGCCTTAATGAAAAGAGAAAAAATACATACCAATAAACACATAACAGATAATAGAAGTATAAACTTCTTATTGCACCATATTTCAGACAATGACTTGCAGGGTATTTCCGATAATGAAGAATTTACGAATTTGATTTCTGACCATACAGATGATTATTTTGTTTTTTTCTTTTTGCAAGAAGGGTCAGCAAAAGTTCGAGTAGACTTTAAAGAGATTGAATTTCGTAATGGTACGTTTTTTTGTACTATACCCGGACAAGTACATTCAATTATAAGTCTTTCTAATATTAAAGGCTGGGTTTTGGCTATTGATGCTGTGTTCGTAAAGAATGAGTATAAAGCAATTTTCAATAAATTACATTTTCTAAGCATTAACCCCCTTTTAAGTCAAGAAGAGTCGGATGAATTATTGCAATGTATTTTACTAATAAATAAAAAATATAGCCTAAAAGATAAATTATTATGTCAAGGGATTTTGTATGATTTAGCTTCATCCTATATCGGCATGATTGCGGAAATATATCAAAAAGGATTTCCTGCCATAAAAAGTAATCGGTTATTTGAAATAACCTCTCAATTCAAAACTTTATTATCAGCAAATTACCAAACCATGAAACGTCCAAATCAATATGCTTCCGAGATAAAGATTTCCCCAGTTTACCTAAATGAAGCGGTAAAAAGCACCACAGGACTTTCCGTTCGGGATTGTATTCAAAACGAGATTATTCTACAAGCCAAGCGTTTATTGTACTATACTGATTTAACAATCAAAGAAATATCCATAAAACTTGGTTATGACGACTGGGCTTATTTTACCCGTCTATTCACAAAATCAACTAATCTTACGCCTAGTCAATTTCGGAAAACATACCTTAAATAGTCCAATCATTACCCTGTATTATCCATTTCATTTTCTGCAAATCCATCGTCTCTTTGCAATATTAATTTTCAAGCGAAGTGGAAAATGAATTTTTTTTATCAAAAACAATCCAAGTTAGTCGTTGATATTTTGTTGTTTTTAGGTATTGCTGGTCTTGGTGGCACTGGAAAAACTTGGAGTTCCGCTCATTGTATCGGGGCTTCAATTTGGCTTCTACTGATGTTTATTCATATTGCACAACATTGGCAACTTACTAAATCGCTCACAAAATGGAGCGTTATTCGAAAAAACAAAATAACTGCCTTGACAACATTCGGGTTTATACTAATGTTGTCAAGTGTTTTTCTATTTGCTTTCGAATTAAAGGATTCTTTTATAGCATTTCATCATATTGCCGGACGTCTTTTTTTTCTTATTCTTATCATTCACATAGTAACCAAGTTCAACCGATTCATTTCAATGTTTGGGAAAAATAAACGAACTTCAGCGATAAAACTAAAAACGGAGCATCCTTCTTAAAAATAAAGCATCCCGCTAAAACAATAAAGAACGCCAATGTGTCATTCATCTTGATTGAGAGACAATTCAATTTGATAGGATTGTAGTTGAAAAATGATATATATTTGATGTTTAATAGGACAAAGAATAACACCAGTTGCCAACAATTTGTATATGGCAGGCGGGGGTTTCAGCGGTCTGACAAGTCAGACCTTGCGCCCACTTTCCTGCGGGTCTGACACGATTTCTTTTCGAAATCCCGCCCGACCACATACAAGTGACCGTTAAGTGCAACTTGAAAAATGAAAATAATTGAGCTGATACCCAAAAAAGGAATAGAGCATATAGACTTTGGTATGACTAGAGATGAAGTCCGGTCTATTATGGTTGACAAATACAATGCTGGTTCTCCTGTTAAACGAAATGAAGAAACAGAATGCTTTTTTGAAAATAGCCTTCAATTTTCATATGAGGAGGACAACACTTTATCTTTTATAGAGGTTAGTTCATGCCCTCCCATTGGAGTCAGAATTCTAGGAATTAATACTTGGGAAGTGGATGGAAAAGAATTGCTTGATTTTCTGAATGAAAGAGATAAAATGAATGAAAAAATATCAGAAGGTGGCAGTAATCCAATTTTTCAGGAGAACATAATTACCTTGTACGAACTTGATGAGCAGTATGATGTAATTGGAGAGTTTAAAGGTGAGAAGTGGGCTGCAATTGGTATAGGCGATTTAAGATACTATAAATCAATATGTGAAATTTATGAATAGAGATGACGTAATACGAATTATTAGTGACAGCTATCCTTTCGATATCGTCTCATTTGATCAAGAATTTCCAAATGAAGCATATTGTATTCGGTTGAATCAAGAAAATAAATGGGAAGTGTATTACTCAGAAAGAGGAAACAAAAATGATTTGAAAGAATTTAATAGTGAATCAGAGGCATGTACCGATTTACTAAAAAGAATAAAAAAAAGCACTTAATAAATAGGACTCTGAGTGGTCGGCACGACCCAGCGATGAGTCAGTGTTGAACTACACCCGCCGGGTCAGTGGCTATGTACTTATCGAGCGATTTATTGAATTTTATTGAGATTGAGCATATAGGCGTTCTTTGACGTATTGCAGGTTTTTGTGTGTTTTCAGGTCATTGTCACGAACAAGCTGGTGTTTATGCACTGCTTTTTCACTCTTTTTGTTGGCTTCCGGGCATACCTTTTCCCAATAGAGCCGGGAGCGCCAATTGGGAAGTTGGTTATGATTGTGTCAATGGTTTTTCCAAAGGGTTCCATGCAGGAGATCGTATTCGAGGCAGTTCCCTTATGGCAACCATTCTCCCGGTTTTGCACGCCG
The DNA here is from genome assembly GCF_000621705.1 of Prolixibacter bellariivorans ATCC BAA-1284. Classification (GTDB taxonomy): domain Bacteria; phylum Bacteroidota; class Bacteroidia; order Bacteroidales; family Prolixibacteraceae; genus Prolixibacter; species Prolixibacter bellariivorans. The sequence continues at coordinate 6,871 of NZ_JHXO01000014.1, read as the reverse complement.
GGCAAAGACAAGGGTTTACACCTGTCAGCCTTTCGAATCGTTCAACATTGGTTTCAGGTGGTTTTTGTTGGCTTATTATCTTATCAATGTCGGGCTTTTCTTCCGGGGTAAACTGTAAATTAAGGTTTCGCGTTACGGTATGGTTGTAAATACCGAACCTACGGATTTTGACAAATCGTTTTGGCAGGATGTGCATGGTAAACCGTCGCAGGAACTCAACTCCATTGAGTGTGACGGGCTTTTTGATGGCCCTGTCGCGGTAATCTTTGGCAACGAAAGTTACTTTACCATCGGCAATGTTCAGGATGCGCTGATTGGTAATGGCCACCCGGTGGGTGTATTGTCCCAGGTATTCCACCACCTGTGCCGGTCCGAAGAAGGGCTGTTTGCAGTACACCACCCAGGGACGGCCAAACAGGGCCTTGTACAAACCCGGGCCTTCAACTTATAACTACCTGTGGAAAATACTTAGTACTACCGGCGGCAGGTAGTTAGTACTATCAGAAGCAGGACCTTACAACTACCAGCGGAAGGATAAGGTAACTACCCGGAGCAGGACATTATAACTACCAGCGGAAGATCCTTAGTACTATATGAAGCAAAACCTTATAACCATTTGCCGAAGATTCTTAGTACCATTTTTGAAGAAACCTTATAACCTCATGAGGCTGGTAGTAGTAAGGTAATTTTCCCTGGCCCGGAGATGCGCATCTCGCCGCCGCGGGAAGCGGAACACAAGAGCGCCGGATTTTCTTCTTCATCTCGCCAGGGAAAGTTCTTCAACTTTGTCGGGAAACTTCTTTAACTTCACACAGAAAGTTCTTCATCTTTGCGTACAAAGTTCTTCATCTCCGGCCGTAAAGTTCAGCTTCGCCCGGAGGTGAGATGCGCTGGGGGTTGAGAAGGACGACAGATTCTCGCTATAAAAAGTAATCTAATTCCCCCCCACTCTATTTTTCCATAGTATCGTCCATAATCTTTGAGCTTCGGATTACCCGAAAAACCAGCCAGATTAGTATATTTATCATCCTATTACGACTGAACAGATATTCAATCAAAACGTATGTCAACAATTAACAACTGGACAACCTATTGGCGAAACACGCTTGCCGACGGAGCAAGGAATGAAATTACTCTTTCGTCACTAGACAGAAACACAGTAATTCGCCCCAGACCGGACCATATTAACCTTACAACGGGTAGTATTGACAAAATATTAGCTGAACAGCTTTTCGCATACCTCAACAAAAAAGAGAACGAGGAAAAAGAGACCAACGAAATTCGAATTAAACAAACGCCGGTATTAATTGCCCTTTTCAGTATCGTCCCCAATGCAGAATCGGCCATTGAGCCGGAGGAAAAAGAGATGTTCCCTTTCTGGATAAAAGCCGTCTTAGATATTAATGGTAACCTGGAACCCGATGAAGAAAGCTTCCCTTACATTCCCAGGGTATTTCTGGAACCTCAATTAAGTGAGAGATATTTTTATACTTTTTCGGATGTCGAAACAATCGACCGTGTTTTCTATGACCTAAAATACGATGAAATTGAATGGCCCGAATACTGGAGCTATATTCTGGGAATCTTCAATCGAATCACAGGACAGCACCTCGTGGATTACAGCGTCGAAAACTACCAGACAAAATATGGTTTTACACTAGTCGTCAACGATTCATTAAAAGGTGCTTCGGATGCCATCATTCAACTCTACGATACTGTATTAAAAAGTAATAGCCACTCGAAGCTTTATGAAAGACTTGTAGACGAAAATTTCCCCACAACCAAAAGACTCTGCAGTATCGAAGACTATGAGAAAGATACACAACTCCATTATGGGCAAATGAATTATGAGTTTCCGCTGTCTTACTCTCAAAGAAACGCACTCTATCATTTTACACATATCGATGATGGCGAAATTTTTGCCCTAAACGGCCCTCCAGGTACCGGTAAAACGACCTTACTCCAGAGTGTTGTTGCCAATGAATTTGTAAAAAAGGCTATTGAAGGTACCCAGCCAGGCATCATAGTTGCTACCTCAACAAACAACCAGGCGGTGGTCAACATTATCGATAGTTTTACAAAAGCCAAGACGAAAGAAGGACCACTATCTGGCAGGTGGTTGCCCGATTTGAAAAGCTATGGCATGTATCTGCCGGCTAAAGGCAAAAATGTAGAGGAAGAAATCTCTCCTGACATTCTGTATTACAAATACACAGGCGAAGGGTTTCCGTCACAGGTTCAAAAACCAGAATATGTTCAGAAAGCAAAAGAGTTTTTCCTCGATAAATTTAAAGAATACTCACACTACAGGGAGTTTACCGTTGCCGGAGCCGTTGACAAACTTAGAGAAGACTTACTCGCCATCGATAAGCAACTTAAAAACGGTATTGAACAGTGGAAAGCATATAAAAGCATTTTCGACACTGTCGAGACGTACTCCGGGAAGAAAGACAGCACAAAATATTTTAGCGACAGTGAATTGAATGCCGATTTGATTAAAAGGGAAAAACAAATATTGAAAGAAATAGAATTCAACTATCTCGACTACCTTAACCATGAACCCTGGTGGAAAAAACTATTCGTTATCTTTTTCAAAAATGAACGGGCAGCAAATCTGTTCGCACGTTTTCACGATTGCCCCATAGAATATCAGTCTGTCAACTTCCGTAAATTAAAATCCATTAACGAGTTTTTCAGGTTTAAATTTCATTTAATTGACAACATTCAGGCACTACATAACACCTGGAACTTTTGGAAAAACAGCAACTCCATTAAAAGTAATCCTCCCCTTTCCTTCGACGAACTTAGAAGAAAGGAAAAACGAAACCAGGATTACTTTTACGATGAACTGGAAACAGGTTTTAAACATCAGGCTTTTCAGCTGGCAACCCATTACTGGGAGGGCCGCTGGCTGATGGAAATGGAGTCATTGGATGAAGAAACACTGAGGAGAAACAACGAAGCCTTTGCTTTAAAAAAGTGGCAACGATTTGCCATGCTAACGCCGTGTTTTGTTTCGACTTTTTATATGATTCCCAAATTTTTCACTTTCTCAAGATTTGTTGGTAACCGGAGTGATGGAAAACCTTCATTTGAAGCACCTCCACTAATTGGTGGAATTGATCTGTTGGTAGTAGACGAAGCCGGCCAGGTTGCTCCCGAAGTAGGCGCGCCTTCGTTTGCCTTGGCTCAAAAAGCTATTGTTGTAGGCGATGTTAAGCAGATTGAACCCGTGTGGAATGTCCCATCGAAGGTCGATTACTCAAATTTAATCCGCTATGGAGTAATTAACAGCGAAGCCGACAAAGAAAGAATCCAAAAGCTTCATGCTTCCGGCTACCTGGGATCATCGGGAAGCATCATGAAACTCGCACAAAAGAGTTGCAATTACCAGTTGGAAAATCACGATGAAAGAGGCTTTCTGTTAATAGAACATCGTCGATGCTATAACGAAATCATTCAGTACTGTAACGCATTAGCATACCACAACCTGCTTGAACCCAGAAGAGGAAAATCGAATGATGCACCTTTTATTCCCATGTCATTGGTTCACGTAGAAGGAACATCGTTTATCATAAATAAAAGCCGGGCGAATAGAGAAGAAGCGCTGGCAATTTCGGAATGGCTGGCTCAAAACACAGATTACATTCTCGATTACTATGGTAAGGCAGCATTGAAAGAGTATGAAAAAACGGATGGTTTAAAATCGTTTAAGGCCCCGGAGATTAAGGACCTGGTAGGAATCATCACCCCGTTTACAGCTCAAAAATATACCATCACAAGGATGCTAAAGGCCAAAGGTATTAAGGTCTCCGGGATGAAAATTGGTACCGTTCATGCACTACAGGGAGCTGAACGTCCCATCGTGCTGTTTTCCTCTGTTTATTCCGGAAACGATATCGGGAAAGGATATTTCTTTGACCGGGACAACAAACCCAATATGCTGAATGTGGCGGTGTCGAGAGCAAAAGACTGTTTCATGGTTTTTGGGAACAGAAACATCTTTGCTCAGAACGGTTCCACTCCTTCATCGATACTCGCCAAGCATCTGAAAGAACTGAATTTGAATTAAAACCGAACCTTTTATGTTTGATTATTCAATTCATTTAGTACATTTAAACCAATAACGGATAACTATTTATTATGACTGGTATAATCGCGTACAAAAAGTTCGTTGATAATGGAAATACAAACCGGGAATCAGAAAACTTTCAACAATTTCTATTTCAAAATATCGATTTTAGTCTGTCCGAGTCACCAATCTCTTTTTTTAGAAGTGATTTTAGGGAAGTTAAAGTAGATCATGTTAAGTTTAAGTGCAATGAGTTTGAAAGAGCTGATTTCACTGACAGTTATATTTCTAATTCACTCTTTCAGGAAGTTCATTTTGGAACAGATTTTATCAATGTATATTTTCACAATGTCACATTTAACGAATCTTTATTCGAAACCTGTACGTTTCTTAGATGCATTTTTGAATCTTGCAAGTTCGATAGTGGACATATCGTGGATTCCACTGTTCAAAATTGTTCGTTTATTGATTGCCTGTTTGATAACATTGTTTTTAAAGAGAACACCTTTGATGATATCGAATTCGAAAAATCGTCCTTCAATAATATTAACCTAGCTAATATGACAGCGAAAGATTTTCGATTTCGTAACTGTAATTACAATAAACTAGTAATAGATCCAGATTACATTGGTTCGTACTTGATTGATGGAGAGTTTTTTGATGATGTTCGATTTGAATACCGAGGACATGTAATAGAACTATTTGAAGAAAAAGAGAATATTATTGAAGGTCTGGTAAATCTTTGGAGAAAATCGAATAGATTCTACGAATTATTCAATCTGTTAATTCTTTTAAGAAAGGTAAAAAATACAAATGAAGACTTGTCGAAAGTTTTTAGCGCATTAGTAAAACAACTAGGTAAAGTAAATCATCCTTCTGTTCGCTCCTATAACATATTAGGAATAATTAAGGCCTTAACGTTCTATTCAGAGGGCAATTACATAACAACGAGTGAATATATCTCATTGACTTCCCAATTGGAAAAGGAAATTAATTTTGACGTTGATTTTAATGCTTTTGGTCAATTGAAAGCATTTGCAGCTTATTATGAATCCAAGTTGATTGAAGAGCCTCAGAGAGGTGCCAACATTACAGCAAGAGCGGTTTTTAGCATAAAAGAGTATGGGGACAACTTAAAGATATTCAAAGAATGGTTGAGTGAAATTGAAAAATATATACTTTCTGAGAGAATTATAGCAGGAGATCGCTTGTACAAAATTATTTCAGTGGAAAAAGGCTCAATAATTGTTACAATCTTAGGCTCTCTTTCTTTTTTTCTGTTGCTAATAAGGCAAGTTGCAACGTTAAAATCAAAAATAGAGCGTGAAAGGAGTCAGAATTCCTTTTTGTCTTTGACTTATAAGGACCTATCTAAACAATTTGAATCCGTCACTTCTGTCAAAGAAAAGAGTGAAATCGTAAGAATCTATAAAGATATTGCAGGTATGGAAAAATTGGAGAGAGTGGATAATAGAATGTCTCAAATATCAAATAAAGTTGGCTTAATGGAAGAAACTATTAAAAAATTAGATATCCATATTTAGAGCTTCAGTCAGAGCCGGCAGATGTCCCCTAAGATTCTTCATCAGGTTAATCCTTATTGAGACTTTATTGTCCTGGAAAAAAGAGAAATAGTTGCCCATAATTGGCAAAAGATTATGACCATAAAGTAACTTTTTTGTTACGTCAATAGGATCAACCTCTCCTAATAGTACCTTTTTTGATACCAGCATTGTGAAATATCCAGAATTTGTTGGATATAGTTGCCAATCAGTGCCAATTAACGAAGCACTCAATAAATTGTAATTATTTCTAATAGTTGAGATATTCTGAGATTTGCAGGCATAGAGCTCGTTCCTGGCAGATTCAGCATAGAATAGTCGAAATAGATTGACTTGAATCTTATTCAATCCTCCGGATATTTGACTCGACAGATCTTCAATTAATGCGATATTATCTGCCAAACTTATTACAACTGAAAATTTAAGATCGTTTAAGAAGAACAATTTTGGCCCTGAATTAATAAGGAAGAAATCGTAACTCTCTTTTATGATGTTGGTTTTTTCTCTCGAAAAAAAAATGTCTGCGTCATTTCTCCACTCTAATCCGCCTAAAGTGCCATCTATAAATACAGTTACCTTATATGCATTAGAGATTTTGACAATACGCTCATAGATTTCTGTGCCAATTTCCAGGCCAGCACAATAAACAGGATCCGAAAAGATAATTACTTCAATGTATTGTTGCTTTACTATTTGTTCTATTCTGTCAGAATCAAATCGAAACTCATCTAAATCTCTTAGATGAAAAAAAGTTATATCTCTACTAAAGTCTAAGAGAGTATCAATAATTGAATAATAGATAGGAGTAACTAATAAGAATCTCTTTTTCCCTTTTTTTATTAATGCTGACAAAGCTAAGTATATTGAATTTGTCGAATTAATTCCCAACGAAAAGTTGTTTAAATGCCAATCTCTATTTGAGGTACAATAGTAATTCTTAAGTGTTTCCTTTGTAAATTCTAAATCTTCTGAAAATTTGTAGTGAAATTCATCTTTAGCAATTTCGGAACTCTGAGAGATAATCTTATTGGGATACACAACTAAATCACTGTCACAATCCCAACTAGAAATAAAAAATGGCGTTTTACTATACTTTGACTTGTAGATTTTTAACTCTTCGAAGATCCAATCCTCATAGTCGATCATAATAAATAGTTATCCATTATTCACTCCATTCTCACCGGACCACCACTAAATCATTTCGGGGGTGCTTCTTTTCAAGTATTTCGGTTTGCTT
>NZ_JHXO01000013.1 GCF_000621705.1 Prolixibacter bellariivorans ATCC BAA-1284 | reverse complement strand
CCGATCCGAACATTTTTCCGTTCGATCCGAAAGACTACCCATGGAATGTCGATAATTTCGGTCCCATTTGGATTCCCAAAAAAGGTGCAACCGTCCACCTGACGTTGAAGAATCTTCCGTTTTACCGGCGCATTATTCGCGTTTACGAGAAGAATAAACTGGCCGTGAAGGACAGCACCATTTATATTAACGATAAACCAGCTGATTCATACACGTTCAATATGAACTATTACTGGATGATGGGTGATAACCGACACAATTCGGCCGACTCGCGATACTGGGGATTTGTACCGGAGGATCACGTGGTAGGAAAAGCTTCCTTCATCTGGCTGTCGCTCGATAAAGACAAATCGTTCCCGGCCAACATCCGTTGGAACCGGTTCTTTAAAAAAGTCGAATAAAAAACTTATTCATATTCATTCTTGAAAAAGCCGGTATATTATTTGCTGGCTTTTTCATGTCCAAATTTATCTGACAAATGAGAAAAACTCGACCTATCCTAAGCGTCTTATGCAGCCTTTTGTTTTTTTACAGCTGCTCCACCGGCCAATACATTCACGATACAGGAAGCATCGAAAGACAAAAGGAAATGCACCGGAAACGAACCGGAATCAATGTGGGAGACGTTGCACTGCAGATGCTTAATATTGTTACGCTTGCCTCTCTGAACCTTGATATGGAACCGGAAACCACGCCCCGCTCCTTCAAGCGTATTAAGCTTTACAATCATTCTGCCGATACCATGCGTGTCAATCTGGTTACCAATGTCTTCTGGTCAGACGATCAATACAACGATATCCTCGATGTCCGTATTCCGCCAAAACAACACACGTCTTTAATGGTGCCGCTCGGCGCCGATTATAATGTCTATTTTCGTGATTCGTCTGATGGACAAGACGAAAGCATAACCATTAATACGGCTGAGTTTAAACGAATCGGACTCACCCCGGGAATGACGTTGACAGGTGAAAAATAATTTACACAAACGATACACTTCTTTTACGAAATAGGCTGAAAGCTGTATCTTAGAGTAACGAAAAACTCTATAATTATGCAGCGTGGTTTAGTCACCGGACTTGTTCTCGGAATCATACTGGTTGTATTTGCCTTGCAAAATGCGATCAGTGTTTCAGTAAAATTTTTGGTTTGGCAAATACCGGAAATTCCTTTGGTTTTAGTTCTTTTGTCAGCGATTCTGATTGGGGTGATGTTAAGTGCCCTGTCCAGTTATCCGGGCAAACAACGTTTGAGAAAGGATAACCGAAGTTTAAAAGAACGCATTGACGAACTGGAAGAACAGTTGCTGGAGTACCGACAGGATCTGGAAGAGCTGGAAAATGAAGAACAAAAAAAGAAAGATGAAGGCGATCTGATTCGTGGCGACACAAACAGCACATTCTTCGACGATTAATGAATAGCTTCCGATGACCGAAATACATACTACTTTACTTTCAACTGCTTATCTGGGCCCCGTACAGTATTATACAAAACTGGTTCATTACCCCGAAATATTAATTGAACAACACGAGAATTACCCAAAACAAACCTACCGCAACCGCTGCCGGATTTTGGGTGGAAACGGCTTACTTACTTTGAGCATACCGGTTGACAAAGGCCCTGAATTAAAAGTGAAAACCAAAGACATCCGTATCGCTTACGCGGAAAACTGGCAGCGACTCCATTGGCGAACAATTGTCTCCGCATATAATAACTCCCCTTTCTTTCCCTATTACGAGGATGAGTTTGCCCCGTTTTACCACAAAAAGAGATGGAAATATCTGCTTGATTTCAACCTGGCAATACAGGAAAAAGTAGTGGAATTACTGGATATGGATTCCAACATCAATTTGTCGTCAGAATACCAGAAAGAGGTGAAAAACGACACCATCGACTTACGTGAGATAATCCATCCTAAAAGACAGAAAACAAAAGCAGATCCGAACTTTTCCCCCGAACCCTATACACAGGTTTTCGAAGAAAAATTCGATTTTCAGCCCAATCTTTCCATCATCGACTTATTTTTTAACGAGGGTCCCGAATCAGTGCGTATTATTGAAGATTGCTTTAAGGAATAATACACCCCCAAAAAGCCTCAAATTATCTCCATCACAAATTTCTGAATGATTTCGCGGTGATCGAACGCCATTTCCGGTAACGAAATAATGGGGAACCATTCCGCTTCCAATGCATCATCGCCACCTTTTACGGGAACAGGCTCGGGAATTTGCCCGGTAAATACCACTGAAATGGTTCGGGCTCGAGGATCCCGATCGACTGCATCGAAAGTATAAAACTGTTTCAGCACTACGCCGGTTAATGCGGTTTCTTCTTCCAGCTCTCTCTGACACGACTCAGCCAGCGTTTCGTCCATATTCACAAATCCTCCGGGCAAAGCCCATTTCCCCTCAAAAGGGTATGCTTTTCGACGAATAAGCAGCACCCACTGCTCGCCGTTACGCTCTGCTGTTACAATGGCATCAACTGTTATTGCCGGCCGGGGGTATTGATAGGTGTAGGACATATAATTACAAAAAATTTAATCTGAGAACAATTCATCAACTTCTAAGGATGAAAATTACTCTCGACTACAAATAATCCAAACGAAACAAAGATTCAAAAAATTTCCGCCATCTCACCACTGCTCACTCCTCTTTTTCCTTTTGGGAATAAAGCCAGATTAAATAAGCCACAATAATAATGGCTAAAATGTATCCAATGAAATGCAAATGACTCATAGATGTGATTTTGAGTTAACCATCGATGATTCGTTTCATTAGGCGCATCTTGTGCGTATATTTTCGGGTTTCGGTATTGTAAATTCCGAACTGATCGACGTTATCGATTCTCACTTTCCCGGAAGAGTGAATGATCTTATTCCGCTCCCAAATGATGCCAACGTGTGTAATCACTCCTTCGTCATTATCAAAAAACGCCAGGTCGCCCGGCTGCGCTTCATCCACAAAACTGAGATGCTGACCGATTTGGACCTGCTGCGATGCGTCGCGCGGAATCGGTATTCCCACCATTTTATACAGAACCTGCGTCAGGCCCGAACAATCGACCCCAAAGGGTGAACGGCCTCCCCACAAATACGGTGCGTTGAAATATTTCAATGCGTTTTCAATAATTGTAGCCCTCACAGCGGGAGGAGTTTCAACTGTCACATTTCCCTTTATTGTATATAACGCATCGTCAATCCGAAAGGTTTTATCCGACTGATTATAAAAAGGTAAGGAACTACCGGCAACAATCAAAAAATTATTGTAGCTATCCGAACTTTGAACAATATTGAATACATCTGTTGTTACTACTGCAGGAAGTTGCTGCAGTTGTGATATAAGTGCATCGTCCACTTCGTTGACCATTTTCCGGTCAATCCATCCCTCGTATCCATCAAACTCGTTCCGGATGCGGGTCCACTTCTCAGTTTCTTCCAGTATGGCGTAATGTTCACCAAAAAGAACTTGTGTGCACATTTCACTCTTCTCGGTCGGCTCTGTTCGAACCGGTATAATACTGAGATTGGAGATTCCGTATCTCATCAAAATTATTATTATTTTTGGTACTAAACCCAAAGATAGAAATTTTATCGAATCGTGATTTTTAAGAACGGAAAAGAGGCTTGTTTACATGGATGTTGAAAATAAACTAAAGTCCAGAGAATCATTCTGGCACACCACTTTCGTGGTTGCGTTATTTGTCATAACCACAATTCTGATTTATCTGGCACTTCCCGGAGAAGCCCGCTTTAAGTATGAATTTCAGAAGGGACGTCCCTGGATGCATGAAACCCTGATTGCCCCTTTCGATTTTGCCATTCTTAAAAGCGACGATGAATTAAAGACAGAACGAGATTCAGTACTGAATGCTCAACTCCCTTATTTTACGTATCAGGATTCGATAGGACAAGAGCAAGTCGGCAAACTGGCAAGTCAGATTGACAATCTGGGACAATCACCCGATGCCAAGTCTAAAACTCTTTCAGATGCCGATATCAAGCAACAACTGATAACTTTATATCAGGAAGTTTTTAAACGAGGTATTCTGGAACAGAGTATTTCAGATTACCCTTCGCTAAAAGGGAAAAGCGACTTGATGTTTGTGGAAGACCATGTTGGGCGAAAAGTCCCTTTAAGCTCGATATTTTCATTAAAAAGCGCTTACAATTATCTTTCCTCTGGTCAGCAGCAATTAGCTGAAAAATATCCCTCGTGGCAGCCTTTACTGGTTAAAATACATCCGGAAGTATTTCTTCATCCCAACCTTGTATTCGATGAAAAAACAACTGATTTCGAGCGACAAAAATTACTTGACAATATTTCGACGTCACGGGGAATGGTTCAGGAAGGCGAGCGTATTGTTTCGCAAGGCGACCTGATAACTCCCGACACCTACCGGATTTTGGAATCGCTGCAAAAAGCCTACGAAAACCGCTTGGGTAACACAACCGAATACTATGGAGTGTTGGCCGGTAAAGGCATGTTCATCATCCTGTTAGTACTGGTACTTTTCCTCTTCGTATTCAATATTCGCCGCGAATTACTGAATTCGAAACGAGACATTGCCTTCACGCTGTTGATGATGGTCGTCATGATTTATTTTTGCCGGTTAGTCGTATCCACCAACCCGCAATTGGTTTACCTTATTCCATTTACGGTACTGGCGTTAACCATCCGGACCTTTCTCGATGCCCGGCTGGCTATTTTTGTGAATACCATTGCTGCCTTGATTGTGGGATTCATGGTACCCAATGGATACGAATTTGTATTGCTGCAGATTCTGGCCGGAACGGTAGCAGTCATCAGCCAGGATAAACTGTTGAGAAGAGGACAATTGGTTATTACGTCCGTGTTTATTCTTTTGACCTATGTATTTGCTTTCATTGGAATTTCCCTTATTCAGGAAGGCAACTGGGAAGCCATTGAATGGATGCAGCTGCGTTGGTTCGTCGGCAATGCCGTGTTAACTTTGATTACCTACCTGTTAGTCTATATTTTTGAAAAATCCTTTGGTTTTGTATCGGATGTGACGTTGATTGAACTTTCCTACTCTAACCAGAACCTTCTGCGCAAACTAGCGGAAGAAGCACCCGGAACGTTTCAGCACTCGCTGCAGGTAGCCAATCTTGCCGAAGATGCGATCACCAAACTCGGAGGCAATCCGTTACTGGTGAGAACAGGAGCCATGTACCACGACATAGGTAAAACCAAGGCACCACATTTCTTTGCCGAGAATCAGGCCAAAGGTATCAATCCGCACGAAGAAATGTCGCTGGAAGAAAGCGCTCAGGTAATTATGAGCCATGTGACCGATGGTGTGACACTGGCCAAGAAATACAAGATTCCCGAGATGATCATCGACTTCATCAGGACACACCACGGTAGCACCAAGACCGGCTACTTTTATATGATGTCGAAGAATGAAAATCCGGAACAAAATATCGATGCATCGAAGTTTACCTATCCAGGGCCGGTTCCCTCTACACGCGAAACCGCTGTTGTTATGCTTGCCGATAGCATTGAAGCGGCATCCCGAAGCTTGAAAGACATCAATGCCGAATCGCTTTCTGATTTGATCGACAAAATATTCAAATCAAAAATAAAGGATGGGCAGCTCGATTACGCACCTCTCACATTTCAGGACATCACATTACTTAAGCAAATTTTCCTTGAGAAGTTGCTGACCATTTATCATGTTCGCATGGAATATCCTGAAGAGAAAAAGGTAAAAAAAGTTAAACGCAAAACAATTCGTTTAGAAAGACGTAAAAACGATTAAGATTTTCAAATCTTCCCCATACATGAAAAAATTACAATTTATTTTCCCAATCGTCCTGCTGGCGGTTTGGGCTTTATCGGGATGTCAAAAAAACAACACACCCACTCCCGCGCCGAAAGAAATTGATTCGGGAGTTCAAAACACAGCCAATCTTTTCCAGGATTGGTACTTGTGGTATCAGGATATGCCAGACGTCGATCTTTCTTCATATACCGATCCATCGAAGTATGTTGACGCCATAAGATACGACAAAGACCACTGGAGCTTTGTGGCACCGCTCCAGGAAATTATGGACTTAATTCAGAACGGTCAGTCAGGTGGCTGGGGTGCCGGTTTTAAGTTCGATCTGTCCGATAGCCTTCGTATTGCCGATGTTTACACCGACAGTCCGATGGGACGGGATAGTGTGTCTCGTGGTTGGATGATTCGCTCGCTCGACGGGCAACCCGTTAAAAATATGAGTGTCGATGCCATCAATCAGGAACTCGCAAAAAATCAGGTCACTTTTGGGTTTGTTCTTCCTGATAGTACATACAAAGAACTAAGCATTGCAAAAGGCAACGTGGTGATGAATACGGTCCAATACAGTCACGTTTATGACACAAACGGCGAGAAAACCGGTTACCTCGTTTTCTCCGACTTTCTGGAGCCCTCTGTTACAGATCTCGATACAACTTTTGCGACATTCAAAGCTGATGGTGTTTCCAATCTCATTCTCGATTTGCGCTACAATACGGGAGGCTTGCTCTCAACTGCCGATTCGTTAATGAGCTTAATCGCTGGAAATAAATACAATAATCAAACGTACAATGTGCAAAAGTTCAATGACAAGCACACCGATGCAAACGAGAATAACGTGATTCACCAAGCAGCTAATAGTCTGAACTTAAATAAGATTGTTATTATTACGTCATCTTCAACTGCTTCGGCCAGTGAACTGACCATTTCGGGCCTGATGCCTTTGTATCCGGTTACCCTTATCGGGACACAAACGCTCGGAAAACCGGTTGGCATGAGCATTTTTTCTGACACACAGGACAACCTTGCTATCGCTCCCATTAGTTTCCGCAACGTCAATAGTGCGGGCTATAGCGATTATTTCGATGGCATTCCCGTAGATTATACCGTCTATGAAGACGTAAAATATCCTTTTGGCGATCCGAATGAGTTGTGTCTAAAAGCTGCGCTTAATTATCTCTCAACAGGAAGCACAGGCACTTCTGCCGCGATGCTAAAATCAGGTACAATGCCAACAAAGCTGCTTAGCAAGGGTACCGATGTGACCGTTTCTAATTTGTATGACATAAAAAAATAAAACGCCGCCCAAGATAAAAGAGAAAATAGAAAAAACATTTCATTTTAAAAGTAAACTAAAAAAGAGGCTGTTCAATACTTTTGAACAGCCTCTTTATATATAAAACAACTAAGGAGTTGTTATTATCTGACTAGCTTAAAAAGGTGATGAATCCTGTAATCCGGAAATGCTCTTGACAAAGCCAAACTCTCTAGTTTGTGCTTTTTTCATCGAAGCCGGCACAGGCAGACTTGTAGGTAACGTTCCCATATCATTATTTTCAGCATCTGATATTCCATCATTAGTCTGAATTTCTTTTTGAGGAATCGGCCAAAGACGGTAAGGAGCATCAGCAGGAATATCAAAAATAGCCAAAGCACCGTAATTTGTTACCACTTTTCCATCAACCTCTTTATAGCGAATCGCAGGCTTGTTAAGGCGCATCAGGTCAAACCATGAGATGCCCTCTCCCCAAAACTCGATACGACGTTGCAGCCATACCTCATCCTGAAAATCCTGAGCTGACGTTGCAGTACTTACAAAATCAGGATCACGATAAGCTTGAACGTATGCCTCCAGCGCTGCTTTTCCTCCAGCTAAATCGCCTCCCATTCCTTTGGCCTCTGCAATAATAAGTTCCATTTCGGAAGCACGCATCAAAGGCCAGTCATTTGAATTCTCAGGATAAGTTAACTGCTTATTTGTAGGTGCAAATTTAACGCTTGTATAAGGTTCCATTCCCATTACACCCCAAATTGGGCCATAATCAGGTGAATAAGGTTCCCCATACCACTCATAAAATGCCTCTTCTGCTTCGCCGCTATTTTCGTAACCTTTTAAAGCAGCAGCTTCATAGTTTTCATCCAGAAACCATCCTTTGCGAACATCGGTGGCAGGAATCTCATCATACAACAATTTATTGACCTTCTTCCATGTACCTACAATAGTCGTATAACCGCCATAACCGAAGCAAAGATTGGTACACATCGATGTATAATTACAGATTCCGGAGGTTGTAGCATCATCCGTCGTTGTGATAATACATCCCCACATAATACCCGGTTCTGTTACATCATCAAAGGTTGGAACAGAAACAGCTTGCATAGACATTGGAGATTGTCCACTTTGATTTAGCGCATTGGCTGCATCAGAAGCAGCAGCATCCCAATTCTGCATCACTAAATTGACTCGGGCCCGGAGACCATATGCAATAGCTAAGTTTACTGCAGAAACATCAGGTCTTGCAGGAATATCATCGTCATCCAGATATCCAATCGCATCGTTCAGATCTTTCATGATAAAAGCGTACACTTGGGCAACCGTTTTTCTCGGATTATTTGTCAGCGAATCGACAGGTGTCTGATCCGTAATAATTGGCACTGCAGGTTTATCCTGATTTCCAACATAAGTGAACTGAAATAACTGAACCAAATTGAAATAGTCATAAGCCCGAACAGCGAAAGCTTGTCCCAGATAACTCTTTCCAATTGGATCTGTCGTTGCACGATCTATTTTTCCAATAATTGAGTTTGCAGTACGAATTTGCTTATAAAACTGATTCCAGACAACACGAGGAGCACGATAGGTAAAATTTCGGTTGGTTAAATCCTGCTCTCCACTGAACCAGTTATAACCAGTCACATCACCTACAAGGTCCTGACCATTATGATCTGTTTTAGCAGCGATACCGGGAATACCAAAATCTTCCTGGTAATCACCGCTTCCGGTAGTTGCTGGAAAGGCTTTCATAATAGAATAGAGTCCGTTTACTTCCGATTGAAGTTTAGAGGGATCATTATTAATGACTTCAGTCAACTGATCCCCAGTGATCATGCCACCATCCGGGGTCTGATTTAACTTATCATCACATCCGAAGATAGAGGAAGTGATTACCAGTAGCAATAGGAATTTTATATTTTTCATCATCTTGTTCTTTTTAGCTGTTAGAATTTGATGTTTGCCCCCACAGATATTGTCCTGATGGGAGAGTAAATAAAGTCAGTGGACCCACTGAAGTTTTGACGAGGATCAAGTCCTTTCCGCTTAGAGAACAGATAAACGTTGTCAGCAGCAAAATACAAACGAACAGCCTCTAAGTCTATCTTATTCAACACCTTCTTCGGCAAAGTATATCCCAAGGTAACATTATTGATACTCAAATAGGAAGATGAAATCAGGAAGCGATCTGAAGTGGCTCCAATATCTTTACCTCCAAAGTTCACCATCGGAACATCTGTGTTTGTATTACTCGCCGTCCAAGAATTCAGGATATCTTTATGCCAATTCGTACCAGCTTCACTTGCCTGACCTCCATGCATCAACTGTTGATAGATATAATCGTAAGTTAAACCACCCAGACCATAAGTACACGATACCGAGAAATCAAAACCAAAAGCATCAACCGAGGTTCCAAAGCCTCCTTGTAAATCAGGAAGAGAGGTACCCGGACTATCACTGTTTTTCTTTAATGAAGCCGTAGAATAATCCTCAGTTACACCATAAGTCCCATCATCATTTGTGATTCGCCATTGCGGAGCACCCGTTTCCTGATTAACACCAGCATAGACTGGATACCAGAAGTCATAAATACTTCCTCCTACACGCAAAATTCGTCTTCCATTAATGTATCCGTCAGGATCTGAAAACTGCGGAGGTAAAGAAAGAATCTCATTTTTGTAATGCGTTCCATTTACATAAACAGACCAAGTAAATTTTGGAGTATGAATCAACCTTGCATGCAAATCAACGTCAATTCCTCTATTCCTCATAGAACCAATATTGTCAGGATATGATGAATAACCAACTGTTGGCGGAACGGGAATATAATAAAGCATATTTTCTACTCTCCGGTTGAAATACTCAACCGATCCACTGAATGTTCCGTTAAATAGTGAGAATTCAAAACCAGTATTCAAGTTGTAACTGGTTTCCCAAGTTATATCTTTATTTCCCTTATAATCAAGCTCAATGGCAAAATCGTCATTTGAATTCTTTATATTAAACTGATCCTGAGCCGGGTAATAATTCTGCCCACCATCATAATAATTAGCAGGGTTTTCATATAGTAAAGCATCGTTACCCTGAGCACCGTAGCTGATTTTGTACTTTAACATATCCAACCAGTCAGCTCCTGCCAGGAATCCTTCTTTTTCCATTAACCAGGAACCACCAACTGACCAGAAATTACCCCAGCGATTATCGGGTGTAAAGCGAGAAGAAGCATCCCTTCTGTAACTGGCCGACAAATAATATTTCTGCGCATAATCGTATTGTAGTCTGGAGAAATAACCCTGTACAAAGTATCCAATGCCAGTAGAACCAGTTTCCTGCCGTAGGATAGCATTTGATAGTTCCTCACTTTCCGGATCAAATAGATTATACTTAATACCATACATACGTTCCCACTGCCGATCATAGGTTTCATGCCCTACAAGTATGTCGAAGGAATGCTGATTAATCGATTTTTTGTAGGTCAGCAATTCCTGCAAGGTTAAAGCGGAAATATGTGTGTTTCTTTTGTAAATGTTTCCACCGAAATCAGCACTTTGACCATAGTAAGCATTTCCTTTATCTAAATACCGTGTATTATCAACATCATAACCTACATTTAACGCAAACTTTAATCCTTCCATAAGATTGAAATTTGCAAAGCCTTTAATGCCAATTAGGTCAACATTATATTGCTGTTTGTCCAGTCTTAAGTCAGAAGCCGGGTTTGCGATAGACATTATCGGACGGGTTAATCCTGGATATTCACCTGTTCCATAATCATACAATGTGTGACCAAGATCGTCTACAATGATTTGTTTGTCTGCACCTCTCACATATAAAGGATAAATCGGAGCCACAATACGGCTTACATAGAATAAGTTTTTCGAACTCAATCCTGACTGATCAGATGGTGAACGACTAACGGAATTTGAATAGCTAATATTTCCCCCAACTTTAATCCAGTCGTTGAGTTGGTAATCGGTATTAATACGGGCAGTAATTCTCTCGAACCCGGAGTTGGAAATAATACCTTCGTCATTTAAGTAGTTTAACGAAAAGAACGTTGTTTGCTTATCATTTCCTCCGCTTACCGAAAGATTAACTTCCTTCCGAGTATTGGTTTTACCAAACAGCTCATTATACCAATTATCATTAATTAGGTAATAATCGTTGTCCCAAACCCGACCTAACGTAGCATTGGGATTAATCTTGCCGTTCTGATCAATCAAATTTTGACCATCAGGGACCGTGTAAATATTATATTCCAGACCTTGATTTCCAAACATCAATTGATTGGCTTGAACATTAGCATCTGACGGAGATAATCCTGCCGCGATTTGATTATTATAAATCCCTTCGTAGTACTTTTCGTAATACATGGCCGGGTCTGTCATAATATCATACTCAGGCACAGAACGTTGATTAATACCTGCCTTCACATCCAAATTAACAGAGACCTTCCCTTTTTTTCCTTTTTTGGTTGTAATTAATATTACACCATTGGCACCACGGGCACCATAAAGAGCTGCAGAAGCAGCATCCTTCAGTACGGTTACTGACTGAATATCCTGTGTACTAATTGAAGAAATATCTTCGCCATAGGGTATCCCGTCCACAACATATAAAGGAGCACTAGATGCACTCAATGAACCGACCCCCCGAATTCGGATTTTAGCAGAGGTACCTGGTTGTCCAGTATTACTAGCTGCTTGGACACCGGCAGTAACTCCTGTTAACGCTTGGGTCACGTTTGATACTTGTCTCTTTTCAAGAGTTGAAGCGTCAACAACTGCTGCTGCACCGGTGAACGACTCTCGAGTTGCAGTACCATAAGCAACGACCAGTACCTCATCCAACCCAACCAAATCAGGACTCAGGGTTACATTAATGACACTTCCAGATATCGCCACTTGCTGTGTTTCCATTCCAACGAACGAGAAAACCAGTGTTGTTGCGTTTTGAGGTACACTAATACGGTATTTCCCATCAATATCCGTTATTGTTCCCAATGTTGTACCTTGAACTGAAACAGAAACTCCGGGAATGGAACTTCCGTCATCTGCAGAAGTAACTGTTCCTGTTATTTCCTTAGTTTGCGCCATAAGCGAAAGCAAACCAAAGGCGAAAAATGCAAGTAATAGCACAAGTTTTTTCATAAATAATTGTATTAAAAGATTAAGTAGTTGTGAAGCCAGTTATTTTACATAGACCGTTAAAAATATGAAAAAAATACATTTTAATGAATATTAACATTTTTTTTCTTTAATTAATATTGGAATTATACTTAAAAACAGGCTTTTCATGACGAATCCACACTGATTTCCATGTCAAACAACAGACATCTATTTGCCTGTATTTGTGATGGATACAAAAAACAAACTCTCTGGACGCAGAGAGCCTTTAAGCTTGTTTTTTTTTAGATATGCTTATTAACATATCTTTAATTTTATGTGTTAAAAGATGTTAGTGATCTTTAAATCGGTATCCCGATTGCCTGCCATTACTAATGGTTGCTCTGTCACTACAACTGGTGAGATAAAAAATAAAAGCTTCCACATAACCGGCATTATATCATATGATCTATATGCTTCAGGTACGATCTAGCGGGGAGAACATACCGTTCTCGCAACAAAATTGTCGTTCAACGATGACCGAATTATCCTTTCAGCGTATAAAACCGCCCGAACCATGAGATGTTTGGCTCTGTGCGTGGTTGCTTGTTCCATGCGGCTCCAGCCTTCATTTCATGTCTTCTCAATCGTTTTAGTTGTTAAACGATAAAAAGCGAATAACCCGTAGCCGAAACTTTCGATACCTGGTTCTTTCCATTTCGTGCTTACGTTTTCAAAAATCATAAGCATGATTCTAATATGATGCGCTTGAAATCCGGAAATCATGAGCATGAAATTCCTCTTTTTTGGGGGTAACCATTGGTACCTTTTTTAGAAGCACGCCTGCTTTCAATGAAAACCACACGTGCTTTTGCTCCAAACCTAACGTGATCTTGACGAAAAACACACGTGATCTAATGGCAAACCACACGTGGTTCTGGGTGAAACCTGCGCTGGTTTTTCATTTAGACCTCGAATACTTGTCCCCCCTTTCGAAAAAATATGTACCCACAACATATTTTGGGCATTGCACCTTAGAAAAGCATGTATGCTCAACGACCCGCTTTAGGCCTGTCCTCCGCCTTGGTTTTTCGGAAGGCACAAAAAAAAGGCTCCCTGAATTCAGAGAGCCTTTAAGCCAATATCTTTAAGGTATGCTATATATCTTTAAGTCAAGCAATAAAATATATTAAAATGGGTCAACAATATAATAGTTCCGACATTTCCAGGCGTAGATTATTAATCCATTGCTTGATTATATGTGTTACAAGATTATCAAACTCGTCATAAATTTTCGGACAAAGAGAAGAGGCTGTCTTAAGTACAGACAGCCTCTCTAAATATATTTGACAATTAGCATCAGCTTTTAAAGCTGCACATCATGCATATCATCTACTACCTCTATTTAGGCAAATTGTCGGACCAATTTTCATTCTGTTCACACTGATAACCAGCATTGATTTCATCCGCAGGAATAGGATAAACAAATTTCCGTACATCAAAATTGGTGTATTTTCCATTTGCTATAGTGAGTTTTTCACCAGTCCTACGTGCATCGTAGTAACGTTGCCCTTCCTGGAACAATTCTCTCTTACGCTCTTTGGCAATAAATGCTAACAAATCAGCCTGAGTAGATGGCAAATCATCCACCGAAGTAATTTGACTGTCTCTTTGAGCAGTAAAAAAGAGTGCTGCCCTGGCATCATCCAGTAATCCAAGATGCGCACTAGCCTCGGCAATAATAAGTTTCATTTCTGAAACGCGGAACTGCGGGATGTTACTTGTTGCAGCAGAACTTTCTATTCCGTCAAATTTCATCGGATGATTACTCGATGCAGTAGTATCAATCAGGCTCAACCGGTAATCAGTCGATGTAAAATCACCAACCAAACCTGGAGAAACATGGCCACCATATGAACCATACAATGTATTAAGAGAATTTGAAGATAAATTATCGTCGCTGGTTTTTGCAATAGTAAAAATATCCTCGTCAGAAATAGTAAGACTCTTCCACATGTCGAGGTAATCAGCTTTCTTCATTTCCTTAACAACACGCAAATCAAGTGATTCTTGTGCAGCGGTAATTGCCTCAGAATAATTTTCCATATAAAGCATCGTGCGTGCTTTCAAGGCATAAACGGCTGCCCGGTTGAAGTAAAACTGATTTACTTTACTGGGGGTCAATTTATATGCAGCCAATGAATTATCAATGTCACTAAGTATCTGACTGTAGGTCTCAGCAACAGAGCTTCTGGACACATTCTGTTCTGGTTCAATCGCATTTTTATCCATCAAAACCAAACCACCATGAGGATTTGAATCCACGCCATAAGGAAGACCAAAAATATTTACCAAATGGAAATACGCCAAAGCACGTAAACCGTAACTCTCGGCTTTATAAAGATTTAATTCATTCTTTTGAGCTTCGGTAGTTTCCGGATTATCTAATAGAGCATCGATGCCATTAATAATCTTCGTGGAATTGTTAACAATCTTATATCCATATTGCCATACATCTGAAAGTTCCGGGGTCGCATCGGAAATAGCATAATTATTAATATTAACGAAGTGACCAGATGAACCATCCGCAACAGAGATATCGCCTGCAAAGTCACCAATAGCAATTACATAATTTCCGCAAAAACGATAACTCCCAAGATCATAATACAAACCGTTTCTGGCTGCCTTAACGTCGTCAACAGTTTTAAAGGCATCTCCTGAGTTTATTTGATTATATGATTTCGTGTCCAGAAAAGAATCGCAACTTGTCATCAAAACAAGTAACGAACTGAGCACATAAAATATCTTTCTTTTCATAATATCAATTTTAGCAATAATTAAAAGTTTACACTAAGACCAGCCATGAAGGTTCTCGGTGTCGGGTAGTTCCACCACTGAATACCATTGGCTCCAACACTTGCCGGATCAAATCCCCGGTAGTCAGATGCAGTAAATGTATACAGATTATTGGCGGTAACATAGACACGCAAATTCTGCAAGTTCTTAACCAAAGTACGAGGGAAAGTATATCCCAAAACTACATTCTCAATTTTCAAGTAGTCACCATTCATCAAAAACTGTGAAGAATGGTAATTGGACTCTGTCATCTCAAACTTAGGCACCTTTGCTATGTCACCTGGTTGCTGCCACCGGTTGTCATACACATAACGTGTCATCGCCTGGTTAAGACCTCCACCTCTTTGCTCGTCATAACGAAGGTTGCTACCGTAGATCTTACCCCCTAATGCATAGTTCATCTGAACAGAAAAATCAAATCCTTTAAACTTCAAAGCCGTAGAGAAACTTCCCTGGTAATCAGGAGAGGCTTTACCAACATAGCGCTTAGCAGCGGCGTTATAATCGGTTGTTGTTTTATCTCCAGTTTCATTCAGGTAATACAACGGTGCACCGGTTTGTGCATCAACTCCTGCAAATTCCTTCATTTTGAACTGGTAAATATCATGGCCCGGTTCAATTATGGTATAAGTACTTTCAATCGGATTGTCTGTACTCAACTTCTCAATCCTGTTTTTGTTAGTTGCACCAACAAAAGTAGCCGACCATTTCAGGTCCTTTCTCCTGATAATATTTGCGGTAAGCGACAACTCAAATCCTGTATTCTTGAGTTTACCAATATTCTTTGGAACACTGGAATACCCGCTGGTCATTGACAACGGCATAGCAAATACCATATGCTGAGTCTCGTGATGATAATAGTCAAAAGTAATGTCAAACATCGACCATAAAGTCGCATCCAGTCCGACATTAAACTTAGCTGTTTGTTCCCATTTCAAATCAGGATTACCGACTTGCTCCGGGCTGCTACCACCGTTGGAATTATAGTTATATCCATACCCCCACAGAGGCCTTGACGCATACCAGCCATTGTAAATAGTTGTAGAATTAGGATCTAAACCTACAGCCTGGTTACCCGAAGTACCGTAACTGCTTCGAATAGTCAGGCTATTCAACCACCCACTGGTAGAACTCATGAAGTCTTCCTGCGTAATACGATATTTCGCACCTACCGACCAGAATCCTGCCCATCGATTGTTCGAACCAAACCGGGAAGAACCGTCAACACGATAGCTACCAGACAAGTAATATTTGTCGTTATAATCATATTCTCCGTTGAAGAAAAAAGAAGCCAGTCTTAATTCATATTTATCAGTTGAGGCACTTCCCGGTGTAGCTGCCAAAGAAGCAACGTTTTTATCAGGAACAGGATAATTACTACCCGAAAGATAGGTTGTATTCAGATTGGTAGATGAAGTTTCCTGCCCTAACATCAAATTAATATTATGACCTCCATTTAAAGTCTTAATGTAGTTCAGTGTGTTGGTCAAGGTAATCACGGACTGATCATTCGTCGAATTTTCTCCCATTCCACGCATATCTTTCCCCTGAGGTTGAAGGAACGACCAGTAACCAAACTCATTCATGTGCATATAATCAACACCCAAACGAGAAGTATAACTCAATTCAGGCATGAATTTAATCGTCAGGTAGGGTGAAATCAAAGCCCTGTAGTTTTGGTTACGGGATTTATCGCCCAAAGCACTTCTCTGCGCCACCGGGTTGTAACCGTTAACGGTATTGAAATTCCAATCGCCATTTTGATCTTTTACCGGAGTAAGTGGCGATTGCATATATGCTTGTGTGATTGGGTCTGAAAAATAACCACCTCCGGCTCCCATATTTGTCTCTGTATAAGACAATGAGGTATTCATACCGAAAGTAAGCCAATTGGTTGGGTTTTGGTCAAGATTTAACCGTACACTGTATCGCTTAAAATCCTTACCAACAATTATGGCTTTATCTTTCATATACCCCAATGACAAGAAATATCTCGGTGATTTTGGTGATTGACCTGCAGACTGAACGCTCAGATTATAATTCTCAACAAGTCCTTTGCGAGTCACCTGGTCCAACCAATTTACGTTCGCCATATTATCTTTAGTAATCCCCTGTTCAGGTAAAGAATATCCGTAAATTGAACCGTTGTAATATCGATTAGAAGCTTCCTCAGTAGTCATAAGCTTGCTAGGATCGGTAACACCATCATTGAAATAGTTCTTCCATCCTTCAACCTGTAATTCATTATACTGATCTGCATTTACGACCTTATATCGATTGGTAAATGAGGGCATTTCCTCCCATCCGGTTTTAACATCCAGCGAAACTTTAGTTTTGGCACCGGCTTTCGCTTGTTTGGTTGTAATCACGATAACACCATTAGCAGCACGTGCACCATAAATTGAAGTAGCAGTCGCGTCCTTAAGAACAGTAATTGATGCAATATCGTCTGGATTCAGGGAACTAAGGGGAGAAAAAGTCTGACCTTCATCTGCACGTATCCCCCATGAGCCTGCTGCCATTGGCACACCATCAATAACATAAAGAGGTTGGGTTCCGGAGTTCAATGAGTTTCTTCCGCGAATATAAATTGTCGCAGGTGCCCCAGGTTGACCTGAACCTGTACTCATCTGCAAACCTGCCACATTACCGCTTAGAGCTGCAATTGGACTCGGATTAGTTCTGTCAGTAATTTTTTGTTGGTCCAGTGTTGAAGCAGCTCCGGTAAAGGCAGCTTTTTTCTTCACTCCATATCCGGTTACAACTACTTCATTAACATTTACACTTTCGCTTTTCATGGTAACATTGTAAACAGTCTGTGTTGTTAATGACACTTCAACCGTTTTCATACCAACAAACGAAAATACCAATGCGTTGGCATCTTGTGGTACATTCAAAGTATACTTACCATCGACATCAGTGATTGTACCTAATGTAGTGCCTTTAACACTAACAGAAACACCAGGTATTGTACTTCCATCATCACCGGAGGTAACCACTCCTGAAATTTCTCGTGTCTGCGCCCATAAGGATTGCAAACTAATTGCTAATACTGTAATTAACAGCGCAAAGTTTCTCATAGATTAAATTTTTAGATTAATAAAACAAATACCCATAATGGCCTCACACCAAGCCACTATAAGATTCACTTTAAATTACATACAAACCCTAATAAATTGGAAATAGGGCAACAATCACACACAATAAACTTAATACATTAAGTATTAAAATATCCTTGGCATTTTTTAACCAGAGGAACAAAAATAAAAAGAATTTGTAACAAACCTCAGCCTTTCACAGCCACACTTGTAATCATAAATTTAAATTTATTGATAATCTCAAGTATGTTCATATGATAAAGCCCAGATTTAAATATTTTTAACGCTTTTATTTCAAATCGTTTACAAAACGACTTTTTCAACGCATATTCGTTTTATCCCAAATCATTAAACCCAAACAGCATGAATAATTACCGTATAAAATTTACAGTTTGATAACATAAATTAACAATAAAACGTAGCAACCCACATTATAACAAAAAACTGTAACTCATCCTGATGTTTGAGTTGACAATTTATTCCATTTTCCGCTCAACCAACTGCACAATTTCTTGCTCCAACTCAGCGGCTCTCCGGGCTACTTCTTCTCCTTTGTCAAGTAGCTCCCGTTTTTTTGCTTCATCAGCTAATCCGGAAGCATTGATTCTGACATTCATCCAGGCACCCAGAACAGCGGTTCGTGCACACAATGCTCCTACTCCGGCATCTGTAACTGAGTTCGGATTTCCTTCCTCAACCATGGCACGTATTACCTCAAATGAGGCAAGTGAGGTTTCCATTACTGAAAGCGGAACTTCCATAGCATTGAGTGTGGCAGCCTGAATGGCTTCCGTACGTGCCGCTTTTTCGTCATCCGAGCCTTTCGGCATACCAAAAGCAGCCATTATATTATTGAATGCCTGGGTGTCTTCATCGACCAGTTTGAGCAACTGCTGCTGAATTTTCAGCCCCTTCTCGGCCCAGTCGGAAAACTCTTCCCATCGGTCATCCCAGCCACGTTTATGCGCAGAGAGGTTAGCTACCATAGTAGCCAGTGAAGCTCCCAACGCTCCAACGTATGCAGATACCGAACCTCCTCCCGGAGCCATACTTTCTGAAGCAGTTTCTTCAGCAAAACCACGAGCCGTTAAATCAACCAGCTTCTTTTGTTCCTTATCATCGAGCATGTACTCAATGATTTTTTTATCTGGATCAAACGGTTGAAGTTCGTCAAGTCCCAACGATTTGACAGCAATCTTGATGATTTCCCTTTCGGGAATACCGGTAGAACGATTTTGCTTTCGCAGAAAATATCTACCGGCGTCGAGAATATATTTCAACGGCATAATACCCACCAGCTCCGATCCGGTCACTCTGATGCCACGTGACTCTGCACTGCGGCACACTTCATCAAAGGCTACATGAACAGGTGTTACGGTTAAATCGGTTAGATTCATCGAAATCTGAGCAACTCCATATTCTTCGATGTACCATCCAATTGCCCTTACTTTTTTTAACGTACCCGGAATGCGTACCGGTTCGCCATTTGCATCTTTTGCGATTTTTCCGGTTACGGGATTTCCTTCCCGCTTTACACGCCCGGCTTCGCGGACATCAAATGCAATGGCATTGGCACGACGCGTGGATGTCGTATTCAGATTAATATTGTATGCAACAAGGAAATTTCGGGCGCCAATAGCAATTGCTCCCGTTCGGGGAACAAACTCTGCCGGTCCGAAATCGGGTTTCCATTCCGGATGTTTCAGTTTGTCTGGAAGGGCTTCATATTCGCCGGACCGACAAAAGGCCAAACTTTTTCGTTTTTCGGTAAAAGCAGCAAACTCATAAGCGTAGACCGGAATCCCCAACTCATCGCCTACTCTTTTTCCTAATTGACGGGCGTATTCAACAGTCTCTTCCATCGATATACCCGAGACCGGTACCAAAGGACAAACATCTGTAGCTCCAAAGCGAGGATGTTCACCGCTGTGTTTCGACATATCAATTAGCCCGGCAGCTTTCTTAATGGCTTGAAAAGCCGCTTCTATTACCAGTTCAGGCTCTCCTACAAATGTAACAACGGTACGATTGGTGGCATGTCCCGGATCGACATCCAGTAATTTGACTCCTTTTACCAGCTCAATGGTATCCGTAATTTTTTTAATAACAGACAAATCGCGTCCCTCTGAAAAATTGGGAACGCATTCGATAATCCGTTTTGTCATAGAACTCTCATTTTTTTAAGGCACTACAAAATAGAAGTGTTAAACTGAGAATACCATGATAATTCACATCTTTCTCATACATCACTGAATCTCTCCCCTGAGGATTACCGTCTCGATAAGTTCGGAGTTGTAGGCGTACGGAAAATACTGATACGAAGGAATATCCCTGGTTATAAACACATTGGCTGCCTTGCCCCGGGCAATACTTCCGTAGCCATCGCTAATGCCCATGGCATAGGCGGAATTAATTGTCGTAGCGTTAATTACCTCTTCGGGAAGCATCTTATACCGGATGCATCCCAGCGATTGCATGAATTTCATGTCACCCGAAGGCGATGAACCTGGGTTGAAGTCGGTAGCCAATGCCACCGGAAGTCCCGAATCTATTAGCCTCCGCGCTGGTGAAAGAGGTAAATCAAGAAAGAAGGCAGCACCAGGCAAAATGGTCGGCATGGTTTGCGAATGTTTAAGAACATTTATTTCGTCATCCCCTAAATATTCAAGGTGATCGACTGAAAGAGCCTTGTTTTTTACGCCAACCTGTACCCCACCGGTGAGTCCTAATTCATTGGCGTGTATTTTTGCCCGAAGTCCATACTTTGTTCCAGCTTCGAGAATTCTTTCTGTATCGGCAACCGAGAAAAAGCCGGTATCGCAAAAAACATCGATGTAGTCAGCCAGTTCTTCATCCGCTATGCGCGGCAACATTTCATTAATGATCTGATCGACATAAACTGATGGATTATCCCGATATTCCATCGGAATGGAATGTGCGCCCAGAAATGTGGACTTTATGGCCAATGGAGTTGACTCTTTTAACCGGCGAATGACACGAAGCATTTTAATTTCATCTTCCGGATTTAAACCGTAACCACTTTTAATTTCAACCGCTCCGGTACCTTTGTATATGATTTCAGATATCCGCTCAAGAGCCGAAACGCAAAGCTCCTCCTCACTCATTTCGTGCAATCGGTTGGCCGAATTCAGAATGCCTCCGCCTCTCCGGGCAATCTCTTCATAGGACAGCCCTTTGATTTTATCGACAAACTCTTGTTCGCGGCTGGCCGGATAAACTAAATGCGTATGCGAATCGCAGAAGGATGGAAAAACCATTCGTCCCGTACAGTCTATTTCCATCAACACATCATAATTATCTAAATCACGTCCGTTCAACTCCTCCATCGAACCAAAATCAACAATCATCTCGTCACGCAGCAAAAGAAATGCATCCTTAATCGTATGGACTTTAGCCATATCCTTTCCGGCAACCCATAGTTTGGGTTCTTCTTCAACCTGCACCAGCTCTTTGATATTTACCAACAATATTTTCATCTGCTAATTTTTTAGCGCTCCTCGAAAACTCACCCTTACAATGGATATCCAACCAGGAGCTTTTGCTTTTATACGATTTTTCGTACCCGGAAAATCAATGGATCATTTATTTGCCTTTAACAAAATCCAGAATCAATCCGTGCATCTCAACTATCACTTATCAGTACCGACCTCTATTACCTAATTTCTGAAACGAATGGGAGTTTCATCTCAAGTAGTAACAGATTAAGCTTAATCAGGCCAGATGGTTTTATAAACTCCATACTGTTTATAAGTATGAAAGTTTAATAGTAATAAATAAATTTAAGGAAACGCAGATAAAAAATGAGACATATCAGGCATAAAAACTTAATTTTTTTATCCTTTCAAAAATTCAATTCAATACGACTTCCCACCCACGTAAAACACTAACTACCAACACATTTTTAGCTATAAAAAATTGAATTGACCGAAATACTCCCTCATTTGACGCATTTGCTTATTTTTGAAAACCGCTAAACTAATTCCTTATGATAAAGAAAGTACCGCATACGTACGTCATTATTTTCCTCATCATTCTCTTTTCGGCTGCTCTCACCTGGATTCTCCCCGGAGGTGAATTTGCAAGAGAAACGGTCACCGTTAATCATGTGCAAAGAGAAGTTATCGATAGTAACTCCTTTCATTTTGTCGAGAAATCGCCTCAAACCTGGCAGGTGTTTTCAGCTTTTTTCAAAGGATTCGAAAATACCTCCAACATCATTGTCTTTATCCTGATTATTGGAGGTGCCTTTTGGATTGTCAACGAAAGTAAGGCCATCGATATGGGAATTTATTCATTTCTTCTCTTCGCCCGCAATCTCGAACACCACCGCTGGCTGAAAAAAATTGGCGTCGATAACCTCATCTTTGTCTTAATCATGCTGATGTTCTCGGTATTTGGCGCTGTTTTCGGCATGAGTGAAGAGACCATCGCCTTCATCATCATCTTCGTACCACTTTCCATTTCCATGGGATACGATTCCATTGTCGGTGTATCGCTCTGCTTTGTAGCCGCCGGACTCGGATTTGCGGGCGCCATCCTGAATCCTTTTACCATAGGAATTGCCCAGGGACTCTCTAATTTGCCCCTCTTTTCAGGAATCGAATACCGGCTTTTCAGTTGGGTGGTAATTAACCTGGTCGGTTTTGTTTTCATTATCCGTTATGCTCGAAGGATTAAGAAAAATCCGACAAAGTCGCCTGTTTACGAAGAGGATACTTACTGGCGGGAACGAGGAAACGCTCATATTGAGAATCTGAAGTTCCAAACGCCCAAAGTTGCCTGGTGGATATTTGGAATTCTTTCGGTCATCATGATTTATACGGCTTTTCGGTATCCGGTAACGGAATTAAAAATTGGAAATGGTAGGTATCCGATGCCGGCTATTCCCATTGCAACTTTTGTTTTCCTGGTAACAGGAATCCTGAGTTTACGAAAAACCGTTCATTATTTTATTCTCACACTTCTTCTGTTCACCATTGTATTCCTTATTATCGGGGTGATGGGTTACGACTGGTACGTGATGGAAATCGCCACGATTTTCCTGGGATTAGGAATTGCATCAGGATTGGCGACCGGGAAAAGCGGAAACGAAATTACCAAACTCTTTATCGAAGGTGCGAAGGATATTCTATCGGCTGCCATGGTGGTAGGCCTTGCCGGAGGGATTATCGTTATTCTGAATGATGGACATATTATTGATACGCTGCTGCACTACATTGCTCAATCGATGAATAATCTGGGTAAGGTCGCGTCGGTGGGCATGATGTACATTTTTCAAACGATGCTGAACATTATTATTCCGTCTGGTTCCGGCAAGGCAGCGCTAACCATGCCCATGATGTCACAGTTTTCCGATTTAATCGGCGTCTCCCGGCAGGCAACAGTCATGGCATTTCAATTTGGCGATGGATTTACCAATATGCTCACGCCCACTTCCGGGATTTTGATTGGTGTGTTAGGCGTAGCAAAAATTCCTTACGAGAAATGGG
This sequence comes from Prolixibacter bellariivorans ATCC BAA-1284, assembly GCF_000621705.1. GTDB lineage: Bacteria > Bacteroidota > Bacteroidia > Bacteroidales > Prolixibacteraceae > Prolixibacter > Prolixibacter bellariivorans. The sequence continues at coordinate 155,988 of NZ_JHXO01000013.1, read as the reverse complement.
TAAAGTGGATTGCTCCCCTGATGGCTATTTTAATTCTGATTGGCTTTCTGTTGCTTATTCCAACCGTGACGATGAAACTCAACGGCTTTTGAACGCCACTTTTATACATGAAAAAGCCTGTCCCAAACTGGAACAGGCTTATTTTTTATGCTTTTCTGAGATTACTCTCCCGGAGCAATTGCTTCAACAGGACAAACCTCTGCGCAAGAACCGCAATCTGTGCAAAGTTCCGGATCAATTTTGTAGATTTCACCTTCACTAATCGCTTCTACCGGACATTCGTCAATGCAAGTTCCGCAAGCAATACATTCGTCAGAAATAACGTAAGCCATAACTTAAATGGATTTTTGTTGATAACATTTTATTAAGAGCAAATGTACAAAGATTGACTAAAAAACAAATTCTCTACATGTGTTAATAACATTTTTTGGGGAATTTTATAATCATTCCAAAAACGGCCGAAAGCCGTTACTTTCAAGAGGTTTTATTATTTTCGTTTTATAATAAGGGAAAAACGGCCTGTAACCAACTTACACTAAACCCATCATATGGAGATATCCGGGAATATTCTAACCGCGTTTATGCTCACCCTTTTTGCCGGTTTGTCAACCGGAATAGGAAGTGCCATTGCCTTTTTCACCAAGCGAACCAATACCAAGTTACTGAGTGTTGCCCTTGGTTTCTCAGCGGGTGTGATGATTTACATCTCGTTCATGGAAATTTTTCCGCATGCACAGCATATACTGATTGAAAAGTTAGGAAAACTTCGCGGACACTGGTATTCCTTAATCGCTTTCTTCGGTGGCATGTTGCTGATTACCTTAATCGACAAATTCATCCCGAATTTTGAAAACCCGCACGAGGTTAAGGCTGTAGAGGATATGGACGATAAGAGCAAAGCCATTGCGTTCCGGAAACTTTACCGCATGGGAATCATGACAGCAGTGGCTGTAGGTATTCACAATTTCCCGGAAGGATTGGCCACGTTTGCGTCTGCACTGCAAGATCCATCCATCGGTATTGCCATCGCGATTGCTATTGCCATTCACAATATCCCGGAAGGAATTGCTGTTTCAGTACCTATATATTATGCTACCGGAAACCGGAAAAAAGCGTTCTGGCTCTCTTTCCTGTCAGGAGTTTCGGAACCGGTTGGCGCATTGCTTGGTTATTTACTGATTCTTCCGTTCGTTACACCGGAAAACATGGACTTGATTTTCGCCTATATTTTGGCTGGTGTCGCCGGTATCATGATCTTCATTTCATTCGACGAACTGCTACCATCGGCAGAAGAATATGGGGAACATCACCTCTCGGTTTATGGTCTCATTGGCGGAATGGCTGTGATGGCGCTTAGCCTGATGGTGCTTTCCTGAATACGAATTAAGCTTCTTCCTTTTTCAGCTTTTGCTGATAATATTTGCAGTAAGGTGTCAGTCCGCACTTTTCACATTTCGGTTTTCGCGCCAGGCAAACATAGCGGCCATGCAGAATGAGCCAGTGATGTGCTGTGGCAATCAAATCTTCCGGAATGTATTTTACCAACTGCTTTTCGGTTTCCAGCGGTGTTTTGGCATTCGTACTCAACCCCAGGCGAGCTGCCACACGAAAAACATGTGTGTCGACGGCCATTGCCGGCTTATTGAATACCACTGAAGCAATTACATTGGCAGTTTTCCTACCCACACCGGGCAGCTTCACCAACTCTTCCACCGTGTCCGGAATTTCGCTGTTAAAATCTGCCACCAACATTTTGGCCATGCCAACCAAGTGTTTGGCTTTATTATTTGGGTAGGAACACGAGCGGATGTACTCGAATACTTCGCCCGGCTCTACTTCGGCCAGTTTTTCGGGAGTGGGAAACCGTTGAAGCAACTCCGGCGTAATTTGGTTTACCCTTTTGTCCGTGCATTGTGCTGATAAAATAACAGCAACCAATAATTCATAGGGATTGGTATATTCGAGTTCGGTTTCGGCAATGGGCATCTCTTTCTGAAACCACTCAATTATGCGGGCAAAGCGTTCTTTTTTCTGCATTGGTTAATTCGTTTGCGGTAAAATTAATTGTTTCGCTTATGTAAATCACCATTCCAACTGAAAACAACCGGATTTTGTTCAGTCGTTTCCCAATTTTCCCATTAAACTTATAACAGTCAACAATTGTGGTTTTTCATGTAATTCCTGCTATTTTTGAGGGCTAAAATAAGGATTGCATGAAGCCATATCTTCAGGTTGAAAATCTGACAAAATACTGGGGCGAACTCGCCCTGTTCGAACATATCAACTTCACCATTTCGGAAGGTCAAAAAGTTGCCTTGATTGCCAAAAACGGTACTGGCAAATCGACCTTGATGGACTTAATTTACAACATCAACTCACCCAGCGAAGGCAGCATTAGCATTGCCAGCGACATCCGTGTAAGCTACCTAAGGCAAACGCCCGATCTCGATCCAGATGATACCGTAATGCAGGCGGCCTTCAAATCATCGGACGAGTTGGTAGAAACCATCCAACAGTACGAAGAAGCTGTAGATAGCCAGAACCATGACTTGTTGGCTGAGGCGATGGAAAAAATGAACCGGTTGAATGCCTGGGATTTTGAAGTGCGTATTAAGCAAATCCTGTCACGACTGAAGATAAATAATCTTGAGCAGCGCATCAGTGAACTATCCGGCGGCCAGCAAAAGCGGGTGGCTTTAGCCAATGTGCTGATTACCGAACCCGACTTTCTCATTCTGGATGAGCCCACCAACCATCTGGATCTGGACATGATTGAATGGTTGGAAAAATACCTGGGCAAAGCGAAGTCTACCCTCTTCATGGTGACGCACGACCGCTATTTTCTCGACCGGGTGTGCGATGAAATTCTGGAACTGGACGACCAAACCATTTACCGTTACCGGGGAAATTACTCCTATTACCTCACCAAACGGGAAGAACGAATTCAGCAACAAACCGCTGAAGTAGAGAAAGCCAAAAACCTGTATCGCACCGAACTGGAATGGCTTCGGCGAATGCCACAGGCCCGGGGACACAAAGCTAAATACCGGGTGGAAAATGCATACAAGCTGCAGGAAAAAGCCTCGCAGGGACGTTCGGACGAAACCGTGGAACTGAATGTGCAAGGTGCCCGGTTGGGGAAAAAAATACTGGAGGTGGACCATCTTTCCAAAAGCTTTGGCGACATCCGGATTCTGGAGGATTTCTCGTATAAATTCAGTCGCTACGAAAAAGTGGGCGTTGTGGGAGAAAACGGAACCGGCAAAAGCACCTTCCTGAACCTGGTTACCGGCGCTATTCCCGTTGACAGCGGAACCATCGACGTGGGCGAAACCATTAAATTTGGCTATTACCGGCAGGACGGCATGCAGTTCAAACCCGAAGACCGGGTGTTGGATATCGTGAAAGAGATTGCCGAAGTGATTGACCTGGGCAATGGCCAGGTGATGACGGCTGCACAGTTTCTGAACATGTTCCTCTTTCCGCCGGAAGTGCAATATTCCTATGTGGAAAAACTCTCGGGTGGAGAACGAAGGCGATTGTATCTCTGTACTGTTTTGATTCAGAATCCCAACTTCCTGATTCTGGATGAACCGACCAACGACCTCGACATCATGACGCTGAACGTGCTGGAGGATTACCTGAAAAGCTTCAGCGGATGCGTGATTATCGTGTCGCACGACCGGTTCTTCATGGACAAGATTGTCGACCACCTGTTCGTTTTCCGGGGTAAAGGCCAAATCAAGGATTTTCCGGGCAATTACAGCGACTACCGCGACTGGAAAGAAGAACAGGATAAGCTGGAACGCAAACAGGAAAAACAGGAGAAAGCCGAAAAAGCAGAGCCCGCTAAACAGGACAAACCGAAACCACGCAAACTCACCTATAAGGAAAAGATAGAATTCGAACAGCTGGAAACGGATATCGCTGAGCTAGAAAAAGAAAAAGCATCCATCGAAGAGGCGATGAATGCAGGCAACTTATCGCCGGAAGAACTGGTCGAACAATCCAACCGGCACGGTGAACTGCAAGACCTGCTGGACGAAAAAGAGATGCGCTGGCTCGAACTCAGCGAACTGGCTTGATGCACAAACGGAAAATGAATCCGTTTTAGCTTTCCTCCAGTGTTTTCTTCCGCTCCATATATTCCTCACGCGAGATTTCGCCACGGGCATAACGCTCTTTGAGGATCGTCATAGCAGCGTCGTGACCAATATCTCTTGGCGGTTGGGAAACCGGACCACGTGTTAAACGCACGATAAATAAAACGACCAGAATAATAAAGGCAAACCAAATGAGCCATCCAAAGGGCCATCCCCAGCCCCATCCAAACTGAAAACAATCGTTCATAACCATATCGTTTAAGTTTCTCTAGTAAACTTACAAAAATACCCGGGAGCAACCCCGGGTATTTCATATGAAAAAAGTTAATTTTTCTTATCGGGATACGTGGCCCTGTCGTACTTGCAGCAACCAGGAAGTCCGGCGTAAGCCGAATCTGACGCTTTGTCGAACTGGGTATCGTGTCCCACTTTGGCAATGGCTTTACTGATGCTCTTCTCATTGGTTTTCGAAGGATTGTACGTCACCGCCAACATCTCCGTTTTCATGTTCCAGTCGGCTTTCGCTACCCCGTCAACGCTTTTTGCAGCGCCTTCGATGCGGGCCTTACAGGAACCACATTTTCCGTACACTTTAAAGGTGTCAGTTTTCTGTGCGTTATCAGCCAATAACGACTGCGCACCCATCATTAAAATTCCAAAAATCAACGTTACTACTGCATTCTTCATGTGTCTGCTTTTAAATAAATAACCAGTTAATTATTGTAAGTCTTTCTTCTTTTGTTCGAACTCTTCTTTGTCAATCTCGCCGCGTGCATAACGCTCTTTCAGGATATCGACCGCTGAATTTCCTCCCTGATGGGAAGAATTTGAGGGATGATGAGGTTGCTGATTCGAACCGGTTGCCCGGACCAACAGCCAAATGACAACAATAAGGAAGAGCAGGCCGATTATCCAGCCGCCTCCCATGCCAAACCAATGTCCTCCATAACCGTACATCATGATAAACCTCCATTTCTTATTCGTTAATAACTTCTATGATGTCATTATCTTGAAGAAAACTTTCCTAAAGCGAAGCAATCACCCGTTCCAGTTTTCTCAAAATCTCCGTCGAAATGCAGAACAAATCGTCGTTCTCAACCGCCTGCATCGAAGCTACCGGATTAACGGCTGCGACTTCAATTCCGCCGCTGTCCAGTTCCTGAACAACCACGTTGCAGGGAAGCATCGTCCCGATTTTGTCTTCGGATTCCAATGCCTGGTAAGCAAACCGTGGATTACAAGCTCCAAGAATCTTATATCTTCTGAAATCGACATCCAGTTTTTCTTTCAGCTTTTGCTGAATATCCATCTCTGTCAATACACCAAATCCCTCCTGCTGCAATGCTTCCGTAACCTGAACGATTACCTCGTCGAAGCTGCCTTCCACTTTTTTATTGATGTAATACTTCATTTCTTTTGTCTTCAAAGTCATACCTCAAAGCTACCCCATGCTTACCGGTAGTGTGTTATACAATTCATTAAATGTTTTATATGATCTTATGAATTAACACACTTTAGCACTCTATTATTGAATGGTGTCACGGGTTTCGCCGCAGGTTAACATGTCCGAACCAAAATACGGATTGCGGATATCTGCGGACTCACTCAACCAGAAAGCTCCTTTGTTATTGAGTGCCATGGGGCAGAACTGGTAATAAATGGTTACGCCTTTCAAACCGAACCGTTTTACACTTTCGTAGAAAGTTTTGTTAAACGTTGCAAAAGCCGCTTTCTGCTCATCCGGTTTTACCGTTGACGTAATCGTGGCAATGTTGGGCTTCATCACATTCAGCTGCTTCATCCACGCCAGATGGTTGTCTCCTTTCAGCTCTTCCATATCGACTTTTCCCAATGCAGCCTGAACAGCTTTTGCATCGGCCTGTACTTTATCGAACTGCTTGGCGACGAAGGCATTTTTCATTTTTAAATAGGCCTCGTAAACGTTAGTAAGCTGTTGCTTGAATGCTTCGGGAACCTTCGTCTCGGATGCTTCTTCAGCCGTTTTCGCTTTCGCGGAAGAGGTCGACTTACTGCCGCCCATATCCATTCCGGGCATACTTCCGGCACCTGAGTCGCCGCCCTTGGGATTCATCATGCTGGGTTTACCGGCCAACTGCGCCGACGCATCGATTTGAAATACGCCATTTACAGCTATCTCCTCGCCTTCCTTGAGTCCGTCAGCCACTACATAATTATCGCCCGATTCGGGACCTAACGTGATTTCCCGCATTTTGAAAGTCGGCTCTTCGCGGTTGGGCACTTTCACATAAACAATGGAGCGTTTGCCGGTCCATAAGACTGCTGTTTGCGGAATCAACAACACTTTTCCGTTTTCAGCCCGCTGCGAGGTGACAATGCCGTTGGCAAACATTTCGGGTTTCAGTTCCAGGTGCGGATTGTGCACCTCAACACGAACGTGTGCCACGCGTGTTTTGGCATCGATAAACGGATCGATGTAGGTCACTTTTCCCTTAAAGGATTCACCCGGAAGGGAAGCCACCGTAAACTGCACCTTATCATTATTGCGCAACCACGGCAAATCGGTTTCATAAGCATCGAACATGACCCACACATCGGTGAGGTTGATGACTTCGAACAGACTGGCCCCGGTTTTTACATAATCCCCCAGTGACACCTGCCGTTTGGTCACCGTACCCGAAATGGGAGACATTACCTCAAAATCTTCCTGAATGGTTCCTTTCTGTTCGATGCCATTAATTTGTGCATCCGTCAGATTCCATAGCTTCAGTTTATTCCGGGCAGCCCGGTACAAATCGGGATTGGTATTCTTGTACTGAATCGCTTCCAGCAACTCTTTCTGAGCCGTAATCAGATCCGGCGAATAAATCAACGCCAACTTCTCTCCTTTTCGCACATGCTGCCCGGTGAAGTTCACAAAGAGCTTATCGATTCGTCCGCCATAACGGGCTGTCAGCTCGGCAATGTTTCGTTCGTCGGGTTTAACCTTACCCAGCAAGCGAACTTCTTTGGCCGGATACCCCTTCTGTACCGTCATGGTTTGGACATCGGCCAGCTTCATGGCTGCCTCTGTCATCGGAATTTCATCTGCTGAAGCCGATTCTGTTGTTTTCAGATCGGTCAGCGGAATCAGGTCCATGCCGCAGATGGGGCATTTCCCCGGATGATCCTGACGGATCTGCGGGTGCATGGAGCAGGTCCAGATGGTGACTTTTTTAGTTCCGGCCTCTGCCTGCTCATGATGATGCTTGACCGGTTCGGTCGCGTTATTTCCACTTCCGTGGAAAAACAACCATCCCACCAGCAATCCGGCTAGCACCGCGATGCCAATGCGGTACCACTCTTTTTTCGACAGGTCGATATATTTTTTCATCTTGAAATCCATTTTATTTACCCATTAAGTAATCGATAAAAGCGACTGAAGCATTTCGGTCGGCCCGTGCCTTATCCAGTTCCAGCGCATACTTCAGCACCTTCCGTTCCATCCGCAACACTTCCTCGAAGTTTTTGCCGTCGGTTGAATACGACGATTCAAGAATGTTCAATGAGCGATGTGCCAGGCTCAGCTGTCTCCGGAAAAGTGCCACCCTGCGAACGGCATCCCGGTAATCGCGGTTGGCCCGTTCCAAAACACTGTTCAGGGTATTGACCTTGTCCAGTTTCTGGTTGGTCGCGGCTTCCTCCTTGAACTCTGCTTCCTGAATCATGGCCTGATACTTTCTCCGGTACAGCGGAATGGTAATCCCCACCGATGGGAAAAATGCGTCTTTCCCGGCATCAGTGCTGCTCATCGAGCCTTTTCCCACAAAAATGTAGTTGAAACCGATGGAAAACTTCGGGCTACCAGCTTTGCGGGCGGCCTCCTGCTCGGCCTGGTAAGCGGCCATCAGGTTGTCCAGTCGTTTAACCTGATGATTTTGCAAACTCACGCTATCGGCAATTTGCTGCATATTCAGCGGCAAATCTTTCACCCAAAGGGTATCCGGGATTTCCACCGTTGCATGGCGGTCCCGGTTCAACCGGTTATTAAAGGCCACCTGCTGCGTCTGGTAATTATCCTGCAGATAAGCCAGCTGATTTTTCAACTCGCCAATTTCCATTTGCAGTCGGTATTCATCTACCGTGGAAGCCATACCGGCCTCTATCTTTACCAGCGCCAGTTTCCTGAAGGATTGCATCAACTTCAGGTTCTCTTTGGTAATCGCTATCGACCTTCCGGTGAAATAGAGATTAAAATAGTTGGAGCGCAAGTCGTAGAATAACTTCGACCTGGCATCTTCAAAAGCTTCGTATTTGGTTTGCGCCATGTTGGTGGCCACATTCTCGCGAGCCTTCAGCGTTCCAAACCAGGGAAACATCTGCGTGGCTGAAATCTTCGCTTTTTGCGGCCCCAGCCGGGTTTCGACCGGTTGAATAAAATAACCGAACATGACCTGTGGATCGGGCAATGTTCCTACCTGCGGCACTTTCTGAAGTGATGCCCGGTAGTCATTGAATTTGGCTTTCAATCCCGGGTTATTTTCTGCAGCCTGCACCAGGTAGTTGTTCAACGCTTCCTGCGCCGAAGTCTTTTCCTGCGAAAGCAAAACCACAACGAACAACAGCGGGATGATATATATTAATCGCTTCATGATTCAATCGATTTATGTTTGAGGGCTTTCTTCACCTTTTTCTCCTGCCACATACTGTACAGAACCGGAACCACGAACATGGTCATCACCTGAATAAGCATTCCGCCAAACGAAGGGATAGCCATCGGAACCATGATATCGGAACCTTTTCCGGTAGAAGTCAGTACCGGTATCAGGGCAATAATCGCGGTAGCTGCGGTCATCATCGCGGGACGAACCCTTTTTCGACCGGCGTGAAGAACAGACTCGCGCACCTGTGCAATGGTTTCCGGTTTCTCTTTATCAAACACCTGCGTCAGGTACGTTCCCATAATCACCCCATCGTCAGTGGCAATACCGAACAGGGCGATAAACCCGACCCAGACCGCCACACTCAGGTTGATGGTGTGCATCTGGAAGAGGCCGCGCATGTTGATTCCCGCCACGCTGAAGTTCATGAACCACGGCTGGCCATACAACCACAACATCAGGAAACCTCCGGCAAAGGCAACGAAAATACCGCTGAAGACCATTGATGAGGTCGTCACTGAACGGAACTGGAAGAAGAGGATCAGGAAGATCAACAACAGCGAAATCGGAACCACCAACATCAATCGTTTGGTTGCCCGTACCTGGTTTTCATAGTTACCGGTGAACTTGTAACTCACACCGGCCGGCACCTTGAATTCGCCATCGGCAATTTTCTTTTGCAGAAACTTCTGCGCATTCTCCACAACATCCACTTCTGCATGTCCCGGTTGCTTATCGAAAATTACGTAACCTACCAGAAAGGTGTTTTCACTCTTAATCATTTGCGGACCGCGTGTGTAAGTGATTTTCGCCAGTTCACCCAGCGGAACCTGCACACCCGTTGGCGTCGGGATAAGTATATTCTTCAAATCATTCGGGTTGTCGCGATATTCGCGGGCATAACGCACCCTAACGGGGAAACGCTTACGGCCTTCCACCGTGGTCGTCAGCTTCATTCCGCCAATGGCTCCGGAAATGTATGATTGCATATCCTGAACAGTCAACCCGTAGCGGGCAATTGCATCCCGGTCGATGTTGATTTCCAGGTAAGGTTTTCCAACAACCCGATCGGCAAATACCGACTTAGGCTTGATGCCGGGAACCTCCTTCAGGAATTTCTCCAGTTCGAAACCAACATTCTGAATGGTTTTCAGATCAGGTCCAAACACCTTAATGCCCATTGGCGCCCGCATACCCGTCTGCAACATCACCAGTCGGGTCTGTATGGGCTGCAGTTTCGGTGCGGAAGTTAATCCGGGTACAGAAGAAGCTTTCACAATGGCCTTCCAGATGTCGTCGGGCGACTTGATTCTATTGCGCCACTGACGGAAATATTCGCCATTATCGTCTTCTATTAATTGACTCTTATCAATCTGACGATAGCCGTCTTTCTTCGGATCGTATGTCGAACCGTCTTTGAGCACAAACGCGTCATCATCATTGACTTTGAAGCGCATGCGATGACCGTTTTCGTCGAGGATGTATTCCGGACGGTAATTGATCACGTTCTCGAACATCGAAATCGGAGCCGGGTCGAGAGCCGAATTCACGCGCCCCCATTTACCTACCACGTTTTCTACTTCCGGAATAGCGTTCACTCTTTTATCGACTTGCCGAATCACATCGATGTTCTCCTGAACACCGGAGTGCGGCATCGTGGTCGGCATCAACAGGAACGAACCTTCGTCCAGCGACGGCATGAACTCTTTCCCCGTTCCGGGGAATGACTTATCCAGCGAAGTCCAGAGATTGGTCGTCCGAATATTCCACCCGATTTTATTCATCGTAGCCGGAATAAACGAGAACGTTTTATCGAATCCCTGCCAAACAACAATACCAAACAGCACCAAAGCAATCGGGATGCTAAGGAATTTCCACTTGTTCGCCAGACACCATTTCAATATGTAGGAATAGTAATGAACGATGGTCATCAGCGTTCCCAACACCGCACCGACAATGATGGATACGAAAAGGAAATTCACGAACAGACTGTTCTCTGCTCCCAGTGGCATCCATTCGGACGACAGGTAGTAAACGACGATCACTACCGCTATCGCGATATTAATCCACGTAACGTACTTGCGCTTGTCTTCCGGCCAACGGTATTCCAACAGGCCATTTATACCGAAAGCCAGCAATGCCAACGCCACCCATGAATGATAAATGATTGGGAAAAGAATACCCGCCGCGACTAATGCCGCATACCAAACCCGGCTGGTTCGCTTTTTATCGAAACGGATGCCAAACAGGATGTGTGCCATCGCCGGAATCAGGATAATGCCAATTCCCAATGAGGCCAGCAACGCAAATGTTTTGGTAAAGGCCAGCGGTTTGAAGAGTTTTCCTTCGGCGGCCTGCATCGCGAAGACCGGCAAGAAACTCACCACCGTGGTTGCCAGTGCGGTAATGATCGCCGAAGCCACCTCGATGGTCGCATTGTAAATGACATTCAGCAGGTCGTGTCCACGGGCGCCACGGTTCTCGGGCATTTCGAGGTGCCTGACGATGTTCTCCGTGAACACAATTCCCACATCAACCATCACACCGATGGCAATGGCAATTCCCGACAAGGCTACAATGTTGGCATCCACGCCAAACTGCCGCATCACAATGAAGGTGATGAGCACCCCAATCGGCAATAAACTCGATATTAAGAAGGAAGCCCGGAGGTTTAGTACTAGTACAATCACCACGATAATACTGATGAGAATTTCGTGCGACAATGCCGACTCCAGTGTTCCCAGCGTCTCCTTAATCAGGCCGGTCCGGTCGTAAAACGGCACGATAGTCACTTTCGATACAGTACCATCTTTCAGCGTCTTCGACGGAAGTCCGGGGGATATCTCTTTAATTTTCTCTTTAACGTTATTGATGGTTTGCAATGGATTGGAACCGTAACGGGCTACCACGACTCCTCCAACCGCTTCAGCGCCGTCTTTATCCAGTCCGCCGCGACGGGTAGCTGGTCCAAAAGTCACGTGCGCCACATCCTTTATCCGGATGGGAACATTGTTATGAACGGCCACAACGCTCTGCTCCAAATCGTGAATATTCTTGATATAACCTAAAGCGCGAATCATGTACTCAGCCCGGTTGTACTCAATGGTGCGTGCTCCTATATCGAGATTGCTCTTCCTGACGGCCGACATAATCTGCGCTACATTCACATGATTCGCTTTCATGGCATCGGGATCGATATCGACCTGGTATTCCTTCACAAAGCCTCCGATGGATGCTACTTCTGAAACTCCTTTGGCAGACATTAATCCATATCGGACGAAGTAATCCTGTATTGTTCGCAATTCCTGCGGATCCCATCCTCCGGCTGGATTCCCGTTTTTATCCCGCCCTTCGAGTGTATACCAGTAAACCTGTCCCAAGGCCGTTGCATCGGGCCCTAACGACGGTGTGACACCATTGGGTAACGTACCGGACTGAAGCGAATTTAACTTTTCCAATATCCGGGTACGGCTCCAGTAAAAATCTACATCATCGTCGAAAATGACGTAAATACTGGAGAGTCCGAAAATAGAATTGCTACGAATGGTTTTGACTCCGGGTATTCCCAGCAGTGCTGTGGTTAGCGGATAAGTTATCTGGTCCTCCACATCCTGCGGTGAACGCCCCGGCCACTGGGCATAGACAATTTGCTGGTTCTCACCTAAATCGGGAATCGCATCGACCGGCACCGGATCGCGAGGCAGGGAACCTGTATCCCACTGAAAAGGTGCAGAAACAATACCCCAGGCAACAAATGTTAGAAGTGCCAGAAACGTGACCAGTTTATTCTCTAAAAAGAATCGTATGATCTTATTCAGCATGCTCTTACAATTAAGCTGTGATGAAATGATTTATCTGAACGTACAAAAACTGCAACCCAAGATGCAGACCAATGCATCCGGCTACAATAATCAGTCTATCCGACTGATTTTATACGATATAAATCAACATAGAAATACTTGCGTAAGGGCACACCAATCCCCTGCATCATAAACGGGGAGTTTGTTTTGATGAGGAAATAACGGAGAGTTGACTTCTGAAATAACAGACAATTCGAAAGCAGGAACCACCATCACCGGAGTGAAAAAATTCATTACCGGTGCCTGAAAATCGTTATCGAAATTCGACGCCAGAAAATCATTTACCACCTGATAATGATCGTGCGTATCGCGGCAACCATCCATATGGTGACCAGGAGAACAGCACGATTGCGCAGCGGCATAGATGGACACATCAAACAACCGACCATTCGAATAGTGTTTGTTGATGGTAACCCCGATTGTTGAAGCTAAAAGTATCAGGGCTGTAAGGATATGTCCTGTTTTTCGAATCATATTTACGTGGAACAAAGCTATCGATTCCAATCAGAAAACTCAACATATAAGTATCATAAAATGTTTAAAGCCCGATTTTTAGATTCTAACAATTCCATTAAAACATTGTCAGTATTCATCTTACAGAAAATGCTAAAAAATGCGAAAAGTGTTAACAGACTATCCGGATATACACAACAAAAACTCCTTTTATCTACCATATACCCCGAAGCGAAAAAATTATCTGCACCTACTTCCGTCAAAACGACGACTGACCATAACATATCGCAATAAAATTCGTAACTTATTTAACCGGAGTTGTCAATTTGTAATCAACCAAAACCTAAAGTGCTGTTACCATGCGCATGCGTGCTTTTTTAATCGTTGATGCGGTAATCGATGGATTACTCGGAATCGCTTTGTTACTATTCAGTCCTGAAGTTTGGGAATTTACGGGAATTCCGGGAGCCTACTCTCGATTTTACCCTAATTTGCTGGGGGCCGTACTTCTGGGCATTGCTATATCGCTTATAATGGAGGCAAGAAGAAAGGAAAAAGAAGCTGCTCCGGGCCTCGGATTTCGTGGCGCATTGGTTATTAATCTTAGTGCAGGCACCATATTAAGCCTGTGGCTGATTTTCGGACATCTTGCCATCCCTCTAAGAGGAATCATCGTTTTGGGTTCACTATCCTTTATCCTACTCGTTTTCAGCTTCATTAAGTGGTACATTTATTACAAAAGGCGTCACAGAGATCGCTTTCCTAATTATCACAATACCGTACACAATTAACTTTCAAGTAGGTTTCTTTAAGCCCCTGCAATAGTTTGAATATGAACTTCATCTCAATACTATTGTTACATAATATTGAAAATTCATTTCTCTACGGAATAAAATCAGACGGAAATCGATATCTTTCTACGTTTCCTGTTTATCTTCCAACGGTCTGACAAAAATTGAAAACTCAACAATAACGGCTTATGAGCACAATCAATACAATTGAACTAAGAACCCTGAATAGTGATGATTACGAAGAGCTGAAAAAATCGATGATTGATGCTTATCCCAACTGGCCCGGTGCCTTTTGGAAAGAAAATCATTTCAACAAACTGCTTTCTATTTTCCCGGAAGGACAGCTGGCTATTGTTGTCGACGATGTGGTGGTCGGGTGTGCTCTTTCCATTATTGTGCAATACTCGCATTTTGGTGATAACCATACGTATGAAGAAATAACCGGAAAATACAGCTTTAATACGCATACGCGGAAAGGAAATGTTCTTTACGGTATTGATGTGTTTATTCGTCCTGAATTTCGGGGGATGCGCCTGGGCCGCCGGCTTTATGACGCCCGGAAGGAATTGTGCGAAAACCTGAACCTGGAAGCCATTGTTTTTGGCGGAAGAATTCCGAATTACCATAAGCACGCGGCAGAAATGACGCCCAAGGAATTCATCCAAAAAGTAAAATTCAAAGAGCTGTACGACCCGACGCTTACTTTCCAGCTGGCGAACGATTTTCACGTGAAGAAAGTGTTGAAAGGTTATCTTCCGGGCGACCGGGAATCGAAAGAATACGCGGTTTTGCTGCAATGGGATAATATATATTACGAAAAAAAGTCTCCCAAAATTGCGACGACCAAATCGGTAGTCAGATTAGGATTGGTACAATGGCAAATGCGCTCCTATCAAAGCCTGGATGAGCTGTTCGAACAGGTCGAGTTTTTCGTGGATGCCGTTTCCGGATACAAGAGCGATTTTGCCCTCTTCCCCGAATTCTTCAATGCCCCGTTGATGGCAAAATACAACGACCTGGAAGAGTCGAAAGCCATCCGAAAACTGGCACAGTATACTGAAGAAATACGGGATCGCTTTCTTCAACTGGCGATGACCTACAATGTCAACATCATTACAGGAAGCATGCCTTACATCAATGAAGATGACCGCTTACTCAACATTGGCCACCTCTGCCGCAGAGACGGAACATACGAATCATACGAAAAGATTCACGTAACTCCCGATGAAATTAAATTCTGGGGGTTAACCGGTGGTAACCAGGTTAAAGTCTTCGATACCGATGCCGGCCGCATTGGTATCGTAATCTGTTACGACGTAGAATTTCCGGAACTTCCCCGATTGCTCGCGCAACAGGGAATGGATATTTTATTTGTCCCGTTTCTTACCGATACACAAAACGGTTATTCGCGGGTTCGTTACTGTGCCAGGGCACGAGCCATTGAGAACGAGTGCTATGTAGCTATTGCCGGAAGTGTTGGAAATCTTCCTAAAGTATCGAACATGGACATTCAGTTTGCCCAGGCAGTGGTATTTACACCTTGCGACTTCCCCTTCCCGACCACGGGAATAAAAGCGGAAGCTACACCGAATACGGAAATGATTCTGGTAGCTGACGTGGATCTGGATTTGCTGAAAGAACTGCACTATTTCGGAGCTGTCCGCAATCTGAAAGACCGTCGCTCCGATTTGTATGAATTGAATCTGAACGACGAATAGCAGAAAAGAAAGAGGGAGAAGCCAATTGACTTCTCCCGTCTCTTTATATCAGACACAAATGTTCGTGCTTTATTGTGCAGTACCAGATGACTGTGTCGTCAAATCAATCGTACCGACGTCAGTCTGTGTCCCTTCAACAACTTTTACATTGTCTACTGATTTTTTACCGAAGCCTGAATCGGTAGCCGGATTAACCTCAACGGTATACATATCCGCCGGAACTCCACGAAGTATAAAGCTACCGGAAACCGTATCGACGTATGTCGACAAAGTATCCATGCTGGGAGAAATGGCATAAACCACTCCCTCGGTATTTGCTGGGTTCACACTTCCCTTAATACTACCGGAAGTTGCTTCGGTACTTACCCGGATAACGGGTTTCAGGTTGAAACCGCCATTACCAAGTACAACAATCGACCGTGCCGCATCAAAGTCCAGTAAAATATCATAGGTGACACCTCCCACAAAATCAGCGTTCAACTGTAGCTTCAAACCACTTGACGATCCACTGGGAACTTTCACTGAATAGGTATTGCCATTCATCACCAATGAGTTGTCCGTTCCGAGTTTTACACGAATCTGGCTGTATTTCCCTGCCGGGATGTTTTTATTGGCAAGCAATGTATCCAGACCATTCGTTAGTTCCAGCAAATTATAAACGCCGGCATGCGCTCCCAAGTCTATTTCGGATGCTCCATTAGCAGTATCTGCCGGCATAAGGGTAATCGATTGAACATCTACGTTCACCTCCGAGAAATCGGCAGGTGCATCGGTCATGTGAACTTTCACCGTTGCCTCTCCAGGTGTTGAATTGTTATCATTGTTATTACATGCAGCTACTCCAACCATCAGAGCGATGGCCATTACGAATTGAATTTTTCTCATCTTTTCCTTCGTTTTTGATCATTTTGTGCACCGGAAACAACTATCCAATCGTTCCCGATGGGGTTACTAAATCGAAAACAATGCAGAACGGTGGGGGGACTGCATCTCACCAGCTTAATATCTCATTTAAACAAATTCACTTATCGCAAGATCTTCAATAAAGAATGCTATTGTCTTTAGGTCCTTTGTTCTTTCACAACATCGTAAAAATATAAAAGTTTAAAGCGCTCAATCTTTAATTAGTGTTAAAAGGGCTGATCTTTAAAAGATCAGCCCCAATTGGATTTGAGCGTATTTCAGGGATTTCAATCTTATGAATGTTATTTATTCCCCGTTGTCATTTGAAGTCTCATCATCTTCTTTATTTCCTAGTTGACCATCATGATCTTCGTCTTTACCGTAACGGGTCGACATTTCAAGATTGTGTTCAATCACTTCCTGAACGGCAGCATTAACATCACTCTGTTCTTCGGTCTTTTCAATTACGATGAACGGATCACCATTCGCATCAGTTTGTACCGTTAAGTCACTAAAATCAACCTGATCGGGATTGGTTTCCCGGTTAGAGAAGTTAAACCAATCGTCCAGGTTAAAGGCTACGATAACATTATTCATAGAATCCAATGCCACCTTGAAACCTTTGGTTCCTGCCGTATTAAAGTTGATCTCCTTATCCATATCATACTTTACTGTGAAAGGAATATTCTGATACTGGACCTGCTGAATTGTTCCGGTATAGGTACCCTCAAGGTAAATTGAATGCTGATAAATAGAGTCCTTTTCAGTAGCCAATGCAGAACCGTCATCTTCATTAGTTTCATTACCTTCAATCTTGTCAAGCTTTAGCTTGATCCCGGTATAAGTACCAGGAATAAGCGCAACTGGCTTCAATTCCGGGGTCACCGAATCGGTAATCAGGTCAACAATAAACGGTCCTTTGAATTCAACTTCATCCTCCTGCTCCTTTTTCGCCTCATTGTCAATTTCACTGTCGGGCATGCTAAATTGAATCTCTTTGACAGCAATCTTTGCCTGAGTTAATGTGGCCGTACCTATCGTACTGCCGTCTTTTCCGGTAATCGATAGTGAAATGGTTGGTATGCTCGCTATCGAAGCACTTTTTACTTGTGTTGTGGAAGTTACTCCCTGAATTGAAAGAACCGTGTTTTCCCCTTGCGGAAGTGTGTCGGTTGCGTTGCTGTCTGTTTTATTACAGCTTGCCATTCCCAACAGGAAAGTCACGCCCAACAATAAATTAAGCAAATTTTTCATGATGTAGTTTTTTAAGTTTCCCTCCCGGCCCAAGACGGACCGACATAATTATCCCTTGAAATACCCCACTTCAACAAACAATTCAATTCCATGCTATTATACTTATTCAACCATCAAACAACGGGGTTAGTCGGAGTGGTTGAATCCCTTTTTAATTGTGAATGGTTATTTTCAAGGTCATTGAAACAAAAGGCAAATTGCTTAATTTACTTTTCAATCACCTACATCTGTATTTGGGTCTTTGATCTATTTATGTAAACGTGCATATTTCTACATTATTTTATGTATTCCTGAAATTTTATGTTACATCTACGGACTTATGATAAAAACAATCTGATATTAAATTACTTAAACAAAAGAATAATTTTCGCAGCCCGGAAGATTAAACAGACTGACGATTTAGTAAAATTGCAATTGGCTGAAACCATTCGCCTCAGCCAGGAAAGTCAACAATGAACATAGCTTTTTTTACTTCGTCCCGACAGCTTTCGGCCGGCCGCTTAACAACAGTTGTTTTCCGGCACATTTACAACCATTTGCGGAATTGACATAATCTGCTACTTTTGCTATTGCAATGAAAATTTCATTACATAGCAGATTATGGCTCATCATTTTCGCCGTCGTGTTCATTTATCACAACGGCATCTGGCATGCCGAGCCGGTTGGCTCAGGCGAACCGGAGCAGATCTGCTATATGGAGCACGAAGATACACCTGAGATTTTCCAAATTCCCGCTCCTCATCACCACGAAGCCAGCAACGAGCACGGTGAATGTACGCAGCACAACCATCACAACTGGCTCTTTACCGCTGTAAATCTGCATTTCAATCCGCAGTTTATTACTCTTTCACCCGAGTATACCAATACGACTTACCAACCCCGAGAAACCGATTATCCGGTAGCTATCCTTCCGGTTTATCACGAGCCACCCGGTAAGGTCTCAACCGTCAGAGGCCCTCCTACCCTTCGCGTTTAATTTCACGTTTCCCCGGTAACTAATACTGTTCCAGTAATTGGGACTGTTATACCTGTTTCTTTTCTCCGATTCGGGAAACATCCTTTTTTTCTTTACGCGATAATTATCTCATAATCTATTTTCTACCATGAGAAAACTCCGATTACTATTCCTGACAATATGGTTTGTTGGAGGAATGACAACAGCTTGTTATAATACCAAAAATCACCAGGCTGACAAAGGTCATGAAGAAAGTGAAGCCATGGAAAAACAAACCTTCACTGTTTTTGACAGCCAAAACCAATACGAACTTTTCGTCGAATCAACACCTTTTATCCAAAATGAAGAAGCTGAATTGCTCGTGCACGTCACTCTTTTACCGGAATACGAACCTCTGAAACAGGGAAGCTTGAAGCTCTTGAATAACCATCAGTTGCTTGCGACTGTAGCTCAGCCGGAAGTACCTGGTATTTTCCATGTGTCCTTTACTCCGCCGAAAACAGGTCTGTTACCCCTGGAAATAGAAGTAACAGACAAAGGCATTCCGGTTCTTTTTTCGTTAAAAAACGTTCGTGTTTTTAAAAACGAAACCGCTTTCCACGAAAGTGAAGAAAAACACCACGAACATGGGAAAGTGATTGCTTTCTCTAAAGAGGAAGCCTGGAAAATTAATTTTGCGATTGAACCGGTGAAAGAAGAGCCCTTCTTCGAAATCATCAAAACATCGGGTGAAATTATGCCGGCACAAGGCGACGAAATTGTCGTGACAGCCAAACATCGGGGAACCGTCCTTTTAGGTGGCACGCAACTCCTTTCCGGGGAACCGGTAAAAAAGAACGAGGAACTATTGACTTTGTCAGCGTCGTTGCTTGATGGTAACCTGAATCAGGATTACCTGAAAGCCAAAGCGGCTTACGACAAAGCCAGCCGAAATTACGAACGCTCCAAACAGCTGATCGAAGACCGGCTGATCACCCAAACCGAATTTCGCTCAGCGGAAGCCGAATTCAGAAGTGCACAAGCCGTTTATGAAAATATCAGCCGTTTTCATACCACACAGGGAGAACGGATTGTTGCACCGCAAACCGGCTACATAAAAGAGTGTTTGGTCTCGGAAGGCCAGTTTGTGCAAGCCGGACAGGCTTTGATGGTAATTACGCAAAACCGGAAATTGACACTTCGGGCCGATGTACCTCAAAAGGATTATGTCCGGCTACCGAGTGTTTTTTCAGCTAACTTCATCACTCCTTACGATTTACAAGTGCACTCTGTCGATAATCTGGGAGGCCGAAAAATTACCTTCGGGAAGTCGACGCTCGACAAGACGTTCTTCACACCGGTCTATTTCGAGGTCATCAACACAGAAAACCTGATTCCCGGATCATACGTGGAAGTATACCTGAAAGCGGGTTCCTTCAAGAATGCACTGACAATCCCTCTCTCCTCATTGATGGAAGAACAGGGAAACTTCTATGTTTTTGTTCAAAAGAATGGAGAAGAGTATTTGAAACGGTACATCACTCCCGGGCGCAATGACGGAGAACGACTCGAAGTTCTATCCGGTCTGGAAGCCGGTGAGCGAGTAGTAGCGCAAGGTGCTTACCGTGTCAAACTGGCTTCCATGAGTGGAAGCGCCCCGGCACATAACCATAATCACTAACCTCCTGAACTCATTCACATGCTAAATAAAATCATACGATTCTCGTTACACAACCGGTTGCTCATCATTGTCGGGGCGCTGTTACTCATGCTGGTCGGCTACTATTCCGTCCGGCAGATGGAGGTGGACGTTTTTCCCGACCTAAATGCCCCAACCGTGGTGGTGATGACCGAAGCGCACGGGATGGCACCGGAAGAAGTGGAACAACTGGTCTCCTTTCCCATTGAAACCGCCATTAACGGAGCGACTGGATTACGCAGAGTACGCTCATCATCAGCTATGGGTTTTTCCATTGTCTGGGCCGAATTCGACTGGGGCATGGACGTTTACAATGCCCGGCAGGTAGTTGCGGAAAAGTTGATGACCATCCGGGACCGATTTCCCAAAGGCGTTGGAAGTCCAACACTGGCTCCGCAATCATCACTTATGGGCGAAGTCATGGTTTTTACCATGACATCCGATTCAACCTCCCCCATGGATTTGCGCACACTTGCAGACTGGCAGGTACGTCCGCGCATTCTATCGGTGGGTGGTGTGGCGCAAGTGAACACAATCGGTGGAGAATACAAAGAATACCAGATTCTCGTCAACCCGGAAAAGCTACGCTATTATGGTATCCGTTTCGATGAGTTGACAGAGTTGCTCGATGGTTACAACGACAACGTACCCGGTGGTTTCATTGAAGAATACCGGAATAACTATATCGTCAGAGGCATCGGACGTTCCAACCGGGTAGGTGAATTAGGCAATACGGTTATCCGTGTGGCCAACGGATTTCCCGTTAAACTGTCGGATGTAGCAGAACTTCGTATCGGGCCGGCGCCAAAAATCGGAGATGGCTCGTATAAAGGAAGAAAAGCGGTAGTGTTGACCGTCTCGAAACAACCCAATGTTAACACAAGGAAGCTGTCCGACAATATTAATACTGAACTGGCAACTATCGCGAAAACATTGCCGCCGGATGTCAAAATCCACACCGACGTCTTTTCGCAACGGAGCTTTATCGACACATCGGTAAGCAATGTGGAACGCGCACTAATGGAAGGCGCCATCTTTGTCGCCATCATCCTGGCACTCTTCCTGATGAACTACCGGACAACGCTGATCTCGCTGGCGGCCATTCCACTTTCACTCTTAATGTCGGTCATCGTGATGAAACTAATGGGCTACACCATCAACACCATGGTGCTGGGCGGAATGACCATCGCTATTGGTTCACTGGTCGACGATGCCATCATCGATGTGGAGAACGTGTACAAGCGATTACGGGAAAATATAAAATTACCAAAAAAGAAACGCCGCAATTCGTTGAAAGTTATCTACGAAGCTTCAGTCGAAATCCGCGCATCCATCATGAATGCCACTCTCATCATTATCGTTGCATTTATTCCGCTCTTTTTCCTGAGCGGAATGGAAGGTCGTATGCTGCGACCGTTGGGTGTTGCTTACATTATTTCCCTGTTTTCATCGCTGGTGGTGGCCATCACGGTTACGCCTGTTCTTTCCAGCTTGTTGCTGGTGAACCGAAAGCAACTGAAGAAGCACAGCAAAGGAAGCTGGCTCGAAACAAAAACGGTGGAATGGTACAGGACAACCCTAATCCAGGTAATGCGGGCCAAAAATCTGACCATCGGACTTTCGGTCGCTCTTTTCATTGTCGCGCTGATTTTCCTTTCGCGGTTTGGTGGAAGTTTCCTGCCTCCTTTCAATGAAGGAACATTGACGATCAATGTAGCTTCAATGCCGGGAATTTCCCTGGCTGAATCAGATAAAATCGGACGCGAAGCCGAGCAACTGCTCCTTTCCGTTCCCGAAATTCAAGTCACTGAACGTCGGACAGGACGAGCCGAATTAGCTGAACACGCTTTTGGTGCCAACGTCTCGGAAATCGATGCACCTTTTCTCCTGGGGAAACGCTCACGCGATGCATTTCTGGCGGAAGTCCGGCAGAAACTGAATACGTTACCCGGCGTGTCTATCGAAGTGGGACAGCCCATCAGTCACCGAATCAACCACATGCTTTCCGGTTCGCGCGCCGATATCGCCATCAGCGTTTACGGCACCAGTCTTCCGGTAATGCACCATTTGGGCGAACGCATCAAGTCGCTGATGGTTGGTATTGAAGGTGTAGCTGACCCGTTTGTGGAACAACAAATCGAAATTCCGCAAATCCGCATTCGCCCGAAAAGAGAAATGCTGGCTCGTTATGGTATCCCAATGAAACAATTCAACCGTTTTGTCGATGTGGCTTTCGCTGGAGAAAAAATGGGCGATGTGTTCGAAAAAGAACGCTCATTTGATTTGGTTCTCCGCTTCGACGATGAACACCGTGGAAATATCGAAGCCATTAAGAATGCACTTATCGATACCGGAGATGGACGCAAAGTGCCGCTGTATTATGTCGCCGATGTTCGCTCCGAATCCGGTCCCAATACCATCAACCGGATGAATGTTCAGCGAAAGCTAGTGGTTTCGTGCAACGTGGCCGATCGGGACCTGAACTCTGTTGTGAAAGATATTCGCAACGAGGTTGAACAGGAAATCGTTCTGCCCGAAGGTTACCGCGTGGAATATGGCGGTCAGTTTGAAAGTGCTGCCGATGCACAACGCAAACTGCTGCTGGCATCGCTCTTTGCATTACTGGTTATCTACCTGCTGCTGTATCAGGAATTCAAAGATATGCGCGTGACGAGCATCATTCTGCTAAATCTTCCACTCGCACTCATCGGAGGTGTCATGGCAGTGGCTTTCACATCAGGTGTGATGAGCATCCCGGCTATCATCGGATTCATCACGCTGTTTGGTATCGCTACCCGAAACGGTATCCTGCTGGTTTCCCGCTACCAGGCTCTGAAGAAAGAAGGTGTCGGGCTTTACCGGCGAATCATCAAGGGTTCGGCCGACCGGCTAAATCCGATCCTCATGACGGCTTTGACAGCTGCTTTGGCGCTGATTCCGTTAGCTGTGAATGGCGACCTTCCCGGTAATGAAATCCAAAGTCCTATGGCCATAGTGATTCTGGGCGGCCTGCTCACCTCAACATTGCTGAACATTTTTGTCATTCCGGTGGTCTATTTCCGGTTAAACCGGAAGGAAATAAAAGAGGAGGAAAAACGATGACAATAGAAAGAATGAACAAGATTAGTGCGATGAAAATCCTGCTCCTTTTCACGATGGTTTTAGTTTTCTGTCCGGCGATGGCACAGAATGAACTTCTGCAATTGCTTCAGGCAGCCGAAGAGGCGAATCCAAATCTGGAAGCCGGGAGAAAACTGAAAGAAGCTCAACAGTGGGAATACAGGACCGGCTTGACGCCTTCCGACCCGGAAATAGAATTTGGCTTCATG
The DNA here is from genome assembly GCF_000621705.1 of Prolixibacter bellariivorans ATCC BAA-1284. Lineage (GTDB taxonomy): Bacteria > Bacteroidota > Bacteroidia > Bacteroidales > Prolixibacteraceae > Prolixibacter > Prolixibacter bellariivorans. The sequence continues at coordinate 132,325 of NZ_JHXO01000013.1, read as the reverse complement.
CCCGGCAATTCGGACGAACTGGGTGACAAGAAAATTTTTTCGGCGACCCAAAGCCTCGATTTCCCTTCGGTTTATCATTACCGAAATAAACTGGCCAACAGTCGTTCCAATAAATCGGAAATGGATTACCGCGATTTCCGACAGCAACTACTACTCGAAACTCAACTTACCTATTATGAGCTGGTGTATCAGAAAAAGCGCGACAGGTATTTAACCGATCGGGTACAAAATACGGTGAAGCTACACGAATCGCTAAACCAAAAGATGGAACGAGGTGAAGCTACCATCCTGGAAGTAAACAAAGCGCGTATCCAACGGATTGAGCTGGAGAACCAGTTAACGCTCATTAAGGCAAACGAGCAGCAACTGGTGGAAAAACTTACGTGGCTTTGTGGTGATTCGTTACCGGTTTTGCGTCAATTCTCGTACAGGGAAGAAATCCTACCAGGAAGAGATTCATTATTTAGTGACATCATTCGGTCGCGTCCGGACCTTCTTTCGGCGAAAGCCAGGAAAAACGTAGCGGAAGAAGCTCGAAAACTGGCTGGGGCTCGAGGACTGCCCAAACTTATAGTTGGATATGAATCGGAAACGGTTCCGGGCGAACAATATGGCGGTCCGAAAGTAGGAATTTCCATTCCGTTATGGTCTAACAAGAACAATGTAAAACGAGCCAAAGCGCAACAGGAATGGGCTGCTGTTCAATACGCCGGAAAAGTAAAACAAGCCGGATTTGAATTGGAACATACCTACAGTCAGGTGGAATCGTTACAAAAGTCGGTAAAGAATTACCGGAAAGGGCTCGAAGAAATGTCTAGTATGCAGTTACTGAACAAGTCTTTACAGCTTGGACAAATTTCCATCATTAATTATGTGACGGAGATGAACTACTACATTGGTGCCTATGAGAATTTTCTGAGCGCCGAACACGACTATTACCGTGCCCTGGCTGTACTGATGCGCTACCGGTTATAATCCGGACTGGAATTATTACGGGGGGAAAAATCAGGAGTAGATTCTGGTAGAATAGTAAACATAGTTGAATTCCCCGAGGTTAATTTGCCTGCGGGGAATTCACTATTTTAATGTCGTAACAATCTTGGTGACAAGTTCACTGAATCTCTTCATATCGGTGTCCGGCATAATCTCCATCAACTGCGCCTCACACTCCTGCCGGCCCATGTCAATCTGTTCCTTCACCTTTTTACCTTTTTCAGTCAGATTTAATGTAATAGCCCGGCGATCATTCGGGTCGACTTCCCGAATAAGGAAATCGTTATTGACCAACTTATCCACGACCCTGCTCACGCGCGAAGGCGACAAGTCCATGTTCTTGGCCAATTCCGGACTGCTGATCTTTTCGCAGTTGTCCAGCGCCGAAAAGAACAACAATTCCGATTGCGAAAGTCCTAAATCATCCATCAAGCGTTGATCGACCGAAGCACATTTGCGCCTTAGTTCATAAATCATAAACATGATTCCATTCCCGTTTTCCATTGTATTTCAATTTTTTCGATTCTTTTCCGGATACAAAAATACAAATAAAGCAATTATTCACAAGCACATTTTTTGCTATTAGCAACTTTTTTCTCAAAAAAGTTTGTTTTTTCAAAATCACTACTTACTTTTGCATCGAAACTTTTGCTATTGGCAATATTTGAAATAAACAATATTTAGAAACCAAAAAAAGTAAACAAAATGGCTTTGGAATTTTTGACAAAAGAGACCTTTAAATCAAAAGTATTTGATTTCGAAAATAATAAGGATTGGAAATTTGAAGGCAACGTGCCTGCAATCATCGACTTCTACGCTGACTGGTGTAACCCATGTAAAATGGTAGCTCCTATTCTGGAAGAACTCCAGGCAGAATACGGCGAAGAAAAACTGAAAATCTATAAGATTGACACTGAAGACCAGCGCGAATTGGCTGCCATGTTCGGAATCCAGAGTATTCCTTCACTGCTTTTCGTACCGGTTGAAGGTCAGCCGCAAATGGCGATGGGTGCACTTCCTAAAGACACCTTCGTTCAGGCTATCAGCGACGTACTGAAAGTAGAGGCAAACTAATAAAAGCAGCACTGTTTTATGAAGCATGAAGTAGGAATTTCGTGGAAAGAAGACATGGCTTTTGAAGCCGAAGTCAACGGGCATAAAATCATGCTGGACGCGGACGAAAAAGTTGGAGGCAAAAATTTAGGCCCCCGTCCGAAACCGTTCATGCTGACTGCCCTGGCAGGCTGTACCGCCATGGATGTCATTTCCATTTTGAAAAAGATGCGGGTTACCCCCGATAATTTCGATGTAAAAGTATCTGGCGAACTGAGTGAAGAGCATCCAAAGGTTTATACCAGCATGCACATTACTTATCAGTTCTGGGGAGAAGATTTACCAATGGAAAAGCTTGAAAAAGCGATAAATCTTTCGCAGGATCGGTATTGTGGCGTATCGGCTATTTACAAGAAAGCGCTCCCAATTACATCATCTATCGAGGTGAATCCGGAAAGTAAATAACTGTTGCAGAAAAATCACGCCCCGGTCCGTATGGTCCGGGGTTTTTTATTTAAACCCTTACCATGACAACTAACTTTGACCAAATTGTAGACCGCTCCGGAACCGGCGCCATTAAGTACGTCCGGCGTAAAGCGCTTTTCGGACGCGAAGATGTGATGCCGCTGTGGGTTGCAGATATGGAGTTTCGCAGTCCCGAACCAGTCATCGAAGCGCTGCACCAACGTTCAAACCACGGTGTTTTCGGCTATACCCTACCGGGAGATGAATATTTCGACGCGATTAAAGACTGGCAAGAATCTCACCACAACTGGAAAATAGACCGTGAATGGTTGAGTTTTGTCCCCGGCGTTGTACCCACCATTGGGCTGGCGCTGGAAATTTTTTCCGAACCGGATGACAATATTTTGGTACACGCTCCGGTTTACACGCCATTTTTCGATGTGCCCCACAACCTCGACAGAAAAGTTGTGTTCAGTAACCTGAAACTGGAGGATGGAAAATACCGGATGGATCTGGATGACTTGCGGGCAAAAATGAAAGAAAACATCAAAGTTTTCATTCTTTCCAATCCGCATAACCCAGGCGGTCGTGTCTGGTCGGAGTATGAATTGAAAGAACTGGCGTCCATCGCTACAGAGAATAATGTTCTGGTTATTTCGGACGAAATACATGCAGACTTAGTGCTGAATGATTATCGACATGTACCATTTGCTACGGTTTCAGATGAAGCGGCGATGAATAGCATCACGCTCATCTCACCGACTAAAACTTTCAACATTGCCGGATTATCCGCTGCTACTGCCATCGTTCCCAATTCGGAAATCCGTGAAAAACTCAACCACCGGATGCATGCGTTGCATCTTTTCCGTGGAAATATCATGGCTTACGAAGCCGCCCGCGCGGCTTATACCAATGGTGAATCGTGGCGAAAGGAACTGATCTCTTACCTCGAAGAAAACCATCGTATCGTTCACGCTTTCTTCAAAGAAAACCTTCCGGAAATCATTCCCATGGAAGCAGAAGCTTCCTTTTTGGTTTGGCTAAACTTCTCGCAAACCGGGCTTCCGCCTGAAGAAGTCCGCGAACGACTCATCTGCGAAGCTGGTCTTGGCCTTTCTCCAGGTAAGGCATTCGGCCCCGGCGGAGAATATTTCCAGCGAATGAATATTGGCATACCCAGACAATTGCTTCTACACGCATTGGAGAAAATAAAACACGCATTCACTTCCCTCGAAGTAAAATAATTCCAAGTCGCATCACGGTCCATTCCTGATGCGACTTTTTCATTCCTGTTTCCTTCCTTGTCTGTCATTCGCCCATTAGATTTCAAGTCATTATCTGCTTCCCTTGTTTTTACTTTTCCCAATTTTTTTTACTTTTGATAAAATACATTTTCGACACATTATAAAACATTTATAATGCGAAAATATATTACCAAGTTGTATCTTTAAAGTTGTTGATGAAAAGTCCTCTTACTTCTCGTTCAACACCATTACCACTAAACCATTTACTATGCTGCAGAAAAAAATCTTTCTCGATGAATCCGAAATGCCACGGCAATGGTATAACCTGGCGGCTGATTTGAAAATGAGTCCTCCCCTCGGACCTGATGGAAAACCGATTTCGCCCGAGATGTTGGCACCCGTTTTCCCCATGAACATTATTGAGCAGGAAGTAAGTACCCAACGCTGGATTGATATTCCCGAAAAGGTTCTGGAATTACTTTCTATATGGCGTCCCAGTCCGTTGGTTAGAGCTTATGCTTTGGAAAAAGCGCTGGGAACTCCGGCCAAAATCTATTACAAAAATGAGAGTGTATCTCCGGCTGGAAGCCACAAACCAAACACTGCCGTTGCCCAGGCATATTACAACAAGGAGTTTGGCATCAAACGCATCACTACTGAAACCGGTGCCGGACAATGGGGAAGTGCGCTCTCATTTGCCTGTTCCCTGCTGGACCTTGAGTGCAAGGTTTTTATGGTACGGGTAAGTTTTGACCAAAAGCCTTTCCGGCAGATGATGATGAATACCTGGGGAGGAAAGTGTATTCCCAGCCCGAGCATGGAAACAGCTGCCGGTCGTGCAGTGCTCGAAAACGATCCGGATACGCCCGGAAGTTTGGGTATCGCCATCTCCGAAGCCATCGAAGCAGCTGTTACCGACCCAACCGGCGAAACCCGCTATTCCCTGGGTTCAGTGCTGAACCACGTAATGCTGCATCAAACGATCATCGGTTTAGAAACCAAAAAGCAGTTGGCGAAAGTCGGCATCAAAAAGCCGGATGTGGTTATTGGTTGTTGCGGTGGGGGTAGTAACTTTGCAGGACTTTCTTTCCCGTTTGTGAACGACAAAATTAATGGCGCCGATATCGAAATCATCGGAGCTGAACCTTCATCCTGCCCAACGTTGACCAAAGCTCCGTTCTTATATGACCATGGTGATATTGCCAAAATGACTCCACTCCTCCCGATGCACAGTCTCGGACATACATTTATTCCGGCCCCTATTCATGCCGGCGGACTTCGTTACCACGGAATGGCACCGTTAGTCAGTGCAGCAGTAGAAGCAGGTTTGGTCAACCCCGTTTCTTTGCATCAGAACGAATGTTACAATGCCGGTGTTTTGTTTGCCAAAACGGAAGGAATCATTCCGGCACCGGAAACAAACCACGCCATCGCAGCCACCATCCGTGAAGCGTTGAAAGCAAAAGAAGAAGGTAAAGAGAAAACCATCGTCTTCAATTTTTCCGGACACGGATTGATGGATTTGGTTGGCTACGAAAAGTTTCTGCAGGGACAGCTCACCGATTATGAATTACCCGATGAGGAGATTGCCAAAACGGTCGCTCTCTTGAAAGGTTATCCCAAACCATAATACTGACATAAGGGAGGCAATGGTTGCCTCTCTTTTTTTAGTTCTTAGCCCTTCGAAATTCCCACTTTCGATTTCTCTCTTATCAGCAAAATTGCTGACAGATGACATTGTCTTCGTCTGATTCTTTCGTTAAGTTCGTACTATGCCGAAATTTCACCATAACCAATAAGGACTACTTTAGGAACCGGCGCATCCGGAAAATCATAAAACGAACGAAATTCAGATGAAGACCGACATTGAAATTGCACACTCCGTGAGCATGAAGCCCATCGCATCGATTGCGGAAAAACTGGGCATTGAATTTGACGATTTGGAACTGTACGGAAAGTACAAGGCAAAAATTCCACTTCGGTTTATCGATAAGGAAAAGGTAAAACAGCATAAGCTGATTTTGGTTTCGGCCATCTCGCCCACGCCTGCAGGAGAAGGAAAAACCACTGTTTCCATTGGGCTTGCGCAGGCGATGAACCGCCAAAACTATCAAACAACGGTGGTATTGCGCGAGCCTTCTCTTGGACCGGTTTTCGGTATTAAAGGAGGTGCGACCGGAGGTGGCTGGTCTCAAGTGCTTCCCATGGAAGACATTAACCTTCATTTCACCGGTGACTTTTCGGCGATAGAAAAAGCGCACAATCTCCTTGCTGCTTTAATCGACAATAATCTACAGAACAAACAGTATTCTCTGGGTATCGATCCGCGCACAGTGGAATGGAAGCGCGTGATGGACATGAACGACCGGGCGTTGCGGCAAATGATTTTGGGTTTGGGCGGAACCAGCTCAGGTGTTCCCCGCGAAACCGGTTTCGATATCACCGCTGCCTCCGAAATTATGGCCATTTTGTGTCTGGCCGATGACTTTGAGGACCTGAAAAAGCGCCTGGGTAATATCTTCATCGGATTTACCTACAGCGGCAAGCCTGTTTATGCACGCGACCTAAAAGCGCAGGGTGCCATGACGGCACTGCTGAAGGATGCCATTAAACCCAACCTGGTACAAACCATCGAAGGCACTCCCGCCATTATCCACGGCGGACCGTTTGCCAATATTGCGCAGGGAACTAACTCCATTATTGCTACACGAATGGGGCTTTCGCTGTCGGATTATGTAGTGACGGAAGCAGGATTTGGTTTTGATTTGGGTGCCGAAAAATTCATCGATATCAAATGCCGTTATGGTGATTTACAACCTTCGGCAGTTGTCCTGGTTGCCACCGTGCGTGCACTGAAATACCATGGAGGAGCTCCGCTTGATTCGCTGAAAGAGGAAAATCTGGAGGCATTGCAAAAAGGTTTTGCCAACCTCGAAAAGCACATCGAAAATATGCTGCAGTTCAAGGCTTGTCCAGTAGTTGCGATTAACCGTTTTACTTCGGATACCGATGCCGAAATCAACCTGATTGTGGAAAAGTGCAAATCAATGGGCGTAGACGTATCTCCAATCGATGTATGGGCCAAAGGCGGAGAAGGAGCATTGGATTTGGCAGATATCGTTGCCGGAACTTGCGAAAGGTGTGAAAATCAAATCACGCCGCTTTATGACTGGAACTGGGATGTTCCAACAAAAATCGAAACCGTAGCCAAACGTATTTACGGAGCTGAAGCCATCGATTTTTCCAGCCAGGCTAAAAAGGATTTGAAAAAGATTGAAAAGCTCGGACTCGATAAATTACCGGTTTGTATTGCCAAAACACAAAAATCGCTATCGGATAACCCCGCATTACTGGGACGTCCCAAGGATTTTGTAGTAACGGTACGCAACATTGAAATTGCCTCGGGCGCAGGCTTTGTGATTCCCATTACGGGAAACATTATGCGGATGCCGGGCTTGCCGGCGAAACCAGCTGCCGAGAATATCGATATCGACAACGAAGGAAACATTACCGGTTTATTCTAAATCCGGAATAAAATCAAATTCCCCTGTAACAGATTGTTATGGGGGAATTTTGTTTTACAAGCATCAAACAACACTTTAAGTCGATGTTTTTCAATAATATAAATTGTCATTTTTTATAACAGAACAACAAACCTTTACTTTCCTTCATAGTTAATACTAATGAAGAACAATTTGAATTAGTTAAACTCAAAAATATTGTGCTATGAAAATCACATTTATCGGATTAGGAATTATGGGAAGCCGGATGGCTAAAAATCTGGTAAAAGAAAAGCTGGATGTAACGGTTTACAACCGTACCCAATCAGCCGCGGCCGAACTGGTCAAACTAGGTGCCACTGTGGCTAAATCGACAGCTGATGCTGTTAAGGACGCAGATGTGGTCATTTCGATGCTCTCAACGCCCGGCGTGGTAAACGACATTGCTTTCGGCGATTCCGGTTTTGTTAAACACATGAAGCAAAACGCTCTTTGGGTCGATTGCACCACTGTCGATCCTGGTTTTTCGCGCGATGCAGCGGCTAAAGCCCGAAGCTACAACGTCCGTTTCATGGACGCACCTGTAGCCGGAAGCAAAATTCCCGCTGAAAAGGGCGAACTTGTATTCCTGGTAGGTGGAGCCGCTCATGATATGCAAGAGGTCCAATCGCTATTCGATATTATGGGAAAGAAAACAGTTCACGCAGGTGATACCGGAATGGGAACCTCACTCAAAATGTTGGTCAATTCACAACTGGCTCAAGCTATGGTCGTTTTTGCCGAGTCGGTTGTTTTGGGTGAAAAAATGGGATTTTCCCGTGACTTTTTGCTAGAATTTTTATCCGCACTTCCGGTAACTGCTCCTTTTATTAAGTTGAAAACCGATAAAATCAAGTCGAATGACTACTCGGTTGAATTTCCTTTGGAGTGGATGCAGAAGGACCTTCACCTGCTTGGATTGACTGCATATGACAACGGAGTGCCACAATTTATGGCATCGGTAGCCAGTGAAATTTATGCATCGGCAAAAGCAGATGGTTTTGCACGGGATGATTTTTCGGCCATCATTAAATCGCTTGAAAAACGAGCAAAATAGATGAATTTACCATAAATTAGATCGAAGAGACAAGATATTTACGAGGAGCCGGTAAAATGAAATGTATTGACTAATACAACTAAAAATGAATGCCGGAATTGTCATATCGATCGTATTTGGTGTAGTCTATTTCATCCTCACCCATTTTATTGCAGAATACATCGGGAAAAACCGGACCATAGGTTATGGCCGTTCCGTTTTCTGGTGTATTTTGCTGACACCCGTTATCGGCATTTTTATTGTTCTAATGAGTCGAAAAACGAAGGAGTAAATAAAAGGTAATCCTCATCTACCCTTTCATCAGTTAACATATTGATTTTCTGTGCGAAAAACTTTATTTTTTTTTGCTCTTCCACATACCAAATTTACAACATCCCCGTTTTTATAAAACAAGATTCAGAAACTTGCAACTAGTAGATTATCTGCTATTTATCAATAAAATGGTTAACCTATCAGAGCAGTCAGGTTTAGAATGATGGATTCAGTTAGTTGAGCGAGGCTTGGTTGACTTTTTCAAAACCAATTTATTTTTTTAACCCAACCAATCCATTCCTCCCCGAGGAACCCGAGAGCGAAAAAGGGGCGATGTTAAGGCATCTGCCCCTTTTTTTGTCATCCAAAAGGTCTGATATTTGTTATTCAGGTAAGGACTATTTATTCAAAAGGCATGAAAATCATTCCATTTTTTGCTTTACTTATTATTTCCTTCAGTCTCTTTCACGGGATTGCTTTTTCCCAAAATTTGACGGAACCTGAAGCTAACCTGGACCAAAAAATTCGGGACCACCATATTTCACGGGAAGAATTTGCCTATTACCAGATTCTGAATAACAAAGAACACCGGCTAAGTAACTACCGGGATGACAATTTGATGCTTTTATCCAAAATCATCCTGCTGCACCACATCAACGAAAGCCGGAGAAAATATTCTGTTCCGTCACTGAAACTGGATATTCTGGCCAGCCGGGTAGCCAACAAAATGAGCCGCAAATCGTGTGACAATGGCTTTTTCGGGCACTGGAATCTTCAAGGTGAAAAACCATACCACCGATACGCTTTTGCCGGTGGTACCGACCATGTATCGGAAAACGCTTCGGCCTTAATCACCACAGGAAAGATTTCACCCGATTTCGATAATATTGTCAAATTGATGGAGAATGCTCATACCGGTTTCATGGAAGAAAAAGCTCCGGATGACGGACACAAGCAAACGGTCATTGGGCCGTTTCATAATTACGTAGGTATCGGAACGGCTTCGTGTACGCATGGCTTCCGGTATTACGAAGAATATCTCGACCGCTATATACAGTTTGGTCCATTTCTGCAAACCATCAAGAAGGGAGAAACGGCTGCAATACAATTCCGGTTGTTGGATAAGAAGCTTTACCCGTATGCCATCATCGGCTACTACGAACCTCCACTGAAGCCCATGACCCGCGCTCAAATCAATCGATTGAATAGCTACAATGATTTCACCAGAGAAATAGCTTTCCAGTTATGGCCCTGGGAAATTCCATCCCCCAACCGCGACGGTTATATCACCATACGAAAACGCTTCAATAAAAAAGGCTTATACTACATTCAGATTTACCTGAGCAAAGAACCGTATCAAGGTGGAAGGAGAGCCAGTAACCGTGGTAAAATTCAAGCATCTGGAATCGTCATCAGGGTAGAATAAAGAAAGGCTTTCCCAAATAAACGGGAAAGCCCTCTTCTCAATTAATCAACCAATTGTTTCAGTAACACTGCATCAAAATGGTCTTCTCTACTCTTAAAGTTTCAGTGTAACAAATTTTTCATTCGGCGTCATGCAAATACCGCAACGGGCAGGTCCTTGTCCGGCATAGGTGTTGCCACACACCAGACAAACCTGGTAAAGCGACGGCATACTATTTACCTGATTATTATCCAGCGAATTAAGTGCATTCTCATACAACTCTTTGTGTTTTTTCTCAGTCTGGAATGCGTAGTTGAATGACATCATGGCAATGTTTACCTTCTCTTTCGATGCATCCTTTAAAAAGTTGGGATACATGGTTGCCACTTCGTATGATTCGCCCGCTATTGCATCTTTCAAATTGTCACGCGTACCTTTCACATCAAACTCCGGATTCACTACCGGAACATCTGCTCCGAGTTGTTTCAAGGCCGCTTGATGATTTCCGGCATGTATCTTCTCTGCACGTGAAGCTGCTTCGAATAACAAAGCAATTTTAGCATAGCCTTCTTCTTTTGCCTTTTTGGCGAAAGCCGCATACTTGGCATGCGCTGTGCTCTCACCCGTGAAAGCGTCCTGTAAATCTTTCACGGTTTGTGTATTTCCTGCAGCAAAAACAGGCGTAAATCCCAGCATTAATACAAATGCCAGTAACAAGGAAGAAAATTCTTTTTTCATCATGGTCAATGTTTGTTTTGTTCTTTATTTATTATGAGAACAAATCTAATACACCAACCATAAAGATCGTCTAAAGAGAAACTTAAGAACAGCTTAAATCGGATGAAAACATCCGTTTACACACTATTTTCTTCAGGGAAATACAAGGTAAACCGGGTACCTTTTCCAGGCTTACTCTCCACCTCCGGCCTAATGTGCAGCAATCCGCAAAACCGACGGACTAGTGCCAAACCAAGACCATTACCTTCGATAAAGGAATTCCGCGATTCGTCGACACGATAAAAGCGGTCAAAAATCCCGTCCATTGCATGTTCGGGAATACCGGGACCTTCATCGGCTACCGCCAGGCTGGTCACTTTTTTCTGTTTTTGTAAGGTGATCGATATTTTGGAATTAGCCGGACTGTATTTAATGGCGTTCGTAATCAGATTCTCCACAATTTGCTCTACCATAAACCGATCCGTTTGCAAAACAACTTCCGGTGTAAAATCCAGTGCCAGCTTCAAGTTCTTTTCAGCAAACCGGGTTTCAAAACGGGCCAAAACGCCTTCCAGCAAATCCTGAACATCCACATTCGACAAATGAACCGGAGCTTCATCGCCTTCGTAACGAGCCAGCAATAAAAGTTTGTCAACCAAATCCGACATCCGGTTCACTTCAGATAAACTGCTGCTGATTTTCTCGATGTAATATTCCGGCTCACGACTTTTCCGCAACATCACCTCCAGTGTTCCCTTCAGAATGGAAAGCGGTGTCCGCAATTCGTGGGAAGCATCCGATGTAAATTGCTTTTCGCGAATTACAGCATCTTCAAGTCGTTCAAGCAACTGATTGATTGTCTGCGTAAGCGTATATAATTCGTCTTCGTGTAATGGCAACGGAATCCGTTCATTCAAATTTTCCCTGCTGATCTTTTCGGCTGTTTCGGTTAACCGGAATACCGGATGAATGCTTCGGCGGGCAATCAGGCTCGTGACGAAAAAAAGCAGGATCAGGACAATCGGAAAAGCCAGAATTAGTACGCTGCGCAGATTCCGCAGGACAACCACTGTACTTTCCAGCGGAACAGCCATGTCCATGTATCCCTTTATTTCATTCAACGAATCAAAAATCGGTGTTTGTAACTGCCGGACCGGTTGCTTGGAAAGTGTGGTATTGACGAAAAAGTTTTCGGTACGATTCAGGTAAATTTTTAGTGAATCATCGTATAAATTAGGAGTGCGTTTGATAATCTGACCGTGCACGTCACTAATTTGCATGAAAATAGGATTCACCTCAACCTGCTCATGCTCATTTTCATTCCATTCATAGGGATTCGTCATGACAATCTCACCGTCCAGTATAACGAAGCCTTCGCTTAACTGCTCGGATTCCTCCGACAGCTCAGCATCAAGATGCCGGTACACACTCTGATATACCACCATGTATATGAAAAAAAACACCACCATTGTCAAAATTGCGGTGGTTCCCATGTAATACAGAGCAATTCGATTGCTGAAGCTAAGTCTCATTCGTAGGTTTCGTGTTTGCGATTTTTATTCCTCCTGTATGATGTAACCGACACCACGAATGGTACGGATAAATCCAGGCTCATCTTTCTGGTCAATCTTCTTTCGAAGAGAATTAATGTACACATCAATCACAGACGTATCATAATCGAAATGGATGTCCCACACATGTTCTATTATCCGGGTACGGGAACAAGCCTTCCCTTTGTTTCGAAGCAAAAACTCCAAAAGCGCAAACTCTTTTTGCGTAAGTTGAATTTCTTCCTCACCACGAAAAACCTGATGTGTGTTTAAATCCATGACCAGTTTCCCTGTACTTAAACGGGAAGTTTCGCCTGAAGGCTCACGTAACTGAACCCTTATCCGGGCCAGCAACTCTTCAAACGAAAAAGGTTTACGAATATAATCATTGGCTCCCATTTCCAGCGCAAATACAGCATCTTGTACGGTATCGCGAGCTGTCAGAAAAATGACCGGCATTTGCAGGCCTTCTTCACGAATCTGCCGAACAATCTCCACACCACTCATACCGGGCAACATCCAGTCGACCAGTAATAAATCGTACTCTTCACCATTGTCCATAGCCATCTCCTGCCCCTTAATTCCATCTTCTGCTACATCAACGGCGAAAGATTCTTCTTCGAGACCCTCTTTCAGGAACCTGGCAATTCCAGGCTCATCTTCAATGACTAAAATACGCATAGTGAATCAGACTAGTTGTTAGATAAGGTATTAGTTGTTTCCGAAACTGAGTTCGACGCCGGCGGCATGTTTGTACACCAACTCACCTCCGTAATATCCGGTACGGGCAACCGACAAAACGGTCGCGAGAAAAAGAACCAGTGCCACAGCTTTTAATGCTCCCCTGTATTTTTCAAACCAGACCAGAATAATCCGAAAGGCCGAAGTAATTAAAGCGAGCCACAATGTCAATGTTCCGGCATCTTCATGAACTTCAACAGCTTGCTTCAGCGAGCCCGCTTCGATGCCATCGCCTGCCATATGCCCGGTAATAACTGCAGCAATTGCCCCGAGCGTTCCCAAAATTAACAAATAAAATCCAGCGCGGGTAAAGAATTCCTTCTTTACAAACAGACCAAGGACATCAGAGAAAAACCCAGCAATTAATAATGCAATCGGGAAGTGAACCAACATGGGGTGGATGTGTGAAATATCAATCATATCGTTCAATTTTTAAATGAATTTATAACGTTTAAACTGACGGGGAACAACTTATTCTGCCACGTCATATCAATTTGTATATTTCCGGAAGTTAAAATCATAAGTGAAATTAAGGAGTACTGTAACTCGCTTAGTTTCTGTCAAAGAAACAATAGCTAATCTTAACTGGTTCTCTATAAAAACTTAAAATATGCTTAATTCTGTATATCCATTCTAAATTCCAAGGCGAAAGGCTCACACAATCCACTCTCAACCTAAACCTTTGTAGATTCCGCTTTTAGCTAAATAGAGTACTTAATAAATGGTTATATTCTGTTACATCTCATCAGCGTTTATGTTGCATAACTCCTTAAAATCCTCCGCCTTACCTAAACCCGACGATTATTTTCCTTAAATTTATACATAGCACACTTGCTTTCTCATCCAACAAAAACCGGGAGATGCCTTATGATACTAACCGTCACATTGAATCCGGCCATCGATAAAATCCTAATCCTGAACGGGTTTGAAATTCACAAGTTGCATCGGCTCGACAGTCGGGAGATGAGTATGACGGTTCCCGGTGGGAAAGGTGTTAACATTGCGCTGAACCTAAAAGTACTGGGCGATGACACGATTGCAACAGGCTTTGCCGGTGGTCATGAAGGACATTTGCTTTGTGACTCCCTGCGACAAAGCGGCATTACCACCAGCTTCGTCTTTACCGAAGGTTCCACCCGGACCAACACATCCATTCTGGACACGCAACATGAAACGCTGACCGAAATAAACGACTTTGGGCAAGAGATTCCGGAAGACGACCTGGTATTCTTGCTGGAAAGCTACGAACGACTTCTCAACCGGGTTGATATGGTTGTACTGGCCGGTTCACTTCCTAAAGGTGTCATCGAAGATGTGTACCGCCAAATGATTATCATGGCCCAGGGACACGGGATCAAAGTGGTTTTGCACGCTGCGCCCAAATATACCGATCCATTAATTGATTCCGGACCATTTCTTATCAATCCGGATATGCGCAGTTACCACCATTTCATGGGCCGTCCGCTCGATGGTATTGATGCGTTTCTGCAGGCAGGAAGAGAAATCATTGCTTACCAAAAAGATACGGAGTTTGTCATTTTCACACACCGGATTGAAAATGTAGTGGCGGTTACCCGAAAGCAGTCTTACATTTTGCGCCCGAGAGATTTGAAAATTGTCAACATGCTGGGCTATGCCGATGCCTACCTCGCGGGATTTATTCATGCATACCGGCAAAATCTCCCGACGGCGGATGTTCTCCGGTACGCTTCAGCTGCCGGGCTGACCAACATCGAAGCGCTGTACAAAGAGATACGCAATACCGAACAAATTACGGCCAACCTTGAACGCATTGATGTGGAGGAAGTGTCATGAACAGGGTGAAAGATTTCATATACAGGGATATTCTGTCGGTCAACGAGAATTCGGATTTGCGACGGGTCATCATCACCATGAAGCGGCACAGAGTATGTGCCATTCCGGTGGTCAATCAATTGGGAGAATATATAGGCTGTATCAGCGAACAGGATATTCTCAATGCATCGGTTCCGCAGTACATGAAATCGATGTATAATACATCATTCATGGCCGATTTGGATCACATCGTCGGGCACCTGCATGATTTGCTCGATGAGAAAGCCATCAAGTTCACCGATTCAAATTATCCGACTGTGACACCCAGTGATTCCATGTCGTACGCTGCCGATTTGCTTTTTCGCTCAAAAAAAACAGCCCTTCCGGTTTTGGAAGGTAAAATGCTGATAGGGTTACTCACCCGAATCGAAATACTAACCGTATCTCTCAATGGAAATAAAATAAGCTAAGGAGGCAACTTATGACGGAATTCCTGAGTTGGCATCTCGACACCATCCATATCATCACCACCCTGGTCATCTTCATCTTTACGTTTGTATTTATTACAACCGAAACACTCCCCAATGCCATTGCAGCCATGATTGGAGCTTTTTTACTGGTGGCTTTTCACATTGTCAATCAGGAAGAAGCTATTGAGGCGATAGATTTTGAAACCATCGGTTTGCTTAGTGGCATGATGATGACCGTGGCTGTTATGCGAAAATCGGGGTTATTCGAGTACATCGCCATTAAGAGTATCAAACTCACCGGAGGAAGCCCGTGGCGGATTCTGGTCGTGCTGTCCATCGTTACCGCAATTTTGTCTGCGTTCCTCGATAATGTTACCACTGTTTTAATCATTGTTCCGTTGACTTTCGCGGTAGCTGACACCATGAAAATTAATCCGATGCCGATACTGATTTCCGAAATACTCTTTTCGAATATCGGTGGGGCTGCAACACTGATTGGTGATCCGCCCAATATCATGATAGGCGGTGCCACCAACCTCGATTTCATGGATTTTATTCAGAATAATTCACCTGTGGTATTGATCGTATCTGTTGTTACCTTCTTTCTCCTCCGGCTCATCTATTACAAAAAATTATCTGCCGTAATTGCCGACAAGGAAAAAATTCAGGCATTCGACGAAAAAAGAGCCATCCAAAACAAACGCTTTTTCTATACTACACTGATCGTCTTCCTCGTCATCATCACGCTATTCATCACCCACCAACTGCACAAGATTGACCTCGCGACATTAGCCATTGGTGGTGGTTTTACCATGATGATGGTGACCAAACAGGACCCGGAGGAAATACTGAAAGAGGTAGAATGGGCCACGCTTTTCTTCTTTATTGGTCTGTTCATTATTATTGGTGGTCTGGAAAAAACCGGTATCATCAGTTTTCTGGCGGACAAGATGGTAGAAGTAACACATGGCGAAACAGAGCCAGCTGCCCAGCTTGTGCTATGGATGTCGGCATTGTCGACAACCTTCATTAACAGTATTCCCTACACGGCAACCATGATTTCCGTTATTAAAGAAATGGCTATCAACCCCGACCAAAGCATTGAACCGATATGGTGGGCACTGTCACTCGGGGCATGTTTCGGAGGAAATGGGACTTTGATTGGTGCTGCCGCCAACATTATTGTAGCCGGATTTACTCAAAAAACCCCTTACCCCATTAAGTTCAAAGAGTATTTCAAAATCGGTTTCCCAATGATGCTGGTCTCCATTGTTATTACTTCGTTGTACCTGTACATACGCTATTTTTAACGGTTATTGCTTCCCATATTTAATTGGCAAGGGAAAAAGATTTGTTGTAATTTTATGACTTGCGAGTAACTACTAATCAACCAAATGTATACTTGATGAAAAAAATCAAACTTAACCTGTTAGGCAAAATCACCGTTGCCTTGTTCATCGTTTTCATACTGATTCAGTTTGTTCCTGTTCATTTGCAAGATCCCAACACGGCACCAGCCAAGGATTTCCTGCACATCAACCAGCCATCGTCCGAAATCAGCAGCATGATGCGAAATGCCTGCTACGACTGTCATTCCAATGCCACCGAATTTCCGTGGTATTCACATGTAGCACCGGTTTCCTGGATGCTGGAATCACACATTGATGAAGCACGGGCACATATTAACCTTTCCGAATGGGGCAATTACCCCGAAAAAACAGCCAACCTCAAACTGGAAGGTATGACCATCGACGTGAAAGAAGGTGTCATGCCCCTCACCTCTTACACCTGGATGCATCCCAAAGCCCGACTGACAGATGCTCAACGAACTCAGCTGGTCGATTATCTTCGTTCGTTAGAACCGGGAAATTAAGTCGAATGCATTTTTTTACGTAAAAAAAAGACTGTCTTCAAGTGTAGACAGTCTTTCACATTCCATTTTATCCAGATTGCAATTGTTGATTAATAGTGATCGTTGGAAACTACTTTCCCTTTGGAATCTATCTTCAGAATAGCATATCCGTTGTGCCGTACAAACACCTTCACACGATAGACGGCATCAGAGGGTAGATATTTGGGAGTCATCATCAACTCTTTGACATGTGCGACACGAATAACCTTGCCTTTAAATGTATTTTTAATGGTATTGACAACTGTTTCAGGCAAAACAGAAACACGTCCTTTGGCAATGACAAATGAACCATCAGGCTTGAAGATTCCAGTCATTTTTAAATCTTTGAAACGGAAGTTTAACTGGTATTGGGTAGGTGGCGTGTGAACAATCACCTGATAATCATCTGGAACGTAATAGTTGTAATCCAAATCATCATTATAGTAATAAGGAGCATCACCCATGCCGTCATACAATTCGCCGTCACCATAATACTCATCGGGGAAGCCGTCGAAATTAAAATCTCCAAAGTATGCATCATTTGTCCAATCAATCAAATAATTATACTTGTCGTTTCCAGTCCATGAAGTGATAATCCCTCCAGGGAAAGTCTTCTTGAATGAACTAGCAATAGAAGCCGGAAGCTGTTGTGTTTGTCCGAAGCTTAAAGCCGGAATCAACAGAAATAAGATTATGGATAATTTTTTCATGATAAAAATTTTTATTGAGTTCTATAAAATAACTTCGTATAGATTTCGAAAAAACAGAAGAACTCGTCTCGTGCTAATTACGAAGTGATTACCATGAAACCGGACTTTTAAAAGAAAAGTTTTATAACTCTCTTATAATTAACAAAAAACAACTTTCGTTTTATAAAAAGTGTAAAACGAAAAATCATTACCAACTGATTCACTACACATTGACTATTTATAACGATAAGATACAATGTTTTTCTAATTTTAACTTAACTATATCATTACGTCACAGACGTGACGCTCCAGTAATACGATTCAGCAAACAATTTGCCGACACGTACATATTCCGCATTTTGCTTCGCTCACCATTCAAATTAAACTGTACCTTTGCCGCAGCATAAACGATTACTATGAACAAACTCGGAACATTTCAGGCGCTGGAGGTAATGCGTCTGGTTGATTTTGGCGCTTACCTCGATGGACAGGAACTGGGCGATATTTTACTTCCCAAACGGTACATGCCCGAAGGCTGCAAGCCGGGCGATTTCCTGGAAGTATTTATCTACCTCGACTCGGAAGATCGCATTATTGCCACGACCGAAGAGCCGCTGGCTACAGCTGGTGACTTTGCACTCCTGAAAGTAGTTTCGGTGAATCAGATTGGAGCATTTCTCGACTGGGGATTGCCCAAAGACTTATTGGTTCCGTTCAGCGAACAAAAAAGCAAGATGGAGGAAGGCCACTGGTACATCGTTTATGTGTATGTCGACGATGAAAGTCGCCGGATGGTGGCTACTACGAAACTGGATAAATACCTTGACAATGTTCCGCCGGAATATCATGCCGGGCAGGAAGTGCAGCTCATGATTCACAGCAAAACGGACATCGGCTACAAAGCCATTGTGAATAACATGCACTGGGGAATGCTGTACCAAAACGAAGTATTTCGTCCGTTGAAAAGCGGCGAACAACTTCCGGGCTACATCAAACAGGTGCGTGAGGATGAAAAACTTGATGTGAGCTTGCAGAAACCTGGCATTGAAAGCGCCATGGACCTATCGGATAGAATTCTGAATATGCTAAAAGAGCAAGGTGGCTTTTTGGCTGTTACCGATAAAAGCTCACCGGAAACAATCTATTCCTTCTTCGGCGAAAGCAAGAAAAACTATAAACGGGCGGTTGGAATGTTGTACAAAAAGCGAATCATCACCATCGAGCCCGATGGTATCCGCCTGAACCAGTAGTGAAATAAGAAAGAAAAGGATATTTTAACAGTAGCCATTTGGCTGTCCGGGCGATTATAGCTAATATTCATTACCTAAAATGAACAGCCATGGCAAATTCAACCAGCAAGTTTGCGGTAATTGGAATGGGGCAATTCGGGCATGCAATTGCCCGGAAGCTTACTCAGCGTGGTGCCGAAGTTTTGGCTATCGATATCGATGAGCAACTAATAGATGATATAGCTGAGGAAGTTGCCTACGCTGTTGCCCTGGATGCTACCGATCCGAAGGCTCTTGCCTCACAAAACATCAGCGATTACGATGCCGTTGTGATAGCTATCGGCACCAATTTCGAGCAACTGACACTGTGTGCGGTCACCCTGCTCGAGTTGGATATCAAACGGATCATTGCCCGGGCAACCGGCCCCGTACAGCAAACGATTCTCGAAAAAATCGGTATCCGCGAGGTGCTCATTCCCGAAAGCGAAGTGGCGACCATTGTCACCGAAAAGCTATTGAATCCGAGTATTGTGTCATACCTGGAACTGCCCGACGATTACCGCATCGCCCAGCTGAAGCCGCCCGAAGTAGCCATTGGACGCTCAATTGGTGAGTTGGACCTGCGTGACCGCTATAACCTCAGCCTAATAACCATTACCAAAGAGCTGGAAGTAATCAAGAATGGGCGGGTCATACTGGAAGAACACATCGATATCCCCAATTCGGCTACCGAAATCGGAGAAGACGATTTTATGCTCATCTTCGGCAAGCAAGTGGATATTGAACGCTTTCTGGAAATTAACGAATAAAAAAGCAATCCAGCGGAAGTCATCACCTGAAGTAACCGTGCATGAAGCCCATTTTTTCAAAACAACAACTTGAAAATATCAATACTTTCCGTTACAACATCCGGGGAGTTATCAATCATATTATGCCGGTGGCCCGGATTTTGGTTTCACTGGCAGCCATGGGAAGTATCGTTTACTACTATGGATTTCCGCAAAGCAGCGATACCGCCCTGGTCGCTCTCGGAATCATCCGGTTCAGTTTTTATTTTTACATCTTCAAATACCTGCTCTACTTATTTCTGGCGCAGCATCCCAGACAGTATATCCGGGAAAACAGGATCGAAAGTATCATCATTTTTGGTCTCATCTTTTTCGGTCTGCTCTATCTCCTTTTCGGCCATCAACTTATGAGAAACATAAGCGAAACATATTACCTCTCTTATGTTTTGCCCTATTTACTCTTATTCGTCCAGCTTTACTTTCTCGTCATTGTTACCATCGAAATCGGGCAGGCCAGCCCGATTATTGCGAAACTAGATTTGGGACCGGCAGCTCTGCTGATTCTTTCCTTTCTTGTACTGATTTTAGCCGGCACCGGACTTTTAATGATGCCGCAAATGACCGTCAATCACCACATCCACTTTGTAGACGCACTTTTCACATCGGCCAGCGCCAGTTGTGTCACCGGACTAATCGTAGTGGATACGGCGACCTATTTCACCTTCAAGGGACAAATGATCATCATGTTTCTCATCCAGCTGGGGGGAATCAATATTATTTCGTTCGCTACATTTTTCACCACGTTTTATTTTCGATCCACCGGGGTCCGCTACCAATCACTTGTGAAAGATTTTCTGAGTACCGACAAGTTTTCCGACACCCGATCTATCCTCCGGCAGGTTGTATTCCTCAGTGTTTTCATGGAACTAACCGGTAGTATTCTTATTTTTTTCCTTTGGGGAAACCATTACGATTTTGGTACCAACCGCGATAAAATCTTTTCATCGGTTTTCCATGCTATTTCGTCCTTCAACAATGCCGGCTTTTCACTTTTTACCGATAATCTTTATGAACAAGGCGTCCGAAATGCATACGGTCTGCAATTGGTGATTGCCGTACTGGTGATTACCGGAGGTTTGGGTTTTATTGCCTTGCAGGATATTCAGAAAAAACTGACCTTCCGGAAAAAGAAAAACATACCGCACCACGCATTGCAGGTCAACACACGACTGGTTCTGTGGGTAAGCGGCATATTACTTTTTATCGGAACGGTTGTTTTTTATGTACTTGAAAAAGATACGCTACTGAAAGAACAATCATTTGGACACGCCATTATCACCTCCTTTTTTCAATCGGTAACCGCACGAACGGCCGGCTTTAATACTGTCGATTTCGGACATATTGGCTTGCCCATGCTCACCATTTTCATGTGCCTAATGTATGTTGGAGCTTCACCGGGTTCCACCGGAGGAGGAATTAAAACCACAACGTTTGCCGTTCTTATAAAATCGGCCATCGACACATTGAGAGGTAAGAAAAATGTGGAATTCTTCCGTCGAACCATCTCATTCAACAACATCAACAAAGCCTACTCACTGGTGTTGTTTTCGATATCACTGATTTTTTTATCGACCTTTCTGCTCAGCATTTTCGAACCCAAAACCGATTTTGTCAGGTTACTGTTCGAAGAAATTTCGGCCTTTGCCACTGTGGGGCTTTCCACGGGGATCACGGCGGGTTTGTCCGTTACCGGGAAAATCATCATCATCGTTTCGATGTTGGTGGGACGCGTTGGCCCTTTGACATTGGCACTTGCACTCAGCAAAAAGGCCATGTATACCCGTTACCGGTATGGCCGCACCAATGTCATGATTGGGTAATACAAAATCAATCCTTCGATTTACTAAAAACTGTCATTAGTCATAAATGTGGCATTTAGCCGGCATTTGATTATCTTTGTGAAATAAATGTCCAGCCGGATATTCTGTGGTAGATATATTTACCGGGAACGACCGGAATGATGACAGAAATACCGTTTTTATTCGAGACCGCAACACTACATATCATAAAAGAAGGCAACGAACGCTTTTCATAGCTCTGTTCAACTATCTCACACCAAACAGAGAGCGTCCGGCAGTACTCCTTTTATGCGTTTTGAATACCAACAAACTCAATCCCACTTTCAATCATTCTGTTCATACTTCTCGTATTATTCATCGTCTGCAGTCTATCCTCCCGGACAATTGACTCCATAATTTGATTGTTGTCATTTCTTTGGCAGCTATCAACGATGGTTCAATAAGCTATGTTTAACAAAAACAAATTGTATGATTGAAACTGAAATTTTTAATTCAGATCACAAACCTAATCCAGAACAGAAAGAAGCAATTACAGACTTCCTCTTCACACATCTCGAAAAGTATGGAGACCCAAAGCCTGATATTCTCAAGGCATTGGATTACTCACTGAAAGAGGGAGAATCATTCGGCGGTTTTACGCTTGTCTCCAAAAACAAAGACCAAATCACCGGAGCTGTCGTGATTAACCGGACCGGCATGAAAGATTACATCCCCGAAAATATCCTCGTTTACATTGCCACACACCACGATATGAGAGGCCAGGGAATTGGTAAGGCCCTTATGCAAAAAGCCATTGAGACAGCTGAAGGGGACATCGCATTACACGTTGAGCCAGACAACCCCGCTAAATTCCTCTACGAGAAATTTGGCTTTTCCAACAAATACCTTGAAATGCGTTATAAACGAAACGGCAAATAAAAATGGCTTTCCTGGCTCTAAATACCGAAAAATTAAAAGAGAATTACCAATACCTCGATACCCTCTTCAAGGAGCACAATATTGAATGGGCAGTGGTTTCCAAGGTCCTTTGTGGCCACAAATCATACCTGGAAGAGCTCATCAACCTGGGCGTAAAACAAATTTGCGATTCCCGGGTCACAAATTTAAAAACCATTAAATCCATTGCCCCCAATATCGAAACCGTATACATCAAACCACCGGCAAAACGAGCAGTTAAAAGCATTGTTGAGTTTGCCGACATCAGTATGAATACGGAATTCGAAACCATTAAACTGCTCTCGAAGGAAGCCCTAAAGCAGAACAAAACCCACAAAGTCATCATCATGATCGAACTGGGTGAACTGCGGGAAGGTGTTCTTCGCGAAGAGTTTATCGATTTTTATGCCAAGGTATTTGAATTGCCCAATATTGAAGTGGTGGGCATCGGGACCAATCTGACCTGCCTTTACGGAGTATTGCCCAACCATGATAAGCTCATCCAGCTTAGTTTGTATGAGCAACTCATCGAGGCAAAATTCAACAAAATGATTCCGTATGTTTCCGGCGGTTCATCGGTTACCATACCACTCATCGACCAGGGGTTGCTGCCCGAGGCTATTAACCATTTCCGCGTGGGCGAAACCCTGTTTTTAGGAACGGAACCTTATACCAATCAGCAATATAAAGAAATGCATACCGATGTTTTCCAGCTTTACGCTGAAATCATCGAGCTGATTGAAAAACCGGTGGTTCCCATGGGCGAATTCGGCGTTAACGTGGAAGGTAAAGCATATGAGATTGATGAGGAGAAACTGGGAGAAACGTCTTACCGGGCTATCATCGATTTAGGCTTGCTCGACGTGGAAGAAACGCATATCGAACCGGTTAACCCGAAACTTAATTTCGTGGGTGCCAGTTCCGATATGATTGTTATCGACCTCGGCAACAACGAAGACAACTACAAAACAGGCGACTTATTGGAATTCAAACTCGACTACATGGGTGCCCTCAGGGTACTGAATTCGAGGTATATTGATAAAGTGAAGCGGTAAACATCTGTTCGACCGCGTGAACGGAGGCCTTGTTTTTCAATCAACGGAAAACATTGCCTCCGTTTTCATTTCCACCCAATAATTTCTCATCATAATTAATAATTGCCTACCGGTGATGTAGTAATTTTTCGGTTGTTTTTTCCGAAATTTCGCAAAACACTCCATCGATATGGCCTTTGAGAAAGATTGGCAGTTCAAGAAGTTTTGTGCCTACGGCTTTCTGAAGAACCTCCGCTTCTTCGAACCTTTCATGGTGCTCTTTCTGATGAGCGCGGGTCTCTCCTACCTGCAAATTGGTTTGCTGTACAGCCTTCGAATGCTCCTGCAAAATTTCCTGGAGATTCCCTCCGGCATTGTTTCCGATGCTCTGGGTCGCCGCCGAACCATGATCACCTCCTTTGTTTTTTACATCTTATCCTTTCTGGCATTTTTCTTTTCCGGAAAGATGACTGGTTTTATTATTGCCATGAGCATTTTCGCTCTGGGGGAAGCATTTCGGACGGGTACCCATAAAGCCATGATTTTTGAATACCTGAAAATGAAGGGGTGGGAATCGGAAAAGGTGACCTATTATGGTTATACCCGGAGTTGGTCGCAGCGGGGTTCTGCTCTTTCGGCTTTAATTGCTGCCGGCTTGGTTATTCTCAGCCACAACTACCGGATGATTTTTCTTTTTTCCATTGTGCCCTACGTGCTCGATCTTGCTCTGATTGCCAGTTATCCCAAAGCCCTCGATGGGAAAAAGATGAATATCCGTTTTTCTGATATTGGAAAAAATTTCAAAGAGGTGCTCGCCGATTTCTGGTATTCGTTCAAAAATCCGCTGATGCTGAAAACCATTGCCAACAGTGCAATCTATTCAGGTTATTACAAGGCACTGAAAGATTTCCTGCAACCGGTCATCAAAAGCCTGGCTTTGGCTCTTCCTATTCTCACCATGCAGCCCGCTGAAACAAGAAGTGCGGTCGTGGTGGGCGTCATCTACTACCTCATTTACCGCGCGTCTGGTTTAGCAGCCCGCAATTCCGGTAAATTTTCCCTTCGCTTCAGCTCGTTGCAGATGGCGTTAACGCTCTCCATATTCATTGGTGCGGGTGCCGGCTTGGTTTCCGGATTATTTTATCGCTTCCATATTCCGGCAGTTGCTGTCCTGTTTTTCGTAGCCGTTTACCTGGTCGAAAACCTGCGGAAACCCATCGGAATGAGCTGTACCGCTGACTTGCTGGAGAAAGATATTCTGGCAACGGCCCTGTCGGCTGCTTCCCAGTTGGAAACTTTGTTCGGGGCCATTTTCACAGCACTTTTGGGTTTTTTGGCCGACAAGTTTGGTTTGGCCAATGGCCTGATGATTGTTTCGCTGTTACTTATCACCCTGACACCAATGTTTTTCATTCGGAATTCCCGTACGAAAGCTTAAATTTGTGGCGTAACCCACACCTTGAATGATGAATGTCGATTTAAACCTACTGGAAAAGCGACTCCCGTTTTTTGAGCTTTCGCTACGCTATGCCATCGCCGAAAAAGGCATTTTGCAGGAGCTGGAAGAAGGTGAAGAGATCATTCGCGAAGGCCAGTATATTAAGTCGGTTCCATTGGTTTTGGAAGGACTGGTTCGCATTTCCCGTCTTGATGATCAGGGACGCGAACTTCTGCTTTATTACCTCCATCCGGGTGAAGTTTGTGCCATGTCGCTCACGTGCTGTATGGGACACACCCAAAGCAACATCCGGGCCGTTGCCGAAGCCCCCTCCTTGTTAATCCGCATTCCTAATCCCCTGCTCGACCAATGGATGAACACCTACCAAAGCTGGAAAGAGTACGTGATGTATGCCTACCGTAAACGTTTCGACGAGCTTTTGGAAACCATCGACAGCATTGCCTTCATGAAAATGGACGAGCGGCTGGAAAAATTCTTTGCCGATCGTTTCCGGTCGACCGGAAGCACGCTGTATACCGGAACACACCAGGATATCGCCTTTTCATTGAATACTTCACGCGAAGTGGTTTCACGACTGCTGAAAAAACTGGAGAAGGATGGAATTATCACGCTTTCGCGGAATAAAATCGACTACAGCGGCATGGTGAAATAGAACCCAACCGCCAGGCAGTGTTCCCGAAGTTAATCGTACCCATTTTCTCAACCTTTTCCCGTTTGGAGATATTATATCCGTCCAATTCTATCATCATTCCTTTCAAATTTCGTAATTTTGATTTAGTTTAAATAAAAGCCTGATCGAATGACAAATTATATGTGCCATACTTGTGGCGTTCAATTTGAAGCCACGAAAAACCCTCCTGAAACTTGTCCCATTTGCTCCGACGACCGGCAGTTTGTTCCATGGGACGGACAAAAGTGGACTACGCTCGATACTGTACGAAACTACCATACGAACCAAATACAAAAAGTTGAAAAGGGAATTTACACTATTCATACAACACCCGGCTTTGCCATTGGCCAAAGGGCCTTTTTCATTCAAACCGGGCAAGGCAATATCCTCTGGGATTGCATTTCACTGATCGACGAAACCACCGTCGAGATTCTCAACCACCTTGGAGGCGTTGACGCCATTGCCATCAGTCATCCCCATTTTTACTCGACCATGGTGGAATGGAGCAAAGCTTTTAACAATGCCCCGGTCTATCTGCACAAAAAAGATGCGGACTTTGTGATGCGAAAATCGGAAAATATCGTTTTCTGGGAAGGCGATTCACTCGAATTGTGGGAGAATGTGAAACTCATCAATCCGGGAGGGCATTTTCCGGGAGCCACTGTTTTACATCAATATGATCCCGAAAAGGATACTTACTCGCTCTTTACCGGAGACATCATCAATGTGGAACCTGACATGAAAACCGTTTCGTTCATGTACAGCTTTCCGAACCACATTCCACTCTCAACAAAAGACATCGAAATCATCAGAGACCGAATGGACGGTATTCCATTCGAACGAATCTTCGGTGCCTGGTATAAACGGAACATATGGAAAAACAGCCGGGCCATATTCGATACATCCATTGAAAGGTATTTGAAGATTGTTGGTTCAGATTAATGTGATGTCTATTGATGTAGTTATCACATAAAAAAAGGCCATCCCTTTCGGGATGACCTATCACGTATTCAATAATGAGATTTGAGTGGCCGGTTTATCAGTTGTCAAAATGGAATCACCAGCGTAATATACCGATTATTGCAAATGACCTTTCGGCATGACGATCTTATCGATAATCCGAAACAAAAGGTACGAACCACCGAAAGTGAAACCTACTGCAACAATCATCATCAGTACATTGTAAAACAACGTTTTTACACTATCAGCAAAAACACCAATACCTTTGGCAAATTCGCCGGATACAAACAATCCTAAAATTGAAATAACAACTAGAACAATAAATGTTCCGAACCAATTTCTCTTGTTTTTCATAACAAGTCCTCCTTTTAATTTTAACGTCCCGTTTTATTGGTTCTCAGCCACAAAGATACTTACGATTATTTCACTTTGACTATCAATTTCAAGCACATAGCTATTGTTATAGTACTTTTCATACTCCAGTAACAATTACTCAACCTATGCAATCTTCCAAACAAGTCATATAGTCATCTTATACAGCCTTTTACAAGACCTTTTACGACTAAAAAGGTACATGCAAACCATTCACCCAAAGATCAGATTACGAAACACTAAGTTCACTCTTCGTTAATCTCGTTTTGAGGAGAAAGCTGCAAGCACCAGGCGGAACCTGTTTTATCAGATCCGAAATGGACAAAAAAGGTATTAAAGGAGGTAAAACAACTTATTTATCACATAAAAAAGGCCATCCCTTTCGGGATGACCCATACGTGTAAAGGGTTGGGGTAACTAATTAATCCATATAGAGAAATCCGTATGATTCGTTGTGCTGACTGATATCCAAGCCCACTTTTTCCGCTTCTTTCGATACACGGAGTGGAACAATTTTGTCGGTGATCCAATAGAGCAGATACGAACCACCAAATGTGAATACACTCACCACCACCAAAGCCAACAGGTGATAGAAAAATGTTTTTGTTTCGCCGTCAATCAAACCGACGTTACGCGCAAATACACCGGTAAGAATCATTCCCACAATACCGCCCATTCCGTGCGCCGGAAATACATCCAGCGTATCGTCGAGCGCCGTGCGGCTGCGAAGGGTAATGGCATAGTTGCTAACAACCGCTGCCGCCACTCCAATGAAAATGGAGGCTCCGATGCCTACATAACCCGCGGCCGGGGTAATGGCAACCAATCCGACCACCAAACCGATAGCTGCACCTAAACCAGAGGGTTTATGCCCGCGGGCGCCATCGAGGAATATCCAGGCCAGCATAGCCGCAGCTGAAGCAGTATTGGTATTCACCAACGCCAGCACGGCCGTGGACGAAGCCGCCAGTGCCGAACCGGCATTAAAACCAAACCAGCCAAACCAAAGCATGCCGGCTCCCAGCATTACAAACGGAATATTGGCACGTCGCTCCGGGCCTTCAATGTCATGTCGCTTTCCTAAGAACATGGCTCCGGCCAATGCGGCAAATCCGGCCGACATGTGAACGACCGTTCCACCGGCAAAGTCGAGAACGCCCCAGTTATGAAGCAAACCATTGGGGTCCCAGGTCCAGTGAGCAAGCGGAGCATAAATGAATATGGTAAACAAACTAATGAATAGCATGTATGCGCGGAACCGAACCCGCCCAGCAAATGAGCCGGTAATCAGAGCCGGAGTGATGATAGCAAATTTCAATTGAAATATGGCGAACAATGCAAAGGGAATCGTTGGTCCCAAATCGGGATTAGGAGCTGCTCCCACATTGTTAAACATGAAGTATGTCATCGGGTTACCTATCAATCCTGTTCCCGGGCCACCAATGCTATCACCAAACGCGAGGCTAAAACCAACCACAATCCAAATAATGCTGATGAGCCCCATGGCCATAAAGCTTTGCAGAATAGTCGAAATTATGTTACGTGGATCAACCATTCCGCCATAGAAGAAGGCCAATCCGGGAGTCATGAGTAAAACCAATGCTGTTGAAGTTAACATCCAGGCAACATCACCGGTAACAAGGGCGCCTCCTCCGTCACCAAAATTTGTGGTAGGAAAGAAAATCCCAAGAATGGAAACAATGATTAAAACGATAAGTGTTCGAAGCCATTTGTTTTTGTGTCTCATGACAATTTATTCCTTTTTGAAGCTTAGTTTTTACATTTAATTGGTTTTCGGCCACAAAAATATATTTTATTATTACAAAGCCATCAAAGTGTATCAATTTGAAACTACAAAAGGAATATTTTTCACATTTTGATAACATTCATAGCAAATTTCATTTTAAAGTTTCCAGACACACACCCCCTCCTGTTGAATATCACAATTTATTTTATCTACATTATTCTCAAACTACACCCCAAAAACATCACACCGCAATGACAAATTTTATTTTTCAATCAAGCACCTTTAACTCCTGATTACAGAACAATTACAAGGAGCAAATCAGTCATCACAACACCGCCAACCCCCTCATTAAAACAACACCTGCTTTCAATCTGAAAGTTATTTTCCCATCAACACCCCCTGTTTTTCATAGGCAAAACCCATTTTACTTATATTTTTGTAGTGACACACTGATTTAGGTAACACTTTAGAGATTTTGAACAATGTTTGATAAGGGTTTAACGGCATTTATGATCATTGCCACCAGTCTGGTGATGCTCATGACTCCGGGCCTCGCCTTTTTTTACGGGGGCCTGAGTTGTAAAAAGAACATTTTAAGTATCATGATGCAGAGCTTTGTCTCACTGGGCATCACTTCGCTTCTGTGGATTTCCATTGGCTATACCATGTGCTTTAGCGGAGACCTGGCACACGGAACCGATTTTTCCGGAATCATCGGTAATTTCGACAGAGTATTTTTACACGGCATCACCGCTTATACTCCGCACTCGGCAGACCGCAATTTCCCGGAATTCATTTTCATTGCCTACCAGATGATGTTTGCCATTATTACTCCGGCATTGATTACCGGCGCATTCATCAACCGGGTGACCTTTAAATCATACATTATCTTTCTCATCTTCTGGCAGATTTTTGTCTACTATCCCTTCGTACACATGATTTGGGGTGGCGGCATCCTCGCTCAATGGGGCGTGCTCGACTTTGCCGGAGGAATTACAGTACACGCTACCGCCGGATTTGCCGCCCTGGCCTCGGTGCTGTTCGTGGGCAAACGAGCGGAACAGGGCGACGGGCCAAACAACATCCCGCTGGTGGCCATCGGGACAGCGTTGCTTTGGTTTGGGTGGTACGGCTTTAACGCCGGAAGCGAACTGAACGTCGATGCCATTACCGCGCAGGCATTCCTGAATACCGACATTGCTGCCTCAGCCTCTGCCGTTACCTGGCTGATTATTGAGTGGACTACCGGAAAGAAAAAGCCGACGTTTATTGGTTTGATGACCGGAGCGGTAGCCGGACTGGCTACCATTACACCGGCAGCCGGCTATGTTTCGCTTGACGCCGCACTGTTTTTCGGGTTACTGGCCGGAGTTGTGTGTTACCTTGCGGTGAAGTTTGTGGAATACAAAGGCTGGGACGATGCCCTCGATGTGTGGGGCGTTCACGGCGTTGGCGGCGTGTTGGGAACGCTGCTGCTGGGATTCTTCGGCAGTCTGGCGGTCAACCCGCATGGTGCCCAGGGCATCCTGAACGGCGGAAGCCCGGTGTTCTTTCTGAAACAACTGACAGCCATTATCCTGGCATCGGCCTGGGGCTTTGTATTTACCTTGGCTATGCTAAAAATCATTAATGTACTGGTACCGGTGAAAGTGAAACTGGCCGATGAGCTGCAAGGCCTCGACCTGGCATTTCACGGCGAAGTGGCCCGCCGGCAATAATATTATTGGAAGAAAAATATTTCGAAAACCCTTGGTTGGACTCTGCAAGCTCTGGCCAGGGGTTTTCTTTGCACAAATGTGCGTGCCTCGTCCAACTCTCAGCGAGGCCATGATCGTTTGCCCATGAGCCGTCCAACTCTCAGCGAAGCCGTGATCGTTTGCCCATGAGCCGCCCAACTCCCAGCGAAGCCATGATCGCTTGCCCATGAGCCGTCCAACTCTCAGCGAAGCCATGATCGTTTGCCCACGAGCCGTCCAACTCCCAGCGAAGCCGTGATCGTTTGCCCACGAGCCGTCCAACTCTCAGGGAAGCCGTGATCGTTTGCCCACGAGCCGTCCAACTCTCAGGAAAGGCATGATCGTTTATTCTTGAGCTGCCTACTCACTGGGGAAGGCATGATCAAAAGTTCATGACCCGTCCACTCGCCGGGGAAGGCGTGGAGGTATGTCCACGCCATCACTTTTGATTTATGATAATAAAAACCTAATTTCATTGGGAAAATGAGGCGGATGAGAACAGATACAATTAACAAGGAAATATATTTTCTCGCAATCCCTAAAGGTGTTTTTTACATGCCATATCGGTATGTAAAGAACACCTTTTCATCACGATATAAGAAAAATAAACACACTACATTTACACATACGTTGTGGGTAATTAAAAATGAGACTTATAGCAAACATAAGACAGACTGATTCAGACATAAAAAGATTAATGATTTACGACTCTGAAGATGGAGTGTATCTGTTTGGATACGACAAGGAATTTGATTCAAGTGCAATTTGGGACAACTGGTTTGAAAAAGTTGATTATGCAATTGAAGCTTCACAAGAATATGGTGTTGACCAAAATGATTGGCAAGAAATCCCAGACCCTTTGGAAAATTGTCAACATGATTGGATAGAGCCAGTAAGAGTAAAAGGACGAAGTATTGGTAAACCAGAGTGGGGCAAATTCGAAAAATTGGTAAATGGAGAATGGATAGAAATCAAATCTTGATATGAATAAGCTGGATTTTGAAATAAGAAAAGACGTGATTAATGAATACACAACATTTTCGACGCAAATAATAATTGACGGTACAAACCTGATTGATTCATTAAAGGACTATGAATTGCCGTTAGCGAAAAAAGAAGGGAGTGAAAATATTGCAGGAGCTTATGACGGTCTTGACCCAAAAGTTCTTTTTGCAAACTTGACAAATTCGGAGAACAATCAAAATTCGGAGGACGATAAATCAGATATACTGGATTGTGAATGCGGTTCACCTGGTTGTTGGACTTTTATGATTAAAGTAATTGAAAAACAAGATACTGTAATTTGGACAGGATTTGAACAAATTCATCGAAGCAAAGATTCTACAAATTATTGGGATTATTCTGATTTTAAGGATTTTGAATTCGATAAAGATGAATATTTTGAGAAACTGAATGACCTAATAACTACCCACAACACGCAATAAAAAACATAGGGCAGAAAGTGCTAAATTTGAACGATATAACATTTAATAAACGGCTTTACAGCTTGATAAATAGGAGCTATGAAATGCCCTACATTTCTTATTGCCACCGTTCAAGCAAACTCAAATGATATAATCATAAATTATGACAGCAACAAGTAACAACCAACCCTACCAGAACGGGTACATCGATGTTTCGGATCAGCACTCACTCTATTTTGAATTGTATGGAAATCCCAAAGGAATTCCGGTATTGTTCCTGCACGGCGGGCCGGGAGCAGGTTTCTCAGACAAAGACAAACAGTTCTTCGACGAAGAAAGGTACAATGTGATTTTCTTCGACCAGCGGGGATCGTCCCAAAGCAAACCATTTGGTTCGATTGAGAACAACACGACGCAGTACCTCATTGATGACATCAATAAAATACTGAACCACTTAGGTTTCGAAAGTGTCTATGTTTTTGGCGGCTCGTGGGGAAGCACCCTCGCGCTCGTGTATGCCATCCATTCGCCTGCACGCGTGAAGGGGTTAATCCTGCGAGGCATCTGGCTGGCCAATCGATACGGACTTGACCACTATATGAACGGCGGAATCAAGCACTTCTTTCCGGATGTGTGGGAACGATTTGCCAAACTCGTGCCCGAAGGAGAAAATCCGGTCAGTTACTATTTGACCCAAATGCTGTCGGATGATGAGGAACTCAGCGAAAAATACGCGTATGAATGGGCCTATTATGAAATGTCGTTTTACACCATCAACAAAATTGCCGATCCGGCTGAATCACTAAAATCTTTCTCGTTCAAATCGATGGCGATATTGGAAGCCCATTACATTAAGAACGATTGCTTTTTGCCGGAAGATTTCATTATGAACAACATCGATAAAATAGCACATATCAAAACGTCCATCGTGCAGGGACGGTATGATTTTATTTGTCCTCCGGCTCAGGCATTCAGGCTACATTCTCAATTGAAGAATTCAGAGCTGCATATAACGATTGCAGGACACTCTTCGACGGATGAGGAGAATAAAAAAGCTTTGATTAGTGAACTGGAAAGAATCACGACCGAGGACAAATAACCGGGTGCCAATTAGACCAAACTAACTTCGCAACAAATACAAATGGACAATGAATTAAGAAATTTTTGGAATCGATATTTTCGCTTGAATTGGAAATTCGGGTTATCCTTACTGCTGATAGTTTGTATTCCCCGATTTATTTTAGTGCTAAAAGCAAATGAGACGGGAAATTATAGTCTAATTGGTTTAGTAATGTTCATTTCGGCATTGATACCTTTTATATTTCTCAATAAGCATGGACTAAAGCAGATTGGAATAAAGAAAACAAGAAAACTAAAAATCTTAGGTTATGCGTTGATTGCGGGTCTTGCATTTAGCCTTTTACTGTATTTTTTGGGTATTGGTTTATATGGGCATTCCTATGAAAATTGGTATGAATATATTGGTAAATCCTACAATATTCCTGATGGTATTTCTGCTCAAGGCAAAAAAGCCATGTTTGTAGTCATGGCCATTACCGGAATGACTTTTAGTCCAATTGGCGAAGAATTGTTTTTCCGAGGTATTGTTCACGGTAGTTTTGCTAATTCGATTGGAGATAAAAAAGCATCAATTGTTGACAGTTTAGCTTTTGCCTTGACACATATTTCTCATTTCGGATTAGTATTTCTAAACAATAGATGGGACTTTTATTTGGTTCCGGCACTGATTTGGGTAACGAGTATGTTTGCTGTAAGTATTCTCTTTTTTCAAGTGAAAAAACGTGCAAAATCGATATGGGGTGCTGTGTTATGCCATTCCGGATTTAATTTGGGCATGATTTATTGTATATTCTATTTGCTGTAGGATTGATTTAAAGAATAACGACCGCAAACAAGTAGGCTAACATTCGACAGATAGTACTAGAAAATCACTCTTCAGCGTCGTGGAGGGGAAGCTATTTCGATTTAACAATCTTAATCTCTTTCGCCGATTCCTTGCGGGTAATCAACATGGGAATGGCGACGCCGGCGGCCAGCGATAACAAGATGAAAAGCGTTTTAAGACCATTGCTTACCGCTGAATTCAACACATCGCTGTAGCTTTCGGTGCCGGTGTTCCCAGCCAGTTTAATCAGTCCCAGCATCATCCGGTAGGCAAAAGCTCCCGGGACCATGGGAATAACCGCCGGAATGGAAAAGACCAGTGGCGGTGCATGTTTGCTGTGTGCTGCCGGAATACTCAGGAAGCCGACCAGGGTAGCACCCGCCAGCGATGCCAGGATAATATTTCCACCGAAATGAAGCACCAGCAATTTGGTTATTCCGCCCAACGCGCCCAACAGCCAGATAAACGGCAAAGCTCGCTGCGGCACATTAAACAATATGGCAAACCCCAGGGCGGCAAATCCCAACCAAACACCCATCTCCGGAAAATGATACCACTCTGTCATCGCTTAAATATTATAGATTAACATGGCGCCCAGCATCCCCAGCGCAATGGCAAATGAAATAATCATCCCGTTCGCGCCACGAACCAGGCCATTCATAATGTTTCCGTCAATCAAATCGGTAAACGAATTGATTAGCGGTACACCGGGAATCAGAAACAGCACCGATGTAGCAAAGGCCAGTTCCGGATCGGTGCCCAGCCCCCATTTTACCGATGCTCCCGAAATCAGTGACGCCGTTAGTGAACCGAAAAAGACACACATGTACCCGTTGAATGCATGTTTGGCACTCTCCTGCCGAACGTACAAACCGGCAAACGTTGCTGTAAAAGCCACCCCCATTTCGATGGCCTCGCCACCGAATAACCGGCAAAACGAAGCTCCGGCCAAACTGACCAGCAACAAAATGACCAATCGTGGATAGTGCGGTAAACTGCGCAAACGCTCAATCTCGGCATTGATTTGCGGAAGGTCCCACTCCTCTTCTACCACTCGCCAGCTCATCCGGCTAATACCCGATACCACCTTAAAATTGACACCATGCGGCGATGTCCGTTTCAGGCTGCTGAAAAAGTTTTGCGATTCCTCCTCAACGAGTGTAAGCATCAGCGCCCGATGCGTCACCAGCAACTCGGAGGTATAGCCCAATGCTTCGGCAATCCGGGAAATGGTCACCCGAATACGCCCTGTACTGGCACCGGAGCTCATCAACAGGGCTCCTATCTCCAAAAGCGTAGAAGCTAATTCCTTGGTTCGCGTATTTACTTTCTCCATTATTCCAAACATCGGTTTCCGGATACAAAATTAGGGCATTCCTTCGGGAACAGCAGGATCGGTTTTCACTTTTAACGATAAGTTGATTTAATTTCCGACAACCTGATAAATCCGGCTTTCATTTTAAAGCCGTTAATTTTCTTAATTTTGTTCATCTGACTAAACTGATAGACATGAAAAAACTGATTTTGCTTTTCGGACTCGGATTGATCCTCTTCTCCTGTGCACAGGAAAAACAACCCACATTTACCAGCTTATTCAACGGGAAAGATCTTTCGGGATGGGATTCCTATCTAACCGCTCCTTACGATACCTTGCAGAAGTTAGGGCTGAATTACGGCGACCCGTTTCCGGATTCGCTTGTCTTTGGCGTGAATAACGATCCGCTGGGCGTTTTCACGGTAGTGGAAAAAGATGGTGCGCCGGCTGTTCGTATTTCCGGACAAATATTCGGATGCATTGCATCTAAGGAAGAATATCAGAACTACCATTTCCATCTTCAGTTTAAATGGGGCGAGAAGAAATGGGCACCCAGAACGGAAGCGCCACGCGACTGTGGTTTGCTGTACCATTCGGGTGGGCCGTTTGGCGTAGGTTCCAGTACCTGGATGCGCTCTCTGGAGTGTCAGATTCAGGAACGGGATTGCGGCGACTTTTACCCGGTTGGCGCTGCTTACACCGATATTCCGGCTTTGCCGAATAATGAAAACCGGTTTTACACTTACAAAGTAGGAGCTCCGCTGGTAACGTTTGGTGGTGACCTCTGGCGCTGCCAGCGCGACAAAGACTGGGAAAGCCTGCCCGGTGAGTGGACTTCCATCGATTTGTATACCGTCGGCGATACCAGCATTCATGTGGTGAATGGCCATAAAAACATGGTTCTGTTCCATAACCGGCAGGTGGTTGACGGGAAAGAAGTGCCGGCAACCAAAGGCAAAATTCAAATTCAGTCGGAAGGTGCTGAGGTTTTCGTGCGCGATATGAAAATCACACCGATTACGCATCTTCCCAAGGCACTGCTGAACCAGGAATAAATTGATCATAGTTCTTCCGGTTTCCCGGAAACAATAAATCCGTTGTTGATCTGACGATGAACAACGGATTTTTTTATGTGTAACCCAATCCTTAATTGACCTGACCCCAGGTGTCCTAATCAAAACCACAAAGAGCATGGAAAAAACACAGCAAGCTCATAGCGAAACCTGTAACGCTTCTTAAACCTTAACACTTTTTCCAACCTGAAACGCTATCTTTCCGAGCCGAATTCAATTTCCGGCGCTATCGGAATCGTGAAATAGAACGTGCTTCCCTTATCTACTTTGCTTTTCACTCCAATTTTCCCTCCATGCCGCTCGATAAACTCCTTGCATAGAATCAATCCCAACCCTGTTCCTCTTTCACCATGCGTCCCCTTCGATTTGAATTTCATATCGATGCGGAAGAGCATGTTCAGATTCTCTTTGGAAAT
The DNA here is from genome assembly GCF_000621705.1 of Prolixibacter bellariivorans ATCC BAA-1284. Lineage (GTDB taxonomy): Bacteria > Bacteroidota > Bacteroidia > Bacteroidales > Prolixibacteraceae > Prolixibacter > Prolixibacter bellariivorans. The sequence continues at coordinate 95,541 of NZ_JHXO01000013.1, read as the reverse complement.
TCCCATCCCCTCATCTTTCACCCGAACTTCCACCTGATGGTTATTCTTCTTCACCTGAATCCCAATCCTTTTCCCTTCTCCGGTGAACTTAACCGCATTGCTCAACAGGTTTCGCACCACCGTATTGATCATATTCCGGTCGCCAAATGCCATGATATTTTCTTCCAAATCGGTTTGCAAACGAATCCCCTTTCGCTCGGCCGGCACACGATGCAGGTTAATGTTTTCGTATACGACATTCGAGAGATTGAACTGGTGCGGCTCGAATTGAATACGACCGGTTTGCGCTCTCGACCAGGTCAGCAAGTTCTCCAACAAGGAATAAATTTCTTTGATAGCATCGTTCACCCTTTTCATGCCCAAATGCTTGTCCTCCTCGTCAGCATGCTCAAAATCTTGCAGCAACAAATCGGTAATAGAAAGCAAACTGGTAAACGGATTCTTCAAATCGTGCGCTATAATGGAAAAGAATTTATCCTTTGTAGCATTCAGTTCCAACAAGTTGTGTTCAGACTCAGTCAGCTGCCGGTTGGCCTCGGCAATTTGCCGGTTCTGCCGTTTCAGTATCCGGTTGGTCTTCGCTTTGACCAAATAGTGGTAAATCAGCAAACTGATTCCCAGTGCAAACAAAAACTCGAACAACATAAACCACCAGGTTCGGTAGAACGGCGGAGTGATGATGATGCTCAACCGCGCCTGGTGCGGGCTCCACTGACCGTCGGAATTCTGCGTTTTTACATTCAGGATATAAGTCCCGGCATCCATATTCGCAAAGGAAATATAGTTGCGGTTTCCGGCGTGTGTCCACCCCATATCCAGGTTTTCCATCCGGTAGGCAAACCGGTTTTTGGCCGCCAGCGGACATTTCAGCGCGGCAAACTCAAGTGCAAGGAACCGATGCCGGTAATCGAGCTTGATGGACTTAGCAAACGAAATACTCACTGGCAGGGTTAATTTTCCATCTTCGTCCGTCACTTGATAGACATCATTTTTTCCTGATAGCGAAATGGCATTAGGTTGTACCTGAACCTCGTTGCCAAGCACATCCAGACGTGTAATCACAACTTCCGCATCGTTGGCAACCGGTTTCAGTTTATCCGGCTCAATCACATTCAGCCCATAAACCCCGCCAAAATAAAGCTTACCGCTTTGTCCTCGGTGATAAGCACCACCGTTGAATTCATTGCTTTGGAGCCCATCGTTTACATCGTAATTCTTAACAGAATAATCGGTCAGACTAAACCGGCTGATTCCCCCGTTAGTACTCAACCAAAGATTTCCCTCATCGTCCGGTAAGATGCCGTAAACAACATTACTCGTCAGACCATCGCGAATGGTAAACCGCCTGAACTTTCCTGTATTTGTATCAAAACGGTTAAATCCGCCATTAGTCGCAATCCACAACACTCCTTCCTTTTCCTGAAAAATGGAAAAAACATTGTCGTCCGAAAGGCTTTCCGGGTCAGCCGGGTCAGCCCTGTAATGCTCGAATTTTCCTGTTTGGGGATTGAGTCGGTTCAAACCTCCGCCATAAGTACCAATCCACAGGTAACCCTTTTCATCCTGCAGCATCGATGAAAAGACAATATTATGGGACAAACTGTTCGGATCACCTGCTTTATGCCTGTATCGCACGCATTTTCCCGTCGTTGGATCCATTCGGCTAAGACCTTCCCGCGTGCCTATCCACAAATAACCATTCCTGTCCTCGTAAATCACTCTGACCGAATTTCCCGTGAGCGTCGTACTGTCATCAGCAACGGAATGAAAGTGCTGAAATGTTCCGGAAGCCGGATTGAACTTATTCAAACCACCACCATCGGTGCCGACCCAGATATTACCTTTTCGGTCCTGAAATATCGCCCGCACTGCCGACTCTGACAGCGATGACGGAATGCCCGCCTGGTGTTCGTAAAAAGTAAAGGTTTCTTTCTTTGGCCAGTATCGTGCCAGCCCCCGATCGTTAGTACCCACCCACAACGTTCCATCGCGCGCTTCAAGTATCGACCAGACAAAATTACTGGGCAGGCTATTCTCGTCCAGCGGGTCGTGCCGCCAAAGCTCCACCTGGTGCGCGCCGGGATCGTAAATGCTAATTCCGGCTCCAAAAGTCCCAACCCAAATAACACCGGACAAATCTTCATAAATACAGTTGATAGAATTTTCGGAAAGGCTTTGCACATCGGCCGGACTATTAACATAGTGTACTGTTTTTCCGGTTACCGGATCGATGCGGTATAAACCATCACCATGCGAACCATACCAGATAAATCCCTGACGATCTTTGCGAATCGGTTTGTTGGTATTAAGTGCCAAACTATGGGTAGCCGTAAAAGAATGAACAACCGACTGCAGTTTGTCGGTTGTAAAATTGAGATTAGAAAGCCCAAAGCTGCTAACAATCCATAAGGCTCTGTCGTCGTCAATCAGGAGATTCTCCACCTGTTGTCCATCGCTATGTTCTCCCTCTGCATTAGGAATCCGGTAATGCACTATTCGTTTGCTTATTGATGAATAATGAACCAGACCATTGGTGGTTCCAATCCACAAATCCTTGTCCTTAATTGCCAGCACTGTTACCGAAACAGGAATTCCCTCCGGGAAAATACCCGGTGGCCGAGATACCGCTCCTTCTGCCGGATTACATTTGAATAGCCCTGCACTGGTGCCAATCCATAGCGTATTATTGTTCTCCCGGACCAATGCGTTGATGCGCACCCGGCTCGCGGCAACCGGTATCGTGATTCGGTCCACCGAAAGACTGTCCATCCGGATGCGGTTCAATCCGTTTAAGGTCCCAACATACAGGTGGTTTTCTCCATCATGAAAAAGGGTGGTAATTGTATCGCTGCTTAGAGAGTGTACATTATCAGACTGATGTTTGAAACGGGTAAAGGTTTCGGTGCGCGGATCAAAACGGGTCAGACCACTTCTTGAGCCAAACCACAAGATACCATCAGGAGCTACAAAAATCTGTTCAATCCATATATATGTCAGACTATTTGGATTTCCCTGCTCAGGCCGGTAAATAGTGAAATTTTTACCATCAAATTTATTCAGACCGTCTTCGGTGGCAAACCACATGAATCCCATACTGTCCTGCCGGATACAATACACCGAACTTAACGATAAGCCATCATTAATGGTCAACCGGCGAAACCGTACCTGATTGCCGTTTCCTGAGGCATAGAAAGTCAGGAAAAAGAAGATGAAAAAAAGAACAGAACGGCTGATGGTTTTCAATTTCATGCCTTATCGTTTAATTAGTCAACAAGATCCATCCGCTACTCTTCGCACATATTACAGTAAGTTAAGGATAAAACCCTTTGAAATCAACGACACAATAAATGTTTTCAGCACCTTCCCGGCCGTTATTCTCTTTGGTTTACGCCAATTCATTTATACATTTACAACTGCTTATCTAAAAGACGCATCATGGATCATCGTTGTTACACCTGTCTGGTAAAATCTTTCGATAAATTACTCGAATCGCATCCGTTTCCCGAAGGAACGAAGGAAACGCACATGAAGGATTTTCTTCGTTTTCTGGGTGCCGAAAACGGGAAGATTATGCCCGCCGATATCAGTCGTCGGAACCATCAGAAGATCCGGGAAATGTTGCAAACAGATGATCCCTACCGGGAAATAAAAATTCAGTCGAACAACGGATTGCTGGCACAATACGACCACTGGAAAGCCAAAGTAAACCAAAGTGATGATCCGTTTGAAACGGCACTGCGATTGGCCATTGGTGGAAACATCATCGATTATGCAGCCAATCCTGAATTCGATGTAGATGAAACCTTTGACAAGGTATTGAACAGCGATTTTGCCATCAATCATTCACAACTTTTCCGTGAAAAACTGGAAAAAGCCGACACGGTTCTCTACCTGGGAGACAATGCCGGTGAAATCGTCATGGATAAACTCTTTCTCGAAACCTTGAATCATCCGGGAGTCGTTTACGCTGTTCGTGGCCGGCCGGTCATCAACGATGTCACCATGGAAGATGCACAGAGCGTAGGCATCGACCGATATGCCCGCATCATCAGTAACGGAAACGATGCTCCTTCCACTTTACTCCACCTCGTTTCCGAGGAATTTATGGACGTTTACCGGCAAGCCGACGTTATTATCTCCAAAGGGCAGGGCAATCTGGAAGGTCTTCTGGGAAACCGGGAGAAATCGATCTTTTATCTGCTGATGATCAAGTGCCAGCTGATTGGGAATAAACTAGGTGTACGAAAAGGTGATTTTGTGGTTGCCTACAATCATCTTCTGGAAAACTAAATTGCCTTCCGGGAAACCGGAATAACTGATAATTTAGACGTAAACAACCACCCCGACTGAACATGAAAAAACTAACCACCAACGGACAAAAATGGCTGAAGATATTCCATCTCTTTTTCATCGCTTTGTGGATTGGCGGGGCTTTCAGTCTCAATCTGAAACAGTTTTTTATTCATCCCGAAACAGGAGATGAACTATACGGAATTCTTTCAACGATGGAGTTCATCGATTGGTACGTGATTGTTGTGGGAGCCGTCGGGGCACTACTGACGGCACTCGGCTACTCAATCTTCACTAATTGGGGATGGTTTCGTCACCGCTGGATAACCGTGAAATGGATTATCTTGCTGGCCGGCATCGTTTTTGGTACGTACCCTCTCGGCCCGTGGTTGTCGGGCATGACCGAGCTGGCCCGAACACAAGGGCTGGGAGCCTTTCACAACCAAACTTTTCAGCATAATCAAAAAATGCTAATGATTTTCGGCGCCATTCAACTTTGTACCATTCTTTTTGCAGCAGTTATTTCGGTGCTGAAACCTTGGAAAAAGAAGCCTATCGCCAACTAATTTATCTATAATTTTAACAATCGTTAAAACATTTATATCGGAAGTCGTGTTACTTTTGCGACACTTATTCGAAAGAACAGGACAAGCATTACAACTCCGATGAGACGGAAACGATTTAATCTGATTTTACTGGTCGCTTTTCACCTGGCAGCGTTTACCCAACCGTTGCTGGTGCCGTCTATTCACCGGTATGTCCACCATCACAAAATTGAAAAAATACCGGGTAATCCTTCGCTGGAAAAACACGAAGACATTTGCCCCATTAGTCAGTTTCATTTTGTCCATTACATTGGCACCGATACCGAACAAACTTCCGTTCGGCTGGAAGGACAAGCAGTGGTCAACGTGCTGTTGCCTCAAGCTCGGTTTGCCGATTTCACCCATTTCATTTTTCTTCGCGGCCCACCCTCAAACGGTTTCCAAAACTGCGCATAGTAGCTGCCCAAAGCTATTCTCCCTTTACGGGAAAAATTGAACGGCAAAACCTGAAGTCTCCTATATCCCGCGTGTATTTTCATACATGAGGATATTCGTTTATGCATATGCATCAACATGGCGGAACGAAGACTTCAAGTTAGCCCGGATACGTTCCGGATATACTCCTGTTATTTAGGCTGTAATGATTGCTGAACGTATTCAAAAAAACACCAGGTAAAATGAACAATAATATTATCCGTATAACGATGATCAAAAAAATATATATTCTATCCCTTATCATTCTGTTGCTTCCTTTCGTTTCACTGGCTGATTCGGCCAATCCACCCAAAACAACGCTAACGGGAAAAGTAACCGACAAGAAAACCGGCGAATCTCTGCCGGGTGTGAGCATCTATTTCCCCGATTTGATGACCGGTTCTGTAACCGATATGAACGGCAATTATAAGATTGAAAATCTCCCGGCTTCCAAAGTAATGGTTCAGGTGCGATTCATCGGATACAAACTCATTGCCGAAACTGTCGATTTATCGCAGGTTCATGAACTGAACTTCCAGATGGAGCCTTCCGTAACGGAAATCAATGAAGTGGTGGTCACCGGACTGTCAAAAGCAGCAACCCAAAACCGGACCCCAACGCCCATCGAGATTGTTCCCAAGACCAAATTGTTGCAAAATGCGTCTTCGAACATCATCGATGCGTTGGCAAAAGAACCCGGCATTTCGCAGGTAACTACCGGTGCAGGAATTTCAAAGCCGGTCATTCGCGGACTGGGTTTTAACCGCGTTGTTGTAGTGAATGACGGTATCCGCCAGGAAGGCCAGCAATGGGGCGGCGAACACGGTATCGAAATTGACCAGTATGATGTCAAACGGGCTGAAATTCTGAAAGGTCCCGCGAGTTTGGCCTACGGCTCCGATGCGATGGCCGGCGTTATTAACCTGATATCTGAGCCTCAAATACCGGAAGGTCATCTGCAGGGCGGCGTACTGACCAACTATCAAACCAACAACGGCTTGATTGGCTATTCGCTGAACCTCGGTGCCAACAAAAACGGACTGCTTTGGAATATGCGCTACAGCAACAAACGCGCACACGATTACAAAAACCAGTACGATGGCTATGTGTATGATTCCCGCTTCAAAGAAGATGCCCTGAACGGTGTTATCGGGCTGAACAAAGCCTGGGGATACTCACACCTGATTCTGAGTTACTATCATATGGTTCCCGGCATTGTGGAGGGCGAACGTGACAGCCTGACCGGAAAATTCCTGAAACCAGTGCTGGTGAACGGTCAGCCGGAAGAAACACTGGCAACACACTCCGATTTCATGTCGTACCAACGGGGAATGCCGTACCAGCAAATCCATCATTACAAGGCGGTTTGGAAAAACAATTTCGTTACCGGAAAAGGAAACCTGAAAACCATTTTCGGATTTCAACAAAATAACCGTCAGGAGTACGGCGATATTGCCAATCCGAACCAGTACGGTTTGTACCTCAAACTGAATACCCTTAATTACGACGTGCGTTACCTGCTTCCCGAATCGAATTCGATGAATGTTTCTTTCGGCGTTAACGGTATGTTTCAGCATTCGATGAATAAGGGAACGGAATTCCTCGTTCCGGATTATCACTTGTTCGATGCCGGTGTTTTTGTGATGGCCCGAAAGAGTATCGACCGCCTGGATTTGAGCGGCGGCCTGCGTTTCGATCGTCGTTCGGAGCATGGGGAATCACTCTACCTCAACGATGCTGAAGAAATTGTTACCGCCGGAACCACAGGGGCTACCGAAAAATTCCCTTCATTTCACTCTGACTTTAGCGGCTTCTCGGGTAGTGTCGGTGCGACTTACCAGTTCTCAAAAAGTTTCTATGGGAAAGCCAATATCTCCCGTGGATTTCGTGCCCCCAACATTGCAGAACTGGGAGCGAACGGTGTTCATGAAGGAACCCAGAAATATGAAATCGGCAACCCGGATTTGAAACCGGAAAGCAGCTGGCAGTTCGACCTGGCAACCGGGTTGAATACGGAACACGTTTCTGCAGAGCTTGACCTTTTCAGCAACCGGATTCACAACTTCATTTTCTCCCGTAAACTAAACGGTTTTGCATCTCAGGATTCCATTAGAGATGGCGTTCCGGCATTCAAATTTGTTTCGGGCGATGCACACCTGTACGGCGGCGAAGCACATATCGACATTCACCCGCACCCACTCGACTGGCTGCATTTTGAAAATAGCTTTTCGTATGTGCGCGGTGTACAGCTCAACCAACCCGATTCGATGAAGAACCTGCCGCTGATTCCGGCGTCTCGTTTTCAATCGACACTCCGGGCCGATATCTTCCCGAAAGGGAAAACACTGCGCAACGGTTACATCGAATTTGGGCTCGAACACGATTTTACCCAAAACAAATTCTACTCGGCATTTGGAACGGAAACTAGGACGCCGGCTTATACGTTGTTGCACGCCGGCATCGGAACAGATATCTACTGGAACAACAGAAAACGGTTCTCCCTTTGGATTCAGGCCAATAACCTGGCCGACGTGGCCTACCAAAGCCACCTGAGCAGGTTAAAGTATACCGGGATGAATTACGCTACCGGACGTGAAGGTGTTTATAACATGGGGCGCAACTTCAGCTTTAAACTCCAAATCCCCATCGATTCGAAACTCTGATAAAGAACGTTAACGAAGAGCCTGCTCAAAAAGAGCAGGCTTTTCTTTTTTTAGGATAGAAAAACTTTGGAACCTTTTCTATTGATTCGCCGAACGTTGTGTAAAAAACATATCCAAACGATAGAATAGATACACCTGAAAATCGTAAATTGAATAGACAACCTCTAACAACTAAAACCATGGCTAAACGACTTCAGGAAGAGGCCCTCGAATATCATTCACAAGGCCGCCCCGGTAAAATTGAAGTAATTCCGACGAAACCTTACAGCACACAAAAAGACCTTTCACTGGCGTATAGTCCCGGAGTGGCTGCGCCATGTCTTAAGATTGAGGAAAATGCGGAGGACGCATATAAGTACACCGCCAAAGGAAACCTGGTTGCCGTGATTTCAAATGGAACCGCGGTTTTGGGATTGGGCGATATCGGCGCACTGGCAGGGAAACCAGTAATGGAAGGTAAGGGACTACTTTTCAAAACCTTTGCCGATATTGACGTTTTCGATATTGAGTTGGATACTCATGACGTGGAAAAATTTATTGAAACCGTTTCTCTCATCGCTCCCACTTTTGGAGGTATCAACCTCGAGGATATCAAAGCACCGGAATGTTTTGAGATTGAAGAACGGCTGAAAACCGAACTGGATATCCCGATCATGCACGACGATCAGCATGGCACAGCGATTATATCCTCCGCAGCCTTTCTTAATGCACTGGAGTTGATCGGGAAAAAAATTGAGGATGTAAAGATAGTGGTGTGTGGAGCCGGAGCCTCAGCCATTGCCTGCTCCAAACTATATGTAGCACTTGGTGTCAAACGGAAGAACCTGGTTATGTGCGACTCCAAAGGTGTCATCCACAAGTCAAGAACGAACCTGAATCCTTTTAAGGCTGAGTTTGCCACCAGCCGGGATGTACATACATTAAAAGAAGCGATTCAGGGTGCCGATATGTTTTTAGGCCTTTCGACTGCCAATGTTCTTTCGGAGGATATGGTTCGCTCCATGAATGACAATCCCATTGTTTTCGCGTTAGCCAACCCCAATCCGGAAATTACCTACGAAAAAGCTATTGCTTCCCGGCCGGACGTAATTGTTGCCACAGGCCGCAGTGACTACCCGAATCAGGTGAACAATGTGCTCGGATTCCCATACATATTCAGGGGAGCGCTGGATGTCCGGGCCAGGGCTATCAACGAAGAAATGAAGATAGCTGCCGTAAGGGCACTTGCATCGTTGGCAAAAGAGGCGGTACCCGATATTGTTGCCTATGCTTATAATCAAAATACACTCAGCTTTGGACGGGAGTATCTGATTCCCAAACCGCTCGATCCCCGGTTAATTTCGAACATCTCGGTGGCAGTAGCGAAAGCGGCTGTCGAATCGGGTGTAGCCCGGCATACCATTGCCGACTGGGATGATTACCGCGACGAGCTCGACCGCAGGCTTGGGCACTACAACGTCCTTCTCCGGTCCATCCGCGACCGAATCAGAAATACAGGCAAGCGCATCGTATTCGCCGAAGGTGGAAAACAAAAAGTACTTCAGGCAGTACAGACCGTTCTTCACGAAGGTATAGCAACCCCGATCCTTTTGGGAAATAAAGAAAAAATTCATCGTCTGGCCCATGAAAATAACATTGACCTGGCTGGAGCCACAGTCATTGAATTCTTCGGAGAATCGGAAGCTTGCCGCCGGGAAAAATATGCCAAGGCCTTGTTCGAGAAGAGACAGCGTAAAGGGCTCACGTACCAGGAAGCAATCGACAGAATGTACACCCGTGACCATTTCGGCATTATGATGGTGGAGATGGGTGATGCGGATGCCTTCATTTCCGGCTATTCGACAAAGTATTCCGACACGATTCGTCCTGCGATACAAATTGTTGGAATCGATAATCCCGGTAGGCACATTGCCGGAATGTACATCGTAATGACCAAACGGGGCCCCGTTTTCCTTGCCGACACAACCGTAAATGCAGAACCAAATGCGGAAACGCTAATGGCTACTACCCTATTGGTTGACAGAGCCATCAGGCGATTCAATATTGAACCGGTCATTGCCATGCTTTCGTATTCCAACTTTGGTTCCATACCGAAAGGAAGTCCGGGAGTTCCCAGAAAAGCGGTAGAAATGCTGCACAAACAGTATCCTGACATTATTGTTGATGGCGAGATTCAGGCCAACTTTGCCCTCAACAAGAAAATCAGGATGGAGAAGTTTCCATTTGCCAAATGGGGTGATAAAAATGTAAATGCACTCATCTTTCCCAACCTGAGCTCGGGAAACATATCCTACAAGATACTTCAGGAACTGGCGGGTTATGAAATAATTGGTCCGATTCTGCTCGGAATTGATAAACCCGTTCATGTAGTACCCATCGAAAGTTCGGTTCGCGAAATTGTGAACATGTCGACCATTGCTGCCCTCGATGCCATTTGTATGGAAAACAACGAATAAGAAACTGACTATCGCCAACTTTGAAATAGGAAACCATGAAAACAGCTATTATCTTTCGTTCCAAACACGGAACTACCGAAACCGTTTCCCACACCATCGCCAGCAAACTGGGTACCGATGAAGTGACCCTGATAGACCTTAAGAAATATCCGGAACCGACCATACAGGATTTCGATCGGATCATCATCGGAGGCTCCATCCACGCGGGCACGGTGCAAAAGCGGGTCAAAAATTTCTGTGAAAAACATCTCGACGCACTCCGGCAGAAGGAACTGGGACTCTTCATTTGCTGTATGGACCGGGAGAAAGAACAGGAAGAGTTTGAAAATGCCTTCCCGGAAACATTAAAATCACATGCTAAAGTTATGGGCATCATGGGAGGTGAATTTATCTTCGAACGGATGAATTTCATGGAACGGTTTATCGTGAAGAAAATCTCCAAAAAAGACCGTTCTGTTTCCGAGATTGACCACGAAGCCATCGACTCCTTTGTGAGCCATATGCAAGCATGAACAGGAATTCCGATACGGTGTCAACTATTTGGTTTCGTTACCCTTCTGTTTTCTTTTCCGAAAAAAGAATAACTTTAGGAAAATGAACATTCTATATGAATGACGTTTGCCTAACCACCTAAACTTTAAAATGAAATGAAACGAATTAGCATTGAAATCAAATGGGCGCTTATTTTTGTCATTATCCAGCTGCTGTGGATGTTGCTGGAGCGGGTAGCCGGTCTCCACGGTGAAAACATCGATAAACATGCCGTGTTCACCAATTTTTTTGCTATTCCGGCCATCGCCGTGTATGTCATTGCGCTACTCGACAAACGCAAAAATCATTACGGCGGATTTATGACCTACGGGCAGGGATTCATCAGCGGGCTCATCATTACGGTAATTGTGACCCTTCTTAGTCCACTTACACAATACACGGTGAGCACCGTGATTTCACCCAACTATTTTCAAAATGCCATCGATTATGCCGTGAGTTCCGGAAAACTACCACAGGAAGCCGCGGAAACCTATTTCAGTATGAAAAGCTATATCATCCAGGGATTGATTGGTGCCCCCATCATGGGACTCATCACCACGGCTATTGTAGCGCTCTTTACCCGGAAGAATAATAAGCCGGAGACGGTAGAGGTGGCCTAAAATATTTGATAAATTCTATGAAAACAAAAGGCTATCATTGATTTGACAGCCTCTTCTTTTTAAATTTTTTCCTGCTTTTTCTCAAACTCTTTAATTACCCTCCAATTATTTATTTAGACACTCCTATTCTTTCAATATAATATCATCATTCTTCGAAGACTGAAGACTGCCAACTGTTGGGCAACACCTCAACTTTCGAAGGGTTTCATGCGTTTGCATGTTATCAAACAATCTTACCGGCGCATTTTTATGGCATTTGTCATCTTTCAGCTTGCCGGAGGGTTGTTATTTTGTTAACAGACTTCAAATCGTACGTAATGAACAATAACGACAATCTCTCCTACTCACGAGAGGAACTGCAGGAAGAAATCAAGTACCTGCGCCTTCTATCCGACCGTTTTCAAAACATTCAGGTTGCCAGTACCGAGGTCATCAACCTCGAAGCCATCCTCAATCTTCCGAAAGGAACCGAGCATTTTTTGAGTGATATCCACGGCGAGTACGAAACTTTCAGTCATGTGCTGGCCAATGCATCAGGTGTGGTTCGCAAGAAAATTGACGATGTGTTCGGCAAGAACATCCGGGAGAAAGACAAGAAAATTCTGGCCACGTTAATTTATTACCCGGAGGAGAAGCTCGATTTGGTGCTGAAGGATGAAGAGAATCCGGAAGAATGGTTTACAGTAACCCTGCGCCGACTGGTGGTGGTAGCCAGAGCAGCCGCTTCCAAATACACCCGTTCGAAGGTACGAAAAGCCATGCCACCCGATTTTGCCTACATCATCGACGAGTTGCTGAACGAGAGTGGCGAGGACAAAGAAAAATACTTCGAAGGCATTATCAGTACCATTATCCGCATCGACCGTGCCGAGGCATTTATCATTGCCATCTGCCAATTTATTCAGCGACTACTCATCGACCGTCTTCATGTCATTGGCGATATCTTCGACCGGGGACCATCTCCCGAAAGAGTGATGGACCGCATCCTGAATTACCATTCGGTCGATATTCAGTGGGGAAATCACGACATGCTATGGATGGGGGCCGCATCCGGTAACCGGGCGCTGATTGCCAACATGATTCGGATTTCGCTCCGGTACAACAACATCGACACACTGGAAGATGCCTACGGAATCAACATGATGCCGCTGGCTACCCTCGCACTCCATTCATACGATGATGACCCATGTGAGCCCTTTATTCCGCTGGTAGTCGAAAAAGGGAAAGACAAGGACCTGGTGAAGAAAATGCACAAGGCAATTTCCGTCATTCAGTTTAAACTGGAGGGACAAATCATTGAGCGCAATCCGCATTTCGACATGCGCGACCGCTTGTTGCTCGATAAAATCGATTACGAAAAGGGAACCATCAAGGTTGGTAACAAAACGTACCAGTTGCTTGATAAGAATTTTCCGACCATCGACCCGAAGAATCCTTATCAACTGAATGAGGAAGAAACAGCCGTAATCGATAAACTGGCCAACAGCATCAAAAACAGCAGCCGCCTGCAGAAGCATATTGCCTTTTTGGTCTCTCATGGCAGCATGTATCTCACCTTTAACGAAAACCTGATGTACCATGGTTGTATTCCGTTGACAAAGAAGGGTGATTTTGCTTCGCTGGAAATCGAGGGGACAGCTTACTCGGGTAAGGCACTTTGCGACCACTTCGACCGGATGGCGCGGAAAGCCTACCAGTTCCGTTTTCAACGCAAGTACGAGCCCATCAGCGATTACATGTGGTACCTCTGGTGCGGCGCTTCCTCTCCCCTTTTCGGGAAAACCAAAATGGCCACTTTCGAGCGTTATTTCCTGGCCGAAAAAGAAACCCATGCCGAAGGAAAGAATCCGTACTACACGCTGGTATACGATGGTGAAGAGTACTGCGACAAAATCCTGAATGAATTTGGCATCGGCGGCCCCCATTCACATATTATCAACGGGCACGTGCCGGTGCAGGTGAAGAAAGGCGAAACGCCCATCAAAGCAGGCGGTAAACTTTTCGTTATCGACGGTGGCATGTCGAAACCCTACCAGAAAGTGACCGGCGTTTCGGGCTACACGCTTATCTACAATTCCTATGGACTGGTGTTGGTCGAACATGAACATTTCGATTCGCGGCAAACGGCCATTCTCGAAGAGAAAGACATTATCTCGAAGCGGATTTACATTGAAGCCAGTGCCCAGCGCATGCGGGTAAGAGAAACGGACATCGGGAAAAGCCTCATGGCACAAATCGAAGACCTGAACAAACTCCTCGTCGCTTACAAACGCGGTTTAGTCAAGGAAAGGTTCTAACAAAAATAAAGGAGGCCCGCCAGCCTCCCTATAAAGTGTGAATACACATATTTCAGGGGGCTTTGCCCCCTTTTTGTTGAGTCGATGAATATGGTGGAAGCCCTTCAGGCTTCTGAATTCTTTATCGCATTTCTTCTGGGGCGTTACCCCCAGTTTTGACGTGTCAGGCTTTCAGCCTGTTTGGAGCAACGCTATTAATTGATTGAAAAACGACCTCATACGGCAATACCGGAGCCTGAAGGGCTCTCACGCCAGAGCTTGGGGGTATCGCCCCAAGAGAATGAACCAACCAGAACCCCCAGCCTGTAAGGCTGGCACAAGTCCAACTTATTCGTTTAGCAATTGCTTAAAGAACGGTACCAGTTCACCAGCCATCTTCGCCTGGTCATCTTTGTCGGGATGACCGCCACAACCATGTCCCTGAATATCGTGGAACTCGAAAATCCGGATGGGTTGGGCTACCGGCTGCTCGTTAAAATGATCGGCTACCTTGTGCAGGCAATCCATTAACACGGCATTCTTTGTCGAATCCAACATAGGACTATTCAGCAAGGCTACCTGTACATCGGGATAGTATTTGTAAATCGTGTCGACGAAGGAGATGTAGTGGCTGACGAACATTTCCGGATTAAATGGCTTTCGCGCGTGGATGGTATCACCTTCCGACATATCGTTCGTGCCCAGGCAAATGCTCACCACATCGGGCCGGAAGCGCGAGAAATCCCAGCGCCTGGTGCTGTCGGTATTCAGGTAACGATTGCCATACACTTCCGGCATCGACGGACTGGTCATGTTCCAGGTGCGGTAAATCCCAATACCGGAAACCGAGCTCAGCATAAACTGGGTATGCAATGCACGCGCCACTCGCGGGCCATAAGCCCAGTACGAATTGTGCTGATCCTGGTACTCTCCGATGCCGCAGGGAATCAGTTTCCAGTCGATGCCCACGCCGCAGGTAATGGAATTGCCGATGAATTCGATTTTCTTTTCGGAAAGCGCCGGGGGAAGCAGTAAATTATCGACCTCAGCACCGCCGAAGATGATATCTCCGATCATCGATTCGGTCGATTTGTATACGGTTACCGTGTGTTCCTTCGCCTTTCCCGTTACCGGAATATCGTACCAGGTGGCGGTATCGGAGGCAATCTTCATTTTGGTCAGGTACACACTGTCGACGGCAATGGACACATAGTTATAATCCGAGCCATTTTTCCCGATTTTCAATGATACTTTACAGGAATCGCCGGTAAAACGCAGCGTAACCGACGACGCCGAACCGATTAGTACTACATCGCCGTCACTAAGCCGGTCAGTCCTTCCCGCGTATTGGAAGTTATCGTTGTCAGGAGTAAAAATCTTCAGGGTATGCTGCTGGCAACCGCCGGAAAAAACGGCTAAAGCCATCAACAGGATGGTTACTGTTTGTCTCATCGAAAATCGCTTTTAGGTTGTCATTTATACAAACAGGTGGTCTAAAATAGGGAAAATATCGGTTCAGGAAGGGGACAAACATTTTGTTCTAACAAAAGAAAGCGTCTGTTAACGGTAAACTAAAGGCTCACTTAACGACTTTTCAAGCTCAACAACCCTAATAGGGCTACTACGCTTTAATCCTCATATATTGCTCTTACTACATCAGCTTTGGTCCCCATTTGTTTTTGTAACAATGTTCCGTCGCTATTGTAAATGACAATTTGGAAATGAGCCTTATCGCTAATATTGCACTCCATCTTCAGAACACCATTTTCCCAAAACATCTGACACTTGCCAGAGGGGATGCCATCTTTATAGTTGACTATACTTTTTATTTTTTCATTGGAAAAATACTCTGTCCACTTCCCTGTTTTCCGATTGTCCTTATATGCGCCAACACATTCAATAATGGGAAAATACTTCCGATCTTCATCCGGAGTTAAAAGATAATAGTCTCTCTTGGTTTTGGGAACCTTAATAGCAACGCGTTCTGTCACTACATTAACTGGAATCTTAAATTCCCGCCACATTCCCTGCTTTTGACCTAAAGAATCCACAGTATTCGATGTAATAGTCTGTGATTCTGCCTTTGTCGAGTAAAAAAGAAGGAATAAAAGTAATACGAAAACAATTTTATATTTCATCATTTGTTTGATTTTGCCGGTTCTTTAATAAAAATCGGAGTCGTAAATATCATTTTCGAAATCTTATTCTTACTGACAAAAACGCTCAGAAAATCGTCAATCAGGTCAAAGTACTTATAATCTGAAATCTTATAATCAATACTACAAATCGGGGTCAAACCATCGGACAAGGTATAGCTCACCAGAACAAATACATCCGATCCATCTTTTTTAACAACATTGTCAAAATGTAATTTTACCTGCTTTATCTCCTTCTTAAATTCGTTGACTCGTTTTTCCGAATCGATGCTGACTCCATTTTTGTCAAAAATCAGGATGTTCTGCAGATAAAACGGAAGATCATAGGACAATTCATCACATGGACTCCGCATCTCTTCATCGTAAATGACCTCTTTGCCTGCTGTTATAATCAAATGATTCCCTGCTTTATTTATTTCAATATCATTCCTGTTTTTATGAAGATTTGAGATTAATCCATTAAATACTTCCGGAAAATCATAATAATCAATGAATGCAAGTAAATCCTTGATGCTTTCGGGATACGAGTAGTTTAAACGATAAAACGAGTCTATAATCATTCCCATACCACCGTAATTGTCTTGTTGTTCTATTCGAAGAGTGTCGCTGGATTGGCTACTATCAAAAAGAGCTGAACTGTCTTGGTTCACTCTCTCCTGCCGGATACCCGTCAACCTCTCCTGGGCATGCAAATTGCCACCGAAGAACAGATGAATCAATACAACAAATAATATGGCTCTCATTTCTTGCGATTTTGTCCGTTCAATTTTTATCAGTTATTCTTTCTAGCATATTCCAATGTCTCAAGTGAAACAGCAGCTCCATATTCAGTTGCCGGCTCCTTCACACAAAAATTCAGAGATGGCAACATCTTTATATTTACTTCCTTTATAAACCGATACAATCTTAAATTTTAAAACATCTCCCTCCTTGATTTCGTATGGAGCATTCATGTATTTGTGATCTCTTCTGTTGATAAAATATTTCCCGATATCGAAAAATTGAAATTGCCATGTATTCTTTAGCAGAACATAACAGATTGGTGTGTTATTGTAATACACCTTAAGCAACTTAACTCTCGAATTTGCCTGCCATATCTTCAATGATTTACAATACCCGTTAAATACATTACAGATGCCATAAAACTGGTAGGCGCCGGCATAAGCCGTGTTTTCCGGAAAGTTAAATGTAAATTCCAGGTAATCCCCGATACCTTTCTTTCCAACCCAGGCAGTATTCAAATCATAGTCTTCAATATTCTTCACCCCATAGGTAATATCTCCGGCCGGATTTAAAACCGAAGATGCTTTAGGGTCACCAATCGGCATTGACCAATCGCCCCAACCTTCGTATGTTTTATACTCTTCTAAACTATTGTATCTATAATTCGGGTTAGTCACAATATTTGATTGAATGGTATCAAGAACAGCAGCCTGAACGGATGTTGTAATCAGCAATAATATAACGAAACTTAAAAGTCTCACCGGGTATGTACATTTCATCGCTAGTCTTTCATTTGTTGGGTGTGGGCATAAACTTACTACATTTTTCTTCCACCCCGAATAATTATAATATGCTTTAAAATCAATCTTTCAACTAATTTCCGGAAGTATTAATCTATCTGAACCCATTCTAAATTATCTAAAATTTTCAGCAATTTATAAAAGACACCCATAACTCCTTATTTGTGGTGAACGGTCGTTTTTTGATGGTGAACGTATCAATCTGTGTGGTGAACGGCAAAAATCGGTCATTTTTCGCGCCCAAAAATAGTATCCATAAATGGAGATGCTAAGACCTTCGGGCTTGCATTTTTTTGCATTCTATCTTAAATTAGATATCCAACGATATAGTTACAGGACATTTAGCCATTAAACAGATATTAATTACAACACATATTCAATTAAAACAAACTTTAACTATACTACTTGTCATGCTAGCCCCTCCCCGCTCCATACCAATGGCTCGACACGGTTGGGTCAATAGCGCCGACAAACCATTGTTTAACTAAATCGATTCACTATGAGCAATTCAGAAGATTTCAATGCCCTTATCGACGTGATTAAGGCAATTCCGGAAAACCAGATTCGCATTCCGGCTATCCCGGTTAATGTTTATTTGCAGGAAGCCGAAGACTTGTATCACTGGGCCAAGGACGATGCCGCGGAACTGGCCAAAGGCGGTATCACGGCCGAAATGATTGAAGAGTTGCCGGTACGCACCGGTGCCTGCCGCGAAGCGCAATCATTGTGGTTCAAGGACCATTACACCAGCAAGGAAGCCAAGAAATTGTGGGACGAACAATCACCGGCGGCCTACGACCTGCGCGATGAGCTGTTGCACGATTTCCGCTATGCTTTCCGGGACAATACCCAGTTACTGGGACGTGTTTCCGAAATTGCCGATGGCACCGGCCATGCCGATATGATTCAGGACCTGAACGACCTGGCCGTATTGGGACGCGAAAATCCCGATCCACTGGCAGCCATCAACTTTGATGTCACGCAACTGGATACGGCTGCCCAAACCGCCGATGCGATGGCCGAACTGCTCGCACAGTCCAACGGCGACCAACAGGAAGGGAACCCGGCCAAAATCATCCGCGACCGCGCCTACACCCACCTCAAACAACTGGTCGATGATATCCGTGCCTGCGGCAAGTACGTTTTCTGGAAAAAACCGGAAAAATTAGTTGGGTACAGTAGTCATTATTACCGGGTAAATAACCGGAAAACCATTTCCGTTCCAAGCGAAGAATCTTCAGCGGATTAATTAGGAAATACAGGTGCATGTTCCGGCTTTCCTGCAGACTACAAAGCCCACCTGTAAGGCTCAAATATGATTCAGTAGCCTCAATCCCCTTTCCTGTTGAACAGGAAAGGGGATACTGGTAACAGGAAAGGTCATCACCCTAACAGGAAGGATACCAAAGACAACAGGACGCTATAAAAGCTAACAGGAAGCTTTATGAATGTAACAGGAACCCGTTCGACCACCACAGAATAACAAATAAGGAATTCAGGAGGCAATAAAAGGGAGCCAGGTAACTATTTTAATCACTAAAAACTTTGACTATGGATTCGTACTATGTAAACAAGAATGCGCAAGCCAATGGTGACCATCAAGTTCACAAATATGGATGCAGCTATTTGCCCGAAGAGGCTAACAGAGAATACCTGGGCGAATTTTCCAACTGCCACGATGCGGTAAAAGAGGCTAAGAAAACGTATCCTCAATCCAACGGATGCTATTATTGCTCCAACGCTTGTCACACGAGTTGAGAAGTTTTTATTGGGGAATAATGTCCATCAATTAGTGGAAGCCCTTCAGGCTTCTATCCTTTTTCGGGATCTACTACCTGGGGACGTTGTCTCCAGCTTTGGCGTATCAGGCCTTCAGCCTGTTTGGGATATACACCCTGTTTGGGAGAGTGACAATCATCTTTCGGGCAACAATTTCATCGAATAAAAAACACACACATATGATATCAACAGAGCCTGAAGGGCTCCTACGCCATAGCTTGGGGCATCAGGCCTTCAGCCTGTTTGGGATATACACCCTGCCTGGTAGAGTGACAATCAGCTTTTGGGCAACAATTTCATCGAATGAAAAACACAACAACACGATAGCATGGCACCAGAGCCTGAAGGGCTCCTACGCCATAGCTTGGGGCATCGCCCCAAGAGAACGAACCTACCAGAATCCTCCAGCCTGTAGGGCTGGCACAAACCGGAAATAAAATCGAACCATTCTAACCAATAAACGACATCACTATGGGCCAATCACTCGCACAATTGTACATTCATCTCACTTTTGCCACGAAGGAACGTTATCCTTTTATTACATACGAAACCAAATCCGGAATTGAAGCCTACATCACCGGCATATTAAAGAATTTGGAAAGTCCAGCCGTTACTATGTATGCCAACCCCGATCACATTCACATTCTGTTCCGACTTTCTAAAAATCATGCATTGACACGAATTGTCGAGGAGATAAAGAAACAATCCTCTAAATGGATGAAAGAAAAGGGAGTTAAGAAATTCACGTGGCAGATCGGTTATGCGGCCTTCTCGGTTAGTAGTTCTAAAGTTGAATCGGTGAAAAAGTATATACTCAATCAGAAAGAACATCATCGAACAATTAGTTTTCAAGAAGAGGTGGAGACATTTATGAGGCATTACCAGAATTCAGAATATGACGGAAAATATTTTTGGACGTGAATGGTGGAAGCCCTTCAGGCTTCTCTTTGTTATACGTCGCCTTCTATCTTGGGGCGTTGCCCCCAGCTTTGGAGTTTCAGGCTTTCAGCCTGTTTAGGACAGACACCCTGTTTGAAGCAAACCATGAATAAATGAAAAATTCACCAATTCAATATCTTCAGAGCCTGGATGGCTCCTCTACAGCTTTAGCGTATCAGGCCTTCAGCCTGTTTGGGATATACACCCTGCCTGGTAGAGTGACAATCATCTTTCAGGCAACATTTTCATCGAATAAAAAACGCACACATATGATATCAACAAAGCCTGAAGGGCTACTACGCCAAAGCTTGGGGCATCGCCCCAAGATTACGAACCAACCAGAATCCTCCAGCCTGTAGGGATGGAACCTACCCTGATCTTCATTTTCTTAATTCTTCATTACCACCCCCTCCGGAATGGGCGTTGATTTAGGCAATCTGAAAAAAATATCCCATCTTGGGAAACGTTTTTTACGAATCAGTCTATTACAATAACCTTTCTCTAACGAATAGCGATGAATCGACTACAATCTGTCATCGGAGGGATGATTTTCATTTTCGGCCTGGCCGGTCAGGTACAGGCACAGCCGGCATCGAACTATGACCAACACAAGGCGTTCGACCCCACGTTTATGAGCGAACCCGGCACCGCGTTCCGTGGTGGCAGTGGCGCTCCCGGACCATTATACTGGCAAAACCGGGCCGACTACAACCTGGCAGCCACGCTGGATACTACGCAACACCTGATTTCCGGAAACTCGGAAATTCATTATACCAACAACAGTCCCGACGCCCTGCATTACCTTTGGTTGCAGGTGGAACTGAATCTTTTCAAGAAAGGCTCGCGGGGGAGTTATTCAGGTAATGTACCCACAACGGCCGGCGGTATTGATATCCAATCGGTGGAGGTCACCCAGAACGGAAAGACCTATGCAGCCGATCATGTGATTACCGATACCCGGATGCAGGTTCGCTTGCAACAACCGGTAAAACCCGATGGCGGGAAGATAACAGTAACCGTCAAATATGCATTCCACATCACGAAAAACCAGTTCCGTCTGGCGATGATGGACTCGAAGAACGGAGCCATTTACGATGTCGCCCAGTGGTATCCGCGCATGTGCGTTTACGACGATGTACGGGGCTGGAACACCCTTCCCTACCAGGGAGCCGGTGAGTTCTACTGCGATTACGGCGACTTCGATTACAAAGTGACCGTTCCGGCAAACATGATTGTGGCCGGTGCCGGCGTATTGCAAAATCCAGAAGAAGTGCTCACGAAAACGGAAATCAAACGACTCGACAAGGCCCGTCAGAATGACGAAACCACATACATCATCAAACCGGAGGAAGTAGGGAAACCTGAAACCCGTCCGATACAAGAAGGTATGCTGACCTGGCACTTCAAAATGGAAAACAGCCGCGATGTATCGTGGGCTGCTTCAAAAGCATTTATTTGGGACGCTGCCAAAGCCAATTTGCCGGAAGGCAAAACAGTGTTGGCCATGTCGGTTTACCCGGAAGAGAGCATGGGCGAAAACGCATGGAGCCGTTCAACGGAATATCTGAAACACAGTATCGAAACCTTCTCAGCCGATTGGTACCCTTATCCCTACCCCGTCGCCACCAATGTGGGCGGTCCGGTAGGTGGCATGGAATACCCCGGCATTATTTTTTGCCACTGGAGCATCAACAAACCTAAGGTGATGTACTTTGTGACGGCTCATGAAATCGGGCACAACTGGTTCCCCATGCTGGTAGGTTCCGACGAACGTCGCTACGGTTTCATGGACGAGGGATTGAATACCTTCATCGATATTTACGCGCACGAGAAATTCAACCATGGCGAATTCGGTCCCAAACGTGACGGGGAATTTGATCCGGAAGGGAAAAATCCGGCACGTGACATTGTGCCATTTATGACCGGAAACAATACTGAAGCCATTATGAACTATTCGGATGTGATGCTGCAGAAAAACGGCCACATGCTGAATTACTACAAAACCTCGTTGGGGTTAGTAATACTCCGTGAGTACATTCTGGGACACGACCGTTTCGATTATGCTTTCCGGACTTACATCGACCGGTGGGCATACAAGCATCCCACCCCTGAAGATTTTTTCCGGACCATGAACGATGCCGCCGGCGAAGATTTGGGCTGGTTCTGGAATGAGTGGTTCTATCAAACCTGGACATTGGATCAGGCAGTAACCGGCGTGCACTACGCCAACGGTCAGCCGGAAAAAGGCTCGCTGATTACCCTGACCAACAACAACCAGATGGTGATGCCCACCACCGTAAAAGTGGTGGAAAGCAACGGCAAAACCGGTGAAGTAAAGCTTCCGGTAGAAATCTGGCAGCGAGGCGGCACCTACCTGTTGAAGTATGCCTCCACCTCATCCATCGATTCGGTGATTGTTGATCCGAACAAACAACTTCCGGATGTAAATCCGAAGAATAATGTTTGGACCAATGACACCAAACTTTCCGGAAAATAGATTAATCATAAAAACATTCGAATCGATAGGAAGCCGGTGAAATTCACCGGCTTCTTTTTTTTAATCTAAACAGATATTCAAAGATGATATCAATAAACACCTCTGTGACATAAAGTTATGAACAAAACACTTTTCCTGTTTTAAGAGCGCTCCGGTGTACACTTGCGAATAGTAATGCCCCTATATAAAACACTGCTTGTCAATCCATTGCCACAACCCCACATTGTCCATCCCAACCTTCGAACGGCGGAAGAACAAGCACATACAGCGTTTGCTTGTTCATATCATACCGGGAGTATCATCTAACAGAGTAAGCATTTTTTCGTAATTTGAATTCAGGAATAAAAAGGACGGATAGTAGTAATCATTTAGGAACGACAAACATTACAACCTTATATGGGTAGGATGTTGGTGATGTCACCGATTGAAGTTGACCGGTATCAAAATATAGAGCTACCTGAACTCTAAATGCGACCATCATGAAAAAAAAGAGTTTCATACTGCGTAAACCATCAGACTTGATACCCTCGCGCAAAAATTTTATCATCGCTTTGTTAGTATTTCCATTATTATTTAGTCTGATTACCCTTGTTGGCTGGATAAGCGGAGCGGATACCATTACACGATGGCATCCCCGTTAT
This sequence comes from Prolixibacter bellariivorans ATCC BAA-1284, assembly GCF_000621705.1. GTDB lineage: Bacteria > Bacteroidota > Bacteroidia > Bacteroidales > Prolixibacteraceae > Prolixibacter > Prolixibacter bellariivorans. The sequence continues at coordinate 72,151 of NZ_JHXO01000013.1, read as the reverse complement.
ATTCCCATGGCGCCCAGCACAGCTATATCTTTTATTCTTTTGTTTATCGCTGTTTTCCTCCCCCTTTTTTTTCACCTGAATCTGAAACAGGTTAAACTGGCCAGAATTCCGGTATTCTTAACGGCACTCATTTCGTTACTCGTATTAGTTCATTTCATTTCAGGCAGCAGTTTTAATTTTGAAACGCTCATTGTTTCCCACCCGCCGGAATTTCATGGCATAGAAACTGCTCGCATGTCGCCGGCTACCGCTATTTTTTTCTTCGTCACAGCCATCACTTTATTTCTCTATTTTTCACATAATTCAAAATTACAGCAAACCGCCAGTTTAATTTTGACAATAAGCCTCGGAATCATTCTTTTATTCGATCTGGGCTACCTATTTGGCACTCCACTCTTGTATGAGGACCATATTATTCCTCCGGCTGCCAATACCGTAATTTCACTCACACTATTATCGCTCGGCATACTTCTCCGATTTGGATACAATCACTTTCCCATTCGGTTATTTACCGGCAAATCCATACATGCCAAATTACTACGAGCCTTCCTTCCCCCAACCATTTTTGTTTTACTGACGATTGGCATTATTGAATCCCGGTTATTCTGGCTCAGCGAAGAACAGGTCGTCTTTTCGTCTCTGGTTATTTTAACAGCCACTCTGATTTTAGGATTTATCATTATGCGGATTTCCCGAATTATCGGGAACGACATTGACCATGCTTTTGAATACCGTGCAAAGGCTGAATCCAAATTGCGAGAAAGCGAAGAACGTTTTCGTAAATCCATCAGTCAAGCTCCCTTTCCAGCGTTCATACACTCCGATAACGGCCAGATTATATCCCTCAACAATGCATTCACCGAATTAACTGGTTATACCACCCACGATATTCCGACCATGGAAGCATGGATTAGTCTTTCAGACCCGAAATACCAGGAAAAAATCAGTGAGCATGTCAACAATCTATATCAATTGAAAGAGCGTATTGATGAAGGGGAGTTTCCGGTTTTTACAAAAGAGAACAAAGTGCTTACCTGGGATTTTAGCACAGCTCCACTAGGGAAACAACCGGATGGAACAAGCCTGTTTATCACTATGGCAAAAGATACGACAGAACGAAAAAAGGCAGAACGCCTGCTGAAGGAACAAGAGCGATGGTTAAAAGAGTCGCAACGAGTCGGACGAATCGGGTCGTACAACATCAATTTGCAGAATTGGACCTGGACCTCATCGGAGATTTTTGACGAAATATTCGGGATTGATGAAACATTTGATAAAAACATGAATAATTGGCTCAAGCTGATCCATCCCGACCAACTGGAAGAACTGCGAACTTATTTTGATGATATTGTTGGAAACAGGGAGTCTTTCAACAAAGAATACAAAATTAACCGGCAAACTACCGGCGAAGAGCGATGGATATGGAGTCATGGCGAAGTGAATTATTCCGACACCGGCGAACCATTGACAATGATAGGAACCATTCAGGATATCACCGAAAGGAAATATAGCGAATATCAGATTGAAAAGTCGCTTGCACTGGTAAAAGCTACCCTCGAATCGACGGCCGACGGTATTCTGGTGGTCAACAATGAAGGGAAAATAATGGAACACAATCAGAAGTTTGCTAAAATGTGGAATATTCCGGAACATATTTTTACCAGCCAAAGCGACGAAAAAGCCATTAATTATATTCTGAATCAACTGAAGAAGCCGGATTTGTTTGTGAGCAAGGTGATGGAACTATATGCCAATCCGGATGCGACTTCATTCGATACGCTGGAATTTATTGACGGGCGCATTTTTGAACGGTACTCTAAGCCGCTTCGAATAAATGATGATAGTATGGGACGGGTGTGGAGTTTCCGCGATGTGACCGAACCAAGAATAGTGGAACAAAGTCTGAAAAAAACCCAGCTACTTCTAAAATCAACCATCGAAAGCGCCAGAGATATTATTATTATGGCGATTGATACATCCTACCGGTATCTGAATTTCAATCACGCCTATTGGTTATTAATGAAATCGGTATACAATGTGGAAATCACTCCCGGCATGAATTTACTTGACTTCGTTCATTCAGAAGAAGATATTCAACGATTTAAACCCTACTATGACCGGGCTTTGCATGGTGAATCACATTCTCAAATAGAGAAGTTCAGCGATGGTGACTACTACGAGACTTTTTACAATCCAATAGTTAACGAGGACGATGAAACTATAGGGGCAACGGCATTTTCCATCAATATCACAGACAAAAAAAAGGCCGAAGCAGAACTCATCCAGGCCAAAGAACTGGCTGAAGAGAATAACCGCCTGAAAACCGCTTTCCTGCATAACATTTCGCATGAAATCAGAACCCCTATGAATGCTATCATCGGCTTTTCGGAACTATTGTGCGATGAAGAGATTGGGCCGGATGAGCGTGGAAAGTACGCTGGAATGGTTTTTCAAGCGGGCGAACAACTGCTTTCCATTATCACCGATATCATCAATATTGCCACCATTGAGTCGGGGCAGGTAAAAATCAACCAGCACCAGGTGAATTTGAACCAGGCATTAAAAAGTATCCTGATGCAATTTCAGATGACAGCCGATCAGAAACAAATCGAACTACGTCAAAGCACCCCGGTGCAATCGCGAGATATTAGCCTGGTGACTGATGAAATTAAACTCATTCAGATATTAACGAACCTGATTGGAAATGCGTTGAAATTTACCGAAAGCGGCTACGTTGATTTTAATTACCGGATTAACGAAATGTACGTAGAATTTCATATCGAGGATACAGGAAAGGGCATCCCGGAAGAACTGCAGGAGAAAATATTTGAGCGGTTTCAACAAGCCGACAGCAACATATCGAGGGAATTCGGAGGCGCCGGCTTGGGACTGGCTATATCGAAAGCATACATCGAACTGTTAGGCGGCCGGATTTGGTTGAAATCGGAACCCGGAAAGGGTGCAGTGTTTACATTTACGATTCCTTATATTCATCCTGATATCCTTTCGGAAAAAGAAACGACGGAAACTTCGGAAAAACTAAAAAACGATGTCCTGACTATTCTCGTTGCTGAAAACGAAGAATACAGCTTTTTGCTCCTGAAGTCAATGTTACCTGATTATCGTTTGATTCGTGCTTCCGATGATAAGGATACACTCCGTATTCTTCGTGCGAATCCCGCCATTGACATGGTCTTCTTTGATGTTAATCTAAAAGAAGATAATGAAGATGAATCCATCAAACGAATAAAAGCTTTCCGGCCTAAATTGCCTGTTCTTGCCCTGACAAGCTATGGCCAGAACAATCAATGGGACAGAATTCACACAAAGGGTTTTGATGAATACATCAAGCGTCCTTTTAGGAAGGAAGATATCATCAGCCGACTAAAAAAATTCGTCAAATAGACCCTCAATACCTATCCGTCAGTAGCTTTGTTGATTGCAACAGGCGTTTTCACAAATTGCGCGAAAATCAGGGAAGTCAGTGCAATGCCAGCTCCGGCAATGAACGGAATCCGCCAGTTATACATCCATAGCAACCCGCCGAAAACTGGAATAATGACCGCCATAATATGATTGATGGTAAATCCGACCGCCATTGACGGGGCAATATCTTTTGGATCGGCCTTCTTCTGGAAATAGGTATTAATGGCAATGGAGAAACTGAAAAACAAGTTATCGACCAAATACATGGCTGTTGCAAAATTCTTATCTTCTATTAATCCATATCCCAGAAATACCAGTAACAAACTGGCATATTCAACGGTCAGCATGGTTCGTTCACCAAAGCGGTGAATGGCTTTAGCCACCTGCGGACTGAGAAAGAAGGTCATGATGTTGTTCAGAACAAATAGAATGGTGATATGCTGAACCGAAAATCCATACTTTTCCACCAGCAGGAAAATCGCAAATACCACAAATATTTGCCGACGGGCACCCGCCAAAAAATTCAGGGTATAAAATAACCAGTACTTTTTCCTGAGAATCAGTTTGCGCTGCTGCGGAGGCTTGGTCTTATCGACGGGATCGCGCGTAAGGGCGAACAAACCGACCAATACGAGAATGCCGCCAAAAAGGTAAAACAAATCCTGCATTGGGAGGTAATGGCTAATTCCCCAAATAACTGCACCTACCGTAATGTTGGTGAGCGCTCCGTAACTCTTAAAGCTGGCCAGCACCCGGGGTATGCGGGTATGATCAAAATACTGCAGACTCAGCGATTGATTGGTGGTTTCGAAGAAATGGAATCCTACCGACATCACGACTGTGGTAAAAATCAGTCCACCAAAGGACGGAAAAATGCCAGCCATGAAAACGCCTCCTCCAAGCATAACAATGGAAAGTGCTGCAAAACGGTGCTCTTTGATAACCAGTAACAGATAAATGACGAAGAAGGTCAGAAAACCAGGGATTTCCCGAACGGATTGAATAACGCCAATCTGAAAACCATTCACGCCAACCACGTCAACCGCATAATTATTGAACAGCGTTCTCCATCCCTGAAAGCCAATGGCCGATGCAACCACCAGCAAAAGCAGGTATCGGTACATCAGGTTTTCACGGTACGTTCGGTATGTATTCATTCCTTTCTCAGTTAGATTAAGACGACAAAAGTAATAAAATGAGTTTCCTGCCAGGTTCTTTTTATATCAACACTAAAAAAGACGGCATAACATTTACATAAAATCGGTCTGATCTGGTGGAAGAAAACGACCATAACTCACTGGTATTTTTACGACTACACCATCAGCATTTATTGACCTTTTAAAATTTTTATGTTGTGTGACTAAAGTTACTGAAGAAAGGCATTCTCAAACCTTTCTTTGTAGCGTCATTCAAGGTTACATACATGATAGGTTTTTTTAAAAGCTATCGATTAAGAATTCTCTTTATCATTCTTGGAGGAATTGCCGGGTACCTTTACTGGTCCCAAATCGGATGTGCCTCCGGCACCTGTCCGATTACTTCGAACTGGTATTCGAGCAGTGGTTACGGTATTTTGCTTGGCTGGTTGCTCGGTGATTCCTTCAGAGTGAAAAGAAAACAGAACGAAACGAATGCAACGAACTAGCCAGATATCCGTACTGATGGCCATCTTCCTTTCCCTGTTGGTTTCGTGCAACCAGGCAGGAAATGGCAACCAGTCCAATATGGCAGGCAAAGGTAATGAGAAGAATTTGGTGGTTGTTAAGGATATGAGCAAGTTCTCTGAAATAATAAATGGGGATACTCCCGTACTCGTTGATTTTTATGCTGATTGGTGTGCCCCGTGCAAAATGATGGCACCGATTCTCGAACAACTTTCAAAAGAGATGCAGGGATCAGTCAGAGTGGTAAAAGTAAACGTGGACAACAATAGAGAAGCAGCCATGCAATATGGCATACGAAATATACCTACCATGCTCCTGTTTCGCAACGGACAAATCAAATGGCAGGGGGTCGGCGTAATGCAAGCCGACCAGTTGAAATCAATTATTCAACAGAACAGCTGATATTGGTTATGATTTAGGTTTGGTTAGGGAAAAAGGCTCGGTGGCCACCCAGCCGCCGGCCTTCCTTCCCGCTTTTTTCAGACAGTCCGCAGTAAATTCCAAAAACATTTTACAAAATTCAGAACAAACAATTTGCTTGTAAAAGTGAATAGTGGAACTATATAATAATCAGATGAAGAGCAGCATTTTAGTTAACGAACATTATTGTCCAAAAAACCACCCCTGTCCGGTCGTTAGGGTATGTCCGACAGGAGCCATTTCGCAGAAAACTCCATTTCATGCACCTGAAATCGACCAGGAGAAGTGTGTAAGTTGTGGAAAATGTATGTATTTCTGTGCATTTGGGGCTTTTCAGCCTGGCAATTGATTTTATCCCAGCTCATAAGTTCATTGTGTCCCTCTGCCTTCAATGGTGGGGGGATTTTTTATTTTCCACCCATTACCAGTTCCAGCACCCGGGTCGTTTCATCCGTAATTTTGTAGCGGTCGTCAATCCTTTTACCGATAATCCACACCACCTGTTCACCATTGGTTACCAGCCAGGTATTTTCCTTCTCGGGAAGACTCATCTTTTCATCGATAAAAAAATCGCTCAACTTTTTAAAGCCGTTCATTCCCAGCGGACGAAAATAATCACCCGGCTCCCATTTCCGGATTTTCAATGGAAATTGAATTTTATCCAAATCGATGCAAGCAACTTTTGCTGAGCGTGGAATCCGAAAATGCTGGTTTCTTTCCACCTTGCGTATTTGTATAGACAGTGGTTTTGTCAAATCTTTCAGGCCTTCATCGATGTAATACACCTGTTTCTCCATTTCGGGAAGCCGGGTAATGATGAGATGTTCCCTGTCCCGAACCACACGGTGGGTTGGAGAAAAGAACTGTTTTCCCGGCTCGCCATCCAGTGTTTCCTCAATCTGCGCTACCACTTCGCTATTGAAATGAAAAGGCTTCAAAAACTCAAACAGGTAAGTATTGAGAGGATCCAGTAATTTCAATTCACTAATAGAAATATGGTACTCCCTCCCCTTCCTGATGGCAACCCGCTCCCAGCATTGCTGAATTTCCTGGAAATAGATAGTGGAAACATCCTTCAGGTAATGAATGGTTTTCTGCAAGCTTTCGCGGAAAGAGGGATTGAGTTCTTCCATTAAGGGCAACAGTTGATGCCGGATTTTATTTCGCTGGTAGTCGAGGCTGGCATTTGACGAGTCGTCACGATATTCCAACTCATGTTCGATGCACCAATTGGCAATCTCGGTGCGTGTGGTAAATAACAGCGGACGAACCACCCGCCCATTTTTCGGTTTAATACCCGTCATTCCTTTCAACCCGGTTCCCCTGGAAAGATTCAGGAAAAAGGTTTCCAGCAAATCGTCGCGGTGATGGGCAACAGCAATCACGTCGTAATGATTTTCAGCCCGGATTTTCTCGAACCAGTCATAACGCAACTCACGGGCAGCCATCTCGATGGAATAGCCGTGTTCATCGGCATATTGCTCTGTATCGAACGCCTGATGATAGTAACGCCGGCCATATTTTTCGGCCAGCCTGGCTACCAGTGCTTCGTCTCCATCCGACTCTTCGCCGCGCAGATGAAAATTGCAGTGCGCGATGCCCAATGCATAACCTGCCTTTTCAAGCAGATCGAGCAAAACGACCGAATCCATTCCACCACTAACGGCAACCAGGATCGTATCACCCGAAGTAAACAAGTTATGACGTTGGATATAACTGACCAGTTCGTTTATCATCACTTCAATTTATTCAAAAATACGATAATACCTTTAACCAAAAGAAAACCGGAGAATGATTTAAGCCATTCTCCGGTTGATATAATTTTGGGAAATTCAATTACAACTTTAAAACGACCTGTCCCCGGTTCTTTTTATTCAGCAGCCGCTGAATATAATTCTCCAGTTCGTCAAGCGAAATAAATGTCGCCAAATCATCAAGCCCATCAGGCTTCCAGTCACCGGCCAGTTTTTCCCAAACCGCTTTTCGCTCCTCCAGCGGCGTTTTCTGTGAATCGACCCCCAAAAGCGAAATGTTATTCAGAATGAACGGATAAACGGTGGTATTCAATTCGCCGGAACCAATATTCCCACAAGTGGTTACATTCCCACCGTATTTGCAGGCCTTAAGCAACGTCGCCAATGTGTTACCTCCCACCACATCAACAGCACCGGCCCATTTCGGACGGATCAACGGCCGTCCCGACTGGTCATCGGTTTCCGATTTATCGATGTGCTGATGAGCTCCGAGCTTCTCAATCACCTCCCGGCTGTCTTCCAAATTCGATGTGGCGGCGATAACCTCAAAACCTTCTTTTAGCAGGATTTTTACAGCCAGACTTCCCACTCCGCCAGCTGCACCTGTCACAACCACCGGTCCGTCGACGTGTTTCTGACCAGCATCCAACAGCCGTTTCACCGAAAGGGCCGCCGTTAACCCTGAAGTTCCCAGCACCATGCTTTCGGCAAGCGTTAGTCCTTTGGGTAACGGTACAATCCAGTCGGCCGGCACGCGAATGTATTCCGCGAAAGCACCATCGGTATTCATACCCAAATCGTATGATGTTACAGCTACCTCATCTCCCTGATTGAATAAAGGTGATGAACTATCTTCCACAATTCCCGCGGCATCGATTCCCGGCGTATGCGGATAATTTCTAGTCACGCCCCGGTTGCCCGAAGCCGAAAGTGCATCCTTATAATTAAGTCCGGCATATTTTACCCGAATAAGTACTTCGCCTTCGGGTAACTCATTCACCGAACGGTTTACTAATTTGCGGACAAACGCTCCGTTCTCTTCAAATACACGATAAGCTCTGAATGTTGTATCTGTCATTTCAATGTTCCTTTCTTTATTCTCTCTATCATACTAACAAAAAAGAAAGCAGCCCGTTCATAGGCTGCCTATATATTTTATTCGCAACGTTGCTTTACTTTTCCATCGCTGAAACTTTCTCGACGATCTTGAGAATCACATGACATGCCTTTTCCATCGATTTGGTCGGAATGAATTCAAACTTACCGTGAAAATTATGTCCGCCTCCAAAGATGTTAGGGCAAGGTAATCCCATAAATGAAAGACGTGCTCCATCGGTTCCACCGCGAATCGGTTCAATCTTCGGCTCAACACCAACTTCTTTCATAGCCGCTTCAGCCATGTCAATAATGTAGAGAACCGGCTCCACTTTTTCACGCATATTATAATACTGATCTTTCATTTCCAGTTCCACTGTACCTTCGCCAAATTCAGCATTAACTTTGCGTACGATATGTTCCATTTCCGTTTTACGATCTTCAAAGCGGTCCTTCTTGAAATCACGAATGATATATTCCAGTTCGGTACGCTCAACGTTTCCGTTAATCGACAACAAGTGATAGAACCCTTCATAGCCTTCGGTATGCTCAGGCGTTTCGTGGCGTGGAAGCATGCTGATAAACTGGCTGGCAATACGCATCGAGTTCTTCATTTTATGCTTGGCAGACCCAGGGTGTACACTAATTCCATGTACAATTACCCGTGCAAAAGCCGCATTAAAGTTCTCGTACTGCAATTCACCTATTTCGCCGCCATCCATGGTATAAGCAAAGTCAGCTCCAAATTTTCCCACATTGAAATAATCGGCTCCCTGACCAATCTCTTCATCAGGCGTAAATCCAACACGTACCTTACCGTGTTTGATCTCGGGATGACTGGCCAGGTACTCCATCGAAGTCACAATTTCAGCCAATCCGGCTTTATCATCAGCGCCAAGCAAAGTCATACCGTTTGTCACGATTAATCGCTGACCGGTATATTTCTTTATATCAGGAAATTTTTTCGGGGATAATACAATTCCCTCTTCCTGGTTCAGGACAATATCACCTCCGTCATAATTCTCAACGAACTGCGGATTCACGTTCTTACCCGAGAAATCGGGACTGGTATCCATGTGAGCGATAAATCCAACCGTGGGAACTTCCTTGTCAATATTCGAAGGGAGCGTCGCCATCACATAACCATTATCATCCAGCTCCACATCTTCGAGTCCGATGCGCTTCAACTCTTCGGCAAGTTTTTGTGCAAAAGTAATCTGACCCGGTGTGCTGGGCGTAAGTCCGGTTTTGGAGTCGGACTGGGTGTTTATCTTTACATAACCGACAAAACGGTCGACAACCTGGTTTTCCATTTTTATCATCAAATTTGCAGATTTAAGAGTCCGAATATAGCTAATTTCGACGAGAGAGAAGTACAAAAAATCGCTGTAAAGTGGTGAAACTGACGAATCTCATTATTTCTCAATCTAATGGGGAAATCATTAACGAAAAAAGGAGTTGCCGAAACAACTCCTTTCTCAAATATGGTGATGCAACCAACTTAATAAGCCAGTGCAAACAAGACTCTTCTTTTTGAAGGTTTGCCGGTGACTATGCATTTGCCTTCCTCTTCTTCCCCTTCGAACGGGATACAGCGGATGGTAGCTTTGGTTTCCTCCTTGATACGGGTTTCTGTTTCGGGAGTACCGTCCCAGTGGGCCAGAATAAATCCGCCTTTAGTATTCAGCACTTCTTTAAACTCATCATAAGTGTCCACCTTCACGGTATTTTCCTTGCGGAAATTCCATGCCTTTTGGTAGATGTTATTCTGAATTTCAGTCAGCAGATCTTCCACATACTGATCAATATTTTCGAGTGACTGAACCGATTTCTCCAGCGTGTCACGACGAGCAACCTCAACGGTTCCGTTTTCCAGGTCACGTGGTCCTATAGCCAGACGGACAGGAACGCCTTTCATTTCATACTCGGCAAATTTCCACCCAGGGCGCTGTGAGTCACGATCGTCATATCGAACCGTAATGCCTCTTTTCCGAAGCCTGGCCATGATTTCCTTCACTTTGGCTGATACTTCCGCCAGTTGTTCCGCCTTTTTATAAATCGGAACAATCACCACTTCGTAGGGTGCCAGACGCGGAGGCAGCACCAAACCATTATTATCGGAATGAGCCATAATCAGTGCACCTACCAAGCGAGTAGAAACGCCCCAGGAAGTAGCCCACACATGATCAAGTTTCCCTTCTTTATTGGTGAACTGCACATCGAATGCCTTGGCAAAATTCTGCCCCAGGAAGTGCGACGTTCCGGATTGAAGTGCTTTTCCATCCTGCATCAATGCTTCGATGGTGTAAGTTTCCAACGCTCCGGCAAAACGTTCATTAGCCGATTTTGCTCCCTTGATGACCGGAACCGCCATATAGTTTTCGGCAAAATCTGCATACACATTAATCATACGTTCCGTTTCTTCCATTGCCTCCTGCCTCGTAGCATGAGCTGTATGGCCTTCCTGCCAAAGGAATTCAGAGGTACGAAGGAACATGCGGGTACGCATTTCCCAACGCACAACGTTTGCCCATTGGTTTATCAATAGTGGAAGGTCGCGGTATGATTGAATCCAGTTTTTATAGGTATTCCAGATAATGGTCTCCGAAGTCGGTCGTACAATCAGCTCTTCCTCCAGTTTCGCGTCAGGGTCGACCACTACCCCATTACCATCCGGGTCATTTTTTAACCGGTAATGAGTTACTACGGCACACTCTTTGGCGAATCCTTCAACGTGATCGGCCTCTTTCGAGAAGAATGATTTAGGAATGAACAACGGGAAATAGGCATTTTCGTGTCCGGTTTCCTTAAACATTCGATCCAGTTCAGCCTGCATTTTTTCCCAGATAGCGTAACCGTATGGCTTGATTACCATGCAACCACGAACAGCTGAGTTCTCCGCTAAATCGGCCTTCACAACCAGATCATTGTACCATTGTGAATAATTTTCTTCTTTTGATGTTAGTTCCTTCGCCATCTTCTATCTTTTGGTATGGAATTTGCTTTATTTGCAGTGAATTTTCAAGCTTACAAAGTAAAGAAATTCTCTAAGAATATTAAATACTTTTGGGAGGACATAATCATGAAATCAAGACTAAAACTGCTTACTGCCATTGCGCTTTTCCTGGGTGGATGTTCCACCGGTTCAATGGTAACGAGCGGGTATGTCGACGACATTTATTACTCGCCTGGCGATACCCCGCCCCCAGTTGTGGCACATACCAGTGTTTCACAACCCAAACAAACCACTCCTCAACGGGAACAGGTTGTTTCCAATATTAAGGAATCGGCCAATGGAAAAACCGTTGACAACTACGTACTGAAGGATGGTAGTTCAAATTCGTATGGAAATATCGATGAATACTACTATAACGACCAGCCCGATTATGCCGACACCACCTATTACAATGATGATGACTCGGTTAAATATGTAATCAACAATTACTACGAACCTAGCGATAACATGAGCTACAGCTCACGTATCCGCCGTTTTCATGACCCTTATTTCTACGACCCCTACTGGGATAGTTATATGTGGGATCCGTACTACTACGGACCATCATGGAGCATTAGCTGGGGTTTCGGATGGGGCAGCCGTTGGAATAATCCCTGGTATTATGGTTGGGGATCTCCTTACTCCTACTACGGTTGGAGTGGGTATTACAGTCCCTGGTATTATGGTGGTTGGGGGTACCCGTACAATTCCTACTATGGTGGTTGGGGAGGTTACCCATATTATGGCGGGGGATATCCAGTTGTTGTAAATCCTGTCGATCGTTATCACGGAAGAAGAAATTATACTGGCCGCCAGGGTGGTTCCAATGCCATCAATTACGGTGGAAGTAGCATCAATCGTGGGCAGGCTTTAGGCCGGTCCATTCCGGTTGGTTCTTCCCGGTCATCTGCTTCCGGAGTGGTAAAAGATGCTTCTTCATCTACATCATCAGGAAGAAGAACGATTGGTGGTGCCGGTGCTACCGGAACCCGTTTGCAGGGAACCCGCCCGGGCACATCATCAACCAAAGCAGGTACGATTAATCGTGGTACTACGACAACAACGCGTGCGGCCACATCAACTCGTCAATCCGGAACGTATTCCGGCGCGCCGAGAAGGAATAGTCAGGTACAGACGAGTCTCCGTAGGGGAACTTCTTCATCAGTTCGTTCAAGCTCAGGAACGGTCATGAGCCGTCCCAGGGTTCAGACTCAAACAACTACCCGAAGTCGTTCTGCAGTTCAAACAACAACGACAACCAGGAGGTATACGCCGAGCTACTCGAAACCGAGAATGAATACTCGGGCAACTTATAACAGATCAACGACCAGACAATATACACGGCCCAGTAGTACGTCATCGAGTTACAGTAGATACAGCAAACCGAGCAGTACTTCGGGCACACGTAGTTCTGCAGTTCGTTCAAGCAGTTCATACCGTCGTGGTTCGAGCAGTTCATCGAACTACCGTTCCGGCAGTTCGACCAGAAGTTATCGCTCATCCGGTAGCAGTTACCGTTCATCCGGTAGTTCAAGCAGTGGAAGATCATACAGCGCACCTTCATCAAGTGGAGGAAGCCGTAGTTCCAGCGGCAGTAGCGGCGGAAGTTATTCCGGTAGAAGAAGGTAATTTGTTGTGACGAGTTCCAACAAAAGAATGATGAAGAACTTTAATTCCTTTTGACAATGAAAAAGATAATCATGACCATCGGTGCGCTATTGGCACTGACACTATATGCTTCAGCTCAATATGTTGACCAGGCATTAACGCTGTCTCAACAGAGCTATGGAGTTACAGCCCGGGCGAAAGCAATGGGTAGCGCCTTTGGCGCACTGGGAGGTGACTTTTCATCACTCAGCATCAATCCCGCGGGAATAGCAGTTTATCGCAGCTCGGAAATGACATTCACTCCCAACGTCTTCCGACTCGATAAAACCCAGGCAACCAACCAGGGATATACGGCCGATGATTCCAAATACAATTTCAGCTTTCAGAACGCAGGATATGTAGGAACTTATCGTCCCGGTGATACGGAAAGCGGTTTGGTATCAGTCAACTTTGGACTTGGCTTTAACCGATTGCGCAACTTCCATCAGAATTCGCTTTCAGAAGCCATGAATTCACCTTATTCACGGATGGATGCTTTCGCCCAGAATACCAATGGCATTAACTACAACGACCTGGTAACAACCGACAGTTACGATCCCTATTACAACGGAATTCCGTGGGAAAGTAAAATGGCCTGGGAAAACTATCTGATCGATGTGGCCAATCCCGGTGCAGGAGATGATAAGTACAATTCGATTCTGTACCAGAACGAAACCGTTAATCAGCGCTACGCTATCCAGCGCGAAGGTTACATTAATGAGTATGTACTGGCACTGGGAGCCAACTTCAGTGATAAATTCTACATCGGAGCAACGGTAGGAATCGACGACTTGTATTATCTCGAAACATCAACCTACGGTGAAGACGGTGGGTTCGGTAACTTCGATTACTACAATTACCTCAGAACAACCGGGCTTGGATTCAACTTCAAAGTGGGTATGATTTTCCGGCCGATTCCCCAGTTACGATTGGGAGCTGCGGTACACACCCCAACATTCTTCAATCTGAAGGAGAATTACCATTCCTGGATGTCTTCTAATCTTGACGCAAGTGTAGGTGCCGGAGCTGGCAGTCATCGTGAAGAAACGCCTCATGGTGATTACAAATACGATTTGGAGACGCCTTTCCGTGCTATCGGTAGCGTTGCCTACCAGTTTGGAAAGAAAGGCTTGCTTTCGGTCGACTATGAGTATGTGAACTACAACAACATCAAACTGCGCCACGGTAGCGATGGTTATGATTTCTATTCCGAAAACCAGGATATCAGCAATTACTACCAATCTATCGGTAATATCCGGGTAGGTGGTGAATACCGGGTGACTCCTGCCGTCAGTTTGCGTGGTGGTTACGAGTATTACGGAAGTCCATATAAATCGACGGTAAGTGGTGTTTCGCAACCGAATTCGAATTACCAGCACGTGACCTATAACGGCGGTCTTGGTTTCCGTTTTGGCAACACCAGCCTCGATATTGCCTATGGTCTAACGGATCTGACCCGTTACAATTATCCGTTCCAGGTAAACGGTGTTCAAGTAGAACCCATTAAATACCACAGCTTGGTACACGACGTAATGTTTACCATGGCATTTCGCTTCTAACCAACCAATTTATAATGCAAGAGGAGGCAATCAATGCCTCCTCTTTTACGACTTACGATTAAAAGAAATCCCTGCCTCAACTGAGACAGGGATTTTTATTTTGTATGAAAATGCGATTTATTCTTCGTCGAAATATCAGAGGATCATACCGGCACCTACGGTGTTATTGGTCGCTTCATCAATCAGGATAAGGCTTCCTGTATTCCGGTTCCGCTTATACGAATCGAAGAAAAGCGGCTTGGTCGTTTTAATGCGAATGCGCGCGATATCATTCAATCCAACAGTTTTGTCATCCGTCACCTCTTCCAGGGTATTGATATTTACCTTGTGGAGCACCTCGGTTACCATACAGCGTGCTTCGTTTGAGGTATGCAGCAGTGTGTATTTTTTTCGAAGTGCCATGGGCGTTTCGCTCAGCCAGCTAACCATTAATTCTATTTCCTGACCTTGCTGAGGTTGATTTTCCGCATCGGAAATCATGGAACCACGGCTGATGTCAATATCGTCTTCCAGCCTAATGGTAACACTTTGCGGAGGGAATGCTTCCTGCTTTTCCTCACCACCAAAGTCGATAGCAGCAATTTTCGATTTCATCCCGGAAGGGAAAACGGCCACTTCCTGGCCCACTTTAAAAACACCACCAGCAACACGGCCTGCATAACCGCGATAATCGTGGTACTCGTCTGCCTGCGGGCGAATAACGTACTGTACCGGGAAACGCAGGTCCGATAAATCTTCATCGTGTTCAATCGGAATATTCTCGAGTAATCCGATGAAAGTCCGGCCAGTGTACCATGACATATTCTTTGACTCATCCACCACATTGTCACCCAACTTGGCACTAATGGGTAGGTAATGTACGTCCTTGTTTCCCAACCGATCGGCAACCTGCATAAAATCGGCCTTGATTTCTTCGAAGCGTTCCTGGCTGAAATCGACAAGGTCCATCTTATTCACACATACAATTACGTGCGGAATCTGCAGCAGCGCGGCAATATAAGCATGTCGCCTGGTCTGCTCGATGACTCCATTGCGGGCATCAACCAGAATAACGGCAGCGTTGGCTGTTGAAGCTCCGGTTACCATGTTCCGGGTATATTGAACGTGCCCGGGAGTATCGGCTATAATGAATTTGCGCTTGGGCGTTGCAAAGTAACGGTACGCCACATCGATGGTAATTCCCTGCTCGCGCTCGGCTCGTAGACCGTCAGTCAGCAAGGCAAGGTTAACTTCTTCGCCACCTTTACCCACACTGGCCCTTTCAATGGCCTCCATTTGATCCTCGAAAATGGCTTTGCTGTCATATAATAATCGTCCGATAAGGGTACTTTTTCCATCATCCACGCTTCCTGCGGTGGTAAAACGCAAAAGCTCCATATCAAGATATCCGCTTTCTTTTCCAGACATATCGCTGTTTTAATTAAAATACAGGAACCGTAATCGAAAGGAGTTCCCGTGAGGTTATCATTAAGAGTTAAGCCGGTTCACTGTTAGAAGTAACCTTCCTTTTTCCGATCTTCCATGGCCGCTTCAGAGCGCTTGTCATCGGCCCGTCCTCCCCTTTCGGTGACGCGGCTGATGGCGACTTCCTGGATGATATCTTCGAGTGAATTAGCCGTTGACAGTGTTAAACCGGTACAGGTAATGTCACCAATAGTCCGGCAACGCACTTTCCGCTTCTCAATTTTTTCACCCGGTTTCAATTCCATGAAAGGTGCTTTCGCCAACCATACGCCATCGCGCTGGAATACTTCGCGCTCGTGCGTATAATAGAGGTTTGGCATTTCAATATTCTCGAGAAGAATGTATTGCCATACATCCATCTCCGTCCAGTTACTGATGGGAAATACCCTGAAATGCTCGCCTACATTCTTTTTTCCATTGAACAGGTTCCAAAGTTCCGGACGCTGATTCTTCGGATCCCACTGACCGAATTCATCGCGGTGAGAAAAGAAACGTTCCTTGGCACGGGCCTTTTCTTCATCGCGACGTCCGCCGCCCATTGCGCAATCAAATTTTTCATCTTCGATAGCGTCAAGAAGTGTCACTGTCTGAAGCATATTACGACTGGCATTCGGTCCTTTCTCTTCCACAGCACGTCCGTTATTGATTGAATCCTGGACATACTTAACAATCAACCGTGTGCCGGTCGATTCAGCCAACTCATCACGAAACTTGATGGTTTCGTCGAAGTTGTGCCCGGTATCGATGTGCATCAACGGGAATGGCACCCTGGCCGGGAAAAAGGCCTTCCGCGCCAGGTGAAACATGACGATGGAATCTTTTCCACCTGAGAAGAGCATAACGGGATTTTCGAATTGTGCAGCCACTTCACGTAGAATGAAGACTGATTCTGCTTCCAGTTCCCGTAAATGATTTATGGTATATTTTTCCATAGACGTTTGATTTTCCTGAATCTGATCCTTATGCGGGTGTCACCTAATTTTTTTCTGTTGAAAGACAAGTACCCGAACAGGGCACAAAAATATATATTCTACAAAAAAAACTGCCCTGTTAAGCAAACAATTAATCAACTCAATCCGTATTCACTCTTTCGGATTTGAAAAATACCGTTATTTTTGCATTCACGTATTGAATGAATCCCAAACATATCGGGCATGAAAGAAAGAATTAATGACCTGAACGAAAAATTTCAGGAGGCAACTGTTGGCGAAGTACTTTCCTGGTTTTTAAACGAATTCAAGGGAAAGATAGCTTTATCCAGCAGCCTTGGAGCAGAGGATCAAGTGCTTACCGAAATGGTTACCGGGATTGATAAAGAGGCGACTGTTTTCACATTAGATACTGGCCGGCTTTTTCCTGAAACTTATGACTTAATTCACCGCACCAATACCAGGTACGGTATTAAAATCAAGGTTTTCTTTCCGGAAGCTTCACGGGTTGAAGAAATGGTTGGTGAAAAAGGGATTAACCTTTTCTATGAAAGTATCGAAAACCGAAAACTATGTTGCCATATCCGGAAAATCGAGCCGTTAAAACGGGCTTTTAAAGGATTGGATGTGTGGATTTGTGGTTTGCGTCGCGATCAGTCGGTTACCCGTCACGATATGAAGTTGGTGGAATGGGATGAGGCTAACGGTTTGATTAAACTCAATCCGCTTATCGAGTGGACTGAAAAAGATGTTTGGGATTATATCAACGAAAACAAGATTCCGTATAATCCGTTGCATGACAAAGGTTATCCGAGTATTGGCTGTCAGCCTTGTACCCGGGCGATTATGAAAGGAGAAGATGTACGTGCAGGACGCTGGTGGTGGGAAAACCCCGATACCAAGGAGTGCGGCCTTCACAAACGATAAAATATTTGAATTGGGAAATGGGACCAGGTCCCTTTATTTAAATGGAAAAAGAAAAAGCGCCCGGAAACCGGACGCTTTTTTTATGCTTGTAATTTCAAAACCCTATTTATCAATCGTATTTGTGCTTGGGATCATCACTCAATTGGAAGCCCTTATTGTATTGCTCCATCGCCTGCAAGCTCATACCCATCGAAGAGAAACCTCCATCGTTGAACAGATTTTGCATGGTGACCTTTTTGGTCAAATCGGAGAACATCACAATACAGTAATCGGCACACTCATCAGCTGACGCATTCCCCAGCGGTGACATCCGCTCGGAGAAATCGAGCAACCGGTCAAAACCTTTTACACCGCTTCCTGCGGTTGTGGGCGTGGGCGACTGTGAAATGGTATTAACCCTCACATTCTTTTCACGTCCGTAGATGTAACCAAAGCTACGGGCAATGGATTCGAGCAACGATTTGGCATCAGCCATGTCGTTGTATCCGTAGAACGTGCGCTGTGCTGCCACATAAGACAACGCGAGAACCGAGCCCCATTCATTAATGGCGTCCAGCTTTTTGGCAGTCTGCATCACTTTGTGAAAAGAGAGTGCCGACACATCCAATGTTTTGTCAAGAAAACCATAATCCAGGTCACTGTAATGTTTTCCTTTACGGATATTGGGTGACATTCCAATGGAATGCAAGATAAAGTCAAGCTTTCCACCCAAAACTTCCATCGACCGGACAATTAGTTTTTCCAGATCCTCAACATTTGTTGCATCAGCAGGAATCACTTCCGTGTTGCATTTTTCAGCCAACTTCTGCGTCTCCCCCATCCGGAGTGCAACCGGTACGTTGGTCAATGTAAAGGTAGCTCCTTCTTCGTATGCTCTTTCGGCCACTTTCCAGGCAATAGAATTGCTGTCCAATGCACCGAAAATAATACCCCGCTTACCTTTCAATAAATTATAAGCCATAATCTTAGATATTTAAAACTTGATCTCTTTTCCAAAGGCGGCAAAAATATAAAAGTTATAACAAACCTTTTTCACCAGATTATTAAATAACACCTTTCCAACCCATAATGCTTAAAAATGTTCACAGCGAAGCAAAAAAAAGCTCCGTTACCGGAGCAGTTCCTGTGCATTCTGTAATGCCGCATCGGAAATGTTTTCACCACTCAACATCTTGGCCAGCTCTTCCACACGCTCTTTCTCCGAAAGAAGCTTCAGATGAGTAACCGTCTCGTGTTCAGTATCCTTTTTATATACCCAGAAGTGGTAATCGCCCTTTGCTGCGACCTGCGGAAGATGAGTGATGTTGAGGACTTGCATCCCGGCAGACATGTCTTTTAGGATGCTACCCATTTTTCCGGCTATTTCTCCGGAAATACCGGAGTCAATTTCGTCAAATATGATGGTAGGCAAAGCCTTCGACTTCGAAATCAGCGATTTCAGCGAAAGCATTAAACGAGACATTTCTCCTCCGGAGGCCACTTTAGATATTTCGCATAATTCGGCGTTTTTATTGGCCGAAAACATAAAACTGACCTCGTCGATTCCGGTCCCCGATGGAGTTCCGTTAGCGTTCAAATCGACCCGGAAACGTGAATTGGGCATGCCCAGTTGCAGCAGCAGCGTGTTTACACGTTCTTCGATGGCCGGTAACACTTCTTTTCGTTGTTCTGATAACTGCTCAGCCAGTTTTTTCACTTCCGCTTCGGCAACATCTCTTTGTTTTTCCAGTTTTTCAATTTCCAAATCATACGAATCGATATCGGAAATTTTCGCATCCAGCGACTCACGAATGGCTATTAATTCAGCCACCGTTTCTACCCGGTGCTTTTGCTGAAGGGTATATATCAGGTCCAATCGCTCATTCAAAAGCTCAATACGTCCCGGGTCGTAATCGATACTTTCGGCTGCCCGTTCCGCTTCGTCCGCAATATCTTTCAATTCGAGGTAAGCACTCTCAAGGCGTTGGTGTAAATCCTCTCCTTCCGGGAAAAAACCGGCCACGTTGCTTAGTAAACTTATGCCGTCCTTGCTACCACGAACAACCGAAGGTCCGTCGCCATTCAACAGTTCGAAGAGTTGTGTCAGGTTTCCTTTAATTTCCTCGGCATGATTGAGGGTTTCCAGCTCCTTCTCCATCTCCGCCTGCTCGCCATCGACCAGTGAAGCACTTTCGAGCTGCTCAAATTGAAAACGGAAATAGTCCAAATCGGCTTTTGACTGCCCGGCTTTATCGATCAAAGCATTTAGTGACTGAACCGTTTTCCGGTAAATCCGGAATTTTTCCCGGTAGGTTTCCAGTAAATCGTTGTGACCGGCATACAGATCAACTACGGTGAGCTGAAAATGCTGATTATTAAGTTCGAGATTCTGGTGTTGTGAATGAATATCCACCAGGCGTAATCCCAAATCACGCATAGCTTTCAGATTCACCGGTGTATCGTTGACAAAGGCTCTCGATTTTCCAGATGGGCTGATTTCCCGCCGGAAAATGGCTTGATCATCATAGTCGAGATCATATTGCTCGAACAACTCTTTTAATCCATAAGCACTGACGTTAAAAACGCCTTCTACCACGCATTTTTTATCAGTATCTTTCAATGCTGTCGTATCGGCACGTTGTCCCAGAATCAGAGATAAGGCTCCCAAAAGAATCGATTTTCCAGCACCGGTTTCACCAGTAATAATGGTAAAACCGGGATGGAATTCCACATCGAGTTCCCGAATCAATGCATAATTGCGAATCTTTAGCCGTTTTAACATAGTAATCTTTGTTCGTGGCGTTTAAAGTCCGTCTGATTTTTGAATCTTTTCATACTTCCCCGAGTTTGACGGATCACACTCGGAAAGTACTATCATTACCCGTCGCTTTTCATCCGGCGTTCCCTTCTCAAAAATATTGACCAACTCATCGGATTTGGCATCGAAGAAAATACGGTTGATATAAGTATCCGGTTTGGTCCGGTAAATGCGCTGCATGTCTGACAATGCATCAGCAATTTCGGCCCGGCCTTCATCAGGTTTATCGGCCATGACATCCAATCCCTTCCGGTAATAACGGTACATCAAATCGTGAAAAGAAGAGTATGAGCGGTTCAGCAGATTCTCGGCTAACCAATAGCGATTGTAGTCGCTCTCGTAGGCTTTCCAGCCTTTCTCCCTCGCATTCTGCGAACGATTCACAATGTCCTGCGCTTTTTGGAAATAGGGCGTTCCACCTTGCGGTGAAAAGGTATCGTAGTCAAAACCAATGATCATGTATGCGTAATACGCCAGAATGTTTGTTAATGCATCGGTATTGGAAGTTTCGTCAAACTCCAAGGGTTGAAACTCCACATACCTTACGTGAAAATCATTATCCTTAATATTCAGAACTGTTGATTCGTATGACGAGTTGAAAACCGGCCGTCTCGACTGTATCTGGATGGTTCCTTTAAATTCGTCGGCTGCCACCTGCTGGGTTATCTGAATAAAAATATTGCATTCAATCCGTTCGTCCTGCGAAAACACATTGTCGGTCCATTTGCGGTTATTCATGAACTCATAAATGTCCTTTTGCATCGACTGGAAAATCTGCTTATTGGTCCCTTCAATCCGCGAACTGGACACACTCACATTACACCGCAACTCTTGTCCAAATCCAGCAACCGAAAAGAAAACCAATAAAATAACGAGGATTGTTCTCTGCATACCTTTATCCGTTTGTCTTCCTAAATTTAGCAAAAAGGAACAGAAGGCCTACTTCCTTTTCAGCATATCCAACATCACATTCACAATATCGGCAGCCACTTCTGTTTTCGGCTTCAATCCAAAGCGGTGCTTTGTTCCGTTGCGTTCAATAATGGTAATTCGGTTGGTGTCGTGCTGAAAGCCTGCCCCTTTATCCTGAAGGGAATTTAATACAATGAAGTCGAGATTCTTCTTTTCCAGTTTTCTTCGTGCATTATCCTCCTCATCGTGCGTCTCCAGCGCAAACCCAACCAACAGTTGACCTTCTTTCTTTATTTCGCCCAAACTGGCAGCAATATCCGGGTTGGGCTTCAACTCGATGGTGTAGTTGTCTTTCGCACGTTTTACTTTCTGCTGTTCCGTTTTCACCGGCGCATAATCGGCAACCGCAGCAGACATAACTGCACCGTCGCAAGCAGGAAATGCAGACAGTGATGCCTGATACATCTCATCAGCCGATGTCACATCAATTTTCCGAATGTTAGGATGAGATATACTCAGTGCAGTCGGGCCTGAAACCAGAATGACTTCGGCCCCATTATCAGCCAGACAAGTAGCAATGGCATAACCCATTTTACCGGAAGAATAATTTCCAATAAACCGGACCGGATCAATTTTTTCGTGTGTGGGACCTGCTGTAACGAGGAAGGTTTTATTCAGCAGTTTTTTTTTTCGTTGAAGAAGGAAATAACCTTTTCAACAATGACTTCCGGTTCTTCCATCCGGCCCTTGCCAACCAAACCACTGGCTAGTTCGCCGGACCCCGGATCGATAATGATATTACCGAAAGATTTGAGAATCCCGATGCTTTGTTGATTCGACGGATGTTGGAACATGTCCAGGTCCATCGCCGGAGCGACCATTACCGGACACTTGGCCGACATGTAGGTAGTCACCAGCAAGGTGTCGGCTATTCCATGGGCCATCTTTCCCATCGTTGAAGCGGTTGCCGGGGCAACCAACATCAGGTCGGCCCATATCCCCATATCAACATGACTGTGCCACGTTCCGTCTTCACTGGAAAAAAATTCACTTACCACTGGCTTTCCGCTCAGAGCCGAAAGAGTCAACGGAGTAATAAACTCCTTCGCCGAAGGGGTCATCACCACCTGCACTTCGGCTCCTTCTTTCACCAGCCCCCTTAAAAGATAAGCAGCCTTGTAGGCTGCTATGCTTCCGGTTACGCCAAGTATAATTTTTTTTCCCTGGAGTTTCATCTATTCCTAATTTGTTGCCGCAAACCAACCAGTCGGCGAGCATCGGCAATAAGCTTACTTCCGTTCTTTAGAAGGATTGCGGAAATAAATCTGATCGTCTCTCATCTCTTCGTAAGCGATAAGAGTCGGTTTGGGCAGACGCTCGTAGAAACGTGAGATTTCAATCTGCTCACGGTTTTCAAAAACCTCTTCTAAATTATCGGTGTACGAAGCAAATTCCTGCAATTTCTGATTAAGCTCCTCTTTCAACTCAGCGCTAATCTGGTTGGCGCGCTTGGACAGGACCATGATCGACTCATAGATGTTTCCTGTGCCTTTTTCCAGTTCCTGCAAATCGCGCGGAACCGTTGTGCTAGGGGCTTTGGTCTTCTTGTAATCCATATTATTTACTATCGATTTTTAAATCTTCATCCGTAATATTCAGCATCTTCTTCGTATTGTTGAAGAATTTGTCAACTTCTTTCCGATGATCACTATTTGGGTAATCATCAATAAAGGTATAATATTCATCGAGAGCCGCATTCAAGCGATCTTCTTTTTTCTCAGGAACACTGTTTTCGGCCAGCAGATACTTCGATTTCAGCAACAAAAACATCAATTCTTCCCGATATTGGGAATCCGGAAAATCCTTCAGACTGTTTGACAGTGATACAACTGCTGCCCGGTAGTCGCCCAAATCGTAGTATAAACGACCACTCAAATATGATTTGTAAACCAGCTTCTCGCGAAGTTCATCAATCAACTTGGTCGCTTCCTTTACATCTTTTCCATTCGGATACAAATTAATGTAAAGCTGTAACGCATCGATTCCCTTTTTTGTTATTTCCTGATCGAGCCGTGGATTCGGTGAATTCTTGTAATAACAATAACCGATCATATACTGTGCTTCCTCAGAATAATCACTCCGGGGAAACTCTTTAAGCAATTGCCTGAAATAGTGCCCGGAAAGCAAATAATCCTTCTGACCGAAATAACTCTTGGCCAAATAGTAATAAACCTGATCCGCCCGGCTTGTCCCCCTGTATATATTTACCAACTCCTGGTAAAGGGTTGTGGCGCGGTTAAAGTCACTATTGTCATAATACTCTTTGGCCTTCTTATATTTAAATTCGTAATCGGTACTTTTAAGAATCTTCTGATAGTCGCTACACGATGCAGCAACAGTTGCCAATAAGGCGAACAGGAAAATAAACCTCAGTTTGCGAATCATTTTGCAAAGATAATTTTTTTCAACAAATCAAAACATCAAAATCTCAGAATTAAAAGGAGGTAGCTTCAAACCATCCTTCTTAAACTTTAACCTGTTTTACAACCTAATTTAAGATAGATAAAAAACGGGGCACAAAGGTTGCAAAAAGTCCTGAAAAGTTGATGCTTGCAGCTGCAATTTCGCACCTTTCCGATGTTGCTCTATCGCTCTTTATTCTTCATGTTCAGCAGGTAGGGGGTGTTTGGTATAAAATCAAAAAAGTTTACTTTTGCATTGTTTTAATCAAAACCGCATGAATCGTGGATATTTTTGAGAAAATAAAGACAAACAAAGGAAATATCGGCCAGTACAAGAAAGAAGCTCATGGCTATTTTTCTTTTCCGAAACTCGAAGGAGACATTAGTCCGAGAATGAAATTTCGCGGAAAAGAGGTACTGACCTGGAGCCTTAATAACTACATCGGTTTGGCTAACCATCCGGAAGTACGTAAGGCTGATGCTGAAGCTGCTGCCCAATATGGTATGGCGTACCCGATGGGTGCACGTATGATGTCCGGACAGACCAGCAAACACGAAGAACTAGAGAAAGGACTGGCGGACTTTGTTGGTAAGCCCGATGCATTTCTTTTGAACTATGGCTACCAGGGAATGGTTTCCACTATCGATGCCATGGTCGGAAGAAATGACGTTGTTGTTTATGACGCTGAGTCACATGCCTGTATTCTGGACGGAGTTCGTCTCCATATGGGTAAACGTTTTGTTTACCTGCATAACGATATGGACAGTTTGCGTAAGCAGCTGGATCACGCTACCAGCCTGGCACAAAAAACGGGTGGAGGTATCCTCGTTATCACCGAAGGTGTTTTCGGAATGTCGGGTGACATGGGACGTCTAGATGATATCGTTGCGCTGAAGAAAGAATACAGTTTCCGCCTGCTGGTCGATGACGCTCACGGATTCGGAACCATGGGTAAAACCGGTGCCGGAACAGGAGAAGAGCTTGGTGTTCAGGACGAAATTGACCTGTATTTCGGAACTTTCGCGAAATCGATGGCCGGAATTGGTGCCTTTATCGCCTGTACCGAAGAAGTTTGCGACTACCTACGCTACAATATGCGTTCGCAAACCTTTGCTAAATCGCTGCCTATGCCGATGGTGATTGGAGCACTGAAACGTCTCGAACTGCTGCGCACACAGCCGGAGCTTCGTGAAAAACTCTGGACTATTGTTAATGCATTACAGAGCGGCTTGAAAGAGGAAAACTTCGATCTGGGTGTGACCAACTCACCGGTTACTCCTGTTTACCTGTCGGGAAGTGTTGCCGAAGGTACCAATGTGGTAATGGACCTGCGTGAAAATTACAACATTTTCTGCTCCATCGTTGTGTATCCGGTTATCCCGAAAGGTCAGTTGCTGCTGCGTTTGATTCCGACCGCCAGTCATACCCTCGAGGATGTTGAGTACACCATTAAAGCATTTTCGGAAGTACGGAAAAAACTGGAATCCGGAAAATACTCAACAACCAAAATGGCTCAAATATCATAACGATATAATAAAGCATTCAAAAGAAAAGCCTTCCGTTTGGAAGGCTTTTTTTATTTGTCAAAATCGATGGGCAGTCAATATTAGCTATTCTTCTCCGACAGGTAGCGTTCAGCGTCGATAGCTGCTTTACAACCCGAACCGGCTGCAGTAACCGCCTGTCGATAGGTGCTATCCATCACATCGCCACAGGCAAATACACCTTCAGCATCGGTCTTGGAACTATTATCGATGGTATGAATGTAACCTACATCGTCGGTTTTCACGTAATCTTTGAAAATGTCAGAATTCGGTTTGTGACCGATGGCCAGGAAGAATCCGTCGATTTTAATCTTAACTTCCTCCTCATTGGCTTCTCCTTTGTTCTTCCAAAGCGTAGCTCCTTCTACTACCCCATCACCAAACAAACCTTTGGTTTGGTGTTTCCACAAAATCTCAATGTTCTTGGTGTTGAATACTCGCTCCTGCATCACTTTCGAAGCACGCAGCTCATCGCGACGAACAATCAAGTAAACTTTGTTACACAATCCTGACAGATAAAGCGCCTCTTCAGCGGCGGTATCTCCACCTCCAACAACTGCGACATCTTTACCACGGTAGAAGAAACCATCGCAGGTAGCACAGGCAGAAACACCCGAACCAGCATATTTCTTCTCATCTTCCAGACCAAGGTACTTGGCCTCTGCTCCCGTAGCAATAATTACTGTGTCGGCCTCAATTACCTTCTTATTGTCAATGGTGATTCGGTGAGGAGGACCATCCAATTCAGCTTTCGTTGCCAGGCCCCAACGAACATCGGTTCCAAAACGTTTGGCCTGTGCTTTCAGGTCTTCCATCATCACCGGGCCGGTAATACCTTCCGGGTAACCAGGAAAGTTCTCCACTTCGGTGGTGGTCGTCAGCTGTCCTCCAGGCTGCAAGCCTTCGTACATTACCGGGCTCAGATTCGCACGGGCAGCATAAATGGCTGCTGTGTATCCGGCAGGTCCTGAGCCTATGATCAGACATTTTACTTTTTCAACTTCTCCTGCAGGTTCAGTCTTTTGCGATTGACTATCCCCTAAATTCATGGATTTAAACATCTCTATAATTTTTTCGTTTTTAATTCTTTTTTATTTGGTGACAAAGTTACGCATCAAAGCGTTTTGTTCCGAAAAATATCAATTGATTCTTGTTATCTAAACATAAACAAAACCTATGAGGGTATCATGCTTATTCATTTGGCAAAATTCCGTTCGGGTGAGAACCAGCACTATAGGCGAAAACACTACAATAGACGGGTTTTTTTGAGTTGAAAATTTTGTAAAATTGAAAAAGGAGCCTACATTTGCATCCGCATAAACAAATCGGGGTGTAGCTCAGCTTGGTTAGAGTACTCGTCTGGGGGGCGAGGGGTCGCAAGTTCAAATCTTGTCACCCCGACAATGCAAGATTCAAACAACATCAAAAGCCTGTTAATCGTATGATTATCAGGCTTTCTTGTTTTTTGTCATATCAATTCAAAGCAGAATATTTCAGTTTAAATGAGAACCACGCGGTGACCTCTTTTATTATGTATCTTTAGGTCACCAGAAACAATGTAATGTTCTGTCGGGGAGTTCATTGCAATTTCATACATACATCAGTTATGTTCAAAATTGATGGTTTTTGATGCCCTTTCAAGGCCCGTTCCGGTGACCTTTTTAGGCCAAAATCCATCAGAAAAATGAAATTGTTATGAGAAACACACACACCTTCACCATCAAGTTCATCCTCAGAATGAACAAGTTCCGAAATCATCGGGCACCCATCTATGCACGCATTTCCGTTGATGGAGTCCGGAAAGAGCTGGCCATCAAAGAAACCATCGACCCGGACGAATGGGACAATGAAATCGGCAAAGCCCGCGGAAACCGGCCTGAATCACGTTCCCTGAATATCCGGTTGGTTCAAATCAAGTCGGAGCTGATGCAATGTTACCAGGATTTGCGCATGCAGCACAAGCTCATCACAGCTGATAAAATCAAGAATCTTTACCTCGGCGTTGAGGTCGAACAGTTCACCCTCTCCAAATTGATCGAATACCATGAAACAACTGCTTCCGGAACCCTGGCGCCGGGAACGCTGAAAAACTATTTCACCACACAGAAATACCTCTATGAATTCATCCGGAAACGGTATAAAACATCAGACATATACCTTTCGGAAATCAACTACCAGTTCATTACCGAGTTCGAATATTTCCTGCGAAGTCATCAACCGATAGACCACCAACGACCTTTGCAGAATAATGGCGTGATGAAACACATGGAGCGCTTCCGCAAATTGCTTCATCTGGCCAAACGCCTGGAATGGTTGGAGCGCAATCCCTTTGAGTCTTACCAGTTCCATTTCAAACATGTTGACAGGGGTTACCTGACTGTTTTGGAACTTGAGAAGCTTGAACAAAAGACATTCACCATCGAACGCATGCAGCTGGTTCGTGACCTGTTCATTTTTGCCTGTTATACCGGTGTTGCTTATGTCGATATATCCAGGCTTACTCCTGACAATTTAAGGCTGGGCATCGATGCTCAGAAATGGCTTTTCTACAAACGTAAAAAGACAGAACAATCCGTCGCAATGCCAGTACTTCCCAAAGCCATGGAAATCATTTGGAAGTACAAAAACCATCCGCGGGCATTGCATCGCGGAACGCTCTTTCCGGTCCTGACGAATCAACGTTTGAATAGTTACCTTAAAGAAATTGCCGACCTGACCGGTATCGATAAAAACCTGACCTTCCACCTGGCCCGTCACACTTTTGCTACCACGGTAACCCTCAGCAATAACGTGCCCATTGAGACGGTGAGCAAAATGCTGGGCCATACCAAAATTGCCACCACCCAAATCTATGCACGGGTAATTGAAACCAAAATTAGTCACGACATGGAGAAACTGAGAGAGAATCTCAATCAAACAAGTACAAATTTTATGCTTAACAAAAAAAGTAGTAAATTGGGGTAAACCAATTAAGTAACCAGACAGGAAATCTGAATTGACGTTAAAATCTATAGGCTCTTTAGCCGGGAAAACTTTGCTTTCTTGCCTGATAGAGTCTGTCTTTTTTCGTCATCATTGAAGTAGGGATTATGCATTGATATGCCGGTTTAAGTAGGATGATAGCGGATTTCCCGTTGATGTTCAAACCTAAATCTCAATGAAGAATGAATTTCGTACCCTGGAGAAATCCGTGATTGGAAAATTATCCGTCACCTCTTTCTTTTGCCGGTCTTTCTCCCCGGAAGAGCTTCAAGCCTGGGACAAAATCTGTCTGGAAGAAATGAAGAAAATGGAAGATGCCATCAGGTACCAGATCTTCCATCAGGAAAACAATAAGCAGCTGTTGAAATACATCTCCGCTAATCAGGCTGCCATGGTCCGAATCCTGAACCATCTTTACGCACTGTTCTCTTCAGCCGCCAGACTGGTTCCAAACAAATCCCAGTTTACGTTACTCCGGATGGGCCAGCAGTTAGCCTATAAGCTGGAAGACTTTCTGGGCTTTCTGGCTGAAGACCACCCGGAGCTCTTCAACTTTGACCGGTATTGTTCCGCTTTTTTCCACCAAAGAATGGCTGAAATTTTCAGTCGGCAAATTGTACCGGTTCAGGCGTACCTGGAAGAACATCTCAATAATCCGATGTTGGCGTCACTGATTTTTAAACCCTACCGGGAATTCATCCATATCAGCATCCGTAAATACACCTATCGTAAAATAAAATACCTCAATACCCTGTTGGAACAACTCCAACAGCTGGTAGACAAGAAGCTGACAGATTCGGAGCTCAGGATGGAACTCTTTATGACGATCATTTACATGAATTACAATGCGACCAACCTCTTTGTCGCTTGCTCACGTTTAATTGCTAAGACTTGCTACGAACACGAATCCACAAAACAGCAGTTGCATTACCTCCACCTGATTCGGAAAATAATAACGCAGGTCGTGCCGGCGCCTAAACTGGCATTCAGACCCGAACGCCCTTCCCTGCAAAAGCAATTGAAACAATGGATTTCCCAGGAAATTACTTTTCTGCAAACCAAGCTCGACCTGAACCAGAATATTTCGCTTGAAACACCCCTAACAGACACTGAAATTAAAAAACTGCACACCCACCTTTCTGTGGCCCAGCTCGCATGTGTACTGAAAATCTACATGGAAACAAATGCCATTAAAAATGAAAGCATCTCAGAGGTCATCCGCTCATTTGTCAAACTGGTCCGGACCGACAATAGCCGCAATATCTCGGAGGACAGTTTACGAATCAAATTCTACAATTTAGAGCATGCCACTTGTGAGCGGGTGAAAGAACTGCTCCGCCGACAACTGGATTATCTCGACAATGTGTAACCAGGCACCGGCTTCAAATCTGCATATTTTTAATGAACCGGGTTGTAACCCCTAAAGAAATTTAGGCTGAATTACTCGCTGACAAACAGTGCCTTAAGGGGGTCCTGTAACCCCCTTGTAACTGGATCAGCATTGGTTTCTTTCGTTGCTTTGTTAGCAAACCATTTTAAATCAACTGTTATGCCAAACGAAAGAAATCAGCACCCGGAAAACCGGGGTATCTATCGCGAACAGCTGGTCACCACACACGACCTTCAGAACTTAAAAGAAGAACTCCTCTCTGACTTCCGGAAGCTCTTAAAAGAACAGAATCACCAGCCGGTTAAAAAATGGCTGAAATCTTACGAAGTCCGCAAATTGCTCAACATCTCACCGGGTACACTCCAAAATCTCCGGATAAACGGTACCCTGCCGTACACAAAAATTGGAGGAGTCATCTACTACGAACAAAGCGACATTCAGCAAATGCTCGAGTCCCGGAAGACAAAAGGACACTTTGTATAAACCGGGTTTGTCCGTTAAGCCCATCTGACTTACCATTCAAACCTTTCGAAAATAGGTTAATCGTGAAGTATAATGAACTACATCCGGCACCTGGCGGCATTCTTCTGGTGTGTGGAACAAGACGATCGCCTTACACCGCACCATATCAGCCTTTACCTCGCCCTTTTCCAACGGTGGAACCTCAACCGGTTTCAAAACCCCGTCTCCATCAACCGGGCAGAGATGCTGCGAATGTCCAAAATCGGTTCGGTCAATACCTATTCACGGTGTCTGAAACAGCTCCACCAGTGGAAATACATCAGCTATCACCCGTCGCACAACCCCCTTAAAGGTAGCCGGGTGAACATGTTCATTTTTGATACAACTAGTGAACAAGTAGTGATCCCTTTAATAAACATTAGTAAACAGATTAAACAAGAAACTATAGAATACAATGAACCAATCCAATCTCAATCAAAAAAAATGGAACAGGAAACCAGGTATGGGAAACAGCCCGAAAGCGCTGCCATGCAAGAGAAGAAACCCCAGCCGGAAAATTCCTCCGGTACATCGGCAAAAAGTAAAATCCCGCCTCCGGAGGAACATGTCAAAATCTACTTCCTGGAGAAGGAGTTCCCTGAAGTGGAAGCTGAACGATTTTTCAACTACTACGAATCGGTAGGCTGGAAAGTGGGTGGCCGCACCCGGATGAAAGACTGGAAAGCGGCAGCCCGGAACTGGATGCTCAACGCCCGGAAGTACGGTCCACGACAACCATTGAGCCCCCGGGACAAATCAACCGAATACAAATCTGATAATGGGAAAAACTATGCCGAACCACTCTGAACTTTTCACCGCGCCGGGAGTCATCTCTTTTGGGAAAGGAACCGTCAACTACAGCTTTTCAAGCTGTCTGGAATTCATGGAACAAAAAGGCCGGGAATTATTCGGCGATGGATTCCGAATCTATGGAGAAGACAGGCCCATCATTTTCAAACTGCTCATCTGGGCCATACGCGACCAGGAAAATGCACAACGGTTAAGCCTCAACCTCGACAAAGGAATTATGCTGACCGGGCCAATTGGAAGCGGAAAAACCAGCTTAATGACGTTAATCCGCTTTTTCATTCCTCCGGACATTCGTCACAGCATGAAATCCTGCCGGGAAGTCAGTTTCGAATTTCACAGGAACGGCTACGAAGTAATCAGGAAATACAGTGTTCTGGCTTATGATCGGCCCACAGGTGGGAAAAAACCCCGGGCTTATTGTTTTGATGACCTGGGAACCGAACAAAACCTGAAATATTTTGGCAATGAAGTGAATGTAATGGGCGAAATACTGCTCAGCCGTTACGACCAGTTCGTATCCGATGGCATGCTCACCCATCTGACAACCAATCTAACGGCCGGCGAAATAGAAGAATTCTATGGCTCCCGGGTCAGAAGCCGGATGAGGGCCATGTTCAACCTTATCTCTTTTGAGGCCAACACCAAAGACAAACGGCGTTAGCCTACTACAACTCCCTGCCATCGCTACCCCGACTATGTGGTGGCAGGGGTAGTCTGTTTGCCTCTTTATGGGCTAAGCCAATTGCTTCCAGAACCTATTCCACCCCCCACGAGACATGTCGCGGATGCAAAATACGGTTTTCGAAAAATTCATCCTGCCCGTCATCAATCCTAACATTCTGTTGAAATCGTGATTGATAAAAAAGAGCCTACTAAAACTCTGGGAAACAATTCCACAAATATCAAATGGATAAGTCCAAAGTAAGTTTTTATTTCTACCAAAAAAAAAGAAGGGGACTTTAAGCCTCTCTTAAAAGGAATATAAAAACGACGAGAAAATGTTTTTCTTATCCGGAATCGGAATGCCTAATTACGCATTCGCGAAAGAATACTCCGGGAAATCACACTGGCGAGAGTATCTGCACCGGCAATATCAGGATGGACGCCATCATTAAAGTATTTACGGAACGAAAGTAATGGGGTGTTTGCATCCACAACGGGCAAGTCTCTTTCTTTGGCTATTTCCTTTATGAGGGGTATCTCTAACTCAATAATCTCATTTCGTATTCGGTAAGGGTTGTCCCAGACAGGCGACGGAAGCACTAGAAATATTTTCGGTTTTAATGAAGAGGAGCTCAGTGTGTCTATTAATGATTCATAATCCGCTTTAAATTCTGAACCATGTTTATCCCAGTTTTGAGGCTTGGTGTCATTCGTTCCAAGCATAATGGTAACAATATCAGGATGGAAAGCCAACACCTTTGCAATGACTCCTGTGCCCCAATAACTATAGTTCCCGTTTTTTAACATTGTTGCCCCACTCTTGCCGTCATTCTGTACAATATATTCTGAACCGAGCAGTCTTTGGAGCATTGGCACATAGGAAGGGTGCCCATTCCAACCTTCCGTAATACTATTCCCTACGCAGGCAACTTTAACCTGGGAAAAAAGAGGAAAGGATACAAAAACAAAAACGAGGATTAATGACACTCTTTTCGAGAATATTTTTTCCATAATTTCTTTCTTTAAAGTAAATGTTTTTGAATTGATTAATTCTCCAGACGCATCTTTCTTATTTTGGCCTAATGTTTAAGATTATGCGTTTATATTGCGATAACCGTGGCTTTCCTCTATCGGTAACTTTTAAAATGATGTGAGCCGTTTCTTCTTTGTCAACTTTTGGAGCGACAATATAAACTCCATGAGTGTTCGCCGCTCCTTCAATCCTTATTAATTTCTTATAGGTCCCGGCTTTGGGGTAACTAAACCACTCAAAACCGGAACGATCACCGTCCTGTGGATCGCGGGATGTTTAAGTTAACAAAATATTGGTGGGTCTATCCACAAATCATATTCACCCATCTAAACATAACTGTATCAATTTTTTTCTGTCACTTTCCGATATTGAGCAATGTCTTCGATCGTTACAACAGTCATGTTATTATTCACAGCAAAGTCTGTAATCTCAGGCAGTTTCGCCATTGTTCCATCTGCATTTGTCAGTTCACACAAAACAGCGAATTCTCCCAAACCTGATAATTTCATCAAATCAATACTACCTTCCGTATGTCCTCCTCTTTCGAAAACGCCATTATCCCTCGCTAGTAAAGGAAACACATGACCTGGATTCGATAAATCTTCCGAAGTTGCATTTTCGGCAATCGCTGTTTTTATGGTTGTTAATCGGTCCTTGGCTGAGACACCTGTTGTTATTCCCTCTTTTGCTTCAATTGAAATAGTAAATGCTGTTTGATTCTTACTTGTATTGTTCTCAACCATCTGCCTTAATCCAAGGCTTTTGCACTTTTCAGCAGTTAAGCACAGGCAAACGATTCCACTGCACTCACGAATCATCAAAGCCATATCTTTCTCCGTCATCTTTTCCGCAGAGAAAATTATGTCTCCCTCGTTTTCTCTGTTCTCATCATCAACAAGTAATATTCCATACCCTTGTTGCAACTTTTTGACAGCATTTTCTACTCTTTCTTTGCTGTTTTTTCCAAATGAATCCAATGTAACCATTACTCCTATTTAATTATTAATACTAAGCTTTCGGAGCAAAGAACATATCAACATACAACTGTTCAATCACAATTGCATATTACCCGATATTTTTCTTCTCTCATCCAGACTTTAACTGTCGGTTTTGGAATTTCACCAAATCAGTCCTTTTTCAAGGAGTCGCGGACTTTAACCGCCGGTAGGGAATTTCGCCCTGCCCCGAAGAAAATCGGTTCAAATTTATGTATTATTTTTTTTAAACGATTACGCCCCTCATTGCCGTTAAGAGGTTTAATTCATGAAAGGAGAACGCTTTTAGTTCCTCTTTCCTTTTTTGTCCTCCATAGGCTTCTTCAATTTTAAATTTCATTATTCATTTGTGATATCTCTTCTTATCGTTTTTCAATCTCAATTGAACTTTGGTTAACTGTTTGTCCCAATTCATAAAATTTACGATTCTCTACTTTGGACATTAAGTTGATTTTGACTTGCTTCGACTTTTCCCCCTTAACCGAGATCAGAGGCTCCATTGAATCACTCAGATACAAATCATTCATTGATACATTCTTTGAATTATCAAGCGTGATGGCAGGAAATTTTGTCGTTTGAAGATGTAGATTCCGAATCGTCACACTGTCAGCATCCATGCAAACCATGCCCTTAGTGGCTTCCATATTTAAATTCTCAAGGTTCACATTCTGCAGGTTCATCTCAGGCAGTCCCTGTAGGTAAATGGCCTGACGGGCTCCTTTACAGGTAATGTTTTTAATGCTGATATCTTTAAATTGGGGCGTTCCTTCATTCACCAGAGGAATACTTTCCTCATCCAAAGAGCCATCCGTCTTTTTCAATTTTTTGGCAGCTGAAGGGTTATAGTAAAGGTTAAAGGAAATGGCAACATCCGGAACATGAATCATATCGATATTGGAAATATAAACCTTCTGAACCACGCCACCACGTCCCCGGGTACTTTTGAAACGCAAACCGATATTGGTTCCAATGAACGTACAATCTGAAACATGCAGGTTTTTTACACCACCCGACATCTCACTTCCGACAGTAAAACCACCGTGCCCATGATAAACCGTACAATTCTTTACAATCAGGTTTTCGGTTGGCATGCCTCTATCACGCCCGGCTTTGTCTTTACCTGATTTCACACAGATGGCATCGTCTCCCACATCGAAAGTACAATTAGTAAGCGCACTGTTTTTGCAGGATTCAATGTCAATCCCATCTCCATTTTGCGCATACCAGGGATTACGAACATCAACATTTCGAATGGTCAGATTTTGACACATTAGCGGATGCAAACACCAGTCTGGTGAATTTTGGAAGACCGGTCCATCGAGTAGCACCTTATTGCAGTTGATCAGATATACCAAAACGGGCCGCAGCCGATCTTTGATTTTCTGGTAATCCTTCAGCGTTTTAAAATTCTCCGAAATATCATTGTCGGTCAGCTTAGCAGCCGTCAGATACTGTTCCGAAGGATACCAGACGTCACCTTTCTCATCTACCACTCCGCCTGAAGCTACTAGTTCTTTCCATTGACTGCCCGTTAATTTTGCCTTTTTGACAGGTCGCCAGGCATCACCCGAACCATCAAAAATCCCATGACCGGTAAAGGCAACGTTTTCCAAATCTTTCCCGTAAATCGGAGATAAACGATGGACACTTTTAACGCCTTTTATGTTGATATCAATCAATGGATACAAATCTTTATCGGTACTAAAGAGTACCAGCGCACCCTCTGCTGTATGGATATTGACATTGCTTTTCAGAATAATCGGACCCGTCAACCATATTCCACGGGGTATGTTTACCGTGCCACCACCATGCTCCGATACGACATTGATAGCCTTTGCAATCGCCTTGGTATTCAAGGTTTGACCATCACCAACAGCGCCATATTTTGTAATCAATACCGAAAAATCAGGAAATACTGGTTCCACTATTTTAGGCATATCAAACTCCAGCCCTTGATATATCGAATCATTATTATGAATGGCACTGGCACTGTTCTTTGGACTACATCCAACTAACACCAAAAGAAACAGATAAAAATGTTTCTGTATGAAATGACTGATTGTGCTCATCTAATCTTTTTTATATGATTTAAAACTTGTTGTTATACCTACCCAGAAGATTGTTATCCCAAATCATTTTACACTCTTATATTTCACTACCACTTCCTGGTCTTTGTTGATGGCTAGTTCGTATTGATTACCGGCAATCTTTTTTATCGTAGCAGTTTTACAAACAGGTGTCGACAGACTCCTGAAACGTAAGGTACCCGTTCCTGTATCTGATTTTACCTTAATCTCTTTTGTTGAACAATACACATGAATTTTGCCATTAGGAGTCGGAACATCGCCTTCCATCCACTGTAAACCGCCCAAACTAGGCTCCACAGTATAGGATTGATATCCCGGCTTAACCGGTTTAACCCCCAGAAAATATCTTCCCAATAAATATATTGGACTTGCTCCCCATGCATGGCATAGGCTTTTCCCAAAAGGACGCCCATACATACTCAACAACTGAGGATATTTTTCCTTCGGATTGTATTTTTCCCAGAATGAAGTTGCACCAAGTTTTAACATTCCCCCCCAGTAGTCACGGATTTGGTTCAACACATACTTTTGTTCTCCCAGAGAACAAAGCGCTGACAAATTGTAAAACTGCATATAAGGTGTTGTAATTTTCAATGCATCAGGATTAAGCAGTACGTTTTCTTTCACTGCCTCTCTTTTTTCGGGGTTTAGGTAGTTAAACAATACCGCGAAAATATTAGTATACGGTGTGACCTGGGTACTTACTACTCCTTTCACCCGGTTGTGGACGAACGCATTCTGCTTATCGGACCAGAAAACGGTAAAAAGTTTTGTTTTCAAATCAGCAGCCAGCTTTGTGTATAACTTTTCGCTACCTGAATCGTCCATCAATTTTGCGCACGTCGCCATGGTTTCGAGGCTCCGACAGAAAAGTAACTGTTCGAAACTAACCTCACCGGCTTTGCTCATTTTAAAGTCGGCCCAATCAATAAATAC
The DNA here is from genome assembly GCF_000621705.1 of Prolixibacter bellariivorans ATCC BAA-1284. Taxonomy (GTDB): domain Bacteria; phylum Bacteroidota; class Bacteroidia; order Bacteroidales; family Prolixibacteraceae; genus Prolixibacter; species Prolixibacter bellariivorans. Next base: position 35,158 of record NZ_JHXO01000013.1, on the reverse strand, counting down.
CCAGTCGCCGGCCAATCCCTGCATCATACCTGCACTGTCACGACGCGAGAGACAGAAGTCCATCAGGCTTTTCATGCGTGGATATAACTGCACAATCAGCTTTTTGTCACCTGTGTATTGATAATAATCATAGATACCCATAAACCAGTAAAAGGTATAGTCCATGATGGTATTAATATGACTCGTCACAGGGTCCTTCCCCCTTAGGGCAAACGTGGTACGACGAACCGCAGGGGAGTTGAAAAACAGGTAATAATTCATCAGATAGCTCTGATAAGCATCGCCGCTCCACATCCACCGATCACGCTTAATGCCATCGAGGAAAAACTCCCGGGTCGTCAGATGCAGCGTGTAGGCCGCCACATCCCATATTTTATTGATCTGATCATCATTGCAACGGAAACTACCTTTGTATTCAAGCGGCAGATACTCATACTGCATTGAAACCGAATCATACGAAAGCGAATTGCCTTTCTCAACATAAACATATCGAAAAGCTTTCGAGTCGGGTGCGGTGAAATCCTTGGCTATCGCATTTTTCACATGAAAACGATCCAGTGTTTCACAATGATCAACCGACAACGCTTCGTCAGCCGATTCGCCATAGTAAACGTTTAATGTTCCCTTCCCTTTTAACCCGTGAAATTTCACATAGCCAAAAGTCTCTTTTCCAAAATCGTATAAAATGCCGTTATTCTTATGTATTACAGAAACAACAGGCATCGGTTGGGTGGGCAGTTTGAATTTCGACGGAAGGTTGTCGGGTGAGTTAAAGTTCCAGGAAGCGGCATGAACATATACCGTTCCCGAAGAAGTGTCGGAAGCCTTACCCGAGGAATCGATCCACTCTTTGTCCTCATAGGTTACTTTCCACGAATCGTCGGATTGAATGGCTTTACCCTGAACAAAAAGTGCGGGCACACTAGCCTGGTTGTACACTTTAATATTTAGCGAATGCAGCCCTGCCGGTATGACAATCTTCTCGGGGGAACCGAAAAGCAGCTTTCCATCAAGCTTCACATTATATTTTCCCTCCACCTTAATATCTATGGTATCGGGAGCCGAAAGTTTGTATTTATGCGAGAATTCTACCAACACATAATGACTGTCCATTTTCCAGAACGGTGGAAAAAAGGTCCCTCGCTCGGTACGACGGTTCTGTACCTTATTTCCTAACCAAATAGAATAATCGCCCGGATACCATATCCAGGTAGCCTGTTGAGCATGTACCACTTCTGTAGGGACAATGGAAAGAAGCCCTATCAAAACAACAATAAAGATTTTCGCTTTATTTAATGCTGTTAATGTATTCCTCCAACATGGTGTATCCATCTTTTGCAATTTTATTTCGATCATCGGGATTATTTGGATCAAGGCCATTCTTTTGTTCCCATGCATCGGGCATACCATCGTGGTCGGTATCGGTTGGAGGTGTAGTACTATTAAGTGTCGGAAAACCGCCAACGTCGTTTTGTGAATCAATTATGCCGCAAATTTTTGTGGTATCGGGCACCTCTTTATATTGCTTGTACACCCCTTCATACGTTGCGGTACCAGTTTGAACATCATGAATAATTCGTTCATCAACAGCATCCCGTTTGGGGAGTGAACAACCGGCCTGCTCAAGAACGGAGTTATAAGCTTCCTCTGCCGTTTGTTGGTTAATAGGCATTGATGGCCAAGCACTAGTGAGCTTTATAATCGAGTAATCTCCACTGCCTCCTGAAGGTTGTACGCCACCATCCCAGTTATTGGCCGTCACTTGATTATTTCCCACCATAGTATTATCTGCGACATACCATTTGCCATAATCCGTTTTTACGTCACGATAGCTTGGATTAACAATTCGATAGGATATATTACCCGGGCGCGTAGCAGGGCCCGGCTTATAGTAATTGGCCACCATATTGATCTCCGTAAAGGAGTGGTTCGGGTCCGAATCTCCGACTTGTTGTTTTTCACCTCCGTAGCTACTATTGTACCCCCAATTGTATACTACATTATTTCTGAAGTCGGTGTATCCGGAACCAGAGGCAAAACGAGGATTACGACTGGAATTATCTGCTATAAGATTATGATGGTACGTACTATAGTTAGAGCCCCATATAGCTCCAAACCCGTGAGGAGCAATCTGACTTGGGTCAGCATCGTTAGGGTGATTTGCATTAAATAAACTTTCTGAAATTATACACCATTGAACGGTAATGCTGTCACAATGGTAAACAGACATTGTTTCATCTACGCTCCAACTTGCCGAAACATGGTCAATAATAACATTCTTGGTAAACCTGCTACCTATTGCATCATTGACATCTCCTGCAAGATCGCCTAATCGTGTTCTGATATAACGAATGATGACCTGATCTGCACCAATTTCTAATGGATAATTGGCGATACAAATACCATCACCAGGTGCAGTTTGCCCTGCAATGGTAATATTGGAATGGCGGATAGTCAAACTACTTTTCAGGTATATTGTACCTGAGACCCTAAACACAACCGTTCTTGCTCCGGATGCTTCAACTGCGGCTCGAAGACTTCCTGAACCGGCATCATTCAAATTTGTCACTTCATATACTTTACCACCGCGTCCTCCAGTTGTAAATTTACCATACCCTTCAGCTGTCGGAAAAGCCAGGTTGGTTACCTTGTAAACAACAGTGCTGTCCTGGTTATTTCCCGTATTATTGTCTACAGGATTCGTTACCTCGTCTTTCGTGCATCTGGACACTAAAAACATTAATGCACTTACAAACAGAACTACATATTTTGTTTTCATATCTATGGATTTAATGGCTTGTTTTTTAACTTTTAATCTATTTTTTCTATGTTAAATATGTGAGTGCATACTTACTTTCCGGTGATGTTATTCAAATATTTTTCCAGCATCGTATATCCATCTTTCCCAACTTTATTTCCATCAGCAGTATTATTGGGATTAAGGCCATGTTTCAGTTCCCATTTATCAGGCATACCATCCTGGTCGGTGTCAACCGGAGCAGTTGCAGAGAGCAGCTTTGGCCAGCCCCCAACGTCATTCTGGCTTTTGATAATTTTACCTGTACGGTTCCTGACATCATTCACGATGCGACGATCGACCAAATCGCGTTTTGGCAAAATGGCCCCACCGGTTTTGAGTACTCGCCGGTATGCTGTTTCTGCATCTTCTTTTTTCACAAGGCCGGTTTCGAACGGTTTGTCCTGCTTGTAAGCCCTGATTTCCTTGTCAGCCCAGCTTTTACGAAACTTCACCAGGCTCCATTGATTCTCGGGAAGTTTACCGTTGTAATAATTTCCTGCAAAATATGCTCTGTTATAAGGCGACCCCGTAGAATAAGCTATCCCGTTCAACTCTGAGTTTACTCCCGGAATTAGAAAATTATCCACGAAGTTGAGACGAGTGACACTGATAGAATCCGCATTATACCCGGCATGTCCTCCACCCCAGTTGTAGATCACATTGTTCCTGAAATCGAGCAACAAACCTTTGGGATCTTTATAGTATGGATGACTATTATAGTTTCCGGGGCGTGGGTTGCGGCCACGATTATTTGCATAGAGGTTATGAAGGTAACTGTATTTTGCACCTCCGGTTCCCCGAATTAAGGATCCGAAACCATGATTGTCCGGATTCAAGCCTTCTGTGATAAAGCACCATTGCACCGTCACATTTGTTAAATTGGGTTTGTGGGTTGCGACTGACAAGTCTTCATCCAGGCTCCAGCTGGCAGAACAATGATCGATGATAATATCCTTACCAGCGGAAACACCAATAGCATCTTTACCCTGCTTACTACCTATGCCATATGTTCCGTCACCCAAACGCACACGGATGTAGCGAATAATGACATCATGCGTTAAGATCTGTAGTGTTCCGCCTTTCAGGCAAATTCCGTCACCCGGCGCAGTTTGTCCGGCAATTGTTATATCCGGGTTTTTTATTCTCAATCGGTCCTTGAGATCAATTGTTCCCGATACACCAAACACGATTGTACGTGCCCCCTTCTGCTCCACTGCCCAACGCAAACTACCAGGACCACTATCATTAAGATTGGTAACATAAAGGACTTTTCCTCCGCGTCCTCCTTTGGAGTATGCACCGAATCCTTCAGCCCCGGGGAAGGCTAATTGTTGAGCATTAAGCACCGTTCCGCTAAGAACAATTAGCATAAATAAAGTGATTACTTTTCTCATTCTATAGTTTTATTGGAGCAGAATTTAAGATTGTTGGATTACTGCTATAACCACGTTGACACAGTGCTAATCATGGAGTACCATGCCATGGTGTGTTACCGTCAAATGTGATTTACCATTCCTGTTCCTGGAATACAATAAATATGCTTATAAAGACTTGAGTCCATTGAGAACTATTAAGAAAACAGTAATCTAACTCGTTGTGTGAAACTGTTTGAATTCAAGAAAAATCAAACTTATTTACTCTGAACCCGGTCAGGGCAAGGTTAAAAAGGCTGAAAAATCTTCACATCATTGAATTTCACACAACGGGGTATTCTTAATTTATTGTTACAATTACCCGCTGGTAACGTGTAAGTTTCGGTGAACCATTATCCTTAACCGAGCAAACGATATGAATAGTCTGTCCTTTCGAGGCATTTTCCGGAACAATGAATGAAGCTTCCGGTTCATTGGCATTTTGGATTTCAACATCTCCTTTATACGTCTCAGCCTCCTTATACTGCCACCACTTATAAACCAGTTCATTACCATCCGGATCGTAGCTTCCCTTTGCGCTAAGTTGAACTTTAGTGCCCGGTTTTGCCGTTATGTTCAAATCGTTCTTCAGCTTAACAACCGGAGCATGGTTACAATCTGAGTAGGATTTGACACACCAATCTGCTCTAGCCGCAAAATCATTCTGAAGAGCATCTGTCCAACGGGTAATTGGCTTGAAATACTCCTTCATCAAATCCAGGTTTTTGGGGTATTCGTGTTTCATGTATTGCCGCCCCCATGCTGTTTCTGTATACCATCTTCCTTTTGGATAAGTGTAGCCGGTTTCTGGAACAGGATCAAGCCAGGTATTCGCTCTGACTTTGGTGTAGTGGCCACCCCAACTTCCCCAATCGGGATGATCCATGTTGCCATCTCTTAATCCGTTAATAATGGCATAAATGAATGATGGAGAATCGCCTTCCGATCTAAAATCACCCGCCTTAAATCCTCCCTTATCTCCATCCTTATGTGCCTGGTAGAGCGAACAGAGTGGCCCGTGACCTTCCAGGATATGTGATTTCATCCAGTCGGCTTTAAAGTATTTTTGTTTATCTGCCGGTAATATTTTGTCCCATTGGTAAGCGATGGCCCAAAACTGATCGCAGATGATGGTCAGAATATTATATTTTCCCCAGTTGGGTCGAATATACGATTGATAAGTATCATCCTGTTCCCAAATAAAAAAGAACCGTAACTTTTTTGCCACATAAGCCATTTTATCCGGGTATTTTTCCTGGATAGTTTTCAAAGCCCTGGCAAGTGTATTCGTTCCGCCCCAGGCCAGAAACCAAATCGGCCGGTTATCCTTTTCATTCAGAAGGAGTTTGACGATGAGTTCGGAACCCGGAGTGTTCTTATCCATGGCCCCCTCTTTTGATACGTTTCCCAAAACCGTCCGCTTCCTCAAATATGCCGGAGTAGGATAATCCGGATCGTTCTTCTTCAGATTTGAATAGACCTGGGAGTAAGCATCCAGATAGGGGTTCATCCAATCATCCCCAGTCCAATTGTGTCCGTGCGAATGGTATTGCGAACTTGTAGTGATGATACCCTCGACATTGAAAACATCAGCATAAAGCAGGAATCGAACCATCGAACACTGGTCATCAATCTCGGCATCTGTCAAAACAACGACACGTGGCTTTGTATTTTTATACTGCGCGGTTACTTTACCAATAGCAACCGAAAAAAGAAGTGATAAAATAAGAATTTTTTTCATAGCAGTTTCCCCCTATTATTGTTTATGCATATCCTTGACATTATGCAACCATCATTCGTTCCCTTGTTCCGCTCATCATGATTGCTTGGATTTAAAATCTTGTTAATATTCCACTTAGCAAGCGATGAAATAATGAATTATAAATCACTTGGTAACGGTAACAATTACACGCTGGTAACGGGTCAATCGAGGCGTTCCATGGTCTGTCACTGCCAGAATAATATGGATTGTCCCGGTGCCTGGAGGCATAACACGTTTAGTTGGCACTATAAACCAAGCCCTGGGCTGGTCAAAATCTTTAATCTCGATCGGCTGCCCGCTTCGCGCGCTTGAAACAGGGAAAGTACCAGCTTCCTTATAACAGAACCAGTTATAGGAAAGTGCGTCCCCATCAGGATCACTGGAACCGACAGCACTGAGATTGACGCGCTCTCCGGGCTTGGCAGTCAGATGTTTTTCACCGTCAATTTTCGGTACAGGGGGATGGTTGGCTTTATCATAAGGAAGAATCGTCCAGTCCATTCTGGCGGCAAAATCATTCTGGAAAGCGTCACGCCATCTCCATATCGTTGCATGATTACCCGAATGCCATCTTCCATCATACCCAAAAACTTCGTCGATAGCATCGGTCCAGATGGGACGAGTTTCAGGATATAAATACCATCTATGCATTCTGGGTGTATATAACTCATAGCGACCACCCCAGCCACCCCAATTGGGATGTTCGGGATAGCTCAACCCATTATTGATCAAATTCAGGAATGAAGGTGTATCTCCCTCCATCAAATATTTCCAACGAGGATACTCTGCGCCAAGGGGACCCTTTTTTCGAATGTTTCGATCCAACCATTCATTTGTTACTTCCGAAAAATCTGCACCAGCAAAGCGGCCGTGAAAGAAATCGCCGCTAATACCGCTCCAGGTCGCATAATGATAAGCACCGCCAGCATTAAATCCGGGACTGACGATGTAAAACAAATTCGGAAACTCTTTTCTAAGCCATGGACCGGTATCATCCTGGTCTGATATGGCATAAACTCGTAACCTGGACACAAACGCTTTCAACTCTTTTTTTGAACGTATTTTCCTGACTTTCCACAGGGCTTGCGCCAATACATTTGGACCTCCCCACACACAGACCCAAAGAGGTCTTGGATCAGCTTTGTCAACTGCCTGGATTAATAGCTCGGAAGCAGGCGAATCCTTACCTTCTCCAATAGCCTTCATACCATATTCCGGAAGTCCTTCTGTAATTTTCGAACGTAAATAATCACCGGTAGGAAACCCGGGGTCATTTTTTTCAAGATTGTCTCTTACCTTACTATAGGCATCTACAATCTCCCGAATTCGTCCGGGGGCGACATGATTTTTTTGATGAATGGAAGTGGTCGCTGCCAATCCCTCGATGTCAAATTGATTGGCATAAACTAAGAATCGAACCATCGACATGGCATCGTCCGGCTCATTCTCGATATCAGTCAGTACAAAAACCCGCGGTTTTTCATGGGCAGAGGTCGAGGTGCAGGCAATCGTAATGATCGCGAAAAGCACGAAAAGCTTTCTTACTGTCTTTAAGCTTACAGGTTTTGATTTGTGCATCGTGAAGATTTTTTTCTCCTACTACTAAGTCTGGTTGTATCAACTACCGGAATTAACCTTAAAAAAAACATAACTGCCAGTACTACTAACAAATACCGGCAGTTATTTTAAAAAACTAATTTACTAACCAATAACTTTTGATGCGGTAATAATACCAAGCCCAATCAGAAATAAAATAAACATAATTAGTAAGATTCGATTGGTCCCGCTTGGTGCACCTTTAAATTCTTTCCAAACAAACACTCCCCAAAGGATAGCTACAACCGGAGCAGCATTGCTAAGAGCATATGAAACTGCTGGATCACCAGCGCCCACTGCCATAAAACTAACCACCATTCCGGATGCCCAAAGAAAACCACCTAAAACTCCGATTGAATGAGTTTTCAAGCTTCCTGCAAAGTATTGTCTCATTTTAACAGGAGAACCTTCAACCGGCTTTCTCATAAAAAATGGATTGAAGACAAAAGTGGTCAGGAAAGCACCAAGTGTAAAGAAGAACACACCGCTGTAAGGGCCAAGATTCCCGGTCCCTCCGGTTACAAATTGATGATCCATTGACTTGACGACTAACCCATAAAAGAAAGCAATAAATAATCCGGCGAAAACGGACAAAGTAATGCCTTTTGCTGAAGGCTTTTTCTGCTGTGATGCCAATCTTTTGTAGGCAACCATCGTTAAAACAATGGCAACAAAAATGATACCCACTCCAATAAACAACATAGAGGTTGGTATGGCTTCTATTTTAGCACCACCATATACCTCCAGTATAAAATTAAAGATGATGCCCCCCAACCAGGCAATACCACCGCCGATCGGAAATGCAACTGACATACCTGCAACAGCAATAGCGGCAACCAGTAACAAGTTACCGATATTCCATACTAAGCCACCCAACATCGCATACATAATACTTTGCGTATCTGCTTGCTGTAAGTCTGCCCAAAACGTTCTGCCATGTTCGCCAAGGGTACCAAATGTAAAACCCCACAGAAGTGCGGTAAGTACAAGACCCAATACAAAGTCCCAATAGAACAATTCAAAACGCCATGTTTTAGCGGCTAACTTCTGAGTATTTGACCATGAGCCCCACATCGTCATGCAGAAGACAAAAGCGCAAACGGCCAGCCAATAATTACCAATTAAGACCATCGATTTTTCCTTTCCATAGATTTGGTTACTAGCAAATTATTCTTTTTGTTAAAATCCCTATTGATTTAGTCACGAATTATGATGATATACCTATTTTGACATCATTTTCTGGATTGCTCTGTGGAAAATATGCTCTTGCCCGGTTCTTTACAACAAAAAGCAAGCTGCTGACCAAAAGCTAATTAAAAACAAACTCACCTATAAAAGGCCCTTTGCAGTACGATATAAACCGTCTCCAGATATACCATAGTGATTCAGTATTTCAGTTTGCGAACCTGTAACTGTATCTTCGTCGGGAATTCCTACGATTTTAAAAGGAACATAAAGTTTCTCTTGCATTAAGATAGATGCACACGCTTCACCTAAGCCCCCGTTTACACTATGCTCCTCTACGGTAATAATTGCACGACACTTTTTTGCAGTTTCGACAACTTTTTCCGAGTCAAGCGGACTTACGGTATGCATACTTATCACTTCAGCTTGTATTCCTTCTTTTTCCAAAAGCAGAGCCGCTTCATAAGCCAGGGCGACAGTTTCCCCACAGGCAATAAAAGCAACATCCCCACCTTCACAAATCGTTGATGCCTTGCCTATCTCAAATGTGTTTTCCAACCGCGGAAGGTTAGGCATCGGTTTTTTCCCGAACTTCAGAAAAATAGGTACCTTCGATTTCGAAGCGGCAATAACTGCCTCACGAGCTTCATAATTATCAGCCGGAACCACGACTTGTATGTTATGTATAGCTCGAAATACCGCAACATCATGTGTCGAATGATGGGTCGTGCCCAACGCTCCGTAACTCACGCCGGCACTAATTCCAACCAGTGTTACGGGTTGATTGGAGTAGGCCACATCATTCTTAACCTGCTCCAATGCCCTGGCACTCAAAAAACAAGCGGGCGATACAGCAAACACGTTTTTCCCGGCAGAAGCTAATCCTGCAGAAACACCTACCAGATTTTGTTCAGCAATACCTACTTCAACAATTTGCTCTGGAAATTTCTCTCCAAAAGGACCCAATTTGCCCGATCCACGCGAATCGCTCGTTGCTGCCAAAATATTGGAATCTTTATCCGCTAGTTCCATTAGCGTTGCAGCAAACACTTCCAGATTTGCCTTTCCCATTGTCAGTGTTTTGATCGTCATGTTTAGTTTACAATTGAATGTTTTACAAGCTTTTTTTCTAGTGCATCTAATTCATCCATCGCTTGCTTGTACTGTTCATCAGACGGAACGCCGTGATGCCATTTTTTTTCATCTTCCATATAGCTGACACCTTTTCCTTTTACTGTATTGGCAATGATCAGAGTAGGTTTCGATTTTTCTGCTGGCAACTCATGAAATACTTTTCTGAGCTCAGGAATACTATTTCCGTCAACAGAAACAACCTCCCAACCAAAAGCTTTGAACTTTTCATCAATCGGATAAGGGCTACAAACTTCACGATTTCTACCAGTGATTTGCAGGGTATTATGATCAAGGATGGCCACCAGGTTATCCAGTTTGTAATGAGCGGCCATCATCGCAGCTTCATAATTAGAACCTTCGGCTAGCTCACCATCCCCCAGTAAAGTGAAAACATAGTTTTCTGTTTTGTCCATTTTTGCAGCCAATGCAATTCCTGCGGCAATCGATAATCCATGCCCCAAAGCACCGGTATTAAATTCAATCCCTTTCACTTTACGAGTTGGATGACCAACATATTTGGACTGATATTGACACATAGTCTCCAAATCGCTTTCCGGGAAAAACCCCTTATCAGCAAGCACCACATATAAAGCTTCTACCGAATGTCCTTTGCTCTGCACAAAACGATTACGATGCCTTATTGCAAAATTTTCCGGAGTAACCCCCAAGACATCGTTGTAAAGAACATTAAGAATATCAGTACAAGACAAATCTCCACCAGTATGCCCTGCGTTTGCCAGCTTTATATACTTAAGCAAAGCCTTTCGGTATTTAACCGATTTTAACTGGAGTTCCAAATCTGTATATTGACTCATAGCTAATGAATTTTCTTTTCTTATTCCTCCACTCAGGATCGTTTCTCCTCGATACATTTTCAAATTGTTTTACAAATTTATATGTCCCATACAGGGACATATAGAATGCTTCCAATGACTTCTCCCCTGATATTATACCTGATGAAAAATCACTGATTACTTATACCATTAAGAGCCAATCCAGGTTAAAAGCACTAGTGACTCAGGTAAGGACAAGGTTGACTATATGATAATCTGAATTCTTTACTCGTGTTTATAAAGATCCCACCCTAAATAATTGCCAATAGCTTCTTCCAATACTTCGCTCACATGGCCGCGAACCATAGCGACATGGTGTTCAAAACCATTTTTGCACATAAACTTCATCAGATTTTGCAGGTTCGGGATTTCGCAAACAGCGATACCACCGTCCATTCCATAAGGATCGTCAGTCATTTTACCTTCTCCAAGGTAAGTTTTGATGATTCCCTTGTTATCATCGGTGGAAATTCGGAAATAAGTCATGTCACCAGCAGCAACTTTCCCCTTCACTGCGCCGAAAGTATCTTCACTCCCCAGAACAGTTCCCAGAACATCAAGACTTCCAATTTCAATCTCACTCTGGAAGAACGATTTCGGATAATTGCTACAGTGGGTAGCTACTACTTTGTCACGATCCTCTGCAAAATTGTTGTTCCAGTCAAGAATAGCTGAAGGTGTTTGAGCTGCCAGTGCCAAAGCATACATAGAAATGGTGCCCGCCACGTCCACTTCGCAAGCTGATGGCATAAGCTTCTCTCCCATCATACTCATAGTAACACAGGCAGCACAACCGAAATTCTTCTCAATGGATTCCCAACATTGCAGGGCCGATATATCAATGTTGTTTTCATTAATCCAGTTTTCAACAGCCAATCCGAATCGTGCCTGATGAGCTACCTTACCCTTCGAAGCTATTCCACAAGCGCCATACAATTGTATGGATTCAGCTTTTTCAAGAACGGCAGGATCGTCTTTATCAATTTTCTCTGCAGCAGCGATAATTTCCGACATATCAACCGGAACAATGGTAATGCCGTATTTCTGCAGCAATTTTTCACTATAGCGCATAGTCTGAAACCCAATCGGACGAGTACCAATAGCACCAACCCTTAAGTTGCTCAGTCCTTTCACTACGCGGCAGATACTTGCAAATTTTATCAGATCTTTGGTAAACTCTGCACTGTCCAAACTATAAGTGTGGTAAGTAGTGTCGGTGAATTTGATGCCATACTGATAGAAGTTGTTACACACCGAAAGCTTTCCGCAGAAAGCGTCACGGCGGCTTTTTACGTCAACTTTGTCATTATCATCATCAACGGCCTGTACCAAAACAGGCACATTCAAACCAGATAGCTTGATTGTGTTGACTACTCCCAATTCATCTCCAAAGTTAGGTAACACCACGATGATTCCTTCAATCAGGTCACTGTTTTTCTTAAAAAAGGCACCACACTTAACGGCATCAGCATACCCTTCAATGTTACCGGTCGGTGTTTCATCCTCAGGCAGGATTACATAACCGAATCCCATACTATCAAGCTTGGCTAATACCTTCTTACGAGCTTCAACAGCTAATTTATAATTGAAAATGTTTCGTGTGGCGATGATTACGCCAAATGTTTGCTTTCCCGGTTTCATAGTATTGTCTTTTTATTGATTTACCTAATTTATTTGCTTATGATAATCTAGCCCGCTCTACAGCTTTTTGCCAGCCAGCATAGAGTTTTTCAGTTTCTTTTTCCATCATGGCAGGCCTAAAAACCTGATCAACATCACGAAGAGATCCAATCTCCTGAAGGTCCTTCCAAAAACCGGTTGCCAGCCCGGCCATATAGGTAGCACCAAGAGCTGAAACCTCTTCTATATCCGAACGAACAACTTCATGATTGAGCATGTCAGACTGAAACTGCATCAGAAAATTGTTATGGGTTGGACCACCATCGACCCGCAACTCCTGCAACTGAATGCCGCCTCTCTCCTCCATCAGACGAATCAAATCATTAACCTGGTAAGCGATGCTCTCCAATGCAGCCCGTACAATATGTGCTTTGGTCGTGTTTCTGGGCATCCCCGACAAGCAGGCACGTGCTTCATTGTCCCAATAGGGCGCTCCCAGTCCAACGAATGCCGGGACCAGATACACGCCATTATTATCATTGACAGACTTCGCCAATCCTTCTGTTTCAGATGGGTCACTAATTAACTGAACTTCATTCTTCAACCAATTAATTGTATCACCCGTACAATGAATATTTCCCTCAAATACGTAGTGAATTTGATTGTTCATGCCATACCCTATAGACGTAACCAAGCCCTCAGGCGCATCCAACGACTCGTTTCCAATATTCAGCATAATAGAAGAACCCGTCCCATAGGTTGCTTTAGCCATCCCAGGACTGAAACAGTTTTGTCCGAACAACGCACCATGAGAATCCCCAAGCAGTCCCGCAATCGGTAATGCTTTTCCGAAAGTCACATCAGGATCACTGTACCCAAAAATTTCATCACTATAACGAACTTCCGGGAACATATTTCTTTCAAGATCAAATAAGTCGATTAATTCACTATCCCACTGCAAAGTGTGAATATTGAACAGCATGGTGCGGCATGCATTCGAATAGTCAGTCGCATGAACCTTGCCCCCTGTAAGCTTCCAAAGCAACCAGGTATCCATGGTTCCCAGAAGTAAATCACCAGCTACGGCTCGTTCTTTTACTCCCTCGACATTTTGCATCAACCAATGCAAACTACTTGCTGAAAAATAGGGATCAATCAGCAATCCAGTCTTGCTTTTTATTAATTCATCATATCCCTTACTTTTCAGTTCGTGACAATAAGGTGCACCGCGCTGACATTGCCAGACCATGGCGTTGTAGACCGGCTTCCCTGTATTTTTGTCCCATACCATCACCGTTTCTCTCTGATTGGTCAGGGAAATAGCAGCAATGTCATCAATACTGATCTTTTTTTCTTCAAGCACATGATGCATGGCCATCATTGTATTTTCGAAAATCTCAACCGGATCATGTTCCACAAAACCGGGTTGAGGGTAATATTGCTCATGACCAACCGTAGTTCTGTACCCTACTTTTCCTTTTTTGTTAAAAACGATTGCCTTAGTAGCAAATGTACTTTGGTCGATTGCTAGAATATATTGCTGAGAACCATTCATTTTAATAACATCAATTAAGTTTTCCCATTATTGATTATTTCCGTAATACAAGAACATATCTTTCTTCTATAAGGCAAAAGAAATATTTCGAAATATAAAAAGAAAATAATAATAAATCAAACAAAAGACTCGCAAAAAAAAAGAAGTAAATAGTGGACCACTATTTGTATCGTTTTCAATACGATATAATCAAGAAATAGTTAATCCTTTACAGCCAAACAGCAAACAAACATCAATATTTAGCGTCCAATCAAGAAAATTGTGGAAGGAGCATTTCAAATTCCTAAGCCAACGAACACAAGACTAGCGCAAAAATTCGTTCCCGCGCTGTGGTTGTGTGTCATGCAACAACAATCTTAATATCATTACTCTTAAGAATATTAATGTCTGCCTCACTTATATTCGAGTCAGTTATCAAAAAATCAATTAAAGAAAGGGCTCCCAGGCTGGCAAATGCACTTTTCCCCACTTTACTGGAGTCCGCAACCAGGTAAACTTCATTGGCTGACTCAATCATGGCACGCTTCACAACAAGGTCGCTGATACTGGGATAAGTAAGACCAGATTTCAATGTGATTCCGGCAGTGGCCAGGAAAAGCTTGTCCACATGAAGTCCAACAAAAAAATCGGCTGCTTTTTGACCGGTTACTGAAAGCGTAGGTGCTTTAAACTCTCCACCGGTTACCACCAGATTAATCTCAGGAATACCTCCGAGTATCAGGGCGATGTTCAGGGAGTCGGTAATAACCGTCAAACTCTTAAAGCCGGTAATCAACTTTGCGATTTCGGTGGTTGTTGAACCAGAATCCAGAATAATGGTATCCCCATCGTTAATCAGTTCCAGTGCCTTTCTGGCAATCGCCGCTTTTTCTGCAATACGCTCCTGTTTGTGTAAAGCAATGTTCTTTACATTCAATCCAATATTTTTGAGGTATGCCCCACCATGCTCCCGCTCTACAAAACCGTCTTTCTCCAGTTTTTCGAGATCCTGTCGAATGGTGACTTCAGTGACGTTAAATATCTCACTAAGCTGCATGACCTTGGCTTGCCCGTCTTCTCTGATTAGATCCAGTATCTTCTCCCGTCGTTGTTGTGGTAGCATTATTTTGTGTATAGGTTACACTCTCTTTTAAAAGAATTAACTTCTTTACCCCTATTGTAACTTACTTTATTTTAATTGTGTGTCAGCTTACATACCCAGTCCCCAGATTGATTCTCCCTGAATACCCCGGAACCATAACAGGTTGTTTTCGATCATCTGTTTAAACTCCCACCAGTACTTGTGTAGTTACCATTTTTCGATAAAGAAAATTTCTGAATCAATGATGGCTTCCAAAATCTGAACGTTAAAACCTGAAGTCCACCACCATTTCAGTGGCGGACTTCAGGTATTCTTTAGCATTACAAAACAATAAACTAACTCAATGTGGATAGCTTACAATTTCATACGCCATCTCGGGTCTCCAGTATCATATCTCCCAGGGAAAACGGTGTTTACAATCGTAAAATCACCTTGGAATCCATTTCCAAGAGGTTCAGCATCTGTAGGCTCTACATAATCATTACCGGCATCAGGATTTGCCCATAAATCTGCTTGAGTGCAACCTGCGTTTCCAACAACTAAACCAGCAGGAACTTCAGAATCATCATGCCAAACGAAATCAGTTACGATATAATTATTAGTAGCCGTTATTGCAGCATTTGAAGTTCCATTAAGAAAATCTACCTCAGTTACGCCTTTATTAGCATGGCCGAAAATACAATTGGATATTGTCCAGCTATTTGTTACATCAACACCATCATTCCTAAGTCTAAAAATACCATTATTTTGGTTTACAATGGTACAACCGTCAACAAGTACATTCTCAACTGAATTTCTTACATAAAATAGAAATTCACAATGATTAAACGTACTGTTTGTATAATTGATATTCTTTATCATCTGGCCGGTTTTGCCATCAGTGTAGGCAACGCCATAACCACCAATCCAATCTACATAACAATTATTTATATTAAAATTATTGATGATATCATAATCCCCCTTGCTTTTTAAAACACCTCTAAGATTATAGATATAACAATCATCAAAAGTAATTTCATTTACAGTAGTGTTGTTATTGCCTGGGTACAATACATAACCACCATTATTATTTGATAACAAGTATAAGTTCTTAAAACGTATGTGATCGATATTTGAACCTTCCGGCCAGTTTGCACTACTATTAACGATAATCCTTGCTTTGTCCTGGCCAATTCCTAATTCGCCTTGAATGGTTACTGACTTATCAAAAGTGGTAATTGGATTATAAGAAGCACCAAATTTCAGTAAAATAATGTCACCATCACTGGCAGTTGCATATGCATTTACAAGCGCATCAGGGTCCGTACTTTGAGTAAGGTCAATTACTCCGGGAGCATTTGGATCAACATCGGCTGCTTTCGTTGTATATTTAACCCAACCTCTAAGGGTGGCTCCACTATAAATAGCTATTTGGTATGTTGTTGCAGGTTGAAGTCCATTAATAATCCATTCCCCACTTGTTTGTCCGCTATCGGCAACGGCAAATTCGGGCAATAATGGATTTGTCAGCTTTATATCATCTGGCGCAAAAACCTTGATGCCAGTTACCGGAAGCCCTTCAACACTCCATCTTAATCTTGCTTCAACATCAGTAACATCTATATTTAAATTAGGAACCTTTAAAATGGTTGGGAAACGTTCTGTTCGCACAGAACCTAAATCTGAAAATTTACTATCATATATAGAATCTGACGCATCCGCTTTGGCTCTCACCTGATAGAGCGTATTCCACAAGAGCTCATCGCCAAGGACATCTTGATTAAGTACTACATAATTTGAGTCTACCTGAACTGAATACTCAACAGTATTGAAGGTATCTCTACTCAATTCTATCGTATAACTTGAGGCTTTACTTAAATTACCCATGTTAACGACTATCGCATTACCCTGAGCAGACAATGGTTGATTTAAAACAGGTCTGAATAACCGGGTTTGTTCATATATCGGTTCATCCTTTGTACAAGAAGAAACCATCACCGTTACTACACATAAAAACAAAATTGTTTGAATGCTAATAGTATGAATTATATTTTTCTTCATTTGTCTGATTTTTAGAGATTAATTTTGAAATCCGTAACCATCGTTTGCCAGAACACCACCACTATTATCGATAGCGATCGCTGGAATGGGTTGAATATACCTTACAGGTGAAGATTCAATATAAGGTCCAAATCGCTTGTCTATGATAGCATTATAGTCATTTGTACCACTATCCCACAAACTACTGGTCCAATCGGCTCTAACCCACCCATTAACGAGCGGCAAAGTATTGCCATCTAAATCTGCGCCAGTACTTGGGATATAACCAGGAGGCACTGCGCCATTATTGTATAAACCATCTTTAAAAATAGTTATTTTCTTATTATCAACCCGATAATAGATATAAGATGCATGTTTGGCTGATGGATTATCAGTTAAAGATTCATCAGCTAAAGCTTTAATTTCATCAACTGCCTGTGTCATTTTTTGCGAATATAATCCCCATCTAATTAGGTCATACTTTCGTAATAATTCGCCACCAAATTCCCAGGCTCTTTCATTAACAATAGCATTAAAGAAAGACTCTTTGCTAGCAGATACTGAATTTACATAATCATCCACTTTGGTAGCCCAATCACCTGAATCAAAAGCTCTCTCCCGTACTCTTTTTAAAGCATTTTGTGCCGCTTCGTCGGGCCCGTTTAATTCATTTTCGGCTTCCGCAAACATTAATAGTACATCTGCATATCTCATAACAACCCAGTTGATGCCGGTTCCTTTAAAAGAAGCTGTACCTAACGATGGGTCACAATATTCTTTACTCCATTTCCCTTGTGGAATATCAGTAATACGCACAACAGAAGGGACTAAATTTTTATCCAGATCATACATACCACAGGTAACATCTCTCCTTAAATCTTTCGCATCAAACGAATAGAAATAATTGGGTGTCAAGCTGAAATCGTGACCACCTCTTCCATAGGGGTTATTATCACCTGACTCAAGTCTCATACCAATATTATACCCAACTTCGCCTGTCGTAAGCGCGAAAGGAATTTCAAATAACATATCACTATTACTTGGGTAGATATTTTGACACTCATTTTTAAATACTTGTGCAAAATCTCTTGGTAAAGTCCTGTCTTTTAAAGTCATTAATTTTTCGCAATAATCTCTGGCAATTGTATAATACTCTGTTACAGAATCACCACGCGCTTTAGTCATATCTGGTTTTAAATAATATCCGGCACGTTGCAATGACAGCCTGGCAATCAAACCAATAACAAACTCTCTGTTGACTTGTTGTACTGAGTGTGGTAGCTCATCTGCCCATTTCATGGTAGGTTCTGCCTTGATTAAGTCTTTGATCATAGAAGATAGAATCAGGTTTCTATCCGTTTTAGGAAGGTTAAAATCCATACCTGCTTTAGGCGCTGCTGTTGTAAAAGGAACATCACCCCACTGATATACCAGGTTACTATACCAAAATGCTCTAATCGCATAGGCTTCACCTATAAATTGATGCATATCAGCACTAGCGGCTTCATCAGTTGTTGAGTTGTAAAGATCACTCGCCAAAATACCGTCAATTACAACATTACAGTCTTTTATTGCAGCATAAGCTGATTGCCAGGCTTTCTTTAAATCTCCGTTACCTGCTACGGCATCTAATGCAAGAATTTGGTAGTTATCCTTCGAAGAGGTTCTATCACCTCCAACACTAATATCGGAGTTACCTTGCATGGTTATAGAGAGTCGGGTTCTATATCCATCTTCACCAAATTGTCTATAAACATTATTTGTTGCTTTTCTGGCATCATCAATATTAGAAAAAACCAGCGTCTTATCAAATGTTGAAAGTGAAACCGGATCTAGAAAATCCTTTTTACAGCCAGTAAAAATTACCGCTATTATTATGATTATAAGATTTATAACTTGCTTCATAATAAATATTTTTATAATTTATTTTATATCTTCTTTGAATTAGAAAGTTACATTTACTCCACAATTAAAGCTTCTGCTTTTTGGATAAGTAGAGTAATCTACACCAGGCGTTAACGCTTTATAACCATCACTTCTGGACCCATTTGCATCAGGATCATAACCAGAATATTTAGTCCAAAGATATAAGTTGTTTGCACTGAAATAAATGCGCAATCTTGAAATTAAAGAATTTTCCACTGGCACGGTATATCCAATATTTAGGTTACTAAACCTAATATAAGAACCATCTTCAACAGCCCAGTCAGTAAGTACCGGTGTTCTTCCGGCAAATGACATATTACCACTCCAAATTGTTTTTCCTGCATTCATTTTTCCTAACGTAGCCAAATCGGTAATCACTGCACCGGCAGGGCCATATTTGCCTTCTGTATCAACGTATGTAAATCTTTTTGAAGGATCCATTGTAGCCAGCATATTTTGATAACGCCCGCCATTGCTGCTATACAACATATTAAATGCAATTTTACCGGTATTGTACTCATCATTACCATAAGACCAGTTAAAAAAGGCTGAAAAATCAAATCTTTTATAATTACCGGTTAAACCAAAACCCCCGGTAGCTTTTGGCAAAGCATGTCCAATTACCCGACGGTCATCAGCATTGATTACGCCGTCGCCATTTAAGTCTTTTATTTTTATAGTACCAGGCCTAAGCTGACTAATTTTTAACAGCGGTGTATCATCTACAAGCGGATTGCCATTAGCATCTGTAGGTTTTAATATATATTGACCAGTTGCTGCATCATAGCTTGAAAAATCGTCGACAGTATAAAATCCATCACTCACATAACCTACAATTAGTCCAATTTCGCTTCCAACTTCGGCCAGGTAATCCAAATTTTCTTTTAAATCTGTACTGGCCCAATTTGAGGCCGTAGCCAGAGATTGTGTACCATCGAGTTTATCAATCTTGAACCGGTTAACTCCAACATTTGCATTTATTGATATTGAAAAATCCTTTTTATCTACAACTCTGAAATTCAAACCCAATTCAGCACCTTTATTTGATGTATTGCCAATATTTTTCCATTGATAGTTAAACCCTGAAATAGGCGCTATTTGTGCTTTAATCAACAGATCTTTCGTTTGATTACTATAAACATCTAAACTACCGTTTATTCTATTTTTAAAGAATCCAAAATCTAATCCAATATTTTTACCAACGGTTGTTTCCCATTTTAATTCAGGATTATATAACACACCGCCTGGCGAATACATAAAATAATAGGACGCGGATTGATTATTGTTAAAACCGGGTCCCCTGGTATCGGTAGGTGAATTTGGAGCAAACAATAAATTGGTTGCATTTGATGGAATTCGATCATTACCAGTGGTTCCGTAGCTAAGTCTTAATTTTAACTCATTAACAGCTTTCGACCCCATTAAAAAAGGTTCACTGGAAATTTTCCAACCAGCCGAAAAAGCCGGGAAATATCCTACTCTGTTATTTTTTGCAAATTTACTAGATGCATCACGACGTAAGGTTGCCGTAAATAAATATTTGTCTTTGAACGTATAATTGAGCCTACTAAAAAAGGAAAGCATATCTGAATTGGCAGCCTCACTCGTACCCTGTGATGTATATTGAGTTTGGCCTAACTGCATATTTGCAAATAGCTCATCCGGAGTCATAGAGTATCTAAAACCACCAGCCTGTACATCCTGTTCTTTGCTACTATAAGAACTTACTTCCTGACCCAACAATACATTTAATTGGTGTTCGCCAAGATTTTTAAAATTATAATACAAAGTATTTGTAAGTTTATAGGAACGGGATTGTTGATCCTGTTTTAAACCAACTGGCAATCCTCCGTTTACTTGAGCAACACCTGTTAAAGGCCCATAGTACCTTTTATTTTCGTAAGTTCTATTTTCTATTGTAAAGGCTGATTTAGCAGTTAAATTATCTAATATGTTATAAGTCAACGCGCCATTAAAAACATAGCTCATATCAGATCTTTTTCTGTAATCTTGTTTTGCATATTCAGCTGCATTTAACTGATCCAATAAAAACTGGTTGTAATAAGATTGATCAACAGCATTTGGGTCAATAATCATCTGGTCAGCTAAACCATTTGTTGGTTGTGCGGTAACGATACGAGACACTCTTAATTGCGATGAACCAGAGGTTCCGGCGCCATTTACCACTCTATTGGTTACCCTGGCACCTAAATCAAGCTTAATCTTCTCAGAAAGCTTATGATTTAACTTAAAAACAAAAGCATCTCTATTTAGGCCAGAACCTACCATAAGACCATCGTCTCTGTTTCCCGTGTAACTAAACATCATTTTAGTAACAGCAGTACCACCCGTGACGCTAAGATTATAATACTTAGAATAAGTGTTATTCCCAAATAAATCGTTCTGCTTGTCTAACGGCGCAACATTTTTATACAACTCCAAATCATCATAAACACCAAAGTCTTTGGTGAATTGATCAAGCGTATTATTCATTGCAGCTGTTTCATATTGCATTTGTACAAAGTCATATGGAGATAAAACCTTGTATTTCCTTTCTTTCGGGAACGTATTTAACTGTATATGACTATCAAAACTAACAGTAGTTTTACCCGCTTTTGCTTTTTTAGTTGTAATCAGTATAACACCATTTGATGCGCGAGAACCATATATAGCAGTAGTAGCGGCATCTTTTAAAACATCAATACTCTGAATGTCTGCCGGAGCAATATCATTCAAATTATCAACAGGAAAACCATCAACCACATACAAAGGAGCATTGTCTTGCGAAATAGAACCTCCACCCCTTACACGAATAATGACATCAGAGCCCGGAGCACCATCCATGGTTTGAACCCTTACACCAGGAAGTCTACCTGCTAAAGCTTCTGATACGTTTGTAACGGGTACCTTAGCTAAGGCCCTTGACGATATCGAGGCAACAGAACCTGTTAGATTTTCCCGTTTAACTGTTCCATATCCAACGGCAACTACCTTCACCTCATCTAACTGACTAACGTCCTTCTGCATTTTAACGTTAATAGTTGACCTGTTTTTCAAAGGAATTGTCTGCTTAGCATAACCGATATAAGAGAACACCAATGTAACATCAGGACTTGGTACACTTAATGTAAAATTCCCCTTTGAATCGGTTATTGTACCGGTTGTGGTTCCTTTAACCACAATTGTGACTCCTGGTAAAGATTCTCCACTTGTCCCATCAGTCACTGTACCTTTAATCGTTTTACTTTGTGCAAATGCCTTCACACTAAATAGCGTAAAAATTCCAACTAGTAAGACCAAGATTATCCGATTGGGAATTTTAGACGTTTTGCTTAGACATGGAATCATAATTATTGGATTAAGTTTGAATTAATAATTTTGAACTGTTACATTCATCATTTTAGTTTTTATTTTGTAATGGCTTTATTGTATTTACTTTTTCCAGCTATTCCATTTTTTACTCCCTATTTTTTATGTTAAAGAATTATATTTAAAAGTATGAAGAGCATAATTGCCAACAGAAGAACTATTGACGGAAGTATTATTCGATTTAAATTTTTCAGATTTTGCCTCGTCCGCTTCATAGTTTTAGTTTCGTTTAGTTCATTAAATTTTTCAGAAAACAGATATTGATACTATGGCCGATGGCTGTAGTGCAAAAGCGCACCCAGAATCAAAAAGCAATACTGAACTATATTTGACATATGCGATTTCAAACATCTTTAAATGCAATAGTATTTTCCAATACTTCATGTTCATCAGTTCTCAGTATTTCATCATTTTCAAAACTAATAAAAACCTTTTCGAAGATTTTCGATAATCATTTCGGCTTCAAATGTAAAAAAGAAACAGACATTAACAAATAAAAATCATTTTTATTTTACCTTAACGTTAATTGCTTTCGTTTTTATTCGTAGATGTGCAAAATCTAATGTAGATTTAACACACATCAAGTTGATTAACATCATGCATTATCGGTTATCAAAACACAGCCTTACTGGCTCTATATCTGCATATTGACATCAGTAGTAGAATTTTTAAAAAAAGGTTACACGTCAATATATCAGTAAGACAAATAAAAAAACATCAAATAGTTGCTGCTTCGTTTAAGCAAATATTTTTTTTTGAATATTAACTTTTGCGTTCTGTTAACTCACTTAACCTAATAAACTCGTAATCACCTGACCTAATGAACAATCACCCCTGGAAAATATTTTTATTTCGAAAATTTTTAAGTTAAGCAATCAACTAATGAAACGAACATGACAACCATTTTGACTCAAACGCAACAAACTGTAATCGTGCGAGTTCCACATGATGCCTTTGAGAACTTAAAATTTAATCATATGAAAACAGGTAAATGACTCCGACCAACAAAAAAAAGGAAGAGGATGAAACTTAAAAATTTACTGCAAAATCAACGGCGCGAAAAAATATTGGAACTTTTGAGAGAAGACGGTTCAGCTAAAGTTGCCTCTTTGTCCGTATTATCGATAAATCCGGAGCTTGTTTTGTGCTTGAAGTAACCTGACACAAATCAGTCAATTGACTCATTTCGCCTCCCACTGGAGGCATTCAACCGACTCAGGTTGGTGGACCAATCATGTCAACATTCTCCAACACGATTTTCAGATTCAGTGAGCCCAAATTGGTGGAACCTTCCTGATCTTTCATTCTTTTAGAATACAGACTTTTAAAAAGTAAAAGGAAAACTAAATTGACAATTACGGAAGCAATTCTATTGTCATCCCTGTTTATAAACAGTCGCATTCCCAGACGAACAAATCACAGAGGAACCTATTGAAAATGAAAAAAATAGTGAATATATTCGACGAAAGATTTTTTGTTATTCCCACCAGAATAAGAAAAAACCTTTTGGGCAGCCACTTCCCAAAGATTATGCAACAATAATCTCAACCTCATTGTCTTGAAGCATTTTACTGTCTGCCCCTCGGATCTTTGAATCAGTAATCAGGAAATCAATTAAAGAAAGGGCACCAAGGCTGGCAAAGGCGCTTTTCCCAATCTTACTGGAGTCCGCAACAAGGTAAACTTCATTGGCTGACTCAATCATGGCACGCTTCACAACAAGGTCGCTGATACTGGGATAGGTGAGGCCTGCTTTCAATGTGATTCCGGCAGTGGCCAGGAAAAGCTTATCAACATGCAGGCCGTCGAAAGAATCTGCCGCTTTTTGCCCTGTCAATGATAAAGTCGGTGCTTTAAACTCACCACCGGTTACCACCAGATTAATCTCAGGAATCCCTCCAAGTATCAGGGCGATATTCAAGGAGTCGGTAATGACCGTCAAACTCTTAAAGCCGGTAATCAACTTTGCGATTTCTGTGGTTGTTGAACCCGAATCCAGAATAATGGTATCCCCATCGTTAATCAGTTCCAGTGCCTTTCTGGCAATCGCCGCTTTTTCTGCAATACGCTCCTGGTTGTGTAAAGCAATGTTCTTTACATTCAATCCAACATTTTTGAGGTATGCCCCACCATGCTCCCGTTCTACAAAACCGTCTTTCTCAAGTTTCTCGAGATCCTGTCGGATGGTGACTTCGGTAACTTTAAATATCTCACTAAGCTGCACGACCTTGGCATGCCCGTCTTCTCTGATTAGGTCCAGGATTTTTCCCCTTCGTTGTTGTGGTAGCATTATTTTGTGTGTCGGTTACACATTCTTTTAAAACAATTAACTTCTATACCCTTGTTGTGACTTACTTTATTTTCCAAAAACAAAAATAACACAAGGCCAATTCGATGCAAAACGAAAAATAAAATCATTCAAAATTGAATCGGTTAAAAAAGATGTACATATCTTTAAACACTGATTACTCCTTAAAAATTGATGCAAATGTGCAAGAAATCTTTCACCTAAGCATTATCGCATTATTAATTATCAATGACCTATGAAAAAGCTATTGATTCTCCTGTGTTCAGTATGTTTACTTTTTGCCTGTACAAAAAAGGAGAGCAAACCTCAAAAGAAGGATTGGTTAAAAGTGTCAAAGAATGGACACTTTTTGATGGATTCTGAAGGAAATCCGTTTTTCTGGCAGGGCGATACCGGCTGGTTGTTGTTCACCAAATTAAACAGGCAGGAAGTCCTTCATTATCTGGACAACCGGGCACAGAAAGGCTTCAATGTTATCCAGGTAATGGTATTGCACAGTGTTTCTGCTAAAAACATGTATGGTGATTCAGCCCTGGTGAATCGTGATGTGACTCACCCACTGGTAACAAAAGGGAACTCTTTCGACAATCCCAATGAATATGACTATTGGGATAATGTGGATTATGTAATCAATGAAGCCGGTAAACGAGGAATTTACATTGCGATGGTACCGATTTGGGGCGGGAACGTCAAAGCCGGATATGTGGATGTGAAACAGGGTAAAGCTTACGCTGAGTTTCTGGCAAACCGGTATAAAAATGTTCCCAATGTGATCTGGGTCAATGGTGGTGATATACCAGGAAGCGACTCCCTGGCTGTGTGGAATACGATTGGTGAGACTTTAAAACAGAATGATCCAAACCATCTGATCACATTTCACCCACGAGGGCGAACACAGTCTTCGATGTGGTTTCACAACAAAAAATGGCTTGACTTTAATATGTTCCAGTCGGGGCATCGCAGGTACGATCAGGACGATACAAAACTGGATTATGGCGAAGATAACTGGCGCTATGTTCAAACTGATTTCAACTTAAAACCAACCAAACCCACCCTTGATGGAGAACCTTCGTATGAAGGAATTCCGCAGGGACTGCACGACACTACCCAACCTTACTGGAACGCCTCTGATGCCCGCCGCTATGCTTACTGGGCTGTATTTGCCGGAGCATGCGGACACACTTATGGAGACAATGCTGTGATGCAGTTTTACAATCCCAAGGACAAAGAACCGGCCTACGGTGCAAAAGAATACTGGACCGAAGCCATTAACGATCCGGGGGCCGGACAAATACAATACCTGAAAAAACTGATGCTATCGCGTCCGTATTTTGAACGTGTTCCAGATACAACGCTGGTGAATAGCAGTACGCAAGGTGAAAAATACAATTACCAAATTGCTACCCGCGGTAAGGATTATGCATTTATCTATACTTACAATGGCAGGAACATTGCCGTGAACATGGGCAAAATTGAAGGAAAGCAAGTCATAGCAAGCTGGTATAGCCCACGGAACGGACAAACTACGAAGATTGGTCAGTTTCCCAATGTAGGAGTGCATGAATTCAATCCTCCGGGTGAAGCGAGGGATGGAAACGACTGGGTGCTGATTTTGGACACAGTAAAGTAATTTTTTGAATACGTTGCCAGGAAACTCAGAAAAACCACTTTGGACATGATAAACAGGAGCTGATTCAGTTAGTAATCCAGTTTTCAATCCTGAACATGGAAAAATAAAAGTCCGCCATCAAAGAAGATGGACTTGAAAAGGGGCTGTCCATTTATTTTTTTGGACAGCCCCTTTTTCATTTGTACCGTTTTTAGAATAGTACTTTTTTTTACAATTTTCTTCTGTTCATATTTTCAGGCTGATGCTCTTCTTTTAGCAAAGCCAAATACCATAAATCAGCCTTTATTCTACGGTTTTGTCTCACTCAACAAATAATCAACCAGATTATGTGCGGCTTTCATATTTTCGAATGACTTTGGTAAACGACTGTTACCGATGTATTCGTTATACAACCATGGATCGCCGATCGCCAGTACTTTGCCTTTTCCATAAGTAGTTTCAGCCATCAATATATTCTTGCCGTCTTTCAGAATGGGTTTGGCATTTTTACTTAGCAAAATTGGAGACACCTCTTTCAGATAAATTTTCTTGACTCCTTTGAATAATGAGTGATTCGGCAGGTTGGTTTCGGCACCCATTTCCCATTGATGATTTGTCACCGGATTAAGTGTTATGGGCACAAAGTGGAATCCAAACGTTCCGGCCAGTTGATTTAAGTGAGTGAATTCGCAGTTGGGGCCGTCGTTAGCCAGCAAGAGCAGAACGCCCCCCTTACTTACCCAGTTTTTAATGGAAGAAATATCAGGCCCGGTAATGTAATTCGGATGTGGATTCTCACTGGTCGTATCCGGATCGACAATGATATAAACATCTAAGTCACCCAATACTGCCGGTATCGGGGCCTGTGCAATGGTTTTAAGAATGGCGCCTTTTGCTTTGAACACATCTCCCAATTGTGAGAAACCACTATTCAACGTATCGGTCCAGGTGTAATGATAAATCTGACCTGCCTTATTACGTTCGTGATTGAACCAATTATCCAAACCAACAACAGGACGCTGTGCATCCTCATGCTTGGCCAATCCTATTGGTAATTTACTCGAAGCCTGTGTGGCCATCGTCGAATCTCCAATGGTATAAAGTTGAGTAACATCCTTTTTCTCGGAATTCCCCATCAAAACCATGGTCACTAGAAAAACTAAGATTTTGAAATTCATAGAATTATGTATTAGTTATTATTCAAATAATACCTGGTATTTATGCCCCAAAACAGGGAGCCGCCCCGGGATTACTGACATTATCGGTTAAATCATCCACAGTGCACGCATCCCCATCATCGTTTAACCCGTTGATTTTATTCATTTTATGACTACTTTATTTCAACCGTGCTTTTCCTGTTCACTATGCTATTTTTCTATTTTCTCAACCCGGAACCAATCGATATCGGCGTTTCCGGCATCGTTTATTTTTCCGCTACGCAAGGCGAAAAAACCCACTTTAGCGCCAATCCAACGTCCCGGAACGGCATGGAAATTTTCGCCTGCCGTGATGAATTTTTTATTGTCGGCACTGTAGCTAAAGCTGCAAATTGCTCCTTTCTGTACCTTGACCCGGAAGTAGATGGTATTACCGCTAAATTTCTGCTGGAAAATTTCTTTTTCCGGATTGCCTTTCGGGGCATTATGGCAGGTTAAGGTTTTTACGACCAGTTGATTATTTTCTTGCTCGAGTTTGATGTACTGATAATCTTCGCCCATGATCACCAATCCAACTTCTTCGCCATCGAAATGGTTATGGAAGGTTAATTTGGCGGTCACCATAAATGCTTCAGCGGGAAATTTCTGAAGTAGCAGATTGGGAACCGACCAGAGATTCACAAACCCATCCGGTTTAGGAATACAGTTTAATCGGTAAAAGCCCAGTCTTCCGGAAGGAAAACCCCAGGTAATTTTCGGATTGGCATGCCATTGCCATTGCAAACCCAATGTTGGGTCATTGAATTCGTCACTCTCAGGAGGCGTTACAATCGGATACGTGCGGCCAACGTCAGGTTTTTTCCAGGTCAGAACCGGTTCGCCGATTCCATTGCCATTTTTATCAACACCAATAACAGGCCAATCATTTTTCCATGCCATTGGTTCCAGCAAAACATCACGACCATAGG
This sequence comes from Prolixibacter bellariivorans ATCC BAA-1284, assembly GCF_000621705.1. GTDB lineage: Bacteria > Bacteroidota > Bacteroidia > Bacteroidales > Prolixibacteraceae > Prolixibacter > Prolixibacter bellariivorans. The sequence goes on along the minus strand of NZ_JHXO01000013.1, from coordinate 6,824 downwards.
CCTCTTTTTCCTGGAAATGAAGAAACCAATTCTGACCACCAGGAGTATCCACCCAAGCCCCCTGATGCGGCCCGTTTATATTTGTTGAGCCTTGTTTCATCACCACTTTTCTTTCATAGGGGCCAAATACATTTTTTGACCGCAATACAATCTGCCAACCAGTTGATACGCCACCTGCCGGAGCAAATATGTAGTAATAACCGTGGCGCTTGTAAAATTTGGGCCCTTCCACTGTCGGGTCATCTTTATGACCATCGTAAACCACTACATCATTCCCAATTAGTCCGGTGCCGTCGGGCTTCATGCGACTGACCATTAGTAAACTTTTTACTCCGGCCCGACTTCCGGCGAAGGCATGAACCAGGTAAGCATTCCCATCGTCGTCCCAGAGGGGAGACGGGTCAATCAGTCCTTTTCCAGCTTTTACTAACAAAGGATCCGACCATGGACCTTCCGGATTTTCAGCTTTGACCATGTAGATTCCATAATCTGGGTCGGGATAAAAGATGTAATATTCTCCATCGTGGTAACGAATACACGGAGCCCAAACGCCATTGCCATGCTGTGGTTTGTCGTACACATCGAATGGAGGTTGTTTGTGTAGCGCATAGCCTATCAAATCCCAGTTGACCAGGTCTTTTGAGTGCAGAATGGGAAGACCGGGAATACAATTGAACGAGGAAGCTGTCATATAGTAATCATTGCCTACCCGGATGGCGTCGGGATCGGAATAATCGGCATGCAGAACAGGGTTTTTATACGTTCCATCGCCATTGTCAGCTACCCACACTTTTGATACAGGAAGGCTTTCCGTAAGTTTCTGGGCAACTGCATGGCCCATAGTGCCGACTACGAGCAACAACCCCAGGAGATATACTTTATTTCTTCTTTTCATGATTGACATTTAAACTGTGGTCTATTGTTATTTCAATTTCCAGCTATTCAATTCGTGTAATCCGAAGCGCCATATATGGTTTCCCCGGTAATTTTACCGAACGGTTCTCCTTATCGATGAAATAATAGTTGTCTAATTTTTTAACCTCAAATATTTTATTCACCTGAGTGATGGTCATATTCCAGGTATCAATAATTTCTACTTTGAATCGCATACCGTCTTTCAGGTTTTTATGAGGTAATTCAAACTTCCATTGTTTTGGAGCCTGTTTTCCGAAATATTTCAGATAATAGTTTCCGGGCTCACCTGCCAGATTGAGAATATAGGCCTGATCTATAGGGTTTAGGGCAGGAGCTGCATCAACAATCTTTTTCAGGAAAGCAATTCTGGCCGGACTCGTTCCAATTAGTCCACCACCATTTGAAATCCATCGGCTGGTTTTATATGATTCGCCATGGGTCGCATATCCTCCACCTACATAGGTCGTCCAAAAACGATGCGTCATCTGCTGACCGGTCAGTTGTCCCCATCTACTGTTTATGTTACCTTCATAATTGATTTCGTCTAAGATGATGGGTTTTCTATAGATATCTCTTAGCAGTGGTACCACACCAGGTTCTTTTGAAGCATTGTAATTCTGAAGGCTCACATGTGTAACCCACGGCTCCGTGTAATGATAAATCCTATCTCCATTATGTATGGAACGAAGATGATGATAGGGATCCTTACGTTGAACCAGCTTAAACAATTGATCCCAGTCTTTATCCGTCAGACTTTCAATAAAACTGTTTTCGTTGGACAGACTCCACCAGACATTACGATAAGCGGCAAACCGCGCCACACAATACTTGATCAATCGTTTATCCGTAGCTAAATCTACATTTTCAAATCCCCATCCTCCATCATATGGATTCAACAGGATGACATCAGCCTGTACGCCAATCTCATTCAATTGCTTAATACCATTTTCTATCCGCTGAAAAAAGGCAGGATTAAACCGTGCATAATTCCAGTTTTTGGGAGGTGTACCTTCAAACGGAAAAATATCCAGCTTATAGGGACCTTTTAAATATCTTTTATTGAAGGGAGGAAGTACCAACATCCTGGCCTTATTAAAAGGAGAATGTTTCATGGTAGCAATGGTCTCCTTTCTAATCGAATCCGGAGAGAAGCACCATTCATAAATGGTCGTCCCAAACGGAATGAAACGAGTTCCATCTGCATACGAGAAATTATAGGTATCCGATACCTTTACCGGGCCATGATCATTGTCAGATGGCGGCGTACAGAAAAAAGAGCCTTTGATGCCATTGAGTTTGTCATTGTTGCTATGCGTTACGTATGTCCAAGTCCCTTCTTTATCTGGCATAAACCGGATTTTAAAGATGCCGTTACCATCGTAAAATCCATCGGGTTCAAAAGTCTCTTTACCATTTGTAAATACGGCGCTAAGTTCTAGGCCGACAAATGGATTCCCGGTACTTGGACCTTTCAATGTCACCTCGTAAACTCCCCACTTTTCAACGGATTTCTTTGGCGATTGCGAAAATACCAGTACTGGAATCAACAATAAAATTATACTTACTAATTTTCTTTTCATCGATTTTATTTTTGACGAAAATGAGTTCTTTTCTCTTGTCTCTTTTTCGAAAAGTTTAAATGGAATTCATATAAACTTCAATGTTATCATATTTCGGATCCAAATCGTGCCCCGTTGCTTTTGTCTTTTTCAGGTCTAGTCCATGACTGATTTCCCATTTGTCGGGAATGCCATTTTTATTTGTGTCGACCGGAGCTTTCACTTTGGGGTACGTTGCAAAACCGCCTTCCGGCCAGTCAGCTGGAGTTCCAGGGATAAACCCGGTGCCATTTTTGACCGTCTGTGCCACATACGAAGTGATGGTGTCCCTGACCGGCTTGGTCGCGCCACCTTTTTCAAGCACCAATCGATATGCTTCTTCTGCAGGTTGGGTAACCACAGGAATCGAAGGAATAGGCGCACTGATAACCGCTACATCCGATTTGCCGAAAACGCTTTTAAAATCAGCCGGCAGCTTGTTATCTCTGCCATACCATTGTGCATATTTCGTGTTTTCGCTCCAGGCATATTTCGGGTTACCTTTTGAATCGGGGCCTTTTTTAAGCGTATTGCCAACATAATTCAGACGCAGATAATCGTTTGATGAGCCATAGCCCGTGCCCACAAAATTGTAGATGACATTGTTTCTGAAATCGTAGGTGAGCATGTCTATGCGCGGATTGCGCACACGTCCATGCGCCAAAAGATTATGATGCGAGGAAACCCAACCCCAGCCAACGCCTACGGAAATCATGGAATGATTCCCTTTCTCATGGGTTGAAGCTGTTGGTGCCCCATAGATATATGACCACTGGAGGGTAGTAGCTTCCCGCCTATGCTGGCCATACGTGTTGAAAACCTGGTCGCAGGCATAAGCAATGTCGCAATGGTCCGCAATAATGTTCATTCCGTTTAAATCAAGTGCATGGGTTTGTTCTCCTAATAGGCGTTTAAGATTACCAGGCCCCTTAATATCACCGACGCGAATACGGAGGTATCTAAGAATAACATCGTGTGTATTTACGCGAATTCCAAAATTTCTGATTTGAATACCATCACCTGGAGCTGTTTGCCCGGCTATGGTAATATAAGGATTCTTAATGTCAAGTGGTGCTTTTAACCTGATGGTTCCTGAAACAGCAAAAACAATGTAGCGCGGTCCTTTTGCTTCAACAGCCTCACGCAACGTGCCATGAATCAATTTTTCTGGCGGTAGTGCTGGGAATCCCGGCAATAGTGGACGCCCTTCCCCGGGATGTTTATTTCCCAAAGCATCAACATAAGGGATCCATTTTCCTTTGCCTAGTGTTGTGGCATATTCACTTGCCTGTCCATAGGTACCTTCCGGTCTACCGGGACGGCCATTTGGCAAATAATCATCCAATGAAGTTACCACGAAGACTTTACCGCCTCGTCCACCCCTCGAATAACGACCAGCGCCCTCAGCTCCGGGGAAAGCAAGCGTTTGACTATCTGCAAATTTCTCAACCGGACCCCAAGGCCTCAATTCAATTTCGACATAAGGGGTTCCATTGGTTGAACCGGTCAAATTGGTCACTGTCATTAGAACGTCATTGGGCAGCAAATAACGCGAAGCGAGGTAAAAATCACTTGGTAACCGTCTTGCGCCATACGGAGCCAATAGGTAGACAATGCTGTCCAATTTTTGTAAAAACGGAGGTATCACTTTTGGGTCAAGAAACGGAAACGTTGGTGTTAGTTTTTTTTCCATTGCAAGGGCCTCCACTCGTCCATGCTGCACACCAAACAAGAGCGGACGACCAACGTGGAGCTTCATGACGGGATATTCCCGATCAAAAGTATAGTATTCAGATTCATAAGCATATTGTCCGAATATTTTCTCGCCGGGCCATCCGTTTTCCTCACGACGATCGCTAAACAAAAGAGGGTATGCTTCATCACCTTGTGCTATTTTCGGCATCCGGTCGAACACTTTTCCTGCAAGCGCCTCCGGCTGCATTTCCCAGGGATTTTCTGTCGTCAAAAGTTTTCCCAGGAAAGGGAATTCCTTCAACAACGTCTGCGCCTCAGGTGTACCTTTCAGCGGATTAGAAGCTTGCCCGGAGAATACCCCAATAAATAGTATAAAAATCAGGGTAGTGACCCCTTGTTTCAAGATGCCATTCCCAGCCCTGGGGTAAATCAAACTAATTTTGTTTGAATTCATTATTATCAGATTTTAGTTGGTTTACATTCATAAATTGATCGTAATAGTTTTTTCTTGTTATAGAATAACAAAAATAAGGAAAGAATATAACAAATAAACGAAAGCACAAAAATTCTTTTCTTTTACGAATATAGGGCAACTACTTAAAAATAAACGGTTGCTTCCTGTCAATAACTGTTATTGGGAATCTGTGCCAGAGTCAACTGAAATACACCCAAGACTAATACTTGCATGAGTATAATTTTAAATTTTGTCTCTCATAACGGATTCCCATTCATATCAATCAAAATCGTTAGGTTGTCCTTCACCCTGCTTTTCTAAATAGAAGAGCATATATACATCTCAACGGCAATCAATTACTTCTCCAGATCGACCATTCCGTCATTCCTTTACATTCAAACTTACCAGCTTAAGCCATGTCACATTCGTTCGTTCCACACGAAGCTTTTTTTTATTGCCAACAGAATTTCCTTTTACCTTGATTAGAATTGTCCTCCCGGTATAAGTACAAATATGAAAGTCTTTTCAATCCAGCTTTTAAAGACGCTCATTGATTACTTATTAAAAATGGAAACATTCCCCAAAAGGGGAAGTCTCCATTGAATCGTTTCCTCAGTTCTTAATGAATGCTGTTCAAGTAGTTCTCCAGCATGGTGTAACCATCTTTCCCAACTTTATTTCCATCTACAGGATTATTGGGATTAAGGCCATGTTTCAGCTCCCATTGATCAGGCATACCATCATGGTCGGTATCTGTTGGGGCGGTAGTACTTTTAAGTAATGGCCAACCGCCCACATCGTTTTGAGAGTCGATCATTCCGGTCTTCTTTGATTTATCGGCTACTCTTTTAAACTTTATATATGCTTTGCCTTCATAGGTAGCATACCCTCCTCTGGCATCATTGACTATTCGAGTATCAACAGGGTCTCTTTTGGGTAAAGTAGCACCTGCATTTTGAAGCACTAAATTAAAGGTTCCCTTAGCCGATTGCTGATTAATCGGCATGGATGACCATGCTTTTTCAAGTTTAACTAAATTGAGATTAGCTTTACCTCCTTTAGGTTGTACGCCACCATCCCAGTTATCTGTTGTCACTTTATTATTCCCTTCAATGACGTTACCAGCAACATACCATTTCCCGAAATCAGAGGTATTATTGCGAAAAGAAGGATTGATAATTCGATAGGCTCTCTCTCCAGGCTCAGTTGCAGGACCCGGTTTGTAATAGTTATTTACGATGTTAAACTTTGAAAATGAAAATCTGGAATCACCTACCTGCTGGTTTTCCCCACCATAGCAGGTGTTGTACCCCCAGTTGTATATCACGTTATTTCGGTAATCGGTGTAACCTGAACCCGATGCCATTCTGATATTACGGCTCGCATTATCAGCAATAAGATTGTGATGATAGCTACCATAGTTTGATCCCCATATACCTCCAAACCCGTGAGGCGCATCTACACTGGTATTGGCGTCGTCAGGATGGTTTGAGTCGAATAGGGCTTCTGAAATAATACACCATTGAACAGTGATACTATCACAATGATAAATCGACATGACTTCGTCCTCACTCCAGCTTGCCGATACATGATCAACGATAAGGTGTTTCACAAACCTACTGGATACTGCATCATCAGCACGACCCGATTCGTCGCCAAGCCTTACTCGCAGGTACCTGATAATCACCTGATCGGCACTAATCATTAACGGGTATCTTCTCAAACAAATACCATCTCCAGGCGCTGTTTGTCCGGCAATGGTAATGTAGGGATTTCTAATCCGTAAAGCCTTGTTCAGTATTATGGTCCCTGAAACCCTAAACACAACAGTTCTGGGACCTGACGCTTCAACCGCCGCACGAAGGCTACCGGGGCCGTTATCATTCAAATTTGTCACTTCATATACTTTACCGCCGCGTCCTCCAACGGTATATTTCCCATAGCCTTCAGCAGTTGGGAAAGCCAGTTGCTGGGCCCATGTAGCAGTAACGGATAATAAAAAAAATACGAATAGTGAAAGAATCTTTTTTCTCATAGCAATCTAAATTTTAGTATTATGCCTATTCTCAATTATTTCATTTATCAATTTCTTATAACCAAAGAAACTACCCGAATCTGAAATAAAATGGGAAACAATCTGGAAACAATCTGAAATTCTTTCC
>NZ_JHXO01000012.1 GCF_000621705.1 Prolixibacter bellariivorans ATCC BAA-1284 | reverse complement strand
CTCAATCAGGCCAATTGGTCGGCAAACTCTGAAGGAGTTCAAGCTCCATAGCCCGGGGTAAGAAACCGTGAGGTTTAGCCACCCCGGGTTGGCAAGTACGCGTAACCGGCGGTCGCGGGATGTCATTGTTTGAAATAACAACCTTTTTTCGACCGCAAAGGAGGGAGGTGTTGATAAAAGCGCAACAACAGCAACAACAGTAACAATAATAACCAACAACCGTCAAAGCTCGCAACTAGCGCAACCTGAAATTTTGAAACCCTTAAATCAATTAACAATGAATAATGTGTAATGAATAATTAAGAGGTGAAAGGTTCAGGTCCGCAGTCTTTCGTCTTTCTTAAAACTTAATACTTCTTCCAACAACCATAACAACAGTAACTACAGAAACTATCAAAATATACAAGGGCTTTCACCTGGCCGGGAGAAGCCGGAAGAAGAAATGCATGCCTGTTGGTTCAGTAGTTTTTTAGGGGTTAAATGCAGGCATGCGCTATAAAGGTAAAGGTTCTAGTGAGTCTTTTTCCGGGAATGATGCTTTCGACACGCATCCATTCATCTCTTCCGGTTGGGTGAGACCCTCTTTTGATGTTTCTGTGAAAGGCAGATGACAATTGGTGTACTGTGTTGTAATATAGGCATTTATTTCACTTGTGCGGGGGATTTGCAGGAGGTATTAAGATTCTCTGAAAAATATTTCTATTTTTAAAGCTTCACTCATTTCAATCTTGAAATTCGGGGCTTTAGCAATGGTGCAGAAACTAAGGAATAAAGACTACTTTCTATGGAAACGATTCAAGGATGGAGATGATGAAGCTTTTTACTGGCTTTATGATCAGAATATCGACGCGCTATATTCCTTTGGTATCAGTGTTTCGAAAGACAAAGAATTTGTCAAAGATTGCATTCACGATTTGTTCCTCGATATCTACAAGTACAGACATCAACTTTCCGATACCGATTCCATCCGGTTTTATCTTTTCCGTTCGTTGAAGCGAAAAATTCACAAAAAAGGAAAGAAGAAGCTCCTTTCTGTCATGTACAATGAGGATGTTATTTTGACGCGGGAGCAATTTGTTATTGGGGCCGAGAAAAAAATCGTCGAGCAGGAGACAAAGGATGAGAATCATTTGATACTGGAGAAGGCTATGGAGAAACTGACCCAACATCAGAAAGAGGCTCTTTTCCTTAAATTCGATCAAAATTTTTCGTACCCTGAAATTGCCGAGCTGTTGGGTATATCGGTCGAATCGGTACGGACAAATGTTTACCGTGCCTTAAAAACCCTTCGGGAATGTATTCAGAAGGAGAATCCTTCCTTTTATCTCATCCTTTTTGGAAGAATATTCTCTTCTTAAGGCATTGTAGTATAGTTGTTTGTGCTTTTTGTGTGTAAAAAAGTTACATTTTTGTGTCTATGTTTTTGAGATTTCCTCCTTTGTTTAAGTAAAGGACGAATATAAATGAAGGAAAAATCAAAAATAAAGGCCGAAGACATCCTGATGCAGGATGGCGAGCCTTCCGATGTGCTTTACGGTAAAAACGCAGATGAAAGCGAGGACGAAGTGCGTGAGCGGCAGCTGGCCCGGCGAATATATTATTACCTGATCAATCATTCAAAAACATCGTTGCCCAATGATGAAAAGAGTGTTTTAAAAAGTCAGATAGTTGATTCAGTCAACCAGTATCGAAGGTCCAGGCGGGTGCGGGTTTGGTCGGCTGTAGCGGCTATACTGATTATCGGCTTTGTCGGTGTGCTGTGGTACAGTCAGGTACATGAAACACCTGCCGTTGTCAAATTTGCTGAAAATACTTCGGTTGCCCTGCCGGTAGGAGATACCCGTCTGATTTTGCAGAACGGCCAGGAGATTCGCATCGATAAAAAACAGTCGAAAATCCAGTATGGCCAAAATGGTAAGGATATCAGTATCGATGCCAGTCAGAAGGTCAAGCAATCGTTGGAGTCGAAGAAAATTGTGTACAACACCGTTGTTGTCCCGTACGGAAAAAGAACGGAAATCACCTTGTCGGATGGCACCAATGTTTGGTTGAACTCCGGCACTCGCTTAGTGTATCCGGCTGTTTTTGCCAAAAACAAAAGAGAGGTTTACATCGACGGAGAAGCTGTTTTTGAAGTGAAACACTCCGATGTCAAGCCATTTTTGGTGAATTCCCGTGATTTCACTGTCAGGGTGATGGGGACAGTATTTAATGTCAGTGCTTATTCCGATGACCAGTATTCGAGTGCTGTTCTGGAGCGCGGAAAGATTGAACTCAGCTACAAGGGGAATTCCCTTCTGCACAAGGAAAAGACTCAACTTTCTCCAGGCGATATGGCGATATACAATCCAGGTAAAAAAGAAATATCCGAAAAGCGTGTGAACCCTGCCGATTACTTGTCATGGCGGATGGGATATTATGTATTTAGAAGTGAAAGGCTTGATAATATACTGAAGAAGCTGGCCCGTTATTACGATGTGGAAATTAAGCTACAAAATACGGAGCTGGGAGAGCAAACATTCTCAGGTAGTTTGGATTTGAAAAAGACACCTGAAGACGTGTTGAAGGTAATCCAAAAAACGACTTCGCTAACCTTTTCATGTACAAAAGATGAGATAATTATTAACTAAAAACTATATCGTATGACTTGACGAAATCAGAAAGCAAAAAGTTTGCGGATGCGCCAACACCCGCAAACTAGCAACTAACATCGCGTAAGTAGATTAGCAATATTAATTTAATTCAAGGAGGTTAAATCTATGAAAAAAACACAAAACTGTGCGCATTTTCCTCATTTATGTGTGCACACATTTCGAGTTATGAAACTAACGATATTCATTCTTCTGCTTGGAGTAGGAAATATTTATGCATCGAGTTCGTATGCACAAAATACGAGACTATCGCTCCATCTGGAAAACAGTACAGTGGGTCAGGTGTTTGACCAGATTCAACAACAAAGTGAGTTTATTATTTTCTATAAGGATAATCAAATTAATATCAACCGAAAGGTTAATGTTAACACGGAAAATAGCTCAGTCGATAAAATACTGAACCAGGTTCTTGCCGGAACCGATTTAACCTATCATATCTTCGACCGGCAGATTGTCATTGGTCCGCGGGATGAGGTGAAGCCGAAGAACGGAAATGAAGAGATGCAATCGCCGCAGCCCGAAACCAAAACAAAAACAATCACCGGGAAAGTAAACGATGTAAAAGGCAGGCCAATTCCGGGAGTTACCATTATCGTAAAAGGAACGACGCACGGAACCATTACGGATGCGGACGGAAACTTTAGTTTGACAAATGTGTCGGTCGGTTCTATGTTGACTTTTTCTTTCGTTGGAATGAAGTCGGTCGACGTAGCCCTGAACGGAAAAACGTCGCTGGATGTAGTGATGAAGGAAGAAGCTGTAGGGCTGAATGAGGTAGTTGCCGTTGGATATGGAGTACAGAAAAAAGTGGATGTAACAGGATCTCTTTCCACTGTAGATGGTGATAATATTGTGAAAAAGCCGGTTGCGCAGGTGTCGAATGCGCTGCAGGGAGTTGCACCGGGTATTACCGTCACACAAAGTAGCGGACAGCCGGGTGCTGATGCCGGTACGATCCATATTCGCGGAATTGGAACTGTGAATACCGATAATAACACACCTGACAAGAATGCCCCCTTGGTATTGGTCGATGGAATGGAATACAATATCAATGATGTCGATCCCAACGATATTGCTTCCATATCGGTATTGAAGGATGCTGCTGCTTCATCTATTTACGGTGTACGCGCTGCAAATGGTGTGATTTTAATTACAACCAAAAGGGGAAAAGACAATCAGATTAAAGTTTCCTATAACGGATATGTTGGGGTACAGAAGCCAACCAAGTTGCCGAATTTCGTCGGGGCACAGGACTACATGAAATTGGTCAACCAATTAAGTTTGAATTCTGGTGGAAGTGCCAAGTTTACTGATGCAGATATTGCCGCTTACAACGATCCGAATCGAAATAAGGATCAATATCCGGATGTGTACTGGATGGATGAAATTTTACAAGGCTCCGGTATTCAACAACAGCACAGTATCGCCATTAGTGGCGGTAGTGATAAGGCGAAATTCCGTTTTTCGACCAACTATTTAGATCAAAAAGGGCTAGTAAAAAAGGCGAATTTCAAACGAGTAACGGTTCGCTTGAATTCGGATGTGACCATCAGCGATAAATTGAAATTTAATGCGGATGTGTCGGGGAATTTTTCTGACCGCAGCGAGCCGCAGGGAAATACTGGAAATACAGGTGACGGTATTTGGTTCCAGTTTAGCCAGGCTATCATGTCCAATCCAACACTTCCGGTTAAATATTCTGACGGAACCTGGGGGGTGGCCAGAGGTGATGGCAACCCCGTTCGCCTTCAATCCGACGGAGGTTCTTATAAATACAACGATGATGTATTTAGTGGCAATTTCCGGCTGAGTTACGAGATATTGAAAGGTCTGGAGCTTTCCGGTAATGCGATGGTAAATTATAATGTTACCAACAATACCTATAATGACAAAGCGCTGACGTACGTTAATTTCTTCACCAAAAATGAAATCGTAAAAGGTTCAGACCAGATTAGCAAAAAGAACTATGGAGACTTTTACTATAATTTGCAGTCGCTACTACGGTACAATGTTTCAGTTGGAAAAAGCAATGTAGGATTGCTAGGTGGTATCTCCAAAATAGACGATAACACCAATTATCTGTACGGATACCGTAATAACGGCTCATTAAATGTACTCTCCGAACTGGCTGGTGGCGACCCGGCTTCGCAAAAAAATAACGGTTATTCATATGGCTATGGCCTGCTTTCCTATTTTGGGCGGGTGAATTATTCATATAATGATAAATATTTGTTTGAGGCCAATATACGTCGTGATGGTTCGTCCCGGTTTTCGAAGTCAAACCGGTGGGGAACATTTCCGTCTTTTTCAGCTGGTTGGCAATTGTTGAAGGAGCCTTTCATGGATGGTATTAATTTCATGAGTGAGCTTAAACTTCGCGCATCGTGGGGACAATTAGGAAACCAGGAATTAGGTAATTATCCGTACCAATCAGTGATGGTTCTGGGATATGATTACCCGTTTGGCGGTAGCTTGAATCCCGGGGCTAGGATAGAGACAGCTGCCAATAGCAACATTAGCTGGGAAACAACAGAGATGAGCGATATTGGTTTGGATGCCATGTTCATGAAGGGTAAAATGAACTTCTCCTTTGACTACTATGTGAAGAATACCAACGATATTCTGCTGCAACTTCCTATTCCCGAAACGGTCGGTCAGTATGCTCCATATCAGAATGCAGGAAGTGTGCAAAACAAGGGTTGGGAATTCTCTCTCGGATACAAAGGCGCCATACAGCAGAAGTTCAAATACAATGTGCAGTTCAATATTTCTGATGTAAAGAATAAGATTACCGACCTGAAAAATGCCGATTGGGAAAGTTCGAACAATGACAATGTGATCCAGGCGTATCATGTTGGTGAGCCTATCGGAGCATTCTACGGATATGTTTGTGATGGTATTTTCCAAAGCCAGGATCAAATTGATAACCATGCTACCCAGCCCGGTAATGTTGCTCCCGGAGATTTGATTTATCGGGACCTGAGCCACGATGGAAAGATTGATGCTTCTGATCGTACCGTTATTGGAAGTAATATTCCGCGGTACACTTATGGATTGAACATCAATGCTGTGTACAAGAATTTCGATCTTTCTGCCTTTTTCCAGGGAGTCGGAAAAGTTGATGTGACAACGGTTCAATCCAACAGAGCACCCATCAGTCAGGACGGTAATTTCAAAAAGTTGCATCTCGACAGCTGGACACCGGACAACACGAGCGCTTCATTTCCAAGGTTAACGTCCTATTCTCACAACTATGTTTCTTCCTCATTCTGGATTAAAAATGGAGCATACTTAAGACTAAAGAATCTGCAGGTTGGCTACTCTCTTCCGAAATCATTCGACCGAACCGTAGGTATTGACAGATGCCGTTTTTATGTGTCAGGCCAGAATTTGGTTACCTGGTCGAAGCTGAATAAGTATGGCATCGACCCGGAGAATCCTGATGACAGTCGCTACTACCCTCAGGTAAAGGTATTTTCTTTAGGCGTTAATGTGGACTTTTAAAATTGACAATCATGAAATTGAATATATATAAATACAGCTTCATTCTACTGAGCCTCTTTTTATTGGTTGCCTGTGATGAAAGTTTTCTGAACAAACAACCAACCGATTCACTGACCACCGACACCTACTGGGTCAACTCCGATAATGCCGTGCAGGCTGTTACGGGCTGTTACCGCTTCCTGGGAGGTGACGATTGGTGGAGGACTTTTCTGACCTGTGCAACCGATGATAGCTATGCCTGGTCTAACTGGCCATGTGATATCATGTATGCCGGAAACGGAAGTGCAACAACTACATTGGGGACTTTCAATCACTTTTGGTCTTTCATGTATAAAAGTATTGCCAATACTAATAACGTTCTGGCCAACATCGGTAAAGTCCCGGATATGAATGCCGACTTGAGAAATCAACTGATTGGCGAAGCCACTTTTATTCGTGCCTGGTCATATCAGCAATTGGTAGGTCTCTATGGTGACGTTCCGTGGATTACATCACCGCAAACCAACCCCGATCAATATGACGTCAGCCGAACCAGTGCCAGCGTTGTGATGGATTCAATCTCTGCACAACTCGCGAAGATTGCGGACTATTTGCCGGTTTCCTATTCCAGCGATCAGTTCGGACGGGCTACAAAAGGTGCAGCACTGGCATTGAAAGCGAGAATCGATTTGTATAATGGTAATTATTCTGCTGCTGCTACTACTGCTAAGGAGGTGATGGACATGAATGTGTATACGGTTGACCCGGATTACATGAGTCTGTTTAACGGAACCAACGAACATAGTTCGGAAATCATCCTTTCGGCCCAGTATACCGACAATTACAAGAGTGCTTTGGCCACATGGATTGGAGGCCCGACAATCGGAGGTTGGTCGGAAATCGTTCCCTTACAGTCATTAGTAGATGCCTACGAATGTACCGACGGAAAAACGATCGATCAATCATCACTGTATGATCCTCAGCATCCGTTTGAAAATCGTGATCCCCGGTTAAAGATGACCATCGTGGTACCGGGCGGTGTCCTGAACGGCGATACCATTGATATTACGGATCCGAATTCAGCTGATGGACTGGGTAAGAACAATGCATCGTACACGGGCTATTATTATAAAAAATATATTCCGGCGACGGTTGACGGAGGTTGGAGCGGAAACTCAACCAACGATATAATCATTCTTCGTTATCCGGAAGTACTGCTTACTTATGCCGAAGCGAAGATTGAGATGAATGACATCGATCAATCGGTTTATGATGCTATCGACCAGGTTCGGGGACGCGCAGATGTTAATTTGCCGCCGATTCCGACCGGCCAGTCACAGACGGCCATGCGACAAATCGTTCGGCAGGAGCGCAGAGTTGAATTTGCGGAAGAAGAACAGCGTTTGTTTGATATTCGCCGTTGGAAAATTGCCGAAAATGTGATGCCTGGTGATGTGTATGGAATTTTGAACTACTGGAACAGTGCTCGTAGTGACTACCAGAAACACGTATTGGTAGAGAACCGGCAGTTCAATCCGCAACGCGATTATCTCTGGCCGATTCCGCAAAGCGAAGTCGATTTGAATAAAAATCTGACGCAGAATCCCAACTGGTAATTTTTCTTTTAGCATAACAACTGGTTCATCTCTGTCGCAAAACGGAGATGAGCCAATTGTTTTCACCGAAATGATTTAACGTGAATAAGATGAGAAGACAATCTTCAAAAGAAAAGAACAAGCCCCTTTTCATATTTAGCCAACTAGCCGTTTCATTATTACTGTTGGCATTGTTTTCCTGTCAACAGGAAAAAGTAGCGCCACCCAAGCCGGTGCTTCCGGTACCAACTGAAAGACAACTTAAATGGCAGGAAATGGAGGTGAATGCTTTCATCCATTTTTCAATCAACACCTTTACCGATAAGGAGTGGGGATATGGAAACGAATCACCGAAGTTATTCAATCCGGTTAGCTTCAATCCCGATCAGTGGATGAAGGTGTTGAAAGAGGCAGGCTTTAAAGGAGTTATTTTGACGTGTAAACATCATGACGGTTTCTGTTTGTGGCCTTCGAAGTATACCGACAGAAGTGTTAAGAATAGTCCGTTTATGGGGGGACATGGCGATGTCGTTAAAGCCGTTTCGGATGCCTGTAAAAAATACGGATTGAAATTCGGTGTTTACTTGTCGCCTTGGGACAGGAGCAGAGCCGATTACGGGAAACCCTCATATATTCAATACTACAGAAATCAGATCACGGAACTGTTTACCAATTATGGTCCGATATACGAGATGTGGTTCGACGGGGCTAACGGCGGTACGGGATATTATGGCGGAGCCAATGAGAAACGGGAAATTGACCGGGCGACCTATTATCACTGGCCCACTACGTTGAAGATGATTCGGGCCATCCAACCAAATGTCCTTTTCTTTAGTGATGCCGGCCCGGATATTCGGTGGTGCGGAAATGAACAGGGATTCATGGATACGACGAACTGGAATACCATCACGACAGATACCTTGTATGCCGGGAAAGCGGGTATAAGTAAATTGTTGGAAACCGGTTCTCCGGATGGAACCAGTTGGGTTCCGGGGGAAGTGGATACATCGATTCGTCCCGGTTGGTTCTATCATTCGAAAGAAGATTCGCTGGTAAAAACACCTGAGCAACTGTTTCATATTTACCTGACATCGGTGGGGAGGGGTTCTAACCTGTTGTTGAACGTGCCGCCCGACAGAGACGGTTTGCTCAATAAAAATGATGTTCAATCGCTTTTGGGCTGGAAGAAATTGATTGATCAAACGTTTGCCACCGACCTGGCTTTAAACTGCAACGTGAAAGCATCAGAGATGCGGGGCAACTCATCGGAATATGCCGGCAAAAATGTGGTCGACGGAAATAAGGATTCTTACTGGGCTACCGATGACGGAATAAAAACGGGAATGCTGACACTTGATTTAGGAGAACCCAAAACAATCGGTTATGTCGCATTGCAGGAATACATTAAATTAGGCCAACGGGTTAAATCGTTTACCGTTTCAGCCTGGATTGACGGACAATGGAAGCAAATAGCTGAGGGAACAACCATCGGGTACAAGCGGATATTGAAATTCAAACCGGTAACGACAGACAAGGTGAAAGTTACTATCCTCGACTCGAAAGCTTGTCCGGTCATCTCCAGGGTAAGTCTTTACTAATATTACTCAGGTACCGGAACAGATAATTCTTATGAAAATGAAAAATATAAGTCTTACAGGTCTCATTGTACTTCTCTTGATATTCAGCAATTTGGGTCGCGCCAGTGCTCAGGATGCCACAGTGACTATTCGTGGAGGGGAATTTATGCAGAACGGCCAGGTACTGAAGATTCATTCCGGAGAGATGCATTATTCCAGAATTCCGAAGCCCTACTGGCAACACCGGTTACAGATGCTGAAAGCGATGGGAATGAACACCGTTGCGACCTATGTTTTCTGGAATTACCATGAAACATCGCCGGGCGTGTGGGATTTTAAGACCGGGAATCACGATCTGGCAGGATTTATCAAACTGGCAGGTGAAGAAGGCTTGAATGTCATTCTTCGTCCCGGCCCGTATATCTGTGGCGAATGGGAGAACGGAGGTTTTCCCTGGTGGTTGCAGAATAATCCCGAATTGCATCTGCGTACCAATAATAAAGCGTTCCTCGATTCGTGTAAAACCTATTTTACGCATTTGCATGCGGAATTAAATGGCTTATTTGCCGACCAGGGAGGGCCCATTATTTTAGTGCAAACCGAGAATGAGTTTGGTTCCTATGTGGCACAGCAAAAAGAGGTATCCGCAGCCGAGCATGAAGCCTATAAGATGGCCATCTTTCATTTGTTGAAAGAGAGTGGTTTTCCTGCACCGTATTTTACGGCTGATGGTGACTGGTTGTTCGAAGGCGGTGCCATTCCGGGTGTTTTACCGGCCGCCAACGGGGAAAATGATGTCGCTAATCTCAAAAAGACAGTTAACAAATTTCACGACGGTAAAGGTCCGTACATGGTCGCAGAGTTTTATCCCGGTTGGTTGGACCACTGGGGCGAACCGTTTGTCCGTGTTCCCACAAAAAAGATTGTCGAGCAGACAAAGAAATACCTGGATGCCGGCGTGAGCTTTAACTTTTACATGGTTCACGGGGGAACAAACTTTGGATTTACCTCCGGGGCCAACTACAATGATAAGCATGACATTCAGCCGGATCTGACCAGTTATGACTATGATGCCCCGATTAGTGAAACGGGTTGGGCGACTCCCAAATACATGGCTATCAGGCAAACCATGCAGCAATATTTGCATCACGCTTTGCCTCCGGTACCAGAAAGAATACCGGTAATGAAGTATGCTTCCCAGCCATTAAAGGCACACATGGATGCTCTGAACTGGTTGACACAACAACAACCGGTTGTTGCCAATCAGCCCAAAACCTTCGAGGAATTGGGACAAGGTTACGGCTATGTTCTTTACCGAAAGAAATTCTCAGATGCTGTATCAGGGACATTAAAGGTGGATGGATTGCGTGATTTTGCGGTGGTTTATGTGAACGGGAAGAAAGTAGGAGAGTTGAATCGCGTATTCAATAAATATGCGCTGCCTGTTCAGATTCCAGCTAATGGAACACTGGATTTATTGGTCGAAAACCTTGGTCGAATTAACTACGGGGCCGAATTGATTCATAATAAGAAAGGAATTATTTCACCGGTCAGTTTAAACGGCTCGGAGGTAGCCGGACATTGGGAAATGTTTAAAATGCCACTGAACACTGCTCCGAGTGTAGGAAACGAGCAGGTTGAAACAGGAAGGCCGGTTTTTTACCAAACGACATTCAAAGTGGATAAACCGGCAGATACGTTCCTTGATATGTCCGACTGGGGGAAAGGTGTGGTATTTGTAAACGGTCATAATTTGGGACGCTATTGGCATATTGGTCCACAGCATACTCTTTATGTTCCCGGATGTTGGTTGAAAAAGGGAGCCAATCAAATTGTCATATTTGAACAATTGGGCAAGAAGCCTCATTCAACTATTTCATTCACCGATAAGCCCATTTTAGGCGAGAAGCAGTGATGGGAATTCTGCCCCAATAGGGGTGTGTAGTTAAAAAAATAAAATATAAACAGATGAAGTTGATGATAAGGATGGTCTGGCTATTCGTAGTGGTAGCGGCGTTGAACGGATGTAGCACGAAAGAAGCTCCACAGCCGGAAATAAACATTGTTCCCAAACCTGCCAAGATGGTTCAGGAGAAAGGTGTTTTTGAGCTAAATGCAGAGACGCCGATCGTGGTGAATGAAGACAGTGCAGAAATAAAGCAAATAGCGGGATTTCTTCAGGCACACCTCAGTGATTTCTACGGGTTAAAGAATAAAGTGGAGGTAGGAGATCTTCCGGTTGACAAAACTGTTTTTATTAGCCTGGATAAAAATCTGAATTTGGGCAAAGAGGCCTATACACTTTCCATCAATCCAAAGAGAATTGTTCTGAAAGCGTCGGCACCGAACGGCCTGTTTTATGGTGTTCAGACGCTCATTCAGCTTTTGCCACACTCAAAAAAGCAGCTAGCTCAGGTAACGTTCCCGGCGTTACAGATTGAAGACTCGCCCCGTTTTTCATGGCGGGGGATGCACCTGGACGTTTCCCGTCATTTTATGCCGGTTTCATTTATCAAAAAGTACATCGATTATATAGCGATGAATAAGATGAATGTGTTTCACTGGCATCTTACCGACGATCAGGGGTGGCGAATTGAAATCAAGAAGTATCCGAAACTGACACAGGTAGGAGCGTGGCGGAAAGAAACGTTGATTGGACATCCAGGGAAAGATAGTAAGTATGACGGAAAGCGTTACGGAGGCTTCTATACGCAGGACCAGATTAAAGAGATTGTAGCTTACGCGAAGGCACGCTATGTAACGGTAGTTCCGGAAATAGAAATGCCCGGTCATGCCATGGCTGCACTTGCCGCCTATCCTGAATTGGGATGTACCGGAGGTCCTTACCAGGTGGGTACCCGATGGGGTGTATACGATGATGTTTACTGTGCCGGCAAGGAAAAGACATTCAAATTTCTGGAAGATGTGCTAACCGAAGTAATGGCGTTGTTTCCCAGTCAATACATTCATATCGGTGGCGATGAATGTCCGAAAACACGTTGGAAGGCATGTCCTTATGACCAGGCTCGTATGAAAAAACTGGGATTGAAGAATGAGGAAGAGCTGCAAAGCTATTTCGTGCAACGTATTGAGAAATTCCTGAATGCCCACGGACGGAAGATGATTGGCTGGGATGAAATTTTAGAAGGAGGTCTGGCACCCAATGCGGTGATTATGTCGTGGAGAGGCGAAAAGGGCGGAATTGCCGCAGCTCAGGCACACCACAGTGTGATTATGACCCCCGGCGGGTATTGTTACTTCGACCACTATCAGGGAAAGCCTGAATCAGAACCGATTGCTTTTGGAGGTTTTACACCGCTGAAGAAGGTATACAGCTATGAGCCGGTACCTAAAGAATTGGCTCCGGATGAGTACAAATACATCCTGGGTTCGCAGGGAAATGTGTGGACCGAGTACATGAAGACGCCTGCTAAAGTTGAGTACATGATATTTCCTCGTATGGCAGCATTGGCTGAAGTCCTTTGGTCGCCGAAAGCGAGCCGTAACTACGATGATTTCCTGAAGCGAATGCGCTCTGAGGTTAAGCTTTATGATGCCTATGGAATCAATTATTGTAAAGATGCGTTCAAATAACGCAGGTTATTCATTCAGAATTGAAAAATTATTCTTTCGCATAGAGTGATTACGATGGTATCGTAAACCAAACAGTCCCGTCAGGTTATTAATCTGGCGGGTTTTTTGTTGAAATGGCGAAGTGTTTGTCAATTTCATACAAAAAATCCGAAAAACAGACCGCTCTGTCCCTCGGATTTCTCTATCAATAGAATCACTGATTGTATCATTTACTCACAACCCGAAGCACCATGGGCTTCCACCAGCAGCTTTTCGGTGACAGCCGCGAGTTGTGTTTCCGGTTTGGCTAAATAAGCGTTGTTTTCAATGGTGACACTCTTGGTTGAAGAGACGCAGGCGCTGGTAATAATTTGGTACAATACATCGCTGCAATCGGTACCGTTGATTGGATATCGAACAAGTAAAATGCAAGGGTTTGACCTGACAGGAAGAGGCTTGAAGAAGAAATGCATGCCTGTTGGTTCAATATTTTTTTAGGGGTTAAATGCAGGCATGCGCTATAAAGGTTCGAGTGAGTCTTTTTCCGGGAATGATGCTTTCGACACGCATCCATTCATTGCTTTCGGTTGGGGGGAGCCCTTTAAATGGTTGAAAAGCTTTAGGGAAAAGTCGTATTTCAGAAAAAATTGCCAAAGAAAGAGGGCCGGAAGGTTAGGAATACGTTCACTATTGAGGAGAAAGGGTTTCAATAACAAAAGATTCGAACAATATGTGGCCCTCTTTCAGATAAAAGGCAATAGTAATCTGCCAGCTTATGGAGCATCGAAATAAAGGCTGGCAGTACCAGGAATACATAGCGCACACTGGGGAAAATTATTGTCGGATGAGAGGTGATTATCTATTCGGTTCGACAAAGAATTGTTTTAGGAAATGCCCCTTATTTTATCGAATCACAAAATTTCTCTTGAAATGGTACGCCCAAAAAAGAGGGGAGATTAGGCCAATTATAGAGTATTGTAGGTTTTTCTCTTTTAGCTATAAAAGGCAGAAAACACAGACAAATAATTGGGATAGATTGATCAGTTGTCTTTTTGCTTTCGAAACTGCCGCACAATCGTCGTCTCTTTTTATTTTCGATATGGGTTATGGATTTATTTTGCTCTATTATGTTTATTTCAATTTCCTGAGATCACATATCTTACAAAAATTGGTATTATGACTTTAAGATAGTAACATTGTATGCAATTTCATGTGTGAAACCAAATTAACGTGATAAGCAAAGGAAAATATTGTTTTCAACGGTTCGTGAATGACAGGTCGCAGACGTCGTTTACGAATTTTTTTGATTGCTATTTTACCCGGTTGACTTCCTTTGCTATAACCATTCTCAAATCAGAAATATTAGCCGAAGAAGTAGTTTTGGATGTCTTTCTCAGGCTGTGGGAAAAGAGAAATAGTCTGGAGCACATCAACAACATAGAGACGTATTTATACATCTCGGTAAGGAATAAATCCATCAGCATTCTAAAATCGGAGCGTGGTTTTTCTTTCAATATGCTGGACGATCTTTCGGTACAGCTGATGACTTATGAGCCCTCAGCTGAGAATGAACTTATCGAGAGCGAGATGTTTGCGAGGTTGAATGAAGCAGTGAACCAGCTTCCTTCTAAATGCAAGATGATCTTTAAATTGCTCAGGGAAGACGGGCTTAACCGGAATGAAGCGGCCCACATCCTGAATATCTCCGTCAAGACGGTGGACAATCAGATTGCTATTGCCGTTCAAAAAATTGCACAGAAGCTAAATATTGATCTCTCCAATCCAAAGAATTCCAGGGGACTTACTTCTTTTTTGTTTTCGTTATAGGCTGATAAATAGCTTGTTCGGTTGCTTTCTTTCTTTCGTGCCTGAAATATTTTAAAATTTCTTTGGGGAAAATTAGCGAAAGTGGTGTCCTTATATCAAACACTAACCATTTGGGATGAAGGATATTTCAGAAATTATTGCCCGTTACCTGCTGAACATTGCTGACAAAGATGAGTTGGATGATCTGTCCCGATGGGAAAGAAAGTCTGAGGATAACTCAAGATTTCTGGGTAGCCTCAGAACTTTTTGGAGTCATCCGTTAGAAGAGAAGTCATCGGGTCTTTTGACGCATGCAAGAGAAAGGTTGCTGACCCGGATCACTCCGGCCGTGGTAACAAAAGGAAAGCGTTCACTATTTTTCAGTTTCTCAAAGATTGCTGCTGTAATCATTTTGCTCATATCAATTGCCGGCGTTTCATCGTATTTCATTTCGAAATCCAATCTCTTCTATAAGAGCAACTGGGTAGAAGTATCCACGCAAGCCGGTCAGCAAAGCAAAGTTACCTTGCCTGACAGCAGTATCGTATGGCTGAATGCCGAGACCGAAGTGAGGTACCATCCTGATCGTAGGGAACGGAAGGTCTACCTGAATGGGGAGGCTTATTTCGAAGTAAAGCACTCCAGCGATTATCCCTTTGTTGTCGAAACGGGTGATGCCAAAGTTCGGGTCCTGGGTACCAAATTTAATGTATCCCATTATCCGGGGGCCGAGTTTGACAAGGTATCCTTATTGTCGGGCAGAATCGAAATGTTGTTGACCGGAAGAAAATCACCGATTGAATTGAAACCTGGAGAAAAAGTGGTCTACCGGCCCACCACTCATGTGATGACGAAAATGAAAGCCAATGTGCAGAATGAGATTTTATGGCGACAAGGAATCCTGGTTTTCGACAATGACTCTTTTAATGAGTTGATCCAAAAATTGGAACGATATTATGCGGTGACCTTTGTTTATGACAAGGAAGCCTTTAACAGTATTCACTATACCGGTACCATTAATAACCTAACGATCGGGAAAGTGCTTGAATTTATTAATCTAACAATTCCTATTGCTTATGACATAAATAACAAAACAATCCGACTTGCGCTGAAAACACAGCGCTAAACAGAAAAAGATAAAGGTGATGCCCGCGCCAACGAACTATCACCTTTACGCAATTGATTTAAATGAATAAATCCATCCAAAACTATGAAAAAAAAACGAGTTCCTGACTGCCTGGCCAAATTCAGGTGGACACAATTATTGCGAGTTATGAAACTAACGACCTTCTTAATCTTTGTCCTGGTCCTCAATGTCTTTTCTGCATCGTCATACTCCCAGAATTCGAAAATTTCAGTGAACGTGGTGAACGGGACGTTGGGGGAGATTTTCAATCAAATTGAAGAGCAATCAGACTATCGCTTTTTCTATCAGAATGAACAGATACGCGAGGTTGGCAGAAATTCGGTGAATCTCTCCGGCGATAGTGTTCCGGATGTTGTGAGTGAAGTGCTGGGGGGTACCAGTTTGACTTATAAACTAGCCGGAAAGAATATTATCATATATCCGAAGACCGAAACGTCCGATAATGACATTGCACAACAGCAGCATACTATATCGGGGAAAGTAACGGATACTTCCGGAGAACCGCTACCGGGTGTTACCATCGTGGTAAAAGGTACGACCAATGGTACGGTGACTGGTCCGGACGGATATTATACGATAGGCAATGTTCCGGAGAATGCTGTTCTGATTTTCTCCTTCATTGGAATGAAAACCCAGGAAATCCAGGTAAAAGATCAGACGACGATTAACCTGGTGATGGAAGGCGAAACGGTCGGTTTACAGGAAGTGGTAGCCATTGGGTATGGTGTACAAAAGAAAAAGCTGGTAACCGGTGCTACCTCGCAGATCAGCAGTAAAAATATTGAACAGAGCAAGACGGTTTCCGTCGTCGATGCCATGAAATCTTTTACTTCAGGGGTCCAGATAGTAAAAAAGTCAGGACAGCCCGGTGAAAGTTACAATATCAATATTCGCGGTATGGGAACCATTGGTAACGCAACGCCTTTATTCATCGTTGATGGAACTCCGGTATCGAATATCGATTTTATCAATCCATCCGACATCCAGTCTATCGATGTTCTGAAGGATGCGGCTTCTTCTGCCATTTACGGTTCCCGTGCGGCAAACGGTGTTATCCTTATAACGACGAAGAAAGGCAGATTTGAGACAAAACCAACCATTACATATGACGGATATTACGGGCTTCAGAACCTGTATAAAACGGTGCCTTTGTTGAATGCCCCGGAATATGCAGCCATGATGAATGAGGCGCGGATCAATGATAAGCTGATGCCTTATGATTATGCCAGTATTATTCCCAACTGGAGTGATATTGAGAGTGGAAAAAGTAAAGGAACCAACTGGCTGGACGCCATCACGGTTAAAGATGCCCCGATACAGAACCACTCACTGGGATTTAACGGAGGCACGAAGAGTTCATCTTATTCCATCGGTTTCTCCTACACTTCGCAGGATGGAATCTTGGGTAAGCCGGTAGCATCTTCTTACGACAGATACAACGTCAGGGTAAATACGGAGCATATCATCTATCAGCATAACAACCGGGATATTCTGAAGATCGGTGAAAACATTGTCTATAGTTATTATGAAAAGTCCGGTATTGCCATCGGCGGTATGTACAACAATGCCATCCGGAATATGCTATCTACTACTCCCCTGATGCCTTTGTACGATGACAAAGGAAATTACCACTACGCCATCGACGCATGGGATGTCAGAGTTGCTAACCCAGTAGGAGTGATGGATTATAACAGTCGGAATATCTCCAAAAATCACCGGTTGCTGGCGAGTGCTTTCGCAGAACTGCAACCTATAAAGGATTTAACCATCAAAAGTAGTTTTGGTTATTCTCTTTCGGGCTCAAGCTATAGAAGCTACGTCCCGGCTTATCGATTGAGTGAGCGTGCTTTTAACAATGAAAGCGATATTTATCACAGCATGTCTCTGGGCTCCGGTTACACGTTTGAAAATACCGCGAATTATGTTTTCACTATAAAAGGGGAGCATAAGTTTAACATATTGGCAGGAAACACTATACAAAAGGATGGTATCGGTGAATCTATCACCGGTCAGAATGTGAACAGTATATTCGATGATCTGGAGCATGCTTACCTAATCAATGCGGAGAAGATAGATGCCAAAAATACACAGCTATCCAGTTATCCCTGGGGAGAGAACATGTTGCTCTCCTATTTCGGAAGGTTGAACTATAATTTTCGCGAGAAGTATCTGTTGACCCTGGTTGCCCGGGCTGACGGTTCTTCAAAATTTGCCCGGGGCAAACGCTGGGGATATTTCCCATCTGTAGCAGCCGGCTGGATTGCATCCAGTGAACCTTTTATGAAAGGAACAGAAAAGTGGCTGGATTTTCTAAAAGTCAGGGCCAGTTGGGGACAAAACGGAAATCAGAACATTGATTCTTTCCAGTATTTGTCATCCATCGCTTTCGATGCAAGCTATTACACACTGGATAAAACAAACCGCCTGGTTGGCGCTTACCCGAGTATCATGCCGAACCCGGATATCACCTGGGAGACCTCTGAGCAGACAGATGTCGGGTTAGATTCCCGGTTCTTTGGAAGTAAGCTGTCATTCAGTTTCGACTGGTACAAGAAAACCACGAAAGATTGGCTGGTCAGGGCTCCTGCGCTGGCAAGCTATGGAACTACAGCTCCCTATATCAATGGCGGTGACGTGGAAAATACCGGGGTCGAATTTTCACTACAGTGGAACGATCAGATAGGTGAGCTCCATTATCGTGTCGGCGCGAATTTATCCCACAACAGGAACCGAATTACCCGAATTGCTAACTCGGAAAAAATTATTCACGGTCCCACCAATATTTTGGCCGATCTAACTAGTGAGATTTTCCGGGCTGAAGAGGGAATGCCAATCGGCTATTTCTGGGGATACAAAACGGATGGGATTTTTCAAAACGAACAGGAAGTGCTGGATTACAAAAATTCTAAAGGAGAGTTGATTCAGCCGGATGCAACACCGGGGGACGTCCGTTTTGTCAATATGAATGATGATAATATCATCGATGACAAAGATAAAGTTGAGATTGGCGATCCTAACCCCGATTTTATATTTGGCATGAGTATCGGTGCCGATTACAAGGGATTTGATATTTCGGTAAATGCCAATGGGGTAGCTGGTAATCAAATTATTCGTTCCTACCGGGATTTCGGGATTTATCCCCGTCATAATTATACCACCGAGATTTTTGGACGATGGCATGGAGAAGGAACATCGAGCCGGCTGCCGAAACTTTCAACACTGTCGTCGATTAATGCTACCAACATTTCAGATTTATATATTGAAAATGGCGATTACCTGAGAATTTCAGATGTCTCTTTTGGGTATGATTTCAAGACCCTGTATCGTCAGTTACCTTTCCAAAAACTACGTGCCTACATCGCTGTGCAGAACCTGTATACGTTTACCAACTATTCAGGTATGGATCCGGAAGTGGGGTACAACGGTGGAGTGAGTTTTGGCTCCGGTATCGATTTAGGCTACTACCCAAGCCCGAGAACGGTCATGTTTGGTTTCAACATTGTACTTTAAAAAATTCAGACTATGAAAAAGATATTCTATTTGTTGGGTGTCATCCTGATTTTCAGCCAGTGCTCCAATAATTTTCTGGATACGGAGCCACTCACTATGAAAGTGAATACCAGTTTTTATAAAACCCCTGATGATGTTCAGGAAGCACTATACGGAATTTACAGCCTGATGAATCCGGGAACGAACCTGTTCAAACATAGCTTCTTCGTTTCTGAATTGATGTCAGATGACCGTTTTGGTGGCGGTGGTACAGTGGATCCGGAACTTCAGGCGATAGCGGATTTTAAAAACTATTCGTATGATATGTATTTGTTTCCCTGGCAACAGGATTATAAGGGAGTCTACCGGTCCAATATGCTACTGGAGAGTATCTCGCAGGTAGCAGATTGGGACTCGGAAACACAACAAGCCCGGTTAGAAGGAGAAGCTTTGTTTATGAGAGCATTTTTCTACTTTGATTTGGCCCGGATGTTCGGTACCGTTCCTCTCGTACTGAAAACAGAACCAGAGAACCTGCCCAAAGCCGTACCGGAAGAGTTATATGCCCAGATTGCACTGGATTTGAAACAGGCAATCGAAAAACTTCCGGATACTCCTTACTCGGTTGATGATATTGGACGGGCAACCAAATGGGCTGCCGAAGGGTATATGGCACGTGTGTTCCTGTTTTATACCGGCGTTTATGGTAAGACTGAATTGCCGTTACCCGAGGGTGGTAAGGTTACCAAAGCTGAAGTAATTGGTTATATCGACGATTGCGTAGCCAACAGTGGTCGTAAGTTGACTAGTGATTTTCGTAACCAATGGCCTTATGCCTATGCCGGCGATGTGTATCCCTATGCGAAAGATAATGACCTTTCCTGGGTAGGTGAGGAAGGAGGAAACACCGAAGCGATGTTCTCCATTCGGTTCTCTATTCAGTCAGCTACTTGTAACCGTTTTAACCTGTTTTTCGGATTGAGAATGCAAAATACCTATCCGTTTGGATATGGATGGGGATGTGGTCCGGTTAATCCTCAGTTATGGGATTCATGGAGTGACGATGATGTCCGGAAAATTGGTTCAATATGTAATGTGAATGATGAAAATATCGGGTATGTCTCATCACCGGATCAGGTAGAGGAAACATTTCTCTGGCAGAAGAAATACATGCCGGTGAATATTGAGGTTGACGGAGCCAGTAAAAGTATGTTCACGCAGATTTATGCACCTGATCAAAAACAGGATAACATGACCTGTAATACTCAGGAAGTAGTCCTTCTGCGGTTGGCGGATGTCATGCTGATGGGGGCTGAAGTGGGATCAACCAAAGCCCAGGAGTATCTCGATGATGTTAGGGACCGCGTTCATTTGCCAAGTGTTCCCGTAACGTTGGACAATATCAAGATGGAAAGACGTCATGAACTGGCATTTGAAGGAGTAAGGTACTACGATTTGCTTAGGTGGCATGATGCTGAAAAAGCATTTAGTGCCGTTTCAAATATCCCGGTTATTACCGGAGGTAAACAAACCACGTATTCGGTAGCATTTAATCCTGAGACGAAAGGGTTTCTACCGATACCTGAATCCCAGATTTTGTTGTCGGAAGGCGTTCTCGAACAAAACCCTGGCTGGTAGTAAAGCAATACAAACCTAAGAATTCAAAAAGAGATGAAAAAAATATTCATATTTCTGTTTGTCACAATGCTGATTGCATCATGTGATCCCATTGAGGACAGGGATTCTCTTCCTGTCCTGAAAAGCGCGGATGAGGTAGCTCAGGAAATTGATCTGAAAGTGGAGAGTGTAACTCCGGGAAGCAACGAGATTGCTGTTTC
The DNA here is from genome assembly GCF_000621705.1 of Prolixibacter bellariivorans ATCC BAA-1284. Classification (GTDB taxonomy): domain Bacteria; phylum Bacteroidota; class Bacteroidia; order Bacteroidales; family Prolixibacteraceae; genus Prolixibacter; species Prolixibacter bellariivorans. The sequence goes on along the minus strand of NZ_JHXO01000012.1, from coordinate 250,420 downwards.
TGTCAAAGATGGTAGTATCGTTCTTTGGAAGGCAGATGGTCTGAGTTCTTTCGAAACAACAGACACGCTCAAATTAACGTCCCTTGGCAAAAAAGATATCATTTGCGATGTAGTAACAGACGGTGGTACTGTCAGTATCCAAAGAGAAGTAGAGGTGACCGTTTTGGAGGGGTTAGTCCCGGAACCATTGTCTTACCTGGTGGGCTCTTTTGGAGACGGGGTGACCTGGGTATACGCCACCGATTATGGAGACGGAACCCAACATTGGTATTTGTCCAGTCCTACCAATTGGGAAGAACTCTGGTGGTCTCCAGTTGCTGATGGAACCAACCCGGCAGATGGCGGATTTGAAGATGAGTTGTTCTTCAGCCGTGCCGACGATGTCAATACCCTGAAGATAACAACGTCTCCCGGGGCAGAACCGAAAAGCAGCGAATTTGAGTTTGATGCCGACAACATGACCATCACCCTGAAGGATATGGATCTGTGTGACTACGATTATGTATTTGTACCTGATGTCCGGACTTACGAGATAAAATTGCTGAATGAGAATGAACTCGTGCTGTTCCAGGATTGTGCCGGAAGTGCTAAGAATCTGGGTTGGGTGTGGCGATTTAAGAAAAAAGGATACCGGTACTAAAACCGAAAACCATGTCTGTAATTGGAATTGACCTCGGGGGAACGAAACTGATCAGTGCTATTTTTTCTGAAGATGGAGAGATACTGGATGTAAGAAAGGTATTGCTTCATGGGAAAAAAGGCAATGAGGTCAGTGAATTGATGCAATCACAGTTAAAGTCGTTGCTGACAATTGGCGATTCGTCCGCGGATCAGGTGAGAGCCGTTGGCATCTCGGTTCCCGGAATCTACAATGCCGGTTCCGGAACGGTCTGGGTGCCCAATATCGATGGATGGGATAACTACCCTCTATTGAGTGAGTTGTCCGAAACGATAGGAGGAAGGAAAATCGATATAGAAGTTGCCGGAGATCGGGCTTGTTATATCCTCGGGGAAACCTGGAAAGGGAAAGCCCGGGGATGTCAAAATGCCATTTTTCTAGCCGTTGGAACAGGAATCGGCGCCGGCATAATGATCGATGGTGAAGTTGTCAAGGGTCCCGGCGGTATCGCCGGGGCCGTTGGTTGGCTTGCACTCAACAAACCATACGAGGATAAATACATTCCCTGCGGGTGTTTTGAATATTATGCATCAGGAGATGGACTGACCCGGTATGCGAATGAGTTGTTGTCTTTGCAGCCTGACTATTCGGGAATGTTCCGGACCCGGGAGGTAAATGCTTATAACCTGTTCTGTGCATATGATGACAGCGATGAAATTGCGGTTCAGGTAATCGACAATGCCATCGAATACTGGGGGATGGCTGTAGCGAATCTGGTGAGTATCCTAAATCCTGAGGTGGTTATCTTCGGTGGAGGGGTATTTGGCGAGGCAGTACGATTTCTTGACAAAATTTATCAGGAGGCCGTAAAATGGGGACAGCCCATTGCTATGAAACAGGTTCGGTTGGAAGCTTCCTGGAACGCTGAAATGGCTGGTCTTTATGGCGCGGCTAAACTGGCAATAGGTTACGATGACAATTTAAGCGAATAACCATGGATACACGAAAACTTCAATTCTTTGTCACCGGCTTGGTAATGATGTTGTTTGGCATTACAATGGTGGTGGTCGGAACCATCAACGACTTTCTGACTTCTACTTATCAGGTTGACAGAATTTTTATTGGGTTCTGTGCTTCCATGTTGACCACGGGTATCCTGTTTGGTTCCTTTACTTTTGGAGCGATTGTCGATTTTTATGGTTATAAGCCCATCATGATTCTGGGAATCCTCTTCGTTATTATCGGAATAGAGGGAATTATTTATGCTCCGTATGTATCGGTTATTCCTTACCTTTTTTTGTTAATAGGAGTCGGCGGGGGAGTTATCAATGGAGTCACTAATCTAATCGTGGCCATTCTTTATCCCGAAAATGCCGGTGCCTGGATCAGTTTATTGGGAGTCTTTTACGGGGTTGGAGCGTTTGGATTTCCATTGTTGACATCCATTCTGTTGGATTCGGGTTTAGATTACCAGGCCATCTTGTTCATTACCGGTCTGGTGCTGGTAATTCCCTTAGTGTTCGTACTATTCGTGAAGTTTCCGGCTCCTAAACGGGAAAAGCCGGTGAAAATGCGGGAATACCTCGGCTTCTTTACTAAACCGGCGATTATTATTATTGGTTTGGTTCTCTTTTTTCAGAGTGCCGTTGAAGCGATCCTTCCGACCTGGGCTCCTACGTTCCTGAAAGATACATTTCATGTGGATTATTCAAGGGCACTTTATGCAATAACCGTTAGCTGTGTCAGTATTGCACTGACCCGACTCTTTTTAAGTCAACTCTTAAAAAAAGTGTCATCCTTTAAGGTGTTGTTATTCAGTTTGATTGTTGCCATGGTTGGAATTCTGATTATGGGATTGGGACCCAAATTCTGGGTGTCCCTGTCTGGGATTGCGCTCATCGGTGTGGGGCTGGCAGCATCTTTTCCGGTTATGCTGGACTATGCAGCTGATGTATTTCCCGGTTATACCGGAATCGTTTTCAGTATTGTAATCGGAATAGCCCTGGTTGGGAACATATTACTGAATTTGCTGACTGGTTATATCTTGCAGTTGTTGGGGATGAGCATGTTAAGTGTGTTGCTCATACTGTTTGTTTCAATCATCATAGCATTACTGTATGCTGTGAAATATAAAATAATTAAACAATAGATTTATGATAGCTAAAGAATGGTTGAATAACGCGCACGGCGTTATGAACAAAATTGAGGAAACTCAAATGGAAAATATCAGGAAAGCGGCGATGATCATGGCTGACTCCATTGAGAAAGAACGGTGGGTTCATACTTTCGGTTGTGGTCATGCTACCTTGCCAATACAGGATATTTATCCGCGAATTGGTGGGTTTGTAGGCTTTCATCCGATGCTGGAATTGCCGCTGACATTTTTTACGAACATTACCAACGGAATGAGTGTGCAGAATTTCGTATTTCTGGAGAAAGTAGAGGGATACGGAACCGAGATCATGAAAGGTTATAGGTTTCATAAGGACGACTGTTTTTGGATTTTTTCCCACACAGGCATTAACCCGGTAAATATCGACATTGCATTGAAGGTTAAAGAGATGGGAAACAAACTTATTGTTTTCGGGTCGGCTGCTGAGGCCGAGGGTAAGAAATCAAGACACTCCAGTGGCAAGACGTTATTTGATCTGGCTGATGTTCTTGTCGATTCCTGTGTACCTGCACAAGATGCTTCTGTACCGTTGAAGAATCACTTTGATAAAGTGGGACCGGTCTCTACGATGGCTTTTGTCACCGCGACCTGGATGACGGTACTGACAGCGGCAGAGATTCTGGCAGACAGGGGAGTGAAGCTGTATATCCATCCATCACATAATGTGCCTGGAGACACAACTGCTCAAGAGCGCCTTCAGTCTTGCCTGACTGAATATAAGAAAAGAATTAATGGAGTTTAGACTAGTAGTTTGGTTCGTTAGATTCAGTGGAATGAGGAGGCATGACTAATTTCGCAGGTTGTGCTGTTCCTCATTCCCTTAATGATAACCGGTTAAAAATATTGGTGATGAAATATTGTTTATTCGCAGTGTTTGTTGTCCTGATGACATCCTGCCACTCCCGGGAGGAAAGTGTATGGATCAGGATTAATCAGGTAGGATATATGCCCGATGCAGTTAAGAATGCCGTCTATGTAAGTAATTCAGATGGAGGTATAACAGAATTCTCAATTTTCTCGGCTGACGGAGATGAGAAAGTTTACGAATCGGAGCAGGTCACTGAATTTCCGGAGTGGGGACCTTTTCAAAAAAGCTACAGACTCAATTTTTCCGATTGGAAAGAACCTGGTCAGTACTATATTCAGGTCGGAGAGGTGAAATCTCCTGTTTTTCAAATAGGGAATGACGTATACGCCCATATGGCGGATTACATTCTTCAGTATATGAGACAACAGCAGTGCGGGTATAATCCGTTTTACAAGGATTCCTGTCACGTGAAAGACGGATTCATCATTTATAACCCGGACAAAAAAATCGATTCGACGCACATCGATGTGATCGGCGGATGGCATGATGCTACCGACTATCTGCAATATGTGACTACTTCGGCAAATGCCACCTATCAAATGCTTTTTGCCTATCAACAAAATCCTTCAGTTTACGGAGATCACTACCAGGCAAACGGGGATCCGGGGAGCAATGGTATTCCTGATATATTGGATCAGGCCAAGTGGGGACTTGATTGGCTGGATAAGATGAACCCCTCCGAAGGGCAGATGTACAATCAGATTGCTGATGACCGTGATCACATAGGCTTTAAGTTGCCGGATAAAGACACGGCTGACTATGGCAGAGGAAAAGGTGGAGAGAGACCTGTTTATTTTTGCACAGGTAAACCCCAGGGATCGACTGCTCACCAAAACAATGCAACGGGTATTGCTTCCACGGCCGGGAAATATGCTTCGGCTTTTGCTCTTGGAAGTAAGCTCCTAAAAAAATATTATCCTGAATTTTCGGAGAGAATCTTCAAAAAAGCGTCGGAAGCTTATGATTTTGGTAAGAAAAATCCTGGAGTATGCCAGACGGCGTGTTATGTGTCTCCCTACTTTTACGAGGAGGGTAACTGGGTCGATGATATGGAGCTGGCGGCTGCACAACTTTATCTTCTGACCAAAAATGAAATCTATCTGAAGGACGCCATAGGCTATGGGAAACAGGAGCCGGTTACTCCTTGGATGGGCGCCGATACCGCCAGGCATTATCAATGGTATCCGTTCATCAACTTGGGACACTATTATTTGGCTTACGGGACAGGGGACAAGGAAGCCTCCTCCTTGTTTGACCATTACTATCAACAGGGAATACAACGTGTTTTTAACAAAGGAAAAAATAATCCCTTTTTTATTGGAATACCTTTTATCTGGTGTTCCAATAATTTGGTCGTAGCCATGGCCACACAGTCTAATTTGTACCGCAAAGCGACCGGGGATGAGCAATATCAGGAAATGGAACAGTCATTAATTGATTGGCTGTTTGGCTGTAATCCCTGGGGTACCAGTATGATCATCGGAATTCCCGGAAACGGCGATTTCCCGACTCAGACTCATTCCGGAGCAGTCGTTCTGTTAAACCGGCAACCGCTTGGAGGATTGGTGGATGGCCCGATATACCGCTCCATTTTTGAACAGCATATTGGTTCAGGTTTATCAGGAGAAGATCCCTATCGGGCATTCCAGTCTTCTGTAGCGGTGTATCATGATGACACAGGAGATTATTCTACCAATGAACCGACAATGGATGGCACAGCCAGTCTGAGCTATCTGCTTTCGGCTCTCGAATCGGAAGGAAAGAAAGAGAACCGGGACTGATTTTTTGTTGGGGAATATGCCGGGAGTTGTCTATTCCTCTTTACATTCGTTTTAGTAAACAAAAAAAACTGAAAGGAAAAGTTCGGAATGACACAACTCCTTTTAGACTTTGAGATTGAAGTGTCAGTTCAAGAAAAGGCTATTTATGATGAAGAACTATATCATTAAAAACGGAAGAATCATACTGAAAGACAGTATTCTGAACGGTTTCGATATTGTTGTCGAGAACAACACCATTACCGATATCTCGCAAGACGTGGCAGTTGCTGGAAATTTCACGATCATTGATGCTAAGCAGGCATACGTTTCTCCAGGTTTTGTTGAAGTACACATCCATGGGTGTGGAACTTATGGTTTCGATATCCTGGATGCGGGTGACTTGGAAAGGGCTGCCGGGTTTCTGAAACAAAACGGAATCAATACGTTTGTGCCGACCTTCCAATACAACCGGGAGGTTGTGAATGACGTGGTGCGGAAAATTCAGCAGTCAGACTTGCTGGCCGATATACCTGGTATTTACATTGAGGGGCCCTTTATCAGCAAGGAGAAAAAAGGGGGCATTTCAGCAGATTATATCTTCGATTTCAACCGTGAGGGGTTGGAACAAATCGTCGGTGAGGCAGGAGGATTATTGAAACTGATGACCATCGCACCGGAGAAGGAAGGGAGCCGGGAGATGACTGCCTACTTGAATGAACATGGTATCGTTCCCTGTTATGGCCATTCGGATTGTGAATTAAAGGATGTAGATATACCGGGAAAGTATAAAACGAATATTACTCATCTTTTCAATGCCATGTCCGGAGTGTCTCATAAACGGAGCGGTCTGGCCATGCTGCCATTCATCAACCACGACACTTTCTTTGAATTGAACGGCGACGGAATTCACTTAAATGATGAGACCATCCGGATGTGTTATTCCAGCCTGAACAAGGAGAAGCTTGTCATGATTTCTGATGCGGTGGTATCCGCAGGGTTGGAATATGGCGAATATACTTCCTATAACAGGGAAATCGTATCAAATGAATACGGTGTCAGGTATAAAGATGACAATGTTTTAATGGGCTCCAATCTTTTGGTCAACCAAATCTTAAAACGGTTTGTGGAACAGACAGGAGCTCCGGTGTGCGAGGCTGTTAGGTTTGTATCTTATAATCCCTGCCAGCTTTTGGGAATTGACCACCGAAGAGGAAGTATTGAAATAGGTAAGGACGATGATTTGATTCTTCTAGATCAGGAACTGAATGTAATTGAAAATTTAAAGAAGTAATATGGCGGATGAATCCAAAACAATAACCGGTAATAAGACATCCCGCATTTTATCGGTTGATATCATGAGAGGACTGACGCTCTTTCTCATGTTGTTTGTGAATGACCTGTATGAGCCGGGAGTTCCTTCCTGGTTGGTGCATACCCCTGCCGATTATGATGGTATGGGATTGGCTGACTGGGTTTTTCCTGGATTCCTGTTTATGGTGGGCATTTCTATTCCGTTTGCTATTACTTCCCGTCTGTCTAAAGGAAAAAACAGGCAGGAAATATTTACCCATATTTTGGTACGTACCTTTAGCCTGTTGTTAATTGGTGTGCTGATGTTGAATATGGGGTCGGTAAATTCCACTCTGACAGGGATGAATCATTACTGGTGGTCGATACTGGTTTTTGTTTTCATTTTCCTGATATGGAACAGGTATCCTGATTTACCCCAACATAAAAAGTTATATGCCGGTTTGAAGCTGTTGGGAGTTGTCGGGCTGGTTGTCATGGTGATCATTTTCCGATCCGGAGAACCCGGACACATTGGTTGGCTCAGGACCGGCTGGTGGGGGATTCTTGGATTGATTGGATGGGGTTATTTTGCAGCAGGCACTTCTTTCCTTCTGGTCGGCGAACGACTTTGGGCAAACACCCTGATATTCCTCTTCTTCTTCGTTCTGAACGTATTGTCTCAGGTAGGAGTCCTGGAATTTCTTAATCCGGTCAAACCGCTGCTGGGCATTCTCATTCAGGGAAATGTACCGTTTATTGTTATGGCAGGATTATTAACCGGTATGTTGATGAAGAAATACGGAACTCACTACAGAAAACTGCTGCCTGTGATTATTTCAGCCGGCCTGTTGTTTCTTGTTACAGGCTTCGTGTTAAGAAACAGGTTCATTATTTCTAAAATATATGCTACTCCCAGTTGGGGTATGCTTTGCAATGGGATTAGTTTACTCGTTTTCTCGGCTTTGTACTACCTGGTGGATGTACAGAAAAAAAGTCGTTGGGGTAGTATATTTCTTCCGGCCGGTCAAAATTCCCTGACTACGTATCTGGCACCGGATATCCTTTATTTTCTGGTCGGTGGTCTGGGATTTCATATTTTCTTCTATAAACAGGATTACAGTGCGTTGCTGGCTGTTGGTGGATCATTATTATGGGCTTTGTCCATGGTCGGATTTACTGCGTTGCTTTCGAAAATTAACATCCGGTTGAAATTGTAGGCTGGTTTATTCACCTAGGTTATGTGAATCTTAATAGAATCCTTATTAATTGTCAGAATTAGATGTTGATTGGGTTTAAAAGGAAAAGTTGATTTTGACCCCAATAGCGATATGCTGATTGGACGTCGAACAAATAAAATACAAGGGCTTTCACCTGGCCGGGTGAGGCCCTCTTTTGATGAACGCTAACCGAGCTTCCAACCCTGACGTTTACTTAATGATGGCATATTGAGTCAACACGTATCTTCATTGGAAAATCTGTTTTACTGGTAAAAGAGGAAGCAACGCAGAAGGACCAGTAAGACAGATAATGCTTAGCTTTACAAAAAAAATGTTGCTCAAGGCTGCCCTCCTGTTGTCGATGATGATTCAAATTGGTGCTGCTGTGATTGCCATCGGTTTAATTCGCCGCACCCGTTATAACGTATCCTGGATATTAATTTCAGCGGGATTCGTATTAATGGCACTTCGGCGATTGTTTGATTTCTCGACCCTTTTCTGGGAAAATCACCTGTTTTCCGGAGCCGATGTGAACAGTTGGATGGGAATTCTGATATCGTTGCTAATGTTTATCGGAGTCATATTCATTAGGCAAATATTCAATCTTCAGCAGCGGATTGATGAACTACGAAAAGTGAGCGAAATGCGGGTGTTGTCGGCGGTTATCGAGGGAGAGGAAAGGGCCCGGCAGAACTTTGCCCGTGACCTGCACGACGGTCTGGGGCCGCTGTTGTCGTCGATTAAAATGACAGCCAGTGCCATTGATACAACGAAGCTGGATGAAGCCAACCGGCGGATTGTGGAACGTACCTGTCAGACTTCGGATGATGCCATTGTTTCGCTGAAGGAAATATCCAATCATTTGAGTCCGCACTTGCTGAAGAATTATGGTTTGACAAAGGCCCTGGAGACTTTTGCAGCCAGCCTTTTGGAAGGAACTTCCATTGAGTTTGTTATGGATTCGGCAATTCGGGAAAAACGATATGCCTATAAAATTGAAATTACCCTTTACCGGATTGTATCGGAGTTGCTGAATAATAGTATGAAACATGCTGCTCCCGGAAAGATTACACTCAAAATTCAGGAAGAGAGGGGTAAGCTGTTGTTGTCTTATCAGGACGATGGAATCGGGTATGATCCTAAAGAGTTGGCGACTGAGCCGGATTCCGATAAAATGGGACTCGACAATATCGGTTCACGCATAAAATCGCTCAACGGTGAAATGGATATTCATTCTCGTTCCGGAGAGGGATTTAACCTGACTTTACAAATACCGGTAATATGAAAAAGCTGAAGATATACCTGGTTGATGATCATGCCCTGTTTCGCGAGGGACTGCGCTTTCTGTTATCGGATATGGCGGCGGTCGGAACGATATATGAAGCAGAGAACGGCGAACAGTTTATTCGCATGTTGCCGGAGCATCCGGCTGATTTGGTGTTGCTGGATATTGAAATGCCGGAGATGGGAGGAATTGAGGCGGCGCAAAAGGCATTGGCCATTCAACCGGATTTGAAGATCATTGCATTATCGATGTATTCGGATGAGAATTACTATTTAAGCATGATTGATGCCGGGGCCCAGGGGTTCCTGCTGAAGAATTCGAGCTTCGATGAAGTAAAGCGAGCCATCACTGAGGTGGCCGCTGGAAAGACGTATTTCACAGCAGAGATATTACAGTCCATCTTGCAAAGCATGAAAAGCAGGAAGGATGAATCGAAAGACAATGAACTGACCGAGCGGGAATCTGAGATTCTGCGTCAGATTTGCAATGGATTGTCGAATAATGAAATTGCTGAATTGCTGTCCATCAGCAAACGAACAGTGGATAAACACCGGGAAAATTTACTGCAGAAAACACAGTCGCGGAATACAGCCAGTCTGGTCATTTACGCAATCAAACATGGTTATTATAATGTTTGAATACGTATAAAGACGTAGTTCCGGAAATACGTATTTGTACTGTTCCAGGAGCTCAGCGGGCGTGGTAATTTTGACATCGATTACCAAACCCGCAAAGCATGTACAGGAATAGTAACACCGGCTGTTTGAAAAATATCTGCCGGTTATCTGTCAAAAGTTCCCTTTTCCTTCTCTTTATTGTATTGCCCCGAACTTTAGTGTGGGGCCAGTTGCGCATCGACGCACAGTACCGGAACCGTTTCGAAGTGAGAGATGGTTACCGGCAGCTGACGTCTGACGGAGTGACCCCGGCGGTTTTTATTTCACAACGAACCCGGCTGTCTGTCCACTATGTAAACGACGGTTTAAAAGTGACGTTCACCCCTCAGGATGTCCGTGTGTGGGGCGACGAACAACTTGCCAGTTCCACCGGGGTGTACGGTGATGTGGCATCGCTTGAGCTGTTTGAAGCTTTCGTTGAAGTTCGAACCGGAAGTGCAGCGTGGCTTTCCATCGGTCGCCAGCCGTTGGTTTACGATAACCAACGCATTTTGGCTGCCCGCAACTGGAACCAAAACGGACTGGCCTACGACGCCATGGTCTTGAAATGGCAATCCAATAGCTGGAAGGTTCATGTGGGAACGAGCTGGAATTCAACCGGCGAAAATATCTCCGATAATTATTATCCTTCCGACCGGATAAAATCATTGAGTTTTCTCTGGCTACAACATGCTGTGTCAGAAGGTTGGCAGATGTCGTTTTCTCATGTAGCCTCCGGTGTTTCCCGGTCGGATACGGATAATCACCTTTATTTTCGACAGATAACCGGGCTTTATTCAACCTGGGGAAAAGAGAATTGGCAAGCGAAGGGCAATCTCTATTACCAGTTCGGAAAAAACCGGACCGGGACGAATGTAAGCGCCTTGTTGCTGGATGCAGAGGTTACTTACCGAATCGCTCAATTGGTCCCGGGAGTCGGTTTGAGCTATTTATCAGGGAACAGCCAAACCGGGAACGAACAAAAAACGGATCACCTGTTTGATGTTTTGTACGGAGCCCGCCACCGTTTTTTCGGAGGAATGGACTATTACCGGAATTTCATCACACAAACGCAGCAGGGCGGCCTCGTCGATTATCATTTTGTCATCAATGGAAAACTTACAGCCAAAACCCGGTTGACTAATACGTTCCACTATTTTCGGCTGGCCCGGACCAATCCGGGTACTCCAACGCACAAGAACCTGGGGTGCGAAAACGATCTGGTAATAAAACATCAACTGACTGAGTGGGGTGTTTTGGAAGGGGGGTATCTGTTCTACTGTCCGTCTCAATCTATCAAGACCTTGCAGGGAATTTCCAATGGCCGGTTTTCGCAGTTTTTTTACCTGCAGCTAACCATTACTCCGACACTTTTTCAAAACCAACAATCCAATATATAAGCATAATGAAAGCAGAAAAACTGAGTGTACTACTGGTTGTAATTGTTTTGCTGTCGGCTTGTTCTTCCGGTAGGAAAAAGGAGCAAACGATTAGCTTGTCAGGTGCTTTTGCTTTATACCCACTGGTGGTTAAATGGAGCGAAGAATACCAGAAGGAGCATCCCGGTATCCGGTTCAATATCTCGGCCGGAGGTGCCGGGAAGGGGATGGCCGATGCTCTTTCAGGAACGGTTGATCTGGGCATGTTCTCGCGGGCGATTTCGCCGGAAGAGAAAGCAAAAGGGGTTTGGTGGGTAGCGGTAACCAAGGATGCCGTTATACCTACCGTGAATGTTGCGAACCCCGCTTTGCCGGTTCTTCAAAAGCGGGGACTTACCCATGATGAACTTCGTCAGATTTATGTGACCGGCGAAATTACCCGCTGGAATCAGCTACCCGGTATTTCTGTCGATGAAGCCATTAATGTGTATACCCGTTCGGATGCCTGTGGGGCGGCCGGTACCTGGGCGGCTTACCTGGGCGGCCGGCAGGAAAACCTGAAAGGAATTGGGGTGTTTGGCGATCCGGGCCTGGCAGACGCGGTGGTAAAAGACGAAAAAGGGGTGGGGTACAACAATACCATTTACCTGTACGACGTAAAAACGGGTCGTAAGAATCCCGGTATTGAGGTTATTCCGATTGACGTGAACGGGAATGGGACAATCGATGCCAATGAAAATTTCTACGATATGTTCGGTCAGATTTTAAATGCTATCGGCGATGGAGCGTATCCTTCGCCGCCGGCAAGAGACCTTTACCTGGTAGCGAAGGGTAAGCCTCAAAAGCAGGCGACGCTGGACTTTATGAAATGGGTAGTGACCAAAGGACAGGTTTTCGTGTCGGAAGCCGGGTATGTGCCATTGCCGAAAGAAGTGCTGGATGAGCAGGTGACAAAACTTCAGCCGTAAACTACGGATTTGAGCAGGGGGAAAGAAAAGCACAGGTGAATGAAAAAGGAAGAATGCCATGAACAGAATCAGGCGGATAACTGACATATTGGTTAATGTATGGATGCGTGCCGGGCTCTATTTGCTGCTGGCCATCCCCGTATTGATTGGTGTGGGGCTTTATTGGAAGGCAGCGCCGATAATTGGCGGGCATTCTTTGAGCGATCTGTTATTCTCGCGGCAATGGTTCCCCATGAAAGGGGAATTCGGATTCATGCCATTTATCTACAGTTCAGCTTATGTCACGGTTTTGGCGTTTATTCTCTCAGCTCCGTTATGCCTGTTTGCTGCTATTTATCTGACCCAGTTCGGGAAACATCGTTTGTTGCAGGTGATGCTGCCGGTGATTGATATTTTGGCAGGCATTCCTTCGGTCGTATACGGAGTATGGGGGGTATTGGTGATTGTTCCCGCTGTTGCGAAATATGTAGTTCCGTTGTTTGGCGTGGTCAGTTCGGGGTATTCTCTTCTTGCGGGGGGAGTTGTACTGGCGGTGATGTGCATTCCGTATATGTTGAATATGCTCATCGAAGTTTTTCAGACCATCCCGGTAGGAATGAAAGAAGCATCGTTGTCGCTGGGAGCAACGCACTGGGAGATGGTGAAGCATGTGATCATCAGGAAAGGTTTCCCGGGAATTCTCTCTGCATTTGGTCTTGGGATAGCCAAAGCTTTTGGCGAAACCATTGCCGTGTTGATGGTGGTCGGCAACACCCTCGATATTTCAGTTTCACCGTTTAGTCCGGGGTATCCGTTACCTGCATTAATTGCCAATAATTATGGAGAAATGATGTCGATCCCGGATTATGATTCAGCCTTGATGTTTGCCGCGCTGCTGCTGTTTGTGATTATTCTGGTCATCAACCTGTTCTTCAGATATTTTATTCACAAAACGGAAAAGATATGAGAACGTGGAAAGTGTGGGAGCAACGGCTTGTCAAGGGAATTTCTTTTCTGGCGGCTTACTCCGTTATCTTCATTCTGTTGTTTCTTCTCTTTGTGGTATTTAGCAAAGGGCTCAAAGCACTTTCGTGGGGAACCGTTTTCAGTTTGCCGAAGGGAGGATACTATTTCGGTGGCGAAGGAGGGATTCTGAATGCGATTGTTGGCTCGTTTTATCTTTCGGTAGGGGCCACTGTACTGGCTGTCATTATCGGCGTGCCCGCGGCGCTGTTCATTAATGTGCAACTTATCCGGCTGAAAAGGACGCAAAATACCATTCGATACCTGCTCGATGCCTTGTGGGGGATTCCTTCCATCGTGTACGGCGCTTTTGGCTTTGCATTGATGTTGCTGTTGGGGTTACATGCTTCGCTGCTTGCCGGAATTATCACCGTTGCCCTGCTAATCACGCCTATCCTGGTTCGGGCTTTCGACGAAGTACTGAAAACCATTCCGGTAGAACTGCAGGAAGCATCCTTTTCACTGGGCTCTACCAAAACGGAAACAGCGCTGCGGGTCATCTTCAAGCAAGGACTGGCCGGATTTATCACGGCTTTGCTGCTGGCTTTCGGCCGGGGAATCGGCGACGCTGCTTCGGTGCTTTTCACAGCCGGTTATACCGACAATATTCCGGTTACACTCGATGAGCCGGTTGCGACGTTGCCGCTTTCCATCTTCTTCCAGCTTAGTTCCCCGATTGAGGAGGTCAGGGAAAGAGCCTATGCTGCAGCAGTGGTGCTGACTTTTTTTATCCTGCTGATTAGCGTTTCTGCCCGATTTTTATCGAAACGGTATGCTAAAAACATCATCAAATAGAAAGGCCATGATTACCTATCCTGTATTCAGTTATCAAAAAGCAAAGAAGCCACAAAGAATGGTCAACCACCAGGAGAAACAAACGCCTATCATCGAGGTGAAGGGACTAAATGTCCGAACCCGGGAAGGGGAAATACTGAAGAATATCAACTTACAAATTCCCCGGAACAAAATCGTGGTACTGCTGGGGCCTTCGGGATGCGGAAAGACGACTTTACTGAAAAGCCTGAACCGGTTAACCGATTTGCACAAGGAGTTGCAGGTAAGCGGTGAGGTGCTGATTGACGGAGTCGATATTCTGAAAGTTTCCCGTGACTTGCCGATTATGCGACAAAAGATGGGCCTACTGTCGCAACGACCGTTTCCCTTGCCGGTTTCCATCTATCGGAATGTGGCTTACGGATTAAAACTGAAGGGGATTCGTAGTAAGGATTTGATTGCACACAGCGTAGAAAGCAACCTGAAACGTGTCGGGTTGTGGGATGAGGTGAAGAACCGGCTTAATAGTCCGGCCAACAGTTTATCAATCGGGCAGCAGCAGCGTCTGTGCCTGGCCCGTGGACTGGCGGTTAAACCTGCCATCATTTTGGCTGACGAACCGACCTCGGCACTGGACCCAATTTCGACCAAAATTATCGAGAATCTGTTCAAAGAACTGAAAGAGCATTACACCATTATTTTGGTAACGCATGTGCTTCGTCAGGCGGTTCGTTTGGCCGATCATGTCGTGTTCATGTACTACGGCGATATCATTGAGCAAGGGCATCCCGATGATATCTTGAAGCGTCCTCAAACCGAAGTATTAAAGAAGTATCTGGTTGATGGGAACTAGCTGATGACTAAATTCCTCAAAAAAACTAATTATCAACTTCGAAAAAAAATCCGAAAAACAGCTTGCTCTGTCATTCGGATTTTCCATCGAAAGATTCGATAATGACCTATTAATCACACCCCGAAGCACCACGGGCTTCCACCAGCAGTTTTTCGGTAACAGCGGTTAGTTGCGCTTTCAGCTTGGCCAGGTCAGCATCGTTTTGAATGTTCACGCTTTTGGTTGAAGAGACGCAGGCGCTGGTAATGATTTGATCCAATACATCACCGCAGTCGGTGCCGTTACACTGGTATTTGGAATTGTCATAGGTCCAGTAGCAACTCTGGTCGGTACAGCACGCCGTAGCGTCAATGGCTGTGTCGTCAGGACAGGTGGCTCCGGGATTGCTGCAATACTCGTTTGAGTCTGAGGTGCTGCAGGCAGTGAAAGCCAGTGTTCCGAATAAAGCAATTGCGAATAGTTTAGTTTTCATATGATTGTTGATTTGGTATTACAATTGAAATTCTTTTTCCAGTATCTTCTTAAAATTTTCGTACGAATAGTACCCTTTATAGGCCCGGTTGTTCATCACAAACGTTGGTGTCCCGGTTAGTTTGTTGGCCCGGAACTCGCTCACGTTGCCCCGCAAATAGGCGTAATTGTCGTTATCCAAAATGCATTCGGCAATGACCGGGTTATGCTCCATGATGGTATCCAGCAGGTCGTCGAACTGTGTGGTAAATACCACTCCCGGATTGACGACCATCAGCTCATGAAACTTATCGTAAATGCCGTAGCGACTGATGCAACTGGCAGCTTGCAGCGCGTTTAACATCTGCGGACGCTCGCCAAAATCGAGCCATTTCACCACCAGTTTCAATTTACCAGTGTCCAGGTAGTTCTTCTTTAATTCCGGGTAGGTCCGGGCGAAAAAATACCGGCAATAGGTACATTCGTAACTGGCATACAAAAAAACGGTTGCCGGAGCAGCTTTATTGCCAAAAACCACATCTTCCGGTTTTTCACTAACAGTATTTTTCAATGTAACTGGTTTTGGCTCTCTGTTGTTGTGGCAAGCCACTAACATCAATAAGCTTAAACCCAAAATCAGGTATTTACGAAATATATTGTTCATCAGTCTATTCTTCCGTATTGTATGTTACTAAAGCCGGGTGAAACCGCATGTTCACCATTTGCTCCTGCAGGTTCACTTTGGCTACCATATTGGTTCGGTTCTTCCTGTTATCGAACCCGGCTTTCTCTTTGCCATTCTCGTATTTCGAAACCAGGTAGATCGAGGTCCGGCCTTTCGCTATGTCGTCCGGGTCGTCCTCGAAACCGCTATCCTGGGTTTGCTTTCGCAGACGGGCTTTCGATTTACTGGAAAGCACTTCCCCCAGGAACATCCGAATATGATAAGCGTAATCTTCGCCAAAACTATACATTCCTAAAAACATGGCATCGAATGAACTGCTGCGAATTTCCGTTTTTGGAATATATAAATCGTTTTTAAACAGGAATATGCTACTGTTTAACGTACTAAAGTACAGCTTGTCCATATTTTTTAAGCCCACTCCCGGTATTTTCTCTACTTCCATCACCGGCTTCACGTTCAGTAAAGCACCTTTCTCAATAGTCAAATCGCCTTTCAGCATGAGCGAATGGTAGACCGGTTCGAATTTTTTATCCAGCACAATCTCCCCATCCATTTGGGTCGAAATGATTCCTTTCACATGGTCCGAGGTAAAATCTTCAATCTGGATATAATCGCGAAGTCCGTCGGCCATTTGGGAAACATTCATCCGGTCGACATTGGTCTTGAAGTACATATCCGTTTGGCCCTCCGGGTTTAATTCAATTTTTAAAGAAGTCAACGCTTTGCCGCTATAGGCATCCATGGCCATGCTGTCGAGAACATAGTAGTTTTCCTTTACCAGGAATTTGGTATCGACGTTGGTGAGCAGGTTTGTTCCGTATTTCAGTTGGTTGGCATGAAAGGTACCATTTACCTTGTAAGTAAACTTCATGGTATCGGCGCTCTGTTCCGGTTGCGCTGAAGGCGCATTGACGGAATCGCTCTTCAGGAAGTTGTCGACTAAAGCGTAATCGAGCGAATCGACGCTAAAATCTCCGTGAACATTTAGTTCTTTTGGGGTATTCAGAATGGCCGCCGTGTATATATTCGAAACCGTTGTGGCTTGTGCACCAAAATGCAATCCCAGGTATTTCCCGTCTATTTGACCAATTTTCAGGGTATCGTTTTTATAGTTCACATTTCCCGCCAGGTTTTGAATACACATTAACGAATCGGGCATGTCAACGGCGACATTTCCAAAGGCAAGCGAAAAGTTGCTACGGTTAAAGAGCACATCATTGAGCTGGCTCGTGATGGAATCCAGGTTGATTTTGGCTGTCGAATGGATGTCAGCCGCAACGGTTCCGGACAATCCGTTTGCCATCGAGTCGGGCAGCATTGAATACACTTCCGCCAGGTTAAGCTTCAGCTTTCCGTCAAGCGAATAATCCGGTGCCATCAGGTTTTGCAGGGTTCCTTTTAGCTGGATGTCGCTGCTATCCGTTTGCAAATGCAGTTGGTGAATCGTCAAACGAAGGCTATCGGGCTCAGTGAATTCTCCGGCAACATCTGAATTGAGGTCCAGGTTTTTCAGTTTCAATTTGTAGGCCGGAACCTGTACCGATAAACTATCGAGTTGGAAATGTCCCGGTTGATATTGAAGCTTGCCGGTCAGGTTTTGCACTAACAACAGGCTGTCGAGATTAACATTTACATCAGAAGCCCGCAAACGGAGTGTCGTGTTGGCTGCTACTGAATTGATAAATGGATTGGTTATGGAATCAGGCATTACGCCTTTGGTGAAAAGCTCGGCTTGAATCCTCCCATTGATATTTTTTACAATCGAGTCAGGTATAAAAGGCTTCCAATCACTCAGATTGAGGTCCAGTTGCGAACGGAAGGAATAAGCCAGTTGGTCCATATTTTCGACATTTCCTGTGAAACTGGCAGTACTGTTGGCTGCCCGGAAATTTAGAGAATTGATGTCCAGCCGGGTTGTCTGATTATTGTTTTCTGAACCGTTGGTCACTTTCGCGTTTAAAGCAATTCTGCTCATTTCGGGATATTTCCCATATTGAATTTTTCCGTTGTAAAGTTGGAGGGTGGCGTCAACATGCGGCAACCGGAGGGAGTCGGTTAAGTTGCCGGTGATATGGGCATCCAGATCGAGTTTTCCACCTGGATTTTGGATGTCGTATTTTTTTAAATAGTTGGAAGGCAAATATTGAGTCAATCCGGGGATATTCACATTTTGAGCCTGCACAAACAAATCGGCCATCAGGTTTTTATTCAAATCGATATTGCCTTTCAAGCCGATGCGGGCATTCCCATCTACATCCAAATCGGCCTGCTGAATGGCAAGACTGTCATTCTTATAGTTTATGTCGAACTGAATGGATGCCGATTGCATCTGGTCTAACCGGCTTTCCGGAGCAAAACATTTGGTCAGATGAGCTTGTCCGGTAACTTGTCCAAAATATTGGTTGTTGTCAATTAGTCCGGATAAATTCATGTTGTCCAATAACAGATTAGCTCCGGCTTTTAAGTGTTGATCCTTGTAATAACATTTCACATTTTCGAGCTGAAATGTTTCTATATTCAGGTAAATGGAATTTGACGACGTATCAATCGCTTCGGTTTGCGTGGTATCCATCAGGAAATCATAATTGCTTTTCCCCAGACTATCCACCTGGTAAAAAACATCGGCATTCTTGATTTCCACCTTTTTAACATCAAAAATGCCTTTCAATAAGGGCTTCGCCTCGAAAGAAAGGTACAGATGTCCAACATTTAGCAAGGTATCTCCGGCATTTTTAACTGTATTGGGAGAGCTGACCAAAAGATTTTTGCACTCAAGCGTTGCCAGAGGGAATCGTTGAATGAGGGAAAACTGAACCTCCCCGACGTGAATGGGAACATTGGTCGTTTTACCTACCTGCTCTAAAGCTAGTTTGATGATTCGGTTCTGAGCCAGCCCGGCCACAACGACAAGGAGGATGACAAACAGAAAAAGAGAGAGCAACGTATATAGAAAAATCTTACCAGCCTTTTTCATATCGGGACGAGGTTAGGTAGATGACGACAGGTAAATTAGTCAATTCGGTTAACAATAATGTGCTTTTTGAACGACTTAATACAAATGTAAGGAATTACCGAAAGAATATGTTAATTGAGAAGCGGAGTTTTTATTGAATGGCATTCCAAGTTGTCTGATGGTTTCACCTGTCCTCCATAGGCGTTTATTTTATTCGTGGTATCCTTTGATGATTCCTCTGTCCGATTGCCGAATGAAATCCAGAATCTTATCCCTTTCTATGGTCTGTTTGAAGTTGTTTTCAATAAAGCTAATCGCATAGGAAGTATTCCGTTTTTGCTGAAAAATGATTCGGTAAATTTCTTTTAGCTCATCCAGTTTAGCCAAGGTAAATCCTCTTCGTTTTAAACCGACCAGATTGATGCCTGCGTAGGAGAGTGGTTCCCGGGCCGCTATGATGTAAGGGGGAATATCCTTATTTACTTTGCTCAGGCCACTTACTATGCAGTGTTCTCCGATTTTCGAAAACTGGTGAATCCCGGTTAGCCCGCTGATGTTGGCAAAGTCGTCTACAATCACTTCTCCTGCCATCCCCACGCCAAATCCGATGATGCAATGGTTTCCGATTTCACAGTCGTGACCGATATGAGCATTGGCCATTATCATGTTGTTGTGCCCGATTCGTGTTACCTTCTTGGTATTCGTGCCTTTGTTGATGGTTACCGACTCCCGGATAATATTCCGATCGCCTATCTCTACGGTGGTGTACTCTCCCTGGTATTTCATGTCCTGCGGCAGGCCCGCCAGAACAGCACCGGAATGAATGTGACAATGCTCACCGATTCTGGCACCATTCAGGATGGATACATTGTTCTCGATAATGGTATGGTCGCCGATTATCACATCATCTTCAATGGTTGTGTAATTACCTATCGTGACATTTTTACCAATGATGCTTTTCTTTCCGATGGTTGCATTCGTTGAAATCATTGCTCGCGATTTACGTTAATAAGAGCAAAGGTGGCATGAATGCATCTTAATTTTCTTGATCTCAGGTCAATTAATGGAAGCCCTTATCCGGCTCAGAGTTTCCTGGCTGACATTCATGAGTGAGGCGATGTGCTTCTGTTTGGCTTTTTGGATCATCAATGGAAACTTTTCCAGGAGGTAACGATATTTTGTCCGGGCCGACATCGAACCAAACACGAAATGAAATTCATCAAAGGCGGCGATTGAAATCCGGAGAAATTTGACATGAAATGCTAAGAATAAAGGGTAATTAAGTAGCTTTTGTTCGTTCTCATACGACAGGGAATAAACGATTGTTTCTTCACATGCCTGCAGGAATTCAACCGAGGGTTCCTGCCTGAAATAACTGAACAACGAAGCGACCCAGTGGGTGTCATAATAGAGCCATTTGGTCAATTCGACCCCGTCGTTGATGAAGAAGCGCCGCACCAGTCCGGAGGAGATAAAACTGACTTTCGAACATACCTTCCCTTCTTCGAGAAGAAATTCATTCTTCCGGTAGATTTCTTTCACAAACGAATTTTGAATGGCTTCCTCTGTTTCCGGGTCCAGTTCCTGGTATCGGTTGATGAATCGGATGAGTTCTTTCATTATTCCTGCTGGTTATCTTCGGTTGTAACCTTAAAAATGCCGGTTATTGATATCTGTTTTCAAAAGTATTTAAATCGGAAACAAAAAGGAACAGGTGGCTGATTGCAACGGAGGATAAGTCAAAACACATCCAGGCATTTTGTAAATTGCGATATGAACCCTGAAATGAATAAACTAACCGACACGATCCGGAACATTGCCTCTCTGGATGATACCACGGAATCAGCCATCCTCGCGAAATTCAAAGTTGAAGAATTAAAGAAAGGGCAGCTCCTGTTAAAGGAGAGCCGTATTTGCAACAAGCTCTGGTTCATTATTTCCGGAACGATTCGGCAATATATGATTATCGATGGGGTGGAGGTAACCAAATGGTTTTATATCGACAATCAATGGGCGACATCGCACTATAGCTATTTTGAGCAGGAACCGGCCTTCGACTATCTGGAGGTTTACGAAGACTCTGTTGTCTGTTCAATTACATATGATGATGAGAAAGAATTACTGAACTATCTTCCGTATTCGAAATATCATGTTGTGTTGCTGCGGCATTATTTAGCGAGTCTGAATTATTTTATGAGAAACTATAAGCAGATGACTGCCGCTGATAAATACAGGTTCTTTTTGGAGAATTACCCGGAGGTGTTGCATCGGATCAAACTGAAGGATTTGGCATCGTTGATAGGAATCTCCCAGGAGACGTTAAGCCGCGTGAGGGCAAAGCTTCAGTAATGTTTCGTTGGTCCTAAATGCTACTTGAAATCCCTCGACGGGAAAAGTGTTCCCTGAACAATCTTTCCGGGAGGAGCTTCTTTTGTTGGTATCCGCTTATGAACCGAGCCGATATCACGTCCCTCCGTATCCAGGCTCATCAATTCATTCAGGTTGTAGCAGGTATTGACCACCACATGGATGACTTCGCCTTCGATCTGTAACTTACCGGACACCATGAGTAGCCTGGATTGAAGAATCTGTTTGCGGTACTTCTCGAAAGTCTTTGACCAGACAACGAGGTTGGCAAATCCGGTTTCATCTTCGATGGTGATGAACAGCACACCTTTGGCTGTACCGGGTCGCTGCCGGACCGTGATCAAACCACAAACTTTTACAAATTGCCCGTTCTTCATTGAGCTTAATCCTGCCGTAGGCGTAACCTGCAATTCATTTAGCTTTCGCCGAAGAAAACTGACCGGATGGGCTTTCAGCGATAGCGAAGTGCTGGCATAATCCTGCATCACGTGCTCCCCAAGTGTCATTCTGGGAAGTTCAGTTGTTTCCTCTTCGGTGCTTTGCGAAGGTGTCCCCTTGAATATCCCGGTGGGATGGTCGTGCAGGGCCGAAACTTCCCACAATGCCTGCCTCCGGTCGAGGCCAATGGATCGGAAAGCATCAGCATCGGCGAGCCTTTCCAGCGCAGACGGATGAACGCCCGCATTCACCAACTCGTTGACATTTTGGTAGGGGATATTTCTTCCGGATACAAGTGCCTGCATGTCTTCTTCGCGTAAGCCTTTTACCTGCCGGAAACCCAGACGGATCGCGCGGTATTGACCTGATTGCTCTTCCAGCGTGTTGTCCCAATCGGAATGGTTAATATCCACCGGCTTTACCTTTACGCCGTGTTTGCGGGCATCCATCACAATTTGTGCCGGGCGGTAGAAGCCCATCGGCTGGCTGTTGAGCAGTGCGGCGGCGAATACGTCGGGGTAATAGCACTTGAGCCAGGAGGAAACATATACCAGCAGTGCAAAGCTGGCCGCGTGGCTTTCCGGGAAACCGTAGCTACCAAAGCCTTCAATTTGCTTGAATACGCGGTTGGCAAATTCGAGGGTGTAGCCGTTCTTTATCATGCCATTGATCAGTTTTTCGCGATAGCGGCTCACTTTACCTTTGGCTTTAAATGTGGCCATGGCTCTTCGCAAACCATCGGCCTCGTCGGGAGTAAAACCAGCGGCAACAATGGCTATTTCCATGGCCTGTTCCTGAAATAACGGAACGCCCAACGTTCTTCCCAGAATACCTTCCAGCTCTTTCGATGGATATTCGACCGGTTCCTCACCGTTTCGTCGTTTTAAATAGGGATGCACCATATCGCCTTGTATCGGGCCGGGCCTCACGATGGCCACTTCGATAACCAGGTCGTAGAAGTTGCGGGGCTTTAACCGGGGAAGCATCGACATCTGCGCCCGGCTTTCAATCTGGAAAACGCCGAGTGTATCGGCATGGCCAATCATTTCATACACTTTCGGGTCGTCCTGTGGAATGTTGGCCAACGTCAGATCCAAATCGTAATGTTGCTTTGCCAGATCGAATCCTTTGCGAATACAGGTCAGCATGCCCAATGCCAGCACATCCACTTTCATAAAACCCAGTGCCTCGATGTCGTCCTTATTCCATTCAATGTTGGTGCGGTTTTGCATGCGTGCATTCAGAATTGGGCATAGCTCATGCAGTTTACCCCGTGTGATGACAAATCCGCCCGTATGTTGTCCCAGCTGTCGTGGAAAGCCAATATACTGGTCGGTTATCTCCAACACCTTTTTCAGGTGCGGATCGTTGTGGTTGAAGCTGTTGGAGGGGATTGCTTTCCCTGTGAACCAATCTTCGGTGAATTCGTGTGCCGATTTGGAAAGTACGTTGATGGCATCGGAGGATAAGCCCATCGCTTTTCCCACATCCCGAACGGCGCCTTTCCAGTGCACCTGCGTTACTGTTGCGACAATTCCGGCCCGGTCGCGACCGTATTTTTCATAGATGTACTGCATAATTTCCTCCCGGCGCTCATGCTCGAAGTCCACATCGATGTCGGGAGGCTCGTTACGCGCATCACTCATAAACCTGGCGAACAGTAACTTAAATTTTGAAGGATTCACAGATGTGATACCCAGACAGTAGCAAATAACTGAGTTGGCTGCTGAACCACGTCCCTGGCACAGAATTCCTCTCGATCTGGCTTCGCGAACATAATCGTATACCGTCAGAAAATAGGAGGCATAATCTTTTCGGCCGATGAACTCCAGTTCCATTTCAATAGTTTCCTTTATCTTTTCAGGAATCGTTCCATCGAAACGCTCTTTGGCACCTTCCCAGGTCAAATGGACCAACTCTTCCATCGGCGTTCGTCCTTCACTGGTAATCTCTTCCGGATAGAGATATTTTAGTTCATCCAGCGAAAAACGACAGGCATCGGTTATTTCTTGTGTACGGTAAATCGCTTCAGGGTACTGCCGGAAAAGACGCTCCATCTCTTCGACAGGTTTCAGGTAGCGTTCTGCATTCTGATGTAATCTGAAACCTGCGGTATGAATCGTGCATTTCTCCCGGACGCAGGTCAGGACATCCTGTAATTCCCTGCGTTCAGGTGCATGGTAGTGTACATCGTTGGTAGCTATTATCGGGATTCCCAACCTGGCTTCCAGTTGCGAGAGGCGGAACAGTTTCTTTTGATCATCTCCCGTGTAGGTGAAACCGGCCGCAAGATACAGGTTGCTTCTCAGTGCTTCTTTATATTCTTCCAATGCCTTGATAAATTCTGGTTCGAAATCAAAATCCGCATTAAGCGATGCCGGCGGCACTACGATAAATTTGATATCGTTGGCATACTGGTAGACATCGGCTTTGTACAGGTGGCATTTGCCTTTTTCTGCCCGCAGGTTTCCTACGGAAAGGAGTTCTGACAAAAGTGCGTAAGCGGAAATATTAGTTGGATAAGCCAGTAGGCTCGGTCCATCCAACAGGTCAAGACGGCACGCGGGAATGAACCGGATATTTTTGCCCCGGGCTTCCGCATGAGCGCGAACGATTCCGGCCAGGGTATTGCGGTCGGTAATGGCAATCCCTTTATAGCCGAGTTCTTCTGCTTCTTCAATCAGCTCTTCCGGATGTGAGCCTCCCCGGAGAAAGGTAAAGTTAGAGGTCACCTGTAGTTCCGTATAATTCATCATCTTATCCTTTCCTTAGGCGAAAAATCCGTGAAGAAACCATCTGGGTTCTCCATTGCCATATGTTCCAAGCCTGAAGAGCCAGTAACGCGCGCCGTTTTCATCTTCAACGTAGTAGTAATCTCTGGGCGGTCCTGTTTGGAGCCACCATTCCTGCTCTATTCTTTCCGGTCCGTCGGCTTTGGCCACTTTGATGAGGTTGCCTTTGTAACGGAAATGCAGCGGCGGATAATCGGGGAGGGCCACCATCACCTCGACAGGTTCGGGATGGGGCAAAAGATGAAGCGGTCTGGGACGATCGGTGCGCCATTTGGTCTCCGGTTCTTCCACCAGGGAGGAGACTTCCTTTATCGAAGCTTCCGGCCAGTGGTGTTCCAGCGGAAGGTACCGGTGAATGGATTTCATTCCCACTTTGCCGGCAATATTGTCCAGCAATTCAGCAATGGCTGCATGGTCGCTGTTTCCCATGCTCCATAAAGCTTCCTGCGTTTCGCTGACCTCTTCTACAAGCGTTGCCTCCAGCACAAACAGTTCAATTCCGAGCGCGGGTTCTATTTCCGGTATTTTAAGTTCGAATAACTTGAATAGGTGTGCAGCATTGCGGGATGCCCGGTTTGTACCGATGCTGATTTGCTCGATTTTCCCATCAACGCGATAACCTTTGAAGGTACCTGTCCGCATCCCTTTTCCTTCGTTGAAGAAGCGTTCACATAAGGAGTCCAGTAAGCGTTGAAGGGCAATCTCAATTCCTTTGGCCGTTCGAATCGGCTCCAACGTGGGGAGCCATTCCTGGTAGAGTGGGGGAGGCTGAACCGGATTCAGGAGCTCGGGTTCGGTTCCGAATGCCTGCCCCAGCCGGATAAGTAGAACATCACCAAAGCGCCTGCGCAGATTGGTCCGGGAGATGCGGCTCAGCTGCCCGATTTGCCTGAAACCAAGTTTTTCCAGACGTTGCAGAATAGTAGTTTCCAGTCGTAAAGCTGCAGGAGGAAGTGAACGAAGAACTTCGGCTTGTCTGCCGGGTTCAACGATGGTACCGTTTTTACAGTAACGAGCCATGGCCCATGCTGCACCGATGGTATCGGCAATGGCAGCGCGTACATCATATCCGCCTTTGCGGAGACGAACGATGATCGACTTGAGGTAAGAAAGTTCTCCGCCCCACAAGTGTGTGCAACCGGTGATATCCAGCATCAGGCCGTCGGGAGGATCGGTGGCAGCTACGGGCGTATAGCGGAGAAACCACTCTGCCAGATCCTTTAGCAGTTTTTCGGTCGTTGCCGGCTCGTCGGGGAAGACTTCCACCGAAGGGAGTATGGCGCGCACATCAGCCACCACCATGCCGGAAACAATGCCTTCGCGGTCTAAAGCCCGGCTTGAAGCCCTGACCACCATCCGGCCGTGTTCGGGAGTATACAAGAGAAAAGGCTTGTCCCGAAGTTCCGGATGAAGTCTGACCATCCGGTCTGTAGCCAGATGGCGAAACCATATGGACATATACCGTTTAGGCATAGTGTCTTTCCTTTCTTGGTAGTCCGGGTTCCGAAACAGTTCGTTTGGGAACGATGATATGCCTGAATACGCCATTTCGCCATTCGAACTGCCAGATACCGGGTTGGCCGTTACGAATTTTTTCGAGTTCCACTTCCCAACGCGGAAATCCGACTCCAGGCAGTCCGTCCGTTACCAGGCTGGGCAGAGGTTTGATTTTCCAGCGGGATACGGTACCCAATGTATTCTCCTTGCGGGGAAAATAGTGGTGCAAGAAGCCGGTGACCCGACTATCTTCCACGGCCAGCTGCAATCGCCTTGATTCGGCAAAATTGATGTCTCTTAATTCGGCCACCACCGCTGCAAGTGAATTATATTTCAAGGCTTGCTCCATGACCCATAAAGCATCTTTGTCTCGTCTGACATCGATAAAAATGACCCGGTGGGGTTCGATTCCGAAAGATTTTAATGTTGGCGGAAACAGTCTGCGTCCGGTGCTAACCCACAGGCAAATGCCATCCTTCTTCATGAGTGTGCTCAATAGTCCGGAAATAAAGCCGTTGGTTGCAGAGAAACTGGTCTGGGTAGGGCTAATGAACTCGTGTACCGCCCCAACAGGAAAAGTGCCTCCCGGAAATGCCGCATTCATTGGTCCCAGTCCGAAATCAAACTGGTGACTATCCGGCCCCGAGCTGAACCCCTCCATTGCAAGTATCTTCTCTTTCAGCTGCTTGATAATTTCTTTTTTCCCAGCCAACTCTTTCATAATTGAAAATAATTACTAAATTTGTTATTATTAATAACAAACTACTGTTTCTAAATATAACAAATGAGGAGCAGAACGCAAAAAATTTTTTTCGCCGGAAATATCAAATTTCTCCGGGAACGCAGAAGAATGAGCCAGGAAGCTCTTGCTGCAGAGCTAGGAATAACCCGGGCCAAACTGGCAGCGATCGAAGCTGGTAACACGAAGTCACCGCAACCGGAAGATTACCTGAATTTTTCGGAGTTTTTTAAAATAAGCATCGACACGTTATTAAAGATCAACCTTTCCACTTTGGGAGAAATAAAGCTTCGGGAACTGGAGGCCGGAAATGATGTGTACATCCGGGGCGGTAACCTGCGTGTATTAGCCATTTCGGTAGACTCGTCCAATAACGAAAATGTGGAGTATGTTCCGGTAAAAGCCAAGGCAGGATACATGGCGGGTTACAATGACCCGGAGTTCATCGCATCGTTGCCAAAATATTCGCTTCCCAACCTGCCGGCCCAGGGAACGTTTCGTGTTTTCCCGTCTATTGGTGATTCCATGCTGCCAGTCCCCGAGAACAGCGATATTGTAACGCAATATGTGGAGGACTGGACAACCATCAAACCGGATACGCCCTGTATTGTCATCCTGAAAGGGCAGCAGGATTTCGTGTTCAAGATGGTCACAGTGAATCCGAACGGCACGATTCTGTTGAAATCACTTAATTCGATGTATGAACCTTACTCTGTTGACGCCAGCGATGTGATGGAAATATGGCGGTTTTATGCCTATACCAGCAAGGAGTTTCCGGAAGCCCGGTCTGAAATGACAACCGTACTAACAGCCATTCGAAACCTGGAGGAGAAAATCGAACAGTTGCCGGGGAAATCCAGGGAAGATTTGAAATAAGACATCCAGATAAGTAGCAGATGGAATTTCAGGAGGGAAGTAAGCTTGATCCATCCCGGTATTGGGCAACATTAAATTGAACTCCTGTTTATGTAAATCGCTTATTTTTCCGTAAATTTAGTAGGGAGTCAGGCCATAAAGCACACTTCTGAAAGCGATATTTATTCTTCCGGGAAAGATTACATTCGGTAATATATCCTCTATCACAACCCTCTCAGGGGATACTTCAGGTAATTTCTCAATCAAATCGATACTGCTATGAATAAAGATCAGATAGCCACCATGGAAATGTTTCTGGCTGTGGAGAAGGTTTGCAGTGAGTATCATTCACTTTGGCGTAACCACTACGGATTTCGTTCGGCTTTTCATCTTTTTTCCGGGCGTTTACTTTACATCCGGCAAATTGTCCACAAAATGGAATCGTTGTATGTTTTGCCCAAAAAAGATTCAGCTGTTTTCAGAAAACGACTGGAGGAACTCACCGTTAGGATTTCCAAAAATCTGTTGGTGTATGCGTTAACGCAGGACGATCATAAGCTGATTGACAAGCTGGATTACCTTTCCTCAGATTTTAGTGAAATTACCTGTGACGATTTATTGCGCAAAAGCCAGGATATATTGGAAATTAGTGTCGAGCATTATAGCGAGCTTCGTACTTACTTTATTACGCTGGCACATTTGGCCGAAATGGAGGAGAACATCGAGAAACTGCGTTATTGTACCGGAGGAGAGACAGTCACCATTCAAACCCGCGAAAAACTATACGACAAACTTGATGATTTGATTCTGGAAGCCCGGAAAGTACTAAAAGAACACTTGGATGCACAGTCCATGATGTTTCGCTGGGTGAATAAAGACTTTTACGAATCGTACAAAAAGGCCCGAGGAATTCGTACGGCTTATTCTATTCCATTGCAGGGAACCGTTATTGATGATGCTACTCATCTTCCGGTGGGGAATGCCGATATTACGATACGGGAGCTGAGATTAACCCGGCATATATCACCACTTGGACATTTCCGGTTCTATAATTTACCTCCCGGACAATATCATGCCAAGATACACAAGTATGGTTATGAAGACAGTGAGGTGGAGGTTGAGGTGCAAAAGGACGAAGGAACCAGTGTGGACATTTTGGTTCACCACATCTGATTCCTCCGTATATTCAAATATTACTATTTCTGGTACTTGAGTAGTTTCTCCAGTAAATCGCCGGCGGTATTTACATCCAGTCGTTTGGCTATAATTTTTTTGTTTTTGTCGAGAATGTACAATGTGGGCGTGCTGTGTACGTCGTACAAGACATGAAAATTGGAAATCATATCCGGGTCCCAAACATTTATCCAATCATACAGTCCGTGATCGTCGATGAATTTTTGCCAGTCTGCTTTTTCGTCGGGCTGCGTTAATACCGCATAAACTTCAACTCCCTTCGAATGCAATTTCTTGTATATTTTGTCATACAAAACCGGAGTTTGTTCTTTACAATGATTGCAATCAGGCTCCCAGAAGTAAAGAATAGTGTATTTGGCATCGACCTGGTGCAGGCTGAAATACTGACCGTCGGCATTTTGAAGCTTTAATTCCGGTGCAATTTTCCCCAGCAGGTTGGGGCGCGTAACATATACTTTCTCCCGGATTTTTGCCAGCATGGTTGAATCGGCCCAACTGGCTTTCCCATTCAGAAAATAAGCATCGGCAATTTGAACAAAGACCTTGTCCATACCCATTACTTGCGAATTGGCACTGTGAGTCAATACAAAGTCGGCCATGAACCGGAACATATTGTCATTGGCTTTTGATTTTTCTATCAGTTTTTTTGCCGGACCGATAATCGAGTCGGGATTCTGTATCAAAACTTTGTCGAAATAGGTATCGAGTCGGTTCTGAACAAGAGGTGTCCGAATAAGGCCTGGCTGAGCAAAATTAAAGTTGTCCCAGAAATGATCCCGTCGGAACGCGTATTCTTTGGTCCATTTCACCGAGTCGGGATTGGCAACATTGGCCGGTACTTTGATGTCATCCGGACGTGGAATAATCATGAAGCGCATAAAGTCGGCGTAAAATGTTCCTTTGTATTTGTCGGCCTGAGCTTCCCAGTATTTTTGCATTTTCTGGTTTAGGGCTATCATCCGGTTTCTGATTTGTTTAACAGAATCAGTATTCGAATGATACTGCTGCATTTGCTGTTGCAGATTCATTTGTTTTTTCCGCTGTTGCCCCAAAAATTGCTGATATTTTTGAAATGCCTCTGTTTCTGTTGATCCGGAAAAATGTTGACTTTCACTGTTCTGGAAATTTCCGGAAATAGAGAAAGTTTGATCCTTTCCAACCAGGAAATCGAAGTAATGATCTTTGTCGAGATACAGCAGATAGAAACCTTCATCCAGGCTTGAATCGCCGGCTAAGGTTGCATTACCGTGCTGATCGGTCTGTGTGGAGTCGATCCGGAAAATTCGGTTGCCATAATAGCTGGCCAGAAAAATACGTGTATCTTTCTGCTGAGGTAACGAAAGTTTAATTTGGTAACCCTCGGCAACGACAACTTTTGCCGCCAATAAAAATGCCACAAGCGTTAGTGGCAGATATTTTTTTATGTGAAACATTTCAGTTAATTTTTGCATGATTGCGAATCGGATTTCGGATTTGCAACTTAGTAAAAACAATTGCAATTCCCATGATTTCGATATTGATTCCAAGCTATCAGAACAATTGTCGCCTGCTGATCAAAACGTTGCACGAGCAGGCTGTATTGTGCGAAATTCCGTTTGAAATCATTGTCGGGGAAGACGGGCCAACACCCGCATTCAATCTTGATGGAGATTTTCCTTTTGTACGGATTGAAACGGGAGCAGAAAATTTAGGGCGGGCCGCTAATCGTAACCGTTTGGCAGAAATGGCACAATATCCTTACCTGCTTTTCATTGACGCTGATGCAGAAATCTTCAATCCGGATTTTTTAAAGAACTATATAGCTCACACTGACGACGTGGATGTCGTTTGTGGTGGTACAACTTACTATTATGAGCCGCCTGCTGAAGGGAAGAAACACTTACGATGGAGATATGGCATTCATCGGGAACAAATTCCTTCAATCCGGCGAAATCAGCAGCCTTTCAATTCTTTTTCTGCATTCAATTTCCTGATAAGGAAAGAACAATTTCTGAAAATTCGTTTTTCGGAAGAATTGTCCCGGTATGGGCACGAGGATACGTTTTTAGGGCAAAAAATGATGAAAGCGGGTGCAAGTATTCTTCATATCGATAACCCGGCGATTCATACCGGAATCGACGATGCAGATGTTTTTCTTGCCAAAACACGGGAAGGAGTGGAGAACCTGGCTGAATTAATGCAGGCAAATACCGGTTTTGATTCATCGGGCGTTAAGGTTATTCGGTATTTCAGGTTTCTTAAAAGAATGGGAATGCAAAAGATGATGACGACTTTGTACCAGAATTTTCATGTGAAATGGGAGAAGCAATTGATGCGAAAAGGCGGACCATTGTGGTTGTTCGATTTGTATAAACTGACTTATTTGTTTTTCATAAAAAAAGCCGGTCGTAAAACGGCCGGCTAAAAAGGTTTGCATTCAAATCTATTGCATTAAAGAAATACTTCCGTAACGGCTGGTTATATCCACTTTTGCTTTGGGAGCACTATCATTTCCGATGATTCCGTCCACTTCGTAACTGGTGTTTTCCTTCATCCGGTTCAACCGGTTGCTGTCCGGGTGTTTCAGATTGCAATACTGAACCTCTCCGTGAAGGTAGTACGAGGCATCGGGAGCGATTCCTAACTTGATGCTGGCGTATTTGTTGGTTACACGGATGCTGTCAAATCCAGCGGGTATTTCGCCAATTTTTATGGCTCCGTAGCCGTTGTCCAATTGCAAAGTCGAATTCAGCTTGTCTGCTTTGATATTGGTGTACATCGATTCGGCAATCAAGGTATTGAGTTCACCCAATTCGAAGTCGTCGTATCGCGAATCGGCTTTCAGGTAATCACAATTATCCGTCTTTACCACTGAGTAGCGACTGTCCAAGGTCAATTTCTTTCCCTTTGTCAGGAAAAGTTTGGAGTAACGCAGGTCGGCATTCAAATCATCGGTTTCCTCTACTTCGGCTTTGCTGTAGGCCAAATCGAAGCTAAGCAATGGTGAATTGAGTTTTTTAGCGGTAAGACTACCATACTTGATTTCGAATTTACCCTTACCGGTCAGATTATTCATTGTGACGTTTCCATAACGCTGTTCCACGGTCAAGTCGCGGTCGGCCGGAACCGAAATGTGGTAATCGATACTGAACGTTTGCCGCGTTTTAAAATCCGATGTGATGTTGGTTTCTGCATAAACCGTTCCGCCATCCTTGTGAATGGATACATCAATTTTATTGAGTAGTCCTTTTGCTTTGTCTTCGGGCAATCCTTCTACCCAGATATCCACATCGACCACAACGGAATCGCTGCGAACGTCATCGATGTAAACGTTGCCAAATTTATTGTTGATATTCAGTGCTTTTACCGAGTTAATGTCGAAACTCTGGTACACTTTCTTGGTTGTTTTCTCCGCAAATGCCTGGCTGGCAAAGAGAATAGCAACCAGAAGAAACAGGTTATATTTGAACTTTTTCATGAGATGATGATTTTTTTTGAATTGATGCATTTTTTAAATCGTTGAGTATGGTATTGATGATTGCCAGTTTAGTCTGGTAATGTTCAATCATAGCGTTTAATATCCTTTCGTCGCCCGGATTTACTTTCAGCTCTTTTTGCAGATTCCGATAAAGACTGTCCATCTCCGTCAGTTCCTTTTTAATTTCGTTGAGGTCTTTAGAAGATTCAACACCCTGACCGGCCATCTTCTGCAATTGGCTGATTCCATCGTTTATTCGGGCCGTATAGTAGAGTTGGGCTTCGTTAAATTCTCCCGGAACTTCTTCTGTCTGATTAACGGCCTGGTTCTGGTTATTTAGCGGATGAAACCAATAAAGTACCAGGTTGGCCGATAACAACAGAATAATAGCAACAGCAGCTACGCGACTGAACCGGGAAACCAGCAAATTCTTCCGCTTTGTTTTTCTTTCGGTTTGCTCCAGTCGGTTTTGGAAGCGTTCAAAATGGCCTTCCGCGGGTTCTTCCAGAAAATCCTCCCTTCGTTCCTTTAATATTTTCTCCAGATTGTCCATAATCAGATTATTGCCACGTTATTTTTACTTCTTCGGTTGAGCAAGATGTCTTTTAACCGGTTGCGCGCCCGCAGAAACTGCGAACGGCTGGTGGCATTTTTGATATCCAAAATCTCACTCACTTCTTCATGATCATATCCTTCGAACAGGATGAGCGAAAGTACTACCCGGTAACCATCAGAAAGCTCACTCATTGCCTGTTTTATTTCATCAACGGTAATACCTTCCGTCATTTCCGGTTCGTTGTCAGTGTCTGGTAGCCGGTTTTCATTGGGCGAAAGTTCTTTGAATTCCATCTTTCTTTTTTTCAGGTAATCGATGGAATGATTGATGACAATTCGTTTCAACCAGGCTCCAAAACTTACTTCGCCTTCGTAAGTGTCCAGTTTTCTGAACGCTTTAAGAAAAGCTTCCTGCATTACATCTTCCGCATCTTCAGTTGTGCCGACAATTCGCAAACTGGTTGTATACATTGCTTTGTAATACAGTTTGTAAATCTCGAACTGAGCTTTGGTATCGTTAAGCAGGCAGCGGTCAATCAGATGCTGATGAATATTTATCGCTTTCCTTTTCAATTTGTTTTATACTTCTGTTTGAATGACGAGACGATTTCATTTGTGTTGCATGGTGGAAACATAAAATTCATATTTTGAAACAGGCTATGCAAGAAATACCGCGAATATAACAGTAGAATTGGCTATTTTTGTTTTAAATAAACTAACTAATGAAAGATTACGATCATCGGATGCATACGGCCGAGCATATTTTAAATCAGACGATGATGCGTATGTTTGGTTGTAACCGGGCCTTTTCCAGTCATATCGAGCGAAAAAAATCGAAATGTGATTATCGGTTTAACCGCCCGCTGAACAGTGATGAGGAAAAGGATCTTGAATCGCGGGTCAATGAAGTTATTGGCTGGAATTTGGCTGTAGGTCACGAAATGGTTACTTACGATGTGGCGGCAGAGCGATACAATCTGGATCGGTTGCCTGAAGAAGCCATTGATGAGGAGCATCTGCGTATTGTGCATGTTGGTGAATATGATGCCTGTCCCTGTATTGGCGAGCATGTTAACCAAACCAAAGAAGTCGGGGAGTTTCATTTGATTTCTACCTCTTTTTGCGATGGTGTGCTTCGGGTTCGGTTTAAACTTAGTTAAGGAATGTATTCGTTTTCAGGTTATACCTTCTTTATAGATAATAAGTTGGTTGTATTTGTTGATAATATTTTTCATTAAATTCAGAAATGGGGTTCAAATTTTCTAAATTTGGTTCAGACCCTTAATAAATATTGAGAAGAAACCATTTTACGTTGTTTTTGCAACTAACCGTGATAAAAATGAGAAGACATTTTACTCTGCTTGGATTATTTCGTGCCACGATGATGCTTTTATTGATTTCTGTATCAGTTGGTGCAGCTGCCCAGGAACAGGACAGTACACAGGCAAAACCAGAAAAGTATCACATCAGTCAACCCTGGTTTTTTTACATTAACGGAGGAGCCACTAATTATTTCAAGGCGATAAATAATGAATTGGATCCATACTTCAATGCCTATTTTAACGAAATTACTCCGTTTGTGGGTGCCGGTATTCATCGAAAAATAAACGATGTGTTTTCGATTGAGACCGAATATGAGTTCGGTTTTGCCCGGGCAATTGGTAACGATTATTCCTATTACCATGATATCAACCTGAACGGATTGATTAATTTCACCAATTTACAGGCAAACGATGTTTCGCAAAAGCGATATGCCTTTTACGGGAAAGTCGGTGGAGGTGTAAATATATTTGAACCGTCGCCTAATATTGTTAAGCCAAAAGATAACTACAAAATTTCCTATCAGGTAGGATTGCTTTTCGATTATAATCTGACACATCATTTGGGATTCCGTTTGGGAGCATCGTGGCGTGGTCTTGATTCTCAATATTACGAAGGAGGAAACGACAGAGACTACAAGTGGCTGAGAAATCCGAATTACCTGGTTGGTGAGGTTGGACTGGTTTATAAATTTGGAAAGAGAAGAGGGGAGAAGAAGGCCGAAGACATGCTTGATTTGGATAAAAAATTCGGTTTGAAGGAAGTTCCCCTTACGGTGAATACAGAAAATAAACTCTTACCCGGGCATGAGTACCATTTGGATATCAAAATTCAGAAAGGTGATCTGAGTACGCCGGGAATGTTGGATATTCCACTTCCTAAGGGCGTTTACGCGTGGAATGATTCAACGAAGAGTTATGATAAGACGGATATCCATGTAGATTACCCGCAATTGCCCAAAGGTTCGACCATGATGTTGAGCTATAAGATTCTTCCGCTGAAAGATTATGCAGGAGCGCAACAAATTGATGGGCAGTTTGGTTTTTACCGTACCGGCAGCGACAATGTGAAAGCAAGCGGTCATTTGTATAAGGACGCAGTATATCGTTTTACTGTTCAGGTTGGCGCGTTTGCTCAGTATCACTATACTGTTGAAGAGCTGGCAAGAATACTTCATCTGACAGAGCCAATCAAGAGCGAAGAGCAGGACGGTTACCTGAAATTTACGTTAGGAACTTTCGATACTTATCCGGAGGCCGAAGCGTTCAAAAAACGTATCAGGAGAGATACGAAGATAAAAGATGCTTTTGTGGTTGGTTACAAAAATGGTATGCGCTTACGTTCCATTTCCGGCGAGTTCCATGGGGTATACGATGAATAGTTATTGCATCCGAATGGGGCGTTAAGCAGTGAAATACTTTCCCCGAAAAACGGGTAATTCTTCCCGTGGGGGCTCTGAACCGATAATTATGAGATCTATAAGATTAAAAGAGGCCGTCTCGTTTGGGACAGCCTCTTTTTTCTTGAATCATTACTTGTTTTTTAGGGAGTATATACCTTACCGTGGAAAAGTTCAGACAGTATTGAAAGAAAGTCTTGACCTTTTTTCAAAAAGTCCGGACTTTTTCGAAAAACATCAAGATCTTTTAGAAAAAATGTCTAAATGTTTTGTTTAAAATGTCTTGACGTTTTTAAATTATGTCTTGGTATTTTAAAATAAAGTCTTGACAAAAATTATTTATCTCTTGATATTTTGTTGACCCAACGAATGCTAAAAAAAAAAAGTCTGTCCACTTGCTTTTTGGGACAGACTCTTTCTTGAATATTTGCCTTTTTATTCAATAAAACAGTCTCTATATTATCGTATAACGATTTTACGTGTTACAATCTTGTTCGAGAAGAAAATCTTCACAAAATATACGCCTTTAGGCGAGTTGGTAAAGTCATATTCATGAATACCCTGATCGATTTGACCTGAGTATAATTGCTGACCTGCCATGTTGGTAAATTGCATATCCATCATACCTTCTGCCGGAGCAATTACCTTAATGGAGAAAGCGCCGTTATTAGGGTTTGGGAAAACAATAACATCTGAGAAGTCAGAGGTACCTAAATCACCCGCCGTAAATTTGCCAAAATTACTAGTCGCAAAGGTAAAGCTATGGGTTACCGGATTGAGGTTGCCATCGAAGCGCGGCCACATCTGCCCGTTGTTTTCAAAGAAGCGCATGGCATAAATCTGCGATGAGTCACCAAAAACCTCTTCCGGCGCATAATGAAATGTCAGGTTGGCTTTCGGATTATCGACGTCGCTTACCTGCACATCCCAGTATTTTTCAAGGTAATTCTGCGGGCTTGTATTAGCATCCAGTTTTTCCGGTTTAACCGAAAGCATAACTATGCTATTACTGTAAAAGGTACCCGATTGCCAGGCAACATCGACGGGAGAATAGTGAGCACCTTTGGCAGTACTTCCTACAGGTAACGTTATATCTTCTTGTTGGGGCATGCTTTTAATCAATCTTCCTGTACCTGAAGTGATAATCATGGATTGATCTCCCGGTGTGCCGGAAGTAAAAGCATTTGAATACAGAACTAAATCCTGGTCACCGACATCGAGATATCCCTGCTGAAAGTTCAGGTCGTTGATAATTCGAACGTTAGTTTGCAGCAGCGTCGTTCCTGTTCCGTTAAGCTCCAGGTTGTATACCAGAAACGGAGAGGAGAAATTACTGCTGATAACCTGGGTTCCCGAGCCTGTTAAAATCAGGTACCCTTCGGATATGCGGAACAGATTGTCGGAATGATTAATGATGTCACCTGAAACACTAAGATTCCCGTTTAATTTAATTTTAGGAGCAATATTATTGGACGGTTCACTGAGCATGGAACCCTGAATGTTTACGTCAGCTCCTTTGGTAATCACAATCTGTGCACCGCTGTTATGAAAAACAGCTTGCTGTGCATCTGCTTGTGTTTTACACAGGAGTACAAAGGCTAAAAGGAGTGGTATGTATATGAGTCGATTCATTACTTTGCTTACTGAATAACGAATTTCCGGATTGCGTAAAATTGGTATAGGCTTGACTTCAACTGACCAGCAGTGATAGCCGTTCCGGTTGAACCATCGAATGCTACTGCTTTTGATGCATCAACTTCTGTTGAAGTCCAGTAATACGCTGACTGGATAAATCCTGCAGGCAGCTGGGCCTGTGCGGCATACAGCAAAGCCATTTCCTCCTGTGAAGGCAGATACCAATCAGTTTTTAGTTCGTACG
Organism: Prolixibacter bellariivorans ATCC BAA-1284; assembly: GCF_000621705.1. Taxonomy (GTDB): domain Bacteria; phylum Bacteroidota; class Bacteroidia; order Bacteroidales; family Prolixibacteraceae; genus Prolixibacter; species Prolixibacter bellariivorans. The sequence continues at coordinate 212,996 of NZ_JHXO01000012.1, read as the reverse complement.
TATAACTTTCACAGAATGGAGCAGCATAGGTGGTATTACTTGCCAGAGCCGTATTGATAAGTGATGTATTGGATGCTCCGTCAGTGCTGGTTGCACCAATCATCTGGTCAGTCGGTCCCCATTCAAGGCCGTTAAATACTTGTTCTGCTACGACGTAAACCTCATTGGTCGAATTATTGATATAGAAGATAATACCACCTTCCAGTTTATTTCCAACTTTGATTTCGGCAGGTCTGCCAGTATAGGTCATCCAGTGAGAACCGTTGTAATAGAGCGGTTGATGCAGTGAAGTACAGTAAACCATCAAACCTTCAGCGGGTGAGGCTATCGCGTCAATCTGCGCCAGCGTCATCCGTGGAGGAAGAAAACCCTGCGTGGTGGAATTAACTTCCATAATGGCCGATGCCTCCGGTTGAGTTGTCGCTCCAACGGTTACTTTACCATCTGTAGATATTTTGTTAAAGCCACTAACGGACTTATCACTTCCGGCAACAATTGCCTTATTTGCTTCTACCGTACCGGCAGCTCCAAAATCACTACTGGAAACCGTATTGTTCTCCAATGTTTGTACGCGAGTATCCAAACTGGAAATATTCGACTGATTGGTTTGAGCCGTTGTGGTAACTGCTGTTACAGCCTGATCAAGCAGTACATCGGCATTATTCAGGTCGGTTGCACTAGTGATTACGTTGGTTCCGGTATTAGCGGTATAACTTCCGTCAGTTCCTAATCCGGCTCCAGCCTGAGTATTATCCAGCTCAGCTTGAATGTTTGTAGCCTGTTGTTGTACGTTGGCTACATCTTGGGTTAGTTGCGTAACATCCTGATTGTTGGTTTGTACATCTGCCATTACCGAACTTATAGCCTGATCCAGCAGATTATCAGCGTTGTTCAAGCTTGTAGCAGTTCCAATATAGGTGGCTCCACTGTTAGCCGAATAGGTCCCGTCGGCATTTAAACCGGCTCCGGCTTCAACCGCGTCTATTTCGGTTTGTGTGGATGTATTAGAAGTAAGATTGTTGACTTGCGTTTGCAGGTTTGAAATGTCAGAAGTATTTGTTGAAATATCGGACGTGTTTGTGGCAATCGCATTTGTATTGTTTGTAACCCGTGTGTTTAAGTTGACAAGGGCAGCGCTGTTTGTTGCGGTAGAATTGGTAACCGTAGTCAATTGATTATCCAACAGTGAATCTGCTTCATTCAGTGAAGTTGCTGTCGAAATATAGGTAGCAGTAGGATGATTCAGATAAGCACCATCGGTTTCGTTTAATCCGGCTCCCTGTCGGGTAGCGTAGATGTTGGTTAGATAATTTGCCGGCGTATTAGGTAATTGAGCGATTTGGTCGAGAAATAATTGCAAGCCATTTATGCTCTTATCCAGGATGGAGTCGGCACTTTCGTATGATGTAGCATTACTAATATAATAAGCTGATGCTTGCGGAACATATTCGGTCGATGAAACACTTTTCCAATCACTTCCATCCCAGTAGTGCAATCCAATATTTGGATATGATGCAGAAGCGGTTTTATTCCAGACCAGCAATCCAACCGGCTTAGTGCCAACAACAGGATCATCAGGAGCAACCAGGTCTACACGGGGGATAAGCAGACCTTTGGTGTTTGAATATATGTCCAAAACCGCAGTCGAGTCCGGGCTATGGGGTTCATCACTTACTGAAACATTTTGAGCCACAGTGATACCGGGGGTGAAAAATAAAAGCAACCCGAACAACAACAAGTAAGTTACTTTCTCAGAATTTAGGATTTTCATGCTTCCGTATTTGTGAATTGGGTTAGTCAAACTGTACAATTTCTCGAATTTTGAGCTTGCTAACATAACATTTTTTTGGTAATACTGAATTACCCTTTGCCTTTAATAACGCACGATAATGGCAAAATATTATGTAATTATGATAGAAAATAGCGAATTGTAAAGTTTATCGGGTTAGCAAGAGGTATCAATGTCCTTGTCTCAGATGTCATATCATCAGTTATTTCGGGCTTTGCAACAAAAATTGAAGCAGCAAAAGGGATAAATATTGTGAGTGTAAAATCTTTTTCCGGAGATGTTTTCTACTTTTACAGGAATTCGGTCAGATGCTACAGGTTTTATGCGGAAATGATGAGTAGTGGAGGAGGATGAATCGATTGGAAACGCCAAAAAAATGTTGCGATAATGTCTAATTTGAAAATATATAAAGCTTCGGCCGGTTCGGGAAAAACGTTTCAGATTACCCGGGAATATCTGAAACTGATTTTTCAGGAACCAACGGCTTACCGACATATTTTGGCTGTCACCTTTACCAATAAGGCAACAGCCGAAATGAAGGGAAGGATACTTAGTGAACTTTATTTGTTGGCCAGTGGTCAGCCTTCACAGCATTTGGATACATTAATGTCTGTTTCTGGTATACCGGAAGAGGCGCTTCGGAAACTCGCCAATAAGATATTGAAATCTGTATTGCACGATTATTCCCGTTTTTCAGTCAGTACCATCGATAGTTTCTTTCAACGGGTTGTCCGGGCTTTTACGCGTGAAATCCGGTTACATGCTTCATTTCGTACCGAGCTGGATCATCGGGCTATTTTGGAGGAAGCCGTCGAAAGGCTTTTTCTTGGTATTGATGATAATGAATTGCTCAGAGAATGGTTTTTGGATTTTGCAGAGCAGACTTTGCAGGTAGGACAGAATTGGAACTTTAAGCAGCATATACTGGAAAGGGGAAGCGAAATCTTCGGCGAAGCTTTCCGGACATTCGATGAGGAATTGATTGCACGCATGGAGGACAAGGAGTTCCTGGCTGATTATGGCAAGAAATTAAAAATGATTGCCGAGGAATTCGATGAGCGGATGGCTGATATTGGGCGAAAAGCGATTGCTTTGATGACCAGCCATGGATTAAGCCCGGAGTCTTTTAAATACGGCAAGACTTCATTTGCTTCCTATTTCCCAAAATTGACGGAAGGAAAATATGAGCCCAGTGCGCGGGTATTAAAAGCCGTTGACAATCTTGACGATTGGTCGACCAAAACGACAGATCCTGCAGTGAAGAATGCTATTGCTTCGGCCTATGACGAAGGATTAAATAGTCTGCTCAACGAGGCATTGCAATATTACAACGAAGAATCACCAAGGGTTGAGTCAGCGAAGGCTGTTCTTCCCAATCTTTATACGCTGGGAGTTTTAACTGACTTGGCTTCCAAAGTCAAGGAAATATCTCTGGAAAAGAACATTCTTATCCTGAGTGACACGGCGCAGTTGCTGAATAAAGTGATAGCCGGCAGCGATACGCCGTTCGTTTACGAAAAGATGGGCTCCGTTTATCAACATTTCATGCTCGATGAGTTCCAGGATACATCGCGAATGCAATGGCATAACCTGAATCCATTGGTGGAAAACTCACTGGCGGAAGGTGGACAAAATATGGTGGTAGGTGACGTGAAGCAATCGATTTACCGTTGGCGTAACGGCGATTGGAATCTACTGGCCAATCAACTGGAGAATGATTTTCAGCATTACGGCCTCGACAAAGTAACGCTTGATACCAACTGGCGAAGCTCAAAGAACGTCATCGACTTCAATAACATTATCTTCCGGCAGGCTTCCGAATTTTTGCAGGATGACGTGAATGCTCAACTGGAATCTACCGGCGACACGATTAAAAACAAAGGAGATTTCGAAAATCTGATAGCCAAAGCGTATGCCGATCATTTTCAGAAGTGCGCTAAAAGTGAAAGTGAAAATGGATACGTGCGCATAGAGCTGATGGAAAATGAAGGAAGCAAAGACGACTTCCGGCAAATGGCCATCAATAAAACCATCTCGAATATCGAGAAAATGCAGGAGCTGGGTTATGAACCGGGCGACATCGCGATTCTCGTGCGGAATAAGCGGGAAGGCGCGGAAATTGCCAAGGCATTGCTTGAAAAGAAATTGGCAACTCCTGATTCAGCTTTTAGTTACGAGGTTATTTCGAACGACTCATTGTTTGTGGGCAATGCCGCAACGGTGAAGTTCATCCTGAACTACTTTCATATTTTGGCCGGCCCGAAGAATAAAATCAGGGAAGCTGAAATGATTCACGAGTTTTTCTTTTATCTGCTTCCTTCCATGCCGCAACAAGAGCAGGTATTATTAAAGAATAACGGTAAACAGCAGCTGGATTTATTTGGAACTTCGAAAATGGATCAGGACGAAGCAGCTGACTGGTATTTTGATTATATGAATAACATGCCGGCGCTGTTTAATCCTTGGCTGGGAGACGAAGAAAGCGTTGCCCTGAAAAATGAACTAAGAGGATTGCCGTTGTACAATCTGGCTGAACGGTTGATTCGAGAATTCCGTTTGAATAGTATTTCCGGAGAATGGCCCTATCTGCAGGCATTTTTAGATATTCTACTGGATTATACGCGTACGGAGTCAGCCGATATCAACTCGTTTGTCGATTGGTGGGAGAGTACCGGTTTTAGTAAAACCATCAGTGTGGCAGAGGAACAAAACGCTATCCGCGTTCTGACCATTCATAAATCGAAGGGATTGGAATTTCCGGTTGTCTTTATTCCATTCTGTGACTGGCCGGTTTATCCTGATCCGAAACATGCGCCGCATTTGTGGTGTAAGCCCGATAGCGAACCGTTGAGCGAACTTGCACTGGTTCCTGTGAAGTATAAAAAGAATCTGACGAATTCGTTATTTGCTGATGAATACTTTACCGAGTTGTTGTACAGTGCTGTCGACAACCTCAATTTGTTGTATGTGGCGTTTACCCGTGCCAAAAATGCGTTGGTTGTGTATGGTGCATACAATCCGAAACTGACTAAGGGAGTTGGAAACTCGATGTCAGGTTTGCTTCAACGCATATTTGAAAATCCGCCATTGCTCGATTCGGAGGACCGGCAACATTACATCGACATTACGGACTATTGGAATATGGAAGAGAAAGCCTTTGAGTTGGGCGCTCTTCAACCTTCAGGAAATGTGAAAACAGCCACTGATTCGTTTGCACTTACTAATTTTCAATTTGGCGGGAAAGGCGATAGTTTGAAAATCCGGTTACATAGCCAGAATTACTTCGAGATTACGCCCAGTGACAAATTAGAGAAAGTGAACTATGGACAGTTAATGCATGAGTTATTCGAGAACATCATCACTACTCATGACATCGACAGGGCATTGAATCGCATGTTGTTTGAAGGAAAAATCGAAAAAACAGCAATGGAGAATCTTCGAAATGAGATTGCCGGAAAACTGGAAGAAGACATCATTCATTCATGGTTCGATGGTAGTTGGAAGGTTCTCGCCGAACGAGATATCCTTCGGGGAAAAGAACGGACTCATCGTCCCGACAGGGTAATGATGAAGGACGATCAGCTGGTGGTAGTTGACTACAAAACCGGAAGTGAAAATGAAAAAAACCGGAAGCAAGTCGCCGGTTACTTAACCGATATTAGGAAAATGGGATATGCTCATGCGAAAGGGTATGTATGGTATATTCAGGAAAATAAACTGGTTGAGGTTGATTAGGTATTTTATTAGAATAAAGGAAGCGTTTAAATAAAACATTTTACATACACATGAAAAAGATTATCAATCCTTACGCAAAAGATACCTCCGGCGAATACCATTGTTTTGGTTGCTCTCCCAGCAATCCAATTGGTTTGAATATGCATTTTCATGAAGTGGAGGAAGGTGAAGTAATTTCGAAATGGATTCCAGAAAAGAAATATGAGGGATACCTGAATGTTTTGCATGGCGGAATTCAGGCAACGATGCTGGATGAAATCGCCAGTTGGGTGGTTTATACACAATGCGGAACGGCGGGTGTTACCGCATCCATGGAGGTGAAATATCAGCAGCCGGTACTGATTGATAAGGGAGAAATCACGCTAAAAGCGAAGTTGGTTGATCAGAATCGGAGGTTAGCCACCATTCATGCACAAATTATCAATCACGAAGGAAAAGTGGCCAGCGAAGGTAATATCCGGTATTTCCTGTTCCCGGTTGAAAAAGCAAAGAAATCGATGAATTATCCCGGGAAGGAAGCTTTCTTCGAGGAGAAGTAGTTGTATTTAATGAATTTTAGGAAAACTTTTATCGGGTTAACACCTTTATCGATCATCTTTGTAGGAAAGAGAGGAAAAAATTTTTTCATACAATTTTGGTCAGGCTTGGTTAAAAGAGGAAAGGGAATTGCAGAAGCAGTTCCCTTATTTTATGTTTCTGTTTCATAAACGTACTTCCTGAAAATATTCTTGCCCGCCTTTTCTTTTTCGTTGCCGGTGTTCATTACCTTTGTGACTAGGTTATTACCAAAAAATGGTGTAATTATAACGAAGAAAAAATAGCGTTGTGAAAAAGGGGATTTTACTTGTCATTTCGATGATCACGCTGGCAGGCTGTCATCAGGAGAACCGATTGCTCTATAAAGCAGAAAATTATAAGGTATATGCCAATCGGGTAGTGCAGGGAAAGTATAAGGCAAAAGTTATTTCTCCTACTCAAATGGTCTCTGATTATCAAAGTCCGGCCAATGACAATTTTCCCAATTTCATTGAATTCAAGTTTGCCGTAAACGGAAAAGACAACGAGCTGCCTGTGGGGGTAAACCATACTTTTTTGCTGAATCCTGACAAAAATAAGTTGATAAGCTTACCAACGATTGAATTTGGGAAAAAAGGCAAGGACGAAACACAATCAAATCCGACGGGCAGTCTACCTGCTAATACCAAAATGGAAATCAGTCTCGATGCCCGTGCCCTGATGAAAGACTTTAAAGAAAAAGGATTTCATCAGTTTTCTAATGGAAGTCGTATTTATAAAGATGATTTCAAAGGGATATTCATTGCCGGAAATCTATCTCCATTGAGCTGGGATTTTGATAACCTGGCTACACGCAAACAATTTCAATTAACCGATCCGGATGGTGATGGTATTTACACCACCACGGTAGTATTGAATCCATACGAACCAGGCAATTTTACGGCAAAAAAGTGGAGCCTGAAAAATGATATTTCGGGTTATCCCCAATTGCACTCCGATATTCCACTGGTCGATGCCATGTACAATATGTCACTTGACGAGACGGTACAAGATATTGAGTCAGACGGAACTTTCCGTACGGGTGAGTCATGGCCGGGAGTTTGGACCCGTGATGTAAGTTACAGCATTATCCTCGCCTATGCATATCTCGAGCCGGAGGTGGCCAAAACGAGCCTGATGCGTAAGGTGAAAAACGGTCGGATTATTCAGGATACCGGAACGGGAGGGGCTTGGCCGGTTTCGTCTGACCGGAGTATTTGGGCAACAGCTGCCTGGGAAATATACAAGGTTACAGGCGATCAGGAATGGCTGAAAAAGATTTATCCCATTATTAAAAACAGCGTTGACGACGACATCAAAACTTTGCTGAATAACCAGAATCACTTGATGATGGGGGAATCTTCGTTTCTCGATTGGCGCAAGCAGACATATCCTGCCTGGATGAACGGTGTAGATATATCTCAGTCGCGTTGTTTGGGCACCAATGCCGTTCATTTTCATTCGTTGATGATTCTTTCCCAAATGGCTAAAATGATGGAAGATACGACCAATCGGTATGTGCAATTGGCTGATTCGATCAAAGCGGATATGAACAGTAAATTGTGGGTCAAAGAGAAAGGATATTATGGGCAATATCTTTACGGAAGAAACAATTTTTCGCTTTCTACAAGAAGTGAGGCACTGGGAGAAGCCTTATCGGTTTTGTTTGGAGTAGCTGATACAGCCCGCGTACGATCCATCCTGGAAAAAACACCTGTTGTCGATTATGGAATTCCCACAATTTATCCGCAAATACCCGAAATTCCTCCGTACCATAACAACAGTATCTGGCCGTTTGTGCAAGCCTATTGGAATTGGGCTAATGCCCGGCATGGAAATATGGCTGGCCTGGAACAGGGTTTGGCCGCTTTATATCGGCCGGCAGCTTTGTTCCTTACCAACAAGGAAAATATGGTAGCCGGAAATGGTGATTTCAGGGATACACAGGTCAATTCGAACCGGCAACTTTGGAGTATTGCAGGAAATCTGGCGATGGTTTACCGGGTCTTCCTGGGGATGGATTTTCATGTGGACGGAATAGAGTTTGCCCCTGTTGTTCCTAAAGCCTACCGGGGAAGTTTTGAGGTAACTAGTTTTCATTACAGGAAAATGAATTTCTCCATAAAGGTCAAAGGCTATGGCGATGAAATCAGCCATTTTTTCATCGATGGGAAAGAGACTAAGGATTCCTTCCTGCCGGGGAATTTAAGTGGAAAACATAAGATCGTCATCGAAATGAATAACCGGGTTCGACATAGGGGAAGCATTAATCGGGTGGCTAATCGTTTTTCGCCAGCAGCACCAATGCAGGTAAAACTGAAGGGCGATCACCTTACCTGGCGGCCGGTTAAAGGAGCTGATAGCTATACCGTTTACCGGAATGGAAAGTTCTTCCAGATGGTCAGTGACACTGCTGTGCGCATTCTGTTGACAACTCGTTTGGCAGAATATCAGGTAGAAACGCGTGGAAAGGCCGATAATTCATTTTTGAGTCAGCCGGTGGATGTTATATCGCCAAAGCGAGTTATCGAAGTAGAAGCTGAACAGGTGGCCCAAAAATCATCACTTGATTACCATGGCTACAGTGGAAGTGGTTTTGTTGAACTAACCAAAAATAAAAACCGGAAACTTGTTTTTCACTTCACCGTAAACCACACCGGAAAATACACTATCGATTTCAGGTATTCCAACGGTTCCGGACCGGATAACACGGATAATAAATGCGCTATTCGAACAGTAAACGTGGATAATCAATTTGCCGGAGTAGCTGTTTTTGCGCAACGAGGAAAAGATGAATGGTCGAATTGGGGCTGGAGTAATCCCATTCAGGTGGAGTTGAAGGCCGGTAAAAATGCATTGACGCTTTCGCTGGAAGATTTCAACCAAAATATGAATGGTGATATCAATACGGCTATGCTCGATTATATGCGTGTGCGTCCTCTTTAAGCGAGACAAGAATATCTAAAATCATTAACTAAAATTAAATCATAATCAATGAAGAAGTTGTCGCTATTACTGGTGTTGCTGGCATTTCAGGTTGCCGCATTTGCTCAGCAAGGCACTGTAGTGGAGAGCCTTTCGATGAAAAGCGATCTCCTGAACCGTGATGTAAAATATTCCATTTACCTGCCGCCGGGCTATGATGATTCACAGCGGGATTATCCGGTTCTTTATCTTTTGCACGGATATTCCGATGACGACACTGGCTGGATCCAGTTTGGCGAGGTAAACCGGATAGCAGACGAAGCCATTGACAGCGGAGCGTGTTCGCCGATGATCATCGTTATGCCGGATGCCAAAGTAACGTGGTATTGCAACGACTATCAGGGAAAAGACCCGTACGAGGATATGTTCATCAAAGAGTTTATCCCGTTTATCGAATCGCAGTATCGCATTCGCTCGAAGAAAGAGTTTCGCGCGGTTGCCGGATTATCGATGGGCGGATATGGTGCACTGATGTATGCGATGAAGTATAACGACTTATTTTCTTCGTGTGTCGCATTTTCTTCAGGAACCTTCACCGATAAGGAGATTGTGAATATGCCGGATAAGAACTACACCATGTTTTTTGGCGATATCTTCGGAAAGAATCTGGAAGGTCAGGCTCGCATCAGTAAAAACTGGATTGCCCATAGTCCGCTGCATCTGGCTAAAGACATTCCGGCTGAGAAACTTCGTTCGGTACGGTATTATATTGATTGTGGCGATGACGATTTCCTGTATAAAGGAAATTCAGCACTGCACGTATTGTTGCGCGATTTAAAAATTCCGCACGAATACCGTGTTCGTGATGGCTCGCATAGCTGGACATACTGGCGTACCGGATTACCTGCCGGACTGAAATTCATTAGTGAGTCTTTCCATCGATAGAGAAAAATTTTAACATGATATAGCCGCTGATTAGTTGTAATAACTTCAGCGGCTTTTTTTGCTTTGTTGTCAGGCGTTTAATTTCTGTTAATTATTATTAAATTTGAAAAGATTGGACTGCCCATCTTCCATAAATTCTTACCGCTCAGCAGGTAACCATTTGATAGAGAGCAGGATTAAATATTAGAGCAATGAAGGTGAACCTATTAACGGGAATGTTGATGTTCCTCTTCCTGATATTGGGAGGAGAAAAGCTTTATGCCGACGGCGATGCAAAAACAAATTTACCCGAGCTGACGGATAAGTCGACATTGACGGACCGGGATAAGATTGATATGTTATTGAATTCGTGCTTTGAAAATATTTATTCCGATCCCCAAACTGTCCGTCTTCAACTTCCCGGAATTTTGAGTTACGCCACCCGTGTGGGATATGAAAAAGGGATTGCCGATGCCAATGGGTATTATGGTGTTTTATACCAGCAGGATGGAGAATTAAGTCAGGCAATGTCATTTTATCAGAAGGCATTGGTCATTTATGAAAAGATAGGTGATGAGCGCGGGGCAGCGCATGCGCATAATAACGTTGGAAGTATTTATCACCGGCGTGGAAAATATGTAAAAGCGCTGGAAAATTACCAGGTCGCCCTGAATTACTATGATTCCAATCACATCATTCACCCGCTGATCACAACACTGACGAATATTGCCAGTGCCTATATTACAATTGGCCTGATCGATGAGGCGAAGGAATATAACCAGCGAGCATTGAATTTGGCTGAAAAAAATGGCTTTAAAGGCAAATTAGCTACCAGTCTGGTCAATATGGGAGTTATATCATCGAATCGACACAAGCTGGTTGAAGCCAAACAATATTACACGAGGGCACTCAATGTATATAAAGAACTGGATAATCAGCGAGGAATTGCCAACTGCTTGCTGAATATTGGGGTCATTTTGCAGAAACAGGGCGACATGCCCCTGGCTTTTGAACATGCACTGCAGGCTATGTCATTGTATAAGGAGATGAATGATCACAATCGAATCTCACAGTGTGTGAATAATATTGGCGTAATCCTCGATAAGTTGGGTTCCTATGATAAAGCCATCAGTTATTATACAGCAGCTCTCAAGATTATAGGTGACATGGGCGTGAATAACGAGGTGGCCCGTATCTATAATAATCTTTCGAAGGCTTATGCAGGTTTGGAGAACTACAAAGAAGCGCTTTATTATCATGAAAAATATAAGTCGTACAGCGACTCGGTTCTCAGTTTGGCCAAATCGCAACAAATTGCCGAATTGCAGACAAAATATGAGACACAGAAGAAAGAGCAGCTGATTGAACTGCAACAGGCAAAGCTTGAAAGGCAAAAGCTTTTAGGAAATACATTGTTGGGGCTAACCATATCCATTCTTCTCGTTGCCGGATTGATTATTTACGCTTATGTGCAGAAGCGACTGGATAACGAGAAAATTACACAGCAGAATGTAGAGATTGCCCGGCAAAATGAAATGCTCGGGATGCAGAAAAATATTCTCGAGGAACTAAACCAGACGAAAGACAAACTTTTCTCGGTTATCGGGCACGACCTTCGTGGTCCGATTGCCAATATGCGTTCCATCTTCGATATGGTTTTGGAAGATGAATTCACCGATAGGAAAGAACTCTTCGATGTGATGAAGGTGCTGAGGGACAAAACCTGTGATACCCATAATTTACTGGAGAATCTGTTGTATTGGTCTCGTTCGCAACAAGGCAGAATTACACCCAATCAAGGTGTAGTTGACTTAACCGAATTGGTTGAAGAATCGCTGGACCTGATTAAAGCGGATGCGAAAGTGAAGGGCATCGATTTGGAAATCAATATGGGAGAAGCCGTACTTTCCTATTGCGATGCGGACATGATTAACCTGGTTTTGCGAAACTTGCTTAGTAATGCCATTAAATTTACGCCTTCCGGCGGACGCATTCTGCTGAAGATTGAACAGAGTGACAAGCATATTAAAGTGTCAGTCAGAGACACTGGTATCGGCGTTCCGAAGGAAAATCTTCCCAAGTTATTTGATAAGAGCACTTATTTCACCACATACGGAACAAATAAAGAAAAGGGATCTGGCCTGGGATTGAATCTCTGCCGCGAATTCGTGGAGGCCAACAACGGAAGCATTGCGGTTGATAGTCAGTTAGGAAAGGGTTCGGAATTTTATTTTACCCTACCATTGGCTGGTTCTCGTAAGTTAGCCGATAGACAGCTTTCCGACGTTTGATTTTTCTGATATTAAAGGCTGGTGTGTAGGATGAATGTAATGATGACCGGTACCAATATCGTTAAAACAATTCCGCTAAAAAGCGAGATAATAGCATAATCTTTTCCGGAATAACGGGTGATAATGGGCAGGGTTGTATCCATGGCTGTGGCACCTCCACTCATAATACCGGCCAGTTTTCCAAAATACTTGACAAACAAAGGAGTCAGCAAAAGCGTGGCAACTTCTCGGATAATGTTCGACAACAAGGCCATTACGCCAAGCGTTTCTCCGTGCATTTGTGTAATAAAGATGCTGGAAAGGCTGTAATAACCATAACCGGCTCCAACGGCCATTGCTTCTCTGATAGTTAAATTCGGAAGGAACAGGGAAACAATGGTAACGCCAATGGCTGTACCGACCATTACTCCCAATGGTACCAAAAAGATTTTCACATTGATGGTCCGGATAACTTTCCAGGATTTTCGGTCGGCTCCGATGCCGATTCCTACCAAAAACATCAGAATGTACAGTGCATACATGCTGAAGTCCGTCTCGCGCAAAAAATCGGGAAGAGTGTCCGTAACACCCAGAATAAGTCCCAACGCAAAGAATGAAAGAATGATAATGCTGCCTTTCATGGTTTAGTTGTTATTCAGGTGAAAAAATGCACGATAGATAATCCATCCCATCGCAATGCTTCCGGCCAGCGCACCGATGGTTAAAAGCAAAGCTTGTAAACCAATCGAATCGAGGCTTTGGATAACCATTTTGTTGGTTCCCACACCTACTCCGAGCAAAAACAACAACACATAGATGGCCCATGAGATGAGCTTGTCATTGATTTTCATTACCAGCGGAAATTTCCCCAGCCACCATCCGGCAAGAATGCCGGCCACCATCAGTAGTAAAACGGTAATCATTTGTTCGCTTTTCAATTTCGATCGGAGGCAAAGATAACACAATTACAGGCTTCTGGTAGGAGAGGGTTCTTAGTGGAGACTTAAAAGGAAAATTAATTATCGGATAGGCTGATTCCTCAAAATTTATTTTGGTTTTCTACCGGAACGCGAACTTTTTAAATTGACTCTTGTTATCCTGATATCCACGATTAAATTAAGCGTTGTTGATTTATTTTTTGATGATTGAAAGTACAAGAAGTCATTAAAATGATGTGTACGATTTAACCATGGTGTTCCTGTTCTATAAAGATAGGAAACCATGGTTTTTTTATTCCCTGATTTTGAAGCGTTCCATCCTGCGGGTAAAACCCTTTATTTTCGACCTGTTTTCATTCCTTTTTTTGTAACTTTTGCTTTCCGAATGATTGTAGAAAAAACTCTATGCTGTTCAGTTGAAACCACATTAAAATAAGGAAGATGAAGCTGATTTTTACGTTGATTTTTAGTCTGGCAACTTTGATTGCCTATGGGCAGGAGAAACGACCGGGTATATTTTACGGAGATGCACAATATGGTACCGATCACTATATTCTGGATTTAAGCTGGGAAGGATTACGCAATTTCCCTGTTCAGGCACTTTCGCCTACTATTCGTGTATTAATTCTTGATCACAATAATTTGACGGAAATTCCGAATAATATTACAGCGATGAAAAACTTGCGAACTTTATCGTTGAGGGATAATGATCTACAATCAGTTAACAAGGTACTTGACCTGTGTGATAACCTGGAAGAGTTGTATTTGAGCGATAATCCGAATTTGACCGAATTACCTTACACGCTTTCCAACTGTAAAAAGTTGAAATTAATTGATGTCAGCAACACCGGAATTCATCAGCCGCCAGCCTGGTTGAGGGGAATGAAACAACTTTATTATTTCAAATACACCAAAATTGTGAGCGGGGACAAAAAGAAGTAGCTGTTTGATACCGTAAACTATTAAACACCAAAATAGCTAACCTATGAAATGGATTCTGACTATCCTGATTTGGTGCAGCGTAACCGTTACTGGCTTCGGTCAGGCTGTCGCCCTGAATCAAATTAATCCTTCGTTGCTGGATAAACCATGGAGCGCCCATTGGATAAGTCATCCGACAGCTTCCCCAACAGAATATGGTGTATTCCATTTCCGGAAAAGTTTTGAATTAGCTGATGTTCCTGAGAAATTCATCGTGCATATTTCAGGTGACAACCGGTATCGTTTTTTTGTCAACGGAAAACCGATTTGTGAAGGGCCATCAAGGGGAGATATTGAACACTGGCATTTTGACTCGGTCGATATTGCTCCCTATCTCAGGAAAGGAAGGAATGTGCTGGCAGCCGAAGTCTGGAATTTCGGATTGAAGCGGCCGGTTGCGCAGTTTTCGTTAATGACAGGATTCATCCTGCAGGGAAACTCCTCGAAAGAGGAAATCGTGAATACCGATTCATCGTGGAAAGTCATACAGGATCAGGCATACAGCCCGGGAGAAGATCCGGGTAATTTGCTTCATACCTATATTGTGGTCGGTCCAACAGATGTGGTTGATGGTTCTAAATATCCCTGGGGATGGGAAACAGATGGCTACGATGATTCCAGCTGGAAACAAGCCATTGAAGTTCATTCCGGCCAACCCAGAGGGATCGGAACAGAAACCTCCTGGACGTTGACTCCGCGGCAAATTCCTTTCATGGAGAAGAAGTTAGAAAGGATGAAATCTGTCCGGAGAAGTGAAGGAATTAATATAACCGATAATTGGCTTCAGGGAAAAGCTCCGTTAACTATTCCGGCCAACCGGAAGGTTTCCATTTTGATTGACAATGGTGTTTTGACGACTGCTTATCCCGAATTGTACGTCGCGAAAGGAAAAGGCGCTACCGTAAAAATCAGCTATGCGGAAGCACTTTTTGATGCAAACGGACAAAAAGGAAACCGGGATGTGATTGATGGAAAGAAGCTTTTGGGCTATACCGATGTTTTTCTGCCGGACGGTGGAACGAATCGCTTGTTCCGGCCTTTGTGGTTCCGGACGTACCGTTACATCCGAATCGATATTCAAACAGCTGATGAGCCGCTAACCATCAACGACTTTTATGGAATGTTTACGGCCTATCCGTTGGTGGAGAAAGCAACGTTCATATCCAGTGATTCAAGTCTGAAGCAAATTTGGAACGTAGGTTGGCGAACAGCCCGTTTGTGTGCTAATGAAACGTATTTCGATTGTCCGTACTACGAACAGTTGCAGTATGTGGGCGATACGCGTATACAGGCGTTGATTTCGCTTTACGTGTCGGGCGATGATCGTTTGGTACGCAAAGCAATTAAGTTGTTTAATGATTCCCGTTTTTCGGAAGGATTGACCAGAAGTCGTTACCCGTCTTATTTGCCACAGATTATTCCTCCTTACTCGCTATTTTGGGTGGATATGGTGAATGATTACAGGATGCTGCGTGATGATCCGGAGTTTGTTCGAAGTAATCTTTGGGGAATCGAGAATGTGATGCATTGGTTTGAACAACGCATTGATCGGAAAACGGGTTTGTTGGGAAAAGTGGAATACTGGAATTTTGTTGACTGGGCCAAAGAATGGGTTTGGAGTAGCGAGACGCAAATGGGAGGTGTCCCGGCTGGCGGATTTCAGGGACAAAGTGCGATGCTGACGTTGCAGTTTGCCTATAGTGCACAGCACGCCGCTGAAATATTCAAACAATTTAACGATACTTGTCTTGCTCAAAAATATCAGATGTTGGCCGATAACCTGGTAAAGGCTGTTAAGGAAAATTGCTGGGACGAATCGAAAGGATACTTTTCGGATACTCCGGAAAAGAAGGAGTTCAGCATGCACACCAATATATTCGCTGTATTGACGGACGCGGTGGATAAGCACAATGCGAAGGATTTTGTTCGGAGAATGATGAACGACACTTCGCTGATTCAGCCAACAATGTATTTCCGGTTTTATCTTACCCAAGCCATGAAAAAGGTCGGTTTGGCTGATGAATACCTGAATACTCTTGGCCTTTGGCGGGATATGTTGACGAAAGGATTGACCACGTTTGCAGAGAAGCCCGATCCGACACGCTCTGATTGCCATGCCTGGAGCGCAAGCCCTGATTATGATTTGTTGGCGACAGTTGCCGGTATTGAGCCATCTTCGCCCGGCTTTAAAACGGTGAAGATAGAACCGGCGCTTGGTCCGTTGCAATTTATCAAAGGCCAGTTCCCTCATCCGGAAGGAATGATTGAATTTGACTTGAAGCGTAAAGGGAAGGATGGAATTACGGGACGAATAACCTTGCCGGCAAATCTTACCGGCGTTTTCCGTTGGAACGGAAAAGAAGTTCCCTTACATTCCGGAAGTCAGGAAATAGAATTGTAGGAACTAGCTGGCTAAAAGGTATAATAAATGGCCAGATTCACGGCATCAACGCGTGGATTGTAGCCCGAATATTCGTAGATAATTTCACCATCGAGACCCAACCAATGTCGATTAATCCGGACAAGATCGACGTGAACTCCGCCACTGAATCCGGGGCGGAGTTTAGTTGATTCTTCCAGGTAGTCATCGGTTCGTTCCATCAGGTCATTTTCGTTAGTCGAATGAAATCGGGAGAACAACACTTCGGTGAGAATACCTGCCTGTAAATGCAATCGGGAAAGTTTTTCCGGTAGGGGAGTGACGACCAAGTTGACGCGAGGGACTAAACGAAAGTCTTTAATATCGAACGTGGAACGCCAGTATTCGGTATCGTTTTTCCAGGCCGAATGGCGGTAAGCCAGCCAAACTCCGGGTGAAATTCCAATGACCGTATTTAGTTGCCAGTTGTAATCGGCCATCAGGAGTGGGCCTCGCCGGTCGATGCTGTGCTCGAACAATATACCGGCGCCTACCCTGAATTTATTCTGCTTGTCAGAAGTAGTTTGTGCCGTTATTGGATGAAGTGATAATAGCAAAATGATGATTGTTAGGCCAATGGTTGGTTTTTGGTTGTTCATATAAAGTAGTTATGCCGGAAAACAGACGGCTATTCGATTTTTAAAAATAACGAATTCGATGAAATTACAACCTAAGCAAACAAAACAAGGCCCTGATCGTTATAAATCTTGCCAGGAACAAACGAACCAACGGATTCTCTCAAACGCAAAATGCAGATGATTAATTGAGATTATGGTGTCTTCATAAGTCAATTGTAATTAAACTATAAACACATGAAAAAACTATTTCTTTTGTCAGCATTATTCATTGCTGGACTGGCCATGTCGGCTAATGCACAAGTTGTAAAAGACAACGCTATTGGGTTGCGATTCGGAGGTGGAAACGGTTTTGGCACCGAAGTCTCCTATCAGCATGGATTGTCGGACTTGAATCGGCTGGAATTTGATTTGGGTCTGGTTTCGCACAGCGACTATACGGCCTGGGGACTGACTGGAATTTATCAATGGGTTTGGCCGTTGGGCGAAGGATTCAACTGGTATGTTGGACCGGGTGCTAAGATTGGTTCATGGGATTACAAAAGCAGTTATACCGGAAGCAGTAGCAGTGGTCTTTATCTGGCTGCAGCCGGCGATATCGGTATTGAGTATTCGTGGCCCTTTGGTTTGCAGCTTGGTTTAGATATGCGACCAGAATTGGGCCTGTTAAACCATGGTGATAGTTTTGACTTTAATCTTGGCCTTGGAATACGTTACCAGTTTTAATGGAATAGATTAATATTTTAATCAAAATAAAAGAGATGCAATTTCAAACTGCATCTCTTTTTTTATCTCTTTGGCTATGGTTATGCATCAGGGGTTTTCACTCAGGTAAATTAATTCTTTGACAATATTGTCGGTTCCCTCAGCTATTTGCTGAATGGTTGCATCAAGCATGTAACAAGGGGTTGTGACCAGTTTGTATTTTTCATCGATAATAACTTCGCCATGGTCTGTAATGTAGTGGGAGCCCCCCATTGTACTGATGGCTTCCGCGGTTTCCTGGTCTTCTCCAATGGTGACATCGACCGCTGGAAGAATGCGTGCCATTAGTACCGGAGAAATACAAAGGGCACCAATCGGAAGTCCTTTTTCTACAGCTGATTTAACAACCGTTTCAACCTCCTGGTCTACTTCACAATCCGGTCCTTCGAAGGCAAAAGAGCAAAAGTTCTTAGCGACTCCGAAGCCTCCGGGAAATACAATCATATCGAAATCGTCAAGCGAAAATTCGGACAGCGGTTTAATATTGCCCCGGGCAATCCTGGCTGCTTCAATCAAAACATTGCGCTTTTCAGGCATCTCTTCGCCGGTAAGGTGATTGATGACATGTGCCTGTTCTTTATCCGGAGCGAAACATTGATAAGTTCCGCCGGCTTTGGCAATCGATAGCATGGTTAATGTGGATTCATGAATTTCAGCACCGTCAAATACGCCGGAACCGGATAGGATTATCGCAAACTTTTTCGTCTTCATCGATATAAGATTCTGTTTTTTTAGTAAAGTTACTCTATCAGGGGTAAGTATGAAAGTATTATTATAGATTAACAGCGGATTCTTCCTTCTCCTTTCAATTTATTCGCACATTTAGAGGTTTATGCGGGTATAAGTGCACCAATTTAATCCCGTTGTATTTTTTGTATCGAACATTTTAAAAAGAATTCGGTTTAGTAAGGACACTTTGAGTGGTAAGATAAGTTGATAAATAAAGAAATGTTCCCGGATAGTTCGGGATCATGTGAAAATTAAAATAATAAGATACACATGAAAGAGAATGCTGAAAAAGTAACGTTTGCCGGAAATCCGGTGACACTTGTTGGAGAAGAGATAAAAGTTGGACAGAAAGCTCCTGAATTTACAGTTGTCGGAGCAGATTTGAGCCCGGTTAAGCTAAGTGATTACGCAGGAAAAGTGGTTGTTATCGCCGTTTATCCTTCCATCGATACGGGTGTTTGTGCTGCACAAAACCGTCGTTTTAATGCAGAAGCAGACAAACTAGGTGATGCCGTAGTTCTTTCGGTTTCCTGCGATTTACCTTTCGCGCAGAAGCGTTTTTGTGGAGCAGAAGGTTTGGATAACATCGTCACATTATCTGATCACCGCGATACCGATTTTGGTGTAAAATATGGTTTCCTGATTAAAGAACTGCGGTTACTGGCCCGTGGTACGGTTATCATCGACAAAGAGGGAACCGTTAAATATGTCGAGTTTGTTCCGGAAATCACTACTGAACCTGATTACGATGCTGCTCTTAAAGTGGTCAAAGAGTTGCTTTAATAATTGATTGATGAAAATGAAAGCTGGTTGAAAATGAAGTGAAGAGACTTCAGTCAACCAGCTTTTTTTTATTCCTGTTGTTACTTCTTTGCTACACCAATTCCGGGAATTTCATCTGAGAGCGAATAAACCGGTTCTGTGAATTCCGGGCCACCGATAAACGGGTCCTGAGCTGGTTCCAAATGCGGGTCCAGGTCAATAAATCGGAAACCGCCCAATCCGGCCGCCAGATGTACAGCACATCCCAGTCCCAGCCTTGATTCAATCATACAACCGATCATTAGTTCCATATTGGCACTTCTTGCGATTGCAGCAATATCCAATGCTTCTACAATACCCGATTTCATGAGTTTGATATTGATCAAATCAGCACATCCGGCCTGCACTACCTTAATGGCATCAGCCGATGTAAATACCGATTCGTCTGCTGCGATAGGCACTGACGTATGATCCTTCACGAATTTCATTCCGCGCAAATCATCCTTCCGCACAGGTTGTTCAAACAGTTCAGGTCGTATATTATTCTTCTCGAGTTCTTCCAGGAAATGAACTGCATCAGCTGGCGAATAGCCCTGGTTGGCATCCAGCATAAGCCGGCAGTTCGGTGCTCCCTCTTTGATGGCGAGTAGGCGGTCAATGTCTTCTACCAGGTTTTTGCCTACTTTGGTTTTTAGGGTGTTGTAACCTTTCCGGGCAAGTTTGGTTGCATTGATTCTGGCTGTTTCTGCAGATACGATGTCGATGGTATAATCGGTTTCGATCTGGTTCTCGGCCTTTCCAAGGAATGTATACAACGGAGTATTCAGCGATTTGGTGAAGGCGTCGATGAGTGCCATCTCGATGGCACTTCGGGCTGTTACTTGTACACCATAAACGCTTTTCAGGTGCTTGGATATTTGCCGGAATTCGGCTGCGTCTTTCCCGATAAGGAAATTTTTACAACTATTGAGAGTGGCCAGTGCTGTGGCCTGATTCTCTCCGTTAACAGGTTCCAAAGGAGCAGCTTCGCCGTAACCTTCTATGCCGTTTTCGAGACGCACGATGATGAGCACATTCTCCATCTCGTATTTTACTCCGGTGGCTATCGTGAAGGGTGCATCCAGCGGAATGTTAATGGTTTCGATGAAAACCTCTTTAATGGTGGTGGGTGTCATATTTTTCTCTCCATTCGTTTAAGGTTTGTAATAGATGCTGTATCTGGTCTTCAGTGTGTATACTTGATGCGGTAATTCGTACAATGAATTGACTCGTTTTGACCGGATAGTCGACTGCCGGAACAATGATCCCGTTTTTTTCAAGGAACTGAGATAAATGAGTTGCTGTTTGTTTTTCCTTGAAATAGATAGGAATAATTGGCGTAATGCCACTGGTTGTCGAGAACGCCAGGTCTTCAATTCCCTTTCGAAGCATACGAGTATTATCCATCAGTTTGGTACGGAGTTCCGGATGATTTTCAATCAGTTTCAATGACGATAAGCCTGCCGCTACAACTGGTGGTGGCAAAGCAGTGGAAGCACCATAGAATGTTGATTTTTTCCGAACGGTGTCAATTAATTCGTGATTACCTGCAATGAAACCACCGTAAGAGCCAATCGCTTTGCTCATGGTTTCACTTTGGAAAAGACCAGGCGCGTTATCCAAGTGAAAGTGTTCTGGAGTTCCCCGCCCATTTTCTCCAAGGACGCCAGTCGCATGTGCATCGTCTACAACCAGAATGGCTCCGTATTTTTGAGCCAATGAATAAAGTTTATCGACAGGCGCAATTTCCCCGGTAAGGGCAAATACACCATCAGTAATGATGAGCGGACGACTTTGGGGCGAAGCTTTCAGCAGCTCTTCCAGATGATTCGGATTAGCGTGCTCATAATATTTTACTTGCGGAATATTGCAAGGAATGCCATCTGTGATGCTGGAATGAGCCATCGAATCGGCGAAGATGGAATCATATTGCTCCCTCAGAATGTGGAGCAAAATTTTATTTCCCATGTACCCGGAAGCAAATGCTACTGCCTCCTGCTGGCCTTTAAATTCAGCCAACGATTTTTCCAATGCCAGGTGAATATCCGATGTGCCGGTTGTTTGACGGGACGCGGCAAAATTTACCCCGTACTTTTCCAGTGCTTTAATAGCGTCTTTCACCAAAGTCGGATCATTGGCAAGTCCCAGGTAGTTGTTTCCGGCAAAGTAAGACAATGTTTTGTCATTTACCCTGATTGTGTGACCAACTCCACCGTTTAAAATGTTCATAAATACGATATTAGAAATGATACGATAGCCGGAAAATAAAGCAACTTACATTGGTATTAATGTAAGTTATCATACCAAAATAACTAAGTCAAATATAGGAAAAAGAAATGTAGATTTTTGTGTACGGGAAGTTTTCTTACTATCAGATGGCGACTAATGGGATAGTTCTTCCAGTAAATATTCGGAAAGCAACGCTGAAATTAATTCTCCAGCAAGTCTCGGATAACCACCGAACCAATAAAACATCCAAAAGCCGGCGGCATGTAGGAGATGGTTCCGACGGTTGATTTTTTGTTCCGCGATTCTTCAATAATCAGTTTGCTCTTGTCTACATCTTCAGGCGAGAAAACCACTTTGATGCCTTTGTGAACGCCCATCTTTCGAAGACGTTTACGAATCATTTTTGCCAGCGCACAATTGTACGATTTGGAGATGTCAGCAATTTGAATTTGGGTGGGATCCATTTTTCCTCCGGCCCCCATTGAGCTGACGATAGGGAGATTGAGTTGCACAGCTGTGTGCATCAAGGTAACTTTCGGCGATAGCGTATCGATGCAGTCCACCACATAGTCGAACTGCTTTGCCTGAAGCACTTGATGCATATGTTCTTCCTGAAGATAATCGTTAATAATCTCGAGTTGAATGTCCGGATTGATATCAAGGAATCGTTGAGCCAGGACTTCTGCCTTGCGATGGCCTTCGTTGGAGACAAGAGCTGGTAACTGTCGGTTGCGGTTGGTCATTTCTACCGTATCGCCATCTACGATGGTCATTTTTCCCACGCCGGCACGGCAAATGGTTTCGGCTGCATATGCACCAACACCACCCAATCCTACTACCAACACATGTGCATTCCGCAATTTTTCAATTCCGGTGCTTCCGACCAGAAGCTCCGTCCGTTTATACCACTTCATTTTTGGAAAAAAGAATTATGCCCGGACAATGGGTCCGAAGATTTTTTTCAGGTTGCCAAAGATATGCATTTTCAAATCTTCGGGAGACATATTATTCAGAAGAGCTACTTCCCGGTAAATATCTTTGATATCAACCGAAGAATCATCTGTTTCCATGAATAAATTTTCAATAGGAATGATTTCTACTGATTCCCGCAGCTTTGCCCGGTGGTCGAGCAAATGGGAGCCAATGGAAAAGAAGAAGTCTTTTTTGAGAAGTTGTTGAGTGGTTTGGAGATTGCCAGTATAACCATGTAATATCCATGGAATTGTAGTGCCTTTTTTCATTCGAAGAACATCCTGCCAGCATCTTACACAGTGTATGATCAGCGGTTTACCGAATTTTTGTGCCGCATCAATATGGAGTTCAAAAATCTCTTCCTGGACGGCAAGTGAAGTATGAATGGAACGGTCGAGACCAGTTTCTCCAATACCAACGATGGTGGGATTTCCCACATTGCGCTCCAGCATTTCACGGGCTTCATCCGGCGTGAACAGATGAGCATGCCAGGGATGTATGCCTGCTGTTACCGGGTAATTAAGCGAAGGGTTTTGCTCAAAATCCTGTAAAAACAAGCTTTGCAGCTGAAAGACGTCTTCCTGTTCAACCGCGTCATGCGTATGGATATCGATATAGGGAACAGGCACAACTATGCTTTTTATCAAATGTAATGATTATTTTCGGATAGAATTAACCAGAAAAGTAGATTAGGGATGACCAATATTGAAATTTCCGATGATTTGAAAAGTCGTCTACCTGAATTGGTGCTGGCATGCATCGAATGTGAGGTGAAGGTGGAAC
Source organism: Prolixibacter bellariivorans ATCC BAA-1284 (assembly GCF_000621705.1). GTDB lineage: Bacteria > Bacteroidota > Bacteroidia > Bacteroidales > Prolixibacteraceae > Prolixibacter > Prolixibacter bellariivorans. Next base: position 189,606 of record NZ_JHXO01000012.1, on the reverse strand, counting down.
CGTCGGGTGAGGAGCTGTTGAACAGGATGAGTGAAACGGAAGAGAACATCAAACAGAATCTTCCATTAAACAAAATAAGCCAGAAAAGCGCTATTCATGCTTCGCGCAGAGCTTACAAAGCTTGCGGCAAAGATCCGGCACGTTACCGCCTTTCGGCGGAAGCCTTGACACGGCGTGTTGTGCGCGGACTAGGGCTTTATCATATCAACAACATTGTCGATTTGGTCAATTTGATTTCCCTGGAAACAGGAATCTCGATTGGCGGTTATGATGCCCACAAGATCGAAGGCAATGTCAGGATGGGAATAGGAAAAAGCAACGAACCGTATCAGGCCATTGGTCGTGGTGAACTGAATGTCGAATTTCTTCCACTTTTCCGTGATGATATTTCAGCTTTTGGCAGTCCGACCAGCGATTCGGAACGAACGTCAGTTACCAATGCAACCACCCGTTTTTTGATGGTTATCATTGGTTTTTCAGGTTTACAGGAAACGGAAGAGGCAATGAAGCTGGCTGTTGATTTGCTGGCTCGTTATGGAAAGGCCGGCAATATAGAACATTGGATTGTTCGATAGAAGTTCGCAAAGAAGATAAAAGGACTATTTTTGCGTGAAACAACGTAGACAGATTAAAGCAAAAAGATGAAGAAACTTACCGCATTTATATTACGTCTCCTGGGATGGAAAGCGATGAGCGGAGTAGCTCCGGAATCGAAGTGTATTATTTTGGGAGCACCGCACACCTCAGCACTTGACTTTGTTATTTCGTGGCTCTACTATACCAGTGTGGGGGGAAAAGCTTATGTAATGGTAAAGAAGGAATTTTTCTTCTGGCCAGTAGGATACATTGTCCGTTGGATGGGAGGTATTCCGGTTGACCGCACCCGTGGAGCCAATGTCTTGAAACAAGTCGTGGATGAATTTAAAACGCGCGATTACCTTCATTTGGCGATTGCTCCCGAGGGAACCCGAAAGCCTACAGCCCGCTGGAAAGGCGGATTTCACACGATGGCCCGTTTGGCAGATGTTCCGGTTTATTTAGGCTATTTCGATTGGGGCAAAAAAGAAATAGGTTTCAATGAAAAATTTGAACTAACCGATGACCTGAACGCCGATTTAAAACGGGTGCGTCAGTGGTACAAGGATAAAGGCGTACAGGGAAAACATCCGGAACTGTTTAATACCGGAAACGATTTGGATTAAAAAATTGCTTATGGAACAGGTAAATGATCTTCGCATTACGCTGATTCAGCCCAACCTTTATTGGGAATCGCCTGAGGAAAACCGGGAGCACATATCGGAAATGATGAACTCGATAAGTGGGAATACCGACTTGATTGTTCTCCCGGAGATGTTTACCACCGGTTTTACCATGAGTGCTTCAGCTTTAGCTGAGCCGATGAAGGGGAAAACCATGGAATGGATGAAAGCAAAGGCTGCGGAGCTGAATGCCGCTGTTTGCGGAAGTGTGATTATTGAAGATGAAGGAGGTCGTTACAATCGTTTGCTGTTTGTTCAACCCGATGGAAGTTACACCAGCTACGATAAGAGACACTTGTTTTTCATCGAAGGAGAGATAGGCGTTTTTGAACCGGGAAAGGAGCGGGTAATCGTCAATTTCAGAGGATGGCGTATCGCCCTGTATATCTGTTATGACGTACGTTTTCCTGTTTGGTCGCGTAATCGGAAAGACACCGATTTAGCGCTTTACGTAGCCAATTGGCCGGCATCGCGTACGCAGGTATGGCAAACATTACTGAAGGCGCGTGCGATTGAAAATCAGATTTATGTGGCGGGCGTCAACCGGATTGGTTCAGATGGCAATGAAATCGACTACTGTGGCGATTCGTTAGTCGTGAATCCACGTGGAGAAGTAATGTCCCGATTGGAAAACAGGGAAGAGGTCGTTACAGAAACTTTATCGATGGAGCGTCTCGAAAACTTCAGGGTAAAATTCCCGGTAGGGAATGATGCCGATGATTTTCGGTTACTCTGACTTTGTTTAAATAGAGCTACTTAATAACAACCGGATAATCACGACCGAAATAAATGCCAGGGCAACAATCATCAGTGTACCCATCTGCTCAATCGTGCGGCGGTGGAGCATTATCTCGTTCGGCAATAAACCAATTTCTTCGCCGCTTAAAGCGTTCAGTGTGGAACGGGAAAGTTTGTAGAAAAAGAAATTGGGAATAAAGTAAACCAACCCGGGAATCAACAAAAAAGCTCCTTTGAATTCGGCGGCATAGGTATGAATTAGCGCGGGGAAATTTAGTGGTACCTGAATAAAGCGGATCGAATAAATGGCCACCGCCAGATAGATACCTGTAAATGCAAAACCGATAATCGACAGGAAAACGCCCCATCTTGCCGTGCCGTACAAATCACGCAGGACGTAATCTGATTGTTGATAATCCTGAATCTCCATGAGAATTAATTTGGTTTAGAGGAATTAACCTAAACTTACAGAAATGCAGGGTAATAGTCAATATTAGTGGTGTAAAAAACGTAGGTTATCAACAGTTTGTTAACAAGTTTTTAACGATATTCCAACGAACGATCGCTGGCGAACACCAACCAGTGATCTTCGCCGGATTTTCATTCAAATCAGGTCTTTTCGTTTTCTTCTATAGTTTAAAAAATCAGTGAGGAAGTAGGAGAGGATATTGTCATAACGGAAGGATAAGCCAAATTATTTCCTTCGCACCAATTTCTCTCCAAATGTTGTTTTCTTCACAAGAAAACTAATTGCTTAGTTGGAAAACTAAAAGATTAGTTTTATCATTGTGTATAGATTTCCATGCGCAGGAAATAGATTGAAGAATAATCGAAAAACTGAATAAGATGAAAAACGAATTGAAATGGGGCAAGCCGCCCTGATTTTTTTACCTGTATTAACTAAAAAAATAGTTTGAAATAAATAACGACTTCGGTACCTTTAGCCGAAGGAATAAGTGTTATTGAATATATAGTCTATTAACAATGAAAGAACTGACAAGAGCAGAAGAACAGGTGATGCAACTACTGTGGGATATGGACAGAGCGTTTGTGCGTGACATTATCGACGAAATGCCGGAGCCGAAACCAGCCTATAATACGGTTTCCACCATCGTCAGGATATTGGAGAAAAAAGGCTTTGTCGATCATAAGGCATACGGCAAATCGCACCAGTATTTTCCCATCGTCAGCAAAAAGGAGTACACCCGTTCATTTGGAAAGCGTTTTATGCGGAATTACTTCGATGGTTCATTCAAAGAGATGGTATCATTTTTTGCCCGCGAGGACAAACTGGATGTTCATGACCTGAATGACTTGCTGGAGGAAGTCCGGCGCGAGATAGATAGCAGCGATGAAACGAAATCGTGAATTAGTAAAGATTGACAACTGACTTTAACTATATGAACACGTATATAAACTTCATTACGGAATCGGGAATCAGCTTAGGTTTGCTGACTCTGGTGTACCTCTTCTTTCTTCGCAAAGAGACATTTTTCCGGTTAAACCGTGTGTACCTTATCGTATCAGCTGTTTTTTCCGGTGTACTTCCCTTGCTTCATATTCCGGTGTTCCTGAATTCTGCATCGTCCAATCTGGGACTGATTGCCAGCGGACCGCGCGTCCTCGAAGTTGTCGAGGTGTACGGTGGAGCCGGTGCCAATGCATCCGGAACATTTCTTTCATTGCCTCTCATCGGTCTGATATATTTTAGTGGAATACTCTTTTTCGCACTGCGTTTTACCTGGAAGCTGGGCCAGATGGTCTTGCTGGTTCGCAGTGGTGAAAAGCGCAAATTCAGAGGACTGACCATTGTCCGCCTGGGATTCGATAGCTCTGCTTTTTCCTTTTTTCGCTGGCTGTTTGTTGGCCGCAATTTCCAATTTGGAATCGAGGAAAGCAATCATATCCTGAAACATGAGATGGTACATATCCGGCAACGGCATTCCATCGATGTTTTATTACTCGAACTGGTCGTTCTGGTGCAATGGTTCAACCCATTCATCTGGTATCTGCGCCGTGCGGTAAGAGAAAACCACGAATTTCTGGCCGATGCGCTGGTGGTTAACAAAGGCATTTCGCCTGTACGTTACAAAGCCATGCTGATTGAGCAGGTGACCGGCATTCAGCTTCAGGTTGCCAACAACTTCAATTATTCCTTACTTAAAAGTAGAATGAAGATGATTTCAAAAATAAAATCGCCCCGTTGGGCCGGATATAAATACCTGATTGGATTAATGACCATGTTGTTGCTGGTCGTGGTTTTTGCGTGTGAAAAAACGCCTGAAACAAACAATAAGCAAGTTGCTGTTAAGTCGGCCAGCATAGGTGAGCAGCCACTCATCCTTATCGATAATCAGGTCGTAACCAAATCGGATATGGACAACCTGGAGCCAAATAAGATAGCTAAGGTTAATGTCTTAAAAAAAGGAACACAACTGTCTTCTTTAGCTGAAACCTATGGCGAAGATAAAGTGAAGAACGGTGTTATTCAGATCTTCACTAAAGATTATGAGAATAAAGAGCTGGCACAAAAAACAGACGGAAAAAATGTTGATGAAGTGGTGGTCGTTAGCAAAGAGAAGAAGGCGAGTAAAGATGATAACACTACATATAATGGAGAGCCTGTTTTCTTTATCTGTGAGGATATGCCTGAATATCCTGGTGGAGATCTGGCACTTAGAAAATATATTGCTGCTAATATCAAATATCCCAAGTATGCACAGGAACACGGTATACAAGGTAAAGTATATGTGAATTTCGTTGTGAGCAAAACCGGTGAAGTCGGTGGTGCTACAATTGCACGTGGTATTTCTCCTGCGTTGGATGCAGAGGCATTACGGGTTGTGGAAAACCTACCCCAGTGGAAGCCGGGAATGCAAAGAGGACAGCCGGTGAATGTTAGGTTCACCGTGCCGATCAATTTTGTATTACAGTGAATCGCCGGGCATTCCATACCTGAATTTAAGGTAGTGGTATCGCGAATTCACTTACGTTGAAGATAGTTGAACAGGAAGAGATGCCGGAATGATTTGTAAGTCAACGGCATCTCTTTTTTCATTAACTTGCTGTATATGAAAAGATACGTGAAACAAACCGTTTTGTCTCTTATTCTTTTTCTTGCTTTTTACTTACCCGTTGCGGGACAAAATGAGGAGCCGGCTTATTTGCTCTTTCAAGGAAAAACAGAAGCGGTCGTTTCCCGGTTGGAACCCGAATTTCAATCCGGGAAGCTAAGTGAAGCGTCCGCACTGGTTCTCGCCAAGGCTTACATGACCGAAAACCGTTACCGGGATGCTTTGCAAGTATTAGAGAAGGTAAACAATAAGAAGCAAGTGCTGCCTCTAAAAGGAGAGGTATTTGCCGCTTTAGGCAATCTTCCGGCTGCCGCCGAAACGTATGAAGATTTGGTCAGGATAGAACCCGATAATGCGGAAGCGAAAGCCAGCCTGGGAAAATTGTATTTGCAGTTGGATAGGGATGGAAAAGCACGAAACTTATTCGGCCAATTGGTAAAGCGCGATTCGACTAATCTGTTTTACCGTCGTCAGTATGCTTTGGCTTGCTATCGCACCGATCAACGTGCGGAAGCTGTGGTGAATTACAACTGGATTGTGGAACATTACCCAAACGATTTGTCATCGCTATTAAATTTGGTGAATATTCAACATCAGATGGATCTGGATATTGTGGCTCTTCAACTGTTGAAAACAGGCCTCGAACATTTTCCCGGCAATATTCAGCTGATGAAGAAAGCCGGGGAACTGAATTTCCTGGGACAGAATTACCAGCAATCCGCCCGTTACTATCACGATGTTCTGCCCGTCGATTCTTCCTATGTCGTGAAGAAATACTATGGCATCAGTTTGTTTTTCGAACGAAAAGAGGAGCAGGCATTACAGCTTCTCCAGTCTTGCTACCAAAAAGTTCAGACTGACGACATGGTTGCCTTTTACATCGGGTTGTGTTTGAAACGAAAGGCCGAATATAAAGAGAGTGCCCATTTCATCGAAGCAGCCATCAAACTGGCTACCCCTGGCTACATGGCCGATTTCTATCATCATCTGGCCGATGTGTATGGCCGCGACCGGCGGTTTCAGGATGCGATTGATTGTTATCAGAAGGCGCTTGAATATGACTCTACACGCACACAGGTTTTATTCGATATTGCCACCACTTACGAAGAGTTCAATAACAACAAAACCATTGCCTTGGGGTATTACCGCGAATACCTTAAACGCATGGGCGATTCAGATAATCCCAATGTGGATTATGCTTTAGGGCGTATCCGGAAAATTAAGGAGGCTCTTTTTATGGAGCAATGACCAAGGGCTTTTGAAAAGTATTTTTCAGCTGATAAAAAATTAGTAGCTTTCGAACAGCTGGCGGGGTGAAGGACATGACAGACTCTTTCTCCCCGTTTTAGCATACAGCAAATGCATAAACTAATCAAACCTATTATTTCTATGAAAAAATCACTTGTTCTGATCGCCTTTGGTGTCGGCCTTATCTTCGCCGGATGCCAGTCAAATCAAAAGAAGCAAACGAAAACTGAAGCAGTTGAGGTAGAGGAAACTTCCTGTGCCGGTCAAGCCGGTTGTGCATCTGATTGCCTTTCTAAACATGAGATGGAAGCGCTGAACACACTAACCGATCAGGAGAAAGCTGATGGTTGGCAATTACTGTTCGATGGCAAAACGTTAAATGGCTGGAAGGGTTTCAATGGCAACGACATGACCAAAGGTTGGGTGGTTCGCGATGGTGCCCTGATGTCATTGGGAAAAGGCGGCGATATTGGTGGCGACATCATTACCGACAAGCAATACGAAAACTTCGAGCTGAAACTGGAATGGAGGATTTCGCATGGAGGTAACAGCGGAATTCTGTACGGCGTTATCGATGATCCGAAGTACGGTGCGGTTTATTACACTGGGCCTGAATATCAGTTGCTCGACGATGTCGGTTTCCCGGAAAAGGTGGAAGAGTGGCAGCTAACCGGTGCCAATTACGGAATGTACACAGCCGATAAGTCGAAGAAGAAACTGCAGATGGTCGGTTGCCCGGCATTCAATACCGCTCGTATTATTGTGAACGGCAACCATGTGGAGCAATGGCTGAACGGAGAGAAAGTGGTGGAGTTTGAGCGTTGGACCGATGACTGGAACAAACGCAAGAACGAAGGAAAGTGGAAAGACTTTCCGGATTACGGGATGGCGAAAGTAGGCCATATTTCGTTGCAGGATCATGGTAGTTACATCTGGTTCCGGAACATCAAAATCCGTGAACTCTAATCGGCTAACCTGACTAAACAAAATACGATGAAGAAAATAGGAATATTGCTGGCAGCGGTAGCGTTGTTCAGCGGATTTATGTCGCCACCCAAAACCATCTCCCTTTTTAACGGGAAAGACCTGACCGGGTGGACGGTTTACGGTACCGAAAAGTGGTATGTCGACAACGGGGAACTGGTGTGTGAAAGTGGTCCCGATAAGGAATACGGTTACCTCGCCACTGATAAGTATTACAAGAACTTCGATTTGACACTCCAGTTTTTGCAGGAGAGCAACGGCAACAGCGGCGTCTTTTTCCGGTCGACCATCGAAGGAACAAAGATAACCGGCTGGCAGTGCGAGGTCGCTCCTCCGGGACACGATACCGGTGGAATATACGAGTCGTATGGTCGCGGATGGCTGGTGCAGATTCCGGATGAGAAGGAGGATATCCTGAAGATGGGAGAGTGGAACACCTTACGTTTACGCGTGGTGGGCCCGAAAGTGGAAACCTGGTTGAACGGAAAGAAGATGGTGGAACTGACGGATGAGAAAATCGGGAAAGCCAATGGTTCCATTGCTTTGCAGATTCATGCAGGAGGTGGAATCAAAGTGCGTTGGAAGAATATTGAATTGAAAGAATTACCATAAAGGAAAAGGGGCTGTTGAGGCCCCTTTCTTTTTTCCGGCTTCCCGGAAGGAAAACTTATTTCAAATCACGGGTACTTTCCATCAGGAATTTCACACTGTCCTGACAGAATCCGTGTTTTTCCCGTTCGATGAACTCGTAAATGATTCCGGTAAAAGGTGTCGGTTTGGTGAAAACCTGGGTCAGACCTTCGCACCGGATAGGTTCCTCGGTGGTAAATTCCATCAGGCCTTTCTCTTTGAATTCTTTCATTTTAGCTTCCACCGATTCGACCTGGTAAGCAACGTGATGCACTCCGCCAACGCCGCCATTCTTCGATGCTACCCATTCTTCTACAACCGAGTGATTTTGTCCGTCTGAGATGAAGATTTCGGGCGCCATATGATATTCTAATCCGTTGACTCCCGGAATATCCCACGGAATGCCGTTTTCGAGTTTTTCGGGTGGCAACAACACCAGGCATTTGGCCGTAGAGCCGTCATCAAACTTAATTTCAAATCCATCTGGTAATTCCGGGTCGATTTTGTAACCGAATCCTTCCGTAAAGAATCGTGCTGTTTCAAAGCGGTCGCGAACACGATAAGCAATGTGATCAATTCTCATGGTAATGCTCTTTTTATTTGCAAGGAAGTTACAAATTCCAAAATCGGCATAACAGGGGATTTGTCAGGTGTAATGGATTTTTTTATCCGAATTTCGATCTGCTCCAGAATCCAAGGATTGTTGTGTAAGAAATTTTCAAATCGCCATAATCATCTTAATATTGATGGAAGCCGAATTTCGGTTGCCATCAATATGGCTTCTTCTATGCTGGGAGACGCATCGGCCGGTTTTGGAACCGGATTGCTGACATCGTTGACAGAAATTATTTTCAGTGTGGGCGTAGGAGTTCTGTTTGGGTGGATTTTTAATTTTCTGGCCCATCATTTAAAGATTGTTTCCGAGGGAGCTTATATTATTCTCATCATTGGCGTTTCATGCAACGCCGGAATTTGACCCCTTTGCGAAAACCTTACTGGGAACGATTATGGGCGCGACCATCATTCATAAAATTGTCGGCCCGCTGATCTCGCGATTTTCATTAAGAAAAGCGGGTGAAACCGTGTCAGTTGAGCAACCCTGATGTCTTAAAAAACAGTTTTAAAAGTCGACCGTATGTTACAAAACAAAACGAAAAGAAAGACGCCTATAATGTACTGGCAGTATGGTTGGAAGCATTCCGGATTACAAACGACGGCCTGAAAAGGAGACGCCCTTTGGAAAAAAAACTTATTTTTGCCCCATAAATGAGATATTCCTATGGCCAACTTTACCAAAACAGAGTATTATCTTGAATCGATGTGTTGTGGCACCCGGTTTAATGATGGTAACTGGGAATTGAGCTGTCCTGAAAATGAAACTCCATCCCTTATTAGGGCAATATATGCGCAAAAACAATTACGTGTACGTGAAGAACTTCCCGGCTTGTACAAATTTGCCGACTGGTTGCCAATCAACCGGGTACTGGAAGGATCCGGAGCGCCTGTAACATACAAAAGTGCTGGATTTGCGCGCGAATTAGGATTGGAGAACCTCTATATCACCTTCAACGGTTACTGGCCGGAGAAAGGTGCGAAGATGTTGACAGGCAGCTTTAAAGAGTGTGAGGCATACTCAGTTTGTGCCCGGACCAATTACAACGAAGACAAGACCATGGTGGTAGCTTCCGCTGGAAATACCGCCCGTGCTTTTGCGCGTGTTTGTTCGGAGAATAAAATCCCGCTGTTGTTATGCGTTCCAGCTGATAACATGAAGGCACTTTGGTTCAACGAACCGATTGATCCTTGTGTGAGACTGATTGCAACTGAATCGGGCGGCGATTATTTCGATGCGATTCATCTCTCGAACATTGCCTGCGAAATGGACATTTTCTTCCCGGAAGGAGGAGCAAAGAATGTCGCTCGTCGCGATGGTATGGGAACGACCGTCCTTTCAGCTGTAACTACTATTGGAGAAATACCGAACTACTATTTTCAGGCAGTCGGTAGCGGAACCGGAGCAATTGCCGCGTGGGAAGCCAACCTGCGTTTCATTGAAGACGGCCGGTTTGGTTCCAATAAGATGAAACTGATGGTTTCGCAGAACGAGCCGTTTACCCCGATAAAAGATGCATGGGAGGCTGGTTCCCGGAAGATGTTACCGATGGACGATGCCGTAGCCCGGAAACAGGTGGAAGCAATCGATGCGAAAGTATTATCAAACCGGAAGCCTCCTTACGGAATATCCGGTGGACTGTACGATGCGATGATGGATGCCGGCGGCGAAGTATTAGCGGTGACGAATGAAGAAGCTGATTTAGCCAGTACCTTATTCGAACTGAACGAAGGAATCGATTTAGAGCCCGCTGCTGCTGTAGCTGCTGCTTCGTTAATTCAGGCTGTCGAGGCCGGCAAGGTAGAGAAAGATGCCGTCATCATGCTCAACGTGACCGGTGGAGGTATCCGCAAATTCCAGAAGGAGAATGAAATTCAGTTAATGAAGCCGGATTTGATTTTCCCGGTTGACCCCGATCCGAAAATGGTGAAGGAACAACTGCAGGAATTGTTCGAACAAGTGTAAAAAGAAGAATTTTTTAGATATACATGAAGCCGTTGCCATTGCAGCGGCTTTTTTTTATGGAAATTAAAATCAATGAAAAATGAACAATAATGAACATAAAGCGGAACGATTCATCGAAGTCAAATAACAGAAACAATAGGAACGATGGTAACTACAGTAAGCTCAAGCCCAACCTGAAACCGCGTGTCACGCGTTCAGTTCTTGTTGAGGGTTGTGATGAATCAGGTTTTGGTATGGATACGGAATTTCGATGCCTTCCTGGTCGAAGCGCTCTTTTACGCTTTTCAGCATATCACATTTCATCGCAAAGGCTTTTCCGTTGTCTTCGGCCCACAGGTAAGCCCGCAGACGCACGTACCAGTTTCCGAGTTCGATTACTCTGATTCGGACAACCGGTTCACCGGCTTCTTTCTCTTCGTCCGTGCGGTTATCAAAAAGGTTGGGATGTTTCAACGCTTCCTCACGAATCAGTGACATGGCGTCATCAATGTTCGAATGATAAGCGATATCAAATTCCACTTGCGAACATATTTTGGCATCGGCAATGCTCGAATTCAGAATCGTTTCGGAACTGATAACCGAATTGGGAATAATCACACGCCGGTTCTCCGGATTCCGGATAACGGTATGACGTAGTGTAATGTCTTCGACAGTGCCGTAGTAAGTGTCGCTGAGTTTGATAAAATCGCCGACTCCGAACGGCCGGAAAATGACAATAAAAATGCCGCTCACGATATTGGAGAATGCCTGTTGTGAGGCAAAACCCATGGCAGCGGCAAATATACCGGCACCGGCCAGCATCGTACTTCCTAAAGCGCGTAACCCAGGGATAATATAGAAGATACCGATAACTGCCAACAGAAAGATTAGGAAGCTAATTCCGTTCTTTAGGAAGTTGTAGTTCGTCGGATCGAGTTGGATACGTTTGGCGGCCCGTTTAAACGAACGCGTTATCAGCATCCTGACAATCTTAGAAAACAATACAGCGCCAACCAGTATGGCTGCAGAGACAAGTGCGTACTCAATCGGTTTCATATCATACTTATAATGGTCGCTAAAAATCCGCAAAATATCCTGATTCTGCAATATGGCGACGGTACTAACGGAAAAAAAACTCCAGGTGTAAAGTTATCCTCAGTAACGCAACCCGGAAACGCAAAGAGAGTACATCTATGTGAAGCCGAACGACAGTAACTACAGTAACAACAGAAACGGCGCAGCCAAACTTGTAACCTGAAATGACTACTGTCTATTGTCTTCAGTCCGATCTGTTTCCTGCTTACAAACAGACAGAAAAGCACCCATTATTTCGTAACTTGAAGGGGTGATTCTCCGTTGGGAATTACCAGACACAACAAATGCTAACAGGAAAAACATCTCGTATGAAGACACACACGACACCGCTTTCGCTGATACTGCTCTTCTGTTTTCTTATTTTCGGTACCGGCGAAATGAATTCTGTAAAGGCGCAACAAAAAGACAACGGAAAGTCACTGCCGGAAGCAACGAAAGCCGGACAAAACGAAAAAGCTCTAGAGGCAACCTGGGAGCTGACGGAGATGGATGGAGAAGCAGTTGACGAACTTTTCCCGGAAAAACATCCAACCATCGAATTCAAAGTGAAGGAAAACCAGGTAGCCGGATTTGCCGGTTGCAACCAGTTTCGGGGCCAGTTGATACTCGATGAGGCATACATGAAGATTGTAGGCGTTGTTGCCACTAAAAAAGCTTGCCCTGTGTTGGACGAAGAGGAAGAATTTCTGGCTATTCTTCAGGAAATCGGTCAGTATGATGTAACCGGCAATGAATTATCACTGTGGAGCGGTGGCCAGTTGTTATTAAAATTCAGGAAAACCAAATAACCTTATGCCTATTGATGTGACCTGCTAGCGGAAAACTTATCTGTATTCAGTCAGGCATCTGTCTGTCACATGTATCTTCACCAAAATTAACGAACCGGAAGAAGTTCGAAGTACAAATGAACTTCGATAGCTAAATTTTTATCAACAAATCTCTTTTAGCCCAAATTAGTGGTGAACGGTCGATTTTATGTGGTGAACGCATCAAATTTTTCGTTAAACGGAAAAATCGGATAAGGTGATAACTGACTTATCAACTGTCTGATGAGATGTAAATTTGGGGAAATGGATAGGAAAAGCTATATTCGGAAAGCTGCGGAAGATATGTTCTCAATGATTATTCCTGATAAATCTGTCTGTCTGTTCTATTTATACTTTTACCGGCATTATTATTGAATGGTTGTCAGAAGAAGGAGGAACCGACTAATTTGGTGGTGAAACCTACGCAAAATCATTTATTTGAAAACCACCAAAACAATCACGATTGGTGATAAACAGGTTCAAATAGATATGAATGAGAATCCGTTTTTGATTGTGGCGGAATAGATAAATCACTTAACCGAACGAACATGTATACATACTTCAAATTCTTTATCCTTGCTGCATCTGTTCTTCTGTGGGGATGCGGCTCTTCAAGTCAGAAGACGGAAAAGACAAATAACTCAAGAGTCGAAAAGCCTGCAAAAACAGATCACATTGATCTTCCCGAAAAAGGAGAGGACATTTTAGCGGTATCTTCTTTTGCCGATACGGTTTTGTACATTCCCCTGGAAACGACGCCTCAGTCATTAATCAGAAAAATATTCCAGATTCAGCTTATTGGAGATAAAATTCTCCTGGATTGCAATGATAAATTACTTTTGTATTCCCAATCCGGGAAATTTATCCGGCAAATCGGACAAAAAGGAAATGGGCCGGGAGAATACAACTATGTTTGCAATTCTGTTGCCAGGGGCGATACCATCTACATATCTCCGACGAATAAACAGACCATCATTAAATATCTGCTCAACGGAGATTTTGTTGGAGAGAAGCTCTTACCCGGTCATTTTCGTATGAGTTGGTTTGACATGACTCCCGATGGTGAGTTTGTGAGTTATGCCGATTTGGCAAGAGGAAAGTTGGATGTATTGGACAAAAATCTAAGTAAAATCAATCAGTTAATCATTAATCACAATGCGCCGGTCAGTACTCCGCCAACCATATATAGAAACATGTACGATTACTCTCTTCAAAACGGAAGCGAACGCCGGCTTTTGTTCACTGATTACATGAGCGATACCATCTGGGATATTTCGAAAGGGAGAAAAAAAGTGGGTTATGTACTGAATATGGGGGATAAGATTTTACCTGAGAAGTATCGTTTCGAGCGCTTTGGCTTTGATCATAAGGCGTGGATGAAGGCGGCGGCTCCTTACCAAAAAATTAAAATGGTAGAGACGCCCGATTACCTGTTCCTGTTTCAAAAAGGATGGACCACGGAGAAGATACTGAATACAATATACATCTACAACCGGGCAGATAATACGATTAAAAGATATGATACGCCTTACATTTATGATGATTTAGTAGGCAAGCGAAACCTGAATGTGCTCTACAGTTCGCATGATTGCCTCATGGCCGTGGTCAATCCGTTTGAACTGAAGCCAGAGTTGGAGAAGGAACAGGTGGAAGGCCAGACCGGAAAGGATGCACCGTCGCCGGCTTGGTTGAAACAAATGTCGAAGGTGAAAGAGGACGATAATCCCATACTGGTCATCATTCATCCGAAGGTTAATTGATGTAATAGAATTGAAACCACAAAGCGCTCAAAGAAACCACAAAGGGCGCCAATGGCTGCGTGCACTTTGAGCCTTCTTCGTGAACTTTGTCGTAAAGAAAGGAACCGAAGGTAAAGTCGATTTCTTTCCCGGAAGGTTTTGCTCCCGCTTCCCGGCTAACGGCGAAGTTTAACTTTCTTTAAAAGCTGTTCAAATCAGTTAACAGAAAAAACGGCCATCTTTGATGACAGGAAAAGCAAGATTTTTTCATAGGAATCTTTAAGTTAGGTTAGTTTAGTTAGGTTAGTTTATTAAAGTCGGGTTCCCAGCCCGACTTTTTTTGTGCAAGCCTTATCTGACACTTCTAATGACGATTGGTGTGATGCGTCAAAATTGAAACCACAAAAGACGCCATTGGCTTCGTGCACATTGCGGTAAAGAGACGAACCGAAGATAAAGTCGAATTCTTTCCCGGAAGGTTTTGCTCCCGCTTCCCTGCAACGGCGAAGTTTAACTTTCTTTAATAGCTGTTTAAATCAGTTAACAGAAAAAACGGCCATCTTTGATGACAGGAAAAGCAAGTTTTTTTCATAGGAATCTTTAAGTTAGGTTAGTTTGGTTTAGTTAGGTTAGTTTATTAAAGTCGGGTTCTCAGCCCGACTTTTTTTATGTCATCTTATCAACACACCGCGCAGGAGAACAAGAATGGAAGTCCCTGAGTCGCATGGAAACCATCAAAGTCCGTTCGTCAATACATCCGGAAAGGGGAATGCAAAACTCTTCATGGCCTGGTATGGCAACGGAGCGTTTTTTCGCAGGAAATCGTTGTTTGTGTTTATATTATTTATTAGGTTTAATCGCCGGTTTCAGATCGGCTATTCCTTCTTTTTACCTACACATATACGGCAATGTTTTCATTGTTCTGGACAGGTTCTGTCTAATCGGATGACTCGTTAAAGAGATATTCGATTGGCGAGACTGTTTTTAATAGACCAGGTTTCAGAATAGCTCAAAACAAGCTAAAAAATATATGCAATCTAAGCTTAACAAATCAATCAATCAATGATGAAAAAACAACATTTTCCAATTCAACTCAGTCTGCTACTGGCCTTCCTGGTGGCAACAACCCTTTCCTGCCAGGAAAGAACGAAAGATGAAAAATCTACGTCCAATTCCTTTTATACCATTCCATTTGCTGATATCCTCAAGCATCAGCGGGAAGTGAAGCTGTCGGAATTTGCCAATGACGTTAACATCATTCCGCTTGACAACACGAAGGATGCACTGCTTGGTCATTTTGAAAATATTGAACTGACCAAAAACTATATTTTCGTGATGTGCTGGAAACAGCCTATCCTGCAATTCTCTCGTACGGGCAAATTCATCAAATACATCGGAAGAATTGGAAAAGGACCAGATGAGTATACAGCGTGTATGAAAATGTCTGTCGACGAAAAGAACAAAAGAATATATCTGCAGATTGCTGACCAGGGAAAGATGATGGTTTTTAATTTCGATGGGGAATATGTTAAGACCATCGCCAATCCGGCCATGGAAGATTTTTATAATTTTTGGATTTGGAGCAGAGATAGCATGCAGATCAGTTATTTCGAGCAAGCTTGGGGGAATCAACCCTTTGTATTTATAGAGCACAACGAAAAAGGCGATACGCTACAAGGAATCCCCAATCACATTTTCTTTGACAAGAATATGCAAGCCGATCCTTTTTATACCATGCTATATAAAGATCAAAATTTTGAGTACCGTTTTGGAAATAAACTGCACCTGAAAAGCTGTTATAATGATACGGTTTACACGTATGATGCCAACAACAAGTTTGTTCCTCAGTTCGCTATAGATTTAGGAAAGCATAAGCTCCCCGCCGATTTAGCCTATGAGCGGAAGTGGACTCGATCGATGCCAGGAGATCTGTGTTGGACAGGTGTTCATGAAACATCTAACTATGTTTTTATTCCCTACGGATATCATTTCGACCCAAATAAACCAAAAACAAAAAATGGAGATTTGGGCTATGTGCTGTATAACAAGCAAACCAAAGAAGGAGTAGCGATAAAAGAAACCAAACAAGGTGGTTTTATTAACGACATCACCGGCGGCCCTGACTTCCGGCCTACTTATACCAATGATTCGACCGCAGTGATGTTGGTTTCGGCACTGGATATGAAGCAGTACCTTGAATCGGATGCATTCAAAAACCAGGAAGTCAAATTCCCTGAAAGGAAGAAAAAACTGGAGGAACTCGGAAAGAGCATTAAAGAGGATGACAACAGCTTTTTGGTGGTGGCGAAGTTGAAATAAGCTAACGACAAAAGCCAATCATACATTGATTATCCAATGAACCGAAAATCAAATTCATATCTATGGCTGCTTCCTGCACTGTTGGCAGGAAGTTTGCTTTTTTTGTTGTCTTCGTGCCAGACAACACCCAAAGCACTTCCGGTATTTAACCCGGCCAAGGTTGATTCTGTCCGGATGGTGCTCTCGGATATTGCCACCGGTTGCCGGTATGTTCCGTTGAGCAACGAAATTCCTATCCGGATGATCAACCGGGTGGTAGCTACCGATAGTCTGTACTTCATCGGGTCACCGCAAAACGAAATCCTGGTCTTTAATGCAGAAGGAAAGTTTCAGCACAAAATTGGGCGGCTGGGAAACGGTCCGGGCGAATACCATTTTAGCTCAGCCTTTACCGTCGATCTGGAGAAAAAGATTGTTTATCTGCTCGACCAAAACCGTTTGCTGGAATACAATTTCGAAGGACAATTTCTGCAGGAAACCCCGTTGCAAAAATGGGGCAACGATTTCCAGGAAATCCGGTATCGTGACCACTTGATTTACCTCTTTGAGCCGCTTTCCTTCGGCTATGCCAAATACGACTGGCTCATCCTGAATGAAAAAGGTGAGGCGGTAGGGCAGAAGATGAATGCCATTCCGCAGGTTCAGTCACAAATGGGCGGGAACTGCTATGCCTTTGGCGATGGCAATCATTTGTATTACACCAATGCGGTGAACGATACGGTGTTTTCGATGGAAGGAAAAGAGTGGAAGGCTCGTTGCTTGTTCAAACTAAGCAATGACAAGGCGACGCAAAACCCAGGAGCTGGTTTCAACCTGCTGGATATCGTTTCATCCGGACCGGATTGGTTCCTGCGCTATTTCTTCGACGGGAAGTTCTATCTGGCGGCATTTAATATACGTTCAGGGAAATTCCAGATGGTGGGGCAAACCTCCAACCTCTCTTCGCGTGACGGAGGTCCCGGCCTAGCGGATGACCTGGACTGCGGTTTACCGTTTGTTCCGAAGTTTCGTTTCACCAAAGATGGAAACGAATGGTTGTGTGGCTACCGGTACAGTTACGAGGTGAGAAATTACGTGACATCCAAATCATTTCAGGAGGCAGCGGCGAAATATCCCGAAAAGAAGAAGCAACTACAAGCGTTCGCTGACAGTCTGGGGGAAAATGATAACCCGGTGTTGATGCTGGTGAAGTTGAAAGAGTAATCTCATTCATTGAGGGATTCTATTCCCTGTCTTTGAAATGATAGATAAGACATTTTACGGATGTTAAATCATTGATATAGGAATTAGAAAAGGGACTCTCGAAATACTTGAAAGTAAACGTGTATGATTAAATTTAGTATTATATGAATGTTCTTAAACGTATTCGACATACGCTCTTTGTCACAACTGTGTTATTGACTGGTTGTCATAATGTCAATCATACAAAGAGTGGATTGATAGCTTTTGACTTAAAAGATTTAAATACAGCAACAAATGTTAAGTTATCGGATCTGGGCTTTTCCGATATTGAGTATATTCCACTGGAAACGAATAAGCAATGCCTGATAGGAGGAATTAATAGAGTTATTGCAGGCAATGGGTTTTTTCTGGTGAAATACATTGAGAGGATTTTAACATTTCGGACCGATGGTTCTTTTGTCGCTAAAATAGGTGAGAAAGGCAATGGGCCGGAGGAATATCAATTAGCTCATGATGTAGCCATCGATAGGACCAGTAAAAATATTTATGTACTTTCCGGATGGGAACAAAAAATTTATGTTTATACAGAAGACGGAAGATTTATTCGTACGATACCGGTTCCCCGGTACTCAAAGGAATTAACCTTTGCAGGAAATGATATTTTATGTTATAGTGACAATACAGATGGCCTCGTTAAAAACAGTTTTAACCTGGTCGATAAAAATGGTATAGTTATCAAAAGTTTTCCCAACAAATATCCTTTTAAAGCTCAGCCCTTTGTAATCTTCTATCAACACGAGATTCTGTTTTACAGGTATGGCAGTCAGGTTTTTAAAAAGGAAATATATTCTGATACAATTTATGCGTTTGTGAAAAATGTGTTTAAACCCAAATTTGTATTAGAACAAGGGAAATGGCTATTGACACCCAAAGTTCGTGAAAATGGTGACTGGATGAAGGTTCTAAAAAATTATATTACTCAGTGGAACCTGTTTGAATTTGGAGATAAAATATATTATGAATTTTCAGATAAAACCGGACGCTTTTGTTTTATTGGCTCAACGAATAGTGATTTTCGAAGTTTAACAGATTGGGAGCAGGGTTTTGTTGATGATCTGGATGGTGGGCCGAATATAAAACTTCAAACGGTTGGAGATGATAAAACCGTAATAAGTTGGGTAAGCGCTTTGGCTCTCAAAACGTATGTTGCCTCCGACGCTTTTAAGAACTCCAAACCCAAATATCCCGAAAAGAAGAAAGAACTGGAAAAGCTGGCCAACAGCCTGAATGAAAATGATAACCCAGTGCTGATACTGGTGAAAATGAAGTAAAACGATTCAAAAAGTCAAAATGAAAATTAGCATTCTTTTTATGGTTGTGTTGGGAGTGTTCTTTACCTCCTGTGTAAATCAAAGTGAAAAAGGCAACTCGTTGGTGAACATTCGGGTCAATGTCAATCAGAACGCGAACCTGGATAAGCAGGTGACCATTCAAAAAATTGTTCCGCTGGATAGCACGGTACCGATCGGGAAAGTCCGGAAATTGTCGGTCTACGATGACCATTACTATCTGCTGGACAAGAGTTCAGATGAAATCCTTTGCTACGACGAGAATGGCCATTTCAAATTTAAGATATCGGATAAAGGGAAGGGGCCCAGCGAATATATTGCGATTCAGAGCTTCTTTGTCGATCCGTTTCATCACCGGTTGAACATTATCTCAGTGGGTGGAAAAGTGCTGAAATATACTCCTGACGGAACACCGGAGGGCGTACAGACCGATAGCGTTGGTTTTAAGATGGTGATGAATGCAGCCCAACTAACGAGTGACTTAACGGCTTATTACGGATTGGGCCCGAAATATAATCTGTATGTCAGGAATCAAAGCACGGGTGAGAGCCATTATTTTATTCCCTTTATCGAGAGTCGTGACATGAGCTTCTCCAGCAAGGCCTTTGCCGTGGGTAATGGTTCTGCCTTGTTTTGTCACGGGTCCAATGATTCCATTTACGAAATTTCAACGGTCAACAACGTAAAAGCCCGATACTATGTCGACTTTGGGGCGAACCGGATTGATCCGGAACTCTACCAGACGAGTCCGGGAGCTGCCATAAAAATATATCAACATAAAAACGTAGCTACTAAGCTGGATAACTTAAATGATACGCCCAATTTCCTGTTGTTTTCTTACCTGATGTTTCATAAGAATGATGCGCGGAATGTCAGTACGCAGTTTGTCATGTATGACAAGGCGAAAAAGAACGTATTGAATTTTCAGCAAAACTGCGGCCTGTTCCCCGTACGTGATGTTACGGACAAGAAGGCGTTTATTTCCCTTGTTTCCCCGGTACAGATTCTTAGCGATGGGCAGAAAGATGGCGTTGAAAAGCAGCTGTCAGATTACATCAAAAAACACCACATCAACGAGGAGAGCAACCCATTGGTGGTAGTGTGGAAGATGAGATAAGAAAGAGTTAATGAAAGTTTTTGGATAGCAAGGAATGAGGGGGTGCTCTTCGTACATCCTCAAAAGAATTCCAATTATTATTTATATAACTAAGAAATTAGTTTAAATTTGTTTGGAAAGAAATACGGACCGCCTCCAAGTTTCATTGATAAAACCGATAAGACGATGAGAAAGTATTTGCTGTTGTTGATTTCTGTTGTTCTTGCATCTTGTTCGACACCGATTTCCAAGGGACCAACAGTTGTATCCCTGGCGAAAGCCTTTCCGGACAGACAACCGATAAACCTGAGTGAAATTGCTACCAAAGTAGAATATGTTCCGTTGGAAACCAGTGATAGTTGCCTGATTGGAAACCATATGAATATATCTACTTCAGCCAATTATATTATTGCCGTTGACAGCAAACAGATGCTATTGTTTGACCGGAAAACAGGAAAGTTTGTTCGCAAAATCGGTCAGTATGGGAAAGGTCCGGGCGATTTCAGCCGAACAGACGAGATACTTCCTTATGACGGAGAACGAGAAACGCTCGCGGCATATCAGGGAACGAAACGGTATACGTATTCGCTGGATGGAAAATTGCAAGGGGAGGTCGGTTTACCCGGAATGATTTTTACAGCTGTCCGGTTTGGGAACGACTATCTTGGATACAAACTGAATTTCACCGGAAAGGAAAAGACCAAACTCGAGCTATTTGACAGTACCGGAACCTCCGTGAAAACGTACCCTAATTATTTAACCTTTGTACCGGATGGTGATGGAATTACGATCTGGAAACCTCATCATTGGTTTTACCGGCTGCAAGGGCAGTTGTATTTCTATGAGCTGTTCAACGACACGTTATTTCAGGCTACCCGGGAGCGTTTAATTCCAACGTATGTTTTCGGCATGGGACGGTTTGCACCTCCTTATGCGAAACAACTTTCGACTGAATACGCCAGAAAAGAGATGAACGAAAACTTCCGGATGATTAGTGTATTTGAATCACCGCGTTATTTGTTTTACAATTTTGCTTATGAGAAAAAAGTTTATGCCTCTGTCTATGATAAGCAAAAAGGAGAAGTACAGATAAACGACGGAACGGAAAGGAATGCTGCCCTGGTGAATGATTTGGATCATTTTGTGCCGGTAAGTCTGGCTGGTGTCAATCAGGAAGACCAGTTGGTTGGTTATGCTGATGCCTACAGGCTTGTTCAGTGGTTTCAGGAACATCCGGATAAAACCGGGCAATTACCTCCGGAGCTGCAGAAATTGAAAAGCCGAAAGGAAACCGATAATCCGGTAGTGATGATTGCAAAATTGAAGAACCTATAATTTTCGTTAGAAGAGCAGAACAAATTTATATCTTTAAGAGCACACTAAACAGATCCAACAAATGACCTCAAATCGACTATCCCGGTTTGTGGCAGCAGTATTCTTATTAGGCCTGCTAGCCTGTTCCGGAGCACAAACCAAAGAGACTGATTCTGCAGATAAGCGAGCGTATCTGAAACAGGAAAACCCCGTTCAGGTTATGGTGCTAAAGAAGGAACCGTTCGAAAAAGAGCTGGTGAATAACGGAAAGTTAGTCGCCGTTCGCAAAAGTGATCTCCAGTTCCAGGTAAGTGAGCAGTTAATCAAGCTGGCGGTTAAAAACGGTGATCATGTCAAAGCCGGGCAGCTGATTGCCTCGTTGAATCCTTTCTCGTATCAGCAAAAGTTGGAAAATGCCAGGATAGAATTGGATAAGGCGAGAATGGATTTGCGAAGCCGGATGATGGGACGGGGATACAAGACTCTGGACACCACCCGGATTCCTATAGCACTTTACCATACCCAGGCGATTCAATCGGGCTATGAGAGTGCCCTGCGGGATCTGAAGATGGCTGAGTTCAACAGGCAGGCTACCCGTTTGATAGCTCCTTTCAGTGGGATTGTGGCTAATATCAACAAGAATCAGTACGACCAGGTGAATGCAGGTGATACTTTCTGTACCCTGATTGATAACTCGGAATTTGAGGTGGAGTTCAGTGTGGTCGAGAATGAAATCAAGGATATCGAAATAGGAGAGGACGTACAGATTGTCCCCTTTGCGAATAGCAGTCAAGCCTATCATGGCCGTATCTCCGAAATCAATCCGGTCATCGACGAGGATGGCTTAATCCAGGTGAAGGCACGGGTGAAGAATCCCGGCGGCCTGATGGAAGGCATGAATGTGAAGGTCCTGGTCGAAAAAGAAATACCCAATCAGCTGGTCGTGCCCAAGTCGGCCGTAGTGTTGCGTCAGAACCAGGAAGTGCTGTTCAAATACACCAAGGGAAAAGCATTCTGGACCTACGTGAAAACCGTGGCTGAAAACAGTAACTCATATTCCGTCATCGCCCATCCCGACAAGGGCGGAACCCTCGCCGCCGGCGACACCGTCATCGTTTCGGGAAATCTGAACCTGGCGCACGAGAGTGAAGTGATCATTAAGTAGTTACTATTGTTACTGTAGTTTCTGTTGTTACTATTGTTGTTGAAGAGTTTCTATTGTTAAAAACGTTGTTGGCCATGACTACGATTAAGACATTTGAGGATTTAGAAATTTGGCAATTAGCACGAAAGTTGTCGAATCAAGTCTATCGCATCATTAGTTACGATGCTTTTGCTAAAGATTTTGGTTTGAAGAATCAGATCAATAGTTCCAGTGGTTCTGTGATGGATAATATTGCCGAAGGTTTTGAACGAGACGGGACGAAGGAGTTTATTCAGTTTTTATCGATTGCGAAAGCATCCTGTGGCGAGTGTCGTTCCCAATTGTATCGGGCATATGACCGCTCCTACATTTCACAGGAAGAATTGGATAGTCTGTCAGCAGAAACCAAAGATTTGGGAAGAAAAATCGGCAACCTGATTACTTACTTAAAGAAATCAGGCTACCGTGGAAAAAAGTATGAACAACCCAAATAACAGTAACAACAGAAACGGCGAAGCTCAACCTGAAACCCTTGAATCAATGAAAAATGAGCAATGAGAATCCCAATAAGTATCGTGAATGGCAACTGATGTTGTTGTTAGTGTTAGGGAGATTGCTTCGTCACTCCCTTGTCGTTCCTCGCAATGACGAACCACAACGCCCGTCTTACAAACAACAGTAACGATAGAAACAATAGTAACCACAGTAACAATAGGAACTGTTAGTAACCACAGAAACGCGCAAGTGCATGGTTAAATTCCTCATCCAACGTCCGATAGCTGTTAGCATGACTTTCATCGCCATTTTGGTGCTGGGGGTTTTGGCAATGAATTACATCCCGGTGTCACTGATGCCGGATGTCGATATTCCGGAGATTACCGTACAGGTGAGTGTGCCCAACACACCGGCGCGGGAATTGGAGAATACTGTTATTCAGCCCATTCGCCGTCAGTTGATGCAGGTGTCCCACTTGGCCGATATCAAAAGCGAGACACGCAATGAGAGTGGTATTATCCACCTGAAGTTTGATTACGGCACCGATATCGACTTTGCCTTCATCGAGGTGAACGAAAAGATTGACCGGGCCATGAACTACCTGCCCCGCAACATCGACCGGCCGCGGGTGATCAAGGCGAACGCGACTGATATCCCGGTTTTCTATCTCAACCTGACAACCCGAGACTCGAGTAAGAGGGTTTCAGGTTACAAGTTTCAGGTTGCAGGTTCGGGGGAATCAAAGGTCCGGGAGAATAAGAACGATGAGCTTTACCCGGTATCGCAGAAGTTCGTCGAGCTAAGCAGGTTTGCCTCCAACGTGATTCGCAAACGGATTGAGCAGTTGCCGGAGGTAGCCATGGTAGACATGAGCGGTCTGGTGAGTCCCGAGCTCCTGATCATTCCGGACAACCGGAAACTGGAGTCGTTGGGCATAACGCAGGATAAGCTGGAATCCATCATCGAAAACAACAACATCAAACTGGGGAACTTGCTCATCCGCGACGGGCAGTACCAGTACAACATCCGCTTTTCGTCGACGCTGCAGAACAAGAAGGACATCGAGGACATCTACTTCAAGGTCAACGATCGATTGCTGCAGTTGAAGGACGTGGCAACGGTGGTGGAGCATCCGCAGAAGCAAAAGGGAAAAGTGCTGTACAACGGACAGGACGCCGTCACCTTTGCGGTCATCAAACAGAGCGACGCCCAGATGTCGGCGCTGAAGGACAAGCTGAACGAGCTGGTTGCTCACTTCGAAAAGGACTATCCCGCTATTCGGTTCAGCGTTACCCGTAACCAAACGAAACTGCTGGATTACTCCATCCGCAACCTCGACCAGAGTTTGCTGTGGGGCGCCCTGCTCGCATTCCTCATCATGTTCCTTTTCATGCGGGACCCGAAAGCGCCGCTGCTCATCGGCATCACCATTCCCACGTCGCTGGTCATCTCAATGCTCTTTTTCTTCGTCCTGCACATCTCCATCAACATCATTTCCCTTTCGGGGATTATCCTGGGCGTCGGGATGATGGTCGACAACTCCATCATCGTCATCGATAACATCACGCAGCACCGCGAACGGTTGAAACGAAAGGCTGTTCAGCAAGGCGAATCGTTCGATGAAGAGTCTGACCCGCTCGCGCTGGCCTGCACCAACGGAACCAATGAAGTATTCCGCCCGATGCTGAGTTCGGTGTTGACGACCTGTGCGGTGTTCATCCCGTTGATTTTCATCAGCGGCATCACCGGTGCGCTGTTTTACGACCAGGCGATGGCCATCACCATCGGTCTGCTGGTGTCGCTGGCGGTATCCATTACCTTGTTACCCGTCTACTACCGATTGGTGTACCGGAAAGAGAAGACCCGGAAGGAGCACAATTTCTGGGAACGCATCAGTTCGCTGAATTTCGAAAAGGTATACATGAAAGGTTTCCGGTTTGTCATGCGGAAGCAGAAGATAGCCTGGGGGATTGTGATCCTGTTGCTGCTGGGAACGGTCTGGCTGTTTCACGACCTGAACAAAACCAAGCTGCCGCCTATCACCAAAGACGAGACGTTGCTGACCATCGACTGGAACCAGCGCATCCACATCGATGAGAACCGGAGGCGCTCGGAGCAACTGGTGGCACAGATTCAACCGTTGCTGAAAGAAAATACCTGCCTGGTGGGAGAGCAGCAGTTCATCCTCGATCCGAGCAGCGCGGCCTCCTCTTCGGAAGTGGTGATCTACCTGAAGGCGAAGAAGCCGAAAGATTTGGATGTGGTCATCCGGAAAGCCAATCAATTCTTGCAAAGGAATTACCCCGAAAGTATTTACTCGTTCAAGGATGCCGGCAACATCTTCAATATGCTTTTCGCCGATAACGAGAAGCCGTTGGTGGCGCGTCTCCGGGCAGTGAACGACTATGGTCCGAAACAGATCAGTTTCCTGGAGCGTGCCAGGGAGAAACTGCAAACCGCCTTTCCCGAACAACACATCGGCCAGTTGCCCCTGTATACTTACACGGTGTTGCGTACCAATCCGGCCAAATTGCTGCTGTACGACGTGTCGTTCAAAACGGTATACAGTAAACTGAAGAGCGCGTTCAACGAAAACCAACTCTTCCTGATTACCGATAACCAGGATTTTGTGCCGGTCATTTTGGGCGACCAGACGCAAACCATCCGGAACATCCTGCAAAATCTGTTCATCCAGAATTCAAAGAACAAGCTGATTCCGGTGCGTGACCTGATTTCGGAAACGAGCGGGCAGGATTTGAAAACCATTGTAGCCGGTAAGGAAGGCGAATATTACCCGGTACCGTTTGATGTGAAGGCGAACCAGGCTGGCGCCGAAATGCAACGGATTCGGCAAGTGGTTTCGGGCGACCGGAACTACGAGGTGAGTTTCTCCGGCAGCATTCTGTCCAACCGGAAACTGATGGTGCAGCTCTTTCTGATTTTGCTGGTCTCCATCGGGCTGCTGTATTTCATCCTGTCCTCGCAGTTCGAGTCGTTGTCGCTTCCGCTGATTGTGCTCATGGAAGTTCCCGTCGACATTTTCGGGGCGTTCCTGGCGCTTAAGCTTGACGGCGAAGGCATCAACCTGATGTCGCTGATTGGTATTATTGTGATGACAGGGATCATCATCAACGACTCCATCCTGAAAATCGATACCATCAACCAGTTGCGGAAGGAAGGGTATTCGTTGCTGCGGGCCATGACCGAAGCCGGTCACCGGAGGCTGAAGCCGATCCTGATGACCAGCCTGACAACCATCCTGGCGCTGGTTCCGTTCCTGTTCACCTCTGGTTTGGGTTCCGACTTACAACGTCCGCTGGCACTGGCGGTCATTGGCGGGATGACACTGGGAACACTGGTCAGTTTGTACCTCGTCCCGTTAGGGTATTATTATTTGAAGAGAGGAGAGAAGTCCCCGGTAAGAACCAATCCTTCTGAATCGTGAGCCAACCCAAAAAATACCGCCTCTCGTCCTTCTCCGTCATCATGGTGTTCATCCTCCTGATGATTGTCGGAGCCGCTATGTTGCCGTTGCTGAATGTGCAACTCAACCCGTCGCGTTCGTTGCCTGAGCTGTCGGTCAGTTACCGGTGGCCCGATGCATCTGCGCGGGTCATCGAGCAGGAAGTGACCTCCAAGCTGGAAGGACTGTTCAGTTCGGTGAAAGGCATCAAGGATGTATCGTCGGTGTCTTCAAAAGGCTCGGGGCGAATCGACTTGTCGTTCAAGAAGACCGTGAACCTCGATGCGGCCCGGTTCGAAGTCGCCTCGCTCATCCGGCAGGTGTACAGCGATTTGCCGCAACAGGTTTCGTTCCCCGAACTGTCACTGGGCACGGGAGGGCAGAATAAGGAACCGATAATGACCTACACCCTCAATGCCAGTGCCAGCCCCTATTACATCCAGAAGTACGCCGAGGAGCATTTGGTGCCGCACCTGTCGGTTATTCCCGGTATCAGCGGTGTGAAGGTGTACGGTTCAACACCCTTCGAGTGGCAAATCAAATACAACAGCGACCAGATTCAAACGCTGGGCATCTCGTCCGATGAGATAGCCAAAGCCATTCAGAACTACTTCCGGAAGGAATACCTGGGCGAAGGCTCGGTCTCGAATATCAGTAGCGAGGCGCATACCATCACCGGCATCTACCTCGAGAATGAAGCATCCGACAGCATCGACTGGCAAAATATTCCGGTGAAGAAGATACAGGGACGTATTATCCTGCTGGGCGATTTGGCGAAAATCAGTTACCAGGAGCAACAGCCCACATCGTATTACCGCATCAACGGACTGAACACGGTGAACATGGTCATCACCCCGGAAGAGCATGTCAACAACCTGCGGCTGGCCAAAAAGGTGAAAGCGGAGGTTGCGCAATTAAAAGCCGGTCTGCCACCGGGCTATTCGCTGTTGCTGTCCAACGACTCGACGAAATACATCCGCGACGAACTCGACAAGGTATTCGTGCGGACCATCTTCTCCATGGTCATTCTGTTGCTCTTCATCTTTCTCATCAGCCGCGAGGTCAAATACCTTTTCCTCATCACCGTCAGTATCTTCACCAACCTTGTCGTGGCCTGCATCTTCTATTATGCGTTCGACGTCGAGATTCACCTCTATTCGCTGGCCGGTATCACCATCTCCTTCGGGATGATCATCGATAACAGCATCATCATGATCGATCACATCCGGCACCAGGGCAACAAGAAAGCCTTCCTGGCGATTCTGGCGGCCACACTGACTACCATCGGGGCGCTGAGCATGATTTTCTTCCTGAAGGAAAAACAGCGCATCAACCTGGTGGAGTTTGCCCAGGTCATCATGATTAACCTGTCAGTATCGATGGCCGTGGCGCTCTTCTTCATCCCCGCTTTGATGGACAAGGTGAAGCTGAAGAGCGGCAAGCTGGTCCGGCATTTTAAACGGCGCAGGCGAACCATTCGCATCTCCCGTTTTTACGAGCGGTTTATCCTTTTTGGAAAACGGTACACCTGGATTTTCATCATCCTGTTCATCCTCGGGTTTGGTATCCCCATTCAATGGCTTCCCAATAAAATCGAAAAAGAAGGGAAGTGGCCCGACCTCTATAACAAAACATTGGGAAGCAGCTGGTTCACCGAGAGCGCCAAACCGGTCCTCGAAAAGGTGATGGGCGGCTCGTTGCGCCTCTTTTCGGAGTACGTCTTCAATAGTTCGTTCTATTCCGAACCGACCCGGACCACGCTGTATGTCCGGGCCAAAATGCCGGAAGGGTGTACCGTTCAGCAGATGAACGAGGGAATGCAACTCATGGAGAACTACATCAGTCAGTTTCCGCAGATTGAGCAGTTCCAAACCATGATTACCTCTTACCGGAATGCGTCCATCGTTATTCATTTCACGAAGGAAGCCGAGAGCAGCGGGTTTCCGTACCAGCTGAAGAATGATATCACCTCGAAAGCCATTAGCCTGGGAGGGATGGACTGGGGCGTATATGGTGTGGGCCGTGGTTTTTCGAACGAATTGAATACCGGGTACCGAAACAACCACATTGTGCTGGAGGGGTACAATTACGACCAGCTGTACCGGTATGCCGAATGGCTGAAAAAGAAACTGTCGAAGAACGAGCGGGTGAAGGACAGCGAAATTGACGGGAACGTGAGCTGGCGCAGCGGCACCCTGTACGAGTATTACCTGGCCTTCAATCACGAAGGCTTCGGCGTTCACGACGTGCAGGTCGATCAGTTTTACCGTTTCCTGAAGGATAAGGTCTACAAAGCCCGGCTCAATCCGGTGTACCACAACAACGAGCTGCAGCCGGTTTCGCTGGTTTCGGACGCCTACGGGAAGTTCAATGTGTGGGACTTCCGGAATTTACCCGTCGAAATCGGGAAGAAGCAGTTGAAGCTGGCCAACTTTGGTCAAATCACCAAGGAGAAGTCGGGTAACGATATTTACAAGAAGAACCAGCAATACCAGCTGGTGGTGGCTTACGATTTTGTGGGGCCGGGACCGCTGGCCAAAATCATTCGCGAGCGTGAAATCAAAGCCATGGCCCGGGTGTTGCCGCTGGGGTATTCGGTACACGATTACAAAGATCAATGGTGGGACTGGAACCGCAAGGACAAAGCGCAGTATTTCCTGTTGTTGCTGGTCATCCTGATCATCTATTTCATCTGTTCCATTCTGCTGGAATCGCTTCTGCAACCGCTGGCCGTCATTTTCATGATTCCGGTCTCGTTCATTGGCGTGTTCCTCACGTTCTATCTCTTCGATTTCAACTTCGACCAGGGCGGATTCGCCTCCTTTATCCTCTTGTCGGGAATTGTGGTGAATGCCGGCCTGTACATCATCAACGACTACAACAATTTCCGCCGGAAGCACAACAATGCGACGGGTCTGAAGCTATACATGAAAGCCTTCAACCACAAGATTATCCCGATATTCCTCACCATCATCTCCACGGTGTTGGGATTGGTGCCGTTTGTCTGGTCGGGACAGAAAGAGGTTTTCTGGTTTGCCTTCGCCGCCGGCGCCATGGGCGGCCTCATTTTCTCGGTGGTGGCGATATTGATTTACCTGCCGTTGTTTTTGCGGATAAAAAAATAATACCGGTGGAATTATTGGTATAGACGCCCAATTTGGGCGTCTATACAATGTAATTTACAAAATATTTTGGTTTGCTTTCGCCACCGGAGCCATGGGCGGCCTCATCTTCCCGGTGGTGGCGATATTTAATTATCTGTTGGAAATCGTTCGAATTTCTTAAACGTATGCAGCGATTCATCCCAATTCGCTTTCTTTGAAATGAAGATATGACCATCTGGTATTTTGTCCAGTTTAGTATCTAAACTCCCTGCAGGTACCACTAAAAGCTTGCCTTCCATTTGTAAATTAGGAAGTGCCGAACCGCAAGTTGTGCAAAATGCTTTTACATGGTCCGTGTTCGCTAGGTGAAAAGTCTTAACTTCTTCTTCACCTTTTATCCATTCAAGTTTTGCTGTTGTCGAAAATAAATTAGCTGCATGAGCGGAACCCGTGTCTTTCCTGCAGTAACCACAATGGCATAAATAAAAATCTTCGAAGTTGCCTACCACCCTAAATTGAACAGTCCGACATAAACATGAACCTAAATATTCCATCGGTTAATACCTCCTTTTTTTAATTTCTTAATCCAATAAAAATGGTTCTCCATTGAAAACCTGAACAGTGGTAAAAATACAAAAAGTAGAGACGCCCAACCTGGGCGTCTCTACTTTTTGGGCGTCTTTGCTGCTTGCATTCAGAACCATAAGAACCGTTAGCACAGCAAAAAATGATATCGTTTTGGTTATGGTGTTATTTCTTTAAATAGATTTTACTTTCAAAATTTTCAATAACCAATTTTGTTTTTGAAAGTTTAAGAATTTTATAATGCGCATCCTGTTGTCCGACATTTAGTGTTATCAGGTTTTGGTTTTCGTCAAAAGACCATGTTCCGCTTTTAACCAAGTCGCCTTTACCTGCCTCGAATACACCCTCTTGCTTAAAAGACATTCTATCAATGGTATGGTCCTGTTTCCTGGTTTTCGTATTGATGATTTTTGAAACTTTCCAGTTTCCCAGTAATTCTGTTGGAGGTGTGAAAGACGTTAATGTCAAAAAGCTGATCAGGAGAAGCAAAGATAATTTTTTCATAGAGATAGTTGATTACAGTTTTCGGCAACTAATTTAGAAAATAAAAAAGGAATAGAGAATCCGCATGGATTTTCCGGGCACGGATGGTCACCATTCGTCTGTATTGGTTGATGATGACACCCAATATGCCGGGATGCCATTTTTGTGATGCATGGGCGGTGCGTGATGGGGTGGTGGAGACGCCCGATTCGGGCGTCTCTACGTTCATTATATCATCATTCGCATTGGTATCCGTTTTATCATCCACCACATCCCCGAAATAACATTCCCGGTGTTTCGTACAAATCGTCACGAAATACAGGGCATTCGAACCATCATCCCAATGGGACAAAACATGCAGAGGGTATTCGGTATGTATTCCGGAATGTATCGGTCATGGCAAGTGAACGGTTGGCCCCCAGGAGGTGATGGTCCGTTGGAATTCGTCTTTATTTCTTCATCCATTTTGCTCCAATGCTTTCTCTTTCCGCACAAACTCCTTCTGGCATACTTGCTAATTCATTTATTGAGCCATCAATATCTGTTGCTTCCTCCAAGCTTATTATTTTAATCTCTTCTTCTGAGTGTCCATTTGCACCGCATGAAAATTCCCAACTTGAATCATCATCATGGCTGACAAATAAAATTGGTTTGCTCTTTGTCATTACATGAACGCAAGTCAAACAGGCTGTATTCATTTCTTCTTCAAATTTGTATCGTGACTTGTCCATATTTTTAGAATCAAAAACTGACCTTTATTTAGTCTCGCCTACATTTTTTAATAGACGCACAACGGTTAGTATATGAAAAAGCAGGCGATTTCGAAGCACGAAACGCTCGATTAAGCACAAGCTTTGATAAGAGCCAAAATTATTGATTTGCTAATGTTTCGCCTATTTTTCATATACATTGTTATGCCCTTTTATTACTCTCTTATTTTCTTTTTTATACGCTATATAATAGTATGGTCGCCAACGATTTCAGAAATTGGCATTCCCCAACTTGGAATTTTTCCACCTAATGTTTCATACATTGTTTTGAAACCCATTTTTAAAATATATGGGGTATATCCCATTTTTAAGATACTTGTATTTCCTCCATACCATTCATCCGTGTGCATATAGAAACCCTTCTGATTTCCCAAATCGCCAAAACATATAACCATTTG
Organism: Prolixibacter bellariivorans ATCC BAA-1284; assembly: GCF_000621705.1. Classification (GTDB taxonomy): domain Bacteria; phylum Bacteroidota; class Bacteroidia; order Bacteroidales; family Prolixibacteraceae; genus Prolixibacter; species Prolixibacter bellariivorans. The sequence goes on along the minus strand of NZ_JHXO01000012.1, from coordinate 157,774 downwards.
ATGTAAAGGTTTTATTTCTTCAGTATTACCCAATATGTCTTTAGCAATTACTTTAGAAGCTATTTCACACTCCGTATGACCCAATGAACCTAATTTAGGAATTGTAACTGCCGCTGCATCTCCAACCGCAAATATTTCTGGATAATCAGGATTTCTCATATGTAAATCAGTTACTACAAAACCTTGGTCATCCACAAACGGAAGTCCTTTCATAAAACTGTGAGGTTCCCAATTAGGAAAAATTATTTTCATTTCAGCCTCTAAACTTGTTCCGTCTTTAAACTCTATAGCATCTTTTGTTAATCTTTTTATACCAACCGTCCCTTTTTTGTAGCCATAACCCATTCCTGAAACCATAGGTAATAATTCACCTAAAATCCTTTCACCTGCATCTTCTGCTATAACTTCACCTGGTGTAAAAAGGGTGATGTTTTTTGCGTTTCCTTTTTTATGTTTTTCTAACCAATCTGCTAATGAAAACGCAAGTTCAACTGTTGGTCCTTCGCACGCAGCTAATGCCGTTGGCATTTTCGGAAGTTTAGGACTTTGACCTTGAATAAATCTGTCAGAGCCAATTGCAATGTGCCCACCTTTGTATTCATTATGTAAATAATTACGGACTTTGTTTCCATAAAATGTATCTGAGAAAGTATGACCAAATTCAGCAAATCCTTCAATTTCATCAAAAGCTAGTTTACAACCGATAGCAATAACTAAATAGTCATAGGTCATTGATTCTTGAGCAGAACCTTCTCTTTCATTTGGTGTAAAATACACAGTTTTATTATCAGCATCGATATTCTCAACTTCTGCCTGGATAAAAGAACTGCCATCAGATTTTAAATGTTTTTGAAATGGAAATTCCATAGTGTCCTCTGGGTTGTGATTATTAAAGACCTCAATAGGAATATTTGGAATAAAATTGATGTAATTTTTTCGGTCAATTACTGTGATTTCAGCTGCTTTCTCCAATTCCTTGTGTAAGTAGCGTGAGACTGTAAGTCCGGCAAAATTGCAACCCAATACGAGTATTTTCTTTGTTTCTTTCATTTTTCTTGTACTTTATTAGTTATAATGTATGTTTTTTCAAGGTTGTGCTTAACGGTGCGTGTATGATTTCGGCGCGAAAAATCGGCCAAGATTTTTCGGGATACAGAAATCGGACTCGCGCTGAATTATACACATTGTTAGCGGCTGGTGTTTTTATTTTGTCGCAATATAGATTTCAACTTCTGAATTTTCTCCGTTTTGAGAATTTTGGCCATAAACTTCGAAGTCGTAAGTATATTTTCGATTAAGTTCTTTATCTCTTTGCCAAATATTTATCCAAGTATTCAGTACAGCATTTGGCATTTCTCCTTTAGCAATAAATTTTTGAAAATTTTCTTTTTCAAATTCTCGTCCAATCAATCCGTTTGGGATTTGGTCAAGTGTTGAAACTGGAATGCCAATTATGGTAGTGTACTCATCTGTATAATCACTTTTATAATCTGTGTAGATGGTCATGATGTTGCTCGAAATTTTGTTCGGAACCTTGTCAAAAACGTTCTCCGAAAAGAATTTGTTCCAAAGGTTTCCCAAATCTTGTTGAGATTGGTTATTTTTATTTGTAGTTCGGACAGAAATTCCAATTATTTTAAATCCTTTTGTCATATTAGTTTTGTTTTCAATTTATAATCTCATCACTGTTATTATTCGATATGTGTTAGAGTTTATCGTTATTCAAGATTTCTATTTTGAAGAGTGTCTTATTCACTTGCCGCTAACGTTCTGTGTATGGGGCGTTGCCGACCGAAGGGAGGCTATGGCCTATACACCTTGTTGTATGTAGTGTATTTACTCAAAATTAGTATTCGCATAATCATTAAAACTCTTAAATTCCTGAGGGAAAGTATTGTTGACAAATTCATATTCCCAAAGCTCCATATATCTAATACCTATTGTTTGTGCTTGTTCAAAAATAGTTGTGTAGTCGTTATTTTCAAATCTTGAAGGTTGGTCGGACCTCCCGATTGCCTGTGAATAAATATCTCCAGGGAAATCAATTAACGCATTTACTAAATTAGGCTGATAAATATTTTTCCCGGAAATCCACCACATTGCAACACCGACTCTATGATTTAAAGAAGGCTCATTCCATAAGTCTGTCATTATTCTGTTAGGAATTGAAGTATCTCCCATTATGTCGTGGACTTCAACAGCTATTGCCTTTTTGGTAAAAGCATTTGCAAATATCCGGGCTGTTTCTTTTACACCATTAACCCAATTATCTGAAGTTAGTCCGGCCTCTAGAAGCTCATCTGTTGTTACACCATTAAAATGACCTTCTATACCATTTGCGGTCATTTGTGGAACATATACTAAAACCAAATCTTCATCTTCATTATATTCATTCGAAAGTGCTTCCGCAAGCAGTGTTAGTCTTTCATTAACTCTAGTGTCCCAAATTTTAGGGATTCGTTTTACTGTATTATTGATTCCATTTATTTCAAAATAATCAGCTTTAATAGATTCTGTCAACCATAAAGGACTATCTCCACCAGCCAGAATACCAAGACTCCACTTTAAATTTCTCCCTTTAATAATTTCGCGAAATTGCTCTATGCTTGAAAAGTCATAAATCCCTTTATTTGGTTCTATTTCACTCCATTTTACTCGAATTAAGGAACCATTAACTTGATTATTATCTAAAGCAGTTTCATTTCCAAAAGAACTAGTATAAAGTCCTTTAGGCTTTGTGATGTCTGTAGTATTATTTGAATTTTCAAGAATAGAATTATTATCATCTGAATTACAAGAAAACAAAAGTATTATTATAAGAAAAGTTAAGTTGTATTTACACATGCTTAGTGTTTGAATTAGTTGTTTAATTTTAGACTTCGAAAATAATTTAAGGTTTAATCAGCATTACATACAACGGTCACTTGTAAGTTGTCGGGGCGGATTTCGGAGCTCGTTCATGTCCGAAGGACACGGAACTGCGAAACGAGAATTGAGCTTGCGAAATCGGCGAAGCCAATCCGCAGTTGGCGTACCACCGAACCCCGCCCTGCAATATGTACTTTGTTGTGGGTAGTTTTTTCATTTTAGCATCCATTGCAGTCCGAAAATTCCAGCGATAGTCAGTATTAGTAGCAAGAAATTAAAAATATAATCGCCGACAAACATTCCTCGACCATCTGTAAAATCAAAATTTGAAGCATATGTCGAAACTGGTTCTCTTCCTGTGTCTTTTTTGTAAAAATACCTCAATGTCTGGTAGATACTAAAGAATATAAGAGGGCTAAACATAAATACGTAAAGTATTGTCTCAATTTTATACAAAACTCCTAAAAGCCCAAAAACTCCAATTATTGCAATTATGCTTGAAACAATAAATGAAAACTTAATCCCTTTAGTATCTCTAACAATTCGATAGTAAGCGAAAGGCGTTGAAATCAATAATACGCATATGCCTAAAACAATCATTATGAATATTGGTATTTTCATCAAATTTTAGTCTTTTAATTGATTAGGATATTCTGAAAGATATAAGTCAAATCCTTTATCTGCCATCATTTTCATTAGTTTAGAATCAATTACAGCTCCACCTCCAGTAGAATCGGGCTGAATGTCAAATCCAATATCAATCACATATTCATCTTTTTGCAGTAATTTTGCTTCGCTCTCTAACCATTTCCCAAGTCCTGCAATTTGGTTAGGTAAATCCCAAACACCGTCGCAAATCCAAGCAATTTCTTCAGTCGTTTTTTGTCTATAAATTTTTATCGGCATATTCTGTTTTGCTCTTTTTTAAAATTACCCACAACGGTCATCTGTAAGTTGTCGTTGCGGATTTCGGAGAGCGTTCTTGTCCGAAGGACACGGAACTGCGAAACGAGAATCCAGCGAACGACACCGCACGACCCCCGCAATGCAATTTACAATTTGTTACCAGTAGTTTTTTTATTTTTAATATCATCTATAATCTTTGAACTAATCCAAAAAATATCATCATAATTATTGTCTGTTGCTCTGGTGAAAAAGAATATCTGACCATTTTCTGATATTTTAGGGAATCTTTCTTGTTTGTTCGTGTTTATTTTATTTCCCATATTAATTGGCTCACTCCAATTATTATCATTGTCTTTAAAGCTGATATACAAATCCCCGTAATTGTCTTTACTGCCTGGTCTGTTTGAGGAAAAAATCAAAAAAGTTTCATCGGGTGAAATGTAAGGTGTCCAGTCAAAGAATTTAGAATTGATTTCCTTGGGTAGAAGCTCTGGGATTTCATATCCATTTGAATTTTGGATTGCTCTATAAATACCCATATTATTTTCGACACTGTCTTTGAATCCGACAAAATAAATTGTTCCAGATTTAGTAATTGTCGGCGAAGCCGCAAATTTTGTGTGTTTCGAAAAATTCAAACATTGAGGTTGAGTCCATATTGAATCTTTTTTTTCAACAGTCCACAAATCATTTACTATTTCGTTAGTCTTTTCACTTCCTGAAGGTCTATTTGAATAGAATAAAAGTTTATCATGTTCTATCCAAATTGGACTACCATTTGAATAATCTTTAGAGAAGTCTGCTACTTTGGTTTTACCAGATTTTAAGTCCAAAAGCAAAATAAGCTGTCTTGGACTCTCGGGTTGTGGTCTTTCCCACATTGACCAACATATTATTTGATTTTCATTATTAATGGAAGGACTGCTGTGTTCATGATTTTTTGTTGAAATGGAGTTTGGTAAAAAAATCAGAGCAGTATCTAAAGGCGGGGTCAAGTCAATTTGCCCAAAGACTAATTTTGGTATAAAAAACAACAATATTTTGATTCCTAATTTCATCATTGTACGCTCGTCAAAATTACTGGTAACGGTCACTTGTATATGGTCGGGCGGTCCCGATGTACATCGGGGCTGTCAGACCCGCAGGAAAGTGGGCGCAAGGTCTGACTTGTCAGACCGCTAAAACCCTCGCCTGCCATATACAATTTGTTATGCACTGGCTTTTTCTTTTCCTTTCTCTAAAATTAGTAGAGATAGTATCACAACTCCAAGCAAAGGGAAAAACAAAGTAGCTATACATGTTAAAACAATATTTTTCAAGTTTTCTTTTCTAAAATCAATTATCAATAGAATAATGATAATCAATCGAATTAGATATGTTACGTAATTAGGTATTGAACTAGCCAGAGCATATGTTTCATGATTGCTTATATCAAACAATAAGTTTTGAACATAAAACCAAGGCATCCCAAATAAGGACGAAATAATCAATAAGATTATATACTTATTTAATACTTTTAGTAAATCAGTCATATGTGTTAGCTGTAATTATGTTTAATTTCTGTTGTGCCACTATGAAAAGAAAGAAAATTACTCCTAATAAACTTGAAAAGAAGGTCAATATCAATAATGGAATTGACTTTATATTTTCTTTATTCATTTCTTTCGTTAACAGAATTATGAAAACGACATTTATCAAGTAATCCAAAGCAGAAATTAAGTAACCATTGCCTAAAGTTGAAGTTCCTCCACCAGGCAATTCAGTTGTTAATAAATTTGGCCAGACTGTCAGAATAATACCAGTCAATAAGTGAGAGAGTATTATTGCTGAAATTAGCAAGATGGAATACTTTTTAATCAGTCGTTTCATATTATTTGTCTGTGTTTTTTAAGCTTGTGCATAACGGTTGGTACATGTTGTCGGGGCGGATTTCGGAGAGCGTTCCTGTCCGAAGGACACGGAACTGCGAAACGAGAATTGAGCTTGCGAAATCGGCGAAGCCAATCCGCAGTTGGCGAACCACAAAACCCCGCCCTGCAATATGTACTGTGTTAGCGTTTCGTTTTTTATTTTTTTATAATTACCATCAAACAAAAAAGCCCTAACGAGAAAAAGATAATGGTTGGAATAAACACAAACGAAAATCCTGTTTTTCCAATTTGAATTATCCCTTGATTGTCAATTTCATGGTCTGTCATAAATTCGTCAGATTCTGTTTTATAAACTTTTATGATTTGTCCAATCTGATGTTTGTCAAAATCTCCTTTACTAACTTTAATTTCTTTTTCATCTTCTGTCCCTATAATTTTCCCTTTAAAATTTAAGTCAGGGAAACTCTGTACGTTTTCTTTTTTATTGTATTTGTCCTCTATTCGAAATTTGATTGGATTAGTCAAATCCAACTTATTGTATAAAATTGTTGAAGTTATTGCATCTTGTCCACCAAAATAAGTCACTACAAAAGACACAATCATTAATATGGAAAGTTTATTCTTGAATATTTTCAGTTTCTCAATCATGCTAATTTTTTGTCTTTCAAAATGAACGCTAACGGTTGGTACATGTTGTCGGGGCGGATTTCGGAGAGCGTTCCTGTCCGAAGGACACGGATCTGCGATGCGAGAATCCGTAGTTGGCGTACCACCAAACCCCGCCCTGCAATATGTACCGTGTTATCTGCTGTTTTTTCTTTAGTGAATATCATCTAACTCAAAAATTTCATTGGTTTTAATATCCAAAAAATACATGAACTGATAGAAATTATGTTTCTCATTTTTTAACCCTTTCATTACTTCTCCAAGTCCAGCGAAATAAATCTCATTGTCATAATTTTCGATTTGCGTTAAAAGTTTATTGATTTGCTGATAGTCACCAAACTCTAACGTTTGTCGAACATTGAATATGATTCCTTTTTTGTCCACGAGGCTATTTAATTTAGTCCATTTGACAAGAGGTTTTTCTACTGTCCGAAATATATTTTTTTTATATTCTTTAGGATATTCTTGTAAGTCGTCAATGTGTATTGATTGTTTTACTTTAAGAATCCTTCCATAACTTATTGCTGTATCAAAAGTTTGCTCCTTCGTGATTTTATATTTTTTTGGTAATAGGTGAGAAGTCCTATTGCAAGATGTCATTAAAAGTAATAGTCCAAAGAGACAAATTTTATTAATCTGCGATTTAACAAAGATTCTATGTCTGATATTCTCTAAACTCATTTTGTTTCTATTTAAAATTGCAGATAACTAGTTTATATGTGTACTAAACCTACACTATATCTCCAATATGAGAGTGTTATGTGTACCTTTGGTATCTTATATCTTAGGCCTGTCAAGTAGTTTTTTAATATGCATCGGTTTGTTTTCATTTTGTTGGTTATTTAGGTACATCAAGGTATTAAATATTTTGATAAAACTTATTGTTCACCAAATAAAATCGATTGAATATCACACCAAAAGCCCCGCACTCCGCGGGGCTTTCTGGTAGCTTAATTTTTGGTGAGGGCAATGGTGAGGTCGGTGGTTTCGCCGGAGTTCACCACAATGTCGAGCAGTTTCTCGGTGTAACCGTACTTGCCGGCTTTCACCTGGTAGATGCCGGGCTGCAGCGACTTAATCCGGAAACCGCCTTTCCCGGCGCTCTTCTTTTGCACCGGAGCATGACCGTTCAGCGGCAGCAGCATCAGTTCAATCTCAACACCCGAAATCGCCTCCAGGCTCACCGCATCGAACACCTTCCCATTCACCGCCAGCGATTCGGTTCCCACTTCAATCACCTTGCGCGCATCCACATAACCCACATACAAATTGGCATTGCTGTTGCGCACAATTTCCATCAGGTTATCAATCTGCTTCAGCACACCATCGGTATCCCGGAACAACTGCTCCGTTTCGTTCGTTTGCCTCACTTGTGCGGTGATGCTGTCGCGTTTTAACGGAACCGCATTTTCGAACGCCTCGATTTTCCCCAGATACACCACCTGCGTTTCGGCAGTAATGCCAAAGGTGGCCAGCTCTTCGAGATGCGTTTCTGCGATGTCGTACAACTTTCGTGTGTTACCACGAAGATACGAATCGGAGTTGTACCGCAGCTTACTCTCGGTGTAGTACGTGTTCTTCAGTAGCTCGGGCCGGTTGTTCTGCCGGGCGTAGGAGCTCAGTCGACTCGATACTTCAAAGGCAGCCACCACCAGGTCCTCCTTCGTTTCCTGTTTGTAATCGGAAAGGCCGGTGGTATTGTTCGATTCGTTGGCCTCCGCTTTCATGATTTTCGCGATGTTCTCGTCTAACCGGGTCTGGTAGATAGCGAGATTGGGAAGCAGATTGACCGCTTCGCTGTTCTTTACCAGGAAGTTATTCACCACCTGGTACATTTTTAATTTCGCTTTTTTAAATAAATTCATATAAACGATATTAAAGGTTAATAAAACTTATACATGACAGGCCGTTATGCCTATATCATTCTGTATTGGCAGTGTACATTGATTTCATTTGGCACAATCGGGTCCCGGTCTTCATTGTGCTGATATGAAGTCATTTGTAGGGAGAAAAGTCTACTAGGAGACAGTCTTTTGCAAATAAAACGACGACCTAAAATGTTTATTGTGCTAATTATCTAAGCATGACCAATATATGATAAGTAAACTAGCCAAATGTTATCATACCACCTTTTCGGATGCCCGATAAATAAAGGGATTGCGTGCACAGTAACTTTCTGAAAAGTTTTTTAAATATTTTTGAATTATTTTGTATGTAGTTGTGTATGTGCATACATGTGAAAGGGTGTAAAAGGAACGACTTCTTAAAAAGGTTTCGAAAAGAGGGTTTCAGATTGAAGGTTACAGGTTACAGGTTTCATGTTTCAGGTTGTGCTTCGCAGTTGCTGTGGTTTCTATTATTTCTATTGTTTCTATTGTTGAAGAGTTAGAGAGTTTGATGCGGACTCATTTCAATCTGTAGTCTGTTGGCAGGCTGTCCCCCTTTGGAGGGGGAATTAAAGGGGGAGGATAATTTCCGGTCCCAAGTGATTATCCGGATTCATTGAGCAATCCTCCTCCGGCCTGTCGGCCACCTCCTCCAGAGGAGGACACGTTGCGAGCCGCAGGACTTTGATTAACAGTTGAGTCCCCAAATTTGCCGTCAGGCAAAAAGCGCGTAGGCCCGTCACAGTCGCCGGAGCCTTGTTGGCTTTGTGGGTAGGGCGGATCACTTTGACTTGTCACGATGTATATCGGGATTGGTACTTTTGTGTCAAGACAAAAGGACAAATAGAACTATCCTATAAAATTTAAACGCTCTTTAAGCAAGAGATTGCTTCGTCATTTCTCCTCGCAATGACGGAGAAAGTATCATGCTACTCACCCCATCCGTCCTACGTCCGGATTGCCCCTCTCTACGAGTAAAGAGGGGCCGGGCCGGCGCTCCAAACAAGGTTGATGAGAATTTTATCGTATGATGATTTTATGGAAGGAACTTGTTTGAAACGGTATCGTGAGCCCTCTCTATGTTAGAGAGGGTTGGTTGAGTAGATGACTCTATAAACGAACAGTTTACCGGCAAAAAGGATAGCGAGAGATGCCAGAGAAATCTTCGGTATTCACCTCGCAATGACGGAAAATAGGGACATTGCTACTCACCCCATCCGTCCTACGTCCGGATTGCCCCTCTCTACAAGTAAAGAGGGGCCGGGCTGGTGCTTCCAAACAAGATTGTTGAGAATTTCATCGCATAATGATTTTATGAAATGAACTTGTTTGAAACGGTATCGTGAGCCCTCTCTATGTTAGAGCCGGTTGGGTGAGTAGATGACTAGTTCAGAATAGGTGGCGGCTAATCCCTTCCCGGTTTACTTTTGTTTGGTGCGGTTTCGGACTAAAAGACCATCGGGAGAGAGCAGTTGCCAAAATACTATTCCCAACCCTTTCAAGGCTAAGTTTTTCCCTGTTTGTGATAATTTTTACCGCCCAAAGGCTAAAACTAGTTGGCGTAAGGCTAAATTCTGTCTGCTTCGGGCTAATTTTTGTTGACTCAAGGATAATTTCTTCTGTCGTAAGGCTAAATGTTAACTGCAAAAGGCTAAAATGTTCTGTCCAAAGGATAAATTTTATCGACGCAAGGCTAAAACTTGTTGTCAAAAGGCTAAAAGTTTCCGGCGTAAGGAACAGGTTAGTTGGCTCAAGGACTAGATTAATTGACTGAAGTCGTAGCTTAACCGACGTAAGGATAGCCACAACCGGCTCAGGGATGAGATGAGTTGACTCAAGACGTGCCGCAGTTGACTCGAGAGGAGGATTTCAGGCTACAAGTTTCAGGTTAAGGGGAGAGGTTTCTATTGTTACTGTGGTTAGGGAGTTTCAGGTTTCATGTTTCAGGTTGTGTTGCGCGGTTACTGTTGTTACTGTAGTTACTGTTGTTTCTATTGTTGGAAAGTTAGTAGTTTGAATTGTATTTAATGTAATGAATCATTAGATTCGTGAGCGCTTTTTTACCGGAGACAGATTTTAATAATGTTATTAACCTCATCTACCCAAGGTATCGGATGAAACGGTTCTGCCGTTTCGTGCCAACTCATATTTCGGGTAGCTTAATGACCAACAGAAATGTTAAAAGAGTTTTTTCGGTATCTAAAACATCCGGTATACATCAGGAAAGAACCGGTTGATGGACTACACTTCTTTCTGTTGGTTTTCTTCTATTTCATACTTGCCATTCCGGCGGCGATTTCTTCGAATATCTGTGTAAAGTTGGAAGGCTTAAGCAAGCCGGAATTCGACTCTCCGTTTTGGCAGCTGTTTATCATGGTAGTATTCCTGGCTCCGCTTTTCGAAGAAACCCTTTTTCGGATGTTGCTGCGTCCGCTGAAACAAAACTTGTGGGTTTTCTCCATTATCATCACGGGGCTTTCTGTTTCCCGCTTGATAAAGGGCGATATGATTCTTGGGATCATCTTTGCCGTTTTGGGAGTCGGTATTATTCCCTTCTTCTCATCGCCGTTGTACCGGAAGAAGCTGCAGCGCATTGTCGTTCGCTATTTTCCCTGGTTCTTTTATGCGAGTGTGATGGCATTCGGATTTATTCATGTCACGAACTTTCACCCCCTGAGTCTCCAGGTACTCCTGCTGGCACCGTTTATCACGTTGCCGCAGCTCATCATGGGGACTTTGCTGGGATTCGTCCGGATGAAGTATGGCATCATCTATTCCATGGTGTTTCACTCCACCATCAATCTGATTGGGTTTATGCTTTCCGGTGCGCATTTGTAGCTTCGCGGTTGCTCTTGTTACTATCGTTTCTATTGTTAGAGAGTTACAGGTTTCGAAAGAGCCTGTTCCGGCAAACGTCGGAGACAAAGCAATCTCTCGAAAGCAGCATCCAACAATGGTTATCTTTAACTGTTATAACTACCTGGATTCATTGAGTAATCCTTCTTCGAAGGAGAACACACGCGGGCTAGAGTTCCCCAGTTAACAGTTGAGTCCCCAAATTTGCCGTCAGGCAAAGCGCGGGCTGGCCGGTCAAAGTCGCCCGGGCAGGAGGGAGCGGGAATGATCTTGTGCGGGTATTCAGGGATGTGGGTTAGAAAAGACAAAATCATGACGCGGGCAGAAGGATCACTTTGACTTGTCCTTTTCGTTCTTTTGGGGCAAGCCAAAAGGACAAACAGAAAATGAAATAAACTATCAGGTACCCTTGATACCAGAGATTGCTTCGTCACTCCTATGTTATTCCTCGCAATGACGAGAAGAAGAGCATTCCCAATTTGTTGGGAGGAACATAAAATAAAAAAAAAGAGGCCTCGTTTTCAGGACCTCTTCATTGTTCATTTCTCATTGCTAACTATTCATTGACTTGAGCATTAAAACCATTTCCGTTTCCGGAACATGACGATGCCGATGTAGGCCGCCAGGCCGGAGAAGAACAGGATGGCCGGGAACGCCCAGGCCGAGTTCTCCATAAAGTTGGGAACGTTCATGCCATACAAGCTGGCAATCAAGGTCGGGATCATCAAGATGATGGAGATGGAGGTCAACTGCTTCATCACCACGTTCAGGTTGTTGGAGATAACCGATGCAAAGGCGTCCATCATGCCGCTCTGGATGTCGGAGTATATCTGCGCCATGTCGATGGCCTGTTTATTCTCAATCACCGCATCCTCCAGCAAGTCTTCGTTTATTTCATTGATGGTGTTTCGCCGCGAATTCTTCAGCTTCGTCAGTACAATTTCGTTCGAACGGAGGGAGGTGATGAAGAAGACCAGGCATTTCTCCATTTTCAGCAATTTAGTCAACTCCTTGTTCCGGATCGATTCCTCCAGGTCGGTTTCAATCAGCGTGGTTTGCTGGTTGATGTATTTCAGGTACCGCAAATAAGTACTGGCCGACCGCAGGAACAATTTCAGGATGAAATTCAGTTCATCGTTCACCTGCTGGTAAGGCTCGCGGTAAAGCGATGGCTGGTGCGAAGGCAATACTTCGTTTTGCACGGAACAAAGGGTGATGGTGACGTCCTTGGTCATGAATACGCCCAGTGGAGCCGTGTAAAAAGGCACACCGTTATTGGGATTTTCGATGGGGATACGTAGAATTACCAGTGACCAATCATCATCATTTTCCAAACGCGGACGCTCATCCACGTCAAGAATATCCTTGATAATGTCATCGGGCATGTTGTACTGGTCACGTAGCGCAGTGATTTCGTCGGGTGTTGGATTGGTCACATTAATCCAGCATCCTTTTTCTGCCTGGGGTAGCTCAACGTAACCGCCAAAGCTTCTGAAGATTTTAATCATGTTTCGTGCCTCCTTATTTTTTTCATTAAGAAAGGCACAGACTGTCTGCCCTCTCTTAGTGCGAGGTTATACCAAATTCCTGTCTATGATACGGGCCATCGTCCATATGATACTTGTTGCTTTGTTTTTGCGCTGCAAATGTAGGAAACTATTTGGCAAGAAACCTTATTCGCGGCAGGAAATCTCTTTAAGAAGAGCTTTGAATCGGTTTATCTGGCTGGGAAATAGTGTCCGACAGAGGTCAATTTATGTGTGGGTGATGCATTGAGGTCTCCTCTGACTTAATGAAATAGAAAAATGGACGATTCCCCTACCGGGAAGGATGTCATGTTGTAAAAAACAGAAGAAATTAAATTATAAATAACGCAAAAAAGGGGGGGGGAACTGACGATATGTTTATTTTTACCGGCAAAATTCTTAAAAACAGAACTTGAATATAGTCTGATTGGTGAAGCACGTAAGCAAATTTGATTGATATGGATATAAACCCCCTATTTCGCAAAAAACCGGTTGCATTGATTATGAAAGATGCTGCGGGCAGCGAAAAAGAGACACAAATGCGGCGCAATTTGTCGGTAACGGATTTAACGGCTTTTGGTATTGCCGCTATTGTTGGAGCAGGAATTTTTAGTACCATCGGAACAGCAGCGTCACAGGGTGGCCCTGCTGTTTCGCTGTTATTTATATTTACAGCGCTCGCCTGTGGTTTTAGTGCCATGAGTTATGCTGAGTTTGCGTCGTCCATTCCCATCAGCGGAAGCGCTTATACTTATGCCTATGCCAGTTTTGGTGAGCTGGTTGCCTGGATTATTGGCTGGGATTTGATTATGGAATATGCGGTGGGAAACATTGCTGTGGCGATTTCATGGTCGGGCTATTTTACCGGCCTGGTTCGTGGACTGGGCATCCATATCCCGGAGTTTTTGAGTGTCGATTACCTGAGTGCCATGCGCGGTCATGCCGAAGCGTTGAAAGCGTTGGCTGGTGGTCAGACACTCGACCAGTTAAGCTTTCATTTGCAGGAAACGTACCTGGCCTGGCTGCACGCACCGAAGATTGGCGACTTCCGCCTCATTGCCGATATACCGGCCCTGGCCATCGTGTTGTTTATCTCGTACATGGTCTATCGCGGCATTCGCGAAGCCAAAATTACCAGTAACCTGCTTGTCCTGCTAAAACTGGTCATCCTGATGGTGGTGATTGGTGTGGGATCGTTTTATGTGAATCCAGGTAACTGGAGTCCGTTTGCACCCAACGGAATTGGCGGTGTACTAAAAGGCATTTCAGGAGTTTTCTTTGCCTACATTGGCTTCGATGCGATTTCCACAACAGCCGAAGAGTGTAAGAATCCGCGTCGTGATTTGCCCCGTTCCATGATTTATGCCCTGATTATTACGACAATATTATATGTAACGCTCGCCCTGGTGATTACGGGAATGGTTTCCTATAAAAACCTGGCCGTGAGCGACCCGCTGGCGTATGTGTTCCATAAAAATCACCTCGAAGCCCTTTCGGGGATTATTGCGCTGGGAGCCGTGATTGCCATGGGAAGTGTGATGCTGGTTTTCCAGGTTGGTCAGCCGCGCATCTGGATGAGTATGAGCCGCGATGGCCTGTTGCCACCCCGTTTCTCGAAATTGCATAAACGGTTCAGAACGCCTGGCTTTGCGACCATCGTGGCCGCAACCATCGTAGCCATTCCGGCGTTGTTCATGAATCTCACGGAGGTGACCGATTTGACCAGTATTGGAACGCTGTTTGCTTTTGTGCTCGTTTCCGGTGGTATTATTATCATGAACCCACGTGGAAAAGACAAGGGAGAGGGCGGTTTTCGGATTCCCTATTTTAACAGCCGCTGGTTTTTGTTGCCGGTATGGGCCATTGTCCTTATCGTGATGTTTGCCACCAGTAAGAGCGCAATTACCTTGTCGACTATCGAGGGAATCGAGTGGCCGGAGTGGATATTTGTTATCGTGGCTGTCGTCCTTACCGTTGCTGCTATTTGGAGGCAGTGGACCATTATTCCGGTTATCGGATTACTAATCAATCTTTTCCTTATGTCGGAGTTGGGGGTTACCAACTGGATGCGTTTTGTGATTTGGCTGGTTATCGGTCTGGTACTGTATTTTTCATATGGTACAAAGAAGAGCCGGTTGCGTAACATGGATATTCAGGAAACTGTTAAAGAATCCTGAATTCGATAGTTAGCTGCTTCATTTCCAGTAAATTTTTTGTTTCTTATGATGAGTAAAAGTGGTAGCTATGAAATTGATTCGTTTTGGAGAACGCGGCAAAGAGAAGCCGGGCATTTTGATTAATGGGGAGAGGTATGATTGTTCGGCCCGGTTCAACGACTGGGATCGCGCCTTTTTTCAGCATGGTGGATTAAATCTGCTGCAAAAACTGGTAGAAGAAGAGGGTGATAAACTGCCGAAGGTGAATCCACACGAAAGGTGGGCGAGTCCGGTAGCCCGTCCCGGTGCCATTGTGTGTGCCGGCCTGAACTACGCCGATCATGCGAAAGAGGCGAACATGCCAGTTCCTTCGGAACCCATCATTTTCACGAAAGCAACCAATACCTTGTCCGGCCCTTACGACCCGGTAGTGATTCCGCCCGGTAGCACGAAAACGGACTATGAAATTGAGCTGGCTATTGTTTTAGGAAAGAATGCGCTCTACCTGAAGGATGAAGCTGCGGCATACGAATGTATTGCCGGTTATAGCATTGCGAACGATGTGTCGGAGCGGGAATTTCAACTCGAAAGAGGAGGGCAGTGGGTGAAAGGAAAATCCTCGCCGGGCTTTACACCGATGGGACCATTTATGGCCTTCCGTGATGATATTGCGGAATCACGCAATATGGATTTACAACTGACCGTGAACAACAGCATTCGCCAGATAGGCAATACACAGACGATGATATTCCATCCGTCGAGCCTGATTTGGTATATATCGCAATACATGCAACTGGAAGCCGGCGATGTTATCCTGACCGGAACACCTCCCGGTGTGGGAATGGGAATGAACCCGCCACAATACCTTGAAAACGGAGACAAGGTGGAATTAACCATCGAGGGCCTGGGAACCCAGAAGCAGGTGTTTGTCGATTATACTTCGTAAACTAGTGCTGTCTCAGCGAAAAATCAGGAAGAGAATAAAACAAACCAGTGCCACATTAATGGAGAGTATCCACAGGTAAAACAATCGGCCTGTTTTGCCCTTTTCCTCCCGTGTCAACTGTTTGTAGTGCTTCACGTACGAAAAGATAAACAGGTTGATGAACCCAAAGTGTTTTCGTTTATGGATACGCTCATTCACATAGTCGAAAATAAAAATGGCTGATGCGACGTAGCCGATGACGGCTCCCAAACCGATAATTATGAGTGCGATTTCCATGACGTTTGTGGTTATTCAGAACATATATTCGAAGTAGTTAGATAAAAGAAAGTTACATATCTTTTCGTCTTTGTGTCAAGAGAATGAGGTGTTAGGCCCTGAATGGTTTTCGGATCATTCCAACGGTGCTTGATTCAACCCGCCGTTGTATAGCATGCTTGCTACCAGTTGTTCATCACTTTGTCCTTTTCGTACCACATGAGTTTGGGACTCGACTTTTGTTTGGGTTGTTCAGGTTTCTTAGGCAGATAATATTTCTGTTCGAGTTTATGAAGGTATTGCATGGTAATCGATGAAAACGGAGGATAATGTTTTTTGTCTTTCAGGGCAACACGTTGATAAAGACGAATGAAGGCAAAAGGATTAGCTGTTTGTTTAATTAAGGTTCGTTTGCCCATTTTCTCCATAATCGCGTTAGCCATATAATAGCCGGTTGGGTGTCCGTTCATGGGGATTAAATCCTGTATAATTTTCGAATCACTCTTGGGAACAGTAGCCATCCGGATAAAGTACTCATCCAGTTGGCGAATGGTTTTCGGAGATTTGGCGAGATAATGTTGATAGGATCTGGCCCATTCAGAACCGGCAAAGAGGCCTCTGTTAAGAAAGAATTTCTTCTTGTCAATTTGGTCGGCAATTCCTTCCGTTTCCATTTGCGTCAGCATCTGTATAATCGGATAATCGGGTTGACCCGGGCCCGGTAAGTTGGAAACTTTAATTTTATTCCGGTAAAAGTGATACGCTTCATGCGCAATTAAATAAGGAACATACGCCTCGAAATCCATACTGAAGAGGAGGTCGATGATAACGCCTGTTGGCGCGCGGGATATGGCTTTATCGCGAATAATGAACGATACCGGTGGCAAGGCTCTGGCATAAAGAAAACTATCGGGCAGGAGTTCCTTTGCCATCGATAAAGCTGTCTTAATCAGTTGTGCTTTCTGCAGATTGGATTGTAGCTCTTTCAATTTTTTTTCGTTACCCTTTATCTGCATAATATGGCGCAGTAAGGTGCTTTCCCGGTTATTCTTTTCCAGTTCTTCATTTAGCACCGAGTCCAACGACGGCATGAGCGCTAGTCGCAGTTGACTTTCAAAATCCTTTTGTGAAAATCCACCGGCCATTAATATTTGGTAAGCAGGAGCACTGAAGAGAGCATTCCATTCACCCGGCTCGGGTTCGGTATCTTTTATCAACGCTGATTCAACTTGCCAGAATGGAGCCATTCCTGAAAAATCGACAGTATTATACCTGATAACTTGAGCGGATAGTTGTGCACTGAACAAAAGAAAGGTGAAAAGAAAAAGAATTCTGCCTATCATTATTCCCTCATTATAGTCCCTTGCCGGTTGGCAATGTTCAATGCTCTCTAAAAGAAGTTTTTAGATAATAAACAAACGGATGATTCAAATATTTGTTGTAAATATGATAAATAATATTGGTTTAATGAATGATTAAGGCATTAAAAGCCTTCAGTTTTAGTGTATGGTGAATATAAGAAACCGTTTAGATTTCTCTGAAGAAAAGTTATGGTACCTCTGTTTTCTCCGTTTTTGTTTTGCCCCGACCCAAACGGGAGTCCCAAAAAAACTGAATCAATTTTAAACGGTTTATAAGTCCGACATTTATGTTTTTTCAGGATTTGAAACCATTTTGTTTTTCAGGTGTCATGAGGAGGTTAACGGGGCGTTATCATTTTATCAAGTTGGATTTGGGCGTATCCGGTTCCGTCACTGATTTTATATTTTTGCCGGCAGATTGATTGAAAATCGATATATTCAACTGATATTATTTTGTTTAGGGAAATGTGGCAACAGCTAAAAAATAGAGTTTGGTACGAACCTTTGCGTCAGACCTTCTGGCGGTATCCCGATCGGTTGATGGCGCTGAAGGCTACGATTTCTATGGCTTTGCTCTCGGTTCCGTTTGTACTCACGGGCTATGCCTATTTTGGAATAACGCTGGCATTGGGCGCTTTAGCGGGCGCACTGGCCGAAACAGACGACCATCCCAAAGGGCGGATCAAAGCTTTGATTCTTACCGTACTTAGTTTTGTCGTTTCCAGCGCTTCTGTTGAAATCTTACGGCCTGTTCCGTGGTTGTTTGCAATAGGTCTGGCCGGGTCTACCGTGCTCTTCATTTTAATTGGCGGCTTAGGCGAACGATATCGCGGCGTCAGCTTTGGTGCCGTACTGATTGCCATCTATACGATGCTGGGTGATTCATTGCGTCCTGCGCCCTACTGGCAGCCCATTCTTTTGCCAGCCGGTGCATTGGGTTACGGACTGCTTTCTCTGGCCTTGTTGTATCGTCATCCCTGGCGGTTACTGGAAGAACAGTTGGCCCGGGGTTATTTAGCCCTTTCGGCATACCTGGAAGAAAAAGCCCGCCTGTTTCCGAGCGATGCGGAAAAGCAGACGACGATTCGTCACCGTTTGGCAGTGCTGAATATTGAAATGGTGAATGCCCTGGAGCGCACGAAAGAGGTATTGAACAGTTATGCCGATGCGTTGGACGATCAGACCGAACTGGTGCCTTACCTTCGCCGGTTTATGTTGTTGCAAAGTCTGCACGAGCGGGCGGCCTCCAGTCACGAACGCTATGAATTGCTCAGTGGCAACCCGGACAACGAAGCATTGATGGAAGGTTTCGGTCAGTTACTGTTGCAACTGGCACAGGCAACCCGTCGACTCGCCGATAATCTTTTGACTGGTGTCCCGTACCGGCATCCTGTTTCGCTGAACTGGATTGTTAATGCGCTAAATGATCAAATTCAACAACGTCCTGAATCCACAAGGCAGGGACTTTCGTTATTGCTTCATAACCTGACGCAATCGCATCGCGCCTTACTGAATCTGAAGGATATTTCGCAACGAAAATATATTCCACGTCTGGCCCGGGATACCCGTACTTTGTGGGAACGCCTGAAAGCGCAATTGCATTGGCGTCATCCCCGGTTACGGCATGCTGTTCGATTGAGCACCTGTTTTGTTATTGGTTATGGATTGATGCAGTGGTTGCACATCGAAAAGGGAGAGTGGATTTTACTAACCAGTTTATTCGTGTGCCAGCCCAGTTACAGCGAAACGCGTAGAAGACTGTTTCAGCGTATCCTGGGAACGTTTATGGGCGTGGCTGCCGGCGTGTTGGTGGTTCAGATTCTTCCAACGCAAATGGGGCAACTGGTATTAATGTTAGTAGCTGCTTTTTACTTCTTTATCTGGATGCGAAAACGCTATTATATCGCCGTTATCTTTATCACGATGTTTGTTCTGGGCGCTTTTAATCTCCTATCGGGAAAGGGCGTTGCCATGATGGGCCCGCGTATGTTGGATACAGTATTGGGAGCGGCATTGGCAATCGTTTCGGTGAGAATACTCTGGCCTGACTGGCAATACAAACGGTTACCCGGATTGATTTCCGAGGCATTGTCGAAAAACACCGCCTACTTCAAAGCAATTCTGAAAGAATACCGTCTCTCGGAAGAAGATGACCTGGATTACCGGATTGCCCGCAGACAGGCGCATCAGGCGGATAATGCATTGGCCATGGCCTGGCAGGATATGCAGGTGGAACCCAAACGGCAGCAACGCTTCAGGCAGCAGGCGTTCCGGCTTACCTATCTGAATCACGCGTTGCTGTCCTATCTTTCAGCGTTGGGAGCGCATCGCGATATTCAGCAATTCATCAATCCGGAAATGGAGCAATTCGCTGTGAAAATTGAGGAAGCCTTGGTGGAAGCCAGTCAATGGCTTGGAGGCGATCTAAAGGTTAAGCCTACTTGCAGAGTGAGTCCGATTTTGGAGCATCTGAACAAACGCCTTTCCGAACTGGATGAAGGAACGAACCGGCAACAGTTGATTTTACTGTATAATATTGCCGAAGTCACTGATCAATTGCTGGATGCATCTGTCGGCATTTCCCATTAGGTTGGCGAATCAGGGCAGAAATATCTCTACACTTTCAGCGAAAAACCGGTCAACCAGTTCCTGTTGATCGTCGGATCTAATAACCTCCGACAGCAAGAGTATCCGGTGTGTTTGATTTTCCAGCAACCACTGGCCGGGAGCATTGGAATCTCTGCCGGGTGTTACATCGGGTTGGTCTTTTCGCAAAATCACATAAAAATGAGGTTCTTTTACCTGGTTCCCCGGCGCGGCCAAACCGACAGAAATGGAGCGAAGCAGTTCGCCATGTGATTCCCGTCGCATCGGAATAATGGTTTCGGTATTAAAATGCTGCGGCCATGTTCTGATTTCCCCGGTATGCTCAAACTGTTTGAGTACCTTTTCCAACGCGATAGTGGTATTGTTGCGTAAGGCGATATTCTGCCAAAGGGCATGTCCGGAATGCTGACCAAACGTAAAATCATCATCCAGTTTAGTGGGTGTGTTTTTGTCTACCGGAAATTGAATCGCGTCATCATCCAGCTGATGGTGGTGGAGCATGGATTTGAATCGTGCCAGCACCTCTGTTTTTGTTAATCCGGTTAGCGGTACCTTTTTCAGGATATGCAAATATTCATCGAGGAGGATGAGGGTGAAGCTGGTTACATCGAGGCCGACATGGTGGTATTCGTGATGTACTTTAATGTTTTCACCGTAGAAGAAGCCGTCGTGATGCCAGAACATGCTGCGGTGATCGTCGTGATGCCGCTTTTCAACCAGGTGTTCACCGGCGAGTGCAATGAACTGAACCGCATGATGCAGTTCATACATGGCTTCCAGTTCGTCTTTTCCAAAAGGTTTTAATATCGTCCAGTTGCTCATAGTTTCGGTGTTTTAGGTTGGTTGATACGACCGGAGGCTGTTTTTCCGGTTAAACCGGGAAAGTGAAGGCGAATCTCCGGCCGGTAAATATCAATCGGACTTTATATGTCCCGGATGTATATAATGATAACGTTTTCAGGGTATTAATTGTTGATGAATCGTGCGGTTAATTAGGGTAGTTCTTCTTCAGTTTTCATTTCATCACGTGGGTGATTACATTTGTCGAGTTATTAATTAGCATGAATTTTATGCGTACTACTTATCGTTTTCTGATGTATGTACTGACACTTGTATTTATCAGTGGCTGGGCCGGATGCAAACCAAAGCAGAATGAGGTTGAATTGCGTACCGGTGATATTCTCTTCAGGGGAGCTGCCGATGCCAATTTGTCGCAGGCTATCGACAAGGTAACACAAACCGGAAAGGCAACGCATTTCAGTCACATGGGAATTGCCGAAGTGGGACCGGATGGCATTTATGTGTTGAATTCGGAGCCGAAGCACGGCGTGTTCCGCCAGCCGCTCGATTCCTTTTTACATCCTGATGGGGAAAAATCGGAAGTGGTGGCCTATCGGTTGAAAGCGCCGTTCCGTCAATTCATACCGGAGGCGATGAAGCGGGCAGAACAATTGCTCGGACAGCCTTACAATTACACGTATATTCTTCCGGATACGGGATATTACTGCTCGGAGTTTGTGTATACGATTTTTGCTTCTGATTCGGTATTCAAACTAAATCCCATGACTTTTAAGAATCCGAAGACCGGGCAGTTCGATTCCACCTGGGTAGCACATTACCAGAAACTGGGAATCGGTATTCCGGAAGGAAAACCCGGTTGTAATCCCAATGGGATGGCTGCTTCAGACAAATTGGAGCGTCTGGGTAAAGTTGAACTAAACAACGCTGAAACAAATAACTAACTTGCCAGCCATTATGGCTAAACTAAACGAGCTGGCAAAAATGATCTATCACTCCTACGATAACAATACTGGAGGATGCGAGGAAAAGGTTTGGTGATTGAATTGAACCATCGTTGAATTGAAGGGTTAATACACTAAAATTGTGGGTATGTTGGGAAGAGCGACAGAATATGCCATTAGGGCATTAGTGTACATTTGTATTAGGAATCTGGAAGGGAAAACGCCCGGATTTCGTGAAGTAGCGCGGGAGATTGAGAGTCCGGTTCCATATACCGGAAAGATTTTACAGAACCTGGTGAGAGCCCGTTTGCTCTCTTCGGTCAAAGGTCGGGGAGGGGGCTTTTACTTCGAGGAACTAGATTCTGTGCACTCGCCAACACTTTACGAGGTGATTAAAAAGACTGGGGACAATCAGTTATTCTCCCGGTGTGGATTTGGTTTGGCCAATTGTGATGATAAATTGCCATGTCCCATGCATCACGAATATTTGCCGTTGCGCGATGGTTTTTACAAGATGGTAAAAACAGAAACCATTTATTCGCTTGCGCAGAAGGTGATGAACCGAAAAGCTGTTTTGAATCGTCTTGTCGGTTAAGCTGATTATTCTGTTAATGATATTGCCCGGAACACGCTTCATGTGTTTCGGGTTTTTTTATACAAAAGAGGTTTGTCAATTGATTTTCTCTTCAGGTATTTCTTCTGTATTTAATAAATGTATTATTGATTCTTAATTTTATTCCTGAATGGATATTAAGAACAAATAATCCTCCTTGCCATTCTTAACACCTACCTTACAAATCCCTTTGTACTTAAGTATTCTTTAACATGTTTTTCAAAAAATTTAAAAATTTATTTGCAAACAATAAATGTAAATATGACATTTGTTGCACCAATAAAACTGAACTATGCCATATTCGGATAAAGATATGTTCCATTTGGCCGTCGACTGTGTCATCTTTGGTTTCGACGGAGAACATCTCAATCTTCTATTATATAAGCGTGATTTTGAGCCGGAAAAAGGCAGTTGGTCGCTGATGGGTGGATTCCTGCAAAAGAAAGAAACACTCGATGATGCGGCTTATCGTGTATTGGCGCGTATTACAGGTATGCGTGACATTTATATGGAGCAGTTAAGCGCATTTTCTGAAGTCGATCGCGATCCGGCAGCCCGTGTCGTCAGTATGGCTTACTACTCGTTGATCAATATTCAGGACTATCGGGAGGACCTGTTGAAAAAGCATGGTGCTCAGTGGTTCTCCATCAATGAGATTCCCAGCCTGGTATTCGATCATTCGGAGATTGTGGACAAAGCACTGAGGCGCCTGAAGAGGAGGGCGAAATACCAACCGATTGGATTTGAGCTGCTTCCTGAGACATTTACTATTACCCAGTTGCGGCTGTTATATGAAGCCATTTACCAGGAAAAACTGGAGCCAGCCAATTTCCGCCGTAAGATTATCTCGATGAATTTACTGGATCGGTTGCCAATAAAAGATATGAGCAATTCGAAGAAAGGTGCTTATCTGTATGCCTTTAACAAAGAGCGATACGAAGAATATGAAGCAAGCGGTTATTCATTTGAGTTGTGATAAAGAATATTTTTTTAACTCGATAAAAGTCAAAACGACCTATAATTTCATTTGAAAATTAAAAATAAACCAATAAACAATTAAATCGTAGATTATGGCTTTATTAGACTGGATCGTATTGGGCGGGTTCTTCCTGTTGATGATAGGGATTATTGTCTGGGTTATCAGGCAAAAGGACGATACCTCATCTGATTACTTTTTGGCAGGTCGCGATGCTACCTGGATTGCGATTGGTGCATCCATTTTTGCATCCAATATTGGCTCTGAACACCTGGTTGGACTGGCCGGTGCCGGTGCTGAAAGTGGTATGGCAATGGCATCGTGGGAAATGCAGGGATGGCTAATCTTAATGTTGGGATGGTTATTTGTTCCGCTTTACGCCCGAAGCGGTGTGTTTACCATGCCCGAATTCCTGGAAAGGCGTTACAATGCTAAATCCCGTTCCTTTCTTTCCATCATTTCACTGGTAAGTTATGTGTTGACAAAAGTGGCCGTAACGGTTTATGCCGGAGGTGTGGTTTTCAAAAGTGTTTTCGACATTCAATACATAACCGTCTTTGGCGAACAGATCGATTTCTTCTGGGTAAGTGCTATTGGCTTGGTGGTTATTACCGGGTTGTACACTACGTTCGGAGGAATGAAAGCCGTGCTGTATACATCGGTGTTGCAGACTCCCATCTTACTAATTGGCTCCATTGTAATTCTGGTTACGGGATTGCATATGCTTGGTGGTTGGGATCAGCTGATGGAAATTACCCGTGCTGCAAAAACACCGACAGGTGACAGTATGGCTAGTGTGATTCGATCGGCCAACGACCCGGAGTTTCCATGGACAGGAGTGATACTCGGGTCGGCCATTATCGGTTTCTGGTATTGGAATACCGACCAGTACATTGTACAGCGTGTCCTTTCGGGAAGAGATCAGACTCAGGCTCGCCGTGGTTCTATTTTCGGTGCATACCTAAAACTGACGCCTGTATTCCTTTTCCTGATTCCGGGTATGATTGCTTTTGCTTTGGCTCAAAAAGGGTTAATTGAACTTAAAAGTAGTGATGCTGCATTTTCAACGCTGGTGAGAGTATTGTTGCCGGCAGGTTTCCGTGGTGTTGTAGTGGGAGGTATTCTGGCGGCTCTGATGAGTTCTCTGGCGTCTCTTTTCAACTCTTCAGCTATGCTCTTCACGGTAGACTTCTACAAAAAATACCGTCCGAATGCCCCGGAAAAACAATTGGTAAGAGTAGGACGAATTGCTACCGCCGTGATTGTTGTTCTGGGGATTCTCTGGATTCCGGTAATGAAAGGCATGGGTCAAGTGCTATATCAGTATCTGCAGGATGTTCAGTCATTGTTAGCTCCCGGGATTGCCGCAGTATTCCTGTTGGGGGTTGTTTCCAAGAAGACCACTCCAGCCGCTGGTTACTGGGGCTTGGTTATCGGCTTTTTCCTCGGAATGATGCGTTTGGCTATGAAGATATTTGCCAGCTCATTCGATCCGAATAACTTCTTCTTCAAATTCATTGTAGCGCCAAACTGGTTGCACTATGAGATTGCCTTGTTTATTGTCATTATTCTGTTGATGGTGATCATCAGTTACTTCACCGAAGGTAAAGATCCAGCAAAAATCAAAGGACTTTATTTCCGTTCATCATCTCCTGAGGAGGTTGCTCTTACCCGGGCTAGCTGGAACAAATGGGACGTAATCAATTCATTGATTGTGATTGCTTTCATTATTGGTTTCTACATCTATTTCTGGTAAACAAGAATTTTAAATCATTTATATATTATCATGACAAAACTCAATCAGAAAGTTGTTTGGTTCGTCACCGGAAGCCAGCATTTGTATGGCCCGGAGACACTCAAACAAGTTGATACCGACTCCGAAACCATTGTAAAAGGATTGAATGCCTCTGGCAAACTTCCCGTAGAGATAGTTTTCAAACCAGTGGTAAAAACGCCTGACGAGATATTGAATATTTGTGTAGAAGCAAGTTCAGATGCTTCTTGTATTGGCGTCATTACCTGGATGCATACCTTCTCTCCTGCCAAAATGTGGATTGGAGGATTGAAGGCACTAAGTAAACCTTATATGCATCTTCACACACAATTTAATCGTGACATTCCGTGGGATGAAATCGACATGGATTTCATGAACCTGAACCAGAGTGCGCACGGTGGTCGCGAGTACGGTTTCATCAACGCACGCATGCGGAAGAACCGGAAAGTGGTGGTTGGTCACTGGCAGGATGAGAAAGTGCAGGAAAAAGTGGGAGCGTGGTGTCGTACTGCCATTGGCTGGGCCGATTCGCAGGGACTGAAAGTAGCCCGCTTTGGTGATAACATGCGCGAAGTGGCCGTTACCGAAGGCGACAAAGTAGAAGCACAAATCAAATTTGGTTGGCAGATTTCTGCTTTCGGTGTCGGCGATTTGGTAAAATACGTCGATGCGGTAAGTGATGCTGAGGTAGACGCATTGGTCGAAGAGTACAACGAACTGTACGATGTAGCCGACAACTGCAAAAAAGGCGGTGAATATTATGAGAATGTTCGCGTACAGGCTCGCTACGAAATAGCGTTGAAGTGCTTCATGGAAGATGGTGACTTTGGGGCTTTCACGACGAACTTCGAAAACCTGACCGGTCTTTCACAGTTACCGGGACTGGCTTCTCAACGATTGATGGCTGCGGGATATGGTTTCGGTGCCGAAGGTGACTGGAAGCAAGCTGCCATGCTACGCATCATTAAAACAATGTCGACCGGACTGAAGGGCGGTAGCTCGTTCATGGAAGATTATACCTATCATCTCGATCCGGCGGCTCCGGCTGTTCTCGGTTCGCATATGCTGGAAATCTGTCCTTCAATTGCATCCAAAAAGCCGAAGCTGGAAGTGCATCCGCTGGGGATCGGTGGTAAAGATGCGCCGGCCCGTCTGGTATTCGACAGCGAAACAGGTGATGCCATGAACGTGACGCTCATCGATATGGGCAACCGTTTCCGTGTCATTGTGAATACGCTGGACGTAATCGAACCGTACCAGGATTTGCCCAAGCTTCCGGTAGCCCGTGCTTTGTGGAAAACACATCCGAATCTGGAAGATGGTGCAGCGGCTTGGATTTATGCCGGTGGTACCCACCACTCGGTTTTCACATTAGCGCTTACGCCTGAATTTGTGGAAGATTTTGCGGAGCTGGCCGATGTGGAATATATCCTGATTGACAAGGATACCAAAGTATCGGAACTGAAGAAAGAACTTCGCTGGAACGAAGTATACTACATGCTGAAAGGCGGAATCAACTGATTTCGCGCAAAGCGGATAAAAATAAAGTAGCGGTCCGGAGGCTCTGGCTTTCTGGTTTTGAGGTTTTACACTCCGGACCGTTTTCTCAACCTTAAACAAGTTGAATCATGTTAGAGCAATTAAAACAAGAGGTTTTTCAGGCGAATCTGGATCTCGTGAAACACGGTCTCGTGATTTTTACATGGGGAAACGTGAGTGGCATCGACCGGGAGAAAGGGCTGTTCGTTATCAAGCCGAGCGGTGTGGATTATTCGGTGATGAAAGCCTCTGATATGGTCGTCGTGGATACGGATGGCAATGTGGTGGAGGGAAAGCTGAAGCCGTCGTCGGATATGCCCACACACCTGGTGCTTTATAACGAATTTCCGGAAATCGGTGGGGTAGTACACACCCATTCCACCTATTCCACTGCCTGGGCGCAGTCGGGAAAGGCGTTACCGATTATCGGTACCACCCATGCCGATTATTTTGCCAATGACATCCCGTGTACGCGCGATATGACCGAGGAAGAAGTTTTTGGTGCCTATGAAAAGGAGACCGGGAACGTTATTGTGGAGACCTTTGCCCAACTGAAGCCGATGGAAATTCCCGGTGTGCTGGTGAAGAACCACGGACCGTTTTCGTGGGGAAAAGATGCGCACAACGCCGTTCATAATGCAGTTGTCATGGAAGAGATTTCCAAAATGGCAACGTTTGCTTTCATGAACAATCCGGAGCTGACCATGAATCCGCATTTGGTGAAGAAGCATTATGAGCGGAAGCACGGTAAAAACGCTTATTACGGCCAATAAATCATTTCCGGTTTAACCGGAAACCGGAAGACGAACCTTTAGAAAATCGTTACATCATGACAAAATACGTTATCGGGATTGATTACGGAAGTGACTCGTGCCGCGCATTGGTAGTGGATGCCAGCAACGGAAAAGAGTTGGCTGCTGCCGTAAGAAACTATCCCCGCTGGATGAAAGGCAAATATTGCGATCCGGCGAAGAACCAATATCGTCAACACCCGCTCGATTACATCGAAGTGCTGGAAGCATCGGTGAAGGAAGCGTTGGCCAAATGTCCGGCTGGTGTGGCTGAAAATGTGGTCGGTATCTCGTTCGACACTACCGGAAGTACACCCGCTTTGACAGACGAAAACGGAACTCCGTTGGCACTGTTGCCCGGATTCGAAGAGAATCCCAACGCGATGTTCATTCTCTGGAAAGATCACACGGCCGTGAAAGAGGCCGATGAGATCAACAACCTTTCAAAAGAATGGGACATCGATTATGTGAAATATGAAGGAGGTATTTATTCTTCAGAATGGGTATGGGCCAAAGTGCTGCACGTTCTTCGCGAAGACGAAGCGGTGAAAGCCAAAGCAACTTCGTGGGTGGAGTACTGCGACTGGCTTCCGGCTTTGATTACCGGTACCACCGGATTGAAAGACTTGAAACGCGGTCGTTGTGCAGCCGGGCACAAAGCCATGTGGGATCCGGAATGGAACGGCCTTCCTGATGAGAAATTCCTGACAACGCTCGGACCAGAACTGGCTGGTTTACGCGATAATCTTTTTGAAGAAACCTACACTTCAGACGTGGCTGCCGGTACTCTTTCTCCCGAATGGGCAGAAAAGCTGGGCTTATCAACCGATGTTGTCGTTGGTGTGAGTGCCTTTGACTGCCACATGGGAGCAGTTGGTGCGGAAATTACGCCAAACACATTGGTTCGCGCCATTGGTACTTCCACTTGCGATATTCTTGTGGCTCCGTACGACGAAATGAAGGATAAGCTCATTCCGGGTATTTGTGGTCAAGTGGATGGTTCGGTTATTCCCGGCATGGTTGGTTTGGAAGCTGGTCAGTCAGGTTTCGGCGACATTTACGCATGGTTTAAGAATGTGTTGAGCTGGCCGCTGCAGTTCCTCGATGATGAGGCACAGCGGAAAGCTATCGAAGATAAAATCCTGCCGGCATTATCAGAGGAAGCTGCTAAGGTTCCGGTAGAAGAGTCGACCATTGTGGCTACCGACTGGCTGAACGGCCGCCGTACACCGGATGCCGACCAGACCGTTACCGGAACGATTGCCGGTTTGAATCTGGGTTCATCAGCCCCACGTATTTTCCGGGCGTTGGTAGAAGCGACGGCTTTTGGTTCACGGGCCATCACCGACCGGTTTGCTGAGCATGGAATTGAAATCAAGGAAGTAGTTGGTATTGGCGGTGTGGCAAAGAAATCGCCTTTCGTGATGCAAACTATGGCCGATGTGCTGAACATGCCGATTAAAGTGTCGGTTTCGGAGCAGGCGATGGCGCTGGGAGCTGCGATGTTTGCTGCGGTTGCCGCGGGGGTTTATTCTTCAGTGGAAGAAGCTCAGTCGGCAATGGGACAAGGTTTCGAGAAGACCTATTACCCGATTGCTGAAAATGCAGCTCAGTATAACGAGATATACAAACGATATATCGAATTAGGAAAAATCTAATCTTTCGCAATAGAAACCGTTTGTGATTAGAGGTCCGGTGGCGGGTTTTCCCGTGCCGGACCATACTATCGGAACTGATTCAACCAGACAAAATCAAACGCAATCCAATTAGTTACAACTAAAAACGAATTAAACATCCAACCATGAAGCATTTAAAATTTGGGGTCGTTGCCCTGCTTGTTCTGTTTTCAGTAAAACTGATGGCGCAGGAAAACCGGTTGACGGTATATCCTGACGAAGCCAAAACAAAAATCAACAAAGAAATTTACGGCCAGTTTGCTGAGCATCTCGGTCACGGTATATATGGTGGAATTTATGTAGGTGAAAATTCGGATATTCCGAATATCGACGGGTACCGTACCGATGTGGTAAATGCGCTGAAGGCGATGAAAGTTTCGGTTATTCGCTGGCCCGGCGGTTGTTTTGCCGACACGTACCACTGGAAAGATGGAATCGGACCGAAAGATAAGCGCCCTTCCATCGTGAATGTCAACTGGGGCGGTGTAACCGAAGATAACAGCTTTGGTACAAACGAATTTCTTGATTTCTGTGAACTGGTAGGAGCCGAGCCTTATATAAGTGTAAATGTTGGTTCCGGAACTGTGGAGGAGGCCTCTCAGTGGGTTGAATATACAACTTCGAACAACGACAGCCCTATGACCCGCCTTCGTAAGAAAAACGGACGCCAGGATCCCTGGCTGGTGAAATACTGGGGCGTAGGAAACGAATCGTGGGGATGTGGTGGCAACATGACGCCCGATTATTATGCCGATCTGTTTAACCGGTTTTCGACTTACATGTGGGGAGCTCAATATAAAATTGCAAGCGGTCCCAATTCCAATGATTACAACTGGACAGAAACGGTGATGAAGAAAGCGATGCGTCACCCTAACCTCATTCAGGGCCTTTCGCTACATTACTATACGATTGCTCATAACTGGAGTAATAAAGGCGATGCGACCGGTTTCAACGAAGATGACTGGTTCGCCTCTATGAAGAAAACGCTTTACATGGACGAGCTGATTCGCCGTCACTCTGCCATTATGGATCGCTACGATCCGCAAAAAAGGGTTGGCTTAATTGTCGACGAATGGGGAAACTGGTTCAATGTTGAACCCGGAACAAACCCCGGCTTTCTGTTCCAGCAGAATACCATGCGTGACGCGGTGGTTGCAGGTGTGAACCTGAACATCTTTAACGAGCATGCCGATCGCGTGAAGATGGCTAACATTGCGCAGATGATAAATGTACTGCAGGCAGTTATCCTGACCAAAGACAAGCAAATGGTACTGACGCCCACTTACTACGTTTACAAAATGTACAGTGTACATCAGGATGCACGCCTGGTACCGATGAACCTGAAAAGCGCATCTTATACATACAAAGGCGATAGCATCCCGGCTATCAGCTCTTCAGCATCAGTAAAAGATGGTGTACTGAGCATAACTCTTTGTAACTTGGATCCGGAAAAGGCCGAGTCGCTGGAGTGTGATATTCCTGGTGTGAACTACAAAGAAGCATCCGGAAAAATTGTCGATGGTCAGTCTATGGAGTCATACAACGATTTCGGTAAGAAACCGGAAGTAACCATGAAGGACTTCGCGGTAGCTAAGCCGAAAAACGGTAAGCTTAACATTACGCTGCCGGCGCATTCCGTTGTATTGGTTCAGTTGAAATAAGTATAACGCATTTCTAAAATATAATACCATGAAAACGAGTTTAACAATTCTTTCTCTGGTTTTGACGGTTGTGATGATGAGTTGTCAGCCGCAGTCGAAACCATCGGTATTTACGCCTGCCGTTCAGAAAATTAATCCCGAAAAATTCGCTCAAACGGTCGATGGTAAGCAGGTTAAGCTGTATACCCTTGTTGGTCAGAATGGCATTGGACTGAAAGTGACCAACTACGGTGCCCGTATTGTTGCACTTTGTGTGCCCGATAAAAACGGCAAACCGACAGATGTTGTTCTGGGGTACGATAACCTGAATGACTATATCAACCGTCCGCAAACCTATTTCGGCGCGGCGATTGGTCGTTATGCCAACCGTATCGGCGATGCAAAATTTACGCTCGACGGTGTAAATTACAATCTTGTTGCTAACGATGGTAAGAACAGCCTGCACGGTGGCCCGAAAGGTTATTTTGCCGTAGTTTGGAATGCTAAGAAACTGAGCGATTCCAAAATTCAGTTTACCTATCATTCTCCTGATATGGAAGAAGGTTACCCGGGTGATTTGGATGTTACGGTAACGTACGAACTGACTCCGCAAAACGGACTGAAGATTGATTACAAGGCAACCACCGATAAGGAAACGGTATTGAACCTGACCAATCACTCGTATTTCAACCTCTCGGGAGAAGGTTCCAAAACCATTCTCGACCATGTGATGATGTTGAACGCCGACAGTATTACGCCGGTTGATTCTACGTTGATTCCGACAGGCATCATCGAATCGGTTACCGGAACTCCGTTTGATTTTACGAAACCGACGCCCATTGGAGAGCGCATCAATGCCGATAATACGCAGTTGAAGTACGCTGGAGGTTACGACCACAACTGGGTGCTGAATAACAAGAGCAATGACGTAGCATTGGCCGCTACCGTTTATTCTCCGGTATCGGGAATCCAGATGGATGTGCTGACTGGCCAGCCTGGAATTCAGTTCTACACTGGAAATTTCCTGAATGGTCAGGAGATTGGCAAATCGGGTAAACCTTACGAACGTCGCAGTGCGTTTTGTCTAGAAGTGCAGCACTATCCCGATTCTCCAAACAAACCACAGTTCCCGACTACAACATTAAAGCCGGGTCAAACCTATCAGCATGAGTGTATCTACCGTTTTTCGGTCATGAAATAAAAGAATGTGTTTTAGTGGAAGTCTGATAAGACTTCGGTATTCAGTTGGTGATTATAATTTATAATCATCAGGTTTAGATTAGACAGGTTGGAACGTTCCGGTTTCAACCTGTTTTCTTATCTCTTTCAATATCTCCCGTACCGATTCTTTATCTTCCGGTTTCCCGGAAAGCAATCCTTTTATCGCACTCAGTGTTCCTGTTTCGTTTTTCGTCTATCCGGTTGCCTTTTGGGGTGTTCCTGTTGGGCAGGAAGACTTTCTGAGCTACAAGGACTGCAAAAAAAGCTACAATGACTACCAGAAAGGATACAATGACTACCAGAAAGGATACAGGGACTACCAGAAAGGATACAGGGACGGATAAAAAGCGAACAGGACCACCAAAAGTTGAACAGGACTGACATATTATTCGACAGGGAAACAAATAACTGAACAGGGAACATATAAGTTGAGCAGGGCGAATAAATTGAACGGCAGGGCGACGGAAAAGTAGCAAAATGTCAAATATTGATGTTTGGCTACTAAAAAGTTAACCTGACAGGCTTTTGAAACCTGCCAGGTTAGTGTTGTATCGTTATAGAAAAATGTTTTTCTCTACGCTGGATAAAGGTGAGACGAGAAAGATGGATGAACATCTTACCGTTATTTTCAATTTCCAAAAATCGAGTACGAAAGTGACAACGTTAGCATCCTATTCCTGTAGGTTTGGCCATATTCATTTTTGTTGCCCATTCCCTGGTCTTTGAAACCATAGATATAGCTGAGTGAGGCATCTAGCCGTTGGTTTAAATGATAGCCGGCTCCCAGTAGCCAGTTGAACTCCGGTTTGTCGTTAATATAATCATAATTGAGTAACCATGATGTTTCGATTCCCCCTTCCAGAAAGAACTTATGAGCAGGTGTAAATTTAACTTTCAACGGGACAACAAGGTAATGTTGCGGATACGTTTCCTCGACGGTTTTATAGCCATAGGTATTTGTAGAATAGTTGGATTCATCCACTATCACTCGAGTCGTTTTGTTGCTTTTGTACCTGTAACCAACGCCGAGCGAAGCGGAGAGCAATTTCCCTATGGGATAGGAGGCATAGGCTCTTCCTCCGGTTGAAAAACCATTATTTTTGATGGATGTTCCCTCAGGGAAGAAATGACTTCCTTCGACGTATATTCCCGCCCGGAATTTTGACTGCGAAAAGGAGACAAGACTAATCAAAAGGAAAACTGATGTAATTGCTAATCGTTTCATGATAATAATATTAGTACGTTAATATGTGAATCATCTGGCGGTGATAGCCGGCAAAAATACCCACACCGTTTTTAATGTTAGAATAAACTTCAACAGGCCCGGAATAAGGATTGAGTCGTTGACTTATTTGCAAAATATAGGTGCGATAGTATTCATAGTAGTCTGCATTGCCCTGCGTTACTTCGAGCCAGTATTCTTTGCCGGGTTTCGGTCCGGAATTGTATTGCATATCGTATTTGAGATTCGGATCGGCATAAAACAAACTCGCTTTTTCAACTTGCTGTCCCTGACCAAAAACCGAATAGGTGTCGTATGAAATATTACTTATCCAGTTGTCATCGGCAAAGCACATGGTTGGTTCAAATGCGGCGTATTCTCTTTGCTTGACGGTCTTTTTCTGTAGCTTCTCCATAAGCATATTGTAGTGCTTAGTTTCTTCTGTATATGTTTCTGTGCCGTCAAAGCATTTTTCATATATACCTGGATCCGTTTGCCATTGGTCAGCAAGCTGCTCAAGGCGGGTTGCTGCAAGTGAAGGAATACCCTGTTGTTCCAGTTCTTTTACAGCTGAAGACGGAAGAAGATAACGGTTATAACCTGATTCCGGATTAAATATTTCAGCGCGGAAGATGATATTCGCATCGGGTACCGGCTTTTCAAAACGGACCGTAAGGGGGAATACATCGTAATCCAGCAGGTCATTCGGATACATGTAGGTGAGCCAGTTAATTTTAAAATCGTCCACTTTTGCTTTTACCGGAACCGGGATACTGCTTTGAGCGCTTATTTCGTCATATCCTGGTGTATCGATCTTTAGTGTGTACGCTTTCCCGGCAACCGGTTTTTGTTCCGATTGATAATGGCCAAATTTTGTATAATGTAAGCGAATGATTGGATCGGTCCCCGATGCTATTTCTACAGTGGCATTTTTCACATAGGTATCAATATTTTGGGTCATATCCTTCGTTGTAAGCAGTACGATGTCCCAGCCTTCCTCATCAGAGAACAATCCCTGTACAACAATTTTTTTTTCGACGTTTTTTATGTGTACGTCCATATCGCGGGTACATGAAAACAACAGGGGGATGACGATCGCGATAATTGATGTGATTTTGATATGCGTACTACAGGTTTTCATGAGATTAAAAATGGATGTGGTAACTGATGGATGGAACAAACGGGAAAATACTGATTTGCCTGTATTTCAGGTAGCCTCTGGCATTGGTGTACGGATAATACATATACGGATTTTGACGAGCATATACATTGTATACCCCAATTTTCCATTCGCGTTCGTACGATGCTCGTTGTTTTTTAAATGTGAACCCGATATCGAGGTGGTGAAAAGCGGGAAGTCTGTTTCCGTTGTAATTATCGATGTATTGAATACGGTCTGGATCTTCAATGTCTTTACCGGTGATAAAATCGGTAGTTGTATAGTCAGTTGGGCCAGCAGCCTGATAATCCATCTGAGGTACGGTGGCAGCCTGTCCCGATTGAAAAGTCCATATAGCTGATAGTTCGGTTTCCTTCGATAATTTAAGAACAAGGCCAAGATTGATATCGTGCCGGCGGTCGAATTTGAACGGAAAGGGTTTGCCATCGTTGATGGAAGCAAATCTTCGGTTATTCCACGAAAGGGTATAGTTCAGCCACCATTTCAAGCGGCGGTTTTCATAGTTCAGTGTTTGCTCGAAACCCCATGCTCTTCCGGTACCGGTTTCAACCAGGTTTCCCCAGTCTTTGTAAATGTCCATAAAGCTGTATCCGGCCTTATAGTTAATTACCCCTTTCATTGTTTTGTAGTATGAGTCGAAAGAGTAATTCAGGTTGCTGCTTATGGCGGTTTTTATTCCCATGGCAATCTGCCTGGAATATTCAGGCGGTACATTTTTGATGGCAGGTACCCATATGTCGGAGGGGAGCCCGATACTGCTATTCGTGAGCAAGTGTATGGGCTGTGCCATTTCATCGTACGACAGGTTTATACTGTACTTTGGCGATGGGGCAAAACAAAGGCTTACGCGGGGCTGCAAATAGGTAAACCATTCTCCCTGCAATAAATAGAAGTCGTATCTCAGTCCTCCGTAAATCGTTAGTTTTTCACCCGGCGTCCAATGGTCGTCTGCAAACAGGGCCAGTGCCTTGTTTGAGGTCCATCCGTTTCCTCTTTTGAAGGGAGTTTCCCCATTCCTCGATATTTCCTGTTTGCCGGGGACAAACCAGTTGACCTCAGCGTTGCTGCCAAATTGTATCTTATGTTGATTGGTTAGGTACCAGTCGAAAAGAAACTGAAGTTTGTTATTGTTAACAAGTGTATTGTACTTGATATCGGTTTGTTGTTTTGTCCTTTCATTTGCCTCTGTTCGTACCTGCTTGTAATTATTGTGGATGGTATATTGAAATAAGCCCGAAGAGAGCGTGGTGTTGAGGAACAATTTGTCTCCAATTTGACTGTTCCACCTAATCGCTCCTATTTTGTTCCCCCAGTGTAGATTTACGTTAGTTGTTTGTTTGGATGTGATTTCGTGGTTCTCTTGGCCTGTATAGGAATCATTCATGAAAAACCTCGAAAATAGACGGTCACCTCCGGTATAAAAGCTGACGTAAAGCCTGTTTTTTCTGTTTAGATCGAAATTGAGTTTCAGGTTGAAGTCATAAAAATTTAGTCCTGGTACAGTAGCGCCATCACTGGACGACAGTTTATTTATTTTGGCTGCGCTGGTTACCAGTAAATCGAGCAGCGTTCTTCGCGCAGAGATTAGATACGATGATTTTCCTTTCGTTATGGGACCTTCGTGTGTGAATTTCGACGAAATAATGCCGAACGTCAGGTTGGTTTCCGGCTTATTTTTATTGCCCTCTTTCATCCGTACATCAACTACCGACGACAAGCGACCTCCGTAGCGGGCAGGGAAGCCCCCCTTATAAAAGTCGACACTCTGTAGTGCCTCGGGCGTGAAAACAGAAACAAAGCCGAACAGATGAGATGCATTGAATACAGGAACTCCGTCTAACAAAATAAGATTCTGGTCAGGACTTCCGCCGCGCACAAATATACCGGCACTTCCTTCGTGCCCTTGTTGTACACCTGGCAGTATGGTAAGGCTTTTTAATACATCCTGTTCGCCAAGAAATCCGGGCAGTGCCTCAATGGATTGCATGGTGATGTGCTGGTGTCCCGGCAACGATGTTACTGCATCTTTCTTTTTTACCGAAACCTGAACCTGCTGTATTTGGTTTCGACTACTAAGCCGGAAATTAAGGGTCGTATCTTTTCGTACGATCAACTTCAAATGCTTTGGCTGGTATCCCACATAGGAAACGATGAGATTGACTTTTCCGGCTGGAACCGTTAGCGAATAAAATCCATAGGTGTTGCTTAGGGTACCTTGTTGTGAATTCTGATCGTAGATGGTGGCACTGTTTAAATTTTCGGAAGCTGTAGAATCGCGGACATAGCCTGAAATGGTTGCATATTCCTGGGCATCGACTTGTCGGTAAAAGAAAAGTAGAATTAGCAGAATGTTGCGAAGATGGCTCATATGATAAAACCTGAAGAGAATACCGGGACAAATTGAAATAGGCGCCCCGGTATTTCATATTTCAGTCGATGTTACTTATTGAACAACAAAATGAATCGGATCCGATTCATTCCCCGTTTTCCTTGTCCAGATTTTAAAATCAATTAGTCTTACTGTCGGAGGTTTAGGTGCTGCCGGCGGATTATCACTAACTATCTTGAAAGGATATTTAGCATCATATAACAAAATAAAGTGATTAGATAAAGCATTTGAAGGCTGTTTTAAACTGGGATTTGAATCAGAATAATTTACTGCTGGATAAGTAAAATTTATTTCCGGTATACTATTCCCTCCTATTTTTACTGCAAAGTCTTTGTAAGACAAATGAGTCTGATAATCTCTCCATCCGAAAGTCCCTTTCTTCTGTTGGTGGCAATATATTTCATACTTTACTCCATCAGGTAACATGACATCCTTGAAATCGTGGACATCAGGAATATAAACACGTCTTTTGACTTTAATGACATCGTAGCTTAAATAAACTGATAATTTATACTTGCGATTTCTTTTTTCCGTTTTAAAATATTTTCCATAATCATTTATTGTTCGGTAGTCATTTATTGTTGCCGATTTCAAAGAATTTCCAAATTGAGTATATTCAATTCCCGTTGGTAATGCTCCACCTTTTCGAGCCAGAGAAATAAGTTCGGGAGTTCCTTTGGACATTGCTATCCCTCCCTTTTTGCTAAAAGCATAGAGAATATCTCCAACTTTCACAATGCCATCTTTGTTGAGAACAGATGCCCAACTGTAGTTTGAAAAAGGATAATCCATGCATGAATCTTTTTTATTAAAGTAACCTTCCGAGGCCGCCTCATTTGCCTTTTTTAAAAACACGGAGTAATCATCGGTACTGAAAATTTCATCATTCAGCTTGGCGCGGTATGTCCTTGCAGATTCAAAGTGCATGTATTCTTCCCACGATACTTGTGATGTAGAATCTTCCTGATTCATTACTTGTGCGATACTATCCAGTGTTTCAATGTTTTTGAATACCAGATAGCCATTTTCTGAGTACACATTGGGCACCGTAGCGCTTTTCTGTTGGACATTGTCGGTGAGTTGACCGTTTATTTCATCCTTCTGGCAACCAGCGAAAAAGGTCGATAGTGCAGCTGCCATGCACAATAAAACAATTTTTTTCATTTCTTTGTAAAGTTTTTAATGGAGTAGGAAGTTGCTGCTTCCTACTCCAGATTATTAAAACAACTGTTGTAACCCGGTTCTTTATATAAGGGCTGGGTTACTTTTTGCCCTTATTTTTATAATAGAAATAACAATACGCAATACTAATGGTATAACATATTCAACCCTTTATCAGCTCTTTGTTTTATTTCTTTTCTGAAAGTATCTATTCTTGGTTGAAACTCTTTATCCAAAATTGGCCGTACTAAAGTAGACGTTACTGACGAAAAGGCAAAGATAATTTTAAAAAAGTTCAATTTTTTTTGAATGATATTTTATAAGTAGAGATAAATGTATGAAGGATTTTTATCTATCATATGTGGTTATTGTTATATATCGATTAACTATGGTTATCAATCCTTCTTGTTCTGCAGGGCGATGAAAAAGTAGCAAAATGCCAAATTTTGATACCTGGCTATTAAAAAGGTAACCTGGCAGGTTTCAAAAACCTGCCAGGTTTGTGTTGTATCGTTATCGAAAAGCCGCTCTCTTTATTCGGGATAAATGGGAGGAAACTGTTTTGGATTGGTTTCACTTATCATTTCATAAACGGCATCGAACACATCTTCGGCATTCGGATTGGAAAAGTAATCTCCATCGGTTGTATAGGCCGGACGGTGCGATTGGGCTGTGATGGTCTTCGGAGCTGAATCAAGCTGGAAGTATCCCTGCTGTTTTTCCATTACCTGCTGCATCATGAAGGCCGTTGTTCCTCCCGGTACGTCCTCGTCGAAGAAGATGATACGGTTTGTTTTGGATAACGATTTCCCAATGATGCTGGTTGTATCGAATGGCAAGAGCGTTTGCACATCGATCAGTTCCACGCTGATGCCAAATTCATCCAGTTGCTTAACAGCTTCCTGTGCAATGCGCACGCAGGAACCATAAGTAACCAGCGTTACGTCTGTACCTTCGTGCATGATTTCGGGAATACCGAGCGGTACTTTGAACTCGCCCAGATTTTCCGGACATTTCTCCCGGATACGGTAACCGTTTAGCGACTCAACTACCAACGCCGGATCATCCGATTCCAGTAAGGTATTATACATACCAGCTGCCTGTGTCATATCGCGGGGAACGCAAACATGGATGCCCCGTAGCGAGTTGATGATCATGCTGAGCGGTGAACCGGAATGCCAGATACCAATCA
This sequence comes from Prolixibacter bellariivorans ATCC BAA-1284, assembly GCF_000621705.1. Lineage (GTDB taxonomy): Bacteria > Bacteroidota > Bacteroidia > Bacteroidales > Prolixibacteraceae > Prolixibacter > Prolixibacter bellariivorans. The sequence continues at coordinate 118,754 of NZ_JHXO01000012.1, read as the reverse complement.
ACCGGTGACCACGGGTACGGATAATGACCGGTGCTTTTTGGGCGCCGGCAGTTCTCCAGTGTAGTGTGGCGAGGTCGTCGCTTAGTGTCTGAAGCGCATACATGATATAATCAAAGTACTGAATCTCGACAATGGGACGCATTCCGCGCAAAGCGAGACCAATTCCCTGGCCAAGGATGGTTGTTTCACGGATACCGGTATCGGTTACCCGGAGTTCGCCATATTTGGCTTGCATGCCTTCCAGTCCTTTATTGACATCTCCCAGTGCACCGGTATCTTCACCAAAGGTGACCAGTAACGGGTATTTGGCAAACAGCTTGTCAAAGTTTCTCAGCAGTATTTCACGGCCGGGAATGGTTTCCGATTTCGCGGTAAAAACCGGCGGAACGGCAGTGGCTTTCACCGCTGCGAATTCTGTTTCGCTGTATAGTTTGCTGCTGTAACGTTCGTGGTTTTTGACGCCCTGTTCTTTCAGCCAGTTGGACAGTTGATGTTGAAGGCTTCGCTTGGCCGGACAGGTGCGGCAAACATTGCGCATGATTCTCCGGGCCGAGCTGACTGTATCCTTTCGGATGGGATACTTGATTTTTTTCAGTGAAGCAGCAATGGCATCCACTTCATCGCTTCGGGTATCCACACAGCTGCAGGAACGGCCTTCCACTATTTGAACCAGCTCGTCGCGTTCTTTTTGTACAGGTGTTCTAATATTTTTCCAGGCTTTGTCTTTCGCCTTCCTGGCAATGTCTTCCGCCTCTTTTTCCAAAGCTTTCAGCTCTTTCTCCGTGGCAATACCTTCGACCAACAGCCATTCTTTCATCTTTAGAATAGCATCGAATTCGGCTTCCCATTCCAGTCGCTCTTTCGGCTTGTAGCGTTCGTGCGACCCCGATGAAGAGTGTCCCATGGGCTGAGTCATCTCATTGACATGGAAAAGAACCGGAATATGCTTTTCCCGGCAACGGGCAATGCCTTCGCCATACATTTCCAGTAATCGGGCATAATCCCAACCTTTCGCCCGATATATGAGAATACCGTTTTCGTTGTCGTTTTTCTTTTCGAAACCACTTAGTACTTCTGATATGTTGGCTTTGGTAATTTGATATTTTCCGGGAACGGAAATACCATAACCATCGTCCCACACCGAAAGTGCCAACGGAATTTGCAATACCGCCGATGCGTTGACGGTTTCCCAAAAGTGACCTTCGGCCGAACTGGCATCGCCAATGGTGCCAAAAACCACTTCATTGCCTAAATCGGAAAACTGGGTGTACTCGTGTAAATCTTTGTTGTTCCGGTAAAGTTTCGATGCATACGCCAGTCCAACCATTCGAGGCATCTGACCGGCAGTGGGAGCAATGTCGGAAGAAGTGTTTTTTTGTTCGACCAGGTTGAGCCACTGGCCGTCGGGTGTTACGTTGGGTGTACCATAATGGTTCACCATCGACCGGCCTGCGTTGCCCGGATTGGCTTTTGCATCCGTGTCGCCATACAATTGTGCAAATAGTTCTTCGGGAGTGGTCATCCCGGTCGCCAGCATAAAGGTCTGGTCGCGATAATAGCCTGAACGCCAGTCGCCCTCTCTAAAAAAATGGGCGGCTGCCAACTGAGCGATCTCTTTTCCATCGCCAAAGATTCCGAAGTCGGCGTTACCCCTTAACACCTCCTTGCGTCCGATAAGACTGATCTGCCGGCTGATGTGCGCCAGCTTGTAGTCATTCAGGATATCTTCTTTGGACAAATTTTTAAGAACTTTCCCGTAAGGGATTTCTAATGTTGACATATGAGCTTGCTTAGTATTTTTCTTTCGACGTGAAAATTATAAAGATTTAATCTTAATAAAAGAGATTTATATCACGCTCTCCCAATTTTTTCACCTCTATAACCAATTTCTTCACTTAATATTCGACTCAATCGTACTATAGTTACAAGAATTGACTGAGCATTTTCCATTCTGAAAACAACAATGGTTGAATTTCGTTCATTGGTCAACAGCAATTTCTTTTCGCCCGATGTGGTAATTGTCAGCAAGGGAATGGTTTATCACATACGCTTTATTCCGGAATTCTTTTTTTGGGCTGACGAAAGGGCTACTTACCCATATGCAGGCCGAAATACGTGAAAAGAAGCGTGTCGAAATCCTCTTTACAGGTCACTGGTTTTTCTTTCGTCGTTTCCTGGTTTCGACTGATTTTGAGTAGGTCATCTGTTAAGGTAATGCGGCCACCATTGGTGGGAAGGGTAATCATTCGCTTTTGCTTGAAATGTGACTCCGGGCTCGTTTGGTGATAATGGCACATAGTTGCAAACTCCTGGAATTTCCGGTGCTTGTTTTCAAAAATGTAAACGGGCTTCCAGTCCTCTTTCTCTTGTCTGCTTACCCGGTAGTAAATTTTTTCGTAGCGGTCAACCCGGAAGGTGCCTCTCTCATCGTGTTGCGGTTCCGTCGTGTCGAGCTGCAGAGGCGAAAAAGTGAACTCGCCGAAACCGACATCGGTCAGGTATTCTTTTCCGTCGATGGTGGCAACTATAGCGAGGTGGTCATACTCGGGAGCATATTCACCATCATGATAAACGCGGGCGGAGATCCGTCGTACCTCAAAGTCCAATGTTTTTAAGAGCTCATAAAACAACCCGTTCAGCTCGTAACAGAATCCCCCGCGATGTTGATTTACTACTTTGTTGTAGATGCGATCAATGTTGAGTTGAATTGGAACGTTTTGGTGGATGTCCAGATTTTCGAATGGAATATGGAGTAAGTGTGCCTTTTGTAATTGCGTTAGTGATTGAAAGGAAACAGATGCTTGATTATTTAGACCAATGCGATGGAGATAAGCTTCTGTATCGATCATTCCTCTTTTGGTTAACCTAAATATGTACTTCGTAAATACCCAATTGGTTGCGGGTGATGTTTCTAATCACAAATGCGCCTTTTTCCGGAATATCTTCTACCAAATCAAATTGTTTACAATTCTGGTGAAGCGCTGAAAATACAAGCGTAATCCGGTGTATCTTTTTCTCGAAAGAAACCTGATGCCAATCGGGATACAGTGAAATATTCCAGGCGGCTATTAATTGACTACGATAATTATTCTCTCGGTCGATGAGATAGGTTGTTGGCCAGATGCGCACCGGACCAATGACACCCGAAAGAGTTCCGGGAAGGATAGTACACTGCAGAATTATCTGCCGCTCCCGTTCTGTCTGCTTCAGAAGTTTCAGAGAGTGGTGCCTCGATATCAACCGGAAATTATCCAGTTCTTCGTTAGCGACCCGCTTTTCCTGCTGGTGGCTGTTATGGGGGGAGAATTCCTTCATATCCTAAAGCTAAGGAATTTAGATCAAGAATGGAAGAGCTGCAAGTCATGAAATAGCATAATATCCTTAAAAAAGGCCATTTTTTAACAGTTCGCTCCTCAGTTAGCCACAAAATTTATTGTGTTTATTTTCCACCCGGCTATCTTTGTTTGTCATAGTCTGAAGAAGGAATTAGGGATAAATTTCAACGGAATACCATGGAAATTACTTTTCGCTCATTGGAGCAGGTGGCATTCGATGAGCTGTTTAACGCTTTTCATTCGGCATTTGCCGATTACGAAATCTCCATTTCAAAAGAAGAGTTGAGATTAATGCTGGTACGGCGGGGTTTTGATGCCTCTTTGTCGGTTGGTGCTTTTGATGGCGACCGGCTGGTTTCGTTTATCCTGAATGGAACCGGAACGTTCCAGGGACTTCCAACGGCTTATGATACCGGGACCGGAACAGCGAAGTCTTATCGTGGGCAGGGACTGGTTACCCGGTTGTTTAATGAATCGCTGCCGGCTCTCCGGGAAGCGGGTATTAAGCAGTATCTCCTCGAAGTGCTGCAAAACAATGATAAAGCCATATCGCTTTACAAACGGCTTGGTTTCGAGGTTACCCGTTCGTTTCATTACTACCGTCAAAGCCAATCGCAGCTAACGCTTCCGCCGAAAGCGCTTCTGGAAGGTTTTTCATTGCAGGAAACTTCGTTGCCAGCCGACGACATCGCTGAATCGTTTGCCGATTTTCATCCTTCGTGGCAGAATACGATAGAAGCCTTCCATCGAAATCCGGAAACGTTCTATTGCGTGACCTGTTGTCACGAAGGCATTCCGGTAGGATATGGAATATCGGAATTTGAAACCGGCGATATTTCGTGGCTTTCCGTTGACAAAAGACACCGGAGAATAGGCATTGGAACAGCACTATTGAAGTCTTTGCTGGAGAAAATAACCACTGAACAGGCAAAAGTCGTTAACACGGCATCCGACGCCGAATCACTAAATGCTTTCCTCGAAGTTTGCGGTTTCCCGTTAGGCGGAAAGCAGTATGAAATGATACAAAACTTTAAGTAAGCCGATAGAATGGTTTTGATTTAGCAGATGGGATAGTTGCGTTCTTTTTAAAATCGGGATTCCGACACCTCTCATTTCATCGTTTTCAACAGGAATTTTAGTGGCTGCAAAGTGTTTGAAAATGAGCTGGATATTTCATATCTTTTGTTCAGATTTTTTCCGACGTATTCTTTATAAATGGCATTGAAGATAATGGCTGTCAGTATGTGAACCATTGTTTAATTGTAACAATTTAGCGTTCTTTACTGTGGAAAAGGGAAAACTAATTTGGTATTTACAGCATGTCTCTGTCCGGAATGGAAAGGATTCATATTTTATGGGAGCAAATTGTCCAAGAGGATGATAAAGAAGCTTTTGCTGAACTTTATAATCTTTTTATCGACGATTTATATCGCTATGGAAGTAAGCTGAGTCCGGATGAAGGCATGGTCAAAGATTCCATCCAGGAAGTTTTTCTCGATCTGTACGACAAGCGTAAGAAATCCAACATCACCAGGAACCTGCGACTCTATCTGATTGTCGCCTTGAAAAGGGTACTGATACGAAAACTGCAAAAGCATCGGCGACTGGAAAAACGCCAGATTAACGATGTAGACATGTTCGATGTACAATACAGCTTTGAGGAGCAGTACATGGAAGAAGAAGCCAGTAACATGGTGTTGGAAAAGGTGAAAAAGATTATTACCGATCTGCCTGCCAAACAAAAAGAGATTATTTATCTGAGGTTCAACTTGAGTCTCGAATATGCTGAAATTTCTTCGATGCTGGGAATTTCCATTGAATCAGTCCGAAAGCAGGTCTACCGAGCCATTAAGTCGGTTCGCGAAAGCATCGATTATCCCGATTTACTTTTGCTGTTTTTGCTCTCCTATAACACCAATGCATCTTCCAGCCGGGTCTGAATCTACAGACATGTTAACTCAATGTTTCGAAGGGGGTATGCTATATCTTTTTCAATTTTCATGTTGTTCTGCTGGCGATTTTGCGTGGTGCTTTCCATAATAGTCTTCATTTTTTCCTAAGCTGAATGCTTTTCATTGGGGGTAATTGAAATACTCTATGACATTTCTGAATTATTTTCTCATTTTGGGTGGTTTTGAAATGTGCATATAATCAGTGCTTTGTGGTTTGTTTGTGAAAAAAGTACTCGTTTTCTTAAAAAAAAGTTAAAAAATCCTGTCCATAAAATGAAGTTGTCTGTCCCTTCTATTAAAAGCATAAAAGTTAATGGACAAGATTGGTCAGTTTTTAGAAGATAAACGCTTTATCGATTGGGTATTTCATCCCGATGAAGGCATCGAACGCTATTGGGAGAATTACCTTCGAGAGCATCCTGAAGAAAAATCCAATCTTCGACTGGCCCGAAAAGTGGTTGGAAAGTTTCGCACCATCGATAGCGATCTTTCCGAAAGTCAGAAGATTATGCTTTTCTCTGGTATTCTCAAAGAAATAGAGCGGAGACAATCGGGCCACCGGACAATTAAACTGGTTGCTGTTGTTTCGCGTTACGCGGCAGTAGCTTTGCTGTTCTTCTCCATCGGTGCATTACTTTTTTACAAGAAGGACAACAGGGATCAACGCTTCCTTTCCCAGGAAATTTCCGGCCAGCCTTCAGGGCAGATGACAACACTCATTCGTCCTAATGGGCAACACATCAAATTGGCGGAAGACAAATCGACTTTTGCTTACCCGGCCGGCGACAAGAAACTGGTGATTAACGATTCCATTCAGGTGGCCTCATCGGAAGATACGCCCGGCAGCAAAGAGAATGAGATGAACCAGCTTATCGTTCCTTACGGAAAAACGTCAGAGATGCTGTTATCCGACGGAACGAAGATTTACCTGAACGCTGGGAGCCGCCTCATTTATCCCGATGTTTTTGAAGGAAAGCACAGGGAAGTATTCCTCGTCGGCGAGGCATATTTCGAGGTACATAAGGATGCGAAACATCCGTTTATTGTACAGACTACCGATATCAATATAGAAGTTTTAGGAACTCATTTTAATGTGTCGGCCTATCCTTCGGATAATGTATATGAAACAACACTGGCCGAAGGAAAAGTTCGCATTCGGCAAAACAACGCCGGGTTGTTTGATAAGTCAATTGATTTAGTGCCAAACCAAATGGCGGCATACAATCGCGATAATGAGGAAACAAAAGTTAGGCAAGTGGATGTGGAGAATTATATCCTTTGGAAAGATGGTATGCTGAAGTTTGCCAGTTCAGACTTCAATCGGGTAACCCGAAAACTCGAACGTTTTTATAATATCCGTATCTCCTTTCAGGATCCGATGGTCGGCATGCTAAAGATTTCCGGAAAGCTGATGTTAACGGAAAAGAAAAACGAAGTGATGGATGTGTTGTCACAAACCGCTTCGGTGAAAATAGTTCAAATAGGAAAAGATAATTATGAGATAATGAAAAATTAGGCTGGTGAGGCGGCATCCTCATCCAGCCTAAGATTAGCAAATTTTGTGTATAACCTACTAATTGTACAAAATTATGAAAAAAACGCGATTAGAGCATATCTTATGCTTGAAAAGTAATCGTACAACTTTTCGAAAGATGAAATTAACCTTACTACTAACTTTTCTTGTAGTTGTGGCTTTCGGAAAAAGCTTTTCGCAGGAAAGCAATCTGACATTCAATTTCAGAAATGCTAATATACGGGAAGTTCTCAAAGCCGTGGAACAATCAACTGACTACGTATTTATTTACAAGGACGATTTGTTCGATTACTCCAAAAAGTATTCTCTGAACATTGAAAATAAAAATATCTATGATGTTTTGGAGCAAATCTGTGCTGAGACCGGCGTTGCTTATGATATTCGGGATCACCAGGTGATTCTCAGGGAGAGAGAAGCTCCTCCACAACAGTCTACCCAGCCCCAGGAAAGGAAGGTGTCTGGTGTCGTGCTCGACAGTAACGGAGAGCCCATACCAGGTGTCAACGTTCGGGTGGTTGGAACCACTACCGGTACGATAACCGATACAAACGGGAATTTCAGTATCAATGTGCCTTCAAAAACCAGGATGCTGCAATTCTCCTTTGTGGGGATGAAGACCAAAGAGGTGGACATCACCGGGAAGAACATGCTGAATGTTGTGTTGGAGGATTCGGCTGTATCGCTGAACGAGATTGTGGCGGTTGGATATGGTATTCAGAAAAAGCGCGACCTGACCGGTTCGATTGTATCGGTGAATATGGGGTCGGTCGAGAATTCAAAAGTAAAAGATGTGATGTCGGCTTTGCAGGGACGCGCAGCTGGTGTTCAGGTGGTTTCTAATTCCGGTGCCCCCGGTGATGGAATCACTGTAACTGTTCGCGGACAGTCTTCCCTGAATTCAGGAAACAGTCCGCTCTATGTTATCGACGGAGTTCCCGTTGAGACCAATTCGTTATCTCAGTTAAACGGATGGAATTCACACGGATTAAATCCGCTGGCTGATATCAATCCATCTGATATTCAGTCAATAGAAGTGTTAAAAGATGCCGCTTCCACTTCAATCTACGGTGCCCGTGCTGCTAACGGTGTAATTTTGATTACTACCAAGCGCGGACAAGCAGGTAAAGCGAAAGTAAGTATTAATGCTTCTATGGGATACAGTAAAATTACCCGCTTCCTCAGTGTGTTGAATGCGACTCAATGGCGTCAGGTCGTTACCGATGCATATCGTAACCTGGACTACTATAACGGGGCAACGACTCCGACCGAACCAAGCTGGACGGTAGTCGATTCGCTCAGCCCTCGCAACAACGGCGATGTTGACTGGCAAAATGTAATGTATCGTACTGCCAAACAAAGCCAGGTAGATTTTTCGGTTGCCGGAGGAAGCAAAAATTCGAAATATGCCTTCAGTACATCAGTATTGGATCAGGATGGTATTTTCCTGGCTTCGAATTACAAACGAATCACTTCTAGGTTGAATACCGATTTCACGGTTTCCGATAAAATGAAAATCGGCCAGAGCGTTTCGTATACGCACGGTGTTAACAATCGTATTAATGCTGGCGGTACCGGGAACAATAGTCTGGTGGTCGCTATTTTGGTCCGGCCTCCGACATATTCGCTGACTTTCCCCGATGGTTCACCCATTAATTATTTCTTCGGAAAACGTAACCCGGTGGCATTGGCCGAAGAGGTTACGCACCTGAATACGACAAATCGTATCATTGGTAACCAATACCTGGAATACGAGCTTCTAAAGGGCCTGAAATTCCGGGCTAATTTGAGTCTCGATTTCATTAACATGAAAGAGGACGAGTTCTATCCGACAACCGTCGATTATCGGGCAGGGTATAACCGCGGAGCTGTTCGCTCTACCAATAACCTGACCTGGGCAAACGACGACTACCTGACCTACACCAAGTCGTTCAACGATGTACATCACCTTTCGGCCATGGCCGGATTTAGTACGCAGGAATGGAAAACCGAAGTGACCGGTCTGGACGGAATGTACTTTGCCAGTGATAACATTCATACACTCAATGGTGCTGGTACCATTTCCAACCAGGCAGTCAACGTAACCTATGGACACAGTCTGGCTTCCTATTTCGGTCGTTTGACCTATGACTATAAAAGTAAATATCTTTTCGAAGCAAACTTCAGAGCCGACGGTTCTTCCCGTTTTGGTAAAGACAACCGTTTCGGTTATTTTCCATCAGCTTCTGCCGCATGGCGTTTTTCAGATGAGCCTTTTGTAAAGGATCTGAATTTCTTTGACGATGGTAAACTGCGTTTCAGTGTTGGACAAACCGGTAACGAAGCCATCGGAAACTATACTTCGCAGGGAGAATTTGCCATTGGAACCAATTATCTGGATAATTCCGGTGCGTCACCAACTGTGATGCCTAACTCGGCTCTGCACTGGGAGACTACTACGCAGTATGACGCCGGTATGGATTTGACGATGCTGAATAACCGGGTATCATTCATAGGCGATGTGTATGTTAAAAATACATCCAACCTTTTGTTTGCTGTTCCTATTCCGGAAACGACCGGTTTTAACTACATCACCAAGAACATTGGTGAAATTCAGAACAAGGGTCTGGAGCTATCGCTGACAACCTACAACTTTGTGAAAGCCTTTAAATGGAACACCAGTTTCAATATCAGTTTTAACCGAAACAAAGTTGTCAGTCTTCCCGAGGATATATTGACGAATGGTTTTATTCAAAATGGTTCATACCATATTCTGAAGGAAGGCGAACCCATCGGTGTTTTCTACGGATGGAAATCGATGGGCGTTTATTCCAGGGATGAAGACAATGTTGATCATGTAAGAATGGGATCGTCTAACGGAAAAGAATTTAAAGGAGGCGATGTAATTTGGGAAGATTTAAATGGTGATCACATCATCGACGATAGCGACAGGCAAATTATCGGAGACGCGCAACCTAAATTCACGGGTGGTCTGAACAACGAGTTAAGCTATAAGAATTTTAGTTTGAATGTTTTCTTCCAGTTCTCTTATGGAAATGATATCTACAGTAACCTGAATTTTATGAGGAACTGGGTGAATTCATACAACAATGTTTCGACCGATGCGCTGAACCGCTGGAGAGAACAGGGTGATGTAACCAATTACCCGAAACCGACCCGTGGCGACCCAATGAGAAATACCAACCGGGTGTCTGATCGTTGGATCGAGGATGGCTCCTATATCCGTTTGAAAAATGTTAACCTGGCTTACGATTTTCCTAACGCGATTACCGATAAGTTGAAAATTAGTGGATTACGTCTTTATGTAACCGGACAAAACCTGGTGACATGGACGCATTATACCGGATACGACCCGGAAGTGAGCTCATATAGTGGTTTGCGGTTAGGCATCGATGATGGAGCTTACCCACAGAGCCGCACATTTATTATGGGTTTAAATGTTAAATTTTAATTCCGGAGGCAATGAAAATGAAATATATCAAATTAACTGTCGTAATTATTCTTCTGGTCCAGGTGGTAGCCTGTACAGATAATATACTCGATAAAAGCCCGGTTAGTAGTTTTTCTGCTGAGGGATTTTATAAAACAAAAAGTGATGCACAGGCGGGAGTCTATGGAATCTACAACGCAGCCCAATCCGTTTTTAGAGTTGATTTCGCTTACTGGGGCGAAGGACGGGCCGACAACGTGCAAACTGACCAATCCGGAGAAGGATTGATTTTGATGCAGAATAACCTGAGTGAGTCCGCTAGCTCTGCTGATTGGTCTGCGTTATACAGAATGATTAGTCGGGCAAACTATGCCATCAAATACATTCCCGATGTATACAAAGACGATCCAAGTGGTGGTGCTCAATTAGTCGGTCAGGCGAAGGCTTTACGTGCACTCGCATACTTCTATCTGGTTCGCGTATGGGGTGACGTCCCGTTAATCACCGAACCTTATACTTCTACTGCTCAGGATATTTTCGTGACAAAAACGGATAAGGAACAGGTTCTTGATCAGATTGAACAAGATCTGACGTATGCCGCTACCAATTGCGTTGAAAAATTTAATAACGAAAAGGACCGGATTATGGTTACGCAGGGAACGGCGAACGCCTTGCTTACCGAGGTTTATATGTGGAGACACAAATATAGCGAAGCAGTTGCTTCATCTCAGCTGGTGCTGAATAACCCTCTGTATTCATTGGTCTCGAGTATGGATGACTGGGGCAAGATTTTTACTGACGGTTATTCAAAGGAAAGCATTTTTGAAGTTGGCTATAACGATGAGCAAACGAATCTGCTGCGTGTTCTTTATGCACTTGGCTCATATGCCATTTATACTCCTTCCGAAAAATTTAAAGCTTCTTACGAATCGGGTGATCGGCGTATTCCTTATGTTTACGATACAACCCTTTCCGATCCGAAAGCAATTTGGAAATTTCTGGGTAAAGGAGTGAACGATGAAGATCCTTCTAAGTCACATCAGGATATTGTTCTTATCAGGCTGGCTGATATCATGTTGCTTCGCGCTGAGGCATTAGCACAACTTGGAGGAGTTGAAAATATCAATGAAGCCCTGAATCTGTTGAATAAAATTCGGACCAGGGCCGGATTGCCAGCTTTTAATACGGAACAGGAAGCTGCCGACAAATATGGTGACTTGGAGTCTGCCATTTTGCACGAAAGATCAGTCGAACTATGTTTTGAAGGTCATCGTTGGTTCGATCTTGTCAGAACCGGACGAGCTATTTCTACCATGCAGCCTTTAAATGGGTTGAGTGACGAAGGAAACCTGGTTTGGCCTATCAGTACAAACGTTTTGAATAAGAATCCGAATATGGAACAAAACGACTATTACAAGTAGGTCTTCGTTAGGTAAAATACAGTTCATTAAGTTAAAAATGAGTATAATGAAAAAAAATAAGATATATTTCTATGGGGCTTACCTGGTTAGAATAATGGTGGCTTCAAGTTTGCTCATGCTGGTTCTTACACGTTGCGAAATTCAACCAGACTTTGAGTATCAGCACAGCAATACGAATCCGAGCTTAAACATGACAGCCTGGGAATATATTCAGCAACAAGATTCCCTGTCATTCTTGAAGGATGCTATTACAGCTGCCGGATTGGAGGATATGTATTCCGGAGCAGATAAAAAAACATTTATCGCGCCTCGTAACGGTGCATTCAGAGATTATCTGGCTGCCAATAATTATAGTAGTATTAGCGATATTCCGGTACCGATATTGAAAAATATCTTGTTGTATCATATCATTCCTCAGAAAATACTGTTTACGGATAGTACATTTTATACCGTTAGTTTTCCGGTTGCTTTTGAGACAGAAAACGGTCAACAAATGTATTTATCCCGGAATAACAACTATCAGGGGGTGATCAATCAGGGAACAAACCAGAGTTGGACGATTGTAACTTCCAACCTGGAACCCACGAACGGAGTCATCGATATTTCTCCTGCTCTTGTTTATTATTCGGCAGTAACCGGAACGACTGATATTACAAATCCATCGCTGGAAACCGATACAATTTACGCTATCCAGGATACTTATATAAATGGCGGAGCAAGTAAAGATGTCAATTATGGTTCTGATATTCTTCTTAAAGTGAAAGATGTGGATGGTTCCGGAGATTACGACCGAAGAACGTTCCTGATGTTCGATTTGAAGGACATTACTAAAACCGGCAATTTAAGACAGGCTTTCGTCGATGTGGGTGTGAACTTCACACATGGAAAAGGATTGCGTTTGAGCTTGTACAATGTTCCGGATACAACATGGTCTGAGACTTCGATGACCTGGAACAATGCTCCCGATTCCGATCCGAATGAGATATCGCATCTGATAACAAGCAAGGTTTCAGTGTTTAGTTGGGATTGCTCCGATTATGTGGCCGGAAAACTGCAGAATCCTGGAAAAATTGCAATTAAAATTGATGGTGAGCCGGGAGGAAACGAAACCAATGATCTCATTTCGAAAGAAAATCCCAAGGATGTACCGCCGATGCTGATTGCTGTTTTCTCTTCGGGTAACAGTAACCTGGCAATGGGAACTAATACCGGTTTTTCAGTTGAAAACGGAGGTTCTGCTGTTCTTAAAAGCGCCGAACTTGAGATGAGTGGAGCCGCTCCGGCCGACATTATCTATACACTGGAGTCTGCTCCTTTAAACGGGTGGTTGATAATGGGAACACAAACATTGACCGACGGTAGTAAGTTCACTCAATTAGACATTGACACCGGCAACATTGTGTATGTGCATTCCGGTACCAGTTCGGCTGATGATAGCTTTACCGTATCTGTAGAAGATAGGGATGGAGGTAGCATTAATCCGTTCGATGTCGCGATTACTGTTCAATAATTAATAAAATTAGACTACAGGGGCTGAAAAGTTCTTGTAGTCTAATCCTAAGTTCTTGTAACATGGTAAAGTACATGCTACTTATATTTCTGTTTGCATTTGTTTCGTGCAAAAAGGAAACATCCGGTGATTTACCTGTCCAACAAGGAGCAAGGATAATCTCATTTGCGGGATACGATTGGGTCGTTGAAGACTCGAACGATAATACCGTGGGACCTGGGCCAAACTATTTTTCCAATTCCGAAGACAATGTTTGGGTCGACGATCAGGGGCGGATGCATTTAAAAATAACTCAACGTGACGGAAAATGGTATTGTGCAAAAGTCTCGCTTTGGAATACCTATGGTTACCATAAATATGTTTTTTTCCTGGATAGTCGCGTAGATGAACTAGATAAAAATGTAGTCGCCGGTTTATTTGCGTACGAGACTGATGTGCAGGAAATCGATATTGAAGTTTCTAAATGGGGAGACGCGAATAACGATAATTGTCAGTTTGCCGTTCAGCCCTCTTCAACTGCAGGTAACAAAGTGAGATTCAATCTGCCGTTGAAAGACGATTACTCAACGCATTTTTTCGATTGGCAGAAAGATTCAATCAAATTTGGCTCGTATCTCGGAGAAAGCTTAACGCCCCCGGAAGAAGATGTGGTGAAAACCTGGACTTATACCGGAGAAGATATTCCAACATCTCAGAACCTGAGATTAAAAATCAACCTTTGGTTATTCCGCGGCAAGTATCCCAGCGACAATCAAAACAATGAATTGATTGTGAGTGATTTTAAGATATTGTAATGAAGGTAGACAATCACGGTTACTTCGAATCCGGCACCTGTCAACGGTGTGATTTATAAGACGAAGGACGTGGTCTGTCTCGACGAGTAAACTCTGATATGGAATCTTTCGCATAGAGCCAGTTAAACAGAGGTTTAAAAGTACCCGGGGAAGTATCTGTTGCACCCATTGTATACATATTGACAGTTAGCTTGTTGGATGGTAGCTTTTTTTCCTGCTTATGTCATACTGTTTATTGAGGTTAACAGTAGCATAAACATTTGAAAGACAGAAGGTCTTTCCCGGTACTTTTTTTACCAATTGTTAGGGCTTGATACCGATGATGTTGACTAACAGCTTTATTTAAAGTATATTAAATCATCAATCATTGTAGCTTACCGGTTGGTGATAAAACATGGGAAATGCTCTTGCTATGGTATGACCGCACTAATTTGGTTTTCATTGAAGATAATTCCTGTAAAAGTTAAATCTTTTGATTTTTCAATATGAAGAAATTTGAACACCTGGACATGCATGTTTATCCTTCACGGGAAGAGATGGGGCAGGCTGCCGGGGCTGATGTAGAGAAGCAAATTGTTGCCTTGTTGGAGAAGAAGGAATCCATTCGCATGGTATTTGCTGCTGCTCCGTCGCAAAACGAAGCGCTGGCTTCGCTGGTTCGCTCTACAAAAGTTGACTGGCAGCGGATAACCGCTTTTCACATGGATGAATATATTGGGCTGGATTCGACAGACTCGCGCTCGTTTGCCGGCTTTTTGAACGAAAAGATATTTCAGCAGGTACCCTTTCGGGAAGTACATCTACTTGATGGAAACAATCCGGAGGAGACCATTACCCGCTATTCGAAGTTGCTGAGTGAGGCGCCCATCGATATCGTTTGCCTGGGCATTGGCGAGAACGGACACATCGCCTTTAACGACCCGCCGGTAGCCGATTTCAACGATTTGAAGCTGGTGAAACGGGTGACACTCGATTGGGCTTGCCGGAATCAGCAGGTCAACGACGGCTGTTTCCCCACATTGGAAGAGGTGCCCACCGAGGCGATAACATTAACCATTCCGGCATTGATGCGGGCGGATTATTTGTTTTGTGTGGTTCCGGGAAAAACCAAACGTCAGGCGGTGTATGATACCCTGAATGGTCCGATCACCGAAGAATGTCCTGCTTCGATTCTCCGAACGCATACCCATTGTAAGTTTTACTTCGATGAAGATTCGTTTGGAGGCCAGCAGTACAACTGATAATTCAGTTGCTGAAAGTGAATCGTTTTCACTTTGTCAGCCACTAACGAGGTACTAACCTGATACAATTATAAATACGCGGCCGGGTCCAATCCGTTCGCTTTAACTGACTCAATCCGTCGTATGGATAACAGGCGAAGACGATTTATCAAAAATGTGACAGCTGCAACAGCAGGTGTCACGTTGGGAAGTATGGCATTCGGAAATTCTTCCGTCAATGCTTTCAGCCGAAAGGCAAATGGTGATAAGGATAAACAGCCGGAAGCGCAATTCCCGTTCTACCCATACGTGAAGAAATACAATTTTGGCGATTACCTGCCGAAAGATCAGGGAGGAAAATTCATTCAAATGCAGTTGATTGACTCGGAGGATGATCACGTTATCGTGAAGGCCATCCGGAACGGGCTGCTGCAGCGAGTATATGGGGATCCCATTGGTTGGGGAAAGCTGGAAAAGACGGAGCTGGAGAAAAGTGTGTGGCTCAACCGCTTTTACTACCTGCCGTCTTTTGCCCGGCTTTATTACCTGTCGGGAGATGAGAGTTACCTGGAGGACATGATGAAGTTGATTCGCGTGTGGGTACATGATAATCCGCGGGTAACCGAACATCCGACTTCGAAATACAACTGGTACGACATGCAGGTGGCCTGGCGTTCCATTCATCTTTCGTGGTGTTATTACCTGGGGGAGAAAGGCCTGTCAATAGCCGATAAGCAATTGATAAAAGATACGCTGAAGGAGCATGCCCTTGTTTTGGCTGAAGGTTTTGGTCAACAGAAGCTCAATGAATTCAATCACCAGGCGCACGGAGCTTTGGCAATGATTTACCTGGGAACTTTATTTCCCGAGTTGTCACAAGCCGAAGAGCTGAGAACCGGTGCGCTGCGAATTCTGGAACACCACATCAATTTTGCCTTCTATCCCGATGGCGGGAATGTGGAGCAGATGTTTGGATACTATCCGTTCGAAGCGTCCATTTTCAGAGATACGTATTTATTGTGTCGCGACAATGGCGTGACGCCTCCTAAAAATATACTGCCGCTTCTGCACAAGATGGCCGACTATCTTTTCGAGGTAGCGCAGCCCGATGGCACTATGCCGCCGGTAAATGATTCTTACCCGATGCCGGTAAATCCAACCGAGACCATCATTCGTGAAATTCTGAATGAAAAAGTGAGCGCGGATAAAAAGCCGGGTTCCTATTATCTTCCCGAAACGCAAATCGGGGTAATGCGTGCGAATGGTTCCGGTTTAACGCCCTGGTATTTGCTGGCTAATCCGGCCAGGACAATTGGTTCGCACGACCATGCCGGGCGACTGGGCTTTGTGCTTTGGTACGGTAAAGAGCCGGTACTGATTGACAGCGGCTGCAGCAACTACGATAATCCGTTGATCGTAAAATGGTACCGTACTTCGAGAGCACATAACACCGTACTGATTGATGGAAAACAGGATGCTGCGACTTCAAGTGACCGGCAGTGGGCCGGAAAGCGGCAAACAGATAACCGGATTACCGATTGGGAGGAAAAGCCTGACTATAAGTTAGTGAGAATGGTTTCCCCGGCCAGCGATCCAACTAATTCGAACGTACAATGGACGCGTAATTTGGCCTTTGTCCGGAATAAATACATGTTGATTCACGATCATTTCAAATCATCGGAAAAACATAACTACGAGTTACTGCTTCATTTGTTGCCGGTGGAAGTGGAAACCCATGGTGCCCGGAAAAGCGTGTTGCTGAAAACCGACCATCCGATGGCTATCATTCCGGCGAATGCAGAATCGTACGATGATCTGAGCGTAGGCAAAGGATATGTCAACCTGGAAGGAACGGATAGGCTGGCTCCGGTGGTTTCATATTCCACTTCCGGTGCTGATACTCACTCAGTATTGCTGGTCGCTCCGGTAAAGGAGAATGCATCTGAGTGGAAAGTGACACAGGAACTGCTGGCCGATGGCGTGGCGTTGACAGTTGAAGGTCCTTCGGACGAAAAAGACACCATTTTGTTCCGGAAATCGGGCGCTTCGTCCATTAGCTACAAAGGACATCAAACGTCTGATTGGATGGCTGTCTTTTAAGCGACGTGAAACACTGATGAAAACGATAAATACCAAAACATAAAAATTCGAAACTAAACAACGACTGATGAAATGCTTGAAACAAAAATCAATGTCTGCAGCTGCACTCTTTGCATGGCTGACCATCATTATTCTATTCTTTCCCGGGGCGTTCGCTTTCGCGGAAACGCAAAAACCTGCCGATAAGGCGAAAACGGAAGCTGTTAAACCGTTCCCGATAAGGGGATTTCATATCGATTTGCGAATTGAAGTGATGACCATGCCTGCTTTAAAGGCTTTCGCCAAAGAGTTGGCCGGGATGGGCATCAACACCCTGGTGATGGAATGGGAGGCTTCCTATCCGTATGAGAAGCACGCGACGATTTCCAACAAATACGCTTACACGCGTGAGCAGGTCAAGTCGTTTGTTGCCTATTGCGACAGTTTGGGTATCGATGTCATCCCGTTGCAGCAGTGTTTCGGGCATGTGGAATACATTTTACGGCATGCGCGATACAGTGAGCTGAGGGAATCACGAAAGGATATTTCGCAGGTATGCCCGTCGCAGATAGAAGGTGACAAGAAGCTGTTCACCGATCTGTTTTCAGACATGGCGTCTCTGCACAAGTCGAAATACATTCACATTGGTGGCGACGAAACCCGTTTGTTGGGGCATTGTCCTGTCTGTTCAGCGAAAGCGGCGGAAGAAGGAACTGGCAAGCTTTTCGCCGATTACATTGCGGAGATGTGCAAGATTGTAGTAGGAATGGGCAAAATCCCGGTCCTCTGGTCCGATATTGTTTTGAAATACCCTGAAGCCGTCAAACAGCTGCCCAAACAAACTGTGTATGTAGATTGGAACTATGGGTGGAAAATCAATCACTTCGGTGATATTGGCAAGTTACTCGACCAGGGGCTCACGTTCTGGGGTTCGCCGGCCATTCGCAGTCATCCCGATAACTGGTACACCACCGATTGGGAAAAGCACTTCAACAATCAGCGCGATTTCATTCCCTATGCCCGCAAAGCCGGTTACCAGGGAATGGTCATGACCTCGTGGTCCACTTCGGGCGTATATGGTTTTACCTGGGACACGAATTACGAAGTGATCGACATGCATGCGATTCGCAATGTCTATCCGTTATCCGGTTTCCGCATCCTGGTTGCGGCCTATGCACAGTCGTTGAAGCAGGCTGAACCACTCAATCCGGAAAAGTTCGTGGTGCAGTATGCGCAGGACCGCTTTGGTTTGACGGCTGCAGAAGGAGAGAAGCTCTGGAAAATACTGATCGTCTCCCCGAATGTGGTGAAAGTGGATACACCGGAAGATGTGGCGAAGCTTGACTCCGTCAAGAAGAGTGTTGACGCGGCCAAAGCAATGATGGCAACGCTGACTCCGAACGATCATCAAAAAGAGTTTGCTCATTTGCGGCTGATGCTCGATTTGCGGGACTTTTATCTCGCCTTTAAACAGGTAGAATCGGTTTATGAATCCGACAATTACAACCGGGAGATGGGAAAAGTGATATTGCCGAGGCTGAAGAAGCTGTTGGATGAATCGAAAGACCTGAATGCCCGCTTTGCCGAGCTGAACAAAGGTTTTCTGTATCCCGATGAAATCAAACAACAGAATCATATCCGGAACGAAAAACTAAAAAACATATACGAAGCCGTAGCAAACGTACGGTAACGATAAATTGTTAAATATGAAGAGATACCTGGTATTGCTGTTGGCCGGAATGGCCTTATGGATGAATGGAATGGCACAGGACAGGCGGGCGAACTTCCCGAAAAAGGTAGTGTATCCCCGGGAAATGCCTGCGAAGAAGAACTTTTGGATCTTTATCATGGCCGGTCAGTCGAACATGGCGGGACGTGGCGTCGTGGAACCGCAGGATACCGTTCCGAATTCGCGCATTTTAGCGATGAACCTTCAGGATAAATGGGTGGTGGCAAAAGAACCATTGCATCGGTATCAGCCTAAGGTAACGGGAATGGATTCCGGTCTTTCGTTTGCACGCGAATTACTGAAACATGTGGGTGATTCCATCACCATTGGGCTGGTTCCAACCGCAGTGGGGGGCAGTTCCATTCAATACTGGATGGATGATTCCATATTCAATGGCGTCCATCTCTGGAGCAATTTCAGGGATAAGACCGGAACGGCGATGAAATACGGAGAAGTTAAGGGAATACTCTGGCACCAGGGCGAAAGCGATGCCTTCCCGGCCAAAATACCGGTATACAAAAAGAAAGTGGAGACGGTGCTGACCCGTTTCCGCACATTTATCGGCAATGATTCCCTGCCCATCATCATGGGAGAGCTGGGATCGTATACGCGTCCACCCTTGCGGGCGAAAAGATGGGCGGAGATTAACGAAATTATCAAGACCGTACCGAATGATTTGAAGAATTGCTACGTGGTTCCTACGAGCGATTTGACCTGCAACCCCGATTATATCCATTTCAATAACAAGTCGCAACGGATATTGGGAAAACGCTACGCCGATAAATTCATTCAGGTTACTTCTCTGAAGCAGGAGAAGAAATAATCTCATTCACGATAGTTAAAAACAAGCATAACAGCATAAAGACAGAAAGGCTAACCCATGCAATTGATTGACTGGATCGTTTTGGCGATGTATTTTTTAGTGTTGGTGGTCATCGGCCTCACCGCTTACCGGAAGGTGAAAAATTCGGCTGATTTCTTCACGGCCGGCGGTAAACTGCCCTGGTGGCTGTCGGGTGTTTCGCATCACGTGTCAGGTTACAGCGGGGCGGTGTTTGTGGCTTACGCCGGAATTGCCTATACGCACGGTTTTACCTTGTATATCTGGTGGGCATGCGGTGTCGGTTTGGCAACGTTGATGGCTGCCATGTGGGTGGCGCCTCGTTGGGCAAAGTTACGCATCAAGACCGGCATTCAGTCGCCGACGGAGTACCTGCTGGCCCGGTATAACCTGACAACGCAGCAAATCATCGCCTGGAGCGGTGCCATTATCAAGGTATTCGATGTGGGAGGGAAGCTAGCTGCGATCGCTGTATTATTGAATGTATTTACCGGCACTTCGCTCACGGTGGGGATTTTGCTGGCGGGCGGCGTCTCGTTGGTTTATATAACGATTGGCGGTTTGTGGGCCGATGTGTGGAACGACTTTGCCCAGTTCATGATTCAGCTGGTGGCCGGACTCACCATGTTTGTGATGATTCTCGGGAAACTGGGCGACGGGTTTTCCGGCGTGTTTACCCTATGGCACCGGTTGCCCGAAGCGAACTCACATTTGTTCAACGATCCCTACACGCCGGCGTTCGCGTTGGCGATGCTGGTCATCGATTTCTTCAGCTATAGCGGTGGAACCTGGAACCTGGCGACCCGTTTCATCTCCTCTTCGTCGGGAGGCGAGGCCCGGAAAGCCGGTATTTTGTCGTCGGTCCTCTATTTTGTGTGGCCGTTGATTCTGTTGTTTCCGATGTTTGCGGCACCACTCTTTTTTAAGGATATGGTCGACCCGACATTGTCCTATGGCATGATGGCGATTAAATTCTTACCGGCCGGTTTGCTCGGGCTGGTGCTCGCTTCGATGTTTGCCAACACGTTGTCGATGACCTCGTCGGATTCCAATACCGTGTCGGCGGTGATTACCCGCGATATTTTGCCGGTGGTCTTTCATCGTGTCCGGAAATTCACACCGAAGCAGTCGCTAATTATGGCGCGAATTACGACCTTTTCGTTTACCTTGTTTACGATCATTGTAGCGATGAACGCGCGGCATTTTGGCGGGGTATTCGGACTGATTGTTTCCTGGTTCGCTTCGTTGTTAGGACCGATTGCCATCCCGATGATTTTGGGATTGCTGCCCGTGTTCAAACGGAGCGGAAGTACCGCGGCCATTGTGTCGATTTTAGGTGGATTGCTGGCTTTTGTGGTCACGAAATTGCTGCCTGATTTCTCATTGGCGGGAGAAGTCGCGACGCCCATGCTTACCTCGTTGGTATTGTATGTGGTAACCGGATTTCTGGTTCCCGGTGACGAGTCAGCGAAGGCAGATGAACTGTTATCGGCATTGAATGACGAAACGAAATAAACAGGTGATATTGAATGGATAGATAAAACAGCTGTGTAGCGAACGATAATACCATGAACCAATCAAACGACAACCACATGTACCTCGAAGGCCTCGATTACCGGAGCGGAAAACTGGTGCACATCGGTATCCGTGACGGAAAGATAGCCGAAGTGATTCAACTTCCGGAAGGAAAGGGGAAGCATCCTTTTATCGCACCCGGCTTGGTGGACTTGCAGGTGAACGGTTACGGCGGTGTCGATTTTAATACCGCTCCGTTGCTGGCGTCCGATGTATATCGCGCCGTTCAGTTGTTGGCAGAGCAAGGCGTAACGACCTTCTTCCCGACATTGATCACGAATACACCCGAAGCGATTTCTGAAGCGCTGAAAGTAATTATATCGGCCTGCCACGCTTACCCGGAAGTGAACGATGCGATTGGCGGTATTCATCTCGAAGGACCGTTTCTCTCGAAAGAGGAAGGCGCCCGCGGGGCACATGACCCGGAATTGGTGCGAAAACCCGACTGGGACTTGTTTCTGCGATGGCAGGAAGCCGCTGAAGGACGAATTAAAATCATTACGCTTTCGCCTGAATGGGAAGGGTCGGAAGAGTTCATCACCCGTTGCAGTGAAAGCGGTGTTGTGGTGTCCGTTGGTCATACGGCTGCTACGCCGGAGCAGATTGCCGGAGCGGTTGCCGCCGGAGCCCGGTTGTCTACCCACCTCGGGAACGCTGCACACCTGATGTTGCCGCGCCATCCCAACTACATTTGGGAGCAGTTGGCGCAGGATACGTTGTGGACCACCGTGATTGGCGACGGTTTTCACCTGCCTGAATCCTTTCTCAAGGTTGTTTTCAAGGTAAAGCCCGAAAACTCCATTCTGATAAGTGATTGTACACATTTTGCCGGTTTGCCGCCGGGTAACTACCATAGTCATATCGGCGGAGATGTGATCCTCAGCCCGGAAGGCCGCCTTTGCATGGCCGATCAGCCCAAATTGCTGGCCGGTTCGGCGCAATCGCTGCTGTGGTGCGTTAATCAGATGGCTGGAAAGGGGTTGCTTTCGCCGGAAGCAGCCTGGAACAAAGCCTCGCTCAAGCCGATGGAGCTGTTGAACGGAGAACCGCAAATACCTTTCCGCAAGGGTTTGCCCGCTAACCTGGTACTGTTCGAACAGACCGAAAAGGGGATAGAGATTGTACAGACCATCCGGGCCGGGAAGGTCGTGTTTAACCAAACAAAAAATGAAAAAGATGAAGACTAACTGGATTTTTCTGGTCATAGCTGTCCTGTTTCTTGCCGGATGCGGGAACAAAACCAAAAAGACGGTAAATAACGACCGGGTGGTCGATGGTACGCGCATCATCCACTTCTCCGGTTACGACTGGAGGGTAGGGAACAGCAAAGACAACAGACAGGGACCGGGTCCCAACTATTTTTCCGATTCCAAAGAGAACGTTTGGCTTGATGACGGCGGGAATTTGCACCTGAAAATTACCCACCGCGACGGACGTTGGAACTGTGCCAAGATTTCCCTGCTGGAATCGCATGGTTACGGAACGTACATCTTTCATGTAGCCAGCCGGGTGGATGGTTTCGACAAGAATGTGGTGGGCGGATTGTTCACGTATGCCAATGATACTTCCGAAATCGACATCGAGTTCTCGAAGTGGGCCAAGGATACTACCGAAGATTCGCAGTTCGTCATTCAGCCGGGGTGGAACCCGGGAAATCATTACCGCTATTTTCTGGATCAAACGGGGGAACAGTCGACGCATTGGTTTAACTGGCAGCCCGACAGTGTGGTGTTTGCCAGTTATCAGGGAAACGTGGGCGATAACCCTCCGGCGAATCAGCTGATGGCGCAGTGGACCTATACCGGCGTCGATAATCCTAAGCCCGGTAAAGAGGCGGCGAAGATCAACCTGTGGCTGTACCGCGGAAATCCCCCGACGGATGGCAAAGAGGTGGAAATGGTCCTCTCCGGCTTCGAATTCCGGAAGTAAATCCAACCGGTAAACGCTATGCACATGAAAGAGATGAACGGTACACCGAAGCGGCAGCGCCTGTTGTCGCTCGATGCACTCCGCGGATTCGATATGTTTTGGATTACCGGTGGACAGCGGGTCATACATGCCCTGGCAACTCTCACGGGATGGCCGCTGTTCCGTTATTTACACGGGCAGATGGACCATGTGAAGTGGGAGGGATTCCAGTTCTACGATTTGATATTCCCACTTTTCCTGTTTCTGGCAGGTGTTTCCATGCCTTTCTCCTTTGGGAAACGGCTGGCCCGCGGTGATTCGAAAGCGAGTATATACAAACACGCGTTTAAACGGATGATGTGGTTGATTGTCCTCGGGATGCTGTACAACCGCATCCTCAATCTCGACGCGGAGCATTTTCGTCTGGCGAGTGTGCTGGGGCGCATCGGGATTGCCTGGTTCTTTGCCGCCATTATCTATCTGAACACGAACCTGCGCACGCAGATCATCTGGTTCTGGGGCCTGTTGCTGTCCTATTGCCTCATGATGCTGTACATTCCCGTTCCGGGATTCGGTGCCGGCGTGCTCACACCGGAAGGCAACCTCGATGGCTTTATCGATCGCTTGCTGATTCCGGGTACGTTATACATGAAGGAGATGGAGGCCGAAGGTGTTTTGAGTACCATCCCTTCTATTAGCACAGCGTTGCTGGGTATGTTTGCAGGGCGGCTGCTTATTTCGGACGATGTTCGTTTGAGCAAGTTGCGGAAAGGACTCATCCTGATTGGTGCCGGCATTGTTTCGCTGGGATTGGGTGAATTATGGGGACTGTGGTTTCCCATTATCAAGAAATTGTGGACCAGTTCGTTCATACTCTATGCCGGCGGATGGAGTCTCATCCTGTTGGGCGTGTTTTACCTCATCATCGACGCGTGGGGCTTCAAAAAGTGGGCGTTCTTCTTTGTCGTCATCGGCTTGAATCCCATCACCATTTATTTGGTGCAGTATAAAATCATCGATTTCGGCAACATGCGTAACTTCTTCTTCGGCGGATTGATGCATCTCACACCCCATCACATCGCGGGGCTTATTGGTGCCGTCGGGTACGTAGCCTGCGTGTGGGCGTTCCTGTATTTTTTGTACCGAAAAAAGATATTCCTGAAAGTATAAAGGAAAAAGAAAAGAGATGTTTGGTTAGCAGTAAGCAGTGATTCATGCAACGTGTTCAACACCTACAGTTGCCTTAAGCCTCCCCTTCAGGGGAGGTTTGGTGGGGTGATTTGGTAGAAGAACAAGTGCCCTATTGATGAACTAACCGGATAATTTTTATTTCTCTTCCCCATCAACTCATAAAAAACAAAAAGGTTATGAAAACAATGAAACTCATACTGGCTTTTTTCCTCCTGGCGGGAATCGCTGTTTCCGCGCAGGCGGAGATCAACATCATTCCGCGTCCGGTGAGCGTGGTGCCCGGCAACGGTTCGTTTACCCTTACGGAGAAGACGGCCATTGTTTCGGGTGAGGCAACCCGTCCTGAAGCCAGTTACCTCGCCGGTATCCTGGCGAAAGCCTTTGGCGAAAAACCGCACATCAAAGCGAAGGGCAAAGGCATCGAGCTGAAATTGAATGCAACCCTGAAAGACTCGCTGGGCGACGAAGGTTACTTGCTGACAGTGGAATCCAAGCGGATTGTCATCGAGGCGGCGACCCGTGCCGGCGTATTTTACGGCATTCAGTCGCTGCGGCAGCTGTTGCCACCGGCATTTGAGTTCCATCCCGGCAAGGGAAAAAGCGCTGCCGTTCCGGTG
This sequence comes from Prolixibacter bellariivorans ATCC BAA-1284, assembly GCF_000621705.1. Classification (GTDB taxonomy): domain Bacteria; phylum Bacteroidota; class Bacteroidia; order Bacteroidales; family Prolixibacteraceae; genus Prolixibacter; species Prolixibacter bellariivorans. The sequence continues at coordinate 93,621 of NZ_JHXO01000012.1, read as the reverse complement.
GTGGCCATTGCCGACAAACCGCGTTTCGCATGGCGGGGATTTATGCTTGATGTATCGCGCCATTTCAAAGGTGTGGATGTGGTGAAAAGTATGCTCGACCAGATGGCGCTGATGAAGATGAATGTCTTCCACTGGCACCTGACAGATGACCAGGGATGGCGCATCGAAATCAAAAAGTACCCGAAACTGACGTCGGTGGGAAGCTACCGGAAAGATACGCAGGCTGCCCGTCACAGCGATAAACGCGAAGGGAAGCCACACAGCGGTTTCTATACGCAGGAGCAAATCAAGGATATCATCGCGTATGCCACTGCACGGCACATCAACATTGTTCCGGAGATTGAAATGCCCGGACATGCTTCGGCAGCCATCGCGGCTTATCCGTGGCTGAGTACGCTGGGTACTACAACCGAAGTGCCGGTGACCTTTGGCAAGCTGCCTGACTCATTCAACATTGCCGATCCGCGTGTTATTCAATTTTTGGAAGATGTGCTCACTGAAGTTTTCAACCTGTTTCCCGGTAAGGTGGTCCATATTGGGGGCGATGAGGTGATGTACGATGCGTGGAAGAAATCGAAAGCCATGCAGGCGTTGATGAAGAAGGAGGGGCTGACGTCTCCCGCCGATTTGCAGATCTGGTTCACCAACCGCATCTCGCAGTTCGTCGACAGTACCGGCCATCGCATGATGGGATGGAACGAAATCCTCGGTGATAACGTGCACGAGTGGCTGGATCCGGCCGATACGCAGGTAAAACAGACATTAGCCAAATCAGCTATCATCGAGTTCTGGAAAGGAAGTCTCGATTTGATCAACAAAGCGGTTTCGAACGGCTACGATGTGGTGAATGCCTACCACCGGATGACCTATCTCGATTACAATTACAAAACCATTCCGCTGTCGAAAGCCTATTCCTTCAATCCCATTCCCGAAGGACTCGACCCGAAGTACGATTCGAAGATATTAGGCTTCGGTTGCCAGATGTGGAGCGAATGGATTCCTACCACCAAGTCGATGGACCTGAAGGTATTTCCCCGGTTAGCCGCTTACGCCGAAGTAGGCTGGACACCGCTGGCCGATAAAAACTATCAACGCTTCCTTGGCGCCCTGCACAACATGGAACAACGCTGGCAGCTGGAAGGTATCGATTACCACAAAGGCGAAGAATAGGAAATATTCAACGATATAAAATGCAAAGCGCGCAGAGCTGGGGAATCTCCCCGGCTTTACCGTTGTAGTATATTGGGTGGTGTGTGTTTGTCTTTTGCAACAAACCCCTAAATCCCATAAAGGGGATTTAGGGGTTTAAAAAGTCACGACATATCCTTACGCCACAACCATTTGCTATCCGCTGGTTTATAATGTGTTTAGAATTGCTTCTTTATTTCGGTGGTCTGGCCGGAATGGATTTGGAATAATATCTTGCCCGATTGGTAAGACGACCCGTTCGGGTAGCTATACTCCAGGTAATAATTTCCGGGGTTCAGGTTTTTGACCGTGAGAACCCCTTGATCCATCCTGGCATCGAGCCCTTCTATCTGGGGCGAATTATTGTCCGACAAGGTGATGTAGTAATCGAAACTCTGCAGAGAGCCTGTCCCGACGGTAAAGGTCGCTTTTAAAGTACCGGTTCTCAGGGCTACTTCGTTCTTTTGACAACTGCTGAAAGTAACCAGGATGGCTACGAGAATCAGCATCATTTTCATCATTCTTTTGTTGGTCATTGTATCACTGTTTTAATGTTGATTGAACATGACAATACGATTGTCCGCTGTATTTCCTGTTACACAGGAATAGCCGGAAAAAGGTATCGTTCGTAAATCAATTTGGTTCGCTGCCTGGCAATCATGATCGACTACCGGTAATGCGGTCATCCCAAATGTAATAAATATTTATCCGGATAAGGAATGGCTAAGGAAATTTTAAGAATTGTGTTGTAAAGGCAGTATCTGTTGCGAATGTGTTTTCACCCGATAGTAGTTAGCGTTCGTTCATCGGCTTTCCAACACCCCTATCCTGATGTATTTACATATTCGAGACTCTAAAGGGGACTTCGTATAATCTGTTTAGTGAGTTGATGAGCAAATGAGAAACAATACCATTGGTTTGTAAGCGACTGAATTATAGTTCCCGAGTAAGTTCCGTTGTTTCACCCGAGTGGATTTGAAACAACACTCTTTGTGTCTCGTAAGGGGTGTCATATACTAAATAATAATTTCCCGGATTCAGTTTTTTTATGGTAAGAATGCGTTTTTCAAAATTGATATCAAGTCCGGATATCGCATATGTTGCATTGTCCGATGGAGAAACGTAATAGTTGAGATTGGGTAAGGAGCTCGCGTCTCTGACAAAGGTTACTTGTAATGTGCCGGTTCGCAGAACGACTTCATTTTTTTTACAACTGCTAAACGTAAACAGGATAGCTACGAAAAGCAGCATCATTTTAAAGGTTCTTTTGTTGGTCATTTTGTTTGTGTTTTAGTGTTAATGGAATATAGCAATATGATTATCCTGTATTGTTGTAAAATGCGAGGAAAATTATATCGCTGTTTGTTTAGTTTGGTCGGCGGCCGGGAGAACGACAATCCGTTGCCGGCTACGCGCTTATGTCAAATATAATAAATATTTATCCGGTTAACGAAGAGAAATGAAAATTTTAGAAATTTTCTTGTGGGGCAGAATATGTTGTATAACGTGTTTTTCACCCGATATTGGTTAGCGTTCGTTTATCGTCTTTCCAACACCCCTAATCCCCTAAAGGGGACTTTATCCATTCATTGTGGCAGGGTTCGAATAAAATAAGAAGCCTCATCACTCATCTGGGAAAAGAATGCCGTTCCTTTATATGGATTCGCTCGCCATTTGCAGCGGCTCCAAATCCCCTTTAGGGGACAGAGGGGTGAATACCGAGGCATATCCTGACCGCTACACTATTGGTTCCCCGTACTACATCGAAATAGAAATAAAAAAAGAGGTCATGTTCTGACCTCTTCATATCATTATTGCAGTTATTCGATGCAAAATAGTGTTTTCCTATCCCGCCGGCGGATACTGATCAATCAGTTTATTCTGTTTTTTGGCGGCTTTCAGGAAATCGATAACCGTCATGGGTTTGTACCCGCGCGAACGGTTCAGGTCGCCGACTTTGAAAAGCAGGCTCTGCGATTTGAACAGCGCCTTGTACAGTTTGAAAATGGAAACCTCGGGGTCCCAGGCGCTGATGGCTTCCGAGCCGGCACCGTTGATTTCGATGATGGAGAATCCTTCGCCCTGTTGCAGCTGTTCGGTCGACTCGAAGCGCATATCGAAGCGGCCAAAGTAAAACTCCGGCATGCTTTGCGCGATCGCGTCAATGCGTTCGCTCAGCTCCGGTGTAATCAGATGACTCGCATCGCGGTAGAGACCGCCTACGCGGATGCTACCGATAAACGACAACCGAATCAGCTCGCCCTCGGCCGGTACCATGTCGAGGTACTGCTTCTCGAGGCTCATGTGCTCGGTTTTCCCGCCCAGGTAATATTCGGCGCGGGTTTTCATGCGCGGATTATTCCTGATAAGCTCCTGCAAAGTCGAAGTTCCGTCGCCATACACATACGGGAAATAGCGCAACGTCACCGATATCACCCGCCCGTGTTCTTCGCCGGGATAGCGGACATAGAAGATACCCGCTTCGCCGTCGTGTTGCACCGGGCGCTGCAGCAACAGCTTTTCCCCGGTAGGGTATTCATTCAGGTAATGGAGCAGGTGTTTGTGCTCTTCGATGAGGCGCACGCCGTAGCCCTGCCAGCCCACGTCGGGTTTGGCCACCACCGGAAACTCCAGCCCTTTTTCTTCCATCAGCGAAAGCGCGGTCTGCAAGTCGGACTCCACGCCCTTGCCGTTTCGTTCGAAGGTAACGAACTCGGCCACCCATTGCTGGTGCTCGTCGCCCACCTGCTGCATGATATCGCTTTTCGACTCGCCCCAGAAACCACCGGTTTCAATCATCGGGTTCGACACCGTGGGCAGGGTCAGTGAGCGGTAGCGTGCCGACAGGAATAACCAGCGTAAACCTACCGGGAGATAAAATAATCCGTTGGGAAGGCGTTCGGCTAACGAAACGAGCTTTTTCAATCCTTCGGGGGAAGGCATCCCGGTATGCCTGTTTTTCCGTCCGGGCTTATAAGTTTTCAGCATTTTCAAAAATGAGGGAGTCTCGCTGTCGTTAAGCGCCTGTTCGGTTACTTTGGCGAACTTCGGTTTCAGCAGACTGGTAGAGGCGAATACGATAACAATGATGGCGACCAGTATCCATGCCCAGTAGTTCAGGTGAACCAGCACCAAATCGCCGAAGACAATCACCAGCGTGAGGGCGATGGACGTGTACACGCCACCGGTAATAACCGACAACAAGGTAAACCGTCCCAGCGGGATTTTAAACCAGCCGCAGGCCACAAAAGTGGGGAAGAGGAGGCCCGGTGTGAGGCGGCACATGATGAGCACCTTCGTCAGGTTCGAATCGATCCAGTTGTGGAGGCGTTCTACCTTGGGGCCAATGATTTTGCGGCGCAGCCAGGCGTTCTTTTGGGCAAAATGTCCTAGCAGGTAAATGAATACATCGCCGGCGACAATTCCCGTGAAAACGGCGGTATACACCAACACGAGCGGTACGTGATGTTCGACACGCGAAAACCCGGCCGCCAGTATGGCAGCATCCTCGTGAACAAAGGTTAAGAAGAATATCGCGAGAAAATGCTTTAACCATGTAAGGTTAAAGAGTAATGTTGTCATACCTGCGTCGTTATGATATACCCTGTTTACCGGTTGGCAGCCGCCAAAGGCGCGACTTTCACCGGAACTAAAGTACTCAATTTGTTTTAACATTTAACAGGTAGAAGTTGAAAAAAGCTGTTGGCCCGCTGGCCGCTTCATTACCCGCCTGTTACCCCGTTAGACAGCCGGAGAGGTTGTTTTGTTACACTTTTCCCATACATTCTTCCACGATTTTTTCGCCCGGATGCCTCCGGAAACTTGTTGTAAGGAAAATTCCGGTCCGGAGATAATCATAACCACCGCCTTTTGCCCCGGTGACGGCCCGTTTTTATCAATTAACATCCGTTGTATGGCATTTGACGGTCAATATTTGTCCGGAGACGGTCGTTGTATTGCATTTAACGACGCTTGTATGACAATTGACGGTCGATTTATAGCAATTAACGACGCTTGTATGGCAATTAACGGTCGTTGTATTGCATTTAACGACGCTTGTATGGCAATTAACGGTCGATTTATGGCAATTAACGACGCTTGTTTAGCAATTAACGGTCGAATTATGGCATTTAACGACGCTTGTATGACCGGAGACGGTCGATTTATGGCATTTAACGATGCTTGTATGGCATTTGACAGTCGATTTATGGCAATTAACGACGCTTGTTTGACAATTAACGGTCGTTGTATGGCAATTAACGACGCTTGTATGACCGGAGACGACGCTTGTATGACCGGAGACGACGCTTGTATGACCGGAGACGGGCGATATTTGTCCGCCGTAGAGACGCCATGCTTGCGTCTCTTTTCCTGCCTCCTTCATGGTCATTGACCATACCGGTTGCAATGCCTGCGTCTCGTCGCTCGCATTATTGGAGGCCGGCATCCCTTGTCTGAACCGGGATTATGCAGATTAACCAGATTACATAGATGGGTGCTCGTTCAACTTGGTTTCTTTTTTATAGCTTTATCATTGCAAACTAATTAAGCCCATAATAATGTCAAAGAAAAAGAAAATAAAAGCTTGGGAGCAACACTACGCGAATGCCAAAGAGAAAGAATTTTATTCTACTCGTAGAATTGACCTTTTGATAATTTCAATTTCTGGAGCATGTATTTATATTGTCTTTGAGATATTACGATTCATAAACAGTGAAGGTTCGAAGATTACTGGAACACCTACAATCCTATTAAAGCTTAGTGCAATTTTAGCTGTATGTGCTATTATCGTTAATATTTTTTCGCAGTACTGGGGGTTTCTTGCAAATGGATATGAAGCACGATATTCAAGAGCAGTAATTAACCAAATTGAAGAAAACAAAGACGATAACAATGAATTAGAAGTGTTGGATCGAAAATCTCGTATCTATAGTTTTTGGACCTCTCTATCTAACAAAGTTTCCATTGGCTTAATGTTAGTAGGCATTGTTATACTTGTTATATACAATTTTGTTACCTTTTAGGTCGTGAACCACTGTCGTTAGGACTGCCATTCGTTTGGATTTTACTTGGTTTAGATATTGGTCTGGGTTTTGGGGATGATTTTGGCTTAGTCATTTTCTTAAGTTTAAACGTAAATGGTTTTTATTTTCTGGGCCTGGAACCTGAATCATTAGGACTGCCTTTGGTTGATGGAGAGCCTGTACTAGGCTTCGTATTCGGTCTGGAGACTTGTGGTTTGGACGAAGTATATAATTTAGTCATGATTAAAGATTTTAATTGAATTTTTATTTTTTGGGTCGAGAGCCAGAATCATTAGGAGAACCTGTTTTTGGTTCAGGCATTGTGGGCTCTATTGTCTTTGGCCTAGGGTTGGGTTGAGTATTTTCCATAATATTTTCTTTTAGGATTAGAATGTAATTTATATTTATTAATGCAAAATGCAAAATTTGCTAGTCGTTATTTGCTTTGTACCAGTCAACTAATAAAGGTTCCATCGAAAACTCATTGAATGTTTCCTTCTCGTATTTTTTGACAAAATCATGGGGAATTTTAATTCCGTAATAGACATGAGGTAGGGATGTACTTTCAATATCAAGAGGTTTTAAATGCTTATCGACTCTTGCTAGATCGATTACTTTTCCTTTGTATAGATTGAAGCTATGTGTAACGATTGGATACAAGTAGTCGTCCCTGTTAATAAATCCTGTCCAATATTCAAATTCAGGATTTAGTAAACTAATTGCTTTGGCTGAATAGTGACATTGGGACTCTTTGTGAATATAGCCTCTTTCTCTGAATTCATTGATGGTATTCTCTGATGGAGCAACTTCATTAAATGAACTTATAGTTGCAATTTTTTCAAAGCTGTTAGAAACCCATTCATTAAATTTTTCTTGATCTAAGGAGTGTATTTCATCGTAGAAGTCTCCTTCCCCTTGGAAAATGGAATAGAAATCATCTTGAGGTATTGACATCTTGATTTTTGTTTGAAGATTTTGATTAATTATTCAATTGGCTCAACTACTACTCTTTTGCTTTATAGTTTGTTCGTGTTGCATCCAGTTTTGTTAGTTCTTCTGATAGTTTTACTGCATTTTGATTGCTTTGCTTTTTGAAATTTTCAATGAGTGATTTAATTTGTTCTAATTCAAGTTTCAAACTATCAGTTTGTACTCGTCTATTTTTTTCTTTTCCTGTTAATAAGGGGAATACACTTAATGATGTATTTATGAATAGCGCGATAATTGTAAGGCTCAATGCGAAGTTCGTCTTGGAGATCTGTTTGCGAAATCTTTGTTCGTCTCTTGATATATACTTATTTGCACAAAATTGTCGAAACTCTTCAGTTACAAAAATTTCTTTGTCAACATATTCAATTAATAATTCTGATATTGCGGGATCAGGAAATTCCATGCATGTTTTTACAGAATCAGCTATTCCTTGTCCGAAAGTTGTAGTTTTATTAGAAGGTGTTGAACTTACTTGTAAAAGCATTATATAATTCTCTTTCTCTAAGAGCTTTATTAAGTTAACAACGTTTAACAACAACACTGTTATCTCTTTTATTCTCGGCATGTCATTTTTTAACACTTCTGATGGATCATCGCTTTTTCTGTCAATTAGAACTTTGACTTCCTGTGTCTCTCGTGTAACTGAAATTGTTACTCCAGAAAGTTTACTATATAATAAATTGCCAATGAAATTATTATTTCCATCTCCTTCGAGGATACGTTTACATAGTTCCTTCTCTTCTTTATTTAGTAGTCGCATATTTTTATGAACTTGATCTTTTATCGTGTCCTAAATTTAACAAACTGGATTTATCCTTTCTTCTTGCATTTCAATTTTTTATCAACAACATAAGAAAGGGCAGGATGGGAAAATTGTCTGAACCGGGATTACGCTGATTAACCAGATTACGCAGATTGAGGGCAGTGGTTTTTCATTTACGTCATGATGATTCAAACAAGAGAGACGCAAGGCATTGCGTCTCTACGGGAGCTTTGTTCGGAGATGCTGTAAAATCATTGGGGTGGTGCCGCTTATGTGTGTTTCTTTATCCGGGTAATCCATGAATCTGCGTTATCGTGGTTCGGGAATTGGTTTGGGATTGTTTGAATGGAAATTACCGTGTTACGTTGTTGTTGGATTGGAATGGCTGCGCTGTTGGTAGAGACGTAGCAATGCTACGTCTCTACGATCGCATTGTTCATGTCCGGCATACAATCGCCATATTCGGAGCTTCTGCCAAATCATTTGGGGATGGTGCCGCTTGTGTGTGTTTCTTCATCCGGGTAATCCAATCATCTGCGTAATTGTGGTTCAGACAGGGGTAGACGTGATGTGTTGCGTCTCCGCTGATGCGTGATGATTCATATTTTATGAAACCCATGAGTATAGATATTTTGTAATCTCCCAGGTTTCATTTTTCTTTTCAATTTCCAACAAACCTCCCCAGCCACAATCTTCTCCACAATAAACACTGTAGTAGAAATATCCTTTGGTCAGTTCTTTGTTAAAACTGATTCTGGAAATATCAAGCGTGCCAATAATCCTGTTTGAAGAATAATTCAGATCAGTATCATTCGGATTTTCTTCGAATATGATTTCAAGTCCTTTTATTCTCTCAATTTTGGATGTCGTAATCTGTCTTGGCGGTAATCCTACGCCATTTAATTTTTTAATTAATGCGTTCGATTTATAATTGTCATTGAGCAATGGCTCTTTGTCAAGTCCGGATTGTAATGTGGTGTTGAAATAAATCACTAAAGTACTGTCTGTCTTATTGAAGCTCTGTATTCTCTCTCCGTCAATGATTTGGTATAATAACTGATTAATGACTTTAACTTCTTCGTTTCTGTATTGCAAGGTTGTTTGTCCCAACAGTGACACCGGAAGTACAGATAGGAGAATTAATATGAGGGTTTTATTGGATAAGGTCATGCCCATGTCTTAGTAGGTTGATTGTTATCAAATTTAACAAAATGAATGAATCCTTGTCGCGGGCATTACATGTTTTTCAGAATGTGGTTTGGAATGGTGGCGCTGTTGGTAGAGACGTAGCATTGCTACGTCTCTACGATCGCATCGTTCATGGCCGGCATTAATTATCAAAACCGGTATTACGCTGATTACGCAGATTGGGGGCGGTGGTTTTTCATTTGCGTCATGATGATTAAAACAAAGAGACGCAAGGCATTGCGTCTCTACGAGCTCTTTGTTCGGGAGTGCTGCAAATTAATGGGAATGGTGCCGCTTATGTGTGTTTCTTCATCCGGGTAATCCAATCATCTGTGTAATCGTGGTTCGGGAATTGGTTTGGGATTGTTTGAATGGAAATTACCGTGTTACGTTGTTGTTGGATTGAAATGGCTGCGCTGTTGGTAGAGACGCGATTCATCGCGTCTCAAATATTTCCATGTTCGAGGCCGGGAATAATTGAATGGTCGTTGCTGGAGACGCAAGCATTGCGTCTCTACGAGCGCGCTGTTCGGCGGTGCTGCCGAATCGTTTAGGGATGGTGCCGCTTGTGTGTGCTTCTTCATCCGGGTAATCCAATCATCTGCGTCATCGTGGTTCGGGAATAGGGTTGGGGATTGTTTGAGTTCAGGATTAATGGTCGAAAGGCAACTTGATATAATCGAATCCTAGTTTGCTTTTATACATCCACAAATCAATTTTCTGACCGATATGTATCTGGTTGAAATACTCGTGTTTGCATTGTAGTCGCCGTGTAGTTCCATTGATATTTACATACAGGGAATTAACCTCCGGGCTTCTGAAGTGAGCCTCTCTTCTTATTTTGTTGACTACCTGGTAACGGCCGCGATGCTCGACGACCGATAGATGTTGGTTAAGCAATGAACCCATCAACAGAACAATACCAAAATAACCGACAGCTATAAACATTATTGTTGGCAAATATTGGTTTTTTAGTCTTCTGTTTACTGCAATGAAGGGCTTCAATTTTAAAGCGGTTATGATTCCCAGAATAGCTCCAATTCCTCCAAATATGAATCCAAATAGATAGGGGTGGTCGTAGTTCTCAATTTTCTTTATTCCAATAACAGATGTAAGTATCCCGGCAAGCAGGAAAAGTACAATAGTAATTACCAACCAGAAGGGCGGTTCTTTTTGTTTTCGGTATTTTTTACTCATTATATTGGGGTTGTCTGTGGTCCTTACAAAGCATATGTTTTCAAATTTAACAAAATGAATGAATCCCTGTCGCGGGCATTTCATGTTTTTCAGAACTGGGATTGAAATGGCTGCGCTGTTGGTAGAGACGTAGCATTGCTACGTCTCTACGATCGCATCGTTCATGGCCGGCATTACGCAGATTCACCAGATTACGCAGATTGGGGCGGTGGTTTTTCATTTGCATAATGATGATTCAAACAGAGGAGAGGCAAAGCATTGCGTCTCTACGGGCGCGTTGTTCGGAGTTGCTGCCAAATCAATTTTGTCATTTTAGAGGTTGCAATATTGTAGCAACCTTTTTTATCTCTCTGCCAAATAAAAATCTTTGAAGAAAATTTTTCTATCCAGGCAACCTTATCCATAGCAATAACGTCAAACTGTTTGAGTTCATTGACGACAAGGAAAACCTATTTTTAATAATAATTAATTCTTAATCAAAAAGCTAGAAGTGACATGATGTTAGGTTCAGAAATTAAAATTGGAAAAGTTTTATTGTTTTCTTCGATCGTTGCAATCCCTTTCTTTCAGACCAGTTGTTCAAAGAATTCTTCTCCAACTTCTTATGGGGAGGATAATTATGGAGAAATTAAATTTACCGCACGCGGTGAAGATGTAACCTGTGTTTCCGATCAGAACGAAGCCGTATTCGAATATAAACCGGGAACCGAGAAGCACAATTCGTTAACCCTTCAAGGAATGAACGAAGACGTACCCCAGGGGCATGAAAACATGATTGTCCTGGAGATGATCACAGATGGAGACCTGCATGAAGGAACCTATCCGATGATTGATTACGGCGTGTTATTAGATTGTCAATCAGGAACACATACCGATAATTGCGACAAAGTTGCTTCCGGGGTCGTGACGGCAAATTTTGACTCGGGTGATCCGCTTTGGGGTACTAAAGATGTGCGTTCTTCCGGTGGTGGTACCCTGACACTGCAAAAGATTGAAATTGGTACGCATCATGACGGTCAGGCGGATGGAGAAACCGGCTATACGGAAGCGAGAGTTTCCGGATCATTTTCGTTTCCCGGCACTAACTTAAACGGGGATTCGTCAGGAAAAGCAGAAGGCACTTTTAAAGATATTCCTCTGAGGATTTATGACAAGAATTAATTTGTCATAAATTGGTATTCGAACCATGAAATAGGCTGCTTTCGGCAAGCAGCCAATTTCATGGTTCAATCAAACTCATCCGGGTCTTCCGGTCAAACATTTCATCAATTGCCTGTTTGTTGAATTTGTTAGCCGGTAATTTTTGTTTGTCAATCAGGTTATCAAATTGTGTTACCACCGCCGATTTATATCCCGCCACAAATAATGAAATGGATTTTGGTTTATGAATAAGAGGGGGAACCGTGCGTATCCATGGCCGTTTTGATTTGGATAGGCTGTGTAAGGCAGTTTTATGAATGGTGTTGGTGTTTGTTTTAATAAATATTGTCTGTTTTTCATTCGATGTAACTAGCTGTTGTTGAGTTCTTGTATTGTTTTTGAAAAAAATATTGAAAAAATATTTACAAAAGTGTGATAGCTTTTATCCCTTTGTTTTTGGGGGATAGGGACGAATGAAAAGCTAAATTTCGGGTTACTATTTTGGATATGGATAAGGTTTTTGAAAATCAGCAGACAATAAACCTTTTTAGCTTGCCGTTTAAGAAGACAAAGATCCGTTCCTTCGGACGGATTTTCTCCCGATAAATGACTTAAATACAGCGTAATTAAGAGATGGAAGAGGTATGTGTGTCAGGGTATGCTGTGTCGTATCGGCTTGACGGATGGATAGATGTTTGTCATCTATTATACAATTATTTATTAACTCGATTTAACTTGGATGATTATGAATCAAAGAAAATTATCTAAACTGAAGTCGTACCAGGTAACGAATGATTACCTGACGGCTAATGAGGGCAAGGTATCGGGCCTGCCGAATTATTCGACGTACAAAACCACGTTGAGTGAGAACATTCCGAGGTTGTTAGCCTTTTCAGCGAATCAATCGGGGAATATCACCGGTATTTCCGACGAGAAGAATGTGCTGAAGCAGCAGGTGGGAACACTGGCGTATGATACGTCGACCCGGTTGGTGGCGTACGCCCGTCAGAACCAACTACCGACGTTGCTGAAGGAGGCGTATTTCACCGAAAGCACCCTGAAGAGGGGAGCAGATGCAACAGTCCGTGACAGTTCGCGGAATTTGTATAACCTCGCAGAGCCGTTGCTGGAGCAGTTGGCGCCGTTTGGTATCACAGCCGAAACGCAAACTGCGTTGAACGACGCTATCGAAGCATTTGCCAAAGCTATCCCGGTGAAACGGACGGTGGTGAATGAACGACAGGACCAGTCGTCGGAGTGTGACCGGTTGTTCGACGAAACCGACGAGGCGCTGAAGCAGATCGATACGTTGGTGGATATGATTCGGCAGGCGGAACCTGATTTTTATGTAGGGTATCGCGGAGCCCGGATGGTGCTCGATACGCGCACCGAGATTGTGTCGGTGAAAGGCGAAGTGGTTGAGGCGGAAACCCTGGTACCGGTAACGGGAGCTAACATCGAACTGATGCTGTTGCCGGTGAATGGCCATGCACCGGTGACGAAGAAGAGCGCCGAAAAGGGTGGTTTCCGGATCAAATCAATGACGCCCGGGAATTACCAGATGAAGGTATCGAAGTACGGTTACGCCGAACAATTGTTGGATGTCGCCGTCAATTCCGGCGAAACAACCAAACTCACCATTACCCTCGCCAAAAATTAGCCCCAAAGAAAAGCCCCGTTGTTGCGGGGCTTTTTTGTTGTTACAACGTTATATTGATGGGGTGGTAGAGACGTAGCATTGCTACGTCTCTACGATCGCGTTGTTCATGGCCAACGGGTTAATCAAACACGCGGTGGTGTTTCGTTGTGGTCATCATCATCGGTTTGTCCCCATTGTGCCGGGTTGTTTTGAATGTATTCACGGATACGCATCCAATCGTTGTTATCGCGGATGATATGGTCGTAATAACGCGGTTGCCAGGCAAAGTCCGGTTGTGTTTGTCGTGCGCGCCGTGTCACCGATGATTTGAATCCGCGGATAATGGAAGGCAGATTTTTTTGTTGCGGTCCAAATCGGTTGGCACCCCCTTCGTCGTTTTGTGCCGACGCTGATTGGAACGTTGTAGAGACGCAATGCTTTGCGTCTCTTTTGTTGTGTCGTTCGTTGCGGGAGACGCAAGGCATTGCGTCTCTACGATCGCCCTGTTGTTGTTTTAACAGGGAATTGAACGAATTCTCCCCAATAACGATAATTGCATGAAAATGATTGGGCATGATGATATATTCATCTAATGTGATATGCATATCACGGCGCATCATGGGTGTGCGTAACCATTCGTGTTTGGCAATCTCTCCCAATTTCGACAAATACATATTCCTATTCCGGACAGTTCCGAAATAATGTGTTTTTCCCGCAGTACAGATGGTGATAAAATAGGCCGCCTCATTGCGGTAATCCCACCAATTGGCCCGGGCCGAAGGAATACGGTATTGTTGGCGGTAATGGTCGGACATGTATCGGTTCGGTTGGTTTGATAATGAATATACCGATTTTATAGGAAAACGAGATATTCCGCCGGCCCTGTTTTATGGCATAGTGTCCCAAAAAAAAGAGACCGCCCTAATTGGACAGTCTCCTTTTTGTATAATTAAATTCAGCGTTATTTTTCGGTCGTCTCTTTCGCTTTGTAGATAGCATCCAGCAAACCGTCTTTCATTTTATCGTTGGCTAGCTGCCAGAACATAATACCACCCAGATGATTATCGATGGTGTATTTGGTTTTCAGGGCTACCGATTTCGGATCGTCATACGTAGCAAACAAACTGTCTTTTGCATTATACATGTACGGAGCCTGCGCTACACTGTCCCAATACGCTTTAAAACCCTGCCGGGGCGATAGAATTGAATCGAACTTGTTATAACCGACGCCTTGTTTGAAAATGCCGGCCTGGTACAAGCCGTTATCCACGTTTTTCACACCTTTCCAAACGCGGGCATAAAATGCGGCGCCAATCACAATCTTGTTGGAGGGAACACCCGCTTTCTCGAGGTATTTCACTGCGTTATCGGTCGATTCGGTTTGCGAAGCGTTCGAATATAGCGGCGTGTGGTGACCGGTTACTTTGCTGTAGCCATTAACCAAATCATACGACATGAGGTTCACGTAATTCACTTCCGGCATCACCGCTTTCCAGTCAATGGAATTTTCGAGGAATTGCTGGAAACCGCCTGCGGCAAAACTGATGATGGCTTTTTTGCCAAGTGTTTTCCTTAGAGCAGTTACCAGGGCGGTAAAGTTGTCTTTGTCTTCCGGAAGGTATTGATGCCCCGGATAACCTTCGATGGAGGGATATTCCCAGTCGAGGTCAAGTCCGTCAGCGCCGGAGTTATCCAGAATTCGTTTCACCGAAAGGGCAAATGCTTCGCGTCCTTCGGGCGTGGAGAAAACTTCGGAACAGGTTTTACAACCGCCCCAGCCACCAAGCGAAACCATGACTTTCAAATCGGGATACTTTTCCTTTAAGGCAACTAAATGCGCTACACCAAGACTATCCTCCGGAGAGTCGTAGGCCAGCTCATTTCCTTTCAGATGAAGGAAGCTGTAGATAACATGTGTGACCTCGCCAAGGTTATACTGGTCAATTTTATTGGCATCGCCTGCATAATAAGCCATCACGGCAATTTGGCCGGAGTTGTCTTCTTTGGCCGTTGGTTTGTTTTTACACGAAAAGAGGCCAAGTAGCAAAAAGGCAATCAGATACAAAGTAGAAAGGTGCTTCAGTTTCATATGCAATAGGTTAAATTCGTACTTCCAGGTCTAAATCTAAGCAATTTCCGATCTTGGGAGACAACTTTTAAAAAGTTATGTAAGATCGATTCGTTCATTCTCCTGGTGAAGGTAAAAATCCAGCACCTCCATGGCAAAGCGGGCTGAAACGGTTCCGGGGCCACCGCTCATTTCAATTCCCACCTCAATGGCTTCGATAACTTCTTCCTGTGAGGCGCCTGAATCGATAGCCTGTTTGATGTGCCATTCCATGCATGACTCGCAGTTAATGACAACCGAAATGCCGGTCGCTATCAATTCTTTGTGCTTTTTCTCAAGCGCTCCGTCCTGGTAGGTGCGTTGTTCCATTTCCACAAAAGCCTGGTAGACTTTTGAGTTTTCGCGGTAAAATTTGTGTGCTTTTTTCCGTTGGGCAACGATGTTGCGGATGGATTCGTTGTTGGTTTTCATAAGTCTGTTCTTCAGGTTGTTTTAATAAAAATACAAAAGAGAACCGAAAGCAGACAATGAAAACGGCGATTGGATTAATCCCAGTTTCGCGTGGTCATAATGCTATCGACTATTCCTTCGTGGTAAACACCCACCCGCAAAAGGGAATCGAGAATCATGGTGCGGTGTGCTTCGTGAATGGCTTTTTCCCGTCGGATCTCATCCGGTGTTTTTTTCTTCACGAAGAGGGCCGCTACATCGGCCAAATTGAAACTAATACCTACACCGCCGCCCAATGCCGGATTGGTGGACATATTAACGGCACCGCCATTGGTGTTCGGCCGGATGTTTTGCACCATCTTTTTAATCTGCTTATTCATCTGGTCGATGTTTTTGGCAAAGTATTTCATGTTGTTCGGATTCTGCAGAACAATCAGGGGACTCATTTCGTGAGCTGCAAAATGCATGTAATAAACCTTGGGTGAAGCCATGGGATTGTAACTATTTACCTTGATGATTTCTCTTTTGTAGGAAATATGCGAAACCATCAGCGAGTCGCCGGGTTGGCAGGTTAGCGAAAAATGGCCGTCCTGGTTTGTTGCCATACCCATCATCGTCCGGTAGTTAATTACATAGGCACCTTCAACAGGAATGGAGTCCTTGTCGAAAATAAAGCCGGAGAATCGGAAGGTTGAATCGGGCATATCCTGCGCAAATAATCCTGTATTGACAAATAAAATAGCAGCAACAAGAAAAAATCTCATAAATGATTAACGTTCGGTTTATACTGAAAGAATTCTACTGCGAAGATGTTGTAATGCATTGAAAACGTTGCTTTAATATTCCTGAATAATTGCTAAAAGATGTTATTGTTCATCAGCTATAGAAATAGCCGTTTGCTATCGATGTTTGGCCATACGGCAGAGCGCACGGAAACGAAACCTTGTGATTTTGAAAGAGGAGGGTCATTCATCAAAAGGAATATACCATTGTATAAAAATGCGTGCGCGTTAATCATATTTGGGATATATTTTATGTTCTGCGGCAATGTTCTGTATGCTCTTTAACATGGGCTTATCCCTGATAACTATCAGGATTTTCAGGGATTTATTTGGGTAACTTTTCAGTCGATTTTAGCACCCAAATTGAAGAAACGAAGCAGTAGGAAGGGTACTGAAAATAATTAGTCAATCATTAACCCAAATGCCCATGACTGCAACAGCCGGAAACCGTGGAGACAGCGTACGCTCAGACTGTTTTGTACAGATTGCTAAAACTGAGCATCATGCAACTGAAATCCGGTTACTAAGTAAAGTTGAAAGCCTGTTTGGCGACTCCATCCGGGAACTTTGTCACGAAGTGCTGACCCATTACAATCTTCGGAATGTACTGGTGGAAATAGAAGACAAAGGAGCTCTTCCATTTGTCATTGCAGCACGCCTGGAAGCGGCTATCCGCCGGTTAACCGGAACGGATGAATCCTTTTTATTACCCATTGAAACAAAAAATCTTCATCGGACAGGCCGCGATCGTACCCGACGGACCCGTTTGTACCTACCGGGAAATAATCCGAAGCTGATGCTGAATGCCGGCATCTACGGAAGCGACGGTATCATTCTCGATTTGGAAGATTCGGTAGCACCTGACAAAAAAGCCGAGGCCCGTTTGCTGGTTCGCAATGCCCTGCGTGCAGTTGACTTTGGTGATGCCGAACGAATGGTTCGGATTAATCAATTGCCGGCCGGACTGGAAGATTTGGATGCCATTGTTCCCGAGCAGGTGAACCTGATTCTGATTCCCAAGTGCGAGAGTGCGCAGCAAATCATTCAGGCGGAGGAACGCATTGAAAAGATACTGGGTCGCGAAAATACCGATATCTACCTGATGCCAATTATTGAGAGTGCTCTGGGAGTGGTAAAAGCTTATGAAATTGCATCGGCTTTGCCCAATGTTGCTGCATTGGCGATTGGTCTGGAGGATTATACAGCTGATTTAGGAGCTCAGCGAACAGCCGAAGGACGCGAATCCTTTTACGCCCGCAGTGCGGTTGTCAATGCTGCACGCGCAGCAGGTATCCAGCCCATTGATTCGGTTTTCTCCGAAATTGATGACATGGAAGCATTGCGTAGCAATGTGCTCGAATCGAAAGCGTTGGGTTTTGCTGGTATGGGATGTATTCATCCGCGCCAGGTTCCGGTCATCAACGAAGGTTTCAGTCCGGATGAACAGGAAATTGAAAAGGCGAAGCGCATTGTGATCGCTTTTAAGCAGGCGCAAGAAAAGGGACTGGGCGTTGTTGCCCTTGGTTCGAAAATGATTGATGCCCCGGTTGTCAAACGCGCTGTTCACACCATCGAACTGGCGATTCAATCGGGTAAACTGTCAACCAACTGGAGAGAAAATCATGAATGAAGATCTGATATATAATGCAGTGGGACGGCTTGTTCCGTCAGAAATAAACGGCGAACCGGTTGTTCCGTTTATGGGCGTCGGGAAATATCGCCCGGAAGGAAAAAAACACGCATCGGCTATTCCAACCAACGCCGATTATCCGGCTGACGGAAACAAACAGGTTGCCTCACTGAAAGAGGCGTTAATAAAAGCCGGACTCAAAGATGGCATGACCATTTCCACGCATCATCATTTCCGCGACGGCGACCTGGTTGCCAACATGGTTTTTGATGTGGTGAAGGAGCTGGGCGTGAAAGATATTCGCTGGTATCCGTCGGCGTCTTTCCCATGCCATGCACATTTGATTCCTTACCTGGAAGATGGGACTATCAGTCACATCGAAGGAAGTATGAACGGACCGCTCGGACGGTTTTGTTCGGATGGAAAGATGAAGAAAACAGCCGTGCTTCGCTCGCATGGCGGACGCTACCAGGCAGTGCAGGATGGTGAAGTGAAAATCGACATTGCCGTGATTGGTGCCGCCTGTGCCGATCCGTTTGGTAATGCCAATGGGCTGAATGGTCCTTCATCCAGTGGATTGTTGGGCTTTGCTCTGGCCGATTCGCAATATGCAAACAACGTGATTGTGGTAACCGACAACATGGTGCCATTCCCTTGTGTGCCGTGGCAAATTCAGGGAAACCATGTCGATTACACAGTTGAGGTGGAGAAAATCGGTATTCCGGAGAAGATTGTCTCCGGAACCACGCAGATTACCAAAAGCCCAGACCGCCTGCTGATTGCGGAGATGACGGCCAAATTCTGTGAAGCGACCGGCATTATTCACGATGGATTTTCGTTTCAGGCCGGAGCCGGAGGAACCGCGCTCTCCATCGGGATCTACTTTGGCGAAATCATGCGCCGGAAAGGTATTAAGGCCCGGTTTGCCCGCGGCGGAAGTAACAAGTACCTGGTTGAAATGCTGGAAGAGGGTTTGGTGGAATACATCCTCGACGGACAGACCTTTGATTTGGAAGGCGTTCGCTCCATGCGCGATAATCCGAATCATACCTGGACCAGTCCGTTTACCAGTTACAACTACCACAGCAAAGGAAACTTCGCCGGTTTGGTGGATGTGGTTATCCTCGGTGCTACCGAAGTGGATGTGAATTTCAACGCCAACGTGGTGACACACTCCGACGGTAAATTACTGCACGGTCTCGGGGGCTGGCAAAACTGCCTTTTCTCCAAGACGGTCATTTTACCCATACCACTGTTCCGTG
Source organism: Prolixibacter bellariivorans ATCC BAA-1284 (assembly GCF_000621705.1). Taxonomy (GTDB): domain Bacteria; phylum Bacteroidota; class Bacteroidia; order Bacteroidales; family Prolixibacteraceae; genus Prolixibacter; species Prolixibacter bellariivorans. The sequence continues at coordinate 74,300 of NZ_JHXO01000012.1, read as the reverse complement.
ACCGTATTCCGGTGATTGTGGACGAGGTGACCACGCTGTGTGGACCGGGCGAACTCATCGATGTGATTGTAACTGAACGAGGCATCGCCATCAATCCGCTAAGGAAAGATTTGATAGAAAAAGCGAAGGATTCCGGTCTTCCCATTCGGACCATCGAAGAGATGAAGGAAGAAGCGGAACGTATTTGCGGTAAGCCGAAGAAACCGGTATTTACCGATAAGATTATCGCCGCCATCAAATGGGTGGACGGAACCGTGATCGATGTGGTGCGGCAGGTAGACGAAAAGAAAACAGAAAATTGAACCAATATTAGTGACCAAGCCGATTTAAAAACAAACGAGCGCAACGCCTCTGAGCACCAAAAATCAGTGGCGTGCCAAAAAATCAATTGACTATGGCAAAAAGAACCATCGTAGCGATGCCGGGTGACGGCATTGGAAAGACAGTCCTTCCCGAAGCCATCAGGGTACTGGAAGCAGCCGGATTTGAAGCCGATTACGTAGAAGGTGATATTGGCTGGGAATTTTGGTGCAAAGAAGGAAATCCGCTGCCCGAGCGCACTATCAAACTTCTGGAAGAGCACAAAGTGGGATTGTTTGGTGCGATTACTTCGAAACCGAAAGAAGAAGCGTTTAACGAACTTTCGCCCGGGTTGAAGGAGAAAGGCCTGGTATATTCCAGTCCGATTGTCGGTCTTCGTCAGCATTTCAATCTCGACATCTGCATGCGTCCGTGCCATACATACAAAGGAAATCCGCTCAACTTCATTCGTCGCGGCAAAGAAAACAGCGTTGAAGAGCCGGAAGTGGATGTGGTCATTTTCCGTCAGAATACCGAAGGGCTCTACGGTGGTGTGGAATGGAGCAATCCGGACGATAAAGTTTACGATGCATTGATGACGCATCCCAAGTTTGTGAAAAACTTTGGTTCGGTTCCCCGGAATGAGTTATCGGTTTCGACCCGAATCTTTACCAAAAAAGCGACAGAACGTATTCTTCGAGCCGCCTTTGCTCATGCTGCGAAATACGGCTACAAGTCGGTAACACTCTGCGAGAAGCCCAACGTGATTCGCGAAACATCGGGAATGATGTATAAAATGGCGAAAGAGATTCAGCAGGAATATGCAGGAATAGCGCTCTGGAATACCAACATCGATGCGCAGATGATGTGGTTGACCAAAAATCCGGAAGACTATGGAGTCATCGTAGCCGGAAACATGTTCGGCGATATCGTTTCGGATGGTTTTGCCGGATTGATTGGCGGTTTGGGATTTGCCTGCAGCGCCAATATGGGTGACGAAGTAGCCGTTTTTGAACCGACGCACGGTTCCGCACCGAAATATGCCGATTACGATGTGTCGATTGTCAATCCGATTGCGATGATTGAATCGGCTTGTATGATGTTGGATCATCTCGGTGAAAACGACAAAGCCATCAAAATCCGTGAGGCCATTGCTGAAGTGGTGGCTGAGGGTAAAGTCCGCACGTACGATATGATGAAGATGGCGGGACGGCCCGATGTGATTGAAAAAGGTGCGGCTTCGACACAGCAGATGGCCGATGCTATCATTGAAAAACTGAAGTAATGAGCAACCTGGAACAAGTATATGACCTCTGGCCGGAGCTGCTCTGGATTAAAGATGGAGAACTCCGCGATAAGACTGCAGAAACATGGCGTCGGGCACTGGAGAAAAGTGTGTTGACACCAGAAGATTTGCACCGGATTCCGTTCACACTTCTTTGCGGCCCTGATTTGAAAGTCAGTTTCATGGACCACAAGCGGGCGGTCGTTCACATTGCCCGCGAAAGTGGCATGAAGATGAACGAGTTCTTCAAGAGTGAGCTCCCTGTGAATATGGATGTCCTGATTGCCGGGGCTATTCTGGCTGATGTGGGCAAACTTCTGGAATACGAACTGGACGAAAACGGGAACTCTTTCAAGGGAAGATATGGTAAACTGCTGAGGCATCCGTTTTCGGGAGTTTCGCTGGCTGAATCCTGTGGTGTTCCGGCTGAAGTCTGCCATATCATTGCGGCACATGCCGGTGAAGGCGACATGGTGAAGCGCACGACCGAGGCGTACATCGTGCACCATGCCGATTTTATGACGTTTCTGCCCTTTAAGGCAATGAGTAAATGAATGAACAATGAAAAATGAGCAATGAAGGAAAATCAGGTCGTTGATACATCAATTGATTTTGCACTGAACGTTTTGGCGTTGAGCAGAAGATTTCCAAGGCAACTTGAAAGCTCTTTCCAATTGTTTATTTCTCATTTTTAATTTCTAATTGAAATGATGACCATCATTGAAAAAATAATCGCGACCCATTCGGGGAAAGAGTCGGTGAAACCGGGCGAGATTGTCGATATCAGTATTGATGTCCGGCTGGCCCGGGATTTTGGTGGAGCGAATGTGGTGAAGAATTTGGTGGACAACCAGCTGGCTGTCGATAACAGCTCGAAGACTTTCTTCACCTTCGACTGCAATCCAACCGGATCGGACCAGAAATATGCTGCCAATCAGCAAAAGTGCCGCCTTTTTGCCCGCGACTTCAATATCCGGGTGTACGACATCAATTCCGGAATTGGAACGCATCTGGCGATTGATAAAGGTTTGGCTGTTCCCGGTTCAACCGTCGTATCCACCGATTCGCACGCCAATATTCTTGGTGCTATTGGCGCCTTCGGACAGGGGATGGGCGACCGCGATATTGCAGCGGCCTGGGCACGGGGAGCCGTCTGGTTCAAAGTGCCGGAATCAGTTAAAATTACCCTCAATGGAAAGCGCCCGGCTGGTATTTATGCCAAGGATATTGTCCTGAACTTGCTGCAGCATTTTGGCGCCAGCAGTTTGTTGGGCGAATCGGTAGAGCTCTATGGTGAAGCGGTTGAGAAACTCACGCTGGACGAGCGCATCACTATCTCTTCCATGGGAACGGAAATGGGGGCTATCGCCGTCTTTTTCCCGCCATCGGATGAGGTGATTCAATATGCAAAAGAACGCTCCGGGGGAGATTTTGAACCGGTATTTGCCGATGGAGACGCCAAATATGCGCAAACCTTCGGGTTGAATATTGAGTCTTTTGTTCCCGCCATTTCCCTTCCGGGAAAACCGCACGATGTGGTTCCGGTGGAACAGGTGAAGGGAACCAAAATCGATTCATCCTTTATTGGTAGTTGTACAAACGGGCGTATGGAAGACATGCGGGCTGCTGCCCGGATTCTGAAAGGCCGGAAAGTGGCTCCCGGTGTAGTCCTGAAAATTGTTCCGTCAACCGATGAGGTTTGGAATGCCTGCATGGACGAAGGGCTGATTCGCATCTTCAAAGATGCCGGTGCCATGCTGAGCAATGCAGGATGCGCCGGATGTGCTGCCGGTCAGGTGGGACAAAACGGCCCAGGTGAGAAAACCGTAAGTACCGGGAACCGCAACTTCGCCGGCAAGCAGGGCAAAGGCGATGTGTATCTGGCTTCGCCGGCTACGGCTGCTGCTTCTGCGGTAGCGGGTCATATTACCACCGAAGATGACTTGCCCGAACAACCTTCCTTGTTCCAGGAAGGACATGGCAAGCAGGAAGCGGTACTGGTAACGCATCATGATAGTGATAAAGAAAAGCCGTCAGTAATCGAAGGACGGGTTTGGCTGGTCATGGAAGACAACATCGATACCGACATGATTTTCCACAATCAACACCTGGCGATTACCGAACTGTCGGAGATGGGGAAATATACCTTTGGTAACCTGAAGGGCTGGGAAGATTTCGCTTCCAAAGCGCAACCGGGTGATATGGTCATTACCGGCAAAAACTTTGGTGCCGGAAGTTCCCGTCAACAGGCGGTCGACTGTTTCAAATCGTTGGGCGTACAGGCTGTTCTGGCTGAATCGTTCGGGGCTATTTACGAGCGTAATGCTATCAACGCCGGCTTCCCGATTATGACCTATGAGTCGATTGAAGAACTGGAACTTCAGAATGGCGATGTAGTTGCTGTTGAATTCGAAACCGGAAAGATGACCAATCGGAAAACCGGAAAGAGCATCATGATGCAACCGTTCTCGGATGTTCAAATGGAAATCTACCGGAAGGGAGATTTACTTCATGTATAACGTTAAAAATTTGGCGTATGTCAGGAAAAACGTTTGCTGAAAAGATTTTGGGTGCACCGGTTGGAAGCATTGTATTTGCCAAGCCGGATATCATCCTGTCGCACGATAATTCGTCGAGTATCGAAAAGATATTTCGCAAGATGGGCGGCGACCGGGTTGCCGATCCCAATAAATTACTGCTGGTGCTCGATCACAATGCACCGCCTACCAATGCCAAGCTGGCGAATGACTACCAGCAAATTCGCAATTTCGCGAAAGATCAACACGTATCAAGCTTTCACGATGCTGGTCAGGGAATCTGCCATCAGTTGATGGCTGGTCATGCACGGCCGGGAATGTTGGTGGTGGGAAGTGACAGTCATACCTGCACAGCAGGAGCCTTCAACGCATTTGCTGCGGGCATCGACCGTACCGAAACGGCTGGTTTGTGGAAACAGGGAGAAACCTGGTTCCGCGTTCCTGAAACCATTAAAATTACCCTTACGGGAAAATTACAGGAACATGTATATGCGAAGGATTTGGCGCTGTACATCATTGGTATGATTGGTTCTTCCGGAGCTGACTATATGTCCATCGAATACCACGGAGACGGTGTGAAAACACTTGCGGTTTCCGACCGGATGACCATTACCAACCTGGCCTCGGAAATGGGCGCCAAGAACGCCGTTTTCCCGGCAGACGAAAGGCTGGAAGAATATTTCGGAGCCAAGTTCAAAGCCATTTGGGCGGATGATGATGCTGGGTATGCAAAAGAATACACCATCAATCTGTCGGAATTGTATCCGGTAGCGGCTTGTCCGCATCACGTCGATAATGTAAAGAGCGTGGATGAAGTAGCCGGAACACCGGTTGCCCAGGCGTTAATCGGAACCTGCACCAACGGTCGCATCGAGGATTTACGGGCAGCAGCAGCCATCCTGAAAGGGCATAAAGTGCCGGAGGGATTCCAGTTGCTGATAACTCCCGCTTCGCGCGAAATCTACCTGCAGGCTATGAAGGAAGGCCTGGTTGAAATATTCCTGGAAGCAGGCGGAAATGTTCTTTCGCCTTCGTGCGGACCTTGTCTGGGAACAGGACAGGGGATTCCGGCTGACGGCATCAACGTGATTTCGACGGCTAACCGTAACTTCCTGGGGCGAATGGGAAACAAGAATGCTTCCATCTACCTGGCATCGCCGGCAACGGTGGCCGCTTCCGCTTTGCGCGGTGAAATTACTTCGCCTGAAAAGGCAACTTCTGAACATAAGTTTCCGTATCACAAGCAGCAGACGGCTACCGTGGTGGTTGAGCCCGGTGATGATCGTCGGCAGAAGGGTGTATGGAACTATGCGGATGTGGATAATCTGAATACCGACCAGATGTTTGCCGGCAGTTTGACGTACGAAGTCAACAGCTCGGAGCCTGAGAAGATTGTCCCACATTTATTTAAAGGCTTTGATGACCGCTTTGCTGAAAATGTGAAGCCGGGCGATATCATTGTGTGTGGTGAGAATTTCGGTTGCGGCAGCTCGCGCGAACATCCGTCGGTAGGATTGGTAAAAGCCGGTGTGCGTGCCATCATTGTAAAATCGGTTTCCCGGATCTTCTTCCGTTCGGCCATCAACCAGGGACTTCCTATCATTGTGTTGCCCGAAGCGGTGAATGCCTACCGGGAAGATGAAAGTGTGGAAGTTGATATGGCATCCGGCGTGATATACATCGGAACGAAGATTTTCCATTTCAATCCTTTGCCGGATAAACTGATGGAAATTTTGGAAAAAGGCGGGCTGGTGAACTGGCTCCGCAAAAGCGAAACAACTATTTAATTATCAGAAAATATAACAACATAAATTTAGATACTATGCAAGAAATGAAAGATGTACTGAAAACATTAGGCATCAAAGATGTGAATCCGGGGTTGTGCACCGGTACGAAATGGATTGATACCACCGGCGATAAACTTACGTCGTATTCTCCGGCAGATGGGACGGCGATTGCCGAGATTCAACAAGCGACGCTGGAAGATTACCGGAAAGTGATTGATACCGCTAAAGGCGCCTTCAAGGTATGGAAGAAAGTACCTGCTCCAAAACGGGGTGAGATAGTTCGGCAGATTGGTCTGGAACTGCGCAAATACAAAGAGCCGCTGGGCCGTTTGGTTTCCTACGAAATGGGAAAAATTTACCAGGAAGGTTTGGGCGAGGTCCAGGAGATGATTGACATCTGTGACTTTGCTGTTGGCCAGTCGCGCCAGTTGTATGGTTTCACCATGCACTCCGAGCGTGCCGAGCACCGGATGTACGACCAGTATCATTCGCTGGGTATTGTTGGTGTCGTTTCAGCATTTAACTTCCCGGTAGCGGTTTGGGCATGGAATGCCATGATTGCATTGGCCGCCGGTGACGTTGTGGTTTGGAAACCTTCGTCGAAGGTACTGCTTTGTGCGATTGCTGTTCATAACATTGTAGCAGATGTACTGAAACGCAACGATATCCCGGAAGGTGTACTGAGTTTGGTTGCTACCAGCTCGAAATACCTGGGCGACGATATGTTCAGCGATAAAAATATCCCGTTGATCTCCTTCACAGGTTCTACCCGGGTTGGTAAAAAAGTTGGTCGTTTGGTAGGCGAACGCCTCGGCCGTTCTATTTTGGAGCTGGGTGGAAACAATGCGGTGATTGTTACCCCGACTTCCAATCAGGATATGGCGCTTCGGGCCATCGTATTTGGTGCTGTTGGTACAACCGGTCAGCGCTGTACGTCGACCCGTCGCATTCTTCTTCACGATAGTATTTACGAAGAGTTTAAGAACAAACTGCTCAATGTTTACAAAGGATTGAAAATTGGTAATCCGCTCGATGAGAAGAATCATGTAGGACCACTGATTGACAAAGGGGCTTCGGATACTTATTTCAAAGCTATTGAAAAAGTAAAAGCTGAAGGTGGCAAGATTCTGTTTGGTGGTGAAGTTTATAAGGACGCCAGTTGCGCGTCGGGATGCTACGTGGTGCCATGTGTTGCCGAAGTAGAAAACCATTACGAAATTGTTCAGGAAGAAACGTTCGCTCCGCTGCTCTATGTGATTAAATACAGTACGCTGGATGAGGCCATCGAATTGCATAACGCGGTTCCGCAAGGTCTGTCATCAGCCATGTTTTCAACCAACCTGCTCGAAACTGAGAGGTTCCTGTCGAACGAAGGTTCTGATTGCGGAATTGCCAATATTAATATTGGTACTTCCGGCGCTGAAATTGGTGGCGCATTTGGTGGGGAAAAGGATACCGGTGGCGGCCGGGAGTCCGGATCTGATGCCTGGAAAGCATACATGCGCAGACAAACCAATACCATTAACTATGGTTCGGAATTGCCGTTGGCTCAGGGGATTGAGTTCAACGTGTAGCATTTTGACAGGTTCATACATTTGACAAGTTCGTTGGTGTCGTAACCGGACGGCAGGCAGGAAGTTAGATGAATGGTTCAGTTGATTTTCTGTACTGCCGCCGGTTTACAAATGTGTGTAGTTGTATCGAAAGTTACTTTCAATATGATAAGCAGCGCATATTTTCTTATCTTGAAGGAGATTTCCCAAAATCTGCTGATAGAACCTGTGCGCACCGATCAATTCCGGTTCAAACTTTTTATTAATTGATTAAATTTTCTGCGAATGAAGCTAGGTATCCTGAAAGAAGGTAAAGTACCGCCCGATCGGCGTGTGCCCTTTTCTGCCCAACAATGTCTCGAAATTAAAAAGCGTTTTCCGCAAGTGGAATTAACGGTTCAGCCGAGTCCCATCCGGTGTTTTCCTGATAGCGACTATTTGAATGCCGGTATTTCCATGAATTCCGATTTGAGCGATTGCGATATTCTGATGGGAGTGAAAGAGGTACCGATCCCCGATTTGATGGAAGATAAAACGTATCTGTTTTTTTCTCATACCATCAAAAAACAGTCGTACAACAAAAAACTTCTTCAGGAGATTCTGCGAAAGCGTATACGATTGATCGATTATGAAGTGCTGACCGAGCCGAATGGCATGCGCGTGATTGGTTTTGGCCGTTTTGCCGGCCTGGTAGGAAGCTACAAAGGCTTGCGTGCCCTGACCATCCGTCATGAGTTGCCCGAACCGAAGCCGGCATACGAGTGTCACGATTTGGCCGAGATGAAGTCGGAGGCCCGCAAACTGGAACTTCCACCGTTGAAAATTGCCATTACCGGCGGTGGTCGCGTTACGCACGGCGTGATGGAGATGCTGGACGAAATCAACATTCGGAAAGTGAGTATCGACGAATATTTAGCTACCGAACATTTTGACGAACCGGTGTATGTGCAACTCGAACCCGACGCTTACAATAAACGCAAGGATGGCAGTGCTTTCGATTTCGGACATTTTGTGAAAAATCCAACAGCGTACGAAGGTAATTTCCTCCGGTTTGCGAAAACCACCGATTTACTCATTTCGGCTGCCTACTGGGACCCCAATGCTCCGGTATTGTTTACACCGGAAGATATGCGCAGTCCGGATTTCCGCATCAGGGTGATATCCGATATTACCTGCGACATCAAAGGTTCTATACCGTCTACGTTAAGGGCTACCACCATCGATGAGCCGTTCTACGGATACAATCCGGTGACGGAACAGGAAGAAGTAGCTTTTACCAACCCGAAAAATATTACGGTGATGTCGGTGGATAATCTGCCGACCGAGTTGCCGCGCGATGCTTCTGTCGATTTTGGCGAAAACCTTATCAACCGGGTATTGCCGTCTTTGCTGGGCGAAGATTCTGAAGGTATTGTTCAACGGGCTACCATTACCGAGAATGGAAAGCTAACAGAACGATATAAATACCTGGAGGATTGGGTGAATTCTTGAAATGTTGAATTTTGAGTGTTAGATTTTGAATTGTTATTGGGGCTTCGGGGAAAATTGAGAATAGTAGAGTGGATGGGGCGATTCGGTGAAAGAGGGAGACCAGGCTGGAATCTTTCTTCTAATGTCTGGAGTCTAAAATCTTGGTTCTAATATCTATTGTCTTTATGAAAAAAATATTCATCATTGGTGCCGGACGCTCATCTGCTACGCTGATCCGGTATCTGGAAGAGCAAGCGCCTACCTACGGTTGGGAAATCACGGTCGGTGATCAGGATATTAACCTGGTGAAGGAAAAAATATCGCCGCCCACCCGGGCGCTCGTCTTCGACGTGTTCGATGAGCAGCAGCGAGACCTGGAAATTGAGCAGGCCGATATTGTGGTATCGATGTTACCTGCCCGTCTGCATCAGGTGGTGGCGCTGGCTTGCCTCAAATTTGGCAAGTCATTGCTAACGGCTTCTTACGTGTCTGACGAACTGAACGATTTGGATGCGGAAGTGAAGGCCAAAGGCTTACTCTTCCTGAACGAAATGGGTGTTGACCCGGGCATCGATCACATGTCGGCCATGCGGCTGATTGATCGCGTAAAGCACGAAGGTCATGCTATTACCGATTTTGAATCGTTCACAGGCGGACTGGTTGCACCCGAATCGGACAATAATCCGTGGAACTACAAGTTCACCTGGAATCCACGTAACGTGGTGGTAGCAGGGCAGGGCGGACCAGCCAAATTCCTTCAGGAAGGAAAATACAAGTACATTCCGTACAACCGTCTCTTCCGGCGCACCGAAGTAATCGATATTGAAGGCTTCGGAAAGTTTGAAGGCTATGCCAACCGCGATTCGTTGAAGTACATCGATAAGTATAACCTGCAGGGCGTGCCTACTGTTTATCGCGGAACATTGCGCCGTCCGGGGTACTGCCGTGCGTGGGATATTTTTGTGCAGTTGGGAGCTACGGACGATACGTATTTTATGGAGAACACCGAGAACATGACCTACAAGGAGTTCATCAACTCGTTTCTCTATTATGCCGAAGCAGCGGTGCGATTGAAGCTGTATCACTACATGCACATCGATCAGGATTCCGATATCATTGACAAACTGGAATATCTCGAACTATTCAGTGATAAAAAGATTGGCCTGAAACGAGCCACTCCTGCACAGATTCTGGAACATATCCTTTCGGAGAAATGGAAAATGGAGCCCGATGATAAGGACATGGTGGTGATGTGGCACAAATTGCTTTACAAAAAGAACGGTGATTCCGACCCGGTGAAAATGACATCATCGATGGTTGTGCTCGGTGAGGATAGTGTACACACGGCCATGTCGAAGACCGTAGGATTGCCGTTGGCTATTGCTACCAAAATGGTGATGACCGGGCAAATCGCTCTGACCGGCGTGCACATTCCCAACCGGAAAGAAATCTACGAACCGGTGCTGAATGAGCTGGAAAATTACGGTATCACTTTCGTGGAAAAGGAAGGATAACGAGCTTTTAGCATAACGGAAGCTCAGATTCTGACCGCTTACGTTGCATGAAACGAACGGTCAAAGTCTGAGCTTTTATTTTTTCGGATTATTCGTCAACCGACCAACTCCATACGATGCGTGCGTCGCCGGTGGAGAAGTTATTCATGCGGTCGAGTTCCGTTTGTGTCTCAAATTCCTCGTCAAACTCTTCGTCCATCGACACAAAACCGAAATCGCGGTCCTTAATGCTTCGCAGAACGCCGCCAATTAATGGCAATGCCTCTTTCGAAATCACCAACCAGGGCAATGCACCGGCACCCAGCATATCACCTACGATGTCGAAGGCATGCTTGCCTAACTGGCCCTTTACCTGTTGGAGCATCGCGCCGGCGCTGCGGGTATGCTTCCGGCAATGGCGTAGATACACCCGCACTTTAATGCGTCGATCTTCGGGCATATCCCTTTCGAGAACAAACAAACCATCGGCGCCATCATCGCTTGCTTCGGGAACAAAGTTGAGTACGTTTTTCTGGCGGGGAGTGAGCCGGATGTATGGTTCAGGCGTCGTAGTAAGCACCATCTTGTCGTTATCTTCGGGGTGTTCTGCTACAATAACGAAGTAGAGCTGCCAGCGCTCTTTGGGACGGAGAATCGATAGTTTCTCAAATTCTAATTTGATTTTAGCCATGGTCAGATAATATTTATTGGTCAGTTTTTCAGTATGGATAACCATCTTGGGTAAATGGGTTCCAGCCTGTTGAAATTAATAAAATATTATCATAATCAATAAAATACCTCTTAAATCTTCGGAAACAAAGCTTATAAATCCTTTAGCATCCATACGGTGCAGGCGTAGTGTCCGGTATCACCAACCGGCTGTTGCAGACGATGGAACCCGGCCTTTTCATACATGCCAACCGCTTTTTCCAGTTCGGGAAGTGATTCGAGATAGAGTTGTTGATAGTCCTGCTCGCGGGCCGAATCAATGCATTGTGCCATCAATTGCTTGCCAATTCCTGTTCCGCGTACCGATGCCGCGACGTAGAACTTCACCAGCTCGGCGCATCCTTCCGGCAGGCCATTGGAAGGGTAGATGCCGCATCCGCCCACAATTTCGCCGTTGGTCTCGGCAATCCAGTATTCTGCTTTCGGTACCTGGAACAGTTCGTACAGGTGGTCGGTGGTGGGATCGGTGTAAACGGTTCCCGGGCGATCGATTTTGAATTCCCGGAAAACTTTCCGAATCATCTCCGCCAGCGGCGCGTTGTCTTCAGGTAATATTAATCGGTAGGTAACCTCCATCAGCTGTTCTTTTCTGTTTTCGGAATCCGTTGTTGAATTCCGGCGGAGGGTAAAATTAGGAAATGTGACGGGGTTTCAAAAAAGCCGGCCCGTTGTGGAGTTGCCAGGCCGGCCTGATGTAGGTGTGCTAAAGTGTGAAATGAGAAAGCTAACTACGTACAAGCACACCCAATGCTTCCAGTAATTGAGGCTTGTCTTCCAAGGCAATTTGGGCTACGTCAAAGAAGTCGGTCATCCATTCGTCGATTTTGACGAAGGCGGCGTCCTTAGCCTGGGTTGCTTCCTGTGATTCTCCCGTTTCCTGGTAATATAGTTTGCGTGCACTCTCCATGGCGTCGATGTCGGAAAGGGTAGCGGTGGCCACATCGGCTGAGAGTTTCAACCTGGCCAGTTTGGCTGCAATGTTTTCGTTATTTACAACGATGTTGTAGAAGAATTTCATGGTATCGACCCAACTGACATAGCTATGGGGGATGGATTTAATCACCCCGAGCTGTGACAGGGTAACCACATCGTTGCGGAAGGCTATGCGGGCCTTTTTGCGATCGCGTTTAAATGTTTGGTAGAGCGCTTTTTTGCGGGCTTTGTAGTAGATGCGCGCATCGATGGTTTCGTCATCTTCCTGCTTATTAAAATTGTAGGCATTTTGTGTTGCGTCGAGGATTTGACGGCCCTCGGTAATTTTCTCCGGCCCGTAGTCGAATTCGGTCATGGCTGCTGCAATTTCCGGTTGGTTCTCAGCATTGGTCAATGCGGTGTTGTACTGGTCAAGAATCTCAGCGTCTGTTTTGTACGATGTTGTCATGATAAAAAGGATTTAGGTTGAACGTATAACTAGTTAATTGATCATTTTCGTTGGTGAAGGGTTCCTTTCGTTTCTTACCGACCTCTTCTGTCTTGCTCCCGACCCTTTTTTCCCAGGTCTGCAGCTCATTTTTCCAGGTCCCGACCCTTTCTGTCTTACTCCCGAGTCCGTTTTCCCGGGTCCCGTCCTTCTCAATTTTACTCCCGACCTGTTCTTCCCAGGTCCGGGGCATCTCTATCTGGCTACGGCGTTTGTCTATTCCGGTCCCGGCAGCTTCTATCCCGCTACGGACGTCTTTTATCCAGCTACGGACGTTCTTTTTCTTAGAACATAGCCTTTCTTCGTGCTGCTTCTGTCGTTCTACCTGTGGATGTGGTATTTCTTCCGGCTGAACCGGCCTGTCTGCTTCGTGTTTTTGGATTTCCTCTCTCTGTCTGATACCAACGATAGCTAAGATAGGGAAAATGGATTAAAAAATAAAAGAATCCGTAGATGAATTGTTTTATTATATTCTTTTATCCGGATAATTTGGGAATTTAGTTTTAGTGGTTGTGGTATGAGGTCAGGCGGTTTTTATCCGGCGGATAAAAATTGTCAGACCGAGCAGAAAACGCCTGCCTTATTACACGCTGTTAACGGCAGGGTATTTTTCTTTTAATTTCTTTCTAATTATTTGCATCGTTTTTTCGGTCAATTCTAGAGTGTCAACTTTTATGCTATCTCGTTCTTTAAAGAATTTATTTAGCAAGGAGCTCCTTTCGGTTTTTAAATCTTTATGTAATTGTTTTAATAGCACTCCTTTTTCTGCAAATTGGTTGAACTTGTTAAACTTAACAGCAACACCTTCAATGTCTAGATAAAAACCAATATATAGTTTGTGTAGAACAGATGTTTCTTCGTAAATTGTCTTAATTCTTTCCGTAAATTCATTATCTGATTCATATAAAAAAATTCGCCACAAGCTATTAGTTACTTTTGAGTGTTGATGATTTAATTCGTCGATCGTTTTCCTAATAATATCAGGTTGAGTTGAATTGTTAATTACAATAATACTTTGTTTCATGGAATCATTAGCCCATAATACATAGTTGTCATAATAGTCAAGGACTGCTTTTTTACTTTCAAAAAACCAATCTTGTTGTTTTAGGTTAGAGCTTTGTATGTTTGTTTTTATTATTTCTATTTTACTTGTAATACCAGAAATATCTTCTTTTGTTGCCAAATTTTTTCCTTTCTCAGAAAAATAACTTTTAAACAGTATCAGATATAATCCAATTAAGATTATACATAGATCTAGAATTAATCTTAGTGTGTCCATTTATTTCTTTGGTTTCGATGTTTTTTTGCTTGCTCAAACCTTGCAGCTAACTCGTGTATATCAATCATTGTTGTTATTTCTGCTTTAACACTTGAAAAGTTGTTGTTACTCACCAAAAACGGGATGTGTTGTGTACTTATTATGTTATCCTTGTCAGCATATTGAGGAAACTATCAGGATTTGTATTCATATTGGTTTGTGTCTTCGGTTACCCAAGGTAGTTAAAAAATGAAGAATTAGAAGTAAGCAAGGGCGGGAATGTTTCTGAAGCGTCCTTGTTGTTCAGGGTTGGCGTGGTTTTATAGCCCCACCCGGCCTCCCCAAACGGGGAGGAGAACGGTCGCGAATGGCAGTGCTTTTATTGGATTGGTTTGACAGATTTGGCTTTCAAGGGGGTGTTGCGGCCACGATTTATCGTGGCCCTACGTGGTCTGTAGTAGAAATGGTGGTTGGTGTTTCGGAGGTTAGTTACAAAATCCTCCTTCAGCCTGTTGGCCACTGTTATGTCCTTTTGTCTTGACACAAAAGGACGAAAAAGTCAAGTCAAAGTGATCCTTCCGTCCCGCGTCATGATTTTGTTTTTTCGAGCCCACGTCCCTAAATACCCGCACAAAACCATTCCTGCCATCGCCGGCCCGGGCTACTTTGACTGGCTTGCGCTTTTTTCGCCTGATGGCGAAGTAGGGATTTGGCGAATTTTGAGCTGATAAATCCTGACAGGTTTCAAAAACCTGTCAGGATAGGGAGTAAGAGTGCTACTTATTGGTCGATTGATTTCGAATCATGTTGGTAATGCGGACTGTGCTGTTGTGGCCCCGCTGCAGTTGGTGAAATAGACGTAGTGGCCTTCATCATAAAAGCGATAAACTTTACAGCCGTCGTGTTGGAAAAGATATTGTACGCGGTAGGTTTTGTTGTTCTCCGAACGGGTATTCGAAAGAGGAATACCGGTAGCGCAGGAAAGTAGATTAATAGCGATAAAAGCTAATGCGAATGCTTTGATTATTTTTTTCATGCGTAAGTGTTTATGGTTATGATTTTGTTTGGTGATGGAAGTTAGGAGTTTTATGTTGTTTTGGAAAAGATTTGAGAATGATTTTTATCTGAAATCCTCCTTCGGCCAGTCTGCCACTGTTACGTCCTTTTGTCTTGACACAAAAGGACGAAAAAGTCAAGTCAAAGTGATCCTTCCGTCCCGCGTCATGATTTTGTTTTTTCGAGCCCACGTCCCTGAATACCCGCACAAAACCATTCCCGCCATCGCCGGCCCGGGCTACTTTGACTGGCTTGCGCTTTTTTCGCCTGATGGCGAAGCAGGGATTTGGCGAATTTTGAGCTGACAAATCCAGACAGGTTTCGAAAACCCGTCAGGATAGGGAGTAAGAGTGCTACTTATTGGTCGATTGATTTCGAATCATGTTGGTAATGCGGACTGTTCCGGTGGAGTCTTTTACCATGCTGGTGGTTTGCCCGCTGCAATTGGTGGAATAGACGTAGTGTCCATCGTCTTGAAACGGGTACACTTTACATCCAATTGATTGACCACAGTATGTAACCACTTTTTGAGGGGAGTATTAGAACCGGACGAACTGGTAATCGGGTTTTGCCCCGCTGATATAGATTTTCAGATAGCCGGCATGGTTGCTTTCTTCGGACAGTGCATTGGTGATAATGTATGTTGTAGGGCCAAAAACAGCTGTGTTCCGGTTATGGTCGTGTCCGTTAACCACCATGTTCACATTATGGCGCAGAAACAAATCGAGCAAAACCTTTACCTCCTGTACAAACGGATTGGTGCTTAGTGTGGGGCGAAACCGCAGCAAATTAACGTGCGAAAAGACCACACAATGGCGATATCGATTTCGATGTTGCTGAAGAATACTTTTTAACCAGGCTAACTGTTTATTGCCAATCGTTCCGCCGCCCGAGTCGAGGCAAATATACAGGTCGCTTGCGGTGGGCGTGTGTACCACAAATGTGTAGGTGGAAGTACCGAACAGGCCGCGAAAACTTTTCCAGCCATCGAAGTAGAGGTCGTGGTTTCCGGTAATGGGAAAGGTCGTCAAGGTGCCTGGAGCGGGGAGATGAGCTTCAAACGTTTGGTAATCCGATGCATGTCCTTCCGTGAGGTCACCCACCATCACGGCGGCAGCGGCATGCTCGTTTTCGGCATCGTGAAAGAAGGTGTCGAGGTGATTGGTTTTTCCCACATGCGAATCGGCCATAACATACAGTACGTAGTTTTCGCCGGGCACATTTATTTCGCGTGATGCATGTGTTTGGTTCCATTCCATCGATTGGTCAAAGCGCTGGTCAACCGTTTCGTATGCAGAATACACTCCCCGCAAATCGATGCTGTCACAGGCCGGCGAAAGCAGTGCAGACAGTATGACCGTAATTGTTATGATTTGTCGAGTTTCCATTGTATACCTGTTCTGAAATAATAACCGAAATAGTTGGTGCTGATGTTGAAAACACCCGCGCTCTCGTACCAGGATTCGAAGTATAAAAGAAGCCTGGGTTGAATCCGGTACAACCCTTGCAGGTTGAATATGGGATTGGTTGGCTGGTTGACCAGGAAATGATCGGTATTGGTGACGGAAAGTGCCAGGTTCCATTGATTGGGATATGGTTTCAGATAGGCACTAATCCGGTAAATGAGGTTGAAATTTTCGTGCAACTTGCTGTTCGTCTTATCCACCTGATAATCGTTGCGCGCGTTGGAATTGATGGCATAAGTGCGGAAGTTGATGCCGGTTTCGAACAGGAAGTGGGGGAGTTTCCGGGTATTGAGTTTTGCCCCCCAATCGGTTTCGTGCATCAGCTCAGAAAAGCGGTTCAGGATGTAATAACCCTTGATTTCGATTGGGAAGGTTTTGATTTGAAGGAGGCGGGATGCCGAAAGATGCAGCCCGCTAAACACATGAGCGGTATTTCCTTTGATGTCGAACTGCGTAGCCGCTGCCAGTATGAATCTGTTGAAACCATAGTCTACCTGGCAGGCGTTTTTAATGAAGGTGCCTTCCGAAACGTTGTTTTCGCCTATATCGATATAGGTTTGAACCGTTGCCTGTGCCCGGGAAGTGGTAAACATCCCGGTTAGTGCAAGCACCAAAATCAGTTTATGGGCAGTAGATGACTTCATATTTCAGAAATTTCGATCACGACAGGCTCTTCTGTTGTAACCAGAACCCGTATTGGGTAAGAGATGGCTTCAAGTGAAAGGGGACGAACCGGCAAAGGCGGCGGGTATCCCTCCATGGAAATGGTGCCAAATGAAAAGTTTCGGATACGGGGGAGGTCGGTTCATCGTTCGTTAGGTTTTAAAATGATTTTATAAGTTAGTGATTCCTATGTTTATATAACGAAAAATCATGGAAAAGATTTTCTGTGGCGGATATTAAATCTGATTTTATGGTTTTCGGATCTTTGGCCAAAAGAGGCAACCCGTATCTGATATTCAAATTTCCGTTAGCTTTATAGCACCGAAACGCTTTGCTTATGGAGAACACGCATACACCGGTGATTGAGGTGAAGGAGGTGCACAAATCCTTCAAGACGATTCATGCGGTGCAGGGACTGAACCTGACGATTGAAAAGGGACAGTTTGTGGCGCTGCTGGGACCGAATGGTGCCGGGAAAACCACGCTGGTGGAGATGATTGAAGGCATTCGTCATCCCGACAAGGGGGAAATCCGCATAATGGGGAAGACGTGGAAGCCCAGGTTATTTCAGCCCAATGGCAACGCCTTGGGGCAAGCGCGGAACCATTTGTAAAGCGGGTTCAATGCTACTGCCATGGATTTTGCACGTCATCTCAAGAGGGTGCCATTTTCGGACACCCTCTTAAGGATATACTTTTCTGATACAACCCCGGAGCGGCTTGAATAATTAGAACTCAAACGGACAGGCGCATTACCGGAAGGCAGCGACGCCCTGCGGGTGAATCTTTTTAATGTAACCGTCTTTATCGAAGTTCAGGCTGTCGATACACAGTTGCCTCAATACGTAATCCTTATCCTGCGGATGAATGCGGTGATACAGGATGTAGTATTGTCCGTTTGCTTTGAAAACGGTGTGGTGTCCGGGGCCGATTGTTTTCCCGTCGGGTGTGGTGGACAGGATGGGACTGTTTTTGCCTTCTTTCCACGGGCCGTATGGCGTTTTGCCAACCGAGTAGCGTACCTGATAAGTAGAGTCGATGGCTTTTCCGTGTGAGTACATCAGATAGTAAAGGCCGTTGCGTTTCAGCATGTAAGGTGCTTCGAAATAATGAGGCGGCGTCACATCGCGTGGCTCACCGTCAAACGTGACCATATCCTTTTTCAGTTTAGCGACAAAACAATGCCCGTTCACCCAGTTCAGCCCCGAGCCCCAGTATAAATAAGCCTGTCCGTCGTCGTCGACGAAACACTCAGCATCGATCATATGGTACTCCGGAAACCGGTTACTTTTGATTAACGGCGAGTTGTCGGCTTTGGCATTTTCCCAGGGGCCAAGTGGCGTGTTACTTACTCCCGCCCAGATTTCGCTGCCTACCGAAACATACATGTGATATTTACCGTCGGGGCCTTTAACAACGGAAGGAGCCCAAACCATCGAGTTTTTTGATGTCGGACTGGTGCAGGCTTCCTTGGTGGGCCAGTTGATGTGTTTGATTTGAAAATGTTTGAAGTCTTTCGTTTCCAGGACGCCCAGTTCTTTTCCACCCCAGGGGTCGATGGTTGCGTAGATATAATATGTGCTGTCTGCCTTTACAATGGTTGGGTCGGCGTAATATCCGTTGACAATGGGGTTGGTAATGAAACTTTTTGCTTTCTGTGCCTGGCACAGGGAGGTGATACTTAACAGGATAATTAGTAATGTGTATTTCATAATCGGTATTAACTAGTTGCTGGAGCTTTTTTTAGCAGTTTTACAGTAAAACGGAAAGATAAAAATCTTCAGTTAATTGAACCCCACTTGCGGGCAAATTTAGATGTTTTGTGCTATAATCGGTTTACCTATTGGGCGATTATTTTCCCTTGAAGTCCCTGTCCGGTGAACGTTGGGATTCCGGCCCGTGTTGGCAAAGCAAGGTTTTCTATCCTGTCGGGATGATATAATCGGTCGAAAATGGAAAGGGATTGCAACAACGTCAGATTAGTTATTTTTCACTGCTCATTGTTCCTGATTTCAATTAGTTTTACATCACCGAAACACTTTGCTTATGGAAAACACGCTTACACCGGTGATTGAGGTGAAGGAGGTGCACAAGTCCTTCAAGACGGTTCATGCGGTGCAGGGACTGAATCTGACGATTGGAAAAGGACAGTTTGTGGCGCTGCTTGGGCCGAATGGTGCCGGGAAAACCACGCTGGTGGAGATGATTGAAGGCATTCGTCATCCCGACAAGGGGGAAATCCGTATTATGGGGAAGACGTGGAAGCACCACGAGGATGAACTGCGCCACCTGATTGGCTTGTCGCTGCAGGAAACCCGTTTTACGGATAAACTTCGGGTGTACGAAACGCTACGGTTGTTTGCTAGTTTCTTTGGGCTGGGAAAGGAGCGGGTAGAGGAGATTATCGAACTGGTGGCGCTGGAAGAAAAGCGCAAAGCGTATGTGGTGAATCTATCAGGTGGTCAGCGGCAACGACTGGCACTGGGGATTTCGTTGCTGAATAAGCCGAAGGTATTGTTGTTGGATGAGCCGACCACGGGGCTTGACCCAAACGCCCGGCGCGAAATCTGGGCTATTCTGCGCAAGCTAAAAGAACAGGCCGAAACGTCGATGATTCTGACCACGCATTACATGGAGGAAGCCGAGCAGTTGTGCGATTATATCATTATTGTGGACCATGGGAAAATCCTGCGGGAAGGTACGCTGGAGCAACTGTTGAACGACGAGAAAGGAGAGAAGGTAATAGAATTTACGCTGAAGGATGCTCCGGAAACATTGCCCCGGACGAAAGGAGAAATCAGTGATATCCAATGGAACGGAACACAAGGGAGTGGCAAAGTAACGGTGCAGAACATGAATACGCAACTGCCCGAATTTATGGATTACCTGCAGCAGAACCGGCTTCATCTGCAGGATATGGAGTGCCGCCGTACCACGCTCGACGATTTATTCACCACGTTAACCGGAAGACATTTGCATGAATAACCGACTATCGAACCACCAGCTTTGGCAATTGATCATTTCATACTCAAGGGAGCTAATTCGCGAGCCCGGCGTGCTGTTTTGGGGTATTGTTTTTCCCATCCTGATGTCACTGGGACTGGGCATCGCCTTTACACAGAAAACGGATGTCGTGCGCAAAGTCGCGGTGATCGACGCATCAGGTGACGGTACGTCTGTCCAACATTTTTTGCTCACGGAAGCACAGCCTAATCCGGAAGTGGCAGCGGATTCGTTTCGGTACAGCTACACGATTCCTGATAAGCAGATGGGAAATACAACGTTTCTTTTCCGGGAAACCGACTGGAAAGAGGCGATGGTTTTGCTGAAACGCGGTCAGATAAATGTGATTTTGACGGAGCAAAACGGGAAGCCGGAATATCATTTCGATCCGCGCAACCCCGATGCCCAGCTGAGTTACATCAAGCTGTCGGGCGTCCTGAACGGGAAAGCGGTGAATACGCCGCAGGACAATGGCGAAATCAAACCGTTGACGCTGGCCGGCACCCGATACATCGATTTCCTGGTTCCCGGATTGATAGCGATGAACGCGATGATGTCGTGCATGTGGGGCATTAGCTATGGCATCATCGACCGGCGCTCGAAGAAGTTGCTGCGCCGTATGGTCGCTACCCCCATGAAGAAAACGAATTTTCTCATTGCCTTTATTACCGTGCGTTTTGTGATGAATTTCATCGAATCGGCGCTGTTGGTGCTGGTGACCTGGCTGGTTTTCGGAATTACCATTCAGGGAAGTATTGCCGGATTGCTGGCCATTTTTATGGCGGGAAACCTGGCTTTCGCCGGAATCGCCATCTTCGTGTCGTCACATACGGCCAACACCGAAATTGGCAATGGGCTCATTAACCTGGTGGTGATGCCGATGATGGTGGTATCAGGCATCTTTTTCAGTTACCACAATTTCCCGGATTGGAGTATACCGTTCATCCAAAAGCTACCGCTTACGATGTTGGCCGATGGCATTCGTGGTATTTTCAACGAAGGGTTGGGATTATCGGATATTGCTTTGCCTTTTGTGATTTTATCGGCCATTGGGGTTTTCTTTTTCTCGCTCGGGTTGCGGTTTTTTAAGTGGCACTGAACGGGTTTCAGGTTGAAGAGTTACAGGTTGCGCTTAAAGGTTGTTGTAACTGACATTGTTTCTGTCGTTTCTGTCGTTACTATTGTTAGTGTTGTTGAGGAAAGTTTTTGAGTTGCGCTCCCTATCAGAACATCGTAAAAAAGGCTGCCCGGGATAGCAGACAGCCTTTCAAATCCAACTTAAGAGTGTCCTCCGGCTACGATGCGGAGGATTTTGATGTTCAGTACCACCCAGCGGTACATTTGCCAGGGGATAAAGGCCCGCCAGAATCGGGTTGCCCGTGTGGGAACCGGCGGATAGGATTCCTGCGAGTAAGCGATGGTTTTATTGATGTGTTCTTCCATATCTATTGATTTTTATGTTTCTATTTTTATTCGGGTAGCAGCCACCAGAAAGGATAACCTTTGGCTTTGTGCAGGAACATGTAGTGCATGAACCATTTTAGCCAGTGTCCGGCCAGTCCGGCCTCACCGATGGTGTAGGAAATGTCGCGGCCAAACTCAGGATACTTCTCCCAGTCCTGCACAATAGGATAAACGGTCATGGTCGCAGCGGCACCGTTCATCATACCGTATCCGGCTGATACGATACAGGCAGCGCCCATTTTCGCCATGGAGGCTTTGTGCTTCATCAGCGGTTTTCCGGTTTTCACCCAATCGGCAATGTTTTGAGCAATTACTTTTCCGGTAACACCGGAAGGCATTCCGGTGCGCGGCGGAGCGGGAAAAGCTTTCATTCCGTTTGCAGTGGTCATCGGTTTGGAGATGGCGTGTGGCGGAGCGAAGGCGATTCCGGCAGCAAAAATGTTTCCGTAATCCGGATTCTGATAGGTTGAGGGCCAGTCTTCGGCCGACCATTGCTCGAATGGTTTGGGCGTGTAATCGGCATCGACCTTCATGAAGCCGTTCGGGGCAAATATTTTGTCGGTCATGTCGCTGCCGTCTTTGGCAAACGCCTTAATCCCGTGTCCGGTAAAGGAGGGAATCAACATGGCAAAATCGAAGGTTTCTTCACCGGCTGTGCCGTCGAGTGTTTCGAAGTGCACTTTCCCTTCTTCGATTTTGGTCACGCCGGCCCGTTTGATCCAGCTGATGTTGCGTTCGCGCAGGAACGATTCGGCCAATGTACGGGTTTGTGTAATGTAACCACCCCGTTTGATGTAGGCGCCGCCCATTCCGAAGTCACCCAACTCAAATTCGTTGGTAATCCATTTGATTTCGGCCATGTGCGAGAGTTTCCGTTTCTTGATTTCGAAGGCCACATTGAGAATGTACTCAAACGCCGCTCCCTGGCAGGTCGACATTGGGTGTCCCACGCCGATAAGAATTTTCTGTTTCTCACCGTTTTCCATTTTAGTGATGCAGCCCTGCAACTTTTCCCATGCTTGCGCCGCATGGCCATAAGTACAAACCGACTCGGTGAATTTATCCGGTCCGAGGCCTTCGGTGCCGGCAAAGTTCAGTTTCGGGCCCGTAGCATTCACCAGAAAATCATAATCTACTTTTTCCGTTTGACCAACACGATCCTGTCCGGTGTATTCGATGGTCACAAATCCTTTACTAAGCTCGTTATCACCTTCCGGATGAATGGAGACGGCTTTGGCTTGTTTGAAAATGATACCCGCTTTTTGGTAGCGTTTATCCAGCCTGAAGCGAATCTGGTCGACCGTCATCCGGCCAACGCCTACCCAAATATTGGAAGGAATCCAATGGTAATAGGTGTTTGGCGTTACCACCACCACCTCATGTTTTTTTCCCAATTTCTTTTTCAGGAGGGTAGACGCAGTATGCCCTGATATACCGGCACCCAGCACGACAATTTTTGCCATAATCAATTGGTTTTATTGGTTAATTGTTTTTTCAACGGATGTGCATTGGCGTGATCCTCTCCTCTGTTGTCGTTTCTGCGAAAGCCAAAACCCTTTTAAAACTACAACAAAAATCTGTGATTCGCCTGCTTTTCAGGTGAGTATTTGGGTTGTGGCAGTCTGAAATATTAAGGATTGGGAACGGGATCTTCTTCCAACGAAATAATCAAATTACATGTAGTGAATAATAGCCGGAATACATTTATTTCCTCTTCCCCGATTGGAAAACATTCTAAAAGTCATTTCCATAATCCGGTTATTTTTCCATCTTTAGCACGTTCCAAAAACTGACTATGACGACTACATTGACACAAACGACGACTGAACTTGAAAAATACTTTGAATCGTTTCGCAAGAATATACTGGGTATAGACCATACGTTTGAATCTCCTTACGGTGAACAGCCGCTGGTATATGCCGATTGGATCGCCAGTGGCAGGCTTTACCGGCCCATCGAAGAGAAACTGCAGCGACAGTTCGGCCCCATGGTGGGAAACACCCATTCCGAAGCATCGGAAACAGGTTGCACCATGACGCAGGCATACCATCTGGCTCATTCCATCATTAAGAAGCATGTGCATGCCAATGCCGATGATGTAATTCTTACCACCGGATTTGGAATGACGTCCGGGCTCGCTAAACTGCAGCGTATCCTGGGACTGAAAATTCCTGAAAAACTGATGAAATTCTGCAATATTCCCCGGGAGGAAAGGCCGGTTGTTTTTCTCACTCACATGGAGCATCATTCCAATCAAACTCCCTGGCTGGAGTCGTTGGCCGATGTGGTGGTGCTGGAACCGGATGAGAACCTGATGGTGAATCCGCAATATCTGAGGACTGAAATACAAAAATATGCCGACCGGAAGGTGAAGATTGGTTCTTTCTCGGCTTGCTCCAACGTAAGCGGTGTGATTACCCCTTTTTATGAACTGGCGCAAATTATGCACGAGCACGATGGTTATTGCTTTGTCGATTTCGCCGCTTCGGCACCTTATGTGGATATCGACATGCATCCGGAAAATGAACTGCAACGTCTGGATGCTATCTTCTTTTCTCCGCACAAGTTTTTGGGTGGTCCCGGAAGTTCCGGAGTGCTTATCTTCAATAAGAATTTGTATAAAAACCGTATCCCCGATCATCCGGGTGGTGGTACCGTAAAATGGACCAATCCCTGGGGCGAACATACCTACATAGATGATATCGAAATTCGCGAAGACGGCGGTACTCCGGGATTTATGCAGGCTATCAGGGCGGCTATGTGCATTAAGCTGAAGGAGCAGATGGACGTGAAGAAAATACAGGCCCGCGAAAAAGAGTTGTTGAAAAGAGCTTTCAAGGGCTTTAGCAAGATTGATGGAGTATTCGTACTGGCGCAGGAAGCCCGGGAACGTCTGGGAGTAATTTCTTTCTATGTGGAGGGAATCCATCATAACATGGTGGTTCGTTTGCTGAATGACCGGTTTGGTGTCCAGGTACGCGGTGGTTGTTCTTGTGCCGGAACTTATGGACATTATCTGCTGCATGTGGATCGGGAAATGTCACATCGAATTACACAAAAAATCAATAGCGGAGATCTGTCCGAGAAACCGGGATGGGTGCGTTTATCGTTGCATCCTACCATGACCAATGCTGAGCTTGATTACATCATGGATTCGCTGGAAAAAGTGGTCGCTAGTGCGCATCACTGGAAAGAAGATTACGTGTATAACCGGCACACCGGAGAATTCGATCATAAAGACGGAAATGGGAAATGTGATATGATATCGCAGTGGTTTGAACTGTAGTGTTCGCCTGACATAATCTAAAGCTCTTTATAAATCATTGTGCTTTGACTGTCTTACATTTGATTTAAAATGTTATTTGAATTTTAGCAATAATTGTTAAGTTTACTCGCCATGATTTAACGGCATTGGACATTTTGACCTACTGAACTGGAAATGGCGAGTGAATTAAAAACCGTTAGCAACGAGGAGTTTCGGTCAATCTTTGACCAATATTATCCTATGCTTTTTCATCTGGGGAAAGAATATCTGCAGGATGAAGATGAAGCCAAGGAAGTTGCCCAAAATGCCTTTGTTAAACTCTGGGAGATTCGTGAATCCCTTTCGAGCGAGTCCAATATTCGTAACTTTCTTTATACCATTGCCAAGAATAACTGTCTGAACTGTATAAAGCGCAGAGAAGTACTTGCAGTGCATCACGACCGACTGAAATACCTGGAGATGCATTTCAATTACGAAGCGCTCGACCGGATGGCTCCTAATTATCTTGAGTTTTCCGAATTAAAGGAAAAGATTGAAGAGGCAATTTCCAACCTTTCGGAAAATTGTCGTCGGGTTTTTTACATGAGCCGGTTTGAAGATAAATCCAATAAAGAAATCGCTGAAGAACTAGATGTTACGGTGAAAACCGTCGAAGCACATATGACAAAAGCTTTGAAGTACCTTCGAAAAGAATTGAAAGACTACCTTCCTGTTTTATTGATGATTACCAATTTCCTGAATTAATTCTGAAAAAAAAATCTGAAAACGTAGTTAGGGTTGTCCCTTGCTTAATTGTTTAATAGTTAAAGAATGTGAAATTATTTATTCTTAAGAAGGGATTCAATCAGAATCGGAAAGAATAGAGGCTCATTTCAAAAAGGAATATTGAACTGAAAGAATAAGAAGATAGTTGATGTCAGACGAATTATTATCAAAGATACTGTCGGGAACGGCGAGCGAGGAGGAGAAAAGAGCCTATTACGAAAAGGTGGCTAAGGATGAGTCCTTTCAGGAGGAGTTTTATCAGACCAAAAGTTTATGGGTGAGAGCTACTGCAGACAGAAAAGATTCAAACATTAACCTGGATGAAGAATATAGAAGTCTTAGGGATAAGGTTAATGGTGTGCCGAAAGCAGGAATACGGAATCTGACCCGGATTTGGATTGGTCGTGCAGCGATGATTGTCGTATTATTTTCTGTAGGATGGTTGGCTCATCAGCTTTTGTTGCCAAAACCACAGATGGATTTTACTCAGAAGTTTGCCTCATCGATTGGCAGTATTTCGCAGATGACACTGCCGGATGGAACACAGATTTGGCTGAATTCCGGTAGTGAAGTGGTTTATCACGAAAATTCGACAGAGAGGAGTGTTCAACTTGTGGGGGAAGCTTGTTTTGACGTAGCCCATGACGAAAAACATCCGTTTTATGTTCGAACTGGCAATATGATTGTCCGTGATTTAGGTACCCGTTTTAATGTGCGTGCCTATCCTGATGACGATGTCACTGAAACAACGCTTATTGAGGGGAGCGCTGAAATTCTTTCGGTAAATATGCAGCGAGTTTGTGAATTGAAACCTGGTCATTTGGCTGTTTATGACAAAGAAAAGAAGCAGATGTCACTTCAGGAAATCGATCCGTCAACCATCGTAGCTTGGATGGATGGTAAGTTTGTTTTCCGGAATGAAAAGTTGGTTGATATTTGCGATGAACTCGGAAAATGGTATGGCGTTCGTTTCCGTTTTGGTGATGATGTCATTGAGGACTACCGGTATACTGCCAATATTAAGCGGACCACTTCCATTTCCTATGTTTTGAAAATGCTGAATATCACAACGCATTTGAATTACAGCATCAAGGAAAATAAAATGGAACCTGACATTATTACGATATCGACAGAAAAGAAAAATTAACTAAACAAGAATATTAAATGATTGCCTATGCACTAACTATCAACTAAATCAAAAAAAAACCGGGAGGGTGGCCCCCTTCCCGGTTCATGTGAATTTAATATCCCGAGCAATCTCCATATCAGAGAATCGCAAATGAGATTGCTCTATTGTAAACCAAACAGTTCAAATCTATGAAGAATTTTCGAAGATTCCCGGGCAATTTGCGCCCCGGGGTAAAAAAATTGTACCTAACCATGAAACTAACTGGATTCCTGTTGTTCCTGTCTGCAATGACGTTATCGGCGAAGACATACTCACAGGCTGTTCGTTTAAATCTTCAGGTTGAAAATGCAAACATCGTTCAGGTTTTCGATCAAATAGAAAAGATTTCTGAATTTGGCTTTTTCTTTAAATCCGACCAGATGGACCTGACGAAGCGTTATAACTTATCGATAGAAAATGCCAGCATCGACCAGATTCTTTCCCAGGTACTGGATTTATCGAAATACAAATATCAAATCGTTGATCGCAATATTGTGATTTCCAAAAGAGCTGTAGAAACAGCACAAAGCGGACAACAAGATAAGCACAATGTAAACGGTACGGTGACGGATGAAGACGGGGTTCCGCTTCCAGGCGTAACCATTGTTATTAAAGGAACGACGTCGGGTACGATTACCGATACTAACGGAAATTATACGATATCCGATGTCAGTGATTCTAATGTACTGGTATTTTCTTTTATCGGAATGGTTGCCCAGGACGTGAGTGTTCAGGCACGGCAAACTATTGATGTTACCATGAAGAGAGAGACATACGGAATTCAGGAAGTGGTAGCGATTGGATACGGTACCATGCGTAAGCAGGATGTAACCGGTTCTATTTCCCAGGCAAAAGGTGAGGAGTTGGTACAAGACCAAAGTTTCAGCGCATTGGATAATTTGAGAGGTAAAGTTTCCGGTGTCAATATTTTCTCCAACTCAGGTCAGCCCGGAGCTTATTCAAGTCGTGTTGTTATCAGGGGGGTATCTACCATTAATTCTTCATCTTCTCCGTTATATGTAGTCGATGGTGTTGTGATGGAGGATTTTGGTTTGATCAACCCGAATGATATCGAGAGTATTGAAGTGTTGAAGGATGCTTCCTCTGCTGCTATTTACGGAGCTCGTGGTGCTAACGGTGTTATTCTCGTTACGACGAAACGTGGTAAAGAGCATGGAAAGGGAACTACCATAAGCTATCAGGGCTCAGCCAGTGTGAGTACCATGGCCCGTTATATGGATGTGTTGAATGCACAGGAATGGACCGACGCTTTTATGATAGGACTCGAAAATGAAAACAAATACATGGATTACAATTGGTCGCTTGACAGGACAGATTGGTTTACCGATCCGAACTATTTTGACGCCCAGGGTAATCCCTTGTATGATACGAATTGGCAGAAAGAAGCTACCCGGACCGCTTTTTCTCAAAATCATCAGCTGAATATTCAACAAGCCGGTGAGAAGTCTTCGGCTGGTGCTTTCCTGAATTATACCGATCAGCAAGGTATCGTTAATAATACTTACAGCAAACGTATCAATGCTAAATTGGCGTTTGATGGAGATCCGACGAAATGGTTATCGACTTCCCTTAATTTATCGGTTAACCATACATGGGGACGTTATACTCCGGAAACGGGAGGAGGTCAGGAAGCCCGTCGTACAATGATTGAGATGTTACCCTGGTTACCCGTGAGAGATGCTAACGGTGTTTATACCACTTCCGCCAGCTCATCCATGTCGGACACCTTTGGATTCGAAGGGATGTCAAACCCAGTAATGATACTCGATTTGCAAAGACGGATGAGATATAATACTCAGATTTTTGGAAATACAGCTTTAACCTTCCATTTGATGGACGGTCTTGATCTGAAAACTCAGTTTGGTATCGACAGTCACACTTTGACAAGCAAAGGTTATTCTTCCATTTCATTGAATAATATATCCATGCCGAACGGTTGGGCATATATCAATCATACTAATACATTTTACTGGCAGGAAGAAACTTACTTAACCTATCAGAAAGTATTGGGCGTGCACCGTTTGAATGCAATGGCCGGACTATCCTGGCAGGAAAGAACCTATAACTGGGATGAATCGAGAACCGAAGGATTTAGTGATGACTTTTTCCGATGGTATAACATGGAGGTAGGTACAACTCCTTCGGCACCGAAATCAGATTATAATGCATGGTCAATGAATTCTTACTTCCTGCGTTTGGCCTATACCTATAACGACAAGTATTCGGCAACAGTGACTGGTCGTTACGATGGCTCTTCCAAATTCGGAAAGAACAATAAGTATGCGTTCTTCCCATCGGCCGGTTTAGCCTGGATTGTATCGCAGGAAGACTTTTTAAAGGACAATGCAACCATCAGCACGTTAAAGCTTCACACAAGTTATGGTTTTACCGGTAACTCCGAAATTGATTCATATAAATCACTTGCATCGATTAGCTCCGGTACCTATCTGCTCAATGGTTCCCGGGCGCCCTATTCTTATATCAACTCGATGGCAAATCCCGATTTGAAATGGGAAAAAACAGCACAGTGGGATATGGGCTTCAACCTGGGGTTGTTTAGAAATAAGCTGAACTTCGATATTTCTTACTATCACAAGAAAACAACCGATTTGTTGCTTGACACTCCTTTACCCACTTCTTCAGGTTTTAGTTCTATTTACAAGAATATTGGGTCTGTACAAAACCAGGGACTTGATATTTTGGTTGACGCTACGCCTGTTCGTAGCGGAGATTTTCAGTGGAATGTAACACTGAACCTGAACTACAATAAAAACAAGATTCTTCATCTTGGCGAAAACGATGAGGATATCGAGCTGAACTATTGGGTTGGTGGTTCCGAAAGTATTTTGCGGGTCGGTGAAAACCTGAGTAGCTTCTATGGTTACCGCAGGTTAGGCGTTTACACCATTGAAGATTATGAAGCCGGTAACTGCGATAAGAACCAGATTGGTCGGGCTAAGCGGACTAATGAGAAAGAGATCATCGGTAAAGGAATGCCTGATTGGACCGGTAGTCTCATTAACAATTTCAGGTACAAGAATCTTGATTTAACGGTTGATCTGCAATTTGTTTGGGGAGTAGAAACGATGCAGCAATTTTACCACCCAACCTACGACCGTTTTGGTATCACCAACGGCTTGACAAATATTCTGTATGATGCTTACAACGGAACAAACCCCAATACGATGGAACAAGCCATCTATTTGACGAATTCCGGCCACGCCGGACAGAATACAACGGTGGATTCCGGTTGGATTGCCGATGGTTCTTATTTAAGAGGTAATCTGATACAGCTGGGGTATACCTTTTCCGATACACAATGCAGAGCCATTGGTCTTTCAAAGCTACGTTTATATGCGAGCGTAAACAATGCGTTTTTGATCTGTTCCAGTAAATACAACGGTTTCGACCCGGAATCAACCTCTCACCAGGGTACCGGATTGTCGGATAAGTTCGGACAGAACATGACATTTTACGCATATCCAAGAGCCAGAACATGGACAATGGGACTAAACGTAACATTCTAATTAAAATCCAAAATGAAGACTACTATGAAAAAGATATTAATATGCTTATCAGTCAGCCTTCTGTTTATGACCTCGTGTAATGACTTTCTGGATGAAAGTCCGAAGTCATCTTTGACAGAGGTTGATTATTATAAAACAGAAGCTCAGGCAACGGCAAACGTAAACTACTTATATTGGAACGGTGCACCGAGGCGTATATCCTATGCTTCCAGCGCATATATCGGCTCAAAAGCTTCCATCACGGGGATGTTGACCGGTTATTTCAGTAATAGCTACGAAGGACAGGAAGTGGTGTGTAAATATTCTCGTCTGTTGACTCGTCAGCAGCACACGAATGAAATATCAGATACTTCAGATGATATCTGGGATAACTGTTATAAAGCGATTAACGTGGCCAACAATGCGATAGTAAGCATTCCCAATATCAGTATGGATTCAGGTATCGCTGCACAGCTGACTGCGGAAGCTAAGTTTTTCAGGGCATTCAATTACTTCTACCTGATAAAAACATTCGGCGATGTTCCGTTGCTGTTGGAACCTGCGAACCTGGAGAATCTGTATCCGGAAAGAACGGCATCTGCCCAGGTTTATACGCAGATTGAGTCTGATCTGAAAGCTGCTATTGATGCTCTGCCTGCAAAAACATTTGCTGCTAACGGGCACCGAATTACGAAGTATGTAGCAGCCATGGTTCTTACCGATGTGTATTTCCATCGGGGTGATTATGCCAATGCGAAGACTTATGCAAAAATGGTCATCGATTCACCTCATTCACTCACTGCGAATACTGATATGTCGGGCAGCAGTGCGTACAATCAACTGCGCTC
The DNA here is from genome assembly GCF_000621705.1 of Prolixibacter bellariivorans ATCC BAA-1284. GTDB lineage: Bacteria > Bacteroidota > Bacteroidia > Bacteroidales > Prolixibacteraceae > Prolixibacter > Prolixibacter bellariivorans. The sequence goes on along the minus strand of NZ_JHXO01000012.1, from coordinate 43,244 downwards.
TACCGACGATTTGGATGAAGTTATTTATGCACAGGAGTACGATGAAAGCATCAGCAATAGTAGCTGGTGGCCAACGTATGCCTTTTCATCTTCGGCGACAGCCGTATTCGGAACCTATTCGATTTTTGAGCGGGTATATGGTCCGATTGATCAATTCCTGAATGTATATCCGGCTAATGATCTTCGTATCCAGCCTAACCAGTTCTTTCACTGGAATTATACCAACCCGAATAACGGTAAAACCTGGACGGCTCCGGCAGGACAGGCTGGATGCTGGTATTATTACGACGAAAATGCCGTGTTGAATACCGGTAAGGGAACCAAGGACTGGAATTTTTATCGTTTGGCTGAAGCCTATCTGGATTATGCTGAGTCAATTGCTCAGACGGACGGTGTGACGGATGAAGCTGCTACCTACCTGGCCAAAATACAGGTACGGGCTAACATGAACGGTGACACCGAGGACCAGATCAAAGCTGGTTTGCTGGCCTTGTCAAAGCAGGAGTTCATCGAAACCTGCTGGACAGAGAGAATCCGCGAATTCCCGTTGGAATTCAAAATCTGGGACGACTGTGTCCGTACGATGAAGTTCCCGGTTATCTCGGCAACCACTCCAGGTGAAGTAACTTATATCGACCTGATTGGTGCGCAGAACGCAGCAGGAGCCACGTTTAAAGAAACCGATCTGGTATTCCCGATTTCATTGAACGAATTGCAGCGTAACCCGAATTTGACTCAAAATGCAGGTTATGCAAGCAAATAATTGAATACAGTAAGTAAAAAGAGGATCATACCCCATTTTAGGGGATGGTCCTCTTATATTTAAGCTGAAGTTGTGTGTGGTATTATTTCTTTTCTAACTATAGTTTGATATCCTTACCCGGGATAGTAAGGAATAAAGCTGTATCGCATTTCAGGTATTTACGTATCAGAAAACGGGCGACTTGAAGAATGAGTTTTCAGCGGGTTGCCAGAAAGAATCTGCACACTTAAAATCATCCTATGATTAGAAAACGGTTCATGAAACACTCTCCAATGCACATGAGAAAAATCCATTTATTTCTATCAATTGGAATTCTGCTTTTTATTGGACAGAGCTTTAGCTTTGCCTCATTTCCACCAACATCAACAAAAAAATATACACGGTACGTCAATCCATTTATAGGAACAGGCTCTGTTGATAGCTTAAGCCTTTCGGGAAGTAATTTTCCTGGCGCCTGCGCTCCTTTCGGATTGGTGCAGCTTAGCCCTGATACACGCGAATATCCCGACGATCCCTGCAGTGGCTACGATTACAACGACAAAACCATCGTTGGTTTTAGCCATACGCATTTGAGTGGAACCGGTTGCCCCGATCTTTACGACTTCTTGTTCATGCCTTATGGTGGCGACATTCAATGGCAATGTGGAAGTGATGACGGCAAGACAAAAGGATTTCGTTCGGCATTTCGACACGAGACTGAAAAAGCGTATCCAGGTTACTACAGCGTTGTTCTCGATGACTATCATATTAAGGCAGAACTGACCGCTACCGAGCATTGTGGAATGCATCGCTACACTTTTGCCAATACGTCTCCGGTTCACCTGATGATTGACCTTGATCATTCGCTGGTTCGCAACAGTCCTTATCGCCATTGCAAAATCATCGAAGCCCAGGCCCGCGTTGTCGATTCAAAAACCATCGAAGGCTACCGTATTATTTCAGGCTGGGCTCCGCTTCGGAAAGTGTATTTCCGGGCCGAATTTTCCCGTCCGTTCGATTCGCACGCTTTTAAAGCCGGAAGGAATATCTTTGAGAATATTCCGGTAGCCAATAGTTCCAATTTGAAGTTGGTCCTGAATTTCGATAAGGATAATTCACAACCATTATTGGTGAAAGTCGGACTTTCGTCAGTATCAGCCGAAGGTGCCCGTGAGAATCTGAAAGCTGAGATAAAAGATTTCAATTTTGACGGGATTGTTGAGCAAACCAACGAAACCTGGAATAAGGAACTTTCGTGTGTTGACGTAGAGGGGACGCCAAAACAGAGACGTATTTTCTACACGGGGTTGTACCATTTGTTTATTCAGCCCAATAATATAGCCGATGTTTCGGGTGATTATCTGGCAACTGACAACACTATCCGGCATGCGCCTGATGGAACGCACTACAGCACGTTCTCATTGTGGGACACCTACCGTGCCGCTCATCCGTTTTACACGCTGGTGCAGCAGAAACGAACGGCAGCATTTATTAATTCGATGCTGCGCCAGTACGAGACGTATGGCTATTTGCCTATCTGGCAATTGTGGGGACAAGAGAATTACTGCATGATTGGTAACCACGCCATTCCGGTTATTGTCGATGCATTCTTTAAGGGAATTCCCGGAGTTGATTACCAGAAAGCTTATGAAGCTGTGAAAGCGTCATCGACGACCTCGCACCGGAATTCGCCGTTCAACATACTGGATAGGTACGGTTATTTCCCGGAAGATTTGCAGACCCAATCGGTTTCCTTGACGCTTGAAATTGCTTATGATGACTGGTGTGTGGCGCAAATGGCAAAGAAACTTGGGCACCAAGACGACTATGAGTTTTTCCTGAATCGTTCCAACGATTACAAAAATCTGTTCGATAAATCCATTGGATTTTTTCGGGCAAAAGACAGCAACGGCAATTGGATTGAACCATTTAATCCATTGAAATATGGTGGCAATGGTGGTTTTCCGTTCACCGAAGGAAATGCCTGGCAATATCTGTGGTATGTGCCGCAGGATGTGTATTCGTTTATAGACATGATGGGAGGCGACAAAAAGTTTGTTGACAAGCTCGATACTTTTTTTACCCTCAATGCCAAACCGGGAGATGTCAACGGCAATGCTTCGGGCTTTATCGGGCAGTATGCTCACGGAAATGAGCCCAGTCACCACATTGTTTATCTGTACGATTTTGCCGGTGAACCCTGGAAGGCTCAGTTTTACAGTGCTAAAATTCAGAACGAATTATACACTGATCAACAGTCGGGCTATTCCGGTAACGAGGATTGCGGTCAGATGTCGGCCTGGTACCTGTTCGGTTCAATGGGCTTTTATCCGGTCAATCCAGCCAACAGCGTATTCTGTTTCGGTTCGCCACAGCTTACTAAAGCCACTATCAATTTGGCTAACGGGAAGCAGTTTACCGTCACGACTAAAAATGCGGGAGGAAAGAACATTTATATCCAGTCTGTCCGGTTGAACGGAAGACCATATACCCATTCCTATATTACTTATCAGGATATTATCTCAGGTGGTCAGTTGGAGTTTGTGATGGGGAAACGGCCGAATAAGGAATTTGGAACGGCCCCGAAAGACCGCCCCGTTTCTGTTTTAAGCTATTAAAATGAGCGTGATGAAAATATTGAACGGCTGGCTTATTGGAATTTTCGTTTTACTGGTTGGATGTGTTGCTCAGGTTCAGGAACAGGGATCTGCAGTCAAATCACCGGTTGATTATGTCAATCCGTATATGGGAAATATCAGTCATTTGCTGGTGCCTACGTATCCTACCATACACTTGCCCAATAGCTTGTTGCGTGTTTATCCTGAGAGGGCCGATTATACGAGTGTCCGGCTCCACGGTTTGCCGCTCGAAGTAACGAGTCATCGTGGTGTTTCGGCGTTTAATCTGAGCCCTTTTCAGGGAAACCCGAAAGATGTCCAACCGGTGATTTCCTTTTCTTACGATCAGGAAAAGATTACGCCTTATTCTTATTCGGTTTACCTCGACGAGGCACAGATCGATGTGGATTTTGGCGTGGCGCATCAATCGGCCATGTATGCGTTGAAATTTGAAAAGGAGGACGCACCCGGACTGATTTTAAACTCGCTTAATGGCGGAATGAAATGGGACGGGAAAGCCATTTCCGGCTGGCAGTTGATTGGAAACGATACGCGTGTTTTCCTATATCTAATCCCGGACGAAAAGCCGGAGCAGGTTTCGGTTCTTGACAATGAGAAAATGCTTGCCGCTTCCGAAGCTTCAGGAAGAAATGCTTGTCTGGTGCTGAACTTCCCGAAAGGGACAAGAAAATTGCAGTTGTACTATGGCATTTCTTTCATCAGTGCCAGGCAGGCCGAGAAGAACCAGAAGCGCGAGGTTGCCGGGAAAACTGTAGCTGAAATTCAGGCGGAAGGACGAAAAATTTGGAATGAAGCGCTTGGCAAAATTGAAGTTCAGGGTGGAACGGAAAATGAGCGGACTGTTTTCTACACATCGCTCTACCGTTGTTACGAACGTCCGGTTTGCATTTCGGAAGACGGACGTTATTACAGCGCATTCGATCACCAGGTGCATTCGGATAACGGACGCCCGTTTTACACCGATGACTGGATTTGGGATTCTTACCGGGCATTGCATCCATTACGGATTCTGGTTAATCCCGAAAGGGGAAATGATATTCTGAATTCATTTGTCTGGATGGCGGAACAGATGCCGCATATGTGGATGCCGACTTTCCCTGAAATTACCGGTGATAGCCGCCGCATGAATTCCAATCATGGTGTTGCGTCAGTTTTGGACGCTTACCGGAAAGGCCTGCATGGTTTTGATTTGGAGAAAGCTTACGAAGCATGCAAGAGAGGAATTACGGAGAAAACGTTGGCACCTTGGTCGGGGAAAACGGCTGGTGCATTATCGGCTTTTTACCAGAAACATGGTTATATCCCTGCTTTGAAACCGGGCGAAAAGGAGACCATTCCGGAAGTTAATTTGTTTGAACGAAGACAAGCTGTAGCGGTTACATTGGGCACGTCGTATGACGAATGGTGCTTGTCGCAATTGGCCGATACGCTGGGAGAAGAAGCTGACGCAACTCGTTTTCTGAAGGCTTCATTTAACTACCGGAATCTGTACAATCCTCAAACGCAGTTTTTTCATCCGAAAGATGCTGAAGGAAATTTCATCGAGCCATTTGATTATCGTTTTTCAGGTGGTGTTGGCGTAAGGGATTATTATGACGAGAACAATGGATGGACGTACCGTTGGGATGTTCAGCACAATATTCCGGATTTGATTAATCTGATGGGCGGGAAAAATGCGTTTGCTCAAAATCTCGATGCGTTGTTTACGACGCCTATGGGTAGAGGGAAGCGCGAATTTTATACGCAGCTGCCTGATCAAACCGGAAACGTGGGGCAGTTTACAATGGCCAACGAGCCATCGCTCCATATTCCTTACCTGTACAATTATGCCGGGCAACCCTGGAAAACGCAGAAATTGGTTCGAGCACTGTTGCATGAGTGGTTCCGGAATGATTTGATGGGCGTTCCCGGCGATGAAGACGGCGGCGGCCTATCGTCGTTTGTTGTGTTCTCTTCGATGGGATTTTATCCGGTTACGCCGGGAAAGCCAGTCTACAGCATAGGAAGTCCTTTATTCACTGATGTGAAAATTCATTTGGCGAACGGAAAGACATTTGAGATAGAGGCGAAAAATGCTTCCGAAGAAAACAAATATATCCAGTCGGCAACGCTCAATGGGAAACCGTTGAATGAACCTATTCTAAGTCATTTTGACTTGTTGAACGGCGCTAAACTGGTACTTGTCATGGGCAACCGGGCAAACCGAAGTTGGGGTGCTCACCAAAAGCCATAATTATTTTTCAAGCGAAAGCTTGTCCTAATCACCAAAGCTTGATGAAGGACTGTCTTGACAGGGACAGTCCTTTTCTTTTTGAGAGGTGAGGGAGTGACCGGTAACCAGCATTTCCTGTTTTTTCAACAGTAAGTGCTTTCATCCTTATTCAGACTGAATATAAGCCAGACAAATTCGTTACCTTTAGACAAAATTTTAAATGCTGATTCCATGAAGAAAAATATCTTTCTCCTGTTAATGGCGGGTGCTGCTGTTTTCGCCGGTCCGGCAAAGAGCCTGGCTCAGGATAACTCAAAATCTGGAATGATGTTTTATATCGGAACTTACACTGACGGAAGCGATAGCAAAGGAATATATCGCTGCGAGCTGGACCCGAAAAGCGGTCAGCTGGAGAACTATGCATTGGCCGGAGTTTCGGTTAATCCATCTTTTGTAACGCTAACTCCTGATGGAAATTACTTGCTGGCTGTTCAGGAAAAAAATACGGCTGTAGGTAATACCCAGGGATATATCGAATCGTTTGCCGTAGATAAAAGTACGGGGAATCTGAAAGCCATCAATAAGGAGCCCAGTGGTGGCGCCGATCCTTGTTTTGTGAGTGTGAATCCGGAAGGTTTCGCGTTGACAGCTAACTACTCAAGTGGCAGTGTCGGTTTGTTTCGTCTGAATGGTGACGGAACCATTAGCAAAGCATTGTATGTAAGTCAGCACGAAGGACACGGACCCAATGTTAACCGTCAGAAGGGACCCCATGCGCACAGTTCGTATTTCGGGCCCGGTGGAAAACGCATCTTTGCAGCCGATTTGGGAACCGACGACGTGTATGTTTATCGTCTCGATGCCGATAACGGAAAACTGGTGCCGTGCAAAACTCCTAAAATTCCGATGGCTCCCGGAGCCGGACCGCGTCACATTGCTTTTGGCCCCAACGGACAGAATATGTATGTGATTAGCGAAATGGGGTGTACCGTTACACGAGTGGCAATGAAAGATGATGGAGGATTTGACGTGAAAGAATCGGTTTCTACGCTTCCCAAAGGCTACGACGGAGAAAACACCTGTGCCGAAATAGCTATTTCGCCTGACGGAAAATATCTTTATGCATCTAATCGGGGCCTGGACAACATCGTTATTTTCTCTATCGATCCGCAAAGCGGAAAACTGACAGAGAAAGGAACGGAAGGAGTGAGGGGAAAAACACCCCGGAACTTTACGTTATCTCCTGACGGAAAATTCGTTTTGGTGGCCAATCAGAATAGTAACAACATTGTGGCGTTCCGACGCAATCCGGAAACCGGAATGTTGACCTATACCAGCGAAATAAAAGCACCGAAACCTGTTTGCCTGTTATTCCGGTAAACGGAAAGGAAAAGATACACAAAAGGCTGAACAAATAAATGTTCAGCCTTTTTGTTTTCTAACCTGTCGTTTGTTATTAATCAATAATAGCTGAATGTGTAAACGAATAACTCATTTTCCCACATTCGCTGGCAATATAAGGAAAATCGAATGGAATACAAGGGATACTCAATGAGTTCAACGGTAATTGCCCCTTTGTTCATAACCACCGGTTCGGCGAGGTCTTTCCTTTTTCTCAGTCGCCAGGTTAACAATCACTTTTCGGCCACTAATTTCGGAACCGTTCAATGACTGAATGGCTTGTTCGGCCTCTGTACTATCCGGCATTTCAATAAAACCAAAGCCTTTACTGCGACCGGAAAACTTGTCCATGATAATTTTCACAGAATCAACCGCACCATAAGCTTCAAATATACTTCGTAATTCATCTTCTGTAATATCGTACTGAAGACTGCCAACATAAATATTCATCTGACATTAGTTTTAGTTAGACGTCGTATAAGTTACGGAGTTTTATGCTACTTACCCAAAATATTGAAAATTTATGTAGGAAAAGCAAGCCGCAAGTCCCGCATGCGATAAAAATCATGCTGCATGCTGCCCGAAAAAACTAGCTTTAAAACGGAAAGATTGAAAACGTTTTAGGGTTTGTGGGCATCCTATGCGAATGATGACTTTGGATTACTCATTCGAAGTTGAAACGAACTCTATAGAGGCTAATCTGTTGTAGTTCGTAAAAGTCGTTGATATAAGAACACCGGTTATTTGTTTGGCAAACAGATCCAATGATTACCGGAAATAAGTGAAAAGTCGTATTAAAAAACATACACAAATGAATTTACTGGAACAATTAAAGAAAGTAACAACTGTTGTAGCCGATACAGGCGATTTTGAATCGATGAAGGAGTTCAAGCCTCAGGACACGACGACCAATCCGTCACTGATTTTGGCAGCCACCGAAGATTCGAAGTATGATTCGCTCATTCATGATGCGGTAAAATATGCGAAAGAGCATGGAGGCAGTAAAGCGGAGCAATTGACCATTTGCATGGATAAACTGTCGGTGAATTTTGGACGGGAAATCCTGAAGATCGTTCCCGGTCGTGTTTCCACGGAAGTGGATGCCCGTTTGTCATTCGACACGGCAGCAACCATCGCGAAAGCCCGTACCCTCATTCGTCTGTACGATGAGGTAGGAATTCCCAAAGAAAAAGTGTTGATTAAAATTGCATCGACATGGGAAGGAATTGAGGCGGCAAAAGTACTTGAGCAGGAAGGCGTTCATTGTAATCTGACACTGCTGTTCAGTATGTCGCAGGCCATCGCCTGTGCCGATGCGGGAGTTACCTTGATTTCACCTTTCGTTGGTCGAATTTACGACTGGTACAAAAAGGATCGCGGAGTAGAGGACATCCCGGTGGAAGAAGATCCGGGCGTGGCCAGCGTAACCGATATTTTTACCTACTTCAAGAAATTCGGGTACAAAACGGAAATCATGGGTGCCAGTTTCCGCAAAGCGGAACAGATTATCGAGCTGGCGGGTTGTGACCTGTTAACGATTTCGCCTAAATTACTAAAGGAGTTGGAGAGCAGAGAAGGAAAACTAGAGCGTAAACTTCGTCCGGAAGACGTGAAAGATGCCGATATTGAAAAGCTGATGCTGGACGAGAAGTCTTTCCGTTGGATGCTGAACGAAGATGCGATGGGCACCGAAAAACTATCCGAAGGGATTAGGAAATTCAGTGCCGATATTGTGAAACTGGAGAAGAAGGTGATGGCCTTTCTCTAAAATAGTTCGACGATGAAAACAAAAAACCGGATGGAATTACTGTCCGGTTTTTTGTTTCATTGCCGGAAGTAAAGGAGCCAGAAACGGAAAATGTATGATAAAGAAAACAAACTCGAACAGCAGGTTGCTGCCATGAGCTCGTTCACCTTTGAAACGCGAAAGGAATGCGTCGAAGGTGTTTCCGGATAAATTACCCCAGAAAATGAATCGAATATTGAGCAGGATATCCTCAGCCTTTTCTTTACCGTAGTAGTCATACAGGCGTTTCACGCTTTCCGGATCGGGTTTTCTGTTTGTCTCGGCATAATGCTGTGCAAACAGTAGCGCGACAGTTTCTTCCTCCCGGACAGATTGGCCCAGTTCCTGTTCCAGAATCTCCCTGATTTCGACAGAGGCAGTACCTTGTTTCAATGCTTGCCTGGAATGAAACCATGAACAATACCGACAGCCATTCACACTGGTAACTGCCAGCATGATGCGCGTGGCGAAATCATCGGGAATGCGCTGTGCTTTTTTGGCTTGCTTAAAGGCTGGAAATGCCTTCATCAAACCGGCCACATCTTTACGGTAAGTCTGAAAAGTATAGATTCGCTTTTTGAACTCTTTCATTTATTTATCTTTCGTTGCAGCTGCTCTTATTTAACCGGTTCCGGAAGTCTTTGTGTTTTCCGGAAAGCCGGATAAGATAAGTCTGCTATGCTTTTTGGGCAATGAGTGAAAAGAGTGGGAACTTGCTGGAATGATCATCCCGCTTTCTTTCTAATTCGTAGAAAATCTCATAGTGAAGAGGCTCCAGGCCTTGCTCTTTTAGTAGTTTTGAAAGTTCGGCCTTGTCAAAACCTTTGTGTCCGGTAAATCCACTACCGTGAAAACTGCCGTCTTCTTTCACCAAATCGCCAATGCACAACTTTCCGCCCGGTTTTAGCAAACGATGAAAAACCTTTAGAATTTCCGGTAAGGATTCAATATGGTGCATAGTCATCAGCGTATAAATAGCGTCGAACGGACCGATATCGGGAGTGCTTTCCAGTAAATCTACTTTTAGCGGAACGAAATGGGAGAGTTGCTCTTTCGCTATCTTCTCTTTCAAGACGTCAATCATGCCTTCCGAACTATCGACCAGGACAATGGTGCCGAAATCATCTTTCAGTTGGTAACTGAGCAGGCCGGTTCCGGCTCCGAATTCCAGGGCACTCATTTCAGGCTTCGGTTGTACCTGTTCGGCAATTGTTTTTGCGAAAGCCGTGGCTCTTTCTGTTTTTATCGGGTCATCGTCCCAGGTGCGGGCGCGTTCATCAAACGACATGGTTTTACTTTTTAAGTGTTTTTGACAATTGGTTTACTCAACGATTGCCATTCCGGTTTGTTCAGTAAATACAGGTCCATTTTGCATGAAATATGCCGGAAAGCAAAAGTCCGGTACAAAATATACAGAATATGGAAAAGTTCAGAACCGAAACCGACTCAATGGGCGAAATTCAGGTTCCTGCCGAACATTATTGGGGAGCTCAAACCCAACGCTCGTTTCAGAATTTTCAAATCGGAACCAAACGTTTTCAATGGCCGTCATCGCTTATCCGGGCACTGGGCATTGTGAAGAAAGCAGCAGCGCAGGCAAATGAGGAACTCGGTGAACTGCCGTCGGACATTGCGGGTAATATTATGGCTGCCGCCGAAGAGGTTATTACTGGCCGAATGGACAGCGAATTTCCGTTGGTCGTCTTCCAAACCGGTTCCGGAACACAGTCGAACATGAATGCCAACGAGGTGATTGCTAATCGCGCTATCGAGATGATGGATGGTGAGATGGGCAGCAAGCAACCGGTGCATCCCAACGACCACGTCAACCGCAGTCAATCCTCCAACGACACGTTTCCCACAGCAATGCATATTGCTTTAATAGAAGAGCTGCACAAACGCCTTTTCACGAGTGTTGAGTTGTTGCGAAAAACGCTGGCAGATAAATCGGAACAGTATCAATCGATTGTGAAAACGGGACGTACCCATCTGCAGGATGCCACGCCGCTGACGGTAGGACAGGAGATGAGCGGCTGGGTGGCCCAGCTCGATTTTGCCATGGAAGGCATTCGCGCTTCACTTCCGGGATTATACGACCTAGCCATTGGGGGAACGGCAGTAGGTACCGGATTGAACACCCATCCGCAGTTTGCCATGCGGGCGGTGCATTTTATCTCCGAAATTACCGGACATCCTTTCCGGAGTGCTCCGAATAAGTTCTTTGCCCTCTCTGCCCACGATGCACTGGTGCAGACTTCAGCAGCCCTGCGGACCCTGGCCGGCGCCCTGATGAAGATTGCCAACGATGTCCGCTGGCTGGCGTCCGGCCCGCGTTGCGGCATTGGCGAATACAATATTCCGGCTAACGAGCCGGGGTCGTCCATCATGCCCGGCAAGGTGAACCCAACCCAAAGCGAAGCGCTCACCATGGTTTGTGCCCAGGTGTTTGGTAATGACGCTACTGTCGCTTTCGCGGGAAGCCAGGGAAACTTCCAGCTCAATGTGTACAAACCGGTGATGGCACACAATGTACTGGAAAGCATTACGCTGCTGGCGGATGCCTGTCGCTCGTTCAACGACCACTGTGCGGTGGGTATCGAGCCCAATCTGCCCCGCATTAACGAGAATATTCAAAAGAACCTGATGTTGGTAACTGCCCTGAACCGGCACATTGGCTACGATAAAGCTGCACGAATTGCCAAGAAAGCGCATGTGGAAGGGAAAACCTTGCGGGAAGCAGCGCTGGAACTGAAATATGTTTCAGAAGAAGAGTTCGACCAGTGGGTGGTTCCGTTGGAGATGACGCATCCGCATGAATGAGAGAAAGAAAAAAGCCTCGCCGGGTAATCTCCCGGCGAGGCTTTTTTATGATATTAGTGTAGGGTCAGAACATGTCCTGACTTTTCAAAATCATTAATACAAACGGATAACTTCCCCTGTAACGTATCCTTCTACACTACGAAGATAACCACTCACGGTCCGTTTCATGGTGACCGGCAGATGACCAGGGAAAAGTTGTCCCTGGCGTTCAGCGGCATCTTCCACCAAACCGGGAGCTACCACATTGATGCGCAGTTCTCGTTTCAGTTCCCGGGCTGCGGCTATCACAAAGCTGTGGATTCCTCCGTTTACCATTGAAGCACCTACCGATCCTTTCACCGGGTCTTCGCCCAAAATGCCGGTGGTCAGCGTAAACGAACCGTTATCTTTCAGGTACCGCTGTCCGATGCGCACCAGGTTAACTTGCCCCATCAGTTTGTTGCGGATGCTGATGTAAAAGTCCTCTTCAGTCAAATCTTCAAAATTGCCCCACTTGGTGGCGCCGGCAATGGAAATGACAGCGTCCAGGTTGGGAACATCCTGAAACATCTTCTCGATAGAGCCTTCGGAGGCTAAGTCCACGGTGACATCACCGCTTTTTCGCCCGGCAACAATTACCTCGTGCCGTTTCTTCAATTCTGCTGTTACCTTATTGCCAATGGTGCCGTTCCCACCGATAATCAATATTTTCATCTTGCTGTTTCCTTTTTAAGCCGGATAATATATTCCGGCGTGTGTTTGCAAAAGGTAAACGGTTGATTCGGAATTTGGTTTGATGATTGCGATGATCTTTTCCAAGGCTCCAAACTTTGGAAAAGTTTATTATGCCTAAGGGTTTTTGTAGGAGTAGGACATGTTCTTACCTACGGGGCCACTATCAAAATCTTATGCCATTTTTAGGAGCATATAGAGGAGTTCCAATCTTTCTACGTTTCTCTTTCCATCTTTCTACTGTTCTTTTTTGATCTTTCTACTTAGAAAGGTGGATCACTTCTACTTAGAAGTTTTCAAAAAGAACAGTAGAAGTTTCTGAACTTATACGTAGAAGTTTTGAGTGGCATAAAAACAATCATCCTGTTTGTTAGCAACAATTCCGACTAATGTGTAGTCCATGCTGCTTTCCAGAGGAGTAAATTTATGTTATATTGCGTGAATACCTAACGCTATAATCGACATGAATGGAAGAATACTGGTCCTCCTGGTAGTATTTACTGCTTTTTCCTGTAAGGGACATAAACAAACGAAATCCGAACAGTCAGACGTTGTCGTAAACAAAGCTGATACAGTTCCATTGTCGAGGATAACACCTCTGGAACCCGGAGGAATTCATTTGACCGAAAAGGCTTTTGGACCGGTAATTGACCTGAAAGGAATATCGCACCCGGTAAAGGAGGTTTTCAGGGTAGTCGAAAGCCAAATGCTGGCCGAAGATAGTTTACTATTAGTTAAAACCCGGTATAATGATCACCTGTTTATGGCCTATTCGCTTCCCGGGTTTCGGTTCATCAAATCATTCGGTCGGCTGGGGCAGGGCCCTGATGAATTCCAGTTTCCCAGGATGTTTAAATCCCGGAATTCAAAACGTTTGGCCTATGTTTTTGAGACTACCCGGAACAAACTCTATTCTCTCGACAGGGATTTTGTAACGAAAGAGCTCAAATTAGCCATGCCTGCCTCTTTTCACCAGATGTACTCTGACAAACAGATGCAATGCATCGACGATTCGACCTTTGCCTATGTGGAATCGGTTAAAGGCGGGAAAGGTATTTTTAAGCTAAGCCTGCGTGGCGATTCGGCGACGGCAAAGAAACTGTATAATCTAACTTTTTCAGAAAAGCTGAAAAACTGGGCGGCTTATATTGGCGATTTTGGCTTAAATCCGGATAAAAAGCGCATGGTATTTGCTTACAAGCAGTTTAACCGGCTGGTATTTGTCGATTGTGATTCAATGAAAACCCGGACCCTGATCTTTGATGATTCAAAGGACCACAAGTTCAACACGAAAGACGTCATGAGTCCGGCCAACATAACTTATTTCTGGGGTATTTCGCCGCAAAGGAAGTATGTTTACCTGCTGTATAGTGGGCGGACCCCAATTGACGTCATGAAGGCAAATAACCATGGAAATGAGTTCATATACGTTGAACAATTCGACTGGAACGGAAATCCGGTGCACAAATACAAACTCGATCACTGGGGGTATTTCTGCGTAAGTGAGGACGAAAACACCATCTACCTAAGCTCAACCGTTGACGAGAATCCGTTTTATAGTTACGATATACCCAACGAGAAATAATATAGACCGAGTTTATTGGAATGGAGCAACATTTTGATTCGTCGCTTCCACTTATCATCGTCAGACTTAATCCAAGGCTTTTACGTGCACTTTTCCAAAGTTTGGAGCTTTGGAGAAGTCTATCGTTCCAACGCCTCCTTAATCGCTTCCACTGTCTTTTTTGCATTCCCAACAAACAGTTGACCATCGATTTCGAAGACGGGGCGTTTCAGGAAAGTATAATCCAACAGCAGTAGTTTCTTGTAATCAGCATCGCCGGTAACCGGATGCTCAGCCAGGGCATCTTTTAGTTTTCGGGCCCGTTTGTTGATCAATTCCTCATAGCTGCCGGTTTGTTGGTAAAAATGCTCTACCTGTTCTTCGGTTACGGGATGGAATTTAATGTCCTGCTGTTCAAAGCTGTCGTCGACACCCACTTCTTTCATGATTCGCTTGCTGGTGTCACAGGTTGAGAGATAATATACTTTTCGCTGCATCATTATTCTGGTTTTGGGCGGGAAGATAGGGAAAGTGAAAATAAAACAAAAATCAGGCAACCTTTTGCAAAGGTATAACCGTTTTTATGGCTAACATCGAAGTGGTTTAATAAAAGACAGTTGATCTTTATTTTAACCGCTTTTTGTACTCAACGATGGTAAGCAGATCTTTCAATTGTTCTTTCCCGGTGACGTTGATGACTAGTGGAATCAGTTTTCCGGTTAGTTCCTTTTGGTCGAACTCGCTTTTAATCGCATCGTCGATGTCAAGTTCCATCACACCGGGCTTTGTTTTTTTGGTGAAGTAAAATGCCGTTTTGAAATATTGATTCCACACCGAAAGCCAGAATACCGTTTTCTTCTTGAACTGTACTTTGCACAACCATGCCTTCCCGTCTTTGTAGTAGTTCCATCCGGCTAACAATTCATAAGGCGGCTCAGCAACGGTTTTCATCAACTCATCGAAGGCATCGTAACTGTCACCGAGTACGTTTGCCAATACCTCATCTGATGGGGGAGTGTTCGGGTCTTTTAGTTGTATGGTTTCCATAAAAAAAAGCTTATTGGTTAATGTTTGTATTTAGCTATGGAGCTACCATGAAATTACACATTGCTATTATAATAATCCTGAGAATACGACAAAATATTCTGCTTCTTAATAACAAGAGGACAGCAACTTGATGCGAATTTTGTTGCTGTCCTCTTTGTGTTGTTGGCGGTTAATTTACTTTTACTAAGTGCGATTTCATGTTATCCGGAACATCATTGATATTCATGATTTTCATTTCCGGTTTTACTTCAGCTGTCGTACCTGCTGCCGGACTTAATGTTTCATTTATGAATTTGCTGTCAATTTTCCACATGGCGCCGGTAATTGGGTCGACAATCAGCATGCCGAGCAAACCTCCAATCAGAATATTTCCGAAATACCATCCGTCAATCTTGAAGGTTACCGGAATAACTTTGTCTTCATAGCCTTCGCTGGAAAATCGGACCTGGTACTCAGCTTTGGCAAAGAATCCATCGCCGGCACGTAGTCGTACCGTTGCGGGTGTTCTTCCCATATATACCTGGTATCCGTTTTTGTTGGTAACGGTTACCTTGGCATTGTTGGGGGTACTGTTTATCGAAAGCGGATAAGTGCTCGAACTAACGATTGAAGCACAACTCGTAAACAAAAAGGAAAAGGCCAGTACAATGGCGGTTAATTTGATGAAATTACGTTTCATTTATAAATCATTAAGAAATTAATTAATTGTTTAGGTCTTATATTCTCTTAAACAAACCTGTGTATTGTTCTTACCTGTCACATGGATACTTGATTATATAGCAATGTGGGTAATTGGTTAATTTCTTGTCATTTTGTTATCTGAAGAATAAAGATTGGCAGTTTCTGTTTTTTGTTGGTTCTGCTTTATGGGGCTAAAATAGCAAAAATCCCAATATCTTATTGTTCATAAGCCAATACATACAGTCGCTCATCAATGGCTAATTTCCGTTCATCCCAGATTTTCGCACGTTCGGCACATGAAATCGAACGTTCACCACCAAAATTGCACTATTTGGAATTATTCTAAGTTAAGGGAATTATGCCTCTTCAGCCGGTTCGTAATTTTTCCGGAACGGTCGAAGGAGTTTTTTTGTTCCTGGGAATTGGTTTTTGGTCAGGACCTTCTTAATTCGCTGGCCTTCGAAATCGTCAGGACCAGTGTCGATGATTTCCCGGCCTATGCTGATGAATATCTCAATAGTGCTAACGATTGTTTAGAGGTGCTGACACGGTTTCGTGAACGCGCTCATAATAGGGTTCGATGTGTACCCCGATGTGTGTCTGGCGTCCGTATTTGTCGCGCAATTGCCGCTCTACTTCGGTGGCAATCATGTGGGCCGCTTCCACGGAAAGTTCTTTGTCGACCTTGACATGTACTTCAATGGCAAAATAATTCCCGATTTTTCGGGTCCGTAAATTGTGACAGGCTTTTACACCCGATACTCCCTGGATGATTGCCGTAATTTCATCCTCCACTTTTTTGGGCAATGAATTCTCGAGCAACTCTTTCACACTCGGATTCGCCAGGTCCCAGGCAACTTTTACAATGAAAAAACTAACGATAATGCTGGCAATGGGATCGAGTACCCGCCATTTCTCGCCCAGGAAAATAGCCCCGGAAATTCCGATAGCGGTTCCAACCGACGAAAATGCGTCGGAGCGATGATGCCATGCATTGGCGACCACCGCCGAGCTGTTGATTCTTTTACCTGTTTTGATGGTGTACCAATACAATCCCTCTTTGAAAAGAATGGATACCAGGGCAGCTATAAGTGCAATCATTCCGGGTTGGGTAATGATTTCTCCTTTCAGGGCGCTGATGACCTCTTTTAAGCCGGTCCAGAAAATGCCGAGACCTACCACCATTAATCCGAAACTAATCAACATGGTGGCAAATGTTTCAAATTTTCCATGTCCGTAATGATGATCCCGGTCCCGCTCTTTGCTGGATGCCCGGATGAATACCATGACAATGATGTCGGTAACGAAATCGGAAAGCGAATGAATGCCGTCGGCCAGCATGGCACCACTTTTCCCAATCATCCCGGCCATTATTTTACCGACGGACAACAACAGGTTGGTGAAAAATCCAACCAGTGTCACCTTAGTCACCTGTTTTAACCGTGCAGTGTTCTCAACCATGAATGCTCTTCCGAATGTTATGTTTCCTGCTAAAGGCGCATGGATGTTAAAATTACGCCAAATTCTCTGATCTATACAATTAAATAATGTTTGATTGATTCTATATATGCCGGTTCGGGCAGGGGCGAAGCCAGACGTTTACACCCTATTACCGATGGGATGGTTTCTATTGTTGAAGAGTTACAGGTTATGTTTTGAGGTTCGGCTTTATTGTATTTTTCATTTCTCATTGTTAATTACTCATTGATTTGAGGGTTTCAGGTATTGCTCTCATCTTCCCACTTTCTCACATTCAGTTGACCCGGAGCGTTTCTGTTGTTGGAAATGTTTCTGTGGTTTCTATCGTTAATCCCCGCCAGACCGGAAAACCTTATTCTTTATTTGTCAAACCTTAGTAACCATGCAATTCTTAATAGCCCCCAACCTTATTAACCTTATGGATGTGGCATTGTTGCAACAATCATGAATAAGGTCAATAAGGTTTTTTGTTGTGGGGTGCGTGAATAGTTACTAGGGTTAAAAACTGAAAAATAAGGTTTTAAAAAAACAGCTCCGCCTTCATTACCCTCGAAACAACCGGAGTTTCAATTGACCATAGGGCATGCGATAGTGCACAAACATAGGAGGGGGAATGAAAGGGGGAAGAAAAATTTATGGTGAATTTCAGATCACAGGTTAAATGGGTTCCTATTGTCACCCTGCCAGGCTGAAGGCCTGAAACCTCAAAGCCCGGGGTAAGGCATTTCGACGAACGTCGGGATGACGCCACTCCGGGTTGCATACACGCGATAGCCAGAGGCGCACGTTATGGTCAAAATTGAAATGAACCGCAAAAGGGCACAAAGACCTTCGTCAAAATATCACCACCGATTACCTGCCAACTATGATGACCGTTGCCGGTTATTCCCGGTTTTTACCAATGTGTTTATTTTCCAGTTGTTCGATGATTTCCCTCAGCTCGGCCGTGACGGGACTCTTGGCATTTTTCTCGAAATCAAACATTACCATTACATCCTGGGCATCGGCGGCTATTTCTCCTTTGTCATTTAGTATTTGGTGATAAATGCCGAAGCTTGTTTTCTTGATGAAATTGATACTGGACCTGATGGTGATATCGCCCGGATAGAACAGCGGCTGTATGAAATCGCATTTACAGGACGCGACAATGGGACCCTTTTTCTCGGTGCTGTATGATTCTACCAGGCCAATGTGCTCCATATAATTCACACGTGCCGTTTGGATGTACCGGAAATACGAAATGTTATTCACATGGCCGAAGTAATCAAGGCCACTCCAGTCAATTTTCCGTGATAGTTGTAAGGGGAATTCGGTGTCGGTTATACGCATGTTTTTATTTTTGAGTGAAACTTTCATCAGGTTTTATCAATCTTCACGGAAGTCATCGACAGCGAACCGGCCATTGTCTGGTCGTTGAACAATGTTACCTGCTCATTTTGTTCTTTCAAAGCCAACACGTATAGTAACGGCAGATAATGTTCGGGCGTGGGAATAGCTAGCCGAAAAGCGCTGCCTTGCGAACGGACATTGATTAATTGCTGGTGATTGTCGTCCAGAATATACTGTTTCATTTTCTCATTAGCTTCCAGCGCCCAGTCGAAACCAAAACTCTCATCGAGCTTATCCCAGGCTATCCGACGGAGGTTGTGTACCATGTTTCCGCTTCCGATAATCAGCACACCCTTTCGGCGAAGGGGAGCCAGTTCTTTGGCCAGGTCGTAATGCTCCTTCGGTGACCGGAAGTAATTGAGGCTCATTTCCACTACCGGCACATCAGCTTCGGGGTACAGATGCTTAATCACACTCCAGGCTCCGTGGTCGAGGCCCCATTTCTCGTCCATCCCAACTTCCGTTTGATGAATGAGCTGTTGCGTCTCTTTTGCCAGCTTCGTACTTCCGGGTGCCGGATACTGCACATCGAACAACGCTTTCGGGAAACCGCCAAAGTCGTGAATGGTCATGGGTTTTTCCATGGCCGTCACAAAAGTTCCCCGGGTTTCCCAATGTGCCGATATGCACAAGATGGCTGCCGGCTTGGGAATGGTTTGGCCCATGTCGCGCCATCCGGTTACAAACTCGTTCTCTTCAATGGCGTTCATCGGACTACCGTGACCTAAGAACAGCACAGACATAGGCGCTGTGCTGTCCGGGCGTGTGGTTATATTATTGAATGTATTCAGCTTCATGGCTGCTCCTTCCGTAGGCCAATTGGCCCATCTGTTTCAAAGATACTCTCTTTTCATGACAGACTATCAGCCTGTCTGAACGTTTACGCTTCCTGCCGTACAAACTGTACTTCGGCGCTGATTCTAACCTGGTCGCTCACCAACACGCCACCGGTTTCCAGTGCGGCATTCCAGTTCAGTCCCCAGTCTTTCCGGTTGATTTTTCCTTCGAGCGAAAAACCGGCTTTCTCATTGCCCCACGGGTCTTTGTTCACGCCACCAAATTCGACATCAAGAGTTATCTCTTTGGCAATACCTTTGATCGTCAACATACCGGTGAGTTTGTAGTCATCATCATCAACCTGTTCAAACGAAGTACTTTCGAACACCAGTTCCTTGTGATTTTCCACGTCGAAAAAGTCAGGGCTTTTCAGGTGAGTATCGCGGGTATCTTCATTGGTAAAGATGGATGATGCGTCGATGGTTACCCTGACCGGTGATTTGGTCAAATCTTCACCGTCAATTTCCGCCTGAAATTTCCGGAATTCGCCTTTCACGTTGGTAATCATCATGTGTTTTACTTTAAACATCAATTCGCTGTGCGAAGGGTCGGCGACCCATTTTGTTGTTGCTTTCATTTTTATCGTTTTTAGTTGTGATACATCTTGTTTAAATTCATGATGTAAAAGTACACGCACGACATCAGCAGTGGGTAACAGTATTCGGAAATAGTGTGGTCTTTTTAGGAAATGAAGGAGGGAAGCGTTTGTTAAGGCAATGCAACCTATATCTGTTGCCTCATCTCTTCGCGGAACTCGCCGGGCGTTTGCCCCGATTTCTTTTTGAAAACCCTGGTAAAGTAGGACTTCTCCTGGTAGCCCAGTTCAAAGCCTATCTCGGCAATGGTTTTATCGTTCGTAATCAACAGGTTCTTGGCTTCGATGAGTTTTCGTGTTTCAATGATTTCGGAAACGCTTTGGTTGAGGATGTTCTGACAAATCAGGTTCAGGTTCCGCGAGGACATGAATAGTTTTTCTGCGTAAAACTCCACGCCCTCGGGCCGGCGATAATTCTCTTCCAGTATCTTCAGAAAGTTCTTGAAGGTGATGTTTTGGGTTTTCTGTATGGTCTCGCCAGTCGGGCACAATTTCTTTCGTTCCGATTCAATCATGATAAACAAAGCGCTCAGCAAGTGCTGTATAACGGCATAGTTCGGCTCGGGCTGTTGCTTCTCGTTGTAAATCATTTCACACAAATCGGGCATGCGAAAGAAGCAACCGTTCAGTTCCATCTTTACGTTCGCATGGCCATGATAATAGGAGTAAAGCTGAAAGGTTGTTTCCGGAATAAACTCGCTTTTAAAGCGGATGACCCATATCTTGCATTTGCCATCCTTCAGTTTGGGAACCACCCGGTGCACTTTTCCCTTGGTGACGAAGCTGATGAACGGAGCGTTGATTTCAACGGATTCATAATCGATAAAATGGTCGAGGGAGCCTTCCACACCTACCAGCAGCTCTTCAAAGTCGTGCTGATGAGGTTCATTGTCCGACGCCGCTATTTCCCTAACTCCTTCCTCTGTGAGTTTGTATATATCGAAGAGTTGCTTCATGGTTACCAAAGATAAAGAATCGGACCTTTTTCCATGTATGGCGCCTGCAATTATTTGTAATGTCCTCCTTTTGGTATAACTCATCCAATTGTTCCCGTCTGTAGCCAAACTGAAAAGATGTACAATCATTGTATGCTATTAAAATAGTAAAGTAAGTTTGCTAATATGTAAAGTGAAGTTTACATTTGGTTGTTCATTTTAAACCAACAAATCCATGAAAACTTATTTGCCTTACTATTTTAGAAGAATTGGTATTGCCTTTGTTTTTGTAGCTGTCGTCCTTTCTACTATAGCCAATATAGATGCGGCTGTAAGTGGATTCCAGAGAGGTTACAGAAATGGGCATAACGTGCTAGAGCATAGTTATGTGGAAGGCAAATCGGCTAATCATCAAATCATTTCAGCCGAATTGAAGAAAACACTTACCTGGGTGAGCCTCTCTTTTTCGTTTGCCGGCTTTCTCCTTTATATGTTTTCCAAAGAGAAAGTGGAAGATGAATTTATTGAACGCCTCCGTTACATGAGTCTGGCTAAATCGCTGCTGATAACGTGGTTGATTACATCGGCATTGCTGATTATTCACGGAGAGTTGCAACTGGAGGGATTTTATATTCTGCAATTCCAACTGTTCCTGTATGTGGTGATTTATAATTACTACAAGAAGTGGAAATTTATGGTTGCCTAACCTGATAAAAGATTGTGTTGTGAAAAATACGCTAAAAGTGGAGCGAGCCAAAAAGAATCTTACGCAGGCTGATTTGGCGAAGCTGATTATGGTAAGCCGGCAAACCATTAATGCTATCGAGTCGGGGAAATATGTTCCATCATCGGTGCTTGCATTGAAGATAGCACACATCTTCGAAACAAGCGTTAATGAGATTTTTGAATTGGAAGAGTCTGATTGGGCTAAATAATAAGCCACCCGCGCAGGATGGATAATCATCCTGTTGTGGGTGGCTTTGGCTATTTGGTTCAATTCGGATTTCAATAATCCAATGTCACAATGCGTCCTTTCGTAAAATTGAAGAATTTGTCTTTTTGCGCTACCTGAACGCCTTCCATTAAATCGTCCGGTGTGTAGCCGGCAATCTTCAGACAGGTGGGACAAGCCATTACCGGAACGCCTTTTTTAACCAGTTGCTTCACGTAGGTTTGGAACGATTCGAAGTCAGCGAAGGTCATGTCCTTGGCATCTTTCACCAGCAGTTCCACCGCGTGAATATCCATGTAAACCACTACGTCCTTGTCCATGGCCATCATTACGGCCATTTTCAGCGGCATTAATACCCGGTGCGGGTCGTTGTAGCCCTGGGTGATATGAATGAATACGCCGTCGCGTGGCGCTTCAGCCTGTTCAACCATTGACTTTTGTGCGTCAGTCTCTGTTCCCGATTTGGGGCTCTGATTACAGGAAGCAAGCAGTAATCCAATCAATAAAAGCAATCCCAATTTTTTCATAATTGTTGTTATTTGGTTAATGAAGTGATTGCCTTGCGGCATTGTTAGCTGTTTGAATAATGAATGGTTGGTCACGGTTTCAGGTTTAGAAACTCAAAATACGGAAAACCCGTGAAATGGTGATGAATATGGAATAAGTTATTGGGCAGGAAATAAAAAACTTCGCTGAAAAATTGGCTTCTGCATAGGTTCCGGCACCTTCCGGTTTATCGGTATTGTTCAATTTTCTGCATGACAGTTCTCCATTATGCCCGGGAATCAATCGGGGCAATTAACCGACAAAGGTCAGGATATCTGAAATCTGACTTTCCAATTCGGTTTGGGACATGTGATGATTTTCAGGAATAAAGTCATTGGGCGAGATAATGGGATCAGGAGGGTAGCATTCGTGAAACATGCCCGATTGATTACGTTTGATGGTTTGATGCTGAATCCGATTGAGTTTTATCTCTCCGCGGATGTATTGTTCCCACAATGCCGACCCCGGGTATATGACCAACGGGCCGGTATAAGCATCAACTCCTTTTTCTTTCAGGTTTTTAACGAACCTGGCTGTGCTCCACATACTCTTTTTTGTTTCACCCGGAAACCCAATGATCGTAGACACTTTTATATTGATTTCTTGTTCAGCCAACGCCCCGATGTTTTCGCTTAATTGTTGAATGTACCGTTCCGGGCTCCTGCTTTTTTTCATCAATACCAACGTCTCGTTATCAGTGCTCTCAACGCCCATAAATACTCCGACACATCCGGCTGGTTTTAACTTCTTAATAATTGCCTTGTCGATATTATCGGCCCGGATTAAGCACGACCAGTATATCTTTATTTCACTTTCTGCTAGCAATTCCAAAAATTGCGATATCCATTGTCCCTTCATCGGGAAAAAGTTATCGGCGAAATTGATGTATCCCACATCGTACTTTGTTTTCATGCTCCGGATGTGTTCAACTGCCTGTTGAGGCGTCAGCCGTCGGTATGGAGTGTAATGTAATCCACAAAAAACACATTGATAGATGCATCCTCTGCTGGTTTCGACAAAGAGGGAACGTGTATCGACATTGATAAATTGGTCATAGCTGGGGGTAACCGAAAGACCGGACTCAATGGGTGCCGTTCTTACTAAATCATCCGATGCTTCGGAGTAAACCCCGGTTATTTTTTTTGTTTCGTTTCCACGAATAAAATGATGAAGGAATTTCGGAAAACTATTTTCTGCTTCGCCAACGAAAACATAGTCGATATCTGTCGTCGCGTTCAAAATGTAGTTGGCTGTATAAGTGTCCCTGATTCCACCGGCCATTATTTTCAGTCGGCTTGCTTTCTGTTTCAATTGTTCAGCCAGTTTGAAAGCGAAGGGAATACTTACTCCCCACAACGAAAGACAGACCAAATCTGGTTTGTAGTTCATGACGAGTTCAGTAATCTCCTGCAATATCACCTGGTTGCCTGTGCCATTTTGCTTGTACTTTTCAAACGAAGGCATCAGGTTGCCATCTACACAAATATGATCTATCTGATGCTTTTTCAGGATACCGGACAACGTGGCCAGTGTAAGTGAAGGCAGCGACGGGCTTTTGTCGAAGGAATTAGGAGGGCTGATTAATATTACTTTCATAGTTCCCCCATGTTTACGACCGACAGATAGTTATCATCATTGGCATACAACAGTTTTTCCCTGGTAAGCCTTTCAATGCTGTTCATAGCTGTATGTTTTGAATACCCCTTCTGTGTGGAAAATTGGAGCAACTCTGCGCGATTCATTATCGATGTGTTTGTTAAGGAGAGTATCTCTATTTCGGTTTTCGAGAGCGGAATTTGTTTGACCACTGAGTTGTTCGCGTATTCGGTATAAGTACCTGTCTTTTTGTCTACTGAGTAATGGTACGAAAGCGATTCCATTTCAGTTGCCTTTTCTTTAAATGTAAGCCACAAATGGTGATTCGAAGTTCTGCTTTTGGTATTGAAGAAAAACAGAAACCGTCTTTCACCTGAGATATACCGTTCGGGAACAAAAATGCCGTAACCATCCGGTTCATATTCGTTTTTTTCCTCATCGTTCATCTGTCTATAATAAGAGGAACCTTTCGCAAGTTGAAACTTATTGAAGCATAGCTCTACATTGTTGGGAATATAGAAGCGCAAACAGTACAGGTTGTCGATGGCGTTCTCTACATCTCCCGGCGTTTCGTCGGGGATGCCCATGATGATGCTGTAGGTGATGTGAAAGTTGGAATTCAGCATTGCTACGTTCTTCAGGAAAAGCAGGTTCTCAATAAACCGGTTTTTCTTTCTCATTTTAATTAACAGATCATCAGACGTTGCTTCAAATCCGGCCTTGAGCTTTAAATGACAAACAGAATGTAACGCCCGTAAATGGTCGTAGTTAACAGTAGAAGGAGTCAACCAGGTTTCCATTTCCATTTTTGGGTTGAGCGAATTCTCGTTGAGTATATTGGAAATTTTAAGCAGCCGGTCGGAACCATCTGGATTGAAATCATCATCAGTGGCGTAGAAGGACGATATGTGGTGTTTGTTAAACTGATACGCTATTTCATTGGTAAGACTTGCTGCCGAACGTTCGAAATACTGAATGCCCTGGGTTGCCACGCAAAACCGGCAACGGTTCCAACTACAACCTCTTGTTCCATCGAGCGGCAATCGTATCCCGATGTGTTCCGGCATTTTGACCAACCGGATAGCCTGAAAGAAATCGGAATAATCCGGGAAAATTGTTTCCCGGAAGTCTGGTTTTGGGAGTTTCTGGATGGTGCTTTGCGTAATTTGTGCGCCCTGGCGGTGAAACAAGTTGGGGACCATGTGATAATTTGGTTCCGGGGAATTCATCTCATTCATTAGTTGCCATGAGGAATACTCACCTTCGCCGTACAGGCAAAAATCAATATGCTCACTCATCGAGATAAATTCGCGGGCGCTGTCCTTACGGGTGAATCCTCCTGCAATGGTTTGTACTTCCGGTTTTATTTTCTTCATGAACTTTATAAGCTCAAGGCCGTAAATCCATTCATAGTATTTGGCTGAAATACCAAAAAGAAAGTTGGAGTGCGTATCAGCGATTTGCTCTAGTTTTGATGCTATTAATTCGTCTATCTTATTTTGAATGTTTGTTATTGCGGAGGTTATTATAAAATCGTTGGGTAAATCGTTCTTCCTTAAATAGCCACTGAAATTGTCAAGCAAAAGCTGTTGTTTATGTGCATCGTTTATGTTTAGCCGGTATAAAAAAGGAAGCATTGGTAAAACGGAAATATCGTTCGCTGTCTTGTTGTCCAGCTGAATCGGCAAACTTTTGGTTATGCACTCAAGAATCAACAGGTTCCAGTAAATTATCTTCACGCTGTAGCCCTGATATTCTAAATACGATTTCAGTATGGACAAAGATGCCGACGGCATATCCATATTCCCGGGAGGCAGGCAGTTTAAGATGATCGTATTCATGCGAGGCATTTCACGTACTTTCGTGTGGCTGAATCACTCAGCTTTCACCTTTCTATTGGCTTGTTTTAACCGGTAATACCTTTCAAGTCCGATGAGCTGGTAAATCCGGGGTAGTAGTTCTTTGTAAAGCCCACAATGAGGTGATTTTCCATTAATTCGATATAATGGACAACCACCCGAACAGACATATCGGTAAGAGCAACTTTCACAGTCGTCGTGTAGCTGGGTATGTCTGTGCTGTTTTGTCTGAATATTCTGAATCAAATCTGTTTCATCGAAAACCGACCCGGAATCCTCTCCATTACCCAGTTCCTGTTGGCAGAAATAAATTTTGCCATCGGTGTATAATCCACCACTCATGAAACCGGCGCTGCAAGGGCGGTAGGAGGGAGACAGAAAGCGCAAATCGTCCAGGTGGTGATTTCGGGCGAAAGCATAGGATGAATCTTTGATGTATCGTTCAAATATGTCATAAACCTCAAATAGCTTCTTTTTAAGTTTCGCTTGATCAATTTCTTCGCCGGTAACAATCGAAAATCGGAACGGGATATTTTTCTTTGCCAGGTAGTGAGCCAGTTCGGGAAGCCCGTCAAGGTTCCGGTTTGATATGACGGTCATGATGATTATCCGGCTATGCCCGGCTTCCAGCAACGTGTTGATGTTTTTGTCGACGATATGGAAACTGCCCCGATTGTTTTTAAAATGCCTTGTTTTATCATGAAATACGCCGAATCCGTCGAGTGATATACTTGTGTATAGATTTTCTTGTTGTATGAAGCTCACTATCTCCTGGTTTAGCAGGGTTAGATTGGTCAGGAATCCAATGTTCGTTTTACAATCCCTACTTTTTAGCTCGCTTTTAATCTTTAATATAGCCTCCTTCACCTGGTGGAACCGGAGTAATGGTTCCCCTCCCGAAAACCTCAGTGATATTTCAGCTAAGTTTCGTTTCTCTACCAGCGTGACAATTTTTTGGATAAACTTTTCCAATACATCGTCCCTGATACTTTTATTTTTTGTTTTATCGATATAACAATACGGACAGTTAAAATTGCAGGCATCTGTGGTGTGTACCCAAAAGTCAATATTCCGTGCTTCGGTTGGGAGTTGAGGTTCTGTAAAATCAGGAGAATAACCGATTAGTTCAATTTCGCCGAAAATATCCAGAAGCTGGACGATTACTTCTGTCGGATAGCCTGTTGCGTTCACTATTTCTTCGATACTTGTTTGGCCATCCATTTCTCTCAGCACAGCAACCTGTTGTTCGTTTAATATTTTGATTCCATTATTCACGCCTGGATTGAGGGCCAGATAAAAGTTCTCTTTGACGGGTATAATTTGAGACCGGGGATTTCGGAAGACAGTTTTATTCATAAAACAGGAAGTTAGCTGGTGTCTCAACAGGAATATTTAGGTAAGGGTGATATAAAAATCCCCGCAACGTTTTATCCGCTACGGGGATAAAATCTTAGTTTGACTCTTTAGTGACAATGAACCGTACAATCGGCGTTGCAGTCATCCATTTGACAAACATTTTCTTGATTTTCTAGGAGATCATTAAACAGAATAGAATTCATAAAGCTAAGGTTTAATGGTTTTTAACTTATGTTTATTACGTGCATTAAATGCATGCTTAATAAATTTAACTAAAAAAATCGTTCGTTCGAGTCGAACGGTTTATTTATAGATTCTCTAAATAAACACTCCCAAAATGTACGGCAGATAGATCTATTTAATGTTCCATAAAAAGGGATATTCAGTTTTCACTAAGATAATGGCAAATTGTTTTCCCGGTTTCGTTTGCCTGAAGTAAAGCCAGGGTTTGAAAGGTTTATAGAAAATCCCGGTTGTGCTGAGCAAAAGCAATTTATTTAAACGAGTATTTTTCGAACTGGAGGAATACTAAAGGCGATCAAAAAAATCAGACTGAGCCATCCCAGCCAATCGCCGGTTTTTCCATACAATGTTTTGATTCCCCTGACAGGAACTAAGGCATAAAGAATTCCCGAATCGGTTTCATCTGAATCCATTTGTGCCAATATTCTTCCGTGGTAATCTTCTGCATGGCTAATACCATTATAAGTTGGGCGGATGGTCGAGAATCCAAACTCGATGGAGCGTTGATAGTATCCGGGCGATAAACCTTTGGGATTATCATAGGAAGGATTCAGCATGATATCGACATGCTGTTGTGCAGCTTGCCTGATATATGAAGGGAAATTCATGTCCCGGCACAGCGATACACCGATTTTTCCGTAAGGTGTTTCAACAGTTTGTATGATTTCAGCACCCTTATGAAAGACACGGGTTTCACCGATGTCGCCAATGCCAAGCAAATATCGTTTGGTGTAATCAACCAAAATGTTTCCGTCGTTGTCGATTAACAGGCTTTTGTTGCTCCCTTTTCCTTCATTGGCGAAACAGGCATAGGCAATGCTCAGATATACATTGTTGTTTTTGGCAATCTTTCGACAAGCAGCCTGCAGTTGTTGTTCGCTATCTTCGTTGATGGTTATGGCATATTCCTGGAAAGCCACAATCCGTGCACCGTTTCGTACAGCGGTTGCCGTCAGGTTATTGATTCTGTCGATGGTTTGTTTGAAAGGTGATATGAGTTTCTTTTCATAAACCTCATTCATTGGAATCACTTTTCCGTTTTCCGGAAGTAAAACAACACTGGCCACTTTGACCATTTGGGTTTTCGGAGTCATGAATGATGAGATTTTTAATGCGCCGAATATGATAATTGCTGCAAAAACCGATAGAAATACGAGAACCGGTTTCCGTGCCCTCCGCCAAACGAAGTTGTTTTCCCACGCGTAGTTGACTATTGAAGCTATCCACGAAAAGAGAAAGGTAAATCCCCAAAGTCCGGTTAAGGAGTTGAGTTGCTGGAGAACCAATGGCCCGTAGGCATAAACGGTCTTGGCAACGGTCCCATCGAAAGGACCTTCCAGTGATGACAGGAAGAAGACAGCGGTTAGCGAAACGGGAAAAATGAGTGTCGATAAAAACGGCTTTTTCTGAAATTTTGGATACAGTAGTCTGTCAAGCAGGTATGGCAGGAAATATAAGATGGAAAGCAGCGTACTCCGAATGAGATTCACGACCAGAATCGTTGTCGAGCTACCAAAAAGGCCCCACAAGGCGATATTCATACTCAGTAAAAATCCGACGAAGGTCAACAAGCTGCCTCTTCCGGCAGGTTGTGTCCGGATGAAGCGCAGGATGAAAATGGGTGCAATAACTATGGCTACCGAAATCGTTGGGAAGAACATACTTCTTCGGGTCAGCATGAAAATACCAAAACCGAGAACAAAGATGAGAAGTGCGCGGTAGTTTGCTTTCATGACGGTGATATTTGGTTTCTGGAATGCCTTTGAAAAAAATTGTGAGACGAAGGTATGAGGTAGAATTCTGCTGGTAGTAGAGTATTTGTCGCGTAAAGCAGATTTAAATTACACAAAATGAGTGTAAATCTGAAGGTTAGTTGTTGCTAAGTTTTCGGAAAGTGGAAAATAAAAAAATCCGGTTAGGGAAATAAGTGCCCAAACCGGAATGGTATGTTGTTACGTTTATTACGAAAGAAAAACTCTTACATCAACGGGTCCACAATCATCGCGATAATGAGGACGAGTACAAAGTAATTGATGCTCATGAAGTACCTAAACGGGTTGAAATCGAAATAGGCTTTGCGCAGGAGTCTAGAGAACAAGGCGATTAACCATACCGCGGCGGCGAAAACCATGATTTTGAAGAACGTGGTGATCACCAGTCCCGAAAGAACAATCAGTGCTCCGATGATGGCGGTAGCAACCGTCCAGATGAAGATGGCCCGTTTGATTTGTACCGGTGTCATCACGGAAGTGATGGAAGGAAAGCCGGCCACTTCGTATTCTTTACCATATTTCAGCATGAGCAGCCAAAAGTGAGGCACCTGCGAAATGAAGAAGAAAACGGTGAGGACTATCAACCGGATGTCGAGCAAAGCTCCACCGCCGGCGACCCAACCGACAGCGGGAGGAATGGCGCCAATCACACTTCCCGGGATAACGGCAAACGCTGTCACCCGTTTTAATGGCGTGTAGATGCCGTTGTACCAAATAAACGCCATGAAACCGAGTATGGCGGCTTCCAGGTTACTGCCAATGTAAATAATCCAGGTTCCGGCCAGAATTTCGATGGCGGATATCAGTAAAACATTCCGTTCTGATATGCGTCCGGATGGCAATGGACGGTTTTGAGTGCGTTCCATCAACGCATCTTTGTCCCGATCCTGGTAATGGTTCAGGGCAGCCGAACCGCAGGCCAAGACAAAAATCCCAAGCATGGGTAAGATGACATTCGAATCGATGTGTTTGTTGGCCAGTACATAACCCGCCAGAGTCGTCAGGGTAACCACAAACGTAATCCGCGTCTTGTTCAGTTCAGTCAGTATACTTAAGAAATCTTTCAGTTGTTTCATGTTCTTACAAATGTCTCAATAAAACCAATTGTGCGACAAAAAGTTCTCCCGCCGAAATTGCTCTTAGAATTTTTTATTCCGGCAAATGACGAAATCTTTTCTGTCTTCGTTGTATTATTTAGACAAAATAAAAATAAATTTGCGACTGTTTTGTAAAATATGGAAGGTTATTTAACTTTTCATATTTAAAATTGTTAAATGACTGTATTCATGTTAAGCTCGGAAGGAGAGAAGTGGCGGTAAGTGTTTTAAAAATAGCATGATGTAATCATTTAGTAAAAGTTCATATATTTTAACAATTGATTGTGAGGCGATGATGAAGATGGCCGTAAGCGGGACCATAAGTATGAAGGGTGAGCTACGCTTTCGACCAGCGAAAATTGTTAATTTTATTCGTTTGGGTGCTAGGCGGTTTTAGTTTTGCCCTCCCGAAATTGAAGAAAATGTTAGTTGATACATGGATGTCCTATGAAATTGATTAAATCTGTTATAAATGTTGCGAGGAACTCAATGATGAAAAAAAATCGTTACAAATTTTTAATGGGAGTGGTATTGTTACTAGGCACGGTTTTCCTGAGCAGTTGTAGCAATATGGTGGTGCTCGATCCCAAAGGACCTATTGGTAGCGAGGAAGCATTCCTGATCAAGATCGCGTTTATTCTGATGTTGATCGTTGTACTTCCCGTTTTTGTTATGGTCATTTGGTTTTCGGTACGTTACCGAGCTTCTAACAAAAAGGCGACCTACAAGCCTAACTGGGCCCACTCACACAAAATTGAGCTGGTGGTATGGCTGGTGCCGATTGCCATTGTGGCAGCCCTTTCGTATCTGACCTGGGTCAAAACCCACGAACTTGATCCTTACAAACCGCTTGAGTCGGAAGTGAAGCCGATTCGTATCGAAGTGGTTTCGACCGATTGGAACTGGCTGTTCATTTACCCCGACTACAATATCGCGGTAGTGAACCATTTGGTTTTTCCGGCCAATGCGCCGCTAAACTTTAAGCTGACGTCGGCTTCGGTGATGACATCGTTCTTCATTCCGCAGCTGGGAAGTCAGATTTATGTGATGGCGGGTATGCAAACGAAGTTGCATTTGCTGGCCGATCACGAAGGAACCTATCTGGGACAAAACATCGAGTACAGCGGTAATGGTTATGAAACCATGCACTTCGATGCAGTTGCCACTTCTCAGGAAGAATTTGAAGATTGGGTGGAAAAAGCCAAGCAATCTCCGGATAAGATGACCCTGGCTACGTTTAAGGAGTTCAGCGAGCCCAATATTAATTACCCGGTTACCACGTATTCATCGGTGGCACCCAAGCTCTTTAACCACATCATGATGCAGTTCATGGGATGGATGGGCGGTTCGGACCACAATATGAATATGACGGATGATATGGACGATATGCACCACATGCATAGCATGCAGGATTCAACGAAAATGCATGAAGGACATGGTGCCATGACAATGCCGTCCGATTCGGGAGATGTACATACTAAAACTATGGAGGATAAATAATATGTTTGGAAAGTTGACCTTATCGGATATACCGTACAACGATCCGATCATCATGGGGGCCGTAGTCAGTGCTTCGCTGGCGGGCCTGGTAATAATAGCCCTGATAACTTACTTTAAAAAGTGGCCGTACCTGTGGCACGAATGGCTCACAAGTGTCGATCACAAGCGTATTGGTGTGATGTACATCGTACTGGCGCTGGTGATGATGCTGCGTGGATTTGCTGATGCGCTGATGATGCGTGGCCAGCAGGCGATGGCAGCAGGTGCCGATCACGGATACCTCACTGCTCACCACTACGACCAGATATTTGGTTCGCACGGTACCATCATGATCATCTTTGTGGCGATGCCGTTTGTGATTGGTTTGATGAACCTGGTGATTCCCCACCAGATTGGTGCGCGCGATGTTGCCTTCCCGGTGTTGAACTCGGTTAGTTTCTGGCTCACCGTTGCCGGTGCCGGACTGATTATGATTTCACTTGGTGTAGGTGAGTTTACCAACGCCGGCTGGTTCGGAATTGCTCCTCTGTTTGAGAAAACATATAATCCCGGTGTGGGGGTCGACTATTGGATGTGGGCCTTCCAGATAGCGGGGGTTGGGTCGCTCCTTAGCGGGGTGAACTTCCTGGTGACCATTGTCAAGATGCGGGCACCGGGCATGACCTGGATGAAATTACCGCTGTTCACCTGGACTACCGTGACCACCAACGTATTGATGATTCTGTCGTTCCCGGTGATTACCGGTGCTCTGTTCCTGCTGACGCTCGACCGTTACCTGGGCATGCACTTCTTCACCAACGATATGGGTGGTAACATGATGATGTGGAACAACCTGTTCTGGATGTGGGGTCACCCGGAAGTATACATTGTAGTTCTTCCGTCCTTCGGTATTTTCTCCGAAGTGGTGGCTACTTTCTCACGGAAAAAACTTTTTGGTTATGTATCGCTGGTTTGGGCGACCGCAGCCATCATGATTCTATCTTTCACCGTATGGTTGCACCACTTCTTCACGATGGGTAATACCGTTAATGTGAATATCTTCTTTGGAATTGCAACCATGCTGATTGCGATACCCACCGGGGTAAAAGTTTACGACTGGCTCTTTACCATGTACCGGGGGCGTATTACGTTTACCACACCAATGTATTGGGTGCTGGGCTTCCTCACCATCTTTGTGATTGGAGGAATGACCGGAGTTTTGATGGCGATTCCGCCGGCTGACTTCGTGGTGCACAACAGTCTGTTCCTGATTGCTCACTTCCATAATATGCTTATTCCGGGTGCTCTGTTTGGTTACTTTGCCGGCTTTGCGTACTGGTTCCCGAAAGTATTCGGCTTTAAGCTCGACGAAAAATGGGGTAAACGTGCCTTCTGGGGTTGGTCCATTGGCTTCCTCGTAGCATTTATGCCGCTGTATGTACTCGGGTTCATGGGTATGCCGCGTCGTATGGCACACTACGATACCATGGCCTGGCAGCCCTGGCTGATTGCCGCTGCTGTTGGTGCTCTCATCATTGGTTTGGGTATACTGGCGCAAGGCATGCAGATCTTTGTTAGTATCCGCGACCGTAAGAAAAATGTTGACCTTACCGGTGACTCCTGGGGCGACGGACGTACCCTGGAGTGGATGAGTTCTTCACCACCTCCTGTCTATAACTTCGCGGTTATCCCGAAAGTGAACGAGCTCGACGAATGGTGGGCCATGAAAGAAAATGGTACTGCATACCAGCGTCCGGCTGAATACCACGACATCCATATGCCGAAAAATGTGGCACGCGGACCGATTATCGGCGGTTTGGTACTGGCCTTTGGATTTGCGATGGTTTGGTACATCTGGTGGTTGGCTATTGCCGCTATGATTGGCATCATTGCTACCGTGATTATCGGTTCGTCGCACGACGACGAAGAATATATCATTCCGGCTGCCGAAGTGAAAAGGATTGAGGATGAGCGTTTCGAGCAATTGGCCGCTGCTCTGGAAGAAAAGAAGAATAATTAAAAATCTGACAGTAATGAATACTAACGTTTCACAAAACGCTTCAGTACATACCGCAGACGCGGAACATCACGATCATGGTGAGATTCGGACCTTCGGGTTCTGGATTTACCTCATGAGTGACCTGGTTCTGTTCTCTGTGCTCTTCGCTACCTATGCGGTGATTGGCTTTAACAGTGCCGGTGGCCCCACAGGAAAGGATTTGTTCGACCTACCTTACCTGTTCGTCGAAACCATGTTCCTGCTGGTAAGTAGCGTTGCCTTCGGTCTGACCATGATTGCCATGCACAACGGCAAACAAAAACAGGTCATCATTGGGTTAATCATAACGGCCTTGCTGGGACTCGGATTCATCGGCATGGAGATTAACGAATTTGTTAATATGATTCACGATGGTGCCGGTCCCGATCGCAGTGGATTCCTTTCGGCTTTCTTTACGCTGGTAGGAACACACGGTGCCCACGTTACCTTTGGTATAATCTGGATTGCTACCATGATTGGGCAAATTGCCAAATCAGGAATCACCGAAGGAATCAGCTCCCGTATGATGCGCCTCAGCCTTTTCTGGCACTTCCTTGACATTGTCTGGATTGGCGTATTCAGCTTTGTTTACCTGATGCACGTTATTTAAAACGGCTTACGGAAATTTGATTGTTGAAAATTTAAAAAGACAAAATATGAGTCAATCACATAGCGAAGAGATGGGAGCTGGCAAAATCACCACGAAAGCCTACGTTACAGGCTTCATCCTGGCGCTTCTGCTTACCATCGTATCATTCGGAATGGTTATGAGTCATGCATTCAGTCGCACTACGGCGATGGCCGGTTTGTTTGTGGCAGCTTTTGCCCAGATGGTGGTGCACCTGCACTACTTCCTGCACCTCGACAAATCGTCGGCACAGCGCTGGAACGTGATTGCCCTGCTGTTTACCGCCCTGTTGCTGTTTATCTTCGTGGGAGGAACGCTTTGGGTAATGTACACGCTCAACTCGCGGATGATGTAAGAATATAAAAGTACAACGGGCACTGTTCCAGAGATGGATACGGCGCCCGCTGCTTTCCATTGATTATTGTTCGAATCAAATGTAAGGACCGCTTTCTTGAAGGCGGTCCTTTTTTGCATTATGCTTTTTGGGAAAAAGTAAGTGAATCTTTTGCTGCTAGACATCCTAATCAACTGCTTTTCGATTAAAAACAGTCATTCACCGAATAGTTAGGGCCACTTATCGATTGTTTTTGCTTTCAGGCAAGAGAACCATCAATTTTACGAAAACCAAACTGCATAGCAATGAACCTGACCGCATTATCTTTGCTTTTAAAAAGCATCCTGTTCGTGTCTTTTTTTATTTCAACGGCTGTTTGTCATGCCGCTACGGAAGAGACCCGGGGAGAGGTCAAGGGTGTAATCAAAGACACATTAAACAACAGACAGGGGCTCGAGTATGCTACCGTTGCCTTATACAATCAGAACGATTCGGTCCTGGTAACAGGCACAATCACCGATAAAGAGGGATATTTTATTATCAGGAATATTCCTCGGGGGATTTATTTTCTAAAGATTACCTGTTTAGGGTACAGCGAAAAGACCATTCCTGATATTAAAACCAATGATAATGAGCAGAGGCTTGATCTGGGTGAGATCAAGTTGCATACGGTCGCAGAAGAAATAGGAGAGGTGGTGGTCAGTGCCGAAAGGAGGCCATTTGAATATCATATGGACAAAGACGTCATTAATGTCGCGCAAAGTCATAATCGGGCCGGGAGTATGACTGCTGATATTCTGGAAGATCATCCTGCCGTTGAAAAGGGATTAGACGGAGCTATAAAACTTCGGGGAAGCACTGATTTTATTGTTCTAATAAATGGCAAACCCACTGTCGACGAAAGTACTGATATCCTTAATCAGATACCGGCAGCCAGTTTGAGCAGAATCGAGATTATTACCAATCCTTCGGCTAAGTATGGAGCGAATCATGCTGCCGGTATTATTAACCTAATTACCAAATCGAACGAATTAAACGGCTTTTCGGGTAGTGTCGATGGTTCGCAATCAACAGCTGACAATCATAATGTGAGTCTGTCGCTCAGCTACCGAAACAAAAAAATGAATATCTCGACGGCAGCGAATGTCTACCGGAATCCCATATTTCAGGATCGTACTTCGGTCGAAGAACGGATGATTGATGGAGAAAACGGATTTCAGAACTTTCACTCCAACAATGTTCTTTTGTGGACCGGAAAAAGCCTAAATGCCGGAATCGATTATTTCGTGAGCGATAGAAATACCGCTTCTGTTTATGTCAGCCGGAGTTTATCGGTATTTGGATGGAGTCCGCAGAAAACCATCACCGAAGGGATTGTTCCGGATACCAGTTTTTATATTCTCGATGATTTTATGCGGAACAACCGGTATGGCTGGCATTTCAATGTGGGCGATGTTCATCGTTTTAATGAAGATGGACATCAGCTTCGTTTCGACGCTCACCTTATTGTCGTCAACATGGCGCGGATGAATAATCAGTATTTGTACAATAGTAATCAAGTGTGGGAAAATGACGGTCTGGCCGAATCGTATGATTTGAAAAGGCATCAGGACATTACCCGGCAGCAATACCAAATGGATTACTCGTTACCTCTTCGTAACAGTGGTAAACTGGAATCCGGTGTGTTGATGACACTGGATAAAAGACAGATCAAAAACAACATTGTTACCCATACGTTTTCCGGTAATCAGGTATCTCGGAATAACGACGAATATCGAAGTTTTAATAATCTTTGGGCAGCTTATGCAACTGTAACACGTGACATTTTGGGGAATCAAATACAGGCAGGTTTGCGCGCCGAGTACGAGAGCCGAAATACCACCTTACTCAACGGGGATTTTGATAACAGGTACCGGCAATTGAGTTTGTTTCCAAACCTGAATATTAGTCGTTCATTCGCGGACCATCAACGAATCGGGGTTGGCTATAGCAGAAGTATCTGGCGTCCGACCGATTTGCAGCTAAACCCAACGGTGTATTTCCGGGATATTTCGGGAGAGTTTGCCGGTAATGCCAATGTAAAACCTTCTTATACCAATTCATTAGAATTTAAGTATAACCGGTCATTCGGTGAAAGTTCGGTTTCAGTAACAGGTTTTTACAACCGGATGAAAGATAAGATCATGACTATCCGGTCCCTGACCGAAGATTCGGTTTACCGGAATAGTCCGGAAAATTTGCGTGGCAAACAACGGGATATCGGTGTCGAGCTGGCGGGGAGCTTTAGCTTGCTCAAATGGCTGTCGGTAAATGCGAATGGCAAAGTTTACAATGGCTACATAAAAGGAGAGGTTACCAATCAACAGATTGAGCGACATAAAAATGTTTGGTCGGCACGTGTTATTACCAACATCAAACCGTTTGATAATATGCGTATACAAGCGAATGCCTATTACAATGGTCCCAGCCTGGGTGACCAGGTTCTTATGAAGGAAATTTATGGTTTGAGTATCTCGGTAAGTCAGCAATTGTTTCAGAAGAGGCTATCTGTAAATATTTCCGGTAACGATGTTTTGCATACCGAAAAGCGAAAATTCATTTTGAGTGGCAGTAGTTTTAACCAACGAATAACTGACCGTTTTCCCAAACATCCGGTTTATACCCTGAGTGTGGCGTACAAATTCAATAATTATAATAAAAAGCAGCGGGATAATGTAGAACAGGGGATCGGTTTCTTTTGATGGGTTTGTTCTTCTTCAGGTAATTAGTTTTTTCGATTTTAGCAGACCAAAAAAATTCTTGCTGTAGGTTCCGCTGACCGAAATCACTTCATCACCCACTTTAATTCTGTTTCGTTCGATGGAATCGATATGCCGGATAGCCACAACGTACGATTTGTGTACCCTGACGAATTCATCAGCGGGTAACAATTCCTGCAGATTCCTAAAACTCAGTAATGTCATTATTTTCTTTTGATGCGTGACAATCCGGAGGTAATCTCCTTCTCCCTTGATGTATAAAATGTCGCGGTACCTGATTCTTTGGTGATGAAATCCAGTCTTAACAAAAATGAAGTCTTCGTGATTGGCCTCTTGATGACGAGTCATTTCTTTTTCACCCTCATTCGCTGGCATCATTTTCCGGTAAACTCTATCTGCAGCCTTCACAAAGCGCTCAAAGAAAATGGGCTTTAGCAGGTAGTCGATGGCTTCCAGTTCATAGCCAGTCAGTGCATAATCTTCGTAGGCGGTCGTGAAAATTACATAAGGACGATTGTTCAGCAATTTTAGAAACTGAATTCCGTTGATATCGTCCATCTGTATATCCAGGAAGATGAGATCAACCTGTTTTTTTTTCATGAAATCAATCGATTCCAACGGGTTTTCGAAAACAGCCATCAGATTTAAAAAAGGTATTTTCGATGCGAAATTACGGATGATATCCAAAGCTAACGGCTCATCATCTATGGCTATGCAATTGATGCTCATCTTTAAAGTTCTATGGTTAACCTGACTTCAAACTTTTTCTCATCCCGCTTTTTATTAATCTCCAAACGGTACTTGTTTTTGTAAAGCAGTTCCAACCTTTTTTTCACATTATCCAGTCCGATTCCGTTCAACCCGTTATTGGTCGGTGTGTCGCTTTTTTCTTTGTAATCATTTGTTACCTGGAGGAGGAATGTCTGCTGTTCAATTCCCAGTTTGATAATAATTCCCGGCGACGGGGCGTCTTTATTCCCGTGTTTAAACGCATTCTCGATGAACGGAATGAGTAACATGGGGGCGATGACTTTTCCTGAAAAATCCCCGCTAATCTCAACGGCAACAAAACCGGGGTCACGGAAACGTAGCTTTTGTAATTCGATGAAGCTTTGGAGGTAGTTGATTTCCCGGTCGAGAGATACTTTATCTGTGTCCGATTCCTTTAGCATGTAGCGCATAATTTCGGACAGGCGGGCCAGACCAACAGCTACCTTATCGGAACTTTGCAGCGCCAGCGAGTACAGGTTATTCAATGTGTTGAACAGAAAATGGGGGTTAACCTGGGCGCGCAATAAGGCTAATTCGCCGGCTCGCTTTTCGTTCATTAGTTCCATCTTTAATTGCTGGTCGTGGAACCAGAAAATGGTAAACCGCACCAAAAACGACAGACCAGTGTAAGTGAATACAAAGAGGGTTTGCAACCAGATGGATGTGTATTTATCAAGCCAGCTTTCTGTTTCGACAAATGAGAATATATAGCGGGAAACGCCTACCCTGAACGCGATATTGATTACGATGTAAATACCGATTAGTGTGAATAACCTTAATTTGGAATAATCAAAAATCCGGGTGAAGATGAGGAAGTAGGAACCATAAAATGTAATGAGGTTGATCAGAATCTGTACACCAACCATCAGGTAAAAAGCCTGCGATATGTCGCCATAATTCAGTGCAACGTACCGGGCATATTGCAGTACGTTAAAAATTAACCAGAAGGCAATGTGTAGCAGTATTTGATACGAGCGCTTCATTCGAGTAGTTAGATAAGTTCGGTACGCACCTGGCCTGTTTTTAATGATTGGACTTTTGAGCCGAATGCAGTCAGGCATTGTAAATATAAGCTAATTCGAAGTAAATTGTAGAATTGGTTCCTGCGAAAGCTTGCCCGGAATTAGGTGAATAACAAGATCGTCTTTTGCGGGGTGTCGCTTATCCTCAATTGTCACGAGTGGAAATTTCCAATGGTTTCGGAAAGGTATGTCATTCTTCCTTCTTTCGACGTAACACCCTTGTATCATGAATGACCTTAATCAGCCAGGCAAATAGGGAGAGTATCCATACATAGAAAGCAATAGTCGTTAGTTCGCTCGTGTCACTGATAGAAATCTTGATGTAATAGGATACGGTCATAAAAATGGAGACTAAAAACATGAAAATGGACATTATCCATTGATGCTTCATTCGGTTTCGTTTCGTCATCGTGAGTATTGTTCGTTGGTTTCTTTTGGAAAGTTAGTGCTTTTACTTTGTGAGGCTCAGGCTTGCCGTATCTTTTTCGGGTACTTTTGTTCTATTTTTCCCGGTTCTTGATATCCTTCTTCTTGTAGTTCTTCAGGAATTTCCCGAACTGTTTGTCTCTTTTTCGTCGCTCGGCTACCGTCGATTCAAAATGGCTTTTCTCCCGTTCCATTTTCATGTAATTCTCGTAAGCTTGCTCGTCGATTTCTCCTTTTTCGACGGCTTCCAGAATAGCGCATCCTGCTTCGGTGGTGTGCGTGCAATCCTTGAAGCGGCATTGTTGCGCCAGGCTGATAATCTCGTCGAAGGTGGTTTCCAGTCCGCTGGCGGTGTCGGCGATACCCACTTCGCGCATACCGGGATTATCGATGAGAATGCCGCCGTTCTCGAGGATGGTTAATTCGCGGTGACTGGTCACATGCCTCCCTTTGTGCGTGCTTTCGCTGATGACATCGGTCTTCATCCGGTTTTGCCCCGACAGGTTGTTTAACAGCGTCGATTTGCCCACGCCCGACGAACCCAGCAGACAGTAGGTCTTTCCTTTCTCGATGACGTTGTTCAGGGCTTCGTAGCCGTCATGGGTCTCGTTGCTGATAGCCAGCACGGGAACCTCTTTGATGCGATGTGTGATGCTGTCCTGTATTTCGGTTATTCGTTGCTCATCGATGAGGTCGGTTTTGGTGAGTACGATAATGGGACTGACGTTCGACGAATAACAGATGGTCAGATAACGCTCCAGGCGGTTAAGATTGAAGTCGCGGTCGACGGCCTGCACCAGGAAGGCGTAGTCGATGTTGGCGGCGATGATCTGCACTTCGCCGGAGTGCGAGACGGCCTGTCGCTTCAGGACGGAGGAGCGCGGCAGTATCTGGTGAATGATGGCGAAATCGGCGTCGTAAGGGGTCAGGGCCACCCAATCGCCCACGGCGGGGAAATCCTCACGGCCTTGAGCTGTAAAACGCATGTTCCCGGTTATCTCGGCCTCATATTCACCGTCGGCAGTGCGGACGATGTAGCGCTCTTTGTGTTCAGCTACAATCCGGCCAATCCCGAATTGCTCAAGTTGCAGTTCTTTTCTGGTTGCTTCAATCTGGTCAGTATAACCCAGGTCTGTTAGGTTCATTGCGGTTTGGTGTTTTCGTACGGGATGAAAAGATACGGATTTTTCAAGTTTTGCTTCCCGGGAATTGGGGAATTTTCCATTCAGCATCTACTCATCCCACCCCTTCTCTAACATAGAGAAGGGCTAATGCCGCTGCAGGATTGTATGGTTCGATTCCCAGATAAGAAGTTCTTCCGGCAAAGTCATAGGATACAAACATTGATTTGCTCACCGGCCCAGCCCCTCTTTACAATTGTAGAGAGGGGCAATCCGAATGCCATTCGGATGGGGTGAGTAGATTTTTTCGATCAAAAGAATAGCATCTAATCCGTATTTGTAGTTGTCCTTTTTTCTTGAAAACGTTGGTTGTGCTAATCATGAGATTGCCACGGTCGCTCATGCTTCGCTTCCTCGCAATGACGGAAAGAAGGGACTTTTGCCGAACAATAGTAACGACAGAAACAACTGCAACAACAGAAACCTCGAAGCGCAACCTGAAACTTGTAACTCTCTAACAACAGTAACAACAGAAACCATAGTAACCTCTAAGTGCAACCTGAAACCAAATCCGGATGGATGCTCTATACACTCAGCAAATCAATCGGTACATCCTTCAGCCGGGCAATGTCCATCACTTTGTTGCGGACATCGAAGCGGGAAGCGCAATTGACGTTGCAGACGTCGCACAGGTGACAGGGATTGTTCGACAGGTCGACCTCGGCCAGCGTGTGCCAGGCCTGCTCCAGGTTTTTGTAGCCATAGGCGTACATGTAGCTGCGCATGATGGTCGGGATGTCGAGGTGGTGCGGACACTGCGGTACGCACTGCTGACATTGCTGGCAATACAACCCTAAACCGTTTTCGGAAGTCATGCCCAACTCCTTCAGTTCCTGTTCGGTCATCTTCAGGTTCTGAATCATCTTCAGATTTTTCTGCACCAGTTCCACCGAGGTCATTCCCGATACGATGGACGAGATATTTTCATTCTGAAGCACCCATTTCAGCGCTGCATCGGTGTTGATGGACGGACCAGACTTGCTTCGGGCAGCGCCGGCCGTGGTTTTCATGGCCACGATACCCATTCCGGCTTTCGCCGCACGATGAATGGCGGTGTTCAGTTCTTCTAAATTCTGTGTCTTGTAGTTGTAACCTATCATCGCCACGTCGTACACGCCCGTTTCGGCAGCTGCGTTCAGCGCTTCGACGGTGCCGCCGTGCGAGGCAATGCCCACATACTTCACCTTGCCTTGTTTCTTCAGTTGCTCAAATGTCTTCAGCACGGCCTCGTTCTGGATGGTCTCTTTCTTCGAGGCAAACGGCAACAGTACGAAGTCGATGGTCTCCAGCCCGAAACGTTTGAGGCTGGCCTCGGCGGTTTTCATGTACTTTTCGACGGTAAAGCCGCTCATTAAGGTACCGGCGCCCTTGTTCATGTCATCGGGGATGGCAGCGGTGCCTACCAGGAAGCTGTCGCGGGGCAGGCCTTTCAACCCTTCGCCCACGACGATTTCATTGTTTCCGCGGCCATAGTAGTTGGCCGAGAAAAACAGCTTGACGCCGGATTCGTAGGCAGCCTTCACCAGTCCCGGTGAGGTGACGCCACTGGCTCCCATACTGATGAGCGGCGTGTGGATGCCGGTTTTGCCCAACGGGCGGGTAGGTAAGGTAGCAGGTGTGTTCTCTATGGCTTTTCCGGATGCATCGAGGCTGGTGCCCGAAGCGAGCAGGGCTGTTCCGGAGAGGCCCATGATACTTTTTTTCAGGAAATCACGACGGTTGTTCGTTTTCATAGCTTGGTTTTTTGGTGTCTTGCCGATTCAATGGTTCATTGGTTTGTCTGAAATAGTCGGGCTCCCATGCCGGAAGCAGGTAGTTTGGTTTGGGCTCATCTGTTTTGGTGGGGTAGGTGAGCGCACCTATTTGGTTTACTATTGTTAGCTGGCGGAAACCGTTCTTCCCGAAGCGATGTTCCAACGTTCAGGAAAAGACGATATTAAAGATAAGAATAATTGGAGCGCTATACACTTCAAGGGCATTTAAATCACCCCTTGGTTGTTTAAAGAGATATAGTTCGCGACGTGTGTATCGTCCTAAAAAAAGTTTACAGGTTAGACATTTAAATTTACTTGTTTTTTATAATAGGTTTTCCATCTTTTTTTGAGTGTACCTGATCTGAGATGTGCCTGTTCTGGTGTGAGCATATTACAGCTCAGATGTGGACGCTTATTGTTATACTTGTTTATTGTTTTTTCTAACTGACTGTTTGTGAAAATGATGTTCTTGCTTACTTCGAGATGAAGATATTCATCTTTAAGAATACCGTTAATTCTCTCGGCAATGGCATTGTCCCGTGGATTACTGTTCTCTGTCATGCTAACCTGAATTTGGTAATCCTGAAGCAGGT
>NZ_JHXO01000011.1 GCF_000621705.1 Prolixibacter bellariivorans ATCC BAA-1284 | reverse complement strand
ATGATTTAGTGG
Source organism: Prolixibacter bellariivorans ATCC BAA-1284 (assembly GCF_000621705.1). Lineage (GTDB taxonomy): Bacteria > Bacteroidota > Bacteroidia > Bacteroidales > Prolixibacteraceae > Prolixibacter > Prolixibacter bellariivorans. The sequence goes on along the minus strand of NZ_JHXO01000011.1, from coordinate 366,451 downwards.
GTAACCTTTTTCGCTTTTCCGGTATTAACAAATGCAAGGAAACAAATAAGGAACATGTTTAACCATTAAAAGCATTTGTTATGAATTCTCTCAATTTGGAAATTTTGTCTACAGAAGAATTGTCAACCGCTAAAGGTGGTCAAGTAGGTATTGCATTACCTCCTGGTGGCACAGTTCTGCAGTAAGCAGTAACATTATCTAATTTGTATTTTATTTAAACCTATAGTTGTTGTTTAACCATTTAATAAACTCTGTTATGAAATCTATCTCAACCTTCGAAATTCTCTCTAACGAAGAATTATCAACTGTAAAAGGCGGACAAGTAGGTATTGCACTAAGTCCAGCTGGAACAGTATTGCAATAAGCTAAAACAGCCAAACTGTATTAAACTGAAAAGATATTAATCGTATTGCCTCGATGGATACATTGAACTAGTGTATTTATCATTTTCAAAGCGTTCTTTACAGTTCTTGTAATATCCTGGCAATAGAATTCAATATCCAAAACAGTTTGAAGCACTAAGAAGCAATTAAATTACACGTTAGTCTCTTTTAGCAGACTTTTTAGAGCCTTGGTAAAGCTGATAACAACGGTAGCTACATTCTAAAGCACCATTGTAAAGTGTCATCTTCTCTGCAGGCCGTAAACCAACACTTTTCAAGCCATCTTTCGAGCTGGAAATCATCCAGGCTTCATAGCCGGGAAAATTATTTTTCAAACTATCTCCTATCATTTGATAGAGTGCCCGAAGTGAAAATGGCTTCAAACGTTCTCCGTAAGGCGGATTGGTAACAATAATTCCATTATCGAACGGCGGTTGAAGCTGAGCAAAATCCATCGTATCCACTTCGATGTGTTTCGATAAGCCAGCATTTTTGATGTTTGCCCGTGCAATAGCCACATTGCGGGTGGAAATATCGGAACCAACAATTTTGCCGTCAAAATCTTTCTCGTAATCGGCGTTATAGATTTCCTCGAACATTTCTTCATCGAAATCGAGCCAACGCTCGAATCCAAACGATTTACGGTACATTCCCGGAGGAATTCCCAACGCAATCATGGCAGCCTCAATCAACAAGGTTCCCGAACCGCACATCGGATCGAGAAAATTCTTTTTTCCATCCCATCCTGACAACAAAATCATTCCCGCACCCAACACTTCATTAATAGGCGCTTCAGTCTGCGCTACACGGTAACCACGCTTATGAAGCGATTCCCCCGAGCTATCAAGTGACACAGAACATTTATTACCGGTTAAATGAACATTGATGCGGATATCCGGATCTTCCGTATTGACAGAAGGTCGTTTTCTGGTCTTTTCCCTGAATTGATCGACAACAGCATCTTTCACTTTCATGGAAACATACATGGAATTGATGAAAATCTCTGAACTGACAACACTGTCAACCGAAATGGTTTTTCCAAGCTCGATGAATTTTGACCAATCAACTTTCTTTGCACCGGCATATAAATCATCCCGGTCGTTTACCTCGAATTCTGCAATGGGTTTCAGAATTCGAAGGGCTGTTCTCAGACAAAAGTTGGCTTTGTAAAGTGTCTCTTTTGTACCTTCAAAGGTAACGGCACGTCTTTCTTCTGTAATATTCTCGGCTCCTAGTATCTCGAGCTCACTGGCCAAAACGCCCTCTAAACCGGCGAATGTTTTGGCAACCATCTGAAACTTTTCCATCAATGCAGTCATTTATCCATTTGCCCGGCAAAGTTAACCGAATCGCGGATAAATCAAACCAAAGGTTTAAATTCCACTTCCATCAACAAATTCGGCCTGACGACTTTTTACCTGAACAACCTTCGAGTGTGGCGGCAAACTATTGGTAACCCACACGTTACCACCAATAACAGAATCGTGTCCAATGGTTATTCGTCCAAGTACAGTGGCATTGGAATAGACTACCACATTGTCTTCCACAATCGGGTGACGCGGAATTCCTTTAATCGGGTTACCATTTTCATCAAGTGGGAAACTTTTCGCACCGAGCGTAACCCCCTGGTAAAGTTTCACATTCTTGCCAATCACGCTGGTTGATCCAATAACCACACCAGTACCATGGTCAATACTGAAATATTCATCAATTTCAGCACGTGGGTGAATATCAATTCCGGTTTCGGAGTGCGCCATCTCTGTAATAATACGGGGAATCAACGGAACCCCCAGCTTCAACAAATGGTGGGCAATTCGGTAATTTGAAATGGCCCGGGTAGCCGGATAACAGAAAATTACTTCTCCAATTCCATTGGCAGCCGGATCGCCCAAATAGGCAGCATTAACGTCGGTTACCATCATTCGTCTGATTTCAGGAAGACCTTCGATAAATTCCATCGCAATTTTGGAAGCATCTTTTTCCAGCTGAAGCATTTCCGGACGTTCGTTATCGCCGCAGGAGAAGCACAACCCAGCAAGAATCTGCTCTGAGATTAGTTCAAACACTTCATCAATCATTACCCCAATATAATATTCGATGGTCCCGAGGTTTAAATTGATATCGCCAAAATAACCGGGGAAGATGATTTGCCTGACCTTATCGACCATTTTAGCGAGCTTATCAATCGATGGCATAGGCTCTCCCAGCCGATGCTCGTGACATACCAAATCATACGATTTGGGATCTGACAAATCCCTGATGGCTTTTGTCAGACGGTTGTCTATATCTTTCTGATTAATCTTTCTCATGATGATTATTGAATAATGGGGTGCTTAAATATCGTTCTCCTGTATCACAAATAATGGTGACAATTCGCTTATTCTTATTCTCCGGCCTTTTCGCGATCTCGATAGCCGCATAAACATTAGCGCCTGATGAAATACCACAAAAAATTCCTTCCTCCGTGCTGAGTTTTCTTGCCATGTCATAGGCATTATCATTCGAAACACAACAGACCTCATCGTAACACGATGTATTCAAAACTTCCGGTATAAAACCAGGCCCTATTCCCTGAATCTTATGTCTTCCCGGTTCCTTTCCCGATAGGATCGCGGAATCTTCCGGCTCCACCACCATGGTCCGGATTTCCGGATTCAATTTTTTCAGTTCCTCTGAAACGCCGGTTATGGTTCCTCCTGTTCCGGCACCAGCAATGAAAATATCAACCGTACCGTCGGTATCGTTCCATATTTCATATGCGGTAGTTTTTCTGTGCATTTCGGGATTTGCCGGATTGGAAAACTGCATTGGAATAAAACTATCCGGAATTTCACGTTGCAATTCCTCAGCTTTCGCAATAGCGCCCTTCATTCCTTCCTTGCCGGGAGTCAGTATCACTTCAGCTCCATACGCCTCGATAATCATACGACGCTCGACAGTTGCTGTTTCGGGCATGACAATCTTTAATGCATAACCTTTCGACGCACAAACCATCGCCAATCCAACGCCGGTATTTCCACTTGTCGGCTCAATAATAGTCGTAGAAGAACTAATCAATCCATCTCGTTCAACTGCCTGGACAAGTGCCAGTCCTAAACGATCTTTTACGGAGCCACCCGGGTTAAAAGACTCCAGTTTCACCAATACCTCTGCTTCGATGCCTTGTGCCAGTTTATTTAACCGGACCAATGGAGTCTGTCCAATCAATTCCGTAATGTTCTGTGCAATCTTCATGTGGGTTATTTTTGGGGCGCGATAACGGAAGTTTCAATAATGAGGTACATATTCAAAACATCGTCATCCAATGATACGGGCAAAACTAAAAGGCATACATCTTCGAACTGTTAATTCAATCTCAAAAAATGTTACCTGATACTTAAAGTTACCGATATTTTGCATGCCATGCATAACAAATGTTAGCAGCAATGGTTTTAAAATTCTTCCTCGATCAGTTTCAGTGCGTTCTTCAACCGGTTCTCACCGTTTCCGGAAACCTTGGCGTAATGAAAACCGAATGACTCAATTTCGCGGCAATACATTTGCATTAATTCATTTCTTTTTTCGCCGCCATTTTCTCTCACTGAATCAGGTATCCAGGGAAGGTCGGTATCACAAACCAAAAACAAATCGATTTGGGAATTGCTGATATGTTCCGTTATCCACTGGGGACATTCACCGTAAACCACATCGAACCAGATTTTCGTAATGATGAACCAGGTATCGAAAAACAGAAATCCGTTTTGAGCTTTCGCCTGAAACGCTTGTTCCTGTGAAAGTTGATATCTCGCAATGTTCTCAACATCCTCTCGCGTATACGCTCGCTCAATATTCTCGACATAACTTCGGGCATATTCCGGAACCCAAACTGTTTGAAAATGCTCAGCCAGCGTACGAGCCAGTTCGGTTTTTCCGGTCGATTCGGGACCGGTTATGACGATACGTTTCATTTTTTCTGTCATCTTTTACCGGTTGTTCTTCAAATCTTTTCGCCACTCCACAAATCCAACAACAGCCATGACTGTGTAAACAAAAAAGAGGAATGTGGTGGCATATAATCCTTTGTAAATATACAATCCCAACGAGACAGAATCTATGATTACCCAGAGTAACCAGTGCTCAATTTTTTTGCGGGCCAGCATCCAGGTAGCCACGATGCTTAATGCGGTAGTGAACGAATCCCAGTAAGGAACAGGAGAATCCGTAAAATTGATCAGGATGTAAGCAATCACAACATACAACACCAGGTTAGCAACAAAAAGCTTTATCCAAAGGCCGAAAGAGGTTCGGGATACTTTTAACTCTCCATGATGATTGTTTTTACCATTTCCGTGAAGCCAGGCATACCATCCGTAAATACTGATGACGACATAATAAAACTGAAGCCCCATATCGGCATAAAACTTCGATACGAAAAACACATACACATAAAGTACCGAAGAGAGCAAGCCCAGCGGCCAGGTTAAAATGCTTTGGCGAATGGAAAAATAAAGGTAAGCCAAACCGGTAACCGTTCCACTTACTTCCACCCAGTGCTCCTGTAACCAGGATAAAATTTCAATCATTGCTGCACATAAAAGAAGTCCGGCTGAAATGGCCGGACCTGTTATTATTTTTCACCCTGACGAATTTAACGTCCTAGATATTTCTCATACAATTTATCGTCCGTAAGCACCTGCAGTGCTTTCTTAATAGCCTTATCATCTTCATTCATAATCTGGAAGTAAGTGCCATTATCGTATAAATCGCGAGCAATTAACGCCTTGATCTGCTGCTTTAACAAGTTCTCCGAAACTTCCGGATTTTCTTTTTCCGGTTTAATTCCTTCCTTATCGCCGGCGGCTACCAATTTTTCATACATGGTATCATTCACCATGTAGTCCTGATTAAAGGCATCGAACGTTTTATACTTCTGAAGAAGTTGAGCCCGGTTTTTATCCATGTAGCCTACAACAAACGGGAACAGAATGTTCTTCCGAACCAACTCGTTGTAGTAACGATAATTCACCGAAGTGTCCATCGGAACAAAAATATCAGGCATAATACCACCGCCGCCGTACACTTTCCGCTTGGTAACCAAGGTATGTGTCATCAGCGAATCGGGCAGATTGATGCTGTCGCGGCTAAAGAACTCACCGTGTTCGAACCTTTCCAGGTAATCGTTCCGGTATTCCTGAATTCCCTTCGAATAAGGCTTCTGAATATTTCTGCCGGAAGGCGTATAATAATGTGCCGTTGTTAAACGGATCATAGAGCCATCACTCAGCATGAACGGCTGCTGTACCAGACCTTTTCCAAAAGTTCTGCGGCCAATCACCACGCCGCGGTCCCAGTCCTGAATAGCACCGGTTACAATCTCACTGGCCGAAGCCGAACCTTCATTAACAAGGACAACCAGTTTTCCATCCTCGAAATCACCACTGCCCGTGGCAAAATATTCCCGTTTAGGCGAATGAATTCCTTTCGTGTAAACGACCAACCGATGATTCGACAGGAACTGATCGGCCAATTCGATAGCCGCACGCAAATAACCACCTCCGTTTCCACGAAGATCGAGCACCAAACCTTCAACCTTGTTATTGTTTTGCAGGTTATCCATCGCCTCCAGAAACTCATCCGGCGTAGTTGCGGCAAAACGGTTCAGCTTGATGTAAGCAATATGCTTGTTCAGCATGTATGCTGCATCAAGACTGTGAATCGGGATTTTATCGCGAACGATGGTAAAATCCAACAGGTTTTTCTCACCTTTTCTTTTTATCTGAAGATTCACTTTGGTCCCCTTGTCACCACGGAGCATATCAAAAACATCCTGGTTTTTCAACCCGATGCCGGCTATATTCTTACCATCGACTGTCATAATACGGTCACCCGGGCGAAGTCCAACTTTTTCTGAAGGTCCACCAGGAATAGTGGTCAACACCATTAATGTATCCTGATGAATATTAAACGAAATACCGATTCCTTCGAAATTCCCCTGTAGCGGCTCGTTCATCTCCTCAACTTCCTCCTTGGAAATGTAGACCGAATGTGGATCCAAATCGGAAAGCACCTTTACGATGGCATCCTCCGTTAACGATTTCAGGTTGACTGTATCGACATAAAATGTCTGGACCAAACGAAGCACTCGCCCAAATTTAATGGCCTGCGACTGCACGTCCTGCTCCTGGGCCTGCGCCGAAGCCGGAACCAACAGAGCCGTAAATACAAAAAGTAAAAAGGATAGTTTTAAATATCTCATAGTCATTAAATTTTCATCGGGCTAAATCCTTACCTGATACTCATTTTCTTCTAACAAAAATAATACAATTTCCCCCGAAAATAGCCTTATTCTTTCAAGGAGGCTCTTCGGTTAACATTTAATAACCTTTTGGTGCAGAAATTTCCCACCATCACGCCATTATTTACTAAACTGTTTTCGGTGAGGTAAAGTTTTAATCCTCAATAGAAAAAATCTCCCGGATGAGTCCATCATATTTTTGGTGCAACACTTTTCGCTTTAGTTTCAGTGTTTGAGAAAGTTCGCCTGTTCCCTGCGACCAAGTATCGGCTACCAACTTAAAGCGTTTTACCTGCTCGTTATTTCCAAGCTTTTTATTCGCGAGTCGAACTTCTTTCCGCAAAAGCGCATCGATTTCGGGATGCTGAATCATCTCCTGACGATTAGCAGCTTCCAGTTTCTTTTCGGAGGCAAATTTCTCCAACGCATCGAAAGCCGGCACAATGATAGCACTGGCAAACTTCTGATTTTCGCCAACCACCAGCACCTGTTCGATGAAATGTGAGCCTTTCAGAATATTTTCAACGGCCTGCGGAGCCACATACTTTCCTGATTTCAGTTTAAAGATTTCTTTCTTCCTGTCGGTGATACGCAAGAACTTCCCTTCGTCGAGCACCCCGATATCGCCGGTGTGAAACCAGCCATCTTCATCAATCACTTTGCGGGTCATCTCTTCATCCTTGTAATAGCCCATCATCAAGCCGGGACCACGTGCCAGAATTTCGCCATCTTCTGCAATTTTACCCTCGGTGCCGTTATCCATCAACGGGCCAACGGTTCCCAATTTAACACGGGAATCATCCATCGGGTCATTCACAAAAATTACCGGCGAAGTTTCGGTCAATCCATAGCCTTCATACACCCGCATACCGGCCATCCAGAAAAACTGATGCAAATTGATTTGCAATGCCGAACCGCCCGACACCATGTAGTTGATACGTCCCCCTAGCGCTTCCCGCCATTTGGAATAGATGACCTTGTCGAAGAAATTGAATTTTAACTGGTCGACAGGATTAAACTTAATGCCCACATAAAATTTCCGGGTAAATTTCACGGCCTCGTCGAATATCCACTTTTTCACCCCGGTCAAATCCTTTCCTACTTCCATCACGCGTTCGTGAACTTTTTCGAGCAAACGCGGAACGGTGTTAAATACATGCGGACGAATTTCTTTAATATCGCGGGCAATCGTGGCCAGGCTTTCGGCATAATAAACCGACAGGCCATTAATTTGGAAATTGTAATCCATCATCCGCTCGTACACGTGACAAAGCGGTAAGAACGACAGTGCGACATGCGACATACCCATAGCGCGAGGGCCGTGTCCCAGCTTGTATGCTGTGGCTTTCGAATTACTTATCAGGTTTTTGTGCGAAAGCATCACCCCTTTGGGGGTTCCGGTCGTTCCTGAGGTGTAAATCAGGGTCAGCAAATCGTCTTCGTGAATACTTTTCTTAATTTCCTCAACCTTTGTTTTCAACGTCGGAAGCAACTCTTCGCCTTTCGCCACGAACTCCTTCCACGAGCGGGCATCTTCCACTTCGTTGAAAGAATAAATTCCTTCCAGACACGGGGCGCCGGATCGCAATTCGTCGAGCTTGGACTGGATGCTGCGATCGCCAACAAAAAGATACTTTACTCCGGAATGACGGAGAATGTATTTCTGCTCGTCGAGACTGAGCGTTGGATAAACCGGCACATGAATGATTCCCGCCTGGGCCGCTCCCATATCGAGCACGTTCCATTCCGGTCGGTTACCTGAGATAGTGGCTACTTTGTCGCCTTTCTCAAGACCCAGGTCTAAGAGCGCACAGGCAACGGCATCCGACTGACGCACATAATCGGCTGCCGACCACGGCAACCATTTTCCATTCTCTTTCCGGGCGAAAGCCAACTCCTTTTGGCTGTACTCTCCCCGGTAAAGATCGAGGATATCAAAAAGTCGTGTTAAGTTTTGCATGGTTTTCAAATTTCAAACCCAAAAATAGCTTTTATCGGGAAGAAAACCTTTTTTGCATTGAAATCGAATGGAAAGGAGGTTTTGTGCGGGAAAAATGATGCAATATGTAAAATTATGACATCCGATTAATTCCGCAAAGTTGCTTTGAGCCGAAGCGGATGGTTCAACAATTCAATCGCATCGGTAATTTGCCGGCAAACCGCATCGGCGCTCAGCATTGTTTTTACAGCGGCACCTTCAGCCTGTAGCAAGACAATGCCCAATTCAGCGCTCGCTAACATCAGGGCATCATTCAAGCCGTTCCCGATAGCCACCACATTTTCTTTTCCCAAACTCGTCACAAATTGTTCCTTTTGCTTATCCTGTTCTTCGGGCTTGATAACGGAAAACTGGCAGTTGACTCCGGCCAGTTCCTTTTTCACGGTTCCGAAAGTATCGGCCGTCAGCACATAAATTTCGAGCTGCTCACTCAACGTATTTAAAAGTTGTTTGACGCCCGCTATCAATTTTCCGTCAATTGCCAAAGTACCGTTGTAATCGAGCACCAGGTATTTTACGGCTATTTTCCGGTTTCCCGGAATATTTATCGTTATCATAAAACAATCATTTACATTCAAAAAAAACAATCTGGTTTTTTATCGGCCCATGCCATCCACTTAACATATCAGCATCACTCTTTCATAACAAAAATGCCAATTATCCCACCAACGAGCAGGAAAAAGGCCATGGCCGTAAGAGCCGATTTCAATGCAAGTTTACGGGGATAATCCTTCTCCGGATAGTGTTTTACCATTTCGCTGTAGGTAATTAAATAAACCATAATGCCAGCAATTACACCAAACGGAACTCCAAATACCAGGAAGAACCTGAGAAACTGACTCCACATCTTTTTCGCTTCAAAATTTCTCACACGTAATAAAAAACGATGTCTCCTCGTAAAACAGCTCTACAACAAATAAGGTTGCAGACCTGGGATAGCTCAACGGGCTACTAAGGTTTTAAAACCGAAAAGAAGGGTGATTTACGCCGCTGATAGGGTTGTTTGTATACCAAGTTCAGCTACCTCAAAAGTCTGTAAAAAATTCTGGTTCTGAAATATTCAGGTTGGTTTTGTTGGTCAAATCAACCGGAGGCACCATGTTTTCTCCGCGTCCTGTTTCATTTCCTTTCTGAAGACTTTATTTTTATATTATTAAACCTTAGTAACTCGTCAGTCACTGCTAACAACCAACCTTATTAACCTTATTTTATGAAAATTGAATACGACAATCTATACACCCATTTCGTCTTCATCACTCAGAAACGTCAGCGCATTATTCACGAAGAAAACAGGGAAAGAATAGAGAAATATATAACCGGAATTGTCAATAATCATGCTTCCAAACTATATGCCATTTATGCGAATCCCGATCATATCCATTTTTTAGTATCCCGTTCCCATCAGTAGCTGAGGAGGAATTGGCTACAGCCGTCGCTGATAGTTCAGAAAAATTCATCAATCAAAATAAGTTGGTTACAGGCCGTTTCAAATGGCAGCAATCGGCCTCTGCCTTCTCCGTATCGAAGGCGGATGTTGACAAAGTGTGCCGATATATCCTGAACCAGCCAAGACATCACCGGAGGTATTCATTTGCGGAAGAATACGAGAAATTTATGAGGCACTACCAGGATGCCCTGAAGAATAAGGTCAATGAGGTTGGGGACAGATAGAGACCGACGGGTTACTAAGGTTTTAAAACCGAATAGAAGGTTGGTTTATGCCGCTACTGAGCCACTTTTTCATGAAAATCATTTTGACGTTGCTCCACTAAACATCCGAAAAACACACGTAACAATATCCCCTGAAGAATAAGGTTAATAAGGTTGGGGAGTGACGGAGGCCAACGGGTTACTAAGGTTTCAGAACCGGAAAGGAGGTTAATTATTCACCGCCAGGACTCTTTTCCTCAGCGGCCGCCCTTTACCGATTAGCGTATGCGCCATTTTAACTGATTTCCCGCTGCTCTTCGTCAGTCACCTTAGTCGCCTCACCTAAGTTCACCCTTTTTTAACCATGTATCATCGGCATCTCTCCGACAGTTGTCGGCTTCTCACCGGCGGCTTCCAGCGCTGGAAATCGTCGGTGAGATGATGGAACGCATTCGTGAGAAGATGAAAGGCTCTGGTGAGACAATGACCATCGCCGGTGAGATGATGGAAACCCCAGGTGCGACGATCGAAAGCGCTGGTGAGAAAGAGACAATAGCTGGTGAAATGATATTCGCCAAACATCAGATAAAACTGATAATCCGCATGATAGCATTAGCCGGATTGATATAGCAGTCGGTATCCAAAAGAGGAACAGCAACCGTGCCGAGAGCGACCCTGTTTCTATGGTCAAAGAAAGAAACCCGCCGCTATTTTTCGCGGTAACGCAAAGAGTAGCAGCCCCGGTATTAAACTTAACGAATAATTACCAATCGAAAGAGCAATACACTGGAAAAGTATCTGCAAATTGCGCCTTGGATTAAACCGTTTTATCCAAAGAATGTTATTAACCGGGTTAACCGGAAACGAACTTCGGTAGAATGAAGCAACCAAGGCTGTAACATTCGAATCATAACGATAACGAATAAGCGGACTCCGGAAATAATTCCGGATAACCGGTATAAAGAAGAAAGCAAGCATCGTGACGATACGCAATATAAGCACAATCTATAGCAAGATATTTATCACCCTGTTACTTCTCGCGCTGACAGGAGCTGCGCACGCGCAAACCACTGTTGTGAGCGGAACCATTACCGATGCCGGGACAAACGAACCGGTACCGTATGCCAACGTTGTGTTCAAAGGCACCACCATCGGGGCTATTTCGGATACGACCGGGCATTACCGGCTTTCGGCCAAACTGGACCTTTCCGTGATACAGGTATCGGCTGTTGGCTACCAGATGCAGGAAATTAAACTGAAGCCGGGCAGCCAGGTCGTCAACATTAGGCTGATAAGCGAAACCTACAACATTGACCAGATAGACGTCAAGCCCCCGGAAAACCCGGCGCATCCGCTGTTGCGAAAAATTATCGCCCGGAAGGATATGAACGACCCGAAGAAATTTCCCGATTACCAGTGCAAGGTGTACACCAAGATGGAAATCGACCTGAAAAATGTGAAGAAGCCGAAGAAAGGCTCCAAACTTTGGGACCAGTTTGCTTTTGTATTCGCCCATTTGGATACCCTGAAATCGGACGGAAAAACGTACCTGCCGGTATTTATGACTGAAACCTTTTCGGATTACTATCACCAGCACGACGATGCCGACCACGAACGCGTATTGGCGACCAAAGCCTCGGGAATGACCACGAGCATGATTACCGAATTCACCGGCAAGATGTACCAGGACTTCGATATTTACGCCAACTACCTCCACGTATCGGATATTGGACTGGTATCGCCGCTGAACAACCACGGGCTGTTGTTTTATGAGTATTATCTGCTCGACAGTACCGAGGTGCAAGGACACAAAGTGTACGAGGTATCCTTCAAACCCAAGCAGGTTCAGAGCCCCACCTTCACAGGAAAATTCTGGGTAGCCGATTCAACGTACGCCATTACCAAAGTGGCCTGGAAACTATCGAAGAAGGCGAATATCAACTTCGTGAATACGCTCGACATCGACAAAGAATTCCGCTACAGCGTTGGTCGGTGGCTACCACGAAAGGACATGATTTTTGCCGACATCAACCTGCAGAAGAATAAAGAAGCCAAGATGATTGGCATCATGGGGCGCAAAACTACCTTATACGATTCGTTGCAGTTTTCGCCACCGCCAAAGGAACTGCAAAAGATGAAACGGGAAATCAGCGTGGCCAGTGATGCTTTGGAAAAAGATTCAACTTTCTGGACTGAGAACCGCCCCGAAAAACTCAGCAAGAGCGAGTCGCAAATTTATTCCATGGTCGATTCCATTAAAAATGTGCCACTGTTCAAAACAGTAGCCGACTACATACATATGTTTTATTACGGCTACAAGGATTTGGGTACCGTGGAACTCGGCCCGTACTATTACATGTACAGCTACAACCAGGTGGAAGGCCAGCGTTTCCGGTTGGGCGGACGCACAACCATCGATTTCAGCAAAAACTGGCGATTTAACGGTTTTGGCGCTTACGGACTGAAGGATAAAGGTTTTAAATACGGCGGCGGCGCGGAGTACTTCTTCAAGAAAGATCCCGAACTTTCGCTGAATGCACAGTACGAACACGACTACCAGCTGCTGGGGAAAAGCAGTAACGCGTTTATGGAGGATAACATCATGACCTCGCTGCTGAGCAAAACGCCCACCACGCAGCTGAACATGATGAACCAGTTCAATTTCACGGTGACCAAGGAATGGCTGGGTGGCTGGAAAAACCAGTTGCAATACAGCTACAACAAGATGTACACGGGACCTTACGTGCCTTTCATAGCCCCGAACGGAAACACCATCAACCATATTGAATACGGAGAGCTTACGCTGAAAACGCGATATGCACCTGGCCAGCATTACATGCAGGATGATTTTGAGAAGATTTACCTCGATTCGAAAAAACCGATTTTCAACGTGAACCTGACGATGGGTCGGAAGGAACTGGGCGGTGATTACAATTACTACAAGGCTTACTTCGACATGTACGATAAACTTCCGATCAGTCCGTTCGGATATACCACGTATCTGCTACGCGCCGGGAAAACATGGGGAACCGTACCTTTCCCGCTACTGAAAATCCATGAAGGAAACGAAACGTACGCATACGATATTTACGCCTACAACCTGATGAACTACCAGGAGTTTGCCAGCGACCAGTGGGCCAGTTTGTCGCTGGAGCAACATTTCAATGGATTCTTCCTGAACAAAATTCCGCTGATGCGGAAGTTAAAATGGCGTACGGTAGCTGGATTAAAGGTGCTGGAAGGCAGCCTCAACAACAACACGCAAAACGAGATGCAGCTACTCCCCGGCATGACCGGCCTCGGTAAAAAGCCATACATGGAAACGTCGGTGGGAGTTGAGAATATCTTAAAACTCCTGCGCGTGGATGCCGTTTGGCGGTTAAATTACCACAACCCGGATGTCACGAATTTGGGAATATTCTTCTCGTTGCAGTTCTCGTTGTAATTTCTGTTGTTCGGTTTCAATATTTCAGGTTAGGCATTCGCTGTTTCTGTTGTTTCTATCGTTAATTTCGTTTCTGTTGTTGCGCGTTGATAAATGTCTCTGCCATTGCGGTCGGAAGAACATTCGTTTTTCAATCATGACCACCGCTCGACCGCGTTCAATAACATTCAACATTCCACCCCGGGGCGTTGCCACCGGGCTGAATTAAACCGGGATTTCAGCCCGCGACATGTTTCTCGTCATCCATCCAAATTATAGTAATAGGCCAGATTCGAAATCTAATTCATCATCTTGTCCCGAGACTTCGAGACAACATCCATAATTCCCAATGACCACTGTCGGGGTTTTCAACCACCGACAGGGAATTTGGCAGAAACAAAAACGGGCCATCCGAAATGGACAGCCCGCTGACAATATATTTACAAGGTGATTATTCCCATTCGATGGTGGCCGGCGGTTTGGAGCTGATATCGTAAACCACGCGGTTAATACCCCGCACTTTGTTAATGATATCGTTGGAAACTTTGGCCAGGAAATCGTACGGAAGGTGTACCCAGTCGGCCGTCATACCGTCGGTAGAGGCAACTGCCCGCAACGCAACCACATTTTCATACGTCCGTTCATCGCCCATCACACCGACCGATTGTACCGGCAGCAACATCACACCAGCCTGCCATACATCATCGTACAGGCCCCACTCTTTCATGGTATTGATGAAAATGGCGTCGGCTTCCTGAAGGATGCGAACCTTTTCCGGTGTAATATCGCTGAGGATTCGGATACCCAGTCCCGGTCCCGGGAAAGGATGACGTCCCAGCAACGAAGCTTTGATGTCGAGCGCTTTTCCTACGCGCCGAACTTCGTCTTTGAAAAGTAACTTCAGCGGCTCCACCACTTTCAGGTGCATCTTCTCGGGCAGTCCGCCCACGTTATGGTGCGACTTGATGGTTGCCGAAGGACCGTTCACCGAAACCGATTCAATGACATCGGGATAAATGGTTCCCTGAGCCAGCCACTTCACATCCTGTATCTTGTGTGCTTCCACATCGAACACTTCGATGAAATCGCGGCCGATGATTTTGCGCTTTTGCTCCGGCTCGGTCACGCCCTTCAGGTCGTTCCAGAATTTTTCCTTCGCATCCACACCAATCACATTCAGGCCCATGTCCTTGTATGAATCGAGCACATCTTCAAATTCGTTTTTCCGCAACAACCCGTTGTCCACGAAAATGCAGGTCAGATTCTTCCCGATAGCTTTGTGCAGGAGCACACCGGCCACACTTGAATCGACACCGCCGGATAATCCCAGCACCACTTTGTCGTTGCCGAGCTGGTCGCGCAACTCCTTCACCGTGGTTTCTACAAACGATGCAGGCGTCCAATCCTGTTTACAGCCACAGATGTCCACCACGTAGTTCTTCAGCAACTCACGACCTTCGGTGGTGTGATATACTTCGGGGTGGAACTGGATGGCGTACGTGGTTTCGCCTTCGATTTTGTACGCTGCGTTTTGCACATCTGACGTAGAGGCAATCACTTTATAATTCTCCGGCATCTGCACGATGGTATCGCCATGCGACATCCAAACCTGTGTATCCAGGTTGATTCCCTTAAACAAATCATTGCTCTGGTCGATGTATTTCAAATTGGCACGGCCGTACTCGCGACTGTCGGAAGGAGCCACTTCTCCGCCAAAGAAATGCGCCATGTACTGCGCACCGTAGCAAACGCCCAAGAGCGGCATCTTTCCTTTTATCTCGTCCAGATCGATACGCGGCGCCAGCTCATCACGAACAGAGAACGGGCTTCCCGAAAGGATGACACCTTTCACTGACTCATCGATTTCAGGAAAATGATTGAAGGGATGAATTTCACAATAGACATTCAGTTCGCGAACACGCCGCCCGATAAGCTGGGTGTATTGGGAACCAAAGTCGAGAATTAAAATTTTCTCCTGCATGGTGTGGAATTAAGTGGGTTGTGAATTTTGCGGCAAAGATATGGATATTTTACCGATGCGGAAAAAGAGGGGGAACTCCGAAAAAAATCTTTGCAATTATTTCACACGCCCCTCCATTTTGAAGCTACTTCAGCCTGAATACCGGCCATTTTCGCATCTTCACGAAAGTGAACAAAAATAAGAAAGGTCCTCCGGCAGTAACCGAAGAACCTTTCATGAAAATCTATGTAAAATAACTAAAATTAAAAAGCAGCGCCTGCAGCGGCACCAACCACCAAGCCAACAAAGACCAGCACATACAGTCCGATGATGATAATGGTCATGATGCCCAGAAATTTGAACGTCCGGCGAAGATTCGATAAAGCTTCAGTCAGGACTCCCTCATCGTTTCCCAATAAAGCGGTACGGGTTTCGGTGGAAAACTTGTACAGAAACCAGCTGGGAACGAAATAAACTCCTCCCAGGATAATATAGATGGCAGACAACCAGGCCGCAGGGAATTTAGCCATTTCGCTACCACCCAATTGACTCAATGACGACATAACCGTCCCCATAAACAAGCCGGCCACAACGATTAGTGCAGTACCTACAAAACCAATGATGGCCAGAAACTGAGCCCACTTTGCTGTCTGCTTAATGTGGTGCAACGCTACTTCGGACAAAGTGATGCCCTTGTTTTCTATCAATTCCATAAAAATATTTGATTGAGGTTAAACAATATGAATGATTACAATTTTCGTATCCAGATATTCCGGTAACTCACCGGATTGCCGTGGTCCTGCAAAATCAACGAACCATTGCCGTGCGCCTTGTACTCCGGAATACCAATGTACTCTGTCGGGCCAAGCAACTGAACGTTGTTTTGCACCAGCACGCCATTTTGCAAAACGGTAAAACGTGCAGGCGTAAATAAGGTTCCGTCCTCCTTAAAACGCGGGGCCGTGTAAATGATGTCATACGTTTGCCACTCGCCCGGCTTTTTGCAAACATTCACCAACGGAGCATATTGCTTGTAAATAGAACCAGCCTGTCCATTGCGGTACGTGCGGTTGTTATAATTATCAAGCACCTGAAGTTCGTAACGCTCCTGCAGAAAGATGCCCGAGTTTCCACGCCCCTGGCTTTTGCCAATTACCTCCGCCGGTGTCCTCCACTCGATGTGCAACTGAACATCGCCGAATTTTTCTTTGGTTTGAATCACGCCCGTTCCACGCGCCACGGTCACACATCCGTCAGCAACGTTCCATTTGGGAGCATTGCCATCCCGCCCTACCCAATTGGCAGTCAAGCTACCGGGCGTTCCGTCAAATAAAACAGTAGCGTCGGAAGGTGCATCGGAGGGTTGAGCTCCCGGTGTTACCACGGTTACTTCCGGATCCCAGAATTCGGTCATCTCGGGTTTCATTTTCATCGGCTCCTGGGCCAGCACCTGCGACACACAGAACAGGCCCACAGTCAGCGCTATCAGGTTAGTTGTTTTCATGAGTTGATTATTTAGTTTATTAAAAGAGTATGGTCTTCCGAATAGACTGAGAAGACGCATTTTGATTAGGTTATTCTATAGGTAAACTGTGTTTACTTAACGTAAAAGTAAAAAAATATCGTGCACTTCGATTGCAAACTAGCTTTCTAAATAAGTTCCTCAACATTCATACTTTTTCGTCCCGGTATGTAATGAAATCCTTTTTCGGGATACTATTAAATAACCAAAGAATCAATCAACTATCAAACCCACAAACCTTTGAATATGCATACAGATCAATCTTCACCGTCCCAATCACCCGGCATTTGGAAACATGGGCTGAGTATTTTGCTCATGTCGGTTACCTTTATTGCGCTGGAGATATTGTGGACGCGCATCTTCTCCGCCGAGTTCTTTTACACGTTTGCTTTCCTCATTCTTTCGCTGGCCATTCTCGGACTGGGACTCGGCGGACTAAGCATTCGCTTTTTTAAAAAACTAAACAATCCTTCACTTATCTGGGTATATCTTACCCTTTCGGGAATACTGGCATTGATTGGTCCCATGCTGGTTTTGCGACTCGATTTGAACTTCACCCATCTGTTCTCGAGTGGCTGGATGCTGATGAAATTTATTCTAACCATCATTATCCTCAGTTCTTCCTTTTTCTGGGGAGGCATGGCCCTGACATTATTATTCAAGATCAACAACAAAAAGATATCGACACTTTACATGGCCGATTTAATTGGAGCAGGCCTCGGAGTGGTCGTCGCTGTATTATTAATGAATACCATTCAAACACAGCGAACAACGCTGCTGATATGTCTTCCGGTTTTCGTTGCCGCTTTGCTGCAGGCTCCCCAATGGTGGCGGACGGTTCCGGCGGTGCTCTCGCTGCTTGTTCTCTTTCTCCTTCCGGAAGCAAATACACTGATTCACAAAGAAAGGAAAGAACGTTTCCCGGTCATCTTTTCGCACTGGGATGCCATGGCGAACATCAAAGTAGCAAAGGCTGGTGACGACTTTTATTACTGTATCATCGATAATGCCGCACACGCACCGACGATTCATTTTGATGGCAACCTGGATAAGCCTGATTCTTTGAAACAGGTATCGGGTTATCCGCTCAAATACCTGATTGGGCGAACTGATTCCTGTACCTTTTTGTCGCTGGGTGCCGGCGGCGGAGCCGATGTGCTGAATGCGCTGTACGAAGGAGCGACAGAAATTCACGCTGTCGAAGTGGTTCCCTACCTGAACTACATGATGACGGATGGTTTTCTAAAAGATTTCACGGGAAACATGTACCACAACAAACGGGTGAAAGTGGTCACCGAAGATGGTCGCGCATATGTGCGGCAATTCCGGAACAAGTTCGACATCATCTACTCCGGAAGTACCAACACGTTTGCCGCACTGGCTTCCGGTTCGTTTGCCCTGGCCGAAAATTACCTGTTTACCCGCGAAGCTTTCGAAGATTACTACCGCGCCATGAGCGACAGCGGTATCATGCTACTCGACCATCAGTTTTACATTCCGCGTTTGGTGAACGACGCCATTGAAGCGATGAACAAGCTGAATGTTCCCAATCCGGCCAGTCATTTGGCTGTTTACGATTTTCCCGCCAGGGGACGAATGGTGATGCTAATGAGCAAACAGCCAATGAAGAAAGCGACATGGGAAAATGCGCTGTATAAGCTTTCGGCCGAGAACTATCCTCAATTCCGGATTGTCTATCCAAGTCCCGATTCCACCAAGAACAATCTTATTAACCAGATTGTGGAAAACGGCTGGAAGGCCGCACAACCAAACAGTGCAACGGATTTATCGCCATCAACGGATGACCGTCCCTTTGCTGCTCAAATGGGGATGTGGAAGAATTTCAAATTCTCAGAATTGCAAACGATTCAACCATGGGAATTCAAAGGATTTCCTTTGGCGAAACTGCTTATTACCATCATTCTGTTGGTCATTGGGTTGCTCATTATTCCAATCAACCTGATTCCCTTCCTGAAAAAGGGAGAAAAACTGAACGTGCGTGGCTGGCTCTATTTTTTCCTTATCGGGGTAGCATTCATGACCGTTGAAGTGATTTTGATACAAAAATACACGCTGTTCATCGGGTCCAACTCCTATGCCTTTATGACCATCCTTTTCTCGTTATTACTGGCTTCAGGAATCGGGAGTTTTTTCTCTTCCCGTTTTAGTTCAACCACACCTTTTTTAGGCATCATTGCCTGGATTATCCTGGATGTTTTGCTATTCGGATTTCTTACTGAAAAGCTGGTCCTGTTACCTATTTCCGGACGCATATTGGTTACCATGGTACTGATACTGCCGCTCGGTTTTTTCATGGGAATGCCTTTCCCGAAAGGAACGCTGCGGGTTGGCTCACTGGTTGACTGGGGATTTGCCGTCAATGGCGCCGCATCGGTATTGGGTTCAACAGCCATTATGTTGGTAGCATTTAACTTTGGCTACCAAATAGCTTTGGTAACCGGTGCCTTTGCCTATTTCCTGGCAATGTTAATCATCCGTTCCCAACGAGTTTGGGTAAAAGAATAAATTATTTTTTCATACAAAAAGAAACGGCCTCCCAATGAATGAGAGGCCGTTTTATTATTATCTGATTCAGGATCTACAAGCCCATGTCGGCCATCACCTTGTCGACTTTTTCATTCGCTTCGGCATCCAACTGATCGAATTGTTCGCGCGATTCCAACTTGCCTTTTACTTCGATGTAGAATTTGATTTTGGGTTCGGTACCGGAAGGCCGAACAGAAACTTTCGAACCATCTTCGGTGAAAAACTGAAGTACGTTCGATGTTTCTTTCTGATCGATATCGGTTTCCGAACCATCGAGCAGATTCTTCGTTTTCAGGGTACTGTAATCTTTCACAACAGCCACTTTGGAACCAGCCAGTTCTTTCGGCGGATTTTCACGGAAGTTGACCATCATCTGCTGGATTTCCTCCGCGCCGGCTTTTCCTTTACGCACCACATATTTCATGCGCTCTTTCGAGAAACCGTACTCGAGGTATATGTCCTGCAACAGTTCGTACAGCGATTTGCCACTGTCTTTTGCCCAGGCAGCAACCTCGGCCATCAGCGCGCAAGAAGAAACCGCATCCTTATCACGAACGAAGTCGGCCGGAAGGAATCCAAAACTTTCCTCACCACCTCCGATGTATTTCTTCACACCTTCGTTTTCACGAATAACGTCGGCAATGTATTTGAAACCGGTGTAGCAATCGTAATACTCCACATCGTTGCGACGGGCTATTTCGGCAACCAGTTCAGAAGTCACAATGGTTTTTACCACGAACTCATTCCCGACAAGGTCTCCTTTTTCTTTCCGTTTGGTGATGATGTAGTAGAGGAACAGCAACACGGTTTGGTTTCCGTTCACGATAAAGAACTCGCCTTTATCGTTTTTCACTGCCACACCAATACGGTCGGCGTCCGGGTCGGTAGCCATCACAATGTCGGCATCCACTTCTGCCGCTTTTTCCATCGCCAGTTTCATCGCAGCCGGTTCTTCCGGATTTGGAGAAACAACCGTTGGGAAATCACCACTGACCACATCCTGTTCGGGAATGTGAATCACATTCGTAAAGCCCATGCGACTAAGTGCCATCGGCACCAGTTTTACACCGGTTCCGTGAATGGGCGTATAAACGATTTTCAGGTCTTTCTGCCTCTTCACGACATCCGGCGAAAGCGAAACCGTTACTACTTTGCTAAGGAACTTTTCATCCATGTCAGCACCCATGCTGATGATATTCTCTTCACTTCCGTCAAAACGAATATCGTCTACTTTTACTTTTCCCACTTCCTTGATGATGTTCACATCGTGCGGAGAAACGACCTGCGAACCATCGTCCCAGTAGGCTTTGTAACCATTATATTCTTTCGGATTATGCGAGGCTGTCAGGATAATTCCACTCTGACAACCCAATTCGCGTATAGCGTATGAGAGCTCCGGAGTTGGACGCAAATCTTCGAAGAGATACACCTTGAAACCGTTCGCTGAGAAAATTTTTGCAGCCGTTTCGGCAAACAGGCGGCTGTTGTTGCGGCAATCGTGACCGATAGCCACCTTGATTTGCTCCAAATCCGCAAAAGCAATTTTCAGGTAATTGCTCAAACCCTGGGTTGCAGCTCCCACCGTATAAATGTTCATACGGTTCGAACCCGCTCCCATGATGCCGCGCAATCCGCCGGTACCAAATTCAAGGTCCCTGTAAAAAGCGTCGATTAACTCGGTATTATCATCATTTTCGAGCAAGCGTTTTATTTCCGCTTTTGTCTCTTCGTCGTAATTTCCGGTCAGCCATTCATTTGCTTTGGCTTTGACCATCTCCAGAACGTCATTTTGCTTCATCCGGATATTATTTAAGTTTTGTTATACACTCCTTCAGGCTCTCCCGCCAATGGGGAATTGACAGGCCGAAGGTTGATTTTATTTTCGTTTTGTTCAGAACAGAATAATGAGGACGTGGTGCTTTGGTTGGAAATTCTTCCGAACCTACCGGGAAGACTTTACAATCGATTCCTCCGTGCAATTCGTGAATCGCCAACGTGAAATCGTACCAACTGGCCACTCCTTCGTTTGAAAAGTGATAGATCCCGCGTTTAAAATCAGCCGGATCATTCATCAGTTTATCGGCTATCGCGATGACGGCTTTCGCCAGATCGCGGGCATAAGTAGGCGTTCCAATCTGATCGAAAACCACGTTCAGTTCGTCCCGTTCCTTACCCAGCCTGATCATCGTTTTCACGAAATTATTTCCAAACGACGAATACAACCACGATGTGCGAATCACCACACCTTTGATTCCGGCCAGGAGCAATTCACCTTCGCCTTCCATCTTTGTCCGTCCGTAAGCCGAAACCGGGTTCACCGGATCATTCTCCACGTAAGGTCGGAAATTTTTTCCGTCGAACACGTAATCGGTTGAAATATGAATAAAACGGGAACCAGACGCATGACAGGCATACGCCAGATTCCGGACAGCATCGCGATTGATAAGCCCGGCTTTCTCCGGTTCGTCCTCTGCTTTATCAACAGCGGTGTAGGCCGCACAGTTTACCACCAGCCCCGGATTTTCTTTGGAAAAATATTCTGCCAACGCATCCGGATTGGTAATATCCAGTTCATCTACATCGGTAAACAGGAACTGATGTTGCGGAGTTTCCTTGTCTAACTCTTTGAATTCACTTCCCAACTGACCGGAGGATCCGGTTATAAGAATCTTCATAATAATTACTTCTTTTCCGAAAGAAAATCGGAATCGCAAGATATCCTAAAACCTGCGACACATGAATCTCTCGGAATGATTGGCTACTCTATTTTAGATTTGATTATCAGCAAAGATAAAATTCATTTTTGCATCACGGAAGCGAGGGCTTTTTTTGTCTTTTTCCGAAACAATGAATTCCTGAGAGGGAATTTTCCAGTCAATATTGAGATCGGGGTCGTCCAACGCAATTCCTCTTTCCGATTCCGGATGATAAAACTCGTTGCATTTATAAGCCAGCACAGCGGTTTCGCTCAATACCGAAAATCCGTGGGCAAAACCTTCCGGTATGTACAGCTGCTTTTTATTTTCAGCGGAAAGTTCCACACCAAACCATTGTCCAAAAGTGGGCGAATCCTTCCGGATATCTACTGCCACATCAAAAACAGTTCCCTCGAGTACGCGAACCAGTTTCGCTTGTGCATGAGGAGCTAATTGATAATGCAATCCACGCACCACTCCTCTTACCGAACGTGATTCATTATCCTGAACAAATATTGTATCGATTCCCGCCTCGTGGTATTTTTGCTGATTGTAACTTTCATAAAAATATCCGCGCTCATCAAGGAAAATCTTCGGGTTTACAATCAACAATCCCGGCAGGTCCGTCTTTTCAATCTCCATAAATCAGTTAAAAAGGTGCATTTTTTTGATTGGCCAAACGCAACAGGTACTGGCCATATTGATTTTTCTTCAAAGGTTCAGCCAATGCGAGCAACTCTTCGCGACTGATCCAACCTTTGTTGTAAGCAATCTCCTCGAGACAGGCCACTTTCAATCCCTGGCGTTGCTCAATGGTGGCGATAAAATTCGATGCCTGAATCAGACTCTCGTGCGTTCCGGTATCGAGCCAGGCCATGCCTCGTCCCAACAGCTTCACACGCAATTTGCCTTCATCAAGGTACAAACGATTCAAATCTGTAATTTCCAGTTCGCCCCGCTCCGATGGTTTCAATGTTTTTGCTTTTTCCACCACATCGTTTGGATAGAAATAAAGTCCGGTCACTGCATAATTCGATTTAGGTTCGGACGGTTTTTCTTCCAGGCTAAGAACCTTACCATTCTCGGCAAATTCCACAACGCCATAACGCTCCGGATCGTTCACATAGTAACCGAAAACAACGGCTCCCGCCCGATATGCCGCAGCATCCTCGAGCATTTGACTAAACCCGTAACCGTGAAAAATATTGTCGCCCAAAATCAGGCAAACGTCATCTTTCCCAATGAATTCCTCACCAATAATAAACGCTTGTGCCAATCCGTCAGGCGAAGGCTGCTCGGCATACGAAATCTGCAGGCCCAGCTGACTACCGTCGTCCAGCAAATTTTGAAAATAATTTTTATCGGATGGTGTGGTAATGATGAGCACCTCCCTGATGCCAGCCAGCATCAAAACCGACAACGGATAATACACCATCGGTTTATCGTAGATGGGCAGCAACTGCTTCGAAATGCTTTTAGTAATTGGATACAGACGTGTGCCTGAACCGCCTGCCAGGATAATTCCCTTCATATACTTTCTTTGTTTTCGGTCTGGTAATAATTGTCGGATTATTTCCAGCAATAGCTGAATATCAATATCATCTTTGCCAATGATAAATTCCGACAGGCTAAAGGTACGAGTATTTGAAAAAGATCACAGGAAGAGTATTCTGAAACATATTGTTCAGCCCGAAAATCACTATTTCAACTCACCGTGCCGGAGCATTTCCTCGAAATAGGCAACGGTATTTTCCAAGCCTTCCCGCAGCTGAATCGTTGGTTCCCAGCCATTCAGTTTTTCTTTCGCCAGTGAAATGTCGGGTTGTCGTTGCTCCGGGTCATCCTGCTGGACCGGAAGATGAATGATTTTTGAAGATGAGCCGGTGATATTCAGAATTTCCTGAGCCAGTTCGAGCATCGAAAATTCGTTTGGATTTCCAACGTTTACCGGACCGATAAAATCATCGGGCGTATTCATCATCCGAATCATTCCTTCAATCAGATCATCCACATACTGAAAGCTCCGGGTCTGATGTCCGTCGCCGTAAACCGTAATATCTTTTCCGGTTAATGCCTGAACAATAAAATTGGAAACGACGCGGCCGTCATGCGGATTCATGTGCGGCCCGTAGGTATTGAAAATGCGAATGATTTTAATGCGAACATCATTCTGCAAATGGTAATTCATCATCAGCGACTCAGCACAACGCTTACCCTCGTCGTAACACGAGCGCGGTCCAATGGGATTTACGTTACCCCAGTAATCTTCTGTTTGCGGATGAATTTGCGGATCGCCATACACTTCGCTGGTAGAGGCCTGCAAAATCTTCGCTTTAATACGTTTGGCCAAGCCGCACATATTGATGGCGCCCATCACCGAAGTTTTGATGGTTTTGATGGGATTCACCTGGTAATGAATCGGTGAAGCAGGGCAGGCCAAATTATAGATCTCATCCACTTCGATAAAATAAGGCATCGTCACATCGTGGCGAACCAGTTCGAAGTAAGGATTATCGAGCAAGGGAAGTACATTGCGTTTTGAGCCAGTGAAGTAGTTGTCGAGACAAATCACCTCGTTGCCTTCATCGAGCAGCCTGCTGCACAAGTGCGAACCGATGAAACCGGCTCCTCCGGTTACCAGAATTTTTTTCACAAAACCAACTGTTTTAGTAAACCATCACGTCAGCCACCTTGTTCCAGGTCTAAAAGAGATTGAAGCCAAGGCAGTCGCGGAGTAGCAAAGTTACAAAATAAAGATACATTACGTAAAGCGACGCATGACCAGGACACGAAAGGAAGACTACCGGATAATAATCTCATCAATATCGCTGCAAACCTCCGACTTTCAGTAAAAAAGAAACCCAAAGATTTGATTTGTTGGGTTTATGTTCTAATTTTGCGGCGCATTCAAAATAATGTCTAATTTATAAAAAGTTACAAGCTTAACATTACATGAGCGAAAACAAAGAAAATCTGGAACAAACCGAAGCAGTAAACCAGGCTGCTGAAGAAACTAAAGCCGAGAAGGTGGAAGTAAGCAAAGTTACCTCAAAAGAGGCTGACGAAGATTTCGACTGGGATGCCTTTGAAGGTACATCTCTGGAAGCCACTGGCGAGAAAAAAGATGAAATGACTGCTCTGTACAACGACACTCTTTCTGTATTACAGGAAAAAGAAGTTGTTGACGGAAAAGTAATTTCACTGAACAAAAGAGAAGTCGTTGTTGACATCGGCTACAAATCGGATGGTATCGTTTCACTGAACGAATTCCGCTACAACCCTGACCTGAAAGTGGGTGACACCGTAGAGGTATATGTTGAAAGCCTCGAAGATCAAAAAGGTCAGTTAGTACTCTCTCACAAAAAAGCCCGCGCACTGCGCAGCTGGGATCGCGTAAATGCCGCATTGGAAAAAGACGAAGTAATTACCGGTTACATCAAATGCCGCACCAAAGGTGGTATGATTGTCGACGTATTCGGTATCGAAGCCTTCCTTCCCGGTTCGCAAATCGACGTGAAGCCCATCCGTGACTACGACATTTATGTTGGAAAAACCATGGAATTCAAAGTGGTTAAAATCAACCAGGAATTCCGTAACGTGGTTGTTTCTCACAAAGCACTTATCGAAGCTGAACTCGAGCAGCAGAAGAAAGAGATTATCTCGAAACTCGAGAAAGGTCAGGTTCTCGAAGGAACCGTCAAAAACATTACCTCTTACGGTGTATTCATCGACCTGGGTGGCGTAGACGGTTTGATTCACATTACCGACCTGAGCTGGGGCCGTGTTTCGCATCCGAGCGAAATCGTACAGCTCGATCAGAAAATCAACGTGGTTATTCTTGACTTCGATGATGACAAAAAACGTATTGCACTTGGTCTGAAACAGCTGACTCCACATCCGTGGGATAACCTTAGTGCCGAACTGAAAGTAGGCGATATCGTGAAAGGTAAAGTGGTTGTTCTGGCTGATTACGGAGCATTTGTTGAAATCGCTACCGGTGTTGAAGGTCTGATTCACGTATCAGAAATGAGTTGGTCACAGCACCTGCGTTCTGCACAGGACTTCCTGAAAGTAGGAGACGAAGTAGACGCTATGATTTTGACCCTCGACCGCGAAGAGCGCAAAATGTCTCTGGGTATCAAACAGCTGAAACCGGATCCATGGGAGAAAATCGACGAGAAATATTCTGTTGGTTCGCAGCACACCGCACGCGTTCGCAACTTCACCAACTTTGGTGTATTTGTTGAAATCGAAGAAGGTGTTGACGGTCTGATCCACATCAGCGACCTGAGCTGGACCAAGAAAATCAAACATCCGTCAGAATTTACTTCTATCGGCGCCGACATCGAAGTTGTCGTTCTCGATATCGACAAAGACAACCGTCGTTTGAGCCTTGGACACAAGCAACTGGAAGAAAACCCATGGGATGTATTCGAAACCATCTTCACGGTTGATTCTATCCACGAAGGTACCGTTATCGATATCTTCGACAAAGGAGCGGTTATTTCACTGCCTTACGGTGTTGAAGGTTTCGCTACTCCTCGTCATCTGGTAAAAGAAGACGGTTCGCAGGTGAAACTCGACGAAAAACTGGAATTCAAAGTAATCGAGTTCTCCAAATCAGCTAAGCGCATCATCCTGTCACACTCGCGTGTATACGAAGATGTGAAGAAAGCTGAAGATAACGCCAAGAAGAAAACTGCTACCAAGCAGGCTCAGAAGGGTATGAAAAATGTCAAAGACAACCTGGAGAAAACAACCCTTGGTGATATCAGCGAACTGGCTGCACTGAAAACTCAGATGGAGAAAGACGAAAAAAAAGACAATGATTAAGAAATTGTAATTCATCATAATTTCTTATCTTGCATCTATGAACTTTGGTACGCAGAATAAAGAAGGCTACACCGTTATACAGGTGCACAACGAAAGACTCGATAGTCTTATCGCTCCCGATTTAAAATCGGAACTGGTATTGGCAACGGAAAATGGACAAAAGAACATCGTCCTCGATATCAGTGAGTGTACATATTGCGACTCTTCGGGTCTGAGCGCCCTGTTAGTAGGCAACCGGCTTTGTGAAAATGTATCGGGACAATTTGTCTTATGCGGATTGACACCGATGGTTGACAAGCTGATAAAACTGGCAATGCTCGACACGGTTCTGACCATCACAACCGATGAGAAGGAAGCCAGTAAACTGCTCAAGAAAGATGCATAAGTCTTTTCAGATATAAAGAATAAGCCCGGTTTGAACAAGCCGGGCTTTCTTTTTATATTTGGTCAAATACCATTTTATGATTCCGTTTACCGTTACCATTCTCGGAAGCAGTTCGGCCCTCCCTACGTCCAGGCGTTTCCCTACATCTCAGGTTGTTACTCTGAACAATCAGCCGTACCTGATAGACTGCGGCGAAGGCACACAGATTCAGCTCCGGAAATACAAAGCCAGAATCGGAAAGCTTAACCAAATTTTCATTTCACACCTTCATGGCGATCACATTTTCGGGTTACCCGGATTACTTTCCACGATGTCGTTGCTTGGACGGAAAACAGATCTGCACATCTATGCGCATTCACCTTTACAGGAAATTCTCGACTGTCACACCGCTTTCTTTCGCAGCGAAATGGATTTCCGCGTTGTTTTTCATCCTCTTAACTTCAAACGCCCACAGGTAATCTTTGAGAACAAAAAGATTAAAGTCGAGTCATTCCCACTGAAGCATCGTGTTCCCTGTTGCGGCTTCCGCTTTAGCGAACAACCAAAACTTCCGCATCTCCGAAAGGATAAACTGGAGGAATTTGATATTCCGCTAAAGGAGCGGGTAAAAATTAAAGAAGGAAGTGATTTTACGCTTCCCGATGGACGAATCATTCCCCATAAAGAGTTAACCCTACCAGCGGGGAAACCACGCTCCTACGCGTTTTGTACCGACACAATTTATCACGAACCAGCTATTGACTCAATCCAGGGAGCCGATTTACTTTACCACGAAGCCACTTTCGCCAACGATATGGTAGATTGGGCTCACAAAACGTATCATTCCACGGCCGGCGAAGCAGCCACAATGGCACAAAAGGCAGCGGCAAAAAAACTTATTCTGGGGCACTTTTCCGCTCGTTACTACGATATTGAGCCCATTGTGAATGATGCAAGGAGCATTTTTCCGGAGACCTATGCAGCCGAAGATGGGGCAACATTTGAAATACTCTGAGCATTTTCTTTCATCAGAAATCTCTATTTTTAGAACCTTTAAAAATAAGCTCTGCCGAACAAGTCATAATGTTCCGGCTAATGCCGCCCATTCTGACCTGTTGCAGAGAAAACGATAATCAAATATAAACTTGCATGAAAAGAATAATTCTTTTAGCAGTTGTTTTGCTGGCTTCGGCCAATTTGTTTGCACAGGATCGCGACAAAGGCAAAATGATTGAAGTTCCCCAGGGGAAAGGCTATTATTACCAAACCATCATGAAAGATGTGAATGCGGTAAACGACTCGCTGGTTAAAAAACCGCCTTACCATCGTTTCGAGATGGACCAGTCGGGAATGAAGCTTCCCAACAAAGTAGACCTTTACAAACGCTACTGGGCCAATCCACCGATTTCTCAGGGAAACACCGGTACCTGCTGGGACTTCTCTACCCTTTCATTTTACGAATCGGAAATTTACCGCACCACTGGTAAAAAAGTGAAGTTGTCGGAAATGTACATGGTATACTGGGAGTATGTAGCAAAAGCACGCCGTTATGTCGAAAAACGGGGCAACTCGCTATTCGACGAAGGTTCAGAAGGAAATGCAGATGCCCGCTTGGCAAAGCAGTACGGCTTGATGCCGGAATCGGCTTATACCGGCCTGATTGACGGTCACAAATTTCACTCACATGCCAAAATGTTCGCCGAGATGAAAAGCTACCTCGAATCGGTGAAGAAGAACAATGCGTGGAATGAAAAACAGGTGCTGGCAACCATCAAAGATATCATGAACCACTACATGGGCGTTCCTCCCACACATTTCATGGTCAATGGTAAAGATATGACCCCAACGGCATATATGAAGGACTACCTGAAATTCGATCCGAATGATTTCGTGGAAATACTTTCGTACAAGCAAAAGCCTTACTGGCAGAAAGTGGAATACGAAGTACCGGACAACTGGTGGCACAACAAAGATTACTATAATGTTCCGCTCGATGTCTTCATGAAAATCATCCACGACGCGATTCGCGAAGGTTATACCATGAGTATTGGCGGCGATGTTTCTGAGGCAGGATTCTCACGTGAAACACAATGTGCGATTGTACCCGATTTCGATATTCCGTCGGCATACATCAACGATGACGCCCGTGAATTCCGTTTTGCCAACGAAAGCACCACCGACGATCATGGTATGCACCTGGTCGGTTACCTCGCCAATTTTAATGGTGACGGCAAAGACTGGTACCTGATTAAAGATTCCAGCTCGGGCTCGCGCAATAACGACCCGAACGCACCGGAATTTGGCTACTATTTCTTCAGCCAGGATTACGTGAAGCTGAAAATGATGGGCTTTACCATCAACCGTGCAGCGGTAAAAGATATTTTAAAGAAATTCGACGATAAGAAATAAATCAAGGAACGGGAGCTTTTTTAAGTTCCCGTTTTTGTTTTCCAAGAAAACAAAAACGGTTGAAACCTTCTCCGCGACCAAAAATCTCCAAAACAGTCTGTGAAGCCCCGGATTTGTCCAGATTATGGCTAAACAATTTTGTTTAGCGTTCAATTTAACTCAAAATAACCCTAAACACGTTTGCTCACCGCCCTCCTAAATAGAATAAGGCCGAAACACATTCGCTCAGCCAGCATCTATAAAAAAAAACGTCTATAGCAATTTTGCCCGGCCACATTCTAATTAAAAGAAAACCCAAACATGATTGCTCAACGTTATTTTAGATAGAAAAATCCTAAAATATATTCGCCCAGGGTTAATTCCACACGAAGAATCCTTAAAACATGAATGCAACGAAAAAATCCGTTGTTTTATTCTCCAAAAAACTCTTTTCGGAAGTTAACCAGGTAAAGTCGTTCGGTTGGGCGAGTAAAAGCGGTGTACATCCAACGCAGGTATTCGCGATCGATCATCTCTTCGGTAAGATAACCGTGATCGACAAAAACGGCCTTCCACTGCCCGCCCTGCGCTTT
The DNA here is from genome assembly GCF_000621705.1 of Prolixibacter bellariivorans ATCC BAA-1284. GTDB lineage: Bacteria > Bacteroidota > Bacteroidia > Bacteroidales > Prolixibacteraceae > Prolixibacter > Prolixibacter bellariivorans. The sequence continues at coordinate 335,818 of NZ_JHXO01000011.1, read as the reverse complement.
GTGACAGGTTACCGCATACGCAAACTTCACCTGTAACGCATTGAAATACTCATTCTCCCGAATCTTTTCCCACCGTTGCCGCTTATTCCGGATGTCTAAATAATCTTGCGCAACCCCTTCAAACAACTTCTTATTTTCAGCCGATGTAAACGACGCTCCGTCGTGCATTAACGTATCCAGAAAAATTTTGCAATCAATTTCCACGTCTTTGTAATCAATAAACCGCAGTGTTACGTTCGCAAAGCGGAAGCCATACAATTCCTCATATTTTCGTATCCGGATGATTTCAGCAATATCGCCGTTGGCAATAAAATCCAGTTCTTCAATCTCCTTTGCCCAGTAATAATTGTTCTTTACCACCATCAGCAAATCCCCGGTAGAAAGCTCTTCTTCACGGTAAAGAACGGTTCGGCGGATGCCTTCGTTAAACTTGTTGGCCCGTTTGTTGGAGCGGGTAACAATCATGGTTTCTTCCATTCCGTATTTACCATAACACGAAGAAATTTCCTCTATCAGTTCATCCCCACTCAACCGGATAATATCGTCGAATCCTTCCGTTTCAATGGACCAGAATCCATATTCATCGTCCTGGTCCAGCTGATTCCTGATTTTCGTAGCGTTGTGAAGAATTCCGGAATCGGCCTCCTGTCTCACCACATCGGAAAGCTCACTCATCAACACTTCCAGATTGTAATATTCAAGCTCTTGCGAATAAAGTGCCGGACTCATATCCAATCCCACCGGAGGCAACTGCGCCACATCGCCCACCAGAATTAACCGGCAATTTTTACCTGAATACACATACTCTACCAAATCGTCAAGCAGATGGCCTGAACCGAAAATCGAATTCTCCTGCCCCAGATTGGAAATCATCGAAGCCTCATCAACAATAAAAACAGTGTCTTTGTGAAGATTTCGGTCCAGCAAAAAACGTCCGGTACCATCAGTAGTCGATTGTTGACGGTATATTTTTTTATGGATCGTTAATGCTGTTGTGTGCGCGTAATGTGACAGTACTTTTGCAGCTCTTCCGGTAGGTGCCAATAGCACGGTACGAATCTTCATTCCGCCCAAAACCTTTACCAACGCGCTGACAACAGAAGTCTTTCCGGTACCCGCGTAACCCTTTAGCAGGAAAACCAGATCGGCATGCGGCGAAGTAATGTAACCGGAAAGCAGATCAATCATTTTCCGCTGGCTTTCAGTTGGTTCAAAACCTAATACTTCGTATATTGAATTCTTAACGTGGTTTTTTAACATATCACAGAAATTAAGCCAGTTCCACGGCTCAAGATTTATTTTTTTTTTTAAATTTGCAGGCAAACCAACAAATTCATTCGGAAAAAAATGAAGAAAACATTACTACAAGTTGTTCTTATCATCTTAGCGATAGTGCTGACTTATTTGATTTACGATACTGTTCGCCGGCCGATTGATTTCAAGAAAGAGAAAGATAAACGCTATGCAGCAGTTGTAGATAAGCTGAAAGACATTCGTAAGGCAGAACTGGCTTACAAAGATGTGAATAATAAATTCACCGGCAGTTGGGATACGCTGCTCACATTTGTGAAACATGATTCATTGCCGTTGGTACGTAAAATTGGTTCGTTAACGGACTCGATGATTGACGCGGGCTGGACAGAAGACAAAGCATTGAGAGAAGGCAAAATCATCCGTGATACCGTAAAGGTTGCTGTATTGGATTCGGTTTTCGGAAAGAGTTATCCAATCGACAAATTACCGATTATTCCATACACCAATGGCAAAAAGTTCTTCCTGGGCGCCACTCGCGTAAAAACGGGTTCAGGTGTTGACGTTGCTGTTTTTGAAGCACGTGCACACAACAATATTATTCTGAATCAGTTGGAAAAAGAGTACGGACAGGAGATCATCAATCTGAATGAAAAAAGCAGGGTTGACGGAAAGTACCCCGGCTTAAAAGTTGGTTCACTTACCGAAGCAAACAACAATGCAGGAAACTGGGAATAATGTTTAGCTAATGCGAGATATTCGTTTTATCGACAAAACATTTGATAGTACCCAAACTTTACTATATCATTTATCCATCCAGATCAGTCTGGATGGATTTTCTTTTTGTATACTCGATATTCCTAAGGGAAAATATGTCCTGCTACGCAACCACCCTGTTTTCCTGAAAAGGCCGCGTCTTTTATTAAACCGGCTGAGGGATGTGATTGAAGAAGAAGAGCTTTTCGGCCTCGAATATAAAAGCATCGATATCATTTATTCGACCCGTAAATCGACGTTGGTTCCTGAAGGCATGTACTCGCGGGGAACCGCCGAGAAATTTTTCGCTTTCAATCATCCGCTGGAAAATAATTTTGCCATAGAAAAGACGCATCTGCACAAGGCAGAAGCCTGGTCACTTTATGAAATTCCGGTCAACTTCCGCGAATTCCTCCTCTCGAAGTTTCCCAAAGCAACAATCAGGCATCATCTCTACCCGATTATTGAAAGTGCTTTAAAACGCAACAAATCGCAGACTGACCGGGTCGAGGTTCATCTTAATTTTTTCCGGCACGATTTCGATTTAATGGTCATCGAAGGGCCGAAACTCAGATTATATAACAATTTTTCCTACCGGGATGAAAATGATGTGCTGTACTATGTGATGTACATATTTGAGCAACTCAAATTAAATCCGGAGAAAGCAAATGTGATTATTTCGGGATATATTTCGCGGATGGCACCACATTACCATTTACTGAAGAAGTACATCAGAAAGGTGGCCTTTGCCAAACTCGATACGACCTATCAATACAGCTACACCTTTAACGAAATTCCCGAACACTATTACGCACCCCTGTTAAGTTTATATCGATGCGAATAATCGGCGGAGAATTCAAAGGAAGGCATTTCAGCCCTGGTTCCAGCTTTAAAGCAAGACCAACCACTGATTTTGCCAAGGAAAACCTCTTCAATATTCTGATTCACCGAATAGATTTGGACGAAATTTCCGTTCTCGATTTGTTTGGAGGAACGGGGAGCATCACGCTGGAGTTCGTTTCACGCGGATGCGGAAAAGTTACCTGCGTTGAAAAAAACTACCGTCACTTTTCGTTTATCCAGGCAACGGTTAAAACACTCGGTGTTGAGAAGGCAGTTCACCTGATAAAAGGCGATGTATTTCGTTTCCTTGAAAAGAGTGCAGGAAAATATGATTTGATATTTGCCGATCCGCCCTATGCTCTTCCCAACCTGGAAACCTTACCCGAGCTCATATTCCAGCATGAGTTGCTGACACCCGATGGAATTTTCATCCTCGAACACGGAAAAACGAACAGTTTTGAGTCGCATCCTCAATTTTCAGAACTGCGTAAATACGGAAGTGTTCATTTTTCAATGTTTTCACAAGGAAAAGATTGAGTATCTTCACCAAATCGTTTCCCGTTTTATTTCCTGAAAATATTGGTAAAAAAATTGGGGGATAGATTTGCAGTTAAAGAAACAAGCTATATATTTGCATCGCCTTTAAAAATAAGGCAGGGCGCAATGCCCGGTTCTTTCATATTTTGTGAACGTTTTCCTGAAAATACCTGGTCTGGTAGTTCAGTTGGTTAGAATACATGCCTGTCACGCATGGGGTCGCGGGTTCGAGTCCCGTCCAGACCGCCATAAAAAAATAAAGGAAAACGATTTTGGTCCGGTAGTTCAGTTGGTTAGAATACATGCCTGTCACGCATGGGGTCGCGGGTTCGAGTCCCGTCCGGACCGCCAATAAAATAGAAAGAAACTTATTGGTCTGGTAGTTCAGTTGGTTAGAATACATGCCTGTCACGCATGGGGTCGCGGGTTCGAGTCCCGTCCAGACCGCGAAAGCCTCGGAGTTGTTCCGGGGCTTTTGTTTTTATAAATTCCTACATATCTCTTTTTCAGAAATCCGCTCCCATTCCATTCAACAATTCACAGAAGATGTAAGTGAACCGGAGCAGTCCATCAATCCTGAACAGAAATCAAATGCTCCTCTGTTAATTTCTTCTCGCCCTTCCACCGATAGGCAGTCAATTTTCCGGTTGTTGCCACACAGCTATCCACGCAGCATAAATTAGATTGTGGAATAGCACAGCAACCGGAAAGGCAATAGTGCCCGAAGAATACAGGTGGTTGGTCTTCGGGGTAGGGTTCAAACCGAGGCATAATTTCCTGAGGAATGGAATAATCAGGCAAAACAAACTTATTGCCGAAAGACAGGCTTCGGAAGGTTTTCCCGGCTGGCGATTCCCACCAGTTCATACGGAAAGTCCGGCGGGCCATGCCACGCGTATCTTTCAATATTAAATCAGCCGGGGTACGGTATTCCAGGCCTTTTAACAGGCGATAAATCACTTCGGCTGCCGGATGTCCATTCTCATGTATTTCGCGCAATAAACGCTTCCTCAGCTTATCCTGTGGAAGAATCTCTTTCAGGTAACCAATTTCGGCATCATTCCAGTAAGCATGAGCCACTCTTATCTCACCGAGCTCAAGGAAAAGCGGCAGCGTACGAAGCCATCTGAGATGGTCTTTCCAAAGCTCTTTGTCATTCTTAAACTGGCCCAGTGTTTTAATAATCTGGTTCCGATTGCCCGAGATATGCCGTCCCAGGTACGTGCCTCCGGAATCCTTTATATGATACAAAATGGCCGCATATTCATGGTTTCCCAAAATAGCGTGAGCTGTTCCGGCTTCGACCATTCCCCTGATAATTTCCAGGGTTTCCCTGATCTCTGGTCCGCGGTTGATAAAATCTCCCACAAACACAGCCATACGTTTCTTATGCTGCCAAATCCCGTCAATTTGCTCATAGTTGAGTTTACTGAGCAACTTCTTCAACAGTTCTGCGTGGCCATGTACATCACCAATAATATCGTAGAGTGGAGTTGTATCCTTCATGGGCAGTAAATTTAAAAATTATTGGTATTGGAAATAAAAAAGCAGCCCCGAAATACGAAGCTGCCTAACTTTAAGCCCGTCATTCGGTTTACTACCACCAAACGGTATAGAAAACAATCAGAATGAGGCTGATGATGATAGCCCCGATATTAAATCCTTTCGATGTTTTGAAGTAATCTTTTTTCATGGCTAATCCATTCGGATCATCTGCTCTCGATTCGAGCAAGCTCACTAAAATCAAAATGCCAGCCAGAATCAGAAATACAATACCCATCCGGTTCATAAACGGAAGATTCGGCATCAATGCTTTGAAGGCAAATCCCATCGGAATGGTAAGAATAGCTGTAATCAGCGCCCCATTTGCGCGCGCTTTCTTCCAGAACATTCCCAGTCCGAAAATCGCCAGCACGCCAGGGGTAATCATTCCGGTGAAATCCTGAATAAACTGGAACGCCTGATCGAGTCCGCCAAGTAAAGGCCGTGCGACAAAAACAGCAATTACCAACGCAGTAAAAGAGGTAATACGACCAATGGTTACCAAATGCGTTTGTGAAGCCTCCGGACGCAGATATTTTTTGTAAATATCCATCGTAAAGATGGTCGAAGTTGAGTTAAGCATCGACGCCAGTGACGATACAATTGCCGCTGCCAAAGCTGCAAAAGTCAATCCCTTAATCCCGGTAGGAATAAATGTATGGAGCAGCCAGGGATACGCCTTATCGGAAGGCTCAATTACAATATTGGTATTCTGTGTCAGAACAAAGGCAGCAATGCCCGGAATCACAACAATTAGTGGCGTTAGAATCTTCAGAAAACCTGCGAAGATCATCCCTTTCTGGGCTTCGTCTACACTTTTGGCTGCCAGTCCGCGTTGAATAATGTACTGGTTAAAACCGAAATAGGCCAAATTAGCGACCCACAATCCACCAACCAATACGGAAATTCCGGGGAGGTCCTGAAAAGCATCGCGTGTCCCTCCGGTACTGCCATCCGGAACCAGCAATTCTCCACGGTGAATAATCATATTGAATTTTTCCGGGGCTTGCTTCATTAATTCTACAAATCCATTCAACGGACCATCGACACCAAACTTGTCTGCAACGGCATCCAGCGCCATCCAGGTCGTAATCAACCCACCGGCAACCAGAAATACAACTTGAATAACATCCGTCCAGGCTACGGCTTTCAACCCACCATAAATAGAATAGAGTGCGGCAAAAAGCGCCAGGGCAATGATTCCGTATAGCAACGGCACGCCCATGATGGTTTCTAAAGCGAGTGCTCCGAGGTACATCACTGAAGTAAGGTTCACAAATACGTAAACCAGTAACCAGAAAATAGCGAGTGCCAGGCGCACGCGACTATCATAACGCACTTCGAGGAACTGCGGCATGGTGTAAATTCCCTTATCGAGAAAAATAGGAAGGAAATATTTTCCAACGATTATTAACGTTGCAGCTCCCATCCACTCGTAGGAGGCAATTCCCAGACCAATGGCAAATCCCGAACCGGACATCCCGATAAATTGCTCAGCCGAAATATTGGCAGCAATCACCGATGCACCGATGGCCCACCAGGGTAATCCTTTACTTGCCAAAAAGTAGTCTTCGGCATTCTTTTTATGGCCTTTCTTTTCTTTCGAAACCCAGAGCCCTACACCTAAAATCACGACGGCATAGAGAATGAAAGCCATATAATCCCAAAATGTAAACATATGAATTGGATTTAGTATCGATTTATGATTTTCTATCTCATTTTATAATGAACGGCCGACAGTGACCGTAAACGCTCTGCGCTGGTTTCTGCCGTAATATCCCGTTGAGGCGTGGCCAGCATTTCGTATCCGACCATGAACTTCTTCACTGTAGCTGAACGCAACAGCGGAGGATAAAAATGCATGTGAAAATGCCATTCCGGGTGAGGTTCCTCATCGGTCGGACTTTGATGTATGCCTGCAGAATAAGGGAAAGATACCTCGAACAGATTATCATACATTACCGTCAGTCGTTTATAAATATCGGCCAGAGCCAATTTCTCTTCCGAAGTAAATTGTCCAAGATGTTGGATTGCTCTGCGACTGATAATCATGCTTTCGAATGGCCAGACTGCCCAGTACGGAACCAATGCTACAAAGTGCTCGTTCTCGACCAGGATGCGTTCTTTCTTTTCCAGCTCACTCTTCAGATAATCGCCAAGTAACGTTCGCCGGTGATTATTGTAATACTGAAGTTGTGCCATCTGTTCTTTGGCCGGCTCGTTCGGAATGGAGGTGGATGACCAGATTTGTCCGTGCGGATGAGGATTCGAACATCCCATCACACTCCCCTTATTCTCAAAAATCTGGACATAATTGATAAAATCTTTTGCACCCAACTCATTGTATTCGTTCTGCCACACATCAACGACTTTGGCAATTTCTTCGACCTCCATCTCCGGGATGGTCAAATCGTGTCGCGGGCTGAAACAGATGACTTTGCAAACGCCACGCTCACTTTCCGCCCGAAACAGTTCCCCCTCTTCCACGATTCCTTCCGGGGTACCTTCCAGCAACGCACTGAAATCGTTTCTGAACACATAAGTGGATTCGTAATCCGGATTTTTCTCACCTCCTGCACGTTCGTTACCCGCACACAAATAACAGGTTGGATCATATTGCGGCCGGGTCTCTTCCTGGATCTTTTCCACCTGTCCCTGCCACGGACGCTTGGCCCTATGTGGTGACACCAGAACCCATTCACCAGTCAGAGCATTATATCTTCGATGCGGATGATCGGTTAAATTAAAATTAGACATTTTTCACCTTGATTTTTACGTTAGCAAATCTTGTGACTTCCTTCTCCAACCTCAGCAACATAAAATTCTGGTTTCAAACCAGTACGTGCCTCGTAATTCCGGCCAACCTGTTCAATAAAGGCATCCACCGCTTCATCTTTCACCAGCGAAACCGTACTGCCGCCAAATCCTCCCCCCGTCATGCGGGAACCAATCACTCCTTCAATTTTTCGGGCTTCCTCCACCATGGTATCCAGCTCATTTCCGGTGACTTCATAGTCGTCTCGAAGCGAGTCATGTGAGCCATTCATCAAGTGACCGAACTCTTCCAGCTTTCCGGCTTTCAATGCATCTACCGCATCACGGGTGCGTTTAATCTCAGAGATGACGTGGCGAGCCCGTTTGCGAACCACCTCATCATCAATTTTATCCTGAAGTCCCAGAAAATCATCCCAGGATAATTCTCCCAATTGTTTAATCGGCTTGAAAGGTTTTATCGATTCCACCGCAGCTTTGCATTCAGCCACCCGTTTATTGTACATCCCTGAATCCAGCTTGTGTGGACTATTCGTATTACCGATGACAATCTTCACTCCATCCAATTTGACCGGCACCTGTTCATAATCCAGAGTATCGCAGTTCAGGAAAAGAGCATGATCTTTATGTGCCATTCCGGAAGCAAACTGATCCATAATTCCGCAATGCACACCAGCAAATTCGTGCTCTGCCATCTGTCCCATTTTGACCAGTTCCACCCGCTCTTCGTCGTAACTATACACATCGTTGATGGCAACTCCGGTCACCATTTCGAGTGCAGCTGAGGAGGAAAGTCCGGCACCATTAGGAACATTTCCCCAAAAGAGCAAATCGGCACCTGTATCAGGCGTTTTTCCTTTTTTCACAAACTGGGCAATAACGCCCAGTGGATAGTTGAACCACTCGTTTCCGATTGGTTGAGTTAGTTTATCGAAGGTGATATCCGTTTCATTCTCTACATTCAATGAAGCAAAGTGAAAGCTCTTTTTATCGTTTTTCCTGATAAGGCAATAAGTTCCGAAAGTGAGAGCGCAAGGAAATACAAAACCTCCGTTGTAATCGGTATGCTCTCCTATAAGATTTACACGCCCCGGAGAAAAATATACAGATACTTCCCCCGCACCGTATTTACTGACAAATTGCTTCTTTAGTTCTTCAATATTCATTCGAGTTAAACCTAATTAATTCATACTGGTAGGTACCGGTTGGTAAAACTATCAATTCTTCCTCACATGGCAAAATGTTTTGCCTGAGAAATTAGTCAGGTATTAACTTATAATGATTTTCGACGAATAAGAGCTGACGGATTTCGCAGTTTACCCGATTTCTTCCGCTCCACAAGTTCAGCCAATGTTTCCCCCATCAACTTAAAATCAGTAGATATCGTCGTGATTCCACCAGCAACAACTTCCTTCAAAACCGTGTCATTAAAAGAAACCAACCCCAAATCTTCACCCAATTCCAATTTCGCTTCGGCTGCTTTCTTAACCATTCTCACCAGGTTCCGATCCGACATCACAAAGTAGGCTTCTCCCTTTTTAACTTTCCGGTTGCTAAGCGAGTAAATCACCTCGTATTCAATTTCGTTTTCTTCACAAAAGCGCTTGAAACCATCTACTCTACCCTCCGGTTCCTTCCCTCCTGGAAAATGCATCACCAGCCGATCGTATTTTTTCAGCAAATCTTTGCCATCCTGCAGTGCATCAACAACATCTTGTTCAAAGTCTTGATAAATTACAGGGTATCCTTTCAGATCAGCTTTTTCCCGATCGAGAATATAAACCTTATCGTTTGGAAGATGGCGAATTACTTGATTCGTGTTATCGAAGGTGGCCGGCATGATAACATAGGCGCTGTATTTTCCGGTCGCTTCCGTTACCAATTTTTCAAACAGGTTGAAATTAAAGTGATGAAAGTATATATCAACGCTGGTTTTGTTGTCCAGCTGGCTGGTAAACGAATTGTACAAATCTTCTTTAAAGACATTTAGTTCGTCGAAAAGGACAAATATCCGCTTCTCATAATCGAGGACCGTACTGTCGATATAATATCCCTTACCAGGAACCGAAGATACAACACCCCTGGCTTTCAACTCATTTAGCGCAACCATCACGGTGTCACGCGACAAGTCGAACGATTGACATATTTCATTCAGCGAGGGAATTTTGTCACCCTTTTTCAGGTTTCCCTGTTCAATTGCCTTATAAACCGAACTAATGATTTGTCTGTATTTGGGAATTCCAGCCGTTTCATCAATCTGGAATATGTGCTTCAATTTCACTTGATTCATGGATTAAGCAGATAAATTTATAAATTACAAAGTTCAAAAAATTCATCAAAAACACTACTGGTCCCCACTGGTATGTTTATTTTTATAAGGAATTTCAAAAATCAAATCCGAAATACCTATGGAATTAAAAAGAGAAGTATTTGGAACAACCCCGAAAGGAGAAAAAGTATTTCTATACAAATTAAGAAACGATAATGGAATAACCATTAAAATAACTAATTACGGAGGCATTATCACCTCCATCGAAACACCCGACCAAGACGGAAATACCGCGAATATTGCACTCGGTTTTTCGGCACTTGAAGATTATCTGAGTGAGGTATATCGAACCGAATGTCCATTTTTTGGTTGCATTGCCGGCCGCTATGCCAACCGGATTGCTAAAGGCAGATTTACCCTCGGCGGACAGGAACACACGTTAGCTGTAAATAATGGTCCCAATCACCTGCATGGCGGACTAACCGGTTTTGACAAAGTAGTGTGGGCTCCACACAAAATTGAAAAACCCGACCTGGTTGGTGTTGAACTAAAATACAGAAGTGTTCACATGGAAGAAGGCTATCCGGGTAACCTGGATGTAACCGTTATCTATACTCTGAACCACAAAAATGAGCTCAGTATTGAGTACAAAGCTGAGACCGACCATCCAACCGTGGTTAACCTGACAAACCATACCTACTTCAATCTGACTGGAAACCGGGAAAATATTCTGCACCACAATCTGAAACTCTATACCGATAAATATACAGAGACGGATGAAACACTCATCCCTACCGGGAAAATAAATAACGTGACCGGAACACCATTCGATTTCACTAAAGAACACGAACTGGGCTCAAAAATTAAGGAGCTGAAAGATGGTTACGATCTGAACTTCGTTCTGGATAGTGATGGGGAAAAGTTGAAAAAAGCAGCTGCACTGTCGGAAGAATCGACCGGACGAACCCTTGAGGTACTGACAACCGAGCCGGGGATCCAGCTTTACACCGGTTATTACATCCCAAACATAAAAGGAAAAAACGGTGAACAATTTGGTCAATATGCCGGTGTTGCGCTGGAAACACAGCACTATCCTGATTCCCCCAATCACCCTGATTTTCCCTCCACCGAGTTACGACCCGGTGAACAATTCCATTCGAAAACCGTCTATCGCTTCGGAACGAAATAAATAACATCCTCACAAGCAACTGCCTGAATACATCACATTCAGGCAGTTTCACGTTTATTTCAGGCTTTAAAACAGTTTTCTGATTACCGGAAATTTCCATAGTTTTGGATCTTGCTTAACAAAAAAATTCCTTTACTCCGGTTTTCACCGATGGAAAAAACAAACAACCTATGAAGACACTGATTGAGCTCTTTGAGCAAAGCGTCGCTAAATTTCCTAACAATCCCTTTCTTTGGGAAAAAACGAAAGACAAATACCAACCTTCCACTTACCGTGAAATTCAGGAACAAGTTCATCAATTCGGAGCCGGACTACTTTCCAAAGGGCTCGAAATGGGTGATCGGGTCGGACTTTTATCCGAAGGTCGAAATGCCTGGCTGGTAAGCGAATTGGGCATCTTATACTGCAACGCTATCAACGTTCCATTGTCGGTAAAGCTGGAACCCTCCGAACTTAAATTCAGGCTGGAACATTCCGGTGCTAAAATGGTCATTGTTTCGGGACAACAAGCAGAGAAAATCGAGAGCATTCGCCAGGAGGTTCCGTCTCTTGAAAAAGTTATTTACATCGACGGAAAAGAAAATCAGGGACCGAATGACCTCAGTTATGACGATCTAATTAAAGAAGGAAAAGCTTATCTCAACGATCCGGAAAAGAAAGCAACATTTGACCTCATCTGGCAAGGCATCCAACCCGATGATTTGGCCAATATCTCCTACACTTCCGGAACGACTGCCGATCCAAAAGGCATTATGTTGTCACACCTGAACTACGCAGCAAATGTGGCACAATCCAATTCATTAATGGACATCGATGAGAGTTTCAGGACATTAGCCATTCTTCCCTGGGACCACTCATTTGCACACACTGCCTGTCTCTACAGTTTCATGGTCAATGGTGCCAGTATTGGTTCAGTGCAAATAGGCCGTTCGCCAATGGAAACGTTGCGAAATGTTCCGAACAACATCAAAGAGCTGAGACCAAACATTATGATGAGTGTTCCGGCGCTTTCGAAGAATTTCCGGAAAAACATCGAAAAAAATATTCAGGCAAAAGGAAAAACAGCGGAAAAGCTTTTCAAACAAGGACTAAAAGTTGCTTATGCCTATAATGGTGATGGCTGGAACAAAGGCAAAGGCTGGCGTGCATTTATGAAACCAGCAGTTGCTTTTTACGACAAAATTCTGTTTTCCAAAATCAGGGAAGCCTTTGGAGGCGAATTGAAATTCTTCGTTGGTGGAGGTGCTCTACTCGATATTGAACTTCAGCGCTTTTTTGCAGCCATCGGGGTACCCGTTTGTCAAGGCTACGGACTCTCCGAAGCTTCTCCGGTTATCTCTTCGAATGCACTGCATGCCATTAAATTCGGTTCCTCCGGACGACTGGTGAAAGACCTGGAACTGAAAATCAGCGATGATGAAGGAAAAGAAGTACCAATTGGCGAAAAAGGCGAAATCGTCATCAAAGGCGATAATGTCATGGTTGGTTACTGGAAAAATCCAAAAGCATCAGCCGAAACCTTAAAAGATGGCTGGCTGCATACCGGCGATATGGGATACATGAGCAAGGATGGGTTTTTGTATGTTCTCGGACGTTTCAAGAGCCTGCTAATTGGTAATGACGGTGAAAAATTCAGTCCTGAAGGTATTGAAGAAGCGCTGGTTGACCAGTCGGAATTCATCGATCAGGCCATGCTCTACAATAATCAGAATCCTTATACTTCCGGAATGTTAGTGCCCAATATTGCTGCCATTAACCGGAAACTGCAAAAAATGAACATCGAACCCGGAACGGAAGAAGGCAACCAGAAAACGCTGGAGATTATTAAACAGGAAGTGGATGCATACCGCAAAGGTGGAAAATACGAAGGTGAATTTCCTGAACGATGGCTTCCGACAACCATCGCCGTTCTTCCGGAAGCCTTTACCGAGCAAAATCATTTAATGAACAGCACGATGAAAATGGTTCGTGGAAAAATCACTGAATACTTTAGTAAAGAGCTGGAATTTCTCTACACAGCCGAAGCCCGGAATATCATCAATCCGATGAATATGGAGGCCGTCGCCAAATGGAACGGAACGCTGTAGGCAACCAACTCGTATCCGGAATAGGTCAACCTAAATTTGAACTATTCCGGATACCTTCTATTTATAAAACCGGAAAAGCATTAGAATCATGATACGAAAAGCCGTTATACCAGCTGCCGGATTTGGAACCCGCTTCCTGCCCATCACCAAAGCGCAGCCCAAAGAGATGATTCCGATAGTTGATACACCGGTTATTCAATATGTAGTTGAAGAAGCTGTCGCTTCAGGAATTACAGACATTTTGATGATTATCGGCCGTGGAAAACGGGCCGTGGAAGAGCATTTCGACCGTTCGTTCGAGCTGGAGCATTTACTGGAGCAAAAGAAAAAGTTCAAAGAGCTCGATGCCATTCGCCGCATCACCGACATGGCCAACATTCACTTTGTCTGGCAAAAAGAGATGAATGGACTGGGAGACGCCATTCTGCACGCCCGCGATCACGTGGGTAATGAACCTTTCGCTGTTTTGCTGGGAGACACCATTTTTCGCAGTAAAATACCGGTTACCCGCCAACTTGTCGAGGTAGCAGAAAAATATAACAGTTCGGTGGTTGGACTCGAAGAAGTTGAAAGGAATTTGGTGAGTCGTTACGGCATTTTCGATGGCACCCATCTACAGAACAATATTTGGCAGGCAAAGCAACTCATTGAAAAACCTGCGGTTCAGGAAGCACCTTCCAATCTGGCCATCGCCAGCCGCTATATTTTTATGCCCGAAATTTTCAGTTACCTGGAAAAAACGCCACCTGGAAAAAACAATGAGATTCAAATCACCGATGCCATGCAGGCACTTCTGCAAAATGAAAAAATCTTTGGCGTAAAGTTGCAGGGAGAGCTTTTCGATATCGGAGACAAACTCGAATTTATTAAAACCAATGTCCTCTTTGGCATGGAGCAGGAAGACATAGGCGAAAACCTGAAAATCTGGATAAAAGAACTGGCTCGCAAACTCTGAAAGACGACTTCATTTTTCCAGAAAGAAAAAGAGAGAAGCCAATTTTTACGCTCCTCCCTTTCCTTCTATGAATCAATCTATCATCTGTATCTTAAAATCCAAATGCGTGAGGTAACCACAAACTCAATTCCGGTACATAAGTAACGAGTAACAATGTGATAATCATCACGACAAACATGGGCAATAAAGGCTTGATAACATTCTCTATTTTCGTATTCGCCACACTACAACCGATAAACAGTACCGAACCAACAGGTGGCGTGCAGAGTCCTACCGAAAGGTTCATTACCATAATGATTCCGAAGTGAATCGGGTCCATTCCCAACTGCGAGGTAACTACCGGCAGAAAAATCGGTGTGAAAATCAACACGGCCGGTGTCATATCCATGAACACTCCAACGAACAACAGAATAAAGTTGATGATGAGCAAAATAATCATGGGATTACCCGAAACACTAAGCAGCGCGTTACTTACTCCCTGCGGGATATTCTGATACGACATCACCCAGGAAAGTCCCATCGAAGTCGCCACCAACAAAAGAACAATCGCTGTTGTTCCTACCGATTTCAGCAGAATTCCGGGCAAATCGCTTAGGCTTATTTCCTTGTAAGCCATGGCCAAAATAAAACAGTACAACACTGCTACAGCCGAAGCTTCAGTCGCGGTAAAAACGCCAGCGATAATTCCACCAATCACAACCACCAACAACATCAAACTTGGAATGGCCTGAATGAATATCTTCACGCTCTGGCGAAAAGTATATTTTTCGCAAAGCGGATATTTTTTCCGGACCGCGAAAACGGCACCAACAATCATGAGCGCTACCCCGGTAAGAATTCCGGGTATATATCCCGCAAGGAAGAGTGCCGTAATCGAGGCTCCTCCCGAAGCCAGTGAATAGACAATCAATATGTTGCTTGGCGGAATACTCAACCCCGTTGTGGCACTGGTAATATTAATAGCTGCACTGAAGTTTTTGTCATATCCCGATTTTTCCATTTCAGGGCCCATGATACTACCAATAGCCGAAGCCGAAGCAGCAGCCGAGCCGGAAATAGCTCCGAAAAGCATATTCGCCAACACATTTACAAATGCAAGTCCGCCGGGAAGTCGTCCAACCAGTACCTTGGCAAAAGAAATTAATCGTATCGCAATTCCTCCCCGGTTCATAAGCTGCCCCGCCAATATAAAAAACGGTATCGCCAGCAAGGCAAAACTATCCAGCCCGGTAGCCATCTGCTGAGCAAGAGTAGTTACTGCGGGCAACGCGCCAACGCTGAGAAGAAGAGTAAGCAAGGCTGCCAATCCAATGCTGAAGGCAATCGGCACACCAATAGCCAGAAAAATGATGAATGAGATAACCAGAACGAATATTCCTAATGTTTCCATGAATCAAATATTATCAGCGTTAGGATTTTTAATCAGCCGGACAATCTCATCTATGCTAAAGTAACTGATGAGGAATCCACTCAACGGTACAACCATGTATACATACCCTATAGGAATCTGCATGGCAGCTGATGTTTGTCCTAGATAGAAACGAGTGTATACCAGCCATATTCCTCCAATTACCATCACCGAAAGGGCAAATAGCATCACTAGCAGATTAATCAAAATATCGAGATACCGTCTACGGGCAGGGGAAAATTTCTGAGCGAGCAAATCGATTGCCAGATGGTGCTTCATTCCTGCGGCCCAGGCAGCGCCAAGCAATCCAACCCAAATAAGCAGGAATCCGGCAAGTTCATCGGTAAAAGAACTGGGATTTTGAAAAACATAACGGCTGGCCACTTGCCAGAGCACATCCAATACAAGTATTCCCATTAGGATGATTACTGCCCGTTCCAGCATTTTATCTATAATTCTTCGCAATTTCATTTCGAGTACATTTAGTCATGAAATATCTACTGCCGGAAAAACTATTTTCCATTATCAGTTCCTGATAAATCCATTTTATCAACAGCCTGAATCCGCTTAATCAGTGAATACAAAGTTGAATCGTTGCGATAATCTTCGTACATACCTTTCACTTTATCTATAAAAGGCTGTTTATCCGGATGGATAATTTTCACCCCGGCTTTTTTTACCGCTTCCAGGCTCTTCTTTACCGATTCGGCCCAAAGCTTACGCTGAACAGGAACCGATTCATTCGCCGCTTCCTGCAGCCATTTTTGCTGTTGAGGTGTCAGTTTATTCCATACAATTGTACTGATAAGCAGTACATCGGGAACCATGGTATGCTCGTCAAGCGAGTAATATTTACATACATCGTAGTGATGCGAGAGATAGAAACTGGGTGGATTGTTCTCTGCCCCATCCACCACACCGCCCTGCAAGGCCGTGTATAATTCTCCAAACGAAATAGGTGTGGGAGAACCGCCCAGACGCTTCACCATCTCCACCGCCGTATTACTTTTCATCACCCTGATTTTTAGCCCCTTCAAATCAGCGGGAGAATAAATCGGGGTATTCTTCGTGTAAAAGGAACGACTTCCGGCATCATAATAGCACAAGCCACGCAGCCAAAACTTCTGGGCCTGCTTCAACATTCCCTTTCCAATCGGACCATCAAGGACCTTGAATGCATGTACCTTATCCCTAAAAATGTATGGAAGACTAAGTATCTGAAATTCCGGCGCAAAACCTTCGAGTGCGGCAGCCGAAACTTTGGTCATCGCCAGTGAGCCAATCTGCAAAAGCTCCAGACACTGGCTCTCTCCTCCCAACTGACTGGAAGGATAGATTTCGATTTTCATGGTGCCGCCGGATAACTTCTGCAACCGCTTATCCATGTAAACCATCGCTTTATGTACCGAATTCGTCGGAGCTAAACTGTGCCCCAGTTTCAGTACTGTCACTTTCTGATGTTGCTGGCACGACGAAAAAATGAATAATCCTATCAGCAGCAGAAAGGAAAATATTGGTTTGGATTTTATCATGATTATTGGTTTTCAAAAGAAAAAAAGCCGGTGCCTCACTCCCTGATTTCATCCAGTATTTCAAATACCTGCTTTACTTTATTCGTTAATTCCGAATAATTTCCTTTGTGAATAATTTCTTTCGTTATCAGTTGCGATCCCATTCCCACGCAAGTGACACCGGCACCAAACCAGGCTTTCAGGCTTTCTTCGGTAGGCTCAACACCACCTGTCGGCATCAGGCTTGTCCATGGGCACGGGCCTTTTATCGCCTTCACAAACGAGGGGCCGCCCACCTGTGCACCCGGGAAAATCTTACAGATTTCAGCACCATATTCCTCCGCCTGGTTGATTTCGGTTAACGATCCACAACCCGGAGACCAGAGAATTTTCCGGCGGTTACACACCTTCGCCATATCGTGATTCAGAATAGGAGACACAATAAAACTAGCTCCCAGCTGAATGTAGAGGGAAGCTGTTCCTGCATCCACAACGGAACCAACGCCCAATATCATATCGGGCATTTCTGCAGCGGCCCAATGATTCAGTTCAGCAAATACTTCGTGTGCAAAATCACCGCGGTTGGTAAATTCAAAAACCCGTACGCCACCATCGTAACAAGCCTTCAATACATGTTTACACACGCCCGCATCCGAATGGAAAAAAACCGGAATAATTCCAGTTTCCTTCATTTTCAGCGCAACTTCAATCCTTGAAAATCTAGCCATTTCTATCTTTTAATTTCCTTGTATTTCTAATTCCTACCGGGATACACGACCTGAAGCATCACCCGACATCAGCTTCATCACTTCCTCAACGGTCACCTGGTTATAATCGCCATAAATCGTATGCTTCAGGCAAGAAGCAGCTACCGCGAAGTTCAATACTTTTTGTTCATCTTCCGGCCAGGTCAGCAGGCCATAAATCAAGCCTCCCATGAATGAATCACCACCACCAACACGGTCGACAATGTGTGTTATCTGGTAGGTTGGTGCTTCGAATAGCTCTTTCCCATTCCATAGCACTCCCGACCAACTGTTATGATTCGCGCTAACAGAACCGCGCAGCGTGGTAATCACCTTTTTCACTCGCGGAAATTGTGCCATGATTTGTTTGGACACCGATTCGTAAGCTGCTCCGGAAACATGACCTCCGGTTACATCAACACCTTCGGGTTTGAGCCCCAAAACCATTTCAGCGTCCTCTTCATTTCCCAGAACAACATCAGTACCTGCCACCAAATCCGGCATCACTTCCCCGGCTGTTTTTCCGTATTTCCAGAGATTTTTCCGGTAGTTCAAATCACACGAAACGGTTACACCCATTTCGTTGGCTTTCGCAATTCCTTCGGCTAACACATCGGCAGCTCCCTGCGAGATAGCCGGCGTAATCCCGGTCCAGTGAAACCATCGTGCATCTTTCAGCACTTCTTCCCAATTGATCATTCCCGGCTCAATTTCAGAAATGGCCGAATGTGCCCGGTCATAAACCACTTTCGAAGCGCGGCTAACAGCACCTGTTTCGAGGAAGTATATTCCCAGACGCTCTCCTCCCCAAATCATTTTGTTGACGCCAACGCCATATTTCTGCAAATCCATCAGGCACGCTTTCCCAATATCGTTTTTGGGCAAGCGACTCACAAAATCAACCGAGATGCCGTAGTTTGCCAGCGAAACAGCTACGTTTGCCTCGCCCCCTCCAAAGGTGGCCGTAAACTCCTTCGCCTGGCTAAACCGCAGATATCCGGGAGTAGCCAATCTCAACATGATCTCACCAAAAGTGACCACTTTATTATCCATCGTTAAGCAACTTTTATTCTTGTATTGGTTAATATTTTTTGGTTTGTATTTTCTTGCTAAAAGCGGAAATAATTCACTGCGTTGTTAAAACTAATATTCTCCACCATCTGCCCAAGCAATTCCATATCAGCCGGCATTTCACCGTTTTCCACATCATTTCCGAGCAGGTTACACAAGATGCGACGGAAATATTCGTGCCGGCTGTACGACAGAAAGCTCCTGGAATCAGTTAACATACCGACAAAACGGCTCAGTAATCCAAGATTCGACAAAGCATTCATTTGTTTGGTCATACCGTCTTTCTGGTCGAGGAACCACCATCCCGAACCAAATTGGAATTTTCCGGGTACAGAACCGTCCTGAAAATTTCCCAGCATGGTAGCTATAACCTCGTTATCGCGTGGATTTAAATTATACAGAATGGTTTGCGTGAGTTTTCCTTCATAATCGAGGCGATCAAAGAAGCGAGACATGGGAGTTGCCAGCGAATAATCGCCGATGGAATCGAAGCCAGTATCTGGTCCCAAATTCTCAAACAAACGGCGGTTATTGTTACGCATTGCGCCCAAATGGTATTGTTGCGTCCAACCACGCTTGTGATCCATAGCAGCAAATTCATACAACATGGACGAACGGAATTTCAGCAGCTCTTCCTGGTTGACTTTTCCACCTCCGCGTACTTTGCTGAAAATTGCCGCAATTTCGGCGTTTGTATATGGCTCAGCGTAGAGCGTTTCCAGTCCATGATCCGATAAGCGACATCCATTTTCATGGAAGAAAGCATGACGTTTATCCAGCGCTTCCATCAACTGGTCGAAGGTTGAGACATCCATTCCGGCAACCGCCGAAAGTTGATCGATATATGCATTGAAAGCTTCAGAATTTTCGATAGCCATTGCCTTATCCGGGCGCCAGGCCGGCAACACATTCACCTCAAAACCATCTTCTTTGATTTGCCGGTGATATTCCAATGAATCAACCGGATCGTCCGTCGTGCAAATGGTGTGCACATTGGCTTTCCGGATAATTCCACGACAGGAAAAGTCCGGCGTATTCAGCTTATCATTGGCTTCGTCCCAGATTTCCTGCGCCGTATTCGGATTCAGAATTTTATTAATCCCGAAAGGCTTTTTCAATTCCAAATGCGTCCAATGATATAGTGGATTACGTAAAGTATGCGGCACGGTCTCCGCCCACTTCATAAATTTTTCCTCATCGGTTGCGTCACCCGTGCAGAAACGCTCATCTACACCATTGGTGCGCATGGCACGCCATTTATAATGATCGCCTGCCAACCAGATTTCCGTTAGGTTACGAAATGATTTATTCTCAGCAATTTCCTTTGGAGAAATATGACAGTGGTAATCGAAGATGGGCATTTTAGCCGCATGTTCGTGATATAATTGTCTTGCAGTATCGGTTTGTAACAAAAAATCGTCCCCAAGAAAAGGTTTCATACAATACTCTCTTTACAAATTAAACAGTCTTTTCAGGTGGCGTTCGAACAGGTTTTCCTCGACACAACTCCCCACCAGTTCTTTATGCTTCTCGATAAGGCCTGTATAGGTCTCACCATATTCAGCCGCAACTTTGTATCCAACATGTATCAACTGGCGAAATCCCGGGTTATATTCAGCGTGACCGGGGATATGTCTCAACGCGTTAGCATATTGCTCGCTGCTCCAGTTGTCCACTTCGGATACCGATGGCAGCAACTTTTCATCAATGTCGATCACATCGGCATAAGGTGCACACAACTCATCCTTGCGCTCCAAGGCTTTTTTATAAATGTTCTTTGCCAGTACCAATGCTTCTCCGCCAGCCAGCGCCAGACCAATCACCTCTTCTAACCAGGTAGTTCCGGCAGTTTTTACATGTAATCCCTTATCATATTTCCTGATGATTTCAGCCATCACCGGATAGATAGAGAACTTGTCGGAGCCAGAATGCACACTCAATTTCAAGGTTTCAGGAAGACCGAATTCTTTCACAGCAAAGTCGATCACCAGAACATCTTCTTCAAACTCGCGGGCAAACTGTTTCACATCGCCCACATAATCGACACCTTTATTAAAACGCCCTGTAAACTTAGGGGCAATCGTTTGCACAGGAATACCTTCGTCAGCAATTATTTTCAGGATGAAGAACATCTCGATAGGTGTTTGCGGAGCTTCCACCTCATCCATCGAAATTTCGGTAATAAAGTCATTGCCCTTTTTACGCGCTTTAATGAACCGGTAAATATTTCCTGCTTCAGCAATGGCTGCAAGGAAACGGTCGGCCATTTCCCTCAAAAACTCTTCATCCACTTTGAACGGAGAATCAATGCCGGGAATTTGCCATTCCCCTTTGTACTTTTCGCAGGCATCCAGGAAATCATCCACATCATCAGCGGAAGAGGCCTTGCCAATAAAAGCAGCCACATCCAGTGTGAAAAAGTTGGACGATTCAAGAAATCCCTCAACGTTTCCCAGTCCAATATGGTCAGCATCGACAAAATACGCTCCCTGATAACCCAAAGCTGCCACAGCTGCGTCAGCTTCTTTCCGGGTGTCTTCCGGTTTTGAATGAACGATGGAATGCTCTCGATTGGACTTATTCCAAACCGGGCTAATATCGATGCCCGCATTTTGCGCTTTCAGGATGGCCCGAAGCTGAGCTTCACCCTCTTTGGCGAACCGATCACCAATACCAAAGCTATATTTTCCCAATTTCATAATCAGCTAGTTTTCAAATATATTAAACAGGATGTATTTTCCGTGTTCGTTCACGAAAGTAGTAACTTTTTTTCGAACTCAAAATTTAAAACCCGATTAGATCGCCTTTTTATGTTTTAAAATAGTTTTAATCCGTTATCGTACACGATAAATCTTTTTTTTCATAGATTTGTTTGTTGAACTGAACATTGAACCTTAAAATTTTTGCCTTATCAAACAGGAACGAAAAATAATCCGCATAAAAGACATTGCGGAAAAAGCAGGTGTATCTATTGGTACAGTTGACCGGGTATTACACAACCGTGGTGAAGTTTCGGCCGCTACCAAAGAAAAGATTCTGGCCATTGTTAATGATTTGGATTATCGTCCTAATTTTTTGGCCAGCACCCTGGCATCAAAAAAAGAGACCGTATTTGCAGTTTTGGTACCCAAAGCGCCATCGGGAGATTCATATTGGACGCGGCCGATGTCAGGCATTAAACGCTCTGCCGACGAGCTAACTCAATTTGGCGTGAAATTGGAACTCTTTCTTTTCGATACCGAGGGAGCTGCATCGTTTACTGAAAATACCGCCAAAATCCTGGAAAATCCGCCGGCTGGTGTATTGCTCGCTCCCTGGATAAGCCGCGAAGCCAAATCATTCACATCGAAACTCGATGCATTGGGAATTCCCTATGTATATATCGATTCCAATCTCAAGGACACCAACCCGGTGAGTTTCATAGGACAAAACTCCTTTCAAAGTGGGCATTTAGCTGCAAAGTTACTCAATTATGGTTTGCCGGAAGAGAGAATATTTTTGTTGGTTCACATAGGTCGCGAGCTGGACAACCAGAATCATCTGCACCAGCGCGAGCAAGGATTTTATGACTTTTTCAACGAGAAATCGATTCAACAGAATATTATCAAAATAGAGATTCAGGAAAGTGAAACAGAGTTGAAAGAGCAAATGGCTGCCAAAAGCTTATGCCCCGAAAAAGTTGATTGCATTTATGTAACCAATTCGCGGGTACACTTGATTGCCGGTTATTTTGCCTCGCTGAATTTGCATCCGCGGATTGTGGGCTACGACCTGATTCCGCCCAATGTGAAAATGCTGGAAAAAGAAGCCATCGATTTCCTCCTTTGTCAGAATCCGGAAGAACAGGGATACCGGGCACTAAATGCTTTGTTTGACAATGTGCTGAGAAAACAGCCGGTGGAAAAGGAGAATTTCACTTCCATCGATATCATTACCCGGGAGAATCTGCAGTATTACAGCGCGGTTTAATCCGCAACAATTCTCCTAAGAAGCAGAATATTTATATGTAACCGGGCACCGATAATGATTTCAAATGAAGGTGCTACTAACCAAGAAATATAAATTCATGAAAAATTTTACGTTCGACGACCTTCACGGGAAAGTGTGTGCCATCACAGGTGGAGCCGGTGTAATTGGAAATGTCATTGTTTACGCACTGGCATCGGTTGGGGTAAAAGTTGCCATTGTCGATTATAATGAAGAACGAGCAAAAGAGGTCGCCAGTGACGTGGCTGCAAATACCGGCGCAACAATTATTGGTGTGAAAGCCAATGTGCTCGATAAATCGGAATTGGAATCAGCTAGAGAAGTCATTATTGAGAAACTGGGCCCCATCGATATTTTGATCAACGGTGCCGGTGGAAATTCTCCGCAGGCAACTACCAGCGTGGAACAAATGCAGGATACTGACCTGGATAATCTGAAAAATACCTTTTACGGACTCGAAATGGAAGGATTCGACAAGGTATTTTCACTCAACTTCAAGGGAACGGTGTTACCTACCATGGTTTTCACACGCGATATGCTACAGAAAAAATCAGGCGTAGTGCTGAATATCTCGTCGATGAATGCCTATCACCCCTTAACGAAAATACCAGCCTACTCGGCAGCCAAAGCTTCAGTAAATAACTTTACCGAATGGCTCGCAGTTCATTTGGCAAAAATGGGCATCCGGGTGAATGCAGTAGCTCCTGGCTTTTTCATCACCAACCAAAACCGCTTCCTGGTACTGGATGAAAAAACCGGTGATTATTCACAACGCGGGCAAAAGATTGTCACCAACACCCCCATGGGAAAATTCGGTGAACCGGAAGATCTTCAGGGTACTGTATTGTTCCTGCTTTCGGAACTCTCTTCCTTCGTAACAGGAGTCGTTATTCCCGTTGATGGAGGATTTAACGCGTACAGCGGCGTATAAGAAAATTAAATTATGAATGACTGATGATTGGATGATAAACAACCAATCATCCCAAAACGAACCACACGTAATGGATCTTCAACTAAAACAAAATTGTCAATATTCATTGCTGGTTCCAACCAGCATGGGCGTGCGCATTACGCCGGTAAACGGACAACCGGTACATAGTAGTCACCTGTTCGAAATGCAGGCTACCAGCGCCGAAACCAATGTGGCCAGCATTGCTTCATACCTGGGATTACCCGTAAAAGTCCTAACCACGTTCGTAAAAGGAAGTCCGATTGCCAAATTCATTAAAAGCAACCTGAAAAGCCGGCACATGGATTACGAAGGGCCGGAAGTAGCTCAGGGCGATCCATGGGGATACCGTCACCAGTTTAACATTGCCGACAGCGGTTACGGTTCCCGCGGACCACGTGTTCAGAACGATCGGTCCGGTGAAGTAGGCCGTACCCTGAATGTAAAGGATTTTGATTTGGAACGCATTTTTGGTGAGGAAGGTGTTCAAATCGTTCACCTATCGGGATTAATTGCCGCCCTTTCACCCGAAACCAGCGCTTTCTGTCTGGAGATTGCCCGTGCTGCAAAAAAACACGGAACCCGCATCTCTTTCGATTTAAATTACCGAGCTTCCTTCTGGAAAGGCCGGGCCGAAGAGTTGCGTAAAAACTTTACAGAAATTGCCTCTGTAGCCGATATCCTCATCGGGAATGAAGAAGATTTTCAGCTCTGCTTTGGTATCGAAGGTCCGGAAGCCGGCGGTCAGGGAATCGAAGCTGAAATTGAAGGCTTCAAAGGTTTGATTTCGAATGTAAAAAAATCATTCCCGAATGCATCGGTATTCGCTACAACTCTCCGTCAGGTAGTCAGCACGAACGAACACCTGTGGGGAGCTGTCATGCTGGCCGGCAACGAATGGCAAATCATCGAGCCACGAAAAATCAACGTACTCGACCGTATTGGCGGTGGCGACGGTTTTGTTGGTGGTCTGTTATATGGTATCCTGAAAGGTTGGGAAGCCGAAAAATGGCCGCAGTTTGGATGGGCTACCGGTGCATTAGCCACGACATTCCTGACGGATTACGCTCAGCCTGCCGATGAAGAGATGGTTTGGAGTATTTGGGAAGGGAATGCGAGAGTTAAGAGATGACTCGATTTATTCTCATGAAAAATAATCTGCTTAGGTCTGGTACTGTGCTGTGCCTCTGCCTTCGCCTGAGCCTTAAATAAAAAACATGATTTACTACGAAACAGGATCGCCCGAACAGGAATTGAGTGCAGTTGACCTGCAGGAAGGCCTGTTTACGGCGCTTGATAAAATCGGGGATGTCGGTAAAGTGCTGGCCATTCCGCCAGACTATACCCGATATCCGTCACACGCCGGTGAGTTGACCGAATTTGCCTGGCAATATTACGGTGACAAACTCACCGATATACTTCCGGCTTTGGGCACGCACAGTCCCATGACTGAAAAGCAAATCAGTCACATGTTCGGCCGCACTCCGATGGAACTGTTTCGTGAGCACGACTGGCGAAACGACGTGGTTACCTTAGGCGAAGTTCCCGGTGAATATGTGAAGGAAGTGTCCAAAGGAGCCATTGATTATGCGTGGCCGGTGCAGGTGAACAAATTACTGCGCGACGGCGGCCACGATTTGATTCTCTCCGTTGGACAGGTCGTTCCTCATGAAGTAGTCGGTATGGCCAACTACAACAAGAATATTTTTGTTGGAACCGGAGGAGCAGAAGGAATCAACAAGAGCCATTTCCTCGGGGCCGTTTACGGCATGGAAAAAATGATGGGACGCTCTGACACACCGGTACGCCGCGTGTTTAACTACGCCAGCGAAAAAGTCGCATCCGAATTGCCCATCCTCTACGTTTTAACTGTGGTGGAAGCCGACGGCGATGGTAAGCTGAAAGTTCGCGGCCTGTTCATTGGCGACGATTTTGAAGCCTTCGACAAAGCCGCAGCCCTTTCGGTGAAAGTCAATTTCGAGATGCTCGACAAGCCCATCAAAAAAGCAGTTGTTTATCTAGACCCTACCGAATTCAAATCGACATGGTTGGGCAATAAAGCGGTTTACCGTACCCGGATGGCATTGGCCGACGATGCCGAGTTAGTCGTTCTGGCTCCAGCCCTGAAAGAATTCGGCGAAGACCCGGAAATTGACAAACTGATTAGGAAATACGGTTATCACGGCACTCCACACACCCTGGAAATGGTTGAGAAAAACTCTGAGCTACGAAAGAACCTCAGTGCCGCAGCACACCTCATTCACGGTAGTTCCGAAGGCAGATTCACCATTACCTACTGCCCGGGAAATAACCAGGAAAACCTGACCCGCGAAGAGATTGAAAGTGTGGGATTCCAATACAAAGATCTGGATGAAATGATTCAGATATACGATCCTCATCAGTTAAAAGACGGATGGAACCAGTTGCCTAACGGCGAAGAAATTTTTTACATCTCGAACCCGGCGCTGGGACTATGGGCTTACAAAGACCGGTTCAAGGATTAATTACAAATTGCCAAGCAAAAACAGTCATGGAAGAAATCAAGTGGGGAATTATCGGATGCGGAAAAGTGACGGAAGTCAAAAGTGGTCCGGCACTGCAAAAGATTGAGCACTCCAGGTTGGTCGCAGTGATGCGCCGTTCGGCCGAAAAGGCGGAAGATTATGCGAAGCGACATAATGTGCCCAAATGGTATAGCGATGCGGATGCACTCATCAATGATCCGGAAGTGAATGCCGTTTATGTGGCAACTCCGCCCGAGACGCATGCTAAATATGCCATACAGGCCATGAAAGCCGGAAAACCGGTTTATGTAGAAAAGCCGATGGCCCTCAACTTTCAGGAATGTGAAGAGATGAACCACGTTTCGAAGGAGACCGGAATGCCGCTATTTGTTGCCTATTATCGTCGCCGGTTACCCGGATTTCTGAAAGTGAAAGAATTGTTGGAGGCCAAAGCCATTGGCGATGTGCGGTTAGTCAACATTCGCTTTTACCGGACTTTTCACGAAGAAGAATACAGCGAGGGAAATCTGCCGTGGCGAGTCATCCCTGAAATAGCCGGCGGAGGTTTGTTCCTCGATTTAGCAGCGCATCAACTTGATATTCTCGACGATTGGTTTGGTCCTATCCGCGATGTACGCGGACAAGCATTCAACCAGGCTAAAGCCTATCCCGCAGAAGATATGGTCCTGGGCAACTGGTTGCACGAAACAGGTGTGGCCGGAACCGGAACGTGGTGCTTCACCACTTCAGAGCAGAAGACGCTCGACGAAATCGAAATTATCGGCAGTACCGGAAACATCCGGTTGTCGACTTTTGAGTTTACGCCGGTTATCATCGAGACGGCATCCGGGAAGCAAGAATTCCCTTTCCCTGCCCCGGATCACGTTCAGCAAAATTTGCTACAAACCATTGTGGACGAACTTCGCGGTAGCGGAAAAGCAGCGTCGACTGGAGAAAGCGCTGCACGAACCAGTCGCGCTATGGACAAAATGGTCAGCAACTTTTATTCCGGCAAATAACCAGCGAACCCGTAACCCGATTAACCTGTTATTCACACAAAAGTGAAGCAACGATGAAAATTATAATTGACGATAAGATACCCTATATCAAAGGGGCACTGGAACCATTTGCCGAAGTGGTTTACCTGCCGGGAAGCCAAACAACTCCGGAAGTAGTGAAAGATGCCGATGCGCTGATTACCCGGACACGCACCAAATGCAACCGGCAACTGCTGGAAGGTTCCAACGTAAAATTTATTGCCACGGCAACCATCGGGTTCGACCACATCGATACTGAATACTGCCGCGAGGCTGGCATTAAATGGACCAACGCCCCGGGCTGTAACTCGGGCTCGGTGGAACAGTACATTAGTTCAGCGTTGGCAGTTCTTAGTCACAAACACAACTTTTCGCTAAGCGGAAAAACCATTGGCATTGTCGGCGTCGGAAATGTCGGCAAGAAAGTGACCCGCATTGCTGAAGCGTACGGCATGAAGATTTTGCTGAACGACCCGCCCCGCGAACGAGCGGAAGGAAAAGGGGACTTCGTATCGCTGGACGAGATTCTGGAACAAAGCGATATCATCACACTGCATGTACCGCTAAACATGACCGGTGAAGACAAAACTTTTCACCTGGCCGATGACGCCTTCTTCGCGAAAGCGAAAAAGAAACCATTCGTCATCAACTCGTGCCGCGGCGAAGTAGTGGAAACTGAAGCGCTGAAAAAAGCATTTCAAGCTGACCAAATAGCCGGTGCGGTAATCGACTGCTGGGAGAATGAACCCGACATCGACCGCGAATTGCTCGATAGGGTTGACATCGCCACACCGCACATCGCTGGTTATTCCAAAGACGGGAAAGCCAACGGTACCGCCATGAGTGTACAGGCTGTTAGCCGCATTTTCGGTCTAGGCATTGACGACTGGACCTGCCAAAATGTGGAGCTTCCGGCATCGACCGAAATCACCATCGAGGAATCTGGTAAAAGTACCGAAGAAGTTTTGAAAGAAGCTGTTTTGAAAACTTATGACATTCACGAGGATGATAAACGGTTGCGGCTTTCGCCGGAAAGCTTTGAGAAACAACGGGGCGACTATCCGGTCCGCCGCGAATTCCCGGTATACCAGATAACGCTTCTTAACAGTTCGCCGGAAACAATGGAACAACTTAAAACGTTCGGTTTTAAAACGACATAAATAAAAGCACTTTAATCGTATTCAAAACATAAAAACACATGAAAGAAAAAGCAGACATTGGCCTCATCGGCCTCGCAGTAATGGGCGAAAACCTCGTGCTCAATATGGAAAGCAAAGGTTTTACTGTTGCTGTATATAACCGTACCACCGAAAAAGTAGATAAATTCATGAATGGCCGCGGCGCCGGGAAAAATTTCATCGGCTGCCACACCATCGAAGAGTTGACAGCCAACCTGGAGCGCCCGCGCAAGGTGATGATGCTGGTAAAAGCAGGTAATCCGGTTGATGCATTAATTGAGCAAATCATTCCACACCTGGAAGAAGGTGACATCATCATCGATGGTGGTAACTCGCACTTCCCCGACACCATGCGTCGCACCGAATATGTCGAAAGCAAAGGATTGCGCTACATTGGAACAGGCGTTTCCGGCGGCGAAGAAGGTGCCCTGCACGGCCCGTCGATGATGCCCGGTGGAACGCCCGAAGCATGGCCGTTTGTGAAGAACATTTTCCAGTCGATTGCCGCCAAGGTAGAAGACGGAACGCCTTGCTGTGACTGGGTAGGTGAAAATGGTGCCGGTCACTTTGTGAAAATGGTGCACAACGGTATTGAATACGGCGACATGCAGATCATTACCGAGGCGTACCAGATTATGAAAGACCTGCTGGGCATGAACTACGACGAAATGCACGACGTATTTGCCGAGTGGAACAAAGGCGATCTGGACAGTTACCTCATCGAAATTACCCGCGATATTCTCGGCTACCGCGATGAGCAGGGAGATCCGCTGGTAGAGAAAATTCTCGATACCGCCGGACAGAAAGGTACCGGAAAATGGACCGGAATTTCGGCACTCGATTTAGGCATTCCGTTGACTTTGATTGGCGAGGCTGTATTTGCCCGCTGCCTCTCGGCACAAAAAGATTTGCGTGTCACCGCATCGAAAGCGCTGAGCGGACCGAAAGCCAACTTTGAAGGCGACCGTGAGCAGTTCCTGAAAGATTTGAAAGATGCGTTGTACGGAGCCAAAATCATCTCCTATGCACAAGGTTATGACCTGATGCGCGAGGCAGCCAAAGAGCACAACTGGAACCTCAACTACGGAGGCATTGCCCTGATGTGGCGCGGTGGATGTATCATCCGGTCGAAATTCCTGGGCGATATCAAGAAAGCATACGACAAGAACGGTGATTTGGAGAACCTCCTGCTCGACGACTTCTTCAAAGGAAAAATTGAAGCCGCCCAGGAAGGATGGCGCCGTGTGGTAGCAACCGCTGTGATGAACGGCGTACCCGCCCCGGCTATGACCACTGCCCTGAACTATTTCGACGGTTTCCGCAGTGAGCGTTTGCCCGCCAACCTGTTGCAGGCACAACGCGACTACTTCGGAGCACACACCTACGAGCGTGTTGACAAACCACGTGGCGAGTTCTTCCACACCAACTGGACTGGTCACGGTGGCGACACTGCATCGTCGACTTACAACGTGTAAAACACGATAATCAAACATATTCATCCCGGGAAGAAGTCTCTTTCCGGGATTTTTTTGTGGGAAAATGTTAGATACTAGATGAGAGACATTAGACTGGTTTCAGGATGGATTTACGGTTTCTGTTGTTTCTATCGTTAAAAGAGTTTCTGTTGTTCTCCCCTGATGAATCACAACGCTATTGCGGTCGAAACAACCTCACCATTTCAATCCCTGACGTGAACGATTTGCCGATATACAGAAATTTCACGCAACGTCATGAACATTTTGGCGCCAAATGACATTACTAGGGCATCAAAGTTACCCTGATTTTTCAACTAATATTATTCATCAATTATTCTTATGAAAAAAATGTACCTGGTTGCAGTATTTCTGCTTATTGGTATTGCAACTATCCACGCTCAAACCCAACCTGACACCATTGCCATTGAAGAAGTCCTTGTTGTCTCTCAGCAAAACCTAAAGGGAACCGATATCGACTTAAAATCCATTCAAATTGAAAGTCCTCACGATGTAGGGGCGATTTTCAGAAACCAGAGTGGATTTGGAATTATTAAAAAGGGGAATTACGGAATGGACCCGGTTCTCCGGGGGTTCAAATACAGCCAACTAAATGTTCAATTCGACGGCGGTGTGAATTCGGCTAATGCCTGCCCCAACCGCATGGACCCGGCGATTTCTCAAATCTCACCCGAGGATATTGAAAAAATAGAGGTGGTAAAAGGCCCTTACGACATGAGGTACCAGTCGTTCGGGGGACTGATCAATATTGTCAGCAAGCGACCGGTATACCATCCCAATAGACCAGTTGATACGAAAATCGACCTTGGCTACCAGTCGAACGGGAACAATTACTACGGGAATATCAATTCGCTTTATGCAGGAAAAAAGTTCGACTTCCTGATGAATGCCGGGTACAAAGATTACGGAAGCTACAAAAGCGGCAACGGAACTGTTATCCCTTCATCTTTCAGCCGGTGGGATTACACTTTGAAAGCCGGATGGAACATCAGCGCCAAGCAAAGGCTGCAGCTTGCATTCCGACAAGGTAAAGCCAGCGATGTGTTATATGCAGGCCTGCCCATGGATGCCGATTTCGACAAAAGCACCATCGGCTCGCTGGATTATAACCTGGCAGATGTATCGAAAGTCGTCAAAAACTTAAAGGTAAAACTGTACACTTCACTGGTTGACCACCAAATGTCAACACGAAGGCGGCCTTCCTGGAAAATGGTGGAAGCGGTGTCGCCCCTGAAGGCACAGGTTTATGGCGGAAGAACCGAATTTAAACTGACCACCGGAAGCCGGAATACGCTCTACGCCGGAGCCGACTTCAAAGAAATTGCCAAACAGGGCAATCGGAACCGCAAGGTAATCATCAATCCGTGTACAGGAGTCACGTTGCCATCTCCGATGAACGCCGTTGATAAAATCTGGCAAGACAGCAAAAAGGACAATGTAGGTTTGTTTGCTGAAAACCGATTTGAAATCAGCAAAAGTGTTTCATGGATATCCGGATTACGTGCAGACAGGGCTTCTTACCAAATCAACGATCCGGCCGACGATTTCAAAGCACAATACAACAACGACGTTCAGCCTGAAGCCAAGATCCTTCCTTCGGTCAGTAGCAGGCTCAACTGGTACATCAACCGCGACTGGAGTTTTCAATGGGCCATTGCCATTGCGCAGCGGGCACCCGATTTGAGCGAAGTGTTCATCAACCACCTCAGTATTGGGACCGATGCCTACGAATACCTTGGAAATCCCAATCTGAAAGCGGAAACCAATCACCAGAGCGATGTGCGTCTCGAATACAAGAGCGATAATCTGAAGGTCTACGGCGATGCCTTTTATTCATATTTAACCAACTACATCAGCGCGAAGCTGGACACTTCGATTCATAAAAAGTTTATGGCGTGCAACCCGCCTTACGGGACCAAAGTGTTTACCAATATCGATAAGGCTTTTATGACCGGTTTCGAAGCCGGAGCTGAAGTGAGGTTCCTGAACAATTTTACCTATTCCTTGTCGGCTGCTTACACCTATGCGCAGAACAGTACGCTTAACGAGCCACTTCCGGAGATACCGCCGTTTACGGTCAACAGCTTTATCGCTTTCGAAACTAAAAAAGTGCAAACGCGCCTCCATGGTCGCTTTGCTGCCGACCAAAACCGGGTTTCGAAAACCTTTGCCGAAAGCACAACGCCCGGCTTCTCGGTATTCGACTGGGATTTTTCGTACAGCCCTGTAAAAGCAGTCAGCATCAACGCTTCGGTCACCAATATTTTCGATGTAAACTATGTGGAACACCTGAGCCGGGCCTATAAAAACAGGGGAGCCGAAACCGGAAATCTCTACTACGAACCGGGGAGAAGCTTCCATATCGGGCTTAGGGTCACCCTATAAAGGATTAATCCGCTACAATTGTAAGATTTTACCAATACTGATTAAAGGATGTCATCCCTCGGGGGGATGACATCCTTACAGCCCACAGAGATACTCCACCGTCATCAGATAAAGTACCTGGCTTTCCGGGAGGTATCCGTTGCTGCGTGACAAGTATCTTCCCGAAACTGACGCACTTCAGCAGCGTGCATGAGCGTCCCGTACACATACCAGCATTCCGTGCAGCGCATACAAACGTCTTGTACAAATACGATCGCTTCATGCAGCGTGCAAGAACAGTCTGGATACATAAAGACACTTCATCCCGCGTGCATGAACAGCCTGCATCAATATGAGCACTTCAAGCGGTGCGCATGAGCGTCCCGTACACATACCAGCATTCCGTGCAGCGTGCACAAACGTCTTGTACAAATACGAGCACTTCATGCAGCGTGCACGAACAGTCTGGACAGATACGAGTGCTTCATTCGATTGAAATGAAGCGCCTGAGTTGCCAGAGGTAATTCATCACGATTTGACAAAGTGATCCCGGTTACTAAAGGCGCTTCGTCACCATCTGTTGAGCCACTTTCAGTCATTCAGCGTGCTCCGCCAGATGCGGGTGAAGCCATTCAGGTGACTAAAAGTGGTTCGTTAGACGCAAACGGGATGGAATGAATACCTGATAACACATCTTCACATGTCAATGAAATAATCAGGATAAATCCGGGTAGTTCGTTGCGTGTTGTTTCTGTAATGAAAACGGCAACTCACAAAACAGCCGGAAAAGACAAATGGACAAAAGCTGATTTTATACTCAAAGTTGTAAAATCGTCGAATCCATAGCTAAACCTGCAATTTGCCGATTTTTTATTTTTCAACTACCCAAACACTTTATCATTGTCACAAAACATAAATAAAATTGACAATGAAAAAACTAATCGCACTTTCGTTAACGCTGCTCTTTTTTCAGGCAGCCTTTGGACAAAACAACACAAGTACGGCGGACAGCCTGAAAAATGAAGGACTTTTAATGCCCGCTTTAATGAAGTACGGCGAAGCAATGGCGCAGCATCCTTCAACAGAAATGTCGTATAAGATTGCGTCAACAACCGCGCTTTTATGGACCTCCCAAATGAGAGACACCACTTTCTATTTCCTAAACATCGCACTTCAAAACGACTCCTCACTGGAACCATTATACAACCCCGATTTTTTAAGCGTCATTGATGACCCGAGATGGGAGAAAGTTGAAGATGCGCAGTTCAAAAAATATGAAGCGAAAAACGGTCCCATCAAAAATGAGCCATTTGCCCGGGAATTGTTCCGAATGATCATCAAAGACCAGGGGATGATGTACGCAGGAAATATTGAACGAAGGAAGTACATGAAGAACGGAGGGTATTTTAGTACACCGGCCATTTTTCCTGTTCTCGCTATGGAAGAGAAGAACAAAAAGGAAAACGAAGAGCAATTGTTGAAACTTCTGGACCAATACGGCTGGCCAACAGCATCAGCGGTGACAGAGGTTGCCGCAGCAGGAGCAGCGCTTATCATCAACCATGCCAGTCACGAGCTCCGGGCCAAATACTTTCCGATGCTGGAAAAGGCCTTTAAAAATGGAGAAGCACAACCGCTCCGATATGCCAAAATGTGCGACCGGTTGCTGGTAGAAGAGGGAAAAGAACAATTGTATGGTACGCAAATGAAATTCGATAATATGGTGCGGAAACCTTACCCCATAAAGGAGCCTGAAAAGGTGGACAAGCGCAGAGCCGAAATTGGATTAGGTCCTTTGAAACCCTATCTAAAGGAACGGTTTAATATCGATTGGCCGACTGCTGAAAAGAAGTAGGCCATAAGAACGACCAACAATCATATAGCCTCCAATGGACTACGCCAAATGCCACCGGCTGATTCATTGGAGCCTCTTTTTTGTGATAAAACGTGGTGTTCACCAACAAGCCAGACATATAATTTGAATCGTAATTAAAATCACCAGCTTATCCGCTACACACAATAAAAAACAATGAACTACCTGAAAAAAACACTATACATACTTATTCTTTTCTCTGGATTGTCAACTACAGCTCATGCTCAAAAACTCGAAAAACAATTTGATAAAATGCTCGAAAAGGAGTTCCCGCCATCGGGGCCTGGAGCAACGGCATTAGTAGCAATTCATGGCAAAATCATCTATCAAAAGGCCTTTGGTATGGCCAATTTAGAATTAGGCGTTAAAACAGAGCCGGAGATGGTGTATGAAATAGGGTCGATAACAAAACAGTTTACTGCTGTCTCCATATTAATGTTGATGGAGCAGGGAAAACTGAATCTGGATGATGACATCACCAAATTCATCAAGGACTACCCTACTCATGGTTATCACATTAGTATTCATCATTTACTAACGCACACCTCCGGAATAAAAAGTTATACATCGATGAAGAACTGGTTTTCAGTTTGGAGAAAAGACTTTAAACCAAAAGAGTTCATCGATTTTTTCAAGAATGAGCCCATGGATTTTGCTCCCGGGGAGGAATGGAGATATAATAATTCCGCCTATTTTATTCTTGGCTACATTATTGAAAAGGTATCAGGGCAAACCTATGAACAATTTGTCAAGTCTAATATTTTCGAACCACTTGGAATGCACCACACTTTCTACGGCAGTCATTCCAAGATCATTAAAAACAGAGCTTATGGTTACCAAAAACGGGGAGACTATAAGAATGCCGACTACCTGAGCTTTACACAACCGTATGCTGCTGGCGCCCTGATGTCAACGGTCGAAGATCTCCTTATTTGGAACCGGGCAATTCGCTCCAACAAACTGGTAAAAAAGGAATCAATAGATTTAGCGTTCACCAATTATGAATTAAACAACGGTAAGAAAATAAATTATGGTTATGGCTGGGGCCTGAATGACATTAATGGGAGTCCAACCATTGAACATAGTGGTGGGATTTTCGGCTACGCTACCAACTCAATCTATCTTCCAAATGAAGATGTATTTGTTGCAGTCTTTTCAAATTGTGATTGTCATGATCCAGGGCAGGTTTCAACCAGGATGGCAGCACTTGCCATTAATAAACCATATCCCACCCAGAAAGATGCAATAGCTGTTGACAATGAATATCTTAAAAAATTAGTTGGTGTGTATGAGTTTGAAGACCACACAACCAGAATTATAACGCTACATGATAATAATCTGTACAGTCAAAGAACCGGAAGTAGTAAAAAGAGATTATATCCAATAAAGAGAAATACCTTTTTCTTCGAAAATAGTTTGTCTAAAATTCAATTTCAGGAAGAAGGAAATCAGATGGAAGCAAGTTTCTCCAATCGGATAAATAAGACAAAGGGAATAAAAACGGATAAACCGATTCCGTTGCACAATGAAATACAAGTAAGTCCGGAAATATTAAAGCGTTACATTGGTGTTTACGAAATACGACCTGGATTTAACATCAGTGTTACTTTTGAGAATGGAAAATTAATGACACAAGCCACAGGACGGCAGAAATTTCAGGTTTATCCTGAATCAGAAACCAAATTCTTTCCTAAAGTTTTTGATGCTGAAATAGAGTTCATTGAAAATG
Organism: Prolixibacter bellariivorans ATCC BAA-1284; assembly: GCF_000621705.1. Taxonomy (GTDB): domain Bacteria; phylum Bacteroidota; class Bacteroidia; order Bacteroidales; family Prolixibacteraceae; genus Prolixibacter; species Prolixibacter bellariivorans. The sequence goes on along the minus strand of NZ_JHXO01000011.1, from coordinate 299,767 downwards.
ATAGTGGCAACATTGATTCATTCATCATATATAAAGGCGGTCAGAAGATTATAGGGAAGAAGAAAAGTTAATTACTATTTATTCTTCAACGGTTCTTTGACAGGAGTCGATTGAAACGCCGTAACCCCTGACGTTTGAGGCAATCTCTACAGGGGCACTATCAACCTAAAGACAAAAAGATTTATGAGAACACGATTCATTGTCATTCCAGGATTAACAATGGCCTATTCAACTTTCAGCAAAGCACAAAATCTTCAAACGACCGAAAATCTCAAGGCTGTGCTGGATAAGGTTTGGCAGACAGAACAAGCTCCCATCCATTTAAGGGATTCATTAATGAGAATTTATGGTGCCGATTCAAAACAGTTTCACAAGTATCAGACGATCTATAAGCAGAACCACAAGATAAATGAGCAGATAGTAAAAACATGCTCGATCAATACGGTTGGCCAACCAAAGAAATGATTGGAGAATAGGACAATTGGACCATATGTAATGTCATTCAACATTCAGATAATGCTGCCCGGCTGAAGTATCTTCCACTGATGAAACAAGCGGTAAAAGACCATAAACTGGAACCACGATTCCTGGACAGAGCAGAAGACAGAATTGCGACAGAACGAGGCGACCTGCAAATCTATGGAGGGCAGATGAAATATTACCCCGAAACGAAAACCTTCAATGTATGGCCCGTATACGATCCCGTGAATATCGATAAACGAAGGGCAGCGATAGGGCTCGGTCCCATCGCCGAATTTCTAAAAAAACGGTTCAACTTTGAATGGAATCTGGAAGAACAAATTAAGAGGACAGAAGAATTTAAACGGGAACAAGAATCCACACGGCCGAATTAATTACGGAACAGACAAAGATGAGAGTAGTCAATCGATAAAAGATGCAGCCATTCTGCATAAATGGAATTCACAATGCATTGTCTCCCATCATTTCTTAATTTTCCCCCAGCCATAATCATACCCGAAGCATCTCACATTGGCGACAATCAATTCCACTCACACATCAAAATTTCCAAAACCATTATATCTTAGCGGGAAAAACCTGCAATATGAATTGGACCTGGCTCTTCATCGGATGCATGGCAATTGCCATCATCTATTTACGTTACGCCCCCCGACCGCTCCCGGTCAAAACCCGGACCGATAAGTTTATGAACTTTGTGTTGCGCTGGTTCCATTCCCTTACCTGGTTTTTTCTGTCCTTGTTTTGTTTGGTGCGCATGGCGGCCCTTCCCTCGCTGTATGAGCTTGGATTCATCTTCGCCATTATGGGCGGGTTGTTATATTTCCTATTTTTAGGTGTATTTCTGTTCAGCCGTTTTTCCAGGCGGCGGTAACAAGAACCGATTTTCAACCTGATAAACTAATTCATATGAGCCAGTTGATGCTTCTGGCGATTGTCATTTCGGCGGTTGCCCTCCTCTTACTTCTCGTCCTCCGATTCAAAATCAATGCTTTCATCGCGCTCATTGTTACGAGCATGTATGTCGGTCTGGCCACCGGCATGAAACCCGCCAGTGTGCTTCAGAGCATACAAAATGGCATGGGCGGTACACTTGGCTTTGTTGCTACCGTGGTAGGCCTTGGAGCTATTTTCGGAGCATTGCTCGAACATAGTGGAGGAGCACGTTCGCTCGCTCATTACCTGGTCGGGAAGTTCGGATACGAACGAGCTCCGTGGGCCATGGTGCTCACCGGTTTCATCGTGGCCATTCCGGTTTTCTTCGATGTGGGTTTCATCATTTTGGTACCCATTGTCTATGCGCTTTCGCGCGATACGGGTAAACCGGTACTGTATTACGGCATACCGCTACTGGCGGGACTTGCCGTTACACACAGTTTTATTCCACCGACCCCCGGACCGGTGGCTGTTGCCGAAATTGTCGGTGCCAACCTGGGTTGGGTGATTCTACTTGGTTTTATCATTGGAGTACCCACAGCCATCATCGCCGGACCGGTATTCGGCAAATATATTAGTAAACGGATTTCCGGTTCTCCGCTCGCTTTCAGTAATGAAGAGGAAGAACCAACTGATACTACACAATTACCTGGTTTTGGCATTATCGCTGCGCTAATTGGTGTTCCGTTGCTGTTGATTCTGGCCAACACCATTTCCGGCGTGCTGGTAAGCAAAGAAATCATCAGCGCCAGTACAACGACAGACATTATCGCTTTTTTGGGGCATCCGTTTACAGCCCTAACATTGGCGACGCTGCTTTCACTTTATTTTCTGGGTACCAAACGAGGGGTATCCGGAAAAGAATTGCTGGACATCAGTACCAAAGCACTGGGCCCGGCCGGTATCATCATCCTGATAACCGGAGCCGGCGGTGTATTCAAGCAAGTACTTATCGATTCAGGTATCGGGAAAATGCTGGCCAACTCCATCGCCAATTCAGCTCTTCCTCCGTTATTACTGGCCTGGCTATTGGCCGCAGTCGTTCGTATTACGCAAGGTAGTTCTACTGTAGCTATGATTACGGCCGCCGGCATCATGGCTCCTGTTTTGGAAGTATTCGATCTTTCGGCACCTCACCGGGCATTGATTGTCCTATCCATTGCTGCCGGGGCAACCATCCTTTCACATGTAAATGACAGTGGATTCTGGCTGGTAGGGAAGTACTTTGGCATCGACGAGAAACAGACGCTTCAATCATGGACAGTGATGGAGACCATCATCTCGGTTTCGGGATTAATTTTCAGCCTTGGTCTGAGTTTTTTCGTCTAGGTAAAAAAATTCTTAAGGATGGACAATTAATCATTTATTCGCTTAAATGATTCCATACTTTTTATGACCTTTGTCATTCCACAGTAAAATACGTCCCACGAAACACCACTCAACATGTACAAAATTCAGACACTGAACAAAATTGACGAAAGAGGATTAAAACTTTTTCCGGCTGATGCTTACGAAGTAGGCGGAGAGGTAACCAATCCGGAAGGCATTGTGTTGCGCAGTTACAAAATGCACGACATGGAACTTCCTTCCTCGTTGAAAGCCATTGCCCGGGCCGGAGCCGGGGTCAATAACATTCCGATAGACAAATGTACCGACAAAGGGATTGTTGTATTCAATACCCCGGGTGCAAACGCCAACGCAGTAAAAGAACTGGTGATTGCCGGTTTGCTTCTTTCTTCCCGTAATATTGCCGGCGGAATTGAGTGGGCCAAAACACTGAAAGGTGAAGGAGACAATGTGGCTGCTTTGGTAGAGAAAGGAAAATCGAACTTTGCCGGCAACGAAATCAAAGGAAAAACACTGGCTATCATCGGACTTGGTGCCATTGGAGTAATGGTTGCCAATGCAGCCGAAGCGCTCGACATGAACGTAATTGGTTTCGACCCCTATATTTCCGTTGAGCATGCCTGGGAACTGAACCAGAATATCGCCCGTGCCGAAAGCATCGAAGCACTGCTGGCACAGGCCGACTACGTGACTCTTCAGATTCCACTGATGGATAAAACCAAAAATTTCATCGATGCAGAGAAAATTGCCATGATGAAAGACGGGGTACGCATCCTGAACTTTGCCCGTGGCGGACTCGTTTCGAATGCCGATTTGAAACCCGCGCTCGAAAGTGGAAAAGTAGGCTGGTATGTAACCGATTTCCCCGATGCAGATGTCATTAACATGAAGAATGTGATTGCCATTCCGCACCTTGGTGCTTCCACTGAAGAATCGGAAACCAACTGTGCAGTAATGGCAGTCCGCGAAGTACGTGATTACCTCGAAAACGGAAATATCCGTAATTCGGTGAACTTCCCCGATGTAATCATGAACCGTAACGGTGGTGCCCGCATCCTTATCGCGAACAAGAACGTTCCGAACATGGTAAGCCAGATTTCCACCCTGCTGGCTGGCTACAGTGTGAACATTGCCGACATGATGAACCGCAATCGCAACGGAATTGCTTACAACATCATTGATATCGACCGAAATGAATTGAATCCCGAAGTTGGTGATAAACTTCGCGAAATTGAAGGCATCTTCATGGTTCGCATTCTTCCCGGACAGAAATAACAATCTTTAATGATTTAGATAGGAAACACTCCAAACCTTAACTGTTTTGGGGTGTTTCTTTTTTATATGGACGCATATTAAAATCAGTCTATAAAAACGACAAAAGTAAAGTGTATTATTTACACCTATTGTTGCCATTTTAATAATCAAAAATTCCTATTTTTACGTCGAAAATATTTTAACCACAATCAGATGAAGAACAATTTAACCAATAAAGCAGCAGACAACATTCGAATTTTATCGGCCGCTATGGTCGACAAAGCAAAATCGGGTCACCCGGGCGGTGCCATGGGCGGAGCTGATTACGTCAACGTTTTGTATTCTGAATTTCTAAAATATAACCCGGACGACATGAACTGGCCGTTCCGCGATCGTTTCTTCCTCGATCCGGGTCATATGTCTCCGATGCTTTATTCTGTGCTCGCCCTTTCGGGAAAATTCTCGATGGAAGACCTGAAGAATTTCCGTCAATGGGGTTCGGTTACTCCCGGACACCCGGAACTGGATACCGAGCGGGGTGTGGAAAATACTTCCGGACCGCTGGGACAGGGACATACCATGGCCGTTGGAGCAGCTATTGCCGAGCGCTTCCTCGTGGCTCGTTTTGGCGAATGGATGGCACATAAAACGTATACATTCATCTCTGATGGTGGTATTCAGGAGGAAGTTTCTCAGGGAGCAGGTCGCCTGGCCGGTTTCCTCGGATTGAGCAATCTGGTAATGTTTTACGACTCCAACGACATCCAGCTCTCTTCCGAAACCAATGAAGTTAGTCACGAAGACACCGCAAAAAAATACGAAGCCTGGGGATGGAAGGTCATAACCATCAAAGGCAACGATGCCGATGAAATCCGTGCAGCACTAAAAGCCGCCAATGAAGAGACGGAAAAACCGACCCTCATCATTGGTAAAACCATTATGGGAAAAGGTGCGGTTACCGAAGGTGGCGAAAATTTCGAACGAAAAGTTTCGACTCACGGACAACCACTTTCCGCAGCAGGCGCTTCACTCGACAAAACCGTTGCCAATCTGGGCGGCGATCCGAAAGAGCCTTTCCAAATCTTCCCTGAAGTGGAGGAGCTTTACAAAAAGCGTCAGGATGAGCTTCGTCAGTGGGTAAAAGAGTTTGAAGCAGAAGAAGAAAAATGGGAAAAAGCCAATCCGGAACTGGCCGAGAAACTGGAAAACTTCCTCTCCGGTGATATTCCTGAATTTGATTTTGCCGCATTGGAACAAAAAGCCAACACGGCAACTCGCGCAGCATCAGGTGCCGTTTTAGCCGCTTTCGCGGATGAAATCGAAAATATGATTGTGGCTTCCGCCGACTTGTCGAACTCCGATAAAACCGATGGATTCCTGAAAAAGACACATCCGTTTACCAAGAATGATTTCACCGGAGCCTTCCTGCAGTCAGGTGTTTCGGAATTGACCATGGCATGTGTCATGAATGGTTTGGCTCTTCACGGTGGTGTGATTCCGGTTTGCGGAACTTTCTTCGTATTCTCCGATTACATGAAACCTGCAGTTCGTTTGGCAGCTCTGATGGAACTTCCGGTAAAATATGTATGGACACACGATGCTTTCCGTGTAGGAGAAGATGGTCCAACTCACCAGCCGGTGGAACAGGAAGCACAAATTCGTCTGCTCGAACAATTGAAAAATCACCACGGCGAAAATTCCATGCTGGTTCTGCGTCCGGCCGATGGACCTGAAACGACTGTTTCATGGAAAATGGCGCTGGAAAATACTGACACGCCTACCGCATTGATTCTATCTCGTCAGAATATAAAAGACTTACCGGCCAACAGCAATCGTTACACCGATGCACTGGAAGCTGAAAAGGGAGCTTACATTGTTGAAAATGACGCCAACCCGGACGTTATTTTACTGGCTTCCGGTTCAGAGGTAGCTACGCTCGTGAGTGGTGCAGCTTTATTACGCGAACGCGACAGCTTGAAAGTTCGGGTAGTCTCGGTACCTTCCGAAGGACTTTTCCGCACACAGGACAAAGCCTACCAGTCAGAAGTAATTCCTGCTGATGTACCGAAATTCGGGATGACAGCTGGTTTGCCGGTTACCCTGAAAGGACTTGTTGGTGATGATGGCGCTGTCTGGGGCCTCAACTCGTTTGGATTCTCTGCACCTTATTCCGTGCTTGATGAAGAATTGGGATTCAACGGCGAAAACGTATACAAACAGGTAAAAGCATTCCTTGGAAAATAACTTGCACTTGTTACCAATGGAAATCCCCGGTTGTTTTGGCCGGGGATTTTTTTGTATTTCTTATTCCATTCCAAAGACCGCTTTCAACCAGGCGGCCGCCATCAGGTGACAACCGGCTACTGTGGGATGAACGCCATCTGCCGTCCAATATGTCGGCTCGACTCTCTTCGACGCTTCATCAAAAACCGATTGATACGGAATAAAAATCGCATCGAACTCTTTAGCCAGTTTACGGGCAACTTTCCGGTAGGCATCAAATGCGGGAAACCACGTGTTATCCACAGCACGGCATCCCAAAACGGCAAAAGGCTCACCAATCACCAGTTTCACATCAGGCATAGCAGCTTTTGTTCGCCTTAGCAGTTCGCGGTAATCGTTTTCGTACACCTCGATGGTACCGTCATATTTACCATCGTGCATGTGCCAATAGTCGTTCACGCCAATCAGGATAGAAAGTAGTTTGGGATTTAGTTCCAAACAATCAGTCTCCCAACGATCGGACAATTGAAAAACTTTGTTTCCGCTAATGCCGCAGTTGTAAATGGTCAGATTTTTTTCGGCAAACTGATCCAGCAGTCGCGATGCTGCCAGGAAAACATAACCGGGACCAAATCCCCATGGATCGTTTGGCCGCTGATCTTTCTTTTCTCTTCCGGCATCCGTAATGGAGTCACCCTGAAAAAGAATCACATCATTTTTTTTCAAGAAAACTTCAGACAATATCTCTGTTTCCACCTGCGCATTGGCAGATTGCGCGCTAGCCGCAATAATTCCAGGGATGGCAGTGAGAGCTCCGGCACTTATGGCCGTCTGTTTCAAAAATTCGCGACGATCGGTTCTTTTCATGCGCTTCGTTTTTATCGTTTACTATGTTTTAATACAAAGGAAATTCACTTATCAAATGGCCGATGAAACAAAATCGGCAATAAACTTCACCCGCTCGTCAACACTGCCTTTCGGGATTTCCACCAAATGGTAGCCTGCTTCCCGGTAAGCTTTTACAATCCAATCATGAATTCGGCAAGCCTCTTCGAACGTTTCCTTCCGGATGTCATCTTCCGTGTATATCTCGCGCCACGGAGGTGTAATAAAAACAGTTTCGGCATACCGATGGTTCTTTACTGCCGCAGCTAATGGCTCCGAAACTGGTTTCCCCTTATACAGTGAAAAAGCGACCTGGTCCGGCAAGCCCCGATCGGCGAAAGCAATCTCTTTATCAGGAATCTGCTGAATAAAACGAATGCGCGACTCCATCACCCGACGTTCGAACTCCCGGGAATTCCGCCAGGGTAAAATCTCTCCCCCCTTTTTTAGTTGCTCATCAATCAATACACGTGCAATTTCAGGACCGATTTGGTATCCTTTCAGCGCAAGCTTCTCTGCAAGCGCGGTTTTTCCAAATCCGGGACCACCAGTCAAAACATAAACCATTTCATCATAATTCTACTCCTAATTTAGAAATAATATGCGTTCACATTTTGAATAAACATCCTGCGACAGATGATAAAATTAATTTATCATTAATTATCATTTTTATTCTATTGATAATAAATAAAATACAAATACGCTCTCACCATTAGTGATGGAGCAACAACATAAATTTATACTTTAGCAGCTGACTCCGTGTTCGCACACGGATTTTTTAAAATGCAATTCCGTGTACGAACACGAAATCAATAAATCAAAGAGAGAATGAAAAAACTGAACCGCAGCAATGTAGCCGACCTTCCTATTTATCCCGAACGGATACTACAATTCGGAGAAGGCAACTTTTTACGATCATTTACCGACTGGATGGTGAACCGAATGAATAAAACGGCCGGTTTCAACGCAGGAATTACCGTTGTTCAACCCATTGAGCGGGGAATGGTGGATATGCTCAATGCACAGGACGGTTTGTATCATGTATGCCTGAAAGGAATGAAAAACGGTCAGCCGGTAAAAGAAACCGAACTGATTGACTGCATCAATCGGGGAATCAATCCGTACACCGAATTCGATTCCTACCGGGAAGTAATCGACAATCCGGAACTCCGTTTTGTCATTTCCAATACGACAGAAGCGGGCATTGTATTCGATGAAAATGACCGACTGGAGATGCAACCTCAGAAATCCTTCCCGGGAAAAATGACCGCACTGCTATATCAGCGTTTCAAAACATTTAAAGGCGATCCGGCCAAAGGACTAATCGTCATTGCCTGCGAGTTGATAGACCGGAATGCCGATTTCCTAAAAAAGTACGTGTTACAACATGCTGAAAACTGGAAGCTCGAACCGGCCTTTACCGAATGGCTCGAAAATTCATGCGCATTCTGTAATTCACTGGTCGACCGTATTGTTCCCGGTTTCCCGAAAGAAAACATTAAGGAAATTCAGCAAGAGCTGGGCTACGAAGATAATTTAGTCACCGAAGCCGAATACTTTCACCTGTGGATCATTGAAGGACCGGAATGGGTGCAAAAAGAATTTCCGGCACAGGAAGCAGGTCTGGAGGTAAAATTTGTAAAAGACATGACCCGCTACCGCGAACAGAAAGTACGTGTGCTGAACGGATGCCACACCGGAAGTTTCGCTACGTCGCTGCTATATGGCCTGCCAACCGTTCGCGAAAGCATCGAAAACCTCGAAATCGGCCGCTTCATGAAGGAAATGGTTTATGATGAGATTCTGGTGGGAATTCAGGGAAACCGAACTGAACTGGAAGCTTTTGCAACAAAAATTCTGGAACGTTTCTACAATCCGTATATCCGCCACGAATGGAAGAGCATTGCCCTCAACTCCATGTCGAAATGGGAAACTCGTAATCTGCCTTCACTGCTCGATTATTTTGAAAAAGAAGGTCGCTTACCGCAAAAGCTGGTTTTCTCGCTGGCAGCAACCATTGCCTACTACAAAGGAAGCGTTGAGGGAGTTGCATATACACTGAATGATGACCAATGGATTCTGGACTTCTACGGTGAAGTATGGGAAGCTTATGATGGAACTCCGGAAGGAATGCATCAGCTAACGACCAAAGTACTGAATCTGAAACAACTTTGGAAACAGGATTTGAACCAGATTTCCGGACTCACCGAAGCGGTAGCCGGCTACCTCTACCTGATTGAACAGACAGGCATGAAGCAAGCTGTAAAATCAGTACTGGGCAGAAGAAATCCGAAGAAGAAAGTTGCCTGAGTACATGTTTTGAATGATTGATTAACTGTGATGAATGAAAAAGTCCGGGAGTATTTCCCGGCTTTACAAAACAACAGATGGAAAAGTTTATTCGCATTTCGCCAAAAGATAATGTAGTCGTCTGCCTCCAACCGCACAGTTCAGGTGAGCAACTGCAAGTCGACGGCCAGCAGATTACCGTTTTGCAGGAAATTCCGGCCGGCCACAAAGTCGCCATTCAAAAAATTGAAACGGACGAATTGATTCTGAAATACGGCGAACCCATTGGTCACGCCACCTCTACGATTGAAGTTGGTGAACATGTACATTCCCATAACCTGAAGACAAACTTATCAGGAAACCTGGAGTACACGTATCATCCAAATTTCAGAAAGCTTTCCGAAGGTGAGCCCTCGCGCACGTTTAAGGGTTACCTACGAAAGGACGGAAAAGCCGGAATCAGGAATGAGCTGTGGATTATACCAACGGTTGGCTGCGTGAACGGTCAGGCTCAACAAATTCTCGACATCTTCAAATCAGAAGTTCACCCGAATGACATTGATGCCGTTCAGGTATTCAAGCACAATTACGGTTGTTCGCAGTTGGGCGATGACCATGCCAATACCCGAAAAGTATTGGGAAATATGGCCAAACACCCGAATGCCGGTGGCGTACTAGTCCTGAGTCTAGGATGCGAAAATTTACAGATGGAAGACTTCCGGGATTCGCTGGGCGATTTCGATGAAGAACGTGTCCGCTTTCTGAAAGCCCAGGCAGTAGAGGATGAGATTGAGGAAGGCGTCAAAATACTGAAGGAACTCTACGAGGTTATGCGTCGTGACCAACGCGTTGAACTACCCCTATCCGAATTAAACATTGGATTGAAATGCGGTGGTTCCGACGGTTTTTCCGGCATCACCGCGAACCCGTTGTTGGGCGCTTTCTCCGATTTCCTAACCGCTTCCGGCGGAACTACGATTCTCACTGAAGTACCCGAGATGTTTGGTGCCGAGAAGCAACTCATGGAACGAGCTGAAAACGAAGCCATCTTCGGTAAGACCGTCAGCCTAATCAACGATTTCAAAGATTATTTTGCTGCACACAACCAACCGGTATACGAAAATCCGTCGCCGGGAAATAAAGCCGGCGGGATTACCACACTGGAAGAAAAATCGCTGGGCTGTACGCAAAAGGGCGGAAATGCAAACATCGTGGATGTGCTGAAATATGGTGATCCACTTAGCAAAAAAGGATTGAACCTTTTATCTGCTCCCGGAAACGATTTGGTAGCTACGTCGGCACTTGGTTTCAGCGGATGCCAAATGGTGCTGTTTACCACCGGACGGGGAACACCGTTCGGCAGTTTTATTCCCACCATGAAAATCTCAACCAACACCCCGATTTACGAAAAGAAAAAGCATTGGATCGATTTCAACGCCGGAGAGTTAGTCAACGGGCAAACCATGGAAGAATTACTTGACGAATTTGTACAATATATCATCAACGTGGCCAGCGGCGAAAAGCTAAACCATGAAAAAAGCGGTTTTCGCGAAATGGCCATTTTCAAATCGGGCGTAACCCTTTAATAACGCCACACCTGAACATAGAAAAAGGCTGTCCTCATCTCTGAAGACAGCCTTTTTTATCGGGTTCAAAATAAATTACTCTGCGTTCAAGCGGTCTGCCATCGCATTCGCCAAATCGATACACATCTGGAATTTATCCGCTTTCAAAGCGCCTTTCTCTTCCACCGGCTCATAAACCACATCCCACTTAATGTTCTCGGCAAACTTCATCAGGTTTTTCACGCCACCACCGTTCCAGGAGAATGAGCCAAAAACACCCAACAGGTGCTCCTTGATGCCCATGTGCTCAATTTTGGTCACCAACGCTTCCACACTCGGGAACATTTCGTTGTTATAAGCAGCGCTTCCCACGATAAATCCCTTGTATTTGAAAATATCACTGATGATATACGATTGGTGCGTTTTCGAAGCATCGTAAACGCGAATATTTTTCACGCCACGAACTGCCAGCTGACGGGCAATTACATCGGCCATTTTTTCGGTATTACCGTACATGCTACCATACACAATCACGACACCTTCTTCCGTTTGGTAACTGCTCCATTTATCGTACCGCGAAAGCACAAAATCGGTATGCGAACGCCAGATTGGACCATGAAGTGCAGCAATCATTTTAATGTCCAAACCACTCAGCTTTTTCATGGCACGTTGCGTATGCGGACTGTACTTTCCAACGATATTGGTAAAGTAGCGCATCATTTCCTCTTCGTAGAAACTGAGATTCAGCTCATCATCGAAAATTCCACCATCGAGCGTGCCAAAGGCTCCAAAAGCATCGGCTGAGAATAGGATGCCGTTCGTCTTTTCGAAACTAACCATCGTTTCGGGCCAGTGGACCATCGGGATGGTGTAAAACTCTAAGGTATTTTTTCCTAACGGAAGTTCATCACCATCACCAATTTCCAGTGTATTTTCCTTAATCTGGTAAAAGTTTTCCAGCATCGGAAAAGTTTTCTTGTTCCCGACGAGGGTGATATCAGGATATTCGGCAACGATGCTGCGGATTGCTCCGGAATGATCAGGTTCCATGTGGTTAATAACAAGGTAATCAACCTTCCTGTCACCCAGTATATTTTTAATATTCGAAAGATATTCGTCGATAAACGTACGCTCAACGGTGTCCATCAAAGCGACCTTCTCATCAACAATGAGATACGAATTGTACGCCATTCCGTGTGGAAGCGGCCAATAATTTTCAAAAAGGTGTGTTTTCCGGTCGTTTACTCCTACATAATAAATTTCATCTGCAAGCTTTACCTGATGCATAAAATTGTCCTCCAAACAGTTAACGATTTTTTGGTTTTCAGATTCAGGCACGAAAATATAAAATATTTGGCTGTAAACCGTTGAATAATTGTCAACAAAACATAAATAAACAACCTCTGAGCATGAAATGGGGAGTTCGACTGAAATTACTATTTTTACCCACCGTAAAAGACTAAGTATGGGAATTGAGCGCAGAAATAGACTAATGGTTTTCCCCCGCATGGGAAAATGGGCCATTATATTGGTTAGCATCGGATTTATTGTGGCAGGCATTCGTGCTTTTCAGCTGTATGGGTACATTTTCGAGAATAATGTAAAACATACAGGCTTTGTTTACATTCCCGATGGTGCGACTTATGATCAGGTAATTGACTCACTGAAGGCTGGTGATTTTTTGGCCAACTACAAGTCCATCAAATGGGTAGCGAATAAAAAAAAGTATCCGGATTTGATAAAACCGGGGGCGTACAAACTTGAAAAGAACTGGAGCAACAACAAACTGATTGATGTGTTGCGTTCCGGCGCCCAGACTCCCATTAAAGTGACCTTCAATAACATTCGATTCAGGAAAGATTTGGCAGCTCGTTTATCACATTATCTCGAAGCAGATTCAGCCGCTTTTCTGAAAGAGCTAACTGATACCGTTGTGGCCCAAAAATATGGCTTCACGTATGCCTCATTTCCGGCAATGTTTATTCCCAACACCTACGAGTTATACTGGACAACGACACCGGTAGAATTTGTCGACCGGATGAAACAAGAGTTCGACCGTTTCTGGAATGATGAACGGAAAAAGAAAGCGGAAGCAGCAGGTATGACACCCGTTCAGGCAACAACCCTGGCTTCTATTGTTCAGGAAGAAACGGTTAAACCGGATGAAATGCACAAAATTGCGGGCGTTTACATCAACCGGTTAAAGCGTGGATGGCGGTTACAAGCCGACCCGACCGTGAAATTTGCCGTTGGAGATTTTAGTATCAAGCGCATTCTCAATCAACACCTCGAAATTGAATCGCCTTACAACACATACAAATACAAAGGCTTACCTCCCGGCCCCATTAATTTTCCGAATCCGAAAAGTATTGATGCCGTACTGAATTATGAGAAAAGTAAATACTTGTATTTCTGTGCAAAGGAAGATTTTTCAGGCTACCACAATTTCTCTCGCACATTGAGAGAGCACAACCGGAATGCAGCGCGCTACCAGCGAGCGTTGAATAAAAATCGCATTTTTAAATAAGAAAAGTAAGCTTAGCCGATTACATTCACCTCACGTTCGAGCTGAATCGCAAATTTATTTTCCACATCAGTACGGATTTGTTCGGACAGATCAAAGATCTCCTGTCCGGTAGCGCCGCCGTGATTGACCAGCACTAATGCCTGACCATCGTGCACTCCGGCCTGACCGATACGCTTTCCTTTCCAGCCGGCATGCTCAATCAACCAGGCTGCCGCAATTTTCACTTTTCCTGCACCTGCAGGATAAAGCGGAACATCCGGATATTTTGCTTTTAATGTATGGGCTTTTTCATCCTCCACCACCGGATTTTTGAAAAAGCTACCGGCATTTCCAATGATATCAGGATCAGGCAGCTTTCTTTCGCGGATGGCAATTACCGCTCTTCGAATGTTAGAATGAGAAACTTTTCCCAAACGTTCAACTTCGGCGGCCACATCACCATAATCGAGCTTGAATTCGGGCTTCTTGGTTAATTCAAACACCACTGAAGTAACAACAAAGCGGCATTTCCACTCCTGTTTGAAAATACTGTTACGGTAGGAAAACTGACACATCTCACGGGTAAACGTTTTTTCCTGCAACGTTTGCAGATCAACACCATGAACTTCCCGGATAACGGAGCTCACTTCCACGCCATATGCACCAATATTCTGAACAGGAGCTGCTCCTGCCTTACCGGGAATCAAAGAAAGATTTTCAACGCCTCCCCAACCGTTTCCTACACAGAATGCAACGAACTCATCCCAGTCGATGCCGGCACCAGCCTCTACCCAAACCGATTCCTTGTCCTCTTTCAGAATCTCAATTCCGGAAACGTCCGAAGACAAAACCAGCTCATCCACATCATGCAGGAAAAGCAAATTGCTTCCTCCACCAACGATCAGATGCTCCATGTCCCGATACTCAGGATTTGATTGGTAAAACTGAATCAGTCCCTGGGGATCAGAAAACGACAGAAACGATTTAGCTTTGACATCGATGCCAAATGTGTTCCGTTCTAACAGGGAATAATCGTGGTAGAGGAGAAACATACCTTAAATTTTTGATGGCAAAGATAATAGAAGCAGGGATATTTACGTTTCCTTTTATAACTGCGTATCTTTACAACTAGAATTAGACAACTGTGCGAAAAATACTCCTGGCAGTAACAAACGATCTCGTTACCGATCACCGTGTACATAAAGTAGCCTCATCGCTGCAAAAAATGGGCTTCGAAGTAACACTTCTGGGAAGACGCTTCCGAAAAAGTGGCTCCCTGTCACGACCGTACCAAACCCGGCGATACCGTTTGCTTTTCAATAAAGGCCCGCTCTTTTATGCAACCTTTAATATACGACTCTTTTTTCATGTCCTTTTCGGAAAATACGATGTATTGGTTGCCAACGATTTGGATACCCTTCCGGGAATAACTGCCGCAGCCAGTCTGCGCAAGTTGCCAATCGTATACGATAGTCACGAACTCTTCACCGAAGTTCCGGAAGTTATCAAACGTCCCTGGGTACAACGGATGTGGAAACGACTGGAGAAGCTTTCGCTTTCACATGTACATTCTGCCTATACAGTCAGTCAATCCATTTCGGAATGCCTTTCGTCCGTTTACCGGAAAGAATTTACCGTTATCCGGAATATGCCGCGCTTTTCGCCCGTAACTTTCATTCCGGGCGACCGACAGATGGATTTTGGTGATCAGCAAATCATTCTCTATCAGGGAGCATTGAATATGGGACGTGGTTTGGAGATGATGATTCAAGCCATGAAGTATATTCCCAAAAGTATTTTACTGCTCGCCGGCGACGGTGACAAAAAAGAAGAACTTCAGGAACTGGTTATCAGGGAAAATCTGGGAGGCAAAGTGGTCTTTCTCGGAAGATTATCGCTTTCGGAACTCCATTTCCTGACACCACAGGCCGATTTGGGCATTTCGCTTGAAGAAGATTTGGGATTAAGTTATCACTTTGCGCTACCCAATAAATTGTTCGATTACATCCACGCCGGCATTCCGGTACTTGTTTCCGATTTACCGGAAATGCGCCGCCTGGTCGAGAATTACAAAGTGGGTGAAATACTGAAAGAGCGGACACCCGAAGCAGTTGCCCAACAAATCAACGAATTATTTTCGGCAAAAGAACACCGGAAAATATGGGAAGAGAATGCATCGCTGGCAGCACGGGAATTGTGTTGGGAAAACGAAGAGAAAAAACTGGCGGCCATTTATGCCCCATTCCTGGAAGAATCAGGACAGCCCGTCGTTGAGTAACGATTCGAAATCTATCGTTTCTTCCTCCTCGCCTACTTCCCGAACGGTCCCATCTTCGCAGGCTAATTTCCTTGCCGGGAATTTCCTGATCAACGGATAGTCGTGTGTTGCGATGATGACGGTTTTTCCTTCTTGATTAATTCCTTTCAAAACATTCAGAAGCGCTTCTGATGTTTCCGGGTCCAGATTCCCGGTAGGCTCGTCGGCCAGAATCACCTCCGGATTATTGAGTAAAGCCCGGGCAATGACAATGCGTTGCTGTTCTCCACCCGACAATTGATGCGGCATTTTCGAACCGGAATGCGGCATATCAACTATCTCGAGCACTTCCCGAATACGATCCTTAATAGCCCGCTCCTGTTTCCAGCCGGTAGCCTTGAGAGCAAATTCCAAATTCTTATAAACGCTCCGATCAATCAACAACTGAAAATCCTGAAAAACAATTCCCAGCTTCCTGCGAAGAAACGGAACATTTTTCCGTTTAATGGACTGCAGTTGGTATCCAACAACTTCTCCCTCCCCTTCAATCAGAGGCAATTCAACATAAAAAGTTTTCAGAAGACTGGATTTTCCACTTCCCACTTTCCCAATAATATACAGGAATTCTCCCTTTTCTACCTGAAGATTAACATCTTTCAGGATTAGATTCTCACGTTGATAAATATCTGCACCTTTCAGTTCAATGATTGCTTCCACTAGTAATCGAAAGTTTAAGTGAAAATTATATTTTTGTATGAGGCCGCTTCAGACAAAACTAAGTTTTTTTGCGGAACAATTGTGTGGATTCTCTTCTTTAAACCGGAACAAACAGTGTTTAACCTGATTACGCCCTGAAAAAAATCAGAACTGAAAAAAAATCTCATGAAATACATTTCGAAATCGTTTATTACGCTTTGGTTGGTATTGTTCGTTACCCTGGCAGCTTATGCGCAGCCGGTAACCAGTCCTACTGGCATTGACGAAACTTACCGGACAGCTCTGGAGCTTTTCCAGACTCGAAAATTCAGCTCTGCTTACCAGGAGTTTGATAAAATTATCAAACAAAGCGAGTCCTCATCGGGGATGTATGCCGAAGCTGTTTACTACAAAGCTGTTTGTGCACTGGAAATGGGAAACAGAAACGGGAAACAGGAGTTGGAAAACTTCATCGATAAATATCCCAACTCTCCACAGATTTCCATGGCTCATTTCCGTCTGGCAAATGTGGAATTTGCCAACAAACGCTATCGGCAGGCAATGAAGGATTACGAGAAAGTAGATGCTTACCTTCTGCCCAAGGCCGAAAGCGACGAGTATAAATTCAAGCTGGGTTATTGCTATCTGGACAACGGAGAGAACGAAAAAGCCAAAACCTATTTCTACGATTTGAAGAGCAAACGAGGTAAATTTTCCCGTGCGGCAACCTATTACTGGGCTCACATCAATTACCTCGAAGGAAATTACGAAACGGCACTGCTGGAATTTCAAAAGCTGAAAGACGATCGGCAGTATTCGGGAATTGTCCCGTTTTACACGGCGCAGATCTATTTCATGCAGAAAAAATACGATGAGGTAATCAAGATGGCTCCGCCGTTGCTGCAAGCGGCTTCACCGGAGCGCAAAATCGATATCTCCAAAATCATCGGGAACTCATATTTTCAAACTGAACAATATAGCAAGGCGCTTCCGTATCTGAGCGATTACATGAAGAATACGGATAAACCAACAGCTGACGATTACTATGTTATCGGGATTTGTGAATACGAAACCGGCGACTACAAACAGGCCGTATCCGATTTGGAACGGGCCACTCGTGACAAAGATGCGGTAGCACAGAACGCCTATTACCATTTGGCTGGAGCTTACCTAAAACAGGATCAAAAGCAAAAAGCGATGATGGCTTTTTCCAATGCGTCGGAAATGAATTTCGATCCGAAAATTAAGGAAGATGCATTGTTCCAGTATGCAAAAATCACATACGAACTCGACTATTCGCCCTTCAACGAAGCCATCAAAGCGTTCGATAAATACATCACATTGTATCCTAATTCGGAACGGAATGATGTGGCCTATGACTACCTGGTAAAGGTGTTCATGACGACACGCAACTACAAAGATGCACTGGCTTCGCTGGACAAAATCAAGGTGAAAAGTCCGGCCATCAAAAAAGCTTATCAGCGGGTAGCGTACTACCGGGCACTGGAATTCTTCCGCGACATGAACCTGAACCAGGCCATCGAGTTATTCAACAAATCGCTGCAATACAGTCAATACAACGATGAGCTGAAAGCGCTGGCTTATTACTGGAAAGGAGAAGCGGAATACCGCCTCAAGGATAAAGAAGCCGCTATCCTCGATTACCGGCGTTTCCAGAGTACAGCCGGGTCCTACCGGATGAAGCAGGAATATGCCTTGTCGAACTACAACATCGGATATGCCTATTTCGATCAGGATAAATTCGGGCAAGCCGAAAATTGGTTCCGAAAATTCCTGACCTTTCCGCATTCCAAAGACCCCAAGCAGGTCGCCGATGCTTACAACCGGCTTGGCGACTGTGCTTACGTACAACGCAACTTCCAGGATGCCATTGCACAATACCAGAAAGCTTACGAAATGAACACCTACGATGCGGACTACGCACTATTTCAGACAGCGTTCTGTTATGGCCTCCTGCATAAACAACAGCAAAAAATTAACGACCTGAATAAGTTGCAGATTCAATTCCCCGATTCACGCTATCGCGATGATGCAATTTTCGAAACCGGTCGTGCCTGGGAACGGGCAAACAATGATGACAATGCGAAGAAGAGCTTCAAAAATCTGATCGTCAATTATCCGAACAGTCTATATCAGTCGAAAGCGCTTTTGCAATTGGGACTCATCAGTTTTAACGAAAACGATTACAACAACTCACTGTCGTATTACAAACAGGTAGTCGAGAAATATCCAAATACACCGGAAGCAAAAGCTGCATTGACCGGTATCCGGAACAATTATGTGGAGCTGAACCAGGTCGAGGATTATTTCACTTATGCCCAAAGCTTAGGAAAAACCGCCACGCCTTCGCAATCAGAACAAGATTCACTGCTGTACACTTCGGCTGAAAACCTCTACATGAAGCAAAGCCCCAAAGCAATGGATGCGTTGACAAGTTATCTCAGCCGCTTCCCGGATGGAGCATTTGCCATCAATGCACATTTCTACCGCGGCGAACTGTTTTACAATCAACAAAACCTTGAACAGGCTGCCACCGATTACGACTACGTGTTAAGTCGTGGTGAAAATATCTTCTCTGAGCCGGCACTGGTCAAAGCATCCGAAATTGCCTACCGGGAAAAAGACTATAGCAAAGCGCTTGCCTTGTACACTCGTCTCGAAAAGCAATCCAATAATTCCAAAAACAATTTGATTGCTTTAACCGGAATACTGCGTTGTAACTACGAATTGAAAAATTATCAGGCGGTAACCGAAGCCGGATGGCAAATCCGGAATACGGAGAAAGTGCCGGAAGAAATTTCGCGTGAAGCGGAATATAAAGCGGCCAAAGCTTACCAATCACTCAATGAACCAACCAAGGCTTACACGTTGTTCCGCAAGCTATCGAAGGACACCAAAACGGCCGAGGGTGCCGAAGCTAAATATCAGGTGTGTCAATACTATTACGATCACAACCAATTGAAGGCCGCGGAGAATGAGGTCATGAATTTCATCGATAAAAATACGCCGCACCAATATTGGCTGGCCAAAAGTTTCATCCTGCTGGCCCACGTGTATGAAAAGGAAGGAGACCTGTTTCAGGCGACACATACCCTCCAGAGTATCATCGAAAATTACGGAGAGCCCGACGATGGAATCATTAAGGAGTCGGAACTTTATCTGAAAGATTTGGAAGCAAAACAGAAAGCACAATCGGCTGCACAAAGCCAGCAAGACTCTGTTACAACTTCCTCAACCGATTCCATTCGTTCCAACCAATAATCCGAAAGCATTATGAAACATCAAAATATTTCACTCAGCATATTTTTAACTGCGGCGATTGGGCTGGGAAGTACAGCAATCACTTTTGCCCAGAAACAAGATACAACCATCAACAAACAGGTGGAAGTGGTGAAAGCCTATCGCCCGAGCGTGTCGGATGCTTACAAAATCAGCCCGATGCCGGAAATTGACGACACAACCCATTTCAGGCCACAGTTCGACTACCACATCGACAGCGAGCCTGTAACAACCGGCTTTAAAACCGTACCTGTTTCTGCGGCAACCATCAATCTGCACGAGTCAACTGAAAATGGTTATGGGTATCTGAAACTTGGGATGGGAACTTACAATACTCCTTACGGAGAATTCTTCTTCAATCAGCCCAAAGGCAAGAACTCCATTTTCGGAGTCCATTACCGCCACCTTTCTTCAACCGGTAGTGTGAAGCTGAATGGAGGTGGAGAGAAGGTCGATGCACCTTACAGTCACAACAACCTGGAGATTTTCGGGAAATACTTTTTCAGGAAATCGGTGTTTTCGGTTAACCTGAATTACGACCGGAACGTAGTGAAGTTTTACGGTTACCCGGATTCCATTCCAGCTTACATTAAGAATAACGGTTATGCTTATTTCAATGACAAGCAGCGAATGCAAAACTGGAGGTTCAATGTTGGATTGAAAAGCAGTGAAAACTCCCGGAGTGAGTTGCAATACAAAGCCGGTTTGCATTATTCCAACTTCAACACGAAGACAAGACAAACCGAAAACAATGCCGGGATGATTGCCGAGTTTGACAACGATTTCGGCAACCTGCATGGTCTTTTGGAATCGTCGCTCGATTATTATTCGACAGACAGCATCAACAATTTCGATAATCCGGCATCCGTGAAGCGCAACAGCATTTGGTTCAAACTGAATCCCTCCGTGTTGCTGAGCGGCGATGCATGGAAAATTCGTGCCGGACTAAATACCTGGTCGGTTTCAGACGACGACCGGAACGCCATTTTCAAGGTGTATCCCAAACTCGACATCGAATTGACGCCGGTGGAAAATATCATGACGTTGTATGTCGGAGCCGACGGCTACTTGCAGAATAACAACTATTCCGCGATAGCAAAAGAAAACCCATGGGCCAACCCACGGCACGATATCCGCAACACCGACTACAAATACATCGTCTTTGGTGGTTTCAAGGGAAAAATCAGCCCGCAAATCAGTTACAAAGCCGGCGTGAAATACAGCAAGGCTCATAATATGCATTTCTTTGTCACGAATGCCTACCCGACCGCGCTGAGTCCAACTTATCCCATTGCCACCAACGAATGGCTGTACCGGAACGATTTCGATGTGGAATACGATGATGCCGGTATCCTCAATCTGAATGCCGAGGTTTCCTATTTCAGCGGGAGCGATTACTACCTTCAAGTCAAGGCGAATTATTACAACTATACGCTCGACAGCCTGAATGTCGCTTCTTACAAACCCAATTTCGACGCAACAGTTTCGTCCGGAGTACGGCTTACACCCCGTTTAACCGGATTTGTTGACATGCAGATTACCGGAAACCGGAAGGCCGTAATTCTATATCAGAACAATCCACTCAGTTCAGCTATGGCTTCTCCCTTACGGGAAACCGTTTCACTTGATCCGATTGTAAATATGAATATCGGAGCAGAGTATGAATTACCTTATCGTTTGAAGCTTTTCAGCCGCCTCGACAATGTATTCAACCAACACTATGACAGATGGTTAGGATACACCTCACAGGGAATGCGATTTATGGTTGGTGCAAGCTGGTCATTTTAAGCATATTAAGACATTTCAGTCCTGTTTTACCCCGAAGCATTTTCGGGGTTTATTTTTACCTGATAATCTGACACTTAACCCACAAGGACTTGTTAATAAAAACCCGATTTTGAGGGCCAAAAACATCAGGTTAACCGGGATTATTTTGCTATATTTGCCTACCATGAAAAAAAACCTGAAAATGCGGTGCTTAACCTGTCGATATACAGGCAGTTTCTAAGGCCCTCTCCGCAAACCAATTTTGTTTTTTTGGTAATCAGGTTGGGCTTGGAATCGAAAAAATTCCGGCGAGATTGAGAATTTAAATAATTCATAGAATGAGTGAATTTGAAAATAACGGATTGAATAACAACTCCGATTATTCGGCCGACAGTATCCAGGTACTGGAAGGTCTCGAGGCTGTACGCAAGCGCCCCGCAATGTATATCGGTGATGTTAACGTCAAAGGATTGCACCATTTGGTGTACGAGGTAGTTGACAACTCCATCGATGAGGCGCTGGCCGGCTACTGTAAAAACATCGAGGTTATCATTAACGAAGATAACTCCGTCTCAGTAAAAGACGACGGACGTGGTATCCCGACGGAACGCCACACCAAGGAAAATAAATCGGCATTGGAAGTGGTCATGACCGTTCTCCACGCCGGTGGTAAATTCAACAAAGACTCGTACAAAGTTTCCGGTGGATTGCACGGTGTTGGTGTATCGTGTGTAAACGCGCTCTCTTCGCACCTTCGTGCGGAAATTCACCGTGATGGAAGAATTTGGGAACAAGAGTACCAGCAAGGCGTCCCCATCAATGAAACGAAAATTATTGGTGAAACAGATAAAAGCGGCACCATTATTACCTTTCGCCCCGATGAATCCATCTTCACTTCAACGATATACAAATACGACATTCTTTCGGCTCGTCTGAGGGAATTGGCCTTCCTTAACAGCGGTATCCGACTGGTTATTATCGACAAGCGTGAGCAGGATGAAAACGGCGAATTCAAAAGAGAAGAATTTTACTCTGAAGCTGGCTTGTCCGAATTTGTTGATTATCTGGATGGTACCCGGGAGCGGTTGATTGACGAGACCATTCACATTACAACAGAAAAAAACAATGTTCCGGTAGAAATTGCGATGACGTATAATTCCTCGTTCACCGAGAACATTCACGCATACGTTAACAATATTAACACCATCGAAGGTGGTACGCACCTGACCGGTTTCCGTCGCGGATTAACCCGTACCCTGAAAAATTATGCGGAAACCAGCGGAATGCTGGCCAAGCTGAAATTTGACATCAGTGGTGACGACTTCCGCGAAGGATTGACCGCTGTTGTTTCGGTAAAAGTAGCTGAGCCGCAGTTTGAGGGACAGACGAAAACCAAACTGGGAAACTCGGAAATCAGTGCTTCAGTTGATCAGGCGGTAAGCGAAATGCTTTCGTACTACCTGGAAGAGCATCCGAAAGATGCCAAAACCATTGTAAATAAAGTCATCCTGGCTGCTCAGGCACGACATGCTGCCCGCAAGGCAAGGGAACTGGTTCAGCGTAAAACCGTTTTATCCGGAGGTGGCCTACCGGGAAAACTGGCCGATTGCTCGGAAAAAGACCCCGCACAATGCGAGGTTTTCCTCGTCGAGGGTGATTCGGCAGGCGGAACGGCTAAACAAGGACGTGATCGTCGTTTTCAGGCAATTCTTCCTTTAAGGGGAAAAATTCTGAACGTGGAAAAAGCCATGTCGCACAAGGTTTTCGAAAGTGAGGAAATTCGCAACATCTATACAGCCTTAGGTGTCACGGTAGGAACCGAAGAAGATCAGAAAGCGCTGAATATTGAAAAATTGCGGTACCACAAGATTGTGATCATGACCGATGCCGACGTCGACGGTTCTCACATCGCGACGCTTATCATGACCTTCTTTTTCCGCTATATGCAGGATTTGATTCGAAACGGCTATATCTACATTGCCACGCCACCACTTTACCTGGTTCGCAAAGGCAAGAAAGAAACCTACTGCTGGAATGAGCAGCAACGCATTGCCCTAATTGAAGAATGGGGAGGTGGAAATGAAAGTGCCCTGCACATTCAGCGATACAAAGGTTTGGGTGAAATGAATGCGGAACAGCTGTGGGAAACCACGATGAATCCAGAACAACGGACATTGCGGCAGGTAACCATTGAAAATGCCGCCGAAGCCGACCACATTTTCTCCATGCTTATGGGAGACGATGTACCGCCCCGAAAGAAGTTTATAGAGGACAACGCAACATACGCGAATATCGATATATAAAGCTTAAAGGCTGGCTAAAGCCAGCCTTTTTTAATGTTTCATTTTTAAATTGTTGAGTCGTGAATATCTGTGTTTTCTGCTCTTCGAGCAATGCCATTGCTGATGTTTATTTTGAGGAAGCCCGGTTGCTGGGAACCTTCATCGGTGACAACCACCATAACATTGTATACGGTGGTTCGAATGTAGGATTGATGCACGCCTGTGCCGATGCCGCACGCCAGGCAGGAGCCGTTTCGCTGGGCATTATTCCGCAATCCATTCACGACCGCAACCTGGCTTCGGAGCACGACGACGAACTGATTGTAACGCCTAATATGCGCGAGCGCAAATACCTGATGCGGAAACGATCAGATGCCTTTATTGCCCTTCCGGGCGGATTTGGAACGCTGGAGGAAATACTGGAAGTAATCACCTTAAAACAGCTTCATTATCACAATAAGCCCATTGTATTCATCAATACGGATGGATTTTATGATGCATTGTTACAGCAATTTCAACGCTCGTACGATGAAACATTTGCCCGAGAAGAGTACAAGAAAATGTACTATGTGGCAGCTGATGCAAAAGATGCAATGAATTATGTAGAGAATTATCAACCCGAAGAACTCAAAGCCAAATGGTTTGATGTTCCGGGGAAGAAATAATATAGTAAATATTAGTCCAGCGGGATGGTAAAATAAAAGACGGCCCCCTTGCCAAATTCAGATTCTACGCCGATTTCACCGCCAAGTAATTCCACTAAACCTTTGCAAATCGATAAGCCCAGTCCGGCACCGCCAAAACTTCGGTTGTAGGCAGGTTCCGCCTGGCGGAAACGTTCGAATATGAGTTGTTGATTCTTTTTGGCAATGCCAATACCAGTATCTTCCACCTTAAATACCACGTAATTACCCTTCACCTCATACGTCACAACAATATGCCCTTCTGAAGTAAATTTGAATGCATTAGACAGTAAGTTACTCAGAATCTGTCGAACACGTACCACATCAGAATTCAGCTTCAACGAATCAGGAAGACCCGGATGAAAACGCATCTCTACTTTCCCTCCTTTTTCATCAGCTATCATTTTCTGATAAAGCCGAATCAAATCAATTAGTGCTTCATTCACTTCAAAAGGTGCTTTGGTCAGTGACAACTGTCCGGCTTCAATTTTCGAAAAATCAATGATATCATCGATCAGATGCAATAAGGTATCACCGCTCTTCTGTATATATGTAATATACAATTGCTGTTCATCAGATGTGATATCAGAATCCCCCAACAATTCAGTGAAACCGAAGATCGCATTCATTGGGGTGCGTATCTCGTGCGACATGTTCGCCAAAAAGGCCGATTTCAGTTTATCAGCTTCTTCCGCTTTGTGCAATGCGCTTTTCAGCTGTTTTTCCCGCTTGCGTTCATCCGTAATATTCCGGTAAATATGAAGCATTTGATTCTTTCCCTCATCGCTGCTAAGCAATGTAAAGATGGCCGAAACAAGTAACTTTTTGCCTGTTCTTGTATAACGGATAAGTTCACGTTCCAAGCCGGCTCGATTGCCATCCTTTCCAATGTCCTTCAGCGAAATCCAATCAGATGCATCTTCACAAACCAACGAACTCAGTGATTTACCAATCACCTCTTGCTGAGAAAACTCAAAAAGTTTTTCAAAGGCATGATTAGCCATTTCGATTTGGTCTTCGTCGACAACCACGACCATTGCTACCGGAGCGACATTAAACAGATGTTTGAGTGCCCGCTGATTAAAAATCAGTTCATCTTCAATTCTTAATCGGGCAGTCATCATCGTATTAGCCGAGTCGCCCAAAGCACGAATTTCCTTAAAATGAATTTTGTCGGTCTGAATATAACGTCCTTTCGGGTGTCGGAAATAACTGATAAACCAGTTGATATCGTCATAAAACCGCTTGTAGTAGAAATTCAGGAAGAAGAAAAATATGAGTGAAAAGACACTCAATACCACCAATGTGGTCACAACCGTTTTAAAGTACTTACTCTTTAGTTGCTGATCTTCCACTTCCGCGAGTTTCCGGGCATCCGACATATAGGCTACACCGCCGACAATCCAGTGCCATTCAGGAACTGAATGCACAAAAACCAGGATACTATCAGAAGTCTTTCGCACCCGGTTGTACCAACTGCACTGGAAAAAACCACTATTCTTATTTTGCTTTACCAAATTCAGTTCTTGCTGAAATACTGAAATTTTGTTTTCAGGAGCATTGGTTAACAAATTCTCTTTCCCCTTGTAAGGTAAACCATCCATAATAACGGGGGTTCCATCGAATCTGTTGATAAAGATGACATCACCCGAGTTCTTCCATTGTTCAGTCAACTTATGAACGATACTTTTCTGAATTTCGTCCACAAAATCCTCAGGATAAACCCGATGTCCGATATACCATCCCAAAGCATCAACACGCTTAACGAAAGCTATTTTATCCAGATGTTGATTGTTCGTATTGTAATACTCCAGAAATCCGCTATCCTTCTCCCGAAGTAGTTTTAATTCTTTTCTAACGACGTAATTTCCCAGCGAATCCTGAAAACTCGTTAGGTTCTTTCCCTTATCAATTCCCTGCCCCGGTAAGATGACGCTCTTACCATCAAGTGTATTGACAAACAGTTGCCCCCTCATTCCCGGTCCGATATAAGCAGACAGCGAAGTAAGTATCATTTCCCTGACCTTTTGCTCCGGATAGACATTATGGTATTTAGCCCACATGGCTGTAGCCATATTAGCGGCGGATTCAACGCTTCGCGAAAGGGATGATTTCAGGTTGTCGATGTATTCCCCACGACGATAGGTGATATAATCAATCTCTCCATCAACTTTCGTTTCAAGATTTGACTTCTCCTGATTAAAAATCTGGTTAATACGAAGTTCCCTGTTTACCCGAAATCTATGCCATTCCGAAAAATTGTAAACGATAAAGACTAAAAGGAAGGTAACCAAAAAAGTAATAAAAAATGCGCGACCGAAAAACCCGGGCATCGATACCGACTTAAAAAGCTTCAAGTGTTCCCGCATTTTTTCTTTCATCGAAGAGTATTAAAGATAAAAGGATTAGTCAATTGCTATTGTTCCATCAAAAACAAAAGTGGCGGGACCTTTTAACCAAATCTCGGTAAACTGATTTTCTGTACGTTTAAATGCGACCTCCAACTGCCCGCCTTTGGCTTCCACCGGAAAATAACCTTCGTTTTTTCCTGTTTTTATGGCCGCACATAAAGCCGATGCAGTAATTCCGGTTCCACACGCCAGGGTTTCATCCTCTACACCACGTTCGTAGGTATAAACTTTTATACCGTTATCACGAAGTTGAACAAAGTTGACATTGGTTCCTTCTGCAGCAAAACGTTGTGAATTTCTGATTTTTCTACCTTCTTTCACCACATCAATCGCATCAACATCATCTGCAAACCGAACGTAATGCGGAGACCCTGTATCCAAAAAGAAATAATCTTCCCCATTTTCAACCTCCGGAACATTTTGCATTTTCAGGTTAACCAGATCATTGTCATCAATGACCGCTTCGTGTATACCATCAACGGCCAAAAAGCGGGTTTTATTATGAATAAGCCCTAATTTCCGGGCAAAAGCCACGATGCATCGTCCTCCGTTTCCACACATACTAGCCTCACGTCCGTCGGCATTGAAGTAGCGCATCACAAAATCATGTTCCGGATGCGACTGCAGCAACATCATTCCATCTGCTCCCACACCAAACCTTCTATCGCAAATGGAAGCAACCAGCTCCACATTGTCTCCATCGAAGTGTTCATCACGGTTATCGAGGATAACAAAATCGTTTCCTGCTCCCTGGTATTTGTAAAACTTTGTTTTCATGAGTTCTAACATCTCAAAAAGTTAGTTAAAATATCTTAATCAGGACGATACAACGGCTATCTGAATTGTTTGTTTCAATAAATTTGTTCTGCAATGGTACACAAATTGCCGGCAAAATTGGCAGAAATATAATTAATCTCTAAAAATACAGAGTATGAATAAATTTAAGAAAGTAACAACTAATTTACTCATCGCTTTTGCAGGAGCAGTCATCGCAATAGCTATTTATTCA
The DNA here is from genome assembly GCF_000621705.1 of Prolixibacter bellariivorans ATCC BAA-1284. Taxonomy (GTDB): domain Bacteria; phylum Bacteroidota; class Bacteroidia; order Bacteroidales; family Prolixibacteraceae; genus Prolixibacter; species Prolixibacter bellariivorans. Next base: position 271,880 of record NZ_JHXO01000011.1, on the reverse strand, counting down.
ACGACAATTGGCAAAACAAAAGTTGTCACCGTTCAGGAACCTTCGCAACCGGTGCAATTAACCAGTCTTCCTAGTGCACCTCAGGGGCAGGTTCCCGATTTAACATTTGCTGCCGAAAAATCAGTACATGCAGTAGTCCATATCCAGACCATGATTAAAAACCAGGGGTACGGTGATGGTAGCGGAAATCCCTTTTTCGATTTCTTTTTCGGCAACCGTGGAGGACAATATCAACAACAACAACCTCAATACACCCGAGCATCAGGTTCCGGTGTCATTATCAGCCCTGATGGATATATTGTTACAAACAACCACGTAGTCGACGACGCAGAAAACATTGAGGTTATCCTCAACGATGATCAAAAATACGATGCTAAAGTTGTCGGTCGCGATCCCAATACAGATATCGCCCTCGTAAAGATTGACGCAAAAAATCTTCCTTACCTTACCTGGGGAAATTCTGATGCCTTGAAATTAGGTGAATGGGTTCTGGCGGTAGGTAATCCGTTTAATCTTACTTCAACAGTTACTGCAGGTATTGTCAGTGCAAAAGGGCGTGCCATCGGCATTAACGCAGGAAAAATGCCACTGGAATCATTCATTCAGACCGACGCAGCCGTGAATCCAGGTAACAGCGGAGGTGCACTTGTTAATACGCGCGGAGAACTGGTTGGTATCAATACAGCCATCGCATCCCGTACCGGTTCTTATTCCGGTTACTCTTTTGCAGTTCCATCTGCCATCGCCGAGAAAGTAGTCAGTGATCTGAAGGAATATGGTGAAGTTCAGCGTGCATTACTTGGCGTATCGATTCAGAGAGTTACCTCGCAAGTAGCAAAAGATCATGACCTTAAAAAAATTGAAGGTATTTATATCGGTAAGGTTACTGAACATGGCGCCGCAAAAGAAGCTGGAATTCGCGAAGGCGATGTTATTCTGAAGATTGACAATACGGTAGTGAACACCAATCCGGAACTGATGGAACAACTTGCCAAACATCGTCCGGGCGACCAGGTAACATTGACCATCAAAAGGGATGGCAAACTGAAACAATACAAAGTAGTCCTCCGTAATACACGAGGAGACACAAGTATTCTCAAAGAATCCTTTTCAGTACTTGGCGCCAAATTTGGCCCCGTTTCCGATCAGGATATGCAACGCTTGCAATTGGACAGTGGAATTCAGGTAGATGAGTTATCCAAAGGAAAATTAAAAGATTTAGGAGTAAAAGAAGGATTTATCATCACCGAGATAAACAAAAAACCTGTTTCTACGGTTGATGATGTAAAACGTGCACTCAACCAAACAGAGGAAGGCCGTCCGATTCTGATTGAAGGAGTTTATCCAAATGGACAATGGGCCTACTATGTTTTTAGAGTGCAATAAGTTGAATTGTCAAAGTCCGCATAATTCTGATGACTTATTATTTGCGTGGCAATTCATTGTTTCGTAAATTTGCGGACTTTTAATCGGAGAGCATGAGACAACTTAAGATTACAAAATCTATTACGAACCGCGAGAGTGCTTCGCTCGACAAGTATCTTCAGGAGATTGGTAAAGAAGAACTGATTACCGTTGAGGAAGAAGTCGAATTGGCGCAACGTATCAAAAAAGGCGACCAGGCAGCACTCGAGAAACTGACACGAGCCAACCTTCGTTTCGTTGTTTCCGTGGCTAAACAGTATCAGAACCAGGGTTTAAGTTTGCCTGACTTGATTAACGAAGGTAACCTGGGATTGATAAAAGCCGCAGAGAAATTCGATGAAACACGAGGCTTCAAGTTCATCTCGTATGCGGTGTGGTGGATTCGTCAATCTATTCTTCAGGCTCTGGCCGAACAATCGAGAATTGTCCGTTTACCTTTGAACCAGGTAGGTTCACTGAACAAAATTAACAAGGCATTCTCGAAGTTTGAACAGGAACATCAGCGCAAACCCTCACCTGAGGAGTTGGCAAAAGAGCTCGATCTCCCGGCTGATAAGGTAGCCGACACCCTGCGTGTTTCCGGTCGCCATGTATCGGTTGATGCTCCGTTCGTTGACGGTGAAGACAACAGTCTGCTGGACGTATTGGTGAACAATGATTCACCCAATGCCGACCGCTCACTTATCGACGAATCGCTGGCAAGGGAAATTGACCGTGCTCTTGCGACCCTCACCGAAAGGGAAGCCGACATTATCCGTATGTTCTTCGGAATTGGCTGTCAGGAAATGACCCTCGAAGAGATCGGAGAACGTTTCGGATTGACACGCGAACGTGTTCGCCAGATCAAGGAAAAAGCGATCCGCCGCCTGAGACACACCTCTCGCAGCAAGTTGTTAAAAACGTACCTTGGATAAAGCGATCCGAAGCATCCATTCAAGAAAAAAATCTTATACATATAAGATTAGCCCCGCCAAAGAGCGGGGCTTTTTTATGTCTATATGTTTCGTAGTCTGAAGATTCGATATTTCTACCGCCTGCTTTTCTCTCCCGAGCGTTGCTTCAGCAACTCCTGAAGGCGATACATCTCATCACGCAGCTGGGCAGCTTCGATGAAATCCAGTTCCTTCGCTGCTTTTTCCATCTCTTTTTTCGTGTTAGCAATGGCTTTCTCCAATGCATCCACTGTCATATACTTCACAACCGGATCGGCAGCCACATCAGCCGGTGGCGGTCCGCCATACGCTTTCGCGGAAGAAGCAGCTTCTTTCTCTTTGCGGTATTCGTAACCAATTATCTCACGGGTTGCTTTAATGATTTGCTGCGGGGTAATGTTGTTCTCTTCGTTGTAAGCCATCTGTTTGGCACGACGGCGATTCGTTGAATCAATGGTCCGCTGCATCGATTTGGTGATGGTATCGGCATACATAATGACCAAACCATTCAGGTTTCTTGCGGCACGACCGGCCGTCTGTGTCAGCGAGCGTTCCGAACGGAGGAAACCTTCCTTATCAGCATCCAGAATAGCGACCAACGAAACTTCCGGTAAATCCAATCCCTCGCGAAGCAGGTTGATTCCGACCAAGACGTCGAACACTCCTTTCCTGAGATCTTCCATGATCTGCACGCGCTCCAGCGTATCCACATCGGAGTGAATATAACGGGTTTGAATATCCATCCGGGTGAAATAGGTAGTCAACTCTTCTGCCATCCGCTTGGTCAGTGTTGTGACTAAAACGCGTTCGCTCTTCTGCACCCGCTGATGAATTTCTTCCATCAAATCGTCAATCTGGTTGGTGCTGGGACGAACTTCAATTTTCGGATCGAGCAAGCCGGTTGGACGAATGATTTGTTCCACCACAACCCCTTCACTTTTTTCCAGTTCATATTCCGCAGGTGTTGCACTAACGTAGACAATCTGATTGATAATATCCTCGAACTCCTCGAACTTCAAGGGCCGGTTATCCATTGCTGCAGGTAGCCGGAATCCATATTCCACGAGATTGACTTTACGTGCGCGATCGCCACCATACATCGCCCTGATTTGCGAGATGGTCACGTGACTCTCGTCCACAACCATCAGGAAATCATCCGGAAAATAATCGAGCAAACAGAAAGGACGGGTTCCGGCTTTACGACCATCAAAATAGCGGGAATAATTCTCGATACCAGGACAATACCCCAACTCACGAATCATTTCCAAATCGTAGTTCACCCGGTCGTCAATTCGCTTCGCTTCCGGTCGTTTGCCATCATTTTCGAAAAACTCAATCTGCTTAACCAAATCGTCCTGAATTTGCCGGATAGCTGATTGCGTGCGCTCTTTCGTGGTAACGAAAATGGTCGCCGGATAAATTATAATATTGTCATGCTCATCAATTCCCTGTCCCGTTTCTGGATCAAACGAAATCAATTCTTCAATCTCGTCGCCCCAAAAAACAATTCGGTAGGCATAATCGGCGTAAGCAGGATACACATCCACCGTATCGCCTTTCACACGAAAGGTTCCCCGGTTAAAACTGACCTCGTTGCGCGAATACATCGCATCGACAAGCTGACGCAGAAAAGCATTCCGGCTAACGGTTTCACCAACTTTTAATGTCGACACATTCTGATGAAAATCTTCAGGATTACCGATACCATACAGGCACGAAACCGACGAAACGACAATCACATCGCGACGTCCGGAAAGCAAGGCCGAAGTAGTACTCAGCCTCAACTTTTCAATTTCATCATTGATCGATAAATCCTTTTCAATGTATGTATCCGTAACCGGAAGATAGGCCTCCGGCTGGTAATAATCATAGTACGAAACAAAATACTCCACCGCGTTATCCGGGAAGAACTGCTTCATTTCGCTGTATAACTGCGCTGCCAATGTTTTGTTATGGCTCAAAATCAACGTAGGTCGATCAACCCGTTCAATCACATTGGCCATAGTAAACGTCTTTCCCGAGCCCGTAACACCCAGCAATGTCTGGTGCTTCGCTCCATCGTTCAATCCCCTAACCAGTTGATTAATTGCTTCCGGTTGATCGCCGGTAGGTTGATATTCTGAGACAATTTTAAACTTCATAGCTAACGGTTATTCGTTTAAACCGAACGAGTAATATACAAAAAAGTTCTCCTTCCGGCCGGAAGGAGAACTCTATGTAAATCCTATTATTTAATTACCGATGCAGGATAAAATACACCGGAAAATGATCGCTGATACCACCGTAATAATTCGGTCCGCCATAGGTTCGGTTAGGTGCCATTTCTCCCTTTTTATTATGGTATTCCATCCATTTTTCATGAAAAACCATACCTGAGGCCGGAACGGTAGTCCACCCATTTTTCGCTGTCAACAAATCATGCGACACAACCAGGTTATCGAGCATGTTCCAGTTACCACGGAAATAATAGGTTCCTTTTCCCTTCATGGAAGCCTGGTAAAGCAGACTGTGCAACGTGCCATCCGTACCCGGAATCGCTTTCAACACATCGAACAGACTCTTGTTTTCCGGTTCATCGTTCATATCGCCCATGATGATGATCTTGCTCCGGGGATTAATCGCAAGCAATGAATCAACCTGCGCCCGAAGTACAGAAGCGACAAAGACGCGTTTGGGTTGCGATTTTTCGAGTCCCCCCAGACGTGACGGCCAGTGATTCACAAACACATGAAGCGTGTCATGTTTACCTGTCAATAATTTCGCGTAAAGAATGTCACGCGTATGATAATCCGGATCATCTTTAAAGTGAATCCCGATAACCGTATGCGTTATCTCTTTAAAGATGTCGGGGCGATAAAGTAATGCCACATCAATGCCCCGGTAATCGGGACTCTCTTCGTGAATAATCTGATATTTTTCAGGAGCCATTCGCTTGGTCCGGACTAAATCATTCAGCACCGACTGATTTTCAATTTCAGCCAATCCGATTAATCCCGGTTCACCAACCGTATCCACATCCATTAAAACATGCGAGATATCATTCAGCTTTTTCGTATAGCGTTCGCTATTCCACTTTTTGGGAGATTCGGGAGTGAACTCAAAATCACGTTCGCCCTGATTATTAATGGTATCGAACAGATTTTCCACATTGTAGAAAACCACCGAAGTAGCTTTTACTTTTGGTTCACTCTTTCTGGGAGTACTACACGAATCGATGAGCAGCAGGCTTCCCGCCAACATCATCGCTAAGAAAAAACGATTATACTTCACGGCCAATGGTAACTTCATAGTATTTGGTAACATCAGTTGCAATCATTCCGGCAGATTCAGCAGCCTGCAATCCAAGTTTTCCGTCTTCAAAAACCTGGCAATCAGCTGGATTTACCTGAATCAGCTTGGCAGCAGTCAAAAATGTTTCGGGATCTGGCTTATGGTGCGTTACATCCTCCGCCGCGACCAAATGCTCAAAGCATTCTTTTACTCCGGCTTTTTCCAAAGCCATCCACGCCAACCGCCTGTAACCACCGGTGCCACATGCCATGGGCAGTTTCCCGTGGTATTCATGAATCAATTCGACAACCGGCTCCACTGGTTTTACCTTATGAATATTCTCTTCATAACGCAACTCCTTGATTCGGGCAAACTCTTCCGGGGCAAAATTCTTGTTGAATTTCTCCTTCAGTAGCTGACACGTCTCCAGTGCTGGCATTCCTGTCACCGATTCAAACAAAGGAATCGTGAAATCAATGCCATACTCTTTCGCAGTGTCCCTCCATGCAATATAATGCACCGGCATTGTATCGCAAATCGTCCCGTCTATATCAAAAATAAGCCCGCGAGCCCGCGGATCAACTTCTAACTTGTAATTCATAAAGAAATAAAAATAGATGTAAAAATAACGAATCCTTCGTTATCTGCCTATCACGTAGCAATTAGTTTAAGAAAACTTAAAATGACTGACCAAACTGCTGAAAATTCCCTATTTTTCGCCGTAACAATCAATTGAAATAACAAATGAGTAATAATCCGTTTTACCTCTATACCATCATTCCCCAATGGGCAATTTTCCTGGGAATTGGGCTGGTGATTTTCGGCTATGTGGAAAAGAAAGGAAAACTATCTATCGCCGGATGGCTGACCATTGTAGCCACGGGACTTTTCGCTCTGGGTGTGAATCTTTTCGGCGATTTGAATCCCCACCCGTTACCCGACGGAAATATGCCAGTCGATTTTCAGGTACTCGCGTTAGGATGGCAAGCCGGAATTGCCGGAATTTTGGCGTTATTCTCCATCCTTCTGCGGCAGCGAAAAAGCAAACGGTATTCTATATTGGCCATTTTAGCAGTAGCCTATGCAATTGCTGTATTCTTCCAGTACAATCATTTTATCCGCAATGGAGGTGAAAAACCGGCGGTAAAACAGGAAGCACCGATGAAGGATTCGCTCAAATAGAAATTAGTAGTTGTTATGATTGCAAAAACACCCAAGCCACCCTACTATGCCGTTATTTTTAGCTCGGTAAGAACCGAGGGAGACAATGGATATGCCGCCATGTCCGATAGAATGGTCGAGTTGGCGAAACAGCAAGATGGGTTTATCGGCGTGGAAAGTGCCCGCAATGAGTTAGGAATTACCGTCTCTTATTGGCGTGATCTGGATTCCATCAGAAAATGGAAGGAAAATGCGGAGCACACAGTAGCAAGAGAAAAAGGGAGAAGAGATTGGTATCAAAGCTTTAAAACCCGGATCGCAAAGATTGAACGCGATTATGATTTTGAGAGAAATAGCGACGAACAATAAAACAAAAAGAGGAAGGCTTTCGGCCCTCCTCTTTTTTATATGATAATAAACGGGAGTTTATGCAAGTTTACTCAGCGCATTCTTGATACGGGAAATCGCTTCGCGTAATTCGGCTTCCGAAGCAGCATAAGAAATCCGCAAACAATTCGGGTCACCAAAAGCAGCACCAGTAACCACACCAACATGCGCTTCATTCAGCAAATACATGCTTAAATCGGTGGCGTCGTTAATCACAGTGTCGCCAACTTTCTTTCCAAAATAATGAGTTACATCCGGAAACACATAGAAAGCGCCATCGGGCTTGCTGGTTTTCAATCCGGGGATTTCCGCCATCAGCTCCATCACCATGTCGCGGCGTTTCTCGAACTGAGCAACCATTTTGAATACCTCGGAATTATCGGAGTTAATAGCAGCGGCCGAAGCGATCTGAGCGACCGAGTTCGGTCCTGATGTATACTGTCCCTGCAATTTGTTACATCCCTTAGCAATCCAGGTTGGAGCAGCAATGTAACCAATCCGGTAACCAGTCATAGCGTATGCTTTCGAGACACCGTTTACTACGATAACCTGATCCTTGATGGCATCGAATTGACCGATGGATTCGTGTTTTCCGCCATAAGTGATGTACTCGTAAATCTCGTCGGAAATGACAATGATATTTGGATGCTTGGCAAAAATGTCAGCAAAAGCTTTCAATTCTTCGCGGGTATATAATTTCCCGGTAGGATTGCTGGGGCTACTGAACAGAAAGGCTCGTGTCTTAGGTGTAATAGCTGCTTCGAGTTGAGCCGGCGTAATTTTGAAATCGGAATCAACCGAAGTTTCAATCACCACGTTTTTACCTCCCGAAAGCTTTACCAGTTCAACGTAAGTAACCCAATAAGGAGCCGGTACAATAACCTCGTCACCTTCTTCGACCACCACCTGCAACACATTGGCAAGTGAATGCTTGGCACCGTTGGAAACCACGATTTGGTCAGGAGTATAATCCAAACCGTTGTCGCGTTTCAACTTATTGACGATGGCATTTCGCAACACCGGGTATCCGGGAACCGGAGAATAGTGCGAAAAATTTTCATCAACTGCTTTCTTGGCAGCTTCCTTAATGAATTCGGGTGTGTCGAAATCGGGCTCACCCACTCCCAAACTAATTACGTCAATTCCCTGTTCTTTCAATTCACGGCTTTTTTGGGCCATGGCCAGGGTTTGTGAAACGGATAGACGTGCAATCCTGTCGGCAACTTTTTCCATAATAGTCTGAATCAGAAAATTTGTTCAATTACCGGCCAAACTATGTTCCGGTGAATTTTCGGTAAATTTCTTTATAATTGTTATAGTTTCCGAGGGCAAAGTAGAAATTTTTATTGGACCCCGACTCTATTAAATGGACAATTGACAAAAAAGTTCATCATATTTTAACAGATTAACAGTTTTCGTCTGGAAAAATTTAAAATTTTCTCAAATGGATGGCAATATCAATAGTTTTTATGAAATCTTGAAAATTACTTTACCGGCCCTGGTTGTATTCTTAACCGCTTATTTTTTGTTTCGCGATATGCTCGAAAATAGTCAGCGACAAAGAGAATTTGAATTCAGGGTCGAAAATCAGGGACAAGTAACACCCGTCCGGTTGCAGGCCTATGAAAGGCTAACGATGTTTCTCGAGCGTATTTCACCCCAATCGCTTTTAAACCGCACCTTATCGGCTGATATTTCGGCCGCCCAATTTCATTACGAATTGCTTAAGCAAATCCGGCAGGAATACGAACACAACCTTTCGCAACAGATATACGTATCAGTTCCGGCGTGGGAAGCACTAAGAGGAGCAAAAGAATCGTTAATCATGCTCATCAACCAGGCAGCTGATGAAGTAAAGAAGGACGATCCCGCCATTTCACTGAGCAACCAGATTTTCAAGCAATACATGGAGCTGGAGGAGCAGCCGGTAGCCATTGCGCTGGCTGAATTAAAAAAAGAGGTTCGTATGTTGTTTTAAAAGAATGTAGTAATCAGCAAGTAATCTGACAAATCGCTGTTTTTTCACATTTTTTATGAGGATAAAATAAACAATTCCCCCCTATTATCGTGTTATCAACACAGTAACCACCGAACCATAAATCATGAAGACAATAACGGCCAACCGAAAAGAACTTTTCGATACCCGTACCCTCATCCTCAATGCAGGAACAGCCGATGAAATGCGGCAACGGATATTATCCTATTTTCACCAGACATTTGATATAGACGAACATCTATTCGAAGTATTTGCCGACGAATCGGCTATGTATAAACGGGCCGATCCGCTTCGTCACCCGCTGATTTTCTACTTTGGTCACACCGCGGTATTCTTCATCAATAAACTCATTCTGTCTAAAATCATTGACAACCGCATCAATCCAAAATTCGAATCGATGTTCGCCGTCGGTGTTGACGAAATGTCGTGGGATGATTTGGATATGAACCATTACGACTGGCCCCCGATTGATGAAGTTCGTGCTTACCGGAAGCAGGTTCGTGAACGCGTCGACCAGGTGATCCGTGAGACTCCGCTTAATCTTCCAGTCAACTGGAAAAGTCCGTTCTGGGTTATAATGATGGGCATTGAGCACGCGCGCATCCATCTCGAAACCTCGTCGGTTTTAATCCGTCAGCTTCCGCTGAAATATTTGAAGCCAGTTGGAGGTTGGAAAATTTGCGATGAAAATGGTCAGGCACCAGCCAACACCTTACTTCCCGTAGACGGCGGGATGGTTGAGATGGGAAAAGACCGGGAACATCCGCTTTATGGCTGGGACAATGAATATGGCCAACACAAAGTGGAGTTGAAGCCGTTCAAAGCTTCGAAATATCTGTGCTCCAACGGCGAATTTCTGGAATTTGTGGAAGCAGGCGGCTACCGCGAAGAAAAATACTGGACCGAAGAAGGCTGGAGCTGGAGAAGCTACAAAGAAGCCGAACATCCGTTATTCTGGATAAAAGACAGCAACGCTTGGAAACTCCGGCTCGTTTACAACGAAATAGCTATGCCGTGGTCATGGCCCGTCGAGATTAATTACCTCGAAGCTAAAGCCTTTTCCAATTGGAAATCGGAAGTAACCGGCCGTTCCATCCGGTTAGCTACAGAAGAGGAGTGGTATCGGATGCGCGATTTGGCACAAATTCCCGATCAGCCATACTGGGATAAAGCGCCCGGCAACATCAACATGGAGCAATACCAGAGTCCCTGTCCGGTGAACGAATTCGCATTTGGCAACTTCTACGATATCATCGGCAACGTTTGGCAGTGGACAGAGACGCCCATATCTGGCTTTGGTGGCTTCAAAGTTCATCCGTTCTACGACGACTTTTCAACGCCAACATTCGATCTGCGACACAATCTCATCAAAGGTGGCTCATGGATTTCTACTGGAAACGAAGCCACCCGCGATGCGCGTTATGCGTTCCGCCGGCACTTTTATCAACATGCCGGTTTCCGGTATGTGGAATCTGAAAATCAGGTAGTCATTCAACGCGATGTATATGAAACCGATCCGGAAGTGGTACGCTATTGCCACGCTCAATACGGACCTGGCTTACATGGGGTCCCTAATTACCATCAGGCAATAGCTGAAATGTGCATCGAAAGAATGCACGGCAAAACCGGACGTGCACTCGATTTGGGTTGTAAAACCGGGCGTTCGACCTGGGAACTGGCCCGAGCCTTCGACGAAGTGACCGGTTTGGATTTCACCGCAAGGAATATTCGACTGGCTATCGAACTTCAGGAAAACGGAAACATGCAATACATTTTCCCGGAAGAGGGCGAACTGGTCTCTTATCATCAGATTAATCTGAAGGACCTCAATATGGAAGCCTTGACCAAAAAAGTTGCCTTTTACCAGGCCGACGCATCCAACCTGAAAGACCTGTACACCGGTTACGATCTGATTTTATTGAATGATATTCTGGATGAAATGTACAATCCGTCAAAACTCCTCAATCAGGTACACGAAAGACTCAATGACGGCGGCATGCTGGTCATTGCTTCTTCGTACAATTGGGATGAGGAACGAACGGAGAAAAGCAATTGGGTAGGTGGCTACCGCGAAGACGGCGAACCCGTTTGGACGCGGGAAGCGTTGAATCAATTGCTTTCAGAACATTTCGAGCAGGTTGACAAAGACGAACATCTACCATCCGTGTTGCCCTATTCCAAACGAAAATACGAAGTGAAGAACATCGAAATTTCCTTCTGGGAAAAACGTTAACAAGCAAATAAGCTATCACATAGTCCCTTGTCCATCAGTCGGGCAAGGGATTTTTTATGCCTAATTTGACTACAATTCTGAATAACGTTTCAGGAAAGCATATTTCATTTCAAGTCACGATATCGACGGTTCACTCCTTTTTCATCCCGATCACCGCCATTTACGTCATAATTTTGCCCAAAATCAAAAGGTGAAATAATGATGAGAACCTCAGTGAAAGGATTTCTGACAACAGGCTTATTGACGGTGATAATCCTGTTTTTCAACGCATGTAAAGAGAAAAAGACCGAACAGACCACAATGCAAACCGTAAAAATCGATACGGTTATGCAGGGTCGTCAAATGCAATCCGTTCAATATCCCGGGAAAATTAAACCAGCCACCGAAGTGAATCTGGCTTTCCGCGTTGCGGGACCAATTCTCCATTTTCCGGTGCAGGAAGGTCAGTTTGTAAAGAAAGGACAACTGATAGCGGAAATCGATCCCCGCGATTACAAGATACAACTGGCAGCCACCCAGGCCGAATATGACCAGGTAAAAGCCCAGGCCGACCGGGTAAAAGAGCTATACAAACGCAACAGTGTAACGCCCAACGATTACGACAAAGCTATTTCGGGTCTGAAACGCATTACGGCCAAACTCGCAGCCAACCGAAACGCTTTGAAAGATACCCGGATGGTTGCTCCTTTCGACGGTTATATTCAGAAGAAATTCTACGACAATCACGAAACGGTGGATGCCGGTTATCCGATTGTCTCGTTCCTCAACACAGCACATTTTGAAGTAAATGCCGACATTCCGGCTACCGATTATATCCGGCAAAACCAATTCGCCGGCTTCTCCTGCACGGTGGATGTATATCCCAATCAGCCTATTCCGCTGAAATTGCTGGAGATTGTTCCCAAATCAAATATGAACCAACTATACCAGGCTCGTTTCCGTTTAGAGCCTCCCCAGGACCTGCACGTGGCAGCAGGCATGAGTGTCAACATTACCATCAATTACCTTTCGGGAAAACAGAATCTGGTACTGGTTCCGGTCACTGCTGTTTTCGACAAAAATGGAAATTCCATGGTTTGGGTTTACTCACCCGAATCTCATCAAATCAAAGCCCGGCAGGTAACTACGAAAGCCGTTCGCAGTAATGGAACGATGGAAATCACCTCCGGATTAAAGCCAGGAGAATTGATCGTTACTGCCGGTGTTCATTCACTGAAAGAAGGACAGAAAGTACAACCGCTGGCACCCGTTAGCAAAACGAATGTGGGAGGACTGTTATAATGAATCTGACTGAAAGCGCATTTAAAAATAAGCCACTGGTTTATTTCCTGCTTTTCGTCCTGATTGCCGGCGGAGCTTATTCCTTTTTCAAGATGAGCAAGCTCGAAGACCCGGAAATCAAAGTAAAGCAGGCCCTGGTAATAACCGTTTACCCGGGGGCTTCGGCCCATGAGGTCGAGCTTCAGGTAACTGACAAACTGGAGAAAGCCATTCGTTCGATGGGTGACATCAAAACCGTCGAATCACGCTCGCTGGATAATTATTCCGAGATAAAGGTCGAGCTGAAAAGTACGACCAAGAAAAGTGAACTGGAGGAAAAATGGGACATCCTTCGCCGGAAGATACACGATGCCCAAGTTTCAATGCCCGATGGAGCAAAGCAGTCCATGGTTGTCGATGACTTCGGCGATGTATATGGTATGTTTTATGCCATGACGGCCGATGGTTACAGCTACGAAAAAATGTCGGACTATGCTGACCTGGTAAAACGTGAAGTTCAGAATATACCGGGTGTCAGCCGGGTACATATTTACGGAGAACGCACACCCTGTGTCAACGTAGAATTTCGTGAAAATAAAATGGCCAATCTAGGCGTTCATCCGGCCGAAATACTGAGCACACTGAACAGCCAGAACAAAACGGTTTATGCCGGAGAGTTCAACGCCGGAAGCAAGCGTCTTCGGGTAGCGGTGAACGATACCTACAAAAGCATTGACGATATCAGGAATCTGTTGATTCAGGGACACGAATCGGACCAAATCCGGTTAAAGGATGTGGCCACCGTGACCCGAGGTTATAAGGAACCTTATAGCCAACTAATGCGTTACGACGGACAAAAAGCGGTAGGCATAGCATTCTCAATGGAACCCGGCGGTAACGTTATCAGTTTAGGTCAGAAAATCGATGATAAACTGGCAGAATTGCAAAAAGCCAGAATTCCGGCCGGCATCAGCTTCCACAAAGTATTCTTTCAGCCCGACAAAGTGGAAGATGCCATCAAAGGCTTCATGATTAACCTGCTTGAATCGGTGTTGATTGTGGTTGTCATCCTGATGATCACCATGGGACTGCGGAGCGGTATTCTTATCGGAAGCGGACTTATCATAACCATATTGGGATCATTCCTGTTCCTTAACTTTTTCGATGGAACACTGCAGCGTGTTTCACTGGCTTCACTGATTGTAGCCATGGGAATGCTGGTCGACAATGCCATTGTGATTGTAGATGGTATTCTGGTTGATTTGCAAAATGGGGTGAAGAAGTCAAAGGCCTTACGCAATACTTCGAAAAAAACAGCATTGCCGTTGTTGGGAGCTACGCTGATTGCCATTATCGCCTTCCTCCCCATCTTCCTATCGCCTGATACGTCTGGCGAATATGTCCGCGACCTGTTTATCGTTTTGGCCGTATCGCTGCTGCTAAGCTGGGTTCTCGCACTAACGCATATCCCCATCATCGCTGAAAAGCGCTTCAAGAAATCGAAAATAAAAGGGAATGGAAAAGGTGCACACGAAGGTAAAATATATGACTTCTTCAGGAAAATACTGAACTTCCTGTTGTACCACCGAATCCTCACCATTGGTGCCACCATCTTGCTGTTAATAATCACCACTTTCTCATTCAAATATGTCAAACAGGGATTCTTTCCCGACTTGAGCTATAATCAGCTTTACATCGAGTACCGGGCTCATGGCGGAACCCGTATTGAGCAAGTGAACAGTGACCTGCACAGCATCGAGCAGTACTTGATGAAACAACCGGAAGTGACACATGTAACTACCAGTGTGGGTGGTACACCGGCGCGATATAACCTGGTTCGGTCTATCACACTGCCCTCTTCCAATTATGGTGAACTGATCGTCGATTTTACCGATCCGGATGCACTCAAAGAGAAAATGCCCGCTTTGCAGAAATACCTGACAGCTCATTATCCTCAGGCCTATGTACGCATGAAGCGGTATAACCTGATGTACAAGGAGTATCCCATCGAAGCACAGTTCACCGGTCCCGATCCGGCGGTTCTGAAACAGCTTGCAAGCAAAGCTGAAGACATCATGAAAGCAGAGCCAACGGCTACCCTTGTCACCAACAACTGGGAGCCCGAAACCCCTTACCTGAAAGTGGATTATTACCAACCATTGGCTCGTCAGGCCGGACTATCCCGAAGCGACGTTAGCCTGGCGTTGCTGGCAGCCACCGATGGCTTGCCCGTCGGTCAATACCACGAAGGCAGACATACACTCCCGATTTATCTGAAGAGTGCCAATGCAGAGGGCAAACCCGTTGAAAAGCTGGATAACATTCCGGTCTGGAGTCTCACCCCCACTATCGGCAATATTAGTCCGCAAGAGTTGCGGGGATTGTTGACCGGGCAGACTACCAAGGCCGATCTTCTGGAGAAAGCAATGGGAAGTAAGCCGCTCAATCAGGCTACCAAAGGTATTTCTCCCCAATGGGAAGAACCAGTGGTGCGTCGGTACAATGGCGAACGGGCTATCAAAGCACAGTGCAACAATGTGCCCGGGCATTCGCCGGAAGAAGTTCGTCGAAATATCAAAGACAAAATCGAAGCGATCAAACTGCCCGACGGTTACCACCTAAAATGGCAGGGCGAATATGAAGCCAGCAGCGAATCGCAGAAGTATCTGTTCATGCATTTGCCCATGGCGATTATCCTGATGATTGGTATCCTGATTGCCTTGTTCAAGGATTTCAAGAAACCAGCTATCATCCTGCTCAGTTTGCCGCTGGCTACCATTGGGATTGTTTCGGGAATGCTCTTGTCGGGAAAAGAGTTCGGCTTTGTCGCCATCGTTGGTGCCCTGGGACTGATTGGTATGATGATTAAGAACGGTGTAGTGCTCATTGAGGAGATAGGCCTGCAAATCGAATCGGGGAAAGACCGTTATCAGGCGATCATTGACTCATCGGCTTCGCGTTTACGCCCCGTGATGATGGCCTCCTTAACCACCATTCTCGGTATGATTCCGCTCCTGCCAGACGATATGTTCGGCTCGCTGGCGGTCACCATTATGGCCGGCTTGCTGGTCGGAACGCTCATCACGCTGATTTTTATACCGGTGCTCTATTCCCTTTTCTTTCACATTCATCATCCCAAACGGGAAGCATCTAAAAAGTAATCAACCATGATACAACGAATTCATACATTCATTTTCGTATTCCTTGCATCTGCAACGGTTGCTCATGCCCAGCTATCCCTCAACCGGGACAAATGCCGCGAAATGGCGCTGGAGTACAGCAAGCAGATCAGTAAGGCCAACACACAGAAAGAGAAAGCCACCTATGACAAGAAGGCTTACCGGGCCAACTATTTCCCGAAATTATCGGCTACCGGAACGTTTCTGTATACGCCCAAGACCATTGATTACACGATCGATGGAGGCTATCTGCCGACCTACAAGCCGGATGCCAGCGGGCAGTTACAGCCCAACGTAATGGTTAATCCGTCCACAGGGCAACCTGTAATAGGTTCAGACGGGAATCCGGTGTTTAATATGTACGCCTTCATGCCCAACGTCAACCTGGAAATCGGGCTCAAAGGCGTGGCTTTGGCCGGATTAAAACTGGAACAACCCATTTACATGGGAGGCAAAATCCGCAAGGCAAACGAAATGGCGGGTTTGGCTGAAGATATGGCTGATTCGAACATCCGGTTGCAGCAATCGAATGTCATCTACGAAAGTGATAAAGCATATTGGACCTACCTAACGTTGAAGGACAAGGTAAAAGCTGCAAAAAAGTATGAGAAGATGCTGGATGAGCTGGTCAACATTTTGCAAAACAGTTATACAACCGGCATGAGCTCCCGCAACAATTTGCTGAAAGCTGAAGTGAAAAAGAATGAGGCCGTTTTGATGATCCAGAAAGCAGAGCACGGCCGTGAACTGGCTCGTATGAACCTTTGCCGCATTATCGGTTTGCCGCTGAATACTTCAGTAACAGCTGTCGATAGTTTGACCGTCGGAGTAATTCCCTCGACCAACCCGGAAGATGAAAATCCTCAAAACCGCCCCGATTGGCAAATCGTGAAAAAGCAAGTGGAACTGAAACAGAAGCAGGTCGATCTGACCCGTGCGGACTTCCTTCCGCAACTGGGGGCATCAGCCGGGTATAATTACCTGGAAGGACCAAAAATCAATGGATCGAACTATTCCAATACCTCTTTCACGGCCATGGCCTCCGTTAAAATCCCCATTTTCAACTGGGGCGAAGGACGGAACAAAATCAGGGCAGCAGAGGCCGAGCAGGAAATGCAAAAGACCGATCTGCAGGACATCACCGAAAAGATGATGCTGGAAATTGCCCAGGCAAGGTTCAACCTCAAGGATGCAGTGACCCGATTGACCATGACGGAAAAAGCACTGGAGCAAGCCAAGGAAAATCTGAAAGAGAGTAAGGATAATTACGAAGTAGGCATGGAAACACTGGCCAATTACCTCGAAGGACAAGCACAGTGGCAAAAAGCATTGAGCGATAACATCGATGCCAAATCGGATGTCAAATTAAGTGTAACACAATACCTGAAAACCATTGGCAAGCTGGTGCCGGCCGCTAATGAACAAGCAAATAACAATCAGAAGTAACCTGTGGTGATTCATTGACAGGCTGAAGGGATTCGTATCCGCTAATTTTAGAACGTAAAGAATTATGCTATATTTCGGACTCGGAGATAAAAAGGAAGGCATCATGTCGAATAAGTTTCGCTTCACATTGATACGTTTGGGCATTGTGTCCATACTGGCCCTCCTGACCCTTCAGTTTGTCAATTTTATTCTGACGCCCACGCAAAATCCGCTTAACGACTCATATCCGTATATTCTGGCCATCATTGGTTTCAACCTGCTCAGCGAAGGAAACATTCTCATTAACCGGTATCTCGACCGGAAAACGCCGTGGTTCTTTCGCATTGTTCCAAGGGTATACAAGCAGGTTTCATTAAGTCTGCTATGGACAGCTATCGTGGGCTTTGCGATGTTCACTGTCCTTCCAAGGGACACCATCCATCCCAATTTGCACTTTCGTGGAATTGTTTTGACCTATGCTTTCGGTGCTATTTTCGTCCTCATCTTTAACAGTATTCTGTTCCTGCGTAGCTTCTTCTCCAACTGGCGCAATTCACTCATCGAGAACGAAAAGCTAAAACAGGAAAAACTGAAATCGGAATACCGGGTTCTACAGAACCAGATGAACCCACATTTCCTGTTCAACAGTCTGAGTGTGCTCATTTCTGAGATTCGGTATAACCCCGATAAAGCGGAAGAGTTTGCCCGAAAGATGGCCGATGTATATCGCTACGTATTGCAACGCCGCGACGACGAAACCATTACACTCGAAAAAGAATTGAAATTCACCGAAAAGTTCATTTTTCTGCATAAAATCAGGCTAGGTGAAGCTGTCTTTTTGGAAAACCAGATTGAGCCGGAATTGTTAAAGTCACGCATTCCTCCATTCACCTTGCAAATACTGGTTGAGAATGCGCTCAAGCACAACCGGGCAACGGAAAAGGAACCGCTTCATATCAATCTGAAGACTGACGCCGAAAAGATGATGTTGGAGGTAAGGAATAACCGGCAGGAAAAAAAGACAACTTACAGTGCCGGAACCGGGTTGAATAATTTATCCGATCGATACCGGTTATTGTCTGGTAAAACCATTAAAATCATTGAAACAGAAATCGAATTCGCGGTACAAATCCCGCTTCTGGATTAAATACGCATTGTTATGAATGTGCTGATAATTGAAGATGAATTACCTACGCAGCGAATGATGACCGAGCTCATCACCAGCCTCAGGCCCGACTGGCAAATCCTTGCCTGCCTGGACAGCGTGCGTGATTCGGTGGCCTGGTTAAAAAAACATCCCGATCCCGATCTCATTTTCTCCGACATTCAACTCTCCGACGGCATCTGTTTCGAGATATTTGATGCCGTTCAACCGCAATCGTTCGTCATTTTTGTTACCTCGTACGACGAATATGCCATTCAGGCGTTCCGGGTCAACAGCGTAGACTATTTGCTGAAACCCATTGAGCCAGCGATGCTGGAGAAGAGCATCGAGAAGCTTGACGCGATGCAAAAACAGGTTAAAGCTACCGAACTGTTGGGCTCGGATTACAAAGATCTTGCTGAAGCATTGCTCAGCGGACAGAAAAAATACCGTACACGGATGGCTGTTCCCACCGCTGACGGTTTTGTGAAGATCAATGTCAACGACATTGCCTATTTATACAGCTCACAAAAAACCACTACCGCCACGACTTTTCAGCAAGTGAATCACGTGGTCGATCATCCGCTGGATAAACTGGAAAAGCAACTCGATCCGGAACAGTTTTTCCGGGCCAACCGGCAGTTTATCATCAACATCGATGCGGTAAGCCGGGTGAACAATTGGTTCAACGGTAAACTCATCGTGAAAACCAAACCCGAGTCAGAAGAAAAAATCATTGTCAGCCGCGAGCGCGCCCGCTTCTTCCGCAACTGGCTGGATCGGTAAATCACGATTGAATATTTGAAATAGAAAACACCACCTCTGATTCAGGATGCCGGTTTTTATACACTGAAAA
This sequence comes from Prolixibacter bellariivorans ATCC BAA-1284, assembly GCF_000621705.1. Classification (GTDB taxonomy): domain Bacteria; phylum Bacteroidota; class Bacteroidia; order Bacteroidales; family Prolixibacteraceae; genus Prolixibacter; species Prolixibacter bellariivorans. The sequence goes on along the minus strand of NZ_JHXO01000011.1, from coordinate 252,612 downwards.
TTCTCCGAAAAACAAAGAAGATTACACCTACAGGGGCGAAACAGTCTATATTTCCGGGAGAAATTTCTCTGAAGAAGGTTCAAATTTCTCTCTTCGATGCGAAAAATTTTCTGAGAAAGAGGGAATTATTGTGCCTTTGGGCCGAAAGATTTCGTTTCCAAAATGGAAGATTCTCTTCTGAGATCGGAAAGCCCTGGGTTAAAAACAGGAAAGTCCGGGTTAAACATGGAAAAGTCTACTCTAAAGGTAGAAAGTTGGATCCCCTGAGGTAGAAAATTCCATCTCAGGGGTAGAATACCACACCCTAAACGAAGACCATAAAAAAACAAAAACGCGCCAAACAGGGTGTACCTGCGGCGCGTTTCAATTTGACCCAAACTAAACTAAAATATATTCTATTGTCTATTTCGAGATTGCATAATCAACAACCACATTATTCACCAACAATTTGTTTCCATTGTATTCAGGCGTTCCGTTCGCCGGAACCAATACCAGCATGGCTACGCCATTCGGTTCCAGCGTAAACTCGGTTTTTCCGGTTACATTCTTCCGAATGAAGCTATGCGTTAGTGCATTGTATAAATCAACGGGAGCTGAACCACAATCAATTTTAATGGCTTTTGCCTCCTTATAAGGGTTGTTATACAGATAAGTAGGATATGCTTTATCGCGATAGAAATCGCAGGCCAACAGGTTGAGCTGAAGAATGCCTTTCACATTGGTGGTATCGATAATGCTACCGAAAACACCCGCCTGGGCACTTCCATACACGCTGAACTGGGTTACCCATGGATTCTTTCCTTTTACCCAGTTGGGACCATCTCCCTGCGCCACCGGCGCTTTGATATCCGCAAACTGTTCGTAAGCTGATTTCTTGGTAAGACCTTCGTAAGCAATAACACCTTTGGTTACCGATTTCAACTGAGGAATGGTCTGATGATCGTCCGGGATTTCGTACGGATAAAACAGGTGAGCCGCATTCGCCGCATTCAGCATCCATTTGCCAACCACTTTTGACCAGGTCGGATCGTAGCGCACCATAGGAACCAACGCCCAGGCCACATCAAAAGTATTCATCAGGAAAGCATAGCCACCGTTGTCGTAAGTACTGCCAACCAGTCCCGAAACGTCGAAACCATTCCAATTGTCAGCTAAAACCCCCCAACCTCTGCGGCATTTTGCATCTCCGTTAAAGGTCCATTTCATGATTTTGGTAAAATCATAATGGGTTCCTTCTTCGGCATTCAAACGGGCAGCCACATACGCTCCGAACGGCATCAAAATTTCATAGAAGGTGTTATCCTTTTGACTTAATAAAGCGTCCAACGCAGATTTGGCACCTTCGAGGTAACGCTTATCACCGAACTTTTTGTACGCTGCATATAACACATAGGCATGTCCGGCCGCTGCATCCTGCTGAGGACAGATATGGCTGTCTTCCGGTTCCAGTTTTCCGTAATTGAAGAATGAATGATGATAGTTACCATTCAATACCGAATCAGCCGCCAAAAATTTATCTGCGATGGACCGAAGCAGCGGAGTGGCATTTTCCTCATTCGGATAGAAATTCATGATTCCGTAATAGATGACATTCGGAAAAACATCGTACCACCAGTCGCGGCCGTAACCGCCTCCCAGCAGAGCCACCTGAGGACAGGTATTGTTCATCATGATATCCCAACCCGTATCCTTGTTGAAATAATTCCGAAGCATGTTCACGTAATCTTTCCCATCCTGGTTTGATTTGTCAATGCCCATCAGGGTGGCCCCGAGAACCGCTCCCATCGTGGTCAGTGATTCATGGAAAATTCCGTCATGATGGTCTGGTCCCTGGCGAACATCGCCGATAGCGGTATACAGACCAAATGTCTTTTGTGGGAAATTTTTTTGCGAATTGTCCGTCCAGATAAGCGGCCAGTAATCGCCGGTTTGTGTGGAATCGAAAACCAATTGATCGAATTTCCGGGCTTTCGCTTTCCAGTCAAGCATTTTATAAGGCGACGGCAAATCGGACATTTGACCGATCCGCTCCAGCATTTTCTGCGGCACTCTGTCCTGATGACGCAGCTCCGGCTTTGATGTGCAGGACGCCAGCATCAGGATGACAGCAACAAACAACAATATTCTCTTCATGGTTTAGTATTTTGAATTGATGATATTCTTAGCAACGAAAATGGACAATAATTGCAACAGACCAATAATGACTAAAGCATATTTCAACGCAAAGTCCTCTCCGATGTAACTAGCCATCAAAATAAAAAGTCCGCAACCAATCAGACGTCCCAGGTACAATCCCAGTTCGTGATTCAAAATATAGGTAAATTGGTTCCGTTTTTCAATGGCTGCTACCCTGTCGATTACCTTCAGCTGAATGGGGAAGTAAGCTACATCGAGCAGCGGGCGGGCCATAACCAGACACAACATGAAAAGAATCACGCCCAGCGACGAATAGAGCCCGGCATTGATGAAACTACCGGTTGCAAACAACAGCAAACCGAACGAAAAGATGTAGATACGATGTTTCGGCTTCGCCATTCGTCCAATAAGATACAGAACGATAGCCGAGAAAATTGCGCCAATCGCCTGAACCGTTCCCAACACATCTTCGTTTCCCACCAGCTTCATGATAAGCATGGCCGGAGCCGTCACAATGTATCCCTGAGCCAGTCCTTTCAGCGTAGCCAGTCCCAACATTTTCCGCCAGAGAATATGAAAACGAAAATAGATGAATCGTTCCTGTTTCGGGTTAACAAACTCACCCCTGTGAACCACAATTGAGGAGATAATCGTCAACAGGAAGACCGACGCTGTAACGATTCGGTAAGCAACATTTGTATTCCCTCCAAACCAGTGATGTTCATCGGTGGCCCCAATAAATACACCCACTACATAAGGCACAATCACCCCGGTAAGTGTATAGAAGAATGATTCCAGCCCGTAATAGTAATTACGGTTATTATCGTTGGTTGTTTCCAACGCCAGGAAATCGCGGTTGGCCCAGAAGAAACCGTAGGAAAGTCCCATAATCAATCCGGCAAGACCTATGCCTGTAGCATCCAGCTCGTGTAACATCATCATGGCCGACATGGAAACGCCACTAAGCAGCATCCCAAAGGAATAAAGCCACGCAATCTTTATTTTCCGGAGAAGAAAACCGTTTATGGCAAAAGTTAACGGAATACCGGAATAAAGAGCCAGCTGAAAAATAACCACCAGCTTGGCTTCATGTGAATTTCGCATAATGTATGCACCGATAAACATTTCGATAATCGGTAATACCAGCGAATAGATCAGATTTGTAATCAGCAGTATCCGCATACCCTTGGGATAGGTATAGAACACGCGATATTCGTTAACCAGTTTCTTCAGCATAATTCCTCAGTTGAGATGTAATTCGTTTTCTAATGCAGTGTTTCCAAAATTTCCCTGATAGAGAATTTTGCACCGCAAATCACTTCATCGGCCGCACCGTAATACATGGCAATTTCATCACCATCCACCAGATGTCCATTGGTAAAGATGACATTGCCAAAGAATCCGGTCTTTTCATATTCTTCAGTTGGCACCATGATTGGCTCTTCGGAACGGGCCAATACGTTGGAAGGATCATTTATATCCAGCAGCAAGGCTCCCAGACAATATTGATTATCCTCATTCGCTCCATGATAAATCTCCAGCCAGCCTTCATCCGTGCGAATGGGGGCTGCACCGGCACCAATGCGTACATTGTCCCATTTCCCTTTTCGGGTTTGTGCAATACACTGATGATTTCCCCAGTGATCACCATCCGGTGAACTGGCCAACCAAATATAATTTCCTCCAATTTCCGGACTACTGGGACGATGAAACGCATAAAAACGTTCGTCAACCTTCTCTTCGAAAATGGCACAATCCTTATTATGTGCCGGAAAAATCATCCCGTGATGTTCAAAATCTTTCCAGTTTTTGGTCGTTCGCAAACCAACGCCAACTCCCAGGTGGGAAACAGCCGTGTAGGTAAGGTGATATGTATCCCCGACTTGTGATACCCGGCAATCTTCAATACCGTAAGATTCGTGAATACCTTTGCCGGTAAGCAACGGATATCCTTCCGGTTCATGAAAATGAATTCCATCTTCACTGCAAACCAGCCTTAGATGCGAGATAGTCGTCAGATAATCCTGTCCCTGATAGCTGATAACCCGCGGATCGGATAAATCCAAATCCGGATCATCATTCTTAAACTCCATAATCTGTAACTCACCATCTTCACTGTAAACAGGAAAGGAAGTCAGCCCATCCTTTTGTTCCGGGCGTTCGGCCACCCGTAGCAACATCCAGATTTTCCCGTCATACCGAAATACTCCGGGATTGAGCAGACATTCAATTTTCAATCCGTCCTTACTTGGTTTCAGGTCGCCCGGCCGTAAAATCGGGTTCCCGGCGAATCTCTTTGCAATATCCATAACTAGCTTTTTGTCTTTCTTTCCGGATTGTGAAAACAAGGATGCCCCGTATATCCGACTATACTACATGTGGGGCATCCTGTTTTTATCTGTTATCTGTTAATCATTAATACCCGGGATTCTGGGTAATTGAACCACCTGATTTATCAATTTCGCGTTGTGGAATCGGATAGAGGTAATTGTTATCCTGGAAATTTTTGCCCAGTGCACCCAATACATCCTTAGCAATTCCCCAGCGTTTCAGGTCGTTGAAGCGTTGTGATTCGAAACCAAGTTCCACACGGCGCTCGTGACGCAGCCAACCCATAATCTGAGCTTTATCCGTTGAGTTCACATCACGGTCAGGCAATGTACCTGCCGGAGGTGTCGTTCCATCGATGGCTACGGAATTACGTGCCCGTGCCCTGACTTGATTAATGAGACCGATGGCTTCGGAATAGTTACCCAGGTTGATGTCGGCTTCCGCTTTCCAAAGCATTACATCAGCATAGCGGATGTAAATCTTGTTACTGGGCGAGTCGTCGTTTCCTTTGTTATCAGTATTGGTTTCACCAAGAATTTTATAAACGGCCTGATTGTCGACATCCACCGTATAGAGCAAACGCGGATCGTTCGGCTCAAATGCATCGATAAAGTTCTGTTCGGGCGCTACGAATCCCCATCCCAGCAATGCACACAAGCCATTTCCTGAACGTGGAACTGTATTGCTTTCATGGTCGTAGGCAAAAATCACCTCGTTGTCAGTGAACTCTTTCTCAACCTGAAAATTATCGAAATAATTAGCATCGAGCGAGTAGAAACCCAGGTTATCCAGCTGACCGACGTAGTCGAGTACTTTCTGCCAGTTTTGGGTGTACAGCTCAACTTTTGCCTGCATGGCAATAGCAGCTCCTTTTGAAGCACGCCATGGCTGAGTATCATCAGAATATTTGCTGTTAGGTAATAGCGTAACGGCCTGTGCCAAATCAGCTCTTACCTGATCCATCACCTGATCTTTCGGTGTACGAACTGCTACATCATAAGCTTCAGAGAAGCTTTCCAGCGGTTTCAGCAAGAGCGGAACATCGCCGAAGTTGTTGACCAAATCGAAGTAATAGAAAGCTCTCAGGAAGTAAACCTCACCCAACAAACGATTTTTCAAATTGCTGTCCATAGTCAGTTTACTCATCAGCGCGTCATCGGTCAGATAACTGATGGCCAGATTGGAACGGGAAATACCGTCATAATCATAAGCCCACTGTCCGTTAAAACCACCATTGTCAGAAGTAAAATTGAAATTATCGATTTCGTCCATCCAGGCCTGGTCACCATCAGGATTCCATTTCTTCTGCATATCATCCGAAGCGATATCACTCAGGATAAAATCGTTACGAAGAACGGTTCCGTCGTCCCAGCCCCACTGACCAATGATATTCAGGGTACTGGAAAGCAATTGATACGAAGTAAAGACTGAATACTCCACCGTACTTTCGGTTGGTGAGGTATCTATCTGGTCGGGTGTAAGCAACCCGATGGGTTCCTTGTAGAGATATTTGTCGCAACCGGTGAACAACAGTAAAGTTGATGCAACCAGTATCATATATATTTTTCTCATTTTACTGAATTTTATTAGCTGGGACATTAAAATTTCACATCAACACCAAGAATGAAAGCTCTCGACTGTGGGTAAGTTCCCATATCAATCAAATCGGTCGATTCCGGATCGAGACCAGTGTATTTGGTAACAGTGAATACATTCTGAGCAGAGACGTAAGCGCGCAGGTTCTTGAACGTATTTGAACGCTGCATCAGCGACTTGAATGTATAGCCCAGTTCCACGTTTTTCAGACGGAAGTAAGAAGCATCCTCAACAAATACGCTGGAAATCTTGCTACTACCATTATCAGTGAAACTTACACGCGGAATGGTGTTGCTGGTACCTTCACCGTGCCATGCATCCAGCACACGGGTAGTATAGTTGAACGGACGGGTATCGTAATCCACAATCTTCTTACCATCGTTGTAACGGTCTACACCGTGAACACCCTGGAACAACAGTGAAAGATCAAAACCTTTGTATTCACCGGTCAGGTTCATTCCATAAGTCAATTTCGGAATAGAGTTTCCAATGAACGTCCTGTCTTTGTCATTGATAATACCGTCACCATTCAAATCCTTGAACCGAATATCACCAGGCTGCGCCGTGGGATTAGCTGTTCCGTAAAGTTGCGTCTGAATTTCCTGTGTGTTCTGATAGATGCCTTCCATCACATAACCGTAGTAGGAATTCAATGGCTGACCAACCACTGTACGGGCTACTCCTTTACTGGCAGCATTGATAATCATCGGCAGGTTCGGGTGCAATTTCGTTACCTCATTATTAAGGGTCGCCATGTTCAGGTTGATGTTGTATTTGAACTGGTGTTCGCTGTTGCGAAGTGTCAAAGCAAACTCAAAACCTTTATTGGTAACGGCTCCTGCATTCACGTAAGTTGGAGAAACATCACCTGCAATCGACGGCAATGTAATCGGCAACAAAATATCAGTTGTATTCTTGATGAAGTAGTCCGCGGTGAAATAGATTTTGTTAGACAGAAGTCCCAAATCCAAACCGTAGTTATACTGCGTAGTGGTTTCCCATTTCAAGTTCGGGTTTCCATAACGGGAAATCAGGTAGCTGTCACCACTTTTTCTCAACAGTGTCAGATAAGCATAGTTATCAATTTCCTGGTTACCCAATTGTCCGACACTGGCTCTCACTTTCAAATCTGATAACCAGGTTAAATCCTTCATGAAATTTTCATTCGACAATTTCCATCCGGCTGAAACCGAAGGGAAATAACCCCAACGGTTATTTTGCGCAAAGCGTGAAGAAGCATCTGCACGGAAGTTGGCTGTTACCATATAACGGCTGTCATACGCATACGTCGCCGACCCGAACAACGAGAACAATGCCCACTCAGCAGCAGAACCTCCGTTCCATACGTCATACTGAGTACCTCCAAAATCGAGATAACGGAAGTTCTTGTCGGTATAGTCGTAACGAGCTCGTGAACCGCTAATGGAAGAAGAGTGGTTGGTAATAAATTCACTACCGACCAAAGCGTTGATAGAACTCTTACCCAAATCCTTAACGTAGTTCAACGTGTTATCCCAGGTGAAAGTAATTTCCTCTCCACGGTCCTCATTCAGTGTGCTTGGGCGGTTTTCACGTCCCAATCCCTGATCCAGTGAGCTGCCACTACCGTCGTCATCACCAAAGTTCTGATTAAACGCTTTGTTGTGAGAGAAGGTCAGGTCGACACCCAGGTTGGTTTTAAATTTCAGCGATTTGTCACCAAGGAAAGCATACTCTGCATACAGGTTACCAAAAGTTTTGTAGTAACTCCGAACATCATCGGTGAAATAAGCCAACGCAATAGGATTCTGCGTCCACTCGTATTTATTGCTCTCAAAGGAATCTTTATTCTTGTAGAACGGTAAATCGGTAAACGGATCTTGCGCTGACCAGGTAGGATCACTGGGATCTTTATAAATCGGGATGATAGGCGGACGCAACATGGCATGGCGAATGATTCCCGGCTCATCGCCCTTAGAAGACAATGCATCCTGTGTAACATACGAAAGTTGCAGGTTCGAGCCGATTCGCAAACGTTCGGTCAGGTTCGCATTGATGTTTGAACGGAAGGTTATGCGTTGGTATCTGTCGTTATTATACACCACAACACCATCCTGCCCGTAATAATTGGCCGATAAAAGATACTGCAGTTTATCGGTTCCTCCGGTGGCTGTCACCTGTGCATTCTGAGAATGTCCCAGTTCGAACAAGGCGTCCAGCCAGTTGGTATTGGCAAAATCACTACGGCCTTTATCAGCCGTGTAAGGGTTGGTTCCGGTATAACCTGCATTGTTCCAGGCTTGCTCCACCACATTCATGTACTGATCGGCGTTCAGCATTTTAGGAAGATGCGCCACTTTCTGGATGCCGGTATAATAACTAACATCGAGGCTGGTTTTTCCTTTCACACCTTCTTTTGTGGTAATCACGATAACACCACCAGCAGCACGTGCACCATAAATTGCTGCGGCCGAAGCATCTTTCAATACAGTCATCGATTTGATATCCGAAGGGTTCAGGAAGGTGATATCCCGTGATGGAACACCGTCAATCACATAGAGCGGATTATTATTTCCAATGGTTCCTTCACCACGGATGCGGATATTTACCTTATCACCGGGAGCACCGGTACTGGAAGTAACCTGAACACCTGCTATTTGTCCCTGCAAGGCCTGAGAAAGATCGGACACTTTCCGTTTATCGATATCGGAAATGTTCACAGGAGAAACAGCACCGGTAAGGGTCGCCTTTTTCTGGGCAGAATAACCGACAACTACCACTTCGTCAATTTGCTTTTTCTCCTCTTTCATGGTTACATTCAGGACAGACCTTCCACTCAGCGAAACAGTCTGTTTCTGGTATCCCACAAAGGAAAAATCGAGGGATACATTGGTATTTTCAACCTGTAGGGCGTACTTACCATTCACGTCGGTAATGGTACCATTTGTGGTTCCGGAAACCACCACAGTTACTCCGGGAAGTGTCGTTCCACCTTCATCGGTAACTGTACCGGTTACGCTGACCTGGCCGAAAACGGCTCCTGTCATAAAAAGAAATACAAGCCCAAGTATTTCCCTTCTAAATCTTGTAACAAAAAAGATTTTCATAGAAGTTAGCTTTAAAAATTTAATTGATTGAGCATCATTAATTACATCCTATTATTTGTAGTCGGGGTCCATATCAGGAGTGCGCAATCCCGCAACTTCATCAGCCATCAGGATGAACACATTCCAGCTGAGCCCCCTTGTTGAAAGCCACCATTCGTCCGTACTTTTCCAATGGGTTGGAATAAATTCCTTACTGAAAGGCCACTTCGGATTCAAATTGATTTCCGCCCAGGCCCGGTTTTCCATCATTTCCTTAGCCTTGGGCCAGCCATGTTTCAGTCCCACCACGTAAGCACAGTATTCAGCACGCATCCAGCTACCGCCGTTGTAATAAAAACCGTCGCGGGAGTGGTCTGCATAGTTCGTTTTTCCGAATTCGCCAAACGGCTGATAGTCGGAAGTCATATAGGAATAGCCTTTTGCATCGTTGGTCAATCGCACCAAAATAGGTGCGGTGGTCCCCATCTCCGGATGCGGAGAATTGGGAACTTTATTCAAATAAGGCATATGATTCAATTGATTCACAACCATCTCATCTGTCAACATGGGCTGGTTGAACAGCCAGAGCGATAGAAACTCCGGGACCAAATCCGTCAATGAAATCAAATCGGGATATTGCCGGTCGAACAACAGATGTTTCCGTTTCGGATCGTAGAATTTCCGGTATGCCGATTCCGCCTTGTTCAGGTAATCATCCGAAATATCGTACCCTAAAGCCTTAATCGTGTGCAGTGCTACCGCGAACATTCCCTGATTCACCGCCAGCCGGTCGGTCTTGGGCACGTAGTCACACACATCAATCTGGCTCATCGAGAAATGCGATTCGCATATTCCGTCATGGTTCTCATCAAACGAGTTCAGCACAAACGAAACAGCTTTGTCAATTTTTTCCTTGGGAAGCTGAACACCGTAACGACGCTGGTTCACTAAAGCCCATACCAACCACTCGATTGTCGCCTCGTTGTCCTTGGCTTCCACCGAGCCCATGTAAGGCGTGATGATGGTTCCAATAGCACCTTCCGGCGTTTGCGTTTTGGCCCACTGGTTCCAGATGGCCAGGTTCAATTTTTTATTGTGAGTCGCCACCGTTGTCCAGAACGAATCCCGGTTGTACATATCGGGCGAGTAATTCATATTCGGCACACTGAACGGCGTAAAATCATTCACCGAAGTAATCCAGTTCAACATATTGGCATTCGCATACAGCATCTTCTCAATCAAAGAGCCTTTAAAACCTTTGCCTTCCGCCAACCGCGACTGAGAATCAATCATGAAATCGCGGTGTGATTTCCACGGCTCCACAAAAATGTAGGTGGTTTTCGTTTCCTTTTTTCCCAGCGGTAAAATGTTGTAGGGCTGAATGGCCGCATGATTTTCGGCAATTGCGAGATTTTTAATCTGCATCTTTCCGGCTTTTCCGGAGGTATTCCCGATGAACATCGAAACACTGTCGCCTTCGATGTAAGGAACCAGAATGCTCCCTTTAAATTCCGTCCATTCATCCGGTTTCGAAGGAAATGCATCAATGTACTTGACGCCGTGTTCCAGTTCCGGCCCTTGCTGGCCGTTCTTCACCCGGTACAGTTTCAGTGCTACCGGCAAGTTGCCTTTTACCTTGAAAGAGATAGTGTACACTTTCTGTCCGGAAATGGGTGTCATCAGGCGGATGCCGGCTTTCGCTCCCGACTGACAATTCATGGTAATCAAACTATCCTTCCGGGAAACCGAAAGCTTACCCTCCGGCATGAATTTCTGCGGAAGCGGTAAGACAGTTTCGGTTCCGGCATTCAGATTGAACATCTCACCAAAAGTCAAACGTACATAATCTTTCCCCTGAGCCCGTTCTTCGGGAGTAGCAGTGGAAAACAGTCTTGGATCGGGGAGTTTGCGCATCCCGACAAAACCGCCGCCACGTCCGCTAAAACGGCGCCGTGTTGTACGTGTAAACTGATTTTTATATCCTGCATCGGTCAGGAAGCCTACCGTCGTATTATCCGCGGTAACAAATCCTGCCGATGGAAAAAGTTCGTGAATGAATCCACCTGGAAAATTATCCTGCTCGAAAGTCACATATTTTTTGGGTTGTTGCGCCGGAACATTATTTTCCCGGAGGATATAGTACATCGAAAGCATGCTGGGTTGAAGGAGCTCAACCGTTTTTTTTACGATGTGTGGATTGACAATTTGATAGGTGACTTTGGCGGTCAATTTCGAGTCCAGCGCCTTCATGTAGGTTTCCTTCTGCAGCACAACGACACTATCGTTCCCGGTCCAGGAAGCTCCGCGCCATTCATTAAACGTTGTATCCGAAGTTAAATCCAGGTTGGACAAATGCAGGCTAAAAGCACCGGCATCTTTCAAAAGTTTTTGATTCCCGTCATATAACGCAACACCATAACCTTGTTGCGGGGTTCCTTCAACTTTCAGTCTCAGGTTTTGCCCCGAGACAGGCGCTGCACCCATAAATAGGAACAACAGTAAAAGTACAGTCACACCGAGCCTGGATGTCGTTTGTAGCATTGGTTCAATTTTAAGTTGACTAAGGTTGATTGAGGTATTGGATTATTGGTACCTCAAAGTTGGAGAGAGATGGGTGCGGAAGCTGTACACTATATCTTCAAAAGTGTACACAAACGGCATATTTCACTGAAATAGTGACGAATAAAATGTATTAAAATGTAAAGATTGGAGTTTATTTCTTAAAACTCAACTGAAATTGTTTGGGCGGGATCTGATACATTTTTTGGAATTCGCGGTAAAAATATGAGCGGTTGTTGAACCCCGACTGATAAAATACTTCGGTTACGGTCATGGAAGTGGTCTTTAACAAATGAGCGGCATGCTTCAATCGCATAGACCGGATCATATCGCCGGGTGACATGCCCGAAATCTGTTTCAGCTTCCGGTAAAACTGCGAGCTACTCATCCCCATCTCCTTTTCCAGGAAAACTGCCTGCAGTTCTTCGTCGCTGATGTGTTGACGAATCAATTCCATAACCTTGTCGATAAACTGCTGGTCTTCCTCTGCTATGGATAATTGAGTCAGGTTTTCCATGCCATTGTCCTGCTGAAAATAGCGCGCAATCCGTTCCCGCTCTTCCAGTAATTTTTCAATGCGAATCTCAAGATGTTGGCGATGAAACGGCTTCGGTATATAAGAATTGGCACCACTCTCAAGCCCTTCAATGCGATGGGTCACCGAGCTTTTTGCAGTCAACAGAATAATCGGGATATGACAGGTCTTTAATTCGGTTTTCAATTGTTTACACAGCGCTATCCCATCCATCTCCGGCATCATCACATCACTAATAATAAGATCCGGCATCTCCGTCTCAAGCACCTTAAGTGCCTCCACACCGTTGAAAGCGGTGAGCAAACGGTATTTATCCTTCAGTATTCCGTCCAGCAACAAATGAATATCCGGCTCATCCTCTACAATCAAAACCGTTTTCAGTTTGTTCTCCAGCGCTTCCAATGTCCTGATCTTTTCCTGTCCATTTTCCTCAGCCGATAACTTGGGCTCAACCAGAATATGCTGCAATTGTCGCGAAAGAATTACTTCATCCACTGGTTCCTGTGCATCAACAGCTTCAGCGTTTTCCTGGGAACAGGGTAAAACCACAGCAAAAGTGGTCAGTTCGTTTTCTACGCTTTCCACATCAATGGTACCGCCAAGGGCAGTTACCAGGCTGCGGGCGTAAGCCAGACCGATACCTGTTCGGAATTTATCCGGTTCGGAATTGCTACCTTCATCGGTAATGAAAAAGCGCTCAAACAGGCGGGGAATTTTCTCCTTTGGTATCCCTTTTCCAGAATTCATCACCTCAATGCGAACCTGCGATTTCGCCTCGTCAACCTGCATCTTCAACTTGATATTACCGCCTTTAGGTGTATATTTAAAGGCGTTCGACAACAAGTTGAAAATGATTTTCTCAATCTTATCCTGATCGAACCAACCGGGAATTTCCGAAGGAGAATCGATCGTGTAATCAATTTGGTTCTGAATAGCCCAGTCGTCGAATAGCTCGGCGATTTGCTCCACCAGGTTCACCAGATTGAAATACATCTTTTCCATTTCCAGATGCCCGTATTCCGCTTTGCGAAACTCCATCAATTGCTGAATGAGGAACAACAAACGGTTCGTGTTTCGCTGTATCATCCGGACAAACTTCTGCCTCTCCTGATCGATACCCGGATCGTCGGCCAGCTTTTGCGATGGCCCGACAATCAGGGTCAAAGGCGTTTGTAACTCATGAGCGATATTGGTAAAAAAGGTCAGCTTGTTCTGGTGCAGTGCCTCTTCCCGCTTCCGAAGTTCGATATTCTGTTTTAGCAGTTGCTGCTTCTTCCAGTAATTCTGCACAAACAGCAGGAAAAACAAGGTCAGCAATACATAGATACCAATGGCCCACGCCGACTCCCAAAAGATCGGTTTGATTTGAAAATCGATGGCATGAACCGGTGGACTCCAGATACCATCGCTATTCGACCACTTCAGCCACAGGGTATATTTTCCCGGAGGCACGTTCGTAAACGAAATCACCCGCCGGGTTTGGATATTATTCCATTGCTTATCGAAATTCTCCAAATAGTATGCATACTGGCATTTCTCGCTGTTAATGAAGCTTAGCGCGGCCAGCGTAATATCGAAGAAGTTTTGATCATATTTCAACTTGACATGGGGAGGATTCCGTAACTCAGGCGTTACCACGAATGAAGGATAATAAGGCTGATCGTCGTTCTGTCCTTTAATGGCACTAACAGCAATGTTCGGGATGTAAGTGTACTCGCCGATATCGGACGAACGGAAATAGTTAAACCCGCTGTTACCGCCCATAAAAATATACCCGGTCTGGTTATCGCGAAAGAAAGCGCCATCGGCAAACTCATTATTTTGCAGACCGTCCTCCTCGGTAAAATTACGGAAGCGGTGGTTCTCTACGTTAAACTGAGAAAGTCCCAGATTGGTGCTCACCCATAGATTTCCGGCATGATCGCAGACCATACCGTGAATGGTGTTGTTGGGCAACCCATCGTTTGTGGTAAAACTATGAAAAGCGGGATGGTCAGAAAGCTTATTGGTCTCCAGGTAATTCAGTCCAAGGCTGGTCCCAATCCACAAACGTTTCAATGTATCCTTGTACAGGCAAAGAATATCATCGCTGCTCAAACTCAGTGAGTCCGCCGGTTCTTTCCGAAAAACACGAAACGTTTCCGACCCTTTATCAAACAAATTCAGTCCGCCCAGGCGGGTACCAATCCATAATTCATGATCGTTTTCCGGGATGATGGAAAAGATGATATTACTACTCAGCTTTCCGGCAAGATTCTCGTTGGCTTCGTATTGTTTAAAGTTAGTCAGTTTCAGTTTCCGCCCGTCCCGTTCCATCCGTAACCGGAACATCCCGTATCCGTTTGTTCCCAACCAGATGAAACCTTGTGCATCCTGGTATATTGCATACACCGAACGAAACGGCGCATAATTCGCTGTTCCTTCAATACTCTGCCAGTCCACCACCCGATGATACCGAAGATCGTAAACCGAAAGTCCTTCGCCATCGGTCCCGATAAACATCAGACTGTCCTTCCCGCAAAAGAGCGAAAAGACTGAATTATTCAGCGACGAATTAGCCGAATAAAAGTTATCTACCGGAATATTCTCCTCCGGGCCGTTCAAATAGAAATGAGGTGAAAAGCGGAACAGCCCCTGTCCTTTCGTCCCGACCCACAAAGCGCTGTCGGGCGCCAGGCTAAATGCGCGGACATTACCACCACGAAGAGCTTCAATCTGTGTCTGGGTAACCGAATGGAACAACTTGTGCCTTGGAAATAGTTTATAAATGCCATCACCATCAGTTCCTATCCAAACAACCCCTTCGTTGCCTTCGAAAACGGTTGATAATTTCCGGCTGTTGATGTGCCCGAGCCACGAATTCCGCTCAATCTGTCCGTTGGGGGTCAAAATAAAATGCTCTTTTTCCCCTGCAAGCAACACCCCGAGGCTGGTTCTCCCAATGAGTTTTTGGATACCCGTAAACCGGGTGGTCTCCGTCTTCCCGGTGCTAAACTGGTAAAAAGCCAGACGGCCGTCATTCGTCAGAATCAGAAGTTTATCATCCGATTCATTAATGAAATCCCGGACATTTTGCCCAATCTTTTTATATCCTACAATGGTTATTGTACCGTCAGCGCCATGTTGCAGACTAACGTCCGCTAAATCGCCATTGGCATATTGGATCAGGAGTGTATTCAATGGAGAAAAACTGATTTTCTTCACCGCAAGGGAAGGCAAATCGCCGGAAGGAAACCGCTGGACAGAATCATTAGCATAATACCCCAATCCCCAATCCTTTGCCTCAAAAAATACGTTGCGCTGCTGATCCACGGCCAGGTGAAACTCCGATTCGGTTAACGGAGCCTTCTCTTCGCGGCCGAAAAAATAACGTTTAATCTGTTTTGTATAAGGATTCAGCCGGTTAATGCCATGCATCGTAAGTATCCAGAGATCCCCATCTTTACCTTCCTCTATTTTCAGGATTACCTGGTTACTCAGGCTATTGGGATTATCCGGCTCGGGCCTGAAAATCTGAATAGCATGCCCGTCATACCGGTTCAGTCCGTCCCAGGTACCAATCCATAGCACATGATCCGAATCCTGAAAAATGGCATTTACCGAGCTGTTCGATAACCCGTTTGAATTGGTCAACGGCCGGATTTCAAACTGCCGCTCGTCAGCCATGGTACGGCCTAAGAGATTCAGAAAAAGAAAAGCGAAAAAAAAGCAAGTAATTCTCAAGTTCATTTTTCCCCATTGATACAAAAGCACACCTCGAAGATACGGTTAATTTTAGTGAACAAGTACAGGAAATCCGCCATTATCGCCCTAACGAAAGTCAAAAAAGCTTAGTGTCAATCCGACAATTTCCACTCTAACTCAACCGATTTAACTACATTATCATTATTTTCGGAAAGCCAAATCAAATCACATAAAAACCGACCACTGGAAAAATCCCGAACGCTTACTTTCAGTCGAAAGTCTATAACACAATATCAACCTAACACGCATAAGTGATGAAAAAACTAACAACACTCTTTTTACTCGTACTATTCAGCACTCAACTGTTTGCACAAAAAACGGAAATACTGGCACCTACGCCACCAATGGGTTGGAACAGCTGGAACAAGTTTGGCTGCAACGTCAGCGAAAAACTCATCAAGGAAATGGCTGACGCCATGGTTAATAGTGGCATGGCTGATGCAGGTTACCAATATATTGTGATTGACGACTGTTGGCAGGTAAGCCGCGACAGTGCCGGTAATATCATCCCCGACCCCACACGTTTTCCTTCCGGAATAAAGGCGCTGGCCGATTACATTCATTCCAAAGGCTTAAAATTCGGGATTTACTCCTGCGCTGGCTCCATGACCTGTCAGCAACGTCCCGGAAGCCGTGGATACCAGTTCCAGGATGCCCGCCAGTATGCTGCCTGGGGGGTCGATTACCTGAAGTATGACTGGTGTTACAACGAAGGACAAAATGCAAAAGCCGCCTACAAAACTATGAGCGACGCACTAAAAGCCAGCGGACGTCCCATCGTGTTCAGCATATGCGAATGGGGTTCCAATAAACCATGGGAATGGGGAAAAGGTATTGGGAACCTGTGGCGAACCACCGGCGACATTTTCGACTCCTTCAAAGGCGCCATTAACTGGGGCGGAAAAGGCGTGCTCGACATCATCGACCTGAATGCCAACCTCTGGTCGTATGCCGGACCGGGACACTGGAACGATCCCGACATGCTGGAAGTAGGCAACGGTGGTATGACCGACACCGAATACAAAACCCACTTCAGCATGTGGTGTATGATGGCCGCCCCGCTGATGGCCGGTAACGACCTCCGCACCATGGACGACGAAACACAAAAAATACTGACCAACGAAGATGTGATTCAGGTTGACCAGGATGAGCTGGGCGAACAAGGTTTCCGTTTCATCGACTATGGCGACCAGGAGATTTGGGTGAAATTCCTCGAAAACGATGAACTGGCCGTTTGTTTCCTCAACCGTGCCGATGAACCATGGAAACTCAATTACGATTGGAAAAAGGTCGGGATCAGCCACAAAGACCACCACGTTACATTTCACAACACAAAATATGACTTGCGCGACCTGTGGCAACACAAGGATATTGGCAACACGAGCAAAAATCTCACCGCCGACATCCCCGCACATGGCGTGTTGATGCTTAGGTTAACACCAGAAAAGAAATAGAATAAAACATGCCTCAGTGATGGGGCTTTTTTTGTTTCAAATTGCCCATGGCTGAAGCCATGGGATTGAAATTCTCGCCCACACAATGGGCTTTAGCCCAACCTCTCTTCCCTATTTTCTCATTACTAATTATTCATTAAAAAAAACCTCTTAACTTTAATCGGCACCATTAGCTGCAAACACTGATATCGAAACATCAAACCTATATACGATATGAAAACAAAAACATCCGTTTTACTGATTGCCCTGCTGCTGGGCAGCACCCTCCTGACTTTCGGACAAATGAAAGGGGTAACTGTTGGACAGGAAATGCCCGAATTCAAAGCCCAGGTATACCAGGGAGGCGAGTTCGACCTCAGCAAGTACAAAGGCAAAAATGTGATGCTGATTTTTAACCGCGGTCTGGTTGCGCCCAACCACTGGTGTAACATCTGTCAGTACAACTACATGGAGATGATTGATTTCGACAAGCTCAACCAGCTGGAAGAAAAGCACAATTTAAAAGTAGCTTTTGTGCTTCCTTACGGAAAAGATACCGTCGCCCAATGGGTGGCCACCATCCCGCAACAAATGAAAGTAGTGGAACAATGGAAATACCCTGCCGACACAACCAAGCTATCGGAAGGACGGAAACGGTGGATGCAAACAGCACGCAAGATGTTTCCGAAGGACCACACCATCAAACCCGAAAACCTGAAAACGCCTATTACCATTATCGCCGATGCCAATCACAAACTCACGGATGAATTGGGCTTATACGATCCCAAATGGGACGGAGGAAACGCACCGCAAGCCATTCCGTGTGTCTTCATCATCGATAAAAACGGTGTCGTTCAATTCAAATACGTCAGTCAAAATACCATCGACCGACCAAGCTACAGTTACCTGGAAAAGGTACTCGAAGACATGATTGACAACCAATAATAAAACACTACCTGACTGCTATCCCCAAAGCAGTCAGGTTTTTTCGGTCTTAGACCAACCGTTACCGGGAAGCTCTCTTGTTGCAAAACCAAATGGAATCACTTAATTTTAAAGAGATTCAAACCATCCATTCCTGCCGTAAATTCTAAAACTCCATTACGATGAGTAAAAACAAAACCAAGAAACACCACAAATCACCGGATCATATCGAACCCGAAAAGAAAGACAAACGCCGTTTAGGAAAGAAGCTATACAACAAGGAGCTGCGTAAAATGCAAATCGAGCTGGTGAAGTTGCAGGAGTGGGTGAAAAAGGAGCAGTTAAAAGTCGTGGTCATCTTCGAAGGCCGCGATGCTGCCGGGAAAGGCGGCGTCATCAAGCGCATCATGGAGCCACTCAATCCCCGTATCTGTCGGGTTGTTGCTTTAGGCACTCCAACCGAGCGCCAACGAACGCAATGGTATTTCCAGCGTTATGTTACCGAATTGCCGGCCGGAGGTGAGATGGTGCTGTTCGACCGCAGCTGGTACAACCGTGCCGGTGTAGAGCGTGTAATGGGTTTCTGTAGTGATGAAGAATACGACGAGTTCATGCGGAGTTGTCCGGAATTCGAGCGCATGCTGGTTCGCTCCGGCATCATTCTCATCAAATACTGGTTTTCCGTTTCCGACGAAGAACAGGAACTACGTTTCCAGGCCCGCCTCGACGATCCGACCAAGCGATGGAAACTCAGCCCCATGGATTTGGCTTCACGAGAAAAATGGGTAGAATACTCCCGCGCCAAAGACGAAATGTTTGGATACACCGACATCAAACAGGCACCGTGGTACGTGGTTCCGGCTGACAACAAACGAAGAGCACGGCTCAACTGTATCAATCACTTGTTATCCAAAATCCCTTACAAGGATTTAACGCCTGAGCCCATCGAACTGCCGCCACGCATCGAGAAGGATAACTACGTACGCCCCCCGATTACCGACCAGACTTTCGTACCCGAGATCTATTAAGGCCGGTTGTATGAAACTATCCCCCCCAAAAAAAATCAAGTTCCTTTCCCCTGTCTTCCCTAAAGGGAAAACTTGATTTTTCAGTATTCACCCTTTAGGGGCGGGGTGAATACTGAAAAATCTTCTCTCAATTGAGTTTCATACAAACAATTTAGGTGCTTCCACTTTAGCTCAGCGCTAACGCGATGGAAACTCCGATGAAGGTTCCGATAACATAACCCAGAATTCCAACGAGAATCCCCGGGGTAATCAATTTCTTCTGCCCGAGCGAAGCCGCCATCGGTGCTGCCACCGAAGGCCCCATTACGTTGGCCGCCGATGATATCATGACTTCGTAGATATCCAGTTTGAAAATCTTTGCCAACGCGATTAAAAAGATGAGGTGGAAGAACAGAATGACGAGGTAGAATCCAAGTATCGCCGGACCGATATGCAAAATATCAGCCATGTTGGTTGCCGCACCAATGGCCGCCAAAAAGATGTACATCATCCATAGTCCCACCGAAAAAGCAGTGTCTTCAAGCGGTTTGAGACGTTTGGGAAAGAGATTGGCCACCAGCACCGAAACGAGCGTAATGATAAGAATGCTCAAATCCATTTGCGTGTGAAAAACCGACTGCAACCAATCACCTAACCAGGCACCTGATGCCGCAATGGCTACTGCGATAACCAGCGTCAGTCCCATGCGCTCCATGGTAATGGGCTGCGATTTTTCGTGTTCCTGTACTACTGCTTCTACCTTGTTTTCGGCTTTGGGCTTGGCAAAAAAGCGCGCCAGGAACTTAATCCCCGGTAGCATAAAAAGCAACAGGATGAACAGGCTGGCTGCAAAGTTGTCAACCGCAATGGTAGCCGAAAACAGCGGATGGGTAGTGATTTGCAACGCTTCTCCGGTCGCAACGAAGTTCATGCTTCCCCCAATCAGTGTCGAGGCAATTACACCGGCCATTTTGCCAGAGTCCGGCCCAAGGTGAATCAGAGAAAAAGCTAAAAAGCTCCCCAGCACGACACCAATGGCTCCAATAATGTAGGCAATCAGCAATTTTCCGCCTTCGCGGATGGTACGCATAATATTCGACCCCATCAACATCATCGGAATGGAGATCGGAACAAAATACTTAAAAATCAGGTCATAAACAGGCACCTGTACTCTCGTACTTGATGCCGGCGGAACGATATTTAACATCGACAAGAGAGACATCAGCAAAACAGTAACCAGAATTCCGGATACTTTACCAAACCACTTTTTATGTTCCGACCACATCCCTAAGGCTGCAGCCCCGGTTATAAGGGAAAACAAAACCAGATGATCTCCGGGGGCTATTAATGACATATTGAATCAGTTTTAATTTCGAAAAAGCAAATATACTTTTTATAGAATTATTCTAAAGAATTTCCACATGTAAACCCACTAAAGGGCCTTTCAGTTTACTCTATCATAAAATATTAACGAAACAATAAAAGGAAAACCTTTCCTGCCAAAGCATAAATCCGTTACCCTCTACCTAGCGTTTTTTATGTTCTTTCTGAAAAAACGATTAGCTTTACCGGTAACGCCAACGGGTGTGCGTCTTTTTTTCAGAAAGCCCCGGATAAAAACCGAAATAAACCAATAATACCCATACAATGAAAAAGTTAACACTACTGCTTTGCCTGATTTGGGTCGCACAGGCACAGGCTCAAACCGTCATCACCAATATTCCAGGTCGTAATACGCTTACCCTTAACGGGAAATGGCATTACATTATCGATCCTTATGAAGTCGGTTATTATGATTACCGCTACAAACCGTACGATGCCAATCCACATCCCACCGGAGGTTTCTTCCTTGACCAACACCAAACGGATAAAACGCAGCTCATTGAGTACAATTTTGACAAAAGTCCGACACTGATGGTTCCCGGCGACTGGAACTCGCAGGATGAGAAGTTGCTTTACTACGAAGGCACCATCTGGTATCGACGTCTGTTCACGTACACCAAAAGCAATCCGAATGACCGCGTTTTTATTCATTTCGGAGCAATCAATTACGAATCCGATGTTTACCTGAACGGGAAGAAACTGGGCAAACACATTGGTGGTTTCACTCCTTTTAACTACGAAATCACCGACTTGCTGAAAGAAAACGGGAAGAATTCGCTGGTGGTTAAGGTCGACAATAAGCGCCACAAAGAAGGCGTTCCCACATTGAATACCGATTGGTGGAATTACGGCGGCATCACCCGCAATGTGGACGTGGTGGAAGTACCGCAAACCTTCATTTCCGATTACAATATTCAGCTCGAGAAAGGTTCGCAAAACGAAGTCGCTGGCTATGTACAATTAAACGGCCCGAATGCAGCCAACCAAACGGTTCAGGTCAGCATTCCCGAACTGAAAATCAATAAAACCTTTACGACGGACGAAAACGGGAAAGCTGCTGTTGATTTTCAATTGAAGAAAGCTGAGCTCTGGTCACCGAAGAATCCAAAACTCTATACAGTTACGGTTTCGAATGCAGGTCAAAGCGTTTCAGAACCTATCGGTTTCCGAAGTATCGAAACCAAAGGAACGGACATTCTGCTCAACGGAAAATCGGTCTTCCTCCGAGGTATTTCCATCCACGAAGAAATGCCGATGAGAGGCGGAAGAGCTTATTCCGAATCCGATGCACAAACGTTGCTCAACTGGGCCAAAGAACTGGGATGTAACTATGTTCGCCTGGCACATTATCCACATGCCGAAAATATGATCAGGCTGGCCGATAAAATGGGTATTTTGGTTTGGGAAGAAAATCCGGTTTACTGGACCATTGACTGGAACAATCCCGACACTTACAAGAATGCCGAACATCAGCTCACCGATTTGATTACCCGTGATAAAAACCGGGCTTCCGTCATCATCTGGTCGATGGCCAATGAAACACCGGTCAGCGATGCTCGCACAAACTTCCTGCACAAACTGGTGATGCACGCCCGCGGCATGGATAGTACAAGATTAATTTCCGCCGCTCTGGAGGTTCACAGAGACAGTAATCCCAATGACCGAATCGTGGAAGATCCTTTTGCGAAATATGTCGACATTGTCAATTTCAATGAATACGTAGGCTGGTATGATGGTCTGCCGGAAAAATGTGATAGCATCAACTGGATCATCAAATACAACAAGCCGGTAATGATTAGTGAGTTTGGCGGCGGTGCACTGCAAGGCTTGCATGGCGATTCGCTCACGCGCTGGACCGAAGAATACCAGGAAAGTATCTACAAACACACCCTTCCCATGCTAATGAAAATACCACAATTCCGGGGTGTTACGCCATGGATTTTGTGTGATTTCCGTTCGCCAAGGCGTGTGCTCCCGGTCATCCAGGATGGATGGAACAGGAAAGGACTCATCGGCCAAAACGGTACGAAGAAAAAAGCTTTTTTTGTTCTTCGCGATTTCTACAAAAAGATGGAAGAGAAATATAAATAACTGACTTTTCTTTAAAATAAAAACAGGCTGCCTTCCGGAAATTCCGGGGCAGCCTGTTTTTGTTATGGCATTGAAATATCAATCAATTCAAAACATGTCTAATGAATCATATTGTCAAACATTTTACGCACCCTTGAACTATTCCAATCTGCGGCCCCCTTCTTTCTCAATACCAATCTATCATCCGGCGATATGATATACGAAGCAGGAATACTCTGTGACTGAAAAATCTGCGGAACACGGCTGTGAACGATATAAACCGGAAAGGTATAACCGTTGTCTTTTATAAACTGTTTAACCTTAGCTGGTGCTTCCCGGGTGGCAATCACAAAGGATACCTTACTACCATAATCATCATATAATTTCTGGATAGTTGGCAGTTCGGCAACGCACGGAGGACACCAGGTTGCCCACTGGTTGAAAAACACCGGCTTGCCTTTGAATTCTGCAAAGCTGTGGTTGCCACCGTTCAAATCGAAGAGTTCAAACTGGTAATCCTCGTTAGTCAGCTGGATGCTGTTATCATCCTTCCCCGGAGCCATCAACGTGGTACGAATTAGCAACGAAGCCACCGGTTTCCGGGTAGGTGGAAATGCCAACCCAATTAAAATCACCAGGATAACGATATCGAATATTTTGCCCAGGAGCGATTGCTTCTTAAACTGCTCCCACTGTCTTTTCAGGTACTTCTTCATGTGGGTAAAATAACGAAAAATCCGTATCCGGGAAAGTGACTTCCTTCACAAAACCCGCAGCGATACGGTCTTAAATTTTGGTCATTTCCTGAAATTCCTATCTTTGAATCTAAACCAAATCAACCAGCCTCATTGGAAAGTCTCGAACAATTCATTATCAAATTCAGCAATATCGCCTGGGGTACTCCCCTGCTTATCCTGTTACTTGGTGGCGGAAGCTGGTTTCTTATCTATTCCCGTTTTATTCCTTTTCGTTACCTGCGTCATGCGGTTCTCATTTTAACGGGCCGCTACGACAATCCCGATGAACCGGGCCAGCTCAACCATTACCAGGCGTTATCAACAGCGCTTGCCTCTACCATTGGCATGGGAAATGTAAGCGGTGTTGCAGTAGCCATAGTCACCGGCGGGCCAGGTGCCATTTTCTGGATGTGGGTTTCCGCGTTAATTGGAGTTTCGACCAAGTTTTTTACGAATACGCTCGCGGTAATGTACCGTGGCCAGGATGATCAGGGACAGGTTCAGGGAGGTCCCATGTATTTCATCACGGAAGGTTTAGGAAAAAACTGGAAACCGCTGGCTGTATTTTTCAGCGTGGTTTGTCTCATTGGAGTTAGTCCGTTATTTCAAACCAACCAGCTAACACAGGTTATCCGCGATGTCATTCTGATTCCCAACGGTGTCGAGACCGGGTTTATTACCAACCTCATCACCGGTTTGGTCATTGCTGCAATTGTAGCCCTGGTGGTTATTGGTGGAGTAAAAAGAATTGGCCGGGCTGCCGGAAGATTAGTCCCGCTCATGGTCATTGTCTATATGGCCGCGGTATTCTTTATTCTGTTCAGTCATCCGGGAAATATCCTACCGGGATTGCAACTTATCATCACAGATGCCTTTACAGGGAAAGCCGTGGCCGGAGGTGCTATGGGAGCCGTTCTGATAACGGGTGTACGACGGGCCGCCTTTTCCAACGAAGCCGGACTGGGAACAGCGCCACTCGCTCACGGGGCTGCCAAAACGAGTGAACCAGTCAGGGAAGGTCTGGTGGCCATGCTGGGCCCGATTATCGATACCATTGTGGTTTGTAGTCTGACGGCTCTAACCATTATTGTTACCGGAATGTGGCAACATCCTGATGTGAATGGTATTACGCTTACCGCGCAAGCATTCGAAAAGGGTATTCCGGTTTACGGCCCCTACATTCTGATTGTCAGTATCTCGATTTTTGCTATAACGAGTTTATTTGCGTTCCCGTATTACGGAGGAAAATGTGTGACCTACCTGTTCGGCACACGCTGGGTAAAATTATATCACGTAGTCTACACGGCATCTATCCTCATCGGTGCCACCTCCACACTAACGGTCATCATCAGCCTGATTGACGGAGCTTTTGCCTTAATGGCCATTCCGACCATGGTTTCAGCGATCCTGCTTTCGCCGAAAGTGATGAAAGAAGCGAAAAGCTACTTTGCCCGCTTAAAGGAAGAAAGAGCCTGAGTATTATTCACTCAGCCAGCGTTTCAGCGTATCGATGGCTTTTTGCCGCAAATCATCCGGTAGGTTATTAATACGGCTCCGGTGACTGCCTTCGGGTTTAATGATCTTTACGACACTCTTGTTGTTACCCGGCTCAGCTGCTGAAGCTGTCCATGGGTCCCAGCCACCATAAATCAGCAAAACGTGTTTCGCATCGGAGCGAAGGTACTTATCCACTTTTTCACTCATTGCCGGTGAATATGGGAATTGAGCCTCTTTCGGTAACCAGATACGAGTGAGATATCCTTTGGTGCTTTTGATGGTCATCTGATCAGCAAACGGCGTCATATCGTAGGCATAATAACCCAATTGACGTGCGGCTTGCACAAAGAAAGGCAGAAATCCTCTGCTCCCCTCTATACTAAAATACTCCGGTGAACTAATCTCTACAAAGTGGTCAAAAATTTCCTGCGCAGGTGCATCCGGAGCCGGAATTTCATCAATATCGTGCCCCCATTGCCAGAATGAGAAAGAATATTCCAGTACACAGTAATCATATACCGCTTCCAGCGGAATTCGGAACGTATACTTTTTCTCATCACACAGCGTCTGGAACATCGGGAATAGTTGATCTCTACGCTCCAATACTTCGTGCTGGAAAGCAGCCACTTTTGCACGCCCTTCTTTGGTGCCCGTGATGTGTTCAATAAAAGCTGCATGGCGTCGCTCTTCCGGCGAGAAGTTCAATGGCGCCACATAGGGAACCGAAATATTAACATCTTTCGGATATAGTGCCCGGTGGTAAAGACAGGTTTCACCTCCCTTGCTAATTCCTGTACTAATCCATTTACCATGATAAATTTTCTTAAACATCTGAACCAGGTGGTGATAATCTGCGGTAGAATTTTCCACCGTCAGGTATTTCCATTTGGTATCAATCGAATCGGGAACCGACTTACCGAAAAACCGATGTTCCACAAAAATCTGATTAGCATCAAGTAACAGGCTCAATTCATTCAAATACTTCGGTGTGGCAGCATATTCACCACTGTATCCCTCGGTAATAAAAACCACCGGCTTATCATAATCGAGATGGGAAATGATCACCCGCTGAGCAAAACTGCCGCTGTCGGGATGCTGATAATCGAGTGGCTCCCTGACCATCACCACAAAGGCCTGCTTGAAGAACTCGTTGTTCTCCATTTTCTTAACCGAAATAACATCGGGAAGCGACTTCAGTCGTTGTTCAAGCGTTTGTGTCTGAGCCTGTACCGCCTGAAAAATCAGCAGTAAACTAAGAAGTAAGAGTGAACGTAAACGAATCATATCAAACAAATTGGGAGGTTAGAAACCTGTTATCTAATTAAAAATCCTTCTCTCAACGGATCGTCCGGATCAATCAAAAAGCGATGCTGACCGGTAAAAAATGCCTCGCCTTCTACTTTGGGAACAACGGCAGAATATGGTCCGAACGAAGTAACATCCGCGATTTCAACTGTCATGGTAGTGTCAATCAGACTTTCGATGACCAGCTTTTCACCCGGCAGCAGTCCATCTTTCAAGGCATGCAGGGCTGCTCTGGCACTTACACCTGAACCGGTAGCCGAACGATCGACTTCGCCGTTGGCAAAAACGCAGACATTCCTACTATGATGGTTTTCATCTTTTGGTTTCCCTGTGAAGATGGTTCCATACAGAAAACTAAGATCCGCTTCAAACGGATGGACAATATCAAAATTTCGGACTACCGCTTTTTTAATCTTTCTGCCCAGGTCAATTATCCGGGTAATATTACGTGGTAACAGCTCAAGTCCTATTTCATCAGCATCGACAAAAGCATAAAATGTTCCGCCGTAAGCCACATCGAAACGAACGGTCCCAAATTCCGGAACATCTACCGTTTTATCCTGTAACAATACGAACGAAGGAACATTGTGAAATGACGACCTGACTACTTTACGCCCTTTCATCTCCGCGAAAGCGTTAATGCGTCCGGGCGGTGCATCAATGCGGATCAATCCGTCTTCAGGATACTGAATCAAACCGGTTTCGAGTGCAAATTTCACTAAGGCAATAATGGCATGTCCGCACATCGTGGAGTACCCTTCGTTGTGCATAAAAAACACGCCGAAATGTCCGTCGGGTGTAACCGGAGGCGTTAAAACAGCTCCGTACATATCGGCATGACCACGGGGTTCCCACATCAGGGCTTTCCGAATATCATCTAAATTCTTTCGAAAATAACGACGTTTTTCAAGGATGGTTTGACCGGGAATTTCAGGAATCCCGCCGACAATGATGCGTAAAGGTTCCCCTCCGGTATGCATATCAATGGTATTGACCTGCAACCAGTTCACAGGCGGCTGCCACCGCAAGTTACTCAGCCCTTCATTCATCCGGTAAACGATAAATAGTCAGTATCACATGCAAGAAGTCGAAAGATACAATGCAAACGTGAAGTTTGCAATCAAATTGTCACAATGCCTGATGAAATTTCTTTCGAAAACAAAAACTTAACCGGTCACTTCCGCATGTTCGGTCCGGCGGATAATTTCATCCTGTAAGTCTTTTCCCAAATCGTTGAAATAATCGCTGTATCCGGCCACACGCACAATCAAATCACGGTAGTGTTCCGGCATTTCCTGTGCCTTGCGCAACGTATCTGCCGATACCACATTAAACTGAATGTGATGACCGTCGAGACGAAAATACCCGCGAACAAGCGAAGCTACTTTCCCGATGGCTGTTTCATCGGCAAAAAAGTCAGGCGAGAACTTCTGGTTCAGTAGTGTTCCGCCAGTCCGGAGGTGATCTATCTTTGCGACCGATTTTATCACAGCCGTCGGTCCGTGAACATCGGCTCCCTGAACCGGCGAAATTCCTTCGGAAAGTGGCATCCCGGCCTGACGTCCGTCGGGCATAGCTCCCATTACGCTGCCAAAGTAAACATGGCTGGTTGTCGGCAGTAAATTTATGCGGTGAACTCCACCACGGGTATTCGGTTTACCATCGACTGCATCAAAAAAACGTTCAAAAACCTGAACTGCCTGTTTGTCGGCATTGTCGTCATCGTTCCCATACTTCGGTGTTTCATAAAGCAAACGATACCGCAACTCCTCATAACCTTCGAAGTTATGCCGCATGGCTTCCAATAACAGTTCCATTCCGATATCCTGCTTCTCAAAAACATGAGCTTTAAGTGCCGTCAATGAATCGGTGACAGAACCCAGTCCCACTCCCTGAATGTAGCTGGTGTTGTATCGGGCACCGCCAGCCACGTAGTCAAGACCATTTGCCACACAATCATCGATGATAAGAGACAAAAAAGGAACAGGCATGTGTGTAGCAAAAATGCGTTCAATCGTATTGTTTCCCCGAATTTTTATATCAATAAAATAGTTTAGCTGTCGCTGAAATGCATCCAACAAATCATCGTATGAAGTAAACTGAGTTGGCTCACCGGTCTGCAAGCCTAATTGTCTTCCTGAACGAGGATCACGACCATTGTGTAGCGTCAGTTCCAATATCTTTGGCAAGTTAAAATACCCTGTCAGAAAATAAGCCTCGGTGCCAAATGCTCCTGTTTCGACACAACCGCTGGCTCCTCCGTTTCGCGCATCAATAAGTGATTTCCCCTGTCGTACCAGCTCCTGAACAATGGCATCGGTATTAAAAAGCGAAGGCTGGCCAAAACCGGTCTTCACAATTTTAATGGTTCTTCGTAAAAAACCTTCAGGATTCTTTTTACTGACCTGCACCATCGAACTGGGTTGAAGAATCCTCATTTCTTCAATCACGTCGAGTAACAGATACGAAAGTTCGTTCACTGCGTCCGAGCCATCGGGTTTCACTCCTCCCAGATTAATCAGGGCAAAATCGGTGTAGGTGTTGCTTTCCTGTGCCGTTACACCAACCTTGGGCGGCGAGGGATGATTATTAAATTTCACCCAGAAAGACTGCAACAATTCAATCGCCTTCTCCTTCGTAAGCGTACCTTCATCCATTTCCTTCCGGAAGAACGGATACAAATGTTGATCGAGGCGGCCGGGATTGAACGAATCCCACGGATTCATTTCCGTAATCACTCCCACATGCACAAACCAGTAATGCTGCAAAGCTTCGTGAAAAGTCTGCGGCGCACGAGCCGGAACCCGACGGCAAATCTCAGCCATCTGATGCAATTCAGATTTCCGGATTAGATCTGTTTCCATCTGAGCCATTCGGTCAAGCTTTACTGCATACCGTTCGGCAAAATCAATCAAAGCCCGGGCAGCGATCTCCATGGCACGCAGTTCTTCCCGCTTATCATAAGCTGCAGGATCGTTCATGAAATCCAGGGCCCTTTCTGCCAGATAAATATCATCGATGATATCGAGCATCCCTTTGCGGAAAATCTTTTCACCAGCCACTGTATGCCCTGGAGCCCGTTGCTCCTGAAATTCGGTAAAAATACCCGCATCGTAAGCGGCCAGCCACTCAGAAGCCATGTTGCCAAAAATCCGTTCCCGATTGGTTTTCCCACTCCAAAATGGAATCACTTTTTCTGAATAGACTTTCCGGAACTCTTCATCGACACAAAAAGAAACCTTTTCCCGTGTATGCAGGATCTCCAAATCCTTCATCGAATGCAAATTGATTTCCGGATAGGTTGACGTTGCTTTAGGTGCCGGTCCGCGTTCGCCTACAATCAATTCATCGGGATTGATGCAAATTAACTTGTTGGACAATATGTAACGAAAAGCCATGGCACGCATTACTGGAGCAGAAATTCCGTGAGCGGCATCGCTTTTATAAAATTCAGTAACCAGCAAAGCCCGTTCTGCCGAAAGGCAATTCGGAGCATCGAGAGATGCCTGCCGAAGTCGTTTAATTCGTTCGTTCATCTTAAATTAAAACTCTTGTTGTTGATTTATTTTCGTCACGCTTTATCCTCCAATGGAAACTTTTACCCCCAGCCCCTCAAATTCCTCTAACAAATCTGATAACTCTTCCTTTTTCATGGATGGAATCCCATTCATTCGATTTTCCATTTGTAGTGCCTGATATTTATGACCGCCCGTCGCATGAAACGGCAAAAAGTCGATTCCTTCAATTCTTTCGAGACGCGGAATCAGCAAGTTCTTCAGTTTCTCAATCTGTTCAGGCCCATTATTAATTCCGGGAATAACCGGAACCCGAATCTGAACCTTCTTCCCGGCGTCTAGCAACCTGTCGAGGTTACGAAGAATAGGCTCGAGCGAAACATTGGTATAGTGCATGTGCAACGTCGGATCGGGATGCTTGATATCGAAGAAATACAAATCGGTCAAAGGCATGGAATTACCCAACACTTTTTCTGATGCAACGCCTGCAGTGTCAAGGACAGTGTGGATCCCCGCATCGCGGCAAAGCTTCATCACTTCGAAAAGGAACTCGGGTTGATACAATGGTTCACCTCCCGAAAAGGTCACACCACCCCCCGATTCGCTCATAAAAACCTCATCACGTTGAATTTCAATGAACAGTTTATCTGAGTCAATTTCGTAGCCTGATTCTTTTGATTGTTGAAAAATTTTTCCGCTTACAGCTACATGCTTTTGCCAGGTGGAACAAACCAGCGATTGACTTTCCGGATTATGGCACCACCAGCAACGAAGGGGGCATCCCTGCAAAAATACGGTCGTTCGTATGCCGGGGCCATCGTGCACAGCAAAGCGCTTGATATCGAAAATAATACCTTTCAAGGTCTTTAGTTTGGTTGTGGTTAGTTTTTCTCAAGATATCAATTTTTTGCGCATTCAGCCATGAGTTTCTTCAGAATGAATATACTTTTTATTCATTCCAACCTCCTGATTACTCCAATGATTTGGTAAATCTCGAGTTCACAAACAGAATATCGCCGGTATTTTCGTATCCCAGGAACAAATCGTCGTCGTGCTTAATCTGCGACGATTCAAAACCAATCATTGTTAAGCCGGCTTCACGCGACCGATCGGCTACCAATTTTCTCAATCCCATATCTTTATCATGTGGAATAATCTCAATGTTGAAAGGTGAAATAGGCAAACGGCCTTCCTTCAACAGTTTCTCGAGCGTATCCCGTACTTCAATGATCTCTTCTTTGGGACTGATGGTAAATATCTTGATGGGCGACTTGCTCCACGAAGGATGGCTGGTGATAATGTAACTCAGCAAGATCATCAGGTTGGCATTTTCCACATCGCTCGTTTGTATCCAAACATGAATTCCCCCCTTGTAATTGGGCGGCATGTGATTCGTCGTCAGCACCAGAATATCAAAACCTCCTGCCCTGACCAGATTAAAGTTATCTTTAATTAATTTCAGCAGAGCCGGATCTTTCCGATCATATTCAAACACAAAGGTATTGTTCTCCATTCCGGAAACACCGGGAAGCTGGACCACCTGGGCTACTGCCGAAGTATAGGAAGGCGATACCATCGTATACAGATAGACCAGATTGGGAATCTGCTCCGTCATCTGAATCAGTTCTTCCTGCTTTCTCTGCGCTTCAGCAGTTGTCTCTTTGGAATAATATCCGTCGACGAGATGAATGTATGTTCCGAAACCGAAACGGTAAGAAATCCAGCTAACCAGTTGGAATGTCCGCAACTGAGTAAAGGAACTGCGCGAAACACTGATCACCGATGGACGCCACAATTCGGTTCGTACCGGACGCCTTGATTTTTGCAAAAATACCTGGAGTCTTCTGTTTAACTGAAAGAATGCATTCCGGAAAAGGAAAGCCATTCCCCGGCGCTTTCGCTGATAGCGTTGAATGGCCTGATACAACGCAAAAATGACCAGAATAGCCACAAAGGCATAAACGGAACTCATTTTAAACATCAGCCAAAGACTCATTGAAAATCCCAGCAAAGAAATGTACCAGCGCGAACGGAAGGTGGGACGGTATGATGGATCGGCTCCGAAATGGTTCAAAAACGAAATAAGGTTGAGCGAACCATACGTTACCATAAAGAACATCGAAATAATTTGCGCAACGATATTCACATTGCCCAACGAAACAAAGACAAAAGCGATAACAACAGTCACAATCGAAGCATTTGCCGGCTCACTCCGGGCATCATTTTTCGATAAAAACCGGTTAATCTTCCCGTAAGGGAACGAATTATCCTGTGCAATAGCCTGTAGTGTGCGCGGAGCAACCAAAACTGAACCTAACGCAGAAGATAACGTCGATGCCGCCAAACCAATGGGAACGACCAACGCTCCTCCCAACGCAATTTTGCCCATCACCAGTTGATCATTCACTAATAAATCAGGGCTTGCCGAGGTGTACAATTTCCAGGCAATGAAGATATACACGATCATCCCCAGTACAGTGGCTGATAGTGTACCAATAGGAATCGACCGTTTGGGACTGCGTAAATCTCCCGAAAGGCCCACTCCAGCAGTCATTCCTGTAAACGCGGGAAAAATAATCGCAAAGACAATATAAAACTGACTCATGTTCTTAATCGACATCGGCACCTGGTGATAAACGCCTGTAGAAAAATATTCCGTCTGTCCGGCAAAGAAGAGTCCGAGAGCCACGAAAAGAATGGCAGCCACAATATACAATAGCTTCATCCCGATATTGGCACCTCTTTTTATAATCGCCACACCGAGAATAGCCATAACAGGCAAACTAATAGCTTGTCTGGGCAGGACCCAACCAAAATAATTCTGCCACCAATCAAAAAACGGGGTGAAAGCCTCGGTAAACGCAATGACATAAAAAGCAACAGAAATCGCCTGCGATGAAAAGAGAGCAATCCCGATTGTCGCTCCGATATTCAGACCAAAACTACGCGATATAATAAAGTATTCTCCTCCTCCTTCGACTTTCCGGTTCGTGGCAATCTCTGACAAGGAGAGTGCCGTCGGAATCGTTACCAGGTGTCCGATAATGATAATTCCGATAACACCGAAAAAACCGACCGTTCCCACTGCATAGCCGAAGCGAAGAAACAGGATAGCTCCCAGGATAGTACAAATAGCTGTAACGAAAACAGGAGCCGTACCGAAGCCTTTCCTGTTGATCGATTGAGAATTTGGAGTTGAGCTCATACAAGGATAAAATTTAGTTTGTCTTAACCAATATGACCTCTTCGTCAACAAATCAGTTGTGGTAAAAGAAGATTTTTCAGGCTAAGCCGAATATCTTAATTTTACGTCCAATTTGGTCAGTCATGAATAAGCAAGATATTGAATCGGGAGATGTTTACAAAGAACTTTGTGAAAAGTTTAAACAGGGAAAATCGAGGCAGGATGCCCAGACTCTTCAGTCCTTTCTGAGCGATGACCGCGTCATTGATTTTCGCGGAAAACAGCCGGAATATGTTCATCTACGATCACTTCGGGCTGAAGCTTTAGCTATGTTTGGTCAATACCTGAAAGCTTCGCGGGAATACCAATTAACCGTTAGTTATGCTCCACCTTCAACGAAATGGGAATTACTTTTCCAGCAGGGTTCCATGCTGGTGTGGCATTTAATCGCCGAAAAAGAAACTGATAAACCATCAGATATCTTTCTGAAGTGTGAGAAAACGCTGAATAAGGCGATGGAGAATATCCCGGCAGGAAAAGATAAAGTCTTTCATCAAATAACAGCGACCGGACTACAAGCTTTTCTCAAAGGACTGAATAACCAGCCAGAAAAAGGAGTCAGCATACTGAAGAAAATAAATTTTTTGCCGGTCCCGATTCCACAATACAACGACAAAAATGAACTCACCGTCCTTTTCCGGCATTTTTTCATGGGCATGGCCGTTGCCATCGAAGCAAAAGACCGACAACTGCTTTCTCAAATGTTAAAGGTAATTTCGATAGATGATCAAACATTGTATGGAGAAAAAAACCTATTTCGCCTGCTTTGGGAAACAATGAACCAGACGTTCGATATGAGGCCTGAGTTTGCGGAAGGATTCAATCTTTTATATAACCAACGGGCTCATTTATCGCCGACTTATCCGAATCTTCGTTATTTTCTGGATAGTGTAGGAGCCGGCATGCACACGGCGCTCGACCTTTTCTTCAGCGAATTCAAATAAGAGGAGGAGCTTACAGCGCAATCACACCTTTGATTTCAGCTGCTTTTTCGTATACCTTGATGATGGAATCCACATCGGGCATAACCTCCTTGCTGCTTATGGCAATGTAACGGATATCGCGACTGGCGCGGAAAGACAAGTCTTCCGGTTTGGGGAAAAGCTGTTTGACCTTTTCAATCTTCTCAGAATCGTTGGGAACAATAAACTTGAAGAAATATAATAAAGGCCACTCTTCCTGCTCCAGCAAAGTAGTTCTCAGTTTTCTGAATTGTTCATCCATGATATCCTCCTGTTTCTGTACAAAATTAACTGCAAAGTCCGTATTGGCAAGCACCAAAAGATTTCTTATTCCAACCCTTTTTCACGGCAGGATGAACAAACTCCTTTCAAATAATAATGGTATTCATCAACAGAAAATCCCTGCATGGGAATGTCAGGCAACTGATCCTGAGTTAAGGAAAAATCAAATAAACCATCGCAAACACGACATTTAAAATGCCCGTGAATGGCCGTATCCGCATCATACCTGATTTCATTATCTTCGATATTCAACGCCACTGCCACCCGCTTACTTGTAAACAATTTCAGGGTATTGTAAACGGTTGTTTTCGACAATCCGGGGATTTCGTGCAATAGCTCGGAATAGATCATATCCACAGTCGGATGGTTATGCTTCTCAATAAGATATTGCATAATCTTCACCCGCTTTGGCAACGGACTGATTCCGTTTTGTCCCAGGAACGATTTTATTTTTGCGTCATCAATCATAAATTCTGGAATAATTACAAATTTAAATATTTTTATTTACATCTCCCTACTCCTATCTTTCTATCCAACAGAAAGAAAACAAACATCAACTTATTTTCAAGAAAATATGCGGCTTTTTACATATAAATTATCTCTATTACCCCATCAATATTATTCATAAAAATCTCCTTTCAAGTTCAAAATTTATGCATATTTTTGTAATGATTACAATTTTGAAAACAATTTATACACATAAAAAAACAACATTATGAGTTTAGTAGGAAAAAAAGCACCAGTATTCAATGCAAAGGCTGTTGTAAACGGAAATGACTTTGTTGAAAATTTCTCACTGGAGCAGTTCATTGGTAAAAAAGACGTAGTATTTTTCTTCTACCCACTCGATTTTACCTTCGTTTGCCCCACTGAGCTTCACGCTTTCCAGGCTAAAATCGATGAGTTCAAAAAACGCGATGTTGAAGTAGTAGCCTGCTCTATCGACTCAGAATTCTCTCACTGGGCCTGGTTGAACACCGAAAAGAACAACGGTGGTATTAAAGGTGTAAAATATCCTATCGTTGCCGACCTGTCAAAAACCATTTCTGAAGCATATGGTGTACTGGCCGGAGAATATGATTTGGATGAAGAAGGCAACTCTGTATTCAAAGGTGAGCCGGTAGCATATCGCGGATTATTCCTGATTGACAAAAACGGTGTGGTACGTCACGAACTGATTAACGACCTTCCGCTGGGTCGTAGCGTAGACGAAACATTGCGCATGGTCGATGCTCTACATCACTACGAAGAGTATGGCGAAGTATGCCCGGCCAACTGGTCCGAAGGTCAGGATGCCATGAAAGAATCAGCTGAAGGGGTTGCTTCTTACTTGTCAAATCACTAATACAATTGGGGTAAAACCATATAAGACGTTATTGCAGCTTTTGAGCTTTATCAACCAAATCAACATCAATCTGCAGTTACAACACTCGTTGTTTAACGCAAACGTCAAGAACTCCATATTTTCAATGAAAGCTGTTCCCTTCGCGGGGACAGCTTTTTTTATACTCACAGCGCTCTGCTTTTAGCAGAATTTTGTATTTCAGAATGCTTTGTTGCTGTTTTTAACAATGCGGCTCACAAACACGCTAATTCCTTAATCTTCTTTAACCTCCATTAGTTCGGCTTAACCAAAAATCGCTGCATCTTTGTAGTGTAACAAGAGCAAGTTTTTTTCATAGAATTAGGTTAGTTTAGGTTAAGCAGAAAAAGGATGCACGCACCATGCATCCTTTTTTCTTTTTATAAACGAAAGCTCCCACACGATAGCATGGATAACTCTGTATTAAACTTATTTAACCTCGTTTAAAACGAGTTCACACAAAAAGGAGCCACCTTTACAAGTGAAAAGCAGAAACAATTTTTTTCATAAATGTAGGTTTGGTTAGATTGAATCGTAAAGAGGAAGGATGTCAGTTTTGGCATCCTTTCTCATTTTTGTTTTACCAACACCACTTGAAGACAGAAACTCAGTTTTAGAATTTATTAGTATCCCTTACCACGAGTTAACTCAGCACACCACTACCTTTGATACATAAACACAGGGACATTTTTCATAGGATTAATTGGATTAGTGAAAACAGGAAAAAGAGGCAGTCCGGGAAAGGCTGTCTTTTTTTATTGTCACCAGTCAGAACAATAAAATTTGACGTTTTCAACTTCCTTAACTTCGATTAAAATTAGCTAACACAATAATGATGCACCTTTGAAAACGAGATAAGAGTTGTTTTTTCACAGGAATGATTGATTAGGTTAGGTAAAGCTGAAAAGGGAGATTCGTCAGATTCTCCCTTTCTTATTTTCGGATAATAAAATTCATCAGAAGATGTCTCCTCAAATAGCCTTAATACCGACTATTTTATACTTTTTAACGCGAGCCACACATAATCAGATAAATTATTAAAACTCTTTAACCTCGCTTAAAACGAGCTAACACAATTTCGATGCATCTTTGTAATGAAAACAAGGAGCAAGTTTTTTTCATAGGACTAGTTAGTTAGATTAGGTTAGGTTAAGCAGGTTAAAGGATGTCCGCCCGGACATCCTTTTTCTTTTTTTATTGTTTCGTATCTATCGGATGTTTTGCCTGCTCGTAAAACTTGTTTTGCATTTCGAGTATACTATTGTCAGCCTTCAATTGCTTCAACATGGTAATCAATTGTTCCACTTGCGCATTCAGAATCTTTTCTCCAAGTTCCTTTTTGGCCAGCGAACCGTCACCGCAATAGTGGTTCGGATACTTAGCGTACCACCAAATTCCTTCGTAATCGTGGTCAATTCCTTTTATGCGGTCCTGGTCTTTCCCCGACTGGGAAGTAGCTTTGTCCATGTGGACCAGATCAGGGCGGTGAGCCAACATCACCGAAGTTTCCGATTGCCCGGCGTGGCCTGAACCACCCGGAACCAGTTCCTTGTTTATCTCTTTATATACTTCTGTATTTCTGTCTGGCTGGAATAACACAACAGCATAATCCTTTTGCGATGCCAACTGACTTTGACAGAAGAATGGAAGAAAACTACTGTTTCCGCCATGCCCATTAACCAAAACGATTTTCTTAATACCGTTTCGTCCCAATTCATCACAGGTCTCCTGCAACATATTCCAGATAAGCTTTTGGCTGTAGGCCACTGTTCCCGGTTGATGCCGTGCCTCAAAAATTTGAGAGAAATAATAAGGAGGAAAAACAATCGCATACTCTTTCGCGGCAGCACGTAAAGCCACTTCACGTACGTCAATCAAATCGGTGCCCAAGGGAAGATGCGGGCCGTGTTTTTCCATTACACCTATCGGGATGATACAGGTAGCATCTGACTGCCCAACGGCCTTGACATATTGAGGAGCCGTCATTTCTTCCATCTTCACCGGAAGGTCTTGCGCAAACAAAGGGAAAGTCAAGGCGCAGAAAAGCACCAAAAGAAAAGCCTTTTTCATGGTTTTTGTTATTTAGTTAGTTTCAGTGAGTGAAAAATACCAAATCTTAGCGGAATAACATCATGAACATGAGTCGTATAAAAAAGGCCCCGACAAAACCGCCGGGACCTGTCAAAACAATCCTATGAAAAAAACTATCTTTATGTAAATCTATGAATAAGCAATATAACTTTCCAATCTGAGAGCTAGTTTACAGCTTCGTTTTTCTGGTAGACTCTCACGTAGTCTACATCCATCGTTTGCGGGAAAACCGAATCATCGATTCCCTGTTTTCCACCCCAGTCACCACCAACCGCCACATTCAGTATGAGATGGAAAGGCTGATCGAATGGCCAGGCTTCGAAGCCGGTATGTTCGTTTTTAAACGTAAAATACTTTTGATCGTCAACGAACATTCTCATTTCGTTGGCATCCCACTCGAGTGCATACACATGGAACTTTTCGTGGCAGTCGGGTACCGAAATGGTTTTCCCCACCTGCGTTCCAATGACATGATTATACGCTTTGGTATGGACCGTTCCATGAATGGAATCAGGATCGTAGCCGACATTTTCCATGATATCAATCTCGCCACTTTCGGGCCAGCCGCCATATTTCCAATCAGTGGACAGCATCCAGATTGCGGGCCACAAGCCTTTGCCTTTCGGCAAACGAGCTTTTACTTCGATGCGGCCGCCCAACCAATCACCCTTGTGAATAGTCCGGATACGAGCCGAAGTGTATTTTTTCCCACCGAAATCCTCCTTCCGGGCGGTGATGGTCAACATTCCGTCAGCCACCTGCGCATTTGCCAATCGCTTGTCGGTATAAAATTCTGCTTCGTGGTTTCCCCAACCAGACTCGTTTCCCTGGGTATCAAAACTCCACTTGATAGAATCGGGCAAACCGTTGTAATTAAATTCGTCGTCCCAAACCAGGTTCCAGTCTCCTTTTTTTTGCGGAACCCC
Organism: Prolixibacter bellariivorans ATCC BAA-1284; assembly: GCF_000621705.1. Classification (GTDB taxonomy): domain Bacteria; phylum Bacteroidota; class Bacteroidia; order Bacteroidales; family Prolixibacteraceae; genus Prolixibacter; species Prolixibacter bellariivorans. Next base: position 213,907 of record NZ_JHXO01000011.1, on the reverse strand, counting down.
GTCTGCTTTGCTTTCAACTTTCTTTGTTGCCGTATGGCATGATGCAGCCACTAGTAGCAAGAGAATTCCTGAAAAGATCTTTTTCATCTTCTTAGATTATAATATATCAATTAACGATCGAATGTTTGTGTTTCCTTCACTGAAAACGAGGCAGTCAGATTGGCGACCGACGCCACGAACTTTCCTTTTTCCACCACATATTTCAACTGATGATTAACAAAAGTCAAATCACGGGTATTCAGATGGAAAGTAACCGTCTTCTCTTCTCCTGGCTTCAGGTCTACTTTTTCAAATCCGCGCAAGCGTTTTACATCCGGTGTAATGGAAGCATACAAATCGGAAATATAGAGTTGAACGGTTTCCTTTCCTTCCCGGTCGCCTGTATTCTTCACGGTTACCGAAATCGTAAAATTATCTTTTCCATCCAGCTCCGACTTGTTAATCTTCAAATCTGAATAAGAGAACTCCGTATAGCTTAAGCCGGCACCAAATGGGAATTGCGAAACAACATCGCCTTCGTAGTTATACATTCCTTCCATTTTCTTCTGTGCCTCTGAAGGTTTGTGATTGTATACCACTAATGAATTGGGGTAACGAGGGTAAGTGTAAGGCAGTTTTCCGCTGGGATTTACCTTTCCGTACAGTACATCGGCCAGCGCTTCTCCACCAAAATTTCCCGGAAGGTAAATTTGCAGAATAGCCTGCATCTGATCAGCAAACTTGCTAATCAAACGCGGACGACCTTCGTTCAACACCAGAATCACCCTTTTTCCAGTAGCGGCCAATGCTTTTGCCAAAGCCGTTTGGTTATCGGAAATGTATAGATCATTCAAATCACCGGGTTTTTCGGTATATGTATTTTCGCCCAGACAAAGAACAATCGCATCCACATTGGCAGCCGCTTTCACAGCAGCATCGATATCCACATTTTGCTCCTCGTTGTACGTACCGTCCATTTTATATTCCACACCGGGCACATAAGTAACATTCTCGTCGCCTGCATGATTCCGGACGGCTTCGAGAATGGTATTGTATTTCCCGGCAAACTCGTCAACTTTTTCGCCCTGCCAACTGTAGGTCCATCCACCATTCAGGGTACGCATTGAGTTAGCATTCGGGCCAGTCACCAATATTCTCGCTTTCGCGGAAAGCGGAAGAACATGGTTGTTATTGCGCAACAAAGTGATGGCTTCGGCAGCAGCCTGGTAGGCATCGTTTTCAAATTTCTTTGATGCAAAATCAGGATAGTCGGCCATCCGGGTAACCGGCGTTTTGAAAAGGCCCAACTCGTATTTCACGCGCAGGATGCGACGAACAGCATCGTCGATGCGCGACATCGGCACTTCACCTTCTTTCACCAACTCGGTCAGGTAATTACAGAAATCGAAGTTGTAAGGAACCATCGACATGTCGATTCCGGCATTAATGGCCATTTTTACCGCTTCTTTTTGCGTTTTGGCTACTTTGTCCCGGTTGTGCAGGTTTTCGATATCGGCCCAGTCAGTAACAACCAGGCCATTAAATCCTAATTCCTGTTTCAACAGTTTGGTAATAATATCATAGCTGGCATGCACCGGAACACCGTTGATGATGCCCGAATTAATCATAACCGTATGAGCACCTGCATTAATCGCTTTCTTAAACGAAACCAGGTGACGCTCCCGCAATTCGATTTCCGGAAGCCAGGCCGGTGTGCGATCCTTTCCTGATTTGGCTGCTGAGTAGCCCAGAAAATGCTTCATACATGAAGCTACATGCACCGGATTATCAATATCGTTGTTTTCTCCTTCATAACCTTTGATCATCTGGTATCCCATCTGGGCCACCAGGTACGGATCTTCACCAAAAGTTTCCCACATGCGGGGCCAGCGGGGATCAATGCCTAAGTCGAGGACCGGAGAAAAAGTCCACGGAATGCCGCAGGCGCGGGTTTCGTAGGCACTTACTTCAGCTTCTTTTCGTACGAGCGTGCGGTTGCGGGTAGCCGCCATGGCAATTTCCTGAGGAAAAATGGTTGCTCCGGCGGTATACGTAGCACCATGGATTCCATCAATTCCGTAAATGATGGGGATACCCAGGCGGGTTTCTTTGGTAGCTACCTCTTGCAGTTGAGAGATAATTTCGTTCCACTTTTGTGGAGTCCGGGCACGGTTGTTCGCCGTATTTAAAACAGAACCGACTTTGTAATCAACCAATGCCTTACGAACCAGGCTCGTGTCCAGCTGCAAAGGTTCGTCGGACGAGAATTGATTGGGACCTTTGGTGATTACATCGAGTGTAACCTGACACATCTGACCCACCTTTTCCTCCAATGTCATCTTCGACAACAATTTGTCGACTTTAGCCTCCACTCTCGGATCTACTCTCTGAGCATCGGGTATATATTGTTCTGCCCGGACAACCCCCGTCAACAAGTAACCCGTCAACAATAAAAGCCCCAGCCATTTCATTTTCACTCTCAACATCTGAATCATTTAAGAAGATTAAATATACAAGCCTGATTTAAAGGGAATACCAGAGCAACTTACAGACCAATTTCGTTTATCGTTTTCCTGATTTTATTGGTTTGTAGTCTGAAAAAGCTCTTTTCAAAAACTATAACCAGACAACATAAAATATACTCACACGAGTTCCCACCATATGAGTCAAAATTTCGCTATGTTCTGACGTACATAAGAATTTATTACCGCACCAGTTTTCTACTGTTTCTGATAAACCCGGACGTAATCAATGTCGTATTCCAAAGGGAAAATCGAATCGTCAATACCGTCCTGACCGCCCCAGCCACCAACAGCGAGGTTTAGCTTCAAGTAAAAAGGCGCATTGAACGGCCATGTTTTTTTATCGTTTTTCCCGTCGTTGTAAAACGTGAAATAGGCTTTGTCGTCAACAAAAACCTGAATCTTGGTTTTTGACCATTCCAACGCATACACATGAAATTCCGATTCAGCGGTCGAAACAGTCGTAGTCGCTGTTTTCTGCGTTCCAATGGAATGGTTGTAACTCTCGGTGTGAATACTACCATGGATAACGTTGGCGTCGAAACCAACATATTCCATAATATCAATCTCGCCGTCAAGAGGCCAGGAGTTAAAATCTTTGGCCAGCATCCAAAACGCAGGCCATCCGCCTTTCCCTCCGGGGACTTTCAACCGCGCTTCGAACCGGCCGTATAGCCAACTTTTTGTTGTGTTCATTCGGGCCGAAATGTACTGATTGCCTTCATAGTCTTTTTTAAAGGCAGTAATTTTCAACATTCCATCACGAACCAAAGCGACGGTATCACCATCATAATAACCGTTTCCAAGGTAGTATTGCAACTCGCCGTTGCCCCATCCACCACCACCGTTTTCAAACCACCACTCATCGGGGTTAGGCAGGCCGTTTTCGTCTTCATTAAATTCATCAGCCCAAACCAGCACATATTTTCCCGTGTCTTCTTCTATGGGAGTTGGTGTTGGATTCGTTCCGGGCTGTTGAAATGTGGGTGTGTCGTCTTTTTTTGAACAGCCCGACAGCCATCCGATACATCCCAGCAATATGATGAAGATTACCTTTGTCTTCATGGTAATACGTGTTAATTCAGTTCAATAAGTTAATCGTTTTTTTTCTCGATATAAAAATAATGGTCCCTAAACCAGGCCATTGTAAACTTTATTTGCCCTCATTCCGGAACCGGCTTCTTGCCGGCTCCGGACTTTGGGCTGTTTAGAAAGGTTTAGTTGGTTTACTAACTCCGTTTCAATCAAATGAGCCTGTATAGGATGATGCTTACTTACTAATAAACTTCATAAAGAATGCACCCCAGCCGAAACTTACTTTCAGATCTAAATTTGTTTCTGAAATGTTCAGAATTTCGTACTTCAGTGAACCCCAATTATCACCCGGAATATAGCTTGGGAAACCATCGCCGGTAAAGCTGAGAAACAACTTACTGCCTTCAGCAGTAATAGCCCACGTTTGACCTGCAGGTTGTTCGTAAGGAACAATCACACCAGCGGTAGCACCTTCAATTCCAAAATGATAAGCAGCTCCTTCGTTACAAAGAATATAGCCATGAGCTTTTAACTCGTAGGAGCCATCGCTATGGAAAATCATTTCGTCATCGTACAAACGGGGATCCTGTTCGTTGGGACCAGCCACCCACCACTGGGCAGAAGTTGCATCCGCCGGACCGTTACCAATGTGACCTGGAGTTTCCTTATCCCACATCCATGTTTTGTCTGCAATCAGATAAGTTGGATTGGCTCCCGGAGCATCAAATGTAACTTCCTTCTTATCGGAAACACCTGCTTTATTATACATGGCAACAGAAATAGTATCGGTCCCTGCTGACATATATTTCCGGGTTACTTTATTACCGGTTTTGATCTCCGGGGCACTTGGATCGGAAGTTGGAAAGTACCAAACTCCAACGGCCTGTTGATTAGTCACCTCAAAAGTAACGTCACCATTGTTCTCGTCGAACGAAACTGAATACTGAATATCCGAAGCGCTCGGTGGTACACCCAGGTTGTAGTCATCTTCTATCATCGGATCGCACGAAACCATAAAGGCCATCAACCCAACTAGTAAACTGGAAAATATCTTATTTTTCATTTTTCTGACTTTTTCAAGAATAAATTAATAACCAGGATTCTGAACCAACTGGTATTCTCCACTGGTTTGATCAATCTCACTTGAAGGAATCGGCAGATACTTCTTCTCTGCAGTATATCCTCTTGAACCCAGTACAGATTCGGCTTTGCCTGAACGAACCAGATCCCAGAAACGAACACCTTCGCCTACAAATTCAAGACGACGCTCTTGCAATACATTGTCGAGGGTAATAGTTTTCTGAACGAAATTATCACCCAAAGCACGTTTGCGAACCTGGTCGTAGTAATCCTGAGCTTCAGCCGTTGTACCACCCGCACCACGCAGAATCAGCTCAGCTGCATTCAGGAGTGTTTCCGAGTAACGGAAAATTCTCAGGTTGTTCTTAAAGTTCAAAGGAGTGTCTCCAGGATTATCATTGTAACCAACACGCGGCAAATACTTTTTCAAGAAGTAACCGGTATCCTGAAAACGGGGACTGTAGGAAACATCGGGATATTTTTCCTTCAGTTTCGAGAAGGCCAGAATTCCCCCGTCTTTCCGCTGATCGGTTGCCGGGTAGAGATCATATGTTTCTTTCGGAACAGGGCCAAATCCCCAACCAGATTGGAATTCTGGATTAGAGCTCAAACCGTTGATTCCGATAAGTGCGGGAAGAACGGTTCCACCTGACGCGATTGCGCTTCCCCAGCCACGGTTACCGTTATCAACGTAATTGATTTCCCAGATGGATTCTTTACACCACTCATTTGCGTCAAGGAAAATCGATTCATAATCGTCCATCAATGCGTATTGGCCGCCAGAAATAATTTCCTCCATATCCTTCAAAACTTCGGGATAACGGCTCTCATCGTTCTGATACATCACCACACGAGCTTTCAGCATTTGAGCAGCAGCACGAGTGATACGTCCTTTTTCCGATGCCGGAACATCATTGGGCAATGCACTACCTTCGAGCGCTTTATCCAAATCGGCAACAATTTTCTCGTACACGTCGTCAGCTTTCTCCTGTTTGGTCATGTAAGGAAGCTCCAGATTCTTATCGTAATACGGAACATTGCCATAATTCTTCCACAGCCAGTGATAATAATATGCACGCAGAAAATAGGCTTCCGCACGCATTCTGGAGCGGGTATTTTCATCCATGTTCTCCACATTATCGATGTTGTTTATCACCAGGTTCGACCGGTTTACACCAGAATAATAAATGGTCCAGAACATGTAAGGAGAATTCACCGAAGTACATGAAAACATGTGCATCAGGTACAGATATCCCTGATCACTTTCGCTCGATCCCCCAACCAACATATCGTCACCACGGATATCGGAAGCGAATAGAGTTGGCAGATACTGGTTAAAATAGTCATCCCACTGCAACGGATCATACGCTGCAATCAGTGCCTGGTACAGATCTTCCTGTGTTTTGTAGAAGTCGTCCTTTGAAGTTGCCGTTGTGGGAGTTTGCTCTAAAAAGCTCTCGGAACAAGAACTGGTTAGGAGAACAGCCAGCAAGAATATGATGTATTTGATTCTTTTCATTTCGAAGAAAATTAAAATTAGAATGAAATATTAGCACCTACCATCAAAGTACGGGCTTGAGGATACACCCCTTTATCAATGCCAATTGATGTTCCATCGGCCGACATTTCGGGGTCGTATCCACGATAGCCGGTAAGCGTCCAAAGATTTTCAGCAGCGACATAAACGCGTAGTTTCTGAACCAGCGCTTTGGCCGTTAATCTGCGAGGCAGTGTGTAACCCAGTTCTAGCTTTTTCAAGCGGAGGTACTGACCATTCTGAATATACAGGTCGGAAGATTCCCAATTTTTGTTCGGATTGTTGATATCCACTTTCGGGAAAGAGTTGGAAGTTCCGGGTCCGGTCCAACGATCCAGATAATATGCTGGCATGTTGGTATAAGGCAAGTCGATACGACGGGTAGCATCAAAAATATCATTCCCGGTTACACCCTGGAAGAATGCATTGAAATCGAAACCTTTCCAGTTTGCATCCACAATGAAACTAAATGTCCAGTCGGGCATTCCTTTTCCAATCATGGTACGGTCGTCATCGGTAATTTGTCCATCACCATCTAGGTCTACAAAAATGACATCACCCGGAGTTGCATTAGGTTGAATTTTGCCACCGTCTGCATTCACATAAGCATCAACCTGGTCCTGTGTTTGGAAAATGCCGGCTGTTTTCTTTCCATAGAAGTAAGGGAAAGGATATCCGTTTTCACCACGTGAAATGGTTCCGACATTCTGAATGTTATCGTAGTTGGCCCATCCGGTTTCGTTACCCAGATAAATCAATTCATTCTTCAGGTACGAAGCATTGGCCGACAAATTAATGGTGGCATCAGATACTCTAAAGCGATATGACAAATCGATATCAACCCCTGAGTTTTTCATATCACCAACGTTGGCCACAGGTTTGCTGTCACCGTTATAGCTTGGAATCTGCATTTCCATCAACATACCGTTGGTTTTCTTCACCCAATAATCCAAAGTCAGCGACACAGCACCACCCCAAAAACGGGTATCCAAACCGATGTCTGTTTGTTCCGATTCTTCCCATTTAATGTTCGGGTTCGGAATACCATTGGGTTTCGCACCATATTCAATGGTACTCAAATCGCCTACTCCCAGTGGGTAGTTGTTTCCTCCGTTAATAATAGTGGTATAGCGGAAATCACCGATACGGTCGTTACCGTTGGTTCCCCAACTGACACGCAACTTCATGAAATCAAACCATTCCGGACGACCAGCCATGAACTCTTCCTGTGTAATGGTCCAACCGCCTGAGAATGCGTAGAAATTTCCGAAACGATTGTCGGGTCCAAATTTTGAGGAACCGTCGCGACGAACGGTCGCTTCCAGCATGTATTTCTCGTTGTAGTTGTAATTGATACGACCGAAGTAAGAAATGAGTCGCTGACCATCGGTATAAGTACCACCAGCTTCCTGAACCGCTTTCTCACCTTTGGCAAAATCAATATTTACCTTAATCGGATCGTAGCTATTCAAATCGTAATTTTTACCCTTTACATACCGAGCCTGATACCTGTTGGCAGACTGACCAAGCAGCACAGTGAAATTATGCTTATCGTTGATTTTGAAATCGTAACTCAGTGTATTCTCCACCTGCCACGTGTATCCGCGATGCATTTCCGAATAGACCTCTGATACATCTTTGTAATTGGTGGGCCCCAGATAAAATTCAGGCGCCCAACTGTCATTTCCCCAGAAAGCCAAATCAGTACCAAATGACGATTTGAATTTCAAGTTCTTATACAAAGTCAGTTCGCCCCAGAAAGTTGAAACGAATTTATCGGAATTGCCTTTGGAAGGAGGCAGATACATTGCTGCAATGGGGTTAGTAATTTCGTTATAATCCTTTCCAGGAATGGAGAATACACGACCATTTTCATCGGCAACAGCTGTTGGATGATCAGCAAGTACAGCATCAGGATTCTCAGCATAAACTGGAATCAGCGGCGAAATCATCATGGCACTTCCAAGTGGTGAACCGTATTCACTGTTTGTAGTAACGCCGGTACTGGTAATCCTTGAATAACCAATGTTGGTACCAACCCTAAATTTATTTACAAATTGACGGGAATCAGTCTCATCAAATACGGTGTAAGTATTGTTGAAACGGAGGTTCCATCGATCATAATTTGAACGGCCATAGTTTCCACCGATGATACCATCCTGTGAGTAGTAGCCAAGACCAAGGAAGTAGGTTCCTTTCTCGCTACCACCGTTAATGCTTACCTGATGGTTCTCGGTTGGAGCGTTGTAGTTAAACAACTCATCCTGCCAGTCAGTATCTACCGGAGATTTTGCGGAAGTATCATAGATAGGAGCTTTACCGGAATTGAGCAACGTTTCGTTGATCATCATCTTATATTGCTCGGCATTAAGAACGCGACGTAATTTCCACGGATTTTGCCATCCATAAGAGAAATTATACGAAATGCTCATTTTACCTTTTGAACCCGACTTGGTTGTTACCAAAATAACACCATTCGATGCGCGGGCACCGTATACAGCAGCCGATGCAGCATCTTTCAATACCTCTACCGATTTAATATCTGAAGGATTCAGGTAGTCGATACCACCGCCAACAGGCATTCCATCAATAATGTACAGCGGGCTGTTGTCGTTAATGGTGCCTGTACCACGGATGAGTACGCGTGAGTCAGAGCCAGGCTGACCGGAAGACTGAGTGATCGAAACACCCGAAAGGCGGCCTTTCAACACATCTTCAATACGGGTGGGCGTTGCCTTTTCAAGATCTTCTGCTTTTACACTGGCAATTGCCCCTGTAACAACACTTTTCTTTTGTGTGCCATATCCGACAACTACCACTTCATCAACATCCAGTGATTCATTTTCCATCTGAACATTGATTGTTGATTTCCCCGCAACGGGAATTTCCTGCCTCTTCAACCCGATGAATGAAAAAACAAGCGTGGCATTATCGGGAACTGAAACAGCATAATTCCCGTTAATATCGGAAATCGTTCCTGTTGTGGTTCCTTTTACCGAGATACTAACTCCCGGAATCGGTGAACCATCTTCAGTACTGGTCACCGTACCTTTTACATTCCGCTCCTGAGCAAAACCCAGCGTAGCCACCAGGAACAGGAACGTTAACATGAAGACTTTTTTCATAGAATAGGAATAAAGTTTAAACAACATGGATTTAACATTGACTTTACAAATGCTGACACAAAAAAAGTCTTCTTCCACTCTATGAAAGAATTTACACCCCCAACAAAAACACATCAAACACATTTTAACAATACATCATTTCTTCATCATGTCGATTTTATCACATTCACAAACAGACATATAGAAACCAAAAATTCAATTTCAAAACATGTCTTCGATGAAATTTCACTACATCAAATGAGGAATAGACTGGAATCAGACAGATGTATGACAGATATTAAGTAAATATCAATAGTGTATTACAAGGGAGAAATCAACAAAAGAATGTGCTAGCAACATAAAAGATGCAAAGTCAATCTTTTACAACAAAAGCGTATCCGAAATTAGCCCGGTAGAAGAAATTTTGGGTATTCCGAACAGTAGAAAAGAATGAAATCGAATGATTATTAACCGACAAGACTAATAACTAAGAATAAAATCGGTCAGGTTCTCGTGCCGCTGAAGTCGGAGTTTTTTACGTAAACGATATCGACTAATTTCAACTCCCCTGACAGAAATATTCATCAATGCAGCAATTTCTTTGCTGGAAACATTCATCCGCAGGTAAGCGCATAATTTCAATTCTTTTGGAGATAGTTCCGGGAATTGATCTTTTATTCGGGAGAGGAAGTCTTCATGAACCGTTTCGAAATGTGTTTCAAAAACCTGCCATTGCTTTTCGTTATTCACCTGCCGGTCGACCCGTTTCAAAATCGATTTTAGTTTGGCTTGTACCGTTTCTTCAGACACATTTTCAGAAGCAACCTTCAGGTCATTTTTAATTTTAATAAGCATCTTGTTTTTCTGAATCATCTCCATGGAAGCGTTGGCCAGTTCTTTTTCTTTGTGAACCATTTCATTCCGCAACTTTTCATTCCGTAACCGGATGATTTCCTTGTCTGCTTCCAACTGTTTACGACGCATCGCCTCTTCTTTCCGGGCATAAAGCTCTTGCTGACGACGTGCTTCCTTCTCCCTGGAACGCAAAATCCGTAGCCGACTAAAATAATATACCCCCCCAATCAACAAGATGACGAGCAAACCGTAAAAAATATACGCTACCACACTTCGGTACCAGGGTGGCAAAATGGTAAAATGGTAAGTTGCCGGTTTACTCGAAATGCCGTATCGGTTAAGCCCTTTTACCATGAAAGTATAGTCTCCTTCCGGAAGGTTGGTGTAATCGCGCATGGTTCTTTCCGACCAGAAGCTCCAGTTGTCGTCAAATCCTTCCAATTTCAACATGTATGTAATATTCCCGATATTCTCCATGTCTGTGGAAGCAAAATAGAACCGGATATCATTTTGTTTGTAGGGTAACACCATCGCTTCGTTCTGAGGTCCGTTGCCCAAATACAGAACCGAATCAGATTTAATAAGTGAAACCTCCCTAATCATTGTATGAAAAGGAGAGTTCCATGATTTGATAAAGCTCGGATCGTAATGAGCAACACCGTCATCAAAGCCCATAAATACATTATGATCATCAACAGGCAATACAAATTCGAAAGAATAAATGAAACGTCCGGTCAGACCACGAAAAGGCATATCCATGTCCACATAGGAACCATCTTTTTGCCTCAGCATCATACCTGCTTTAAGGTTTTGGTAGTACCATATGTTTTCCTGCTTATCCTGATGGATATAATCCAGGTTATATTTGCCTTCCAGCAATTTCGTCAACGCCAGGTTTTTTCTAAAATAGTTTGAAGTCGGATCAAAATTATATACGCCATCTTTACCCAAAAACACCAAATCTCCATTCAATTTATAAATTCCCACGCCAGCTACTTGCGGAAGTCCTTCAGCTGTCCCATACCATTCAGTTCGAAGCACCCGGGTAAAATCATGATTCATTTCAAGTCGACAAACACCTCGATAACCATGCGTCATCCACAAATTACCAAGCTTGTCAAAATAAAATGCCTTAGACGACTCCTTAAATCCTTCAACCTCCTGCATATATTGCCATCCATGAGAAGTTCGTCTGAATAGCGACAACCCGTTATAATGACCTCCAAGCAAACGATCGGGATGTCCGGGCACCTGCTGAAAGCTCCAGTATCCGGGAATGGAGGATATCAATTCTGCTTTATCATCGATTATCTGGAAGGCTCCCACATTGTGTCCAACCAGCAAAATATCGTCGAATTTCTGCAGTGACCATGCCTGTCCGCGGGTAGCTTCCAACATGGTAAACTTCCCAAAACGCTGAAAACGTTCCTCCGGATGCCATGGATGGTAGACCACACCTTGATTAGTAGCCAGAAATAATTTGTTCTTGAAGACAGCGGCAGAATATGTGGCGCCAACGGCATTATTAAAACCAATGAGCGAAAGCGGGGAATTGATTTTTATCTGTGAAATACCATTGTCTAGTCCCAACCATAAATTCCGGTCGTGATCTACAAAAATGGAAAGCACCGTATTGTTCTGCAGCCCCTCATTTCGGCTGATATTCTGAATGATGTCCCCTTTAGAATCAGTTATCAGCAATCCTTTCGAGATCGTACCAAACACAAAATGGTCTCCATCCAGGCGTGCCGTCCCCATCAATCGGTTCGATTTAAGAAATTCGTCAGCTGGTGTATTCCAGGATATCAATCGTTTATCATCGTAGATAAAGATTCCTTTATTCAGTGTAGCAATCAAATGTCGGTTACCCGGAAAAGGAAGGATGCCCCAAACCTCTTGCCCTTTCAATTTTCCCATTCCCTGAAGGCTTTTCAGCGAACCATCGTCTTCCAGTTTCATCAGACCACGGGCCCGGTCATTAATCCATAATTGGTTGTCGACGATAAATGAAAAATGAAAAAGTTCGTCCGTAGCCGGATGGATGATTTTGAAGGAGTGACCATTCCAAATCATCAATTTTGTATAGGCTTGAAAAATGATATCGTTCCCCAGATGGAATATTTTCCAGACTTCACCAAGGTTTCGTTCCTTTTCGGGAAGAAATTCTATCATGGAATGGTAAGTCAATTGCCCCTGAACATCAGGTTCGAAGTATCCAAATTCGTTGAATCCACCAACATAAATCCGTCCCCCATCCCCAATCAAAATAGATCGGACAATCGAATAGTTAGGTAGCGGGTAAGTACGCCAATTTACTCCATCGAACTGAAGCAAACCGTTATTGTTGGCAAAGTAAAGCTCATCATCACTCCCCTGAGCGATAGCCCAGCTTTGCGTACCAGCGTTATATTCCTGCTTGGTGAAATTTTTGATGACGGGCAGACCAATGCTCTTTATCGCTCCCTGAAGCGATTCACCTAAAAATAAAAGTAATATGAAAAAAACGGATACTATCCTTTTATCCATCATAAGCCTCCCATCGTTCCCCCGTTTGTAAACGGGTTCTTCAAGCTGGTTATTCGAAAAGTCCTTCATCTCTCACCAGCATCAGAATGGCGGAGTGAGGGAGAATAACGTACTTTTCCTGGTTAAATTCTATTTCGTAACCTGATTGACTAAGATAGATGGCTAAATCGCCGGCTTGCGCCTGAAGAGGAACATATTTTACCTCCTCTTTTTTATCCTTCCACGGCTCATCTTCGTCGGCCATAGCCGGAATAGGAAATCCCGGACCAACTTTAATCACATAACCGGTTTGTACTTTTTCTTTCTCTACGGCAGCGGGGGGAAGGTATAACCCGGATTTTGTCTGCGTATTCGGATTCTTGGGCTTCACCAATACCCGATCTCCTACCAGGATAAATTTGGCAATATCCTTTTTATCAATATCCAGCGTCATGTCAAGCTAAATCGTTTGTCAGCACAAATATACTATTTTGTCAGGAACTAACTTCTGAGGTTCAGTATAGATACCGGCGGCATAAAATACAGGATGAATTGTAAATAAAAGGGTAATGAAAAAACAAAAAACCCCGCATCAGTGCGAGGCTCAATTCAAAAATAAATGCGGAGAGTGAGGGATTCGAACCCCCGGTACCCCGAAGGGTACAACAGATTTCGAGTCTGCCCCGTTCGACCACTCCGGCAACTCTCCAAAAGCGGTGGCAAAGTTAAAAATATTCGACAATAACAGACAAAATCGTCTCAAAAAAGTCACAGCCTATCTGGTACGCTAATCCACTTTAGGTAAATTGATGAAATCAATGTTGTACCGACAAAACCCATTTTCCAAAATGCCATGAAAAAAGTAGTAGCTTTCACTATTGATATGCGGAAAAACCGTTATTTCGCAACAAATATTACCACTAATGGAATCCATCAAAGAAATTTTCCGAATTGGCAATGGCCCGTCGTCCAGTCATACGATGGGACCCAAAAAAGCCGCCGAACGTTTTCTGTCCAAAACACCTGATGCCTCAAGCTATCAGGTTACGTTATACGGAAGCCTCGCTGCCACTGGCAGGGGCCACTTAACCGATGTGGCCATACAAAAAGCGTTGGGTGCCGACAGAGTCAATATCCTGTGGAAACCGGAAACATTTTTAAAACGTCATCCTAACGCACTAAAGCTGGAAGCACTGGACGACAAAGGACAGGTTACCGATAGCTGGACAGTCTACTCCATCGGTGGTGGTGCCATCGTTGACGATGTAACTGAATTGGAAACCATTTCGGTTTACCCGGATTCCACGATGGACGCTATCCTGAACTGGTGCTACGAAAATGGAAAAAGCATTTGGGAATATGTGGAAGTGAACGAAGGACCGGAAATCTGGACCTACCTGGGAAACGCCTGGCATGTAATGGAAGCTGCGGTGAAAAGAGGTCTCGACACAGAGGGTACACTTCCGGGTGTCCTGAAATATCCGCGAAAAGCGGCTGGGTATTATGCTAAAGCGAGAAACTTTAAACCAGCCATCAAAAAACGGTCATTGCTTTATGCTTATGCCTTAGCTGTTTCGGAAGAAAATGCAGCTGGAGGAGAAATTGTAACAGCACCAACCTGTGGTGCCAGCGGTGTGTTACCGGCGGTTCTTTATTACATGAAGAAGTACCACAAGAGCTCGGAGCAAAAAATTCTGCATGCTCTGGCCACCGCCGGACTAATCGGGACACTGGTAAAAACCAACGCTTCCATCTCCGGTGCAGAAGTAGGTTGTCAGGGAGAAGTAGGAACAGCCTGCGCCATGGCGTCCGCTGCAGTAACGCAGCTGAGCGGAGGCAGTATTTTCCAAATTGAATATGCAGCCGAAATGGGACTGGAACACCACCTCGGTTTAACGTGTGATCCCATCGCCGGGCTCGTCCAGGTTCCCTGTATCGAACGAAATGCTTTCGCGGCAGCACGTGCACTCAATCACAAAAACTACGCGCTGCTTTCTGACGGACGTCATCTCATTAGTTTCGATAAGGTGGTTCAGACCATGAAACAAACCGGTCACGATTTGCCCCATTTGTACAAAGAGACTTCAGAAGGAGGATTAGCCCACTTTCATGGCTTGAAATTGTAACAGATTATTTAGAGCGAGACAACTACATGACACATCTATATATTTCCATTTATCCATCTATAAATCAGCAGTTTCTTTAAAATCATTTTGAATTAGTACCATAACATAAATTTATATGTTATAAAACATGTATGCCTGAGAAATAATATACTTTTGCCGCCGAAATCAAACTTCACTCAGGCTTTAACCAATGGCATACGTCAACAACACCATGATCGTCAGGCGAGAGCTCCTTTCCCGTTTGGCCGGACTCATCAAAGAAGACCAGTTAGAGAACCAGATTGACCGAATTCCGGTGGAAATGTCGCCACGGGAACGAGGAGCCCAGCGTCGTTGCTGCATTTACAAAGAGCGGGCTGTTTTGAAATATAAACTGATGCCTATCCTGGGTTTCCTTCCGGAAGAAGAAAGCGATGAACTGATGCCACTGGCCAATTATGCGCAAGTGGCACGCCAGCGGACTGAGCCCCGAAAGGAAATTCTCACGGTAGTGGATGAAGCCTGCACCGCCTGCGTGAAGGTGAACTACGTGGTTTCCAATCTGTGTCGCGGATGCGTTGCCAGCCCGTGTAAAATGAACTGTCCAAAGAATGCGATTACCTTCAACTGCAACGGACAAGCTCAGATTGATCCGAAAAAATGTGTCAACTGCGGTATTTGTAAGAATGCCTGCCCGTATCACTCCATCGTGCATGTACCAGTTCCCTGTGAAGAAGCGTGTCCGGTTGGTGCCATTTCCAAAGACGAACAAGGTGTTGAACACATCGATGACGAAAAATGCATCTACTGCGGAAAATGCCTGAATGCCTGTCCGTTTGGTTCCATTTTCGAAATCTCGCACATCGTCGATATTTTCAAAGCCATCCAGGCCGGTGAAAAAGTAATCGCCCTGCCTGCTCCTTCTATATTGGGACAGTATAATTACGAAGCAGGAAAAGTATTTACTGCCATCAAAGAACTGGGCTTTCATGACGTAATGGAAGTCGCCCAGGGTGCCATGATTACCACCGCTAATGAGGCAGCTGAGCTAAAAGAAAAACTGGAAAGCGGCCAATCGTTCATGACCACGTCCTGCTGTCCGGGATACGTTCAAGCCGTCGAGAAGCACGTGCCGAACATGAAATCATACGTTTCGCACACCAAAACACCGATGTACTACGCGGCAGAACTGGCACGGCAGAAGTATCCCGATGCCAAACTGGTGTTCATCGGGCCGTGTATCGCCAAACGGAAAGAAGCCATGATCGACCCGAATGTTGATTATGTGATGACGTTTGAAGAACTGGATTCCTTCTTCAAAGGATTTGAAATTGACATTGAAAATTGTGAGGCGATAGAATTGACTTATAGTTCGCCTGAAAGCCGCGGATTTGCTCAATCAGGTGGCGTAGTTGAAGCAGTAAAAGCCGAAGGCCTGACCGTTGATGTTCGCGCCATCGAGGTAAATGGCATCAACAAGAAATCGATTGGCTTGCTAAAAGCGTACAGCAGAGGAAAAGCACCCGGTAATTTCATCGAGGTAATGGCCTGTGAAGGCGGATGTATTGCCGGGCCAAGTGCCCACGTCGATACCGGCCAGGGAAAGAAACAGCTGAAAGCGACATTGGAATCGCTTCAGGCGTAACGAAAACTTATCAAACTACAGCCAGAACAATCACGAGCCGGAATCTTTGACAGGAATTCCGGCTCTTTTTGTAATACGATTATTGCTTTTTCAAAACTCGTCAATCGATAAATTTGGCTTCCACCAGTACGGGAAGATGGTCGGACGGATAGCGTTTATCTTTCGAATCGGAGAGGACACCATAGCGCAACACTCTCACCTTATCGTTGACAAAAATGTAGTCAATCCGGTTCTTCAGCGACGAATTGAAATCAAATCCCTCGAACGTACCAACCGGTCCGTAAGGCGGCGAAAGAGTTGCCAATCGCGAGTCTTTCCACTGACTGCGAATCAAAGCAATCGCACTGGCGTCGGGCGTCAGATTGAAATCGCCCGTCAGGAAAACCGGTAACCGGTCACCTCCCAGTTCCTGTACTTTTCTATATATCAGCTTTGCCGATTCTTCCCGCGCTTTTACACCCACATGGTCGAAATGCGTGGTAAACACGAAAAAAGACTGATTGCTTTCGCGCTCCCTCAACTTTGCCCAGGAACATATCCGCACACAGGCTGCATCCCACCCCAAACCAGGCTTATCGGGAGTTTCCGACAACCAGAAATGACCTTGGCCCTGTAATTTATATCTCTGGGTATTGTAAAAAATGGCCGAATATTCGCCGGCTTCTTTGCCATCGTCACGACCAACGCCCACGTAATCGAACGTCTGCATACCATCTTTCAAATCAACCATCTGATCATGTAACGCTTCCTGAACACAGAAAACATCCGCCTCGTGAAATTTCAGAAGGGCTATCACGTCCGACCTCCGGTGAGGCCAGGCATTCGCGCCGTCATCGGGATTATTGAAGCGGATATTGTACGTGATAATGTTCATCGTTTCCTGCCCAAAAACCGGAGCGGTTAGCAGAAACAAGAGGAAGTAAGCCAGTATTCTTCGCATGGAAAATAGATTTTTGTTAGGATACCTTACAATGATCGCTGTTTTCGTCCATTTTTCATAATGCTTTAAAAACTATATCCCTGTAAAACAAAAAAGGAGAAACCACCGTCAAGTGATTCTCCCTTTTCACAACATCAACTAATGGACTAATCTATTTTTCTTTTTATACTGCATCCAACCGGTGGTGTTTCACTTTTTGCCACCATTTTTCCGGCAGCCAGTTCCCAAATGGCATTTTTCAGGTAGGCACGCTTCACATTTTCAGCGCTTTGATAATTATCATCAATCGCACCTTTGTACACTAACGTGAAATCTTTATCAAAAAGAAAAACATGAGGTGTGGTCTTCGCATCAAAAGCATTTGCCAAACGACTGTCTTTATCGACCACATAAGGCATTGTGTAATTGTGTTCTTTTGCATGCTCTTTCATTGCCTCGAACGAATCAGCACCGTCTCGTTTTGTGTAATTTGAATTTACCAACACCATTCCAACCTGGTGTTCGTCGGCCCATTTTTTAATTTCCGGGTACCGATCTTCCCACATTTTTACAAACGGACAGGTATTGCAGGAGAATATAACAACGAGGCCATTCGCCTTTTTCAAATCATTCAAGTCATATTCCTTACCGGAAACATCTTTCATCTTCACATCGGTAAGAACCGCCTTCTGTCCAATCTTAAAATCAGGCAAATGAACCTGGGCCGCAGCATATAATGAGGCAACTGTCATCAGGGCAACAAACAAAATCAGTTTTTTCATAAGCGTCAATTAAGAATTTATACTACAAGCGTTTACGGACATCTATTTAAAATGTTTCCAAACAAAAAAGCAGCCTCCGTTTCCGAGAGACTGCCTGGTTTATGCTTTTAATGTTTGTCTGCCTAGTTGTCGCAAAAATCATAAAGAGAATCCCCCTTTTTGTACTTCGGACTCTTGTCGATGGTGTGAATTTGCGCTTTCTTGCCCTGGATAATGTAGTTGTAAGCAAAATCGACAATATCGTCCACCGATTGTGTCATGGGCAAGCCCGACATTTCGTGGCCGGCACCGCAGCGGGTTTCCAGCCAATAAGTTTTTCCCAGTTTGCGCAAGCGGTTCGCAATCGTGTACGAGCCATCCAACATCATGTAGCCCGGACTGTCGATGCTGCAATAGTGGTGAGGCGCCGTGGCATAAGGCACCAGGTTGTCAGCCGTTCCATGAAACATCATCGTAGGAATGGCTGTTTCAGCCGAAATATTGGCTGCATTGACCATGGCGCCTGCAAAAGAAATCACTCCCGCATAACGGAATCCGGTAGGCAATTCCTGCTTTCCTTCCACCCATTGCGTTACCGGACGGTAAGCCGCATTCAAAACTGTTTCGGCGCCCGCACTACTTCCTGAAATAATAATACGGCTGGTATCGATGCCAAATTTTGCGTGATTTTTTAACATAAAAGCCGTGGCACTGCGCAAATCACTCACCGCTTTCCGGAAAGTATCCATCTTCTTATCGGCCGGCACATCACAACCAAAACCGTCTTTCTTCCGGGTTAACCGGTACGAAATAGACGCCGTTACATACCCTTTCTTTGCCAGGTGAGTACACAAGTTCACATCGGCTTTCGCATCCCGTGTTCCACCGGAAAATCCACCACCGTGAACATGAATCCACGCTGCACGGTCGGTCGCTTTATCACCTTCCGGGAAATAGATATCCATCTTCAACTCCTGACCATCTTTCACTGCATACGTGTAAGTTTTCTTGACAAAACCACTGGCAATATCATCTTTGTAGCGAGTTTGTGCCGATACACCAGCAGCGATGAACAACGTCAGCAATAGTGTAAATACGTTTCTCTTCATGCTTCGATACTTTATCTGATTTATGATTGGATTCAACGTTTTTCGATACGGATGCCACTAAGAAGAGTTTTTCCATGCTCAGGCAAAAATTGAACTGAAAGAACTTCGCCTTTATCCACATTCACCACAAAAGTCTTCTTTACTGCCCGCAAAGCACCATAATCTCGTGCCAGGTTGAAATGCCCGACTTCTTGTTCTCCGTTCATCGAAATCCCAAAACTTCGGACATCAGATTCCTGCTTCGCCCTATCGTTCATCAGGTTATAAATCAATTGTGGCTGCCCCGCCTTCGAATTGGGTTCGGCAAACAGCAAGGTCACCTTGTAACAACCTTCCGGCACATCGAACCGATAGCTTTTCAACCCTTCACGCATGGTTTGATAAAGCGGATCATCATCTGTACCTTTAATGTTCGCCTGTGTACTTAATGCTTTCCAGGTAACTGAATGATAGATATCGCCGCCGACATACCCAAAACTTCCCGGCTGATATGGCTGGTCAGGAATCCAGTTTTCACCGGTCAACTCATCATGGAAATTGCAATTGCTGCCTACATTGACGCGGATGGTATGAAATTCACCGGCTGTGAGCTTTCGCGGAATCATTTTTACATTAACCACCAGCGAATCTTCCGCCATATCAGTCACCGCCAAAAGTTTATTGGGCCCTGAAACGAAAGGAACCTGCATCTTCACAATGCCGTCGACCGGTTTCTGTGAATTAATCCACTCGCCGTTTCGGTAAAGCGTCACCTGTCCTGAATTGGTGAACACCCAAACCTCATGCTTCGACTTTCCGTTTTCATCCGCGACATAGGTCCGGTTGGTATAATTTGTTCCGGTAATGGCTACCCGCGGCAATTTATCGTTCATCACCTGGTAATAGTGATAAACATCCTTGGGCGTGCGGTTATACGTCATCAAACCTTTCTGGTTGATGTGCGGAATCGCATCAGCGCGGCCTTCCGAACCAAAATCGGCAAAAATCCACGCAGCCATCCCCATTACATAGGGACGCTCGTCCACCTGGGAACGATAGCTGGCATGAGAAAGGAATTGATATTCTTCGGAGTAATCCCACACTTCCGGATGATCGGTATGCAGCCGGACATCGCTTCCGGGACCGTACTCCGAAAGCATGATACAGCGGTTCGGATGTTCCGCGTGCTGTCTGTCGAGGAAACTGCCCAAATCACTGTACTTACCACCGTACCAGCCCATGTACAGGTTCCATCCAATTACCTGCGGAATATCGGCAATTCCTGTTTTATTATAGATGGGATTCTGATGCAAGGCCATCACGGTTAACCGGCCGGGCGCTTCGCTTCGGGTTAACGAATCCAGTTCTCGCGCCAGCTTCAGCGTATTTTTGATTTTCCGGTTACGGACACTGTCCGACAGTTGCTTTGTATAGGCCAACCGGATAAACACTTCATTCATGTAACCATACATCACCACCGAAGGATGATTGTAGGTTTGATGAATCTGTTCCCGCTGCATATTCAAACAATTCTCCGTGAATTCCTTCGATTCGGTAATTTCATTCACCACCGGGATTTCACTCCACACAAGCAACCCCAGCCGATCGCATTCGCGATACACCTCTGGCGCCTGCGGATAGTGCGCTAACCGGACGAAGTTAGCTCCCATTTTTTTAATGAGCTCAAAATCCTTTTTATGCAAATCATCAGGCAAGGCATTTCCCAATCCCGGATAATCCTGATGACGGTTCAGTCCGTGCAGTTTCAATGGCTTTCCGTTCAGGAAAAATCCCAAATTCGGATCAGCTTTAAACCACCGGAAGCCCAACGGACTCTCCACCCGGTCGAGAATGCTATTGCTATGGTAAAGCTGCACCGTGGTTTTTACGGTATATAAGTTAGGAGCATCGGGCGACCAAAGCTGCGGTTTATCTAATGGTTTCGAAACCATCTCAAAATCGCGATCACTATTTCTTCTTACGGTAAACACCTTGTTCAGCACCGCCACGAGCTTCCCTTCCGGGGAAAAAATCTCAGAACGAACAAGCAGACGATTCGTTTTTCCGGACTCGTTTCGAACGGTTCCCCGAACCTTCACCTGAGCAGATTCGGCAGAAACCTGAGGCGTATTCACGTAAACTGCGGGAGTCGCATATTTCGCGAAAGCAAAATGAATGGGATTCTCCACTTTGAGCCACACGTCACGGTAAATGCCTCCGTAAAAAGTGAAATCAGCTTCCAGCGGAGGAATTTGCGGATCGGGTGCATTGCTCACTTCCACGCGCAAATCATTGTCCGAACCGTAATGCACGTATGGAGAGATATCAAAACTGAAAGCCGTGTAACCGCCTTTGTGCTCGCCAACTTTCTGCCCATTGATAAAAACAGTTGCTATTTTGTTGACTCCTTCAAAATCGAGAAAAAGTTTCTGTCCTTTCCAGCCAGCATCCACATATAAATTTCGCCGGTACCACCCCGTTCCGCGATAATATCCCCGCTGATCGTCAAATGCATCTTTCGCGTTCCAGGTATGAGGAACATTGACCGGTTCCCATTTTGTACTGTCGGGATGATCGGTTTGTTGGAAAAACCAGCCACTATTCAAGCTGGTTTTGATGATGGGAGCAGCCCAAACCGAAGAGTTCAGAAACAAGAGAAAAGCTAGATATAGCAGTCGTCGGCTCATGATTCACGAAGGTTTTATTGAAGGTTTGAATTTAGCAAGAACAGGATTTTCCGGCAAAATAATTTACAACATAATGATTGGGTAAATCCTGCACAGCAAGAAATACCCAATCTGTCAGATAAACTTTCGTAGAATGAAAGTTCCGTACAATTGCACGATTTCTATTTATCGTTGGTAAAAGCCACCTCGGTGAAAACCGGAAAGTGGTCAGACGGGAAACGGTGATCCCGACTATCGCGCAACACGGCGTATTTCTTCACAGCAATGGGTGCTTCCTTTTTAATAAAGATGTAATCGATGCCGTTGGTAGGTCTTATATCCCATTGAAAACCGTTGAAAGTAGCATCCGGACCAAACGGCTTGGTTTCGCTAAGTGTTTTGGATTGGTTGAAACTCTTGTCGATTTCCTGAATAACATCACTCTCCGGCGTCGAATTCAGGTCGCCCATGAAAATAACCGGCAGGTTGGCGGTGTTGATTTCGTTCATTTTTTTCAGCACCAAAGCGATACCATTTTTGCGAGCCAGCTCCCCTTTGTTGTCCAGATGGGTATTGAAAACCCAGAACGATTCATGCGTCAACTTGTCGTAGAAAAGGCCATACGTGCAAATCCGAAGATAAGCCGCATCCCAGCCCTTCGAAACTTTATCAGGGGTTTCCGACAACCAGAAAGTATGATGCACCAACACCTTGAAGCGGTTAGCATTGTAAAAAACGGCGACATGCTCTCCTTTACTGCCGCCTTCGCGCCCCTGACCAATCGACTTATAACCTTCTAG
Source organism: Prolixibacter bellariivorans ATCC BAA-1284 (assembly GCF_000621705.1). Lineage (GTDB taxonomy): Bacteria > Bacteroidota > Bacteroidia > Bacteroidales > Prolixibacteraceae > Prolixibacter > Prolixibacter bellariivorans. The sequence continues at coordinate 191,306 of NZ_JHXO01000011.1, read as the reverse complement.
CTTCTTATTCAGGTAGTCTATTTGATTCGGTAATCCTTCCTGTGTTCCAAATATATCGGGTGCATAAAAATTCAGCTGGTCGACCATAAAATCCTTCCGGTGTTCCCAGGAATTCAATCCATCGGACGGCAGTGCCAACCGGAGATTGTAGGTCATCAACTTAAGGTTTTGAGCCTGCGCCACCTCAATAAAGACAATCGCCAGAATCAGAAAAAACAGCTTCTTCATGCTTGTATTTTATTATTTATTAGTCAATCCAAAACAATCCTTTGGGAGACATCACTTCTGATATACTTTTACCCAGTCAACCACCATATCGGTTGGGAAGCAGCTATTATCGACTTTCGAACCTCCCATATTACCACCAATCGCGATATTAAAAATCAGGTAGAAAGGTTTATCGAATGGCCAGTTCTTTATGTTTTTCTCCTTCGGTTGATAATGGTATATTTTCTTTCCATCCACGTAGAAGGTAATGAAGTCTTTCGTCCATTCCATACTGTATATATGAAATTGAGTGTAAGGATCTTTTATTTCCACGATTCCCGTATAAGGTGTTGCTCCGTAACCCGACGGATTATGTATGGAGGAATGGATGAAGCCAGGCTTTTTGCCTACATGCTCCATAATATCCAACTCTCCGCAAGCCGGCCAACCTACTTCCTGAATGTCCGCTCCCAGCATCCACAATGCGGGCCATGTGCCCACACCTGCCGGTAACTTCGCTCTCATTTTAACAATTCCATAGGTGAAAGTATGCTTGCCTCTCGTGTTGATTCTTCCGGAAGTATATTCATCATTTTCGTGTCTCGCTTCAATAATCAGCTTGCCATCTTTTACTTCCACGTTTTTGCCGTCGGTGTAACGCTGCAACTCGTTGTTCACCGTTCCCGGTTTCATTACCCGATTGTTCCAGGATGTGGTATCAAGCGAATTTCCGTCGAAATTGTCTTGCCAAACCAATTTGTAACCCTGAGTAAACTGAGAAAATGCACTGAAAGAAACAAGACATAAAATGACTGAAAGGAATATTATTTTTTGTTTCATGACGTTTGGTGTTTCGTTTTACTCGTTTTACCGGAATGTCATCCGGGTAATTATTATATACCGTAAAAAATGGGGGAGGCTTAGCTCTCCCCCATTTCATCCACATTTTTACTAATCAAATTCACCCTTTACTTCAAATACCACGGAACCTGGTTGATTCCGTCGTATCCATTATACTGATCGTCAATGGCTTTTTGATAATTGACCGGATTTTTAGTTTGTTCATCCGTTGGGTACATCCAGCGCTTAGGATATACGGTCGGATCTTCCGGGTTCAGGCTTGTCGAAGGATTCAGCGGATAAACCGGGTAGCCTGTACGCAGAAATTGCGGGTAGTTTCCTCCGTTACCCTGGAAGAAATCAATCAACCAACGTTGTGTCCAGATCTGATGCAAGCGATCCTCTTTGGTTCCACTGGTAGCATAAGCTGCAGCGCCGGTAAAGTAGTTATCAATGTAGTTTTGATCGATAGCCATTCCGTGCACATAATCAGCCGTGTGAGGAAGGTTCATGTAATATTCCAACTGGGCTTTCACCCCGTTTTGATAATATTGCTGAGCATCACCCGAAACCCAACCTTCTTCGATGGCTTCCGCAATAATGAAGCACTGCTCTGAATAAGTAAAATAGAGCATCGGATCGTTATCCATGAAAGCAACATAACGTTTATTCAGTAAAGAATAGTCGCCATCGGCATTATTCAGTGCCAGCTGTTCTGCACGCATATCAGAAGGAGCTCCCACATAGGCATCCCAATCCGACTCGGTCAGTCCACCATCAATTTGTGCCTGTGCCGGTTCCGCGAAATAGAACAAGCGGCGATCATTGAGATTCTTCAGCGAATTGACAACCAACTGCGTAACTCCTGTGTACTGTCTACGCTCTTCGCCGTTATACATCGGATATGTTGCATTTGGGTTGTCAGTGTAAACCAGTTTAAAGTTATCGTCGTTACTGGTCATCAAATTCCCGGCATTGACAATGGCAGCAAAACGTGCTTTTTGTTCTGATGTTGCATGTTTACTCATCGTTTGAATGACCTTCAACTGCATGGCATTACACAGCTTCCTCCATTTCGTCACATCCCCGCCGTACATGATGTCGCCATCGAAATTGGTGCCCTCAGCAAAGTACGATTCAGCTTTTTGCAGATCACTCAAAACTTCGGCAAATACATCTGCCTGTTTATCGTATTTAGGTTGAGTAATACCGTCGGTCGCCATTCCGGCTTCGGAGTAAGGTACATCTCCCATAGACAAAGTTGCTGAGAATCCATATGCGGCTTTCAGGAAAAGTTCTAGTCCTTTGTAAGATGATTCAAATTTTGAACCTTCTGCGTATTGGACCATAAATTTAAGATCCGTCAATCTGGAGTAAGAACCAAAACTACCATAAGGCGAATATGAATAATAGTATTGCCCCGGATTCGGATTTGTTTCCAGCATGGCAATGTGCTTGTTAAACAAGTTACCGGAAGTAAAATCAGCAGGGTTCGGGTTCCAAAACCGGTATGTATCTTTCAATACCTGTGTTGCAAGCATCGAGGACGTAACCTCATTTGTTTTATTTGGATCTGTATTGATCTCCTCAAAGTTACTGCAGGAAACTGCCGTAAAGAGAGAAAATATCAAAACAAAGATATATGTTAGATTTCTCATAGTTCTATTGGATTAAAATGTCAGTTTAATATTACCTCCAAGATATCTTACCGAAGGATCAGAAAAATCTTCGCTACCACCGTCTGGATCAGAATATTTAAAATCCTTGGCCCAAAACAGTACATTCTGTCCCACAAAGGCAATGGATGCCCCTTTAATAATTCCTCTTCCCCAATTATTCAGGAATCTATCCGGAACAGTATAAGTCAGCGACACCTCACGAAGTTTCAGGAAGGTTCTGGCATATATATCATTAGGATTGGCACTGCCCCCCCATGCACTTGAGTTATGAAAATCCTGCACCGCTTGCTTGTAAGTCTCAGTCGAATCGTTTACAGCATATTGCCGGTTATCGGTAAGAATATTACCATTGGGATCATAGGTCACCGACCCGGATATAACCTGAACACCATCTCCTATGTAGTGTCCCTTACTCGGATCCTCAACATCTTGTTTACGGGCTTCGGTTACCGAGTTGGGATGCACCCCGGCTTGCCACATATAACTTTCGGTCCGGGTAGGCATCAAACCACCGACAACTCCATCGAACGACATGTACAAACTGAAATTCTTATATCGCAAGGTCGTGTTGAAACCCCAAATCCAGTCCGGGTCGCTATAACCATATAAGGTAGTGTAGCTGCTTCTCATAACCCGCCCGCTGGTATTGTAAATCAGCTGTCCGGCATATTCTCCGTCAGGAACGCGCAGGTAATCTTTGGTTGTAAAAGCGTCTGTGCGTTCTCCAACCTTCACCCAGGGTTTTCCATAATTGGAAGTATAGGTTGAATCGAGTTTCGTATAAACTTGTTTATGGGTCGACCAGTTGGCACCAACATCCCACTGCCAGTCTTTTGTTTTCAGCGGTGTAGCCGTAACAGCGACTTCCCATCCACGGTTGGATCGTTGTTCATCTGTATTCAGATAAATACCGGTATATCCGGTGGCTGATGACAACGGACCCAGTTTTAGAATATCAAAAATATGCTTCGCATAGTAAGTAACATCCACAGTAAAGCGCTTCTTGAACGTCATTGCCTGAAAACCAACTTCCGTTGTGGTGTAAGAGTTCGGGCTGTATGTGTTCAGATATAACGAACTCGGTGCTGTAGCTCCGTTCAGTGCATTCCAGGTACCCGGATTTACGGAGAAAACACTGTTAATGGTGTACGGATTAGGCGGCGTTTTTGCTTGTGTCCAGGAACCCCTGAATTTCATCAAATCCAACCAACCTTTGGTAGATGGCAGAAGCTCTGATACCACAAAGCTACCGGAAATGGACGGATAGAAATAAGAGCGGTCCGCTTTGGGTACATTCGGATTGGCCAACATGGACACCCAGTCGTTACGGCCGGTTACATCCACGAAAAGCATTTTCTTCCACGAAAGTGCGACCCGGCCAAAGAGTGAATTGACCTGCCTCTGAGTAGTACTTTCGCCAACAGCTGCCGGATTTACAGAAGCGTTCAGCGAGAAGTATTCCGGGATAGAAATACCACCGACGGTTTCAGCGTTGATGTTATCGCTGCGGTCGTAGAACATGGTTCCCCCGGCGAGATATTCTACATCAAAATCATCAAGGAAAGTCCGGCTACCGGTCAACAGGAAATCACTGTTGATACTATATCCCTGCGTTCTACCAGTCAGGTAGGCTCCAGTCCGACTACCATTCCAGGTATAAGGATTTCCGGGAATACCCGTGTTACCTGAAGAAGTGTATGATCCCTGCGATATCCTCAACTGTCCGCGATTGATAAAGAAATCGAGACCTCCACGAAGTGTGGCAGTCAACCATGGGGCAATATCATAACTTGTCGTCAGATCGGCGTTAAAAATATCACGCGATTGCTCATTGGTACGTTGATATCGGTCAAAATACGGGTCGTTCTGATTTTTACCACTGTACGTATTGGTATCAAAATGGTATCCAAACTGGTTGTTCTGCAGCTGGCCCGGTATCAGCCAGTAGTTGTTTTTATAGTCGAGAATGTTAAAATCGGCTGATGACCAGATAAGCAGTGTATACATCGGGTCGTATGAAGTATAACCATTGGAACCCATGTTAGGCGTTTCCCTTTTTGTATACGACATATTCGATGAAAATTTAAACTTATCGAGAGTAATATCGCCACCCAGTGTATAGGTGTACTTATTCAACATCGAATTAGGATACTGTCCCTTGTTCTTAGTCCAGTTCAACGAACTCCTCAACGCAATTTTATCCGTTTTAAAAGCGACACTTACATTGTTATTGGTAACATAACCCGGCTCCAGGAAGTTTTTAAAATTGTTTTTCCCAACAGGCAGGTATGGGTAATCCCGGAATTCCTTTGCAATCGGATCCCATTGTGTTCTAACGGTTCCATCCATAAAGGTTCCCCAGGACTGATCAGAGTTGATATTATAAACATAAGCTGTACCACGACCATACACACTTTGCTTTTCCGGAATCGCCAGGAAGCCGGCGCTAAACATGGTATTTGAGGAGACATCAACAGATACCCCCAATTTATTGTTACTACCATTTTTTGTCGTAATCAGAATCGCGCCGTTTTCTCCACGGAAACCGTAAAGAGCGGAAGCAGTTGCGCCTTTCAGAACGCTCATCGACTGAATATCATCTGCAGCGATATCATTCAGGGATTTATTGGCATAAGCAACCCCGTCAATCACAATCAACGGACTCTCACCACGAACTGAGATGGTAGGTGCTACGTTAAAATCAGTTGAGTTTTGGACCAAAACTCCGGCGACTTTACCGGTCAACGATGTTCCCACATCAACACCGGATACTTTTTGTAAGCTCTGGCCTTGGACAGTTTGAACGGAATATCCCAGCGCTTTCTCTTCACGCTTGATACCAAGTGCTGTTACAACGACTTCACCCACACCAATCGATTCTTCGACCATCGTAACATTGATGTTATTCCTGCCCTGAACGCTAATTTCCTGCGGCTTCATACCAACGAAGGAAAAAACAAGCGTTGCATTGGCCGGAACATCGTCTATTTCGTAGTTACCATTCGCATCGGTAATGGTACCTTTCGATGTGCCCTTAATCACAATGGTCACACCGGGCAGTGGCCCGCCGGTTTTATCAACCACATGACCTTTTATGCTCATATCTTGCTGAACACCGGAGGTTGTTGCCGGACTTAATACTATATGCCGGTCTTTAATGGTGTAATTAATATTTTCCCCGTTGAACAGCTGGTTCAAAACCCGATCGATACGCTCATTATTGGCTGAGATATTTACTCTTCTGTTGACATTAATCAAATCACTGTTGTACAGGAAATAAAACTCACTCTGCGATTCAATTTCTGACAATACCTGCTTAACAGTAGCATTGTTCATATCAAGAGAGAGACGGGCTGACTGTGCATAACCTTCAAGAGCAAAGGTCTGCAACGTTGTAAGCAATAGTATTACTGCTGTAAGCCTCATGATAACAAGAAGTTTTTTGCAGCTGTGATACCACAACGGCAAGTTGTTAGCTTTTTTTTTCATAGATTTGAATCCTTTAGATTATTACTTTTCAATAATTTAACCCTTAACCGGGTATGAAAGGGAGTGTTGGCGCACTTCCTTTCTTTTTTACAAGTTGTTTCTCATTGGCAAAATCTATTTTGTTTTCTTTTTGATATAGACGATTGATTTTGAATATGTCTTTTTACCACCCTCATCATAATGAGCAGGTTGATAGTTAATTTCAATAGGCGAAGACAGTTTCAGCAACTCCAGCACCTGGGAAAGCGATTCATCCTCGAACGTGGTCGAAAAATGGTAATTAAGAATTTCCGGATCTTCAATAACAACTTTTATCCCATACCATAACTCCAATTGCCGGGCTACCTCTTTCATCGGCGTTTCATCAAATACCAGGCGACCGTTATGCCAGGCAATGTATTTTTCAATATTTCCTTCTGAAAGCTGAATATCGCCCTGTTCACGACCGACTACAGCACGTTCACCCGGATGCAGAATTACGGACTTCGTCGAAGTATGATCCTGATTTTCTGTCGTCAGACTAATTTTCCCCCGGGCCAGTACGACACCTACCTTTTCCCTGTCCGGATAGGCGTTTACATCAAACCGGGTTCCCAGAACTTTTACCTGGACATTGTCTGCCTTTACGATGAAAGGGACCTCGGGATTTTTCTGCACACTGAAAAATGCTTGTCCAGTCAGCGAAACATTCCGTGTTTTTCTGGAAAATGGTATAGGAAAGCGAATGGTACTCTCGGCGTTAAGCCACACCGTACTGCCGTCGGGGAGCACTATTTGAGAACGGGTTCCCGGCGGACTGGTGATCTCTTGCATTGAAATTTGGTCACCAGAAATTCCTCCCTGCGAAAAATAGTATTGCCAAAGGGCAAATACCAGTAATGGGAGAAACAATATTGCGGCAGCTTTGCTCAGGTACCCAACATAAAGCCTCCATTTACTATCTCCCGGCAACCGATTGTTAACCTTGACAAAAGCGCCTGAAACATCGACCTGATCTACCAGGTCGATAACATTGACCGCCTCGGACACCTGCTCCAGTGTATCCATGCGCTCACGCTCTTCGAGCAAGGCAACAACTTCTTTCTTTTTATCTTCTATATGCATACGAATGCGATTCCCTCTTCTTGTATCGTTTATATCAAATACAATCACCTCTGGGGTCACACGTAATAAAAAGACAAAAAAGTTTAAGAGGATTATTGAAACTAAAGTCTAAAACCAAGTAGAATGAGCAAAGGCAGGTAATCCTTGAGCTTTACGCGGAGGGTTTTTAGCGCATGACTGATATGCGTCTCAACGGTCCTTTTCGATAGATTCAACTTTTCAGCAATCTCGTCATTCTTCAATTGCTCCAGGCGACTCAAAACAAAGACTTCGCGGCACCGTTCCGGTAGTTCGTCAATAGCCTGGCGAATAATGTCCTGAAGTTCCGAGGCGATGTAAAGGTTGGGTTGATAAAGCAGGTTCTTCTCCGACATCTCGTACAGCTGCCCGATGTATTTGCTCTCGACCTTTTGGTGTTTCAACGAATTCAGACAACTGTTCCGCACTGATGTAAAAAAATAACCTTTCAACGAATCGACCAATTGCACACGCTGACGCTTTTCCCAAAGCTTCACAAACATATTCTGTACAATATCTTCGGCTTGCCCCCTGTCAACAGCAAACTGAGTAGCATAGATAACCAGACCCGGATAATAAAACTGAAACAACAATTCGAAAGCTGTTCGGTCTCCGCTCCGCAACCGTTCTATAATATCTTTCTCTTGTATGCCCTTAATCAGCTGCATAAAACCAAAAATATTATTTTAGAAATAGACAAATTTCCTCTTTACAGAAATAAAAGTAAAATGCTAATGCTTCCCCAATAAGCACATGAATCTTAGCAAAAATAACTTACTACTCGCTTATTTAACCACATTGGTCGCATTCGATGTTGTAAAACATAACAAAAAAGAAGAAAAAATACACCCAAAAAAAAGCCCACCGGAAAACCAGCGGGCCTGCATATTTTGTGAAAGTGAAGTTTTACCAGATTTTTACTCGTAAACTATCAGGCCGCCACATGGCATCGCCTTTCTTCACATCGAAAGTCTTGTAGAAAGCCGTCATATCCGACAACGGGCCATTCACCCTGAATTTGGCCGGTGAGTGCACATCGCTGCGCACCTGGTTGGCAATTGCTTCCGGACGCATGTTCAACATCCAGGCCATGGCATATCCCAGGAAGAAACGTTGATCTGGCGTTAAGCCGGCAATCTTTTCATTGTCCTTATATTGTTTGGTCTGCTGAAAAGCCTGGTATCCCATCATGATACCGCCCAGGTCGGCAATATTCTCGCCCTGCGTCATCGAGCCATTGATGTGCAAACTGTCAACAGCCACATAGCCATCGAACTGCTTCACAATCATCCGGGTTTTGGCATAAAACTTCACGCTGTCTTCAGGCGTCCACCAGTTGTTCAGGTTTCCCTGCGCATCGTACTTGCTCCCCTGGTCATCGAAGCCGTGCGTCATCTCGTGTCCGAAGGTCGAGCCGCCAATGATGGCATACAGAATCGCATCGTCGGCCATTTTGCGCTCGTAGCCAGGAACCATGATGTTACAACCCGGAACCACAATCTCGTTGTTCGACGGATTGTAATAAGCATTGTAGGTTTGCGGTTCCATACCCCACTCGGTACGGTCGACCGGTTTTCCGTATTTCGAAATCATGTAATGCGTATACCACTTGCTGGCATTCATCACATTCTTCACATACGACGAACGATCGACATGGAGTGAACTCAAATCTTTCCACTTATCCGGATACCCCACTTTCATGATCATCACATCCAGTTTGTGCAGTGCTTTCTTCTTGGTACCTTCGGTCATCCAGTCCAGATTTTTGATCCGCTCGGCATACACCTTCTTGATGGCGTGGCCAATTTCCAGCAGTTTCTCTTTGGTTCCGGCCGGCAGGTAATCTTTCACATATACCTGCCCAACCAGGTCACCCAACGCTCGGTTGGTACGGCCAACTACCCGCTTCCAGCGCGGACGTGGTTCCTGAATTCCCCGCAAGGTTTTCGAGTAGAAATTGAAAGCCGTCATATAGGTATGATCATCGAGAGAAGAAGCCAACCCATTCAGCAAGTGAAACTTCAGGTAATCTTTCCAAACACTCATCGGGAAACTCTTCAGATAGCCGTTCAATGCGGTCAGGAATTCAGGCTGACCAACAATTACAGAATCGACCTTAGCGAGTCCCATATCTTCGGTAAAAACAGGCCAGTCGATATTCGGTGTATCCTGGTTCAGCTGCGCGAATGACATCTTGTTGTAGTTCTTCAACGGGTCGCGTGTATCTTCACGCTTCCGCGAAGATTTTGCCAGCGCCGTTTCCAGCTTCATCGTATTGTCAGCAGCCTTTGTAGCTTCTGCTTTATCGTACCCCATAATGGTGTACATGCTGTCGAGATATGCCACAAATTTTCCGCGGATCATTTTGGCGCGGTCATCGGTAGCAAAATAGTAATCACGGTCAGGCAAGCTCAATCCACCCTGCGAAACAAAGACGGCATTCTTACTGCTGTTTTTATCGTCCTGGCCCACATAGAAGCCAAACATCGGCGAACCGGCCACCGTTTGGATATAGGCCAGTTCTTTAAACAAATCTTTCTCGTTCTTAATGTTGTCGATTCGCTGGAAATCTGCTTTCAGCGGTGTAATTCCATTCTTATTCAGCGATACACTATCCATCCCGGAATAGAAGAAGTCGCCAATTTTTTGCCGGTTACTTCCCTTTTCGGCATTAGCCATGGCTGCAGACGATTCGCAAATATCACGAACCTGGGCGCTAACGGTATCCTGGATAATCTGGAAAATACCGTTGTATTGCTCGCTGGCCGGAATGGGATGTTCCTTGAACCATTTTCCGTTGGCAAACATAAAAAAGTCATCACCCGGCTTTACAGTCGAGTCAATATGAGACACCAGGGCATCGGGAGCCTGTGTCGTATTGGAGTTACTGCAACAAGAGGCCATGAAAGCCACCGATGCAATAAGCAAAGCGGGAATCAAAAATTTCTTCATAAACTGTATGATTAAATTGAAATCAATTTCACGTTGTAAGTGAGCTTTTCATCGTAAAAATTACAGAGGAGTAAGCAGATTACATTACCATGAATTCTTATTTTACTGAATCCGGCAAAGGCTTAGTCAGGCGAACTTCTCGTAATCAAAAGATTAAAACACGACCTTTCACAACTTGTTCAACTCCCCAACCTGAAAACATAATAAAAAAACCGGCCGGCATAACGCCAACCGGTTCGGTGTTTTATAGTCTATAAAATTAAATCCAACCTATTTCACTAACGTAAATGCTGCTTCCTTCACATTGTCCGAAGCGCCGCCGACAAATACCTTGAAGTCGCCGGGCTCGGTACCCCAGGTCATATCCTTACGGTAGAAGGAAAGATCGTTCATCGTCAAATCGAAAGTGACTGTTTTGCTTTCACCCTTTTTCAGGAATATTCTCCGGAAACCTTTCAACTCCTTCACCGGACGAGTAACACTGCCCACCATGTCGCGGATGTACAGCTGAGCCACTTCAGTTCCGTCATAATTTCCGGTGTTGGTAATGGTAGCACTAACGTGAAGCGTGTCTCCCATTTGCAGTCTCACCGTACTCAACTTCGGTGCCGAATAACTGAAGGTTGTGTAGCTCAATCCGTGACCGAAAGCGAACTCCGGCGTATTCGGTGTAAACAGGTAGCGCGAGCGGTATTTCTGTTCTTTTCCGGTTTTGGTATAAGGACGACCGGTATTTTTCGCGCTGTAATAAATCGGAATCTGACCGGTGATCCGCGGGAAGGTCATCGGCAGTTTACCTGACGGATTGTATTTCCCGGAAAGGACATCAGCCAAAGCGGGCGCTCCTTCCGTTCCCGGGAACCAGGCTTCGAGCATGGCATCGGTCATTGGCACCTCTTTGTCAAGCGCCAGCGGACGACCGCTCATCAGCACGACAACCACGGGTTTGCCGGTTTTGTGGATAGCTTCCAACAATTCGGACTGAATATGCGGAAGATTGATGTGCGCACGGCTGGCAGCTTCTCCGCTCCATTCGGCCGATTCTCCCAACACCATCACCACCACGTCGGAACGACGGGCAACTGCCACTGCTGAAGCAAATCCGGAACGGTTATCACCACGCAGGTCACATCCTTTGGCATACCGGATATTCGACTTGCCAAATTGTTCTACCATGGCTTCCTTCACCGTCTTATTGATTTTCCAGTCGCCGGCTGCATGCCAAGAACCTAACAAATCGCGCTGCGAATCAGCCAACGGGCCAATCAACGCAATGCGCTGACCTTTTTTCAACGGAAGTGTTTCCTTATCATTCTTCAGCAATACCATCGACTCGCGGGCCATCTGGCGGGCCAGTGCCATATGATATTTCGAATAGGTCAGCTTCTTTTCACGCTTGTTGCTGAAATATTTGTACGGATCAGCGAACAGTCCCAAACGGAATTTTATCCGAAGCACGCGACGAACCGCATTATCAATTTCCTCCTGTGTGACACGGCCTTCCTTCAGCAATTCTTTCAGGTATTTGGAATAAGTTCCGCCCTGCATATCCATATCCACACCGGCATTCATTGCCAAGGCAGCTGCATCTTTATCATCTTTGGCAATGCCGTGAGGCACCAGCTCGTTAATAGCGGTGTAATCGGTTACCACAAAGCCATTAAAGCCCCACTCCTTGCGCAGGATATCGGTCATCAAGAAATGGCTGGCCGTTGCCGGAACGCCGTTTAAATCATTGAATGAAGTCATTACGGTACCTGCTCCGGCATCAACAGCCGCTTTGTAAGGAGGCAGGTAAACATCCCTGAGTTTTCGTTCTGACATGTCAACGGTGTTGTAATCGCGACCGGCTTCCGGGGCTCCATAGGCAGCAAAGTGTTTCACACAGGCCACAACGGTTGTATCCGAGGCCAAATCAGTTCCCTGAAAACCATGAACCCGGGCCGCAGCGATTTTACTTCCCAGGTACGGATCTTCGCCCGCACCTTCCGAAACACGTCCCCAGCGAGGGTCACGCGCAATGTCACACATCGGGGCATAAGTCCACTGAATGCCAGCTGCAGCCGCTTCAGCAGCCGCGGCAGATGCCGTTTTCTGAATCGATTTTAAATCCCACGAAGCCGCTTCACCCAACGGAATCGGGAAAATGGTTTTCTGACCGTGAATGACATCGTAACCGAACAGCAACGGAATTTTCATCCGGGTCTGTTCCATTGCAATCTTTTGCAATTTCCGGTTGTAATCAGGGCTAAACGCGTTGAAGATATTTCCACACCGTCCGGCTTTTATGTCGTTGATGTAATTCTCGTTCATACTCGGGCCGGTTTTATCCCAGCCGCTGGAGTAGAGTGTTAGCTGTCCGATTTTCTCGTCCAGTGTCATCATCGACAGCACCGAATCAACCTTGTGCGTAATCACCGGATCGTTAAAATATTTCGATGCCTCATGTTTTGTCGCGACCTTTTTTACAAGAGGCTGCTGACAAGCCGACAGGAATACGACCACTCCCACAGTCAGCAACATCATCAGTTTTTGTGTCATCTTCTTCACTTCTAGTCAAATTTGAAATTCACAATATATTGTTGTCTCAGGAAAATCAAGGTTTCTCCAAAATAAATCCAGCCGATTTAGTGACTTCAGAACTACTTCCCACCATCACATCGAAAGTACCAGGCTCGGTTTTCCACTTCATATCTTTATCCAGAATTGCCAAATCCTTTCGCGTTAGCCGAAAAGTAATTTCCGTCACCTCCCCGGGAACCAGCCGGACACGTCTAAACGCCCGCAATTGCTTTACCGGAAGACTTACATCGGCCACCTGCTGATGTGTATATAGTTGTACCACTTCCGTTCCGGTCCGTTCCCCGGTATTAATAACAGAAACCGATACTTTGAGCGTATCGTTCCAATTTAGGTTCTGTGTATTCAGTTTCACCGGCGAAATAGAAAAAGTTGTATAACTCAACCCGTAACCAAACGGATAAAGCGGTGTATTGGGCATATCCACGTACCGGGTCGTGTACTTATCATTTGGGTTAAACGGCCGTCCGGTATTCAGATGGCTGTAAAAGATAGGCACCTGCCCGACACTCCTCGGGAAAGTAACCGGCAATTTACCTGACGGATTGTAGTCGCCAAACAGTACATCCGCAATCGCATTTCCTCCTTCCGTACCCGGAAACCAGGTTTCCAGAATCCCCGGTACATGCTTGTTCAGCCAGTTTACGGCCAAGGGTCTGCCATTGACTAAAACGGCTACCACCGGTTTACCGGTTTTTACAACCGCTTTCACCAGGTCGAGCTGATTTTCGGGAAGCTGCAACGAAGCGCGGCTATCGGCTTCTCCACACATGCCGTTGTTTTCTCCGAGCACCATCACGACAACATCAGCGTTTCGGGCTACTCGAACAGCTGCCGGGAAACCGCTTTCGGAGCTCGTATTGTAATCAGTTCCTTTCGCATAAGTCACTTTCGTCCATGGTGAAACGGCCTTTTTAATTCCCTGCAGCACGGTCACCACATCTTCCGGCCGGGCAAGTGCATGAACCGGTCCCAGCAAATTCAACGGGTTGTCAGCAGCCGGACCAATCACCGCGATGGAGTGAAGTTTTTTGCTCAGCGGTAAAATATTTTTCTCGTTTTTCAGCAATACGAATGTTTCTCGGGCTACTTTTCGGGCTGCTTCCCGGTGCCTTGCCGGCAGTACATGATTGACGACCAACGTGGAGTCGCTGTAGCGGAACGGATTATCAAACAATCCCAGTTCGAACTTCATGGTTAGCACTTTCCGCACAGCATCGTCCACCAACGATTCCGGTATTTTCCCTTCTTTTACCAGCTTTGGCAAATTCTGCAAGTACGAACCGCTGTGTAAATCCATATCTACACCCGCTTTCATCGCCAGTTCATCTGCTTCTGCCGCAGAAGACGCTACACCATGCTCCTGAAGTTCTGTCACCGCATCGTAATCCGAAACCACAATTCCATTAAAGCCTAGTTCTTTACGGAGAATATCCTGCAGCAAAAAGTGATTGGCCGTTACCGGAACACCATTGAAGGCCACAAAGGCCGGCATCACAGCTCCGATTCCAGCCTTTACGGCCGCCTCGAACGGAGGCAGGTAAACTTCACGGAGCTCCCGTTCCGGCATATTCACCGTATTGTAGTCGCGGCCTGCTTGTACGGCACCGTAGCCCACGAAATGCTTCGCAGTAGCCATCATGGTATGAGGTGATGCAAGGCTTTCGCCCTGGTATCCTTTCACAGCAGCCGCAGCCATCAAGGAACCCAAGTAAGGATCTTCGCCGGCACCTTCCACAATTCGTCCCCAGCGGGGATCGCGGGCAATATCGATCATCGGGTTGAACGTCCAGCTTACACCGGATGCTGTTGCCTCAACGGCTGAAATGCTGTCAGTCTTCCTGGTTAAATCCGGGTTCCACGAAGCCGCCAGCGCTAACGGAACCGGGAAACCGGTCTGAAAACCGTGGATGACATCACCCATGAACAACAACGGAATTTTCAATCGCGACTGCTTGGCCAGCTTTTGCATTTGGCGCGTGTAGCGGCCCACATTCCTACCGGGAAGAACTCCATTGGTCCCCCCCAACTTGCCTTCTTTAACCAATTGCTTCAGGTTAGGATAATCGGCTCCCATAATACAAAGCTGACCAGCCTTTTCTTCCGGCGTCATCAATGACAACACGGAATCCACTTTGTGCGCAATCGTCGGATCGGTGAAGTACCTGCTTCCCTGATGCGCAGTCTTCGGTTCCTGCTTCCCGGAAGGCTGGCAACCGGCTATCGCCGTCATGATTACCGCAAAAACAGTAATCAGGCGCATACCGGTCATTCTTTTCTTCCCCTCCTTATTTCGTTTCATTTACCTGAATAGGTTTATTATCAATGGTAAAATCCAACCGTTTCAATCCCCTCAGCACATCTTCATTTTTCATGAATGAATTCCACACCAGGCCTGAACGGTAATTTTCGATCATCACCACAATCGGTCCCTGATCGATGGCCAGGTAGGTTTTGCGTACGTGATTTTCAGGTTTGTTTCCTACCGACAGATTAATACCATCGTAGAAACCGAACGGGCCGAACAGATACTTTCCGTAATTACGGTAGAGATTCTTCAGTACTTTCATCGATTCTTCCGGGGTATATGGCATTGAAGATAGGGCTGCGGTGGGTGTAATCGTTCCCAAATCGCGTTGGAAACCGGGAGCATGCGCCGTATATCCATCGGGAACTTTGTCGCCAGCAGTTAGCCCCCAGAAATCGGCACCATAGCCTTTCCATCCATATGGGTTATCGATGCAATAGGCGCGATTAATCAATGTCTGTCGCCGGTTTTGCTGCCAGTAATTGGCATACCGGTCACGCAAGCCTTTCGGATTCAATCCCATGTACGAATAGTGAGCAAAGAATAGCGGGCCGCCCATCCATTTCCGGTTTCCCAATGGAAGCATCATGCCGTAATAAGTGGAATTATTGGCAAAAGTATCCCAATTGTTCCCGGCCCAGCCTTTATGATAAACTTCCGGCGCAATGGCATGGTCGGGTGAGGAAGCCGCCAGGATATAGGTAATCAGGCATTCGTTGTAACCATGAATGGGATGATTCATTTTCCAGCCATAATCGGGAGACCAGTGCCAGTACAGAACATCCTGTCCACGGGTATAAAAGTTCCAATCCATCGTTCTCCACAGATCGGTAATTTGTTGTTGCAGAAATTTCTCTTTGGGAGTCGAATGATTGAAAAACTGACGGGCTGCCAGCAAGCCTTCCATCATGAAGGAAGATTCGACAATGTCGCCACCGTCATCGTATTTACTAAAGTGATAAGCTTTTTTTGTATCGGCATTGTACCAGTGCGCCCACATTCCGTGAAAACGGTCAGTGGTTTTGAGAAATTTGGTCAGATTCAATAACCGGTCAACTGCCTGTTCGCGGGTAATCCACCCACGTTTCACGCCAACCATCAAGGCCATTACACCAAACCCGGAGCCACCGATGGTAACGATATCGCCATCCGGATGGTTATCGCGTTCACGGGCCATTCCCAAATCGGCCCGGCCAAAGTTCCAGAAATAGCGGAAGGTATATTTTTGCACCATGTTCATGAGTTCCTCATCAGTAAAATCATGAATTGATGCATTCGCCTCAACCGTTTCGGAAGTCAGTTCTTTTCCTTTCCGGTTAACCGGAACCAGTTTATATTTTAGCGAGATGTTGCGCCCCAAATCCGTTACAAAATCGAGGTAGTAGTTATTCTTCGTTTCAGTTCGCAACTGGTAAACGCTGTCGGTTGCAGCATACAAACGATAGGATACAGCATTTTTCAAATCGGGCCAGCGTAACTCGACGTGACTGTCATATCCTTTGGCTATAAAATGGTCAGGTTTGGTGAGATATTGGTTAAGATGATCCTGTGCCGAAACGCTTTTCACCAGCAGGAGAATGAGAATGATACTGAAGAATTTTTTCATTAGATGAACACTTTTTCTGCCCAAAAGGCGATCATTTCCATGATAAAGAAGCCGGACTCCGGCTAACACTTTTGTTGGTTGTTCTAATTGTTTGTTTTCTCAAATCCCAGCTTACTAAACATCGTCTGAATGTCCGGATCCTGCATGAAATTATTCCACAAAATTCCGCTGCGATGGTTTTCAATCATCGCAATAATAGGCCCCTGATCTATCGCCAGATAAGAAGGAGCATACCAGTTTTCGTGAATGTTAAAGGCATCTTTGAAACCATACTTTCCCCAGAGTCCCTTTGAACCGTAATTATCGTAGAGATAATGCATGGCTGCCAATGATTCGGAAGGCGTGTAAACAATTGAAGAGATAGCGGCTGTAGGAGTAATCGTTCCGTTATCGTTGGCTGTGGTTGGCTCGTGTGCCATGTAACCGTTTACCGGATCATCCGAGGCTGTCAGTCCCCAGCAATTCTTGTTGTAGTATGAATAAACCGATGCACGGTCGATGCACCATTGTCGGTTCAGCAGCGTCTGTTCCTTATTCCGATCGAAATAGGAAGCGAACTTGGATGCCCGAATGTATTTATCCGAAAAATGCGGATCCATTCCCAAATAAGAATAGTGTGTAAAAAATAGCGGACCGCCGTAGTATCCGTATTTATCGACAATGAGTGTCGCGTCATAATTATTTCCGGCCCAGCCGGTATCATAAAGTGACGGAGCAATTGGATGCGTGGGTGACGCAACGGCCAGCAAATAGGTAATCATCGTCTCATTGAAGCCCCGTATGGGCATGTTCATCGCCCAGCCGTAGTCTGGCGACCAATGCCAGTACAGATAGTTCTGCCCGTTGGTGTACCACTTCCAGTCAACGTCGTGCCACAGCCCGGTAATAATATCCCGCAACTGCGTCTCATCAGCCGACGAACCATCAAAAAATTGTCTTGCCGTCAGCAGTCCCTGAATCATATACGCTGTTTCCACCAGGTCGCCACCATCGTCTTTTTGCGAGAAAGGTATCGTTTCCCCGGTCGAACCGTTGAGCCAGTGTGACCAGGCCCCATGGTAACGAGTGGTTTTATCGCGCAGGAAAGTGACCATTTTCAATAATCTTGTCACCGCTTCCTGACGGGTAATATAGCCTCGTTTCACGCCAACAATAATGGCCATCACACCAAAACCAGAACCGCCCGTAGTGACGATATCATTGTTCCCGTTGCTCCGTTCCCGGGTAAGGCCGGAAACCGGATGAGCAAAATTCCAGAAATACCGGAAAGTTGCTTGCTGAACAGTATCCATTAACTCCGTGTCGGTGAGACGAACCGGCGGTTCAGATATGGTCCCCCCACCTGAAACAGATTTCTTATTCGAACAGGAAACCATGGCCAAAGCCAACACGATTGATATGAAGAGCGGGTATTTGTACATTCGGATAATGTGAGCCTTACAAACAGGAAGAAACTTCCCGGAAGGTAAATTTACACCATACCGGGAAGTTCATCCTAACATCTATGAATAATTTTAGTATCCTGGATTCTGTGTTAACAAACCGCCACTCAACTCAATCTGACGTTGCGGAATGGGGAACAACTCGTTCTTACCAGCCACAAATCCTTCTTTGGCCAGCACGGTTGCTGCCCGTCCCTGGCGAATGAGGTCGAATGTCCGATCGCCTTCGAATGCCAGTTCCACACGACGTTCGTGATAAATTTTCATCCGCAGGTTATCCTGATTGGTATCGGTATAATCCGGTAAGCCGGCGCGTTCGCGAACCTGGTTCAATGCTGCCAGCGCCGTAGCCGGATCACCAGCTTCATTTGCTGCTTCCGCTTTCATCAGCAACACCTCAGCATAACGGAATATCCGGACATTCTTGCTCGATTCCCACGAGTTTCCGTCATATGTTTCCTGTGTACGACTCAGATAAGCTTTCTGGTTATACATCGGGTTGGGCGTGTTAGAATTAATCACCGTACCATCCCACATAGTTTCTCCTGGAAAGATAATAGTTGCATCTTTTCGGACATCACCCGGTTCGTAAGTGTTGGCTAAATCCTGTGAGGGTACGTTGAAGCCCCATCCGAACTGACCGCGGACTCCCTGACAATCGACGTAGCCCTGAACACCTTTGTTCGGTGTTTCACCACGTGCCTGAATTTCGAAAATAGATTCAGAGTTGTTCTCTCCGATTTCGCGCCAAATGGTTGAGTAATCGCTCACCAGCGAATATTCACCGGAGTTAATCACCTCGTTGGTCAAAGTCAATACTTCTGACCAGTTCTTCTGGTACAAATTGACCTTGGCCAGAAAAGTTTCTGCAGCTCCTTTGGTCGCACGACCTAAATCCGCCGCAGCATATTCGCTTTTCTTCGGAAGATGATCGATGGCAAACTGCAGATCCGATTTTATCAGATCGTAAATCTGTGCTTTCGTAGCCCGGGTATTTCCATTGGCCACATCAGCGGCATTGGTCGGATCGGGAACTTTGTCAATTAGAGGTACTCCACCGAACGTACGCACCAGGTTCCAGTAGAAGTAGGCACGCAGAAATTTTGTTTCTCCTTCCAGCCGATTCTTCAGCGTATCGTTAATTGTTACTTCTCCAAGCACTTTTAGTGCCTGGTTTGCACGAGCAACTCCTTCGAAATTCCCTTGCCATACATCGTTTAATGACAAGGCATCGGCTCCAAAAGTGAAGTTATCCAACAAATTCTTGTCGGTTCCGGTGTCTCCCGGATCACTTCCCTTATCAGCATCGTCGGACGTAATGCTGGAAACACCCAGCCAGGAGAAAGAACTTTCATTCCAGTCAAGCAGTTTATTATAAACAGCATTAACCACTTCCGTAGGATGATCGGAGTAATAATCTTTTGGCGTGATACTTCCCTCTGGCGGAACATCCAGGTAACTGCTCGAACATCCCGAGAAGGTCAGCAGGGCTGCAACCATTGCAGCGCCCATATATAATCGTTTCATCTTTCTGGTTTTCATATCCAATACAAATTAGAAAGTTATGTTGAGACCCAAGAGGTAAGAAGCCGTTTCAGGATAAGAGCTCAAATCAATTCCAGAATTAAGGGTTCCAGAGTTGGTTGTGTTGACCGGGGTATCGGAGTTTCCGGAGTTCAGGGATATCTGCCCGGGTAATTCCGGGTTGTAACCGCTGTAACCGGTCAGTGTAATCGCATTTTGAGCTGTCACATAGAAACGACAACGACTTATTGATATCTTCTCCGTCAATGTTTTTGGGAGAGTATAGCCCAATGTCAGGTTATTGAACCGGAAGAAATCGCCTGACTCAATATAATAATCTGAAGCCACGGGCACGGCATTGGAAGCTCTTGGAATATTGGTGTCCTGATTGTTCGGAGTCCAACGATTAGTCAGCGACGCTTCGATGTTTTCACCACCCCAGCGCTGAGCTTTCTTACCATTGTAAATTTTGCCACCAAAGTTACCATAAGAATCTACCGAGAAGTCCCAGTTCTTATAGTTCATTCCCAGATTCAGCCCAATCATTAATTTCGGGTTGTACGAGCCCGCATAATAACGGTCATTGTCATCAATAACACCATCATGATTCCGATCGACAAGTTTTAAATCGCCCGGTTTAGCATTTGGCATCAAAGGTTGACCATTGCTATTCACATAAGCATCCAACTCGGACTGGTTGTGGAAAATACCATCGGTTTGGTATACCCAGAAAGAACCAATCGGCTGGCCTTCCTCTGTCCGGGTTGTCACCTGCCCATTACTCAAACTTCCACCGGTGATTGGCAGACCTCCGCCCACTCTTTCAATTCGGTTTTTATTGGTTGTCATGTTCAAACCAATATTGTAACTGAAATCAGAGTTGACTTTATTCCGCCAGTTGGCGGAAAATTCAAAGCCTATATTTCGGATATCCGCTTTATTGGTCAGGTACGCTGCATCCGGGTCTCCAAATATCGCAGCAATCGGAGCAAAAATCAACGCGTCCGAAGTCAGTTTGTTGTAGTAGTCAAATTCTCCCGAAAGACGGTTATTGAACAATCCGTATTCCAATCCAAGGTCCTTTTCAGTCGTCACCTCCCACTTCAGATTCGGATCCTTGATATCGGTTATCGTACCGCCATTGGTGTATGCTTGATCGGGACCAAAAACATACGCCAGACCAGAGTTAATGGTGTAGATAAATGCATTCGAAGGAATTGCATCATTACCTATCTTACCCCAGCTGCCACGCAATTTCAGATTGCTCAGCCAAGAATTATCTTTCAGGAAATTTTCCTGGGTCAACACCCAACCTAGTCCGATAGATGGAAATGTCGCCCAACGGTTATTAGATGGAAACATAGAAGAACCATCGTAACGGAGCGTACCGGTAAACAGGTATTTGTTGGCAAAGCTATAGTTGACACGTCCCAGGTAGGAGTTACGGGTACTCTTTGTCCCGCTACTGCCGTTGGTTGCCGAAGCTGCATCTCCCAAATCCAGGTACCAGTAATTTTTCTGAGCCGGTACATTCTGACGGGCAGCATTCATAAATTGCGTCCGATATTTTTCGGCTGTGGTACCGCCCATCAGCTTCAACCGGTGATTTCCCCAGTGGTTATTATAGGTAAAATAGTTGTCCCAAATCCAGTGCGCATTAGTGCTCTGATTCAGCGTTAACTGAGAAATTTCATTCTTCTGGGTCGCAGAAACAGTGTAAACCGGATTGTATATACGGCCATGACCTTCTGAAAAATCGACTCCCATGTTGGATTTAAACTGCAGGTGCTTCAACAAATCAACTTTGGCGTAAACCGATCCCTGGATACGGGTTCCCCAGCTTTGATTGTTGGTATAATCGAGTGTTGCACGTGGGTTACCCACATTGTTAATATCGGTGAAACCATAATTACCGTTTGCATCTTTCACGGGAACGGTAGGTGCCTGACGATAAGCTGCTGTAAAAGCAGAATAAGGTTTGTTGTCCGAATTATAACGAGACAATCCAATGTTGTCACCCACCTCAAGGAACTTGGCTACTTTGTATGTATTGTTTGAACGAAGTGTCAGGCGATCGTAATTATTTCCATCCAGGATTCCCTGATCGCTTTTATACCCCATGCTGAAATAATAAGTTGCCTTATCAGTTCCACCACTCACCGAGAGGTTGTGATTCTGACTAACTCCTGTCCGGGTAATCGCATCGAACCAATCAGTATTATGCGGAGGCAGGTTATTCAAATCAAATGCCGGTGCCTGTCCATCATAACCCAAGGCTTCATTCGTATAGGCAGCATACAGTTTCGAGTCTGCCATTTTCACTTTATGAGCCGCTACATTAGCACTAACATAACCGTCGTACGAAATCTTCATTTTGCCTTTTTCACCAGCACGGGTGGTAATGATTATGACACCATTTGCGCCGCGAACACCATAGATAGCGGCTGCCGAAGCATCTTTCAGCACGTCGACGGAGACAATATCGGAATTGTTGATATTACGAATATCATCAGTAATAACACCATCTACAACATAGAGTGGAGATGCACCACCAAGAATGGTTCCCGTACCGCGAATTCGGACCTGAGGATCAGCTCCCGGAGCCCCGGAGTTAACAATTTGCACACCGGCCACTTTTCCCTGAATAGCCTGTGTAGCTGTCAGGGCCGGTTGCTTGATCAAATCGGCTCCCTGTACTCCGGCAATGGAACCGGTGATGTCCTGCTTGCGCTGAACACCATAACCTACCACACGAACTTCACTCAGATCGTTAGTAGAAGTTGAAAGGGTTACATTAATTTCTTTCAGTCCGTTAACCGGCTGCTCAATGGTCTTCATTCCCAAAAAAGAGAATACCAGCGTGCCATCGGCCGGAACTTTTAACGAATAGTTACCATCAAAATCGGTAATGGTACCAGTTGTGGTACCTTTTACTAAAATACTGGCTCCCGGAATGGGTTTTCCATCATCCGCGCCAGTTACCTTCCCTTTAACAGTGATGTTTTGAGCCATCACTACTGTAAAGCCAAGAAGGACCACCAAAAGGGTTAATAAACTCTTCTTCATTCGATCAGTCTTTTTGTGACAATTTGAATATGTTACAAAAGAACCCCCTGATGGAACAAAAAGGAAAAAAGCTACCTCTACCTACCTACATCATGTTAAAAAACATCCAATTCTTGGCTTTCACATCACTACATCATCAACTTCCTAGACAGTCATGGATGCCTGACTAACAGCACTTTTTACTCACTGTGTTTTCTAAAACTAAGATTAAATAAATACTAAGGCAGGATAAAGAACGATCAGATTATACAAGAAATGTTTAACGTTGAGGATATGTAAACGAGCTTCACAAATCAGATTCTTGTCCAAAAAAACGCCTGATTGGAATCCCGAAACGTCATAAATCGGACGATGAAGTTTTGAAGATGTTCGCTAGAATTCCATCATGAACTCCACCAAATTTTTTTCCTGGGGCAGCTCCAGTTTCTTCCGCAGGCGGTAGCGACGAATCTCCACACCCCGAACGGATATGTTAAGCAAGGGCGCAATCTCTTTGGTTGCCAAATTGAGACGAAGGTAAGCGCACAACTTCAAATCGCTGGGGGTTAACGCCGGATATTCGCTCTTAAGTCGTCGGAAGAAGTTCTCATGGGCCTGGTCGAAATGCGATTCAAATACCAACCAATCATCTTCGTTGGTCAGGTTCTTGTCAACCAGGCCAATTAATTTCTCGTACATGCCTTTGGGATAACGTGTTCCTAACTGCTTCTTTTGCTTCTCAATCTCATTCTTTATCTCAATGAGCGACTCGTTTTTACGGATAATAGACATGGTTGAGTTGGCCAGTTCAACATCTTTGTGAGAGAGTTCTGCCTGCAGTTTTTCATTTCGCAGTTTGATAATTTCATTCTCGGCATGTTCGCGCTCCTCTTCTCTTCGCCTTTCCAGCTCCATCTGCTTTTCATGGCGAACTCTCTCTTCACGTCGTTTAAAACGTCGATACAAAACCAGCTGAGAAAAGATAATAATGAGTATACCAATGATGACATAAAAGAAATAAGCAATGGATGATGCATACCAGTGTGGCTTGATAATAAATGGATACGATATTTCAGAAATGGTATGGCCAAATGCATCGACATTCCGAACATGAAAAACATAATTCCCGGCCACTAGCCGATCGTAGGCCGCCTCCCCTTCGGGAAAAGTAGATTTCCAGTGCTCATCAGGCTTCAAACCGTCTAAATAATACTGGTAGGATTCACCATCGGGAGTGTAACGCAAAGAGGCAAACCGAAATTTGATATTCCGTTCCCAGGGTGGTAATTGAATTATTTCAGGTGAATCGGCAGATGAAACAGTCAACCGCCTGCTTTTACCTTTACTATCAGATGCGATCGCATCTCTGAAAAACAATTGCTGTCCGGCAGTATCTTTTACCTTATTGTTCAAATCAATCAGAGCATAGCCTTCGTCGAGGCATATCATCTGAATATGTTTGTTGAGCGGAACAATATTTTCGTATCGTTCTACCATCGAAAAACCATAAAGACCGGGATTCATTTTCCATATCAGCGTAGCTCCACTATCGCGAATATCCACCAAACCAAGCATATCACGACTAATCAGCCAATAACGGTTATTGCCGACATGAATGATGCGGTGTGCAGAAGAAAGCTCTCCCAGCTGGCGATTCAAATCATCCATCGGAACAACCTTCTCATGCAGGTCATCGTACGTATAAAGCCCTTCCGGAGATGTCAGAACAATTCGATTCGAAATCTTGAAAACGTGAACATTGAAATCGCCCGGCAAACCGGAAACACGTCCGAAATAACGAGTATCAAGAACTTTTTGATAATTGGCATCCAGCTTCAACCGGTACACACCTTTTTGCTGATGGCTTACCCAGACGTATCCGAATGGTCCGATCTCGACAAACCGGCAAGGTTCATTAAATCCGGTAACCTGATGGTCATATTGCCACTCGCCATTCTCCAGACGGTAAATCACCAGGCGGGTATACGTGCTCTGAATCATGTATTTCTTCCCGCCACGCTCATAAGATTTCACCATATAGCCACCGGAAACATTGCTAATTTGGCGGAGTCTGCCATTTTTTAAAGTAAACGTTCCACGGTTATGCCCAATAATCAGTGAGCCTGAATGTACCTGCAAATCCCACACTTGTCCTTGCGTTCCATCCAGAAATTGAAAATTACCAATGGGTTGCCGGGGATCTCCATCAACCAAATTGCGATAATAAACACCCCTGTTTGAACCAACAAACAATTTTCCCTCGAATAGAACGGCAGAAGTCAAAGCTCCTATTCGTTGATCCTTATCGCGATAAATCATTAGCGGCGAATTGATGTCTACATAATCAATCCCCTTATTCATCGCTACCCACAAACCACCCTTTTTATCTTCTTTCAGCGCCAGAATCGTATTATTCTGAAGTCCGCTTTCCGTATTAATCCGGGTTTTAATATTTCCTTTCCGGTCGGTAATCACCACTCCGTTTAAAATCGTTCCAAAAGCATATCCGTTTTTCAGCCGGATGGCTACATTCAATTCGTTATGCTTCGAGAATTCCTGAATATCGCCGCCCCAAGGAGAAAATTTACCGGAAGCCAGCTGAAAAATGCCTTTCGATGAGGTGCAAACAAGCAATGTATCCTTTCCTCCCGGAATAATACTCTTCACTTGCGTGGATGATAGAAAATCCGAACCAGGAATATGAACCGCCCGATCGTTAATCAGTTCCATCAGTCCACCTCCATCTTCCTGGGTAACCAGCCGATTACCCACCTGCGACATCAAAATTACGTTTGAAGGAAGAGGAATCCTGCGAACGGTATCGCCATCGAAGGAAAAAAGCGCTCCGAACGATTGAAAATAAACTTTGTCATGTGAAAACAGGATACGCCAAAATTCCCAATTGTGCAGTTTCAGATTGGGATACGAATGAGAAATGGAAGTATATTGCAACTGTCCTGTTTTATCGGGCTGCCAGTAACCAAACTCTTCGAAGGCGCCAGTATATATTTTTCCATCCGGTCCTGCGGCTACAGAACGCACAATGCTCCGCTCGGGAAGTGAGTAAAGTTTCCAGTTCGTACCATCAAACTGAAGAAGCCCATCGCTGTTTCCGACATACATCAACCCTTGCTTGTCCTGTGCAATCGACCAGTTCTGGCTCCCTCCTTTGTAAACATCTTTTGAATAATGAATCACTAATGGCTGGGCTATGGCCAGAGCCGGTAAGAACCCCATCAATACCAACACCCTTTTCAGGATCTTCATCAACCCTCTAACACTTTTCATATACCACCCGAATATTGGGCCATAAAGATAAGGATACAAGGAGTATAAAAAAAGGGAGACAACAGCCTCCCTTTCATTAGCAACTTATGACAGTGCTTATTTTATCAATTCAATACTGCGTTTCACAAACTTGTTCAAATCACTACCTCGCAACATATTGTTGGCCAACAGGGCAAGATCGACCAGCTGATTCGCCAATTGGTTTCCTCGTCCAAAGGCTTCGAGTTTCGAGCGTCTGTCAGCTTCAAGAGAAGTAATTTTGTCATCCAGTTCCTTCATTTTGTCTTTTTCTTCCTGAGGAACCTCTTCATCTTTCTTACCTTCTCTCAACTTGTTCAGCGCCTCTTTCTCATTCTGCTCGTTGGTTATTTCCTGATTAATTTTTTCCAACTCAGCATTGAGTGAAGCATCTTTATCTGCCAATACTTGTTTCACCAATGGATGACCAATATTCACTACCAGGTTGTAGCTATCGGGTAAATCACCATACATGCTCATACCCGCCTGAAGTTGAGACATGTCTTTCATCCGACGCATGAACTCATTCTGGGTGATGACCATTGGGTTAGCTGACTCTCCCAAATCCTCAAAGTCGACAATAAAATTGCCTTTCCCGTTAGGAACAATCGCCTGGAAAACCGGGCTCAGTTCGTTCTTCTCTTCCAAAGAGAGCTTCTCTTTATCATCATCCTCTTTGGGAATCAATTTTTCCGCCACATCGGCATCCACACGAACAAAACGCTTTTCAGGATACTTCTGCTCCAATAGGTTCAACAGGTGCGTCGACAACGGATCTTCCATCATCAATACATCGTATCCTTTTTCCTTCGCTGCTTCAATAAAACTGTATTGATCTTCGTGGTGATTAGCATACAGGTAAACCAGCTTATTGTCTTTATCGGTCTGATTTTCCTTGATGAGATCTTCATACTCTTCCCAGGTAAATTTCTTACCGTCGGTATTTCCCAGCAGGAAGAATTTCAGCGCACGCTCGTAGAATTTCTCATCAGTCAGCATGCCATAAACAATGAACATCTTCAGATCGTCCCACTTTTGTTCGAAATCTTCCCGGTTTTCCTTGAAGATTTCCTGCAGACGATCGGCCACCTTCTTGGTAATGTGACTGCTGATTTTCTTCACATTCGAATCGCTCTGCAAATACGAACGGGAAACGTTCAACGGAATATCCGGTGAATCGAGTACCCCATGCAACAGCGTCAGGAATTCAGGAACGATGCCTTCAACCGAATCGGTTACAAATACCTGGTTGCTGTATAGCTGAATCTTATTCTTCTGTACTTCAATGGTATTCTTGATTTTCGGGAAATACAGAATACCGGTAAGATTAAATGGATAATCTACGTTCAGATGAATATTGAACAACGGCTCATCAGCCATCGGGTAAAGCTGATGATAAAAGTTGTGGTAATCCTCATCCTTCAGATCTGCCGGTTTGCGCGTCCAGGCAGGAGCCACATCGTTGATCTGATTATCCTCATCTGTATCAACATATTCTTCACCCTTCCACTCTTTCTTTTTACCAAACAAAACAGGAACGGGAAGGAACTTACAGTATTTGTTCAACAATTCGGAAATACGGTTTTCCTCTAAAAATTCTTTGGAATCGTCGTTGATAAACATTACGATGTCGGTTCCGACCTCTTCTTTATCAACTTCCTCCATGGTGTATTCCGGACTTCCGTTACAGCTCCACTTTACAGCCTTACTTCCTTCCTGGTAGGATTTAGTAATAACCTCCACTTTGTCAGAAACCATGAACGAGGAATAAAATCCTAATCCAAAATGGCCGATAATCGCATTCGCATCCTTCTTGTATTTTTCCAGGAATTCATTCGCTCCGGAGAATGCAATTTGATTGATGTACTTATTTACCTCCTCTTCGGTCATCCCGATTCCGTTATCTGAAACGGTAATTGTCCCGGCCTCTTTATCGAGTTTTACCCAAACTTTTTGGTCTTCAACATTGCCATTGTAGCTTCCTACCGAAGCAAGTGTTTTGAGCTTTTGACTTGCATCAACAGCGTTCGACACAATCTCCCGCAGAAAAATGTCATGATCGGAATAGAGAAATTTCTTAATAATCGGAAACAGGTTTTCACTGGTAACACCAATTCTTCCTTCCATTGTAATATTATTTTAAGTTGATAATTTTTCGATATATCGTGAACCGGAAATTCAAAGGTTGTGCCATATGAAATTGGCTGACGAATTGACAGAATGAAGCCATTCGAAATGACAAATCAGGAAGGGATACTGACGGGTATTTTTAAAAAGAGGCCAGCACATCGGCAATGTGCAATACTTTTACAGGAAGTGACTGACGTTTAATATAGCCGGAAATGTTCATCAGACAGGAAGCCTCGGTAGAGACGATGTATTCGGCTCCGGTCTTCAGGGCGTTTTCCACCTTATTCTGTGTCATCACCGTTGAGATGGCACTGTGCTTTACAGCAAACGTACCTCCAAACCCGCAACATTCGGTCGCTTCCTCCATCTCGACAAGCTCCAGACCATCGACATTTTGCAAAAGCCGACGCGGCTCATCATGGATTCCATATCCGCGCAAAGCGGAACAAGCATCGTGGTAAGTTATTTTATGAGGGAAGGAAGCACCAAGATTGGTAACGCCCAAATGATTGACGAGAAAATCAGTCAGTTCAAACACATTCCCCTTGCGGTGAATATATTCCTGATATTCCCCGGATGTCTCATCAAACAAATCAGCAAATCCGTCGCGCACATAGCCCGAACAAGAAGCTCCCGGACTAACAATAGGGCGTTTTCCCCGGAAATCTTTCAGGAATTTAACTGCCAACGTCCTTGCTTCATCAAAATATCCGCTGTTATAAGCCGGCTGCCCGCAACAGGTTTGTTCCGGATTGTAATGGACTTTGCATCCGGCCCGCTCCAAAACACGCAAGGTATTCCAGGCGGTCTTCGGATATAACTGATCGATAAAACAAGGAATAAACAAGTCGACTTCCATGTGAAAAAATTTGCTCAAATATACCGATTATATATACGAAGCGATTTCAAATATGCACAGGAATATAAGTCGTTCTCATTATCCAGGTAAAAACGATAACGAACCCAAACGCTGCAACAAACAGGTAATCAACAAATGAATAAACTAAAAAACAAAAAAGCCGGCTCATTTCTGAACCGGCTTTCTGCACGGGAGGAGCGACTCGAACGCCCGACACCTGGTTTTGGAGACCAGTGCTCTACCAACTGAGCTACACCCGTAAGAGCGGAGAGAGAGGGATTCGAACCCCCGGTACCTCGCGGTACAACGGTTTTCAAGACCGCCGCATTCGACCACTCTGCCATCTCTCCGAGCGAATGCAAAAGTAGAAGTTTTTTCTTTCTGTCAAAAGTTTCTGCCAAAAAAATTAAGAGCATTATTAAGAAAAAAAGATAAAAAAAATTTTGTTTTTCGTTTCAATCTTTTCAATTTAGTGAAACCAAAATAATTAGGCTTACACAACCTGATTTCACTGGTATTTGAGACAAATTTGCAGGAAATCATATGTTAAACAACACTTTTCGTAGGGTTTGCTGTGAAAAATAATTAAAACTCTTTATATTAGGCACTAGCGTTAAAAAAAAGTATTAAACGAATTTTATTTAACCTGTTGTTTCTAAACTTTCTGTACTATGAACAAAGCTCAATTAATTGATGCCATTGCTGCTGAAGCTGGCCTGACTAAAGCGGATGCAAAGAAAGCTCTTGACGCTTTCGTTAAAACCACAACTGATGCACTCAAAAAAAGTGATCGCGTTGCTTTAATCGGATTTGGTTCGTTTGCAACCACCGAACGTCCTGCTCGTCAGGGTCGTAACCCACAAACGGGTGCTACGATTAACATTCCTGCCAAAAAGATTGTTAAATTCAAAGCTGGTAGCGAATTGACTGACAGTGTTCAGTAAATTAATGGCAAAAAAGATTTCAAAGGGAGCCCAGGCTCCCTTTTTTTATTGATATCCATGAACAAAGAATTAATAAATTATCTTTCTGAATACATCACACCGGAACGGAAAGAACTTTTTGAGAAGGTATTGAGTTCGAGAACACGTTATCTAACCGTTGTTCTGGAAGATATTTATCAATCTCAAAATGCCAGCGCTGTCTTGCGTTCCTGTGATTGCTTCGGGATTCAGGACGTACATATTATAGAAAATCGCAACCAGTTTAAAGTGAATCCCGATGTGACGCTAGGTTCAACCAAATGGCTAAACCTGCACCACTACCGCGAAAAAGAGCAAAATACATTGGATTGTATCAATCACTTACGCAATCAAGGCTACAGAATTGTAGCCACCTCACCCCACGCGAACGATACCAATCTGGAAGATTTCGATTTAGGAAAGGGCAAAGCAGCCTTAATTTTCGGAACCGAATTAACCGGAATTTCAGCGGTTGTTGAAAATAACGCCGACGAATTTCTCAAAATACCCATGTTCGGTTTTACCGAAAGTTTCAATATTTCTGTCTCTGCGGCCATCACTCTCCATCATCTGAATTTACGCCTCAGGCAGAGTGATATTGATTACCTTCTCAACGATGACGACAAAGGTGATATCCATCTTGCATGGTTACGGAAAACCATCAAAAGAGCAGCGCTTATCGAAAAGAAATTTCGCGAGGATAACATGAAGGCGATATAACTCACTGATTAAATAGTTTTTAGTTTTTCATATTCATTCAGAAATCAATTGCCCTGATTTTTTCTATCTTTGAAACAAGATTAATGGGCTTATGAACTGTTTAATCGTTGACGACGACCGGGTTTGCAGGACAGTATTGGAGAAATACATCGATCGGACAAAACTCTTTGAAAAATATTTTTCGTTGGAAAGTGCTGTAGATGCACTGAAACTCCTGCAAGAAGGGAAAGACAAAATCGATATTCTTTTTCTCGACATCGAAATGCCGGAGATGAATGGTATGGAATTACTGAGTGTGATGGATAATTCACCTGAGGTTATCATTGTCTCCTCCCGGGAAAAGTATGCTTTAACTGCATTCGAGTATGACGTCACCGATTATCTTCTGAAGCCGGTTACTTTTCCTCGTTTTATACGTTCAGTCAACCGGGCCATTGCGAACATTCAAAAAGATGTAAAGGCTAACCAGGAAGAGCGGGAAGATATTTTTTCAGATGACGAATGGGGAAAAGGAACTTTATGGATCAAAAACAACTCGAAGCTCGATCCGGTCAATCCCGAGGATATTATTTACATAGAATCCATCGAAAATTACGCGCAGTTTATAACGTTTGATGAGAAATACACAGTGCATTATACGCTTAAACTCCTCGATGAAAAACTCCCGGAAGACCTTTTTATCCGGATTCACCGCTCTTACATTGTCAATGTCAAGAAAATTAAGCGCATTCGTGGCAACACACTTGAAGTAGAAACAAAAGATGGTATTCACTCACTGCCATTTGGTAAATCTTACCGCGAACCGTTAATCAAACAACTTCACGTACTAAGCTCAAAGCAATAGTAGGCACAGGCAGTACAGTAAACCAGCCCATAGTGCACGCGGAAAACAATTTTCATTACCAGATGTTTTCCATGCATAAATACCCATTAATTAGGATATCATTCGAGTTTTAACAGAAATTTTATGGTCATGACTGACGATTTCAAGTTTTTCAGCGAGAAGTTTGCTGATTTAAAAATCCTTCGCTACCAGGTCGATGGATTTGAGCAGCTTAGCCTGAAACAAAAAAGACTAATATACTACCTAAGTCGTGCAGCATTGGCTGGCCGCGATATTTTATGGGATCAAAACAACGAGTACAATCTTCGTCTACGGAAAATACTCGAAACCATTTATCTCACTTTCGATGGAGACCGTAAGACCAAAGAGTTCAAGCAATTTGAGGTCTATCTGAAGCGTATCTGGTTTTCCAACGGGATGCACCATCATTATTCGATGGACAAAATCAATCCTGAGTTTTCCCAAAAGTATTTCCTTCACCTCATTGGTCGCTCCAACTGGTCTGATTTTGAGCATCCACAGAAATTGATACACGAATTACTACCGGTAATTTTCGATCCGGCACACGACAGTAAGAGGGTTTCCCTCGATTCAACAAAAGATTTACTACTAGAATCGGCCAACAATTTTTACGAAGATGTGACACAGGCCGAAGCTGAGCTATTTTACACTCAGCTAAATAATAACGCTGGTGAAAATCCTCCATCATTTGGCTTAAACTCGAAACTCACCAAGGAGAATGGTGAACTCGTTGAAAAGAAGTGGAAAGAAAATGGTTTGTATTCGGAAGCCATCGAGGAAATTGTCAAGTGGTTGAAGAAGGCGCAGGAAGTAGCTGAGTCACCGGCACAGCAGCGAAGTATCGCTAAACTCATCATCTTTTACCAGACCGGCGATTTAAAGAGTTTCGACGAACACAGCATTGAATGGGTGAAAGATATCGAGAGCAAAGTTGACTTTGTCAACGGCTTCATTGAAGTGTACGGCGACGCACTGGGAATCAAAGGAAGCTGGGAATCTATCGTCAATTTTAAAAACGAAGAAGCGACTAAACGCACCGAAATCATTAGCAACAATGCTCAGTGGTTTGAAGAACATTCGCCGGTTTCGCCCGAATTCAAAAAAGAAAAAGTCACTGGAGTTTCAGCAAAAGTAATTACGGTAGCCATGCTGGGCGGCGATTGTCATCCGGCCACGCCTATTGGGATTAACCTCCCAAATGCTGAGTGGATTAGGGAACAATACGGTTCGAAATCCGTAACCATCGAAAATATCACCTACGCATATCATCAGGCTTCACTGGGTGACGGCATGCTGGAAGAGTTTTGCTGGGATAAGGAGGAAATCGAGCGTACTCAAAAACACGGATACTTGGGTAATAACCTGCACACCGATTTGCACGAATGCCTCGGTCATGGTTCCGGCAGAATGAAAAAAGGAGTAACCGTTGACGCGTTAAAGAACTACTACTCAACGCTCGAAGAAACCAGGGCCGATCTATTTGCATTGTATTTCATCATGGATCCCAAATTGATTGAACTCGGATTGACGGAATCAGATGAAACCGCCAAAGCAGAATACGACGCCTACATCCGCAACGGACTCTTAACGCAGTTGGTCAGAATTGAACCGGGAAAAGATTTGGAGGAGTCGCACATGCGCAATCGCCAATTGATTGCCCGCTGGGTTTACGATAAAGGAAGTACCGAAAATGTGATCGAGCGCAAAGAGCGGAACGATAAGACCTTCTTCGTCATCAATGACTACCGGCGCTTACGCGAACTGTTTGGAGAACTGCTGAATGAAGTTCAGCGTATTAAATCGGAAGGCGATTACGAAGCAGGGAAAGCATTGGTTGAAAACTATGGTGTGAAAGTAATTCGTGATTTACACGACGAAGTACTGGAGCGCTACAAGAAACTCAACTTAGCTCCTTATGCCGGTTTCCTGAACCCCAATTACGAAATAACTGAAGAAGATGGTGAAATAAAAGATATAACAATTTCGTATCCGGAAAACTTTGCCGGGCAAATGCTAGATTATTCAAAGAATCACAGCTTTCTGCCAATTGTAAATTAATCAAACGGAACTTCTGAAACAATCATAAAAAAAAGCCGCACAACTTCCGGGTTACGCGGCTTCTTTTTTAATCGACCAATTATTAAAAGTTCTGCATGCCATGCAGCTTTTTATAAATACCATCTTTGGCAATCAATTCGTCATGCGTGCCACGCTCCACAATCTCACCATCCTGAAACACACAAATTAAATCGGCATTCTTGATGGTCGATAAACGGTGGGCAACAACTATGGAAGTCCGGTTTTTCATCAGGTTATCCAATGCTTCCTGCACCAGTTTTTCCGATTCGGTATCCAGCGCCGATGTAGCTTCGTCCAAAATCATAATCGGCGGATTCTTCAAAACGGCACGGGCAATGGAAATACGCTGACGTTGTCCTCCCGAGAGTTTTCCTCCCCGGTCGCCAATATTCGATTGATAACCATTAGGAGTATTTATAATAAACTCGTGAGCATTTGCCACCTTGGCAGCATTCATCACATCTTCTTCGGTCGCGTTTTCAACACCAAAAGCGATGTTATTGAAAAAACTATCATTGAAAAGAATAGGTTCCTGGTTTACGTTTCCCATCAAACTTCGTAAATCGGTAATATTCAAATCGCGAATATCCACTCCATCTACCTTAATCTGTCCCTCTTTTACATCGTAAAAACGAGGAAGAAGATCGACAAAGGTCGATTTTCCCGACCCCGATTGTCCAACCAGTGCAACCGTTTTACCTTTTTCAATTTCGAGATTCACTTTCTTTAGCACATTATCTTCGTTGTACCGAAAAGTAACATCCTGATAACTAATCCGGTCATTAAATTCCGAAACCCGCTTAGCGCCTTCCCGGTTACGGATATTATTCTGTGCATTCAATACCATATCCACCCGTTCCATCGAAGCCAGACCTTTTTGCACGGAATAGAGTGCCGTTGAAAAGGCCTTCGCCGGATTGATAATACTATAGAAAAATACCAGATACGTGATAAATCCCTGGGCACTAAGTCCACCCTGATGATGGAGCACCAAACGGCCACCGTACCACAGAACGATCACAATGACCAGTGTTCCCAGAAACTCACTCATGGGATGAGCGAGGTAGCGACGCCACATCAGTTTGTTCATGATGCTGTAATACTCGTGGTTTTCACCTTCAAAACGCTCAGTCACTTTTTTCTCTGCATTAAAAGCTTTGATGATGCGTAATCCGGAAAGTGATTCCTCTATGGTTGAAAGAAGCTCACCCATTTTATTTTGCCCACTCATGGAAGGTTTTTTCAGGCTCTTCCCCACCTTACCAATAAAATATCCAACTACCGGTAACAGCAAGAAGACGAAAATCGTCAACGACCATGACATGGTTATCATCACCACCAGTGAGATGATAATCAGAATGGGATTCTTGAACATCATCTCCAACGAGTTCATAATGGAGTTCTCAATCTCCTGAACATCACCGGTCATACGGGCAATAATATCTCCCTTGCGCTCCTCCGTAAAAAAACCAATCGGGAGAGAAAGTATTTTGTTATAAATTCTGTTCCTGATATCACGAACAACACCGTTACGGATAGGCACCATCATGAAACTGGCCAGGTACGTAAAACCAACCTTCAGCAACACTGCAATTACCATGAATCCGCCAATGTATACAAGAGCCGATTCTTTTCCATGCAATTCAATAACATGACTGATATGATAAAAGAAGTTGTGCTTGATGCTATCCAGCGTAAGTGCCCACTCCACCGGCTGGTCCACCATCTTCTGGGTACCAAATAGTACACCAAGTACCGGACTAATAGCAGCAAAAGAAAATGCTCCGAAAATTGCTCCCAACAAGTTAAAAACCACATTCAGAATAACGTAACTCTTGTAAGGAGGAATATATCTGCGAAGAAGTTTAAAAAGACCTTTCATTATAACTTGATTTCAGTTCCGAAACAGACGGATGTATTTTCATTATTCCACAAACCATTCGTTTGTCTTACATCCGGGTCCATTTCCAATACATTCATAAAACCGCAGTCTGCCTGTAATAACTTCAGACTTTGCGCTCCAAAAGTAGCAAAACTTTCAGGAACGGGAATTCTGATTAAAAATTAAGAAAGGACACCTGTACAGGCATCCTTTCTTCAACCATTTTAATATTTTATCAGATGAGAATTCCGGTATAGTTCTGTGGTGTAATCTGCTTCAATTCAGCCTTTACCTTCTCATCTACATGCAATGTCTCGATAAATTCATGAATCGATTCGCGGTTGATTTTTTGATTTACGCGCGTCAATTCTTTTAATGCTTCATAAGGATTCGGATACCCCTCGCGTCGGAGAATTGTTTGGATTGCCTCGGCAACAACCGCCCAGTTTTCTTCCAAGTCCTCCTCAATCGCTTCTATGTTGATCAGTAATTTACCCAATCCTTTCAAGGTCGATTTCAGGGCAATCACCGTATGAGCAATCGGGACACCAATGTTACGCAGCACGGTCGAATCAGTCAGGTCGCGCTGCAACCGGGAAACCGGTAATTTAGCTGACAAGTGCTCAAAAACGGCATTGGCAATTCCCAGGTTCCCTTCCGAATTCTCAAAGTCAATAGGATTTACCTTGTGTGGCATGGCCGAAGAACCAACTTCGCCCTTTTTAATTTTCTGCTTGAAATAATTCATGGAAATGTAAGTCCACATGTCGCGGTTCAAATCCAGAATAATCGTATTAATACGTTTCAGGTTATCGAAAATCGCTCCGTAATTATCGTAGTGAGCAATCTGGGTCGTTACCTGCGAGCGCTCGAGTCCAAGTGAATTCTGTACAAAGTTGTTCGCAAAATCGGCCCAGTCAATTTTCGGGTAGGCAACAAAATGCGCGTTAAAATTGCCGGTTGCACCACCAAACTTTGCATAACAGGGAATTCCTTTCAGTAATTCCACCTGCACATTTAACCGCTCGATGAAAACTTTCAGTTCTTTCCCCAAACGGGTAGGCGAAGCCGGTTGTCCGTGTGTCCGGGCCAACATCGGGATTTCCTCCCAGGCCAACGATAATTCGTCCAGTTTGGCGACCAATTCATCAAACAAGGGAATGTACACATTCTGAATGGCATCGCGGATGGAACAAGGTACAGCGGTATTATTGATGTCCTGCGAAGTAAGTCCGAAATGAATGAACTCCTTGAATTTCTCCAGGCCAAGCGCATCGAATTTCTCTTTCACAAAATACTCCACCGCTTTCACATCGTGGTTGGTCACTTTCTCAATATCCTTAATATGCTGCGCCTCTTCCAGCGTAAAATCTTCATAAATGGCCCGCAGTTTTTCTTTCAGCGAACTGTCAAATGATTTCAATTGAGGCAACGGTATATCGGTCAGCGAAATAAAATATTCGACTTCCACAAAAACCCGGTACTTTATCAAGGCAAACTCCGAGAAGTATTCACCCAGTTCATCTACTTTTTCACGGTAACGACCGTCGACAGGCGAAATAGCAGTAAGTATTTGAAGATCCATAAAGCGATTTAAATTCAGATTAATAACCGCTGCAAAATTAATAAATTCCGCTTTAGCCTGATGAAAACGACCACGTTAACCTGCCACACACCCCAAATTAATTCGAACACTTTTATAAAAAGCTGATGAACAACTATCCAAATACCAATATCACAGATGGCTGACTTCGTGAAAAGGGGAAAACAAGCAGCATTAAATTTGGGTTAATGATAAAACGACCTTCCGAAACAAATCAGATAATCTTATCCGGAATGGTAAAATATCAGGTATCACAGCCAATATTTTTCATACTTTTAGCAGCAATTTTGGAGTATTACGACAATGAAGAAAGTTAAAATATCAGCCGTCTCTTACCTGAATACTAAACCATTTATTTACGGACTTGAACACTCGGGATTTGTCAACGAAATTGAGCTTTCGCTGGACATGCCTTCGCTTTGTGCCGCCAAACTCATTGAGAACAAAGTCGATGTAGGGTTGGTCCCGGTGGCCGTTATTCCTCAAATTCCCGGAGCTGAAATTATTTCCGACTATTGTATCGGAGCACGTGGACCGGTCCGGACAGTTGTCCTGGTAAGTGATGTTCCGTTGGAGGAAGTTGATACCATTATTCTCGATTACCAGTCGAGAACCTCCGTTATGCTCGCGCGCGTACTGGCACGGTTCTTCTGGAAAAAAGAGGTGAAGTGGCTGAAAGGTGAACCGGGATATCACGTCCGCGATATCAAAGGAAAAACAGCCGGCGTGGTCATTGGTGATCGGGTTTTCGAAATTGACGGGCACTATCCGCATGTTTACGATTTAAGTCAGGAATGGGCCAATTACACCGGCTTGGATTTTGTTTTCGCCTGCTGGACAGCCAACAAGCCGTTACCTGAAGAATTTAAGAAAGCCCTCAACGAGGCGCTTGCAGTAGGAATCGACAATATGCCCGACGTTATTAAGGAAATTGCACCGCAATATCCTGCTTATAACCTGGCAGAATATTACAGCCGCGACATCAGCTACCCGTTGGATGACTCCAAACGAAAGGGCTTGGAATTATTTTGGAATTATGCCGAAAAATTGGAATCTTAGGTAAACGAATTCCTGCCATTTTCCTGACATGAAAGGTAAAGCGGTTTTCGTGTTAACTAATGAACACTGCAGATGAAAATCAGACTCCTTACCTTGCTGATACTGGTGCTGGCTTATTTCCCGTCGAAAGCTGACGATGCTGACTCTCTATCAACAGCCAACAGTCCCAAAGTGGTGCTGCGGTTCAACATCGATGAGAATATTGCACCGGCAGCCTGGCGGAAAACCAAACAGGCTTTCGCCGAAGCAGATTCACTTCGCGCCAGTTTAATCGTCATCCATTTGAACACCTATGGAGGAACTGTTTTAGATGCCGATTCCATCCGGACAAAAATTCTGAATTCACCAATACCGGTTTACGCCTTTATCGATAACAACGCCGCTTCGGCCGGTGCACTCATTGCACTTTCGTGCGACAGTATTTACATGCGCGAAGGAGCGAATATGGGGGCGGCTACTGTCGTCAACCAAACCGGTCAGGCTATGCCAGACAAGTATCAGAGCTACATGCGCTCCATCATGCGGGCTACCGCTGAAGCGCAAGGGAAAGATACCATTATCAGTGGACAGGATACAATCATCAAATGGCGGCGTGATCCGAAAATTGCCGAAGCCATGGTTGACCAAAGTCTGTATATTCCCGGAATTATCGATACAGGAAAAGTATTGACCATGACACCAACCGAAGCCATTAAATATGGCTTTTGCGAAGGCATGGTAAGCAATATTCAGCAGGTAATTAATAAAGCTGGCCTGGAAGACTATGTTGTCAAAGAATATAAACCTACCGCACTGGAGCAGTTTATCGGTTTTCTGGTACACCCAATGGTTTCCGGCATTCTCATTCTGGCAATTCTTGGAGGAATCTATTTTGAGTTACAGACGCCGGGAATCGGCTTCCCGTTGGGACTGGCTATTTTTGCTGCCTTATTGTACTTTGCTCCACTTTACCTGGAAGGTCTGGCTGCCAATTGGGAGATCCTCCTCTTTATTGTCGGATTGATACTCATTGCTGTCGAGATATTTGTCATACCCGGCTTTGGCGTTGCCGGAATAGCCGGAATTATTTTAACCATGTCCGGCTTAATATTAAGCATGGTAGGTAACGATAATTTCAATTTCGACAATGTTCCCGCAGAAGCACTCACCCGGGCAGTTGTAACAGTTTTAGGAGCTTTCATCGTCGTATTTTTCTTCGCGCTATATGCTACCAAGCTCATCTTCGCGTCACATGGCGGCCCATTCCGAAACCTTGCTCTGAACACGGCAGAGAATAAGGAAGATGGCTTTGTAGGTGTTGATGTCGAGACCATCCAGATGATTGGCAAATCGGGTGTGGCTGTTACTGTTTTACGGCCTGCTGGAAAAGTGCAGGTAGAAAACGACATCTACGATGCCCGGGCCGAATCGGGATTTATCGAACGGGGTGAGGAAATTGAAGTTATTCAATACCAGGCTGGACAATTACACGTTATTAGAAAAA
The DNA here is from genome assembly GCF_000621705.1 of Prolixibacter bellariivorans ATCC BAA-1284. Lineage (GTDB taxonomy): Bacteria > Bacteroidota > Bacteroidia > Bacteroidales > Prolixibacteraceae > Prolixibacter > Prolixibacter bellariivorans. The sequence goes on along the minus strand of NZ_JHXO01000011.1, from coordinate 151,564 downwards.
AATAAGCGAACATAATAGAAGCGCAATCTCTTTCCACGAAGGAAAAATGATTGCGCTTTTCATATTTCGGCTAAAATATTCTCTATTCTGGTTGAACCGGAATTAAACTAACGCGCTTAATATTCGCCGGATCACTATAATCATACTGGCTGAAGCCATCATCTCCTATCACAAACAAATATCCATTCACCGGAATCGCATCCCGCGCCTGAATATCTTTGAAATGCCCAATCTGATTCAATCCGATGTGTTTTTTATTGGCCGCATCGTAAACTTTCAAACCATCCGAACCGTCACATACAAACAACATGTCATCATCAATTCCCAAACCAAATGGCTCAGTCATTTCTACAATCGAAATTCTTGTCGGACTGGTAATGTCAGATATATCGAGAACATGTAACTCATTCACCTCACTTCCGCAACGCGTTCCTCCCCTCAATGTATAAAAAGCATAATCTCCCTGGATAACCACCGGATCGCAACTGGTAACGTGTTCAAATAACCCCTTCTCCGTCAAGTCACCGGCTTCATTTATCTGGTAAATCGTCACGCTGCTGTTTCCCCCGATAAAGAGCAAATCATTATAAATGCTAACCGTTTCCGGATCGGGGATTGAGTACGAACCAAGGTCCTGCATCGCTGTATTGTCCGACACATCGAAATGCTTCAGTTTATAATCAGAGAGCGCATACAAATAATCACCATACAGGCCAAAACAAGCCAAAGAACCAGCCACACCAAACGTTACAGCGCCATTGGCTGAACCTCCGGAAATTCCACTGTTTGTGGTTAAAGCGTAATCGCCGTTGGTAAGCTCTTTCCAGGATGGATGAACCGGGTAATAGTTCGATATTTCCGGTATTTCTTCGTGAATTGTTTTCTTCGTCCAGCCAATCACCACTCCTTTGGTCTGATCAACCGAACCTATTCTCGCCCCCTCTTCATAAGATGGGATAGTATAGGGAAAAACAGCCGTCAGGCGGCTAACTTCTTTCACATTCTGCAAATCGGCAATATCAATAGCCACCAGATCGGTATAACTATCGGCAAATAATGTCTGGTTTCGAATCGCCATATCAATATTTCCCGGAATTTCGATAAAAGTAACCTCTTCCGGATGAGCAGGATCACTGTTATCAAAAACATGAATCCCTTCCATGTATTCGTTTACAAAAATGTAGTTATCCTTAAAATAAATTTTCCCAGGGTGTTTCAGTGGAACAGGTGCTTCGTTGACGACTGCAGAACGCAAATCTTCGTAAGACATATATTCCGGCTCAAGCACGGTGTATTCCACAGCAAATTTATCCTTACATCCATCCGAAATCAAAGCAAACAGGATGAGTAAGGGAAAGAATATTTTTTTCATAGCGGTCAGGTTTTGTTTGTTTGAAAGATGCAGAAAACAAATTTTCGGTTGCGTTGAAAAGAGAACGCAACCTTATTAAGTATAGCCTTCGTCTATCAAATGAATTAAAACCCGAACTAACAATGAAAAGAATTTGCCTCTTAGTATTCACTTGCTTTTTTTTCTCCCACTTGTCAGCTCAGAATGTAAAAATTGTTTCCGAGGGAATTACGCTTGATACCCTGAATGGAAGGGTAATGAAGGTTAAAAAAGGTCGCGTACTGCGAATAGCCGACGGCGAAAACAAATTCTACCTGATTTCGAAAGACGGAAAATCATGGCTTCCCGGAAGTAGCCTGGTATTAAAGAATAAAGATGGTTCGCAAATCGAGCTAGCGGAAATCAGCCGACCTGAAATATCCAGTTACCAAAAAGGCTATTTTGGTACCGTGCAAGCTGGAGTTCTGTTAGGAAACCGGAGTGAAGAGAACGACGCTCCCTTTAGTTTTAGCATTTTGCAAGGATACCGGTTGAGTTCATGGTTTGCCCCGGGATTCGAGACAGGAATCGACTTCTTCGACGACGGTGTGATGCCTCTGCATGCGACTGCCAGTTTCTTCTTCTCAACCGGACAGTTTACCCCAATCATTAGCCTAAAAGGCGGTTGGAGTGTTCCCCTAGCGCGCGAAAAAGACATAACTACCTACACCCCGTACTATTCCGATTTTTACGTCCCCAACTCCTATTACACTGGTATAAAGCTGAAGACAAAAGGAGGAATCAGTCTCAACCCGGAGTTTTCCATCATGCGAATGATGAACAATGATATGGGCTGGATTTTTAGTTGCGGCTATCGTTTCCAACGACTCACCTACCAACAGGGAGACGAAGGTGACACCAATTACTACAAAAAGAACAGGGATATCAACAGGCTATCGTTACGGGTCGGCCTGCTTTTCCGATAGCCATAAAAAGCCGGAATCGATTTGAATTCCGGCTCTTTTTTACTGCCAGTACAGTTATTTTATCTGAAAATCAAACATCTGCTTGTCGCCAATAAGACCTTCCAGCCGATCGCCGATAGCTACCGGCCCAACTCCTGAGGGGGTTCCGGTATAAATCAAATCCCCCATCTTCAGTGTCATAAATTGGGAAACGTAAGCAATAATCTTGTCAATATTGAAAAGCATGTCCGATGAATTCCCATCCTGAACCACTTCACCATTCTTCTTCATCGAAAAAGCAATATTGTTCACATCGCCTAACTCTGATTTAGCAATAAACTCGTTGCTCAGCACCGCCGATGAATCGAAGCCTTTGGCCTTTTCCCAGGGCAAACCTTTCGCTTTGCATTCGCGCTGAATATCACGCGCTGTGAAATCGACTCCCAAGCCAATTTCATCGTAATACCGGTGAGCAAATTTTTCCTGAATGTTTTTGCCTAAGCGCCCGACTTTTACTACCAGCTCCACCTCGTGGTGTATTTCATTGGAAAAATCAGGAATATAAAAAGGACGATTCCTCAACAAAAGTGCCGAGTCCGGCTTCATGAAGTAGACCGGTTCGGTAGGAACTTCATTTTTCAGTTCCTTAGCGTGTTCTGAGTAATTCCGGCCGATGCAAATGATTTTCATATGTCTTTATTTAGCTAATTCTGTCGATCAGCCATTGTTGCTAAATGCACGCAACCGAATAGCTGTCAATACTTTTTTGGTATACAGCGGAAACTCTCCATTCAACATCCATCCGTAATAACCGGGTTCTTCCTTCAGCACCTGCTCTACAGGTTTTCCTTTGTGTTTTCCGAAATTGAAAACCTCAACGCCATCACTGTTATACACAATGCGTCCGGCAAAATCCACATTCCGATCAAACGACGAGAACTCTGACAATTTATCCACATCATTTACGAGTGGACTAAACTTCTTGCCTCTGGCTTCGGCTTCTTCCGCAGAATAACGGTCAAGTTGCGATTTCAATACTTCGTAGGTAGCAACGGTATCGACCATGGCGCTATGTGCATTCTCCAGCTCTTTGTTGCAATAGAACTCATAAGCAGCACCCAGCGTACGTTTTTCCATTTTATGGAAGATCGTCTGTACATCAATGAATTTTCGTTTTTTCAAATCAATATCCACTTCTGCCCGAAGAAACTCTTCCGAAAGTAACGGAATATCGAACCGATTGGAGTTGAATCCGGCTAAATCGCAGCCTTCTACGAATTTTGCCAGAACCTTGGCCACTTCCTTAAACGTCGGTGCATCTTTCACATCTTCATCTTTGATTCCGTGAATCGCGGATGACTGAGCCGGAATGGGCATTTCCGGATTAATCAGCATCAATTTTTCCTCCTGCTTTCCGTCAGGAAGTATCTTCAGAAAGGCAATTTCGACAATCCGGTCGGTGACAATATTGATACCAGTAGTCTCAAGATCGAGAAACACCAGTGGATTTTTCAAATTCAGTTCCATAAAATTACATGTAACAAAAAACCTAACAGAAGCGGGATTCTGTCAGGTTTATCTATGATTATTTCAATAAAAATTCCGTTTACGCATTGATCATCATCGGCATCAGAAGCATAAGTACATCTTCTTCTTCTATTTCTTTTTCTGCAGGCAGTAAAATTCCGGCTCTTGTCGGGTCCGAAAGTTCCACCTGAACTTCGGTAGAAGATAAATTGGAAAGAATTTCAAGAAGGAAAGTCGACTTAAAACCAATTTCCATTTCCTGACCTTCGTACTGGCATTTGATTCGCTCGACGGCCGAAATGGCAAAGTCGACGTCCTGCGCTGAAACCACCATTTCCGCAGATGTCAAAGCCAACTTCACCAGGTTACTTGCCTGATTCGAGAAAACCGACACACGCTTCAAGGTATTATAAAACTCTACCCGGTCAACCGTCAGTTTGTTCGGATTATTCACCGGAATAACTGAATTGTAAGCTGGATAATTTCCTTCCACCAGACGGCAAACCACTTTAAAACCGGTTAGGCTGAAAAATGCATTCTTATCATCAAACGCGAGCTTTACATCGAAGTCTTCGCGTGGCAGCAAGTTCTTCAGCAACGAAGCCGGCTTCTTCGGAAGAATGAAAGATGATTGAACATCGGCCCGGGCATCACTACGTTTGTAACGAACCAGTTTGTGCGCATCGGACGCAACAAATGTCAAATCATCTTCCGACAACTCGATATAAATACCATTCATCACCGGACGCAACTCATCGTCTGCAGTAGCAAACAGGGTCTTATTAATTCCACTCAACAGCACATCATGTGGCATATTAAGACTGGTTGCTCCATCTCCAAGCTCAGGCAATTGTGGAAAATCAGTGCCGTTTTGCCCGACAATCGAGAATTTACCGTTTTCGGAAAGAATCTCCACTGCCATGGTATCCATGTTAATATTAAAAGTCAGCGGCTGTTCGGGAAACTCTTTCAGGGTATCAATTACAATCTTAGCCGGGATGGCAATATTTCCATCTCCCTCGGTATTTTCCAACGAAAGTGTAGTAATAAGCGTTGTTTCCAAATCGGAAGCAGTAACCGTTAGGGTATTGCCCTCGAGTTGAAACAGGAAATTATCGAGGATAGGCAAGGTATTTTTGTTGCTGATGACCCTGCTGATTGCATTAAGATGCCTCAGTAATTCGGTACTCGAAACGACAAATCTCATGGGTAGTTATTCTTAGTTTTTAAACGATTCTCAATTACTTAGCCTTCATTTTCGGCACTTGGTCCGGACAAGGCAGATACATTACGAAGATACAAACATTCGCCTACTTTGCCTACCCCGCAATATACGTTTTTCTTTCAATTTATTAACTTAATGTGCATAACGTTTTCGTCTGATAAAGTTGAAAACGACACCAAACAATAAGATAAACAGCACCGGAACAAGGAGGTTCAGCAATTGCCATTTCAATTTTTCTTCGCGTAGTTTCACCTTGTCCAACAAGCGCAGTTTTACCGTTCGGGTGCGTAATTCCATCAATCCCGAATCGTCGCATAAATACTGTACCGCATTCACAAAAAACGCTTTATTTCCGAAAGTTTGTTTTGTGTAACGATCGTATCCGAGCGGCAAAATCTGAACACCTTTTGGCGTTTCATGCACTTTATTCGCAATCAGATTTCCATCCGAGAAAACCATCATCTTCGTCTGAGGACTTTCATAACGAGGTTTCATTCCGGCCGGCAAATGCAACTCGTTTAACATCCGGTTTTTGAATACGGACGAAAACTTACCTTCGAGTAACACACCTACCGGAATGTAATGCTGCGTAAAAAGCTCGCGGGCCGGCGGTTCATTAATCATATCCAGGCTCACTTCCATAGGCGTTTCCGTTGTTCGGGAATAAGCCGAAGAAGTAAGCAGAACCGTCTTTTTCACATCCTGATTTTCGCCAACCAGTTCGAGTGAGCTAACAAAATCAGCCATCAGGCGATTCAAATTCTTCCCTACCGGTGAATTCTGAGATGGCATCAACAGTGGCGAGAAATACCAGGGCGCCGGTGTAAATTTGGGAGGTTGTCCGGTCAAAGCGGTATTCACAGGAATCATACGACACTGCACATCCTGAATCAAATCGTGATTGAGACGAACGCCGTAATGAAACAATTGATCCTGCAAATTCAGATTTCGTGGAAACGCCAGCGTCATCATGCCCTCGGATAGACTATCCATACTTACCTGCACCGGATCGATAAGCCACATCAATCGACCACCTTTCATAGCGTATTGGTCAAGTGCGAATTTATCCCTTTCAGGGAAAGCTTTTTCCGGGTCCGCAACAATGACAGCACGGAAACTATCCGGAGCTGCCAATAAATCATCCGGAGTTATCCTTACTACATCGTAGTTTTCGCTGAGAGCATTTGAAATATCCTTTACCTGCCATTGACTTAGTTCACGATGGCCAGTCAGGAAAGCCACTTTTTGCTTTTTGTGCTGCATCAGCACCCTGAAAGCACGGGCAAATTGGTATTCCAGCAATTCGATAGAACGATTCAGATTCTCTTCTGCCGGCAACGAGGGATCGTTTTGCAGGAAGTTGACCACTACTTCATGCCCATGAAGCCGGACAACAGCCGACGGAAAAATAAGCCGGGTAGAAGTTCCCTGATCGGTTTTAATGCGTAAATCGGTCGGCTTCAGACCTTCGTCAATCAATGAATCAAAATATCCTTTACGTTGCGACGGTTTCACATCCTGGTAAGGATCGATAAACTGAACATGCACCGGAGCTCCGGCATACACATTCATGTCGAGCAATTTTTCCTTCACGGCCTTAGCCAGCTTCCGAAATCCGGCCGGCAACATATCTCCTTTCAGGTAAACATTAACAATGGCTGGTTGGTCAACCTCTTCCATGATTTTACGGGTCTGCTCAGCCAGGGTGAAACGTTTTTCCGCAGTAAAGTCAATACGAAAGAAATGATTCGTCATCAGAATCGCTGCAAATGTGGTCGCCACAATATAAATTCCCAAACGGGAAATAGCTTGCTTCTTCGAATAACGCTTCCAGAAGAGCGAAATCTGCGTAAGCAATAAAAACAAGCCAACCATCGCCAGGAAGTAGTACAAATCGCGGGAGTCGAGGACACCACGGCTCACCGATTCGTAATGTTGATTAATCCCCAACGACGAAAGAGTTTCGGCAATGCCGGAAGGAATAGGCAGACCTGCGACAAAATCAAATCCGGTGTACCAGAAAAATGACAGAAACAGCGACAGAATAAAAGCCACAATTTGGTTGTCCGTCAGAGAGGAGGCAAAAAGCCCAATGGAAAGATAAATAGCCGCCAAAAAGAAAAGCCCCAGGTAACTTCCCCAAGTAGCACCGGTATCGATGCTTCCTACAGGATTTCCTAATTGGTATACCGAGAAAAAATAGAGCAGAGTGGGCAATAACGAAAGTGCAACGACGACCAGCGCTGCCAAATACTTCGCCCCAACTAACTGAAACGAGGAAAGCGGTCGGGTGAGCAATAGCTCCAAGGTTCCCGTGCGCTTCTCATCGGCAAACATCCGCATGGTAACCGCCGGAATCAGGAACAAATACACCCACGGAGCCATGGAAAAAAGTCCATCCAACGTAGCATAACCACCATCCGGGATGTTGTAATTCCCGTTAAAGACCCAAAGAAATAAACCAGTGGAAAGCAAAAAAACGGCAATCACCAGGTAACCGATCAGAGAACCGAAAAACTGGTTGATTTCCTTTCTGAACAGACTGTACATATACGGCAATATTTATCGAATGAATTATTTCAGCAGCTCAACCATCTGTTTAGCAGCCCGCGCAGCACATCCGGGTTCACCTAAACGCTGGCGCATTTCGTCATAACCAGCCAACATTTTCTCCCGGTAGGATTTATTGTCCAGAATTTTCTTCAATTCCGTGCTCACGGTATCGACGGTACAATGGTCCTGGAACAACTCCGTCACAATTTCGCGGTCTACAATCAGGTTGACCAGCGAAAAATAAGGAATCTTCAGCAAAAACGGCCTTCCCCAGCGGGCAATTTTCCCCAACTCCATTTTGTAACAAACCACTTGAGGAATATTTAGCACCGCAGTCTCCAGTGTTGCGGTTCCGGAAGCTACCAGCGCCGCTTTCGACTGTTGCAGCAATTCATACGTTTGATTGAATACGATTGGAATCTCTTTCCCTTTTAAAACTTGCCTGTAGAACTCTTCAGGCTGAGAAGGCGCACCCGCCAGCACAAATTCGTATTCAGGAAAACGGGCGGCGGCATCCGTCATCACCGGAAGAATATTGTTGATTTCCTGCTTCCGGCTTCCGGCAAGTAACGCAATTAACGGTTTTCCGGAAAGCTGATTTCGTGAAACAAAAGCGTCAAATGTCTCATCCTGGTTGGGACGTACGGCCAGTTCGTCAACTGTGGGGTTGCCCACATAACGGACCGGATAATCATATTTGGCGTAGAATTCTGTTTCGAAAGGAAAAATCGTAAACATCTCATCGATGAATTTCTTCACCTTCTTAACGCGCTTGGTCTTCCACGCCCATATTTTAGGAGAGATATAATAGTAGGTACGAATGCTGTGCTCTTTGGCAAATCTCGCCATCCGCAGATTAAATCCCGGGTAATCGACTAAAACCAATACATCAGGTTTCCAGGCCAGCAACTCGGCTTCAGCCAGCTTGAAATTTGCTTTTATTTTATCCAGATTTCTTACTACCGTGATGAATCCCATGTAAGCCATTTCACGGTAGTGCTTCAACAACGTACCACCTTCAGCTTCCATCAAGTCGCCACCAAAATAGCGAAACTCGGCTTGCGGATCCTCTTTTTTCAATTCACGCATCAAATGCGAGGCATGTAAATCGCCCGATGCTTCACCGGCAATGAAAAAATACTTCACGCTTAGGAAATTTATAGTTAGAGTAATCGAATTAAATTCTGAATGAATATTCGATAAAATCGTTTATGACAGTTTGACGATAAATGCTACGACCGCATATATAATGGTCGCTAATAATACGCCACGTCCCGAACGTAAACGATTTCCCCGGACAAACAACATGAAAAGTCCCAGGTTGGGAAAAACGGCCAGACTCAACACATGAATAATTGTATTCGTCTCCAACAAACGATTGATAAATGTGGAAAAGGGCATGTAGCCAAACCGGAATAAATAGTAAAGCATAAAAAACACTAAAGGCATCAGTACGCCAGCCAGCGCACCCAACCAAATGTTGTTCAGCTTCTTCGGCTGCTTTTGTTGTTCCTGATTTTCCATGGTTAAAACTTCCAGGTTTTCATATGTTGGAACGCCTGATAAGCCGTCAAATCGATGGTAACCGGTACCACCGAAACATATCCGTTTTTCAGGGCAAAATCGTCTGTGTCGCGAGCTTCCGCCTCAGCATTATTGAAATAACCCGTCAGCCAATAGTAGCTTCGTCCGTGCGGATCGGTTCGGTGTTCGAACTCCTCTTCCCATTTACCCCGTGTTTGACGACAAAAATTAATGCCTTTTACGTCGCCTTTCGGGATGTTCACATTGAGGCAAACGCCATCGGGCAGACCATGCTCAACCACCACCTGAAAGATACGGGCAACAGCCATTTTAGATCGGCCGAAATCAGCATCGGTATCGTAATCATTTAAGGAAAAGCCGATAGATGGAATTCCATGAATGCACCCCTCGATAGCCCCCCCCATGGTTCCGGAATAGAGAATGGAAACCGAGCTGTTGGCACCGTGGTTGATACCTGAAATCACAAAATCGGGTAAACGATCGAGCAACTGGTTACAGGCCAGTTTCACACAATCAACCGGTGTTCCGGTGCATGAATAGATGGTCAAACCGTCTTCTTCTTCCAGTTTATTCACACGCAAAGGCCGATCCACCGTAATGGCATGCGACATTCCGGAGCGAGGACTGTCGGGAGCCACCACAACTATATCGCCGAAAAGGCGCATTACTTCAGTAACCTCCTTTAAACCTTTGGCATAAACACCGTCGTCATTGGTGAGTAATATCAGTGGTCGTTCGTTCATTTTCCGAATTTTTCCATTTTTCAACAAGAAAACAAAGATAATCGTTCACGGCGAACAACTACCATCCGACCGAAAAAGTTGCGTGATTCTTATGCAGTTAATTTCAAACGGGCGTCATCTCGTTATCTATGATTCTCAGGAATTATCGGTTGAATCTTATTTCCGTTTTGGCATCATGCTGAAAATCGTACTTTTGTTTGTAAATTTTCATGTGTTGAAGAAAAAAGTAGTCATTATAGGAACTGCATGGCCGTTCAGAGGCGGACTGGCCGCATACAACGAGCGCCTTGCGCGCGAGTTTCAGACCTCAGAATATGAGGTCCGCATCGAAACATTTACGCTGCAGTATCCCAGCTTTCTTTTCCCGGGAAAAACACAATACGCCGATTGGGAAGCACCGGCTGATCTCGATATTCAGGCCACGGTTAGCTCCATTAATCCCCTCAACTGGTTAAAAGTTGGCAACCGTATCCGGAAAGAAGCTCCGGACATGGTCATTTTCAAATACTGGCTGCCCTTTATGGCGCCCTGTTTTGGCACCATCGCCCGAAGAGTACGGAAGAACAAAAAAACAAAGGTAATTGCCATTGCCGACAACATCATTCCGCACGAACCACGTCCGGGAGATAAGCCATTTACTCATTTCTTCACCAAAGCAGTTGATGGATTTGTGGCCATGTCTAAGAGTGTTTTCAACGATATTGCCAAATTCGATCAGAACAGACCACGGGGCCTTTGTCCTCATCCGCTTTTCGATAATTTCGGAGCTCCGCTTTCGCGGGAAGAAGCCATCAAATCGCTGAAGTTGGATCCCAACTTTCGGTACCTTCTTTTCTTTGGCTTTATTCGTGATTACAAAGGTCTCGACTGGCTATTGGAAGCTTTCGCAGATGAACGTCTTCGAAAATTCCCTGTCAAGCTATTGGTTGCCGGAGAGTTTTACTCGCCACCCGATAGCTATCTGCAACTTATCAAGAAACTTCAACTGGATGAAAACCTCATTCTTCGCACAGATTTCATCGCCGATAGTGAAGTAGCAAAGTACTTTAGCGTTGCTGACATGGTTGTTCAGCCGTACAAATCGGCAACGCAAAGTGGCGTAACACAAATTGGTTACCATTTCGAAAAGCCTATGCTCGTGACCGACGTTGGTGGATTGTCCGAAATTATTCCGGACCAAAAGGTGGGCTACGTGGTGCAACCAAATGTGAAAGCCATTGCCGATGCGCTGGTTGATTTTTATGAAAACAGCCGACAGTCGGAATTTGAAGAACAGGTTAAAGAAGAGAAGAAAAAATATTCATGGCAGCGGATGGTAGAAACCATCAGCGAAGTTTACCAACAAATCGTTTAGCGTATGATCATTCGAAGTAAAGCTCCGTTGCGTATTGGACTGGCCGGTGGCGGCTCCGATGTATCGCCCTACTCCGACCTTTACGGCGGCGCCATCCTGAATGCCACCATCAGCATGTACGCCTATGCTACCATCGAACCCCGGAACGACGGGAAGATTGTTCTGAATGCTGTCGATAAAGGTGAATATCTCACCTTAACTTCTACAGAACAATTGACCATTGATGGCCAGCTCGATTTGCTGAAAGGCATTTACAACCGGGTCGTGCGCGACTTCACCAAAGAGCCATTATCATTTACCCTCACCACTTTCGTGGATGCACCTCCCGGTTCCGGTTTGGGCTCCTCCTCAACATTGGTAGCAGCCGTTCTCGGGGCTTTCACCGAATGGTTAAAACTTCCGCTTGGCGAATACGATATTGCCCAACTGGCCTATGCCATCGAACGCGTCGATCTGAGTCAGGCAGGAGGAAAGCAGGACCAGTATGCTGCCACTTTTGGCGGGGTCAACTTTATGGAGTTTTACAAAGAAGACAAAGTCATTGTCAATCCGTTGCGCATCAGTCAGCGAGTGTTGGACGAACTAGCTTTCAATCTGGTCCTTTACTATACTGAAACCAGTCGCTTATCTTCAACCATCATTGAGCAGCAGCGGGAAAATGTGACTAAAAACAACACCTCATCCATCGAGGCCATGCACAATATCAAGCGGCAGGCCATTTTGATGAAGGAAGCGTTGTTGAAAGGTGATTTGGACCAGGTGGGTACCATCCTCGATTTTGGGTGGCAGAACAAGAAAAAGATGGCGGAAGGGATTTCCAATCCGCAAATTGACGAAATTTACGCCACCGCATTAAAGGCAGGAGCTACCGGAGGTAAGATTTCGGGAGCCGGCGGTGGTGGATTTATGTTTTTTTATTGTCCGGAAAACACACGCTACCAGGTAGTAGAGAGCCTCTTGAAATTTGGTGGACAAGTAAAACGGTATGGTTTTACCAAACACGGACTGAGTACCTGGACCAGTTAAACAGTACGCAATTTAAATCATGATACGAAAACGCATAACCGAAGCATTAGATGTAAAACAGCGCATTCTGGAAAATGATCAATTGATCGCCAAAATAGAACTGGCTGCTGCATTAATTACCCGTACCTACCGGGAAGGAGGGAAAGTTCTTTTCTGTGGAAACGGTGGAAGCGCTGCCGATGCGCAACACCTGGCTGCCGAACTCTCCGGCCGGTTTTATCTCGATCGCGAACCGCTTGATGCAGAAGCCTGCCATGTGAATACGTCGTTTTTAACAGCTGTCGCCAATGATTACGATTTTGCATCAGGCTATGCCCGTTATGTCAAAGCAACCGGGAGGAAAGGCGATGTACTGGTAGGCATTTCCACCAGCGGAAACTCGGAAAATATTGTGAAGGCGATGGAAACTGCGCGAAGCAAAAATATGCACACAATAGCAATGACGGGCGAAACCGGCGGAAAACTGAAAGCTCTGGCTGATATCTTACTCAATGTTCCTTCAACCGATACGCCGCGTATTCAGGAAGCCCACATACTAATGGGGCACATTTTCTGCGAGATCGTAGAAAATAACCTGTTTGGTCAACCAGGTAATTAATTCGTATGTTATGCGATAAATCAATGTGTAACCGTAACACCAAACTAAGAAATGAAAACCGTTGAAGCCATTATATTAGCCGGCGGGCTGGGTACCCGCCTCCAGGATGTTGTTTACGATATGCCTAAACCCATGGCCGCGATAAACGGCAAACCCTTTCTCTCCTATCTTCTAAATGAACTTTCCTTGCAGGGAATTGAACGAGTCATTTTATCGGTAGGATACAAATACAAAATGATTGAAGCCTATTTCGGACACCGTTATGCCGGAATGGAACTAAAATATGCCGTCGAACCCGAACCACTTGGAACCGGAGGAGGAATAAAACTGGCAATGAACCAGGTGAAAGGAGAGCGAGTTTTTCTTTTCAACGGAGATACTTTATTCAAAGTACCGCTATCTGAATTGGAATCTTTTCACCTAAACGGCAGTTTTGCTTTAACATTGGCGGTGAAAGAGCTGACCGATTTTGATAGGTACGGACGCGTGGAAATCAACGATGGGAAAATTCGGGCATTTCACGAAAAAGAAAAGGTGAAGCAAGGTTTTATTAATGGCGGTGTTTACCTGATGGAAAAAGATATTCTTCTGAAGGAAAGTTATCCAACCAAATTTTCATTTGAAAAAGACTTCCTGGAAAAACAGATTGGACAAATTTCCTGCGGAGCTTTTCCGGCCAACGGATATTTTCTGGATATTGGAATCCCGGAAACCTACGAACAGGCTCAAAATGACTTTCGCCGGCTGAACAGTGGTGAGTAATTGAAAATTAATCATCCCGCAACATTAATTCTGAAACAAAACAAACTTTCGCACTGTTTCACCGAGAAACAACCTTTCGGCAATCACCCGGAATTACTATTTGGCAAAACATTTGCAGTATTCCTGATCGATATATTCGCTTCACACGAAGCGAAGAATAAATTATAATCTGCAGGAATGAAATATTTAACCGGTAAAAAATTATTTTTACCAATTCGAAATAGCTGGTTACAAAACATTTTAAACAGCGAATGAATGGGTTTACAGACCGAAGCCGAAAAAAGATACATCCAGGACCTTTTCGACGATTTGTTAAAATCGTTCAACCGTCCGGTGACCGACGAGGCAAAGGCACTTATTCTTAAGGCCTTTAACTTCGCGAACAAGGCTCATATGGGTGTACGCCGGAAGTCGGGAGAGCCCTATATTCTCCATCCCATCGCGGTAGCTAAAATAGTAACCAGTGAAATTGGCCTTGGAGCCAAATCTGCAACAGCCGCTATTTTACACGACGTCGTAGAAGATACTGACTACTCGCTTCAGGACATCGAAAATATGTTTGGCAAAAAAGTAGCCAACCTGGTGGATGGATTGACCAAACTTTCCGGCACATTCGATTCCAAACAGGCAGTCAATTTCCGGAAAATGCTGCTCACGCTGTCAGACGATGTGCGTGTGATTCTAATCAAACTGGCCGATCGGTTGCACAACATGCGCACTCTCGATTCGATGCCCCGCAACAAGCAGCTGAAAATTGCCGGTGAAACGCTTTACGTATTTGCCCCATTAGCTCATCGCCTGGGACTGTATTCTATCAAAACCGAGTTGGAAGATCTGAGTCTTCGATACAAACACCCGGAGGCTTACCAACAAATTGACCTTCAGCTTCACAACCAGGAAGAACGCATCAATTATTTGGTGCATGTATTTGCCAAGCCCATTCAAAAGAAACTATACGAGGAACATTTCGATTTCACCATTAGCGGACGGCCGAAATCCATCTATTCCATCTGGAATAAGATGCAAAATAAGAAAATATCCTTCTCCGAAATTTATGACCTCCTCGCGATACGCATCGTATTTAAACCCAAACCCGGCCTTTCCGAAAAACGGCAATGTTTCGATATCCTCTCCCTTATTACCGACATTTATAAACCAAAGCCCGACCGAATCCGAGACTGGATTACCATTCCCAAGGCAAATGGTTACGAAGCACTTCACGTTACCGTGATGGGACCGGAAGGACAGTGGGTGGAAGTACAGATTCGGACCGAACGGATGGACGAAATTGCCGAACGTGGTTTTGCGGCTCACTACAAATACAAAGGGGATAATACCGCAGAAAGCGAAATAGACCGTTGGCTGGAGAAAATCCGGGAACTGTTACAAAATCCGGAATCGGATGCCCTCGACTTTCTCGATGAGTTTAAACTCAATCTTTATTCTCAGGAAATCATCATCTTCACGCCGAAAGGTGATATGAAAATGATACCCAAAAACGCTACCGTCCTCGATTTTGCTTACGACATACACACCGAACTGGGAAACAAATGTATTGGAGCAAAAGTTAACCACCAGCTGGTTCCCATGAGTTATGTGCTCAGTAGCGGCGACCAGGTGGAGATTCTCACCTCAGACAAACAGAATCCTAAACCTTCGTGGTTAGAAATTGCCGTCACTGCGCGCGCCAAATCCAAAATCAGGGATTCATTCAAACAAGAGCAGCGAAAACACATCGAAAACGGTCAGGAAATTTTACGCGACGAACTGGGGAAACTAAATGTCTTGCCCTCTGCTAATACATTGAAAAAATTGATAGCCCATTTTGGCTTGCACACCAAGGAGCAACTGTATGCCGAGGTTGGGATGGGGCTTCTGAAATTGGATAAACTGGAAGAGATTCTGCAAAAAAAGTCGGAAAACAAGTTTGTCAAATTCTGGAAATTAACCTTTTCGTCTAAGAAAAAATCAGCTGGCCCGGTTATCGATAAGAAAAAGCCCTTCCTATTGGAGGAAGATCCGGAACAGAACAACTACATATTAGCGACCGACTGCAATCCGATTCCGGGAGATGATGTCGTTGGCTATATAGCCGACAGCGGAAATATTTTAATCCACAAAAAAACCTGTCCCGAGGCTATCAAGCTCATGTCGAGTCAGGGAGACAACATTCTCGAGGCTAAATGGACCCGTTTTAAAGTGCTCTCCTATCTTTCCCATATTTACATCAGGGGATTCGACCGGCAGGGAATGGTCAATCAGATTACCAATGTGATTTCCAATGAATATGGAATCAATATGCGCTCTATAAATTTTGAGACACACGATGGTGTTTTTGAAGGGAACCTTTATCTTTACGTCCACCATACGGAAGACCTTGACAACCTGCTTTCAAAGCTGAAAGAAATTAAGGGAATTGACTCGGTTGAACGGAAGGAGCTTTGATTTTAAAAATAGACTCCTAAAATTTATACTTATTTGAATTAAATTTTATATTTTTACCTCTCTATTTAAACTTGGTTTAAGTATGAATAATCCACAGAAAACCAAAGAAACAGTAAAAAATATTTTTACAGAGTACCTTGAGAAAAAAGGTCATCGTAAAACACCTGAGAGGTTCGCCATTCTGGATGAAATTTATTCCCGGGAAGGACATTTCGACATTGAGTCACTATACATCTCGATGAAGAATAAAAACTATCGGGTGAGTCGTGCGACACTCTATAATACGATTGAATTACTTCTCGATTGTAAACTGGTCGTTAAGCATCAGTTTGGAAAGAACATTGCACAATTCGAGAAGACATTCGCATCCTCGCAGCACGATCATTTGATTGACCTGAAAACAGGTGAAGTAATGGAGTTTTACGATCCGCGGATACGTGAAATAATTGAAGAAGCTTGCAAAACGCACAATTTCAAGTTATCTCATCACTCGCTTTACCTGTATGGTGAGCGCACTGATAACGATTGATTTTATTGACGCAAATAGTTTCATTATCAATACTTGGTCCCGCCATTAGGCGGGATTTTTTATGCCCCCTCGGAAAAAAGTTGTAATTTTAGCCGTAATTTTCCAACCGTCGATGTGCCATACCGGCCAGCTACAATCTAAGTAGCAAATGGTTCTGAGTTAATTACATATAAAACTTAAATCAAAACCGGTTCCGCTAATCAGAGCCTGAATACTTAACATTTTGCAGATGAAAGTAGACGTACTTCTAGGCCTTCAATGGGGTGACGAAGGTAAAGGAAAAGTTGTGGATGTACTCACCCCCCGTTACGACGTAATTACGCGTTTCCAGGGAGGTCCCAACGCAGGTCATACCCTTGAATTTAACGACATCAAACACGTACTTCACACCATTCCATCCGGGATTTTTCGTGGCGATAAAATCAACATCATCGGTAATGGTGTAGTCATTGACCCCTGTATTTTTAAGAAAGAAATCGACTCGCTGAAGAAAATAGGATTCGATATCACCGGAAATTTATTCATTTCCAAAAAGGCGCATCTGATTTTGCCAACACATCGACTCTTAGATGCTGCTTCAGAGGCAGCCAAAGGTGAAGGAAAAATCGGTTCCACGCTGAAAGGAATCGGTCCAACCTACCGCGATAAAATTGGCCGCGAAGGTCTTCGTGTGGGCGATATTCTCAGCAATTTCAAACAGAAATACAATGATCGCGTTAAGCAGCATGTCGATCAATTGAAGAATTACTACCATTACGATTACGAAGCAGAACTCGCAGAATACGAAAAAGAATGGTTTGCTGGCATCGAAACCTTGAAACAATTCCAACTGATTGACAGCGAGAACTACATCAACAATCTGCTGGCCACCGGTAAAACGGTAATTGCCGAAGGAGCCCAGGGAACGCTACTGGATATCGATTTTGGCTCCTACCCGTTTGTTACCTCTTCAAATACAGTTTGTGCCGGTGCTTGTACCGGACTGGGGATTGCTCCCAATAGAATTGGTGAAGTATTCGGAATTTTTAAAGCGTACTGCACTCGCGTTGGAATGGGACCTTTTCCAACAGAGCTTTTCAACGACGAAGGCCAGAAACTTCGGGACAAAGGAAACGAATACGGTTCAACAACCGGCCGTCCCCGTCGTTGTGGCTGGCTCGACCTGGTCGCGTTAAAATATGCCATCATGATTAACGGGGTAACCGAACTGATCATGATGAAAGCAGATGTTCTGGACGAATTCGAAACCATTAAAATTTGTACTGCTTACCGCATTGATGGGAAAGAGACAGATGAATTCCCTTACGAGCTGGACGAACATGTTGAACCTGTTTTTACCGAATTACCTGGATGGCACACCGAAATCAGCCACTTCACGCAAGAGGGCGAATTTCCGGAAGAACTGAGTTCATATATCAGTTTCATCGAGGAACAGGTTGGTGTTCCCATTCGCATTGTATCGGTGGGTCCGAACCGGTCTGCCACAGTTATCCGTGAAATTATATAATCACCAATACACTCAGGAATCCCGGCTTAACCACCGGGATTTTTTTTACCCTTTTTCCAGCATCTCCATCATCTGAAATGTATGTATATTATGATTACTACATACCCAGATCTCCTACAGTCAGCCTCTCGAAAAATCAGTAGAAATAGCTTGTTTAGTCAATTTATCAGTATATTTAACGTTTAACATCCTCCACGATATATTATGCAGACATTAAACGACCATTTGGGACTATATACCGACTTTTACGAACTCACCATGGCCCAGGGCTATTACTTTTCCGGGAAGAAAGACGAACAGGTTACATTCGACTATTTTTTCCGGACCAATCCGTATGACGGAGGTTACCTGGTTTTTGCAGGTTTGGGTGAAGTTCTTCGCTTGCTGAAACATTTTAATTACTCCGATTCAGACATCGAGTACCTGAAAAAAACCGGATTACACCCAGATTTTGTCGAATATCTACGGGATTTTCGCTTTAGCGGGAAAATCATTTCCATGAAGGAAGGAGAAATCGTTTTTCCGGGTGAACCGTTGCTGCGTGTCGAAGGAAATATTATTGAAGCACAACTCATTGAGACCATGCTACTCAATTTACTCAATTTTCAATCGCTGGTAGCAACTAAAGCGTTTCGAATCAAACATGTCAGCAAAGCGAAGACATTTGTCGATTTCGGACTCCGACGGGCGCACGGCCTGGGAGGCATCCACGCATCCAGAGCTGCTGTAATCGGTGGTGCATCTGCCACTTCCAACGTATTTGCCGGAAAAGCATTCGATATCCCTGTTTCCGGAACACTGGCTCATAGCTGGATTCAAAGTTTCGATGATGAGCTAACGGCTTTCCGGACGTTTGCAGAAGTTCATCCTCAAAATACCGTGTTGCTGGTCGACACTTATGATACGCTGAAAAGCGGGGTCCCAAACGCGATAAAAATTGCCAAAGAAATGGAAGCCAAAGGGCAGAAAATGATTGGTATCCGGCTCGACAGCGGTGACCTTGCCTATTTAAGTAAACGAGCCCGAAAACAACTTGACGCAGCCGGACTGAATTACGTCCAGATTTTTGCCTCCAACCAGCTCAACGAACACGTGGTTAAAAGTCTCGAAGAGCAGGAAGCCCCCATTGACGCCTTTGGCATTGGTACTGAGATGGTCACAGGGAAGCCCGAAGCTGCGCTCGATGGAGTTTACAAGCTGGCCGAATGTGACGGAACTCCCCGAATGAAAATTTCGGAGAATATTGAGAAAGTTACCCTTCCGGGGAAAAAAGAAGTCTATCGCTATTACGATGAAGAAGGATTTTTCTTCCGGGACGGAATTCTGCTGGCCAACGAAGATCCCAACGAAGCAGAATACATTTATCACCCGCATCATCCCGAAAAATTTACCCAGGTTTCACATCTGAAAAGGGAAAAATTACTTCAGGTTGTATACGATAATGGGAAGCTAACTGATGAGACACCATCGCTCGCTAAAATTCACGAGTACCTGAAGACTCGTGCAGCACTATTGCCTTCCGAACACAAGCGTTTTATCAAAGCTCACATCTATAAAGTTGGAATTTCGAAAAACTTGTATAATTTACGATGCGAGTTAATGAAGAAAGTGGATAGCAAACTCTGTCAGACCGAAATAAAACCGAATTAATGGAAATCATTCGCCCGACTTTAGTACTTGACAAAAAGAAATGCCTGTCGAATATCGAGTTCATGGCCAATAAGGCCAAAGCCAATAAACTTCGTTTCAGGCCACATTTTAAGACTCATGTGTCAGCAGAAGTAGGCTCCTGGTTTCGCGATTATGGAGTCACTGCCATTACGGTATCGTCCGTTCAAATGGCCGAATACTTTGCCGAAAATGGATGGGATGACATTACCATTGCCTTTCCCATCAATCCGCTTGAGATGGAGAACATCAACGCTTTGGCAGCAAAGATTAAACTGAATCTTGTTGTTGAAACACACGAGATCCTAAAAATTTTAAATAACAAGTTAACCTCACCTGTTGAGTTTTATGTGAAAATTGATACGGGTCACGGACGAACCGGAATTGAAGCTGACCGGGAAGGGCAAATAGAAAGTTTGCTGGAGTATGCCTTGATTTATAAGGAAAACATAAAATTCAGAGGATTTCTTTCTCACTCCGGCCATACATACAAAACGAAAGCCCGCCATACCATCTATAATATCCACTTTGATGCACTGATGAAGCTGAACCAGTTAAAAAAGAAATTTTCGCCGGTATTTCCCGACCTGGAAATTTCGATTGGAGATACACCGGCATGCAGCATCAGTGATGATTTTCGCGGAGTTGACGAAATTCGGCCGGGCAATTTTGTATTTTACGATTTGATGCAGCAACAGCTTAGTGCCTGCGAGTATGACCAGATTGCTATTCGAATGGTTTGCCCGGTTGTTTCCAAGAATCAGTCGAGGAACGAAATAGTCATCCATGGCGGTTCCGTGCATTTTTCAAAAGACTATATCATGAACATCGATGGGAAGAAATTGTACGGACGCATCGTCAGAAGGGACGGAAATAAACGTATTCTTTTAAACGAAATGAATTACCTGCACGACCTTTCGCAGGAACATGGCATATTGAAGGTCTCGCCGCAAGAGTTTAATAAATTTAAAATTGGCGACCTGGTCGAAATTCTTCCGGTGCACGCCTGCCTGACAGCACATGCAATGGGATGGTATTTCACTGATGAAGGCGAGATAATTGACACCATGCCCAGATATTAACAAGCAAAACAAATAGATAACAAAAAAAGCTTTCCCCGTTTGAGGAAAGCTTTTCTAATGCTTGTAAGGAATTAATCCTTTATTTTTCTTCTACATTTTTCAGTGTCTCAACCAGGAAGTCCCAGAATTTGTTCACTGATTCAATGTGTACTTTTTCATCGGGTGAGTGAGGAGAACGAATGGTTGGACCAAACGAAATCATATCCCAGTTGGGATATACTGCGCCCAACAGACCACATTCCAGTCCGGCATGGATAGCCTTAATTTCTGGCACTTTACCAAACTTATCATTGTAGATTCCCTGCATTTGCTTCAGAATAGGAGAAGCCATATTCGGTTTCCATCCCGGGTAGCCGCCGGCAAATACAACCGTTGCACCGGCCAGCGAGAATACACTGTCGATACGCTCGGCCAGATATTGCTTAGCTGTGTCAACTGAACTACGCAGCAAGCACTGAATGCTTACGGTACCGTTTTCAGATTTAACCGAAGCCAGATTCGTTGAAGTCTCCACCAGTCCAGGCATATCATCGCTCATGCGGATAACGCCATTCGGACATGCATTCACCGAGTCAATCAGACCATCCTGAACCGCCTCGTCAATCAACGATTTAGGCATCTCTGTTTCATTGGCGACAAAGCCTAGGTTCGGTTCACGACTGCTCAACTCAGCTTTATAAATAGCTTCATATTCAGCAACAGCTTTTTTCAATGCATCAACATTCTCTGCGGGAACAACCACCTTAGCCGTACCTTCGCGGGGAATGGCATTGCGCAATCCACCGGCATTGATTCCAGCCAAACGAACATCCAGCTCAGTTACCGCATACTTCAGGAAACGAACCAGTAATTTATTGGCATTCCCCAGGCCAAGCGGGATATCCATTCCTGAGTGTCCGCCTTTTAGTCCGGAAACAACCAAATCAAAAGCTTTCACGCCAGAAGGAACAACTACCTGATCGTATTCGAATTCGATGCTGGCATCTACACCACCGGCGCAACCGACATACAATTCACCCTCATCTTCCGAGTCCATATTCAGGAGAATATCGCCTTTCAGAACATTCGGTTGTAAACCAAAAGCTCCGGTCATACCTGTCTCTTCATCGCATGTAAATAAAGCTTCCACCGGTCCGTGAGCAATATCCGTTGCCGCCAGAACGGTCATCGCAGCAGCTACACCAATTCCGTTATCTGCTCCGAGCGTGGTTCCTTTGGCCGTAACCCAGTCTCCGTCGATGTATGCGTCAATCGGATCGTTCTCGAAATCGTGTTTGGTATCGTTATTTTTTTGCGGTACCATATCAAGGTGTCCCTGAAAAACCACACCTTTCCGGTTCTCCATACCGGGAGTAGCCGGTTTGCGAATGATGATATTACCAGTTTCATCCTTAATGGTCTCCAGTCCGAGCGACTTTCCGAAATTCATCATGAACTCCTGAATCCGGGTTTCTTTTTTTGACGGCCTTGGAATTTGGGTCAACTGATAAAAATGTTCCCAAAGTGCTTTGGGCTCCAGATTGGTAATCTCTTTACTCATAATTTTCAATTATAATAATGTTTAAAACAGATTTTCTAATGTCCTGAACAGCGAATGAATAAAGGAAGTTTCTTTTGAATCCTTAAAAATAACAAATCAAGAGGATGTTTGGCCTGTCAAAACTCATGATTTCCCGGAAAGGGAACAACAAAAAAGGGCCAACCGGAAAACGGTCAGCCCAATGGATTTATCAATATGCTGAGGTATTAACTCTCGATATTTGGTTTCTCGAGTCCGTAACCTTTTATACGATCTTCCCGTTTCAGCAAGAAGGCAAATAACAAGGCCAGAACCCCCAGCAGCGTAAACATGAGAATATCGTACTGATAGTCATACCGGATATTCAGCTTCTCTTTGGTCACAACTTCAAAAGTAGCCTTTTTGAAGGTGGAGCCCATTTTATCCAGTACTTTCTCCTGAGATACTCCTAATTCAGGACTACCAAGCATGTTGAGATTGTTGGCAACAATTGAATTTTCGACTTTCTCCACATTGATCTCGCTTTGCGGAGTTGGAACATATGAAACTGACTCAACAATTGAATCGACAACACCACTGGTTGTTTTCTCAATCGCAATATTCAGCGCTTTTGCGTCCAGTGTAATATTTTGTTCCTGCAGTGCTTTGGTGTAACTCATCTCAACAGCTTTTCGAATAACTGTTTTATTCGGTGAAACGTTGGGATTGGTTGAATTTAACACAACACCTAAGAGAAGTGGAATCGCCATAAGGCCAATATTCTGGATGAAGAAGATAACGGCATAAGCAGTACCCAGCTGTTTTTCCGGAATAATTTTCGGTACCGATGGCCACATAGCTGAAGGTACCAAAGAGAAGGCAATACCCAGAATAACCACCATAGCGGCAGCAAAAATCCAGTTGTCAAGGGTCGGAATAGAAAGAAATCCATGTACCACAATCAACATGATAGCACCAATGATCATGATGGTCGCACCTTTTCCTTTCTTATCGTAAATACCACCAAAGAACGGAGTCAGGAAGATGGTTCCGAAAGGCAACAAACTCGGAATCAAACCTGCCAACGACGGTGACACATGGTATTTATTGATAATGAAGTCCGTTGCGTAGAATAAGAACGGGAAAACCGCACCGTAAAAGAGAACACAAAGGATGGCGATATACCAAAACGCTTTGTTCGAAATGATCATCACAATATCCTTCAGGCGGAATGGTTCCTCTTCTTCAACTTCAATGTGCTCTTCCGATTTATCGAGTTTTGTATCGAGTACGATATAGGTGATAAACGCGATGACTCCCAACAGCATCAGGATGAATGCAAATGCCACAGGAGCTCTGTAAGTAAAATGAAGAGCCAATGGCAACGAAATAGCCAATGCTAAAGCGGTTCCCAAACGGGCAATTGACATCTGCAATCCCATCGCCAATGCCATTTCTTTCCCTTTGAACCATTTCACAATCGCTTTTGAAACCGTGATTCCGGTCGCTTCACTTCCTACTCCAAAAATGGCAAATCCAATGGATGAAAGAAGCACTTCTGTTTTGATACTTCCAATTAAAGGAAGAGTCACCTGAGCACCAGCGGGGAAAGGCGCTGTAATGGCCCAATAGTTCACACCTGTGCCGACAACCATTAAAACGGTAGCGCCTAAACCTGTAATCTTAATTCCCAACCGGTCGAGAATGATACCGCTGAAAATCAACATCAGAAAATACACATTGAACCAGGCATAGGCAGAGGTGTACACACCAAAATCAGAACTTGTCCACCCCAAAGCACTTTCCAGAATTGGCTTCACAGGCGACAAAGCATAGTTAAAGTAATATGCACCAAACATCGAAAGAGAAACGACTACCATGGCCGTCCATCTCGCTTTTGGTGATTCCCTCAACGATTTACGAATTGCTTCAGTCATAATTATCTATTTACTTACTTATAATATTTTCCTATTGGCAGCCCAAAATACAATAAAAACCGGAAGATATTCTGCTCAATAAAGGCGATTTACGTCATATTCAGACAAAAAAAACATTACATTAAAAACATAAATCCCTAAATATCCACAACTTATATAGAAATCCATTCTTCAACAACGTGTTGGGAAACATCCGGGAAATGGTATGGGGACAAAAAAATGCGGACAATTGTCCGCATTCGATATATTTATTACTGTTCCTCTTTATTTTTTTCCATTATTCTTTTTACTCTCTGAATTGCTCCGGTAGCCGGATGCAGCCGGATATCATAATTTCCGTTAAGCAGTCCTTCAGGAATCGGGGCCACTTTACCAAACTGCCCAAGCGTCAGATGAGATTCCAGTAAAATATGGGTTCCATCCAAAAGTCGAACCCCGGCGTTTCCGGGAATCCGGTAAAACAAACCACTGTTACTCGTTTCGGGTGTAGCCGTTTGCTGACCCGCTACCTGACCGTTACTTTTTTCCAAACTAGTATTCCGGTCAATCTCCAACATCACCGGTTTTCCGGAGAGATCGGTTGTCGGAACCACCCCTTTGGATGTTGAAAACCTAAAAACAATCGCACTCTTTCCATTTTTTGCATCAGGTACGACATTGAAAACATAGGTGTGCTTTGCTTTATATGACTTCCCGATGAAAAGTCCGACATATTCCTTCTCCAACTTGTCCAGTTGAGCCACCATGGTATTGTAAGCTTCTCCGTCAGGCAAAGCCTTATCGTACCCGAAAGCGAGCGATTTGAATTTTCGTTTCCTGATTTTGGTAATATCATGAGCGGTTTCCAAAGCTTTTTGCTGCAAGGTCTTTTCGGTAAACTGATCGGCGGGAATAGTGTCCACTTCATTCAGAAAAGAATGCATGGAACGATCGGGCCAGGGCTCCTCCGGAACCTCAACATCAGGAGTGTAAACTGAACTGGCTACGTCTTCTTTTCCCGATTTCACATCGCTGTTAATGCCAATCAAAACACCGTCTTCCGTCAGGCTTAAAGCCGAAGCAAACGGTCCCGATGCAGTATGGACTTCTGTAGGATCGGGCTCTCCGTAAGTACTCAGGCTGACATTCGTAATCTTCCAGCTTTCCCTGTCAGTCGAGGGTGCATTGGGGATACCCAGATACTTGTCGGCATACTGATAATACGGGCCATGAATAAATTTCACTTGCTCCACTTCAACGGTTACCCGTATACCTGTTTCCGGCAACGAATACACAACTCCTCCGGTAAAAGGCACTGGTTTTTCATCTTTGGGCGATGCCATTACCTGTCCGGCAACAAACAGCAACCCCAACAACGTAAGATATATGCTTTTCATTTCTTTTAAATTATTCATTAAACCAAATCGAATCTGCAGTTCATTGTAAATTCCCAACCCGGGAAAACACAAAATTCTGCTTTCTCCTTTTCATTATTAGGGGGCATTCATTTCCGACTCTAAAAAACACCAGCAAATCAATTTTCAGTTTCTCTTCCTGTGAAGAGAGATTATCAGAAACAAATATCCCCAAATTTGACAGTTTTTTTTGCTTTCACAAAATCTTTAAGAATCTTTAAGTGTGGCAAATGCCAACCCCAAATGTTGAGTGATATCTCCGGCCAGTAATGCCTCCTGAGAACTCTCTTCCACAGCTAAATCAGCCGCCATCCCATGAAGAAAAACGCCCAAAATGGCTGCATCTTTAGCAGCATATCCCTGCGCCAGCAAGCCAAGCAGAATTCCGGTCAGAACGTCGCCGCTGCCGGCAGTAGCCATTCCCGGATTACCGGTACTGTTGAACCAGCAGGTTCCATCCGGGCAGGCAATTGCCGTGTAAGCTCCTTTCAGCACCAACACAACTCCATTGTCTTTGGCAAAATCGATTGCCAGTTGCAAACGTTCGTATCCACATTCGACCGGATGTGTCAGCCGGGCAAACTCACCGGGATGCGGTGTCAAAATCGTTTCAGGGGGTAGTAACTTCAGCCACTCCGGATTTCTTGCCAACAGGTTCAAACCATCCGCATCGATAACCATCGGCTTTTTCAGCTCTTCTTCCAGCATTCGCTGAACACCGCGCCCCGTATTGCACTTTGTATCCAGTCCGGGCCCAATACCAATCGCATTGAAAGGAGCCAAATCCGGATTCTGGGTAAACATCAAATCCGACTGATCGATGCTCGCCATGGCTTCCGGAATGCTGTTTTGCAGAATACTGTAACCCAGCCTCGGAACATGCGTCGTAAGCAAGCCAACGCCCGAACGCAGGCAGCCGCGCGAGGCCAGAACAGCAGCCCCCATTTTTCCGTAACTACCGGCAATCAGCAAAGCGTGTCCTAAGTTTCCTTTATGAGCAAAAGTTCTCCGGTCCTTTAAAAGTTTTCGGGCTACCTGATGGTCTGTATAGAAAAAGGGGGTCTCCGTTTTCTCAATGGCATCGGGATGCAAACCGATATCCTGCACAACCCAGCTTCCGGTAAACGGATCATTTTCCGGCAGGAGAAAACTGATTTTCGGAAACTGAAAAGTAAGCGTCACATCGGCCCGAATAATGGCATCCCGATCATTTTCACGGTTGTCTTCCCCCATCAGTCCCGACGGGATATCGATGGCAACAACCGTGGCACCGGAAGCATTGATGTGTTTGACAACTTTCGCCGGCAAACCTTTCAACGGCCGCGACAAACCTGAACCGAACAAGCCGTCAATCACCCAATCGGTGGATTTTATTTCCGGCATTGGCGAATCGGCATCGATGTAAGAAATCCGGGTACGGTTTTGTTGTTGCAAACGCTCCAGGTTACTATTCGCCGAGTCAGACATCTCCTTTCCCAAATCAAGTATATAAACCTCGATGCCGGAAAGCGCCCACGCCAGCATTCGGGCAGCGGCTAACGCATCGCCACCATTATTGCCCGGTCCCACAAAAAACACCATGTGCTGGTCGGGCTCGGCGTGATGCAAAATCCAATCGACCAAGGTGGAAGCTGCCCGCTCCATCAAATCGATATCGGAAATGGGTTCATGCTCGATGGTATACTTATCAATCCCGGCAATCTGGCTGGTCGCAAAAAGTTTCATAACAATCGATTTTTATCTTCGGAAGTCGTTTTAACAATCATCCGCTTCTGTAATACACGTTGAACGAATTTACAAAATCGGGAGCGCTTTTCCTCATGACTACCCCCGGATGCTGGTCATTTTCTTTCTAACAACATATCCATGTATGACATGGCTCTCCTTTGCGGAAGAAAAAGTTAATTATATTTGTCCGATTGCTAATTTTCGAACTAATCTTTCAAAATCATAATCTATGCTTAAAGGACATCCGAAAGGACTATATGTAGCGTTTTTTGCCAATATGGGGGAACGCTTCGGGTATTATACCATGCTTGCCATATTTACGCTCTACCTCCAGGCGAAATTCGGTTTTTCGACAGCTACGGCGGGAGACTATTATGGAGGTTTCCTGTTTGGTATCTACTTTTTGCCACTCATTGGTGGTATTATGGCCGACAAGGTGTGGGGCTACGGAAAAACCATTACTATCGGAACGATTGTCATGTTCCTTGGTTATCTCATGTTGGCCATTCCGGGACAAGGGCTGATACTGATGGTCAGCGCCCTTGCTGTTATTTCGTTAGGAACGGGATTCTTTAAGGGAAACCTGCAGGCCCTGGTCGGAAATATGTACGACGACCCAAAGTACAGCGCCAATCGCGATAACGCTTTCAACATTTTTTACATGGGAATCAATATCGGTGCGTTCTTCGCTCCTTCAGCAGCCACCGGTATCAGCAACATGATTCTGAAGAAGAGCGGACTGTTTTACAACGCTCAGATTCCGAACATGGCGCATCAGTACCTTGATGGTAAATTAAAAGACACCACCGAATTACTGAAACTGGCACACCAGCAAATGGGTGATCAATTCACCGATTTAACTCAGTTCAGCCATTTATACCTCGATACGCTCTCCAAATCATACAACGCCGGATTTGCATTGGCCGCCATTAGTATGGTTATCTCACTGCTCATTTTCATCGGATTCCGTAAGTATTACAAAGCTGCGGATGTGACGGAGAAGCAAAAATCGATGGACGTGAACCTGAAAGACAAAATGGTGCACATGACACCGGAGGCGACCCGCAAACGTCTGGTAGCGTTGTTACTGGTATTCTTTGTGGTGATGTTCTTCTGGATGGCCTTCCACCAGAACGGATTTACCATGACGGTATTTGCCCGCGACTATACCGAAAGCATGGTCAGCCGGTTCACTTATATGTTCTTCGACTTAAGTGCATTCCTGCCGTTGCTGTTTGCTATCATCGGATTGATTATGACGTTTAGCCGGAAACTGGCCTCCAAATTCAGGGCGATCGGTTTTGGAGTCTTCGTTGTAGGTTCAATTATTACCGGAATGGTTTACAACAGTTACGATGACACCATGATGATCTCGCCGCAGTTGTTCCAGCACTTTAACCCAATTTTCATCGTCTTCCTGACGCCGCTGATTGTTGGATTCTTTACCATGCTGCGCAAAGTTGGCAAAGAACCTTCCTCACCGAAGAAGATTGGCATCGGAATGATTCTGACAGCCCTTGGTTTTACGTTGCTGATTTTGGCATCGACCAACCTGATGTCGCCCGGAGCGTTGCACGGAAACGTTTCTGATTCACTGGTATCGCCGTACTGGTTAATCAGCACCTACTTCACGCTCACCATTGCCGAGTTGTTCCTGAGTCCTATCGGTATTTCGTTTGTATCGAAGGTGGCACCACCCAAGTACAAAGGTCTGGCCCAGGGAGGTTGGCTCGGAGCTACCGCCATTGGTAACCTGATGGCCGGATTGATTGGAAAATTCTGGGACACGCTGGAATTATGGCAATTCTTCCTCATCCTGGTGGTGATGTGTTTGGTTTCAGCCGCCTTTATTTTCATGATTCTGAAAAGGCTGGAAAGAGCATCGGAAGCTTAATCTATGTTATTATATTTTTTATGAAAGAGAGGCCGCCCGGAAAAAGGGTGGCCTTTCTTATTTCTGGCATACTCTGTTTATTCCTTTATCTTTGTCCCCCATCAAACCATTTTCATATGACAACCCAAGAAGCGCTGGCCATTCTGCATAATACCAAAGATGGAATACCTTTCGAAGCACTGGATTTTCTGTACCATCAACCAACCGACAAAGAGCTGGAAGAGAAGATTATTTTCCACCTGGAGCATGCGTACGACGATTCGCTGATGCTGAAACAAGATGGTCAATATGCCAATTTGCCACTTTGGTATGCGATTCTTGCGGAAGCCCACGCCACCCGGAAAATGGCCGATGCGGTTGTCCAGCTTTTTACCACGCCCGATGCACCCGATTGGGATATTCTGAACGAACAGGGATTATACCTCGTCGGACTGTTCGCAGAGAAATATCCCGAAGTGATTAACACGTTCCTGGATGCGGTAGCGAAAGAGGTAAAGGAAGAGCATAAAACGCCCTATCTTTTTCTGTACGAATGTCTGGCTTTCGCCAATAACAACCAGGCGGAAAAGGTTTCGGCTTTGCTGAAGGATAAAAAAACCGGATGGAGAGAATTATTGGCCGTTCAGGCGGCTGAAGCCGGATTGACCGAATGCGAACCTGCTTTACAGGAATTCTACAAAGAATACGAACAACATACGCAGACAGGCACCGAAGAGAACCGCATCAGGGTAGAAATTGCTTATGCGTTGGAGATTTTGAAGAAAGGTGAAAAGCAACCGAACAGCTACTATTTACAGCGTGGAAACTGGAAGAACCACTATCAGCAGCTGGTGCCTCTGTTTGAAACAGAAAAACCAATGCTGGCCGGAATTACCAGCAATGTAGGGCGAAACGACCTGTGCCCATGCGGTTCGGGGAAAAAATACAAGCATTGCTGCATGAAGAAAATTCAGGGTAACTGAAAAAGAAGTTTCAAAAGCAAAACAACACATTCTTCAGTTTTACAATAGTTTACAAACATTCATTTCACCCCTCCAAACCTCCCCTAAAGGGGCGGCTTAAAGTCCCCTTCAGGGGATTTAGGGGTTTTCTACTTAGGCATCTCCTTGGAATTGCAACTTTTCCAATGCGGAGAATTAATTCGGAAATATAGAAGGTATTCAAGACCAGAAAAAAGAAAAGCCGGCTCAATGAACCGGCTTCAAACTATCTGAGTTTACTTATTTTCCTGCTTTATCCACTTTTGCTTATATGCGTTAGCGAACGTTTTGAAATCAATTGGGTCACGACCGGTAAGCCGGTTAAAATCTTCCGTTACCAGATTCATTTTCCCATTCCGTGCTCCGCTATACAACAAACTCATCACCTTTACGAAAGCCAACGGCTTTTTCTCCCTGATCTTCTGTCGCATAAACATTAGTGTACTCGGGCGGGGATAACGAATTTCCCGATCGAGAACCGAAGAAAGAATTCCTACCAGCTCGTAGTAAGTCATGGTTTGCGAGCCGGTAATCTCATACGTCATATTTTCGTGGCCCGGTTCGGTAAGCACCCGTCCTAATACTTCAGCTACATCACGCACATCGATGTAGTTGACCGGCGTATTTCCGGCAGGGATATACACCTTATTATTCTCCAGAATCTCCTTCCGGTGAATGGTCGTCAGATTCTGCATGAAAAAGCAAGGTCGCACGAACGTGTAACTGACTCCCAGATTCTGCAAATAATTTTCAATTTTGTAATGCGGGAGCAATTTGTTTCGTTCGGCTCCAATGACCGACAAAAACGTGATTTGTTTCACCCCGCGACCGGCCGCTTCATCTAAAAACGGGTAAATATATTTCGATACATCGGAAAGTTGATGTGGCCTGACCAGCAAAATTTTCGTTACACCCTCGAGTGCAGCTGCATAAGTCGAAGGTTCATCAAATTCGAACGGAATGAACTGGCAATTCCCTACACCAATATCATGGTGGGCACGTTCTTCGTCCCGAACCGCAGCAAGCAATTCAACTCCAGGTAGATTTTTTTCGCCTAAGTACTTCAGCGTTGCCAATCCTACATTCCCCGTGGCACCGGTTATTAAAATTTTCTCCATTGCGTACTGGATTATTCCGTAAAGCAATTTACTGTTGAAGGTGAATCTCTTTAACCTGACAAAAGTAATGGATTAGCTGTAAAACCCGATCCGTAACAAAGATTGATTTTTACATAATCAGAAAAAATAATTCCGTTTCCCCTGAAAAACCGCCATCTTCAAGAAATTCACTTCCAACCATTACTACACATTTTACACATACAGAAGGGAAGATCCGGATAATGAATCTTCCCTTCAGAATAAATGATAGGTTGGATTTAGTCACCGGCTACTACACCGGGTTATTGTAAATATCATCAATTAACGTCTTATACTTCTGTGCAACGAATTTCCGTCGCAGCTTCAAAGTTTGTGACAATTCGCCCGATTGCGGCGACCACGCCTCACAAACCAGTTTGAAACGTTTAATCTCCTCGTGCTGGCCCAACATTTTATTGATTTCGCGAACCACTTTCCTGTACTGGTTCATCACCTCGGAAGTACGAACCAACTCTTTATTATCATGAAAATGGATTTTCCGTTCGGCACACCAGTCATGAAGAAGATCAAAATTAGGAGAAATCAGCGCACTGGCAAATTTTTGGTTTTCACCAATCACCATCATCTGCTCGATGAAGAGAGATTCCTTGAATTTATTCTCAATCATCTGAGGTGCGATGTATTTTCCGCCCGACAATTTAAAAATTTCCTTCTTTCGATCGGTAATTTTGAGGTATTTTCCTTCAATTAATGTTCCCACATCACCTGTGTGGAACCATCCTTCGTCGTCAATAACCTCACGCGTCATCTCCGGTTCATTGTAATATCCCAGCATCACATTCGGACCTTTCACCAATATTTCGCCATCTTCAGCAATATGAACCTGAACTCCCGGCAGGACCGGACCATTGGTACCAATCTTCAGCTCCCCGGTTGCGGGATTTGCGACAGCAATTACGGGTGATGTTTCCGTGAGACCGTAACCTTCGAGGGTGCAAATTTTCGCCGCCCCAAACACGCGGGCAATCCGCTCCTGCAACGCAGCGCCACCCGAAACAATGTAATGCACATTTCCACCAAGCGCCTCACGCCACTTCGAAAACACCAGTTTATCGGCAATAGCCAGCTTAAACCGGTATCCCAAACCAAATTTCACCTGGTAGTCGAAACGCTCGGTAAGGGCCAGTGCCCAGAAAAATATCTTTCGTTTTATTCCGGTAAGTTGCTCACCTTTTCCGATAATTCCATCGTAAATCCGCTCCAGCAAACGAGGCACGGTGTTAAACATATGAGGTTTCACCTCCTTCACTGCAGGCATAATCTGTGCAATGGTCTCGATGTAATAAATTCCCATTCCCTTGTACTGAAAATGGTAATTCATCGAACGCTCGTAGACATGACAGAGTGGTAGAAACGAAATAACCCGGTGTTGATCTCCCAATTCGTGATTTTGCGCATGTGCCTTGAAATTGGAGACCAGGTTTCTGTGCGAAAGCATCACCCCTTTGGGTTTTCCGGTTGTACCGGAAGTGTAAATCAGCGTAGCCATCTCGTCCTCACTCATGCTGTTCTTCAGTTCACCTACCACACCACGGAAATGACTCTCATTCGCCTCGCCCAATGAATAAATTTCGCTGATGTGCTTTGCCCCTTCCACCTCGTTAAACGAGAAAATCTCTTCTATTGACTCCAGCTCATCGGCCAATGGCTTTAATTTTTCATACATCTTCGCATCGGAGACAAACAGGAAACGAGCTTCGGAATGAGCTAGAATATACCGGTATTCTTCTTCGCTGATGGTTGGGTAAATGGGGACATGCACACCGCCGGACAAGGCCAGTCCCATATCCAGAAAACTCCATTCCGGTCGGTTACTGCTCACCGTTGCCACGCGGTCGCCTCTTCTTAATCCTAAAGCCATTAAACCATAGGCAATCAGGTAGGCATGACGGGCATATTCTTCTGTACTGTATTTTTTCCATTCGCTCCCTTCTTTCCGGCAAAGAGCATCTTCGCGCGGAAAGTTCTTCAAACAATGATCAAGGATATCGAATGTACGTGTTACTGCACTCATTATAATAGTTCTGAAATCATTAATCGATTTATTGGCGGGCCATATGAGGATGACCGAATATTTCTTCCAACTCGGCCTGGTACTTTTCAATCAGTACCTCCCTTTTCACTTTGAGCGTTTGTGACAACTCCCCGGTTGCCGGCGTCCACTCATCGGCTACCACTTTAATTTTCTTGATCTGCTCGTGAGGAGCCAACGTTTTATTAATCAACGCCACCTCTTTTTGAATCCGTTCGATTGCTGATGGATTTTGTATCAACTCTTCGTTGTCACGATAGTTAATCTTGTGCTTGGCAGCCCAGAAGTGCAGGTAATCAAAAGCCGGAGAGATAATCGCCGCAGCAAACTTTTCATTCATGCCCAACACCAAAGCCTGCTCGATAAAACCCGAAGCTTTCAATTTATTCTCGAGTACCTGCGGAGCAATATATTTTCCGGCCGACAGCTTGAAAATGGACTTTTTTCGGTCGGTAATCTTCAAAAATTGACCATTAATCAGTGTTCCGATATCGCCCGTGTGAAACCATCCGTCTTCGTCAACTACTTCGGCAGTGTATTCCGGATCTTTGTAATACCCCAACATCACATTGGGACCTTTGCACAAAATCTCGCCGTCCTCAGCGATTTTGCAATCCACCCCGTCCAAAACAGGACCGACGGTACCAATCATCTTCTCCTCTTTTTCCCATCCATTCACGGCAATCACCGGCCCGGTTTCGGTCAGTCCGTAACCTTCCTGAATACTAATTCCCGCAGCCGAGAAAATCCTACCCAGCCTTTCCTGCATAGCCGCTCCACCAGTGATGATAACACGAATCTTCCCGCCAAGGGCAGCGCGCCACTTGTCGAAAATCAACTTACGGGCCATCTTCAGTTTGTAACGGTAAAAAGGTCCGTAATTCTTCGCCGGATCAAACTTCTCACCCAAACTGACAGCCCAGAAAAATATTGACTTCTTGATACCGGTCAGGTCTTTCCCTTTGGCGATGATATTGTCATACACCTTTTCCAGGAAACGAGGCACCGTTGAAAAGGTATCAGCCTTCACATCGCGAAGATCATTCACTACTGTTCCCAAATTCTGTGCATAATAAATGCTGACACCTTTGTACTGGTAATGGTAATTGACCATGCGTTCGTAGATGTGGCAAAGCGGAAGAAAACTAATGGCTTTATCATTTTCGTCTACTTTATTCCTCGAGGATGTGCCAATGGCATTCGTCACCACACTTCGGTGGGCCAGCATCACACCTTTTGCAGTTCCGGTAGTTCC
This sequence comes from Prolixibacter bellariivorans ATCC BAA-1284, assembly GCF_000621705.1. Taxonomy (GTDB): domain Bacteria; phylum Bacteroidota; class Bacteroidia; order Bacteroidales; family Prolixibacteraceae; genus Prolixibacter; species Prolixibacter bellariivorans. The sequence goes on along the minus strand of NZ_JHXO01000011.1, from coordinate 116,830 downwards.
GGAAGTATAAATAATGGAAAGTAAATCCTCTTCCGTGATACCGCTCTTGATTCGCTCAACCTCTTCTTTATATTCATCCTGATGTTTTTCGCCCAACGCACAAATTTCCGAGAGGTTTCGTTCGCTGTCGATATCATCTATCGTGAAAAACAATTCCACATTCTCTGCTGCATCGGCTACTTTCTTCAAGCGATTGTACATGGTCCGGTTGCCGACCACCACGGCACGACAATCGGAATGGGAAAGCAGGTAAGTATATTCTTCTTCCGTCAGGTTAGGATAAAGGGCTACATGAACAGCGCCAACCTGTGCCATCCCCATGTCCATGATGTTCCATTCGGGGCGGCTGTTCGAAACTGTGACAATTTTGTCGCCCGGTTTTATACCCAAAGCCAACAAACCATAACTAAACTGATTTACTTTTTCGATGTATTGCCGGGTGCTGTACGTCTTCCACTTTCCATCCTGCTTACCGGCAATGATTACCTCTTTATCGAAATTAGCGGCCATCCGATCGAGCAGATCAAATGTTCTTGTCACTTTCATTATCCTTACTGGTTTAGTTCAATTTAATACAGGCAAATTTCTGCACCTGACAAAAATAACATCTGCGCGGTTTTATCTCAGTATGAAAGATGAGATTTCGCCAAATGTCACAAATTTAGAACATATATAAATAATTACAAGTGGCTGTATTCAAGCAAGAAACAAAACATACTTTTATCATAAATTTCTTCCTCTTTCCTGAATGGTATCCCCTTCTTACAGAAAAAGCTGCCCTCAGCAGGCAGCCTTTCAATTGATATCTTCAAATAATCTGTTTACTGACTCACCAGATTCAAGGCTTCCTCCAATACCGTCGGAATTCCGGCAGGTTCTTTTCCGCCCGCTGTAGCATAAAATGGCTGTCCGCCACCGCCGCCTTTCACATGCTTCGCTAAGTCACGAATCATTTTGCCGGCATTGAAACCACGTTCCTTCACCAGCTTGTCCGAAATCATGATATGCAGATTGGCTTTTCCGTCAATCTCAGAAGCCAGTACCAGGAAGAGGTTATCGATTTCGCCTTTCAACTGGAACGCCAAATCTTTCAGCATGGCCGAGTTGTTCACCTCCAGCTGACGGGCAATAAAACTTACACCGTTGATTTCTTTTACTTCGCGCAGCAAATCACGCTTCAAAATACCGACTGCTTCCTTCTCGAAAGCTTCAATTTGCTTGGTCAACTCATTATTGCGCTTCAAAAACTCCTCAACCGATACTTTCAGGTTTTTGGGATTGTTCAGCATGCCCGAAACTTCCTTCAGTACTTTGTGATTCTGCACCATCATTTGTTCGGCACGGTCAGCCGTAATGGCTTCAATCCGTCGAACACCCGCTGAAACAGAACCTTCGGATACGATGGTAAACAAACCGATTTCTCCGGTTGATTCCACGTGTGTTCCTCCGCACAACTCGGTTGAATCGCCAAAGCGAATTACCCGGACCAAGTCGCCATATTTTTCACCGAACAAGGCAATCGCTCCCATGTCCATTGCTTCCTGCATCGGAACAGCACGAAACTCTTCCCGTTTCAGGTTCATCCTGATCATCTGGTTTACCTTACGCTGAATTTCATCAATTTCCTCATCGGTAACTTTCTGGAAATGCGAAAAGTCAAACCGCAGGTAATCTTCGTTCACCAGCGAACCTTTCTGTTCGACATGCTCACCCAGCACTTCCCGGAGTACATGATCCAATAAGTGTGTTGCTGAGTGGTTATTGGCTGTCAATTGCCGTTTACGACTGTCGACATGAGCCATAAATGTTGCCGACGGATCAGCAGGTAACTCTTTCGCGTAATGAATGATGAGGTTATTTTCCTTCTGGGTATCCAGAATACTTATTTTCTGTCCGTTTGCTTCGATGTAGCCGGTATCGCCAACCTGACCACCCGATTCGGCATAGAAAGGAGTGAAGTTGAAAACCAGTTGGTAGGACTCCTTATTCTTCACCTTCACCTTCCGGTATTTCGTAATTTTGACCTTCGCTTCGACATGATCGTACCCAATGAATTCCTCTTCATCATCTGCATGAAGTTGAATCCAGTCGCCGGTTTCCTGGTGCGTAGCGTTCCGCGAACGGTTCTTCTGAGCCTCCATGGCCTCGTTGAATTCCTTCCGGTTAACGACCAAATCGTTTTCACGAAGAATCAATTCGGTCAGGTCAAGCGGAAAACCAAACGTATCGTAGAGTTCGAAGGCCAACTTTCCGCTGACTACTTTATATTCGTTCTTTTTCGTTTCTTCAATAATACTATCCAGCATACGGATACCGGTTTCCAGCGTCCGCAGGAAGGATTCCTCTTCCTCGTGAATCACCTTGGTAACCAGCTCCTGCTGCTTCTCGAGTTCGGGGAATGCTTCGCCCATATTCTGAATAAGAACCGGAACCAATTGGAAAATAAAAGGCTTTCTGAAATTCAGGAAGGTATAACCATAACGCACGGCGCGACGAAGAATACGTCGGATCACATAACCGGCTTTGTTGTTTGACGGAAGCTGACCATCGGTGATGGAGAAAGCAATCGCACGCAAGTGGTCGGCCACTACACGCATGGCAATATCGGTTTTTTCGTCATCGCCATATTTTACGCCTGCCAGATTTCCAAGTTCCCTGATGACAGGCTGGAATATATCGGTATCGTAGTTCGATTGCTTTCCCTGTAATACCATGCAAAGGCGTTCGAAACCCATTCCGGTATCGACATGCTTCGCCGGCAGCTCTTCCAGTTTTCCGGAAGCTTTGCGGTTATACTGAATAAATACAAGGTTCCAGATTTCAATTACCTGAGGATGGTCCTTATTGACCAGCAAACGTCCGTCCTTCTTAGCCCGCTCGTGCTCATCACGCAAATCGACATGAATTTCGGAGCAAGGCCCACATGGACCGGTATCACCCATCTCCCAGAAATTGTCTTTTTTATTCCCATTCAAAATATGATCGTCCGGGAGGTACTGTTTCCAGTAACCACGAGCTTCATCATCAGCTGCGACTCCATCTGTTTCATCCCCTTCAAATACGGTAGCGTAGAAACGATCGGGAGAAATTTTAAACTCCCCCACCAATAACTCCCAGGCCCAATCAATTGCGTCCCTTTTGAAGTAGTCTCCAAACGACCAGTTACCCAACATTTCGAACATCGTATGATGGTAGGTATCATGTCCCACTTCTTCCAGGTCGTTATGCTTACCCGAAACACGCAAACATTTTTGAGTATCCGCAATTCTCGGCGATTTAACCGGCGAATTTCCCAGGAAAATATCTTTGAACTGGTTCATCCCCGCGTTGGTGAACATCAATGTAGGATCATTTTTTACTACCATTGGTGCCGAGGCGACAATCTGATGTTGTTTCGATACAAAAAAATCAAGAAATGTTTGACGTATCTCTTTTGAATTCATAATCAAGAAGCTTAATTCAATAAATGTTAAAATTGACCCGGTTCGTCGGGTTTTCTCCTGCGAAACTCGAAAAAAATTTTAGATTTGCAACCGTTTGAAGGGTCTGTTTTATTGATCCTTGCAAATTTAGATTATTTCGTTAAATTTGTTAACACATATTGTAAAATAAAGGACCAGCATGGGTAAAACCAACTACAGATTTAACCCTGAAACGCTCAGTTACGACAAGATTGAACGCAACATTAAATCTCTTGTCAAGAGATTGCTTGGCTACCTTTCCACAAGTATAGTATTGGCAGTCATCATTTCGATGGTGTTCCTGCAATTCTTCGATTCCCCCAAACTTCGCCGAATGAAACGTGAGAACGAAAGGTTGCTCACGCAATATACTTTAATGAATAAGGATCTGGATAATATGAGCAAAGTATTGAAGGATATTCAGTACCGCGACGACAATATATACCGGGTCATTTTTGAAGCCGAACCGATTCCCGCGTCCGTGCGTAAGGCCGGTTTTGGTGGAGTAAACCGTTATTCACAACTGGAAAGTATGGACAATGCTGATTTGGTCATTTCCACAGCTCGCAAGCTGGATGTTTTGACCAAACAGATTTATATTCAGTCCAAATCATACGATGATGTGATGACCATGGCCCTGAACAAAGAGAAAATGTTGGCCAGTCTGCCATCCATCATGCCGGTTTCAAACAAAGATTTGAAACGAACTGCATCAGGATGGGGATATCGCATTCATCCAATTTATAAAATCCGTAAGTTTCACTACGGAATGGATTTCTCTGCACCTACCGGAACCGAGGTATTCGCAACGGGAAGTGGCGTAGTAAAGTGGATTCGCCGTTCCAAGATTGGCTTTGGAAACCACATCTTGATCGACCATGGTTATGGTTTCGAGACATTGTATGCTCACCTGAGCGCGTTCAACGTAAAACCGGGACAAAAAGTAAAACGTGGAGATGTAATTGGTTTTGTGGGAAGCACCGGAACATCAACGGCACCGCACCTTCACTACGAAGTACATAAAAACGGTAAGAAAGTTAACCCCCAGAACTATTACTTCCTCGATTTGTCGCCGCAGGAGTATGAGAAGATGATTGAGATTTCGTCCAACATGGGACAAAGTTTTGACTAAAAAGCAACACCGTGCCATTTAAACAGCCTAAAGCGGAAAAACTATATTACTCGATTGGTGAAGTAGCCGAAATGTTCGACCTCCGGCCATCCACCATTCGTTTCTGGGAGAAAGAATTTGATTCTCTCAAACCGCATAAAAACAAAAAAGGCAACCGTTTTTTTACCAAAGAAGATATTGAACACCTTGGTTTAATTTATCACCTGGTAAAAGAGCGCGGAATGACGCTGAAAGGCGCACACAAAAAAATAAAAGAAAACCGGCAGGGAACCCAGGATACCTACGAAGTTGTCAGGAAACTGCAGGACATAAAGAAATTTTTAATCGATATTAAAGAAGAGCTGTAAGGTTCTTCTTTTTTTATCCGGAATTACCTGCCTAAAAAACCCGCAAAAATGAAGCTCAGGATTCGTGACATCACCAGCAAACTGGAAGCACTGGCTCCAACATCTTTTCAGGAATCGTATGACAATGCCGGATTGATTGTTGGCAACCCGGACGATGAGGTGGGAGCTGTGTTGCTGACCTTGGATGTAACTGAAGAGGTAATTGAGGAAGCCATTGCATCGGAAGCTGGTTTGATAATTGCCCACCATCCGATTGTCTTCAAGGGATTGAAGCAATTTAACGGCAAAAACTATGTGGAGCGTTGTGTGATAAAGGCTATCAAAAACGATGTGGCCATTTATGCCTCGCATACTAATCTCGATAGTGTTCCCGGCGGGGTGAACACCAAGATGTGCGAAAAACTGGGCTTACAGGGTTGTCAAATCTTGTCACCGATGAAAGGACAATTGTTGAAGTTGGTAACCTTCGTCCCTGTTGAACATGCTGAGAAAGTACGTGAAGCCATCTTCGCTGCCGGAGCCGGCCACATTGGCAATTACGATCAATGCAGTTTTAACCTTCCGGGAGAAGGTACTTTCCGCGGAAGCGAAAACACCAATCCATTCGTCGGTGAGCGTGGCAAGCAACATACAGAGAAAGAGCTCAGGGTGGAAACCGTTCTTCCCCGTTACCGGAAAAGTAAGGTCCTGCGGGCACTCCTAGAAAGTCACCCGTACGAAGAAGTAGCCTACGATTTTTATCCATTGGAAAACGACTGGGCTGAAACAGGCATGGGAATGGTCGGCCATCTTCCGGAACCAATGGACGAAAAATCCTTCCTGCTAAAGGTAAAAGAAACATTTGCCTGTGGAGCCATTCGCCACACCCGGTTATTGAATAAGCCTGTTGAAAAAGTAGCACTCTGCGGTGGCTCGGGTAGTTTCCTTTTAAATGAAGCAAAGGCCTCTGGAGCCGATGTTTTCATTACCGGAGATTTTAAATACCACCAGTTTTTCGATGCCGAGGATCAACTGGTAATTGCGGACATCGGGCACTATGAAAGCGAGCAGTTTACTAAAGAGGTTTTTTATGAAATACTTACCAAAAATTTCCCTAACTTTGCCATTCGCTTATCGGAGGTGAAAACCAACCCGGTAATGTACCTGTAAATACTTAAGAAACACAATAAATAACAAACAGGATATGACGACAGAATTCAACAAGCCGGCTGGTGGGAATGAAGTTCCCGCAGAAGAGAAGCTGAGAATGCTTTATGAGCTTCAAACAGTTGTTTCCGAAATCGATAAAATCCACACACTGCGGGGAGAACTGCCGTTGGAAGTTCAGGATTTGGAAGATGAAATCGCCGGTTTGAAAACCCGCATCGAGAAATATGACGATGAGGTAAAAAGCTTGAATACTGCGGTTACAAACAAAAAAGCCGAAATAAAAGAAGCCAAGTCGCTGATTGAAAAATACACCGAGCAGCAGAATAATGTACGCAATAACCGTGAGTACGATTCGCTGTCGAAAGAGATTGAATTTCAGACACTGGAAATCGAGCTGGCAGAAAAGCGCATCAAAGAGTTTACTGCTGAAGCAAAACTGAAAAAAGACGAAATCGACAAAGCTCAGGTTGACCTGAAAGAACACGAAGAAGATCTCGTGCGCAAACGCAAAGAGCTGGAAGAAATTACTTCAGAGACTTCGGTCGAAGAGCAAAAACTCGTCGATAAATCAGAGTCCATTGAAACGTCTATCGAAGATCGTTTACTAACGGCTTTCAAACGTATCCGTAAGAATGCGCGTAACGGACTGGCTGTTGTAACCGTACAGCGTGATGCTTGTGGAGGTTGTTTCAACAAAATTCCGCCGCAGCGTCAAATGGACATTGCTTCACGCAAAAAAGTTATCGTTTGTGAATATTGTGGCCGCATCCTTGTTGACCAGGATATCATGACGCCACTCTCTGAAGAGAAAGAAAGCAAATAAGCAAAGTATTATTTCATATAAGAAACCCGGTCCAGAAATGAACCGGGTTTCTTTTGTTATATCGTTTTTTGCTATTTACCACTCTCCACCGGCTCCACCGCCGCCAAAACTTCCGCCGCCAAAACCGCCAAAGTCGGAGAATCCTCCTCCGCCGCCGAAGCTTCCGCCTCCGCCAGAGAAATCATTCCAGGAGCCCTGGTGGCTTCCACCTAAAAGATTCATCAGTAACAATCCCTCCAAAAATGAAGGACCGCGTCCAACAGCGCCAAACCTGCGACGTCGACGACCAAAGATGACGAATAAGATGATGAAGAAAATCACCGCCCCAACTCCACCAGTTCCTCTTCCACGTTTGCTCTGTTCGCGTGTAGCCTGAATATACTGGTCAGCCGTAAATTCCTTTTTCGTCAATCCCATCAGTACATTGGTCGCCCGATCGATTCCAATGAAATAGTCTCCCTTTTTGAACCAGGGAATCATCTCATTTTCAATAATTGTTTGCTTGGCAACTACATCCGGAACAACGCCTTCAAGGCCATAACCGACGGCAATAAATGCTTTCCCTGTCGATTCGCTGGTTTTTGGTTTTACCAACATCAATATACCGTTGTCTTTCCCTTTTTGCCCAATTCCCCACTTTTCAGCTAACCGAACAGCATAATCACCCTTATCGTAACCATGAAGATCCTTAACTGTTACTACAGTTATTTGGGTGGACGTTTGCCGGGCAAATTCGGCCAGTTTTTCGTTCAGCATCATCGCTTTCTGCTGCGGCAAAATATTGGCCAAATCGTTGACCAGCCTGGCGGGTTTTGGTCGAGCCGGAAAGTCACTGTTTTCTGCGAAAGCACTAAAACTAACCATCAAAGCCAGCAACAGCAACCATCCCTTAAGTTGTGTAGAAATATGTTTAATTTGTTTCATTATTTTCCGAATGAGATTTCGTCTGATAATTCGTTTACATCATCCTTCTGATAAGGGAAGTGTTCGCTAAGCTGATGTCCTGCCATGGAAATACCTTCAGCAAGTCCGATAGCGAAATCGCCTTCTTTAAAGTATTCCAGCATCTTGTTTTTAATCTCATCCCAGAAATTTTCCGGAACGACCTTATTAATACCAGCATCACCGAGGATGGCAAATTTCCGGTTTCCCACAGCCAGGTAAAACAAAACACCGTTGCGTTCCTTGGTTTTATGCATATCCAGCACTTTGAAAACGTGGGCAGCTCTGTCTAGCACTTCACCCGGGCATTTATCGTCGATATGTACCCTAATTTCGCCACTGGTATTGTGCTCAGCTTCCTGAATGGCTTCTATTATATTAGCCTGTTCTTCCTTGCTGAAAAACTCTTCAATTTTCATGAAACTCCTTTTTTAGAATTGGACTTTCGGCGCCTGATTTGCTCCTTTATCGGCCTCAAAATATGCTTTCTTCTCGAATCCCTGGAAATTGGCAATAATGCTTTGCGGGAATTTACGAATGTAGGTATTGTAATCGCGGGCAACCTCGTTAAACCGACGGCGTTCAACAGCAATTCGGTTTTCAGTTCCTTCCAGTTGTGCCTGTAGCCCAAGGAAGTTTTGGTTCGCCTTTAAATCAGGATATCGCTCAACCGTTACCATTAAACGACTCAACGCTGAAGACAGTCCCTGCTGCGCTTCCTGGAATTTCTGCAGTGAAGCTTGATCGAGATTATCAGCATTTACATTGACTGATGTAGCTTTGGCACGCGCCTCAATCACCGAAGTGAGGGTTTCTTTTTCATGTTCAGCATATCCTTTTACGGTACTCACCAGATTAGGAATCAGGTCGGCCCTGCGCTGGTATACATTTTCAACTTGCGACCACTGAGACGAAACAGCCTCCTGCTTTTCGACCATTCGGTTATTGATGCCAACTCCCCATTTAAAAATTCCGAAGAAGGTCACGACGATTACAACCAGAACAATAATTCCAACTCTTTTCATGTGTATTATCTCTTTTAGTTATCAAATTTCACCGACGGATGTCGGGGTGACCACAAGCGAGCATCATTCAGGTTAAGAAGTTCTCTCATTCTGTGTGGACCAATTATTACTTGAATATTCTTTTACAAGTTAACACAAAATCCAGTCCGTACTAATTGATGTCAGGCACAATCCACAAACAACATAATAATGAGCATGTTCTCAACACACCGCCACCTGCCGAATTGGCATAACTGGCGAAATCAGTCCCACCCAGACCATTTACCAAACATGCCCTTCCTCATTTTTTAATCATCCACAGCATCGTAATTTTATTGTCAGAAAATTAAAACGAAAACTATGACCAACGATACGTTTGCGAAATCCATAACCGAAGGAATTCCGGATGTTTTGCCGGAACCTAAAACTTATGATCCCAATATCAATCACGCTCCAAGGCGGAAGCAAATTCTGACCAACGAGGAAAAGCAGCTTGCCCTTCGCAATGCGTTGCGATATTTCCCGAATAAGCACCATAAAGTATTGGCTCCGGAGTTTGCCCACGAACTGGAAACCTACGGGCGAATCTACATGCACCGGTTTCGTCCGGACATAAAAATGCATGCGCATTCCATCGATGACTATCCTGCCCGCTCAAAACAAGCTGCAGCTATCATGCTGATGATTCAAAACAACCTGGATAAGGCCGTGGCGCAACATCCGCACGAATTGATCACCTACGGTGGAAACGGGGCAGTCTTTCAAAACTGGGCACAGTACCGCCTCACCATGAAATACCTTTCGGAGATGACCGATGAACAGACCCTTGTGTTGTACTCCGGCCATCCAATGGGACTGTTTCCGTCACACAAAGAGGCACCCAGAGTGGTCGTCACCAATGGAATGGTCATCCCCAACTACTCATCAAAAGATGATTACGAACGAATGAATGCGCTCGGTGTGACCCAATACGGCCAGATGACCGCTGGTTCATTCATGTACATTGGCCCGCAGGGAATTGTGCATGGCACAACGATCACCTTAATAAACGCGGCCCGGATGCATTCGGAAGGAGGAATTGCCGGCAAAATATTTATATCGTCCGGGCTGGGTGGCATGTCAGGTGCGCAGCCAAAAGCCGCTGTCATTGCCGGATGTGTAGGTGTCGTAGCTGAAATCAATCCTAAAGCAGTGCAAGTAAGGCATGAGCAAGGTTGGGTCGACGAAGTGTTCAGTGACTTAGATAAATTGATTCCGCGAATGCTTCAGGCAAGTCGGAACAAAGAAGCTGTCTCCATTGCTTACCAGGGAAATGTAGTCGACTTGTGGGAACGACTGGCGAAAGACGGTATTCCGGTTGAACTTGGTTCCGACCAAACATCATTGCACAATCCATATGCAGGAGGTTATTACCCGGCAGGTCTTACGTTGGAGAAGGCAAACAAAATGATGGCAGAAAATCCGGAGAGATTTAAAGAAGAAGTGCAGAAAACGCTACGTCGTCATGTGGCTGCCATCAATCAAATGACAGCCAATGGCATGTATTTCTGGGACTATGGAAACGCCTTCTTGCTGGAAGCGTCCCGTGCCGGAGCTGATGTAATGAAAGACAACCGTCTATTCCGATATCCATCATATGTGGAAGACATCATGGGACCACTTTTCTTCGATTACGGATTCGGACCTTTCCGTTGGATTTGTACTTCCGGAAAACCGGAGGATTTGGAAAAATCGGATGCCATCGCCGCACAAGTATTAGAAAGACTTTCGGCAGAAGCGCCGAAAGAAATCAAATCGCAGATGGAGGATAATCTTCACTGGATTCACAGAGCAGGAGAGAACAAACTGGTGGTTGGTTCACAGGCAAGGATTCTTTATGCCGATTGTGATGGCCGGACGCAAATTGCCGCCGCATTTAACGAGGCCATTCGCAACGGTGAAATTTCCGCTCCGATTGTTTTGGGACGCGATCATCATGATGTTTCAGGAACCGATTCCCCCTTCCGGGAAACATCAAATATTTATGATGGCTCAAGTTTTACGGCCGATATGGCTGTTCACAATGTCATTGGCGATGCTTTCCGTGGAGCCACCTGGGTTTCGTTGCACAATGGTGGCGGCGTCGGTTGGGGTGAAGTAATCAACGGCGGATTCGGCATGCTGCTTGACGGTTCGGAAGAATGTGATCGTCGATTAACACAAATGCTTCACTGGGATGTGAACAATGGTATTTCACGACGTTCGTGGGCCAGGAACGAACCAGCTATATTTGCTATCAAACGCGCAATGAAGCAAAATCCCAACCTGAAGGTGACATTGCCCAATATTGCCGACGATGATATCGTCGCAAAGCAATTCAAAAAACAATAACGGGAATAAAATTCATAGGAAAGAGCTGTCCGGATGAAAATCCGGGCACTTTTTTTATCCGATGGAAGAATTACCAGGCGTTCCTTTTCCGTTTTCCTGGTTCATTTCCATACTGGAGCTGTTAACTCCGGTGGCAACAACCAAGGTAAATGAGAATGTGGTACCACGTCCCAAATCAGATTCAACACTGATTTCGCCACCATTCTTCTCAACAAATTCTTTACAGAGAATCAAACCAAGACCGGAACCTTTTTCACTATTTGTACCATAGGTTGTAAAGAATTCACGGGAATCGAAAATGCGGGAAATATTTTCGGCAGGAATACCTACTCCATTATCTTTAATCGAAACGCGATAGTTGTTTCCGGCGCGATGGCCAAATACCGTGATTTTACCTTTTTCGGGTGTAAACTTGGTGGCATTCGTCAACAGGTTGCGAATAACCATATTAATCATATTCCTGTCGCAGTATACCATGCAGTCTTCAGTCAGTTGCGAAGTCAGTTCAATATTCTTCTTGTCAGTAAAGAAACGCTGCTGCTCAATATTTGAATCAACTAACCGACGAATAGAATTGGCATCTTTAAAGATTTTGAGTCCACGTTGACTTTTTGCCCACGAAAGCAGGTTTTCCAGCAATTCATAAGTATTCTCCGAAAGCCGGTACAATTCTTCTTTGATTTGCTCCTGCTCTTCCGGAGGAAAAACATCGGGTTCCTTAATCAGTTGATGAAGCATACTCTTGGAAGCACCTATCGAACCACGCAAGTCGTGGCCAATGATTGACAATAACTTGTCTTTTGTGGTATTGAGTTTTTCCAGTTCATCCTTTTGCTGGAGAATTTGCTCATTACTGGACTCCAGTAAGAGATTGGATTTGCGTTTAGTGGTATAAAGCGTAGCGACCAGTGCAGAAAAAACAGCCAGAACCAAAATGATTCCAAGCATGATATTGAAACGAATCCGTTTTCTACCCAACTCCAAATCCTTAATCGCATTGTCTCGGGTCAGGATTTCAATCTCATTTTGCTTCTGCTCCAGTTCATACCGGCTTTGAATTTCCGTAATCAATTTGGCTTTACTCTCATTGAAAGCTGAATCACGAATCGTTGAATAAGTATTGTACAACTCGAAAGCACGACGATAATCACCAGTTATTGCTACCAACCGGGACAATGCAGCGTAATTCTTTTCCAGTAAATCAATAATATGCAGCTTCTTAGCATAGTCGATACTCTTTTCGAAGTCTGCCATGGCTTGGTCCGATTGCTTTCTTGCGTCGGCAATCAATCCCATATTGTAGTATACATGCGCCAGTCCTTCCACATAATTCATACTCTCGAATTTTGCTTTCGCTTCGAGAATCTTCGCCTCACCTTCGTCAATCCGGTTGAGCTTAATCAAAGCCTCGCCCATCCCCAAAATACCAATACTTTCGTACTGCCTGTTATCAAGCATAATACCGATACCATAACACTGACGGTAGTAGTCAATCGCTTTCTCGTATTCACCGCGATCCTTGTAAATTTCACCGATATTATTTAATGGAATAGCTTCGTTGGAAAGTTGATTCAAGTCACGATACACGTCAAGTGCCTCATTATAATATTTAAGCGCTTTATCGAGGTTGCCCCAATCGTGGTATGCTACTGCAATATTATTTTTAATGCGTGCCACCTCTTCTTTTGAGCCTTTCTTTTCAAAAATGGTTAAAGCGCGCATAAACAACTCCATTGCCTTAACATAATTGCCGGACGTAGAATACAATCCGGCCAGGTTCGAGTCAATCGTAGCAATCTCAATATCGTCCTTGGGAGACTTCAAATAAGTCAAAGCCTCTTCGTAGGCATCCAGTGCTTTCTTGAAATCGCCTATTTTGTTGTAGTAGGAGCCGAGCGAATTGAGTGAGTTAGTAATTAGTTTCCGGTCATTTAAATCTTTTCCAATCAGCAACCCTTGTTTTAAGAGTGGCAGGCAGGCTTCATACTCCCCCCGCAGAAAATAATTACTCCCCATTGCCACATAAGCGGTTCCTTCCTCTTTACGGTCCTTCCGTTTAATAGCCAGTTCAAGGGCTTGCTCAGCATAATTTTGGGCTTTCTTGGCATCAATATAGAGGTAGGCAAAAGAAATCTGGTTGAGCAGCTCTGCTTTATTTTTCTCCGAAACGGAAGAAAGCTTTTGCACGAGACTGTCGACTTCTTCAACGTTGGGTTTGGCGCTTAAAATTAGGGGTATACAGACCAATCCCAACAATAGGGTTATATAAACTAACTTACCTCTGGGCACGGTTGGTTAAGAAGGTTTTAAAATTGGTAACAGAACTTTGGGTTTAGATAAACAAATTAAAAAAAATTACTGAGATAAAAAAACATTAATTAAAATAAGATTCAATATGTAACACCATATTTACCGGTTATTAATCCTCAAAGAACCTGTAAATTCTGGACATATCGCCTTGTAGTTCATCAAGAGAAAAGGCACGAACCTTTCTGAAAGTTTCTTTTCCCTCGGCAAAGAAGATTACTGTTGGAACCGTAAAGACTGAAAAAGACGCAGCCAATTCAGGTTCCTGATCCACACTCACGGCCCGAAAAGCTACTTTCGGGAATTCACTCTGCACCAATGCCTCAACTTTGGGCCTCAGTACATGACAAACCGAGCAATTGGGGCCGGTAAAATACAATAATACCAGTGCTTCGGTTTCTACCAACTCTTCAAAATGCATAAGATCGTTAAATGCTAAACGGAAACATCGTTGTTCCCGCGTTTATGATATTTGTTTTTGTAACAACACAACAGCTTGTACCGAAATGCTCTCTTCTCGCCCCTCCGGACCAAGTCCTTCAGTAGTTGTGGCTTTTACGGCCACACTTTCTTCATCAATTTCCAATACCTCTGCAATCTTTTGTTCCATCATCGTGATGAAAGGCATTAACTTCGGCTTCTGTGCAGCAATGGTTGAATCGATATTGACAATTTGGTAACCCTTTTCCCTGACCAGCCGGTATGCTTCTGCCATAAGCATTTTGCTGTCAGCATTTTTAAATTCTTCCGATGTATCGGGAAAATGAAAACCAATATCACGCAAACGTGCAGCTCCCAACATGGCGTCACTAATGGCATGCAACAAAACATCACCATCGGAATGTGCCACTGTTCCTTTGTAATGAGGAATCCGAACTCCGCCAAGCCACAACTCCTCACCTTCGGCTAGCCGATGAACATCGTAGCCTAGTCCCACACGATAAGCCATAAACTAACGCCGAATTTTTTGAAATGCATCCAAATCGAATGACAATGTGAAACGTAACGTATTTTGCAGCGGATTGTTTCGCTCAACTGGAAGAAGATAGGAAAAATCCAAAGCAAACACATTCATTTTCAAACCAGCACCAGCTGTAAAATATTTTCGGTTACCCTTATTCTGATTCTCATAAAAATATCCGGCACGCAAAGCAAACTGCTTATTATACCAATACTCTGCTCCAAGTGACACCATCACCTCCTGCAGCTCTTCCTTAAATCCACCGGGAGCATCACCAAACGAGGAGAATACAGCGCTTATCGCCGATTTATCAGAACCATAACCAGGAGTAACAATGATGGTACCATTTCCCGAATCGGTTGTGGAAACAGTATCAACCGGAGTCGGCACCAACAATTTATTGATATCTGCGGTTAGTGTCAGCGAATTGTACTCATCCAAATCCATGGAGAAAGCTGTTCCCAAACGAAGATTGGCGGGAAGAAACTCTTTTGTTTCGCCCTGATCGTAAGAAATCCTAGAGCCAACATTGGAAATATCAATACCGGCAGAAATCTCCCGTCGCTGACGACTGTCTTTCCATGCCGAATGATAATAGAATGAAACATCGGTTGCAAAAGCATTGCCCGGCGAATAGGTTTCATCGCCCACTCCACCGGAAAGATCTGACCGGATATACCTCAATACAACACCACCGGACCAATTATCCGAAAGCTTTCTTGAATAACCCGCATCGAAAGCAAATTCATTCGGATTCTGACTCCCCATCGGTTGTCCCTGTACATCGGTTAGCTGAATGCTACCCAGTGAGAAATACCGCAGTGAAGCGCTGACTGTTTGCTGGTTGTCGAGACGATAGTAACCAGCAACATAGGCCAGGTTAATGTCATCAGCCAAATCCCGAAGCCACGGCGTATAGGAAACCCCGATTCCGAATGAGCTTTCCATGAATGCATATTGCGATGCGTTCCAGTGCTGAGAATTCACGTCCGGAGATGTAGCCACACCGGCATCCCCCATCGCTCCATGTCTTGAATCGGGTGCAATGGTCAGGAAAGGTACAGCCGTAGTAATCGGATTTGCCTTTACATCCTGTCCGGTAATAGTTTCCTGGGCAAATACTTTCGCTGTTTGCAGCAACGAGACAATGGCAATTAGGCTAACAAGCAGTTTTCTCATAGATATGGTAAAATAAAAACATTAATGTCCACAAAAATAAGCTTTTGTTTTCAAAATGCATTCCTATACAGGAACGCTTTTCATAATAAAAAATTATCTTCAGACGTATGTTTCTAATGCAATATCAACATTCGTCCACTTCCAGAAGCAGAAAAACCCTCGCTTGATGTGGCAGTAATCCGATAAACGTATATTCCCTTTGGCAAGTAGATACCGCGCGAGGCAGGATTCCATGTAACCGAATTACTCGACAATCCATCGGATAGAACAGATTTATCCATTCGGTCGACCAAACGTCCCTGCAAATCGTAAATAGAAATGGTAACATCAAACAGTTCACCGTATTGGTTATGTTCAAAAACAAAGTGCGTTTCGTCCGTAACCGGATTCGGATAATTATAGACACGGCTTATCTTTAGTCCTGTATTCACCTTAAACTCCACCTCCTTCTCAGAAGAATTATTCAATACATCCCAGGCCTTAATCTTCAAGGTATGAATACCGTCTGACAGATTATTAAACTGGTAATTAACGGTTCCGCTGTTATAAGAATTCAGATCGGCCTGAAACAAATCGTTGAGTACAATTAAATTCTGCTCATTGCCATCAAGTGTAGCGGTTAAATCATGCCCAATACCCGTTCCGGAAGTGTTAATGCCGGTTTCATCAGCCAGGGAAACTAACAGCAACGGATTCTTTCCAGTTTCATCGCCCGAACGGAAATTCTCATTATCCAAATAAATCTGAATATCTGGTCCTGTTACATCGTTTGTCGAGCCAGATGAGGCTCCACCAATATCAAATTGATTATAATATCCTTGCCCATCAACCTTTCCATCCGTTGCATAATAACGTATCATACCTTTATCCACACGGTAATTAATATCCTTTGGCACGACAAACGAAAAGGAAAATACACCACCTGTAACCGACACTTTCCCCTTGTATAGTACATTATTCTGAACAACATAATCGAAAGGTGTCTGCCCGGCATTTCCTAACGTCTGCTCTGTCGTTTGCTTATCATAAACTATCGGATAAAGATCGCCGTTAAAGTTCGTCAATTTGTTTCCTTTAATGTCTTGTACCTGTCCGTTTACCTTAATAACATCCAACGCACGAATCGTATCACTCAATCCATCCGCCTGCTCCCCATTAATTTGCAATGTAGCGACATGGTATTGCGGATAGGTAAGGCGCAGCGCTGGATCGCCCAGTAACGCAAACTTCCGGGAATTAATAGTCCCGCCGTTATCAATCTTCGATAAACGGATAACATCGCCCATTCTCAGGTTTTTTCCATTCTGGTCCTGCTCAAATACATGATTGAAAAAACTTTTATTAATCTGATAATTGGCAGAAGAATAAACCAGTCGGGTAGTCGAGAAAAGCGCAACTCCACCACCATTTGGATTAAAAAGAACGTGTTCACCGGCCGATTGCTTATTGGTATAATCCCACCGGCTGAATTCGCAGGTAGCTGTAACAAACACGGGAAGTTTATCGTAATTCGTCCAGGCGTCAATATCCGGCTTCATCAACACTTTTTCATGAGCCAGGCCCTCCTCATTCGCATGACCGGTATAATTCATGATCAAAACCCCCCGCTTGATACGATCGTTAATAGCAGTAGTCACTTCCGGATACCGCTCGTCGGGCGTTGTTTCCTGCGGGTAAGCATCAAAATAAATCTTATCAGTGTAAAATGACGGGTAATTTGTGTTCACCTGATCAGCCAGCCGTTCGGCATCACGCATATGCAAATTTCCATCCTCGTCATCAGCAATAAAGCACAACACATTCCGCCATTCCCCCATACTGGTCTCCGACGCATAATGGATAATTTTATCGATGGCCGCTGTTGCTTCAGCCTGCGACAAACAAGGAATTCTTCCTACGCCAACATCTACGGCTCCGTTATACTCCCCTTCGCCATCATCGAGTAACCCAAAATAATCGTCCGACACAAAAGACAAAGATGGATTTACCGAATTCTCGGACTGCCAGGTTGGGATATAATCCGGATTTTCATCTGACACCTCATGTATATTATCATAGGTTCCTTTTCCGAAAAGCAACACATACTTCAACGGTGTACCCGAATTCTTCCGGTAACACATTCGAATAAAATTCCGAATGGCGGTTACATCTTTTACGCCTGCTGAAAATTCATTATAAATCTTTTCTACCGGAACAACCGAAACATGCATACCGTCTGTTTGCCGGTGAAAGTTGGCTAACTCATTGGCTTGCGCCAGAAAAATTTCAGGAGTGATGATGAGCATTTGTCCTGCATCGATGCCATGCAAATCCTGATTTGCTATATTTTCGACAAACTCAACACCTGGGAAGTTGGCAGAAGGATCAAACGCAATAAATTCACGCAAGCTATCAACTGAAGCAAGAAAATTCAATGTACTTCCGTCTAATGTCGCCTTCATTGCCTTCGGACTCAACGGTGAAGTCACATCCCAAATCCTTGTTTCCGAATTGGCACCGGAAAGACTGAATCGGGCTATGCGTCCTAATTTCACGGAACGGCTATCCCGAAAAATCAATTCATTTCCCGAAAGGACCATATTTGCCCTGGCCTGCATCCGGATATAATCCAGCCAGGTTTGATCAGTTCCTCCTGCATTTGACTGTAACACGACATTTATCTGTGTCCCGGCACCGGAATACGCAAACTGCTTCTCTTGCAGATCAGCGTAGTCGGCACTTTCGTATGTTTGATAGGCACTAAATTGAAAATCGGCGAGCGTTGTTCCGTTGACCTGAACAGATAATGAGGAGCCGCTCTTGGTTCGCGCCGCAGCCACCATTTGAAAGGAAACAGGCTCCGAAACCACCCGGTTGGGCACAGAGAAAGCAACACTCTGAGAAGCACTACCTGTTAAAGCCGGACCAAACCACTGCCGCCCCGATTCAATCAGGTTATTCTCTTCCTTTTCCGAAAAGTCATGATAATCATATTGTGTAATAGTAGTATCTGCTGTTGATCCCGTAATCGCATCAGTTGATACCTGAGGGGCTGCGCTGGAATTTTCCGTTAGGTAAAAGAAGGAATAATCAGGAGCGAAGGAGTTCAGTTGATGTTGATACATCCCCGTTGCCTCATCGTACGTCCATTTTACGGTTCCCGGTGCATAAAAGAACAAACAATCATCTCCCGAGGCATTTTTCCCGGTATAGAAAGGAATCGGGACCAGATCATCCGGAGAGCCCGGGCTGTTCACCCGATCTAACATATATTCCAAGTTCCCGTAAATCCTCACGTTCGCCGGTGTCTGAAACCCCATATTAGTCAAATCAGCATAAGTAATACAATGCATCCCTTGTCCGGTTGCTTTCACCTTCTTCCATGTTCCGGAAGCCAATACGGAATGAGTGGCCACACCACCTACCAAACTGGCTGTCTTCAGGTCCGGAAGGACGGAGTATCTTACATGAAAACGGGAAACATACCGAACGTTTCCTGATTCGCCGACGAAAGGAGACAATCGCAATTGAAGAAATTTCTTCCCTGCTGCGGTCAAAACCTTGCTGGTAAACAACAATGTATCGGGGAAAGCATATTCTTTTAACGCTCGCGTATCCGGAAGGGAATCCCATTGGTCGACCACCAGTTGAGCATCAACTGTTGCCGAATTAACCGGTATCATAACCGACCAAAAAGGGATTTTGGGTTGAACATCATCGAATTTAGCACCGGTGAAAACTGGAAGTATTGAATTATCAACCTTATGCCACGCTAATGACACGGCAAGCTGCTCGCCGTAAATATTGCAGCTGAATAGAAAAATTGATATGAATAAGAATAATTTATACATTGTGGACGAGCAAATACCGATGATATTATTCTGCTCTCTGAATTCCAAACTAACTGAAAAACAGAAAATCATTTACAATATCAACGTTTTTTTGGAAAATCAAATATTTCGGACAAGACAAATGAACGCAATTTTCTTTAATCGCAATATTTTACAATATATTTGTCCCGATACCGTGCGACATTTAAAAAAGTTATTCCCGACAGACAATAAGTAAGGCGGGTTTTCAGTTATATTTGTGTTCACCAAGGAAAAATCATTAACGATTATACACATCATGAGATTGAAATTAATTCCGTTATTGGCGATTAGTCTTTTATTACTTGGCTCCTGTAGTCTTTTTAAAGGAAAAGACAACGGAACTTCTTCTACCACAGGCTGGGCGTATAACGATCCGGATAACGGTGGTTTTGAATACCAGGCGGGATACCATCAGGAAACAGGTCCGGGATTGGTCTTCATAAAAGGAGGAACCTTCACAATGGGACGTGTTGAGCAGGATGTTATGTATGATTGGAATAACACACCAAGAAGGGTAACGGTTGCTTCGTTTTACATGGATGAAACGGAAGTAAGAAATATTGACTGGCGCGAATATTTATATTGGATTAAAAGGGTATATCCTGATGACAAAAAAAAGTATAACGAGGCTCTTCCCGATTCATTGGTTTGGAGAGACGAGCTGGCGTATAACGAACCTTACCTGGAAAACTATTTCCGTCATCCGGCTTACAGCAACTATCCGGTAGTAGGAGTTAGTTGGGTACAGGCAACTCAATATTGCAAATGGCGTACCGACCGTGTTAATGAACGAATTCTCATTAACGAAGGTGTCCTCACGGATGACTTGTCTCAGAAGGGACAAAGTGTTTTCACTACTGAATCATATCTGAACGGTTTATATCAGGGTGTAGAAGGCGACAATCCGATGAAGGATTACTCAAAGGATGGAGCTACCCGTCATGTAAAACAATCAGATGGTTTGCTTCTGCCAAACTATCGTCTTCCTACCGAAGCTGAATGGGAATATGCTGCCCTTGGTTTGGTTGGAAATACGGATGGAGAGCTGTTGACCGACCGGCGTATTTATCCGTGGAACGGAAATCAGATACGAAATACACAGAAAAAATACCGTGGTGAAATGATGGCCAACAGTGTTCGTGGAAGAGGTGATATGATGGGTATGGCCGGTGCATTAAATGATGGGTATGACATTACGGCCCCGGTGACATCATTCTGGCCGAACGACTATGGTCTCTACTGCATGGCAGGAAATGTGAACGAATGGGTTCAGGATGTATATCGCCCGGCAGCGACACAGGATGAAGCAGAATTCCAACCCTTCCGCGGAAACGTTTATACAAAATACAAACGTGATGCTGATGGCAACCTGATGCGTGACGACTACGGTCGACTCATTGTTGATACGGTTGCTAACGTTAAGAACTTCCGCGATGGTGATTATCAGTCTAGAATTGAAGATTCGGAAGACTGGAACTCGGAAACCTCAAAAGCAGACAGTACTTCCAAAAATATGTATGAAACAAATGCCGGACAATTTGCACCGCGCATTACGGACAATGTCAGAGTCTATAAAGGAGGAAGCTGGAAAGATCGTCCATACTGGTTAAGTCCGGGAGCTCGTCGTTATATGGATCAGAATAAGGCGACCGATGATATTGGTTTCCGTTGTGCCATGACACACCTGGGTAGTCCCAGCAACGGAGATTAATGATAAAAAATATTACCAATTGAAAACCTCAGCATTTTGACTGAGGTTTTTTATTTTTAGGCCATGACAACGGAAGAACTATATCAGCTATTCACCTCGCATCCGAGCATTTCAACAGATAGTAGAAACATCAAAGAAGGATGCATTTTTTTCGCACTGAAAGGAGACAACTTCAACGGAAATCAGTTTGCTGCCAATTCGATCGAAAAAGGTGCTGCCTACGCCATCGTTGACGAAACAAAATATGCGACAAATTCGCGCATCATATATGTGGAAAATGTTCTGGAAAGCCTTCAACAATTGGCACGCTTTCACCGTCAAAAGTTGAATCTGCCAATTCTTGCCATTACCGGTACCAACGGCAAGACTACGACCAAGGAGTTAACGGCTGCTGTTCTGTCAAAGAAATTCAAAATCGTTTTTACACAGGGGAACCTGAATAATCACATCGGGGTACCGTTAACTTTGCTGTCGATGACGGCTGAAACGGAACTCGGAATTGTGGAAATGGGAGCCAATCATCCGGGCGAGATCGCTACGCTTTGTGAAATTACTCTTCCCAATTTCGGTTTGATAACCAATGTGGGCAAAGCTCACCTCGAAGGATTTGGTTCTTTCGATGGGGTAAAAAAAACCAAAGCAGAATTATATCGTTTCGTCGAACGGACAGGAGGAAAGATATTCATCAACCAGGCCAACGCTCACTTGAAGGAAATGGCTGGAGAAACGTCAAATATTCCTTACACAACTGATAAAAACGAACCAGGCTTTCAGGGCGAATTAATCGAGTCCAATCCATTCATGGTTTGCAAAGTGAAATTCCCGAAAGGTTGGCTTTATCTCAAAACCAAACTCATTGGTGGCTACAACCTGGAAAATGCACTTGCTGCTGCAACAATCGGCAACTTCTTCGGGATCGATCCGCTAAAAATAAAAGAGGCTTTGGAAAGCTATGTTCCGGCCAACAACCGCTCGCAATTCATCGAAAGCAACAGTAACAAACTGCAACTCGATGCGTACAATGCCAATCCGTCGAGTATGCAGGTGGCACTGGATACTTTTCAGCATATTAACAATACACCTAAGGGAGTAATATTGGGCGACATGTTGGAGCTAGGAACGACTTCGGCCAAAGAGCATCAAAAAGTAGTTGACCGGTTGGCTTCATTCGGACCGGATTTTGTTCTGCTGGTTGGACCTGAATTCGCGAAATGTCAGATGCCCGATTCCTTCCAATCGTTTCGAACGACGGAGGAAGCCAAAACCTATTTAGAGAACACAAAGCCCTCAGGATATTATCTGCTCATAAAAGGATCGCGCGGAATGAAGCTGGAATCGCTGGTGGAGAAATTATAAACGAGCTGAATCAAATTCAACCCGTCTATAAATCGTAGTGGAAATATCAGGAATACTAATTTTCAACTTTCAGCACATCGGAAATGGCTTGTTTAAAAGTATCTTTAGGCAAAGCGCCCATCGCCATTTGCGGTTGCTCGTTTACTGGAACGAAAAGTAACGACGGGATACTCTGAATGCCAAACATTCCGGCCAGTTCCTGCTCTGCTTCTGTGTCGATTTTATAAATCACCAGTTTGTTACCATATTCTTCCTGAAGTTCTTCCAGGATGGGAGCAACAATCTTACAGGGCTGGCACCAATCGGCGTAAAAGTCAATAATACAAGGAGTATCTCCTTCGAATTTCCATTCCTTATTCTCCTCAAAGTTGAATACTTTTTCTTTGAATGTCTCTTTGGTTAAATGTTCAAGCATAGATTACAATTTTCATGATAAGTTACTAATAGGGTCAACAAATGAATATCTGTCATTGTTCCCTTCCGGGACAAAGAACAATAAGTTCGTTGAAAACTTCTATTTTTGTCAACAATTTAAAAATTTGCAATTAACCATAAATATCTCCATATGCCTAATCGGCAGAACTTTAAATCAAAGTTAACGCACAAAGTATTTGGTACCATTGCCGAGATTTCGGACGGTCAGAACCTGGAAACCTATGTCATCGGAGGTTTTGTAAGGGATTTACTGCTCGACCGGAAACGGGAAAACTACGATATTGATATTGTCACGGTAGGCAGTGGCATTTCGCTCGCGCGGGATGTAGCCAGTGCCATTAATCCCAAACTCAATGTTTCGGTATTCAAAAATTTTGGAACCGCCATGTTCAAATTCGACAACATCGATTTTGAGTTTGTTGGTGCCCGTAAAGAATCGTACCGGAGCGATAGCCGAAAGCCAATTGTGGAAGATGGCACCCTGGAAGATGACCAAAAAAGGCGCGATTTCACCATTAATGCATTAGCGCTTTCGCTGAATAAAGATCGTTTCGGTGAACTGCTCGATCCGTTTGGCGGACTGGATGATCTCGCGAATAAAATCATCCGCACACCGCTTGAACCAGGAATAACCTTCTCCGACGATCCGCTTCGCATGATGCGGGCCATTCGTTTTGCCACCCAGCTAGAATTTATCATCGAGGACAAAACCTTGGAAGCGATTACGGAACAGGCCGAGCGGATTAAGATTGTATCGATGGAACGCGTTATGGATGAACTGAACAAAATCATTTTATCATCCAAACCATCGGTGGGATTCAAGTTGCTGGATAAAACCGGATTACTGCCCATTATTTTCCCGGAATTTGTCAAACTGAAAGGACGCGAAATAAAGCAAGGCATCAGCCATAAAGATAACTTCTACCACACACTTGAAGTTCTCGACCGCATTTGCCCCAATACCGACAATTTGTGGTTACGCTGGTCTGCCATTCTGCACGACATTGCCAAACCCGCTACCAAGCGCTTTGTCGAAGGACAGGGCTGGACATTTCATGCGCACAACTTCATCGGCTCGAAAATGATTCCCGGCCTGTTTAAGAGGCTAAAGCTTCCGCTGAATGAGAAAATGAAGTTTGTACAAAAGATGGTTCTGCTGCATATGCGCCCCATCGTTCTTTCAGAGGAAGAGGTATCCGATTCAGCTGTCAGACGTCTGCTTTTCGATGCCGGAGATGATATTGAAGATCTGATGACATTGTGTGAAGCCGATATTACGTCGAAGAATGCCGACAAAGTAAAACGGTACATGCATAATTTCCGGATAGTCCGGCAAAAACTGCAGGACCTGGAAGAACGTGATGCCATCCGAAACTTTCAACCTCCCGTTTCCGGAGAAATCATCATGGAAACATTTGGACTTAGTCCAAGCCGGGAAGTAGGTATGCTGAAAGCTGCCATCAAAGATGCCATTCTGGATGGCCTCATTCACAACAATTACGAAGAGGCCTACAATTATATGATTGAAAAGGCAAAAGAGATGGGATTATCGCCAGTGAAATAAGTTACTCGTAATGTAATACGGTTACTATCGGAAGGTGGTCGCTGAAACCTCCGTGATAAGCTGGCCCCAGGTAAGTACGATTAGGTTTACTGCCCAGGTATTTTTCGTCTGCTTCCAGCAAAAAGGCTTCATGACAAATATGGGTTCGGGAAAGATCCAGTTTGAGTTGTCCTCCATCCAGCAACGAAGGCGAACAAATAAACTGATCGAAGACAGCCCATTGCCCCTGATTCCTCAACGTTCCGATGGACTCATTTCTCCAATTACTTGTAAGATTGATCAGTGAATCTTTTCCATTGATGTTTGTAAATTGAGCAGCGCGCAAAACATCCCGCAGACAGCCTTCATTCATGGTCGCATTAAAATCGCCCATCAGTAAAATGCGCGCGTCTGGTTCACTTTTAAAAATGGTATCGATTCGTTGCCGTAAAATACGTGCGGCGAAGTTACGCTTCTTCTTTGTTGCCATATAACCGCCATAGCGTGATGGCCAGTGGTTGACAAAGAAATGGACTGTATCACCGTTTAAACGCCCGGAAAAGTAAAGGATATCGCGTGACTCGAACTGCCTCTTCCCTTCTTTCACCACGCGCAAAAAATCGAAGTCAACCGGATCGATCCGATCCTTTCGGTAAAGCAATGCCACATCAATACCACGCGGATCCGGCGAATCCTTATGAATAATGCCATAAGGAACCCGGCTCAGCGGCGTATTGTCGATTAAGCGCTTGAGCACCCATCGGTTTTCTATTTCCGCCAGACCAATTATATCAGGAAATTCGCCCTTCCCTGCTGCAATCAGCGTTTTATAAATATGTTGAAGCTTTGCATCCAACCGATGATAGGTCCAGTGATTCTTCCCGTCAGGGGTGAAATCATCATCTTTGGTTTCCGGATCATTTTTGACATCAAACAAGTTTTCCACATTGTAGAATACAATGTGGAAATCATTTTTCGAAGCAGATTGTGGTTCAGAAGAGAGAAGATTAACCATCAGTAAAATAGCCAGTATCGGCAATGACATATGCAGTTATTTCGAATCAGCCGTTTTTTGTGGATCCTTTTCAATCCGTTCGTAGGCTCCCAGGTCGGGTCCGGCATCATCCAACCGACTTTCCCCTAGGAAATCATTCGGGAACATTTTGGCATAACTCAGTTTACCAATGTCTTTTACAGAGGAAAGTGTATCCAGCTGGAAGTTCCCGTTATACGGATCAATGAAACGCGGGTCGGCATTTCGAAGAATTCCCAGGTAATGGGAGTTATTATCGATATCAATTGTATCGCTAAGCTGCAACAGGCAATTGTCGAAAAGATAATTGGCCTCGCCCTTCTTATCCATGCGCACCAGTAACTCATTCGACCTGTTCCCTGTAACAATGCAGTTCCCGAACGTAGCCTGCGTCATATTCCCCACATAACGCATATCGGTTTTACTGTCGACCAGGTAATTGGATACAATCAATGTTTCCGTATTCCTGATGCCCGTAGAAAGTGCATTATAGTAATTAGCAAACGTAGAATGATAAAACTGATAATCACCGCCCAACAATAAGGCCGTATTGTAATATCGCACATTGGATATTACACAATTACTTGCCAGTATTTTCGATTTCATGGCCCAAATGCCGGCCCAGCTCATATTCTCAATCCGGGTATCTGCAAGATCGACCGACGCATACCCTTCATGCTCAATAGTTCCCACCTGCAATCCAATATTGGCATTTTTGATAACAGCGTGTTCAAACCGGTTATTATGGCTTCCGGAAAAAAGAATGATGCCGCTCCACTGGTCAGGTAAATCACCATACATCGATTCAAGTCGATCTCCCTGAAAAACAACAGGCTCATCATTTGTCCCCTGAACATCAAGCGAACCTTTCACATAAAATCCGGCGCCATCATGAAAATAAATGATGGTTCCCGGCTCGATCGTCAAAACAGCCCCGGAATCTACATAGGCATAATTGTACACCAGGTAAGGCTTTTCATTTGTCCAGGTAGTTGTCCCAATCACCTTGGAATTAATTCGCTTAAAATCCTGTCCCCAGGCAATCAGGTTAACATCCTGCATAATACCGTTTACACTGAAAACAATAGAGTCTTCAGCGACCATGGGTATGTTTCCCCCGTTTTCACCGAGCGTTACTTCCACGAAAACAAAGATACTGTCATTCGGAGGGATTTCGACATCGTAAACATCATTGGCTACTTCTCCATTTACATTTAAACGGAATCCACTTTTATTGCCGCCAGCCAGCTTGATTGAGGAAATTACGAGGGTACTGTTGGTCGGATTAACGACACGAACATTACGGGTGGGCGACCCAATGGAGGTAAAAATGGTATCGAAGGCAACCGTGTCGGTTGAGAAACGCAGAAGGGCATCATTAGATGAATTGATGTTTTCCTTTTCACAGGAAGCAAAAAGGTACACCAACACCATAACAACCAGTATTTTACAAAAGCCCCTCATAAGTTTAAATATGCGCCCTCAATAACATCATCACGGCCAGGGAAGTAGCGACCTCCCCATGCTCAAATATAATAATTATTATTAAACTCCTTTAACATTTTTTAACTTTCGAAATATTTTTTTTCGAAAAAGAAAAAGACCGAGAAACATCAATGCTCCATTTAAAATAAGAATTTCAAAACCAAATCGATAACCAAACAGCAATTGTTCCGACCATGTATCGATGGCCCAACTTATGAGTGGAGCAGCAACAGCCAGAATGGGAATAGCACGGTCGTTCACTTCGTATTTTGTAAACATCCCAAAAGCAAACAATCCAAGTAACGGACCGTAGGTATATCCTGCTACTTTAAAAAGTGCCACCACCACACTTTCGTCATTAATCACCCGAAAAAGCACAATTACGAAGAACAGAATCACTGAAAAACCAACGTGCACCATTTTTCGCTGCTTCTCCTTTTTATCATCCGTCCGCTTCTGAAACTTCAGAAAATCGACACAAAATGCCGTGGTTAACGAAGCCAAAGCCGAATCAGCACTCGAATAGGCTGCCGCAGTAATTCCTAACAAGAATGCAATACCAATAGATAGGCTCATCTTGTTCATCGCCAGCAAAGGATACAAATCATCCGTCCTTTCCGGAATAGGCGTTCCCGTCTGCGCAGCAAACATGTAAAGCAAAACGCCCAATCCCAAAAACAAGGTTACTGCTACTACAAAGCTGGCACTAAACCAGAGCATATTTTTCTGTGCTTCTCCTACATTCCGGCATGTCAGATTTTTCTGCATCATATCCTGGTCAAGGCCAACCATAACGACCGTGACAAACATCCCCGCAAAAAACTGTTTGAAGAAATTATTTCCCGATTTCCATCCCCAATGAAATATCTTGGAATCGGCATGATCAGTTATATGCCGGAAAGCTTCTCCCACCGACCAACCAAAATGGTTCAGGATATAATTAATCGTCAGAACGACTGCCAGAATCAGAAATGTGGTCTGCAAGGTATCGGTCCACACAATGGTTTTGATTCCTCCCCGGTAGGTATACACCCAAATCAGTAAAATGCTAATCATTACGGTAACCCAAAAGGGAATACCAAACGCATCGAAAAAAGCGAGTTGCAATACTCCAGCCACCAGGTATAGCCGAAAAGCCGCCCCGATCGTACGGGAAAGAAGAAAAAAGAACGAACCGGTTTTATAGGCCGCCGGCCCAAATCGTTCTTCGAGGTAACCATAAATCGAAACCAGATTCATCTTGTAGTACATGGGCAAGAGTACTCCGGCGACAACCCAGTATCCTACCAAATTACCCAATACAAATTGAAAATAGGAAAAAGCCGAGCTCCCGACTTCTCCGGGAACGGAAATAAAAGTAACGCCCGAGAGCGTAGCCCCAATCATTCCGAAAGCCACCACATACCAGGGCGATTTCCGGTTAGCCGTGAAAAAAGTATCAGAGTTTGCCCCTTTCGCCGTTAAGCGCGAAATAAGTATCAGCAAAAGAAAATAACCGCCAATGACGGCCAGCACAATAAATGGATTCATGATTTAGTTTTGGGCGTTATCGGGATATAGGAGATATTTTTTACGAATCTGTCGATAGGCATCGAGTTCCGGTTTCCATGACGCGCGAATTTCCTGTTCAGTCTTTCCCTCCCTGATTTGTTTAATCACAGCATCTGTTCCCATCAGCAAATTAAACCAACGCTCGCGGGTCAGAAAATCCTTCTCATTAGGAAAGCGATGATACCAATCCAAAAAGTATTTCAGCGTAAAGCGCGGTACACTCTTCAGTTCCCTGAAATCTTCTCCGTAACATTTCTCACCCAAATGAGGCGGCGATTTGGCCATACCAACAATACTCTCGGGCGTAAACGAAAAGGAACCAAATTTTGGATTAGGATATCCCAGCACCTGGAAAGGAAAATAAGTTCCCCGCCCAACACTCACACTGGTGGACTCGAAAAAACAGAGCGACGGATACAAACGAATCGACAAATCATTCGGTAGATTGGGTGAAGGTTTCACGGGCAAAGAATACCGATCCTGATGAGCGTAGTTTTTAACCGGGATGACTGTTAAATCAACTTTTTCATGATTTGTCAGCCACCCTTCGCCATTGATCATCCGAGCCAGTTCTCCAACGGTACAACCATGCACCACCGGAATGGGATCCATCCCCACGAATGAGCGAAATTCGGGTTTCAAAATGGATCCGGCTACGTAATCGCCGTTGGGATTGGGGCGATCGAGAATCATCATTTTCACTCCGTTTTCGGCGCAAGCCTCCATCACATAATGCATGGTACTGATGTAAGTGTAAAAACGACAACCGACATCCTGTATATCGAAAACAACCCAATCGATTCCTTTTAACTGCTCCGGGCTAGGCTTTTTCGTTTTTCCATAAATCGATATAACCGGCAAGCCCGTTTGTTTATCAACCGTATTTTCCAACTGTTCCCCTGCATCAGCCTTACCTCTGAAGCCATGTTCAGGCGCAAAAACTTCTTTCACCGGAATTTGCTTTTCGAGCAGAAAATCAACCAGGTGCTGACCATTTACCATGGAGGTTTGATTTACCACCAGTGCCACATTTTTACCTTCCAGCAACGGCAAATATTTTCCGGGTTGTTCGGCACCAACGATTATCTGTTTTTCATTCGCGTTTACACAAGAGAAAAAGAGAAAAACGGAAAATAAGAACAGGATATGATTTTTCACGGGTTTAGTTTTTATAAACGATTCAGAAAATTGTTAGGATTAATCAATTAAGACTTTAAATTTGTCATACATATTACTTCCGACTAAAATACAAATTTATGACAAACCCTGAAGTAAAAATAACGATTTCTAATACGGAATAAACAGACACAGTACAATCCATTTACTAATTTTACGAAAATCGAAATTGTCCATCACTACAACTTATGACATCATGAAGCTCCAGAGAAACCTGCTTGGATTAATCAACCTCATTATCATCCTCTTTCACCCGGTTATGAATCAAGCCGCCAATCCAGTCCGGCCACCATTCTACGCATACGAGAACGACGCGTGGGTCGATTCGGTATTTCAATCACTTAGCTTTGATGAAAAAATTGGCCAGTTGATTACTGTTGCAGCCTATTCTAACACCGATGAAGCCCACACCCAGTCGATTTTACAACAGATAGCCGAAAATAAAATCGGAGGTCTGGTCTTCTTTCAAGGTGGACCGGTACGTCAGGCACAATTAACCAATAAATTCCAGCAGGCATCAAAGGTTCCTTTGTTAATTGGCATTGATGCGGAAAACGGGTTGGGAATGCGCCTCGATAGTTGCATTAGTTACCCTGACGCCATGGCTATTGGGGCCGTTCAAGATGACTCGTTGGTTTATCAGATGGGGAAAGACATTGGTCAGCAATGCAAAAGGATGGGCATTCAAGTCAATTTTGCACCGGTGGCCGATGTCAACAGCAATCCTAAGAATCCAATTATCGGGTACCGCTCTTATGGTCAGGATGTAGAAAATGTCACCCGGAAAGCAATGATGTATGCGTTGGGAATGCAAGAAGAGAATATTCTTCCTACCGCCAAACATTTCCCCGGACACGGCGATACTGAAAAAGATTCGCACAAAACACTTCCGGTTATTCCATTTGACAAGACACGCCTTGACAGCCTCGAAATTATGCCCTTTCACCGGTTGATTTATGCAGGAGTTGGCGGCATTATGGTAGGTCATCTCGATGTGCCAGCATTAGATTCAACCGGTACACCTGCATCACTTTCGAAGCCAATTACCGGACAACTGCTTCACGATGAACTGGAATTTCAAGGGCTCACCGTGACCGATGCCATGAACATGAATGGCGCAAAAGTGGATGGACGTCCCGGAACAGCTGATGTAATGGCTTTAGCTGCCGGCAACGACATGTTGGAGTTTGTCACCGATCCGAAAGCGGCCATCAAAGCCATCGAAAAGGCAGTAAAACGGGGAAAGATTACCAAAGAAGAAATCGACCAAAAGTGCCGCAAGGTATTAATGGTAAAACGATGGGCTGGTCTGAACAACTGGAAACCGGTAAAAACAGATAGCCTCTACGAAGATTTGCAGAAGCCGCTTTATCATTTGACTTCCCGTGAATTGACCAGGCATAGTATCACGCTTTTACAAAATAAAGGCGACCTGTTACCTCTTCAGGAACTTGATACCTTACACATCGCGACCGTCAGCATCGGCCGTGATTACGATACTGTATTTCAAAAAGCACTGGGGGAATATATGGAAGTCGACAATTTCCATATTGATAAAAATGCCCCCCGCAAAGCACTTCAGGAGCTTCTTCCTCAGTTGAAAAATTACAACCTGGTGATTGCCGCGGTCAATAACTTTTGGATGACTCCTCAGGACAATTTTCATCTAACTCAACTTCAGCTCGATGCAACAAATATCATCAGTAAAATGAACAACTCGGTTGTGGTATTATTCGGTAATGCCTATGCGGCCAACGCATTTCGTGACCTCAACGATGCCCGTTCCGTCGTTATGGCTTACCAGGAAACCGATGATGCTGAAAGCCTGGCTGCACAGATGATCTTTGGTGGCATTGCTGCGAAGGGAAAATTACCGGTTACGCTAAATCAGTTTTTCCCGGCTGGAACCGGAATACAAACGAAAACATTGGGACGTTTTTCCTACACAATTCCCGAAGCTGTTGGAATCGATTCTCACTACTTGGAACAACGCATCGATTCGCTGGTGAACATCGGCCTTACGCAAAAAGCATATCCCGGATGTCAGATATTGCTGGCGAAAAACGGAAAAATATTCTTCCACAAATGCTATGGATACAGAACCTACAACGACCAGATACCAGTAAAACCATCCGACATCTACGACTTTGCATCATTGACTAAAGTAACCGGTCCGTTGCCGGCATTGATGAAACTGGCAGACGAGGGGAAATTCAATGTCGACGATAAGTTTTCGAAATACTGGCCCGAATGGAACAATACCAACAAAGCCAACATCCACGTTCGCGACATACTGGCCCACCAGGGACAGCTCGAAGCATGGATTCCCTACTGGAGAAGTATCGTGAAACCTAACGGGCGGTTTAAACATGGATACATTCGACATCGTCCTACCAGGAAGTATTCTCTTCGCGTAAGCGATAGAATGTACCTGAATCACAGCTTTATTGACACCATATATTCCGACATTGATAAATCACCTTTATTGCCTAAAAAGCAATATGTGTATTCCGGATTGACCTTTTATCTCTACCCACAAATCATCGCCAACCTGACGGGAGAGGATTATCAGAAATACATACACGAAAACTTTTACGGACCACTGGGAGCATCAACGGTTACCTACAATCCTTATCTGAAATATCCTATCAACCGCATGATTCCCACTGAAGACGACACGTTCTTCCGCCACCGGCAAATTCAAGGATTTGTGCACGACGAGGGGGCAGCCATGATGGGCGGCGTTTCGGGTAATGCGGGGCTTTTCGGAACCATTAACGATGCAGCCAAAATCATTCAGATGTATCTGAATTACGGGACATACGGCGGGAAACGCTACATAAGTGAAGCGACTATGAAAGAATGGACCCGCTGCCAGTTCCCCGAGAACGATAACCGGCGGGGACTCGGATTCGACAAACCACTGATTGACAACAGTGAAAAAACAATCGATGAAGCTTATCCGGCTCCGTCATCCAGTACAAAGAGTTTTGGGCACAGTGGATTTACCGGAACATTTGCCTGGGCCGATCCGGAAAACAGGCTTCTTTTCATGTTCTTTTCCAACCGGGTTTATCCTACCCGAAACGACCGGAAACTCTACGAATTGAACTTAAGACCCCGCCTGCACCAAGCTGTTTATGATGCACTTAAACGGGGATTAAAAAGCGAAGGAGAAGAGCAGAAACATGTTATAAAACATTCGCAAAAAAACGGACTCGACTACCTGTCAGGCGAGAATCCACCATTTTGATTTTCTGATAATTGCGAATAATTCGAGCGGGTTTTTATTTGTTAATTAATGTGAATTTTACGTAATAACAGAAGTGTAATCGATGTTACCGTTGGGTTATTAAATATTTAATTTTATTTTTAAGGTGATACATGTTTTACTTCCAAATCTTTTTATTAACAAGATAAAATCCTACCGCTATGACAAAGAAAATAACATTCAACGAGCTCAGGAAAATTAAAGACAGTTTGCCTGACGGTGCCATCCACCACATTGCTGAAGAATTAGGCATTGAGGTTGAGACCGTCAGGAACTATTTCGGCGGAGCAAATTATGAAAAAGGCAAAGCAGTTGGAATGCACCTCGAACAAGGCCCCAATGGCGGTATCGTTCTTTTAGATGATACTACGATCCTCGAAAAAGCGGAAGAAATTCTTCAACATCACGAAGTATAAAAATATTAAAGAGAAAAAAATCTATTAACTGCCTCAAAACCTGAGGCAGTTTTTTTTGTACCTTCCCCAACAGACGCTAACCTTCACAATCATGAGAAAAATATTTCTGATTCTCTTTTTACTCTCCGGTTGGTATATGGGGGCTGAAGCCCAATCAGCTGCCGGATGGCGCTCCCTGTTCAACGGAAAAAATCTGAAAGGATGGGAAACCTATGTCGGCCCACTCGAAAAAGGAGGAAAACCACTTGGTATCAAGAAAGATCCAATGAAGATTTATTCGGTAGTAAAAGAAGACGGACAACCTGCTATCAGGATATCAGGCGAAATCAACGCTTCCCTGGCAACCCGGAATTCCTTTGAGAATTACCACCTCCATCTCGAGTTTAAATGGGGAAAGCTTGTCTTTTCTCAACGTAACTCCGGATTACTCTATCACAGCTACGGACCATTTGGTTCAGCCCTCAACGTCTGGATGAATTCGCACGAATTGCAAATGAAACATGGCAATTTAGGAGACTTATATTGCATGGGCGACACTTATAGTAAAATCCCGTGTATAAAAAACGGAAATCAGTACATCTACCAGACTGGCGAGGCACAGGTGGCTTTCGGAAATGACGAAGCCGCAAAAATTTGCTCCAAAAGTGCCGACTACGAAAAACCACTCGGCGAATGGAACTCCATCGACCTGTATTGCTTTGGCAGTACCTCCGTTCACGTCATCAACGGCAAAGTAAACATGGTCAGTTATGACTCACGCAAGTGGGTTAACGGAGAACTGCTACCCTTAGTAAAGGGCAAAATTCAGTTGCAATCGGAAGGTGGAGAGCTGTTCATCCGCAACATCAGAATAAAACGCATCAAGGAATTACCTTCTGACTTTTAGCAAAGATGCATCAGTCACACTCCCCAATTTCTTCCCAATGAGAATCTTGCGGAAGAAGCAGGCAGAATAAGCCGTTTCGGAAATCGTGTATAGCAATAAATCGGCTAAAAAGTTTGTCATCTGTTTTTGCAGGAAACAAAAAAAATCTATATTTGCAACGCTTTTAACGAAAGCGGGAGCTTAGCTCAGTTGGTTCAGAGCATCTGCCTTACAAGCAGAGGGTCGCTGGTTCGAATCCAGCAGTTCCCACACGTTCATATTTAGGATTTTATTTTTTTTAGGGAGCTTAGCTCAGTTGGTTCAGAGCATCTGCCTTACAAGCAGAGGGTCGCTGGTTCGAATCCAGCAGTTCCCACTCAAAGGATTTCACTTCTGTGGAATCCTTTTTTTATGCCCTTTTGGAAGAAAAAGCTAAAGTACTTCCGCTACCACAAAGGTACTTCCACCAATAAAAATCATGTCGTCGGGTTCAGCATGCTGCTTTGCTGCAGTCAGCGCCTCGACAACTGTCGGATATTTCTGTCCTTTCAATCCCAAATCAGTTGCTTTCAACTCCAGCATATTTTCCGACATTGCCCTTGGAATGGACGCCTTGGTAAAATAGTAAACGGCATCCTTCGGCAAGAGCCGCAAAACGCTGCTCACATCCTTATCGTTGACCATTCCCAATACAAAGTGCAGTTTTTTATAAGGAGTCTGATGTATCTGATGTACAATTTCACGGACCCCGGCCTCGTTATGCCCCGTATCGCAAACAATGCGGGGGTTCGCACCAAGCACCTGCCAGCGTCCAAGTAAACCGGTATTTTTCACCAGGTGTTCCATGCCCCTGTACAAGGCATCGTCCGAAATTTTCCAGCCCCGTTCTTTCATAACATCCATGGCGGCCAAAGCTGTGCAAAGATTCCGTCCCTGGTATTGGCCCAATAAATCCAGCTGAAGCTGCTCGAAACGAAGTGTATTATTATAGCGCACATTGAACAGTTGCTTTCCCTCAGGCGAAGCCATGGAATAGCCGGTCTGATACAATTGATCGGCAAACCTCAGCGGAATGCCCAGACTTTCTGCCCTTTCGGTGAAAACCGGAGCCGTTTCTTTCATGGTTTCCCCTACCACTACCGGAATTCCTTTTTTCATGATACCGGCCTTTTCACCGGCAATCTCAGTCAATGAATTTCCCAACAATGCCACATGGTCAAGACTGATATTCGTGATAACCGACACCTCTGGAGTAATGATATTCGTGGAATCGAGACGACCGCCCAAACCAACTTCCACCACCGCTATATCAACACGTTCGCGGGCAAAATAATCAAATGCCATGGCTACAGTCAACTCAAAAAACGACGGTTCCATCTTCTCAAGCTGGTTACGAGCCATGAAATCGTCGACAAAGCGCACAACCTCCTCTTTCGGAATTTTCACACCATTCACCCGAATACGTTCCCTGAAATCTTTCAGGTGCGGTGAGGTATATAGTCCCACCCGGTAACCTGCTTCCTGAAGCACACTCGCCAACATATGCGAAACCGATCCTTTTCCGTTCGTTCCGGCCACATGTACGCTCCGGAATAATCGGTGCGGATGTCCGTAAAGCTCATCCAGCGCCAGCGTATTATCCAGGTTATTTTTATACGCTGCCGGTCCTTTACGCTGGTAAAAAGGCAATTGCTCGTATAAATATCTCAGTGTCGCTTCAAATCTGTCCATAATGTGAAAAGAATTTATCAACGGGTTAAAGTTCGTAAATTCATTTCGACCTGCCGTACACCGGATGCAAAAAATACTACCTTTAAAAGCAAACCCTTCAAACCCTACGAATATGACGCAATCTAAAGTATTCGTCCTCGACACTAATGTCATTTTGCATGACCACAAGTGTATCTACAATTTCGAAGACAATGACGTTGTTATCCCGATCACTGTTTTGGAAGAGCTGGATAAATTCAAACGAGGCAGTGATCAGATTAATTTTCAGGCCCGTCAGTTTGTGCGCATTCTGGATGAAATCGTCGGCGACGACCTCTTCAACGGAGGATTATCGCTTGGACCGAAAAAAGGCAAACTCATTATCGAAACCGGGAAGCCTTTTTCCAAGCAAATGAAAGAATCCTTCCGCGATGACATTCCCGACCACCGTATTCTGGCCATCGCCGAAGCTGTTCGGGATAAATATCCCGAAAGGAAAACCATCTTTGTGACCAAAGATGTGAACCTCCGGATGAAAGCCAAATCGCTGCACATCGAATCGGAAGATTACAAAAACGACAAAATCACCGACGTCAATGTGCTTTACGAAGGTATCAGGGAAATGAATGAGTACAATGACGAACTCATCGCCAAATTATACGACAACAAATCGCTTTCGCTGGAAGAAGCCGGAATTGGAGACTCACCTTTTGCCAACGAATACCTGATTCTGAAAGGAAACCGTTCGAGCGCGCTCGCCCATTACAATCCGTTTACCAAAACCATTCAACGGGTGGACAAACACACCGCGTACGGCATAAAACCCCGCAACGCGGAACAAACCTTTTCGCTGGATGCTCTTTTAAACCCGGAGATAAAACTGATTGCCCTTACCGGGAAAGCAGGTACCGGGAAAACGCTGCTCGCTTTGGCCGCGGCCATTGCACAACACAAACTCTACGACACTACATTGCTGGCACGTCCTATTGTAGCGTTAAGTAACCGCGATTTGGGTTTCCTTCCGGGAGACGCCGAAGAAAAGGTATCGCCTTATATGCAGCCGCTTTTCGATAACCTTTCGGTGATTAAGAAAAGCTTCAATCCACGCAGCACCGAGGTTCAGTTAATCGAAGAGTTGCAAAAAGACGAACGGCTGGTGATTACGGCACTGGCCTTCATCAGGGGACGAAGTCTCTCCAACTGTTTCTTCATCATCGATGAAGCGCAGAACCTGACGCCGCACGAAGTGAAAACCATCATTACCCGTGCGGGCGAAGGCACCAAAATGATTTTCACCGGCGATATCATGCAAATTGACTCGCCGTACCTCGATATGCAGTCGAACGGGCTGGCTTTTCTCACCGACAAGATGAAAGGTCAGGACCTGTTTGCACACATCAACCTGGTGAAAGGCGAACGCAGCTACCTGGCTGAGTTAGCCAGCGATTTACTGTAAAACACTTAAGGATGTCATCGCTACTGAGCGATGACATCCTTTCTTAAACCAATTCCCGCCATTTATATTCAGGCTGTTGAAATTTTCAATCCGTTCACTCCTGACTGATTCTTGCTATTGAAATTTTCAATTGTTCCATTTCTGAACATTTCAGGCTGCTGAAATTTTCAATTCGCCAATTCTTGACTGATTCTTGCTGCTGAAATTTTCAATTGGTCCATTTGTCGTGATTTCTTGCCGTTGAAATTTTCAATTCGTCTACTTTTGACAAATTCAGGCTGCTGAAATTTTCAATTGGTCCATTTCTGAATATTTCAGGCTGTTGAAATTTTTAATTCGGAAATTCTTGACTGATTCTTATCGTTGAAATTTTCAATTGGTCCATTTCCGGCTGATTTCTGCCATTGAAATTTTCAATAAGCTCATTTCATACGAATAACTATTGTTGAAAATAAATGAACCCCACCCCATTCCGCCTCCTTCAAAATTATTTTTGTAGTTTTGCGCCGTCAATAAAAGACGCTTTTATCCTGAAAACTTTTTGACTGGTTTTTAGGTATAAAGTATGAGAAAACGTTGAATGCCTCCGGGCAGATTTGAAGCGAGAGAGGAATGAATTACAACGGAAAAAAAGTAGCTTTTACCACGCTGGGATGTAAACTGAACTTCTCGGAAACGTCCACCATTGCCCGCTCTTTTCAGGAAATGGGCTTTGACAGGACTGGTTTCAGGGACAAAGCTGATGTTTACGTTATCAATACCTGTTCGGTAACCGATACCGCCGACAAGAAAAGCCGTGCCATTATTCGTCAGGCCATCCGGCAAAATCCGGCCGCATTTATTGTGGTAGTAGGATGCTATGCCCAGCTGAAACCAGACGAAGTGGCATCAATCGAAGGAGTGGACCTGGTGCTGGGAGCCAATGATAAATTCAATATCACCAAATATCTAGACGGGCTCGAGAAACACAAAAAGGGCGATGTACATAATTGCTCCTTTACCCGTATCAACAAGTTCGACCATGCATATTCATATGGCGACCGTACCCGTAGTTTTCTGAAAGTACAGGATGGTTGTGATTATTTCTGCACGTACTGCACCATCCCAATGGCGCGCGGAAAAAGCAGGAACCCGAGCATTACCAGCCTGGTGGAAGAAGCTCAGCGCGCCGGAGAACAAGGCATTCGCGAAATCATTCTCACCGGAGTGAACATTGGCGATTTTGGGCAAAGCACCGGCGAAACTTTCTACGACTTGGTTCAGGCGCTGGACGAAGTGGAAAGTGTCGATCGCATTCGTATATCGTCCATTGAGCCAAACTTGCTGAACGACGATATCATCGAATTTGTGTCGCGGTCGAAACGAATTGCACCACATTTCCACATTCCGCTACAGGCCGGTACCAACGAAGTGCTGAAACTGATGGGACGTCGCTACGACCGTGAGCTGTTTGCACGCCGTGTGGAGAAAATCAAGGAATTACTGCCACATGCATTCATCGGAGTAGATGTAATTGCCGGCATGAACGGTGAATCGGATAAACTGTTCGAGGAATCGTACCAGTTTATCGAAGGACTGGACATTTCGCAGCTGCATGTTTTCCCTTATTCCGAGCGCTCGAAAACCAGCGCCCTGAAGATTGAAGGCGTAGTTCCGGTTAACGAACGGAAAAAAAGGGTGGAAAAACTCAAAGAGTTATCCAACCAAAAACTGAAAGATTTTTACCTGAAGCACGACGGACAAAACCACCGGGTGTTATTCGAAAAAAGCCGTTCGAAATCGAGAATCACCGGATGGACTGATAACTACATCAAAGTAGAAACCGATTTCCGTGATGAACTGGTTAACCAAATCAGGGAAGTAAAACTGTCGGGTATCAATCCTACCGGGAACATGGCCGTAATGGTTGATTAAGCAAGCCTGAAACACACATTGATATACGTCCCGTCAGGAGTTTCCGGCGGGATATTTTATTTTTATGAAAACAACAGATTTTTCATCCTGATAAGGAAAATGACAACCAAGGCGATTAATCGTTACTTTTGAAGAAATTTTTTTGTGATGAACCTGGAAAAACTCTGTACCGATGTTATCGGGATTGTAAAAGATACCGGCAAATTCATTGCCGACGAACGAAAAGGTTTTCAGCTGGATGCCGTTGAGAAGAAAGGAAAATCGGACTTTGTATCGTACGTCGACAAAGGCGCCGAAAAGCAATTAGTCGAGAAACTGCGGCAGCTTTTACCGGAAGCCGGATTTATTACGGAGGAAAACACAGCTGGAAATCAGGGAGAAGAATTAAAATGGATCATCGATCCGTTGGATGGCACCACCAATTTTATTCACGGTATGCCGCCTTATGCAGTAAGTGTGGCACTCTCTCGTGGTAACGAAATTATCCTGGGAGTGGTTTATGAAATCACGCAGGACGAATGTTTCTATGCATGGAAAGATAGTCAGGCTTACCTGAATGGAAAAGTTATCCGCGCAAGCGATGCCAAAACGACCGAAGACGCGTTAATAGCGACCGGATTTCCATATTACAATTTCGAGAAGCTGGATGGTTACCTGGAAGCCATGAACCACTTTATGCAACATTCTCAAGGCATTCGCCGGCTAGGATCTGCAGCCACCGATTTGGCTTATGTGGCAGCCGGACGGTTCGAAGCTTTCTGGGAACATGCCCTCCACGCTTGGGACGTGGCAGCTGGAGTGCTGATTATTAAACAGGCAGGAGGAAAGGTAACCGACTTTAATGGCGGCGATAATTTCCTGTTCGGTGGAGAAATCGTGGCGGCAAACGGTGCATATTTCGAGGAATTTTACGACATTGTACATAAACATCTCGGCAACTGAATACAGACCATGAGAGAAATAGACATCCTGAAAGAACAGATTGCCCGCCTCGAAGTGAAGCGTTTCGATCTGGAAGCCTGGAAAGCACACACGCTGATATACATTTCCCGCATTTTTGGTGAAGGCAGCGAACATGCCCGGCTCATCAACAACCTCAAGTACGATTATTCCAGCTGGAATCTGCGCGATACATCCGGCGGTATCAAATTAACTGACCCGATTCGCGTTCAGGCTCACGAGATATTGGATGCTGCCATTCACGAACTGGAAGTCTTCGGGTTACCCGAAAAAGCAAGTGAAACACATCAACCGTTACTCGAAGCATTCGGCAACGAGCTGACCGGACGGGAACAAAAAGAGCTGGAAAAAATTCTGGAAATGAATGCAAAAGAGCGAGATAAAGCTTTGGAAGCATTTATCGACAGCAAAAACAAAGAAACGTTGGTTGCCATTCTGTTGCAGCTACTCCGACAATCTTAATCGAACGTTTATTTCTCTATGGATTATCTATTATATCACATTCTCAGGGGATTTACATGGCTTAACCATTTTCTTCCGCTGCGTGTCCATTATGCATTTTCTGATTTTCTTTATTTTCTTGTTTATCACGTTTTTGGCTATCGCCGAAAAGTCGTTCGAACCAATTTAGCAAATGCCTTTCCGGAGAAAACAGTTCAGGAACGTAAAAAAATTGAGCGACAGTTTTATCAACATTTCTGCGACAGTTTTATCGAAACGCTTTACTTTTCCCAAATTTCTCCCGCCAGAATAAAGAAACGAATGAAGTTTCTCAATCCCGAGCTGGCTAACAACTATCTGGAGGCCGGTCGTCCGGTCATTGTCTCCATGGGGCATCATAGTAACTGGGAATGGTTGTGCAGCTGGGGTTTACACTCAGATTCAGAGTTCTATGTAGTTTATAAGACACTGCACAACAAAAGCATCGACCGCTTCTATTACAAGCTCAGAAGTCGTTTCAATGCCATCCCACTCGAAAAAAACAAAACATTCAGGCAGTTGGTGAATGATAAGAACCAAAATAAGGTGACTGCCGCTGGTTTCCTGAATGACCAGACCCCTAAGAAAAACGAGATTCAGTACTGGACTACTTTCCTCAACCAGGATACTCCGATTTTACTGGGAACCGAAAAAATTGCCAAAAAGTTAAATGCAGTGGTACTGGGAGCACATATGAGCAAAGTAAAAAGAGGGCATTACGAGGTTACCTATCATTTACTTACAGATGCGCCCAACGAATGTGCCCCATTTGAAATCACAGAAAAACACACCCGTTTTCTGGAGCAAATTATCAAAGACGAACCGGCTTACTGGCTTTGGTCACACCGCCGATGGAAACATAAACGAGAACCTGAACAGTCAGCCACCTCTGTCAAATGAAAGTATCTGTTGTCATACTCAACTGGAATGGCCGCGATTTTCTGCGTCAATACTTACCCGCTCTGGTAAAGTACAGCAACTTGCCCGAAGTAGAAGTGGTAGTAGCTGATAACGGCTCAACCGATAACAGTCGCGAGGTGGTGGAAAAAGAATTTCCTTCGGTTCGCTATTTGCAACTCAAAGAAAATTACGGTTTCGCCGAAGGTTATAACCAGGCCCTTGCTCAAATTGAGGCTGAATATTACCTGCTTCTGAATTCCGATGTGGAAGTAACGAAAAACTGGCTCGAACCGCTCATCGAAATGATGGATGCAAATGTGTCAATTGGTGCCTGTCAACCGAAGATTCTGCAAACGAAAAAGCCCGAATATTTTGAATATGCCGGGGCAGCCGGCGGTTTCATCGACCGTTTTGGCTACCCGTTCTGCCGGGGCCGCCTGCTTGATGTCGTAGAAAAGGACGAAGGTCAGTACAACGAAAGCGGCGAGATCTTCTGGGGAACCGGTGCCTGTCTGATGGTTCGTTCATCGGTTTGGAAGGAACTGGAAGGCCTGGATGCTCATTTCTGGGCGCACATGGAAGAGATTGACCTGTGCTGGCGAATGAAAAACCGCGGCTACAAAGTTTACTACAACCATCAATCCAGGGTCCATCATGTGGGTGGCGGAAGTCTTTCGTACGGGAATCCGAGGAAGATATACCTCAACTTCCGAAACAACCTGTTCCTGCTATACAAAAATTTGCCTTCCCAATTATTATTCCCGGTTTTGTTCAGCCGAATGGTACTCGACGGAGCGGCAGCACTTCAATTTCTGGCTACAGGACAGGTAGCTGCTTTCCGAAAGGTATTTACAGCACACGTGGCCTTCTACCGTCATCTTCCATTTCTGCGAAAGCAGCGGAAAGAACT
The DNA here is from genome assembly GCF_000621705.1 of Prolixibacter bellariivorans ATCC BAA-1284. Lineage (GTDB taxonomy): Bacteria > Bacteroidota > Bacteroidia > Bacteroidales > Prolixibacteraceae > Prolixibacter > Prolixibacter bellariivorans. The sequence goes on along the minus strand of NZ_JHXO01000011.1, from coordinate 74,132 downwards.
CCGGGGAAATGATATCGCAACAAAGCATCCTCAAATTTACCGGGGAAGCCTGGTTTGGAATTACTACTTCCGGGGAAAGAAAAAATTCAACGAACTAAATTGGAAACCCTAGCGGGAAGTGCCCTTTTCATTCATCGTTTTCATTTTACCGTAACAAAGTTGAAGATTTAGACCTGAACTCCGATGGAATATGCTAAATTTAAAAAGCATGTGTTTCCATTTTTAGGTGAATGAAAAAGACCAGCCCTTCAGTATTTAAGGTTCTTCTGGGATTTGTCATGCTTTTTATCGCTTATCAAATCCCGGTAGCAGTCTTGCACTATCTCCGCAAGACCGAACTCTTCTTGTTACTGCTCGTTGTTTTTATGGCTGTAGCCTGGTTGGTTGCCCGTTGGCAAGGATTCAGCGGGCTGAAGGTCTATGGCTTAACGAACCTGTTGAAAAGCCCCAAACACTTGCTGGCAGGATTGATAATCGGTCTGCTTTTTTTCTCCGCTGCATTCCTTTTGGCTGTTCAGTATGATATCGTGAGGATAAACTACCTGCCTGAACCGAAAATTTTCTGGAAACAGGCTTTGCTGTTTGCCTTGGTAACTCTGCTGCCGGTCATCGCCTTCGATATTTTGTCGATGGGATATTTATACCGCTTTCTGCACCGCCGGACTTCTCCTGAAACCTTCATCATTTTTTCAGCAATTGTCAGTACAGGTAACCAAATGTACCAATTCGAAAGTGGATTAACAACACTCGCCTACCTCTTCCTGCTCGGTGTTATGCTGGTATCGCCCCTGGTAATGACCGGCAACCTCTGGTACACAATTGGCATGCATTGGGGAGTAAGTATTGTTTTCAAACTCACAAACGATGTCCTAATCATCGAAAATGGAAACAATCCAATTCCATCACAATGGATTGTCATTGCCATTGTCATCATCCTCATTCCGGTAAATCACCTTTTCATTAATCAATTATCGCTGAAAAAGCACCGCATTTCCTAAGTCAGTACTACTCAAAAATGCCGAAACATCAGCAGGCATTTGCTCCGGAATCATATCGAACAGGCTCGGTTTCAGGTTTTGAGAGGAATCATTGTTCTGAAATAAAAATAAATGTAGTTTTGCGGCTTGTTTTTTACCAGGGGAAAATACTTAACCTAGATAAGCTTTGTTTTCACCGTTCGGAACAGACGGAGCAATTGCCCCGAAGGAAGTCAATCAATCGAAAATGAGCGAATTAATTAATAGCCTTTTACAGCGTGAAGCTGAAGCAATATCAACCATTCCGATCAACAATGGCTATGAAGCGGCCGTTGAAATTCTTTACGAAAGAATACATTGTAATCACGGCAAACTGGTAACCAGTGGAATGGGAAAAGCCGGACAGATTGCACTGAACATTTCAACCACCTTTAGTTCAACCGGGACACCAGCCATTTTTCTGCATCCGAGCGAAGCACAACACGGCGACTTGGGCGTATTACAACCCAACGATGTATTGCTGCTTATTTCCAATTCAGGGAAAACCCGGGAAATTTTGGAACTTATCGATTTAGCAGAAAATTTGTATCCCAATCTCCCGCTCATCGTAATAACAAGTGACGACAAGAGTCAACTGGCCTTAACGGCTGATGTGGTGCTTCCTACCGGGAATCCCAAAGAGCTTTGTCCGCTGGGCCTTACTCCTTCAACTTCGACGACTGTTATGACAGTTATTGGAGACGTACTGGTGAACCTGATGATGCGTCGAATCGAATTTACAAGCGAAGAGTATGCGAAGCGTCATCACGGAGGTTACTTAGGACACAAATCACGCCGGTTGTCCATCGGAATGGAACAGCTGGCAAAAGAAAAATCATAAACCAACGAATCATGCGTATTACAAGAGAAAACACAACTGGGTTAATCATTGATATCCAGGAACGATTGTTTCCGGTAATGAATAACAAAGAGACATTACTTGAAAACTCAAAAATACTGGTAAAAGGACTACAGGTCCTGGGAATTTCGACCGTTTTTACGCAGCAATACACAAGTGGCTTGGGAAAAACGTTGGATGAAATATCCAGTCTGGTACCCGGATTTACGTATTTCGAGAAATCGGACTTCAGCAGCTATAACGTGCCCGAATACCAGCTTTTTCTGGAAAAGAAAAATTGCGAGAACGTCATTATTGCCGGAATCGAATCGCACGTATGTGTTCTTCAGACAGCAGTGGACTTGAAGCAAGCAGGATATCATCCTATCGTGGTAATGGATTGCACCGATTCCCGAACCGATGCCAACAAACAACTGGCCATGGAGCGATTCCGGCACGAAGGCATTATGATGACCTCTTATGAATCGATCCTGTTTGAACTAACTGCATCGGCCAAAGCTGCTGAATTTAAAACCGTATCGAAACTGATTAAATAATTTATCATCTCAGATATTTGCGGTATGCCGTGTCAAATTTCGACGCGGCATTTCTTTTTGCATACTCCTCAAAAATCCATATTCATTCTCTCTATCGATTCCTTTCGTTGAGGTGTGAGCAGTTTTCCCGATTTACTTTATCTTTATGAAAACAAAAGACACATCAGACACCTGAATGACCGGAGTAATACCATATCTAACGGTTCTGTACTATTTAATCGTTATCGTTTTTTTCTTCTCTATCCTGCTGAGGAACAAGAACCCGCTCAAAACTCAGTCATACCTGCTATTGCTGGTTTTGCTGCCCATATTAGGTGTTATCATCTACCTGTTTTTTGGTATTGATACCCGTAAACGGAAACTTTTCTCCCGAAAAGCTATCGCCGATCAGAGATTATTGAGGGAATGGAGCCAGTATTATACTGATTTTCTGTCGAAAAGTAAATCAGACCTGGTCGAGTTACTTCAGGATAAATGGCGAATTCCATTTCTGTCGTGGCGAAACAGTTTTGCCCCGCTCTTTCTGCAGAATACAGTCACCATACTGAATAATGGTGAACAAAAATATCCTGTACTATTTGAAAGATTGTTGGCAGCCCGACATCACATCCATATTGAATACTATATTATTACCGAAGGAAAAATATTTGACCGGATTTGTGAAATTCTGGAACAAAAAGCACGTGAAGGAGTGGAAGTCCGGTTGATTTATGACAGTTACGGCAGTCGAAAATTAAAAAATAAGACGCTCCAACGGCTGGAAAAGGCAGGAATACAAACGGGTGAATACAACTCGGTATTATTCCCTCGCTTTGCCAATCGCCTGAATTACCGGACACACAGAAAAATTGTTGTCATTGACGGGGAAGTTGGATTTACCGGCGGCATTAATCTATCAGACAACTATGTGAATGGTAAGCGGAAATGGCCAAAGCGCCCCAAAATGTGGCGCGATGTTCACTGTATGATTGAAGGTGACGCCTGCTATTCATTGCAGCTGCTTTTTTTCCTCGATTGGTATTTCGTCCGTAATATCGCATTGAATATTGGACCCCGTTATTTTCCGGTTGAAAACAGCGAAGGCACATCGCCAACCCTGGTCGTGGGGAGTGAGCCTGATTCGGATAGTCCGAACATTATGGAAACCTATTTTCAGCTAATCTCCCTTGCACAGAAGGAATTATTCATTGCGACGCCCTACTTCATCCCCAATGAAAGCATCATCACGGCACTGAAAACCACGGCAAAATCGGGTATACGAGTAGTTCTTCTTCTACCTCAGGAGAGTGACTCATTTATTGTTTCAGCGGCAAGCTACACCTACCTGGGCGAGTTGATAGAAAGCGATGTGGAAATTCACCTTTACCAAAAAGGAATGCTTCACGCCAAAACAATTGTCGTTGACGGAGAGGTGGCTTCGGTAGGAACGGCCAATATGGATTACCGCAGTTTCGATTCCAACGCGGAAGTAAATGCCATCATCATGGACGAAGAAGTAGCCGGAAAAATCAGGGCCGATTTTGAAAATGATCTAAGAGATTCCCACGGATTATCTCTCGCCGAATGGGAAAACCGACCTGTCTTTCAGAAACTAATCGGCTCGGTTGCCCGTCTGATTGCTCCGTTATTGTAACACAAATTCACTCAACGACGATACATACTTTTTAATTCATCAGCTTTAGCGGCATAAAAAGATTGAGCTCCCGGTTTCGGATCAGTACATAAAAAAACCTTCAGGCCGTTTTCACGGAAATTGACATCATCGATTTCGCCAATTTCCCGATAAGTGTTGAATAACTTATCAATATCTCCCACTTCGTCATTGATATAAATAAACGCTCCGCTTCCGAGAGAATCAGGAGCCCACAACAAGTAACTATCATCAAAACTAATCGGTTCGGGGAGATCATAAGCATGTCCGTAAAAATGAACAGCTCCCGCCTCACCATAGTTTTCGGCGTAGATATGGCAATTGGCTTGCTGAACCGGAGTCAGTTGGTGATAAGCTTTTGCCGTCAGTTTGGCCAGCTCACTCCAACCGGTCATATCCGCATAATCCTGTGGAATTTTATGAACCTTTCCATCCTCCCACGTTATAATACCGGGACCAATAACCTTTGTCACCGATTGGCAATAAGTCGCCATTTTATTCATCGGAAGAACGGGCATTGCCAAAGGTAAAATCGGAATAAGCAATAAAACCGATACAACCGGCAGGGCAAAATTGATCCATCTCCATTTTCCCGTCAGGTATTTTTCCATCACATAACCACCCCCGGCAAACAACATGGGATAAGCTCCCAACGTATAATAAGACTTCCCCCGCGATAGAATCAGGATAAGTAAAACCATTAAAAAGGTGACCGCGATGGGACGAAATTTACGCTCATTCCGGGCAATGAGCAAAACCAGCAATCCCGCTATCCAAACCCACAACGAGGCAAAATGAAACAACAGCTGTGCAGACAAAAAACCCGAAAGAGTCACGTTTACCAATTGGGTTCGCTGCAATTCGACCATATGGTGTACGACAGGCCAATCATGCTCATACTGCCAAATCAGGTTGGGAAGTATGATAGCCAGACCAATCATAATACCCAATAGCAATTGCTTACTCCAAAGCATTTTCCGATAAGGACTTAATAAAAGAGACATTCCCCACGCGACAACGAGAAATACGATGGAATACTTTGCCAGAAAGCCAATACCGATAACAAAGCCAAGCCAGGGCCACAACTGCTCGTCATTCCGGTTGATCATCCGAATAAAAAGATAAGAAGTCAGCAACCAGAAAAACTCGTCGAAGGAAACCGGTTGAAACAAAGCATTCGAACGAAGAAAAGCCACCGAGGTGAGATACGCCATTCCGGCAATAAAAACAGCCAGTAGTCGTCCTCCCATTTCCCTGACAAGAAATCCGATAGTGACCAACGAAGCTGCTCCCAATAAAGCAGGCACCAACTTAATCGCAAAAATGGAATAACCCGCTGTATGTCGTATCAGAAAGGAAACAATCCCGATAAGTGGTGGTGTCGAAATGTATCCGGTTGCCGGAAAATCTCCCATGGCAAAGTAGAGCATACCGTCGCGATGCAACTCGTAATTATAAGCTGTCAACATATGGATGACGACTATCGTCAAAGCAAAACCGGCGATCATCCAACCAAAAAGGACGTTCTCTTTCCTGCTGTTCATAGCTTTCACAATAAATTAGATTATTTATTGAATGGAAATTTACAACATTCCGCTCAGTTGGTCATAGGTACAAAAAAAAGCCCTCTGGCTTTGAGGGCTTTTTGACTTACGATTATTAAACTAATGTCATCTCTTGCGGCGAAACTATTCTCTCCATTTACTAGTCTGCTAAACAATTATCTACGACAATAATATTGTTCAATCAGCTCGGGAGAGATATCGAGATTCATTACCTCATCATGTTATCGGTGGACAAAATTAAAGCTTATTATTAATTAGACAAATTATAAATAAGAGAAGCGTAAATATGCGACACCTCTTAACAATTTCTTAGCATTTACCACTCCATCATGTCGTTCCATCGCTCATTCAATTAAACAAAACAATTATGGATTCAGATTGCATGAATAAGAAAGACTACCGCTTTAACATTTGCGAGCAGGAAAAACTGGTTTGGATGTACTCATCATTTCTTGGTGACAAGATTCTGAGTTAATCAACAGGCAGCATTCAAACAAAAAGCCGACTTTATTAGTAGAGCCGGCTTTTTGTATTTTATTATTTCAATATTTATAATTCATCCGAATTGTAACTTTTCACCATGTCGCGCATGTTGTAAGTCGACGCCATCGACTCTCCGTAAGCACCGGCCGAATGTAACGCAACCAAATCACCTCTTCTCGCTACGGGCATTAAGGTTCCACGAGAGAAGGTATCAGAAGATTCGCAAATCGGGCCTACCACATCGTATTTCACCAACTCTCCATTCGAGGTCAGATTCGTTGCCTTATGAGTTGCTTTGTAAAGAGCCGGACGAATCAATTCTGTCATGCCGGCATCTAAAATCATGAACTGCGTTTCGAGTCCCTTTTTCACGTAAAGTACACGCGAAATCAGATGTCCGCACTGTGCCACCAGCGAACGTCCCAATTCGAAATGAAGTTGCTGACCGGGCTGTAACTCCAGGTTATCGTGAAATGCTTTGAAGTAGGATTTGAAATCAGGAATGGGTTCCATTTCAGGATTTTCATAATTAATACCCAATCCACCACCCACATTGATGTGCTGCAAGTGGAATCCATTTTCGACAAACCACTCCTGAATTTTATTCACTTTCAACGAAAGCTGCTCAAACACTGAGATATCAGTAATCTGCGAACCAATATGGAAATGTATTCCGGTTAACCGAATATTTTTTAACGAGCGAAGCCGTCGACCAACCTCGTCAAAATCCCAGTGATTGATCCCAAACTTGTTATCTTTTAATCCGGTTGTGATGTATTCATGCGTTTGTGGGTCCACGTCGGGATTGATGCGGATAGCCACCGGCGCCACTTTACCAATTTCGCCAGCCAGCTCGTCAATCACCTCAATTTCCGGAATCGACTCACAGTTAAAACTGAAAATATCGTTTTTAAGCGCGGTACGAATCTCCTTATCGCTTTTCCCTACGCCGGCAAAAGCTACTTTTTCGCGGGGAATTCCGATTTCAATTGCTTTCGCTACCTCGTTTCCACTCACGCAATCGGCTCCCATACCCGCATCGCGAATTACTCCCAGCAAAGCATCGTTGGCATTGGCCTTCACTGCATAATGCACAATGTAACCATACTTATTGCTTTCCTGCTTTACTTCGTCGAGGGTCCGGCGCAACAAATCAAAATCATAAAAATAGAAAGGCGTTTCGAGTGCCCTGAATTTTTCAATAAACCGGTTATCTATCATCGAATGTTATGCGTTTAAAACTTTATCACTAAGCGCTTCAAGTGTCGCTTGTTTATCGCGGGTATTTACGAGCACCGAAATATTATGGCGGCTTCCTCCATAGGAAATCATCCGGACGGGAATGCCTTCAAGTGCGTTGAACACACGCGCAGCATATCCCTTTTCACCAGCCACAATGTCTCCAACAATACAAACAATGGTTTGTTTCTCGTCGACAATCACTTCGCCATATTCCCTCAATTCCTTCAGAATTTCCGGCAAATGATGGTCGTTATCGATGGTCAGGGAAACAGCCACCTCTGAAGTGGTAATCATATCGATGGGCGTTTTGAAAAACTCGAAGATTTCAAAAACATTTTTCAGGAAACCATAGGCGTTCAGCATTCGCCCTGAGCGAATCTTAATGGCCGTAATGCCGTCCTTAGCAGCCACAGCTTTAATTCCGGGACCACTCGATTCAGCTGTAATCAGTGTTCCCCGGCTTTCAGGTGCCATAGTATTCTTCAAGCGAACCGGAATATTATTGATCATCGCAGGATGAATGGTCTGCGGATGCAAAATTTTTGCACCGAAATAGGCCAGCTCAGCAGCTTCGTTAAACGACAGAAAGTCTACTCGATGCGTATTCTCAACAAAACGCGGATCATTATTATGAAAACCATCGATATCCGTCCAAATCTGAACCTCTTCACTCTTAAGTGCTGCACCAATCAGCGATGCTGAGTAGTCAGAACCTCCGCGCTGTAAGTTGTCAATTTCCCCTTCCGGATTCCGACAGATGAACCCTTGAGTTATATAGTAATCAGCCTTGGGAGAATTTTCCATCAGCTCAGCAAGATGGGTTCGGATATAAGTAGTATCAGGGGATTTATCCTTATCGATTTTCATGAAATCGAGCGCCGGCAAACAATAGGCATTGTACCCATTTTCCTGCATCAGGATAGTAAACAAATTCGTCGAAAGCAGCTCACCCTGAGCCAGAATCGTCCGCTCGCCCAGCTCGCTAAAATCACCTACAGCAAACGATTTTAGTGTTTCAAAGTGCGTTTCAAGTATCTTTTTTCCTTTCTCTTTATTCTCACTCTTCTCAAACAGGTCATAAACAACGTTGTAGTATTTCTTTTCCAGTCCGCTGATAACGCCCAACGCCGCCTCCTTATTCCGTTTATACAAATAATCGGAAATTTCGACAAGACTGTTGGTTGTTCCCGACATGGCCGATAAAACAACGACTTTGCGATCACCATCTGCGATAATTTTCATTACCGCCTGCATGTTTTCAACGGAACCTACCGAGGTTCCTCCAAATTTCAAAACTTTCATTGGTCAATCCTCTTTAACCGTTTAACCTGTTGCAATTTTCAAAAGCAAAACTACAAATTAATCAAAGGAAAAATGGATTCGACAAAGGAGGTAACGAAAAATTCACTTACAAATCGTAAGCAAAAGCTGTTTTTTACTGAAAAGATTCAAGCTTGGGAGTGAGTATTTCAGAAATACAAAGGGAGTAAAGTCAGGAGAAACGGGTTGGTACATGGCTCAAAGAATCGATCACTTCGCAACCAGTTTCGGCAAGTCTTTCGTGCGATTGATGACCATTGGCAACCAGAAGACAATGACAGCCAATGGCTTCGGCTACTTCAAAATCATGAATCGTATCGCCAATCAGCAGAACCTGCTTCGGAGAAACAGCAACATCTTTTATTAATTGTTTTCCATTCTCGATTTTTGAAGCGGCGTAATGATTGTCCAAACCACGGATCATCTCAAAAAAGGGGAAGATGTTGTTTTGTTTTACATTTTCAACAAGCGGCTTCTGCTCCATCGCCGAAAGAATCAATTGCCGCACGTTCTTAGATTGAAGCATCTGGAGAACATCCGTTGCGCCATTCTGTAAACCGCAATCAGGAACGTCGCGGTTGTAAATATCGATATACTCCCGGGCCGGAACTTCAAAAGGCTCTTTTTCAAAATCAAACCCGATTTTGCGGTAATAATCTTTTACAGGAAAAGTAAATACTTCGCGGTAGCGATCGGTTGAAAGGGCGGGAAGAGAGCGCTTCTCCAATAATTGATTAATAATCCGAACCGACAAACGCAGATCATCGAGCAAGGTTCCATTCCAATCCCAAATGACAGTCGAAATCTTCATTTATTTCCGATGGCATTTACAATTTTCGTAATTGAAAACAGGCGCGGCATACATTCCCAGCCACAGTTGCATGGCTTCGTCACGGTCCTCGTTCACCAGTTTGAGTCGCTGGTGTGTCAAATCAAGAAACTTCTCTTTCTCTTCTGCCGTGTACTTACCTGCATATTTTTGTGTCTGATAAAAAATATCGTAGGCAATGTAATTATTCGGCCAAAGCTTGAAGTTCCGGTAAATCTCCACATCGATATACTCGGAGAGAGCCCTTAACGCTTTGTTCGTATTTCCAATTTTGGCAATCTCAGCTAAAGGTTCTCCTATCGGTTTACCGAATTCGAAATGCACATGTCCCTTTTGATTCTTCAGGCCGCTCACCATACTCCACAAGTCATCCTTCTCCGTTTTCGTGAAGTCGGGATGGTTTTGTCTTTTCAGCAATTCAGCCACCTTTTCATTCCCGCAAGGTTCAATCTCGTAAGAAATAGAAAGTGGAACGAGGTTCAGTTCCCGGAAACCAGTTTCGAAATCAGCCTGATTTGACATGTTCATCATTTTCAACACCGAAACCTGGGTCTGGTCGTTACCGTCTTTAGTACGTCCTTCGCGTTGTGCGATCCATACCGAATCACTACGATTTTGAATGGAATAGCGAATATATTCTGACAATGTTTTAGAGGCTGTCAGCATCTGCTTCACCGGAATATTTCTTTTCACCACAAAAGCCCGGTTCAGCTTAACCATATCAGTAATCCACTGATAAATCAGCAAGTTGCTACCAATTGCAATTTCAGTGGTATTCAGTCCGGCTTTTTTAATCTCCACATTCATCAGGGCTGCATCCAGAATGATATCGCGATGATTGGAAATGAAAACATAGCTTTGGTCTGGCTCAATATTTTCCAATCCACCAATGCTGATTCCTTCGGTACTATTGTCAATAATTTTGTCCAGATACGGTAACATGAAGCGCGTCTGAAAATCGTCGACATTATCCGTTAATAAAAGGGCAGATTTGATCTCTTCGACCCGCTCACGGGTTTGATATAGCGTCATCAGTACCTCATCGAAGATGGGATCGGCGACTAATCGCTGCATCACTTCTACAACTTCGTCGTCCCTGTAAGGCCTGATTTCTTCAAATTTTTTTTCGGATTGCATTTTATTGCTAGAATAGATTAAATTTCTGAGCAGCCTTGCAAAGGTATAAAATTACCCGAATGCGCCATAAACAGATTGCTCGGTAACATCTGACCTCCTCTGATTCTACCATCTTATTCGTAAAAGAGCACGGATATCAACACGTGAATCTCCTGCTGTTTCATCGTTTCCCGAGCCCCATGTTGCCAGCCCCGGACGCAGACTGTAACCGCCTTTTAAATATAGAGTAACCACTCTGTCAGGAGCCCATTTCAGGTTGAGATACATTCGATGTCCTTTGCCGTAAAAAGCAGGAATCGAAAAATGATATAAGACATCATTTTCATAGGCATAAATTCGGGAATTGTACCCGTCGGTATTGTACCATGCATAACGGATCCAACACTCTGTTTTCAATTTGCTCAAATGGAAGACCACATCCTGAAAAGCCAGCAAGCCGGTTTCCGTCTCATCACCCTTTCTGTATTCCGCACATTCAACTCGATTTCTCAACGTAACCGATTCCGACATATCCCAATCGGTATGCAATCGTAACCGGGTGGTTGTTTCATCTGCATCTGTTGCAGTAGTAACCTCGTTAGATACTTTATCCGGCCGGGTTTCTGTTTTCCCACGCAAATAGCATTCAAAATCAGGTAACGGCGACCAGGTGAGTTGAGAAAATAATTCCGTACCCGAACCCGGCGACGACGTGTAAGAACGCAGCCAGGGGAAACGATACGAATCAGCATAAAAATCAAGTTTTAGTTTAGGCGCAAGAAGTATTTCTGTACCGAAATAAAATCCGTTTTCATTCCTGACGCCCGAACTTTCGCCAAAAGCATTTCCATAAAAAGAATGAAATGCGCGGGAGTAATTCCGGTAAACAGCAGATACCCCAATTTGCGGATGCGGATGCCAAATAATTCCCTGAATTCCGGCCAATGCTCTGTTTTCGCTGGCAGCAACCTCGCCAAATAACTGGATGGACGGAAAGGCGACCTGATAATCAATTCCAGCCTGCTGATTGGTGTTACCCCGGAAATAATATTGTTTGTACAACTCTTCACTTGGCTGAATTTCACCACTAAATTGCTGACGACTATAAGAAATGCCCGCACGAAAATGAGCGGCTTTCAGCTGCGCATATCCTCCATAAACTCGTTCATTCATAGCCAACTTGTCAGTTTGTTCTCCTTCCGTTCGGTGCAATCCGGAAGTTTGAAGCGATGTAAACACCGGAGGTTCCTCCAGAATTTGGTTGGCATCACGGTTCTTATCCGAAAAAAACAGGAACATTTCAAACGGTCCGGTACCCACCGTCATCGCGCCGCCGCGAAAAAACCGGTTCTCGTCGGTTGACGTATATGCCCGAATACCTTGACCGGACTTCATCGTATTCAGTACATCCGCTGACTTGCCGGCTCCCATTCCGGACCAATAGTTAAGTCCCTGGCCGGTCCGGACATAGTAATCTCCAATATTAATTTGCCTGATAACGCCCTTTCCGTAAACTGCAGCAAAAGCAGAATAAAAATCAAATCCGCTGGCATTGTCTCCCGTAAAAAATTCCTCTCCCGCATCTTTTTCTGCTGTAAAACCAGCCGCCCAACGTTCCGGTTTTTCGTAATGATAACGGGTATAAAATCGTTCCGGTGTTCCCGGATATTTGGGAGGTTCCGAATCTGATGCGCTTTTATATCCCCGACTTTCCGGAAAAAGTCGCTGGCCTTTTAAAAGCAGATAACTCCTTCCCTTCCGGGAATATTTTCGCCCACCGGACTGAGGCTGCGAAAACGAGATAAACGGACTTATTCTTTTTACGATATCCGGGGAAAATCCGGGCAAAGAACTTAATTCATAGGAAGACAAAATGTCGCCATGCTTTTCGCGATAGCTAATAATGGTGGCAATTTGCGAGAAATTCAGAAAGTGTAGCTTTTCCATATCGGCGCCCGACGCAGAATTGATATACAATGGTTGTTCCGCCAGGTGTGTCAGATCCTCCAGAACCAATGCTGATTCTGTTTCATCCTCTGCTGACTCCCGAATCGATTCGATGATCTGTTCAATCTCCTGCTCGCGGGAGCGTTCCTGTCCAATCAAATCGATTGGAAAAAAAGGAATGAACAACAACAATAATACGATATGCCACCTTTCCTTCACCATAAACAACTATAAATTAAAGGTTAGTGAAATCGACGGAGAATATCCCAACACAGCATGATGCGACACTGCCAAATCGGTTTGCAGAAAACTCCAGCGGTAACCAATACCGGCTGCGTAGTTCACCGGTTTCCCGGAAAGCCCTCCCCGCAATGAAAAATGATCATGTGGCTGAAAATCGAAACCGCCATGTAGTTTGTAATTTCCATCCAGGTCGCCGGAGGCTGCCAGATAAGTTCGTAGCATATCACCTAACGGGAACCCCGCTCCAATTTTAAGAGCAGCAGGCAACGTATGACGATTGAGAGTGGAGCGCACATTGGCGCCAAACGGATTAAACAGATGAACGCCCAAGGTTTGCTTTCCCGGTAATTCGTACCGAGCCCCCATCTCGAAGAGAAAAACTCCCTGAGCAGTTCCGTTCTCCGGAAAATCCATCATGTAATAACTGAATTGCAGTCCACTGGACAAACGAGGCCCTAGCTTCTTGGCAAAAGCCAGCCCAAAACGATTTTCGTGGTAACCCGTAATTCCCGTCTGCCACACACTTAATGCGAAAGTTCCGGTTTTGAGAGGCAAACAAACGACACCAGAAATTTCCGCGAAATCACTGGTCATATAACGCTGCTGGTAATATACCGCAGCCGATAATTTTTCCAAACCGGCCAGGCCAGCCTGGTTATAAAAAACCGCGAATGGAGTTTGCAGAGTGACGGAAGCCCCGCCAACAGAAATGGAATAACTGTCTGATTTAGCGAAATCAGCCTGAGCAAAGCTTGAAGTGGTCGAGAGAAGAAAGAAACAAATAAAAAGGTTAAATGTCAGGTTATTGGTTTGATGCATTCCAATTTCGTCAGCTAAAATGGATGAAAAAAAGGCCGGTGGTTGCATAACAACCATCGGCCCCCTGAAAAACTATTAATTAATTTACGAAAAAATGAGGAATGAAACCTAATATTTAATTCGTTTTGTACTGATATTTCACAGTAGCCAATTCCTCATTCGCTTTCACGATTTTTTTCTTCAAATCGTTTTTAAATGCTTTGAACTTTCCCATCAACTCCGCATCGCCGGTAGCCATAATCTGAATAGCCAGAATAGCCGCATTGCGAGCTCCGTTTACGGCAACCGTCGCCACCGGTATTCCGGGAGGCATCTGTACGATAGAGAGGATAGAATCCCAACCATCCAGGCTGGCTTTAATGGGTACTCCAATAACCGGCAGTGGAGTCATGGCAGCAATTACGCCAGGTAAATGTGCGGCCATTCCTGCAGCCGCAATAATTACTTTTATTCCCCGATCGGCCGCATTTGTGGCAAATTTCTCCACCGCTTCCGGCGTACGATGAGCTGAAAGGGCGTTCATTTCAAAAGGGATTCCGAATTCATCCAGAATCTTGGCAGCCCCTTCCATCACGGGTAAATCGGAGGTACTGCCCATAATGATACTAACCTTTGGTTCCATCATTTTGACTATTTATTGGTTGATTAATACAATTCATAAATTGACCGGATAAAAATAATACCAAAAAATAGAAAAGCATTAAAAATCTCTCACTTACTCACAGCAATTATCCGTCACAAAAAAAAGAAATGCTTACCTTTGTCCGGAAATTTCAAGCTTGTATTAAGGAATTCTGACGTTTGTTTATCCGGCCCTGGCAATTGCCCGGGTTCTGTTTTTTCCGGTCGGTATCTTGAAAAATTGTTCGTTACACCTTTTTCAAATCCTTCACAAAGACCGTCCGAACAACAATTCAACCGGATTTTACAACGCTGAGATTCCGACACCTTAAAAGGTTAACTGTAAGACGAATGAAACGGATTAAACTCTGGGACAAAGAATTTGAAATTTCCATTTCTGAGGGGAAAATTCAACAGGCCATAAAAAGAATGGCCGATCAAATGCGAAGCGAACTTGAAGGGAAAGAAGTGATTTTCCTCTGTATTCTTAACGGTTCCTTTATTTTCTCAGCCGATTTATTGAAAGAATTGGAGTTGGCGGATGCTGAAATTACGTTCCTCAAACTGGCTTCCTATTCAGGCACTCAATCTACGGGCAATTTGAAAGAATTGATTGGACTGAATGAGAACTTGCAGGGACGCAACGTCGTCATTCTTGAGGACATTGTTGACAGCGGATTTACCATTACCGATGTCGTTCGGCAGGTAAAAGGAAAAGGCGCAGCTGATGTAAAAGTGGCAACACTGTTATTCAAGCCAGATGCCCTGAAGACAGAGGTCAACCTGAATTACGTGGGGTTGGAAATACCCAATGATTTCATTGTAGGTTATGGTCTTGATTATGACGGGCGTGGCCGTAACCTAAAGGATATTTACACATTAGTACCTGACTAATAATAATTAACTTGCAAGCCTATTGACCTGATATCGGGAAACCAAAACATCAATTAGATAAAAAGGATATGCTTAACTTAGTTCTTTTTGGACCCCCCGGAGCGGGAAAAGGTACGCAGGCTGAATTTCTGGAAAAAAACTTCAACCTGATTCATCTTTCCACGGGAGATCTGTTGCGCACTGAAATAGCTGCAAAAACTCACCTCGGCATTGAAGCAAAGAAAA
The DNA here is from genome assembly GCF_000621705.1 of Prolixibacter bellariivorans ATCC BAA-1284. Lineage (GTDB taxonomy): Bacteria > Bacteroidota > Bacteroidia > Bacteroidales > Prolixibacteraceae > Prolixibacter > Prolixibacter bellariivorans. The sequence continues at coordinate 58,766 of NZ_JHXO01000011.1, read as the reverse complement.
ACATCGACAAAGGAGAATTGGTGCCCGATTCTGTGGTTGTCGACATGATCAAAGGTAAATTGAATGCCCATCCGACGGCAAACGGATTTATTTTCGACGGCTTTCCACGTACAGTCGCCCAGGCAAAGGCGCTCGACCAGCTTTTGGAAGAGCATGGCACCGATTTGTCTGCAATGCTCTGCCTTCAGGTAGAAAAACAGGAACTGATTGACCGGCTGCTGAACAGAGGCTTGACCTCTGGTCGCTCTGACGATCAGGATCGGGCGATCATCGAAAACCGGATTTCTGTGTATGAACACAAAACTGCTCCATTGATTGAATTCTACAAAGCACAGGGCAAATATGTCCCGGTTGAAGGAATGGGGACAGTTGAGGAAATTGCCGATAAACTGGTTCGGTCGGTTAAGGCGCTTTAATCGCAACAAAAAAAAAATAGAAAGGCCGCTTTCGAAATGGAAGGCGGCCTTTTTTCTGTTTTGATGAGGCATTTTGCCGATATCGTCTCACAAAGCGTAATTGCTTTTCGCATTGTCAAATTAAGGGTGTAATTTTGTCCCCTTCAACAGAAATACAAAATGGCAGGATCGAACTTCGTAGATTACGTTAAAATATTTTGCCGCTCAGGAAAAGGCGGTGCAGGTTCAAGTCACATGCGGCGGGAGAAATATATACCGAAAGGTGGTCCCGACGGAGGCGATGGTGGTCGAGGCGGCCATGTGATTGTGCGCGGTAACGCCCAGATGTGGACATTACTGCACCTGAAATTCCAGAAACACATATTCGCCGGACATGGTGAATCGGGCGGAAGACAAACCAGCACGGGCAAAGACGGAGATGATGTGATCATCGAAGTGCCGTTGGGAACGGTTGCCAAAGACGCCGAGACCGGCGAAGTCCTGTTTGAAATTACCAAAGATGGCGAAACGGGCTTCCTGGCAAAAGGTGGTCGCGGCGGGCAGGGTAACGTACACTTTAAATCGGCCACCAACCAAACGCCAAGGTATTCTCAGCCCGGTGAAGATTACGAAGAAAGCTGGCGTATACTGGAGTTGAAAGTATTGGCCGACGTTGGTCTGGTTGGTTTCCCCAGTGCCGGAAAATCCACCTTATTATCGGTTGTTTCGGCTGCCAAACCCGAAATTGCCGAATATCCGTTTACCACGTTGGTTCCCAATTTGGGGATTGTAGGCTACCGCGACAATCAGTCGTTTGTGATGGCCGACATACCCGGAATTATTGAAGGAGCACACGAAGGAAAGGGACTGGGCTTGCGCTTCCTGCGACACATCGAACGAAACTCCATGCTGCTCTTCATGGTTCCGGCCGACAGCGATGATCACCGGAAGGAATATGGCATTCTGCTAAACGAACTGGAAAAATACAATCCGGAGCTATTGGATAAAGAACGCTTTTTGGTCATCTCCAAAAGCGACATGCTCGACGAACAGTTGATGGAAGAGATTGGCCATGAGCTGGAGGGAATCCCACACCTGTTTATCTCTTCGGTTACCGGACTGGGCATTATGGAACTGAAAGACCAAATCTGGAAAACGCTGAACGGCTATTAAGTCGAAGGACCTGCATTGCAAAAACCGCGATTCTTCGTATTTTGGAGCGAATTCAGATAACAAACCCGTTGTGTAAAATCGACGACAGGCAGATTTTTCAGTCTTTTTACCCCATCCCTAAAGGGTGAATACTGAAAAATCGAGTTTTCCCTTTAGGGAGTCAGGGTAAAAAAACTTGATTTTTCCTGATTTCGGGCAGTTTCACACAACGGTTAAAAAATTCCCCCTTTATAACGAATGTTACAAAGAAATTGACATGGGCATTATCGAAACGCTTAATCAATGGGACACGGAGTTATTCCTCTACCTCAACAGCTTTCACAACAGCTTTTGGGATTACACCATGACCCTTTTCACCCGGACCGAAATATGGCTGCTTTTTTACCTGGTCATATTTATCACCATCATCCGGAAATACAAGAGAAAGTCACTGCTGGTATTTTTGGTCATCACGCTGTTGATTATATTGGCCGACCAGGGTTCCGGAATTTTGAAGCACAGCATCGAGCGACTAAGGCCGTCGCACGATCCCTACGTGGCTCCACTGGCTCACAACTTCTTTAAAAAGGGAGGCTTGTACGGATTTGTATCGGCACATGCTGCCAATTCCTTCGGCTTCGCCATTTTTTCAGTCCTGTTGTTCCGCAACCGGATCTTCACCGTTTTCATGATTACGTGGTCGCTCCTCATTGCTTCCACCCGCATTTACCTGGGCGTTCATTATCCAGGCGATATCCTGGGCGGGATAATTCTGGGCAGCCTGATTGGTTGGGGCATGTACCGCTTACTGTTATTTCTGGAAGCTTTTATGCGGCCGCGCAAACCGGAGTTCATTATTCCTATGGAGAACAAAAGGGTGTACAACATCATCCTGGCAGCTTTTGTCGTGATTGGATTTTCGATGCTGGTTGTTAACTTTTTTCTCAAACACCACATGTTCGCCTAATGAGTCAAACAGCCGAAAAGATTTACCAGGAAAGACAGCAAAAGTTTGAACAGGAACTGACGGTAACGAACAAATGGTTGCGGTTGCTGTCGTTTCTTCGTTTGATTGTTTTTATGGGTGGTTTGATTCTGCTCTACCAACTCCGGATGGCGTCGCCACTGCTCATCGTCGGATTGGCCATCGTGTTGATCGCTACCTTCCTTTTCCTGATGAAACGATACTCCGAGCTTTCGGAGGTAAAGCAAATGCAGGAGAATTACATCGAAGTCAACCGCAACGAATTGAAAGCGCTCGGTTTTGATTTTTCGCCGTTCGGGCCGGGAAACGAATACAAGCAATCAGAACATCCCTATTCTTTTGACCTGGACCTCTTCGGCGATTTTTCCCTTTTCAGGATGTTGAACCGGACCACCACTTCAGTGGGAAGCCGGCGACTAGCAACCTGGCTGCAGAACATGATGCTTTCGCCGGAAAAAATCAAAGCCCGGCAGGAAGCGGTTAAGGAGCTGAAAGAAAAACTATCGTGGCGGCAGACCTTTTCAGCCAGTGCCATGCTCTATCACGAAGATGATGCGCACATCGAGACCATTAAAAACTGGAAGGATATCGAGGTAAAGTTCCCGGGCGAAACGTTTTTCCGGATAGCCGGCATTGTTGTTCCCCTTCTTACCCTGGTTGCCATTGGGCTGCTCATTGCCGGTGAGATTACTTTCGGCCAGTACATGATTACCTTTTATGTGCAATGGATCCTGTTTGGAATTCGCAGTAAAGTGCTAGCGTTTTTCTTCGACAACTTTGGAAAAAACTCAGCGCTCTTAAATAAGTACCGGAAACTGTTCGATTTAATCGAGAACGAAACATTCGCTGCAGAAGAAACACAGGCCATCCGCCAGCTGCTTATTTCGCCGCGAAGGGCAAGCACGGAAATAAACAGCCTGAACAAGACTATCAAGCTTTTCGAAGCACGGCTCAACATGATCACGGTGTTCCTGTTCAACTCCATTCTGATGTGGGACATCAACTGCAGCCTGGCGTTGTTGAAATGGCACCGGCGAAATGCCACGTTGCTGCCACAATGGCTCCAGGCAGCTGAGCAGTTCGATGCGCTGAACAGTCTGGCCAACTTTGCTTACAACCGACCGTCAACGAATTTCCCTGTCCCGGAGAATGACGGGCATGCATTAAATGCAACGCTGGTCGGTCACCCGTTGATTCCGGAAACTGAGCGGGTGGACAATGATTTTCAGATTGACGGAAACGGCGAATTTGTCATCATTACCGGGGCCAACATGGCCGGAAAGAGCACGTTCCTGCGCACCGTGGGAGTGAACCTGGTGCTGGCAATGGCCGGAGCGCCGGTTTGCGCGAAAGAGTTCCGCTTTACGCCCACGCCGCTTTACAGCCACATGCGCACCGACGATGATTTGGGTCGGCACGAGTCGTACTTCTTTGCCGAGCTGAAGAAATTGAAAGTTATCCTGGAAGCCCTGAAAGAGAAAGGGAGAATCTTCATTATCCTGGATGAAATACTGCGGGGAACCAATTCGGAAGACAAACTCAGCGGCTCCATCCAATACCTGGAACAGTTGATTGTAAACGGTGGCATGGGCATCATCGCCACGCACGATTTGAAGCTGACCGAGCTACACGAGAAGCACCCCAAAACGTTGCGCAACCAATGCTTCGAGGTCAATCTTTCGTCCGAAGGGCTCACATTCGACTACAAGCTGTACGAGGGTGTGACCCGCACCATGAACGCCACCTTCCTGATGCGGCAGATGGGGATTATTCCCGGAAAAGGTCAGTCATAAAAGCGAGACCACTACGCCTCGCCTTTCTCTATTTTTTCCTTGATCAGTTGCTCCACCTCGTCGAGTTGTTCGAGCGGGATGGAATTGAGCATCCGGGTGAGGTCGATGACTTTATCGGAGCGTTTTATTTTGTTGAGCGGATGCTCCGCATCGACCTGCGTGTTTTTGTCGGGCGTCCACTCGTAGAAATCGTTGGGTGTGCAGCGCAGGAGCACACAAAGCCGTTCGATTTCGCGGAGATTGAGCCGGGCCACCTTGTTGTTTTTAACCTTTGTGGCAAAATTGTCGGAGAAGCCGGCATTTTTCAGGTAGGAAAAAGGTCGTATGATGCCTCTTGCTTTAAAAATACGGTCGAAGTTGTAGATTAGCATAGGTTTGGGTTTGAATGACCTATACAAGTTAGGCGATTTACTCCTTATTTGAAAAATAAAACACTTCTTTCTGTTCCGCTACACGCTCTTACTATTTTGCTACCTGTATGTCTCCCTTTATTTATCGTGCTATTTACAATTTTCACTGTGCCTATTGTATTGATACACGTGCATTTTGTATTGCTACTGGTTTTTCTCTTTTCTCTACCTACTTACATTCATCACTTTACTCTCTTTTTTGCAAAGTTTATCGTGTTATTTCTATTGCCCATGATTGAATGGAATACTTTTGGGACGGGGAAGAGTTAGAGAAAACGGGAGTGTAAAGAAGAGCAACGGTGAAGTATAAGCGTCGTTCGTGATTACGGCTCACTTACTTTCAACTTTCCCGCCATGCTTGTTAATAGTTCATTAGTTTAAATTTATCACTTTTGCTCGCCTTACCTTTATATATTGTTGTGCATAGGCTTTTATTCTTTAAAAAGTAACCCTAAAAAATAATCCTGTAATTCGTCTTTAGGATAATCAATAAAAGTATTGAGTAAATTTTCGTCAGAAATGAAGTCATTAAAAATTTGTCTCAAATATTCATCACAGTTGTTAGATGTTTCTTTTAATAACTGAAATTCCATTTTAGAGTAACGAGAAGGAATAGAATCACCATGGACCACTGCAGACCTTAAATCATAGGCTTTTTGTATATGTTTGTAAATTTCAAGCTTCTCTTTTTTCTCTTTACCTAAAAGAATGCTTATTATTTCCGCTAATCTATGTTTAAGTTCAGATGTTGATACTGCGAAGAGACATTCAAAAGCAGTACAAAATTCAGCGACTTTGATTCCTATATCAGTAGCACATCTAGCTGATTGAATAAATAAAAAAGCTCTCTGTACTCTATTATGTTCCTTGACAAGTTTAGTGTATTTCTGTTTTGTTTTATTTTGTGAGATGAAAAATAAGAATCTTTGTAAATCTCCAATATGTTGAATCTCACCACTTGAAAATTTTGTTAGTTTAGAGTCTCCAAGTTGTGTAGTATACATTGAGCTAAGATAATTAGAATGGGTATTCAAATAGTTGTCTTTTCTGTAGATTAGATGGCCCAATTCCATTTTAACAGAATTGTCTTTAATCAGCCAGAATGCTTGGCAAAGAAGAGCATTTAATTCTAAGAAATGTGTTAAAACAGTTCTCTCATCAAATTTCTTTTTAGGGATTTTTATTGTTGCATAAACAAAAGCATTTAAACTTAGCAGGTTGTGATATTCATTCAATCCTATTACAGGGATTAATTTTTCAGGTATCAGTTCTTTTATTATCCCTTTGTCATTCGTCAAAAATACATTGGTGTCTAACTCAACACCTTTCTTTAAATTAGTGTCAATTTGAATATCATGTAGTCCAACTAATAATTTGCATTCAATTTCATCCATGTTCTTTGTTTTAGCTTATGCACAACTAGTGTGTATGTACATTGTTCTTATTTCTCTTATATCGGTATGCAACTTGTGCTTACACCTCCATATCGGGATGTATTGTGTACCTATTATGTTACCAAAGGAAGTAAGCAGTAATGGGTTTTGTTTGCAAAGATTTGCCTGACATTCATCCATACTGATCTTCATGCCATTGAAATTAGCGTTTTTTATCGTTAATCAAAAAGGTGGGAATATTAGCCCCACTCCCGGCCTCTCCCCAAATTGGGGAGAGGAGTCAGGCCGGAGCTTGAGCAGTGCTTAAGTTTTCGTTGAACTATTCCTTCGAGCAGAATGAGATCAGCGCACAGTTCGAACGATAGCGTTTCATTCGGAATTTGGCTAAAGCCATAATGTTCGGGAATCAACCCACGGACTAAACACCGGGATTAGTTGTCGCAGCCAATTCCCGGGCTTTAGCCCAACTATTTTCATTTCAATCAACGGCAGCATCACCCTTGCGCTCGAAACAGGGAGACATTTCAATCCTATTCATCACGCGAGCGCTTTCCTCCGCGCACTTCCCAACCCAGGGTTCACACCCCGGGCTAACAATATTTGACCCACTCCGGGGTCACCTACAGGGACTCGCGGGCAACGGTTTCAGGTTGCACGAATGGTTTTTGGTTGTTACTGTTGTTTCAGCGGTTCCAATTCCCCGTTGTAAAGTCGATGGCAATTAAATACCAAGTGATCCATCAAATAACCTTATACGGATATCAGGACAGTCGAATCGATTGCCTGTATTTGAATGGACAACACCCATTTAGAACGTCAGTCTTTACTTGCTGCTTTCGTTCCATTCAGGGAATCTCCCGGGCGTGTATGGGGCACCATACTTTTCCAGTTTTGATTCAACCGATTTGATTTCACTATCGATCGATTTCAGTTTCGTCAATAAGTCTCCAAATTTACTGGCAGCAGCATCGTACGATTGCTTAAATGTTGTGGTTGGAGCTGCCGTTGTCGTCCACAATGCGCCGGTAATTAAATCCACTCTTTCTTTCACCGAAGTGGGTGAAGCACCTTCGTAATCGGCTTTCAACCGATCTCCGTTCAGCTCTTCGTTCAACTCATCGAGCTCCTTTTTAATGGATAAAATGGAGTTGTAAATGCTGTCGGGAACATTCGCTCCATCAATCACTGCCTTTTCCAGATATCCAATTTTATTAACGAGGGATTTTCTGTAAGCATCTGCTCCGGAAATTGCCCGGGTCAATGAAGCCACTTTTTTATTGAATTGATCAAGAGCAAGTCGTTCATCAGCAGTAAGCGTGGTAGTATTTAGCGGTTCACAGACAAAATCCTGTGGTGGCACCAATTGCGTAAATTCTCCATCGACAAATTTTGAAAGCGAGACTTTATATTTTCCGGGAACAACCATATAGCCAATATCCGGTGTATACCAGGGTACAGAAGTATCAACCGGCTTTAATGAAACAGGTGTAAATGGATTATACCTGAAATTCCAGGTAATCCGGTTAACTCCCTTTTTGGGTGACGTCTTGATTTTCCGGATGACGTTTCCATTTTCATCGGTGATGGTGAAAAGCAAATAGGCCGTTGGTTCTTCCTTTTCTTCATGCAACCTGTCGTAGGTTGGAAATTTCACCTCTTCGTTTTTTTTCTGCTTTGCTTTTTCTTCGTCTCTTCGTTGCTCTTTCAGCGATTTGATGTCATCTTTCAAATAATAAGTAAACACAGCTCCAACCGGCGGATTTGGTGCGGAATAAAAGCTTGCCCCCTGAAACCCTACGCCTTTGAATCCAAGCGGATTTGCCTGAACAAACATTTTTGCATCCTTAATCGGGAAAATGTAAGCTTCCTTTTTCAAGGTTTCAGGACTTAAATTTCGCAATGGGGTATAATCATCGAGAATGTAAATTCCACGACCAAATGTTGATACCACCAGATCGTGTTCTCTTCGCTGTAAAACAAGGCTTTTGACACACTCGGTAGGAATTCCGTTTTTTAATTGTACCCATTCATGTCCGCCGTTATTTGTAAAGAAGACTCCAGATTGCGTTCCGACAAAAAGAAGATTTTTGTCTTTATCATCTTCTGCGATCGTGTAAGTGCTTCCCTTTTCCGGTAGATTTCCGTTGAACAGGAACCACGATTTTCCTCCATCCGTCGTTTTGAAAAGGTACGGTTTGAAATCGCCGTCAAGAAAATTTTCACAAGCAGCGTAAGCCACGTTTTTGTCGAAGTGTGACCCAATGATTTGAGATATTCTTGCATATTTCGGCAATCCGGGCGTTGAAGATTTATTCCAGTTTTTCCCTCCATCGGTTGTATAATAAATCAATCCGTCACCGGAACCCGTAAATAGCAGATTCTCGTCGATTGGAGACTCGGCAATTGCACTTATTTGTCCCATCGAGCCCTTTCTGACCAGTTCGTCAACACTCCAGCTTCGATCCATCAGGTTTTGCATTTCTTTCGGCACACCGCGGGTCAGATCCGGACTGATTACATCCCAGGTGCTTCCCATATCGTTGGTACGGAATAATTTATTGGCCCCGAAATACAATCTTTTATGATCAAATTTGGAAATTAACAAGGCCGCATTCCAGTCGAACCGGTATGCCGCATCAGCAAAGTCATACGGTTTAATGAATAACTGTTCACCCGTTTTTCTATCATACCGAACCAGACCGCCATTTTGTGATTCTGCGTAAACAATGTTCGGATCTTTCCAGTCAACCTGCGATTGAAAACCATCACCGCTGGTTGTAAAAAACCAATCGCGGTTGGTAATGCCGCTGGAATTAATTGTTCTGGAAGGACCTCCGAAGCTGCTGTTGTCTTGCGAGCCTGCGTAGACGTTATAAAATGGCCTGGCGTTATCTGTTGTTACTTTATAAATTTCAGCGATTGGAATATTTGATTTGAAATCCCAGTTTTTCCCCTCGTCATACGTTTCGTAAACACCACCGTCGCATCCGTCAATCAGATGTTTGTTGTTCGATGGATCGATCCACAACACATGATTATCGACGTGCTTTTTATCTTCGCCTAAATTTTTCCATGTTTTGCCTCCATCGATGCTTACTTTCATAAATACATCCATGCTATAAACCCGATCGACATTTTTTGTGTCGCAGTAAATTTTCTGGAAATAGAACGGATAAGAAGAAACATAACTACTCCGTTTTTCCCAGCTAATCCCTCGGTCGGTACTTCGGTATACGCCTCCGCCTTTTTTTGCTTGAACAATGGCAAACAAGATATCGGGATTTACCGGAGAAATAGCCATTCCGATTCTTCCGACATCCCCCGTTGGAAGCCCCTCGGTCATTTTAGTCCAGGTTTTTCCGCTGTCGGTACTTCGGTATATTCCGCTTTCCGGTCCGCCGGAGACCCCGGTAAATAATTTCCTCATTCGCTGGTGTGCCACGGCATACAGAATATTGTCATGCCTTGGGTCCATGTGAATCTCATAGCAACCGGTATATTTACTGATGAACAAAACCTTTTTCCAGGTTTTTCCGCCGTCCGTCGTTTTGAATATTCCCCGCTCATCATTTGCTTTTCTCAACGATCCGTAAGCAGCGACATAGACGATATTCGGATCTTTCGGGTCAACAACAATTCCTCCGATGTGATAGGAATTTTTAAGCCCCATGTTTTTCCAGCTCTGCCCGCCATCTTCACTTTTATAAACTCCATCGCCGTAAATAACATTATTCTGATTGTTATTTTCTCCGGTCCCAACCCATATCGTGTTAGGATTCGTCGGATCAATGGTTACAGCCCCGATTGCATATGATTTTTGATGATCGAATACCGGAGTGAAAGTGATTCCGTTATTGGTTGTTTTCCACAATGATCCGTGACCGGCCCCCACAAAATATTCGCTATGATTGAAAGGATTTACGGCGAGGGCTACCACACGGCCTCCTGTTATTGCCGGTCCGATACTTCTGAAGGATAGTCCGCTTAACGAGAGATTTTTAAGCGAATCCTGGTCTGAATCTGTTTTTACATTTTTAGCCGGGAGATTTCCGGAAATAAGCAAAATGAATGCAATTAGAAGGGAAAATTTAACTCTATTCATATGAAATATTTTTGGGAAAAGAAGATATCAAAAATTGTCTATAGAAGACTTCTTTGATATTCCCGTCAGTGATGTAAATAGAACGAAAGTTTTGATCAAGTACAACCAACTCATCAATTAGCCCCTAATATATACGAAAATCGTTTATGGTTATATTACTTGTCACTATTTATAAAGCTAGTCGCCCCAACTACAGAAACGGTCTTCGACGGTCTCACCGCTCCAAGACGTGAAGCAAAAATACGTTCAGCGTTTTTATCGTTCATCGAAAGTTGGGGATTTTTAGCCCCACACCCAGCCTCTCCCCAAATTGGGGCGAGGTGTTGAGCCGGAGCGTCAAATGAAGTTAGCAGCATTCACATTACGTCAATTCCGAGGTCTCTGTCCCCCGCATTACATATAGCTTTTGCTAGCAATCGTAATTTATTCCTTTTCAAGTTTTTCAATCTCAACTATTTCTTGATTTATTCTTTTAAAGGATTCATCTATTGAAAATTTGAATGTTGTATAAATCGAAACAATCATCGTCACAAGAATGAGTAGGAAAGGCAGAAGTGAATTTGTTGAAAATAATGGAATATCGAAAATCATAAAAGTTCCAATCAAAACAAATGGGATGAATGTATATCCCAGTTTCGTATTTCTGTATTTATACCTTCTCAGTTCTGTTAAGTTCTTTGCTGTGGTAGTAATGGCATTTTTAAAGTCTATTTGTGAAAGTTTAATAAAATATTGAACTGTCCAGATATAGCTTGTAATAAATACAGCTCCAAACAGAATTGCGCCAATAATAAAATTTGTATCAGGGCGATATTTAAGATTAGAAATGAAAAAAATTACTAAAAAAATTGGTGGAACAATCAGGCTGAAAATAGTTTTAGCTTTCATCCATCTAATTTTTTTCTCAGCCCTTTCAGTCAGGATATTTTTAAAAACATCTTTATTGATTCGAATATTTTCCATTAACATTTTGTCATGTTCTCTCCATGTATTTTGTATATCTGCTAATTCCATGATTTTAGTTTTTTTGTTTTGCAATTTCTTTTAATTGTTCTTTGATACGGCTAATCCTAGTACCCACATTTGTTTTTGAAATTCCTGTTATAGTTGAAATTTCATCGTGTGAATTGCCGTCAAGATATAGAATGATTATCGCCTTGTTAAATTCGTTCAAGTCATCAATGCATTCATACAGTAAATCAACTTGTTCGTTTTCTTCCTCTCTGTCTAGCCAGTCTGATACTTTAATTTGATTTACCTCGTGATAAAACATCAGGTCAGGTTTCTTTTTCCTCTTATAATTCATTGAAACATTCAACGCAATGCGATAGAACCATGTCGATATTTTAGAGTCCCCATTAAATTTGGGATAGGCTTTCCACAATTCCAGCGCAATATCATTAATCAGATCTTCTCTGTCATGATTAGTGTTGGTATATGCCCTGGATATCTTTAAAATGATTCCAATATTTTTTTCAAAATCAGAAACAAATTGTGTTTTTCGATTATCGTCAGTCATTATTTCATAATGTTACTTTTAGGTTTCAAAATCATTTTGTGAATTCACTTTATCCTATTAGTAACATAACGTCTGTAAAAATCACATTGGGGGGAGATTTATTATTGTCGTTAACTAGAGTGTCAATGCATTGTTCTTATTTCCCTTAATCGGTAGCAACCTTTGCTTATCCTTACGTATCGTTAATCAAAAGGTGGGAATATTAGCCCCACACCCAGCCTCTCCCCAAATTGGGGAGAGGAGTTAGGCCGGAGCGTTGTATGAGTTGACGGCCTGGCAAATATTTAACCGCTGACCGGGAACGTTCAAGATTTTCTCCGGACACGAACCATGAAAGGGCGCGGGCGTTTTCCCTTTCGGGATCAGTCCGATTTTTTGGGATTTTCGTTTGGGTTGTTTTCCAGCTGAGCCACTTTGGAAAATTGCATCGGCGTCATTCCCACCTCGTTCTTAAAGGCAGCATAGAAAGTGGACTGAGACTTGAATCCGGCTTTCAGACCAATATTTTTCATGGCCAGGTTGCCGGGGTTTTCTTTGATTTCGGTTTTGCTGTAATTGATTCGATACCGGTTAATGAGTGTTTTAAAATTGCAATTAAACTCCCGGTTAATGAGTTGTGACACATAGGTAACATTGGTGCCCAATTCCTGGGCCAGCATTTCGAGTGACAGATCGGCATTCTGATAAATATGTTGCTCATCCAGCAGGTGAAGCAGGGTCGTCAGCATCTTATTTTCCGGTCTTTCCGGGGCCAGGGGGACGGTTTTCTTCAACAAGCTGCTAATCACTTTTTGCTGGTCGTGAGCCAGCAGCTGTTGCCGGTAGATGGTTCTGATAGCACGTTCCTTGGTTTTTTTATTGATCAGGATGGCCGTAACAACAGAGATAATCAGCAACAGAGCAATCCCCAGGATGATTAACAATTGCCGGCGGTTTTTCAGCTCAGCGGTCTGAAGAGCAATGGTAGCATCTTGCTGCTTCTTTTCGTATTGAAGGCTCAGTTTGTTAAACCGGGCATTCTGTTTATCCGCCTCCCATTTATCTTTGACATTGATATAGTGTTGAAGGCTGAGCACATATTTTTTGTAATCCTTCGTCGTTCGATACAAATCGTTCAAACGTAGATTCGTGGTAACGGACCAACCGGACAGATGCAGTGAATCAGCCAGGTCGAGAGCCTTCTTCAGATATTTTTCACTTAACGAAAAGTTTTTTTTAGCCAGGTTAGCATCCCCCAGATGGAACATGATTCCCATGATGGAGACGGGCTTATTATCGTGCTTTTTGACGTACACATAACCTTTCTTATAATACGAGAGGGCTCTATCCACATCACCTTTTCGGTTAAAGAAATTTCCCATATTAACCAGGGCAGTCCCGATGGATACCGGATCATGAATATCGTAAGCCATTTGCAGTGACCGGGTGAAATATGACTCGGCGGTATCCCACTCTTTCTTTTCGGCATAAATGATGCCCATGTTTTCCAGCCCAGCTCTGATTTGGCTTGAGTCTTTGATATCCCGGGCCAGGGACAAATGCTTCTCTTCCCATTTCGTCGCTTCACCGTATCGCTGGGCATCCCGGTACATCCTGCTGATATCGATATAACTGGAGGTCAGTCGGAACCGGTTGCCTAACTGGTTGGATATTTCGATGCTTTTAAGCATGTGTTTAAAGGCAGGCGAGTATTTACCACTTCTTCGGTAGGCGTAGCTAATCCGGTATTGATAATAGTCGCGGGATCTGACGATGTGGTTTGATTTCAATATACTGTCGGCAGTCGTATAATCTACGATTGCCTTTCGGTAATCATTAATTTCAATTTCATAGTCACCCTGCACACTCCAAAAGGCAGCTTCATTCACCGGATCTTTCCGTTTTTTTAACAGTTTTTGGGCCCTGGTCAAAAGGGTCCGGTAGCTGTCGTAGTCGGAGGCCCAGGCCTCGTCGCTGGCGGCGCGAAGGATCGTGGCAGCTTTAAAGGAGTTGTCAGGAAGCAGGGTTGCACCGCGCATAAAGGTTGCCGACGCACTGTCATACTGCAGTCGAAGTTCATCCCAAAGGCCTTTCAGATAAAGAATTCGGGCTTTGGATAAATTAGATAATTGAAGGGTATCGTACTTTTGACACTGATCAAGAAAATATCCTATCGAGTCGCGTGATGTCTGATGATTGTTTCGGGCCTGCTGGAAGATTTTTGCAATTGCGGCATCTGAATCATTTTTTTGCTGACAGGAGAAGAGAGTTATCCCGGCTGCCATAAGCATCATTACAAGAGATAAACGTTTGTTCATTAAGCTGATAAGTTTCCGGATTAATAAAATGCGCTGACACCCATAGGTTTTCAGCCATTCAATTTCGTTCCTAAAATTCAGTATTAAAAGGCTGTATGGATTGATTAGCGACAGATATAAAAAATCCACCGACCTCCATTCTTACCGGACTTTTTTCGCGAGGCAACAAAATTAAGAAAATCCCCAAATGGCCAAATGAAAGTATTTTGTTTTCTCATCGTTCCCAAAACTTAAAAAACCATTCCGAAAACTTTAAAACCTAAGCAGAGTGCGGAATACAGGCACTTTTTCCAAATATATTTGTCGCTCGAAAATCGATTGAAATCATGATTGCCGGCATCAGATTCCAATTCTGTTTTTGATAAATAAAACTTCAAAATCATGAAATTTTAAAAATGCGTATCATGAAAAAAATTAAGCTTTTGATTTTAATGGTTTGCTCCGTCTCGATGGCGTGGGCACAAAAACCAACCGTAGAATGTGTCGCTTTCCGGCAAGGGTTTGATAATTTCCCGACTCCGGGTAAGGGCACCATCACATTGGTTTCCGGCAAATCCATAAAAGGAGAATTTCAGCAGGGCTTGACTGTAAAAATGGATAGATGGCAATGGCATGGAGATGATGGCCAGCTTCATCAGATCAAGGAAAAGGATGTACAGCGCGTTGTCTTTTCCCCAGACATGAAATTTGTGGACAAGGACATCGCTATTCATGTGGGTATCAGCATTGGAGGGAAGAGTTCCTCCGATATTCAAAACAAAAATCTACCTTTTAACATCCCCCAGTTCGATTCTTTCGATAGAGAAAAATATTACAAACCGCTTATTCTGGAAAGAGTAGTCACCTCAATATCGAAAAAAGGGAAACAAAACTCCAGGCTAATGGTGCTGGTCAATAACGGGTTCGACAGTAGATACAAAGTCTATGTTGACCTGGGGCAAAAAACCACATCGTTTGGACAAGGATTTAATCTGTTTTCCCTGCTTTTTGGCGGAGGCGAAACAGGCAACTATTATAAATCGTTTTGGGTTTTGAAGAAGGGAGCCCCTCAAAGTATACGAATAAAACAACCAGCGGGTATCCCCTTCCTGTTTGGAGCGTTCCGGAATAAAGAGTTTGTAGACCTCTTCAGTGACAACCCCGATTTTATGGCCTGCTATCCAAAATCGTTTAAACGGAAATTCAAATACACTCCCGAATTTTTCTGGGTCTATGATCAAAAGTCAAAAAAGCAATAGTTCCATTGCTATATGATAAGCTGACACATAGAAAGATGTGTATGAAAAGAGTAATAAATATTGAAAAACGGAAAAACTATAAAATCGTGAATAAAATCAAGCAATTAAGTATCCTGATCCTGACACTTTTGGTGTTTGGTTGCAGTAAAAACGATAGCAATGATGTACCACCTGTTGGAAGCCTGACCAACCTGAATTATACAGAAACAAACGGTACGGTACTATTGCAATGGGACGCTTATGAGGGCGCCAGTCGCTATCAGGTATTTGTGGATGGCGTATCGGTTTCGGACATTCCTGATATCGGTACCAGTACCATGAGTGCGATGCTCACCAATGTTCCTGATCAGTCGAAAATAGAGGTAAAAGCCTATTCCGATGCAGACGCTACCGCTCTTATCGCCAAGGGAGAAACGACTTATACCGTAACCGAAACGCCACTGGAAGCCCCGAATGCTCCCTCCAATGTGAGTGTAACCAAGGCCGATAAAACCAGTGCTACCCTAACGTTTTCCTACAGTGGTACTTGCAGCGGAATAAAAATCTATTCGGAAGCCAAAACGGAGTCCTCAACCCCACTTCTTTCCATCGACAGTGTATCGGAAGGAGAGAATAGTGTTACGGTAAAGAACTTAACTTCCGGCACCGATTATACCCTATATCTTTATGCCTACAATACCAATGGCGACAAGACGGTCTTCTCCTCCCAGGAAGTTTCGGTCACGTTTTCAACCGCTAAGGAAACGGCTGCCATTAGCATTGACCACTATGGTTATAACGAACAATATGGCGGCGGTTTGACAATGAGCGTTGTGATTGCAGCATCCGATTTGTTTTCTGACAAGAGTCAATGGACTGAAAGCGGCGAATTAGTTCTTGAACTGTATTGTTCTGATACGGCTGATGGTGATCCCAAGCTGGCCACTTCTGATAACAGTACTTATCCCAACTGGCAAAACAATCAAATCGTTGATTTGACAGCCTGGAGTAGTAACATGGATTTCCAGGAGGGACAGACTTATTACTTACAGGTGATAGCCAAAAACAAAGCAGGTGATGTACTGGGTAAAACGATTGTTCAGGAGGTGAAATTTGAAACTCCCGCCTCGAATGATATCATTCCCGGCAAGCCGGGGAACATATCGGTAACATTAAACGGGTCTACTCCGACTATTTCCTGGGACAAAGCCAAGGATGCGGACTCCTATATCGTATATGTTTCAACCAGTCAGGATATGTCTTATAAAACAAAAGTTGGAGAAACCAGCAGCACTTCCATGGATGATCCTGACAGAGGACAAAACGTACGCGTGTACTACCAGGTGGCTGCGGTCTCATCAACGGGTAATAAAACATTTAGCGACGTAGTCGATATTTGGTTATAGAACTTCTTTTTCATGATTTAAGAAGTTTTATTCAAAAACAAATCATGCATTTTTAGAAGAGGGGCAGTTCCGGTTTTTTACCGGGCTGCCTTTTCATTTAAGCAACATCAGGCGTTAAACAAGTATCATCGAAACGAAGCTGGCTTTCCCGTCACACGTTCAATTCTTAAACTATCTCAAAAGCAGAAGAACTATCAGGGTTACAGGCATCAGAAAGTCCGGAATAATGATCCACGTATTCCCCATATTGAAATTTTTGTTTTTAATAATTTCGATGATGTGCAATACTCCGGCTCCGATCAAAAAAACGGAGAATGGAATGACTGTTGCTATCCAAAAGCTATCCCGGATCCAGTAACAAAGGATTCCCGAGATCCCAATCCCCAATGAAACGATCCCCAATTCAATCTGAAAGCCATTTGATTCCCATCCAATCTGCCTGGCGACTCTTTTTCTGAAGATCACGTGGCCCAGAAAATTAAAAAGGCCAAAGAAACCGACGGTAAAAACTAAATGACCAAGCGTCAGCGCATCAAGTAATGATAAGGAACCATCAAATTGAAACAGGAGCAAGCCAACGAGCCATCCAACGATATACGAATAAATATAAATCATCCTTAAAACGATTTTGTGTCAACCATTTTTCGTTCTTGCTCCAAAAATACAATATTAATACTCTTTTATCCTTTATTTTTCGGTAAAAGCCATCTCAACACCCCATTAATCAACGATCTTAGAGGGTGAGCCCATCCCCACAATGCGAGCGCACGGCTGACCGCAATCCCGATAATTCAGGACTGTATTGATGAATTTTTTCTTTGGATATAAGGAACTATACCAACTCCACTACAGTGATTTCAGGGGGCATGCCGATGCGGCCGGAAAAGCCATGATAGCCCAATCCACGGTTGACATACAGGTACTGTTTATTCTGACGGTATAGTCCGCCCCAGCGTGGGTACTTATATTGTATCGGGCTCCACTTAATGCCGGCCCGCTCGATGCCGAACTGCATTCCGTGGGTATGTCCCGCAAAGGTGATGTCGATATCGGTGCCGGTGAGCACCTCTTCGTCCCAGTGTGACGGGTCGTGGCTCAAGAGCATTTTAAACTGTTCCGGGGCTACGTTCGCCAAGGCCTTGTTCAGATCGCCGTGTTGGGGAAACGGAGGTTTGCCCCAGTTTTCGACGCCAACCAATGCAATTTCTTCGTCATTGATGGTTAGGATCTCCGATTCGTTCAGTAATAACCGGAAACCGATTTTCTTATGAAAATTCTTAATGGCCGTCAGATTTCTCTCTTTGGCTGCGGGGGTTTCCCACTCGGAGTAGTCACCGTAATCGTGGTTACCCAGAACGGAATATTTGCCGTATCTGGCTTTCATTTTGGACAATACCGGTGCCCAGCCATCAGTTTCTTCGGCAAAGTTATTAACCAAATCGCCGGTAAAGAAAATCAGATCGGGCTCCTGCTCATTGATCATTTCTACCGCTTTGGCAATTTGTTCGTATTTCCGGCGAAAACTCCCCAGGTGCATATCCGATACCTGGACAATCTTCAATCCACGAAACGATTCCGGAAGATTTTTGAAATGAATTTTTTCGTGTATAACCCGGTACTTGAATTTTCCTTTGGTTACTCCGTACAGGACGGACACCACCGGAATAGCAGCTACAAAAAAACTCATTTGGTATAACAAAACCGAACCCAGCATTCTCCTCTTCTCATTTCATTCCATTGCGGTACGTGCTTCTTCACTCTTCCTGAACACCGTACGACGCAAAATCTGCCTGCGAAAATAGATGTTTCCGGCAAGTTAAAGTGTTAAATTCCAATAAAATCTTCAAAAAATACGATTCGGAGTTGTCTGCCGCATTGTATTGCTCCTCAGCAAACGGATTGGAACATAATTTGGGATTGTACGAAGGCGTCACGGGCATTACAAATGGAACTTTTCTACTTATATGAGAAATAGCTTCAGTTATTTCTTCTTCTTTTTTGGTTTGGGCATGGGTAATTCCTTTACCGTAATCCGGACTAATTCGCTCAACCATTCCCGCTCCTCAAGTTTGTCCTCAATCAGGAAACTCGGTTTTGCGCCCTCGTATGGAGGTGCTTCCACCACATTGCCAACAAATTCGCGTCCTGCGTTGGTCGGTTTGATGAATAGCTTATTATCGCAAATTACGCCGAAGAATTTTCCATCGGCGTAAATGCCATATTCGCCGAACATTTTCCGGGCCGTTATTTCTCCGGCCTTATCAATCTGATCGATGACGAAATCCACAAATTCCTGTTTGGTTGCCATGTGTTTAATTGTTAGCTGTTCACTTCTCATTTCCTGCCTTCCGGCCACTGAAATTAGTGCTTTTTATCATTAATTAAAACGTAGCCGGTCAGGACATGTCCTGCCCCTACCGATACCGCGGACCAGCGAATCGGAGAAGAATCCTCTTAAAACATAATATTAACAATCCTGCCAATTGATTCCTATCCAGTTGAAAATCTGTTTGAAATCATCGTGAAAAATGGCCGATATGAACCGTTTATTAACCGCAGATTGTTTATTTCAAGGGAATCGGTGTTTCTTTATGGCTTCTGAATTTCGTTATATTTGTGCAAAATCGATCGAAAATGACACCAACTTATTCTGAAGATTCCATTCGTACACTTGATTGGAAAGAGCACATCCGGAAACGACCAGGGATGTACATCGGGAAGCTGGGCGACGGCTCTTCTCCTGATGACGGGATTTATGTGCTTTTGAAGGAAGTCATCGATAACTCCATCGATGAGTTCATGATGGGTTTTGGAAAGAAAATCGACGTGGAAGTGAGCGACGAACTCGTGTCGGTAAGGGATTTCGGACGGGGAATTCCGCTGGGGAAACTGGTGGAAGTTGCATCGCGCATGAACACAGGTGCTAAGTACGATTCCAAAGTTTTCAAGAAATCGGTCGGATTGAACGGAGTCGGTATTAAGGCTGTCAATGCGCTGTCTTCAAGTTTCATCATCAGCGCCTTCAGAGAAGGAAAAGGAAAGCGCGTTGAATTCCAACAGGGAGTGCTGGTTGAAGAGGTTGATATTGACAAAACCGACGAACTCAACGGCACCCTGATTACGTTTGTACCGGACAGTACCATTTTCCGTGAATTCCATTTCATTGCGGATTTCGTGGTGAGCATGCTCAAAAACTACGTTTTCCTCAACGCCGGACTGACCATCAATTTCAACGGCGAAAAATACCTTTCCAAAAACGGACTGCTCGACCTGCTGGAAGAAAACCTCGATCAGCCTTCGCTCTACCCCATCATCCATTTGAAGGATGAAGATATCGAACTGGCCATCACCCACGGAAACCAGTACGGAGAAGATTATTATTCGTTTGTCAACGGACAGCACACCACACAGGGCGGAACGCATCTTGCAGCTTTCCGCGAAGCCGTGGTGAAGACCATACGTGACTTTTACAAAAAGGATTTCGATGCCTCGGATATTCGTGCCTCCATTGTAGCAGCCATCAGCATTAAAGTGGAAGAGCCGGTTTTCGAGTCGCAGACCAAGACCAAACTGGGTTCGAGAGATATTGGCCCCAATGGTCCTTCGGTCCGGAATTTCATTATGAACTTCGTTCAGAAGGAACTTGACAATTACTTGCACAAGAATTCCGAAACATCCGAAGTACTGCTACGCCGTATACAGGAATCGGAACGGGAGCGAAAAGCCATTTCGGGTGTAAAAAAACTGGCAAAGCAACGGGCCAAGAAAGCCAGTCTGCACAACAAAAAACTGCGCGACTGCCGTGTTCACTATAACTCCAACGACGAGCGGAAGAACGATACCAGCATCTTCATCACCGAGGGTGATTCGGCCAGTGGTTCCATCACCAAATCGCGCGATGTAAATACACAGGCGGTATTCAGCTTACGCGGAAAACCACTCAACTCATTCGGCTTGACCAAAAAAGTGGTTTACGAGAACGAGGAGTTCAATTTGCTACAGGCGGCACTGAACATCGAAGAAGGAGTTGACGAACTGCGTTACAACAAGGTTATCATCGCAACCGATGCCGATGTGGACGGAATGCACATCCGGTTGTTGCTGATCACTTTCTTTCTGCAGTTCTTCCCGGAATTGATAAAAAAAGGTCACCTGTATATTCTGCAAACACCGCTCTTCAGGGTACGAAACAAAAAAGTTACGTATTATTGCTATTCAGATCAGGAGAGAGAAGCCGCCATCAAAAAATTGAAGAATACAGCGGAAATCACCCGCTTCAAAGGTTTAGGTGAAATTTCGCCGGATGAATTTAAAAACTTCATCAGTGAGGATATTCGCCTCGAACCAGTGATACTGAACAAACATGAATCGATTTCCGACATGCTTACATTCTACATGGGGAAAAATACACCCGAACGGCAGGAGTTCATCATCGACAACCTGTATGTTGAAAAAGACGAGGTGGAAGTAGTTTAATGCAGAAGCAAAACGGAGATTTACGTCAACCCTAAACGATTTAGACCATAGATGAGTATAGAGGAAGATAAGTTGCCCACTGGTGAGCCGGAAGATGACAGCGCAAACGAATCAAAAAAAGATTTGCATCAGGTGAAGTATTTGTCGGGGATGTATGAAAACTGGTTTCTCGACTATGCTTCCTATGTGATTTTGGAAAGGGCTGTACCTTATGTCAACGACGGACTGAAACCCGTACAACGACGTATTTTGCATGCCATGCGGCAGATGGATGACGGCCGTTACAATAAGGTAGCCAACATTATCGGGCAAACCATGATGTATCACCCACACGGAGACGCCTCCATTGGTGATGCCCTGGTGCAACTCGGGCAAAAGGATTTGTTGATTGATACCCAGGGAAACTGGGGAAATACACTGACCGGTGACGGGGCCGCTGCACCGCGTTACATCGAGGCACGCTTGTCGAAATTTGCGCTGGAAGTACTTTTTAATCCCAAAACCACCAACTGGCAATTATCGTACGACGGTCGAAACCGCGAACCCGTTACCCTTCCGGTGAAATTCCCGCTGCTGCTGGCTCAAGGCGTGGAAGGAATCGCCGTGGGACTCGCATCAAAAATACTTCCGCACAACTTCCTCGAACTGATTGACGCGGCCATTGCTTACCTGCGCGGAAAAGAGTTCGAACTCTATCCCGATTTCCCTTCGGGCGGATACATGGATGCATCGCGTTACAACGACGGGTTGCGCGGAGGAGCCGTACGGGTAAGGGCTAAAATTGAAAAACAGGACAGCCGGACACTGGTCATTACTGAAATTCCTTACGGGAAAACGACCTCATCGGTTATTGAGTCCATTATCAAGGCCAACGACAAGGGTAAGATCAAAATCAAAAAGATTGATGACAACACGGCCGACCGCGTTGAAATCCTGGTTCATCTTGCCGCCGGTATCAGCTCCGATAAAACGATTGATGCACTGTATGCCTTTACCGATTGCGAAATTTCCATCTCACCCAATGCCTGCATCATTCATGATGACAAGCCTCAATTTCTGACGGTAACAGACATCTTGCAGCGCTCAGCCAACTCAACGGTTTCGTTGCTGAAACAGGAGTTGGAAATCAAAAAGAGTGAACTGGAAGAGCAATGGCACTTTGCCTCGCTGGAAAAGATATTCATCGAAGAGCGGATTTATAAGGATAAAGAGTTCGAAGAAGCTTCGTCGATGGATGTGGCCGTTAAGCACATCGACAAAAGGCTGGAGCCCTGGAAACCCAAGCTCAGAAGAGACATTACCCGCGACGACATCCTCAAACTGATGGAAATCAGGATGGCCCGTATTCTGAAATTCAATTCCGATAAGGCCAACGATAATTTACTTTCCATCGAAGAGGAAATCGCCAAGGTGGTTCACAACATCGAGAACATCATCGATTATACTATCGATTGGTTTAAGCGGCTAAAAACGAAGTACGGAAAAGGACGGGAACGCCGGACCGAAATCCGCAGTTTCGAAAATATCGAAGCCACAAAAGTGGTTGTTGCCAATGAAAAACTGTACATCGACCGCGAGGAAGGTTTCATGGGAACCAGCCTGAAGAAAGCGGAATATGTATGCGATTGTTCCGACATCGATGACATCATTATTTTCAGGCGCGACGGTTCCTATTACATCACGAAAGTGTCGGAAAAAGCGTTCATCGGAAAAGACATTCTTCACCTGGCCGTCTTCAAGAAAAACGACAAACGTACCATTTACAACCTGGTGTACCGCGACGGCCGGGCCGGCAACACTTACATGAAACGTTTCTTTGTCACCGGCGTGACCCGCGACAAAGAATACAACATGACCAAAGGAACACCGGGCTCCCGCATTTTGTACTTCAGCGTCAATCCCAACGGTGAAGCTGAGGTATTGAAGGTGATGCTCAAACCTAGGCCCCGCTTGAAAAAGCTAACGCTCGACATTGATATGGGTGAACTGGCGATTAAGGGACGGAGTTCCATGGGTAACCTGGTCACCAAACACGATATTCATAAGGTTAGCCTGAAGGAAAAAGGAACTTCAACACTGGGCGGCCGGAAAATCTGGTTCGATCCGGATGTGCTTCGGCTGAATGCTGACGGAAGGGGAAAATTCCTCGGAGAATTCAGCGGCGAAGATAAAATTCTGGTTATCACCAAAGATGGTTGTTTCCAGCTTTATTCATATGATTTAACCAATCACTTCGAGAATAATATTCTCTCCATCGAGAAATTTCACGATGGGAAAGTGGCTTCGGTAGTGTATTGGGATGCTGATCAGAATTTCTACTATGTGAAACGTTTCGAAATCGACAATGGCGCGAACAAAACCTGTCGTTTCATTGGCGATAATGAGGAGAATAAGCTAATCAGCATCACGTGGGTTACCTACCCGAGACTGGAACTGAAATTTGGCGGCGACAGTCAGGAGCGGGAGGACGAAATTATCGAAGTAGCGGAATTCATTGGCGTAAAATCGTTCAAAGCCAAAGGAAAACGTCTGACCAATTTCACGATAAAGAATATTAAGGAAATTGAACCGGTCATCAAAGATGAAGACGAACAGGGAAATGATGATGATGTTCCATTGGAAATCAACCGCCCGGATGAAGACGACGAGGACGACGAAAACCAGATAGAAATATCATTCGACAAATAATTCGGAAAACCGGAATCTGCCTGTGAAAATTTACCTAATCGGATATATGGGATGCGGAAAATCGACGCTGGGTCGGAAGTTGGCTCAGCGTCTGAATCTCTGTTTCATCGATTTGGATAAATACATCGAAGAACGAAATTTCCGGACCATCCCAGCTATATTTGCCGAAGAAGGCGAAGACGGTTTCCGTCAGCGCGAAAAGAAAGCGCTGGAAGAGATTGCCGATTTTGAAAACCTGGTGGTGGCCACCGGAGGCGGTGCTCCCTGCTTTTTTGAGAATATCGATTTGATGAACCGGACCGGTGTCACGCTTTACCTGGCACCTCCGGTAGATATATTAGTCGAACGGTTACTGAAATCGAAAAACGAACGACCATTAATTAAAGGAAAGTCCCGGGAAGAGCTCACCCGCTTCATCGATGAAAATCTGCAAAAAAGAGCCACTTTTTACGAGAAAGCATCGGTTATCATTCGGGATAAACGCAACCTGGAGGTAGACGATGTCCTGCCATACCTGGATAAGCACCAATAAACTCCCCTCTCTACTCTTCCCTTAGTCAAAAAAAAAGCCCACCCAAAGGCAGTCTGTAGAAGTGCCCGGCAATGCAATATAATTGACTAACCAAACGTATGATTTCGTATTTACATTGCACCTATTTCCACCCAAAATATATTCTCTGACGTTACTTATTAATGTACGAAACCGAACACACGTTGTTCTGTAGCGTTCATTTTTTTGACCCTCCACAATCAATAAAAATCATAAATAATTTCACAACTCACTCAATATCTGCTCAGTGTGTTTTTTGGCACGTTTCCTGTTTTAAGCTGGTCAAACGGACAAAAAAATAGAAGATTAAAAAAATAGGAGATAACGTCATGAAAACACAAGTAACAAACTCAGCAAAAAAGGTAATCGCAACCTTCATGATAGTTCTGACTGTAAGTATAATCAGCATTGCCAACGCTCAGGGAATCTCAGGTTTTGTAGCCATGCTTTCACCCGTAAATACAATGAACAGTACAAACGTTGAAAAGATGGCGGTCTTAGTAAACGAAGAACTGAACGACAGCGAACTGAACGTAGAAAACTGGATGAGCAGTGATAGTTACTGGAGAGTAAACGAACAGGACGAACAACTGCAGGTAGAAGATTGGATGAGTAATGAAAATTACTGGGGCATGAAGGAACAAGCCGATTTTTCCGATACCCCGTTAACAGTTGAAAACTGGATGGCCTCGAACGAGTACTGGGGAGTTAAATAGCAAGAAATTTCCAACGCAAATAGTTTATTATTAGGTTTAGTTGTATTAAGCACAGTTTTTTCAAAGTAAAGGCTGCACCGATGGTGCAGCCTTTTTATATCTGTCTGCTATTCAGCAAAAGCTAAATCACAATATCATCTTCTTTCGTTTCGTGAACACGCAATGAATGGCCGGGTAAAATCAAATTCAATACAACCCCTACGACCGATGCCAATCCAATTCCAGCCAGCGAAAAACTGCCCCATTGCAATGTCGCACCACCTACACCAAGTGTGAGCACTACGGAAACGATTACCTGGTTACGGGTAATATTCATGTTTGTTTTGGAGTCGATTAGTGTCTTAATGCCGACCGAGGCAATCATTCCGAACAGCAATAGCATGATGCCACCGAGCACAGGCTCCGGAATGGTTTTCAGGAATCCGGAAATTTTTCCAACCAAAGAGAAAACAATGGCGGTTATGGCCGCAATGCGAAGAACCTTCGGATCGCCAACTTTCGTTAATGAAATAGCACCCGTCACCTCCGAATAGGTCGTATTAGGCGGTCCGCCCATGACACCAGCGAAGAAGGTCGCAACTCCGTCACCAAGCAACGTACGATGCAAGCCGGGCTTCTCAATAAAATTCTTTTCTACTACACCACCAATGGCATACATATCCCCCACATGTTCAATGATGGGAGCCACGGCAACAGGAATCATAAACAGAATAGCTCCCCAGCTAAATTCCGGACGCGTAAATTCGGGCAGAGAGAACCAATCCGCCGCCAGAATCGCAGAGTAATCAACGATACCGAGCAATACCGAAAGAATATATCCTACCGCCATTCCAATAAAAATCGGAATCAACTTCATCATGCCTTTTCCGAAAGTAACCACCACGATAGCCGTGCCAAGTACTACAGCCGCTACCAACCAGCGCAGACCGATTCCGGTCGTTTGCAGAATCTCCGCACTTGGCGACTGTACCATATTAATAGCCACCGGAGCCAGAGAAAGCCCGATAACAATGATAACCGGGCCAACAACGACTGAAGGAAACAAACGCTCGATGAAGCGAATCCCCCGCAGTTTTATCAGCGTGGACATAACACCATACACCAAACCAACGGCCATCAGTCCCGAAAGCGTACCGGCCAGGCCGTACATCTCGGTAGAGGCAATAATTGGTGCGATAAAAGCGAAGCTACTACCCAGAAAAACCGGAACGACTCCCCGGGTGATTAGATGAAAAATAAGGGTTCCTACACCAGCTGTAAAGAGCGCAACGGCCGGGTCAATTCCCACGAGAAGCGGAACCAGTACAGTGGCCCCAAAAGCCACAAACAGGAACTGAATCCCCAGAACAGTCCTTTTCCAGCCAGTTAGCTGGTTCAAATTTGTTGAAGTCATTGATTAGGCGTTTTGTGTTTAGAATCTATGATTAAGCGTTGTCATTACTTTCAGACAAACGGGAGCGCATATCCCGCACATTCAACTGCATATATACTTTTCCCCTGTATTCATTTTCCGTAACCGAATAACAAATATCAAACGGCAGCGATTGTTTAATCATCTCGAAATGCTGTGACTGAGAGAAAGCAATGGCCGAGAAAACCGAAGATGATCGGTTGGCCTCAATTAAATCGAGCTTGATGTGTTCGCTTCCTTTTCCTACCAGCCGGCTTGTTCCGTAATCCATCACGTCCTCCGTCAGGAAAACCGGCATCATGTTATGCGGGCCAAACGGTTCAAATTGGTTCAGTACCCGGAGAAATTTCGGATTCAAATCCGAAAGACTCACCTTCGCATCGATATCGATGGTTGGCACCAGTTTTACTTTTTTGACCGATTCCGTCACAATCTCCTCAAAGCGACGTCTGAACTCCGGCACATTTTCAATCTTCATCGACATACCCGCCGCGTACATATGACCGCCATATGATTCCAGCAAATCGGCGCAAGCCCCAACCGCTTCGTAGAGGTCAAATTCCCCAACGGAACGTGCCGAGCCAGTCGCCATTCCGTTCGATTCAGTCAGGATGATGGTTGGGCGATAATAGTGCTCGGTCAATCTCGAAGCAACAATTCCCACCACGCCTTTATGCCAGTCGCGGTTGTACAGAACAGTAGAATTCAGTTTCTCCCATCCGTCGTTTTGCTGAATCATCTCCAGCGCTTCCTGGGTAATATTTTGGTCGAGCGTTTTACGTATTTCGTTGTAGGAGTTGATTTCCGAGCCCAACGCTTCGGCTTCTTCTTCATCCTGCGCCATCAAAATGGCCACCGATTTCTTTCCGTGTTCAATCCGGCCCGAAGCATTCAGCCGTGGCCCAATTCGGAAGACAATGTCATTCACACGAATCTCGCCCTGCATGCCTGCATACTTAATGAGGGTCTTCAAGCCAATTGAAGGATTGGAATTCAGTTTCCGCAAGCCGTAATATGCCAACACCCGGTTCTCACCGGTGAGCGGAACAATGTCGGACGCGATACTTACGACCACCAGGTCGAGCAATTCGTAAATCACATCCTCCGGAATGCCTTGATCACGACAAAAAGCCTGTACAAATTTAAATCCAACGCCACAACCTGAAAGTTCTTTGTAAGGATAGTTACAGCCGGGCTGTTTGGGATCCAGAACCGCCACCGCACCGGGAATTTCATCGCCGGGATTATGGTGGTCACAAATGATAAATTCAACTCCCATCTCCTTCGCCTGGGCAATCTTATCAATCGCTTTAATACCACAATCGAGCACAACGACGAGCGAATAATTATTCTTTGCCGCATACTCAATTCCCTGTTTCGAGATTCCATACCCCTCCATGTACCTATCGGGAATATAGTAATCGACATTCGTCAGTTTGTTTTGGAGGAAGGAATACATCAGGGCGACCGAAGTAGTTCCGTCCACATCGTAATCACCGTATACCAACACCTTCTCATCGCTTTGAATGGCCTCAACAAGACGTTTGACCGCCTTGTCCATGTCTTTCATCAAAAAAGGGTCGTGTAAATCGGATAACCGGGGGCGGAAAAAAGAACGGGCATCCTGATAGGTTTTGATGCCTCGCTGGACCAGTAGGTTAGCAATCGCCATGTCAACATTCAAGGCTGCAGATAAGTGCTTCACCTCATTCATGTCGGCAGGCTGTTTTAAGTTCCAGATTTTTTGCATACCCTATGGTCTCCTAACTCGCTTTTCTGCTTTATTTATAAATCTTCCAAAGATACAAAATGCCGGCAGGGAGCAAAAACAAAAATCTAACATTCATCAAGTTTTGTTAACAAAACATTAAGGAGAAAATAAACACATTAACACCGTATGGTTATTTCCCCTTCACTCTGACCATTGTCTCTTTTTTCAGACTACCAAAAAATATAATCCTTTGGTTATAAAATGCTTTGTCGACCGGGCATTCAACCTCAAATAAGATTTCTTTGTTATCTTTGCAGATAATTTTCTCAAACGTAGAACTGGAGAACGTTTAAAAATGAGTAACATAGAGCTGAGTGAACAGGAAATTATCCGCCGAAATTCGTTGAATCGGTTGCGGGAACTGGGCATCAATCCCTATCCCGCCGAAATGTACAATGTCAACGCTACCGCGAAGGAAATAAAGGAGCAGTTCGACCCCGAAAAAGGGAATTTTCAGGAAGTAGTTTTTGCCGGTCGTATCATGAGCCGGCGTATTATGGGTAAAGCCTCGTTTGCCGGATTACAGGACAGTACCGGACGTATCCAGATATATGTCAACCGCGACGAGATTTGTCCGGGTGAAGACAAAACCCTCTACAACGAAGTATTTAAGAAATTACTCGATATCGGCGACATTATTGGCGTGAAAGGCTTTGTGTTTGTCACCCAGATGGGCGAAATATCCATTCATGTGAAAGAGCTCACCGTATTGAGCAAATCCATTCGCCCGTTGCCGGTGGTAAAGGAGAAAGACGGCAAAGTATTCGATGCTTTTACCGATCCCGAACAACGTTACCGTCAACGATATGTTGACCTGATTGTTAACCCGCAGGTGAAGGACGTTTTCGTGAAACGCACGAAAATTATCAACACCATGCGCGAGCTCTTTAACGAGCGCGGTTACCTCGAAGTAGAAACCCCCATTTTGCAACCCATTCCGGGAGGAGCAGCGGCCCGTCCGTTCATCACACATCACAATGCGCTGAACATGCCGCTCTATATGCGTATCGCCAACGAGCTCTACCTGAAAAGATTGATCGTCGGTGGTTTCGATGGAGTGTACGAGTTTGCCAAGGATTTCCGTAACGAGGGAATGGACCGTACGCACAATCCTGAATTCACGGTGATGGAAATCTATGTAGCCTACAAAGACTACCACTGGATGATGGATTTCACTGAGGAGATGATCGAACGCGTGGCCCTGGCACTTCATGGTACCACCAAAGTGCAGCTGGGCGACAAGGAAATTGATTTCAAACGCCCGTTCAAGCGGGTAACCATGTACGATGCCATCAAGGAATACACCGGCATCGATATTTCCGGAATGGATGAAGAACAACTTCGCGGAGTTTGCAAGGATCTCGATATCGAGGTGGACCCAACCATGGGAAAAGGCAAACTCATCGACGAGATTTTCGGCGAAAAGTGCGAAGGCAACTACATTCAGCCAACCTTCATCATCGATTATCCGAAAGAGATGTCGCCGCTGTGTAAAAAGCACCGCGACAATCCTGATTTGACTGAGCGTTTTGAGTTAATGGTGAACGGAAAAGAGCTCTGCAACGCTTATTCCGAGCTGAACGATCCCATCGATCAGTTGGAACGTTTCCAGGAACAACTTCAGCTGTCGGAAAAAGGAGATGATGAAGCCATGTACATCGATATGGACTTTGTGCGTTCGCTGGAATACGCCATGCCCCCCACTTCGGGAATGGGTATCGGTATCGACCGTCTCACCATGTTGATGACCAATAATCTCTCTATTCAGGATGTCCTCCTCTTCCCGCAAATGAAACCGGAGAAGAAATCGGAAGGTGACACCGACGGAAAATTCGAAGAGTTGGGAATTCCGACCGATTGGGTTGGTGTCATTCGGAAGATGGGCATCACCAAAGTAGAGCAACTCAAAGAGATTAAACCCGGCAAGTTATTCAACGACCTCTGTGGGTACAACAAGAAAAACAAACTGGGCTTGACCAATCCCTCGGCGGATGAAGTCAAGCAGTGGGTAAACTAGACTTTCACTGAATGTCTGAAATAAGCGAGAAATTAAGAATTGCCATCATCGGAAGCGGAAGCTGGGCCACAGCTCTCGCCAAGATGTTTATGAATAACCTTCCGGGACTCAACTGGTATTTCCGCAAGGAAGAGACCATTGAACTGTTTCGGAAATTTCACCACAATCCCAACTACCTGCAGGCAGTGGAGTTCGATGTCGACCGGATTCATTTCTATTCCGACATCAACGAAATTGCTGAGCAATCGGATATTCTGGTCTTTGCTATTCCTTCGGCCTTTCTGAAAGATGCCTTAAAAGATCTGAAGGTCGATATTACGAACAAGTTTGTGGTGTCTGCTATCAAAGGGATTGTTCCCGATGATAACCTGGTGGTGGGACAGTTTTTCCATGAATATTTTAATGTGCCCTACGAGCAGTTCGGGGTTATTGCCGGCCCGTGCCACGCCGAAGAGGTTGCACGGGAATTATTGTCGTACCTCACCATTGCCAGTCCGGATGTAAAAAAAGCAAGGCAATTTGCTTTCTTACTCGAGAGTCCGTACATCCGCACGCACATTTCTGACGATATCTGGGGAACCGAATATTCTTCCGTTCTGAAAAATATCATGGCCATTGCTGCCGGCATTTCGCACGGTTTGCGTTATGGCGACAACTTTCAGGCCGTCCTGATGTCGAATGCCATTCAGGAGATCAAACGTTTTGTCGATACAGTACATCCCATTACCCGTGATATCAAATCGAGTGCGTACCTCGGCGACCTGCTGGTAACCGGATATTCTCAATATTCCCGTAACCGGACATTCGGAACTATGATTGGCAAGGGCTACACGGTTCGTAGCGCGATGCTCGAAATGCACATGATTGCAGAGGGTTATTTCGCCACCAAATGTATTCGCGAAATAAATAGCCGGTATAATGTGAACATGCCCATCACCGACGCTGTTTTCAATATACTTTACGAAAGCATCTCGCCGGCCATTGAATTAAGAATCTTAACAGAACATCTTCGATAATCATATTTTAATCTCGCTATCATGAACAATATTAAGCTGGATATGGAGAAGGCCTTTTCCTTTGTTTCCCGTGACGAAGTTTTCGC
Source organism: Prolixibacter bellariivorans ATCC BAA-1284 (assembly GCF_000621705.1). Lineage (GTDB taxonomy): Bacteria > Bacteroidota > Bacteroidia > Bacteroidales > Prolixibacteraceae > Prolixibacter > Prolixibacter bellariivorans. Next base: position 27,365 of record NZ_JHXO01000011.1, on the reverse strand, counting down.
CTGGAAGGAAACTATGGAAAAGAACAATGTAGCTCTCCACGAGAAGACTGGAAAAGGAAATGATTTTCTGGGTTGGGTCAACCTGCCGACTGCCATCACCGAAGAACACCTGAGTGATGTAGAAGAAACAGCAGCCCGTCTCAGAAGTAAGAAACTCGACATTTTTGTGGTCATCGGAATCGGTGGCTCGTACCTGGGTGCTAAAGCCGTGGTCGATGCTTTGTCCGATTCATTTGCTCACCTGAAAGGAAGCGATGCTCCACATATTCTCTTCGCCGGACAGAACATCGGTGAAGATTACCTGTACGAACTGCGCGAACTGCTGAAAGGCAAAGAATACGCCATGGCGGTTATTTCCAAATCGGGAACCACCACCGAACCGGCGTTGGCTTTCCGCTTGCTTCGTCAGGATATTGAAGAGAAATATGGTGTGGAAGAAGCCCGTCAGCGCATTGTGGCCATTACCGATGAAAGCAAAGGTGCGCTGCGTACCCTTGCCAACACCGAAGGTTACAAAACGTACGTCATTCCGGACGATGTCGGTGGCCGTTATTCCGTGCTTACTCCCGTCGGTTTGGTACCGATTGCTGTTGCCGGATTCGATGTGCGTGCCCTCGTTCAGGGAGCCCGCGACATGGAAAAAGCCAGCGATGTGAACGTTCCGTTCGAAGAAAACCTCGCAGCTCAGTACGCTGCCGCTCGTAACAGCCTGTACAAATCGGGTAAGAAAATCGAAATCCTGGTGAACTTCACCCCGAAACTGCACTATTTCTCCGAATGGTGGAAACAGCTGTACGGCGAGAGTGAAGGAAAAGAAGGTAAAGGTATTTACCCTGCCAGTGTTGACTTCACCTCCGACCTGCACTCCATGGGACAGTACATCCAGGAAGGCGAGCGCATTCTGTTCGAAACCGTTATCTCGATCGCTAATCCCGATAACGAAGTGCGTATTCCGGAAGACAAGGACAACCTCGACAAGCTGAATTACCTGGCCGGCAAACGCGTCGACGAGGTAAATAAGATGGCTGAGCTGGGAACTGCCCTGGCCCACATGGACGGCGGCGTTCCGAACATCCGTGTTGAAGTTCCGAAAATCGACGAGTACAACATCGGACAGTTGATTTATTTCTTCGAAATTGCCTGCGGTATGAGCGGTTATGCCCTCGAGGTAAATCCATTCGATCAGCCCGGAGTAGAAGCATACAAAAAGAACATGTTCGCCCTGCTCGAAAAACCCGGCTTCGAAGAGGAAACCAAGAAAATCAAATCACGCCTGTAAGCAATTAACAGGTTGCAATAAGAATATTAAAGCTGCTCATTCGGGCAGCTTTTTTTGTTTGACACCGACAGTGGTTGAAAACCCTGTCGGTGGTTAGTTTGGCGAAGTCAAAATCCTTCAATTAGTGTCCCGCAAGTTCTATCAGCTTCAGCACCGTTTTCCAGTTTCGCGTAGTAGCCGGCACTTTCAGCTTCTTTTCAAAGAAAGCGTTGGTGAGTTTTGATTCACTGTATCGGCCCGAGCAATAAACAAATGCATGGTTTCCGATGATGTTGAATTTGTCAGGTGAGTGATTGATTTGGTTAATGGCATCCAGCTGAGCAGGTGCCGGTGCTGTTTTCAGGAAGGTGAGGTGCAGCCGTTCGATATCGGCATCGGGTGAGGAGTAAAACGGGTTGGTGGCAACAGCTTGTTCCAGTTCCTCAACGGTACGGACAATTACCGGCACATTGAAGCCGAAAGATTTAGCGATGGCTTGTTCCAATTTGTCGCCCAATGCGACTGTATCCTCCGCTTTCGCAGAAGAAAATAGTACATTACCACTTTGTATATAGGTAGAAATTTCCGTGAAGCGCAGGTCGGCAAAGAGTTCCTTCATATCTGCCATCTTGATTTTCCGGTTACCTCCCACATTAATGCCGCGAAGAATAGCGATGTATTGGTTCATTTGTAAGGATGGGTTGGTTATGGTTCATGAAACCAACGACTGAGACGGAAGGTTCAAAGAAAAAAGGATGTCATCCCTCCGAGGGATGACATCCTTCACTAAACTTATTTTCCTGGTTCCACCCACATTGATGCCACAAAGAATTGCTTGTATTTGGTCATATGGGGAGATGAGTTGGTTTTAATCCCTATAACTGATTATAGAAGTGAAAGTTTGAAATCAATTATTTCTGAATAGTATGGCCATATATTTCATTTAACAAACGTTCTATATTCTTCTTTAATAAACTGATTCGGCTTCCAATTTCTCAACAACCTATCGAGAAAAAAAGAATCAACTGCACTTAATGCCGTTGCAGTAGTAGTTCCCAGCCCCCCTGCCCCCATAAAATCGAGTGCAACTCCAACACCTTCAAAAATCACAAATCGTCCAACTTTAGAAGGAAGTTTTTCGAACCATCCTTCTGCGGACAAGGCTTTTGAATACTCTTCTATAAAATTAGACTCATTATCAAGTTCTCTTTTCCAACTCCGGAATCTCTCAGCTTCTTCTAATAGAGTGATCAAATCACTGAAGGATCTTTCCTTATTGTTTATTATGGTTGCTAAATCCTTATAATTTGGTAAGGCGATCTTCTGAAAGTTACTTATTGTCTCTCTACTTATATGTGCCCTTTCAAACAGAGTGTCAAATTTTAATTTAATGATCTGTGAATTTATCGAGGTGGTGAAAATCTCTGAATTTCTATTAACTGCAATTTGAGTGTCTCCGAAAGACTCTGATAAACTTAAGATCAAAGAACTTGGAGAAAAATCAAAATGAAGATTCTTTGACTGTGAGATTTTCTTTAGAATATCCAAATCCAGATTTGTTATATGCTGAAAAGAATATTCATCTATCGGAACAAAATCATAATACCATTCTCTACCGATAAACTCACCTTCATTGTCTATTTGAGTAATAAAATTATTGATAATTCGCTTTACAAATAGTCTATCATTGATTGATGCTCTTATATCTTCCAATATAATTGAATCATATGTATAGGAAGAAGTAATATTTAAAAATCGTTGAGCATATCTTCTTGATTTCCCTTGTTTATCGAAAATTTTAAAGAAAGCTCTATAAATAGTTTCATAATGCTTGTCAATATTCTGTGCTGAAAATAAATCCACAAAATACATGTCTTCCCTCTTTCCAGCCCCAAGAATATTTTCTTTGGTAAGAATTGCCAGATTACCTCTCTGAATTAGTTCATATATTTCTTCAACTCCACAGAACAAAAACAAATGAGCAAGATTCTCACTGTCTATTAAAACATTAACCCTATCATAGAAGAGCAAACATTCTGCTAAATAGCCGATATCTAATGGGTTTGATGGATTGTTTATTTTATAGGTTATTGAATCAAACATTGAATTTAAATTTAGAGAAACCTATAGTTAGGACTGATTGTAATATACATACATTATAAAATTCTCCCTCAAACAGTTACAACAAAATTATTTAACTAAAGAATTCACCACCATATCCATTGCACGCCTCCCCACTGTCATTGCAGCAGTCGCAACTGCCATTGCGTCAGTCGCGGAGTTCTTCGAACGGGAACGCGAGTGCTTTGCATGACCTCCGGAGTAGTTTGAACGGCAACCGGAGTTCTTCGAATCACAAGCGGAGTCGTTTGCATCGGGTGTCGAGTAGTTCGAACGCCTCCCGGAGTAGATTGCATCACTCGCCGACTAGTTCGAAAGAGATGAGTTGTTCTCTGCACCGCTTTCTTACTAAGTAAACCCCGACAGGCCTTTGCCGGAAACAGGACAAAGGGTGCCGGGGCTTTCTTCTAAACCATTAAAAGCAAATTAATCAACAATCACCCGTGCCCGGGTATATTCTTCGTAAAAATCGTTATCGGTTATGCTATAACGTATCATCAGCTTATCCAGCTGATTTTTCAGCAGGTCATCCGCCTGATCGAACAAATCGCTCAATACCGTTTTGGCGACAAACGCCTTGTTCCGAATGGTGCGCGGCTGCCCGATGAGCGCCATAAAGTTGTCGAGACTGGTCTCTATCTCCAAAATCATATCTTCGGTAACCTGGTAATCGGCGAGCGCCTCTATATGGTTCCGGGCTTCGGTAATCAACGGAACTACCATGGCCTCCACGTCAGTCTCCCGGCAACGAGTCAGGTCCGATTTGTTCAGGGTCACTTTTTCGGCCAACGCCGGGTCATCGTTTACCGCGGCAAAAGCTTGCATAGTTCCCGACAGCGAAACCGCCTTCCCGATAAGCCCGTTTCGTACCATTTCTTTGCTTTCGGTAACACCTTTGCTCGCCGGGTTTGTCTTCTCGTTTTGCCCGATGATACGCTGAATCAGTTCATCATACTCGTTCTTCTTCGCCACCATAATCGGAAGCGTATTCCACTTATTGGTGTGGTTGTCGAGTGCAGCTTGCGTATTGAGGTACATACGCAGATGTTTGTTTTGGTTGGTGTTCATAAGCTAAATTTTAAATGCTTTATTACTTATCTGTATGGCTCAAATTATCGGGGTTTCTGCAACCGCCATTTTTTTTGGGTCTTTTGCTTGTGGGCGATAGACTACCTCACATTTATCAGCTATCGCCAAATGAACTATTCTAAATTAAAACATTACGTTCAGGAAACCTAAATCGACCTCTCTGCATATTGTTAATAACCCGGTTGGTCCAGGTGTACTTTTTCGTACAGTATGTCATTCACCACAGATTTTTGCACGTTCACCATCAAAAATCGAACGTTCGCCACTACTAAACATAACACGAGATGGTTGATAAGTTTTTCGAATAAGACTATTAGATATTAGATGAAAGATATTAGACCAACAAAATGCGGAGCTATTTCTTCGCTTTTGCCTCAGCCTGCGCCTTACTTCATCTCCCACTGTCACCATCTGATGACTGGAGTCTGACATCTAATGTCTTTTCGTCTTTTTTTAATTCAAAATTCAACATCCATCATTTAAAATTTACATTAGTCTATCTTTGCACCCAAATACCAACCGTATGACAACACAGGCTAACCGCCCGCGCGGATACTTTTACACGGTGCTGGCCACTATTTCGTTCAGCAATGTGTACATCTTCAGTAAAGCTGCCATGAACGACATGAGCATGTCGCAGTTCTGGTTTTACTGGTTCCTGATTGCTGTTAGTTTGAACCTGGCTGTCGTGGTTTCCCGTGGCAAGTTATCGATGCTACGGACCATTCCGAAAAAGTCGCGCTGGGTATTGCCCACGCTGGGCGCGATGGAGATAGCGACAACAACCTTGTTTTTCGCTTCCATCAAAGTCATCGAAAATCCGGCCGTGACGAGTTTCCTCGGCAACCTGTTTCCGCTATTTGTGACCTTGATGGGGGTTGTGCTGTTAAAAGAAAGGTTTACCCGCCTCGAAACGGTGGGCATTGTCGTCGTACTGATTGGCGCCTTCATCACCAGCTATTCGGGCTCAGCCAAACTCGCCGATTTCTTCATTCCGGGTACGGGAATCGTGGTACTCAATGCGTTGTTTGCCGCAGCTACCACCATCCTGGTGAAAGTGAAAGTAAAAGATTTTCCGCCCGAGCTGCTCAATTTCAACCGTACCTTCTGGCTCTTCCTGTTTGCCATTGGCTGGATACTTGTTTCGGGCGATTCGTTGCATGTTCCCGGAAAGGCGTTGCTCAATGCCGGACTGGGCGCTTTCTTCGGGCCGTTCCTCGCAGTACTTCTGATCTACAAAAGTTTCGAGCACATCGAAGCTTCGCGTTCGTCCATTATTCAGGCATTAAAAGGATTGTTCGTGATGGGAGGCGTGCTGATTTACTTCGGACAGTTGCCGCAGGGTTACCAGATATTTGGTGGAGTCCTCTCTGTTGCCGGCGTTATTTTAATCGCCGTAGCCAAGCTGCCGGAACAGTACCGGAATAAAAAAGCCCGGAAAGAGAATTCCGGGCAGAAGAATATTTCAACCATTAGGTGATTTTGTTTCGTTCGAATCAGACGTAATACTTTCGCATAAAAGCCATCACTTCCGATTCGCTGATGGGAACCGTCGCACCAGCCGTTGTAGCCGCCAATGCGCCCAATGCGTTACCAAAATTCAGCGCATGGTGCACATCTCCGGTTTTCAGTAAAATGTGGATAAATCCGGCGGAAAAAGCATCTCCTGAGCCCACCGTATCTTTCACCTTCACTTCGTACCCTGAATCGTAGAAAAACTCACCATCCTGCGTGATACACAAAGCACCTTTGGGGCCCATCGTCACCAACAGGATACCCAGATCATAGCGCATCATCAAATCTTCGCCATAGCTTCGAGGATCGGTCCCGATGAGTGTAAAAATTTTCCCGAGCTCCATAATCTCGTCATCGTTGATCTTCACCACATCGGCTCGCTGGAGTGATTCATGCAGGGTTTCGCGGGTATAACAGTCTTTCCGTAAATTGATATCACAAAACTTCAAGGCTTTGGGTGCCGCATCGATCAGTTTAAAAAGCGATTCCCGGGACTTCTCACCTCTTTGCACCAACGTTCCGTAATAAATGCAGTGTGCTTCGGATGCCAGTTCCTTCATATCGGAGGTAAATTCAATCTCATCGAACGCTACGCCGGTATTAATCGTAAAATCGGGAATTCCTTGTTTATCCAGGAAAACATCCACCGTCCCGGTAGGAACATCTTCATCCACCTGCACATATCCGGTCGGCAGGCCAATTTCCCTTACACGATCCATTGCCTCTTTACCCAGCTCGTCGTTTCCCAGCCGGGTAATCAGTCGTCCGTTATTTCCAAAGTGGTTCACCCTAAAAACGAAGTTCGCCGGAGCGCCTCCCAATGCCTTGCCTCCAGGCAACAAATCCCATAACAACTCCCCAAATGCAATGATATTATATGTCATGTACGAAGTAAAATTTTGGAGCAACCAATTGTTGCCATCAAGTTTCACGTGAAGGTAATGTTTATATAAAATAAAAAAAAGCGACCGAAGCCGCTTTCCTTTTCTTATCCCCTTCCGGGAAGGTGTTTTTTAACGAACTCACCCAGTATACCCGTTAGTTTGGGCTCCCCTATCTCTTCCAGATCGTAGTATACCCGGGTCGACGGTTTCTTAATTTTCACCACGCGCCGCAGGTCGATGGGGGTTCCAACAATCACGGCATCGCAATCTACTTTGTTAATGGTTTTCTCCAGGTCTTTCACCTGTTCATCACCGTAGCCCATCGCCGGCAACAACGTTCCAATATTCGGATAAATCCGGAAAGTTTCTTCCAACCGCCCGGTCAACCATGGACGCGGATCGACAATCTCGGAAGCACCCAGCTTTTGTGCAGCTACGATGGCTGCTCCTATCTTCATTTCTCCGTGGGTAAGCGTCGGGCCATCTTCCACTGCCAGAATCCGCTTGCCGCGAATCAAATCGGGATCTTCTACCCGTACGGGAGAAGCAGCCTCCACAATCACCGCTTTCGGGTTGATGCGGGCAATGTTATTCCTCACCTCCTGAATTTGTTCGGGGCCCGAGGTATCGATTTTGTTAATGACCACCACGTCTGCCAGGCGTACGTTCACTTCACTCGGATAGTAAGCGCCTTCGGCTCCGGCACGGTGCGGATCAGCCACTACAATGGACAGATCGGATTGGTAAAACGACATATCATTGTTACCACCATCCCAGAGAATGACGTCGCAACCATTCGGGTCGTTCTCGGCAGCGCGGAGGATAGCTTCGTAGTCCACACCGGCGTATATAACGTTTCCACGGACGATATGCGGTTCATATTCTTCCATCTCTTCAATGGTGCATTTGTGTTTCTTCAGATCGGCAATCTCGGCAAAACGCTGTACTTTTTGTGCATTCAGGTCACCGTAAGGCATCGGGTGACGGATGGCAACCACTTTCAGTCCCATTTGGGTCAGCAGTTCAACCACCTTCCGGGAAGTCTGGCTTTTTCCACACCCGGTGCGGGTTGCCGTTACCGAGATTAACGGTTTGGTACTTCTCAGCATGGTTTCGCCCGGGCCCAGCAACATAAAGTTGGCACCGGCAGCCTGAACAACAGAAGCCAGGCTCATTACTTTAGCGTACGCTACATCGCTGTACGAGAAGAAACAATCCTGAACGTTGAGTTCGCGGATCAATTTTCCCAAATCGTTTTGCTCGTAAACCGGAATGCCGTCCGGATAAATGTTGGCTCCGGCTAGCTCCGGCGGATACTTTCTTCCATCAATATCCGGAATTTGCGTGGCAGTAAATGCAACAACCCGGTAATCGGGATTGTCCCTGAAAAAGGTATTAAAATTGTGAAAATCGCGGCCAGCAGCCCCGATGATAAGAACATTACGGCGTGCCATAGTTGAAATGATTTAGATGTGAGAGGTTTAAACGATTCTCTTAAGTTAACTAAAACAATACGTCCAGAACATGAATTTTCTCACCTGATCAGCGGACACAAACCTCCGATTTGGATATTACATGAATAAATGGCACTTTGCCCGCAGATTAGGAGGGATGGAATGAACTATCTTGCGCACATATACTTATCGGGAGAATCGGAAGAGCTGATGCTGGGAAATTTCATTGGCGATTACGTGAAAGGAAGGCAACACCGTGATTTTCCGGCCGAGGTGGAGCGGGGTATTTTACTGCACCGCAAAATAGATGAATTTACCGACCAACACGAAGCAGTGCGTGCCTGTAATCAAATACTTCGTCCAGGTTACCGAAAATATGCCGGCGTGGTTACCGATATTTTCTTCGATCATTTTCTGGCAGCCAACTGGCAACGCTATTCAACTCATTCGCTGAAAAATGCCACCCGGCGTTTTCATGGCATTCTGATGTCCAACTACCGCATGTTACCTGCCCGGGTAAAGCTTTTTGCACCGTTCCTCATTCAGCACAAACGGCTGGAATCCTATGCCCGGCTGGAAGGGATTGAAGAATCGCTGGGAATTTTAAGCCGTCGCACCTCACTACCTGAAGAAACACCTTATGCGATGAAAACATTGAAGGACGAATATGCGCAATTTGATGAAGCATTTGCCCGCTTCTTTCCCGAAATCATTCAATTTGCCATCGAAGAGGCCGGCGTAAACATTAAAATGCCCCGACTCAAGCGGGGCTGAATATTTAATCACTCATCGAAACCAACTCTTCTTCGAAGAAAAACGCATCCTCACCGAACGCTGGTTTTAAATCGCTTATCCAGATAGCATCCGGATCATATTTGGCAAAGAACGGCCGATTGGTCCAGTCGGGATTCCTGCCCTGAATGAAGTTCAACACAAACACCTTCTCTCCGTTAATCTCCGACACACCCACAATACGAATTTTCCCCGGCTCGCTCGACATACTCGGTCCGCGAACGGTTCGGCATATCCCACTCACCTGCTGATAGGCCTTGCGGAAAATCTTCCAGGCGTTTTCCAGCGTTACCGCGAAATAATCCTGCGCACCGGTATCCCGCGCGACAAACATATAATAAGGAATGACACCCAGATCTACCTGCCGGCGCCACATCTTCGACCACAAACAAGGGCGATCATTAATGTGCCGCATCAATGGCGACTGCGAACGAATCTGTGCACCCGTCGAAAGAATATTGGCAATAGCATCCTGAACAGCGCGCGTTTCCAAAGCCCTGGGATGATTAAAATGAGCCATAATGCTCAAGCTAATTCCATTGTCAGTCACCTTCCGGAACAAATCCATTAATTCTTCAGCGTCATCATCAGTGGTAAATCGGTAGGGCCAATAGGTTAATGCTTTGGTTCCTATTCGAATCGTTTTAACACCGGGAAGGTCGGCATCGAGAATGGCTTCCAGGTAATGCCTGAAAAACTTCGTTTTCATCACTGCCGGATCACCTCCCGTAAACAGCACATCCGATATTTCCGGATGCTCTCTCAGATATTTCACCATCAAATCAGCTTCCTTCATGGCGAATTTGGTATCCTGCAAAGCGAACTGCGACCATCGGAAACAGAACGTGCAATAAGCATGGCAGGTTTGTCCCTGACTGGGAAAAAACAACATGGTTTCGCGGTACTTGTGCTGAATACCAGATAGACGTTCCCCGTGAAAAACCGGAACATTGTGTTCCTGTCCGGCAGGATTCGGATTCAGCTGCAAACGGATGCGTTCGACCGCCCGTTTGATTGCATCATTTTCAGCACCTGACTTCAGTAAATCAGCTACTTCATGAAAATGTTCATCGGATAGCATTCCCCTTTGCGGGAAGGTAAGAATAAAAAACGGATCATGCTCGAAGTGGTCCCAGTCAATCAGTTCGTCAATGACATAGTTACTCACTTTGAATGGCAAAACGGTACCCACCACTTCGATGGTAAACTTTTGTTCTTCAGAAAGCAGATCGATTTGCGGAATCGAACGAAAATTGGACAAAGAATAAGAACGATACTTTATCATACCCTAGAAAAATTAAAAAATAACCCCAAAATAAAATTGATGCCAAATAAGGATAATGAAGCCGATTTAAGGAAGGCGCATATTCACCTATTAGATAGCACGTTAGGCGGAAGCTCCATTTTCATGGCTCCTAAAGGTAGTAAATTAAAGGCTATTAATCAAACCAGGACACTATCGTGCTATTATCTAAGGATTTCCATGCGACTAGCATCGAGACGCAAAAAGATAAACAACAAGAATGTGAAGGACCACAGCGATGACCCGCCGTAACTGAAAAACGGGAGGGGTATACCAATCACCGGGACCAATCCGATCGTCATACCGACATTGATAGCAAAGTGAAAAAACAGAATTCCAGCTACGCCGTAACCATATACACGACTAAAACGGGATCGTTGTCGTTCCGCCAGAATTAGCAGGCGTATCAGCAAAATCATGAATAGAATAATCACGGTAGAAGTTCCGAGAAATCCCCACTCTTCACCAACTGTACAAAAGATAAAGTCGGTACTCTGTTCCGGCACAAAGTTGAATTTCGTCTGAGTCCCTTTCAGGAAACCTTTTCCAGTAACACCGCCGGAACCAATGGCAATTTTCGATTGATTCACATTATAACCCACACCAAGTGGATCAGAGCGAATTCCCAGCACCTCGTCAATCCGGTCGCGCTGGTGTGCAACCAATACATCCTCATATGCGAAAGAAACCGAACGGCTCAGGGCCAGCGAACTGACAAAAAATAACACGACCCAGAAAACCGGCTGAATCCGCTTTCGGATACCGTAAATGATAAAAATTAAGATTGAAATTCCGGTCGCGATATATAAAATCATTGCCGTTGACAAACTCAAACGTACCGTATAATTCATTAGATAAACGACACCCAAAATGGCCGCAAAGATGCCAATCATCTTTGCCACTTCTTTCATCCGTTGCCGGACAATTCCATAAGCTAATATCGATGCAAATATGAGAAAGCCAACCAGGCGAACTTCGGGCCAGATCAGTGTCAATATAAACAAGACCGAGGCTGCGAATCCCCAGAACAAGAACATGCCGGACAATCCTTCACGGTAAAAAACCAGGATAAACACCGCATAAACCAATGCCGAACCGGTATCGTTCTGCGCAATAATTAACAACGCAGGAACACCAATCAACATCCCCAAAACGGCAAGGGATTTAAACCGGTGCATCTTAAAATTGTACTGACTAATATATTTCGCGACAGCAAGGTTTGTCGCAAACTTTCCCAGCTCGGCAGGTTGCAGAGCAAAGCCACCAATCTCGAACCAGGCACGCGCACCATTGACCTCCTTACCAAAAAACAGGACAGCAATCAGTAAAAGAATAACCACACCATAAAACACATAGGCAAAGGCGACATAGAATTTACTGTCAATAATCAAGACGGTAATGGCAATAAACGCTGCCATTAAAATCCATAAAAGCTGTTTACCATAACGCTGTGTCATATCCAGAATACTCTGGTGATCTTCGTTGTACACGGCGGCATAAATATTCAGCCATCCCATAACCACCAGGATCATGTAAAGAAAGACCGTGATCCAGTCAAGATTATACCATATGTTATTCCTGCTAATCAATGTATTGTATCTTGTAAAATCAGTGAATCTCTTTTTATCGCTATCTCTTTCGGGGCCGTCGTATCCCGTTTCGCTGGTTTATTTGCTTTACTTCTCACCGCTGTTTCCGTTTTTGCAGGCACCTCCTTTTTCGGTTTCTTCGGCTCCAGTAAGTTCGCTTCCATCATACGTTTCTCCAGCCATTTCCTTCCGGAAGAAATCGAATCCGTCAGGTATTTTTCAATCATCAAGCTGGCAATCGGCGCAGCATACCGGGCGCCCCAGACTCCATTCTCTACATAAACAGAAATGGCAATCTTCGGATGATCAGCTGGCGCAAATGCCATGAAAACCGAGTGATCTGCCCCGTGCGGGTTCTGTGCCGTTCCGGTTTTTCCACACATGGTAATCCCCGGAATCCGTGACATCGCAGCGGTTCCACCGGGCTTTAGAACTTCTTCCATTCCCTCTATAATTTTCGGGAACTGGGTCGTGTCAATATCGGTATAATGCCGCTCTGTAAACCGCGTGGGGATATTTTCGTTCTGAATTTTCTTGACAATGTGAGGAATATAATAATATCCACGGTTCGCCAATATGGCTGCATAATTGGCCAATTGCAAAGGGGTAATTCCTAACTCGCCCTGCCCAATGGCCAGCGAAATAATCGGCAATGCCCGCCAACGGGAACCTTTAAACACATACTTCTCATAAAAATTGGAAGAAGGAACAAAGCCTTTCAACTCATTCGGGAAATCGGTTCCCAGCGTACGGCCAAAACCAAAACTCATTACGTATTTCCGCCAGGTATCGTAAGCCTGTCGCACATCCCGGTATTTCGGATTCTCCATGATACTACGAAATTCCTGTGCATAGTAAGCGTTACACGACTCGGCAATAGAACCACTCAAAGCAAAAGCCGAATCATGGTGGCAATTCATATGATAATTCCCCACCGTATAACCGTAATGGCACCAATACCGCATGTGAGGTGTGAGTACTCCTTCCTGCAGTCCAATCAGCGCATTCACCATTTTAAAGGTCGACCCCGGCGGATATTGTGCCATGAGCGCCCGGTTGAACAGTGGATTCAATGTATCGCGGGCCAGCGCCAGGTAGTGCTCGCCCCGGTCGCGGCCAACCAGCAAATTCGGATCGTAAGTAGGTGAACTCACCAGTGTCAGCACCTCGCCTGTCGAAGGCTCTATGGCGACAATACTTCCGGCTTTTCCCTGCATCAGTTCTTCGCCGTACCGCTGTAATTCCGCATCGAGCGAGGTCACAACATTTTCGCCGATAACGGCCGTTGTATCATAACGTCCGTTCTGAAAAGAACCTTTTATCCGGTTATGCACATCCACCATCAGGTAATTGACCCCCTTCTCCCCACGGAGTTCCTTTTCGTACGATTTTTCAATTCCGGTAATACCGGCATAATCACCCGTTTCGTAATACGAGTCTTTTTTCATCATCTGCTGGTTCACTTCCCCAACGTATCCCAGCACATGCGATGCAATTTTTTGCGGGTATTCCCGAAGGGTACGCGTCTGGACGAAAAATCCGGAGAATTTATACATCTGCTCCTGCAAAATGGCATACCGCTGAGCCGACAATTGCTTGATGATGACGGAAGGTTTGAAATAAGAATATTCTTTTGCTTTCTGCAGTTGTTCGTTCAGCTCTTCCTTTGATATCCCTGTAATGTTGCAGAAGTTTAGGGTGTCGAACGGTTGAAGTTCGCGGGGTGTAACCAGCACATCGTATGCAGCCTGGTTGTAGACCATCAGGGTTCCCTTGCGATCGTAAATCAAACCACGGGCCGGGTAATTCACAATACGGCGCACCACGTTATTGGTCGCTGAAAGCTTATACGAAGTGTCAATCACCTGCAGTGCAAACAGGCGTATGATGTACGTAACAGCTACCACCAAAAAAATGGCTGCAATAAGGTATGTGCGTTTTGCGTTGGAATCCACCACGTTAAATTTCGAACCACGTTATTTCCGGAATACCAGATACTGGCTCAAAACTATTAAAATTATCGATAAAAAGGAGTTGATAATTGCTTTAAGCAATGTATGAAATAATCCGTGCAGGGTAAATGCTTCTGCGAAAAAGAGAAAAAGGTTATGCGCCAAAATCAGTATAACTGCATATTTCAGGAACCACTCAAAACCATAGGTACTGATTCGCGGAGCACTTCCCGGTTCATAGTTATCTCTGGACGAAATCAGCATTAAGACCCCCGGCCGTAAAAAGGCTGCAAACACCGTAGCCGAGGCATGAATTCCCGGGGTGTTGGAGAAAATATCAATTGTCAGTCCAAGTAAAAAGCCTAAAATCAACAAAAGGTAACGGGGAGTATCGAACGGCAACAGTAAAATGAAAAGGATGTAGATAAACGGAGAGTATATTCCCCCCAATTGCACGTTATTAATGAGCAGGACCTGAACCAGGACCAGCACCACGTACATAATGCCGTATTTCAGAATATCATTGATCATTTTCGTCCGTTGATTCGAGCTTCAATATTTCGTCACGTGTTTTGTTCTGTATGACATCCACATACACCAGGTTTTTGAAATCCACAGACAGGTTAACCGTAATTTTGTAGAAATTACTTCCTCCCTGTAGTGAATAATCGGAAACGGTTCCCAGCATCAATCCTTCCGGGAAGATGGCCGAATAACCGCTGGTCACAATGGTGTCCCCTTTAGCCACATCCACGTGAAAAGGAATTTCGTCAAGTTCAGCTTTCCGGTAATCACCACCATCCCAGGTAAGCGAACCAAAATAATTGTTACGCTTAATCTTGGCACTAATCTTCAACCGGTTATTCAGGATGGAAATGACGGTACTGTAATTCTTCGATACATTAGTAACCACACCTACAACACCATCGCTTGATACAACCCCCATATCAGGTTTAATTCCATGCCTCGAACCTTTATTCAGCAGAATATAATTGTGGGCCCTGTTTACCGAATTATTAATCACTTTGGCGGTGATGAAGAAGAAATTCTGGCGGTACAAGGAATCGTGTTGCGGAGCATCGTTTCCGATTTTCGATAGTTCTTCACGCATCAGTTCCGAACGCAACTTGGCATTCTCTTCGGCCAGTTCGTTGTTGAGCTCCTTCAAGGAAAAATACTGTGCAACGCCCCAATAACCGTTGTATATACCTCCGGTTACCCGATTACTTGAGTTCAAAAATTTGACATGCTGATAATTGTTGTACTTCACTATCATCGTGATGGACAACACCTCCAGAAATACGAATAAAAATACGGCATGATACTTAGCCAGAAAACGTAGTAAATTCCTCATAGGCAAAAAAGGGAGGAATATACTCCTCCCTGGTCTGCGTTAATTTTATTTCATGTTAACGAAGAAGGAATGAGAATTTGTCCACATTCTTCAGTGCAATTCCTGTTCCTCTGGCAACAGCCCGCAACGGGTCTTCAGCAATATGGAACGGAATATTAAGTTTATCGGACAGGCGTTTATCGAGTCCGCGCAACAAGGCTCCTCCACCGGCCAGCCAAATACCGCGGTTCACGATATCAGCATACAACTCAGGCGGAGTTTGCTCCAACGCACTCAAAATAGCCGTTTCAATCTTCGAAATCGATTTTTCCAGACAGTGTGCGATTTCCTGGTAAGATACCGGAACCTCGATAGGCAATGCCGTCATCTGGTTCGGTCCCTGGATGATAAAATCAGATGGCGGGTCCTCCAACTCGGATAGAGCTGCTCCCACGTTGATTTTAATCTCCTCAGCCGTACGCTCACCAATCTTGATATTGTGCTGGTGGCGCATGTATTCCATGATGTCGCCGGTCAGGTCGTCACCCGCGATACGGATGGACTTGTTGGTCACAATTCCGCCAAGCGAAATAACGGCAATCTCGGTAGTACCACCACCGATATCGACAATCATATTTCCCTCGGGTGCTTCTACATCGAGGCCGATACCAATAGCTGCCGCCATCGGTTCGTAAATCATATAAACTTCGCGTCCGCCGGCATGCTCCGACGAGTCGCGTACCGCCCTGATCTCCACCTCGGTTGATCCGGACGGGATACAAACTACCATTTTTAATGCCGGTGAAAACAAACGGCTTTTCGGATGAATCATTTTAATCATCCCTCTGATCATCTGTTCAGCCGCGTTAAAATCCGCAATCACCCCGTCGCGCAACGGACGGATGGTTTTCAGATTCGCGTGTGTTTTCCCCTGCATCTGCCTTGCCTTCTCCCCGATGGCGACCATTTTTTCGGTTTTCATATCGATGGTCACGATCGATGGTTCATCAACAACAATTTTATCATTATGAATAATGATGGTATTGGCCGTACCAAGGTCGATGGCAATTTCCTGGGTAAGAAAAGAGAATAGGCCCATACGTATACGTGTCTTAGTTCATTTATTGTTTTACTAACTCAATGCTTAAAATGCCGGAATCCGGTTACAACCATCGCCATATCATGCGCATCGCAAAATTCGACGGAGTCCTTATCCCGGATGGATCCTCCCGGTTGAATCACACAATCGATCCCCTCGTTATGTGCAATTTCGACCGAGTCGGCAAACGGAAAGAACGCATCGGATGCCATAACAGCGCCTTTCAAATCAAAACCAAATGATTTTGCTTTTTCGATGGCATGCTTCAGCGCATCCACACGGGAAGTTTCACCAACACCACTAGCCAGTAGTTGTTTCCCCTTAGCTAGAACGATCGTATTTGATTTTGATTGTTTAACCAAACGATTTGCAAACAATAAATCTTCCACCTGCTCTGCTGTAGGTACTTTTTTCGTTACCGGCTTCAGCTCATCAGCGACTTCCTGTTTTCTATCTTTTTCCTGAACAATCACTCCATTCAACACACTCCTGAACTGAACATCAGGTGTCTCACCTTCTTTCCGAATCAGTATAATACGATTTTTCTTACTCTCCAGAATTTCGAGTGCTTCTGCAGAATAAGACGGAGCAATAATTACCTCGAAGAAAATCTTATTTGCTTCGGTAGCGGTTGCAGCATCTACCTCCCGGTTGGTAATTAATATTCCACCAAAAGCAGATACCGGATCACCAGCCAATGCATCTTTCCATGCGGTTACAAGATTTTCGCGGCTGGCACATCCGCAGGCATTATTGTGTTTCAGGATGGCAAAAGTCGTGTCGTCATATTCATCAATCAAACTGACCGCCGCATCGATGTCCAGCAAATTGTTATACGAAATCTCCTTGCCGTGAAGTTGCTCGAACATTTCATCAAATTTGCCGAAGAAAACACCTTTTTGATGCGGGTTTTCACCATAACGCAACGACTTCGACTCATTCTGGCTAGCCCGGAATTTTTCCGGCCATTCGCCAGCAAAATAATTATAAATAGCTGTATCGTAATGCGAAGAAGTAGCGAAAGCCTGTGCTGCAAAAGCTTTCCGATCATCCAGAGAAGTTTCGCCGCCTTTTTCATCCAGTAAAGCCTGCACTTCTTCGTACTGACCGCGGTGGGAAACGATCAACACATCATTAAAATTTTTGGCGGCTCCCCTAATCAGCGCAATTCCACCAATATCAATCTTTTCAATGATATCGGCTTCAGAAGCTCCTGTGGCAACTGTTTCCTCAAAAGGGTAAAGGTCGACAATTACCAAATCAATTTCCGGAATCTCATACTCTTCCAACTGTCTTTTATCTCCGTCATTCTCTCTACGGGCCAGGATTCCACCGAATACTTTCGGGTGAAGTGTCTTAACTCGTCCTCCTAAAATAGAAGGATATGTGGTCAAATCTTCCACTGCCGTTACCGGAACATTTAGTTCGCTGATAAACTTTTGTGTACCACCAGTTGAGTAGATAATAACCCCCAGCTCATTCAGTTTCTTAACAATGAGATCCAGTTTATCTTTGTGATAAACAGAAACCAACGCTGATTTTATCTTCTTTAAGCCGCTCATTTATAATTATTTAACTTTTACCCGCAAAGTTAATAAAAAGCCGTAAGTTTTCAGGCCTTTTATAAATTGATTTATAATATTTTCAATAAACATAAAAACAAAAGCGAGCAAAGTTCTCTTTTCAAATTATTCCTACCTTTAAACAACCATTAAACGCTATGCTTTTACTCAAACTCATACTCGAAAGTTTTCGCTTTGCGTACAATGCACTGATCGTAAACAAACTGCGAACATTCCTGTCGCTTTTAGGCATTACAATTGGCATCTTCTGTATCATATCGGTTTTCACCGTGATTGATTCGCTGGAACGGGCCATTCGTAACAGTATGGAGTCATTGGGCAGCAATGTAATTTATATTCAGAAATGGCCGTGGGCTCCGCCCGAAGGGGAAACGGAATATCCATGGTGGAAATATCTGAACCGTCCGGTTCCCAAACTGCAGGAAGCAGAAGATATATTGCGGCGCTCGCAACTCTCCCGGGACGCGTCATTTAATGTCGGTTTTCAGCGCACCGTACAAGTGGGCAGAAACAGTGCCGAGAATGTGCAAATCATGGGAACCTCGCCGGGCTTAATTCACATTTGGTCGCTGGACGTTGCCCGGGGACGGGCATTCTCCGAAATTGAAATGAATTCGGCCCGAAACCTCGGCATGTTGGGAGCCGATGTGGCATCGCAACTTTTCCCGAATGAAAATCCGATTGGTAAAACCATCAAAATACAGGGGTACAAAATTTTCATCATCGGGGTTTTTACGAAGATGGGGGAAGACATGTTTGGTACCAGCATGGATAAACGGGTTCTACTTCCCATCAAATTTGCAGCCCGCATGGTCGATATTCATCGCGACATGGGGCAAAGCATTATTGTAAAAGGGAAAGAAGGCGTTTCGGCGCAACGGCTTCGCGACGATCTGGAGGGAGTGATGCGTTCCATCCGGCGGCTCAAACCAAGCGAAGAGAATGATTTTGCCTTGAATGAAGTCAGTCTGATTTCCGGACAGCTCGATAATTTCTTCAAGGTATTCAACCTGGCAGGATGGATTATTGGAGGATTTGCTATCCTGGTAGGAGGTTTCGGCATTGCCAATATCATGTTTGTTTCGGTGCGGGAGCGCACCAAAATTATTGGTATTCAAAAATCGCTGGGCGCGAAGAATTATTTCATCATGCTGGAGTTCCTGTTTGAATCGGTGGTTCTTTCTGTCATGGGAGGAGCGATTGGCCTTCTAATCGTATATGCCGGCTCGGTGCTCGTCAGCCATATGTCCTCCTTTAATCTCTCGCTGACACTGGGAAATATCTTCACCGGAATTTTTATCTCGGCAACCATCGGAGTGGTAGCGGGGATGCTACCGGCAAGAAAAGCTTCCAGCCTCGACCCGGTAGAAGCCATCAATACCATTTAATTATTTAGCGTGAAGTACCTTTTCTATTTCACGAGTCAAGGCAACGAATTCCTGAACGGAGAGCTGTTCGGGCCGCTTCGATAGTAAGACTTTATCGACCTTATCGATTTCCGGAACAAGTCCCTTCAAACTGTTTCGTAACGTTTTTCGCCGCTGATTAAAGGACTGTTTCACGATAGTGAACATCAATTTCTCATCACACTCGAGCGATTCGACTTTATTCCGGGTTAACCGGATAACAGCCGATTTCACTTTGGGTGGTGGTGAAAAGACATGTTCATGCACCGTAAAAAGATACTCGATATCGTACCAGGTCTGAAGCAATACACTCAATATTCCATAGGTTTTACTTCCCGGCCCGGCGGCAATCCGTTCGGCTACCTCTTTTTGTAACATCCCCACCACCTCGGGAATCTGGTTACGGTATTCCAGTACCCTGAAAAAAATCTGGGATGAAATATTATACGGGAAATTTCCAATAAGGGAAAAAGGCGCAGGAAGATGTTCTGCTAAATTCATTTTCAGGAAATCGCCTGAAATCACGCGGTCTCCAAGCTCCGGAAAATGCTCGTGAAGGTAGGCAACCGACTCGCGATCAATCTCGACCACATACGTCTGCAAGTCTTTGTCTTCCAGTAAAAACTGCGTTAGTACGCCCATACCCGGCCCTACCTCCAGCACTTGTTTAACATCCTTTCTCTGGAGGCTATTAACAATCTCATGGGCAATATTTTTGTCCGTAAGAAAATGCTGTCCCAGGTTTTTCTTTGCCCTTACTGTCATATTTGCGTTATCAAGACTTAGACTAAATGTGTTCTGTTTCCCGAAAAAAACTAAATTTGCTCAACTTAAAAAGAAGTCCAAAAGTACAAAAATTCAGCGGCTTTCGTCTGAAGAAGATGGTAGATTACCAAAGTAATTTGCCCATCCAAAAACTTGATTCGCTTTGAAAAAAAAATTACTCGATATAGCCAAGGCACTTATATTTCTGGCATTAGGTGTATTTCTCTTCTGGCTGGTTTACCGTGGTCAGGATGTTGACCGCATCAAATCGGTGCTGAAAAATAACGTGAATTATAGCTGGATATGGCTTTCGCTGTTTCTGGGGCTTTTGAGCCATATTAGCCGAACCCTGCGCTGGGTGATTCTGATTAAACCACTGGGAAAAAAACCAGGATTCCTGAACACCTTTTTCTCAGTTATGACCGGCTACCTGATGAACCTGGCCCTTCCACGCCTGGGAGAGGTTTCGCGTTGCGGTGCGCTATCGAAATATGAAAAGATTTCCATGCCGAAATTGCTGGGAACGGTCGTTCTCGAGCGATTCGTGGATGTTATCATGCTACTGCTGCTCACGTTGTTTGTATTTGTTACCCAGTTCGATAAAATGCTGCTCTTCCTCCATCACAACCCAGAAGTGGAAGATAAAGTTGTATCTGTGGTAACATCACCTGTATTAATTGGAGCCGTTATTTTTGGAATTGCAGCCCTTATCATCTTCCGGAAGAAATACGGACATCTACCGGCAGCAAAGAAACTCAACGACGTTTTAAGCAGCTTTGGAGAAGGATTCCGCTCATTCAAAAGTATGGATAACAAGGGAGCATTTGTTTTTCACACCTTCTTTATCTGGGCTATGTATTTCCTGATGAGCTATGTTTCATTCCAGAGTTTTGAATTCACGCGCGATCTTCCAATTTTGGCAGGAATGACCGTATTTGTGTTAGGAAGTTACGGCATGGTCGCCCCTGTTCAGGGTGGCATTGGCGCATGGCACGTAATGACCATTGAAGGATTAGCACTTTACGGAGTGGCTAAAAGCAACGGGGTTATTTTCGCCTTTTTAGTGCATGCAGCCCAAACCTCCATGATGCTGGTTATCGGCCTGATTTCTCTTTGGGCATTGCCGTTCATTAACCGTAACCGCCACCGGGCGTAGCACCGGAGAATTTTTCGCTACCTTTACGCAAAATCATTACCCCGTGTCCAGAATCAACACAGAACTTTTTATAGCACGACGGATTTTCTCGACCCGAGAAGGAAAAAAACGATTTTCGCGGTCCATTGTCTCATTTGCGATCATTGGTATAGCATTGGGATTAATTGTGATGATTCTTTCCGTAGCGATTGTCACTGGTTTCAAATCCCAAATTCGCAAGAAAGTGATTGGCTTTGGTTCGGATATACAGGTAGTGAACTACGATTCCAATTCATCGTACGAAACCAAGCCCGTTCCCAAACAGCAGCCCTGGCTCGACTCGTTGCGGGGCATGCCCGATGTCAGGCATGTGCAAATGTTTGCCACCAAACCGGGTATCATTAAAACAAAAAAAGAAATTCAGGGCGTAGTGCTGAAAGGAGTCGGTCCCGATTTTGACTGGAGTTTCTTCCGCCAGAACATGGTGAAAGGCAAAATATTTCATGTTAACGATTCGGTTCGCACCGACGATGTTATTATTTCAGAGCAACTTGCCGACTTACTAAAACTCAAGCTGGGCGATCCGTTATTCATGTATTTTCTGAACGATGTTTCAAGCGCTCCACGAATGCGGCGTTTCAAAATTACGGGCATATACAAAACCAGCCTCGAAGAGTTTGACCGGCTATTCATTCTGGCTGACATCAAACACATTCAACGCTTAAACAACTGGACGAGTGACCAGGTGAGTGGTTTTGAAGTTTCGCTGAATAATTTCGACCAAATTGACCGAATGACACAGGAAGTCCGCAACCTGACGTTGAGATATGAGGACCAGAAAAATTTACCGGTTTTACGCACCGTGAGTATCAAATTAAAATATCCCCAGATTTTCGACTGGCTGAATCTCCTCGACATGAACGTTTGGGTGATTTTGGGATTGATTTTAATTGTCGCCGGTTTCAATATGGTATCGGGATTGTTAATTCTCATTCTGGAACGGACCAACATGATTGGTGTTATGAAAGCTTTGGGAACCGAGAATATGAGTGTTCGAAAAGTATTTCTTTACCTCTCGACTTTCCTTATCGGGAAAGGAATGCTATGGGGAAACATTATTGGCTTGCTGATTTGTTTTCTGCAGGCACAGTTTGGTATCATCAAGCTCGACCCAACTTCCTACTATGTTAACACGGTTCCTATCAACTTAAAACTGCTTCATTTTGTTTTACTGAATATCGGAACACTGGTCATTACCGTGTCAATGCTGGTTATTCCATCGTGGTATATTTCCCGCATTACTCCCGATAAAGCCATTCGTTTCGATTGATGAGTAACCTCCGGCAGGAAGTTCGTAAATTCAGCGGCAAATTATGACAGACTTTATTCACATACAATCCTATCTCCGTTTTGCGCTTTCGCATTCCCTTCCGGGAGAAAAAGCACATCAGATGCTGCTTCCGGCCGGACGAAAGTTAAAGCCTGTCACCAGTGATTTGTCGGTTAACCAAAGTGGCGTTTTGCTGACGTTATTCCCGGATAACGGACAGCTTTACACTTGCTTCATCCGGCGACCGGAAACCATGAAAAATCATGCCGGTCAAATCTCCTTCCCGGGAGGAAGACAAGAAGATCAGGACCCCGATTTGATTGCCACAGCCCTTCGGGAATCACAGGAGGAAGTTGGCGTAATACCTTCTGATATCGACATATTGGGACGATTAAGCCCGTTGTATGTTCCGGTCAGCAATTTCTTTATTTCGCCGGTCGTTGGTTGGAGCGATTCAAAGCCTAATTTCCAGATTAATCAAACCGAAGTAGATGATTTGATACTGGTTCCCATAAAGAAACTGCTGGCTCCAGACGCCATTCAAACGACCCAAATTGAAACCCGGAGTGGTTCCAGGGAAGTTCCCTGTTTCCGCTTTAACGGGCACATCATTTGGGGCGCAACCGCGATGATTTTCTCAGAATTCCGGGAGGTGCTGAAACAGATGCCTGTCAGGACTCCTTAACCAGGTTCCGGTAATGCAGGTACCGTTCCCAAACTTCTTTCACGTATTTATACGGTTCTTCTCCGCGACAATATCCCCATTTAACAAGCGGATCTTTGTAATATTTAGCTACCGATTTATGCAACAGGAAGTAGTCGACATTGCCGTCCCAAATATTCGGGTCCTTGCCATATTTCCGGGCTAAACGACGAGCGTCAAGCACGTGCCCCAATCCAACGTTGTAGGAAGCCAGTACAAATTTCAACCGTTCGGTCTTATCCGGAATATCATCGGAAAAATAGTTGTCGAGCCACGAGAGCATTTGCGTTCCTCCGTAGATATTCTGTTTCGGATCCATCATGTCATCTACATTGAACCACTCGGCTGTTTCCGGCATCAACTGCATCAAGCCAACAGCACCGGCCCATGATTCGGCATGTGGGTCGAAGCGCGATTCCTGGTATATGATTGATGCTACTAAACGCCAGTCCCAATGAATCTTCCGGCTGTCAACCTTAATAATGGAATCGTAGCGGGAAAGCTGGTTCCCGTTAAGTGAATAATAATTACTTTGTACGATGGATGCGGTGCGCGGATTGCGGAAATACTTGTTGTACAGCTTCCGGTAATCATCGGTTTTCCGGAAATCTTTTATCCACTTATCAATGTATTTCTTCAGCGACGGAGCATTCTTTCGAACCGCCCAGGCCAGATACTGTGGAAAACTTACCGGAGTCTTCACGTCGAGGTTAGGGTAGTAGCCCTCGTTTACTTTTCCAACGTTCTCGTCACAAACCGTATAATCGATTTTTCCTTCAGCTACCATGGCAACTAATTGTTCCACGCCGTACACCGAGTCTTCTTTTAAATTGATTTCAGCACCAATTTCGTCCGAAAGGCTACGCATACGCTCAGCATAAGCGGTGTTTTGCTGTACATAAACCGTTTTCCCGGCAAGGTCCAACTGATTCCGGACCAAATGTTGGTCGATCTGCTCTTCCGTCATCTGCCGCCAGTCTTTGGGCTTGCGCTGAACCAAAACCTGACGCGTTTGTCCCAGGGGATAAGTGAACGAAACGATTTGATTCCGTTCTTTTGTAATCGTCAGATTTTTGGCAACGAGATCCACCCGACCGGCATTCAGGTCGTTGAAAGTCTCTTCGAGGTTATTCCGCACATTAATTTCCAAAGTCACGCCCATGTTCTTAGCCAGAGCTTTCAGCAATTCGTACTGAAAACCCATCGGACGACCACGGTATACGAAATAGTTGGTTGAATTATAGTCAACAACTGCTTTCAGTTTCCCATCTTTCAGGACCCTGTCCAATTCATTTGTCTTTTGTGGGATATGATCATCATCGGCACGTGTAGGAGCCGTAGCCTGCTCACATGAAATGACCAATAGAGAGAAAACAGCAAAGAGAAGAAATATGTATCTTCTGATTCTCATAAGCTAAATGTAAGGGAATAATTGCAAACGCACCAAATGTCGGGAAGTCTAGTCGTAGAACGACCAGGCAACTCCAAAGGACAAGGTTGCAATCTGTTCAGGATAAGACGGGGTTCTGTAATAACCTCCGTCCATAAACTTTTCACCCAGGTTCGAATATTTCAGATAGAACCGGGTACGTTTCAGTTTAAGATTGATAAAGGCGTCGAGCCAGGGGTAGTTACCGATTTTTTCGGTATTCTGAATATAAAACATACCAGTAGCCGGATTGTAATTATCGGCATAATAGCTGGTTTCATAATGAAAATCAAACCCGATTTGAACATGCAAAACCTGCGAAACCAGCGTTTGATAATAGGTACGGTTCCGGAACATAATCTCCGGGAGATGAAGATATTTATCAGTAGTAGTCCATTGATAAACAAGCTTGTTATAAAAATGTAGTCCTCCTGCCACAAATTCTTTGGCCAGATAGGCCTGCATGACAGAGAACTCCGAGCTCGCCTGCCCGGGAACAGCGTTTTCGTTAAAATAAACGTAGTTATTAACGATACGATAGTCAGCACCAGTGGTCAGATGCCAATGCGGATTGTCATAATATCCGCCCACTGATAGGTTATAGGTTCTATCGAAGTTATTGTCCCATTCGTAATGATTCGAGAAGTAATGCTGCAAGAAATAATCGGGCGTCACATTTTGCATTCTTCCGTAAATATGGAGCACCGAAGTATCACGCTTGGTGCGAATGGGCTTTTCGATATAACCGCTAAGGTCAAAATCACCAAATTTATATCCTTGTATGTAGTATTTTCCAAAAGCATTCCAGCTCCAGAACTTTCCTTCGGTACGGTACAACGCACCACCGATGTAGGTGTTCGTGAGGTTATGCGATTGGGTTAAACCCACAGTATTGTCAGTCCCTTTCGTAGGGTAATAAACTTTAATTAAGTCGTTACCGATGAAGGCTTGCTTCCCGAATGAATATTTCCGGTCGGCTGATTCCAGCACCTTCATCCGGAAGGTATTGGTCACCCGAGTCTCGCCGGCCATATCTTTAGTAGCCGGATCGGAAGTGGTACCTGCCACGTCGTTAATTAACGGCTGATGATTGGTTCCATAAAAATAAACCGTATCAACCGGATTACTGAATACAAAATATGGATTGGGATCCGATTCAGTGAATGTCCGCTTACTATCGGCAAAATCGATGGTATGCATAAAAGCTACACGAGGGATGAATTTTTGGAACATCTCATCACCTTCTTTCACTTCCTTCCAGCTCCCCACCTTGAACTGGTGAGACAGGCTTCCGTAAAGACTCTGCATCTTCGAATTGGCTCCGTCGAGCCATACAGGCATATTTTCAGGCTTCAGATCAGGATTTGCAATATCAGTGGGGCGAAGTAATCCACCACTTTCCTGATTTTTAAATGAATTATGGCCAAATGTAAACCACAGGTCATATTTGGGACCATTATAACTGAGAAACATACTAAGATTATTACTCTTAGCCTCGGCGTTCAAATATTTTCCCTGCGAACCGATTGACCCGTAATGGATACCAAAGTTAAATTCAGGAGATACGTTTTGCGTGTGTAGAACATCCAACCAGGTTTCCCCATTAGGCCGGTTGCTAAACCATTGTCCATACTGCAAAAGCGTATACGGAGTAGTGGTGTTATAATAATCATTGGTTTTCGGCCAAACGCCGTAGGCTCCATGATTATTCAAAAAAATAAAATCGGAATAATTCTTTCGGTTGAAGAATTGATTGGTTTTGTAGGCCGTGCCATAGTTACCAAGATTTTGTACCGAAATATTATCCTCGTAAGTTAAATTGTATTGCTGAAAGTCGGTTAATGTGGTATCGAGCTGTACCTCTTGCGGACGAGACAGCCCGTCAACCAGGTTGTAAACATGAATAACCGAAACTATCGAGTCCTTTTTCGCCTCCTTAGCTGGCAAGCGCTGTTTTCCCACATTCTCGGGCATCCCGCGCTGAGCCTTAACCGTACCGGCTAACGCCAGCAGGATAAATAAAAGTCCTATTTGCCTCTGAAAATTCATCTGCGCAAAGATAGCTATTTCGGCGTCGTGACGTTACTCCGTGACCATTTTATCATATGTTATATGGTCTGTCAAGCAGAAAACATCCTGTAATCCCAGTTAATACAAGTTCTTGCCGTTTTATTAAACTATCGTTAAACCAACAACTTAGTAACTAGCTGGTAGTTTATCCTTTACCAACGATAAACCGAACCAACCCACGTATTAATTATTGTTAATAACTGAAATCCCATACAACTGCATAATATTTCTTCTGGTCTGAAAACTTTGCTGACGCAAAAAAGCCCGACTCCAATACAGGAACCGGGCTTTGTGTAAAATAAGCGGCGACCTACTCTCCCACATTTCTGCAGTACCATCGGCGCTGGCGGGCTTAACTTCTCTGTTCGGAATGGGAAGAGGTGGGGCCCCGTCGCTATAGCCACCTAAAGTTTTCAGCTTGCTTTTCAGCTATACAATATCTTGTTGTAAAACAGTGCCAAGTATCAGCTTTTTAGTGTTTAGAAACTATTCTTACTTCTCACTTTTGCCTTTTTACTTGTCCCCTGATTTACTGACATGAACCCTGGAAGAAAA
>NZ_JHXO01000010.1 GCF_000621705.1 Prolixibacter bellariivorans ATCC BAA-1284 | reverse complement strand
GAAGAGATTAAGGAAATATTGTACGCTTTGATGGGATTGATTAGTGAGTTCCGGTTCGACCGGAAATGATACGAGTGTTGTGTGTGAAGGTAGCCGGTGGGCTGCCTCTTTTTTTGAATAGGACGCCAGACATCAGAAGAGTGATTTCAGACATTTATCCCATATCCATCCTATATCGGTTGTATATCGACTTCCGCAAGGTAAAATGAAGTGTATTTTGGGGCTTCTTATGCGGAAGCAAAATAGAAAGGACCGACGGCTGAGATGTTCGTTTTTGGGATGGTTTTTCACAATTTACAATAGGATAATCAGCAGGGGCTAGGAGGAATGATTCAATAATAATGCTACCGGTAAAATTAAGGCAGAACGAAGGGCTTTTGCAAAAATCGAGAGATATTGTCTGGGACGATTAGTTTACAAAATACCCTAAGGCCCGGATATGTCAGCCGAGCCTTAGGGTATATCCCGAAGAGCAAGTTATGAGGCCATTTATGGCATTATAGCACGAATTGGTCTATATTACGCCTCCAAGCAACGGATCGGTCATGCTTGTCTTACCGTTTTCTACATGGCCGGCAAAGCGTTGCTCAAACTCAGGGTAACCTTCCACCTTTAGACTGTAATCATACCAACCGGAACTGGAGGACAAATTCAAAAATATTTCCTTTGATTTGTCTTTGAGCCTGAATGTTTCATTTGCTCTTTTGTACGAATTATCCACAAGTTGAATGTCTAATTTTTTGCTTCCCGGTTTTTGAATCGCGATTTGTAATTGGCCGGAATGACCTAAGTGGCTGACCTGGACATGTATTTCGGGAGAATGGCTGAACTTTCCTTTGAATTCGCGGTAAAACCCGTTGGGACCATGTCCTTTGAAATAGTAATCATCTGAATGTTGCGGGATGGAATAACCCAGCTCTTTACCTTCGGTGACGGCAAAGTTGTAACAAGCCTGTCCCTGGTTGTTTTTCAGTGCCAGCAAATCGTAAAGTTGAAAGGGAGCTGTAATTGTTTTGGTTTTGGCTAATCCGGGTTGGCAACCAAATGTGAACGCCAAGGCTTTTTCATCCGGTTGAATTTTGGTATCCAACGATAAATTGTAGGGAATGGCACAAGCTGGTTTAGTGCCGGATTCTTGCTTGGGGAAATATTGCCCGAGCTTGTTGTTCGATTGGAGATTACGAATGGTTTGGTCATCCAGTGCTTTGAAATCACCCGGTAGTTTTTTGTTTTTAGCCGAGTAAATTCGTTCGATATATTTGTTGCGATCAACCAATAAATCCTGCGATGCCGGTGAATCATCAGCTTTTCGGAACACCGATGTTAAATCGCCGCAAACAGCTCTTCGCCAGGTGCCAATATTTTCTTCTATGACTTTTTTACCGGTTTTCGTTTCGATAAAATGTTCCAAAAATTGCAGCGAAGAGGTATGGTCAAAAACTTCGCTGTTGACAAAACCACCTTTTGACCAGGGCGAAGCAATCACCATTGGCACCCGGAAACCCAGCCCCAGGTTGTCTTTCCCGTCTACGAATTCCTCGTCTGTCGGGATTTGAGTAGTTGCTCCATCGTTGGCGCTGCCCTGACGCGGCGCAGCAAATGGTGGCATATGGTCAAAATAGCCGTCGTTTTCATCATAGGTCAATACGAAGATGGTTTTCTTCCACACCTCAGGATTTTTGGTTAGAATGTCCAGGGCTTCGGACACATACCAGGCCCCAAACCAAGGCGAGCCCGGATGGTCAGAAAAAGCACAGGGGGCCACCAACCAGGAAACCATTGGCAGCGTGCCTTCGTTCACATCTTTTCGGAATTGGTGAAGAACATCGCCTTTGGGAACACCCACTTTCTGTCCATCGAATTCAAGCGATTCCAACTGACGGTAGTGAGGATCGTTCATATTCGTGATAAACGCTTTACGGTGAATGGCCTTTTCTTGCTCGCTGAGTTTTTCGAAATTCGCTTCGCTGTATGTTTCCAGATCATTTTTTAGTCGCTCAATGGTCGCCCGGTTTTTTTCCAACTCATCACCTTTCAGTTTCCCTGATTGCTCCAACTGCGTCAGCCGCTCCAGTTCCGACTGCATAAATTTTCGGTGGAGGGGATGAAAACGAACGTGGTATTGCTTGGTGAACTCCAGATCATTATCGGTGAAATTGGCCAACCAGTAGTCTTCATCGTCTGAAAGTCCGGATGGAATACTCAACTCATTTTGGTAAACGCCCCATGAAATGCCAGCTTCTTCCAGTCGTTCCGGGTAGGTTTTCCAACTCACATCTTTAAAATCGATTTGTCCGTTATTCACATGAGCCGTCGCGTCCGGGTTGTGTGGTTCCTCGCGAACGGTACCAGCCCAGAAATAACAGCGATTGGGGCTTGTTCCCGTTAAGGTCGAACAGAAACTCTGGTCGCAAACCGTGAAAGCATCTGCCAATGCATAATAAAAAGGGATATCTTCCCGGTCGTAGTGCCCCATGGTTAATGGTAATTTTTGATAATCGGGATTTCCCGATTTTTTTGCATCCAGCCATTTGTTCATTTTGCCATGATTGCGGGCTTCCACCATATCATTCCAACCGTGAGGCAACGAACCCATCCAGGTGGCTTTGGTGTTTTTAATATCTAAACGAAACGGTGCGAAGGTCTGTCCTTTGGAATTCCGCTGAAACCAAACAGGCAAGCCGGTGGGGAGATCAATTGCCCGGGGATCGTTGAACCCTCGAACACCTTTCAACCGGCCATAGCAATGGTCAAATGAACGGTTTTCCTGCATTAAAAATACGATGTGTTCCGCATCCAGATACGACGTTCCGGGGTCAGCGTTGATTGCCATCGCCCGAAGTATCGAGCCGGGCATTGTACTCGCTAAAGCCGTAGAGCCGGCCAACAGAGATGCTTTCTTCAAAAAGGACCTTCTTGTTTCCATGGTTTATTTAGAATCAATTAAAAATTACTGGGGCTAAATGTAGGAAGGAGCAGGTTCTGTTGTTGTTAGTTTATTATTAAACTATGAAAAGCTTCGGTTAACAATCAGTTACAATCATAATTCGATTTTGTATAACCCGATGAACAACATAGCGTGGCAGGGGCGGCTGCCATTCTATGCAAGGCCCGGATTTTTCCTGATTTTCTTTAGAAATGCGGCTCTTAATTATTTGATTTCTAATCCGCTGATGCGGGGGTGTTGTTTGGTGGCTACAGCGATGGGGTTCCACCTCTTCCCATTCCGAACAGAGAAGTTAAGCCCGTCAGCGCCGATGGTACCGCAGAGATGTGGGAGAGTAGGTCGCCGCTTATTTTACGTTGAAGGCCGGTTCCTTTATTGGAGCCGGTTTTTTTTCAGATAAGGGAGCAGATGCCAGGATAAGACAAACAGGTCCGATGACCGGAATATAACTTCTTGTACAACTCTCTTGAGAGATTGATTAATGAGTCCCGGGATACCCCGGGAGTAGATTGGAGTAATTGTGTGTGAAGGTAGCCATTGGGCCGCCTTTTTTGTTGAAACAATATGATCTGAGAGGTTTATCCAATTGTTTGATTTTCAAATAACCGCATAATAAATTACTCTAATACCCGTTTTTACTGTGATAATCCGTTTTACGACAGTAAACTTTGTTCAGGTATAAAATGCCCCGGGAGGAATCCCGAAATGATGAAAATCTGTCTTACATCTTCCGATTATAACAGGTGTGAAACAGAAAATTATTTTTATTCATTGTGTTCGTTATGCACAAAACTGATATGCGGTTATGCCTTTAAGGATAAATACATATAAGCCATATTTTATCCGGCGTTTTCTGACGGCGTTTCTCATATTTTTTGCTATTTCCTTAGGTATTTTGTTTGTCGGAAGTACCGTCTGGAAAAAGCAGGAGATAATCGCGATCAAATTAAATCAACAACGGAAAGTCTTCACCGAAAAGCATTTGTTGGAACACGAGCTGGATGAAGCTGTTCTTGATATGCAAATTATGTCCAGCAGTCAGTTCTTCAGAAGGAATTTCTTTGGTCAGTTCAGATTAAAAACTGATCAAAATCTGTTTTTGGGGCTGGTTCAATTGTTGATGGATAAAAAACGAAGTTATGACCAGGTGCGCTATCTCGATATCCATGGAAAGGAAATTTTCCGGGTTAACAGGAATAATGGAGAAGTTACAGTTATACCGAGGAAGAATCTGCAAGATAAAAGTGATCGGTACTATTTTAAAGATGCTATCAAGCTGAAGAAGGGTTACATTTATATATCGCCTTTCGATTTAAATGTTGAAAATCAAAAAATCGAAAAACCCTTTCGTCCGGTTGTACGGATCTGTATACCTGTTTACAACGAGGCGAATGAAAAAGTAGGCGTTGATGTACTAAATTATGACGGTAGCTTGCTCTTGAAAGATCTAAATGAACAATCATCGATTGGGATAGGGGAAAACTATTTGATCAATCATGACGGATATTTTCTAATGGCTCCGGATACTTCCATGGAATGGGGATTTTTGTTCAAAGAGAAAAAGGATTTGACAATCAAAAAGCTATTCCCTAACGAGTATCAACGCATATTACAGACGGAAGATGGACAATTTAGATCCAGACGTGGATTGTTTACGGTTTGTACTGCATATCCGTTAAAGGAAATAGGTGATAAAGAATTTACTTCTTACTATCCGAAGGATTATTCCTGGAAGGTAATTTCGTTTGTGCCCAGGAAAATGTTGAGCTATGGCGCTTTGTTACCAGTGAAGACAATTTGCTATCTCTATTTGCTCTCTTTGATCATTTGGTTGACTGCAGCCTATATTTATGCGAATGTAACCTACCGCAAATTTCAGTTACATCATCAATTAGTTGAATCGGAAAAAAAGCTGCAAAAGGCCGTGGAAACCAAAGATCGCTTCTTTTCCATTATATCGCATGATCTGAAGAATGTTTCAGGTGCCATGAGTCAGTATCTCGATTATATGAATGAAAATCAGGACTCCTTCTCTAAAGAGGAACGCTCCATGCATATGAAGGAAGTAACTATTGCTTCAAATAAGCACAATAAACTGCTTCATGAAATACTCGACTGGTCGCGTTTGCAGCAAGGGAAAATCGACTTTCATCCGGTTTCTGTTTCCGTGAAAGAGTTATTTGATGAACAAATAGCTCTGGTCGATTTGGCACTAAAGAATAAAGAGCTTCAGGTAGAGATGAAATCAGAGCCTGATTTAGTCGTTTTTGCAGATAAAGGAATGCTGAACACCATATTCCGGAACCTGATAGATAATGCCATTAAATTTTCGTACCGGAATAACCGAATTGAACTGTTAGCAAAAGCGAACAACGATACGGTTGAGTTGACTGTCCGCGATTTTGGTATGGGTATGACAAAATCGGATGCACAAAAAGTATTTGACCTAACCTCCCGGGTTCAACAGCGGGGAACTGAAAAAGAAAGTGGTACTGGTTTTGGATTGAAACTGGTAGGGGAGTTGGTCCATAAAAACGGTGGGCAAATAAAAGTTGTAAGCGAACAAGGCAAAGGCTCCGCATTTGTTGTTACGCTACCGGCAGGTTAATCATCCCAACTTTGACAGATAAAAAAGTGCGCCACCCGAAGGTAACGCACTTCTTCATAATAACTATGCTTAATGTCCTTAGTGTCCGGTTATTTGTTCGGACGGCACATCGGTTCAATGTTCCAGCCTTCCACCCGGAAACCTGATTTGTCAAGTTTCTGAACAGGTGTGCTAACCGTTACCGTTCTTGACTCTCCGGGCTTCAGTGTGAAATAACTTGACGACCACAAGCTGGGCAATACTTCCTCGCCGCGATTCATCAGCATCGGACGGACGAAGAAGGCCAGTTTAGCTGACGGATTGGTCAATTCGACTGTCCATTTTGTATGCGAACCTTCTTTGTTTTTATTAACGACCTTCAACTCAACCTGCGCTTTATCCATCGCGTTCATCGAGGTAAAATCGTCATTGGCCGAGAGCCAGTATGAATTGTGTGAAATCACTTTTCCACTTTCATCCTTCAATCGTAAAATAACGAACGAAACACCATCGGCTTTATCCAATACTTTTGACAGTGAGTAAACTTTTTTGACGGACGCTGCATCCATACTAACCTTCTTGGATTCGCTGCTGATAAGTTTCGAATGAACATTATACACATCGGCTTCAGCAACCAGATTCTTTTCCGGGCTGTAGGAACGATTTACTACAGTCACAGAGGCATTATCCTGGTCGTACTGTACATGGACAGGCTCGACGGCATTTTGCATGAAATAGTAGCCTGCATTGGGCATCAAATACCAGTCGTACACCTGCCAGATAACACTCGGCAGGGCTGCATTCAGTTTCCAGAGCATCACACCGCCATTGTCGCTCAGTTTGCTTCCGGCTGCTTCGAAAATCCCCTGGTAACCCATGGCATTCATCAGCTGCATTTTTTCCGAAAATCCTTTCATCGATTTCGGTTCGCCGAAACGTTTCACCATGTCCTTGTAGTAGAGGTCATATTTCCCGTTACCGGAAGCCGCATCGTGGTACCCCCAGGTATTATTCAATGGGAACGGAAGTGTTTTATCCCAAACCAGGTCAGGTATAATCTTCGGAAGAATATTGTACGGAGGTTGCGACGGGATACCGGTTTCGTCTTTAAAAACCCAGTCTTTGGCGTTGTTGGCCAGCTTGTAATATTGTTTCGGACTCTGCCATGCATACGGTCCGCCGCTGTATACACCCGATTGCTTGTTATCGGGCCATGAAGCTTTCCAGTCAGCCGGCAGTTTGGCAAAGCCGGAAGAACTCGGAATGAAGGGGCGTGTTCCGTCGAGTTTGATAATACTGTCGCGCATGGCGTAATAAAGCTCTTTGCGCGCATGACCTTCGTTTCCACCGGTCCACAACAGCAAGCTCGGATGATTACGGATACGAAGAATGGTGCTAGTCATGTTTTTGATGAACACATTTCCTTCCAGTGGCCAGTCGGGCGAGCCTTTGAATTCACCCTGCGTATCGCCGGTTACCCAGAAATCGGACCAAACCAGCAAACCATAACGGTCGGCGGCGTTGAAAAACTGGTCAGGAGGCGTAATACCACCGCCCCAGATGCGCACCAGGTTGATGTTGGCATTTTGGCAAAGCCGAAGTTCGTTGTCATAGCGCAGGGAATCGCGGTTCACCATCATATCTGGGACCCAGGCTCCACCCACCAGGTTGACACGTTTTCCGTTCACATAGAAGTCGCGACGCAGGAATTTGCCTTTCACTTCGGTTGCTTTTGAGCTCACCGTGCGAATTCCGAAAACAAAGGTAGTATCGTCGGAAACCGTATTCCCGGCAAGGTATTGCAAACGGATACGGTAGAGGTTGGGCGCACCGTGACCATTGGGCCACCACAAATGCGGATTAGTGATATGCAGGCTTTTTTCGTTTTCCGGATTGAGCTCCACTTTCGTGGAAGAATTTGCATTTAGTGCAATCTCTTTTGAAAATTCGATGGACGAACCACTGAAACTTTCTGGCGTGATGGTAACATTCAGCTTTCCTTTTTCATTGGAACTGCCGTGGTTGGACAGGTGCAGTTTCAACGAAATATCGGCCACGGTTGTGTCCGGAAGGGCGGGCAATGTCGTCACCAAATGCGGACGACTAATGGTTACTGTTCCGGAAGTCCTCAAATAAACCGGCTGCCAGATTCCCATATTCCGGTCGCGTGTCGGAGGCATCCAGTCCCAGCCTACCGAGCAGAGCATCGTCACATTTTTACCGATATCGCCGGTAGGACCACCATTGGCAAAGAACGGACCCATGGCTTTTAGCTGCTCGGGCGCCGGTGTGCCCGGGAAATCGAGTGGATAAATTTTCACCGCCAGGTAATTTTCAGCACCCGCTTTAATCTCTTTGCTGACATCGAGACTGTATTCGGCAAACATCCCCACCATGTCGGTTGAGTCGGCAACCTGTTTTCCGTTTACCCAAACCGCAGCCCGGTAGTTAATTCCTTTAAAAATCAGTTGGAAATGACGGCCATTATCATTGGAGGGTACGTTGAAAGACGTACGGTACCAGTAAGGCTTTTTCCAGGGATTGGGATTGTTTGGAAGAAAGCTGTACTGTTCCAGATTATACTCCTTGTTGAAACTGTCGGAAGCGTCAGGAATATACATGTTATTCATTCCCTGATACGGATCGGGATAAACATTGTTGGCTACCAGCCCGGTAAGTACGGTTGATGGTACTTTCACTGGAAACCAGTAGACATTTTCCTGGTAAGAAGAAGTGGATAATGTTTCGCCGGAAGCGTTGATTACGGCCGACGACTGCAGTTGAAAATTGGTGATTTGTTTTTGCTTTACTGCACCGTTTTGCGCCTGAAGAGCCGGTGCTGCAAAGAGAAACAAAATCAGGAACAGAAATTGTGTTGCCTCTCTTTTCATGTTTGGTTTTAATTCGTGAATATTATTGGATATATATAGCAATTCACTGTCAAATCAGTCAAAAGTAGTGAAATAGCGTATTTTTTACAATTAGCATACAGTTTTATGTGAATGAATGAATAGGGAAAAAGACAAAGAGCGAGTGAAAAATAAGGGCATAAAAAAAGCGCCCTTCTGAAGGGCGCTTTGCTTTTTTTGATGATGCAAAAATTTATTTATTCACCGTGTAGGTGTAATTGTTTTCATCTCCAACGCTTAATACAACCTGGTATTGACCTGGTTTTGCTGCGTCGAAATTGAAGATGCGACCGAGGCTTACGTCTTTACCAAGGTCTTCCTGGTGGACCAGGTTGTTGTCGTTGTCGTAAAGATAAACTTCAACGTCGTCCTTGCTCAGGTTCAGGTAGGACAGTTTGAGCATGTTGTTTTTAAACCTGAAAGTAGGAGCAATGTCTTTGTTATTTGCAAGCTGGTCATTCATATTGGCATGGCCATCAACTACGTTGAAAGACTGAACCAATGTTTTATTACCAGAGCGAACGCGCAGATTGTAGTTACCATCTTCCAGTTTCGAGAAATCGAATGCCTTGAAATACTGGCTTCCCGACACATTGCTTTTGGTATAATAAACTACATTTCCTAGGTCATTTTCAATTGTGATACTCATTGGTTCCGTTCCGGGATTGATGACCGAAACGATGGACAGATCCGAATTATCTTTTGTATACACTGAAGTCTTACCACTTGCCAATGCTTGGCCAATTGTAATAACCAGGAAGAACGCGCTCAAACTTGCTACCATTAAATTCTTGCTCATCATTGTTTTAAAGTTTGTTGTCTTCATAGCTTCTAATATTAAGAGGTTTTACACTGCAAATATAAACATGTTATACAGCATATGTTGTAAAACATATATTACTGCTGTTTTAACTCTGCGTGATCGGAAACGGGAAAAGCGAATGAATATGATCTTAAATTGAAGAGCTTTTAGTATTTGGTCTTGTAACTGTCATATATACAGTCTTGTGTGTGTGAAGTTTATATGATCTCGCGATGAGCTGTTTCATTAATCTGAGCTTAGTTGACTGAATTTTTTTCTTCAAAAACTCAACTTTGATAAAATTTTTAGTAATTCCTTTCGTGAAAAACCCTCTATTTCCATTTATTTTGGATTTCATTGAACAACCGATTTTCCATTTCCAGAAATCATATTGAATGAATATTCGGATTCTACAACTGATAGAAGGTGCGCAACAAGCCGATGGGCTGGTTGTGGTCATCGATGTGTTCCGGGCGTTTTCAACCGCTTGCTATGCCATGGAACGTGGAGCCTCGCGGATTGTCCCGGTAGGAAACATTAAAGAAGCATTTCGCTTAGCGGAAGAAATTCCCGACTCAATAATAATGGGTGAGCAAAACGAGCGAAAAGTGCCGGGATTTGATTTCGGAAATTCGCCCACACATATTTTAGAAGCAGATTTGTCAGGGAAAACCGTCATTCACAGAAGTAGTTCCGGTACCCAGGGAATCGTCAATGCCGTTCACGCTGATGAAATTATCACCGGTAGTTTTGTGAATGCTGCCGCCATTGCCGAATACATTCGATACCGTTCGCCGGAAACAGTAAGTTTGGTTTGTATGGGCTATGCCGGAGAACGTCCGTCGCAGGAAGATACTTTTCTGGCCGAATATATCCGGGACTTGCTAACAGGAAAGCCAACGCATTTTGCCGAAATGGTAGAAGAACTCCGTAAAGGAGATGGAGCCCGGTTGCTTGATCCGGCCAATAGTGAGTGGTCGCCGGCCACCGATTTCGATTTGTGCCTTTCGCTTGATCGCTTCGATTTTATTTTACGATTGGAGGAAGAGAATGGCATCCGCTATCTGAACCGGATTGATTCCTGTACGTTTGAAAGGAAGAAATAACCGTAAACCACAATCATATGCCCTATAATTTTGACGAAGTAATTGACCGAAAAGGTACCAATTGTATCAAATACGACCGGTTGGAACAATTTTGCGGTAATCCCGACGCGTTGCCAATGTGGGTAGCCGATACCGATTTCCGGGTACCCGATTTTATTATGGACGCCATTCGTGAGCGGGCCGACCATGAAGTGCTGGCTTATTCCTTCCGGCCGGAAAGTTATCACCAATCCATCATCGACTGGATGAAGAAACGGCACGATTGGGACATCAAGCGGGAGTGGATCTCATTCAGTCCGGGTGTGGTACCGGCTGTTACCATGTTAATTATGGCGCTGACCAACGAGGACGATAAAGTAATTGTGCAGCCGCCGGTTTATTTTCCTTTTTTCACTTGCGTGAAAGGCTCAGGCCGAGAGTTGGTGGAAAATCCGCTGAAGCTCGAGAACGGACGTTACTATTTCGATTTCGAGGACCTGAAAGCCAAGATTGATGATAAAACGAAGATGCTGTTGCTATCCAGTCCGCATAACCCGGGTGGAATGGTCTGGACAAAAGAAGAACTGACTGAACTGGGACGTATTTGCAAGGAGAAGGGTGTAATCATTGTTTCCGATGAAATACATTCCGACCTGGTTTATCCGGGACACAAGCATGTTCCGTTGCCTTCGATATCTGAAGAACTGGCCGAAATCACGGTAGTTTGCATGGCGCCAAACAAGACATTTAATATTGCCGGATTATCTTCTGCGTTTCTGGTTATTCCGCAAAAGAAAATGCGGGTACGTTACGAACGTTTGCTGAATGTGCTGCATGTGCACGGAGGCAATATTTTTGGTACGGTTGCCACCGAAGCGGCTTACACGCATGGTGAAGAATGGCTGGACGAACTGTTGGAATATCTTCAGGGTAACCTGAAATATTTGAATGAATTCATGGCCGATCGTTTACCAAAAATCAAAGTGATGCAGCCTGAATCGACATTCCTGGTCTGGCTCGACTTTCGCGACTATGGTTTAAGCGAAAAAGAGATGAAAGATGTGTTGGTGAATAAAGCCGGTGTGGCCATGAATGTAGGAAGTACGTTTGGAAGTGGCGGCGAGGGCTATTTCCGCATGAATATTGGCTGTCCGCGTTCTACGTTACAGGAAGGGCTGGAACGAATTGAAAAAGCGTTACGTGTATTGTAATTGAGTAAATGATGTCGGGGATTTAACTAATCCTCGACATTACCTGATCAGCCAACTCAGTTAAATCCTTTTTGTTCGTTTCTTCCACTTCGAGTTTTGCCAGGCATTTCAAGGCTTCCTCATGATAATGGCGCATGATTTTCTGGGCTTCGTCGCTTACCGCTGCATCATTATATAATTGTGTAACAGCTTCAATTTTCTCTTCCGGAAGGAAAGTCTCTTTGGTAATCCAGTTTTGCAGCTGTTCCTTTTTCTCACCCTGCAATTTCTCCTGTGCTTTGAGTAACAGGAATGTTTTTTTGTTGCTGAGGATATCGCCGCCAATTTTCTTACCGAAAACGTTGGGATCGCCATACACATCGAGCCAGTCGTCCTGCAATTGAAAAGCCAGCCCAATATTGATACCGAAATCGTACAACAGATTGGCCTGTTGTTCCGGCGCATTGCCAATAACAGCGCCCAGTTTTAGTGCTCCGGCAATTAAGACGGCTGTTTTTAGCCGAATCATTTCGATGTATTCATCCACCGTTACATCCATTCGGCTTTCAAAATCCATGTCGTACTGCTGTCCTTCACAAACCTCGAGTGCCGTTCGGGAGAAAAGCTTTAGCAATTCAGGTAATTTTTCCGCAGGTGAATTGGCCAGGTATTCATTGGCGAGAATCATCATGGCATCGCCACTGAGAATAGCGGTGTTGGGATTGAATTTCAGGTGAACGGTTGGCTTACCCCGGCGAACCGAAGCATTGTCCATCAAATCGTCGTGTAGCAGGGTAAAATTGTGGAACACTTCGATGGCGATAGCGGCCGGCAGGGCTTCTTCTATATTTTCTGAAAAAAGATTGGCTCCCGTCAAAACGAGAACCGGTCTGAGCCTTTTCCCGCCCATATCGAGGGTGTACGAAACCGGCTTATACAAACCTTTCGGTGAAGCATTATCAATTTTTTTTCGCTCCTTTTTCAGTTCGCGAAGAAAGAGGTCAAAGAGTTCCTGCTGGCTTTTCATTCATCGATAGTTTTATCCTTTTCATCGGTTTCGGAGAGCAGATTCCCATTTTTATCTCTGCCCTCGATTCGAAGTTCATCCTGTTCGATATCTTCTTCTTCATCGAAAATTTCGAGGAAAGGTTCTTCGAAATACCGGGTAGTGGCACGGCGTTGTAATGCAAGAAGTAAAGCGGGCAAAAGTATCAGGTTCGAAATCAGGGCCACAAGCAATGTTAATGATACGAGAATACCTAAGGCTACAGTCCCGCCAAAACTCGATAGACTGAAGATACCGAATCCGAAGAAAAGTACAAAGGAGGTATAGATCATACTGAAGCCGGTTTCCCGCAAAGCGAGTACCACTGACTTGCCAATATTCCAATTAGTGAGCCTCAGTTCCTGCCGGTATTTAGCAAGAAAATGAATGGTATTATCGACCGAAATTCCGAACGCGATGGAGAAAACCAGAATGGTAGAAGCCTTAATCGGAATTCCGGTAAAGCCCATGATTCCTGCTGTAAACAGAAGCGGAATCACATTCGGAACGAGTGACAGGAAGACCATCCGCCGCGAGTTGAACATCAACGCCATAAAGGTAGCAATTAGCAAGATTGCCAGTCCAAGACTCTGGAACAGACTCTTCACCAGGTACTGGGTTCCTTTTACAAATACTACCGATGCACCGGTAACGGATACGTGGTATTTATCGGGTGGAAATATTTTCGCAGCTTCTTTTCGGATACGGCTTAATAAATCGTCCATTCGGGTCGTTCCTACATCCTTCATCCGGAAACTGATTCGCGTTTCCTGCTTGGTACTATCGACAAAAGATTTCAGGTCGCCAATTTTTCCTTCTGATTTTCCAACGTAGGAGAAAATAAACGACTGCTCGCGATAACTCGGCAGCGAATAATATTTTTCCTTTCCGTTATAAAAGGCCTGTTTGGCAAACTTCAGCACATTTACCAACGAAAGTGAAGGGGATAAATCTTTGTATTGCGACAAAGCCGTGCTGAATTCATCAATCTTCTTAAGATTGGAAGTACGCAAAACTCCGTTGGGACGCTCCGTATCAATGCTGATTTCCAGTGGCATCAATCCATCAAAATTCTTTTCGAAGAACTTAAGGTCAAGGTAGATGGGATCGTCTTTCGGTAAATCATCCACCATGTAACCGGTACTTTTAATCCGGGTAATTCCAACAATACTTAGCAGAAGAATGACGATGAACGCAATATAGATGCCTTGCCTGTGGTTTTGTGTAACGTACACAAATTTGTCGATAATCTTTCCGATGAAATTATTATCGAGGTGACGCATATCCTTGTCGGCTGGCGGCTCGAGGAAGGTGAAAGCTGTGGGAATAATAATGAGCGAAGTCATGAAAACCGCCATAATGTTCACCGAGGCAATCAACCCAAATTCGCGCAAAATGGAACTGCTGGTCACTAAGAAAGTTGCAAAACCCGAAGCAGTAGTCAGGTTGGTCAGGAACGTAGCGTTCCCGATTTTCATGATGGTACGCTGAAGGGCTTTGACTTTATTTCCGTGTCCTTTGTATTCGTTATGATATTTGTTGACGAGGAAAATACAATTGGGAACCCCAATGACAATTAGTAATGGTGGGATCATCCCGGTCAACAGGGTGATTTTGTAACCAAGTATGGCCATCAGCCCTAATGTCCAGATAACCCCGATTAATACCACCGTTACCGGAAGAATAACGGCCTTAAATGATCGGAAGAATGAGAACAGGATGATAATAACCACCGCCAGTGCAGCCAGAATAAACATCAGAAACTCGCGCTTAATCTTTTGCGAGGTGACTACCCGGATATAAGGCATTCCTGAATAATGAACTTTCACTCCTGTGTCTGCTTCAAACTGATTACCTACTTCTTGGATCTGATTGACCATTTTTTCCCGTTTTGGCGTTGCCATCAAGGCTTTGCTTACGGTAATGGCCATCATGTAGGTGTGTGTTTTTTCGTTGTAAAGTTGCCCTTTGTAGAATGGCAGAGTATGTAGTTTTTCAACCAGTGTATCGAGTTGTTCCTGCGATTGTGCCCGTGATGGGAAAATGCTGTCGAACTTAAATTTATGCGCCTTCCGGTCCTTATAAATATCGTAAGCATTGGCGACCGACAGCATACCTTCCACACCGTCGATTTTTTTCAGTTCGGCAGCCATCTCATCCCATCGGTTGAAATGGTCGATGTTGAAGAAATTGGAATCCTGCACGCCGATAACAATCACATCGGAACCGGCCCCAAATTTTTTGATGAAATCCTGATTTTCCTGGTAAACCGTGTCTTTTTTAGGTAACAGCGAGGCATATTCGTACGAAAGCTGAACATGAGGTGCCATGAATCCCATGTAAATGGTAATTCCCAGCAAAATAACCGAGAGGGCAATCCGGTAAGATAAAATGAAGCGTGCTATTCTTCTCCACATAGTAGTAAAATGAAATCCCCGCGAAATTAGTGTTTAATTGACTGAATTGAAAAGATTATGACATTTTACTTGTTATGCTGCTGAGAGCGTTAGCCTAAATGCCATAGTTTTACATGATAAGAAATTGAACCGGTCGATTTTGAAGAAAATGATGGTGGTGAGAATATTTCTTACCCATTGAATAAAATTTATGTCATTCGCTTTTCAGTTTTGTATCAAAAACATTTAAATTCGGCACAGCCTAACCCCCTATACCAGAATAATGGACTACGGATTTGTTGAATTTCTGAGGCTTTTGGGCTCGCTGGCTGTATTCCTTTTTGGGATGAAGCTGATGAGTGAATCGCTGCAAAAGGTGGCGGGCAATAAAATGCGCGCTATTCTGGCATCGATGACAGCCAACCGTATGCGCGGTGTTTTCACCGGCATTCTTATTACCACCCTTATCCAATCCTCATCGGCAACCATCGTGATGGTGGTTAGTTTTGTGAATGCCGGACTGCTTTCACTGCTCGAATCCATCAGTGTGGTGATGGGAGCGAATATCGGTACAACCGTAACGGCCTGGATCATCTCCCTTTTTGGATTCAAGTTCAACATCACACAAATTGCCTTGCCGATGGTCGGTTTAGCCTTACCGGTATTATTCTCCCGCGTGCGTTCCCGGAAATCGTGGGGTGAGTTGGTGATGGGCTTTGGCTTGCTTTTTATCGGACTCGAATTTCTGAAAATGTCTGTCCCCGATGTCAGCAGTAATCCGGAAGTTCTTGGTTGGTTATCGCAGTATGCCCATATGGGCTACGTGGGATACATTCTGTTCATGCTCATCGGTACCTTGTTAACCATTCTCATTCAGTCTTCCAGTGCAACCATGGCGTTAACGCTGGTGATGTGCAACAGCGGCTGGATTAATTTCGATATGGCAGCCGCCATGGTGTTAGGTGAAAACCTGGGAACAACCATTACAGCCAACGTGGCGGCATTGGTGGCTAATACCAACGCACGAAGGGCTGCACGCGCTCACCTGATTTTTAATCTTGTGGGGGTGGTTTGGATGATTATTGTGTTCCCATTTTTCCTTAAGGGAGTCGCTTTTCTGATGAAAGAGATGGGAGGGGGAAATCCGTTTGAAACGAGCAATGCGATTCCGGTGGCGTTGGCATTGTTTCATACATTATTTAATGTGCTGAATATGGCATTGCTCATCGGGTTTGTTAGAACGCTTGCCCGGATTGTTACGCGGCTCGTCCCGGAACGAAAAGCGGAGGCGGAAAGCACTTTTACCTTACAGCACATAAAAATCGGACTCTTGTCAACACCGGAAGCGTCGCTTTACCTGGCGCGTGAAGAGATTTCGCTGTTTGGGCAGCGGGTTTCGAATATGTTTAAGGATGTTCAGGAGCTGTTGACCGAAATTCCTGATAAGAAATTCGACCAACGGTTTGAGAAGCTTGAGACCGAGGAAAAAGTGTGCGACCGTATCGAAATTGAAATAGCCAACTACTTGACTAAAGTGGGGGAAACAAGGTTAAGTGTCCGAAATTCGCGGGTGCTTTCGTCTATGTTTAAGTTGATCGATAACATCGAAAGTATTGGCGATTCGTGTTACAATATTGCCCGGGCATTTAATCGGGCGCACCAACAGGAAATTACTTTTTCAGGGAAACCGATGGAAAACCTCGAAATTCTGTTCAGCCTGGTAGCCGATACCATTCAAATTATGGAACTCAACCTGAAAACAGAAGATCGGGTGGATGCTTCGGTGGCCCGGAAAAAGGAGGAAGAGATTAATGTCTTCCGGGATATTCTGAAAACAGAACATTTGGAGAA
This sequence comes from Prolixibacter bellariivorans ATCC BAA-1284, assembly GCF_000621705.1. GTDB lineage: Bacteria > Bacteroidota > Bacteroidia > Bacteroidales > Prolixibacteraceae > Prolixibacter > Prolixibacter bellariivorans. The sequence continues at coordinate 350,496 of NZ_JHXO01000010.1, read as the reverse complement.
TCTGGAAAAAGGAATGTACAATTACCAGAAGGGCAGTATTTACAACGATATTTTCAACGAGTGCGAACGGTTGGCGGATTATGCCATTAATGTTTCCGAATCGCTTGAATCGGTGAGTGCCAACCTCTGAAAAATAAAAATCCCCGTGAAATCAGAAATCAACCTAATTCACGGGGAGTAATTTTTTTTTTGCGAAAGCAACTGCTATCTGTCTTTCGGTTTGGCTTCCGGTTGAACCGGAGCAGCCTGAGGTTTCGGAGCAGAGCCTGAACCGCTTCCCATAGAACATTTACCGGTAAACTGAGCTCCCGGCTCAACGGATAATTTGCCCATGGTCAGATCGCCATTGATAACGGCGGTGTTTTTCAACGTCATTAGTTCAGAAGCAAAGATTTCCCCTTCAAGAGTCCCCATAATGTCGGCTAACCGGCAACGGACTGTTCCTTTTACCTTGGCTTCGGGACCGAGTACTACGCGTCCTTTGCATTCCAGGTTCCCCTCCAGTGCACCGTCGATTCGAATATCACCATCCGATTTGATATCCCCTTTAATCATGGTATCTTTTGCAATCGTGTTCAGTGCTTTCACTTCGTTTTGGATGATGGGTTTTGCCATTTTCTTCGGTTTTAACGTAAACAACTTGTCTTGACTTTAGCCGATGAAGATAATAAAAGCCAACAAGTTTTGAAACTGTTGGTCAATAGTATTCTTCCAAAATGGTAAACGGAAGGTATTTACTTATCAATAAATTAAGTAGGGAAGGGGACTTCGGAAGAGAATAAAAACGGGCTAAAATAGAAAGGCCTTCCTGAGCACAGGAAAGCCTTTCTAAAGCCATGAAAAAACCAAATAGACAGAAAGAAAACTCTTTCTGCTATGGAAATCAAACAGTAATTTCTTTTTCAATAACGAGTTTACCCCTGTAGTGGCCGCACTCATTACATACGGTGTGATACTTTACAGTAGCACCGCAGTTTGAACAAGTTGCCATGGTAGCAGGAGTTGCTTTATAATGCGTTCTGCGCTTATCCCTTCTCGTTTTCGACGTTCTGTGTTTTGGATGTGCCATTTTAAATCAACTTTACTTAGTTACCAATAATCTTTTTCAAATCATTCCATCTCGGATCAATAGGTTCATCGTCGTCACCGGGATGATCGTATTCATCAAGCTTATCCAACATTTCCGGGTCGCACGTGCTTTCGCCGTTTTCATCGTCCGGATGAACATGTCGCGCCGGTAAGCTCAGAACAATAAATTCATATATCAAATGACCTACCTCTACCTGATGATCAGTTGGGTGGAGATACATCACTTCGTCATCATCTACCTGCGGTTCTTCGCTGAACTTCACGTAGAGTTTAAAATCGTTATCCAACGGCTGGTCGTAATAGTCCAGGCATCGGTCACAAATTAACTGAACGCTTCCAGTCAATTTAAAGCCAAGTGATAAGTAGGTTGTCCGTTTTTCGAGCTCTACCTCGATGTTCACTTCACCTCTTTCAATCTCCGACTCTTCAAACTCCCTGAAAAAGCGTTCGCCAGCTTCGAACTGGAACTGATGTTTTCCCTCCTTCAGTCCGGAGAAAGGAATGATATAGTTTTTCAGGTATTTCACAACCTTCCTTTTTTAGCTTTGCAAAAGTATAAATTTTTAATATACAACAGAAAAAAACCTGAGAATTTTGAAATTCTTAATATTAAACGGGTTGAGTGATTTTCTCCGTCAGGTTTTCCTCAGAGTGCAGGACGATGCGGAATGTGGTACCCTTGTTTATTTCCGAGTGTTTGACAGAAATATGTCCGTTGTGGTAATTCTCGATAATTCGTTTAGCCAGAGATAATCCCAGCCCCCAGCCTCTCTTCTTCGTGGTGTAACCCGGACGGAACACTTCTCTGAAACTGCTTTTTGGAATTCCCTTTCCGGAGTCGCTTACGTCGATGTAAAGTTCCTCCGGGGCCACATACAGCGAAACGTTGATTTCACCTTTTCCTTCGATGGCATCGATGGCATTTTTACAGAGGTTTTCGATAACCCAGGAGAAAAGGGAAACATTTAGCGGGATCATGATTTCCTGGAAAGGATTGAAATTGGATGTAAAGAGAATTCGCTTCGGGCTTCTTTTTTCAAGGTATTCGATGGCATTTGCCAGAACCGAAACCACATTGGTTTCGGTGAGTTCGGGTGTTGAACCAATTTTCGAAAAGCGTTCGGTAATGCGGTTGAGCCGCTCGGTATCCTTGGCAATTTCTGTAACAATCGACTCATCCACATTTTGCATTCGCAGTAGTTCTACCCAGGCCATGAGTGAGGAGATAGGCGTTCCCAACTGGTGAGCGGTTTCTTTCGCCATTCCTACCCAAACACGGTTTTGTTCCGAAACACGGGAAGCACTAAATGCGACGTATGCAACCAGGATAAACAGTGTCAAAATCAGAAGCTGAACCAACGGGTAGTACCTGAGTTTATTCAATAAATTGGAGTTGCTGTAATAAACAAGATTTTTCTTATCCGGTGAAATGGGAATAACAATGGGCGGATACAGTTTCTTCATGTTCACAAGTATCTGCCGGAGTTTTTCTTGCTTGCCCGGACCGTCAGCAATTTCCAGGTTGCGATCGTATAGAATGCTGTCATTCTGGTCAGTAACAATAATGGGAACCGTTTGATTGTTTTCTACGACATCGAAAGTAAAGGCCAGTTCTTCTCCGGTAGTATTACGCGATTCCGCCAGACGGTGTGTTGCCTGTGCCCACAGCTCTACTTTCCGGTGTTCCTCCTGCTTTAATTTATCGACAAGTGTTTTGGTATAGATAAACGTGCCTATGCTGATAAGAAAAGCAAAAGTCAGTAATATTCCTTTAAAATTCCGGTTGCTGAAAAATTGAAACAAGGCGTTAGTTTTACAATGTGTTCCGAAGATAGAAATTTCCTGAAAAGAATCGGTTTTTCAACCGAAAAGAAAATCCGGGAATAGCATCGTGAGTGATATGGTAAAAGGAATTATCCTTATATCATGTCGCGGATTTCCCAGCAAATGCCGTCACTGTCGAAACCACATTCGCGATAGAGTTCTTCAGGTGTACCTTGATCGATGAACCGATCAGGGATTCCGAGCCTTTTAAACTTGCCAGAATAACCTTTTTCCATCAGATATTCCATTACGGCACTGCCGAATCCTCCGTTAATTACCCCATCTTCAACCGTAATTACTTTGTCGAATTTGGCCAATACTGAGTCCAGTATTTCGGTGTCGAGAGGTTTCACAAAACGCATGTCGTAATGCTGCACGGAAATATTTTCGTTGTTAAGTGTCTCGGTGGCTTCCTTGACAAAATTACCCGGATGTCCGATACTCAGCACGGCAACGTCGGTACCTTGTGCAATTTCTTTTCCCTTTCCTACCGGGATTTCGCTAAAAGGAACGTCCCACTCTACATGAACACCTTTTCCTCGCGGGTAACGGATTGAGAAAGGCCCCATATCTGGAAGCTGTGCTGTATACATCAGGTTCCGCAAATCAATTTCGTCCATTGGAGCAGAAACGGTGAGGTTCGGAATATTTCGGAGGAAAGCCAAATCGAACACTCCGTGGTGGGTAGCACCGTCGGCACCAACCAGGCCGGCTCGATCGAGGCATAGAACCACATTCAGGTTCTGCAACGCTACATCATGAATAATTTGATCATACGAGCGCTGCATGAACGAAGAGTAAATATTGCAGAACGGAACAAGGTTGTTGGCTGCCAAGCCAGCCGCAAAGGTAACGGCGTGTTGTTCAGCAATGCCTACATCAAACGTGCGTTCCGGCATTTTCTGCATCATCAGATTTAACGAACAGCCCGTAGGCATCGCCGGTGTGATGGCAGCAATTTTTTCATTCTTTTCGGCCAGTTCTACAATGGTCTTCCCAAAAACATCTTGGTATTTGGGTGCCGATGGTTTTAGGGGCATATCCACGAATACTTCCCCTGTTCGGATATCAAATTTACCGGGAGCTGCATGCCATTTGGTGGCGTTTTCTTCGGCCGGAGCAAAACCTTTTCCTTTTTTGGTAATGACGTGCAGAAGTTTGGGCCCCTCGATGTTACGCAGATCGCTTAGGATTTTGACCATTGCATTAACATCGTGTCCATCCACCGGTCCAAAATAACGGAATCCGAAAGACTCAAAAAGGTTACTGTTCCGCAACAAAACCGATTTCAGTGCATGCTGGTGTTGCTGCAATACCTGGCGGGCTTTGGGACCTACTTTGTTTAGTTTTCCCAGAATTTTCCAGACATCACTCTTCAACCGGTTATAGGCCGGTGAAGTCTGCATCTGAACGAGGTAATTATTCAGGCCGCCAACGGCAGGATCGATGGCCATGTTGTTATCGTTCAAAATAACCAGAATATCCGAGTTGCTGGTTGCTGCGTTGTTCAGACCTTCAAAAGCCATTCCGCCGGTCATGGCACCATCACCAATAATGGCCACTACTTTTCGGTCGGTTTCGCCTTTGATTTTCGCAGCCAGCATCAAACCCAGAGCTGCGGATATGGAAGTGGATGAATGGCCCACGCCAAAAGCATCGAATTCACTTTCAGCAATTTTCGGGAAACCGCTGATACCTCCTATTCTACGGTTCGTGTGGAATTTCTTTCTTCTTCCCGTTAGGATTTTATGGCCATAAGCCTGATGCCCTACGTCCCAAACAAGTTGGTCATAAGGCGTTTGATAAACGTAATGAAGAGCTACAGTCAACTCAATCACACCGAGGCTGGCTCCAAAATGTCCGGGATTGGATGAAACTTCCCGGATAATATAATTACGCAGCTCTGTGCAAACATCAGGAAGTTCTTTTTCGCTGAGTTTACGCAGATCTCTGGGATATTCAATTTTGTCCAGAAGCTGAGTTTGCGCTTCCGCCATGAACTGAGACACTATCGTTATATGATTTTCCAATGGAACAAAGTTACAAATTTATCCCTACACGGGGTGCACGAAGGAAGTGCACTACTTGTTTGTGAAGTGCATGGTCTTTCATTATTTTTACTTCGACGATTTGATAATACAAATATATGACAAGGATAGATATGAGAAACTTTCGTGTTATGCTGCTGGGCACATTGTTGATGATTTTCATGTTGCCTTCATGCGTCTCAACCAGTGAGTTTAACCGGGTAAAAGGCAAATTGGATGAATGTGAAGACAGTCAGCTGCTGTTAAAGCAGAAGCTTCAGGATATGGAAGCCAAAGCAAATGAGGCTGGCGCAAAGGCCGAACAGATGGAAGCTGAGATGAAAAAGATGAAAGCCGAAAAAAGTTCCATGGAAGACGAGCGGGACAACCTCGCCCGGGAAGTAAAGCGGCTGAAAGCTACCAATGCAGATTTAGAGAAGCAGATTTCAGCGGTGAAATCGGGGAGCAGCGAGGAAATTTCGCGGTTGTTGACTAACCTGGAATCGGCACAAGCTGATTTGGATGCACGTGAAAAGAAACTGGCGGAGAAAAATCAGCGGTTGCAACAGCTCGAAAACTTACTGGCAAGGAAAGACAAAGCGGTAAAGGATTTGAAGCAGAAAATGCTGAATGCTTTGACCGGCTATAAAAATCTGGGCATTAACGTAACTGAGAAAAACGGCCAGGTGTATGTCTCGATGGCCGAGAAGTTGTTATTTCAGTCAGGGAAATATGCTGTTGGTCAACAGGGACGGCAAGCGCTGAAAAAGATTGCACAGGTTCTGGCGGCTAATCCGGACATCAATGTGCTGGTGGAAGGACACACCGACGATGTTCCGTTGCGGGGAACCGGAGCTATAAAAGATAACTGGGACCTGAGTGTGATGCGGGCTACGGCAGTTACCAAGATTTTGCTGCAGGATGCCAACATCAATCCAAAGAGGATAACCGCGGCAGGACGAAGTAAATACTTACCGGTTGATCCGCGCAAAACACCGGAAGCTCGTCAGAAAAACCGGCGAACGGAAATTATCCTGACACCTGATTTGACAGAACTGTATAAGCTGTTGTCGAATTAATAAAAGACGATAAAAAGTCCCGGCGAAAACCGGGACTTTTTGTGAACTTATAAAGGTTCATTAATCCTTTCACGTTTCCGGTAGCGGACTAAATTCGGGTAGCCCAATTCTTTGAGCATGGTTTTGGCATCGTTGAAATAGCGGCCAATTTGTTCCGCTTTATGCGAATCGGAGCCCAGCGTAACCGGAATATCCGCGTTAAATAATTCTGTTAGAAACTCCTTCCCGGGAAAGAATTCGCCGCAAGGACGATCGATCCCACTGGTGTTTACTTCGAAGGCTACTCCAGCGTCAGCAAAAATTTCAGCCGTTGTCCGAAAAAGCCCGTTCTGAGCACTTTCGGGCCAAACCTGGAATTTTTTGATCAGATCAGGATGCGCCATGGTATCGAACAATCCAGAGGAAGCCGCTTTTTGTAATTCAGCGAAATACCACTGATAGAGGTAATCGTTGCTGAATTCCGTGTATCGTTTATGGGCTGAATCCGAGTCATAGTTCCAGTCATCCAAAAAATGCACGGAACCAATCACATAGTCAAACGAGTATTGCTTTAAAACCTGTGCGATTTCGTCTTCCTTGTCGGGAAAATAATCCACTTCGATACCAAAAAGAATGCGAATTTTTCCGTCATATTTTTTCTGAACCGCATCAATCTCTGATACCATTTTGGGAATTCCGTCAGCTTCCATCGCCCATGAATTTGGCCCTTTAATACAGAAATGATCGGAAAATCCAATTTCGTTGAAACCTTTTTTAATGGCTTCTTCCACCATTTCCTCATGGCTGTTTTTGCCGTCTGACAAGCGAGTGTGCATATGATAGTCGAAGCGGATCGGCATCACGTTAAGATTAAGTTATTCTTTCCAGATGGATTTGAGTTCGCGCACTTCAAGCGAGTCCACCATAATTTCGCCACCCCGCGTCCAAAGTTCCATATCGTCAGCTTTTTCTGCAGGCGTAAAATTGTCGGTGATAACTTTTTCGCCGTTATTGGCAAAAATCTCAATCGATGCCCGATCGACCAAAATATCCAGCTTAATTTTATTATTAACCGGAGCCAACGGCATTTGGGAGCCAATAGAAGTCAGTACCTGTCTTTTTACGTCGTAACTGATTTCTGTTCCGGCGTCTTTTCTTGATTTTCGGACCGTAATTCCGAACATATTGGAGGATTTGACATCAAACACACCAGTGATGCGGAAGCATTCACTGTGAATTCCCTTGAGAAGATTATTATTCTTCAGACCGGGGATAATATTCTTATCGGTTTTATCCATTTTCTTCCCGTAAAGAGAAGAGATGCTTCCAACCGGAGTTCTAACAATGCGAGGTCCATCAGGAGTCGATTTCAACGAAAGTTCTGTGGGGAAGGACATTTGACCGGTGAACGGCATACCGGGATATTTACTTTCTCTCATCCAGGCAATTTGAATTCGTTTGCCATCCGGTGCGTTAGACCAGGTTTGGGTTGCATAAAAATTCTGTCCGTAATCGAGTACTTTCTTCCCGGATTTAGGTGTAAAGTGTTTTCCATCAAAATCACCCAACATATAGGAACCATCGCCTCCCAGAAGTGCCCATTTCATTTTGGTGCTGTCTCCATCGAGTGGAAGTGAGAAAAGGTCGGGACATTCGTAGTAACCGGTTACATGACTTTCGAAAGTCCAGTGCACCAGGTCTGTGGAATTGTAAATGGAGATTCCTTCTTTTGCTTTATCGCCGCCAGGCATGCGATAGAGAACCAATACCCAATGATTTCCCGGTTTGTACCAGAATACTTTCGGGTCACGGGTCTCTTCTCCGGGTGCTTCGGGAATAATGGGATTGCCTGCATATTTTTTCCAGGTACGTCCTTTGTCATTGCTGTAGGCTAACCGCTGACCGCATCCCCGGCTAGTGTAGAATGCCAGCAAGGTTTTGTAGTTGCCTTCCTGCAGTCCGGTTATATTGTTTTTATCGACAATGGCTGACCCCGACCATGCGGTGCATTTCACCTTGTCCGTCGAATTATTGTCGGGGTAAATGGCAATGGGAAGATTTTTCCAATGAACTAAATCAGTGCTGACCGCATGCCCCCAATGCATATATCCCCACTCGTTGCCATTGGGATTGTATTGGTAAAACAGATGATATTCACCATCGTAGTAAACCAATCCGTCAGGATCATTCATCCAGTTTTTTTCAGGAGAGAAATGAAACTGTGGGCGGTACAATTCGTCGTAAGTTTTTACCGGTTTCCCGGCAGTGAGCAACAAGATACCGGTAACTAATGCACACATGCTAATGAACTTTGTCATTTGTATCAAATTAGGAGTGGAAATGCTTCCGGAAAATTTCCGGTTTTGACAAATATACATGTTCCGGCATTTTCTTGTACAAAAAAGAAGTAGTAAATCGATACCGTTAGAGCATAAGTGTAATTTAAGCTCCGTTACAATTTTGACCGGAATATTACGTTTTTATACAAAACAAATGAGGTAATAGACAGGCGGTGAAGATTATGTAACTCAACCTTTGCAGTGTCATTTTGTTTATAAAAACGAAGAACCACATTTGCCATGAACGATATTCAGACATATCCTATTTTTCCGTTGAATGTATTTGCATTCCCTGGAGAGGAGTTCGGCCTTCACATTTTTGAGGAGCGGTATAAACATTTGGTGAACGATGTAATGGAATCACATCAGATGTTTGGGATGCCCTATGTGCTAAATGGCGAAACACAGGATCGAGGTTGTTTATTACATATTGAAGAGGTAAAGAACCGGAAAAGCAACGGGGAGATGGATATTGTGGTGAAAGTTGTTGAGCTGGTGAATTTCCTGACGCGTAGCAGTTCTCCCTCGAAGTTATATATGGAAGGAAATGTGGAACTGCTGCATTTTAAAAACACAAAGCCCGGTCCAAGATTGGTATTATTATTTCACCGTTTTATGCTGATGCGCGAAGAAGGAGAGGAGCCACAACCTATCGTTGATGAAGATATTTTCGAGTTGGCAGCCCGGTTGAAAATACCGGCCAATCAAAAGTTCAGCTTCATCGATGATCAATTACCCGAGCATTTCGAGCGTAACCTGACCAACTTTTTAACACTACAAATTCAAATTGAGGCCATGACACAGGAAATGGGTTCAAGATTTGTATTAAATTAGAAGCCTGATTTTAATTAATTAACTAACCTAAAACTCGGGCTAATGCCAAGACGCCTTAATTTACTAATTGTACTGGCCTTTTTTTTTATTTTGGGAAATCAGGCCTATTCTAAAAATTATAATCATAGCATTACCGGAAGGTATGCTTTATGTTATAAAAGCGATTCTGTTCGCAAGAGTTTTGTTCCTCCACCCAATGCTTTTCTCAAATCTGCAACGGCAAACTCTACATTTGATTTGGAGTTGGTAGGTTTCAGTCAGGAAGCAGCTGATGCATTTCGATATGCCGTGAGTGTATGGGAATCCGTATTGGATAGTCCTGTACCTATTCGTTTAAAAGCAACCTGGACTTCACTGGACAAGGGAACTCTCGGTTCATGTGGGCCAGCGTCATATTACCGTGATTTCGATGGTTCACTTCGTGAAAACACTTATTATCCGGTAGCTTTAGCTGATAAAATGTCGGGACAGGATATTCTTGGTAGTACATCTCCTGATATGGTCGCCCGTTTTAACTCCGATAACACCGACTGGTATTTTGGAACCGATGGAAACACACCGTTGGATAAATATGATTTTGTATCTGTCGTTATTCATGAAATCGGTCACGGCTTAGGAATAATAGGATTTGCTTCGGTCACCGGTTTGGAAGGTCAGATTGGTGATGATACGAATCTTTTCCCGGGAATATATGACGTGTATGTACAGAATATTCAGGATCAGCAATTAATCGATACCAATTATTTTGCTAATCCTTCGGCCGAGTTGTATAATCAGTTTACCGGAAGTGAACTTCAGTTTGATAGTCGTTTAGCCCGTGAAGACTTCGATGGTTCAAACCCTCGATTGTATGCGCCTCCAACATGGGACGATGGTTCCAGTTTTTATCATTTGAATGATCTCAGTTATCCTGCAGGAAGTGAGAATGCTTTGATGACCCACGCTCTGGCTTTGGGTGAGGCCAACCATAATCCGGGACCATTATTGGAAGCGATGTTGGCAGAAATGGGATGGAAGTATACCTATATTATTCATTCGCCAGTATCGGACTACGATCAACTTCCATCGGAGGTACCGGTAACAGCGAAAGTTTACGGTGACTATGGTATTGACACATCTTCAGTTGTGTTGCACTATTCCTTTGATAATTGGCAAACAGAAACTGTGGATACGATGCTTAGCACGGGAAATCCAGACGAGTACTTTGCTAGTATTACTATTCCTGCAATGGGGACGACTACCGATTATTATATCACGGTAATGGATTTGCGGGCTCGAAATTTCTCAAAGCCGGTTCATGCTCCAACTAATTATTATTCATTTTATGTAGGTGAAGATACAACCCCGCCTTCGCTTTCACATGTTCCGGTAAAGATAGTGTTCTCATCTGCCGATTCACTTTATGTTGAGGCTACAGCCACTGATAATATAGGAATTGCTTCTGTTAAGGTAGAATTGATGCTGAATAACTCAAATGCGGGAATGTTTGATCTTTCATTGGTTTCTGATTCGACCTATGCGGCCACAGTGCCACTACCGTTGGGATTGACTTCTAACGATGTATTGGAATATAGAATTATTGCGATCGATAGTTCAACTAATAGTAATCAAACTACTTTGCCAATGCAAGACTACTACACGATTTCAGTCGTGTCGGTTAAGCCAGCAGTTACATACTACGAAAATAACTTCGATACTACGACAGATGATTTTACTGGGTCAGACTTTACAGTGACAAAGACCGCATTTTTTGATGATAATGCGCTTCACTCGCCTCATCCTTATGATAGTCCTGAAGAGACAGCACCATATTTTAATTACACAACAGTGTTACGTATTCCGATTGTTTTGAATGCAAACACGGAAATTGCTTTTGATGAGGTTGTTTTGGTGGAGCCTGGTGCTGACAACGCAACTTTTGGGAGCACCGATTTTTACGATTATGTAGTTGTTGAAGGTTCCAAGGATGATGGACATACATGGAAAGCGATTGCTCCCGGATGGGATTCATCTTCCAATAGTACCTGGCTCACTGCCTATAATAAGGATATGCAAAATGGAAACTCGCTGACTGAAGGAAGCAAGGACATGTTCAAGCGTCGGGTACTCAACATGACTTCATCTTCTGATTTCTCACCTAGTGATACGATTCTTGTTCGCTTCCGGCTTTATTCTGATCCTTTTACGTGGGCCTGGGGATGGTGCATTGACAACCTGTTCATTGGCGATAACGTAGATGTGGCAACCGTTCCTCTTTCTCCGGGTGATTTGAGGTTATATCCGAATCCGGTTCACGACCAGATGCAGCTGGAGTTGGATCTGGAAAAAACGGCTGATTCAGGGAATATTATTGTGTACAATTATCTTGGTCAACGAATGTACAACCGGCAGGTGTATCCAGTCGACGGCAGGCTAACTGAGCAGCTCGATTTTTCCGCATATCCTCCGGGAATGTATTTGGTTAACATCGAAGTGGGAGGCCAACAGATTTCCCGGAAGGTAATCAAGCGATAGCCGTATGTAAAACATCTTGCTGATCAAGGTCGGAATTGTACCTTTGCATCAGTTTCTTAAAACGGTTATGGAGAGAAAAGATGTGGAAATTATGGCCCCGGTTGGGTCGTATGAATCATTAATGGCAGCCATTCAGGGTGGTGCCGGATCCGTATATTTTGGTGTTGAAAAACTGAATATGCGGGCCCGCTCGTCGCACAATTTTACCATCGACGATTTGAAAGAGATTGTTTCGCGCTCCGAAAGAGCGGGAGTGAAAACATATCTGACGGTGAATACAGGCATTTTCGACGATGAGTTAGATAAAATCAGAGGGATTATTGTGGCTGCCAAAGAGAGTGGAGTATCGGCTGTGATAGCTTCCGACATGGGCGTGATACAAATGTGCCGCGAACAGGGTGTGGAAGTACATATGTCGACACAGGTGAATATCACTAATTATGCCGAAGTAAAATTCTATTCGCAGTTTGCCGATGTGATGGTGCTGGCCCGCGAAATGACCCTCGATCGTGTTGCTGAAATTACCAAACAAATAGAACGGGACGATTTAAAAGGTCCTTCCGGGAAACGCGTCCGCTTGGAAATGTTTGTTCACGGAGCGTTGTGCATGGCTATTTCCGGGAAGTGTTATCTCTCGTTACACGAAACAAGTTCGTCGGCTAATCGTGGTGCATGCATGCAAACCTGTCGCCGAGCTTACATAGTGACGGATAAAGAGACCGGGCAGGAGCTGGAGATTGATAACGAATACATCATGTCACCAAAGGATTTGAAGACCATTCATTTCCTGAATAAGATACTCGATTCCGGAGTTTCAGTTTTAAAAATTGAAGGACGCGCCCGAAGTGCTGAATATGTGAAAACGGTAGCCGAATGCTATGGCGAAGCAGTTGAAGCATATTTCGACGGGACATTTGGGCAGGAAAAGATTGACAACTGGGACAAACGACTAAGCACCGTTTTCAACCGTGGATTCTGGGACGGTTATTACCTCGGGCAGCGGTTGGGCGAATGGAGCCATAACTATGGTTCGCGGGCGACCAAGAAACGGATGTACATCGGCAAAGGAACCAACTATTTCAGCAAGCTGGAAGTAGCGGAGTTCAAGATGGAAACCCAAAGTCTGAAAGTTGGCGATGAAATTCTCATTACCGGCCCGACAACTGGCGTAGTACAAATGGTTGTTCCGGAAATCAGAGTTGATGAGAAGGCGGTGGAAGAGACGCGGAAAGGCGAGTATTTCTCGATGCCATTGGATGTGAAAATCAGACGATCTGACAAACTGTATAAAATTGTGGATGCCTCGGAGGTGAAATCCGGACGACCGAAATAGTAAATTATGCATAACCTGAAAAAACTAAACCTTTTCATTTTCCTGTTCCTGTTCATTGCCTTCTTTGGTCAGTTAAAGGCACAGGATACCCTCCGTGTGATGCAGTACAACTTGCTCAACTACGGGAAAGATGTTTATTCGTGTGACCAGCAAACCAATAACCGTGATGACAAAAATGGTTATCTGAAAATACTGTTTAGTCATTATCTCCCGGATATTTTCACAGTAAACGAAATGAATGGTGACGAAGCCGATGTGAAATATTTGCTGGATAATGCATTAAATGCTGACGGGCGCACACAATATGTGCAGGCCGAATATTCGGGAAGCTACTTAATCAACATGCTATACTACAACGCCAATAAGCTGGCGCTGAAATGGCAGGGAAGGCTGGTGTTGGGAAGCAACGAACGTGACGCCAATTTCTACCGGCTATATTACAAGTCGCCTGATTTGGCCGATGGTGCCGATACCGTTTTCATCAACTATGTGGTGGTACACCTCAAGGCTGGCAGTGAAGCTTCTGATATTAGCACCCGTACAACGGAAACGAAAAATATCATGGCAGAATTGGAGCAAATGGGATGGAACGGAAATGTCATCTTCTCTGGCGACTGCAACCTGTATAACAGCGATGAGCAAGCATTCCAGAACTTAATCGCTCCCTCTAATACTTCATACAGTTTTTATGATCCACTGGGGCGTGAAGGGAACTGGCATAGCAATTTAACTTTTGCTGATATCCATACCCAATCGACGCATTCCGCCAGTGGCTGTGCTTCTGGCGGAGGTATGGACGACCGGTTCGATTTTATTCTCGTTCAGGAAGATTTGCTGAACAATACCAACAACCTTTCCTACAAAGAGGGAAGTTACGAAGCAATAGGACAGGACGGGCAGCATTTCAATAAGTCTCTGCTCGACGGTGCTAATTCGGACTATCCGGCGGATTTGGTTAACGCTCTGTATAATAATTCCGATCATCTTCCGGTAACCATGCAATTGATCGTGGATCAAACAACCACCGGAATCAACGATATTGCCGATATAGGCGTTAGGCTATTGGGAAACCCGGTTTCCGGTATCATCAAATTGGAGGTACAGGCTCAATTGCCGAAGTTCGGTTACCAGTTATTCTCCATCTCGGGCAACACAGTGAAAAGCGGTGTGGTCTATCCTTCGAGAGGCACGACGGTGAGTATTCCTACGGGGAAATTGCCGGCGGGTATTTATCTCTTAAAGTTGAAAATGGCCAATCGGGCTCCGGTTACGTTCAAAGTTATTTTACAGTAACCTTCTTCGGATCGTTCCCTGAATTGTTGACGTTGTAGGTTATTGTATTTATTTTTACATAACATTTTCTTGCGAAGAAATCAGTTAACGTACAATTTATGGGTAAAAAAGGTCTGGGAATCTTTACGGGATTAATCATTGTAGGAATATTCGTCGGGTGGTACTATTTCAGCCGCGAGTCGCGCTATATTGGTACATCAGCACTCAGGGCTGTTCCCGTCAATTCTCCGTTGATTATCGAGGCCCGGAATATTTTCGCCTTTACAGGAGATATTCAGGAAAACCCGATGTGGGAAGATCTTTCTGAGTTACCCGGTTTTTCGGATATACAGAGTGAAATTACCTATGTCGATTCGCTGTTTTCGGCCAATCGCGAAGCCAGAGAGCTGTTCAGAAATAAACCGCTGGTGATGGCCCTCGGCTTTGAGGGAAATGATAGCTTTAATCAGCTCTACCTAACTCAATTGGATGATATTTCGGAAAAAAATATTATCAATCAGTTTATCCGGAATGTACTGGCGCCCGATAATGCTCAAATTACTCATCGAAAGTACGATCACGTTCAGGTTTACGAGTATGTTTGGAACCAAAAGGGGAAACAGCATAAATTGGTGTACGCCTTCCATAAAGGAATTTTTATTGCAGGAGAGAATCCGGTAAAGGTGGAAGAAGCCATTCGACAACTCAATACTTCCTCGCTGCTTGATAAACCGCATTTCCAAAAAGTATATAAAACGGCCGGCGTTAATGTCGACATGAACTTCTACATTAACTATCAGACCTTTCCCCGGTTATTGTCACTTTGTACCAGCGAACCAGTGGCACATGCTTTACGCGGCTTCAATAATTTTGCCACTTGGTCGGAAATTGATATGGAGATGAAGCAGGACGAAATCCTGCTAAATGGGTTTACTTATTCGGATGATTCGGTCAATAATTACCAGAATATTTTTCTTCACCAGCAACCGCAGAAATTCCGGATGGAAGAAGTGCTTCCGTCGGAGACAAGCTTCCTGTTGAGTTTTAATTTAAGTAATCCGTCGGTCTTTTTTAAAGACTACGAAAAATACCTCGATCGGGATGGAAAGTATTACGCCTACGAAAATAAACTGAGTGCCGTAAAAAAGTCCACTGGCGTTAATCCCCAGGAGATGGTAAAAAAGTTGATGGACCGCGAAATTGCGATGGTGTATACCCGAGGCAATCCATCACAACCCGATGAAAACCGGTTTCTGGTGATGCGGACACATAGTAAAAGCCAGGCAGAGAAAACCATCCGGGAGATGGTTGGGCATTGGGCCAGAGTTAATGGCAAATCGTTGAACGACTATGTTCGGACATATCACGTTGATAAGCAAACGGCTTATCCGATTTACAACATGCCGGTAGATAACTTTGGGGAACGGGTTTTTGGCCCTATTTTCAGACCAGTTCCTACAAGATATGTTTCATTTGTTGGCAACTACATGGTGATGGGGGATTCCTATCGTTCCCTTTCTGGTTTCATCAAAGATTACGTGCTCCAGGAGGTATTGAAAAATAATATCCGTTACCAGGAATTTAGTGACCGGCTTTCGCAGCGCTGCAACTTTTATATGTGGTTTTCTCCCGGAAGGGCATTGCCGTTTTTTAAAGACATTATTCATCAGGAAATCAGTCAGAAACTGGAACCGAAGTTGGAGCATCTGTTGAGACTCGAAGCCTTTGGTTGGGAGTTTGGTCCCGAGAATGGAATGATATACAACAGCGCGTTGTTGCGATATAATCCGAACCTGCGTGAACGGCCGCAAACCGTCTGGTCCAGCCATCTGGAAACGGATATTCAGTTTAAACCACAATTCGTCATCAATCATTACGACCGGGCCAACCGGGAAGTGGTTGTGCAGGATACCGACAATAACTTCTATCTGATTAATAAGGAAGGACGAGTTCTTTGGAAGATCAAACTTCCGGGCCCAATCATGGGAGACGTTTACCAGATTGACTATTATAAAAACGGTAAGTTACAGTATCTTTTCAACACTCCGGGCGAATTACATTTGATTGACAGGAACGGCAACTATGTTGAAAATTATCCGGTGAAGCTCCGGTCGAAAGCGACCAATGGCGTGGCAGTATTCGATTACGATCACAACAAGAATTACCGTTTCTTTATTGCCTGTGCCGATCATCATGTCTATCTGTATGACAAAAGGGGAAAACTAGTTCCGGGCTGGACATTTGGGAAAACCGAACATGAAGTGACCCAGCCAGTGGAGCATTTCAGGGTGGGAAACCGCGATTACATTGTCTTCTTCGATAAAAACAGAACTTACATCGAGGATCGGAAAGGAAACAACCGCGTACAAAGTAAAGCGCAGTATGTTCATTCGATGAATAACAACTTTGTACTGGAAAAAGGGAATGGCAGTCACGCGGCACGCCTTGTCGGAACAGACGAACATGGTAAGGTTTACTTCCTCTATTTTAATGGCGATTACGAAACAAAGGAGATTGAGAATTTCAGTCCGTCGCATTACTTCATGTACGATGATATGAATGCTGATGGAAAGAACGATTTCGTTTACCTGGACGGCAATGATTTGACTGTATACGATTCGGGTGGCAAGAAAATGTTTAGTCATCACTTTAAGGAGGCTCCTGGCAGGGCTCCGCAGATTTATACCTTTTCGGCCAACAATAAGAAGATTGGAGTCGTCAACCCGAAGGAGAATCTGATTTACATGTTTAATAAAGACGGAAGCTTGTACAATGGTTTTCCCATGGCTGGGAACTCCCGGTTTAGTATTGGTTTCTTCACATCCGGTAGTCAGCATTTTAATTTGGTGGTCGGTTCGGCCGACGGATTTCTGTATAACTACTACGTCCAATAATACTTAAGGAGATTTTAAGAAAATTTTTTTCGAGTTTCTTCGTTATAAAAATGAAGCGTGTCTTTTTGTGTCTATATATACAGATGTATACTTTTCGAATTGCAAACGACGATATATATAAAATACTAATAAATAACACCTTAGGAGAAAACTTAATTTGAAGCATATGTTTGGGAAAAAGAAATTGTGGTTCCTTTTATTATTATTGGGTGCTACACTATTGAATTCGTGTAATACGAACGAATTCAATTTCGACAAAATGGCCGGTCCGGTCAACTGGAAGCCTGCTTTATATCTTCCACTGGCGCATGGTAGCTATACGGTTCAGGATTTTGTGAATAAAATTAACGATCCGGACTCGCTGTTGCAAAGTGATTCAAATAATCTGCTGCATATTATTTATACAGAGGATTCTATCTATCAGTTTGATGCGGCCAGCATGGTGAGTTTTCCGGCTAATCAAACCATTAATTCCGATGCGGTGACCGTTAGTTCAGTGCAGATGGCTGATGCCAGTTTTACCAGTGGTGTTACCCTGGACGATTTAACTCAGAATTCAGGTGATCCAGCCCTTCTGGCACTACGCACTTATGATGGACAAAGTACTCAGTTCCCTTCAGCAAGTGTATCCAATGCAGGGAGTTATTACCCGACCAGCTTGAATAGTTTCCAACAGGTGACTTTCCAAAACGGAACACTTTCGTTAACGATGGTCAATCATTACCCGGTCGAGGTTTCAGCAACTTTTACCTTGGTTGATCCAAATAATCTGGGTACGTCACTGCAATTTGTTTTCAGCAACGTGGCCTCAGGTGGAACGCAGACTCAATCGGTTTCGCTGGCCAATGTTAGTTTGTCGGATCAACTTCGTTTCGATTTGACAAGTTTTTCTACTCCGGGTTCGTCAACGGCAGTCCCAATCCAGTTAACCGATGATCTGGCATTAAATTTCCAAATTACCAATGCCGTTATTTCGCAGGGGTCAGTAATGATTCCCGACCAGGATATCAACAGTACTTCTGGAGAATACACCTTTAATATTGACGGACTAAACAACCAGCCTGTGAAGGTATTCAGCACGGAAGTGAAATCAGGTGTACTGGCTGTAACAGTTAACAGTAGCGTTGCTGCAGCGGGAAGGGTACGGATTGAGTTACCGACAGCTACAAAAAATGGTCAGCCGGCAGTTTTTGATATTCTGACCGACGGAACACAAACTTCCTATTATCAGGAATTTGATCTTTCGGGTTACACAATCGATATGACACAAGGTGCCAATCAGAATTACAACATATTACCCTATACCAGCTCGGTCCATTTATACAAGTCAACAGGTTACGTAACCATTAACCCGAGTGACCAGGTATCATTCTCGGCTGATATGAATAATATCCAGGTAGGATATATTGAAGGTGACTTGGGACAGGAATCGATTAACATCGATCCAGGATCTTTCCAGTTTAATATTGGCGGACTTAGTAACCTAAACGGGGATGTACAACTGCCCAATCCGGAGTTAAGTCTTAAGGTGACTAGTTCGGTTGGTGTACCGGCAACATTGAATGCCAATTTCAAAGGTTACAATACCGATGGGCAAACCGCTGATCTGAATCCTTCACCGATGGATGTTCCTTATCCAACATCGCGTGCTGCAGGAACCATTACGGGAACCATTAAATACGATAAATCGAATTCCGATATTGTGAGTTTCATTTCACTTCCGCCGGATGATAAAATCGAATATTCAGGTAGTGTATCCTTTAATCCTGCCGGAGCAGTCGACCCGGCTACGCCGAATTTCATTACAGACCAATCGAAACTGATTGTTGGATTGATGGCTGATTTGCCACTGGAGATTCAGTCGCAGGGATTTGACATCAATGACACGCTGGATGTGAATATGGATAATATCAATCAGGTTGATAGTGTTACTCTGGTGATGAACATTACCAATGGCATTCCGCTCGATTTCCAGTTTGAGATGGCATTTATCGATACTCTTTCGGGAACGCAATATGGCAATCCAATCAGTTCCGAAACGATTGCAGCTGCACAAACCGACGAGCAGGGTAATTACCAGCAGCCGACCATTACTCAAACAGAAATAGAGTTGACATCTGACCAAATCAATGACTTGAATCAGTCGAACGGTATTGCGTTGAAGGTTCATCTGGCCAGTCCTAATCAGGGGTTGACGCCGGCGCGAATTTATTCCGATTCGCCGTTTAATGTGAGTTTAGGTGTAAAAGTCAGAGCGAACCTGAATAATTAGGTTGGCGCTCTTTAAGCTTTCTGAAAAGGAGATAACAATGTCATTAGATTCTGTAAGTAACAACGAAGAATAAGATGAAATACCTGAAAAGCAATATAAAATTCCTGGTTCTGCTGTCCGTATTGGGACTGGTGGCAGGAAACGCCCATGCTCAGCCGAATACGATGTATTATATGAAGAATATATCGCAGACATGGGAAATGAACCCCGCTAATACGGGAATCGAGAGTGGCTGGCATTTTAGTATGCCTGGTTTTTCCAGCTTGGACCTGACGATGAATACCAATGGATGGAAGTATTCCGATTTAATTCATCAGGGAACTGGTCAGTATGCCGACTCACTGATTGTCGATCTGGACAAGTTCTACAACAAGCTCGATGACTCGAATTTCATGTACGAAAAAACCAACTATTCGTTTCTTACGATTGGTTTTAGGACAGGAAAGCATGTCTTTAATTTAGCTCTCACCGAAAAGGAATTCGCCAATGCATTTTTTGGCAATAATCTGGTGGCCTTGGTAAAAAACGGAAATGCTCCTTATCTCGGGTCATCGTTCAATACAGGTTCCTTCGGGCTGAATGGCATTCACTATCGTGAACTGGCCCTTGGTTATGCTTACGATTTGAATAAAAAAGTGACCCTTGGTATGACCGCAAAAATTTTGTTCGGTATGGGAGCCGCTCAAAGTAAGGATATCAACATGTCGGTACAGGCACCTGGCGATGCTTCTTATTTGACAGTGGAAGGAGCGGGGCAGTTAAATGTTTCCGGACCTTTTCAATTCTACTCGAGTCCTGATGGACTAATCGATTCGGTTGCATCGAATTTCGACGGAAGTTACATGACCAATACCGGGAACATGGGATTTGCTGTCGACCTGGGAGCGGTTTTCAAGCCAACGGATAAGGTTACACTTTCAGCCAGTATTATTGATTTGGGAAGCATTGGCTGGAAAACTGATGTGACAAATCTGACATTGAATGGTCAGTTTACTTATAACGGGGTGAATATTGACAATTCGCTGAACAAAAATGATCCTAACTACAAATCGCCGAGCGATGCATTTAGCAACTTAGGCGACTCCATTAAACATGCATTCAGCATTGACAATACCAATAATACTTTTAATACGGCAATTCCCGTTAAGGTTTATATTGGAGGGAGTTATCAGGTAAAACCGAATATTGAAGTAGGAGGTTTGGCACGTGCGCGAATTTACAACAGCCAGGCCAGCTTGTCGTTTACAGCATCGGGGAATGCTTATATACGAGATTTCTTTAATGTGTCAGCCAGTTATTCCATTATCGAAGGTTCGTATGCGAACTTAGGTTTGGGACTTGGATTAAGGGGCGGACCAGTGCAATTCTACATGGTGACTGACAATGTTCTATCGGCAGTCAATCCGGCTAATGCATCGAGTTTGAACCTGCGTTTGGGATTAAACTTTTTAATCGGATATAATAAAGACAAAAATCGTGGGCCGATTTAACAGAAGCTCTACATAAGTTGATTCTTTCAACAGGCAAAGGTCGAAAATAATTTATATTTTTGACCTTTGCTTTTTAATGAGGGAGTTATATGCAACTATTTGTACTGTTATATTTTGTTGGTTTCCTGAAAACACTATTCATCATTCTGGCTGTTTACTACGGTTTTCGGTTTTTGATGCGATGGCTGGCGCCGAAAGTAGTCGACAAGGCAGCACAAAAATTGTATAACGATATGAAGCAGAAGTCGGGTAGGCCCGGAAAAGAGGAGAGGAGAGAAGGTGAAGTAACCATTGAACATTCCGAACGGCAAGAGAAGAAATATAACCGTTCCGATGGCGAATACATCGATTTCGAAGAGGTAGATTAAGGTTTCCGGTTTTCATCCGGCCGATTTCCCCCAGAGCATCAGACAAAGCAGTAAACTGAAAATTTAAATCATAATTATGGCTCAGGAAGATTTGTTTAAGAAGCTAATCGCCCACTGTAAAGAATACGGGTTTGTATTCCCGTCGAGTGAAATCTATGATGGCCTGGCGGCTGTTTACGATTACGGACAGTATGGTGTTGAATTGAAGAACAACATCAAAAAATACTGGTGGGATTCCATGGTATTACTTCACGAAAATGTGGTGGGACTCGATTCAGCAATTTTCATGCATCCCACAACGTGGAAAGCTTCCGGCCATGTCGATGCGTTCAACGACCCGTTGATTGACAACAAAGACTCAAAGAAACGCTACCGTGCCGACGTGCTGATTGAAGATCAACTGGCCAAGTACGAAGCGAAAATCGATAAAGAGATTGAGAAGGCGAAGAAGAAATTTGGCGACAGTTTCGATGAGGCCAAATTCCGCGAAACCAATCCGCGTGTATTGGCAAATCTGGAGAAGTGGAAAGAGCTGCACGAGCGTTTTTCCAAATCCATGAATGAGATGGATTTGGTCGACCTGAAGCAGATCATCATCGATTATAAAATTGTTTGTCCTATTTCGGGAACCAGCAATTGGACCGATGTCCGTCAGTTCAACCTGATGTTTGCCACCGAAATGGGTTCGACGGCCGATGGAGCATCCAAAGTTTATCTTCGTCCGGAAACGGCGCAGGGTATTTTTGTGAACTACCTGAATGTGCAGAAAACCGGTCGCATGAAGATTCCTTTCGGAATTGCGCAGATTGGTAAAGCCTTCCGTAACGAAATCGTGGCTCGTCAGTTCATTTTTCGCATGCGCGAATTCGAGCAGATGGAAATGCAATATTTTGTGCGCCCCGGCAGCGAAATGGAGTGGTTCGAGAAGTGGAAGGCTACCCGTATGAGCTGGCATAAAGCACTGGGCTTCGATGATAGTAATTATCGCTTCCATGAACACGAAAAACTGGCGCATTATGCCAATGCAGCCGTTGATGTTGAGTATAAATTTCCCTTCGGTTTTAAAGAAGTGGAGGGAATCCATTCGCGTACCAATTTCGACCTCAGTCAGCACCAGGAGTTCTCCGGCAAAAAAATTCAGTATTTCGATCCGGAAATTAACGAATCATACGTTCCTTATGTGATTGAAACGTCCATTGGTGTCGATCGTATGTTCCTGCAGGTGGTTTCCGCAGCTTATTGTGAAGAGGAAATTGAAGGTGCCAATGGCAAAAAAGATACCCGTGTAGTGATGAAGCTGCCGCCTGCTTTGGCTCCGATCAAGCTCACCGTAATGCCGCTGGTGAAAAAAGACGGTCTGCCGGAAAAGGCCCGTGCTATCATCGATACGCTGAAGTTTGAATTCAACTGCCAGTACGACGAGAAGGACTCTATCGGAAAACGGTATCGTCGCCAGGATGCGATTGGAACGCCATTTTGCATCACAGTCGATCACCAAACAGTCGAGGACAATACAGTCACTGTTCGCTATCGTGATACCATGAAGCAGGAACGTGTGGCGATTGGCGAATTACGAAACATCATTCACGATCAGGTTAGTTATAAAAACCTTTTCGAGAAGCTCGGATAAATTAACTGCAATCCTTCAAAAGGAGACATTTGGGCGCAATAATTTTGCCCGGATCCTTTTGAAGGATTCTTCATTTGTTGATAAGGATTATTTTCATGGTTGAGGAAGTACGAATTCAGGTATTAATTCGTTTATATACAGATAGAAAACTGCTCAGCTAATTGCTTTAGTACATATTTTTTTAAAGCAGGAAAATCGAAACTTATAAATCAAGCCATATGGTAGCTTCAGGATTAGAAGAAAAAGAGACCGCATTGGCGGTCATCGGCCTTGGATATGTTGGTTTGCCTTTGGCTCTGGCTTTCGCCAGAAAAATTAAGGTAATTGGCTTTGATATTGACGAGCAGCGTTTAAAACTGCTGAACAATAATATTGATCCTTCGGGAGAACTGGAAAGTGAAGCGTTCGATGGTTGTGATATCCAATTCACAAGCGATAAGTCAGTACTGACAAATGCTTCTTTTTTCGTTGTCACAGTACCGACTCCGGTCGATAATTTCAAAATTCCGGACTTAGGCCCACTGAAAAGTGCGACAAACACAGTGGCATCGGCCTTGAAAAAAGGCGATTATGTCGTGTACGAATCGACTGTTTATCCTGGTACAACGGAAGAAATTTGTCTTCCCATTTTGGAAAAGGGATCAGGTTTGAAAGCTGATATCGATTTTTCATACGGTTATTCGCCGGAGCGTATCAATCCGGGTGACAAGGTTCATACGGTTGAAGAGACCATCAAGATTGTCTCCGGAAATAATGAACAATCACTCGATGAGATCGCCAAAGTATACGAAATGGTTGTCCGTCCGGGAGTGCACCGGGCACCACAAATAAAGGTGGCCGAAGCCGCCAAGGTTTTCGAAAATACACAGCGCGACATCAACATCGGGTTGGTGAACGAGTTATCGAAAATCATGGATTTGATGAACGTTAATACCTATGATGTGCTGGAAGCAGCCGGTACCAAATGGAACTTCCTGAAGTTTTACCCCGGTTTGGTTGGTGGCCATTGTATTGGTGTTGATCCGTATTACCTGACACACAAGGCACGTTCGCTCGGTTTTCATCCGATGATGATGGACAGTGGCCGTATCATCAACGATTCGATGAGTTCATACGTGGCTCTGAATACGGTAAAAATGCTGATTCAGTCGGGCCATGAGGTTCAGGGAGCTAGAGCTTTGGTTTTCGGAATTACCTTTAAAGAAGATGTGAGTGACTTCCGGAATTCGAAGGTCGCCGAAGTGGTTCGTCACCTCAAGGATTTTGGTGTGGAAGTAGATGTGATGGATCCATTGGTAGAACCGGAAAGGCTTGAAGAGGAGTGTAATATTCAGTTGACCAAGATACCGCAGGGAAAATACCAGGCAATCATTTTGGCTGTATCGCACAGGGATTACATTAATTTAAGTCAGGAATATTTTGATGCCCTGGCGTCAGAGAGACCTGTCTTTATCGATATTCGGGGAATTTATCGCCGGAAGATAACCGGATTTAAATACTGGAGCCTTTAATTTTAGGCCTTAACGAAATTCTGAAACCGTTCCCCCTTCGTTTCGGAAGTTGATCAGGAATTTGGAATGAAAAAACGGGTTTTAATCATTACATATTACTGGCCGCCCAGCGGAGGGGCCGGAGTTCAGCGGTGGCTCAAATTCTCGAAATACCTTCCCGACTTTGATTGGGAGCCGGTGATTTATACACCGGAAAATCCCGAAGTTCCGGTCGATGATCCCAGTTTACTGGAAGATGTGAGGCCTGGCCTGGAGGTGATTAAACAGCCCATCCTTGAGCCTTATTCCTTTTACAAGAAATTTATCGGTCAGAAAAAGGGGGAGCGAGTAAATGCCGCTTTCCTTTCCGAAAATAAAGCGCCGGGATTCAAGGAGAAACTCTCCGTATGGATTCGCGGCAATTTTTTTATTCCTGATTCCCGTCGGTTTTGGATACGCCCTTCCATTCGTTTCCTCAAAAAATACCTGGAAGAGCATCCGGTGGACGCCATTGTTTCCACCGGCCCACCGCACAGCATGCATCTCATTGCGCTGGCGCTGAAAAAGAAGCTGGATATTCCGTGGTTGGCCGATTTCCGTGATCCGTGGACGAATATTGATTTCTATCCGGACCTGAATCTGACCCCTTTAGCCGACGCAAAACACCGGAACCTGGAACGAAAAGTCATCACTTCGTGCGATAAAATGGTCGTGGTAAGCCGGCAAATGAAAACCGAATTTGAGGAGTTGGGCGGAAAAAATATTCAGGTCATCACCAACGGGTTCGATGATGCCGATGTGGGTGAAGAAACTCCTGAGTCCGACAAAAAGTTCAGCATTGTTCATGCAGGTTCATTACCACCTAATCGAAATCCGCGTATATTGTGGAAAGTCTTGCAGGAACTGGTCACTGCTACGCCGGAGCTGGCCGATTCACTGCAAATTAAACTAGTTGGCAAGGTGGATATTTCTGTACTCGAGGATATTAGGAGTCATCAGTTGGAACCTTATCTGAAGTTGGTCGAGTATGTTCCCCATGATGAGGTGATGAAAATTCTGCAGCAGGCGCAGGTTCTGCTGCTGGCTATCAATCAAACGCCAAATGCCAAAGGTATCCTTACCGGGAAAATTTTTGAGTACATGGCAGCCTGCAGGCCAGTGCTGACCATTGGCCCTACAGATGGCGATGTTGCCAATATTTTGAATGACGTTCAGGCGGGTTTAATTTCGGATTTCACCGATGAAGAAGGCCTGAAGAAAAATATTCTGGAGTTTTTCAACCGTTTCCGGGAAGGAAACCTTTCGGTCAATTCCGAAGGCATTCATCAGTATTCCCGCAAAAATTTGACTTCCATATTAGCAGAACATCTCAACAAAATAACCTCATGAAGAAAATCGTTACCATCGTTGGCGCCCGTCCGCAGTTTATTAAGGCTGCTATGGTGAGCCGTACGTTAAAGGCAAAAGGCTTCGACGAAGTCATCGTTCATACCGGACAACATTTCGATAAAAATATGTCAGAGGTTTTCTTCGAGGAGATGGAAATTCCGTACCCCGACTACAACCTGGAAATTCAGGGATTAAGCCATGGAGCCATGACCGGGCGCATGATGGAATCGATTGAAGATGTGCTTTTGAAAGAAAAGCCCGATATGGTTCTGGTTTTCGGTGATACCAATTCAACACTGGCCGGTGCTTTGACTGCAACGAAACTGAATATACCGTTGGCACATGTTGAGGCAGGCCTTCGCTCATTCAACAACCAGATGCCCGAAGAAATTAACCGGATTCTCACCGACCGGATTTCATCGGTACTGTTTTGTCCTACCAATGTCGCAGTAGCAAACCTGAAGAAAGAAGGTTTTGATAACTTCGATTGCCAAATAGTGAAGAATGGCGATGTGATGCAGGATGCCGCGCTTTTTTATGCAGCAAAATCGGATGACCGTTCTACCATTTTGAAAAAACTGGATTTGGAAGAAAAGCCTTTTGTGCTGGCAACCGTTCACCGGCAGGAAAATACTGACAATCCGGAACGAATTCGGGCGATTTTTGACAGTCTTAATGAGATTCATCGCGACAAAGCGGTGGTGATGCCTTTGCACCCCCGCACGAGACAAATCATCAAAAACCTGGGCATTGAACCAGCCTTTCACGTCATCGACCCGGTAGGCTATTTCGATATGTTGCAGTTGCTGAAAAACTGCCAATTGGTATTTACGGACAGTGGCGGCTTGCAGAAGGAAGCCTTTTTCTTTGCAAAGCACTGTGTTACCTTGCGGGAAGAAACCGAATGGACAGAGTTGGTGGAAGGAGGTTTTAACAGGCTGGCCGGAAGTGATGGCAATCGCATTTTGGAAGCATACCGGACCATGTCGGCAAAACAATCTGATTTTTCGGTCAATCTTTACGGAGATGGCGAAGCATCGAAAGTAATTGCCGACTTTTTAGCAACTTTGTAAAGTACCCCTTTAATAGGGCTCAACTTCGAAAGTCAATAAGTAAAATGGGCAAATCAATACAGATGGTCGATTTGCATGGGCAATATCTAAAAATGAAGCCCGAAATCGATCAGGCAATTCAGGAAGTAATCGATTCCTCCGCTTTTATCAATGGGCAACCGGTTAAGGAATTTGCTGGTGAATTAGCAGAATATCTGGGTAGCAAATGTGTAATTCCCTGTGCTAATGGCACTGAAGCATTGCAGATAGCCTACATGGCACTCGGTTTGGAACCGGGTGATGAAGTGAT
Source organism: Prolixibacter bellariivorans ATCC BAA-1284 (assembly GCF_000621705.1). GTDB lineage: Bacteria > Bacteroidota > Bacteroidia > Bacteroidales > Prolixibacteraceae > Prolixibacter > Prolixibacter bellariivorans. The sequence continues at coordinate 323,311 of NZ_JHXO01000010.1, read as the reverse complement.
TATGCCGGCGTTCAATTATGTGGCTTCCGCCGAAGCAGCTGCTTTGATGGGGCTAAAGCCGGTTTTCGTCGATGTACATCCCGATACGTACAATATTGATGTGGACCAGTTAGAAAAGGTTATCACATCAAAAACCAAAGCAATTGTTGTAGTGCATCTGTTCGGGCAATCGGTCGACATGGAACCGATTCTTTCGCTGGCGCGGAAACATCAGGTAAAAGTAATTGAAGACAACGCCCAGGCATTGGGAGCAGTTTATACGTTCCCGGACGGGACGCAACACAAAGCCGGCATCATGGGCGATATTGGAACCACATCATTTTTCCCGACCAAAACGCTCGGGGGTTACGGCGATGGTGGCGCCATGTTTACCAATAACGACGAGTTGGCAACGGTTTCCCGGATGATTGCGAGTCACGGACAGGCAAAAAAATATACCTTTGAAAGAATCGGATTGAATTCGCGCCTCGATACCATGCAGGCAGCCATTCTTCGCGTTAAGCTGAAACGATTGGACGAGTGGAACCTTTTTAGACAGGAGGCCGCAGCAGTATACGATGAGCTGCTCGGTAACATGAAAGGAATCGAGATTCCTTCTCGTAGTGGTTTCTCGACCCACGTTTTTCATCAGTACGTTATTCGGGTAACCGGAAAACCGCGTGATGAAGTGAAGGATGCGTTGAAGACAGCTGGTATTCCTTCGATGGTTTATTATCCGTCGCCGTTGCATTTGCAGCAAGCATTTGCTTATCTGGGCTATCGCGAAGGAGATTTCCCGGTAGCGGAAAAACTTTGTAGCGAGGTATTGGCGCTACCGATCCATACAGAGTTACAGCGCGAAGAACAAGAGCAGATTGTTTCGAAGTTGAAAGAAATCATACAATAATATGGCCGACTATTTTGCACACTCCACTGCCGTTATCGATGAGAACTGTGTCATTGGTGAGGGGACAAAAATCTGGCATTTCAGTCATGTGATGTCGAACTCAAAGCTGGGCGAGAAGTGTAATCTTGGGCAGAATGTCGTCATTTCACCCAAGGTGGTACTGGGCAATAATGTGAAGGTGCAGAACAACGTATCGGTGTACACCGGCGTCATCTGTGAGGACGATGTTTTTCTTGGGCCTTCCATGGTTTTTACCAATGTCATCAACCCGCGTAGTTTCATCAACCGCAAGGAAGAATTTCGGCAAACGCTGGTGCGGAAAGGCGCTTCCATCGGTGCGAATGCAACGATCATTTGCGGTATCGAAATCGGAGAGTTTGCGCTCATTGGAGCGGGTTCCGTGGTGACGAAAGATGTCCCGGCGTACGCGCTAATTGTTGGCAATCCGGGGCGACAAATCGGTTGGGTGAGTGAGTACGGGCATCGTCTGGAATTCTCCGAAACAGGAGAGGCAGTTTGTCCGGAAAGCCATCAGAAATACAAACTGGAAGAAAACCAGTTAAAACGAATTTGAGATGAAGAATTTTGCATTGATAGGAGCAGCAGGTTACATCGCTCCACGACATATGAAAGCGATTAAGGATACCGGCAATCATTTGCTGGCTGCCTACGACCCGTATGACGGTGTGGGAATAATGGACAGTTATTTTCCGTCCGCGCGGTTTTTTGTGGAGTTCGAGCGTTTCGACCGGTACCTCGAGAAATTGAAATACGATGAAAAGGTGCCACTGGATTACATCAGTATTGCTTCGCCTAACTATCTGCACGATGCGCATATTCGTGTTGCTTTGCGCCGTGGTGCCGATGCCATTTGCGAAAAACCGCTGGTATTGAATCCCTGGAACATCGATGCATTGGAACGGTTGTCGGAAGAAACCGGAAAGAAAATTAACACCATCCTTCAGTTGCGTTTGCACCAAACCATTATTGATTTGAAGAAACGGGTGGAAGAAGCGCCGAAGGATAAAATATTTGACATCGACCTTACCTATATCACTTCACGTGGATACTGGTACTACACTTCCTGGAAAGGTGATGTGACCAAGTCAGGCGGAATCGCGACCAACATTGGTGTGCACTTTTTTGACATGCTGGCCTGGATTTTTGGTGACATTCAGCAAAATACGGTTCACATTCACACGCATGATCGTGCTGCCGGCTTTCTGCAACTGGAGCGGGCACGTGTAAGATGGTTTCTCAGCATCAACGAAGAAACGCTGCCTGATGCCATTAAAGCGAAGGAACAGCGTACCTACCGTTCGATTACCATCGAGGGAGAAGAGCTGGAATTTAGCGCCGGCTTTACCGATTTGCACACGCGCAGTTACGAGGAAATTTTGAAGGGTAACGGATATACCATTACCGATGCCCGTCGGGCTATCGAAACGGTGCACCAAATCAGGGAGCAAACACCCATTGGACTGAAAGGTGATTACCATCCGTTTGCCGCCAAAAAATTGACAAATCATCCGTTTCAGAAATAAAGAATACCAATATTTTAAAGTTTCATTTTCTTGCTTATGAACATACTCTTCATAACTCAGTTTTTCCCTTATGAAAAAGGAAATCAATATACAACTGGTGCTTTAAGAGAGTTTGTTGAAGAATGGGGAAAAAGAGATAACCAGATTAAGGTAATAAGGCCTCATTTCAGGCATATTGAAAAAGAACCATTCCCTGAAAATGCTAAATTTTCTATTGGTAAGAATATTGATGTTGAGTTTGTTAAGCCCGTTCGAATACCATTGCTTAAATGGAATTTCTATAGCAACAAAAGAATAGTTAATCAACTGGATTTTAAGCCAGATGTAGTCGTATGCCATCTGTACAATGCCTATTTTACATTTCATAAAATCGCAGATTTGTTGGATGTTCCTTTAGTAATAGGCATTCACATGTCAGATTTGAAAATATCTCAGAATAGATTCCATCGTTGGCACCAAGAAACAATATTTAAAAAGTCATACGCTTTTGCTTGTCGGTCGCATGCCTATAGAGATCGTTTTGTTGAAAGGTTCCCGGAATTTGGTAATAAAGCGTTTCTGGCACTCTCCGGAATTCCCGAAATTTTTCTTAATCAGCAAAATAGAAAGACATCAGATGATTATACAAGACTGATCACGGTCAGTTCATTAATCAAAAGAAAGCAGATTGATATGGTGCTGCGAAGTCTGGCGGAAAATCCTCCGGATGTAAAATGGGAGTATGTAATTATTGGTGCTGGTGAAGAGGAACATGAACTAAAAAAGCTCAGTAAACAACTGGAAATAGAAAGTCATGTAAAGTTTCTGGGCAGGAGGACAAGAGAGGATGTGGTAGAGGAATTGGTAAAAAGCGATATATTTATTTTACCCAGTTATGAGGAAACATTTGGATTAGTTTACCTGGAAGCAATGGCCTGTGGTTGTTTAACAATTGGTTCTCTGGATGAAGGCATTGATGGAACGATACAAGATGGTGTCAATGGTTTTCTGTGTGATGCTAAAAGCCTCGAATCGATTAAACAAAAACTAACAGAAGTAATTAAGCTTTCGCCAGAGCAGAGAAATAAAATTGTTCAGGAGGCTGTCGAAACTGCAAATCAGTTTACAACTGAAAAGATGGCAGAAGAATATTTAAATAATTTGCACAAAGTAATATCATGATTATTATCCGGTTGAGGAGTGGTTTGGGTAACCAGATGTTTCAGTATGCTTTTTTCAAGCAGATGCAGGCATGGCACGGTGCTGATAATGTCAAGCTTGACATCTCGACCTATCACTGGAAGGTGCATAACGGAAGGGAAATTGACAAGATTTTTAATGTTGATTTATCAAAAGACAGTGTTCCTTCCAAGGTTTCGTTGAAATACGCCGACGTTGGCTATCAGTTTCATCATCGGGTATTGCGCAGACTAAGAGGGATCAAACACCGCTCATATCGTTTTTGGAAAGATATTGCTTTTGAGGAATATAAGCATCTTAAAGATATTTACCTGGAAGGATACTGGAATGAGGAAAAGTATTTTAAAGATGTAGAGGCTGAAATTCGTGAAACCTATCAATTTGACTTCAACCTAAACAGTGAAGAATCAGAATTACTTGAATTAATAAATGACAAAGAGTCTGTGGCTGTCCACGTTAGGAGAGGTGATTATGTCAAGTATCCTAAAGCTTTCCCGATGTGTAAACCCTCTTATTATCAGCAGGCGCAGAGCTTATTGGAAAGAGAAGGGAAAAAATTTCATTACTTCGTTTTCTCTGATGATTTGGATTGGTGTAAACAAGAACTGCAATTTCTGGGAAATGTCTCTTTTGTGGAGAATCCTGATAAGAGCGCTGCGTTTAAAGATATGTTCTTCATGAGCCAGTGCAAGCATAATATCATTGCAAACAGTACTTTTTCATGGTGGTCGGCCTGGCTTAATAATAATCCTGATAAAACGGTGATCTATCCTGAAAGTGCGCTGAAAACTTACGGGGAGATGCCTCGGGGATGGATCAAATTATAATAGACAATAATTCACAGGTGCCCTGAAATAATCATTGCGACTTAAATGTGAAGTTGTAAAATAATCGGGAGTAAGGATTTTACAAACATGTTGGTGCCCTGAACAAAAGTAATCAAGAGGCATAGAATTAATTGTAAGTAGCTCCTAATCCCCCGTGCTCCCCCAAAAAACTACATCTATCTCTTTTGAAGTAAATTATATGCGTTCGGGTAGTGATTTCTTGCAGCGATTATATCCAGCATAATCAATCAGTTTGGGAAACTTTGTGCAATATTATCCCTCATTTTTTGAAAAGTAAATTTTCATCGCCGGCGAACCAGCATTCTCTGGTGGTGTTAAATATAATTGATTTTAGCTCAGGTGCATTGTGCTCTTTTTCGGCGTTAAGGAAGCTACCAGCGAAATCAACTTTATTATGCAACATGGATTAATACTTTCAAAAATTTGTCGAAAATCGTTTTATATTGTGCCCGTGAGAATCAAAACTACATTATTCTCTAGGATTAAAGTGTTTATATTTAGCATGGTGAATGTTTTTTTTAAGTTTTCACACAATCGGTTAATAAATGCATATGAATAAAAGAGAGGAACTCAGGTTTGAAAGAACCCATAAAATGCTTTCCAGATTCATTTCTACGGATGAAACCATTTTGGATTTAGGAACTCCCAATAAACTTTCTTCATTTCTGAAAGGCAAGAATTACAAAATTGAGAGTGCATTCGGGTTTGATTTTGATCTGGAACCGGAAAAGTTAAACGAATATAACTACGAAGTATTGACTGCCTTTGAAGTGTTGGAGCACTTAGTTTCACCATTTCCTCTTTTGAGAAGCACGAAGGCTACAAAGCTTCTTGTTACGGTTCCTCTAAAATTATGGTTTGCCAAAGCACATCGTAACATAAATGATCCATACGATCAGCATTATCATGAATTTGAAAGTTGGCAGCTTGATATGTTGTTGGAGAAGGCAGGATGGCAAATATTGCACAGGGAAAAGTGGGTTGCTCCAACCGGATATTTGGGAATAAGGCCATTATTGAGAAGGGTTACTCCTCGTTTTTATGCTATTTACGCCGAAAGGAAGTGATTTTTTGAACGCTCTCTTTCATCCAGCTATTCAGTTCCGAAGAGATACCGAACCAATAAGTCAAAGCAAAATAAATCAGTGTAATTATTGCCGATCGAACAGCAATATCGAACCATAGCGAATTCATCCTGGGCATAAATTGAGAGACGGCAAAAGAAATAGCAGCCACAATAATGACATAAATGTGACTGATTTGGAATGGCCACAAACCAAATTTTTTGCGGAGAAATAATATACGGGTGATTGTATAGAACGATGTTGAGATGAATGAGGCCATTGCCGCTCCGGTAATGCCTAATAATGGAATGAATATTACGTTTGTTATTACAACAAGAGCAATTAACATGAACATAAAATACGCTTGAAATCTGTAATATTTCGACGTGTTAATAATTATGGCGCTACTCCCGGTGGAAACTGTAACTAAATTTGCCATACTGATAAAAAAGATGACCCATTGGCCATTTTCATAATTTTCCGGCAAGATTCGAAAGATGTTGTGCAGGTTGCCCCAGATTCCGGCAAACAGCAATACACCGAAGAGAAACTGATTGATGCTGCTTTTTATTAGAACATCTTCTATTTTCGCTAAATTATTAGCTTTCCACGATTCAGAAATAATTGGCACAGTTACCTTATTCATGACTCTGGACGGAATCATTATCAACGTTCCAAAGTAGAAAGTAACGGAGTAAATTCCGGCAGCCTTCAAATCGATGTACGCATTTACCATGTACTTGTCTATGTTGATTAAGGCAAAACCACTTAGGCCCGAAATAATACCGAAAACACAGAGCAAAAGAATTTGTCTTTTCAGTTCCGGAGTAATGAAGCGAAGCTGTGGACGAAGATTGAATTTGTTCTTCTTGATGAGGTATAAGCTAAGAACTAATGGAGGGACAGATTGAATAATAACGAAGAGCAGCACGTATCTGGCAAAATCGATAACATCGAAATAGTACAGAAGAATAATGCCAAGGTTTAGGAATCTTAACAGGAAATCTTTGAGAAAGGTACCCAGAACGATATTGTAAAGTACTTTGTTGTAATTGTCGAATACAGCGAAGAACAGGAAAAAGAAAACCAAGGGCCATATATAAAAAGCATATTCCGAAAGTAAAGGTGATTTATCCAGGTTTTGCCGGATCAGGTAAGGCGTGAAAAAGTAAAGGAAAATTGAAACCAGAATGAAGCCGGTAGCCGAAACAGCCATCACCAGAAATAAATAGCCATTGTGGTGTTTGTGGTTATCTCGAAAAAAGGGAAACAATCGGTTAGTGACATCCTGAAAACCAAGTCCGGACAACTGTGCCAAAATGGTGGATATGGCAATCAGCACTTGCGTCAATCCAATTTCTTCCGCTGAAAAGATTTTGGGAGATAATATGGCCAGGTTCAAAAAACCCAGCAAAACGCCTGCATACGACCAGATGGAACCTCGAATAGTTTGTTTGATGATTATTCCCACGGAAATTAGATTTATGTCAAAAATATTTAATAAAAGTGAGTTGAACGGAGCGTTTGTTAAAAAAATATACTTTTGTGTATATGTGAAACGGTAACATGCGATACAAATGAAGAAAATTTCCCTAAAACCGGGATTACCCTATCTGGTGGCAGTCCTGTTATTTTTTATCCTTTCGTTCGTGTATTTCTCTCCCGCCCTCGAAGGGAAGAAACTCAATCAGCACGATACAAATACCTATTTAGGGATGTCCAAAGAGATACGGGATTACAACAAATCTCATGATGATGTGGCTCTTTGGACCAACAGTATGTTTGGAGGCATGCCTTCTTATCTTGTTGGGTTACCGATTACAAAAACGATGTTTCTTCCGTTGTACAAGTTGACCAACTTGTTTAATTTCAGGCCGTTTAGTTTTCTTTTTCTTTATTTTATTGGGTTTTACATTGCCCTTTTGTTGTTTGGCGTTGATCCGTGGCTTGGTATTATTGGGGCTATTGCCTTCGGATTTTCATCGTACGATATTATTATCATAGCGGCTGGGCATAACAGTAAGGCCATTGCCATTGGTTATATGGCACCTATTATTGGCGGCTTGTATTATGCCTTTAGAAAGAACCGCTGGGGCGGAGGTCTGATTATGGCCATTTTTCTCGGCTTACAGATTTTTGCCAGTCACTTACAGATAACATATTACACGCTATTACTCGTTCTGGTGCTTGGTGTTACCGAATTGGTTATGGCTATTCGGAAAAAGCAGCTCGTTCCGTTTGCCAAAACGGCCGTAGTACTTGCATTTTTGGCATTACTGGCTGTTGGTGCGAACATGACCCGTTTGTGGACGACGTATGAATATGGGAAATTTTCTATTCGGGGAAAATCGGAACTGACCAATGATCAGCATAACCGAACTTCGGGGTTGGATAAGGATTATGCTACTGCCTGGAGTTATGGTAAAAGTGAAACTTTTACACTATTGATTCCCAATTTTAATGGAGGTTCGTCAACCGGAGGTTTTGATACCAACTCAAAAACTTACCAAACCTTACGGCAGAACAATATTCCCAATTCACGGCAGATTGTAAAACAATTACCGGGTTATTGGGGATCGCAACCGGGTACTTCCGGACCAGTTTATGTTGGAGCCATTATCTGTTTCCTCTTTGTGCTTGGTTTAATTTTGGTGAAAGGGCCACTGAAATGGTGGTTGGTCGTAGCAACTATTCTCTCTATAACTCTGGCGTGGGGAAAGAATTTCATGCCATTGACTGATTTCTTCCTGAATCACGTTCCCGGATACAACAAGTTCCGAACAGTATCCATGATACTGGTGATTGCCGATTTTACCATCCCGTTGCTCGGATTTTTAGCGTTGAAAAAATTGTTGAGTGGTGAAGTGAGCAAAAAAGAGTGGATCTATGCATTCAAATGGGCTTTCGGTATCACTGCCGGTTTTTCATTGTTGTTTGCTTTAGTTCCCGGTTTGGCCGGAAATTTCTCCGGACCGCAGGATGCACAATTTCCGGGTTGGTTGCTGGAATCCCTACAGGAAGACAGGCAGGCCTTGCTGCGCAGCGACGCTTTCCGCTCGCTTGTATTCATCGTTCTGTTTGCTGCCGTGCTTTGGGGAACCTATGAGAAGAAGGTAACCAAACGAAACGGCCTGATCCTGATGGGTATTTTGATCCTGATTGATTTCTGGGGAGTTGACCGTCGATATCTGAACAAGGATAATTTTGTGACACCGCGTCAGGCGAAGCAACATTTTGCCGAGACTACCGCCGATAAAGAGATTTTGAGAGATAAGGATCCCGATTTCCGGGTACTGAACATGACGGTCAGCACCTTCAATGATGCTACTACGTCGTATTATTTTAAGTCGATTGGCGGATATCACGGGGCCAAAATGCGCCGTTATCAGGAACTGATCGAATACCATCTTCAGCACGAAATGCAAATTTTGGGAAGTCGTCTGAAAGCGATGAAAAGCAACAATGACATGGATTCGTTATTTGTGGGCCTGAATGCCATCAACATGATGAATACCAAATATGTGATTGTGAATCCTAACGGTGCTCCGTTGAGGAACCCGATGGCACAGGGGCATGCCTGGCTGGTGAAAAGCTACCGGATGGTGGATAATGCCGATCAGGAGATTGCTGCTTTAAACATGATCAATCCGGCTGAACAGGCAGTGATCGACAAACGGTTTGCGCCTGAAGTGAAGAACGTTCAGATACAGTATGATCCCAATGCGCAGTTGAAGTTGACTTCCTATTCACCTGATGAAATAGATTATCACTACAAAGGACAAGGAAATCAGATGGCGGTTTTCTCTGAAATTTATTATCCCAAAGGTTGGAATGTATACATCGATGGTAAGAAAGTGCCCTATTTCCGCACTGATTATGTTTTAAGAGGAATGGTATTGCCTGCCGGCGATTATGATATTCAATTCAAATTCCAACCGGTTTCCTATCGTATGGGCAACACCATTTCGATGGCCAGTTCAGCCATTCTCCTTCTTTTGTTGTTAGGTATGGGAGTGAGAGAATTCATGCGGAGAAAGCAGGCGAACGCGTAAAATAATTTTGAGCAGAGGGATATACTATGTCAAAAAGAAAGCCCAAAAGACTGAAACGGCGATTATTCAGTTCGTATTTTACTACAACATTGAGTATTTCCATGGTCCTTTTTCTGTTTGGACTAATGGGATTGTTATTGTTGAATGCTAAACGGTTGTCAGATTATGTGAAGGAAAATATCGGGGTAACCCTGATTTTGAATGACAATGCGCGTGACGTGGATGTGATTCGTCTTCAGAAAAAGCTCGATGCCACCGATTACATCAAATCGACACGTTTTGTTGATAAAGCCACGGCTGCAAAAGAGCTGAAGAAAGAGTTGGGCGAAGATTTTGTCGACTTTTTGGGATACAATCCATTGCTTTCATCCATTGATGTGAAGGTGTATGCCAGCTACGCCAATCCCGACAGTCTGGCCTTGCTCGAAAAGAAATTTCTGGAATATCCCGAGGTGAAAGAGGTGCATTACCAGCGAAATTTGGTGAGGCAGCTCAACCGGAACGTGAATAAATTAAGTGTCATACTTGCCGTACTCAGCCTGCTGATGTTGGTCATTTTTGTGGCGCTCATTAACAATGCGATTCGGTTGTCCATCTACTCCCGAAGGTTTCTTATCAATACCATGCAACTTATCGGGGCCACGCGCGGATTTATCCGAAGGCCTTTTATGTCGAAAGGCGTTTTACATGGCATTTATGGTGCCATTATCGCTTCCATCATGTTGTTGGGATTGATATTCTCGTACCAAAAAGAATTAAAAGCGGTGATTGACTTTCAAAACATGGAAACCATGGGAATCCTTTTGGGATTGGTTTTCGTGCTGGGTATTCTGATTTCGGGAGTGTCTACCTTTTTTGCCGTTAACAAATTTTTGCGGTTGAAATTTGATGAACTTTTTTATTGATATTACTTTTGCCTTTTAGTAAAATTCGATACAATGGCCAAAAATTCGGAAAAATTAAAGAATCAGGGATTTGCTTTGGGACGACAAAACTATCGCCTGCTTGTCATCGGTTTTCTGATCATCATAATAGGATTTATCTTGATGGTCGGTGGGAAAAGCGACGATCCCAACGTGTTCAATCCTGACCAGATATTCAGCTTTCGCCGGATAACACTTGCTCCCATGGTGGTGCTCTTTGGATTTCTTTTTGAAATCTATGCCATCATGAAGAAATCGAAATCCGAAGAAGAGGCTTAATCATATTTCTAAGGCAGAAGCGAGAGTTATTGCTGTTCGTTGCTGCCTTTTTTCGCTGGTTCCGGTAAATATCCCGAAAAAGCATTTATGTAAAGCGGGTATTGCCGGAAGTTTTTTCAATGGATATAACTGCTGGCAAAGAGTTGTAAGGTATCCTGATTTCGCATTTATAAGATTATTTTGCATGCAATTATGCAGTTTTTGAGATAATTGTTATTTTTGTCGGCTGATATTCAGTAAATTATTGTTAAGTCCGGCTTTTTTTGTGAAGTAAACCGAACATGGCTGAAGAGGCGAAAGTATTTGATTTTAAGGGAGGAGAAATTCTTGTTTTTGATAAACCACTCGAATGGACCTCATTCGATTTGGTGCAGAAAGTCAGGAATAACCTTTGCCGGAAAATGCGTATAAAGAAGTTGAAAGTGGGACATGCCGGAACGCTTGATCCCATGGCAACGGGCATTATGGTGCTGTGTACCGGGAAGGCTACCAAAAAAATTGAAGAGCTTCAGGCGGGTGAGAAGGAATACATTGCAACGCTGAAACTGGGAGCAACCACTCCTTCGTTCGATTTGGAAACGAAGGAGGATGCCACTTACGAAACCGGGCACATTACGGAAGAATTATTCCGGGAAACCGTACGGAAATTTATTGGAACCATCGAGCAGGTTCCGCCTGAATATTCAGCAGTAAAAGTTGAGGGGCAGCGGGCTTACAATCTGGCGAGAAAAGGAAAATCAGTTGAACTGAAACCGAAAATTCTTGTTGTAAAAGAGATCGAGGTACTGCAATTTTCTGAGTCCGAAGCCAAACTTCGCATTGTATGCGGAAAAGGTACTTACATAAGGGCGCTGGCGAGGGATATCGGACAGGCATTGAACAGCGGAGCTTACCTGATAGGCTTACAACGAACCCGCGTGGGTGATTTCACGCTGGAAAACGCGCAACAAATTGAAGAATTTCTCGAATCGTTAAAAGATATGACGATTGCTGAGGAGGCTAAATAGAAAAAGGTTCATCAAATTCCACATAAATTGTAATCTTCTATGAAGTTATCAAAGTTTAAGTACAATCTTCCTGAAAATCTCATTGCTTTGCATCCGGCACAAAACCGTGATGAATCGCGGATGATGGTTTTGCATCGTGAAACCGGAGAGATCGAGCATAAAACCTTCAAAGATATTATCGACTATTTCGATGATGAGGATGTGATGGTATTCAACAATACCAAGGTTTTCCCGGCAAGGTTGTATGGTAATAAAGAGAAGACAGGCGCGCAAATCGAGGTATTCCTGCTTCGCGAGCTGAATCGCGAGCAGCGGTTATGGGATGTGCTGGTTGATCCGGCACGTAAAATCCGTATTGGAAACAAATTGTATTTTGGCGATGACGACCTGTTGGTTGCCGAAGTAATCGACAATACCACTTCCCGCGGACGTACGCTCCGCTTCCTGTACGACGGTCCGTATGAAGAATTTAAGAAGACTCTTTACAGTTTGGGTCAAACACCGCTTCCCAAGTTCATCGACCGGCCCGTTGAAGAGGATGATGCCGAACGTTATCAGACCATTTTTGCCAAGCACGAAGGAGCTGTTGCGGCACCGACTGCCGGTCTGCACTTCAGCCGTGAACTGCTGAAACGTTTGGAGATTAAAGGCGTCGATTTTGCGGAGATTACATTGCACGTGGGACTGGGTAACTTCCGTAGCGTCGATGTGGAAGATTTGACCAAGCATAAAATGGATTCAGAGCAAATCTGGATCAACGATAAAGCTGCCAAGCAGGTGAATGGCGCCAAGAAATCGAAACACCGGGTTTGTGCAGTAGGTACTACCGTGATGCGGACACTCGAAACTTCTGTATCGACCATGGGTACGCTAAAACCGTTTGAAGGTTGGACAAACAAGTTCATCTTTCCGCCTTACGAATTTAGCGTGGCCGATTCAATGGTGTCCAACTTCCATCTGCCTCTTTCCACCTTGTTAATGATGGTGGCTGCTTTTGGTGGTTACGATAAAATAATGAATGCCTATCAGGTGGCCATTAAAGAGAAATATCGCTTCGGAACCTACGGTGATGCCATGTTGATCATTTGATCGAAAATATACGCTTAAAAGCAAATAAAAAGAGGATGTCAGTTACGGCATCCTCTTTTCTTTTATCTAATGTTTGAATTTATTTCTTATCGGAAAAGGAGTAAGGAAACGAATCGGGTTGAGTTCCCCGTGTTTTGTTGGGCTGATTTCCCATTTCAAACTTGATTTCCCCGCCTTTTTCAATGGTTTCGTGCGTCAGATAGTTCTTGTCATACGTTTGGCCATTCAACGATGCTTTCTCTATATACACGTTTTTGTGGCTGTTTTTGTCAGCTACTACCGTGAAGGTATTCCCGTTCTCCAGTTTCAGGGTTATCTTCTTAAAGAGCGGGGAACCGAGCACATACTGGTTACTTCCGGGCGCCACCGGATAGAATCCCATTGCTGAAAATACGTACCATGCCGAAGTTTGTCCGTTATCTTCATCACCACACAAACCGTCAGGATTGGGTGTGTAAAGCTTATCCATCACATCGCGGACATGCATTTGTGCTTTCCAGGGTTGCCCCAGGTAATTGTACAGGTAAATGGCGTGCTGGATGGGTTGGTTTCCGTGCGCATACTGGCCCATATTGGCAATCAGCATCTCGGTGATTTCGTGGATTTGAATGCCATAGTACGAATCATCGAATGTTGGGCGGGTAGTGAATACTTCATCCAAACGTTTGGCCATCTTGTCGCGGCTACCGAAGAGTTTAGCCAAACCAGCCGGGTCCTGAAATACCGACCAGGTATAATGCCAGCTGCAACCTTCCGTAAAAGCGTCTCCCCATTTGTCGGGACGGAAAGGCGACTGGAAAGTTCCGTCTTCATTCCGGCCCCTCATGAAATCCACCGAAGGGTCAAATATGTTTTTGTAGTTCATGGCCCGCTGAGCAAACAGCTTTATCTCTTTCTTCGGCCGGTCGAGCGCATTGGCCAAACGCCAGATGCACCAATCGTCGTAAGCATACTCCAGTGTCCTGGCGGCATTCTCATTGATGCCAACATTGTAAGGAATGTAGCCCAATTTGTTGTAGTAATCGGCTCCGTAACGGCCAACTGAATGAACCGGACCAACACTTTTGGTATTTTTCAGAATAGCATCATACAGCGTGTTGATATCGAATCCCCGTATTCCTTTCATGTAAGCATCCGCAATAATCGAAGCCGAGTTAGAACCAATCATACAATCACGGTGTCCCGGACTGGCCCATTCGGGCAACCAGCCACTCTCTTTGTACGTGTTGACCAGCCCCTGCATCACCTGCGAATCATGTTCCGGGAACATCAGGGTAAAGAATGGGAAAACGGCTCGGAAAGTATCCCAGAATCCATTGTCCGTAAACATGTAGCCTTTCTCTATTTTCCCGTTGTACGGACTGTAATGCACAATCTCGTTATCGGCATTCCGTTCGTAAAACTTGCGCGGAAACAACATGGTCCGGTACAGCGCGGTATAGAACGTGCGGTATTGGTCAACCGTGCCACCCTCCACGCGGATGCGGTTCAGCTGCTTGTTCCATGCCTGGTAGGCTTTCTCTTTTACCTGGTCGAACGAATCATTGCCAATTTCCCTTTTCAGGTTTAGTTCGGCCTGTTCGGGGCTGATGAAGCTCGACGCTACTTTGGCATTTACTTGTTCGCCTTTTGTCGTTTTGAACGTAATAACAGCGCCCACATGCTCTCCTTTGGCTTCGGTTGAACCCGACGAAAGCTTCGTATTGTCTTTCCAGGTTCCCGCTACGGTAAACGGTTTGTCGAAATAAATCACGAAATAGTTGTGGAAATTATCCGGTACGCCACCGTGGTTATTCCGGCAATAGCCGATAATCTTCCGCTCCTGCGGAATAATTTTCACCATTGAGCCCATGTTGAAGGCATCAATCAGCACGTGAGACGAATCGGATTGCGGGAACGTAAAACGGAAACGGGCAGCCCGATCGGTTGGCGTGATTTCGGTGACCACATCGTAATCGGCCAGGTACGCGCGGTAATAATCGGGGCGGGCGATTTCCGCCTTGTGAGAATACCACGACGCACGCTTGGCCCCATCGATGATTACTTTTCCCGTTTCCGGGAAGATGGAGAAAGCGGCATAATCATTAATCCAGGGACTTGGTTGATGGGTTTGTTTAAAACCCCGGATTTTTTTTGCCTGATACGTGTAGCCCCAGCCATCACCCATTTTTCCCGTTTGCGGGGTCCAGAAATTCATTCCCCACGGAAGGGCAATGGCCGGATAAGTATTTCCGTTCGAAAGGGAATAATCCGACTCGGTTCCCAGCAGAGGATTGACATACTTGACCAGGTTATCACCCGGAGGCACATCTTGTGCCTTGCTGACGGTTGTTTGCCCAAGCAAACCTGCAGTCAGCAGCAGACTAAAAATAATTTTCTTCACGATTCTCTGAAATTTGGTTACGTTTTCAAAGATAAAAATTTAGCGAAGGTTTACTGGAAAAATAAACTGAAATGCTTGATGATTAGTGCTCCAAAAGAAAAAGGCAAGCTGTCAGGTTATTGCCTGGACGACTTGCCTTTGGTCGTATCTTCTTCCCGGTAGGAAGATGACACTAGCGGAACTTAACTATCTGGAACGAATTTCTTTTCGCATAAAGAAAACATACGAAAGCGCGAAACAAACTACCGTGATGGCGATAATGGCTGTCAGCTGCGGCCACACGAGCAGCAGGCTTTGTCCCAACGGAAGCGGGCTCGGGATGGTTCCGTGTACCTGCTCCATGGTGAGCGGCCCAAGGCTGCGCACCGAAGGCATCAGCAACGTCGTTGTTGCTTCACTGAATAACTGACTTGGCGAAAGACGCAGCAAGTCGAGAATGAAGTTCCGGTGAGCAACGATGTAACGCTCCGGCGCCATTTCGGGAGGCATGGTTGCCCGGGCGATCAACTTCACAATCAGGTTGTAGAAAATGCTGAAGAAGAGCCAAACCGAAATTCCCGCCAAAGCGGAAGTAGCAGCCTGCCGGAACTTAACCGAAAAGAGTATCGACAAATTCAGCCACAAGGCCACATAGAAGATACTGAGCACGATAAAGAATACGATGCGCAGAAATTCTTCGGGCGTAGGCGGAATACCGATGATAACCAATCCAAGCCCCATAACGAGGAAGCCCAGCGCAAAGAACATCACACTGATAACCGTTATCGAGGCCATGAACTTGGCGTTGATCAGGTAATCGCGGTGAATGGGTTGCGCCATGACGCGGCTGAGTGTTCCTTTATTTTGCTCCGAGTTGATGGCGTCGAAACCGAGGCTGATACCGAGTAGCGGTCCCAGGAAACTGATGAACACAAAGAATGATGGCAATGTTCCGTCCGAAATGGTGAACAATTTCAGAAAGAAGAATGCATTGCCCGGATCGCCGGGTTTAACAGCATGACCGATGTTGGTCAATGCAGTGTACAGCGATCCGACACATGTTAGTACGATAATGCCGATCAGAATTTTGAAACGCCAGCTGCGTACCAGGTCCGATATCTCTTTGTCGACAATTACCCGGAAGGGATGCATGGCCACGTCCTGGCGGGATGCAAGTCCCAGCGAACGGGCCAGCTTGTCGAGCCACGACTCTTTGGGTTGTTGTATCTGTTTTGCTATATCACTCATGAACTTCACCTCCTTCGAAATAGCGGTTATAAATGTCATCGAGGCCGTACTCCTTTTTGTGCAGGTAAGCCAATTCGGCGCCCGATGATACAATTTCCCTGGCAATGTCGGCCGTGGCATCGCGCGAACATCCAACGTATAATTTTAGTTCTTCCTGCAAAACAGAAGTAACTCCTTCGATGGTTTTCAGGCTGCTGACCAGTCCATTTCCATTGTTACCGTTTCCGGAAGAAGCAAGCCCTGCTTCCACAACGAACGATTCGTTGGAAAACAACTTCTGCGAAAGCGACTCGATATTTCCTTCGGCAATCAGCTTACCGCTGACAAAGAGTCCTACGCGGTCGCAAACCTGTTGCACCTGATGCAGATTGTGCGATGAAAATAAAACCGTAAGACCTTCTTCTTTGCTGAGTTGAACAATCAGCTCGAGAAACTCCCGAATTCCAGTCGGGTCGATGCCCGAGGTCGGTTCGTCGAGGATGATGACTTCGGGCGTTTTGATGAGCACTTCGGCCAGGCCGAGCCGTTGTCGCATTCCGCGTGAATATTTTCCGGTTTTCTTTTCGGCCTGTTCGTCGAGTCCGACACGGGTTAACATCTCCCGGGCCTTCGTTTCTACATCTTTTTCCGGTATACCGTTCAGCCGGGCGATGTATTTCAGGTTTTCCATCCCGGTCAGGTCAGGGTAGAACCCCACATCTTCCGGAAGGTAACCAACACGCCGTTTCACCTCAATCGGATTTTCGGTGGAATTGATGCCGCAAACCTTTACCGAGCCGGAAGTTGGCTCAGTAAGTCCCAGCATCATCAGGATAGTAGTAGACTTTCCCGCACCGTTTGGACCGAGTAAGCCAAATACCTCTCCTTTTTTCACCGAAAGGTTTAAACGATTGACGGCTGTGAACGATCCGTAATTTTTGGTCAGATCGACCAGCTCGATAATGTTTTCAGCCATGCATTACCTCCTTCCGTATTTGCGGAACAGATAAAACACGCTTCCAAGTGCTAAGAAGATGATGAGAACGCCAATCCATCCCCACAACATGGGTGTTTTGACTGAGACACGTAACTCGGCCTTGGTACCTACTTCCGGTGTTTTGGCTTCGATTTTGGTGACATAATCACCGGCTATTGCCTTTTTGGACGCCTGGATGGTTGCCATCACTTTGGTGGTGTGGCCGGCCTGGAGGTCGATAATTTTTTTCGGATCGAAAGTAACTTTCCAATCGGTAGGTTTCGTTACATCGAAATTAATGTCTTTCAGATCGGATGAGCCGGTGTTGCGCACCAGGAATTCAAGCTGTTTCTGGTCGCCGGCGGTAATATCGGTGCTGAGCAGGCCGGTGGGCGTTGTCAGGTCCATGTTGAATGTTCCGGTAATCACCACTTCGAGGGCAATATCGGCTGAGGTGGTTCCGGAAGAGGCTGTTACCGGGATGCGGTACGTACCGGCCTTCACTTCTGTCGGGGGTTTTATCTGGATGGTGATATCTTTCGACGCATTGGGAGCGATATTTACTGATGCTACTTCTTTGTAACTGGCTTTAATGGTTACGTTCCAGCCACGGGGAGCATCAGCTTTGAGCGCGTAGAGTTGATTGTCGGCCGTACTGTTTTTCAGCTTGGCTTTAAAGGTAAACGTTGCCTTTGAGTTCCCTTTCATGTTGGGTTGGTCGGTAGTGAACTCGGTTTGGTAGGTTCCTCGTTTCGAAACGACCACATTCAGCGGAAGCGAGGTGTATCCACCGGCTAAAACCTTGAAATGGTAGCTACCTTTATTAATCTTCAAAGGCACATCCACTTTCAGGGTCAGTTTTTCTTTTTTCCCGGGAAGGACAGAAATCTGGCTGATTTTCCAGCCGCCCGATTTCAAATCGCTGTCCCATCCACGCGGCATTCCTACTACCGAAATGGGCATGGTTTGAATCTGACTGGTGTTGTTGATAACCTCGATGTTGTAATTAATCGTTTCTCCCGGTGGAACGGATATGCGGGTGTAGGGGGTGTACAACTCGACGCCGGTTCCGGCGGCATAGGTTCCGAAGAAAACCAATTGAAACAGAAGACTTAATGATAAACTTAACCATTTAGTGCGGGTAGACATAAAAGAATCCTCCAATGTTTTTTAGGTGATTTACTATTCGGAGGCTAAGTATAAGATTAACTTTATTAAACTTCTGTTAAAAAATTTAATTAAATCCTAATAAACGTTTATTGGCGATAGTTTTTGTGGGATTGAACCCTGTGTTTTTAATTTTTCTCAAGTTTGGGACTTTGAAAAAGCTGAAAGTAGTAGTTAAATAAAAAAAAGTCCGGATAGGTTTTGTATCCGGACTTTTAGCATAATGATGGTTTACGAATCATTCGTTTGTGTTTTCCTCGCCAGGCGTCGTTTCGTTTTCAGCCGTTTCAGTTGAAGTTTCGTAAAGCTGATAAATGGCTAACCGGGCTGGGTCGTCGGGAAATAGGATTTTGGCAGCAGTGTTGATTTTCACCAGCTTGTCCCAAATGGAATTGTAAAGCTTTATGCGCTCGTCGGTAACGAGTAGTTGCTGCTTTTTCAGCATTTCCTGTTCGTTATCGGTTTCAATGAGTTGATTGGCTAAATCTTCCAGTTCGGTTAGCAGGTCTTCCGACATGCCTTTGGCTATTAGCCCTGCGTTAAACTGCCCGGAATGGGCAGCCGTAACTGCCTGGTTCAACAGTGGAATCATCTCTTTTTCCGATCGGCGCGCTTTATTGTACCGGGGACGACCGAATGCGCTGTCAACCGCTTTGGTTTCGCCAAAAGCTGAATGCACAAAATAGAGCAACCGTTTGTACGCGTTAGTTGCCTGTAAGCGCAGTACTTTTAACTTGTTGGTCCGGATCTCAATTGCGGCCTGGTGTTCTTCTTCCGAATTATCAGCCAGGGCCTGGTCTGTTTCGTTCTTTAACTCAGTTCCAAATTCGGGCGTGAATATCGGATCGAATGATACAAATACCGGTTGGTCGTTAGTGAATTGAGGTTGTACGGCCTGGGCCTTGGTGGTGACTTCGTCATAGGTCTTGCTAAAATGACGCGTAATTCTTTTTTTGTTCATAGTTAAATGATTTTTTGGTTGGAAATAGAAAAAACAAGTTATCTTTTTTGATGATTATTTACAATAATTGTTTGGTTGAAGTGTTTGAATATCTGCCTGAAAGGTTCTCTCATGTCACCGGATTCGATTTTTTCCCGGTTACCGAAAACCGTCTTTTTATTATCCGTTGATAGCTTTTGAACAGATGTGGAAAACTTTTTATTCGAAACGGTTAGTAGCTATCCGTTGGTTATCAATCATTCACCCGGGCCGGTTCTTTTTTCACCGGGGTATTCCGCCTTCTCACCAACGATTTCCATCGGTGGAATTCGTTGGTGAGACGATGGAAAGGGGCATCGGAATGCTGACAAGGGCTGGTGAGACGATGACATGAGCCGGTGAGAAAATGAAGGGCATAGGTGAAAAAGTGGCAGAGGCTGTTGAAATGCTAACACATGCCGGTGAGAAGAATTTCACCGGTACCGGAAAATGCGGGGCCGGTACGGAAATAGATGAACAGAGCGGATGAAGGGCAATTGGAGCGGATACACAGTGAACATGGCCAATGATAGCCTGCACCAACGTTAAAAAAAAACGGGGATTTGCAAGAGATCGGACGCTTGGAATTTATGTTACTTAACAATATTTTAGGGGGTAACCTTTTCCTTCCGAAAGGTATAAAAGAACAGAACCACTAACGAAATCTAATTATTTAACTAACGTTTGTTTTATGAAAAAAACGGGAGTTGCTCTCCTTTGCCTTTTTACCCTATCCATTTTTAATTTGTTTGCTCAGGAAAATGAAACAAAGATTCCGGCGTTTCACCGGGTCGATTTCATTTCGCCGGGCTACCGCTACGAGTTTCCGCTTGCCGGCAGATTCACCGGCAGTGCTGGCTTTGAAACCATACCGTATTATACGGAAACGGGTGCTTATCTCAGCCATCTGATGCATTTTCAGGCTAAAGCATTTTACCTGCTTCCTTACGTGGAAACCGGCGTACAATGGCGGTATTCTGACGCACGGCGGATTCGGATGAACAAAGACATCAGCCACCATATCGGGTCGTATGTGAATTTGTCGGGCCGCTACTATGTGGAAGCGTTGAATATTCCGCTGTATCGTGAGAATGTGGATGGAATATATTCCGGCGGTTTTACTTGGCGACTAACCTGGGGCATTCGTCGTCCCGCGGGCGACGCGGTTATCTGGGATTTATTTACCGGATTTGAAAGTAATATCGGCGACCGGGTTATGTCAGGCGGTTTGATTCTGGGTGTTCGTTTGGGACTGGTACTATAAACAGGGAGGTTGACCAATGAGAAAGCTGTTTTACATCGTTGTCCTGCTGTTTTGCTCACTGGCTGCTTCAGCCCAGCGGCACGATCAGCCCAACAATCTGATACTGTCGTATGGAATTGATCAGAATGCCGTTGACGATTTGAATTCGGTTTTTGGCGGTTTGGGGCATGAGTTTTTTCCGTTGTCGTTTATGGGGCTCCAGGTCGATGGGAAAATCGGGCGAATGTGGGATATTGAGTCGCTTTCGGACTGGGATGGTGAATGGTTTAAAATTGGGGATTACAATATCTCGGCAACCTATACCATTCTTTCGGCCACACCTCGGCTCTATCTGGTACTCGATGATGACGAAGATGGTTTTTGGGCATTGTTTCTGGAATATAGTGTTGGAACCTGGCGCATGTGGGGAGATGGCCGTTTCCGGGACCCGGAAGGAAATTCGTATTCGGGCTTGGGTGATACCGGATTCCAATATTTTCAGGGAATGGCATTAGGAGTTCGGGCGCGCTTATCACATCGGGTTTCCAGTATGCTTTCTCTGGGAGGGAATAATATCAGCTACAACAAATACATCAACAGTATTCAGTTTAATACTCCGACGGAGATAGAGCGTCCGGGTTTAAGGGGAGCTCTTGTCATCGGTATCGGTTTGTCTATTAGTATGTGGCCGGAAAAGAAGAAGCATTGAACTCTTTCTCAGCGGGTCAATCGTAAAAAAGTAGTTGAGGTTAGGTCTCCGGCAGGTAAGATTTTTATATTTGTTAGGGGGATACGGTTTTAGGGAACCAGGGAACCGTATCCGGCAACCTGAATCGAACGACACAAACCTTAACGATATCCAAATGAGCAATCACCTGACACACGCACTCGCCCTGCTGACAGTAGGAGCGGCTGCAACTGCCTGCACGCAAAAGGCTCCCAAACCGCAACGGCCCAACATCATCTACATCATGAGTGACGATCATGCGTACCAGGCCATCAGTGCGTATGATTCCACCCTGATTAAAACGCCCAACATCGACCGGATTGGACATGAAGGCGCTATTTTTTCTCATGCCTTCGTCACGAACTCGCTTTGTGCGCCCAGCCGGGCCGTGATGCTGACCGGTAAACACAGTTTCATCAACGGAAAAGTGGACAATGTTCAACGGTTCAATTGGGATCAGGAAAGCTTTCCGAAGCTGCTGCGGCAATCGGGTTACCAAACGGCCCTTGTGGGTAAAATCCACCTCGACGGAACTCCGCAGGGGTTTGACTATTCCGCTGTTCTTCCCGGCCAGGGACATTATTACAATCCCGATTTCATTATTAACGGAAAGGAGGAACGGATTCCGGGCTATGTAACAAAGATTACGACCCGATTGGCGCTCGACTGGCTGAAAAAACGTGACACGAACAAACCGTTCTGTTTGCTTTTCCACGAAAAGGCACCGCACCGCGAATGGATGCCGGAAGAAAAGTACTACAAGGAATACACGAAGAAGGAGTTTCCGGAGCCGGCTACCTATCACGATGATTACAGTGGTCGCGGAACAGCCGCCCACGCTGCCGAGATGCGGGTATACCGCGACCAGAACTGGTCGGGTGACGACAAGCTCTATCCGGACGTGATGGATAAACTGGGTCTGAAAGATCCGACTACCTGGGGCCGCAATGCCTTCAAACACAATGTTGGTCGAATGGATTCGACACAGAAGGCTGCCTGGGATTCGGTGTATAAGCCGATGAATGAAGCCTTCGAAAAAGCGTATCCGAACATGAGTGAACAGCAGCTGGCACACTGGCGTTACGAGCGCTATATGCAGGATTACCTGGCATGTGTTGCCTCGGTGGATGATGCCGTTGGCGAGTTGCTCGATTACCTCGATAAAAGCGGTCTGGCTGAAAATACCATCGTGGTGTACACTTCCGATCAGGGCATGTATCTCGGTGAGCATGGCTGGTTCGACAAACGGTTCATGTACGAGGAATCGTTCCGCACACCTCTGCTGATGCGTTACCCGAAAGAGATTAAGCCGGGAACACAGATTGATCAGTTGGTACAGAACCTTGATTTTGCTCCGACGTTCCTAGACTACGCTGGCGTGAAAATCCCGAAAGATATGCAGGGCATGTCGTTCCGGAAACTGGTGGATGGGCAGAGCTCCGAATGGCGTGATGCCATTTATTACACCTATTACGAATATCCGTCCATTCACATGGTAAAACGGCATTATGGAGTACGAACCAACCGGTACAAACTCATGCATTTCTATTACGATATCGATGAATGGGAATTGTATGATTTAGAGAAGGACCCGCATGAAATGCACAATGTGTATAATGATCCGGCTTATGCCGATGTGCAGAAGATGATGCACGATAGATTAACAGAGTTGCGCCAGAAATATGGCGATTCGGACAAATTCAATAAACAATATCTCGACGCTTATTTGGAGGCTGTGAATAAGCACGAATAGAGCAAACTGCTAATCGCAAAACAAAAAAAGGGTGCCGATGGCGCCCTTTCTTTTTCCTCAGTCGAGTAATGACTACAAAAAAAGCCGGTCGTCTCTGACCAGCTTTTTCAGCTCCCCAGGTAGTCCCGATGGACTTCGGGAGAACCTACGACCTACGGATTAATCCCGACGTACGTCGGGACCGCTCTAAGCAACTGAGCTGAACCTTGCAATTAATCGGTCGATCGAATTTCGTTCAATAATGTCTTCAATATATTTTCTGCTTTTTTGTCTTTTGATATGTTTTTCAATCTTGAGAGCGATCGTTCGCGAATGACCAATCTCAAATGCAACTATTAGGTGCCAGGGACGGTGTTTGCTGGTAAAACTATTTTCTGACAGATAATTGTGCTCATCTAATCTACGCTCCACATTATCTGTAGAACCAACATAAAAGATATCTGAGGAGGGAGAATGCAGGATGTAGAGGTAAAACATTTTCACTTTAACACATTGAAAATGTTAAGGTACAAAAAAAGCCGGTCGTCTCTGACCAGCTTTTTCAGCTCCCCAGGTAGGACTTGAACCTACGACCTACGGATTAACAGTCCGCCGCTCTAACCAACTGAGCTACTAGGGAATTTTTTTATCGGTTTCTAACCAATGTTTGCTGTGCGAAGATAGTTGTTTTCGGCTCGCAAACTATTGTTTTCACCGGATTTTTTAAGAACATTCCTTCAACGTTTTCGTCAAAGGCGTTGCAAAAATAACAGGTTTTCCTAAAAACTAAAATATATTTGTGAAAATTTTAAAGTCAAAAAACAGCACAATATGCATAACGTTGATTATCCGAAAATCCTGGGTATAGGCAATGCCCTGGTAGACATTATGACTCTTCTAAGTGACGAATCCACTCTGCAGGAATTTGGACTTCCGAAAGGAAGCATGACCCTGGTCGATCGCGAATTATCAGAGAAGATGCAGGAAAAGACAAATGGTTTTGAAAAAAAGATAACGACCGGAGGTTCTGTGGCCAATGCCATGAATGGTGTGGCTAACCTGGGCGTCCCCTGTGGATTTATCGGCTCAGTGGCCGAAGATGATATGGGACAGTTTTTCAAATCGAAACTGGAAGAAAACCGGATTAAACCATTTTTGAAAAAGATGAATACCCGCACCGGACGGGCTGTGGCCCTGATTACCCCGGACGGAGAAAGAACCTTCGGAACCTACCTGGGAGCTGCAGTTGATATGGGGGCTGACGACGTCGATCCGAAAGTATTTGAAGGATTTGACTATTTCCTGATTGAAGGCTATTTGGTACAGAATTATGCATTGATTCTGGAAGCAGCCAGAAAAGCAAAAGCAGCTGGTTTGAAAGTGGCACTCGATTTGGCCAGCTACAATATAGTGGAAGCAAATCTTGAGGTACTGAATGATCTCGTGGATAACTACGTTGACATTTTATTCGCCAACGAAGAGGAAGCGAAAGCTTTTACAGGAAAAGAACCGGAAGATGCATTAGATGCGATTGCATCACGCTGCGATATTGCCGTTGTAAAAGTGGGTAGCAAAGGTGCTTTCATCAAACAAGGAACCAGTAAATGGCACATTCCTGCTAAAGGAAGCAAAGTTGTTGATACAACCGGAGCCGGTGATTTCTTTGCTGCTGGTATGTTGGCCGGAGTTTCCAAAGGCTACGAACTGGAAAAAGCCGGACAGTTGGGCGCACTTTTGGCAGGACGGATTATCGGTGTGGTAGGAGCGCAATTGGATGCTGAAGCCTGGGGTGAAATTAAAGCGGCAGAAGCTCAGTTATAGATACTGCGAAAGAAATAAATTAAGATATCTGGAGAGCAGAAGAAAGCCGGTCACTATTTGACCGGCTTTTTTGTGTCTTTTTACTACCTACGTCCTGATCTTTTTTCGGAAGATGATCGCGAACGGTTGCTCTTACTGGTAGCTTTTGAACTTCTGTTATTTGAGCTACGGCTACTTTTCACGCTTGAACTGCGACTGCTTCTACTTGTGACGCTTGAACTTCTATTACTGGAGCTATGACTTCGGGACGATACCCTGGGCTGCCTGGAAGAACTTCTTGAAACTGAAGATCTCGATGACGTTTTCGGCTTCCGATACGAACTTCTTGAACTGGAAGAACGGGAGGACACCTTTGGTTTGGAAGATGACCTGTTTGAATAGGTAGCGCGTGATTGCGATGGCTGCCTGTAACTACGCCCAACAGTCGATGATCTCGACGATCTGCTATTTCTTATCGTTGTTTTTTGCGGCGCGTGTCTTTGTGTGCTTACCGAGGAACGTGTGCCGGTTCTGTTAGGCGAACTGCTTCGTCTTTGAGATACTCCGTTTCTATTTCCCTGATATGGATTTGCAGTGGATCTTCCGGAGCGTACCGTTGATGACCTTCGTGTGTCTACCGATCTCCTGTTGGCAGAGGAATTTGCCCGTGTCCCTGACGGGGTACCCGAAACCGTTCGTCTTCCGGAATTTGAATTGGCATTGTAAGTTGGTCTGGTTCTTACCGACTGCCGACTGCTGTTCGTTCTTCTGTGATTTGAGTTGTCTGTCCGATATCCCTTGCTTCTTGTGGCTGTTCTTCTGTACAGATCGTCACCTCTTCTTCTCAGGTCCGGACGTGAGTAGGTTGTTCTGTAGTTACCTCTTCTAATTCTGTCGCGGACTCCCGGAGAATGTGCCCGCACATGACTGTAATAGAAATTGTGGTATCGATGGTACCGATAATGATTCCAATGGCGATAATGGGCATAATAGTAGTGGTCAAAGTGGCTATGATAGCCAAAGTAAGTATGCCAGTAATAAGGGCGCCACGAATTCCAATAGGAAGGATAATGTCCCCATCCCCAGACGGAATGCCAGCGAACATAACCGGGACGATAGATAAACCGGATGATGGGCCAGAATGCAACCTGGTAGGTCGTAACGGTAACCGGTGCCGGAGTTGCTATTACTGTAGTATTACCCATGTAACCCGGGTTGGGTGTTTCCTGACTGTCGGCATAAATGGGTTCCACAATGTAATTTTTGCCGTAAAGCGCTTCGTCACCAATAAGCTGTATCCGCGCTGTCCCGTCGTCGAAGCGTTGAACGGTGAAAACGGCAATGTCCTGTGTCTCATTCCTGTTGAGTTGAGTTCTTAAAACGATGTTATGAACGTCTCCGTCAACATAATCTACCACCGAGATGTAGTCAACCAGGTTGTCTCCATTCAGGTCGAGATTATTGATATGTGAATTTGGGTCGTTCAGGCTTCTTTCAAAAGCTTCCAACGTTTCTGACTCCTGGAATAATTTCATGGTAGCATAGAGGTTCAGGTTGTCACCCGGCAAACCCAGATATTCATCCGGATAATCTCTTGCTGTAGCAATGCCTGCCCAAAAGGTGAGGATTGCAAGGACGGATATGATGATTGTTTTTTTCATAGCGGTAGGTATTAAATGAGTTATTCCTGATAGAAGAAATGCAAAAGCCGTACCATAAATTCGTCGAATCATTAATGCTTTGTTAATCAGAACGAAAAATCATTCAAATCTCAACCTGAATATTCCATCTTTAGAATTCGGAATAACAATGAAATTAAGTTGGTCCCCGTCCTTGCTTTCGTCACCTAAAAATATTTTGCAGCCAGCGAAGCAATATCCCGGGTTACCTGCGTTGGCGAGTTACAGTCACAATTGGTGAGCCCGACCACGTAAATATCTTTTTCAGGAATATAAACTGCCATCGATTTAAAACCGAAGATGCTGCCACCATGTTCCCGGTCAGGCATTCCGTTGATAGTTTTTAGGTGCCAACCATAGCCATAATTGATTTTTTCGCCGTTGCTAAGCGTATAATTGGTGAAAGCCAAATCAATGGTCGTTTGGCTGACAAGCAGATTGTGATTGAGAGCTTCCTGCCATTTTAATAAGTCATCGACAGTCGACATTAACGAACCCGCCGCATAGGTGATGTTAAAACTGATATGCCTCTTGTTGTATAGTTTGTCACCGTGCCGCTGATAACCATATGCCCTGTTTTTGATGATTTCACGATCACTAGCATAGCAGGAATGATTCATTCCGACTTTTTGAAAGATGTTCTTTTCGATGAAATCTTCGTAGCCCATTCCCGACACCAGTTCGATGATATAGCCCAAAAGCACATAACCCGAATTATCGTATTGAAATTTCTCTCCCGGCTCGAAATCCATCGGTTCATTCTTGAAAAAATCAACCAGCTCTTTCGGGCTCAAATTTTTCCGGGCAATGCTTCCAATGGATTTCATGTGGGTATAATCCTTAATGCCCGAAGTATGCGTCAGTAGCTGATGAATGGTTATTGTTTTGCCATGCGTCGGGTAATCGGGAATAAAACGGGTGATATCGTCGTCCAGTTTCAGCTTTCCTTCTTCCATGAGCATCAGGATGGCGATGGCGGTGAATTGCTTGGTCATCGAACCAATTTCAAACACATCTTCCGGTTTCATATCCACATTCAGTTCAACATTGGCTTTACCAAATGCTTTTCGGTACACCGGTTGACCATCTTTGGCAACGAGAAAAACGCCCCCGGGCTCATCCGGTTGAAATTTATGTTGAAGTATGCTGTCAACCTTTGTTTCGAAGGTTTGCGAATAAACATGGGCAGACGCCAGCAACAAACTAATAATGAGAAAGACGAAACTCTTTGAGAAAAACATAGATTTCATAGATATAACTTTTTACATGTAGTCTGTATGACTTCGATTTTATCGGGTAGGTTACACTTGTGCCTGTGGAACGTTGGTTTTCACACCCTTTATTAGCAAGAAAAGGCAAAGCGTCAACTCGGAGGCTACGGCAATCGTAAGTACGAGTATTTCACTTTGTGAGGTCAATTCCGGAAGTAAAAAGTGAGTCAGCGAATCAATCAGGTAACTAAATCCGGCAGCTGCTACCAGAATGCCCAACCATTTTGGGAAGGACATCGATTGGTACATCAGGTAGCCAAGTATGACACAGCTAATGCCAAAGAATACGCCACTGATGTGATAACCATACGAATGGGCATTCAGGAAGAATAATGAAAGTGAGTTGAGCTGCTCGCTGGAAAAACCGCTGAGATAATTTCCGTCGCCCAGCAGCAAAAGCGGCAGATAATAATGAAGAAGGTTGATGCCGAGAACCGAAGCCTGTGCTAACCTGAAAAAAGCTGCCAGCATGGAAACTCCCTGATTGACCGGTTTCAAAAGCAAATAGAACAACACGGCTAGACCAACATCGCTCATTACCATGACTAAATCGCTGACAAATCCTAATCGGAAAAGGGATTCATTTTCGGTTATGTTAGCTGCCGTTGCATTGGCATCACCAGGAACAATCATTCCGGAACGGACGAACATCTCGCTAAACAGGCCTGAGAGTATGACAATCATGTATAATACACCTGCTGTGTGGGCATTTATTCTGGCTAAGTTTCTTGTTTTCACGATGATATTGATTAAACTCGTTACGGTAAAATGACAATGGTATCGCGACTGACGGTGTAAGCGCCAAAATAGCCGAGAGCTCCGTTGGAAAGATTCGTCACCGGATTCGATGGGTTGGCGGTGCCAATCATTCCGTCCTCGAAAAGCGAGGATAGGGTTCGGTAGTAATCGTAAGTCGATTCGGCCAGAGTTTGCAACTCAACCACCACCGTGTCGTTTTCAAAGAATTGCTCATTGTCCCATTGCGTCGAAATTTCGTTGCCATCCACAAAGGCGTCATCGAATACGTACATGATTTTCTCTGTCGATCCGTTGGGTTTGGAAACCTTTAGCCGGTAGAAATTTTCAACTCCGGCCGGATCATGCAAATGGCAATTGACCAGGTAGCCGCCGGTGAACTCCATGTATTCCGGTGTTGGTTCGAATGAGAGTGAATCGATGGAAACTTTATAAGGCATTTTGACTGTGCCCACATAACTTTCTCCTTCGGCTTCAACTTCCAGTGTATATTCAGTTCCTTCGATGCTTCGCCAGTCGCCAGCATAAATTACAGGTTTGATTTCAGCGAGCTGGCGGGTGTTGCCGATATCGTCGGAAAGGGTGACTGTTGCGCCGGAAACAGCAGGATAGTTTCCAGGCTTAAAATAGTCCGTCGATTTGGTGATTTTAATTTGAACGGAATCGCTGATATCTGTCAGTGCACCATCGACGACGATTTTCGGTTCGATTGAATCAAGATCGATGTCAATCACATCCTGACAAGCACTGAAAAGAAACGCAACGATGGATGTTAGTATGATTGTTTTGACTGTTTTCATGGTGTTTAAAATTTGAAATTGTACGTAACTGAAGGAATCATCTGGAACAGAGACAAACGCACTGCTTCGGTTTGTGTCGGATTGTTTTCGTTCTCCCGAAAGGTGATAGAAAAAGCGTTCCGCCTGCCGTACACATTGTAAATGGAGAAGTTCCAACTCGACTCAAAGCGCTTCTTCTTTTTGGGCGTGTAGGTGGCACCAATATCCAGCCGGTGGTAATTGGGCATTCGGTAGCCGTTTCGTTTGGTATAAACCGGAACAGTAAACTCGTCAACCTGGTACTTTCCGCTGGGAAAAGTGACTGCATTACCGGTATTGAAAACCCAATTGGCTGACAGGTTCCATTTTTTGTTTAGCTGGTACATGCCCACAATTGAGATGTCGTGCGTCCGGTCCTGTTTGGCAGGGTACCAGTCGCCATTATCAATGGCATCGAATGATTTTTCTGTCCGCGAAAGCGTGTATCCCAACCAACCGGTTAGTTTTCCCGTTCGTTTTTTGACAAAGAGTTCCACTCCGTAAGCACGTCCTTTGCCGAAAACCAGCTGCGATTCTACGTTCTTGTTTAGCAATATTTCTGCGCCATTCTGGTAGTCAATCTGATGTTGAAGTTTCTTGTAGTAAACTTCGACCGATGTTTCGAACATGTTGTTTTTGAAATTCCGGAAGAATCCGGCAGCTAACTGGTCGGCGATTTGTGGCTTTACATTTTTGCTGCTGGGAATCCAGACATCGGTGGGAAGCGACGCAGAGGAATTCGACAATAGATGAATATACTGTGCATTTCGGGCATACGAAAGTTTGACAGAGCTCTTCGGGTCTAAAATGAAATTGAGTGTGATCCGCGGCTCCAGCGTTCCGTATTTCTTGATGATATCACCCCTGGAAAAGATTTCGGTGTTGGTTATTTCATCGTCTTCATTGTAGGTATACAACGTGTCGGGTCCAACGGGCATAAAGCCGGAATAGCGCAAGCCGTAAGTTGCTTTCAGATGATCTGATATGCTCAATTCATGTGAAATATAAGCGGCTCCTTCGTATGCCTGTTTTCTTCCCATGAAAATGGAATTAAAAAGGTCGTTGTCTTCTGCATCGATTTCGCCCGGGCGATAGGTATGATGGATGGCATTGAAGCCAAACTTCAGGGTGTTATCGGCATTGATGTAGTATTGAAAATCCTCTTTCCAGTTGATATCCCTGATTCCGGATTTGATGTAGATCATATTATCCGAAAAATTGTAGCCAAAGCCATAGTTGTAGTCACTGTAAATGAGCGAGCTATTCAGAAAGAGACGGTTGTTGAAAATGTGGTTCCACCTTAGTGTTCCTGTTTTATTTCCCCATTTGAGAGAAAACAGGTCTTTCAGACTAAACACGTCCCGGCCGAAATAGCCCGATAAATACATGCGGTTGTTATCGTTGATTTTATAATTGGCCTTCGCATTCAAGTCGTAGAAATACAGATCGGTATTGGCCTGTGTATTGTCTTTTGAAAAAGCCAGGAACAAATCGGCATAGCTTCGTCGGCCGGAGATGATGAA
The DNA here is from genome assembly GCF_000621705.1 of Prolixibacter bellariivorans ATCC BAA-1284. Classification (GTDB taxonomy): domain Bacteria; phylum Bacteroidota; class Bacteroidia; order Bacteroidales; family Prolixibacteraceae; genus Prolixibacter; species Prolixibacter bellariivorans. The sequence goes on along the minus strand of NZ_JHXO01000010.1, from coordinate 292,180 downwards.
TGAACCTTTGTCCTTGACGATGGGCGATTCAATTGTTAACCTTGAAGCCAGTAATCCTATGCCGCCGGAAGTGGCAAATTTCTTCGAATTCCCGTCATTCATTTGGATATCGAGAATGGAAGAGAGACGTCCACCGTAGTTGGCAGGTGCATTTCCTTTGTATAACTCGACATCTTTAATTGCATCGGAATTGAAGACGGAGAAAAATCCCATCAAATGCGACGCGCTGTAAACCGGCGCTTCGTCCAGAATAATCAGGTTCTGGTCGACACCTCCACCACGCACGTAAAACCCGGTGGTTCCCTCGGTACCCGAGTTCACTCCTGGTAACAGCTGAATGGTTTTCAGAATATCCTGCTCACCTAAAATGACAGGAATTACCTTGGTCTCCTTTGGCGAAAGTTTGGTTACGCCCATTTCCGCTTTTCGGATGTTTTTATCAGCGCCTTCGCTGAAGATGACAACTTCTTCCACCTGAGTGGAAACCGGCTGCAGTTCGATGTTTTTACGGCTGCTACTCAAAACTTCGGTAGGCACCGACGCATTGTCATATCCAATGTATGAATAACGGAATGTATAGTTTCCTTTTGGTAAGGTGAGAGAATAAAAGCCGTAAGAGTTGGTTACGGTCCCTGTTTTCAGTTCTTCAACATAAATTGTTGAGCCGATCAACTTTTCGCCTGTTTCCGCACTTATCACATATCCGCTGACGGTCTCCTTGTCATCGGCAAAAACGGATGAGAATGAAAGTAGCACCATGCTCAGGCTGATTAATATTCTGTTTTCTATTTTGGGTTTCATTTTTTCTGAATGGTTTATTGTTCAGCGTTGAAGCGTTAATTTGTTTTTGGATTTTAGAAAAGCTTTTCCGGATTTTCCGCCCCGAATGATCAGCCAAACGGCAAAACCAACTTCCCCTAGAGCCATGGGTAAGCTGAGTATCATTTCAGCGGTTTTAATCTGGCTATCGAACTCGGGGAAACCTATTTTTAAAGTGTGAATCGTGATATACGACAGAGCAGCAATTACCAGTAATACTCCCCAGGAGAAATGAATGGCTTTCGATTGGAGTGCAAGAAAACCCAGCAACAACAAATGAAATCCAAAGATGATCAATCCGAATGACCAGGTGCTTTCAAAGGATTTCAGGAAAGACAACATTTGCTGATCGGCTAGCTCCGGCACGATTCCTGCTTTTCCGTTTATAATCCCCAGCACACTGATGAGCTTGAAAACGGCTCCGCCCAAAACGGCAGCATATACAAGACGCAAAACAGCAGTTATCTGAGAGAGCTGCTGATTTTCATCTTTGAAAAACTTATAGAGCGCCCAGGCAACAACAACATCACATAGCAGGATGAAATGCCACCCGACAATTTCTGTCCGGAAAAGCCATGTGGAAGCTTTGAGATTGCTAATAGTTGTTTCCGGATGGTTGGGAACGACCAGGGAATTGTGAATGTAGCCGTAAGTAAATGCTGCGACAGCGGCCATCATCAAAATGGCGATACCTGCTATTCGCGCGAAATTTCTTTTGGTTACCATGGCGAATCACTCCCGGGTTGCACAATGATGACAACGTTTCCCTTTTTGTGTCCTGAAGCGATGTAAGTATGGGCTTCAGCCACTTTTTCCAGCGGATATTGCCGGTCGATCACCGTTTTCAGCTTTCCTTCTTTAAAAATGGTGACCAGTTCGGCCAGTTGCTTTCGCAGATCTTCGTCGGAACGAAGCCCGGTGGCGCTGAATTTGGCTTTCTTTTTACCGAAGAGCGAAGTCCACATCATTTTCAACAGCAGCGAAAATTTCAGGACAGGCGATACATACAATCCTGAGTCCGAAAGAATGTTTTTGCTTCTCGAATAGGAACTTTTTCCAACGGTATCATAAACTACATCGTACGTTTTGCCGGCTTTGGTGAAGTCCTTTTTCGTGTAGTCAATCACGAAATCAGCCCCCAGCGATTTGACCAGGCCGACGTTTCGGGTGCTGCAAACTCCGGTCACTTCGGCTCCGATGTATTTGGCAATTTGTACGGCTGCTGTTCCCAGACTTCCTGATGCCCCGTTAATCAATACTTTTTGTCCCGGTTTGATTTGCGCAATTTCTTTCAGGAAGCTAAGGGAAGTGAGGTGTCCGTCACAGAAGGTAGCTGCGTCGGTGAAACACAGGTTGTCCGGCTTGTACAGAATCACACCTTTTTCAGGGATGGTGAAGTATTCGGCATTGGTGCTAAATCCAAGCGTGGTTTCACCAAAGACCTCGTCACCCGGCTGGAACATTTCTACTTTCTCGCCAACCGCCTCCACGACACCGGAAAAACCGGTTCCGGGAATAGGATGTTTAGGCTTGGTTAATCCGGTTACCAGTCGGCCGAAATAAGGTTTGCCGGTCCGCATCATACCATCGGCGGTTGTAACCGACGAGGCATGTGCTTTTACCAATACCTCGTTTTCTTTGGGTTGAGGTTTGTCCACCTGCTGCAGCTTCAGTACATCCGGTGCTCCGTAGCCTGTGGCAACAATTGCTTTCATCATTTCTTTCATGGCTTCTTTATTTTGATTTGTTTTTCTGTTCATTATCAATGAAGTGATGATGCAAATGTAGGGGAGGTGTTTCTGGCGGAAGTTCGGGATTGCTGTGCAGAAGTTCAGGATTATAATTGTGGACCTGATGAGTTGATATTGACGAAAAGGAATTTCTTTCCCGGTAGGAAAAAAGAAAAACCCCGTGTTTTGGACACGAGGTTTTGTCTATGATATGAAAGGAATGATGGCTTTAGTCAATCTGTTCTGCTGCATGCCACAAGTCGCCTTCGTTGTAGTACTCCAGCGAATTACCACAGTGCACGATGATGATGTCTTTGTCAGGAATGACATAGATATTTTGACCGAGGTTGCCATTGGCAAAAAAATGAAAGGTGGAATCGCAATTGGTGTTTCCCCACCACTGATAAGAATAATAGGTGTGTTTGCATCCTTTACCGAGCCAATCGGGGTAAATGCTGCGCGGGATGGACTTATCTTCGCGGGTCGATTTAAAAACCCAATCCTTTGAGATAATTTGTTGGCCGTTCCAGTTGCCATCATGCAGGAAAAGGCGACCAAACCGGGCATAATCAATAGCTCTGGCAATTAGGCGGCTGGGCATATATTCAAAGCCCGATTTTTTGCTGTCGATGGAAAACAGCGCATCGTACTCCATGATTCGTGACCACAACTTTTCCTCCATGTATTTGGATACTGTTTTATGAGTCGCCCGCTCGATGATCAATCCCAGGTAACTGGTATTGTAGTTGCAATATTGAAACGATTTCCCCGGTTCACGGGCAATGTCAATCTTCTTAAGCAACAGTTTCCGAACATTCGGATGATAATATCCAACGGCTTCATCATGCCAGGGAAGATGAATGTGAGTGCCAGGGAAATAGCCTTCGTAATACTTTAATCCCGAACGCATTTGGAGTAAATTTTTGATGGTAATCTTTTCGAAACGGGGATCACGTTTTTTCAGCTCGGGAATATACTTGGTCATTGGGTCATTGACACTTGCGATTAGTCCGTCGTCGATAGCCGCGCCGATTAAAAACGAAATAAACGATTTGGCCATTGACTGCGAATGGAAGTAGGAATCACGCGAAAAACCATTGAAATATTTCTCATACAGGATGGTATCTCTCCGGATAAAAATCAGTGCGGTGGTTTGCGATTTCTCAGCCCACTCATCGAATGTTTTACAGCCGGAGTTTTTGACCCGGTCGTGAAACAACGATTCCACGTATTCTTCATCTAATTTTTTAGCAAAATGGAAAGTGTCCTGTGAGCCTTCGATTTTCCTGTTTTCGAAATGTTTGTAGTCATACACATCCGCCACATTCATGGTAATTAACCGGTACATGTAGGTGGGAGAATACATGACGGACAAAACCAGCAGGGCGGCAAAAATCAAAGCAAGAGGTGTCAGCAGAATGATTTTAATGGCTTTTTTCATAAGTCAATATGTTATGAGAATTAATTTATTGCTTTTCGATTTTATTTTCAGTGAAATCACGAAGCAAATGTAAGGGAGGCGTGTTGGATAAAGGTTCGGAAAATGGAAGCAGAGGTTCGCAATTATAATTCTGGACCCAAAAATGTGATCTATCGCGGCTGTGCAGAGAAGGAATGGGCTAACTGTTCTGTTTCAGGAATTCTTTTGGGGTCATACCGGTTTCTTTCTTGAAGTAAGTGTTGAAAACCGTCTTGGAATTAAATCCGCTCTCATAGGCCAGACCAATGAGCGAAATATGACTGTTTGCCGGATCGAGAGCCAGCTTTTTAAAATATTCAATCCGGTAAAAATTGATAAACTCATTGAAGTTTTTGCCCATCCGTTCGTTGAGCAACCACGACAATTTGTTGGGGTGTATTTCAACCTGTTCGGCGAGAGAGCGCAGTGAAAGGTTGGGAACCAGAAACGGTTCTTCTTCGCTCACGAAGCGAATCAGATTTTCGGTATAGGCGTCAGCCGTTTCGGCATCCAGCAGCGGCGGTTTTTCGGTGGACTTTTCTTCAGAAAACGTTGGTTGATGGTAAAGCTTTTGCCGGTATTGTTCGTATCGGGGATCTTCTTTGACAAAGTTGTTTAACGGGTCGGTATAGCTCAGCAGTAAAACAGAAGAATTTAGTTTAATTGCTTCATCCAGCCAGGAAAAAGCCTCGTCAGGTTGATTCATACAGGCATAAGCCATAAAAAGGTAGGAGTGAGCCTGAAAAGAAGCAGGTTTTTGGGCTTCCTGCTTTAGTTGCTTGAAATATTTTTCCGCTTCTGCCTGATCATTTTTCAGAATATGAGCCAGGGCAATTACTCCCAGACGCTCGCCCGGAACGACAATCTCTTCCGGCATTTTTCCCAGGAAATCGAGTGCTTCGGAATATTGTCCCGTTTTCAACAGGCAATAACTGCGGACAATGTAGACCGGAATATTATGGGGATTTTTCTCCAAAGCTTCATCAAATAGCGTTAGTGCTTCGGAATAATTTTCATTTCGGTAATGGAAGTAGGCCCGGTAAAACAAGGTTTCCTGCGAAAGCGGATCGATATCATGTGCTATTTCCAAATGCTGTTTCGCTTTATCCATTTCGCCGGAAATTATGTACAGCAAGGCCACAAACTGCTGCGCTTCGGGATAATTTGGCTTTAGCTCAATCGACTTAAGAGCGTGTTGAGCTGCTTCGTGAAAACTGGCATCGTAAAAAAAGGATACATTGGCAAACAGGTAATGTACACCGGCGTGTTGCGGGTTCAGCGAATACGCTTTGTCGGTATAGTCCCGAGATTTTTTCCAGGCCTCCTCGCGCGGCATCAATTCGGTAACGGCAAAAAAACTGTAGGCATCCGCCAATCCTACATACGAATCGGTATGATTCGGATCGAGAGCGATAGCCTTTTCATACAGTTCGATGGCGGTCCGGGCATCTACCGGGTTCCATTTGTTAAAGTGATATCGCGCTTTTAAAAAATATTCATAGGCATCAATACTCTCCGTCTTCTTCCCGACAAGGTGGTCCTGAATTTCCAGGTGCCCATATTGTTCCCGAAGTTTATCGGCAATTAGCAGACTGATTTCATCCTGTATTTCAAAAATATTCTCCAGCTTCCGGTCCCATGTTTCCGACCAGAAGTGAAAATCTTCCTCCGCGTGAATTAGCTGGGCAGTTATACGAACAGTATTAGCCGCCAGACGCACACTCCCTTCCAGGATGGCTGCGACATTCAGTTCTTTGGCAATTTCCCTTACGGGGATGTGTTTGTTCTTGAAGTAAAATGAAGAAGTTCGTGACGTGACTTTCAGGTGCTCAATCCGGGCCAGTGCATTGATAATTTCTTCGGTGATCCCATCGCTGAAATATTCAATTTCTTCACTGCCACTCATGTTCACAAATGGAAGTACAGCAATCGTTTTGTCTGGCACATTTTCCTTCACTACACAAAACTACAAATTAAAATTGTTGTACTTGCCATTTGAGGTTTCGGCTCTTCTTATACAGAGAGCCTTGCACGAACTTTTAAACCGGCATCGTTTTTTTTCTGTTCATTAAGATGAATATGGTGACGATGTAAACCAGTATAATGACAAACGGGATGGCTACGAAGCGATATTCAGGCAATATATACCAAAGAGCAAGAACCAGGGCGGTTCGAACAACGGAATGGAAAATTCCCACCCAATGTTTAATCATCCACGAAAAAGGAATCCACATGAGACCGGTTAGAATTCCGACGGTCATTGGAAGTGAAGTATAATCGATCAGAAAAAATGGAATGGCGATAGAATAAACCAAAACAGCCTGTCCTACGGTTAAAAAGAAGAGCGTGTCGAATTCATTTTTCGGCTTTGTCTTATCGAGAAAATCTTCTCCGGTGAACTTCGAGATGACGATTCCGAGGTAGGCAATGCTCCCGGTAGCTATGAATAATGTCCATACGGTTAGGATCGGAGATAATGTCATTCCGGCTATGCCGGTAATCAACCACGCGATTATTCCCGCTATTGGCGTTGCCAGAAATTTCCGGGAAGCAAATTCTTTTCGTTGTTCTTCAAGAGTTCTCGTCAGAGTTTCCATGTCTTTCGTTCAGTTTTGTCGGTTTGTTATTCTTGTAATTTAAAGCGTTCGGTTTGCTTCCACAATGGGAAGAAGCCGCGAATCTTTCAACGCCGCTGTCCGGTGCCCAATTCCTTTCAGGTATTCCTGATTCGATTCGAATGCCAGGAAACTTTCGACGCTGCTTTGCCTGACCAGCAGAACGGCGTGCCATTGCTCGTCAGTGGGGCCAATCAGATATTTTCCTCCTTCGCCCATCAATAGTATCTCGCCTTCTGATTCCTTCAGAAAAGGTAATGTATGGTCGATATATCGCTGATAAGCCTCCTTGCCACTGATTGGCTTTTTCGGCATCAGTTCCGGTGAAGCTGAATAGTCAGCCACCTCGCGAAAGCGAAGTAAATTTAGCATAATTATGTCACTTTCGATTTTTCGCATAATAAAATCTCGTCCAGCCTCTTGTATTGGATATAAGTACGTTTTATTCATTTTTTGTATCAAATTTTTCCATTCTTTTTTTATAGTAATCGCGACCACTTAATTCAAATGCTTTTTTCACAAATTTCAAGGCGTTGATCGTATCTTTTTGGGCGATATAATAGTCAGCCATCGAATCGTAAACATTCGGTTTTTCAGGATAATATTCTATGCCAAAAGCAAAGAACATTTTTGCTTTTTCGGGCTGCCCCATGTTTAAGCTCATGTATCCCATCATATTTATTAGATCTTCGGGATATGGCGGCACCTTGTATCCAAAATGGCTTGAAAGTTTGTTCGCCCTGTATTTTATTATCCGGTAGAGTTCCTCTTTTGGAGTATCGGGTGAATTGAATCTATCTGTCTTCTCCATTTGAAACCACTTGAATAGTGAAATCAGCCCACTTCTGATAGAAGGCAATGCAATTGTGCCATGCAAATCATCTGGAAAGAATTCCCAACGAAAAGTCAATCCACATTCCTGGTTTTTCTTCACCAAGTTTGCAAACGAAATATTGGAGCGGGCAAATAGGGTAAAGTATGTTGTGTCTTGCATGACATTTTCGAGCGTAACATGAGAGTTTTGCATGTCCAATTGTCCATTTAAAGACATGTATAACGATTTGCCTTTAAAGTCGCCCTTGGCCAAAACCGTACCGGCCTGTTTCAATAATTTCTGGTTGTCCCAATCCAAACTGGGATCAATCGCCAGGTAATTCGCGAACAATTGTGGATGATTTATCAGGGTATAAATTGCAAACAGACCACCATAGGAATGGCCGATTAATGTTCGGTAATTGGTGACACGATATTTGCTTTCGACATATGGTATCAGTTCTTCCTTTAGAAAAGTGAAGAATTTGGCCGCCTGACCATTTTCTTCGTTAAAAGGCATTCCGTATTTGGTATTTATCTTGGAAGGTATTAAATCCCTGGTCCTGTGTTTTCGGTTAGAAATACCGATGAGAATCATTTCCGGGAAAAATCCGCCGGAATAAAAACCCTGTACGATACTCGCTGTTGGAAGAAGTGTCTCACCATCCAGAATATATGCAGTTGGATATTTTTGCCCGTTGGCAGGATTGTAGCTTTCGGGTAGTTGAATATAGATTTGCCTGTATTCTTTTAGTGTTTCAGAGTAGATACTGTCTACAACTCCTGTTTTGTATAAGAATCGTTGGTTGGTTTGTGCGTCTGCCATATTCTGAAAAAGCAGAATTAAAACAGCGCATAGTGCAGTTTTCATGTTTAAGGTTTTATTTGGGTTAATCACTTTGTTTTTGACGGAAGGAGCAGCATGTGTTCCGTTAGACATCTTGAATCAAAAGTAATGGCTGTGTGACAAGTAAACGTTCGGAATTATAATTACGGACGTCATGGTGTGAATTTACAATAAAAAAAGCCACTGAATTGCTTCAATGGCTTTCTAAATATCTTTTAACGAAGTTGATTAAAACAACCCGTTTATCTGGGCGTCGATTCGGTCAATAACCTTGCTGAGGTCCTCGGCACTATCGGCAAAGTTAATTTCATCAACGTTAATGATGAGCATTTTTCCTTTGTGGTATTTCGAAATCCATGCCTCGTAGCGCTGATTCAGCTGTTTCAGATAATCGAGGCGGATGGAATTTTCGTAATCGCGGCCGCGTTTCTGAATCTGATTGACGAGCGTCGGGATAGAAGCACGCAGGTAGATAAGCAAATCCGGCGGTTCGATCAGGCGGGTCATCAGTTCGAAGAGCGAGCGATAGTTATTAAAATCACGGGTGCTCATCAGGCTCATGTCGTGCAGGTTAGGAGCAAAAATTTCGGCATCCTCGTAAATGGTCCGGTCCTGAATAATTGTTTTTCCCGATTTCCGGATATCGAGTACCTGGTTGAACCGGTTATTCAGGAAATATACCTGAAGATTGAACGACCAACGCTGCATGTCGTGGTAAAAGTCGTCGAGGTAAGGATTGTCATCGGTGCTTTCATAATGGGCTTCCCAGCCATAATGTTTAGCAAGCAGGCCCGTTAGAGTGGTCTTTCCGGCACCGATATTTCCAGCTATGGCAATGTGCATTGTCTAGGATTTTTCAAAAACATACGAATGTAATAAAACCATCGATAATTTCCGCTCTACCGCGAAAGTTCATGATGAAACGGAAGCAACTGTTCCAGGTAATCACGGTTATTCGAAAGGCGTGGGACTTTATTTTGGCCACCGATTTTCCCTTTTTCCTTCATCCAGTGATAAAAAGTTCCCTGGGCAGCAGCAGTTACTTTCGGGGAATTGAGCGTGGTATTTTTATGTCGCTTGGCTTCGTAATCCGAATTGACACTCTGCAGTGTTTTATCCAGTATATCCGTAAAACGAGAAAGATCGCCCGGAGGTGTTTGAAATTCAATGAGCCACTCGTGAGCGCCTTTGGCGTTGTCGCCCATAAAAACCGGTCCGGCAGTGTAGTCACGAATGGTGGCCCCGGTTTCGTCGCAAGCCTGCTGAAGTGCTTTTTCAGCATTATCGATGATGACCTCTTCACCAAATGCGTTGATGAAATGCTTGGTCCGTCCGGTGATTTTAATTTTGTATGGATTTTTCGAAGTAAAGACCACCGTGTCGCCAATCAGGTAACGCCACAAACCGCCGTTGGTGGAAATGACCATCGCGTAATTGATGCCCGTTTCCACGTCCCATAACGGAATGGTTTTCGGATTTTCTTTTCCGTATTCCGACATGGGAATGAATTCATAGAAAATGCCGTAATCGAGCATCAGCAGCAAATCATTCCGGGAAGGGTCGTCCTGGATGGCAAAAAAGCCTTCCGAGGCATTGTACGTTTCGAGGTAACGCATTTCATTCGAAGGAATCAGCTTGCGGTATTGTTCGCGGTAGGGTTCGAAGTTGATACCGCCATGAATGAACACTTCCAGGTTCGGCCATACTTCCAGCATGTTATTTTTCCCGGTGTAATCGAGTACGTGACGAAGCAAAACGAGGTACCACGACGGAACGCCGGCAAACGAAGTCACATTTTCGTGGATTGAAGTCTTGGTAATTTCGTCCACTTTCCGTTCGAATTCTTCAATCAATGCTATTTCTGTGGGAGGCGTCCGGTTAAGATCGGTCCAGAATGGCAGGTTCTCGATCATGATAGCCGAAAGGTCGCCATAATATGATTTGTTGCTTAGGTTGCTAACGCGATGACTGCCGCCCAGTGTCAGGCTTTTTCCGGTCAGGGCTTTGGCTTCGGGATAGTTGCGGTGGTAAATGGCCAACACATCTTTTCCCCCACGAAAGTGGCAATCTTCCAGCGAATCAGTGGAAACCGGAATAAACTTGCTCTTCGCATTGGTGGTTCCTGATGACTTGGCAAACCACTTAATTTCGCCGGGCCAAAGCACATTGCGCTCCCCATCAATCATCCGTGAGATGTGAGGTTCCATCTGCTCATATGTGCTGATCGGAATGCGTTCGGCAAATTGTTCCACCGATTTAATGGAGCGGTAGTCGTACTTTTTGCCCCATTCGGTATTTTTTGCCTCATTCAATAAATTAAACAGCATCTCCTCCTGAATCTCCTCGGCATGATTCCGGTAGAGTTCAATCTGGTAAATGCGTTTGTAATTAACCCATTTGATGATGGAATTCAGCAGTGCCATTCGTTTTTTTCGAATTAAGTTGGTTCAAGGTCAGGGCGTTATGTTTTTAACACCCGGGAGCCAAAATACATAATTTTTTTGGGGAACCCTTTTTCTGCTTCATTTTTTGATATTTTTACCTAATCGAATCAATCCGAAACCATGAACGTGCTCGACATTATTCTAGGCGCCATTTTGGTATTTGCCGCCATTAGGGGATTCCAAAAAGGTTTTTTTATCGAACTGGCTTCCATTGCCGCATTGCTGCTCGGAATTTGGGGTGCCGTCGAATTCTCTGGATTTACAGCTTATTATCTGCATTCGGTGTTTGACTGGAATCCGGAACACCTGGGACTTATCGCCTTTATCATCACCTTTATTTTGGTGGTGGTAGCCGTTCATTTGGTAGCCCGGTTGGCGGATACACTATTTAAGGCTGTGGCGCTCGGTATGTTAACCCGACTGGCCGGAGTGGTTGTCGGCGTGCTGAAAGCCGCTTTTATCATCAGTGTTCTGTTGATTGTCATCGAAATGGTTGGCAAGTACACGTTCAACCTGATACCTCCACAAAAGGCGAATAGTTCGATTCTGTATAAACCGCTACGAAATTTTGCCCCCAGCATTTTGCCCTTCTTCCATTTCAATCAGGCTCGCGAAGAGTTAAAAGAGGGATTTCAGAAAGTTTCGTTATAAGTTGTGTTTTTACTTTTCGCTTTCTGCCACCTTCCGGGAAAAGTCTTTCCAAAATAATTTGTGAAAAGCCAGACTGTTGGTCCTTTCTAAGAGCTTATTCGGACTGAAAGATTCGTTATTTTTGCGCTCGAATGTCCTAAGGGGATAATACAGAAAATCCTGTTCGGGATGAAACTGTACGCCAATTACGTTGGGGAAACGCGTACTTTGGAGGCCTTCCACAATTTTTCCGTCCAAGGAGGTGGCAATGACTTTCAGATTTTGTCCGATTTTTCCGGCACACTGGTGATGGGCACTCAGCACATAAGGAATAGTCGTTTCCGGGAAACCGGCATCAGTAACAAAATAGCCGTCCTTCACCAACCGGATGGGGTGAAAATGACCGTAGAAAATATCTTGGTTAGCTGAAAAACCATTGAAATAATTCCGGTGCATCATCGCTGGTGACATCTTCAATACATCTTCTACATCGCGTATTCCATAAACATCTTGCGGAATATCCTGAATGAGCGTTCCGCCGGCAGCCACATTCATGGTTTGCATACCCAAACAAAATGCCCGGATAACAAAGTGAGGCCGTTCTTCCAGGAAAGGTTTAAAATTGGGATTTTGTGAGCCACCAATCAGGTGGAAGAAGAACGAAGCCTCAAAAAAGTGACGCATCGGATCGGTCACTGATGTCAGCAACTCCTGTTTTGCACCGTAAATGGATGGCGGAATATCCGGTCCACCGAAAAATAAAATCGCATCCGCATTTTCGAAAAGCTGGTGAAACAGCCTTGTACAGGCATTCTTCCGAAAAAGGTTATCGAGTGTTAGTTTGCCTTCAACTTTCTTCAGGTGGTAATTTTCGATATGATGCTCGGCTAAATACTTTTCGGAAGCCGAATAATCATAGTTTTCATCGGCATAATAAACGCCAAGCATTTCCAGATTCGGAATATCAATCAATCCGTCTTTCACCAGTGACAGCGCATTTTCAATGTTGCCAACGGTTGGGTGCAGCAAAATAATGCGGTGCGTGCTTCCATTTGCGGCAAATGCAGTGGTTGAAACGAGGAGAATCAAAACGAAAGAAAGGAGCCTTTTCAAGCTGATGGAATGACGATGGTTTGCAGGATGATTCATGGCAAAAACGGTTAGTTGAGTGAATGAAAGTTTAAAGATATTATCTTTTCGGATTAACACCAGATGAAGCTGCCCAGTGATTTATCGAGAGCGCTAAAATTTTGTATCTTAGCGCGAAATTTCAGCCATACAGACCTTTTCCCGGTTTCCCGGAAGGTTGAAATGATACAAAAACGAACATTAACGGACTAAAAAATACACCAGTGAATTTTGTAAATGAGCTTACCTGGCGGGGCATGATTCACGACATGATGCCCGGTACGGAAGAACAAATTAAGAAAGAGATGACCACCGCTTATGTGGGAATTGACCCGACGGCCGATTCGCTGCATATTGGACACTTGGTTGGAGTAATGATGCTGAAACATTTTCAGGTGGCCGGCCACAAACCGATTGTATTGGTGGGCGGCGCTACCGGAATGATTGGCGATCCATCGGGGAAATCGCAGGAGCGGAACCTGTTGGATGAAGAGACATTGCGTCACAACCAGAATTGCCTGAAAGAACAGCTGGAGAAATTCCTTGATTTCAACCCGGATGTGGAGAATGGTGCGGAGATGGTGAACAACTACGACTGGATGAAGGAGTTCAGCTTCCTGGGTTTCATTCGCGATATTGGGAAGCACATTACCGTGAACTACATGATGTCGAAGGATTCGGTGAAGAAGCGTCTCGACGGAAGTAGCAAAACCGGATTGTCGTTTACCGAATTCACCTATCAGCTGGTTCAGGGAACCGACTTTCTTCATTTATACGAGACCAAAAACTGCAAACTGCAGATGGGCGGTTCCGATCAGTGGGGAAACATTACCACCGGTACCGAACTCATTCGGCGCAAGCTGGGAGGAGAAGCCTTCGCACTTACTTGTCCGCTGATTACCAAAGCCGATGGGAAAAAGTTCGGAAAAACCGAATCGGGCAATGTTTGGCTCGATCCGAAACGTACTTCACCCTATAAATTTTACCAGTTTTGGCTGAACACGTCCGATGAAGATGCAGAGCGTTACATAAAAATATTTACGCTGTTGCCGAAAGAGGAGATCGAAAAGCTGGTGGCTGAACATCAGGAGGCACCGCATACGCGGATTCTGCAGAAAACGCTGGCCAAAGAGGTGACCTGTATGGTTCACTCGGAAGCCGATTATGACGCGGCGGTTGAGGCTTCGCAGATTCTGTTTGGTAAAGGGACCGAAGAGCAGTTACGCAAATTGGATGAAGATACCTTCCTGTCTGTTTTCGAGGGTGTTCCACAATTTCCGGTCGACCGGAAATTATTGGATGAGAGTGTTGGTGTGATTGATTTACTGGCAGAACACACTGAGGTGTTCCCGTCGAAAGGTGAGTTACGCCGAACCATTAAAGGTGGCGGTTTGAGTATCAATAAATCAAAAGTGACGGCCGATGATGCGACGGTGAATGCAGCCTCGCTGATTGGTGAAAAATATTTGTTAGTGCAGAAAGGAAAGAAGAATTACTTCCTGATTATTGCAGGATAATCGCCATTTTCTGCTGAATAGCATGATATTGGATAATTTTTAACGGGTCTTGTTCGTTTCCTTTGTGAATGACAAGGCCCGTTTTACTTTCAGTTGACTAACCATGGAAAATTATTTTGACAATCGACGGCTGTTGCAATTACTTCTGAAATGGAAACTCCATTTGGGAATTATTGCAGTTTTAGCCGCTATTTTAGCCGCTATTTTTACAGGACCAACATTCATCCATCCCAAGTTTCGCTCAACCGCTAAAGTGTACCCGATGTTGGATGTGAGAACTTTTAGCGATGAATCGGAAACTGAGCAGATGCTGGAGTTTTTCAAATCGACCGATTTGAAGCGCCGAATGGTAGAGACTTTTGACCTGGGGGAGGCGTACCAGGTATCGAAAGATTACCCCTATTTTTGGTCCACCGTACTCGATCGATATGACAAAAATGTAGACATGCGGAAAACGGAATATCAGGCTGTCGAAATCAGTGTTCTTGACGAAGAGCCACAACGAGCCTCTGATATGGTGGATTCGCTGATATCGTTTTGCGACAGGAAAATGTTGCATATATATCGCCAGAGGTACAGAGAATATGCGGCAACCAGCGGATTGGAACTCAAAAATCTGGTACGTCAGCGCGATTCGTTGGTAAAAGATTTGACACACTACAGCGAGGAGACCGGTTTACTTAACTATCCGGAGCAGGTGAAGGAGGTTACCCGTGGTTATATGGAAGCCATTGTCAAAGGAGGAGCGTCATCTGCTTCATCCCGAGAGGTTAAGAAGAATTTGGATAATTTGGGTCGAAAAGGTATTCGGTTTTGGCAGATGAGCGAAGAGATGGAAGGACGCAATATAGAGATCGATTCGCTGAGAACTTACCACAATTGGGCCCTTTCGCAGGCCAACAAGGAGACCAAATTTGCCCGGGTTGTCCAAAGGCCTTTCCCTGCTGACAGGAAATACTGGCCGAAACGAACCCTGATTGTTTTGTTAAGTGTATTGTTTGCCTTGTTCATCGGAACCGTTGTAGTTGCCGCAGTCGATCGCTCTAAATCATAGTTGTTGGAACGCATCAGCCACATAAAGCTTATTCTCTTTTATTTTCTGGCCATCTTGTTTATTGCGTGTAATTTGTATTTACTTACCGTGAAAGAAACAAGGGATCTGATTTTATTGCCCATTGGTTTTATCGTGGTGGCAATGGCGCTGTTTCGGCTCGATGTGCTGTTTCGTCTGGTCATATTTTTGACACCACTTTCCATTCCTTTGACTACTTTTTATCCCGACTCGGTGGTGAACATGAGTCTGCCATCGGAACCCGTTCTGTTTGGTTTGCTGGGCATATTTGTTCTTCGGTTATTATTGGAAAATGATTTTGACCGGAAGGTTTGGCATCACCCCGTAACTTATTCTATCGGAATCTACCTTGGGTGGATGTTGCTAACCAGTTTTACTTCAACCATGCCATTGGTGTCATTGAAAGCTTTTCTGGCTGCAGCCTGGTTTATCAGTGCCGCCTATTTCATGGCAACGCAATACCTGAAGCGGGGATTTTCATCCATTCGGGAATTGTGGTTACTCTTTATAGCGGCCATGGTCATCGTGATCATCCTCACCATCCGGAAGCATATCGGTTATGGTTTGTGGAATAAGCAAATTGCGTACAAGGTTCCTCAGCCGTTTTTTAACGATCATACCGTTTATGGGGCAGTTATTGCCATGATGATTCCCTATGTGATAGCATTTGCTTCCGATAGGGGAAGTAAGATGAAAATCCGTCTGCTATTTGCTTTGCTATTTCCGGTTTTTCTTTCTGGACTGATTTTCTCCTATTCACGAGCCAGCTGGTTGAGTATAGCAATTGCCGCAGTTGTCTGGATTATCATGAAACTGCGCATTCGGTTTACACATCTCCTTTTGACTGCCGTAACCATTGTGGTCATCTTGTTTACATTTTGGACACAGATTTTGCTAAAACTGGAAACCAACAAAACCGATTCGTCCAGTAACATGATGAAGCACGTGGAATCGATGACGAATATAACATCGGATGCCTCGAATGTGGAACGGCTGAATCGCTGGTACTGTGCATTGGAAATGTTTAAGGAAAAGCCGGTTTTAGGATGGGGGCCTAACACTTATCAGTTCAAATATGCTCCATTTCAGATTCGCGAATTCAGAACGATTATCAGCACGAATTCAGGCGATTGGGGAAATGCACACAGCGAATACCTGGGAGCGTTAGTTTCTTCCGGTCTGCCGGGATTACTGGCCTTTCTGGTCATGATTGTCTTAATTCTATACACCGGAATACGGTTGTATTCACGTACCAAAGATGCACGGACGCGGTTGCTTACAATGGCTGCCGTACTGTCGCTTATCACCTATTTTGTGCACAGTTTCCTGAATAACTTCCTCGATATGGACAATGCGGCCGTTCCTTTCTGGATGAGTTTTGCACTGATTGTGGTGCTGGATATTCACGAAAGACAAAGTCTACCCCAACAAAAAAGACCTGCATAACAGGAGTCACACAGGTCTTTAACAGGTTGGATGGTTTATTTATTCGGCGGTATCCCACCAAACGGGTGTTTTCAGTCTTACTTCCGGACGATTGTCACCAAGATTCGCTTCGTTCCTGTTTTGTTCGTTAATCTCATAGCACATCGCTCTGATCCATTCACCATCCTGGAAAATGCTGTATACATTTTCCGGACGACTAAGGTTCGGGTAGATGGCAGTGCTGTAATCCATACGCCGCATATCCACCCAAGTTTCCGGATTGAACACCATCGCAATGTATTTTTGTGTCATGATGTAGCTAAGCCCGGATGTGATGTCACCACCTGATGTAAAATCAGCAGTCGTCAACGCGTCCATTTTAGTAGTAGCTTCCGCGATAGCGTCACTGCTAACACCTAATTTACGCATGTTGGCCAGTACACCTTCTTTGAATGCACTAATGGCCCCTGTTATATCGTTTTTGCGTAAACGGGCTTCGGCCTCGATGAATTTGACTTCGCTGTATGTGATAAACGGGAAAGGTGAATCGGCACTGGAATAATAACCGCCGGGAACATTCGAATAGTCATCCAGTGTTTTATCCGTATCCAGTCCACGACCGTTAACAATTCCGGTGTATTCGCCGGTATTATTCGCCGGTTTCATGATAATAGGAAGACGAGGATCAACTCCACTGTCAGCCAGAGGTGACGATTTTAGCATATTGACGAAGAATGCACTATATCCTCCATACCGGGGAGCGGTAAGACTGGAGAAACCACCATAACCTTCCACACTCCATGGGTTCGCATCGGTACTGCTACCGTCGGCAGAGTAGGCAAATTCAGCATCCATTCCGTCGCCATCGAATGCTTTGCTACACGCGTCGATTACGGCATCGGGGTCGTATAAATTGGACTTCTTTGAATAGTGGTTCAGATATCTGGCTTTCAGTGCATAAGCGAATTTTATCCATTTCTGCGTATCTCCCTGATAAAGAATATCACCATCACGGTTATTTAGTGCGATGGCATTATCGGTAGCCGATAAATCCACGATTGCTTGATCGAGAGTTGCCAGTGCTTTTTCATAAACCGTTTTTTGATCTTCAAATCTTGGCATGAGGATGGTTTCCTGGACACCATCGTACAGATCGTCCCAGGGCATACGTCCAAGTTGATCGGAAAGTGAAAGGATAAGGAATGATTTGAAGATCTCACCAACACCTGAAAAATTAGGACTGTTTGTCTCTTTCCCAAGAAGGATGAGGTCGGCCGCATTGGGATATGCCCAAACCAGTGTGTTTTGCCAGAAATAGTAAGATGCTGTATAGTTCCAGATATCATAGCTACGGGCAGCCTGATAACTGGCCACATACTGCATGACGTCACTTACTTCCCGGGTGCCTCTCCATTGAGCAGCACCATTTGCAAGCCGGATGAGCGGCTTGATTCGGTTATCGGGCGATACCTGGGTGGGAGCATCTGGATCGGCATTTACATCCAGGTACTTGTCACACGAGGTGGCCAGTAACATTAGTAAAATGGGGAGAATGATATATCGTAATTGTTTCATCTCGTAAAATTTTTAAGGTTAAAAGCTTAATCTTACTCCAATATCGAAACCTTTTGTTGACGGAGTTCCAAGGTTGTCAATTCCGATGGAACCTGTTCCCTTCACAGCTGCACCAATAGTATTTACTTCCGGATCAATGCCAGAGTAACCGGTAAACAGTAGCAGGTTGCGGCCTGTGACATAGATTTGCGCATTGGAAATTTTGTTTTTGAATAAGTCGTCAGGAAGATTGTAGGTGAGTGTTACATAGCGAAGTCTGAGCCATGAACCATCTTCCACGAAGTTTTCTCCAACAGCAGCATAGCGGTCCTGGTAGTAGGCCTGGTCCAAAGTAACTGCCTTTGTATTTTCTGTGTAAACGATATCACCGTTTGTATCCACTTCGCCGGTAGGCATTAAACCTTTGAAAGTTGTTTGCGTATTTCTATTCAATGTCGTCGGACTCAAACCATAATATGCCAGTGCAGCTTCGGTGCCGTTTAACACGTCGTTTCCGTATGAAACATCCCACAGAAATGACAGTGTGAAGTTTTTATAATGCATGGTGTTGGTCAAGCCAAGGGTCCATTTGGGAGCTCTGTTGCCAATCCGATGTTGTACCGGATCAACCTGAACCATTCCATTTTCATCAAGTAGTAGGTTGCCATTATCGTCTTTCAGATAGGTTTTACCATAAATTCCGAATAATGGACCATCGAGAAATGCAGCCCCTTCAGCAATATTATTAAATGCCCAGGAATCTGATTCTTCAACCTGTTCGATAGTTCCGGGAAGTTCGGTAACCCAGCTTTTCATTTTCGAAAAGTTCAAATCGATGTTCCACGAAAAGTTTTCTGCAACGACCGGTTTGGCATTCAATACCAGTTCAATTCCCGAGTTCTTGACGGTACCAGCATTCAGGTAACCTCCGTACGTACTAGTTGACGGGGGCATACGAACAAAAAGAATTTGGTCTTCGGATTTACTTTTGTAGTACGTGAAGTCCAATCCCAGTCTGTTCTTAAAGAAGCGGAGGTCTGTTCCGACTTCCATGGAAGTGGTGAACTCTGGTTTAAGTCCCGGATTTCCGGTAGGATAGGTGGCATGAATAAAGCCTCCCGGATCAATAGTATAGCTGTTGGTTGCAGATGCCATTGGGGTAATCAACACGTGCGGAGGTGCATCCTTACCTACCTGAGCCCAGGTAGCCCTGATTTTCCAGTAACTAATTCCAAGTGGTGAAAGAAAATCATTACCAGTAGTCTGGAGAATATCATAAGGCAATACCGAAACGCCAAATGAAGGGTAGAAGAAGACATTATTGTTTTTAGGTAATGTGGATGATTTATCCACGCGTCCGGTCATATTAAAGAATACCAGACTTTTCCAGTCATACTTGAAATCACCAAATAGGCTCACAATTCGCTTACGCCGGGAGCTTTGCCCAACTGTCCGGTCGGCCGACTCGGTATTGTTGATACCCGGAAAATCTGCCTCGATGAAATTCTGGCCGGTCCAGTAATTTTTACGATAGTAGGAGCTTTCAACATTATTACCTACTGTTAATGCCAGGTTATTGTCATTAATCGACTTGTTGAAATTGAGCAACAGAGTTGAAGTCGTAATTTGGTTAAAGGCGGCATACTCGGAAATGTATCCGTTGTTGTATGTGGCCGATCCGCTGGCATATATACTTTTATTCTTTTCGAAGAACATGTCAGTACCCAGACGATAAGTGATGTTAAGGAAGTCGAACGGATTATAACTGATATTTCCAATTCCGATGAGTCGATCGACGCGGTTATTAATTGGGTTATTGATGGCGCTCCAGTATGGATTGTCGATAGGTGCATCATCAACTCCGGGAAGAAATTTCTGTGTTCCGTCTTCATTTAGGTAATCTTTCATATTGATATTAATCGGATACGAAAGAATGCTTCGGAAATTACCACTATTGGAAGAGCCCTGGCGGGTCCGGTCACTTTCAGAATTTACGTAGTTGAAAGAGCCACCAATATTCAGGTTCTTCTTCAGTTTCGAGTCTGCTTTCAATCTCACGGAAGTACGGTCATAGTTCGTGTGATCTATAACTCCGGATTGATCTAACCGGCCAACCGACATATACATCGAAGTTTTATCAGTACCAGCGGAATAGGTGAGGTTGTGATTTTGACTTATTGCTGTTTTGTAAAAATCTTTCAGGTTATTGTATCGTGGCGTTGAAGCCGATAACGGGTCTTTAGCCCATGAATAGGTTGTAGATGTATTGGTACTTCCATCATCCATTTGTGTGCCCTGTCCGTAAACCATTTGGATATCGGGGGTACTCATCACCTCATCCACTGATGCAGATCCACTGTACGAAATTTGTGCTTTACCAGCCTTACCGCTTTTGGTGGTGATAACCACAGCTCCATTTGCTGCCTTGATTCCATATAGAGCAGCTGCAGCTGGTCCCTTCAAGATGGAGATAGAGGCAATATCCTCCGGATTAATATCCAGCGCACGGTTGGAAGATGCAATAGCCGGGTTGTTTTCTGTGCTGTTGTCAATGGGAATACCGTCGACAACAAATAACGGCTGGTTGTCTCCGCTCAATGAATTACCTCCCCGAATCATGATTACAGAAGAAGCTCCCGGCGCGCCCCCGGAATTGGTGACGGTTACACCGGCAACTTTACCCTGTAATGCATTTACCAGGTTGTTTTGTTTACTATCTTGTAATTCAACAGAGCCAACCCTCTGTACTGCATAACCCAACGACTTTTTCTCCTTTCGGATACCCATTGCTGTAACAACTACTTCGTTCACCGCAATCTGATCCGGAGATAGTTCGACATAGAGGTCTTTGCCTTTAGTCGCACTTACCTCTTTGGTTTTCATTCCAATGTACCTAAATTCCAATATGGCCCCCGGGTTGACAGTAATTTGGAATTTTCCATCTATATCGGTTGTGGTACCGTTCATGGTTCCTTTTTCGACGATGGAAACTCCCGGGATTCCGGATTTGTCGTCGACATTTGTGACAATACCCTTAACCGGAAATTCTTGCGCATGCAGCATCCCCGCGCTTAGGAGCATTAAAAGCAATAATAGTCGCTTTTTCATAGTCTAATTATTAAGAAGGTTAATAACGAAGAATGATGAAGTTGAAATATATAGAGGTTAATTTTTGTCCTTGACTGATTCTGTTAATGACGATTTGGGGCTGCTTTCAGTTTTGTCAGTCAGGCAAAAGAGAAAAAAACGTCATTCCAGTTTGGTTATTAAAGTGTATTACTTAATACGTAACATGTCACATAAAAATACACTTCCATTTCATGTCAACAATAGCTTTACATGTGTTACTTAACACATGATATGTATGACAAATATATACTTTGCGGAAGTAGAATTATGCAAAATGTAAGGAAAAGAAAGGCGGGAGTGTCGTTTTTAATGTTTAGTTAATAAATGCGAAAAGATGTTAACATGACTTTGTTTTTTGGGGGTGTGTTTCATAAAAGAATAAATACAACTACTTTTTGTGTAAATTAAGGGGGGAGATACAAGATAGTATAGTGAATTTGATGAGTTGGTAACTCAGTTCAATTTGCTTAACCAGAAGATAAACTTTATGCTGAAAAGAGGGAACTTATTCCATCTGCGGTGGATAGATTTTCAATCAAATTGTATCAGAAAAGGAAGGATATGTTAAGGATTTAGAAAAAGTAGTGAGTCGGAATGTGTAAATTCAGAGCGCAAAAAAACCCAGTCAAATTAAAATAACCGGGTTTTTAAGTATGTCCTAAATGTCTTTTATTTCTTCACACGTTCAGAGTATGACCGGTCGCGTGTATCCACTTTAATGATGTCGCCCTGGTTCACGAAAATCGGGACCATGATGGTGGCGCCAGTTTCCGTTTCTGCTGGTTTTTGAGCGGTAGATGAGGCAGTATTGCCTTTTTCACCTGGTTCGGTGTAAACCACTTCCAGTTCAACAAACGGCGGTAATTCAACACTTAGTGCAGTTTCGGTTTCAGCATGGAACACAATTTCGAGTGTCATTCCATCTTTCAACAAGTCTGCATTTTCCATCAAATCAGGTGAGATGATGACTTGCTCAAAAGTCTCGGTATGCATAAAATTAAAACCCATGTCATCTTTATAGAGAAACTGGTAGGGACGGCGCTCAATACGTGCCACGGTGACTTTTACCCCGGAGTTGAATGTATTCTCAATCACACGGCCAGTTTTCAGGTTTTTGAGCTTGGTGCGAACAAAGGCGGCTCCTTTCCCTGGTTTGACGTGCTGAAACTGCACAATCTGGAACAACTGATCGTTGAACTCAATGCACAATCCGTTTCGGAAATCTGCAGTAGATGCCATTATAATGTATTTAAATAAATGATTATTACTTACTTCCCCAGATTTCCGGGGATCTTGTCCGGCCGCAAATTTAATGAAACTTTCTAAAGAAACATGAGGAAGGCAAGGAAGTGTTTCATATTGCGTGCGTTGAGGGATTTATGGTCCTTAGTTCGCTTTGCGATGGAAAAATAGAAGACACCACGTGGAGACCGCAAAGGAAACGTCAGTCAAGCCTCATTTTATTTCTGGTTTCCGAAAATATTTTTTCGCGGAATGGTGGCAACGAAATCCTTCAAATAAAAAGGTTCATAGTAAGCAACATCCACAAAGTTTTTCTCCTTGAAAGCCTTTTCAGCAAGAACAGCCATGTGTTTCGACGAAGCCGCAATCCCTTCCGGGAAAAGGGCATTGGGATGCTGAATTGCCCTTTTGCATTTATCGGCTCCGTTACCGAAAAAAGCCACCGGTCCTTTTTGCAGATAATCCTGAAAAGAATGGTGATCGATGACATCAGCAGTGATTTCCCGGACCCGTTCTCCTTTTGTGGTATAAATGGCTGAATAAACTTCCATCCTTCGCGCGTCAATCATCGGGCACAGAAGCAATTGCTCATCGGTTGGGAGTCCGTAGTCCTGAAGGTGTAAAGCAACATGAGCAGCCATCGATTCGAGAGAAGATATCGCAATTAAAGGTATTCCCGCTGCATAGCAAATGCCTTTTGCTGCTGAAACGCCAATTCGTAAACCGGTGTAGGAACCGGGACCGCCTGATACGGAAACGGCATCCAAATCGGCAGCGTTTAATTTCAATTCATTTAAAACTTCTTCCGTATACAGTGTCAGTAGCTTAGCATGATTCATACCATCACTATTTTCACGAAAGGCGAGTACATTTCCTTCTTTTGCAATGGAAACAGAACAGACTTCAGTCGAGGACTCCAAATTCAGAATTAATGACATGCTATAAATTTTGTGCAAAGATGGTAAATTTTTCATGTCGGTATCGATTCCGGCATGTGAGTAACGTTTGTATTTATTCGATGGTTTAATCAGCACTCATTGTTCTTCGGACTTAGCTTGCCGGTGGTATGCTACATACTTTGCAAAGAATTGAATACTTTGTGCAGATGGCACAAAGAAAAGTCTCAAGGGAACACAGATCGCACGCCGTAGGGGCACAAAACATCGCGACCACGTGGTCTGACCTTAAGCCCTGCATTATGCCTACTCTGCCTGTCTTTGGGTGAATTATAGGAACGCAATGGTGTTATAGGTGATCATATCAAACATAAAGCTGTAAAACTTTCATCCCTATTACGGTGTTGATATAGTGTGTTTTTATATTTTTACGAGGTTTGTGATTGACTTTCATACATCAGGATTAAAATAATGTTGCGTACAGTAATTATAGATGACGATCAACTTTCGAGGACGATTTTGAAAAAGACATTCGAGAAATGTTTTGAGAATGTTGTACTCGAAGGAGAGGCTGATTCTGTGGCGTCGGGCCTTGCTTTGATCAACCGGGTGCACCCAAACCTGGTTTTTCTCGACATCAAGCTGCCGGACGGAACTGGTTTTGATTTAATTGAAAAACTTGAAGACACCGATTTCAAACTAATTTTTACCACTGCTTACAGTGAATACGCCATCAAAGCCTTCAAGTATTCGGCATTCGATTACATTGTCAAACCTATCGTACCCGACGATATTAAAGCATCATTGAACCGTATAAACCGGGTCTCTACGGCTTCTACACTGCCAAGGGTCCGGGCGATGCGTGATAATTTGTTTGGTTCGTCCGAAGATGCCAATGCCACCATCGCGTTACCCGAGCTGAATGGTTTTTCGATTGTTCGGATTGACGATATCGAGCGTTGTGAAGGGGAACGCAATTATTCACGCATATTCTTTAAGGATGGAACCGAGACGCTGGTCAGTCGCACCCTGATGGAGTTCGAAAATCTCCTGGCCCATCATGGGTTTAGCCGGATTCACCGCAGCCATTTAGTCAATCTGAAAAATGTGGTTCGGTATTTAAAATCCGGAGGCGGTATGGTGGAGATGAAAAGCGGGGAAATGCTGAAAGTTTCCTCCAAATACAAAGATGAACTCTTGAACCGGTTGCTGCATAACCGGCTTTAAACAATTAGCTTCTTCGAAATTTTTGTGGCTTCAGCTTTCATTTGTTACGATTGTTATCGCTCCAATAAACTTCTGCACGTTTCGGTCGAAACAGCGTTCGTTTTCCAAACGACTGCACCGCGCTACCACTTTTTAACACGGGGTGGCTTTCTTTTCCCAAGCCTGTCCCAACAAACGTGCTGGGGGTTACCATTGGGCTGATTGGACTGGCCTTTCAAGTCGAAAAATACGGCAATACTGTGCCCTACGGGCAAACAAATAGACAGCACTTAGTCACTTTTCTACCTTCATAAGGCTTAACACGTAAATCTTAACTCTTTAAACTTTATTCTTATGAACGCTCTTCTTCTTTATATCGTGCCAGACCCTATGTTAAAGACTCGATAAGTAACACCCAGCACTCTGTTCATTTAAAATTTTCTTTCATCTATATATCTAACGTCTCAATGTCACCATTCAAAATTTCCCATTTTTTTTGCGACCATACTGCATACCCTGAATCCAAGTCTATTGATTTTCGCAGAATTATTTTAACATAATGAATTGGCAAGCTGCTATAAAGTGAATAATCTTAGTTGTAAAAAAAATTAACAAAATGGGAATTGTATTGCCATGGAAGGGGCTCTTGGTGAGTCGGTTGCGGGATTGGGGATATCGAGATGAAAGGTTTTGATAATCAGATGAAGATTGGAAAGAGAATTTTTCTGTTCTAAATAGACTATTATGCGAAATATTTATGAAGCGATAGCGTTATTTTATTGCTGGTTACGAAGACTTTAAATGAGATGAGGAGGTCTTTTTATTACTGGTTGCGTTCCTGGGTAGTGATATTCTGCAACGAATTAAATCCGAAATTCGTTGGTGACGGAAAAGGCTCTTCAATGGCTTTAATATGCCGTAGAAGCAACGTTTGTCACCGTTTGAGGAGTCATAGATATTCATATGATAAATTTGATGACGCAAAGTTGAAAGCGTAGATGTTGGGATGTAAAAAAAACATACAATGGCAAGAATTTTTAATGTGAAGATAATCAATTGTATAGGTCGGGTTTTCGGCGGGGCAACGGAGATGGTTGTCGATTATTATACGATGAACACTATTTTGTTTAACAATTTTTAATAATTTTACCATTGGAGTAAAAAGAGCATTGGCATTAGTTAGCACATTATGAAGTGTTTAATGCTATTTGAATTTTGTTGAAAAAAGTGTCTGATTTTCGGACATTAAACAAATTAAACATTTGCGTAAACCATATTGGTGATTGAGGAGTCTTGGTTGACGCAATGGATGAAGAATAAAAAGGCAAAAATTAGGAGCACTTGTTACACAAACTGATCGACATATCGGTAAAGAGATTCGTATGTTGTCGCACACACAGCCCAACTGTGAGTGTTCAACAGGATTCAATGTTTGCCTCCCATTCAACACCCGATATCTTTCAGGCGTCCCAAAAATGTCTACCTATCAATATAAATCACCAGTCATTTAAGGTTTTAATCATTGTTGCACTTTTGTTTGTGCTAGGTTCTGGATTTGCTTTAGGGCAGACTTATTCAAGTGATTATACGATATCAGGTGATTACACGACCGTTAATCCTTTGGTCGTCCAAAATGGTGCTACTTTAACCATAACCGGAAACTTAACCGCCTCGGGTGGTTCCATAGATATTAAAAGTGGTTCAACATTAATAGTGGAGGGAAGTTTGTCTTCCAATATTGATATTAACATCTTTTCGGGTGCTCAGCTAATCGTTTACACAAATGTCGATGTGCATGGAGGTAATATTGTTTCACATGGAGATATTATTGTCCTTGGTAACTTTAATATGACCAGTTCTTCAGGAACGCTGAAGAATAATGCAAATATGATTGTGGGGGGGGATTTTACCTTTGGAAACGGTTCTTTCTCAACCCACGACAACCAGCAGGTTTACCTCTTTGGGAATAATAATACTTACCCCGGGTATATGGATGGTACTTTCAACAACGCTGGCAATCTGGGTAATTTACATGACAATAATATTGATCTATATAAGCAATATCTCGCACTAACCGGGGCTACTGCATGTTCCGGACTGACATTAACGGCCACCGCCACCCCAACCACCGTTTACAGTGGAAGTTACACGCAATTAAAAGCTGATGGGTTTACACCATCTACTGTGACGTTATTGGATGAGGGGTTTAATTTGGCAACGAATAAATGGAGTGTTTACAGTACAAATAAGGCTGGATACTATTCTGAATGGTCATTGTGGAATAGCAGCTCTACAATTCAATCAAATGATAATAGTCAATTCTATCTCTCATATAGTTCTTATTACGGTGCGACGACTACTTTTTTGCAGTCTCCGGAAATTAATACCCAAAATTTAGGAAGTCTTTCTCTTGAGTTTTATCAATATTTCAGACATGCCGGTGGCGAAATTGCTGCTATACAAGTGTCAACGGATAATCGCCTAACATGGCAAACTGTTCAAACATACAGTAGTACCATGGGAGGTTTAACAAATTTCCAGAAATCGACAGTTGACTTGGATTCATACGTCGGTAATGCAAGTTTATACATTCGTTTTAAGTATGATGCATGGGATGATTATTACTGGGCCATCGACAATGTAAAGGTAACCGGAATACCCGACGTACAATATAGCTGGACCTCCAGTCCGGTCGGCTTTACCTCTTCCGACCAGAATCCAACAGATAATCCGGCACAAACAACTACCTATACCGTGACAGCTACCGATTTATTTAATTCCTGTTCAAAAAGTGCAAATGTAACTGTTAATGTGAATCCAGACACCGAAGCCCCGTTTTTTCCAAATTTTCCTAACGATACAACGGTAACAGCCGATCCGGGCTGTACAGCGAACGTTTGGTACAATATACCTGCTGCAACCGACAATGCTGGAGGATATGCGGGGCCGTTAACTGGGTTTGACTTTTTGGGTACTGCTCCTTTTAACGGACATAGCTATTATATGTCCAACGATCTAAAACTTTCCATCGACGCGCACAAAAACGTGTTTGACAACGGTGGGCACCTGGCGACGATTACCAGTCAGGCCGAAAACGATTTTTTGAGTCCCTTTGCTGCGGCTAAGGATACAGATGTTTGGTTCGGTTTAACCGATGCTGCACAGGAAGGGACTTTTCGATGGGTGACGGGTGAATACTATTCTGCGACGGATCCGGCTTCGTATAAAAATTGGAATGCAGGTGAACCCAATAATTCCAGTAATAATGAAGATTGGGCCGAAATGTATGGAACGAATCCGTCATTAAATGGCAAATGGAACGACCAATTCAATACGGATAGCCGATATTTCTTTTTGGAATTTGACGGCCCGCGCGTAGTTGGTGAGATGCAGAACGAAGGTGATCCCACTTGGTATCCGGCCCCTGCACCGGGAAGTGCATTTTCAACGGGAATACATCATATGCGTTTTACGGCAACTGATGCATCAGGTAATACATCCACTCGTGAATTTGATATTACAGTAACCGAATCAGAACCGCCAACAATTACAGCACCAACAGATGTAACCGTTACTGCTGATGCCGGCTCCTGTTATGCAACGAACGTGGATTTGGGAACGCCGGTTACCGATGATAACTGTGGCGTGAAGAGCGTGACAAATGATGCTCCGACGAGTTTTCCGGAAGGAACAACAACGGTTACCTGGACAGTGACCGATAAATCGGGTAATACAGCCACGGATACTCAAGATGTAACAGTAACGTCAAATGGGGTTATTTCCGGTGATGATCAAAACACCGAAGGGGACAATTCATGGATTGGCCATATATACAATGGAACCAATTTTCAGGACTACTATGGTTACACAACGGAACCACAGGAGTTCGATGAGAATTTTGGGGGAAGTCAAACATGCTATGATTTTTCCAATAGCTCAGGCGGTGGTTCAATTTACACAGAGACATTCTCTGTCCATTACCGGATGCATACGACGACGCTGGATGGTATTTACCTGGTGGATATTGGCAGTGATGATGGTGCCCGCTTGTACGTCGACAATATCTTGGTTTATACTCATTGGAGCAACCGGGGGTATGGAACACCGGATGCAGGAATTCTTTTCAGTGTAAATGGAGATAATCACCTTTTACTGGATTTTTACGAAAATGGCGGTGGAAACCGGATTTCATTTGGTAATCTGCAAAAGGTAACAGATAAACTTGCATCGGGAACTACGCAGAGTGTATGTGTTAATGCCACAGCAAATAAAATAGTTGGTAATGATGCATTTACTGATAGTCCAATCTCGAGCAACACGGCTTACACGGTAACTTATCAGTGGCAGGAGAGTACCGATGGAACAACCTTTACCGATATTTCCGGTGCAACAGCAAAAGATTATACACCGCCGACAACTGTTGCGGGTAAAACGTATTATCAAAGAATCCTCACTATATCGCGTACAAATCCGGGCATGTCAACAACAACAGTCGCAACCAGTGTTTCAGATGTGGCAGAAATCACGATAAATCCCGAAGTGGCGACTCCTGTTTTTGCCGACGGCACAACATCCACTCGTTGTCAGGGGGCGGGTACGGTAACTTATTCGGCAACAGCCGCCAATGCAACGACAATTACTTACTCGCTTGATAATACTAGTCTAACCAATGGTAATACGATTGATGCGAGTACCGGAGAGGTAACATATGCTGATACCTGGAGTGGTACCTCGGTTATAACTGTTTCTGCTGAAGGTTGCGGTGGTCCTAAGACGGCTACCCATACAGTTACTACGACACCATCGGTGGGAGTTCCAACCCCCATCACGGTTTCGGCAGGTTCAGAACCCGCATGCCCACCTGAGGATGGGACTCTAACAACAACTTATTCTACAACCGCAACCAATAGTACAGGGCTGGTCTGGAGCATTGATAATCTGTCTGCCGGTTCCATCAATTCCTCAACCGGGGAGATGACCTGGGCGCAAGGATTTTCAGGGACCGTGAAAATTAAGGTCGAAGCTTCGGGATGTAATGGGCCAACTATGGCCTCGCGAACGGTTACTATTGAAGATACCGAGAAACCGGTTATAGCCGACCTAAGTGATTTGTCCACATCAGTGTGTGCTTCCGACGAAACGGCTTCACCTCAGTATGAAGTGGTGAACGGAATCGGTTTGCCGGCCAGTCGGATTACAGATAATTGTTCATCCACTTTTACGATAACTTATACAATTAGCGGCGCTACTACGGTGACCAATGGTACCGGTGATGCCAGTGGTACAACTTTTTACGAAGGCACATCGACGGTAACGTATTACGCAACCGATGAAAGTGGAAATATAAGTGCTGGAAAATCCTTCACCGTAACGGTCGATCACAAGCCGAATCCTGGAAATGTAACAACGAACTAACAATAATGAAAAGAGATAATTTAAGAAACGCATAACCTTTAAAATCATGAGAAAGTCAATCATTAAATCAATCGCAATGCTCGCCCTGATGTTCGTCAGCATCGGAGCTTGGGCACAATCAGGGACAACTCCTTATGCCGGATCTACCCACACGTATACTGTAACAATGGAGGATGTGGGTAATACGGCAACTTGGAGTATACTTGATAATGGTGGAACAGCGCTTAGCGTAGGAAGTGATTACACTATCACGGCAACCAAAGCAGCGGGGCCTGGCTCTGGCGTAGCTACCGCAGTGATTACTTTTAGCAATAGTCTTACAGCAGGAAATTATTCATTGCGTTTTACTGAAGCAGGAACCTGTTCTACTGTTCGGGAGCTTCCTATCACAATAAGTAGTAACACATTTTATTTAACTGCAGATGCTGACTTCAATGAGTGTCATGATCTATCAGGTACAGTTCTGGGAGCAAATCCTGGAGTTTCCAGCACAACCATCGACTTTACAATTAACCTAAACAAAGACGCTGGATGGGACATCAGTTCGGGAACATGGTCATTTGACTATGATCTTTCATTTGCCAATGCTAATTACTCTGTAGTAAGCGAAACCTTGATCGCAACTGGACAGGCGGATACTGACCTAGGTACAGGCAACACAGTAACTGGAGTGTCTGTTGTTGGTACAGCTAATACTGCCACTGTACGATTAGTTGTAGAAGGAGATGTAAATACAGCGGATGATATCACGCTTACTATTTCTAATGGTAAAGTCGTTGTTGGTACTACCACTGTACCGGATAATGGAACAGGTAATAAAGCTCAGAAGATTTCTATCGAAGCTCTGCCAAATACTTCCGCAATTACAGCTGATTAATAAAATGCAAAATACTAACTCAGAATCAATTTTAATATCATGAAAAAATTACTCATTCTCTCTTTAGTCGCATTTTTTGCACTGGGTAGTGCAAAAGTGTTTGCACAGACGGACGATGGTGCAACTCCTTTTGCAGGATCGACACATACTTATTATGTCAATGGTACCTGGACTGATGGTAATAGTGATGGTGCGATTCAGCCTGCTGAATTGACGAATACCGGAAACAGCGGTGATACCTATACTTGGTGGGTAAGTACCGATGAAACAGATTTAACTCAGCAAGAAGCTGCTGGTACATATTTTACTGTAAGTAATGGAACGTATGGTACCGGAAGTAGTACTGGTGGCGCCAATTCTATATCCCTAACATGGACAGCTGCAGCAGTAGCTGCTTATAATGGTGCTACACCTACAAACTTTTTTGTGGTTGTTCAGGAAGAGGACGCAACTACTGGTTGTAGCAACCTCAAAGCGTTCCAGGTAAAACCGGCTAACAACTTTGATCTTGCCTTTGTTAATATGAAACCTGACCTATCTGGTGTCGGTGCAGATAACCAAGATCAGTGCCCACAAAATGTTGCGGTTTCATTTAATAGCGGTGCAAT
Source organism: Prolixibacter bellariivorans ATCC BAA-1284 (assembly GCF_000621705.1). Taxonomy (GTDB): domain Bacteria; phylum Bacteroidota; class Bacteroidia; order Bacteroidales; family Prolixibacteraceae; genus Prolixibacter; species Prolixibacter bellariivorans. The sequence goes on along the minus strand of NZ_JHXO01000010.1, from coordinate 260,754 downwards.
AGATTATGGGTATGGTGTAAGTTATATGTACTATAGATTAACTACAACTGGTATTACAAATACTGCTTGGCAATTTGACTATCAGTTTACAACTGAAAATGGATTGACAGGTTCTAATGTAACTGTTGACTATGGTACTGTTTCAGGAGGTACTTATACTAAAGTTGGAGATTTGACTAACGCTACGGGCGCAGCCGCAACATCACCATCTATCGCTGCTGGAAGTAATGAGATCTACGTACGTGTAACCATCACCAATAATAAGTTGTCAGATGGAACATATAATGAAGGTACTTCTGCACAGAATGTTGCATTGACACTTACCAATGTTCAGGATGCAGGTGGTAACCCGGTTCAGAATATCAATAGTGCTGGCACAACTGATGATGTTAAAGCACAGGTTGTAAATGCTCGTCCTGGAACGTCAACTATTGGTCACGATTAATCAAAATCAATTAAATAATATTTAGTGTTCTCAACCCACACCTATAAACGCCTGCTGCTCATCGTTGGATGGGTATTCCTGGCCGTGGCTTCTGCCACGGCACAGGATGCGTTTGTGGTGTCGGAAGGGCAAACACGCAACCTTTTTGTTGAAAATCATCCCGGGAGTAGCTACTCCTGGGTGATTTACAACGAACAAACATTTACCACCGAAGCAACACAACCTTCGGAAATCAGTTTCCCGTCAGGAAACAACCAGGCTTCTATTGATGTGACGTGGGCCAAAACCGGAACCTACTATGTAACGGCAACGGAAACCAATGCCGATGGCTGTACCAACACCAAAGCCATGGTTGTCAATGTTCAGCCCAACACATCCAGTATCGCCTTTAACCCGAAAGAGGCCGGCGATTGTGCCGACCCGAATACACCGACCAGCAACACAACAGCTACGGTCGAATTGTTTTCCAGCACAGGAGTTCCGCTCCCGAATTCAAGTTATCCGGTCACGGTTGATTACACCGTCACGAAACCGGATGGCACAACCCAAACACTCCAAGAAGTATTACAGGATGCCACTGATTTCAGCTTACCGCTGAACGGCCTCGTAAATGATGTGTCGCAAGACCAGGTTTACGACGTCGTACTGGTGAAAGCCACCGATAAGTACGGAATGGAGATTCATGTTTCGACAACTGCCGGAACATTCCAATACACGATATTTAAAACACCGGTGACCCCGGTCATACAAATGAACTAGTTACGTGAATAGGTACGTGAAACATATCATCCTGCTGATAGCTGTACTGGCAATCTTCTTCCCGGTAGGGGAAGGGTATGCCCAGACTACGGCTGACCAGCAAGTGCCACAGGGTGAACAACGGACCTACAGCGTAACCGCTGAGCCAAACTACCAGTACCACTGGAGCATTTCAGGTGGCTCGTCAACCAATTTGAGTGCATCGACCGGCAACTCGGTCACCGTTACCTGGGATGGAGCGCCCGGTACCTATACCCTGGAGCTCTCCGTTACGCAGGTACACCTGAATAGCGACAATCAACCGATTGCCTCTTGTGTAGGCGATCCACGGCAAATTTCCGTTGAAATTGTGGAACCGTATAACTTCCAGCTGGTAGATGACCATAACATCAGCGCCATGAACGTCACGGCGATTAATGCCAGTGTATTTACTAATGACTTTATGTTGTCGTTAGCTGCTGCTGCCACGAAAGCCTTACCGCTGGCTACGCTGACCGGAAACGACATTACAGCCACTGTAACTGTACAACCGCAACACGGAAATGTGATTATGGGGACTACGGATGGAAACTATTCCTATATACCGGAACCGGGTTACACCGGTCACGATTCATTCTTTTATCAGGTCGAGCGGAATGGAATTACCATGGAGTCAAGCGTTCAGTTCGAGTTGTTGGGAACCAATCCGTCGAGGCAATATGCCCCGGTAGCCTTTAACGATGAGGCTCGGGCTCCTGCCGGAACGAAAATTAAATCGACGGTACTGAACAATGATATTGACCTGAATGGTGATCCGTTGACGGTGAACACGACTCCTAAGAGCGGGCCATCTCATGGCACACTGGTATTGAATGCTGATGGAACCTACACGTATACACCATCCACGTCGGCTCCTGTTAGGGATGAATTTACCTACGAAGTGACCGATGGTCATACCCCGGTAACAGCCACAGTGAAACTGGATTTGTACGATAATACACAGAAGAATAATCCACCGTTTGGCGGCGACGATCTCTTTATGTCGTTCATGAAGTCTATTTCCGGTTCAGTCGCATCCAACGACCTTCCGGTAGATGCATCGCAAACCGTGAGTTATTTGCAGGTAAAAGATGCCAGTGGTCAGCCGATGCACGGTGCCGTTACGGCCTGGAATTCTACCACCGGTGATTTCACTTATGTGCCGAATCCCGGCTACATTGGTGCCGATCATTTTGTCTATGAGCTGAATGATGGAACCCATCAGACTTATGCAACGGCTTACGTATATGTAATGGCCGACCTGATTGCCAGTGCGGGTAACGATACAACCGTTAGTGGTTGTTACACTTATGTCGCCGATGCCTCCGGTTCGGAGGGGCTGGATTTACGGTACGCGTGGACTTCAACCACGGGAACATTTGATAACTCTTCGGCCCAGGTAACCAACTATGTTCCGGATGGGCCAGGTCAGCATGAATTGATTCTGACGGTAACCAATAGTGCAGGATTGAGTCAATCGGATACGTGTGTCGTAACCGTATTGCCGGCACCGGAAATCGTTATGGATGCGCCGGAAACCATTGAGTCGGGCATGAATGCCATATTGGATGCTTCGGCATCAACCGGTTCGGGTCCGTTGACATTTAACTGGAGCACGAATGACGGAACCATAGAAGGAGTAACCAACGAACCAACCCTGGAAATCAGTTCAGCCGGTACCTATACGCTAACCATCGCCGATACATCGGGATGTATGGCAACGCAGGATGTATTTGTGCAGGCAGTTGAGCATGCTCCGGTAGCCTACGATGATTTTGCCGCTACTTCGGCACAGGAACCGATCAATATCTCGGTATTGACGAATGATGTGGATATTGACAACGATTTGGATACCAGTTCTGTAACGATATTACTGAACCCGAGTTATGGTGATGTGACCGTATTGCCTGACGGAACCATCAACTATGTACCTACGCAGCCATATCAGGGTAACGATCAGTTCACCTACCAGGTATGTGACACAGCGAACCTGTGTGATTCGGCAGTGGTGATCATCGATGTCAGCAGAGGTCCGTTTGTGATTCCGGAAGCCTTCTCGCCCAACAGCGATGGCTTTAACGATACCTTCGAAATTCTGGGTATTGAACAATATCCGGGTACGGTACTGACAGTATATAACCGGTGGCAGAGTAAGGTTTACGTGAGTAAGGATTACAAAAACGACTGGGATGGTAAGTGTAATACCGGATTGATGTCGGGTGACCGGTTGTTGCCGGTTGGAACCTACTATTATGTACTAACCCTCGGTGGTACACATAAAACGTACAAAGGTTTTGTCTACATAGCTTATTAGAAATGAGACAAAATAGGAGAGACAAAAGAATTAACAGAAAAGCATTGGTCCCGGGAAGGGGATTTAAAGAACAAAAAAGATTGAAATAGATTAACTTGATTAAACGAACCTACATATCAAAGAACGGTAATCTGTTAGCATTGGTTGTTTTGCTGATGTTACTTCCCTTTGTGGGGAAAGCACAGCAGGATCCGGTTTTTACGCAGTACCTGAACAACGTACTAACGGTGCAGCCCGCCTATGCGGGAAGTCAGGGTACCCTGAATGTGACGGCACTTTCGCGGCAGCAGTGGGTGGGTTTCGATGGCGCTCCGTCAACCAATACGTTGACGGTACAGGCTCCGTTGAACTCCTACAATGTCGGTTTGGGCGTATCAATAATGAATGATAGTTGGGGACCTGTCAAGCAAAATGGGATCTATTTCGATTATGCGTACCGTGTTCGTGCCAACCGTTACAGGAGTCGGCAGTATATTTCTTTTGGTTTGGAAGCCGGTTTCAATCTCTACGAAGCCCGGTTGACGGGTCTTCAGATTAACGATCCGAACGATCCGGTGTTTGCCCAGGATATCAACTATAAATTTCTTCCCAACTTCGGAGTGGGAGTGATGTGGCACGGTGATCGATTTTTCCTGGGAATATCGGTTCCGAAGATACTCCGGAATAATATCCAGAAAGAAACTACTGATTTAAGCCAGAAAGAAGTACTCCATTTCTATTTGATGGGCGCGCAGGTATTCAATGTATCGCGGTATGGTACCCTGAAATTTAAGCCTTCGTTTTTGGTCCGCTATGCGGAAAATTCACCCATATCAGCTGATGTTTCAGCGCAATTTTTACTTAGTGATAAGGTGTGGGTGGGAGCGACCTATCGGTATCAAAATTCTTTTGGAGGCTTGTTGCAGTTTTATATCAACCCGCAGTTAAAAATCGGTTATGCCTATGACATGACGACCATGTCGGAAGCGCACTACAATGCGGGTACACATGAATTCATGGTAAGCTATGATTTCGACCTTGGCCGCCGCCGCCGCCGCATGGGCCCGCGGTATTTTTAACCTATGTTGCTCCTGAATCCCTTCGTGATTGAGAATCTTGAATAATTGTATGGGAAACTCCCGGAGAGTCGTATATATTCTTATCTGCTATCATTCTTCTAACCATATATCATCCTGTCCGGGATGAAGGAAATCATGAAATCGATTCTCTGCGTCAAGGACACAAGCGGCTGAACAGACTGGGGCATACTACTTTTTCTATGAGCACTGCTTGAAACATGTTGAGCATACATACTTTCTCCCGGAGCAGTGGTCAAAACATGTTGAGCATACATATTTTTTCAAACGGGGCACCTCAAAAAATGTTCTGGATACATACTTTTTCCTGCGGCACACCCTAAAATATGTTCTGGGTACATATATTTTTAAACGGGGCATCCTGAAAAGTTCCCGGCACAGGTTAAAAACATTTCAATTCGGGAGGCTTACTTCTTCGTCTTGTACAGATCATCTATCGGAACGACCTCTACCGTCATGGAATCTTTCAGCGTACGTGAAATAAGTCCGTAAGGAGCTACAACCACTTCTTCGCCATCTTTCAGGCCATCCTCTATTTGGATGTTGACATTATCCTGAATACCGGTTTTAACCTGCTTTTCACGCACAACACCGTCATTATACACAAAGACAACCTCGTGCTGTTTGGCTTCAGGTTTCGGTTTGCCGTTTGTTGCTTCATCGGTTCCATCACTGTTTTCCCGTTGTAAACCAGTGGTTTCATTCTTGGCTTCACCTTTTTCGCTTCGGGTGGTAACGGCCTGGATGGGAACAGTAATTACGCCGTTGCGGGTATTGGTCCGGATATCGACGGTGGCTGACATTCCCGGTAGGAAAGGATAACGATCCGATGGTTTTTTCAGCAAGTCGTTGTAGGAACTCTGCAGCAATAAAATCTTTACATCGAAGTTGGTAACCTGGTCAGTAGAGGTACCCGTTACATTGGCCGAGCTGGCAATTTCGGTCACAATACCTTTAAACTTTCGGTTGACATACGCGTCAATCTCCACGAGTGCGGTATCACCTAGCTGTACTTTTACGATATCGTTTTCATTCACTTCTACCTTCACTTCCATGCTATTGAGGTTGGCCACGGTCATCAGTTCGGTACCGGCAAACTGGTTGGTCCCAACCACACGTTCGCCTTTCTCGACATTCAATTTCGAAATTGTTCCCGTAATAGGCGCATATATTTTCGTTTTGGTCAGGTTTTCCTGGGATTCCTGCACACTCGATTCCGCACTTTTCACCATGTATCGTGCTGCTTCGACCTCGGAAACAGCGACTTTATAGGCCGCTTCTGCCGATTGAAAATCGGACTGAGAGATGGTTTGCTGCTTGTAAAGTTGTTGTGACCGGTCGAAGTTCAGTTTTTTCTCGGTCAATTGTGCTTCTGACTGCGCTAATCGTGCTTTTTGGGTATTCAGGCTGGCACGCAACCGGTTGAGATTGGAAATGTAAATATCGGGCTTGATGATAGCCAGTAAGTCGCCTTCCTTTACTTCATCGCCCTCCTTCACGGGAAGTTCAATAATTTCACCGGGAACTTCCGGGCTGATTTTTACTTCCGTTTGCGGTTCAATTTTACCATTCGCCGTAATGATTTCGGTAATGTCTTTCTTCTCGGCTTTTTCAACGGCTACACGGGTGGCAAATTCTTTTCCGAACCAGCCGGCTTTTTTACCTACAACGAGCAGAATGATAACTGCAAGAACAACGATGATGAGCAGACGAAAACTCCTTTTTTTCTTCTTCATACGGGTTACGGTATTATGACTACATGGTTGACCACAAAACGAAAGTAACGTTCCTTAAAGTTACAATTATTTGCCTTCAACCGAAAAGGTTGTAAAGTATTAACATAAGAAGTTTTCGAATCGTTTGTCTGCTCTTTTGGCGATAACAGGATTTAGGAGGAAGCAAAAAGAAAGCCGCCCGATTTCTCAGGCGGCTTTCTTTATAGAATAAAAGTTCTTCACAAAATCTTTCGGATTACAATTCAATGGGTATTCCGCGGTAAAAGTCGAGGATTTTAGTGCGGAAAATGAATTCGTACTTGGCTTGCAGTAAATCCGATTGTGCTTTGGCCAGGTTATTTTTGGCCTGGTTATACTCAAGAGCATTTACCAAACCAACATTGTACTTTTCTTCCGAATAACGGAATGCTTCCTGCATGGCTGCGACTGCCTTTTGGTTCGAAGTGTACCTGTTCAGGGCAGCTATTGCATTGGTTTCAGCCGTTTCGATATCCTTACGAAGTGCTTTTTTCGCATTCTCTACATCGAGCTGTTTACTGAGTACATTGATTTTTGCATTGTCAATTTGAGTCTTGTTTTGCAACCGGTTAAATATCGGAATGTCCATTTGAAGACCAAATCCTTTCCGCTCGTTGTTTTTCAACTGGTCCTTAAACGAGATTTCATTGCCCTGCGTATCGGTATATTTGTTGTTGTACAGGTTGAAATAGTTGCCGTACAAACTAACCGTTGGATAATTTGTCCCCTTTGCAGCCTTCAGCTGATATTCGGAGCTTTGCAGTTTGTATTCCGTCGACTTAATATCCGGCCATAATGCCAAAGCGTTTTTATACACTTCTGTAGCCGACATGAGTGACGCTTCGGCTCTGATTGTCGGCAATTCCGGTTTCTGAATGTCGAAATTCTTGTACGAATCAAGTTCGAGCAACTGAGCCAGTTTCAGGTAATTCAACTTCAGCTGATTTTGGTTATCCACCAATGTCAATTCCTCTTTGGCTGCCTGTGCCTGGATATCCAGCAAACTGCCTTTGGCCAGGGCTCCGGCATCAACCTTCTCCTGGGTTTGCTGAATCTGTTGTTTGGTAACAGCTAGCTGCTCTTCCGACACTTTCACCAGTTCCTGCGAAAACAGAATCTCGAGGTAGGCAGAGGCAATATTCATGGTAATGTTATCCTTCACCTTCTGCAAATCCTCCATTGAGGCTTTCAAATCGAAATTTTTCGCTTTAATGTTATTGTTGATTTGCATACCTGCAAAAACAGGAACATTGGTGCTTAAGTTAAAATTCGTTTGCGATGAGTTGATGTTCTCATAGGTATTGCTGTAGGTCAATGAACGACCATAGCTTTCGTTTTGTGATGCTTGAGAAGTTAAATTCGGGTAACGGTCTGCTTTTGCTTTTCGTAGTGAATTTTCCTGTAGTTGTGTGCTCAATTCGCCTTGCTTAACCTGGATATTGTTCTTAATGGCATAATCGATACACTCTTTCAGCGACCAGGCATTTGGTGTATCCTGTGCCTTAAGAATGTTGCTAATGCTTACCAGTATTAAAAAAGCGATGGCATAGATTAGTCGACTCATGGATTATAATTTTTTATTTCGACGTTATGCTAATTTACTTAAACGTTTTGGGTGTTACCCCTTTCGGGGCAATTTATTTTTAGCTATCCTTTGAACCGGGTTCCACTTTGGGACCTTTCAGATGGTCGTCCTTGGTGATACCGTCTTTGATTTCGATGTTGATACCATCGGATAATCCGGTTTCCACATAGCGTTTTTCGTACTGTTGCGGTTGTGTTTCTACTTCTACGTAGGCCGAATCATTATCGAACTGAAGCAACCCTTCCGGAACGGCCAGCACACTATCGCGACGAGCCAGTACAATATCGGCATTTGCACTGTATCCTGCACGGATAAACTGGTCTTTTTTCAGGTTGACATTCGCTTTAATTTCAAACTGAATGGCGCCGTTTTCTTCTTCACCTTTCGGAGAAATATACTCAAGCGTTGCGTCAAATTTCTCATGCTCGATGGCACCAATGGTGAGCTCGATATTCATTCCTTCTTTGATTTTTCCCACTTCGGTTTCATCCACTTTTCCGTCGAAAATCATATCGTTCATGTCAGCCAGCGTAGCGATGGTGGTACCGTCGTTAAATGTATTTGACTGGATAACCGAATTTCCCACTTTTACGGGTACGTCGAGCACCATACCGTCGATGGTCGCACGGATAAGTGTATTGGTGGTCTTCTGCGAGGTTTTAGTCACTCCCTTACGAATCAAATCCAGATTGTTTTCAGCAGCTTCCACTTCCGCTTGTGCTCCGTCGTACGTTAGCTTCGCTTTCTGGTAATCTTCACGCGAAACGACCTGCTTCTCGAAAAGTTTAGATTGACGGTCATAGTCAAGTTTGGCATCTTCGAAGCTGATTTTAGCTTTGGTTACCCGGGCCTCAGCGGCATTCAGGTTCACCATATCCGGAATGATTTTTACCTTGGCCAGAACATCGCCCTCCTTAACGGTATCGCCGGCTTGTACATATAAGTCCTGAATGATACCGGAAACCTGAGGTTTTACTTCCACTTCTTTACGCGGGACGACCGAACCGGTGGCAACCGTCTTTTGGATTATGTTCGTGATAAGCGGAGTTTCATCTTTAAATACATCTGGCTTAGCCTGTGATTTTTGATACAGGAAGCCCAGTGTTCCGAGGAATATTACCCCCAGTAAAACGAATCCGAAGATTTTGAAAAACTTTTTCATTTTAGGCAGATTTTGTGGTTCATCCAATTTTATTAATTATCTCTTTAATGCGTTGTTTATTCGTCGCGTAACGCGTCGATGGGTTTTATTTGCAGAGCCCGCTTCGCCGGAATAGAACCGGCAAACAACCCGGCCAGAATCAATACGGCTAGTGCAGCGAGTGCTACCGGAAGATCAATTGTCGGATCTTTATAGAAGACACCGTCACCTCCGCTGTTCATTTTCGCCAGAACGTTGCTGATAAGCTCCAGAAGTCCGACGCCCAATGACAGACCGATGTAGCCGGCCAGGGTGGTCAGGACCACACTTTCGAGTACAATTTGTGAAATAATGACTTTTGGAGTCGCTCCAAGAGCACGTTGTATTCCAATTTCGCGGGTACGCTCTTTTACAATCACCAGCATGATATTACTGACGCCAATCACTCCGGCCAGCAATGTTCCGATTCCCACAATCCAGGTCAGAATACTGATGCCAAGGAAAAGGCCGTTCATCTGTTGAAACTGTTTTTCGATATTGATGCTTCTGATTGCCTGTTCATCTTTCGGAGCAATAGAGTGCCGCTTTTTAATGATGGTGAGTATCTGGTCTTCAAGGCTACTGACGGATACACCTTTTTTTGATGTGACAGCAATCAAGTGAACTTCGTTTCCGTAGTTGTAGGCTTGTTGCATGGTGGTGAACGGAAGAAAGATGGTCTCTTCCTTGCGTCCGTTAAAATTGACGCGTGTTTCGGGTTTCAGTACCCCGATGACCTGGAAATATACGCCTGATACTTTGAGGTATTTCCCGATAGGATTCTCGCTTTTATCGAACATACTCTCCTCTACTTTTTCACCAATCACACACACTTTTCTCTTATTGCGTATATCAATTTCGTTGATCCAACGGCCTTTTACCATGGAAACCGGGTCGATTTTGGTATACACCGGATAATCTCCTGCAATATTAAAGGCGCCGGTCCGGTTATCGCGAACGGTATTGTCTCCGCCGCGTTCCTTCCAGCCAAAAAGCTTTGGAGCCAGGTATTTAATACCTTGAACGTGGTCTTCGATATAGGTAATATCAGTAGTATTCATGTTCCAGAAACGGCCGCGTTTAAAACCTTTGTAGGGCTCGCCGGTTCGCTGGGTCCACATAAAGGCAGAATTAACAGCAAACTTTGATACACCGTCGTAAATACCGTGTTTCAATCCGTTTCCGGCACCGGTCATCACAATCAGCATGAAGATTCCCCAGAAAACCCCGAAGGCGGTGAGAAAGCTCCTGAGTTTGTTCTTTGTCAGGGCGTTCCATATTTCGTTCCAGCGTTCGATGTCAAACATGATCAGGATTTTAAGCAGGTTATTGATTTCTTAATTTTGAATTCTCCCTTTCCTTATTCATCGCGAAGGGCTTCAATGGGTTTTACATTGGCCGCTTTTTTTGCTGGAATGTATCCGGCAATAGCGCCTGATAAAACCAGGATTAAAGTGGCTGAAATGGCGGTACCAAAGTCGACGGTTGGATTGCGGAAGAAGATTCCGTCACCTCCGCCCGAAGCAGACATTTGCTCGAGTACATAATTCACTCCCTCCATAATGCCGACACCCAGGGTCAGTCCAATGTATCCGGCAACGGTGGTTATCAGGATCGATTCCATCAGGATAAGACCGATAACGGAGCGGGGAGATGCGCCCAATGCTTTCCGGACGCCAATTTCGCGGGTTCGTTCTTTCACCAAAATCAGCATGATGTTGCTTACACCGACGATGCCCGCAATCAGGGTTCCGATACCAATAATCCAGACAAATATTTTGATGCCCTGGAAAATCTTCATGGTACGCAAATACTCCGTCAGCATATTGAAAGCGCCCATCGCCCGTTTATCGTCGGGATTGAATTTGTGCCGCTGGGCGAGTGCTTCACGAACTTCTTTGGTAATGGCTTCTGCCTGTTTGGCCGAAGTCACCATTTTCGTGGTAACCGCAAAGCTGTGTACCCGGTTACCTCCGTTGAAAATACGCTGAGCCGTGGAAACCGGCATGTAGGCCGTTCGGTCGTTGCGGTTGTCAGGGTCGTGGCTAACACCAACTACTTTGAATGGAACATCATTTACCTTGATATATTTTCCAATGGGATCTTCTTCTTTGAAGAGTGCCTTGGCAATGTCTTTTCCGATGACAATCGACTTGCGGTAGTCGGTAATATCCTTATGGTTGATAAAGCGGCCTTTGCTCAACTTTATATTTTCAACATCCCGAAGAGCCGGATGGCAGGTAACGGTCGTAAATGAGCCGTATTCGTTACCGTATGCATAGTTGGTATCGCCAGGCAAATAGAAGCGGGAAGAGACTTCGTCCAGTCCTTTCACTTTGTTGGTCAGAAAGGTATAATCCTGGTTGTTAAAACGAATAGGCCGTCCGGTTTTCATTCCTTTATACGGCATACTGGTTTCGCCGGTCCAAATCCACATAGCATTAACGGCATTGCTGGCAAACTCCTGTTTAACACCGTTCTGTAACCCGTTTCCCGACCCGAGGAGTATCATTAACATGAAGATACCCCAAGCCACCGAGAAACCGGTGAGAAAAGTACGGAGCTTGTTCTTCCGGATGGTGCTGAAAATTTCTTGCCATACATCGATATCAAACATGATGCTCTGGTTTATTGATGTTACGGTTGTACTGCGCCTGGAAGGACTTTAAATCGCCATTTTTGATTATCTCTTCAATCACACCATCTTTCAGGCGGATGATTTTCTGGGTCATGGCGGCGATGTCATATTCGTGGGTAACGATAATGACGGTAATCCCTTCGTCATTGATTTGCTTCAGCATTTCCATCACCTCGTACGAGGTTTGTGTATCGAGTGCACCGGTGGGTTCGTCGGCCAGAATGATGCGTGGTTTGGAAATCAGTGCACGGGCAATGGCCACCCGTTGGCGTTGTCCTCCGGAAAGTTCATTGGGCATATGATGTGCCCATTCCTTCAGTCCCAGTTTTTCCAGGAATTCCATGGCCATCTGATTCCGTTTTTTACGCGAAATGCCTTTGTAGTAGAGCGGTAAGGCAACATTCTCCATCGCATTTTTGAACGATATCAGGTTGAATGATTGAAAGATGAATCCAATCATTTTATTGCGTGTCCGGGCAGCCTGCGTCTCATTCATGTCTTGCATCAGGTGACCGTCGAGCGAGTAAGCTCCTTCGTCATAATTATCGAGAATGCCGAGGATGTTCAACAAAGTCGACTTACCGGAACCCGATGAGCCCATGATGGAAACGAATTCTCCCTCTTCAATTTCCAGGTTCAGACCTTTCAGAACGTGTAGGCTGTTATTCCCCGTTACGTACGACTTGTGCAAATTGTTGATCTGTATCATTGTTCAAGGTTTTGTGTTCGGATGGGAACTTTTATGCGGAAAAATCATTCGTAAAAATTATTAACTCCGGAAGGTTAGACTAACTCCGGGGTGAAATAGTTACAATAAATAACGGATAATATTCCACGTTTAACGTTACATCCCGAAAATGCTTTTACCAATAGATGTGCCAAAGGGTGTAATTGGCACAAATTGAGATATAAGCGTATTTCCCCGGATTTGTGCACTGTGAAGAAATTGTACGATTTCGAACTGGGGGTGTACGATTTCGGACGCAAAAAAGGTTTATCCGGATAGAATTTATTACTGCATGTTTGTTCCTGAAATGAATCTATTATGCAATCGCCCTGTTTTGCTTAAAATCTTATTATCTTTATTGCTTTCAGCGGATATCCGAATACGTACAGTAACCTCTATGCTCCCGGCAAAAAGTTAAGAAGTCCTGATGATTCGAATAATGAATGGGAAACTTAACCGGATTGTTGGATATTTAACCATTGACTATTGAAACGAGAACTGCTTTTTGTATCGGTCTTTCTATTGATGTTGCCTTGGGGAGTCAGGGCAAAAGACTGGGGATGGAGTGTTGGTGGAGGTTACTCACATCTTAATTATTCGCACGAACGACAGTCTAGTCCGGCTGGTTTCTATGGCAGTTCGTTCTATCCGAAGTTCAATTTGTTTTTGACAAGTGAGCGACGTGAAAATATTTTTCAGTTTGCCATGTGGAATTTCAATAACTGGAAATACAATGATAGCAACGAATCGGCACCGGAGCAGAAAATGATGAAATTAATGGTGGCCTGGGAGCAACATCGATATCTGACAAAGAAGCAGAATTCAATGTTTCGGTTATATGTCGGCCCGGAAGCTGGCATCAGCTACCGTAAATGGAATCTTAACTACGACGGCGGAACGGATTTAATGTACCATTGGACGAATGTTGGTGGAGGAATAGTGGTTGGCAGCATGGTGAATATCGTGCCCGGAATCGGGCTGGATGTTCAGGCGAATGCCAAGGGCACGGTCGGTTTTTACTCGAGTACGCCCCAATATTATGCGAACAGTAGCGGAGTGGAAAGTGGTTTTGATCTGGGTTTAACGGCTCAGGCATATTTTAACCTGAATGATCGTGTTCAGATTTGTCCTCAGTGGTCGTACCTTTATGGCCGGGATTATAATAAGCGCTATAGTTTGATGCTATGGGAGCAGAGATGGTCGGTCTCAATAAAGTTTATGCCATTCCATGAGAAATAGGAATTATTTGATAGCCATTTTTGTGCTGTTTTTACAAGCATGCTCGCTGATTCCTGATTCCAGCGAAATGGATTCTCATGGAACATGGTTACAGACCGAGTCGGAACACTATGTATACTACTACCGTCCCAATTCGGCTGCTGCAGCGGATATCGAGAGTATTAAGACTGAGCAGGAACGCGTTTTTACCCAACTAAACCAACTGCTGGGAACACAGTATAATCAAAAGATTCATGCCTATATTTTTAACGATTTGGCGGATGCCGGGTTTACCGACAAAACCGGTCAGGCTTTTCCCATTCTGAATACCATAGAAGTGATTTATGGTTCGGATGGTTATACCATCGGTAAACGAGGTATTTCAGCCCATGAAGTAGCACATATTATCACGTTTAATGCCTGGGGACCGACCGATTTACGCATTTTAAGCGAAGGAATTGCCGTTTACATGGAGCATGTCACCTATGACAGTGAAGCAAAATACGGTAGCTCGCAAATGATTGTTGCTGCGTTAGTCGCCCATGGCGATTTGCCGAACATCGAAAGTTTGGCCAGCGACTTCGAGCAGTTCGATACGAATATATCCTATCCGGTTTCCGGTTCATTTGCCGGTTACATCATACGACGCTTTGGAATGGAGAAGTACCGTAGGTTGTTTACCGAAGGGCGGAGCAATCACTTTGCGGCGGATTTCAAGTCTGTTTATGGAGTTTCACTCTCAGATGTGGAAAATACCTGGAGTCACTATTCAGATAAATCATTGACGCAGTAAATATCACAACCGGACATATTTCCCATTCACAATCACACCATCCAGTTTCATCGTTTTGGCCGAAGATAGAGCATCTTCAGGTGTATGGACGATGGGTTCGCCACGTTGGTTAAATGAGGTATTGATGAGAGCCTTCAATCCATACTTTTCATCTAAAAGATCCAGCAAATCGTATAAAAACGGATTATCATCGCGCTGAAAAATCGTTTGGATTCTCGACGTACCATCCACATGAACCACGCCTTCCATCTCTTTTTTCCTTTCGGGAAGAATAGCAAAATCCAGCAGCATGTATCGCGATAGCGGATGGATGACGTCAATACCGGTTACCTTTTTCGCATTTCGTTCGAGCATGACCGGTGCTACCGGGCGGTACCACTCACGGCCTTTATGTTCCATACTTACTTTTCGGGCCAGCTGAGCTGAATCGGCCCGGGCAATAATGCTCCGGTTGCCCAGTGCGCGAGGGCCTGATTCGCCCGGACCGTTGGCAATCCCAATGACGCGGTTGTCCATCAGGTCGGCGGCTATTTGCTCCAGCGTCTCTTTGGTATAAACTACCTTTTCGGGAAGAAGCCCCCAGTTGTTCAGGTACGGTGAGTGTTTTTCAACTTTGCCATGTTTCAGCCATTCAACATAAGCTGCAGCTCCGAGCGCCAGTCCTGAATCTTCACAGCAGGGCGGTATGAAAACATAGTCGAACAGGTTTTCATTAATTATGAGCGAATTGGTTACAATATTTAAGGCACAACCACCGGAGTAGTATAAGTTTGGGCAGCCAGTTTGCTCTCGCAATTCTCTTAACTTTTTCAGGAAATCGCGTTGAAAGATATGCTGCATGGTGCCGATGATATCTTGAAGAAACAGGTCTTTCTGATCGAATGAATTTCCCAGCCAGTTCCAGTCTTCTTTTGCCTGCTGGAAGAAAACGGAACGTTTCCCCCAAATGTCTTCAAAAAACTGATGTTTATTCAACCACTGTTCCAGTTCAGGCGAATATCTTCCGTATGAAGCGTAGCCCATCATCTTCCCGGGCACGGAGTTCTGGTCGTCCATTTTAGCCCCAATAATGCCGAAGGCCAACGCATTGGCATTAAACAGGGTGGTCAGGTATTTTAAGTCCCAGTTGTATTCCAGCGGCGTAAGCTGTTTATCCTGGTAGGTCCATGCCGAAAAATTGGACAAGCTGGCACCGCCGTCGAAGTGGATCAACAGGCTATTGTCTTTGATATCTCCAGTGAAAGGGAGAGACGAGAAAAGATGAGCCAGTTCGTGGTTGACTACCCAGGCATCCTGCTCTTTTCCGTACCACCAACATCGGCCTTTTTCCGCGGAAGCGACAAGCTGTTGGTTTAACGGTGCTTCGAACCGGGCTTGTCCATCGGTCGAGATGAAAGCCCGTCCTACCACATTATCCACAAAAACGAGATCGTACTCGGCAGGGGAGAGTAGCTTTTCCTTTCGCAGGATTTCGGTGATTTGCCTGTACAGGTGATTATCCCGTTTCCGGCGACTAATACGTTCCAGTTGCAACAGCTTTATCACTTTGCCGCCGGACATGAGCGCCATGTTATGGTCGTGGACATAACCCGGATGGTCCAGTTCCATCCGGTCCTGAATGCCGTATATCGCCAGTGTCGGCTTTGAAGAATCCATCGGATTAACCAATTATCATGACCGTAGCGATGATCCCGAGGAAAAGATAGAATAGCATTTCGGGCCAGAAACGGTTTTTGGCAAAAATGAAAAAGTGGGCGATGAAGTAAGCAAACGGAATGGCCAGCAGAATAATCGCCTCGATACCGACTGAACGGCTGAAGAGAATGGAGACTACCAGAAATGCGACCATCCAGTAAAATATGATGAAGTATTTCCGTGAACTGATTTTCTTTACGTCATACCGGCTGAGAATGGAACTACTTCCGAGCACAGCCAGGAAGATGAAGAATCCTGATAAGAGTTGGAAGGAAAAGGTATTGATAATATTGATGTTGGCCGTATGAATGTTTTCCTGAACGACACTGAAAAGTTGCGGTAGCATATCCTTTAGATAATAGACGGAGCCGGCAATAAACCATGGAACGGCAAAGCCTACCAACGGAATGAACAGTAAGCGCCAGTTATCTCCTTTTTGCAATACGGCAATGCTTATCCAGGTAATGGGGAACAGAAAGATAGTCGGAAAATAAAACAGCGATCCGACCGAAAGGAAAAATGCGGCATTAAATGTATCGGGGAGGGTATTGGAGTGATGATACGTATCGAAGATGCTGATGAGCGCCAGAAACACAAACAGAGATGCTAGGTGTACGGGATGCAACGTATGCATAGACGGAAATGCCGAAACTGTTAATAGGTAGATGATTCCCGGCAAACCGGAACGCGACCGTAAAAACTGAAAACGGGTGCTGATTTGGATAATAAGAAAAGCGCTGAGAACAACGACGGCTAATCCGGCAAAAGCTGACAGAAAAGGAAGTTTTATCAGATACGCCCCGGTAATCCGGTAAAGCGGCATAGCTGCTTCTCCGGCGAAGAAATGAAAACTTTCCGGATGGATTAAACCGGGTAACCAAAGCAAAATTCCGGCTAAGGGAATAAGCACCAAATGAACAATCTGATTGGTTTTTAAAAATCGCAATACCATACAGACAACTATTTAAAGGTCGAATCCTAAATCGCGGCGGTAGTATTTTTTCTCAAAATCGATGATGCCAGCATTTTTATACGACTGCTCGAGAGCTTCGCGACAGTCTTTTCCGTACGAACTAACCGAAATAACCCGTCCGCCACTGGTTACAACCTCGTCGCCATCGAATTTGGTGCCGGCGTGAAAGACAATGCTGTCCTTCACCTTGTCCAGGTTCGAAATGACTTTTCCTTTCTCATAAGCTTCGGGATAGCCGCCAGAAACCAGCATTACGGTTACAGCCGCCCGTTCGTCAATTTCAAGCTTTTTTTCAGCCAGATTTCCATCAGCCATGCCTTCGAGCAAATCGACAAAATCAGATTTGACACGCAGCATAACTGCTTCGGTTTCCGGATCGCCCATGCGGACGTTGTATTCAATCACAAAAGGCTCTCCGTCCACGTTCATCAGTCCCAGGAAGATGAAGCCACGATAGTTGATATCGTCTTTTTGCAAACCTTCAACGGTTGGACGGATAATGCGATCTTCCACCTTTTTCATGAACGATTCGTCGGCAAACGGGACAGGAGAAATAGCTCCCATTCCTCCGGTGTTGAGGCCGGTGTCGCCTTCTCCAATTCTCTTGTAATCTTTTGCTTCGGGCAGAATTTTGTAACCTTTGCCGTCGGTGAGCACAAATACGGAGCATTCCACTCCTTTCAGAAACTCTTCAATCACCACGCGGGAACTGGCCTCGCCGAATTTTCCACCCAGCATTTCCCGCAACGAAGCTTCCGCTTCTTCCAGCGAATCGATGATGAGAACCCCTTTTCCGGCCGCAAGGCCATCGGCCTTTAATACGAAAGGAGCTTTTAGTGTTTTCAGGAAACCGATACCTTCTTCCAGGTTTGTAGTGGTAACTGAAAGATATTTGGCCGTTGGGATATCGTGGCGAACCATAAAGTCTTTCGCGAAATCCTTACTGCCTTCCAGTCGGGCACCTTCCTTATCGGGACCAATCACCGGGATATTCTTCACCTGCTCGTCGGCTGCAAAGAAGCCAACGATTCCTTCTACCAGCGGAACTTCGGGGCCTACGACCACGATGTCGATGTCGTGTTCGGTAACAGCGTCGCGCAAACCATTGAAATCGTTTACACCAATATTCAAATTGGTTCCGGTTTCAGCAGTTCCGGCATTTCCGGGGGCAATAAAGAGTTGATCAATTTTGGGACTTTGTTTGATTTTCCAGGCAAGGGCGTGCTCCCGGCCTCCGGAGCCAACGAGTAAAATCTTCATGCGATTGGTTTCTTTTTTATTCAGGATGATTGTGCTCTTTCAGTTGTCGGCAAATATACTCAATTATTGAACGGTAGCGAAACAAATTGGCAAGGCGAGGCACAGTTATCCCGCGTCAATCAGTAATGAAGACGAAAGGTGTAAATTAGGATATGGAACTGGCTGATTACGCCCAGCGGCGTACCTGGCGGATGGTTTGCCTGAGTTTTTGCAAACGCTGGCGGTGTACGTGATTGAACAACCGGCGTTCTTTCGGGAATTCAATCTTGCGGAATTCGTATCCACGCTCTTTCAGTTCGGCAATAGCCTTTGGTAAGGCATAGCGAAGATGTCCTTCTGCTTTCAGCGAATCGTGGAAAGTGATAATACTTCCGGGACGTGAATACTTCAATACATTCTTCAGTACCTCTTCTTTTGGGATATTTCGGTTATAGTCACACGAAATCACATCCCACATAATGATTCTGTACTTTTGAGAAATGAAGTGGTATTGCGAGCGTTTCAGCCAGCCGTGCGGCGGACGGAAAAGATTAGAGCCGATGAGGTGATTGGCCTGTTCGATGTCTTTAAAATAGGAGACATTTTCGCTTTTCAGTCCCTGAATGTGATGGTAGGTGTGATTTCCAACAGCGTGACCATCCTCTATTATCTGATCGAAGATTTCGGGATAGCGAAATACATTTTCCCCAACACAAAAGAAAGTTGCTTTGATATCATTTTCCTTCAGGAGCTTCAACACCCAGGGAGTTACGCCGGGAATCGGGCCATCGTCAAAGGTCAGATAAACAACTTTTTTGTCCTCTTCCGGAATACGCCAGAT
This sequence comes from Prolixibacter bellariivorans ATCC BAA-1284, assembly GCF_000621705.1. GTDB lineage: Bacteria > Bacteroidota > Bacteroidia > Bacteroidales > Prolixibacteraceae > Prolixibacter > Prolixibacter bellariivorans. The sequence goes on along the minus strand of NZ_JHXO01000010.1, from coordinate 241,499 downwards.
GGCTGCCGGAAACCATTTTGTAATATGTCGAGGTAAGTGTACCTGAGGCTTCAGTCTCATTTTGCTGGATTAAAGGTGACGCTGTAGCTACACCTTCATACGGCGCAAAGGTAAAGTAATTTATGCCTTAAAAACAAATTTAGCATAAAATACTTTACCTGTAGCCATTATTTATCAGTTAGTTGATGAATAAACCTGAACATAAGAAGTGAATTTATCACTCAGGGTTTTTGCCAGATCTTTCTCACCATACTTATCTGCTGTTCGTGCCATTTCGCGGATAATAAAGAGTGGTCGTTGAATATCATCCTGGATGGTTTTCTGGAACTTTGGTTGCAGCGAGAAGAAATAATTCAATTCATCCTCGTAATTGCTAAGCATGGTATTCATCACAGCTTTTGCTTTATCGTTAGCCCCGGCCTTAAAGTAATCTTCAGCCATCAGCAAATTGAAGTAGTTATACTCTACTTTGCTGTTGGGCACAATTTCGGCGCATTTGTCGAGTACGGTTATAGCCGAATCTTTTCGGCCTTTTGCCAGTAAGGCATCCGCCAGACGGACGAAGTTGTTACGCACATTCATGGCCATGCGGGTATTGTTCTCGTCGAGGTAAACATTCGGATCGTTCATATTACCCCATTTGAACTTGTGCATCATGTTGTTGTACATGGTGTCGGCATCTACACCGCCAATCTGACCGTTTTCAGACTTGAAATTAATCGGTACAACCCGATAGGCAAAACCTTCAGACATAAAGTGATTTTGCAGGCCGAGATACTTGTCGCTTCCTACCGTGATGGCGAAATACATCGGCCGTTTCCACGCGTTATTGGCAATCATGTCCAGAATCATCAATTCATCCTTGGTGATGTAGTGGCCTTTCAGTTTGATGTTGAGTTGTTTTACCATGTTCTTGGCCTGGACAGGCGTAATCACATGATTCTTCATCACATCGGCCGAATCAACCGGATAGAATAAATCATTCGTTGGAATGTAGGATGAATTGTCCGCCTGTCGCAGTTTCGTCCTTGGGTCATCCGAACGAACAAAATCCATGGCTTCTTTCAGATTAACCGGTCGTTTCAATTGGTTTATCACATAAATGATGTCGCGGGTTCCTTCCAGATACTGATCGTGTGTAAAGTTTATCGGAAGCGGATCGGACTTGTAAGCTTTCTGTCGCATCTGGTCAACATACCAGTCGGTTTGTAAATAACTCAGGTTACAAACCCGCACATCTGTTCTAATACCTTCCACTTCCTGAGCGTACCAAAGAGGGAATGTATCGTTATCACCATTGGTAAACAGAATGGCGTTAGGTGCGCACGATTCCAGGTAATCGGCGCCGAAGTCGCGTGCCGTATACCGGTTCGACCGGTCGTGATCGTCCCAATTCTGGCTGGCCATTAATACGGGAACAGCGAACAAACTGATAACTGTTGCCAGGATGGAACCCAATACCGGAGGCGTAAATTTCTTCAGGATATCGACAAGCCCTAGTACACCCAGGCCTATCCAAATCGCGAAAGCATAGAATGATCCGGCAAAGGCATAATCCCTTTCACGAGGCTGATGCGGAGTCTGGTTCAGATAAATCGTAATGGCAATTCCTGTCATGAAAAATAGCAGGAACACTACCCAGAAATCCCGTTTTCCTCGTTTCCCGGAAGTTATTTGGAAGAAAATGCCCAATAATCCGAGGAGGAATGGCAACATGAAGTAGGTATTGCGCCCTTTATTGTTTGCATAAACTTTGGGAATATTATCCTGATTTCCCAGTCGTGCTGCATCCAGGAATTTAATTCCGGTAATCCAGTTACCACGAAGAATGTCGCCGTGTCCCTGAATATCGTTTTGCCTTCCGGAGAAATTCCACATGAAATACCGCCAGTACATCCATCCGACCTGGTAACGGAAAAAGAAAGCGAGGTTATCAGCAAAGGTCGGTTTGACAATGATTTTTGGATTACCGTTCTGATCCGTTGTTCTTATCTTGGTTCCGGTGATGTGTACCCACGATTTGTAGTCAGATATGTGTTGTGGGTCAGAGCTGTACATGCGGGGGAAGAACGTCTCGAAACGGCTATCGTAATTTGCATGTTGCTTGTAATTGGATATAATGTATTTCCCATGATCTTCTACGTAATGCGGCTTCCCTTGCGTGTATGGATCCTGACGGTCAATGGGTGCATCATAATACTGGCCGTAGATAAGCGGGCGATCTCCATATTGATCACGATTCAGATAACCTAATAAACCGAAAACGTTGTCCGGATTATTCTGGTCCATGGGTGGGTTCGCTGATGAACGAATCACCACGATGGCGTAAGAAGAGTACCCAATAACGATGACGGTAAATGCGAGTAAGATGGTATTCGCCAGTATTTTTTTCTTTTTGATGGTATATCGCAATCCCCAGATAACAGCAGATATGAGCAATACAGCATAAACAATTACTCCTGTATTGTATGGCGCTCCAAAGGAATTAACGAAAAGCAATTCAAACCAGGAAGCTACTGTCACTACGCCCGGTATAACTCCGTACATAATGAATGCCAAAAGAACGATTGCAACAGTGAAAGCGATAGCAAGACCCGGCTTAGTGACTTTGTATTTCCGGAAGTAGTACACGAATACAATGGCTGGAATTGCCAGTAGGTTCAGCAAGTGAACACCGATGGACAAGCCAATCATATAGGCGATAAAAATTAACCAACGAGTGGCTCCCGGCGAGTCGGCTTCGTTTTCCCACTTCAAAATAGCCCAGAAAACAAGAGCGGTAAACAACGAGGAAGTAGCGTAAACTTCCGCTTCCACGGCCGAAAACCAGAAAGTATCGGAGAAAGTATAAGCTAAAGCACCTACTACACTGGCACCAATAATGGAGATCAGTTGAGCCGTGGTCGGTTCTTCGTCATTTTTCAGGATAATTTTACGAGCCAGGTGCGAGATGGTCCAGAAAAGGAAGAGGATGGTTAATCCGCTGGCCAAAGCTGACCACGCATTCATCATGATAGCTACATGCGAAGGTGAACTGGCAAAAAGCGAAAAGAAACGCTGGATGAGCATAAAAAAAGGTGCTCCGGGCGGATGCCCGATTTCCATCCGGTAGGCCGTTGTGATAAATTCAGGACAGTCCCAATAACTTGCAGTGGGCTCCATTGTCAACAGGTACGTTGTGGCGGCCACAATAAATACCAGCCAACCGGTAATGTTGTTGTAAAGATTGTATTTTTTCATGTTTGTCACGTTGATTCGCTAACTGTCTTATTCTTCCATGGAAGTGCGAAGATATAAAACCTTCCTTCACAGGACAACTCGAAACGTAATGCTTAAGTTATATGGTACAATGCTTTTTTTGCTCAATCTAATTTAACAAAAATAGAAGTTGCAGCCGGATATGTATCAAATATTTACAATTTTTAAGAAAATCGTTTTAGTAATATCGGTTTGGGTTGGTGAAACAAAATGAGTTACCTTTGATGCTCTTAAATTCAAAAACTGTAGATGTGAGATTGAAGGGATATATTTTTGTCGGACTAAGTGCCCTTTTGATGGCCTCCTGCTCCGTTTCCAAAAACTTCACCGCGTTGACCAGCAGCGCCGAATCGTATTACAGCAAAGGTGAATATGCAAAAGCTACTGCTGCGTGGCAACAGATTATTGCTGACTACGGGAAGGTTGGCTCCGTGTTTACCGCGGATAATTATCTAAAAGCAGCCAAAGCCGCTGTTAAATCTGGCAATGATAAGCTGGCATTCCAATGGTACGATACGGCAAGGCTGAAAGGACAAAGCTCGCCTGATTTGTGGCTATATCTGGCTCACCATTATCACAAAATCGATAACCTGTCGAAAGAGCTGGATGCACTCGGGTATTATTTCTCGTTTGATGTAAAAGGTACAGACGCGCTGAAGGCACGGGAACGTTACTTTGAGGCACTTGTGGAAAGTGAGAACTACGAGCAGGCTTTCAAAGAGTGGCCGTTGATCGAAAATGATGTGAAAAGCAACAAAGATTACGTGGAGATGTACTTTGAGGTATGTCAGTCGTTAAACCGCGAGCCGGAATTAAATAAGGCACAGGAGATGTTGCTGAAACTCGATCCGACCAATGAAGATGCGTTGTTCAGAAAAGCAAGGACACTATATGATGCGGTGGAAAAGCGTTACAAAAATGAAATGGATGCTTACGAGAAAAATCATACCCGCAGTCAATACAGTAAATTGCTGAAAGCGCTGAAAGGAATTTCAGCTGATTATCGCACCGCCCGCAATTATTTTGAAAAGCTGTATACTGCTCATCCTTCAAAAAAATATGCAACTTACCTGGCCAATATTTATGCACGGTTAGATAACAAGTCAAAATCAGACTACTGGCGGCATAAATCGGAATAAACTTCGTTGAAAAATAAAGAATGAACCTTTTCCCGGGAACAGTTTTACTGCCTGCCGGGAAAAGGTTTTTTTATTTCATGGAAAGACTGTAGCGGTTAATTAGTTCATTCAACCGGTCATCCAGTTCTTTGCTTAGATCATCCTGTTTGTATTGTTTGGCAATGTGCACACAGTTGGACAGAATGGCCAGTTGGCGTTGCCTTTCCCGGTCAAGTCCATCGGAAAGATAACTTGGCAGGTTGACGTAATAGTTCAGGCGTTCGAGTGTCAGATGCGCCAGTTTACTGATGATGGCATTCGCTTTTGCCGGAGCATTTGCTTCGTAGTAGGTCTCAGCTAGGTCAAAATCTTCGTAACCGTACGGAATATTCCGGTTGGGGAAAGTGGCCACGCACCGGTTAAGTACATTAATAGCCGAATCTCGTTTCCCTTCGGCCAGTAATGCCTGAGCCAGCCTGTTAAAAGTAGGTTTGGCATCGATAATTTTCACCTCCTTCACGTTGTTGTCATCCACCCAGATCGTTGTGTCACTGATGTTTCCCCAGGTGAATTTCCCCATCAGGTTATGATATAAGATACGGCTGTTGACACGACCAAGAGAAATTCCGTCAGAAGGTGTTTTGATGGGTACCAGCCGGTAAGCCAGCCCTTCCAGTTGCAGATAATCCTGAAGTCCCAACCGAAGCGACTGTACTGCACTGAGATCGAAATAAATTGGTCGGCTCCAGTTGTCGGTGGCAATCATATCCAGAACAGCAAAGTCGCTTTTGGATAAACTGCTGGCCCCAATGTGAAAGGTAACCGTATCGGCAATATCAGCAGCATCTTCCGGAGCTACTGTACCATTCTTAAGTACCTTTTGCTTATTAATAGGCATATAAAGGACATTCGCCGGAAGGAAATCGATATTGTCCCCATTCTGCATGGGAATCTTCGAACGCGGGTCATCGCTGGCAACAATGTCAACAGCATCTTTCAGCGGGATGGCTTTTTTAAATTTAGGAATTACCGGAATATAATCCCTTTTGCCCATGCGATAAGTGTCATCTTTTAACGAGATGGGGAGTGGGGCAGAATCGTAAGCCTTCGATTTCATTTCGGTTATGTACCAGTCCATTCCCAACAGACTCAGGTTACAAATCCTCACATCGGGACGGACACCTTCTACATCCTGCACATACCATAACGGGAACGTATCGTTGTCGCCATAGGTAAATAAGATGGCGTTCGGGGCACATGATTCGAGGTAGTTGCGGGCGTAATCACGCGCCATATATCGGTTGGAACGGTCGTGGTCGTTGTAGTTCTGAGCAATCAGAATCACGGGCACAACCATGGCCACAGCTGTTACCATCCAGGGTAACGCTTTCTTCATCCGAATATGTTTTGACAGTAGCTCATACAAACCAAGTACACCCATCCCTATCCAAATCGCGAAAGCGTAAAACGAGCCCACGTAGGCGTAGTCTCGCTCACGTGGCTGGAACGGTGTCTGATTGAGGTAAACCACAATGGCCAGTCCGGTAAATATGAACAGCAGGAAGACAACCCACCAGTCTTGTCGGCCACGCTTCCCTCGGGAATACTGGAAGAAAAAACCGAGTAATCCGAGCAAGAGCGGTAGAAAGTAATACCGGTTTCGGGCCTTATTATTTTTTAAGTCGGATGGAAGGTCTTCCTGTGGCCCCAGACGCATATCATCCAGGAAATTGATACCACTGATCCAGTTGCCATGAACAACCCCTCCATAGCCTTGAATATCGTTTTGACGGCCTACAAAATTCCACATGAAGTAACGGAAGTACATGAAGCCTGTCTGATAACTGAAAAAGAAGCGCAGGTTGTCACCGAAAGAAGGCTTTTTGCGCATTTGTGTTTGTCCGTCATTGTTAACAGGCAACGGTGTTCCATTGGTTCCTCCCCATGTTTTATAAGCCTGAACGTGACTGGGGACATTGCTGTACATGCGCGGAAAGACAGTCTTAAAACGGCTGTCATATTCGTAGGCAGGGAAAGGGATTACATCTTTGTATTTACCATTTTCTTGTATGGTTTCGGTCTTGCCTTCCCGTTCGTCGATTACCGGAGCATTGTAATAGCGGCCATAGACCAAAGGTGTTTCTCCGTATTGTGTCCGGTTCAGGTAACTTTCCAGTGAAAATACGTTATCCGGATTATTCTCGTCCATCGGTGGGTTGGCGCCAGAACGAATGATAATCAGTGAGTATGATGAGTAGCCAACGATGAGCATGAGTACGCTCAATAAAATAGTATTGGCCAGAAACTTCTTTTCCCGGTAGGTATAAAAAATGCCATATGCCAGACCGGTAATGATTATTGCAACGAAAATCAACAACCCTGAATTGTAGGGCAAATTCATTCCGTTAACAGCTACAATTTCGAACCAACCGGCAATTTTCGGTACCCCGGGAATAATTCCCCACATAATGGTTCCGAGAATAGCCATTGCCGCCAATAGCGTAATGACGAATCCTTTCCGGGAAGTTTCGTATTTTTTGAAGTAGAAGATGAAAACCATTGCCGGAATTGCCAGCAGGTTCAGCAAATGCACACCAATGGACAGTCCCATCAGGTAGGCAATTAGCACAATCCAACGGTTGGCACGCGGCTTTTCCGCTTCTTCCTCCCACCTGAGGATGGCCCAGAAAACGACGGCTGTAAAAAAGGAGGAAAAGGCATAAACCTCGGCTTCGACCGCCGAAAACCAAAATGTATCGGTGAATGCGTACGCCAGCGCACCAACAAGACCAGAGCCGAGCACTAAAATCTGTTCATTGCTTTTCAGCTCCTTCGGGTTGGGCATCAGCATACGTGCCAAATGGGTAATGGTCCAAAAGAGGAACATGATGGTGGCCCCGCTGATGAGCCCGGAAAAACTGTTGACAACATGAGCCACTTTGGCCGGGTCGGATGTCAATAAAGAAAAAATACGCGCCACCATCAGGTAAAGTGGTGCTCCCGGCGGGTGGCCGATTTGCAATTTATACGAGGCGGCCAAAAATTCGCCGCAATCCCAAAAACTAACGGTAGGCTCTAATGTGAGAAGGTATACTGTGGCAGACAAACCAAATATAATCCAGCCCAGTACAACGTTTTTCTTATGAAAATCGGACATGTTATCTATTTGCTTTGCAGCAAATATAAGCTTTTCGAGAGCAAAAATTTAAAAGAAAAGATTTGCAGAAAGAAAAATCTTTATAATTTTGCACCCGTCCTAACAGATAGGACATTGAATGATTGACCCGTGGTGTAATTGGCAACACGTCTGATTTTGGTTCAGAAGAGTCCAGGTTCGAGCCCTGGCGGGTCAACAATTTTATTGCCCTGTGGTGTAATTGGCAACACGTCTGATTCTGGTTCAGAAGAGTTCAGGTTCGAGACCTGACGGGGCAACATGCAAGGGATGCTTTTAGGCAGGCCCTTTTTTTATGCCCTGACGTGTGGGGTATGTGTTTTACTGCTTACCCCGAAATTCCGTTAACTGCTTCTTTAACCGGTCAATTTCATCCACCAATGTTCCCTTTTCCTGTTCCAGTTCGTTGCAATAATCCATCAGGCGTTGGTATTGCTGCCTTGCTTTAATTACCGTATTCATTTCGGTCGATGACATCCGGATATGTTCATTTTTGCGAATAAATTGAGCGAATGCTTCAGTAAGACAATTTCCATCGGCAATCACCTGCCTGTTCTGCGATAAAAAATCAGGTTGTCCTTCTCGACGTTTTCGTTGGTGAAGATGTAGTCTCAAATTCTTATCGCGGAGGGGAAAATCCTCAAGGACGATGACTGGCGAAAAATCTGCAGAAGTGCGAAGAATGTGGTCTGTATCATTTAACTTTTCATACAGGTGAACCTGAACAGTTCCATTAACCACATCAATTTTTTGAATGGTAAAATGCTCGATGATTTCAACCGGGAATACCAGCCGGAGTAACTGATGTAGATGATCATTTTCGTTGAGCATGCTGTGTCGGTTTGGTTACGCAGCATAAGTTACCTGTTTTTGGGAATTGTTTCCATACCCAAAGACCAAATCCTTACTTCAACCAGTTGCAGGAATGAATAAAAACGGGGAATTTACATATAGGCGTACCGGGTAACCGTGGATTCCGGTTTACCCGAAAGCAGGCTGTTTTGGTGTTCAACCAAACGCAACTCTCCATCGGAGTTGTAGTGAAAGAACTCCTGTTTGTATACGGCACCGGTATGATCGAAATACTTCATCACCGACTTGCGTTTGTTGCTACCGTATTCATATTCAATCCACGACATGATGTACTCCGACGGGGTAAAGCGGGTTACATTATCGAGGTTACCATCTTTTTTGTATTCGTAGGCATCGTAATAAAGCACTTCGCCTGCCCGGTAAAATACCTTTCGTTCCAGCTGGTTTCGTCCATAAATGTATTTCACATCCAGCGAACGTTCTCCACCCGGAAGAACAATGTATTCAGCCTGAAGCTTGTTGTCGGCATATTCAAATTCGCGGGTTGAGACTAGTTGTATGCCGGAAGGATTGATGGTATCGTGTTGATATTTGAGTGCTTTTAACTTTCGTCCTTCACCATCATTCTGGAAAACGGTTTCTCTGGCCAGCATGCCGGTTTTTGCATCGTAGTACAATTTCTTATTCAGGTATCCCTGTTTGTCGTATTCGTAGCCAATTACTTTGTTAGGAAGAAGGGCATCCATGTTGGGATATAGCTCCTCTGATACAATGAGTGAAGTGTTGGTGGGGGAAGTTGACAGCAGGTCATTTTCATTCATGGTACAACTTCCCATCATCAACAGAAGAATGACGCCGGGAAGCAGCGATATATATGCAAGTATTTTTTTCATTCGAATAGCACACCTATTTCTTTTAGACGAAACTGTTTACCCAAAGGTTTACAAATCTTCCGAAGATATCCGAAAGTTTTGGTTCAAATGCCTTGTGGTTAGGCAGATAGAACGTCAAAATTTACAGATGCCGTTGAGGCTAACTGCTTGATTTATGTTATGATTAGTTTTGTTCTTAAAAAAAATCTGGCGCAAAGTAAATGGATAATTTGGAATATTAGGTATTGAAACGAATAAAGTTTGCTTAGAATAACCTTTTGATCAGATAGATGAGGTAAATTCTTCAAGCGAAATGTTAACGAACCATGGCATTGAAAGAATCCCAGAAAGTCTTGTTATAGGGTTTGTCAACAAAATATTCCCGTTCGGAAAGCATCTTCGGATGAGCCGTTTCGATAACCGATGGAAGTAAATATGTTTGATAAACAATGGTTTCCTTATTCCCTGTTTTGGGATTTAACCAGACATTCTGGCGGGTCGCCTTGGTGAATCCCAGGGTGAACTTATTCTTGTTCTTCCGATAGGTGGTAGTGAAATTGTAATGAATTTCAACTGGTTTTAAATTAGCGCTTCCGGTTGCGGCAAAAGAGCGTCCCTGGCGGCTGTAGTTGGAAGCTGTTACCCAGGTTTCATTTTTCACTACAGCGTAATTCGACTTGCTGATGTATATTTTTCCATTGTAAGCCGTTGCATAAAAATCGCCGGTATGACTGATATCCGGATGATTCAGGGTATAATTAATCACCCAAATGGAATCGCCGTTAAACTCTGTCATCTGGTCCAGTGTCAGATCGTAATCGCGGAGGAAGTTTTCATTCAGAACTCCCGAACTGTTTCTGACGATATCGTAACTCAGCAATTCGTCCATCTGCGTCATGCCGTCTGCTAGTGAGGAAACGGGAGAATTGGTCCGCACTTCCATGAACCGATAGTTGATATCCTTTTGCTCTTGAGCTGGTGTTTCATTGACATAACCTGTTTTGTCCGAAATTTCAACCGCAGCTTCGCGATGATGAATCAGATTCCCGTTTTCGGTAATGTCGTTCCGGTAATAGGCCTGCGAACTTAATGGGCCCTGCAAATAATTTTCTTTAATTTTTTTTGATGCTTCGCGAAGAATCCGGTAGAGGACGAGCGACTGAGCACTGATGTCGACATCTTCGATTTTGTATGACTGCGGTTCCATCCGCAGAATAATTGAATTACCTGAATTAATCGCGGTAATCGCTTTTTTTACTGTTTGGTAACCCACTGCCGATGTATACAGGTATCCATTTTTCTCCGATGCAGGGACTTTAAATTCGAATTGTCCCGAGGCGTTACTGGCTGAGCCCAGAAATGTACCCTCAATTCCAATGTTTGCATATTGTACAGGTTTGCCGGTTGCATTGTCAATCACGATACCCTTGATGGTGTTCGTGTTGGTATCCTGGGCAAATAAAACTCCCGGAAGGAAAAAGGCAATGATGAGGGCGGCTATTTTGTAATTCATACTGTCGGTGTTTTCTAAAATTCTGCTGGTGTAAAATTCTCTTCTTTCTTCTGTCGATGCTTGTCAGCGTAAATATTTCCAGGTTAAGATGATTCCGGCTGGTTGCATCACATCTCGTAAAGATAAACATTTCGGTATGCTTCCGGTTTAATTTTGAAAACGAAGGCATATTTAATTTCCTATATTTGTTAAGTCAAAAATAAAAATCAGGAACCTGAGACCAGCCTGTCTGGGATAACGGGGTCGCTGTTTTTATCAACGAAAAAAACAATCATAAGCATATGAAATACCGCCAACTTCTTCCCCTTTTCAGCCTGATTGCTGTTTTGCTGCTGGGCCAATCGTGTGTATCGAAAAAGAAGTACCTCGAAATGGAGCAGGGAAAAATCAGGGCGTCACGCCGGGTGGTTGCTTTAACTACCACTGTTGATTCGCTCAATCATTTGACCACAAACATCCGTTCCGAGTTTAATAAAATGCAGAACGAGTTGCGGCAGAGCAATGCCGTGAAAGATACCTACATCGATTCGCTGAATTTGAAGATTAATAACTTATCGTCGAATGTGGCCAAGACCAATGCCGACATGTCGGATAAGATTTACGCTTTCGAGACCGAAAAACGGCAGTTGAAAGCGGCCATTGAGCAACGTGACCAACAGATTAACGATTTGAATAGTCAAATCAAGGCTGGAGAATCAAAAATTAAAGAGTTGAATAAGGAGTTGGGCGATCTGCGGTTTGATATCAGTAAGCAGAAAGACGCTACACAGGCGAAGGTGAACCGGATAGAGGTTATCCAGAATCAGTTGAATGAAACCAAAGCTGAATTGAAAAAAGCTCAGTCGGAGATGGCTTCAATGCAAAGCGAGATGGATAAGAAAGATGCTGAGCTAAAGAAATTGCACAACAATGTGAAGTTGCTGAAAAGCGAACTGACGAAATAATGTTCCCGGTTAACCGGAAAAACAGAAGCCCCTTTTATCGAGGGGCTTTTTTGTTATCCGATTTGTGGCAGACTGATGCCGGTAATTTTCCGATACAGATCGAGGGCAAACGGGTCGGTCATCCCGGAAACGAAATCGACTATCGACTGGATCTTCCCGTAAGTCGATTGCTCATCGTTGCGATATTGTTCGGGAATGATTGACAGTAACTTCTTCGATAGCGGATTTGCTTCGTTCATGATGGCTTGTGTAAACTCTTCCATCAATGTCCCCAGTATTTTATAGCCAGCAATTTCAATCTGAACGACTGAACGCTCACTGTAAATCCGGCTCACCGATACCTTTTTGATATGGTTCATCGCTTCCGCGGAAGAACCGGCCAGGCGTTTGAAAAGGGAACCTTCGAAACTTCCGGCAAGAATAGTGTCATGGTTTTCCATGAAAATGGTCGCACACTCGCGCACCAATCTTCCGATGACCGTCGCCCGGAGGTAGGCAATTCGTTCGTTGCGGTCGGTTACGGTTTTGAAGTTTCGCTGAATGGATTCCCGCATCTTTGTGTCTTCTTCAGAGGCGAAGAATGCCATCAGCAACGCTTCCGTTTCCTCGTAGGTCAGAATCTTCAGTTTGTGTGCATCTTCCACATCCATTATCTGGTAGCAGATATCATCAGCCGCTTCCACAAGGTAAACCAGTGGATGGCGGGCAAATTTTCCCGGCTCATTCATATTTTCGGGCAATCCCAAATCTGTGATGATGCGATGAAAAGTTTCCTTTTCGCTCTGGAAGTAACCGAATTTCTGTTTTCCACCAGCCATATACGACGGGAACGGATACTTGATAATGGATGCCAGCGTGGTATAGGTGAGCGCAAAACCTCCGGCACGCCTACCTTTAAACTGATGACTCAGAATCCGAAAAGCATTGGCGTTTCCTTCGAAAAGAGTCAGGTCAGCCCACTCCTCGGCGGCCATCTCTTCACGGTAGTTTTTGCCTTGTCCGTTTGTAAAATAGCTGGCAATGGCCGATTCGCCCGAATGGCCGAAAGGCGGATTGCCTAAATCGTGTGCCAGGCAAGCCGATGAAACGATGGAGCCAATTTCGGGCAGCAGTTCCTTGTGTTCGATATCCGGACGTTTTTCAAGGTCGGTGGCGACCATGTTTCCGAGCGATCGCCCTACGCTGGCTACTTCGAGCGAATGCGTCAAACGGTTGTGTACAAAGATGCTTCCCGGTAGGGGAAAAACCTGTGTTTTATCCTGAAGACGGCGAAAAGGAGAGGAGAAGATAATGCGGTCGTAGTCGCGCTGAAATTGCGAACGGGCATCGTGAATCTCGTTGGTGTGTCTTTCCTCAAGTCCCAGCCGTTTGGCCGAAAGTAACTGGTCCCACTGCATCATTTTGCTGGCTGTTAAAATTAAGACGTTAAAGTTCTCTGTTTTTTTGAAAAACCCCCAATCAATTGGTGAAAAATCGGGGATGGTACTTTTTTAGCTCCTTCTCCATCATTTTCGCTTTCGGAAAAAAGCGTTGCATGGCTGCTTTAAATTCCTGTCCGTGATTGGGAATTACAGTATGCAGCAGTTCATGGACAATCACAAAATCGATAAACGGATCGGGCAGGCGCATCAGGTGCAGGTTCAGGTTGATATTTCCAAGGCTTGAGCAGCTTCCCCAGTTGCTTTTGTTGTTTTTAATGAAAACCTGTTTGTACCGGAAATTTAGTTGTTCGGCCAGTTCCCTGGTGCGCTTCGGCAGATATTGTTTGGCCTCTTTGCGGAGTTGCTCGGTCAGAACTTTAATAATCGTCTGTTGCAGTGCCGGCTTCTTAGGCGACCGGTTTTCGGGAAGCTCCAGAATACAACGTTTTTCAGGGAAAGAGATAATTAACTGGTTATCGGTTCTTTTCGACACGGCCAATTCGTAAGTTTTGTATCGGGTTTGGAACAATACGCCGGGTTGAAACGAATTTTGTCGTGGAGGATGATTTTGGTAATGAGCCAGGGTATCCAGAATCCACTCTTTCCGATTCATCACGAAGGAAATCCCTGATTCGTAAGTAGTATACCAGGGCATACTGACCCGCACTTCACCGGAAGGTTTAACGGTAATGCGCAGTTGCTTTGAGCGTTTATTCTTGACCAGTTTTACCTGTCCGATTCCTTCGACCGAAATCCACTTCTCTTTCATACCTGTACTTCCTAATCCTTAACTTTTTTCGGGGCGTGACGGCGCTTAAAGCTCTTTCGGATCCATCCGGGCAGAATCACTGCACCGATGAAAAGATACGGATAGTAGCTCACAAACCGCCAGACGATGGCCATCAGGCTGGCGAAACCTTTAGGAATGAATACATCCATGTATTGGAGGAAAACCACTTCGGAGAATCCGGTTCCACCGGGAGTCGGCATGACCATCATCATAATCCACATGATGAGCTGGCGGGCAAAAATGTGAATTTGTTGGCCTATGGAAACAATATCCTGGTTCAACTGTCCTTTGAGACCGAAGAATAGGGCCAGAATCAGAAAGTTGGCCACCCAGTAACGGGATGTCCAGGAGAAAAATGTTGCTGTAAAACTTTTTAACCAAAAGGAAAAGGGCTTCGCTGTCAACTCTTTTGAAGCCATCGCAATTTCATCTCCTGCATCCAGTGCGTCGTGCTGCCAACGTTTGAGAAATGGCAGGCGGAATACAACTGCAATAAGTTTTTTGATGGCCTTTGGATTGATGAACAATCCGTAACTGACCAATGAAATGATGATCAGTTTTACTCCATAACCGGCAATGGCAAACCAAAAGAACTGGTTGTGAAAAATAGATCCCGGATCTCCGGGAGTTACTTCAAACAGTTGTTGCCATCCACCCAACCAGATAACAAGAGGAAACATCAGGATGAAATAGAGCTCATCGAGGAAAAAGGTGGCCAGTACAATAGCCGATCCTTTCCCAATCGAAAGCCCTTCTTTATATAAAAATAGTAACGCAACCGATGTTCCGCCAATGGCCGAAGGGGTTACCGCGGATGCAAATTCCCATAGAAAAGTAATACGGATGGATTGAAGAAGAGAGAGTTGCTTGTCGGAAAGAATACGCAGGCGAATAATGTAACCGATATCCCGCATCAAGACCATAGCCAGAACGGCAAGCAGCCAACCGACCATCTGACGATTGAAATGTAGATCGGATAATGAGGGGGGTGTTTCTTCCACAGCTACGATGTAAATCCCCACAGCCACACTAATAATGAGCGGGATGATAACTCTCGATGGATGAACCTCTTTTAGTATTTTATGCTGGTCTTTTCTCATGAAATGTTAGGTGAGGCTTTAGTTTAGGAAAGGGTAAAATGTTAAATAAAATATAGGTATGAAGTAGGTTTTTACTAACAAAAACTCTAAATTATTGTTTAGGAATACAGGATTATATTTTATAACCTGCAAAAACCTTCTAAATATGGGCAAAAATAAGAAAATTGAAGTTTTCGGAACGTTGTCGAAGAGTGAAACTTTATTTACCATCTCCGACAAAACGATTCCAGGAACGCTGGTTTTTGAGTCATTCCAACCTTTTCCCGGCTATTACAACGAAGTTCCAAACGAATCCAAACCGGTGTATCTCTACATCGGATTGGATAAAGATTACGATGTGTTTGAGGTCTCGAGAGCATTTCAACATATTAAGAAGACGAAGGGATGGAATTTTGAAGCTGCTTGTGCATCCGTAAAAATTTATGCCAAAACGTTTCATACCTTGCGTTTACGTCACCTCGACAGCTACGACGACATTAGACCGATCCAGGAAGCATTTGCCGAACTGGGAATTAAACCGAAAACGATTTCCGGTAAATGGAAACAGGAAGAGGGCGTTATTACCCTGAAGAAAACATTCTGTATCCAGAAAGTAGCGAAAGGAATATTTATGGATTGTTCGGAAGATTACCATGCCTATTTCCTGCTACCAAAATATATGACACCGGAAGAGTTTAAAGATTATAACCAACAGGTAATCTATAACTGGTACGACAGCAAGTTCGATGCAGCCAAGGGATCTTTTTACCATAAATTCAAGCTGCGTGAGATGGTGCGAATTTATTCAAAGAAACTGGACTTAAACTACCTGGAGGATCTTCAGAAGTTATATTTATCGAAGATCAAATAGGTAGCGAGTTGGGGGAAAACAAAAAGCCTGGCTCGCTGAACCAGGCTTTTTTTAGGGTGGAGACGGCGGGGCTCGAACCCGCGACCTCTTGACTGCCAGTCAAACGCTCTAGCCAACTGAGCTACGCCCCCGTTTGTCGCGGAGCAAAAATACAATTTTTTTAAAAGAAACAAATATTATGAGGTAAAATTGGAACTTTTTCATGTTTCTTTCGAAAAAAGAAATAGAACGAAGTGTTTACAGAGAATAGGGAGGAGTTTGAAACATTTCAAAATAGGCATTAAAAAACTTTGAATTGAAGATTATTTTTTATCTTTAAACCCTCGAAAAAAAGAAGAAAAATTTAACTCGGAAATAACTTAAAACTATGGAACCGAAGAAATCACCCAAAGCGGATCTTGAGAACAAGAGGGGTATCTTCGTTCAACTTGGGCTGGTAGTTTCACTGGGTTTGGTACTCTTGGCTTTCAATTGGAACAGCCAGATTAAGGAGGCCGATAACCTGGGACAAGTACAGGCACAGGATGTAGAAGACGAGATGATCCCAATCACGCGGCCGGAAGAAGTAAAACCGCCGCCACCACCTCCACCACCACAGGTTGTAGAGGTACTTAACATTGTGGATAACAATACGGATATTGACGACGAGCTGCAGATCGAAGATACTGAGGCCGATGACAATACCGTGGTTAATGTAGCTCCGATTGTACAGCAGAAAGAAGAGCAGACCGAAGAACAACCGGTATTCTTCATTGTAGAAGATATGCCTGAGTTCCCGGGTGGCGATTTGGCACTGCGTAAGTACATTGCCAATTCCATTAAATATCCGGTTATTGCACAGGAGAATGGTATTCAAGGTAAAGTGTATGTGAATTTCGTTGTTAACACCGACGGTTCTGTAACCAATGCAAAAATTGCACGTGGTGTCGACCCGTCACTTGACAAAGAAGCATTGCGCGTGATTAACTCGCTTCCGAAATGGAAGCCGGGTAAACAACGTGGTAAGCCGGTTCGCGTATCATTTACTGTACCGATTAACTTTGTATTGCAGTAAAGAATTTGCAAACGAAATAAAAAAATCCCGGCAGTTGTGCCGGGTTTTTTTTTGCTCGAAATATGTACTTTTGCATCATGGCAGAACCCTATATTACAGCACAGGAGAAAGAGAAGGCTGTGCTCGTCGGCCTGATTCACTCAAAACAGGATGAACGGCAGGCGAAAGAATATCTTGATGAACTGGATTTTCTGGCTGATACAGCCGGAGCGGAGGTTTTGGGAAAGTTTTTTCAGCGGTTGGAAGTGCCTAATCCTGCCACGTTTGTGGGGCCCGGCAAGTTGCAGGAGATCATCGATTTTGTGAAAGTGCATGAGATCGATGTGGTCATTTTTGATGACGAGCTGTCGCCAACCCAGCTACGAAATATTGAACGGGCGTTGAATCTGAAAATTCTGGATCGGACCAATTTGATTTTGGACATTTTTGCCCGAAGAGCTCAGACTGCGCACGCTAAAACACAGGTGGAGTTGGCACAATATCAGTACATGTTACCCCGGTTAACCCGGATGTGGACGCACCTGGAACGGCAGCGGGGAGGTATCGGATTACGCGGTCCGGGGGAAACGCAGATTGAAACAGACCGCCGTATTATTCTGGATAAAATTGCCCGGCTGAAAGCTCAGCTGGAACGAATCGATAAGCAAAAAGCTACCCAGCGAAAAAATCGTGGTAAGATGGTTCGGGTGGCGCTGGTCGGATACACCAACGTAGGAAAGTCGACCATCATGAATATGTTGAGCAAATCGGATGTATTTGCTGAAAATAAGCTTTTTGCGACGCTCGATACGACCGTACGTAAGGTGGTTGTGGGAAATCTTCCATTTTTGCTTGCCGATACGGTTGGTTTTATTCGAAAGTTGCCGCACAACCTGGTCGAATCGTTTAAATCAACACTGGACGAGACCCGGGAAGCAGATATTCTTTTGCATGTAGTCGACATTTCGCATCCTGGCTTTGAAGAACAAATCGAAGTAGTGGATGAGACACTGGCGGAGATTGGTGCTGCCGATAAGACCAAATTTTATGTCTTCAACAAAATCGATGCATTTTCCTATGTCGAAAAAGAAGAAGATGATTTGAGTCCGGTTACCCGTGAAAACTTGACATTGGAGGATTGGCAGCATTCGTGGATGGCGAAGGATCAGGGGCCATCGATCTTTATTTCAGCTAAAGAGCGAGAAAATGTGGAGGAATTTAAGAAACTGATTTACGATGAGGTGAAGAAGATTCACGTGACCCGCTTCCCGTACAATGATTTTCTTTACGATTACTACCCGGAAGAGGTGTAAGCAGCTGAAATAACAATAAAAAAGGAGGATAAATCTGCCCCGTTTATTGAGGAAAGTTATCCTCCTTTGCTAACTAAAACCAGGCATATTGCCATGATTCCCTATGAAATAAGTCAATAAGAACGCAAGGCCATTTTGCCAACTTGCTATATAAACTATTTGAACTGAACCGCTTTTGAGGTAGCTCCCTCTGTCGTTTTTACCGCATCTTTCAATCCGGGAACGGATGTGTTAACGACAGAAATACCTTTCGTGTCACCGGATGCTTCGATGAAAACCTTTGCTGATTTCGGCATATAACCGTTGTCAATAGTGACGTCTCTTCCATCAGAGATTCTGTAAACCGGTCCTTGCTGAATATCTGTTTTCACATTTTTCAATGTAATTCGGTCTACATTAGTCATATCTGCACCTTTCTTAGCTTTAATCCAGACGTTATCCATATAGATATCCTGAATAGGAGAGTCGGGGAGTGCTGACATATAAATGGATTGTCCAGCTCCGAGACAATAGACATTGGAAATGTGATAATTCCGGAAAACGGGAATGTCGTGCGGAGCCAGTTTGTTGCTGGTATCACGTTTTGTTCCGGCTGGCACATTTTGGTAAAATGTATCAAACGAAATAGCTGCACCTTTAATTCCGGTCATGTAAATATCTTTGATGAAAATATTCTCCACAATTCCGCCTTTTCCGGCAGTGCTTTTCATACGGATGCCGATGTCTGTTCCGACAAAATTGCAATCGTTGACAAACACATTACGAACGTTTCCATTGGTGTTACTACCTACCACAAATCCGCCGTGGGCATGATAAACGTTACATCCGGCAATCAAGACATTTTCGACGTTGTAGGTTCCCGATTCCGGTCCGTCACCACTTGATTTCATGCAAATTCCGTCGTCGCCGACATTAATATTGCATTGATAAACAACAACATTTTTACATGCGCTGATATCAACTCCATCGCCGTTTTGCGACCACCAGTCATTATATACGTTGGCATGCCGGATGGTAACGTTTTGGCAATTATTCGGGTAAACCACAAATTTTGGTGAGTTTCGAAGGGTAATATTCTCAATGAGCAGATTTTCGCAATCGACCAGGTAAACCATGTACGGACGCATATAGTCGCGTGCCGGGATATAATCGATTGGTCCGGGCTTGTCCACCTTCTTTTTCATGCTCTTGAGGTAGTCTTTCCCTTCGATGGCTTCTTTGCTTGGCCACCAAAGTTTTCCATCTTTACTTACAACGCCGCCTGATTTCACCAGATCTTTCCACTGGTCATCTGTCATTTTAGCCTTCTTTACCGGACGCCAGGTTTCTCCGGCTCCATCAATGATTCCTTTCCCGGTAATGGCAATATTTTTTACTTTATAACCATAAATGGGCGAAGCGGTGACATACCGGCTACTGCTGGCTGAGGCTTTCACCATCGGATACTGTGTATGATCCGATGTAAACTGAACCAGGGCTCCGCGTTCCACATGCAGGTTCACATTACTTTTCATCTGGATAGGGCCGGTAATCCAAAGTCCCGGAGGAACAACTACTTTTCCACCACCAGCTTCGTTACATGCGTTAATGGCAGCAGCGAAAGCCTGAGTGTTCATTGTTTGTCCGTCACCAACAGCGCCATATTCTGTTACATTAAATACTTTGTCCTGGAATTCCGGAACCTTCACTTTAGGCATGATAAAGGGTGCTTTTTTCATGTAATAGTCCAACGACCGTTCCTGGGCCTGACTCGTAACATGAAGGAGCATTGAACCGATTACCAAAGCCATTATTTTGGTAATGATGTTCCTGTGATTTTTTCTCATTGTTTTGATATTTTTAGGTTAATACTTTTTCATCTTGTTTCGTTAAGAGGAGATGTCGCATTTATTGCTACGTCTATTGTTTTGTCTCTCCCAGCAAATATTCTACCAGATTATGGGATGCCTTCATATTCTCGAACGATTTGGGCAGCCGGCTGTTCCCGATGTATTCGTTATATAACCAGGGATCGCCAATAGCCAGCACTTTTCCTTTTCCAAAATTAGTTTCGGCCATCAGAATATCTTTTCCATCGGTTAAAACCACATGAGCAAATTGACTGACATAAATGCCGGCCACCTCTTTCATATAAATTTTCTTCAACCCCTTGAACAACGGGTGGTCCGGCAGATTGGTTTCTGCTCCCATTTCCCATTGATGATTGACGACCGGGTTCAATGTTTCCGGAATAAAGTGAATACCAAATGTACCGGCCAGCTGATTCAAATGAGTGAATTCGCAGTTAGGGCCGTCATTTGCTAAAAGCAGTAGGACTCCACCATTTTTCACCCAGTTTTTAATCGATTCGATGTCTTCTTTCGAGATATAATTCGGATGCGGATTTTCCGATGTCGTATCCGGATCGACGATGATGTACACATCCAGGTAACCCAGAGCCTCAGGGGTTGGTGCCTGAGCGACGGTTCGCAGCTCAGCTTCTTTGGCTTTGAAAATATCGCCTAATTGAGAAAATCCGCTGTTCAACGTATCGTTCCAGGTGTAATGGTAAATTTGTCCTGCTTTGTTGTGTTCACGGTTGAACCAATTGTCGAGTCCGACTACTGGACGCTGTGCTACCACATGCTTTGACAATTTCAATGGAAGTTTTTTTAACGTCCGTGTTGCCAGCGAAGCCACTGCTTGAGCACCTTTTACTTTCAGGTGAGTATCGTCGTGCCTTCCTTCAGGATAACGTTTCGTCGGAGGCGTCCAAAGATAAAACTCCTTGGCTTTCTCGGGACCCATTGTCTGAATCACCTTCCGCGTGAGCTTCTCCATGTCTATTATCGGAACGTTCAGCTTTTTGGCTACCTGCCGCATTGCAACCGGGTAGTCTTTGTGCGTATCGAGTAACGTTCCTTTTACATCGAACTTTCGGCGAACGATGGGAGTGAGCAGAACCGGAATAGCTCCTTTTCCCCGGCTTTCGTTAACGAATTTCTTCAGATTGTCGGAGTAGCTGCCAAACGGCACGGTATAACGGGTGCTGTCCTTTATCTTTTCATCGTTGTGCCCAAACTGGATGAAGACGTAATCACCCGGTCTCAGACTGTCGAGGACAACCTGCCATCGGCCTTCGTCGATGAAACTTTTGGTGCTTCGTCCGTTCCTTGCATGGTTATGGATTGTCACCCCGTCGTCGAAAAACTGGTGTAAAACTTGTCCCCATCCGGTTTCCGGAAACATTTTCGCTTTCTTGTTGGCCATCGTCGAATCGCCGATGGTCCAAAGCTGAATCGTATCCTTTCGGGCCGAATTGCCCATCCAAATCAGGGAGATTAATATGGCTATGATTTTAATGTTCATAACATTCGGATTTTTTCGGTGCTACTGTTTACTCAGCGATTTTCACTTTGGCTGCATCCACATTTTTACCAAGAACATATAAATTACTTGCCGTGGTTCCGGTAGCCAACTGAATGTCCGTTTTTCCTGTTCTTTTACCGTCGACAGTAATCAGTGGTTTATCAGACGAAGACAGCTGCAGAGCGGAGATGGAAACATTTTTCGAGTTATAGAATGATGCTGCCGGGAATTGGGTTGTTTTCAACTTCAGGTTCTTAATGGTAACACTGTCGGCATCCATACAGAATAAGCCATGTTCAGCCTCCATGGTCAGGTTTTCCATCGTCACATTCTGTAATTCCATTTCGGGCAAGCCTTGCAGGTAGATAGCCTGTTTTGCACCTCTGCAGTTGATATTTTTGATGCTGATGTCCTTGAATTGAGGAGTTTCGACGGTAACCTTCGGAACAACTTCATCGACTTTGTTCTTGTCTTTTTTGTTCTTCATTATCTCGGAAACCGATAAGCCGGAGTAGTACAGATTAAATGAAATGGCATTGCTCGGGATATTGATCATGTTAATGTTAGAGATGTAGATTTTTTCCACCACGCCACCACGTCCGCGGTTACTTTTGAAGCGCAGTCCGGCGTCGGTACCAATGAAGGTACAATCGGAAACATGCATATTTTTCACGCCACCCGACATTTCGCTACCCACAGTAACGCCTCCGTGCCCGTGGAATACGGTACAGTTTTTCACAATCAGATTCTCGGTAGGCATGTTACGTTTACGGCCGTCCTCATCTTTTCCCGATTTGATGCAAATAGCGTCGTCGCCTACATCAAAAGTACAATTATATACTGCGCTGTTTTTGCACGATTCAATATCTATACCGTCGCCGTTTTGCGAATACCAGGGATTCCGGACATCTACATTTCGAACGGTCAGATTTTCGCACATCAGTGGGTGGAGGCACCAGGCAGGTGAGTTTTGGAATACTGGTCCGTCGAGCAAAACGTTTTTACAGCTGACCAGACTAACCATCACCGGGCGCAAGAAGTCCCGGATGGATTCGAACTGCGCCATGGTTGTGAAGTTTCTGGGAACGTTCATATCGCTCAGCTCAGCTCCTTTTTCAAAGCTTTTCGATGGATACCAGGTTTGCCCGTCTTTGCTGACAATACCACCCGAAGCGACCAGCTTTTTCCATTGAGAGCTAGTTAGCTTGCTTTTTTTCACTTGCCGCCACGCATCGCCGGAGCCATCAAAAACACCTTCGCCTGTGAAGGCAATGTTTTCCAGGTCTTTCCCATAGATGGGGGACAAACATCTGACGGTGTTGAGGCCTTCGAAACTGGTTTTGATGAGCGGATACAGGTCTTTAATATCGCTGAAAATCACCAGCGCGCCAGCATTTGCGTGAATATTGATATTGCTTTTCAGCCGAATGGGGCCTGTGAACCAGATTCCTTCCGGAATAATCACGGTACCGCCGCCGTTTTTAGCCACATCGTTAATCGCATCGGTGAAAGCCTTGGTATTTAATTTCTGCCCGTCACCAACAGCTCCGAAGTCGGTTATCGAAACCTTATAATCGGGGAATGTTGGTACCGTAACATGCGGCATCTGGAATTCCAGCCCATCATAAATATTATCTGACTCCACCTTAGGTGCTGGTTTTTCGCTACAGGCAAAAAGTCCTGCCAAAACCAGGATTAAACTCGCTCTCAAAAAACCAGCAATCATTCGCTTCTTCATCGTTTTTATCTTAGTTCAGTTTGTTACTATTAATTTGTTTCAGGCCTTCAAATACCATTCGGGCCACTTCCTTTGCGCCTGCCGGCTGGAAATGGGTATTGTCGTGTTGTCCGTCAGGATAGGCTTCATAAACTCCGGCCGGGAGATTCATGAAATAGTTTACCGTCACATAATCTTTACCCTTCCGGGAAAAGAAATCCATCGAACGTTGATTCAGGTCGATCAAGTCAACATGAAG
Source organism: Prolixibacter bellariivorans ATCC BAA-1284 (assembly GCF_000621705.1). Classification (GTDB taxonomy): domain Bacteria; phylum Bacteroidota; class Bacteroidia; order Bacteroidales; family Prolixibacteraceae; genus Prolixibacter; species Prolixibacter bellariivorans. The sequence goes on along the minus strand of NZ_JHXO01000010.1, from coordinate 217,975 downwards.
TTCTTTTGCCACTTGTTTCATCGCATCCGGATAACCACCATGTACATTTTCCAGATGTCCGTCTACCCACGGATAATTCCGGGCCACCGGAGTAGTCAGAATCGGTGTTCCTCCCTTTTCGCGGGTTTGATTGACGAAGAGGCGCAGGAATTCGGCATACCCCTGAAGGTTGACATATCGTGCGGGTTTGCTTTCAGCGGCGTCGTTATGTCCGAACTGCATTAGAACCAAATCGCCCGGTTGAATTTGATTATAGACTTCGCGCCAGCGTCCTTCCTGAAAGAAAGTTCGGGTGCTTCTTCCTCCTTTAGCCCTGTCGTCAACCACAACGCTGTCGGCGTTTACTAAGTGGTCAATCATTTTCAGGTTGTCCTTTGTCAGGAAAGGTTGAAAGACCTGTCCCCAGCCGGTAATCGGAAACCGATTAACCTGATAATCTTTTTCCAGTGCGTAGTTGGCCACAGTGGAATCACCAATGATCCAAACCTTGCCAACTTTTTCCTCGTTCTTTTTTCCGGAACACGCGTTTGTTGCCGGGAGAAGTACAAGGAGCAGCAAAAGGATTTCAAATTTCAGTTTTCTTTTTCCTGACATATTATTTTTCAATTCGGAACCAGTCGATATCGGCGTTGCCGGCATCGTTTATTTTCCTGTTACGTAAGGCGAAAAGGCCTACTTTGGCCCCAATCCATCGGCCTGGAACGGCATGGAATTTTCCCCCGGCATCGATAAATTTCTTACCATCGGCACTAAAGCTGAAGCTACAAACAGCCCCGTCGAGAACTGTTAGCCTGAAGTAGACCGTTTGGCTGGTAGATTTTTGTTGAAGGATTTCCTTTTCGGGATTCCCTTTCCGCGCATTGTGGCAGGAGACCGTTTTCACCATCAGTTGCTTGTTTTCCTGCTCAGGTTTGATGTACTGGTAATCTTCCCCCATCACTATCAATCCAACTTCTTCACCATCGAATCGGTTGTCATCGTTCCAGAGAGGTGACGGGTCAATCAGTCCTTTTCCCGCCTTGATCAGCAGCGGACCCGACCAGGGACCTTTCGGATTTTTGGCTTTGATCATATAAATCCCGTAGTCCGGGTCGGGGTAAAAGATGTAGTATTCGTCATCGTGGTAACGGATGCAGGGAGCCCACACGCCATTGCCATGTTGCGGTTTATCGCAGACGTCGAAAGGTGGTTGCTTTTGCAGCGCGTAGCCAATCAAATACCAGTTGACCAAATCCTTTGATTGGAGAATGGGCAGACCGGGAATGCAATTGAACGAGGAAGCGGTCATGTAGAAATCGGTTCCAACGCGAATCGCATCCAGGTCGGAATAATCGGCGTGCAACACCGGATTTTTATAAGTGCCGTCACCATTATCGGCTACCCACACTTTCGATACATAAAGACTGTCGCTCTTTTGTTGAGCCATGGAATGACTGATGTGGCTGGCTATGAGTAACAACCCCAGGAGATATATTTTATTTCTTTTTTTCATGGTTGACGTCTGGTTCGTAGTCTGGTATCATTTTAACTTCCACCTGTTTAATCCGAGGATATTTTCCACGGTATATTTCTGCGCCTGTTCATTGGTTAACTGATGCGACCACGAAACGCGTTGCGTTGTATCGGCCCCTGCGCCGGTGTTGTGATACTCGGCGTAGAAAGCCGTTTTGTAACGGTCGGTGTCGTGCCAGTTGCTCCAGCCTTCGGGGCGAATGAAGCCGCCCAGTTGGCAATTCATGAAAACGACGTTGGCATAAGCCCGCCAGGGACGGGCCAGAAAAACCTGTCCGATACTGGGAGCTGCTTCGATTTTACAGTTCATAAAAACGTAGCCGAATGGCTGCCCTTGCGGAGTCCGGGCCGCAGTAATGAATGATTGCTTTTTACACAGGATATCGCATTCTTGAAATACGGCTGTGGAAGAACCGAAGATGAAATCGGTGGTTCCTTCGATATGACAGTGTTTGAAATACTGACGGGCATTGTCGCCTGCTGCGTATAGTGTATCCTGGTTGCCGACAATCCGGCAGTTTTTAAACATACACTGGTCACCTTCCACATCGAGTGCTACAGCTTGCCCACGCAAACCTTCGGAATTCTCGATAGTGAGATTTTCCATCAGGATGTGGTTACCCATAATTTTCAGGGTGTAGGACGTGAATGTGTTGATATCGCCTTTCCCGGAATAGTCATCCCAGGTAATGATGGTATTTTTAGCGTCTTCACCGATAAAGTGAATATTTTGCTTGTCTGCAGGAACAACGACTTTCTCCTTATAAACTCCGGATTTGATATAGATAACCGTTGTTTCTTTCGAAGAAGAAGGCACTGCGTTTATGGCTGCTTGAACCGTTGCATAGTCGCCCGAGCCGTCAGCCGCCACAATAATCCGGTTGTCTTTTTCTTTGGAACACGACCAGATAATTGTGCCAAGTAACAAAAAGATGATTCCGAATAGTTGTAATTTTTTATTCATGGTTATCCAATATTTTTTATTTCTATCGATGTTTTTCCTTGAATGGTTGCCCCGGGGTCCATCCCCGGAAAATATTTTCCAGCGTATATTTTTGCCTTTTTTTTGCCGTTAGCTGATGCGACCACGATACACGCATGTTGAGAGTTGCACCTGCTCCGGTGTTTTTATATTCCACGTAAGTGACCGTTTTTTCCGCCTCTTTTTTATTCCAGTTGAACCAGCCATCGGGTTTGATAACATCACTTAGTTTGCATTCGATGAAAGCGGTTTTGGCATAAGGCCTCCAGGGACGCCCGAGATAGACGGAGTGAGGCGGAGCACTTCCAGAAATATCGCAGTGCAGGAATACAAAACCAAACGGAGTGTCTTTCATGGTACTGGCTGCCGTTATGTAACCCGAGCTTTTGCAAAAGATGTGGCAGTGGTCGAATACAGCGGTCGACCAGCCAAAAATGAAATCTACGGTACCCTCGATGTAGCAGTCTTTGTAATATTGGCGACTGTTTTCCCCGTAAGGGTAAAGTGTATCTTGAAATCCGAGAAAGCGGCAATTCTCGAAAAAGACGCGGTCGCCCACAATGCGGACAGCAACTGCTTGTCCCACCGGGCCAGCCGTATTCCGGAAGGTGATATTCTTTGCGGTAAAATCGTTTCCGAAAATGTAGAATCCGGATGAACCGGTGGTTCCCATTTCCTCACCGAAACGGTTTTTCTTCGATGCATAATCGTCGTACGTGATGACGGTACTGTCTGCGCTTTCGCCGATAAACGTCACCTTGTTTTTGGACGCCGGAAGAACCAGTTTTTCCTTGTAAACTCCGTTCTTAATAAAGATGGTGGTCGATTGTTTGCGAAAATCGGGCACTGCATTGATAGCCGCCTGCACCGTGGTGAAATCGCCGTCTCCGTCTTTCGAAACCACAAAATCATAGCTGTTTTTGGGCATGGCGAATGACCATTGACAAACAACGCTGAAGAAAATGAGTATGAGAAGGCTTTTTCGATTCATATGCTACGTTTTGCTTTCAGTAATTCAATATTTTTCGTGAATAAGCACGATTTTGATCATTCCAAACCCGCACGATATAGACCCCTTTTTTCAGGGCTGGCAACTGAATGCTCTGTGTTTGTTGAGCGGTATTGAATGTTTTGATTAGTGTTCCCGTGACTGAATACAGTTCTATTTTGACAATCGTACGGGTGTGCCGGATATCCAGCTTTTTCGTCCGTTGGTTATAAACTACCTTCAGCGGGTCGATATTTTTTTTTAGCTCTCCGACAGCGGTTGCCACACTTCCTTCATTTTGCATGATATCGGCCACGAGGCTGTTGAGGTAAACTTCTACATTAGGATATGCTCCATCGACGGTTGTTTCCTGCGCGTCATTGGGATTGTTGGGATCGAGGTTGTTGGCTTTTTCCCACTCGTCGGGCATACCATCCTCGTCAGAATCGGCCGGCGCAGTGGTTGATTTTAATTCGGGCCATCCACCAACAGCGGTTTGTGTGTCAATTGTTCCTCCCGTGCTTCCGTTACCTCCATCGTTGTAGCTGGCAGTTCCGGTTTGCGTGTCGTGAACAATGCGTTTGTCGACGGTGTCGCGGACCAGTGAAGCTCCGGCGTAACTCAAAACATCCTGATAAGCCTCCTGTGCGCTGGTTGTTTTGACCGGTTCGACAGAAAACTCGTTGTTTTCTTTCAGATCACTGACGGTAACGTTGGGAGCATAGGTAGCAAATGATGAATGGAGTGAAACGCCTGCCCAATTATTATTGGTAACGTTCGAGCTGTTTTCTATATAGTTACCGGCGATATAAAGATGACCATACGTACCTGCCGGTTGCTGGTTGGAGCCATCGTCGGCATAAGGTTGCAGTATCCTGAACCGAATGGACGAAGAAGTAGCGGGTCCAGATTTATAATAGTTGTTCACCATGTTGTAACTGCCACCTTCGCCCGCGTAAGCACTGTTATGTCCCCAGTTGTAAATAACGTTGTTGCGGTAGTCAACCAGTTCCTCATCGGGTTGATTGGTGTACCGGCTTCCGCAGAAACGGGGATTGCGGCTGTCGTGATCGGCCAGCAGGTTGTGATGAAAGGTGGCTTTCTCTCCACCCCAGATACCTCCATAGCCGTGGGAGCCTTTTTCGTGAATGGAGTTACGAAGGCTCTCGGAAATAATGCACCACTGAAGGGTGAAATTTTGGTTATCGTAAAACGAAACACACTCGTCAGTAGACCAGCTTGCCGAGCAATGGTCGATGATAATATTTTTGTGATTGCGACCGCCCAGGGCGTCGTCTTGCTGCTTGGCAGCATCGCCCATGCGGAAACGAATGAAACGGATAATGACATTGTCTGCTTCAACGATTACGGGATAATCGCGCAGACAAATCCCATCACCCGGTGCCGTTTGTCCTGCGATGGTTACATCGGGTTTGGTAATCTTCAGGTCAGATTTCAATTGGATGGTACCTGAGATTTTGAATTCGATAATTCTGGAGCCCGATTGGTACAATGCATAGCGGAGTGTTCCGGGCGCATAATCGTCACTAAGGCTGGTAACACAAATAACCTGACCACCTCGTCCACCGGTGGTGTATTTCCCATAGCCTTCAGCTCCTGGGAATGCGGGCAGATCATTGCTTTGGGCAAATGCTGATACCGTAAGTAACGATATCAGTATGCATATCAAGATTGATTGAATCAGTAGTTTCATCTGTTTCATTTGCCTCGTTCCAGTGATATCGTGTTGTTTTTTAACCCGAAACAGCCGTAACGAACAGGAAAAATGGGTTGGGAAATCTCTTCAACCTGGCATCAGGAGTACTCTTTAGTCAAGTCTCACTTTGTTTCGCCAGGCAGTTTATGAGATTCCGAAGCCCTGTGCACTATTCATGCACAGGAACTTCGGTTGTTATCTCACATCAGAACTAAATTGTCTGTTTTTTATTGAGCAGGAAGCCAACGTGGGTCACCTACCTGATTGTCGATTAATGTTTGATTACTGATGGTAAAGTCGCCGTTAGCTGCATCTGCATAATCCGGATCTTCCGTTGTGTAGTTGCTTGAATTATCAATCAACACAGTTCCATTAACGGTGAAATATCCGTCAGCGTTAAAGTAGTTGTTGTATGCACAAGCAGGTTGTGAAGTTGCCGATTGGTTCGAGTATACCGAAATTCCCATATCTGTCAGGAGGTTATTCTCTGACGTGATTTGGTTCTGTGACCAGCGAACGTAGAACATCCGTTTGGTGGATGAAGAGCTGTTCATCACATTATTCAATGTACAATGATTTACATTGATTACCGGCATGTTGGTTCCATCATCATAGGTGTTTCCTTTCGTATCACCGTCCATGCGGATGAAGTCGCGGGTATTTAGTGTAGCACAATTGTTGAACGTACTGTTGGTCACAGTCAGACTTGCCACATAAGATTTACGGAAGTCGATGAAGTCACCACCGCTGTTGTATACATTGCTGACAATACAATTATCGACAACGATAGAATCGATCTTAAACTGTGAACCTCCATCAGAGATGAAAGACTTTTCGTATGTGTCAATTGTACAGCCAGTCACAGTTAATGATCCCAGCGTTGCAAAATCGCTTGTGCTAAACTGGATAGCAGAACTGAGGGTAACATCGGCATTCGTAGAATCAACGTAAGAGCCTTTCAATACGAGACCGTCAAGAGCTACGTTCGTCGCTCCGTCAGCTATATTGATTTGGTTATGAAGAACGGGCGGGTCGTATGAGTATACCGCTTTAATCGAAATGGATTTATCAATGGTAAGGTCTCCAGCCGATGCTGTATATTCTCCCGGGAACAGAGCCAATACATCACCGTCTTTCGCTGCTGCAATCACTGCGGCTAGATCATCGGTTGGGTGAACGGCAGTAGCGTTTCCGATATCAACCTGAGTTTTGAATTCGACTGTTCCCCGAATTTTTGTTCCGTTGTAAAGAGTAACGCTGTATTGTGTATCACCAGTGAGTCCTGAAATTGTCGCTACACCGTCGGTCTTTTCCTGATCGGTAATTGTACGATTGATATCACCCGGGTTAATCACAAAGTTAGTTACAGTACTTCCGGCCGGCCATCTCAGTGTTACACTCTTGGCCATAATGTCTGAATCGGCTAATGCTTCGAAGATGTTTTCCGGGTCGGTTTTGAAGGTGAGCATGGCCCAGTTCGATTCGGAAATACTGTCGCTGATACCTTTCAACCTGGCAGAATAGCGTGTATTCCCATCCAATGTAGTACTGAACGGATTTTGGGCAGGTGTAATTGTGTCTGTTTCGATGATATTATCGAATACCAGGCTATCCTGGCTGATTTGCACGACATATGCCTGGGCATCTCCGCGTTCGTCCCAGCTCAGCTCGGCTGTCGTCATATTTCGTATTCTTGCCTGAAAATTAAGAGGCGTGAATACCCGATCGAATTTCAATTGATCGATTACTGCCGGAATGTTGTCTTCGCACGACGCAAAGATCATGGAGAACAGTCCGATAATAATAGCTAATGTTATATGCTTGTTTTTCATGAAGTTCAAATTATTAATAACCATAGTCATTAGTTAATTTACCGTTACTTGCATCAATAAATACCTGCCAGATTGGCCAGAATTCATGTGCGTCAGGATCCTGAGCATAAATGGATTCTACTTTGGTGTCGACCAGGTTAGATGGATCGGCCCAGGTGGTATTGTAAGCGTAGTCACCTGATTTATCATCGGTTTCACCCCTATTCAGACCATACATTTTAAGGGTTACGCCGTCATCGGCATAATCATAGTAAATTTTGGAAGGAACGTCTGCATATTCGCCGGTTCTTGCCCGCAGGTTATACATTTTTGCTTTTGCTTCGTCCAATTTGTTTTTGAGCAGGTTCCAGCGAATCAATGATTCTTTTCTCACCATTTCGCCGGTGAATTCCAGTTTGTTCTCATTCACGATAGCGTTGAACATGGCGTCTTTGGTCGTCAAACCGTTGATATAATCATCAACTTCTTGTGCCCATGCACTTTGTGGGAAAGCCCTTTCCCGAATCATTTTCAGGTATGGAGCAGCTGCAGACGGGCCGTTTAGCTCGTTGGCAGCTTCAGCAGCCATCAGGACAACTTCTGCATAGCGCATGTAAATTTTATTCACACCGTCATCATTGGTGGAAGTTACATAACGGCTCATCCACTCGTAGCGGTATTTACCAAAATACCAGGTATCGATGTCGGAAAGTTCCTGCTGAGCAATGCCTGTATTCGGATCGGCTACTCCCCAGTAATAAGGAACACAGGTAACGTCGCGACGGGTATCCTGAGAATTGTAATCATAATACATGAACGGAAGGGGGCCAGCTTGTCCACCACGGGCCTGACCGGTAAACTGGTCAACACTTTTGTGTCGAACAGCAAACGTAAAGAGCATCCGGCCACGTCCGTCAGAGAACGGTATTTCCCATAGGGCCTCATTTCCGGCGGTAATTACATCCTGACAGTTGTTTTTGAAGACGGTTTCAAAGGAAGGCTGCAAATGAACCGTTCCACTGTTGATCACATCCTGGCATTCCTGCAAAGCGATAGGGTACAGTTTTTCAACCGATAAATCGGGATCGGTACTTCTGTGGATACCGTCAGGGTATTGTGAGTAACCGGCAGCGTTCATGCACAAACGAGCACGGAAGCCTTTTACAAAAGCTTTACTGATGTGCTCCACATCGTTTGTTGCACTGCTTTCATTTGGCCAGGCAACCAGGTTTTCAGCTTCACCCAAGTCAGCAATCAGCTTTTTATAGATGGAGTCGCGGCTGGTTTTGGGCAAGTACAGTGTTTCTGTTTTAATTGGATCGAATCGGGCAGGCACATCACCCCAGGTTTTCACCAGGTCGGCGTAGTACACAGCCCGCAAGGTTAAAGCTTCACCGAGCAGTTGTCCCATATTCGTTCCCGGCTGGGGATCACCATAGGTCCGCAAGCCTTTGATACACATATTAGCACGTTCAATACCTTCGTACATCTTTGCCCAGGCATTGTTGGTGGTGTTCATCTGGCTGTTGGTAGCAGTAGCTGCATAAACGCACAAATCAGCTTTTCCGTCAGGATATTTTTCCGAAGAATTATACCATTCTACGTCGGTATTCATGCCATACCAGGGAAGGTATCGGCCACGGTAGGAGTTGGTTTCTCCAAAGTCGATTTTGATGCCGTCGACTGCTCCTTTGGCTAAATCATACGTCGAAAAGATGACTGATTCATCCAATGAAGATTTTGTAGGCGCATCCAGATAGTCCTTGGTACAGGACGTTACCGCGCCCGCAAAAAATATTGCTATGATATATATTAAATTTTTCATATTCAATGTCATAAGTTGGATTAAAAATTAAGATTCAAACCAAACACGATTTGCCGGCTTCTGGGATAAGCAGAGTAGTCAACACCCGGAGTAAGCGGTGTTTTACGACGGGTTGAAACTTCCGGATCGAAGCCGGAATAGTTTGTCAAAAGGAATATGTTATACCCGGTTACGTAAAATCTCAGACTCTTCACGTTGACTTTCTGAGTCAGATTGGAAGGCAGAGTATATCCCAGTGTTAAAGTGCTCATACGAAGGAAAGAACCATCTTCTACCGCCCAATTGCTGAATACAAATTGCCTCATGTACGGCGACCACATGGTGGTATTGGCATTCATTGTTGCTAACGTTGACGGATCAGTAACCAAACTTCCGGTTGCCTTATCGATGTTGGTCCATCGTTTGCCATCTGCCATGATGTCAATCATATTGCGGTACTGGTAACGCTGCGTTGCGGTTGCATACTCAATTTTGTTGGCATTGTAAATGTCATTACCATAACTCCAGTTGAATACGCCCGACAGGTCAAAATTGTATATCCGCGCATTCAATGTCATACCTCCTGTGTGTTTTGGATTGGCATTACCGATAATGGTCCGGTCGTCGGCGTTAACCATGTTGTCATTACCGGTGAGGTTTTTCAACTTCATCACACCGGGAGCCAGTGTGCCAACAACTTCGGAATCATCAACAACACCATCTTTCAGAATCCATTGTCCGGTAGCGGCATCGTATCCCGAGAAATCGGAAACTTCATAACGTCCGTCAGCAACGTAACCATACATTTCACCAACAGAGCCACCAACAGCAATCCAATAGTCGTTACCAATGTCGGTTGAGGCCCATCCAGATGATTCACCGAAGTCATCCATCACACCGAGTGATTTGATTTTATTGCGGTTGAAGCTGATATTGAAGTTGACGTTCAAACCGAAGTTTTTCTTGTTCAGGGCCACCCAGTTCACGGAAGCTTCCAGACCTTTGTTCTGGGTTTCACCCATGTTGCGGTACTGATAATCGTAACCTGTTCCGGCTACAGGGAATTGTATCAGGAGATCTTTGGTATTGTTCATATAGGCTTCGAAAGAACCATTCAAACGGCTGTCGAACAGTGCATAGTCTAAACCGATGTTACGGGTGTAAGTTGTTTCCCATTTTAGGTCGGGATTTGCCATCGTTTTGGATGGTGACCAATAAGTTGAAACCCCGTCAATCCAAGCAGACGTGTTAGAAGCAAATGACTGGATTAACTGTCCTGAAGGAATATTATTATTTCCGGCAGTACCGTAACTCAATCTCAGTTTCAGGTCACTCAACCACGATTGAGTATTTTCCATAAAGCCTTCCTGGGAAATTCTCCAGGCAAACGCAGCTGATGGGAAATATCCCCAACGGTTGTTTTTGGAGAACTTGCTGGAACCATCAGCACGGAAAGTTGCCGATAAAATGTATTTGTTTTTATAGTCGTAGTTCAGACGACCAAAGAATGAAAGCATTTTGTCGTCAGGACTATAGTAATTGTCGGTCGAGTATGGAGTTCCCTGACTTGTTAGTTTGAACGCTTCTTTTGAGGTAAATTGTTTGGGGAAACCCTGTATTACATCAGTTAACTTGTTATTTTGTGTTTGCAGGATTTCTTCACCCAGTAGCAGTTTCAAGGTATGATCCTGGGGGAGGAATTTTTTAAAGTCATAATTCAGCGTATTGGTATTTCTTATACGCTGGCGTTTCTGGTTTTCAAGAATAACTGCCGGCATACCCTGCTGATCGGATGCGGGAACGTTATATACATAGTAAGTTGTCAAACCATAGAAGCGGTTGCTGTTGTAGTCATAAATATCCAGTCCGATATCTGATTTTAACTTCATGTTTTCGATAGGTTCCCAGGCAAAACTACCCGCCATATTGTATTGTTTCCGGTATTGTTTCCGGTCGTTATCGTAAGTAGCAGTGATCGGATTAATCAGGTAGCTGTAAATGTTGTCATCGGAAGCTGAAGACGCCAGACCTTGCAATGGAACCGGTGTATAAACGACGCTATGTTTCAGACGTGAATCGGCGGAAGACACTTCTTTTTGCTCATTGGTACCACTACCATCGATTTTTGTATCTGAATAACGGAAAGAATAAGAAAGCTGAACTTTTTTATTCGGGTTGTGATTAAGCTTGAGTGAGAGATAATCACGGTTAAATCCCGAATTCATCATAATCGCTTTCGTATTTACGTGAGCGTAGTTAAATGCGTAGTTAAATTTATCGGAGCCACCGCGAATACCAATGTCGTGGTGAAAAGTTTGTCCGGTACGTCCGAATATCTGTTTTTGCCAATTGTTGCCAACTTTTCCTTTATACTGGTCGATATCCTGGTAAGCACCAAAATACTTGGTAAACGAGTTGAGATCATCAGGTGTTGTACCATACCGAAGTGCAGCATATTCATACTGCCAGTTAACAAAATCTTCCGGGTTAAGGGTTTTCAGCGTTTTTTCTATTTGACTGAATCCCAGGTAGGCATTATAGGAAACAGAAACTTTTCCTACTTTACCACTTTTGGTGGTGATGATGATTACACCGTTTGCACCACGGGAACCATAAATAGCGGTAGAAGAAGCATCTTTCAGTACGTCGATTGATTGAATATCAGAAGGTGCGATATCTGAAATACTGTTGACAGGAAATCCATCGACAATAAACAGCGGCGAATTGTCCTGGGTGATGGAACCTCCGCCACGTACCCGGATGTTAATTTGAGCGTCGGGCGAACCTTCGGTTGACGTAACCTGGACTCCCGCCAGTTTACCCGTAATAGCTTCGGCTGCAGTTGATACCGGTATGTTTTGAAGGTCAGAACCCTGAACCGAGGCTACAGAACCGGTGATGTCTTTTTTCTTCACAGAACCATACCCAATTTTGACTATTTCATCTAGTTCTGTTGAGCTGGTAACGAGTTGTACATCAATTACCTTTTTGCCACTTACCGGAACGTCCAGAGTTTTGTAGCCAATGAAAGAGAATTGGAGTGTAGCATTAGTCGGAACACTCAATGAGTAATTACCATCCGGATCGGTGATGGTTCCATTGGAGGTTCCTTTTACTACAACATTAGCACCAGGAATACTTTCATGGGATTTTGCGTCGGTTACTTTACCAGTAACGGTAATGTTCTGGGCGTATGCACCAGATGTAACCAGTAAAAATAGACCTAACACAAGAATTCCTACGCGGGACATATGCCAACGCAGGCTTTTCTGTTTTTCTTTTTTAAAGTCTGTCATACTAATAAGAATTGATTTAGTTTTTTATTTCAAGGCATGCGAGAATGAAGGGCCCCACGCCTTTGGGATCATTGTCCCGTACAGGTTCCTTTATATAATATTCATAGGTTCCATCGCGATATGGATTTCCACCTAATCCGGCCACAGCACATACATTGGTCAGACTAATGGTTCCATCTTTATTTTTTTTGATAAAATTTTTCAGTATTCCATCAAAGCCTTTTACTGCTACTGCTTTGTAGCTTGAATCGATATAATGTAATCGGGTAGCTTTGAGGAGGGTATATACAAACATGCAGGATGCTGAAGCTTCCAGATAATTACTTTCCCGGTTTCTCTGGTCCAATACCTGATACCAAAGCCCCGATTTTTTATCCTGCCATTTTGTAATACCAGCAGCTACCTGATTTAAGATGGTGATGAGTTTGTCTCTCCGCGGATAGTTTTCCGGAATGAAATCGAGAGCATCGACCAGTGCCATGGAATACCATCCCATAGCTCGTCCCCAGAATTGTGAAGAACAGCCTGTTGCTGGATTGGCCCAATGTTGCTCTTTACTTTCGTCCCAACCGTGATAGTTGAGGCCAACCTCGGAATTGTAGGTGTGCTCGTTAACAATCAGGAATTGGTTGATGACATCCTCAAAGTCCTGTGGTTCGTTGAATACCTTTGCGTATTGCGCGTAGAATGGAGCTCCCATGTACAAACCATCGAGCCACATTTGGTTGGTGTACCTCTTTTTATGCCAAAAACCACCTTCGGAAGTCCGGGGTTGGTCGTTCAGCTGGTCACGAAGTATAAAGATGGCTTTCTTGTATTTTTCTTCGTGCGTTTGTTCATAAAGCGGGAATAAAAACTTGCCGGAATTGAGTCGGTCGAGGTTGAAGTCACTTCGTTTGTATCCTTTTATCGAACCGTCTTCACCAATAAATTGGTCGGCATAGGATTTTGCATAGTCGAAGTACTTTTGGTCGCCAGTCACGTTCCAAAGCTTCATCATCGACGAAGCAATCAATCCACCGGTGTAATCCCATTTTCCTTCAGGTTTGAAATCAACCGAAGCAGCATTAGGAAAGTGTGCGATCTCCGAATCGGCCATTTTGATGGCCATCTTCAGACCAACGTTATCAGCCGATTGATCTTTTTTATCCGACTGTACACATTGCGTGAAGATAAGTCCCAGTAAAAACAAGGTCAGAGCTTTCCCTCTGAACATAGTCAGTTTCATAGTGATTCGTTAGTTGACAAGCTTTTTATTCTGTTCTTATCAGAAAAGAATATTCACAAGTATGGTTAATGCGAGAAGTAATACAACCAGAATGATGGTGATTCCCCATGATGATTTTTTCAAATCATGTCGCATTTGATCCATAAAAGTGTTGCCCATTGTTAAGCGTGCCATTATATCCGTTTTCGAAATTATAAGTAAGTATCTGCTTGATGTGGCTAATAATTCCCAAAGAGGAGGTTATATGTTCCCCGGGCGGGAAATTCTTCCCAAATGAGGGGGATTATTTTCCCATTGAATGTATATGGAAAGGATAGTGCTAGTTGCAATTATCACACTTTCTGTGTGTTATGGTGGTGTTGGGCTTTTTGAAAAAATCTTATGGAAAGTGAACATTAAAATGGCTTTTTTGGGGCCCGCAAAACAGATTTTTGCGGTTTCTATTCTTCTGCAAAAATGATGAGCATGGATCTTTTACTTCTATAAGCCTCGATTAATTCCTGATATCGGATTCATGTTTCTGCCTATACTCGGTTGCATTCATTCCGTATTGTTGTCGGAAACATTTCCGGAAATGGGATAAATCCTTAAAACCAACTGCATAGGCAATTTCACTGACGGTCATCCCATTCTGTTGTAGTAATTGCGATGCGCGTTTTAGTCGGATGTTTCGAATAAACTCCTTGACAGTCATATCGGTCAGCGCGTGAAGTTTTCTATACAGTTGCATCCGGCTAACTCCAACCTCCTGTGCAAACCTTTCGATATCCAGCTCTGCATCCGAAATGTTGCTTTCGACAGCCTCCACTGCTTTATGGAGGAATTTTTCGTCGGGAGAAGAGATAACGATGTTTCTCGGCTGTAAGGTGATTTCCCCCGAATATTTTTCCTTGAGGGAATTCCGAACCGAGAGCATATTCTCAATTTTTGTTTGAAGAATGGCTAAATCGAAAGGTTTGGTAATGTAATCGTCAGCACCTGCCGACAGGCCTTTCATTTCGTGTTCCTTGGAATGAAGAGCTGTCAGGAGCAGGATCGGAATGTGTGATGTTCGCTCATCCAGTTTTACCTTTCTGCAGAATTCGAAGCCATCCATGTCGGGCATTAATACATCGCTGATGATGACATCTGGTACGGTATCCAATGTTACTTTCCACCCTTCTTTACCATCTTTGGCCTGGATAACCCGATATTTGTCTGTGAAATGACCGGCAATAAGATTTCTCACATCCGGATTATCTTCCACCACCAATAAAATATTGGAATGAATTGGATCGAGATTTTGCTCAGCATTTTTCTCTACCGGTACCTGTACCGTATTCTCGGGTGATGTAATTTCTTTGGGATACTCAGATACCCGAATCTCCTTTTCGTAGGGGATTCGTACAGTAAACTTACTGCCTTTGCCCGGTTTACTTACCAGGAATATTTTTCCTTTGTGCAGTTGCACCAGTTCTTTTACATAAGCCAGACCGATGCCTGTCCCTGTTTGTTCGGCTTTGTCGTTACTCGACTGAAAGAAGCGGTCAAAGATTTTGGCAGCGTTTGATTGGGAAATACCTTGTCCGTTATCGCGAACCGAAAACTCGATGTACTCTTTGTCCGGATTTTCGTTGGTTAAATCATCCTCATCCGAATCGAATACCAGCGAAAGGTTGACGGTAATTTTCCCACCTTTATTGGTGAATTTAAAGGCATTGGAAAGTAAATTGTTCAGTATTTTCTCAATTTTGTCGGCATCAAAACGAGCGACCAGCCTTTTTTTCAGTGCATTGTAGCGAAGGTCGATTTCTTTATCTTCTGCTAAACCGTCGAATGAATGGACAATGTCGGCTGCAAACCGAACAATGTCTCCCTGCGAAAGTTCCAGTTTTAGGTTACCCGATTCAAGTTTTCTGAAGTCAAGCAACTGATTGATTAACCGGTTCAGATGGGTGGTATTCCGGTACATGACATCCAGGTAATTCTTCAATTCCTGTTGAGGAACCTTTTCGTTTTTCAACTTCTCAAGCGGGGCCATGATTAACGTCAGTGGCGTTCGGATCTCATGTGAAATATTGGTGAAGAATTTCAGTTTCATGCTATCCAGCTCCCTTATTTTTCGGGCTTTCACTCGTTCGATGACCAACTCATTTTTTATTTTTTCACGATAGATGAAGAAACGAATGAGCAAATATATCAGCGCTCCAATGGTGATTAGGATAAGAATCCTGAACCAGACAGTTTTCCAGTAGGGGGGCAGGATAGTCAATTTTAGGTTCAACTCACTTGCATTATTCTTCACTCCGGGAACGACCCGCTTGATGTGTAACGTGTAATCACCCGGGTCGAGGTTGGTGTAAGTAGCGGTACGATTAATGCCAGGGTCGCTCCAGTTTTTATCAAAACCCTCCAGGTAATAACTGTAAAGGTTGCTTTTGCTGTTGATATAATTGAGGGCTGCAAATTCCAGCGTAAACACATTCTGGTTGTAGTGCAGTGTCAGATGTTTGGTCTCTGAAATGCTCTTCTTCAGAATCGCCTTCTTACCGGAGCTTATTTTGACATTCTTATTGAAAACCTTCAACGAAGTCAGTACCAGTGGAACGTTTTTATCATCAATTTTCACGTCAGCCGGGTTAAACATATTGAATCCGGAAATTCCTCCGAATAAAAGGTCACCATCGGAGGCTTTGTATGCCGCTCCGTACGAAAACTGGTTGTTGATTAAGCCGTCTTTGCTTGTGTAATTATGAAATACGCCGGTCTCCGGATTAAATTTAGAAAGGCCGTTTGAGGTACTGATCCAAAGTTTATGATTGTCGTCCTCCAGAATGCACAACGCCTGGTTGTTGGTTAGTCCGTCCTTCACACCGTAATACCGAATCGGTCCGCTCAGGCGTGAATACTGTGCAAGTCCGCGGTCGAGGGTCGCAAGCCAGCATCGGCCTCTCGAGTCTTCCAGAAAAGCCTGCGTGTTGTCGCTGAAGCGTTTTATCTTTTTGCTTTCGGGATTATAAATCACCACTTCATCTTCGGTGCCCAGCCATATATTGTTGGACGAATCCATACTGACCCAGCGAACGAATTTGTTATACGCCAGTTGCGGATAATGGACAAAGACCTTTCTTTTCGGGTCGAACCGGTCGATACCACTCATGGTTCCTACCCATATGTTCCCTTTGTTGTCGAGCAGCAGGGAGAAAACTTTATTGTCCGTCAGACTTCGTGAATCGGATGGTTCATGCTGGTAATGCTGAATAACTTTTCCGGTTTTCTTATCGAGAACATCAATTCCGCCTAAGAAAGTTCCAATCCACAGATGGCCTTTTTTGTCGTCCAGGAAAGCTTTGACACAATTCCGGGAAATGCTCTGCGGGTCTCCCGGTTGGGTCATCAGATAGCTGTACCGACCGGTTTTCGGATGATAGATATTCACACCGCCATCTTCGGTTCCTATCCAGATGTTCTTCAATGAGTCCATCCACAAAGCATAGACAATACCGCTGTTCAGGAATTTATGGCTTTTGTCGGAAGGGTGGGCACTAAAATTCCGGAATACCTGTTTGCTTTTAGCCAAAAGGTTGAGACCGCCCCGCGTGCCAATCCAGGTTTCCCCCCGCTTGTCATTGAAAATGTCCAGAATAGAGTTGTTGATCAGACTTGTATATTCACGGTCGTCGTGGCGGTAAAATGCTTTGGTTCCGTTTTTCCTGTTATAAACATAAATGCCGCCCCGGGTTCCAATCCAGTAGTTACCAAAAGCATCGACGGAAATAGTTCGCACAGTTTCCGTTCGTTCGTACTCTGGCTTCAACTCCAGCGGTTTGATGGCCCATGTTTTGGGATTGACAATAAAGGCACCGTTGGAGTAAGTTCCAATCCACATCGTTCCGTCTTTGTCGCGGAATATTTCCCAAATTTCATCAGTCTTGCCTTTTGTCAGCGGCAGCTTCAACGGTGTAATGGTGTAGTTCTGCGGGTTGACGATGAATACGCCTTTATTGGTTCCTGCCCAAATGTTCCCGTCCTGATCGACCTGAACAATCCGGACGTGCTCTCCGCTCAGGTTATACGTTTTGCCATTGGTTTGCCAGTTCAGCGCACTCAGCTGACCATCTTTGTCAATGATGTAGATGTTATTGTTGGTTCCCAGCCAAATGTTTCCGGCTTTATCTTCCAGAATATCGTTGATGGAAACGTCTCGTCCCTTGAAAAGCGGATTGTTCTCGTACGGATGATAGAAACATTCCTTCTGACGGTCGAAATAGTTTAATCCCCCGTTTTCGGTACCTACCCAAAGATTCCCTTTCTTATCCTCGAAAATGGCACGCACCAGGATGCCTTTCAAACTCAAACTATCGGAGTGCGCATGCTGATAGTTGGTAAACTCATAGCCGTCGAAACGACTTAGTCCCTGGCTGGTACCAAACCACATCCAACCTTCGTGGTCCTGATAGATGATTTGAATATGATTATCGGGCAGACCATTTTCCTGCGAGAAATAGTCAAAACTCATTTCATTCTGCACAGCCAGTGCAGCGGGAATATGCCCAAAGAATATAATTCCTAAGGATAGTATTAAGAGTGCAAGCGATTTCATTTCCATCTTTCGAGAATAGGGGCCTCCTTCACTAATCGTTCATCCGTAACTACTTACAAGGTTCTTTTGGTTTAGCGGGGATGAAAATATCAATAATTCTCAAGAATATAACAAGGATTTACCTGACAATCATCCTTGTTATCAAAGGTATTGTGTTTTTCAATGCTCGTTTCGGAAGGAATATTGGTTGATAAATATACGGCGCTTTTCATTTTTTGTAAAATAATGAAGCCGGTTGCCTTTGAAAAGTTGTCATTAAAAAAAACGACTATCTGAAAAAAGAAAAAATTAGCGGGCGGAACTTTTGATCACGGCTTTGGCGGGAAGGAAACGGCTCGTGGACTTTTGATCATGGCTTTGCCGGGAAGGAAATGGCTCATGGACTTTTGATCACGGCTTTGGCGGGAAGAAAATGGCTCATGGACTTTTGATCATGGCTTTGCCGGGAAGAAAATGGCTCGTGGACTTTTGATCATGGCTTTGCCGGGAAGGAAATGGCTCGTGGACTTTTGATCATGGCTTTGCCGGGAAGAAAATGGCTCGTGGACTTTTGATCACGGCTTTGCCGGGAAGGAAACGGCTCGTGGACTTTTGATCATGGCTTTGCCGGGAAGGAAATGGCTCGTGGACTTTTGATCATGGCTTTGGCGGGAAGAAAATGGCTCATGGACTTTTGATCACGGCTTTGCCGGGAAGGAAACGACTCATGGACTTTTGCTCACAGCTTCCCCGGGAAGTGGACGGCGCATGATCAAATGATCATGGCGTCCCCGGGAGTTAGATAGCGTCTTTCGTATTTGATAATCGAATTTCGATTGTCATTTAACAATGCCTTCTTTAACTAAATATTCAGCAATTTGAACTGCATTCAGTGCTGCACCCTTTAGAATCTGGTCGGAAACCGTCCAGAAGGTAAGGCCTTTCGGGTTGCTGATATCCTTCCGGATACGGCCCACAAATACTTCGTCTTTCCCCGAAAGGTATAAAGGCATTGGGTATTTTTTCTCAGCCGGATTATCGATAACAACAATTCCTTCAGCTTCTTCAAAAGCTCTGTGTGCGGCATCAACTGAAATTTCCTTTTCGGTTTCCACCCAGATCGCTTCGGAGTGAGAACGCATAACCGGCACACGGACAGCGGTGGCGCTAACCTGCACGTCGGAGTGCATAATCTTCCGCGTTTCGTTGTACATCTTCATCTCTTCCTTGGTGTAGTCGTTGTCGAGGAAAACGTCGATGTGCGGAATCACGTTGTTGACCAGTTGGTACTGGAATTTCTCGACCGTTGGGTCCTGGTTGTTCGCGACCTCTTTTGTCTGCTCTTCCAGTTCGGCCATGCCCGATGCACCCGCACCACTGGCACTTTGGTAAGTGGCAATGTGAACCCGGGTAATATGCGACAGCTTCTCAATCGCTTTCAGCGCAACCACCATCTGAATGGTTGTACAGTTCGGATTGGCGATGATCCGGCGCGGCATGTTTTTGCAATCTTCCGGATTTACCTCCGGAACAACCAGCGGCACGTCAATGTCCATGCGAAATGCGCTGGAATTATCAATCATCACCGTTCCGTGCTTGGTAATCGTTTCTTCGAAAGCCTTCGAAGTACTGGCTCCGGCAGATGTAAGTGCAATATCGATGTCTTTAAAATCGTCACCTTCTTTCAGTTCCTTCACCACCAGTTTCTTTCCCTTAAACTCGTAGGTCCGGCCTGCACTCCGGGCAGAGCCAAATAAAACCAGTTCATCCATCGGAAAATTCCGCTCGGCAAGTACCCGAAGGAACTCCTGTCCGACAGCACCACTAACACCAACAATTGCTACTTTCATAATACTACTGAATTTACTAACTTGAATATAACATTGTCTGATTTACTTGATCGAGACACAGCTACAACGCCAAAATTAATTTTTTTCCTAACGATAACCTTACCATGCGATCAACGTTTACGATTATTTTACTTACAATTTGTAAGTTGACCAATCTATTCTCTGCAACATTATTCCTCGAAAACTTCGAAAGCGGGCATCTTGATAGCTGGAGAACCTGTCAAAGCTGGGCCCTGGAGAGTCAGCAAGTGGTCAACGGAGACTACTCACTACGTCATTTTGTGTTTGGTCGGGGTGGAGAAAGTTATATCAGTCACTCCATTGATGAAATCGATTTGAATGCCGGCAACTTTAGCTGGCAGGTAACACTTTCCAATGGCGACTGGGCTCCTGCAGACGATGAAGCTTTCGGATTTTGGCTTTGCGCCGATACGACCGAATTGTCTGTTGCTTCAGGCTATGTGGCTGGTGTTAACCTGATGGCCAAAGACAACCGCCTGACGCTGGTTCGGTTTCAAAACGGAGAACCGACGGAGGAAATTCTAAAAACCCGGATGGTTTGGGACGAGGGAAAGACAGTGATATTGAAAATTTCTCATTCATCACAAGGTATCTGGCATTTTTCCTACCGGGATAAAAGTCGCAGTAGCTGGTCGGCAGAATATAAAGAAGTGGAAGAAACTCCCTCGTTGATCATGCAGGCCACGGGTGCATATTTTCGATTTACCGCATCACATAGTGGGCAATTCTGGCTCGACGATATTGTGGTTGATTTTGAGAATACATCTCCTTTTATCCGAACTGTTACTGCTGTATCTCCACAGGCAATCAAAGTGCAATTCTCCGAGAAAATGATTAATGATGCGCTTTCTTTGCAAAAGTATACATTGGAAAGTAGTCATAATACTCCTGTGAATATCAGTCATGTTCGTTCGGAGCGACTTTATCCTGCTGCCGTTTTTTTGGAAATCGAACCGCCGACGGATTGGGAGTTACGGTTAGCAATCAATTCCATTTCCGATGAACAAGGTTTTGCTTTAAACGATACCACTATCGTTTTTCCGTTTGCCTTGCCGGCCCAATTGGGTGATATCGTTTTCACGGAAGTAGTGGCCGATCCATCGCCGTCGCAGGGATTGCCGGAGGCAGAGTTTATCGAACTATTCAATAATAGTGGATTTCCTGCAAAAATGGAAGGCTGGAAGCTTCACATCGATGACTCGGAAAAGGAATTACCTCCGTTTATCATGGCTCCCGAAAGCTATGTTTTGTTGGTTGGAACCGGCGACAGCACGTTGTTGAGTGATTACGGAACGGTGTATGAAATTCCCGGCCTGTCGCTACGAAACAGCGAATTCGCTCTGACACTCTTGTCAGACAAAGGTGAATTACTGGATTCGATGTATTACCGCAATGATCTGTTCGACGCAGAAAAAAGGGATGGTGGTTGGTCGTTGGAACGAATCGATCCCAATCGGTTGTGCGGTTCCTCCGGAAACTGGATGGCCTCGGTGGCTATGGCAGGTGGAATGCCGGGCGCAGCTAATCCAATGCAGCAGACCAACCCCGATGAAATTCCGCCTCAGGTGTTGGGCATTCGGGTAGAATCGGATCAACAATTATCGGTTTGGTTCAGCGAGTCGCTTTCGGCTTCGCCGGATATTTCTTTTCCCGGAAAGGATTTTCATGTTGATAGTGCGGTTGTTGCCAATAATCAGCTGGTCAAACTCTTCTTCCCTGAAGGAACATTTCAGGAAGGAGGGGCTTATACGCTTCACCTTTCCGCTTTCGCGGATGAGTGTGGCAATCAAAGTGCGGGTGGAGATTTTGATTTCACCTATCGTTTTTTACATCCGGGTGAACTGAAATTGAGCGAGGTCTTGTTCAATCCATATTCGGACGGAGTTGATTTCGTGGAGCTATATAATACGTCTTCTGAGGCAGTCGATTTGAGTGGCCTTTATCTTGCCACCCGGAACGATTCGCTGGCACTGAAGCAGGTTTCATTGATAGCTGATGCGCCACGAAGTTTGGATGCGGGAAGTTACGTGGTTCTGTCAATCAATACAGAATCTGTATTAGATCAATATTTTACCGAATGTCCCGGGTGTTTTGTCGAAATGGATGAATTTCCCTCACTTCCGGACGATGCCGGGAGAGTAGTTTTGTTGAATCGGCGAAAGGAAGTTTTGGAGGAGTTCAGCTATAATCGTTCTATGCATCATCCATTAGTGGCAAACGAATCGGGTGTTTCGCTGGAGCGGAAGAGTTTTTCGAGGGAAGTTAGCGAGCGGGATAACTGGCATTCGGCGGCGGCAACAGCGGGATTCGCGACACCAGGATATGCCAATTCATCGTTTGCAGAGGATGAGTCGATTGCCGAGTGGCTGAAGGTTGAGCCCAAAATCTTCTCGCCAAACGACGACGGTTACAACGATCGACTAATCATTCACCTTTCTCCCGGGGAACCGGGATGGGTAGCCAACATCCGGATTTTTGATACGGCTGGCCGCGAAATCCGGCGGCTGAGCAATAATGCGTTATTGGCTTCAGCCAGCGAACTTGTGTGGGACGGACGAAAAGAGGATCACCAATTGGCTGAGTTGGGAATATACATTATTGCCGTCGAGGCCTTCAATCCATCGGGACAAACTAAATCCTTCCGAAAGACCTGTGTACTAACCGATCGCATCAATTAACATGTATGAAGGTTTATATATATTTAAACTAGTTCTAAATCAGTGGCTCATAGAACTTAATGTATGATTGACATGATCTTTTTCGTTAGTTTTAAGTCTGAAATAAATTGAACCAAACTATGAAGCGCAGAGATTTCATTCGATCAAGTGTGGGCGCCGGCGTAGCAACCGGAGCAGCCCTGAGTTTAGGCGGAGCCAACAGTTTACTGGCGGCTGAGGCTGAGACAGATGTTGACCTTGTGGCCATTCGTGGGGGAGAGCCTGACGTAATGTTCGACAAGGGAATTGCTGCATTGGGAGGGATGTCCCGTTTTGTGAAGCCCGGACAACGTGTTTTGGTAAAACCGAATATTGGCTGGGACCGGACGCCGGAAAGAGCTGGAAACACCAATCCGAAACTGGTAAAAAGAATTATTGAGCACTGCCTGGATGCCGGAGCCAAAGAGGTATTGGTATTCGACCATACTTGTCACGAATGGTCTAAGTGTTACAAACACTCGGGAATTGAGCAGGCAGTAGCTGAAGCAGGAGGAAAGATGGTTCCTGGTAACAGTGAGAAATATTATAAACAAGTGAGTGTAACGGGAGGCGTCAAGCTGAAGCAGACGGATGTTCATGAGTTGATGCTCGATACCGACGTGTTTATCAACGTACCTGTTTTGAAGAATCACAGCTCGTCCAGGGCGACCATTGCCATGAAGAACCTCATGGGATGTGTGTGGGATAGAGGCTATTACCACAAGAACGACCTACACCAGTGTATCGCCGACTTCCTGCATTTCCGCAAGCCCGATTTGAATGTGGTGGATGCCTACCGCATGATGAAGCAGAATGGCCCGGTAGGGGTTTCGCTGGATGACGTGGTGACTTTGAAGAGTCAATTAATTTCCACAGACATTGTAGCCATTGATTCGGCCGCAGCCAAATTTTTGGGCATGGATCCGGAAAAAATCAATCACATCAAGCTTGCCAGTGAAGCCGGGTTTGGTACCATGGATCTGAGCAAACTTAAGATTAAGCGGATTGTCGTGTAACGTTTTCTCTAGCTGATTTTCCTAACGAATAAGATTCGATGAAATTATCCATATTAAAAAAAATCAGGGTCGTACTGGCCCTGTTCTTTTTTCTGTTACTCTCGGCTGTATTCATTGATTTCCGGAGTACTTTCGGCGAGGCTTTTTATCAATGGGCTGTTTCGCTGCAGTTTGTACCGGCTTTGCTGAAAACCATTACGGTAGCTGGTGTGGTTGCATGGGGATTAATAGCCGTTTTAGCGCTGACGCTTCTGTTTGGCCGGGTATACTGTTCGGCCATTTGTCCGTTGGGGATTCTACAGGATGTAGTTTCCTGGTTTTCCCGGAAGGTGAAGAAGAAACACCGTTACAAATTTCGTAAGGCATGGACCATTACAAGGTACTCTATTTTGGGGGTTTTGTTACTGGTTGTGCTATTTGGAGGAATTACTTTTCTGACCTTGCTCGATCCGTACAGTTTATTTGGGCGAATCGCTTCCTATCTGTTCAAACCCATCGTGGTTTGGGTGAATAACCTGGGCGCAGCCGCGCTTTCATCGGCCGATGTATACTCGATTCTTTACCAATATGACCTGGCACCGATACAGTTGACTGTTCTGGGAACTACATTGCTGTTTTTCATCCTGGTCATTGTCATGGCATTCAACCGGGGAAGGTTGTATTGTAACAGTGTTTGCCCGGTTGGAACCGTGTTGGGTTTTCTGTCGAAATATTCCCTGTTCAAGATTGAATTAGATCACGATACTTGCACACAATGCGGCAAGTGCATGCGTGTTTGCAAGGCTGAATGCATTAGTATCAAACACCAAACGATTGATTACAGCCGCTGTGTGGCTTGCTATAATTGTATCGATACCTGCCCGGAAGATGCAGCTGTTTACCGGATTTCCCGCAAAGGGAAGAAAGAAAAAACGGTTGAATTGAAACCAGTGGATATGATGGTTGCCGAACCGAAGGGACCGCAAATGGGCAAGCGTAGTTTCCTGTTTACAGCCGGAGTCGGAATGGCAGCTATGGCAGGGCTCGCTTCAGTAAAGAAAGTGCAGGCAGCAGCCACCGTTCAACAAGATTCGACTGTTCATTCCAGCAACGGAGGAAAGATTCCGGAAAACAAGCAATATGCAGTTTCACCTCCGGGCTCCGAGAGCATCGAACGATTCAATGACATTTGCACCGGCTGTTCACTTTGTGTGAGTGCCTGTCCCAGCAAGGTGTTGCAGCCGTCATTCCTGGAATACGGTCTGGCCGGTATGTTGCAGCCGCATATGGATTTCCATGCGGGATTATGCAACTTCGATTGTACCACTTGCGGTGAAGTTTGCCCTACCGGCGCTATTAAGCCACTAACGGTGGAACAGAAGCATGTGACGCAAATCGGCAAAGCGCATTTCATCAAGGCCAATTGCATTGTGGAAACCGACGGAACCGACTGTGGTGCCTGTTCGGAGCATTGTCCCACGAAGGCAGTGCATATGGTCCCTTACGGTGATTTGGTTATTCCGGAAGTAACCGAAGATATTTGTGTTGGTTGCGGTGCCTGCGAACATGCTTGTCCGGTTACGCCGCACAAAGCCATTTATGTCGATGGGAACCCGGAGCATCTGGAGGCGAAGAAGCCGGAAACCGAAAAAGCAGAATCAGATTTGAAGGAGGACGAATTCCCCTTCTAATTGCAAATGATAGGTATTTTTATGAAAGGAGGTCTCAGATGGGGTCTCCTTTTTTATTAACCATTCCATAAAATCCGGTTGATACTTCGCTAGATGATACCCACTATTTTTGTGGCTTCGAATTGATTAGATTATGTGGGCAATCTTTGGCGCGATATCGTCGCTTTTCCTGGGTACATACGATGTGTTTAAGAAGTGGTCGTTGAGAGACAATGCCGTTATTCCGGTGCTCTTCTTTTCGACCGTTACTTCGGCATTGTTGTTTGTACCTTTGCTCTTGCTATCCCATTTCGCTCCTGAAGAATTTGGTCACTCCCTCTTTTTCATTCCCTCCATTCCGATTGAGCAGCATGGCTATATTTTTCTCAAAGCCGTGATTGTGACTTCGTCGTGGCTGTTTGCCTACTTTGCCATGAAGCATCTGCCCATCACCATTGTGACGCCCATCCGGGCTACCGGGCCGGTTTGGACACTCGTTGGTGCCATTGTCATATATTCGGAGCACCTTTCGCCCCTGCAGTGGGTGGGGTTGTCGGTCACACTCCTTTTCTTTTACCTGTTTTCCCTGGCGGGGAAAACCGAGGGAATTCACTTTCGCACCAACAAGTGGGTACTGTTCATTATCGCCGGAACATTGCTTGGCGCGGTAAGCGGCTTGTACGATAAATTCCTCATCCGCCACTTCGACCGGATGGCCGTACAGGCGTGGTTCTCCATCTACCAAGTCGTTTTATTGTTACCAGTACTACTGTTCCTTTGGTACCCGCGCCGAAAAAAGAACACCCCGTTTCAGTGGCGCTGGAGTATTCCGTTCATCGGACTGTTTCTGGTTACCGCCGATTTTCTTTATTTCTATGCGCTTTCGCTGGATGGCTCGTTAATCTCGGTTATTTCCGCTTTGCGCAGGGGAGGAGTGATTATCACGTTTGCCCTGGGAGCTGTTCTTTTCCGTGAGAAAAACATACGGCGCAAATTCGTTTTGCTGTTCGGAATCCTCGCCGGTATCCTGCTCTTGCTCCTCGGAAGCTGACGTTCTGCCGAAAACATCTGCACATCTTATATTAGAGGTACTTACCTTTTCTAATTCTAATCATGATTATTTTTAGCTTTAATCAGGATTAAAAAATAATTTAACCATGATTAAAAATTATTTTAATCAGCATTAGAATAGTAAAAGGTAAACAAAAAAATATCCGAAGGTGCTTACCTCCGGATAAGTTGGTGCGGTTGTTTGTATAATTTTCTCCGTTTTGGTTTCCCTGGAGGATATTTACATCTGCCGTATCAGTTCGCGGATGATGAGTGAAAGTTTCGGTTCGGCTTTCATGGCTACTTCCTGAACTTCCTCATGCGATATCTCGACGATTTCGCCGGGCACACCACTGTCGGTCACAATGGAAATTCCGAAAACATCGATATCCATGTGGCGGGCTACAATCACTTCCGGCACGGTTGACATACCCACGGCATCTCCACCCAGCGTGCGGAACATCTTGTACTCAGCCGGTGTTTCGAAGGTCGGTCCTGCTACTCCAACGTATACACCTTCTTCCAGACTAATATTGTTCTTCAGGGCAATTTTGCGGGCCAGATTCCGCAGGTGCAGATTATAGGCTTCGCTCATATCGGGGAAGCGCGGTCCCAGTTCTTCCATGTTGGGGCCAATCAACGGGTTGCCCGGGAACATGTTGATGTGGTCGGTGAGCATCATAATGTCGCCCACTTTGTAGTTGGGATTCAATCCGCCGCTGGCGTTGGAAACGATGAGTTTACGTACCCCCAGCATTCGTAATACACGTACCGGGAAAGTAACGTCCTGAAGGGAATATCCTTCGTAAAAGTGAAAGCGTCCCTGCATGGCGATAATTTTCTTCCCGCCAAGGTGTCCGAAAATCAGTCTTCCGGCGTGTCCTTCAACGGTCGAAACCGGAAAGTTGGGGATATCGGAATAATTCAGCGAATGCTCGATATCGATTTCCTTTGCCAAACCGCCCAATCCTGTTCCCAGGATGATTCCTACTTCAGCCTCATACCCGGTTTGCTCTTGAATATAGGTCGAAGTTGCTTTTATTTTCTCTAACATAGTTCAGTATTTTTCGATCAAAATTCTTTTTGTCGTCATTCAGGAATTTAATTTCCAGTGGAATATAATGTAAACTCTCTTTTACGATATCGGGAACATGGTTCAACCCTTTAATCCGAATCATATCCTTCTCGGTGGTGATGATTATTTTCCGGGGCGATTGAATTTCAATGAAGCGTTCCTCCACCCGTTCCATGTCCTTATTGGTGAAATTACGGTGATCGCTAAATGCGAGCTCGTGAATTTCGATGGTGTGATGCCGCAGATAATCTTTCAACGGTTTCGGATTGGCAATTCCGGTTACCAGCAACACGGCCGAATTGATATGCGAATACGCCTCTTTTACCTTGCCGGGAAAAACCGGAACCGGAGCACCATATTCCAGCGTTGTGAAGAAAAGATTCTGAAATGGTTTTATATCGAGTTCTTTCGTGATGATGCGCTCGTCGATGGGTTTGAGTTCGCCCGGGCATTTGGTCACGATAATGATGTTGGCACGTACGCGGTTCGACGCTCTCTCCCGTAGTCTTCCGTAAGGTAACAGATGATCCTGCGTAATCAGGCGACTATATTCCGTAAGCAGAATATTTACGCCCGGATTGATGTACCGGTGCTGGAAAGCATCGTCGAGGAGGATGACTTCCGGACGGTGATGTTTTTCCGATTTGAGTAACTCTTCCACTCCGTGTACCCTCTTTTCGTCGACCGCAACGGTTATCTCCGGGAACTTCTGTTTGATTTGCAGGGGTTCGTCGCCCACTTCGCTTACGGTTGAATCGACGCGGGCAATGTGAAAACTCTTGGTTTTACGTTTGTATCCCCGGCTGAGCGTTGCCACTTTGAATTCCTGGGAAAGTAACCTGACCAGGTATTCGGTATGTGGAGTCTTTCCCGTGCCGCCCACCGCAATGTTTCCAACCGAGATGGTAGGTATGGAAAACTCCTTCGAATGGAGGATTTCCATTTCGAAGAGTCGGTTCCTGATGGCGACAACAAGGCCATACAACCAGGAAAGCGGTATGAGTATCAGTTTTTTCACGCGTATTTTATATCCGAAGTAACCAGTAATATTCAGTCGCGAATGAACGTTTCGCGAAGAAGACTAAGTTACTATTTTATCAAGACAGAAAAAAAGGAGAACAACCCGTGTTCTCCTTTTTATATGGCAAAATTAATTGAATTTTTATCGGATTTCAAGCGTGTAGGGTAACATTGTGTATAAACCGTTCATGTGCGAAACACGGTTGATGTTTTCCCAGGTTTTGTATGAGTCACCCAATACATATTCAGACATTTTCACTTTAGCCGCAGTCGAGAAGTTTTTCAGCAGCTCCTCAAACGGGTCCTTCTCTTTCGGTAACTCTTTAATGCGATAATTTTCAACCCCGGCCTGGCTGGCGGCCAGTTTGATGGCATCATTCAAACCACCGAACTTATCGACTAAACCAATTTGTTTTCCATTCTCACCAGTCCAAACGCGCCCCTGACCAATGCCATCGATGTAATGACTGGTGGTATCACGTCCGGTAGCCACTCTTTTCAGGAACAGTTCGTACCCTTTCTCTACGTAATTCTGCATCAGGTCGTGCTCGAAAGGTGTCATAGCCCGGCTAACAGTCGGCATACCCGAGTGTGCGTTGGTATTTACTTCATCGAAGGTAATTCCAATTTTGTTCGACAAGAGGTCGTGGAAGTTGGGAATCATTCCGAAAATACCAATGGAACCAGTAATGGTCGTCGGTTCTGCCATAATGGTACCGGCAGCACAGGAGATGTAGTAACCGCCTGAAGCAGCTAAATCACCCATGGAAACAACAACCGGTTTTACTTTTTGTGTCAGTTCCACTTCGCGCCAGATAACTTCAGAGCCGTAGGCGCTTCCTCCGGGAGAGTTGACACGGAAAACAACAGCCTTGATGGTTGAGTCTTGACGGGCTTTTCGAATCGTTTGTGATATTTTCCTGGAGTCGATATAGTAGGAACCATCACTTCCCGGATCGATTTCTCCCTGGGCGTAAATCACGGCAATTTTGTTTTTCGCCAGTCCTTTACCATCATGTTTCTCCGGTACTTTGTCGTACTTGCCGGGTCCAATGCTGGGAATATCTTTGTTTTCGCTAACACCAGTCAGCGAGCGCAGATCGGCGAGTACCTGATCCTTGTATTTCAGGTTATCGAAAAAGCCTTCGCTTAATGCTTTTTGCGGCATGCGGAAAGTCTGTACTTCATTGGCATAAGCCTGAAGCGAATCGATCGATATATTACGCGTTTCGGAAATTCCCTGAAGAAGATGATTCCAAATACTGTGAAGGTACACCTTGGTTTGTTCGCGGTTGGCTTCACTCATTTTTTCGTACATGAAGGGTTCTACCGCCGATTTAAACTTGTTGTTCCGGCCGCGAATAATCTGCATATCGATGCCGAACTTATCCATGGCTTTTTTGTAAAAAGTCCGTTGTGCAGTGAGTCCCCTGAAATCGAACATGCCTCGGGGATTCATGATTAAGCTGTCGGCAACCGTTGCGAGGTAATATGCTTTCTGAGAAATATTATCAGAATAAGCGTAAATAAATTTGTCAGATGATTTGAAATCTTTCAGGGCATCGCGGATTTCTTCAATGGTAGCATAGCCAGCGCCAATGTCCGAAAGATTCAGATAAATACCTTTGATGTGGTCATCTGTTTTGGCTTTTTTAATGGAACGCAATATCTGATTGAGTCCGGTGGTCGGGCTCGTACTTACTCCGGGGAATGGAATATCCATGTCCTCAAACGGATTATTCGATTTACGATCAACAATGCGGTTATTCAGTTTCAAGGTTAAAACCGAATTATCGGCAACCTGTGGAGTCGACTCGGCAAATGAAGCCAGCGACGACAGAA
The DNA here is from genome assembly GCF_000621705.1 of Prolixibacter bellariivorans ATCC BAA-1284. Lineage (GTDB taxonomy): Bacteria > Bacteroidota > Bacteroidia > Bacteroidales > Prolixibacteraceae > Prolixibacter > Prolixibacter bellariivorans. The sequence goes on along the minus strand of NZ_JHXO01000010.1, from coordinate 187,857 downwards.
AGCCAATAGAAACAAAAAAGAAGAGGATAATTCCAACAAATATTGCCAGTAAAGAGGCAAGGAAAATTTTCCAAAAACTATTCATATTACTGAATTTAGGTGTATAGTAATTGTTTCAATAAGAAATGTTTCCGGTGACAATGAAACACGTATATCGATAGAACCTGAATTTGTCTTGACCGAAAACTGAATTTAAAATTAATCGTCTTAAAATAAGTATTATTGTGCAGCTTTTTATTACAGAAAAATCAAAACGAATGCTTCAGGTTGATATACTTTTGGGCGGGAATGTTGGTAACACGCTGGAAATATTTAATAAAGCAAAGGTGCAGATGGTCGAAAAAGCGGGCCAGATTATACAGGAATCGTCGCTTTACCAAACTGAGGCATGGGGTTTTGACTCCGATCCTTTTCTGAATCAGGTTGTCACGATAGAAACTACACTGCTTCCGCAGGGATTATTGCAGAAACTTTTTTCGATTGAGACATATTTCGGGCGTGAACGTAAGGGCAATGGTTATTCAGCCCGAACGCTTGATTTGGACATTCTTTTCGTAGAAGATCAGGTAATGAATGAACCAACTCTAATTATTCCACATCCCCGGATGGCCGAACGGCGTTTTGTTTTGGAACCATTGAATGAACTCTATCCAAATCGAATTCATCCGATTACGGGTAAAACCATCAGTCAGATGGTTTCGGAATGTCCGGATAACTCCCGAGTGGAGAAACTTTCATGAAAAAACCGTCATGCCTAAGCAGTTAGCCAGGCATAACGGTTTTTGTATGAGTTATTCCGGTGTAAAAATAATTACCGGTTGTGTGTCTTTTTCGAATCGATTTTAATTCCGTAAGCCAGGTCTCCTGCGTCGCCTAGTCCGGGAACGATATACGATTTTGGCGTCATCTCCTTATCAATAGCACCAATCCAAAGTGTGTAATTATTATGCGGCATTTTTTTAATCAGGTAATCAACACCTTCCTGACTGGCAATTACTGAAACCATATGGACATGTTTAGGCGTGCCCTTTTCCAGTAATGCCCGGTAACCAATTTCCATGGAAGCACCGGTCGCCAGCATCGGGTCGGAAAGTATGACGATTTTGTCGTCGACAGATGGAGACGAAATGTATTCGAACTCGATATGGAATTCACCGCTTTCGTCATATTTGCGATAAGCCGAAATAAAGCAGTTTTCACCCTTGTCGAAATAGTTAAGTAATCCCTGATGAAGGGGGAGTCCGGCACGCAGAATGGTTGCCAGAACCGGTTGCTGCACCACCATGGGGACTTTTGCCACCCCAAGTGGAGTGGTTACATCTTGCGTTTTGTAATCGAGATGCTTACTGATTTCGTAGGCAAAAATCTCTCCTACACGTTCGAGGTTCCGGCGGAACCGCAATGAATCTTTCTGTACAACCTCGTCCCTAATCTCAGAAATGAACTGATTGAACAGGGAATTGTTTTCGCCAAGTACGTGGATCATGGAATTTTTATGCGAAAATAATAAAAAATGATCTTCCGTGTGAATCGGACTCACTGTTTAAACCATTTCAAAAAAAGAGGAAGTCTGTTCCGGTGGATAAATGAATATTCGGTTGGAATAGCGCCAAAACCCGCGTAAAAGCGGGCCACCGATTCGATGGTCGATCCTTCGAAGTCGAGCGTGTAAGGGCTACCCGAATATTTCTGAATAAACTGGTCGATCATCATGAACATAGCACTTTGCCTTTTGCCTTCGTCAGAACTGGCCGAAACAAGCAGAATGGGTTTGTGATGCGACCACACAAAAAAGACGGTAGCCAGCAGCTCATTGTGATCGGAGTAAACACCGCTGATTCTCCCTTTTCCGTAGCGAATACAGTAACTGACCAGTTTTTGCAAGCGAAGAAAATCATCATTCTTTAGTTCTGGCGCTTTTTTCCGGAGATGTTCCCTGGTAAATCGCATGAAGAGGCCCAGGTCAATATTTTCGTCAATAAAAACATTGTTACGTTGTGCCTTCCGGATATTTCGGATGGTATTGATTTTATAGGCTGCACACAACTGTTGGTAAGGCTGAATTAAATCGAGCTGATACGTCACACGCCTTTCTGTTTCGAAATGGGCAAGGCGGTTGTGTGTGTTGAAAGTGTTGAGAGAGATTTCGATTAGCCGGTATTTGGGTGGAATTGCCTGGAGAAATTTACTGACAACTTCAGCGTTCAGCAGGTTGGAAGAAAAAATGCCCGATTGCTGTGTGAAATAAGGTTGGTACAAATACGATATCCCAAATTTGCGTCCTGTAACCAACGGCATCACATATTCATAGTCTCCTATCACCAATGCATCCCATTTTCCGGCGACAATATCGAGGTACCAGGAATAGGCATAGATAATTCCGTTCACCGCGTTATCGATGCATGTGTCCCATTTTTTGACATCTAACTTGTCATACGGAATATAGTTGATTGTTTGATTTTTATTCATCACGAAGTTCACCCGCCTTTTTCAACATCGATTTGAAGACTTTTTTCCAACCTTTCCATTCGCCCGAATCACTCAACGATTCGTTGTGGAACAATGAAACAAAGGTACCATTCACTTTTTTTACCTCCATCATTAATCGGTTGATTGTTTCGATTGCCTCTTTGGGAGTTTGTTCCTGATACTGTTTCAGCGAAACCTCCATTACCGTTGTCGGGAATATTTTCAAATTGGTTTCGTTTTCCGATGACAAATCGTAGAAGCGGAAAGGAGTACAGGTTCCGGCCCTGAATCCAGCGCGCGAATGGTAAGTGAGGGTATAATCTTCCTTAATTCCGGTATCGATGAGCCATTGGTACGATTGCGGAAATGTAAGCCGGAGATAATGAAAACGGCTGCGGAAAGGAGACTCGCCAATAATCTTGCTGAGTCTTTTGACTTCGGTTTCCAGCATTTTATGCGCCCCAGAAGCTTTATACGAAGGATGAATTCCTACCGGGACTTTCTTGGAAGTATCCCGGATAAGTGCCCTGTAATTAACATTCCGATAGGAGAGATTCTTATCGAACTTTCCGTAATCGCCTAGCAGGAAAAAGAAAACAGCTTCCACATTGTAGGTTTCATGCATCTTTTCCATTTCGGCATAGGTGTCGTAGGGGTCTGGTTTTTGACCTTTCAACACTTCTTTTCGGACAGAAATCGGCCTGTTTTTTCGAGGATTCATAATCGAACGAAATGAGGCTGTCATCTTGCGTAGCATACTTTTGTGCAGAATGGCGTATGCATTATCCACATCAATCGTCGATATATAGCGAAAGCGGCGCATCGGTTTTTCCCATTGCGGCCATTTCGTCGCAATGGCATCTGCCAGTAATTCTGCCCATAAATCAACAACAGGGCGCTGGAGAAAATGATGTTGAAAAGCGAAAGAGGCTTCGGCACGGAAACGTCCGTGAATATCCGTTTTTCCTTTCGGGAAATATTCTTCGTACCGCGAAACCATCCAGAAAACAGCAGCGAATACGTCGAATGTCAACTCGCTTTTGCCGCTGGTTGAAACAGGAAAAAGTAATGGGATTTCACCGGAATTATCGATTTGCGGAACGAAGTCTACAAGTTTCTCAGAGAAGAGTAAGCCGTGAGGAAAGATGTGCAATCCCGGCAATTCATTGTTGTCTGAGTAGTTGATGATAGGACCGTTAAACCGGGTGACTAAATCCGGGTCATTAGTCACCTGAAAAGTCGTCGGAATGAGATCATTGAAAATATACCTGACCGTATAGTTCAGTCGGGGACTAAGATTATTGCTGTAGATGAGAATCACGGTCAAAGTCTCAGTTTATCACAAAAGTAAAAAAATACTACTATGTTTTAGAGGATTCCTTCATCGGCAAAGCTGTAATAGCCGGTTTGAGTAATGATGAGGTGATCGAGCAGCGGAATTTCCATTAGCTTAGCAGCATCTCTAAGTTGTCTGGTTATTTTACGGTCGGAGTCGCTTGCTTGCAAATTTCCTGACGGATGGTTGTGCGCGATAATAATGGAAGTAGCGAGTTTTTCGAGGGCTTTTTTCAGAATGACACGCACATCGATTACGGTTCCGGTCAGGCCACCCTGGCTGATTCGCTCGTAATGAATAATCTTATTATGACGGTTGAGGTGAAGAATCCAGAATTCTTCGTGAGATAAATCGCCCATAACAGGCTGTAAGAAGTTAGCTGCATCCCGGCTCGAGGTAATTTGTTGCATTTTCAGTGCTCCCGACTGGTTCCGACGTCGGCCGAGTTCCAACGCAGCGATCACGGCAATGGCCTTTGCTTCGCCTATTCCCTTGAATTTTTTCAAAGCTTCTACATCAAGCTTTCCCAGCGCATTCAGGTTATTTTTTACGGAACCTAAAATCCGGCGGGATAATTCAACGGCAGTTTCTTCGTTATTGCCCGATCCAATAAGAATGGCAATTAATTCGGCATCGGAAAGGGAGGCAAGTCCACGATAGAGAAGTTTTTCGCGGGGGCGATCTTCGACCGCCCAGTCCTTGATACTGAGTTTACGGTATTCTTCCATTCAGGTTTAGCTTTAAACTAATTTACAAAATGTAATCTAAATGGAGAACGGAGTAAGCGGTCAAAACAAAAAAAGCCCACCCTTTTTGAAGGATGAGCTGAAATATAGATTAGAAATATCTTACAAGCTGTTCACGTGCAAAGCAAGGCTTGACTTCAGGTTAGCCGCTTTGTTTTTGTGAATGACATTTTTCTTAGCCAGTTTATCGAGCATGGCAGAAACTTTCGGTAACATGTCCGATGCGGCTTCTTTTTCGCTGGTTGAACGCAGGTTACGAACTGCATTACGCATCGTTTTAGCGTAATAACGATTTTCCAAACGACGCTTTTCTGATTGTCTTGCTCTCTTTGCTGCTGATTTATGATTTGCCATTTCCCTAAATAATTACGTGTCTTTAAATAGTAGCCCGTAGGGGAATCGAACCCCTGTTACCAGGATGAAAACCTGGCGTCCTAACCCCTAGACGAACGGGCCTCCTTGATTCAACGTCCCTTAAATTGGGGACTGTAAAAATAACGTTTTTTCCTGATTTGGAAAGCATTAATCCGGTTTTTCCGAAAATGACTTCCTATTGTAGCCCGTAGGGGAATCGAACCCCTGTTACCAGGATGAAAACCTGGCGTCCTAACCCCTAGACGAACGGGCCTCCTAATGCTTGCCTTTTATTTGGCGCTGCAAAAATAAATAGATTTTTTTAAGCTCCAAACTAAGGACCGGTTTAATCATTCAAAATACTGAATGGCTCAATTGGGCTTGATTGCCCTTATGTTTTGAGCGATGCAAAGAAATAACATATTTCTCAAACAACAAATAAAAAGATCAAAAAAATTAGCGCCATTCCACGATGGTTCCGCGCTCCTTGTTTCTGAGTGATTTAGGTACTTGCTGAATGATCTCTTCCCGAAGAACACTGATTAATTTATGTTTGGCGAAATTGCGGGCATAAATCAGGCTGACTTCCCGCAAAGGGGTCAAATCAGAGAAATTCCGGACAATTACCGGAGCTGTAAGAGGAACAAATCCGGCCGCTAGTTCCGGAATCAGCGTATAACCACCTTCCCGCTCAACAATTTTCATGATGGTTTCCAGCGAACCTCCGTCAAAATGGAAGGGGAGCTTGGACTGCACCTGGCTTTTCATCCGGCAGAGGTTGATAACCTGAGTGCGGAAACAATGGCCATCATCAAGTAGCCAGATGTCGGGAGAGGCAATGTCCTTTACCGAGATGGTCTGTTTCTTGGCAATGGGATGTCCGCGATGCGAGAAGATTTTCATCTCTTCGTAAAAAAGCGGGTCTTCGTGAATGTTTTTATCCTTAAGCGGCGTAACGACTATGCCCACGTCCAGTTGGTCTTTTTTCAGCTTTTCCTCGATAATATGTGTATAATATTCTTCCACATAAATATCGATGTTTGGATATTTTTTCGAGAATTCGCCGATAAAAAGTGGGAGGACATAAGGAGTTAACGTGGGAATGATCCCAATCTTAAGGGTTCCGCTTACCTCGCCTTGAAAATCATCTATAATGCTGTGAATTTTGTTTGCTTCGAATAAAATCTGCCGGGCCTGTTCGATAATTTTACGTCCAACGTCGGTAGGAATAATAGGTTGTTTGCTCCGGTCGAAAATGATGACGCCCAGCTCATCTTCCATTTTCTTTATTTGCATACTCAGCGTAGGCTGCGTAATGAATTTATTTTCAGCGGCTGTAGCAAAATGACGATAAGTGTCAACGGCTACAATGTATTCGAGTTGAGTTAGTGTTACCATGATCAGGAAAAATTTTCTCCGCAAGGTAATAAACCTTTGTGATGAGGAAATGAAGCTTCTGATGACGAAATCAGATGGTATTATGAAATGGTAGTTGTTATCTTAATTTTCGGGATGCAACATTTTTAAAAAGTCCGGTTGTATCAAATCTTTCTTCTTCAATACGTCGATTGGAATACGAACAACAGCAGTTCCACATGCGTATGGACCAATCTGGTAGTTGGCAAACGAAAAGATGATGTCGTCGTTAGTAAAATTGACATTCTCAAAGTCATTGTCCAACTCATCGGCTGTTACAGCGAAACAATCGCCCGGATTGTCAAGGTATTGTGAAATTAATTCGGCCAGCTCCTGCAATTTTTCTGGTGTAGAGCGGTCAATAATGTCGTCGATGGTGAGAAAACGATTTTCGGATGCTGAAAAGTTGTAACAGATAAACCAGGTATTTCCGTGGGCGCCCAAAGCATATTCATACTTTTTAAAACGAAGGCTGAGCATCCCGTTGTAAATATTAAACCATTGATGAGTGAGCGACATTTCGTAACGGTAATCGGGTCGGGGATTCGGGCTTTCTCCGCGCACCTGATCGACAACTTGTTTCTTTTCGGCCAGTTGTTTGCCTTCAAATTCAGCCATGGTACTGTCGGCAAAGCTGGTCATTTCACGATTAAAAGTGTCTTCAAACCGGCAGTTCGACCAATAGCTTTCAATCAGTGGGTAGGCAATGTGCACTTTGTAGTAATAATCCTGCTGGTGAATATCTTTTAAACGGAACGAAATCTGGCCGTCTCGCTGACGGCTGGGGTGACATGAAAACAACGTTATTGCAATCGTTGCCAGTACAATAATCTTTTTCATTTCGGGTCATTGTTTTATCAGAACCGATTATGATATACAACTGTGGCAAACAGATTTTCATAACCAGTTCTTACCGATCTCAAATGTAACCAGAATTATCTGAGCTTGGCACATTGCTTTTTGGATATTTCGTTTGGGTCGGGCAGAAATTGTATTTTTAGGAAAAATTTCAAGGTATGAAACGAGTATATAGCAGTGGAGTATTTTTCGTTTGGTTGATGTCGATGTTATTTGTTTCGTGTGGTCCGACACCTTCCGAAAAAGCGGCTCAACAAATCAGCAGGGCAGAGATGCTACTTTCGCAGGGCGACACGGCGAAAGCTGTTGGGAGCCTTGATTCAATCGCGACAACCTATCCGGAAGCAGTTGCTCAGATAAAGCAGGCCGGTGAGATGAAAAAGCGCATTTTCGTTGCCGAATTAATCACACTCCGGGCAAATCGCGATTCACTGGATGAACAGATTCAGAAGCTGTCAAAGAATTTCACAACAAAGAAAGGCGAGTTTGATGAGTACATGCAATATATTCCGAAGAGGCAAACCGTTAATCGTAGCTGGGCTCGTTCATTTATCCAGGTGCATTTGGATGCCAGCGGCCGGATTTACCTGTCGAGTAACTATTACGGTGATAAATGGCTCAATCACGTAGCAATCCGGGTTTATGATGGCAAGTTGCATGCCAGAACGGACAGTGTTCCGCTAAATGATGTCAATAACCATCACAGCGAGTTTTTAGATAAGAAGTGGGAGCAGGTTTCATACAAGGATGGAAAAAGTGACGATGTCATTAAATTTATTGCCGAACATACCGACCTGAAACTAAAAGCTGTTTTTCTCGGGAAACGGTATTACTACATCGTCCTCGAAACGTTTGATAAGGAAGCTGTCAAAAATGCATACGATTTATCGCTGGTGCTGAAAGCAAAGAATAGCTTGGATAAGAAGATAAAATCGCTTGAAGCAAAAGTGAAAGAAACCAACTAATATAGAGACGGGGAACGAAAATTCCCCGTTTTTTTATTCTTCCGTCAACGATTTGGCAAAGTCGGGTAAATCCTTTCCCGAAAAGGTTCCGGAACTCATCAGCAGCAGGTTTTGGTTATTGTGAGGTAAGTTTTTCAACACCGAAAAAAGTTGATCTGAATCAGTAAACACCTGCAAATCTTCCCGACCGAAAGCCTCTTTTACCTGTTCAGACGTGATGGGTTCGAGCTTTTTATGCTCGATGGTGTGCGGACTAAAATAGACGAATGCCTCGTCGGCTTTCTCCATCGAATTTTTGTAGAGCGGAAGAAACTCTTTCTTCAGGCTACTGAACGTGTGTAACTCCATGACGGCTGTTAACTTCCTGTCGGGGAATTGTTGTTTAACGGCTTCTACCGTTGCTTTCAGCTTTGATGGCGAATGAGCAAAATCGCGGAAAATGGTCATGTTGTTTGTTTCAGCCAATTTCTCCAGGCGACGGGCAGCGCCGCTGAAAGTCGCAATACTCCGGTAAAAATCTTCATCAGTAACTCCCAGTTGTTGGCAAATAATATGTGCACCACTAATATTCTGCAGATTGTGCCGGCCAAATACAGTCAGGCCGATGTGTTTGCCATTTGCAATAACTAGTTGAGTTTGTCCCTCTGTAACATCGGCTGCATGTTCGTTGTACCCTGTTACTTTTAATCGAGATGCGTTCTCACTGGCAATCTTTCTCAGGTTTTCATCGCCATCGAAATAAATCAAGTGCGCATTATTAGGCATTAGCCGGGCAAATTCCCTGAATTGTTCTACATAATTGTCAAAAGTTGGGAAAACATTGATGTGGTCCCAGGCAATTCCTGAAAGGAGCCCGATTTGGGGTTGATACAAATGAAATTTTGGACGCCGGTCAATGGGAGATGATAAGTATTCATCGCCTTCAAACACGGCAATTTTTGCCGACTCACTCAGCCGAACCATGGTTTCGAAGCCTTCGATTTGTGCGCCGACCATGTAATCGAAATCGACGTTATTCTCTTTCAGCACGTGCATAATCATTGACGTGATGGTGGTTTTTCCGTGGCTTCCGCCGATGACAACGCGGGTTTTGTTCTTTGTCTGCTCGTAAAGAAATTCCGGGTACGAATAGATTTTAATGCCTAGTTCCTTTGCTTTTGCCAGTTCCGGATTGTCTTCTCGTGCGTGCATTCCCAGAATAACGGCGTCCAGCCCGGTGGTGATTCGATTGACATCCCATCCAAATGTTTCGGGTAATAAGCCGTGTTTTTCCAGTCTACTTTTCGAGGGTTCAACTATTTCGTCATCCGATCCGGTTACCCGGTAGCCTTTTTGTTTTAGGGTAATTGCCAGGTTGTGCATAGCGGCTCCGCCTATAGCGATGAAATGAATATTCATGGTTTCGGTAACTTTTTGCCAATTTTGCGGTTAAAAGTAACAAAATCCGAATCACAAAATTTCAGTATATGAAGCTTTATCCAATTCATGCAGGTTATTTCATGGCTGATGGCGGCGCCTTGTTTGGCGTTGTTCCGAAGGTGTTGTGGAGCAAACATTACCCATCGGACGAAAATAATCTTTGCAAGGGAGCGATGCGATGCTTGCTGGTGGTTGACGGGGATCGCAAGATTCTGATTGACGCCGGAGCCGGCGATAAATACAACGAAAAGTACAAGAAAAACAATGGCCTTCATGGCGATGAAACTCTGGTTGGTTCATTGAAAGCGGCCGGTTTTCATCCCGATGAGATTACCGATATGTTTTTCACTCATTTGCATTGGGACCATTGTGGGGGAGCGGTTCAGTTTGGTGAAGATGGCAAGACGCCTGAGTTGGTGTTTAAAAATGCGACACACTGGGTGGCGGAAAGTCAGTGGGAGAAAGCATGGAATCCGAATATTCGCGACGGGAATGCTTATTTTTCAACCGATTTGGAAACGTTGCGCGACAGCGGTAAAATGAGGTTCATCAAAGAGGAAGGTGACCTGTTCCCCGGATTTCATTACTTCGTTGTAGACGGTCATACGCCCGGACAACTAATTCCGGTAGTAGACTATAAGGGTAGAAAAGTTGTTTTTACTGCCGATTTGGTTCCGGTTACAGCCAATATCCCGGTAGGTTGGCTGGCTGGTTACGATTTATTCCCCGTGACGACGATGGAAGAGAAGGAGAAATTTATGAAGATTGCTTTGGATGAGGATTGGGTGTTGTTTTTCGAACACGATGCTTATAACGAATGTGCTGAACTGGAGGCCGGGAAAAAAGGTGCTGTGTTGAAACGAACATTTCAGTTGGAAGAACTATAAGATTCTCTAAATAAAAAGAAAAGAGGTCATTCGGAAAAAGACCTCTTTTCTTTTGCATCAGGCTTTAAAATCTTTCGTCAATTCCTTGTGACATTTTTCAAGTAATCGTTTGGTAGCCAGAACACCTTCTTTTGGAGTTAATTGTTCTCCTTCGTATTCGATCCCCACAAATCCGCGATAACCAGCTTCCATTACAATGCGCATGATTTGGTGATAGTCAGAATGGACCTCTTCACCGTTTTCGTCAAATTCCTGCGATTTGGCTGAAACACCTTTGGCGTAAGGCATCAGTTCTTTCATTCCGAGGTAACGGTCGTACCACTCTTCCGGCTCATAGCTCGTCCGGAAGTTGCCAAAGTCCGGTAACGTACCAATACGGCGGTGATTCACCATTTCCATCACTTTACTCAGCCATTTGCCGTTGCTCGAAAATCCGCCATGATTTTCTACCAGGATGTTGATGCCATTCTTATCGCCGTACTCACAGAGAAGGTGAAGTCCGTCGGCGGCCAGTTTCTGTTGTTCTTCATATGAGCCTTGTGACCCGGCATTAACTCTGACGGAGTGACATCCCAGCCGAGCCGCAGCATCGATCCATTTCTTGTGATTCTCCAGGGTTTGCAGCCGATCTTTCTTTTCCGGGGCGCCTACCATTCCCTCTGCATCCACCATGATAAGAACGTTGGTTATTCCTTCGCCACGGCAAACATTATTCAACTCATTCAGATACTTTGTATTTTGAGCTTTATCGTACATGCAGGTATTCACGTACTCAGCACCCTCACAACCCACTTCGCGGATGAACTTTGGGAAGTCGATGTTTTTCATGGGCGCGGCTTTCTCGATAGCCCCAAAATCGTTTTTGAGTAGCTGCATGAATTTCTCCCAGCCATCTTTGCGCGCATCACCAAAAATGAGTGGATTAACGGACCATTCGGCAACTGAAAGCTTGAAAAGCTCCTTGTTATTCGACGTAGAACCCCAGGCGGTTCCGGCAACAGCCACTCCGGCGGAAGCCAAAGCAGTGTTTTTCAAAAATAATCTTCTGGAAATCTGATTTTGCATAGCTTGGTTATTAGTATGATTTCGTTTCAAGATATAAAATTGCCTGACGAAATGGAAATTGAAGCGCTGATATTCAGTGGATACAGTTAGTTTTTGCTTAAAGAAAGCAGGAGATATTGATAGAAAAGTGCGAAAACCGAAACAGAATTTTAATAATTTGGCGTAAAGCCTCATATTATGGGGCTTTTAAGCAATCACTTGAAGGATATGTGCTAAAAAATGCCGTTCTTTAAAATATTATGTCAATTATGTTGTCGAATTGTTTAACACAGCTTTGTAAAATAATTTGGCTTGAAAGCCCTGAAAATGCTGTAAAACCTGAATTTTAAACATTTTGATAAAAAAGTTAAAATTTAATTGACATTAAGAGCGATTAGTTCGTAAATTTATAATCAACTTAACTGTTAGAATGATAAAACCCCTTAACGTGTATGACTTTCCTAACGTCTCCCCCGATACAGTGGTTCATCATTTGAAAACGACGGTATGTGGAAGCACAGATATAAGACAGTTATGCTGGAGGGATAAATGAATTAAAAACAGTTAATTATTCGTTTTTTTTGATTTTGAATTTTTTGCTCTCGTTTTGAGAGAACATTTATAGTTTGTTTGGTAGAATTATTTTTTTGCTCCTGGAGTCAGGAGCAAGGTTTTAGGATTATTGTAGGAGATTTTTGAGAAAAAAAAACTTAAGTCCCATCACGCGGAACTTAAGTAAAAGGTACCTCTGGGGGGAGGTTAGAAAGCCCATTTCCTGTTACGTGCTTGTTGGGGTTAGGAGCATAGGGGAATGGGCTCCTTTATGGAACTAAAACGGGTTACGGTTTTATTTATTGCCGTAACCCGTTATTTTTTTTCAGGGAATTCGCGATAGGCCATCGCTGGCCGATGGATCACCGGGTTTGAAAAGCAGGCATTTTTGAAAAAGGACCTTTGCTTCACGGGTTTGTCCCAGGTTGAGGTGCGTCCATGCCAGCATCAGAAGACCATCGTAATCAAAAGGATATAGGTCGACAACTGTTTTAAAGTAAGGAAAGGCTTTCTCGTATTGTTTTCTGTTGTAGTAGATTAATCCCATCCTGTAGTTGACTTTGGTATTTTTTGGATTATTATCCAGTATTTTGTTATACAAACTAACTACTTCATCCCATTTCCCCGAAGCCGAAAGCGGAAGAACAAGCCCCATCTTGGCTTCCTCGGAATAAGGCTTTAATTCGACTGCATGCCGGTAGTGCGATGCAGACTCAGTGAAATTACCCTGCAGGTAGTCCAACCATCCTAGTCTCAGACTGATTTCGTATGAGTCATCCGAATAAACATTTTTAAGTTCCTGGATGGCCTTGTTGAAGTCATTCTGCTTTTCGTAGGTGTAACTCTTTTCAAATGCAGTCATCACTGCATTGAAATCCTGTTGAGCTTTTGCTGTTTGAAATGACAGCAGGAAAGCTACTGCAATTGTTATTTTTACTAGAAATTCCATGTCAGTCCTCCTGAGAAATTCTGATTTGTGAAATTGTATTCTTCATATTGATAAGTGTCTGTGTCTTCGTAATACAACATGTATCCTTTTTGCTTCATTGAATAGTAACGGAACACGAGTTGCAATCGGTTTTGATGGATGGGAAGGATCAGATTAGCGCCCCACCTTGAATCAATGGGGTATGGTGTATTCCAGATTACATAGTTATTGGCTTCCGAAAGAAATTGCATGGAACCATCGGTATAGTAACCTTCCAGCCAAAATGGTCCGGCCTTGAAGCCGATTTTTTGGTTGAAAACCATGTTATTGTCAGAATAATTTGCTGAAGTGAGTTTTTGCTGCTTAAGGCTAATGGTGGAAACCAGGTAAAAGTTAAGGTTTGCCAAAGGGTAAATGGCCAACTGTCCGTTAAACTGCGAGCAATCGATACCCAAAAGATTGGCGAAACTTCCACTAAGTTCGGTGCTGAAGTATGTAAAATTTTTGAACAACCCGAGATAGAGAGAGTAGTCATTGAAATTTTCGTCAACGAGGCTGTAAATCGCTGCATCATTTGAATCGTATGATAAGGCAATGTAGCTGTATTTTCCCCATAGCATGTTTAGTGAAGGAATGAGATGAAACCCATCACCAAGGTTGAAGTCCAGCGCACCATAATACTGGTTTTGAGCAGTTGTATGTGTCGATTCGTTTGGCTGGTTTCCCATTTCACGAATGTGCTGTTCTTCATTAATCTGAATGTAGGTGTATGCTTGGGTATAACGAAGGCCGGATCCCAAATCATGGACGAGTCCTGTGGTTACATAGTATTGGTTTTTGGGATAATAGTTGTCATCGTATACACTGGAATTTCGATTTCGCGACATGGTCGAAATACTGTTGTAATCGGTATTGCTACTAACTCCGGATTCAATTGAAAAATTTCTGACGGCTTTGGGTTTGGCGTCAAGCCTTTTCTTTAGTGATTCGGGGAATTCCCGGGTCAGAAACACAGCATCCTGATTTCTTCCTGAGAAGAGGTATGCATAATAAAGGTACTCCAGAAGGATGGTGTCGCCTTTTATTTCCTGCAAAGCGTTTTCAAAAAGCGGAATGGACCTACGATAGTGCCCCAGATTGTAGTAGGCAATGGCAGTACGCGTATTCAAATAGAAGAAGTCGATTCCTTCCTTTCTGGCTTCTTTGGATAATTGTATCAATTTTTTCCATTCTCCATTTAAGTAATACGCGTATGTTTCCTTATCAACCTCAACTGGGGTTAACTTTTCCTGTGCCCTCGTGAAGAGTGGAACTAATAACAGGATGATTAAGATGGTTCTTCGCATAGCGCAATCAGTTTTTTTCCGTCCTCTTCGACGGTGATTTTATTAATTCCGGTTGGACCTATTTCTGTTTTGAATGTCATTTGACTAAGTTGCCGGTTTCCTATTTTCTTCTCGACAGTTGCTGTTAGTTCAATTAATCCGGGCATTGTCGGGTTATCGATGCTGGAATATTGTAATGTAAAGTCGGCGTGAAGAAAACGGAAGAATGGAGCTGTAAAGTCATGGAAAAACATCCAGCCTTTCGGGAAAACCAGGTTAGCTGGGATGCTATCTTTGATCTCCAGGTCGGAATAGAAGCCGGACTGAACCTTGAATAAGCCTAAAAAGAACAGGTAGAGCAACGACTTATTTTTCCCCTTGAAATGGCTGAAATAGTGCACTTGTCCATCGTTGTAAATCCAGGCAACAGCTTGTTCCGTTTCGGAAATTAATCTGGATTCATTTCTGGAAGTTGTGTCCACAATCCATTTCGAATCTTCCGGAAGTCTGCGATAAGATGGAATATCATTCTTGATGATTCGGAAATGAAGACGTTCTCCCGGTATAAAATGCATCGCCTCCTCGAGAAGTTTTGTTTTCCGGATACTGGAGATTTTATCCCCTTTACGGGGAATGGCAAATGACCTTAGTTCAGCAGACTTCCCATTGTTGAGAATGTATTGACCCAAAGGATATGAAAAGGTAGGAGCACCAATGTTGGGTAGCACCTGGAATTGCATGTGCAGATGAGGATAAGGCGAGCGACCGGAATTACCAACTTCACCAATATTCTGCCCCTGCTTTACAAATTCCCCTTTCTTTACTTTTATGCTGCCCTCTTTCAAGTGTGATAGTTTTGAATACAGGTAGTCGCTGTGTTTAATGACAATCGTATTGCCCCAGTTCTGGTGGGTATTCACATCGCCTATTTTGTTATCGGGAACACCTTCCAGTAGCTCCGCCACGGTTCCGTCTCCCGGCGCAGAAATTGCTTTTCCAAAGCAATAATAGTCGGTTACCCAATCGCCATCGCCACGATATTGTTGGTCTTCGTCGTCGGTAATGACGAAATCCCACGCATGTTTCCATTCATCCTTGTGTGTGTATTCTCCGGAATGTCCTTGTAAAACGGTCCATTCACCAAAGAATGGAAGAGATACGGGAAGATAATTGGGATTGGAGAATCGTTGTTTGGTGTTGATAAAGTGATATAAATTCCGCTCAGGAGAATTTTCCTGTAAAGTGACCTCTACAGGACCTTTTTCGGGCTCCAGTTGTAATTTTAAAACATACACAAATGTGATGACTACAATATTGAAGGGCAGAGAATAAACCGAAAGACCAAAGGACAAAAACACTTTTCCAAGGCTTAATGTCAACATGACTACAATAGGAAGCAAAATAGCCGTCCAGAGGTAACTCTTAAATGACGGAACCAGGAAAATACCACCAATAGCAATAGCTGTGAGGATGTAATTAAATCCGATGTACGTATACGTCAACTCGTGGATGCTGGCGCCGGTAAGCTGATAAAATCCCCAGGCTATGCTGAACCCTAATACTGAAAGAGTGAATGCAATCCGCGAAAAAAGTAACAGGCCGAGCGCGATTAGCATTCCGGCAAGCAAATTTGTTTGAAAGAAAATCGCGCCAAGCGATAACAAGTAGGTGCGGATTGATGGTGGCCAGTCGATGTGACTGATTGAATAATAGAGATCAACCAGCGGTTTCCCTCCCAGTGTGAATAATTCATTGGCGGTATAAATACCTCTTTCGCTGAGGCCGAGCGATTGAAAGTCGCGGGAAGCCAGCATGACCATCCACATTCCAAACATAAACGGAAGGCTGAGATAGGGAAGGTTGTACTTGTATAAAATGCCTTCCAATGCGAGTGTCAGGAATAACGTAAAAACTGCGGCGAAAATCGTAATAGAGAAGAGTTCCCATCCGGGCTGGAAACCGAGTCCCGTTCCCAATCCCACCAGCAATGCATTAAACCCGTACATTCCCTGGTTAATCATTTCGGAAGAATAGCCTAAAAGCCATGCGATGGTGTTGGCCGCAATAACGGCAATCAAGCCACAGGTTCCGGCTACCCAGTCGATAAAACTAATTCCGAGTAATAACCATCCCAGGAATGAGTAATTGGAAAAGAACACCTGAGCATAGCTTCGTGGTATGGAGGCCAGAACGATGTGCTGGTTTTCGGTCATGTTATTTTAAATATTGAGGAATACGTTCGGATGTTTGAAATGTGTTTTGGTTCTCTTGTTCGCGAATCACATGTATGCGCTGTTCTGTGTCAATCAGAACAATATTAGGCCGGTAGGTGATGAACTGCATCCACTGGGTCATATTATAAGCACCAACACGTGGAACCACAATTCGTTCTCCAGGTCTCAGTAGTGGAAACATAACGGCATCGCGCAGAATGTCGATATTCATGCAAAGAGGTCCGTAGATAGTTGTGTTTTCGGTATGCTGTGACGAAATAACCGCTGGCACAACCTGGTGATCGTACCAAAATGAGGTAAACAACAGGTTCACTCCGGCATCTACTATCGTTGCCCGGCGACCATCGGGAAGGCGCTTATTGGCAACTACTGTTCCCAGCAAATAACCGGCATCGTCAATCAATGCTCTGCCTGATTCGAGGAAAAGAGTCGGCATATGATCCGGTTCAATTTCTGAGTTGATTAATGCGCTGGTGATGGCATCAGCATATTCATCGAAAGTTGGGCAGGTATCCGTACCCGGAAGATAAGCTCCTTTCAGGGTATTCTTCGATGCGAAACCGCCGCCCATGTCGATGTATTGAATGTGGTGGTTGTATTTCCGTGCCAAATTAATGGCCAGTTGAGCCAGTTTGTTGGCTGCCATTCCGTAGGCAGACGGAGCCAGAATATACGTTCCGATGTGGGTGTGAAGACCCACTAAATCGAGCTTTCCACTTAGCATGATTCGGTTCAGGGCATCCCATGCCTCACCGTTTTCGTAATTGAAACCAAACCGTTCCCAACGGGGAAAAATTCCGGTGTCCATGTTAACACGGATCGCAACCTTGGGCTTGGTAACCGATTTACCGGCAATTTCCAGCAGGGTATACAATTCATCGAAGTGATCGATGTGAATCAGCGAGTCATTTTCAATCGCAACCTCCAAATCGTCGCGGGTTTTGTGCGGCCCGTTGAAGATGATTTGATTTCCCGGAACACCGTTGGCCAGCGCTTTTTCGTATTCAAAACGAGAAACGACTTCGGCCCATGAACCTTCCTGGTGAAATATCCGGCACACGCTGTCGAGGTAGTTGGTTTTATACGACCATGCAAACTGAACAGAAGGATAACGTGTTTCGAAAGCTTTCAGGGCACTGCGGAATGTGTCCCGAATGGTTTTTTCGGAGAGTACAAATAATGGGGAGCCGTGTTTCTTCATCAACTCTTCGACAGACAAGCCCTCTATTTGTGGGATGGGGCGAATGCGGCTTTGCATTCCGAACTTATCGGGGATACCGGCACTAATCCGGTTGATAATGGGTCTTTCGTAGGCTAATTTTGCCATAGCTTTATTGTTTTTCAGTAGTTGTTAATTTTATAATTCACCTTTCACTGTAATGCTCTCGAAAAGAGAAATATCTCCAATCAAATCGTATGAGTAGCGGATGAACATTTTGCCGGATTTGAAAGCATGAAAGGGTTCAACCTTTTCGTCAAGTGCCAGGCGGACCATTGCTTCCGGAAGATTTTGCCCTGCAGCTACAGCGAGATAGAGCCAGGCAGGAAGCCTCGGATTAATTTCGATGATGTAGTATTCGTTGTCCCGGGTTCGAATCATTTCCAGCTCCATTCCGCCACGCCACTTGGTTTTCCGGATAATATCATAGGTCAGCGAAAGCATTTTTTCATCGTCGATGGTAATGCCACCCCATGCTTTACCCTTATCGGTGATGTAGGTTTTCCGCATGGGTACAGCACCAATCGTGTTTCCTTTGCCATCGCCCAGTGCAATGACGTTTACTTCTGTACCTTCCACAAACTCCTGGACCATAACCGGGAGGCCCCATTTTGCACTTATTTTATGGAACAGGGTACTAACCTCGTGTTTGTCCCAGGCCTTATACGCATCGTAGAATTTACCTTTGACAAAAACCGGGAAGTCCAGATCCTCGAATAGTTGGTCGACTTGGTGAGCTCCGGTTAACGGCAGGCTTTTTGGTACTTTTAAATCGTACTTTTCCCCAAACGAGCTGAGGTTATCTTTTGTCCGCTCCATAAAGCTTTCCATTCCTGGAAGAAATGTCCTGATTCCTCTTTCCCGAAGCCAACCTTCATTTTTAATAAAGGTGAAAAGCTCTGCATCGTAATTGGGAATCAGCACATCAATCGGGTTTTTGCGGTGTATTTGTTCTATGCGTGCGAGCAATTGCTCCGCCCCGGACGAAGGGTAGGGAATCAGGTAGGTCTTATCGGTAATGCCTTCCATGTAAATACCGGGTTCGAGGTTTTCGTAAGCCAGCCCAATGACGGTAGTTTCAAATCTGTCCGACTCTCTGATGGCACGGATAAAAGGTACTCCAGGCCCCGGATTATCCGTATTATTTAATCCGGTAATGGCAATTGTTATTTTTTTTCTTGGCATAGGAGGAACTTCAAAGGATTAAAATTGTAGTGATTATTCTTCCATTAGGTTAAATTGTTTGAGCATGGACTGAAAATCCATCAGGTTTTGCTCAAAAATGGCTGGTTCAACTTCATATCGTTCAACAATTTTTTGGGTTATTTCAGATTGTTCAGAGCCATTTTTCATTAACTCCACAATCTCCCGCCCAATGCTGTTTAGGTTGAATGAATCGCCTGTTGAGCTGTCGAAAACAAATCCGTTTTCACTTACAGCAACACTTTTTTTTATTCGCATATCAATTCAATTAATCTGAGGTTTGGAATCAGGGATCGCAGTTATAAAATCTGCGTCTCATATTAAAGTTACGTTGAATCAGTCGATTAAACCAATATGATAAATCAGATTTTTTTGAACTACTGTTTCCGTTTTATTGAAATACCGAGTGAAACCGGATTTACCCTAATATGAAATTCGGTAAATAATTGAAAGGAGTGTTGTGAGGAAAGATAATGAGCAGATTGTGAGAGAGAGTGATTATGATAATTATTTAGGCTGGAGTTGCTTCACAATGAATCCGGCAGTTTGTACAAATCGGGTGAGAATTGTCTGGAAGCAGGCGCTCTCTGCAGGCATACATCAAAATCTGGATCTGGTTGGCAGTTCCAAATTTTTGCCGGATGTTTTTACGGTGAGTCCTTACGGTTGATTCGCTGATATTGAGTTTGTCGGCTATCCGATGATTGTTGTCCATCATCAACATCAGGATTAGGATTTCCCGTTCACGTTCGGTAAGTAAGATACGGGAAGAAGAGTGCTGATCTTGATTAAAAAGAGAAGTGGCCACCTTTGAGCAAAGATATTTTTCTGATGCAGAAACCTTACGGATGGCAAAAATGAATTCTTCAGCAGAGCATGACTTTAACATATAGCCATCGATCTCGGGAAGCCACTTCTCCAACAGGCCTCGGGAAACGAGGTCTGATAAAATGAGGATTTTTAAGTTGTGGTTTAACAGGCGTATCTTTTTAATGTAATTCAAATTCAAAAGCGACAGAGAGTTAAACTCAAGAACGAGAATGTCTGCTTCGTAAACCCTGATTTTATCCAATAGCTCATCACCAATTGGAACAACGCCAGCGAGTGCAAAATCCTTAATGTTATTAAATACAGCACTCAGAGCATCGGCTAAAATTCGTTGATGATATCCTATGAGCAAAATCTGTGTTTTCATAAGCATCGATTCATAAAACAAGTTACAGTGATTTAAACAGAAAGGCAATAGAAATCAACATTTGTTTATTCAGAATCCTCATATGTTTAGGCAGTCTAGATGAATGTTTATCAAAAACTACACATCTAGGGGAGATAAAATGCACATAATGACGATTGTCTTCAACAGGCAATAATCTGTACATTTAATTAAACAAACTATCAACCCCGTCTGCATTTATGGAAGAATTCCCACCTCAATCCTCTGCAGACGTTAACTTTTCTTAAAAAATCTTGCTATGAGAAACCTAAAACAAATGAAATTGATGCTATTGTTGTCCCTTGCAATCTGCTTTTTGTTTGCAGGATGTCAACAATCATTCCTTGACGAACAAGACGAGGCTGAAGCTGAGTTAGTTTTGAAGAAAGGTAAAAAGATTACTGTTGATCCTAGCGATCTGTATGGTGACTTGTGGGTTATCCAGCGTAATTTGAAAGGAATACCCAAGTTATACCCGCTGGAATACTCTGTGGAGTTTCAGGATGTGGTGAAAGAAGGAATTATCGATGTAACGATTCCCTATCTCACAGCCAGTATTACAACTCCCGAAGGTGATGTAATTGTTCCCGAAGGAGGCGGTTTCCCGGAATGGGATGATGTGCCTTTGCTTTACGATTCCGAAGGTGAGGTTTATGAAGTTGTGGGAGAGAATGTCCAGGAAATTGAAATGGGACGTTTAAACCTGATTCGTTCGGGACCGGAAGTTCTTGCCCGCAGGTTAGAAGAGGTGATTAAGAATTTTGGCGACGGAACGGTATCTGAAGTTATTCGCGACTATTGTGGCCGTTTATTTATGGTTAGAACAGATGCTGCTCTCGAGCAGGATATGGAAGATAAGCCTATCGATTCACCATTAGAGAATTTAGCTGTTTATAAAGAGTTACTGGCCCACGGATTTCACGGTGAACTCAGTTTCCTTAAGGATAACTTCAAGATAAAAGGTCGACTCGATAATATTAGCGACTGGAGTCAGAGTGAAAAACCCGTAGAGTTTATGTCTCTGGAAGAAGAGCAATTGTTTGTTGCCAACCTTTGTGCGGCTTGTGTCAGTGCAGGTTCTGATAAAACAGGAACTTTGACGATAGATGAGATATGCTATCTGAACGAATTTATGGGCATTCCTGGTGATGAATGTTTCTATCCTGTTATAGAGAAAACCGTTAGAATATTGAACAAAACTAACAAGGAGCAGGAAACTGTTGTGAAGAAGTATATCGACTTGTCCGCGTTTATGTACACCCGGCAAAAATTCTGGAAAACGTTTGTCACCATTCGCACTATTGACGATTCGACTGACCCATGGACGTATAAAGACTTGGGAACCTATACTATTCATAAGATTCTGAAGGGCAACGCAGCCGAACTGGATATTCTGTTAGGCACTTATCGGTATACAATTGACGCTCCTTACAAGAAAAAAATGGACGGATTTACCAACCAGGCTGATGACTATGTACAGGCACTTGAACTCATTCATGGTAATGAAGAGTTTATGGTATGGCAAATGCCGAATGTCGATCGTTCTTCATCACCTTTCTCTTACACCGCAGAGGAAGAATCTCATGGTAATCGGCCAGATGGAAAGGGTGATGATGAAGAAGTGGCTACAGATGATTCCAGTTCAGGAGCAACTGGTTCGAAAGGCTCAAGAGGTGGAGGTCGACGAGGTCGTAGATGATATACAACGATTTATTTTTTTACTTCTGCAACGGAAGCAGACTTTGCTTGAACTGACCTAATCCTAACCCCATTAAGCAGGTAGTGTTAAGCCGAAAACACTGCCTGCTTTTAATTTAAATTTATTATATTTATTGTGTTGACCAAGAATGACTCTGCTAGATTAATTAACATTAAAACCTTTACTGTATGAAAATGATGAAATTAATCGTATCAGCATTGCTGGTATTGCTTTGGGTTAGTTGTGAGAAAAATGAAAGCTCACTATCCACGGAAAACGATGAAACAATTCAAAGCGGACAAGTAATTCCAGGACAATATATCGTTGTCCTAAAGTCCGGAGTCGTTGATTTGAAAACGGCATCTCTAACTTATGAAGGCCGGAAAGCTGCAGTTAAAGAATCGGCAAAAACCTTCCTTCCGGAAAGAGATTTAAGTGCCCGACCATTTTTGCAGGTTTATGGCACAGCTGTAAAAGGTTTTGCAGCAGAGCTGGATGATGCGGAGTTGACCAAATTACGTAAAAATTCGAATGTCGATCGAATATTTCCCGATCGAATGTTCATTTTACGGGGAAAACCACCTGTAGTCGATCCTACCCCTCCGGCACAAACAGTACCTTACGGGATTGCCCGCGTGGGAAGCGGTGACGGTACCGGGAAAACAGCTTGGGTAATTGATACCGGAATTGACTATGAGCACCCTGACCTGATTGTAAATGTTGCCGATGGACAGACTTTTGTTACACGCACAACCACTGCTGATGACGATAACGGCCATGGGACTCATTGTGCCGGAATTATTGCAGCATTGAATAACGATATTGGCGTTGTAGGTGTGGCAGCAGGAGCAACTGTTGTCCCGGTCAAAGTACTTGACAGGCGAGGTTCCGGAGCGTATTCCCAGATTATTGCCGGAATCGACTATGTAACGAGTAATGCCTCACCCGGCGATGCTGCTAATTTAAGTTTGGGTGGTTCAATTTATGAGCCAATTGACCTGGCTGTTGAGGCCTTGGGTGCTAGTGGTGTATATGTGTCTTTAGCCGCAGGTAATGAATCGGATGATGCAGAATACCACTCACCGGCACGAGCTGAAGGTGTTAATCTGTTTACGGTTTCGGCATGTGATGATCAAGATGCGTGGGCTTATTTTTCCAACTACGGAACACATGTTGATTATTGTGAACCAGGTGTAAACATACTCTCAACTTATAAGGGAGGAGGTTATACGACGATGAGTGGAACCTCGATGGCGGCACCTCATATGGCTGGAATTCTGTTAATGACTGGTGGAAAACCAGTGGCTGATGGAGTTGTCTCTGGTGACCCGGATGGCAATCCCGATCCGATAGGAATTCAATAAGATGACGAAATAAAAAAAGGCCGCGATTCGCGGCCTTTTTCATGGAAAGACTAAAGTTATCTATACTATTTACAAAACGTCTAAAACAGACTGAAGATGTTGTGTCACTTTTCCTGCAAATTGCTCTAGTTCGGGTGTTGCAACCGGTTTCATTGCCTCCATTGGATTAACTGTAGAGACCTCAATTTTTCCTTCCGGTGTTTCCTGTACAACGACGTTACACGGAAGCATAATTCCAATTTTGTCGTTACTCTCAAGTGCCTGATGTGCTAAAGCCGGATTACAGGCTCCCAGAATTTTGTACTTTCTGAAGTCCACATCGATTTTCTTTTTCAGCGTATCTTTTACATCAATTTCGGTAATAACCCCAAAGCCCTGATCTTTCAACGCTGATGTGACTTTGTCTAATGCAACTTCAAATGATGTATCAGTTAATGTTTTTGCCAGATAAAATTCCATAGTACATCTCCTTTTTGTTGTTACTAACAAGTAATTTGAAAAACTGTTTAGTTTTCCGTCTATAAAGAACAGAACAATTTCAAAAATATTGAAAAATGTAGATATATAAAATATTGGTTTGTTTAATAAGAAACGAGGCAACGCCAGATGCATTGCCCCGTTTGCCATGGAAAGTCAATGTGAACCTAAATTATTTGCATTTAATTTGTGTGATTCTCAAATGCTGTCATATGAGCACCATCTGCACTGATGAAATTGGTGTAGATGGTGGTAAGATCCGGAAGCGTTGTATTACCAAGAGCGCTATTTAGCTTATCGAGCTCAAGTTGCTCAATCAAGGTACCGGTTTCCATTGCCTGGAGCAGACTTACAACACCATAATCGACGTATTCCTGATAAGCTTCTTCCATATCTGCATCATTATACAACCCGGTTGCCAGGTCGAGACCGCTACCATCCAGTGTTGGATCGGTTTCGCCATATTTGACGAAAAGATTTTGGAGCACTTTCCAATGCCTATTTTCAGCTTCGGTAATGTTGCCCAAAATAGGCGGAGTGGTGTATGTCTGACCTAGTGTATAATAAACATCATAAGCCAGTTTCTCAACTTTTACCAGAAGAACTAGATCGGCAAGTTCTGCATCGGATAACGTTGCAGTAGTTGTACCATCGGTTCCACATGGACCCAGTCCGCATGGACAATCATTTGTAAAAGGTCCTAAGCCACAACCGGGACAAACAGTAGTGCCAGTGAATGTGCTGTTCTGATCTTCGAGGATCGAAGAAATCAAATCCTGTAGCTGGGTAACTTCATCATCTGTAAAAATACCTGCAAAGTCAGTACTTGCAGTGGAGATGTCATACGTTATGTCCAGTTTTAGCAGATTCCAGTTGTATGCTTTCAGGTGATGTGGCTCGGCTTTCTCCAAACAGCTGTAAGCAGCTAGCGCTTCCGAAATTTGAGCTGTGGTAGCGGATTGAACTGCCACATAGACTTTGAGAATCTCCAGTGCTTCTACAGTATATCCTGCTTTTAGTGCTGTCAGTACATCGACTTTTGCACCTGCTAGGGTACTGTAGAATGTGGTGAAATCATCCTCAGCATCGTCGAAAACGCCGGGACCGTAAGCAGTACCTCCATCGTCACGAGTTGGGTCGTTCAGGTTGTCGTAAGTTGCAATCAAATTGCTGATACGTGTCCAGTGTACCAGTTCGCTTGAAGCAGTGTGAGCGAAAACCGGGTTATTGGGATACATCACTTTTAATTCGTTGTACAAATCGTAGGCAAGCTTTTCCGTTTTTGCCAACGTATACAGATCAATCTCCCATGCCTCCAAATCTTCGGTCAACTGCGCGGTCGCCATTTCTCCTTCCTTTGATTTTTCCGGACTATCCGTAATTGGGCTGTCTTGTGTACAAGAAGGAATGAATAAGCCAATCAACAGCAGGTAGCTGATGAAAGACAATAGATACTTTTTCATGGAAACAGACTTTTAAAGGTTAATTTTTTTGTTGAGGAGCAGGTTGGGTCTAACATGTAGCGTGGATAAATAGCCAGCCGATTGTGTTGTGCCTATTTATCTGCATAGAGTGAAATGATTCCTCTCTCTTTTATCAGGATAAAAAAGAAATGAGAATCAACGAAAAAATGAGGAGGATGGATGGTGATACTTTAGTCTGGTCGGGGAAGCAGTTGTTTGCCGAAAATTGTATGGTCTGGTTTAGATAACTAAATTACAATTTCTTAATGTAAAATGAAATACGATTTTTATGAAAAAAGAAAACCCCGGCCGTAGCCAGGGTTCTCAACTATCGTAAATGAATGAATTCTATTCCTGGGCAGCCAGCAGAATTTCCATAATTTTTTTACCGGCTGTGGTAACAGAAGTTCCAGGGCCAAAAATGGCAACTACACCGGCATCGTAAAGATACTGGTAATCCTGCGACGGGATCACACCGCCGGCAATGACCATGATGTCTTCACGCCCCAGTTTTTTCAGCTCTTCGATAACCGAAGGTACCAATGTTTTATGACCTGCGGCGAGGGAGGAAACTCCCAGCACATGCACATCATTTTCAACAGCCTGTTTAGCGGCTTCTTCCGGAGTTTGGAACAATGGTCCCATATCCACGTCGAAACCGAGGTCGGCATAACCGGTTGCGACTACCTTGGCACCACGGTCGTGACCGTCCTGTCCCATTTTGGCAATCATGATACGCGGCTGGCGTCCTTCTTTCTCCGCAAATTTTTCGACGAGATTACGAGCCTCTCCGAACTCCTTATCGTTTTTCGCTTCTGATGAATACACTCCTGAAATGGTTCTGATTACTGCTTTATACCGTCCGACAACTTTTTCACAAGCATAGGAAATTTCTCCCAAAGTAGCACGTTTTTTTGCTGCATCGATGGCGAGTTCCAGTAAGTTTCCTTTTCCGGTTTCCGCACAACGGGTAATGGCTTCCAATGAAGCTTTTACATCAGCTTCATTCCTTTCGGCGCGCAGTTTCTCCAAACGGGCAATCTGCGATTTCCGCACAGCGGTATTGTCAATTTCCAGGATATCAATCGGGTCTTGTTTGTCAAGTTTGTAGCGGTTGACACCAACGATGGTCTGGTTACCTGAGTCGATGCGACCTTGAGTGCGGGCAGCCGCCTCTTCAATGCGCATTTTCGGCACCCCGGTTTCGATGGCTTTCGACATACCACCCAACTCTTCCACTTCCTCAATGAGTTTCCAGGCCTTGTCAGCCAATTCTTTGGTCAGTGATTCCACGTAGTAAGAACCGGCCCATGGGTCAAGTGAACGACAAATTTCGGTTTCCTGCTGAATGTAAAGCTGCGTGTTACGGGCAATACGAGCCGAGAAATCAGTCGGCAGCGCGATTGCTTCATCGAGTGCATTGGTGTGCAGCGACTGGGTGTGTCCGAGTGCAGCAGCCATAGCTTCAATTGCGGTACGACCTACGTTGTTAAATGGATCCTGCTCGGTTAACGACCATCCCGAAGTTTGCGAGTGTGTACGCAGTGCCATCGATTTCGGGTTCTTCGGACCGAATTTCTTCACGATTTTGGCCCAGAGCATACGAGCTGCACGCATCTTGGCGATTTCCATGAAGTGGTTCATTCCGATGGCCCAGAAGAAGGAAAGGCGAGGTGCAAATGCATCCACGTCCAAACCAGCTTTCATTCCGGTACGGATATAGTCCAATCCGTCAGCCAGGGTGTACGCCATTTCAATGTCAGCGGTAGCACCAGCTTCCTGCATGTGGTATCCTGAAATGGAGATAGAGTTGAACCTGGGCATTTTCTGCGAGGTGAACTCGAAAATATCAGCGATGATTTTCATCGAGAATTCCGGCGGGTAAATGTATGTGTTCCGCACCATGAATTCCTTCAGAATATCGTTCTGGATGGTTCCGGAAAGTTGTTCCAGGGTAGCGCCCTGCTCCAGCCCGGTAACAATGTAGAAGGCCATAATCGGGAGTACGGCTCCGTTCATGGTCATCGAAACAGACATTTTGTCGAGAGGAATTTCATCGAAAAGGATTTTCATATCCAGAATCGAGTCGATGGCCACACCAGCTTTACCAACATCGCCAACTACACGAGGGTGGTCGGAGTCGTAGCCGCGGTGTGTTGCCAGGTCGAAGGCTACCGACAAACCTTTTTGTCCGGCCGCCAGGTTGCGACGGTAGAATGCGTTGGATTCTTCTGCGGTAGAGAATCCGGCATACTGACGAATGGTCCACGGACGCATGGCATACATTGCAGAGTAAGGACCGCGCAAAAAGGGTGGCAGACCAGCGGCATAATTCAGCTGCTCCATGCCTTCCAGGTCGGCTTTTGTATACACCGGTTTTACCGGAATCTGCTCTGGTGTCAGCCAATCTTTTGAAATGTGGTTCTTTTCGGCCCACTCTTTTTCACTACTTGAACAGCCGGCTTTTGAACCTTTTATATTGATGTCTTTAAAATTCGGTTTCATTGCTTGAGTATTTTTAGTGATGAATCATAAATGCCTTCCGGGAAAACCGGAAATCATCTTCATCCCTTAATTAATTCCCAGTTTTTTATTGTAATCCTTCAGTGCTTCCAACAAGTTGGTTTTTACATGAACGAAATTTTCGATGCCTTTCGCTTTCAGCTCATCGGCACATGCCGGAGCTCCGGCAATCACTAAAATTGCGTCATCTTTAATCAACTCGTAAGCCTGAGGTCCGAATTCAGTGTATTCATCATCCGACGAGCAGAGCACAATGATATCGGCATTGGCTTTTTTGGCGGCTTTTACACCTGCATCAATACTGGCAAAACCATTGTTATCGACTACTTCGTAACCGGCAACGGCGAAGAAGTTGGATGAAAATTGTGCACGAGCCTTCCGCATGGTCAGATTACCAATGGTGAGCATGAATGCCTTCGGTCGTCTGTTCGCTTTCGCGAAAGTATCAGTTGCATAACGCATTTTTTCGAACTCTTCAGCGCCGCGGAACAGACAAATTGGTTCTGCTTCGGCTCCGTCAACCTTTTGGGAAACCGGCTCGAAGAAGTTTTTCCCGAATTCAATTTTAGCTTGCTCGCTGAAGTTGGGGAATTGGTTAACACCTAACAGGCTTTCTTTACGAATAGCGACAGCTTTGCGGCGTTTGTCGGCCATTTCGTTAACTTTCGCCTGCACAAAACCTGCTCGGAAGGCGGCGAGGAATCCACCTTTTTCCTGAACTTCCAGGAATAGTTTCCATGCCTCTTCAGCAATGGAGTCGGTGAGCGACTCGATATAATAAGAACCGGCACCCGGGTCAACAATCTTATCGAGGTGTGATTCTTCTTTCAACAGAATTTGCTGGTTGCGGGCAATCCGTTCGGAGAATTCTCCGGTTTCTTCGAAAAACGAGTTAAACGGAAGCACAGTCATCGAGTCGGTTCCGCCTAGCGCAGCCGACATGGCTTCTGTCTGGGTCCGCAACATGTTAACGTATGCGTCGTAAACCGTCTTGTTCCAGATAGAAGTTTCGGAGTGTACTTTCATTTTTCCCGCGCAACGGCAAATACCATCTTTGCATTCTTCTTCACAATCACAGGTTTCATCGCAATGGCATTCCGGCTTGTAAGCCGAAACAATTTGAGACCAAAGCAGACGGCCGGCACGCAGTTTCGCCAGCTCCATGAAATAATTGCCTCCAATTCCCAGGTTAAAACGGATTTTTGGGGCAGCTATTCCGGCGTTCACACCGAGCTCAGTTAATTGGCTGAGGTATTCGGCACCCATGGCCAGAGAGAAAGCCAATTCCTGTACGATGGAAGAACCCGCGTTGTTGAAGTTCTTTCCGTCGATGGAAATGACCTGTAAACTGGTCATTTCAGCGGAAGTTTCCACTGCATTTTTCACGGAAGTGAAGGTTTCGGCATCGGATGCCGCCATCTTTCCTTTCAGCACCAGTTCGCTGAGTGGATCATAGTTGATGGAAGCATTAACTGTCTTCAGGTCATAGCCTCTTTTCCTGGTATGTCCGATGAATGCTTCAGCTAATTGAGCAACATTGCCGGAAACAACAAAGTTGATTTCTGCAGCTTCCAGACAAATATCCTTTAATAAAACATCCAGGTCGGAACCGGAGATGGCTTTGTTGCCAGTGATTACGAATCCAAGAGAAGTGACTCCTTTGTTCAGGATCGTCAGTGCTTTAGCGTTGGCTGCAGTCAGGTCAGTCACCTGAATATCCTGTCGAATGAACCAGTCGTTATTTTGTTTTTTGTTTCCACGCACATAAGGAAAGTTACCGGGAAGCGCATTGAGGTATCCTTTGTCCTCAAGGTTTTCCTGACGGTAAAACGGTTGTACGTTGAACCCTTCGTTGGTGCGCCAAACGAGGGCTCTCTCATAATCCTTACCCTTCAGGTCGGTTTTGATTTTCTCAAACCATTGATCGGTTGATACTGGTGGAAAATCTTTAAATAGGTTTATATCTTTCTCTGCCATAACAATGTAACTGTTTAGAAAAATCGAGGCCAAAGTTAAAGGTTTTATACTAGTTGTTTCTAAAAAATCTAAGCTTTTTTACTGAATCTGATAATAATCATCGGTTTGGAATCGGTAGGACGAGGTAATACTGAAGAGAAAATTATTTATGACATTGTAACCATCTCCATTTGACTCCGTATTAAATAGTAACTTTGCGTATTTTTTTAGTTTGTTTTTGGGGTTTATTTTGATCAATTGCAAAGTTAAATGGTTTTGGTTGTCAGTGATATAAGCTGACATTTAGGGTAATATTAGTTGTTTGATTTAAAAGGCGGCAGGAGCCATTCTGCCGCCTTTTATTTTTCGTTGGTAATTCGATTGTGTTTTATGGAAAAAGATATTTTTGTCTGAAAAAATAGCTCGTCAGAAAAGGGAGGATAGAGTATAATTATAAGAATGATAATATGTGAATAATATAATATGTTATCATGGAATTACTTCTCCGTCCGAAATTTCATCTGCTCTCATCAGGCAAAATCATTAGCCCGGAGATGGTCCTATTTCAGTTCATCAATTTTTTCGGGCGGCTGGGCTAATACTGCTTTTTTCTCTTCCTGTACAATGGGGCGTTGTAATAATTTTGGATTATCAGCCAGAATCTGAAGCCACTCTTCGGTGGTAAACTCTTTTCCTTTTAATTCCTTTTTGTAGTAATCTTCCTGTTTCCGGACCAGATCTACTACATCCAAACCAGTTAGTTTTAACAGGGTTGAAAGCTCTTCAACCGAAAGGTGCTCTTGCAGATACAGGCGCACTTTGTGTTCAATATTGTTTTCTTCCAGGTACTTAAGTCCGGCGCGTGATTTGGCGCAACGTGGATTGTGGTAAATGGTCATCATAGTTCAGCGAATTAAATTATTGTTATCACTCTTGAACAGTTTCCGACGCATTCAGTTTAAGAAAAACAAAAAAGTAACTTACACACCGTGTATTCACGGGAAACACCAACAAAAACAGAGGACGCATGAACGCGGATGTTATCATATTTGATTTTGACGGAACGCTGGCCGATTCGGCGCCGGTGATGGCCGACTGCGCCAATGAACTGGCGGAGAAGTATCGTTACCCGAAGACGGATGATTGGCGTAAAAACCGGAACAAGAGTACGAAAGAACTTTTGCGTGAATCAGGAATTTCATGGTATCGGTTGCCCTTTTTCATGCGCGACATGAAACGAATGTTCCGGAGCAAGATGGCATCAGTACAGCCTTTTGACGGCATTAAAGAGATGTTGGATACTTTAACCCGGGATAAGCGATTGCTGGTGCTTACCAGTAATAAGTTTGAAGTAGTACAGGAATTTTTAAAACGAAACGGGCTGGAGTATTTCGACCGAATGGAGTGCAATATTCCCCTTTTCGGGAAGAGCAAGGCATTGCAGCGTTTGTTAAAAAGTGAATCGCTATCGGCTGATGATGTGGTTTATGTAGGTGACGAGGTACGCGATGTCGAAGCTTGTCAACGGGTGGCGGTGCCCGTGATTGCCGTTACCTGGGGAATGAATACACGGCAGCGCTTATCGGAGCTGCACCCCGGATGGTTGGCTGATTCGCCTAACGAAGTGATTGGTATTCTTCAAAGTAACAAAAGCCCGAATCATTCGGATTGAATGTCTCCGGGCTTTTATCATATCATTTGACGTTATCAGCCTCAGGCCTCTTCCGAAGAGAACTCCATTAGGAAAGCTTTAATGAAGCCATCCAAATCGCCGTCCATAACTCCCTGAACATTGGAAGTTTCATAATTTGTCCGCGTGTCCTTCACCATTTTATAGGGTTGCATCACATACGAGCGAATTTGGGAGCCCCACTCAATTTTCTTTTTGGTGGCTTCCAGCTTCATTTCTTCTTCGCGGCGTTTCCTAATCTCAATTTCATACAACTGAGATTTCAGTAAGCGCATGGCATTTTCCTTATTCTGAAGCTGCGAACGCGACTCGGTGTTGTCGATAACAATTCCACTCGGTCCGTGCCGTAATCGAACTCCGGTTTCCACCTTGTTAACGTTCTGTCCGCCAGCTCCACCTGAACGGAATGTTTCCCAGGTTATATCCGACGGATTGATGTCAATTTCAATTGTGTCGTCAACCAATGGAGCAACAAATACCGAAGTAAACGAAGTTTGTCTTTTACCCTGGGCATTGAATGGTGAAATACGAACCAATCGGTGAACTCCGTTTTCACTTTTCAGGTAACCATAAGCATAATCGCCTTCAATTTCCAACGTAACGTTTTTCACACCGGCATCCTCGCCGGGCACAAGGCTCGATTCGCGGACTTTGTAACCATGCTGTTCCGCCCATCGAATATACATGCGCATCAGCATTTCAGCCCAGTCATTGGCCTCGGTACCACCGGCGCCTGCATTGATTTTCATCACGGCACCCAGCTTATCCTCTTCACGCCGCAGCATGTTCTTGGTCTCTAGGTTTTCGACAGCCTCCAATGCATTGGAATACTGTTCTTCAACCTCTTCTTCCGTGGCTTCACCAGCTTCCTGGAACTCGAAAAGTACCAGAAGGTCTTCAAGTGACTGATTAACTCCCTGAAAAGCATCGGTCCATTGTTTGAGGCCACGAATAACTCTCATTTGTTGTTCTGCCTCTTTGGGATTATCCCAAAAACCAGGGTCCTGAGTCTTTAATTCTTCTTCTTCAATTTGGATCAATTTCTGATCGACGTCAAAGATACCTCCTCAGCGCATCCCGGCGCTCAGCAAGATCTCTGATCTGCTCCTTTTGTATCATGGTATTTCAGTTTTTATTCTGTCGCGCAAAGGTAGGAAAATAAATAGCTTGGCGGAAGCTCTGAAAACGCCCTCTTTATTCCTCTGCCAGCACATCGTCAACAGCGTTGAAAATTAGTTCGGGTTCGAAACCTCTTCCCTGGGCATAACGAACCAGCTTGGCTTTTTTCTCGTATGTCGATTCGGCTTTTATCTTTCCGGCTTTCGCCTGAATAAGTTCTGTCAGGAGGCGTCGGTATTCCTTTTCATCAAGGGCAGCTACCGATTCCTCTATAATTGATGTGTCCACTCCTTTCTGTCGCAAAGCATAGCGTATTTTGATTTTTCCCCAGCCATTGAACCGAAATTTATCGCGGGCAAAAAAGCCAGCAAATCTTGCGTCATCCAGAAATTTCTCGTTTTGAAGCCAGGTGATGGCTTTTTCTGTTTCTTCAGGAGAAATGCCCCAGTCATGCATTTTTTTTCGAATATCGCCACTGCATTTTTCTGATTTACTGCAGAGAGCTGCTGCTTTGCTTATTGCTTCCTTATAATTCAGAATTGGGTTCATAAATAACTTTTTTCAGGAATTTAAAGGTAATGAAAATAGGCGTGAGGTCTTGAGTTGAAGAATAAAATGGACGGCTAAAAGTTAACTTGTTCTGTTTTGGATTTCTGCCTACATTTAGTCGTATGAATCGAGAAAAACTGACACTGGATTTGGGAGGTATTGTACTTTCCGGAGGAAAAAGTACCCGGATGGGAACCGATAAGGGATTTGTTCTTTATCAGGGAAAACCACTTGTGCAATATTCGCTTGCGCTGCTGAAATATTTTTGTCAGGATATCATCATAAGCGCCAATCACGATGCTTATCGTGAGCTTGGTTACCCGGTGGTGGAAGATGAATACATATATTGTGGACCAGCTGGTGGCTTGCATGCAGCCTTGCGCGCATCCACACATGAATGGAATCTGGTGTTAAGCTGTGATGTTCCTTTTGTTACCCGCGAAGTACTCTCCCGACTGATTGGCGCACGCGCGAGTAAAGGCACGGTACCTTATCACGATGGTGGACTTGAACCCCTGGTGGCGATATATCATCATTCCATGCACCTGGTTTTTGAGGAAAATCTATTGCTGAACCAGTATCGTTTGCAGGAAATCATTAAGTCTGCCGATATCCACCTGCTTTCTTTTCAGGATATGTTGGACAAGAATCCCCGCTTGTTTGATAATCTGAATGCTCCGAGTGACCTGTAGATAGAAGGATAGTTATATTTTATATTTATTCTATCTTAATAAGCATAGTATTCTTGCCTGCTTTACAAATGCATCTTCTTTAGTGTCTGAATGTGCAGCCTTGTTCTTTGTAATGAAAAGAATAACAATTAATTATGGCGGCGTATTACCCATCTTTCCCGGTTCTCCTGCAAAGTGCTTAAAAATCAATCTGTAGATAAGTTATTTGGAATAAAACCAAATATAATTACACTCTTGTGCTAAAAAACACATGTCTGAAAGACAGGTAGTTGTGTGGTGTGTTGCTTTCCTGTGATTTTTTCATGTATTAGCATGTTAATAATTGTATATTTTCGTATGTAAATGTTTAAAAGTCTAACTTAATGGTAAAGAGCAGAAGGGATTTTATCAAAATCTCCGCGTTAAGTTCTGCTGGTTTGTTTGTCGGTAATCAGGTCGTTAAGGCTACATCATCGGTTGCCGGCTCCGAAAAGCAGGATAGCGATTATAAGCTGCCCTCTGAATTAAAACGAACTCCCACGTATTGCGAAGTCTGTTTCTGGAAATGCGCTGGTTGGGTTCACAAGGATGAGGACGGTCAGATTAAGAAAATCACCGGTAATAACCTGGATTTGAATAGCAACGGGCGATTTTGTCCTCGTGGTACCGGAGGTGTCGGCATGTATTACGACGAAGATAGGCTGAAATATCCGCTTATTCGAACAGAAGAGCGAGGCAAACAAACCTTTCGTCGTGCTTCATGGGACGAAGCCTTTAAGTACATCGCTGATAAGATGGCCAAAATTAAAGAGGAGCATGGCGCTGAAGCCACAGCCCTGTTTACTCATGGTTCGGGAGGTAAGCACTTCACCAAGCTAATGAAGGGTTTTGGCTCGGCAAATGTTGCTGCCCCCTCGTACGCGCAGTGTCGTGGTCCGCGTGAAGTGGCCTTTATCGCAACCTATGGACAGGGAATCAATTCTCCCGAGAATACCGACATCCGTGATACCCGTTGCATGGTGCTGATTGGCTCACACATCGGTGAAAATATGCACAACGGGCACGTGCAGGAAATGTCGGATGCCATCGATAAAAATGCCACTATTATTACAGTGGATCCCCGTTTTTCCACAGCTGCAAGCAAGTCGAAATACTGGTTGCCAATAAAACCGGCTACCGATATTGCTTTATTGCTGGCATGGATTCACGTGATTATCAATGAAGAACTTTACGATAAGAAATATATTGAGCAGCACGCCTATGGTTTCGATCAGCTGAAGGCGCATGTTCAAAGCATGACTCCTGAGTGGGCCTATGGAATTACCACCATCAAACCCGATGTGATCCGTGAGACAGTTCGTGAAATGGCAAAAGCGGCTCCGGCCACCATTGTTCATCCCGGAAGGCATGTAACTTGGTACGGTGACGATACGCAGCGGTTGCGTGCAGTAGCGATTCTGAACGCACTTTTGGGTTCATGGGGCCGTCGGGGTGGATTCTACATGCCCGATAAGGTTAGTGTTCCACACGCTAAACTTCCACCTTTCCCCAAGCCGGAATTTACATGGCGTGATGCCATGGACGGTAAATATCAGCTGGCTGATCTGGCTTTAGCCAACGGGATGTGCGATGCGACCATTCCAACTTCGGGGATGAACCGCTCTATTAAGGGGTGGATTGTCAATGGAACCAACCTGATTGAAACGTTGCCTGATCGTAAGAAAACACTGGCAGCCATTCAAAATCTGGATTTAATGGTCGTGGTTGATACCATGCCGATGGAAATTACCGGTTGGGCAGATGTCGTTCTTCCCGAATGTACCTATCTCGAGCGGTATGATTCAATCCGTGATTCGCAGCATCGTGAGCCAACTATTGCCTTACGTATGCCGGCAGCCAAACCGAAATACGAAAGTCGCAGTGCCTGGTGGATGGCCAAAAATCTGAGCCGTTACATGGGACTGGAACAGTATTTCCCTTTCGATACACTTGAAGAAGAGCTGGATCATGAATTGAAGCAGATGGGTACTTCTCTTGCCGAAATGCAACAGGTGGGTGTGAAAAAATGGAAGCGTGCTTACGACGATATCTATTTCAAGGATGGAGAAGCAGTAGAATTCTTTACCAATACGGGAAAAATTGAACTCTATTCAACTGCTTTCGCTGAAGCCGGTTTCGATCCGATGCCGACCTACACAGCTCACCCCGAACCTCCACAGGGCTATTACCGACTGATTTACGGCCGGGCTCCCATGCATACTTTCACGCGCACAGCGAATAACCCGAATCTGACTGACCTGATGTCCGAGAATTCGGTTTGGGTGAATCCGAAAGTTGCCCGCGAATGGGACTTGAAAAATGGTCAGGAAGTGTATCTGCAGAATCAGGACAACGTAGTTTCCAGTTTCCCAATTAAAGTCAGGGTAACCGAACGCATCCGCTGGGATTCGGTTTACATGGTTCATGGTTTTGGACATGCCAATAAAAAGTTGTCCAGAGCTTACGGACGTGGTGCCAGCGATGCTGAAATGATTACCAATGTGATGGTTGACCCGATTATGGGCGGAACCGGAATGCGTGGAAACTTTGTAACCTTCAGATTTACGAAAGGAGAGGAGGCCTGATTATGAGATATGCAATGGCTGTTGACAGCAAAAAATGCGTGGGTTGTAGCGACTGCGTAGTAGCTTGTCAGACTGAAAATAATGTACCCATCGGCTATGCCCGTGACTGGGTGCGTGAAATCAACCACGGTATTTATCCTGAGTTGCATACCGAATTGCGTTCGGAGCGTTGTAATCACTGTGATAATGCGCCGTGTGTGCGAAGCTGTCCGACCGGGGCAAGTCATTATGCCGAAGGCGGTATTGTGAAAGTAGCCGAAGAGAAATGTATTGGGTGTAGTGCCTGCATCATTTCGTGCCCTTACGATGCCCGGTATATTCACCCGAAAGGGTATGTCGACAAATGTACTTTCTGCGATCACCGGGTGAAAGATGGCGAAGATCCGGCTTGTGTGGCGGTCTGTCCGACCAAGTGCCTATATTTCGGTGATTTGGATGATCCGAATTCCGAAATGTCAACACTTCTTCGTGTACGAAAGTACAAAACACTAATTCCGGAAGCGGGAACTGATCCGCAATTGTACATCTTAGTCTAAACCTAAAAAATCATATAACAATGAACGAAGATCTCATTGTCAGTGGACGGATGAATCCGCTAATCGACCCGCATCTTGGTGTTTGGGAGTGGCAAATCCCCAGTTACCTTTTTTTGGGCGGTTTGGCTGCCGGCATCCTGTTCTTCGCCGGGCTGTTCGCTGTATGGAATAAAGAGGAGCAATATCCGACTGCTGTCAGAAAAGCGCCTATTCTGGTGCCCTTCATCCTGGTATTAGGACTGCTGTTTCTCTTCCTCGACCTGAAACACAAACTCTATTTCTGGAGATTGTATACAACCATCAAACTGGAATCGCCCATGAGTTGGGGAGCCTGGACCCTGATGGCTATCACTCCGCTGTCCATTGTCTGGGCCGGACTGCATATCCGGGAATTCTTTCCGAACTGGGACTGGAAATTTCAATGGGTGAAGGATGGAGTTAACTGGCTGAATAAATACAAAAAGGAGATGGCCTGGGCGATGATGACCCTCGCATTGATTCTTGGCGTTTATACCGGTATTCTGTTCTCCGCTTTCAATGCACGTCCGTTGTGGAATACCTCCATCCTTGGGCCGTTGTTCCTGATTTCCGGATTGTCAACCGGTGCGGCCTCTATCGTGCTGCTTTCCAAAGTGAAGGCGGAAAGACACATGTTTGCCCGTATTGACTTGGGCCTGATTGCCGTTGAACTGTTCTTGATCATCCACATGTTCATGGGCTTCAATGCCGGTACGCAAACGAAAATCAATGCAGCCGATCTTTTCATGGGAGGCGATTTCACCGCGGCATTCTGGGTGCTGGTTGTCGGAATGGGACTTGTTATCCCTGCGATACTGGAAATTCTGGAGATGCGAGATAAGAAAGTTCCGTACGCGGCGGCTCCTGTCCTTGTATTGATTGGTGGTCTCATCCTTCGTTTTATTCTGGCGCATGCCGGACAGATGAGCCATTGGGTAATGAATTAATGAATCAGAGAATATCTTAAACCGAAAAATGATGAATCTGGATAAAAGTAAAAAGTATTGGAATCCATACTTCGGAGGCGTAATGCTTGGTTTGGTTCTGCTGGCTGCCATCTATACAGCCGGACGTGGGCTTGGAGCCAGCGGTGCCGTAAAGAGTGTGCTCGTAACCGGCATGGAAGCGGTTGCTCCGTCACATGTCGAAAGCACTCCGTTCTATAAAGAATATTTTGCTTCACATTCGGGTAATCCGATGAAATCGTGGCTGGTATTTGAAATGCTGGGCCTCGTAGTGGGAGGTTTTGTCTCAGGAGCAATGTCCGGACGACTGAAGTTCAAAGTGGAACATAGTCCGAAAATTACCAGCCGTAAGCGTATCATCTTTGCCGTATTGGGCGGAATATTCTTCGGTCTGGGCTCGCAGCTTGGTCGCGGATGTACGAGCGGTGCTGCATTGAGCGGCATGGCGGTATTGAGCCTTGGAGGCTTCATTACCATGATATTTATTTTCGGAACAGCATTCGCGCTGGCCTATTTTGCACGTAAACTCTGGATTTAAAACACGAAATTATGGGACCTTTAACGGTATATGAAATCATATCAGCTAATACTAACTTAGTGTTAGCGTTCATCATTGGCATCGGTTTTGGCTTTGTGCTCGAAAACAGTGGATTTTCCTCCTCACGGAAACTGGCCGGAATGTTCTACGGCTACGATACCACGGTGCTGAAAGTATTTTTCACGGCAGCCATAACAGCCATGGTTGGCACACTCATCTTTGCTCTTTTCGGGTGGCTCGATTTGAGTGTAATCTACATTAACCCCACGTATTTGTGGTCAGCCATTCTCGGTGGCGCAGTTATGGGAGCCGGATTCATCCTGGGCGGCTTTTGCCCCGGAACCGCGTTCTGTGCGTTGTCCATTGGTAAACTCGATGCTCTGGCCTTCATTGGCGGACTTTTCATTGGTGTATTCCTTTTCACGGAAGCTTATCCGGTTTTCGAAGGAATTTACAAAGCCGAATTCATGGGTGCACCATTTGTGTACGATGCACTTGGCATGTCGCGTGGTGTATTTGCAGCATTGCTGATCATCGCAGCATTCGGGATGTTCTGGCTGGGAGAATGGTCGGAGCGAAAATTCCCCCGCGATGAATATTAATCGGAAGTTTTAGAGTGAAACTGTAAAAAGAGACGAAAATGAACATGAGATTAAAACTAGCCGCAGTATTCATTCCGTTGGGACTGTTTATTGCCGCTGTTCCTGAAACAAAGACGAAAGCTGTGAAGTCGAGCCCGGATAAAATTCTGAGCGAAGTGCGAAGCAATTCTCATCTCATCACCACCGATGCCGTGGCTGATATGCTGATTCAGAAAGATCCGGGTCTGGTACTCATCGATGTGCGCAGTGCGGATGAATTTGAAGCCTATCACATTCCCGGCTCCATTAATATCCCGATTGACAATATTCTGGCCAATGAATGGGCCGGCTATTTCGATCAATCGGCAAAAATGAATGTGCTGTATTCCAATGGCAACAGCAAAGCCACCGAAGCGTGGATGTTGCTGCGTCAGAAAGGATACAAGAGTAACTATGTGATGCAGGGCGGAATGAACTACTGGGCCGAGACCATCATGAATCCGGAGAAGCCGGCATCGACCAGCCCGGACGATGAAATTGCCCGTTACAATTTCCGGAAAGCTGCCGGCGGTGTATTAGGTGGCGGAGCTATTGCTCCAGCGGATAACAAGGTGTCTGCACCAGCTCCGGCACCGGTTCCTAAGCGTCCAAAGAAAAAACGGGCTGCTGGTGGATGTTAATTGAACAGTGAGCGCGTCCGGGTGACGTAAAACATATAATTGGTTTGATTTTGAACTCCGAGCCTGTTCTCCTAAAGCGAAAGCCATGGAGAGCAGGACGCGGGTCAATCCGGAAACGGTTTGGCCTCCCGACGGAATCAGAGATTCCCGACTTGGAAAGGAGATAACGCAAAGAACCCTGAGCGGTACTATGCGATATTTGCCTGATTTTCCATGTGGGAGGTCAGGCAAATTTTTTTACAGAAGGTTGCTACGATGAAGGAGTTGATAAAAATGAATAATGCTTTGCTAATTGCCGGCTGTGGAAGGAATGTGGGTAAAACCTCAGCCGGTTGTGCTTTGGTTAAAGAGCTTTCGCTGAAGACTCCCGTTTATGTTGTCAAAATTTCATCACATTTTCATGCGCTGACAGATTCTCTGAACGTACTGACTTCTGATGACAAACTAATGATTGCAGAAGAAACCGATGCCTTATCAGGAAAAGACAGTTCGCGTTACCTGGCCGCTGGTGCATCGAAGGTGTATTATGTACAGGCTCGGGAGGAGAGTCTTCCGGTTTTGGTGAAATGGTTAATTGAAAAATTCAATGCAGATCAGCCGGTCATCATTGAATCAGGCGGGCTGGGAAGATATATTCGTCCCGGAGCTGCAGCATTAGTTTGCGATGGGAGTCGTGAAAAGAAAACAGATTGGTCTTTCAACTATCAACGAATCACGGAAAATGAACCTTCCAGAGTGCGTTTACCGTTTAACTGGAATAACAACAGATGGCAGAAAAGATGATATCGATTGATGAAGCACTGCAAATTGTGCGGAATAATGCCGAAGTACTCGGCATTGAAAATGTGGAGATGCCGGAAGCTACCGGGCGTGTTCTGGCCGAAGATGTTTTTTCGGATGTGAATATGCCGCCGTTCAATAAGTCAGCGATGGATGGTTTTGCTTGTCGTAAAGAAGACCTTCCGGGACCATTGAAAGTGCTGGGCGAAATTCCTGCCGGTAGTTTTCAGACTTTTACTATCGGTCGGGGGGAGTGTGTCAAAATCATGACCGGTGCACCGGTTCCTGAAAGTGCTGACATCGTTATCATGAAGGAGTTTGTGGAGATTTTGGACAATGACCACATCCGTTACACGAAGGACGGAGGCGCCAGCAATATTTGCCTGTTGGGTGAGGATGTCCAAAAAGATGACAAAGTGTTGAGTGCCGGCACATTGATTCGTCCGGAGCATATTGCTGTTTTAGCCGGCGTCGGGAAAACAACGGTTGACGTTTACCGCAGGCCAAAAGTAGCCGTGATGACAACTGGAAGCGAATTGGTTGAGCCAACAGAAAAACCATCTGCCGGGCAAATCCGAAACAGTAACGGACCGCAAATGGTCGCTCAACTTCGTTCGATGAACTTTCCGGTTCAATATTCCGGCATTGTTGAGGATACCCCTGAGACAACCCAATTGGCCATTCAAAATGCTTTGCGGGAAAACGATGTGATTCTTCTTTCCGGAGGGGTATCGGTTGGCGATTACGATTTTGTTCCGCAAGTACTAAAAGAACTTGGTTTTACCATTTTAACTACCGTGATGGCTGCCAAACCCGGCAAGCATACGCTTTTCGTCCGGAAGGGAAAAAAGTATGTACTCGGTTTGCCCGGAAATCCGGTCTCTTCGTATGTCCAGTTGGAGGTTATCGGAAAAGAGTTATTCTATCGGTTGATGGGAACCTCTTTTACACCTTTCCGAATTAAAGCCCGGTTGGCTGTTGATTTTAAGAGAAAGAAGAGTAATCGCTACGAATTTTTACCCGTGATTATTTCCCCATCCGGGGAAGTGGAACTGCTTCCGTATCACGGTTCGGCACATATACATGCGCTTACCGGTGCCAATGCGTTGATGGAAATCCCGGTAGGAATAAGCGAAATAAATAAAGGAGAAAGCGTTTATGTTCGACCGTTATAACCGCGAAATAACGTACCTGCGCATTTCGGTTACCGACCGGTGCAACCTGCGATGCCGCTACTGCATGCCCGAAGAAGGTGTGGAGTCGATGCGACATGAGGATATTCTCTCGTTCGAGGAAATTGCCGAATTTGTTCGACGTGGCGCTGCGCAGGGCATTACCAAAGTGCGTCTCACCGGAGGAGAGCCATTGGTTCGCAAAGGAATTGTCGGGTTAGTGCATATGCTGGCGCAGATTGATGGCATTGAAGAGGTGGCGATGACGACCAATGGAATTCTGCTGGAAAAATTTGCTCCGAAGCTGAAAGAAGCCGGATTGAGCCGGGTGAACATCAGTCTCGATACGACCAATCCTGAAAAATACAGCTATATCACACGAGGCGGAGATATCAATGCGGTTTTTCGCGGTATCGAAGCGGCTTTAAAACATGGATTGACACCGGTGAAAATCAACTGCGTGATTCGGAATTCTGAAGACGAAGAGGATGCACAATTGGTCACTGAATTTGCCAAAACGAAAGGGCTGAAAGTGCAATACATTCACCAGATGGATTTGGAAGCCGGGAGTTTTTCGAAGGTAAAAAACGGTGAGGGTGGCAACTGTCGTTCGTGTAATCGCATCCGGTTGATGGCCAACGGCTGTGTGAAGCCTTGTTTGTTCAATCCGAAAGGTTTCAATGTGCGGCAATACGGGTTTGAAGAAGCTTTAAAGCTGGCAGTGGAAAACAAACCCAAATCCGGAAGCAAAAACCAAACAGGTGCATTTTACAAAATTGGAGGTTAGATATAGAATGGATATAGGATAGATATAGGAAAAGAGAAGGAATAACTCAGTTTAATCGGAGAAAAAATGGAAAAGGGAAAATTATCACATACTGATGAGCAAGGCCGGGCCCGCATGGTCGATGTCTCGGATAAGCCGGTTCAAAGAAGGAGAGCGGTTGCCTCGGGTAGGATTTTGTTACAAGCGGAAACGGTTCGGTTGGTGAAGGAGAACCAGATGAAGAAAGGCGATGTGATTACCGTAGCTGAAATTGCCGGCATCCAGGCGGCGAAGCGAACGCACGAGCTGATTCCGTTGTGTCACCCTTTGCAACTTAGCAAAGTGAAAGTAACCTGTACCCTCACCGAAGAAGGCGTGGAAGCTATAGGTGAAGTAGTTTGCAGCGGACAAACCGGTGTGGAGATGGAAGCATTGACCGCCATTCAGGTCGCGTTACTCACCGTTTATGACATGTGTAAAGCGGTTGACAAAAAAATGGTCATGCAGGATATTCGGTTAAACGAAAAGACGAAAGTGTAAAAAGATGGAACAGATTGTTGTAAAATCAGTCAATATTTCAGAAAAGAAGGGAACCATTAAACTACCGGTTGACCGGATAAAGTTAGACTTTCACGGTGTGCAGGGCGATGCGCATGCGGGTAGCTGGCACCGGCAGGTGAGTTTGCTGGGAACGGAGAGCATTGATAAATTCTCGGAAGAAGCCGGGAGGAAGATTACTTTTGGCGAGTTTGCTGAAAATATTACCACGGAAGGAGCTTTACTTTACGACATGCGACCATTCGATCGTCTGGTGGGCGAGCATGTCGAGTTGGAAGTTACCCAGATTGGAAAGAAGTGCCATGGCGATAATTGCTCCATCTTCCGTGAAGTGGGTAATTGTGTGATGCCGAAGGAAGGCATCTTTGCGCGGGTGTTGAAAGGCGGCCATGTACAGAAAGGCGATGTATTGACGTACCATCCGCGTGTTTTTCGTGCACTGATTATAACACTTAGTGACAGAGCCTCTAAAGGAGAGTATGAAGACAAGAGTGGTCCTTTGCTGGCCAAATTGCTGACTGATTTTTTTACAGATGAAAACCGGAAGCTGGAGGTGGAA
Organism: Prolixibacter bellariivorans ATCC BAA-1284; assembly: GCF_000621705.1. Taxonomy (GTDB): domain Bacteria; phylum Bacteroidota; class Bacteroidia; order Bacteroidales; family Prolixibacteraceae; genus Prolixibacter; species Prolixibacter bellariivorans. Next base: position 144,401 of record NZ_JHXO01000010.1, on the reverse strand, counting down.
GCCATCGTCATTCCCGATGAAGGACCAGTTTTGCAATATCGTTTACAGGAAGCAAGGGAAACAGGCGTTGATATGGTTTTTACAACCGGTGGCACCGGTATTGGTCCCCGCGATATTACACCAGATGTGGTTGCTCAGATGTTGGATAAAGAGCTGCCGGGCATTATGGAAATGATACGCCTGAAGTATGGAGCAGAAAAACCCAATGCGCTGTTAAGTCGTGGAGTCGCTGGTGTAATGGGAAGAACGCTGGTGTTTACCTTGCCGGGAAGTCCTAAAGCGGTGCACGAATACTGCGCGGAGATATTCCGGATTCTCAATCACGCATTCCTGATGCTGGCCGGAATTGATGGGCATTGATCACCGGGTGGCACAAATCATTCGGTCCTTCCCGTTGATATCTTTTCGTAGAGTAACATTGTTAAATCCGTTTTCCTGAAGTAGCGAAACAGTCTCGTGACCTAGTGCTTCATTGATCTCAAAATAAAGCGTCCCTTCCGGGGAAAGATGTTGTTGTGCAAATTCAGCAATGCGGCGGTAAAAAATCAGTGGATCATCATTGGAAACAAAAAGTGCTAAATGAGGTTCATGGCTAACAACGTGTTCCTGCATCAGCTTTTTTTCTTCCTCTTTTACGTATGGAGGGTTACTGACAATGATGTCAAAAGTTTTGTCAATCGATACGGCTTCCCATTGAAGAATATCGACCTGTCGTGTGCGAATACTGACGGCGTTGTTTTTTGCATTCTGATTCGCAATACTGATTGCTTCCGCTGAAATATCGTAAGCTGAAACTTCTGCATCTGGGATGTTTTTGGCTAAAGAAACAGGAATACAGCCGCTTCCGGTACCGATATCCAGAATTTCCGGAGCAGCCAGTTTGTTTTCATTGATAATCCAGTCCACCAGTTCTTCCGTTTCCTGCCTCGGAATCAGCACATGGGGATTGACATAAAACGTTAGCCCAAAAAAATCGGCTTTCCCGAGGATGTGTTGAATAGGCTCCCCTTCAACAAGTCGGTTCAGAATTTCTTCAATTTCCGTTACCTTAGCATCCGGAATGGTTTCATCCTTTTTCAGGTGAACCTGAAGGCGACTATATCCGAGAATGTGCTCGAAAATCAGAAAAGAAATGCTTTCACATTCGGACGGCTCGTAACGGACCGAAAGTTTTTCCCGGATATGATCGAATAATCGTCTCATTGTGCAAAGATAAAGAAAGCCGGAAATGAATCAGTCATTCAGTTACGATAAGAAATATATGGAACGGGCCATCGAACTGGCTCGTTTGGGCATGAGTAATGTGGCTCCCAATCCGATGGTGGGTTGTGTGATTGTTCATCAGGATAAAATTATTGGCGAGGGTTTTCACCAGAAGTATGGTGGGCCGCATGCAGAAGTGAATGCCATCAACTCGGTGAAACGAAAGGAGTTGTTAAAAGATTCGACACTTTATGTGACACTGGAGCCTTGTGCGCATCACGGAAAAACACCGCCTTGTTCCGATTTAATCGTATCGAAAAAAATTCCCCGCGTGGTTATTGGTACAGTCGATCCATTTGCCCAGGTAGCCGGGAAAGGAATCGAAAAATTAAAGTCTGCAGGTTGTCGTGTTGTGCTGGGTGTGATGAGGGAAGAATGTCAGGAACAGAACAGGCGGTTTTTCACTTTTCATGAAAAGAAACGGCCCTATATCATCCTGAAGTGGGCGCAAACATTGGACGGATTTATCGACGTTGACCGATCGCCGGAGCATTATGGACAATCGACCTGGATCACGAACCAGTTATCGAAAACGGCAGTGCATAAAATGCGAACCGACGAGGCGGCCATCATGGTGGGCACTAACACAGCCGAAAAGGACAATCCTTCATTGACGGTCAGAGAGTGGCACGGCTGTCATCCGCTACGCATTGTACTCGATAGGAAACGGCGTTTGGGTCGGGAGCTGGCTTTGTTTGATAAATCGACACCTACATTGGTATTCACCGAAAAGCCTGAAGAAGACGGACCCAACCTGGAATTTGTGAAACTCGATCCCAGCCAGGACGCTGTTCAACAAATGTTGGATGAATTGCACCGGCGGGAGATACAATCGTTAATTGTAGAGGGAGGCCGCAAATTGCTGGACAGTTTCATGGAGCGAAATCAGTGGGACGAAGCGCGCGTATTTGTTGGGAACCGGTTATTCCGGAACGGTGTTCCTGCACCGAAAATACCAGGTAAACTGATGAAAGAAGATGAACTGGACGGAAGCCGGCTGTTGCTTTTCAGAAATATCTAAAAAACTGCTTGCGGTCGTGAACCACTTGTTAGTATTGGAATTCCCAATTTGTGTTCAACAAACTGAAAATACATGAATAATTTGTGCTCGACTTCCAGTGGATAATCTTCCGAGAAATCGTAATTAATCTGCCCGTTGAAAAGTTGGGCATGAGGATAAGTCGAAGCTTTCAGGTTCCAATCCCTTACATAACGTACATTCCAATTGTGATAGTATTGTTTACTTCTGTAACTGGCTTTGTTGTTGTGCATGGCATACCAGCTTTCAAATCCGGGGTCCAAAGCAATGACTTCGGTGGTGTCCTTTTGTGTTGTGTCATTTTCGGCTTTAAGTACTACGCGTTTCGCGCTTTCTTTTGGAGTAGTACATGATGCAGCAAAAACGACAAGCACTAAAAACATTAATTGTTTCATGTGTTTATTTTTAATTTTCAATAGGCACATGGAACTCGTCAATGAACGTTAGCCTGTGTGTTAAAGGTCTTTGCCATGGCTCGTTTCATGGTTGCCTCCTGTCTTTTGTATAAATAAAAGTTGCCAAAATCATGCCAAAAAACAAGCGCAGTGTTGCTTATCTTTCAGAAAATGAGTTGATAAATGGGCATAATCGTTAAAAAATTAGAAATGAACAGGGCATTTGTTAAATCAGAAAAAATATGTTAGATGCATCTTTAAAGGAAGATGACACGTAATTAATTGATTTCATGATTGAAATGTTTACACTTTGAGGGAGGTCAAGAAGGAAAAAATGTAAAAATTATAGACTAAACGGGTTACCTTTTACGTTCTTAAAGTATAAATAACTGCAAAGGTTGGAGCTGATTTTCAATAATTAACCATCTATTGGTCCGACACAGAGGAGATTAATGACAGGTAAGTATTTCAAACATTTCTTCAGATTGGAATGTGTCGTGTTGATGTTAATTATTTAAACAGATGGACTGAGAATCAGAATCCCTGAATGAATGCAACTGTTTTTTCAGGGAATGACAAAGGCTTAAAGCCCTTTATTTTCCACCAGGCAATCAATGTATTGAGGATAGGAGTATAAAACAGGCACTCCTACCGATTAATCTTCTGAATTGATAAAGAAGAAAAAATGGAGCAATCGAAGTGAAATTGGCTTTACCGGTCGCAGTCCGGTGAAAATGACAAACGGCCACTTTGTCTGGTAGGGTTTGCGTAAGGTAAAGTCTGAGCTTCGTTTATAAGCAGTAGGAGCGCTTAGTTCATAAGGAGTAATATAAAGTCGGGGCAAAATTCATGGGAGCGAGACAAATTAAATCTCACAAGGGCAAGTACACCTTTTTTTTACTGCTTATTTCGTTAGTGCTTTTCGGAAGCAATAGCGCAAACGCTCAGGTTTGTGACTTGGTATCTGGAAAATTTGCGGGAATTCAGGTTAGTGGTTTTTGTGCACCAGTAGATGCTTATGAAGCTAAAGGAGTCTATACAATTCAGAAGGCTAAGAGTTTATTAAATAATACTTTCGAAGTCCGTTTTGATTATGGAGATGGAACTATCCATACGGTTTCCGCTACTATTGAGAGTGATCCCAGCGACCCGAATAAATCAATTGTAACTGGAGTTGATTCCCATGTTTATCCATCGTCGCCCAATGGTAGTTGTGTATATACCACTACTACCATTTTGATAGTTGATGGTCAGGAATGTAGTAATACATGGGCGACACAACAGGTCACGGTTTGGGATAAGGATGATTCGAATGGTGGACAGATCAGCATCTATCCGTATGAAGTACAGGTTTGCGTGGGTGAAGATACCACGATTGTATTTCATGATCAGAGTATATGGAACTGTACTGCACCAGCCGTTGATAAACCAAACTACCAGGATCGAATTACCCAATTTACCTATGGTATTGATACCAATCCAGCAAACCGGATTCCTGGAATTGAATTAAAGAAACCAGATGGTTCTATAGTCCATATAGGAGATATGGGAGTTGTAACAGTTGTTGGTGATACTACGCATTATGGTTACATCGCTGATGGCCCTTATGATCCGAAAAACCGGACATGGGAAATACATGTGCCGGTAACTGATTCAACGGATGTTGGCAAAGTGTTTGAAATCAGACTGGATAACTGGAACTTCTGTAATCCATATCCGGATAATGATCCCGTATCCGGTACGGCCCGAATCATTATTATCGATAAGCCCTGGCCGAAAATCACACCGATCGATCCGGTGTGTAGCAACGATCCAAAGATAAATCTTACGGTTAGCGGGAGGAATGTGACCGAAAGTGGAACCTGGTCGGGACCAGGCGTTAGTGGCAGTACTTTTGACCCATCTAAAGCGAATATCGGTTCAAACCAAATCATTTATACCGAAAGCAACGGTGACGGATGTACCGGGTCCGATACCATCTATGTGACGGTTAAACAAGCACCTTATGCGAATTTTAGCTTATCGGATTACAGGGGGTGTGAGCCGCTACATGTATACATGCATAATAAATCGAAAGATGCCGACAGCTATCAATGGGATTATGGCGACGGGTCACCGACCAGTAACGATACAGATACCGAACACACTTATTGGGCCAATTCTTCAAGCCAAAAATTCAGAGTAACCCTGACAGCCATCAGCAATAACGGATGTGAAGCAAGCCGCGGCAGAAACCTTTGGGTTTACGATGTTGTCGAAGTTGGCGTTGAGGCGAGTGATACAGTAGGATGCGCACCTTTTACGGTTGATTTTAAGGGAAGTGGTCCATCGGGTACATACACAGCCGACACGTATGCGTGGGACTTTAATGAAGATGGAGTAACAGATAACACTTCTTCCAATCCGACCTTTACATTTGAGAATAAAACGGGTAAAACAGATACCGTCAGGGTTCGTCTGATTACAACGACGTCGCACGGTTGTGCCGATACATCTTATCAGAATATTTATGTTTATCCTGATTTGGATGCCAGAAACCTGTTGGGAGATCCAATTCATTTATGTTTGGGGACGGTTAAGGAATTAGATGGACATCCCAATTTATTGATTTCTGGTTTAACGCACAACTGGAGTGGCGATACCGGTTATTTACAGGAACCGACACCGAATAGTAGTTCTGTCGTTCATTTTGACGGTAGTGATCCCGGTTCGTGGCACATCCGGTACATTGTGAGTAGTGCGCATTGTGCCGATACCGTTCATTTTAATCTGGAAGTTGCCAATGTGAATGTGACGCTGCCGGACACGGTTTATGGCTGTACCGGTGAACCGATAGAAATGCAACCGGTCATCACTGGTGGTTCGGGTAATTATATAAGTCATTCATGGACAGGTGATGGTGCAACCTATTTGGACAATGCCAATGCACAGAATCCGAATTTCCAGGTAGGAACTCCGGGTATTTATCATCTCGATTATTCAGTTTCCGACGATGCCGGCTGTAGCGATAATGCATCTACGGTTGTTAAGATTTTAGAGATGCCTACATCATATGCAGGAGCCGATCAGGATACCTGTGGATTAGCGGCTGATCTGAATGCAAATCAGTCTCTCACCTATCCGGCACATTGGGTACAGATTTCCGGTCCCGGGACCTCAAGCTTTACCAATACATCAGATCCGGCAAGTGGAGTAAGTGTTTCTTCATATGGAACGTATGAGTTTGGATGGACAGTGGTGAATAAAACCTGTGAAGCTGTTGATACGGTTGTGGTTAATTTCATACAGCTTCCTACCCCCAATGCAGGTCCTGATGATTCTGTCTGTGGATTGCAGTACAACCTTTCGGGGAGTGCAGCTCTGGGGAACGGCTTTTGGACGCAAGTCTCAGGGCCGGGAACGGCGACTTTCGAATTTTCAGACCGGAATAATACACTGGTTGATGTCGATCAACAGGGAAGTTATGTTTTCCGTTGGACAGACGACAACGGTAACGGCTGTTCTTCCTACGATGACGTGACCATTGATTTTGTCGCTTATCCCGATCCGATAATTTCAGTTCCCGATACATCCGGTTGTTCGCCCTATACTTTGCAAATGTCAGATGGAGGTACCATTGGAGGTTCCGCGTATATTTGGGATTATGGTGATGGTACGCGCGACACGGTGTTTACGGCCGATCCGGTGACGCATACGTTTCAGAATACCGATACCAAGGTTGTGAAGTATGTGATTACCCTGACCATTCAAAACGGAACGTGTGAAACAGCAACTCAGCAAGAGATCACGGTGAAACCAGATTTTTCCGCGGGAACACCTGTACACTTTGAAGGATGTAATCCATCGACCTTCGGATTTGTTAATGCGAATCCAGGAGCAAGCTGGTGGAAATGGGATTTCGGTGATGGCTCTCCAACGAGTAGTCTTCGGAGTCCATCACATACATTTAATAATACTACCGGAAATGATACAACCTATGTCGTACAGTTGACGGCCCAGTCATCCTTCGGATGTGTGGATACGGTCAATAATACGGCTACACTTTATCAACGTTCCGTTGCCAAATTCGCTGTTTCCGATAGTGTTGGCTGTAACCCGCTGGATGTTGCGTTTACGAACGAGTCGGAACATGCAAGCTTGTACTTGTGGAACTTTAATGATGGAATGAGCAGTGTTGCGACCGATCCAACCCATTCTTTCTCGAATGGATCGACTACAGATGCTACTTTCAGAGTGAGGTTAATTGCAACAAACAGCAGTAGTTGTTCGGATACAACCTATAAGAATATTCTGGTACACCCGATTCCGCAGACCGATTTCGATATGGATTACATGCCGGGATGTAGTCCGGTTCCGGTAACATTCACCAATAAGACATCTGGTGCAGTTAGTTATTTGTGGGATTTTAATGATGGGCAGTCGAGTACAGATTTCAATACAACACATGATTTTATTAACGATTCCACCTACATCCGGTATTTCCGGGTAAGGTTGGTTGCAACCAATACCTATGGATGTATTAATAGTCTGATGCGGGAAGTAACAGTTTACCCGACGCAGCATTTTGATTTCAGTATTCTACCCGATACAGCGTGTTCACCAGCCAATGTAATTATGGTAGCTGATCCGGGAGCCTATACCTATACGTGGGATTACGGTGATGGAACGGTGAATCCCAGCAACAGATACCTGACTTCCCATACCTACACCAATTCAGCCGGAACAGACGCAGTTTATACTGTTAAATTGAACAGTTCCTCCTTCTACGGTTGTAAGGACTCGACAACCCATCAGATGCTCGTGAAACCGGAGGTGAAGGCAGATATTACCTTATCGGATAACTATGGATGTGATCCGTTAGTTGTTGACATTCAGAATAATTCGGTCAATGGCGATTACTACTATTGGGATTATGGCGATGGAAGAAAAGATACGACTGGGTTTGCTGCCAACTACAGCATTACCTACACCAACCCGAATCTGACTCCGGTAGTGTACAACCTGAAATTGGTGGTAGAATCGGCGGAAGGATGCCGAGACTCAGTGACTTACCCAATTCAGGTGTTACCTGGTGTAGTCGCAGGTTTTTCAGTTGATACCGTTGGTTGTTCTCCATTGGTCGCTGACTTCGTCAATACCGCTACTGGTGCATACACGATGCACTGGGATTTTGGTGACGGAACGGTTGATGATACCAACTTTAATCCGCAGCATATTTACAATGCTACCGGCAATGCGGAAAATCTGTTTACAGTAATGCAGGTTGCTCGTTCGTCAGGTGGCTGTTTGGATACGGCGTATGCGACGATGCATGTGTATCCGGTTAATAAAGTGTATTTTAATATTAGCGATACGACCGGATGTACCCCTGTCAATACCACGCTGCACAATACTTCTCCCGATGGTGTTTCGTATGAAGTGGATTATGGCGATGGTACAACGGAAACGTTGACCACTGCAACCGACCTGACGCACCAATATCTCAATACCGGAACATTGCCACAAACCTATAATCTGGTGGTGAAGTCGACCAACTCATTTGGATGTCAGGATTCTGTGGTGAAGAGTATTGTGGTTTATCCGGGTGTTACTGCCTCGTTCTCTGCAGATACAGCTGGGTGTGCTCCGTTGGTAGTCGATTTCACCAATACTTCAACCGGAGCATTCTCATACGAATGGAATTTCGGTGATGGTGGTGCAAAAGAGTATGTGAAAAATCCGGTGAGGATATTTAATAATTACGGTCTTAACGATACAATATATAATGTTTCGTTAGCTGCCACTTCACTGTATGGTTGTTCCGACACGGCACATCAGGCATTCCTGGTAGCTCCGGCACCGGTAGCCGATCTGAATGCCTCAAGCTATACCGGTTGTACACCTTTTACTTTCGATGCGACGAACGTATCGACAGGTGCAACTACGTATTACTGGGATTTTGGTGATGGCACCACGCAAACGACCAACAGTCTGGGTAATATTTCCCATTTATATAATAATAGCACAACAACCCCGGCTACTTATAAACTGAAGTTGAAGGCTGTTAATTCATTAGGTTGTAGCGATTCTCTTACAGTATCGATCAGGGTGCTTCCGCAGGTAACTGCCGATTTTGAACCGGATACAACCGGATGTTCTATTCTGGATGTTCAGTTCCGAAACCTGTCAACCAACGCTCAGCAATTCGAGTGGGACTTTGGCGATGGTACCGCAACCAACTATACTGCCGATCCGTCCCATCGTTACCAGACCGCGCCGGGTGTTGATGCAGTGAATTCGGTTAAATTAATCTCCAAATCCTATTATGGCTGTGTTGATTCAATTACCAGGAATGTACACGTATTGGGAAGTCCACAGGCCAACTTTTCTATGTTGGTAACCAATGTGGCAGCAGGAACGACAACGGTTGAGTTTACGAACCTTTCGGATGGTGCAGTGAGTTATGTTCTGGATTACGGAGATGGAAACACAGTTACTTTGGGAAGTTGGACTACCGTTACCCATGATTTTGTTTCTCCGGATGCTTCCACAAGCTACAATATTACACTGACAGCAACATCTGCCTCTGGTTGTACCGATGCTGTAACACAGGTGCTGGATACGGATAATCCGCCGGTCATCACATTCGAACCCGATACGGCGGGTTGTAGTCCGGTCGTGGTCCAGTTCAGAAACACGTCAACCTATGCAACGTCATATATATGGCGATTTGGCGATGGTACACCCGATGTACGTTTGACCAATCCGGTGCACACGTTTGAAAATAATGGTTCAACCGATGTTACATATACCGTTTGGTTAATTGGCGTTACCCCTTACGGGAAAAAAGATTCGACCTCGCAGACCGTGACCGTTTATGCCAATCCGCAAGCCAGTTTCAATACCCCGATTGTTTCGGGTTGCTCTCCATTCGATGCCCTGTTTGAGAATAATTCGACAGGAGCAACTACGTATGATTGGGACTTTGGAGATGGAGCGACCTCAAACGACGCTTCAGCAACAGTATCACACACTTACGTGAATGCAACAACGTACCCGAAAAGTTACCCGGTAACATTGACAGCAACCAATGCACAGGGCTGTGTGAGTACTGCGAATGACAATGTGCTGGCAACGCCGGGAGTTCAAGCAGTGTTTACTTCTAAAACAGATGGTTGTGCCCCGTTGAACGTTCAGTTTACGAACAATTCAGTTGGAGCTTATTATTATTTATGGAATTTTGGTGATGGCAGTTCGCCCTCTTCGCAAATGAACCCAAGTCATACATTCTATAATCCGACCGACAGAGATACGGTTTACACTGTTAAGATGTTGGCGTATACTCCGGATGGTTGTAAGGATAGTCTGACACAGAATATTACTGTTTACGGAACTCCGAATATTGATTTGACTTATTCGGCAACGAATGGATGTGCTCCTTTCAATGTCGAAGTTACTGATAATTCAACTCCCGGAACAACGATGACATGGGATTGGGGTGATGGCTCTCCTTTACAGGTAACTACTGCTCCTACCAATATTACACATGAATATAAGAACACAACGTTACAGACAATAAGTAATCGATTGAAGGTAACTGCCACTTCGCCATACGGCTGTGAGTCGACCAATGAGCATGTATTTGTGGTTTATCCACAGGTAACGGCCGGATTTAACATGAATCCAACAGTTGGATGTTCACCTTTGGGTGTTCAGTTTAGTAACACGTCTGTGGGAGAATCGTACCTCGATTGGGACTTCGACGATGGTAGTGCTCATGCTACCTCGGCTAATCCGAAACATGTATTTGTGAATACCGGCAATTTGATTGACCAACTCTTTACGGTAACGCAAATTGCTACCTCGGTAAACGGTTGTGCGGACACATTGCAACAGGCCGTAACGGTTCATCCTGCGCCGGAAATTAAAGTAAGTGTGAGCGACACCGTTGGCTGTGCACCGTTGACAGTCCGTGTCGATAATTTGTCGCTTTCCGGTCAGGCTTATACAGTCAAATATGGTGATGGAGTAACTGAGACAATTAACAGCGGAGGTTACGCTACACATACCTATACAGCTTCGCATGCGGCTGAACAGTTTTATAAAATGGTTGTTCAGGGGGATAATCCTTTCGGATGTACAGATTCCATCGTTAAGAACATCCATCTTTACCCTACGGTTACTGCCGATTTTGTTAGCGATACACAAGGTTGCTCGCCGCTTCCTGTAAGGTTCCAGAACACATCACAAGGCGCGTTCAGTTACGAGTGGAGTTTTGACGACGGAACTACTGATTTTACAGAGAATCCGGTCAGGGTCTTTGATAATACCACACCGAATGATTCCATCAATACAGTTCAATTGGTAGCTTACAATAATTATGGTTGTTCTGATACAACAGTAAATACGATAACTGTATCACCATCACCAGTTGCAGATATAACCGTTTCGTCAGGTGAAGGCTGTGCCCCGTTTACAGTGAATGTGACTAATAATTCGTATTTGGGATATACGTTCCATTGGGTTTATGGTGATGGTTCAGATGAGTATACCTCAGCTGGGCAGTCGGTAACCCATACATATCAAAATACAGGTGTTACACCGGTCTACTACGATTTAAAACTGGTGGTGGAGACCCTGAATGGATGCCGTGATTCGGTCACTCGTCGTATTACCGTTCTTCCGGAAGTTAAAACTGCGATGGTGCTTGACACTATCGGCTGTTCTCCGTTGTTTACAACAATTCAGAATCTTACTACCGGTGCACAACAGTTCTTTTGGGATTACGGTGATGGTACTGCCACTTCAACGGCATACAATCCATCGCATTCGTTCGTGAACATGTCGACGACTAATGATACAACATATACGGTAGAACTGGTTGCCAAATCATTCTATGGATGTGAAGATTCTACTTACCAGGATGTAACGGTTCTTGCTTCGCCTCATGCTGATTTTACGGTTGACAAAACAACTGGTTGCGGTCCGTTGGATATTCAGTTGGAAAATCAATCGGTTGGAGGTGCTACTTACACCGTTAAGTACGGTGATGGAACTGAGGAAAACATAGCAGAAGGCGCGATCGTAAACCATACCTATCACAATACAACCAGTCAGGCAATCAGTTACTCATTGCGGGTGCTTGTTGAAAGTGCCACCGGATGTGTGGATTCAATGACAACACGCATCGAGGTGTTGCCGGAGCTCAATGCAGCGTTTAGCAGTGATTCAATTGGCTGTGCACCTTTGGGAATCCGATTTAACAATGAGTCGAATGGTGCGTCTGCTTATGAATGGAATTTTGGCGATGGGTCAGCAGTAGAGAACTTTACCAGTCCGTATCACCTTTTCAACAATTCGGCTGTTGGTGATACCATTTATAATGTGAAATTGTTGGCCTACTCACCCTATGGATGTGTGGATTCAACCATGAAAGATATTACAGTACATCCAACACCCAATGCCGATATTTCAGCCATTGATGTGGAAGGTTGTACTCCGTTTGATGCAATGTTCTCGAACCATACGACCGGAGCTGACAATTTTGCATGGGATTTTGGTGATGGAACGACCTCTACCAGTTCTGATACGTTGGTTACCCACACTTATGTGAATACAAATCCGATGGTTCAAGGTTACCATATTTGGGTCAAAGCCTCTAATAACTTTGGCTGTTCGGATGATGCGTATGAAAGTGTTCAGGTAAATCCATTTATCAAGGCAGCTTTCTCTACCGATACATTGGGCTGTTCACCGCTGACACTTGAAATGAAGAATTTATCGGAGGGTGCTTACTCTTATGAGTGGTACTTCGGCGATGGTTCAGGCGTATACCGTTCGACCAATCCAAGTCACACGTTTGTTAATAGTTCCCAGGAAGATACCATATTCCATGTGATGCTTGTTGCCATGTCGAGATATGGCTGTTCGGACACGGCAGTAGTGGACGTTCGGGTATACCCGTCACCTGTCGCAAGTTTCAGTGTTAATTCGCTGGGAGGATGTGCACCTTATACTTTGGAGATTACCGATCAATCCGTGGGTGCTGAAAGTTATCTCTGGAAATTTGGTGATGGTACTTCCTCAACCGATGATCAAGAGAACTTTACGCATGACTATTTTAATACAGGACAGACGACCGTCAGTTATCCAGTGACTTTACAGGTGGCAAATGAAATTGGCTGTAAGTCGTCATACACTGCCGATATTGAGGTGCACCCGATGGTGACGGCCGATTTCCAACCCGATAAAAGCGAAGGTTGTAGTCCGTTAAGTGTCAGTTTCTCGAATCTGTCTTCAGGAGGTGCGACTTATTACTGGAATTTCAATGATGGCGTGTATTCCAGTGAATTCCAGCCAAGACATACATTTGTCAATACGACATCGAAAGATTCGGTATTCATGGTGCAATTGGTGACAACTTCAGTCAGTGGTTGTACAGATACGATAAATAAACCTATTCTGGTACATCCGACACCGCAAACCAGCTTCTCTGTCGATCCGCAGGTGCAGACGTTCCCGGATAAAACTGTCCAAATAACGAATGAAACTCCTGGAGGACCGTGGAATTACGTTTGGAACTTTGGTGATATGACGGATGAAGTGAATGGTGATGTAACGTCTCATGACTTTGAAGAACCCGGGAATTATGATATTACCCTGACGGCCAGCAGTGATTTCTGTTCACTGAAGACTGTTCAACGGATAACTGTATTGGCAGGTCCGCCGTCATCGGTATTCGATCCGGATACAGCGGGATGTCCGCCGCTCAAAGTACAATTCCGGAACCAGTCGAAGAATGGTTATCGCTATGTTTGGGATTTCGGAGACGGAAACTATTCAACGCAAAAAGCACCCGAGCATACCTTCTTTGCCGAAGGAACCTACAATGTGCATTTGCAGGTTTTCAATCAAGTGGGCGACGTCGCCGAATCGGATAGAAAAATTATTGTCTATCCGGCAGTCAGGGCCTACTTCAATCTATTCCCCAGCAGGGTGAAAATTCCGGGAGAGAAAGTAAGCTTTTCCAATTTCTCTGAAAATGCTGATAGATATTTGTGGAACTTTGGTGACGGTGATACCTCGACTGTTTACGAGCCGGAACACGAATACACCGAAGTAGGGGTATTCCCGGTATCGCTTATCGCCAGCTCGTTGCAAGACTGTACCGATACATTCTCTGTTTCGCAGGGAGTTGAGGCTTACAGTGAAGCAAAAATTCAGGTTCCGAATGCCTTTATGCCAAGTAAAGATGGTCCGAATGGCGGTAAATACACTCCGGGTGACCGATACAACCATGTGTTCTATCCGGTTGTGGCTAAGGGGGATGTGGAACAATATCAGTTGCAGATTTTTAACCGCTGGGGTAACCTGATGTTCCTCTCTAACGAACTTGGTACAGGTTGGGATGGATACTATAACGGAGAGCTTGCCTCGCCGGGAGTTTATATTTGGCGCATTAAATGTACGTTTAAAGATGGTTCGCAAATAATTAAAGCGGGTGATGTTACGTTATTGCAGTAGTACATGGTATACGAGGGATGATAAAACGTATTACATTCATATTGCTACTGCAGGTGTTTCTGTTGGGGACAAAGTCTTATGCACAAGATCCGCACTTTTCTCAGTTCTATGCAGCGCCTACTTTCATGAGTCCGTCATTGGCGGGATCAACCGGAGGGGTGCGCGTGACAACCAACTATCGTAACCAATGGCCGGGTATCAAACAGGCATACCAGTCGTATGCTGTTTCAGGCGATATGTATGTGAATAAATACCACAGTGGTTTCGGCGCCATCATGGTAACCGATCAGGCCGGTTCTGCCGATTACAATACGACCTATCTTGGCTTGCAATATTCATATCGTATACAGTTAGGAGAGAACCTGCAATTCATTCCGGGACTTCAATTTACGTTGGGACAAATGAGTTTGAACAGGAACAAGTTGATTTTTCCTGATGGATTGGTAAATGGAGGGCAGTCGAGTGGTAATGCTTATCTGGCCGAAACCAAAGCCAACTATTTCGATTTCAATACCTCGCTTTTTCTTTACTCCAGAAAGTACTGGATAGGAACAACGGTGGAGCATATGATGCAACCCAGCTATTCCTTTTTGGATGATCAGGCCAAGACATCGATGAAGATGGTCGTATTTGGAGGGATGAATATCTGGCGAGAAAGAGTCAGTCGTATTGAAGAACCCAGGCGAGCTGCATTTTGCTACCGCTACGAGCATCAGCACAACTTTAGTCAGCTTGATTTTGGTGCTTATTGGTATAGTCGGTCGTTGGAGTTTGGCGCCTGGTGGCGGGGAATTCCGGTTTTTAAGAACGAAAACCTGGGAACACACTACCTCGATAACGATGCCGTTGTTTTGAGTGCAGCGTTGGTGACCGGTTCATTTCGTTTTGGCTACAGTTATGACATACAAACTTCCGATTTAGCCGGCTTTGGTGGTGGCGCCCACGAGATATCCATCATTATCGAGTTTGGCGATATTTTCGGCTGTGGCGCCCAGTATCTCGACTGTTTTACGAAGCGGGCCGGATTGCATTTCAACAAAGAACAACCTCGTAACCTGAAAATTTATTATTAGAAAGGAAGTTTGCCTAAATCCACATTTCCCCCCGAAAGGATGATTCCAATCTTTTGTCCTTCCGGCTGAATTTTCTTTTCCAGTAGGGCAGCCACGGGAACAGCCGATGATGGTTCAATAATAATTTTCATCCGTTCCCAAATCATGCGCATGGCTTCAACAATGGCTTCCTCCGACACGGTAACAATGTCGTCAACCGATTGCTGAATAACGGCAAAATTCATCTCGCCCAATGACGTCAGCAAACCGTCGGCTATGGTATTGGGCTGCGTAGATGGAATAATGCGTCCTGCATTGAACGAACGGTAGGCATCGTCGGCACCGGCAGGTTCGGCCGCAATAACCCTGCAATTGGGTAACAGCGCTTTCGCGGAAAGGGCCGTGCCGGAAAGCAATCCACCACCTCCTACGGGTGTCATGATGATATCTAAATTCCCCGTTTCTTCAATCAATTCCTTGGCGGCTGTACCCTGTCCCGAAATCACACGAAAATTATTGTACGGATGAATTTCGGTGATGCCATGTTTGTCGATGAGTTGTTGGAGGGTTGTTTCCCGCGCTTCGAGGGTGGGAGCACAGTAGGTAATTTCGGCTCCGTAACCGGCTACCGCTTTTTTCTTGATGTCGGGGGCTGTTACCGGCATCACAATCCGTGCCTTTATTCCGCGCAAGCGAGAAGCCAGAGCTACCGCTGCAGCGTGGTTCCCCGATGAATGCGTCCCGACACCTTTTGCGGCCTCTTCTTCCGTAAGGGAAAAAACAGCATTGCAGGCACCGCGAAATTTGAACGCGCCTACTTTCTGGAAGTTTTCACATTTAAAAAACAATTCTGCGCCAAGCAGACGATTAACACTCTCGCTGGTGAGAACAGGCGTGCGGTGAATGTATGGCTGGATGCGCTCGTGCGCTTCCTTTATGTCGTTGAAAGTTGGAAGAATCATAGCTAAACGGATTTTTCAATAAAATTAGAAATCCGTTCCGGTTACTAAAACGACTTTAAGGCAAACTTCACGAATTAATTGCTGATGGAGTCGTTGGGAATTTTTTCGGCCTTGTATTGTTTGAATAGTTCCCGCACCCGCTGGTCAACCTCGAGGCTGGTGGCGCTGTAGTACAAATTCATATGTACATTACAGTAAACCATGAAATCATCGAGCGTATCGCCATCCAGTCCGGTGATGTTGTGCACGATGTCGCGATTGTAAACCAGCTTAAATTTATCCCATTGTTGCTCAGTGATAATGGCGGCCATGGCCTTTCGTTTGTTTTTCTCGTTCCTGCTAAGCTTGTAGTGAAGGAACGAGAGAGGTGAAAAAATAGCAGAAGTCCAGTGGGGTTTCTCTTTAAAATCATCGCTACGCAACTCTATCGGCACTTTCGATTTATTTCCCTGGGGAACACCGTACAAGTCCAGCTTCTGGTTTTTTCCGGTTACTTCCACTTCGCCGACCAGGTACCTGATGGGCTTCATTTTGTATACTACCAACTGTTTGTTTTTCTTGAGGTAATCGGCCACGATGATTTTCATGGTTGTAAAACCCATGGCATTCACCGTAAGGGTATCTGACGGATCGGCCTGAAGGGAGAAAATACCATTCTTATCGGAAATGGTTCCTCCATGCACGCGCTGATTAATAATATGGGCATAAGGAACAATGTCTCCCGATTCCGCATCAATCAGTTTCCCAGACACCTGTTTCATGTCTTCCGGAAAGTAGACTTGCGCCTTGACTTGTGATACAGAAATGAGTAATAATGCAAAGAACAAAATGAGTCGTTGCAACGTTCGGATGTATGGATTTTCAGTACGATATATAAATCTTGCCTTGTGCATAATTGCTTCCTGATAGCTTCCCAATCCTGCTTTTTACTGTGAAGGGAACGTGTTATTTCAAATTGGACATTAACCAATAGATGCAGGCAAGATACAAAACGTTGGTTACGATTTGAAAGTTGCTGAAATCAAATCGGCCGGGGGGGGTGGTTTTTTTACGGAACCGGAATATGTATTTTTGTGATTTAAAACGAATATTATGTGGGATAAGTACATCGAAACAATTGAAGCAGCCTGGGAAGATCGCTCCCTTCTGCAGAAAGAAGATACGCAAAGTTGCATCCGCGAAGTTATCGAGATGCTCGACAAAGGGAAAGTTCGGGTAGCCGAGAAAAACGGCAGCGAATGGACCGTTAACCAATGGGTAAAAAAAGCGGTGATCCTCTATTTCCCGATCCAGGGAATGGAAACCATTGAAGTTGGCTCACTGGAGTTTCATGACAAAATTGCGACCAAGAAAAATTACAAGGAATTGGGCGTTCGCGTGGTTCCTCATGCGGTGGCCCGTTATGGTTCATTCCTTTCTAAAGGTGCCATCCTGATGCCTTCGTACGTAAATATTGGCGCGTGGGTCGGGAGTAATACCATGGTTGATACCTGGGCTACTGTCGGCAGTTGTGCGCAGATTGGTGCTAACGTTCACCTTTCCGGAGGTGTCGGTATCGGCGGCGTGCTGGAGCCTGTTGGTGCTTCCCCGGTCATTATCGAAGATAACTGTTTTGTTGGTTCCCGTTGTATCGTGGTGGAAGGCGTTCGAGTGGAAGAAGGAGCTGTTCTCGGAGCGAATGTTGTACTGACCAAGTCGACTAAAATTTACGATGTAACCGGAGAAGAGGAAGTGGAATACAAAGGATACATTCCGGCCAATTCAGTCGTTATTCCGGGTACCCGGATGAAAAAATTCCCTGCCGGAGAATATGGCGTTCCCTGTGCGTTGATCATTGGGAAGCGTAAGCCTTCTACCGATTTAAAAACATCACTCAACGATGCTTTGAGGGAGTATGGTGTGTCTGTTTAATTGAAAAATTTGATATGATGGAATCCGATTTTCGGGAAGACATTCGACAAGCCGTTGAGGTATTGAAGAAGGGCGGTATTATTCTCTATCCGACCGATACCATTTGGGGAATAGGCTGCGATGCGACCAACGCTGAAGCGGTTGCCCGGATTTACCAGTTGAAAAAGCGGGAGGACTCCATGAGTATGTTGGTGTTGATGGAAAATCCCAATCTGTTGAATTCGTACATCGAGGAAGTTCCGGAAGTAGCCTGGGAATTGGTGGATGTGGCAGATAAACCGCTGACCATTGTTTATCCGGGAGCCAAAAATCTGGCCACTAATCTGATTGCGGAAGATGGTAGCGTTGGTATCCGTATCTCGGGTGAGGCGTTTACACAGCAATTGATAAAGCGTTTCCGCAGACCCATTGTCTTTACTTCGGCAAATATAAGTAGTGAGTCTCCACCGGCATTCTTCGATGAAGTAAGTGAGGAAATCGTCGATGGAGTAGATTATGTGGTTCAGTACCGACAAGAAGATCGGAACCCGGTATTACCTTCCAGCATCATTAAGCTGGGAGTGAGCGGTGAGATTCAGATCCTGCGAAAATAAAATATGGAACAAAAAAAGAGCGGGAAAAATTCTTCCCGCTCTTTTCTATCATTCAAATTGTTAACGTCCTTTCTTAAATCCGCCGGAACCGCTAATATTGGAGTCAATTTGCGGATTCCCATCATAACGAACCGTTCCGGATCCGATAACTCTGACCTTGAGTTGGTCGACAGCATAAACATCACAGTCGCCCGAGCCGGAGATTTTCACGTTCACATTTTTTGCCTTTAGTTCGGATGCTTTTATATCGCCCGATCCAGAGATTGCAGCTTCAAACGAATCGGATGTATCGCTGCCTTCCAGGTAAATGTCACCAGAACCGGAAACAGCGGCAGATACTTTTTCAGCGCTTAAATCAGTCAGTTTTATATCGCCGCTGCCACTGACAGCCAGATCCAGAATACGCGACGTAATTTCATCGTCCGAAAGAATGGACCCGGAACCGGAAATTGAAAGTGCGTCGATTTGCGGAATCGTAATGTAAATGTCTACTTTGCCGGGATTCCAGTTTTTGAACCACGAATTGGTGGTGCTGTACCGAATCACCAGTTTGCGGTCTTTCACTTCGGTAATGAGTTTATTGATGGTGGAAGATTTGGCTTTAATTTCCACTGATTGGTCGTCACCCTGCGTGAGATGGATATCACCGTTGATTCTTAGCGATATTTCCGTAAAAGGTGGCAGCGTGCGTTTATCCGTTTCCTGAGCTTTGGCGCTTAAGTTCCAGGCAAAAGCCAGAACAACCATAAGCGAAAAAATCTTTGATGTCATTTGATCTTCCTTTTTGGTTATATAAGTATTGACGTTAAAGTCTGGCTAAAGTTGCACCTCTGTTGAAAAAAAGATGAATTATTCGAGATAGAGTTCAATCAGGCCGTCCGGACAAATGAGGTTTAATTGGCGGTTGGTTTCATCCATCTCCGTGAGTACATCATCGGAAAGAGGAATCAACACTTCGTTTTCACGGAAGATGACAGTAATAACCAGGTTTCCTGAATAATCATCGACGTCTGTTACCTTGCCAAGCAGGCCGTGTTTTTGGTCGACTACATCATAACCGATCAGCAATGAAGGGGAATTGTCCTCCTCCGATTCAATAATTTCATCGGTAAATACCCAAACAGGACTTCCGGTAAATTCACGGGCCTGTTCCTGTGATTCAATTTCGTCGAAATGAATGATGGCACCATCGTTACCACGAAAGCGAAAACCTTCTTCGCTGATAAAGAATGGAACCAAACCTCCGTCAATTTCCAGAAAGAGATATTCTGCTTCTTCCAGCGTTAAGTCAAACTGTTCGTCAAAATGCATGGAGAAACTTCCGTCGAGTCCATGTGTTTTCTGCAAATAGCCAATTGTTGTACAATCTTCTTTAATGATAGCCCTCATCATTGTTTCAACCAATTAGATGTCCGGATAAGTTACATAAAAAAAGCGACGGCCTGATAAGACCATCGCTTTGTATTTCTTTTTCCCAACGTCGAAGTCGGAGCAAAGAAATGAACACCTTATGCTTCAGTGTTCTCTTCGGCACTGTCGTCAGCGGCAGGCTCTTCAGTAGCAGCTTCTGCTTCTTCTGATACTTCCTCTGCAGCTTCTTCAGCGTTGGCGGCTTCAGCTTCAGCAGCCAGGTCTGCATTGCGCTTGGCAATTTCAGCAGCACGGGCTTCATTAACTTTTGCTTCCGCTTCCAGCCTTGCTTTGTATGCTTCGTCAGATTCAGCAGCTAACCGAGTAACTTTAGCCTGGATTTTGGTTTCTTTTTCCGTCATCCATGCTTCAAAACGTTTTTCAGCTTCTGCTTCGTCGAAAGCACCCTTTTTCACACCTTCCAGGAGGTGTTTTTTCATCATTACACCACGGTACGAAAGAATCGCACGTGCGGTATCAGTTGGTTGGGCGCCTTTTTGTAGCCAGTCCAGAGCTTTGTCAAAATCAAGCTCAATGGTAGCAGGATTTGTGTTCGGATTGTAAGAACCAATCCTTTCGATGTATCGACCATCCCGTGGCGCCCTGCTATTTGCTACCACAATGTGGTAGTAAGCATGTCTCTTACGACCATGCCTTGCTAAACGAATCTTTACTGGCATAAGAAATTACAATTAATTTTTGAAAATTTTAAATGCTCGGCAAAGTTACAACAATATTTTAATTCTGAAATACCCGTTCTATGGTTTTCAAATGATTAGGTTCGAATGAATTTGAAGTTAGGTTCAAAAGCCATAATGAAAGAATTTCTGATAAAAAGAGTAATTTTAATGCAACGTTTTTTATCAAATATCATCTTATTCAAGTATACAATAGTAAAATCAAATAAATATCTATGAAAAGATTGCATGTGTTACTAGGTGTTGGATTGATACTGATGGGGTTAGTGTCATGTAATAAAAAATCCAGGCCGGATTATACCACAACTGTTGATGTATTTTCACATACCACGGTGTATAATAACGATACGGTTCACGGAATCGTGTACTCGGTGATTACGCTGGCACAGGCGGCCAGCGTAGAGGTCCAAACGCCCGATGGACAGACGGTTCCGCTTGATAGTTATGATGGGACAGGGTATTCTTACTATAAGCAAACGCCTGATTCGTTGATGACTTCAACAGTTCCAGTTCCGGGAACCTACACCTTCTCGGTCAACTTTAGTGACGGAATGACGGCTACCGATACGAACGATTTGACAACTGACTTCCTGTATCCGCCGCATATCCTTGCTGCTGAATACCAGGCGGATCAAAATCAGGTTTTTCTGAAGTGGGATAAAGTAGCTGATGCGGATGGTTACCAAATTAAAATTTTCGATGGTGACCAGCAGATATATAATATAGCGCCGTTTTCCGGAAGCGCCGGACAGGACACATTTCAAATGGCAATTCCGGTATCTGTAATCCAGAATTATGTACCGGCAACGTTGAAGTTTGAAGTGATTGCTTTGAAATTTGAAACCTCTGCATATATCAAAATTCAGACCATATCGAACACAAACCGGGATATTACGATCAATTAAATAGCCAGCTAACAGCATGTTTGAAAAGGGAGAACCAAGCGGTTCTCCCTTTTTTATGCACGGCTATTTCCTTTGTTGAATTGTTGATATAATTTTGTGCCCTCGCTAAACGATATTTTTGACAAGGTGTTGAAAAGTAAAATTCATCCGCGGGTGTCAATTTTCTATCTTTAGTGATGAAAAAACAGCCTGCCGGAAACCTATTCCGGTAGGGGAACGTATTGAGCAGAGGAACGAAAAATATACCATATGATCCCATTTACCCATTTGCACGTCCATAGTCAGTATTCCATTTTGGATGGAGCCGCCAGTGTACCCGGTTTGGTCGAAAAAGCCAAAAATGATGGAATGAAGGCAGTTGCCCTGACCGACCATGGTTCCATGTTTGGAATGAAAGAGTTTCATGAAAACTGTAAGGCAAATGGATTAAAACCGATACTCGGCTGCGAAACGTATGTTGCTGCCCGAAGCCTTGATGACAAGTCGGATAAAGTTGATCGTTCAGGAAATCACCTGATTCTGCTGGCCAAGAACGAGAAAGGCTACCGAAATTTGCTGAAACTGGTTTCGATTGCGAATACGCGTGGGATGTACTATAAACCCCGTATCGATAAGTCGATGCTGGAAAAGTACCACGAGGGGATCATTGTTTCGTCAGCTTGTTTGGGAGGCGAGATACCTCAACTAATTATGCGCGGCGATATTC
Organism: Prolixibacter bellariivorans ATCC BAA-1284; assembly: GCF_000621705.1. GTDB lineage: Bacteria > Bacteroidota > Bacteroidia > Bacteroidales > Prolixibacteraceae > Prolixibacter > Prolixibacter bellariivorans. The sequence goes on along the minus strand of NZ_JHXO01000010.1, from coordinate 121,965 downwards.
CCGGTGCTGAAAAAGCCATCGAATGGTATAAAAGTGTATTTGGCGACGATTATTACCTGGAGCTTCAACGGCATCGTACCGATGACCCGCGGATGAAGATGGATGTGTACGACAAGCAGGTGATGGTGAATGAGGTGCTGATGGATATAGCACAAAAGCACAATGTTAAATTGATTGCCGCCAATGACGTACACTTTATTAATGAAGAAGACGCCGAAGCACATGATTTGCTGATTTGCCTGAATACCGGTAAAGACATAGACGATCCAAACAGGATGCGGTATACCCGGCAGGAGTGGTTTAAAACCACTACTGAAATGAATGAATTGTTTTCCGATGTTCCCGAAGCGTTAGCCAACACACAGGAAATTGTTGACAAAGTTGAATTTTTCGATCTCGATTCCAGCCCGATTATGCCGGAATTCCCGATTCCGGAAAGCTTTAGCACGCTTGAAGAGTTTCGGAACAAGTTTGGTGAGAATGAGCTGAAAGAAGAGTTTGGTGAAGCTTACGACCGGATGGGGGGCTACGATAAGGTGATCCGGGTGAAATTCGAAGCAGATTATTTAAAGCATCTGGTTTATAAGGGAGCTGAATGGCGTTATGGCGAAGCGTTTTCGGGCGACAATAAAGAACGTATCGACTTTGAGCTAGAAACCATTAAAACCATGGGTTTCCCGGGATACTTCCTCATTGTACAGGACTTCATTAACGCGGCACGTGAAATGGGTGTAATTGTCGGTCCCGGGCGTGGTTCGGCAGCGGGTTCAGCCGTTGCTTACTGTACGGGGATTACGAACGTTGACCCGATTAAATACGATTTGCTGTTTGAACGTTTCCTGAATCCCGACCGTGTGTCGATGCCTGATATCGATATAGACTTCGATGATGACGGTCGGCAGTTGGTTTTGGATTGGGTGACGAAAAAATATGGTCACGATAAAGTGGCGCACATTTGTACTTTCGGAACCATGGCTGCCAAACTGGCTTTGCGTGATGTGGCTCGGGTACTGAAGCTTCCCTTGCCGGAAGCCGACCGGTTGGCGAAGATGGTGCCCGAAGCACCGAAGATGACGTTGCAAAAAGCCTACAAGGAGAATCCGCAACTGGAGATGGAAAAACAGTCGGAGAACCTGTTGGTTGCGAAGACGCTCCGGTTGGCCGAAACGCTGGAAGGCTCGGTAAGGCAGACGGGTGTACATGCCTGTGGTGTCCTCATTGGTAAAAATCCATTGGACCAGCATCTGCCGGTGATGCCTACCAAAGAGGAGGAGTTACTTACCACCCAATACGACGGACGATTCGTGGAAGCTATTGGCTTGCTCAAGATGGATTTCCTGGGGTTAAAAACACTTTCGATAATAAAAGAGTGTCTTGATAATATCAAACTCTCCCGTGGTATTGAAATCGATATAGACACACTGCCGCCGGATGACCAGGAAACTTTTGAGCTGTTCGGTCGCGGTGATACGACGGCCATCTTCCAGTTCGAGTCGCCGGGAATGAAAAAATGGTTGCGCAAACTGAAGCCAAACCGTTTTGAAGATTTGGTGGCGATGAATGCCTTGTACCGCCCGGGACCGATGGAATACATACCCAATTTCGTTAACCGGAAGCATGGTTACGAAGAGATTGTATACGATCATCCAATGATGGAACCCTTCCTGAATGATACCTACGGAATTACGGTCTTCCAGGAGCAGGTGATGTTGCAATCGCGGGCACTGGGACAGTTCACGCGTGGTGAATCGGATACGTTGCGGAAAGCCATGGGTAAGAAGAAATTCGACCTGATGGCCAAGCTGAAGGTGAAATTCCATGATGGTTGCCTCAGCAACGAAAAATTTATGGAAGGTTGTAAGGAATTAGGCAAGAAACCGGAAGTTCTGATTGATAAAATCTGGAAAGACTGGGAAGCATTTGCTTCGTATGCTTTCAACAAGTCACATTCGGTTTGTTATGCTTACATCGCCTATCAAACAGGTTATTTAAAAGCGCATTACCCGGCCGAGTTTATGGCAGCCGTGTTAAGTCGCAACCTGTCTAATGCCGATAAGATCTCCATTTTCATGGATGAGTCGAATCACATGGGGTTGCCTGTTCTTGGGCCCGATGTGAACGAATCGAGGGCCAAGTTTTTTGTGAATAAGAAAGGCGACCTGCGTTTCGGAATGGCAGCGATTAAGGGTGTTGGTAACGGTGCTGTTGATGAGATTATCCGTGAACGGGAAGAAAACGGTGAGTTTACCGATGTTTTTGATTTTGTTGAACGGGTGAATTTGCAAACCGTTAACAAGAAAAACATGGAATCATTAGCCATGGCTGGTGCATTCGATAATCTAGGCGGAATGAAACGGGCGCAGTTTTTTGCCGAAAACAGCGAAGGTGTTTCGTTTATCGAGGCGCTGGTCCGCTATGGAAGCCGGATGCAGGGGGAGAAGCAGAACGCGATGGCCTCACTGTTTGGTGGTGAGAATGCGGTTGAGGTGAAAAGGCCCGATGTTCCGAATGTTCCGGAATGGCCACGCATTGTTTTACTCGACAAGGAGAAAAACTTAATTGGCATTTATTTGTCGGCTCATCCGCTTGACGATTATAAACTGGAAATCGAGAGTTTTTGTACCAAAGGAATCAATTTAGCTCAGCTGAAAGAAAATATCGATGCTTTCCGCAACCGCGATTTGACGTTTGCCGGAATGGTAACAGAAGCGCACGAAGGCATTTCAAAAAATGGGAAGCCGTTCTCGACAATAACCCTGACCGATTACAGTGAATCGCATAAGGTATATTTCTTTGGAAACGATTACGTTAACTTTGGAAAATTTTGCCGCCAGGGATTATTCCTTTTGGTAAAAGGGAAAGTTCAGCCAAGGTGGCGCGACAGCAACGACTGGGAATTTAAGGTAAACAAGATTGACTTGTTGAGCGAACTGCGCAGTCAGGTGCAAAGCGTGATGCTGGAAATTCCGTCGGAAACGATCACCAATGAATTCCTTAAAGAATTGGGTGAACGCCTCAATGGAAATAGTGGTAATACGCTATTGAAATTTGCTGTTTTCGATGTGAAAAACAATATCCGTGTTCAGATGTTTTCCCGGAACAAACGTGTTGAACTAACGGATGAATTGGTGGAGTATTTTCAAAATAATCCGGATATTGCGTTTACAATTAATTAATTTGTAACTTTGGGCGTTCCAAAGAAAATTCTAATAACTATAAAAAATATTGACATGGCAATTGAAGTTACTGATGCTAATTTCGAGGAGATTGTATTGCAATCAGACAAACCTGTATTAGTCGATTTCTGGGCCGAATGGTGTGGTCCGTGCCGTATGGTTGGTCCACTGGTGGAAGAGCTGGCCCATGATTATGAAGGGAAAGTGGTCGTTACCAAAATGGATGTGGATAGCAATCCCGGAACGGCGGCTAAATTTGGCATTCGCAATATTCCTACCATCCTTTTCTTTAAAGGTGGTGATGTTGCAGACAAGCAGGTTGGAGCAGTACCGAAAACAATTCTTTCTTCGAAATTAGATGCTCTCTTGTAAGAAAATATTGAGTATAATTACAAGGCATAAGATTTCTTTCTTATGCCTTTTTTTATTGCACTTCCGTTGAAAAATCTGTTTGACATAGAAGCTTTTCAGCAGTTCGATAACCTGGAACTGATTGCCCGCGAAGTCGTGGAGGGATTCATTACCGGTTTGCACCGAAGTCCGTTTCATGGTTTCTCGGTAGAGTTTGCCGAACACCGGTTGTACAATACCGGGGAGTCGACCAAGCACATCGACTGGAAGCTCTATGCGCGGACCGAACGTCTTTTTGTCAAGCAGTACGAAGAAGAAACTAACCTCCGGTGCCAGTTGGTCGTCGATACCAGCTCGTCGATGCTATTTCCCTACCGGCGAAGAGGGAAGGAAGTGCTGAAAAGTAAGCTGGCATTTTCGGTTTACAGTGCGGCGGCACTTACGTATCTGATGCGCCGCCAACGCGATGCCATTGGCCTTTCGTTGTTCGATGAAGAACTGAATTTTCACAGCGAAGCACGTTTATCATCTGTTCACTCCGATATGATTTACGGTAAGCTGGCTGAATTGATACATAACGGTTCCCCGGAAATCAATCACGGAACGGGGGCGGCCGATGTGTTACACCGGCTGGCCGAGAGTATGCCCAAGCGTTCGCTGGTCATCATTTTTAGCGATATGATTTCCGGTTCAGCACCTGATGAGCTTTTTCAGGCTTTGCAGCATTTACGCTATAACAAACACGAAGTTATCCTCTTTCATGTAACTGATCATCAGTTGGAGAAAGAACTGGGTTACAGCAATCGTCCACATCGCTTTGTCGATATTGAAACCGGTGAGCGCATCAATATGAATCCGGCGGATTACCGGAAAATGTACCGGGATGCACAAGAAAAGACTTTCACCGAGTTGAAGCTTCGGTGTGGGCAATTCAATATTGATTTGGTGGAGGCGGATATTCGTGAAGATTTTCACGATGTTTTGTGGTCTTACCTGGTCAAGCGAAAAAAGCTATTCTGATTCGGAAGCGTTATCCCGAACAGTCAAGGTAGTTGTCACCGGATAGTGATCGGAATACCCGACTTTTATTCGTTTAAAGTTATGTGCTTCAAACAGGTTGCTGTACAAAATGTAATCAATCCGGAACGAAGGCAGTTTTCCGTTGTAAGAATTGCCGGTTCCGAAACCCGATTCAACGAAAGCATCTTTTAGTTTTCCTCTCACTTCCCGGTAGGTAAACGAAACAGGCGTGTCATTAAAGTCGCCGCAAACAATAACCGGGTAAGGTGATTTTTTTATATGAGCCGATAAAATCCGGGCTTGATTTGCCCTGACAACAAATGCTCTTTTCAATTTTCCTAAAACGAGTCTCGTCTCTTTAAGTTTGGGATCATTTCCGGTGGTCAACGAATCAACAACGCCATATTCATCCGGAAGGATACGATTGGATTGTAAGTGACAGTTGTAGACCCTCGCCGTATCATTTCCCGGAAGGACAATATCCGAAAAAAGCACCATGTTATAGGAGTTCTTAAACCGGATTTCCCCAAGATTCACGATAGGAAAACGCGAAAAAGTTAGCGGACCGGCATAAGTGGTGGTATGCGCCAGTTGGTAATAATGAATCGATGGAATAAGATCGCATATGGAAGCAGGACTCAGTTTTCCCCGTTTCAACAAGCGGGTTTCCTGCAAACAGATAATATCAGGAGCTTCAGATTTTAAAAACTCCAACAGTTCCGGTGAGTTACTCTTCTTTTTACTCAGGTCGTAGGTGAAGTGATGAACATTGTAGCTGAGTACTTTAATCCCCTTACCTGTGAACTTTTTGCTCGGAAAGAGTTGATAGTAGTCGTTGAAGTGATTGATTCCAAGAATGAATACCAGAATGGAAAGCCAGATGCGGCGCGGTTTAAACCAAAGCCAGAAGAATATGAAAATGATATTGATAAGGAGCAGGTATGGATAAGCCATTCCGAGGAACGCAGGATACCAAAACCTGTCGGGCGGAATATGCACCGAAAGATATGATACACCCAATGTCAGGGCAAAGATGATGTTGACAAAGAATGCTATTTTGAGGATAAAGCTCTTCAATGTGGCTTTTGGTTATTTTTTATTTCCCATTCGGAATAGTGTTTCTTTCTCCTCTTTTGTGAGGCTGTCGTAACCAGACTTACCGATTTTCTCCAAAATTTCGTTGATGTGCTCCTGTTGTTCCTTCTTTTTGTGGTTGTACTCATAGTCAATGTTAACAGCCTCGCCACGATGTTCTACCCTTAGTTTTTTTCGGGGTTTGAACCAGGTAAAGAACGCATCCATGACTCGCTCAAAGCCTCGCGTAATGTCACGTCCTTTAATCAGTTGCGACATGTAAAGCCAACCCCATAGTGCTCCGCCAAGATGGGCGAAGTCGCCGCCGGCATTGTTTCCGCCCAGGCCAATAATGTACATGATAATAGAAACGACAGCAATCCACTTGATTTTTACCGGTCCGATAAACATCAGGTGGATAACGTGATTGGGTACATAAACCGAGATGGCTATGACAATAGCAATAACAGCAGCCGAAGCGCCCAGCAGTTCAGACGGTTTTCCCTGGAAAGGGGGAAGGAAATTGTAAGCCAGCATGTATACCAGGCCACCGGCAACCCCACCAATCAGGTATAGTCCTAGTAGTTTTCGCTGGTCGTGATATTCGAGAAAAATACGCCCGAACCAATAGAGCCATAAAATATTAAAGAGAATATGAAAAAATTGGAAATGGAGGAACATATAAGTAATGATCGTCCACGGACGGGTCATAAATACGGCGAAAGAGGAAGGCAAAGAAAGCCAACTTAGTACCGGCGTATTTTGTGCTCCTGACAAAAACAGAATAACATAAATCAGGCGGACGATTACCCAAACACCAACGTTCAGATAAATCAGCCGTGTCAAATATGAACCGTGTTTAAACGATAATTTTATTTCCTCTAAAATTCCCATTTCAAATCAATAAAAGCTGTTGGAATTCCGATTCCAGAATTTAATCAAGATAAAACCAAAAATCATACCACCCAGATGTGCAAAATGTGCCACATGACTTCCCGGATTTCGGACACCTAAAAATAACTCAATTAGACCATACCCAATCACAAAATACTTGGCTTTAATTGGAATTGGCGGAAACAGCAACATCAATTGAGTATTGGGGAACAACATTCCGAAAGCCAGCAAAACTCCGAAGATGGCTCCGGAAGCTCCAACTACCGGGATATTCATTTTCATCTCGAGTATTCGCTGTACCAGTTCGGTTCCCTGGTTGATGTATGCAGGATTATTGGGGGCATCCATCCAGTTGTTGATGAGATCGTAAACCCACGGACTGGCATTTTTCAGGTGTTCTTTCACAAATGTGGAAAGAAGTTCCGGCGAAGGCGTATTAATAAACGCTGCGACAGAATCCCTCAGCGATGAGAGTTCGATGTAGTTAACCAGCGTATAAAATGCAGCAGCACCCAGTCCGGTAATAAAATAAAAAATCAGGAAGCGCTTAGGCCCCCAAACCATTTCCAGTACCCGTCCGAACATATAAAGCGCGAACATATTAAAGAACAGGTGCATAAAGCCACCATGCATAAACATATGCGTCACAAACTGGTAGGGCTGAAAATGCGGCGACCCCGGATAATAAAGCGCCAGCTTTTCGGTCAGGTCAATACCAAAACTTTTCAGGGCCCAGGTGGCAACCAACATCAGCACGTTCAGCATAATGAGGTTTTTCACCACCGGGGGAATTGCGTTATATGAAGGCGGTCTGAATTGTGTCATAAATACTGCTTTGAAATGTTAAAAATAAAAATAACCATTCCTGTAAGGCAAACTGTTACTTTATTTTAACAATTTTTCGAATTCCTCCAGCGAAATAATGGTAATGATCTTCTTCCCGGTAGGGGAATAATTGGGCGTTTTACAGGCGAATAAACTGTCAAACAACTCGCTTATCTCTTCTGTTTTTAATACTGAACCATAATTGATGGCCGATGCCCGCGCCAGTGCCTGTGCCAGATTCGTCTTAATTTCTTCTTTCACATCAACCGGCCGGTTTTTTACATCTTCCAACAATTTCTCCACCAACTCGCGTGCATCCAGGTGACTAAGCATACTGGGAACGCCTTCCACAAAGAAAGCTTGTTCGTCCGCTTTGCGGATTTCAAAACCCAGCTTTTTCAGTTCATCCAGAATACTGTCGAGTACTTCGGCATCAGCAGCATGCAATTCAAGCCTTGGCGGGAAAAGTTGTCGTTGACTGATGCCCGGATTTTTCTCCAGCACAGCCATGAAATGCTCAAACAACACCCGCTCGTGAGCTCTCCGCTGGTCAATGACCATCAGTCCCGATTTAACAGGCGAAATGATGTATTTGTTTTTTACCTGGAGAAAGTTGTGGTTAAGCTGTCCGTTTTCGGTTTCTTCGTTAAAGCTTCGCTGAGACGGTTGTTGATTTACTTCTTCCGTCTCGTCTGAAAAAATTTCTTCTTCCGTGTCCGGAATATCGTTGGTGCGTTCAAATCCCTGGTAAAGTTTATCCCAACTTTTCAGGTTCGGATCTTTGGTCCAGTTTGGAGACTGCTGAAATGGATTAACCGGAGCTTTTTTTTCTTCCTCAAAGGGATTGTATGCCGGATTTACCTGAATTTCAGGTTCAGGGATGAGAGTTCCGGGTGTTGGGGCAATTGGAATATCGATGGCGCCGGCCTGATCGAATTCGATAGATGGCATAACGCTGAATTTCCCCAGCGCTTCGCGGATGCAGGCATGAATAATATGCCAGGCCGATCGTTCATCTTCGAATTTCACCTCCGTTTTGGTGGGGTGAATGTTGATGTCGATGGTTCCCGGATCGACTTCGAAGTAAAGAAAATAAGCCGGAACGGTTTCGGGTGGAAGTATTTTCTCATAAGCCCGTAGTACAGCCTTGTGATAATAAGGATGCCGCATAAAGCGGCCGTTCACAAAAAAGAACTGTTCTCCCATGGTTTTCCGGGCAAACCGGGGTTGTCCGATGTAACCGGAGATGCGGATGATGGTCGTGTCCGTTTGCACAGGCACGAGGCTCTGGTTAATATTTTTGCCGAAAATATTGACAATTCGCTTGCGCTGATTTTCGGACGGTAAATCGTATATGACCGAGTCATTGTGGATAAGGGAAAAACTCAGTTCCGGGTTGGCCAATGCCACACGCTGTATCTCGGTGATGATATGCTTCAGTTCGGTGCTATTCGCTTTCAGGAACTTACGTCTGGCCGGCACATTGAAAAAAAGGTTCTTAATAGAGAAGTTGGAACCTTCCGGACAATTGTCTGCTTCCTGCGATTTTACTTCCGACGCTACGATGTGCAACCGCGTTCCCAGCTCATCGCCTTCCTGTTTGGTGCGTAACTCCACATCGGCCACAGCGGCAATGGAAGCCAGCGCTTCGCCTCTGAATCCCATTGTTCGGATGGAAAACAGATCGGACGCTGATTTGATTTTCGATGTGGCATGACGTTCGAAAGCCAGCCTTGCGTCGCTCGGAGACATACCTTTCCCGTTGTCGGTTACCTGAATCAAGGTGCGACCGGCATCTTTCAGATTTATTTTTATTTGATTGGCGCCTGCATCAATTGCATTTTCCACCAATTCCTTTACAACCGATGCGGGACGTTGGATAACCTCTCCGGCAGCAATTTGATTTGCCACCGAGTCGGGTAAAAGCTGGATAATGTCTGACACTAATAATCAGTTTGTTATTTCAACATATAAAAGGCCAGTAAGGCCAGAAGGACTAGAATAACGATTACCCGGATATTGGATTTTCGTCGCTGTTGCTGGGCAAACAGGCCTTGGCTAAGACCTTGCCTGAATGATCCCTTTATCGACGTTTTGAAGGTCTCCGGTGCAACTTTGTCTTTCCCCCCTTCTTCCTTAATGCCCAGTTCTGCCTTGATACGAGCTTCCCTGTCTGCCATTTCCTCCTTGTGTGGATCGTAGAAACGGTAGGGCATATGAAAATCTTTGCTCCGAGGCACATGGAAGAACTTCATTCCCATAACCACATAATTTTTGGTTCGAAATACAAAGATAACGGTAATTTTCGTTCTGTCATGACATGCCGGAACTGTTTGCCCAATAACCGATAAAATAGCCTAATCTAAGGGGGATAATCAGGTGAATCAGTGAAAGAAAATTGGAGCTGGTTTACAAAATAGTTAACAAAAAGTAGTAACTTAAATAGGACAAGACCTAAAAACAATCGAGTCATGCTTGTGAAAACCTATGGCAGCGCCGTTCATGGAATTGATGCCACTACGATCACCATCGAAACAGATGTTACCATTGGCCTTCGTTTTTTTCTGGTTGGCCTCCCCGATAATGCCGTAAAAGAAAGCCAGCAACGGATAGAGTCCGCTTTGCGCATTAACGGATTTCAAATCCCCGGCAAGAAAATTGTGATAAATATGGCTCCGGCCGATATTCGTAAAGAAGGCTCGGCTTACGATTTGCCCATTGCCATGGGAATTTTGGCTGCCTCGAATCAGATCAACGATGCGGAACTGGAACATTATGTCATGATTGGTGAGCTTTCGCTTGATGGCGGATTGCAACCGGCCAAAGGGATTCTTCCCATTGCCATCAAGGCGCGTGAGGAAGGCTTTAAAGGATTTATTGTTCCCAAAGAGAATGCCCGGGAAGCAGCAGTTGTCGATGATTTGAAAGTTTATGGAGTAGAAAATATCAGTGAGGTGATCGCTTTTTTCAATGGTAGCGGAACATTGGAAGAGACGGTCGTGAATACCCGTGATGAGTTTTTCGCCAATATAAATCACAGCGATTTTGATTTCTCCGATGTGAAAGGGCAGGAAAATGTGAAAAGGGCACTGGAGATAGCAGCGGCAGGGGCACATAATATTTTGTTAATCGGTCCGCCTGGTGCCGGCAAGACCATGCTTGCCAAGCGAATTCCAACGGTTCTACCTCCATTTACCCTGAAAGAAGCCCTCGAAACGACCAAAATACATTCGGTTGCCGGGAAGATTGACACAGAAACGTCACTGATGACGATGCGGCCATTTCGAAGTCCCCATCACACCATATCGGATGTCGCTTTGGTAGGTGGAGGCACTTTTCCGCAGCCCGGTGAGATATCATTGGCGCATAATGGCGTGCTTTTTCTCGACGAATTGCCCGAATTCAAGCGGACGGTTTTGGAAGTGATGCGGCAGCCGCTGGAAGATCGGGTCATCAGTATTTCACGGGCGAGGTTTGCCGTGGAATATCCGGCCAGTTTTATGCTGGTAGCTTCCATGAACCCTTGTCCGTGCGGATATTACAATCATCCCACCCGGCCGTGTGTCTGTGCACCCGGCATGGTGCAAAAATACCTGAACCGAATATCGGGGCCGTTACTCGACCGGATTGACATTCATTTGGAAGTGGTTCCGGTTCCATTCAATAAGCTTTCAGAGCTGCGGGCCGGTGAACCCAGCGAAAAAATACGTGAACGGGTAATGCGGGCACGGAATATTCAGGCGGAACGTTTCCGGGGAACCGAAATACATGCCAACGCACAGATGAGTTCGCGCATGCTTCGCAAATATTGCAATCCGGATGAAGCCGGTAACCAATTACTGAAAAACGCCATGGAACGACTGGGACTTTCGGCTCGGGCTTACGACCGGATTTTGAAGGTGTCACGAACGATTGCCGATCTGGAAGGTTCTGAAAATATTCAGGCTGATCATTTGGGGGAAGCTATTCAGTATCGCAGTCTCGATAAAGAAAATTGGGGAACATGAGGATAATTTTTCTGAAATGAGATAAGAACTTTTTCCGGACTATCCTCAAAGATTTATATCTTGAATCGCTATTCCATTTCAAGCAAAAAACAAAAGTTTACCAAATAGACCTGAGAAATGAAACTTGCCTTTCGATTGGCAACAATTCTTGTTGCACTATCCATTCTTGTATCATGTAATGATAAAGGGAAAAAACAAGCATCTGCTCCGGATAGCGGATTCGGACAATATGTTAGTCGCTATACGAGTGGCGTTATCTCGGTGAAAGCGCCGATTATAGTTGAGCTGAATCAGGAGCCCAAAAATCCGAAACAACCCGGAACAGAAGTTGATGGCAAGTTGATAACACTGTCTCCTTCCGTGAAAGGAACGGTTCAATGGATGGATGCCCGAACGTTGGCTTTTACGCCGTCGGAACCGATGAATTCGGACACTAAATACGAGGTGAAGGTTGCCCTGGGTAAGCTGGTCGATGTTCCGGATAAGTACAAGGTGATGAAGTTTCCGGTGAAAACGATCCGGCAATCATTTACTGTAAACAATCTGGCCATAAAAGCATTTGATGATCAGGATTTAAAGTGGCAGTATTTATCAGGAATGGTTCACACGGCCGATGTGGCTTCGGATAAGAATGTAGAGTCGCTGGTGAAGGTTACCCTGAATAATCATTCGTTACCGCTGATTTGGGAACACAGTGGTGATGGCAGGAATCACACATTTACGACCGATAGTCTGGAGCGGACCAATGCAACGCAGGAATTGACCGTCAGTTGGAATGGCAAGCCGTTGGACGTGAATAGCGAGGGCGAACAAAAGGTTGAGTTGCCGGCTCTTGACCAATTCAAGGTAACCGAAGTTCGCGTGGTGCAGCAGCCGCAACAATATCTCGTGCTTCGTTTCTCAGATCCCTTGGATAAGGAGCAAAATCTTGAGGGTTTGGTAACCATCGATAAGAGCAGTAAGAACTTGCGTTTTCTGGTCGACAATAATACGTTACAGGTTTTTACTCCTTCACCTCTTACCGGGGAGCATCAAATCTATATCTCCGAAGGAATCCGGAATGCACTGGGTTACAAGCTGGGAAAAAGTTCCGGCATGGCAGTGCGGTTTGAGGATTTGAAACCGGCAGTAAAGTTCATAGGGAAAGGAACCATTATGCCTTCATCCGACGGATTGATTCTGCCATTCGAAGCTGTCAATTTGAGAGCGATTGATTTGCGGGTGATAAAAATTTACACCAATAATATTCATCAATTTTTTCAGGAGAATCAATACGACGGAAATTCCGATATCAAACGGGTCGGCCGGCTTATTCTGCAAAAGCAAATCAATCTGAATGTTTCCTCGTTTTCTAAGTTGAAGAACTGGAATACATACAAAATCGATTTAGCTAAGCTGATAAAGATTGAGCCGGGTGCTATTTATCGGGTGCAGATTCGGTTTCATAAAGATTATTCAGTTTATGGCATGAGTAAACTGTCCGACCATCAAACTTCGGCCATTGATGAACTGGAAGCTTCGCGCAAGCAGGAGAAAGAGATGGAGCAATGGGACGAGCCGGGTTGGTACAGCGACTATTATTATCCGGATGGATATGATTGGTCACAGCGCGACAATCCGGAGAATATCTCTTATTTTAACTCCAATCGATTTGTTGCAAAAAATCTGTTTGCGACCAATCTGGGCATCATTGCCAAAGGCGGCAACGACAAGTCGATGAATTTTGCCGTGACCAACCTGAAGACAACCGAGCCTGAATCAGGTGTTGCATTGAAGATCTACAATTATCAGGATCAGTTGATGGAAACACTGACCACCGATGCGGATGGTTTTGCGAATGTTCAGTTGAAAAATAAACCTTTCTTGCTGGTTGCCGAAAAGGATGGTCAATACGCCTACCTGCGTCTGGACGATGGTTCATCCCTGTCGCTTAGTAATTTCGATATCACAGGAGGCGTCGTTCAGAAGGGAATCAAAGGATACATCTATGGAGAGCGTGGCGTTTGGCGCCCTGGCGATCGCATTTACCTGACCTTCATTTTGGAAGATAAAAACCATCAGTTGCCGGAACAGCATCCGGTGATTTTTGAATTGGTCAATCCGAAAGGGCAAACGGTGAGTCGACAGGTAAAAACGGCCGGTGAAAACGGATTTTACTGTTTTACCGCCAAAACCGATGCAGATGCTCCTACCGGGAATTGGCAGGCAGTGCTAAAAGTTGGTGGACAAACCTTCACGAAACGTATCAAGGTAGAGACGGTGAAGCCCAACCGCTTAAAAATCAATCTCGACTTTCACGCGAAGCAGTTGATTTATTCCCCGGAACCGCTGCATGGCACGTTGAAAGCAACCTGGCTGCATGGCGGTATTGCCAAGAACTTGAAGGCTCGCATTGCAGTCAATTTCTCAGCGGCAAAAACGGCATTCCCGAAATACGCCAACTATCAATTCGATGATCCGTCTAAGGATTTGGTCTCGGAAGAGCAAAATATTTTCGATGGAAGGCTGAACGAAAAAGGCGAGACCGGAGTCGATTTTAAGTTGCCGAAACTGACTTCGGCACCCGGAATGCTGAATGCTTTTTTCACAACCCGTGTTTTCGAAGAAACCGGTGATTTTAGCATCGATGTACAGAAAATTCAGTATGCGCCTTATAGTTCTTTTGTGGGTATTAAGTTGCCGGGTTCCGAATCGGGCTGGTACAAAACCGAAACGACTTATCCGTTGGATATCGTAACCGTTAACCCGAAGGGAGAACCGGTTTCCCGGAAGGGACTAAAAATTAGTGTGTACAAAGTGGACTGGCGCTGGTGGTGGGATTCCGGCGAAGATCACCTGGCGCGTTACGTGACGGGGCATTATCGTCGGCCGGTGCTGCAGGGAACCGTCAATACGGTCGATGGAAAAGCTAAGGCTTCACTCAAAATTCCGTATAAGAACTGGGAAGACAATGGCCGTTACCTGATTTACGTGACCGATCCGGTAAGCGGACACAGTACCGGAATAACCGCTTACTTTTCGAAGTGGGGCGGATGGGCCACGGACGGTATGCAGGGCATGGCCACCATGTTGGCATTTAAGGCCGACAAAGACAAGTACAAGGTTGGCGACAAAGTGACGGTGACTATTCCTTCCGGGAAGAATGGCCGGGCGCTGGTGAGCCTGGAAAATGGCTCAAAGGTGCTGAAAATGTTCTGGGTGGAAACGAAAGAGAAAAACACCGTCTTTCAGTTTGATGTAACGCCTGATATGGCGCCGAACATTTTTATTCACATTTCCCTGATTCAACCACACGAACAAACAGAAAACGACGCGCCAATACGACTGTATGGCGTCATCCCGATCATGGTGGAAGATCCGACGACACACCTCCAGCCCCAGATTGAAATGCCAGATGAACTGGCGCCGGAAAAGCCATACGAGGTGAAAGTGTCGGAAAAGAATGGCCGCAAGATGACTTACACGCTGGCTGTGGTGGACGAAGGTCTGCTCGATTTGACGCGTTTCCAAACGCCCGATCCGTGGCCGGTCTTTTATGCGCGGGAAGCACTCGGCGTGAAAACCTGGGACTTTTACGATAATGTGATTGGCGCTTACGGTGCTCGTCTCGAAAAAGCTTTTGCTGTGGGTGGAGACCAAAACCTGGCCGCTTCGAAACGGAAAAAGGTCAACCGCTTTGAACCGGTGGCACAGTTTATCGGTCCTTTCACGTTAGAAAAAAATCAGACGCAGACGCACACGCTGAAAATGCCCAATTACGTGGGTGCCGTTCGCGTGATGGTCGTTGCCGGAAATGAAGGCGCTTATGGGAAAGCCGATAAGTCGGTGAAGGTCATCAAGCCGTTGATGTTGTTGGGAACTTTGCCCCGCGTGCTGGGACCGGGCGAAGAGGTAAAACTACCGGTCAACGTGTTTGCCATGAAACCGGAAGTGAAGGATGTGACGGTGAAAATAGAGCCTAACGAACTTTTCACACCCGTCGGAAGTCGTACACAACAAATCCATTTCAACGAGATTGGCGATCAACTGGCCGGTTTCAAACTAAAAGTGGCTGATAAGACTGGAATCGGTAAAGTGAAAATTACCGCGCAAAGCGGAAAATATACCGCCAGCTACGAAATCAAGCTCGACGTTCGGCCATCGAATCCACGCGTGACAAACGTTTTGGAGCAAATCATTCAGCCTGGACAAACCTGGAAAACCAGCGTGACAGCTCCGGGAATGGAAGGAACCAATACGGCCAGTCTGGAACTTTCGGGTATTCCTCCCCTCGATTTGAGTCGCCGGTTGAATTACCTGATTCATTATCCGCATGGTTGCATCGAACAGGTAACTTCCGCCGTTTTCCCGCAATTGTTATTGAATCGTTTGATTGAAATTCCATCGGATAAAGAGAGTCAAATCGAAGATAATATCCGGACTGCATTGAATAAGTTGACTACTTTCCAGTTGAGCAACGGCGGATTCAGTTACTGGCCAGGTTCGGCATACGCTTCGCCGTGGGGTAGTAACTATGCGGGGCATTTCATCCTCAAAGCAGAAGAAGCCGGTTATACATTGCCTTACGGCATGAAGAGCAAATGGCTGAACTATCAGCAGAATATGGCCCGCAACTGGAAAAATGGTTCGAATCGCTACCGGCAATCGGATCTTATTCAGGCTTACCGTTTATATACGCTGGCATTGGCACAGCATCCCGACATGGGGGCAATGAATCGTTTGCGGGAAGAGAAAGATGTCAGTACCATGGCTAAATGGCGATTGGCGGCGGCTTATGCAGTTGCCGGTCAACCGGAAGTAGCGTCGCAAATCATCAGCGGACTCAGCCGGGAGGTAAAAACCTACCGGGAATTGTACGGAACATACGGCTCCAACTGGCGCGATGAGGCGATGATCCTGGAAACACTTTCGTTGATGAACCGGAAAACGGAGGCTTTCCCATTGGTAACGGAGCTGGCGCATCAGCTTTCAACGGACGATTGGATGAGTACGCAAACCACGGCTTATTCATTAATCGCTATTGCTGAGTTTGCCGGGAAACAAAAGCTGACCGATAAGTTGTTGAAAGCGAGCGTCGCTGTTGGCAAATCTTCCGCGAAAGCGGTAACGACCAACAAGCCATTATGGCAGCAATCGGTCGCTTTGATTAACAACAAGTCGGCGGAATTAAGTGTGAAGAATGAAACCGCTGACATCATGTATGCCCGCCTTATCACCGAAGGCATCCCTGTAACGGGCGACACCACATCGGTACAAAACAATTTGTTTATGGATGTCCGGTACACCGATATGCAGGGACACAAAATCGATCCGTTGAAACTGGAGCAGGGAACTGATTTTGTGGCTGTCGTCACGGTTCAAAATCCCGGACAGAGAGGAATCTACCGTGAAATGGCGCTCACTACGATTTTCCCGTCGGGGTGGGAAATTATCAATCAGCGACTGAATGATGTGCCGAGCTCATTGCAAAACGATGCGTTCGATTACCAGGATATCCGCGATGACCGGGTAAATACCTATTTTGAGTTGAAACCGAATGAACGAAAAACTTTCCGGGTGATGCTGAATGCATCTTACGAAGGGAAGTTCTACCTGCCTTCGGTCCTCTGTGAGGCGATGTACGATAACCGCATCAGTGCACGGCGGCCGGGACAATGGGTGGAAGTCGTTAAATAGTTTTCCCGGAAGATGGACGAATGAGCATGAGGAAGTTGAGGGTTCGGAAAAAGTGGAAGATGTATGTTGGTGGTGGACTGCTGGCACTTTTCGTGTCTTGGTGGTTCAGCCTACCCAATCCACTTTTTTCGGACCCTTGCTCTACCGTCATCGAAAGCGAAAACGGATCATTGCTTGGTGCCCACATCGCCAATGACGGGCAGTGGCGTTTTCCCGAAATTAAATCGTTACCGGAAAAGTACAAAACCGCGGTTCTCGCTTTTGAGGATGAGCATTTTTACCAGCATCCCGGGGTCAATCCACTGGCACTGGGACGCGCGATGATTCAGAATATCCGGAACGGGCGAATTGTTAGCGGAGGAAGCACGATTACCATGCAGCTCATTCGTCTTTCCCGGAAGGGAAAACCGCGTAACCTTTGGCAAAAGCTGGTGGAAATGGCACTGGCTGTCCGTGCCGAGGTGCGTTATTCCAAGGATGAAATCCTGTGTTTATATGCTTCTCATGCTCCTTTCGGGGGAAATGTTGTCGGGTTGGACGCAGCGGCCTGGCGGTATTACGGTCGCAGTCCCGACCAGTTGTCGTGGAGCGAGGCAGCTACGCTGGCCGTTTTGCCCAACGCGCCTTCGCTGATGTATCCCGGAAGGCAAAACAAGCTGTTGCTGGCGAAACGAAACCGGTTGCTTGACCGGCTGGAACATCAGGGGAAAATTGACTCGATGACCTGCCGGCTGTCCAAACTGGAGGTGCTTCCGAAAAAAGTTTATGCTATTCCGCGAATTGCTCCACAGTTGTTGAACCGGGTTTTAACTGAACATTCTGGTGAACGCATTAAAACGACTATAGAGCGTAATCTGCAGGAGCATGTGAACGATGTGGTCCGGCAACATCTTGTTTCTCTTAAAGCCAACGGCGTTTTTAACGCGGCGGCTTTGGTGTTGAATATGGAAAAAGGAGAGGTGCTCGCATACATTGGAAACGATCCGGACAGGGGGAACGGTGAACATGGCGGGGATGTGGATGTGGTAACTGCTCCGCGAAGTTCGGGAAGTATCCTGAAACCTTTCCTTTATGCCGCTATGCAGGATGACGGTTTAATTCTTCCCAACACGTTGATTCCGGATATTCCAACGAATATCGGTGGATTCAGTCCGCAGAACTTTGACCTGAAATTTGAAGGAGCCGTTCCCGCTTCCATGGCATTGTCCAAATCGCTGAATATTCCGGCCGTCCGTATGTTGCGTGATTTCGGCGTCGCCCGTTTTCATTCATTGCTGAAGCAATTGCATTTTTCCACGCTAAACCAACCAGCTGGGCATTACGGACTTTCGCTGATTTTGGGAGGCGGCGAAGTGGATTTGTGGGATTTGGCCGGAGCTTATTCGTCGCTCGGACGCATCCTTATACATTACGAAACGGCGGACGGAAAAGCATTGGCGAATGATTTCCGGGAACCGTCTTACCAGGAAAAGAATTATTCGAAACTGGAAGCGAAAAATATTCCAATTTCGGCCGGAGCCGCATGGTTAACTTTTGAAGCATTGTTGAAGGTCCATCGGCCGTCGGAAGAAGCCGGCTGGGAATCATTCGCCTCTTCCTGGAAGGTTGCCTGGAAAACCGGAACCAGCTTTGGCTTCCGTGATGGCTGGGCCGTGGGGCTCGATAGGAATTACCTGGTAGCCGTTTGGTGCGGCAATGCCGACGGCGAAGGTCGTCCCGGGCTGACCGGAACAACAGCTGCCGCGCCCATCATGTTCGATATTTTCCATCTGCTTCCTGCCGGAAAGTGGTTTACGCAGCCGGTGGATGAGATGGTCAGAGTCCCCTTATGTCGCGAAAGCGGATATCGGATGGGACCCTATTGTACCGATGCCGATACGACGTGGATTATGCTGAAAGGATTGAACACAAAAGCCTGTCCGTTTCACCGGTTGGTGCACCTCGATCCGACCGGGAAATGGCAGGTAACAAGTCAGTGTGTGGCGGTGGACAAAATGATTCACAAATCGTGGTTTGTGCTGCCACCCGTAATGGAGTGGTACTATAAGCGAAGAAATACGTTGTACAAACCGCTGCCGCCTTTTCGGCCTGATTGTGCCGAAACACCTGCCTCAAA
Organism: Prolixibacter bellariivorans ATCC BAA-1284; assembly: GCF_000621705.1. Taxonomy (GTDB): domain Bacteria; phylum Bacteroidota; class Bacteroidia; order Bacteroidales; family Prolixibacteraceae; genus Prolixibacter; species Prolixibacter bellariivorans. The sequence goes on along the minus strand of NZ_JHXO01000010.1, from coordinate 102,826 downwards.
AGTGATGGAGATGATTTACCCGCGGGAAAACAACCAGGTGTTTGTGCCCGTACAACTGGATGGTTCGCCCGGGAAAGTTATACTGGAAGCAGCTCATGCCAATCCGGATGCTGTGATTTACTGGCATCTCGATGATAAATACCTCGGGCAAACAACAGGAAAGCACCAGATGCCAGTGAGTCCGTCGGTAGGGAAACATCTCATTACCTTAATTGACGGTCAGGGTAATGAACTGAGGAAGTCCATTGTGGTAGTGGCAGGGAAGAAAACTGGGTAAAGAATAAGATGTTGTTCAGTTGAATAATAGGCAGGTTTGAACCAGTCCTTGAATCTTTTGTTTAGTTTTGTGTCTTAAAATAAATGAACTATGGCTGATAAATTTTCGGATCCGATAGGCCGGCTGATGGGGTTGCGCTATAAATCGCATCCCTGGCACGGAGTGCATATCGGTAGTGAAGCTCCGGAAAAAGTGACCGCTTATATTGAAGTGGTTCCAACAGATACCGTTAAGTACGAGGTAGATAAAGATACAGGCTACCTGAAAATCGACCGCCCTCAGCGGTATTCCAATGTGGTTCCCGCTCTGTACGGTTTTATTCCACAGACGTATTGTGGCAAACAGGTCGGTGATTATTGTAGCGAGAAAACCGGGCGTCCCGGAATAAAAGGTGATGGTGACCCGATTGATATTGTGGTATTGACTGAGAAGGCCATTCATCACGGTGATATTCTGGTATCGGCTCGTCCTATCGGTGGTTTTCGGATGATTGACAAGAACGAAGCGGATGATAAAATCATTGCGGTTCTGGATAATGACTTTGTCTACAGTCATTTTACTTCACTCAAAGATGTTCCTGAAAACATTATCATCCGGTTGAAACACTATTTCCTTACCTACAAGGATATCCCGGATGAAGTTCGTAATTCGGAGATTACGCATATTTACGAACATGATGAAGCGATAGAGGTGATCAAACGATCGATTGCCGATTATAGCCAACGCTTCGAGAACTTAGGAAAACTTTTATCGCTTGACGATTAAACAAGATAGTTCCCCGGACCAAAATCCGGGGATTTTTTTGTGTTAGAAATTCCGTTCGTCAGAAAGTTTACGGCCTTCACCATATAAAATCGGCCATTCACGGAAAAAAGTTGATTGTCTCGATTAATGATTCTAATTTCATTTCAGCATCATTCGTATCGATAGGTGTATTGAAATTAGGATTATGAAAAAAAGATTCAGTTTTACCTCCTATTCCAATCAGTACTTGCCACCACTAAAATGGTTGTTTTTTGTTGGCTCTATTGTCGTTTTAGCCATCTGGATGCTTCTGGGTATCTCAGAGCTTTTTCACTGGGAGGGCAATAATTTCCTATTTCATGGCGGAATATGGGTGGTAACAATGCTGATTTTGTATGCTGGTGTGAATTTTTGCGGAGCAAAAGCGGTTGATTTAAGGATTCGGGCATTGCCTACACTCGTTATCCCGATGGTAATGTTGTTAACAGTTGTTTTTGCTTTAGGGGCAGGGCCATTGCATTTTCTGCAACCCATCGATCTCAGAGGAATGAATCCTCATCCATTTGGATTGACTCCTAATCCTTTAACGTTCATCTTATTTGTCATCCTGTTGCCATTAATTGAAGAGTTCTTTTTCAGGGGAATGTTATTGGGGCACATGTTGCTAAAACTCAATGTTACCAAGGCAATTGTTATCTCCTCTTTTTTTTACTCACTGGCACAATGGGGGAATGAACACCTGCTCACGGCCCTCCTGTTAGGGGTGGTTTCCGGTTTGTTATATGTCACTACCCGATCACTTTTTTCGAGTATTATTTTTCACATTGCCTGGAATTTTCTCATTTTCTTTTCCTGGCTGGATGGTAATCCATTGATATCGATTGCGAAAAATCAATTGCCAGATGATAATGGAAGGTTGCTTTTTGAGGAGGTTGGTCTTGCTCTCGGAATGATTGCCATTTTTTACCTGATGCACCGAATAGTACTACGACAAAACAGATAAATAAGGAAAGCAATTCGAATAGCTTAACGCTGAAGAGTGAGGTAAGTGTAATCGAAATTATTCTTTTTGTCGTGATGCTCTTCCCGTTCCAGTTCTTCCCATTCAGTATAGTCTATCTCTGGGAAAAAAGTATCGGCATCAAACTTCTCATGTACCAGGGTTAGGTAGAGTTTTCCTGCGATAGGATAGAATTGTTCATAAATCATCCCTCCGCCAATAACAAATACCTCCTTTTCGTTTTTCACTTTTTCAATGGCTTCTTCTATACTCCGAACAATTTCAACACCTTCGAATGATTCCAGTGATTGTGAGATAACAATATTTCTTCGGTTGGGAAGTGGACCGTTAGGGAGTGACAACAACGTGTTTTTTCCCATGATAATGGGATGACCAGTTGTAATCCGCTTGAATCGTTTCAGATCATCAGGTAAATAAAACAGCAGATTATTGTTGCTACCAATTGCATAGTTTTTGGCAATGGCTACAATGATGGAGATATTCTGATGAATCATACCGATACTTTTCCTTTGATGTGTGGGTGCGACTGGTAACCGACCAACTCGAAATCTTCGTATTTGAAATCGAAAATGCTTTTCACCTCCGGATTGATTTTCATCTGCGGCAGCGGATACGGTTCGCGCGTCAACTGCAGTTTTACCTGCTCCATATGGTTATTATAGATATGCGCATCACCTAATGTATGCACAAAATCGCCCGGTTTCAATCCGGTTACCTGTGCCATCATTATCGTCAGCAAAGCATACGAGGCAATGTTGAAGGGTACACCCAGAAAAATATCAGCACTTCGCTGGTACAGCTGGCACGAAAGTTTACCATCATTTACATAAAACTGAAAGAGGATGTGACACGGCGGTAAATTCATCTCGTCGAGTTGCCCAACGTTCCATGCACTCACAATGATGCGGCGCGAAAGCGGGTTATTTTTTATCTGATCGATGGCATTGGAAATCTGATCGATGTGCTCACCTTTCGGTGTAGGCCACGACCGCCACTGGTAACCATAAATAGGCCCCAGTTCGCCATTTTCGTCAGCCCATTCATTCCAGATTCGTACGCCGTTTTCCTGCAAATACTTTACGTTGGTTTCACCTTTCAGGAACCAAAGTAGTTCGTGAATAATCGACTTCAGGTGCAGCTTTTTGGTAGTCAATACCGGAAAACCCTCCGACAAATCGAAACGCATCTGGTGACCGAAAACACTAAGGGTTCCGGTTCCGGTGCGGTCCTCACGCGGAGCACCATTATCGAGAACATGCTGGAGTAAATCGAGGTATTGTTTCATCGTCTAAATTTTCATGAGCTCAGCTCATTGTCCATTCATGATAGTTCCAATTTCTTTTTAGGAGTATGTTTATATTTAAACAAAACCATAAATAAAATAGCAACAATCAATGCATATATTGCGAATGTATACCAGATAGATGGCCAATCTAGCGAACCATTGCTGCCGGTAAAAAACATTTTTATAGCATATCCTGCAGCAACATTCCCAAGCACAGCACCTACTCCATTGGTCATCATCATAAACACTCCCTGGGCTGAATTTCTAATTTTCTCGCCTGTTGCTTCTTCTACAAACAAAGCTCCTGAAATGTTGAAGAAATCGAAAGCCATACCATACACAATACATGAAGCAAAAATCGATACAATGCCCCACAGGGTTGGCCCCGCAATACCGAATAAGCCAAAACGCAACATCCATGCGAACATGCTCATCAGCATTACTTTTTTAATACCAAACCGGCGTAAAAAGAATGGGATGGTAAGAATGAACAGTGTTTCCGATACCTGAGAGACAGATAGAATTATGGTACTATATTCTTTAGTGAACGGATGATTTACACTGCTAATGAATGCATCGCCATAAGCATTCGTGAGTTGAAGTGCGGCTCCCAGCAAAATGCTAAAAATAAAAAACACAGCCATTTTAGAATCTTTGAACAGACTAAAAGCTTGCAATCCTAATTTGTCGACCAGTTTTTTAGAGCCTTTCATTTTGTTTTCGGGCTCAATGGAAGGAATTTGTGTAAATGTAAAAATAGACAAAACAACTGCACCCGCTGTTCCAATCAAAAAGCTATAACCGGCAAAATATCCTTTCGTAAAAATATCAGGTACAGCTAGTTTAACGATATTGGTAATCCACATAGCTGCAATAAAACCAATAGTACCCCAAACCCTGATAGGAGGAAAGGCCACTTGCGGATCTTTTCCTTCCCGCACAAGCAACTCAAATCCAATGGAATTATTAAGTGCAATGGTTGGCATGTAAAAGCACATGGCTAACAACATGAATCCAAAAAACACCCACGGATTATTAATCATTGGCAATATGCATAGCGTAATAGCAAAGAGTAAATGTAGTATACCAAACAAAACGTTTGATTTTACCCATTTGTCGGCGATAATACCAAATAGCGCTGGTGAAAACAGCGATGCAATTCCCATTGTGGAGAAGATAATGCCAAATTCGGCACTATCCCAATGCTTCACGCCAAAAGCATACGTGCCTAAAGTCATCATCCAGGCGCCCCATACGAAGAACTCTAAAAAGTTCATCAATATTAAGCGCATTTTAGTATTGTTCATAAATGCCTGTGAAAATGAATTAATCTTCTTTTTTTCTTCTTGATATTTCGTCTCTGATTTCGGAGGCTTTTTCGTAATCCTCTTCCGAGACAGCTTTGTCAAGCATGGTGTTGAGCTCTTCGGTAGAATAAACAGAATAGTCAGAATCTTCGTCATCTTCCGGTCCAACCATTTCTTTCTCTGCGTCTGAGTTCTCGTCCTCTTCGCTTTCCTCTTCCTCGAAATCGAGTATGATACCCGCTTTATCCAGAATATCCTCCGTAGTATAGATAGGACATTCAAAACGGAGGGCGAGGGCTACAGCGTCCGAAGTACGCGAATCGACAGTTATTTTACTTCCGTCTTGTTCGCAAACGAGTTCGGCATAAAAGATGCCTTCTTCCAGCTTATGGATGAAAACTTCAACGACATCGATATGAAAGGCCAACGCCGTGTTTAAAAACAGATCGTGGGTTAACGGTCGGGGAGGTTTCAAACCTTCAAGTTGAATCGCAATTGCCTGCGCCTCTACGGCGCCGATTATGATTGGAATTCTCCTGTTACCATCTTCTTCCGACAGCACAAGAGCATAGGCTCCCGACTGGGTTTGACTGTAGGATAATCCAAGAATATTAAGTTTTATTTTTCTCATCAGGTCTTAATGGTATCATAAAGACTATGAGAACAAATATAAAAATAGTTTAGGGATTTTAAGGGGTAAAGGGATGAAACCACCATGCAGGGTTGATTTATAGCGTGAGTAAAGTCAAAAATATTTTGGTTAATACTTTGGTAATCAAAACCAGAATGCATACTTTTGCAATCCAAATAAATCCGAGTTGGCTCTTCAAGTGATGTATATTAATTGTATATCCGCCTTCCGGACATAACAGTTAAAAGAACAGAAATGTACGCTATTGTAGAAATCGCCGGACAGCAGTTCAAGGTTGAAAAAGACCAGAAGCTTTTCGTACATCGTCTCCAGAATGAAGAAGGCGCTGACGTAGAATTCGACAAAGTATTGCTGGTTGACAACGAAGGCGAAGTAAAAGTTGGAACTCCCGTAGTGGAAGGGGCTAAGGTTACTGCCAAGGTGCTTACACACGTAAAAGGTGACAAAGTAATTGTTTTCAAGAAAAAGCGCCGGAAAGGTTACCGGGTAAAAAACGGACACCGTCAGTCTTTTACTCAAATTCAAATTGCTGAAGTAGTTGCGTAAACGTTAAAAACATTTTACCATGGCACATAAAAAAGGAGTAGGTAGTTCCAAAAACGGTCGCGAATCGGAAAGTAAACGACTGGGAGTGAAAATTTATGGCGGCCAGGTTGCCAAAGCTGGTAACATTTTGGTACGTCAGCGTGGTACCGCTCATCATCCGGGTGATAATGTAGGTATGGGTAAAGACCACACCTTGTTTGCCCTGATCGACGGAACCGTAAAATTCCAGAAAAAACGGAACAACAGATCCTACGTAACGGTAGAACCGTATGTAGAAGTTGCTGAATAAACGACCGTATTCAGCTCAACGATATTTATCTCCTGTTTTGTTACTCCGGTAATGAGGCAGGAGATTTTTTTATGCTTAAATTTGTCAACTATTCGCGATTAACAGTTAATTATAGAAAATAACATACCGACCATGTTAAGTCTGAAATTTATCCAGGAAAACCCTGATTTGGTTGTCGAACGATTGGCTGTAAAGCAGTTCGACGCGCGTGAGATTGTCGACCAGGTACTTGACTTGTACCGTAAGCGTAACGAAACCCAAAACGAAGTGGATTCGCGCAAAGCGGAAATGAATAAACTCTCGAAAGAGATCGGCATGTTGTTTAAATCGGGAAAAACCGATGAAGCCAATGCTGCCAAAGCCCGTACCGCTGAATTGAAAGAGTCGATTAAGGAGATGGATCAGGAGTTCGACCGGATAGATGAAGAGTTGATGAATCTGCAGGTGCAGTTACCGAATATTCCTTCGCCGCTGGTTCCTGAAGGAAAAACCGACGAAGATAACCTGGTGGTGGAAGAAGGTGGCGTAAAACCTGAATTGGGTGAAAATGCCAAGCCACACTGGGACCTGGCTGAGCAGTACGACCTGATTAACTTTGAACTGGGTGTGAAAATTACCGGTGCAGGTTTCCCGGTTTACAAAGGTTGGGGAGCCCGTTTGCAGCGAGCGCTCATTAATTTCTTTCTCGATCAGGCACGCGAAAACGGTTATACCGAAGTGCAACCTCCTTACGTGGTCAACGAAGCATCAGGTTTTGGTACCGGCCAACTTCCCGATAAGGAAGGACAGATGTACCATGCCACTGCCGACAATCTCTACCTGATTCCAACGGCAGAGGTTCCGGTAACCAACATTTTCCGCGATGTGATTGTGGATGCCAAAGAATTTCCGATTAAATACACTGCCTATTCGGCTTGTTTCCGCCGTGAGGCTGGTTCGTATGGAAAAGATGTTCGTGGATTGAACCGTTTGCACCAGTTCGACAAAGTGGAAGTGGTACAAATAGCACATCCAGATAAATCGTACGAAGTGTTGGATGAAATGGTGGGCTATGTAAAATCGCTGGTCGAAAAACTCGAACTGCCGTTCCGTGTCCTACGTCTTTGTGGCGGTGACATTAGTTTCACATCAGCACTCACTTACGATTTCGAAGTGTGGTCGGCCGCACAGGAACGTTGGCTGGAAGTTTCATCGGTTTCCAATTTCGAGTCCTTCCAGGCGAACCGCTTAAAATTGCGTTACCGCGAAGAAGGCCAGAAAAAGCCGCAGATTGCACATACGTTGAACGGAAGCGCACTGGCATTGCCGCGCATTGTTGCAGCTATTCTGGAAAATTACCAAACCGCGGACGGTATTCGCGTACCGAAAGTGTTGGTGCCTTACATGGGAACTGAAATCATGAATTAAGATCGATTATTAAGATAAAACTGGAAGCCGGTAGTTCACTGCCGGCTTTTTTTATTTAGAATTCCAGCGTTTGTCCTGTTCTTATCTGCATAAAAGGAAATTCCTGGTAAAAGCGGGTCAATGCGGGTAAGCCAGTACAATGTGACGGAATGACCCGGGTAACCTTGTGTTCCTTCATAAATTCAATGGTCTTTTCAACTCCTTCCGTTTCGCTGGTCAGGTGAAACCCACCAATGACGGCATATACCGGAAACCCTGGAATAACTTTCTGCGCATGCAGCACTATGTTGCAGATGCCGGCATGGGCACATCCTGAAATCACCACGAGTCCATGGTCAGTCAGTGCCACCATTCCTGAATCGTCGGGAACAAAATCATCGCTGCCATCTGCCAGCTCGAACGGCGTTTCTTTTGCCTCAAAATCCGTGACGCGGGGAATTTCGCCTAAAAACCAAAGTTCATCCGAAATGGGGTAGGGTTCGCGACTTTTAATAATCTCGAATCGTTTGGAGAGTTCTTCGCGACTTGCCGGCATACCCAGCGGTGAATGATCGGCTTTCCGGAAACGGGAAAGAAACACATCGGGATGCAATATGAGTGGCTTGTGCCCGAGATGCATCAAGCCATTGGCGTGATCCCAGTGACCGTGACTCAACACGATGGCGTCAATCGTTTTCAGGTCGATTCCTAAGATTCGGGCATTGTGAAGAATAATATCTGACGGTCCTGTATCGAACAGGATGGTTTGATCGGCCTCTATCAGAAAGGATAATCCATGTTCCGCACGGCAAACCTTGCCGGCTGTATTGTCATTCAGAATCGTGATTTTCATGGAGTTCTTTGTTGTATAATGGTAACCGGATAAAGAAACAGGTACCCTTATTGGGCGATGTCTCAAACCAGATTTTCCCGCTTAGGTTTTCGATAATGTTTTTGGTAATGGCCAGCCCCAGTCCCATACCACTGGTTTTGGTTGTGAAGTTTGGCTCGAATAACTTGCTTCTGAGCTCTTCGGCTACGCCAATTCCGTTGTCGGATACTTCTACCTGTGCGTATTCTGCTTCGGCATCCAGCCTGATCTCAATCGAACCTTTCCGGTTCCTGGGAATAGCTTGCATACCATTCTTCACCAGGTTGATGAAGGCCCGGCTCAGCTGTTCTTTATCAGCCAGAACAAATACCGGGCAACTGGATGACTGTTCGAAACGAACCGAGGCTTGTGGGTTGTTATCGAAAAGATTCGCAACTTCCTGAAGCCGGTCACATAAGTCCAATTTCTCGTAATGAGCTTTAGGCATCCGGGCAAAGTTGGAAAAGGCCGATGCAATAGCGGATAGTGTTTCTATCTGCTCGATGAGTGTTTTGGTTACTTGCTGGAAGTATTCATCGAAGTTTTCTTTTTCCTGTTGACGGGCACGTTGGAGATATTGAATACTCAGCTTCATCGGGGTGAGTGGATTCTTTATCTCGTGAGCAATTTGTCTTGCCATCTCCCGCCAGGCACTTTCGCGCTCCGAACGTGCCAACAAATCGGCACTTTCTGCCAGATCGTCCACCTTTAGGTTGTATTCTTTTACCAACCGGCCGATTTCGTCGTTGGCACGGTAGTCAATTTTGTCGTTGGCTTTTCCCAGTTGGATACCGCGCAGGTTCTCCTCGATGGTTCGCAACGGCGCCGTGATGCGGCTGCTAATGAATACCGCCACCATGACACTAATGAGGGTAAGGAAAATGTAGATGTTGAGGAAGGCCACAATAAAACCCGAAATTTGCTGCATCAACTCGTTTTGTTTGCTGAGGTAGGGAATGTTCAGGTAGCCTAACAGTTCGTTGTTGTTATTGAAAACCGGGACATACGATGAGTAAAAGGTCATGTTTCCCAACTTTTCCCGATGAAGATAATTGGTCCGGTGCTCCACCGACATGGCATAAAATGCCCGCGGATTCATTCTTGGAGCAGTCAAACCTCGTTCGTAAATTTCATCGCGCGAAGTGGCAATCAGCGTCCCGGATGTATCAAAGAGATTGACATCGACCCAGGAAATATCTGAAAGCTGAATCAATTCAAAATCGAGGTAATTCTCCATGTCGGGAGAAATCTGATCTTCGCGTCCCAACCTCATTTCCAGCTCAGCAGATACTGTTCTGATTTTTTCGTTCAGGTTTTCCTGAATAGATGCCTTGAATTGTGCATAGTTATAGGCAATAATACCAAATCCAATGATCAGTAGAGTTCCCAGCAAAATGGAAATGAGCGAGAATTGAATTTTTCGGCGGAAGTCCCAGTGTCGCCGGAAGAAATACCAGCCTTTCGGGTTCGTCAGACCGATCACCAGTAGCCCGGCGATGTAAGTAAGTAAAAACAAATATGGAAATGATGCCAGCCGTTTTACAAAAGACATTTTCGGGTAACTGACGACCGTATAATTGTCGCCACTGATGTGGTAAGCACAATGTGAATAGCCATCGAGATCGTAGAAGTAAAATTCCCCATTCCCGTGAAGGTATTCCTTAATAGATAATGTATATGCAAATTTACCGCTGCGATCGACCAATTGATTGTTGTAATATTTTGCATAGCAGAAGCCGTCGCGACGATTTTTACGCGCAGCCCGTTCGTCAAGCAGAAGCTCGGGGTAACCTTGTCCTTCCGGGATTAACCGGGAATTCAATTCCACAAAAACGGTAAGGGGTCTTCCATCGACTGCGCTTTTGAAGCCCATTTGTCCAAAGTAGGAGATGCGTCCGTTTAGCTTGTCCATGAAATAGAAATCGCTGCCCGGTATTTCCACTCCGCTTTGCGATACCATATTCTCGAAGAAAGCGTGACACGGATGCAAATCGTTGTCGGGTTTCACCAGCACACTATCCTGGTCACCGCAAACCGTTACCTGCAAATCATAATCGCGCCAAAAGCCGGTGAAATAGTTTTTTCGCAGGTATTGCTCCAGCACATCGTACGGTGGAACAAGAAGCGTTTGAAGAAGCGTATCGCGATGGAGACGTGGTTCCAAATCGGAAAGAAATAGCTCGGCTGCCGGGTCACGTTCCGATGCCAGGTTAACGGCCAGTACTTTTTGAATATTGGTATTGCGCTCCTGCACCTGAACAAATAGCATATGATCGAAAAGCAATGCTGCCAGGAGGGAATAAACGACAAGGAATGTTGTCCGGTATTTCAGTAAGGCATCGTAGCGAATAAAATAGAGCGCTGTAATAACAATGATGTAAAAAGAAAATGGAAACCAGTTGACCGCTTGTCCGCCCAGCATGAAAATGATAAGAGCCAATACGGCCGAAACAACTGCATATAAAAGATATTGTTTCAGGTTAAGAATACTACCGGCAATGAATCGCAGGCGAAGGACGATGAGCAGGAATCCCAGACACTGAAGGACCAGCGAAATGAATCCCAAAACATTGGGAAGGGAGATTCGCATTTCCTGGTAAAACTCAAAATCGATCGAAGAGTTCAGGATGAGAACCTGAAACAGAAAAATGGTGAATGTAAAATAGAATGCGGCAAAAAGAAATGGGAGTACCAGTGAAAAACGGCCCCATTTGGGGTGATGAAAATCTTTGACATCCAATGAACGGAAGAATACCAGCGCCACATAAAGTAATAACAAGGAGAGGAGGAAAAATTCGCCCAGTGAAGGCAGCCATGACCCGGCGGCAAAGTATACGGGTGAAAACAGCCGCAGGTATTCGAAAATAGCCGGTCGATCCAGTTGGTTAACGAGATAATAAATCCCGACAGCAATCAGTAAACTAAAAATGATTTTTACGGGTCCTCTAATAGGAGTTCGCAGGTTCAGTATTTGAACGGTATAGATTAATAAAAAGAGCAATGAGATAAAATACAAGCCGGATGGGAAATAAAGATCATATTCCGGAGAAACCAGTTCTCCGGTAGGTTCCAGCGAGAAATGAAATTTTCCATTGCTGTCGTTTACATTGTAAACAGGGTTGGCAGAAGGTTTTTTTTGAATTAAGAAGTCTGGCGGCAACCGGAAATCGTCCGGGAAATGATCACGAAGATATTTGTTGTGATATGGATAAACTTGTTTGAGCAGAATAAAACCGACCAATGTAAGGCTGTCTGCTTTTACCCGTTTGACCATATACCATCCTGTTGGCAACTTTTGAACTGACTCATCAGCTGAAATAAGCGGTAATGAATCGTCGAATGCAGTTTCAGATGACGTCCAGAATAGCAGCGAATCACCCCGATAAATATTGAATGAGATTCCTTCTTTTGACAGTTTATCCCAGTGGTTGGCAACCTTTAACGAATACCGGTCGGAGGAAACAGCGACAGGATGAAGTGCCACATTTTCCAAAACCTCATCGAGCACTGATTCTTTTTCCTCTACCACATGAGCAACATGAGTTACCTCGTGATGAAGTGTAGAATTGTTAAGAAGAAGGTGTTCCCCAAACCAGGCAACGCCCAGAAAAATAATAGAGAAAAGCAGTAGCCGGTGTTGACGCCAGATTTTTCGCATAGGATTTATTCGTGATGATAAGGTTCGCCATTTAAGATGCTCATGGCACGATAGAGTTGTTCAATGAAAATCAATCGGACCATCTGGTGAGAAAAAGTCATTTTCGACAGTGATAATTTCCCGTTTGCCCGTTCCTTAACCGCCGGTGAAAAACCATAAGGGCCGCCAATGACAAAAACCAGATGTTTTGTTCCGGCGACCATGCGTTTCTCCATCCATTTCGAAAAATCAACTGAACTAAGTTCTTCACCCTTCTCATCAAGCAGAATGAGTTGATCCATGGCGGTAACCTGATTTAAAATCAGGACGCCTTCTTTTTCTTTCTGTTGTTCGGTGGTCAGATTTTTACTGTTCTTGATATCCGGGATAGTTTTTATCTCAAATGGCAGATAATGAAACAGTCGTTTACCGTAAATATCGATTCCCTTTTTTAAATAATCCTTATCCGTTTTACCGATGACTACCAGTGTTACTTTCATGTTTCAATTTCCCTGAGTTATTTTGTGATGGTTAAATTTAATGATTTAAAAGGAGAGCCACTGTTCGACCCTTTCGAATTACAATATTTTTGTATCTTGCTTGATGTTTTGCATGATTGTTGCATGACTGTTTCGGTAACTAAATATAGCGATATGAAGAAAAAGGCAGGAAAAATTTTGATCGCCTTGTTCCTGTTTATCCTTCCGGCCACTGCACTATATGCACAAATGCCGGACCAAATTATTATCGGGTTAAGCTCCGGAAATGCAAAAACGCTGGCAGCTTACTTTAACGATAATGTTGAGCTTGTTATTTTAAACAGGGAAAACGTATGTTCGCAGGCTCAGGCAGAACAGATTTTGAAGGATTTCTTTACTAAAAATAAACCCAGGGAATTCCGGGTGATCCACCAGGGCGGAAAGGAAGATGCCCGCTACGCCATTGGTAGTCTGGATACAGGCAAGGAAACATTCAGGGTATATTTCTTATTAAAGAATAAGGGTAATAAGCCATTGATCCATCAACTTCGCATCGAGAAAGAGTAACCAAAATTACGCAACTGCTTGCTTATGCCTGTGACAGAAGTGAAGGAATATGTCCGCAAGCGGCTGGAACACATTCGGGAGCGGGCAAAGAAGATTTCATTACCAATTTTTGAAGATGTACCCCTTTACGATGTTGGTCTGTTTTTCTGGAAAGGAATTGAAAATGGTTCCATCACCACAAGGGCTTCAGCTATTGCTTTTAATATTATTTTGGCCATGTTTCCGGCCATCATTTTCATCTTTACTTTAATACCCTACGTTCCCATTGAGAATTTTCAGTCGGAATTACTGGGGTTGATTGAGAGCATTGTTCCGCAGAACGCTTTTGAAGCCATTAGCAGTACGGTGGAGGATATCGTTACGCAACCACACGGTGGATTATTGTCGTTCGGTTTCTTTTTCGCCCTGATTTTCGCTACGAATGGAGTTGATTCGTTGATTTCAGCATTCAATGCGACGGTACACGAAATGGATACCCGCTCGTGGTGGAACCAGCGGGTAGTTTCGTTGGCTCTGGTTATCATTCTCACATTATTGATGACGGTCGGAATTGCGTTGATCACTTTCGGACAGTTAGCACTTAATTTTCTGGTCGAGAAGCATATTCTGGTAAAAGACTTTACGTACTATTTACTGCAGGTCGGTAAGTGGCTGGTCATTTGTGCGATGTTCTTTTTCACCTTTGCGTTTTTATTCTATTACGCTCCCGCGCGGAAGTCCAAGTTTCGTTTCATTTCAGCCGGGGTGAGCCTGGCAGCTATTCTTTCATTGATTACTTCCCTGGGATTTTCTTTTTACATCAATAATTTTGGGCGTTATAACAAACTCTATGGTTCCATTGGTACGTTGCTCGTGGTGATGATTTGGATTTATTTCAATGCAGTAATTTTGTTGGTGGGATTTGAATTGAATGTGAGCATAGCGAACGCCCGAAAGAAGAATAAACGATTTTCAGCCGGTGAGATTGAAGAATTCTCTAACCTCGATTTAAAATGAAAAAGGGACAAACTTCCTTTACGATATACTTTTGCCTCCTGACATTCCTTTTCTTTTTCACAGGTATTCCTCAAGGATTTTCCCAGAAAAAGGATGCGAAGGTGATGATTCGAGAGCAGGCCAATCGCTATTACCAGGAGCAGAAATATGACAAGGCAGCCGAGCTTTTCAAATCCCTTTACAACGATACCGGAGCCGATGCCTACTTTGAGTATTACCTGCGATGTTTAGTTGAATCGGCTGATTATAAAACGGCCTTAAAAACCATCCGTCAGAAGTTTAGGGAAAGTAAACGGCCTAAATACCTGGTATGGCAGGGATACGTGTATAGTCGGGAAGGAGATAATAAACGTGCGCAGGAGAGTTACCAACAAGCTATCGACGGTCTTCAACCGGAACGTTCGCGTATTGTTGAGCTGGGAAATGCTTTTTATACGTTGGGTGAAATGGATTGGGCGGCCAGGGTCTACCAGGAAGCGCAAAAGAAATTTCCTTCGCAGGAATTTCATTACGAGCTGGCACAAATTTATTTCCGTACCCGGAATTATCCGTTGATGCTGAATGCTTATCTCGATTTGCTGAAATCGCAACCTAAAGCACTAACCATTGTTGAGGGGCGATTAATGACCGCATTTTACTACGATATCGATGGAGAGCTAAAGGATGAAATGCAGAAGACAATTCTGGCTCGTTTGCAGGCACAGCCTGGTAATGTGGTGTACAGCAAATTGTATGTTTGGTTTCTCATTCAGCAAAAAAATTATTCGGCAGCACTAAGTCAGGCACTGGCTCTCGATCGGAGAACCGGAAACGAAGCTTCTATTTTGTTGAATCTGGCTCAATTGGCAGCCAAAGGCGGAGCTTATTCCGAAGCACTTCGGGCATACGATTACCTGAAAAACCGAAAAGGCGACAATTCCTACCGGGAAGAAGCTCAGTTGAGGCAAACACAAGTTGCCTACCAACATTTTCTGGCCGACTTTCCTGAGCGACGAACAGCTGTTGATAGTCTGGATCAATTATTTCAGGAAACATTTCATCAGCTGGGAGAAGACCGTTACACCCTGTTTTTAATGGAAGACTATGCCCGTTTTTTGGCATTCTACCGGTATCAACCCGATAAAGCCATCAGTTTGCTGAAAAAAGCTGAAAAGATGCAGGGACTGAATCAGGCACAAAGAGGCGCGCTGAAGGTGGAACTGGCCGATTGCAATGTGTGTGCGGGCGATTATTGGGAAGCGGTTTTATTGTATGCTCAGGTAGACAAGGCAATGAGGGGAACGGCCCTGGCCGATGAGGCGAAATTCAAAAGAGCAAAATTGGCTTACTACATGGGCGATTTTAATTGGGTAAAGGCCCAAATGGATATTTTAAAAGGAAGTACGGCGAAGCTAACAGCCAACGATGCGCTGGCACTCTCTTTACTTATAGAGAGCCATGAAGCACCTGATTCGCTGAACAGCGATTTGCAAATGCTGGCTCGCGCGGATTTGAATCTGTTTTGCAATCGCACGGAGCAGGCACTTTCGGTACTCGATTCGTTGCAACAGAAGTTTCCTAGCAGCGATTTAGTTGAGGAGGTGCTTTCCCGTAAGGCAGAAATTTTGGTGAAGCTTCAGAAATACCCTGAGGCAGCAAAAGTGTACAGTGATTTATTGGCAAGGTATCCCGAAGGAAGAAATTGCGAGGAAGCCCGTTTCAGGCTTGGGCAGTTATATCAAGAGAAGTTGAATCTTCCGGATAAGGCCAAAGCTGTTTATAAGGACATTGTTTTGAATCATCCCGGCAGTATTTATATCGAAGAGGCACGAAAAAGATTCCGGACACTTAGGGAGAAGTAGGTTGGAGAAAAATCTATGATTCTACTTCGCGAACCAAAAAATGTACGAACGAGAAGAGGACAAAGACCAGAACAACAAAATCGAATTTTTTCATGTACCAGAAAATGGATATTGCGGTTAAGTAAATCATGGCAACGATGGCTGCCAGTTTCCAGGTCTTCAATAGCAGGGAGTCATTTTTCCCGGGGACTAGTTCTTTCATTTCAGCAAGGTCATAAGATGTGCATTTATACTTTATGCTAATTTTGGTCATAGGGTAACCCCGATTTCTCAACTTTTTGATGAACGTACGGATCTGGGTGGTGAAAGTACCGATCTGAGTGGTGAATGAACAGATTCGTTTTTTTTATTTTTTACAATTCACACTTCTTTTCGCTGATAAAACCGGTAAATTCGAACCGAAATTTAATTGTATTGGAAAAAGAAAAAACCATATTAGGAATAGACCCTGGTTCGAACGTGATGGGGTACGGAGTAATAAAAGTTGTTGGTACAAAAGCTCAGATTGTGACGTTGGGTGTGGTGAAGACGTCCGGATTTGGCGATCACTATCAAAAGCTTCGTCACATTTTTGAGCGGACCCTCTATTTGGTGGATGCTTTTCAGCCGGATGAGGCCGCTTTGGAAGCTCCGTTTTACGGGAAGAATGTACAGTCGATGCTGAAGCTGGGGCGTGCACAGGGGGTGGCTATGGCAGCAGCATTGTATCGCGGTGTTCCGATTTTTGAATATGCTCCGTTGAAAATCAAACAGGCCATCACCGGAAGTGGTTCTGCATCGAAAGAACAGGTTGCCTATTTCCTGAAACAGATGTTCAACATGGAAATACGTCCAAAGGAGTTGGATGCTACTGATGGTTTGGCGGCAGCGGTGTGCCACTACCTGCAGGGAAGAAATCCCGCCAAGGGAAAATCATATAATAGCTGGGAAGAGTTTATCCGGAAAAATCCGGACAGAATCAAATGAAATTGGTACCAGTAAAAAATAAAAAGGGACTGCAAATGCAATCCCTTTGTTGTAACAGGCAGATAATAAGCTGTATTATAATTCCTTTTTAATCTTTTCTGTAATTTCTTTGAATTCCTCTTCCGATAGTTTCAACTTCGGATTGGAAAAATTGATGTCTTTCTCACTTTGCATGGGCACCAGATGAATATGAGCATGAGGCACTTCCAGTCCCAATACAGCAACACCCACTTTTTTACAAGGAATGGCTTTCTTCAACGCCACGGCCACCCGTTTGGCAAATAACTGCAAACCGGCATACAACTCATCATCCAGGTCGAAAAGATAATCTACTTCTTTCTTAGGAATAACCAGTACATGCCCTTTGGCCAGAGGAAAAATATCGAGGAAGGCCAGGTAATTTTCATCTTCCGCTACTTTATATGCCGGAATTTCGCCTTCAACTATTTTCGTGAAAATGCTTGCCATGAATTAACGCTTTATCGGTACTAAACACCCATTTCAATATTTACCACTTCGAATGGAATAACACCCGAGGGAACTTGTATCTCGACCTCGTCGCCAATTTTCTTTCCCAGCAATCCTTGGGCAATGGGAGTGTTGACGCTGATTTTGCCGGCTTTCAAATCGGCTTCATGTTCCGACACAATGGTATAAGCCATTACGGCATTATTCTTTTTATTCTTGATGGTCACCTTGTTCAGAATCTGAACGGAAGAACAATCAATTTTCGATTGGTCGATAATGCGGGCGTTGGCTACCTGTTCCTGAAGTTTGGCAATTTTCGCCTCGAGCATACCCTGGGCATCTTTGGCCGCATCATACTCAGCATTCTCCGAAATATCGCCTTTTTCAATGGCTTCACCTATCTGCTTTGAAATTGCCGGCCGTTCAACCGACATCAGTTGTTCCAGATCAGCTTTCAATTTTTTTAAACCTTCAGCAGTTATATACGTAACCTTTGCCATTTGACTTATGATTTTTCGTTAACACATAAAAAAAACAAGAAGAATCCCGAAAAAAACGGAACTCTTCCTTTTGCTAAAACACAAATTTAAGGTTTTTCCTGAATATCCCACGAAGGATGTTGTAAAAAATGTTTTTTCACGAAAAACGCAACTATTCCATTTTCAATACTTACGGTTGATTATTTCGGAATAGATCACAGCTTTTCGCGGGTCAAAATCTCGTCGGATATTTTTCCTGAGTGAGTCCTTTTTCTCTTTATGATAGACCGATGGAGCCGTAATGTCTCCCGGCATTTTCGTCGCTTGTGCTTTCTTCAGAATTTCTTCAACTTTTTTCTGATCGATTTCCGGTTTACCAGTATCATACGAGGGTTCCATTTGCGGTTCGGGCTCGTTGGAAGGGTATTGTACCGGGTCAAACATCTCTTCCATATGGTCGAATAACGTACCGAACGGATCTTCACGTTGTTCATCCATTGGATTGTATACCTCGCGTTGCCGTTTGGGTTCTTCGTGATTATACTGTTCGCCGTTATCTTCCATTTGTTTCAGCCGTTGCTTTTTGCGCTGTTGCACAATAGCCTGTACTACGGAAGCTACAATTACCAGTATCAGGAAGATATAATCACCGAATCCGGCAGTATTTATTTCTGTAAGTAAAACAATGTTGCTTGGCATTTTTCTAAATTTGCTGCTGTGTTGCTAAATATACTAAAAATGTTGAAGGGATTATCGAAGCCATTGCTGCAATTTAGTTTGATCGTATTGTTTCTTCTAACTGCGAGCAGCTGTAAGAAGGATCAGCAACAGTTAATTCCCTATGTTCAGGTGGATTTTTATATCAACCTGGCAACGCATAATGATCTCTCTGTTCCCGGTAATTACGAGGTGTTTGCTAAAGGGTACACCGGGATTATTGTCATGAATAACGGCAATGGGTTTTATGCTTTCGACACCTGTTGTCCGTACGAAGCGCAGGCTGGTTGTACGGTTACCCCCGATGACAGTGGAATCGCTACATGTTCGTGTTGTGGTTCACAATACAGCCTTTTCGGTGGTGGTTATCCGATTGAAGGGCCTGCTACCCGAAATCTTCATCGATATCAAGTTACATCGACAGGGGGAAGATTGTGGGTGCATAACTAAATTCTTTCTCAGTAAAATAGAAAAGGGATGGCTATTCGGCGGCCATCCCTTTTTTATATGTTTCCAGTTGCCAATTAATAGCGGTAATGGTCGGGTTTGAATGGTCCGTTTTCCGGAACGCCGAGATAATCAGCCTGTTCTTTCGTCAACTTTGTCATCTTCACACCCAACTGTTCCAGGTGGAGACGTGCTACCTCTTCGTCGAGGTGTTTGGGAAGACGGTAAACATCTGTTTTGTAATCATTTTTCCAGAGGTCGAGCTGAGCCAGTGTTTGGTTGGTAAATGAATTACTCATCACGAATGACGGGTGACCAGTGGCACATCCCAAATTCACCAGACGACCTTCAGCCAGGAGGAAGATAGAATGTCCGTCAGGATATTCGTATTTGTCAACCTGCGGCTTGATATTCTTTTTGTTGATTCCTGGCCATGATTCCAGTTTCGATACCTGAATTTCATTATCGAAGTGACCGATGTTGCAGACAATTGCCTGATCTTTCATCTGAGACATATGCTCGGCGGTAATGATATCTTTGTTTCCGGTGGTGGTCACGTAGATATTACCTTCGCTCAGCGCATCTTCAACGGTTTTCACTTCGAAACCTTCCATGGCAGCCTGAAGAGCGCAAATCGGGTCAATCTCGGTAACGACCACACGAGCACCGTAACCACGCATCGAGCGGGCACAACCTTTACCAACGTCGCCATAACCACAAACCACAACTACTTTACCGGCAATCATCACATCGGTAGCGCGCTTGATACCGTCAGCCAACGACTCGCGGCAACCGTAAGTGTTATCGAATTTCGATTTGGTAACCGAATCGTTTACGTTAATGGCGGGGAAAAGCAATTCGCCGCGTTCCATCATCTGGTAAAGACGGTGAACACCGGTAGTGGTTTCTTCCGAAACACCCTTCAGGTCTTTCACAGCGTTAGCCCAACGATTTGGGTTTTCACTCAAAATACGCTTCAGTGCTTTATGCAACTCAACCTCGTCTTCGCCTTCTGTTTCTTTCTCCAGAACAGAAGCATCTTTCTCTGCTTTGTAACCCAGATGCACCATCAAAGTAGCATCGCCACCGTCATCAACAATCAGGTGCGGGCCTTTTCCATCGCCGAAATCCAGCGCGCGCTCCGTACACCACCAGTACTCTTCCAGTGTTTCACCTTTCCAGGCGAAAACAGGTACGTTGGCAGCAGCGATGGCAGCGGCAGCGTGATCCTGTGTGGAGAAAATATTACAGGAAGCCCAACGGACTTCGGCACCCAGTTCTACCAATGTTTCAATTAAAACGGCAGTCTGGATGGTCATGTGCAAAGACCCCATGATGCGGGCACCGGCCAGCGGCTTTTCTTTCCCGTGTTTGGCACGGATGGACATCAGTCCGGGCATTTCCTTCTCGGCAATCTCAATCTCTTTTCTTCCGAAATCGGCCAGCGAAATATCCCTGACTTTATAATCTGTTTTGGTATCAGTTACAACACTCATATTTAAACGATATTAATAATCACACAAAATTAACAAAAATAGAACGAAACCGAAGGCTGACAATCAACCATATTAATGGTGGAAAGCTTATTGACCTGAAAGGATTTTTTGCGCACTTTCTTGGTCCTTTTCCAGCTGTTCGCGTAATGCATCCACTGAGTCGAATTTATGCTCGTCGCGGATTTTTCCCACAAAGTAAAGTGTTAGTTCATGCAGGTAAATATCCTCATTGAAATCAAAAATATGTACTTCAATGCTGCGATGATCTGCATTATGGCTTATCGTCGGACGCGTTCCGATATTCAGCATTCCTTTGTAATAGGTATTGTCAACTTTTACTCTTACAGCATAAACGCCGTCATGTGGAATAAGTTTGTGCTCATCAAGCGTTTCGATGTTAGCCGTTGGAAATCCCAGTTTACGTCCCAGCTGATTACCGGCAATGACTTTCCCGGTTAGGGTATAATCGTATCCCAGATAACGATTGGCTCTGGCCACGTCCCCTGTTTCCAGCGACTGCCGTATTTTCGTCGAACTGACATTGACATCCTCCATCAGGAGTACATCAAGCTGTTCAATGGTAAAATGAAGTTCTTTCGAAAGTTCTTTCAGTACCGTATAGTTTCCCTCGCGGTTCCTTCCCAGCTTGTGATCGTACCCAACCACCAGGTGGCTGATGTTCATTTTCTCGACCAAAACCGTCCGGACAAAATCTTCGTAAGAAAGTTTGGAAAATTCGTTGGTAAACGGAAAAACAACCAAATGGTCGATGCCAATTTCCTTTAGTAACTCAATTTTTTCGTCCCGGGTTGTCAGTAAGCGCAGATTATTTTCCTCGGGGCTAACGACTAACCTGGGATGCGGATAGAACGTAAAAATCACCGACTCCCCATTAACCGAATCGGCAATTTTCTTTAAACGGGAAATAACCTGTCGGTGTCCCAGATGCACTCCGTCGAACGTTCCTATGGTAATCACCGGTTTGCCGGCACTAAAATGTTCAAGTCCGTTATGAATCTCCACTTGTGGTAAATTTTATTCGCGACAAAAATAAAGAAAAATAAGTATGTCGGAGGTTCAGAAAAACAGCTAATCGGCAGGGAATGTTTTACAAACCTTTCGGAAGATGTTAAGTTATCCGCGGAATTTATATTTTTGCTCCCTGCATAGCTGTCTTATTTTGTGAATACGACGATGCAAACCGACACGCAAAATCCGGGTGACAATCGTCCGGAGTTTGCGTCAGACTAAAACCACAGGTGAGATAAAGCTTTTCGATTTACTGGAATGACGAGAAGGCACCTTAACCTTTGAAGAAAAGAAAACAGCACATGAAAAAATTGTTTTTTGCAGTAGCCATTCTTTTTCTGCTCTATTCGTGCGGAGAAAAAACCAATTTTTCTGTTTCGGGAACCATCAACGGCGCCAACGGAAAAATGATATACCTGAATGAGCTGAAAGTTAGTTCACAGATTCCGGTTGATTCGGTGAAAGTGGACAATAAAGGACAGTTCGAGCTCAAAGGCAATGCGACAGAGCCCACGTTCTACCTGTTGAAATTCAATGATCACAACTTCGTGACCCTGTTGCTCGATTCAACGGAGCATGCAACCGTAGCCGGAAGCTATCAAAACCTTCCGTCGGATTATTCGGTGAAGGGGTCTTTAGGTTCAAAACTGGTCAGAGAACTGAATATACATTATACCGACGTAAAGCACCAACTCGATTCTCTCAGCAATCTGTTCGATACGCATAAACAGGATGCGAATTACGACAGTGAGCGGAAACAGTGGAATGACGAGTATGTAGCGTTGAAAAACAAGCACGCGGCTTACCTTAAGAAATTCGTAATGGACCATCCGTTTTCGTTGGCAAGTGTGATGGCGCTTTACCAAAAATGGGACGACGGTAATTTCATTGTTCAGGATTTACATACAATGAAAGTAGCAGCATCGGCATTGTCGGCCATGTTTCCGAACAGCAGCCAGGTAAAAGCATTGCATTCCAACACGCTACAAATTATGCGTCAGGAGAACAGTCGCAAAATGACGCAGTTGATAAAAGAGGCAGGTCAGAATAGTCCTGATATCACGCTGCCGAACATTAATGGAAAGGAAGTTTCACTTTCATCGATGCGCGGGAAATATGTTTTGGTTCAGTTTTGGGCCGGACAGGATCGTGATTCACGCGTTATGAATCCTGTTTTGGTGGCCAATTACCGCAAATATCATCCGAAGGGATTCGATATTTACCAGGTGAGTATCGATACCAGCCGTACAGCATGGATCAATGCGATTGAGGCAGATCATCTCGACTGGACGAATGTTGGGGACATGGAGGGGAGTGCTCAGGCTGTAAGAAATTACAACATCCAATCCATTCCTTCCAACTATCTGTTGGGCAAGGATGGTTCCATTCTGGCTAAAAACCTGATGGGGCCGGCTCTTAACAATGCGTTGCAAAAATATTTGAAGTGATATTTCATTCGAAATAATCCGGAAAAAGACCAGCGCAGAGTTGGTCTTTTTTCTTTTTATACCGGATGAAAACAGTGCTGCAAAGCATTTTTACACTTGAATTCTTCGTTTTTACATCTATATTTGCAGTGATTTTGAAATGAGAAATAGATTCGTATACAGGTAGTAGGGTGACGTCTCGCAACAAAATATATTTCGTGTCGGATGTGCATCTTGGGGCACCGGCTTTAAAGAACAATCGTGAGCGGGAAAAGCTGTTTGTCTCATGGCTTGAGGAGATCAGTCGCGATGCCGAGATGATTTTCCTGATGGGGGATATTTTCGACTTTTGGTTTGAGTACAAAAGAGTCGCTCCTCGCGGATTCGTCAGGGTACTGGGGAAAATAGCAGAAATAACAGATAAAGGCATTCCTGTGCATTTCTTTACAGGAAATCACGACGTATGGGTGTTTGATTATTTACCGTCCGAAACCGGAGTTATTGTCCACCGGGAGCCGTTTGAAACCGAGATAAAGGGCAAACGATTTTTTCTGGCACATGGCGACGGCCTGAATCCTTCCGATAAAGGCTACATGTTTATCAAGTCCCTCTTTCATAATCGCACAGCTCAGTGGTTATTTTCCAGACTTCACCCCAATTTTGCTTTTGGCCTGGCGCATCGCTGGTCGAAACACAGCCGATTGTCCAACGGAATTGAAGGAGCAAAATTCATGGGCGAAGAGAAGGAGGAACAGATTTCGTTTGCCCGGAAAATGATTAACGAGGGAAAACACGTTGATTACTTTGTTTTTGGACACCGTCACCTGGCACTCGAATACAACCTGAATGAGGAGAGCAAGTTGTTTTTATTGGGAGAATGGATTAGGGAGTATTCTTACGGTGTATATGACGGTACTGATTTTCGACTGGAAAAAATTCATAATACTCCCCCAACGGGGAAAAATTAAATTGTATGGATAAGAAGCTTTATACCGTTATTGTCGGTAGTGGTTCGTATATTCCTCCAGTAGTAATACCGAACGACCATTTCCTTGATTGGGAGTTTCACGACCCGGCAACCGGAGAGAAGTTTGATCGGCCGAACGCCGAGATCATTCAAAAATTTAACGAAATTACCAATATCGAAGAGCGCCGTTATGCAGAGCCGGAACACAAAACAAGTGATTTGGCAGCCTTTGCAGCGAAAGACGCCATCGAGTCTTCCGGGTACGACGCTGAATCATTCGATTTCCTGATTGTGGCCAACAACTTTGGCGACATGGACATAAACAACCCGCGTACCGATATCATGCCTCCCATTTCCACGCGAGTGAAACGGATGCTGAACATCAAGAATCCGGCATGTATGTGTCATGATGTAGTAGCCGGATGTCCCGGATGGACCACGGCGATGATTGTCGCCGACTCTTACATTAAGAGTGGCAATTTCAAGCGTGGCCTGGTTATCGGCTCGGACGTTAATTCTCGCGTACGTGATCCGCATGATCGTGATTCGATGATTTTTTCCGATGGTGCGGGAGCGGTGATTGTGGAAGCCCGCGAAAGCGATGTACCGGTCGGCATTATATCACATGCCAGTCGCGCCGATGCCATTGATGGTGGAGAGTGGCTAAAAATGGCTGAATCGGTCAATCCGGCTTACGACGGAAATGAGTTGTATATCCGGATGATGGGTAACAAAGTATATGTTTATGCCTTATCCGTTGTTCCCGGAGTTGTGAGGAAAAGTCTGGAAGATGCGGGTCTTGGACTGGAGGATGTGAGCAAAGTGTTGATTCATCAGGCCAATGAAAAAATGGATGATGCCATTCTCGGGCGTTTGTTCAAACTCTATGGTAAGCGAAGCTATCCGAAGGATTTGATGCCAATGACCATCCGTAAATTTGGTAACTCCTCTTCAGCAACGGTGCCTACGCTGTTTGATTTGATCAGCAAAGGCAAGATGGAGGATCATACATTTAATTCAGGCGATAATATTGTTCTCACATCTGTTGGTGCGGGAATGATAATCAATTCGATTATTTACCGGATTCCCTGAAAATAATTACAACAAAATAGTTGGCGCACCATCGGTTGAAACGATGCGTGCGCTTTTTTTATACCTTTAAGCAAACCTGAAATCTCAACGCAAAATGGAAATTGTTTTTTTAGTTACAGGAGTTGTTGTTGGTGTGGCAATCGGCTGGCTTATTCAACGTTCCAAAGTCAAAGCTGCTGAAATGGTTGGAGCACAAAATTTGGCAAAAACGGAGCAGGAATTTATGACCCAATTGGCTTCCGCCGATAAGGAAAAATCGCTGGCGGAACAACAGACCAATTCACTTAAATTGGAGCTGGAGGAGTGGAAAAAGGTATTGAATGGGGAGCGGGAGAAAAGCGAAATTTTGAATCGGCATTTGGCTGAGGCACAGACCGACTTGCGAAACATGCAGGAAAAGTTGGAAAATCAGGCCAAAGAGCTGGAACAGATTCAGAAGAAGTTCACGACCGAATTCGAAAATATTGCCGGGAAAATACTGAAAGAAAACTCGAAGGAATTTACCACAGTCAACCAGAAAAATATCTCGGATATTCTCAATCCACTGAAGGAGAAGATTCAGCTATTCGAAAAGAAGGTGGAAGACACCTACGAAAAAGGCTTGAAGGATCAGACCGATCTGAAAGCTGAATTAAAAAAGCTGCAGGATTTGAATCTGAAGATTTCAACCGATGCGCAAAATCTGACCCAAGCATTAAAAGGTGATGTGAAGAAGCAGGGAAACTGGGGCGAGATTGTACTGGAACGTGTACTCGAACGTTCAGGCCTGACGGAAGGGCAGGAGTTTGAACGTGAGGTAGTGGATACGAACATGGAAGGGAAAGTTATTCGTCCCGACGTGATTGTGCATCTTCCTGATAAGAAGCATTTGATTATCGATTCCAAGGTTTCGCTGGTTGCTTATGAGCGATTGGTAAACGCGACGACTGATGAAGAACGTGAAAAAGCGATGAAGGAACATCTGCTGTCGCTGCGCACGCATGTGAAAACGTTGAGCGAGAAACATTATCCATCGGCAAAGAATTTAAATGTACCGGACTTTGTTCTGCTCTTTTTGCCCATTGAGTCGTCATTTAGCGTTGCAGTTCAACAGGATCAGGATTTGTTTGGCTATGCCTGGGACAATAAGGTTGTGATTGTCAGTCCTTCTACTTTGCTTGCCTCGCTCCGGACCATTGCATCCATTTGGCGGCAGGAGAACCAGACACGTAATGCGATAGAAATTGCCCAGCAGAGTGGGTCATTGTATGATAAATTTGTCAATTTCATCATTGATTTGGAGAAAATTGGAAAGGGGCTGGATAGTGCCCGCGACAATTACGACAAAGCAATGAATAAGTTGCATACCGGTCGGGGCAACCTGGTGCGGACAGCGGAAAAAATCAGGGTGCTCGGTGCTAAGGCGCAAAAGGAAATACCCGATAAATTTATTACGGACGAAGCATTGCCCGAATAACAAGAAAGGGTGTCCAAAACGGGCACCCTTTTTTATGTTGTTTTCGAAAACAGCTTAGCTTGCTTTGAGGCGGGTTGCACTCAGGCGATTAATCTTCTCGCTGGCAAATTCTTTCTCGATAACGATTTCTGCTTCACCTTCTTCGGTTGATGGCATATCATACATGGCATCAATCATGATGGTTTCGCAGATGGAACGCAATCCGCGGGCGCCCAGCTTAAACTCGATGGCCTTGTCAACAATGTAATCAAGGGTGTCATCCGCAAATTCGAGTTTGATGTTATCCATATGAAACAGCTTGATGTACTGCTTGATGATGGAGTTTTTGGGTTCGATTAATATGCGGCGAAGGGCTTCCCGATCCAGTTGGCTGAGATAAGTCAGAACGGGCAGACGACCGATGATTTCAGGAATGAGTCCGTATGAGCGAAGGTCCTGCGGTGATACATATTGCAGCAGGTTTTCCCGATCGATTTTTTCGGTATCCTTGCTGGCATTGTAACCCACCACTTTGGTGTTCAGTCGCTGACCGATTTTCCGATCAATGCCTTCGAACGCACCTCCACAGATGAATAGGATATTTTTGGTATCCACCGGAATCATTTTTTGTTCCGGGTGTTTACGGCCACCTTGCGGTGGAACATTCACGACCGCACCTTCCAGCAGTTTCAATAACCCTTGCTGAACACCTTCGCCTGAAACATCGCGCGTGATAGAGGGATTATCACCTTTACGGGCAATTTTGTCAATCTCATCAACGAAAACAATGCCACGCTCAGCAGCTTCAATATTGTAGTCGGCTGCCTGGAGCAGACGGGTGAGCAAACTTTCAATGTCTTCGCCCACATAACCGGCTTCGGTCAATACCGTGGCATCCACTATCGTGAACGGCACATGCAGCATCCGGGCAATGGTTTTGGCCAGCAATGTTTTTCCGGTCCCGGTAGGACCAACCAGGATGATGTTCGATTTTTCAATTTCGGTTCCGTCATCCTCTACCTTTTGGTTTAACCGTTTGTAGTGATTGTAAACGGCTACCGAAAGAATCTTTTTAGCATCGTCCTGTCCAATAACGTATTGGTCGAGAAATTCTTTAATCTCCCTGGGTTTCTTCAACTCAATACCGCTCAGGTCAAATCCGTCGCTCTTTTTGAATTCCTCTTCAATAATGGCATGAGCCTGCTCGATACAGTTGTCACAAATGTGACCTTCCATACCGGCAATCAAAAGATTAACATCTTTCTTTTCTCTACCACAAAATGAACATCTATCCATATGCTGTTTTATCGAAAAAAGGAGCTGAAAAACCGTTGGCTCTTCACCCCTTTATCTATTTTCAAGAAATCGTTTTCTTTATTTCTTCACTTTATCTCTTGTCAGAATATCGTCAATCATTCCGTAATCCTTGGCTTCCTGTGCAGTCATCCAGTAGTCACGGTCCGAATCCTTCTCGACTTGTTCAAAAGGTTGTTTGCTGTGATAAGCAATGATCTCGTACAGTTCCTTTTTCAGTTTCATGATTTCGCGGGCCGTGATTTCGATATCGGAAGCTTGTCCCTGTGCACCACCCATAGGCTGGTGAATCATGATGCGGGAGTGTGGAAGCGCTGAACGTTTCCCATCAGTTCCGGCAGTCATCAGCACAGCAGCCATCGATGCCGCCATTCCGGTACAGATTGTTGCTACATCGCAGCCAATGTATTGCATGGTATCGTAAATTCCCAAACCGGCGTGAACCGAACCTCCCGGAGAGTTGAAATAAATCTGGATATCTTTTCCCGGGTCAGATGATTCAAGGAAAAGCAACTGTGCCTGAATGATATTGGCCACATAATCGTCGATGGGAACACCGAGGAAGATGATGCGGTCCATCATCAGACGGGAAAACACGTCCATAGAGGCAACATTCATCTGACGTTCCTCAATAATGGTCGGGGAAATATAATTGGCGTAAACAGAATTATAGCGATCGAGGGTCAGGCTGCTGATCCCCATGTGTTTGGTCGCATATTTACGAAACTCGTCACTATTTGAATTCATACTGTATTGATTTAAATAAAAAAACTTTGTGATGCCGGACAATTCTCTGTGCTTTAACTGCACGGAGAACGGCCCGCTCCACAAAGTTATAAAAATATGGTATTAAAGGCGGTTGGCCTGTTTATTTTTCAAAGAGCTTGTCGAACTCTTCCTGGCTCACCTCTTTTTCTTCGATGTTTACTTTTTCTTTGATGACTTCCAGAATTTTGTCTTCCAGTTTTTTCTCTACCATTCTGCGGCGTTCTTCTTCATTCTGCAGAATCGAGTTAGCAAACTGGTCGAGGTGCTCGTCCGGTACGTCCATCATACCGTACTGGCGGAACTGCATCAATGCCATTTCGCGGGCCATGTCACGAATTTCAGCTTCTTCCACTTTCAGTTCGTTCTCTTTACCCAGCTTGTTCTTAATTAGCTGCCATTCGAGATCGGTACGGAAGTTTTCAAAGTCCGTGTCAATTTGTTCTGCAGTCAGATTCTCGTTGGTAGCCACCAACCAGCGTTTCAGGAATGCTTCAGGCAATTCAATTTTAGCGCTCTTGGTCAGTACTTCTTTCGCATCAACCAGGAAGCGGTAATCGCTTGAATATACCAGGTTATCCTTCAATTCTTCCGCGATTTTATTCCGCATATCTTCTACGGTCTTCACTTCCGAATCTTCGCCATAAATTTTAGTTACCATCTCTTCATTCACCTCAGCGGGAACGAACGTGTTGATAACATTGATGGTATAGTTGAATTCAGCATTCAGCGCATGAGAAGCATCGTGATCCAGGTTCAGCATGTGACCTACTTCGTGGTCATTCTCGAAAGCAACTTTCGGATCGAAACGAATCACATCACCAACTTTAGCTCCAATGAACTGTTTTTTGATGTCTTCATTTTTAATCAGGTCAACTGAAACCAGAACATCTTTAGCTTCGATGCCGCCTTCTACAACGTTTCCTTCAGCATCCAACTCAACGAAGTCACCACGCATGGTCTCTTTTTCGCCTACCTCTTCAGCTGCGACGTTGGTGCCGAAACGGTTGGTGTAGCTTTCTACCTGTTTGTCGATCAGCTCGTCATCAACCTTGATGAGATAGTAAGGAAGTTTCCTGCGCTTATCGAGCGTGACATTGATTTCGGGAGACATCGCAATGTCGAAAACAAACTCGAAGTTTTCGTCTTTGTCCCAGTCAATAGCCGGCTGTTTCTCTTCGTTAGGAAGCGGTTCGCCCAGAATATCCAGTTTTTCCTCGCTGATATATTTCATGAGCTCGCGACTAAGAATCTTGTTTACTTCTTCGGCCAGGAGCGATTTTCCGTACATTTTTTTGATTAGCCCAGCAGGAACCTTCCCTTGACGGAAGCCAGGCATATTAGCTTTCTTACGGTAATCCTTCAGTGCTTCGTTCACCGTTGCCTCATAATCGTTTTTTTCAACGGTTAGTGTGACAACAGCATTCAAATCATCGATGTTTTCTCTGGTGATGTTCATAACGTTTTTCTTGAGTGATTTTAAATGCCTGAGGGAAGAGTCCGGCGAGCGTCCCTTCCTGCTAAAAACATCCATTTAAAAAACCGCCTCTGCAATCCGGCACCCGGAAGCGAAGGCGGTTAAGGTAATGGTGCGGACGGAGGGACTCGAACCCACACGCCTTACGGCACCAGATCCTAAGTCTGGCGCGGCTACCAATTACGCCACGTCCGCTTTTTTTTGGCGGTGCAAATATAGTGTAATTTTTTAAAACAACTAAATTGTGAGCAATTAATTAAGCACTTTGGAATGACGCAAATGAGCTACCTATTGTGGCTTGGTTTCACGTTTTCCTCTTCTTAGTTCGAAGTTTTTGCCGAGATAAACCTTGCGCACATCTTCGTCTGCCGCCAATTCCTCTGCCGTTCCGCTTTTTAGAATATTACCGTCAAACAATAGGTACGAGCGGTCGGTAATGGAGAGGGTTTCGTGTACGTTATGGTCGGTAATCAGGATGCCAATGTTTTTGTCCTTCAGGCGATAAACAATTTGCTGAATATCTTCCACCGCAATGGGGTCGACTCCGGCAAATGGTTCATCCAGAAGGATAAAAGCGGGGTTGATGGCAAGAGCACGGGCGATCTCCGTTCGACGGCGTTCGCCTCCCGAAAGTTGAATCCCTTTACTTTTCCGGATGCGTTGTAATCCAAATTCATCCAGTAACGATTCCAGTTTCTCCTTCTGGTATTCCTTCGAGAACTTGGTCATCTCGAGAACAGCCTTGATATTGTCTTCCACACTCAACTGCCGGAAAACCGAAGCTTCCTGGGCCAGATATCCGATGCCAAGCTGCGCTCTTCGGTAAACCGGATAGGAAGTAATATCTTTATCGTCCAGGAAAATACGACCACCGTTGGCACGAATCAGGCCCACAATCATATAAAATGATGTGGTTTTTCCTGCACCGTTTGGTCCCAGCAGCCCGACAATCTCTCCCTGCTGCACATCAATCGACACTCCTTTCACAACGGTGCGTTTCCGGTATTTCTTAACAATATTTTCAGCCCTAAGCTTCATAATTCAATGGATTGAATTGCAAAGATAAAAATAATGAACAGACAGGAACAAGTTACGCTTCGAGCAAATCCTCTTCACGCTTTTTAGCCACCCGCTTCGAAATCACAATTCCGATTTCATAAAGGAAAACCAATGGGAAACAGACCATTATTTGGCTGAAAACATCGGGTGGAGTAATAATGGCCGAAAGCAGTAGGAGAACAACGTAGGCATGCCTCCGGTATCTCCGCATGAATGCGGGAGTAACCAGCCCTACTTTACTCAAAAAGTATATGGCTACGGGAAGTTCAAAAACAACACCTCCGGCAAGCACAATGGAACTGACGGTACTGATGTAGCTGCTCAGGTTGATTTGGTTGGTAATTTGATCACTGATGTCGTACGAGCCAAGAAAATTCACCGAAAGTGGAACAATCAGGTAGTAACCAAACAGGATACCGATAATAAAAAGTAGTGAACTGTAAACTACGGCTCCGGTGGCATATTTTTGCTCTTTTTCGTACAAAGCCGGCCTGATGAATCGCCAGAACTCCCAGAAGAGATACGGAAATCCGAGTATGACACCTGCAAGCAAAGAAATCTTTATATGGGTTGCAAACTGTCCGGCCATATTAATATTGATAATCTGCAACGGTTTGTCATTAATTGCCAGGGCCGGAATATTCAGGACCTGTGAAATCCAGTTAAAAAACTGGTTGGTTGCGAATTCGGGTGTTTTGGGTTTCAATATCAGCGTATCGAAAATGAAATGGTAGTTGGCAAAAGCGAGGATAGCGAAAATCACGACAGCCACCACGGCACGAACCAGATGCCACCTTAAAACTTCCAGATGTTCAAGGAAAGACATTTCCTCTTCCTTTTTTTTCCTATTTTCGTTCGTTGATTTTCCGCCAGGTAATTTTTCCTGTTCAGCCATCAGATTCAAATTAGCATGTTTGGGTTTAATTTGGAGACTAATGCTCCAATAAAATTCCAGACAAATATACAATCTTTGGCCTTTTTTTTTAGGTTTGGGCGACGAAAACGAAAACCGTTTTTTGCCTGAACTTCTGCTGGCTGGAGCGAATTTGTACTACTAATATTATTTAGATATCTTAGTGGAGGCTATGTCGGAGCGGCCTTAAGAGTTAAAGGAGATTAGATTATGAATAAAGGTGTTTCTCTTTCTGCCCAATTGCAAAAATATTTCGGTTTCGACCGGTTTAAAGGGCAGCAGGAGGAGATTATTGAAAGCGTGCTGGAAGGGAACGATACCTTTGTATTAATGCCCACTGGTGGTGGAAAATCGTTGTGCTACCAGTTACCAGCCTTGTTGCAGGAAGGAACAGCCATTGTCATATCCCCCCTAATCGCATTGATGAAGAACCAGGTGGATGCCATTCGTAGTTTCAGTACCGAAGAAGGAGCGGCCCACTTTCTCAACTCATCCTTGACCAAAACAGCTATTCAAAAGGTAAAGGATGATGTCCTGGCACAGCGTACGAAACTTTTGTACGTAGCCCCTGAATCGCTGACCAAGGAGGAAAACATTGAATTCCTGAAAAACGTCAATATTTCGTTTTATGCCATCGACGAGGCGCACTGTATTTCGGAGTGGGGACATGATTTCCGGCCGGAATACCGTCGGATACGTCCCATTGTGAACGAAATAGGGCATGCGCCCATTATTGCGCTGACTGCTACGGCTACCCCAAAGGTTCAGCATGATATTCAGAAAAATCTGGGTATGCTGGATGCGAGGGTCTTCAAGTCGTCGTTTAACCGGGCCAATCTTTTTTACGAAGTCAGGCCAAAGGTTAAGCCTGTTGAGCAAATCATCAAGTATATCAAGGACAATACCGGTAAATCGGGCATTATATATTGTCTTAGCAGGAAAAAAGTAGAAGAGCTGGCTGCCACATTGCAAGTCAACGGTATTCGCGCGTTGGCTTATCATGCTGGCATGGACTCGTCAACACGTTCCGGAAATCAGGACAAATTTCTGATGGAGGAGGTGGATGTGATTGTGGCCACGATTGCTTTTGGGATGGGAATCGACAAACCCGATGTCCGTTTTGTGATTCACTACGACATTCCCAAATCGCTGGAAGGTTATTATCAGGAAACGGGCCGGGCCGGACGCGATGGAGGCGAGGGGCATTGTATTACAATGTACAGCTACAAGGATATTCAGAAACTGGAGAAATTCATGCAGGGTAAGCCGGTTGCTGAACAGGAGATTGGCCAGCAGCTGTTGCTCGATACAGTAGCTTATGCTGAATCGGCATTGTGTCGGCGGACTATTTTGCTGCATTATTTTGGTGAGCATTACGAAGTAGAAAATTGCGGGTCTTGTGATAACTGCATGAATCCGAAGGAGCAAATTGAAGGCAAAGAGATGGTTGTGTTGGCGCTGAACGCTGTAACCGAGGTGAAAGAGCAGTTCAAGGGAGAACACATTGTCAATATCCTGATCGGAAACGATACCGCCGCTGTAAAATCATTCAGGCATCATGAAATATCGATCTTCGGCTCGGGAAAAGAGTACGATGTGAGGCTGTGGAATGCAGTTTTCCGCCAGTGTATTATCTCTGGTTTTCTCCGCAAGGATATTGAGAATTATGGTGTACTGAAGCTGACGGACGAAGGCCGTAACTACCTGAAGAATCCGCAATCGTTTATGGTGGTGAAAAATCATAACTACGAGGCAGCGGACGAAGAGCCAACTGCTCCACAAGGAGCTTCAGCCGGTGATCCGGAACTCTTTAAAATGCTGAAAGAGTTACGTAGGAAAATATCTCAAAAGCTCAATCTACCGCCGTTTGTCATCTTTCAGGATCCGTCACTTTCCGATATGTCGATTCAGTATCCGACTAAATTGGAAGAGCTTCAGGGAATTGCCGGGGTAGGACAAGGAAAAGCACGCCGGTACGGGAAAGAGTTTGTTGAGCTGATTGCCAAATATGTGGAAGAAAGAGGTATTGAGCGGGCACAGGACATGGTGTACCGTTCGGTAGCCAACAAATCGAAAAATAAAGTATTTATTATACAGGGGATCGATCGGAAAATCCCGTTAGATGAGATCGCTTCTTCGAAAGATCAGTCGATGGATGATTTGTTAAGTGAAATCGAAGCCATCGTCCATTCGGGTACAAAACTCAACATTGATTATTACTTAAATGATGTACTCGATGAAGATCAGGTGAGTGACATTTTTGCTTATTTCAGGGAAGATGCCGAGAGCGATTCGCTGGAAGAGGCAATGGCCGAACTGGGCGAAGAATACAGTGAGGAGGAGGTCCGGCTGGTCCGGATCAAATTCCTGAGTGAGATGGGAAATTAGTCGGAAATAACTATAAACGAACATACAAAGAGAGCCTGGTGGCAGGTTCTCTTTTTTTTATTTCAACCTAATAAACTGGCCGTTAAAACGGTAAACTAACCAACCAACTAATGAAAAAAGTCTTATTTGTTCTCCTCAGGACTATCCTGTTGCATGCGGTATTTGTTTTACTACTGCTGGGACTTACCGGCATATATTACTTCCTGCGAGGGGAGATAGAAGGTACCGGTTTTACGCCCCGATCATATGCGGAGGTTCCCCATAATCAAATGATAATGGCCATAATCACTTTTCTGGCCGCCTTTTTAACCATTTTGTTACTGGTTCGCTTTATCGATAAGCGTTCGATGCGTGACATGCTGAAAATCAGGTTTAACCTGAACCAATTTGGATACGGAAGTTTGCTCGGTGCCGGATTGATTATCCTGATTACCTTTATCTTAATATCGATGAACCAGGTGGGCTTGGGGAAAGGTAATTTTCATATGCAAAGTATGCTTTACCTGCTGCTGTATTACCTTTTTGTATCGCTGTATGAAGAGTTTTTGTACCGCGGGTACTTGCTTGGTTATTACACCAAACAAATGCCGGTGTATCTGGCAGTAATTCTAACGGCAGTGGTTTTCGCGTTAATGCACATGGCGAACAGAAGTTTTAATGCCCTTGCTTTGGTGAATGTTATCCTTTTAGGTGTTGTTCTTGGTTTAATCCGCATTCGCGGAAGAAATCTCTGGGCACCAATTGGACTGCATTTCCTGTGGAACTTCATGCAGGGGCCTATCTTCGGATTTTCCGTCAGCGGAAGTCCTCGTACCCACGGTATATTTCTCATGTGGCTTCATGGTAATGAGAGCCTGACCGGAGGTTCTTTCGGGCCGAATGCTTCGTTGGTGACTTTGATCGTACTTCTGGCACTCAGCGGCTGGTTGGCTTACCGTCAGTTTTACCAAAATCCGGCAAAAGAATTGACTGAATAAGTTATCAACCTTCTGCGTCCGGCGTCCGGTGCGGGTAAACTTTCAGCGCTTCACGTATGCACGCGACGGCCTCTTTCAGGTCTTCCACGTTGAGGACATAGGCTACGCGCACTTCGTTTTTCCCGCTATCGTCGGAGCTATAGAAACCGGAAGCCGGAGCCAGCATTACCGTAGAGCCATTGTATTCAAACTCTTCCAACATCCATTGGCAGAAATGATCGCTGTCTTCAACCGGTAGCCTGACCATGGAGTAGAAGGCACCTCTCGGCATGGGAGAATAAACCCCGGGAATTTCGTTCAAGGCATTGATGAAATAATTCCGGCGGCGGAGGTATTCGTTGTACACCTCTTCCATGTATTCGGGCGGACTGTCGACAGCGGCTTCAGCCACTTCCTGTCCGAGAATCGGTGGACACAACCGGGCCATTCCCAGCTTTAGAATGGACGAAATGATGTGTTTGTTTCTGGAAACAACCGATCCAATGCGGATACCGCAGGCACTGAATCGCTTCGAAACGGAGTCAATCATGATAACATGGTCCTCGATGTCCGGCAATTCCATAACCGAGTGATGCTGAAATCCGTCGTATACGAATTCCTTGTACACCTCGTCAGAAATCAGGTAAAGGTCGTGTTTGAGCACCAGTTCACGTAACTGCTCCAACTCTTCCCGGGAATAGAGGTATCCCGTCGGGTTATTGGGATTACAGATGAATATGCCTTTGGTTTTCGGGGAGATGACTTTCTCTAACTCGGAAATAGAGGGTAGTTGAAAACCATCTTCGATGTGTGAAGCAATAGGCTTGATCACCACATCGGTACCAACGGCAAACGAGCGGTAGTTGGCGTAAAAAGGTTCCGGGATAATGATTTCGTCACCCGGGTTAAAGCAGATCATAAAGGTGAACGATATGGCTTCCGAACCACCAGTGGTAATCAGGATGTCGGTGTATTCCACATCGATTTTCCGGTTACGGTAGTATTGCGCTAACTTTTTCCGGTACGAATCGTTTCCGTACGATTGTCCGTAAGGAATCAGTTCGAAATTGAAGTTTCGGATACGCTCAATTGCATGTGGCGGGGTTTTGATATCGGGCTGACCAATATTCAGTTGTATAACCTTCTTTCCCTGCTCTCTGGCCTTCTCTGCGTAAGGTACCAGCTTCCGTATCGATGATTCGGGTAATAAATCCCCGCGGTTTGAAATTTTAGGCATCCTGCAATCTTATACTTTCAAGTTGGAATTGGCAAAGTTAATATTATAAACTGTCAGTCAAATGGGGTTGATGTTTAATTATTGTAATATTAATATTGAAAAAAGTGTCAAACAATCATAAAAAATGAACTTTTAAATTGGTCATACGAGTGATATGTTAATTTAAGCTGAATAGTTGAAAATTATGGGGGTTCGTCATATTAGCGTGAGATTATTTCCTCTATTTTTGGGAAATACCCAAAAAATAAATTAGTCATGATAATAGGAGTTCCAAAGGAAATTAAAAACAACGAAAACCGGGTTGCGTTAACGCCTGCCGGTGCTGCAGAGTTAGTTAAGCGTGGTCACGAAGTATATGTTCAGGCTACAGCAGGTATGGGAAGTGGTTTCACCGATGAGGAATATGTTTCCGCCGGTGCGCAAATGCTCCCGACCATTGAAGATGTATACGGCAAAGCCGAAATGATTATCAAAGTAAAAGAGCCTATCGAGCCTGAATACGAACTGATTCGCGAAGGCCAGTTGCTCTACACATACTTCCACTTTGCATCATCCGAAGCTTTAACCAACGCCATGCTCCGCAACAAGTCGGTATGTTTGGCTTACGAAACCGTTGAGTTGCCCGACCGTTCACTGCCGTTGCTGGTTCCGATGTCGGAAGTCGCTGGTCGTATGTCTGCACAGGAAGGTGCTAAATACCTGGAGAAAACTTATGGCGGACGTGGAATGCTGTTGGGTGGTGTTCCCGGAGTTCATCCTGCCAAGGTGCTGATCATCGGTGGTGGTATTGTAGGTACCGAAGCGGCCAAAATGGCTGCCGGACTGGGTGCCGATGTAACCATTATGGACGTGAGCCTGAAGCGCATGCGTTACCTCGATGATATCATGCCAGCGAACGTAAAAACCATGATGTCGAATGAATTCAATATTCGCCAGATGGTTCAGGATCACGATTTGATTATTGGCGCCGTATTGATTCCGGGTGCAAAAGCTCCGAACCTGATTACCCGCGACATGCTGAAAACCATGAAGCCGGGCACAGTGTTGGTTGACGTAGCTATCGACCAGGGCGGTTGTATCGAAACAACCCATCCGACGACACACGATGAGCCCACTTTCGTGATTGACGATGTGATTCACTATTCAGTAGCCAACATGCCAGGTGCCGTTCCGCGTACCTCTACACTGGCGTTGACCAATGCTACCCTGCCTCACGCCATCGATTTGGCTGAGAAAGGCTGGAAGCAAGCTTGCCGCGAAGACAACTCCTTGAAAAAAGGATTGAACGTGGTAGATGGCAAAGTGGTTTACAAAGGTGTTGCCGAAGCGTTTGGTCTTACTTATTACGATGTAGACAGCATTCTGTAAGCAGTTGCTTAACGATAAAAACCGGGAGGTCGTCAGTTTACTGACGGCCTCTTTTTATTTTAACTGGTTATCATATTGCATCAACTTCGTTTTTCTAATGTTATGTTATTAACATGTGTAAGTGGTTTATATTTAGCTTTCAATGATTAATAAACGCCGGTTATGAACAGCGAAAATTTAAATGGTTTTATTTTTTATTCGAAAAAAGGGGGTAACCTTTTCAGGAAACAGGGTATTAACGAGCGAAGACCAAGACAGATATTGAGGAGTTCTCCACTCCACTTTTGCTCCGAATAGCAAGTGTATTTTGAGGGAAAAGGTTGAAGGATTTGAAAAACTGATTGCATCATCTTTTGATGCTGGTCGGTTTTTCTTTTTCTGAATAAAAGTTGAAGTTAAACCTTGAAATACATTTGATGATGTTCTTGAAGTCTACTAACATGGTATAAGAAAAAACTTTCAGTCCAAAATTAGTCTTTAGCATATTTGATGCTTGAGAAGCATTTGTTGCGACGATGATTGTTGGTGAGACTTTTTAATGTCCTGATGAATTGACTGAAAGCTCTTATAACCCCTAATCTAATAAATAAGACTAAATGACCCCGAAAGAAAATAGCCTGAAAGCCTATTGGAATTTTTTGTTGCATCCGAATTTAGAGGAGAAACAATATCAGTTTACTACCAAACTTCTGAATTTCTTAGTGGTATTGATTGTTGATATTGCTGTCACAGCTGCGTTGGTTTGGCCTGTTGATCATTTGAGACACATTGTTGGGCCAGATGTTCAGGTGCACAAAATTCCGATCTCTCATCAGAGGTATGGCTTACTCACATGGAGTCTGCTGGTAACGGTTTTCATTCCGCTGCTGGAGGAATTGACATTCAGAACGCACTTGCGACCGGGGAAGCAGAACTTTCTTTTATCGTTCATTGGCGTATTGTTGGTTGTCGGCGCCTTAATTCTGTCTTATAGTCATGCTTCTGACAAACAGCCTGCTATTATAGCTGTGGCGGCTGGATTGTTGTTGCTGGCGATTTATCTATTCTT
Organism: Prolixibacter bellariivorans ATCC BAA-1284; assembly: GCF_000621705.1. Classification (GTDB taxonomy): domain Bacteria; phylum Bacteroidota; class Bacteroidia; order Bacteroidales; family Prolixibacteraceae; genus Prolixibacter; species Prolixibacter bellariivorans. The sequence continues at coordinate 63,880 of NZ_JHXO01000010.1, read as the reverse complement.
TCAACGAAGGATATTTTTGCTCCTCGGAAGATTTTGGCGTCGAAATTATGCGCGGGTGTTTTATATTTCTACCATCTTGTTTGGATTCTATCATCTGCAGAATTACACGCTGACATTAACATTCCTGGTTTTATCTCCCGTTTTTGTTTCGCCGCAGATTTTTGCGGGATTTAATATCGGTTATTTACGGGTACGTCAGGGGTTTTGGTGGGGATTTGTGTTGCATGGATTACACAATGTCGTCTTTCTGCTTCTTCCTGTCTTGCTATTCAAGCCAGGCTTGAGTGGGGATAAGGTGTTTAAAGATGAAATGGTTATGGCATATCCGGGACATGTGCCCGCTCCCAAAAATTATTCCCTGGAGATTTCAGAGGTCGGAAAACATCGTTATAATTTCTGTAAAGTATCACCTACAGGAATAGATTTCGAACGTGCAACTGTACGTTTGGCTCTTGCTAAGCTGGCAATATTTCGACCGGAAGATGTTGTTTTTCAAGATACCGCTGTTGCGAACCGGGTTATCGACCTGCATTTTACCGATAGGAATAAAGAAAACATGGATGATTTCAAAATGTCCAGACGTTTTGTCGTTCAGCAACTCCTAAAAAAATACAACCTCAGGGCGCAGCTCTGTTTTATTCCTGTCGGGAATTGGGTACTATATCGAAGTCAGTTTGTGAAAGCAGAAGAAGACACTGCAGTGCTGAATGAAGGAGATGAAGTACCCAGCAGTGTTGTTCTGAAGGATGCAACGATAAGAGATTTGGCAGATAAAATAGAGGGACTCTATCCTATGAAAGTGAACTGTCTTTCAGAAAACCGAACGAAATATACATGGGTTATCCCGAAAGACAGCACGGAACAGCTTCAGCGTACGTTGATGGAAAATTATGGGATCACTTTGTATCAAACAAAAAAAAGAACGGTGAAATGTTATATCAGCTCCCAAAATAAGTAATCGTATTTATACTATTGGTCGGGATATACCTTTTGTCCGTTTATTGCATCTATTGAGCAATAAACAATAATGCTAACAATTATTTCCATCGTATGAATGACCATCAACGAAGGCTAACCATCCTTCTTTTTCTCGTGTTTTTATCTACCGTTTCTCATGCCCAGATTCGTGTTGTTGATGGGGATGATCATTCAGCTATCTCTTTTGCCCAGTTAATTGCCCCTGATGGCCGGTTGGTAGGCACATCCAACACCGAAGGGAAGATAGATACCGTATCAGTCAATTGTTTTGTGAAAAACAGTGACTCGCTGGTGGTTCAACACCTCAGTTACGAAAACAGCGCGATGACCTGGAAGCAGATGAAGCTTGCCGGTACTATCCTGTTAGCGCCACGTGAAATAGCATTGCACGAGATAACCGTAACGAATAAGAAGGAGAAAATGGTACTGGTGCTGAAAGGCTTTTTCCGGAGCTATCAGTTAAAAGACAGTATCCCGGAATATTTTGCCGATGGGATAGTAGAGTATTATATCTGGAACGACGGCAAACGATTTAAATGCCAAAAGGATGCTTACCGTCTATTTCGGAATCAGGAGCTTCTTGATGCCATACAATATCATGCAGTCACCGTGTCTGAAGGTTCGTTGACACTTCCCTATATCGAGCCCAAAACCATCGTTAAGCAACTCAATAAGAACTATTCAATCGATGGAAATCATGGGCGGACGCTGATTTTGAAAGAAGATTCGGTGGCCGGGAGCATCCGAACGGATGAAGCCCGAAAACAGGTACAAATCAACATCGACTGGATAGCCCCGGCCAAAGTAAGAGAAAGAAGTTTATTTGGGTACCAGGTTCGGATCACTCATCACGATGTGACCGAAACGTACCTGGCCAAAAGTCAGTCAATGGCGTCGAAAGCCAATTTGGAAAGCTGGCGAAGGTATTATCAATACTTTTTTAAGCAGAAAAAGGAGACGAGATTTAAGAACATTCAAACAATTAGTGAATTTTATGTTCTGGAAAGCTATTATATCCCCAAATCAGTAATGCAAGAGGAGAGACCTTCGTCAGGCTGGAGGATCCCTTTGTCGCATTCTTATACAACAGAATACTGGGAGCATTTGGATGAACGCATTCCCCCACTGAATCCTAACATCAAGAGATTGCTGGGTGCTACGCTGATGATGTACGATTAATAAGAGCTACTCTTAAGATTCGTTAAGAATATCTCGTATCTCCGTCTTTTCATTAGGAAGATCAATATTGTTTATTATACAGTTACTTCTGTTTTTACCGGAAAATCCGTTCCTTTGTTTCGGATTGAATTCATAAATTCAAACAGTCAGATAAAAACACAACTAAAGCAAATTAACATGAAACGAGCCGAAAGAGTCAACTTTTCCTACAAGAACAGGATTGTGGTGGCGAGTTCCATGTGGTAATTAAAAAACTAAAAATTAAACACATGAAGTGGTCAGCAATTCTGCTATTATTATTTCTAGCTCTGGGCAATAACTTGTACGCATTGAAGCCAAAAGCAAACGATGAAGCTATTGAGAAGAAAGTAAATGAGCTTCTCAGCAAGATGACGCTTGATGAGAAGATTGGTCAGTTAAATCAGTACACCAGTCAATGGGAAATGACCGGACCTGCACCGCAGGGAGCATCCGCACAGAAGCAGTTACAGGAAATTAAATCCGGTGCTGTCGGTTCGATGTTGAATGTTGTAGGAGCTGAAGCTACCCGGAAAACACAGGAGCTGGCGGTAAAAAACTCCCGGTTGCACATTCCGTTGATTTTCGGATATGATGTCATCCACGGATTTAAAACCATGTTCCCGATTCCGTTGGGAGAAGCGGCCAGCTGGGAACCCGAACTGGCAAAGCTCTCTGCACATGTGGCCGCTGTTGAGGCATCGGCTGCCGGTTTGCAGTGGACCTTTGCTCCGATGATGGACATTAGTCGCGATGCCCGCTGGGGGCGCACCATGGAAGGTTCGGGCGAGGACCCCTACCTGGGAGCAGAATTTGCTGCTGCCCGTGTTCATGGTTTCCAGGGCAGTGATTTGTCGGAAGACAGCACCATTGCTGCCTGTGCCAAGCACTTTGCTGCCTACGGTTTTGTCGAGTCGGGCCGCGATTACAATACGGTTGACATTAGCGAGCATACGCTGCGTAACACCGTGCTGCCACCCTTCGAGGCAGCCGTTAAAGCTGGCGTAGCTACCGTGATGAACTCGTTCAACGAAATTGGCGGAACTCCTGCCACTGCCAGCGCTCATCTGCAGCGTGACATATTGAAAGGACAATGGGGATTTAAAGGTTTTGTGGTTTCCGACTGGAATTCGATAGGTGAGCTGATTCCTCACGGGGTGGCAGCCAATAAAGCCGAAGCAGCCGAACTGGCTATCAATGCCGGTAGTGACATGGACATGGAAGGTCATTGCTACATTACTTCACTGAAAAAGCTAGTGGAAGAAGGTAAGGTGAAGGAGTCGTTGATTGATGATGCTGTTCGCCGCATTTTGCGCGTGAAATTCGAACTCGGACTGTTTGACGATCCATACCGTTACAGTAATGTCGAGCGCGAGAAGAAAGAAATTCTTTCACCCGAACATCTGGCGGCGGCCCGAAAAGTGGCTCGTCATTCTATTGTTCTGTTGAAAAACGATAACCATCTGCTTCCGCTGAAAAAGAAGGGACAAACCATTGCGGTGATTGGTCCGTTGGCAGCCGATAAAGATTCTCCATTGGGAAGCTGGCGTGCTCAGGCCGTTACCGGTTCAGCTGTTTCCTTGCTCGAAGGAGTGAAAGCCGCCGTTGCGGATAAAAATAGCGTGGAATATACTGAAGGCACTGCGCTAACTGTTGGTCCGAGAACCTTTACCCAGGAATTGAAATTCAATACGACAGATAGCTCTGGTTTCGATGCAGCCCGCCAGATGGCAAAAAAAGCCGATGTGGTTGTATTGGCGGTTGGAGAAAATTGCTTCCAGACCGGCGAAGGACGCAGCCAAACTGAGATTGGCATGAAAGGACTGCAGGAGCAGTTGATGAAAGCAGTGTATGCAGCCAATAAAAATGTGGTTGTCGTTCTGATGAATGGTCGTCCATTGGTAATTGACTGGATGGCTGAGCACGTTCCGGCCATTGTTGAGGCATGGCATTTGGGTTCGGAAGCCGGAAACGCGATTGCTGATGTGCTGTTTGGCGATTACAATCCTTCCGGAAAGTTGCCGGTTTCGTTTCCGCGCGCCGTTGGACAGCTACCTATATATTATAACCATAAAAGTACCGGGCGTCCCGATCCTACCGGAACAGTTTTCTGGTCGCACTATACCGACCAAAAGAAAACTCCATTGTTCCCGTTCGGTTACGGTTTGAGTTATACGACGTTTAAGTATTCACCGGTCAAACTCAGTTCACATGAAATGAGCATGGGCGGAAAACTGGAAGTGTCGGTGAATGTGCAGAATACGGGAAAAGTTGCCGGAGAAGAAGTCGTGCAACTTTATATTCGGGATTTGGTAGGCAGTGTAAGCCGTCCGGTGAAAGAGTTGAAGGGATTCCGTAAGATCGCATTGAAACCAGGCGAATCACAAAAAGTGACGTTCACGTTGACTTCAGATGATTTGGCTTTTTATGGTGCCGATTTGAAGAAGAAAGCAGAACCAGGAGACTTTAAAGTATTTGTCGGAACGAACTCCGACGATGTACAGGAAAACTCCTTTGTATTAAAATAGACTGATTTTAACGAAGCGTGAACCCCGCAAAAAAAATTGCGGGGTTTTTTCGTTTAAGCAGGAAAAATTCTTTTAAGCATTTTTCGGTTTTGATTGTTATCTCTGAAGGTTTGTCAATACGAGATTCAGATTTTATAACAAAATGTTCGAAAATATTAATTTATAGACATATTTTGAAAACTCAATAGCAAACTATAATTTAGTCCGAATTTTAATAATCAAAAGTTCTTATGATCCGAAAAATTTTGGTTGCGAACCGTGGTGAAATTGCGGTGCGGGTGATGCGTTCCTGTCGCGAGATGGGAATTCAGAGTGTGGCAGTATTTTCAGAGGCCGACCGCAGTGCCATGCATGTTCGTTATGCCGACGAGGCCTGTTTTATCGGACCGTCTCCATCGTCTGAGAGTTATCTAAACATCGACAAGATTATGGATGCGGCGCTGAAATCAGGAGCTGACGCAATTCATCCGGGTTACGGATTTCTTTCCGAGAATGCGGAATTTGCGCGTCGGGTAGCAGAGGCAGGACTGATTTTTATTGGTCCTTCACCGGAAGCCATTTTGGCCATGGGTGATAAGCTGACTGCACGGAAAATCATGATGGATGCTGGCGTTTCGGTAGTCCCCGGAACCCGAGATCTTATTGAAGACGAAGACAAATTAAAAGAAACAGCTGATTCGATTGGGTACCCAATCATGATCAAAGCATCGGCCGGTGGTGGCGGTAAAGGAATGCGCCTGGTTCGGTCGGAAAGTGAACTGGTTAGTTCGTACCGGCGAGCCCGTTCCGAAGCCGGTAGTGCCTTTGGCAACGATGTGGTTTATATGGAGAAGTACATCGAATCGCCGCACCATATCGAATTCCAGGTGATGGCTGATTCGCATGGAAATACCGTGCATCTTTTCGAGCGTGAATGTTCGGTACAGCGTCGTCACCAGAAAGTAATCGAAGAAACACCGTCGCCATTGATGACACCTGAGTTGCGTGCCAGAATGGGCGAAGAAGCTGTAGCAGCAGCCAAATCGGTGAATTATGTGGGGGCTGGTACAGTGGAGTTTCTGGTCGATAACGATTTGAACTTCTACTTCCTCGAGATGAATACCCGGTTGCAGGTGGAACATCCTATCACCGAAAGGGTAACCGGAGTTGACCTGGTAAAAGCGCAGATCACAGTAGCCAATGGCGAAGAGCTGCCTTTCAGACAGGAAGAACTTACTCAAACCGGACACGCTATCGAATGTCGGATTTATGCAGAAGATCCGAAAAATAATTTCATGCCGAGTCCGGGATTGGTGAAACACATTACCGAACCATTGGGGCTGGGAGTGCGTACCGATGGCTATGTGTATGAAGGGTACGAAATCCCGATTTATTACGATCCGATGATCTCCAAGCTGATTGTATGGGCTCAAACCCGTAATGAGGCTATTGAGCGGATGAAACGTGCATTGTATGAATACAAAATCAGCGGGGTGAAAAACACCATTCCATTCCTGAAACGAATTATGGAAGCGGAAGATTTTGTATCCGGTAATTACGACACTCATTTTATCGAGAAGAATCCGGCGGTATTGGAAATTCCATCGGATTGCAACCAGGAGTGTGAAGATATGGCCTTGTTTATCGCCTATCTCGATTACACCGAGAAGATGAAGAAACTGGTTTCGGAACCAACCGAAGTAAAAAATGGTGGTTCGTCGCCCTGGAAAGAATTTGCACGACGTAAAAGTGTACTTCGATTTTAATCAACTATAAAATTGTTATGCAGAACGAAGTAAAGATCAATTCGCGGACCGCGAAAGTCGAGCTGTTAGGTAAGGAAGGAACCAGGTACCGGGCCCGCATCGACGACCGCGAATATGAATTTGACGTGGTTCGGGTGGAGCCGGGAATATATTCTGTGCTTCACAACGGCAAGTCGACCAATATGGAAATGATTGAGGTCGGAAAAGCCAACCAGTACAGTGTCAAAACTCTCAGCAGTCAGTACGACGTTGAAGTGATTGATGCCCTTACAAAGTACCGAAACAATACCAAAGGTGATTTAGCTGCTTCGGGCAATGTGATTACGACACCCATGCCCGGGAAAGTGGTTCGTATTCCGGTTGCGGAAGGCGATGAGGTTGATGCCGGACAGACGGTTATCACCATATCGGCCATGAAAATGGAGAGTGAATACAAAAGTGCTTTCCGCGGAACCGTGAAAAAGATTTTGGTAAACGAAGGTGATACCATTGAGGGACATCAGCCGTTAATTGAACTTGAACCTTTAGAGGATTGACCTTTAAATTGAGATTTCATGCAGAAACTTGAAGATAAGTACAAGATTTTTGAAGATAAAAATAAAGCGGCTGAAGCCGGCGGTGGCGAGGCACGAATTGCCAAACAACATGACGGTGGTAAACTGACGGCCCGTGAACGTGTCGATATTTTCCTGGACAAAGGAACCTTTGTCGAATTGGATAAAATGGTTACACACAGTTGCACCAATTTCGGGATGGACGAAAACAAAATTCCCGGCGATGGTGTGGTAACCGGTTACGGAAAAGTCGACGGACGTCTGGTGTACGTATTTGCACAGGATTTTACTGTTTTTGGAGGTTCACTGAGCCGTACCAATGCCGATAAGATTGTAAAGGTAACGAAGTTGGCTATGAAGATGGGTGCTCCCATCATCGGACTGAATGACTCGGGAGGTGCCCGTATTCAGGAAGGTGTTCGCAGCCTGGCTGGTTATGCCGATATTTTCTGGCTGAACGTGAAAGCTTCGGGCGTGGTACCGCAGATTTCTGCCATTATGGGCCCGTGTGCCGGAGGTGCCGTTTATTCTCCGGCGCTTACCGATTTCATCTTCATGGTAAAGGATACCAGCTATATGTTTGTAACCGGTCCGGAGGTGGTGAAAACGGTAACCCACGAAGAGGTGACCAAGGAGCAGCTTGGGGGTGCGATGACGCACAACGCCAAAAGTGGTGTGGCCCATTTCCTGGGACAGGACGACGAGCAAACCCTGATGATGATCCGGGAATTGCTCAGCTATCTGCCGTCGAATAATATGGAGGATGCTCCGTCGATTCCCTGCACCGATGATGTGGAGCGGGAAGATGAGCATTTGCAAACCATTGTTCCGCCGGACCCGAACAAACCGTACGATATGCACGAAATCATTAGTTCGGTGGTCGATGATAACCACTTCTTCGAAGTGATGCCGCATTTCGCACAGAACATCACGGTAGGATTTGCCCGCATGGGTGGCCGCTCCGTAGGTATTGTGGCCAATCAGCCCAATCACCTGGCCGGTGTGCTCGACATCGATTCGTCGGTGAAAGGCGCTCGTTTTGTTCGTTTCTGCGACTCGTTCAATATTCCATTGGTCACTTTTGTGGATGTACCGGGATTCCTTCCGGGAACGACCCAGGAGTTTGGAGGTATCATTCGTCACGGAGCGAAATTGCTTTACGCTTATGCCGAAGCCACTGTTCCGAAGATTACCGTGATTACCCGCAAAGCTTATGGTGGTGCGTACGATGTGATGGCCAGCAAGCACTTGTCGGCTGACATGAATCTGGCATGGCCTACCGCCGAAATTGCAGTGATGGGCCCTGAAGGTGCGGTGAATATCATTTTCCGTAATGATAAAGATGATGAGTCGAAAGCGAAACGTGTAGATGACTACCGTGACAATTTCGCCAATCCGTATCGCGCAGCTGAGCTGGGTTATGTGGATGAGGTAATCATGCCGAAGGATACCCGTAAGAAATTGATTTCGGCATTGGAGATGACCAAAAACAAAAGCGAAACCAATCCGCCCAAAAAGCACGGAAACATTCCGTTATAGATAGTGAATTAAATGATGAGAAAAGCCTGGCTAATACAGCCAGGCTTTCTTGTTTCAGCTACTTTCTGTAGTATTCGAACACACTAGTTTTAATCTTATGCTCTCTCGTGGGCGAAATTTAAAATGACCATTTGAGGTCGAAGAACAACATCTGACCAATATCCCCAAATTCTGTGAGGCTGTCACCCCAAAACAGTTGTCCTACAGCTGACAATGCCAAGTTTTCAGTAAGACTAAAAGTCGCTGTTGGGCCAACATAAACAGATTTGTCGTATGGATTGTAAATGGAAGCTACATCAACTTTGATGAGCGGTGTTATCGGGTAGGACAGTTCGCCGAACAGGTCGAAACGGGAACGTGTTAAAGTTTTGGCATTCACATTATTCATCAGCAGGTTCGAGAAAGAGCCTGACAGACTGCCATATTGGGCATAGGCTGGTCCGGTTGCACCTGCACTATTGTAAATGCCTGATAACTGAGCAAACAAATTGTTTTTGAAGGTGTAGTTCATGTCGACCGATGCGACCCACACATTGCTGGTGTCAGCAAACTGTTGCTGGTTTCTGAACCACGATACTTCACCCGTAAATCCGGCACCGGCAATAGAGCCTGCCCAGCCCATTCCGGCGGTGACATCATCTTCCATTACACCACCAAATGCCTGGAAATCATAGTTCCATTTGGTGAGGTGATACATGGCAGCTATTGTTTTTTTCTGTTCTCTCCTTAATACGCCGTTACTATCAGGAAGTTCTGTATAACCTAGTTTTGCTGCCAACTGAACCGATGAAAAGTTACCGGTGTACCATTGCACCAGTGCGGCATCACTCCCTGGTTTTTCCACGTAGTTGAATTCGAAATAATTATAAGCATTGAAAATATCATTGGGGTTCCAAACCAGGTTCTTACTCCAGTTGATTCGTTGACGTCCTAACGTTATTTCCAGTTTATTGAGAGACAGTTTTAAATTGGCCCGGTCGAAATTGGTGTAAAAAAGATACGAAGGGTTATCGGAATACCTCATTGTCAGATCGAGATAACCATTATCAGCCATGGCCATCTTATTATAGTTGAAGCCGGCCTGTTCGAATAATTTGTTGTAGGTGGCTATGGTCGGACCGAATATAAAATTGTTGCGCATGCTCACATTAACCTTCAGATTATTGAGCAGTGAATACTGAAAATTAAAGCGGTTATAAATCCCTGATTGACTTTGCCAGTTGTTGATTCCCAAAGTGCTGTAAATAGAGCCCTGAGGTATCCATGTGTTATTCAGGTACTCGGTATATCCGGTAACCAGCAGATGGTTATTCTTTGCAAATGCACGATGTTGACTCATTAAGAGGAACAATATGGCAACACTACTTCTGAATAACCATTTCGAAATAAACAGATGGAAGTTTTTGTTCCACATGGAAGTATGGTTTTTGCTAATAAAGTTCATAGCTGCAGTAATTCTGTAAAATGAATTGAAAAGCAGAGGTCACCATAAAACAACAGGTCAAATTGGAAACTCCTTTTTATTATAGCGCTGTTTCTGAGGCAACCTCTGCAAATTGACCTTACCTGTCAAATTGCTCGTCTTTCAGGATTTTTCCATCTTCAATGGTTAAAATTCTTCGGGCTTTATCCATCACACGTTGGTCGTGGGTGGCGAAGATGAAGGTGGTATTATACTTTTTATTCATTTGTGCCATCAATTCGAGTAACTCGCTGGTTGAGACGGAATCCAGGTTGGCCGTAGGTTCATCTGCAATGATATACTTAGGGCGCGAAGCCAATGCACGGGCAACTGCTACCCGTTGTTGCTGACCGCCCGACAGCTGGCTGGGTTTGTAATCCATTTTGTCACCGATTCCCACAGCCCCAAGCAACTCTTTTACTCTTTTCTGACGTTCTCTTTTGGGCACTTTCTGCAGAAACATGATGAACTCCGTGTTCTCTTTTACCGTTAGTACCGGTATCAGGTTGTAGGCCTGGAATACAAATCCGATGTTATTCAGCCTGAAGTCAATCAGCTGAGAGGAACTGAGCCCCTTCAAATTCGTATTCTCGATAAAGATATCACCCCGGGTGGGGAGATCGAGCCCGCTCAACATGTTGAGCAGGGTGGTTTTCCCGGAACCGGAAGGTCCAACAATGGCGGTAAATTCTCCCTCTTCAATTTTCAGGTCAACTCCGTTAACAGCGTTTACAGGGACTTTGGTTGTATTGTAGGTCTTATAAACCCCTTTTGTTTCAATGATACTCATTTTGTCAATATGTTAAATGTTTTTAATCTTCTTCTCGAATGGCAGTAGCCGGTTGCAGTTTGAGCGCTCTCATCATAGCCGGAATACTGGCTAGAATGGCGAGCAGGACAACAACGATTACGGTCGTAAAGTAGAACTCACGGTTTACCTGGAAGTAGACGGTTGAGCTATATCCAATCGAATTAAGTCCTTTGGCAAAGGAGGAAAGGTCCAGGCCATGAATTGACAGATAGTCAACCAGTAAAATGCTGATGGCAAGTCCGACCAATGCGCCAATAATCGAAAGGAACAGCGTTTCCAACATAACCATCCTGACTATTTTCCGTTTGTTCATGCCCAGTGCGATGAGCATTCCGATTTCACGGGTTCGCTCCATCATGGACATTAACATGGTATTGATAATGGCGAAGGTGAGGGCAGCCAAAACGATGATCAGAAACAGGTAGGAGAAATAGTTCATCATATCCACCATCGATTTTAACAGTGGCTGAATCTGATCCCAACTCTGGATGATTAATTTGTGGCTTTTGACCTCTGCCGAAAAAAGGGTATTGAGCTTTTTCGTTACTGCTTTCGTATGTTGATTACTGTTCAGCAGAATTGCTATTTCGTCTCCAGCATTGGTCGGGTAACCAATTAAATTGGCTAAGTCTTTCCGGGTAACAAAAACATTGCTTTTATCGAAGTCGGTATTGGATGTTTTGTATATCCCAACCACCAGAAAAGCACCATTGGTAATGGTTCCGGTAGAATCGGTCATGGTGACAATGAGTTTATCGGAAACTCCAATGTTGAGTTTTTTAGCCAGTTTCTGACCAATGACGGCCGGGATTTTTTGCTTATTGTTGAGATAGGTCCCCTCAATAATGTGATCATGCAAGTCGCTGACGCGGTACTCGTCATCGGGAACAACACCGTTGATGCTGATACCGGCACCGGCATTGGCCGAGGAAGCCATGGCTGCCCCTTTTAACCGGACACTGACGGCTTTGACATTAGCGATTTTCCTGATTTCATCCGCTTTTTTTCCCGCATGGGGAATGAGATATTTAGTTTCCTGGTTAAGAAGAAATCCCGGATTGTGTAGTTGGATGTCGGAAACTTCGTTAGCGATGGCTGCATCGACCCGCTGATTGGTCAGACCGGTCATGTAACCGTCCATTTCCACAGCGCCAATAATGCCAATGGTGAGGGCAGCCATAATAATGCTGCTTCTCAATTTATTTCTCCAAAGATTTCTCCAAGCGATTGCTCGTAACATAGTTCTTTTACAGTTTAATGCCGGGAGGCGTTTAGTATATTAAATCGGGAAATGAAAACGACCGGGTAGAGTACCGATACCAGCGACAGTATGAAGATGATAGTGGTCTGGCTGGCAAAAATATGCGGCTTAACCGAGAAGGGCAGAACCGGTTTAATGTTGAACTGCAAATAGAGGTCAGCCATGCTCCCGGCAAGTGGAATTGGATTCTCGTGGAAGTAATAAAGCACAGGGCTAATGATCAGAAGCCCTATTAAGACACCAAGGAGCGATATAATAACTGTTTCGATCATGCTGACCAATACGAGCTGCCAGCGTTGCATACCTACCGAAATCATCACCGAATATTGTTTGCTTCGTTCCATGGTCATCATCAGGATCGTGCTGAATATGCTGAAAGCGACCACGATATAGAGGATGAACAGCATCAGCTCTCCTGAAACGTTATCAACTTCAATTGCTTGCAAAATATCCGATAGCATCACTTTCCAGCTCGTAGCTTCATAGTGTTTTCCAAGTTTGGTTAACAGGCTCTTTTTAACCTGTGGAAGATGGTCCGGATCATTCAGAAAGACAGAAATTCCGGTTAAAAGCCCTTCCTGGTAAGGATAAACGAAAGCCTGGGCGTCTTTCAGGTTCATATACACCAATTGACTGTTCATCTGCAACGAGGGAAGATGAAAGATTCCGGAAATCGGGTAGATACCATAAGCGGTAATTCCCCTGAATCCTTGCCCGATGAGTACCAGGCTATCGCCCACATCCATTTTGAGGTATTGAGCCAGTTTATCCCCAATGATGACAGAGTGTTCTGACTTCGTCAGGTAATCTCCCTTTACAATTTTTCCTGACAGGTTCGTCTGGCTGTCCTCCTTGTCAGGCTTAATGCCATCGACCAGAACCCCTTTAGTTAGATTTCCGTATGATGCCAATGAAAATGTTTGTAAAAACGGAAGCGTTTTGGAGATTCCAGAGGTGCTTTTCAGAGCAGCATCAATGCTGTCTTTGTCGAAAAAAGCCCGGTCAATGCTTTGTTCTTCCCAGTAGCCTTTGCTGTGTATTTGCAAATATCCCACTTGATTGACTCCGGCTTTTATCATTTGCTCGTAAGAACCCAACTGCATGGAACGCATGAACAAAGCCAATACCAGTGCCAGTACCACCGATGCGACTGTTAGTAAAGTACGTCGCCGGTTTCTCCAAAGGTTCCTCCAGGCTATTTTAATCAGTGTCTTCATGTTATTGGTGATTTACAGATTTCGGGGCTGAATATTCTTGATGTGCTGGATCGAAAAGAAATTCTGATTGATGTCTTTCAAGTCAAATTCCTGATGAGAGATGTCAATCACGGTTTTATGTCCGTGTTTTATATTAGAAACCATTTCGAGATGCGACGGTAGCAAGCGTCCACCCATCATTTTAAGATTGGAAGCGGTTTCTGTTTTTACCAGGTTACCTTTCGTATTGTAGAACTCTTCTTTCAGCGTATTCAGGTTCTTTTTAGCAATCCACATCTTTATGGCACCCCATACAACCGGAGCTTCCGGAAGCGGTTTCAAATCGATGACATAGCAATCGTAACCATCGATTTTTTCATTGCCGTTAAGTTGATGAGTGTAATCGGTGACTATCGAATTCATCTTCATGAGGTCGTTGTTGGTAAAATCGGATCCCATCCAGGCCTGCATCATCATGGAAGGCGGAATTTTTATGATCCGGTTAATGGCCGGAATGAAGTTCCACATGTCTTTGTTGTACTTCAGGAACACTTGTCCTCTGTCGCGGGCTGGAGACATAATATAGGTGATGTAGTAGTCATCGCCCAGCGACCAGGTTTGCATCTCGATAGAACGCTTCCATGATGGACGGACAACCGTCATAGTCATGGTGCTGAAGCTGCTTTTCCCCAGGAAAAGATTAAACGATTTGGAAACAATCTCTTTGGCGGCTTGATCATCCTTTGCCGGCTGATTCTGTGCATGAGCCGGCCGGGCGATAAACAATGTCAACAGGAGCAAAACTCCCACAGAATAAATACGTGTTTTCATTTTCATATTTTTTTGATTTCAATGGTCGGGTACCATTGGTTAAATTTTCAGAAGTAATGTTGAGGACAAAACTACCATGCGAGCGTAGAGGGAGCGTCTCATGTTCCGAAATCGGGACATGAGCTGAAATGACACTTGATGAAAAGTGCTGATAAAGAGAGGAAAAGAAAATGAAGTCCCGTTTTATTGAGACACCAATTCGGCTTCGATCTGCTTACGCACAGCACCCGGCGTGAGGCCGGTATGTTCCTTAAAAACCCGGTTGAATGATGACTTGGAATTGAAGCCGCATTCCAGTCCGAGCCCCAGCAAAGAGTAGTGCTGGTATTTGGGATCGGCTGCCAGTTGTTTGAAATATTCGATGCGGTACTGGTTCACATACTCGAAGAAATTCATCCCGAAATGACGGTTGATGACACGCGACAACTGGTGAGGAGGCATGTCCATCATCCGCGAGAGATCGTTAATGGTGAGTGAACTTTCCAGGAAAGGTTGTTCTTCTTTCATCAGTGCACTCAGTTTTTGCGCATCCGCTTCGTTGATTACAGGAATTTCTGCTTTATGGTCATGCAATTCTTCCTTGGCACGACTCTCGTGAGCCTCCCGGGCGATATTAAGTGGTTCGAACCGGAAAATCTCGCCTTGCCGGTAACCGAAATAGCCCAGGATGAAGATGAAGAAAGTGAGCATGATGTAAAAGGAAAAATCTGTCCACGCCAACGGAATTTCTATGATACTAAAAACAATGGCCAGGCCCATATCGAAGAAAAAGAAAAACGAAAAAGTAACAGCCAACCGTCGCAGCCAAAGGAGATCGACATTATCCCGGTAGGAGTATACCTGTAGGATTTGCTGTTTGTGCTTTTTCAGTGCTTTGAATGTAGCAACAATGTACCAGATGAAACAACCCCCTGATACAATCACTGAAGGCAGTACATTCAGCGGGATTCTCTCTCCGCTGTTCACGAAACGGTACTTCACCTCCATGGGCATTTGAAAGTATGGATACATCATGATGCCGACCAGTATTGCCGGACTAAAACTCAAAAGGATGGATTTCAGCTTTCTTTTTTCGTTGGTCAGCGTCAGTACGTAATTATACAGGAAAATGGGGTGGAGGGTTAACAGCGTTGATTCATATCCGACCATATAGGTATACACACGGATATTGGTCATGTAAATGAACGGAATCATCAGTTGTGCGGAGAGGAATACCAGCCAGACTCCCAGAATGACATCAGAGCGTTTCCGGTTGCTTCGCGAAAAAATAAGAAACGCAAAGAAAAGAGCATTAACGGCTCCCAGCAGGTAGAAAAACCGGAAGATGGAATAAAAAGGCATACGGTCTTTTTTCGGCAGAAATGAAACTTACTAATTGCGAATATACATATCCTGACGTAAAACAACCGGCTCATGCGGAAAATGATTCCGTTGATACCGGTTGTTTCGTGTGGATATTAACCTGTAAGTTTTATCGTCATCAAGGTGAAAAAGAATTCCCGCTACTCTTTGGAGTCCTCTTCTTTCGGAGTACAAAACGTTTTTATGCCGAAAGGTGCATACAGCGGGCAGACGCTGACCAAACTGGTGAGCACAAAAACGGCCGCCAGGATGAGCAGGATAACGCCAATTGTTCCGGTAACAATACCGGCATAATAAAGAGCTACAAATACAATGGCGAGGAGGACGCGGATAATCCGGTCGGTGGTTCCCATGTTCTTTTTCATAATGAAATTTTTTAATTAAGGTTTAAACCTTCCCGAATAATTCTTCCGGGTGTATAAACAAATAAAATAAAAAATCGTTCGCGCGTTACCGGTTGTCCGCCTGTTTTTCAGAAGATTTCTGTGGAACCACATATAATTTTGATGTGTCGAAGCCTAGTTCGCGGGCCTTTTGCAGGAGCTGCCGATAGGTATTCTCGTCCAGTTGCGGTGTACGCGAAAGCACCCACAGGTACTTGTCTGAACTGGCTACCAAAGCATATTGATAATGTTCTTTGTCCAGGGCTACAATTACATAATCTGCGTAGAAGGGCCCGAAAAATGACACCCGCAAGTACCCTTCGCCGGGTTTCCCTGCCAGCTTGGCTTTACCAATAGCGATTTTGTGTTTGCCGTCCGGTTTATCACCTTCGTTCTGTACCCGCACCTTTCCATCGTCACGAAGGGAATAAGTGGCGGTTACATTCACTAAGTCTTTCTCGAAACGGTTGGGAAGCCGGGCAATTTCGTACCATTTCCCCAGGTATTTTTGAAGGTCAAATCCGGTTACCGGCGCATAAGGTGGTTCCTTTTTTCCGGTACAACCGGAGAGGAAAAATAATCCGGCTACCAGTGAAATCCCGGATAATGTGATCCATTTACGCATAGCGGAAATAAATTGGTTTCTTTTATTAAAGGAGTGGGAGAAGGGAAAGGTTTAATTGCATTACGTTATAAACCGTTAACGAAAATATAAATCCCTGAGAAACCTTCGTCGGCCATGAAACGGAATAAGAAGACGGGCAATTTCGAGTCCAATGTATCCGCGGGCTTTCAGCCTGAAATAGTCGGTCACTCCACGGTAGATGGTGGAGTAGAGCAGCATGGTAATGACGAATGCGAGATCATGCTCGTTGGAGATCATCCAAAACATCAGGGCAAAGGGGGAAAGGATGGCCAGATAATAAACGAATAAATTTTTCATGGGTTAGTCGTGTTAGGTAAAAGTTCAGGACGTAAGTACGCACCTTATTAATCGATTAAGTAAAAAAAAAGCAATCTGATTTTCAAAACTTTTTGACGAACGTACCGATCTGGTATGTGAATGGTCAAATCTGTGGGATGAACAAAAATTATGTTATTTAAAAATGGTTCTCAACTATCTGAGGATTAATCTTTAGTTCTGAAAATATTTTTGTGCCAGAGTCTTTACTCACTTTTTTCTCATTACGCATTGTTCATTTCTAATTGTCCAATGAATTTCCCCTCCAATCCAACGGAAACCAGCGACGTTTTTTCTATTTTTGTACCCTTTAAAATCATATTCAGGGAATTCGCCTCGTGCGAAACCTTCTTCCGGCGAAAGCCGGTTCGTTATAAACAGACAATTAATAAAGAATACATATACCATGGAAATCCCAAGCAAGTACAATCCTGTAGAAGTTGAAGACAAGTGGTACCAGTACTGGATGGAACAAGGTTTTTTCCATTCGGAGCCCGACGACCGGGAACCTTACACCATCGTTATCCCGCCGCCAAACGTGACGGGCGTGCTGCACATGGGCCACATGCTAAACAATACCATTCAGGACATACTGGTGCGCCGCGCGCGGATGCAGGGGTACAACGCTTGCTGGGTGCCGGGAACCGACCATGCCTCCATTGCTACCGAAGCGAAGGTGGTAGGCAAGCTACGTGAAGAAGGCATCAAAAAAGATGATTTGACCCGTGACGCCTTTTTGGAACATGCCTGGGAATGGACGCACAAACATGGCGGCATTATCCTGGAGCAGTTGAAAAAGCTGGGTGCATCGTGCGACTGGGAGCGTACGGCATTCACCATGGACGAAAAACGTTCGGAGTCGGTTATCAAGGTATTTGTCGACCTGTACA
Source organism: Prolixibacter bellariivorans ATCC BAA-1284 (assembly GCF_000621705.1). GTDB lineage: Bacteria > Bacteroidota > Bacteroidia > Bacteroidales > Prolixibacteraceae > Prolixibacter > Prolixibacter bellariivorans. The sequence continues at coordinate 46,182 of NZ_JHXO01000010.1, read as the reverse complement.
ACAAAGGATACATCTACCGCGGTGTGCGCATGGTGAACTGGGACCCGTCAGCCAAAACCGCTCTTTCCGACGAGGAGGTAATCCATAAGGAAGAGCAATCGAAGCTGTATTACGTTCGCTATAAAATCGAAGATGCCGATGGTGAATTCGTTACGGTAGCTACCACCCGTCCCGAAACCATTTTGGGTGATACGGCAGTGTGTGTGAATCCGAATGACGACCGCTTTAAACACCTTGCCGGAAAACGTGTATTGGTGCCGCTGGTGAATCGCAGCGTTCCGATTATCCAGGATGAATACGTGGATATGGAATTCGGAACCGGCTGTTTGAAGATTACGCCGGCACACGATGTGAATGACTACGAAATTGGCTTGCGCCATAACCTCGAGGTGATTGACACCTTCAACGACGACGGTACGCTGAGCAAAGAAGCCGGCTTCCTCATTGGTGTCGACCGATTTGAAGCGCGCAAGCAAATCATCCCGATGCTGAAAGAGGCCGGCAACCTGGTGAAAGTGGAAGACTACACCAACAAGGTGGGCTACTCAGAGCGAACTGACGTGGTAATTGAACCGAAACTGTCGGCACAGTGGTTCCTGAAAATGGAAGAGCTGGGCAAACCGGCTTTAGACGCTGTGGAGAATGACGACGTGCAGTTCTTCCCGCCCAAGTTTAAGAACCTGTACCGTCACTGGATGGAGAACATCAAGGACTGGTGTATCTCGCGTCAGCTGTGGTGGGGACATCGCATTCCGGTGTATTACCTGGCCGATGGAAGCTTTGTGGTAGCGGAAACCGATGAGAAGGCATTACAATTGGCCCGTGAAACCACTGGTCGCATGGATTTGACCATGAACGACCTGCATCAGGACGAGGATGTGCTCGACACCTGGGCTTCGTCGTGGCTCTGGCCGATTGCCGTTTTCGACGGTATCAACGACCCGGACAACAAAGAGATTAATTACTATTACCCGACCAACGATTTGGTGACTGCTCCCGAGATTATCTTCTTCTGGGTGGCCCGTATGATCATTGCCGGGTACGAATATCGCGGGACCTTCCCGTTCAAGAATGTATACTTCACCGGTATTGTGCGCGACAAGCTGCGTCGGAAGATGTCGAAGTCGCTGGGGAACTCGCCCGACCCGCTCGACCTGATCGCCAAGTATGGCGCCGACGGTGTTCGCGTGGGCATGTTGCTCTGTTCTCCGGCCGGAAACGATATTCTTTTCGAGGAATCGCTAACCGAGCAGGGGAGGAACTTCAGCTCAAAAATCTGGAACTCTTTCCGTTTGGTACACGGCTGGGAAGTAGATGCATCGCTGCCGCAGCCGGAGCATGCGCGCCTGGGCCTCGACTGGTTTAACGCCCGACTGAACGAAGTGATTGCCACGATGGACGACCACTTCAGCAAGTATCGTCTGAGCGATGCGTTGATGACCATCTATACCGCTATGCGCGACGATTTCTCGGGTTGGTTGCTCGAAATCGTGAAACCGGCGTATCAGCAACCCATCGACAAGCAGACCTACGACGAGTTAGTAGCCTTGTTTGACAAGATGCTGCGCTTGTTGCACCCGTTCATGCCATTCATTTCGGAAGAGATTTGGCAGTTACTGGTCGAACGTAAAGAAGGCGAGTCCATCATGATGGCAGCATGGCCAACGGTTGCTGAAGCCGATGCTTCGCTGGTGGAACAGTTTGTAAACGTGGAAGATGCCATCACCGGCCTTCGCAATGTGCGTAAGGAGAAGAACATCGCCAACAAGGAAACGCTGTACGTAGCGGTGTTGCCGGGCGAAAAAGGCTATTCGCCGGTATTCGATGCGGTGCTCCGGAAGATGGGGAACCTTAGTGAACTGGAAGTGGTGAAAGAGAAGGTGGACGGCGCGCTGTCATTCCGCGTGAAATCGACTGAATACTATGTTCCGCTGGGCGACCTGGTGAATGTGGAAGAGGAGATAGCCAAAATTGAAGAAGAGTTGAAATATACCCGGGGATTCCTCACTTCGGTGATGAAGAAGCTGGGCAACGAACGCTTTGTAAGCGGTGCCCCGGAACAGGTGGTCGCCACCGAGCGTAAAAAGCAGGCCGATGCCGAGGAGAAAATCAAACTCCTGGAAGAACGCCTCGCCGCGTTGAAATAAGACATTACCTCTTGTTAGGTAACTTTCCCGAAAACCTGACGGGCCCTTGAGGCTTGTCAGGTTTTTTTGTTGCTCCGAATCCTCCCCCTTTAATTCCCCCTCCAAAGGGGGACAGCGCGCCAACGACCCAAGCGACGAAGCTTTTTTCCAAGGTAAAAGATGGCTTGTTTTATGTTTTCAATGAAATCATTGCACTGACATTTGCGACCTGTCCTCCTTGGGAGGAGGTGGCCGACAGGCCGGAGGAGGATTTGTCTATGACTTTAGCCAAAATCCAATTCTACTCAACAAAAATTTCAGGCTCCTTCCTTTCCGAATAGTTATCCACCAGCCACTGGCTCTTCTCTTTGATAAAACCCGAATCATTTACGCGGGCGTCGGTGGGGCACTCCTTGATGCAGGCACAGCAAAGAATACACGCGCTGGCATCGGTTTCGGGGAGGTCGTTGAGGGTGATGGCGCCGGTGGGGCAGACGGATACGCAGATACCGCATTGGTCGCATTTGTCAGCAACAGTAATAGGGGCTATGGACGGTTTTTGTCCCAGTGGTTTGTAGGGAAAGTTTCCGGGAACCGCTACTGGAGAAAGCATCTTTGCTTCCTGCAGCAGTTCGTTGATTCTTGCACCGAAGGCAGCCGCTTTCTGCAAATCTTCTGTATCCGGACGGCCGGGAGCAATGGGATAATCGCTGGTGGTGTACGAATGTTCCCCGATGAAGGCGGCAGCGGCAATCGGCACAAAGCCCTGTTCGGTCACGATATCCCGCAGTTCGAGCAGGGCATCCTCGTAGGCGCGGTTGCCGTACACGACGACCACCACAGCAGGTGTTTGGTTTCCTTTGATCTGTTTCAACCGGCGGGTTGCTTCGGCCGGCACGCGGCCACCATACACCGGTACCCCGAAAAGGGTAATTTCATCCGTAGGTACTTCACATTCATGCGATGTGAGGGTGAGATTGCGGTGGACTACATGGTGGTGATTGGCCTTGCCGTCGTTGATGCCCCGGGCGATTGCTTCGACTACCTTTTGTGTGGTGTGCGTTGGTGAAAAATAGATTAATTGCATTGTTTCCTGGTTTGTTGGCAGCAAAGGTAGAAAATAAGAGAGCAGCGTGGAGCTGAATGGAAGATGAATAAACGTTGATTGGACAAAGACTCCCTTTTTACTCTGCCCAGACAATTATTCACCCCTACTCCGAAGTATCGGAGCCCTAAAGGGGACTGAAACGCTTCGATGAAGGCTGTAAATTATAGCGAGCCTGTAATCCCATCAACTTTAATACTCTACAGCTAAAAGCTTCCACTGCCCTTAAGCCCCTTCAGGGGTTTGGGGTGAATTAGTGAAGCTCCTTTTGCCTTTCTACACAAATCTTCTCAAGCTTCCTGAGTACCTGGTCCAGGTTATTCAGCACTTCTTGGTTGGTAAAGCGTACTACTTTGAGTCCCCATCGTTCTAATTCAGCTTCCCTTCCGATATCGTATGATTTATTAGTTTTGGAAAGATGAATCTCACCGTCTATTTCAACAACCAGTTTCAGCGGATGACAATAGAAATCAGCAATAAACATATCGACAGGATGTTGTGGTCTGAACCGCAGATTGAGTAGTTTCCTTTCTTTTAGGCACTCCCATAGTTTTAACTCTGCCTCGGTCATGTTTTCGCGTAACAGTTTCGCTCTTTCAAATATGGTAGAGGAGGCATTGTAAAACATGGAAACCTTGTTGCTGATACCCATATTGAAATGATTTAGTTACTTTGCTGAGCTTCACCCCTAATCCCCTAAAGGGGACTAAAACGCTTCGATTTGGGGCGCTGCTAATTTGTTTGTTTAGATTTTCTATCTATCAGCAAGAACACTGAAGCAACATCTACTCACTGTCCTAAAGCCCCTTCAGGGGTTTGGGGTGAATCAAAAAAACTCTTTGATCACATCAAGAGCTCCTTCGATAAGCCTGTCATAGTTCATTGCAAAGTAGATAAGCAAGTAGCCCACTGCAACAATGGTTATTATTGTTTTTAGCAGGTTTTGTTTGTTAATCGTGAATCCAAAAATTTTCATACTGGTTAGGTTTAATAGATGATTGAAATAGTGGAATAGAGAAGATTTTATTGGGGTGTGGCGTCCTCTTCCCGAATCTTTTTCACCAGCTCCTTCCGGATAAAGTAAAAGGAGACGGTAAAACCGAGAAGTACCAACAGCCAACCGTAATATTTTAATTCGTTTGGATGCCGCAGTATGCTGATGATATCGTAGACAGAGAGGAATGCAAAGGCAAACAGTAACCACCTGGCCGATTGCAACGACCGCTTTGTGCTGTTCATAGGGGTGATGCTGCGGGCCACCAAAAGCCCCAGTACCACACTGATGGAAATAAGGAGAATGCCATCGTGGTTATCTACCAACGAGAAGAAATGAGTATTGACCAGGAATAGACCGACGATGAAGAAGCCGATACTCACCAGACTGCTGTATACGAAGTTTTTCATGGGGCAATCTATTTGAACGAAAAACGTTAATCTAAAAATTGAATGTTGGAATAGGTTCTTTAACTACTTTATAGTAATATTCCGGTTGATTATTCTCAATACTAATAAAATCAATTTCACCCTCATTAATCTCTTTACGAAGTTTATTTTCCAATTCTTCAAGATGTTGTTTCGCGATCAACCTAATTGAACGACCCAAAATGGCTTTTAGCGTTAGCTTAAGTTTAATCTGATTTTCTGTAATTGACTCTACTAAAAGACTATAGAAATCTTCATAGTTATCAATAATCATATCAATATTGCCTTTCATCCTTCTATCACTTATAAATAAGTTATCTAAGAGATGATTTACAATATCTAATAACAGATACAATTGTTCTTTCTTTGGTGTTTCTATCTCATGTAAGGCATCGTTTCCCATAAATCTTATTGAATGGAGCCTTTTGGATTCATTCAAAGTTAGATGACCTTTTTTGTAAAGTTGGTCTATTCTCTCAGCTAAGTTGCCTTTTTTGATCTCTAAATGATTACAGGTTGCTTCGATTATTCCCCTCAATCCTCCAGCTGTCAAAATGAAAGAATTTGCTTTAAATGATAAAATAGTTTCATTGTATATTTGTCGTATTCTCTCAGGAAGGAAATGAGTCTGTTCTATTTCTCTTCCATGCTCTAGATATGGAGGGAAAATACTGACCTTGTCGTAATATTCTACTTGACTTTGGTCATTTATGAATGCCATTTCGGAATCAGAATAGACGTGTAAAAATGAAATAGTATTACATCCACTACATTCAATCAGAGAATATTCGTTTGTGCATTCCCAGAATCCCTCATCTTCTACTGTATGTTTTGAGGCTTCGTGTAATACTTTATAATTCCTTAATCCTTTGCAATTTCTGCAGAATACTTTTTGATGTTTTATTGAACTCATATGTATATTTTCCTAGTTAAAAACTGGTTGCTTTATCCAGGCTTCTATCTTGGTCTTAAGTTTTTCCGTAAGGTCAGCTAAATCTTGATAAATAATGTGTGGATAATGATTCGTATCAAAGTGAGTCTTCGAAAAGTCATCTTTATGACATAAATAAATTACGGGGCGTGCTAATCCTAAGGCAAATCCTGCTTCAAAATATACACCATGTTTGTGTTGTGTAAAATCAGCCACAAGAAATTTGCATTTTTTAATTTCACTTATAATTGCATCATTTATGGTAACATCAGCGTCAAAATGTAATTCATCTATCAGTATTGGGGTGAAACCTGCTAGGTTGATTGCTGTTTTTATCGCATGACGTGTTTTATTAAGGTCTTTTGAAAAGGACATGGCGACAAAACATCTATCTGATTGCTCTCCTGATTCAGCTAATTCAACTACTCTTGCTAAACCTTCATAAGTGAGTTTTATATTGTTTAATTTGCGTCCTACTTTTGAAATTGATGCTCTACCTTCTATGTAATTTTGTTGTAGAAGAGTAAAAAGGTAGAATGACATTTCATTATAGTTTTTAAAATATAGTTTCTTCGCTAATACAACCAATTCTTCATCTTTCGGGAATTGAATGTATGCTCCTTCATATTCCTGTAAGGAGTGAAGGTAAGTTAAGAGGTTGTTCAATTTTTCTGGAGGAGATTTTGGGACGGGACTTTCATTAATTATTTTTTCCAAAGTCTCATTGTCAAGTATTGGGCCATTTACATCGCTATATTCCTTGGGAAACTTGTCGTTGAGCAGTAATCCGTAAAGAATGTGTTTGTTTGCTTCAACAAATTCACTATTTCGATGCTCCCATAGAAATCTGAATAAAACCCGCTTGCCATTAATCGTGATTAAATATTCAACAAGGTCGTAACTGGAAGGAAAGTTTTCTGTGTCTAAATCAGTTATGTAACATTGTTTAGGACTATAGTTTCCCATTTTTTTGCTTGTTTTTATTCCTAAATCTACACATTATGTTCGTATGCGGTTCATTATTATTTCCACTTTTTATTATCTCTACTCAACCCAATCCATCACCTCTTCCATCCCAAAAAATGAGTACTACCTCCCAATTCTCTTCCTCGTCCACGCACCACCATACTCCATCGCTGCTCAAACGCACCCGGTTGCGGGGTATCAACTACGGCATCACTGCTCCGGAATCCCCCGTTGTTGCGGTAAATTACCGCATCATCGCTCTGAATTTCCCCGTTGGCGTGGCAAATCACTCCGTCGAAGCAGTGAATTATCCCGTCAGTGCGGTGAAAGACCGCGTTCACGGGGTTATGCAACCCCTTCGTCGCGGTAAAAGACCCCGCCGACGCCGTAAATCACCCCGTCGAGGGGGTACCGGGACGGGGTAAACGGGGTTGTCCGACGGGGTAAACGGGGTTATCGGACCCCCCATAGGGGCGTGTTGAAACCCCTTGTACAAGCGGGATGGATGAATTTCAATGAACAAAAAACCCTGTCAGATTATCAAAACCTGACAGGGTCGGGTTGGTCAGCCATTATTCAGCTTCTTCCTTCGCAGCCGATTCGGAATGCGTGAAATATTGCTTCAGGTCGTTGTAGATAGGGATGGCGCTGGCCTCCTTCTCCTGCGCATGGTACCGCACCGAGCGGTAAAATGCCAGGGCGGCCTGGTAGTTATCGTGGTCGAGCAGAATCTTGATATCGGTCAGTTTCCGCTCGATATCGGCCAGGGTTAATAAAAATGACTCGTGGGCGGCACGGCTCTCATAATCGTTGTTGAATTCCGTTTCGTCCAGCTTCGCCGGCTTAAACTGCGGGAATTGCTGCATATAGGTCTTCGACTTGTTGATGACCAGTTTGTTTTGATCGGCTACCGAACCGTACTTCCGGCGCTCCTCGTTGGTTAATACCGGAGCTTTGGCATTAATCACTGTGAGAACAGCCTGCAATCCCTGGTTGATGGCATCCGTCTCCTCGGGCGTATATACCACCTTAATTAGATCGTCGTTTGGCATTTTAAATTGATTTTTAATTTGAAATTATAAGTACATGGATTTTCCATGAATTTTTGTCAGTGGTTTCAATAGATGTTTGGTAATCGACTGATTGATTGTTTTCTGATTTTATCTGTCTGTATCCATAATTTAATTTATGCTAACCAAAATGCCAAAAAATGGATAAAAAACGGGCTTTGGAAATGAAGGTGGTAACAAATTGTAAGTTTCGTTCACCACTGAAATTGAACCGTTCGGCATATAAAATTGAACGTTCGGCTAAAATTTGGTTAGCCAATATGTTATACGGCAGGAGGGGGAGTTATAAATTGTAAGCGATGGACAATGAACAATTAGAAATGAAAAATGAACAATGAGAAATGATTGGCTTAAGGGAGGCGGTGGTAGGCTCACGATACATCGTGACCGATTATTCCCGTGACTGTTTGGGTGCCGTGTTGTGGTCCGACCTCAGCCTGAAGGGCTGAATTGAATTGGACTTTCAGTCCGAAGGGGATCGCAGGTATTTTCGTCCCGACGGGACAGGTTATTTCAGCCCAATGGCAACGCCCCGCGACGTTCGTCGGGACAGGCTTGGGAATATGAGTTCGATGTAGATATTTTCGCCCTGAAAGGGCAGATTATTTTAGCCGACCTCAGCGAGATCGCATATTGTTAGCGTTTGGTAATGCGTTATAATATTCGACCCCGGCCGGGGTTGCACTCCTTTTTGTTGTGATGATTTCTAACAACATGTCATCCCTCTGGGATGATTTGGGCTAAAGCCTTTTCATTGGTCTGCACGATTTACACCCCTAATCCCCTAAAGGGGACTAAAACGCTTCGATATAGGGCGCTGCAAGTTCGTTTCGATTTTCTATCTATCAACAAGAACACTGATGCAACAACTACTCAGTGTCCTAAAGCCCCTTCAGGGGTTTGCCTGGTTTACACCCCTAAATCCCCTAAAGGGGACTTGATTCCCCGATTACGGTAACTGTAAATTAGCAACATCTGGTATTCCTTTCAATCACCAATTAAAGCGTTGTTGTAACAATTACTCAGTGTCCTAAAGCCCCTTCAGGGGTTTGGGGGAATTGTTTTGGGAGAGTATCAATTGTGGAGGTTGACAATTTTGCTTCCCAAAACAATTCCCCCAAATCACTGTTTGTTTGGAAAAACTATATCCCTTAACCGGAAAAACATGTATCAAACGGCAAATCTGTACCTGTCACCCGACATGAAGATGGCGGAGGTTGTGCTCAACAACCCGTATCTCATGTTGTTGCTCGAGCACTTTGGCATCAGTGCGCCGTTGCAGGAGAAGACCATTCGGGAAATCTGCGACGAGCACAAGCTACATCCCGAGGTTTTCCTCACGTTTGCACACCTCTACAACGGAGTGGATTATAAACCGGCCGAGCGGTTTACCTACCGGGAAGTGAGGTCCATCATTAATTACCTGAGTAACAGCCATAGCTATTACCTGGCTGAAATTTATCCCAACATCCTGAAACTGATTCAGGAAATGTTTAAGGATAAGAGTCAGCCGGAGCAGGCGATGGTGGAGAAGTTTTTCAACAACTACTTCAACGAGGTTCGGGAGCATCTCAATTACGAGAACGATACGGTTTTTCCGTACATCACCCGATTGTATCAGAAAATTGCGGAGCGGGGGAATGTCAAGCTGCCCGACACCTATTCGGTAGCCGATTACCAGGAACATCACGACGACATCGAGGAGAAGCTTACCGACCTGACCAACCTGTTGGTGAAATACCTCCCCAACAATGATGAGCCGCAGGTACGACGGAAATTACTGTTCACGCTGTTCGAGCTCGATTACGATTTGACCATTCACTCCAAAATTGAAGATCAGATACTCATCCCGCTGGTACAGCAAATGGAGAACTATTTAAGCCGCAAGACAACGTGAATACACATTCCTATATCAATATTCTGATTGTCGAACCTTCATCGATTATTTACGAAGGGCTGAACCGCATATTATCCGGAGGAGGTCTTCGGTTGCGGGTGTATCGTGCCGAAAATTTCGATGCTATCGAGCAGTGCATCCTTAGCAAGAAGGTCAATGTGGCAATTGTCAACCCGTTGTATGTCCAGAATAACGAAAAAGGGTTCCACTCCCTTCGGGCAGGCTATCCGGCTACCAGTTGGGTGGCGCTGGTATACGCCTTCTTCGATCAGCGGTTGATTTCGCTCTTCGATGGTAGTATCTCCATATCCGATTCACCCGAATCGGTTATTCAGCTGGTCAAGCAAAACGCCAGTACCGAAAACAAGGAAACCGCTACCGAAGAGGTGCTCAGCGAACGCGAAACCGATGTATTGAAGCTGCTGGCCACCGGACTAACCAACAAGGAAATTGCCGAAAAACTCAGCATCAGCATCAACACGGTAATTACCCACCGGAAGAACATCACCCAGAAAACCGGCATCAAGTCGGTATCGGGCCTCACCATCTACGCCGTGGTGAAAAAACTCGTCTCGCTCGACTATCTTTCCGAATAGCCTCATCACATATAGTGACCCAATGCCGGGATATCCTTATAAGTAGGTATTCCACGGGCGACTTGTGTCCGGTATTTTTGTAGTGTTGATTTGAAATACCGGATAAAGATGAGTTTGCGATGGCGTACGTTCCTATTATCGAATTGCATTTTTTGTCTTCCGTTTACCGGAATGGCAAAGGACGTGGAACGCAAAAGAGAGGAAGCATTTAAGTTGGAAGCGAATTACACCGCTGATAACACATATAATTTTAACGGAGGCATCGAAAGTGGTTATGCCTACCTGGGCATGGCGCAGTTTTGCCTGGGATTCGATACCGAAAAAGCCGGATGGTGGAACGGCGGAACGTTTTATCTGCATGCGACCTCCACACACGGCGATTCACCTTCGGCTGATTTAATTGGCGATGTGCAGGTAGCGTCGAATATCGAAGCTGGCGATCATACCTTCTTCCAGGAATTTTGGTTTTCTCAGAAGTTGGGGCAATTTGAAATAACTGCCGGACTACAGGACCTGAATGTGGAGTATGCCAATACCGAATATGCCGGCGAATACCTGAACAGCTCGTTTGGAATTCCACCCACCATTTCGTGCAATTTGCCTGCTCCGATTTTCCCGCTTACAGCTTTGGGCGCTTCGGTAAAATGGTCGGCCAACGACAGGTTCACAGTAATGGCTGCTTTGTACGAAGGTTGTTCCACCGGATTCGATGCCAATCCCCATAACCTGAAATGGAACCTGGATAGCAAGGAAGGCTTGCTCGCCATTTCGGAGGTGCAGTTGCCGGTTACCCTATCGGGAAATCTGGACGGAACCTACAAGATGGGATTCTATCACTATTTCCCTTCTTCCGGAAACGGAAATACGCCGGCGCAGCAATCGAAAAGCATCGGCTATTATTTCCTGGGCGACCAAACCCTTTACCAGGCGGAAGGACATAACCGTTCGCTGGGATTTTTCACGCAGTTGGGGATTGCTCCAACGAAAGACAACCCGGTGTCATTCTACATCGGCACCGGAATCAACTACTACGGGGTTTTCAACAAGGATGGCGACGATGTGCTGGGGCTGGCAATTGCCCACGCACACATGGGGGTCATCAAGCTGGATGAAACCGCTATCGAATTGACCTATAAATGCAATGTAACCAATAATATATACCTGCAACCCGATTTTCAGTACATCGTGCATCCAGCCGGAACGGACGTTGAACTGCCGGCAGCGAAAGTTGGGATGATCAGGCTGGGAATTACTTTTTAAGAGAGGGACGGAATATGGAGACGACAGAACTGACGGTTGACCGGTTAGCGAATTTGAGCACTGGTGAATCGGGCGTTATCACGAAAGTGTTGGGACACGGAGCCTTCCGGAAACGGATTACCGAAATGGGATTCGTGAAGGGAAAAAAGGTGCGTGTCATCAAGAATGCGCCGTTACAGGACCCGGTCGAATACGAAATCATGGGCTACAATGTGTCGTTGCGCCGCAGCGAGGCCAACCTGATTGATGTGTTGTCTGGCGCCGAAGCCGACAGTCAGAAGCTGAACGGCTTCAACGGCATTATTTCCGACAACGTCCTGAAAAAAACAGCCCACGAAAAAAGTAAGACCATCAATATGGCGCTGGTGGGCAACCCCAACTGCGGAAAGACCTCGTTCTTTAACCAGGCTTCCGGCTCGCACGAACGGGTAGGAAACTACGGCGGTGTGACCATCGATGCGAAGATGGCCCGCATGCGGCAGGATGGTTACCTGATTAACATTACCGACCTTCCGGGAACCTATTCCATTACGGAATATACCCCCGAAGAATTATATGTCCGCTCCCACATCATGGAGCGCATGCCCGACGTGGTTGTCAACGTGGTGGATGCTTCGAACCTGGAGCGGAACCTCTTCCTCACCACGCAGCTCATCGATATGAACATCAAGGTGGTGATTGCCCTGAATATGTACGATGAATTGGAGAAGAAAGGCGCCCGTTTAAAATTCCGCGAGTTGGGCGAAATGCTCGGCATTCCTATTATTCCTACCGTTGCCGTGAAAGGGCAGGGCATTAAAAACCTGATGCGAAAAGTGATTGATGTGTACGAAGACCGTGACCCGGTTGTGCGTTACGTGAACATCAATTACGGACACGATATTGAAAAATCCATCGATATTCTCCGGAAGGAGCTGGACAAGGACGAACATTTAATCGATAAATATTCGTCGCGTTACCTGGCAGTGAAGTTGCTGGAAAACGACCGGACAACCCGCTCGATGCTGAAGAAGCGCGATAATTTTGCTCGCATCAACGAGCTGACCGACCGCGAGATTGCCAAGCTGGAAAAGGCTTTTGGCGAATCGTCGGAAACGGTGATTACTGATGCCAAATACGGTTTTGTGGCGGGGGCGCTGAGTGAGACCTACATCGAGAGCCGCGAGAAGAGGCGGCAGCGCAGCAAAGAGATTGATTCATTTATTACGAATCGGATACTGGGCTTTCCCATTTTCATCTTTGTCATGTGGCTGATGTTTCAGGCTACGTTCACACTGGGCAATTACCCCATGGAATGGATTAACACGGGCGTAGGCTACATCGGTGACTTTGTGGGAAGCCACATGGCGGCCGGCCCGCTGAAGGATTTGTTGGTCGACGGTGTGATAGGCGGCGTGGGCGGTGTAATTGTCTTCCTGCCCAATATCCTGATCCTGTTCTTCTTTATCTCCTTTATGGAAGACACCGGTTACATGGCGCGTGTTTCATTCATCATGGACCGGCTGATGCACAAAATCGGGTTGCACGGGAAATCATTCATTCCGCTTATCATGGGTTTCGGCTGTAACGTGCCCGCCGTGATGGCGACCCGGACACTGGAGAACCGGAAGGACCGCATCCTGACGATGATGATTACGCCGTTCATGTCATGCAGTGCACGGCTGCCGGTATATGTATTGATCATTTCTGCCTTCTTCCCGAAAAACCAGGGACTGGTTCTCTTTTCCATTTACATGATTGGCATCATCATGGCCATTGTGGTGGCGCTGGTGCTGAAGAATACGGTCTTCCGCAAAGCCGCAGTTCCGTTTGTGATGGAATTGCCGCCTTACCGGATGCCAACCTTGCGGAACACTTCTATTCACATGTGGCACAAAGGTGTTCAGTACCTGAAGAAAATGGGTGGAGTGATTCTGGTCGCTTCGATTTTGATATGGGCTTTAAGTTACTTCCCCCGAAAGGTAAATTACACGCAGAATTATGATGCAAGTATTGCCCAGGTGGAAAACAATGCATCGCTGAACGAAACGCAAAAGCAACATCAGATTTCGCAGCTGGAGATGGACAAAGCTTCCGAACATCAGGAGAATTCGTACATCGGTCGGATGGGACATGCCCTGGCACCTGTATTGAAACCACTGGGTTTTGACTGGAAAATAGGAGTGAGTATTCTCACCGGACTGGCCGCCAAGGAAATTGTGGTGAGCACGATGGGAATTCTTTACCATGCAAAGGGTGACGGCGATTCGGGCACGCTGGTGCAGAAGCTGCAGCAACAGAGACATTCTTCCGGAAAACTAAAAGGAGAGAGGGTGTTTACACCGTTGGTTGCCTTTGGTTTTATGCTGTTTATTTTGATCTATTTCCCGTGCGTAGCGGTGATTGCTGCCATCAAGAAAGAGTCGAACTGGAAGTGGGCTGTCTTTAGTATGGTGTATACCACGGGGATTGCCTGGGTGGTGGCCTTTGCCACGTACCAGATTGGAAGTTTGTTTGTTTAACCCGAAAAAATCACACGTGATGGTACAAAATATATTGGTCTATATCATTGTCTTTTCAGCGTTTGCCTATATGGTATACAGCATTGTCAAAAGTTTGCGCTCGAAAGGTGCGTCAGGAGGATGTGCCGGATGCAGTGGTTGCGATTTAAAAAATATGGCCGGTGCCAAAGCCTGTCATAGTCCGGTTAAACAGGTGAGTAAAAGTCATTCCTGTTGTTCCTGAAAAGAAAACACAGCGATTCGTATTCATATACCTGCCTAACCAATCTGCTCTGTTGAATAGTCGGTCTAATGAAAAGAGCAGACCTCAATCGCCTCTCCGGAAACGGAGGGGCTTTTGACAGCTATAATAACTTGAATTTGTCTATATTCGTTAAATGAACCTGTCTTTTAAAAATAGGGGTAAACAAATTGTCGCGCTCCTTGGCGCTATGGTCGTCCTTTTGTTGGTGACTAACGATGCTTTGTTTATGCATGTGCACCAGTTACCGAACGGACAGGTTCTGGTACATGCTCATCCATACAACAAGCACAGTGATTCCAAGCCAATAAAACATCATCATCATACGACCGAAGGTTGTATGCATGTTCACAGCGTTCATATTCTTTTTATTTCTTCATTTTTCGTTTTAACGGTATTCACTCACTCAAAGCTGTTAAAGCGTTCTATTCTTTGTCATTCTTCTTATTATCAGACATTGCTCTCACAAAATTCAGAGAGAGCCCCACCCATTAGATATTCAAGTATATAATACGCAATTTGAGCATTAGCAGCTGTATCAGCTCTCTCTGCTGATACCCTGATTTACTCTTTGCAGGATGAGCACATGGATTTTCATTAGTTGTTTGTCTTGTCGGGAATGGATCTGCCATCTCCGGAGTAACTAATTATGTGTAATTGCCTGGTTTATAAGGTGATGAAAAAAATAACGAAAGAGAAATCAGGGATACTGGTGGCATGACAGATAAATGCGCGTATTATTTTTCTCATGTAAAATTAGAGCAGCTACAAATCTAAGAGTAATGCTGCAATAAAGGAGTTATACATCAACCATTAAATATTCTCAAACGTGAAACAATTCATTCTATATATTCTGTATTCGTTCATATTATTTGTTCCTGGCGTTAAAGCTCAACGTTTAAATACCGATGCCAATATTGTAGGTCATGTCAAGTCGGTTGATGAGCATCTGCCATTTGTTTCCATCGTAGTTGAGGGAACCACTATGGGTACAGTGACCGATGAAACCGGTCATTACCGTTTGCTTAATCTTCAGGAAGGTACATGGACAATAAAAGCTCAGACATTGGGATATAAACCAATAACGAAGAAGATTTTTATAAAAAAGGGAGAAACGGAAGAGGTCAATTTTCAGCTTTCTCCTGATGTATTAAACATTAATGAGGTT
The DNA here is from genome assembly GCF_000621705.1 of Prolixibacter bellariivorans ATCC BAA-1284. Taxonomy (GTDB): domain Bacteria; phylum Bacteroidota; class Bacteroidia; order Bacteroidales; family Prolixibacteraceae; genus Prolixibacter; species Prolixibacter bellariivorans. The sequence goes on along the minus strand of NZ_JHXO01000010.1, from coordinate 30,899 downwards.
GTAGTAACGGGGGATAGAAACGCGAAAGACCGGAAAGAGTCATCGGTCATTGTTAATACAATTACTCCCAAACTGCTGACCACGATGAATGCGATTACACTTAGCGAAGGATTGAATTTTAGCCCGGGAGTTCGCATGGAGAATGATTGCCAGAATTGTGGGTTCAGCCAGGTACGGATTAATGGTATGGAAGGTCCTTATTCCCAGATACTGATCAACGGTCGGCCCATTTTTAGCGGATTGGCTGGCGTATATGGGCTGGAACTGATTCCATCGAACATGATCGAACGGATAGAGGTGGTTCGCGGTGGTGGTTCTGCTTTGTACGGAAGTAATGCGATTGCAGGGACCATTAACCTGATTCTTCAGGAACCTATCCGGAACTCATATGAGTTTGGAGTGAATGGGGGTGTCAATGGTGTCGGAATTAAAGATGCAGGTGATCCGGCACAGGACTACAGTGTAAATGCCAACGCATCGGTGGTTTCAAGCGATAATAAAACAGGAATGTCTGTCTATGGTTTTTTCCGTGACAAGGCTCCGTTTGATGCGAATGGTGACGGCTTTTCGGAGCTTCCTAAAATGAATAATACAACTTTCGGAACCCGGCTTTTTCATCGATTTGGGTTTCGTAACAAACTAACGGCCGATTTTTTTAATATTAAGGAGAACCGTCGTGGCGGGGACAAGTTTGATTATCCGGAGCATGAATCGGATATTGCCGAAGCAGTGAATCATGATATGATTACGGGTGCGCTTACGTATGAGCAGTTTTTCCGGGAAACCGATTTGTGGTCTGTTTATGTTTCGGGTCAACTGATCAATCGTGATTCCTATTACGGAGCAGAACAATCATTACAAGATTATGGGAAAACCAAAGGAGTTACAGGTGTCGCAGGCACACAGTACAATGCCCGTTTCGACGGTACCAATTTAATCGTGGGACTGGAAAATCGGAGAGAAACATTGAATGATAAAAAACTGGGTTATCCCGACTGGGAGAATGCGATTATTGTTAATAATAGGATTGTGGAAATTCCGCATACCAGCAATACCCTGGTAGCCGATCAAACCAGCAATACCTTTGGGATATTCGGACAATATGATGTTACCTGGAATAAAACGAATGTGTCGGTTGGAGGTCGTCTTGACCATTATAAGGTCACTGATGAAACTACTTCGGGCGAAGAAAAAGAGGGAAATGTTTTCAGTCCCCGTGTAACGTTGAAATATGACATTCAGGATTATTTACAGGTGCGAATAAGTTACTCAAAGGGGTATCGTGCTCCTCAAATTTTTGACGAAGATTTGCACATCGAGACGTCTGGTTCTCGCCAAGTGATTCACCAAAATGATCCGGACTTGAAACAGGAAACGAGCCACAGTACCATGGCATCGCTTGATTTTAACAAACAATTGGGCAAGGTGTCTTTGGGATTCCTAGCTGAAGGATTTTACACCCAGCTGAACGATGCCTTTGTGAACGAATACGGGGCACCCGATGGAAACGGCGTGGTGGTGTATACCCGGACGAATGCAAAAGGAGGAGCGACTGTTCAGGGAGTTAACCTGGAGCTGAATTTTGTTCCCGGGAAAAGTTTCTCGATGAAGTCAGGATTAACCTTTCAACGCAGTCGGTATAGTGAGGTGCAGGAGTTTAACGAGAAGCGGTTCTTCCGTACTCCCAATAGCTATGGATACCTGACATTGGATTGGAAGCCGATAGCTAATTTGGGAATCTCTTCCTCGTCAAACTATACAGGAAAGATGCTAATTCCCTATTTTGGTAATACCCTGGCAAACCCGGAAGAAGGGGAATTGCGCGAATCGGATCCGTTTTTTGATTTTGGGATGAAGGTTCGATATAACATCAAACTCAACGGGGCGATCTTGCAACTTTATGGAGGAGTAAAAAATATCTTTAATTCCTATCAAGAAGATTTTGACCGGGGAGTTGATCGTGATCCGGGATATATTTATGGGCCGGGACTACCTCGTTCCATTTATATAGGAATAAAAATCGGCAATCTGCTGAATATGTAAACTCGCTAGGGCACCTCAATCGTTCGATGTGATTGGTCTTGACGCAGAAAATATTAATGATCAACATTGTGCTAATTTTACTGCCGGATTAACATTCAGCAAGATTTCTCAACGGCCTCTCCGGAAACGGAGGGGCTTTTTGTTTTTATTTATTTCAAAAAAAAGCATCAGCGCGTGTAACATATTTTCCCGAACCGGGTCTTCTTGATAAAACACCTACATTAAGGTGGCAAAATATGAGAATGTTGAATCGTTGTCAATGAAACCTAAAATACCAGTCAAATGAAAAAGCTTGTTATCCTTCTGTTTCTTTTGTTGCCATTCGCATCGATGGCGCAAAGCAACCCCACCGATTACCTGTTCGATAAATATGCTGGTCGCGAAGGGGTGGAAAGTGTGAATGTTCCGCATCTGCTCATCTGGTTTGCCCGGTGGTTTGTAGATGACGAGGATCAGGATGCCAAAGAGATTCTCAGTCAGGTTAATTCAGTACGTGTGATAAGCATCGAAGATAAGGAGCTGAATAACCGGGTTGATTTTTACACCGACCTTCGGGCCAGTGGCGCTCTTGATAAGCTGAAGAAGAATTACGATTTGCTTTTGGAAACGAATGACCATGGTGATCGCGTGCACATTTTTGCCCTAATGGATAAAATGGATTACATCCGCGAGTTGATCATTATTGTGGGAGGTCAGGAAAATACGCTGGTATCCATCACCGGCCGGATGGATTTGAAAAAGATAGCCGAGCTCGATCGTTCGCTCCACATGGATGGAATGCAGCAGCTGAGCAGGATTGACAGCGTAAAGGTGAAAAAGTAAACCGGTTGGTGTAACGAATTCCCGATAGGGGAGTCATGATACTGACAGAACCAAACGAATCGTTCGCAAGCAATGGATTCCAAAACATTTAAAACAGAGGTTGTCCCGATGTCCGGTAAGTTGCTCCGGTTCGCCGTCCGGTTTCTCCGCGACGATGAGCAGGCGAGAGATGTGGTGCAGGAGGTATTCATGAAATTGTGGAGCCGTCGGAAGGACCTGGCAGGAGTCGATAACATGGAAGCTTACGCGATGCGGATGACAAGGAATTTGTGCGTTGACGAGATACAGAAGCATCGGACGATTCCGATGGAACAGTTAAAGGCCCGGAACGAATGGATATCGAATATGAAGCAGGCCGACGAGTTGGCTGAGCAAAAAGATACTGCCCGGTTGGCAAAAGAAATCATCGACATGCTGCCGGAACAGCAGCGAGCCGTGATTCACCTGCGGGATATCGAACACTATGAACTGAATGAAATTGCCCGGGTACTGGATATGCAGAACAGTGCAGTTCGGGCAAATCTGTCGAGGGCACGAAAAAAAGTGCGTGATGAAATGATTAAACGAATGAACTATGGAAACCCGAAGAGTAGAAATATTACTGGAAAAGTTCTTTGAAGGGCAAAGCACCTTAGAGGAAGAGCAGCAGCTTCGGGACTTTTTCCGGGAAAACCGGGATTTGCCGGAAGCGTTGGAAATCAACCGTCCGTTTTTCGAAGGACTGGATGAACCGGTGGATACGATGGAGGAGATGGCATTTGCCGAAAGAATTACCGGAGCGATAGAAACGCGCGAACGGATTATTCAGCGGAAGCGTTTTACACACCAGGTTACCTGGATGGCCGGTATTGCTGCAGCGATAATTGTGGTGCTGTTTACACTGAATATCTGGAATAACCAGCAAATGCAGAAAAATCAACTGGCCATGAACGCGCCGGAAAATCCAAAGCAAGCCTACGAAATGAGCATGGATGCGCTGAAGTATGTATCGGTGAATTACAACAAGGGAATTAAGCAGCTGGACAAGATTCCAAATATGGAAAAAGATACGAAACCACTTTACCAGGCACTGGAATTCTATGGTAAAGGGTATGCGCAAATGAATGTAATTGTCAATTTGAAGTTAAAACAATAAGCCATGAAGAAGTTAATTATTATCCTGTTGATGTTGTTGCCGTTTCAGATGATGGCACAGGATGCAGTAACTAAATTATTTGATAAATATTCAGGTAAGGATGGATTTACTACCGTGAATATTTCAGGAAAACTATTGGGAATGGCCTCGCAGTTTGAGCAGGACGACAAGGAAGCCCAGAACATGCTGTCGAGCCTTTCGGGAATTCGCATCCTTTCGGTGGACGATGAAGCCCTGAACAAATCCCTCAACTTCTATGATGAACTGAACAAGGATCATTTCTTCGACAAAATCAAAGGCGAATATGAGCTGTTGATGGATGTGAAGGAAAAAGGTCAAGTCGTTAGGTTCTACATCAAAGAGAACAAGGAGAAACGTGTATCGCACCTGTTGATGGTGGTTGGCGGCGACGATAATGCAATCATCAGTATTACGGGTAATCTCGATATGAATGAGATTGCCAAAATCGGTCAGGGCGTTCACATCGATGGGCTGGAGCACCTGAATGATATTGAAAAGGGAGAGAAGCCAGAAAAACCAGCAAAGCCCGAAAAGCCTGCAAAGAATTAAGCCTTGATAAAATCATCAAACAGTAAGGAAAAGCCCTGCCGGAAATGGCAGGGCTTTTTTTAAGGCAAAAAGAAACCCGGAAGTTATTTCCGGGCTTTGTATTATCTAATATCTATGAACTGACTTAGCGTCGTTTTCTTCTGTCGTTGTTCCTGCGGAAATCGCCACCGCCACCGCCACCACCACGTCTCTTGCCGTTGCTGTTGCTATTGAAGCGCGGCTTTTGTTGCGGCGGACGTTCGTTTGATTCGGTAGCCACAATTGGAATACCATCGAACATCAGTTTTTTCACCTGTTGAACGAATGAACCTGCCTGTGAACTATCGATTTCTACAAACGAGAAATTGCGCAGAAGGTCAATGCGACCTACCTCCAGGTTGCGTTTTCCCGTGGCGCGCACAGCAATGGAAATTAATTCTTTGGGACTTAATCCTTTTTTGCTGCCGATATTAATATGGAAGCGAGTCATCGGGATACCCTTTTCGTTGTGACTCTCCCGTTTGCTGTTCCGCTGTCTTCCGTCTCTGCCTGCCGGAGCTTCTACCGTATTCAGATCTTCCGTTTCACGGTAGTATTTCAACAACTGGTTAAACTCCATAGCCACGAAATGCTTGATAAGCTCTTCGCGGGTTAAGCCTTCCAGTTTTTCGTGAATGGCCGGTATGTAACTTTCAATCTGAGAATCATCAACCTCTGTTTCACCGAGGCGATCGATGTAATGAAGCAACTGCCGTTCGCAAATAGCTTCACCAGCCGGAACAGGCATCTTTTCAAATTTCTTACCGATGCTCTTTTCAATCATTCGGATTTTCCCTTGCTCCTTCATGTGAATGATGGAGATGGAAGTTCCGGAACGTCCGGCGCGACCGGTACGGCCACTTCGGTGGGTATAGTTCTCCGTGTCGTCGGGCAGGTTAAAGTTGATAACGTGGGTCAGATGGTTCACATCCAGCCCGCGGGCAGCCACGTCGGTAGCTACCAGCATCTGTACCCCACGGGTGCGGAATTTATCCATCACAAAATCGCGCTGCGCCTGCGACAAGTCGCCATGCAAAGCTTCGGCATTATAACCGTCCTGAATTAACTTGGAAGCCACATCTTTAGTTTCCATCCGGGTACGGCAAAAAACAATACCGTAAATGTCGGGATGAAAGTCCATAACCCTTTTGAGCGCCGCATAACGGTCGCGGGCATGCACCATGTGATAGATGTGACTTACATTATCGGCACCGGCGTTTTTCTTACCCACGGTAATTTCCACCGGCGAAGTCATGTATTTTTTGGAGATGGTAGCCACCTCTTTCGGCATAGTAGCCGAGAAGAGCAACGTGCGTTTGGTCTTCGGCGTTCCGGCCAAAATGGCATCCAAATCTTCCTGGAAGCCCATGTTCAGCATTTCGTCTGCTTCGTCAAGCACCAGGATGTCGATGCTGGAAAGGTCGGCTTTTCTCCGGCGAACCATGTCGTGCATACGTCCGGGAGTAGCTGTAATAATTTGCGGACCTTTTTTCAGTGCCCGAATTTGTGGCTCGATGGCCGCGCCACCATACACCGAAAGAATATCTACGTTAGAGAGATACTTGGCGTAAAGTTCCATTTCGCGGGCAATCTGTACGCACAACTCACGGGTTGGACTTAAAATCAGTACCTGCGGTACTTTTTTATTGGTATCAATGCTTTGCAGTATTGGCAATCCAAAAGCAGCCGTTTTACCGGTTCCTGTTTGTGCCAGACCGACCATGTCGCCGGGTGATTGCAAATATTGTGGAATAATTTTCTCCTGAATCGGAGAGGGTTCTTTAAATCCCAGTTCGTGGATCCCTTTGATAATCCTCGGATCCAGGCCCATTTCTTCAAATTGTATCATGTAAAAATTTTAATTGGGCCTTCCCGCTTTAATCGAACCGTTAAACCAAGTCTGCCACAAATCATTAACGCTTTTCCAACCTGTCGGGAAAAGTCGGGCAAATGTACAACGATTTTTCATCAAATAGGAATGAATTGCCGTTCATGTTAGGCAATAGGGCAAATCATAACAATTAAGAGAGATTGGAAGCATTGTTATGTTTTGGAAAATGATGATCAATCGTGACGAATTGAAAAAGGCCACCTGCCACAGTGGCCTTCCGATATTGATTGTCTAGAAATTAAAATTGTTTGGGTCAGGACCATTGCGTTCTCCTTTGTCCAGACTATCGAGTGTTTTCATTTCCTCATCACTCAGAGAGAAATCGAAAATGTTGGCATTGCTGATGATGCGTTCTCTGTGTACCGATTTGGGAATGGTGATGACACCTTTTTGCAAATCCCAACGCAAAATCACTTGAGCGGTACTTTTACCATACTTTTCAGCGATGGCTTTGATTTCGGGCAAGTCGAGCACTTTCCCCTGCATCAACGGGCTCCACGCTTCGTGGCGGACGTTATTTTTCAGGCAGAAATCCACCAGATCCTGTTGTACCAGTCGCGGGTGAAATTCGACCTGATTAACCATCGGCATAATCTCAGCATCCTGCACGAGATCTTTCAGGTGATGTTGCATGAAATTGGAAACGCCAATAGCGCGTACTTTCCCATCTTGATACAATTTTTCGAGGGCTCTCCAGGTATCCTTGTACTTTCCGCTTACCGGCCAGTGAACCAGGTACAAATCAAGGTAGTCGAAACCCAATTTATTCAGGCTGATCTCAAAGGCTTTTAGGGTTTGGTCATACCCCTGGTCGGAATTCCAGACCTTGGAAGTAACAAAGATTTCTTTCCGGCCGATGCCGCTTTCGCGAATAGCCTGGCCCACGCCTTTTTCGTTGCGGTAAAGCGCGGCAGTATCTACGTGGCGGTATCCTGCTTCTATCGCCCATTTGACAGCGTTCATCACTTCTTGACCTTCTTCCGACTGGAAAACACCCAATCCGAAATAGGGCATTTCTACCTGATTACTTAACGTAACAGTTCCTTGTAAATCTGTAATGTCCATATGATTTAGTCGTTTTATGTTCGACGTATTCAATAAAAACTAACAGGAAAAGTGTTGAAATGTTAACTAAGAAAGGTTAAAAATGAGGAAGGATTCGGGACCTTGTGAAATTTATAATTGACGATGGCGCATTTTGGGGCGTCAACTACTGATGCCGGATGATTTTCTTTAGTTGAGCCGGGTCATAATAATACGTCTCCTTGTATTCCCTGTATTTCTCCGACACATCCGGTGCTTCCAACACAAATTCAGACCAGTCATACAATTGCCAGCCCAGTCCACGTGAAATGGTCTCCCGGTCAGTCGCATTCTCAAGTTCTTCACGGTAGTGGTGCCCCAAGTAACGAATTCCTGTGGTTACAATACCGATGGCACTTTTATGTTTGTAATCGATGACATGTGCCAGCTCATGTCCGAATAGACCAACCAAGGCATGGAACGGCACCTCAGAAGGTAAGAGGCCATCTTCATGTTTAACCCTGGTATCGAGAAAAATACGGTATGCCCGTTTCCCTTTATGGTGAAACAGAAAGTCCATGCGCGGGCGGGTCGCCATGGTTGTTTTGATGTTCTTTTCCCTGAAAATGATGCGGGTGTTTTTCAGTTCGGGGTAGTAACTTAGCGCAATCCGGGCCGCTTTACGGTAGGTAAGCGGCAATTCGTCAACCGATTTAAATTTTCGGTGTTTCTTTTCCGAATGCACAATCCGGGAAGCTTTTCTGATCCCGAGCACGGATTTTTGCTCCTGTGCCGGCAACGTGACAGGAATCAATAACAGGAGAAATATAGCGGCGGAGAATTTTCTCACAGCGCCTCCGTTCCTTTTTTGTTCTCCTTATCGCGGTTCTCATCTTCCTTTACATGTCCCCAGTTCTCGCCCGATTTGATCCGGTATAGCTGCATCTCGCTGATGCCAAATTGTTTGGCAATCATCTTCATGCGGGTTTTTCGGTTTGGGTCGAAAATCTTCTTTTTGATCAAGAGAACCTGCGTTGAGGTGAGTTTGTGGCCTTTCTGTGTTTTGCGGGCTTTCTTCTTTTCACGTCCTTCCAGTACGGCCGGGTTAGCTTGCTGATGAGCAATCATTCCGGCTTTCGTGGCCCATTTCAGGTTGTCGACGTGGTTGTTCTGTTTGTTGTAATCGAGGTGGATGATGTGGGTTTTTCCTTCGCGGTTTTGTTCCAGAAAATATTCACCCACCAGTTTATGGATGTAAAACGTTTTGGGTTTCCCGAAAGGGCGAAGCGGAAGCGAAGGATAACCGCCAATCAGACCGCCTTTGAGCAGCTGACCGTCGGCTTTCAGTGAATCGGAAAAACTGGCTATCCTGCCGTAAGTGGATATGGCATAACGCATGCGAAGGGCACCCTCCTCCATGATTATCTCTTTCCATTTTTCGCCAGGATAGTTTTTGATCATAATAGGCTTTTATTTTTTCCGCATAAATATCTGAATGGGAACCCCGGTGAAATCGAAGTTTTCTCTGATTTTGTTTTCGAGGTAACGTTTGTATGGTTCGCGAACATATTGCGGCAGGTTACAGTAAAAAGCAAATGCCGGGGTATGCGTCGGAAGCTGAGTAACGTATTTAATGCGGATGTATTTTCCTTTGTATGCTGGTGGAGGATAGGCCTCTATGACCTTTTGCATCACCTCGTTTACTTTCGATGTAGGAATACGTTGCGTCCGGTTGGCGTACACATGCAGAGCCTCTTCCAGTGCTTTGAATATGCGTTGTTTGGTTACCGCCGATGTGAAAACAACCGGAATATCGGTGAAGGGTTCGAATCGTTCCAGAATTTTCCGGCGAAACTGTTCCATGGTGTGGTTGTCTTTTTCAACCAAATCCCACTTGTTCACTACCGCTACCACACCTTTACGGTTCCGTGCAATCAGGTTGAAGATGTTCACATCCTGGGCTTCGACGCCAAGGGTGGCATCGAGGAGCAGCAAACACACATCGGCATCTTCGATGGTACGAACGGAGCGCAGAACAGAATAGAATTCCAGGTCTTCCCTGACGTTTTTCTTTTTCCGCAATCCGGCCGTATCGATCAGAATAAAATCGTATCCGAATTTGTTGTAACGTTGCGAAACCGAATCGCGGGTCGTGCCGGCAATATCGGTTACAATGTGCCGATCTTCCCCGACAAGGGTATTAATAGTCGACGATTTCCCCACATTGGGCCTTCCTACAATGGCAATCTTGGGAATGGTTTCCTCTTCCTCCTCTTCAGTATCCTTTGGCAGAATGTTTACGACTGCGTCAAGCAGATCGCCGGTGCCTGAACCGTTAACAGACGAAACGGTATATACTTCATCCAATCCCAGTGAATAAAACTCAACAGCGTCCAGTGCACGCTGATGGTTATCCACCTTGTTTGCTACTACAACCACTTTCTTGCTCACACGGCGGAGCATTTGGGCCACTGACTGGTCCAAATCGGTGATGCCACTTTCCACATCCACTACAAACATAATCACATCAGCCTCTTCGATGGCCACATGCACCTGTTCGCGAATGCTTTCTTCAAAAATATCATCGGAGCCGGAAACATAACCTCCGGTATCGATGAGCGAAAACTCCACGCCATTCCACAGCACCTTGCCGTAGAGGCGGTCGCGTGTTACGCCCGATTCATCATCCACAATGGCCCTCCGTGATTCGGTTAATCGGTTAAACAGGGTCGATTTACCTACGTTGGGCCGTCCAACTATCGCTACTATATTGCTCATTTACCGGTCTTCTAAATTTATTGAAACTCGTATCCGAAGTTTCTCAGCATGTTTTCTTTATCGCGCCACTCTTTGGCGACTTTCACATAAAGCTGCAAAAATACTTTTTTCCCGAAGAATTCTTCCATGTCCTTGCGGGCTTCGGTTCCCACTTTTTTCAGGGCTTTTCCCTGGTGCCCGATGATGATTCCCTTCTGACTGTCACGGGCCACATAAATCACGGCATCAATACGAAGAAGTTTTTCTTCGTCCTTGAACGACTCTACTTCGATTTCTACCGAGTAAGGAACTTCTTTTTGATAGTTCAATAGGATTTTCTCACGAATAATCTCTTGCGTGAAAAAGCGTTCGTTCCGGTCGGTCAATTCATCTTTCGGGAAGAAGGGAGCACCTTCCGGCAGTAGTGCCAGGATTCGGTTGAACACTACATCGATGTTGAAATTTTCAGTCGCGGAAATTGGAAAGACTTCGGCGTTGGGCAGTAATTCGCGCCAGCGAGTCATCTTACTTTCCACCTCTTCCTGATTCGAGAGATCGATCTTATTTAATAAAACCAGGATCGGAATATCGTTTTGCCGAATCTTTTCAATGTATTCAATATTTTTTTCAAAATCTTCCACCACGTCAGTTACATAGAGGATGATATCGGCATCGACGAGAGCTGTCGACACAAACTTCATCATCGATTCCTGCAACTTGTAGTTCGGTTTCAGGATACCCGGCGTGTCGGAGTAAATAATCTGAAAATCCTCGCCGTTCACAATTCCTTTGATGCGATGACGGGTTGTCTGCATCTTGGATGTGATGATGGATAGTTTTTCGCCTACCATTGCGTTCATCAGGGTTGATTTTCCCACATTCGGATTTCCGATAATGTTGACAAATCCGGATTTATGTCCCATACGTTCGTTATTCTTAATATTTTGGTACAAAGATAATAATATCGCTTTATCCCGACATCGGTTATCCGAAGCCGGAGTTATATTCATGTTGTTTTAATCATGTTGCTGATTACTGTTTTTGAAAATTCAGAAACATCCCGATTTTAAAAGCCCAGTTATCCGACGCCGTCGGTAGCGCATAAGGTCCATATCGGTAATAAACACCAAGACCATAGCTTAGCAAACCGCTTGGTAATAAATTGTCCACTTCGAAGCCGGACTCGAAATAGCCTTTCCGGAAATCGCTCGGTGACAGTTGATACGCATTTTGGTATTTGTCGTCCAGTTTTCCGACACCCGCATGTTGAACGACAAGAATTTCAGGATGAAAGCTGGTGTTGCGGTGCATGAACATTTTTCCCAGGCTTTGCCTGATAAAAATGGATGCATACTGGTTTGCGGTGAATTCGTTCATGCGCATGGTGGCAAAGGAGTAGGGCGCCAACAGGGTAAAAGACGACGTGTAACTACCGTTGCCGTTGAACAGTTCCGGATACGGTACATCACCGGTTACATTTCCCGCTTTGACCATCACGCGTGTCGGGCCCGAAGGCGTTAGCATGAATTTCATCCGGCCTTTCATCTCCAGTTTGGTGAAGGAATACGGCCCGTCGAACCAGTGAACCCCTCTGTAAGCATTCACGAACCACTCGCTGGATGCCGGCTTAAAGGTATAGAGACCGTCGGGTGCTTTATAGGTTTTTTCGCCCGGAGCAAACCGTAGCTGAAGGCCAATACGGCTGAGCTTGTATTTCTGAATCGAATCAGCTCCGATGATGCTGAAGCGATTATCCGAAGCATCAGCCGTCAGTTGCAACTTCAATGTCTGTAACGGACGGAACAGGAATTTGGCCGAATACCGGCGGGTGGCATACATGTGCCGAATGAGCAGATCGCGGAAAAATTCCGGTTGCAACAGGTCTCTTTTCTCCAGAAAATCATTTCCCCCTATCTCCAGGTTTTCATCGTGGTAGCCCAATTGAAGTCGTAAATCGCGGTAGCCTGATGGAAATAGATTAAACCATTCGCCGTGTCGGATTTTCCTATCCTGAAAACCGTATGTAGCATATCCCCCAACGCTGAAGTATCGCGACAGTTTTGAGTTGGTTTCCAGTCCGAGTCCGGGTTTGAATCCTTCGTAATCGTTGTAGTTTACCAATCGTTTCCAGTCCCAGTCGATAGGTCCCAACGGAACTTGTCCGTCAATCAGCGACTTGAAGTTTTGCAGCTTTTCTTCCAGGTGGCTGGCTCGCCCCAAGCTATCAATAACACGATAGGTTTCAGCATCGAGCGGACTGGTATGACGTTCCCTGAATTGCTTTACATCTGTCGGAAGCGGTTGGTTGACCCCGGAATAAGTAACGGCATTTTTAGGGAAATCTTTCTTCGTGAATGCGGGGTTAATCTCCCGCTGCATCAGGTAGGTACGGCTTTTTCCCACCAGTAATAGTTTGTTCAGCGTGCTGTCTGACGATTTGGACCCGGGCAGTTCGCTCATGCGAAACTTTAGTTCGGTGTCCAGTTCGAGCGGGAACCAGTGTCCATCCGGTAAGCGGTTGTATTTTTGGAGGATGTTAATTTCGGGTGTGCCTTTCTGAATTTGCGCCGGCCTGGACAGGAAGGTTTCTACAGCATAACCGTTGCTGTTAATGTGCAATGTTCCCGTCATGCCGTTGAAATTCCTGTTTTTTCGTGGTTGAAAGGAAATCACGAAAAGCGAATCGCCTTCCGGTGAATAGAGTGTATCGCGAAGCAGGAACAGGTAATTACGAATGGCATTCCGGCTGAGTGGCGAAAGAAATTCCTGATCCAACAATTGGAATTGATTCCGGTAAACGGAAAATGATTGCAGTTGCGTAGCCAGCACCATGAACGAGGGATTTTGAATTCCGGACACGCGCGATTGTAAAATCTCTTCATGTTCCCGCTCGGGTTTCTCCACATTTTTTCGGCTAATGGTTTCCATCAGGAAAAGATGTTGTTTTTGTGACCGTTTCAACAACCGAATCGATGTTGTATCAGCCGCGAGAGATGTTTTATTGGTACTCTCGGCTGTAACCCAGAAACGGTGGTAAGCGGTATAGCGATATCCATTCAGCTCGTCTGGATCGTTCTTCTTCCGGTTACGGAGAACTTTCTCCATGATGGTCTCAGCCGGATTCTTTCCTGGAAAGATATTCACGGCTTCCAGTTGGATTTCGGCGGGCAATAGCCTGATGAGTAACGGTTTTTTCAGGAGATGTTGCTTGTCGAGGTATTGCGTCCGGTAGCCCATGTAACTCGCCCGCAGGTATTCCACTTTCGCCGATGGAATGGTGAAATAACCATCGATGTTGGTGACTGTTCCTTCCTGGTTGGCATTATACACAATGTTGACAAACGGAAGCGGTTCACCGGTTCTTTCGTCGAGCACCCGCCCGGAAATACTTTGGGCATGTGCCGGTAAGGCAAAGAACAATGCCCATCCGGTGATGAATAATCTGATAATTCTGTTAATCTTCGAGTTCGTTGAGCTCATGAAGGGTATCCTTCAGTTGTTGGTGATATTTCCCGTAAAGGTTCTTGAACCCCAGGTGAAAAATAAAGGCAAGAATAGCGACGAAAATACCGAGGATGAAAAGCATGATAAGGATAACCAGTGCGACAAGCAGAAACGAATCGCCTAAAGTATTACTCACTGAAGTATATCCATGATACATCCCGATGGAAAACGATAATCCGGCTTCGAAAATAAACAGAAAAAGCGCCAGGTAGAACTGCTTTTTGAAGGTACCCAGTACCATCAGCAATTTGTTGAGTGCTGTAGGTAAATGTTCGGCAGCCAAATGTGGTACGCGTAACCGGTAATATTTCCATGCAAATGAGATAAAGGTGAAGGCAATGAAAATACTGACAACCCACCCTGAGAATAACAGCCACACCGGTGGTTGCGGCACTTCTTCGAACAGACCGTTATTTAATATCGAGTTGGGTAGTAACTTATCGATGAACGTAAGCAGAATGAACAGAGCCAACAGACCAAACCCGATTTTTACATTTCGGTCGAGCCGGGAAATAATGCCTTTGCCACGGTTGGACAAAATCTCTCTGAGCTGGTCTTCTTCAAGCCTGTTTTCATCAGCCGAGCGATCGGCCACTTTTTCCCACGCTGTTTTCAGTTCGGATAGTTCCATCAGGCATCCACGTTTAAAATCGCTTTCAGTTTCTTTTTGATACGGTTCATTTTCACCCTGACGTAGTTTTGGGTAATCCCCGTAATTTCAGCTATCTCTTCGTATTTTTTATCCTCCAGATAAAGCAAAATGATCGATTTTTCCACCCCTGTCAATTGCTCAATCGCTTTATGGAGCAACTTCAAATTCTCTTCAAACTCGTAGTCGTACTCTTCCGCAGTCAGCTGAAAACTGACCAACTCAATCTGATTATTCAACGGATGCCGCGATGCCTTTTTAAAAGCCGTAATGGCCGTATTCAGGGCAACGCGATACATCCATGTAGAAAATTTTGATTCGTTTCGGAAGGATTCGTACGACTTCCATAGCTGAATCAGAATTTCCTGAAAAAGATCCTTTCGATCCTCGGGATTATCACAGTAGATGCCTGTGACCTTATGAATGATCCCTTGGTTCTCAGATATTTTTCGTAGAAATTCCCGATCCAATTTGCTAAAGTATAAGTCGTACCTGTGAAGTTTGAATTACACTAAGATAGACGAAAATTGAAAATCTTCCTTAAAATGAGCCCATTTTTAGGAAGCTCACTTCGTCTTCGGAAAGGAAACGCCATCTGCCACGAGGCAGATTTTTCTTTGTCAATCCGCAAAAATATACGCGGTCGAGCTTCTGTACCTTGTAGCCAAGGTGCGCGAAAATACGGCGTACCACGCGATTTTTGCCGGAATGGATTTCGATTCCCACCTGTTTTTTGTCTTCCGGCTCTACATAGCTAACCGAATCAGCTGCCACTAAACCGTCCTCCAGCGTAATTCCATCGACGATCTGCTGCAGGTCGTTCTTGCTGACATTTTTGTCGAGATGAACGTGATAAATCTTTTTACGGTTGTATTTCGGATGGGTGAGACGTTTGGTCATTTCACCATCGTTGGTAAAAAGCAACAGTCCCGTTGTGGTTCTATCGAGTCGTCCTACCGGATAAATCCTTTCGGGACAGGCATTACTGATTAACTCCATCACCGTGCGATCGGCGTGTGGATCTTCCACGGTAGTGACAAATCCCTTCGGTTTATTCAGTAATACATATACTTTACGCTCAGCAGAAATACGCTGACCATTAAAACGCACATCATCACCAGGTTTTACGCGAATACCCATTTCGTTTACAGGCTTTCCGTTGACAGTTACCACACCCGAAGCAATGAATGTATCAGCTTCTCTTCGTGAGCAAATGCCTGCATTGGCAATGAAGCGATTGAGGCGAATGGTTCCGTCATCCTCCCGCTTAACACTCTGTATGCGCTCGGTGCGACCGACGCGTTTGTTGCGCAGATTTTGCTCACCAAACCGACCACGGATGACTTTTCCATCCTTGTTCATGTAGCGGTCCGAATCGGGTCTTTCCTCAATTCTTCGTGGGTTACGTTCCTGGCGGCGGTCACCCCGATCTTCATTCCGTCCAGAAAAACGATCGTTTTTACGGTAGTTAGAATTATCTGATCGGTGGTTGTCACGCCCAAAGCGAGAGTCTTTTCTATCGGAGTATTCTCTCCTGTCGGTACCTTCGTTCCTGGAAAACCGATTGGGGCGTTCGCTTCTGTCGGGGCGCTCAGTTCTTGAAAAATGCTTTGGATTTCCTCTTCTTTCCGAACCTTCAGTTCGTGAATTCCGGCTGGGTCTTTCACTTCTTTCTGTGCTTCCCGGTCTTGAGTAACGACTGGGTCTTTCATTTCTTTCAGCATCTCTTGGGCCTGAGAATCGCCCAGAACTATTGCTGTTTGTTGAGCCTTTTGCTCCGGGAATCCGTTTGCGCTTTCCTACTCGCTCAGTGGTTTTATTCGTGCCCAAACGGCTGCTGCTTCTTCCTCCGACGGTCCGCTTTTGTGGGCGGTCCTGTCCTCTTCCTTTTTTCATCATTTCAATATATTCTGTAAACTAATTAAATCGCCGCAAAGTTCGTAAAAAAATGGATATCGCGTTATGATTTTATGTGATTTGATGCATTTAACATGAAAATAACAATGGGGCAAAACACGAAGTCTTTCAGTGAGTTAAGTTTTGTGTAATTGGGTTCAGTAGTGTTGGTGATGACAGGTAGTGTTTTATGGGTTGAAAAGAGGCCAGTCTGGGTTCACCGGTTTTTCCTTTGAAATGAAACCCTTTTTCGGCAATTTTGCTCATTCAATCCAAAACAAAACGATCCACTGTATGACACTGATAAAATCCATTTCAGGAATACGGGGCACCATTGGTGGAGTGCCCGGCGAGGGATTAAGTCCGCTCGATGTGGTAAAATTTACCGCAGCCTATTGCACCTGGGCGAAGAATAATCAAACCAGCGAAGGAAAACTGCGTATCGTTGTCGGTCGCGATGCCCGGATTTCGGGAAAAATGGTCAACGCTTTGGTATCCGGAACCTTAATGGGAATGGGAGCCGATGTGATTAATATTGGTTTGGCAACAACGCCAACCACTGAAATCGCGGTGACAACAGAGAATGCCGACGGTGGAATCATTTTGACTGCCAGCCATAACCCCAAACAGTGGAATGCGCTGAAATTACTGAATAATAAAGGCGAATTTCTTGACGATGCAGCTGGAAAAACGGTGCTGGCAATTGCTGAAAAAGGAGATTTTTATTTCGCCGAAGTGGATGATTTGGGAGTGGAAACGGTGAAAGATTACACGAACTACCATGTTCAGCATGTGCTTGGCCTCGACCTGGTAGATGTGGAAGCCATCCGCGCAGCGAAATTTAAAGTAGCGGTTGACGCGGTTAATTCTGTGGGAGGTGTGGCCGTTCCTGCCATGTTAAAAGCGCTCGGTGTATCAGAGGTAGTGGAGATCAACTGTGAACCGCACGGACATTTTGCGCATACACCCGAACCTATTCCGGAAAACCTGCAGGAAACTTCAGCGATTATTCGTGATAAAGGTGTGGATGTTGGATTTGTCGTCGATCCGGATGTTGATCGGCTGGCCATTATCAACGAAGATGGCACCATGTTCAATGAAGAATATACCTTGGTGGCGGTGGCCGATTATGTGTTGAGTCAGACACCGGGCAATACCGTTTCCAACTTATCTTCTTCCCGGGCACTGCGGGATATCACCGAAAAACATGGTGGAACCTATGCGCCCTCGGCAGTGGGAGAAGTGAACGTAACCACTCTGATGAAAGAGACCGGTGCAGTGATTGGTGGCGAGGGAAACGGTGGAGTTATCTATCCGGCCAGTCATTATGGACGCGATTCGTTGGTGGGAATTGGTTTGTTCCTGACTCATCTGGCTAAATCAGGCAAGAAGTGTTCGGAATTGCGGACGCAGTATCCCAATTATTTTATTTCGAAGAATAAAATTGAACTGACACCGGAAATCAATGTAGATGCTGTATTGATTGCCATGAAGGAAAAATATAAGCACGAGCAAGTAAACGATGTAGATGGTGTGAAGATTGATTTTGCTGAAGAATGGGTGCATTTAAGAAAATCGAATACCGAACCCATCATTCGTATATATTCCGAAAGTAAAAGCATGGAAAAAGCAGAAGCACTGGCAGAGAAAATAATTGGTGAAATCAAAGCAATAGTGGACAATTAATATTTTCATTTATAAGTCATATAGAGACAAGGTCGGTTTCCCTTAACGAAGGAATCGGCCTTCTCTTTTTATGGAAGTATTACCACAAGGGGACTCTTATTTCTAATGAATAAAGATAAGCGAGGGGATGAATGAAATATGTGGATTTACCTGTAATGCAGCCATGTTATACCCTTTTAGATTTTCGAAAGCCTTGCAAAAATACTTTTGATTACATCCTATTCTGGTTATATTTGTTTGCTTTTTAGAAAAAGTATAGAAACTGATTGATAACTGAATTCTTAATTGCAAGGTTTATGAAAGTTACTGTAGTAGGTGCAGGAAATGTTGGTGCAACTTGCGCCGATGTATTAGCTTACCGCGAAGTGGTAAACGAAGTAATTCTGGTCGATATTAAAGAGGGATTGGCAGAAGGTAAAGCCCTCGATATTTGGGAAAAAGCTCCCATCAATGTATATGATACCCGCACGGTAGGTGTATCAAACGATTATTCAAAAACAGCTGGTTCGGATGTTGTGGTTATTACGTCAGGACTTCCGCGGAAACCCGGAATGAGCCGCGATGACTTGATTGAGACCAACGCAGGTATCGTGAAATCGGTTACCGAGAATGTGATTAAGCATTCGCCGGAAGCCATTGTTATTATTGTATCCAACCCATTGGATGTAATGACTTATCAGGCACACCTGTCGTCGAAATTCCCACGCTCGAGGGTGATGGGAATGGCTGGTATTCTTGATACTGCCCGTTATCGTGCATTCCTGGCTGAAGCATTGAGTGTTTCACCGAAGGAGATTCAGGCAGTGTTGATGGGCGGTCATGGTGATACCATGGTTCCGCTGCCACGTTATACTACGGTTGCTGGTATTCCGGTTACCGAACTGATTGATGAAGAGAAACTGGAAGCCATTGTATCGCGTACAAAAACCGGTGGTGGCGAGTTGGTGAAATTGATGGGTACCTCGGCATGGTATGCTCCGGGTGCTGCAGCAGCTCAAATGGTTGAAGCCATCGTGAAAGATCAGCGTCGTGTATTCCCGGTATGTGTGAGACTGGAAGGCGAGTACGGTATCGACAATTGCTACCTGGGGGTACCGGTTATTTTGGGTAAAAACGGTATCGAGAAAGTAATTGAGCTTGAACTGAACGAAGATGAAATGGCTCTGTTGAAAGAGAGTGAAGGTCATGTTCGCGAAGTAATGAGCGTACTCGACAAATTGAATAGCAAGTAATCAATACTTCATTATAATGGGAGGGGAACTGAAACAGGTTCCCCTTTTTTATGCCTCCATTATGGAAATTATTATCCCGATTGAACTGTGTGAACTGGAAACCGGAACGTACCATCCGTTGGTGAAAGCCCGGTTCGGAAACGAGTATGTTGGATGGTGGGTAATCGATTCCGGCGCATCGAAATCGGTTTTCGACAAAAGTATGGCTGAGCATTATCAACCCGATGAAAACCCTGTAAAGCAGGCAACTGGTTTGGGCAAGGATTTGGTGGAAACCGCTTCTGGTGAAATTGGTGAATTGTGGCTGGGACAGTTCAATTTCGGCTCGTTGACGATTGCGCTAATCGATCTGTCACACATTAATCAGGAGTATGCAAGATTCTCAGACAAACAAATTGTGGGACTGCTCGGCTCTGACTTCCTCATTCGGTACAAAGCAATCATCGATTATGGTCAACAACAACTCCTATTGAAACTGCCCGATGAGGTGGAGTTTGCATAACATTCTCTCGTATGTGTTGCGAGGCATCTGACATGACGGGCATTGCTCCGGTGAAAACCATTGTATTCAGAAAAAAATAAATATCTTTGCGTGCTAAGCTGAAAACGTATAGAATTGTCAAATTACATAGGAAAATTAAACTGATATCCCAATGCAGAATAAAGGATTGATAAGGCTTTTCGCAATCCTGCTAGCCTTAATTTGTGTTTACCAGCTAACCTTTACTTTCAAGGCCAAACAGGTCGAGAAAGATGCTCTGGAGTACGCAAACGGTAATCCTCAACGTGAAACGTATTATCTCGATTCAGTTGCAGGACAGCCCGTATTTAATTTCCTGGGAATTCGTAAATATACTTACCGTGAAGTGAAAGAATACGAGATGAACCTCGGTCTGGACCTGAAAGGTGGTATGAACGTAACCCTCGAAATTTCGGTTCCGGATTTGATTCGCTCGCTGGCTAATTACAGTAAAGATTCAACATTTAATGCTGCGCTGAAACAGGCGATCGAACGTCAGAAGAACAGCCAGGAAGATTTTGTAACCCTGTTTGGTCAGGCTTTCGAGCAAATTGATCCAAATGGTCGCCTGGCTGCCATATTTAATACGGTTGACTTGCGCGATAAGGTGAATTACAATTCGACTAACGCACAGGTATTGCAGGTTATCAGGAAAGAGACGGATGGTGCCATCGATAATGCCTTTAATATTCTTCGTAATCGTATCGACCGTTTTGGTGTGGCTCAGCCTAACATTCAGCAATTGCAGACCAAAGGTCGTATCCTTATCGAATTGCCGGGTGTAAAAGATGCTGACCGTGTCCGGAAGCTGCTGGAAGGAACTGCCAAGTTGGAGTTCTGGGAAACCTGGGAAAACAGTGATGTTTATCCTTACCTGCTGAAAGCAAACCAGCGTTTGCGTGAAATGAATGAAACCGGTGAGAATACGGTTGATAAGGCTGCTAAGAAAACAACAGAAACAGCTGAAGTAAAACCGGAAGGAAAAACAGCTGAAGCGAAGAAAGATACTACTGGTACCGGTCTGTTGAATGAGTTGGATAAAGCACAAACCAAAGATTCGCTTGCTGCTGGTTCGACTGCTGATATCGCGAAAAACTTTCCACTCTTTTCTGTATTGTCGCCCAATACTTCACGCGACGGACAGTTGTTTCGTGGTCCGGTGGTTGGCTACTCGCATTTTAAAGATACAGCCCGGGTTGACCAATATCTGAAAATGCCGCAGATTCGTTCCATCTTCCCGCGTAACATGATATTCCGCTGGACATCCAAGCCGATGGATAAGAAAGGCGATTATTATCAGTTGATTGCGCTGAAGGTCACGAACCGTGATGGTAAAGCGCCGCTCACCGGAGATGCTGTTACTGATGCACGTCAGGAATTCGGTCAAAACCGTGCAACCAGCGAGGTATCCATGACCATGAACAGTGAAGGAGCTAAAACCTGGGCCCGTCTAACCCGCGAAAATGTTGGTAAGTCCATTGCCATTGTTCTTGACGGCCTGGTTCAATCATTCCCGACTGTGCAGGGTGAGATTACTGGAGGTCGTTCATCCATTACCGGAAATTTCTCGGTAAATGAGGCGAAAGACCTTGCAAACATGCTGAAGTCAGGTAAAATGCCTGCTCCGGCTCACATCGTTCAGGAAGAAATTGTAGGACCGACACTGGGTAAAGAATCGATTCGCAGCGGTATGTGGTCGTTCGTGATTGCCTTTGTGCTCATCCTTATTTATATGTTGTTCTTCTATAGTGGAAGCGCTGGAATGGTAGCCAACGTAGCACTTGTGGCGAACCTCTTTTATATTATTGGTATTCTGGCATCATTGGGGGCTGTGCTTACCCTGCCGGGAATCGCGGGTATCGTATTAACCATCGGTATGTCGGTAGATGCGAACGTGCTGATTTATGAACGTGTTCAGGAAGAGCTAAAAGCTGGTAAGGGGATGAAACTGGCCATCCAGGATGGTTATCGGAATGCTTATTCGGCCATCATCGACGGACAGGTAACTACGTTGCTTACCGGTGTGGTTCTGTACATGTTTGGTTCTGGTCCGATTAAAGGTTTTGCGACTACACTTATCATAGGTATTCTGACTTCCATGTTTACCGCGATTTTCATTACCCGCCTGATATTTGAAAGATGGTTGGCAAAGGATCGCAAAATCAGTTTTGTCTCGAGATTTACAGCTGGCTGGCTGCGCAATGCAGCTATCAAGTTCCTGGATAAACGGAAGATTTTCTACATGGTTTCAGGAACCATGATTACAATAGCTCTTCTGGCCTTGATATTTAAAGGCTTGAATTACGGAATTGACTTTAAAGGAGGTCGTACTTATGTTGTTCGTTTCGAGCAACCGGTTCCCGTACAGAAAGTGATGAATTCATTGACTCCTGAGTTTGGTTCGGCGCCTGAAGTGAAAACTTTCGGTGGTGACAACCAGTTACGCATAACAACCGATTATCGTATCGATGAGGATGGAAATAATGTGGATTCAGATATCGAAGCCAAATTGTACGATGGGATAAAACAGTACTTACCAGCCAATACATCTGAGAAGGAATTCCTCTCCGATTACCGGATGAGTTCGCAAAAAGTGGGACCGACCATTTCGGATGATATCCGGAAAGATGCATTGATATCCATCTTCTTTGCACTGGTAATCATCTTCCTTTATATTTTGATTCGGTTCCGGCAGTGGCAATACTCGCTTGGTGCAATTGTGGCATTGGCGCACGATACCTTCATCGTTGTTGGAATGTTTGCCTTATTTGACGGCTGGTTCTCATTCTCGCTGGAGGTCGACCAGGCCTTTATTGCGGCCATTCTAACGGTACTTGGTTACTCCATAAACGATACGGTGGTTGTATTTGACCGTATCCGTGAGTACCTCCATTTGCATCCGAAGAAGGACCGTAAGGAAATGATGGATTCAGCCATCAACAGTACACTGCGTCGTACATTCAGTACGTCACTGTCAACCTTTGTGGTACTGCTGGCCATCTTCCTGTTCGGTGGAACGTCCATTAAAGGATTTACCTTTGCCTTGATGATGGGTGTGGTTGTCGGTACCTATTCTTCGATTTTCATCGCTACACCGATTGTTTACGATACAGTCAATAGAGTGAAGGAAAGAGTTACCAAGAAGAAATAATCTGAATAACAAAGATATTTTCTAAATGAATGCCCGGTCGCTTTTTAGCAACCGGGCATTTTTTATGGTGTAACTTTAAAATCTGATGTAGGGCGATGACAATTGCCGGATGAATGTTATATTTGTTCAAAATCAATTACTATGGGGAATGTGTTGCTCTTTGTGAGTGGTTCAGAGTTGGTTCTGGTCTTATTACTGGCGCTGCTGTTTTTCGGGGCGAACAGTATTCCTGAAATTGCCCGTACGCTGGGTAAAGGGATGCGCGAGTTTAAAAAAGCGACAAGTGATATTCAGAAAGAGTTTGAAAATCATACCTCAGACTTGAAAAAGGACGTCAACAATTTTACCGATTCGGTAAACAGCGAATCCAATAAGCTGAGCAGAAAGATTGAGGAAGAGCTTGAGGATAAAAAACAATGATGCGACACATCGGTAAACCCTAAAGTGTCGGCGTTTGTTGTGTTTAATATAGATGGATCTCTTTTCGCCACGAGGTGAAAGGAGGTTTTTATTTTATAGAAAAGAATTGGAAAAAAATATTACCGTTAACTACCCTGTGTGGAATATCTGAAATTACTAGGTGGCTTAATTCTTTTACTTGCCGGTGGAGATTTGCTGGTACGGGGAGGGGTGAGTCTTGCCCGCCATTTTAAAGTTTCGACCCTTGTTATTGGAATCACGGTTGTAGCCTTTGGAACGTCGGCTCCCGAGTTCATCGTAAGCCTGGACGCTGCGATTTCGGGGCACCCTGAAATTTCTATCGGAAATGTGGTGGGTTCCAATATTGCCAATATCGCTTTGGTACTCGGATTGACTGCCACGTTGATGGCGATGCCGGTTAAGCGGGAAACGATACGTTTTGCCTGGCCGGTTATGTTTGTTGCCAGCGTTGTGTTTTATTTTTTTATATCGGATGGAAAGGTGGAACGGGTCGAAGGAATCGTCTTTTTTGTCGCTTTGCTTTGGTTTGTTTGGAAAAGTTTCCAGCGTTCGCGGCGACAGAAAGAAGCTCATGAGATACTTCCACCGCGTTATTCTATCACCGTCAGTTTCTTTATTATTGCTCTTTCTGTAGGAATTTTGGCATTTGGCTCACGTATCCTGATTGATGGTGCTTCGACCATTGCCCGAAGCCTGGGAATTACCGAGCGAATTATTTCCATAACGATCGTTGCATTTGGAACCAGTCTTCCGGAGCTTGCTGCATCGGTTATGGCCGCGCTAAAAAAAGAAGCTGATATATCTATCGGCAACATCATTGGGTCCAATATTTTCAATCTGTTTGGTGTCATCGGGCTTACTGCGGCCATTCATCCTATTCCGGTAGATTTTACGGCATTCCGGTTTGATACTATTTGGATGCTGGGATTTGCCCTCGCTTTATTCTTGTTTGTTATTCCTTTACGGGAGAATATGGTAGCTCTGCGCGAGTCGGGTTGGCATAAATTTTCTGTGCTTGGGAATCTCGATGGAGGGAGGTTGTTGCGTATTGAGGGGTTTTTACTCTTCGTATTTTACGTTGTTTATGTGGTTTCCATCATTTGAGTTTCCGATAAGAAAGGAGAGCGGCATTTATTTTTTCGGTACTTTTAGCTAACCTGAAATGGCAGTGACAGTAAAAAAATGAGTAAAAAGAATATCATATTACAGGCAACCAATATCACCAAATCGTTTGGCGATTTACAGGTGTTGAAAAGTGTATCGCTGGAAGTTTACCAGGGTGAAGTTGTATCGATCGTTGGTGCCAGTGGTGCTGGAAAAACCACTTTACTACAAATCCTGGGAACTTTGGGAAAGCCTGACAGCGGCAAAGTTCAGATCAATAAAAAGGAAGTATTTAAAATGGGAGAGCGGGAACTTTCCCGGTTCCGGAATAGTGAAATTGGTTTTGTTTTTCAGTTTCATCATTTGTTACCGGAATTTACTGCCTTCGAAAATGTCTGTATTCCCGGGTATATTTCGAAGCGCGACAGGAAAGAGGTAGAAGCGAAGGCGCAGGAACTGCTCGAAAGTCTCGATCTGAAAGATCGGTTTCATCATAAGCCATCGGAGTTATCGGGCGGCGAAAAGCAGCGTGTGGCGGTAGCGCGAGCGCTGATCAACGACCCATCGGTGATATTAGCCGACGAACCTTCCGGAAACCTCGACTCGCGTAACCAGGAAGATCTGTTCACCCTGTTTTTTAAGTTGAAGGAAAAGTTTCAGCAGACCTTCATCATTGTTACCCACGACGAACATTTTGCCAAAACCACCGACCGGATGTTGCGCATTCGCGATGGTGTGATTGAGAATTAGAACGCATGACCGACCAGGAACTGAAAAGCTTTCTCGACGAAAAATACCTTTTATATAACCAGCCCCGGTTCATTGAAACCGATCCCATCTCTATTCCGCGACTTTTTTCCCGTAAGGAGGACATAGAAATTGCAGGATTTCTGGCTGCGACCATTGCCTGGGGGCAGCGCCCCACCATTATTCGCAATGCGCATAGGCTGATGGATTGGATGGGATACCGCCCGTTTGAGTTTGTCACTCAGGGTGATGTGGAAAAGTTTGATCGTTTTGGTGACTTTGTACACCGGACTTTTAATGGAATTGATTGCCGCTATTTTCTTCTTGCCTTACGGGAAATTTATCGAAACGAGGATGGTTTGGAAGCTTTATTTACAGAAGGGTTTCAACATAGTGGAAGTATGATGGAGGGGATTTTCCGTTTCCGCGAAAAGTTTTTGAGTTACCAGCCGGAGATCCGCACGCAGAAGCACGTAGCCAACCCGATGAAAGGTTCGTCAGCCAAGCGTATCAACATGTTTTTGCGGTGGATGGTAAGGGATAACCAAACAGGGGTTGATTTTGGTTTGTGGAAAGATATCCCGGCTTCGGCCCTGATGATGCCATTGGACGTTCATTCAGGTAATGTAGCACGAAAGCTGGGCTTGTTAAAACGAAAACAGAACGATTGGAAAGCGGTGGATGAATTAACTTCCCGTCTTCGGGATTTCGATTCGGAAGATCCGGTTAAATACGATTTTGCCCTGTTCGGATTGGGCGTTTTTGAGAAATTCTAAACCAATGGAATCAAAGTCATTTACCTTTAAGCAGTTTGAAATCAAACAGGAAAAGGCGGCCATGAAGGTTGGAACCGACGGTGTTCTGCTCGGTGCGTGGGCTGATGTAGCCGGGGCTAAAACCATTCTGGATGTGGGAGCCGGAACAGGGTTGGTAGCGCTTATGCTTGCACAGCGTTCGGAAGCCATCGTCGATGCGGTGGAGATTGAACCTGTCACATTTTGTGAAGCCAATCAGAATGTGGTAGCTTCACCCTGGGCTGATCGCGTAACCGTCTTTCACTCTTCATTTCAGGAGTTTGTTGAAGAAATGCCGGACCAGTATGATTTAATTGTAAGCAATCCGCCCTATTTTGCCAATTCGCTTGCATCACCCGATAAGAATCGCACTGTCGCCCGTCACGATCAGCATTTGTCCTTTTCCGAATTGATTGAAGGCGCAACGAAGAAGCTTTCGCCGGAAGGCCGCTTTTGTGTTATTATCCCATTCGCTGCATATGATGAGTTCAGGGAAACCGCTCGTTTGAACGGCTTTTATTTGATAAAAGTGGTCAATGTGATTCCCCGCGAAGGCAAACCAGCCAATCGTGTTTTGCTGGAATTCAGCAAGAAGCCGGATGATCGCCAGGTGAGTGAATTATGTATCCGGGATGCGGATGGAAACTACACCGAGGCGTATCGTATACTGACAAAAGACTATTATTTAAAACTTTAAAACTGGAAATACCGGACAATTTTCCGGCGGTTTTTTATTTTTAGCCATCAAAAATATTTTCATCCCTGCATTATGAGTCGAAAGTTATTGCTTCTCCTGTTGTTTTTTACGCTGTCTGTTCAGGCATCGCGTGCCCTTCAGTTATCTCCAACTGCCCGTATTTCTCTTTTGACCTGTGAACCCGGAAACGAAATCTATTCCTATTTTGGCCATACAGCCTTGCGGGTGCACGATCCGGCCAATAAAATTGACCTGGTGTTCAACTATGGTGTATTCAGTTTCGATGCTCCGAATTTCGTTTATCGCTTTGCCAAGGGAGAAACGGATTACATGCTGGCGGTGCAGTATTTTTCCGATTTTATGCAGGAGTACATCTATTATAAAAGAAGTGTGTATGAACAGGAAATTGATTTGACACCGGATGAAAGGCAGCATCTTTTCGATTTGCTGGTTGAAAATGCCAAACCGGAAAATCGGGTTTACCGGTACAACTTCTTTTTTGACAATTGTGCAACACGTATTCGCGACAGGGTGGAAGAAGTGTTGAATAATAAAATTATTTGGGCAAAGGAAACAGAAAAGCCGGTCACTTTCCGAAATTTACTCGACCGGTACGTACCCGGAAATACCTGGGCAGGGGTTGGAATAAAAATGGCGTTAGGCGTTCCGGCTGATAAACAGATTACCTATTATCAGAAGATGTTTCTGCCCGACTACCTTTCGAAGGATTTTGCTGAGGCAAAAGTCCCCAGAGATTCGGTCGATGCTCAACTGTGTTTACCGCGAACTACTATTTATGAAGCTCCTCCGAAGAAATTCAAGCCGGAATTATGGTCGCCGGTCAATGTGATTTGGACTTTCTTTATTCTCGTCCTTGCATTATCGGTTTGGCAGTATCGGAAAAAGAAAGCCGGTATTTGGCTTGGTTTTATTATTTATCTCCTTTTTGGAATTGCCGGACTTGTACTGGCTTTCCTGACATTTGTTTCCACACATCCGGCAACAGGTTGGAACCTGAACCTTATTTGGGCGCTACCCACACATTTTTTGTTTGCCTTTATATTGCTGATAAAACCAATGCGTGAAAAAATAAAGGGATATCACTGGTTTACCGCCGGCCTGTTGGTATTGTTCCTGGTAAGTATGCCCTTGTTGCCGCAAACGTTTCACTGGCTGGTTATTCCGCTTTCGCTGATATTGTTAATGCGTTCGGGGAAGCATGTACTGGAGGACATCCGTTTACGGAAAAATAAATAGAGTTGACAATATTTTTTAGATAGGCAAAACAAGTGTTGCAGACCGCTTGTTGAAAACTTCCGGTTACGGGAAAACAGGACGCTTTTCCAGCCGTTGGATTGTTCCTATATTTGTTTTCGCAGATTGTTAAAACCTGAATTCCTTTGGCAAAAAGCACAAAAAAATACGTCGAAACCCCGTTGATGAAGCAATATTACAGCGTCAAGTCGAAACATCCCGACGCTGTATTACTGTTTCGTGTGGGAGACTTTTACGAAACATTCGGTGAAGACGCCATTAAAGCGGCCGAAATTTTGGGCATTACCTTAACCCGTCGGGCTAACGGCTCGGCGAGCTATGTGGAACTGGCCGGATTTCCGTATCATGCCTTAGATACATACTTGCCTAAGCTTGTCAGGGCCGGGCAACGGGTGGCCATTTGTGAGCAACTCGAAGATCCGAAAACCACAAAGAAAATTGTCAAGCGTGGAATTACCGAGTTGGTAACTCCGGGAGTTTCCATTAATGATAACATTCTGGAGCACCGCGAAAATAATTTTCTGGCCTCGCTGCACATCGACAAGCAGATGGCAGGCGTAGCGTTTCTCGATATTTCCACCGGCGAATTCATGACTGCCGAAGGAAACTTTGAGTATGTGGATAAGTTGCTGAACAGTTTTCAGCCCAAAGAGGTGTTATTCCAGAAGGGAAAGGAAAAGCTTTTCAAGGAAACGTTCGGGCATAATTTCTATACATACACCCTCGACGACTGGGTTTATACTGAAGATACTGCCTTTGACAGGCTGACACGACATTTTGAGACCAAAACGCTGAAGGGTTTTGGTGTACATGGGCTACAACTGGGAATTATTGCTTCGGGCGCTATTTTGCAGTACCTCGATTTTACGCAACACCACCAGTTAAAGCATATTACCGGCTTATCGCGCATCGAGGAAGATCGGTATGTCTGGCTCGACCGGTTTACCATTCGTAACCTGGAACTTTTTTCGGCGATAAACGAAGGTGCGAAAACACTGGTACAAGTTATCGATCGGACCATTTCGCCGATGGGTGCCCGTTTACTAAAACGGTGGGTGGCGCTTCCGCTGAAAGAAATCAAGCGCATTAATGAGCGGCTCGATGTGGTGGAGCACTTCGTCTCTCATCCGGGCTTGAAGGAGGAGCTGGAAGATTCGCTGCGGCAAATTGGTGATCTGGAGCGCATCATTTCCAAAGTGGCTACCGGCCGTATCAATCCGCGCGAAGTGGTTCACTTGAAGAATTCGCTTGCTGCCATTGAGCCGATTAAAACTGCCTGTGACCAATCGGGAAACGATAGTTTGCAAAGGTATGCCGAACAACTGAATCCATGTACGTCAATCAAAGAGCGCATTGACAAAGAACTGGTGCCGGAACCTCCTACGCAAATTGGGAAAGGACGGGTACTTGCTGATGGTATTTCGGAAGAACTGGATGAACTGAGAGGAATCGCCTTTTCGGGAAAAGATTACCTGAAGAAGATTGTTGACCGGGAGATTGAACGGACCGGTATTACTTCGCTGAAGATCGGTTTCAATAACGTATTCGGTTACTACATCGAAGTTCGAAATACGCATAAAGATAAAGTTCCGCCGGAGTGGATTCGCAAACAAACGCTGGTTAGTGCAGAGCGGTACATTACCGAGGAACTGAAAGAGTATGAAACAAAAATTCTGGGAGCAGAAGAACGAATACTGGAGCTGGAATCGAAACTTTTTTCCGATCTGGTCTTTTCCATTTCCGATTATATCCAGGCCATTCAGCTCGATGCGGTCATTCTCGCCCGGATTGATTGTTTGCTTTCGTTTGGAACCATCGCAGAAGAGAACAACTATAAACGGCCGGAAGTAAACGATTCGATGATCATCGATATTAAGGACGGACGTCATCCGGTGATTGAACAGCAACTTCCAATAGGTGAGAGCTACATTACCAATGATGTTTACCTGGATAACGACGAACAGCAGGTCATCATCATCACGGGACCGAATATGGCCGGTAAATCGGCATTGCTACGACAAACCGCGTTGATTGTGCTGATGTCCCAGATGGGAAGTTTTGTTCCGGCGGAAGCTGCCAAAATAGGCTTTGTCGACAAAATCTTTACGCGAGTCGGCGCTTCGGACAATATTTCGCTGGGCGAATCGACCTTCATGGTAGAAATGAATGAAGCGGCCAGTATACTGAACAACCTTTCGGAGCGGAGCCTTATTCTGCTTGACGAGTTGGGACGTGGTACCAGTACCTATGATGGAATTTCCATCGCCTGGTCGATTGTGGAGTATATTCATGAACATCCGAAATTCCGTGCCAAAACCCTGTTTGCCACGCATTACCATGAATTGAACGAAATGGAAAAATCGTTTAATCGGGTACGAAATTATAATGTGACGGTGAAGGAAGTCGGAAATAAAGTCATCTTTCTGCGTAAGCTAATTAGGGGGGGAAGCAACCATAGCTTCGGTATTCACGTGGCCCGGATGGCTGGTATGCCGCCAAGTGTGGTGAAGCGTGCCGATGATATTCTGAAGCAGCTGGAGGAAAACAACCGAAAGGAGTATCCGGCCAAACCTGTTGGCGAAATAGCGGGAAACCGGGAGGGTTTACAGCTCAGTTTTTTTCAGTTAGACGACCCGGTACTCAAACAGATTCGTGACGAAATTGCCAGTCTGGATATTAATAACCTGACGCCAATGGAGGCATTAAACAAGCTGAATGAAATCAAAAAAATTGCCGGACAATAACTTTCGGCAGAAAGGAACGCTGTTTAACGAAAAAACGGAGATAAAATCAATTTGATTTTTCAGCGTAAGGAAAAATGTTTTTATATTTGCGTCCGCTATCGCAGGATTTAGGTGGAAGCAACATGCGGGAATAGCTCAGTTGGTAGAGCATAACCTTGCCAAGGTTAGGGTCGCGAGTTCGAGTCTCGTTTCCCGCTCAG
>NZ_JHXO01000009.1 GCF_000621705.1 Prolixibacter bellariivorans ATCC BAA-1284 | reverse complement strand
ATTTGCGAGCTATCGGAGAGACTGGTCCGGTGAAGGGAGTTTAGCTCCCCATACTATCCGACTCAGTTATCATGACCGGCTTAAAAATACGCGTGTAGGATTAGGGGGTAAGCTTATGATGGATAAAATAGGTATTTTCCAAAATTTCATCGGCATGGCTTCTTATTCGTACCGGCTGGAATCAAGATATGACCATATCTATTTTGGAATATCGGCAGGTTTTATTCAGAGTTCTATCGATTTTAGTGATTACTATACTGATCCGAATTTTAATTACGATCCCGTCATGACTAATGGTGATGTATCGTCCCAATTCAAGTTTATCAGTGATCTGTCCATGGTTTATAAGCATAAAAGTTTTCAAACGGGCTTTGCGCTTTCGAATGTAGGTTACGGGGAATACTCTTATTCCGAGGTTCAAAGCGGTAATAAGCCTTATGCCAACTACCGGGTTCATGCGTTGTATTCACTTTGGCTGGATGATATTTGGCAGTTAACTCCATTAGCTCTTTACCGGGGAGGTAAAAACATGAAATCACAACTGGAAGTAGCCGTGCAAGCGAAATGCGATGATCGTTTTTGGGGAAATGTGGCGTTGCGGGGGAAAGACATATTTTGTGTGGGAATTGGATTTGACGCCAGTAAAGAGCTGATTGTTAATTATACGTATAATTTTTCCACGGGGATTTCCTTTAGTAAGTTTCAGAATCATGAACTGACTGTAGGAATCAGACTTACGGCATTCTCTCCCAGGTATAAATCAATGAAATATGAGGAATTTAAGTCTCGGGTTGGTTTATTTCTGAATAAAAAATAATATCATGATGCATAGTAGAAAATATATATTACCGGTACTGATATTGGTTTTCGGGTTATGGGGAAGATGTGAGGCATCCAAGTCTCTGCTGAATAACCCAGGTAGCAGCCACGAGCAATGGGGAGCAGATAGTGTGATTTCTGTCTCTATTCTACCAATAAAGAATTTTATTCCGGAATACGGTCTTTATGTTTGGGGTTACCAATTGTATTTGCCGGTTATGGTGACTCGGAATTCCGGAGAACGGGTCTATTCGTCTGTTTATTCAGTTAAACTTCTGACCAATAGTGATTCGGTTACGTCTATGAAGAGAATAAGAATTGGAGTCGATAAAGGATACCAGTTAGTTACGTATACAACAGATCGTTCAGGCAATAATAAGTTTCTTACGGAGCAAAGGATAAAAGGTGGCTCGGAGCAAATTTTGATAAAGGGACCCTTAGGGCCTTTTCCGTATAACTCGGCAAAGTATGCTTGTGGTATGCCTTTTTACGATGAGAGCAGTGGTCGGTTGTACTTCTGTTCGACAATGCCAGGCTCGTTCGGCGGGTGGGATATTTATTACAGCGAGAGGGAAGATGGTCAGTGGGGACGCCCGCAAAACCTTGGCAGAAGTGTAAATACTCCCGGAAATGATGTTTTCCCTTCGGTTATGAATGGTCTTTTGATTTACTCTTCGAATGGTCGGCCCGGGGGTACCGATTTCAATAACTATTTCCTGAAGCTCAGTAGTGGAATGTCACCGGCCCCAATGAAGTTTGTCAATACCGGGCAATCCAATTATTGTCTCCGTATTGCCTCTGTCAACCCTTTCCGGGCGGTTGGTGTCAGGGATAGTGCGCTGGTTCTGTATCACTCAAACCACAGTTTAAAGAACCTGGTAATCCAGATGAATAAACCGGATGTGGAGAACAACGTTGTTGCGAGACCGGCCGGTAAAGTCTCAACAAAGGATACGCATAAGGTAGAAAAGGAGCCCGTTAAAACGAATTGGGCATACCGGTTGCATTTTAAAACTGATTCCATTGTAGCACTCCGTAGTGAGCAGAACCTGTTTGACACTGTTGTGAAAAAAATCGAAGAAAGTATGCCGTGCAGGATACTGATTAGCGGCTATGCTGACGAAAGCGGGAGCAACAATTATAATGACTGGTTATCATATAAAAGGGCCGAAAAGACGAAGGAACTGTTGAGAGCCAAAGTTGGGCGGTCGGGAGATACTGATTTTGTTTTGGTGGTTAATGGTAAAAAGCTTGCCGGTAATGCAGACAAAAAAAGTAAGAGAGATGACCGGAGTGTACAGGTTAAAGTTATCCGCGATGCCGTTTCCTGTCCTTCGGTCTTGTATGCATACCCAATAGAAAGTGCCGGTCAAAAAGCAGCGATAAGCCGGTTATCCGGTATCTTTGGTTTTGAGCAGGCAGAAACAGAGCGTATAAATCAAATGATTGAAAACCCGAAGCCCGATGGAATTTTATACATTGGAATACAGGGCATCCACAAGGTTGTTTCCGGCGAGACCTTATATGAAATAAGCAGAGAATACGGTTGTGAAGTTCATCAGCTTCGGTTGGCTAATGGTTTGACTGACGATGAAATAAAGACTGGTGAGTTTTTGATTATACCTTTCGGAAGGAGGAGTAGGTGATAAC
The DNA here is from genome assembly GCF_000621705.1 of Prolixibacter bellariivorans ATCC BAA-1284. Lineage (GTDB taxonomy): Bacteria > Bacteroidota > Bacteroidia > Bacteroidales > Prolixibacteraceae > Prolixibacter > Prolixibacter bellariivorans. The sequence goes on along the minus strand of NZ_JHXO01000009.1, from coordinate 369,581 downwards.
AGTTAATATGTGTTGCTTTGTTATGAGCGACCTGGGCCATATTTATAACTGTTGTGAAGTAAAAAGGTAATGTGAACGAACAGCCCCGGGGTTTTATGAACTCTTTAATGCAAGAGTAAATGAAATACCAGGGGTTGTTTTTTAGTCTTCAGTCTTTAGTATAAAACAGTTGTTTATCAGGGGGCTGGTTTCCTGCTTTCAAGGTTGGTTCCATGTTTCAGGCAGGGCTTTTCTGTCTAAAGATCCAGTCCCCTATTTTTTAAATTAGCTTATTTAAAATGATTGGTTCGTTCTGTTATTTCGGAGACGGGCTTTTCTATGTTGAAACATGAACTTTTCTGTTTTAAGGTACAACTTTCTATCTTCTTGAACAGCATTTCGTCAGTTTGAAAACGAATGAGACTGAGAGATGAAGTTGACGTTGAATACATAAAGTTATATGTCGGGAGGGTATAGAGGTGTGCGAACGGGGTAGGTTCATAATGAGTGAGTTATGTGTTTAAGAGTCGACCGGGCTTTGGGATTACCAGCAACGAAATAGAGTTTTTCTTCGGGAATGGGAGGAGCACCTCCGTTTTTGTTCCTTTTGATAAGGAAGTTGAGTAAGGTAGTCAGGCGCCAATGCTTAACAGCAAATGTGCATTATCCGGGAAAGTGACAGCGAACAGCAAAAAATGTGAAATGCAAAACCTAAGTGTCTCCATATGCACTCACCCCCGGGGACGAATTTTTTACCAGGGGTGAGAGACAGTGGAAAGATACATTGCAAAAAACAGTAGTATACTGTTGGAAAGCCTCAAGTGGATGACTGAACCTTAGTTCATGTTTCTATATTCACCGGGACTTAATCCGGTTTTGGATTTAAACAGTTTACTGAAATGGTTTGGGTAGTTAAAACCCAAATCATACGCAATTTCACTGATGCTTTGCCCCGATTGAAGTAATAGATTTTTTGCTTTATCAATTAGTTGCAGGTCAATGTGCTCTTTTGCGCTTTTCCCTGTTTCGGCCTTAAGCAGATCACTTAAATAGTGGTCCGAGATATTGAGTGCTTTTCCGCATTGGGCTACCGTTGGAATTCCTTTTTCTGACAGGTTCTCTTTCAGGTAGTTTTTTAAATAATTTTCGAACTTAATCAGGATATCCTTATTGATGCTTTTCCGGGTAATGAACTGCCTGTCATAATATCTTTGACAGTATTTCAACAACGATTCCAGGTTGATGCTAATAATTTCGTTGGTGTGCTTATCGATGTTTTGGTTGTATTCATGTTCTATCTTGTGCACGATTTCGGTTAGCGATTTCTTCTCGTCATCGGAAACGTGCAGTGCTTCGTTCGATTCGTATTCGAAAAAATGGAAATTATTCATCAAACTGCCCAGATCGGATTGTGCAATAAAGTCTTTGTGTACCAGGATACTCCATTCATCCATTGTTTCAGAGTAGTCGGCATTGTTGACTGAAAAGATCTGATTGGGGCCAATAAAAACCATGGTTCCTTCCTGAAAGTCATAACTATTCCGGCCGTACACTAATTCGGCTTTCTGTTGCTTTCCTTTGAGGGAAATCATGTACATGTCGACACTAAATCGTTGCTCCGGCAGACTGGTATCAACCTTCAATTCGGAATGTCGTAACACCGATACCATGGGATGCTTCGGCTTGGGTAGTCCAAACATGTCATGCACTTCCGAGAGGGTTCTGACGTGAATAATTTCCTGATTCATTTTTTAAAATATAAAGTTATGAATGTACACGGGAAGTTAAAAAACTCATAGATAAAACTACCCTTATTCACTGATGATTTGTAAATAATTGGTTTGAATCCGGGTCCTCTATAAAGTTTTTCAGCTCTTGGTTGAAGATTTCGTAGCCTTTCAGCATTGCTTGCTCAAGTTGCTTTATCCCGGGTACATCGGCGCCGTGTAGTCCGTCGGATTGGATAAACCGGGTCCTTTGGTTGTCGATTGACTCCAGCTCGAAAACATGAAAGTCTTTCATCCCGGCAAAAGCATCGCCCGTCCAACCAAAGGCGTTGCCTTCGTCATACAAGAACACCGTTCGTTTAAAAGCATAACTACCACCTTGGGGATTGATGAACCTCAAGGTTAGTTCCCCGTCCTTTTCAACGTTTCCTCTGCAGGAATGTACAAGGCTAGCCCAATCTTGCCAGCTTTTTATATCTGTTAAAGCTTTCCATACCGTCTCTTTGGAGGCGTTGATATCAATGTCTGTTGTTATATGGATATTTTCGTGTCTCATATTTGTCGGTTTAAAGTGAATTTGGGTCGATAGATACCGTATCGTTTTTGCGAATTGTCCAGGTGCGCTTATGGGTTGCTTGTATCCAGGGAATAATGGCCTCCGGAATTACGTTCCTAAACAACGAATTGTCTTCTTCAGCCACCCGAATCATCGCATCAATCATCAGTTGCGGATCGAGCTGATCATTCAGTCCGCCATCTGTCAATACGGCTTCCAGTAATTCTTTTCTCGTGAGTGAGGTTTCCATGTTGAACCACTTGCTCATGGTTTCGGCTCCCCGGTCGTTGAACCCCGTTCCAAATACGCCGGGATTCACAGTACATATTTCAACGCCTGTTCCCATCAACTCATCTTTCAGTCCTTCGGCCAATCCTTCCAGCGCATGTTTGGTGGAAGTATAAACTGCGGCAAACGGTACGGTGATCAAGCCTCCCATGGAGGATGTGAAAATTACTTTACCCGAACCGCGTTTTACCATCTGGGGTAAAAATCCTTTGGCCATAGCGAGACTTCCGAATACATTCACCTCGAAATTCCTGCGAACATTTTCCATCGGAATATCAGCTACCGGACCGGCTTCCATAATTCCGGCATTGTTCATTAATACATCTATTTCGTAGTTGAAAGCAAACTGACGGTCGCTTTCGCTGGTAATATCGACCACAATTACTTCCAGTTCGACACCTTCTTCCCGGGCTGCTTCAAGCAAAACGGTTTTCAAGGATTCTACCTGTACTGCTGCAATTACTTTATGGCCTCTCTTTGCCAGACCAATGGCGCATCCTTTTCCAAACCCGGATGAGGCGCCTGTGATGAAGATTGTTTTACTCATGTTTGCTACATTTTAGATTTCTGTTACAAAGATTGAAAAACAGAGATGTCTTATTGGATACAAAATGCAGAATGGAAGATATAAAATGCAGAAAGCGATAAGAAAACTTATAACTACCGGCTTTATGAGGTTGTAAGGTTTTACTTTCGGTCGTATTAACGTATACATCCGTAAAAGGCCTTAATCATCCGGTTGGATTTTGAGAGGCAATGTTCGTGCTGTTCTGTTATGAGCGACCTGGGCCATATTTAACTGTTGTGAAGTAAAGAGGTAATGTGAACAGACAGCCCCGGGAGTTTAGGAAGAATCTATACAAATGGGTAACTAAAATACCAGGGGTTGTTTTTTAGTCTTTTGTATAAAACATTGGGGTCTCAGTGGGCGGTTTTCCTGCTTTCAAGGTTGGTTTCCATGTTTCAGACAGGATTTTTCAGTAGAAGTCCGGCCCTTGTCTTTATGGAAGAATATTTCATCTTGACGGCTTAACTTTCTGTCTTTTGCGTGGGTTTTACCATGTTCATCCCCGGGTTTTCCTGTTCTATGGTCCACCATTATACCGAATTAAAAAAATGTATATGTCATTGTTCTATAATATTACGGTAGATATTGATGTGATTAACTTTCTTTAGATTGATTCTTAACTATATAATGATTAAGTTAGGCTAACATTTTGGTTAAACCGGGTGACCATCCGGCTAACAACAGACAGAAAACAATAGCATCAGTTTTTAAGGGAAAAAAGAGAACAACCGGAATTTGAATATGATTCCCGGCTGAAAGAGTTAAGTATAACATCAAACCTAGACTGATGAAACGACCGAAGAACAAACTTTTGACACGACAGGGAAATCTCAATCCGGAGGTAACCGATCCCCGTATCTATTCAATCACCAGGCAAAGAATCCTTCCAGCTCCAGGCAGGAAGCGCTAAACCTATGAACAGTCGTTTCTTGCCCCGTCAGTGCTTAAAAAACAATCGTTGACAGGTCGAAGAGAATAAACAAATCAAAACCGAATCGAACCTCAGAGGAATTTATTAATAATTAAATCTGTAGCGTATGGCTATAAATTTTAAAGTGATTGAACGTGGTGAGCCCGGTGTTGTGGGTGGCGGTACCAAAAAGTATTATGCCAGCCCGCAAATGAACGGCGAACTCGATCTGGATGACCTGACCAAGGCTATCGAGAAAATCTGTACGGTTAGTGGTGCAGATATTCGTGCGGTGCTTTATGCCCTGGTAGATGTAGCGGTCGATAATCTGGGACGAGGAACGATCGTTCGGCTGGGTGATCTGGGCAGTATGCGTGTCAGTCTGAAATCGACAGGCGAGGCTACCGCCGAAGACGTAAAGGCTTCGTCGGTAAAAAACGCCAAGGTTGTTTTCACTCCGGGCTCTCGCATCAAAGCCACATTAGCGAATGCTAAATTCCAAAAAGTGTAAGCTTTGCTTTTCCTGCGCAGCGAAAAAAATTTTCTGCGCAGGAAATTTCAAACGGATGCGCATCGGATTGGAAACGGATGCGCATAAAATGATCATCGGATGCGCACCCGATTAAAAAGCATTGCGCAGGGAATTAAAAATGGTTCAAAAACAATAAAAAAAACAGGGCCGTTAAGTGTGAAAATTTAAGAAGGTGAAGGAGCGGCCGGACTAAAACCAACGAATATTCACTTATGAGAATTTACTTGAAAACCGATGCACGGAATATTCTGCTTCCTTTTGAGCACCAACACCTGTTAACCGGAACCATCCACAAATGGTTGGGGTGGAACAATGAGCATGGTGAACTTTCACTGTATTCTTACTCATGGCTGGAGGGAGGCCGGAAAACCGGCAGCGGGTTGCGTTTCGATAACGGAGCCTCTTTTTTCTTTAGCTCACACCATCCGGAACTAATCCGCCGCCTGGTAACCGGGATACAAGCCAATCCAGTGTTGTTCCGGGGACTGGAAATAGCGGAGATTATCGCGCAGGAAGATCCCGATTTGAGTCACCGGGACCGGTTCTTTACGGCCAGCCCGGTTTTTATTAAACGACGGGTAGACGACCGGATCGGCCATATTCTGTACGACAATCCCAGGGCCAATACCTACCTGAAGGAAACCGTGACAACCAAACTAAAGAAAGCCGGAATCGATGATGAGTCTTTCGATATCCGGTTCGATGCAGAATACCCCAAAGCCCGCACCAAGCTGATAACCTATAAAGGAATTGGAAATAAGGCCAGCTGGTGTCCGGTTTATATCCAGGGACGTCCCGGAACCAAAGTGTTTATCTGGAATGTAGGGTTGGGCAACTCGACGGGGATTGGGTTTGGTGCGATTAAGTGATAACCAAACCTGTCAGATTAAAAAGGTAAGCACCCGGAAGTGTTTGATTAAAAATGTTTTGTTAATTTGAGATGACTAAGTTTTTAAGAACTCAACATAATAGGTGTTGTTATACCCCTCATTCTGTTAGTATAACAACACCTACAAATTTGTTAAAAGAGAAATAACAACCATATTTGATACACATGAGTTATGGCTAATTTGAAAAAACCAAACCTAAGAGATTCAATATTCTAATCATCGTTCTAATTGTCTTTGCTCAATGCCAAACGAAAAAAGTTAGTAAAGTTGACTTGGAAGGGAATTGGGGATGTTTGTTAAACGACATGGGTGAAAACGTATACACCGAGTTGTATTTTCACCAGGATACACTTGAAAGTTTTGACAGACAGTGGGAGCTACACCCAATGGGAAAATATAAAATCCAACATGACAGTTTGGTAACACCAACAAAAGCGTATAAGATTGACATCCTTGATAAGGACTTAATTAATTTAATTAGTGAGGATGACACGATTCACATGGAACGGATAAGTGACGGTAAAAAAACAATTGACTTTTATATAAATAACGGATATTTCAACAGAGACTTTTCAGATACAATTCGCAAAAAGGAATTGCTTCATTTGTTGACAGTATTTTTATCATTCGAGAAGTTGATTTTAAGATTAAACAAGGAATTGAACATCGAGACAGCTTGATAAATTACTGGGAATCTGAATTAAAATCTGATTCGGCAAATAAAACGACTTATGAATATTTGATTAAAAAAATAAATAAGAACTAGCCATAACAATTTGTCATATGGCAGGTGAGGTTCATCTCGGTTTGACAGGTCAAACCATTGGTGCAACTCCCTTCCGGTCTGACAGGATTTCTGTTGGACCCCGAGGATTCGGGGCCACCCGACCATATACAAGTGACCGTTAGCGTTCATTGTAAAAACCCTATAAACATTGCACACATTTACAAATCGCAGTGGCTAACCCGTAAACCAAAATTTGCAAAAGAGTACAATCTTTGCTAATGCTCAAAGACCATGTCTAAAAACATTTGCCCCTTCAATAAATCCTTGCTTCAAATTCAAAACAAACGTGCCTTTGCATATTCTTTAGGATTTACACCTATAATCTTTTTGAATATCCTGGAAAAATGACCTAAATTGGAAAATCCTAATTGATAACCGACCTCAGACACCGATAAGTTTTTATTACTTTTCAGTAAAGATGCAGCTTCCGTCATTCTTGCATGCTGATAATAATTGTAAATACTTGAGCCAAAGATTTCTTTAAACAACGATTTCATTTTTGTTCCGCTCATACCTGCTTCTATCGCAAGTGAGGGAAGGTTGGGTTGAACACTTAAATCTCTTAAAATGACCTTTTCAATAGTAAGGATCTTTTCAACATCAGCCTTACTTGCATGAGGCGCTTTCCGGACTGAACGTTCAAAAAATCGAGTAAAGAACGCATAGAGCAATTCAATTGTCCGCATTTTGTAATAGAACTTTTCCAATTTCCCGTACGCTTGTAATTCTGAAAGCTCTTTGAGAATCTTATTCATTTCAAATGTTACGGCCTCCTGGTATAATAAGGGTTTATTCAAAGAACTGAAAAAAGGCTTAACTTCTCTAGTTTCTGCATTAAGGTCGGTAAGAGCCATTAATTTATCTTTGCTGATACTAACAATCACATAATAAACCGTTTCGTCGGGTGTGATAAAGTCATCTATTGCCACATGGCAGTTTAATACCTGCACATTAGACAAATAATTTTTATTCATCGAAGCACGGCTGATAAACCGGAACGTAAGTATATCATGTGGTTCATTTGTAGCTAAGCGTCTGATGGTAAGCCCTTGTTTTAGCTGATACTTGTGGATTAAAATCTTAAAGTCCGATTCCAGATGAACTTCTTTTATAAAACCTTCACCTAATGGCGAAGGAATCTGCAAAAAATTATCGGAATACGTAATTCCCAATTGCGCTGCAAATTTCCCTATATAATCAAGTTTGCTATCAGGATAGAATTCAAAAATCATACATTCAATATTTGTCGGCTTAAACGTCCAACAAGGACAATAGGTGCAATAAAAATACAAAAATAGTCTAATTCGACCAACAAAATGTCTTATCGGCATATTTTCATCATATAATGAAAAATATCTTTGTGCCTATAAACAATTGAAGAAAATAGAAATAATATGAAAACAAAATTTGCATCACTTTTCAATCCACTACATTTTAAAAATGGTTTAAAATCCAGAAATCGTATCACCTTAGCCCCAATGACACATTATTCTTCATTCGAAGATGGTAGTATGAACCCTGAAGAATTACCTTATATCAAACGCCGCTCAAAAGAGACAGGAATTGTCATTACTGCATGTTATGCAGTAACGCCTGAAGGAAAAGCTTATGTCGGCGAACCCTTAATTTGTAACGATAGTTATATTCCCGATTTAAAGAAACTGGCGAAAACGATAAAAGACGAAGGTGCTTTAGCAATTCTCCAGTTACACCATGGAGGTGGTGTTTGTCCGCCTGAATTGGTGGACGGAAATGTTGTATCTCCCAGTGGAATTGCGACACCAGACAGAAGTGTTGTCACTCCAAGGGAATTAACAAGTAACGAGATTGAGGAAATAATCATTGCTTTTGGTGAAGGAACACGACGGGCAATAGAAGCAGGATTCGATGGTGTAGAAATGCATGGAGCCTATGGATATCTTTTGCAACAATTTATTTCACCTTATACCAATAGAAGGACAGATGAATGGGGAGGCAGCCAGAAAAAAAGGTTTGCATTACCACTACGAGTTATAGAACAGGCAAAAAACGTCATCAGGAAACATGCAACACAGCCGTTTCTTTTAGGCTACCGGTTCTCTCCTGAGGAAAGCTTGCAACCAGGCTTAACGATGAGAGATGCACTGGACTTTACAGAAGCACTGGTAAAAAGCAATGTTGATTTTATTGATGTGCTGGTAAATAGTTATGATTCGAAGCCAAGAGCCGGGTTAGATGATTTATCAGAAAAACGTTTGACTTTAATCAGTAAACAGATAAACAACCGCACAGTTCTTTTAGGGGGAGGTTCAATCTATACGGCTGAGGATGGGCTAAATGCTTATCTAACCGGAGTGGATGCTATTACCATCGCGAGAGAAATGGTTATTGAGCCGGAATGGATAACAAAAGTAAAATCAGGAAAAGAAGATACCATTACTACGGAGCTAAAAGAGGGTACTTGTGCCGAATTGGACATTCCTGTTCCATTTTGGAATGTCATCTGGAGTGCTCCCGGATGGTTTTCCGGCACAGAAAAAATAGAATATAAAAAGAATAATCACTGATTTTTATGAAAATAACAAAGAAAAGTAAAACCATGATGCTTTATGCTGTAGGCTTTACTTCCTTTATATCATCATTTTTGTCTTCTGCTATTAACATTGCTTTGCCTGCCATTGGCACAGAACTTTCCATGAATGCGGTAAAGCTAAGCTGGACAATCATGTCATACTTGTTAACATCAGCCATTTTTCTGGTTCCTTTTGGAAAGTTGTCAGACTTGCTCGGTCGTAAACGAATTTTCATTTGGGGAAATATTATTATTCTGACGACTTCCTTATTCTGTGGAATATCAGATTCCGGTAGTCTTCTCGTAATAATGCGGGCGATACAGGGAGTGGGTGGCGCTATGATATATGCTACCAGTCTGGCAATTCTTACAAATATATTTCCGCAAGGCGAACGAGGTAAGGCTTTAGGAATTAGTACTGCTGCCGTTTATCTGGGATTATCCATTGCCCCTGTTATCGGGGGATTTCTGACCCAAAGCTTAGGATGGCGTAGTATATTTTTTATATTGATTCCTTTTGAATTGACGGTAATTTTCCTCACCGTAATTTTTCTCCCCGCTGATAATATAAAAACGAAACTTGCCGGATTTGATGTGAAAGGTTCTTTTGTTTATATGATTGCTATTTCTGCATTTATTACAGGATTTTCGCAACTCCCGGAACAACATGCAATTATACTTACCTCGCTCAGTATAATCCTGCTTTTCATTTTCATCTATATTGAACTTCATCATAAATTTCCGGTTATGGATCTCTCGCTTTTTAAAATCAACCGGATTTTCGCTTTTGCCAATCTGTCCGCATTTATCAATTATGCTACAACCGCTGCTATATCATTTATTCTGAGCTTGTATTTACAGTACATTAAAGGGATGTCTCCTGCTGAAACAGGAATTTTACTTATAAGTCAACCAGTGTTAATGACAATCTTCTCAACGTTCTCAGGACGCTGGTCTGATAAAATTGACCCACGTGTTTTGTCAACAATTGGCATGAGCATAACCGTTATTGGACTGGTAATGCTCACTTTAATTGCGGAATCAACCTCAAACATTTTTATAGGTGTTAGTTTGGCTATTATGGGAAGCGGATTTGGACTGTTTTCTTCGCCGAATACAAATTCTGTAATGGGCTCGGTTAGTAAACAACAAACAGGTATTGCTTCTGCCACGTTGGGGAGTATGCGACTTACCGGGCAAATGATGAGCCTCGGTGTTGCCACTCTGATAATTCACCTTTTTATTGGTGATGGAGATATAGTACCATCGAGGCATCCTCTTTTTATGAGGAGTGTCAAATTACTATTTATAATTTTCAGCGTTTTATGCTTTTCAGGCATTTTTGTTTCATGGGCCAGGGGAAGAAGAAATGGCTAAGTCATTATACAAGACAACCTGCATTAATCCAAAGTTTCGATGAAACAGAAGTAGAAAGCAGTCTTGCTATTTTACAGCTAAAATACAATACTGTTAACATCAAAAACAGAGAATTTATCCGTACGCAGACAAGAACTGAAAAGCCCTTTCGAAGGTCAGACATATTTGCAATTCGCTCTACCCCCCCCCGATAAGACCAAAAATTGCAAAAAAGCCTTCCCAGCTCACCCCGAAAGAAAGACAGAGAAAAGAAACAACGAAACGCCAACAGCGCGTTTAAAACATTTGGCAGTAAAGTGTTGTCTTTGTGGTCTTTATGTTTGATAAACTTTATGTTGCTTCGACAGGAAACCGCGTTGTAATGCCAAACGTATCATATACTAATCCGTTACCAGCAAGCTTGAAACAAAATAATCAAACCTAAGTCAAGCCCATGTACAATCTATTTTGGAATTTCGTTTTTGAGATGATTGGAGCCTTTATCGTTTGGGCTGTAAAAGGATTTAAAGGCAAACTTTCTGATGAAATGGCTGGTCCCGAATGAATGGAATAGAAAGAGTTGGAGAAAAGCTATGATTTCAATTATGTTATTCCGAAGTGTGAGGACGATTACTAACCTGGCAGGTTTCCGAAACCGGTCAGGTTTTTTTCATCAACGTCAGTTTTTACAAGGAAACAAGGGCACTGTCGGGGCCTTCGACCACCAACAGGGCGGGGGAGCAATTGAACCGGAGCAGATTGCTTCACTGTTTTAAAATTGTGTTGTGTCTCAGTTAGAAAAGCTCATTGATAATCTGAATGACACGGTAAAGAATCCTAACGCATACAAGAATTACTCTTCGGATTTTCGTTGCCTTTTTATGCTTTTTCATTGATCGGTTTTCTTTAAAATAGATCACCGGATCAGGTTTTGTCGGCCCCGACTAAATTGGGTTGTGGTTTGACGCAAAATTGAAAAGACTTACGACAGAAGAGAGATTATAATGGTAAAATATTACCGGGGTGTGCTTATCCTTTTTTCGCCGGTTTGCAGTTTCGGGCGGATGGATTATTTTTGCATTCCATTATTAAGATCTATTCTTAATTTTTAGATGTGACATGCAGCAAGTGGTAGAGAATTTCTGGACCCGGTTTGAGGAACCTATTTTTTGTTTGGCTCCGATGGAAGATGTGACCGATACGGTTTTTCGGGAAGTGGTGATGAAGATGACCGATCCGGGAAAATTGCATGTGATTTTTACCGAATTCACCTCTGTCGAAGGATTGAATCATCCTATTGGACGTGAGCGGGTAGGTGAGCGTTTGATTGTAAATGAATCGGAGCGGGAATTATTGCGAAAGCTCAACATCAAACTGGTGGCCCAGATTTGGGGAAAGACGCCGGAGATCTACCACAACATGGCGCAATTTATTACCGAGCATTACGATTTCGATGGTCTGGATATCAACATGGGATGTCCGGTGAAGAAGATTGTGAAGCAGGGAGCCTGTAGTGCGCTGATCGACCAACCCGATTTGGCAAAAGAGATTGTTTTGGCGACCAAAGAGGGAACACATCTTCCGGTGAGTGTAAAAACCCGGACCGGCATTCGTCAGCACGAAACGGAGCGCTGGATTGACCAATTGCTCGATACCCATCCAGCAGCACTAACCTTGCATGGCCGCACCCAAAAACAGCAATCGGATGGCGAGGCCGACTGGAACGAAATAGCTAAAGCCGTTCAGATACGCAACGAACGGGAAATTGATATCCCGGTTTTGGGCAACGGTGACGTTTTTTCCTGGAAAGAGGGAATGGACCGCGTAGCGCAAACCGGCGCAGATGGCGTAATGATTGGACGCGGTATTTTTCATGATCCCTGGTTCTTTCAACCCGGTGGAACCTTACCAACACCCACCGAGCGCGCTGACATGTTGCTATACCACACCCGCCTTTTCGAAAAAACCTGGAGCGGTAAAAAGAATTTCAATATCCTGAAACGCTTTTACAAAATCTACCTCAATCAATTTACCAATGCGGCTCACATACGGGCTGCACTGATGGAAACAAAGAATTACGACGAGGTGTACCACTACTTTGAGCAGCATCCGGTTGCTGAATCTCTGTAACCCCTTCCTTTTATTGATGTCTGTTGCTTTGTCTTGATTGCCAGAGGACAAGCTAAACATTTCTTTCGTTTTTGTTGTTGATACAGAGTGAATTCTCCGGAGGAGAATAAAAGATTTTCACGAAAGTGTGATACAGAGGAGACGGACAAAGTCTGCCGAGACACTGATGGCTTTTATTCCCGGAAAGTAGCTTAACTAACGTTGTTAAAAACACCTTAAACTTGTTCATGATGGCAGCAAATTCAACCAAAAACATTTCCCGCCGCCGTTTTATCCGCACTTCAGCAACAGCCGCTTTTGGTATTTCCATGATTCCTTACATCAGCCGTGGCAGTTTGGTTGTTGACAATCCGATGAAACGGGTATTTGGCCGAACCGGTTTCGAAGTCACTACACTTGGATTGGGCGGTCAGGCCTCCATTCAGTGGACGCCGTCGGATGTCGATCCGGTCGCTATTATTCTGAAAGCACACAAACTGGGCGTGAATTATTACGATACATCGAATGTATATGGTCCCAGCCAGATGAATTACGGAAAAGCATTCCGTAAACTGGACATGGTTCCCGGTTTGCCCGGATACCGCGAAAGAGCCCGCCGGAATATATTCCTGACTTCGAAAACACACCTCCGTTATGCGAAAGGTAGCGATAATGTGGAAGGGGTCCGGAGTGGCACCAACGGCCCCGATGGTTCGAAAACCCTCGATGACGTTCGTCGTTCACTTTCGCAGATGTTTGGCGATGGAAAAGGAAACTATCCGGAAGGAGCTTATCTCGACATGGTGCTGATTCATAGCTTGTCCACCTGGCAGGAGCTGGATGCCGTATACGAAGGTCTGGATAACCCGGACCCGAATGCCGAACGGATTGGCGCGTTGGCAGCTTTGCGCGATGTGCGGGACGGCACCAACCTGACGGGACTGAATCCGAAAGAAGAAAAGCTAATCCGCCACATCGGTTTCTCCGGCCACTACGATGCTGCTTTGATGATGGCGATGATTCAGCGCGATAAATACGAACTGCTCGATGGAATGTTGGTGGCCATTAATGCGAACGACAAGCTGAACTTCAATATGCAGAACAATGTGATTCCGGTGGCAGCCGCCAAAAATATGGGCGTGATTGCCATGAAGGTTTTTGCTGATGGTGCCATGTACACTAAGCCGGCTACCTGGTCGAACAAACCGGAACATGTGGTTCGGACCGTGGGGAGTTCATCACTGCCCAGCACGCCGCTGGTTCAGTATTCGCTCACCACACCTGGTATTCACACCGCCATTATCGGAATTGGTCACATCAGTGAAGCGCACCATGATTGTCAGTTGACCCAAAATTTGGCTTCAGCGCAGGTTGAACAGAACAGCTTGTCGGCATCTGACCGGGAGAAGATTGAAAAGATGGCAAATGTGGTAAAGAATGGTGAGACCAACTATTTCCAGATGGATCATAAGCCTTTGACAGCTCCACGGGAAGTGGCTCTTCAACAACGAAATGAAGGTAATAGCCGGAAAGCGGTTCTGACCTGGCAAACTGCGTATGCCGGTGCATCGCCCCTCGATCGGTATGAAATATGGCGCGATGGCGAAAAAGTGGGGCAGATGCCTTACCGCCCGCAAACCACTATGGAACCTTTTGTCTACGAAGACGTAGTAAACGATAATCAGATGCACAGTTATGTGATGAAAAGCGTTGACGAAAAAGGGAAATCAGCTGTAGCTGATCCACTATTGATGAAAGCTGTTTAATTTGATTGTGTAGCCTTTTTTAGATGGTGGTGAATGAGAACATATAGTTGTTGTCAGATATCTGTGGTTTTCGTCATAGCCTGTTCATTCAACCAAATCTGAGTGAAGTCAAGTGCAACACTGCTACCGGTTTTGTTCCAGGAGAAATTTAATATTCACAGCTTTTTCAACTGGAATAGTGCCTGTAGCTATGTAATTCTTGCCTGATTGATAAAATAGACTATTGAAAATTGACACTTACTCTTCTGGCCAATTGAAGTGCATCCGGAGCGTTTTTGGGGATATTGGTATCCTCTCCTTTGCCTTCTGCATGGATTCTGGACTCGTCAATTCCTGCGTCAATAAGAACCTTGGCAACAGTTTGACTTCGAAGCCTTGATAGCTTTTTGTTAAATTTTTCCGGACCTATTACATCTGTATAACCCATCAGGTTGATTTTTACGTCAGGATGTTTCATCATATATGTCTTCAGCAGCTCAATAGCATCATAGGCTGTTTTGTCAATTTTCGTGCTGGCAAAATCAAAATAAACATTGACGTATCCGTTGCTTATTAGCTTCCCTTCAATGTCTTTGATGTCTTTCCGGGCTGTCTGTAATTTGACTTGATTATGAATAGCATCAATTTTTTTGTTAAGAATTTTGATCTTGTTTTTTATCTGTTGGTTAATATCGTCCTTTTGCTTTATTTCAGTGTTAAGCTGCGCAATGCGTGCATTCAGAACATCATTGTGACTCTTACGTATATGCCAATCTGCATGGGTTTTCTTCTTACCGAAATAATAAGATATTCCAATTGTTTCGCTGAAGATAAAAGCTAATTTATTGCGAGACGAAGTAGCTCCGTCAATAGTTAAACTTTGTTTTGCATTAGAGAAGGCAGAACCGTCAATATTCAATGCGAATCTGGGCGACATTTTGATTTGACCGGTAAATCCCATGATAGTGTTTCCAACTTTGTCATTGAAATTTCGGGAATCGTAATCAACAATTCCGGCACCAACTCCTGCATGGGCAAGTAGATTGAAAGTCTTGGTCCACTCCTCAAAACGCAGTAAGCGTCCAAGGTTTATAACTCCTTGAATATTGATACTGTACTCGTTTGCCGAGAAATTCGGAGTAGCGTTCTTATTCCGAAATGAATTGTAACCAAAGTCGCTTTGCAGGCCAAAATATTCGTTTAGCATGTACCGGGCTCCAATCCTTCCACTAAAGGAACCCAATGTTGGCGATTCGTAACCGCCTGAAATCTTATTGTATGGAGATGATAATCCAATACCTGCATCTAACGACCAATGATTAAAGGTCGAATCGGTAATATCAGAGTCCTGTCCATAACTGGCACTGGAGTATAACAGAATCATTAAGAGTATAGCTTTTTTCATATCAGAAGTTTTAATTTGAATTATACGATTGTTAAACTGGAGATAATGCTACTTGGATGTATGTTTGCCGGATATTATTTCTGAGGATGGCTATTTATGCCTTGCATGAAGTCTACAAAAGTGTTTTTGATTGTAGATATTTTAGTTAATTAATTATGTAAATCTTGTCATTGTGTGTTTATTGTCCAGAACCTGTTAGCATTGTTTTTACTGTTTTCAGAATTAGGCTGATATCCAGCTTTATCGACCAGTTATCAATATATTGTAGGTCCATTTTCATCCACTGTTCGAAGGGTATGTTATTACGACCTGAAACCTGCCAAATGCATGTGATCCCAGGTTTCATGCTTAGTCGCCTGTTTTGCCAACGTTTGTACTGTTCCACTTCTGATGGAATCGGGGGGCGTGGTCCAACAACTGACATTTCGCCCGTCAATACATTGAAAAATTGCGGTAACTCATCAAGAGAGGTTTTCCGTAGAAAATTACCCATGCGGGTAATGCGGGGGTCATTTTTAATTTTAAAAACGGGTCCCTCCTGTTCATTCTGGCTCAATAGCTGAAGTTTTAGCGCTTCGGCGTCTGTTACCATTGTTCTGAATTTTAGGCACTTAAAGCGTCGACCATTCAGCCCAACCCGTTCCTGGACAAAGAATACCGGACCATTGTCATCTAGTTTTATCGCTATGGCAATTAGCAGGAACACAGGCGATAGAATGATGGTGACAACTAGTGAGAAAATGAAATCAAAACCATATTTCACCTTTAACGCAATGTAATTGGTCGGTATATTTTTGTGGGCAAAGAGTGGTAGTTGATTTTTTAGCGTGAAATGTAGATTGAGTTCTTTAAATGCATGAAGAACTGATTGTAAGTAAAATACTACTCCTATTTCTCTACATGCAAGAGCAATTCTCTTTATTTCATCTTGATTGGCTTCACCTTTGCAATATAGCACTTCGTCGACAGTGTTTTTAACGAGATAATTGTCAATGTCAATGTTTGTGGGTACAATAGGAAGTTGTTTGCCAAAAACAGCGATCAATTTGGGACTGTCGGTCACAATTCCACATATCTTGTATCCCCAATCCTGGGTATCCTCTATATGTTGAATGATTGATTCAGATTGTTCGTCGGCGAAGATTAGTAATTCACGAGTGTTATAGCCTTTCCGTCTGACGATCCGAAATGCGGTGTAATAAATAATCGTGCTACAGTAAAGTACAAATAAGTTAATGATAGCAAAAAGAAAAATTTCTTCTTCACTAACCGATTTAATCGATAGTAACTTGATTGACGCATATAGAGCAATTATGCCAGTGATTTCGACCCATATATAATCTCGTAATAAGGAGAAATAGCTTCTGGCCCGTAATATTCTACCAAGTTTCATCAGGTCGAGCAGAACATACCACAAGGGAATTATGATAAGTCCTACAAGTTTTTCTTCGTCTGTAAATTGAAATGGTTGCCCAATGATGAATTTATATATCCATAGGCTAGCACCATATGATATTAAGCAAAAAAATGTCTGAGCAATAATGCTTATTTTTTCTAGTAAGTGTTCACGCTCTTTGATCATGGTGAGTTTTTTTAAATTTTTCTTGGTTAATTGTTTCTTTTGCTTAAGGATTGGTTGTCATAAGGGAATCTTGTTATAATCTGGAGGGACCGATGTTATCAATGATGGGCTAATCTTGGAAAAATTACTTTTTACTGATAACAAATTGTCGCCAGTACATTTGTTGCTATTAAGGGCAGTCACATGTTTGCCTGGGGAGAGCAGAATGACTTAGAGTATTGTGCTGTATCTGACTAGTGGTTCTGAAGTGTGACTTGTTTGCGAAAATCTTTGATGCGCTGTTCTTCTTTTTTTCGACAGACTAGTAGTATTCCATTGGCTTCTGCGACAATGTAATCTTCGAGTCCTTGCAAGACCATAGGCCGTTCATTGGGAACGTTTACAATGGTATCGGAGCATTCAAAAAGATGAACGCCACTACCCACTACGGTATTCCCGTCATGGCTATGTTTCCGTTTTTCCCAAAGGCTACCCCAGGTTCCTAAATCACTCCAACCAAAGTCGGCCGGTAGGACAAAAATGTTGACTGCTCTTTCCATGATGCCATAATCGATTGAAACTTTAGGGCAGGTTGGGAAGTTTTCGTTGATGAAAGCTTGTTCGTTTTCAGGATAAAAAGCCTCTTCATCTCTGTCAAATATTTTGGCAATCTCAGGAACGTAGACCCGAATGGCTTTTATGATGCTATGTGCACTCCAGATGAAAATGCCTGAATTCCAGTAATAGCTTCCTTCATCGAGGTACTGCTCTGCAGTTTCGCGGTTGGGTTTCTCCTTGAATGCTTTCACTGGGTGAATGGGAAAAGGAGTCCTGGGGGAAAGGATGGAACGATGTTCCGTTTCATCGGCTTGAATATAGCCATATCCAGTGTCTGGCCGGTGAGGTTTCATGCCTAAAGTAAGAAGTGTATCGGTCGTTTTCGTAAAACTTAATCCTGTTTGAATAACCCGACCGAACTGCGACTCATCTGTGATGAGATGATCGGAAGGTGCAACGACGATATTAGCCTCCGGATTTAAATTATTTATTTTCCAAGCAGCATAGGCAATACATGGAGCTGTATTACGCATACAAGGTTCCAGTAATATCTGTCCGGGAGTCAATTCCGGAATTTGTTCTAATACCAGTTGCTGGTAGTTGGTTGAAGTAACGATGTAGATATTTTCAGTAGGAACGATGTTCCGGAAACGATGAACGGTTTGCTGCAACAAGGTTTTTCCTGTTCCCAGTACATCCAGAAACTGCTTGGGCTTTTCAGCCGTGCTCATGGGCCAGAATCGGCTTCCGATTCCTCCGGCCATGATGACGAGATAGTTGTTGGTGTTCATGGTGTTCTGAATTAATAATGGATAATTGTCTATTCATTGAGTGAAATGCAATATCATAAATACTCTTCAGTCCTTTTATTTCATCGCAGAAGGGTAAGTTTTGAAAATCAGGTTTTTCCTTTAGTCCCAGATACATGTTGCGGATGGTGCAGAAAGTTTATTCTTGTATGATTTGGGATAGTTATTGTATAATGGAATATGTTATTCTTTCGAAAACATATTCCATTTGATAAATAGTGAAGCCGTGGGAGTTGTTTCGTAATAGAGAGTTACAAATTGCGTGTTCCCATAGTATCTTTTTCTTATACTTCTTTTCTTTGGTACCACTGGTACATCTGTTCGATACCGTCTTCGATTTCCACTTTGTAGTGCCAACCCCATTGGCGTAGCTTGGACGGGTCGGTTAGTTTGCGAAGGGTACCATCGGGTTTTTCAGTGTTGAAGACTAAGTTGCCTTTGAAATCGACTTTTTCTTTGATGAGTTCAGCCAGCTCTTTGATGGATATCTCTTTGCCGTTGCCAATGTTGATATGGGTGTTTCTAATCTCTTTCGAACGACTAAGATCTGGATATCTCATGTCCTCATCTGACCTTTGACTTTCAACGATATCGTTGAATTCAACATTTTCCATCAAGAATACACAGGCATCGGCCATGTCCTCCGACCATAAAAATTCGCGCATGGGTTTGCCGGAGCCCCATATTTCAATGGAAACAGGTTGAATGTCGGAGGTTGTTGAAGGCTTCATGTTCTCATCAGACTTTAGACTTCTTATTCCATATTTTTCCAGTTTTTCCAGTATTAACTCTTCTTTCGCCTCTCCGTCAATTCCGTCTATTGGATTTTTGTTCAAATCGGCTCGCAAGGCATCCCAATTACCTTCTTCAAGGCATTTGCCTAGATTCGCCTTCCTAATTAGTGCTGGTAATACATGCGATTTCTCCAAATCAAAATTATCATTCGGACCATACAGGTTTGTCGGCATCACTGATATGTAGTTGGTGCCGTACTGAAGGTTGTAGCTTTCACACATTTTGATTCCCGCGATTTTCGCAATTGCATAAGGCTCATTGGTGTACTCCAAAGGCGAGGTGAGGAGTGAGTCCTCGGGCATGGGCTGCAGCGCTTCCCGCGGATAGATACAGGTACTACCCAAAAATATTAGTTTCTTGATGTTATTCAGGTAGGCTGCGTGGATGACATTGTTCTGGATCATTAGATTCTCGTAGATGAACTGTCCGCGATACGTATTATTAGCTACAATACCGCCCACTTTGGCTGCAGCCAGAAAAACATATTCAGGTTTCTCTTTCGCAAAGAAATCAGCAACTTCTTGCTGATTGGTCAGATCTAGCTCGCTGTGTGTTCGTAACACGAAATTGCTGTAGCCTTTCTCTTTGAGATTTTTTAGAATAGCCGAGCCAACAAGTCCGCGGTGACCGGCGATGTATATTTTGCTGTTCTTTTCCATGATATAAAAGGTTAAGGTCGAAACTCATGGTTGATCTAGTCGCTGAGATATTGAATGAATTTGAATATTCAGAATGACAGAGAAGTATACTTGTTGATAATTGTTTGTGCTCTCATTCATGTAATTCAAGTCAACAGAAATCGAAGGCACACTACGGAGTCACCGGCTGAGCCTTTTGTAATTTTCAAGAATTGTTGAAATTTTTCTGCTATATTTTCCATTACCGAAGTTGCAGCTATGGAAAGCAGCTCACGAAAACCGAAGTCTTTTGAAAATGCCGATTTATAATCAGATAAACTGCTTTGAATTCACTTCATCCTCCTTATTCTTCAAATCGATGAACGGTACCCATTGCTTTCGATCTTATGCTTTTGATATTCAGATTTACTATTTATTCGAAATAATTCATCACTCTATAACCACCTTCTTTTAGCCAGGCATCTTTCTGCATGATTTTGATATCTGATTCCATCATTTCGGCAATTAGACCAGCTAAATCATATTCAGGTTTCCAATCTAAAACGGAGTTAGACTTGGCTGGATCGCCAATGAGAAGATCGACCTCGGTTGGACGGAAATAGGCTGAGTCAACCGCTACTACCGGTGCAGATGAGAAGCCACGAGTTTTGATTCCATCAAGATACTCCAGTCCAACTTTATCAATAAATGTACTATCATCAACTCCGGTCAGATAGCCTTTCTCTTCAACACCTTCGCCACGGAATGTTAGTTCCATGCCAATCTCAGCTGCCGCTTTCCTGATGAATTCGCGAATGGTAGTGGTAATACCGGTGGCAATAACATAGTCATCAGGTTGGTTTTGCTGCAGTATCAGGTGCATGGCTCGCACATAGTCTTTGGCATGGCCCCAGTCGCGCTTACTGGAAAGATTGCCCATAAATACCTGCTCTTGCATCCCCAGCGCAATTCGGCTCAAGGCACGGGTAACCTTACGGGTTACGAACGTTTCCCCTCTGATTGGTGACTCGTGATTGAACAAGATACCGTTACTGGCGTGCATGTTATAGGCTTCGCGATAGTTCACTGTAATCCAGTAAGCATACATTTTGGCTACCGCATAGGGCGAACGGGGATAGAAAGGGGTTTTTTCCGTTTGGGGAACTTCCTGAACTAAACCGTATAGTTCGGAAGTAGATGCCTGGTAAATTCGGGTCTTCTCGGTTAAGCCCAGCAAGCGTACTGCTTCGAGAATACGCAGGGTTCCCAAACCGTCGGCATTCCCTACATATTCGGGGGTATCGAACGAAACTTTTACATGGCTCATTGCTGCCAGGTTGTAAATCTCGTCCGGTTGCACTTCCTGAATAATGCGGGTCAGGTTCATCGAGTCGGTGAGGTCGCCGTAATGGAGAATGAAGTTTCGGTTTTCCACATGCGGGTCTTGGTATAAATGGTCGATGCGGTCGGTATTAAAGAGGGAGGAGCGGCGCTTAATGCCGTGTACAATGTATCCCTTTTTCAATAAGTACTCGGCTAAATAGGCGCCGTCCTGCCCGGTAATACCGGTGATTAATGCTACTTTTTTCATCTATTTTTAATTTTTTATAATTCAGATTAGTATATAAGAGAGATGTGACCATTAATAGGTCGTTAATCAATTCATTTTCAAAGCGCAATATTTATTGTGTTATTTGATTTCAGCTTTTGTCTTTATCTCTGTGCTATCATCGAGGTGTTCTGATAGTAATATTTATAAACGTATTCTGTTTGAGATGCAATTAGGTCCCAATTGTATTCTTTTTCGAGGAATGAATAATTCTGCTTTTGAGGAACATTAAGCTTATTTTCCATCGCTTGAGTAAGTGCAACAACATTGCCAACTGGAAAGAAGTTTGAGGCTTTGAGTTTTATTTCTTTATTTGCTGGAATATCTGATACAATAACATCCAGGTCATAGCTTAGTGCTTCCAATAATGCGATAGGCAATCCTTCATGGTAAGACGGCATTATAAACATTCTGGCGAATGTAAAAAGTTGATTTAGTTTTTCACCTTTAACAAATCCGGTTAATATTACGCCATTTTTTTTAGAAAGTGTTTTGATTTCTCTACTATATTTTGTCTCATGATCTGAATCTCCTGCGATCACAAGTTGAGGTTTAGTGCCAGGTAACTTTTCCCATGCCTTAATCAAGTCAACAAATCCTTTTTCCGGAACAAAACGACCTGCAGCTAACAGATATTTACCGGGAACAATTCCTGAAGAATCCAAAAAGTTAGTTTTTCGGGCTTTTTCGGGTTTGTTAACACCGTTAAATATTAAGTTAATATTATTACGTTTATATTTCACCCTTAAAGTCTGACGAATTGGTTCGGAAATAGCAATAACCTGATTGGCGTAGAGGGTTCCGAGTTTTTCACCTGTCCGTAAAATAAATTTGGCAAATCGGCCCCATTTTTGCCGGTCATAATCCGCGCCGTGATTGGTAACAATTACCTTTAGTCCTAGAAGCCTGGCTATAGGAGCCATAATAGACGGCCCAACTGCGTGAATGTGTATCAGATCAGGACTTTCCGAGCGTGCATATATAACAGATAAGAAAGTATGAAAAAATGCTTCGAGGCTCTTTTGTTGAATACTGGGAATGTAGACTAATTTCACTCCTTTATAACTAGTCGTGTTATGGTTGTTTTGATAGCTCTTTCGACATGAGATTGTTACGTCGTGCCCCATATTTACAAGACGAGGATATAGTTCTTCGCAATGTGTTTCTACTCCTCCCTGAATACCAGGAATTCCACGAGTACCGGTTACAAATATTTTCATTAAAATGTAGATTTATATAGAATCAGTTGGAATTTTTATTGGAAGCTTTTGATAAAACCTGTTGTCATTTGTTCTATTGAGAAATCTTTAGCGCGCGCGAGTGCACAGTTCTCAAGTTGACTTCGTAATATTGGATTGGCTTTGATTCGTTGTATTGATTTTACCCACTTAGCTAAATCAGAGGTAGGTGCCAAAACTCCGGCTTTCAGTCCATCGACACGGGTAAGAACATCTTTTTGAGAATCGACATCGCTGGAAACAATTGGGAGCCCGGCAGCAAGGGCTTCAATCAGTGCATTGCTTAGTCCTTCGAATAAGGAAGGCATGGCAAAGATGTCTATTGCTTTATAGAAATCCGGTATATCATTGGCGTTCAATTCTGGGATAATTTTAAGTCGCTTGCTGACTCCTAGTTCGTCGGCCAGATTTTTAAGACTTGACTCCAATTCACCTTTGCCAATAATTACAAGTACGATATCTTTTAATGACGGTAGAATGTGAATGAGTAATTGTTGATTTTTTTGTTTTACCATCCGACCAATGTTTCCAACAATAAATTCGTTTTGAGGGAGCCCAAATTTTTCCCTGCAAGTTTTCTTGCTTTTTGTCGAAGGAATAAAGTTGAGTCCGTTATTAACAACCGTTATTTTTCTAAAGGCTTTTTCCCCGTAATAGCTAAACGAATTTTTTGTAGATTCTGATACGGCGGTAATATGAGTATAGATTCCCCATCGAGCCCAGGAACGATCCACAATTTTCTGTAAGCCTGCTAGCTCTTTGTCTGAGATATTGCGATGCGATGCCACTCGTTTTGGAACGCGATGTCGGAGTGCTACTAGCTGTCCAATAATGTTGGCGAAAGGCAGCAAGGTTAGTACCACATCTGGCTTTGCCTGTTTCATCTTTCTATCTAATTTTCGGAGGAAATCTAGAAAAGCTTTTGGTGAATTTATTCGTTGCTCGTATATTAGTTTGGGAGTATCTTCCGCAAATAATGGGCTCTTGGGGTGAAAAAATATAAGCTCACTACTAAAGCCGTCCTGTTTTGCTAATTGTCTGTTTAATCGAATGGCTGCACGTTGAGCTCCACCTGGCTCGTAGTTGGAGCAGAGTATCAGGATTTTCATTTTTCGATTCGTAGTTATAGGTTAAAGTGCTTCAGCAGGTAGATTTTTTTTTGAGCCGCTGTTAGTCCTTTGGTCAAAATTACTTCTGATTTTATTTTGTTATAATAGTCAGTTGTGCTTTTTATTACTCTTGCTGGAATACCTACAGCAACTGAATTATCTGGAATATCTCTTGTGACAACGGATTTCGCCCCGACAATTACATTATTGCCTATTCTGACTCCAGGCATGATAAGGGCCTCATATCCAATATATACATTATCCCCAACCTCGATTCGGTTGATCTTATCCCATTCAGGATGTTTATCTCTGAAAATCCACATTCCTCCATCATGAGTTTCAAAATGCACCCGTGTTGCGGAAACGTGGTTCCCTATTTTTACCAAATAAGGTTCAGAGCTAAATGAAACATTTAGTAAACGACAATTGTCACCTACCCTAACCCCCATTTTTCTAGCCCATTTAATTTCATTTATTTGCTTCAACGGAAGTAAAAGCAGCTTTTTAATTTTTTGTTTCATGTTTCACTCTTTTAATGTCGTGTTGTATAATTCTATGAATTTTTGCACCATAGACTCCATTCCAAATTGATTTTCGACGATTTGCTTTGCTGCTAGTCCCATTCGTTTCTGTTCCTTTTTTTCTGATAGGATGATCTGAATTTTTGCAGCAAGTTGTTTGAAATTAAAAGGTGGAATTAAATACCCATTGATAGAATTTTTAATCAGTTCCGGACTCCCTCCAAAGTCCGTTGCGATTACCGGAACGCCAAGAGAACAAAACTCCAGTAGAGCATTGGAAATACCTTCTCCATGTATATTCGAGTTCGTTGTCAAAACCCCGATATCACAAATGTTCATAATTGATTCAATATCGTTTTGCTTGCCCAGAAATCGAATCTTTTTCTTATTCGTGCTTATTGCTTCAAGTGCCGAATAATCTCCAGCACCGATACATAGAAAAGTTACGTCCTCTCTTTTCTTTACTAATTCATTGGCAGCGTTAATATAGGTTAGATAGTCTTTTTGTGGATAGAAAGTACCAACCATCGCTATTACATGAGGAGTGGTGATGTTAAATCTCTGTCTTACTGTTGAAGGCGAAGCCAGTTCTGCTATTCTTCTAAAATCAAATCCATTATGTATGGCTGAACTTTTGCGAGTGGGAGCTTCATACGCTTTTAACCCCGCTATTGTATTCGATGTTATTTTATCTGCAAACTTGAAGTTTATTTTTCTAAATAATGGCAGATACATCGGTTTGGTGTTCGAAATTTCACTGTCAATCAAAGGGGTATTTAGTAGTGCTTTCGTTGGTAGAGCATAGAATGTAGTCATCGTGCTCCATGTATGTATAATGTCAGGCTTAAACCTCCTGGCGATAGCAAAAATTCGATAGAAAACAGTTGGATCTTTTTTTAAAAACAACCTGGGTACAAAGTGTAACTTAATCTCTGTTTCAAATATATCTTTATAATGAATGTCTTTTTCAGTTAGGATAAGTTCCATTTTATAATTTCCGGCTTGATGCAATCCTTTTATTAATTCGCATAGTCGACGTTCTCGTCCACCCGATCTTAAGGATTCTATAAAGAATAATATCTTCATCTGTTTAAGGTAGTTGTGATTGTGGTGTAGTGAAAAATAGTTGATGCTCAATTTGCCAGGGATTCCCCAATTTAGTTGGCTTAATTTTTACTTATTCGGTTGATTAGTGTGATTATTTTTTTCGATACAATCTTGAAATCGAATTCGTTTGCTGCAACTTTTTGGGCATTTTGTACCAGTGAGTTTGTATCTGTATTTAAGCATTTACTTATCTGTTCTGCGAATTCCTCCGTATTATAATGTTTTGCGAGAAAAGCACTTTTTTCATCCAAATAATTGCTTATTTCTCCCCATTTATTAGATATTATTGGGCTTTTGCATGCTGCATATTCCCCAATTTTATGAGGAAAACGTGCTTTATGTTGAACTGTCTCGGGTAGTGGTATTAGTAAAGCGTTTGCATTTTTATAGTAACTT
Source organism: Prolixibacter bellariivorans ATCC BAA-1284 (assembly GCF_000621705.1). Lineage (GTDB taxonomy): Bacteria > Bacteroidota > Bacteroidia > Bacteroidales > Prolixibacteraceae > Prolixibacter > Prolixibacter bellariivorans. The sequence goes on along the minus strand of NZ_JHXO01000009.1, from coordinate 343,858 downwards.
ATAAGTAGACTATACGGAATATTACTTTCAATTGTTATTAGATTAGCTTTGGAACTTTTTTCTACATAAATTCTCACCTTTTGTATGCTTTCCTGTTTACCCGAGATGATAAGTTTAAGACTTACTTTGTCTTTTGTGATACAAAATGAATCGATAACAAAAAATATGGACTCCAAATAGCTTGCTGAACTACAGTATAAGATGAAGTTTTGTTCGTTTGTAATTGGTTTGATGCTATCAATGTAATTAACATCACATATGATTGGTACCTTCGCAAATTTCAGCGACGGCTTTTTATTTTTATAGAAATTAATTAAATAATCGCTTATTAATATCATTCCGTCGCACAAATAGCTGCTAAAAGTATTGAATAGGCGATGATTCAATACTTTGTTCTCCATACCCAATAGTTCATTGACATCTATAATGTACTTATACCCTAATATTAAGGACAGAATACGGTAGTAGAGGGTTGTAAAAAATGGAGAGCGTACACCCAACATCACATTTATCTGACCTTTCTTTTTGTAGTGGGCAAGCAATCGGGGTTCATTGAGGGTGCCGATGAATTTGTTTACGTTTCTTGTTATAAATCGCTCAGATCTGTATGCTTTCGGTGCGGCACATTCATAAGGTATTATGTTTTCGTAGTTTCCTTTTCTTAAAACTCTTTTATTTGCTTCTGTTCCGTATCTCGTTATTACCCTGCAATTCGCTCCGCTGTGAATTAATCCTCTCGTAATTAATATTTGTCGTTGTATTGTGGCCAATCCGTAAGGAAATCCTAAGGAGCCTACATATATAATGTTTTGTTTCATTTATTAATTATTGATTGGAAAGACTGTTATAAAGATTTTGGGAGTGCGTATATACATTACGCACGGTTAGCGATTTACCGAGTAGAGTTTCTCTTTCAATATCTGAATTTCTTTTATACGGCTTTCATATTTCGTTCCATCCTCAATGTACCAAGCTTTCCGATTTTTAATAATTTTAGCCGGTGTACCTCCCAACATTACCCCATCTCTTTCACAGTTCTTATTGACCATTGAATTTGCACTTATTGTAATGTTATTACCCAGGTTTATTCCTCCACTTATGATTACACCTGTTGAAATATAGGCATTGTCACCTATTATCTTTTTTTTAGATCCCGCGATACAAACACACGTGTGAAGTACGCAATTCGCTCCTACCTTAACATTGTTATTAACTACTATGGTTCCATAATGAGGTATAAACAAGCCTGGACCAAAGACATTGATTGGTATGCTAAATCCTAACTTTAGACTAGTCCTTCTAAATAGGTAGTTGAACCATTTATAACGAAGGCTCCCTACCAGACCTTTGGAGCAATTATGAATATATTCTGTCCTTCTTAGCAAATAATGAAAGCGATCGATCTTACTCCGTGAAAAGAGACTTACAATGGGGCTGAAAAATGGAACCTTTTTCCTACCAGCAATTATTCGGTCTGCCTCAAGGTAATACCTGTAATCAGTAAGACTTTTTATCATAGTTTAGTTTTCTATTCTGGAGATTACTTTTGCTGGATTCCCTGCTGCGATGACGTTTTCTGGTATGTCTTTGGTTACGATACTTCCTGCTCCAATTACGCTATTTTCACCAATTGTCACACCTTTTAGTACCTTAACGCCTTCTCCAAGCCATACATTATCTCCGATTTTAACGGGTCTACATTTTCCGCTTCTTGGGTCCTGTAGATGCCAGTCCGAATCTGTTATCAATGTATTTGCTCCGCATTTTACGTTTTTCCCGATTTTTATAGACATAAATGCACCTATTACTGTTCCGCTGAAGCCGCTATAATCTCCTATTTCTAAGTTGGATTGAGATACATGGGTAGCAATTATACAAGGTCGGTTAATGCCTATTAAGTTAAAACTATTTGCAATAGATGTAAAACGGCAATGGTTGCCAATTTTGATTGAACTATCTGGAGCCTTTTTTAATATCGCATTGCCACAACAACGACAGGCTTTTCCAAGTTTGATATTCCACAGGTATTTTGCTTTAATATAGAAAATGAGGCTCCAAAGGGTGCATTCAGTGCTCATTCTTATGTGGCGAAGTTTGTTAATACCAATCATCTTGATTTCACTTTAAATGTTTATCACGTATGTTTTATCGCAAATATTTATGCGTGATGATAAAGGCGCTAATACGATTTTAAAAATTCATTGTATATGGATATCTGGTTGTCAATAAAGTTTTCGGGGGCGTTTCTTATTATGCCTGTTTCCCGCGCATTTTTCCCCAATTTCGTTGCAAGACTTTTATCGCTTAATACCTTTTCAACCTGTGCTGCACATGATATATGATCGCCTATTGGAAAGTATAATGCAGATTCTCCGTCTTTAGCTAGTTCTGTCATAGCGCTGCTATATGACACCACTACCGGTGCGCCAAGGTACATTGCCTCTGCCAAAGCCAGGCAATAAGTTTCGATATAAGATGGAATAACAACAACGGAAGCTTGTTGGATCTCCTTTATAATTTCATTCACGTCTAAGGGGCCTAGCCACTCGATTGCGTCCTCAACGTTGCATTTTTTTGCCTCACTTATCAGCCAATTAGTATATCCATCCCTTCTCCAGGTACTTTTCGTTGTAGGAATATTTCCAGCAATCCGAACTTTAAGATTGGGGTATTTTTCTTTTAAAACAGACAAAGCTCTGAATACTACATAAAGTCCTTTGTAGGGGACAGAGCCAGAACTTGACGTAAAGATTGTCGGTTCTGACGATGACGAGTGTTGCCATGTTGCAGCATTATAAAACTGTTTCCTTAAAAGCATTTTGGTTGAATAAATCTTGGCAGATGGATTTGAGTGCTGCACGACAGAATTCACCCATTCCGATTGAACCGAAATATGATCAGTTCCTTTAATAATAATCTGTTCCAGCTTTCCCCGTTCACGAAAGCTCTTTTTTTTCTTTTGTAGCAATAGCTTGGGAAATAAAATCTCCTTTAGTCCAATACAACTAAGTACATCTTTAGTTGAAAGACCGCCGTAGTATACTTTTTCGTATAAATGAAGCATACCTTGCATTTCCAGGATAACAGGCGATTTTATTATTTTATTTACGGCGAGCATGCCCCAGTAACTTTCTGTTCCCCATATCTGTATCAAATCCGGCATTAGGTGGCTTTCGATGTCCTTAATAGCTCGGATTGTTTCTTTTGAGGGTAATCCTTTCTTACTGAGCTTTTCCTTTGGTACTAGCCATTGCTTTATTGCTCCGGCGTCCGATCGGGTAACTTTTTTGACATTGCCAAAAGTAATATTGGATAATTCGAATCCTGAATCTACCAATGCTTCGCTGGTTGCCTCGAGCCAAGTACCAGTCCCTCTCAGTTTCTTATTACTGAATGCTACATTACATAACCATAAAATTTTTTTCATCGGCACGTTATTCAATGTTAACTTTTATTTTTCAAGTTTGAATTTTTGAATGGCAAGAGCGGGAAGCTGTTGCATAATCTCTTTGTATTTGAAATTTATTATTAGCATCTGTTCAGATAAATTTCTAAAACTTGCATTGTAACATAACATCACGCAACACCATATCAGTATTTGCCTAAATGAAAATTCGAGCGTATTACCTGAGAATAGAAATATCACATTAGCAAAAAGGACTAATGACATTGCCTTGCAAATGGTATTTTTTGAGCGGAAAAAACCAAGGAAAGCTCCTTTTAACAAGATGTAAACGTATAAAAACAGCAGGATTAATCCTCCTTTTAAAATAAATTGTAAATAGCCTGTTTCGATTACGTTTCGATATGACTGTCCTTCAAGTACTGGACAATAGTATGTTCCATTTATTCCCCGACCAAATATCCAGTCAAGGGGTTTTCCTTTGAAATCAGTAAAGAAGTAATCCTCCACACCGCTTCTTGTATTCTGATTAAAACGATCCGCTAAAACATTAAACGCAGATGAATCGGAAAATGAAGCAGCAATTATGCTAACCAAAATGAGTACTGACAGGATAATGAACACTTTCTTCCCTTTGGATTTTTTGTTTGTGAAGAAGTACATATAGCCAATAAAAATCAGATAGGTCAAATGAAAGGCAATATAGCTTCTTCTTCCATAAAGGATGGCTGTAGCCAAACTTAATATGAGTCCTATAAAACCAACTTTAATGTATTTGGGTGGAGCAAACTTGTATGACATTACCAAGAAGGCACTCGGTAGTGTGAAATACCCAGGAACCTGTCCCATATTGACATCGTCCCTTATATCGCTCCAGGCTCCGGTTAATAGAGACATATGTGAAGTTAGAAATATCTCTTTGAAATTGAATAGAATAAATAAAATTCCAATTAATGAAGAGATATAAGAAAGACGGAAGATGGTTTGAATATTTATACGTTTACTTCCCAAGAAAACAATCAAAGGTGTTAAGAAGCCCATTACTCCATACTTATCCGTCACTATACGGATAATGGTTACCTTGGTAATTGGTGCGTCTCCCCACCTTAGAAGAACAGAAAGGATGTATATAATCAGAAGATAAAAAATAACTCTTGTGCTATTGTCTAGTGGGGGAAATAACGTAATTCGATAATAAGCAAACGCACAAAAGAAGATTAATACTCCAAATAAAGAGGTGAAATTGGCTATTGAACTTGAAATTTGAAAAATGATATTGTGAGCTATTGTGCTAATTAGGACTCCGGAAATAGCAAATGCTAATGGGTAGGATATTTTTTGATCTGTAAAATAGAGCATATGGTAACCTCTTTTTATGGGAAAATTAGTCTGGTGGAATCTTTTGCTGTTTAAACTATTTTTAGCTTAAGATTTTTCAGTTCCCAATGCTTTTTTGAGAAAGGCTTTTGAGATTATTCGTTCTTCTCTGATGATTTTATGTGTAAGTTCATAATCCGGAGCCCCCCTATTAATGCAATTTCTGGCGAGGGCCTCGCTAACGCTATTCACGATGTTCGATTTTAAATTGAACCGAACACTTAAGTCTACAAATCTTGATTTTCGCTTTTCATCAACATAGTAAGCCAAAAGATTGACATTGGATTTAACTCCAAAGACTACTCCATGAAAGGAGTCGGTATAGAAAAAGTCTGCACTGGCAATTAGCGAAACCCATTCATCCGGAGTTAAGGACCAATAGGTCTTATCTGCCCATGGGAAGAATTTGATATGGTTTTCGCTTAAGATTATCGCAATAACAGGGATGTTACCCCGTACTTTCTTAATTTCCCTTATCATGTTTTCATGTCCTCCCTTTATTTCGTTTCCAATAATGTACGCTAGTATATATTTCTTATACGGAGCTTTAAACGAATGTAAAAACTGAGGGAAATCAACTAAAAAAGTTGGATCCAAAACAACTGGTGTGTTCAATCCTGTTAGTTCTTCAACGAAAGCTTGCGTTTCCAGATTGCGAACAGATAGGAAGTCAAATTGATTTAACGAGTTGGCAATATTCGCTTTATATTTCTCATCTGTTTTGTTGATTGCACAACACGGTGCATAACTAATCCGTTTGCCTTTAAATTCAGGTTTCCAACCGATGAAATATGTTGCATTTTTATGGTGAGCGGGGCCCCAAACCTGGTCACTTCCCACAACAATTGCATTATACCTTTGGGAAATTTCTCCAATTGTATTTAAGTCACATGGCTCTGTCAGATTCAAATGCTTTTTTTGAAATTTATTGAATCGGTTAACCATTTTCGAAGCATAAACCAGCTTCACGAATGCGTGTTTTAGTGCAAAGGACAAACCGTTTTGCTTAATTCCAATGTTTCGGTAAAAAGGCGCTTTCTTCTTGGTGAAGTCAGGATTATACTGAAGTACTTCTACATCATGGCCCATTTCTTTCAACACTTCTTGTAGGGCAAGGCATTGCAATTGAGCTCCGAAGTTTATAGAGAATTGGAATGTTAAAGTGGCTATTTTCATAAATATCTCGTTGATTTTTTATCAGGAAAAAGAGGTAAATCGGGGAATAGACATAGATTAACTTATAAATCTATTGGTTACATCTATTTTGTACCGCTTGGAGGCTGCTATTTTGAATTTTTGAGGAGGGAGGCCGCATGCAACCATTGCTATAAAAACCTCAGAATCTTTTATTTTGCAGAGTTTCCTCAATTCTACGTCCTTTTCCGGCCATGTACTACAATTGAGTATGCAGGCAGCAATTTTTTGAAAATGTAGTGAATATAATAAGTTCATTGCATACAGCCCTCCGTCAATATATGCCTGATTACGTTCATAATGCCTGTTGAAAACTCCGAGCTCAGCTGTAATTACGATTAATTTATTTGTTAAATGTCCGAAGCCCCTGTTACCTCCTTGCTCTTCCAGTATTTCATTGATTTGCTCACTTTGGGTATAGACATAAGTCCTCCAGCATTGCCGATTGCAGGCCGAAGGTGTATTCTGTGCTAGCTTAAGTGATTCAGTAAGGGAACTCAATGGTATATCTTTTCCTGTGAAGTTTCGAACACTTGCTCTTGAATTCGAAAACTCATCAAATGAACTTTCTGCGTTTTTGAAATATAGAACGTCAGTTGTTTCGATTTGTGATGAAGCAGTGAGAGCAGGAGCATAGTTCCTTATATTTTGAATTTCATTTTCTGTTTCGGGTTGTAGCGCAAAATTTAAACTATTATGAAATGTCTTATATTCTAAGATGACCTGGACTGCATATTTCAACTGCTCCTCATTGTCGCCATATTTTTTTATGTAGTTTATGCAGTTATGGCATAATTCAATTACTTTTTGTTGTCCAAATCCAGGTCGAAACTCAGGCATTGTTAATCCCTTCTCAATTGTATGATATGTCTTTATGATGTTGCCAATCATTTTTGTTGAAGTGTTTGGCGAGAAGGAATCTGAATGAGATAGATATTTTTTATAATCGTAGTCATATGATTTTCGTAAGATCTTCTGAGTCAGAAAAAACTTCTTTTTATCTTTCAAATATATATATATACTGTTTGGCACAATTTGTAACAGAGCCTTTTTTATCATGATCTGAAGATTTTGATTTTTTTAATTGTTTGAAGAATCGGTTGCCTTTCGTTTTTGGACAAGCCTAGAATATAAATTGAAGCTGCGGTTGTCAAAAATCCTGATAGAATAATTATCACAAAGCGTAATATTCCAATTTCAAATTCTCTCATTAAGAAAAATGGTAAAATATAAGAAATACAGGATACTAATAATGTTGGTAGTACAACTTTTAAGACAAACTGTGTAACAGATAGTCCTATCATTCTCTTTAGCATTTCCAATCGTAGGAAAAGACAGATAATAGAGTTTGCAATTGTTAAATAAAATATGGTTTCTACCGGGTAATTCATTTTATATAGGAAATAAGACAGAGGCAGTGTAATGAGCATGACACTGCCTACAGTTGCTTGGTATACCTTTATTTTTCCGGTTGCTTGCGCTGCTGTTTTTAAAGAGAAGGAGAGGGAATCAATTAGTGCTGTAATTATAATAAGCCTTGTAAATAGTATCGTGTAATTAGGCACTTCTTTTAACCAAATGTTGAAAATGAAGTTCGTTTCTAACAAGACTGGCATCGAAAGGATGAATAATAAGTAATAGGAGATTTTCGAACTCAGAAAAACTAGATTCAACATTTCAACATTTTCGCCTGAAGCATAATATTTAATGATTTGTGGACGCGTAGCGGTCATGAAGTTTTGTACAAATTGACTAATAGTACTATTTATACGATATGCTATTGCTCTTGCGCTATTTACTACCGGTCCGAAGAAGATATTTAGAATGATATTGACTCCCTGATTGCTGAAAATGGATGCTAATGCACCAAATAGATTCCAGCCTGAATAACTGAAGAGTTCTTTAAACAGTGTCTTCTCCCAATAAAAAGACAGATGGCACTCTTCAAATTTTTTAATGCAATAGGTTCTGTAAATAAACGTTACAATGGTTGTTACACCAAACATAAGAACAGCATACAGCTTTAACTTGTCGAATGGAAACAATACCAGTAGGTAGACAATTAATAGTTTCAGTGTAACTTCGATAATACTTACCCAGGCATATACATTCATTTTTTCGTGGGCAATGATGGAAGCATCGTAGGGTATGGTGAACATGGTCATCAGGAAAGACAATACAGCAAACTGATAGACCCAATGAGCTGCCACTATTCGATCCGGCGGAATGGTCATTCTATGGTTTAAAAACCAAAGTCCTACTGTCTCAGCCAATATCAAAATGACTATTCCCAAAACGATATAAATGTTCATGGTCATGCTAAAGGTTTTCTTTAGCTGCTCCATGTTGTTTTTCCCTATCTCAAACGCAAAGAAACGTTGAGATGCTGAAGCCATCGTTCCACTCAGGAACGAGAACATTGTTACTACGCCACCGACTACATTGTAAATTCCATAATCAATAATTCCTAATGTATCCAACACAACTCTCACGGTATAAAGGGAAACTCCCATCGTAAGAAGCATACGGATATAGAGCATGAATGTATTTTTCGCAATACGCCTGTTGTTTTCAGTAGCTGACATTCAGAATTCGTTTAGTGTATGATTTCTGCTACAATATTTTAGTTGTAGAAGCGCTGATACCACGTTGCAAATTGCTGAATGCCCTCAGGTAACTTAACACAAGGTTTATAGTCGATTGCTTTCTCCAGACTCAAGGTATCGGCCCAGGTTCGTGGTACATCCCCTGGCTGCATAGGGTGCATTATTTTGTTGGCTTTCTGGCCTATGGCTTCTTCTATGGTTGAGATAAACTGAAGCAAACTTACCGGAGCTCCATTGCCAATATTGTAGACTGCGGCCGGATGATCCGTTGTTGTAGATGTGGTCAATGTACGTTTAATCCCTTCCACAATGTCGTCTATGTAGGTAAAATCGCGTTCCATTTTACCATTATTGAATACCTTGATTGGCTCATCGTTCGAAATTGCCTTGGTAAATAGCATCGGGGCCATATCTGGTCTTCCCCATGGGCCGTACACCGTGAAGAATCGCAAGCCTGTTGTTGGAATTTGATAAAGATGACTGTAGGTATGTGCCATCAATTCGTTACTCTTTTTGGTGCTGGCATACAAGCTTACTGGATGATCTACCTGGTCGACTTCGGAAAATGGAATCTTAGCGTTTGCCCCATATACCGAGGATGACGATGCATAAACAAGGTGTTTGACGGGGTTGTGGCGGCATGCCTCTAATATATTAAAGAAACCGACGATATTGCTTTGGATATAAGCTTCCGGGTTTTCAATGCTGTAGCGCACTCCCGCCTGAGCAGCCAGGTTCACCACACAATCGAATTGTTCTTGCTCAAATAATTGATTAAGCTTGTTTTTATCTTCCAGGTTTAACCGGATGAAGCGGTATTCGGGATGAGTAACCGAAGTCAACAATTTCCCGAACGGGATCTCCTGATAGGTCCTGTTTTTTCCACCCGAGTGGTCGTGCTCATTGTCAGAGTAAATACCCGTTTCTGCTAAACGGGCATATTTCAGGCTAACATCATAGTAGTCATTAATGTTATCTAATCCAACAACTTGGTTTTTGTCTTTTAAAAGCTTTTGAACCAAGTGGAACCCGATAAAACCGGCTGAACCTGTTATAAGAATTTTCATATAATATGATTGAATATTGATTGATGTAAGTTGTTGTTTAGCACTATAGTCTTCATCATCTTTCTGACATGATGAGAACATCATCCTGTTACCTTCTTCTTTTTGGGGCGTTTTTAAGCTTTAAACCTAATAGTCTTTTCATGGCAAGCATACTTTTTTTACCCCTGGGGTTCAATTTCCTACCTTTAGGGTGAGCTTTTCTATGTTGTTCCTGGAATTTTTCTGTTTTAGGGAGCGCTATCCCATTCCGGAGGCAGACTTCTCTGTTGTTAACCCGCGGCTTCCTAATTTTTTGGTATGAGCTTTCGGCTTTGTGCCGGAAGGTTCTTGCTCTGGAGGTACACGATTTTCTCTTTTTTGCGAAATATTCCGGCTCAATGAGAGAAGATGCAACGTTTTTCGGAGAAGTTTCTCGCAAAATCACGAAAAACTCCACCTTTGAAGGCTCTCGTTTCTCTCTTTTTTTTGAATCGGTCTCTGTTTGATGTTCTGCATCCTACCCCGGAAGAGAAACTTCCTATTTAAAGAGAGGTTAGACGGTAGCTGTTATAATGTTTTCAGATAAAAAAAATGTTAAGTTTTAAAAGAGATTCCGATCTCGACGCTACGGTCGGGATTTCGCTTCGCTCAACTTCTTTCTTTAACCTTGTATCTTTGAGGTTCAGTATAATCTTTATACTTAATTGTTCATTTTTCATTATTAATTACTCATTGATTCAAAGGTTTTGCTTTGTCTATCTTCTTTCTCACATTCCCAGGTTCTTTCCGTTGTGATAAACTTCCCCGGAGGTTATGCAAAAACCGGGTCGGTTCGGATTTAGCCTATTTCGTTGTATCCGGATTTTTGTTTATCCGCCACGAGAAGCGCAGACTCAATTCGTCGGCGATAGCTTTGGCACCCGGAACATTGTTGTGAGCAGCTGTTTTAATCATGCTGTAGAACAACAGTGCTGCCTGGTAAGCTTCGGAACCAGCTGCCATGATGCTGTCATCAAGCGCCTCCATCAATGGGGTCAGCTGTTGGGCATACTCGCGTAGACTGGTCGTAGCATTCAAATCGGTTGTGAATTCGCCAACTGATATGTACGGTGGCACCAATTCTTCCTTCTGTTGTGCGTATTCATTGGCCTTGGTTGTGAAGGCCAGTGTTTTGTCACCCATCTTGGGTAACCCAATGCGCTCCTCTTTGGTTAGTGTGATTAACTTCGGGAGCAGGGTAGTGTTTAATGTTGCGATGGCTTGCTTAATGGCATCATCTTCTTCCTGTGTCAGGTTAAGTGAAATTAAATTATTCATATCGAATAGATTTGATTAGTATAAATAATCTGTCGGCATAACCTTTTGTATTATTAAGTTAATCAAAATATTCGAATGAAATCATTTAATGGTCTAATTTTTTGCTTCCCTTTTATGATTAGAATGATGAACCGGTGCTTGTATGAGCTTGATAATATGATTTAAACCATTGTGTGAAGTACTCCATGCCTGTTTCCAGATCGGTTTGCGGTGCATAGCCCGTTGTTGTTTTTAATACATAGCTTTCAGCCCATGAACGTTTGGTTTCTCCAAGCTGCATCAGACATTCCTTCTTCCTAGCAGTTCCTCCCAATTTCTTCTCCAATATTTCGATCATTGTCAGTAATGATTCGGGTTGGCTTCTCCCTATGTTTATAACCTTAGAGAATGGATTCTCAGAGGGAGTTTCTGATAAGATCCGGACTGTGGCTTCAACAGCATCGTCGATGTAAGTGAAGTCACGTGTCATGTCCCCTCCATTATATAAGTTAATAGACTCCCGGTTAACTATTGCTGAAGCAAAACGGGTGGGGGCCATATCGGATCTTCCCCATGGGCCATATAGCGTGAAATACCGTAGGGCGGTTGTTGGAATATGGTACAGATGACTGTAAACATGGGCCATTAATTCATTGCTCCGTTTGGCTGCAGCCAAAATGCTGACCGGCTTATCCGCTTTGTCGGTTTCCATGAAGGGTATTTTGGGATTCTCTCCGTACACGGAAGAAGAAGAAGCATAAATCAGGTGTCTCACCGGGTGTTTTTGGCACGCCTTCAATAGGTTGGTGAAAATGAGTATTTCGTTTTGGAGACAGTCATCAGGATTATTGATGCTAAGACGGTCGCATGAGTAACCTGCCAGATGTACAACATAATCGAACCGTCCGGCTGCGAAGAGTGTAAGTAATGCCTTTTCATCTTTCATGTCCAGTCGGATGAAACGATAATTGGAAGTGAAGATAGAGCTAAGCATTTTTCCAAGCGGAAGTTCCGTATTTCCCCGGGATTCCTTTTGGGAGGACAGACTTTCCTCGGGCAAATGGATGCCGGTTTCGGCTAACCTCGCGTATTTTAGTTGTGCATTTTCGTCGAATTCAATGCTATCCAACCCCGTAACCTGATGAGGGGTTTTTAGTAATTGTTGAACTACATGATATCCGATAAAACCGGCTGCACCGGTCACTAGAATTCTCATATCAACAGCATTAAATTATTAAGTGGCAATAGAGGAGAATCTTGACTGCCTCCTCATGCGTCATTTGTTTTATCCCCTTCCAATTGATTGGAGTTCGAATCCGATGTTATTCAGTTCTTCACGATTGAGAATATTCCGCCCGTCGAACACGAATGCCGGTTTTCGCATGGCATCGTATATTTTCTGCCAGTCGTAGGTGCGGAACTCGTCCCATTCAGTTAGTACCGCTATTGCATGGGCTTGTTCCATTGCCGCGTACGGTGTTTTGTGCACGTGGACGAGACGACGAATCGCTTCTGAACTGAGTGTTTCCGGTGGGTCAGATTGTTTCGCTCTGTCCGCAATGACAGCTTGTGGGCGACGATGTTGCTGTAAGTATTCCAGGTCGGCGTAAATGCGTTCGGTCGGTACCTTAGGGTCGTAGATGTGGATCTCGGCTCGATCCTGGAGGAGTTCGTCGGCTACGTAAATGGCAGCTGACTCTCTTGTATCATTGGTATCCTTTTTGAAAGCCCAGCCCAGAAAGGCTATTTTCTTACCTGATACGGTATTAAAGAGGGTATCGATAATTTGCTTGGCAAAACGCTGTTTCTGGTAATCGTTCAGTTTTACAACCTGCTCCCAGTAGTCGGCTACCTCGGGCAGATTGAAATGGCGACAGAGGTATACGAGGTTGAGAATATCCTTTTGGAAGCAGCTTCCGCCAAAACCAACGGAAGATTTCAGAAACTTGGGGCCGATGCGGCTATCGGTTCCGATGGCGTGTGCTACCTCGTCTACATCGGCGCCGGTCTTTTCACACAAGGCCGAGAGGGCGTTAATGGATGAGATACGCTGTGCCAGGAAGGCATTCGCTGTGAGTTTCGACAACTCGGATGACCAGATGCGGGTGGTGAGGATACGTTCGCCGGGCACCCAGTTGGCATAGATCGTTGCCAGTGCCTCGATGGCTCGTTGGCCATCCTCGTCTTCTTCGCCTCCAATGAGTACGCGGTCGGGGTTATGTAAATCCTTCACGGCGGTTCCTTCTGCCAGAAATTCAGGATTGCTTAAAACTGTGAATCGGGGAGCGGGAGAAGGGGAGTTGGGGCGAGCGGGTGCTGCATTCATGATGGTACGAATGGCCTGGGCGGTGCGAACCGGCAGGGTGGATTTTTCGACGATGATTTTGTCCTCTGTGGCGACATCGGCAATCTGCCGGGCGCAGAGCTCCACGTATTTCAGGTCGGCGGCCATGCCCTTGCCAATGCCGTAAGTTTTGGTGGGGGTATTGACGGAGATGAAAATCATCTGTGCTTCGCGGATGGCACCTTCCACATCGGTGGAGAAAAAGAGGTTGCGATCGCGGGATTCGGCTACTACCTGGTCGAGACCGGGTTCGTACACCGGCAGCTTGCTGAGGTCGATGTCGTTCCAGTCGGCAATACGCTTTTCGTTAATATCTACTACGGTTACTTTGATGTGGGGGCATTTCTGCGCGATAACGGCCATAGTCGGCCCACCCACGTATCCGGCGCCTATGCAGGCGATGTTTGTTACTTTATTCGGAATCATTTCTATTTTGCTTGAAAGTTTTTAAGCTGTTTGAGTTGTAAAATCACTATGTAAAACCGGGACATGTACACTGTTGGCTCACTGATGAATTGAAGAATTAGAAAACCCAAATTACCAATCTTAAAACCAATTTCAGGTCACCTTCCAGATTGCTCATATTTTCCCGTCCGGTTATACATAGTTTATTTTGAATATCAATTATTTTACTACAGATTTTTGTTTTTTGCCATAAGTATACAGTGCGCATCCGGCAGCATTTGTTGCCCACATTCCCATCGTTATTCGAGATGAACCAATCCTATATCAGCGAACCAGGTTATGTTTGCGAACGGTTGCTTATTCCGGATACGCCTGTAATGCTCTTGTATTCTGATCTTATTCATATTTGGTTGGGAATTATAAGCTCCTATTTAACGTCATTGGTCGTGTATGTTGTGTTTTTCATTATCTGGTGACTTTATTTAATTGCGACAAGTTTCCCTGGCCTCTCATTTTTTCTCAAATAATCGAAGCAATACGCGTGATGATGATGTAGCCATGAGAACCCAGTGTGGAACCAATCTTAAAAAAGAGAGAAATTGTAAAACCCAAATACAAACTTATTCCACAAAGGTGGGAGGTTCTGCAATGGCTATCATCATCAATTTACTACTGCTCTGGTAGCTTTTTAGTCACTATTTGCGAGGGTGGCGGACGTTTTCGAATAAAATACGTTTGCAGCCAAATGTGACCAAAACACCAACTGGAAAATCGGTACTTTCCAATATTTCGTACATATCAAAGCGGTGTTCGTCCTCGATACAATTCGTGGTAAGTATGCGAATTGCTATGTTGTTAAATGCGATAAAATCCGGATGCATTTCGTTTTTTATTTGTTGCTCCATCGGATTGTCTTTTGTGAGACGACGATGGGGGAGGTTCATTCGTAGGAGCTCTGTTTCTAGCGCATTTAGGTAGAGTATTTGTTGAAGTCCGGGCCCAAGGACGTTATGAATGTTGATGAATGCAGTGATAAGTTGTCTTGTTTCTTTTGCAGCTGTTGTTACCATTGGTCATTCGTTTTATTTGGTGAACAAATAGTTTGTCAATGGTTTAGATGAATATCCGGATTTTACAATCTTGTGGTAGCTTTGCTCGTTCGTATTCACTTTGTTGTGAACATCGAACGATATTAAAATAATGGAGAAACCTGGGGGGCCAACCCAAAAGGCAAAATAGGTTGGCAGAATTTGCACGTTGACATGAATTGCGGATTAAGGAGGATCAGGGAGCACTGATCCAGAAAATTGGAGTAAAAAGAAAAGTTCATGTCATTGAATAGAATAAGGAAGGTTTCCCAGGTTTCATCCACTATTTCTTGTGTATCTTACGATTTGTTTTGTTTACGATTGGTGAACAACAAATTGAGCGGCTTTCTTTTTCTTTTTTTAGCCGTGTTTTGTTCGTAACTGCCGTACCCGTACCCATATCCGTACCCATATCCGTACCCGTATCCTGAGCCGAATCGCGAATGCTGAACATCGTTGTAGAGTATGCCCACGTTTTTCAGTTGTTGCTTTTTAATTTCAGATACTGCTCTTTCCAGTGCGGGGCGGAGGGTAACCCCTTGTCGGATAACATAGATAAATCCATCTACATATTGTGCATATTGGAATATGTCGGCGACCAATACAGGCGGAGAATCGATGATAACCACATCAAACTGTTCTTGCAATTGTTCAATGAGTACGCCCAATTTCTCTTCTGTTAATAGTTCTCCCGGGTTCGGCGGGTAATCGCCCGACGGAATTATTTTCAGCTTTGGGTGTCGGCTCCCGAAAATAATTTCCTCACGTGTATGCTGTCCGGTAAGATAGGATGAAATACCGATGCCTTTCGGAAGGTGAAGCTCACTGGCCAGATTGGACCGCCGGAGATCTAAATCGAGAATGACGGTTGAGCGCCCCATTAGTGCAAATGATGCCGCAGTACTTAATGAAGAAAAGGTTTTTCCCTCCCCGGGGCCTGTGGAGGTAATGGCGATGACAAATTCTTCTTTTCCCCTGATCAGATAACGAATCTTTTGTCGCAATGCCCTGTAGGCTTCGCCGACCGGACTGTTGGGAGTATCCAGAACCGAGGTGCGTTTGTTTTCTCCTTCCGGGGAGTGAGGCACATTTGCCAGCACTGGGATATTCGTTAGTTTTTCAATTTCTTCGTCGCTTCTGATTTTGTTGTCCATTAATCCCCATACGGAGAACGCTATTGCTGGTAGAAGTACTCCCAGGAGAAAGGCGAGGAGGTAGTCCATTTTTTTGTTGGGGCTTACCGGTTGATTGCTGTCAGGCATCGCGGGGTCAATAATATCATTGTCCGGTGTGTTGGATGCTTTGGCTATTTTCGCCTCCGACAATTTTTGTAACAGAAAAGTGTATGTGTCGTTATTAAGGCGGTATTTACGCTCTATGTTCACATAGTTTCTTTCAATCCCCGGTAATTGGTTTGTGGCTCTCTTTAGGTTATTCAGTCGCTTGGAAATGTCTGACAGTGCCATGTTGTTTTGTTTGAGGATGTTGAGACTATTTTCCACTACTGCTTTTTGAGTGACCCTAATTTGTGTCCGGAGTTGGATAACGGAAGGGTGGTTCGGATCAATTACCGCTGTCTTCAGCGTTTTTAAACTGAGTGTTTGGCTGGTGAGTTGCTGTAAAAGATTTACTATCATCGGGTCGTCAACTCCCATGGTCGAGGGAGCGGCGATTTGTTCAATGCTGTTGTTCGATTTCAAGTATTGGAGCAAGTAACGATAATATGCCTGTTGTGTTGTTAATTGTTCTTTTTGTTCTTCCAGGGTGACCATTTGGTCGAGCAACTGCTGTGACTGATACGAGATGTCGAGTAATTTATTCTTGCTCTGAAAGCTTTCCCTGCGTTGTTCGGACTTGACGAGTGAGTCACTAACACTGGAGAGTTGACTGCTGATAAACTGTATGGTACGGGTTGCCATCGCATTTTTCTTCTCCAGGTTTTGGTCTTGGTAAACCTCCATTAGTTGATTGATAAAATCGATATCTTTTTGCGGAGTTGGAGAGAGCATGGATAATTTCAGCAACGTCGCATCTTTATTTACCGTTTCAATGGTTAGATTTTTTCGGAAAACATTAACCAACCCGTTATGATTATGGAAGGAAAAACGATAGGTTCCGGAAGGAATTGGCTCTCCGTTTTTAGGAACAACGCAAAATGAGAACTGGGAATCTGTAGTAGTTTTATTTATTGAAAAGGGAATTGTTTTATCTATTTCCTCTGGTTTTTGTAAAACTGTTTTGTTTTCGTAATTATAGATGGCTGGTTTTTCCCCTTTTACTTTTAGTTCGCTGGTGTGCCCCTTGTCGTCGACTGTAAACTCGAATGTTGCTCCTATGAGCTGTGGATGCCCTTTGTTCCATTTTACCACAAAGGGGCTTTTGTGATAAAGTTCGCTGGTATGCCCCCAGTTAACAACATAATATGATACTTCGTCATGTAGTTTGTCAACTGCATCGCTAATGATGGTCCATGATTTTAGTATCTGTCTTTGGTTTTCCAGGTTTTGCTTTCCCTGGAACAGGTCGAATCCCTGAAAGACATCAGATGCGTTAAACGAAGTGCCGGAACTGGAACCATCCAGGGGGTTGTTTCCCTTACTTTCATTGACTAACAGGGAAGCAGATACGGCATATTGAGGATTGGTAAGCTTGTGGTAAAACCATGCGGTAATAAGCGCTATACCAGCGGTTAGTGCAAATACGTACCAATATGAGCGGTAGATGGAAAAGTATTTGCGAAAGTCTATTTTTTCTTCTTCCTCGAAGAACGGAACGGAAACAAGTTGTGGTTGCTTTTCTTTCATTTTGTATCGGGTGGGGTATTTAACTTTTTCTAATATTGGTTTGGGAAATAAGAGATCGCTACCACTTTATTTTTTCATGGCATTATACAATAGAACCGCTGTTGATATGGTGCTGAAAACGGTGGTGAACGGCAGTGTTTTTGCTCCATATACCCGATGTTTGGGTGGTACGTAAATAACATCGTTGGGTTGGACAAGGTAGTATGCTGATGTGAGGATGCGACTGTCGGTTAAGTCCAGTGTTACGATATTTTGTTTCCCGTCAGTTTTGCGTATTAGTCGTATTTTCTTGCGATTTCCAAAATCATTCAAATCCCCGGCTTCGCCCAATGCTTGAAAAATCGTCATACTATTTTTCAGCATATTGTATTGTCCCGGGCTCTCCACATCTCCCAACACCGTAATTGTTCGATTCACTAATTTGACAACAACCGATGAGTTATTAATGACCTGATTGATTCGGTTTTGCAACTGGGTTCTTAACTCTTCAATCGTTTTTCCTTCGGCGTGGATATCCCCAAGATAGGGGAGGTGTATGTTTCCTTGAGAATCGACGACATATGTGACTAATTCTAGTGAAGCCTCCGATGTAATGTTTTGACCGGGTTGGCTGAGATTTAGAAAGTCGGTAGTTTGTTGATTTTCTGTGATAAAACTGATATAAAGATTGTCATTCTTACTGATCTTGTATTGCTTAGTGGGGGGCATCATAACAGTGGAATCGCTCTCCTGCAGATTATGTAAGTACGTTATTTCTTTTAGCGGTGTAGTGCAGGAGGATAAGAAAAGAATACTTAGGATGAGTGCTGTATAGATTAACTTTAATCGTTGCATTTTTGTTTTTCGAATTTTGTGGTTATTCATTGTAAAATGAAGAATTAATTGTTTTAGGTGAGCCATGGGGCTTTTGGTATGAAATGGTTTTGCTAATTTTTGCTTTGATTTCAAAAACAGTTAATACATCACTTAATTTCACCTTCTGTTTAATGATGTTGCCATCGTCGTTTCCGAGTAATAATGCAGTATGATCCTTTGTAACAGCAGATAATCTTCTAATTAAAAGTCCGTAGGAACAAAGAATAACATAAAGTCTATGCGGAATGAGGTTTTCGATATTTTCCTGGTGTTGAATAATTAACCAGTCATTGAACATTAAAGTGGGCTCCATAGTGTCTTCGTTGTACTGATAACAATAGAGTTTCTCCTTTTCTTTTGTTAGTAGCGGAATTTGGAATTGAGGGAGTTGGTCATAGAATTGTTGTTGGTTGTAATTCTTTATCCATTCCAGTGTCAAGCGACTCTCGATGAGTCTTGCCGTCGCAAGATCTTTTTTTAGGTTTTCTCCTGGAAGGCTTAGTGTATTGCCTAATAGCCGCTGTTGGGTGTCGAATACATCGATAGGATTTACTTGGTAATGCAAGAAAAATTGTCGTAATACCTCGATGGTTACATCCCGTCTTCCTTTTAGTATTTCATTCAGTGATTGCGGACTATAATTAATGCTCTTCGCAAAACGCGCATAGGATACAATTTGTCCTGAGTTTTTCAGATGCTCAACGAATTTCGCAAAATTTTGACTTACTGTGCTTTGTTCTTTCCCGTTCATTGAGTAAATACATTTAGCTGGAATTAACACTTCGAGTGTTTCGACACAAAGGGTTTCCTTGTTATCTGTAGTGACAATTTTATGTTGTTATCAAATTTTATAACGCATAGCTTCGCCACTTCAGTCCCAATACTTGGCTGTCATCAATAAAAATATATGTGTTTGATGCCTAGTGGTATATGATGCTGTTACTAGGGATAATGATTCGTCTAATATGTTTTCTCCGGAGTTTTTACTGCTAATTATAGACAAAGCTCCGCCTTTTCAATCCCTTTGTGGGAATGACTTCGAATAATATACGTTTAACTAACTGTTATACAGTGTAACTCTATCTATTTGAGTGTCTTTTATTTCATAGTTTTCAGATAAATAGTTCTTTAAGTGCATCTGATACAGCTTCGCCACTTCAGTCCCATGACAGAGATGAGTTTGAAAAGATTGTACCTATAGTTGTTTTTGAAAAAGGATGAGGTCGTTATTTAATAATGCTTTTTTTATTAAACAAGCTGAATTTTCCTCATTTTTTCTTCGGTTATAAATCGATAATAGGAATTGATATGGAGCAAATATATGCATTGTTTTTGGTTAGACAAATTACGGATTATTTATTTTGTTTGTTTTTTATAATGTTTTTGTTTGGATAACGTTATTTTTACATAGAGGGGGATGTAAAAGTGAATGGGATGATGATGATTTTGTTTGTTTGATAATGTGTATGTTACTCGTTTAAAGCTGATTGAGTGTTTGCGTGTGATTTGTTTTAATGTTGATGCATGATGGCTCCTTGATGTCTTTTTGTTAAAGTATTGTTAATTATATCCTATTTGTTTATAGTATAATCTGTGATGCATGGATAGTTTATATTTGTTTTGTGTTTTATAAATAATGGGGTTATGTGTTATAGTATATTTAGGGCTTGTATGATCGAAATAGTTATGTGATGTCGTTTTTGGATAGATTCATACTCGTAATGGTTATCTTAGGAGGCGTTTGTCTTTTTTTGATTCTCAGCATATGATTCTTGCTTTTCGTAATCAGATTGTATGCGAAAGAATTTATGAACTTAGTTTATGCATATTCGAATACGTCGGTTTGCACTGGTGATTTGCTATTTAGGCTTTGTTTTGCTTAAATTACGTTGGGGCGGGTTTTTCAAAACATGTCTTGAGAAGATTGGATTAAAAGAAGCACTTTTTAACTCCTTAAGTGGTGACGAGGTTTGTTGAAGCTCTATTTCATCGTACAGTAAAGAAAAGTACGATGAAATAGAGACTTTTTCGAAGTTGAATTGTGAGGCAATCGTGTTTTAGAGGTAGTGAGTGATTGGCTGACTGTAGTACATGTGTTGCTTATTGTACTTGAGAATGCTTATTGATTGCCAAGTTTTGGAGTAATCTTCGCTGTCACTTGGTACATCGCGTGTATTTCGGACTCGTGAATCTGTAATTTAATTTTACTTTGATTGTCTCCCTGTAGAATGATTTTATTGTCGTCCGAATATTCATCTAATCTTAATATGTGAAGGCCGTGCAAACTTAATACAATATATATTTCGCCATTGGTTAATTCGCCACTACTTACATTCTTCTTTTTGGCGATCAGTATATCGTTGTGCTCCAAGGTAGGATGCATCATATTTCCCCCATAGCATATGCTTATAAAATCTTGACCTTCATCTTTTTTAATTGGAATCTCAATGTGGTGAAGGTTTTCGTAGAATGACGGGTCATTGTAGTTCAGCATCCAATTTAATATTTGAGAACTTTCTATGAATTTTATTCTGGGAAACGGGTTTGCCGGCAGATGTGATGCGTTCCCTTCCTTATTATCCTGTAATTCTTCTGAAGAGTGAAAAGTATCAAATAATTGTCTTGGATCGACCGTGTAGTTCTGGAAGAATTGGTACAGAACTTCAATATTCACATTCCTTCTTCCTTTTAGTATTTCATTTAGTGATTGTGGCCTGTAGTTGAGATTTTTAGCGAGTTGAGCATATGAGTTTATTTTTTTCTCTGCTTTCAGTGCTTTCACTATATCAGCAAACCTTTGGCTGATGAAATTTTGTTTAAAGTGGTGCATCTTTTCGAATCGATTATTGAGTGATTTTTAAGTTTTTACAATACTTGATATAAACATAATATTAGAGTCTGTGCCAAAAACAATTGCATCATTTTTGATGATTAAATATTTTGTAAACCTCTTCTGATGTTTACGCTTGTTTTGTTTCAGAGAGACATCATTTGATGAGGTATGCTTTTCGTATAGTCAAGTTGGAGGCTTCTATTTGGCTGTTCTTGCTTCATAATTCAGACATTTTTTCTTTTTAAAAAGACTAAATAATCTATTATGCCTTTCTATCAAAGCCTATTGATGTTAATGAATTTTTAATTTTTTTTGTGTGTTTTGTCACTGTTTCTTGTTAAAATATTTTTCCGATGAGGCCAAGAGTTTTAAAATGTTTGTTTGGTAATTATTTGTTTTCTGCTAATGTGTCTCATCGCGAGTATGTCGTTGCGCTGTTTGATACGTGTTTTCAGCAAATGTGTGATTACAAGTACATTTTTGCCCCTTCATGTGGAGGTGAAAAAATCCTTTTGTTCTAACGGAAATCCATGATTTTCTGTTATTTTCGTCTGTAACTAACCAATCAACTAACAAACCAAACACATGAAAACACGCATATTCTTCTCCCTGCTTTTTTGTTTGATGGCTACAACCGCTTTTGCGGGAAGCGGTCAATGGCAGAATCTTTTCAATGGTAACGATCTATCCGGTTGGAAACAGATAAACGGCAATGCTCCCTTTGAAGTAGTTGACGGGAAAATTGTCGGGACGACCATCACCGGCTCACCCAACTCGTTTCTGGCTTCGCAAAAGAGTTATGGCGACTTTATTCTTGAATATGAAATGAAAATGGATGAAGGCCTGAACTCGGGCGTTCAGATTCGCAGTTTGAGTACACCGGATTATCAGAATGGCCGTGTACATGGCTACCAGGTAGAGTGTGATGATTCGGAGCGGGCCTGGTCGGCCGGCATTTACGACGAAGCCCGTCGTGGCTGGCTCTATCCGATGGAGTATAATCCGAAGGCAAAGACGGCTTTCAAAAAAGGTGGGTGGAACAAATACCGGGTAGAGGCGATTGGAAATACCATCCGGACCTGGTTGAACGGCGTGCCCTGCGCTAACCTGGTGGACGACATGACGCCCGAAGGTTTCATTGCTTTGCAGGTGCATTCCATTGGTGATGATCAGACGCATGCCGGTAAGCAAATCCGGTGGCGAAATATCCGCATCATGACGGATAACCTGGAAAATGAACGCCAGCTGATGCCTGATGTACGAGAAGTCAGCTATCTGAATAACAAACTTACCGACTGGGAAAAAGCACATGGCTGGAAGTTGCTGTGGGATGGCAAAACCACCAATGGCTGGCGAAGGGCACGGGCAGAGGATTTCCCCGATAAAGGTTGGATTATTGCAAATGGGGTATTGACGGTGAATGCGTCGGATGGAAAGGAATCTGCCAATGGCGGTGATATTATTACGACCCAACGGTACCAGAACTTTGTACTGGAAGTGGATTTCAAACTCACGGAAGGAGCCAATTCGGGTATCAAGTATTTTGTGCAAACCGGTTTGAATAACGGCCCGGGTTCATCCATTGGGTGTGAGTACCAGCTACTGGACGACCAGAGGCATCCTGACGCGAAACTGGGTGTGGATGGCAACCGCACGCTGGCTTCGCTTTATGACCTGATTCCGGCCAATGCCCAGTATTTTGATCCGGCGCAGATGGTGAAGCGTTTCAACGGGATTGGTGCCTGGAACCGGGCACGAATCGAAGTGCGCGGAGATACGGTGATGCATTTTCTGAATGGGGTGAAAGAGGTGGAATATGTCCGGAATAACCAAATGTGGGATGCGCTGGTAGCTTACAGCAAATACAAAAAATACGAGAATTTCGGGAACTTTAAAGATGGACATATCCTGCTGCAGGACCACGGGAATGAGGTTCATTTCCGGAACATAAAGATCAAGCCGTTGTAATCAGTTTTGGACCGGCCGGGTGTATCAATCCGGGGTCGTCTGCCTGCGGATTCTTGATGGTGGGAGCAATGGGATAGGCATTCATGCGTTCAGCCGGATAAGGTTGAAGCATGGCAGCTATTTCATTAAGTGGTGTCGATGTGTTGAGCCACTCTCTTTCCTGTTCCCGATGTAGAATAACCGGAGCCCTTTCGTGGGGAAGTTTTCTAATCAGCTCATTGGCGGCACTTGTAATAATGGAGAAAGAAGGGATTTCTTCCCCGTTTTCAGGATTCAACCACGTATCGTATATTCCTGCGAAAGCGAAAGGACGGACTTTGTTGCGGAGATAAACCAGGAAAGGTTTGCTCAAACCATGGCCATCGGTTCCCTGGATATAGGCATCCGCTGGAACGAGGCAGCGCTGTTGCTGAATGAGGTGCCGAATTCTAGGTAGTTTTAAATCTTTTACGTCAATGTGACTGACGAATGCGATTTTATCTTTTGAGGGAAAAGGCATAGAACCCCAAAGATAGTGTTGCAGAGTTTCCGGTTGTTGAGACGTGATGACTGGGGCATATTTCCCGGGAGCGATGTTGTAAGATGGTGTCCATTGTATATTCCCGGGTGCGAAAACCTGAAACCTTTTCCGGATAGTATTTGGTTTTTGTACGAAAATATATCGGTCACACATAGTTTGGATTTGAGATGATTATTCAAGTTACAAAAATTATAAACAAAAGATTGTCAGGGAATATGCTGCCAGTATAGATTGGAACTTTTTCTTTTTTATGATAATTTTATGAAGCTTATTTTCGGTGACGTAAATCCGAAAACATTGAATACTGACAACCGAACTGTAACTAAATCTGATACGATGAAAAAAAATGTTTTTAAGTGGATGGGAGTAGCTGCTCTGGTGGCGTTGTATGCCTGTGGTGGCGCCGGACAAAAAGAGAAAAAACAGGAGAGTGCTTTTACCGGAGCTGCCGGTGAGGTCAAGCTCCTGGTACTCGATCCCGGGCATTTCCACGCCGGCCTGGTACAAAAAAGGATGTACAAGCAAATTTCACCCGATGTACATGTGTTTGCTCCGGAGGGGAGCGATGTTCAGGCTTACCTCGCCCAGATGGAAGGCTATAACAGCAGACCGGAAAATCCAACCACCTGGAATGAGATTGTGTACACCGGGCCGGACTTTCTACAGAAAATGTTAGCTGAAAAACCGGGCAATGTAGTTGTTCTTTCGGGAAATAATCAGGCGAAAACAGAATACATCAGCCAGTCGGTTAGTGCCGGACTAAATGTGCTGGCCGACAAGCCGATGGTTATCTCACCGGAAAAGTTCCCGGAACTGGAGTCGGCTTTCAAAAAAGCGGAAGAGAAAGGCGTATTGTTGTACGATATCATGACCGAGCGGTACGAGGTAACTACACGATTGCAAAAAGAACTATCGCGCCTACCCGATATTTTTGGGGAACTTCAGACAGGAACCCCCGATGAGCCAGCCGTTGTGGAAGAGAGTGTTCATCATTTTTATAAGACCGTTTCCGGGAAACCGGTACAACGGCCTGCCTGGTTTTTTGATGTGGAACAGCAGGGCGAAGGCTTGGTTGACGTGGGAACGCATTTGGTAGATTTGGTACAGTGGACTTGTTTCCCTAATCAGGCATTGCAGAAGGCTGATGTTCAAATTCTGAAGGCCAGTCATTGGTCTACTCAGGTTACTACCGATGAATTCGAAAAAGTGACCGGCATAGCGGACTTTCCTTCTTACCTTGATAAGTATATAGTGGAAAATCAATTGGAAGTTATGGCCAACGGAGAGATGACCTATCAGCTGAAAGGTGTCAACGCGCGGGTGAAAGTGGAATGGAACTATGAGGCACCTGAAGGAGGAGGTGATACGCATTATTCGTTTATGCGGGGGAAGCTTTGCGACTTGGTCATCCGGCAGGGGAAAGAGGAAAATTACCTGCCAACGTTGTATGTGGAAGCACATTCGGAGGTGGATTTGGGGACCTTTACCGGAAACCTGGAAAAAGCAGTTATTCAGGATATGCCGATAACCGGTTTGTCGCTGGAAAAAACGGGAGACCGGGCCTGGAAAGTAGTTATTCCGGAGCAGTATCGTGTAGGGCACGAAGCACATTTTGCCCAGGTAACTGAAAAATACCTGCAATATCTGGTGAAGGGGAAAATGCCATCGTGGGAAGTGCCGAATATGATCACAAAATATTATACCACTACCGAAGGCCTCAGGATGGCCAGACGAATTGAGTAAGAGAATATTCTCGCCTTAGAAAAGCCACCTTGCGTAGGTGGCTTTTTTTAATCTTTCTCAGTTCTTATTAAAAAGCGAACCAGCTTAGCGTAAAGCTCAGCAGGATTAATGGGTTTGGTCATGAAGTCATTCATGCCTACACTTTGCGCTTTTCGGCGGGTTTCGTCCATTGTGGCAGCCGACAGGGCGATGATGGGAATTTTTTGGATTTTCTCATCCGATAGCTTCCGGATGTGAAGAGTCGCTTCCAGGCCGTCCATTTCAGGCATTTGAATGTCCATTAGAATCAAATCGTATGTATTGCGGCTGATCTTTTTCAGAGCAACCAAACCGTTTTCTGCCCGGTCGATGGTTAGGTTCCATTTCTTGAAAAGCTGGGTTGTGAGGTAGTAGTTGATGTCGTTGTCTTCTACCATTAACACTTTTTTATCGGTAAAATCGGCAACCGGTATGTTATCTGATTTCAGCTTCTGACGTTTGTCCTTCATGACCAGCTCCGGTGGAACTTTTTCCATCCGAAGGGTAAAGAGAAACTCTGAACCTTCACCTTCTTTACTTTTGACGGTAATGTTACCACCCATCAGATCGACGAGTCGTTTGCTAATGGTCAAGCCAAGTCCTGTCCCGCCATAGTTTCGTTGCGTACTCAAGTCAGCTTGTGAGTATAGCTTGAATATCTCCTTTTGTTTGTTTTCGGGAATGCCGATGCCCGTATCGCGGATTGAAAAGTTCAGATATACGTAATGTTCACTCTGTTTTTCCGTTTTTATCGAAATCCGGACCGAACCTTCTTCAGTAAATTTTACCGCGTTACTGGTCAGGTTATTCAAAACCTGAGTCAGCCGGGTTTTGTCTCCTTTTATCCATCGGGGAACGTCATCATCTATCTCTGAAACCAATTCCACACCTTTTGGCTTTGCTGATGGTCCGAAGGCACCAGTGAGATCTTCCACCAGGCCAGGTAGATCGATGATGGTTTTCTCTAGCTTGATTTTCCCTGCCTCAATTTTGTTGAAATCGAGGAGATCGTTAATGAGGAACAGGAGATTTTCGGCGGAAAATTTCAGCGTGTGCAGGTTCTTCAGTTGTGATTTGCTGGGCTTCTGATCGAGAAGTAAGTCGGTCAATCCGATGACGGAAGTGAGTGGCGTGCGTATTTCGTGTCCCATGATGGACATAAATTCCGCTTTCTCCCGCATGGCTTGTTCTGCCTGTTGTTTGGCAATCAGAAGATGTTCGTTCAGCGTCAACTGCTGTAAAATGATGCTGGCCTGATGTAACAACGGTTCGATAAGCTCTCTTTCAAGTGGAGCAGCGCCTTCCTGTTTCAGAAAGTGAATTCCACCATAGATTGACTCTTGCTGCACAATTCCTGCCGAGAATACATCGGTAATGGACAGTTGTTGTTCCAGTTTTTTAGCCAGCTCTTCCGGCAGATTTTGCCGGGTAATGGCTGACCAGCCATCTTTATGTTTTAGAATTCTGTTATGCGACAGGAAGTTTTGAATGTCCCGGGTCAAATTAAATTCCTTTTGAAAAAGATTCTCTCCCAGCTCCTCATTTATCTTGTCTATTCGTTCATCGGAAATGCCGGAAATGGCGTGAATTTTATAGTTCTTTTCTTCTTGATTGACCTTTAAGTAAACAGCCAGGTATCCGGGAAGATGCGGTTTCAGCATACTTTCGAGATAATGGAATACTTCATCGATGCTGTTTAACCGAATGAAATGCATGGCGGTACGTGCCAGTACGGTAATCTTTTCGCGGATAGCTCCAACGCGGCGCTCGCTTTTTTTCTGGTATGAAATATCGAACAATATGCTCAGGAAATTTCCTTTTTCACCGGTTGCCTCGCTTAGCAAATGTGAATGGGCAAGCACCGGAACAATACCTCCGTTTTGATGTACAAATTCCAACTCTGCCGGACGAATTTCCTGCCCTTTGGCCATTGCTTTTAAGCGGCAGTGAAGCTTTTGCTTGCTTTTGTCGGTTAGCAGGTTAAAAACGTTCAGTTGCTGAATGGGATAATCCGGAGGTAACCCCAGTTTTTTTAATCCTATTTTATTCAGATGAATAAGCTTTCCATCAGTTGTATATTGCATATAGATCTCCGGAAAATCTTCCAGCAAATCATGGATGGATATGTTTGCAGCTGCACTTTCTGATTTTTCGGTAAAGGGTTCTATGCTCAGGAGATTTACTTCGTTGTACCGAATTGCCTGGATTAACAACATTTTATCGTTCGTGCCGCGGATCAACTGTTTGGCTTTTCCATCATCTTCCAATTGATTGGAAAAATGTTCGTAATCAGCTGGAGTGGCAAAGAAAAGGTCAACCTTTTCGGGAACCTCTCCAAAAAGCTCACTGACCTGCAATGTGTACTCGACAATTTCTCCTTGTCGGGTTTCAATCAGCAAGCCGATTTGCGTATGCGGGGTGCCATTTACTCGGTGTCCGGGGGAGACTTTTTCTGGTTGATTTTTCATTACTTTTCAGTTCGGTATAATAATTTACAAAATGTTTCCGAGCTGGAAATGCGGCAATTACATAATTTTCCGGACAAGTGTGTTGATAACCTTTATCTGAATTAAGTATGTATTTATGGATGGTTATTGTTAATGTGTTGCAAATCAGTCGTAAATAAGACTGGTGGGGAGTTTTAGGGGACTACGAAATCTGGATTTTGTTTGTTAAAAAAAAGCAGATCAAAAGAGAGTTATTTCCCTGATGACCTGCATGTAAGGACTTTTATTGTTCATTTGCCGGATACATGACATTTTTAATTTGTCGCCAGGTAACCAGTTTGATGTTGTTGTCGGAGAGTAGTCTCTTCATTTTATCACTTGTCATCAGGTCATAATCATTTTGTCTCCATTGAGCGCCAAAATCATCGTGGTGGATCATCACTGCCCGGCTTTCATCATTGTCATAGGCCAAATGAACGATAATCTGGTTGAGGCCGGGCTGCATATTTTCGACAAATTCCCGATAAGGTTGTAGCCAGTTACCAGCAACAGGCGCCTGATTTAGCATGAACAGATGATCAACCAGGACGTTATCTTTGGCAATCTGTTCCAGAAATTGCGGAGCGGCAGCCAGTAGCATGTCTTTAGGGGCGAGGACGGGCACGCGGTATTCATGACCCAGTTTCAGCAATATTTGGTAAAAGGCCGGATTCACCATGACAGATCCCATATGATTATCGAAATGAGTGGGATGGATGCCAAATGCCATAGCCCGTTCGATTTGCGCACGTAGCTCTTTTTCCACCTCAGCCGGATTGGCCTTTGCCCCAAATGCTTCAACTGTCGGATAAAAATAGCCCTGTTTATTTTGTAATGATGGTACCAAATCGGCGGAGGTTACCGGTCCGAATTTGTAGTTTTCCCATTCGGAGGTAAGTGTAAGATGAATACCGATATCTGCTTTCGGATTGGTTTTGGCGAAAGAAGCGATTTCGGGAAACCAGGGACAAGGAACCATGATGCTTCCCGAGGTAATCCCTCCTTTGTTAAAAGCACTGATGACCGCGCTGTTAGTGCCGTGTGATAAGCCTAAGTCATCGGCATGAATGATGAGTAATTTGGCATCTTTGTCATAGCCCAGTTTTTCGGCGAGATTTTGTGTTTGCTGTGCAACGAGTCCCTGAGTACTCAGAGATAACATAAGAATTCCAATTAAGATAGTTTTTAGTTTCATGACGTTCTTAGTTAGTTTTCGGTCATGAAATTACAAAAGCCGGGGGAATTCCGGCAGAATTGGGAAAGAAACATTACGTTATATTGGTGTCGGCTCAGTTGAACTGCTTTTTAAAGCACATCTTCCGTTTCAAATGGGAGGTCGAAAAAGAACAGAGAACCCTGCTCGTTGTTTTTTCCCAGCCAGATGTCTCCGCCGAGCATGTGAACGTAGGCTTTGGATATGGCCAGTCCCAAACCGGCACCTTGGTGATTCCTGGTCCGGGCGTGTTCGGCCTGTATGAAGCGTCCAAAGATCTTGTCCCGCATTTCATTCGGAATGCCAATACCGGTATCCCGGACATAAAATAATATCCGATCGTCTTTATGGGAATAACCGAAGGTGATCTCTCCCTCTTTTGTGAATTTCAGGGCATTCTTAATCAGGTTCGTTAGAATCTGGTTAAGCTTTAGTTTATCCGTGTTAAACACGATATTGGTTCGATCACCCCTATTGCGGGTATAGCTGATTTTCAATCCTTTCTTTTCGGCTTCGGGCTTGAAGAAAGCAAGTAATTCCTTCATTAGCTCTTCGGCGTCGACCTTTTGTTTGTGGATAGTGACCTGTCCGGCTTCAATCTTTGATATATCAATCAAGTCACTAATGATGTTCATTAGTCGATTCCCACTTTCGTTGATGATTTTGAGGTACTCAAGTCGTTCGGTGTCGGTTTCCGATTCCTGAAGTAATTCCGAAAATCCCAGAATACCGTTCATGGGAGTCCTGATTTCATGAGACATGTTTGCCAGAAAGGCGCTTTTCAGGCGATCACTTTCTTCAGCTTTCTCTTTAGCCTGCTTGAGTTCGCGATTATATTTTTCAATTTGTTTGTGGCTGCGCGCTAATTCCAGTTCGGCTTGTTTTCGCTGGGTAATATCGATGATTGTCCCGATGTATCCCACGATTTTTTGGTGCATGTTGTATTCCGGAATGGTCATTCCCATCACCCATACAATGGTACCGTCGGGTCTGACAAACCGGTATTCAGCCCGCGAGGGTTGTTGGGTTTCCACACTGACATTCCAGTTGTATTTAACGGTTTGAATATCATCCGGCATAACCGCTTTCAGCCAACCGTTCCCCAGGGCTGATTGTTCGTCGATACCGGAAAGTTGGCACCACTGTGGATTCACGTATATTGTGTCTCCCTTTGCATCGGTGCGAAAAATACCTACCGGAGAATAATTGACCAATGTATAAAACAACCGTTCACTTTCCAGCAGTTTTATCTCCATCTGCAGGTGTTCAGTAATATCGTTGGCAAGAATTAATTCTGAAGGCCTGTGTGAGAATTCAATGCGCCGCGTGTAGGTTTCCATAAAAGCAACCTGGCCATTTTTTAACAGGAAAGCCCGAATGTGCACATGGTGAAATTTGGAGTATTTCCGGGAAGTTTCATCCATTATGCCGGCCGAATTGTCTTTTGGTTCTAAGTCGGAGAGGGATAGTTGCAAAAATTCTTCCTTCGGATATCCGAAAGCTTTAATGGCTGCATCATTAGCGGCAGTAATTTTATGGGTCTCCAGGTCATGAAGGAATACCGGTTGCGGGTTCTCTTCAAACAGTAACTGGTAGTTATTTCCTATTTCGGCAAGTTGCTCTTCTGTATCTTTCAGCCGGGTAATATTGATGGTCGTAACCAAAATAGCCGGCTTCCCATTCCATACAAAATCACTCAGCGATAATTCCAGCCAGATTTGATGCCCGGATTTGCTTATGCTTTTAACTACGGTTCGATCTTCAATGTCATTCTTGTTGATATTTTCAACAATATCGGATAGACACTGATATTCAACATGGTCTCTCCCAGCAATTTTAATGCATTTTGATTTTGACATTAGCTGCTCTTTCGGAAATCCCGTTATTTCTTCCAGCGCGTGATTGGCATAAACAACTCTTCTATCAGCTATAATGATGATACCGGAAGTTGTTGTTTCCAGTAGAGCTGCAAAGCGTTGTTCCGATTCCTGCAACTTTCGTGTGCGCTGATTTATTCTTATTTTCAGGAGGATGGAGATGAGTAAAACAAAAATGCCAAGCCCCGATACCAGCAATAAAACATTCAGATAATAATTGGCGTTGTGTTGAATGATATGAATGTCACTGTTACTGCGCACCCAAATTTCGTAGTTCTGGTTAAGCTTTGGGCTGTCATCACGTTGCGCCATAACTCCTGTAATGCTGACAATGTCTCCCCGGCTAAAGCGCTCGACTAATGATTTGGTAAAATCACTGCTAAATACCTTAACCTGGTTTTCTCCATTGTTGTATTCCAAGATCAGGAAGTCGCCCCGGTTCCCTCTGCCTTCACTGATGATGCGAGCTTGCAGCCTGATAAGCCTTCCTTCCAATTGTTCCAAAGGCTGAGTCGTTATTTCCAACGGAGACATGATTCTATCGTCCACCGAGTCAAGCATGGTAATCCTGGCTGAGTCGATTTCTGTTAGTCCCCAGTAATGGCCAATTTTTCCATATACGGCTATGCTATCACCTTCTTTTACAGGGAAGTCGGGGAAATTGCGGTCGTAGGCAATTATTCCACCAGTGGAATCTTCAAGGGCAATAATCATCTGACTCTTAACGAGTAGCCTGGACGGAATGGTGACTCGACCTGTAACCTTTACCCATTGACCCAGGCGGTCGGGAACGAAGTTGCTGTCGCAGTCGGCTTTGGCTTCACCAATAGACATAGTTTTGACTCCATCCTGGCAAAGTGCAGGCTGAGTAAAGACAAAAAATGTCAGAAGCAGATAGACTAATATCAGTAATCTGTTTTTCAAATGGTGGTGACGTTATGCGTGCTAATTGTTCACTGTTTTCCCCTTGTATGCCTTCTTAAAACGATGAAAGAATACGATTGTTTAAATATCAAAATAGAACTTCACTACCATCGGTTTAGGTTTCTTGATTCATTGCGCATGCAGTCTGTTGTCAACACTACAATAACGCGTGTATGCGAGAAATATTATGTTATAATCGGGTGTATTGAAGATTAAAGGTTGAATTAAAACAAAAGGGTTGCGGAACCAATATGCTCCGTAACCCTTTTATTTATTTTCTTGAAAGTCGTTATTTATTTCCCGGCCCGTGCTTCGAGCTGATCTCTTTTCAATGTGATGAGGTGTCCAATGGGGTGTCCATCCCGGTAGGTAATTGCCCTAAGTGTAATAGGACCATCCGGTAATTCGACCGGACCGGTGTATTTGGGGCAGAAATTGTCGGGCATGGTGTCATCGATGGTGTAGTAAATTACCAGATTAGGGATTTCGGTGCTCATGACCAGCATCAACTTGCCGTTTTCCTTTTTGGTAGTAATCTCTGCATCGTATACTGCCTTGGAATAATTGATTTCTTCCACGTCGGCACGGGAAAACTGATTCTCCATCCGGCTGGCAAAGTTATTCCAGTTTTTGGCTGATTTAGGTGACCAGAAGACCTCAGAAAGGGCCCAGGCGCGTGGATAAGTCATATAATCCACATACCTGAACGTCGGGGTTTGCTCTGTCCATAAATTCCCCTGACCTCCGAGAATGTATTTGGGATCGACTCCATCTGGTACCGGCTCGAAACTATACGCTTTCGATACGCGAAGATTGGCATAAATTGGCGGGTCGACCGTTGGGTCGCCCTGGCAGTAATCGAGATAGGCGTATGTGGTCGGAGTCATGACTACTTCGTGCTTCATTTTTGCCGCTTCAATACCGCCTTTCATTCCGCGCCAACTCATAACGGTGGCGTTGGGCGTGATACCGCCTTCGAGAATTTCGTCCCATCCAAGTAACCGTTTACCTTTCGATTCCAGAATTTTTTCTACCCGGTTCATGAAGTAACCTTGAAGCTTTTCTACGTGGGTAATGTGGAGTTTCTTCATGAGTGCCTGGCAACCCGGATCTTTTTCCCAATAGCCTTTGTAACACTCATCTCCACCAACATGAATGTACTGATTGGGAAAGAGTGCAGCCACTTCCGTGAATACTTTGTCAAGAAACTCGTACACCTTTTCATTTGATGGATCAAGCGTATTGTCAACAAACATCTGGAAAGTACCGTCGTCATTCCATTTCGCAAAATTTGAACCCGGATTTACTTTCACACTGGTATCCTGTGTACAGCAGAGTTCCGGATACGAAGCAATCGCAGCCATGCTGTGGCCCGGAACATCAATTTCGGGAATGATGGTGACGTACCGCTCTTTGGCATACTGAATAATTTCCCGGATGTCATCCTGCGTATAATAACCGCCAACGGTTGCTTTCTCGCCGGGTTTCGGAGCTTCCCGATCGCCAAAATGTCCTTCGCGTTTTACCCGCCACGCGCCTACTTCAGTGAGCTTCGGTAACGATTTGATTTCGATGCGCCATCCGTTATCGTCGGTCAGGTGCCAGTGGAAGGTATTGTATTTGAACCGGGCCATCTGGTCGATGTATTCTTCCACCTGTTTTTTGGTAAAGAAGTTGCGACTCACGTCGAGCATCAAACCACGCCAGGCAAAACGCGGGTAATCAGTGATAGATACTGACGGGACATTCCAATCTCCAGCGGTTTTTACTTTGCTCTCAATCTCTTTCGGGAATAATTGCAGGAGTGTTTGCATTCCATAAAACAGGCCAGCTGGTTTATTGGCGGCGACAACAATTCCTTTGGGATTTACATTCAGGGTGTAACCTTCGTCTCCCAGTGTTTTGTCTTCTTTTGAGTTGATGTTGAATTGAATGGTTCCGCCGGTTCCCTTCTTCGCCTCCAGGTTAAAACCAGTTGGCGTATTGATTTTTGCCGTGAGCATATTCGCGACATGTTCCGCATTAGGCATGTTGTAGGTGACAGAAGATGCGGGTGTGAGGGAATAAAATCCGTCAGCCGGTTCCACATTGACCGGTTCAGGAATCAGGTTCAGACTGTTTGTTTGCCCGTTAACAGTCGCAACTGTCCAGACAAGCAACAGTAAAAGCAAGTTTCTCATCGTTTTTATTTAATGGATTAATAATCAGTTGAAGATTAGGTCTGCGTTGTTGAAAACGAACAACGTTGCCGATAAATATAGAAAATGTTCAGAATGATCAGGCAGGTTTTAGAAAGGTTCTTGTCATCACAACAAGGTGTCAAAAATGTATTTGCCAGAGCTGGCTATTGTGTACGACTTCATTCTTTGCTTCAACCGGAATCGGGTAATCATTGCCTGGCTTAATTCTTTCCTAAATTTCATAAGTGATGAGTTATCTTTTCATCCAGTTTTGTATTTTAGGCGGCGCTTGGATGGTCTTCCATTTTGTAAGCTGTTTTTTCGGTTAACCGGAAATAATCACTAATGAACAAATTTCGTTTTCCATGACAGATATTATTAAATCCATTATCCTCGGTATTATTGAAGGGATTACCGAGTTTCTGCCGATTTCATCTACGGGGCACCTTATTATTGCCAATCAGTTTATCTCTTTCGAGGAGAGTTTCACCAACATGTTTGATGTGGTGATTCAATTGGGCGCTATTCTTTCTGTAATTTATTATTTCCGAAAGGATATTATTCCCAAAAGCCTGAACATTGCTGAAAATAAACGCATTTTCGATATTTGGTTCAGGGCGGCTGTCGGAGTGGTACCTGCGTTGATATTGGGAGCTGCCTTCGGTTCCTTCCTGGAAGAAAAATTGTTCAATCCGGTGGTGGTTTCTACCATGTTGGTGATTGGCGGTTTGGTTTTGATTTTCATTGATCGGAAAGACCGGCCTTCCCGCTTTCACGATGTGGCTACGATGGATTACAAAACCGTTCTGCTTATCGGTTTGATTCAGTGTATGGCCATGATTCCCGGAACATCGCGTTCGGCGGCTACCATTATTGGTGCGATGTTGCTGGGAGCTGACCGGAAAACGGCAGCTGAATTCTCCTTTTTCCTGGCCATCCCGACCATGATTGCGGCTTCCGGTTACTCGTTGTTGAAACATCACGCTTCGTTGAATAGCCATGATTTGCTTGTGCTGGGAGTTGGTTTTGTTGTTTCTTTTATTGTGGCATTGCTGGTCATTGCTTTCCTGATGAACTTTATTCGGAAACACACTTTCCAGAGTTTCGGTTACTACCGGATTGTGCTCGGAATTGTCATCCTGGCCTGGATATTTCTTTGGTAAAACAACCTTCTTTTTCAACTAAAATATTTGCCCCGTTTTCTTTCCATTTTTGATGGAGGATTCGGGGTATTTTATTTCGTTTTCGCTGCTTCAATTTTTATTGGAATTTGGTTCCAATTGGTCCTAAAATCCTTTGATTTTTGAAAAAATTTCAATTCCGGTAACCCGCTCGCAACGATACCGCTACAGTAATTTCCATGCTTGCCAAACGGCGCCGCTTATGGCTAACTGCCGAATTATTAGTAAATTTGCATTGTTTTTATTCAAACGTCCGGTTGAAAATCGACCATTTGACCGGTCTCAAAATTGCCTTTCACCAGTGCATGAAAATTGCATTCAGAAATAAGAAAATCGAAAGTTTATGATCAAAAAGAAAAAGCCTGTAATTCTGTTTAAGTACGGCGGGAATGCTATGACCGATGACGAGCTGAAGGAACAGGTGCTTGAGCATATGTGTTCGCTGACAAAAAAGGGATATCATGTGGTCATAGTCCATGGAGGAGGACCGTTTATTAAAGACATTCTGGGAAAAGTTGGCGTTGAATCGGAATTTATCGATGGTCACCGTAAAACTACGCCGGAAGCCTTAAAATATGTGGAGATGGCGTTGAAAGGCGAAGTAAACGGCAGTCTGGTCAATCTGGTCAATCGTATAGGATACAAAGCGGTTGGCCTTTCCGGAAAGGA
Organism: Prolixibacter bellariivorans ATCC BAA-1284; assembly: GCF_000621705.1. GTDB lineage: Bacteria > Bacteroidota > Bacteroidia > Bacteroidales > Prolixibacteraceae > Prolixibacter > Prolixibacter bellariivorans. Next base: position 307,828 of record NZ_JHXO01000009.1, on the reverse strand, counting down.
TGGAAAAATGGCTGTTGCAACCAAACGGCTTCACCGGAAGATGGTTGACGGAAAATGGACGAGTTTTGATCTGGGACAAGTGGGAGACGTGGAACATATCAATCCGCAATTGCCCGAATATTTGTTGAATGATGGGTACATCCCGGTCGTCACTTGTATTGCGTCGGATGAAGATGGAAACGACTACAACATCAACGCCGATATGTTTGCCGGTCACCTGGCCGGAGCATTGAATGCCGAGCAATACATTGTCCTGACAGATGTCGATGGCTTGCGGATGGACAAAGACAAACCGGAAACGCTCATCGACAAACTGCATGTGGCGGAAATTCCGTCATTGGTTGAGGATGGTGTTATTCAGGGAGGAATGCTTCCGAAGATGGACGCCTGTCGCATTGCGCTGGCTGACGGAGCCGGTTCAGCACGTATTATCAACGGAACCCAACCCGAACAGATATCAGACCTAATCGGGAAAAACCCGGTTGGCACAACTATAATCAAATAATCATGACGTTAAAAAACAATCAGGCGTATCACGACGTCGATCAGAAGTATTATTTACAAACTTTCAGACGATATCCGATTGTTCTAGAGAAAGGAGACGGGGCAACCGTCTGGGACGTGGAAGGTAACCGCTATGTGGATGCTTTGGCTGGCATCGCGGTGAACAACGTGGGACACAATCATCCCAACGTGGTGAATGCTATTCGCGAACAGGCCGGGAAACTCATTCACATCTCCAATTTCTACCTGAGCCGGCCACAAGCGGAGCTTTCGCAGAGGCTGGTAGAAATGTCCGGCCTCGATCGCGTGTTTTTCAGTAACAGCGGTGCCGAGTCGGTTGAAGGAGCGATTAAAATTGCCCGAAAATATGCTCACAGCAAAGGACATGGCGGAACAGTCATTTCCATGAGCGGATCATTTCATGGCCGAACACTGGCTACCATTGCTACGGGTAAGAAGGCGATGCAGGAAGGATTCGAACCCATCCCGCAAGGTTTTACTCAGGCCACTTTTAATGATATTGAGTCGGTTAAGAAGCTGGTTGATACGGAAACAGCTGCCATTATCGTCGAACCCATTCAGGGAGAAGGCGGAATCAACGTGGCCGATAAGCAGTTTATAACGGATTTGCGCGCCCTGTGTGACGAAAAAGATCTGGTGCTCATTTTCGATGAAATTCAGTGTGGGATGGGACGGACAGGCCGTTGGTTTGCGAAAGACTATTATGGCGTGCAGCCCGATATTATGACCCTGGCCAAAGGACTTGGTGGCGGTGTTCCGGTAGGAGCCATTCTCTCGAATGAAGAAGTAAGCCAGGCGCTCAACTATGGTGACCACGGAACAACGTTTGGCGGAAATCCGCTAGCTTGTGCTGCTGCACTGGCAACCATTCAGACCATCGAAGAAGAGAACTTATTGAAAGCAGCCGTGGAAAAGGGAAAATGGCTGAACGATAAACTATCGGAATTGAATGATTCTTCCATTAAACAAATCAAAGGCAAAGGTTTGATGGTCGGTGTTGAATTCGATTTCGAAACGAAACCGCTGGTGGCTGAAATGTTGAAGAATGGTGTGCTGGCGAACGCCACCGCCGGAAATATCCTGCGTTTGGTGCCGCCATTGAACATCACTTATCCGGAGCTCGAAGAAGTGCTCAGGGTATTGAAGATTTCGTTACAAAATTTAAGAGAGCATGGGTAAGAAGAAAAGAATAGGCATCATAGGAGCCACCGGATATACCGGCTCCGAACTCGTCCGCATTCTCGTTAACCATCCGGAGGTCGAGATTGCACTGATTACTTCCGAAAGTCGCGCCGGCGAAAAATTCTCGGACATCCATACTTCCTTCCGGGGAATTGTCGATATCGTACTGCAGCCGGCTTCTCAGGTTGAACAGACTGACCTCGACCTGGTTTTTTTGGCATTGCCGCACGGAGTTTCCATGGATTTTGTCAAAAAGTATCATCAGAAACCTTTCAAGATTATTGATCTCTCAGGAGACTTCCGACTCGATTCACCGGAGATTTATCATGAGTGGTATCAAAAGGGGCATGTTTACAAAGAAGGTTTTGATAGTGCCGTCTTCGGTTTACCGGAATTGAACCGCGAACATATTAAGCAATCCGAACTGGTAGCCAATCCTGGGTGTTTTCCTACAACTGCGATTTTGGGATTGGCACCGCTGCTCAGTGAAGGCATGATTGAAAGCCGCGGAATTATAGTGGACTCCAAGACCGGCGTTACCGGGGCAGGGGTGAAGCCCAAAGAGGTAACGCATTTTCCGAATGTAAACGATAATTTCAAGGCTTACGGCCTGAAGAAACATCGCCACACCATTGAGATTCAGGATACCTTGAATAAACTCTCTTCCGATGAGGTAAATCTGCAATTTACACCGCATCTGCTACCGGTCGACCGCGGGATTCTTTCGACCATCTACGCACGTCCTGTAAAGGAGGTCACCACTGCTGATTTGAATGCATTGTATTTGCGCTATTACGAAGGTCATCCTTTTGTGCGCATCACACCGGAAGCTCCGTCTATCAAAGATGTGCGGGCATCGAATTATTGCAACATCTACATTACGCATGACGAGAGAACCGGGAATATCATGGTACTAAGTGTCATTGACAACCTGGTAAAAGGAGCCGCCGGTCAGGCCATCCAAAACATGAATCTGATGCTGGGATTCGATGAAACTGCTGGATTAAAGCAGGCCCCGCTGAATCCATAAACCTAATATAATGTTCCGTTATTCTGAAGAGCGTTTTTATGAGCCTCTTCTGAAAACGATGAAAAATGTACTTGCAGAAATGGAGTCAAAACAACGAAACACGATGATTAAGAATATTACGAATGTAAGGGGAATCAAGTGTTGGGGGGCGCACATCGGTGTGAAGTCGATGCGGCGTGACCTGGCCCTTATTTATTCGGAGGTGCCTGCCAGTGCCGCTGCTGTTTTTACGCAGAACCAGGTAGTTGCCGAGCCGATAAAAGTATCGCGCAAGCATATTGCAGACGGCAAGGCGCAGGCTATTGTGGTAAATGCAGGAAATGCCAATGCATGCACCGGTGAACAAGGTCTCGCAGGAGCCGAAGCCATGGCAGAAACCTATGCCAGTGAACTGGGGATTGACAAGGATTTGGTACTTGTTGCATCGACCGGAATTATTGGCGAACCTTTTCCTACCGATGACATTGTGGAAGGGATCAAGGAAAATGTAGACAAGCTGACGAATAAGTCGAATGCCGGGGCTTTTGTGGCCAATGCCATTCTTACGACAGATACCTTTGCTAAAGAGGGATTCATTGAATTCGATGTGAATGGTTATGAAGTAAACCTGGGCGGTATTGCTAAAGGTTCCGGTATGATTCATCCAAACATGGGAACTATGCTGGCTTTTTTGGTAACCGATGTGGCTATCGAACCCAAGTTGCTGAAACGTTTGGTGAAAAAGGCAGTCGACCGTTCATTTAACATGATTACGGTTGATGGTGATACTTCGACCAACGATATGGTAGTAGTATTGGCAAACGGAATGGCCGGGAACGAGGTGTTGACGAAGGAAAAAGATCCGGGCTGTAAAGTATTTTATGAAAACCTGGAGAACATGATGATTCACCTGGCCAAGCTGATTGTTTCGGATGGTGAAGGTTCATCGAAATTTGTGCAATACCAGGTCACTCATGCCCCTGATGAATTAACTGCCCGGAAACTGGTTCGCACGATTTCGGACTCGTCTTTGGTGAAAACGGCTATGTTTGGCCGGGATCCAAACTGGGGACGCATTATCTGCGCTGCAGGAAATGCCGGTGTTCCTTTCGATTACGAGAACGTGGATCTTTATCTCGGAGATGAAGAAACGCAAATTCAGGTGTTGGAGAAGGGAGTTCCGCAGGATTATGATCGTCATTACATGAAGAAACTTCTTCGCGAATCGCACATTTACGTGAAGCTCAATTTAAATAATGGACGTGCTACAGCAACTGGTTGGGGAAGCGATTTGACAACTGACTATGTATTATTCAATTCGGTATATACTACCTGATTTGGAAGGCAATCCGATAAATCATAATTTTATTTTCCCTCTGGTTTTCACACCAGGGGGATTTTTTTCGCTCTAGTGTTTAGTTGGTCTGCACCTGGATGGTAAACATCAATACTCCCAGAACCAGATAGACAATACTCATCAGTCTTGACAAGGATTTCTCGCTGATTTTACTGGCCTGCCGGGCACAGTAGATGCCTGTAAAAATAGCTGCCATCGCAATGGTCAGTCCGGCTGAAATACTCACGTTGCCCATGCTGGCATGGCCAATAACTCCAGAGGCGGCGGTTAGTGACATGATTAAAATGGATGTTCCAAGCGCTTTGTGGATGGGAAAGCGATTGACAAACAGAAGAATCAATAAAATATTCGTTCCTCCTCCGGCACCCATAAAACCCGTCATGAATCCACTTCCTCCGGCAAGCACTGCTGCTGCAACGTTACGCCAGACCGGAATATCTGGTATTTCTGTATCCTGTCCGTCACTGTCGTCACTGTGACGATCGCGGCGAATCCCGTTAATCCAGATGACAATGGCTAATATGATAAGAAGTGACGCGAATGATGAACCTAGTCCATGGTCGGGAATTTTATCAGAGAAACGTGCACCTACCAGTGCCATAATAATAGACGCTAATGCGACAAACCCGCCGGATTTCATGTCGATGTTCCCATTCTTGTAAAATGTATACGCTATGGCGAGTGGAGTGAGCACATCGACCAGTAAACTGGTACCAATGGCTTCGTGAATGGAAAATTTCAAAAGGAGGTGGATGAGGGGAACCACAACCATAACGCCCGAGGCTCCTGTGAGGCCGGTAACCAAGCCGGTAAAAATGCCGATGATAATCAGAAAAGCAATATCCATCAGATACTTATAGGTCAAAAAGACATTGGTGTGCCCTGTAAACATAAGCATTCTGTCAGGTAAATAAAAATCGAAAGAGCTGGTTGAATCGCTAAATCCTTGAGTCTTACCCAATGAATGCTTAAATTTGGCTAAAACGAAATATGATGAAACTTCGGGAATTAATTATGAGAAATCGCAGCTACCGGCGGTTCATAGAGGAATTCCGGATTGACCGGAAGACATTGCTTGATTTGGTTGAATTGACGAGGTATGCCGCATCGGGACGGAATGCACAACCCCTGAAATATAAGCTATGCTACGAGCCCGAAGTTAACGAAAAGGTATTTGAACACCTGGCATGGGCGAGTTACCTGACCGATTGGCCCGGTCCGGAAAAAGGTAAGCGTCCCTCTGCATATATCCTTGTTTTGCTTGACCGGGAAATAGCCGAACATTGCTTTTGTGATGACGGCATTGCTATGCAGAACATTTTACTGGGTGCTGTCGATAAGGGGTTGGGAGGATGTATTTTGCGGGCAGTGCATAAACCGGCTTTGCGCGAATTGTTTCAAATTCCCGAACGATATGATATAATGGATGTTGTTGCGTTGGGAAAACCTGCCGAAGTGATACAGATTGAAGAAGTAGGGCCTGATGGAGACACAAGTTACTACCGTGACGAAGATGATGTTCATCACGTACCCAAACGCAAGCTGGCCGATCTTGTCATTGATTAATGCGTTCTGCGGCAGTAAATTGCTATTTTAGTTTATCCTTGAAGACTTTCCGGAATTTCTCCAGTTTTGGGGTAATCACCAGACGACAATAGGGTTGGTTGCTGTTGTTTTCGTAGTATTCCTGGTGATAGTCTTCCGCCGGATAAAAAATCTTGAATTTCGTAATCTCCGTCACAATCGGGTTATCCCAAATGCCTGCGCTATCAAGTTTCTTCTTGTAGTCTTCAGCTAACTCCTTCTGTTTTTCGTTGTGATAGAAAATCACGGAGCGATATTGCGTTCCTACGTCATGTCCCTGCCGATTCAGTGTTGTTGGGTCGTGGGTTTGCCAAAATACCTTGAGTAATTCCGGATACGAAATGACTTTCGGATCGTAAATTACCTGGATGCACTCGGCATGTCCGGTCTTTCCGGTACAAACTTCCCGGTAGGATGGATTTTTAACGGTACCCCCCGAGTAGCCTGAAATAGCTTCCTTCACTCCTTTTAACTCGCTGAATATAGCCTCGGTACACCAGAAACAACCCGTACCGAAAGTTGCTGTATCGTATTCGGCTTTTTCGTTCATATTCGCTGTTTTCTTTTGAGCATGCCCATCTTGATTTCCATTTTTGGGAAACGAAAATGAGGCAATAATTCCCGCCAAAAGAATGACGGGAATAAATAACATGTATCGGGATGCTTTCATACCTGTTTTGTACGCTGCTTTAGCTCGAAAGTTTCCGGTTGCTATTGTGAAAGTAAGCATCCAGAATGGCCAGGTACCTTTGTTTCTCTTCGGGAAGAAGGAAAGCGGACTCGAAAGAATTTCGTGCCAACCGGTATAAATGATCTTTATTTAGTTGGAGTGCTTTGGTAACAGCCAGGTAATTCTCGTTGACATAGCCTCCAAAATAAGCAGGATCATCTGAATTGACGGTCACTTTCAACCCTTTGTCAAGCATAAGTTTCAGAGGGTGTTCTCCCATGTCTTTAACTACCTGCAACTTTAGATTTGACAAGGGACAAATGGTAAGCGGAACTTGCTCATCTGAAAGTAAAGCAACCAAATCGTTGTCCTCCAGGCTACGGTTTCCATGGTCGATACGAGATACATTCAGGTCATGAAGGGCGCCCCATACATATTCCGAAGGACCTTCCTCGCCTGCATGGGCAACGGTTAAAAATCCTAATTCCCGTGCTTTATCAAAAACTCGCTCGAATTTCTCTGGCGGATTACCTTTTTCAGACGAATCGAGACCAACAGCTACAATTTTATCACGGTAGGGCAGTGCTTCATTTAATGTTTCGAAAGCAGATTCTTCAGAAAGATGACGCAGAAAACTCATGATCAATTTGGAGGAAACTCCAAACTCTTTTCTTCCATTATTCAGCGCATCAATAATTCCTTCGATAACCAGCTGAAAAGGTACGCCGCGGGAAGTATGTGTTTGCGGATCGAAAAATATCTCGGTATGTAGTATTTTATTCTCATGGGCCTTTTGCAGGTAAGCCCAGGTCAGGTCGTAAAAATCCTGACGGGTTTGCAGCACATTGGCTCCGGCATAATATATATCGAGAAAATCCTGCAGTTTGCTGAATTGATATGCATTGCGTAAGTCTTCAACTGAGGAGAAAGGTATTTTCACCTGGTTACGCTCAGCAATTTTAAACATGAGTTCAGGCTCAAAGCTACCCTCAATGTGCAGGTGCAGCTCGGCTTTAGGGAGATTTTTAATAAACTGTTCCATTCGTAAAATTAACGATTCTTGACTAACTCGGTCTGGTTGGTCATCCATCATAACGCATAACCGGGCAAGAGGTTTCATTGGTGCGCCGGGAAAATATCGAAATAGAAGCTATTTGCTTGATATTTTGCTTGTTTTCATTGACTTTGTTGAATGCTTGCCGTAAATTTAAGAACTAACTGACAAAACCAAATCATTAATTAGCGTTCTTTCGTATAGACCAGATTAAATAGAAGGGTAGCGAAACCCCGGAGGCGTTCGTTTTTTATTCAACTGTATGATGCGATAAGTTTTGGGCAATTTATTACTTCCTGTAGTTAATTGAAACAGTTAATTCACTGTTTGCAGCTTAATTAAGTTATTTGCGATTATGCCCCTGGTCTTTCTTACCCTTTTATTTTTTTATCAATACTCGTTTTCTACGAAACTGAAAATGTAGTGCTTGCCTAGGCAGAAGGCAATCTTTTTTGTTGTATCTTCATTCTATTCCGACATAAATCCTGTCAGATTTCTTTTTGAAAACGAATGGAGACTGAGTGTGTTGGACCGGTTTTCTCTCTTTTTAGGGGAAAGAGGTTTTTTCAGGTAACCAGTCCGTTGCCCCTGTGGTATGTGATAAACTAACGATTATTTGTGATGACACGATTGAAGTATCAATTTACACTGGATGATATGCCCCGGGTAGCTGAGTATATTTATCAGACTTTTCAGCGGGATCATGATGATTTTGAGCATTATTCTTCCGATTTTAATCAGGAATTTGAGGAGGCATTGGAAGAACGGATAAATGCTATTCGCGAACTTCCTAATCTGGATTTTCTGGATGAAAAAGTTGCCGAGAAGCAGAAGAAGTTGCTGATTATGACTAGCCACCTGCGTCCCTTACTTAATATTACCGAGATTTATTTGAAGACGACTAAAGATGACGCTCTTGAACAAAATGATGATTTAGATAATATTAATTCATTGCGAACCATCCTGATTGAAAAACGCATATGGGAAATTCAGTCAGGTATTTCCAAACTATTGAGCTACATCGAACAACGTTTGCCGGAATTGGAAGAACGTGGTTTTCCATCCGGGATAATCGATGATTTTCGGTTGTTGTCGAAAAATCTTCAACAGATGGAGATCGAATTGGCTGAAACAATACACGAAAAAGAGGTCATTACCCACGAAAGCGTTCAGGCAATGAATGATTTGTGGGAAGCACTGGAAGATATCTGGTTGGCGTGTCCGGAAGTGTTTGCTAAAGCCCATCCGGAGAAGGTGAGAGATTATTCACCGGAAGAGATCAAGCGTCATATTCACCCAAAGCCTTCACGAAAGGTTATACATTAAAATGATTTGTGAATGAAAAGATTTGAGGTTGCCCGAAAAGGCAGCCTCATTTGTTATACCTTCAGCTCTTCTCCTTCCGATTTGGCAATAATAACCGCACCGCAGGAGTCACTCCACACGTTGGTGGCTGTTCGGAACATATCTAATATCCGGTCGACCGGAAGCACCAGGGCGATTAGTTCGAAAGGCAATCCTAACACATTCAGTAGAATCGTAATGATAACCAGGCTTCCCATAGGTATGGCTGCTGTGCCGATACTGGCCAGCAAAGCGGTAATCAGAATGATGAATTGTTCTTTTAATCCCATGGTGGCACCTTGTGCCTGAGCGATGAACATAACGACAGCAGCGATATAAATGGCTGTTCCATCCATATTGACCGTGGCACCGATAGGCAGTGTGAAATTGGTTATCTTCTCCGAAACACCTGAATTTTCATGCGTATCATTCATGTTCAGGGGTAAGGCTGCAGCCGAGGAAGCAGTGGAAAAGGCTGTCAGCAATGGAGTGGTCACGTTTTTCATGTGCTTGAAAGGCTTCGCCCTTCCTACAAATTTGACCAGTAGCGGTAACGTGATGAAAGCATGAATGAACAATGCTACCAGGACCGTTAGCATAAAAGCGCCCAGACGATAAACCAGATCACCGAAATCCTTTTGGTCGGCAATAACTTTCACAATCAATCCAAATACTCCGTAAGGTGCCAACTTAATGATGAACATGGTAATCTTCATGAACAACTCAAAGCCGGAAGTAAATAAATCGACCAGTAACTGACGATGCTGACTTCCCAGTTTGGCCAAAAATATTCCGATGATTATAGCGACAAAAATGATGGACAACAACTCGTTATCAACCATTGCTTTGAAGATATTGTCCGGGACAATATCAATCAGGGTTTCGCTGAAACTCTTATGCTGAATCTGCAGTTTATCAACGTTTTGTATGGCTGTTAAATCGACGCCAACACCCGGTTTAACTAAATTAACCAAAATTAAACCGGTTGTAATGGCCAACATGCTGGTCACTACATAATAAGCGATAGTTTTTAAGCCGAGCCGACCAAAGTTTCCGTGCCCTCCAATGCTGGCAATACCTGAGATAATAGAGGTGAGGATCAGTGGTATGACAATCATTTTCAGCAGCCGGAGAAAAATGTCTCCCATCCAGCTCACATACGGAACGACGGGTTTAAAAAAAATACCAACTATTACTGCAAGTACAAGAGCAATCAGAATTTGCCAGTGAAGGTCTATCTTTATTTTTTTCATAAACTTACGGGTTATGCACAGCGAAAGGCACGGCATCGAATATAGCGAGAATTGTAGAATCGGCAAAAAACACTGGTATCACGCGGAAGGCGATGCAAACCTGTATTTGTCATTCGAGCATAAGTTTGATCGTCTAAATCCATTTTTTCTTTTTGAAAAAAAACGCCAGGATGACGACGATGCTAATCATGATTCCCCATAATATAAAGTAGGCGTATTTCCAGTGAAGCTCGGGCATGTTGTCGAAATTCATTCCGTAAACGCCAACTAAAAAGGTGAGTGGGATAAAAATGGTGGCAATGATGGTGAGCACTTGCATCACTTTGTTCATGCGAAAACTAATACTTGACAAGTACAAATCTTTCAGCCCGGAAACAGTTTCCCGGTAGGATTCAATGGTTTCGATGATTTGTGTAATGTGCTCATAAATATCGGTGAAATATTTGCGGGTTTTATCTTCAATCAGTTCAATTTCATCGTTCTCCAGTTTTCGCATCGATTCGCGGATCGGATAGGTTATTCTGCGAATCTGAAGCAAATCACCTTTTAATCGATGAATTTCCTGCAGGGCATCTTCGCCCGGCTGATTAAAAATCCGGTCTTCCAGTTTCTCCAAATCATTACCGATGTTTTCGATAATGGTGAAATAATTATCGATGATGACATCGGTTAACGCATAAAAAAGGTAATCTGCTCCCCGTGAGCGAATGGTTCCTTTGGACGAAGAGAGACGATTGATAACAGGTTCAAATACAGTATCGGGCTTTTCCTTAAAACTGATTACATAATTTTTTCCCAGTATGAGACTGATTTGGTCGGTGGTTAAACTGTCATGTTGCTCGCTATAATTAAGCATCTTCAAACTCAACATCACGTAATCGTCTTCATCCTCTACTTTTGGACGTAAATCCGTATTCAGGATATCTTCCATCAATAATGGATGTATTTCATAGTGATTGCCAAGTTTCTCCATCAGTTCCACATCATGCAGCTGATCGATATTAATCCAACTAACCGGAGCCGCATCTTTCCGAGCCATTGCATCCTGTACGGTGGCATTTGCATTTGCCTCAAATTTCGAAGAATCGTAGTCGATGATGGTTAATTCAGGAGCTTCTTCGTGCTTGTCTCCGATAAAAATCATACTGCCAGGTGGTAATCCTGTTTTTTGAGATACCTTCTTTTTCCGTGTACTTTGTTTTTTGGTGTGTGGATTTTTCATAAGTGTTGGTTCTTACTTCTGTCATTATCAGAGATAAGCAGTTTTTGGTGCGGTTTCATCGAGCCGTTGATCATCTGACAAGTCCTGTTTGTACATCTAGTTTAATGCAGAACTAAATTAAGTAAAACATTTAGTATGATCATAGTGGAACAGAAAGGATAGACCATATGAGTTTTGTAAAAAGAAAATGCTCATTCTGTTGTAATCAATCTACATAAGCTTGATCTATTGGATTGTTATGCTAAATTTTTTAACTTATGGTTCAATTGTTTCTAAACCTGACAACCCTCTTCCTTTTTTTGGTTTGTTGTATTGAATAGTAAAAAATAACCAAACGAATATTTGCAATGATTGAACTCTGTATGGAATTAATGCATATCAGGAAGATGGTTTTTAGGGGGAGAATATCTGCATCTGTCAAAGGAACTCCAAGTGGTAATTTATTAGGTTTTTGTTAACTGTGTTTGTAATCAGTTGTTTGTAATAATAAATGTAAACATAGTACTATGTAAATAAACTGTTTTTGAAGGAAAATAAACGATAACCAAAATATGCGAAGAAGTCTGTTGAATTCTGATTTTCGCATTTGAGGTTGCCACTGGTATGTTGTGACTCATTTTTGAAAACTAACCTTGACAACTATGAGTGGTGAGAAGTGAAAGTTTCTTCAAAAAAAACGATAATTGTTTGTGAAATTAGCCTAACAAATGTTCCTATGCTTGATAGAATTATTGAATTTTCCATCCGGAATAAGTTGGTCATAGGTTTGCTGACTCTTGCCCTTATCGGACTGGGAATCTACAACTTTACCAAACTGCCGATTGATGCAGTTCCTGATATCACCAATAACCAGGTGCAGGTCACAACAGTATCTCCATCGTTGGCTCCGCAGGAAGTTGAGCAGTTCATCACTTTTCCTATCGAAGTGGTGATGGCCAACATTCAGGGAGTGAAAGAGATTCGATCCATTTCGCGGTTTGGCCTTTCGGTGGTAACCATTGTGTTCGAAGACCGAATAAACACCCATATTGCCAGGCAGATGGTGAGTGAGCAGATAAAAAGGGCGGAACAGGATATTCCGGCCGGTTATGGTACCCCTGAAATGATGCCGATCACTACTGGCCTTGGCGAGATTTTTCAGTACGTTTTGGTTCCTGAAAAAGGGTATGAAAAGGCATTCAATCCGATGAAGATCCGTACGGTTCAGGATTGGATTGTTAAGCGGCAATTGTCCGGAATTCCCGGTATTGTTGAAATCAGCAGTTTTGGAGGAGAGGTAAAACAGTACGAGGTTGCTGTAAAACCCCGCGATTTGGTGGGAATGAATGTGACCATTACCGAAATTTACAACGCGCTGGTGCGGAACAACGAGAATACGGGTGGTAGTTACATCGAAAAAGGGCCTCACCGCTATTATATACGAGCAGAAGGATTGGTGCGTGATGAAAAAGACATCGGGGATATTTTCATTAAGAATGTAAATGGTTACCCGCTGTTTATTAAAGATGTTGCTAGTGTGAAGCTTTCGTCTCCGCCGCGTTTTGGTGCCATGACAAAAGATGGTAAAGGAGAAACGGTTGGTGGAATCACCTTAATGCTCAAAGGAGCTAATACTTCTCAGGTAATCAAGGAGGTAAGAAAACGGATTGCTCTGGTTCAGAAAAGCCTCCCCGAAGGCTTGATAATAGAACCATATCTCGACCGTTCGCAATTTATCGCAAAAACAATTAATACCGTTAAACAAAACCTGCTGGAAGGAGGTATCATCGTTATCTTCATCCTGATTTTGTTGCTGGGAAATTACCGTTCGGGACTTATTGTTGCGTCGGTTATTCCTCTTTCGATGTTGTTTGCCTTTATCATGATGAACATTTTTGGGGTTACGGCAAACCTGATGAGTTTGGGCGCCATCGACTTCGGTCTGATTGTCGATGGTGCCGTCATTGTGGTGGAGGGAATTGTCTACCTTCTACATCAGCGATTTAACGGCAAGATACTTAAGGCCGCCGAAATGGATGACACTGTTTCGACGGCCACACACCGGGTTGGTCGCTCTGCCGCGTTTGGCGTCATTATCATTCTGATAGTTTACTTGCCAATTCTGGCCTTTACGGGCATTGAAGGAAAGAACTTCAAGCCCATGGCACAAACAGTAAGTTTCGCTCTGTTGGGGGCATTGATTCTGTCGTTAACCTATGTTCCCATGATCAGTGCCGTATTTCTCTCCCATAAGGTGAAGGAGGAACGTAATTTGGCCGACCGGATTATCGATTTTTTGAATCGTTCTCATCAACCGGTTCTAAAATGGGCGTTGAGGCACAAAATAATGGTTCTACTCGTCACCATTGTGTTGTTTGTCATGACCATGTTCTCGTTTTCCCGACTGGGAGGTGAGTTTATGCCGACACTGGAAGAGGGCGATTTGGCTTGTCAAATGACCATCGCCCCGGGGGCGTCACTGGGGCAGAGTATTAAAACCACCACACAGGTCGAAAAAATTCTCCTGAAGCAGTTCCCTGAAGTAAAAACGGTTGTCTCGAAAATCGGAACCGCAGAGATTCCCACCGACCCGATGGCAGTGGAAGATGCGGATATCATGATTATCATGAAGGATAAGAAGGACTGGGTGAGTGCGGATAACCGGGAGGAACTGGTTGCCAAAATGAAAAAGGCACTGGACGTAATTCCAGGGGCATCATTCGATTTCTCACAACCCATTCAGTTGCGATTCAATGAATTGATGACCGGTGTGAAAGCGGATGTGGCTGTTAAGATTTACGGCGACGATATGAATCTGCTTTTCGAGAAAGCGAATGAAGCAGCTACGATTATTCAGGGAGTTCAAGGCGCAGGTGATGTTCGTGTGGAACAGGTTACCGGCCTTCCGCAAATGATGGTTCGTTTCGATCGGGATAAACTGGCTCACTATAATCTCGATATTACAGATGTCAACAATGTTATTCGGACCGCATTTGCCGGCGAGAAGGCTGGCTTGGTGTTCGAAGGAGAACGACGGTTTGATTTGGTTATCCGGTTGGATGAAGCTTACCGTAAAGACATCCGGGCTTTAGAGCGATTACGCATTAATAAACCGGGTGGCGAACTGATTTTGTTGAACCAGGTGGCTAAAGTAACTATGGAGAATGGTCCGATGCAAATTAGTCGCGACAACACGCACAGGCGAATTGTTATCGGTATCAATGTTCGAAACCGCGACGTAGAATCCTTTGTCAATGAAATCAACAATAAGTTGCAGTCTGAAGTAAAATTACCTCCGGGTTATTATTTCAGTTATGGTGGTCAGTTCGAAAACCTGCAATCGGCCAAGAAAAGCTCATCCATTGCTGTTCCGGTTGCGCTCGTGCTGATTTTCATTATGCTCTATTTTGCTTTCAGCTCATTGAAACAGGCTACCATGATTTTTACAGCAATTCCATTGGCTGTTATGGGAGGCGTTTGGACGTTGTTTATGCGAGGTATGCCTTTCAGTATCTCCGCCGGCGTTGGATTTATTGCCCTTTTCGGGATTGTGGTTTTAAATGGTATTGTGCTTATTTCATATTACAATCAACTGGAAGAGGAGGGCGTTAACGATATATATGAACGCGTTCTGCAGGGAACGCGAATGCGCTTGAGGCCGGTGTTGTTAACTGCATCGACTGATGCGCTGGGTTTCCTTCCGATGGCCGTTTCGACGGCAGCTGGTGCCGAAGTGCAGCGTCCGCTGGCGACGGTGGTTATCGGTGGTTTGATAACGTCAACATTCCTCACGCTGGTTATTCTGCCGGTTATCTATTACCTGTTTCATTCCGGAGAGTGGCGGAAGCTTCTCAAATTCAAAAAGAAACCGGTAGTTACGGTGATTCTCTTATTTATGCTCTTCCCGGTAGGAAAAGGTTGGGCACAGGAGCCAACTAAAACGATTACGTTGGATCAGGCAGTGGAAATGGCACTCAATAATAACCTTTCGGTGAAAGCTCGTTCGTTATTGGTGGAACGGGAACAGGCGTTGAAGAAATCTTCCTTCTCTCTGGATCCGCTTATGCTGCAGTATGATAAGGGAAAGATAAACACCAATTATAACGACTACAATTTTCAGGTGCGGCAGCGATTTGAATTTCCAACGATGTACGGAGCGAATGCCCGCCTGGCAAATGAGAATATCCGGCAAAGTGAGTTGGCACTTGGAAAGGAAAAATCGATGCTGACGACACAGGTGAAGATGCTTTACTCCCGCAGTCAGGTTGCGGGTGAGAAGCTCCGCTTACTCAGGCAGCGTGACAGCCTCTTTGGAGCATTAGAGCAAGCGGCTGACATGCAATTGAAAAATGGAAGTATCGACTTGAGTGAGTACAATTTGTTGAAAACAGAAGCACTAAGATATCGTCAGGAATTGATGGCTGCCGAAACAGCTTTTGAGACACAGTTGGGTCAACTGCAGGTTTTCCTGTATTCCGAAGAACGAATCATACCTGTATCTGACGAATTGGAACATTTTCAACCGGTCCGTGTATTGCCTGATACAACATCGAATTCATGGGATTACCGGATGATGCTGCAAGGTGTGGCACAGAAAAATGCGGAAGTCAAACTTTCGGGAAACAACTGGGCTCCAGCTTTTTCAGTCGGTTATTTCGATCAGAGTTTTGATGGTCGAAAAGGTTACGATGGTTGGAGTGTTGGACTTGAAATTCCCATCTGGTTCTGGTCGCAAACAGCCAAAACCAAAGCGCTGAAACTGGAGCGTGAATCAATGACTTATCAGGCAGCTCAGCAGCAGCAACAAGATTGGGCGCTTCAGAAGCAATTGATCATGCAACAGCAACAATTATCCAAAAGCCTGAATATGTATGAATCGGAAATTGTTCCCCGAGCCAGGCAACTGCTAAAAGCTGCAATAAAAAGCCGTGAAGTAGGACAGACCGATTACATCGGATTTTCGCGAATGGCAGGTGAGGCATTTTTGTCCCGGTTCAATTACCTCGATATCCTTCAGCAATATAATGAGATAGTTTTGCAATTGAATTTAGTAATGGGTTCCCCGGAAACAAAATAACCATGAGAAATCAACTTTTTATCATCCTTGCTGCAGTTGTGCTGATTTTTACAGCCTGTGGCAAAAATAAAAACAGTAACAACGAGGAAGCCGGAGCTTCTGACCAGTTGAAACTTAGCCGAGAACAAATTGCCCATACCAATATTGCTTTCGGTCTACCGATGGAGAAAAATATGTCGGACGAAATACCGGCGAGAGGAGTGGTGGCGTTGCCACCGGATGGGCAAGCGCTTGTCAATTCATTCTCATCCGGTATTGTGAAACGGGTTTTTGTGCATATGGGGCAGAAGGTTAGTCGCGGACAGGTTCTGGCGATGCTAACCGGACCGGAGTTGATTATGATGCAGGAGAGCTACCTTAAAAGTGTATACACACTGGAAATGCTTGAGAAAGAATATCAACGCCTTCAGCAACTTGAAGGGGATAATATTTCTTCGCGGAAGCAAATTGATCAGGCGAAGGCGGCTTACTTATCGGAAAAAGCAGGAGCGCAATCGCTTCGCGATAGACTGCGGCTGCAACACATCAATCTTGAAAAATTAATGAGTGATGGCATTCAGAGTGAAATCCCGATTATCAGTCCAATTGATGGGATGATCAACAAGATTAATTTTTCTGTTGGGCAGATACTTTCTCCCGACCAGGTGCTTTTTGAAGTGCTGGATTTAAGTCGATTAGTATTGAAAATTTCCGTTTTGGAACGCGATATTCCCCATATTTCAGTGGGACAAAATGTCATGTTTGTTGCTTCCAATTTGGGCGATAAACCCTATCCTGCCAAAGTAGTAGCCATTGGTGGTAAGGTGGAAGAAACCGCCAAAGTGGTGAGTGTGGTTCTGAAGCCAGCCGAGATGCCCGAAAAACTGCTTCCGGGCATGTTTGTCGCCGCCATGATTCGGGTGGATGCTCATATGGCGCAATGTGTACCTGAAGCTTCGCTGATTTATGATGAAAACAATAATTCCATCCTGTTTTACACGGAAGACGATCCGAAAAAAGCCGCACAGGTAACTTTCCAGCACATCAAAGTGGAACCGGGATATCGGAATAACGGTTTTGTTGAGGTTCGCGGCCTTAATCAATTGCCTGCTAATGCGAACGTTGTTTTCGATGGTGGGTATTATCTATATTCTGAACTGTTGAAAATGCGGGAATAAACCATCGAAAATCTTTTGATTTTCATGTTGGTGGGAATCTTTGTTAAAAAAAATAATTGTCAATAGCATTAAATTTGCCCGGGAGAGTTGATTTCCCGGGTATTATTTTGTTATTTTGAAATGGTTTTGAGCGCATTGAGGCCTTATCTGCCAAAACATTTCTGGCATGATAAATGTATTAATGTAGATATATAAAACAATAACAGAAGCGATTTAGACGTTTCAGAATCAGAAGGTAAGATAATAAGTTTGAAGTATTATGAAGAAAATTTTTGTAATCGTAGCGTTGGTTGCCTTTGTGGCTCAGGGAGTGATGGCAGCAGCACCCGGTAACGGGGACGCAGACGTCCAGCCGGTTAAGCTGACAAAAGCCATGTTCCTGGAGAAGGTGATGAACTATGAGAAAAATCCGAATGAATGGAAATACGAAGGAAGTAAGCCATGTATCATCGATTTCTATGCCGATTGGTGCGGACCGTGTAAACAGGCTTCTCCTATTCTGGACGAACTGGCCAAAAAGTATGCCGGCAAAGTACAGTTTTACAAAGTGGATACACAGGTAGAGCAAGAATTGGCCTCAGTTTTTGGTATTCGTGGCATTCCTGCTTTTTTGTGGGTTCCCATGGATGGTAAACCGACCATGACGAGTGGTATTGCGCGAAGCAAAGAGGAAACCAAAGCTATGTTCGAAAAATTAATCAACCAGGTTTTGTTAGGCAATAAACCAGCTGAATAACTGAATAGCATATATTCAAAACGAAAGAGGCTTTCCTAATCGGGAAGCCTCTTCTTGTATTATGGTATACTTGAATTTTCTCAGATTTCCATGACTACGACGGTATCATACATTTTTCGCTTGTTTCGCGGAATATTGATGGTTGTACCGAATTTGTTTTGCTGAAAATCCACCGGAGTTTTGTCGTCATACAAATAGGCCTTTTTCACTTTCTTACCAAAATCCGGAAGTAAGAGGTTTGTATCCGGCAAATCGAGAACATGTACAAAAATTTTATTGCCTTTCACGGTGGTAACTCCCCAGCTATGCGGAGAAACAGGACCGCCTCTGGTACCATAAACGGTTTCACCATATTGGTCCATCCACTTCCCAATTTCACCAAGCGTTTTAACGAACTCCGGTTGTATTTTCCCGTTAGGCATAGGACCAACATTTAACAGGAAGTTGGAGTTATATCCCGCGGCTTTTACCAGGTAATGAACGAGGTCTTTTGTTGATTTGTAATTATTGTCTTGTAAGTTAAAGCCCCACGAATGGTTCATCGTTTCGCAGGTTTCCAAAGGAAGCTGGCCAATTTCTGATTCACCGCTAAAACCAGTCGTGTTGTGTCCGGGCAGATCTTTTTCGAACATCTGGAAATCTTCTCCCGGTTTGGGCGCCTGATGATGGTTGCTTCCAATAAGGCACGACGGTTGCAGTTTGTGAATGAGGCTGTATGTTTTGTCGAGCCGCCAGTCAGCATCCTTTTTGTCCCACCAGCCATCGAACCAGATGCCGGCAATATCACCGTAATTCGTTAGTAATTCGGTTAGCTGGTCATCCATGTAGTCGAGGTAAGCGTACCAGTCTCCTTTTTCCGGCCGACCGGAATAATGACCAGTGTTACCTCTGGGGTAATAATTATTTTGATACCAGTCGAGCTGGGAATAATAGAAGAAGAGCTTAATGCCCTGTTTATGACATTCATCCGCCAGTTGTCTCAGAACGTCCTTCCCGTAAGGTGTTCTGTCCACAATGTTCCAGTCGGTCAGCTTCGTATCCCACATGCAAAAGCCGTCGTGATGTTTGGAGGTAATGGTGATGTACTTCATTCCGGCCTCTTTGGCTGTTTTCACCCACTCGGCGGCATTAAATTCAATGGGATTGAAGAAAGCCGGAAGCTTCTCGTAGTTTTTCTTATCGATATGCTGGTTGTTCATTACCCATTCGCCATCGCCCAACACCGAGTAAACACCCCAATGAATGAACATACCGAATTTTGCATCCTGGAACCATTGTCGGGCTTCCAGGTTTCCGGGGGTAGGGTGATATGATTCCTGTGCCATAGTCATCGACGAAATCAACGAGATCAGAACGACCCCTGCTATTTTTCTGAAACGCATAGTGTGTTGGTTTAGTTATGATTGGACTAAGTTAATCGAAACTTTCCGGATTTGCAGTGGGAAATGATTATCCTGTTGCCAGTAAATGATTTATACTTCTCCCCGAAGTCCAAGTGCATCAGCTTCCTTTTGCATCCCGGCGATGGTCTCGGCTATCAGTTCTTCCAACGGCATGTCCAGCATTTCTGCGCCCTGCATAATGACTTCGCGGTTGGCACCGGCGGCAAACGATTTGGTTTTCCATTTTTTCTTCACCGATTTCACTGTCAAATCGAGAATGCTGCGCGATGGGCGAACATAAACTGCTGCTGTAATCAGGCCGGTTAGTTCGTCGGTAGCGTACAGCACTTTTTCCATCGGTAGTTGTGGTTTATCATCGGTGCACATTCCCCAGGCGTGGCTCATAATGGCCCGGATGTAATCTTCAGGCCATTTCTGCTCTTCCAGTATTTGGCGGGTCATGGTGCAATGTTGCTCCGGATACTTTTCGTAATCCAAATCGTGCACTAATCCGATAATGCCCCATTTTTCGGGGTCTTCGCCCATCTTTTCAGCAAAGTGTTTCATCACGGCTTCTACGGCCATTCCGTGTCGGACCAGGCTGTCCGAGTCATTGTACTTTTTCAGAAGCTCGAGTGCTTCATCCCGGGTAGGAATTTTCGACATCTGTTTTGTTTTAGATTAGCCTTAAATTTAACAAGAGATTATCGATCGCCCAAGTACTGGAAAAATCATTTTCAGGAGAAATGGGATTAATGATTTTTAATGGGAAAAAGGGTGGGGTAATATCAGGTTTTTCGGCGTGAAGAGCCTGTTTAGAAACAGATGAAAATCCTTTACCGGATTGGCGAATCAGCTAATTTAGCATTTCATGACGCACATCGACTTACAGACAATTCTGAATGAAATTGCCCATGAAGTAGAAACTTTCTACGGCAAGGGTAGTGTGGCCGATTATATCCCGGCATTGGCCAAAGTCCCGGCCCGGCAATTTGGCATGTCGGTTTCGTTATTGAACGGTCAGGAATATGCGGTCGGTGATGCCGATGTACCTTTTTCCATTCAGAGTATATCCAAGGTTTTTACGCTGGTGATGGCTTTTCGCGAAAAAGGCGACGAGGTATGGAATCGTGTGGGACGCGAACCTTCCGGGACACCGTTTAACTCACTTACGCAATTGGAAACGACGGGTGGTTACCCACGTAATCCGTTCATTAATGCCGGAGCGCATGTGGTGTCGGATATGTTGATGGATTTCCTTCCCAATCCGCGCCAATCGCTGCTTGAATTCGTGCGTATGCTAACGTTAAACGATGTCATTGATTATGACCAGGAAGTAGCTGAATCGGAGCGAATTCATGGTGACCGTAACCGGGCATTAGCTTATTACATGAAGAGCTTTGGGAATATTCATCATGAAGTAGACCAACTGCTGGATGTTTATTTTCACCAATGTGCGTTGTCTATGAGTTGCCGTGACCTTTCCCGCAGTTTGCTGTTTCTGGCCAATCATGGTATTGTTCCCCATTCGGGTGAACAGATTTTGAGCGAAAGTCGTTCCAAGCGTTTGGCCTCTTTGATGCTCACCTGCGGTTTGTACGATGAAGCCGGAGAGTTTGCTTTTCGCGTTGGTCTTCCTGGTAAGAGTGGCGTAGGCGGCGGAATTGTCGGTATCATTCCCGGATTGCTGAGTGTTGCAGTTTGGAGCCCGGAACTGGATGTATCGGGAAATTCGGTACTGGCCATGGAAGCGCTGGAACGTTTCACTACCAAGTTGGGCATCTCCGTTTTTTAAGTGAGTAAGTTCGAAGCTCATTTGATCAAGGTCGAAGCTATACCTGTAGAGTTCGAAGGTCACTTGCTCAAGGCGGAAGCTCTACCTGTGAAGTTCAAAATGAATTTGTTCAAGTTCGAAGCTCAACCTTGACATTCCGAAGCTTAATCTTGCAAGTCCGGAGTTGAACCATTCCGAAGAGTTGGCGTTGGCCCTGGTATTTTCATGGCAAAAATTCCGTATTTTCGTTAAAAATTATCATTTCTATGGGCATCGAACGCAAAGACTTTTTGGTACGCCAGTTTGAAGAGCTAGGGCGTGTTATCGCTGTTCTGATGGGGTTTCGTGATAAAGGTGAACCCGAAAGGGCCTTGCATTATGCGACTGACTCGTTGAAAGGCATGCTGGATAATGATCCTGATTATTATTTGTCCTTTTCCGATGAAGAATTCCGGGGTAATCTTCAACATTTGTGGAAAACCGGTATTGCCGGAATGGAAATCCTGTCGGAAATGCTATATCAGCTTGGCTGGATTTATGACGATTTGGGGAAACCGGACCTAGCTTCGAATTGTTTTCGAAAAGTGAAGATTACCTGGGAGGTTCTGGAAAGCGATCAGGGGACGTTCAACATGGAACGTAACATGAAGCTGGAAGTGTTGGACCAGTATATCTCAAATCATGAGTAAAATATACCTTCTGTTAATCCGGTTGTAACTTTTTAAAGCGATTCCTATGCCACTAAATATCTTAAAAAATTATCGCGAACGAAAAATTAAGGAAGCCTGGAAGTTGTATCATGATGGTAAACGGGAAGAGGCTTTCCGGAAAATCCGGTTACTGCTGAAATCAACGAACAAAGAGGTACAACTGGAGGCTTTGCAGATTGCCGGAATGGCCATGTACAAGCTGAAGCGGTTCGATCAGTCTATTAATTATTTTCAAAAAGCCTGTAAACTGGGCAATGCTCGTCATGACTGGTTTAACTTGTCCATGGCTTATGCCAAATCAAAACACGTTCTGGAAGCGGAGGCTGCATTTAACATGATCAATGGAGCATCGACCAAGCACAATTACCAATATGCTATTTCGCAACCGCAGATGTTGTATCAGTATTTTCGCGTCTTGCGCGATTCGGGATTCATGCGCGAAGCTTTTGGTCGTATTAATGAGTTGAAGGCAATGTATTGTGCATTGTACAAATCGGATGACGAATACCTGGCTTCCCGTGGAATGCCCGGCCTTTCATTAATGCTGCGGGAGGCTTTGCCCGTGTTGCAATCATTGGCGGTGGAAAGAGACATGACCTCCTGGCTGGAGGATTTTGGGAAAAGAATAAAAGAGCCGGGCAGCCAGGTTTTGAAAGAGTATGTGACGTTATTGGATGTCTGAATATGTTGACATACCTTTTTTTACCGGCATAGGTCACGTCCGGAATGCTATAAATGTGTTGTCGTCGCGGGTGATTGTTGCTATCGAACCAGGGCCCGGAACCATATCGGAAGTTGGCATGGCTATCAAGATGAAGAAGCCGGTCATTCTGGCTCACATGAAAAGATGATGTTCAGTTTTTCAGTCGCTTAGGAGAAGTAAGCGTTGCTGACACCCCAGACGAAGTTGAACTCTTGTCAGGCACAAACACACCCCTGATGTTCATATTTAATATTGTTCCAAATAAAAATTATTTTATCTTCGGTCCGGATAAATAAATTGGGCTACCTAATCTTTTGTTGCCATTCGGGTAAGAGGATTAGGTACAAATCCATTCCGGACCTAACCGAGTATATGGGGCTGTGCACACCTGCAGCCCCACTACTTAATCATTTTTCTTCCCACTCTTTACCCTGTTCGCTTTTTTCAGCAGATAATAGCCTGTTGCCAGTGCCAGAACGATAAAACCGATTCCGAGCATGGTCAATCCTTCTGTGTCAGCATAATCCAGCAATACGACCTTCCGGGCTACCGCAATGATGGCAACTAGCAGAATGATTTCGGCGTGGAAGACGTTATCTTTCAGATAGACCTTTACGGTTTCAAACAGTTCCAGACCAATCAGGATACTGAAAAACAATCCGAAGACAGAATTGAGATGACTGATATCGAAAAGGACTGCATTTTGATGTGGTTCAAAGAAAAGCACGGTGAAAATCAGGACAGCAAATTCAAAAACCGAGACAACAACGACAATGCCAAGTAGGAGTAACATTGCCCATATAACAAAACGTTCAAATTTCTCAATCAGGTTGTTCATATCCGGCTTCTTTTCAGTGTGATTATTATCTTGCAAAAACGAAGTGTTTTCCCATGTCCGGGACTTCAATGCTAAAGATAGCGTTTAAAATTTATATCTTTTGCCTAACCAAACCAAACTACCAAACCATGCGTAAAAAATGGCTTCTTATCATTTCCAGCGTTGTGCTGGTGCTCGTAGCCGGCGGAATTGTACTTTACTACCAAATGTTTCCGAAACCTGCGATTGATGATACCGTTCGGGCGTCACTCAAGGTAATGCCATTACCGGCTAAGGTAAGAATGAGCGGAAGTGCTGTACCTGCCGATATGGGACTCTCAGTCGTGTTTACCGATTATTCGAGCCCTGTGTTGGACAGAGCTGTTACCCGATTCCGGGAACGTCTTGAGCGAATTACCGAATCAAAGATTCAGGAGAATCGTGCCATCCGGCTCGAGATTCAATGTGGTGGAGAACCGATCTCACCCGATCCGTTGAAGAACAATGAACGATATTCTTTGCGTTTTAAATCAGATCATATCATTCTGGAAGCACCGGGTGTAGAAGGCGTTTTGCATGGCTTGGAAACATTGTCGCAATTACCGGTTAGGGAAGAGGAGCATTACATATGGCCCGGTTACAAGATTGAAGATGCACCAAGGTATGCATGGCGAGGACTGATGATCGATGTTTGCCGACATTGGATTCCTAAAGCGGTTATTCTTCGGAATCTGGACGGAATGGCCGCATTGAAACTGAATGTTCTCCATTTGCACCTGACCGAGTACCAGGGATTTCGGATCGAGAGTAAACTGTACCCGAAACTGCAGGGAATGGGTTCCGGAGGAAATTACTATTCGCAGGATGATATGCGGGAAATCATCCAATATGCTTCAGACAGAGGAATTACGGTTGTTCCGGAATTCGATATTCCCGGACATTCAACCAGTTGGTTTACCGGATATCCGGAACTGGCGAGCGCTCCCGGTCCTTATGTTTGTGATACTGTTTTTGGCGTACTTCATCCGGTTATGGATCCCACAAAGGACAGCGTTTATCTGTTTCTTGATCGTTTTTTGGGTGAGATGGCCGGGCTTTTCCCCGGAAAATATCTTCACATCGGAGGTGATGAGGTCGAGCCGACACAATGGGAGAATAATCCTGACATTCAGTCTTTCATGAAGGAGAATAATATTACGGATGCTCATGGATTGCAGGCTTATTTCAATCACCGGATAAATGAAATTGCGAAAAAACATGGAAAAGTAATGGTTGGCTGGGACGAAATTCTTCATCCCGATTTGACTTCCGATGTGATTGTGCAGTCATGGCGTAGCCAGAAATCGTTATTCGAAGCAGTGCAAAAAGGTGGGCGCGCTATTCTTTCTGCAGGCTGGTATCTCGATCATAAACTTCCGGCCGGGAAACATTACCAGGTCGATCCGGAAATATTGCCCGGTGCTGTCGACATTGAACCGGATAGTGTGAATTGGCAAACATGGGATCTTGAGCTTCAGATGAAAGCCAGTGAAGGAAAGCTTTCTGCTAAGCTTGCGTTATTCGGTACACCCGAAAATGTGCGTGGATTTATGCAGATAATGGGAGCAACTATTGGCTTTAAAACGGTCGGCTTTGATGGAAGGAAACTGGATTTCACCATGGATACAGATTACGGAAAAGCTGAGTTTTCGGGAACGCTGGAAAGCGATTCTCTTACGGGAAAGATGTCTGTCAGCATCATGGGATTTGAAGTGAAGGGCACGAAAGTTGGCGGACCAGAAATGGCGGGAACCAGGCCGGTTGAGTTTGAGAAAATACGACCGTTAAATGAGGAAGAGAAGACACGCATCATAGGGGGTGAGGCATGTATGTGGAGCGAGCTGGTGAATGCCCGGACGATTGATTCACGAATCTGGCCGCGTATGGCAGCTATCGCAGAAAAACTTTGGTCTCCGGCTGCTTTGACAACCAGTGCAGATGATATGTACCGTCGGCTTCCATTTATCTCAGCGGAACTGACAGCAAGAGGATTGACACACGATTCCGATTATCCGGTTTTTCTTGCTGAAATAGGTGGACCTGAATATGCCAGACCATTAAAGATTTTAGCTGACCAATTGGAGGAGGTGAAATATTATGAGCGGCTTGGAATGTATGAGAATCTTACGGTTTATACTCCTCTCAATCGGGTTGTTGATGCAGTGCGACCGGAAAGTTTGCCGGCCCGGCATTTTAATCAGATAACCAGGGAATGGGTAAGTGAACCTGAAAATAACCAGCATTTCCAGGAAATAAAGGGATTGCTTGAGAAATGGAAAGGGAATCATGCCCGATTAGAACCAGCTTTTGCAATGCATCCCCGAATAGCAGAAGTAGCTCACCTTTCAGAGAGTTTATCCTTTCTGGCGGAAGCCGGATTGGAAGCGGTAGATCTGAGAATGAACAAAGAAAAGCCGACTTCTGAGCAGACTGAAGAATGGAATCGAATCATTGATAAAGCTTCTCAGCACAGCGGAGGTTGTCAATTGGCGGTTGTGGACGGATTCCGAAGTTTATTTCAGTTTGAATAAAGAAAATTTATATCCCCTGTTGTGTGAAAAACATGCCTAATCCGCAGGTGAAAAGCCAAGCTCCGTAAAGCGAATGCTCAATAATGCTGGCGACCAATGATTTTGTTTCGATGTAGCGTTTGGTGAATAGTATGCCACCAACGAAGGTGAGGATAATAGCCAGCCAGTTATGGAATATAATGTGCCCAAAAGCGAACATTGCGGCACTGGCCAGGATAATTGTGGTGTTCCTCTGGAAGAGATTCCGGTAACGGTGAACAAAAAATGCCCGGAATGCGATATTTTGCGGAATAACGGAAAAAAGCGGGTAGAAGATAAGCAAGCCCAGCCATAGTAACGGGTGCTTTCGCGGCAGATAAAAAAGGTGTTCCGGTTCCCAGAAATAAACGACAGCCGTCATTAGAAGGGCCACTGGGATGAAATAGAGAAAGATGGTTCCGATGGATTTTCTTGCTTTATTCCAGTTCCACAGTCGTTTTCTCCGAAAGGAGGGATCACGGATGAGTTGTATCAGAAAAATCAACGCTCCGATGGCCAGCACTGGCATGAATGAGATGTCGATAACTTTTGTGAACAATAGAATAGGAACAATCACAAAGATTACCAGAAACTCTGCTATCCTGAATATGCGTTTGCGGTAAAATGAAATAAGTCCTCTCATTAGTGAAAATTGTAACGTGGTTTTCGACGGGGGCGATATTATATATACGTTACAACGAGAGAGATAGTTCAAAATGATCTGAGGTTTTCGGATTTCGAAGTCCGTTTTCTCGCCTTTTTATACCGCTCAGGACCAGAAAAGTCCCTTGAAGAATAGGAAAAACATGGTGCCTGAAATGAGTATTTTTATGAAGGTGGCTACCAGGAATCCAATGAACGAACCAAATCCTGCCCGGAACATTTCTTTGGAACGTTTGCCGGCATACATTTCTCCAATTACCGCACCGGCAAAAGGTCCGATGATGAATCCAACCGGTGGGAAAAACAAGCCTACCAAAAGCCCAATGATGCTTCCCCAAACGCCATATTTACTGCCACCGAATCGCTTCGTTCCCCAAATGGGAATTACATAATCGAGAACGGTGACGACCAAGGCAACTACTCCCCAAATAATGAAGAATTTGGTTGAAAAAGTTACTCTGTCGGAAAAACTGAGGACCACCAGACCGAGGTACGAAAGTGTTGGTCCGGGGAGAGCCGGAAGGACACACCCAATTAAGCCAACTAACATTAAGATGGCACTGGCGGCAATGATAACATAATCCATTAAAATGAGATTTAGTTCAGTGAATTGTAGTATTGTACCAGCTTAATCAAATCCGCTTTGTCTTTGGTTGATAGCTTGTTGGATTTGTAATAATCTGCTATTTCTTTCTGATGTTTTGGGAAAGCTTCCAACAGGTTCTTTTTCTTACTGACATGTTGAGCAGGGAAAGCGCCTACCTGGATGTAAAATTCTTCCAGGGGCCAGTCGAACCGGGCTGGCTTGGGCTCTACGTAAGGTTTCTCTTTTTCTTTTTCGAAGAACTTGATGGTATGTTGTGCCAGGAGCCTGACATTACCATCAGCCAAAATTTCGAAGTAGCCTTCTTTTATTTTTTTATCAGTGAACTGGTATTTAGTATAGGTAAATACGCGATTGCCGAACTCCGCTCTTTTTACGACATCCCTGGGTGAAAATGTCATTGCTTTTCCATCCTTCTCAAACTGCAGTTCATCCTGGTATTGGTCGTATCGCAACGGAACATCTACGTATTTTTCATTCTTAGTCGTAATAACAGTTCCTTTTACAAATTGGTCGTTCAGGTAAGGTGAACCTTTGATATCTTTCAGAGAAAGGTTTTGGATGCCGAAATGTTCTCCTTGTATCATTTTGGAGAATCGTACATCGTCGATGGTTCTGAGAATAACATTTTGTGATTTTCCAATGATTGGTAGTACAAGGAGAAGAAGGATAATGATCTGTTGTTTCTGTTTCATGGATTTCAGGTTATTTGATTTCGTTCGTCTGAAAATATAAAAAATCATAGGATTATGCATCGTTCTTCAGAAGTTTTCAATTGGAGTACTTCTTCTCTTAAAATTGAATTTAATCAAGGGTGTTTTTTTTCGCTTTTAGTATCAATTTTCAGGTCAATTTGTAAACCTTTTTATTGCTGTTACGTTTCAGAGAATGAGTACAGTAGTTTTTTCTATGGTTTGTTTAGTTAAGTTAGGTTAGTTGGTTTAATTCTTGATTGATTTCCTTTGCGTTGGTGTTTTAAGGGTTACAACCCCGGTTCGATTGAACCGGGGTTTTTTTAAATTTGTATTCTTATGAGTTCACATCATCATAACCACCATCATCACGAGCATGCCGCGGTCGATAGTATGACCGGGAAGAAGCTTTTCCTGACCATTATTCTGAACTTCATTATCACAGCCGCTCAAATTGTGGGGGGAATTCTGTCGAACAGTTTGGCACTGATTTCAGACGCGTTACATAATCTGAGTGACGGCGTTGCGGTATTGCTTGCCTGGATTGCTTACCGCTTGGGAAAAAAGCCGGGCACGCCACGCCAAACTTTTGGCTTTCGCCGAAGTGAGATTCTGGCAGCGTTCATCAATTCGGTTGCTCTGATTGCCGTTTCGGCTTACCTGATAGTGGAAGCGGCGCAACGTTTTACCGATGCTACTCCGGTTAACGGTGGCATCATGTTGTGGATGGGGATTATTGGATTGGTAGCAAATGTATTTTCGGTGCTTCTCTTGCAAAAGGATAAAGGAAGCAACATCAATGTCCGGGCAGCTTATCTTCACCTGTTAGGTGATGCACTTACCTCACTGGCCGTTATTATTGGTGCCGTTGTGATTGAAATGTGGCAAATTTACTGGATTGACCCGCTGGTGACTGTCGTCATCAGTGTTTACATTCTTTATCACACAATTGGATTGTTGAAAGAATCAACTTCGGTACTGATGCAGTTTACCCCGTCGGAGGTTGATTTGGTAGAGGCCAAGAAAAAACTGGAAACATTGCCGGAAATCAATAACGTCCATCACCTTCATTCATGGGCGCTTTCGGAAGGAAGTCTCTATTTTGAGGCACATGTTAACCTGCAAAATGATTTACCGACCAGTGAAACACTTAACGTGCGTCACGATATCGAGGAATTGCTGCATCACGAGTACGGCATCGAGCATGTAACACTGCAGTTTGAATACAACAGCCATCACCATCCGGGTATTCTGGTAGATGGTAATGGCTGCTGTTGATCTGTTTTAATCGCCTGTTTTAGTTTACCTGAACGACAAATTCTTTCGGAGCGGTAAGCAAACCAAATGACTCCGGTTGCATTCCATAACGTGAGGTTACCTCAAGAAATTTCTCCCGGTGGGCAGGATCGACTGCAACCAAAAGTCCGCCGCTGGTTTGCGGATCGCAAAGTACCACCTTTTGTTCTTCCGTCAGGGGAGAAATCTTGTGTCCATAACTGTCAAAATTTCGGAAGGTACCACCCGGGAAGGTTTTGTGCTTGATGTAGAAATCAAGATTGTTCAGTGTCGGCACTTTTGCCGAATCGATAGTCGCACTTAGATTGCTTCCTTCGCATATTTCGGATAAATGTCCCAGCAGCCCAAATCCGGTTACGTCGGTAATGGCTGTTACTCCTTCCAGTTCTCCCAGTTCCTGGCCAATTTTATTCAGGGTAATCATCGAGTTGCGGGCGACATCCAAGTCTTCTTCTTTGAGGATGCCTTGTTTTTGCGCTGTGGTTAAAATGCCAACTCCCAATGGTTTGGTCAGGTAAAGTTCGGAACCGGCAACTGCGGAGCTGTTCTTCTTTATGTGCTTTCTCGATGCTATTCCCGTAACAGCCAAGCCAAAAATTGGCTCCGGGCCGTCGATGCTGTGTCCGCCGGCAATGGCAATACCTGCCTGTGCACAGGCTCTTTTCGCTCCTTCAAGAACTTTCCCTGCGGTTTCAGCCGGAAGCTTATCCACCGGCCATACCAAGATTGCAATGGCCATCAGTGGTTTTCCGCCCATAGCATAAATATCACTTATGGCGTTCACTGATGCAATGCCTCCAAAATCATATGGATCATCTACAATAGGAGTGAAGAAATCGGTGGTGGAGATGAGTACCTTTTCATCATCGATGGCATATACCGCAGCATCGTCGAGTGTACCGTTACCTACCAAGAGATTGGGATCGTCAATCTCCGTTTCTGTTTCGGCCAGAATGTTTCGTAAAACCTTTGGGGATATTTTGCATCCGCATCCCGCACCATGTGAATATTGCGTAAGCCTTAGCGGCTTAATGACTGGTTGATTATCTGATTTTTTTTCCATTTTCCGTTTAAAACTTTAATTCGTTTGCTTTTTCCACGAGCTTTCCGGCATCTTCGCGGATATTATTCCCGCTCAAATCGACGCTGGCGCAACTCTTTTTGTATTTATCACGGCTGTAGCGATATGTTTTATCGTAATAACTGAGTAACATGGCTGCGACCTGTTCCAGCTTATCCGTTTGATATAATTCGAGAATCGTGTTGGTTTGTTCTTCCCCAAGCCTTTTGTGTAAAGATAAAATAGCCTTCTCCATTTGAGGTCTTTCAAGCATCCCGTAATCTTTGACAACTCGCTTGACTCGCTCTTCAATTGGTACGTCAATTTCAATGATTCGGGCTTGATTCATGTTTTTCCAAAAGGAATCGGGTAGGAAAACGCGACCGATGCTTTTGCTTTCACCTTCTACCCAAACACGTTTTTCACGGTCGAGTTTCCGTGAAACGGCCAGCAAATTATTCTGGAATTGTTGTGTGGTGGGTTGTTCTCCTTGTCCCACACCGCCAAAAACGGAACCGCGATGATTGGCCAGACCTTCCAGATCCAAAATTTGTTCGCCTTGTTGGTCCAATTCCTGCAACACCTCTGTTTTCCCACTGCCGGTAAATCCTTCCAGAACAATTAGGCGGGGAATGGTCCCAAGTTCTTCCAACAACAGATTGCGGTAAGCCTTGTAACCTCCTTTCAGCGTGAAGCATTGTATGCCTACCCGCTCGAATAGCCAGGCCATACTTTCTGAACGCATTCCTCCACGCCAACAGTGAACAAGCAACTCTCCACCGGAAGCTAAAGCTTGTGCTTCTTTCACAAATCCTGACATTTTAGGACCAACGATATCCAAACCTAGTTCAATGGCCTGAAGCCGGCCCTGCTGCTTGTACACGGTTCCTACTTTGGCTCGTTCGTCATTTGAAAAGAGTGCAATGTTGATCGCTCCCGGAATGTGTCCTTCGGCGTATTCGGCGGGTGAACGAACATCAACTACAGGTGTATATTCTGCTTTATCAAGGAATTCGTTGGGAGACAATATTTGCATGTGGTGAAATTTGGCATAAAATTATGCTTTTCGGGGCGTAAAACAAGAATGTGTTGATTTGGAATTAATGATGTGAAAGTTTTAAGGTTAATTCTTAATACTAGATGATGCTGAAAAGGATTACATCGTCACTTTCAGGAATTCAAGTTCTTTACTCGTCATCGTGGGGACAAATTCGATAATTTCATAATCAGCCACATCATTGATATTGAATGGGTCCTGTGAGAGTACATTTTCGAGCTCTTCTTTGGAGTCCGTATTTGAAAGAATCACTCCACCGGTACGTGGCACTTTTCTTCCGGAAGCAATGAAACTCCCTGCTTCATATTGTTTTTTCAGGTATTCAACGTGCGCTTCCAGATGTTTTTCCACCTCCTCAATCGCGACTTTGTATGTTAGAATTACAATAAACATAATAACCCCTTTTTAATTTGTGGCTCAAAGATATGGAATGCTCAGAAATTGGAGAATTACATACCGATAATGAAAAAGAACCGGAAAAAGTTCTGATTCAGAATAATATCCGGTCCTTTTCTCAAATGTCATTTTATGCGTATTAAATCTGAATTTTAGCGCCCATTATTTTCAAAAACTCACGGATGAAAGCCGGATGAGCTGGCCACGCCGGCGAGGTAACCAAATTCCTATCAACATAAGCATCGGTTACCGGGATATCCTGATATTCGCCTCCGGCCAGAGTTACCTCGGGTCCAACCGCCGGATAGCAGGTCAGCTTTCTTCCTTTTACCACATTGGCTGCTGTTAAAATCTGGGCTCCGTGGCAGATAGCCGCTACGGGCTTGTTTGCAACAAAGAAATGCTTCACAACTTCCAGTAAGTCTTTATTCAGACGCAGGTATTCAGGGGCTCTTCCTCCCGCAATTACCAACCCGTCGTATTGTTCCGCTTTAACATCTTTGAAACTGTAATTCAGTGCAAAATTGTGTCCCGGTTTTTCTGAATAGGTCTGGTCGCCTTCAAAATCATGAATAGCCGTTTTAACGGTTTCCCCTTTTTTCTTTCCGGGGCAAACGGCATGAACTTCGTAGCCTACCATTTCGAGCATCTGAAACGGTACCATGGTTTCGTAATCTTCTGCGAAATCACCGGTTAAAAAAAGAATTTTCTTCATCTTGTTGAATTTTAATTAGTACTGAATGTTATTCGGTTAGATTGGTGAGACCAAGGCAGTGTATAGCTAGAAAACAATTCCTTAACGCATAAAGTTTTCTGGCTTTCCGATTTTAAGATTTGTTATTCAAAGCAAATTGGTCTTATTAATCGGTGAGTTTTTTTCCGAGGAAACTGGCTAAAATTAGCTTCTGTTTCAATACCTTTTGAGCAACATGTTTGGGAGGTGACTCAAAGAAATTGGTTTCGATGTTTACGTTATCTTTTTTGATTGTTCTTTTCCACAATCCTTCCACTTTTCCGTTTACCACAACGACCGGCCAAAATAAGCCATTCCGGGAAACCGCTTTTTTATGGTGCTCAGAAGTAAGAATAGCGCTTCTGTCGCGGTAGCTGATAATAAACTCATCAAATGCTGGTAGGAGATGAACCGACTGATGATTTGTTTTAGAGAATTGAGTATTCGATGAGAACCAATATTCCTGTGAATCTATTATTGCAGATTGCAGTTGCTGTTTTGCCAGTTCGATAGCAAGCTTCACTTGTTTTGCTCTAAGGCCCGACCACCAGGCAAAATCATTTAGGGTGGCAGGTCCATGGCTGGAAAAATATCTCATGGCCAGTTCAGCTAACGCTTCTTCGTAGGGCAGTGTCTTTTTCTTTGGAACTCTTTCTTCCAGCAAGGCGTAGGTTTGTTTGTTGCCTTTCATTGGTCCGCTGCAAATGATTCCGTCCAACTCTGTGTGCATAAGCAAGTGTGCAGCCCTGTTATCCTCATTCGGAATGCCGGCTTCTTTCAATTGAGAGACCAATTCTTCGCGTGGTGAAGCACCGTTTCTCATCAGGTATTCGATGAAAATGTCTTTTACTCTTTTCAGGATATCATCAGTTATGCCTAACTGTTTGTGGCGTGTTTTTAAGGAGTTTTTAATCTGGGGTGCAGTTAATTCAAGCATCCAGTAAATATCGTCAGCCGATACATAGTGCCAGGTGGGACGCATGAGATGTGTGCGGATTATTTCTCCTCGCTCACAAGCCTTTATGACGGATGATATGGTTGAATAGGGTGTTCTTAGTCCAATTGCCCACAGGGCCATGGCAGCATCCTGAGCCTGCA
The DNA here is from genome assembly GCF_000621705.1 of Prolixibacter bellariivorans ATCC BAA-1284. GTDB lineage: Bacteria > Bacteroidota > Bacteroidia > Bacteroidales > Prolixibacteraceae > Prolixibacter > Prolixibacter bellariivorans. The sequence goes on along the minus strand of NZ_JHXO01000009.1, from coordinate 274,106 downwards.
TGGCTCCAAGCCATTTGACACTTTGAGATGGTGATGTTCTATTGGATGCAGAAATTTGTTGGTTTAGCAGTCGGGCTGACGCAATTTCGTGTTTCTCCATATAACGATGTTTCCAAGATTGATGGATTTTACAATGTTGTTGGAAGATAGTTCGCTTTCAGAAGAAATGAAAGTTTTCGAATAGATGGATTTAGTTAGTTCTGGTTTGGATTTGAACATAAAAAATGCCGCCACGAAATACAGTCTCTGTATTGAGTGACGGCTTATTTTGTTAAAGTTTTGTCTTCTTTAGTTGTCAGAAACCAAAGTAATTGCCGGGAAACAGTCAGTGAACCAGCATTAGTGCATCGTTCTGACTAAAAGTTTACAGCTGATTACTGATCGAGAAGTTTTACCCTGACAGCAACCGGGCCTTTTGGACCAGGTTCCACTTCGAAGGTAACTTTACTACCTTCAGTAATTTCATCCAGCGTGTTGTTTACATGCACAAACACACTATCCTGAGTCTCAGTATCCCTGATAAAACCATACCCTTTGGAATCGTTGTAATACGTAACCTTTCCTTTTCTGATGGGATCAGGTTGCTCCATATCTTCTTTCTTCGGAATGCTGATTTCAATATCTTCTGCCTTTGTCTTCGTTTTCTTACCAGGATCGGGAGGAGTATCCGTAATCATTCCGTTTTCGTCAACGTAAGCAATCATATCGTCGAGGCTGCCTTTCTTCTCATTGTCCTTCTTGGCTTGCCTTCGCGCTACTTTCTCTTTTCTCTTTTTCTCTTTCTTGTTTCTTACTTCTTTTTTGTTGAAAGTTTCCTGTGATCTACCCATAAATAATTTTAATTGATAATAAACCTGACTGTTTGTATTTACTCCATTTTAGTACCGAATGTTTCGGTCTTTCGTGCCCCGAATGTCAGAAGTGGACAGTTTACTAAAAGGTCCTTCCTTTCATTCGGAAATATTGTTTTGTATGTTGATTACAGTAATTCGGTCCGGTTAAATTGGTTGACTACCAGTGGAAAACAACTGGTCCGCATGTAGCGGTGCCGAAAAAGGATTTAAAAAAAGTGCAGTGATTAACTAATGCGAATGTGGAATTAGTATATGTGCGCTTAATATCAAATCAGAATCAGTGCAAATATAGCGTTTATTTTCAGTGATTTCGAATTAAACAATTTTTTCCTGATTCTGATGCTTTGCGCATATCAGATCGGGCAGATGCCTGCAGATTGTTTGATATGAAAGCAGAACGAAATTATTTCTGACAGTTTTTCTCATTCAGTCAAACGATTACAAGCAGTCCTGCCTATAGTTCCTGCGACTCAAAATAGTTCTCGATTTTTGCCAGTAGCTCAAAACGGTTGACCGGCTTTACAATGAAATCGTCGCAACCTGCTTCCAGACATTTATCCTTGTCTTCAGACATGGCATATGCCGTAACAGCAATCACCGGTAAATCGGGATTCAGACTTTTGAGTGTCTGGGTCGCATCGAGCCCGTTCATAATCGGAAGTTTAATGTCCATCAAAACCAGATCGATGTCCGGATTGTCCCGGTAAAATTCAATTGCTTCCTTACCATCGGAAGCCCAAATGATTTGAATTCCGGTTTTACCAAGTACACTATAAATGTATTGGTAGTTCGATTCCACATCTTCAACAATTAATACTTTGTGCTGCTGCCAGTCGGGCACAAAATGATACTTGTTATCGGTAATGTTGTGTACCATGTTGTTTGTTGTTTTCAGATTTGAAGGTTGAAATGGAAAAGTGACAGAAAAGACTGTCTTTTTTCCCGGAACAGAATTAACGCTCAGGGTTCCACCTAATAGTTCGGCTAATTTTTTAGAAATAGATAAACCCAGTCCGGTTCCACCAAATTGTCTGGTAAGACTGTTGTCGGCCTGTCGGAAAGGTTCGAAAATTACCGGAATTAAATGAGCTGGGATGCCAATTCCGGTATCTTCAACGTAAAACTCAATTTGATTGAAACTATGAGAGGACGGATGTAGCCTGTATCCACATTCGATATGACCTTCACTGGTGAATTTAACCGCATTGTCCATCAGGTTGGTGAACAATTGTTTCATTCTTCTTTTGTCAGTCATAAACGAAACCGGGGTTTCAATGGCGCGACAACAGTTAACTTGCACGCCTGGCTGTGCCAGTTTTGCATATTCCTGGCAAAGACTTTCCAGCATTTTATTGATGTCGCACGGCGATTTCTCGATATCCGTAAAACCGGCTTCCATCCGCGAAATTTCCAAAATATTATCCAGAACACGGAGTAATAAATTGGCATTATTGGTTATGTGTCCGGCAAATTCTTGCCGTTCATCTTCTTCCAGATCGTTGTCAATAAGTAAATTGGTAAAACCAAGAATGACATTCATCGGCGTGCGGATTTCGTGTGAAATATTGGCCAGAAATGCAGATTTGAGCCTTCCTGATTCTTCGGCCATTTCTTTGGCCGCACTTAATTCCGATTGTATTTGCTTGATGTTGGTAATGTCACGTCCACTGGATTGTATCTCACTGATTTCTCCGTTCTCGTCAAGTATCGGGACATTGATCCATTGAATCCAGTTTTCCGGCTGTCCATTGAGAGCTGGTATATAAACTTCGAATGTATGGACCTTCCTTTTTGTGCTAATCGTCTGGATTTGTTCTTGAATGAAGTCCAGCGAAAACTCCGGAATGAAGTCAATCCATTTTTTCCCAATTAGTACCTCACGAGGTTGACCAATGTAACGGGAATAGGCTTCGTTAACAAAAAGAATAGTCGTATCGGGAAGCGAATGACAGACATAATCGGTCATTTCCTGGATAAGCGTTTCGTAGTAATGTCTGCTATTATTCAGCTCGGACGTTCGTTGCTGTACGAGTTCATTAATGTTTTCGCGGTATTGCTTTAGTTCTTTACTAATGTTTTTCTGTTCTGTAATATCCTGAACGGAGGATATGACCAGCATTTCTCCGTTGCTCATAAAGGCGGACGCGCTGTATAATCCAAATTTCAGCTGATCGCCAAGGTTAATGGTAATCTCTTCATTAACAAATTTCTTATCTCTTAATAATCGTTCTCTCAGGTACTCCTGTGTTTCTTGCGAGAAAAATCTCAGGTCGAAAAAGTTGAGTCCCAGTGCTTCCTCTTTCGTTTTCCCCAGTAGGTCTAGAAAACGTTGATTGGCGTCAAGAATCACCCCCGTGGACATTTGCGTAATGGCCATAATTGAGGGACTCAACTGAAATGCCTGGTCAAAACGCTCCTGAACTGAACTTACCTGAGCAATTTCACTCAGTACCCCGACGATACGTGGTTGTCCTGAATGATGACTGAACATCGTTTTACCTTTGCAGGTAATTGACTGGTATTCACCATTTGCCTTTTGGAAGCGAAAGTCAGTTTCGAAAACATGATTTCGTGCTTCTGAAGGAATGTCCAACAGCTTGACAAATTCATGCCTGTTGTTAGGGTGAATATAACGTAGGAAGTCCTCTTTTGGGAGATGATTTTCGGTATAGCCGCATTTAATCATCCAATGCCGGTCAATTACAAATTTTGCCTTGGATGGATTGTACTCCCAATACCATTGCCCGGTTGTATCGAGCATCCAATCTAATTTCTCTTTGTAATGAATGAGCCTTTTGCGGTTGCTGTCCGATATCCAGGCGATGGATAATAAGCGGCTTAATTCTTCCCACAAAGCTTCATTCACCTTGCCTGCGACCTGGGGTACGACTCCCAAGCAGGCGGATTGACTATTGTGGGAGGTGATTGGAAACAGATAAAGTTCTTCGATTTCGATATTTCTGAACTTCATGGCTTGTTCTTCCGGTAGATCCGACTGGCGCAGGTGTATCTTTTTCTGATCTGGCTCAATATAAAAGAGTAGTTCTTTCCAGGTATTTGTCAATGTCCTGGTTTGCTCCGGGACAACCTGAAATTGTTCCTTATCCGATGAACAACTGTACACCGAGGCTTCAGTATGACCTTGCGTATGATATATAAACAGATGTTTGATATCCGGACGAGGACATACGACGTGCAAAAAATGATTTAATTTTCGGTCAAGAGATGTGTTCTGGTTAACCAGCTGGATAATCTGTTCCAGTAATTCCTGATTATTATCTTGCTGTTTGGGTTGTTGATGCTCTTCACGCAAGGTAACCCGAAGAAGATTTGTTTCCGCATCGTCAATGGAGATGAGTTGTGATGCAGCAAGATATTCGACAGATGTTCCTGAGTGGGAAGTTATGCTGAGTTTCTGAAGAATCGGATTGTAGGGTTCCAGAAATGCTTGTTCAAACCAGGTTAACCATTTTGTTCGATCTGATTCGTCGATGATTTGCAGCCATTTGTCCGAATCTGCGGGTAAATCAACTTGCCGGAGATTGGCTATATGGAAGCTGGAGGGAGAGCAATAGAGCAGTTCTCCACGACCGGAAAATAAAAATTCAGGGTCGCGGGAACGAGCCAGAAAACTCTTCCACTTTTCTAACATTTGGCTTGTTCCGACATTCATAAATTCTCACAAAATTCAGTGGGTACGTAACATTACAACGTAACTTTTTTCATTATATGATATTTTAACTGATTTAAATTCAGTGGTTCTTCGTCTGACATCAAACCGTTCTGTTCTGATTCCCCCTCAAAATCCTATTTGTTTTCCACGTTCAAGGTTCTTGGTTTTCCGGTTTCATTCTAATTTTAAATTCCCTATCTTTTTGCCTCGAAAAATTGCGTACTTTACGCCGTTTTTGAATTGTTGAACCTGAATAAACAGATATTTTTGATGGGTAAAGTGTTGATCATTGGTGCCGGTGGAGTGGGAACCGTTGTTGCTCACAAAATGGCCGGACTTCCTGAAGTATTTTCAGAAATTATGCTGGCAAGCCGCACCAAATCAAAGTGCGATGCGATTGCTGAAAAAATAGGTGGGAACCGTATTCAAACGGCTCAGGTAGATGCTGACAGTGTACCTCAATTGGTCGGGTTAATTCGTTCGTTTCAACCGGACCTGGTGGTGAATGTGGCTTTGCCTTATCAGGATTTGACCATCATGGATGCCTGCCTCGAGACAGGAGTTTCCTATTTGGATACGGCTAATTATGAACCGAAAGAAGAAGCCAAATTCGAATATAAATGGCAGTGGGCTTACCACGATCGTTTCAAGGAAGCAGGTTTGACTGCTATCTTAGGTTGCGGTTTCGATCCGGGTGTGACCAGTATTTTTACAGCACATGCGGCAAAACATGTGTTCGACGAAGTTCAGTATCTCGATATTGTTGATTGTAATGCCGGTGATCACGGTAAAGCTTTCGCTACCAATTTCAATCCCGAAATCAATATTCGCGAGGTAACCCAGAAAGGAAAGTACTGGGAGAATGACGACTGGGTTTTGACCGAACCACATGAAATTCACAAGCCTTTGAATTATCCGAATATTGGTCCGAAAGAATCTTACCTGATTTACCATGAGGAGTTGGAATCGCTGGTGAAAAATTTCCCAACGATTAAACGTGCCCGTTTTTGGATGACCTTCGGACAGGAATATCTGACACATCTGCGCGTTATTCAGAATATCGGTATGGCAGGAATCGAGCCGATTATCTATGAAGGAAAAGAGATTGTGCCGATTCAGTTCCTAAAAGCGGTATTGCCGGATCCAGGAGGTCTCGGTGAGAATTACCACGGCGAAACATCCATCGGTTGCCGCATTCGTGGATTGAAAGACGGTAAAGAAAAATCCTACTACATTTATAATAATTGCAGTCACGAAGAGGCATACAAAGAAACCGGTATGCAGGCAGTTAGTTACACAACCGGAGTTCCAGCCATGATTGGAGCCATGATGTTCATGCAGGAAAAATGGAGAAAGCCCGGAGTAAACAATGTAGAGCAGTTTGATCCGGATCCGTTCATGGAGGAATTGAACAAACATGGCTTACCATGGCATGAATTACATGATGTCGATCTGGAATTATAAAACATTGAAAAATATATTTGCTGGAGAGCTGTTTCGTTTTATTTGAGACAGCTCTTTTTTTAAGTGCTATGGCTGAAGATATCAGGAATATTGAAGCGTTTAGAAGGTCGTTGTTCGGATGTGCCGTATTGAAGTTTTTAAACTAAATTAGTAAGTTAAGCGTTTCAGGATGGTGATAACAGTAGTGTTTCGCTGTATGCACCTCACGGATTGGTTTGCTTATTCGAAATCGATCAAATTCACTTGTATGTCGGCTCTCTTCAGAATTTTTCTATTCTCTTTCATTCTTCTGTTGCCATTTGAGACTTTTGCTCAAAAGGAGCCTGTTGTCAAAAAAGTGACCTTCGAGGGAAATGCGACATTGGAAGATGGAGATCTTGCCGGACAAATGAATACGGAAGGCCCCACATTCTTTGATAAATTGCAGTTTTGGAAATCAGCTCCGGCTTTTTCAAAGTACATTCTGGATGATGATATCGAACGGCTGAAAAAGTACTATCAGCGCAATGGATTTTTGCATCCTAAAATCGATTACTCGCTTGATTCTAATAAAGTAGGCAGACGAATTTCAGTTCTAATCCAGATCAACGAGGGAAGACCTTATCTTATCAGTAACGTAGAAGTACAGGATGATACAACACGACTGGATTCGACCATTATAAGCGCTGCCCGAAAAAATTTTCCGGTTAAGCCGGGAAATCGTTTTGTTGATCAGCAGGTATACCAGGCCGAGGATAAATTAACCAATGCTTTTACCAACAAAGGTTATCCGCTGGTGCAGGTTAAACGCGATATCCAGGTCGATACTACAGAACATTCCGTTGGGCTTAACTTTCAGGTGCATCCGGGCCCGGAAGCCTGGTTTGGCAAGATAACCTTTCATGGAGATTCCCTGGTACCCGAAAAATTTATCCGGAACAAGCTTCTGTTTTCTTCAGGTGATCGTTTCTCCCGTAAACAATTGCAACGAACCCAGCAGAAGATTTTCGATACCGAATTATTCAGTTATGTCGTTGTTCGCGCACAGGCAGATAGTATCAGGGGCGATAGTATTCCCGTTGCTATTTATTTAAAGGAAAAACCACGTTGGTCGCTTCAGGCTGGTGTGGGATACGGTTCCGAAGACCGGGTGCGGGTATCGGCGGAACTTACCCGGTTGCATTTTCTGGGAGGGGCGAGGCGACTGATTCTTAACGGGAAACACTCTTATTTTCTTCCTTTTAGCTTCGATGCCAAGTTTATTCAACCTGATATTTTTCTGGATAATCTTGATTTTATTCTGAACCCATATTACATCCGTGAGAATGAAATTGGATTCGAAGTTGATCGGTTAGGATCCGGCGTGACATTTCAAAAAACATTCTCTTCCGGTACTTCAGCCTATCTAATGTATTCACTGGAAAAGGACTGGTTGACTGATAATACACTGGTAACTGCTGATTCGACAGTTAGTCCGCAGGATTCAATTCACAATAAATCGGGAATCACTTTCGGTGTCAGCCGGAATACGACCAACGATATTTTTGATCCGACGAAAGGTTGGAAGTTGGATACCTACATTACCTATATGGGAGTCGGATTTCAATCGAAATATCACTATGTCAAAGTGGAATCGGATGTTCGGCATTACATTCCGTTTAACGGAAACTGGGTGTTTGCTGCGCGTTTGCGTGCTGGTGTGATTCGTCCGCTCAAAGGAGATGAGGAGAGTCCGTTGGAAGACCGGTTTCTTTTGGGAGGAGCCAATTCCTTGCGGGGCTGGGGCCGTAACCAGGTTTCTCCGGTGAACGAAAATGGAATTCCCGTGGGTGGTAACAGTGTCCTGGAAGGAAGTGCGGAATTCCGGTTCCCGGTTTACGAGATTTTTGGAGGGGCGGCATTCATGGATTTTGGTAACGTATGGCCCAATGCTTTTGATTATCGGTTGGGCGGTTTGAAGTACGACGTCGGTCTGGGGATGCGGATAAAAACGCCGATTGGTCCTATTCGACTGGATGTAGCAACTCCGGTTTTCGAGAATAAGTTTCGAACACAATTTTTTATATCCATTGGTCAGGCATTTTAGTATGATGAAGAAAATAGCAAAAATAGTAGGTTGGGTAATCGGCGGAATCCTTGTTTTGATTCTGTCCCTGCTGCTTATTCTTCGTGCCGGAATGCTCAATCAATGGCTGGCTTCCGTCGTTTCGTCCAAAGGAAGTGAAATGCTGCATGCCAACGTGCAACTCGATTCTATCAGTGGAAATCTGTTTGGCGATTTCTATTTGAAAAACTTCTCGCTTTCGCGGAATGATACGATGCTTGTATCGTTCGAAAAACTGGAAGTTCACTATTCCCTGATTTCAATTTTGAAAAAGGACGTTCATATCGAATCCGTCAGTCTTGAAGGCCTTCGCGTATTTGCTCAACAGGAAAACGATTCTACCTGGAACCTGGAACATCTCATTCCGGCTGACACGACAAATGTGCAAACAGATTCGCTTTCAAAAAGCGGGAGTTTCTGGAAAGTAGATGTTGCCGATTTTCAGTTGAAAGATTTTCAGGGAACGGTTTCGTCGCTCGATACTGCTGGCGTTATTCCGAAAAAGCTTTTGGCGAACTTACAACTGGCCTTCCGGTTCGAACCGGAAAAACTGAAGCTCAACTTGCAGCACTTTCAATTGCAAACTCAATCTCCCGATGTTCAGATAAAAACCTTAACGGGAAAAATGGAAATGGAGAATCGGCGATTGAGTTGGTCTGATTTGCACTTTGAAACAAACCGTTCCCAGATGTCTGGTCGGGGAGAAATTCCGCTCGATTCCCTTAACCTGGCTCAAGTGCAATTGGCGTTTCATCCGCTAGATTTCGCAGATATACAACCATTTGTCAGCCAGTCGCTTTACGGTGCGCCTAATATTCAGCTTTCGCTGAAAGGCGGTTTGCAGCAAAACGAGGTGCAATTCAACGTTCAGGAGACAAAGCAACGGCTTTCACTTGATGGTTGGTTCAGTAATCTGCAATCGAACCCGCGGTACAATTTTCAACTGAACATCGACAGTGTAAACGCAGCAACGTGGACCGGCGACACGACATTGACTTCATCCATTTCCGGCCGTTTTTCCGTTGAGGGTAATGGGTTTGATCTGAAAACCAACCAGCTGAAATTGGATGGACACCTGAACGATGCCCGGTATTCCGGTTATACCGTGAAAAAACTGCAGATGAATCTGGATAAACAAGCCGGCAGCATGCATGCCCGGGTCGAGGCAGATACCTGGTTGGGAAGCATGGAAGGTGTTGCGCAGTTAGACAAGATATTTACGCAGCCGGTTTACGAGCTAAAAGCGAAACTGCGGCATCTGGATCCGGCTGATTTTCTGTCCGCCGATACGTTGAAGTCAGATTTGAATCTGGATGTAGAAGTGAGTGGTTCCGGCAAGGATTTGAATAGCTTGCAAGCACAGGCTGAAATTAAATCGGCTGCTTCGGTTCTGTTTGGTCAACCGGTTTCCGATTTCCACACGCGAATTAGTTATCATGCCGGCGACTATCGGATCGACAGTTTACTCTTTGAAGTTCCTGCTTTCCGTCTTTCAGCCAATGGCAAGGGAAATATCCATTCTGCAAATGATTTTTCGGTAACCGTTCAGGCACGCGACATCAACAGTCTGGCTAAGCCCCTGGGATTACCGCCATCGGAAACGACAGGCGCTATAGCCGGTAGCGTGACCGGACCTGCTGATTCACTTCATTTTGTCGGAAATTTGAATCTCCATCACCTTCGTTACGATTCTATCAGGGTGGGTTCTTTTTCAGGAAAAATAGAGGCCATGCTTCATGACAGTTTGTATCATGGTGACGTAAACTTGCAGGCAAACGCGATGAATATTAATGGCATGGCGCTAGAATCGTTGGGATTGAAGAGCCGGTTTAGCAATGGAAGCCTTGAAAACCAGATTGATCTGGTGATGAACGATTCACTTCAGGCGCAAGCCATCGCAAATGTGTATTATAAAGGTGTTCCCCGGATCGATCTAAAGCGGCTTCATCTGAATCTGATTCATTCGGAGTGGACGGGCGGTAGCGATTCTACATCGATAATACCTACCCGTGATTCTATTGTTGTTCGAAATCTGACACTGAGTTCAGAAAAGCAACAGATTGCGGTGGATGGTCGGTTCGCTTTCAAAGGAGCAGAGGATCTGAACCTGTCGCTCGATAATCTGGATTTGTCCCAAATCCCGCATTTTAAGGGAGTGCCTCAAAACATGGGCGGAATTGTTTCTTCCGGTATCCGACTGACAGGCGATGCATCCAGCCCGGAAATACAAGGCTTTCTGGATGTACAAAAACCAGCTCTTGACACCATCAGTTTAAAGCAAATTGCGGCTGACGTGAATTACCAGGACGAACGGCTGACTCTACAGTTAGGTGTGATAGGAGAGCAGGATTCGCTCTTAACCGCCGAACTGGACCTTCCATTGCATCTTTCATTTGCCGATAGCATTTACCTTCTTCGGAAAACTGAACCGGTTCATGGTAGTTTGCGGATCGACAGTTTGGAGATTGCCCGGTTCAACCGGTTTATTGAGAAGCAGGGAATGAAAGTGAGCGGGCTGTTCTCGGCGAATGTTCAGCTTTCGAATACTATTGATGATGTGAAAATTGGCGGCCATGTCCGGCTTGATGGCGGGCAATTTAGTGATGATGAATACGGACTAAAATACCGGGACATCATGTTGCGTAGCGGACTTGAAGGAAACCGGTTTTCTATCGATACGTTGGGGCTAAAATCGGGGAAAGGTTACCTGGGAATGCATGGTTATGTGCAATTGAAATCACAATTGGGAGCAGAGCCGGAGTATATTAAAATGAATATCAGTGGGAAAAATTTCACGCTGACGAGTTCCGATTTACTCGATGCTGTTATTAATACGAATATGCTGCTGGAAGGAACTCCAAAACAGCCCAAATTTTCAGGAAAGCTGACTGTTGTTAAAGCGCATTTGAATGCTGACGCGTTACGTGCACGCCTGGCGGTCAAATCGGCCGATCCGAATCCTCCCTTATTGGTTCAAGCTGTCAACGACGCTTCCTCATTGGATACTACAGGTAGTAAACAGATAACGGTAAAGGATACCGTTTCAGCATTTCAGTCAGTCGATTTTTACCGAAACCTGAGTGGAACCTTCACGGTCCATATCCCAGGAGACTTCTGGATTAAGGGTAAGGATATGAATTTTGAGCTGAAAGGTGATTTACGGGCCGTGAAAGAAGGAAAACCGGTGGATCTTTTTGGCACCTTGATGGTTCAGCGGGGATATTATAAGATGTATGGCAAGCGTTTCGATTTTGAATCGGGGAGCCTGACTTTTACCGGTAGTGATGAAATCAATCCGCAGGTGGATTTTACCATTGTTTATTCTTTCCGGGATGTGGAGAAAAAACTTCGAAAACTCACCTTGCATATTACCGGCCGGGCATTGCAGCCTGAATTTAGCTTCCGGCTCGATAATTCAACCATCGATGAACAGGATGCATTGGCTTACATTTTATTTGGCCGGTCATCAAATCAACTGAGTTCTAGTCAAAGTTCCAGTGTGAACAGTGCTTCCGGTGTGGCGAAAAATTTGGCACTCGGACAGGTTTCTTCGTTATTGAAGGACGCTCTTCAGTCGACACTAAATTTAGATGTGTTGGAGATTTCGGGCGGGGAGGACTGGTCTTCGAGCAGTGTAACCGTTGGAAAATACATTACCAAAAACCTGTTTTTGAGTTATCAACGTACATTTGCTCTCGACAAGAAAACCAAGATTATTGAACCGCAAAAGATTACATTGGAGTACCAGCTCCTTCGCTGGCTATATTTGCAGGCCACGAATCAGACGACTAATTCGGGATTTGATTTAATCGTTAAGAAGTCATGGAAATAAATGGAACATTATCCGGTTTGACTGATTTTTTCCAGCAGCTCCCTTTTTAGTATGGTGATATCGCCATTGTTATCTTCCAGTATACCGTTTTCCTTGAAATCCTTGATTCCCCTTACGACGCTCATGACTGACATTCCTGTGAATTCGGCAATGTCTTTCCGCGTAAGCGAAAGGTGGAACGAATCGCTGTTGTACAGCTGATCGGCGAAGAAAAGAAACGCTTCCGCCAAACGGCCGTTCATTTGCTTCTGTGTTAATGATACCAGTTTCTCGGTTCGATGGGAAAAGTGCTGGTTGATGGCATGGATAATGGATGCGGCAAACTGACCATTTTGGCGCACAAACTTTTCAAATATATGGATATCCATGGCGCAAATCACCGAGTCTTCAACGGCGGCAATGGAGAACTGCAGAATGCTATTCATATACAATGAAGAGAGTCCCATCAATTTTCCACTTGGATAGAAATTGAGAATCAGATTGTTGTCTTTATCAATTTCACGGTAGATTTTGGTGAGTCCCTTTTTCAGGAACAATATATGCGTGACAAACGACCCCTGTTTGGCAATAACTTCTCCCTTTCGGTAATGCAATTCGACCCGGCGTTCGTCAACGGACATCAGCTCTTCTTCGGTCAGTTTTTCGAAGCAGGCCGACTTATTTTGACATAAAAGACATGAAGATTTTGTGCTACTATCAATCATTCCAGTTCCTTACAATTTCTCTTTTACCCATGTTACTTCGCACATAAACATACATCTATTTATAAATGTACACAAGGCTATTTTAACCTATGCGCGTTTATGTATTGGACTTTCTGAATGTGATGTTCCATTTCTTATAAACATTCATATATGTAGGTATTATTACATCAAGATATTTAGGTTATTAAATTAAACAACAAGCCGATGAATATTAAGAACATAGGAATTTCATTCTTGATTCTGTTTGGGTTTTGGTTGTTACTAAACGGCACATTTTCGACGCCTGTTATCGTCACGGGATTAATCGTTTCCCTGATTATTCCGATGTGGTTTTGCGCCCGTTGTGATGTGTTTGCAGACATGCGACTGACTCCCAAAGCGTTTTTTTACACCTTCATTTACCTCTTTGTTTTCGGGTTTGAGTTGGTTAAGTCCAATCTCGATGTTACCCGTCGGGTAATTTCTCCCAAACTCCCCATTAACCCGGGTATTGTGAAGGTTAAAACCAAGTTGAAATCAAAAATGGCCCGGTTGATTCTGGCAAATTCCATTACGCTGACGCCCGGAACGTTTACCCTGGCAATTGAGAAAAAGTACCTCTATGTCCATTGGATCGATGTACAAGATAAGGATGTTGAGGCAGCTACGAAAGACATTGTTCAGAAATTCGAAAAATACCTGGAGGTGATTTATGGTTAATACAATTCTCACTATCAGTGTCGTATTGATACTGCTGTCGATATTGCTCTCACTTTACCGGTTTATCAAAGGTCCTAATACGGCCGACCGTGTTATTGCCTTTGATGTGATGACGATTGCATCTATCGGCTTGATTGGCCTGATAGCCTACTTCGACAACCGAATCGTCTACCTGGATGTGGCTGTGGTATATGGTTTACTGAGCTTCATCGGGGTTATTGTTGTGGCAAAATTCCTAGAAAAAAGTTTGTGATATGGAAACATTGAAAATAATTGGCGCGGTGATTACCCTGATGGGTTCAATAGCTCTTTTACTGGGAGCACTTGGACTTGTGCGGATGCCCGATTTATACAATCGCATCCAGACGGGAACCAAGGCGTCAACCTTCGGAACTATGCTTACGCTATTCGGACTGGTCTTTATTTTTCCCGGTTGGACCGGAAAACTGATCATTCTGATACTGTTTGTCGGAATCTCCAATCCGGTTTCATCGCACGTATTAGCACGAAATGCTTATCGCGCGGGGGTACCGTTGACCGGCAAAACTACTGTCGACCGTTTGGCTGAAGACATGGAAAAGAAAAATGTTGAACCCAAAAACGATGCGCAATGATTTTATTACTGATTACTATCGTTCTGGGCGTGGTTATGCTGATTGCAGCCTTGATTGCAGTGTATAACAAGGACATGAAAACAGCCATTATTGCCGCCGGTTTAACCAGCCTGTTTGCATCGGTGCTTTATGTGTTGCTGGCTGCTCCTGATGTGGCCCTGACGGAAGCATCCATCGGTAGCGGACTGACGACGCTCATTTTCTTCTATGTGTATAACAAAATAAGACGAAATAATGCTCAGGAATAGTTTAATACTGCTGGTGTTGCTCGGATTTGCCGCTGCTGTTTTTCCACTGGTACATTCGTACGAAGCGAAAGACACGCTGACCGGCGTTGCAGAGCACTATGCCAACTACGGAAAAGAAGAGGTGGGAGCTGCGAACCTGGTTTCGGCCGTGGTAGTCACCTACCGTGGATTCGATACCTTAGGCGAAGTAACCATCCTGTTTCTGGCCTCGGCCGTTATCGGTCTTTTTCTGAAGGTTTCGGAAACACATACGAAGGATTCCCGTTCCGTTTTCTTTAAATCGACGGAAATCCTGGTCACTGCTTCACGACTATTGGTTCCCATGATAATGTTATTGGGGGCTTATATCTTCATTAACGGTCACTTGACTCCGGGTGGAGGTTTCCAGGGAGGAGCGGTCATCGCTTCGGCATTTGCCCTGTTACTGCTTTCGCGGCCACAGAAGCAATTTAGCCACAAGCTAATTTCGGTAATCGAATCGATTTCCGGAATCACATTTGTTTTCATTGGTCTGCTCGGAATTCTGTTGGCTGGTGGTTTTCTCGATAACCACATCTTCGCCATGGGAAAATTCGGTACGCTGTTAAGTGCCGGTGCCATCCCGATTATCTATATCCTTATCGGATTGAAGGTCGGTTCCGAACTGACCGGTATTGTCCGTAATCTGAAAGAATCTCAAAAAGTAGGATAAATGCAACTCTTTAGTATAGAATATATCAGTCTGGTAGTTGGTTTCCTGATTCTGCTCATCGGAATCTGGGGCATTCTCACCCGGAAAAATATCCTGAAGATGGTGATTGGCTTCTCGCTTTTCGATACCGGTACACACATCATTATTGTGGCGCTGGGGTATGTGAGAAACAAAACAGCTCCGATTCTGGACCAGGCGAATCTGCAAACCAATACTGCACAGAAAATTGTCGATCCGGTGCCTCAGGCGCTGGTACTGACAGCGATTGTGATTGGCCTTGGTGTAACAGCTCTGATGCTGGTTTACGCCATGAAGCTTCATAACGAAAAGAAAACGTTGAACATCGAAAAATATAACGACTTGAAATGGTAGCACCTATCTACATCATCGCTACGTTGCTGGGAGTTGCATTCGCCCTGGGTTTATTTGGCAAGAAAATGAACTCAATGGCGGGCTTACTTTCAGTAGTAGCGCTCGGTTTTGCATCCTTCATCTCACTCGAATGGCTGGCCGGTTTCTGGTTGTACGACAGGGCTGCCGAGTACATTTATACGGCTGGCTTTAAACCGCCGTTCTCCATCAACCTTTTGATGGGAAAAGATGAAGCGTTATTTACTTCCCTGATTAACATCGCCGGATTTTTCGGTACCGTTTATCTCTGGGATAAGTTAAAGAAAATTGGTTCGAACGGTTACGTCACCCTGATGGGGATGATTCTCGGTCTGAACGTGATCATCATGACCCGTGACTTATTCAACCTATTTGTTTTCCTCGAAATCAGCAGCATTGCAACAGCCGGTCTGATAATCTTCAGTCAAAATCTGAAGACTATCGCCGCTGGCTTTAAATACATGCTGGCCACCGGAATTATCTCCGGAATCCTGTTGCTGGGAATCATTTTCATGTACTATTTTACCGGTACCCTGAATATTGATGACTTCCTGGCCGTTCATTCCCTTGCGGTGAAAGGATTTGGCGTGGCGGTCTTCTTTGTACTGATTTCCATTGTACTCGAACTGAAACCTTTCCCGGCTAACGGTTGGGGACTGGATGTATACGAAAGTGCCGATTCGGGCATTGCCGCAATGATTTCCGCCGGAACAGCTACAGCATCATTCTTCGTGATGTATAAATTGTTGCCGCTGGGAACTCCGCAGTTTCACATGGTATTGGCCGGTATTGGTTTGGCAACATTCATTGGTTCGAACCTGATGGGCCTGAAACAAACCAATCCGAATCGTTTGTTGGGGTATTCCTCCATCGGACAAGTTGGTTTGCTGGTGACTATCCTGGGACTTTCCGAATTTCTGGGCGAGCGTACTACATTCATTGCTTATAGCATTCTCATCAGCCACTTCCTGGCGAAAGCCGGATTATTCTGGATTTCCGGAATCGTGAAACGGTCGGAAATTAAAGAATGGGCTGTACTGCGTAATAACCGTTTGTTGCTGATTCTTTTCGGTGTGTTCATCTTCACACTGATTGGTTTCCCGCCGTTTCCTTCTTTCTTCGGAAAATGGGATCTGGTGTTGAATATGGCCAGTAACAACCAGTATTTCTGGATTGTTGGTATTCTGATTGGTTCACTGCTCGAGGGTGTTTACCTCTTCCGTTGGTTGGGATATGCCCTGAAACTGGACAATGCAGAAATGCCTGCTTTCGAAGTGAAATGGAATAAAGTCCTACCGATTGCAGTTTTCGGTGCCGCTACTTTTGTGGTTGGCTATTTCGTTAGTTCCATTCACCCTTACGCGAAAATCATCAATTACATTCCACTGGCAGTAGCTCTGGCATTCGTGCTGATTGACTTCCTTCCGGTGTATGTAAAAAATACCCTGGCTATTCTGGCCATGGCTTACTACTATTATTACCTCTACCCAACACTTTCCAGTTTTGGTGCTGTGTTTGGAGCCATCTTCATGGTGGGAGGTATCGTAACCCTGATTGCCGGTTACGCGTTTAAAGGTCAGCGTCGCGGTTTTTACCCGTTTGCTCTGATGATGTTTGCCGGCCTGATTGGTTTGATTGAAGCGAAAACAACGCTGGGATTCTTTTACGCCTGGGAGGTGATGACCGTTGGTTCATATTTCCTCATTATTCGGGGTAAGAAATCGATGCCGCACGCATTGAGCTACATGCTCTTCTCGATGGGAGGTGCCTACCTGATGCTGGCCGGTTTTGCCATCGCGTCGGTTGGACAGTTTAACCTCGATATGAGCACGCTCTCACATGTGCTGGTTCACCCAACCTGGGTATTCATCCTGTTGGCAGTTGGTTTCCTAACGAAAACCGCGTCGCTTGGATTGCATATCTGGCTGCCGGGCGCACACGCCGAAGCAGAAACTGATGTTTCTCCAATGGTTTCGGCCATTCTGCTGAAAGCCGGCGTTTTCGGTCTGGTAACATTGTTCCTGGCCATGGGTGATCAGTTGATTGGCGGAGACGTCAGCGTGATTTACCTGCTGGGCTGGCTTGGAGCCATTACTGCCGTAATGGGTAACCTGATGGCAGCTTTCCAGGAAGATGCCAAGCGTTTGCTGGCTTACTCCAGTGTGGGCGTGTTAGGCTACATTTTGTTTGGCCTGTCGCTGATGTCACACCTGGGTTGGTTATCGGCTGTTTCCATTTCGGTAACACACTTCATGTTTAAATCGTTGCTCTTCCTTGCTATCGGTGGGGTTGTATGGCGTGTGAAAACAAAAGAAATGTACCGCATGGGTGGACTCATCAAACGGATGCCGTTCTCCTTCTTTTCGGTACTCATCGGTATCATCGTTCTCGCTGGTTTGCCACCGTTGTCCGGTTTCTCAGGAAAATGGATTTTCTACAACGCCGTGATGGCGAAAGAGTGGTACCTGCAGGGAGCGTTGATTTTCTTCTCCGGAATGATTGCTTTCCTCTATACTTTCCGGTTGATTCACTCTGTATTCCTTGGTCAGTTGAAAGACGAACACCGCGAAGTGAAAGAAGCTCCGTTCTGGATTTTGGTTCCGCAGTACATGATCATCGGCGTATTGCTGTACTTCTCAGCAATTCCGAACTCACTGCTGAAACCGATTGGTAAGATTATCTCTCCTTACTTCCCGACAGGAGGTTTGGAATGGACAGGCCAGCATGCTGTTAGTACTTACGGTTACTGGAACGGTTTGGTCATCTTCTACATTGTAATAGCCATTTTTGTTACCGTTCTGGTTTGGTTAATCATTAATAACCGCAAGGCTCAGAAAGTGAAACAGTTCAACATTGTCTTTGCTGCCGAGCGTCCGTTCAAACCGGAAACTTCACATTACGCCTATAACTTCTATGCGCACTACCGAAAAGCCATTGGTATTCTGGTTGAACCGAAAATCACCGGCTGGTGGGAAGGTGTTGCCGAATGGGCACATGCTATGGGCGATAAATTCCGGAAAATCTACAACGGTAACGGACAATCGTACCTGATTCATATTATGGCATTCATCGTTATCATTTACCTAATTTCATTTGGAGGTTTTTAAATGGGAACTATTGTAACGAAAATACTATACGCGCTGCTCACCCTGTTTATTGTGACCAACTACGGATTGATTCTTTCCGGTGTGGTTCGCAAGATTGGAGCAAGAGTTGGGCGCCGGCATGGCATACGGTTTTACCAGCCATACATCGACTTAATTAAGAACTATACATTCCGTACCCGGATTACTCACGGCATCATGTACTACATTGGCCCGGTTTTCCGGTTAACCGGAGGAATTGGTTTGCTACTTTTTCTGCCTGTGATTTACGGTTCACCGGTATTCGATAACTTCTCATTCGCCGGAGACTTAACCTTCGTGCTCTACTTCCAGTTCTTTGGTGTACTGGGAATGGCACTGGGAGCCGGTGAAAGCGGTCACCCGTATTCGGCACTGGGTGTTTCACGCGGTCTGGCACAGACTACCGCAATGGAGCTTCCGCTGACACTGGGTGTTCTGGCACTGGCAGTTCAGTATCATACCTTGAATATTCATGAAATCGTAGCTGCACAGCAGGGAAGCATCCTCCACTGGACGCTCTTCACCAACCCGTTGGCTGCTATCGCTATGATGCTGTCGTTCCTGGCCATGATGGGACGTTCGCCATTCGACGTGGTACTGGCACCGCAGGAAATTCCGATTGGCCCGCCAACCGAGTACCATTCAGCCTTGCTGGGTGTACTGCAGCTTAACCGGGCCATTTTTCCGGCAGCCAAGCTCATCCTGTTCATGAATCTGCTGTTTGGTGGAGCTACCAACTGGGGCGAACTGGTTATCAAAACCTTCTTCATATACATGTGGTCGGTGTTTGTTGGAATCGCTTACCCGCGTTTCCGGGTCGACCAGTCGGTGCGGTGGTACTTTGGTATCCCGCTGTTAATTGGGGTGGCCGCCATCCTGGTAGTCAAATACTTTTAAAGCTTAGTTGACATGGGTAAAGAATATATAGAAAAAAGGACCGTCATCTCACCGGAAGGTAATCCAATTGAGGTGGATCCGTTGAAGGATTACTTCTGCGATGCCGCTCCTAAATCATGCAAATCGGCCAGTGGCATCATCGAAAAGTTTGCCAACTGGGCCCGAAGCGAATCACTCTGGGTGCTTGGTTTCGGAACCGGGTGTGGTGCCATTGAAATGCGCCCGCTCATGACGCCCCGTTTCGACGCCTACCGTTTTGGTATCCAGTGGCGGCCGACGCCCCGTCAGGCTTCGGTGTTCGTTATCTCCGGTTACCTATCGGTGAAAACGCTGAAACGTGTGGTTCGCAGTTACGAACAGATGCAGAACCCCAAATTTGTGGTAGCGTTAGGAAGCTGTACCATCAACGGTGGAATGTACTGGGACAGTTACAATACCATTAACCGTCTCGACCATTATATGCCGGTTGACGTGTACATCGCTGGTTGTATGCCGCGCCCGGAAGCACTCCTGGCCGGTTTCGACAAACTGAAGCATATCATCCGTGAAGGAAGAGGAGAGGGTGCCAACAAGTACGCTGAGAACTTCGACTGGTACAAAGGCAACCAGAAGAAAATCATCAAGGACTGGGATATGCCCGATTATAACTGGTAAACTGGTTTGAACCTGTAAAAAAGAAGATTATGCAAACGATTATAGAAAATCTGCAAAAGCACTTTCAGGTGGTCAGCTATCACCAGCAACGGGAAAACCTGGGTTTTCTGATTGCCTCAAAAGAGGTGGCTGTCGGTTTGATTACGCACCTGAGAGACTATGAAGGTTTCGCTCATCTGGTGCTGTTGACGGCTGTTGACTGGATTGAAGACGAGCATTTTCAGCTGACCTACCTGCTTCACCATCCTGAAAAGAAAGTGGATTTGGGTGTTCGGGTGATGATTAGCCGCGAAAACGCTGAGATGTACTCCATCCACCACTTGTGGGAGCAGGCTCGCACTTATCAGCGCGAACTGCGCGAAATGTTTGGTATCAACTTCCCCGGCAGTCCGGATGTGGACAAGCCGTTCATCCTCGAGGGGTGGGAAGAGATTCCGCCTTACCGGCGCGATTTCGACACCAAAGAGTATTCGGAGAAAACGTATTTCCCCCGTCCGGGACGCGAAACACACGATCCGGCGGAATACATGAAGAAAAAGCTTTATCCCAATGAGTAAGAAGCTGCTGAAATGGAACGAGGACAGAACCCTCTTCCCCGAAAAAAATAGCGAGGGCAAGATTGACGTGGATTACGATTCGCACAAATTCATGAAAATCTGGCACGGCCCTCAGCACCCCGGTATCACCGGAAACATGTCGCTGGAGCTAACTTTGCTGGGCGATGAAGTAATGGATTGCGAAACACACGTGGGCTACCTGCACCGTGGTTTCGAAAAGCTGATGGAGCGCCGGAAATACATTCAGTGTTTCCCGATTGTATGCCGTGTAGCGGTTCCTGAACCCGATTTTAATGAGTACTGTTTCGCTTCCGCGATGGAAGAGCTGGCCGGCATCGAAGTGCCGGAAGCTGCCGAGTGGTTGCGTACTCTCGTATTGGAAATGTCTCGTCTGCAGAGCTTCCTAGCATGGATTGGCGGACAGGCCGGTTCACTCGGACAAGGTATCATCGGACAATGGACGATTTACCTGCGTGACCTGATTCTCGATCGTTTCGAGGAACTCACCGGAGGCCGTATCTACCACATGTACATGCTGCCCGGCGGTGTTCGTGGCTTACTGCCCGACGGTTTCCGCGAGCGGATGACACAAAACCTCGACGACATCGATAAGTTCATGAAAGATGTCAAGAAGGTGATGTTTGACAATTACGTCTTCAAGAAACGTACGGTAGGTATGGGTGTTATCGACCCGGCCTGGATTAATCCTTTTGGAATTACCGGCCCTAATGCTCGTGCAGCGGGTGTGGCCAAAGATGTTCGTAAGGACAATCCCTACCTGAAATATCCGGAGCTCGATTTCGAACCTGTTGTGGGAAAAGATTCTGACATCTACACCCGTGCCGATGTTCGTCGCCGCGATTTGCTGATGACCGTTGATTTGATTCGTCAGATCATGGCGAAGATTCCGGATAAAGGCGATATCCGTGCGAAAACCCCGAACGTACTGCACTGGAAAGTGCCGGCCGGCGAAACCTACAGTCGTGCGGAATGTACCCGCGGTGAGTACGGTTACTATATGGTTTCTGACGGAACTGAATACCCGCGCCGAATCAATGTACGCGGACCGAGTTATACGCACGCTGTGGCCCTTCTCGAGAAGATGATTGTGAATGCCAACATCGCTGATGTGGCCGGATTAATGGTTTCATTGCATACGTATCCACCTGAAATTGAACGATAGTTATGACAAAGTTAAATGATATACTGTCCCCGTTCACAGCCTGGAAACATGTGGTCCGCGAACCCGTGACCATCAAGGATCCGCTGAACCGTGAGGCTGCCGACCGGTACCGGGGATTTCATAAAAACGATATCAGTGAATGTATTGGTTGCGGTACCTGCGAGTCCATTTGTCAGAATGCTGCCATCGACCTGGTGCCGGTGGACGGCGTCGAAACAAAGGATGGCGACAGTGGTCTGCGTCCCCGTGTTGACTACGGACGCTGCTGCTGGTGTGGTCTGTGTGTGGATGTTTGTACCACCAATTCGCTTTCGCTGAGTAATGAATATACCTGGGTTGACGAAGACCCGGATAACTTCCGCTTCGTTCCCGGAGCTGAGAACAAGTCGTGGGATAACCGCGAAAAAGGTTACAAGAAACCGGGTAACGGTTACGAACTCTACAGTCCCGTTCGCGAGTCGATGGAAGAACTGGAACCGGAGCAACGCGACCAGTCATTCATCGAAATTGTACAGGGATACTCGAAAGAGCAGGCTGAGAAGGAAGCCGACCGTTGTGTGGAATGTGGTATCTGTGTGGCTACCTGTCCCGCTCACATGGGAATTCCGGAGTACATTAAAGCCATCCGTAACGATGATTTGAACGAAGGTTTACGTGTGCTGTACGATACCAACCCGCTGCCTGAGATTTGCGGCCGTATCTGTACCCACAAGTGTGAAACCGTTTGTTCGGTTGGTCATCATGGTGACCCGTTATCGATTCGCTGGCTGAAGCGTTACATCGCTGACCAAAACCCGGCTGAAGAGTACAAGAAAATCCTCAATACCGAGACTCTTCAACCTACCGGGAAGAAAGTCGCTATCATCGGTTCAGGACCTTCAGGCCTGTCGGCTGCACACTACCTGGCCCTCATGGGTTACCAGTGTACCATCTACGAAAAATTGCCGGCTGCCGGTGGTATGATGCGTTTCGGTATTCCGGAATATCGTCTGCCGTACGATCAGCTCGACAAGGATATCAACTACATCCTTTCCCTTGGCGTGGAAATCAAATACAACATGACCATCGGCAAGGATATCACTCTTGAAGAGTTGAATAAGCAATACGATGCTGTTTTCTCAGGAACGGGATTGCACATGGGACGGAGTACCCGCGTACCCGGAACCGATCATCCGGAAGTTTACCAGGCCGTCGATTTGCTGCGTGATATCGTGCTGGGCAACGAAGTGCCGGTGAAAGAGAAAATCGTGGTAATTGGTGGTGGAAACGTGGCGATGGATATCACCCGTTCGCTGGCCCGTTTGCAGAAACAGAAATTCGGTAAGGTGGATATGCTGACTACTTCGCTCGAATCGGAAGACATTATGCCGGCCGACCGTGAAGAGGTAATCGAAGCGCGCGAAGAGAACGCCGTTATCGATCCGGGATGGGGACCAGTTGAAATCGAAACTGAAGGTGATAAGGTGAAAGGCCTGCACGTGGTGAAATGCCTTTCGGTATTCGATGAAAACCGTCGTTTCGCTCCGAAGTTCGATGAAGAGCAGAAGAAGTTCTTCCCGGCCGATATGGTCGTCGAATCCATCGGACAAGGAATGGACCTTTCCTACCTGTCGGAAGAGTTCAAAGAACAACTGAAGATGGATCCGCGTGGTCGCATCCTCGTGAACGACGATTTCCAAACCAGTGTCGACTGGCTGTTCGCCGGTGGTGATATGATCCAGGGACCTGATGTAATTCACGGTATTGCCAATGGCCATAAAGCGGCTATGGGTATCGATAAATATTTGTCTGATAAATAAATTTAAATCAAGGTTATATTGGAATAAAAGGAGTTGATGAATGATTACCCCTACCCCGAATTTTCGGGACCCGCAAGGGGACTTTAAGCCTCCCCTAGTGGGGAAGCCCCGAGTCTTCGGGGGGAGGGGTGATTTCTAAGTTGTCTAATCTTCGTAATTTCAATAACAACCTCATAAAAACTTAAGACAATGACCGATCTTTCGACGAAATACATGGGATTGGATTTGAGAAATCCCATTATTGCCGCCAGTTCCGGCCTGACCGATTCGGTTGAGAATATCGTGAAGCTGGAAATTAACGGCGCGGGTGCTGTGGTACTCAAGTCGCTCTTCGAAGAGCAAATCATGATGGACATCGACGAACAGCGCATGAATAACATGTATGGTTCGTACGACAATGTGGAAGACTACATTGGCTTTTACACCAAAAAGCACCGCATCGATAATTACTTGCAGCTCATTCGCGACAGCAAAAAGAAAACTTCTATTCCGGTTATCGCCAGCATCAATTGTGTGTCGGCTTCGGAGTGGACTGAATTTGCCAGCCGTATTCAGGAAGCGGGTGCCGATGCGCTCGAACTGAACATGTTCATCATGCCGTCCGATGGTAATTACGCCGGCGCTGATATCGAGCAGATTTACTTCGATATCATCGAAGCCATAAAACAGCACATCACCATTCCGGTGGCCCTGAAGATTAGTAACTTCTTCTCGGGTATGGCCAACTTTGCCATAAAGCTATCGGAATCCGGAATTTCATCGCTGGTGCTGTTCAACCGTTTCTACCGTCCGGATGTGGACCTGGAGAAGATGAAAATTACCTCGTCGCACATTTACAGCAACCCCGATGAGAATGCCATGGTCCTTCGCTGGATTGGCATCCTGAAAGGAAAACTGGCCTGCGATATGGCGGCTTCGACCGGTATCCACGATGGAAAAACCATCCTGAAGAACCTGTTGGTTGGCGCTAACGCGGTAGAAGTAGCTTCGGCTATCTACAAAAACGGTATGGGCGTTATCCCGCAAATGCTGACCGAAATGACCGAATGGATGAAAGCGCACAACTACAACTCGGTAAGTGAACTCATTGGCAAACTGAGCCAGGAGAGTGTAACCAAACCGATGATTTACGAACGCGCCCAGTTCATGAAGTACTTTTCGGATGTAAAATAGAACCACCTGCCGGGACACCGGCATTCAATACTACCGGGTATCACAACGACGTTCTGCTTTATAACGTTACTCTCTGTCGTTGCTGGTGCCCGGTTTGTTTTTATCTATCCCGTCCCTGTTTTATCCTACCGGGAAAAGCGTAACTTTGCTGCCTGTTTAGAAGAAAAATCACGGCAGTTATGGCTATCGATCTGAATAAAATTCCTTCGCCCTGTTATGTGCTCGACGAAGGTTTGTTGCGAAAAAATCTCGAACTTATCCGGGGCGTGAGAGACGCTGCGGGTGTGGATATCATCCTCGCATTTAAAGGCTTCGCCATGTGGAGCGCTTTTCCCATTGTTCGCGAATACATCAGCGGTGCGACAGCCAGTGGAGCGTATGAGGCCCGTTTAGCAGTGGAGGAGATGAAGTCCCTGGCGCATACCTATTCGCCTGCTTATACCGAGGACGATTTCGACGAGGTACTCGAATGTTCGTCGCACATCACCTTCAATTCCCTTTCGCAACTGGAACGGTTCCTGCCGGCCGTGAAAAACTATTCCCGTAAGATATCCGTCGGTCTCCGGGTCAATCCCGAATTCTCGGAAGTAGATACCGATTTATATAATCCCTGTTCGCCGGGAACGCGTTTAGGCATCTTATCCTCGCAACTGGGCGAAGAACTGCCTGAAGGGGTAGAAGGTCTCCATTTTCATACACTGTGCGAGTCGAACTCTGTTGATTTGGAGAAAACCCTGGCGGCGTTCGAAGAGCGTTTTGCCCGTTTCTTGCCGAAAGTAAAATGGGTGAACATGGGCGGCGGCCACCTGATGACCCGCAAAGGTTACGATACGCAGCATTTGATCAATCTCCTGAAAGCGTTCCGCGAAAAGTGGGATGTGCAGGTGATTCTGGAACCGGGCAGCGCGTTTGCCTGGGAAACCGGTGTGCTGAAATCGACCGTGGTGGATGTGGTGGAGAACAAAGGCATCCGGACAGCGGTGCTCAACGTATCGTTTACGGCGCACATGCCCGACTGCCTCGAAATGCCATACAAACCCCGTATCCAGGGCGCACACTTCGACCCGGTAGATGACAAACCGGCCTACCGCATGGGTGGCAATTCCTGCCTCGCCGGTGATTTTGTCGGCTACTGGTCGTTCGACGAAGAGCTGCAACCCGGCGACTCGATTGTTTTCGAAGATATGATTCACTACACGATGGTGAAAACCACCATGTTCAACGGAGTCGCCCATCCGTCCATCGGCATCTGGAACGACGAGACCGGCTTTCGGTTAATGCGAGAGTTCAGTTATTCAGATTATAAGCAGCGGTTGTCGTAATATTTTCGCGGATAGCCACGGATTTTATTCACTGATTTACGCCGATAGGCTTCGTTGTTGTGGGGAAGGACGAAGGGGCGAAATGCTTTTCGCCCCGTAGCAGTGCCCGCATGAAAAGAGGCGCACATTCGGGTCACGATTGAAAAGGAAAGGCTGTCGCGCCGCACATACCCACCAACTTCTAACCGAACATTTCATGTAATGCCGTCGGGGGCGAATACCGCACAGTGGTTACCGTTTGATGGTGGTCAGGAGAATCCCAACGGTACCTTAAATCCTCCTCCGGCCTTCGGCCACCTCCTCCTGGAGGAGGATAGTTTGCGAGCTGCAGCTCAATGATGGATTGCGGCATCTTTTGCAACGCGTTACCGCTAAGTGGTAAAAGGTGAATCACCCGGGAACGTTATTCTTTACTCTTGGCATCGCTGCCGTGGTCTCTCAACTGGGCATCAAACCAAACATGAAGCGCATCGATTACGGCAGCATCCTTCGAAGCAAATGTGAGCTTTGCACCGTCCGGTAATTGCTGATAGTCAACCGTAAACTTGCCTTTTGAACCCGAAAGTGTTTTGAGTCCCGGCATATGCATCCCGTGAAGGGTTTTTGGGTCTTTAAAATCGGCTTTCGAAAACAAGTTTCTTTCTTTACTAAGGTGTTTTCGGATCATCGAAATTTGCAATGTATCAGCAGGGTCTTTTGCCTTGATCCGTAAAATGCCGCCGTTGTTGGTTTTGATAAAATAATGGGTGACTTTATTCATGTCGAAAGGCATCACCATATGACTCCGGGAGTGTATCATTTCCTGCCGCTGCATCAGGGTTGAATCTTTCCTCATTAAGCATGGATGGTGATGGTTATTCCGGGCCAGTACATTGCCGGAAAGAAACGGGCTTGCAAAAACCATTATGGCAAAAACAGTTTTTAGTTGACCAGGCATTGAAAATCTTCTCATATTCGTCTCCTAATGATTGTTCTGAATAGTAATTATGAGACATACGACCCGGTAAAAGGTTGAGCTCACATCGGAACTCTTTTGTTAAAGAAACTTAATCGTTGACGCTTGTATGTAACGAATAAGGATGTCATCCCTCGAAGGGATAACATCCTTTTAACTATCGTAAATCTCAATATGGCTTCAAGCCCTACTGCTTCATTGGTTCCTTATTGGCTTCCTGGCTTGTTGTGCTGTCCCGGGTCATCTTGGATAAAACTGCTTTCATCTGCTGCAGCTCTTTCCCATAACCGGCCCAGTTATTCTGTTTCAGATATTCGGTGGCTTTGTTGTAATGGTCAAGTGCTTCCTTGGCTTTCGCCGAAAGGGAAGTCTTAACGATGTTGACGATATCTTTTACCTGTGGTGCCGACAACGTGTCTTGTGAGCCGGAGCTATTGAAAATCGCCTGGAGTGCTTCTTCCAGCGTTTTCTTCATCTCAATATGATCGTTGTAGGTCACAATCACCCGTTTCAGTTCCGGGATTTTGCCCTGGTCTGATTGCAGATAGACAGGCTCCACATACAGGAACGAATTTTTTATCGGGATGATCAACTGGTTTCCTTTGAAAACCTGCGAGCCTTGCTGTCCCCAAAGGGTAAGCTGGGAAGAGATGTCAGGTTGCTGATTAATTCTGGCTTCAACCTGCATGGGCCCGTAAATCAATTTATCCTTCGGAAGTGAATAGACAATCAGATCGCCGTAATTAGGGGCGTCGCAACGGGCGCACATCCATGCAATCATATTATCCTTCTTGGAAGGAGTCAGTGGCAGCATGAGGATATACTCTTCTTTTTGGGTTTCAGGCAAGCGCATGATAATGTAATAAGGGAACATTTTCTGCTGCTCGTTATTATAGCTTTCATTCGGAACCTGCCAATAGTCTTCCTGGTTGTAAAAAACCTTCGGATCGGTCATGTGATATACATTGTACATCTGTGTTTGTATATTGAACAGATCGGTGGGATAGCGGATGTGAGCCTTTAAAAATTCCGGCATGTCGCTAAACGGTTTGAAAAGCTTCGGATAGATTTTCTCATACGTTTGAATAATCGGGTCGTTGGGATTAATCACATAATAGGAAACATCTCCGTTGTACGCATTGATCACCACCTTAACCGAATTATTGATGTAGTTGAAACCACGTTCACTCAGGTTTTGTGTGACAGGCTCAGAGTAAGGAAACATATTGCTCGTGGTGTAGGCATCGTGTATCCAGTAGAGTTGTCCGTCGTCTCCGACGACCATATAAGGCTGGCTGTCGTATGAAAGAAACGGAGCAATGGTTTTGTCACGCTGCGTAATATTCCGGTAGAACATAATGCGGCTTTGGTTTGTCAGATAGCCGGTCAGCAGAATTTTGATGTCTGAAAATTTCCAGGCAAAAACCAGGCGCTTAAACAAACCGGAAATACGAACGCCTCCCTTGCCGGCATAACTGGTATATACATTATCGTCGCCCTTCGGGTAATCAAACTCTTTGGCGGTGGTGTTGACCAAAACAAACTGGTTGGACTCTTCGCCATAGTAAATTCCCATTTGCTTTAACTTAAGCGGGACAGTGGTTGTCGGAGGAATGTCCTTGACAACCAGGTTGGGCATACCGTTAGGCAATATCTCATTCACGGGGTTCATCACCACACCGTAACCGTGGGTAAAGATCAAATGGGTGTTGACCCAGGTTTGTGCCCGGTTGGGAATTTGCGAAACAGGTAATTCTCTTCCGGCCAATGCTACTTCAGTATATTTGTCGAAATGATACCGATCGACCTGCACACTGTTAAAATCGTAATAGAGGCGAATTTCCTGCAGCTGTTTGTAGGTTTGTATCAACGGTCTTCTGTCCCATAGCCGTATGTTTTCTATGGTATTGCGGTTTTCCTCAATGTCCTTATAGGTAATCTTGTCGTCGACAGGAAAAGGTTTGACCTTAATTTTATTTAAGCCATAAGCTTCCCGCGTTAGTTTTATATTATTCAGAATATACGGTGTCTCTTTTTGCAGTTCGTTGGGCTTCACAACGTATTGTTCTATTATGCTGGGGTAAATCCACACAAAGCCAATTAAGACGAATACCCAAACTCCAACGGCATACAAAATAATTTTCTTTTTCCGGAAGGCCCGGGATAAAAACAAAAGCAATGTGATAGCAAGGCTCACAACAAAAAGTGCCCAATAGGCCGGGATTTGTGCGTGTACATCCACATACGAGGGGCCGTAAGCTGCTCCGTGGGAGGAATATAAAATGTTATACAGTTTCAGGAAATAGGATACCGAAATGCCCAGCACGAAGAATCCGGTCAGGCTCAATAAATGTCTTCTGACGGGTTTGAGAACCTGAAAACCTTTCCCGACTGACGAAAAGACGTTATCGAGATAATAGGACGCCATAACGGCAATGAAAGTCATCCCCACCATGAAAAGATACCAGCTGGTGATGAACTGGTAAACCGGAAGTTTGAATACGTAAAATCCGGCATCTTTGTGAAAAATCGGCTCCTGAATACCAAAAGAAGAAGCATGGATGAATTGCAGGAAATTGTTCCATTGGTCGACAGCATATGAACCCATAAATTTGCCAAGCAACAACGTCAGTATAGCCCAGATCCAAAAGATTGTTTTCCCTTTGTAGAGCTGTAAAATAACTTGTCGGGGGTCGTCTTCCGGCAGGTAGATGTTCTGCCTGCTCAGTTGGCCCCTGCGATGGGCCAGGCGAAGGTGAAGACTAAAAAACAGGACAAAAACCAGGAAGAATACGACAAACGAAACAATCTTGGCAATAATCATGGTACTAAATACCGAGCCATAGTGCAGATTGTTGAACCAGAGCCAGTCGCCGTAGTAGTTTAAGAACAGGTTTAACAAGTAGAAAGCCACGATAATGGCAACAATGACGGAGATGATCTTTCTGTTTCTTTTCATCGATTTTCCTGTTATGGTGAAGAACTAAAATGGAAAAATACGCTTCTTGGGGCAAGACTGATGCGGTGAAGGTACACTTTATTTCATCATCGTATCCGGAATAAGCCGCCTTATTATGTATGACTCATCTTCCCGGGCTGGGGTAAAAGGAACTAAAAAAGGATGTCATCCCTCCGGGGGATGACATCCTTAGGAATTGAGGTTGGGAAGAGATTGGACTTGTCGCCCCTGAGTATTAGAGGGAGCTATACTCAGTCATGCCCTATACCAATTAGCGTTTGGTGCTTTTCTTTTATTGATTTCATTACTTTTCCATATAGTACTTGGTCGAATAAGCAGTATACGATGGATTTATATGCTCAAAGAAAATTCTTGTTAAGGTTCCAAATGATAACCACATACTCTTGTTCCCATCAATCTTAATTTTTATTCCTCGATGATTGTGTTCAAAAATATCATAGGCTTTTACCATTTCCTTTGCTTTTGTTGTTTGTTTTCTACTAGCCCATTCAGCTTTAAATCCGTAATGGCTATACAGTTCCATGTAGTTATCTAACTCAAGCATAAAATACATTTTTACTCGACTGAAAATTATATCGAAAATAAAGTCTGTGCTGAAGGGGAGAAAAAATAATGGTTTATTAAGAGAATCAATTATACTTAATGCATCGACTATTATATAGTTTGGTTTTTCTTTTTGTTCGCAAATCGCTTTTAAAATTAGGTGTCCGGCAAATCTTTTCTCACCTTTATATATTCCGATATGTAAGCAACCTTCAATTACATCGTATGCCCAAAAATTTCTTTCTTGTAGTTGTTTTTCGAGTAAAGACAATCTTTCTGAAAATATTGGAGTTGGTTCATTTGGAGTAAAAATTCTAACTTCTTTGCCAGAAGTTGGGTCGATTCCCTTGTCAGTACTCAGAATTTGATGAACATCGTGTAATGTTTTATGCTGTTTAATTGTCCGCTCAAGTTGTTCAATCATTTTAGGTTCGGAAGAAAAGGTCTTTAATACATCTTGAGGTGTTTTTTCTGGATCGCTTAATTCTTGAATAACTTCCAAAATTTCTAGATTTTTTTTCTCCTTCTTTGATTTCTGCTATTATAAACTGACCATCAACAATTCCCATTAAATCGCCGACTTGAACATTATTTGTAATGTCGGTAATTAGCACAAAATTCATTGGATTGGAATTATAATCTTCGGCAACTTTTATTGCAGATTCCAAATTTACTTCTCTTAGTTTTTTCTCTCCTGATACATTTAAATAAAGTCTACGCGAAATTCAAAGTTGTCCTTGTATAAGTTGCCAAACCAAAGCATCGGCACAATGTTTAAATAACTTTACAATGTTTTCAAGATGTTTTTTTTTATTTATTAATTCAGGAATTTCTTCTTTATTTCTTTCAACTCTTGCCTTTTTTAGATTCTGTTTTACAACTTCTTGTTCATCTTGAATGAGAAGAATATTTTTTATAATTCTATTTTGGGCTCCTTTAAAACCGTCATGGCTAAATCGGATAAAATCTTCAGCGTATTTTTCTCTATGCTCTATAAATTCTTCAATAGAAATTTTTTTTGAGTCGAGTAGTGCGTTAATACCATTTCCACAGGCTGCATCAGATGTGGCTCGTAGCTCTATTTCAATTTCCGAAATATTATAAATATCCATTAGTATTTTTTTTGTTTTTTATGTAATACTTATTCAGCATGAACGCTAGCTAGGAGATATTGTAATGCTTGTTATTGATTTTATGTCATTAGATGAGTTGTGGTTATACATTCATTTAGGGATGGATTGTGTACTTATTATGTTCTGTCAGGTATTCTTCATCTTGGTTTTGACCAGTCGTTTCGTTTTCACCACTGAAATTAGCGTTTTTTATCATAAAACAAAAGCGGGGCAAAGGCGATTTATTGCGCGCGCAGCAGGAGATAGGCTATGAGGTATTAATTTTTGATCATGGCTTCCCCGGCGAGTAAATGGCTCATGGACTTTTGCCCATGGCTTCCCCGGCGAGTAAACGGCTCATGGACTTTTGCCCATGGCTTCCCCGGCGAGTAAATGGTTCATGGACTTTTGCCCATGGCTTCTCCGGCAAGTAAATGGCTTATGAACTTTTGATCACGACCTCTTTTCGGGGATAGTCGTTACAGGGTAATCACCTTGTCGGCGGCCTTTTGCAACTGCACGATGTCCATCATGGTGCCGGCTATTCCCGCTTCCATTTTGTCGAGCAGGTCGAAATGCCGCAGGCAGGTTTTGCAGGCCAGCAGTTTGACGCCTTTTTGCTCCAGCTCCTTCATGATGTCAATCACCGGCGAACCTTCACAAATCAGTTTGACGCCGCCGTTATACAGGGCAATGAAACGGGGCGGTTCCGCTTCTTCGTTCATCAGGTTTAAATAGTTGGTGACAAGTTGCAGTCCCAGCGCTTCGTCGCCGGTGCCCATGCCATATTGCGATAGCAGGAGGAGTGTGTTTTTCAGGTTTTCCATGAGGACCAATTTAGTCAAAAACCGGCAAATGATGATGGACGAAACGTGAGAATTATATGGGATATTGGGCAGGAGAGTGGCAATGGGCTGCACATATTTGCTCGTTTCTTTCCTGATGCCGGGGCGGTCTGCAATCCTCACCCGGTAGCGGAGCCCGGCCACCACTCAGCGGAGTCTGACCACCACTTGGCGAACAATCCCCACTAGTCGGCGAAGTCTGCCCACCACTTAGCGAACGATCCCCACCAGTCAGCGAAGTCCGGCCACCACTTAGCGAACAACCCCCACCAGTCAGCGAGGTCCGCCCACCACTTAGCGAACAGTCCCCACCAATGGGGAGCCTTAACGGACGGCAACGGGGCGTTGTGCATACCGCTGCGTCCACGGGCACATCACCAAACACCGCAGGCAGGTGGTACAGTGCGCTATATCGACTATCTCGTCCCGTGAGGTCTTGATATTCCATGTTTTCCCTTTGAGTGCCCCGGGGACACACACGTCCACGCAGACTTGGCACTCTCCGCACATTGACTCTTCTGGCGAATATAGAACGGTTTCTAACGGGGCATCCGTCAAAACGGTGCACATGCTGACGGCACTTCCGTATTCGGGCGTGACCAGTAAATCGTGTTTTCCCATCCATCCCATACCGGCCAGGTGGGCAATGGTTTTGTGGGGCAACGAAGTCTGCTGTATTGCTTCGTTATAAGAGCCGGTTTGGGCTAAATTCTCTTCCGACTGGGAATATGCGGTAAATCCTTTCTGTGTAAGAAAATCAGCCAGCTCATCAGCCAGCCGGTCTGTTTTCCTTTCTTTCAGATGGAATTCATCCCGATGAATCGCTTCGCGTTTAATCTTCTGCTGAATGTAATCGGGCTGATTGGTTATTTCCTGAATGTATTCGGGGGTTAAGGCAATTCCAAACAGAATAGCATAAGGAAATCCCTTGTTTTGCTCTTCCGGCAAGGCCGAAACATCGACAAACCGGATAAAATCGACACTGTACCGGTTGAGTTGCTCTGTCAGTTCAGTCTGAATGGACATGTTGGTTGGTTTGGTAAGCTTCTCATAAAGATACAATGAAGAACTCGATGTGTGAAATTCATTATCCACGAGATTTTTCTGCTTCGGATAGTCTTGCACAGTGGTATCTCGAAACTTGGTTAAAGAGGCTGTACTAAAAGTCAAACTGCACAATTTAAAACTTTCAAATTATAAGTAAGTCTGCTTTTACCCCTCCAAACCTCCCCTAAAGGGGCGGCTTAAAGTCCCCTTTAGGGGATTTAGGGGTGAGATTTTGGAGGCAACTTTCAAATTGACGGTTCTGAAAATGTTCTCTGTACTTTTTGAGACGGCCTCATTCTTATACTACGAAGAATTAAGATGCCAAACTCCTTTATCCGATTTTTCTATATTTGCACAACAAGCCTGAATGGATGACACGAAAAATGGAGAACCCGGTCACGGGTGTGAAGGTTGAGATATTGGTCAGTACCGCGGAGAGCCAAGGCAAGCTTTTTAAAATACGCAGTACCATGAAAGCGCGGCAAATGAACCGGGCGCCTTATCATTACCACGGCCATTTCAGTGAGCATTTTCGTGTAGTGGAAGGGCAACTCAACCTGATTGTCGGTGACAACAAAGAGCATCTAACGCTGAAGGCCGGCGAATCTTACCTGGTGAAACCCCTATGTCCGCATACCTTCTGGAACGAATCTTCCGAGCCAGTGACGTATACCGTAGAGGTAACGCCAGCCAAACAATTCGAAAAAGCGTTACGGCTCAATCATGCACTGGCGGCTGCCGGGAAAGCATCCCCGAAAGGAACGCCTTCCAACATTTTTCACATGGCTATACTGGCACAATTGGGCGATACGTGGTTATACGGAATTCCCATTGGGTTACAGAAATCGGCGTTTTTCATTGCGGCCGCGGTAGCCAAGGGAGTAGGGATGGATAAGAAACTTCAGGCACTGTTGCCGGGGGACGGAAACAAATAGGAACGGTGTTGATTCACCGATTACTGAAACGAATTATTGAAAAGATAAACACATGAAAAGTGTGGCCATCATCGGGGCCGGAGCAGCCGGCCTGACGTGTTTGAAAAGCTTATTGGAATACGGTATCGAGCCGGTCGTTTTTGAACGAAGTGACCGGTTCGGGGGACTATGGAAGCTTAACGAAAATGAGCAGGAATGCGACACGGCGGCTTACCGGTCTTTGATAACCAATACCTCGAAACAGATGATGGCCTTTTCTGATTTCCCGTTTGAGAAGGAGGTAGCTGATTTTCCTTCGCGGGAAGTGGTTTCGGAGTACCTGAAAAACTACACAGAACAATTTCATTTAGCTGAATACATCAGCTTTAATACAACAGTTATCCACGCTGATAAGCAATCGGAAGGACGATTTATCGTTGAGGTGGAATCGGGAGGCAATAGCGAAACACACATATTCGACTGGCTGATCATTGCCAATGGCCGGCATGAGAAAACATCCATGCCGGACATCGAAGGCTTGGATACGTTTACCGGAAGGGTATTGCACAGCCGTGACTATTTCTCGCCGGAGAGCTTCGAAGGCAAGAAGGTACTGGCTGTGGGAGCGGGGAGCAGTGCCATCGATATTGCGTCGGAAGTAGCGGAGATAGCTTCCGGTGCGTTTCTTTCCATGCGGAGCCCGTCGTGGCTGGTGCCCCGGTTCATCGATAACAAAGCGTACGACTTGCAACTGACCAAGTTGTCGGCCAGTCTGCCGAAAGTAGTTCGGGAAAAGGCTTTCCGTAGCAAGCTGATGAAAGCGTACCGGCAGTACGATGACGAAGCTATCCGGCAATACTTTGGAACGCCCGACCATTCCCTCGATTTGGAGAAGCAACGGTTTGTGCCGAATGATTTGTTGTTGAAACGACTGGAACAAGGAAAACTGAACGTGAAGCCGGTGATTCAATTTATTTCCGGTAACCAGGTAACGTTTGAAGACGGCAGCACCGAAACGGTGGATACGATTATTTTTGCTACCGGCTACCAGATTGACATCCCCTTTATAGAATCATCTGTTACGAAAGTGGAGAATAACTATGTTCCGTTGTATCAGCAAATATTCTCTCCCAATACCAGGCATTTGGCTATGTGCGGCATGTGTTACATTGTCGGGCCGATTTTGCCGGCTCTCGAAATGCAGGGAAGGTACATCGCCGAAGTAATTGCCGGGCATACGCAGCTTCCTTCCCCGGAAGTCATGAAACAAGAGGTGGAAAAACACCGCAGGCTTTGTGAGGAACGAAAGGTCAATCCGATGCGGGTGCAAACGCTGACGTACCTCGATGTCATTGCCCAAATCATTGGCGTATCGCCGAAAGTGTGGGGCAACCTGGGAAGCTTGCTCCAATTGCTGACCGGACCGGTTGTCGCTGCCCGTTACCGGTTGAATGGTCGCCAAAGTCAAAAGGAACTGGCGCGGAAGGTCTTGAAGAATTTGCGCCGGGGGTAATCGAATTTATTCCTGATACTTCTTAATCACCAGGTATTTCAGCTCGGTATCGCTCACGTTGCGGATGCCGTGCGTGAC
The DNA here is from genome assembly GCF_000621705.1 of Prolixibacter bellariivorans ATCC BAA-1284. Classification (GTDB taxonomy): domain Bacteria; phylum Bacteroidota; class Bacteroidia; order Bacteroidales; family Prolixibacteraceae; genus Prolixibacter; species Prolixibacter bellariivorans. The sequence continues at coordinate 238,157 of NZ_JHXO01000009.1, read as the reverse complement.
ATTCGAAGGGCAATAAAAACTGGCGTACGGACCGGTTGTTTTGGTTTCCCGTCGAGGTAAAATTCTGCCGTACTTTTCATGCATTTTTATAATAGTTGCGATATAATCTAACTATTGCTACCATCGAACCAATGAGTAAGAAATAAATCAATACGTATTTCCCTTGAAAAATACTTTCTTTAAATAAGTTTGTCATTGAAATAACCAGTAAAACAACTCCCAAAATCCAAATTGTAGTCAATAAAATGAGTTGTTTTTTAGAAGGATGATTTATCCAATTTGTCTTTGTCGTTTTCATCGTAAAATCAAATTTGACGTGTAATTATCTTTCCGGAAACATCGCCTGGCGAAGCCAGTCTGTACGATGCTATTTTTGATATTTCTTAATCACCAGGTATTTCAGTTCCATATCGCCCAGGTTGCGGATGTCGTGCTTACCTTCGGCGGGCAATAGAAGCTGGTGGTTGGGGCATCAAGCTTCCTTCAAATTATTTTCCGGACTTTTAATGTATCGCACAAAGGCTTCGGCATAGTCGCATCCGAACTCCATTCCGCGAAATACTTCCATTCTCGCATGATCATTCGGGTACCATTCGTCAACTTTCTGACTGACGTGCGCATAACAAGCCTGGTGTTTTTGCTGTATCACACTGGTGATATCGATGTAATCGGTAGGCGTAAAGTTTTGTGATTGGGCCCCGGTCATTGCTTCGCCGAAATAGAGAGTCGGTTTGGGTTTCATCCGTAACCAGGCATCGTATACCAGGTTGGAACAAATCCGGTGGTCGCGGTGTGTATCGATGGGCCAGTGCGTAACGATGATATCCGGGTTTTCCTTTTTCAGAAAATCGCTGACGGGAGCGTATTTTTCCCTTGTTATTTCGGTATTCCCGTCGATTTGTCCCAGGAACTCAGCGCGACATTTCAGAATCTTGCAGGCCGTCAGTGCTTCAGCGGTGCGAATCTTTGCCGCTTCTTCATGCGATTTCCCCTCTATGCCGGCTTCGCCCCGCGTCAGATACGCTGAGACCACTTCGTGCCCTGCATTGGCATATAAGGCCATTAGACCGCCGCATATCGTCTCCGGGTCATCGGGATGGGCGCCAAACACTACCACTTTCTTCTTTTTTTCAGATGGAGTAGCTGTAGCGCTTCCCATCGCATTTGCCTGGGTGATTCCCATCGTCGCACCAATGGTGAGGGGTACCGTCTGGGTCAGGAATTGTCTCCGTGAATTTTTTGTCATAGCGTTTGGTGTTTAGTTATGAGCATAAAAGTAGTGGAAAACCGTTACATATCAATTGTCTGGCATGAAGCGAATTTCTTAAGCATGTATATCGGCTAGTTTATTATTTGATTTCTTGCCACCAGCTCTTTTCGTACCTCTTCATACGATAAATCGTGAAGTGGAACTTTCTTATCCAAAGCCATCGATGCCATTACTCCCGAACTTTGGCCCAGAATCATAAAAACGGGTTCCATCCGGATAGAACCAAAAGCGATATGAGAACTTGACACAGCCACTGGAACAAGTAAATTGCTGCACTCTTCTTTTTGGGGGAGTACGGTTCCCATGGCGATTTGATAAGGCTTGTGCGGGTGAACGCCAATATCGCCTTCGTTTTGAACGTATCCATCCGGCGTAATGTATCGTTGCACATTATGCGAATCCATCGTGTAGGAACCCATGCCGATGGATGTCGTTACCGGCGTTCTGCCAAGCACTTCATTCTCGGTCATAATATACTCACCAATCATTCTTCTTGCTTCGCGAACGTAAATCTGATGAGGCCAGTGTCCATTATCGACGAATTCGTCTTTTGCATATCCCCATTTGTTCATCTCTTGCCGAACTTCGGAAGGAACACGTCGGTCGTTTGCCAGGAAGTAAAGCAGTCCCTTTTGATAGGCCTCATGTTCACGTATGATACGAGCTCTTTGCTCGTAAGACGCTTCCGGATATTCGTAATTCATCCCGATGTAATCGGAGCTGAATGGTCCGTGGTTATTGACATCGGTCTTATAGTTGGGGATGGGATCGAATTTGTCGAAGGTTTGGTTCCAGCCGGCCTCATATATCCTGGCCAGCAGTTCATATTTCGTGGAATCATATCCAGCCGGTTTTTCAAATGGAACACGATTCTCCTCATGCTTTGTGAGGCACAATCTGAAACAATAGGCCTGAACCCGATAATCCGCTTCGCCTTTTTTCCCCGGAGGGTCTGTTGAAATATAAGCTAAAACCCCGCTCGAAGAATCACCGGGAATTTTATACGGGCTTATCTTCATATCTCCAAAATTGTGGCCGTGATGAAATGTACCCACCTGAACTCCATTCCATGTTTCGTTGTACTCACTATTCGATTCCCTTCCAACATGGTAACTCACACCGGCAGCGGCCAACAGATCTCCCTCATAAGTGGCATCAATATAGATTTTGGCTTTGAAAAGTGTTCCATTCAACATCTTTATTGATTTGATGGAACCATTTGTTACTTCAACGCCGTCATTCCTATCCAGCCAATGATCGCGGTATACTGCTATTTTGTTCTCCTCGATAAAATTCTCGAATACGTTTTCGGCAACATGCGGTTCAAAAATCCACATCGACTTGGTGCCTCCATCTATGGCAGGTGTATCCTGGCCTTTATTGCCGTATTCGGATTTCGATTGCCAGTTCCATGCTTCCTCTTTGTCATAGTAAGTATACAACCGTTGGTAGAATTCCTTTGCAATGCCACCGATAATATTCTTGTCGCCTGTGTCAGTAAAACCGAGTCCGTTAGAACTCATGCCTCCTAAATGCTTTTCCGGACAGACAATAACCACGTGTTTGTTCGAACGGGTTAATTCGACAGCTGCTGTTATGGCGGCAGGCGTTCCTCCGTAAATAACTACATCGGCACTAATAACTTGATGTTTGTTTGTAGAGCTGCAGCCGGATAAACAGACAAACAGCAATAAGACAAAACTGCTTTTGATCACACTTAATTTCATCGTTCTTTCATTTGGTTTAGTAGTCATATCGGTTGGTTAAACCACGATGAATATACTAAATGTTATCGTTTGGTGTCTTATTTTCAGTGTAATACTTGCTGGTGTTACCAGAGATGGAATTACAAGCCGGGAAAAGAATAAAATCAATCCCGCTATCCCGACAGCGCTTTAATTCTTAGCACCTGTTTTACTCATGGTTCATGTTTTCCAGGTAAGGAAGAGGTGAAACCAGTTCAAATTCTTTCGATACATCGAAAAACAGGTTGAGCAGGTTCAGGTGTTCACGGCCGATAATCAGCAGGATTCTGTCATCACTGTTGTGTTTTATCCGCTGTATGTTTCGGAAGATACGCAGGTTCCGGTTGAACCAACGGCCGGTTTCGAAGTCAACGCCCATAAAATCGCCCGGCTTTTCCTCATACTTGAAAGGGTTTAGCAAGTATACCGAAAGCCGTTCCCTGATGGCAGCCGGGTCATTCAGCTTTTTCAATTCCCCGATGATGTTTTTCACTTTGGTTGCCTTGCGGTGCGTTTCATAAACTGAATCGGGCGAGTTTCGGTAGTATTCTGTGAATTTACTTTGCCGGATGCTGTCTTTAAACAATGTTTCAACAGACTGATAATGCCTTCCCCAGTCGTTGACACAATAGATGACCGGTACGTCCGATTGTTTCCCGATACGAAAGCCCAGCTGGTAAATCTCACCTTTCCTTAAGGTGAATTGGTCAGCGCGGTAAAGTGCGTACATAGAGTCTATTTTGCCTTGCTGGTCGGGCGTTACTTCAATGGCAATGATGGTGGGTCGAAACTCACTAATGGCATTGGCTACCGAGATGATTTCCGACTGCCAGGGTTCTTCGAGGACCGATATTTTATCGTTCTCTTTTGTTTTAATGGCATCCAGATTCGGGTAGGCAAAATGAAATACGCCCAGCGTCATGATTTGGGTTGACGGAGGGATTTCATCGCTTTGCGCCAGTGCGTTGGTGAAGAGAAATACTCCCAGTAGAAAGGTCAGTAGTTTGTGCATGTCTTTATGTTAATTGCAAACTATAAGACGCCAACCGTCCGGAAGTTGTTACATGAATGGGGGCGAATTTTGAGTATAAACTTTTCGATGGTTTATCTGGTGACAAAATTCTTCTCAACGAATCTTTGAAGTTCCTCCACATCAGTTATCCGGGTGATTCGTCTCAACCGGTTATTGTTGAGTTTGAAAAATGTGTTATTTTTTAACTCCAGCACTCACTATGGATACATAAAGAGTGCTGGATGATAGGTGTGGCAATACCTCTACAGATGTTATTATCGGGCGTAAATAGTTATTTTTTTATCATTTTGCCTTGTGCCATAATCTCCTCTCCATCGGTTATTCGATACAGATAAATACCATTTTTGAAGTTGGAGATATCAATATTCGTATTGGAACTCTGCATGGGCGCATTAAGTATTTTTTTACCTGTCATGTCATATAGATTGATTTTTAGGTTTTTGCCGGTCGTGTTTAATTCGTTGTTCACTTCAACACTAAATGAATTACTGGTGGGATTGGGAAACACTCTTAATGATTTTAGCGCATATCCATCTTTTACACCGGTTGTTGTAGCTTTTTGTATTTGATAAATTTTACTCGCACCATAGTCAGATACATACATCCTGTTTTTTGAGTCAAAAACAATGTCTCGGGGTGCATTTAAGCCTGATGCAAATAATTCTACATTACCTAAACTGTCAACCTCATATATTTTTCCGCCTGTTGTTTCATTCGTGGAAACCTCAGAAACATATACGTTATCATCATTGTCAATCCCGATTCCACATATAAAATTGGTTATAGAGGAGTCGACGGGAAATTTGGCAAAGTTCATATCTAAGGAGCTGACATATCCCAAACTGTCAAATTTGACTTTTGCTAAAGTTGAGTGAGTTGTGATATATAAATCACCTGATTTTGAGAATTCCAAATCAATTACTCCATTGGGGAATGACGATATAAAGTAGGGATGAGAATTCAGAAAAGCGTTATGAGTATCATTGAGCTTATATTCCGAAATGTAGCCGTACTTTAAATAATCCTGGTTTGCCATAATATTATTAACAACAAATACTTCATTATTTGAATTAATGGACAATCCCCGTGGATCATTAAACTCACCAGTGGTTGCAAAATAAATCGTTTCTATGTTTAAATCCGGAGTTATTCTGTAAAAATTTCCGTCATCTCTATTGGCATCTAAGAAGAAAATATTTCCTGCTTTGTCTGCTTTAATATACTGAGGTTGATAGGTCAGATTTGCAAAATCAACCAAGACGGAATCTTTAACATAATTGCCGCTGTCGATTACGGCAACGGTAAGCTTTGTTGGTGGTGTAATTCTATTTACTATTACTAAATTACTATCGGCATTGAAACACATGCCCATTGGGAGTTCTGTTTGCAGCAATGTTTTCATCTCGTACCCGGGAAACTGTGCATCGATTGTTTGTGATTTGGCGACGCTTACTGATAAAATAAGGCTGAACAACAATATTTTTGCTTTCATCATTTAATAATTTTGTTTGGGGATATTTTGTACTAGTAACCTTCCTTAGGTGGTTATCTCACTCTGTTATTTGTTATTATTCCGTCTGTTTAAGGCGGGAAGTAAGCCTTGCGAAGCGTGATAATTGGATCTGTCGGCATTTGTTGGTTGTTAGAACTCATCTAAGATAAAAAAATTACATAATAATATTTTGGTCAGTTATCCGAGATATCGAATGTTGTCATTCCTTATCAGCTTTTAAATGATAAACCCGGTAGGCTCTCGGTTTTAAAGCCGGTAAATCATCCGTCGGTTGATCAAGATAAAAATAGGCGGTGGAGGAGACATCGTCGGAGCGATAGAAATTGGTCCATCCGTTATAGGGGATGGTTGCCAGATTCACTACCGTATCTTTCTTATAAATGAGATGCAACGTATGGCCATCGTGGATGGTGACCGGTATCAGGTTAGCTCCTTTCTTCTGCATGTCGATTACCTGGGCTTTGGGGGCTCCCCCGATTTGCTGAATGGTGACGCGGCAATCGGAACCAAAATAGATGGGGTCGGGTATGTGATAGCGGTAGAAGGCCCATTGCTTGTTTTTGCTATCGGCCAGGGTACAGCCCGAGTACCGCGAAATGAATTGGCCCTGTCCCCATGCCGTGGCGATGTAATCTTCCGTTCCGGTTCCGGCCAGCGTCGGAAATTTCGTATCGCCGTCGAGGTACATTTTTACTTCGCCTTCGCCCCACCACGAATCTCTGTAGGCCGGGTTAGCATTCACCCCGATGTTGGTTCCCAGGAAGCGTCCTTTGCCTGATACATCGGGAAGGATGGTATAATCGACGCCCGGTGTGGTGGCGGTGTCCCGGTTCCAGTAGCAATGGAAATAGAGGTTATCTTTTTTCCAGGGAGTCAACAGATAATCGATGTCGTAGAACAGGGCCGAAACCGGTTGGTCCGATTCGTTGGTGAGTGTAATTTTTGCCCCGGTTTTGAACGGCATTTGAATGAAACTCACAAATGAGCGCCCCTCCGGGTCAGCAAACAGTTCGTTCTCGAAAGCGGTCATCCGGCCTAAACCTACACCAAAGAAATCGCCGAAAGGAGCGGAGACAGCTGGTTTGCTTTCACCGTCCCAATACATATCGATGCGGAGTGAACGCAGCATTTCCGGGCTCCGGTCGTTGATGGTCACCCACATCCGGTTGATAACGCCGCTACCTTTGATGTCCATCAACACCTGGGTAGCGCCGGCGCCGATGCTGTCCTGCGGATGTCCTTTCGCCCCAAAGTTCTCCATGCCGCCTTTGCCCTTTTCGCCGTGTGGGTTCTCGAAGCTAATCCACCGCGATTGGGTTTGTTCCGGAAAGGAATACATCGATTGGCCAGGCTGCTCCGCCTTTTGCTGGCAGGAAACCAGGAAGAGGAGTGCAACGATGAGTAGGTTGGCGGTGTTTTTCATGGCGTGTTGGTTTAGTTGGTTTGCATGTCGACGAAGAATTGTATGAGTAGTGACAGATAGCGTGGCACTTTCCTGTCAAGTTACACGAAAGTTTACACGGGATAAAACCCTTGATTTTACTACTGTCTCGGCTATTATTTTTATACATCGTTAGGCAATATTTTTATTCCCAAGAAAATAGAACGCTTGGTCAATTGTCAGAATAATCTGCAAAGCCCGCATTTGTGTATAACTATCTGTGGTTGCCACACCATGAGCAACTGAATGTCTGCTTGAAGGTATATCCTTTTCTAAATCAAAACCTTTAAAAATAGAATCATTAAGATAAAACATAAATTCATTTGTAAATCCAAGGGTCGCTAATGTTTTAAAATTCTGTTTGCCAGACTCAACGATGTACTCCTTAATCTGCTTTGTGGATGGGCTTTTATTCCCTGTTTCATGGTAACAAGCCATACGGATTATTCCTTCAAGCTCAGTCACTAGATTTTTTATGCAGTTTATAAATCCTGATTTAGTTCTAGAAATGTATGCGTCAATTCCAGATTGGATTATTTCTTTTTTATTATTTAAGACTGGATTCCTCCACCATCTAGCAACTATTTTACGTAAATGGTCATCTGTGAAAGAATCAACTACTTTCTCTGTATAGCTATTAAACTTCATGTCCTCTTCATAGTAAGCTATCAGATTATTAAACTGACCATTTAATAATCGAATAAATGGAAACCAGCCGTCATTAATCAATGATTTAAAATGTTTTTCAGTTGATAAAAACGAATACATTTCAAGATAAAGCATTTTCTTATAATGGTACCCTAGCTCACTCAACATTGCTGCTCTATCAAGCAACCTTGAAAAATCAAAGTGCAATCCAAAATGCCAATTATCTCTAAACAGCCATACAATCTGATCTCCTTTTTCGGGATTTAAATCAATCGTAGCATCATGAAATGATACATTATCTAAATCGGCAAAATCTCCAAACATTACAAGCTCTCCTTTTTTTAAATCACGAGAAGCTTTAATATTAATGCTCAAAGGGAATTTTGTGTAAACATATGCTTTGAAATCAGGTTTGATAATTACCAAAAGATTATTCAAGGAGTTTCCAGCATTCTGATTAAGAAAAAGTGAAATTATGTTATTGAAATGACGTGAAAAATTAGGAGATAAAGAGGATGTAAATTTTCTAACAATAATATTTCCACTTTGTCCAGGAGGAATAGTCCCATCTGCAATTCCCGAAACTCTCAGGTTGTCAATTATTATTGGTTTATAAAATTCATTTTCCATCGTTGCCGTTTATGGTTAATAGGGTGCTTTCAAATATTGTCTAACGTTAATAATATGAGCATGTAGCGGTCTTAAATGCGGTTTCGTATCAAGTTACAAAGTAGCCAAAGCTACGCAAAATTAAATAGTCAAATCCGTAGATTTGGCGGGGATGATTAGAACCACTACCGCCCGAATACCCACAGAAACAGCTATTGCTTATATTTATTGTTGTGGGTAGTTATTATTGTTCTCAGTTCACTTTTTTCAAAATATTTCACCGCTTCTTTGAAATTCTTTCCTTGCGAGTCAAGTAAAAGTTTCTCTGAATCAGTTTCTATCAGAAGTTCAAATCTTTCGTTGTAAAATCCTCTTGATAATAACCAATACTTTCTCAAAAAGCTTCTTTTAAATCCAATTGCATATAGAAATCCAGTCAAATTAATCGGGAATATTTTTTCTTCTCCTTCCTTTAAAATCATTCTTAGATTTTCATTTTTTGATAGCGGAAGAACATAATAATGTTGTCTGTCATTAATTCTGAGTAAGAGTCCATACTCGAAAAGTTCAAAATTGCAACGTGCATTTGGTTCAAGCTCAAAATCATTCTTTTCGTTGAAGATTCTTATGTCTCTGAGGTTGAACAAACAACTCCCCGTTATATTAATCAACTTGTTTTCCTTTTCAGATATAGGTCTACCAATTTGCTGATAAATTGATTTATTTAATTTTCCAGTATTGTCAATCTTGTGAATCATAAATCAATCCATTTACCATTTACTAATTTCTCAAGTTTACCCCACTCAGGTTTCCCAATCTCTCGTCCTTTTACTCTTACAGGTTCTATCCAATCGTGTTGGCAATTTTCCATAGGGTCTGGTATTTCTTGCCAATCATTTTGGTCAACACTGTATTCTTGTGAAGCTTCAATTGCATACTCTACTTTCTCAAACCAGTTGTCCCAAATTGCACTTGAATCAGTTTCTTTATCGTATCCAAATAGATACACGCCATCTTCAGAGTCGTAAATCATTAATCTTTTTACGTCTGAATCAGGATGTTTTATGTTTGCTGTTAGTCTCATTTTTAATTACCCACAACTAGTGTGTATCACCTATGGTTGTTATTTCTCTTTTAACAAATTTCCAGGTGTTGTTACACTACCCAAATCAGGGGTATAACAACACCTATTATGTTGAATCGATATTCTTCCGGGTTTTAGATTCCGTTGTATGGTTTGGCTTAATTCCATCCGTCAGTTTTACGACGTTCAAATTAGCAAAAACATATCATATCCCCATCGCATGGTAGCAGGTATTTATTAACTTAAAGTTGATAACCAGTCAGAAAAAGACCCGGAGGGGCGGAGTGGAAGCAGAGCAGAAGATTTCTTTTTCAAACATTTTGATATGTTATTCGGCAGTTTGAGGGTATGATTCGAAGAATTATTGCTAATTTATATCCCGAAAGAAACCAACAGATTATGACCACTAAATCGAAAGCCGAACTCCACTTGCGACCACATTGCGTAATTCCATGCCGGTATCTGTTCGTCGTGAGTGGAGTACCTGAGCGCGGCTAGCCGACCTGCTTTTTTGCCTGCCATCTTATCATTTCCGGGCTATCACCGGATTTTTCATTCATCTTTAAAACCTTTATTATGTCTATATTATATAGCAAGGTTCAGCGGATTAATCCACGGGACCTGCAAGCTCCGAAAAAATGGTACATCGTCCCGCAACGGATAGGGCAGAAAAGTGAAAAGGAAATAGCTGAAGCGCTTAGTAAGAACACGACTTTAAGTCGTGGGGAAGCCAGCCTGGTGCTGGACGAGGTAAAAGCCGTTATCATCAGCTCGTTGCTCGACGGTTACACCGTGCAGATGGGCGACTGGGGTTCGTTCCAGCTAACCCTTAGCAGCGACGGCGCTGACACGGAGGCCGATTGTACCGCCGATAAAATCAAAGCGGTGAACATCCGGTTTCGTCCCGGTAAGGGGATGAAAGAGGCCGTTGCCAAGGCTTCGTTCACTCCCCGTTAATCCGCTGAAGTGCTCCCGGAACCCGCCAGTTCCGGGAGTTTTTTTCTCGTTATTTTGTTCCTGTTTTTGCCTTCTCAAGTTGTCGCCCAAAACTTCTACGTATAAGTTCAAAAACTTCTACTGTTCTTTTCGGAAACTTCTACTTAGAAGTGATCCACCTTTCTACTTAGAAAGATGGCAAGAGAAACGTAGAAGTTTTTTCAGAGGGTTTTTTAGGGCACAAGAAGAGCTTATGGGGTAATATCCTATCGGGCTTACTTTTTTTATTTACAGCTTTTCAGCTTCAACAATACAGTAAAATGGTTCGATACCCAGTTTCTCTCCGAACTGGCTTATTCCTGTCATTCTTAATCCACATTCATTTAAAAATGATTCAACGGCTGCGTTAGGCTCATTTCTCATATCAATTCCGAATTTCCAGGGCTCCCTTTTTTCTATCATTCTTGCAGCTCTTTTAACTGTTTTTGAAGCTTCACCTGATATGAATGCCTGGGAATAAAAGTCTTGAGCGATGATACTTCCATCTGCACATAAATCAGCCATTTCCCTAAGTGTTTCTTTGACAAGCTCAGCTTCCAAGAACAGAGAGACGCTTTGCCAAAGGAACAAGGTCTTTTTAGTTTTATCAAAGCCAGCTCCTAATAGTTTATCAACCCAGGATTCATTTGAATAATCAACCGGGATATAGGTAATCCAATCATGCTTTATGCCGGTTTTTTCCAATGTTTCAACTTTAACATCCAGTGTTTTAACCTGGTCGAGTTCGAAGACCTTTATTTTCTTCCCCTTCGTAAATTGCAACGCGATTAGATCAAAGCCAGCTCCCGGAAGGACAAGCTGCTCCATTTCATCAATATATTTTTCCATTATGCAGTCGAACATGAGCACCCGTGGACCAGCAAAGGAAATAAAGGTCTCTTCACCCTTCTCATCGACTTTTCCCAACCTGGTGGTGAAACCGAATAACCGTTGAGAAATGATAAGAGCTCCAAAAGTCGACAACAAACCAAAATGTGATTCACACGGAAACTTTTTTGTGAATGCAATGGAAAGGGGATCCGGTCTGATATTAAAATAATGCATGAACCATTTGTATTGAAGCGAGCGGCATGCCGAGAAAGAGACCCCCATTTTCCTGCTTTTTATTATCCCCTTGTAAATTCCATCTGTTAGTCCAATAATAGCAACAGGAATGAAGATTATTTGAATGGGTATATAAAGGATGATTTGAAGCAACGTTTTTATGAAACTTAATATTTTGGGTGGCTGTTTATTTGTTTGGTTATCTGTCATCTAATTCTCGTTTCTGTGCTGATTTAGTAATATGGCATGGTTCATTTCCATTCGTCGGTTTTATGTAGTTCAAATTAGCGAAATCTTAGCAGAAAACCGAGTGGCTGGAAGTTGTTGTTTTTTTTGCTCTTTGTTGAAAACCAGTGTATATGATGTGTGTGACAGCTCGGGAAAAGATAGTAAAGAGGGGCTTGGCCGGTGGTTGGAGCAGCGTTTGGTTCCAATAGCTTTGCTGGTGGAGTTACGTCCCTGAAAATTTGCAGTGTCCTGAGCCCTCTCGATGTTAGAGAGGGTTGGGTGAGTAGAAAGTATTTGTGCAGCCTGAGACGGTTGATGTTTACTCACCCCATCCAGACTGCGTCTGAATTGCCCCTCTCTACAAGTAAAGAGGGGTGTGGCCGGTGGTTGAATCGACGTTTGGTTCCAATAGCTCTGCTGGTGAAATTAAGTCCTTGAAATCATGTAGTTTCCTAAGCCCTCTCTATGTTAGAGAGGGTTGGGTGACTAGAAAGTATTTGTGCAGCCTGAGACGGTTGACGTTTACTCACCCCATCCAGACTGCGTCTGAATTGCCCCTCTCTACAAGTAAAGAGGGGCTTGGCCGGTGGTTGAATCGATGTTTGGTTCCAATTGCTTTGCTGGTGGAATTAAGTCCCTGAGAATTTGCAGTGTCCTGAGCCCTCTCTATGTTAGAGAGGGTTGGGTGAGTAGAAAGTATTTGTGCAGCCTGAGACGGTTGACGTTTACTCACCCCATCCAGACTGCGTCTGAATTGCCCCTCTCTACAAGTAAAGAGGGGCGTGGCCGGTGGTTGAATCGACGTTTGGTTCCAATTGCTTTGCTGGTGGAATTACGTCCCTGAAAATTTGCAGTGTCCTGAGCCCTCTCTATGTTAGAGAGGGTTGGGTGAGTAGATCTTATTTCATAACTTGACTTTATTAAACCAGACTATATATGAGCGACAATTATTTTATCAAACGGGCCAGAAGGCTAAGGAGAAGTATGACGGATGAAGAAAAGCTTTTATGGAGCGTTTTGCGAAACCGGAAATTTCATGGTCTTAAGTTCCTTCGGCAGCATCCTATTGTATACCAAATTGACGATAATAAGCATCCGTTGTACTTTATCGCAGATTTCTATTGTGCAGAGAAAAAGCTGGCAATAGAAGTTGACGGCCGAATTCACGATTTTCAAAAAGGATATGATAATAACCGTGATGAAGTATTACGACACAATGGACTGCATGTTCTGAGATTAAAGAATGAAGAGTGTAAGAGTTTGGGGCAGGTGCTGAAAAGAATCGAGCAATTTATTTAGGTATCATCTACTCACCCCATCCGACCTGTGGCCGGATTGCCCCTCTCTACGAGTAAAGAGCGGCCAAGTTGGTGCTCCGATGTAGTTTTTATTCTAATTGGTCGTTTCTGAACAGGATTCTCGTTTTAAATTTAGGCGTCGATATAAGGCAGTGTCCTGAGCCCTCTCGATGTTAGAGAGGGTTGGGATGAGTAGAAAAGATTGTGCAGCCGGAAATGGCTGGTGTTCTACTCACTCCATCCAGACTGCGTCTGAATTACCCCTCTCTACAAGTAAAGAGGGGCTTGGCCGGTGGTTGAATCGACGTTTGGTTCCAATAGCTTTGCTGGTGGACTTAAGTCCTTGAGAATTTGCAGTGTCCTGAGCCCTCTCTATGTTAGAGAGGGTTGGGTGAGTAGACTATCTATCGACAATTAGGCTTCTTGCACCAACTCCAGCTCAACTTCTCCATCTGGTAGTTCTCTTACTTCTTTGAAGTTGAGTCGTTCGAATAGCTTCCTTGCTTTATGATTTTCGGTTGCGGTAGCCGCCCAGATGCGTCGGAGCTTCATGTGCCCGATGCCAAAGTCGATGGCTAACTGCATGGCGGCGGTCATAAAACCTTGTCCCCGGAACTGAGGCAACAAAACACATCCGAGTTCTCCTGCATCCTCGGGAAATCCCCGGTAAAACCCACACGTACCGACGATATCGCCGGATGCATTGTCGAAAATGCCCCAATGGATGGATTTGCGCTGCTCATAGTCTTGATTGATTTTCTCCTGCATTTCCATTGCTTCTTCCGTGGTTGAAGCTTTGACGGCGTCATAGAACGAGATGTCAATAATGGCCGGAATATCGGACGGTTGAATTTGGCGCAACGAGACTTTGTCACCCGAAATATTCGGGAAAATAGCGTAGGGAGGTAAGTTCATCTGGCTTTTTTCGGTCTGCTCTTTTTATTGAAACCCGCTGTGTGAAACTGCTTTTGCCCAGCAAAAAATCAAGCTTTTTACCCTCCCCGAACAGTCGGGGCTAAAAGGACTGAAAAATCATGACAGCCTTGAATTTCACACAACGGGTTGTTGAATGCTATTTTAGCTCCACTCGGGGAATTGCGTCTTATTCAGGTCGAGTGGGGCAATGGTTTGCATCTCGGATTCACTCAACTCAAAATCGAAAATGTTGAGATTTTCCATCCTGTGCGCATTCTGAGATGAGCGAGGGATAGCGATGATGCCTCGCTGGTAATGCCATCGTAAACTCACCTGCGCATTGCTTTTGTTATACTTTTTGCCAATGGCTGCCAGTGTTTCGTTGGTGAAGAGTCCGTTGCGGCCTTCTGCCAAAGGAGCCCAGGCTTCCATTTGAATCTTGTGGGGCTTCATATAGGCATTGGCTTTATTCTGCTGGAAGAACGCATGCGATTCGATTTGATTGACGGCTGGTGTAACGTCAAAATCAGCCATCAGCTCATCCAGCTGGTGTGGCTCGAAATTGCTGACTCCGATGGCCCTGATTTTGCCTTCCTTATACAGCTCTTCCATTGCCTTCCACGAACCTTTTACATCGCCCCGTGGCCGGTGAATAAGATAGAGGTCCAGATAGTCGGTTCCCAACTTTTTCAGTGATGTTTCGAAGGCTATCTTCGCCTTTTCATAACCCGAATCGTCAACCCACACCTTGGAGGTGATAAACAGTTCTTCCCGTTTTATCCCGCTTTGCTTAATTCCGGCACCAACGAATTCTTCGTTCCGGTAAACCGTTGCGGTGTCGATCAGGCGATAGCCCAGCGAGAGCGCATCGGCAACGCTATCCTTGCATACTTCACCATTCAGCCCGTAGGTTCCAAAACCGAGGATGGGCATTTTGACGCCATTGTTGAGCGTGACGTTTTCAATAGAGCTTTCCGGCAGACCGGGTGCGCCAAATAATCGCGATGTTCCCATCCCCATGAACATGGCTGTTCCGGCAAACGCAGCGCTGGTCTTCAAAAAGTCGCGGCGTTTGATTCCTTTGTTGTGATTCTTCTGATTCATCTTCGTCTTGTTAGTTTGATTTTGGCTCAAATTAGCGATTTTTCATTAAAAACGAAGTGCAAAACTTTGGCGTGGTGCTATTCCATTTCCCTGAAAAAGGCTTTAAGACCGTATGTGTAATTGGTCAGGATATGGGTAATCATTATGGAGTCGCTTTCCGCTGTATAAGTCCATTTCAGGTTATCAGGGGCATCCGATTCAAGTTTCTTCAAGAGGTTATTCATTCCCGCAGGTTTATTCTTTAAGGTGGTCCATGAAACTTGATAGAAAACGGTGTCATTACCCAGATTAGCAAAGCAGTTTTCGCGTTCGATCTCTTTCTTCAACAAGTCCACTCGGGGCACATCGGAAAGATATCCGTCAAACAAACCCGGCCTTGACAATAAGATGAAGGTGGTAAACATGCCGGAATAATTTTGTCCCCAGATAATTTTCTTTGAAATGTTATACTTCGACGCTAAATACGGGAAGAGTTCTTTTTCGTAGAAAGCCATTGTTTTTCCTCCGTTTATGGCATCCGACGTGTCATCAATAATTGGAGAATAGTCATTTTGTGCGTTTGTTGGAACGGCACATACAACAATACAAAAAGGAATGGTCCGGTTATAAGCCATGATTTCTGTGATACTTGACAAGGGCTTAAAAGCCATAACATCGGCCAGTACGACTAAGGGATATTCTTTGCTTTTGTCAAATTTAAAGGGAAGATGAATGAATACCTTTTTGGTCTGGTTCAATATGCCGGACTCAATCTGTACGGAATGACCGATTTGCGTGAACAGTGTATCCCGGTTATTTTGTGCGTATGAAAGGTTTAGTGACAGAATGAAAATCGCCCATACGAATGCTATCTTTTTCATGGTTTGTTTTTTGTGTCAGTTAGTTAATGACATACAAATTAGTGATTTTTCGCTAGTAATGAGGCGGAAGAATTACCAAATTAGGTAAAGGAAACGCTGAAAATGAAAAGAACGAATTTGACATGTTTTTGTCATCGTGTATTCATCTTTTGGTCATATTCGGTGAGGACACTAATTTTCAATGGTATTTCCCTTTCTCTTCCGGTATCTCATCTTAACAATTTTGTTACCAGCGAATTTGTTGTGAGTATCCGTGTTGGGCGTGTGCTTTGTAGAGGGGACTATTATTTTAAATAATTCTTAATAAGGAGCGTTTGTTGCAACTTTAGTTTAGTTTTGGAGCCAGAAATCTTAGACGAACGCTAAATTTTCAACAATGAAACTTGTCATAACGAGCATCGCTGTATTCCTGCTAACGGCGATTCATGCAGAGGCAAAAGCACAAACCAGGCAACCCTCTGCATTAAAACATCCCAAATTGGTCGTGGGTATTGTGGTCGACCAGATGCGATACGACTACCTGGCCAAATACTACAACAAGTTTTCGGACGGCGGTTTTAAAAAGCTCATGAACCAAGGCTTTAACTGCAAAGACGCCAACTTCAATTATGCCCCTACCTACACTGGCCCCGGACATACATCAATTTACACCGGAACTACACCGGCTTATCACGGAATCATCGGTAACAACTGGTACAACCGCACAACAGGTAAAACCATGTACGTTACTGATGATGCATCAGTTCAAACAGTAGGAAGTAACTCGGCTGATGTGGGCAAGATGTCGCCGCGCAACATGCTGGCTTCAACCATTGGTGACGAAGCACGGCTCTTTTCCAACATGAAATCAAAAGTCATTTCCATATCATTGAAAGACCGCGCCGCGATTTTACCGGGAGGCCATTTGGCAAGCGGAGCCTTTTGGTTCGATCCTAGCTCCGGAAATTTTGTCACCTCGACCTACTACATGAACGAGTTGCCGAAATGGGTGCGTGATTTCAATGCGCAGAAACTTCCGGAGAAGTATTTATCGAAACCCTGGAACACGCTTCTGCCCATTAGCGAGTATACCGAGAGTGCGCCGGATGATAATCCTTACGAAGGATTGTACAAGGGAGAAACGAAACCGGTATTTCCGCATAACCTGCCGGCAATGTACAGCAAAAACAATTACGGCATCATCCGCTCTACCCCGTTTGGCAATTCGCTAACGAAGGACCTGGCCCTTGCCGCATTAAAGGGAGCCAATTTAGGTAAGGGTAACAATACTGATTTCCTGATGGTCAGCTTTTCGTCGACCGACTATATCGGCCATAAAATGGGGCCTCAGTCGGTTGAGTTGGAAGATACCTATTTGAGGTTAGACCGCGACCTGGCGCAGCTGATTAGTGTACTGGACAAAACGTACGGAAAAGATAACTACCTGCTTTTTCTGACGGCCGATCACGGTGCCGCATACGTGCCTCAGCAGTTGATGGACCATAAAATGGATGCCGGTTACTTCAGCTTCAAAGATTTTGATAAGAAGTTAAAAGCACATCTGGCTGCCATGTACAACGATAGCAATCTGGTTTCCTACATCATCAACGATCAGGTGTACCTGAATCATCCGGAGATACATAAAAAGCAAATTGGTATCAACGCTGTTGCTAAGGAAATCGCGCGGTATGCTCAGACCTTTAAAGGAGTTGCCAACGCTTATACAGCTGAGCAGTTGACGGGAGCTACCCTGCAAAATCAATCGGGCCGGTACATACAGAATGGTTTTTACGTGAAACGCTCGGGGGATGTCTCCATTCTGCTTGACCCGCAATGGCTGGGGGATTACCCACATACCGGAACATCGCACGGAACCACTTACAGCTATGATACTCACGTACCGTTGCTTTGGTATGGCTGGCACATCAAGCCGGGCTATACTTCGAAACCGGTGCATACTGTTGATATTGCCCCGACTCTTGCTGCGTTCCTGAATATCGATGCGCCCAATGCCTGTACAGGTCGCCCCATTGTTACCTTAACGAAGTAAGTATAAATAGGAGAGTTACAAATGAAACGTTTTTTGAAAAATTATTGGAGCCGGATTATTCCCTTTTTGGTTTTGTCTCCCTTCCTCATGGCATGGGGCACATTCGGCCATGAACACATCAATCGCGCTGCTGTAATGGCGCTTCCTGCTCCCATGCAGGCGTTCTTTTTCAATCATATCGATTTTATGACAACGGAATCGACTATTCCGGATGTTCGGAAATATACGTTGCGTTACAAAGCCGAGAGACCCAGGCATTATATCGATTTGGAGCGTTACGGAACGATGGACAGCCTTCCGGCTACCATGAAGGAGGCCGAAGAGAAATATTCTCCGGAGTTTCTACAGAAGAACGGGATACTACCCTGGTACATCGAGGAGATGATGAAGAAGTTGACCACCGCCTTTAAGGAAAAGAGCAAAAACGAGATACTGTACCTTGCGGCTGACCTTGGACACTATGTCGGCGATGCTCATATGCCGTTGCATACGTCGGTGAATCATGATGGACAGTTGACCGGTCAGCGGGGGATTCATTCCTTCTGGGAATCGCAACTGCCCGAAATGTTTGGTGACCAATACAACTACAACTGCGGTCAGGCAAAGTATATTAAAAACATTCACCAGGAAGTGTGGAAGATTCTCCGCCATTCGCATCAGTTGGCCGATACGCTGTTGCTGGCCGACCGGGAACTGAAGAAACACTTTAAAGGGGATGTTTACGAGAAAGATGCATCGGGCAAAATCAGGAGAAACAAATATCATCAACCTATCCATACAGCGGCTTATGCCCGTGCTTATAACAAGGCGTTGAATGGAATGGTGGAGAAACAGCTTCGGAGTTCGATCAAGGAAACAGCCGATTTCTGGTACACGGCATGGGTAAATGCGGGAAAACCGGACCTAACCAGTCTCGACCCGGCAGAACAGACCAAAAGAAATCAGCCGGAGCTGAAGAGGGAACTTCAGTTGTGCCATCAGGGCAAACTGACCGACCTGAAAGGTGATAAGGAATTTTAGGCGATAAGCTTCATCGCTTAAGCAGGGAATCAATCATGTCGAACGGGGCTATCAACCCGGAGGCGTGTTGGTTCCCTGTTTTTATTTCTATACCGTTTTATTTATCGCCCAGGGTCTTGAGCAAATCATCCTTGTAGTTGGCTCCTATCGGGATGAGCTGGTCGGCTATCTTTACCTGGTTGCCGTCAATGTACTGGATTTTACTTAGCGCGATAATGTAGGACTTGTGGATGCGCAGGAATTCTTCTGCAGGCAATTGTTCGAGCATATTTTTCACAGTTTCGTGAACCATCAGGCATTCTTCGGATGTGAATACTTTTATGTAGTCGCCAAACGATTGCAGATAGTCGATGTCGTCGAAATTGACTTTATATACCTTCTTATCTGCCCTGAGTAAAACAAACCGGTTGCCGGCAGCAGTCTTCATGTTGGCAAAACTGATTTTCTCGACGGCCTTGTTGATGGCTTTCAGAAACCGTTCGAATGAAAAGGGTTTGACGAGGTAATCAACTGCATCCACCTCGAAACCTTCGATGGCATACTCGGGATAAGCGGTGGTAAAAATGACGAGCGGTGGGTTACTTAATGTTTTGACGAACCGGACACCCGAAAGTTTGGGCATGTTGATGTCCAGGAAAATGAGCTGAATATCGTCGTTCTGCAACTTGTCGTTTGCTTCAAACGCATCGAAACAAATATCGACCAGTTCGAGCATCGGGCTATCGGCGATGTATTTCTTCAGTACATCCTGCGACAAGGGTTCGTCGTCAACAATTAGGCAGCTGATTTTCATTTGGCATGAGTGATGGTTAGTTCCACTTTGAAGGTTTCGTTCCCGTCTGTAATTTTTAGCTGATGGGCGCCGGGATAGATCATTTCAAGCCGCTTTTGCACATTGGCCAATCCAATTCCTTTGTATTCCTTTTTCTCCACGTTGTCGGTTATGCCTTTATTATTCTCGACGATTAAAGTTACATGGTCACCAGTCATTTGCAAGTTGATGAAAACAAACGATTGGCTGGTGGCACCTTTGATGCCGTGTTTAAAACTGTTTTCAATCAATGGGAAGAAGAGCAACGGGGCAATCCGGATGTTTTCCGGGTCACCGGTTATTTCAAAAGTAATGGTCGCCCGGTTATCCGTCCTGAGTTTCTGCAGTTCGATGTAATCTTCCAGGTATTTGATTTCCTTCGTTAATTTAACCCGGTCGACATTGGCTTCGTAAATGATGTACCGCATGATATCGGAGAGTTTCAATACAATTTCCGGTGTTCTGTCGGAATGGCTCAGGGCCAGCGAATAGATACTGTTCAGGCTGTTGAAGAGAAAGTGCGGATTGATTTGTCCTTTCAATGCTTTTAGCTCAGTTTCCACTTTTTCTTTCTGTAGTTGGTTCAGTCGGTGTCGGGCTTCCGAGAGTTCGAACCACCCCCTGGATAACTTGAGCAGGGTGGTAATCCCGACAAATACTACCACAAATTTGACGATATCGAAGAACTCGTAATAAGAAATGAAATAGTATCCCGGTAAAATGTAGCTAACCCATTTATCGAAAAAGAGCAGGTTAAATCCGGCGGTAGCCAATGTTGTTATGGCCAGCAGTATTCCGTACATGAAATACCTTTTCCTGCTCAGATACCGGGGAATCAGAATGGATAAATTGACATAGATACCGGGAATGATGGTAGCCAGAAACAGGACCGTATAGATAATGTCAATCTTTTCAATTTTCCCGGAAGGGGTGAACAGGTTCAGTAAAACGTAATACGAAACACACCAAAACAGGATATGCTGTACAATCCTGTTTCGGTAGATGTTTTTTATTTTGTCTATGTTCATTGCTGAACCCGTTTCAAATAATAACACATGATTTCTTCCTTGTCTTTATCACCGGGATGATCTACAAAAGCATTCGGGTCGTTTCCGTATTTTATCAGAAACTTTTGCAGCTCATCGGTCGATGCCGTCAAGATATAGGAATCATCTACATACTTTTTGTGAATAGTTTCATGTGAGATACGGATTTTATTGTTTTTAAGCAAATCAGCCAGCCAGGCTTCGTTGAACCATTTGATGCTCAAACTGTCTTTTGATATTCCTATTTTGGCAATGCTATGTGCCTTCACCAGGTGAAAAGCGGTCAGGTCAGGAACATTGACATCATCCGGGTAGAAATCGACATATAGCTGATGGTCGAGCTGAAACAGGTGGACGATGAATTTCGACGTACCATCTTTATCGGTGTATGAAACTGAATAATTATTCTGTAACGAATCGGCCGGATTACCCGGAATCGGTCCACCCGGATGATGTACTGTTTGCTTAATGGTCCATTTATTCGATTCCTGGTCGAGCCAGGTTCCTACCAGTTCCTTTTTGAAGATGACATCCTCTTTCTTGTAAAATGGATGGAGCGACTTCACGATACAGCTGCTGACGATTACTGCCAGCAGGAAGGCTAAGAGGATCAGTTTTGTTTTCATGGCTAATTGAATTTTTTGGTTAAACAATCTGTAACCAAAGTAAAATCAACCGGTCGTTGTAAGCAATTTTTTTCGATGAACACCCTTGATTCTTCGATGAAATTGAAAAAGGACGGTGATTTTGCATTCGGATGCTTTCTTTAACACAAAAATCTTTGTGATCCTTGTGGTAGATTTTCTGAGCGGCGCATTCTTCGTTATTATCTCAATGGCATTTTAACTGACTTTCATAGAAAAAAGGCCGACAATTCCTGGTCGGCCTCTCTATCAGTTCAAATTTAGTTATGCGTTGAAAAACCGCTCTACTGTTATGGGGATATCACGTACCCGTTTCCCGGTGGCATTGAAAACGGCGTTGGCAATCGCCGGTGCGGCTCCAATGATGCCTACCTCGCCTAATCCCTTTGCTCCGGATGGATTGATGTTCGGGTCGGGTTTGCCGATAAAGGAGACTTCAATGAGCGGCACATCGGCATTGACGGCGAAGTGATAACCCGCCAAATCGTTCCCAATTAACCGCCCGGTTTTGAAATCAATTAGCTGTTCTTCCAGTAATCCCATGCCAATGCCTCCGGCTCCGGCACCAATCACCTGGTTAGCGGCTGCCTTTGGATTGATGATCCTTCCGGCATCGGCGACAATCACCATCCGGTCCATTTTGATTTTACCGGTTTTCTCGTGCACTTTCACTTTATAGAAATGAGCAGCGGAAGAGCAGAATCCGTACTTTTTTCGTTCTTCACCCGGTCCGGCAAATTCCTCGACTTTGATGTCATTGAGATTATTCTTGCCAAAAATATCGGCATATGGAAGAAAACTGTCCTTATAGGTAATGCCTTTATCGGACAACGAGATGTCATCTATATTCAAGGTATTGGCATCTTTATCGGGCCAGGCGTAACCGGCCACTTTTCGTTTCAGTGCCAGACTGGCGGCATATACTGCACTACTGACGGAAGCCATTCCCCGGCTACCTCCCTGGCTGGGAGCTTTGGGAAAATCGGAATTTCCCAGCTCGATTTTGATTTTACTTTTCGGAATACCGGTAACTGTGTGAGCTACGTTTTGCATGCCGGTTCCTGTTCCGGTCCCGATATCCGTCATAGCTGTGCGAACGGTGATGACTCCGTCTTTCTGCATGTCGATCGAAGCACCGGTGTAGGAACGGCCCGAGCCCCACATACCCACGGCAACGCCGTAGCCGATTTTGTAATCGCCCTCTTTCTGTGAGCCCGGGACGGGATTGCGGTTTTTCCAGCCAATCAGTTCGGCCCCTTTTTCGAGACACTCGTTCAGGTAGTTGGTCGACCACGGCAGACCGGTTTCCATTTCGTAAGGCGCAATGTTTTTCAGTCGAACATCCACCGGGTCCAATTTCAGCTCGTGACATAATTCATCGATGGCACTTTCCACACCAAAACAGCCGGTCGTGTCACCAGGCCCGCGGTTCCAGGTCGGCATGGGGACGTTCAGATCGACAATTGCCTCCTCTGTTTTTACGTTCTTAAAGCCATAAATCTTACGCGTCACGCGTGTAATTCCGTCGGAGAATCCCTGAATTTTGGAACTGATATTTTTCGCCTGATGAATGACACCAAGGAACTTGCCGTCCTTATCAGCTCCCAGTTTCACCCGTTGCCACGATTCGGGCCGATAGCCAACCATGGTAAACATCTGCGGACGCGTGAGCATCACTTTCACCGGGCGTTTGACCTGCTGGGCTGCCATTACCGCAGCGATGGTATGAGGCCATACCCGTAAGCCGCTGCCAAAGCCGCCTCCGACGAATTCACTGATGACATGAATGTTGTCTGTCGGAATGTCGAACAAACTGCTGATGACCGACTGCACCCGGTTTACGCCCTGGTTTTTGTCGTACAACACCAGCTTGTCGTTCGGTTTCCACTGGGCGATGGTGGCGTGCATTTCCATTGGGTTGTGAACTTCCGTCGCGATGGTGTATTCCTGGTCGACTTTATATGGCGCGTTTTCCCATGCCCCGACGCTTCCCCGGTCATTTTCGGTCTCTTTCAGCGATACCTCTTTGGCTTTCTTGGCGAAGTCAGTCTCCGGTATTGCTTCTTCGTATTCGGCTTTAACCAGCGAAGCTGCAAACATGGCATCCTCGATGGTTTCGGCTACCACCATGGCAATGGGCTGGTCGTTGTAGTAAACCTTGTCAGTGTAGAAAATGGGCAAACCAAATCGATTGTCCGGCATCTCTTTCATTCCGGAGAAACCGGATACATAAGGCTTATTTTCATGCGAAAGAATATCGATGACACCGGGAGCCTTCATCGCTTCTTCAATCTGCATTTTCAGAATTCTTCCGGAGGCTATGGTACTTCCGACCATCACTCCGTATGTTACATCGGGAATATCATATTCCGCTGAATATTTTGCTTTGCCGGTTACCTTCGCAATCCCTTCCACACGACCTTTCGGCATTTGTTCCGTATTTTTCGAGTCAAAAAAGTAGCTCATCACCTTATGCTTTATTCGTGAGACAAGTGTGTAATGCGGTTTCTATCGCGCCTTTCAGCAATGGAACCTTGAAGGCATTTGTCGATAGGGGAGCGGTATCCTCAGCAGCTATCCGTGCTGCTTCGGCAAAGTTCTCGGCTGTTGCCTGTTTTCCCTTCAGGAAGTCTTCTGCTTTGGTCCAGCGCCAGGGCTTATGAGCGACACCACCGGATGCCAGCCGTGCTTCGCTGATCTGATTCCCGTCCATATCCAACGCTGCAGCTACCGAAACCAGTGCGAAAGCGTACGATTCGCGGTCACGCAGTTTCAGGTATTCGAAATGTTTGCTGAAGTTGTTCTTCGGAACAAAAATGGAAGTGATCAAGGCGTTTTCCGGAAGGTTATTATCCTTTTCAGGATTGGTTCCCGGTAGCCGGTGAAAATCCAGAAAGTTCATCGTTTCTTCCGAACCGTCAGCTTTTTGGATATTGACCTTGGCATCCAGCGCGGCGAGCGCCACACACATGTCCGACGGGTGCACGGCCACACAGGCATCGGAATAGCCAATGATGGCGCCCATTCGGTTATTCCCTTTCAATGCACCACAGCCCGAGCCATTTTTTCGTTTGTTGCACGGAAGTGTCAAGTCGTAAAAATACGGACAACGGGTGCGTTGTAACAGGTTACCTCCGGCAGAAGCCATGTTGCGAATCTGGGGAGAAGCTCCCTTCAGAATGGCTTTGGAGAGTAATGGCCAGCTTTCCAGGATGATTTTGTTTACAGCGATGGCTGTATTCCGGACCATCGCCCCGATGACTACTCCGTTATCTTTTACTTCGATTTGGTCGGGTAAGGTGTTGGTTATATCCAGCAACTTATCCGGTTCATCAATTTCTTTTTTCATTAAGTCCACCAGGTTGGTACCACCGGCAATGTAGTGGGAATGCCTTGTTGCCGAGGACAGCGCTTCGCGGACCGTTTTGGGTTTCGTATATTCGAAAGGTTTCATCTGGCTATTTTTTCATGGACGTTTCATTTGGCTACTTGCTGGATGGCTTCTGTGATGCCGTTGTAAGCACCGCACCGGCAGAGGTTGCCACTCATGTATTCTTTAATCTCCTCTACCGAACCGGTGTGTCCTTCGTTGACACACGCTACTGCGGACATGATTTGTCCGGAGGTGCAATAACCACATTGGAAGCCGTCGTTTTCAATGAAAGCTTCCTGCATCGGGTGCAGGTTGTCTCCGTCGGCCAAGCCTTCGATGGTTGTGATTGCTTTCCCCTGGGCCATGGCGGCCAGGGTTAAACAGCTCAATGCTTGTTCGCCGTTTATATGCACTGTGCAGGCACCGCATTGACCATGGTCGCAGCCTTTTTTACTACCGGTCAGGTTTAACTCCTCCCGCAGTACATCCAGAAGTGTCGCCCGACTGTCAACCGTCAGTGAATATTGCTTTTTGTTGATTTCGAGCTGGATGGGAATCATCTGCTTTTTGACGAAGAACTTCTCTTTGACGTCCTGGTAAAAAGCTTTTACGCTGTTGGGAATGAATGACAATGCCGCCAGTGCAGAACTGGATTTCAAGAAGAAGCGGCGGCTCATCGACATGGCATTAGAATGGGAATGTTTCATCGTTAGCAATTAATTTGGTTAATGCCTTAGCAGGTCTCATACCCAAATTTATGAAATTTCAACCAGTCCCCGGACATTGACTTTTGAAATATTGGCTAATGAATAAGGCTGTAAGTCTTATGTTTAAAATATAGGAGATGGAATATGACAGTGTGAATAATCGACACGCAACCCTGCATATTGAGTCTCCGTTATACCATAAATTGTGGTAGCGGGAGTGGGATTTAGATAAACAGAAGTACAATGGCAATTACTACTCCCGAACCGGCTACCACCATGCCTTTTTTGAAGCTTTTTGCTTTGGGTTTGAACATCCATAGAGACGAGACGGCTAAAAAGAGCAGTAATATTCCAAAGATCGTGGCAAACAAGTGGGATGGATTTTGGCTTGCTGATTTATGGACTGAGTTCATTTTCGAAAGAATTGTAGGAAGTGCTTTGACTGTATAATTGGTTACCCCGGTGGCCTTATTGTAGGTGCCGTTTGCAAAATAATGCAGGTCGCCTTCCGTTTTGATGATTTTGAATCCTCTCATATGTAATTCGCTGCCTAATGCCGATTGGTCGAGATTTACCGGGAGTTTTCTCTCAACAACTGTTTCCTGTTTCAGAAAATCGGTATCCCGGTAAACCAGCATGATTCCGCTGATGGAATAGATGAGGGTAAAGCCTAATACGAAATAGCCTACATAGCGATGCAACGTTCGCATATAATAGTGGATGCTTCTTTTCTTCATTATTCAGGTTTTAGAACGAGTGAAAAGGTCAATCCTTCAAGCTTGTTATCGTTTGAAGGACATGTAATTGGATGAGGATTCCGGGTGAAGGTTTAACTCAACGTTTCAATTTTTTCATCGATTCGCAGAGGGAAGGGCGAGTAAAGAACTGAATTTCGGAGAAGTTTCCAGTGTCTACCTAATTGGAAATTTTGCTTTTTCTTCATCCAGCTTGCCGGCCAGGTATTCGGTGATGTCCATCCGGATACGCCACTCTTTGGGATAATTGCTGTTGAACCGGTTGCCCAGGTTTTTGGCCCATCCTAGCGGTACATCCCGGTAGGTGAGCAGGTGCCATCCACGCTCTTTTGCTTCGGGCCGGATGTCGTCACGGTGCAGGAACCTAATTGCTTCGTCCAGCGATAATTCGATTTCAGGGAACTTCCCGCGGTTGAGGATGGGAGAGAGAGCCAGTTCATGTGCTGGTAACACCTCTTTCTTTTTTAACTCACCGGTTTTAATGCCGGCATGCACAATGCGCAAGCTTTGTTGCAGCCAGGTCAGTTCGGCAGTATACCTTCCGGGAAACGAAAGCAGTGTTCCGTTCAGGTTGAGGAGTTCCATCTCGTCACTTGAGAGCCAATTCTCAATCAGCGCCTTTTCGTTGCGTGAAGCAGTTGTAAAAGCTGTACCCTTTATTTTCCTGGGTATACGGGCAGTTTCTCCGTCAAGTTTACGCACGACCGCCATAAAAAAGCCTTCACCTTTGGTTTTGTGCGGATAGAAACGATATCCTGACAGTCCGGCCGCTTCCGTTTCGGTAACACCCCATTCTGCCTTCACCGGAAGGGAAATATTTTCAACGTCGGCAAATTCGTTCAACCATTTCAGATTTTCCTCGTTCTCCCCCGGATTGTATGTACAGGTGCTGTAGATAAGTATACCTCCGGGCTTCAATGCCGGCCAAACATCAGCCAGGATGCGTTGTTGCCGCTGGGCGCAATGCTGCGTATTCTCGGGCGACCACTCAGTAATCGCATTTTCATCGCGCCGAAAAAGACCTTCGCCGGAACAAGGTGCATCCACCACAATTACATCGAAAAAGCCTTTGAAGGATGCAAAATCCTTGGGGTCATTATTGGTGACTACCACACTCGGGTTTCCCCATTTCTTCAGGTTCTCGGAAAGGATAACTGCCCGGCTGCGAATTACTTCGTTGGATACCAACAGACTATTTTCCGGCAGGAGAGACGCAATGTGCGTGGATTTACCACCCGGCGCGCCACACAAATCGAGCACCTTTACTGGTTCATTAGATAGTTGTTGAAAAGCCTGTTCTAGAAACATGGAGCTGGCTTCCTGCACGTAATAAACGCCGGCATGCAGAAAAGGGTCGAGCGTATAGAAAGGTCGTTCTTCGAGGTAGAAACCGGTTTTAGACCAGGGAACCTGATTGTCGTTAACGGAACCTGAAAATTTAGTTGTGTTAATCCGAACCGAACTGACGGCAGCGTCCGAAAGCGATTGTTGAAATGCTTCGAATTCGTTCCCCAACTGTGCTTGCATACGTTGGGTAAAACTTTCGGGAAGAAGTGTTGCCATGGCTGTTCGATTTCCTTTTAAAATTATGCAAAATTAGCTTTTTAAATCAGAGGGAAGTTCTAAATTGTGGCCCCGAAACGAAATATTTGGATTGTTTTCACGTTAGTTATTTGACAACATAAACTAATTAAGAATGCCGGAATATCCGGTTACACGCTCGAAATCAGTATAAAATATGTCAGGTTTTAGTTTGAAATATAAGCTGGGACTTATTCCTGGTACAGCAAAAATTGATGCAAAGTGGAATAAGTTGCTGGGCATGCGCGATGAGCTGCAGGAATTGGAGCAATCGGACGAACTGGCCCGTTATCGGGAATTGGATGCCGAACTGAAATCTGCCGAGTTCAGAGCCCGAAAAAAGGAGCTAACCCAACTGAAGTTCGAAGGGAGTCATGAGCAGAAGATGCTTAGTGAACTGGAACACCTGAACCGTTCCAAGTCGATGAAGCAGTATTTCAAAACATTGAGTTCAGAAAAACTGGCCCGTTTCAGGAATATTGAAAAAGGAGATAAGCTTGCCCGACTTAATGAACTCGACAAAGTTGTGACAACGCCTGAGTTCGTGAAACGCAGGAAAGACATGGAGAAGCTTCATTATAACGGGGCTCCTGAAGCTGCGAAACGGAAAGAATTTGAGTCGTTAAAGAACGATAAACGACTGAAACTGTATTATAACACGCTTGCCTCGGACAGTTATCGTTTGTATATGAAAGTGGAGGAGAGCGGAGATAAGCCGTCGGGCAAGGATGAACTGAAGCGCTACGAAAACTTCCTTCAGTCGAAAGACTACAGTAACCTGAAAGCGGTTGAAAAACAAAATCTGACCAAGCGATTCGAAGAGCTGCGCGGTGAAGTGCAGTCGGATGAATTTCTGGAGAGAGAGAAATTTCTTAAAAACAAAAAACGTTACCAGACTACCGATGACTATCGTTTGGTAGCTGAATACGAAAAATTGAGTAAAGATCCGGATGTCAGGTTTTACCAGAAATTTAGTAAATCGGCCGAATACCTCAACTATCAGAGAGTACACGATTCGAAAGAGCTGGAGCGATTGAATGAGTTGGAGGATTTGGTGAAGGACGAAGGCTTCCGGGAGCGTGTCGCTTTTCTGAAGGATAAAAAACGCTACGAGAAATCGGAAGATTTTAAGTTGGAGCAAGAGTTCAGTAAACTGGAGAATAGTGCAGCCATCAAGAAGTATTTCGAGTTACATAAAGCCAAAGAGCTTAATTTCTTCGATAAGTGGAAGGTTGCCTTTGATGACGAGTTTACCCGCGACGGTATCAATTACGAGCGCTGGAATTCGGGTATTTTTCCGGGTAAAGATGTTTTTGGGAACAACTACTCGCAAGCCAACGAGTTGCAATGTCTGAATGGTGAAGAGAACCTGCAGGTACACGGTGGCATTTTGTCGATTGTCACCCGAAAGGAACAGACTGAAGGGATGAGATGGAATCCGCAACTTGGCTTGATACCTGCTGAATTTGATTATACTTCATCGATGCTGAATACCGGAAATAGCTTTCGGATAAAACAAGGTATCATTGAGGCGAAGATACGCGTGAATCCGTGCGCTGAGATTGTCTCTGCTTTCTCTTTAAAAGGAGACGGAGCTTTTCCGCAGATTGATATTTTGCGCAGCGGAAAAAATGAGGTCAGCATGGGAGTCATTCGGGAACTGAAAGGGGAACCGATTTGGCAACACCAAACCATCACCGGACTGAACTTTAAGAAATTTCATGTGTATAGACTCGAGTGGGACGGACAGACGCTGACCTGGAAAATCAATGGCGCGGTGGTTCATCATACCCGTGTGGATGCTTCGTTCGATAACATGTTTTTGAACTTGCTCTCGAGTGTGCACGAAGAGGTGCATCACCAAAATCTGCCACATTATCTTGAGGTGGATTGGGTACGATGCCTGGTTCCACAGGCTGGGAATAATTAGAACACCGGCTCAGAGCTTCTTTAGAGAAAACGTTGGTTTAAGGTTTCTATATTCAAAACAAAAGGAACTATAGTCGTGCATGAAGCAATGATTATAGTTCCTTTTTGTATGATGATGGCGTCGGTCTGACACCTGTCGTTATAAACCGATAATATTACTTGTCGCTCATTTTCGTTCGCAGAGAACGGAAGCCTTCTCCCAGGATTTCACTGGCATCCATAATCGTAATAAAGGCATCCGGGTCCACCAGGTTGATGTGCTCTTCGAGGATGGCTACTTCACGACGGCTGACTACCGTGAAGATGATGTTTTTCTCCTCGTTGGTGTACATGCCAACACCTTTCAGATACGTACCACCGCGTTCCAGATTGACCAATATTTTATCTTTTATCTCGTCATGTTTATCGGAAACAATGATAAGTGCCTTATTGTAATTGGCACCTGCCATGGTCTGGTCGATGGCTTTTCCGGTTATGTAAATCACCAGCCAGCTGTAAAGTGGAATCTGCCAGTCTTTAAAAGCAAGCAAGGCCATCAGGACAATGGTAGAGTCGACATAAATCATCAATTGTCCGAGTGGCATGTTGGTGTATTTGGCGATGATCATGGCAATGATATCGGAACCGCCCGACGTGGCTTTTGACTTAAAAATCAAGCCTAATCCAAATCCAATGAGTACCCCGCCAAAAATACAGGAGAGCAACACATCGTGAACCAACGGGGCATCGCCATCGACGCGCAGGTAAGTAATACCATCCATGAAAACGGATGACAGGACAAATCCCACAATTGTTTTTACTCCAAAACGAGGTCCCAGTATTTTTATCCCGGCATAGGTGAGCGGTATATTCAATATCAATCCGAAAAGACCTATTGGGATTCCTTCGGGCCAGAAAGAAAAGATTCCGTGAGTGAGGTAGTGCACAATAATGGCAATACCATACACTCCGCCCGGCACAATCTTATGGGGAGAGATGAAATAGACAAAACCAACGGCCAAAATAAAAGAGCCGACAATGATGTACATGTAGTCGATAAACCAGCGCAGGGAAAAGACCCGCTCTTTCGGTAGGAATGCCATAAGTCTCTATGTTAATTTCGGGGGCAAAAATAGATATTTTAAGCAGTAAACCACACGATAAAACCTGATCCTTTTCTTAAACATTTTTGTCTGCATGAGCTGATGGAAACTTGTTTATATAAGACTTTTATAAAAGTCTGCCATTGGCTTAACAATCGTAATCCGACTCAGACTATTTCTGCAAAAAAAAAAGGCTTCCCGATAGAGAAGCCTTTTTAATAACATTGGTCATTTTAGAATCTTTTCTCTTTGATCCGGGCTTTTTTACCAGTCCGGCTACGCAGGTAGAACAAGCGGGCACGGCGTACACTACCTCTCCGGTTAACATCAATCTGGTCGATGAAAGGAGAGTTAAACGGGAAAATTCTTTCCACGCCTACGTTACCCGACATTTTACGAACAGTAAAGGTTTTGGTCAAACCGGAACCTTTGATCTGAAGAACCGTACCGCGGTAATTCTGAATTCTTTCCTTGTTACCCTCACGGATTTTGTAGTGAACCGTAATGGTATCGCCGGGACCGAATTTCGGAAGTTCTTTCTGTTGTTCCCCTAAAAATGCGTTTTCTGCTACATTAATGAGATCCATCGTATTTATTTTAAGTATTTGACGAACGCAATATTAACAGGTCGTCTGCCAGAGATTACGTACGGAAAATTCGCGGCAAAATTATGGATTTTTTTCTGAATCATAAAATAATAACCCGTAAATCCACTTTTGCTGTCTGTTTATTTTTCTTTTAAATGGTCGCCCGTTTGTTTGGCTACGTTGCGGTACCACCATTCCGGGTAACCGGGCTGATCGGGCATAGCCGGAAGCTTACCGCTCTCGTTGCGCTCGAACTTACCGTCTTTCTCTTTCATGATGTTGCCATCTTTGTACTTGATAATGAGGTAATGTTCCAGTTGTTTCCAGCGGTTTACCGTTAGGTTAACCTGTTTGTCTGAATATTCCGTCAGGAATTTACGGGCCATATTGTGCTGGCCTTTGTTCCATAAATCCATGGCAGCTTCATCAACTGCAGGTGTGAAATCAACAAATTTGGTTTCAAGCTCACTCTGTACCTTTTGGATGTCTTTAATCATGTAATCGTAACGCAGGTAAGCAAGGTTCGATACGGTGTTGAATACCCAGAAGGCGGAATTGTCCGACCAGGTAAGCATATCGCCGTTACCAACGCGAATGGGTTCCGGTACTTTCTGAATACCGCAATATACCGGCATGTAGCAGGTAGAATACGTATCATCAACGCCAAACCACATGATACCACCAATCGGATCGGGGTACTTGGAGCGCATTTGAGCGACGAAGGAGAAACCGGTCTGTTGGGTAGAGATAGCACGCTCGTTGACGTAAGTCGTCGAGTCAACTTTCCAGGTTAGCGGACGCCAGCGGTACGGCAGTTTAAATGGACCGGCACCCGGGTCTTTGGTCATATCCAGAGCAGTTCCTTCGAAGTGGTCGCGCATCATGCCCATTACATCTTTTACCGTTAACAGGGTATCAGGTTTTACCCAAAGCGGCATGCGGTTAGTTGCGTATCCGTTAGCACCGTGAGTGATTTTACCCAGGGCATAGTCCTGATATCTATCCATGTTGCTGGCTACTTTACGGAAACCAGCCCAAACACGTGCATCGCAGAAACGAGCTCCTCCGAAATCAACCGGAGCGTAAGTGCCCGAGAAGCTAAAGTCTTTGTTTTTGCCATCGAACCATCCTTTTTCACGTGCAAACGAAATAACATCGTTTGAATAGAGGCAGTTATCCGGATCGTTCAATGGGAAGGTGGTGATACGAGCTTGGTTGGCGTGTCCTGAGATATATCCGTCAGGAATGCGGCGAGCGACCCAAACAGCACCTTTTTCGGCTTCTCCTTTTCCAATCATTTCCAGAATCCATACTTCGTTCGGGTCAGCAATCGAGAAAGATTCTCCTTCGCTGGCATATCCGTATTTGGCAACCAAATCGGCCATGACATGAATCGCCTCACGAGCTGTTTTAGCGCGTTGCAAGGTCAGGTAAATCAAGCTACCGTAATCAACAATAGCTCCGGGTTGATGATGCAGTTCCTTACGGCCACCAAAAGTGGTTTCACCAATCGAAAGCTGGTGTTCGTTCATGTTTCCGGTTACCTGATAGGTATGTGGAATCTGTGGAATTTTACCCAGAAATTTGCCCGTGTCCCATTCAGTAACATCGACCATTTCACCCGGCTTATGATCGGCAGCCGGCCAGAAATACATTTCTCCGTATAGTGTATGTGAATCAGCTGCATAGGTAATCATGGTCGAGCCGTCAACAGTTGCACCTTTGGTGATGAGAAAGTTGGTGCAGGCGTCAGCCACGCGAACCTGCAGGGCCAGCCAAAGAAGGCCGGTCAGTAAGAGCGTTTTCTTCAACATAGTAGAAAGGAATTTTTTCGTTTTTCACAAAAATAGGAAAATAAATGAATGCGCTATTGTTGCAAATACCTACAACATAACCTTTTTATATGACATTTGTTAGGTTTCTTCCTGGTTTATGATAAATGGATGGTTCCGCCGGTATTGTCCCGCGATGCTCCGGTTACAGCAGCAAGGCAGTTGATCTGGTGTTCATTGGCTAATACACCCAGAAATGCAAATATGAGCGCTTCCTTAAAGTCGATGATCTCATTTTGGGGAATGATGACTTCTGCTTTAGAACATGCAGTAATGCGTTCCATTAGCAGCGGATTGTGCGCGCCTCCGCCAGTTACCAGCATCGTGCCCGAATTGCGGATGACTTCACCTATCTGTATGGCAATGTGTTCGTAGAGGGTCCTCATTTGGTCGGGGAGTGTAAGGGAACTCTTTTTCAACATCGGGATCAATTCACTGTCTAGCCACTCTTTCCCTAACGATTTGGGTGGTTTTTCGCGATAGAAAGCCAACTTATTCAATTCGTTCAGCAAAGCTATATTGACTTTTCCGCTTTGCGCGATAAGACTGTTGCGGTCGTACTCTTTGCCTACCTGTTGAGATAAAAAATTAAGAACGATGTTGGCTGGACCAATGTCGAAAGCAATACGCTGTCCGCCTTCCTCGTACGAGATATTGGAAAAGCCACCCAGGTTGAGGCAATAGTCATATTCAGCGAAAAGCAATCGATCGCCCATTGGCACCAATGGAGCACCCTGGCCACCCAGCGCTACATCCATATTCCGGAAATCGGCAATGGTTTTGATACCGGTTTCAGCAGCGATCACGGTCCCGTTTCCCAGCTGAAATGTAAAGTGCTTTTCCGGTTGGTGAAAAATCGTGTGTCCGTGCGAGGCAATAAGCTCGGGTTTTGTTTTACCGTCCAGAAAACGATTGATGACTTCTCCGGTATACCGTGCATATTCGTTGTGAAGTAACAAGATATCCTGAGCTGAACTGTTTTCTGCTTCGCGTAGTTTTCTTTTCCATTTGGCAGAGTAAGGAACGGTTTCAGAGGCTTCAACCCTGAACGACCAACCTGATTCGTTATTGTCGAAGCTGCATAGAGCCAAATCGATGCCATCGAGCGATGTGCCAGACATGAGGCCTAATGCGGTAATGCTTTTTTTCATTTGTAAAAGGTTGCTGTGTATACCGATTGATTGTCTTTTGCGTCAGTAATCGTCAGTTTCAGTTGGTGTGTCTTCCCGAGTTCCAGTCGCGAAGGATCAATGGTATAGGTTAGTAGGTCATATTTGGGGTCGTAGACAAACAACGCCCATTTTCCATCGATTTTGCCACGGTATTTGTCAATTCCCGATAGGTTGTCTTTTATTCTGAATCGAATATGCTTCGGGTTCATCAAATGCTTGTGTTCTTTGATGCTGAGTGAACGAATCGTTGGAGGAACAGTATCGACGGCTACACTGAAATTACCGAAGGAGCGTGGATAACCGACGACCCAACCTTTTTCGAACTCACCTCCGGCACTCCATTTTTGCCCATCGGGGTCAACCATGACGAGCAGGGCCTTATTTTGGAGTGAATCGGGAAGACTGTCCGGCCTGATGGCAACCCGCATGGCCTTTTGCAGTGGCGTATATTTGTCCTGTATTTTTTGCAAAGGCGCATAGCATCCTTCCGGAGTTTCCCCTTCCTCGAAATGAAATGGTAAATCATCATAGAGAGCGCCGGCCGGAACTTTCAGTTTCAGATTGTCAGCCTGGAAATAATTGTCTTTCTGGTATGAAAATATCCGCGCACCGTTATCGTGTCGTTGAGTACTGTCGGGTGGTGTACTTTTTACCTGAAACTCAAGGGTGGATTGGTTACCGTAAGCATCGGCCGTAATAACCTTCACGTTGTGTATCTTATCGTCGGTGAAGTTGACGATACCATTGTTTTTATCGACAGTATAGATATCGAGTTTGTTTCCCGGTTGGCGAAAAAGCCGGTGAACCCAACGGCCATATCGTTCGCGCTCGGCATAATCGGCCAGACTGTTTACGTAACGTGTTTCGGCAAATGAAATATCGCTTATCCGGAATCCAAAAATGGTGTCCTGGTCGACAATCAACTGCGCGCTGTATATCCCACATTTGCTCCAGCTGGCATTTAGGTAATCGACTGCCTGAATGCCAAAAGCTGTGGGGCCGTTCACTTTCAGTACCGGATTGCCTTTCAGGTGGTAAGCCGACGAGTAGTACACGGTAGGGTACCGCTTATCTTCGTAAACACCGGTTGAGGGGAATGAATACGCATAAAGTGAAATCATTTTGGGCGGTATGTTATCGGTAATCGGGAAGTGCCATTTTAAGCCATTCTGCGGACGCTGGGTTTGTGTGTCCCGGATTTCGAAATGCAGATGCGGACCGCCGGAACTCCCAGCATTTCCTGACCATGCTATTACATCTCCCTGTTTCACAGGAAACGAATCGCGGGGAATGGTCAGGTTCACGGCAAAGTGTTCCCGTTTATACTGAATTCGTCTTACATATCTTTCCAATCGCGGCATCAGCCGTTCCAAATGGCCATAAACTGTCGTTATTCCATTCGGGTGATTGATGTAAACAGCACGACCATAACCGGTCGGGGAAATCGCAACGCGTGTAACGTATCCATCAGCGACTGCATGAACCGGAACGCCTGTATGCCCGCCAGTCCGCATATCGAGTCCCGAATGAAAGTGATTGGGGCGCAGTTCTCCAAAATTACCCGAAAGGGAAATCGGTGGTTTAATCGGAGGTATCAACTTCTGTGGCTCATCGGGTGGTGGAGGGGCCTCCTGTCCATAAACCTGAAATGACCATATCCATAGCAGCACAAAAAGCGGTGTAAATAGCTTCATTCTCTTTCCCTTTCAGTTTGTTTCACGAAAATATAAACTTTATGCCGACCGTACCAGTATTATGTGTAACGAAATTTTTTCGATTTGATTTAAATATTAACTTTGTGTAGGAAATCCTGAAGTATGACAGAACGCGAAACTGTTTTATTAGGAGAGTTTAAGGAGAAAATCGATAAGCTTATTCGGCGTTGTGAAACGTTGAAAAGTGAGAACTATCGGCTCCTGGAAGAACAGGTTCAACTCCAGGATCAAATTAGGTTGTTGAGCAGTCGTAACGAGGAGTTGACTGAAAAAAATGAGCAACTGAAATTTGCTAAGTCGTTACTGGCATCTGACGGTCAATCGCACGATGCCCGTATCAAGATTAACCGAATAGTGCGGGAAATAGATAAGTGTATTGCTATGTTGAACAAGTAATACCACCTGCTGAAATGGAAGATAAGCTTTCAATCAATATTAATATAGCCGACCGTCGGTATCCGTTGCGCATCGATCGCAACGATGAGGAGAAAATACGGAAGGCGGCGAAAATTATTAACGACAAGGTTCTGCAGTACAAGCAGCGCTATGCCAATAAGGACAGCCAGGATTGTCTGTCAATGGCCACTTTGCAGTTTGTTATTCAGATGCTTGAAGTTGAAAAGCGAAATGATATTTCGCCATTGGTTGAAGAACTGGAAGAACTAAACGATTTTTTAGCAGAATATCTGGAAAAGGAAAGTTAATTAAGTCAGTTTAATTAATGATATTTGCCCGCATTTTGTCTTCTTCCAATTAGGGAAACTTGATTGGGAGAAGTTGGAATTGCGGGTTTTTTGTTAAAATTGAATTATAAATAATTGTGACATGACAACAATGGCGATCATAGCAGCTGTCGTTGGCTTAATCTTAGGAGGAGTGATTTCCTACTTTGTTTGGGACAAGGCACTGAAGAAGAAGAAAGACAAACTCATCGGCGAGGCAGAAGCCCGGGCTGAGATGCTGAAGGAGAAAAAAATGCTCCAGGCAAAAGAAAAATTCATCCAGCTGAAATCAGAGCACGAAAAGTATATCAACGAGAAGAATCAGCGGATTACAAGCACTGAGAATAAACTCAAACAGCGTGAAACGAATTTCCTGCAACGAAAAGAAGAGTTGCAACGTAAGGTAAAGGAATTTGAAACTACCCGGAAGGAAGTTGAAGTGATTCGTGAAAATCTTACCGCACAGTTGGAAGTGATTGATCAGAAGAGCGAAGAACTGAACAAAATGCACAAACAGCAGGTGGAGCAACTGGAATCCATTTCCGGATTGTCGGCTGATGAGGCAAAGGCTCAGTTGACTGATTCGCTGAAGAACGAGGCCAAAACCGAGGCGATGTCGTACATCCAGGAGATTATGGATGAAGCCAAAATGACCGCTAACAAGGAGGCCAAAAAGATTGTTATTAAATCAATTCAACGAGTGGCTACCGAAACGGCCGTGGAGAACTCTGTTACCATCTTCCACATCGAGAATGACGAAATCAAAGGTCGCATTATCGGTCGTGAAGGACGTAACATTCGTGCACTGGAAGCAGCTACCGGTGTCGAGATTATTGTCGACGATACGCCGGAAGCCATTGTTCTTTCAGCATTCGATCCGGTACGCCGTGAAATTGCCCGTTTGGCATTGCACCAATTGGTGACCGACGGACGTATTCACCCGGCCCGCATCGAAGAGGTGGTGAACAAAGTGAAGAAACAGATTGAAGAAGAGATCATCGAAACCGGAAAACGGACCTGTATCGACCTCGGA
Organism: Prolixibacter bellariivorans ATCC BAA-1284; assembly: GCF_000621705.1. Classification (GTDB taxonomy): domain Bacteria; phylum Bacteroidota; class Bacteroidia; order Bacteroidales; family Prolixibacteraceae; genus Prolixibacter; species Prolixibacter bellariivorans. The sequence goes on along the minus strand of NZ_JHXO01000009.1, from coordinate 200,331 downwards.
ATTCATGGAATGCATCCCGAGCTGATTCGTTTGATCGGTAAAATGAAATATCGTTCTTCTTACGGACAGAACCTGTTGCAACACTCGCGCGAAACGGCCAACCTGTGTGCCATCATGGCTTCCGAACTGGGTTTGAACCCGAAACAGGCCAAACGTGCCGGACTGTTGCACGATATCGGTAAAGTGCCGGATGATGAGCCGGAATTGCCACACGCAATCCTGGGTATGAAGCTGGCTGAAAAGTACAAAGAGAAGCCGGTTGTAACCAACGCGATTGGAGCGCACCACGATGAGATTGAAATGACCAGCTTACTGGCGCCCATCGTTCAGGTTTGTGACGCTATTTCAGGTGCCCGTCCGGGTGCTCGTCGCGAAGCGGTTGAATCATACATCAAACGACTGAAAGATCTGGAAGCGATGGCTCTTTCTTATCCGGGCGTTATGAAGACTTATGCTATTCAGGCAGGTCGTGAATTGCGCGTGATTGTGGGAAGTGATAAACTGACCGATAAGGAAGCGGAAGAACTTTCGTACGATATCGCCAAGAAAATCCAGGATGAAATGACTTATCCCGGACAGGTGAAAATTACGGTGATTCGGGAAACCCGTGCGGTTAATTATGCCAAATAAGCATTTAGGATAGATACAAAAAAGAGCTTCGAAATTTCGAAGCTCTTTTTTTATGTGGTAATGATTTCTTTCAGTACGTCCAGCTGTTTTACCTTCTCCTCATCGCCTGCAGCCCGGTAGGCATCCTGCATACTTTCGATGAGGCCTTTCAGACAAAAACGATCGTCCATAATAATGTCCGAGCCCATTTCGATTTGTTGGCGGCTTAGGTAATAGTCCATCTCCTTGTGACCAATGATGGCTCCTTTGTTTGCCGGATTGATGTAAAAGAGGATGGGGGACGATGTCGTACCGAATGCTTCCTTCGACATTTCCGGGTCATAATAACCTAAAAACAGCACCCGCTTCAGATTCAGGTGATAAATCGGCAGGTTCAGCTTTCGGGCTACCAGGCAATAGAACAGGGTTAAGGTTGAAGGATTTCCCTTTCGTGATGAAAGTATGTCGTTGATAAAGCAGTTTTGCGGGGCTCCGAAATTTGCCACATTCAGGTCGAAGTGATACAACTCAAAAAGTATGTGATTCAGGATGGTGGTTTTTTCAAGCGAAGTCAAAGATTCATTCATCTCAAGCCACGCATCTGTTACAATTTGCTGTATCTGGATTTCCACATCTTTCGGCTCCAGGTCAGGATACTGAATTTGACTCAGAATGATCCATCCGTCGAGAAAGGAGGGAAGTTCCGATTCGTTCCAGTTTTTTATCCGGTTGGCCACTTTGCGGAACCGAAGGTGCGATATCACTTTTTCCAGGCGATCTTGTTGCAGAAGGGTGTCGGCATTCTCCCAGGCTGTTTCCAGTTCAGGAATCAGTAAAGGATCGACATCCATTAATTCTTGCTGCACTGCTTCGTAGACCGTTTTCTCCGGGTCTTCGAGCAACGAAATCATGGCCTGTAACTGCTTGTTCATTATTTTGTTTTACATAACAATTCGTTCTAGTACCGTTTGAACCAGATTTTTAATTACTGGCTTATAGTTTTCATTGGCTTCGCGGGTTACGCGGTTAGCAATGATGGCACAAATTGTCAGGGCATGGTGGCCTAATAAATGGCTCAAACCATAAATAGCCGAGCACTCCATTTCGTAGTTGGTAATCTTCATCCCGTTAAAACGGAAGGTTTCAATTTTATCGTTCAAATCAGGATCGACCGTTGGCAAACGAAGTTCGCGACCTTGCGGACCATAAAAGCCGGGAGCCGAAATGGTGACGCCTGAAACCATATCGTTACCTACTATCTTATTAAAAAGTGCCTGGTCACTTTCTACTACGTAGGGTGAAGTCAGCAAAGGATTCCATCCAGTATGCTCTTTGAAGGATTTTTCGAAATCTACATCGGCAAATTTTTCGCGGCCGGCATAAAAATTCAATAAGCCATCAAAGCCAATGGCTCGCTTAGAAGCAACGTAGCTGTTTACCGGAATATCTCCCTGAAGCGCTCCCGAAGTGCCAATGCGGATAATATTCAGCGCGGTATGCTCTTCCTTAATCGTACGGGTTTCCAGATCGATGTTGACCAGTGCATCGAGTTCGTTCACGACAATATCGATATTGTCAGTCCCGATTCCGGTGGATAGTGCAGTAATCCGCTTGCCGCGAAAAGTACCGGTTGCCGATACAAATTCCCGGTTTTCGGACGTGCATTCAATATTGTCGAAAAACGAAGAAACCAGTTGTACACGTCCCGGATCTCCTACTAAAATAATGTTCTCAGCAAGATTTTCAGGTTTGAGATGCAGATGGAAAATGGTGCCATCCGGATTGATAATAAGCTCAGATGCTTTTATTTTTTTCATAGATTTGTTCGAAATTGTTGTATATCCAAAACTATCGAAAAATAATCATAAATTCAAAGCTACGGATTACCTGCTTTTTCAGTATTTTCGAAGTACCAGACTATCTATTTCTACGATTGAATTTTCGAACTAATCAATTAACTTATGAATTTTAAACGATCCTACCTTATCCTTGCCGGAATTGCCATTATTGTTTTGGTGGTGTTTGGCAGCAGTATGTTTTTCACTATTCAGCCGGGCGAACGCGCTGTTATCTTTCGCAAATTTACCTCTGGACTGGATAAAGAACACGTCTTTCTGCCAGGCTTTCATATGATTGCCCCATGGAATAAACTTTACATTTATGATGTGAAGGAGAAGAAACGCGAAGAGACCATGGACGTGCTTGATAAAAGCGGATTGTCCATCAAAATGGATGTATCTATTCGTTTCAATCCGGTTCATAATCGCATTGGCTATCTGCACGAAACCTTCGGGAAGGATTATATCGACCAGCTGATTATTCCCGAAATCCGTTCAACGGTCAGACGTGTAGCCGGCCGCTATACGGCGGAGGAAATTTACTCGACCAAACGGTCCGAAGTGGAGGCGGCGATAATCGACGAAGCCCGCAAGGTGATGGAGCAGAATAACATTGATTTGCGTGCCCTGCTGATTCGTTCCATCAATTTGCCTAATGAAATTAAAATGGCCATCGAAAGTAAGTTGAAACAGGAACAGGAAGCGTTGGCTTACCAATTCCGACTGGATAAAGAGAAGAGTGAAGCCGAACGGAAACGGATTCAGGCTGAGGGAATTGCTGCTTACAACGACATCATCAATAAATCGTTGACAGATAAGATTTTGAAGCAGCGTGGAATTGAGGCGACGCTGGAACTCGCTAACTCGCAGAATTCAAAAGTGATTGTGATTGGTGCAGGGGATAATGGTCTGCCATTGATTTTGAACAATAATTAATTGGCAGATTTCTGTTGATGCTTACGGGTGAAAGTTTAATTTTGCAGGAAAAAGAATAACGATGTTACAACGAATACAATCCATTTATCTGTTGGGCGCGCTGTTGTTGATTGCAGCCCTGTTTTTCGTTCCCTTTGCCGAGATAATCGGTGGCGACGGAGCCATCTATGTTTTTGATAGAGCGGGCGTTTACCTGCAGGAAGCCAAGAACCCGGAAATCATCTATAGTGGACTTCCCATTCAGATCTTACTGGGAATTATCGCATTGGTAAACCTGGTCACTATTTTTTCATTCAAGAAGCGGATTCGTCAGATTCGGCTGTCCGTTTTTAATATCTTGCTGATGATTGGTTTGTCGGGCGTTATCTTTTATTTCACCTCGCACAGTGCCGGTTTACTGGATGGTAAGTACAGTTTTGAACCCAGTTTGGTGATGCCATTAATTGCGGTGGTATTGACCTATTTGGCCATTCGGAACATTGGCCGCGATGAAGCGTTGGTTCGTTCGGTCGACCGCATTCGTTAATTGAATAAACAAGAAGCAAAATAAAAGGCTGTCCCACATCAGGACAGCCTTTTTATTTGAATTAGACTCTTTCTAAAACTGTTCGGCCACCATTTCGCAAATGGCTCCCAGAAACTGCTCATCTTCTCCGGTAAACGGTGCGGCTGAATGTGAATCGATATCGATTTCGGCTACAAACTTGTCGTTTTTCATTACCGGAACCACAATTTCGCTTTGCACATCGATGCTGCAGGCGATGTAATTGTTTTCTGCGCTTACATCCTGTACCACTTTGCTCAGCCCACTTTCGGCGACTTGCCCACACACGCCTTTTCCTACCGGGATATGTGTGTGATCGGTCGGTTTTCCAACGTATGGACCAAGTACGAGTTCGTTATTGTTTTCATCCAGAAGATAAAAACCAACCCAATCGTAATGGTACACCTTCTCTTTCAATATGGCACAAATGTCGGCCAGCAGTTGTTCGCGGCTTTTTCCGGCATCAAACAACGGCTTTATTCCGTTCAGTATATTTTGAAAATCAGTTTGCATGATATCTGAAAATTAACATTTCTGTTTCCGGTTGAACCGGAAGTCCAAATATGATAATTCTATTTGATTTCCATCTGATCCTGATGCGTGATTTTTTCACAGTAGCGGCATTTCAACGCTACCGGCGATTTCGAAATCACTTCAAAATAGGTGTCGATGTTTTCGTGGTTGGTGATGCATTTGGGATTGAAGCAACGCGCTATATCCTGAATTTCATCCGGAATTTCCACCACGTATTTCCCAACCACTTCATAATCTTTGATGGTGTTGAGCTTGGCGTGTGGTGCCACCAGCGCAATTTTGTTAATCTCTTTGTCCTTGAAGAACCGGTTTTCCACTTTGATGATGGCTTTACCATCCATGACATTGCTGTCGAGGTTATTTCCAAAAGTCACCATGTCCTTGCAGTGGTCGAGTTTCAGTATGGAAATGACTTTAAAAAGAGCAGTGGAAGGAATATGATCGATAACGGTACCTTGCTTAATGGCACTTACGTTTAATTGTTTTTTCATTGTTCTGCTTGTTTTGCGTTTCGGTATTATTTCAGGTTCAACAGATGAGCGATGATGGCCATACGGGTATAAACACCGTTTCGGGCCTGATCGAAATAGTAAGCTTTAGGGTTGCTGTCCACATCGGTGTGGATTTCATTAACCCGTGGCAGTGGGTGCAGAATTCGCATGTTGTCCTTGGTGTGCTTTAACATCTTGTTGCGCAGAATATAAACATTTTTCACCTTCTCGTAATCCACCGGATCGGGGAAGCGCTCTTTCTGAACTCTTGTCATGTAAATAATATCGGCTTCGCTGATAATGTCAGTGAATTCAGTATGCTCGAAATAACGCATGCCTTTCGACTGGAGGTACAACTTGTATTCGTTGGGCATCGCCAGTTCAGGCGGTGCGATAAAGTTGAATATCGGGTTATTAAAATGCGACATGGCCATGAGCAGACTGTGTACTGTTCTACCGTACTTCAGATCACCTACCATGAAGAGGTTGATGTCGTCGAGGCGATCCTGCGTTTTCACGATAGAATACAGGTCGAGGAGTGTTTGCGTTGGGTGCTGATTGGCACCGTCGCCTGCATTTATCACCGGTACATCCGACACTTCGGACGCATAGCGGGCACTTCCTTCGAGCGGATGCCGCATGACAATCAAGTCGGCGTAATTGCTCACCATTTTGATGGTATCATGCAATGTTTCCCCTTTGGTTACACTAGACGAAGATGAATCGGTAAAACCAATGATTTCTCCACCCAAACGGTTAATGGCCGTTTCGAAACTTAAGCGTGTGCGGGTGGATGGTTCAAAGAAAAGGGTGGCTACCACTTTTCCGTCGAGAAGACGCTGATCGGGATTGGCTTCAAAATCGGCGGCCAAATCCATGATGCGCAGGTATTCTTCTTTCGAAAAGTCGGTAATTGAAATCAGATTTTTTGCGTTCATTGGAGCTACTTTTACAAGTTATTGAATGGTATTTTAAAATTGCGGACAAAAAAAAACCAACAGTTCCAATTGAAAATGGCTCTGTTGGTTTCTTTTGAAAGAAATATTTTTAGTCGAAACGATCGATGCATAAAATGGTGGAGAGAATGCCCTGCCCATCGCCTGAATTTGTTTCGAAAGCGAAAAGGTTCGTACAACCGAATGTTTTCAATCGCTAATGGCTGTTCATTCTTCATTAGAGACAAAGATAGGCAAACTGGTTTTGAAATATTTCAATTTCAAATCAAAATTTATTCACAATTTGCTCAGCGTGTGCCAATGCATTCGACCTTAGTTTGTTCCAGTGATGACAACTTTTCGGTGATGGTTTCGGTTTGCGACTGACGGATGGCCAGCACAATCCGGCACGAAAGCTCGAATTGTGTTTCGAGCTGCTCCAGACTATCGTCCTTGATAATTCTCATGACATCATTCATGGCCGGATATTCAAATTTCACTTCGACCAAATCTTCGACGATCCTTTCGGTGATTTCGGCCTGTTCCAGTGCATCGGCAGCGGCTGTTCCATAAGCTTTGATGAGACCACTCACACCCAGAAGCGTTCCACCAAAATACCGGACGACCACAATGAGAATATTGGTCAGCTCCTTCGATCGAATCTGTCCGAAGATGGGGCGACCGGCTGTTCCCGAAGGTTCACCGTCATCATTGGCCCGGTAGCGCTCCATATCTGCTCCCAATCGCCAGGCATAGCAATGGTGCCGTGCATTGTGGTGATTCTTTTTAAGCTCGTTCAGAATTTCCTTGATTTCGTCTTCCGTGAAAACGGGATAAGCGTAAGCGATGAATTTACTACCCTTATCCTTGTAGAGTCCCTCGGATGGTTCGGCAATGGTCAGATATGTATCGGTTGCTTCCATAAATCAGATGTAAACGAGAATAAATATACTGATGAATGAGAGAATAATACCGGTCCAGTTAACGGTACTCAGCTTTTCGCGGAAGAAGAGCATGCCGAGAATGGTGGAGAAGGCGACGATGCACATATTATTCAGACCGAAAACGACCGAGCTTGCCAGTCCACTATAAGAAAGGGCGTGCATCATGAAGTAGATGGACCCAAAGTTGGCGGCTCCCAGAAAAATTCCCCCGGCAATAACCGGCAGTCGGAAAAATTCTTTCCATCCGGGACGCTTGAACAGCGTTACCACCAATCCGATAATTCCTGCCGTGGCAAACAATACGGTTGTGAAAACAGCTGTGGTAGTTCCTCGTACGTATACCTGTTGTACGTATTTCACCATCGAATCGACTGCCCCGGTACCCATAAAAATGATGACCGGCAGCAAGATGGCACTCCAGTTGGTTTTGCCGTTTCGTTTATAAATTGCTAAAAGTACGGCAAGAATGGCGGTGGTAATTCCCAGTATCCGGAAGATGGTTACCCGTTCGCCAAAGAACAGAATGGAGTAGAGGATGGGGACCACCATCGAGAGTTTGGCGGCTAATGCTGTAATGGTGATACCCGCTTTTTGCGAGGAGCGGGCAATCAGGAAGAAGATGGCGATGAACAGAATGCCAATAAGCAGCGCGTATGGCAGCCAGCCGGCTTTTATTATTGTAGTTACCGACGGTAGGTGAGGCACCAGCCGGAAACCGAGGACTGATGCAGTAATGTAATTCAGCAAGATAACGAGGAACAGGTCGGCTCTGTATTTTTCCAAAAATTTGAATATGAAAAAGATAAGCGTCGACGACAGAATACTTAATAGTAGGTAGTGCATGAATTTGCGATGTTTTACGGACGCGAAAATATAAAAAAAGCAGACCCGGAGGCCTGCTTTCTCATCACTTAATGAAGCATTACATCTTCAGCTTGCGTTCAATTTCATCAATGTATACCCTGAAATTTTTGTCCGTGTCCTTCAGATTACTGACCGTTTTGCAGGCATGTAATACGGTCGCATGATCTTTTCCGCCAATTTGCGAACCGATAGATGCCAGCGACGATTTGGTCATGCTCTTCGAAAAGAACATGGCAATCTGCCGGGCTTGTACTATTTCACGTTTCCGTGTTTTTGCCTGTAAGTTTTCGACCGGCATTCCAAAATAGTCACAGACTACTTTAGTAATGAAGTCGATTGAGATTTCACGGCGGGTATTTTTTACCAGCTTGTTGACCATTTTAATGGCCAGGTCGAGTGTAATCTCCTTTTTGTTCAGGGTAGCCTGGGCGAGAAGCGAAATCAGCGCTCCCTCCAGTTCACGGACGTTGGTATTGATATGCGAAGCAACGTACTCGAGTACCTCTTCGGGAATTTCAATACCATCCTTGTAGATTTTCTTCCGCAAAATATTCATGCGGGTCTCAAAATCGGGGATCTGCAAATCAGCAGTTAATCCCCATTTGAATCGTGACAAAAGACGCTGTTCCAGTCCTTTCAGTTCAATCGGTGGCTTATCCGACGTTAGAATAAGCTGTTTTCCGGTTTGATGCAGATGGTTAAAGATGTGGAAAAATGTTTCCTGTGTCTTTTCCTTACCGGCGAATTCCTGCACGTCATCAATGATTAATACGTCAATCATTTGATAAAAGTGCAGGAAATCGTTACGGTTATTGTTCCGAGTCGCTTCGGCGAACTGTGTCTGGAATTTGTTGGCATTTACGTATAATACGACCTTTTCAGGATAACGCTCTTTCACTTCAATCCCGATAGCTTGCGCCAAATGGGTTTTCCCTAGTCCCGAGTTTCCGTAAATCATCAGGGGATTGAAGGCAGTTCCTCCCGGATTTTGTGCAACCGCAAAACCAGCACTTCGTGCCAGTCGGTTGCATTCACCTTCCACAAAATTATCGAAGGTATTATCCATTTTCAGTTGCGGATCGATGTGCAACTTCTGGATGCCGGGAATCACAAACGGATTCTTGATCGATTTTTCTTCCTGAGTGAGGGGAGCTGAAAGTGGCCGATTTTTAATGCTTTTGTTGTTATTGGTCGGCAACTTAACGGTGTAAGGCTTGCTGTCAACAGTGTTGTTGTTATCAACCACAACGCTGTATTCCAGCTTCGCACCCGTCCCTAATTCTTTTCGCAGGGTCTTACGTAAAATGTCAATGTATTGTTCCTCCAGATACTCGTAGAAAAACGGACTCGGTACCTGAATCGTCAATACATTCTCTTCCAATTTAACCGGAACAATAGGTTCAAACCATGTCCGAAAACTAATGGCAGGAACGTTGTCCTTTACAATCCTGAGGCAATTTTCCCAGGCCTTTTCATGGTCGTTGCTCATTTAGGCAGCAGGCTTAAAAGAAGTTCAACTTTGTTATTATTTCCATTTCCCAAGACAAAGGTTATAAAAAATTAGCCTGAAAAAAATTTCGTTGACGCTTGCATTTTAGTATCGGTTTAGACATCAGTTTATTAAAAATGTAAAAAAAAGTAAATTAATTAACTATCTAATAGTAAGGCAGTTGAGTTTTAGTGCGAGGCACAAAATCTTGGAATGTAGATTTTTGTATACTCAATTGCTTAGCTGTCTTCTGGAATCTTCCCGGTATTGATGCGGCAGGCTCTGTTACCGGGAGGGTATTTCCGACTATATTCAGCTATCGAATTTAAGAAAAATGAAATTGGAATGAAATTTATTTGTTAACCTTTTTTAACGCTCTCTCTAATCTGATTTTTTTCCCGTTTTTGAATGCTATGATCGAAGCGTCAGGAAAGACATTTTGTGCTTTATTTAGAATGGTTCTAATTTTTTCTATCGAAGAATCATTACCGGTAAAATAATTAAAGTACTTTCCTGATTTAACCTCCTGAACATCTTTAAATGTCTTAAATAGAGCTGATTCCATCGGTATTGCTGAAGTGCTGCTTACCAAAAGAACCCTAAATTTCACATCCTCATTGGGTTGCGTATTGTGTTTTGGGGTGAGGTAAATTTCCTTACCCAAGTCGAACGCAGAAAAATGGATAAAGCGTTTCGGATTTTGACGTAAATCGATTAATAAACGGTTCAGATTTTGACTAATCCGGTTGAGATTATTGTAAAGCATTGGATCGTTTACTAGCAGCCCCAAACTTCCCTCCTGGTTATTCACTTTGGCCATAATGGAGTCCAGGTTTGTCAGCATATTATCAAAACGGCTCAAAGATGCCTGTAGCTGCAAGGCTGAAAGGGTGTCGCTAACATTTGACAGGTTTTTCATGATATTATCAATGTTATCGGCGTTGTTATTCAGCGTTTCACTTATTTTCCGCATGTTCGCTATCGTAGCCGACATATTTTCCTTTTGGTCGGCCACTAACATATTCAGGTTCTTCGATGTTTCTTCGAGATTAAGAATGGTATTATTGATGTGTGCGAAACTTTCCCTGAGGTTGTCGCGGGTTTTATCATTGAATACATAGGTAACAACAGTAATAGCCGAATCAAGTGAGCCCAGCAGGTTTTCAGCTTTCGCTTTAATCGGAGCCAGCTCCTCGCTCACTTGTTGCTTTAGGTCGGCTTCAACTGATGTGCGCAGGGTATCGTAAGGCTGATAATATTCGTTGCTTTTTCCCAGGGTTAATTGTACTGAGCGGGAGCCTAAAATGTCCGTACTGACGATCTCTGCAACCGTTCCTTTGGGAATCTCAAAGTTCTTGTTGATGGCCAGTTTGACTATGAGGTCACCCGACTGGTCCTCTTTAAAATAGATGTCTCTGACATATCCGACTTTGAATCCGTTCAGGCGCACATCTGATGAGGCTTCGAGGCCACCTACATTGTGGTATTGGGCGTAGAATATGGTTTCGGATTTGAAGAGATCCCGTCCTTTCAGGAAGTTGACTCCCCAGATGAGTATGGCAAGGCTTCCCAAAGTGAGTAAGCCTATTTTCGTGGTCTTATTAATTTTCATGTGTGGCTAAGATTGATATAGAGTCTAAACAAAAGTAATGAGGAAAATCCTGATATAAAAAGCACTATTTTACTTTAGTGTTCCGCAGCGATTTTTTTGCGGGCTTTTTGTATTGATACAGGATGGCCATTTTCATAAGCTACTACATAGGCATCGGGGAATTTTTTCTGAACCTCTTTTAGTTGATTCTGAACCTCATCTTCTTTATTCGAAGCGCAGGTGAGGTATCTGTAAATATTGTTCGTCTTAATTCGATAGAGGTCGTTAACTCCTTTAAAATTACTGGATTTAGGTTTTAGTTCCCGTTTCGAAGCAGCAATCTGAATGGCAAATACTAATCCCTTATATAAATCAATTGTATCACGCCCCGAAACGGCAACCGAATCAATGGCTGGCTTTAGCTTCTTTTTTGGGGTTTCAGCAACCTGGGTGTGATACTTGCTGCGGGCCTCGATGGTTTTTTTGTAGTTTCTGAATGCACGGAATATCGCTGATGCTATCAGGGCTCTTCCGTTGTCGCTTTCCAGGTAATTCAGTTCTTTTTTGTTACTCATATAACCCGTCTCAATCAAAACACTGGGCATCGAGGTTTCCCGAAGTACAAGAAATCCCGCCTGACGAACTCCTCTGTCATGTCTGGCGGCTCTTGTTCTAAACTGATTTTGTACATCGGAAGCAAACATCAGGCTTTGGTCCAGAAATTCATTTTGAACCAATTCGAACATAATATATGATTCTGAAGAGTTGGGGTCAAAGCCTTCGTACCGTGTGGTATGATCCTTCTCCAGCAAAATAACACTGTTCTCCTTCTTGGCTACATCCAGGTTGTCTTCAGTTCGGTGTAGTCCCAGTGCATAGGTTTCGGTACCGTGGATGGAAGGACTGCCACAAATATTGACGTGCACAGAAATGAATAAGTCCGCCTTTATTTTATTGGCGATTTCTGCCCGTTTATATAGTGGGACAAAGAAATCACTGTCACGTGTGTAAACCACCTTCACATCTGGAAGGTATTCCTTTATATAATGTCCAAGCTTTAGTACAATGTCGAGCGCGATGTCCTTTTCCATTAATTTTCCTACCATGGCACCGGGGTCGCGCCCACCGTGTCCTGCATCCAGTACAACCGTCTTTAGTTTATATGCCGGCTCATTTTCTGATTGTGAATACACCGGACCGGAAAAAAGAATAACCATTCCCAGCAAAAGAGAAATGGTTCTCAGTGGCCTTAGTGCTTTTCGAAAGTGGAAGAGATTTATAATGTACATTTCGTCGCTTGCTTTATCATAACTACTACAAAAATAGAAAGATTAAATAATTTTTAGCGAGACCCCAATTCTAAAGGAGGTTTTTTTACTTTTGCACTACATAATTTTATCGCATATTCGGTAGGTTAAACGTATTTGAATAGACACGATTTTGGGTAAAAATCATCGATTATATTTTCTCTTTGTCATCCTGTTGTTTAACTCTTTGATGGCTTATGCTCAGGAACCGGTTGAACGGAAAACACCTCAGTTGCGTTCCGGAACTGTTAATCCTCAGGTGCAACCTGTAACTGAAAGGCCCTCTCAGCCTGATTCTTTGAGTAATAATAATCAGAAAGATCAGAAATCTTCAGAACAAGTACAATCCATTGATGCAGAAATCAGCTATACCGCTTCCGATTCGCTTGATTTTTCTATTAGTGGAAAAAAAGTGTTCATGTATGGTGATGCCCAGGTTGATTATAAGGATATTGAATTAAAAGCAGCCTACATCGAATTGAACCTCGATAGTAGTGAAGTATATGCGGTCGGTATGCCCGATTCAACCGGAACGATTCAGGGGAAACCAAACTTCAAGCAAGGTTCGGAAGAATTTCAGGCAGATAAGATCCGGTATAATTTCAAAACCAAAAAGGGAATTGTATTTGGTGTAACTACCGAACAACAGGGGGGATATGTACAAGCGGAAAGAACCAAGTTGGTCAATGATTCGACTTACTGTTTGAAAAACGGAAAATACACGACCTGTGATGCCGAACATCCGCACTTCTACCTGGAGATGACCAAAGCCAAAGTGATATCGAACAAGAAGATTATCACCGGTCCGGCCTACCTGGTAGTGGAGGATTTGCCCATTTATTTTGCTATCATTCCTTTTGGTTTTTTCCCAAATTCACCGAAATATTCATCAGGCTTTCTGATGCCTTCGCAAGGTGAAGAGAAAAACCGTGGTTTCTTCCTGCGCGATTTTGGTTATTACTGGGCCGCCAGCGATTACTTTGATGTGGCACTCCGGGGCGATATTTATTCGAAAGGCTCGAGGGGATTGAAATTTCATACCAACTATAAACTTCGCTACAAGTTCAGCGGAAGCTTTGACCTGAAATTTTATAAGAATGTGTTTGGCGACAAAGGCCTTCCGGGATATAAAACGCAGAATGATTTCGCGATTACCTGGAGTCACCGGATGGACCCGAAAGCAAGTCCCAACCAGACGTTTAGCGCCAGTGTGAATTTCTCGACCAGCTCGTATGATCAGAATAACTCTTATTCGACTCAGAATTACCTGACTAATACGAAACAATCGAGTATTTCATATACCAAGCGCTGGGAAAATTCGCCGTTCTCCATGTCAGCCAACCTGCGGCACTCGCAAAACAGTCGCGATACAACGATTAGCCTGACGATGCCCCAAATGACGGTGAACATGAACCGGATTTACCCTTTCAAATCAAAAGAGCGTGTTGGAAAGGAGAAATGGTACGAAAAGATTGGGGTCAGCTATACAGCAGACATTCAGAATAAAACCAATATGAAGGAGTACGACCTGCTCAATTCTTCATTTGTATCTGACTGGGAAAACGGTATTAAGCAATCCATTCCGGTCAGTACTTCCTTTAAGGCTTTGAAATTCATGACAATCAGTCCATCATTTAATTATACTGAGCGTTGGTATACCAAGCAGATCAGGAAGGATTATAACTACGATACCAATCAGATGCAGGTGACCGATACGATTTACGGATTTACCCGTGATTACGATTACTCGTTCAGCGTGGGGGCGTCTACCAAATTGTACGGTATGTACGTGCCGCGAAATCCAAACAGTAAAATCAAGGGTATCCGCCACGTGATGACGCCCAGCATCAGCTTCAGTATGCGACCCGACTTTAGTGATCCGCGTTATGGCATGTACGGAACAGTTGCTGTTTACGATTCCCTCGGAAGGCCTGAATATATTCGGTATCCGTACCATCAGAATGCCCTTTACGGTACGGCAGGGCAGGGACGTTCGGGTTCTATCGGCTTTAGCCTGAATAATACGTTGGAAATGAAAAAGCTGAAGTCGGAAAAGGACACTGCCAAAACGGACAGTAAGGATGCCTACAAGAAAATAAAACTGCTCGACCAGCTTTCGCTGAGTGGTTCATATAACCTGGCGGCCGATTCGCTGAATCTTTCAAATATCAGTGTGCGCGGGCGAACCAAAGTTGCCGGTACCAACATTAACTTCGGTGCTATTTTCGATCCCTACGCCATGGTTGACGGACGACGAATCAACACCTTCGAACTTAACCAGACAGGTAAGCTGGCACGCTTAACCTCGGCTAACCTTTCTTTTGGCTTGTCATTTAAGTCGAAGAAAAACGACGATAAGAACGGAAAAACACCGGGAGAGGAAGCTGTGGACAATGGACAGGGAAAAATATTGCCTGGTGAGTATCCCGAATACGAAGATTTCAATCTGCCATGGGATGTTCGCCTCAATTACAGCTTTCGGTACACTAAACCGAGACCAGATTTGAGTTCTAATATCACCTCGACCGTTGATTTTTCGGGTAATTTGAATTTGACGAAGAAGTGGAAAATTGGTTTTTCATCGGGCTATGATATTGGTAATAGCCAGGTGACTTTTACGCAGTTTAATGTATTCCGTGATTTGCACTGCTGGCAAATGTCTTTGAATCTCATCCCGTTTGGTTATCGGCAAAGCTATAGCTTCACCATCAGAGCCACTTCAGCACTGCTGAAGGACTTGAAACTGGATAAACGTCAAAGTTTCTACGACAACAATTAGGTTTTTCTTTAGAGAATAATGCCTGATGTTTGGAAGGCGATATCAAGTAATTGATAAAGCTCGGGAATATTGATGCGGTTAAAGTCGGGAGAACCAAGCTCCCCCTGCCGTACGACAATGATTCTTTCTTTTGGAACAATAATCAGGTACTGGCCCATTTGTCCGCGACTGAAAATGACTGTTCTTCCACGGTAGTGCGTCGTCCACCAATACCATCCCCAGTTGTTAATCTCTTTGCCCGCTGCATTGCGCAGATCATTTACCGGTGTAATCATATTCCGGAGGTAATCTTTCGGGACAATTTGTTTCCCATTCCAGTTTCCTTCATTCAGAATAAATTGTCCAATACGGGCCAAATCTCTTGCGGTTGCAAATAAACAGCAAAATGCTTTCACATTTCCAACATCATCAACCGACCAAAGGGCCGGGGATTCGCATCCCAGTGGCTTCCACAGTTTTTTCCCCAGGTAATCCGATATCGGCATGCCGGCTGCCCGTTCAATGACCATGGCCAGTAACTGGGCATTGGCACTGGTAAAATGCCAGGTTTCACCAGGCGGCTCGGAAGACTTCATTTTCAGAATCCGCTCGTTCAGATTGTTTGCGTAATAGGCCTGAAGGGAAAAGGGCCAGCGCTTGGTTATGCTCTGGGCTGGCTTCAATCCGGAGGTCATCTCGAGAAGGTGGCGGATGGTGATTCCCTGGTTCATTTTCTCGTAAAATTCGGGATAGAAATCGCTGACATGCTGATCCACATTTTCAATATAGCCATCCTGAATGGCACAGCCCATCAGCAATGAAAGAATTCCTTGTGTTAGATTATACGAGTTGGCCCTGAAATTTGCTCTGGCATCCTGAGAATAGTATTCTTTAACGATTTGATTTTGATGGACAACAACATAGCTGAAGGTGTGACCGGCGGACAGATAGATTTTCGATTTTTCCTTGAGGGGAATTTGGCTGGATTTAGGAAGTACGGACCAGGGAAGTACGTTTCCTGTTTTTACCTCACGGTTATCAAACAGCTTATAATCGTCGTAACCCGGTGTGCGGTACAGTAAGATTCTTCGACTGAAGCGGGGCATGACAAAAACAATAAATAACCCGATTAATACCAGGCTTAATGTGAAGAATATCCGTCCCCTTTGTCGTTTAGTTAGCGCCAATTCCTGTGTTTTTGTTTTCAAACAGTCGGACCAGATTATTGTTGAACAATGAGCGACTTACTGTGTTAATAATACGCAAATTAACTAACGATAAAAACCTGATATTATGAAAAAATTGGTATTTATTACCCTCTTTGCTCTCCTGGCTATGCTTTCGGGTGAGGCCAAAGCCCACTGCGAGATTCCCTGCGGAATTTATGGAGATTCACTTCGCATTCAACTGTTAAAAGAAGATATCCACACAGTGGAAAAAAGTATGCAGATGGTTACTCAATTATCGGGTGAAACGCCGGTTAATTATAACCAGTTGGTTCGCTGGGTGACCAATAAAGACGTGCATGCTACGAAGATTCAGGATGTTGCTACCCAGTATTTTATGTTTCAGCGTATCAAGGTGAGCGACGACCCGGAACAACAAAAGAAAAATGCTAAAATGCTGGGATTATTACACGAATTATGTGTGTACGCCATGAAGGCGAAGCAAACGACGGATTTGAAATACATTGGAATGATGAATGATGTAGTAGACAAATTTGCCGCTCTGTACTTCGAAGAAGCAGAGCATAATCATAGTCACTGATAGAAAGTTTAGGTAAGGAAGAAAGGCGGGAATTTTCCCGCCTTTTATTTTGTTATCGTTTTTTAGTTTTACAGAAATAGTTCACACCACTCATCGAAGCGATCGATGTTTCTCTGTCCGAACCGTCCCATCGAGTTCCGTATTTCAGTTAGCGATTTTTCTTTTTTCAGATCCTTGCTTTTGGAGAAGAATTTATCGGCAAAACAAATAATTTGTTCTTCTACCGATTCCGGCACAAAATCGCGCTCGGGCAGAGGTAGTTTGTTCTTTACCACTTCTTCCGCCGTAATGCCGACTCCGGTGTGACGTTCACATACCAGGGCGTGGTCGTTCAAACCTTCTGCTTCCAGCATTTCGCGCCCCAAATATCCGTGGCATAAATAAGGAAGTTCGCCAAAGCATCCCAGGTCGGGAGCATGGGTCTTGATAATGCCAATATCGTGCAACATGCCGGCTTCTTCAATAAACTCCGTATCGGGATTTAATTCGGGATGGCGTCGTGCTATCCACAGCGCTTTTTTAGTTACCAACTGGCTGTGGGTAACAAGAATATTGTATGCTTTTGAGTTCTTTTTGTAATAGCGGTCTATAATTTCCAGTGGTTCCATGGTCTCGGTGTTTGTGGTAAAATTAGTTGGTTGTTCGAAATATTTGCAATACTGCGGCCAATATCTTTTGTCATGCGGACGGTTTTCCACACCACATAGCGGACAGTCCCCACCAGTCAGCGAAGTCCGGCCACTACTTAGCGGGCGATCCCCACCGGTTAGCGGAGTCTGCCCACCACTCAGCGGACAGTCCCCACCGGTTAGCGGAGTCTGCCCACCACTCAGCGGACAGTCCCCACCAATTAGCGGAGTCTGCCCACCACTCAGCGGACAGTCCCCACCAGTTAGCGGAGTCTGCCCACCTCTTAGCGGACGATCCCCACCGGTGGTTACACCCGGGTGTGGGCCGGCCACCAACGCCATGGTACCAGTTGGCGTTGTGGAATTATGGTTCATTTTTGTAAGCAGTATTGGATTGGGATGTTGGCAATAAATCTTCCATTGATCCGGCAGGAAAACAAACTTAAATTGCCGGAACGATGGTGAACGAAGAGACAGCATATCAAAAAAATATTACAGAATTTCAGTTGAACAGTTTCATTCTGTTAACTGGTTAAGCTATTTTTAGAGTCTGTTAAATTGATAAGCAATGACTGAAAATATATTCCCTGAAAACAAACTATTTCTGAAAGGTCTGGAACTGCTGAAGAAAGAAAAAGTAGAAAAGGGCCTGAAGCGGATTCAAAAAGCTTTTGATTCTGGTTATAAGCCTGCCATGATATTCCTGGATTTTTATGAACAGGAGAGTTCGTGGGATAAAGCGAACAAAGCCTTTGAGGAGCTGATGGCTGAAGGATTCGAAAAGGCTGCTTTGACTATCGGGAAATGGTATTACACGGGAGAGAACCGGCAAAAGGATGCCAGTAAGTCGGTCCGCTGGTTTCTTGAGTCAGCCCGGGCTGGCGGTGCCGATGCTTGCAACTACATTGGTGAGATGCGGGAGACTGGAATCGGCCTGGAGGAAAATGACGAGAAAGCCTTCGAGTGGTACGAGCGTGGAGCCGAAAGAGGTGACATTGTAGCCAAATATAATTTTGGACGACTGGTCCGTCTCGGAAAAGGTGGTCGTCGCGATTTGGAAGAAGCGGTCGATAACTGGTACGAATCGGCGAAAGTCGGTTACGCCCCGGCCATGTACAAGATCGGTGAAGTATTCGAAGAGGGATTGTCGGTGCCGGTAAAGCTTCCCAAAGCGTTTGATTGGTATCTAAATGCAGCTGAACTTGATTATCCGGAAGCTTGTGGCAAAGTTGGCCGGTTTTACTACGAAGGACGGGGAACAGAACAGGATTACGCACTGGCTTATCATTGGTTCTCGAAAATTGATGATCCCCTGCCGGCTGATATTGCCATGAAAATGGGCAAAATACTCTTCGAAGGTCTGGGCGTCGAGAAGGATATCGAACAGGCAAAAAACTATCTGCAACAAGCTGCCGATGCTAATTTCATGGAGGCCATGTTTTTGCTCGGACGCCTGCTGGACGAATTGGGAGAATCGCACGACTGGTATCAGGTCGCGGCTGACAAAGGGTATGCACCGGCACAGGAAATTATTGCCAATCAATACCTTGAAAAAGCTGAATCGGAAGGAGCTGAATGGCTCGAAAAGGCTGCGTTGGGAGGTAATGCGGAGGCGATGCTTCGTCTGTCTTACCTGTGTGAAACGGGCGAGAATGTTGAGCAAAATACAAAGAAGGCCGTTGATTATGCCAAACGAGCTGCCGATAAAGGTGTCGTTGAAGCACAGTACCGCTATGCGAGTCTCTGCCTGGCAGGTGAAATTACCGATAAAGACGATCATGCGGCTGCCGATTATTTCAGTCGTGCTGCCGAGGCAGGCCATCCGAGGGCTGCTTACCTGGTTGGCATCATGCACGAGAAAGGCCTGAGCTATTGGTCCGATAAAGAGAAATCGTTTCAGTGGTTTATGGATGCGGCAGAGAAAGGTGTCCCTGGTGGAATGTTCCGGGTTGGTGTTTATTACGAGAATGGCATAACGGTAGAGAAGAATCCGGAAAAGGCATTTACCTGGTACCGGAAGGCCGCTGACGAAGGATATGCCCGTGCGCTTTTTAATCTGGGAGTACTGTATGAAGCCGGGCGGGGAACAGAATTCAATATTGAGAAGGCTGTGGAGATGTATCGCCTTGCGGCAGAAAAAGGTGTTCCGGAGGCGATGAATAACCTGGGGAACGCTTATCATCAGGGAAAAGGCATCGAGGCCAATTTGGAAGAAGCTGCCAAATGGTATCAGAAAGCAGCCGAAAACGGTTTCGCCTTGGGCGAATATAACCTTGGCGTGCTTTATTACATGGGCGAAGGCCTGGAAAAAGATTATTCCAAAGCTTTGCAATTGTTTGAAAAAGCCGCTGAGGAAGGCTCAGCGGAAGCAAAATACAACCTGGCGGGAATGTACTTTTATGGTGAAGGCATTCCGAAAGATCGGGAAAAGGCGTTTGCGCTCTACCGCGAAGCAGCCGAAAGCGGTTTCACCGAGGCTTGGCGAACACTCGGAGAGCTTTATTTAGATGGCGAAGGAACGGAGGCCGATCCGGTTCAGGCAGCTGAATGTTTTGCAAAAGGCGGATACGGAGGCGATAATGAATCGCGCTTTATGTTGGGGCGGCTATACTCCGGAGAAGATGAGAAGGCGGATTACCCTAAAGCGATTTCATTTTTGGAACCTGCTGCCAAAGATGGATTTTTGCCTGCTGCCAATTTGCTGGGAACCTTGCTGGTTTCACCCGAACTGGAAAAACGCAATCCGGCGGAAGCATTGAAGTGGTTGAACACCGGAGCAGAAGGCGGATTGCGCGCTGCAAAATTGAACAAAGCCACTTTCCTGAAAAGAGGAGAATTGAATGGTCCTGATTTTAAAGCTTGTTTGGAGCAGCTAAACGAACTGGCTAAAGGTGGTGACGAAATGGCCCGCTTTAATCAGGCTTTGCTGTATCTCGCTGGTTTGGGTGTTCGCAAGGACCTGGAGAAGGCCCGGGAGTTGTTGGAAGATGCGTCAGCAGGTGGTTGGCTCACGGCGGCCGAATTGTTGCACATGGATAAACTTCCTGAAGGTCCCGCAGCGCTGGAATACTGGATGCCTTACCTCGTAACCGATGCAGAAGGGAATATCTTAAAGGGAAACTTGAATCGGGCGAAATAAAAGACGATTTCCGGTTGAGCTGAACTAACAAACCTAACTACGATGGAAAGACGTGACTTTTTGAAACGAGCTGGTCTGGCAACTGCCGCGACCCTGCTTACTTCGGGCAGTACTTTGGCTTTCGATGAAGCAAAGGATATTCGTCCGGGGAACATTCCCCGCTGGTATGGTTTTAATTTGTTGGCCAAGTTTTCGGGAAATCAGCCCAACCGCAAATACGATGAGGAAGATTTCGCACTGATGCAGGAGTTGGGATTCAATTTTGCCCGGCTGCCCATGTCGTACTGGAACTGGTCGAAACCGGAAGTGGACAAATGGATGGATATCAATGAGAAAGTATTTCTCGATGTCGATCAGGCGGTGAACTTCGGACATCAGTATAATGTGCATATCAACATGAACCTTCATCGGATTCCGGGTTATTGTATTAATGGTCGTGGTCTGGAACCCATCGATTTGTTTTACGGGCCCGAGAAGGACAAGGCTCTTGAGGCGGCCATTTATCACTGGCGGTATATTACACGACGTTACAAGGGCATTCCGAACCGGCGTCTCAGTTTTGACCTGCTCAACGAACCTCCTGTCACACCCAATGAAAACTACGCCCGTGTGGTCAGAGCGCTGGTGGAAGCTATCCGGGAAGAAGATCCGAAACGACTGATTTTTGCAGACGGTATTAACGTGGGACGCGATCCGGTTCCGGAAATCGCTGATTTGGGCCTTGTACAGAGTTGTCGCGGTTACGACCCGATGCAGGTTTCACACTACCGGGCGAGTTGGGTCCCGGGATATACTCCCGATAGCTGGCCGAAACCTTCCTGGCCGTTTACTGATAAGAATGGTAAAACCTGGAATAAAGAGGTGCTCAGGAAGGAAAAGATTGATCCCTGGCGCCCGCTGATGAAGAAAGGCGTGAATGTGCATGTGGGCGAATGGGGATGTTATAAATATACTCCGCATGAAATTTGCCTGAGCTGGATGGAGGATTTTCTTTCGCTGTGGCGGGAAATGGGCTGGGGATGGAGCCTCTGGAACCTGAAAGGGGATTTTGGTATCTTCAATTCAGGCCGGAAAGATGTGAACTACGAAAACTTCCGTGGTAATCAGCTCGACCGGAAAATGCTGGAGCTGTTGCAAAAGTACCGGGCGTAATAGTGGATTGTGTGTTATTAAAAATTCTGTAGTAATTTTAGTCCTCCTTCTTCGAACTCCGGTAAATATTTCGATACTCTTTGGGAGTCGTGTGCATTATTTTTTTAAACGAACGATTAAAGTTTGAGAGGTTGTTAAAGCCACAGGCAAAGCAAATCTCGGAAATATACATGTCGCTAACGGCGAGAAGTTTGCAGGCCTCACTGACGCGGGTCTCGATTACAATCTCTGAGAAAGTCTTCTTGGTTACTTTCTTGACAAACTTACACACCGAACTCTTATTCATATTTAATTCCTTGCTTAGCTCCGTAAACGAAATGTCGTTCGATTGATAATTCTGCAAGATGTAGGAATAGATTCGCTCAATGCGGTTCGAAGCTTTCAGGCTGTCTTTCACTTCGTGATGAAAATGCGTAATGACTTCCTGTGTTTCGGAATTAGCCAGCAAATCTAGGAGACGGAAAAAATGCAGAAGCCGGTTGAACCCATTTTCGCGTTCAATCATAAACATTAATGGCAATGCTTTCGACGACGTTTCCGAATTGAAAAAGATGCCTTGCTGACTCTTGTCCAACAACTCTTCTATTTTTTTCATCTCAGGGGCATTCCAAAATGCATCGCCAAACATGTCCCTTTTAAAGTTGACTACAATCTGCTCCGTGTATTGATTGGTAATCCAGGAGTGGGGTAGGTTCTCACCAATCAGAACAAAATCACTTTCGGTATAGTCCGATATATTGTAGCCTACAAAACGCTTACCGGAACTTTTCAGTGTGTAAGTGATTTCAAAGTCGGGATGATAATGCCACACGCCTTCGTTGTGGATATCGGGACGTTTCGCCCTTACAATCCTTCTGCATAAAATTGACTGTCCCGGATCTTCAGTCAGCATTTCGATGGTCGGTCTTCCTGTCATTTATTTAGACTCGTTTTAACTTTATGTTATCAAAGTGGCATTGTGTTGACAGTAAAATTAACCATATATTAATAAAAGGCAAATAGAGTACCATAAATGGAAAATCAGAGTCAGGAGTCCGGGATTTATAGTTCATAGTTTTACCATCAGAAAATTCAATCCAAGTCCTTTTAAAAAATAGTAAACCTATGAAGACTAACATTTTTTTAGTTCATTTTCTTGCCTTAATGATGTTATCTCTGACATCAATGGCACAGGGAACAGGTACCTTATCAGGAAAGGTAACCGAAAGTGATAACGGCAATCCGTTACCTGGGGCGCAGGTATATGTCGATGGCACAACAAACGGTACCATCACCGATGGAAATGGCCATTATTCACTGAGCCTTCCGGCCGGAACGTCTACGGTCAGTGTTTCCTTTGTTGGTTATACAAAGCAAACCACAAAAGTAACCATTCAGGAAGGTAAAACACTTAACAAGGATTTTGCCCTCTCTGCCGACTTGTTTAACCTGAACGATGTGGTTGTGACTGCAACGTTTAGTAAACGGACGCAATTCGATTCTCCGTTGTCGATGACTGAAATGGACAGCAAGAAGCTGGAGAAACTGACGTCCAACAGTCAGGCTGATATTCTGCGGACGGTTCCCGGTATCACTGCCGAAGGTGGCGGTGGCGAGGTTGCCTCCAACGTGTTTGTACGTGGTTTGCCTTCCGGCGGACAGTATCAGTTTACCCCTATTCAGATTGACGGAATTCCGATTTTGAGTGCTTTCGGTCTGAACTCTTCGGCACACGATGTTTATTTTCGGAATGATTTAGGCTTCCGGAATATGGAATTTGTAAAAGGAGGTGTTTCTACCTTGTTCGGCGCTGGATCGGTTGCAGGTATTATCAACTATTCCAGTATTACAGGCTCAGCTATCCCCGAAAACAAAATTCAGCTCGAATGGGCTGATGGCGGTCGTGCACGAGCTGATGTACTCTCTTCAGGGCAGATTAATAAAACGACTTTCTATGCCTTTTCTGGTTTCCTCCGGTACGACGAAGGGCCTTTGAAGACAGGTCTGAAAACAGTTGGTGGACAATTCCGTGGAAATATCAAAAAGATGTTGAATGACGGCAAAGGTGCTTTTACTCTTTACGGACAGTACATCGATGACAAAGTAGTATTCTATTTGCCCTATCCGTTGAAAAACGACAACGGAAACTATTCCCGCCCGAAAGGAAATGACGGAAAAACAGTTTATACGACGCTGACAGGTGAGGCAACTGATTTCTCTTTCGATACTCCTTATGGTGTTCACAAATCGCAAATCAGCAATGGTGTAATGACCAAAGGTGGTTACCTGATGGCTGATTTCAACTACAATTTTGATAATGACTGGGTGTTGAAGGTGAAAACAAAATATGCCAGTTACCAGCATCAGTTTAACCTGTTTTTAGATGGTGACGGAGTACATAACGTTCCGGAATTGCAGTCTGATTACCTCGCTGCAAGAGGTTTGCCTGCCAATGCTACGTTCACGTATGTTTCTACCGGACAGCCGTTGAAACAGACAGATTTACTTTTCCAAAACCGTATTTTGGATCGCAATCGCCCGATGCAGGAATTGGTTGGTGAGTTTAACCTCTCCAAAAATTTCGACTGGGGAAGCGCGAATCATAATCTTACGATTGGAACGTTCAACTCATACACCTCTGCCCGCGACGATGATTACATTTACAGCTATCTCGGCGATTTCCGGAACCAACCGAAAATGGTGGACGTGACTTATCAGGAAAATGGCGTCACTCAGAACTATACTGAAGGCGGTTACATTGTCGGTTCCGGTTCGCAGACATCTAACAAAGTGAATGCGATGCAGAAATCGGCCGGTTATCTGGCAGACGAAATTAAGTGGAATCGATTCAATCTGGACGTCGGTCTCCGCTACGAGCATGCGAAAGGATTTATTACCAGTGAAACCGGAATCGGCTCCAATACTTTCGATAAAGGAACTGTACAAACCAATGGTTTTGCACTGGCGATGGCGGGTCTGTATAAATTGTCGCATCAAGCCAATTTGTATGCAAACTTCTCGAAAGGGTATTTCTTCCCCGAAATTCGTTCGGTGAAATTTATCAGTCCCGGTGTGACACAGTCATATAAACCTGAAAAAATTTATCAGGCGGAAGCCGGTGCTAAATTCGGATTTAAGAATTTTGCAGCCAATCTGGGCACTTACTACGTAACATTAGGCGACCGTCGTTCAGTTGATTTTGTGAATGATGGTGCTGGTGGTGTCACCGAACAGGTAAGTGTGCAAAGTACACGGACCATTGGTCTGGAGGCGTATGCAAGTTATTACCTGACCAAGAAGCTGAATTTCTACGGTAACTTAACTGTTCAGAATCACGAGTATACCAAAGTAGAAGGAAATCCGGATCAGGTTGGTAACTGGTTGAGAAGACAGCCCCGTGCCATGGGAATGTTGGGTATTGCCTACAATGATGGTGTGTTTGACGCCGGCTTATCAGATAATTTCATTGGTAAGCGTTTTGCCAACGATGCAAATACAGTGAAGCTGGATCCCTATTCCATCATGCGCCTGGATGCCGGCTACACGACGATGTTGGGCAAAACTCAGTCATTTCGTTTAGGTGTGTCGGTATTTAACCTCGCCAATTCAGTAGGCATTACCGAGGGATCGCCCCGTCAGGGAAATTCGCAGATTAGCGGTGGCGACTTTTTCGTCGGCCGTCCAATTCTGCCACGAAGAGTATATGTGAGAGCAACCTTTAATTTCTAATCAAATTTTCACTAAGTCGGTTATTCTCAAATAAGAATAACCGACTTTTTCTTCTCTATATGGAACTTGCAGATCAGTGTATACAGGTATTGGACAAAAACTGGAAAGGACGATTTACCATTCCGTCACCCCGTTTGTATCCGTTTCAATGGAATTGGGATTCGGGATTTATTGCCCTGGGAAACCTGCATCACAAGCCTGAAAGGGCGCTCACCGAAATGGAGGCATTATTTTCCGGACAATGGAAGAATGGATTTCTGCCGCATATTATCTTTCATAACGCGGAAAAATATAGTTCCTATTTTCCTTCTGCTGATTATTGGAATTCCGGGGTGTCGGAAGAAGCACCTGCTGATTTGAAGACATCCGGAATTACTCAGCCGCCGGTTCATGGATTTATTCTGGAAGAGTTATCCAAAGCCGGATTGGATATTCTGCGCATCAGCGAGCTGTTCGATAAAGTCAGTGCTTATCATCAATGGCTCTATCAATATCGTGAGCACGAATCCACCGGATTGGTGGCCATTTGGCACAACTGGGAATCGGGGATGGATAACTCACCGTGGTGGGATATTCCGCTGGAGCGGATTACATTGGATGAGCTTGAATATATTCAGCTCGAAAGAAAAGACGTTCATGAGGTGAAAGAAAGTGAATCGACCCGTCCAAAAGATTTGGATTACAAACGATATTTGTATCTGGTTGATACGCTTCGGGATAATAAGTATACTGAAGTTCCTGATGATTTTCCATTCCAGGTACTCGATCCGGTTTTCAACGGTATTTTGCTCGCATCAACGAAGAGTCTTATTCGCCTTGGGAAAGTGTTGAATAAAGATACTGACTGGCTTTCGCAGAAATTGAATCAGGGAACGGAAAGTTTCGACGTCTATTTTCTGGATGATGAGCAGGACCTTTATTTTCCTTACGACCTGGTTGGAAGAGAAAAACTAAAGCAACCCTGTTCAGGTTCTTATATTCCCATATTTGCCGGAATTCCTTCATTAGCCCGTGTTCAGCGGATGCTGAAGCCATACCGGGAGCAAACACAGATTCGTCCTTTCCCGTCATGCCACCCGGAGGGAGTGGGTTTTGAGCAGAAAAACTATTGGCGCGGACCGGTTTGGGTGAATATGAACTGGCTGATTTGGAAAGGTTTGTTAAATTACCATCTTTCCGATGAAGCTGAGTTGGTTAAGAATCAAACCATTGAAATGGTGAAGGAATACGGGATTTATGAATACTTTAATCCCTTTACCGATAACCAGTCGGGAACGGGCTACGGAGGAGCAGATTTTTCGTGGACCGCTGCACTGGTGTTGGACATGATTAATAAAACGACTTCATGAATTGGATAGACTATATTATCGTGGTGGTTTATGCCGGTGGATTTTTATTGCTGGGAAAACTATTCAGCAAAAAAAGTGGACGGCAGGACTATTACCTCGGAGGAAAATCATTTGGCTGGTTCCCGTTGAGTCTGTCGGTGATGGCTACGCAGCTTTCGGCTATTAGCTTCATCTCAGCACCTGCTTTTGTTGGAATTCGCCAGGGAGGTGGATTGCAATGGCTCAGTTATGAGTTTGGGCTACCACTGGCCATGATATTTCTTGGAGTATTTTTGGTTCCCAAATTATATAAAGCCGGAATTGTCAGTATTTACGAATATCTCGAGAACCGGTTCAACCGCTCAACACGCGTTTTGATTAGTATTGTTTTCCAGATAAGCCGTTCTTTTGGAACAGGAGTGATGGTTTATGCCGTAGCCCTTATTCTGATGAGCGTGTTGGGGATTCCCTTTTATCAGACCATTCTGGTGATTGGTGTCATCACACTCATTTATTCTTACCAGGGAGGTATGAGTGCTGTTGTGTATGGTGATATGATTCAGATGATTATTCTGGTCGGTGGAATTGTGGTTTCGTTATTTGTTGGCCTTGATTACCTGGGTGGCTTTCACAATTTTCTGGCTCATCTGGATCCTTCGCGTTTAAATGCGGTCAATTTTAAAGATTTTGGAATCGGAGAGGGAAGCGGTAGCGCTTTCGGATTTTTCCCGATGGTCATTGGCGGTTTCTTCCTGTATGCATCTTATTACGGAACCGATCAATCGCAGGTGCAACGTTTGTTGTCGGCGAAAAACATGAAAACGGCCCGGAATACGTTGTTGGTAAATGGTTTGCTGCGATTCCCGATTACGTTGCTGTATAGCATTATGGGGCTGGTGGTTGGTACCTTTGCCTTGATGACTCCGGCTTTCTCGAGCCTGATTCCGGCTGACAAGCCCGACCTGTTAATCCCGGTTTTTATTCGTGATTATTTGCCGCACGGACTTATAGGATTGTTGATCGTGGCCATTTTGTCGGCGGCCATGTCATCGCTCAGTTCAACTATCAACTCGTTAAGTGCTGTTACCACTGAAGATTTGCTGGTAGCCGGTAAGAAAGTCAGTGATAAGGCATACTTCAAATACTCTAAGCTTACCTCCGTATTTTGGGGAGTTGTGACCATCGTGCTTGCTTTTTTTACCGGGAATATTGCCGAAACGGTTATCGAAGCGATTAATAAAGTGGGATCCGTTTTCTACGGTCCCATCCTTGCTACGTTTATGGTTGCCAGCATGGTTCGCTGGGTACACTCGCGGGCAATGAATATTGGATTGGTCACTGGCGTCTTAGTTAACGTTTTTCTTTGGCTGGTTGTAGGTGATCATCTTTTCTGGTTCTGGTGGAACCTTATTGGTGCAGTGGTCACCTTCGCGGTAGCGTTATTCACTCAGAAGTTGACACAGAAGGAAAAAGTGTTAGCTGAAAAACAGGATGTTGATGAGGAACACTATCATTTCTGGTCGAGAAATACCATTATTTTAATCGTACAGTTTATTGTGATTGTACTGATAAGTCTGTCACTGAAATATCTATTGTAATTTATGGAATATATTAAGGAACTCTTGTCAGGTATTTACAAGCCTGAAGAGGTTACTTTGCTTTTGGATGGAATTGATAAACTTTGGAATAAGTACCAGTTTCTCGCTGAAGCGGAAGATAAAGTGCTTACGCAGAAGGATGTCGTTTTAATAACGTATGGCGATCAGGTTTATCAGGAAGGAGAGGATAAGCTGGTGACACTTAACCGGTTTCTGAATAGATATTTGAGCCGGCAGGTTTCTATTGTTCATATTCTTCCGTTTTATCCATATACATCGGACGATGGTTTTTCGGTAACCGACTACTATTCGGTTAATCCTGAACTGGGAAACTGGCAGGAAGTCGAAAAGATGTCGCATGATTTCCGGTTGCTGTTCGATGCAGTTATCAATCATAACTCGAGTCAATCTGATTGGTTTGTGGGGTTTTTGAACGGTGAGGAGCAATACCGCGATTTTTATATTGAAGTAGATAACCTGGACGGCTGTGAGAATGTTACGCGTCCCCGAACGTCTCCGTTGGTACATACTTTTACAGGAAAGGAGCGTGATTACCAGGTTTGGACAACGTTCAGCCGTGACCAGGTTGACCTGAATTTTGCCAATCCACAGTTATTGTTGGAGGTGCTTAATCTGTTGCTGTTTTACGTGTCGAAAGGAGCTTCGATTATTCGCCTCGATGCAGTTGGATTTATCTGGAAGGAGAAAAATACAACCTGCATGCATCTTCCGCAGGCGCATAAACTGGTTAAGCTGATGCGAAGCGTTATTGAGCATTTGAATCCATCAGTGATGTTGCTGACGGAAACCAATGTGCCGCATCCTGATAACATCGCTTATTTCGGTGATGGCGACGAAGCGCATATGGTGTACAATTTTACGCTGCCTCCGTTGTTGGCTTTTAGCCTGCTGAATGAAACGACGGAGCGCTTTAGTGATTGGGTTTCGAATCTGGTAGTTCCGCATAAAAACGTGTGTTATTTTAATTTTCTCTCCAGTCACGACGGTATTGGCGTGATGCCGGTAGATGACATTCTCGACCGAGAGGAATTGAACGTGCTCATCGATGCGGCGCAGGCTAACGGAGGTAAAGTTTCGTACAAATCCAAAGGGAACGGTGAGCAAGTCCCCTATGAGATCAACTGCAATTTCCTTAGTCTGTTACATGGGCCGGACCAGGATGAGGAGTTGGGCGTGAAGCGTAGTTTGCTGGCTCATGCTGTATTGCTGACGATGCCAGGTTTGCCGGCCATCTATTTTCATTCGATGGTGGGCTCAGTGAACGATGTGAAGGGAATGGAGGAGAGCGGACAGAACCGTCGAATAAACCGGCAGAAGTTCGACTACAGATACATGGAGGAGCTACTAGATAATCCGGATACCCGCCAGTCGGTCATTTTGAATGGATTGAAAAAGTTGATTGATATTCGAAAAAATGAGCCGGCTTTCGATCCGTACGGTGAATTTGAGGTTATCAGTTCGGGTAATGGTGTGTTCTCTTTATGCCGAAAAGGAAATTCTGAGGAACAATCGATTTATGCCCATCTTAACCTGACGCGACAAACGCAGCAAGTCCAGCTGTCGGGAAATACCGGTTGGATGGATATTATTACCAGTCGTAATTTTGATGAGGAATTACAAATTCAACCACTCGGGTTCGTTTGGTTGAAGAAAAGGCTGTAATCACATTTGGTGTTATAACTTTTTTGTTACTTCATCTTGTGAATCGAAAAATACAACAATGAGAATTCTGGTTGCCACCGATAAATTCAAAGGTTCCCTGACTGCCGTAGAAGCATGTAATGCAGTAAAAGAAGGAGTTATTAATGTTTTACCTTCCGCTGAAGTCGATATGTTGCCATTGGCCGACGGTGGCGATGGCACTCTCGAAACCATTGAATCGAAACTGCATTTTAAGCGGATTTACCTCGAAGTCACTGGCCCGTTATTCAAAAAGGTTGAGGCGTGGTACGGTTTGCAGGATGATACGGCCTATATCGAGATGGCGTCAGCTTCCGGTTTGTTGTTATTGAAAGACGAAGAACAACATGCACCTTCTGCTACGACATTGGGAACCGGCGAGATGATTGTTGATGCGTTGCAACGAGGTGCCCGAAAGATTTATCTGTTTGTGGGCGGTAGTGCAACTAATGATTGCGGTCTGGGCGTTGCGCAGGCCGTGGGTTATCGTTTCCTTGATGAAAATAACAACGAATTGCAGCCCGTTGGATCCTCATTGAAAAAGATTGTTTCCATTAGCGGAACAGCTCATGCGGGTATTGCGGACACGGAATTTATTTTGGTTACCGATGTGGAAAATCCGTTATACGGGCCGAATGGTGCTGCGCATGTTTTTGCGCAGCAGAAAGGAGCTAATCCGGAAGAGATAGAAATGCTGGATAGAGGGCTGAAGCATTTTAGCGAAATGATAAAACAGGAGTGGAAGTTTGATGTGGCTAACATTCCCGGAGCTGGAGCTGCTGGTGGTCTTGGTGCCGGAGCGATGATTTTCCTGAACGCGAAACCACAGAAGGGGATAACCACCATCATGGAAATTTTGCATTTTGATGAATTACTTCAGCAGGCAGATATGCTCATTTCGGGTGAGGG
Source organism: Prolixibacter bellariivorans ATCC BAA-1284 (assembly GCF_000621705.1). GTDB lineage: Bacteria > Bacteroidota > Bacteroidia > Bacteroidales > Prolixibacteraceae > Prolixibacter > Prolixibacter bellariivorans. The sequence continues at coordinate 169,560 of NZ_JHXO01000009.1, read as the reverse complement.
GAAATTTGATAAACAAACACTGGAAGGCAAAGTCGTCAAAGGAACGATGGAGCGTGCACAGGAATTCCATAAACCTTTTGGCGTGGTTTGCGGTATTTCCGAACTGGCGCCCGATGAAATCAATGATTTGCCTATCATTGCTGTTGAGGCCATCAAAAATGAGGAAACAACATTTGAAGACGCGATGCAAAATGCTTATGCACTTTTGGTAGCCCGAACGGAACGGCTTGTCAAAACGATGCTAAGACGCTGAAGTCCATAAATAACTAACACTTTTGCTCCTTTTATTTTTCGTTGCTTGATGTTGAGAAGTACCATGAACGATCTGATTCCCATTAAAGTCGAATGTCATTCCGGATACAAAGCTGATGAATATCCAACTAGCTTTTATTGGGATAAGGTGCGTTTTGATATCAAGGAAATACAGGATCGCTGGTACCAGGGCGACCGGAATCCGGATTGGCCGCCCGCCAATTACTTTAAAGTTATTACGACTAAGAACCAACACTTTTTGCTGAAGCATGATGTGAAAACGGATAGGTGGTATTTAGTCGTAAAGGGTGAACGTTTGAACCTTCAGGTCTGAAGCTTTTCAAGACAAATTAAGGCTTCCATTGATACACTTGCGTGGTTTTATTCTCAAACAAATCTTTCTGACGAACAATCTCTTTGAGTGGAAGTGCTTCCAACTCCTTTTGCACTTTCGTTATGGAAATGAGATATCCATTTGGATGTTCCTGAAAGAAAGCGCTCACTTCTTCCGGAGTTTTCATCTGAGGGATGTGTTTTTTCAGTGCGAAGGCAAAGGCGGGATTGAATCGTCCGTAATAGGCAACGGGGCGACTGATGTCCATCGCGGTTAGTGCTTTTTGTACCGGATTTTGCCGATTCACAGCCGGGAAGACGACCATGAAAAAGAGAATTCCGGCCATGATCCACCCAGCGGAGAGAGCCGTGAAAATTCGCTGTTGACTTCGTTGTTGATAAAAGTTATATAATGCCCAGACAGAGCCGGCAGGAATAACCAGAAAGAACCACGCCATATTGGCTACCGGAACCAGACTCTTATCCAGTTTCATCGCAATAAAGGCGCCAATCGGAATTAACAGACCAATTATAAGGCTGATCCACAGAGGTTTTTTCATTTTTAAATTGACATTGCTGAGGTAGTAACCAATCAGCACAGCAACGAAAGGATAGGCCGGCATGGGATAATTGGGCAATTGCGTGGAAGATATAGAGAAGAAAACGATGATGACCAACGACACTATCATCGAAAACAATATCAAATCGTTGTTTTTACGCTGGCGAAAAGCTTCCCGGTACGACTGAAAAAGAAAGATGGTGTAGGGAAGAAAAGCCAGCAAAACAAAGATGGCTGTCAGCAGAAAGAAACCACCGTGTCCTTCCATTTCGCTGGAAAAGCGGTCGAGATTATGCTTGAAAAAGAACTGACGGGTCCATTCGCCATGGGTCGCCAATCCAACTTTAACATACCACGGGATGGCTATCAATCCGGTGACCACCACGCCCAGAAGAAGCCGGAACTGTTTGATGGTTTTCCATCGGAAATCGCGTTTCATGATTAGGAATAACAAACCGTTTAGTCCGGCGAATCCAAGAGCGACAGGCCCTTTGGCTAGAATCGCCAGCCCCAGAGCGGCATACATCGTGATAAGCCAGGGCCATTTTCGGTTTTGGTAAAACTCGAAAAAAGCCCAATGTGTAAGTGTCATGAAGAAGATCAGATAAGGATCGGGGACGGCCAGGTGAAATTCGATCGAGAAATTTAGCGAGGTGATAAGGATAAGCCAGGTCAGTAGCGCCGTTTTCTCGCCGGCATATTTTTTGGTAAACAGAAATGTGATAAGTAGCGTAAGTGCACCCATGATGGCTGAAAAGAAGCGGGCTGCAAACTCGTTCACTCCGAAAATTTTGAAAGAAGCCATCATAAAATAGTAGTGCAAAGGCGGCTTGTCGGTGCGCAGACGGTCGTTGAACGTGGGAACTACCAAGTCATTGCGGGTAAACATTTCCCGGGCACATTCCACATTTTTCGATTCATCGAGTATGTATATCGGGTTATACCGGATACCGGCCGTATAAAGGAAAAAGGCTGCAAAAAATAGAAATATAGGAAGATATTTACCTGTTTTCATCTGTTTAAATTTTTTCGATTCCTGAATGTTCATAAAGTTTCTGCACATTCAGGAACTCACATCAATTTTAACCATCCTCGTGTGTATTATAGGATGATAAAAATTCATGTTCGTTTCATCATTTTCTAATCTTAAATTCAGGGGCAAAAATACTGCTTACGGGCTGTAATCATGTATTTTAGCTCAATTTTCTTGTTTCTTTTTGTAGATTGGTTGAAATACAGATGGTTAAAAATGGATTTATGATTACCTTTAAAATTCGTTAAAATTATTATGTAACGTTTTTAAACCTTTTACTACCAATAGAATCAAATAGACTGATCTTTCTAAAACGTTCCTTTCCTGTGAAAATGCAAGCTCCTGAATATCCGGTTATTCGGCTAACTACAACTGAATGTATTTTACATCTGCGGAATCGTTTTTCAAATATTAGCTTTTAAGCAATCGATTGTTAACACCTCAAAAACTACACGTGTGAACATTGAGATTAGAGATCTGAATAAGACTTATCCGAATGGAAATCATGCCCTGAAAGAGGTATCGCTCGAAATCGGAAATGGCATGTTTGGTTTGCTGGGACCCAACGGTGCCGGCAAATCAAGTTTGATGCGCATTTTGGTTACCCTGATGAAACCATCGAAAGGACAGGTGCTGGTGAACGGACTCGATCTGCAGAAACATCGCCGCGAAATCAGGCAAATGCTGGGGTATCTGCCTCAGGACTTTCGCTTTTTTGCAAAGCTAACAACCTGGGAATTTCTGGATTACAGTGCGCGGCTGGCAGGTATTAGTCAGCGGAAAGCCCGTTTGGGAGCCGTCGAACAAATGCTGGAAGAGGTGGGACTGTACGAAGCCCGTAACCGCATGGCCAATAAACTGTCGGGTGGAATGAAACGCCGGCTGGGGATTGCGCAGGCATTGATTGGCGAACCCAAAATCATTGTGGTGGATGAGCCTACGACAGGCCTTGACCCCGAGGAGCGAATTCGTTTCCGGAATTTGCTTTCGTCCATCAGCGAGCGGGAAGTTATTATCATTCTTTCCACGCACATTGTGGGCGATATCTCCAGTACCTGTACCGATATGGCACTTTTAAACAGTGGGTCACTGGCGTATCATGGTGCTCCGGACAAGTTGATTGAAATGGCCCGCGGAAATGTGTGGCAGATTTCAGCTACCGAAACAGAATACCAGGAGATACAGGAAAAATATCCCATTATATCTTCTATCCCAGCTGAGTCGGGATGGGAAGTTCAGGTAGTTGCCCGCGATGTGAACGGATATGCCGGAGAACAGATTGAACCGAACCTGGAGCATGCCTATGTGAATTTCATGGAGCATGAACTGAATCAACGCTGGCACGAAGAATAATCGTTTGCCGGAAAATATATTGAAATCCTAACGCTAAAGAAACAACGATCATGGCATCACTTCACCATATTCGTACCGTAGCCACCTATGAATCCAAGACCCTGTTCCGCAGTTGGTTCTTCCGGATTTTTGCCATTCTGGCGCTGGTATTTGTCTTCTTTTTCAATCTTTTTTATCAAACCAAGGTCGGATTCCCGTTCGACGATATGGTTGCTCTGCCAGCGAAGGTTCCATTCATGAACCTGTATATTATTAATATGGCGCAGGCCATTATCGCCATTTTCCTGGCTTCCGACTTCCTGAAAAGGGATAAAAAGCTCGACACCACCGAGGTTATCTATATGCGGTCCATGTCGAATGCCGATTACGTGATTGGGAAAACGCTGGGTAACCTGTACGTTTTTCTATTACTGAACGTAGTTGCGCTGGTGATGGTGGCCGTTTTCAACCTGATTTCGCCCTACAGTGCGTTCCGGTTGATGCCCTATTTCTACTATTTCTTCCTGGTAAGTGTACCAACACTGCTTTTCATCCTGGGACTGGCTTTTTTACTGATGTCGGTTATCCGGAACCAGGCGTTGACGTTTATTTTATTGTTGGGCTACATCGCGGCAACGCTTTTCTATCTGCAAGGAAAATTCCATTTCCTGTTTGATTACATGGCCTACCAGTTGCCGCTTACCTGGTCTGATTTTGTGGGCTTTGGTAACTTGAACAGCCTGCTGATGCAACGCGGAATCTATTTCTTCCTCGGCGTTGGATTTATTTGCCTGACTATTTTGTTGCTGAAGCGGTTAAATCAGTCGAAGACGGTAAATGGCGTGGTGACGGTTATTGGTGCTGGTTCGCTGATTTTTGCCCTCGTGTTGGGGTTCTTCTATGTGAACCGGGTATCGCAGTTCGATAATCACCGGAAGGAGATGATTGCCCTGAATGACCAGTATGCCCAGGCACCGGTCATGCAGATGACGCGTTGCGACCTGGATGTAAAACACAAAGGGAATACGATTGCCGCTGTGGCGGATATGGAACTGAAAAATTCCACCAACGAACCGGTCAAAGAGATTATCCTCACGTTGAATCCGGGACTATCAGTAACTAATGTCGAAGGAGCAGGGTATCAGCGCGACCAGCAGTTATTGAAAATTCAGCCGCAAACAGCGTTGGCACCGGGCGATTCGTTGCAAGTAAAAGTGAGTTATGCCGGTACGATTGATGAGTCGTTGTGTTACCTGGAATACGACCGGGAAAGACTAGATCTGATTACGCGGGACGATAATGCCACCATTGATAAGCGACACGCATTTGTGCGAAATAATTATGTGCTATTGACACCCGAAGTGCGCTGGTATCCCACACCAGGAGTGAATTACGCTTCGAAAGGATTAGGATGGTTGCATAAAGGTTTTACCCACTTCTCGCTGACGGTAGAACCGGCAAACGATAGTCTGAAAGTGTTATCGCAGGGTGAAAAAACAATTGGCCAGAACGGTACAATAACCTTCCGGGATAAAAAGCCGTTGCCACAAATTTCGCTGGTAATGGGCAATTATCAAACCCGTTCCATCACTGTCGACAGTATTCAATATAGTTTGACGTACCTGAAAGGTCACGACCGGTTCGATGAATTCTTCAAAGAGATAAACGACTCGCTGGCTCCGGTCATTCGCGATTTAAAAAATACATACGAAGCAAAACTCCAACTTCGGTATCCGTTCAGGCGACTCGAACTAATCGAAGTCCCGGTGCAGTTCTATTCTTATTCACACCTGTGGACAGCTGCCCGTGAACAGGTTCAGCCCGAAATGGTTTTTCTGCCGGAAGGCGGTTATATGGTTTCCGGAGCTAATTTTGCGCTGTCGAAACGATGGGCTGAGCGGAGAAGCAAGAGAACAAATGAAAGCATTACCGAAAGGGAATCGGAAGAGAACCTGTTTCGCGATTTTGTGAACCGTGCACTTCTATCCAAAGATGAAGGCAGGGGATTTAGGATGCGTATTGGCGGGATGGGCCGAAATGCAGATGATAATCCGAATCCGTATTTCATTTTCCCCGATTATTATAGTTACGTGAATGAAATTAATTCGCCGAAGTATCCTATCATGAATCGTGTTGTGGAATCCTATTTAGTAGAACGCACGTCAGATGATCGTCCGGGCTTCATGCGTAACTTTCTGGGCATGTCGAGCGACGAGAAAGGGAATATGGAACTTCAGGATAAATCGTTTGCACAGGTATTACAGGATCAGGACGATCCGGATATCGTGGACAATATTATCCAAACGAAAGGCGAATTCCTTTTCGCACTGATGAAAGCCGCAGCTGGCGAAGATAAATTCGATAATGTGCTAAACTCTTTCCTGGAGAAAAACCGTTTCCGGGAAACCGGAATTAACGACTTGAAGAATGATTTGGCTTCATCGTTTAATCTTCAGCTCGACGATTACCTTTCTTCCTGGTACAATTCGAAAGAGTTGCCGGGCTACCTGGTAAACGATGTGGAAGCGGTGAAAGTGAAGGATGGCGACCGTACGTCAACCATGGTAACGTTTCATCTGTCGAATACCGGAAAAGAACCGGGGGTAGTGAAATTTACCTTCCGGCTAGGTGGTCAGGGTAGACGAGGTAGACGTTTTGGCGGAGGCGGTGAAGAGGAAACTGTGGAACGAATTGTGGCCATTGCACCTCACCAAACCAAGCGGGTTGGCGTGCTGCTCAACGAAGAGCCTCGCATGATGATGACCAATACGTTCGCGTCGGCCAATATTCCAGCTGTATTGACGCAGCGTTTCGAAAAAATTGAACTCGACGAGAAACGAACTCCGTTCGATGGTGAAGAGGTGATTGACTATGATAACGGTACGGCTCCGAATGAGACGATTGTCGATAATGAAGATCCCGAATTTAAATTGGTACAGCCCGAGTCGAGCAGTTTCCTGAAAAAGATTTTCCAGGCTCAGCTAATGGATAATGAGGATCAAAAGTATAAAGGCCTGAACTTCTGGCGTCCGCCGGTGGAGTGGACCTTGACCACTAATACCAATTTCTACGGCAAAACGGTTCGGTCGGCGTACTACACCAAAGGCGGTACTGGTGACCGGGAAGCTATCTGGAATGTACCAATTAAAGATGCCGGATACTACACTGTTTTTGCTTATGTGCCGAAAATTAACATGCGCTGGCGCGGAGAAGATAAAGGCGAATACACATATACCATTCATCATGACGATGGAGAGGATCATCCGGCTGTGGATATCAAAAACACCGATGGAGGCTGGGTGGAACTGGGTGCCTACTATTTTTCGCCTGATACGGCCAAAATTGAATTAACGAATAAAACCGAAGCCAGTATTGTGTACGCGGATGCCGTGAAACTGGTCAAAGAAAAATAACCTGTAAATCCATGAAGAAATTAAAGTATCTCTATTTACTGTTGTTGCTGGGAGTGACCTTGCCACTTCATGCGCAGAAAATTCTGACGCTTGACGATGCGATGGCGATAGCTGTGAAGCATAGTCCTGACTTGATAGCTTCCCGTCTGAATCTGGAAAGGACAAGCGAGTCGCTGAATGCGAAGCGGGCTTCGATGAAATCTCAATTTTCGCTTAGTCTGAATCCGCTGCAATACAGTCAAAGCCGTTCATTCAACGATTTGATCTCACAGTGGAACACCACCGATAATTTCCAAACGTATGGAACGTTTACTGTTCAGCAACCGATTTTGCTCACCGATGGAACCATTTCGCTGAACAACGAATTTGGTTGGAGGAACAGTTACAGTGAATATAGCGGGGTCCGGGATAAGTCGTTTTACAACAATTTGTATGTCAGTATCACACAGCCGCTGTTTACGTACAACCGGCAAAAAATGGAGCTGAAGCAACTGGAGTTGGATAACGAAAATTCGATGCTGAGTTATGCCATGCAACGGTTGAATCTGGAGAAGATGGTTTCGCAGTTTTTCTACGATGTTTATCAGGCGCAGATGAGCCTGAACATCAAGGAGGACGAATATAAAAACACCCTGAAAAGCTACGATATCATTAAGAACAAGGTAGACGCCGGATTAGCCGCACAGGAAGAATTGTATCAAGCTGAAGTGAATAAGGAAACGGCACGTTCTGATCTGGACAATCAGCGTGTAACGCTGGAAAATTATAAGGATCAGTTCAAGCAGTACATCGGAATGGATATTAATGAAGAGATTACGGTGATGGCCGATGTTGAGGTGAAACCGGTATCGGTAGACCAGAAAATGGCTATCGATCACGGCTTGTCGTCCCGTATGGAAATCCGGCAACGGGAAATTAATGTGGAGAACTCGCAGTTTGATCTGATTCAGGTAAAAGCGGCGAATGAGTTTCGGGGAGATGTGAACATTACCTACGGTTTGCTGGGCGACAACCAGGAGTTGAAAAACGTATATGACAACCCGACCCGGAATCCGCGTGTGAACGTGGCTTTCAATATTCCGCTGTGGGACTGGGGCGAAAAGAAGGCGAATATTCGGGCGCAGGAAGCCGTGATCAAAACGCGGCAACTCAGTCTGAATAATGAGAAAATCCAAATCGTTCTGGATATTCGTCAGGTGGTGAGAAGTCTCCAAAATATGAAGAACCAGATTGGGATTGCCAAAATCAATGAGAAGAACGCGCAATTGACGTATGATATTAACCTGGAGCGGTACCAGAATGGAGACCTGACCAGTATGGATCTGAACTTATATCAGTCGCAGCTTTCGGAGAAGAAAATGGCTTATGCCCAATCGCTTATTAATTACCGTATTGAGCTGTTGAACCTGAAAGTACAGACACTATACGACTTCGAAGCAAAAAAATCGGTTGTGCCGGAAGAATTTCTGAAAGAATATCGCGATAGCCAAACGAAATAACCATTCCTGAAAAACTTGTAACATGAAGATATCAAATAAATGGCTGCTCGCTGCTCTCTTACCTGTAATGGCAGCATGTGGCAATCAGAATAACCAAACGGATAACGAACTGGCCATTCCGGTTTCAGTTCAGGATGTGAAGAAAAGCTCGATTGTGCAGTATGTCAGTACAACGGGAACGACGAAGGCCGCAAGCGAGGCCACGTTAAACACTGAGATGGCCGGTAACTATTATCTGGAGCGCAATCCGAAAACCGGGCACCCGTTCCGCCTGGGTGATAAGGTGCAGAAAGGACAGACAATTGTCAAGCTGGAAGATGAGGAATACAAAAACGGAGTTTCGCTCGAAACCAAGAAGCTGAACTACGAGATTGCCAAGTTGGAGCATGAGAAGCAGCAGTCGCTCTACGAAAAAGGCGGCGTCACCCTTCGTGAAGTAAAAAACTCGGAAGTATCGCTGAGCCAGGCAAAACAGGACTACGAGAATGCGCAACTTCAATTGGCGAAGATGGATATCCGGGCTCCGTTTACCGGAATTTTGGTTAACCTGCCTGATTACACTAACGGAACACGTGTCGCGTCGGGAACAGCGGTGGCTACCCTGATGGATTACAACACGCTCAATATGGAGGTGAATCTGCCCGAGAAGAACCTCTCTGTTGTGAAAGTTGGGCAGGATGTTGATATTACCAATTATACCCTTCCGGAAGATACCCTTTCGGGGAAAATCAGTGAACTATCGCCGGTTGTGAGCAGCGAAACCCGGACTTTTATCGGGAAAATCCGCATTGACAATCCCGACCTGAAACTGCGTCCCGGAATGTTTGTGAAAGCTGATATTCAGGTAGCGCGGAGAGATAGTGCCATTGTCATTCCCAAAGACATTATCGTTTCGGGTAACCGCGGAAAAACCGTTTATATCGTCGTGAAAGGTGCGGCACAGCAGAGGGTTATCGAAACCGGACTGGAGAATGCCAACGAGGTGCAGGTCACTTCCGGCCTGAAGGCAAACGACCGGGTGGTGACCAAAGGCTTCGAAACATTGCGTAACCGCTCGAAAGTAAAGGTAGTTAAGTAGTTATTCCGGCAGCGTCCGCTGACCAGGAAAATCATATTTCTATGAGAAAACTAACGAATTTTTCGGTGAATTATCCGGTTACGGTGTTGATGGCGGTACTGGCAATCCTGCTGCTCGGTATCATCTCGTACCAGAGACTGGGAATTGACCTTTTTCCCGATTTGAACTCGCCGCGTCTTTACGTGGAGATAAAATCGGGTGAACGCCCGCCTGAAGAGATGGAAACGCTGTTTGTGAAAAACATCGAAGCGCTGGCCATCCGCCAAAGCAAGGTAACACAGGTTTCTTCAATTATTCGCACGGGTTCGGCGCAGGTAACAGTCGAATATGCGTGGGGAAAAGATATGGACGAAGCTTTTCTCGACCTGCAGAAAGCTTTGTCGAACTACTCGCAGAACAGCGAAATTGATGAGCTGAATATCACTCAACACGATCCGAATACAGCGCCGGTCATGATCGTTGGTCTTTCCAACGAGTCGATTACCGATATGAATGACTTGCGGAAAGTGGCTGAAAACTATATCCGGAATGAACTGATCCGGCTGGAAGGGATTGCCGAAGTGGAGTTAGCGGGACAGGAAGAGCGGGAAGTCCGCATCGATACAGATCCATACAAACTGGAAGCTTTCAACCTGACGATGGACGAACTGAGTCAAAAGATCGAGGCTTTCAACCGGAGTATTTCAGGCGGTTCGATTACCGAAACAGGCATGCAGTATATCGTGAAAGGTGTGAGCATGCTTCGCGATATCGACGACTTCAATAACCTGGTGGTCGGTTATAAAGCTCCGGTTGCCGGCAATGAGACAATGCAGAAAACGCCTATTTTCCTGCGGGAAGTTGCTCATGTTTCTTACCAGAATAAAGACCCCGAAAACATTGTCCGGGTCAACGGAAAGCGTTGCATCGGACTGGCGATATACAAGGAAACCCGATTCAATACCGTAAAAGCGGTTCAGGATATTAACGAAGAACTGGCCAAGATCACCAAAGCGCTTCCGGGTTATCAATTCACGGTAGTGAGCAACCAGGGAACGTTCATCAAGAGTGCCATTAACGAGGTGAAGAACACGCTACTCATCGGTATTGTGCTGGCTGTGTTTGTATTATTCCTGTTCTTGCGAAGATTTGGAACAACGCTTATCGTCAGTTTGGCGATTCCCATATCCATCATTGCCACCTTTAATCTGATGTATTTTAACGGGTTAACCCTGAATATTATGACGCTGGGCGGACTGGCGCTGGGAGCCGGTATGCTGGTGGATAACGCTATCGTGGTGATGGAGAATATCTTCCGGAATCACGAAAGCGGTTTGTCGGTACGCGAATCAGCCATCGTTGGTACGGCACAGGTTGGAGGAGCTATCACGGCTTCCACGTTGACCACCATCGTGGTTTTTCTGCCCATCGTTTATCTGCACGGCGCTTCAGGCGAGTTGTTCCGCGACCAGGCGTGGACGGTGGCATTTTCGCTGCTATCTTCACTGGTGGTAGCCATTTTCCTGATTCCGATGATGTATCATCGCATTTACCGGAAGAAAGAAGCCACGCTGAAATTCCGTTCCGTTCAGGTAAAAGGATATGGAACTTTCCTGTCGAGGATTTTGGAGCGTCGCTGGTGGGTGATTGGCGGAGGAATTGCACTGCTGGCTATTTCAGCTTTGCTTTATCCTTTTATCGGAAGTGAGTTTATGCCCAAAGCGGACAGTCGCGAGTTCACCATCGAGGTAAAAATGCCCGAAGGAACACCGCTCGAACGAACGTCGGAAGGCGTTGCATCAATGGAAGCCCTGCTGAAAGAACTGTTGGGCGACAATGTACAGTCTATCTATTCCCGCATTGGCCCGGGTTCCGATTTGTCCGAAACAACGCAAAGTATTTTTGAAGGAGAAAATACGGCTGAGGTAAAAGTAGTGCTGAAGCCGAACGCGAAATACAATTCACGGAATGTGGTTGAGGCGGTTTCAAAATGGTACAAAGACAATCCGCAGTTTGAAGTCAACTTTGTACAGGACGAAACAGCGCTGCAGAGCATTCTGGGTACGCAGGATGCCCCCGTTGTTGTGGAAGTACAGGGAGAAGATCTGAATGTAATCGATACGCTAACAAAACAGGTTATGCAACGAATTCAGGATGTTCCCGGTTTGTATAACATGCGTACCAACATCGAAGACGGGTATCCTGAAGTAGATGTAGAAGTCGACCGTTTGATGGCCGGAATGCATAACCTCAGCGTGGAGCAGGTGGTCAGCCAGATTACTGCTCAACTCGAAGGTCAGGATGCCGGTCAGATGGAGAAAGAAGGCGAGATGCGTGATATCACCATTCACACGCCGAAGATGAGCCTCGCACAATTCCATAACATCGAGCTCAACAGCAATGGACAAGTTATCCGGCTCGATGAGATAGCCAAACTGAAGGAATCGGTTTCACCTAAAGAGATTTACCGGCTCAATCAAAATCGCATAGGAAAGGTAATGGCTGATTTGGATAAGAATGTGCCGCTGGATAAAGTCGTGACTCAGATGCGCAGCAAGCTGTCCGGCCTATCGTTACCCAACGATTATAAAGTAAAAATAGCCGGAGAAGAGCAAAAACGCGAGGACTCGATGCACAGTCTCGAGTTTGCGCTTCTTCTGTCCATTATTCTTGTGTATATGGTGATGGCTTCTCAGTTTGAGTCGCTCATCCATCCATTTGTTATCCTGCTGACGATTCCGTTCTCGATTGTGGGAACCGTGTTGTTGTTCTTTGTCATGGGACAGCCGTTCAATATTATGGCGCTAATCGGTGTGATTATGTTAGTGGGAATTGCAGTCAACGATTCCATCATTTTCGTCGATCGCATCAACCAGTTGTGGCGTGGCGGAATGGATAAACGGGAAGCTATCGCGGTAGCAGGACAACAGCGTATCCGTCCGATTATCATGACCAGTTTGACAACCATATTGGCATTACTTCCACTGACATTTGGCTTCGGCGAGAGCGCTGCATTGCGTTCGTCAATGGCGCTGGCTGTTATCGGAGGTTTGGTAACCAGCACCATTCTGACGCTGGTGGTGATTCCGGTTGTGTACGATTTGTTTACCGGAAAAACCATTCGTAGTCTCGATACTGTGACTGACGAGGAAGTGTGACGAATCACGGGATAAGGAATGTCCGGATTTGTGCCGAAAGGACCAACGGACGAGCTAAACTTGCGAACGAATGAACTTTATTATAAACAGAAAGACCCTTATCAGCATGTTATTCATCGGGCTGAGTTTGCTGGGATACATCTCCTGGCAAAATCTCCCCATGGAGCTGTTTCCTAATGCTGAGCTGCCCGTGCTTTTCGTTCAGGTGAATACCCAGACGGAGGTGGACCCGAAATACATGGAGAATCAGGCCATCATTCCGTTGGAAGGAGCGATTGGAACCATGCAGGGAATCGAAAATCTGCAATCGACAGCGCAATCGCAGCGGGGGACTATTGTCGTTGAATTTAAGAAAAACGTCAATTTCAAGTATACCTACCTGAAGCTGCAGGAAAAAATCGACGAGGCGAAACAATCGCTTCCGGAAGAATTCCGGGTAACCGTGATGAAGGTGGACCTGGACCAGATGAATAACCAGTTCATGGAGCTCCAGGTGCGCGGTTCGGGCGGTGTCGACAGAGTCCGGAATGAAACAGACCAGGAGGTTGTTCCTGATTTGGAAAACATCGACGGAGTTGCCGGTGTGACGGTTTACGGTGGGCGCGAGAAATCCATCGAAGTGCGACTGAAAAAGGCGATGTGCGAAGCCTATGGTATCACGCCGGCTACCATTCGCAGCAAAATTGCCCAGAGTTACCGTACCCGTGCTTTCGCCGGAAACGTGTACCAGTCGAACCGGCAATTCATTGTGCATGTCAATGCGGAATACACCGATATCAAATCGCTGGAGAACCTGGTGATTGCCGACGGTCCCATCTTGTTAAAGGATGTGGCGAATGTCTATTTCGGGGTCAAGGAAGAGACTTCCTATTCCCGTGTCAACGGAAAAGATGCGGTGACGGTCCGGCTGGTGAACGACGCTCAGGCTAACCTGATTGATGTTTCGCACAAAACGCTGGATGTGGTAAAGAAGCTGAACGAGAAACTGGCTTCGAAAGATATTGAGATTGTTGTCCAGAACAACACGGCACAAACCATGGAGGACAACATCAACCAGATTATTGAGTTGGCGCTGGTGGGTGGACTTCTGGCCGTGCTGGTACTTTGGATTTTCCTGAAAAACTTCCAGCTGGTTTCGGTTATTGCGCTGGCCATTCCCATTTCGGTGTATGCGGCGTTCAACTTTTTCTATGCGGCCGATATCACCATCAACAGCCTGACTTTGGTGGGAATGGCGCTGGCCGTCGGGATGTTGCTCGACAACAGTGTGGTGGTGCTCGAAAATATTTATCGATTACGATCCCAGGGCCTTCCTCCGGCGAAGGCAGTTATTCAGGGTACAACGGAAGTTTGGCGTTCGATTGTGGCAGCTACACTGACCACTATTACGGTATTTTTGCCCTTCCTCTTTTCCGATAATTATTTGATTAGCCTTATCGGGAAGAATGTCGGTGTATCCATCATCTCAACGCTCACCATCAGTTTGTTTGTGGCGTTGCTGCTGGTGCCCATGATGGCGCATTACTTCCTTACCAGGAAGAAAAGTACATCCATTAATTTCAACCAGATATCAACACGGAATCCGCTCATTCAGGGCTATGTGATGGTGCTGAAGAATACGCTGCGGAGTCCGGCCCGGACCATTATTGGTGCGTTGGTCTTTTTCTTTCTGACCATTTTTATTCTGTTGGCGGTCAGTGTCAATAATCTTAGCGAAGTTGAAACCAACGATTTTCAGATTTATGTGACCATGCCTTCCGGCTCTACGCTTGAATCGACCGATAAGGTGGTCTCACAAATCGAAAGCCGGTTAGAACCGATTGAGGAAAAGCAGGATGTCGTTAGTAAAATTGAGGAGGATAACGCGGTTGTAACGGTTACGCTGAAAGACGACTACAAGAAGACCAGCAAACGAAGCATTGCCGAAATTAAAAGCGATGTAGAAAATCGTGTTGAAAATATTTCGGGCGCTGAAATTAGTGTCGATGAAGAACCGGCTTCTGCCGGAAACCGCGGTGGCGGAGGCGGCGGTTCGTTCGGAGGAGGTGGAACCAGCTTCATGCGTTTGCTGGGCGTGGGAACCAACTGGGAACGAATTCTCATCAAAGGACAGGATTTCGAGACGATGAAGAATGTGGCGTCCGATTTTCAGTATTATCTCGAAAGTCTGGAGTCGATGCGCCGTGTACAGGTTAGCTACTCCGATAACCGGCCGGAAGTTCACCTCGAGTTTCATCCGCTGCTGCTAACCGCTTACGATATTCCTTTGGCGAACATCGCCTCCGAATTGAATTCCTTCAATCCGGAAATCAATACCAACGTTCCGTTCAAACAAGGAACCGACGAATACGACATCATCATTCGTGATGAAGATGCGAAAGACAAGAAAGAGCGTTCGGCTGATGATTTAAGGCATTTACTCATTACCGATGCGAATGGTGGTACGCACGAATTGCAGTCGGTAGCCGATGTGGTTTTCTCTTCCGGGTACGCACAAATCGACCGGGTAAACCAGGAAAAGCAGATTGAAGTCCGCTACCGTTTCATCGACGAAGCGCAGGATTCGAAGACATTGCTCGATGCTTACCGGATGGAAGTTGACCAGATAGTAGCCAATTACAATCTGCCTTCGGGAGTGGCCGTTCAGGTCATTCATGAAGAGGACGATTTACAGGAATTCTACTTCTTGATTCTGGCCGCCTTTGTTTTGATTCTGATGATTTTGGCCTCGGTATTCGAATCGTTGTCGACACCGTTTGTGCTGATGTTCTCGATCCCGCTGGCAGCTATCGGCTCGTTCCTGGCATTGATTTTTACCGGGAACAGTCTGTTTAATGCCAATACCTTGACGGGATTTCTGATTCTATTGGGAGTAGTTGTGAACAATGGAATTATTCTCATTGACTATACCGGTATTCTGCGGAAGCGTGGTTACCGAAAGGAGCGAGCGTTGATTACCGCGGGAATGTCGCGTATTCGCCCGATTTTGATTACCGCCATCACCACCATCGTGGCCATGATGCCACTGGCGATGGGCGATAATGAATACGTTGGTGCAATTGGTGCGCCGTTCGCTATTACCGTAATTGGCGGGCTAAGTGTCAGTACATTGCTTACTCTCATCTTTATCCCGACCTTTTATTTTGGCCTCGAAAATGCTATTAACTGGGTACGTAAGCTCGATCTTCGGATTCAAATCCTTCAGATTTTACTGTATATAGGTGGTTGTGTTCTCATCTTCACGAAAGTGGATACGTTCATGTGGCAGATGGTTGACCTGGTTGGATTAACCGTGTTGATTCCCGGAACAACCTGGTTTGTAAAAAATAGCCTGCGTAAGGCTACCGAGACAGTAATTGAGCCGGATGTGCCGATTCAAATCAGGATACAGAACCTCGTGAAAATTTACGATCGGGGCAACCGTTTTATCCGTGAATGGAAAGGCAACCGGAACATTCGCGAACGCAAAGGCGAGCTGAAAACTTACCATTCGTGGCGCGACTTCGACGATTTTGTCTGGGAACTGCCGCTATTGGGCTTCCTGACTTATTTCACATTCTCTTATCTCGATAGCGGTTGGTGGATGTTCGTCATGGCTCATTTTGTCTTCCTCATGGCTTTGTCAATCTGGAGAAGAGTACAATTGTTGCTGGCTTATTCTTCTGCGCAAAGCGGAAAAGACCGGCCGGTGAAAATAGGAATTATCATTCATCGCTTGCTGTATTGGGGACTTCCGGCAGTGGCATTGGCGCTGTTTTACCTGAAGTGGGAAACCATCGGTTCGGTGGTGATGATTGCTGTGCTGTGGTATTTCGTGCTGGCGGTGAAAGTGACAGCGGATAAATTGTACCGCGATAAGGTTAACATCGAACGATTGAAAGGTCGTTTTGCCGGCCTGCGCCGGTTGTTCTTCAAACTGGTGGAACAAATTCCGGTTATCGGTCGCAAACACGATCCGTTCAAAGCGCTGCGCGGCGTTTCTCTGGATATCGGTACGGGGATGATTGGTTTGCTGGGGCCGAATGGTGCCGGTAAGTCGACGATGATGCGCGTGATTTGCGGAATTTACGACCAGAGCTACGGTAAGGTCTGGATTAATGGTGTGGATACACAGCTTAAGCGCGAAGAGCTGCAAGGCTTGATTGGATATCTTCCTCAGGAATTTGGTACGTATGAAAATATGTCGGCATGGGAATTTCTGGATTACCAGGCTATGCTGAAAGGCTTGTCTGACAAAGAGGCACGTGAAGCGCGCGTTCAATATGTACTGGAAGCAGTTCATCTATGGGACAAGAAAGACGACAAAATTGGTTCGTTCTCGGGTGGAATGAAGCAACGCATTGGTATTGCACAAATCCTGTTGCACTTGCCGCGTATTCTTGTAGTGGATGAGCCGACGGCCGGACTCGATCCGCGGGAACGTATCCGTTTCCGTAACCTGTTGGTGGAACTGAGTCGTGAGCGCGTGGTTATCTTCTCGACGCACGTTATTGAAGATATTTCCAGTTCCTGTAACCAGGTAGCCGTCATTAACCGTGGTGAGCTGCGTTATACCGGCCATCCCAACAATATGCTGAAACTGGCTGACGGCCTGGTTTGGCAATTCCTGATTCCGGCCAAAGAATTTGATGCTATGGAAGGAAAAGACCGGGTGGTACATCACATGCGCGATGGCGACCAGATTAAAGTCCGGTATATCTCCGCAATGCAACCGGCTCCGGATGCTGTTCCGGTGAAACCGGTATTGGAAGAGGCTTATTTGTGCCTGTTGAAAGGAATTCAAAAAGAAAACAGTTGATTCAGTTCGACTAAATGAACGCTTGAAGATGAATACAAGATATATCGATAGAATTGTGAAAAGCCGTTGGTTGGATTTGCTTGTCCGCATGGCGCGGTACAACATGAAAATCATATTTGCCGGACGGTTTCTGTGGTTTTTCCTGGCATCGCTGGTGTTTTATATTCTGCTGGCCATCAACTTAGTCTTTAACGAGCCGGGTTACACGATGTCATCGGTTTACGGAATTCTGTATTTCCCGGCGGTGCTGCTCATCTTTTATCCTACGGCGTTTGGCATTCAGAACGATGCTGATGCGCGCATCCTGGAAATCCTTTTCGGGATACCCGATTACCGGTATAAAGTATGGCTGGTTCGTTTGGTCATGATATTCATCCTGGTTTGGCTGTTCTTGCTGGTGTTTTGCGTGCTGGGCTACTATGCGCTGGTGCCGTTTCCTATTATTTCCATGTCGTTACAGCTGATGTTTCCGGTTGTATTTCTTGGGTGTTTGTCATTCATGATATCCACTGTCGTGAAAAACGGAAATGGAACAGCGGTTATCATGGTTATCGTCGGGATTACACTGTTAATCCTGAGTGATTTCCTTAGCCGCACCCAATGGAATGTTTTTCTCAATCCATTCTCTATTCCGGATGATATGAATGAGTTAATCTGGAGTCAGATAACCCAGAAGAACCGAATCTTCCTGGCAGTTGGCAGCGTAATTTTCCTGTTAGCCGGATTAACGAACCTGCAGCGTCGTGAGAAGTTTCTGAAATAGGAATAAATTTTTATCTGCTGTATGTAAATTTATTTTGGCACTTGCGATTCCGCATTACCTTTGCAGAAACAGATAACCTGACAATGAAAAGCGAAACGCTGAAGAGCCATTTTAAGCTGCATTTTGTAGTCCTGATTTACGGATTCACTGCCATCTTGGGTAAGTTGATTACGCTGCCGGCCACACAGTTGGTTTGGTTTCGCATGTTAATAGCGGCTGTTTCGTTTTATCTGTATTTCCGTATCCGGAAGAAAAGTTTTCGCGTTTCCCGGAAGGATTTACTGCAAATTCTGGGTGTTGGACTCATTGTCGGTGCGCATTGGATTACCTTTTTTGGAGCGATCAAAATTTCCAATGTGTCCGTAACGTTGGGGTGTCTTGCTTCCACAACGTTGTTTACCAGTTTCTTGGAACCCTTGTTTTATCGTCGTCGGTTGAACCTGCTTGATATATTTATCGGTTTGATGATTATCGCGGGACTTTACATGGTGTTCCGTTTCGAAACACAGTATACGGCTGGAATCCTGGTTGCCCTGACTTCTGCATTTCTGGCCGGATTGTTTACCGTTCTGAATAAAAAACTGATTGCTCATAACAGTGCGTCGGTTATTAGCTTCTACGAAATGCTGGGCGGATTTGGCGGGATTTCTATATTCCTGGCGTTTACCGGTCAACTCAATTTATCTTCTCTCCAAATGACAGGCATGGACCTGTTTTATCTGCTTCTGCTGGCAATTGTTTGTACTGCATTTGCATTTGCCGTTCAGGTGGATGTGATGCGGGAGTTGTCGGCTTACATTGTTGCCTTGACCATCAACCTGGAGCCCATCTATGGTATTTTGCTCGCCTTCTTTATCTTTGGCGAGTCGGAACAAATGACAGCCGGATTTTACATAGGAACCGCGGTTATCCTGTTGGCTGTGTTTGGCTATCCAATCTATCACCATTATAAGCGAAAAAGAGCACTTCTTAAAATTTAATTCATTTATTGCATGCATATACTGATTTGATTCATTTTAGGGGCATTTTTTCAATTGCTTCATAATCAAATTTATATTATCTTGTATAGAGTGCAGTTTTGGTGGGGAAATTTTTAGCTAATCTTTAAAGCTTACGTCATGGTACATGCAGTTAATAAACGGAAGAGTTCTGTCAAAAAAAGAACGGAAAACCATATGGTACCCAAGCTAAAGTGGGCCGGGAGCAAGGTGCAGGACGATATTTTTTCGGATGATGTTAGTTTGTTTAAGTCGCATTTTGATATTGATTATGAGAACTATATCCAGCGGCTTTGGGACGCAAATAAAGATATTTATCAGATTTTAGTTGAGGCTGAAGATTTGGAACAAGCACGCGATCGGTTTTATATCTACTTAGATCGTACAGAGCGTCAGGTTTTTGATTTGGATAACAATTTGCATATCCTGGAAAAATCCACTGTACGTGAGTGTATCAGAGTATTGCGCAGTATAATTGGTCCTATCAATGAGTTTAGGACCGAGTTTTCGGCTTTGGATAGCTTGTGGAAATTAGCAAAAAATAAACGGACTGAACTGAAAGAAAAGATATCGGTTGGCTTTATTCTGGAGTTTATCAATCTTTTTCGAGGTGTAACTGGCAAGTCGTTTATCTATCTCGAAGATAAAGAGGTCCGCAAAGGAATTCCGGATTTTCTTCGAATGAAAGGTAGGGAAGCTGCTCTTTTGCATACCGAAATACTGGACGAAATGGGTTCCGGTATGCTGAAGTATTTCAAGAAATATCCATCCGGGCTGGAAGAGGAAGTAATAAGCTGGCGAACAGAGAACCGGGCGAGAATTCTACGGTATTTCAAAGGTTCCGAAAAGGATTGGAGTAATTACATGTGGCAAATCAGGAATGTCATTCGGACTTCTCAACCACTGGCTGATTTAATTGAGCTTTCAGCTGAGCAGCAATTGGCGATCGATAAGGCGGTTCAAAGCAACATCGCTTTTGGCATAACGCCTTACTATCTCAGCCTGATGGATTCACAAATATCTGTTGGATACGATCATGCTATACGGGCGCAGGTTATTCCGCCTAAGGAATATGTGGATAAAATGAGTGAACTCCGTCCCGGGCGGAAGCTATCATTCGATTTTATGGGTGAGCATGACTGTTCTCCTATCGATTTGGTGACTCGCCGTTATCCCATGATTGCCATCGTTAAGCCGTATAACACCTGTGCACAAATTTGCGTGTATTGTCAGCGAAACTGGGAGATTGAGCGGGTTTTAGAACCGCGTGCGATGGCGTCGAAGGATAAGCTTGAAAATGCTCTTTCGTGGTTTGACCAGCACAAAAGCATTGGTGATGTTCTGATTACCGGAGGCGATCCGCTGGTGATGAAAGATGCGCAGTTGGAAAATATGCTGGCTATCCTTTCGGAAAAAAAGCATATTTATCGTATCCGGATTGGGTCGCGCACACCGGTGGTACTACCTATGCGCTTTACTGATGAATTAGTTTCGATGTTGGCCAAATATCATCAGCCACCCCGTCTGCAGCTTTCCATTGTCACACATTTCGAGCATTCGTATGAAATAACACCTGAAGCAATGGAAGCAGTCCGGAAGCTTCGCAAAGCAGGAATTAGCGTTTATAACCAGCAGGTGTTTACCGTCGAGAATTCAAGGCGTTTTGAGACGGCAAAGCTTCGTAAGGACTTGAAATCAATCGGTATCGACCCGTATTATACCTTTAACATGAAAGGGAAAGAGGAGACGAAGCAGTACATGGTCCCAATTGCCCGTATTCTGCAGGAGAGAAAAGAGGAAGCACGTTTGCTTCCCGGCCTCGATCGAACGGATGAGCCGGTGTTCAATGTTCCCCGTTTGGGTAAAAACCATTTGCGTGCCGGACAGGACCGGCGTTTGGTGATGATTTTACCGGAAGGCTCGCGTGTGTATGAATTCCATCCGTGGGAGAAGAATATCAAGCCTATTCCGCCATATAACTACGTGGATGTTCCCATTTATGAATACCTCGAAGAACTGGCCTCTCGCGGCGAGAATATCCGCGATTACCGAACCATTTGGTTCTATTATTAACCTGTGGAAATTTCCTTATTGGCCAGCTCGTTGCAGCTTTCTGTTGACGGAGAATTTCACACTATGGGCGGTGTACATTTTCTATTATACCCATTAAATTAATGTATCGACGCGGTAAATAACTTCTTTGACGGGGTGCCGTGACCCCTTTCACGTAGTAAAAGACCTCGTCGACCCGGTCCAATGACCCCGTCGACGCACTAATTCACCCCGTGCAAGGGGTACCCTGACGGGGTAAACGCGGTTATTAGACGGGGCAGTGGAGTTACGTAACTTCCTCTTCCATTGACAAACCGGGGTCTGGTAGATGAAAATCAGATGGTCAATAAACCTCAATCTCATCGGTGAAAATAAACACGCCCTGGTGCGGAACACGTGCATACTTCGCTTTTACCCGGATGTATCGACACGACTGCTCCGGGAAATCAACCTTGATGGTTTTTACTTTCACTTCTGGTGATTTTGCACGATTCACCGGTTCGGCCTGTTTCCAGCTTTTGACATGCCGGTAATGCTTTCCGTCTTTCGATAGCCAGACATCCATGCCTACAGGGAAACGAATGCCGGCGCTCGACTGTTCGATACAATTCATGCCGACTTCATGAACGTTCATCACCGAATCGAGCCTGATAACCGCATCGAAATCTTTCCCGATGACACCAATCCATTTACCATTTCCCCAGTTATTACCGCCGAAATTCAGGTCGGTTAAGGTTTGTCCGCCCTGAGCACTGTATTTTGCCGCCGGTCGGCTTTTCAGCGTAACCTTTGCTCCCCGGGCTTTGTGAATAATAGCCTCTTTTATCTCGGGTTCTACCAGGATATTGCTATCTCTTACCGAAATAGCTTTAATCGTCGCCGGATGGTCGAGTAAAAAGGCTTGAGTATACCGTGTTCCGTTTTGGAGAGTGGGCTTTGAACCATCGGTGGTATAGATGATGTCGGCCGGTAGTTCCGTTTTGATTCCCACTTTCAGCTTCTTATTTTCCGGGTTAACCGAAAAATGGATGATGGGCCGGTAGGCACTTGGTGCGTAGTTGATGTTGAGTGCTTTATAGCGGTGCAGCATTCGTGCCATTTGCGTCCGGAATTGCTGCCAGTTTTTGGTGCCTTTCTGCTGCCAGGAAATTTCCGACAAAGCGGCGATTCGTGGAAAGACCATATATTCCAGTCGTTTGACATCTGGCACGTATTCGGTCCAAAGGCAGGCTTCCACGCCCATCAGGCGAGATGCTTCAGTCTGTGTAGCTCCTTTTGGTAACGGCTCGTAGTTGTATACTTTTTTCAGTGATGAGTAACCGCCATTAAATGCTTCGGGTTCGTTGTTGCTTAGGCTTTGTGGATGATTAAAATAGAGGTGTGACCCGGTGGCCAGAACTACCGGATGCCCCTTGTCGAGCACCCGTTTCACGCCATCTGCACCGCCCCAGTACATGATGCTGGCGGTAGGGGAGAGCTTACCTTGCAGGATTTCGTGCCAACCGATGAGCTTCCGTCCCTTCGATTTCAGGTATTTGTCGAAGTGGTTGATGAAATAACTCTGAAGGCCGTCAGGTGTCAGATGTTTTTCGCGCATAAGCTTTTGGCAGGAGGCGCATTTCTTCCAGTTACTCTTATTCACCTCATCGCCGCCAATGTGGATGTATTGCGAAGGGAAGAGCTTGACCACTTCATCAATCACATCTTCCAGTAGCTTATAACTCGCCGGGTTGCTGGCGCAATAAACACCGTTGTTCGGCAGCCGTTTTCCGTTTTTATCCTTGCATAGCAATTGGGGGTAGCATTGAAGAACTACTTCAGAATGGCCGGGCAATTCGATTTCCGGCACTACCGTAACAAAGCGCTTCTTCGCGTATGCCACTACTTCCTTGATTTGCTTCTGCGTATAGAAGCCTCCGTATTTGGGACGGTTATCACCCGGTTTCCAGATTTCAAAATCCTGCCACGGCTTTTTCCCCGGTTTGACGACTCGCCAGGCTCCCCATTTTGTCAGTTCGGGGTGCGACTTGATCTCAATTCGCCAGCCAATGCCATCGACCAGGTGCCAGTGAAAAACATTGAGTTTGTGCATGGCCAGATAATCGATGTACTTTTTAATGAAATCGACGGGCATGAAGTGGCGCGAAACATCGAGGTGCATTCCCCGCCAGGAGAAACGTGGCTTGTCCGTTATCTCAACAGCTGGTAAGGCCAGTGCCGGAAGCGTATCTTTTTCCACCGTTACCGGAAGAAGCTGCCGGATGGTTTCGACAGCATAAAAAAGCCCGGCTGTTCCGGACGATTGAACCAGTACTTGATTTTGGTCGATTGTAAGCGTATATCCTTCAGTTGTCAATGAATCGAGTGCTGGATTGTATTGAAGAATGATGGCTTTCTTCCCGGTAGGCAAATTCTGCGAGAAGCTGACAGGCAGATTCATTTTAGTTGTTCGCCGCAGCTGTTCTACCGCCGGAAGCATGGTGGAATCGCTGATGATAACAGGTGTTGAAGATTTTAGGATGAAGTCTGGCGCATCTTTTTCAGTTATTCGATAAGGTTGTGGAACTACCTCGATTGGCCGGATAGCCTTGGGAACCGGTCGACAAGAGAGCAATAAAAAGACGAGCGGAATACTTAGTAACGATACAAAAGACTTCATGTTATGGCAGGTTTATTATTCGGGTGACTAAAATAACCATTCGAACGAAAGCTGGATAAAGTTTTAATAAGATTGAGCCGATGAAGAAACTCTTTTTCGGGAGTATTTTCGGATGTTCTGGATTCATCTTGCCCGGCAGTAATCGGATTGAATTATTTCTGAAATGAATCTTCAATCATTTCCAAATGGTATGGTTACACGTTGATAAAATGCATTTAATACGTTCCATTTTTTCTCACCGTAGTTTTGAACCGGTAAAAATAACATCGTCTGATAATTGTGATGCTGTTTTTATTGTCTGATTTAAAGATTGTTGACTAAAACTGAGCGAAATGAAAAGGTTATTATTAGTTGTGCTGTTGCTCTTGCCGTTACAAGTCCTTTTGGGGCAGGATTTTGCAGCCAATATGAATGGAACGAAATTAAAAACCAAACATCCGGTAAATAAGGAAACTACTGCGAGAGAATACAAGTGGGAATTCTATTCGCCTGATTTGGATAGTTATACCAAGCCGACCACGTCGGTTGCCGACGGGAGTCGCTTCGATACATCGTTGTCCCCCCTGGTAGATATGTTTAATAAAAACTATACCGACCAGGAACCCATTGCACCGGGAAATCCGGCGACACGCATTGTTATTCGTAAGCCTGCTATTTACAATGCCGTTCGTAAGATTAATAAATACTATTCTAAACAGGTGGCTCGTGGTGAAATGAATTCGGCGAAAGCCCAAAAAGGCTTTGAGCGGGTGTTGACCATTGCGATTGCTGCCTTAAGCGAACGCAGCCAAAGTTTTGAAGACGCGCTGCAACAAAACCGGAAAAATCCGGAATCGCTGATAGCCCAGTTTAATCGGGTGAAATTGAAAGATATGTAATATGAAGAATAAAAGAAGGGGTTGCTGCAACAACCCCTTTCTTATGCAATAAGCTATTACAAATAACCTATTTATTTAACTGTTTTAAAGATATGAAAAAAAAGCTTTTTCTGTTTATGGCCTTTTCCTTGTTCCTTTTCGGACAACTGGCCTTTGCGCAAACAGAAATAAAAGGGTCTGTTAAAAGTCCGGACGGAGAATCGATTCCGGGAGTGAACGTGGTCATAAAAGGTACCACTGATGGAACGGTAACCGATATCGACGGAAACTATACCATTCATGCTCAGGGCGGAGGTGTGCTGGTATTTTCTTTCATCGGTTACACGCCACAAGAAGTTCCCGTTGATGGACAGCAAACTATCAATGTCGTTTTGAAGAAAAACACCGAAGCAATTGATGAAGTCGTAGTGACGGCATTGGGTATTAAAACCGAAAAGAAACGGTTGGGCTATGCAACGCAGGAGATTACCGGTAAGCAGCTCACCCAGGTGGAAGATGTGAACGTGATGAATACCCTTGCTGGAAAAGTTTCCGGATTGACTGTTCATACGAAAACCGGTTTGTTTCAGGCTCCTGATTTTCTCCTTCGCGGGAAAAAGCCACTGATTGTATTGGATGGCATTCCTATCTCAACTGACTTTTATGATATTTCGAGTGATGATATTGCCAGCATCAATGTTCTGAAAGGAACAGCTGCTTCGGCACTTTATGGCTCGCGCGGTAAAGACGGAGCCATCATGATTACCACGAAAAATGCGGCTAAGGGAAAACTGAATATTTCGGTTAGTAACAGCGAAATGTTCTCGGCCGGGTTTGTTGCATTCCCCAAAGTGCAGAGTGAATATGGAAATGGTTCCGGGGGACAATATAAATTTGTGGATGGCGCCGGTGGCGGTATTCACGATGATGACCTGATTTGGGGACCCAAACTGGATCAGGGAACGAACATTGTGCAATGGAACAGTCCGATCAAAGACACGCAAACTGGCGAGATGATTCCCTGGAAAGGTCCGGTTAAAGGGACTAAATATGATGACGCCAATCGTTATCAGCGCGTCGCCACTCCGTGGGTTTCGCATCCCGATAACCTGAAAAATTTCCTGGAAACCGGAATCGTATCCAACTCCAATTTCAGCATCAGCTCTTCTAATGATAAAGGTTCTGTTCGGCTATCTGGTAGCCATATGCATCAAAAAGGTATGGTACCCAACTCGCAGCTGAACAGCACCGGCATCAACTTGAGTTCGCAATATAAGATTACGAACAAGTTGACGTTGGATGCCAAACTCTCGTACAACAAGGTGTACACCGATAATTATCCTCGTCACAAGTATGGTCCGTTGAACCACATGTACACTATTGTGGTGTGGATGGGATATGATGTGGATGTTCGGGATATGCGCGATTACTGGATGAAAGGTAAGGAAAACTACAAGCAGGCCAACTGGAATTATTTGTGGTACAACAACCCCTATTTCATGGCTTATGAATGTACCCAGGGTTACGACCGAAACGTTGTAAACAGCAATGTTTCGCTAAACTACCAGCTTTTGCCGAATTTGTCTATCCAGGCGCGTGGTGCTGTGCGGAATCGTTTTCAGTACGAAAACCGGAAGACCCCGAAGAGTTATCTTTATTACGGAAACAGTGTGTTGGGGAATTTCGAGGACTGGAAAACCAAATGGAACTACTACGATTTTGATGTTTTGGCAACTTATACAAAGAGTTTTTCCGATAAATTCAGTCTCGATGCTTTCGCCGGAGGTTCTTCTTTCCGCTACGATCACGATTATCAGTATGCATCGACTGATGGTTTGATTACCGGTGGACTTTTTAATCTGGGTAATAGTCTTGGTCCGGTAAAAGCTGAAAACAAGATTGAAAAAAAGGCTACCCGAAGCGTTTACGGAAGTGTGAATATTGAACTGTTCAAGGCCTTCTACGGAACCATATCCGGACGTAATGACTGGTCATCCACACTTCCGGTCGATAACAACTCTTATTTCTATCCTTCGATTTCCGGAAGTTTTGTGTTGGATAATATCGTGAAGCTGCCTTCGTGGATGAGCCATGCGCAGGTGCGTTCCACATGGGCGCAAGTCTCTACTGACCTGGGTGTGTATAGCCTTTACAACACCTATTCCAATACATCAATGTATGGCTCTACTCCTGGTATGTCATATCCGTCCGGTTTGGCCAACAGTGAGATTCAGCCGGCAAAATCTACCTCGTGGGAACTAGGAGGAAATATTGGATTCTTCAAGAATCGTTTGAGAGTTGATGCGACCTACTACCAGGTAAAAGACGAAAATCAAATACTCGATCTCCCGATTTCTATTACGTCCGGGTTCGATTCCCGCAAGGTAAACGGTAACGTGTATAATACGACCGGTGTGGAGTTGATGGTGAACGTGGTCCCAGTGCTGACCAGTAAGATGCGCTGGAACATGGCGATTAATTGGTCCACGAATAAAAAGGTGCTGAGCGAAATTTATGGAGATGCTGAAAAATTTGGTTATACACGTGAAGACAAAACTCGTGTATTTTTACATAAAGGTGAACGTGTAGACAGCTATTATGCCACTGTTTGGCAAAAATCGCCCGATGGACAGACTATTATCGACCAGGCGAGTGGTTTACCTATTCGTGACCCGTTTGTGCGAAAATTAGGTCATCTCAACGCGAACTGGCAGTTTGGTTGGAACAACACGTTTACTGTTGGAAACTGGCAGTTCAATGCTGAGGTTGATGGTCGAGTGGGAGGAATCATGCCTTCGCTTACTGTGTCTAAACTCTGGTGGGGAGGAAAGCATCCCGAGTCGGTAGCTAACCGCGATGCGGAATACGCTGGTCAGCTTTATGTTCCGAATGGGGTAGGAGTAGTGAGTGGTGATGTTCAATACGATACCGATGGAAATATTACTTCGGATACCCGCGTTTTCGAGAAAAACCAAAAAGGATTGAAGTATTCCGACTGGGCCATGACCTATGGTTATCGTGCTAAAGAGATGGGCGTTAATACCTTCGATGCTTCGTTCGTTAAATTGCGCGAGGCTTCCATCAAATATGACTGTTCCTCTCTTTTTGCCGGAACTGTTGTCAAAGAAGCGTATGTACAGCTCATCGGACGAAATTTGGCGATGTGGAAGAAAGCGAAGCTGATTGATCCGGATTTCGGTAATGACGATAATCTGCAGGATCCTTCTGCACGTTATGTTGGTTTTGGACTGGGTGTTAAATTCTAATCAATGTAAATCATGAAATTCATACAAAAATCCATATTATTCTTCCTGTTGGCTGCCACACTGTTTTCGTGCGAAAAGTTGCAGGATATTAATGTTAACCCCAATAATGCACCGGAGACGCATCCTAAGCTGCTGTTGAAGGATATTGCCTGGAATGCCTTTAACGGGCAAGGTACCAGCTCTATGTTTGCTTCGCGGGTCATGGTGAACTCTGATGGTGCAAGCAACGAACAGTATTATACCTGGAATCGTGGTGATTTCGACCGCTATAATCAGCTTCGGGATATTACGAAAATGATTGAGGAAGCCGACAAGCAGGGAACGCCTGAATATGCTTATCTGGCGCATTTTTTCCGGGCATATCAGTTTTATGAACTCACCCGACGATTTGGTGATATTCCTTACTCGGATGCCTTGAAGGGCGAATCGGACGCAGTTTATACGCCACAATACGATGCGCAATCAGCAATCATCCCGGCATTGCTCGATGAGTTGAAAGCAGCCAATGAAGGTTTGAAAAGCGTAACCTACATTGATGGTGATATTATTTATGGTGGCGATCCGATGAAGTGGCGGAAGTTGATCAATTCATTTCGGTTACGTATCCTGATGAACCTGTCTAATAAGGCTGGCGATGCCACGCTGGATGTTGCCGGACGATTTCGGACAATATACCAAAACGAACCGTTGATGGAAAGTCTCGATGATGCCGGTCAGTTGGTTTATCTTGACCAGGAAGGAAGTCGTTATTTTGAATTCCTGGGGAAATTTGGTTCCGTAGGTATGGATTCTACATTCGTTAAAATGTTGAAAGATCGTCAGGATCCCCGGTTGTTCGTCTTTTGTCAGCAAAGCCCTAATGGTGTTTCAGCTAATTTACCGGTAAACGACTTTGATGCGTATGGAGGAGCTGACCCGACATTAACGTTTGGCGCTATTTCTGATGAGCGTAACAAAGGATACGTTTCGATGGTGAATCCCCGCTATTTTGATAATCCGATCAATGAACCGCATAAGTTGATGGGGTACGAGGAGTTGCAGTTTATTTTGGCCGAAGCAACCGTTCGCGGCTGGATTGAAGGTGGAGACTTGGCAAAGGCGAAAGAATTTTATGATGAAGGTATTAAAGCATCGTTTCAATTCTACCGAAAGTATGCCACTGATTACGCCCAATATTTGGGTGATGATGCAATTGCAGCGTATTTGAATGAGCCGATGGTTAATTTTGATAATGCCACGACATTTGATGATCGTATCAAATATATTATTACTCAGAAATATATTCAGTTCTATTTCCAAACTGGTTGGGAGCAGTTCTTTAATCATCGCAGAACTGGTTATCCTGAATTCCTCACAGGTGGTGCCGTTGGTAATAATGGTAAGGTTCCGGTACGCTGGATGTATCCTGAAAGCGAATATAATACCAATGCTAATAATGTTCAGGCGGCTGTTGGAAGACAATTTAACGGTGATGACAATATCAATGGACAAATGTGGTTATTAAAATAAAGTTGGTATGAATGCATGGTTGATTTATTTTTTATTTCATTCAGTAAATCAATCTATTCTGTGTTTGTAGTAAGTACCCAATTTCTCTTTTCGCAAAGTTTTTAGGTTGTTTAAGCGGAGTCTTCTTTAGAGGACTCCGCTTTTTCATTGGCAAACGATTTCAGGTCCTATAAAATAGGAGTTTTCACCACTGATTTAATGATTCATATTATAAGCTTTTCATTATTATAATACAATATTTTGAAATGTAAATATCTTGTCTTATCTTCAGGAATACAAACTGTTAAGACCATGTTTTGTACGGCAAACTAACATGTTTTACCAATTGATTTCATAAATTCAGGGAATAATCGCGATGGATTGTTATCAAGTAATTGCGCTTTTCCATCATTCAACAGGTATATGATTTAGTGATGACATAATCGAATTATTAGTATCGGTCCAATGGAAGCGTAGCAGGCTTAATTGTTTCCATTTTAGTTTGACCAACCCCTCCTGACTGCTCTGGTCTGGAGGGGTTTTTTGTTACTGTTTACCATATGAAATGTTGGAAAATTTGTTGAAGAATGATGAACTCTATTTCCCGAAAATGGGTGAAAACAACACGTATAAAAAATTTATAGAAAATAGCCAACTTTTTGATGAATGTACGGATCTGATATGTGAATGAACAGATCCTTTCGTTAAACGTAAAATATTATGAAAAATAAGAGATATAAATACATCAAAAACAAACCTTCTTGCTTACTCTAGATTTGTTAAAAAGCCAGGAGTGTACTATTTTTAATAATTGAAAACTAACTAACATATTATTTATTTACTGACTTGCTATTAAGTAAATCATGGCACCGACTGAAAGAAAAAACAGCACAGTAGGTATTGCGATGGCATTTGGGGTGGGGATTGGATTCATAGTAGAGCTATTTGCCTCATCAGAGATACCATTTGGAACCGGAATGATAATCGGGGGACTTATTGGTTTTCTCTTTGGTAATTTTATTAAAATGCTTGTGATGCCCTGGAGACAGAGACAGCGCTAAAAGAGTTTTTATATTTAAACCATTGCTTTTTATTGATTTAAAGCTCATCTTTTCGTCAGTGTAATCGATAAGTTGTTGTCTATGTGGGTGGTACCCTGTCAACTCGCATTTCGAATGTTTCATGATATCGTTTTGTCATTGCAAAAGAATAGATGCTTTCATTGTGTTATTGAATAACAAAGTGCATGGAGAATATGGTTCACCGGTACCTTCTTTTGACAGGGAAAAAACCGGTAAGCTCTCGTGGTGTATTCACTCCGCAAGAGTTAGAATATTAACAAGTTTGGGTGTTTTTGTTAGTATTCAACCGTGCTCCCCTCTGATGAATAATCGGAGGGGTTTTGGTTTTATAGGGCACCATCTTCTCAGTAGGAACAGATAAAACATTCCACTCCTGGCTAAACAATATGGATGCATTATGTTTTAATATGGGTGAATTCATTTAATTGTAGTAAGGAAGATGGTAAAAATCAGAGCGTATCGCAAGGAGGATTTCGATAAAGTAGTACGATTGCATCGGACAGCGCTTGAGGCCATTGGAATGTACCGGGGAGAAGGTCCGTGGGACGACGATTTACCTTATTTGGATACCATATATGGGGGAGATAACGGCTATTTTCTGGTGGGCGAGAATGAAGGTCAGATTGTGGCGATGGGAGCTTTCCGGAAAACAACGAATCAACTTTGTGAGATAAAACGTATGCGCGTTCACCCGGATTATCAGGGGACAGGATTGGCGAAGGAACTATATATGAATTTGGAGAAGGAAGCGGTTTCGCGCGGTTACTCTAAATTTCATTTGGAGACCTCGGAACCGCAAATTGGTGCCCGAAAATTTTATCAGAAAGTAGGTTTCCGGGAAACCGGAACAGCGATAATTGATGGCACGCTGAGTGTTTTAATGGAGAAGGATTTACCTCAAAAGTAAAACAGCCACCCGAAGCAGGAACGGGCAGCTGTTTGTGAACTAATACTGGGGTTAACTTTTTTCATCATTTATAGGCTTGTTGATGAACATTCTTTACTGCTCGTCCACTTGGATCGGCACTGTTGCGGAATGACTCATCCCACGCTAACGCTTCAGCCGTACTGCAGGCGATTGATGGTACCGACGGAACACAAGCAGCTGCCTGGTCCGACGGAAAATGTTCACTGAAAATGGCCCGGTAAAAATATTCTTCTTTCGACATAGGCGGATTCACCGGAAAGCGGAATTTGGCATTAGCCAATTGTTCGTCGGTAACCTGTTCCGCCGCCATGGTTTTCAATGTATCAATCCAGCTATATCCTACACCGTCAGAGAATTGCTCTTTCTGGCGCCAGACAACACTTTCGGGCAAATAATCTTCGAATGCTTTGCGCACCACCCATTTTTCCATTTTTCCATCCTTGGCCATCTTGGCTTCCGGATTCAAGCGCATAGCGACATCTAGAAACTCTTTGTCGAGGAAAGGAACACGTCCTTCAACTCCCCAGGCTGCTAACGATTTATTCGCCCTTAAGCAATCGTATAAATGCAGTTTGCTTAACTTCCGTATGGTTTCTTCGTGGAAAGATTTAGCATCCGGCGCTTTATGGAAGTAGAGGTAACCACCAAAAATTTCATCGGCACCTTCACCGGAAAGTACCATTTTCACGCCCATCGATTTGATGACTCGTGACAACAGGTACATCGGCGTGGAAGCGCGAACGGTTGTTACATCGTATGTTTCGAGATGGTAAATCACGTCTTTCACCGCATCTAGCCCTTCCTGTATGGTGAAGTGAACTTCATGATGAACGGTACCAATGTGGTCAGCCACTTTTTGTGCAGCAGCCAAATCGGGCGACCCTTCCAGACCGATGGCAAATGAGTGTAGTTGAGGCCACCAGGCATCCTTTTTATCTTCTGTTTCAACCCGGTGGGCGGCATATTTCTTCGCGATAGCGGAAATAACCGATGAATCGAGGCCTCCGGAAAGCAATACACCATAAGGTACATCGGACATAAGCTGACGATGAACAGCTGCTTCCAAAGCATCGCGTAATTCGTCGATGGATGCCGGATTGTCTTTTACATTATCATATTCCGTCCATTCGCGTTTGTACCAACGCTTCATTTCACCTTCGGTGCTTGACCAGTAATGGCCGGGCAGAAATTCTTCAATCTTGTTGCAGACTCCTTCCAGCGATTTCAGCTCAGAGGCAACATAGAAATTTCCGTGTTGATCCCATCCCATATACAACGGTATAATACCGATATGGTCGCGGGCAATCAGGTATTCATCTTTTTCTTTATCATAAAGTGCAAAAGCAAAAATTCCGTTTAATTCTTCCAGAAAATCTTTTCCCTTTTCGCGATAGAGTGGAAGAATTACTTCACAATCCGATTTGGTGAGGAAATCATACGAGTCTTCATATCGATCACGAATTCCCTGGTGGTTATATATCTCGCCATTGACAGCCAGTACCAAATTACCGTCTTTACTGTACAACGGTTGTCCTCCGGATGAAGGATCGACAATGGATAATCTTTCGTGAGCCAAAATGGCTTTGTCCTCGCAAAAAATGCCGGACCAATCCGGACCGCGATGGCGAATTTTCTTGGACATTTCCAGGACCTGAGGGCGCAGCTGCTGCGAATCTACTTTCAGGTCAAATACACCGACAATTCCACACATAATAAATCAATTGTTTGGTATTTATAATTCGTTTATCTAATATCTATAATAACTCTTTTTGAAAGCTTTTGTTGTGGTAAATATACATATTTCTTTTAAAAACCACCAATAACCTGACAAAATGCAATCAAACAACGAAATATTTAATACTAATGTAAGGTTTTGTGAAATTGAAAAATCGAGACTTAAAATAGGTAAATCTTAATTTTTTATAGGAAGAATGCGAATGAGAAGGGGGTGAAACTGCTAATCATAGCAAAATAAACCCGGCATTCATTTGAAATGCCGGGGGCAAGAAAAAAAACTGATTTTATTCAAATTTGTTGATGATTCCCTGATCGAGCATTGATTGTGTGATTCCTAAATCCTGCTCAAGAAACTCATCCAGCTCTTCTTCGCTTTTGAAATCAGCTACAAGACCATTGTAAACCAGGGTGAATGTGTCGGAAGCCTGAAGAATCTTCAGTCCCGGAAGTTCCTTGTTGAAATCTTTTACAGGATATCCCGGCTTTTCCTCTTCATCTTCTGCCACCTGGTCAAGGTAACTAACGTAAAAATCGTGACCTCCCTGCAGTAATACCTGAAGAATGTCGTCATCGTCCGCCCGGTCATAAAATTCGGTCACAGTCAGCCGGTAGATTTCCATGGCTCCTTCACCATTGATATAGAGAACATCGCCGAAAGGTTTATCTGGTCGGGTTTCCAATTCTTCAAAATCAAGCGCTTCCGCTTTGGCCAGAAAACGGGGTTGAGCGTTGTGCAGTACAAATTCGGCCGGTTCATCTTCGGAGGCGAAGGGATGGTGACAGATTAAAAAACGAGCTGTTTTCATTTTATTGAATTTAATTTTTCTTTTCGAAATTAATCAACACTATATGTTGTGTGAAATTTATTTACTGTTCCTTTTTTCACTATTTATTGAATTGTCCTACCTGACAGCCATTTGATACGTAAATGTGACAATCGGGAAGCATTACTAAATAATGCAAAAGTATGTTATGACGTGAGACTAACCAATGTAAGGTTAATTATTTTGGCGGAGAAGAATGCAAAATAATTTTAGCTTTGTATCCCGTAGACTTTGTGGAATTGAAGAACGATTGCTGCAGAACCGTTGAACTATTTGAGCAAAGGCCGATAATATATTGAGCATAAATTCATTAAGGGTAATATGAATATTTTACACATTGCTACTATTAAAGAGTGGCGAGGAGGTGATTCTCAGCTATTGAATACCTACGGTTTGCTCGAATCGCTACCGGATATTAAACAAACGATTCTTTGTCCAACGGGGTCTGTACTTTCTGAAAAATGCCAGGCAAGACAAATTAACCATTATACGGCTCCGGTTAATTCAGGCCTGTCAATTCCATTTATTAAAACGATTAAGAAAGTAATCAGCGACGAGCAGATTGATATCGTTCATGTCCATGATTCAAGTGCTTTTTCCATGATCTTGTTGGTGATTAACTTTTTCCCAAACGTCAAACTCGTTTATTCGAGAAAAAGGAACAACCGCATTGCCAATAATTTTTTCAAGAGAGTTAAGTATAATCATAAGCGGGTCAATAAGATTGTTTGTGTATCGAATGCGGTAAGAGATGTCTTTGACGGAGTAGTAAAAGACATGAATAAAGTGATCACCATATACGACAGTATTGATGTAAACTTCTTTGCTTCACAAAAAAATACTCATCGCCTAAAGAATGAATATAAGCTACCGGAGGACACGATACTTGTAGGGAATATTGCCGGATTAACGCCACAGAAAGATTTGTTCACTTTTATCGATACGGCAGATTTGATTCTTCAGAAGACAGATAAAAAGATCAAATTCGTCATCATTGGTGAGGGGGAATTGAAAAATGAATTGATAGCTTATTCAAACAATAAGAAGATTGGCGAACATATCATCTTTACTGGGTTTAGAAATGACGTTCATGAAGTTCTTCCCGAGTTGGAGGTTTTATTAATGACCTCAGTAGAAGAGGGACTACCTTTAACCATATTTGAGGCTTTTGCCGCAAAGACTCCTGTCGTGACAACAAGGGCAGGAGGAACTGCTGAAGCTGTTATTCACGATGAAACAGGTTATCTAACAGAAGTTAAAGCAACAGATGATTTAGCCAATGGGGTCTTGCGCATTATTGGCGATGATGCTTATAAAGAACAAATTTCGAAGAACGCCAGTGAGTTGGTGTTTGAGAAATTTAATTTGGACCGGATGCGGAATGATTATCATAACTTGTACCTAGGATTATAAAGAACAAAGCTTCTGAAGTTCGGTCTCATTCTATCCTTCGACAATTTCTAAACAGAAAAATATCGTTTGACAAAAATTTAATGCCCGGCAAATGTGCTTTGGTTTCATAGCTGTATTTTTGTCGTATGCTTGCTGATATTTATCTCTATAATCCGACCAATGAGCTGGCCATTGCCAATGGCGATCCCAATTATATGCCTCCTAAAAGACTGCTCCAATTTGAAAGAGATTTGAGCACCTTGCCGATGTTCTTTGCCGCAGAGACTGATATTGTGTTGGTTCACGAAGTTCCTTCGGAGTCATTTGTAACCCTTTGGCAAAAAGTGGGGAAGAATCTGCCACAGTTTTTGATGGAAGATGAAGCACTTAATGACCAGGCGTTTTGTCAGCAGCCAAAGGGATTTTTGTATCCATGGGGGTGGAGTCCGGCTGTTCACCGAAGGTTGAATCCTCTAAAAGAATTTTGTTCCGATGAATTCAGAAGCTCACCGATAGCTCAATGGACAGAATCTACCTGCGAGATTTACAGCCGGAAAACTGCCGCAGGAGTTCTATCGGAAATTTTGAGAGTGGCAGGAGAGAATGACTGGTTGTTACCTTTGGATGAAAGCCCTGTTTTATGCACGCAATTAGAGGAAATCATCAGCTTGCAGAGTAAGTGGGGGAGATTGGTCGTGAAGTCACCCTGGAGCGCTTCCGGACGAGGAATTCAAATGCTGAGAGCAAATGAGTTTAATCAGTCAAACCGGCAGGTTATTTCCGGATTTCTGAAGCAACAGGGCTACGTGATGGTAGAACCGTGGTTGAATAAAGTCGCTGATTTGTCCCTGCAATTCTATTCGAAAGGAAAAGGAGAAGTCGCTTATCGGGGACAATCTTCGTTTTTAACTGATGCCGCCGGGCGTTACCAGGGGAATTATATCCGTGAATTAACACCGG
The DNA here is from genome assembly GCF_000621705.1 of Prolixibacter bellariivorans ATCC BAA-1284. GTDB lineage: Bacteria > Bacteroidota > Bacteroidia > Bacteroidales > Prolixibacteraceae > Prolixibacter > Prolixibacter bellariivorans. Next base: position 133,120 of record NZ_JHXO01000009.1, on the reverse strand, counting down.
GCCTTTCGGCGGATGAAAAAAGCTTTTTAACGGATTACGTGCCTATTGTCAGGCAGCTGCTACAAAGTGTACTTTCCGAAAGTGTTTTTTCACATATGTATCACGGTTGGGTGGGAGTCGATTTGTTGCTGTACCGCGACGTGAAAAATAAGCTTCGATTGCATCCGTGCCTGGAAATCAACTCTCGCTACAACATGGGGGTTTTAACACTGGAATTGCGTGAGATGATTTCTCCTGAAAGTGACGGAAGATGGGAGATAACCGTTGATAGACCAGGCCGGTTTAGTCAGGATATCAAAGCACAAATGTCCCGTTTCCCTGTCAAAATGGTTGACGGAAAAATAGCCGAAGGCATTCTGCCGATGATTCCTCCGACTGACGATGCACAATTTGGCGTCTGGTTAAAAGTGGAACGTGGCTAACTTACGGTTGTTTTAATTGGTGCGTAAGGAATATTAAACCGGAAAGTCGTACCGTTTCCGGGACTTGATTCCACATCGATGTTACCGCCCATTTGTTCAACAAGCGCTTTGCAAATGGAGAGTCCCAGTCCGGTTCCCTGCGCAAACGGATCGAGTTTGGTGAAACGTTTGAATATCTTCTGCCGGTTGTCTTCTGAAATTCCAATACCTGTGTCGCTGACGTAAAATTCCAACAAGCGTTCCCGCGAATTCAGGTCGTAACCAATCCTGATTTCTCCGTTTTGTGTGTACTTTATTGCGTTTGACACTAGTTGTTTCAGTATTTGAACTAACCGGTCACAATCGGTTTTTATTGGCGGGAAGTGCTGTTTTTCAGATTTTTCATCAATAACGAGATTGACTTCCGGCAACAACTGTTTCTTCATTACTTCGATCACATCATCGCAGATTTCTGGTATGCTGCATTTAATGAAGTCAAGCTCGTATTTTCCGCTCTCAATTTTCGAAATCTCAACGATATCATTAATCTGACTGAGCATGTAATCGCTCTGCTGGTGAATAATACGTTGATATTCGGTCCTCTCTTCCTGTTCTATATCATCGTTTGATAACAGGTAAGCAAAGCCAATAATTGAATTAAGCGGTGTTCGAAGCTCATGGCTAAGATTGGTCAGGAAGGCCGTTTTTAATCGATCCGACTCTTCCGCCTTTTCTTTCACACGGATTAACTCATGCTCAATAATTCTGCCCCGTTCCAGCTCATGCGTCAACCGGTTGTTCTTTTGTTTGAGCTCCAGCGTACGTTGATTGATTTCTTTTTCACGGTTTTGGAAAGTCTCGTTAAGCAGATTTTGCTGTTGCTGACTTTGCAAATGCTGATGAAAATTTCGTCTGGCATAATATTCCAGATAATATGAGCCAAACATACCAATCAGGTTCATGGCCGTGAAGAAGAAGAAGGATATGACCAACAATTCCGAGAAGGTTTGCTGGGCAATTATTCTACCGGTAATGAACAAAATCAAGGTAATCCAGCCGGCAATGGACGCATACAAAAATCTGAGTCGTATGAAGAAATAGCCTGCGGCAAAGACCAGCATCAAACCTCCGTAATAAGTGAAGTTTTCCGGCTCAAGAATAAGCATATAGCTGATACCTGCTCCGGAAACAACGTAGCAAAGGGCCATTAATTCCTGCCATACTTTTTCGAAAAGATTGGTGTAGGAAAAAAACAATGTTCCGCCCATCAACGGAAGTACGATACCGAATCGGATGAGTAAGAAGGTTGTTAACCGGTTGGGGATGTAGAGATAATCTACAATACTAAATCCTGCGTACAATATAGTAAGCAACAGGAAGGCAAACCGAAACTGCGGTAACGAATCACGGAAATATTGTTTTCGAAAATCGGATTCTGTCTCAGGCTGGTCTGCAAACAACAATGTAACCGGATGAAGCCTCATTCGTTTTTCAGTTATCTGGGGGTAAAGCATGCTATTGTAAAAGGGTTAGAATTTATTTATGTGCATCTTCAAGTTACGGCATTCTCCTGATTTAAAACAGTCTTCCCATAAAAAAATAACATTTTGATTAATGAATATCCATTGCGATGAAGATAATTTGTTCATTCGACCCGATCTTTTAGAGAAACACAAACTTTATAAAGTTTTCTGTGGAAAACAAGGTATTGTTTAGTTTTGGACATATTCGCAGTTGGTATAACTTTAACAAGTTGGCACGATTTTGCCAAAAAAGCATAAAAGTAAGTATAGATATATGATTTTTTCTGAGAAACTGGTTCACGGCCGTTTAATCAAGCGGTATAAACGATTTCTGGCTGATGTAGAATTAGATGATGGTACCGAAGTGACGGCGCATTGCACCAATTCAGGGACGATGAAAAGTTGCCTGGAAGATGGCGCGGAGGTGTACCTGACTCCGGTAAACGATCCGAAAAGAAGGACGAAATTTACCTGGGAGATGATAAAGATTAACGGAGATTGGGTGGGTATTAACACCAATAATCCCAACAAAATTGCTTTTGAAGCCGTTCGTGACAACCAGATTCCGGAGTTGAGCGGATACGATACTGTTAAGCGGGAAGTAAAGTTTGGCGATAGCCGCTTCGATGTAATGGCGCAGAAAGAAGGGGAAACCTGTTTCATCGAAGTGAAGAATGTGACCATGAAAGTAGGAGAGGCTGCACTGTTTCCCGATGCAGTCACCACTCGCGGACGTAAGCATTTGAACACACTGATGGAGGTGAAGAAACAGGGAATGCGCGCCGTAATGCTCTACATTATTCAGCGCGTGGATGTCGATCGGTTTGGCCCGGCCGACGATATCGACCCGGAATATGGCAAAGCACTTCGTGAAGCCTACCGGGAAGGCGTAGAGATTATTCCTATGCAGGCCGAAGTAACGCCGGAAGGCATCGAACTGGTGCGAAAGCTCGAATTTGAATTGTAATATCATAAAACCAAACAATTGTTGAATCCTATGAAAAGAAGCTTTCTTTATCTGCTGGCCCTCGTGTTGCTGTCATCTTGCGGGCCGAAAAAAATACCGGCGGTGGGCGACCAGACCTATCTGGTTTTCGATAATAAGGTAGTGAATTTTGTTCCCGGTAAATATCCGAAAGACAGTATTCAACCAGATGCGAACGGTATCATTCATCTGGGTGACGGACGTTTGTTGCTGAAGAAAATCCATGTACCCGAATTTCAACGTTCGGTGAAAGTAACGGCAACGGTTACTCTGAAATCGCATGGCGACCGGTGGGACAAAGCGGGCTCGTTGTTTGTGATACCACAGAATTCGTCGACCAACTTTATGAATATATGGGCCGGAAAGAAGAAGTTTCCCGAGCCGGGGAAAGAACTGGAAGGTTTGCAAGGCATTGTTTCCGGTGACGATTACCAGCCGGTTCTCGAGCTTCTCCGTTTTATGACTCCGTTTGGCGTAGGCTTTTACAGCGACTCCACGTCGGCGCGTAAACCGGTGTACATCGATAAGTGGGCGAAGGAAGTTTGGTGGAAGGAAGATATTACCGACCGCATTTCGGAGCTGGAAGGCGACGTATGGATAGGCGTGTGGGTAGATACCTGGACAAAGGAAGGCTACCAGCTGAGCGCTACACTCGACTTCAACGAAAGTGATATTCCCTGCGATGCACAAAAGCCAACCCATGCCGAACCGGTGCTGAATACGGTGTACTACATCGGCCCACAGGGCTATCCGGATATCTTTGCCCGGAAGAACATCGACGTCGATGTCGACATCCCGGAAGGAGCAAAAAAAGTGCGTTTACAGTACATCGTTACCGGACATGGCGGTCAGGATGGCGGTGATGAGTTTGTGCAGAAGGAAAACATTATATCGCTGGACGGGAAGAAAGTGTACGATTTTATTCCGTGGCGTACTGATTGTGCTTCGTTTCGGCGGTTTAATCCCAGTTCTGGTGTGTGGCTCGAAAAAAGGGAAGTACAATACCTCGACTGGAAGGCGGGTAAGTACAAAACAAAGGAGATGGAAGAACCCATTGCTTCGTCCGATTATTCGCGTTCCAACTGGTGTCCGGGTACTGACGTTCCTCCGGTGACCATTCCGTTGGATTCCATCACTCCGGGTACGCATAAGATTACTTTTAGTATCCCGAAAGCGCAACCCCGCGAAGGCGATAACATGAACTTTTGGTTGGTTTCGGCCTGGCTCGATTGGGAGGAATAAGCTTTTGGGCAACTTTTCCAAGGCTCTAAACTTTGGAAAAGTTGTCTTTCGCGTGAAACTTTTGGGGAGACGGAACTCGTAGCAATATATACACGCGTTAAAGCAATTTGTTATGAAAATGATGCGTTCTATATCTCCCTTTATTACTACGTATCATGTTGTTCGCGAGAAGAAGCCCGTTACGTTTGCCTACCGGACGCCCCGGGGCGAGCTGTTTTTGCTGAGCCGCGACGCGATTCGGAGCGAAAGCGATTTTGTGCGGAATGTGAAATGGGAAGATTTGCTCGCTGTCGATGAAAGTCTGAGCGAGTTGGAAAAGCTATCTCCCAACTATGCAGCTTTCCGCAATACGCCAACCGAACCGTGGCAAATCAGTAAAATTGACAAGCAGACTGAAACCGGAAGTTACATCGACCAGCACCTCGAATGGATTAGCAAAATGTACGTCGACGGCTATTTTACCGGCGGAACGTATCCGCACTGGATTTACATTCCGCGCAGTTCGAAGAAGTATGCCTATGTCAATTTTCTCATTGGCGGTTTACTGGCTGTGCTCGGGTTTTATATTTTCTTTTCCGGAGGACAACTCATTAACGACAATGTGGTTGTTGCCTGGCTGGCCGGTGGTATTTTTATTTTAATGGGCGTACGGGTTTTGTCTCGTGCACGGAAGCGGTAATTTATTCCTTCTTTTTCTTGAAATTAGCCCGTTTCAAAGCTTGCTTTATTCGCTTATCAGGAAGAAAACTAATCCGCAAGTCATTAATGTTGCGCGACGTTACCTTATCGGGTGAATCTTCGGTACTCACTTTTGCGTGCAACCGGAAGGAACCAAAGTTATCGATTTTTACCGTATTGCCGTCAAGCAGTAACTCGGGTATTAAATTCACCAGGCCCGTTATTACAACCTGAATGTCAGCTTCCGATGCTGTCGAGCGTTTTTCCATTATCTCAGCAACTTGTTGCAGTTCGATTTTACGGGAGCCGGTTAACTTGGGAAACCAGATTCTTTCGTTATCCCCGGTTTGTCCACGCTTAATGGTAGAGATGATCTTGTATTGAAGTGACATAGTTTTGGGATAAAGGTTTAGTTATTTTACTTTGATTATAATTGCTAATTTATAAAATAATCATGATTAAAATATAATTTAATGCTGATTAAAAATTATTTTAACCATGATTAGAGTTGAAAATAATCCAGATTAAAATTTAAAATAATCAGGATTAAAATTTTGAAGGGAAATTATCTGTTAGATACGATATAAGTATGAAGCAGGTAGTTTTATGGCAGGTTGGCGCCCGGTTCCCCCGTGGAAAGTGGCTGGGCAAACTTCAGTCAGGTGATAGGTTCTTTCCGGTACAGGGCGGCAATCAGGGCTGAGTGGCCTTTTAGTTTGTCTGTGTTCACCGATTGAAATTTTTGTGCAAAATTACGTCCGGTGGTTCACTTCGGGGTAAAACATGTGTTAATTCATTGATACCGGTGTGTGCATTGCCCCAAATGCCGCGAATCTTACCCTGTAATTCTCTCCGGGAAAAAGAAAAAAACACCGGACCTGCGCAGTGACAAGCCCGGTGGTGAAGATCATTTGCGGTTAAGCCAGTGTCAGCTGTTTCGCCTTCACGGTTTCGACAATCAGGTCGGCTGTAGCTTGGATGTCCAGCAGCGAGCTGTCGACCGTGAGATGGTAGTTGGTTGCGTCGTTCCATACTTTGCCCGTGTAGTGCGTACAGTAGTTCGAACGTTCTCGGTCTGTCCGTTCCAGCACCTTGTCGGCCTTGTCGGGCTGAACACCGTATTCGTTTACGATTTTGTTTTTCCTGAATTCGCCGTTGGCGTGAACAAATACATTGACGCAGCCCGGCTGGTCTTTCAGTATAAAATTGGCACATCGCCCGACAATCACGCAGGATTCTTTCCGGAAGATTTCGCGGATGACTTTGCTTTGTACCAGGAATAAAGCATTCAGCGGGGGTTTGCGTTCGTTGATGTAGGCATATTCCTGTTCGTACAAATCGTACAACAGGGTATGCGCCAGTTTCTGTTCGTGTTGCTCGATGTACTCGCTGGTGAAACCGCTTTTCCCGGCCGTTAGCTCAATCAGGTTCTTGTCGTAGAACTTCAATCCCAGCTTTTCGGCCACCGCTTTTCCTATTTCGTGACCGCCGCTTCCGTATTCACGCGAAATGGTAATTACCAGGTGGGGAGCAACCGGTCCTTTGACATCCTTGTTGGGGGTTGCCTTTTCTTCTTCCGATTTAATATTCAGCCATACATCAAGGAAGTTAATCTTTCGGTTAAGGAACCGGACAATAAAACCAACCAGTACGGCTGCAGCAACTGTCCCTTCCCTGATTCCACTGATTCCGGACAAAAGACCTAACGAACTGACGATGCCAATTAGTACGAGCGAACTGTCTACGCCAATCTTTGTTTTCCCGAATTCAATCTTAAATGTTTGGGTAATGGCCATGGCCAGACCTTCGCCGGGCAGATAAGTGAGTCCGGCTTTTACTTCAAGAAACACGCCAAATGCCAGGATAACACAACCCAGCAGGCACGCGAAAGCCTGTCCCCCATAGCTGACCGGGTTAAGCCATGAGATGAGATGCAGGGTAAAATCAATGAAAATGCCGAAGAGGAAGATAACCGGAAACTGAATCAGTTGGAACAGTTGATACCTTTTTCGGAGTAAAACCATTTGCAGCAAAATGAGGAGAACATTCATAATAATGGTGGTTTCTCCCAGTGTCAGCGGGTATTTCAAACTAAAAACATATGGAACACAAGAAATGGGCGAAACTCCGAGTTTGGCTTTTACTGATAGAGCCACGCCAAAGGCCATTACAAAGAGTCCCAAAGCAAAAGTTAAAACTTTGGACAGGAAATTGTTTATTTTCATAGAATTAAGTTAAACCCACATCTTAGTGCAAAGATTTGAAAGAATTGCGAATTCAGATCTTAACAGTACGTGTTGTAACAAGAGAAGCATGAAAATGCAATTATTCGAACCGGAGCAAGTTTATTCGTTTCGGACGCCTTGTGAAATGTGGAAAAATAATCAGGGGCGAAATTAGAAAATTTAGGAAAGGCCAGATTAGGATAAGGGGACAAACCGGGAAGTCGGCGAGAAAATTTAATATTTCTTTTTCTTTCGTGGTGTTGGAGGGATTTAGGCAGGCGGAAGAAGGATCTCCTTTGTGTGGTTTGATTACCTTTAGCCATCGAAAAATCATGATGAGAATTATGCGTCCTGTTTCTGTTATCCAATTGTTTCTGGCGTTAACCCTTTCCGGCGTTACTTTTGCCTGCCAGTCGACTCATAAACGCAGTGAGCCGGTTCCGGCGGTGGAACGAACCGATTCCTGCCAGTCGAACCCGGAGCATACCTACGAGGTGTTTGTTCCGGCCCGTCAGTCAGCGGCTATCCGTTTACCTCTGTTGATTGCCATCGATCCGCATGGCTCGGGACAAACAGCGGTGAAGCATTTGAAGGAGGCGGCGTCGACTTATCCGGCGGTGCTGGTCGCCTCCAATCTTATTCAGAATGACGACCCGCATTATATGCAGGAGCTGAACCAGTTGATTGCCGACGTGCGAAAGCGTTTTCCGGTAGGGAAAGAAATTTACCTGGCTGGTTTCTCCGGAGGGGCGCGAATGATGTTGGGGTACGCGGCGAATCATCCGGTTGACGGGGTAATGGCGTGTGGTGCTTTCGCCAGTCCTGATCAACTTGCCGCCATAAGTTGCCCGGTTATGGGCCTTATCGGGATGGACGATTTTAATTTTTCGGAAATGGTTCGGTATATTCTTCAGCCCGGAAACAGGCCTGCCAATGTTCACATTGAGTTGATGGAAGCATCGCATGCCTGGCCTACAAAAAAACGGTTGACCAGTGTGTTTGGCTGGTTCAGGCTGTCGGCTCTGCCTGAAAAGGACGCCCCGAAAAAGGAGGTGGCAACGTATGTGAAAGCGCAACAGGTGCGAATCGATTCGCTGGCCGGAGCGGGAGCGTTACTGCAGGCCACCTGTATTGGCCGCAACATGGCTTCGGTGGAAGCGTTTGATAAGGCGGGTTCATTCCAAACCATGACGAACGAACTGACCGGCAAGCCGGCTTGCCAGGAACAACTGTCGCAGTTAACCGCCAGTTTACAGTTCGAATTTTCGCGGCGTCAGGTGTATCTCCAGTCCCTTTTTTCGAAGGATGAAAATTGGTGGAAGAAGGAGGTTTCGGCGTTGCATCAGGAAATGGTTTCGGAGCCCAATATGATGAAGCGAATGGCCTATAAACGACTGGGCGGTTTCCTGGGAATTGTCTGCTATACTTATTCAAAGCAGCTCGCCGAACAGAAAGATATTCCTCATCTGGAACAAATCCTGATGATTTACCGTCTGGCCGAACCGGAGAACACGGATATGAAGCATTACACCGAAGTGCTTGAAAAGCTACAGGCACAGCAATGAAATAGTGGTGCTGGGATTGTCCCAGGAAGTTCACACAAAATTAATGTTAGGCAATCAGGCCGGCATAAGCCCCGTCTTTTTCCATCAATCGCTTATTTTTGCTGATTAAAGCAATCTCTCATGAGCGAAAAAACACCTGTTTCAGAACTGAACGCACGAATGAAGGCCTTCCGCCAACTGATGGATCAACAGCATCCGGATTGGAAAATGGCCGTTGTGTTTAGCAAAATAAACCTGTTGTATTTCACCGGTTCCATGCCTGAAGGCATGTTGGTGATCGAACGAGAAAAGGACGCTACGGTGTGGGCGCGAAAGGGGTATGAACGGACCCTGGAGGAGTCGGAATTTCCGGCTATTGAGTCAATGAGCAGCTACCGCGATGCAGCGCAGGCTTATTCTCAGTTGCCCGGAGAAGTACACCTGGAAACGGAATTTGTGCCACTGGCCATGTTTCAGCGTTTTCAGAAGCATTTTCCTTTTTCTTCATATAAGTCACTCGATTTTCAGATTGCCCAGACCCGTGCACTGAAGAGTGCCTGGGAGTTACATTTTATGGAACTGGCGGGAGAAAATCACCGGAAGGTACTGGAAGATATTGTCCCCGGACTGCTCCGTGAAGGAATGACCGAAACCGATTTAGCCGCTGAGCTGTACGAGGCGATGGTGAAGGAAGGGCACCAGGGAATCGCCCGTTTTGCCATGCACGATACCGATGTGGCTGTTGCCCAGCTGTCGTTCGGCGAAAACTCTTTGTATCCGACCAATTTTGACGGCCCCGGCGGGAACCGCGGACTGAATGCCGCAGTGACCAGCTTTGGAAACCGTGACCGGAAACTGAAGAAGGGCGAACTGGTATTTATCGACATGGGATTCGGGATGAACGGATACCATTCGGACAAGACCATGACTTACATGTTCGGACAGTCGCTACCGAAAGAGGTGAGGGCTATCCATCAGCAATGTGTCGACATACACGACCGGGTTGCCGAAATGCTGAAGCCGGGAGCGATTCCTGAGAACATTTATGAGACCATCATGAATGACCTTACCCCGGAATTTAAACAGAACTTTATGGGTTTTGGAACCCGCCAGGTGAAGTTCCTCGGGCACGGTGTCGGGTTAACTGTGGATGAATACCCGGTACTGGCGAAAGGATTTAAGGCCCCGCTGGTAGAGAATATGGTTTTTGCCGTTGAGCCGAAGAAGGGTATCGAAGGTGTTGGTATGGTGGGAACGGAGAATACCTTTGTGGTGACCTCCGAAGGCGGGCGTAGTATTACCGGAAATAATCCAGGACTGATTCTGGTCGATTAAGAATGACAATGAAATCTGTTGTGCCAGATTCAAAACCGTAAAGAGGTCCCTGATTTAAGGTAGTGTTGATGATAAGTTTGCACTTTACTTACGAATGTTGATTTCCTTAGCTGGCGAAAAAGCAAAAGAAAAGTAATGGTTGATTTTTGGCTGATTAGACACGGAGAGACGATTGAAAATGCGCAGGGCATTTGCCAGGGCCAAACCCCCGGAACGCTTAGTGAAGATGGAATGATGCAGGCTAAAGCTTTAGCTGAATATTTAAAGGATGAAGAATTCGATGTGATATATTCCAGCGACCTGCGACGCACGATGAAGACGACGGAAGAAGTACTCCGGTTTCATCCCGGATACGAGATTATTCCTGAACCGCTTTTACGCGAACGTTTCCTGGCGGGATGGCAGGGGAAGCCGTTTCCTAAAAACTGGAACGAGGTAGACTTGCCCGAAGGAGCTGAAACCTCGGAAGATTTGATTGTGCGTGCCAAAGCTTTTCTTTCCCTGCTAAAGGAAAGGCATGAAGGGCAGAAGGTTTTTGCGATGAGCCATGGCGGTTTAATCCGTGCTTTTTGGACAGTGCTGCACAATCTCGACAATGATTCTTACTCCCGTTGGGATGCGCCGGAGAACACCAGCATTAGTCGTTTCGAGTTAAACGAGGACGGTTCGGTTAATGAACTGGTTCGCAACCTTGCCGAACATTTGGAGACCGTACCGGTGAGCAACAAAGCCAAAAACAAAAACGACTGGCAGTTATAAAAAAGAATCAGCCGACAGAAATGGTATCCTATCGGCTGACTTTGTTTGAATAAACGATACTCTTCTATTCGACTTTTCTATTGAAAACGTCTTTGTCAATCATGGATTCATCGCCAAGATAGTTCCAGTTAATTCCATTGGCATATTCGCTGAATACTTTTTGCATTTGTGGCAATGTCACTGCATCGATGTGATCGATAAAGTGAGTTGTCATGTCTATCGAACCTTTTATTTTGGCAACCCCCAAGGAGTATGCTGTGTTGTAGGTTGACTGTTTTCCCATGAAATAATAGGTCGTATACTCACTTTTTGAGTCTCTCAAATCGGTATCGGTAAAACCATCGTTTTTTAGCGTATCCATTTCGTTCACCATCACGGTTACCGCTTCGTTGGGTTTGGTTGTGGTGACATACACTGCAGAATAGGGGATAAAACCAGTCGAAGCGAAAGCTTGAGGAGCATACGACAGATTACGTTTGGTCCTTACCTCTTCGAATAATTTATTCCTCAGTATGTTGAAAGCTAATCGGAAAGCATAGCTATCGGGAGAGGTAAAAGCCGGTGCGCCCAGCATTCCCTGGATATAATTAGTCGACAATTTCCGGCTTTCAGTATGCAGCGAGTTGGTATCGATGGTGGTTGCAATGGCTGCAGGCATCGGCTTAACCGGAGTTGAAGGTAAACTGCCAAAGTCCTTTTCGACCATTTTCCTGATGTCCTGTTCTTCCAAATTTCCTACAATAACCAGTACCATTCGGTTGGCGTTTAGTAGTTTGTTGTAGTAATTTTTGACACCATCCTGTGTGAAGGCCTTCATTGTTTCAACGGTTCCGGGAACTTGATAGGCGTAGCGTGTACCCTGAAATGTATTCTTCATACACATATCAGACAGCGTGTTGTCCGGGTTGCTTTTCCTGTTTTGAATACCGGCAATCAGCTTTTGCTTCAATAAACCCAGTTCTTTTTTCTCGAATACGGGATGATTGACCGCTTCTGTAAAAAGCTTCCATCCCTCTGAAAAATAAGGTTTGACGCATTCCAGGCTAATGGCTGCATAGTCATACCTTGCTGAACCGTTTACGCTCACCCCATATTTGTCAGCCATATTTTTAAAGGCATCTTTTGAGTATTTCTGCGTACCACAATCGGAAGTGGCAGCCAGGGTTAACGCACCGATTCCTTGCTGCTTTGCATCATAGTTGGCAGTTCCCCCTTTGAAGAACATAATAGCTGCAACGGTTTGTTTCGACGATGGCATAAAAACAACCTTTAAGCCATTTACCGTCATTTCTTTTACCGAATTTCGGGCCTGTACCCCCAGTGATAAGGATACAAGCAACATAACGAATATATATTTTTGAATTTTCATAGTTTTTTATTTTGATAATGGCAATTGTGATTATTTCTTCCAAAAAGTCGCAGGATGCAACAGGGCTTCCGACTTGGTATTAATCAACAATCCGGCAGCGTAGGGCTTATCTTTAATGTATTTATCGACGTAATTAATCAGATCCTGTTTGGTCACCTTCTTGATGTTCGGGATGTAGTTGTAGTAATAGTCCAAAGAGGCCGAACACCAGAAATAAGCCATGGTATGCGACAGATCCGAAGTTACATCTGATTCCTGCAGATGGTTAATTTCGAGCTGACGTTTGGCGTTTTCCAATTGCTGATCTGTGATGTAGTCGGGCGAGTCCCACATGGAAATTTGTTTTTTCACTGCTTCGGCGCAGGCTGCTACTTTCGTTGGGTTAGGAACGACGATAGCACTAATAGGCCCGGTATATTTTAGTGTTTGATAACCAACATTTGCCTGTAGGGCCAATCCGCTATCGACCAACATCTTTTGGAATTTGCTTGAGTTTTGGCTCAGGATGGTGGAGAAGACATCGGCGACATACGTGTCGTGCACATCCCGACGGGTATCGGGTCCCTGCCATTCCAGCATCATGATAGGAACACGTGCGTAGGGAGATGTAACCACAAAATAGTTGGTAGAGTCAAGCGGTTGAAATTCTGGAATAGGCCATTTTTTAAACGGGTCAAAATCCGAAGGTTTCCAACTTGAAAAAATGTCTTTGACTTTAGCGAACACTTCTTTATGGTTGACGTCGCCGCTGACAATTAGCATGGAATTATTGGGCCAGTAATATTTATGCTGAATGGTATGCATTTTTTCTGGTGTAGCAGTCCTGATGATATGATGAATACCGATAGGATTTTTACGAGAGTATAAATTGCCCCACAATACATGCTTCATCGAATCGGATAGCAAAAAGAAGGGGTTCGACTCGAGGCGCTGAAACTCGCCGTCGACAACAATATTTTCTTTTTTGATTTCTTTCGAAAGAAACAAGGGATAACGGATGGCGGAGTTCATAAAATGCAAACCGTCTGTCCATTTACTCTTGGGAAGGGTGAAAAAGTAATTGACCCGCTCGTTTCCGGTTGTACCGTTGAAAGCAATTCCGAGCTCGTGAACTTTAGCCATAAAGGCTTCCTGGCTGGGATAGTCTTTATTGGCTTTAAAAAACATGTGCTCGTACAGGTGGCTTAAACCATTGAACTCGGGCGGTTCCGTGTAGGAGCCATTTTTTGTTGTGATTTCGACGGTAGCCAATGGCACACTATGGTCTTCAATAACCAGCACTTCCAGTCCGTTGGAAAGTTTAGTCGTGTAAAAATTGGATGGCTTTTGAGCTTTTGCGACTGATAATACCAGGAAAAAACTCAAAACTAAGAATGCTTTTTTCTTCATTTTATCGGTATTTTATGTAAAATATTCAAATCTTTTGAAAGATAAGATTTCCATATAAGTACAGGCCGGTACGGTTAGATAGCTATGGTTTGGTCGAATTGAAAATAAAGCTACTTTTTTTTCGTCTAACAACAAAGAGCTAAATAGCTTTAGTGTGTTACTGAAAGTTAAAAATCAATATTCCAGGGTTAAAAATACGGCTAAATCTAATGATAAAGGGAGTGTACAGATATATGTCTCCGCATTAGAGAATAGCAGTAATGGTGAAAACTAGTCAACTCACTGATCACATTACTTGTTTCCTAAATTAATTGGTTACTCGTAGCGTAATGCATCTATCGGATTTTTCGTGGCTGCTTTGTACGATTGGAACGAAACCGTCAGCATGGCAATCCCAACAGCCAGTATTCCGGACAGGGCAAATATCCACCAACTCAACGACGTCTTGTATGCGAAATTACTGAGCCATATGTCCATGGCATACCAGGCAACCGGAGTGGCAATGACAAATGCAATGGCTACCCATTTCACTAAATCCTGATTAAGCATGGTCATTACTTCGCTAACCCGGGCTCCATTTACTTTTCGGATACCAATTTCCTTGGTCCGGCGTTGTGTACTGAACGATGCCATGGCAAATATTCCCAGTGATGAAAGGATAATGGAAATCAGAGCAAACAACGAAAGTGCTTTTGTTTGGGCATATTCGGTGGAATACACTTTCTTATAGCTGTCGGCAATGTATTCGTACTGGAACGGGTAATCTGGGTTCACCTTTTTCCAGACTGCTGCGATGGTCGCTATCGCCTTTTTTCGTTGTGCCGGATTAATCCCGATAAGGAAGCAGTAGTTGAACATTTTTCTCGGGGTGATGACCAATGGCCGTTCCTTGCTGTGCAAATCGGTATAATGAAAATCGGGAACTACTGCCACAATTTTCCCTTCCGGGAAGAGGTCTGGGAGAAAGAAATTCAATCGAAAACGCTTACCAATGGCATCTTTCGGGTTACTGATGCCCAGCATTTTCAGAGCACTTACGTTGAGGATATATTTTTCGCTGTAATTACCAAGCTTCTTTTCCAGTTCGGCCATTTCTTTCTTATCCGGATTTTTGGCTGTGCGCATTTCGCTTAATGTGACGGCATCAGCTTCCCATTGCTGTGATGGGGTATAACCTAAATCCACAGTTCCGGCAATGGGATGAATGCCCATGGTAGAAAAGAAGTTGGAGTCAGTAGTGAAGATGTTGATAGCCTGGTTCGGTTTTTTCTCTACACCTTCCATGGTAAACCGGGCACCATCAAGGATATTGCCTCCCGGTTCTTCCATAGCTGCCGTCACGTTGGTAACGGAAGGATGTTTCAACAGTTCGGTCTTGAATGTTTCGTAACGTTGAACGGCATCCCACGGATTATTAGCCATCACCACCATGTTGGCATTTTCAGCATCTGGATGTTCGTTATTGATGTAATCGATTTGACGGTTGAGAACAAGGGTGCCTGTAATGGCGATCACGGCCAGGGTGTATTGCAAAACCATAGGGAAGGTGTACAAACTCATTTTGGTTTCGCTCACCTTTACGTCTGAAACGAGTTTGGAAGTGATTAATGGAACAACAGACAAGAGGGCCACTCCAACTATGAAGAGGAGACTAATTGCTGCAATGTTGTCCACCTGAGTTCCCTGAAAGATGGGAATATTCAAATAGCCGCTTATTTTATATGCAGCGACTAAACCAACGATGACAGAAAGTCCGGAAAGAATCAATGATTCGGATACCATTTCGCGGGCAATGATTGGTTTCGAAGCTCCGTTGATTCGCTTCACCTGGATGGACTTGATTTCGGAAATAAACTGAACGCGACTCAGGTTCAGAAAGTTGATCAGGGCGATGAACAGAATAATGATACCGCCGCTGATGAGAAGGAGGATAGATCGGATATCTCCGTTCTTTTCCATTTCCCGGGTTTTGTGGCTATACAGGTGAATATCAGTCAGCTTTTGTAAATCAAGTGTCGGAACCGGGTTACCTGTGTCATTGTCTTTTTCCCAATTCTTTTGAATCGTTGCCTGCAATGCTTTAGCATCAGTTCCTTTTTTTAGCAAAAAGTAAGTGTAGGCCCAGGGTGTTTGTCCTTTTACTTCGGTATATGACGTGAGCAGATCGGCGTGGAAATGCGAATTGACCGGAAAATCCTCCATCACACCGTCAATGGTGTAGACTTTGGGTTCGGGTTCCTGCTGATGCAGAATGGAGATCTCTTTCCCAACTACATTCAGGTTACCAAAATACTTCATAGCCAGGCTACGACTGATGAAAGCCCGGTTCGGCTGGTCGAAGGCTTTTTCCGGATCGCCGGACAGCACTTTGAAATCGAAAATATTGAAGAAGGTACTGTCGGTGGAGAAGGCATGCTCCGAATAAAATCTTTTGTCTCCAATCTTAATAATCGCTCTCCGGAAAGGGAAAAGCCGCACCATTTTTTCAATGGCCGGATATTCGGAAACCAGTTGTTTTGGCCAGTCACCGGTTACCCGTGCCGGGTGAATGGAGGTTGCGCCACTGTTGCTGTTAGTCGTTATACGGTAGATTTGGTCGGCTTTGGTGTTGAACCGGTCATAACTGAACTGTTGAGTTGTATAAAGATAAATAACCAGGGTACAAGCTACCGCTGTGCTGAGTCCAACGGCATTAATGGCAAACCATTTCCAATTGTGTTTTATCTTTCTGAAAAGCTTCATATGATGGTGTTTATTTTATTCGTATCGTAGTGCTTCAATGGGATTTCGGGCAGCTGCTTTCCAGCTTTGCCAGCTAACAGTGAGCAAGGCAATTCCTAAAGCCAGTACGCCTGCTACGGCAAAAATCCACCAGCTTAGGCTGGTTTTGTATGCAAAGTTCTCGAGCCATTTATTCATGACGAACCAGGCAATGGGCGTGGCTATGACAAAGGCGATGATTACCCACTTGATGAAATCTTTGTTGAGCATGGCCAGAATTTCGGTAACCCTGGCTCCGTTTACTTTTCGAATGCCGATTTCTTTGATGCGATGTTGGACATGCATAAGGATTACCCCCAACAGACCGATTGACGTGAGAATAAGCGCAATTGAACTGCCGGCAAATAAAAGATTTCTAAAACGTTTGTCTGCCTGATACATCCTTTCAAGCGAATTATTCAATGGCTGAAGATTAAGCGGTGATTGTGGATTGATTTTTTTCCAGAGGTTTTCCAACTCGCCCAACAAAACCTGATCGGGTTTTCGGTTTAGTTTAATCAATAAATTTTGAGCTCCCCAAAGATGATTTACAATAATCAATGGTTCAATCCTGGAGTGCATCGACCGGTAATTAAAGTCTTTGACCACTCCAACAATCTTGCCTTTGGTCCAACAGCTAAAATCAATAATAGCTCCAACGGGTTCTTTTAAATGCATTGCAGCAACTGCCTGTTCATTTACAATGTAGGCAACAGAATCAGATTGCAGTTTTTCTGAGAAAGGGACGCCCTGGATAATTTGCATACCCATCGTTGAGAAATAGTCTTTATCCACGACGGTATAGGCAAGTGGCAGTTTTTCCTGATGAGGATTGCCCGGCCAGGCAGTTATTACACAGTTTGTGTTAATCGATGTCGGCAAATTATAGGCAGCTGTTACATTTTTTACTGCATTGTTTTTCAATAATTCTTCTTTTAGAACTTCATACTTCCCACGATCACTGCCTTTTAGCGGAGTCGTAATTACATTTTCAGGATTTAGTCCAATATCCTTTCGGGAAATAAAATTTAGCTGTTGTGTCACCACAATAACTCCGATGACCAGTAAAATTGCAGATGCAAACTGAACCGTAACAAAAAATGATTGATAAGCTAGCTTCGTTTTTCCCTGTTTGTCTTTATGAGGTGGCTGAAATTTCAAATATTTCTTAAAGGCAATGAGTAACAGTCCCGAGCCAATAAGTAAAGCTCCAATAAAAGTTGCTCCCAGAACTTCCATCGAAAATAGATTGAAAATCGTACTACTGGAAAATTGTCTTCCGGCAAGTTGGCTGAAAAGAGGAAGAATTAAATTGGAAATTATTAGGGACAGGAACGTTGCTGTTGAAATCATTACCAGGCATTCAACAAGAATCTGGAAGAAAATCTGTTTCTTTTCAGCACCAATAATTCCCTTGATTTTAAACTCGAATGCCCGCTTTTGATATCTACCAACTAAAATATTTACGAAATTGAAAAAAGCGACCATAAAAATCACCAGCCCCAAAATCGTCATGATCCGGATATTTTTGATGTTGGTGGGAGTGCCTGAAACGGAATAAAAGTGAGCATCTTTAATTGGCTGAACATTGAGGTATCGCTTATTATCGGAAATATGTTCCATTAGTATGTTTCTAATCTTTTCTCTGACGACCTCCGGATTTGCATCCTTTCGTAGACAAACGTAACTGTTAAAATTGAGTGCTTCCCAGTTTGTTCCATTTAAAATCAGGGGCTCAGCAAAATATTCTGCCAAAATGAAAAAGTCAAAATTAATACTGGAATTTGGACGAATATCATCAACTACCGCGGTAACTTCGAAAGGATAGTTGTCATTTATCTGAAGCATTTTCCCGATAGGGTTTTCATTGCCAAAATATTTTTTAGCAACTCTTTCAGAGATCACGATAGATTGTTTGTGGCTCAAGGCCAGTTTTTTATTGCCCCGGGTGAATTTAAAATCAAAAATTTTGAATAATTGAGGATTGGTAAAACAGGCCCGATTTTCATAGAATGCATGATCGTTATATTTAACCTTTATGCTGCCACTGGAGACAATTGTACTGTTTTCAATTTCGGGGACTTCGCCCTGCATAGCTTCTGCCAACGGAAAGGATACCCATGGATATTTTTCGACGTCTCCTTTTCTCGGTTCCTCTATAAATACTTTGTAGATTCGATTTGTTTTGGGATAAAAACGGTCATACTGATATTCATAGTTGATCCAGATGGAAAGAAGTATGACAGAAGTGAAACCCACTGCAAGTCCTACAATCGTAATGGCAGAAAGTGCGGTCGATCGGCGAATCTGTCGTATTGCGGTTAACAAATGAATTTTGAACATCCTATTTAAGTTTTTAGGTCATGTTTGTCTTTATTCACATCATCCTATCGTTATTGGAACTCTTGTCTCATTCGTATCGCAGTGCTTCCACCGGGTTTCTTGTGGCAGCTTTCCAGCTCTGCCAGCTAACGGTGAGCAGGGCAATTCCAATGGCCAGCATTCCTGCTAACGCGAAAATCCACCAACTCAGGTCGGTCTTGTAAGCAAAGTTCTCGAGCCATTTATTCATGGCGAACCAGGCAATCGGAGCGGCAATCACAAAGGCGATGACTACCCACTTGATGAAATCTTTGTTGAGTAAAGTCATCACTTCGGAGACCTTGGCCCCATTCACTTTTCGGATGCCAATTTCCTTGGTCCGGTTGGTGATGAAATGAGATGCCAGCCCATATAATCCCAGGCACGATATTACAAGTGCGATGATGGTCAGATAAGAGAAGATGGTCATTTGATGCTCATTCTTTTCATAGAGTTGATTCATGTGTCTGTCCATGAAGCTGAATTCAAACGGTACACCATTGGCTATTTTTTTCCATTGTTTCCGAATCAAATCCAGGTAACGTGGTTCTACTCTCAGAAACATGTAATCGGGTTGCCCTTTTAGCATTCTAAACATGAGTGGTTCGATGGGGTTATTTAGTGCCTCGAAATGAAAGTCTTTTACGACCCCAATGATTTTTTGTTTTTGATTCTCGAAAACATATTTGCCAATAGGGTTCTTCCAGCCCATCTTTCGTACATATGCCTCGTTAATGATAACTGCATGGTCGCTGTCGCTTGGCATCGTCGGTGAAAAATTACGTCCTTTCAACAGTTGTAACCCGAAAAGCCTGATGTAGTTCTCATCCACAGAAGGTTCATTCAAAACAAACTGAAGATCGTTTCCCTCTTCATCTTTAGTAACCATGATAGCTTTCATCCAGTGGTTCGTATTCCCCAAATTGGTTCCGCCTCCACCAAATGCGAAAGACTTTACTTCCGGAAGTTTTTGAAACTCGTTTTGCAATACCTCTTTTCCCGGTAGGTTTTCGTGGTCGCTCAGACTAACGGCGATAAGTTGTTCTTTATCGAAGCCGAGATTAGAATTCTTCATGAAGTGAATCTGGCTCCATATTAAGATTACGCCGGCAATCATGACAATGGAAATGATATTCTGGAAAGCTACCAGCGATTTTCCAAATAAACTGAATCCTGTTTCCGTGTCAAAACCGGGTTTCAGACTTTTGAAAGCAGGATAAAGACCTGCCAGCAATCCAAATCCGAAAAATACGAGAAGTAGGGGAACAGATAGTTGGAAAATAGCGTGCAGGCTGAACCGTTCGCCGAACAGCGCATTGAATTGAGACAACAGAATTGCAGCCAAAAGAATGGAAAGGAAAGCCGCCACCATGGCAGTCAGGATCGATTCGGTTAAAACGTAATAGATGATCCATTTTCTGTCGCATCCGATGATCTTCCGGATGGAAAATTCCTTTTGACGTTTCTGAAGTTGGGCAATGGTGATATTGATATAATTGATGCCGGCTATCACCAGAATAAGGATGGCTATAATGGAAAAAACATAAACCATTGTCTTATTGCCTTTGGGTGTATCGGCGAGTAGCGTATTGTCAAAGTGAATGCTCTTTAACGGTTGAAGGTGGTGTTTCAGATGAAATCCGCCCATCTTCTTAAGCAGCTCAGTGTAAGTTTTCGTGGTTAATGTATCGACTTGTGACCTGAGTCTATTAATATCAGTGGTATTTATTTCCAGATATACAAAATAGTCGCCCCAGTCAACCAAATCTTCCGTTCCATTTACGTTGGAAGGAATCAAGGCCGCAAAGGTCAGGTCGGTATTTGCTGGTAAGTCTTTAATGACTCCGTTCACTTCGTAATTATCCTTTCCAATGGTAATCTGTTTACCCATTGGGTCTTCTTGTTTGAATATTTTTCGTGCTAATGATTGCGTTAGTATGATGGTATGGGGAGAAACCAGGAAATCATCTGGTTTACCTTCGACTGAAGGATAGGAGAAAAGCTTAAAAATGGATGGTGTTGCTGCCCTGACATTGATGTTTTCAAATTCTTTTTCTCCGTACTTCAGTTTAGCATTATCGCCAATATCTACACAGGCTATGTTCTCAACTTCCGGACAATTATTTTTAAGGATATAACCAAAGGCTGTGTTGGCCAAAGCCATATCAGTATTTTGACCATTGGGAGAAGTTATGGATGTTGTTAGTCTGTATATCCGATCGGCATCCGGGTGATAAGCATCGAAACTGGTTTCATTTTTAACATACAGCGAGACAAAAATGAAGACCAGCATAGCTGCTGACAAACCAATCAGGTTGATAAAGAAATCCAGTCGGTTCTTTTTCAACATTCGGTATATGGGACTTAATAGACTTTTCAGCATCGGTTTGATGTTTTTTGTTATTTATTCGTATTGCAACGCCTCCACCGGATTACGTGTGGCTGCTTTCCAGCTTTGCCAGCTAACGGTTAGCAATGCAACCCCCAATGCCAGTATTCCCGCGAGGGCAAAAATCCACCAACTCAGGCTGGTTTTGTAGGCAAAGTTTTCGAGCCATTTGTTCATGGCGAACCAGGCAATGGGTGTAGCAATCACAAAAGCGATGACTACCCATCTGATGAAATCTTTGTTGAGCATGGTCATTACTTCCGATATTTTGGCTCCGTTCACTTTGCGGATGCCGATTTCTTTTGTTCGCTGTTTGGTAATAAATTCAGCTAATCCAAATAATCCAAGGCAGGCAACTAAGATCGCCAAAATGGAAAAACTCCTGAATATTAACCCTGTGCGTTTTACATCATTGTACATTTTCGCGTATTCCATGTCAAGAAAGCTATATTGCATTTCCTGCTCCGGTGAAAATTTATCCCATAATTTTGTTAGCGCGCTGATTATTCCTGACATGTCAGCAGTGCTTGCTTTGACACTGATAAAATTTGGGCTTAATCCGGGATGCATAACCAGAGGCCTGATTGGGTACTGGATGTTGTCGAAATTAAAATCATGAACCACTCCAACTACTGTTAACAAATCATTTCCGTCGGTAATCCGCTGTCCGATCGGATTTTTCAAGTTCAGTTGGTGTACCATTTTCTGATTGATAATAGCCGAATTTTGTTCGGAACTTACATCTTTAGAAAAATTCCCGCCTTCAACAATCGTTAAACCCATTGTTTCGATATAATCGTTATCGACAATCCAGTTTTGAGCGGTAATCCCGGGGTCAATTCCCATCCTGCCTTCTTTATAAAACGGGATTCCATTTCGCAAGGAATTTTCGATTGGCAAAAACGAACTTACAGACACGCTTCTGATTCCTGCAATTGATTTCAATTCATCCTTGAAAGGTGCAATTTTTTCATTCAACGTATTCCCACCTTTTAAAATCAACACCTGCTCTTTATCAAACCCCATATTTCTGTTCATAATAAAACTCATCTGTTTAAATACAGCCAGGGTGCAAACAATAAGAATCAACGATGCGGCAAATTGAAAGACAATCATCCCGCCCCTTAAATTCACGGTTCTTTCTTTTTCCGGTAAATTACCTTTAAGAGTTTTTATAGCATTAAAGGAAGTAAGGTAAAATGCAGGATAAATACCTGCCAGGGTGCCAATAAATACAGCTACTGAAATAAGTAAAGGAACGAACCACCATGCATGCCATGGAATGGTTAATGATTCGCCTGACAAAGCATTAAAATAGGGTAATAGCATAACCGTTAATCCAAGTGCCAGAAAGACTGAAAAGAAACTGTATAATATCGATTCACTCAAAAGTTGTCTGACAAGGGTGCTTCTTTGTGCCCCGATTGTTTTTTGTAATCCTATTTCTTTTGCCTTACTGGTAGATTTTGCTGTAGATAGATTAATAAAATTTATACACGCCAGCAGCAAAATAAAAAAGGCACTCATCCCTAGTACCCAAACAATTCGGTTATCTCCCACATCGGCATAGTCGAAACTTACATTCTGAAAAATATGTGATGATTTTAAATGAATGTCTTTTATCGGTTGCAATTCATAGTAATCTTTTGTCCTATCGTAAAAAAATTGATTTTGCTTTTCATCAAATGGGATAATGTAAGTTTTAACAACCGTTTTCAATTTATCTTCAATAAGCGAAACATTTGTACCGGGTTTTAATAACACATAGTTATGGAAGGTGCTAAAATTCCAATTCTGTTGGTTAGCGTCTCCAAGATTTAAGGCCATTAAAAAATCAAAATGCATATGGGAATTATCAGGAAAGTTACTGATAACTGCGGTAATCGTATAGGGATTTTGTGTGTTGTTATTTAAAATAAGCGATTTTCCGATAGCGTCCTCCCCAGGGAAAAACTTATCGGCAGCACGCTTTGAAATCACTATTGTATTAGGATTTTCCAGCGCATTTGACAGTTTGCCATCAATCACCGGAAACTGAAAAATATCCAGGATACTCTGGTCAACAAATGCAAAACCAGACTCATTAAAATATTCTAAGTGGTCGCTTCGACTTATCCTGTTTTTACCAGCATTAAAATACATTATCCTGCCTGCATTCTCGATTTCCGGAAATTCCTTTTTTAATGTTTCTGCCAGCGGAGCCTGTAAAACAGTACCTGGTACTATTCTCCCATCAATATTTTGCACTTGAACTACACGATAAATTCTCTCTCCATTGATATAATTTTTATCGTAGCTTAGCTCATGCCTGATATATAGGGCAATAAGAAAACAGGCTGAAAGGCCAATGGCGAAACCGCCAATTTTAATAAAGGAATACAGTTTATTCCTTTTGAAATCGCGGAAAGTCAGTTTTATGGTTGTTATAATCATGGTTTAGTTTTTTCAATATTTGCTATTCATATCGCAGCGCTTCCACCGGATTCCGTGTCGCTGCTTTCCAGCTTTGCCAGCTAACGGTGAGCAAGGCAATTCCGATAGCTAAGATTCCGGCTAACGCGAAAATCCACCAACTTAGGTTGGTTTTGTAAGCAAAGTTTTCGAGCCATTTATTCATAGTAAACCAGGCAATGGGAGTCGCAATCACAAAAGCGATGGCTACCCACTTGATGAAATCTTTGTTGAGTAAAGTCATCACTTCGGAGACCTTGGCCCCATTCACTTTTCGGATGCCGATTTCTTTCGTTCGTGCAATGGCAATGAACCAGGCCATGGCAAACAGATTGATGGCGCTGATGAGAATCGCAACCAGAACAAAAGCCTGCAGCATTCGGATGAGTTGATATTCCTTATAAAACTGTTGATTGTAAAAATCATTCAGGACCAGATACTCGAATGGATAATTGGGAAAAGTAGCTTGGAATTTCTTCCGGATAAACGGGATGACAGAAGCAATATTGGCCTGTTTGAGCTTCACAAAATAGTTGCCCCAAATCATGTTTTTTGTCCAGTCGAAGAGGATCATCGGACCTGGATGTTCTCGAATGTTCTGGAAATTAAAATCTGAACAAACACCCCTGATTTTCAATTCGATATTTTGAAGGGCACTTTCATCCGTTAGTTTCAGAACTCTGCCCACTGCTTCCTGTGAATTCTTATAGCCTAAAAAGTTGAGACACGATTGATTGATGATGCAACCTTCATCGACATTTTCGGCGTGTGGCTCAAAATCATTCCCGGCTAAAAGCTTGATGTCGAAAAGCTTGAGGTAATGGACGCCGGCTACCAGAACTGCCGCTTTTCCTGAATGTTCCGTTCCTTTTTTCGCAAAGCTGAAGTTGAAGGCGGCCGTTTCTCCAGGCGTCCGGTTACTTTGAGTAATACCGGATATATTTGGGTTCTGCAATAGGTCTTGTTCGAAAGCGTCGAGGTTATTGATGCTTTGTGAGGTTCGGCGGAAATTTTGTGGAACCTTAATAGCAATGGTGTTTTCGAGGTTAAATCCCTTGTTCTTTTCTTTGAGGTAATTTACCTGTTTGTTGATGCCGATAATGCCAATGATAATAACCATGACAATGGCAAACTGCCCGACGACAAATAATTGCCGGAAGGAAATGCCGGGCATCAGCGGTTTGTATTTGAGATGGAACAGATCGAGACTGCGGAAACGTCCTATCAGGTAGCCGGGAACCACACCGTTAATGATAATGCTTAGCAGTAAGATGCTTCCCAGGCCAAACCAGAATAACCGGTTATGCAACGAGAAATCGAGGGTGATGCCAAACTGTTTTTGTAAAAACGGTAGGAGTAACATACAAAGCAGGAAAGCAACGGCGGTCGCGATGACATGAATGACCAACGAATCGGTAAGCGATTGCGCAATGAGTGTTCTCCGGTTGGCACCGAACACTTTTTTCAATCCGGTAGACGAGGCGTGATTGAGTGCCCTTGTAAAAGAGAAATGAATGTAATTGAGCCCAACAGCCAATACAATCAGCAAACTGATGATGAGCAAAATGTACAAGTAGTCGGCACGGGCGTTGGTTTGTAGCTCATGCTTCAGATGTGAATGCAGATGAATATCTTTCAACGGCTGCAAATGGTACACATGCAACTGGTTATTTTTCTCGAAATAGTCTTTTTTATGAGCCATGGCCAGTTGGTTCATCTTCTGCTCCAACGCTTGCAAGTCCGTACCGGGATGCACTTTCAGGTAAGTGTAAAAATCGGTCTCTCCCCAGGGAGCTTTCATGGGGGGAGGAAGGTGCATCTGGTTGTGGAACGATAACAGCATGTTGGGATGAAAGTGAGCCTGTTTGGGAATATCCTTGTAAACACCTACCACCCGGTATTCAAAAACCGGATATTTGACGATGGTTTTACCAACCGGATTCTCGTCACCAAAGTACTTCCTGGCAGTTGATTCCGATAGAAGAACAGTATAAGGAGCAGTCAAAACCTGGGAACGATCACCTTGGAGCAGCTGAAAAGAGAAGATATTCAACAGTCCCGGCGAAGCAAAATAGACCTTAGTATCCTTGAAAATGTTTTCACCGATTTTGTATTGCGGATTGCTGGCTTGAGCAAGGAATCCGGCTTCAGTCACTTCCGGGTATGTTTTTTTCAATGAACTTCCCATATCTCGTTCGCATTCGGGGATGGAAATCTGAAGTTTGCCATCGGAATACAAATCGGTGGTAATGCGGTAGATGTTTTCGGCATCGGGAAATATCCGATCATACTGCTGTTCGTATGAAACGTACCCGGAAACCAGGATAAAGGTCACCAACCCAACCGACATGGAAATGAGGAGCAGGAGAGTGGGCCTCAAGTTATGCCTGAGCGTCCGGATGGTCATATGGAAATGATACAGGACATTCATTAGTTTAAACGTTAGGTTAATTTGCGACCGGGCTAATCTTGAGGTTTTTGAACCAACCTTCCGAATTGTTGCCAACCCACAAGGCAATCCATCCTTTCTTCCGTTCACTGATTTGGTTAATGACCAACGATGGTTCGGCAGCGTTATTGACGTATACTTTCACTTCCGGATAGGTTACATGAATGGTTGCATGAAACCATTCTTCCGGATCGGGAACGGGTGTGACTTTGTTTTCATATTTGCCCGGATGTTCGTTGCGGAGCTTGTACCAGCCATATTTTGGAGCGGAAATGTACTGGACCGAATGCGAGTTTCTTTCGGGATTTTTAAAGTTGAAAGGACGGAAGTAAACAGCGTCGAATGTGCTGTCATTCACTCCATGGAAAGCTACTCCCACAAAACTGCGACCTGGCACGTTCTTTCCCTTGATGTCGAGTTCGATAGTGCCATTTTGAAATACAACGTCTTTCAGAATGAGTAAACCATCGCCGGGTCTTGCAGCCATGTGCACATTCCCGTTATAGGAAATTCCCCGGTTAAACGCTGACCATTCCTGGTTATCCTGAACGGTCGACAAATCAGGGACAATAACCTTTGCTTGCTGTGCTTCTGCTGAAAACAGGACGCTTAGCAATAACGCAATCGATAATATTAATCTGTTTGGTTTCATTGGTTTACGTTTTGTTAGGTTATGAAATTGAATATTTGGTTATATGCATATTACGGAGAAATTGTCAGATTATTCATATCGTAATGCCTCAATGGGATTGCGCGTTGCAGCCCGGTATGAATGCCAGCTCACTGTCAGTAAGGCAATAATCAGTGTCAGTAAACCTGCTAACGCGAAAATCCACCAACTGAGTGAGGTTTTGTAGGCAAAATTCTCCAGCCATTTATACATTGCGTAATAAGCGATTGGTATGGCAAGAACAAAAGCAGTTATTATCCACATCACGAAACTTTTATTTAGCAAAACCAATATTTCGGAAACTCTGGCTCCGTTAACCTTCCGGATACCGATTTCTTTCGTGCGATTGAGACTTATCAGGAAGATTTGCCCTAGAATTCCCATACAGGTAAGCACAATGGCGATGATTGAAAAGAAGGTGATGGATTTGGCCTGTCTGTCTTCTTTGGTATACATGGCTTGGAACTGAGCATCATAAAAGGTAAATTCCATCGGATCGTCAGGGAAAACAGTTTTCCAGACTTTTCTGAGTTGTACCAATTGTTCTCCTACTTTTCCAGGAGAAAGACGTAATGAAAGCGAATTAAATACACTGTTATCAGCTTTGTAAAGTAGTGCGACGGGGGACATGCTCGTACGTAGCGATTTAACGTTGAAATTTTTAGCCACTCCTACTACATGATAACCATTAGCACCATTGTTGTACTTCTTTCCATCAATATTTTTCCATCCATAACGCTTTATAGCTGCTTCGTTCAGGATACAGGCCTGTCCCTTATCGCCAGCCATAAAATCACGGCCTTCCTGCAATTTGATACCAAAAGTTTTCAGAAAATTATCCGAAACATTAATGCATTCGACCGAAAATTGATTGTCTTTTGCGCCACTTCCCATCGTCAAATTAATTAATCCCGGATACCCGTTACTTAAGGTGTTGTTGACAACGAAAGGCAGCCGTGCGGTTTCTTCTTTGAGCAGATCCTGTTTCTTTGAAAGATATGGGATTTCAAGTCGTACAAGATGCTCCTGGTTAAATCCTAGATCGTGATTTTTAACGAATTGAAGTTGTTTGAAAATGAGCATAACTACGGCAATCAGCGCAATGGAAACGGTCAACTGAAAAGTTAGCATGATTTGTTTTGCCAGCTGCTTTCCGTTTAGTTTTCTTTCGCCGGAAAGGAAGTCGGTTATTCTGAATTTAGATAAAATATAGAGTGGGATCACACTATTCAGTAAAATGATAGCCACAAGTGTACCTGCAAAAACCGGTAGTAGCTGGCGGAAATTTATATCTTCAAGCAAAATGGGTCTTCCAAACAAGGTCCCACTGACGGGTAATAATAAGTATACCAGCAAAACCGCGATTAGTAAAGAAATAATAATCCCGATAGACACCTCAAGCATCGAATCGATCAGTAGGTTTGTCATGCCGGCTCCGTTGGTTTTTTGAATACCGATTTCCTTCATTTTGGCATATTGCATCGAAACCGTGTAGTTGAGATAATTGATACTCGAAAGCAAAATGATAAGAATGGCAATGGAGAGAAAAACAAGCAGCATCCTGGCATTTCCTTTGCTGTGCTCATCCCAGTCGAGCTTTAGGGGTGACAAATAAATGTTCGATATATTTTGCAATGCCAGACTATCGGTGTTGGTGTTAAATTGCTTGATTGTACCATTTAGTTTTTCGGAAAACTGTTTGGGATTTACTCCATTTTTTAAAAGAAGAAAATGTTCCGTTGGATAGACGCAGACACCGGCGTTGCATGCCGTAGCCATCTGAAAATCTTTGTTGTCGCTATTCAGTAGTAGATCTGCTTTGAAAGTCGAATTCCCGGGAAGATCTTCCATAACAGCTGTAACTGTAGCAGTAAAAAACTCTTCTTTCACGGTGCGACCCAGTGGATTTTTGTTGCCAAAAAGCTTCTTAGCTACTGATTGGGTAATCACTGCCGAATTCAACTGACTAAATGGTTTCGCTCCTTCGCGGGCCAGGATTTTCACCGAGAAAACATTGAAAAAATGATTATTTGTGGAAATAACGTGTGATATCCGAACAAACTTTTTGGTTTCCGGGTCTTTCAATGTTATCGGGAAATAGCTGAAGCCCATCGGACACTCTTTTTTAACATCAGGATAATTTTCCGAAAGCACAGTGCTCAATTTATAATCAAGTCCCGAGGTGTTTTTTTTGATATCGTACAAGCGATAGATATTCTTATAATTGGCAAAATGCTTGTTTACATTATGTTCTGAGTTATAAAATAATGCAATAAAAATACACGCCGTAAAGCCAATGGCGAAACCACCAATAATCAACGACGAATACAATTTATTCTTCAGTAAATTCCTGAGAGCAAGTTTCAGTTTAAAGCGAATCATTCTTTTATTTTTATTTGTCTATTCATACCTCAAAGCGTCTACCGGATTTCGGGTCGCTGCCTTATACGATTGCCAACTAACCGTTAGCAGGGCAATCGCGAACGACAATATCCCGGCAAGGGCAAATACCCACCAACTGAGTCCGGTACGATAAGCAAAATTCTCCAGCCATAAATTCATGACATACCAGGCAATCGGCGTCGCTACAACAAAGGCAATGGCCACCCATTTGATGAAATCTTTGTTCAGCAAAGTCATTACTTCAGAAATATTGGCACCATTCACTTTTCTAATGCCGATTTCCTTGGTTTTGCTGATGATGGTAAACAGGCTGATGGCATATAGCCCCACCGCCGCGATGGTTATAGAGAGAATGGAAAGAATTAGCATCAGCTTTTTTGCTTGCTGATCTCTTCCA
Organism: Prolixibacter bellariivorans ATCC BAA-1284; assembly: GCF_000621705.1. Taxonomy (GTDB): domain Bacteria; phylum Bacteroidota; class Bacteroidia; order Bacteroidales; family Prolixibacteraceae; genus Prolixibacter; species Prolixibacter bellariivorans. Next base: position 103,790 of record NZ_JHXO01000009.1, on the reverse strand, counting down.
TACTGGCTGGCAAGAACAGCATTGTGAAATTCGTATTGAATCGGACGATTAATGTGAAACTTTTTCCATTGCTTTTGCAGCAAGGCAATCACTTCCGAGGTTTCATTATTCCGGAATTTGACAAAAACATTACCGGAATTTTCTGCTCTTAAAATTATTAATGGTTGAATTTTATGGTAGAGCGAGCGGTAGTTGAAATCTTTCGTGATTCCGATAACGTGAAACCGGGAATTGTCTATTAACAGTTCTTTTCCGATTAATGAGCCCTTCTTATGGTATTCGTTGGCTGCTGTTTGGTTTAGAATGACAGCCTTGTCGTCAGTCGGGTGATTTGTATCGAAAAAACGTCCTTCATTCATTTTTAAGTCGAACGTTTTCTGGAATTCATCATCTACATGCATGACGCTGGTGTGGAAATAATTTTCTTCGTTTTCCGTCTCGAAGTATGCACTATTCATGCCGGGGTCATTCTTCCCGAAACTGACATCACTGGTGGTGACATCTTTTACAGCGGTATAAGCTTTCAGATCGTTGATAAAACTCTGCCGGTTGGCATCACTTAATTCATAAAAACTGAACATGAGAACATTGTTGGCATCGTAGCCGCGATTTTTATTCACCATGTAGCTAATCTGCTTCTGCACAAAAATAGAGCTGAGAATAATCAGAGCTGATAAGACAAATTGCAGAAATACAAAACTGTTTTTGACGGTGAAACGGTGGTGGCTGTTTTTCTCGTCTTTTAACAGGTTGAGCACTTTCCTTTTGGATACATAGTAGATGGGCAAAATATTCGTTAGCATATTAAACAACAGCAGCCCAAGGAAAGTCAGCAGGAATATCTTTATTAACAGAATGGTTGAGATTTGGATATTGAGGTTCAGATAATGAGCCAACGGTTGCCCACCGATTTCGTAGAGTACGATAGCCAGAAAAAATCCAATGGTCCAAAAAATTAATGATTCATACAGGAACTGCGAGGCAATTTGCCTGCTGAATGCTCCGGTCGTTTTCCTAATGCCAATCTCTTTCAGGCGGGTGGATAAATTGGCAATGGTTAGGTTGGTGAAGTTGATCGACGAAATCAACAAAACCAGCAATGCCAGAATGATGGCTCCGTACACGTATGTTTTGCTGGCTGTAACAGCCGGGTCGAATTTGTGATTGCTGAAATGGATGGCTGTCAGGGGTTCAACCATGTAAAAGAGATAAAGCGAATCATTGGCTTTCAAATCATCCCATGTTTTTGCTTTAGCACCATCGACATCACCGATGGGAGCGTGGGTGTAAACGGTTTTGGTCAGCTGAAAGCTCAATTTATCAATATCCGGATTGGCTGTATTTGTTTTGATGTACGTGTAATAGGATTGAGAGCCAAAAGGCTGTTTCTCCGGTTCGGTTTTCTCGATGGATTGCACCACTTGATATTGCAGGTGAAAGTTTTTTGGAAAATCCTTGAATACACCCGTAATCACACAATCTTCGTCCATTAACTTGACCACTTTGTCCAAGGCGGCATCCGTATTCCCAAACAACTTAACAGCCAGGCTTTCGGATATGGCGATATCATTCTTCGAGCCAAACAGATTTGAAGATGCTTTTTTAACGGGAAGATGAAAAAATGAGAAGAAATTCGGATCTGCAAAAAGCAATGGACCGCCTTTGATTATCTCGTTGTGGTAGTGTATATTGGCATCTCTGTCCGGTTTAATTCTTGTCGCCTGGGTAACTTCAGGTATGTCATGAACAATGGCTTCCGCCATGGCGGCACTAGTTACCGCATAATCAGCCTCATCTCCGTTGAGGTTTCCTTTTATGTAAATGCGGAAAATCTTGTCCTTGTCGGGAACAAATTTGTCGAAGCTGGTTTCGTAATAGACGTATCCGGCAGCGAACAAAATCACTGCAAACGATATGCTGATACCGAAAAGCTTGGCAAATGTCAATGCGCTGTTCTTTCGTGCATTGCGGAATACCATTATGATGTTTGACAGATTGAGCATGGTTGTTCTCTATTTCGTTTCTTTCAATTATTCATATCGTAATGCCTCAATAGGATTACGTGTAGCAGCCTTCCAGCTCTGCCAGCTAACGGTGAGTAATGCAATTCCCAGCGCCAGCAAACCCGCTAAGGCAAAAATCCACCAACTTAAACTGGTTTTGTAAGCAAAGTTCTCGAGCCATTTATTCATGGCGAACCAAGCAATGGGCGTGGCGATGACAAACGCAATAGCTACCCATTTGATGAAATCTTTATTGAGCATGGTCATCACCTCTGATATCTTGGCACCGTTCACTTTCCTGATGCCGATTTCCTTCATATGTGACTCAACCAGAAATAGGGTAATGCCCAACAGACCAAAGCATGCAATGAAAACTGACAGAATGGTAAGTGCCAGAGAGATTTTGCCAAAATCCCTGTCTTTTGTGTATAGCTTGGCCATTGTCTGATTGAGAAAATAGTATTCGTATGGCCAACCGGGAGCAAATTGCTTCCAAATAGCTTTCGCCTTACTTTGTACATTGGTAATAGTCCCCGGAGTCATGTTCGCTAATTTTAGGTACACATAGCTTAGATTTTCCGGTTTCCGGTAAACAAATGCCATGGGCTGTATCGGAGAGTGAAGGGAGGCGTAGTTGAAGTCTTTTACGACCCCGATAATATTTCCGGGGGCATCTGAGTATGAAGAAACCCTTGCTTTTTCAATGTTACTAATCCCAAATTCTTTGATGGCTGTTTGGTTAAAAATGTGGTCTTTTTCTTTATCGGAGTTTGATTTGAATCCGGTTCCCTCCACCAGCTTCAATCCCATCAGTTTAAAAAAGGCACTGTCCACCTGGATAACATTATACTGAACTCTTTCATTCTCCCCGTTGTTCGAGATGCTCATTCCCCAGGTATTGTATTCCTGGCCCAAAATTGTGGATGCAAAAGCGACCTGACTGACCCCGTTAATCTGTAACAATTCATTTCTGAGGGCAGCTGTATGAGCTTCCATTTCTCCAATTAACGGAATGCATAGAATGCCTTTTTTATGAAAACCGGTGGAGTGGTTAAGTATATAATGATTCTGCCTGTGAATAATCAGTGTTCCGGTTATTAATATGATAGAGAAGGCAAATTGAGTAATCAATAGTACATTGCGTAGGTGGGCTTTGCCAGGAACATTATTTTGCGATATCAGATGAAACTGACCTGCCCGGAAATAAGTAGCGATAATCATACCGGCTAATGCTGCAATGGCGATTGGAATGAGCCATAGTTTTTGTGAAATGAAAATTGAAAGAATGGACAGAAACGAGAACGATTGCCCGCTGAGTTGATTGAACAACGGATAAGTGAGTGCAACCAGTGCAACTGCTATGATAAATGAAATGAAGACCAGTAAAAACGATTCGAAGATAAACTGAAGATTGATTGCCGTTCCGGAAGCTCCGTTAATACTCGATATGGCAATATTTTTTCGTTTCTTCTCTTTCTGGGCTGTACTTAAATTAATGAAGTTAACAGTCCCCACCAGTAGCAAAATCAATGCAAGTATAGCTATGGAACGGATATTGGTCAGGCTGTTCTGTGCCAGGACATCTTCGGGAAAAGGATTGTTGTAGTATAAGGTTGAGAATGATTTTAAGCTCAGATGTTTTACATCTTTCGAAAACCAACCGGGAGCGGCTTTTTTGAACGCAGCGGTCAACTTCTGGTCAGTTGCTTCGATTGAGGTTCCTTTCTTAAGTACGACAAACGTTTCGTAATTGCAGTTTCCCCATTGTTGCCTTCCTCTTTTGTACCAGTCAACCTTGTCGAGTGAGCTTTGTGGCAAAATGCAGGAGAATTTTAACATATCATTCTGCGGAAGATCTTTAATAACTGACGCTACCTGGTACTGAAAATCGCCAAAGGCTGTACTTTTGAACGTAATACTTTTGCCTATCGGGTTTTGCTTACCAAATATTTTTTCCGCCATGCTTTGCGTCAGAACAATTCCATTCGGACTATTCAGAGCTTGTTGTATATTTCCAACTATAGCCTGATAGGGAAATACCTTGAAAAAATCTTTACTGGCATAGAGTACTTTCCCGGGGGCATAAGTCTTTGTTCCGGATACAAAATATTGTTTCATACTCCAGCTGTCCATTAACCAGGTATAAGTCGAAACTTCAGGAATTGCATCCAATAGTTCAATCGTTTTATAAGAAACCGATGTCCCGTTCTGCCCCTGTAATCTGTAAATATCTTTGCTATCAGGTAAATTCTTTCCCATACCGGACTCATTTGCCAGATAACTTCCCAGGAAGATGAATATGACGAAGGTGATTGACAGCCCGATGATATTCAGCGCCGACGTAATTTTGTTTGAACGGATGTACCGAATAGCCGATTTTAAATGATAAATGATCATTGCTTTTGTTTCTGTTTTATAACGTTATGTCTCTACCGGATTTTTTGTAGCAACCTTTCCCGTATTTTTAATCCTGAAACTTCACATTGACGTTTCCACCGGACGCGTGCATGTAAACGGGGATTCCGCCACCATTCATCGTTCCTTTTACCCGGTCTTTTTCTGATGTGCCGGAAAAGTTATGCAGTTCGATGTGCACTCTGTCTGATTTCAAATCCAGGTCCATACCCAATTTATCGCCATTTTGAATCGTTGCGTCAACTCCACCGCCACTGGATGCCAGGTATAGTTTTTTGCTTAAATTGCTGATGTTGACATGTACAGAACCTCCGCTGGATGTGGCTCTTATAGCTTCCGTTTCACCAGTGACAGTTACACCGCCTCCGCTACTACTGGCATCCACATCTCCGTGCACATTCTTCAGGCGCACACCTCCACCGGAACTGCGTGCATAAACACTTCCGTGACCTTCATCCAACGTTACACCGCCTCCGCTGGAACTTAAGCGAACATCACCGTTCTGGTTTATGGCCTGGACACCACCTCCGGAAGAACTTGCCTTTGTAGTCCCTGCAACGTTTTCCAGACGTATTCCGCCTCCGCTACTTGATAGATCGTGTGTCGTTCCGTCTACATTTGAAATTTTTAATCCTCCGCCGCTGGACGATACATTGCAGGACATTTTTTTAGGAACGGTAATCTTCAGGGAAATGCCAACATTGTTCCAGAACTTGAAGTTTCGTTTGCGTTCAACGTTTGCCGTGATGACCGAACCATTTTTCTTTATATCCAGGTTAAAATCTTTCATGACATCGGTGAGCAACGGATCTGTCGGAGATAGAATTTTTCCGTTTTTCCGGACAAATGCCTGCACAACCACTTTGTTTTGGTCGTTCCCTTCTACCACAATACCTCCACCGGATGATTGGGAATTCAATGTTCCCGGTTGATTCATATCAAAGGTTTTGGTTATCGTTGGAGTGCCCTTTTGGGCAAATCCGTTACACGAAAGCAATGTCGCCATCAGGGCGATTAATGTGTACCGTTTGATTCTGATTTGACTTTTCATGATCTTATTTTTAGGTTTTCATTAAAGTTACTCATATCTCAGCGCTTCCACCGGATTTCTTGTCGCCGCCTTCCAGCTTTGCCAGCTAACGGTGAGTAGCGCAATTCCCAATGCCAGTATTCCCGCTAAGGCAAAAATCCACCAGCTTAAACTGGTTTTGTAAGCAAAGTTCTCTAACCATTTATGCATGGCAAACCAGGCTATGGGTGTGGCAATGACAAAAGCAATACTCACCCACTTGATGAAATCTTTATTGAGCAAAGTCATTACTTCCGATACGTTGGCCCCGTTTACTTTGCGGATACCGATTTCCTTGGTGCGTTGCTGAATGACAAAGAGCAGGATTCCCCATAAGCCCATTACCGAAATGATGATGGCAATGAAGGAAAACAGGCTGAGTTGCTTTTGCAACCGTTCTTCGCCATTATACAATTTGGCAAATTCATCATCAAGGAAATGGTAGCTGAAAAGAAAATCCGGGTTTAGTTTTTTTACTGTCTTTTCTATATTCCCCAAGGTACCGGAAACATGGGTTGGAGCTATCTTGACAAAAAGATACCTCATATTGTCGAGTCCTGCTTCTTTTATAAACATTAATGGCCCGATAGAACGATTAAGTGGCTTGAAATTAAAATTATTAGTAATTCCGGTAACCTCCAGTTCCAGTGTGTCACGAATAATTTTTTTATTTAAAGCATTCCCATCAGGTGAAATGATATCGGCTAATGTTTTATTGATAACAACAGCTCCGGGTTTTCTCGTTTTGAAATAATCGCCATCGAGCATCTTGATATCAAATGTTTTACAGAAATTATCGTCTGTTTCGATAAAGGTTATCAGGGGGTCAACATTTGCAGGTTTCCCTTCCCATTTAAATCCGTCACCGTTCCAGTAAATTCCGGTAAGGTTACGTGATGCTGCCGTTGAACTCAGTATGTTGGGATTTTTCCGAAGTTCATCCTGCAGAACTTTATAATTCGATTGGAGTGGTCCCTGTAAATCAACCCGAACAATTTGTTCCTTGTTAAATCCCAAATCGAAATTCCGCAGGTAGCTTAATTGTTTGATGGTGAATAGGGTGCAGATTATCAGTCCGATGGCCAGGCCAAACTGAACGCCGGATAGAATCGTCCTTAATCTGGAAACGCTTATCGTCTCATTTACTTTGGCTTTCAGCGAATTTACCGGTGAGTTAGATCTTAGTGTGAGTGATGGAATTAACGCAGAAATGAGCGCGATCAGGCCTCCTGAAACCAAAAACATGACAATGGAGGCTGGCGTGAAAATACCGGTAAGCGTTCCGGATATTCCGGTGAGATTTTTCAGCGTTGGAATACTAAAATAGATAATGAATAAGGAGAGAGCTGCTGATACGATTATTACCAAGCTGGCTTCCAACATTAGTTGTTTGAAAATATACCCTTTCCCTGCACCATTAATTTTACGAATTCCAAATTCCTTGATTCGCTGAAAGGTATCTACTGTTTTCAGGTTAATGAAATTGATACTGATCAGTATGAAAATGATGACGGCGATGGCACTCACCATTTTAATTCTTTTATTGCGCCCATATAAAACGGTGTGTAGGTTCGAATATGGATAGAGTTGTGATTCTGCCTGTGAATCAGGATTTGATTGAATGATTCGGCCTTTGAGTCTTTTATTGACATTCTCAGGTGATGCACCTTTGGCCAGGAGAACATATGATTGAAATGAGAGATTATACCAGGTGTTCAGGTAATTGGGAAACTGGTTTAATTCCGGTAGAAATCCGATGGGCGCCCAACAATCAAATCTAAGTGATGAATTTTTCGGTATATCGTCGAAAACAGCAACGATTCTGAATTCATATTTGTTGTTAATCGTAATCAGTTTGCCAAGCGGATTGGTATTTCCAAAGAATTTTGTTGCCGATGATTTGCTGAGAGCCAGGATGTTCTTTTCTGTACTTTCGGCAGGAATGTTTCCGCTCAGCAAGGGAAACGAAAATATCTTAAATAGGTTGGGAGAGGCAAACTGAACTTTTTCTTTAAAGATCTGATTCCCGATTTTGAATTGCATGGTTCGTTTCCCGTTTTGAACCAATGAAGCTTGTTCAACTTCCGGAAATTCGTTCATCATAGCCCGGGGGAGAGCCGGTACCGATTCATTCCAACCAATCGGGCTACTTCCCGAGTGTTGGTCTTTGGTTACGATACAATAAATGTCATCGAGCCTGTGATTGAATTTATCAAAACTCTTTTCGTACCCTACAATGTTTAACAGTAACAATATTACTGCGAGACCTACACTTAGTCCAACAATATTGATATAGGTTCCTGTTTTGTTTTTCAGGTTCCATCTGACGGCTGATTTTAAGAATTGCAGGTTCATGATTGTATGATTAGTTGGTTATTCATATCGTAATGCTTCCACCGGATTCCTCGTCGCCGCCTTCCAGCTTTGCCAGCTAACGGTGAGTAGCGCAATTCCCAAGGCCAGTATTCCTGCTAAGGCAAAAATCCACCAGCTTAAACTGGTTCTGTTGGCGAAGTTTTCCAGCCATTTATTCAAGGCAAACCACGCAATAGGTGTGGCAATTACAAAAGCAATGGCTACCCACTTGACGAAGTCTTTGTTAAGCATGGACATCACTTCGGAGACTTTGGCTCCGTTTACTTTTCGGATCCCGATTTCTTTCACTCTTCGTGTCATCATATAAGACGAGAGGGCAAACAGACCCAAAATTGAAAGCATGATTGCCAGAACGGAGAACCAGGCAATGAGTTGATTTACTTTGATGTATTCTTTGTAATAATCGTTGAGTTTGTCATTGGCAAAGAAGTAATTAGCTGTTGCCAGGGGCGGAATTTTCTTCCATTCCTTTTTCATTAACGCGATTACCTGCAAGGCGGCGCCCGGTTTAGCTTTTACCGAAAGATAATTCCAGTCGGCCAGATTGTCGTGTTGGGTAAAAAAATGGGCCAGAGGCTGCATCTTGTTCTGAGCCCCCTGATAGCTGAAATCGTCTACCTCTCCGATGACTTTCCATTCATCTCCGGTAGGAGAACTCTCATGCATGAGCTGGTCGGTCGCTCCTTTAAATCCTAATTTGTTGATGGCTGTTTTATTCAGGATCATACAGTTTTTATAGTTGGTCAGGTCCTGGTCGAAACCCGAACCGTCCAGAACCTTTATGCCATAGGTTTTAAAGTAGTTTTTCCCCACATAGGCTTTTCGCAACCGTATGTTCTTATCTCCTTTTCCTTCTTCGGTGTAAAATGTGTTGTAGTTTTGGTTGTATGTGCCGGGAATTGTGTTCGAGAAGCAAACTGATTCGACATAAGGGCTGGCCTGCAATTCCTCTGAAATCACTTTGAACTTTTGTGATGCGGCTTTCATATCCTGATATTGCCAGGTTTCCAGATCGGCAACTACTACATTTTCTTTGTCGAACTTCGTGTCCTTGTTCATCATGAAGCTGATTTGCTTCCGGATTAGGACGGTTCCGGCAATCAAAACAATGGCGATGACAAACTGAACGATAAGCAATGAATAACGAGCTGTTCCTGCTTTGTTAACCGAGCTCAGACTTCCACGAATGCTATTCGTGAGCTTGGCCTTTGCCATAAAGAGGGCAGGTACCGTTCCGGAAACGATTCCGATAACCAGCCAAATAGCAGCCAGAATTAGCAGCAGGATGGGATTTTGCAACGGATTGAAATGTAACCGGGTGCCGAAAAGCTGGTTGAAGTAGGGCAGGGTAAGTGTCGTAATCAAACCCCCTAGTAGCAACGCAACAAAACTGACCATCAGCGATTCCGTTAGCATTTGAATGATTAGTTGTTTTCGGCTTGCACCAAACATTTTCTTAATACCTGTTTCCTTTATTCGCGAAAGCGAACTGGTGATGGTCAGGTTGATAAAGTTGACGACGGCAATGCTCAGAATTCCTAAGGCGATAACCGTCAAGATGATGATCATCGTCCGGTTTGATTCCTCTTTTGCGTGATAGTCTTTGAATGGAACCAAATTCAGTTTCGTTTTATTTTTACCTACCGGAAGAAAATTCTCGTGCACGATTCGTTGCAGCTTATTCTGAATACTAGCGGGCTTCACCCCATTTTCAAGAAGGACATAAGTATTTGAGAATGTGTTGTACCAATCGTGTACTCCCTTTATCCATGGCGAAATGGTTTCACCCGTTTCGTAGGAGGCCAGGATATTGAACTTTACCGATGAATTGGATGGAATATCGACTACGCCATTCACGTGGAGGAAGGTATTGTCAAATTTGACGCGGATTTTTTTTCCGATGGCCGGCTTATCTCCAAAGTATTTCTCGGCAAATTCCTTACTGATCACTACGCCATATTTGTCTTTGATTCCCGGTTTAGCGGAACCTTCGATAAACGGAAAAGTAAAAACAGAGAAGAAGCCGGTATCAGCATATTGAATATTTTCGGGAAAGGCCAGGTTTTTATAACTCATTCTGAATCCGTCCCAGTCAAAAATTCGTGTTCCGTTTTTTACTTCCGGTATTTCATCCTGCATCTTGGGCAACAACAGACCTTTGGTTTGCGCTCCATTTCCTTCATATACCCGGTAGATATTTGCCAGATTTTTGTTGAAATGGTTGTAGGTTAAATCATTGTATACATAGAGAAACAGAAGGAGAAAGGATGCGATACCAATTCCCAGACCTGCCATATTAATCAGGAGATGGTTCCTTTTTCTCAATAAAAAACGAAGACTATTTTTTATTTGTAACAAATTCATAGTAAGTGGTTTATTCAGTTTTTGTCTATTCGTGCCTGAGTGCTTCCACTGGATTCCTGGTAGCCGCTTTCCAGCTCTGCCAGCTTACCGTAAGCAGCGCAATTACCAATGCGAGCAAACCTGCCAGGGCAAAAATCCACCAGCTTAAACTGGTTTTGTAGGCAAAACTCTCCAGCCATTTATTCATGGCAAACCAGGCGATGGGAGTGGCAATCACAAAAGCGATAGCGACCAATTTAACCAGGCCCCGGTTGAGCATCGTCATTACTTCTGATATTCGGGCACCATTAACTTTTCTGATGCCAATCTCTTTTTGTTTTCTGGTAAGAGTAAAGGAAACAAGTCCTAATAATCCCATGCAGGCGATAACAACGGATAGCAGGGAAAACATGCTGGTCAGTTTTCCAAAGCGTACCTCTTGTTTGTATTGGTTGTCAAACGATTCATCCAGAAATGTATATTCAAAAGGAGCCTGGTCATTTAATCCCCCCCAAATCGATTTTATTTTTTTTAAGACTTTAGTCGCACTTTCCGGTCGGATGCGAACTGCCAGGTAATCTCCGGTTTCCTGGTAACGAATGATCATGGGCTCTGTTTTTTTCCGCAAAGATTTAATGTGAAAATCATCAACGATTCCTATCACATTATAATTCTTGCCTCCGTTGTTAAAGTCGTAAATGACTTTATCATTGCAGTCTGTCCAACCAAATGCATGGGCTGCTTTTTTGTTGATGATTGCATTAAACCGCTCATTTTCCGCATTATCAGTAAAATTTCGCCCGTCCAGTAATTTGATTTTTAATGTATTTAAAAAATCCTTGTCAGCCGTGACCCGCAATAGGAATATCTTATTCTTCTTATCGGTTTTGCTAAACGGATTCGATGACCCGTTAAACATGGAAGGCAATGCGTTGGAATAGGATGCTTTGATCACCTCAGGGTTTCTTAGAATTTCGTCCTTGAAAACCTGCTCGCTATTCCCTAGTTTACTCGTATTCTTTACCACAATGACATTTTCCTTGAGGAATCCAGGGTTTTGATGATGCAACATACTTACCTGTTTTTTGACAACGATAGTTCCGCAAATCAGGATAATGAAAATTATGAACTGAAACGATACAAGACTGTTCCGAAGCCCTGAATTAGCATTCCAATTCAAAACAGTTCCTTTAATTACTTCCACCGGGTTAAACTTTGCGATAACAATAGAAGGTATAGTTCCGGCCAGAATGACTACTAAAATCAGGATAACGCTTATTGTGATAATTCCCTGTGTAGTAAAGAACTGCGAAAATTGCATGTCCAGCCCTGTATAAAGGTTCAAAACCGGTAAACTTATATACAGTAAGAGAATCGCAATGGAAATGGCCAGAACGGATTGCATGAAAGTCTCAAACAGGATTTGAATGGTAATTTTTGATTTACTTGAGCCGATGATCTTTCTAACCCCAATTTCTTTGGCCCGCAAAGTTGCCCGCGCTGTACTAAGATTAATAAAATTAAAACAGGCGATAACGATAATCATAATCCCAATTAGTCCAAGTGCATAAAGCAATTGCTTATTCCCGTGCACAATCGACACATCAGTATAAACTGAATCTAAGTGAATGTCCTTTAAAGGTTGCAAACTGTGAACAACATAATCCCCTTTTTTTTCAAAATCTTTTAAATTGATGCCAACTCTCTCCATCATCGGGGTGTAATATTTGATCGTAAAGTCCTGTAATTTTTTGTTCATGATGGACAAGTCCGTATGCTTCTTCAGAAGCAGATAGGTGTACATATCCCGAAAATTACCCCACTGTTGAATCCCGTAATCAGCGCTGAATTTGATACTGGAGAATGAAGCGAGCATATCAAATTGTAAATGTGAATTGGCAGGTATTTTCTGCATGATGCCAGTCACTTCGTACAATTGGCCATCGGAATTGATTTCAATTGTTTTCCCAATAGGATCAGAATCGCCAAAGTATTTTTTACTGAGTTCCGGCGTAATAACAACCGAATTGGGTTTTGCTAATACCTCATCTTTGTTGCCTTTTAGTAGTTTGAAATCGAACAAATCAAATACGTTTTGATCTGCATACCAGAATCTTTTCTCCATGTATTTGTTTTCACTGACTTTCACCACTACATTTCTTCTGAAATAAAAACGGGTGGCATCGATCACTTCCGGCAACTCAGATTTTACAGTGAAAGCTAAAGGGACCTCTGAAGTGCCCAGATTTTCTTTTGTGGCACCCATTTTTACACGGGTGACTACCCGGTATAATCGGTCCGATTTGGAATGGAACCGGTCAAAGCTTTGCTCCTGAATAAAATAAGCTGCAATAAACAGAAAAGCTGCAAAACCAAATGTTAACCCCAGAATGTTTATACCAGACTGGTATTTGTCTTTGAGCAGATTCCGAATGCTTGTTTTAAATAAAAACTTGATCATGATTTCGAAGTTTTAATTCGTTATTATCCAGGATTATTCGAGCCTCAATGCTTTCATCCCTACGCTTTATTCAGGATTTCGTCACTCATATCTGAGTGCCTCAACCGGATTCCTCGTCGCCGCTCTCCAGCTTTGCCAACTTACCGTAATCAGCGCAATTCCCAAAGCCAGTACTCCTGCCAAAGCAAAAATCCACCAGCTTAAACTTGTTTTGTAAGCGAAGTTTTCGAGCCATTTATTCATTAAGTACCATCCTAACGGACAGGCAACTAAAAAAGCAAAAAACACCCATTTTAAATAATTACCGTTAAGCATCATGATAACCTGTCCTATTTGGGCACCATTTACCTTTCGGATGCCTATTTCATTGGTGCGCTGTGCCGATATTAAAACCGTTAAACCGAATAGCCCTAAGGATAAAATAATGATAGAAATAATTGAAGCATAAAGTATCGTTTTACTTAATCGCTCTTCTACTTTGTAGCGATTCTCCAGTTCTTTATCCCAAAATGTATAGTTCAAATTTTCTTTGGTATTCATTTCTTTCCACCCTTTTTTAATCGCAGAAATTACATTGCTTAAGTTTTCAGGATTGTATTTTACTAAGATGGAGCTGTATCCATTCCCGATATTCGTGTTAGAATACAGGATCATCGGTTCGATTTTTTCTCTTGATGTAAGAAACTGATAGTTGTTTACCACACCGATAATCTCGAACCTATTCTTGCCACTGCTGACAATACTGCCGATAGGTGAGCCGTCAATCTTCATTTTCTTGACAAACTCCTCATTTACAACGATTGACTTATCGGTCGAATCCACATTGCTTTCGGAGAAATTTCTACCTTCCAGTAACTTGAGATTCAACGTGGGAATGAAATAATTATCAGCCTTAAAAATATAGGTATTTAAAACTTCCGAACTGGACACTTCAAATGAACGGGTGGAATATCCATCAAAAAAGTCTCTGTTGGTTAAAGAAGTATTTGTAACACCCGCCTGATTTTTTAACATATCCCGTAAAACAGTCGCCCCTGACTGACTTAAGTAGCGGACATCCAAAGAGATGATGTTCTTATCGGAAAAACCGAGGGATTTATTTTTCAGGTAATTCGTTTGCTTGCTAATGGAGATGGTCGCTATAATCAGCACAATGGTTAATGCATATTGTAATCCAACAAATACCTGCGATGCACTAGCTTTTTTCCCGGCAAACAGTTTTTTTGTCGATAAAAGCGTAGGCTTAACTTTTCTGAAAATAAAAATTGGTATTAAACTGGTTAGTGTAGTCAATAAAATTATTGATAAGGCGGAGAAAGCAACTAACGAAGGAATATTTATCAGATTAAAATAGATCTGACTCTGCGAAATGTTATTAAATACAGGGATTAACATATCCCCGAGTATTCCACCAGCTATAAATGAAATTAGTATTGTAATCAAGTTTTCGCTCAGGAACATTTTGAAAATATCGATGTTTTTTCCACCCATCGATTTTCTGATACTTACCTCACCTGCCTTTTTAAAGAACTGACCGATTGTTAAAATGATGTAGTTGCTAAAGGCAATGAATAAAATAAGCAGGGCGACGATGGTTAAAATTTTCAATTGCGTTCTATTACCGGTAAGTTGGTAGGCTACGCCATCTATTGTATTGTCGAGATATAAACTTTTTAACGGAAGGGCATACGGCTGAAAGCATTTGGAAGATGAAGAAAGAAGGTTATTTTTTTGTGCCTTTTCAATATCCTTTTGGTAAAACTCTTTTACTTCGGCGTAAACCAGATTATTCGCCTGTTCAGGAACAACACCGTTTTTTAACTCATAAAATAGAATTGAGTTACCAAGGCCATTATTCGATTGCCAGAATGCATTTTCATGTTCAAACGGTATGATCGCTTCGAAATCAAGTGTTGAATTCCTGGGAACATCAGCAAGTATCCCTTTGATTGTAAAACTGACATTCTTTATGAAAGTAAATTCAAGACTTTGTCCGATAAGCTTATCATAGTCCGGGGAATCAGTACCTGTTATCTTTTGTGCAAGAGATTTTGTGATAACAATATTGGTGGGATCAACCAACAAATCATTTCTGTTTCCTTTTAAGAGTTTAAAGCTAAACATGTCGAAAAATTCCTGATTTGCAATCCCAAGTTTGACCTTAAGGTTTTTGTCTTTTAAGTCCAGTTGGGCCATGTAGCCTTCCCGGTAGGGGGTGCAGTGTTCTATTTGCGGAACTTTATCTTCCAGATCCTTTGCAAGATCTGGCTTAATAAGATCATCCGATCCTTTGGTCCCGTCTTTTAAAGTCATTGTGTAATTAAGCCGGAAAATCCTATCGGCATTTTCGTGGAAATCATTATAAGAATGTTCTTGCTCGACAAACAGGAAGATAATCAGGACACTTGCGAGGGCCATAGAAAGACCAATGGTTGTAATCGCTACATTTAGCCTGTTTCTCTTAATATTTCTCAATGCGTATAGAATTCTGCTTCTCATGGCTATCGTTTATGTTTTAATTATTCATACCTCAGCGCTTCCACCGGATTCCTCGTCGCCGCTTTCCAGCTTTGCCAGCTAACGGTGAGTAGTGCAATGCCCAGAGCCAGGATTCCTGCCAGGGCAAAAATCCACCAGCTTAAACTGGTTTTGTAAGCGAAATTCTCCAGCCATTTATTCATGGCAAACCAGGCAATGGGCGTGGCAATCACAAAAGCAATCCCGACCCATTTCACAAAATCTTTATTCAGCATGGCCATTACCTCGGAGACTTTGGCCCCGTTTACCTTGCGGATGCCGATTTCCTTGGTACGCTGGAGGACCGATAAAACCGTCAGTGTGAAAAGCCCCATACAGGCAATGAGAATGGCCATTATGGCAAACAGGTTTAATGTACCGGCCAGGTTTTTTTCCGGTTGGTATAAGGCTTTGATTTGGTCGTCGACGAATTTGAATTCCAGTGGATATTGCGGAACAAATTTATCCCATACCGTTTTGAGCTCAGATAAAACACCCGGATCAGATGGATTGATTCGCACGATGATCTCATTCATGTAGAATGGGTTCATCTGGTAAAACATAGGGGTGATATCTGAACGCAACGACCGGAAATTATAATTTTTGACCACCCCAATAATGGGACCCTCAAATCCCCAAACCTCGAATTCTTTTCCGATGGGATTGGCGATGTCCATTGCTTTCACGGCACTTTGATTTAAAATGAAAGCACTTTTCCGGGTATCGAAATCAGTAGCATCGGAAGGGAAATTCGGGCTGAAACTTCGTCCTTGTACGATTTTCACTCCCAGGGTTTTGAAGTAATTATAAGACACCGAGGCCCAGTTCATTTTTACCTCCTTGTCTTTTGGTTTTCCTTCCCAGTTGGGTGCATCCTCGCCCGTTTCGGCGGAAGCTGGAGATGAGAAAGCCATCGTCACATTTTTTATCCCGGGATATTTCTTCAGCTCATCAGCAAATACACCGAATTTATCGCTGTAAATTCCTTCTCCGACATGCATGTTGAGCGGGATAGTCAGCAGCTCGTCTTTTGCGTATCCGGTCTTTTGGTTCTCCAGAAAACTTGTTTGTTTATGGATGATAAAAGTGCTGATAAGTAACATGATACTTAGTAGAAACTGGCCGATGACAAGTAAATTGATCAGCTTGAATTTTCCTGGTATGAAGATGCCCGGGTTTCTGAATATTCGTGCCGGTTTCTGTGATGCCAGAATAACGGATGGATAAATGGCTGGTAACAGAGTTGCAAGAAATACAGTAATTAGCAGAATAATGGCGAGTTTCCCATCGAAAAGATTAATGTTAGGTAAGAGAGGGAAAACGTTGGTCAGGTAACCGCGATAGAATAAAAACAATAGGATTGCCAGACCAAGACTAATAAGCATCATGAACGAAACTTCCTGCAGGTGTTCTTTGAACAGAATTGTTTTTGAGGCGCCGCACACTTTCTTGATGGAAGTATCAGCGCTTCGTTGACTCATGGTCCCAATATACAGAAACAGAAAATTGGCCGTGGAAATGAGCAGGATGATAATCGCGACGGCTACCAAAATGTACAGGTACCTAACATTTGCCTGTGGCGTTGATTCCCATGCCGTCATGCGATCGACGTGTATGGATGTTAGTGGCTGAAATAGGAGTTCATAGTTATGGTCGGGAATGTACTTTGAAAGAAAATTTCCAGCCTTTCGGGAGAAATCATCCACGTTGGTGTTGTCGGCCAGGCGGACAAAGGTGAAAATATCACTTTCGTATTTCCAGCTGGGGTCAACCCAAATCTGGGTTAATTTAGCTATGCTTTTGAGCGGTAAAACAATGTCGCCACGAAAATTGGAATTGTTCTTGAAATTATTGTAAACATCCGTAACTGTGAATTCATGATTCCCGCCAATTTGCAGATGCTCACCGATTGGATTTTTGTCTCCAAAGTATTTTCTGGCTGCTCTTTCAGATAGTACTACGGCATTGGGGGATTGCAGGCATTGCTCTTCATCTCCTTTTTCCAGTGGAAACGAGAACTGACTGAAGAAATTAGGATCAGCAAAGATGGCCTGATTCTCGTTGAACTTGTTTTCCCCGGCGGAACAGGCCAGGTAACCATAAAAGAAACCAATCCGGGTCGCTTCTTTTACCTCCGGAAAATTGGATTTCAACGCTTCCGCCAACGGGGCATAGCTGTAGGAGTTCAACTGTTCACCATCTTTCCCGATGACTTGATAAATTTTCCGAGAATGAGGGGTATTGGAATCATAATTAAATTCCTGATGCACATAGCCAAGGATAATGCCGGCAGAAACAAGCCCTAAAGCCATCCCGAATACATTGATTAGGGTCAGCTTGAGATTCTTGCTGATTGATCGATATATAAGAATCAATCTTTTCATGCTTTGTGCTTTCGTCTGGTTGTTTTAGTTATTCATATCGTAAAGCTTCCACCGGATTCCTCGTCGCCGCTCTCCAGCTTTGCCAGCTAACAGTAAGCAGGGCAATTCCCAGTGCCAGGATTCCTGCCAGGGCAAAAATCCACCAGCTTAAACTGGTTTTGTAAGCGAAGTTTTCCAGCCATTTATTCATGGCAAACCAGGCCATGGGAGTGGCAATCACAAAGGCGATACCGACCCATTTGATAAAATCCATATTGAGCAAGGTCATAACCTCAGAGACTTTGGCACCGTTTACTTTTCGGATGCCAATTTCCTTAATGCGTTGCCGGCTAAGGAAAAGTGACAGACCAAACAATCCCAGGCTGGCAATGAAGATGGCGATGACAGCCATCAATCCAATAATTTTCGAGAAACGAATATCTGATTCATAAATATCCTGCAGGGCATCGTCGGTGAATCGGAAATTGAACGCAGTGGTGCCGCCCGATGCTTTCCATTCCTTTTTCAAAAAGCCAATGGTGCCGGGAATATTATTAGTGCTAATTCTGATAGCCACTTCGCGGCACATTGCCGGATTTAGCACAATAATCATTGGGGTTATAGACTGATGTAGCGAGTACATATTGAAATCGTTTACTACACCCACTACGGTTCCGAATGCTGTTTTTTCCCCGATAATATCTTTTAAGCCAAGCGCCTTGATAGCCGACTGGTTAATTAAAACACCGGAGCTGTTTCTTGTTTCATCGAAATCAGAACCCAGCAAAACATGCATCCCCATGGTTTGAGCAAAATGATAGTCAGCCATCAGGCCTCTTACTTTAACTTTTTCGCTTGGATTATCCACCCGGGGAAGCGAAACATACATGGCATTGGTGGTCGGCGGTAACCAGAGGGCCCCGCTTACATCGAGGATGTTGGGATTATCTTTGATTTCCTGTTTAAATAGCTGATAATTATGATCACCCAAATCAACCCGGAGTAAACCTGCTTTTTTGAAACCTAAATCTTTATGAAAAGCATAGTGGACCTGCTTTTGAACGAGTAACATCACAGCAAAAAGGACAATGAAAACCGTGATCTGAAATATGACCATTCCTTTTCGCCATCCGACTTTTGGGGTGCCCGAAACATTTTTCCCTTTTAAGGTTTCCACCAGTTTAAAGGTCGATAAACGCAGCGAAACTAACATTCCTGCGAGAGCTCCCGTGGCAACGGTTATCAATAAAAGAATCCCGGTGATAATCAGAAACTTTTGACTGAATGCCAGCGGATAGGATTTTCCAAGGAATTGACTAAGCCATGGTAATGAGATATGTGCCAGCTCCATGGCAAATGGCAATGCCAACACCGAAAGAAGCACTGATTCCAGCACCATCTGCGATAGCAGATTCTTCCCCGAAGCCCCGCAAACTTTCCTCACAGCCCAGCTTTTGGTTTGGGCAAACGCTTGTGCAAAAGCTAAGTTCAGGTAGTTGATATAGGCAATGATGAGAATGAGAATACCAACAAAAATCAGTATTAGCAGCATGGGGAAATTACCCAGATCGCCGCTATTATTATCGACTATTTTCTGCGAGCCGAAATAGATTTTTGTCAAAGGCTGAAGAGAAAAGGAAAGCTTGTTGTTATCGGTGGAATGTTCGACACTCAGCTTCTTCATTTTTTTTTCGATTGCACTAACTGACGCTCCTTTCTTCAGAAGAAAGTAATTGGTAAAGAACTGCCCGTCTTCCCACGATTCACGAAAGTGTTTATTATCGGAATTATCACCCATGGAGATTAGACTGTTTCGGAGGTGCTGCATCCCGAAATCGACATTGGTTATGAGCGAGGCTTTAATCGTGGAATTTTCGGGGATATCTGCATACACTGCTGCCACTTCCATTGGGAATTCTTTTCCGTGGCTTCTTAACGTCATAATCTTACCAACAGGGTTTTGCTTTCCAAAATATTTTTTGGCCAGACTTTTACTGAGCAAGACTTCCTTTTGGGCCTGGTCGAAGTCAGACAAGCTTCCGTGCAGAACATGAATTCCAAACATAGAGAAGAAGTTGCTCTCCGTACAAATCATGTTGGGCTCGGCAATGAATTCACTATTCTTCTTTATCTCGATGTCATATATATTGTATTGGTGAACAAACTGTTCTACTTCCGGAAATTGGTCAGCAATGGTTTCTCCGGCAATAAATGGTGTGTTGGCCCAAGTATTGTTATCGGCGGCATTGTAATTAAGCAACCGGTAAATCCGGTTTCTCTCCGGAACAAATTGGTTGTATCCCAGTTCGTTCAGTACAAACACTAAAACAACGGTTACAATGGCCAGGCCGAGTGTAAGACCAGCTATATTGATAATGCTATTGGTCTTGTCGGCCTTCAAGTGCCTGAAACTAACGAGCAAATTGTTTCTTATATTCATATCGATATCCGTTTCCTGATTGTTTTTTTATTTCTTACTCGTAGCGTAAAGCTTCCACGGGATTCCTCGTCGCTGCCTTCCAGCTCTGCCAGCTAACGGTGAGCAAAGCAATTCCCAATGCCAGTATTCCCGCCAGGGCAAAAATCCACCAGCTCAAATCGGTTTTGTATGCGAAATTCTGGAGCCATTTTCGTCCGACATAATAAGCCATTGGTGTGGCCATTATGAAAGCAATGACTACCCATTTCACAAAATCCTTGTTGAGCATAGCCATAACTTCACCGATTTTGGCACCATTTATTTTACGAATTCCAATTTCTTTTGTCCGTGTATTGACTGTCAATAGTGTTAATCCGAAAAGGCCTAAGGAGGAAATAATAATGGCAATGATGGCTGCATATCCAATAATTTGGCTCCACTGTTCTTCCGACTGATAGCGATTATTCAATTGTTCATCCCAGAAATTAAGATCCAGTTCTTTACCAGGAATAATTTTTTCCCAGGTATTTCGAATAAAAGGCAGCAATGAAGCCAACTGTTGTGGTTGATATCTTAGTAACATAAAATTGCCCCGCTCCCCATTATACGTCTTTGGCCTAAGCATCAGTGGCATGATTTCATCTTCCATCGAGTCGTAATGAAAGTTTTTTACTACCCCAATAATTTGGTACACAGTTCCACTCATCCTGATGGTATTGCCAATAGGATCTTCTTTCTTACCAAGATCGGCCAGAAGTTTTTCATTTACAATAACTGATTTGCTATTGAGGTTTGATTCCCTGAAATTTTCTCCTCTAATGAGTTTTAATCCTAATGTCGGGATATAATTGTTGTCGACATTTAATATCCTTGTATCCACCCAATCACCATTGTCCTTAATAACAGCGTCAGATGATCTTCCCCCCATATAATCGCGGTCTGTTAGGGTAAGGTTGATTATGTCCGGGTTACTATTTAAACGATCCCGCAGTGCAAGTTTTTCGCTGTTTGTCAATTGGAAAATCCGGAGGTCGATGATATTTTTCGAAGAGAAGCCCAGGTTCTTGTATTTCATGTAATTGATCTGGTGCACAACCAAAATGGTCAGAATAATCAAAAGAATGGAAAGGCCATATTGCAGTGTGACGAATAGCTGAGTGATACCATTACCTTTCCCCAACTTCAATTTTTTTGACGAAAGTAAATTGGGTTGAATATTGTTTAGCTTTAGCACGGGTATAATGCTGGTTGAAAAAGCAATCAGAAGCAAACAGCCAATTACAAAAAGAACAACCCTGGGTATGTTGATCAGGCTGGTGTAAATTTCATTCGGGGCCAGGTTTTTAAAAGTCGGTAGGAATAATACAAAAATAATAACACCCAGAACAAACGCGGTGATAGATAAAATCAAATTTTCAGAGAAGAAGATCCCGAAGATACTTGTTCTTCTGGCTCCAAGCATGTACCGAATGCCAACTTCACCTACTTTTTTAAAAGCTTGCCCAAGCGAAAGCATAATGAAATTACTGCAGGCAATAATCAGGATGAGCAATCCAATGGCGGAAAGAATATATAAGCTGGCTTTATTATTATTGGTTTCATAGTCTGATTGAACTTTATTGAGGTGTGTGTCTTTTAAAGCGATCATGAATGGCTGAAAATCGTCTGCATCGGTTAATGCCTTGTGGCTTTCAAGAACGTCAATCATGCCTTGATAATAGGTTTTTACAACCGAACTGACTTGTGCTTCAGTGTTCGTTATATTGTTGTTTCCGTTTGTTTGATAGAAGATGGTGGAATTGCCGAAGTAATTGTTCGAAGTTGAGAAATTTCGCTCATATTTATAAGGGATTAAGGCGCTGAACTGAAGGGTGGAATTTTTGGGAACATTGTCCAGTATCCCGGAAATTACAAATGGTTGATCGCCTGAATTCATGAACGAAACCGTTTTACCCAATAAATCTTCAATACCACACTTACCAATGGTGCAGAGTTTATTGGCCAGGTTTTTGGTAATCACCAATTCATTGGGGCTTTTTAAAAATTGATCGGGATTTCCATATAGAACTTTGAAGCTGAACATTTTGAAAAAATCAGGTTCAGTGATACACAAAGTTTCTTCCAGGTTTTGATGCTCAAAACTCATGGTTTGTTTTTGGGCACTTCGAAAGGCTGTACACCGTTTTACCTGAGGGACTTTGTCTTTCAGAACCTGTGACAACTCAGGATTCAGAAGAGCAGATTCATTTACATTCCCATTGGCCCACTTCACCGAATAATTTACCCTGAATATGTTGTTTGCGTTTACGTGAAAGTTATTGTAGCTAAACTCTTGTGTTACATAGAGAAAAATCAATATGAGGCAGGCAAATGCAACTGATAATCCTGCTACGGTAATAACGGAATTAGCCTTGTTTCTCAAGATGTTTCGGAGTGCATACAAAACATTTTTATTCATGAGTTTTTGTTTTAATTATCAATTCCGTGTTATTCATATCTTAATGCCTCCACTGGATTCCTCGTCGCTGCCTTCCAGCTTTGCCAGCTTACCGTGAGTAGTGCAATTCCCAAGGCCAGCACTCCTGCTAAGGCAAAGATCCACCAGCTTAAACTGGTTTTGTAAGCGAAGTTTTCGAGCCATTTATTCATGGCATAGTATGCGATCGGGGTAGCAATCAGAAAAGCGATGGCAACCCATTTGATGAAGTCTTTGTTGAGCAGGGTCATTACTTCCGAAACTTTGGCGCCGTTGACTTTCCGGATGCCGATTTCCTTGGTTCGTTTCTCAATGATGAAGAAAGTCATGCCAATTAATCCCAGGCATGAGAGGAATAGCGATATCAGGGTGGTTATTCCCAGTATCTTCTGAAATTGTTGATCTTTTCTGTAAAGAGCATCCCATGAAGCATTCAGAAACTTATATTCAAATGGAAAGTTCGGAGATAACTGATCCCATATTTTCTTTACCGATTTCATGGTTTGCTGAAACGATGCGCGGTCTTGTGTGTCTGTTTTTAAGTAGATTACATCAGCATAGTTTGAGTTACACATAAATCCGGCCGCCCGGATAGGGGCATGCAGCGATTCGAAGTTGAAATTATCTGCTGTGCCAATAATTCTTCCTTTAGCCGGATCGCTGGTTGCTATCTGAGCTTTCGAAATATCTTTGATACCAAAATCATGTATTGCTTTTTCGTTGAAAATAAAATCTTGGTTTCGCGACGAGTTGTCATTGAACGTTTTCCCTTGTTTGAGTTTGATACCGAAGAAGTGGAAGAAATTGGGTGATACCGTGAATTTGGCAAAATGAACTTCTTCTTTTTTTCCATTGTTGATTAAATTTCTCCCCCAATTTTCTGACATATAGCCTATTGGTTCGTCAGAAAGAGCGATATCGGTTATTCCGGGAATTTGTTTGAGCTCATCCCTGAAAGCATTCATGTTGGCACCCAAATTACTATTGGAATTGGCAAAGATGATATGATTGCGCTGAAATCCCGGATTAGAGTTGTCGAGGTATTGGTTCTGGCGATTGATGAGCATAATACCAGCTAATAAGGCTATAGAGACAGTAAACTGGAATACTAATAAGCCGTTTCGGAACCAATTACTTCGGGACTGGTTAATTTGGTTTTTCAGAAGCAAGACGGCCCGGTGTCGACTAAACAGCAGGCCCGGAATGATTCCTGTGAGTATTAAAATCAAAAGCAGTATGACACTTAAGATAACCAGATTCCATCCGGAATAAATAGAAGGTACGGTAAATTTCGATTCAGTCAAACTATTGAATATTCCAATCATATTCAGGGAAATAAATACTGAAAGCAGGGTTGAAATGAGCAACAAAATGCCGGATTCGGTGATGAATAGTTTGATGATTTGGGCTTTACCACTCCCCAGCGTTTTGATAATGCCGACTTCCTTGAAACGCTTTTCCCGCTGAGCTGTCACCATGTTGATGTAATTGACGCAGGCGAGAAGAAGAATAAGGATACCAATTACTTGAACAATAGATACGGTCAGAGGATTGCCATGCTTGAGAATATCTACGTCCGGGTGGTTCAAATAGAGCTGACTGAACGGAGTCAGACCGTAGTGAAGGTTTTTCTTCCAGTAATCCGGCACACCGACCATGGGAATGGCGGCGAGCTTTTTTTCTACAGTTTGGGCTGATACATGTTTATTTAATCTGGCAAAGGCGCGGTAGTTTTGGGTTCCCCAATCTTCCATGTTTTCGACATACCAATCCAGCTTATAATTGGTTTGCAAGGACAAGACTGACTGAAAGTCCCAGGAGGAATTTTGTGGCAAATCGCGAATGACCGCTCCCACTTCAATGGGAGTGTTTTGCATATAAGTTGCATTGTAAATGATGCTTTTGCCTACCGGATTTTCGTTGCCAAATAGTTTCCTGGATAATGATTGTGTGATGACTACCTGATTGGCCCTGTTTAACGTTTTGGCCGGATCGCCATAAACTGCTGGAAATTGGAAAACCCTGAAAAAGCAGGAGTCAGCGACTAATTGTTTATCGACTTGGAATGTCGTGTGGTTGTTGGTGAAGAATATTTGAGGTGACCAGTCGTTGGTACAGTAAGTCAATTCTTTAATCTCCGGAATTTCCTGTTTGACCAAATTGACCATGTGCTGTGAAAGATGGGAGCCTCCATTGTTGTTTAGGTTGTATATGTTCTGGCAATCAGGGATATATTTGTCTGTCGATTTTTCTTTCCGAACAAATGAAAATATTAGTAAAGCGGATGTAATTCCAATTGTAATCCCCAGTATATTAATAGCGGAAACCAGTTTGTTTCTCCAAAGATTTCGCCAGGCTAATTTGATGTTTGAGATATGCATATCGATTTTTAAGAATATGACGACTTGTTGCTTTTTAGATTTTTTCGTTGGCAGCAATTCAAGTTAATACGATAATTCCTAAAGTGCTACAGTCAGTTATTTTTCGATATAGCATCTGAAGCAAAAAAAATGCCCTTATCGATAAGGGCATGAATGTCAATGGTTAGAATGTCTTGTGTGAAGGCTATTTTATCAAAAACTTTGACAGCCGTGTCAATTATCTTGTCAATATAAGCTTGGGTTTTAGTTCATCTTCTCTTTCACCATAGTTTCCAGAGCATCAATCCATAGCGGCTGGTCGTTGAGGCTTTCAACCATCGTTAAGGTTTCGCCACCGTTTCCGGTGAAGAAGCGCTTGTAATCAATGCCGATTTCCACGCGGGTTTCCAGGCAGTCGGCCACAAATGACGGGGCTGCCACCAATAGCTTTTTCACCCCTTGTTTGGCCTGCTCTTCCAGCAGTTTATCGGTGAAGGGTTTGATCCATTTATCCGATAAGCGCGATTGGAACGATACAGTATAATCACCTGGTTTCAGGCCCAGTTCGTCTGCCAGTTTGCGAGAAGTAGCATAACAGGCGGCTTTGTAGCAGAAGGTCCCGTGTGCCGGCATGGCTTCGTGACAGGTGCAGGTGGTATTGCTGATGCCGGGATGCGATTTGTCGAGATGGCGAAGCGGTAATCCGTGATATGAGAAGATGATGTGATCGTACTCCTCCGGCTTTTGCTCGCGAATGCGTTCAGCGAAAGCTTGAATGAAATCGGGCCGGTCATAGAACTGGCTGATGACCTGCACATCGGGAATGACGTTCCACTTCCGTACGGCGGACCAAAAGGCTTCAACAGCCGTTCCGGTAGAGGAGGAGGCATATTGCGGAAACAATGGCAACAGGATAATTCGTTCGAATCCACCTTCCTTAATTTGCTTCAACGCAGCTTTTAACGACGGATTGCCGTAGCGCATGGCCACGAATACCTTATCGCTTTCCGGCAGGCGGGCTTCCAGTTTTTTCTGAACGCTGTTGGCAAAAACCACCAATGGCGAACCTTCTTCGGTCCACAGTTGCTGGTAGAGTTTCGTCGATTTTGGGGCCCGGAACGGAACGATAATCAGGTTCACCAGAATCTTTTGCAGCAGCCAGGGAATGTCAATCACCCTTCGGTCGTTGAGGAACTGAGTCAGGTAGCGGCGTACACTGCCTACTTTGGGTTCGTCGGGGGTTCCGACATTCATCAGGAGAACGGCTGTTTTCTTTTCGGCCATCGAAGAAATGTTAGATTTTAAATGATAAATATTGAATTGTTCTGTTCAGGAAACAAGTCAATCTGTTAAACAGTTTATCCAGTCCATATCTTTTTTCAACAGTGAAAGGGTTTCTGCTTCACGTGAACCGGGTTCCGGAGTATAGTTGTATTCCCAGACAGCTTCCGGTGGCATGCTCACCAAAATGCTTTCGGTGTTTCCTCCCGAGGCCAGTCCGAATTTCGTTCCCCGGTCGTACACCAGGTTGAATTCCACGTACCGTCCACGTCGCATTCGCTGCCATTTTTCTTCCCTTTCAGTGAAAGGTTTATCAGCGTATCTTGCCAGTTGTCCGGCATACATTTCCGGGTAAGCACTGGCTAAATCGACCGTGAATTGTATCAATTTTTCCAGCGGAATCTCTTTGGTCGGTTTCAGCCGGTCGAAGAAGATGCCTCCCACGCCACGGGTTTCATCACGGTGAGGAATGAAGAAGTAGTCGTCAGCCCATTTCTTGTAATCGGGATAGAACGAAGGTGAGTAATGATCGCAGATTTCCTTCAGTTTCCGGTGAAACAACTGAGCCCCGGCTTTGTCGATGTAGTGGGGCGTGAGGTCGATGCCGCCGCCAAACCATTGTACCCCGTTGTCGAGACTGAAATGGCGCACGTTCATGTGAATAATGGGTGCGTGTGGGTTCACCGGATGCAGAATGGAGGAGATGCCGGTGGCCGCATACGCCGAAGCTTTTTCGCCCAGCAGTTTCTCCATTTGGGCACTGTAGGTGCCTTCCACGTGCGAGAAGTTGATGGCCCCTTTGGCAATCTTATTCCCGCCGGCAATTACCCG
The DNA here is from genome assembly GCF_000621705.1 of Prolixibacter bellariivorans ATCC BAA-1284. Taxonomy (GTDB): domain Bacteria; phylum Bacteroidota; class Bacteroidia; order Bacteroidales; family Prolixibacteraceae; genus Prolixibacter; species Prolixibacter bellariivorans. Next base: position 76,876 of record NZ_JHXO01000009.1, on the reverse strand, counting down.
CGTCATGCCACCGCCAATGTTTTTCTTCCAGGCATCGCGACTGAACGTGGCTTTGCCGTCGGCCTGCTCGAGGCGGGCGCACATTTTCTCCTGCAATTCGCTGTAAAGCTCCGCTATCCGGGCTGTCTCTTTCATCAAATTTCTTTTTCGGTTATCATTCGTGCCTGTTTGATGCGATCGGCCATCCCAATACCGTTCCGGATGTTTCCGGCCAGAATCAATCCGGGATATTTTCCTTCCAGGCGGTCAATCATTTCAAAGCGCTCCTTCGAATTGGCACCGTATTGCGGAATAGCGTGCCGGTAGCGGTAAATGTGCTGGATATTCGGTTTCAGCTCCTGAAGTTTCATCATCGGAACCAGTTCTTTTTCGAGTACTTGCTGAATTTGTTCATCGCTGTAATCAATCATCTCCGGATGTCGGATGCCGCCCATGAAGACTGACAAAACAGCTCCACCTTCCGGTGCACGGTTTTGAAAAAACGACGAGGTAAATAACACGCCCAGCATATTTTTGTTTTCCTTTGCGGGAATGAGGCCTCCGAAGGCGTTGAGTGGCATTCCTTGCCAATTTTTGAATCCCAGAATAACCTGCGTAACGGTCGCGTATTTTAGTTCTTTAAAAGGTGCCAACTCCTCTTTTCCCAGAAATGGGTACAAACTGTTGAAGGCATGTCCGCCGGCGGTTGAAATCACTTTCGGTGCCCTGATGGTCTGGGTTTCTCCATCTGCAGTGATTGTGGCGGTAAACCCGTCGCGGTCTGGCTGAACCTGTGTGTTTTCCGCGCCCAGCGTAATGCTTTCCAGCCCGACCGACTTTTCCAGCGCCTTAATTAATGATACAAGACCTCCTTTGGCCGAAAAGACTTCCCGTGTAGCTTTGGAATCACGCGGTTCTTTGGGCTCTTTACGCTTTTTCATGGCGCCTCCGATGAAGCTGCCATAGTTTTGCTCCAAATTGTACAGCTTCGGCAGCGCATATTGGGTGACGAGGTATTCCGGGTCACCGGCATAAACACCCGAAATGAACGGGTTGACCGCATAATCGAGGAAGCTTTTCCCCAGCCGGCGACGGACCAGGTCAGCCACCGATTCATTGGGTTTGGTACCTTTCTTGCGAAACGGTTCCCCGAGAATGCGGAATTTATCGTACCACGAAAAGAGGGGAGTACCGATAGCGGAAATGGGTCTGGAAGGCAATGCATGCCAGTCGTTCCCTTTCCAGATGAGGCGCCGTTTGGCGGCCGGATCGGCGGTTTCCAGGGTCACATCTTTCTGCAACTCTTCAAACAGCTCGGCTACTTCGGGATTCCCCAGAACACCGGTATTCGGACCGGTTTCAAAGGTGAAGTCCTCCTCATGGACGGTTTGAATGACGCCGCCGGTGCGGCCATTCTTTTCAATGACGCGAACATTCTTACCCTGCTTTTTCAGGTAATGGGCCGCTGTCAGACCAGTGAGGCCTGCACCGATAATAATGACGTCGGTATTTTGTGCGTTACTCATTCGTCAGACTGGTTTGGAAAATTTGGATTCGTTGTCGCCGCCCATCAACGGGTCGAAGGTGGCGGCCACATTGCGGATGAACATGTTTCCCGCTTCTGTTACATTCACTTTTTCGTTATCGAAATGAATGAGACCGTCGGTTTGCAGTTCGGTGAGCTTTGTTTCTTCATAGGCTACAGCCGAGCGGACCGCATCTTCCGAGACGCGGCAACGTTCGGCCATGTCGTCCCATCGAACGTGCCGGTTGCACATCACTTCGGTCACTACTTCGCGGACGATGCGCTCATTGTCGTTCAATTGGTAGCCTTTGGCGATGGGCAAATGGCCCTTTTCCACCTGCTGCATATAATCGTTAATGGACTTGCTGTTTTGTGCATACACCTGTTCCAGCTGACTAATCCCCGATACGCCGAAAGCATACACCTGTCCGGTGGTGCGGCGGGTGCAGTAGCCCTGGAAATTCCGGTGCAGACTGCGTTCCTTGTGGGCAATGGTCAGCTCGTCGTTGGCTAGCGCAAAATGGTCAAGACCGATGGCATGGTAGCCGCTGTCAATCAACAATTCGCTGGCCCGGTCGAACATGGCAATCTTATCCTCGTTGCTGGGAAGTCCAATCACTTCGAGGCGTTTCTGGCTCTTTTTCACCCACGGAACATGGGCGTACGAGAAAGTCACCAACCGGTCGGGCTTCATGGCAATCGCTCTTTCGATGGCCGAAATAAAGCTGTCGACGGTTTGGTTGGGCAAGCCGTAAATGAAATCGAGGTTCACATCCACCGGTTCGTCACCGTCTTTCAGTAGTTGAATGAGTTCGTCCACCGGAAGTTGGGATGGATCCCGGTTAACGGCTTTCAAAACCTCAATATCGAAATCCTGGATGCCGATGCTGAACCTTCTGAAACCGGCTCCTTTTAGTCTTCTCACCGACTCTTCATCGAGATGGGCCGGATTGCACTCAATGGCAATTTCGGGGTTTTCGATGAACGAAAAACTATCGAACAACAACTGATTCAACTCTTCGAGGTAATGAACCGGAATAGCGTTGGGCGTGCCACCGCCATAGTGAATCTGGGAAACCTTGCGTCCGGGGACGAGGTGTTGTTTCACCATCTCCACCTCCTTTTTCACTGCCTCCATGTACCGTTTCACGGTTTCGTCGTTCTTCATGGGGAAGGAGTTGCAGCCGCAGAAAAAGCACATTTTCCGGCAAAACGGAATGTGAAAATAGAGCGATATGTTTTGCGGTTCCCAGTCGTTCGATGCAGTCAGCGCTTCACGGTAGTTTGCTTCGGTAAAGCTTTCGGTAAAGAAATTGGCTGGCGGATAACTGGTGTAACGCGGTACCGGACGATTGTATTTCTCTAATAATTCGTTATTCATCAATGATGCATTTATGACCGTTTCCAGTCGGCATTTTTTGCCCAGTCGGCCAGAAAGCGGGCGTTTTCAAACGGGATGCCGGGCATAAAGCCGTGGCCCAGGTTGAAAATCCAGTTTTGATTCTCCGCACCAAAGCGGAGGTATTTTTTCAGTTCCTTTTCGATTTCTTCCTGTGGTGCAAACAGCAATCGCGGATCGACATTTCCCTGCAGTCCGATTTCCGGATGAACCAGCTTGCGGGCGTTGGTTAACGAGGTTTGCCAGTCGACACTGAGGAAGTCGGCCTCCTCGGGTGTGAGTTTGGCTATTCCGGTTCCAATCCCTTTCGGGAAGAAGATGAAGGGCAGTCCGGCGTCGCGAACCACCTGCGCTATTTTCCGCACGGGCGGAAGGAACAGTTCGTTGTACACATCGAACGGCAGCAGACCGGCGTGTGTGTCAAACAGCTGGAAGACATCGATGCCGTGTTTGATTTGCCCCTTGATGTATTCGATGGACATATCCGTGAGGGCGTCAATCAGCTGCTTCGTTGTTTCCCTGTTTTCGTAAATAAACCGAATCGCATCGGGGAAATCGCCTTTGCGGCCCAGGCCCTGCAGCATAAACAGCAGCACCGTGAGTGGCGCTCCGCAAAAACCAATCAGCGGAATGTGGGCCGGTTTCGTGCGGTTAATTTCGTCAATTACCGCGTAGATGTAATCCAGCTTGGTCGGATCATCAAACAGTCCGTTGATCGGGTTTTCCCGGAAGGCGAGTGGTTCGTCAAAGGTCGGACCGGCATCGGTGAAGTCGAGGCCCATGCCCATGGCGTAGGGAACGACCAGGATGTCGGAAAACAGAATGGCCGCGTCGACGCCCAAATCTTCCACCGGAAGGAGGGTCACTTGGGCCGCTACTTCCGGATTTTGCATCATCTGCCAAAACGTATATTGCTTCTTAATCTCCAGGTAGGAGGGCAATACCCGCCCGGCCTGGCGCATGAACCACACCGGTGGTCGCTCCGTCGATTCGCCTTTCAGGGTACGTAATAATATGGATTCCGTCGGGTTTGTCTGCATCGGGGAATTAACCTTTCTGTTTGATTTTTTTCAATGCGTTGTAACTGGCTTCGATGGTGCGCTGAATGTCTTCGTCGGTGTGAGCCGCCGAAACAAAACCAGCCTCGAACTGCGACGGTGCCAGGTAGATGCCGCTTTCCAGCGAGTATTTGAAATAATCGGAGAAAACCTTCGTATCGCATTTCATCACATCGGCAAAGGAAGTCACCTTCTCTTCCTTGGTGAAGAAAAGCGTAAACATGGAGCCGACGCGGTTGACCACGGCCGGGAAATCCAGTTCGCGGAGGTTGTTCTTCAGCCCTTCTTCCAGCATGCCGGCTTTCCGCTCCAGGTCGTCATAAATCATCGAGTCGTTGTCCAGCAATCGTAGCTGTGTTAATCCGGCTGCCATGGCCAGCGGATTTCCCGAAAGGGTTCCGGCCTGGTACACGGGACCTTGCGGTGCCAGATGATCCATGATTTCTTTTTTACCGCCGTAAGCACCGACAGGCAGTCCGCCACCGATGATTTTACCTAAGGTCGTCAGATCGGGTTCGATGCCCAGCAGACTTTGTGCGCCGCCTTTGGCTACCCGGAAACCGGTCATCACCTCATCGAAAATGAGCAGTGCACCGTGTTTGGTACACAGGTCGCGTACGCCCTGCATGAATTCTTTCGTCGGAATCACGACCCCCATGTTGCCGGTAACGGGCTCGATGATGAGCGCGGCAATGTTGTCGCCGTGTTTTTCGAAATGGGCGGCCACCGAATCCAAATCGTTGAATTGGGCCGTGAGCGTATCGTGTGCTGTTCCCGTGGTGACGCCCGGTGTGTTCGGTGTTCCGAAAGTCAAAGCTCCGGAGCCGGCAGCAATCAGGAAGCTGTCGTTGTGACCGTGGTAGCAGCCTTCGAATTTGATGACCAAATCGCGGCCGGTATAGCCACGGGCCAGGCGCAGGGCACTCATGGTGGCTTCGGTACCTGAGTTCACCATCCGCACACTCTCGATAGACGGCATCATCTTCCGCACTTGCTTTGCCATTTCGGTTTCCAGCAGGGTGGGAGCGCCAAAGCTGGTGCCCTTCTGCATGGTTTCGGATAATGCTTTCAGCACGTCGGGGTGGGCGTGACCGAGAATCATCGGTCCCCACGAACCTACATAATCGATATATTCGTTGCCGTCGATGTCACGGACTTTGGAGCCTTGGGCACTTTCGATGAAGACCGGATCACTCTCCACGCTCCTGAACGAACGCACCGGTGAGTTCACTCCGCCGGGGATGTACTCCAGCGCTTCCTGAAAGGCCTGTATGCTTTTGGTAAATTCCATTGTCAATATATTTTAATCTTTTTTCCGGATGCCATGAACGGGAAAAACGGGAGTCTATACGGTTGAGTAAAACTCGTCGGTTCAACCTTCCGTTCGCTAACCGACAAAAATAACAAATATGCCGGCTTGAGGTTGCGATATTTCCTATTAATACCTGTTGGAATTCTTGCAGAAGAAGGAAAATCAACAAAAGATTAGGTCTGCTTAATATCTGGTAAAGAAAAGAGAGAGCTGTTGTGTATAGCTTTGGAGTGTTGATGACAGCGAAAAAATAACTTGAAATATTCATTTTTATGCAAAATAGTGTAGTTTTGAATTATCAATATCCATGACAGTGTAAACACTTTCCGGAATTTACCTATGATGAGATGATTTTTTGATTGTTGTGTTGCTTTTTAATCCTGCTTTTTTACCTGTATTTCTGTTTGATGAGATTGCCTAAGAGTTATCATTAACCTTGAGAAAGGCTAATTGGGCTTTGTAATGTATTTATGTAACGAGAAAATTTAAAATGGTAAAAAAAACAGCATTATTCGGGCTATTCCTCTTGCTTTATGTTGCGACAGCAACTGCCCAAACCAATGAATTTGGAATAAAAGGAGGCATTGGGAACAGTAAACTCGATGTAACGTTTTATTCAACAGCCAACAATTCGTTTCGTCCCTCTTATGAAGCTATCATTGGTTATGAGTTTGGCGGGTATTACCGTCATGCATTTAGCAAGCATCTGGGACTGAAAGGCGAACTGCTCTTTGCCCGGAAAGGAGGAAAAACCAAATTGCTCGACGGAACATTTTATCAGGGAGAGTGGGTTGCTTTTACTCCTTCTCCAATTAGTAATTACTATTTGAATGTGCCTCTCACTGTGTCGTGGTTTCCGGTGAAACACCTGGAGCTGGAAACCGGTTTTGAGTATGGTTTTTTACTCAATAACAGGAATGATGAGCAGTTTTACAAGATGGGTAAACATGATGCCGGCTTACTGGCTGGGGTAGCCTGGCACTTTGGGAACACCTTTCTATCCGTACGGTATATTTACGGCCTGACAACGGTCTTTCAGAATCAAAACATAAGTACTGTTTCTGCGTATAGTCAGTCCAATATGGTAACCGACTCGAAGAACCGTAGTCTGCAGGTTTCGATAGGTTTTAAACTTTTCGGTAAATAACTGAGAAGAAGTTATCCTGTATTAACTAGTAGTCTATAATATGCCCTTTGCGGTTGCTGATTATCGGTGACTGCAAAGGGTTCTGTTGTATGGATATGAATGACTATGAGAATTAGATATTTCGTTTGTGTACTATGCCTAATCGCGTTAACGGCCTGCGAAAAGGACGTGACCGACCGGTTTGCCAGTGAACTGCCGGCCCAAATTGTCGTGAATAGTTTCTTCTCCCCTGAGAAAAGCTGGAAGGTGTATGTCGGTAAAACCGTTAACCTGGGGCAAAAACCCGGAAAGAATCCGGTTGATAATGCGACGGTGGTGGTTTATGAGAACGGTTCGATACCTATTGAACTTCATTATAACTCTGACGGGCAGTATGTCAGTAGTGAGAAACCCCGCGACGGCGCTTATTACCGGCTATCGGTTAAAGTGCCTGGTTACGATGAAATAACAGCTACTGATACGGTACCACCGCCGGTCCGGGTTGAGTCGGTTACTTACGATACCCTGCAGCGGAGCTTTCCTTCGCTGGATCAGATCTCCGAGAGTTTCTACACTTACCGGACTAAATTTAGTTTTCCCGGACAGCCAGTCAATTTAAACTGCCGTACGGTTCGTTCGCCTAACGGGACAACTGCATATTACCTCGATGACGAAAGTTTTCGCCTGATGGCTTTGCACGGTCTGCCTCAGGCATATCTCGATGCACTTCAGTCTCTGAAAAACGAACATTTTACCGGGAGCTGGCAGTTGATTCGGGCATGCGACGATTTACTCCAGCCTGTCGATAGCATGTATTACATGAATTTTCCCGTAGGGTGGATGGGATTTGATTATTATGCTGCAACGGAAAAGGAACCAATTGGTGAAAACAACGTTACTTCGTTCGACATCTTTACCCACAACGGGTCTTTTCAGCATATCGGGACCGACAATGCCAACCTGTTTGCATCGGACATAACCGGTTTGGCTACACCTCCCGGTTTCTTTGTCGATGTTTATGAGCTTCCGTATACCGGGAACAGCAGTTCACCCTATAAGCTGCTTCCGTATCCTCCCGACACTGTTCACTACAATGTTGCTCCGGGTTGCTATCTGCAGGTTTATTCGCTGAGTCCGGCCGGCTATCAGTACCAGACCAGCTATGTGAAGCAGGTAACCGGACGAACCAATCTGTTCGACAATTACTCTTCGGTTTATTCCAATATTAACGGGGGAGTCGGCATTTTTGCCGGAGTGCGCGATACCATCTGCCCGACGCTCTACTTTGGGAGACCCAAATTAAAGTACAGCGAGTACGAAGAATTGTCATTAACCGACGAGAGTTTTGCTCAAATGCGCGAAGCCGGCATTGCCGATGTGTACATCAATGCGCTGATGCCCCTCAAAGGCAAAGTATTCCCCGAACCGGAATTTTCGGACGACCGCGATTTTACGAATGCTATCTGGGAAACCATGCGCAAGGCGCTGGGAGAAGGTTATCATTTCGATGAGTCGCTGAGAAATATCGATTTTACTTCATTCGCCACAGTAACCACCATCCCGGCCAAACCCTTTTAACTATGTACCCCAGTTCTTTGAATAAATTACCGGCGCTTGACCGGATACAAAAAATTAATCGCTTTTATTCTGCCGGAAGGCGTATACATTACTCCGTTATTGCCTGTTTATTGTTGCTCGTCGGAGTTGTTGGTCAGGTGTCTGGCAAGCCGGTCCGCGTTGTCCTTTCCGGAACAATCACCGATGCTCAAACCGGAGAGACACTCGTCGGGGCATCGGTATTCGAAACGGTCCATCAGCAGGGAACGATAACTGACCCGTACGGGCATTTCAGTTTGCAAACAAACCCCGGCGAGCAGGAGCTTGTTGTGTCGTTTATTGGCTACGAAACCTTCCGGCGAACCTTCGATCTGAAAAAGGATACGGTTCTTTCGGTTGCCCTGAAACCCAAAGTATTTACAACCGGCGACGTAAAGGTGGTGGGGAGCGGAAGCCTGTGGAACATTAACAGTACACAGGGAAGTGCCAATACCTTAACGCCGCGCGATATCGACCAGATTCCGACCCTCCTGGGCGAGAAAGATGTGATGAAGGCTATCCAAATGCTGCCGGGGGTGCAGGGCGGAACTGAAGGAAGCAGCGATTTGATTGTGCGCGGCGGCGGGCCCGGACAAAACCTGGTACTCATCGATGGTATCCCCGTTTTCAATGCCTCGCACCTGTTTGGCTTCTATTCGGTTTTTATTCCTGAAGCGGTGAAGAATATCGATTTCTATAAAGGAGCTTTTCCCGCCCGTTACGGCGGGCACCTGTCGTCGGTGGTGGATGTAACCATGAAGGAGGGAAACATGAAAAAGATAACGGGCTCGGTGAGTGTGGGCACCCTGTCGTCCAAAGGGCTCATCGAAGGGCCCATCAAAAAGGATAAAGGCTCGTTCCTGCTGGCGGCCCGACGTACTTACTTCGATGTCTTTCTCTCCCCCCTCTACCGCAGTCAGTTTAGCGCCGGAGAGAATGGAACGCTGGGTTACCACTTTTACGACATGGTGGGAAAGGCCAGCTACCGGCTGTCTCCGTCCGATAAGCTGTATGCGAGTATGTACAAGGGACGCGATATTCTGAAAAGCACCTATGGGGAAAGCTATGATAATAATACCTCGAATTCGTCTGTAGGTATTAACTGGGGCAACATTACGTCGGCGCTCCGATGGAACCATATCCACAGTGGTAACATGACGACTAACGTGCAGGCTACCTATGCCCGTTTCGATTACCGGAACCTGTATACGTCAGACGAGAGAAATGGGACCGATAGTACCCAGGCAGTTAACCGGGCATCGTTTGTGTTGTTCTCCGGTGTGAAGCAGGCGGCTCTCCGGTCGCAAACCGACTGGGTACTCAGTCCGGCCCACCGGTTGATATTCGGGGCCGAAGGAAACATGGCGTGGTTCGAACCGGGTTCGTCCACGACCCGCCAGTCGCAAGCTAACAACGAACAGCCTCCTATTATCGATGGCGGCGACAAAATACGTACCTCGGGTGCTAGTTTGTTTGGTGAGTGGCACTGGAAGATGACTGACCGGTTTACCTTGAATACCGGGCTCCGGGCATCATACTTCCATGTCGGTAATAAATCATTTTACTTCGTGCAGCCCCGCTTGTCGGCCCGGTATCTTTTAAACGAAACGAGTTCGCTGAAGCTATCGTATGCCAGAATGTATCAGCCGGTCCACCTGCTCAGCAGCGGAAACGGGAATTTTCCGGCCCAGGTATGGGTACCGGCCACGTCCGCCATTAAGCCCGAAACCAGTCACCAGGTATCGGCCGGATATTATACCCGCCTGCACCACGATTTCAATTTCTCGGCGGAAGCTTATTACAAACAACTTGGGAACCAGGTGCGTTTTTCTGACGAAGTTAACCTGTCGAACACGCTTACCGACTGGCAAACGAACTATCGCGAGGGGAAGGGCCGGGCGTGGGGCTTGGAGTTGCTCCTCAGGAAGAAGCGCGGCAAAACAACCGGATGGATAGGCTACACACTGGCCTGGAACCAGCGGCAATACAATGGCATTAACAACAACCGGTGGTTCTGGTACCAGTACGACCGGCGGCACGATTTGAAACTGAATGTGGCGCACCATTTTTCGAAACAGGTGCAACTGGCTGCCAACTGGGTCTATTCATCGGGGTATCCGTTTAACGCCCCTTTGATGAGCTATAACGGTTACCCGGGATTTATCAATTATCAGGTTTACGATTTCCTTACCGGCAACGAGAACAAAACCCCCGGGTATATTAATATAGCGCCTGGTTATAATTCGGTCAGGATGGAGGCTTATCACCGCCTCGACCTTTCGCTCAGCATCTCGCGCGAAAAACGGCTGGGAACATCCACCTGGACGTTTGGCCTGTATAATGCCTATAACCGGATGAACCCGTTTGCCTACCGTTTTTCGCAGGGAGCCGATGGTTCCACCCGGCTGAAGAAGATCACGCTGTTTCCCGTTTTGCCTTTTGTGACGTGGAATTTTAAGTTTAAATAATTTTCCCGAAAGATTTTCCTTCGGGAAGATTAGATCTTTCGAGGCGGTTGGGGCGAATTGATATTCGCCCTTTATGAAGCGAAATTTCTCTTTTCGGGCGAATTCGATTCGCCCGTACGGGCCGGTCGATTATTTCAGCTTATCCTTCTTCCAGTTAGCGGGATTATTGATGATATAATTGGAGATATTCCGGTAGGCCTTTTCGTTTCGGATGATTTTCTCGTAGTAGTTCCGATGCCAGATAGAGCTCTCTCCCGATAAGAGCGCCGTTGGGGCGAATTGCAATTTGCCCGTCCTATCGCCCGCGCCGCCGCCTTCTTTTATTTCCCGGATGAGTTGATGGATTCGCCTGGTGGTGGCTCCTTTGTAGCCCCGGATGATGGCGCCGATGGTGTGGGATGGGGAATGGAATTTTCCTATTTCGTCCTTTCTGGGTTTTCTGATTTGATAATCGATGCTGATGATGCCATGCATGTGGTTGGGCATGATGATGAATGCGCCCAGCGAGGTATTATTCCTGATTTCGGGTGTTTTGGCCCATTCCTCTTTGGCTATTTCTCCCAATGGATTCAGAAAAAGCTCTCCATTGATAATCTCGCCAAATAGATTCTTCCGCTGAGCCGTGCAAAGCGTAATAAAATATAGCCCTTTCCCTGCGTAATCGTAATTCTTTAAACGGATGCTTCTTCGGTGATGTATCTTGGGATCATACATTCTCAATCATTCGATTCTGTCGTTAGATTGTTTTTCACAGAACAAGTTAGGAATGATTGGTGTCATCTGCAATTGTCCTTGTCGGCAGACAGGCCTTGGGGAATATTCTATTCACTCATGTGATCAGGAAAAGACCGGATGAAATGATAATGTCAGTTTTAAAGTTTCCTAACTTCTCTGGTAGTCGTTTTGGGATGCTTCTCTGCATATTCTTTTGATACTATTCTTCCGGTAATCGCGTCTCTATAAATAATTCGTGTTTTAATATTTTTCTTACTCATAATAATTTAAACCTTAAGATGAACAAATTCTATTGATTTACTATGCAAACAAAATGGTATCTGAGGGTGATTTTTTAGAAGGTTCTTGAGTCATTTCAGAATTATCTGTTTTCATGCGTAATGAATTTACTTGTGTTTGTTTTTTTAGTCCAGCTCTGATACTTATTGTACTGTGGTTATGCCAAGAAATCCTAATACTGCTAGGACAAAGGAAACAACAGTCATAACTGATAATATTATATTCCATATTTTCAGTTTTCTATCTTTTTTATCTAATATTTCAATGGCCTTAAAAGCTCCACTTATTTTTAATTTAACTTTAGAATTTACATCATCAAATGATATTTTTCTATAAACAGGTTCATGGACCTCCTTAAATGACAATGTTTCGTTATTGTCAGATGTAATTAAGTTACCATCATCAAGTAATCCTATAAGTCTTTTTGCAGTGCTTTGATATTCATTAAAATTTTTTGTTTTTATATTCTTTCTGAAGAACGGTTTCATTTCAACGTCTTTAGATTCACCTCCACTATTATAGATGAATTTCAACGCCTTCAAGATTAAACTATCTGATATTTTCGTTTCTTTCATTCTTTTTATTTTTCGTTAATGCATTCGTGTGTAAACTAATCTTATACCTCATCCAGGTATGTATTGTGTACTTATTATGTCCTTTCAACAGTAGTCATTGGTAATTTGGATTTCGTCGTTTGGTTTTCAGCCCGTCTTAGCCCTTTTTATTCGGTATAGTGAGCAATCATTTTATATACTTTGCCTTTTTCGTTAAAAAACATCACTTCGACGGCTTTCTTGTCCATCACCGATTTGTAATAAAGCGCTACCGAATCGACGCCAACCGTTACGTCGATTAGTTCGAAATGCAGATCGGGTATTTTTTCCAGCGCTTTTTTCCAATAATCAGCCACCGATTCTTTTCCTTTTAATGTACCGCTGTTTATGCCTCCGGCCAGTTTTATCATTGGCGTTGTAATTTCGATATCGTTTGAATAGTGATTCAGAATATCATCAAGATTATGCGAATTCCATGAGTCAATCCATTCTTTGGCGAATTTTTCTGCATCCATTTTATATCATTTTGGGAGTTTAATTATTCTTATGTATCACCCGGTAAACCGGGTCTTTTGCCGTGTTATTGGCTATTTGTTCAGCAATTTAGAAAAAAATATCTATGCTTTCCTGATGGGAAATCTCTTTTCACCTTTCTTTTTTTGATAAGTGTTAATGAAGCCGTCTTCGCAGCGACCAGGACTAGCCAGGCACATTTGCCCATGGCTTCGCCGGGAAGGAAACGGCTCATGGACTTTTGCCCATGGCTTTGCCGGGGAGGAAATGACTCATGGACTTTTGCCCATGGCTTTGCCGGGAAGTAAATGGCTCATGGACTTTTGCCCATGGCTTCGCCGGGAAGTAAATGGCTCATGGACTTTTACCCATGGCTTTGCCGGGAAGTAAACGACTCATGGACTTTTGCCCATGGCTTTGCCAGGAAGTAAACGCCTCGTAGACTTTTGATCACGACCTTTCCTCTGGCGTAGCGGCTAAAAGCGATGGACCGATAGCGATGAATACCGTGAGATGGACTGGGAAAAAACAATAGAATGGATAATAGCTATGATTTTTCGGATATTTACCATAAATTAGTGTATCTGTTAAGTAGTAAGTCAATTACAGGTTATTTATGCCAGACGGATCGACAAACCAATAATTAATTTAACTTTTAATTCGAAGTCTATGATTCCAAAAATTAACAACAAAAGTAGAAATGCCGAAGTAGACGGCACTGCTAAACGCATGATCAATGCCTGGAATAGCGCAGGTATAGCCGATGATGCCCACCTGACCACGATTTTTAACCTCGTGGATGCGGGTGAAAAGAAGCTTTCTACGGCGATTAATCGCTCGAAAGCCGAATCGCAACTGGAAGAAAAAGACGAAGTTCGCGATAATCAGTTCCGCTTGCTGTATAATTTGGTGCAAGGAGCGCTCGGTCATCCCGACCCATTGGTCCGGACAGCCGCTGAGAAGCTGTTTGCTATACTCGACAGGTATAGTTTGTCAATTATCAAGGAGAATTATGTAACCGAGTCGTCGCTGATCGGTTCGTTGCTGGAAGAACTGTCCGACGCCAGCCTGGAAACGTCTGTTGCAGCGGTTTCGGGATGTGCTGAACTGATTGCTTCGCTGAAAGCTGCCCAGGACGATTTCGAGAATGTCCGTACGGCTTATGAATCAGAAAAGGACTTGGATAGTAAAACGGATAATGCTACCACGCTTAAGAAGCAACTCGTCCTCGTCATTAACAAAAAGCTGGTGCCGTATCTCCGGGTTGTTTCGGAGAATGACGAAGCCAAATATGGCGGACTGGCCGGCACATTGACGCAAATCATCGCCGATAATAATGCAGTAGTGAAAAAGCGTATTGCTGACGCTGAACCGGTTGCTGATTGATGCCAGTAGCTGGTAACTAAATATAAATAGATACGTTCGATTCGATATATTGCTCAACAGATTGAATCCGCCCGACCGTAAATGATTGGGCGGTTTTTTTGTGTGATTTATTTTTCATTCATCGTGGAAAATCCTCCTCCGGCCTGTCGGCCACCTCCTCCAGCGGAGGATAGGTTGCGAATTGCAGCACATTTGAACGACTGCATTGGTTGTTTTCGGTAAGAATACGGGAGCTCCATTCTGCACGAAACCACTTAATTCTGTAGTTGGTTGGCAGAATATCTCCTTTGGAGGGGGAATTAAAGGGGGAGGATTGGAATCGGTAAAATTTGAAGGTGGAGCAGTCTAAAAACAAAAAACTCCCGGCCTTTGCAACCCGGGAGTTTTACTATCTAATCTTTGACTTCTCTTATAAATCTTTCACAATATCCTGCGAGTGGTAGGTGATGATGATGTCGGAGCCGGCGCGTTTGATGGAAGTCAGAATTTCGCGTACGATGCGTTTTTCATCAATCCATCCGTTGGCTGCTGCTGCTTTCACCATCGAGAATTCGCCACTCACATTGTAGGCGGCAATGGGCATGTTGAAATTGGTTTTCACCCGCTGAATCACGTCGAGGTAACTCAACGCCGGTTTCACCATCACAATGTCGGCACCTTCTTCAATATCCAGGGCCACTTCGCGCAATGCTTCGTTGGCGTTGGCCGGATCCATCTGGTAGGTTTGACGGTCGCCAAACTGCGGCGCACTTTCGGCGGCATCGCGGAACGGTCCGTAAAAGGCCGAAGCATACTTGGCCGAGTACGCCATGATGGGCAGGTTATGGAAACCATTTTTATCGAGCTCCTGGCGGATGGCGCCTACACGGCCGTCCATCATGTCACTGGGGGCTACCATATCGATGCCTTCGTTGGCCAGCGATACACACTGTTTGGCCAGGGTAACCAGGGTCAAATCATTGGCTACATCGCCGTCAACAACGGTTCCGCAATGGCCGTGCGTGGTGTACTCACAGTTGCAGATGTCAGCAATGATGTACAAATCGGGCACAGCCTTTTTCAGGGCGCGGGTGGCTTGCTGTACAATGCCGTTGTGTTCGCAGGCGACCAATCCGGTTTCGTCCTTGTGTTCGGGTATCCCGAAAAGGAGAATGGCCTGGATGCCGATGCCGTACAGGCGCTTGCACTCTTCCACCAACTGATCGACGGATAGCTGGTAGTTACCCGGCATCGATTTGATGGGATTGCGGACATTGGTACCCGGACACACAAACAGCGGCATGATGAGATCGTCGCGGGTTAAAACAGTTTCACGAACCAGGTTCCGCAGAACCGGTGTTGTGCGCAGACGGCGCAGACGAGTGGTAGGAAATGCCATACTAATTGATTTTTTATGTTATACGTTAAATGCTATGTTGTAATGGTCCGCAATAGCGACCATTAATCCTTCTGAATTACTCATCGAAGCGACCAGCACCGGCTCAATTCCGTAGTTTCCGGCTGCTTTAGCCGTTGTGAACCCGATACAGGCTATCCGCAGAGCGGAAGGAGTGAGTTGTTTTTCCGTTAGCCGGATAAAGTTATCAATTCCCGACGGACTGGTGAAAATCATCAGCTCATAATCGTCCGCTTCAATTCGCTTCTGTACTTCGGTATCGAATGTTTCCGGCATGATGGTTTGATACACTTCAAGTCGTACGACCTTCGCTTTTCCGGCCAGTTTCTCTTCGATGAGATGACGCGCTAAATTACCGACCGGTAGCAGCACTTGCTGAGCATCGGTTACCTGTTCGCACAGTTCTTCCGCAAATTCGTCTCCGGTTTGTCCGTGATTGATGAATCGGGCCGAATGACCGTATGGTGCCAGTTTCGCTGCCGTTTTCTTTCCAACCGTTGCTATTTTGATTTTCTCCGGAAGGGAAAAATCACCTCGTATGTTTTTCAGCTGTTCAAAAAAGCAATGAACACCATTGGGACTGGTAAAAACCAACCAATCGAAGCGGCTCAAATCTTTCAGGATTTTCTCCATCTTCCCGCTAAGCGGAACCGGTTGGATTTCAATCATCGGAAATTCCAGCAACGTGGCGCCTTCTTCGGCAAACCATCGCTTCAGGTCTTCCGACTTGCCTTTGGGCCGGGTGGAAATGAATACCTTATTTTGCAATTTGCTACTGCTCATGGTTATTACTTTTCGGCTATTCCACCGGACGTATATTTTGTAAGATCTCTTTTCCGCCTTTTTCAATGAGTGTGGTGGCCAATCGGATGCCCAATTGCTCACCATCTGCTTCGCTTCCCGCTAGGGAATCTTCGAGGTATTCTGTTCCGTCAACGGACGAAACAAAACCGGTGATGGTCATTTGACCGTTTTCACGACGGGTGTAGCAGCCGATGGGTACCTGGCAACCGCCTTCCAGCGTGCGCAGAAAAGCGCGTTCTGCCTGTGCGGCCAACCATGTTTCCTGATGATTGATACCGGCCATCAGTTCGTTAATCCATGCATCGTCTTCCTTGGTTTCGATGGCAATAATGCCTTGCGATGGCGGTGGCATCAGCTGGTTGGGCTCCAGGATTTCGGTGATGTAATCATCGAGACCGATACGCTGCAAGCCGGCAGCGGCCATGATCATCACGTCGCAGTAACCTTCCTCCATTTTGCGGAGGCGGGTATTGACGTTACCACGAATGTCGATGATTTGAAAATCGGGGTTGTATTTTAACAACGAAGCCCGCCGGCGCAGACTCGATGTGGCCAGAACATCTTCGGTCGTCAGTTCATCCAGCTTTTTCCCTTCGCGGCTGACCAGTGCGTCGCGGTACTCGGCCCGTTCGAGCACAGCAGCCAGTTTCAATCCTTCCGGAAGGGTAGTCGGGAGGTCCTTGAGACTATGAACCGCCAAATCGACTTCGCCGGCCACCATGGCCATTTCAATTTCTTTGGTAAACAATCCCTTGTCGCCGATTTTGGAAAGGGCAACATCCAGTATTTTGTCTCCTTTGGTGTGAATGATTTTTATCTCAACGGGAAGGTCCGGATAGGTTGATTCGAGCGCTTCCTTAACAGCATGCGCCTGATACAACGCAAGCTGGCTTCCGCGTGTTCCTATCCTGACAGTTTTGTTTTTCATAAAATAAGAGCTTTCAGCAGATTGATTCCGGTCGGGCCGGAATGGGATTATTCATTTACCTTGAACAATTCGTTGATGACCCGCAACGATTCCGCATCACGGCCGTTGTCAGTGATCTCCTTCAGATTCTTAATCAGAATGCGTGCATACCGCTGGGTTAGGTGGTTGGTGTATTCGTCCACCTGACGCTGTACCTCTTCCGAATCAATCTTCTTGTAACCATTCAGCTCTTCCTGGTTGACCCGTTGCAAGTTCGCTTTAATAGCCTTGATGGCCGGACGCAGCGAGCGGCTGGCGTACCAGTCGCAAAATTCGGCAACCATCTCATCGATGATGGGGCGGGCACTTTCGACAGCAACCAAGCGCTTTTCGGTATTCTCAGCAATGTTTTGCTTTAGGTCATCGACTCCGAACAACCGGATACCCGGAATGGTACCTGCCTGTTCCTCAATATTCCGGGGAACGGAAAGATCGATGAAGAGTTGTGGTTTTCCGTTGCGTTTCTCTGCGGAAGTCTCCACCATTTCTTTGTCGATCAGGTATGTGGGAGAAGAGGTAACTACCATTACTATATCGAACAGCGAGAGATGGTTGGGATAATATTCGAAGGGAATGACCTTTCCATTATAGCGTTTTGCCAACAACTCGGCATTCTCAAGGGTGCGGTTGCTCACTGAAAAATCGGTTACGCCTTTTTTCATGAGGCTTTGCAGGGCAATTCCGGCTGTGTCGCCGGCACCAATTAGCAGCACTTTCTTTTGCGAAAGGTCGTCAACCAGATTGTTGCAAACTTCTACCGCCGCGGCACTCACCGAAGTAGCACCTACCTTAATGGCTGTTTCGGTACGTACGCGCTTGCCTGCTTCGAATGATTTCTGGAAAAGCCGCATCAACACGGCATCGGTCATGTTGGCTTTGGTACAGAACAGGTAAGCGTCCTTCACCTGGCCAATAATCTGGTCTTCACCAATCACCATGGAATCAAAACCGGCAATTACCTCGAACAGATGCCGGGCGACATCTTCGTCTTTTTTCCGGTAGAAGTATTCTGCATGCGAATTTTCCAGTTTTTTAAACTGGTTGAGTTGCTCTAATACGAGCTCAAAAGCTTTCTTTGACGGATATTTACTCTGTGAAAAATAAATCTCCGTCCGGTTGCAGGTCGACAGTACCACCATGTCGGTGATGTCAGTCGCTTGCTGCACCTCTTCGTAAAAAGGCTGAATTTCCTCTGTCAGGAATGTATATTGTCCCCGGATGTCCAGGGATGCCGTCTTATGGCTGATACCTAAAAGGCCAATCATTTGTTGTTGCTTTATGGACAACTGCCATACAAAAATACAGATTATCAGGAATATGGCGAACTGTCCTGTCGGTCAATTATAATTCAAGCAATTATTTTCTTCACGTAGGAAGAGTTTTGGGAATGATTCAGCTAAAGATTGGCGGAGGTCGGGAGAATAAACGGAAAGCGAGATGATGCTCCGGAAATTGCGTTGGAACATCCATGACGTTAAACACTATTCCGTCGGGGAAGCTTTTATCTTCAGATAATTGCTGTTCTGCCTGCTCATGATGATTGGCAGCAACATGGTTCAAAAAATGAACGGTATCCCCGGAAGTCACATTGCCTTCTTCTGCAACGCTAATGGTATTTGCGGTGATTGAATCAACCGTGTTTTCTTCCATATTGGGTTTTCCCAACAACCATGACCCCAGTCCCACAACGTAAAGCACGAAGAGGAACAGGTAAGGCAATGTGTTCGATAAAACTCCGAAGAAAAACACCGGCAGATTATTTAATTATCAATATATTATAGTCACTCATTTAACTGCTTAAGTTAAAGGAGTTCTGCAAACTTACTAAATCTGTCCGAGACTCTTTCTTTAAGAATGCTTAAAATTGTGGTGATATATCTCACAAGATGGTGGGGATATTTCGGGTAAAGAAAAAATGTAACCCTTTTACAGCCGGACTGACTAAGTAAGCAAAACCAACATTCATGCACACCAAAGAGGAACACTTTAAAGAGCTGATTGCCGAAAATGAAGAGCGGTTGGTGCGTATCTGCCGGTACTATCATTCGAATGCCGAAGGGCAGAAGGATTTGTACCAGGAGATATTGGTCAACATATGGAAAAGCCTCGACAAATTTCGGGGTGAATCATCGATCAATACGTGGATTTACCGTATTGCCGTTAATACCGCCATCAGTTTTAGCGGAAAATCGTACCGGCACTCCAAACTGATGATCAATACCGATAGCTCGGCTATGAATATCCTGTACGATCACAGTGAACTGGAAAGTAAGCTGAAGCAGGAAGCTTTGTTTGAACAGCTGCAGGTCGAACTCAACCAGTTGTCGATCATCGATAAAGCGCTGATTTCTCTTTTACTGGAAGGTTTGACGATGAAGGAGATTGCCAATGTAATTGGTATTACCGAGCCAAACGTCAAAGTGAAAATTCATCGTATCAAAAGTCAATTGAAAGAGAAGCTCGTTCGCGATGAATGATGTTGGAAGACCTGTCGGTGACGATGGGGAGAAAGTGTTACATGTTTAAAACGAAAACCATCATGAATATAAAAAATAAAGATAAAAATAAGCACTTGCTTGATATTAACGGATTGATTCCGGGCTTAGAAAAGGAAGATCGGCGTAATGTGCGTGTAATGCGAAATTTTCAGTGGCTGATGTGGATTATGATACCTGTCTATTTCGGTCTTCTGGTGGTGAATCCGGATAAAGACCTGACCTGGAGTTACCGGGTTGGAGGAGCGTGTTATGTGTTGGCATTTCTTGCTTTTGCCTTAATATTCAGAGTGTATATTAAAGAATACAAGACGGTTGATTATGGATTGCCCACTACCGTAATGCTGAAAAAGGCGATTGAACGTTATCGGCTGTTCCATCCCAAAAAGTTATTTGTACTTATTCCGGTTGCCTTAGTCGACGCAGGACTGATATTTTTTTCATTGAATCAGGATAACGCAGACGATTCTATTTCGATATTGACTTCTCAGATTCTTTATTGGGGCGGCATGCTATTGGGAGCCGGTGTTGGTGTGTGGATTTGGCGCAGAAAACAGAAACCACTGCGCGATGCCGCCCGTGACTTGCTCAGGGAAATTGAATCGGAATAAGGAAAAAGCTAAATAAATTTAGAGAGCCGGAAGCCGTCACAACATCGCATGACTTCCGGTTTATTTTTTCTGGTTCATACGTTGTTTGATTTCTTTCCTTTTAACGAAAGTGGCTGCAATAATGGCAACTGAAATTCCCAGCCAGCCATAGTGGCGCAACACATTTGGTTTCATGAAAATGGTGTAGAGGTTCCAGATGGCAAAAAGAGCCAGAACGATAATGAGAACAATTTGCCACCGGAGTTTATTTTGGTCATTTTTCATGGTTTGTATATTAAGGAAGTGTTGATTTTCATTATTCCGATTTCAGCAGTTTTATTAACGCCCTGACCTCGTTAAAGGCTCACAAAATTACAATAAAAATATCAAATAGACAGGTTAACCGGAAGAATGGCTGTGCTGTTATCCTTGTTAATTGTTGGTAACGAAACAACCAGGGGCGAGTCTGTTTCCGGAATGTAGGGAATTGAAACAGAAAATGTAGTTTGTGATTCATTTGTCTCAAAACTGATGTTGCCTTCCAGCAGTTCGATTAATTTTTTAACCAGCGATAATCCAACACCTAAGCCACTACTCATGTAATCGTTGTTTTTAATATCCTGCTTTTCGAATATTTCAAATAATCTGCTTTGCTCTTCCTCCGGGATAGGTAGTCCTTGGTTTGAAACTCGAATCAAAATATTTTTCGGAAACATGCGATAGTCAATTTCCACGATCTGAGTTTGAGAGTGTTTGATGGCATTATCGATTAAGTGGTATAGAATATGTTTTATTTTGTTGCCATCGGAGTAAGCAGTGGTTGGAGTTTCTTTGCGTTTAAATTGTATCTGAACTTCTCGGTTCAGTAGAATTGGAGTAGATTTTTCGAAGTATATTTTAAGTTCATCGAATATGTCCTCAATAGTGACCAGTTCATACTCCATTCGGATATTATCTCCGGAGTTGATGATAGATATATTAATCAGGTCGCTTATAATTAACAGGAATTTGTCCGCACTTTTCTGTACAATCTCAAAATGATTTTTTCCGTCTTTCTGTAATTCTTCTTCATTCATGTCCGAAATAATTTCCAGAAAACCAAGTATCCAGTTCAGCGGCGTTCGTATTTCATGGGAAAGACTTTGCAGAAAGGATGTTTTTACATTTTGCGAAATCACCGAGCGTTTATACAATTCGGTGATTTTGTTCCGAAGCGCATTGACCAGCTCATTTTTATAGACAATTCCAACAAAACGCCCCGCTTTAAATACTGGAAGAATAGAGCATTTGTGCTTCTGGAATTTCTCCAGTGCCTCTGTAATGGTTTCGTTTGCCTGAAGATTTTCCTTTTCTGTTAAACAGTCGATGACGATTTTATGCGGGCGTTTAATCAGATCGGAGGGAGTTAATATTCCCAAGTATTCCATTCTGTCATCCATCACTACCAGAAAGTTTTCATTGATAAGTCTGGTTTCAATAGCATTGATTCCTTCATAGGGATGAACCATTGGGAAGCGCTGATTGATAAATTTTTTGATCTCCATCAAAACTCTCCTTCAATTGCGTCGTAAAATATCTTCAATTTAAAATTGACTTTTAAGATTTCATTGTCGGAAATGAATGGGAATACCTTTTTTTGAAGCACTTTTATAATTCTGTCTCTATTCATCTTTTTCAATATCTTCTTGTTGATAAAGACTGCTTCCACATTCATATCTTCTACTTCGAAAACTTCAAATTCATTGGGTATTAAGAATTCAAACGATTTAAATACGCCTATTTTTCCCTGTGAACTTTTTTTCCCCAGTATCAGGATGTCTTCAAAAGGAGGTAGCCCTATTTCTTCAAAACTCAATTGAACCGAATATTTCATTAGTGACATTTCTTGCATAATAATCTTTGCGGAACTTAGTAATTACTTCATCTGTATATTATCATTGAATGCCATCTCTTTTATGCATTCATATAATAACGTATTTTACACTGGTCTATTGTATCTATTTTTCATTATGTATTAATAAAACGAAATAAAAGCTCCTAAGTGAATGAATATATGTTTATTTGTGCATGTGTGGTTCAATAATTTATATTGTTTTTAATTGGAACCTTATCTGAAAAGGAGTGTGTTGTATAACTTTTTCTTCGGACTTTTACGTATCAGCTTTATTTGACTCATTTCCTGTTCGTCAAAAGGGTATTCTATACTAGCTTTTCTAATTTGGATGTAAGTGCGATTTTAACTGTATCTGCGTGATCACGAAAATATTGTGTTCTATTGTTTTTTATTCCCGTTGAAATGATGAGAGGGGTAACTGGTTTTGTAGTAATGTCATATTATTGTGTGAGGTTATTGGCCTTCATAATACTTTTCACGGTCGCATGTCTTCCTATCTCCACCAGCTCTTTCGCCTTGTAGAAATCGTAGGTGGTACAGGCATCGTGCGATATTTCGATCAGGATATCAGGCGGATGATTTTTCAGGTTGGTTTGCCCGATGTGGTAAGTCATCATTCCGATGGTTTTGTTGATGAGATCGAAATAACCCAGTTTCTCTTCTTTGTTAGATGGCAGAATATCTTGCAGGTGTTGATAAAACTCTTTGATTTTTTGCTGATATACAGATTGATCCGCTTTTTCTTCCTTTTTCGAAACGGCCGGCTTTTCCAAAGGAATATCTGCATTGACATTTACGGCAATCAGCAAATCACCCGATTCCCGTTTGACATGATTCAATGGAATGTTATTGATGACCCCGCCATCGACCAGCAGTCCATTTTTCGTTTTCACGGGAGTAAAAACCGTCGGAATGGCCATGGAAGCGCGAATGGCTTTGAAGACACTCCCTTTGGTAAATACGACTTCCTTTTTATTGACGATATCGGCGGCAATAGCGGCATAGTGGATATTCAGTTCTTCAATTTTGGCATCAGGAATGAATTCCTTCATTTTATTCAGCACCTTGTCGCCTTTCACCAGCCCTTGCGAACTGAGCGTGAAATCAATCAGTGCAAACACTTTCATTCGATCGAGCGAGTAGAGCCACTTCTTGTATTCTTCCATTTTGCCAAGTGCAAAAACACCGCCGACTAATGCTCCCATCGAAGTTCCGGCAATAGATTTGATTTCAAACCCTTGTTTTTCCAATTCTTCAATTACACCAATATGTGCTATTCCACGAGCTCCACCGCCCGACAACACCAGGGATACTTGTTGGTTCATACGTTTTCTGAATAGTAAAATGAAAGGTCTTTTAATGCAGAAATGGTTTTCTCAACAGCTTTTTTTGCCATTTCAGAATCTGACTTAAGAAAATCATCACCACGCCAGCCATAACGAAAGGCAACCAGATGTGAACAAATTCATCGGCTCTCTGCAGATTAATCAACGTGTAAATCAGGGCCGTTATGGAAATAAATGCACCGGTATAAAGCAAGATTGTCGCTGCAATTGAGCCGGGCCTTTTGCGGTATTTCAAGAATCCTTTCCTTAACATGTCTGAAGATTTATGTTCAAATAAAGATAAGGAATTTTCGTTATCATCTCAGTTTTTGGGAACCTTACGACTTTTTTTCGGAGCGATCATTTTCTTGCAGATGGAGCCCGGCATAGCATTGCCGACAAATGTTTGGTTGAACGGAACGCGAATGTTGACGTGAAGCAAAATGACGGATAGAATGGCCAATCTTCTGAGCACATCAATGCCACTGTTCCGGTTGCTGGCCATGAGTTTCCCGTGTTCGTGGTTGTGTTTTCTGCCTGTATTATTCGCGCAGGAACTATTTCGCGGTTCCAGATTTGAACCGACAAGCGGGGTATTAAAATATCAGAAGAAAAGGTGGCCCGCAGGCTCACCTTTTTTGCTCTTTATTTCGGGAGATAATCCTCGGGATCGACCCTTTTACCATTTTTGTACACTTCGTAGTGGAGGTGTGATCCGGTCGAAATGCCGGTACTACCTACCTGACCGATGACCTGTCCTTTTTTCAGGACATCTCCCGGTTTCACGGAAATACTCTTGAGATGGGCATAATACGTCGAGTACATGTCATTGTGTTTAATCAGTATGTAATTTCCCATTCCTTTTTCGTTCAATCGGGCTTCAACTACCACTCCTGCAGCGGGCGCAACAATGTTCGTTCCTTCAGGTGCTGCGATGTCAATGGCATGATGGAATTGTTTCTTCTTTGTATAGGGATTCTTACGCTCGCCCCACCCGCTGAAGTGCG
Source organism: Prolixibacter bellariivorans ATCC BAA-1284 (assembly GCF_000621705.1). Classification (GTDB taxonomy): domain Bacteria; phylum Bacteroidota; class Bacteroidia; order Bacteroidales; family Prolixibacteraceae; genus Prolixibacter; species Prolixibacter bellariivorans. Next base: position 52,468 of record NZ_JHXO01000009.1, on the reverse strand, counting down.
TTATTTTTTCCCGGGCCACCGGATAAATGGAAGGCCGGGAAGTTTTGCTATCAACCACCGTGTTTTTTCCGATGGTGAGTGAACCGTTTGAACCGTCGGGTGCAAATGCGAATAGTAATATGGAAATCATTGGGATTACGAGCAGGTAAAGCCCCAGATATTTTCGAGAAGTTTTATTTTTTGTCATCATAATAATGCGCTTTTTTATTGTTTTTTGATAAAAATGACTGACGAGTCCGCCGGTGCTAACCATTTCAACATGTCGCAGCATCGATTTCAGATAGCCTTCTGTTTTGTGGCTTTCCGTTAGAACAGATGCATCGGCCAGGTATTCATGCTGCAGTTTCAGCGAACTTCGGTACAGAAAAACAATTGGATTGAACCATAGAAGTACAGTTGCCAGTTCGGTCAGAATCAAATCGAGCCAGTGTAATTGCCTGATATGGGCAAGCTCATGCTCAATTATCATCGGATTCTGCTCATTCTTTGGTAAGAAAATCATGTGAAAAAATGAGAAAGGTACCGATGTATCTGTCCTGACAATTTTGACTTTGTCAAGCTTGTGAATGTCAGACTGATTCTTCATCCGGACAATCCTGATAATGGAAAAGAAAAGCTTAAAGAACAGGGTAATAATGCCGGCCAGATAGATAGCCTGCAAAATCACAGTGTAATTAAGTGTTGTTAAGCCATGCGCGAGATTTTGATTGGTGAATAAGATGTTATCCGGTTCAATCGGATGTAACTTTATCATATTGGTCACTATAGTTGGTGATTGAACCTGAAAAAATGGAATTTTCAGAATTGGTATAATAAACGAAAGCAGTAAGCCGATCAGCAGATAAATCCTGTTAAGGTTGAAAAATGTATGGTTTCTCATTACCGCTGCATAGAGCAGATAGAATGCCGAAAGGCTGAGACTGACCTCGAGAAGGTACCACAAAAATGCAATCATAAGTTATCTGTCTGACTTGATCTGATTTATTTTTTCATCAATCAGTTTCCTGATTTCTTCCAACTCTGAAAGTTTCAACTGTTCGTTCGCAAAAGATGATGCAAACGCAGGAGCAGAACCACCGAAAAAGTTGTCGATGATGGACTTGACATGGTTCTGAAAATAGTCTTTCTTGGATATCAATGGATGGTATTCGTTGCTTTTTCCGTAGGTCTTGTACCCGATAAATCCCTTTTTTACCAAAACCCGGATAACCGTCGATACGGTGGTATAAGCGGGTTTGGGATCGGGAAACTGGTCTACAACATCCTTCAGAAATCCTTTCCTGATACTCCAAAGATATTGCATGACCTGTTCTTCAGCTTTTGTCAATTCTTTCTTTTCCATGTCGTAAATCTATGACTATTTTTGTAGTCGTACAACTATTTTTATAATTATTGAAAAAGAAAGAATAAAATCAGTTGATTATCAAGTATTTGATGTTTTTTAAAGCGGTGGTATGTTTGAACCTTTATTGTTTCTCTGTCAGTTTTTGGTTCATCGAAAGAAGCCATTCATACAGTTCCTTTGCCTGTGCTGACTGGTTGTCAATCCGAAAATCGCCTGTCTGCTGAAGCATGACACGTTCATACCGATTATTTACTGGGTTGAGGATATATCCTGCATAAATGACAATGCCGGCATCATACATTTCATTAACTGGATCGCTGGTGGGACCTTTGGCGGCCAACGGCAACAAAGAAAATTTGGCTTTCAGTTCTTCCGCGTCAATCTGGTAGCAAAGACTGTCTGTATTCTGCAGGTTTCGTTCCATGTCCTCCGCGGAAATGGTTCCGGAGGAATCCGGAAAGGTCCAGTTGTTGGGTAAGTTGTAGCAATGAAGTTCACCCGATGAATCGATTAGCCAGCCATTATGTTGGCGTCCCCAGGCATGATTCACGTATTCGAATTGAAACAGCGCTTTTTGCCGTATGGCATATCTTGGATTTTCATTTGGGACATGGGCGCAACTGGTTAGCAACAGTATGGCGAATATAAAAAATGCTCTTCTCATGGTAGTTAGTTTTGCTCCAACTAGTAGATGAGTCTAAGGATAGGAAGGTTGCACCCCTCTTAATTTTCTTAACAGAAACCCCGTTAAAATCAATCAAGGGTTTGGAGGCTGTGAAAAATATCGCCGGGAAAATCACATCATACCAGCTCAATCGAAGTAATTTCAGGCAACACGCCCAATCGTCCCTGATACCCGATAAAACCGTAACCGCGGTTGACATATAAGTACTGGTGCTCTTTTTGGTACAAACCAGCCCATTCTTTATAGAAATACTCAACGGGGCTCCATTTGAAGCCGGGAATGTCTATTCCAAATTGCATCCCGTGCGTGTGCCCGCTCAGAGTCAGGTCAATATCCCTGTAGTCTTTCCGGACCTGCGCATCCCACTGCGAAGGATCATGGCTCATGAGTATTTTCACCGGGATGTCCAGTTTTTCCAACCCTGCCACGGCTTTTTTCATATCACCATATTGGGTAAAACCTCTGGCTCCCCAATTCTCAATCCCAATCAACGCAATTTGCTGACCGTTTCGTTCCAGCAGCACGTGTTCATTAGTCAGTAGTCGCCAACCCATGTCAGCCTGATGTTGCTTCAATTGCTCCAGGTTTTTCTTTTTGGCTTCTTCTGAAGGCCAGGAAACGTAATCGCCATAATCATGATTCCCCAAAACAGAGTAAACGCCCATCGGCGCTTTCAATGCTTTGAACACTTCCATGTAGGGTACTATTTCGGTAGCCCGGTCATTCACTAAATCACCGGTAAACAAAATCAGATCCGGTTTTTCCTCCATAACGGCGGCGACACCTTGTGACACCGCCTCCGGATCATCGAAACTTCCGGAATGGATATCCGAAATCTGAACAATCCGAAGCCCTTTGAAATCATCTGGCAAACCTTTTATTGGTATCCGTACTCTTCTCAATTTGTAGTTGTACCTGTTGGACATGCCGTACACCAGTCCCGACGTGAGCGCTCCTCCAATCAATAACGCTGTTTGGGAAATAAACGTAAAACGCCCGATTAAACGAGAGCTGTCAGACGGACTTCCAACAGGATGATTTCTGAACGAAAGGAAAAAGCTAATTATGTTCGGAATAATCATCACAACATCGGTCAGCAACATAATGGCTGCAATAAGTACCTGGCCGATAAAGACTCCGATAAGAATATTGACCGTATATTTTAGGGTGAGCGAAGGCCAGGCCGTTCTTCCCCAGTGAGCAAAAGCGTACAAACTCCATAAAGTCGCCAGCGATAATATTACATACAGGATAAACAGCCACAAATGGACACTGTTGTTCGTATTTCGAAGAGCCGTTCTTACGGCCACGAATGTGTAATATTCAACGGCAATTACGAAAAGGATAAAAAACAATAGCTGTTTACTCATCATATTCCTGTTTTCATGTTGTTTCTATACATGCTCCGCTATTTTCATTCAACCTGAAAGTAAGTGAAAAGCAAACGACGAAACATCCTTCATTAACAAGAATTTCAGAAAGATGGTTGACTTCATTCAGTACAATTCTCAAATGAAACGGATCGACGAAATGAGTATTGAACCTGATAAAACAATGAAAAGTAAATTTTTAGGTGTTTATTTTTAGTGGTATTCTTTGGTGTATGATTGGTAAATCAAGAAAATGAGGGTTCCTACAATAAGGAAGGATATCATGTAAGCGATTTTTGTTTTCATGGCAGATAAATTGGCTATTTATTCTTCCAACAGAATATTCTTCTCCTTTTTTTATCCCAATAATTCCAATACCTCTTGCCAAACTTCTTCACTTACCGGAATTCCATTCTTCAGGTTTCCTGCTCTGGTTTCTAACGTTCGTTCTCCGGGATAATAGGTTTTGTCTCCGGGGTGCATGGGGTCCACGTCATGGGTGTAATCGATAATCTCGTTAAGGAGTCTTTCCTGTATATTTTTATCATTAAATAGGTCGGGGTAAATACATAGGAACACCTGCGAAACCCCTGTTTCCTGCTCCTTCAAACCAATTTTATATGTTGAGTCTCCAGCTGCCAATAACGTAGCCAGCATATCCAAAATCATCGAAAGAGCGGAACCTTTCCAATATCCGATGGGTAATCCGCGTTCTTTTAACAAGATTTTTTCGGGGTCGTTGGAAAGTTCGTTGTTATCATCCCAGCCTCCGGGGTAAGGGAGTTTTTCTCCTCTCAGTTTATAGTCGTTGATCTTTCCAAATGAAAACTGCGAAATGGCCATATCCAAAACAACATGACCTTGCTCTCTTGGAATTGACACAATAAACGGATTATTCCCTATTCGGCTGTCTTTACCGCCCCAGGGCGGCATGTTGGGTTTTGTATTGGTAAAAAGAATGGAAATGCAACCGGCATCTGCCGCCTGCCATCCATAAGTGCCACCTCGCATCCAGTGATTGGTGTTGCGCAAGGCCACCATTCCCATTCCATGACGTTTGGCCAGTTCGATGGCTCGATTCGTGCACTTCGCGGCGTTAATAATACCCGGACCAAAGTTCCCGTCCCATCTTTCGATGCTACCAAACTTTTCTGCTTTTTCTGCCTCAGCATCCACTTTTACCAAACCATTTTCCACATATTTTATAAAAGGCGGTACACGGTTGATGCCGTGAGAATTGACACCGTCTAATGTTGTTTCTGAAAATACCCTGGCCATGTACCGGGCTTTCTCTTCCGTAAAATTATATTTGATGAACAGCCTGTAAAGTACATCCTGCATTTGTTCGAACGGAATTTGCATGGTCTTTTCGTTTTTTAATTAACGGAAGATTGTAAGTTACGTTGCGGAGTTCAGAGCTGATTTCCTATCTAGATACACTTTATTACTTGTGAGTATAACTGCTGGTGAACCAAGGAAACCGCAATGGAATTTACAAAATGTTGTGGTTCGTTTTTTCTTTTAATATTTTCTCAAAATTATTACTACGTACAAATGCCTTTTTCTTTTTGTTAATTTCAATCTGCTCGATAAAATCAAACTCAACTAACTGTTGTAAATCTGTCCTTGAAGTTTGGTTTGAAACAAGTAAGCGATTTTCTACTTCTTTAACTGTGATAAGTAGGTTTGGCTCATCATAAAACCATTTTATTATCTCAGCTTGTCTGTCGTTAATATTCTGTATCCTCTGGAAATTAGTTATATATTTTTTCTCATCAATTTTTCTTTGGATGTAAACTCGTAATGCATCATAAGCTAAATCCATTGTTTTTAAATTATAGTTGATGAAATATGTCAAATCGTTTTCATCGTTCTCAGTGTAAAGATAGGCTGATTCATATTGATTTTTGCTTTTTATTATCAGTCTTGAGATTGATAAATACTCTGTTAGCCAATAGCCTTTTGATAAAAGATACCAGTAGAATAGTGCTCTGGCAGTACGGCCATTACCATCAACGAATGGATGTACATACCCAATCATAAAATGTAATATTATTCCTTTAATTACCGGATGAATAAAATAGTCGTGTTTATCGTTATTAAAAAAAAGACAAATTTGTTCCATTAACTCAGGAATTTCTTTGAAGTCAGGAGGTGTGTGAACTATCTCACTTTCTATATGATTGACAACATAAATGTCATTTGAGTCTCTGAATTTGCCTTCGTCACTTTTGTCTGCAAGTGTGTTGTATGATATTTGTTTATGTATCTCTAATAGTAAATTTATAGTAAGCGGTTCTTTCTTTAAATTAACAATAGTTTGAATTGTTCTATAATTGTTTAGAATCATTTGCTCAGATTTGCTTCTCGGCTTATCATTCTTTCTGAGCATCTCTTTTGCTTTTTTTCTTGTTGTAACTGCACCTTCAATTTGTGATGAAGCGATTGCTTCTTCCATGATTGAGCTTATTAAATATTTGTCTTTCTCTTGTTCTGGAATTAACTTTTGTGCTCCTAGATTACCACCAACATTTAAGTCGAATTTGTGCAATATTTCTTGAATGTAGTCTGTCTGAGAAAAGGCAAATTTGTATTTGCCAAATTGCAGATATTTATAATCAAGATTTCTCGTAAGTTTGATTGCTGCCCATAAGTCAATCGGGGAGAAATCGTCAGATGTTGTTTGGTATTTTACTTTATCCCAATAAAGATATTTATTGTTGCTTCTCCTAATTACATCTAGACTGTTCTTATCTTTAAGAATTATCAACGCTTTGGAAAAGTGTTTTTTATCTATTTTAGGTGGTCTTTCTATCATCTTTAAAATCTCCTAATCTTTCATTGTTTTGGAATTTTTATAAATGTATTTGTTTTTTCTAAAATTTCCAAATTTTACAAGAATTAGGAGATTTTATTTGGATTAACCACAACTAGTTTATATGTCTACTAAAACTACCATATATTTCCCATGCGGGAGTGTTATGTGTACCTATGGTATCTTACATTGCAAGATCATCAAAGGGATTTTTAATACGTTGCCATCCTTGATGGCTGACATCGGTATAAATTTCGGTCGTTCCACCTGATTCATCTTCAGATTCGGGGTGACGATGGCTACTTCTTCGTTCGATTTGGGGGTCGGTTTTCATTTTGTTGGTTCATTTCCTCCTTCCAAGATATAAAAATCTCTCAAGAACTCATTTTCAGATGTATCAAAGTAACTCATTTCAGACTATCAAAATTTCCGTTCGCATACCAGATCCGTACGTTCATCAAAAAATTCCACACGTTCATCAAAAAAATCGGGATAATTATCATTTTTGATTTATATTAAGTATACAAAAAGATACAGACAGTTTTTTTTAGTTGACGGAGAGAAATGAAAAAGAAGGGCATTGAAACATAATCGAGTTCATTGTTCGAAACAGATCATACCGGTTTCGGAACAGTTAAAAATACGGGAGGAGGAGAATAACATAGCGGCTATTTTTATTTGGTTAATTACTATTGTGTTAAGGTCGCCGAAAGCCGCCGGGCTCATGTTCCGGCGGCTTTTTTACATTCTCTGGCGCTCATTAGCCTGATAATTTCGTCTAAGCAAGACTTCGCATTTTTTACCTTGCTCAGCGATTTTCGGATAAATATCCGGACTTGTTCGTCAGGTAATCCTGCTAACATCGATGGAGTCCGAGTCGAAATCTTGTTGAATTATATGAGCCGCTTTATTACGGTTACCCGAAACCCGGAATTACCCGCCTGACGGGTGGTCACCTGGTATTCGTCGGCCGAAAGGTATTGCTCCACGAAAGGTAAATCGGGCGCATAATGAAATGAGCCTCCGGGTTTCAGCGAACGGAGAATCTCCATATACTTCTGTGCATATGCTACGAATTCTCCGTCTTCCCGCAGGTGGTGATGCTGAAAGTGATTGGAAAAACCCAGGTGGCTGATAATTGTTCCCCATTGCTTTTCTCCGTAAGAAAAAGTAAACCAGTCTGACATTAGTACATTCTCATTTTTTGATGGAAACCGGTCAAAACCCGTTGCGTCGATTCCTTTCTCACGCAGATAAGTTACCAGTGGGGCATCTTTACCGCAACCAATGTCCAGGACCGGCTCTTTGAGTTGCGACACCTTGAGTTGCAGAATTTCGATTTGCATTTCGGCCCGGTAAGCGAAACAGGGAACATCTTCTACTTTCATCGTATGGTTGTTATAAATCTTTTCCGCGAAAGCGTTGGTTTCCCTTAACCATTGCATTATATTTTCATAATGGTTCTGAGCGATGGTTTTAACCGGCGTTGTTTTTTCCCTGAAGCTGGAGAGTAAATGGCTGTAAATGGCTTTTAATTTTTCCCGGGCGGCCGCGTCGAAATAGTAATACTGGTTGATCCGGTAAAATGTTTGCAATACTTTGTCAACGGTATATTCAATAAGAACTTGCTCTTCGTTTTTGCTAAGCTCTTCAATCCGCCCAATCGCGTTGATGGTTTCTTCGATGAAGTGGAACGAAGGCGGATTTCCGCTGGAGAACAGGTTCCGGTCCTGGTTCGATGCAATTTGCTTGTCAATGCTTTCCCGAAATTTGTTCATGGATGAGAGTTTAGCTAATTCGGTGACGAATGCGATGCAGGGCAATCCTAAAAATAAGACTTTCTGGCGTGAATTACCTGTTTGTCAAATGGTTTTATTTCCGGAAAAACCGCTCCACCGTTTCGTTGAACTGCTTTGGATGCTGGATGCAAACGCCATGGTTCGAATGGGGGAAGATGCACAATTCCGCTTTTGGAATGGCTTTGAATATGCCAATGGTGTGGCACGGTTTGATGATGTCGTGATCGCCGGCCATAACGAGCGTCGAACATTGGATGGTATGGAGACTTTCGTCAGAAATATGAGGCTGATACAGCATCATCTTGTTCAGGGCAATAGCTGTCGGAGTTGCTGTCTTATCGTGCTCCACAAAATTCCTCATGGCAACAATATCCCGGTAGGGAACTGCGGTAGAATCAGGAACGGTATTGGCACCTGAAATGGCCAGCTTTTTCACCTTGTCGGGATGTTCAATAGCGAGCAACAGGCCATCGATACCACCGTCGCTCCAACCCAGCACATAGGCCGAATCGACGTGCAACTGATTCAGCAAGGCATTGAAGTCGGAAACCATCAGCCGGTAGGAGATAGTGTCGGGAGAACCGCCCGATTTCCCTTGCAAACGACTATCAATGGCAATCACCTGGTAATGTTTTTCGAAGAAAGGAATCTGGTTCCGGAACGCATTGATGGAGCCTCCGTTGCCATGGAGCATGACTAATGGCTCACCACTTCCGTATGTTTCGTAATAGAGCCGGATACCGTTCACGTTAGCATAGTGGCCGGCTTTGGGATTGTTGCCGTAATCCATCTTTTCCGGCTGTGCTTTTGCTCCGGTGATGAAGAAAAGGAATACCAGAATCAAGCTCGTTGCTTTGTTCATCATCTTATCTCTTTGTGTTTATACTGCCCTGACGCAAGCCGGCGGGCACAACCGATAAAATTAAACTAATTTCAGGTATTTGATGAGCCTGGATATATGATTAGGCCTTGAACGACATGGTGAAAGTAGTTCCTCTGTTGGGCTCACTTACCACCTCGATTTTTCCGCCCAAACTGGTAATGTGATTGTGTACCAGGTAAAGTCCGATGCCTTTGCTGTCTTTGTGATGGTGAAATTTCTGGTGCAAACCGAAAATTTTGTCATTTACTTTTTCCATGTCGAATCCCATGCCATTATCACTGAATATCAGTAGATCTCTTCCATCTGCTTTTTCTGAACGTATCTGAATGATTGGATGCTCATCGGACCTGGCGTATTTAATCGAATTCGTTATCAAATTCAGGAATATACTTTCCATATATGCCCGGTTAAACCGGATGGTATCCAAGGTTGAAAAGTCTGCATGAATAAATGTTCCGGAGGTCTCGACTAATGATTGGATCGATTTACGCACTTTGTTCAGTGTTTCGCTCAAATTCACTTCTTCCAAACGGGAATGTGCCTGATGTTTTTCGCTTAAAGCATCGACATAATTATCCAACGATTCTTTCAGGTATTCACCCGATAATTTTAAGATCTTAACTAACTCGATTGCCTCTTCGTCGGTAAACTTCGAGATATCAAGCATATCGAGTACCGCCAGTACATTGTTGACGGGCGCTCGCAAATCGTGTGAGGTGGTGTAAGTTAGCTGTTTTAAATCCTTATTGGAGGTGGATAATTGGGAGAGCAAAGCGCTTCGATCGGCTTCCAGTTGTTTTTTGTGCGTGATGTTTTTAGCTATAGCGAAAATTAATTGCTCATCCTCTATTGGATAGGAAGTCCATGATAACCATACAATTTCACCGCTTTTGGTTTTATACCTGTTTTCAAAATGAAGAAGTGGTTTTGCCCTGGTAAGCTCCTCCCGTGCCTTATTGGTAGCACGCTTATCAGCACAATATACAAAGTCATTAATTGGGCGGGAATATAACTCTTCCATGCTGTATCCCAGTAGTTTTGAAACGGCTGGATTTATTTTCTTGAAATATCCGTCATATCCTGCAATGCACAACAAGTCGGGTGACAAATCGAAATAAAGTTCATAATTAAAATTCGTACCGTTCATCTCTGTTGAATGAGTTGTAAATCGATTTGCTGTTATTCTATTTCATCTACAGTAATAGTCGTTTGTGGCTTTTTCCTGTGTCTATTTTGAACGGAGAAAACGAACAAAAGTTGTTGTAGAGAAGTAATTATCAATCAAAGGAGGATAAACTCTTTATCTAGTCCCAAACAAATCGCCACGAACCATCTGCCTGGCGTTTCCAAACGGTGTGGAAAATTCCTTCTGATGTTTTCGTTCCGCCGAGGGAGTCGGTGACCGTATATTGGTAAGTGCCGTAGGTATAACCCAAATCGCCTGATTTGGAAACATCCACAAAGTCAGGTTTCCAGGTGAGGCTTACTTTTTCTGAAGGAGTCGTCTGTTGGGAATAAAAAGCTCTTAATGCTTGTTTGCCTTTGATTAATTGGTTATTGCGTAATAGAACCGCATCCTCGGCAGCGTAGGTGAGAAATGCCTTCGGAATTCCTTCCTTTTGTGCCATTTCAGCGAATGCTTGTTCGGTTTGTCTTATTTCGGTTTTCCACTGTTCTATTTGCCTTTCTGTTCCTGTTTTGCACGAGGTCAGGACGAGAAGGGATATAAGAAAGGCAGGAATGAGTTTCTGCATATCGTTTGGATTTGAAGTGACGGATGAACTTGAGAATAAACAGGTTAAAAAATAAATTATTTCAGCACGTATGACGCCAGCACATGATGTACATCGTACACATTCACCGTTTTATTGAATTGCTTTTTGATGCTGGGAGTTTGCTCGCCGGAAACCCAAATCTTTAATTCGGCATCCAGGTCAAAAGTATCTGTCGCTTCGATGCTGAATTTAGAGATGCTCTTATAAGCAATTGATTTGTATTCGATTTTGTTACCCGTCAGACCTTGCTTGTCGATCAGAATCAGTCTCTTTGTGGTGAAGATGAACACGTCTTTGTATAAATTGAATCCAAGCTCGACTCCTTCGCCTTCAATGAGAAGTTTCCCGTACTTTTTGAATAGTTCTTCGGGATTTACAGTTCCTGCATTACCCAAGAGCGATGAAAATAGTCCCATATCATTTTATTTATTGGTTCAGCATTGCCTGTTTAAGGTACTCAAATATCTGAATGCAATCAACCAAACCTTTTGCTTTGAGACTTGATAGCGAAGTTTATTTGAACCTCAGGCGAAAGCCAAATACCGGAAGCTCTTCCTGCATGAAATCCAAATCTTCCGAGCGTTTAAAACCAAGTTCTTCGTACATTTTCCAGGCAACCTGCATGGCTTTGGTCGAATGAATAATTACTTGCGCCTGCTTTAACTCTTTGGCTTTTCGAATGCATTCGTTGGTCAGAAGTTTACCAATGCCTTGTTTTCTGAAGGCGGGCGCAACAGCCAGTAGTCTGAAGCCGGATGCATTTTTCTCCTGCGTTGCAGTGCCACCCGAACCATAGTATTGCATGTCGCTGAAATACACTACGCCACCGGCTATTTTGCCTTCCGGCGAAACGGCCACGATAAGTTCTGTATTCGGCTTTTTTGTTAGTTCCCCGATACCGGCCAGTAGCTTGTAATATTCGGGTTGTTCCGATTGTTTCGGAAATCCTTCCAGCTGCGAGTAAACTTCTACCATGAGTTGGCCTAGCTCTTCAAACTCTTCCGGTTTGGCATTGCGGATGGTATACATACACTGACTGTGTTTTAAATAATGCTTTGAATCTTTTTCAAAAATATTGAACGGTGTTTCATTATTTGGTTATACTCTACAGTTGCCTGGATAAGTGCGAAGATGATGAACAGTCCACCAAGGTAATAAGCATATACGAGCATGAGTATTCCCAACACAAGCAATATTGTGGCATTAAATACTTTCACCCATAAATTGCTAATGTAAAACTGTAGATTTAAGTCGTTGTTCTTATCTACTTGCCCGACGAATTTCAATATAATTCTCTTACCTAAAAAAGATTTTCCTGCGTCGTAGATTACAAAATTTCCAGATTCTATCTCGCCAATGTAGTCGGAATCCGTAAACGTTTTATTAAACCGATAATCATCCGGATTAATAGAGAAATCTGCAATTTCCTGAATTTTGGAAAGAAATTCTACAGGGTTTGTTATATGTAATTTTTTAAGTTTCATTTGAGCCGGTAAATTTATCATTTGACGTAATGCAAAACTCATCTGCTGAGATGAGAATGGTTATCTACTACTCGGTTGGAATGGGCAAATGATGCTGTCGAAGGAATGACAATTTGTCCCAGTAGCCACGTTGGAACTTGATTTTTCCATCGATAACCTGAAAGAACCCGCAACCTCTTAGTCCCAGTGGATCTTTCCATTCGAGAATGGCCCATTCGCCGTCTTCAAACAGGTTTTCGATAATACAAACCATCTCTGCAGCAGCAAACTCATTTGCAAACATGTCCCGGATAGCATTCTTCCCGATTACCGGCTCATTGGCTACCTGGTGATTGATGGCATCATCGTGATAGAGTTCGGCGATCTTGCCGGCATCTCCCGCGTTGAAAATCGTTACCCACAGTTGTATCAGTTCCTTTGGTCGCATTTTTCCGTTTATTGGTTGATTGTTACTTGGACTACGAAGATAGAGTAATTCTATTTATTGCTCCAGCATAGCCACAACGCGGGCGGGTGCTGCGGATGCTCCAACAATTTTCAATGGAAAAACGGCAACTTTAAATCCGGAATAGGGTAGTGCTCCTAAATTGACCAGCTGTTCCATGTGGTAGTATTCCTTGTCTTTCCCGACCAGGTGGGCTTCCCAGAATAATTCTGAATTTCCCGATGCTTTGGCTTTTTTAATCATATGAGGCAGAGGTAGATCCCATCCCCACGAGTCGATTCCCATTACTTTGATGCCTTGCTCGATAAGCCATTCAGTGGCTTCGGCGCTCATGCCCGTTCCTATTTTGTGAAAATTCTTAGTCCCGTTGAACTTGTCCCGTCCGGTTTTTATCAGGACGATCATGCCTTCTTTGATTTCCAGATGGTGTTCGGCTAAAAAGCCGGTGATATCTTCTACGGTAATGGGATCAAAATCGGCTTTGTGCTCCATATCGATGACCAATCCATCGCCATAGCACAACTCCAACGGCATCTCATCGATGGTTTTGGCTGGTTTGCCTGCAACTGTTGGCGCATAGTGCCAGGGCGCATCAATATGAGTGGTCGCATGAACGCCCATTTTTGTTATGGTATCATCCGCCCATCCGGTAAAACCTTTCGGGAACAGTTTAAAAGGCAGCCCCAGTAACCGGATCAGCCATCTCGCTTTCCCGTGTGGTTTATGTTTGACCTTTACCTTCATAAACCAGGGATCGTTCGGATTATACTGAATGGGTTTGGAGAGATCGATTATCTGCATATCATGTCTGCTTTTGGTTATTTCCGGTCTTTGATGTTCGAAAATAAACATTTTCTTGTTATCTAAATTCCTCACCGAAACAATTTTAATGCATACCCGTTTACTAATCCAGACAGATAAAATTAAAATACAACATGCGTAAATTTGCTCTTAACCCACACCGCCGGAAATTTGTGCCCGGTCTGTTTTTGCTGGTAGTTCTTTTGGTCTTGAATGCGTGTTCTTCTGACAATTCGAATGCGCCTTCAACTTCCGTCAATCCGTTTGCTCCAACCGATGGTTCCTTTAATCATAATTTGGGGCCAGGAGCTTCAGCACACGACTTTTTGGCTTCGGATACATATACCCAGCTGGTTGTCGAAATTCAATATATGGATGGTTACAAACCGACACCTGATGCTGTTTCGCAACTGAAAACATTTCTGGGAAACCGCTTGAATAAGCCTTCCGGAATTTCATTTATCTACACACAAATTGCACCCGGAGGAAAAAGTACGTACACGCTGGATGACATAGCGAAGATGGAGGAGAACAATCGTACGGAATTTACAGACGGACGGAAACTGGCTGCTTATTTTTTGTTTCTCGATGGCGGTTATACCGACGATACGGACAAATCGAAGGTGTTGGGTGTCACGTATCGCAATACATCAGTCGCTATATTTGAAAAGACGATTCAGTCGTTAACTGATCAGCCAACGGAACCGCAACGATATGTTCTGGAAGCAACTGTTTATGAGCACGAGTTCGGGCATGTGCTGGGATTGGTGAATAATGGTTCGCCGATGCAAACCGATCACGAGGATGCGTCTCACCCACATCATTGCGACAATTCGAATTGTCTGATGAACTGGCAGGTCGAAAGCGGTGGTGTTGTGGGGAATTTGTTCGGAACCAATCCAATTCCGACGCTCGATCAAAATTGTTTAGACGATTTGAAGGCAAACGGCGGTAAATAACCGGATTGTAGTTTTTAATTGAAAATAATGCCTGGTTATGCCTGGCATTTTTTATTGAGATAACCGTCTCTTTTCGTACATTTCGGTTACTGTTATTTGACCACCTAACCACTAAGCTATGAACCGAAAACTGATATCTGTTATTCTGATCATTCTTACACTAATGGTAAATCAAAGTTCTGCACAGGAGCAAAATAAATCGCATGTAAAATTAGGCATTGCCGGCCTTACTCACGGACACGTGGGATGGATTCTGGATGCCATGAAAAAAGGCGATGTAGAAGTGGTGGGGATTGCCGAAAGCAACCGGGAAGTAGCGGAACGGTATGCGAAGCAGTACGGTTTCCCGATGAGCTTGGTCTACCCGACGCTGGAGGAAATGGTTGCAAAAACAAAGCCGGAGGGCGTAACTGCTTTCGGACCGATATTCGACCATTTGCACGTCGTGGAAGTATGTGCGCCGCTGCACATTGATGTCATGGTTGAGAAGCCCTTGGCCGTGAATGGTGAACATGCGCAAAAGATGGCTCGTTTGGCTCGTGAAAACGGAATCAAGTTGGTTACCGATTATGAGACGACCTGGTATCCGACCAATCATCTGGCTTATCAGATGGCGGTGGATGAAAAGAAATTGGGCGAAATTCGCAAAGTAATTGTTTGTGATGGTCATCAGGGACCGAAGGAAATTAACGTGCAGCCGGAGTTTCTGGCCTGGCTGACCGATCCGAAACAGAATGGCGGCGGAGCCGTGGTTGATTTTGGATGCTATGGGGCCAATCTCATTACCTGGTTAATGCAGAATCAAAAACCGCTTACGGTATCGGCCACGCTGCAAACCATGAAGCCGGATGTTTATCGCAAAGTGGACGATGAAGCAACCATCATCTTAACTTATCCGGGTACGCAGGGAATTATTCAGGCTTCGTGGAACTGGCCTTTCAGCCGGAAGGATATGCAGATTTTTGGCCGTACAGGTGAGCTTTTTGCTGCCAGCCGACATGAAATAGATTATCGGTTAGCCGGAGAAGATAAAGAAACGAAGAAGGAATTGCCTGAACGTTTGGCACCTTACAATGATCCGTTTGCCTGGTTCGAAGCCGTGATAAGAGGTGATATCATCGTCAGTCCCACCGATCTTTCATCGTTGGAAAATAACCTGATTGTGGTTGAGATTCTGGATGCAGCTCGCGAAAGCGCCAGTACCGGAAAAGTTGTCCATTTGTAGGGCACCGACTAATATGTAGTTTATTTCAATCTCCTTCAGGAGTTTCACCAAGTGTCTTGCGAAGATTGATAAGAGTCGTATTATCAAAAGGTTGGTATGTCTGTTCAAAAGGCTCTTCGCAAACGGCCCGGTAGATTGATAGGGTACGGTCATCCTGCGTATCGAAATGGGTGATTCCGCATATCAACTGGAGCATCTCTTCCCGGCTGGCTCCTGTTTCCGATGCCAAAATGATTTCGCGCAGCAGGCTTCCGGCAGACGAAACATTCAATGATTCTCCTCCAATTGTCAACATCCTGTTTATAACCAAATTGACTTGTTCCTCCTGAAGATGAAGTTGCTGTTTTTTCATAGGTTACCTTTGTTATTCCAGTTTACTCTTCTTTTTGCACATGCGCCTCAAATATACACCCCTTTCGGGGGAAGACAAATATGTTGTATTACATATTGAAATTCTGTTATTTGTATTGCTTAAAAAATCGGAATAACATGACGGCAGTTATGCCCTTGGTTTGTATTGCATTCCTGTTGATTCGAGAAGCAATTACTTTTTAAATTTTATTCGGTTTTACGGTTGATTCCATATTTTGTGACGGTGAATTTTATCCATTTGTACGCTTAAACTAACCAATTATGAGGAGAACGTATTTCCTGCTTATTTTCTTGTGTTTCAATTTGATTAATTTGGTTTCTGCGAAAGCTCAGTCTCATGAAATCGAATTGGATAAGGATTGGACGGCTAAACGAAAAGCGGATGTCCAGGTCGACGGTACAATGATTACTTCGGCGGGATACCAGCACACTGGCTGGATAAAGGCGGTGGTTCCGGGAACGGTACTCACAACTCTTTTGCATAACAAACTGATACCTGACCCGTTTTTCGGATTGAATAACAATGAAATTCCGGATATCCATGACGTTGGACGTGGGTATTACACCTACTGGTTTTATACCGAAATTCCTGAATTGGCCGTGAAGAAAGGAGAGCAGGTCTGGCTCAAATTCAGGGGAATCAATTATGCTGCCAATGTTTTCCTGAACGGGAAACGAGTAAATCAGGATACACATGAAGGAATGTTTCTGCGGGAGAAATACAACATCACCGGTCTTTATCATCCGGGTGAAGTCAATCGACTTGCTGTACTGGTAGAGCCTCCTTTGCCGGAAGGCGATGCATCGCGTGGACAGGGAGGTGACGGAACCATTGCCCGTAATGTGACGATGCAATGTACCGCTGGTTGGGATTGGATTTGCCCTATGCGTGATCGCAATACCGGCATTTGGGATAAGGTGAGTGTGGAAGTTACGGGCCCGGTTGATGTACGAAGTCCTCATGTCGTTACTCGCGTTCCCGGAAGGCGGATGCCGGGGTCAAAGCAGGAACCTGCTTTTGTGAAGGTTTCTTCGGAATTGGAAAATGCTACAGGTGATAAGCAAACCGGTGTATTGCAGGTTGCTTTTAACGGGAAGACCTATTCCCGCAAGGTAACGCTTCAGCCATACCAGAAAACGGAAGTTGGTCTGGATGAAATAAAGGTAACCGACCCGAACTTGTGGTGGCCGAATGGAATGGGAAAGCATCCGCTTTATACCTTGAGAGTTTCATTTGTGGAAGATGGTCAGGTTTCAGATGAACAGGCAGTAAATTTTGGTATCCGGGAAACCGGCAGCTATTTTAACGAGAAGATTGGAGCGAGAGTATTTCTGGTGAACGGTCAAAAAGTGTTTATCAAAGGAGGAAATTGGATCGCTTCGGATGCGATGCTGCGTTTGTCGAAGGAGCGGTACAATGCGGAAGTTCGCATGCATGCGGAGATGAACATGAACATGATTCGGGTTTGGGGCGGTTCCATTACCGAACGGCCCGAATTCTATGATGCCTGTGATAAGTATGGTTTGTTGGTGTGGCAGGAGTTTTGGGTTACCGGCGATTGTAACGGACGCTGGCCCGATCCGCTGAAGAAGGAATCACAGGCTCGCCGGCATGCTTATCCGGATGATCATTCGCTCTTCCTGAAATCAGCTGAAGACCAGATTAAGATGTTGAGAAATCATCCGAGCCTTTATCTATGGTGCGGTGGAAATGAGTATACGCCGGCTGCTGATATTAATACCGCATTGCGGGATGATGTAATTCCCAAAACGGATGGTACCCGGCTTTACCTGGAAGAGTCAACCGGAATGCAGCTGATGCAAAATAAGATTGGTGGAAATGGCGACGGTCCCTATGGTATTTTGGAACCAGATTGGATATTTAAAACAAAATCTTACCCGTTCAATCCGGAAATTGGTTCAATAGGGATGGCGAATATCGAATCGTTGAGGAAATTTATTCCGGCCAATGATTTGGTTTCGCCGAAAGGCAACTGGATTCCTGAGTCATGGCGTTACCACAAATACATTCCGTTGCACGATTTTCCGGCCCGATATGGTGAAGTGAAGGACATCAACGATTTCTGCCGAAAGGCACAATTGGTGAGTTACGAGCAATATCGTGCCCTACAGGAAGGATTTAACTTCCGGATGTGGAGAGATTACACCGGCATGCTGGTTTGGAAAAATCAAAATCCCTGGACGGCGTTGCGGGGTTTTTTCTACGACTATTATCTCGATTATACAGGCGGATATTTTGGTTACAAAGAAGCGGCTGAACCAGTCCATATTCAGCTGAATCTGAATGATTCAGCGGTGTGTGTTGTGAATCAGACGCCTTTTGCAAGGTCTGGCTTGACAGCAATCACTACACTTTATTCTATTCATGGAAAGAAGTTGAGTGAGCAAATTGTAAAAACGGATGCAGATGCTAATTCGGTCTCGATGTTGGGAAAAGTAACATTGCCCGATGACAATCCGGATGAGGTTTACTTTTTGCGGTTGACATTGAAAGATATAGATGGTCAGCAAGTTGATGAAAACCTTTATTGGCTGTCGAAAGAGCCCAAATCATACGCACAATTGAACCAATTGAAACCGGTATCTATAACAATGGAACCGAGAAAAACAGATGACGGAAGATACAGCGTTCGCATTGCTAATCCAGGTAAGGAGACAGCCTTTTTTATTCGCTTGAAAGTGATGGATGAGAAAACAAGTGAGTTGGTATTGCCTGTCTTCTTCAATGAAAATTATTTCACTTTATTACCAGGAGAGGAGAGAGAAGTCGTTCTGGACTTGAGCCAGCATTTTGGTCACGTAAATATGGAACAGGTGAGACTGGCAGCGGAAGGCTGGAATGTTCCGGAAGAGAAAATTAGTTTGCCCTAATTAATCATGATATAAAAATATCCGGAATGCAGATTGGGAGACTGCATTCCGGATGCCAGACAACGAAATTGGTTTTAGGATGTATTTGGGAAGAAAAGTGGTGTCGGGGTTGAGAGCTATTTTTAGGAAATGGATATTCTTTTTTTAGTTCTTTTTTTACTTCCGTTCAAACGTGGAGCTGCTGGTTGTTGCTCGTCAAATTTGGTGAATCGTGAATTCTGGGAAATGAATTCAGGAACCAAAGCTTTCATCCGGCTTACCAGTTTTTCTTCATCTTCCAACTGGACGGAGGCAAGTAGTTGCCTGATGCTTTGGTTCACTTCATCGTACTGGTATTTTCGTACCTCTGCTATCATGATTTTGGGATGATGAGTAGGTAGTGTGGTTTCTTTGTTGGCAAGGAGCTCTTCGTACAGTTTTTCTCCTGGTCGTAATCCCGTGAATTTTATGGCAATATCTTCTTCGGGAATGAAACCGGATAGCGAAATCATTTTTTTCGCCAGATCGTAAATCTTCACCGGTTCGCCCATGTCGAATACATAGATTTCGCCGCCACGACCCATAAATCCGGCTTCGAGAACCAATTGGCAAGCTTCGGGGATGGTCATGAAAAACCGCGTGATGTCGGGATGTGTGACAGTTACCGGACCGCCATCTTCGATTTGTTTCTGGAAGAGTGGAACAACGGAACCATTGGAACCAAGAACATTCCCAAAACGGGTTGTGATAAACTGAGTAGTGACGCCTTCTTTCTGCGATAAAGCTTGTACATATATCTCGCAAATGCGCTTCGAGGCTCCCATCACATTGGTTGGGTTGACGGCTTTGTCGGTCGACAGCATCACAAACTTTTTCACCTTGAATTGAACAGACAAATCGGCCAGCAACAAAGCTCCTCCAATATTGACCCGGATGGCTTCATAAGGATGCGCTTCCATCAGTGGAACATGCTTGTATGCTGCGGCATTAAAGACAATGTCGGGCTGGTATTTTTCGAAAACCTTGTATAGCCGGAAAGGATCACGCACATCTCCGATGATGAGTTCGAACGAAATCTTCGGGAATTTGGTTTTCAATTCATTTTGCAGATTATATAACGGTGTTTCGGCTTGATCATACAGAATGGCATGGCGGATGTCGAAAGTCATCAACTGGCGAACAATTTCTGAGCCGATCGATCCAGCTGCACCGGTTATCAGAATAATCGAGTCTTTAAGTCCTTCCTTGATTTTTTCTGTCTCCAGATGAATAGTTTCCCGGCTAAGCAAATCGGCAATCATCACGTTCCGAATCTGTTTGGAGTTCAGCTGGCCATTCATCCACTCCTTTACGGCTGGTATTTGCTTTAGCTGAACATTGTTTTCCAGGCACATTTCCAGTAATTCTTTTTTTCGGGTTGGTGAAATGTTGGGCTGATTGATGGAAATGATAACTTCCTGGACACGTTCTGCTTTAATTACCCGCTGAAAAGCTTGTCTCGTTGAGTATATCGGAATATCGTTCAGTCTCTTTCCGTTAAGACTCCGTTTATCGTCGATAAATCCGACTACTTTGTAACCGGAAATCCGGTCTCCTTCCAGTACTTTTAGCGTGATTAACCCTAATTCTCCTGCACCAAAAAGCATGACACTTTTAAGTGGGCGGGTCGGAATAAAACAGTATTGATAGGTTTCCTTGATGAGCAGCCTGCTGCCGACCAGAAGAACTGTGGTGGCGAAGAAGTGGATGAGTATAACAGAGTAGGGAATAACAAGAAACTCAGTACGAGGTGAGGTCCGTGCTGTCAATGACAAGAGGAGAAGGCTCATGGCGCCTGTTGACATAGCCATCACGAGTTTAACAGTATCCTGGATGGTTGTGTGCCTGATGATACCGCTAAAGGAACCATAAAAGAGGAAGACGCTGATGTAGACCGGTAAGGCGATTAAAAAATGACTCGTTGCCCGATGCAGATCAATTTGGGCAGGTTCAAGGTTGAACCTGAGCAGATAGGCCAGAATGAAGCTGATTCCGGTAACAAACAGGTCCATAGCCAGTACCATTCCTCGTGGAACGATATGGCGGATTAGGAATTTTTGGAGCAGGTGAAGCATGGCAAATTTATGTGGCAGGTTTAGGCTATTGGGGGTGTATTCCTATATCCTTGAGGGGAAGTGTGGGTGTTTTTATATAGCGACTGTTCGTCGTCGGTTCAAGTGAGTGCTTTCATGGTAAAGGGGTTATGTTTCTTTTATTGATTCGGAATCCGTTTGATGTTTCAGCGTGTGACGTGTTTCTCTCTGGTTGAATATACGCATGATTGCTTCGGCAATGCGTAAACGGTCGGCACTGCTTAGGTTTGAACCACTTGGAAGGCATTGTCCCTTGCGGAATAGTTGCTCGGATGTTCCGTTTCCATAAAATGGATATCTTCGGAAAATCGGTTGCAGATGCATAGGCTTCCAGAGAGGCCGAGATTCGATGTTTTCAATCGCAAGGCCGCGTCGAAGCATTTCGCAGGTAATACCTCCGGTTTGTCTGTCATCGACAGTAATGGCTGTTAGCCAGTAGTTGGAGAAAAAGCGGTCATCCGGTTCTTCTTGGAAAGATATTCCCGGTATGCCGGAAAATAGTTCCCGATAAAATAGTTGGTTCTTTCGTCGCTGAACAACCCGTTGGTCGATGACTTCCATTTGTCCGAGGCCAAGGCCGGCGGTAATGTTGCTCATGCGGTAATTATACCCTATAACACTGTGCTGATAGTGAGGAGCCGGATCGCGTGCTTGCGTAGAAAGATAGCGTGCTTTAGCCGTCAATTTCTGATCGTTGGCCAGCAGTGCACCACCTCCTGAAGTGGTGATGATTTTATTTCCATTGAACGAAAGAACGCCCATTTGTCCAATTGAACCGAGTGCCCGGCCATTGTAACGGCTTCCCAGCGCTTCGGCGGCATCTTCTATCACGGGAATCTGGTAGTAATTGGCAATTTCCATTATCTCCTGCATTTTACTGGGCATGCCATAAACATGAACCGGAATAATGGCCTTGGGTTTTTTCCCTCTTTTGATGCGTGCTTTAATGGCTGTCTCCAGCCATTCGGGACTCATGTTCCAGGTTTTGGGTTCACTGTCAACCAAAATGGGATGGGCTCCTTGGTAAATAATCGGATTGATGGTAGCGGCAAATGTCAGAGAGGAGGCGATAACTTCGTCTTCCTTGTGAACTCCCAGAATGACGAGAGCCAGGTGTAACGCTGCAGTGCCGGAACTTAGTACTGCAGCGTCCTGTACCTGATTGTAGCGGGCCAGTACCTGTTCAAATGCATCGACATTTGGGCCCAGTGGAGCCACCCAGTTGGTTTCAATTGCCTCTAAAATATAAGTCAATTCGTTGCCTCCCAGGTGTGGCGATGATAGCCAGATTTTTTTCTTCATGGCGTTTAGGTGGTGAGGTTATATGTGTGATGAGATTGGTTCTTTTTGCTGGTCCGGTTCCGTTACTTGCTTCTCGTCGGTTACCGGGGCTTCAATCTTGTCTACCCAGGCTTCTTTCCAAAAGAAAAAGCAGTTGCGGTCACAAGGACTTTTATAGCCAGGCATCTTGCCGGAACAGTGCAACCCTTCCAGCAAAATGGTCGACCTCATTTTCCGCATTTTGTAGTTAGTCTCATCGAGGAAATACTCTACCCGTTTAACTACTTTGGTCTCTACGTCGCAATACTGCCACATTTCGGGCATGACGACGCATCCTTCCAGTTTGTTGTTTGCGTCAACGGTTTTTAGGATTTCTTCTTTCGATTTAATTCGAACCCAATCGCCCTGTTTTAGTGGGCCGGTAGGTTTTTTGATAATTTGAGGAGCTGGTTCAGCAATTAATTTGGGGCTTGCCGCTGCTCCGGAATAATGGGTTCGGAGTCCCAGAAAATATTTGACTTTGCGGAAGTACAAATAGAATTTGATTTTCCGTAAGAATGCTACGATGGCTAAGTTGATTCGCAACCCGATGGGGTCTTTGGCAAACATCTCCTCGGCATGTGCAAACTGACAATTTTTATCTCTTTCTGTTTCCATACGACGATCGGTTTTATAGTGCAGATGAATAGGTAGGTGAGTGGAATCGAATATTCCGGTATTCCGGAAAATATTCGGTATGTTGTATATCCAGTTTGTTTTGCTGAATATGGATTTTTTTCAGATGGGATAATTCCTTGTATACATCGGGCAAATGGATCTTCTTTCCCGTATAAAAGGATACGGTTTCTTTCGCAAATTTTGTTTTCATTTTCAGCAAACTGTCTTCCGGTGAGGCCGAACGGCCTCCGCCCAAAATGAAATACCGGTAACCCTGCTTGCCAGCCCATACCGATGCTTCATGGAAAAGGGCCATCATAGGTGATAAATGAAGATAGGCTGTGTCTGTCCCGGCAAGGTGCGCATTTGCGAAGGCACCACCGGTAATTACCATAATTGAGGCAATGATTTTTTTGTCGAGATGGGCATGAAAGAAGGTGATGTTTCCGTCGAGTAATCTCATCATGCTATCGAAGTATTCTCTGGAAAAGTAGTAGTATCCCGATGCCTCGTTTCGCGACATGGTTTCGGTGTAGAGCGGGTAAAATGCATCGATGGCTTTTGGTGAGGTATCCCTCTCGATGATAACGCCTTCTTTGGCACTTTTCCGGATACGATTACGGCACTTCCGGTCAAAATCGCTCCACATTTCTTCTTCTGGTTTGGCAATATCAATCGCAACGACCTGGTTGTATAAACTGACATTCATTCCGGTGTCGCAACCTTCCTGTGTTTTTAGCCAGGGATGGAAGCGGACAAACTCCGATACAATGTGTTGGTCCTGACAGTACTGATGAAAGACTTTGAGGAAATCGTCCATGGGAATCGTGCAGGCATCGCTTTTTAGATAGCCTCCGTAACCATACGGAGATACAATATCGTAATACGTTTCTCTGAGGTGGGAGAACAGACTTAAGTTGTTGATTCTTCTTTTCAGAAAGGGGAAGAGAACGTAATCATTGTCATCTTTTTGATAAACAAAGCATGTTGCTTCGCCTTCGTCGTTTGCTTCGCTGACTAATGCGTATTGAGGATAGAAGCAGATGTCGCAGTCGGTTATGTTTGCGCATAATTGTTGCCATTCCCAAAATTCTGCTTCGATTCCGGCTTTTAATGTTTTACAAATCATGTGGTGGTTCCTTTAAAATATTCCATTCTTTCACGGTGAGGGGCGTATATATCTTCTCTTTTGAATACTTTACAAATGGTGATGTATAAGATCTTCATATCGAGGAGGAAGGAAAGGTTGTCGACATAGTATACGTCGTACTCAAATTTCTCTTCCCAGCTGATGCCGTTGCGTCCGTTTACTTGTGCCCAACCGGTAATGCCGGGCTTAACTTCATGGCGTCTTGCTTGTTTGGCATTGTATAAGGGCAGGTATTGTTTTAGCAAAGGTCTGGGCCCAATCAGACTGAGCTCGCCTTTTAGAACATTAACCAACTGAGGAATTTCGTCAAGAGACGTGTTTCGCAGGAAATTTCCTGTTCGGGTTACCCTTAAATGGTCAGCCAGTAATTCACCGTTGTTATTCCGTTTGTTGTTCATGGTTCTGAACTTGTACAAGCGGAAGAGTTTCCCATCCTTGCCAGGGCGTTCCTGTGTAAAAAGAGGATTTCCCCGGGTGCTTATTGTCAACCAGATAACAAGGATGAGAAAGACCGGGCTTAGCAGGATTATTCCGGCGAAAGCCAATACAAAATCAAGCAAAGGTTTGAACAGATACCGGTACATGCAATTCTAAATCCATGTATTCAAGGAGCACTTTGTTTACCTCGGTTACTTCAAAAACATCCACTGCCATCTGACGGCTTTTTTCACCCATGGTTTTAACTTCATCCGGATGTTCTATCAGGTATATCATGGCATCAGCCAGGCTTTGTACATCGCGTGGCTTGACTAACAGCCCGTTTTGTCCGTGTTTGACCGTGTTGCGGCAGCCAATCGCATCGGTGGTAATAATGGGGCGACCGGTGGCCATCGCTTCCATGATGGATCGCGGAATTCCTTCACGGTAGTAGGATGGAAGCACAAAAGCCGTCGATTCCTTCAGGTAGGGCCTGACATCGCTGGTTGTTCCACGGTAGTGAAAAAGACCTTCCTTTTCCCAATTCTGAATTTCGTCGGGAGTAATGGCGTCATCGCAACTGAGATCGTACCCACCAAGCAGATCGAATTCTACGGAAGGAAATTTCGTTTTGACAATGCGGGCGGCATCAGCATAAATGGCGATGCCTTTCGATCGGAGAAGTCGGGAAACAAGCAGGAAACGGAATGTTCCCCAAGGAAATGGCTCTTTTGTAAAATGTCGGGTATTGACGCCAGAACCCATGGTCACCTGAGCAATGGCCGGTGAATTAATGTATTCCTTTTTCAGGAAGAACGCTACATCTTCGTAATTCTGGAAGAATAACCCGTTGATATTTTTCAAACTCATCCGATAGAGAATGTCGATAATGCGCAGTGTCAGTTTTTTGGGATGAAGCTCGTCTTCGTTGGCAATGTATCCTAGTCCCGATATGATAGAGTACCGTTTCAGATTTTTGAAAAACCGCCCCGCCAGATTGCCGTAAATGACCGGCTTAATGGTATAGGAAAGCAAGTAATCCGGTTTTTCTTTGATCAGAATTCGGAGTAGCGAAAAAAAGAACAGGATATCTTTGATGGGATTCCGGCCGTTTTTGCTGAAGGCTAGCGGATAATATTTAATACCTAACCGGGAGAGTTCTCTTCGAACGATTGGTAGTTCAGGCGGGGCTGCAGCAACGATATTGAATCCCCGGTTGCGGAATTCTAAAATTAACTCCTTCCTGAAATTAATGAGAGAAAAATCGTTGCTGGCAATAATCACAATCTTCATTTTAGTTTGTTTTATCGGGTCAGTTGTTTCACCGGTAATGATAATCATTGCCGAGGGGTGGCTTTTACCGAATGACTACTGACCTGCAGGAGGTGAAAAACGTGTTTGAGAGAAAGGCAGTGCCTGTTTTTAGTCAATTGGGAAATGCGTATTACTATTTAGTTTTCGATTCGTACAGATGATTTTACTTTGTGATAAAACTCTTCGCGCCTGTGACTTAGCTGCTCGTGGCTATATGAATGAGCTACTTCGAGGTTTCGCGCGGACTGATTATTCAGGAATGCTGAATTATTCATCACTTTTTTGAGTAGTTGAGCAAGGGCTTCTGCATCTCCTGCGGGAACAATTACTTCATTATCCAGCAATTCCGGAATTCCACCAACGTGGCTACCTACGCAAGGTAATCCTCTGGCCATTGCTTCTATCATTGCTCTCGGGAGTCCTTCTGTTTTGGAAACGAGAATGAAAATGTCGGCTTTGTCAAGATAGACCCGGACATTTTCGCCGGAGTTAATTCTTCCTTCAAAAGAGACGTATTTACCGATTCCCAGTTCTTTTGAGAGCTGTATCATGTCGTCCATGTATTTTCCATCTCCCAACCAGGTTAGCCGGCATTTTATTTCATTGTTATGTAGTTGATTTATAGCCTGAAGTACTATGTCCGGTGATTTGTACATCTGTGCAAGTGCACCTACCGATATTAGATTGAACTCTTTTGTGTCTCCGTTAAAATGTTTTGGTTGGTCGACGTAGGCATCATCGACAAGTGAAACATTGGAGGCGTGAGTCTGAAATTTTCCGGATGATGCCGGGTAACGTTCCTGTAAATAATTCCGGGTAACATATAATGCCGCTTCGGCGTTGGCTACAGCTCTTTTTAAATCGGCTCTAAGTTTCCGTCGGAGAACCGGCCTGAGCGGATGTTGAATTCCGTTTGGGCCAAATGCATCATATGGATCTCCCACCACTTCTACACCGTATGGTATTTTTTGTTGGTAAAGTAATCGCCCCATGATGGTGCCAATAATGCTGGGCACCCTGAGAATATAAGCGCAATTTGGGCGAATATGTGATTTTAATTCTTTTCGGATAGCAAGGTATTTTCCTGTAAACTGCAACATTCCTGAATAATGCGGAAGTGGCCACACTGTAATGTGTTCATTTTCCACCCGGTTATCTTCAGGGAAAGTTCCTTCGGCGTTGCGGACCCGGGTAATTACATATACGTGATCGAATACTTCCAAATAGCGCTGAAACATGCGTGAGGAAAAGTTCCCTCCAACACTGTAGATATTCCCATCGGTTGCCCGGACAAAAGGCGCTTCGTATACATATATTAAATCCATATAAATGCGATCGTCTGTTGTTGTTTGAGAGGTTTTATTCAGCGGGCCTGACTTCATGTCGTTCGGAAACCAGCCACAGAAGAACAACCGGGATGGTTAATCGTTTGAACAGGAAGAAGCCCATATTATCTAGATCGGATAAAAAAGCGATGATGATAAAATTGAAAATAAGCGGCACAATAATGAGTCGAATATCATTGCTATGCAGCATTTTGACGAATCGGTCAGCCAGAATCACCATGCCGGCAAAAATTAAGTAGGACAGGTAAGCAGTCGATAAACCGAAATTGAAGATGTACTCGCCAAAAACGCCAAAAATTCTGGTTTTACTACCATAGAGATAGTTGGCACCTACTTCGATTTTGGACGGAACATCGGTGAAATGGTCCGAAATAATAGAGGGAAACATTTTAATTAAATCACCGAAGTATTCCACTCCCCAATATTGAGGAAAACCATCGACATAATTCCGGTAAATGAGAAAACTCTGGACATCACACCGGCCAAAATCGCCGATGAGTGTAGGAATGGTTCCGTTTCCGTATCGGGCGTTATACTCAAATAGGGTTTTGAAATCCAAATCCTTTAGTAATAAAATAGCATCAAAACCAATGAGTTTGTATACTTTTCCAATGAGCATGAAAACCATTCCAAACGTGAGTGCCAATAAAATTTCCTGGAGTTTGAACCGGTACAGGTAGAGATGAACGAGAAAGAATCCATGAAACATGGTAAATATCGTGTTGCTTCTTCGGCCTTTAAGCCCACCGAAATAGATACAAGCAGCAAAAAGTAGTATGAAGAAAATATAGATTTTGATCGCGGGAATGTTTTTCTTCCCAATATTGTTCAGGAAGAACCAGATGATAAACAGAATCGGAAAGATCTCTGAAATTGTAAACAGATAGCCCATTCCCCTGAATGCGTCAGCCCGGGCTTCTTCATATTCCCTGATGTAACCCGAAATACCACCAAACTTGGCGTACACCATAGCTTGCGCTGCAAAACTGACGATCATAAACAGAATGATGATGTAATTCCTCCGGTGATTGAAAAACCAAATGGTTTGTGTTAGTCTGGGCTTGCTTTGGGTAAATTCGCGTATGGTCAGGAAAAGAGTCAGGCCGATAAGATTTAACAATCCCCAGATTAATACCCAATTCTCCCAGCGGGGCGGATGATTGGGCACCCACGGGAGCCAAAAGTTTTTCAGAAAGTGGAAGTTTGGTGCCAGAAAAAGAGAATTCAGGAAGATGATGTAGGCATAAAAGTCAACTTGTGATAGATAATCTTTGGTTGAAGCGATGTCGATGAGCTTATAAATTATCATAATTCCCATCAAATCAACCGGCGCTAAAAACCAGTGCAGCGGAACTTTTCCTGAATAAAGAAACAGAGCCTGAATCACTGCCGTTATGAAGATTGCCAAGATCATACGAAAACGGTGTACATACCGCTCATGATAGCTTGCCGGCCAGACAACTGGAGTTATTAGTATGTTCGAATAAGAATTTGACATGAATTGGTTTGGATCTCAGTTACGAAATTGTACCTCGTAGATATAGGTGACGATATAGCAGCCACTCCGATAAAATAATTCTCACAACGTATGCTGTAATGGTAGCATATACAATGCCTGTGAGGCCGAAAGGCTTGACCAGGAATAGCAGACATATCATGTTGACGGTAAATACTACGCCGTGAATCCAGGGTTGAGGCTTGAATATTTTTAAGGCCGTCAGGGTTTGGCCGGCTGAAGATGAATAATATACCAGTATGCCGGTAATCATCAGGAGAGAGAAGAGGTGCTGATATTTTGCTATTTCAGCTGAAAACAGGATTTTTAGAATGAGCTCACCAGCTGTTATACTTGCCAGGTAAAGAGAAAAGCCGGTAACAATACAAATGATGGAGAAATAGAATTTCAGCCGTTTCACCGATTTCCAGTCTTGCTCTTTAGCATATTTGCTGATTCGGGGGATGAACGTTTGACCGATGGCCTGAATAAGAACGTCTCCCATCACAATCAGGTAGGCGAGTGTAGAATAGATTGCCTGCTTTTCGGTTCCCAGACTGATTTCAGCGATGTACTTGGCCACATTTCCATTTAAAGCAATGATAAGCCTGACAATTGCCAACGGAAAACCTACAATCAATATGGTTCTGGTGATGGACTTCGACAATAACTTTATTTTTCCGGTTACCCGGACAAGAAAATGGTAATCGATAAAATAGATGAACCCGATACATAGCAAAAAATATAGTAATAATCCGGATATCAGGCTTTTGAAAACTACAATCCCAATGATGACTGAAAGGACGAATCCGGAACCTTTTATCATTAATGAGCGGGCAATCATCGACATGGATTCCTGCTGCTGCAATTTACCATGAATGATGTCAGTGAAAGCCTCGATTGCTTTTATCGCACTAAGTAATAACAAGATTGTGAAGAAGGTGCCGGACCCGAAAAATGCACCGATCATTAATACAATCAAGAATCCCAGTGTTGTGGTGGCTATTCGGATCGTGAAGAATTCCGAAAATTCCCATCGATTTTCAGCATCGGTTATCAGCACGGAACGTAGCTGGAAGTTCATAAACATATATACCGGAGTGGCAATTGCGAGTGAGAGTGTGAAATAGCCCAGTTCCTGAATGGTCGTTAACTTAGAGAGAATGGATAATACCAGCCATTGGCAAAAGGCATAGAACCCGTTTCCGACAAACATCCAGGCGACATTTCGGCGCAGACTTTTTACATGTGTTGTGGCAATAACCATCTTTATTATTGAGTGTCCTTATTTTGTGGTAAAAGGGGCCTGCGGTTAGATTGTCTCTTTGCAATAATTCTTTACCAACCTGAATTTTCCGCTCCGTTCCTTCGGGATTTCCGGGACATATTTGAATTGAATGTTGATCTGTTTTCCCAGCCGGATGCGCAATTCCTTTGCCAGTTTGCATTCATCGACTTCTTTTCGGTATTCGTCGGTTTTAACAATTTGAACATGGATGGCATCCAAGTCATTCTGAATGATTTGAAAACGTTGCACTCCATTTACATGCTTAACCGAGTTGGCAATGTTTCCCTGGCAAACCTTCCCGGTCTCCCGCGAATAGAGGCAGTCGGTAAACCGGCCATGGATTTTTTTCACAACCGGATAATGCAGGTAGCAGTCAGTCTTTTTTGTTTCCAACTCGACCAAGTCGCCTATCCGGTAACGAACCAGTGGAGTTCCTTCGGTTGTAAAGGATGTAACGACTAACTCGCCGAAATCGGATGGTTGGTCTTTTGAATCTAGAACTTCGAAAATTCCCGAGGTCATTTCAAAATGCATATGCCCGTTCTTGCACTGAGTGATGAAAGGAGCACCTTCCGATGAAGCATATTGGTCGTATACGCCGCAACCGTAAAACATTTCCATGGCCACCCGATCACTTTTCAACAGCATCTCGGCTGTTGGAAATATCGCTTTTGGCTGATAGTTCAGTTTCAAACCGGCTTTTAGTCCGCCTTTGGCGATTTCGGCCAACGACGACGTGATGCCACTGAAAAAGGGAGGTTGGTACTTGTTGAGGTTTTCGATATAATAGGGAATGTTTTTTTGTTGAATGTAGAAGGTGGAGTAAAACTGAATCTTGTTTTGGTAATCCGTTTTCCAATAACGATGCTTGGATACATCGCGTTGATTTAACAGGTCTTTGCCGGTAAACCATGCCGTTCTTTCGCCAAATTTAAATCCGAAACGGCTACGGAAATGTTCAACCATGGCAAAACGTTCCTGGATATTTCGGGGGGTATAATATACCTGTAGCGAAACACCTGTGGTTCCACCTGTTTGGAACTTAACCGCAGAATGAGGATTAATGGTGCAAATGTCCTTGATATTTTTCTGTAGCTCTTCTTTGGTCATTAAAGGGAGCTTTCTGAACATATTCCAGTCCAGCCGATCGAAGTCAAGATTTAAACCGCCCCATTTTTTGCGGTAATAAGGAGAATGTTCATAGGTGTGTTTCAGGAAATAACGTAATCTTTTCAGTTGTTCGTTTTCAATTTCTTTGGGTGACCAGTTTTCGGTTTGTTCAAAGTATTTCCTGAAATTGGGGTACTCTCCACCATGCCTGATGCGGAATTGCCGGATGTTATAGAGAGTGACCAATAAATTCGCAACAGCGTTGGGAGAGGATTTGTAAATGTGTTCGTAGAGGGTGTTCATCGTAGTTTTGGTTTAGCAGAATTAACAAAGTGTTGTCTTAAAATAGCCGAATGACAATCTTTATTGTGTAGAATATTCTGATGATTTAGGAGTGAAACTAAATTTCTTCTTTGCAGTTGTTTTTTATAATACGGTATTTTCCACTGCGTTCACGTGGTATTTCATTCACATAGTTGAATTGGATATCCATCTTTTTCCCCAGTCGGATTCTAAGTTCTTTTAGTAGTTTCTTTTCTTCGACTTCCCTAATGTATTGCTTCGATTTAACTATCTTCACTAAGATACCATCCATATTATTTTGTATAATCTGAAACCGAATAATTCCATGAATATTCTTTACTGAATTGACAATGTTTCCCTGACAAATTTTTCCGGTCTCCCTCGAATAAATGCAATCACTCAGACGTCCGTGAATTTTCTTCACGATAGGATATTTCAAATAGCAATCCACTGATTTGGTATTCATTTCCACCATATCGCCGATGCGGTAGCGAACGAGCGGCGTTCCTTCGGTAGTAAACGACGTGACAACCAGTTCACCGAAATCCGCTGGCTGCCCGCTGGTATCGAGAACTTCAAAAACACCGGTCATCAATTCCATGTGCATATGGGCCTTCTTACACTGTGTGATGAAGGGAGCTCCTTCGGATGAGGCATATTGGTCATAAACACCACAACCATAAAATGTCTCCATTGCCTTCCTGTCTTGTTTCATTAGCATTTCCGCTGTCGGGAAAACAGCTTCGGGACGGTAGTTCAACTTGATGCCTGCTTTTAATCCTCCCCTCGCAATTTCCGACAGAGAAGAGGTTGCTCCGCTGAAATATTTTGGTTGGTATTTGTTGAAATTATCAATGTAGTAGATAAAGTTTTTTTGTTGAAGATGATAAGTTGAGTAAAACCGGATATTATTTCGAAAATCTGTGCGCCAATACCGATGTTTGGCTACATCTCCTTTATTTAGTAAGTCCTTTCCGGTAAACCAGGCTGTTTTTTCACCGAAATCAAATCCAAAACGACTTCTGAAATGATCGACCATGGCGAAACGTTCCTGTATGTTGCGGGGTGTGTAATATGCCTGTAACGAAACTCCGGTAGTTCCTCCCGTTTGAAATTTTATTGCTGTCCGCGGGTTAATGGTGCAAATATCTCTGAGATTCCTTTGAAGTTCTTCTTTCGTTATAAAGGGAAGGAGATTAAATTCTTCCCATCCTAAATGATCGAAACTCAAATGGAGTTCACGCCATTTCTCATGATAATATTTCGAATGTTCATACGTGTATCGCAAAAAACTCCGTAATCTTTTCAATTGTTCTTGTTCTGCTTCCTCCCGGGAAAGCTTTTCTGTTTCTTCAAAGTATTTTCGGAATGCCTGATAAGCACCTCCGTGACGAATCCGGTATTGCCTGACATTGTAGAAACTGATGAGCAGGTTGGCAAGTGAACGAGGCGAAGATTTATAAAGCTGTTGGTAAATGTTTTTCATTAGATTAATGCCCGGTTTATTGGTTGTTTCGTGAATGAAAATGAGAAATAGCGGAAATATTTTATACTTACAATCTCCCGTCGACTTTGTCAGAAGGCCAGAAGCCTTTTACATCATAAACTACCGTATGACTATTGCACAGTTTGAAATCGAATTCTTTAAACTTATTATGTGCCACAGCCAAAACCACTGCATCGTAGTCCGGAATTCGATAGAAGGGTACCATCGTGATATGATAAGCTTTTTCGACTTCTTCCGGGTGAGCCCAGGGGTCGTAGACATCCACTTTGCAGCCAAACTCGTTAAGTTCATCTATCATATCAATAACTTTGGTGTTCCTGGTGTCCGGACAGTTTTCCTTGAAGGTTATTCCCATGATTAACACCCTGCTTTGTTTGATAGAAATGCCATGTTGAATCATAAGTTTGACCACTTCGGCAGCGACATAATGGCCCATGCTATCATTCATGCGCCTTCCGGCAAGAATAATTTCCGGATGATAACCAACTTCCTGCGCCTTTTGTGCCAGGTAATACGGATCAACACCAATGCAATGTCCGCCAACCAAGCCTGGCCTAAACGGCAAAAAGTTCCATTTGGTACCGGCAGCTTCCAATACATCCTGAGTGTCAATGCTTAGCCGGTTAAAGATTTTAGCCAGTTCGTTTACGAATGCGATATTGATATCCCGCTGACTGTTTTCAATTACCTTGGCTGCTTCGGCAACTTTTATGGAAGGAGCTTTATGGGTCCCCGCTTTAATAACGGTTTGGTACAGCTTATCTACCTTGTCGGCAGTTTCCGGAGTCGAACCTGAAGTCACTTTTTTTATCCGAGTTACGGTATGCTCCTTATCTCCCGGATTGATGCGCTCCGGCGAATAACCGACAAAGAAATCCTGGTTGAATCTCAATCCGGAGAACCGCTCCAGTATGGGTACGCATTCTTCTTCCGTTACGCCCGGATATACGGTTGATTCATAAATAACGATATCATCCCTTTTTAATACGGAAGCAACGGTTTGGGAGGCCTTGCAAAGCGGGGTCAGGTTGGGTCTGTTATTTTTGTCTACGGGGGTTGGGACTGTGATAATAAAGAAATTGTTGTTGCTGATTTCTTTCTTTACATCAGTAAATCGCAGACTATTTGCTTTGCCTGGGCTCTCCAAAACCGTTTTTAGTTCCTTGTCCGGAATTTCAAGTGTTTGGTCGTGTCCTTTTTTTAATTCATTTACCCGATTGGAATTGATATCAAAACCGATGGTGTGATATTTTTTGCCAAATTCCACGGCTAAGGGTAAACCGACATACCCAAGTCCTACGACTGTAATACGAATCTCAGTCATTGATAGAGGTTTTGCTGGTTTTTACAGTGGCGTGACGCGGGAATTTCTGTGGATTTCGACGCGAATTAAACTGCCTATGGTTTCGGGGTTTTACCTGGTAATAGGTGAGGTACCATTCCAGAAATTTTCCAATGCCTTCTTCTACCGTTGTGGTAGCCCGGTATCCAAAATCTTTTTGCAATTCTGATGTATCAGCCCAGGTCATCGGAACGTCGCCCGGTTGCATTGGAAGTAGATTTTTCTGTGCTGTTATCCCGAGTTTGCGTTCGATGGATTCAATAAAGTCGGTGAGCAGGATAGGGGACGAGTGACCGATGTTATACACTTTAAAAGGAGCAGTGGCACTTCCGGTAATTAATTCCTCTGATGTTTTGCCTGGTTGGGGCAACTGATCAAGTATTCGTGTTACGGCACCAATAATATCACTAACATAAGTGAAATCACGTTGAATTTTTCCCTTATTGAAAACATTGATGGAATGGCCTTCCAGAATGGCTTTGGTAAAGATAAACAATGCCATGTCGGGGCGCCCCCAGGGACCATAAACAGTGAAAAACCGCAGACCGGTAACTGGTATTCCAAAAAGGTGACTGTAAGCGTGAGCCAGCAATTCGTTACTCTTTTTGGTCGCTGCATACAGGCTAATCGGATGATCGGTACGATCGCTGGTGCTAAGCGGCATCTTCGTGTTATTGCCGTACACACTGGACGAGCTGGCAAATAAGAGGTGTTTGATATGATAGTGACGACAGGCTTCCAGTATATTCAGGAAGCCGATGATGTTGCTATCAATGTATGCATCCGGGTTTTTCAGAGAATACTGCACTCCGGCCTGAGCGGCCAGATTACAAACTTTATCAAATTTTTCAGTGGCAAACAGGTTAAAGAGGCTCTGGCGTTCTTCCAGTTTCATTCGCACAAAGCGGTAATTTGGGTATTTCAGGCTTTGAACAAATGAACTGCCTCCATTTAACAATGGAGGAGCAATTCCAGTCTCAGCCAAACGATCATATTTCAGATTTACATCGTAGTAATCGTTAATGCAGTCAAGACCAACTACTTCGTGTCCTGAGTTTAGTAAAGCTTTGACCAGGTGGAAGCCGATGAAACCTGCGCTTCCGGTTACGAGAATTTTCATAGGGAGTGAATTGAGATTTAGGTTGAGTGAGAGGAGATTGTGTTCTTATATGATAATATATCAGGTTATTTGAGTTTGCTTTTTGGAGTTTATTTTTCGCCCGTTTGCTGCCGGACGATTGCGGTTATTCTTCGGTTTGTAGCTATAGCCGTACATATAACTGTAGTTGTAACGGTGCCCCAGTGGCTGGCGATTAATTCGTATGTCATTTAACAACAAGCCGACGCTTCTGATGTGTTGATTCGAAATCTCCTCCAATGCACTTTTTAATGCAGGTTGCAGGGTAACTCCCTGACGGGTCACATACAAATAGGCATTACATAAGTGGCTATACTGGAAAAGATCGGCAACCAGTAACGGACTTGAATCGATGATGATTACATCGTATTTTTCCTTTAACAACTCAATTAACTCAGCAAGCTTTTTATCTGCCAGTAGCTCTCCCGGATTAGGAGGGAAAGTGCCCGATGGGATGATTCTCATATACGGATGAGAGGATTTAAATATGATATTATCGGGTCTCATTTCTCCCAGTAAATAATTGCTTATTCCGTGATTTTTATCGCAGTTAAGCATTTCGGCCATCTTCGAATTCCGTAAATCCAAATCCAGGAGGATAGTCTTCTGCCCTAAAAGTGCAAACGAAGCGGCAAGATTCATGGCGGTAAACGTTTTGCCTTCATCTGCACCCGTCGAAGTCACTGCAATGACGGGATGGTCATTTCCGTTAAGCATGAACTTAAGTTTCATGCGTAAGGCACGGTATGTTTCTCCTATGGGTGAATTGGGATGATCGAGCAGGGCCGTATGATTGGGGGTCGCTTGGTCGTCATGTATGATGTGCCCCAGAACCGGATATTTGGTAAGGTTTCCTAAATCTTCTGGTGTTCGGACTTTATTATCAAATTCGTTTGTTAAAATGATTCCTCCTGCCGGCAGAAAAATTCCGAGGAGTAAGGCCACAAGGTAAACGGTCATCTGGTTTGGACTAATTGGCTTATCACCTTCCATTCTGGCCGGGTCGACGATTTCGTTGTCAGGCATGTTCGAGGCCTTGGCAATTTGTGCTTCGGAAAGTTTTTGCAAAAGGAATGTATATGTATCGTTGTTGAGTTGATAACGCCGCTCAATATTTACATAGTTGCGTTCTACCGAAGGTAAGCGGCTGGTTCTCCGTTTTAGTTCATCAATGCGTTTAGTCAAGTCATTTAATGTAATTTCTGATTGCCGCATAATATTTCTACTGTTTTCGAGGAGGGTTCGCTTCGTTGTTTCCATCTGAATACTCAGTTGCCGCATACGTGGATGTTCCGGGTCTTTAACGGTGGCTGAGAGTGTAGTCAGTTCGATATTTAGCTGACTTAATTCCTGCAGGAGATTAACTAAGAGAGGATCATTAATGCCAACGGTCGTAGGTGCAACCAGTGATTCCAAATCCTCGTTTTTCGAAAGATATTCTTCAAGGTATTGATAGTATTGGTGTTGCGTTTCCAGCAGACTTTTCTGATCTTCCAGTTTTACTAGTTGATCCAGGAGCTGCTGTGATTGATAGGACACATCCAGCAGGTTATTATGACTCTGGAAACGTTCCCGTACCTTTTGCGATGCAGATAACGAGTCACTTACGCTGGCTAGTTGTGAGGTGATGAAAAATATGGTTTTCGTAGCAATTACGTTCTTTTTATCCAGATTGCGTGTTTGATAAACCTGCATCATTTTATTTAAAAAGTCAATCCCTTTTTCCGGGTTTTCACAAGTTGTACTTAGCTTGATCATTGTTCCTTCTTTGGATACCGGAGCTACCGTTAGTTTTTCCATGTATTCGTTTGTCAGCTGATCCAAAGAATGAAATGCTATCCTGTAGCTTCCTTCCAGTTGGGTATCGGCTGCAGGAATAATCCGGAAGGCATAGTCGTCGGAAGCAACATAGCTGTTGACCGGGAATGTCCGGGTCTGCTCAATTTCTCTGGCTGGTTTCAACTCTTTTTCGTTTTGAAAATCATACCGGATTGCTTCTTTCCCGCGAACAGTCATTTCTATGCGATTATCCGGAAGAATGTGAAGGTCAAAATTGGCATCTAACAGCTGTGGGTGATTTCGGTCCCATTCTACGTGAAAAGGTAGGTTTCTGTATAATTCGGAGGTTCTGAACCTACCTAGTTGTAAGTAGGATACTTCGAAATTAAAATGTTCAAGTGTTTTTCGGATCTGAGTCCAGGACTTTAAAATCTGGATTTGATTTTCGGTATTCTGAGTGCCCTGAAAAAGCCCGAATCCCTGGAACACATTGGCTTCCGAGTCGGTGGGAGTTGTGAGTGGACTCTGGTTTTGTTGTTCATGGATCAACATCGTTGCCGAAACAGCATAGGTAGGATGTGCATAACGGTAGTACAACCATGTGCCGATTGATGTGAGAACGATGGCAATGGCAAACCAGTACCAGTGAGACAGCAGAAGGAAAAGATATTTGCGATAGTTTCGCTGCCTGACAATCGTTGTCATTTGGTTCGCAGAGTTTGAGTTCAATGCATCCATGAGGTTCTGTTTAGTGAAATCTGGTTATGAATAGGAAGAACAGGAAAGGAATAAGGAAATTGATTCATCATCGGGAAAGAATAATATAGTTTGTGGATCGATATGTTCGATTGGTACTTTTCGCTGATTTACTGAACTGAATTTTCTTTGAGGGGAGAGTTAATTTAGGTGGGGGTGTTTTACAAGTGGGGCTGTGTTGGGGGACAATATGAGATGAAATTGTCTTAAATATCTACGCTTTACATATTGATATATATTCGTAAGTTATAGAAAGCTTTGGGCAAATTTGTTAATAAGGATAGGATACAATTCCTTCTATTCCTGAGAAAAAAAGTTATTTATCCTAGGGTCTGAAGGAAGTATATATCAAAACAGCCGTTGATACCGCTGTGAAGAGCGTTGCAAAAGGAAGTGTTTTAGCACCGTAAACACGACGCTCTGGTTCTACGTAAATGATGTCGTTTGGAAGTATATAGAAATAATCTGATTGTGTGATATTGCTGTTTGTCAGGTCTAATGTAGCGGTGTGTCTTTTATCTTCATTTCCCCTGATTACTTTTATTTTACGTCGATTCCCAAAATCACTCAAGTCTCCTGCGGTTCCAAGTGCTTCAAAGATGGTCAGAGCATTCTTGTTAATCCGGTATTGCCCTGGACGTTGAACTTCACCAAGTACGGTAATCGTGCGGTTAACTAATTTGACAAACACAGAAGCATTCTGCATGATATCGTCAACCTGCATTTGCAATTTATCACGTATCTGGTTGGTTGTCATTTCTCCGACATGGTGTTTGCCCAAATACGGAAGCACAATATCGCCCTCCTCATCCACAATGTATGTGATAAGTTCCAGTGAAGATTCAGAGGTATAGTTCCGATCGGGTTGGGAAAGATTTAAAAAGGAAGCTGCATCAGGATTATCACTGATGATGCTGATATATAGATTGTCGTTGGGATGGATGGTGTAGGTATCAGGTGAAATTGTTGTAAGAGTCGAATCCGTGTCCCTGATATCATACAGGTAAGTAATTTGCTTGAGAGGTGTGCTGCAGGAGAACAGAAAGATCACGGCAAGAAATGGGAATCCTGCCCGGAAGAGAGAGCAAATTTTCATAAGGATATTAGGTTATGAGTGAATGAATGGTTCAAACCGCATTGAATGGAGCAGAATTACTTGGGATGTATTTTCTGCTAAACGACGAATGCTGAGCTTTTTCGTCAACCCTTTATACAATCCATCAATACTGACTTAAAGAACAGTGGTTTCAGACAATTATGTGTGCTGAAAGATGCTCAAGAAATTGAATTTTAAAAACTATAAATATTATTATAGTTTATAGCTTCGCCTTCTCAGTCCCATGTGGATTGATTAGGTTGGATAGGCTTTGGAGGATGATTTGGTTTATTATAATGACAATATAAAAGTTAAGGATTAATTGAGGCAGAAGTAAATACCTGGTTTCTAAAATTCATGAAAATAGAGTTGAATTTGTTTTATTGTTTATCAAATGGTGTGTATGGTTGATCGAAGGCGTATTTTTTAGTCAGCGAAACGTTATGATATTTAAGTTAATTAGATAATTTTATTCAATAAAATAAGGGGGTTGAACGTACTGAATAATAGTATGATAATTATGTGTATGAGAAGTATTATCCTTAATAGAGAAGGAAAAACGTCAATATTTGATGTGATTACCATATTTGATTTAATTTTTCAAATACAATTCAGGAGTACTATTCAACTTTATTGAAAATTATGATAGCTGATTGGCAGATAATTTTTTACATAAAAATTATTTGTTCTTGATATAGTGCATTATCAGAGGTATATATGCATAATTTGTCCTTATTTTAAGAGTATAGAAACAGAAACATTAATTTTAAGTTGTTCGAAGAATCAAGTTATCTTTACAAATGTACTTTAAGTTGTAAGAGCAGATTCGATGAGACGATCGGGACAGGCTGATTTGCCATTACATTATGGACGGGTTCCCGCATGGTTGTATGAGCGTATGAGAACCATGGGACTGGCAATTACCGAGGCCATTGTGGAAGAGTACGGCCCGGATGAGTTTCTCCGTCGTATCAGCGATCCGTTTTGGTTTCAGTCATTTGGTGCTGTTTTGGGAATGGACTGGCACTCTTCAGGCATAACGACTTCGGTGATGGGAGCTTTGAAACATGCTCTGAATCCGGTTTCGAAGGAGTTGGGAATTTACGTCTGCGGTGGCCGGGGGAAGCATTCCCGGAAAACGCCGGATGAGCTCTTGCAAATTGCTGACCGCACCGGATTGAACGGAACCGAGTTGGTTCGTACGAGTAAGCTGACGGCTAAAGTCGACAACACAGCACTGCAGGATGGGTTTCAGTTGTATCTGCATTCTTTCATTCTGACGGAAAATGGAAATTGGGCAGTCGTTCAGCAGGGAATGAATGAAGGCAATAACATGGCCCGACGCTACCATTGGCTTTCAGAGAAAGTAAATTCGTTTGTTGACGAACCACACACAGCGGTAATTGGGCAGAATGAGGGACTGATTCTGAATCTGACGGCACATCTGGCTGAGCCTTCCCGTGAAGGAATCTTAAATATCGGCCGTGAGAACCCAGGCAGGATGCTTCCGGAGATAAGAAAAGTGCTGATGCCCCGTCATCATGAAGTACGAGTGACTGATGTGGACATGAAACGCCTGGGAACAGTTCTCGCTATGGCTTATGACAATCAGTTCGAAAAATTTGATGATTTGCTTTTGCTGCAGGGATTGGGACCGAAGACCTTACGTTCGCTGAGCCTGGTTAGCGAAGTGATTCACGGAACACCTTCGCGTTTTCACGATCCGGCCCGTTTCTCATTCGCGCATGGTGGCAAGGATGGACATCCATTTCCGGTGCAAACCACCGTTTACGACGAATCTATTCGTTTTCTTCAGGATGCGGTTCAAAAGGCAAAAATTGGTGAGACTGAAAAAAAGCACTCTATCAAGAAGCTATCTGAGTTGCTGTTTCGATTGGAGAAGGATTTTATTCCTAATCCCGAACGGTTCGAAAAATATGTACAGCATGAGAGAAGGGAATCAAAAGCTTTTGGCGGACGAACAGTGTTTGATGACAAAAAGAAAACGAGGAAGAACCTGGATGACGGGCAATTGGAACTGTTTTGATATTTGAAGAGAATCGACGCTTTTTTTGACGCATCTGAGAAATAACCGCGTATTTGTGCGGCTCACATGAAAAGGTTTCTTGAAAATTATGAAAGATAATTCGGCCAAAGCTTTAATTTTGATCCTTGGAACTGGCACACTCAACTACCTACCAAACCATACAACGTAGTGGAATATTACCGGTGTTTATCTCTGAAAAAGCGAATACTGGTATAAGGAGACATTGAATTCTGGCATATATCAATGCGATGTGTATCAGAAATCGATGTGTCTTGTTTGCCAAATGTCAATAAACTAAAACACATGAAGACAATCCGGAAAATGATTTTTGCTGTTATGTTTGCATCCGTTATGAGTATGTCATCATTTGCAGCAGGAAGATTAAGTGTACAGATTGGGAATTTTAATTCCTGGAAAGAGACTCCGCATGGCGTCTTAATTTCGGCCGACAACGCCAGGCTTTCGTTAACGGTTTATGGCCCTGAAGTTGTTCGGGTTCGTGCCACGCAGGGCGAGTTTAGTAACATGCCTTCGTATGCCGTGATTACTGAGCCTTCGGGAAAATTTACTTCCGTGAAGGACGAAAAAGACAAACTGGTGCTATCGACCGGTGAGTTGACCGTGGAGGTGAATAAGAATCCGGTGTTGGTCCGTTTTTACAATAAAGAAGGTAAGTTGCTGAATGAGGACGATCCAGGCCTGGGTATCAGTTGGCTGGGGACCGGAACCACTTGTTACAAAAAACTACAGCCCGATGAAAGGTTCATCGGACTTGGTGAGAAAACCGGTAACCTCGATCGTCGTGGTTCGGCTTATGTGGATTGGAATACTGATAATCCGGCTTATGCCTTAAACGGAGATCCGCTTTATACATCGTTGCCCTTTTATATTGGTTTGCATAACCAATTGGCCTACGGAATATTCTTCGACAACACGTACAAAGCAACATTCAATTTTGGTGCATCGAACAACCGGTTTTCCAGTTTTGGTGCGGTCGATGGCGAGATGAATTATTACTTCTTTGGAGGTCAATCGGTCGCTGATTTGCTGAAGGAGTATACCAACCTGACCGGGCGAATCAAGATGCCTCCCATTTGGGGACTGGGTTTCCAGCAAAGCCGATGGAGCTATTTCCCGGACACGGAAGTATTGAACCTGGCCCGCACGTTCCGCGAGAAGAAAATCCCGGCCGATGTGATTTACCTCGACATTCACTACATGGATGCCTATAAGGTGTTTACCTGGAACAAAGAGCGTTTTCCGAATCCGTCGGCCATGATTGATTCGTTGAAAGACATGGGATTCCATATCGTGACCATTGTCGACCCGGGCGTGAAGAAAGAAAAAGGTTATTGGGCTTACGACAGCGGTTTGAAGAACGATTGCTTCGTGAAATATCCCGACGGAACCAATTGGTCGGCCGATGTTTGGCCAGGTACCTGCAACTTTCCCGATTTCACCAATCCGAAAGTACGGACCTGGTGGGGAAATCTCTATAAAGGACTGATTTCCGACGGAGTAACCGGGTTCTGGAACGACATGAATGAGCCGGCTTCGTGGGGAAATATGGTGCCTAATCTGGTGGAATTCGATATGGAAGGCCACAAGGG
The DNA here is from genome assembly GCF_000621705.1 of Prolixibacter bellariivorans ATCC BAA-1284. Classification (GTDB taxonomy): domain Bacteria; phylum Bacteroidota; class Bacteroidia; order Bacteroidales; family Prolixibacteraceae; genus Prolixibacter; species Prolixibacter bellariivorans. The sequence continues at coordinate 9,871 of NZ_JHXO01000009.1, read as the reverse complement.
AACTATGGAGGAAGCGCACAATGTTTATGGCATGCAAATGGCCCGTAGTACCTATCAGGGCGCTACCAAACTGATGGATGGTAAACGTCCGTTGGTGCTTACCCGCGCAGCTTACGCAGGAATACAGCGCTACTCAGCTATCTGGACCGGAGACAATGTAGCCTCTGACGAGCATATGCTGTTGGCATCGCGGCTGATTAACTCCATGGGATTGGCAGGAGTACCGTATGTTGGAGCCGATATCGGTGGCTTCATGGGAGGAACGACGACCCGTAAATTGTTTGCTCGCTGGATTTCCATCGCAGCTTACACTCCTTTCTTCCGCAGTCATTCGGAGTATAACTCCCGGGCTCATGAACCGTGGACCTTTGGCGAAGATGTGGAAGCCATTTCACGGAAGTACATTGATGAGCGTTATCAATTACTGCCATACATTTACTCAGCTTTCTATCAGGCACATGAAACAGGAATGCCGATTGCCCGGTCATTGGCCATCAACTATACGTTCGATAAGAATATCTATAATCCGGATTTCCAGGATGAATACCTTTTCGGTCCCTCCATTCTCGTAGCCCCGGTTTCCAGCAAACAGAACTTCGGACGGGTTTATCTGCCGAAAGGCGTTTGGTACCGCAAAAGCACGGGTAAAAAGTACGATGGAGGTCAATCGGTCATTGTGGATGCGCCATTGTCAGACTTGCCTGTATTTGTGAAGGCTGGTGCCATTATTCCCATGCAGTCCACAGTTCAGAATACGGCACAAAAAGGTGACGGTATCCTGAAACTGAATATTTACAACGGTTCTCAACCAAACCAGTATTTGTATTACGAAGATGACGGAACGACTTACCAATATCAGGATGGTCATTTTTTGAAGCGGGAATTCGCTTTCAATCCGACGGAGAAGAAGATTACCATTGGCAAAGCAGAAGGAGATTATACTTCAAAATTCAATAAAATTGAGATTGTACTGCATGGTTTCAATGCCATGAATTCAGTAAAAGTGGGACGGAAAACGATGAACCTGCAAAAAGGTGAAGGCAACACGCAGACAGTTACACTGGAAGCAGCTAAAGGAGAGACTGTTCTTTCCTGGTAAGAATAAATATTGAGTGATATGATGAAAGCCTGCCGGAGGAAGCGATTCCTTCTGACAGGCTTTTTTTATTTTATGATTTTAGCCTGGTCAGAAAATACTCGGTCTCTTTTATCGATTCTTCGTCAATTGTTGCGAGCCAAAATTGACAAACTCCTGCTTTGGGAAAGCTACATTGAATGAAATACTAAGCTGATGCTCACCTTCTTTTTGGATAATCCACCTGGCTTTTCCTTTGGGAACGAAATTCTCGGTGTTTTCTGTGTCGAAAACGAGGGTGCGGGCTGTAGAGATGGTGTCGTTTAGGTAGTATTGGTTAACATAGCCATCGTTGCTAAACTGACGATAAATAATCAGTTTTCGATCCTCGTCATAACTGAAAAAACCTTTTTCCTGGTGAAACTGGCCTTTCTCGTTCTTCCCGGCAGGAGCAAATCTCGATTCCGCATCCATCCCGATGAATTTTCCCTGCATGATGTAGTAAAAGGAAATCTCCACTTTCGATGTTGCATCATTGTATCCTTTCCCGGTACCACTCCAGTCTCCGATTAGAAAATTGAGTCGTTCAAGCGGATTCGTCTGACCATAAGCCATTCCGGAGAATGTTAGAAGACAGAATAACAGGACTATATTTCGTTTATTCAGAATGCTCATCTGGAATTCGTTCTCTACAAATTTGATTTGCCGGTGAACCTGCATTTTCTCGCTGAGAAATGTTTAGTGTGCTTGTTCCCCTTTATTCCCTTAGCATATAAAAGTAATGGATTCGAATCATAATGTGAAAACGAATTTTATGTTTTCAAGATTGTTTCATAAGGGAATTCAAACAGATTTAGACATGTAACACGATTACCTTTTCATAATGTCCGATTTCGAATAGGAGCCAAGCACTTTTACTTTGTTCATCGTTTTTATCTCATCCAATGCGGCGGTGACTTGCTCTTCCTGGGTGTGTCCTTCAAAATCGATGAAGAAATGGTACTTACCAAATGCCTGACCGGTTGGGCGCGAGACAATGGAGGTGAGGTTGATGTTCCGTTTAGCGAAGGAGGAGAGGATGCCTTCCAGTAATCCGGCCCGGTCGTTATCGTCAATTACGATTAGCGAAGTTTTGTGATTTTCCCCGGGGGAATATGCATCGGGTGAGGCATTGTTTGAGAAAGCCAGAAAGCGGGTGGCATTGTTGGGATAATCGTTTACGTTTTCAATTACCAGGGGAAACTCGGTTTCGGTATAGGAATCGGAAGGCACGATGGCTCCATCGGCATTGGTGCTCTCCTTTACTTTTTCGAGTGATTCCATGTTGCTTTGTGTTGTAATGATTTCCACGTTTTCCAGCGAATCAATGAAATCGGCACATTGTCCTTTGGCAACAAACTGAACGTACAAACGCTTCAGGTTTTTCATACTTGTAGCTTTTCCAACAAACGAAAAGCGTATGGGCAGCATTACTTCTGCAGCTATTTTTAATTCGGACGCTACCAGGTAGTCGAGTACAATGGATACAAAGCCTTCCGTTAGGTTTTCAATGGGCAACACTCCGTAATCGCATGTTTTACCAATGGCATTCAGTACTTTTTTGATGGAAGGATAATAGTCGATCTCATATCCATCATTCAACTGCGTTCTGAATATTTGGGTGGCTTTGTCCGAATAGGTTCCTTTCGGGCCTAGGGTTGCAATCTTTTTCATTTGGCTATCCTCCCAATGGTTAGAATAAGTCAACGGTTTTTAGGGGGAATGGTTCAGTTGGGAAAGTATCTTTTATTAAGACAGTGCGGTCTTTTAATTGAAGAAGATTTTCAGTTAATGATACTCTGTTGGGATAAAATGCAGTGAAATAGTTGAGTAGAATTCAGGAGTAACTATTGTCTTGGTGTTTAACAGAAATTAATCGAAAAAAGGGGGTAACCAATAGGTTATTTTAGGTATTAATAAGTGTAATATGTTAATGGCCATGCCCACCTTGCTGCTTTTACCCGCCATAAACGTATTCAAACAACCAATTTGTTTAACCTGTTTCAGTTTTAACTCTGAAGAAATGAAAAGATTGTTCTTACAGCTACTGTTTTTATAAGCGGCCACGAATCACATATAATTGATGTCCCTTTGCTTTTAGGCTAAGGTTTATATCTGTTACTCTTCAATGAAGAAAGTGATGGGGGTATGTAGTTTGCCAGATAGTTGGACTTATGCTTAGGGATAACGAAACAACGGATAAAAAGGCCCTCCGGAAAACCGGAGGGCCAACCTTTAATTTATTCACCGGGAATAGCAGTTCCCGCTAAACCTCAAAGATATGAAAAAGTAAGTTAAAAGTCTCCATCCGACCATGAACTGCCTATCAGCGGTTCACCCAATTTCATTGTAATGCTACCTAACCGGTTATTGGGATACCGGAGAAACGTGTATATCTCCAACGTTCCAATAATCGCGTCCTCTCAAAACTTTCGCGGATAGAAGGAAATCTGTTTTCCTTCGGCGAAGGATATACCAAACTGTTTTAACCAAACTGTTGTCTGAAACGAATCGGAATCAGAAAAAATCCCGTTTCCTGCTTTGCCTGCAGAAATTCGGAGTTTAAAGGGAAATTTGATTTTTCAGGATTTACCCTTCAGGGCAGGGGTAAAAAGACTGAAAAATCTTTCCGGGAGATCGTTTCTGGCAACTGGCATAAACAAATGACCAAACAACCTATCATGGAGAATGATGTATTGAACTACGCTTTATTTGAGAACCATCTGACAAGCGATCCCAACGACTACATGGCAGTAACCACCAATGCCATCAGCCTCGACCAGGAGGCGATTATCCAATTAATGCTGAAACGGGGCTCTACGCTCACCGCCACCGATATTATGGCGGTACTGAAAATGGAGAGGGAAGTGATTTGCGAACAGGCTGCCCTGGGCAATAACATTACCACTCCCGTATTTAACCTGAACATGAGCATCAAAGGAGTATTCAACGGGCTCGACGACTCGTTCGATCCCTCACGTCACAGCATCCGGTTCAACCTGAGCCCGGGTGTGGAACTGCGTAAAGTGATGGATTCAGTGAAGACCCAGAAGGTGCGCGGAGAAAAGGCCGGCCCGGTTATCGATCAGTTGGTCGATGCGGCTACGGGTAGTGTGAACGACCAGCTCACCTCAGCCGGATTGGCTACGTTGCGGGGCAGTTACCTCAAGTACGATGCTTCGGACCCGGCACAGGGCATCTTCTTCATTGCCAACGATGCCACCGAAACCCGTGTGGAGGTGATTTCGCTGAACAAACCCGGCGAACTACATTTCCTGGCTCCGGCCCTGGCAGCAGGCGATTATCATGTGGAAGTACGGGCGATAATGAAAGGTCATAAGGATCTGTCATCCGGCCGGCTGGATGCTGATATTGCCGTGGTAGGAGGTTAACAGCCTCCTGCCGGCGTTGCATGCCCTTATTCGGTATCCGGAACGGGAAGTTACAACTACCCGTCGCCGATCCTTATAAGGATCAGGAATTAAGACTCTTTTATGTTACATAACAGAATTGTAATAACCAAACTCAGTCGATTTGATGTTTAAAATGAAAAATTTATGCTAATAAAAATTATCAAAACTAACGTATTGATGATATTGTTTGTATGCAGTGTCATTACACTGGACGGACAGGATATTCAAACCCTGTCTCCGTCAATACCAACTTCGCCCCAGGCAACAGCCATTCGACGATATGGGGACATTGACATCAATTATTCAACAGGGATACCCGATATCTCCCTTCCGCTTTATATGATAAATGACAGGGGATATAAGTTGCCTGTTACTTTACAGTATTACCCGTCTCCCCTCAAGCCCGGATACAACTATGACGTTTTTGGGTATGGCTGGGGGCTTTCTGTTAACAGTTGCATATCGAGAACGATTGAGTATGTTCCGGATGAATGGAGAAATTTTAATATCGAAACGCAGCATTTTTCCGACTACTATTCCGATTGTCCTACATGCCTGACCAACTACAATTATGCCCATGATAAGTTTAATGCCAAGCTGCCTGATGGCCGGTCATTCGACTTTGTTATCGACAGGAGAGATGGTCAGTTGGCATATACTATATCGGGCAAACAGCATGTAAAAATATCGTGTAGCTATACAACCGGCAATATTGAATCATTTACAGTTATAGATGAAAACGGGGTGAAATACACTTTTGCGGGCAGCGATACACCTTATCAAACCGGGGGAGCGTATAACGGAAGTTATGTCTCATGGCAGCTCACCCGGATTGATTTACCTTATTCTCCGGAACCTATAATCTTCACCTACAGTTACAATATAAGAAACTATGCATCCACCTTTAAAGAACCGGGAATCGCCGTTGTCGATCAAGTCGCTCCTTCGGGTAACTACTCTCTTGTTCATGGCTCTTCGCTTCATGACCTTCCCGATTACCAGCCATACACTTACCAAATGAAACTTCTTTCATCGATCAATTACGGGAATACCAGCATTGTTTTAGTCTATCAGAACAGTAGTTCGACAACCACCTATAACTATGTCCGTAGAATTCGAATCCGGGAGAATTCGGCTTTGATACGGGAAATCGACCTGGCGATGAGCAAGGAAAATGTAACCGGATATTATGGCACAGTTACAGTCCCGTTAGCTAAACTGGATAGTGTGACAATAAAAGGAACTGATTCGCCAGGCTCTAAACAGGTATATAAATGCGCTTACAACAATACAAGTTACATATTCAGAGGTACCGATCATTGGGGCTATTTAAATGACTATCCTGACAACGGCCAGGTGGGGAACCTTAATTTGTTTGTGGAGTTTGATGTTGATGATATACCTTATTTCTTTTCTTCGGGCAAGGCAATGCAGATTACAAAATTATCTCAGGATGTTTGCCCCTATGATAAGATTAAATTATCGACAACGAGCTTTAATACCCGTCAGCCTGCTACTCCTGAGAGCCATGGTGTGCTTTCCCGTTTGACTTATCCCACAGGAGGGTATACCGATTTTGAATTTGAGAACCATAAGTTTTTGACCTCAACAGATGCCGACGGTAGCTACATATACGATAGAGATAAACGAGTTGTGGCCAATGCCGCCGGTTTCAGAATAAAGAAAATAACCAATTATACTTTGGACGGGCACCAGGCAGGCGAGAAGGATTTTCGGTATGGAAAAGCCTACGGTGAAGGTTACGATCCGGCTAACGGCTATGATTCCAATGCTGAGAATTATCCCAACATTCACACGGGGCTCGGTGAAGCGGTTGTCGATCCGAATATACTCACCTACATGAATTACACGTACTTTTTTCCAAGTGCTTATTCTCCGTTTACCTTTCCTTTGCGGAATATGATCCTTGGCCTGTCACCGTCCGGAGAACACACCGCATTTAGCAATCCGTTTAACGACATGTATTTTGCCAGTGAAGAGTGGAAATGGATATGCAGTTTCAGTGCCCTGAATTTCCGCAGGGTGTTAAATGGAAGGCCTCCGGTAGTATATCCGGAGGTAACAGTATTCTACGGCAGTATTGGAGAAGGGAATAATTATACGCCGGAAAAGACCGTTGGAAAGACGGTTTACCGGTATGATATCTGGGGGCATGATATGGCCGGTAACATTGCTTTTTTCGAATCGCCACGGTATTATGGTAATGTGTTGTCTTACGAATCTGAGCGATATCATTATGATAATTTAGTAGAAAAGGACGACTACCGGTTCGACGGGCAGGACTATGCATTGGTTCGAAAAGAAATGGACGGATGGAGCTATCAAACTTTCAGTTCAGTGGATTATGTGAATACCAATCCTTATCCAACCGACATGTATCCCCGATACGCCAACATTGGTACCTTTTTTACCGGAAAAACCAACATCATCGGTACATCTCTTTTATCATCGAAATATGTAACTACTTATTCAGACGATGGAGACAGCATCAGCCGTGACGAAGGATATATTTATAATGACAGGAACCAGTTAATCTCATATCAAATAGAAGGAAGCGACGGCAAGATTGTACAAACAGGATTCGGGTATCCGGAGATCAGCAGCAGCGGAACAACCCCGGCTGTCGTACAGGAAATGGTTGACCAGAACATGATATCATCGCTTCTTGAAAAGACCACTACGGTAACCGACGTTCTGACCGGTCCGGTGGTAACTTCAGGTTATAAAACTGAATTCAAAGAATATCAGTCAGGAAGTTCCACGCTGATTATGCCATCCAAATCCTATGAACTGGAGCGCTTTCCATCGGGACCTGAATATGTAATGAAGGATCAGGTAATGAGCTATTCACCAAACGGAAATCCGCTGGAAGTGCTCACAAAGGATGGAATTCTACACAGTTACCTGTGGGGATATAACGACCGTTATATGACTGCAGAAGTAATCAATGCTTCGCCAGCATATGTTTATTATACCAGTTTTGAAGACGACGGGACAACGTTTACCAACGGAGATTTGAATATGGCCAAAACAGGCACCAAAGTACTGAATAGTGGTACCTTCTCATTTTCGGGCAAGTTTTCACCGCCATCGACGGTTGGCCTGAAGATGAGCTACTGGTATTGGGCCGGTTCAGAATGGATTTACAGCGGTATTGTCAACTACAATTCCACGATAACAACCAGTGGGCAAAAGCTTGATGAAATCAGGGTATTTCCCGAAGATGCCAGGATGACGACCTATTCGTACCAGCCCCTGGTGGGCATTACCTCCATGACCGATCCCAATGGTCAGACTACCTATTACAACTATGATTCTTTCGGTCGTTTGGAAAGTACCCGGGATTCGAAAGGGAACATTGTTCAGCATTACAAGTATCACTATGCACACCCATAATTATGGCTATATTAAAATTTGATCCAATGAAATTAATAAAAGTAATATTGTTGTTTCTTGTCTTGCTTTCCTTGAATGCAGAATTATACGGGCAAATACCACAACCCGGAATTGATGAGTGTGTTATGGGGGTGTCTCCGCAAATAGTAAGTTTCCCCATTAGCGGAGGCTCAAAATACATCTCGGTATTGAAGTCAGATAGAACCTGTACTTACAGTGCAGTTAAATCGGCATCATGGCTGTCAATCCAGGATGTAGGTTCAACCGGCTTTACTGTTGTATGTCCGACAAACACGACAACTGATGGACCACGTAGCGCTACAATTTTGGTTAGTGGGATGAGAGTGGCTATTTCTCAAGATGGTATTAAGATTGCAGGTTTTGGTGTAACCGGTGGCGGGAGTTATTGTTCTGGCGGCTCAGGCGTTAATATAGGGATAAGCGGGTCTGAGACCGGCGTTAGCTATACGTTAAGTAAAGGAGAAACAACGCTCAGAACTTTATCCGGTACCGGCGCGGCTTTGGATTTTGGAAAGCAGAAAGAAGCGGGTACCTATATTGTTGTTGGCACAAAAAGCGGATTAAGTAAGATTATGGGTTCGGCAACCGTTACGGTAAATCAGGTCCCCGGTTCTTTCAGTTTTGGAGGCGGAGGTATACTGACCCCCTGTATCACCAGTGCGAGTATTGATTTGATAAGCAGTGAGACAAATGTGACTTATACATTGTACCGGGACGGGACAGCGGTAAGCAGTAAGACGGGCACCGGTGATTTGATGACCTGGGACGGACTTACAGCCAAAGGTAATTATACGATTATTGGCATTTCGGACAAGGGCTGTCAGTCCGGTATGTCCGGGAGTGCGAGTATCACGCAGCAGGCAGCTTCCCTGTCGCCTGGCGGCATAAGTGGAACCCGTTGGATTTGTTACAACAGCCTGGCCGGAGAAATAAAAAGCGGCTCTCTGCCCACTGGTGGCGCAGGTTCAAGTAAGTACCAGTATAAATGGCAGGTATCTACAGATGACAGCAACTGGAGCTATATCACAACCGGGGGCACGGGAACAAGCTATAGCCCACCCGAACAGCTGACATCGACCCATTACTACCGCAGGGAGGTTTATGATGGTTGCGAACGGAAATATACTCCCAGCGTTGCGATCATGGTTCACGGGCAATTGAAGGCCGGCAGTATCAGCGGGACACAGAATATATCCTACAACAGCAAACCCAATCCGTTAAGTGGGCAAAGTGCTTCCGGAGGTTCCGGAGATTTAAAATATACATGGTGGAAGTCTAACAATAATAGTACTTGGACACCTGTTGATAATATCAATACGGTGAGTTATTCGCCCGGTAACCTGACACAATCTACCTGGTATCGTCGGCAGGTGACAGATAACGGCGGTTGCGGGAGTGTCTATACTTCCAGTGTAAAAGTGTCGGTGTATAAAGATCCGGTAACGCCAGCAGCTCCAATCGTGAGTTACAGCGACGGGCAGACGGTATTAACCAAGCCGTCAGCGCCTGCTTACGAGGTATACTACTGGCAGACCAACAGTACGGGAATGTCTACCTCGAACAGCTCAGGTACGAAAACGTTTACGGCGAACGGTACATATTACCTTCGTTCGTACAATGCCTATATAAACAAATGGAGTGGTGTGCGCAGCGAGAGTGTGCGGGTGTATCACACGCCATCGACGCCTGTAGCCGCGACATTTAGTTACAGTGACGGTCAGACGGTGGCCACCAAACCATCGGCTCCGTCCGGAGAGGTATACTACTGGCAGACCAACAGTACGGGAATGTCAACCTCGAACAGCTCAGGTACGAAAACGTTTACGGCGAACGATACATATTACCTTCGTTCGTATAATGCCTATATAAATAAATGGAGTGGTGTGCGCAGCGAGAGTGTGCGGGT
>NZ_JHXO01000008.1 GCF_000621705.1 Prolixibacter bellariivorans ATCC BAA-1284 | reverse complement strand
CTGAAACTGTATTTGACAACTCTCCCCTGAACCGGGTAATGGAACAGGGAGCCCCGGGGCAGGCCTGGCAGCTTGCTGGTGGGCATACGGTGAAAGCCGAATACCTGTCGAATGCGGCAAACGAGGTAGCCCTGTACCGGGTTGACCCGGTTACTGATTCCCTGGCTACGGGAACTCCTTCATGGTATGATGCGGGAACCCTGTACAAGACGGTAACCAAAGATGAGAACTGGACCGACCAGGGCTCGGCTGCGCTGAACAAGCTGCATACTACTGAAGAGTTTAAGGATATACTGGGACGGGTGATTTTGAAGCGGAGTTACGCACTGGAAAGCGGCAGCACGACCCAGGTGGATGAGCTAAATACCTACTATGTGTACGACGATTTTGGGCTGCTGCGCTATGTATTCCCGCCCAAGGCGTTTGCTGACGGCAATAATAGTATCAATGCTACCGAGATGGATTCGTTGTGTTACACCTACAAGTACGACGGCCGAAGACGAATGTTCGAGAAAAAGTTGCCGGGAGCTGAGCCGGTGTACATGTTGTACGATAAGCGTGACCGTCTGATTGCCATACAGGACGGTGATATGCGGGCCAATTCGGAGTGGGAATTTACCAAGTACGATGCATTGAACCGCCCGGTCATGATCGGTATCAAAACTTCCTCGAAAACCCGGGCCGACCAGCAGGCTTACCTGGACTCCTACAACGGGGTATATTACGAGAGTCGGACGAGTACGGGAATTGGCTATACGCTTACGCAAAGCTTTGCCGACCGCTATACAGCAAAGGAGAAGAAGCTGTTGAAAGTGATCTACTATGATGACTATGATTACCCGGGTTGTAAGGCTTTTGACGGCAGCACAAATATCAGCGGTTACAGTGATGCGTCGGGCGACAGTCGTTATTTCGATAACGTAAAAGGACAGGTAACCGGTGTGCGGGAAAAGGTGCTGGACGGGAACGAACTGACGACAGACGGTGTCTGGCTGGCTAGCACAACGTATTACGATGACCGTTACCGGGTGATTGAAACACTGAAAGACCTGTACCCGCAAAGCAGTGGTAACTACGAAGTGAGTAGTTCGAAGTACGATTTTGTCGGAGATGTGCTGCTGAGCAAGACGGTACAGTCCTTCCAGGGAAATACCGACTCGATCCGGGAGGCTTACAGCTATGATCATGCAGGACGGATGACGCAGATTCAGTACGCGTTGAACAACAACGCGCCGGTCATTCTCTCCTCAATGGAGTACAATGAGCTGGGACAGCTGAAGCGGAAAACGCTGAACGGTGCACCCGGTGCAGGAGCCCAGGAGCTGAAGTATGCATACAATATCCGGGGTTGGCTGAGTCAGATTAACGATCCGAGTGTGGCCCCGGGAAGTAACAGCACTGAGAAGTTTAACCTGGCGCTGTACTACAATACCACTCCTTCGGGGTTGACAGCCGACCCGCAGTACAACGGGAACATCTCGGCTATGGTCTGGAATACTCCGTACAACGACGGGGCATTGTCGCCTACCGGGAAACAGGGCTACGGCTTTACCTATGATGCTTTGAACCGGCTATTGACCGCCGACTATGGCGAAGGCAGCAGTTTTGCGACCAATGCCGGGGCCAACAACGTAGCCATTACGGGTTATGACCGGAACGGAAACATCATGGGCCTGACCCGGCAGCTGAAGGGTACGGGAACCATTGATGATCTGTCCTATGCCTATGACGGGAACCAGCTGAGAGCGGTAAACGATGCCGGAGACCGGCATATCGGCTACATCGAGGGAGCCACACCTCATACGGTGGAATACACGTACGATGAGAACGGTAACCTGACCAGCGATTCGAATAAGGGAATATCGGGTATCAAGTATAACTACCTGAACCTCCCGCGGCACATGTACGCAGGGACAACGAAAATTGACTACCTTTATACCTTTAGTGGTACCAAGGTATGTAAGCTGAATATTAATGGTGACACAATTGCGCATTACTATGCGGGCAACTTTGTGTACGAAGGAAGTTCTTTGAAATATATCCTGCACGAAGAGGGGATGGTGACTACGCCTTCTACATCGCCCGTGTACCTGTACGACCTGAAGGACCATTTGGGCAATACCCGCCTGGAGGTGAACAGCTCGGGTACGGTAACCCAGCAGACGGATTATTACCCGTTTGGGTTGGCCTTTAAAATTGCCGGATCTTCCGACAACAAGTACCTCTACAACGGCAAGGAACTCCAGGACGATGCCATTGGTAACGGAACGCTGGGATGGTACGATTACGGGGCCAGGATGTATGAGCCGGAAATTGGGCGGTGGTTTGTTGTGGATCCGAAATTAGAGTTGTCAAGGCGTTGGAGCCCGTATGTATACGGTTTTGATAATCCCATTAGATTTATTGATCCGGATGGAATGTGGGGAGATGATTATACCGGATATATACAAAATGCTTCGCCAAGTCTTAGAAACTACAATCCTGCAAAGGCATTCATAAAAGACATCAGTGCAGATTTTCTCAACAATTTTTCGCCGCTTGGCGGCATTGATGATGCTATTGTTACCTACAAGAATCCCAATGCCACAACAATGGATAAGGTTAACGCGACCGTGGAAGCTGCAGTGGGCGCTGTTATTATTGTAGGAGAAGGAAAAGCGCCTGTTGGAGAGAAGGTCGGTAAATTTGAAACTAAAGGGGGAGCCTTAGGACAATTAAAAAGGGATGTGAAAATTCCAAGATCTCAACAACCAGAAAATGTAGCAAAAGAACCTTTGAGAAGTAAAGGCAAGACCGTTCTTGGAGGTGATGGCAAGCCAGTAATGACCACTGAGTATACACATACGACAACTGATGGAAACAAAGTTGTAATACAAGATCATTCTGCTGGTCATACAATTGGTAATGTTGGACCTCATTACAATGTCCGACCAGAAAGTAATACTCGCACGGGTAAAGTTTCTGGGGCACGAACGCATTATGAATGGAAAAATAAATAGTTATGGAAGATATAAATAATGAGTTGATATGGATTTTAGTCAATCCAGAACCAATAAAGGCAATCTTTAAGAAGGAAGTGCTGGATTTGGATCATATAAATGTTGCAAGCTATGCTGTTGATAGTATTAATGATAGTGTCACAGTCGCTTTTGATGTGAGGAATTTTCCTACAACGCCACCGAAGAAGTGGCTCGCACAAAAGTTCAATACTGTTAGGATAATGTTAAAGATGTATGATATTGAAGTAATAAATTGCAACTATAACTTCGGTTTTAAAGATACAGTGAGGTTGTTACTTGACAAAAAAGATGGAGTAATTAGCATGTCTCTGGTGAAAGAAGAAGACGTTCTATTTTTCAAGATAAAAGGAAAATGGCTTTATTTAGACAAGATTGAAGCATATTCAAAAGAGTAAGAAAAAAGAAGTCCGGCTATATCCGGGCTTCTTTTATACTTTTAAGGACGATTCATTATACATAGAATAGCCAAATTGTAAAGGAAATTTTAAGTTGTACAACAGGTTAATCAGAGCGATATTTTTACCTGACGCCGGGTAACCATTACTACTTGTTGAGTATTAACAAGTAGTTGAGTCGGCTGTTGCAGATGAACCATATCTTTTTCCTTTTCATTTGGAGAGAACCACTGAATAGACTATCGTAGTCTCCTGCCGGTATTTAAAGCAGCAACCCGATCGTCCTGGCAAAAGGTTACAACTACCGGTGTTGGATCCTTATAACCATCTTCCAAAGAATAAGGTAACCATCTGTGGAAAAACCTTCTAAGGTTTTGTGTCAGATCCTTATAACCTTTTTCGGAAAAGGATTACTACCATTTGTCGCCGATCCTTATAAGGATTTTCGTTTGGTCCTTGTAAGGATTTGGAATGGGGAACTGTGATCATCTCACCCGGGAGCTGAATAGAACTGGTGCAATTGACAACTTTCGGGGCCTGTATGAGTCGTATTCCCGGGTGTCAAAGATAAGAGGTAGCTTATGCTTTCATCTTTTCTTTAAAATGAAATTTCAAGTTGTACAACAGGCCAAGTAATGAGATTTTTTAACAAAAACGGGGGTAACCATTTTCCCATATTATGTATTAATATGTGTATGAGTTGTCATCTTCAAAGACAATCTTACAAATTATCTAATACTACCATTGACTGGACCATCATATCGGGATGAAAGGAGAAGTGATAACCTTATCTTTCATTCAGGATTAAATTCGCTAAACGAGTTTTTGCTGTATTTACCAGGATTGTTCAGCCGATTGTAAAAACTAACAAGGATACGAAACGATCGAACCTGAAAAAAACAGACTTATGAAATTTTCCATCACCTCAAAGAAGCTGAAAGGCTTTACATTGCCGGAACTATTAGTCGTCCTGGTTATTATCGGTATCTTGTTGCTGATTGCACTGCCTAACCTGATGCCCTTGATATCCAGGGCGAAGAGTACCGAAGCACAAATGCAGTTAAACCATCTGTATACGCTGGAGAAGAACTATTTTTACCTGCACTCGAAATACACGAATGAGATTGACCAGCTCGATTTTGTGCAGGAGAAACTGGTCACCGACGGAGGGAATGCCAATTACCAGATAACCATTACCGAGGCAACAGCCAATACTTTCAAGGCGAAAGCCACAGCAGTAGTCGATTTCGATGGGGATGGCGTATTCAACGTTTGGGAGATTGACCAGGATAACAATCTGAAACAGGTAACCAAGGATTGATGGTTGGGTTACTGTTGTTATCGGTTCTCTTTTTACTTCTCATTGCCGTATCTGATTTCCGTACCCGGGAAATACCGGTTTTGTTCCTGTTGGCAGCGTTCCTTCTTTCTGCCGGGATACGTTATCTGCTGGTAGGAAAGGAATTGTTTTGGGAAGGTCCGGTTAATCTGGTGGCTATCGGGCTACAGGTATTTGTTTTGTGGGCCTGGATACGATTTGGGAAGAAGAACACAGGCGAGCTGTTTTCGGGCTTTGGCCCGGCAGATGTGGTGATGCTTATCATCATCGGGGTAAACTTTACGCTGGCCGGCTACCTGGTGTTTATTTCGTTGGCTAGTTTTTTAACGCTGCTTGTATGGATAATCGTGACTAAGGTACGTAAGTCAGGAGAAGCCTCGGTTCCGTTTGCCGGATTTTTGGCAATCGGGCTGATTATATACCAATTTTCCCTGCTATGGACGGGAGCCAAGGGCGATTGGGTCGACCAATACATTGGAAAGGTGATTTATGGATTATCAGGAAGTTTTTGAATTAAGTACCGAACACCGGCAGTTGTTGTCGACAGCCCAGGCGTGGTATCTCCGGATTATTCCGGCGGGACACACCAATGGTAAGCTTCATTTCTTTTATGAGGAGGAGAAAGATGTTGCGCAACTGCAAAACGAGTTAGAAGTATTGCTGGGTAGAGAGGTGGCGCTGAAACCGGTGCCATCGGATTGGATTACCCGGCAACTGAACCGGCACTATCCCAACAATCACCAGCGGAAGAATGTAGAATGGCTCAATTCCCAATCGAAGGATCTGCTGTCGATGATCCTGGACGAGGCGGCCAAAATCAAGAGCAGTGATATTCATCTGGAACCATACGAGGAGCGGTGCCGGGTCCGGTTTCGTATCGATGGTAAGTTGGTGGAACGATATGTGATACCCACCTCCGAATATCCGGCCATCGTGAACAAAATCAAGATCAAATCGCATCTGGATATCTCTGAAAAGCGGCTGCCACAGGATGGGCGTATCATATACGAGCAGGGAGGAGCCAAGTTCGATTTAAGGGTTTCGGTGTTGCCAACCTTGTACGGTGAAAAAGTCGTATTGCGCTTGTTGAACCGTGATGCCACTCAGATCCAGATCGACCGGTTAGGATTTAGCGAAGTACAATTGGCTAAATACCTGGAAGGGATAAAAAATCCCAACGGATTGATTTTGATTAGCGGACCGACCGGATCAGGTAAAACCACAACTTTGTATGCTACGCTGAAGTTGCTGAACCGCAATGAAACGAACATTTTAACCATCGAGGACCCGATTGAATATATGCTGGAGGGGATTAACCAGGTTCAGTTAAAAGAAGCCATCGGGTTAACGTTTGGCAGTGCGCTGCGCACATTCCTGCGACAGGACCCGGATATTATCATGGTCGGGGAGATTCGCGACGGCGATACGGCCCAAATGGCCGTCCGGGCGGCACTGACCGGCCACCTGGTTTTATCGACAGTACACACGAATTCGGCCTGGGGTACCATTTCCCGGTTAATCGATATGGGGATTCCTCCTTACCTGATTTCGTCCACCGTAAAGCTGAGTATCGCGCAGCGGTTAGTGCGTAAACTTTGCCCGCATTGCAAAAAAGAGGAAGCATTTAACGCAACCGATGTGCGTTGGAATTATCGCCCGGAAGTTTTGCCGGAAAACCATTTTACGGCGGTTGGATGTCCAGAGTGTTTTTATACGGGGTACCACGGGCGTATTGCCGTGTATGAGGTGATTACGATTGATGATGACCTGCGCGAGATGATTCGCAGGAATGAATTGAATGCTACCGAATATTATGAAAGGAAGAAAATGAAGACCCTGTCTGATCAAGCCTTTCAATTACTGGTTGATGGAACGACTTCGCTGGAAGAGGTGTATGCCATTCTTTCCGGTTGAGCAAACTGCAGAAGAAGAAAATGAAAAGAACACAAGATTAAACCTGGTGCAGATAGAATCTGCATTGAACTGATCCCGATATATGAATTTACGACAACGCTTTTTATTACTGTTCCCCCTGATAAGTCTGGTTTTGATATTGATAACCAGGCCCGTTTCAGCAGTTGGACAAACAGAGAACACACCGGTTATTCAGTTACTGGATTCGCTATCCAATAAAATTCCGGCACTCAACGAGAACATCGATATCACGGTCAATGCTACCCCGGTGCAGGAATTTTTAAGAGGAGTTGCCAACCAAACGGGATTGAACATCAATATTGATCCGACGCTCAATTTTACGGTCACCAACAATTTCGTTCACGTCAGGGTACGGGATATTTTACAGTTTCTGGTCGATAATTATGATATTAATCTTCAGGCAGCAGGCAGTATTATCAATATTCGGAAGAACAAGCATTCACCGGTACCTCTTTCCGACAGGTTAAAAGTAGAGTTGGATACGCTTTCCGACCATGTCAATATGTCGATTGAGCAGGTTCCCATTCAGGACCTGGCCAAAGAAATTACCCGGAAAACAGGCAATAACATTGTTGTGACACCCGAGCTCAGCAAAAAAGTGATTAGTTCCTATATCCAGAATATGCCGCTGACCGATGCGATGGACAAGCTGGGAATGGAGAACAATTTTACGGTGACCAAAACGGATGGTGGTTTTTATGTATGGGAACCTAAACAACCGGTTAGAGCAAATGAGATGCAACTACATCGTTCTTCCGGTAGAAATTCCATTGGTGACGGAACCATCGATATTGAGGCGTTAACCATTGATTCAGTGAAAATACATACGGCAAACGCTCCATTGGATAAGGTGGTGGAGAAGTTGTTCGATGTATGTCATCAACCCTACAAATTATTGGGACCGTTAACTGATAACGTGTCGATCGATTATGATCGCATCTCGTTTGCTTCGCTGATTGATGAATTGTTTGCAGGCACTGATGCGACGTTTAAGTATGTGGACGGTCGTTATTGGGTGGGGAAACGGAATATTGACGCTTTACAGGATGTAAAGATGATTCAGCTAAAGTACCGCACGGTCGATTCATTGGTGCAAATTATACCAACACAGCTAAAGACCGGGGTTGAAATAAAGGAGTACCCCGATATCAACAGCATTATTCTTTCCGGCCCGCAGGAGAAGGTTAATCGCCTGGCAACGTTTGTTCACCAGGTCGATAAGTTGATCCCTGTAATCCTGATTGAAGTGTTGATTATCGACAACAAAAATAGTAAAGCGCTGGCGACCGGAATTACCGCCGGTTTATCCGATGAACCGGTCACGACCAAGGGAACTGTTTTTCCATCGGTTGATATGACCCTGAGTTCGAAAGCGATTAACAATTTGATAGACGGTTTGAACGGCTTTGGTTGGGTGAACCTGGGAAAGGTAAAATCCAACTTTTATGTCACGCTGAAAGCGTTGGAAGAGGATGGTGTGATCGATCTCCGGTCCACACCGCAGTTATCCACGCTGAACGGGCACAAAGCCACGATGAGTATCGGAAATACTGAATACTACAAGGAAGAGATGAACACCATTTATGGTTCCATCAACACCCAATCGCAGGTGGCTACCACTTATAAACCAGTGAATGCAGAGTTGGCCGTCACCATACGTCCGATTGTTGCGGGGAATGACGAAGTAACACTGGATATTAAAGTGGAGCAATCGGATTTTACCAGTCGTATTTCGGAATATGCTCCTCCCGGAAAGGTATCGCGCAAATTCGAATCCCTCATCCGGGTAAAGGATCAGGAAATGATTTTGTTGGGAGGACTGGAAGAGAAGGAAGTGAAGGATACCCGAAGCGGGTTACCTCTTTTAGCCCGGATTCCGATTATCCGGTGGCTCTTTTCGAGCCGGGAAAAATCGAATACCAAGTCGAAGCTGAATCTGTTCATTAAACCGACGATCATCAAATAACAAAGACGTTTTGAAGTTGAATCTTGACAAACATATATTAAAGAGGACGTCACGAGTCATTGGGCTAGGCATTACGTTTCTCACCCGTGATGACTGGCGGTTTTCGGCAGTGGAACTGAAGCGGACAAAGCAGGAGATTCAAATCCTTTCCCAAACCGAAAGTCAAAACGATTGGGATGCCATAAAAAGCCACTTCAACCCGGATGTCCCGGTGGTATTACATCTCGACGGTGTCGGGATATTGCTCAGGGATGAGGAGCCGGGAGAACAGGCTTCGGAGAATGGCAGCTCTTTTCAGTCAGATGATTCTGATTTTATCGTTCGTCGGTATGCAAAAGCAGATGGGACAGGAGAGTTGGTATCTATTATGCGAACGGAGCTGGTGCAGACAGTTCTTGATTTTTGCGTAAACAATGGAGTCAATGTGGTCGATTTGAAATTTGGCCCATTTCCTGTGGCAGCAGTCATTCCCCTGCTGGCCAATGTAGGCGATGAGGTCATCACCGGGCGTTGGAAGCTACTTCTGAAGGATGGACAGCTTCATTCGTTTTCAGCCAACAGCGATGAATCACGTGTTACATATTCCATAGAAGGAGAGCGAGTATCCTCAAGCGTAATTGCTCTTTTGGCTGCTTGCCTGCAATTTTTGTCTGGTGATATGGATGATATCCTTTTACTGGGTAGACCACGGGAAGGGTACACCTACGGGTATCTGCTGAAAAAGGGAGGCATCGTTGTGTTGGGCGTGCTGCTGTTATTCCTGACCGTAAATTACTTTGTTTGGGACAATCTGCGCGGTCGGTATGCCGGCTTAAGGATGCAGGTAGCCAACAATGAAAACTATCTCACCGAATTGTCCGGACTGGAATCGAAGCTGAAAAAGAAACAATTCTTTGTCGATAAATACATTGGCAACGATGTATCTACCCGGTTTTCATTTTATGCCGACAGGCTGGCGTCTACATTGCCGGGATCGATTCGACTCACCCAAATGGAGCTTCAGCCGTTGATGCAAAAACCGAAAGAGGGTAAAGCGATTCTTTACCAGGAAAAAACAATAGCCGTGGAAGGAATCTCGAGACACATGACAGCGATTAGCCGGTGGATAAAAAGAATCCGCAGTGAAAGCTGGGTGAAAGAGGTAGAACTGGTGTCGTATTCGGTAGACGAGAAGCACCATACGGGAAATTTTGAACTGGAAATTAAATTTTAAGCAATGCTGAGCAACTGGACCAATAAACGGAAATTCATCGTGGCACTGATCGGCCTGGTCATTTTTGCATGGCTGGCTTACCGGTTGACATTTGCGAAAACATTTGCCCTGTTGCATGAATACCGGACATTGAAGAGTCAGCAGGTGCAGATAAAGGACTTGGCCACACGGGTTCCTGAACTCAAGGCGCATCTCGAAAGACTGAACAACATGTTTGGAGAGGCCAACAGTGAGGATTTCTCGGTTCTCGTGATGGATGAACTGAACGAATTGTGCAGCAAATCAGGCATTGTTCTGAAAGATATTCCTCAAAAACATGTCTTCGAGGGCGATGATATTCGAATTGAAACCATCGATGTGAATTTCCAGGGAGCATTCAAAAAGCAATTGGCTGTGATTTCGAGTATGGAAAACAATGATCATCAGGCTAAGATTCGTTCAGTACAGTTCCAATTGGAAGTCGATAAAAGAACCAACCGGAAACGGTTGCTTGGGACGATCTTTTTACAATCCATTCAACTTTTAGAATCAAAATCTAACGAGGAGTCTCATGAAAACAAATAAAACTCTGAATACGATGCTGGGAATCATATTGATTGCGACAATGGCAGGATGCGATTCCTTTTTCGAGGACGATATTTCTAACCGTTCGGTTGAACTGGTCTCTCCGGCCGACCAGGTAGAAACCGATATTCTCACGCAGACTTTTTACTGGGATGTGGTAAAAGGAGCCTCGTCCTACCGCTTACAGATCGTCACTCCATCATTTGCCAACGCAGAAAATTTAGTGCTCGATACCCTGGTAACAGATAATAAGTACACGTATAGTTTATTTCCGGCAGAATTTGAATGGCGGGTCAGAGCAGAGAATAGTGTGTATCAGTCCGGATGGTCCTCTTCACATTTAACGATTTACAGCAGTGATGATTTGACCCGGCAAAAAGTGCAGCTCGTATCCCCGCACGATGGAAAGATTACCAACAGTGCTGATATTTCTTTTGTATGGGATGCCTTGTACAATGCCGATAATTACCAAATTGCCATATACAAAGGCTCCTGGGAAGGAGAGACGGTCGTAGCGCCAGTCAGCGTCGATGGGACCAGCTACGAAGGAACATTGTCGGAAGGCACGTTCTTTTGGGGCGTGCAGGCTCAGAATCAGACCTCGGAAACTTCTTACACCATTCAATCATTAATGATCGATCAAACGCCGCCGAATACTCCGGTATTGACATCGCCGGAGAATAACTCGACAGTTACTTCCACGTCGGTTCAGTTTGCATGGAACAGCAGTGATTCGGGTAGTGGGATTGCTCAGGATACGGTAAAGGTCTATTCCGATAAGAATTTATCGACGCTGGTGGATGCTGTGGCGTCGTTCGATCAACAGGCGAAAGTTACTTTATCCGATCGGACTACCTATTACTGGACCGTACTTTCGGTCGATAAGGCGGGGAATGTAGGTGCCCGGGCAAGTATCGATACACTCATCGTTCGGGTCAACTAATCTCATGAAATAACCTGGCTGCTATGTTAAAGAATAAGAAACTGGTCTATCTTTTGTTGCCGTTGGTCCTGCTCATCTGGGGACTGATATTTTATCGTATTTATACGAACCTGCATGGGAAACAGGTCAACTCTTCTTTCAGAAAACAGGTGACGAAAGAAATCGATGTATCCGATAACGAAGAGAAGCCTAAGCTATCCCTGAATTATCCCGATCCGTTTTTGAAAAGTGCTTCAGGCGGGACCGTGAAAACGAAAGCGAGTCATCAGCGTAGCGATGTGCGTTCCCAACCGATTAACTGGCCCATGATTACCTACCGGGGAATGGTCAGGAGTGAGAAGCTGAAGGCGAAGGTCATGGGATTTCTCCGTGTCGGGACCAAAGATTTGTTGGTGCATAAGGGAGATGTAGCGCATGAACTGACTGTTCTCAGGATTGTAAAGGATTCTATTCAGCTGGAAAACCGGGAGAAAAAGAGGTGGTTCCGGGTGCGTGAAAAATAGAGAGTTAATGAAGTAAAAGATATAATGAAATATCCGAATGTTTACCATTCTGAAATTAATGTAAGAAACGAGGCAAAAAATGGTCAATATTCATTCGTGTTAGAGATGCGACTCACCCCACCGCCCGGAATCAGGGGGGCGGGGGAGAGTAGAGTTAATATCAGATTTTATTACGATAGGTAATTAACTGGATATATCATAAAAGATATTTGTCAAATGAGAAATTTAGTGGTTATTTTTTTTCTGGTTTTTGGGCTCACATCATGCCGGTCAACTTCCGATATCCCGGAAATCACTCACCGAAATATCAGTGTGGTATCGGGTAACGGTACCGTGGAAGCGAATATTTTGATTGAGCGAAATAAAAAAGCAGCAAAAGGAGATCCGGCCAAAATGTACGCTGGGTATTACCTGAGCGGAATTCATTATACACAAGGAATGGTCGTTGGGCACCCGCTGGACGGTTTGTACCGGAAGTTTGATGGAGATAACCAACTCATGATTTCCGGAAAATACCAAGATGGCTTGAAAGATGGTTTGTGGCGGAAGTGGAATAAGGCAGGTAAGTTGACCGAATCTTCAACCTATCGGAAGGGAATACTGGATGGAGAGCGCCGGATTTATTTCCAGGGACATCCGGCAAGTATCGAGCAATACAAAAAAGGGGAGCTGGATGGGAAACAAATCACATTTGTCAGCAGCGACTCCATCCGGGTAGAGCGGTACCGTAACGGAGAGAAGATAGTGAAAAAGCATTTGTTTCATGGATGGTTTCATCCCTCACAAAAAAAGGATACCATCCAATAGATTTTCATGGTTGGTTTAGTGTTTACATATCAGGATAAGCTATTCAGGAAGAGACCGCGATATCGGTTGAAAGGCGGTGCGCTTTATTTTGCCATTCTGGTCCTCCTTTTGCTGAGTGTTCTTTCCTCATTCTTCATCCTTCTGGAACGATTGTGGAATGAAGAGGATGTTCAATACATGAAAAATGTGGAATTGAATGATCGAATTGAGTCAGCGGCAGAGTGGCTGCATGCCGCTCCTTCCCTTGTTCAGCCCGGAGAAACCAAAGAACTAACGCTTTTTGAAGACAGCGTACTTGTGGAGATAGGTGTGCGCTGCTGGGGAATGCTTCGGATAGCGAATTACCGCACCCAATGGCACCGAATGGAAAAGAAATATACCGAGCTACTGGCGGCTGAAGATGAACCAACCTACGCACTGTATCTGACCGATGAGAATAAATATTTGTCGCTGGTTGGACAGAGTTCGTTGGTAGGTAATTGTAAACTGCCCCACCTGGGGATACGGAGCGGAAATATCAGGGGAAGAACGTTTGAAGGGGAAAAGCTGGTGGACGGAACCGTCTCTCCCAGTGATACCCAGCTGCCGGCTCTTTCAGAACATTTTCAGGATTTTGCGGCTGCATACCTGAATGGCGACTTCACAAAGCAGGACAGTGTGATAGCGCTTAGCAAGGTTGAAAGAAATGGCCTGCATCAGTTTTCGTTTCATCATAAGACTTGTGTGATAAATTGTGGAGGTTCTGCTTACCTGGATAATGTTCAGTTGGAAGGAAATGCTGTTGTACTGGCGAGGGATACCCTTGTTGTATCTCCGGGTGCCCAATTGAAGAATACTATCCTGATAGCCCGGGTGATTCGGGTGGAGGATAAGGTGACAGGGCGTTTTCAGGCTTTTGCCACAAAGGAGATTACGGTCGGGAAGGATTGCCGGCTGAACTACCCCTCTTTTCTGGTTTGTCTGAATAACCGGAAGCCCGGGAAGATAACGCTGGGGAAAAACAGTACTGTCATCGGCGGCATAGCGCTGAACGGCAAAAACCAAGAGCACAAGAACAATTTGTTGTTTTTGGATGAAGACGATCACCTGGCCGGAACGGTATATGTGAATGGTGATGTTCATTTTACCGGCCGCATCGATGGGCGGTTATACTGCAACCGGTTTATCATCGACACGCCCCGGGCCTTTTACGAGAATATCATTGTCGATGGCATCATCGATAATACCAGTACACCTGCTTTATTTGGCTCTTTCTCTGTTTCCGATCAGCCGTTTCAACTAAAACAGATAGCCATATGCCAGTAAAACGTTTACATACACTCCGGGGAAGTACTATGATTGAAGTGGTAGTCGGCTTTTTTCTTATCTCCCTTGCTGTCGGGTTGACAACCGTACTGTTCAATCAGGTCATGAACAGTTCCGTGTTGTACTCCCGGCACCGGGCATATCTGGCTGTTAACAACCTGGTAGAAAAACAACAGGAACAGAACACCTATGAAGCGGTATCGGAAGAGTATGGCGATTTGGTAATCGAAGTAACATTGACGCCATTCGATGAGAAGAGAAAGCTATACATCGTTACTTACCAGGCGATACAAAAAGAGAAAAAGGAAGTACTGTATAAGCGACAATTACTGAAACAGATAAAAACGAACGGGGAATAACCATTTAAAATAACAGGTGTTCTTAACTGCTCGCTTATTTCGAAAGAGATGAAAGGTATAAAAATGGTTAAAATTCATCCGGAGAATAAAACGGACTCACCCCACCGCCCTTATTTCGGGCGGTCTCCCCTCTCTACACGTAGAGAGGGGCCGGGGGAGAGTAGCACCAATTTCAAGAATGGAGATTCAGTTGTGCAAGAGTATATTCATAAGAAACTGAAAGGATTTACCCTGATGGAGCAGCTTATCGCGATTGCCCTGACCAGTCTTCTGTTGCTGATAGGTTTTACGGCTGTGATGAATTTCAACCGGCTTTTCCGGCAAATCAGGTTAAATGCCGGTGAGGACAGGAGTGTGCTGCTTTTGGAAACCCAACTCGCAAACGACTGGCAAGCATGTAATGAGGCTCGGTGGGATGAGCAATTAACCTTAAAAAAGGCTTTCAGCACGATCACCTACCAATTCGAACCGGAATACATTGTCAGAAGCTACGATATGCAATCCGATACGTTCCGGCTAAGTAGCCGTGAATTAAATATCAACGAAGTGTCCGGAACAAAGGGACTGGTGCGCACCCTTTCCTTTCAGGTACCTACTACCAACGAGCAATATACCATTCAACTAACCAAAGAGTATCCGCAGTTTAAACAATGGGAGGCAAGAGGTTATGGCGATTAAACTTTCCAATATCGATTCAGGGAATACAGGACGAAAACAAAGTGCACCATCGGTTGGTAATCGAAAGGAACCGGATATTTCCGCGGTAAAGCGATATCTCACACAAAAGGGGCGATTGCTAAAAGACCGGAAGAAGGAGGAGTTTTATGCCGAGATATTTTTGCTCCTTCAGGCGGGCCTGGATTTGAAGAGCGCCATCGAGTTGTTTTCCTCCCAGGAGAGTAATGTCAAATTGAAAGCGATATTTACCGATATCGAGAATAAGCTCATTAAAGGAAGTTCCTTCTCGGAAGCATTGGAACAAACCGGACAGTTTTCGCTGTATGAATATTATAGTGTGAAAATTGGGGAGGAGAGCGGGAAGCTGCCGGAAGTGGTGAAGGAACTGGGGCACTATTACGAGCGGAAAATCAAATTACAGAAGCAGGTATTTGGAGCGCTTTCCTATCCGTTCATCATCCTGATTACGGCTGTTGTGGTAGTGATTTTCATGATGAACTTCATTGTCCCCCTGTTCGCTGATGCCTTCAAACGTTTTAATTCCGATTTGCCGGCCTTTACGCAGTCGGTGATTGATATTTCGAACGGATTACGAAGCTACTGGTGGCTTATCCTGCTTATCGTAATGGCTATGGGCGTCACCGTTTTCTTTGTACGGCAAAACAAAAAGGTGCTTCGAACCCTCAGCTCTCTGGTAATTCATGTACCAGTTATTGGCCCA
Source organism: Prolixibacter bellariivorans ATCC BAA-1284 (assembly GCF_000621705.1). GTDB lineage: Bacteria > Bacteroidota > Bacteroidia > Bacteroidales > Prolixibacteraceae > Prolixibacter > Prolixibacter bellariivorans. Next base: position 419,963 of record NZ_JHXO01000008.1, on the reverse strand, counting down.
TTATTACTAAAAATCTACCTGGCACGCTTTTGCCAGTTCATGTCGCTGATGACCTCGGCCAAAACTCCGCTCATTACAGCCCTGGATATGGTGGGGAAGATGGTGGGCTTTTTACCACTGGAAGAAATACTTATTTCGGTGAGAGGCCAGATTTACAAGGGAATGTTGCTGAATGAAGCCCTGGCATCGTATTCGCTTTTCGATGAACGGATGGTGGCATTGCTTAAGGTAGGAGAAGAAACCAATAATCTGGATGTGATTTTCCGGAAGTTGCACAGTCAGTATTCCGAAGATATCGATCACTATACCCAGTTGATGAGTTCACTCTTGGAACCATTGATGATTGTTTTTGTCGGTGGCCTGGTAGCGCTTATCCTGGTAGCGATGTATTTGCCCATGTTCAAAATCGGAAACACCATGATTGGATAGTCATTGAATATGGAGGCTAATTTATTCAATCGTGCATCCGGAGCAAATAAGAAAAGACAGAAAAATGAAGCTTTTCCCTTTAGTGATACAGGGTAAAAAAAGCTTCATTTTTCTTGTGCCAGGGAATTACTGTTCCATAATTGGGTTGAGTGACTTCCCCTTGAAAAGTCAGCAAAATAAGTATGCTATGAAACATTCCGGGTCGAATGTTGTCAATAAGATTCAGAGAAATAAGGAGATAGAAATAGAGAATGACGATTGTATAATTTTTGTCACAAATTAAATTGAAAAAAGGGGTAACCAATTGGTTATTTCAGGTATTAATAAGTGTAATATGTTAATGGCCAAGCCTTCCCTGCTGCTTTTACCTGCTATAAACGTATTCAAACAACCAACTTATTTAACCTGTTTCAGCTTTAAACCCGAAGGAATGAAAAAAATGTTTTTGCAACAACTACTTTTATAACCGAGCAGGAATCCACTGTCACGAATATCCCTTTCTTTTAGGACGAAGGTTTTTCCGGTTGGCATTTGTTCATCACTGATGGATAAATGTATAGGCCGGAGCGCACAAGGTCTTTGTCTCTACGCAAGAGGGAAATAGATAAAAAGCCCCCCGGAAAACCGGAGGGCCAACCTTTAATTTATTCACCGGGAATTGCAGTTCCCGCTAAAAACATAAAGATATGAAAAAGTGAGTTAAAAGTATCCATCCGACCATGAACCGCCTATCAGCGGTTCACCCAATTTCATTTTAATGCTACCCGACCGGTTATTGGGATATCCCGGAGAAACGTGTGTATCTCCCATGTTTCAATAACCATGTCCTCTCAAGCTTTCGCCGATAGAAGGAGATCTGTTCCCTTCGGCGAAGGATATACCAAACTGCTTTAACCAAACTGTTGTCTGAAACGAATCGGAATCAGAAAGCATCCCGTTTCCTGCTTTGCCTGCAGAAATTCGGAGTTTAAAGGGAAATTTGATTTTTCAGGATTCACCCTTTAGGGAAGGGGTAAAAAGACTGAAAAATCTTTCCGGGAGATCGTTTTTGGCAACTGGCATTAACAAATAACCAAACCAACCTGACAATGGAAAATGATGTATTGAACTACGCTTTGTTTGAGAACCACCTGACAAGCGATCCCAACGACTACATGGCAGTAACCACCAATGCCATCAGCCTCGACCAGGAGGCGATTATCCAATTAATGCTGAAACGGGGCTCTACGCTCACCGCCACCGATATTATGGCGGTACTGAAAATGGAGAGGGAAGTGATTTGCGAACAGGCTGCCCTGGGCAATAACATTACCACTCCCGTATTTAACCTGAACATGAGCATCAAAGGAGTATTCAACGGGCTCGACGACTCGTTCGATTCCTCACGTCACAGCATCCGGTTCAACCTGAGCCCGGGTGTGGAACTGCGTAAAGTGATGGATTCCGTGAAGACCCAGAAGGTGCGCGGAGAAAAGGCCGGCCCGGTTATCGATCAGTTGGTCGATGCGGCTACGGGTAGTGTGAACGACCAGCTCACCTCAGCCGGATTGGCTACGTTGCGGGGCAGTTACCTCAAGTACGATGCTTCGGACCCGGCACAGGGCATCTTCTTTATTGCCAACGATGCCACCGAAACCCGCGTGGAGGTGATTTCGCTGAACAAACCCGGTGAGCTGCACTTCCTGGCCCCGGCTCTGGCAGCAGGTACTTACCATGTGGAAGTACGCTCGATCCTGATAGGACGGAAGGAAATTGCCACTGGCCGGTTGGATGCCGAGATTAGCGTGGTAGGAGGTTAAAAGCCTCTTGCCCGTATTTGGGAGTCCGGTTTGCGGCTTCCCGGACATGGGGTTGTAACTACACGCGGCAGATCCTTATAACCATCAGAAGAAAAACCTTATAACCATTTTCCCCTGATCCTTATAACCTTTTTCCGAAAAAGGTTAGTACCATTTGCTGCTGATCCTTATAAGGATCTTCGTCTGGTACCTTATAAGGTTTTGGAGGAGTTGTAACTAATCAGATGAAAATAATAGCGACACCATACAGATATTTCACAAAAATTGAAAACAACGTCAATAAAAGAAACATGAATAAAAATAAATTCAGGACATTTATTAATGTCTTAATTATGGGGGTGATAATTTGGTTATTGCCCCATACAACAATGGCGCAAAGCACAGAACAAGATGATTACTCAAGGTACGACGCGCAAATAGCGTTTCCTACATCACCAACAGCTGCTTCTCTAGGTGAATATGGGAAGTATCCGGTAAATCTTCAAAATGGATTGATTGACATCTCGATTCCGTTGTACACCATTAAAACACAGGAGCTCACATTACCTATTTCTTTGAGCTATCATGCGTCGGGAATTAAGGTCGATGAAGAAGCTTCATGGGTCGGTTTAGGCTGGGCACTGAATGCGGGAGGTGTAATTACAAAATCAACAAAAGGTGCCCCGGATGAAAGTGGTTATGGTTTTAATTTGTATTACAATGATGTACCGGATGCTTCCGATATTGATCTGACAACGGAATCTGATTTTGAGTTTGTTAGAAACTGCTTTAAAGGAACGTTTGATCGGGAGCCGGACATTTACAATTATAATTTCGGTGGATATTCGGGACAATTTGTCCTTGGGAACGATGGGGAGTATCATACCATGGGACTTGATAATCTGAAGATACAATCTTCAGGATTATTTGCAATAACGGTCACAGCTCCTGATGGAAGGATGTATCGTTTTGGAATGGGAACGGACGGCCGAGAAGCGTATGAGCAAACCGTAATACAACCACCAAACTTGAGTTATACTGGACTTAATCAATCGGTGACAGCCTGGTACCTGACAGAGATTATTTCATCTGACAGGTCAGATACCATTTACTTTCGTTATAATTCGCATTTAGCCTCTAGTTACAACCTGGGAAGCCAGTATCAAAGCTATATTACGGAAGTAGATGGCGTTAATCCTCCGCCTATTGGGACACAAGAGTACGGCTGGAATGCGACAGTAGCTAGCATTGGCAACAGCAGGCAACTTTCAGAGATTGATTTTAGTAACGGGAAGGTGCTATTTAATGCGATTGATGACAGACAGGATTCTCCGATAACCCGATTGGTTAATTTTCAGGTTTTTAATAAGAGCAGCGAGGACAATGCTTTTCATGAGTTGAAGACTATAAATTTCTTGAATGACGCTTACTTTGACCGATCGTGGCATTGGCATGTCGTAGAAACCTATTCATCAACAGGGGTAGAAGAGAAGAGTTTAAAGCTAACAGGTGTCGATATCGTGTCGCCAACACAATCTCAAAAGAGTTATCGCTTTGAGTACAATAGTACCAACTTGCCGGCAAGAAAGACAACAGCACAGGATTACTGGGGGTATTACAACGGGGTGTTAACAAATGACAATTTGATTCCCGAGGTAACATTAGCTCATACCTCAACCACTATCGGAACGGCTAATCGGGAACCAGATGCTGCTTCGATGCAGGCATGTATACTTAAAAGCATTACCTATCCGACCGGAGGGAGGACTGAGTTTACCTATGAACCCAACTATTATGTGTCACAGAGCACTTATGATGGAGGCCAGACTAAGGTGATATCAATCGTGAAGAATGTAATGGCAGTCGGTCATGTAAGTGATCCTTCCTTGAATATTGAAACAAAATTAGTCGATGAGATTAGCTTTACTCCACCTTTAGATGGAATGACTACTTTGACATATGAGTTCACTACAACATATGGAGTTCAATATGATAATTATCCCAGGCTAACTTTAGTGGATAGTGTTTCTGATGAGGTGCTTTTCAGTGAACTTCAACATATAACTGATCAGCCATTGAATGGTACCGTGCAGATTTACTTGAGAGCTGGTAGAACTTATCACCTTCGAGCTGAAACTTGTGACTGTACATCTCCGAATTCGATAATAGGTGCAGCTTATGTTTCCGGAACCATAAGCTATGACGATAATATCATTGTAACAGATCCTCAGGAATGGATCCCGGAAATGGCTGGTGGATTAAGGATAAAAAAAATAGAAAATTTTGATGCAAACAGTACGGTCCCTTCTGCTACTAAAAGTTACGTTTACGGCGATATTCAGGTCTCAGGAAATATAGGTATTGGTTATTTGGTCAGCCCCAATATCGATACTCATACAAAAAATCTATATCTGAATCATAATGAATCGAGTTTAAATAATCCTTCAGGGTCTAATGATTATACTGCAATACTATTTTATGTTAATTCAAATTCCTATATTGACTGGGGATATAACGGGAACTCTCCCGTTGAGTATGGAAAGGTAACCGAATATTCGGGTACTCCATTTGATAATGTTGGTAAAACAGAATATTACTTTACCAGGACTGAAGAAATCGTTGGATTTTTCGGAAACCAATATTTCCCATATGATTACTTGTTATATCCCAAATATAAGTCAGGCAGATTATCAGAGGAGAGAAAATACAGGAATGACGATGATAGTTATGTGTTGCAACAGAAAAATTTATATCGATACGAAACAAAAAAAGGTATATCAGTTAAAGCCTTTAAGGTATTACAAAAGGTATATTTTAGCAGTGCTTCCTGGGACGGGGCGTCTGTAACCTGGCCGGAAAGGTATATTCCCGAAAACTATGTTTTACAGTTAGGGAATTATAAATTGAAATCCACTACAACTGAAACGTATGACGAAAGTGGAGCGGAACCGGTAGTGACGACCAAATACATGAAATATGATCCGGTTTACTTTCAATTGACAAGTGATTCGACCGTAAATAGCAATGGAGATATTATTTCCGGTAAGTACTGGTATCCTTACCAGGATGGAGAACTGACCGGATTAACCAGTGCTGCGGTTACGGCATTGGATCAAATGGTCATGAATCATCAAATATCAGACATTGTTGATCAGAAGGATTACAAACATGGACAATTGGATACCTGGTTGCGGAAAAACTATGAAATGCAAACAGATGGAACTGTTCTTTTGAATAATGTTGAGAAATCATATTTGGGCAACAGTCTTGAATCACAACTTGCAATCGATCAGTATGATGATCGCAAAAATGTTGTACAATTCACCGATCAAAAGAGAGGAATAACGACGTCTATTTTATACGGATATAATCAGACGTTACCTGTTCTTTATGCGAAGAACCTGGATTATTCTACATTCTCAACTGCACTGAATAGTGTGCTTAATAGTTTGGGATACAATTCGATTGATGCGCTTCTGCAGGCTGTTGGTAAACTATATACCAGCAATGAAAAATTGGCATTGAAGAATTTTATTTCGGCATTGCTCAATAGTTCAACTATTGCAGGGAACGATATTTTGGTCTCGTTCTACACCTATGAGCCCCTGGTTGGCATTACCTCCATGACCGATCCCAATGGTCAGACCACGTATTACAACTACGATTCTTTCGGTCGTCTGGAAAGTACCCGGGATTCAAAAGGGAACATTGTGCAGCATTACAAGTACCACTATGCTCAGCAGTAACCATTCTACCTATTCAAACTAAAACTTAGTCCAATGAAATCAATACAAACAATCATATTTTTCCTTGCCTTGTTTTTGATGCATATGCCATCAAACGGGTATTCGGTCAATCGTGAAACAGAGGAGCAGTCTGCCGGTACGGCTGTTGCTTCACCTGAAATTTCCGTCCCGAGTGGATGTGTAACCAGCGTTAACCCCGGTTCCGTCAGTTTTGAGGATGTGGGAGGAACTATATTTATTGAAGTCTTGAGGCAGGATGCAAACTGCACCTTTACGATTAGTGAACAAGCCTGGTGGCTGTCCATTCAGAATGAAACTTTTCGAGGCTTTGATATTGTCTGTAGTCCTAACGAAATGGCAGCATCCCGGTCCGCCACCGTTAATGTCGATGGTATCAATGTTACCGTCACCCAGAAGGGAGTTGTCATCAACTCCTACAATGTAACGGGAGGAGGGACTCTTTGTTCCGATGGTTCCCCTGGTTCAGGTGTGGATGTGGGGTTGGCCGGGTCTGATATCGGGGTCAGTTATGCATTGAGACGAAACGTAACCACAACTGTCATGACATTGTCGGGAACAGGTTCCGCTTTGGATTTTGGAAAACAGACCGTCACGGGGAGCTATACGGTTGTAGCCTCCAAAAACGGGTTAAACCAACAGATGCCAGGGTCGGCATCTGTTGTGGTCAATCCGCTACCCAGTTCCTTCACTTATGGTGGCGGCGGAGTACTGACTCCATGCATTACGAGCGCAAGCATTGATCTGATATGGAGTGAGACCGATGTGACATATACGTTATACTGTGATGGAAATCCGGTTAGTAGTAAGGACGGTGATGGGGGACTCATGACCTGGGATGGTTTGACGACACCTGGTAATTATGAGATTATTGGGGTTTCAACCAACGGTTGTCAGGCCAGTATGTCAGTGTCAGGAAGCGCCAGTATTTCGCAACAAACGGCCTTGGATCCCGGAATTATCAGCGGTTCAAAGTGGGTTTGCTATAATAGTCCGGCCGGAGAATTAAAAAATGAAACACTGGCAACAGGTGGTGATCCCTCTAAATACGAATACATCTGGGAGGTATCGACCGATGAGATTAACTGGACAGGGATTAATAACACCGATGTTGCAAGTTATTCTCCTACGGAGAGTTTGACTTCGACGCATTATTACCGCCGCACGATAAGCGATGGTTGTGAGATAAAGCACACGCAAAGTGTTACGATTTTGGTTCACGAGCAGTTGATTCCTGGTAGCATTAGCGGTACAAAAAACATTTGTTACGGTAGTTCTGCCGGAATATTAGACAATGAAAATTTGGCCACCGGGGGGGCGGGAGAACTCAGTTACCAGTGGGAGGTATCGACCGATAACAGTACCTGGATACCGATTGCTAATACCAATGTTGCGAGTTATCAGCCACCGGGTACCCTGACTTCAACTCATTATTACCGGAGAACGGTGTCCGACATCTGTGACACGAAAGCTACTGCCAGTGTCAAAGTAACTGTGGGTGCCGAGCTTATTCCGGGAAGCATCATTGGCACAAAAACGATTTGTTACAATAGTTCCGCCGGGAGCTTAGACAATGTAAATGTGGCGACGGGAGGCTCAGGAACTCTCAGCTACCAGTGGGAGGTATCGACTGATGGTAGTAACTGGACCAGAATCGGAAGCACCAATGTTGCAAGTTATTCTCCGGGTACTTTAACTTCGACCCGTTATTACCGGAGAACAGTATCCGATGATTGTACGACAAAAGCTACTGCCAGTGTCAAAGTAACTGTAGGTGCCGAGCTTATTCCGGGAAGCATCATTGGTACAAAAACGATTTGTTACAATAGTTCCGCGGGGAGCTTAGACAATGTAAATGTAGCCACCGGGGGCTCAGGAGCTCTCAGTTACCAATGGGAGGTGTCGACCAATGGTAGTACATGGACAGGGATTGGTAGCACCAATGTTGCAAGTTATTCTCCGGGTACTTTGACCTCGACCCGTTATTACCGTCGAACGGTATCCGATGACTGTACAACAAAAGCTACCGCCAGTGTCAAAGTAACTGTAGGTGCCGAGCTTAATCCGGGAAGTATCATTGGCACAAAAACGATTTGTTACAATAGTTCCGCGGGGAGCTTAGACAATGTAAATGTAGCCACCGGGGGCTCAGGAGCTCTCAGTTACCAATGGGAGGTGTCGACAGATGGGAGTAACTGGACCGGAATTGGTAGCACCGATGTTGCGAGTTATTCTCCGGGTACTTTGACCTCGACCCGTTATTACCGTCGAACGGTATCTGATGATTGTGTAACGAAGTATAGCAATGTTGTCACCGTTTCAGTTAATTCCGAGCTTAATCCGGGAATCATCAGTGGAACCCAAACGATTTGTTATGATAGTTCAGTTGGAACATTAAGCAGTGCAAATCTGGCTACCGGGGGCTCAGGAACTCTCAGTTACCATTGGGAGGAATCGACCGATGGTAGTAACTGGACAGGGCTCGATAACAGCAATGTTGCAAGTTATCAACCACCGGGTACTTTGACCTCAACCCATTATTACCGTCGAACGGTATCTGATGACTGTACAACAAAAGCTACCGCCAGTGTAACGATAACTGTTCGTGCCCAGCTTGATCCTGGGAGTATTAATGGAACACAAAATATATCCTATAACACCCAGCCCGATCCGTTAACAGGAAGCACTGCTACGGGTGGTACTGGAAGTTATGAATACACATGGTACGAGTCGACTGACAACAGCACCTGGACCCCGATTAATAACAGCAATGCTGTGAGTTATTCACCCGGTGTTTTGACACAATCGACCTGGTATTACCGTAAAGTAACTGACCTGGGAGGATGTGGCAGTGTGAACAGCTCGAGTGTCAAAGTATCGGTGTACAACGCTCCGACGATGCCACCGTCAGCTGAAGCGAGTTATAGCAGTGGACAAACGGTTTTGTCCAAGCCCTCTGCTTTAACTTCATATGAAGAGTATTACTGGCAGACGGGCAGTACCGGTACATCGATGGCCGACGGTAATGCTACAAAACTCTATACGACTGATAATACCTATTACCTTCGTTCGTACCATACGGTTTTAGGCACTTGGGGCCCGACGCGCGTTGGTGAAGTAATGGTGTATACTCAACCCGGTATACCTCCAACACCAGAGATCACTATGGAGGATGGAAAGACAACGGTTAGTCTGGATAGTATAGGGATTCCCGAAGGAGAGACCTATTACTGGGAAGATTCAGCGGAAGGCGAAACGACAGATAATTCTTCAATGGTCAGGGAATTTTCTGCTTCCAAAACAGTATATCTTCGTTCCCGTTTAGGTGCACCATCGTACCTGTGGAGTGATGCATTAACGGTGGAGGTTGATGTCATCCCATCGGAGACTGCGTATTCGAATAAAAACTATGTCAGTCAGATGACTATCCGCCAGGAAGGAATCACGGACACGGCTTCCGTTGCTTCGTTAACGGCGGCACAAAAGAGCGAAACAGTGAACTACTTTGACGGCCTTGGGCGGTTAGCCCAGGAAGTGCAGGTGAAGGCTTCTCCCGGATTAGCAGATATCGTACGTCCGGTGCGGTATGATGCGTATGGGCGGGAAGCAATGAAATTCCTGTCATATCCTAAAGCAAATTCCAACGGAGCTTTTGTTGCAACGGATTCAACCGAACAGGCAGCTTACTATACTGAGCTTCACGGTAGCGCTGACGGCACAACGGCTTTTGCTGAAACTGTATTTGACAACTCTCCCCTGAACCGGGTAATGGAACAGGGAGCCCCGGGGCAGGCCTGGCAGCTTGCTGGTGGGCATACGGTGAAAATGGGATACCTGCCGAACCAGGCAGACGAAGTGGCCCTGTACCGGGTCGATCCGGTTACCGATTCGCTGGCTGTCGGAAGCCCGTCATGGTATGATGCAGGGACCCTGTATAAAACGGTAACCAAAGATGAGAACTGGACCGACCAGGGCTCGGTTGCGCTGAACAAGCTACATACCACCGAGGAGTTTAAGGACAAGTTGGGACAGGTGGTGCTGAAACGGAGTTATGTATTGGCATCCGGCAGCACTACCCAGGTGGATGAACTAAACACCTACTATGTGTACGACGATTTTGGGTTGCTGCGCTATGTATTCCCGCCCAAGGTTTTTGCGGACGGGAATAACAGTATCAACACCAGTGAGATGGATTCGTTGTGTTATACCTACAAGTACGACGGCCGGAAACGGATGATCGAGAAGAAGCTTCCGGGGGCCGATATCGTGTACATGGTATACGACAAACGTGACCGTCTGATAGAGATTCAGGACGGTAATATGCGGCACCTGGGACAATGGCAGTTTACCAAGTACGATAAGTTGAACCGCCCGGTATTGATTGGTATCAAGACTACCGTGAAAACCCGGGAAGATCAGCAGGCCTACCTGGATTCCTATGAAGGTATCTATTATGAAAGCCGTGATACCTCCGACATTGGGTATACTCTGGATCAGAGCTTTCCTGTTAAGTTCTCGGTTATGGAAAAGAAACTGCAGAAAGTGATTTATTATGACGACTATGATTACCCGGGGAGCAAGGCTTTTGATGACGGTGCGAACGTTAGCGGTTACAGCGATACTTCGGGAGACAGCCGTTATTTTGATAATGTAAAAGGACAGGTAACCGGTGTGCGGGAAAAGGTGCTGGACGATAATGAACTGACTACCGACGGTATCTGGCTGGTTACCACAACGTATTATGACGACCGTTACCGGGTGATTGAAACCCTGCGAGACTTGTATCCGCAAAGCAGTGGTAACTATGAAGTAACCAGCTCGGAGTACGATTTTACAGGTGATGTATTGCAAAGCAAAACGGTACAGTCCTTCGAAGGGAACAACAATACGGTTCTGGAAACCTACAGTTATGATCACCGGGGAAGGATGACGCAGGTGAAGTACAAACTGAACGATAACCCGGAGATCATCCTCTCTTCGATGGAATATAACGAGCTGGGACAGTTGGAACGGAAAACGTTGAACGGTGCCCCGGGAGCCGGCGTACAGGAACTGAACTACGCGTATAACATCCGGGGGTGGCTGAGCCAGATCAATGACCCGGGAGTAGATCCGGGCAGTGGCAGCCAGCACCAGTTTAATATGGCGCTGTACTACAACACGGTGCCATCCGGACTGACTGCCGACCAGCAGTACAACGGAAACATCTCCGCTACGGAATGGAACACACAGTACAACGACGGCTCTCTTTCGCCGCTGGGAAAACAAGGGTATGGCTTTACCTATGATGCCTTGAACCGGTTGAGAACAGCTAATTATGGCGAGGGCAGCAATTTTGCCACCAATGTTGGGGTCAATAATGTGAGCATCCCGGAATATGACTGGAACGGGAATATTGTCAAACTGAACCGGCACATGAAGCGGTCGGGGACTGTTGACAGCCTGTCGTTCTCTTACATTGGGAACCAGCTGAAGGCCGTAAGCGAAGCGGGTGACCGGCACATTGGTTTTACCGAAGGAAGGACCCCGCACGATGTGGAGTACACCTATGACCTGAACGGTAACCAGACCGATGATGATAACCTGGGGCTGACCGCTATTCGTTACAATTACCTGAACCTGACGCGTCGGTTGTTTGTGGGGAAACACAAAATCAGGTATCTTTATACTTCCGGTGGCGTGAAGTTGTGCAAGCAGAATATAATAGATGGTGATACCACATCGTACTACTATACGGGCAACTTTATGTACCAGGGAAGTTCATTGAAATATATCCTGAATGAAGAGGGGATGGTAACGACTCCTTCAAACCCTGTGTACCTGTACAATTTGAAGGACCATCTGGGTAATACCCGTATCCAGGTTGATGATGCCGGCACAGTGGTTCAGCAGGTGGATTACTACCCGTTTGGTATGGCCCTTAAAATATCGGGTTCATCCGACAACAAGTACCTGTACAACGGGAAAGAGTTGCAGGACGATGCCATTGGCCTGGGCAATATGGACTGGTATGATTATGGCGCCAGGTTTTATGACCCGGCGTTGGGTAGGTGGCATTCGGTTGATCCACTAGCTGAAAGTTGTTACAATAACAGTTCTTACTCTTATACAATGAATAATCCCATTCGGTTTATCGACCCTGATGGTATGAGGACTGATGAATATATTTTCAATGAAAAAGGCGATTATACTGGGAAAATAAAAAAGCCTGGAGAACATACTGGATTAGTACTTGGGAGTAGTACACGAAAACCACTTTCCTTTAAATTTGCTGACCCTGAAAATGATCCGAAGGCTATTGATAAAGGAGAAATCGCTGGAGTAGAAATAGTTAGCGATAAAACAATTTCTGAAGTTTTAGATGAATCAGGGGTAAACGATAAAGAAAATCAAGCGAATAAAGTTGAATTTATTACTAGTGAAAGCGATGCCTCTAACTTAAAAGGAGAAGGGAAAATGGATTATGTTGTTACAGCTAAGCCATCAATAGACGGGGTAAAACAACCAATAAGGGCTGATAAGTTATATATTACCAAGACGGCTTCTGGAGCTGTTGCGCATAACAACTATAATTTTGGTAATTTTTTATGGGGAGCAGGTGCTAGTAAATTAGGATTCTCAAAGTTCGCCGCAAAACTTGGAGCTCATATCAATAGCTTAATGGATCCACATTATAGGAGTTTAGATTCAAAGGACGACCAATATTCTATTGGATTGGGATATGAATGGAGTAAGTCAAATAAGTAATGCATACAATTATGAAAACTTTAGCAATTTTTTTTCTGTTACTTATCTTTCAGAATTGTGATACAAAAGAATTTCCTTTAGAGGTAAAGAAGATATATTCATCGAATAAAGAAAAGCCTTTTTCTGAATTTGAGAATTGGAATATTTATTTAAGAGGTGGAAAGAATGATGTTTATGTTTTTGATTACATGCTAAATGACAAAATAGAAGCTCGTTACTTGGTTACCGACGGAGAGCCCGTCATGTTTAAACGAATATTTCCTTTTCAAGATTCTGTGTTTTTTTCACTAAATAAAGATTCCCTTCATAGATATTCAGGAAAATCTATAATAAGCAAGAAATTGTATTTAGATTTTAAATCCTTAGGAATTGATGCAATATTTTACAGGCCAAAGGAAAAGTTGTTTTTGTTAAAAAAAGATAAGGTTACTTTAGTCAGAACGGTAGAGCCTCAAAATAGACTTTCTGACAGTTTGCGAGTTGTGAATTATAAAAAGATTGATCCCCATTGGTTTTATTTTAGAGATGAGTGATTAGAGGCCTTATGGCTTTAGTAAACTCAATGCGATGTAACGAAGGACAATAAGATGAGTTTGGAAGTCAGTATATTGTCCTTCGTTATAATATTTGATTATGTTTTGTGTTGTAACTGATAGGAAAATCCCTTGATGATAATCATCAGAGGTAAATTAAGTTATTAGGGTGTGAGAAGGCTCCCAAAGACCTTCAAGTACGTTTAATATATAATGTTTAGAACGTCTATAAGAAGTAGCCATGTAAATTTTGGGGCTTACAACCTCATTTAAGAATTGTGAAACATGATTAATTCCATAGTCAGAGAGTCAGCTCAGCAGCATCTCCGGTACGTATAATGGAATCTATAAAAGTGGCACTTTCAGCTACGACGGCAACGGAAACGCTACCAGTGACGGCCTACGTGGTTTGACGGTTACTTACTTCGATGAGCTGAACCTGCCGAAGCAGTACTACCAGAATTCGACGAATAAGGTCGACTACACGTATGATGCCGGGGGTAACAAGTGGAGTAAAACGGCTACCGTTTCGGGTACTGCTTCCACCACCCTTTACGATGGTACCTTTATTTACGAGAACGGCACCCTGAAAAAAGTGTTGACTTCCGAGGGGTATTACGACCCGTCGGCCGGGCGGTACTATTATTACCTGAAAGACCACCTGGGGAATACGCGCTTAACATTCCATTACAGTGGCACGACGGCAGTAGTCGACCAGGAGGTTGAGTACTACCCGTTTGGCATGGCACTGAAAATAGCAGGTTCTTCCGACAACAAGTACCTGTACAACGGCAAGGAACTGCAGGATGATGCCATTGGCAACGGTACACTGGACTGGTATGATTACGGAGCAAGGATGTATGATGCGGCATTAGGAAGGTTTCATACTGTGGATCCGCTTTCTGAAAAGTATAATTTCCAATCTACCTACGCCTATGCCGCAAACAATCCGATGAAATATATTGATTTCATGGGGATGAAACCGGATTCAGCCAACACGCAGACAAATCCTGCATTAAATGATTTTTTGATGCGGTTGTTTAATGGTACGCATTCTTCCCAGACTTTTACATTTGGTGATAATGGGGCAAGTCCTTATGTTACTCAAAGCGCCTCTGAACAGGAGGGACAAAACGGTCCTGCTGATTTAAATTTTGAGCTTTTTAACAATGTTAATACATCTCTTTCCTTTACACTTGGAGCAGCAGGTTATAACATCGGCCAAACATTGGGTGCTGGCTCTAATTTATCCAGATTTAAACCACTAACAAGTGGTAGTGGTTCAATTACCAGTTTTCCGACAAACTCAGGATGGAGATATCTCGGTCTAGATGGAGCAAAAGCACTTAAACTTGGAGGAGTTTTTAGAATGGGAGGTAACATATTAGGGGGTATTGGCTTATTTTCCACTGCATATCAGATGATAACGAAACAAATATCCGCGAAGGAGGGGGGGACAGATATGGGGGCTGGTGTGACAGGATTTTTCGGAATTATGGGGATGAGTTTTTCAGGTGTTTATTTTGGAATGAAGGCGATGGGACAATTTGACCCTGTTTTTCTAAACGCAGTTGAACAACAAAATAAGCAATACCAAAGGTCCTTAATACAAGGAACCCGAAGTGGTACTCAATATTATATGAACATGTCTCCTGTATGTTTCAAAGCGGGCACGAAGATAGTATATAATGACGACAGCCTCCGGGATATCGAGAAAGTATGTATCGGAGATACGGTAAGAACATTCAATTTAAAAACTTCTATGGTAGAAAATAGTGTTGTTTCCAATACAATCATCAGATCAACATCTGAAATATATAAGCTTACTTTTGGTTCTGAAACCGTATATGTAACGGCAGAACATCCATTTTATGTGAAAAATCAAGGATGGGTAAAAGTGTGTAACCTTAGAGTTGGGCAATTATTGATTACTTCTGATGAAGGAAAGACACCTGAAATAGAAATGATAGAAAAATTGAATGAGAAAATGACTGTTTATAATATAACTGTTGAAGGCAACCACAATTACTTTGTAGGTAATCAGGAAGTATTAGTGCATAACAAATAGCGAAATGAATATGTATTATTACACATTTTACTGGATATACTCAATTTATAGACGTTTAAGTGACGATGAGTATTTTTACTATTTTGCTGTTGGAATATACAGTGCAATAGTAACTTGCGGAATAATAGGGATTGTTGGCATTATTGATTTCGTTTTATTGCATTTAAATATTTTGTTTAGAAATGGAATAATTCTTCCTGGTATTTATGTAGGGACTTATTTATTCAATTACTTTCTTTTCATTGTAAATGATAGACATATCAAGCAGTACTCCTACTATGAGAAGCACAGGCAAAATGAAAAGACCTTGTTTGCAGTTGTATTAATCATAGTATTTATAGCCTTGTGCGTGACAACTCTTTATATTACAAGTTTAAACTATGGTTAAAATGTAAAATAGGAAAGCCCGGCAAATCGTCGGGCTTTTTCTTTATATCGCTTTGAGTTTAGTAGATTTAATAAGGTTATAGGATGTATGGAAAATGTAGTTTCTGTCCTCGTCTGGTAACAGCTCAATATCTTCGAGGCGTTTTAAAAGCTCCTTGTTCAATACAGAACATTGTTGGAACTGCTTAACGAGGAAAGAACTTTGCAGCCTACCGGAAAGCAGGGATACGGCTTTACCTACGATGCATTGAACCGGCTATTGACAGCCGACTATGGCGAAGGTAGTAGTTTGACAACCAATGCCGGTGCCAACAACGTAACTATTTCGGGTTATGACTGGAATGGAAACATCACCGGACTGACCCGGCAGTTGAAGGGGACGGCGAGGCTGAGAATATGGCTAATCTTGTTACCAAATGCTTAAATCGGACCTTTGGGTTTTCAATCTTTTTCTGGAAGAAGTACCTTTGCCCCATCGTTTTGATGCGTTTTACGCGTATCTGAAAAAGACCTGCCATGAGCAAAAACTCCCGTTATCTCACTTCTGTTCTTTCCATTACACTGGGAATGCGCCTTTTCTCCATGTCCATCATCATTCCGTTTCTGTCGGTTTATGCATTGAATCTGAAAGGGGGAGCTCCATGGCTGACCGGTTATGCATTAGGTATTTTCGGATTGACACAGGCGGTGTTGCAGATTCCGTTTGGCGTCCTGAGTGACCGGATTGGGTACAAAAAGGTGATGGTGGCGGGTTTGCTGATGCTGATTGCCGGATTGCTTACTGCAGCTTACGCACCCTCGGTTTACTGGCTCATCTTTGCCCGTGCGTTGCAGGGGAGTGGAGCCATCGTCACGGTAGGGTATTCCTGGATATCGTCGGTGGCAAGTGACGAAACCCGTGACAAGAAACTGACCCGGCTGGGAGCCGTTCTGGGCACCTTCACCATGTTGTCCTATACCATCGGGCCGTTGATTCACATCTTCCTGAAGGTCGACCGGATGTTTATCTTTTCCGCTGGTTTGATGGTGATTTGCCTTTTCTGGGTATTATTCGGGACAAAACAGGTTGATCCGAATATGCGTCGGATACACCACCAAAAACGAAAAGGCAAAACGGTCTTCAACCGGAAAACGTTTATGCGGGGATTGTTGCTGACAGTCAATAACCTGCTGATGATGGCTTTCTTTTTTATATTGCCTATTTTACTGGAAGGAAAGCTTGAAACCCGCCAGATGTGGATGATCCTAACGCCGGCGATATTAGTAGCGATGGCTTTTCTGACCCTCTTTTCACGATTGGCATCAAAAAGCAAAGCAAAGCCGGTGATGCTCTTCCTTTATCTGTTGGAAGGGATTGGATTCTTGTTGCTTTACGGGCAATCGTTTCCCGGAATCATCGCCGGAACTGTTCTTTTGATGACGGGTTCCTTTTCCGTGTCCACTATCGTTCCCATGTTGCTGAATCGTGATATTGATAACGAACAGCGGGGAACCGGAAATGGTATCGTAGTTAGTCTGCAGTATTTCGGTTCTTTTCTGGGTGCAGCGGTCACCGGATCTCTTTGGAGTATATCTCCGGATATTGCCTTTCTGTTTACCGGGATTTTCTCTGTTCTTGGGGTGGTGCTGGTGTTAACGTTTCCACAGAAAAAAGACTAGCCTTCCAGTTTCTTTGCTATCTCTGCTTTTCTATCCAACTCATGAGATATCGTCATGGCATCTTCAATGATTGTTTTAGGATAATCATTGATTTGTAAAATTTTGATAGCATTCCGGTTTTTCAATTTCCCATTCTTTAGTTTATAATCAAAATCAATGGATTGGTGGTTGATGATTTCGCTGAAGTGAAATAGTTCATATTCTTCTTTCAGTAAATCGGCCAGTTCAATGTCGTGTGTCGAAACGAAAACGATATGATTATTCTGATTTAAAGAGGAAAGAACTGCTTTGCCTGCTGAAATCCGTTCAATCGTATTGGTGCCTTTGAAAAGTTCGTCGAGGAGATAAAGATTGGGATGTTGAGTATCAGCATAGTTAATCATCTCTTTAATGGTCAGAACCTCCTGGAAGTAATAGCTCCGATCATTCATCAGGTCATCGCTAATTCGAATGGCAGTAAAAATGCGCATTTTAGCTAATGAGAAGTGACGGGCAAAGCAGGTATTTATCGTTTGAGCGGTAATTGCATTAATTCCGATGGTACGAATAAAGGATGTTTTACCAGACATGTTAGAACCGGTCAGGAGAATCGATTTTCCGTTTATCTCAATGTTGTTTGTTACCAGTCGGGAATAAGCGGATGATAAAGCTCTTTTGCTGATATTTTCTTATTCTGTTCGTTAATTTCCGGTTGGCAGTAATGAGTTAATCCATTTCGGAGCGAAGCGATAGAAATTAATGTGTCTATCTGGCCGACAAATTCAAATACCTCTTCAATTTGTTTCCTTTTGGAATCCAGTTGTTTTAGTACACCAAACAGTAGTAGTGGTTCTAATAAAAAGATGATTTTTATGATATCCACGAATGCCCAAAATATGGCTACTGCGTCTCCTCCCAAATTAGCCTCCAATTTGAATAGTGACATCCGATTCCTGACTTTATTGATGTCTTTTATGGAAGAGGACAAATTGGGATTTAGCTTTTTTAACGATTGGTCCTTGAATAGTTCCCGTGCTACGCTGTTCATAATAAGCAGTTGCGGGACAGAAGCCAGATAAGCATATAGGTTACGTTTATTCCGGTAATGCAGGGCAAAATTGATAAGAATGATGAAAGACCAAAAAAACAGGATCTGTGGCAGGAAAGGGATTAGTATGAGTGAAAGCAAACTGGAGAGCGATAATATCCTGATAAGAAAAAACCATTTGGGCGGTTGCAGGTATTCATCCTGGAAAAGGGCAGGGATGTAATAAGATTCTCTTTTGTCCAGTTTCTTCAGTTTCTTCTGTATGGCTATCCGATATGCTGGCTCGTTTGTAAGACGCTTGAGCAATGCTTCGTGAGTTGCAACTTCCGGATGATGCTCCGGAATGACCCGAAGTTTGTTGTAGAGATATTGCTGGCCGACTTTTGATTGTGTCCGATCAAGAAACATGAACAGTTCTTCAAAATCCAAATCATCGCAAGTTTTATCTGATATTATCTGGAAGGCATCAGGATGCTGCTTTTTCCTAAAATACTTCCCGATAGAATCGAAATCAAAAGTTGCGTCTTTTAGTTTGCCGAACGATTGTTGCAGGTTTTCCTCTTCTTTTTTACGGTTAAATACCATTGGTCGTGGAGTAATGATTGATGATTTGAATCATCTAAAAGTATTCCATCCCAAATGAATGGCAAAATATTCCACAAGGTAAAATCAGCTAAAATGAAAAAATCCCCGGGGCAGAACTATTTCATTTAAAGCTTTCGTTAAAGCTGCACGCTTACGTGCCAAAAAAGGTTCACAGAAGTTTTGATTCCATACCTTTGCATCTTAATTTCTTTCATATGCCGAACTACGCTAAGATTCCTTTTCGTGTTGATCGCTGGCCTTTTTTCTACGGTTGGTTTGTTGTGTTGATAGGAACGCTGGGAGTTCTGTTCAGCATTCCCGGACAAACGATGGGTGTTTCGGTTTTTACCGACCATTTGATTGGCGAATTGAACATCTCGCGCGACCAGCTAAGTCTGGCCTATATGTTCGGCACCATTGGTAGTTCTTTGTTTCTTACCCTTGCGGGAAAATGGTACGACCGCTATGGTGTTCGTCTTGTGATGAGCGGAGCAACCATTACCCTGGCTTTTGCTTTGGTTGTAGCTTCTTTTTCTCCGGCCATTGTTTTGTTAGGGAGAGGACTTACATTTTTGCCGTTATCCTATTTCGCTGTGTTCGTTATGAGTTTGCTCTTTTTCCTGATTCGTTTTTCAGGACAAGGCGTAATGACATTGGCATCGCGAAACATGATTATGAAGTGGTTCGACCGGAAACGTGGTCTGGCCAATGCACTGAGCAGTGCTTTTGTCAGTTTTGGTTTTTCTATGTCGCCGCTAATTCTCGCATGGGGTATCAACCGGTTCGAATGGTTTGGAACATGGCGCTGGCTGGCAGTATTGTTACTACTTTTCGCTGTACTTGTATTGGTTTTCTACCGCGATAATCCGGAAGTCTGCGATCTGTTGCCTGATGGCAAAACTACGCGCCCTTTGACAGAGAAAGAGCAGATTCAGCAAAACCGGAAACAATTTACCCTGCAAGAGGCACGAAAAACAACTGCCTTCTGGGGCGTTGCTATTGCAAATACGTACAACGGATTTTTTATTACCGGATTAACCTTTCATATTTTATCCATTTTTAAGACGGTTGGAATGGATGAATCCAAAGCATTGGGGATTTTCCTTCCGGCTACGGTTATCTCCGTCATCGTTTCCATTGGCGGAAACTACATCAGTGATTTCGTTCGTTTGAAATATCTTCTTTTAATTATGGCGCTGGGAGGTATATTGTCGTCGGTTGGATTGATTATGCTTGGTGATGGATGGAGTTATTATGTGCTGATTTTAGGAAACGGAATCGTGAGCGGAATATATAGTGTTCTTTCTGCGGTGGCATTTCCCCGCTTTTTTGGCCGTAAACATCTCGGCGCCATTTCCGGCTTCAATATGTCGATGATTGTTTTTGGCAGCGCCATTGCTCCTTTGATTTTTAGTTTGAGCAAAACGCAGACCGGTAGCTATTATTCGGCCGGGATGTTTTCCCTGACGATTGCCGTACTGATATTCCTGCTCGCAACCCGCGTTCGCAATCCCCAACAAAGTTAAACGTTCATACTTCCTATTTTGAATGATTCGGGTCAATTTGTTACTCATTTCCCGATTTGTTGGTTGATATTCAGTATCAGTTGGAAAAATCCTGTCCTTTTGTTTCATTTTTGTGCAAATTTAATTGAACAAAAAACTTTTATATTCATTTAAGACATGAAACTCTTATATTGCGGCAGAATTGAAACAGCTTAGATCCGAAATAGACGAGCAGTCTCCTGACTTTATGGAAAGAGTCGGGGAGTATGAAAATGTGCTGAATTCCTACCGGGAAGCGCTCAGGCAGACGGTTGATCGGGAACAGGAACCAGCGATGAAAAAACATCTGGACAGGGGAAAACTGCCGGCACGTAAACGCATCAGTTTACTGATTGATCCGCAGACTCCCTTTCTGGAGCTTTCATCTTTGGCTGCATACGATCAATATAACAACCAATTTCCATCGGCAGGAATCATTACCGGTATCGGTCGTATTCATGGCCGCGAAGTGGTGATTATTGCCAATGATGCTACCGTGAAGGGTGGTACCTATGTGCACGAAACGCTGAAAAAGCACATTCGGGCACAGGAAATTGCTATGCAGAATAATTTGCCATGTGTGTATCTGGTGGATTCCGGGGGAATATTCCTGCCGGAGCAGGCACGATTGTTTCCCGATAGGTTTGATTTCGGTCGCATTTTTCATAACCAGGCCCGGATGTCGGCGGAAGGAATCCCGCAGATTTCAGTGGTGATGGGCTCGTGTACGGCTGGCGGCGCTTATGTTCCGGCCATGAGCGACGAAACCATCATGGTGAAAAACCAGGGGACCATTTTCATTGGAGGTCCGCCTTTGGTGAAAGCGGCTACCGGCGAAGATGTGGATGCGGAGGAACTGGGTGGCGCACTGGTGCACACGGGAATTTCGGGTGTAGCTGATCACCTGGCGGAGAACGATATTGACGCATTAAAAAAGTGCCGCAGCATTATCGAGACGTTGCCGTTGCCTGACAAACAGGTGTTGGATGTGGTTCCACCGGAAACTCCTTTATACAAAGCATCAGAACTGTATGGTCTGGCTCCGGTTGATTTGAAAAAGCCGGTCAGGATGCGGGAAATCATTGCCCGTTTGGTAGATGGTAGCAAGTTCCAGGAATTCAAGGAGCGCTACGGAACGACTATTATTACTGGTTTTGCCCGGATTATGGGCTATCCGGTTGGCATTGTTGCTAATAATGGTTTTCTCACGTCGGAGGCGTCGTTAAAGGCGGCTCATTTTATCGAATTGTGCAACTTCCGGAAGATTCCGTTGTTGTTTTTGCAGAACATTACCGGCTTTATTGTCGGGAAAAAATATGAACAGGAGGGCATTGCCCGTAATGGCGCAAAACTGATTCATGCAGTAGCCACGGCAAGTGTTCCTCGTTTTACGGTGATTATTGGTGGTTCATATGGTGCCGGCAATTATGCGATGGCCGGTCGGGCGTACGATCCGAATTTCCTGTTTATGTGGCCGAATGCCCGCATTGGTGTAATGGGAGGTGAGCAGGCATCGCAGGTGTTGCAATCCATCGGAAAGAAAGGTGGAAAGAGCGGCGCACCCGATTTGGTCAGCCAGTTTGAAGAGGAAAGTCGCGCACTGTACAGTACATCTCGCATTTGGGATGATGGCATTATCGATCCTACCGAAACGCGGAGTGTGCTGGGCCTGGCTATTTCGGTTTCACTAAACCGGAAAATAGCTGAACCTAAAACCGGTATTTACCGTATGTAGGATAAGTGTTGAATTGATTGATAAAAAAAGAGATTCACAGAGAAATCTGTATTTGCATAACCTGATTGATTTGCGTAAGCATTGGTCTATGGAAGAATACCAAACCATATCGGTTAAACCGGAAGGAAAAACATTAAATCTTTGGTTAAACCGAAGTGAAGTGCATAATGCGCTTAACCGTCAGATGATTGTTGAGCTGCACCGTTTTTTTCAGTGGGCAGAAGAACAGCCGCATTTCCGTTTCGTGGTGATTCGTGGCCACGGGAAATCCTTCTGTGCCGGTGCCGATTTGAACTGGATGAAAGAATCAGCGAACTTAAGTGACGCGGAGAATCTGGACGACAGTCGGTTGCTCACTCAAATGCTGATGGCCATTTTTCGAAGTTCGAAAGTGGTCATCGGTGCGGCGTATGGTAATATTTTTGGAGGTGGAACGGGTTTGTTGGCAGCTTGCGATATGGCTTATACAGTTACCCGTGCCCGGTTCTCGTTGAGTGAGACCCGTCTTGGACTGGTGGCGGCCAGTATTACACCTTTGTTGCTGAAACGAATGAAACCCTCGCGGCTAAAAGAATTGATTTTTTCAGGGAGCCATTTTAATGGAACTGAAGCTTTTGAAAATGGTTTAGCTGATCGGGTTTTCGAATCTGTCGAAGAGATGGACAGATACATCCTTCAGTTATTGGAACAGATGCTGAAAGGCGGTCCACGTGCAGTTGTTCGATCCAAGCAGTTAATCAATGAATTGACCGATGGACCATCGATGGACGAATATATGAAGCAAATGCCTGAACTGTTGGCGGAAGTACGGGTTACCCCGGAAGCACAGGAAGGTATTACCGCATTTTTAGAAAAACGAACTCCCGATTGGCCGTAATGATGCAGAGATTGGAAAAAATATTGATAGCCAACCGGGGCGAAATTGCGCTTCGAATTATTCGGGCCGCTCGTTCCATGCACATTTCCACTGTTGCGGTTTACTCCGAGGAGGAAGCTGGTGCTTTGCATGTTCGTCAGGCCGATGAGTCGGTTTCGCTTGGAGCTGGCTCGCTGAATGATACCTATCTGAATATTGAAAAGATGATTCAGGTAGCGGTTCAAACCGGTGCTCAGGCCATTCATCCGGGCTATGGTTTTCTTTCGGAAGATTATCGCTTTGCGGAAGCTTGCGCTGAAGCGGGGATTATCTTTATTGGTCCCGATGCTGAGGTGTTGAAGCTGATGGGCAATAAGATGGAGGCCAAACAATTTGCTCAGAAACTCGGAATTTCTGTATTACTGGGGCAAATGTTGATTGCCGGGGAGTTGAACGGCGAAGCCAAAACGCTGGAGTATCCGTTGCTGATTAAAGCTTCCCACGGAGGTGGTGGAAAAGGAATGCAGATTGTCGGTTCGGCTGAAGAGTTGAATGAAAAACTGACTCAGGCATCCCGTGCCGCAGCAAATTACTTTGGAAACGGCGAAGTGTACGTTGAGCCTTACGTCGAAAAGGCCCGCCATATCGAAGTGCAGATTTTGGGCGATGGTCACGGTAACCTGGTTCACCTATTTGAGCGCGATTGTACGCTACAGCGGAATCATCAAAAGATAGTAGAAGAAGCGCCTGCAGCCAATCTTCCGGCTTCCGTACAAAAGAAACTCCTGGATGCAGCCTTGTTGCTGGGAAAAGAAACCAACTATTCGGGCGCCGGAACGGTGGAGTTTTTGGTGGAACCCGATGGCCGCTTCTGGTTTATGGAGATGAACCCGCGTATCCAGGTGGAACATCCGGTAACCGAGGAAGTGACGGGAATTGATATCGTTCGGGAACAACTGCGAATTGCTTCCGGCGAACCGCTCTCATTTCGACAAAGCGACGTTTCGCTGAAAGGACATGCCATCGAGGTGCGTATCTATCGCGAAGATCCGGAGAAAGCGTTTGCGCCGTCGTCTGCACCGGTTAATTTTTACCGGTTGCCCGGAAATGGTGTCCGGCTGGAGACCGATTTGGACGGGGATAACGAAGCCGGAAGTCAGTTCGATCCGCTAATCGCGAAGATTATCACTTCCGGCGAAAGCCGAAGCGATGCGTTGGCGAAGATGGGACTGGCACTGAAAGAACTGTCTGTTCATGGTCCGAAGACCAATCTTTTGTATCTGAAACACTTGTTGAACGAAACTTCGGTTGTCAACAACGAAATACATACCGCCTTTATTGGCGAACAGCTTCAGGAACATCTGGATGGCTTGCAGAAAAGCCGCGAGAATGTATCACGGGAAGTTCTGTTGGCTGCGTATTTGCACCTCGGCTTTCTGCGTAAGCAAAATGAAGCGGTTGATACCTGGGAGCAGGTCGGCTTTAACCGCCTGAAAAATGAGGTGGAAATTTCCATTGATGAACAAGTGTTTCCGCTTGCTTTTCATTCCCGGAAGGGAAATAGTTTCCAATTACAAGTCGGAGATAAATCGTTTACCGTTTCAGTAAAAGAAACAGACACACAGTGCTTAACGGTTTCGCTGGATGGAATGAACCACGGTATTTTCTGGTCAAATCATCCGGTAGCCGGGAAATGGCTGGATTCAGATGGCTTTCATTTTCAGTTGACCAGCCCTGATTTGCTGGAAGACTATCATGGTGAAGCCGCCGGAGAGGAGCAGGAAACGGCCGAAGATGAAGCGGTGGTTCGCTCGCCGCTGCACGGAAAGATTATTGATATTCAAGTCAAACATAAACAAACCATCAAAAAAGGGGAGGTGTTGCTGGTTATCGAATCGATGAAATCGGAAAACCATGTCACATCACCCCGAGCAGCAAAAGTCAAATCCATTGCTGTAGAAGTTGGCAGCCAGGTAACTGACGAAATGCCTTTAATTATTCTGGAGGATATTTAACTATGGACGAATTATTGCCCAAACACTACGCAGACTATCGAAAGCGAGTCAGAGATTTTGCAGAGAAGGAGATCCACCCTGTTGCAATTGAGAACGACGAAAATGAGCATTTTCCTGTTGATTTGACAAGGAAAATGGGCGAAGCCGGACTTTTTGGAATTGCCATTCCGAAGGAGTATGGTGGCCAGGGACTCGATACGTTGTCGTATATTATTGCGGTGGAAGAGTTGGCCCGAGTGGACAGTTCACCGGCTGCTACCATAGCTGCCCACAATTCACTGGGAATCGCGCCAATTTATTCTTACGGGACGGAGGAGCAGAAGAAGAAATTTATTCCGGGCTTGTGTACGGGAGAGAAACTTTGGGCATTTGGATTAACGGAATTGACAGCCGGTTCGGATGCTAAAGGTGTCGCATCGCGCGCCGAATTGGTCGATGACGAGTGGGTCATCAATGGTTCCAAGATGTTTATTACCAACAGCGCATCGGAAATTGCTTCCGGCATTACCCTGCAAGCTATTACCGGTGAAGAGGATGGAAAAAAAGAGTTGACAGCGATTCTGGTCCCCCGCGAAACGCCGGGATACGAAACCTGGCCGGTGAAGGGAAAGCTGATGTGGCGTTCGGTGGACAACGGCAAGATGAAGTTTACAGATTGCCATGTACCGGAAGAAAACATGCTCGGTAAGCGTGGTGAAGGTATCAAGATTATGCTTGCAACACTCGATGGCGGACGCTTGTCGATTGCAGCCATGGGACTCGGTCTGGCACAAGGCGCTTTCGAAATGGCGGTGAAACATGCCAAAAAGCGCGAGCAGTTTGGTAAGCCGATTGCCGAATTTCAGGCGGTTTCCTTTAAGCTGGCCGAGATGGCTATGCGCATTGAGTTGGCCCGAAATACGCTGTATCGTGCATGTCAGTTGAAAGATGCCGGAAAACCCTTCGGGAAAGAAGCGGCGATGTCGAAACTGTATTGCTCGGAAGTAGCCAAATTTGTGGCTGATGAGTCGGTTCAGGTTCACGGAGCCTACGGCCTGCTTCGCGAAAATCATATCGAGCGTTTCTACCGCGACCAGCGTTTGCTTCAGATTGGTGAAGGAACTTCCGAAATTCTGAGGATGGTCATTGGTCGTTATGTCTTAAAATCGTAAACTGTTTTTCAAAGAAATCAGATAAACATGGGCGCCGACCGCAAATTGGATCACATCAAACTGGCTTTTCAGTCGCAGATGAACGGAATCGCTGCTGATGAGCGGTTCTTCTACGAACCGATGTTGTCAGGACATCCGTCAGACAAACCGGAGGAAATTCCGTTTGCCGGGAAAAAACTGAAAGCTCCGGTTTGGGTTTCGAGCATGACCGGCGGTACCCAGTTGGCCAATACCATCAACCATAACCTGGCTCGTGCCTGCGGTGAATTTGGTTTGGGAATGGGACTCGGCTCCTGCCGAAAATTGCTGGATGACGACACCTATTTTTCCGATTTTGATGTACGCGCCGATATCGGTGAAGAGCAACCGCTCTATACCAATTTGGGGATTGCTCAGGTAGAAGAGTTGCTGGATAATGGGCAGACAGACAAAATCGAACGGCTCATTTCGCGCCTTCGTGCTGATGGATTGATTGTCCATATCAATCCGATGCAAGAGTGGTTGCAGCCGGAAGGAAATCTTATTCAGCATCCCCCGATTGAAACGGTGAAACGCTTGTTAGAGCAGGTGGAATTTCCGGTGATTGTAAAGGAGGTTGGGCAGGGATTTGGCCCTGAAAGTCTACTCCGGCTTTTAAAACTTCCGCTGGCAGCGGTTGATTTTGGTGCTTTTGGAGGAACCAATTTTGCCCGCATCGAACTGGAGCGCAACAGTGAATTGAACCGTGAATTGTACGAGCCGTTTGTGCGTGTCGGAATGTCCGCGGAGCAGATGCTCAATTCGGTGAATCAAATGGTCGATGGCGGTGAAGAAATCAAGTGCCGCCAGTTGATTATTTCCGGTGGTATACAGAACTTCCTCGACGGTTACTACCTGACGGGAAAATCGAAATTACCAGCCATTTATGCGCAGGCTTCTGCTTTCTTGAAATATAGCCAGGGGGAATATGCGGTGCTGAGAGATTATGTGGATGCCCAGCTGAAAGGTTTACGTATTGCCAAAGCTTTTCTTCGGATTAACGAAAATCATTCTGAATGACGAAAAACGAACGGATTATCAGTGGCTTTTCCAAACTGAACCGGTCGCAACGAATCGATTTAATATGGGACCGGCTGGGACTTGATGAGGCTTCCCGGTCGGTACTCGATAATTTCTTGCATCAAAGTCCGGCTACTCAATCACTTTTCGAAGAGTTTAGCGAAAACTTCCTGACCAATTTCTTTATGCCCATGGGCGTTGTTCCCAACGTTGTGGTGAACGATCAATCATATATCGTTCCGATGGTGATAGAAGAGAGTTCGGTGATTGCTGCTGCATCCAGAGCGGCCAAGTTTTGGGCATCTCGCGGTGGTTTCCAGGCCCGCGTAACCGGAATGGTCAAAAAAGGACAGGTGCATTTTTCCTGGTCAGGAGAATCGAAAGATTTGAAGGCTGCTTTCCCGTTTCTGAAAGAGAAAATGCTGGCGGCTACCCATGATTTAACGGCTCGCATGCGAAAGCGTGGCGGTGGTATCACTGCCGTGGAATTAGTCGACAAAACCGATGAGTTAGCTAACTATTACCAGGTCGATGTTTCCTTTGAGACTGCCGATGCCATGGGAGCGAATTTCATCAATTCGTGCCTGGAAATCATGGCCGGAGTGCTTGTTCAGGAAATGAATACGAAATTGGTGAGTGGTGAGGCGAGTGTCATTATGTCGATTTTATCGAACTACACACCGGATAGCCTGGTGGAATGTTGGGTGGAATGTGATATTGACGAGCTGGCTCCTTTCAGTGGAAAACTGAAACCAGTTGAGTTTGCCCAAAAGTTTACCACAGCCAGTCGCATTGCACAATTGGATGTATCGCGGGCGGTGACGCACAACAAAGGTATTTACAATGGCGTGGATGCCGTTGTGCTGGCTACCGGAAACGACTGGCGGGCCGTGGAAGCTTGTGGTCATGCCTATGCAGCTTCTAATGGAAATTACCGCAGCCTGACGTTTGCCGAAATCGACGGTAACCGTTTTCGTTACACACTTCGCCTTCCATTGGCTCTGGGCACCGTTGGCGGTCTGACGAAAACGCATCCGGTTTCGAAACTTGCTTTGGAAATGTTGGGCAAACCTGACGCAAAGACACTGATGATGATTGCAGCAGCAGCTGGTCTGGCTAACAATTTTGCAGCTGTTGCATCACTGACAACAGTTGGCATTCAACAAGGGCACATGAAAATGCATTTGACCAACATATTGAATCAGTTAGGGGCTAATGCTGAAGAAAAAAGTGCTTGCACACAATATTTCAGCGATAAAAATATCGCTTACGCGGAAGTAGAGAAATACCTGAATCAAATCAGGAATATCAATGGCTGAAACAACCAACACAAGAGTATTTTATTCTCGCGGCAAATTGTTGCTGACGGGCGAATATGCTGTGCTTCGGGGCGCGAGAGCATTGGCTCTTCCGTCGAAACTGGGGCAATACCTGGAAGTAGCAGAAGGAGATGAATCGGGCGTTTTGGTTTGGGAAAGCAATTCTCCTTCCGGGAGATGGTTTGAAGCCCGATTTCGTTTGCCGGAGATTGACATCGTTTCGAGCACAGATCAGAATAAAGCCGATGTCTTGCGTGAGTTGATGTTGACAGCCAGACAACTGCGTTCCGGTTTCCTGGAAAGGGAAAAAGCACTGCAGGTAACTTCTACGTTGGAATTTCTTCCCGAATGGGGATTGGGTTCCAGTAGTTCTCTGGTTTCCAATATTGCCGATTGGGCCAAGTGCGACCCATTTGAGTTGAACCGGCGGGTTTTTCACAGTTCCGGATACGATGTGGCCTGTGCCCGTTCCAAAAGTCCGATTCTGTATCGAAGAGTGAATGGATTGCCAGAGATTATTGCTGCCAAATTCCGGCCTCCATTTGGCAACAATCTGTGGCTGGTTTACCTGAACGAAAAGAAGAACTCACGGAATGCAGTAAAAGCATTCGCTGAGCAGAATGTGAAAGAGGAAATTCTTCGACGTATTTCTGATATCTCGGAAGAAGTGGTATTGGCTGATGATTTGGATACCTTTTGTAATCTTTTGAATGAGCACGAAAAACTGGTTGGTGAAATGACCGGTTTGATTCCTGTTAAGGAAAGACTTTTTCCCGAATTTGACGGCTGCATCAAGTCGTTGGGTGCATGGGGTGGCGATTTCATTCTGGCAGCGACCAGTTGGCCGGAAGGGGAAGTGAGAAAATGGTTTGGAGAGCGGGGATATGAAACGGTTCTTCCATTTAACGAAATGACTTCAAATGACTGATAAGATAAACAGCTGGAACGAAACGACCTGGGTTAGCCCATCGAATATTGCGTTGATAAAATACTGGGGAAAGCATGGCGAACAACTCCCTAATAATCCGTCGTTAAGCCTGACGCTGAAGAATTCGGTCACAAAAACACAACTTCGTTACCGGAAACTGGAGAAGCCTGTATCGGATTCGGAAGACTTAAAAGTTGCTTATTGGTTTGATGGAAAACGGAATGAGGCTTTTGAACGAAAAGTCATCATATATTTGGGACGTTTGCATACCGAAATGCCTTATTTACAGAACTACGAGCTGGAATTTCGAAGTGCGAACACATTTCCCCACTCTACCGGAATTGCTTCTTCGGCGTCATCGATGAGTGCCATTGCGCTTTGTTTAGTCGATATGGAACAACAGTTGGGATTGCGGAAGCCTCCCACGCAGGATGTATTCCGTCGTGCATCATTTTTAGCGCGGTTGGGGTCGGGTAGTGCCTGTCGCTCGGTATATGGTGGTTGGGTTACCTGGGGAGAGGATGGCTTGTTGCCTGAATCGTCCGATCGGTATGCATCGCCGTTGGAACAAACTGTTCCCGAACAATGGCAAAATTTGCGGGATGCTATTTTGATTGTTAATTCCGACAGAAAGAAAGTTTCGAGTTCTGCTGGTCACGGATTGATGAGTAATCATCCTTTTGCAGAGGGGCGCTACCGGCAAGCCCGAAAGCACTTGAATTGCATGATGCTGGCGCTTCAAAATAGTGATGAGAAAACCTTTATCGAAGTGGTGGAGAACGAAGCGCTGACGTTGCACAGTTTGCTAATGACTTCCTCGGAGGACGGTTTGTTATTGCAGCCTGATTCAATCAATATCATTAACGCAGTGCGCGCTTTTCGCGAAAAAACAGGTCTGATGGTTTGTTTTACGCTGGATGCCGGACCGAATGTCCACTTGCTCTATCTTGAGGAAGATAAGGAAACAGTTCAGCAATTTATTCAGGAAGAATTGCTTTCTTTCTGCGAAAACAATCAATGGATTGATGACCAGGTAGGAGAAGGTCCGTATAAAGTAGAAAATTGATGGAACGTTTCCCCGCAAAAATATTATTATTTGGCGAGTATAGCATTATTACCGGCTCGAAAGGACTGGCGCTTCCGTTCGATTTGTACGGTGGCAACCTGGCTTTTCCCGGCGGGAGAATGAATTCATACGAGAAGGATGCTGCGGATAGTTCGAACCGTCAGTTAGCGGAGCTGGCAGCCTATCTGGAGACCAAACGGGTAGACTCCCGTTTTTTTGATATTGTAGCACTCAGAAAAGATCTGGCGAAAGGTCTTTATTTTCAATCCAATATTCCCAATCAATATGGAGTGGGTAGCTCGGGAGCCTTAACTGCTGCGCTGTACCATCGGTATGGTTCGAGTAACCATGACCTGACATTGCATGAAATAAGGCAACAAATGGCCGTCATTGAGTCGTTTTATCACGGTACCAGTTCGGGGCTGGACCCACTGGTGGCGTATGTGCAAAAACCGGTTTGGATTAAAGGTACCGAAGAAATTAGTACAGCTGCCGGTTGGCCTGAAAAACTGCTGAATGAGTATGCTGTGTTTCTTATCGATAGCGGAGAACCCGGCGGGACTGGTGATTTGGTTAATTGGTTTATCGAACAACACGAGCAGTCTGGCTTTCGAAAGGTTTATCAGGATGAACTGGTCGATAATATCGATTTACTGATTGAGGACTTGATGAATGGCTGCTCAGACCGTATTCATTCTTCGATACAGCAAATTTCCCGTTTTCAGCTGAATCATTTCCGTCCGATGATTCCGATGGCATTCAGAAAACACTTCCGTTATGGTCTGGAATCGGGTGATTTTACAATGAAGCTTTGTGGCTCGGGAGGCGGTGGCTATCTGCTTGGCTTTACCAAGAATCGTATCGCAACAGAGAAGTATTTCCGTGAACGCGAAATCAATTGTCTATTTGTCGAAATGATTCCCGAAAGTGTGGGAGCGAACGGGCTTCGCTCGTAAAAAGAAAATGTACCACCAGCGCTATTTCGGCTACTAATGGTACATCTCCAATTTATTGTCTCTTGTTTTTTATTGAATGGTCACTTTCAGGGGATGCTGGATACGTTCCGCCTGTTTTTGGAGCATTGCGTCCCAGTCTTCAACCGAATTGACCTGTCCGCTTTTTTTCCAGGCAAAACCGGCATAATAGGTAAGTACCGAATCTTTAGGCTGCGTAACAACCATAATCTGACTTTGGTCCGGGGTTGGTGAGATGTGGGTAAAGGCGCTGTCCACGCGAGCCGGATTAACCACGACACCTTCGCCAACAAATGAGTCTGCTCCTTTTTCCCACTGGCGGAACCAGCCTTCTTTCGGCTCCAGTTTTATATCTCCCTTCCGTTCATGCATCGAGATGCCGATGGTGATATTGGGAACCGGTTTTTCGGGTTTCAGCGATACAACAAATTTGGAGAAGTTCGAGCCCAAATCGAGTGAAATGCGTTTGGTTTCGTGAATCCTGTACTCACTCCACGGCGCATAGGTCAACTCAAAAACGGTACGAATTGGTCCCCGGGCAATGGTCTTGTAGCTGACAAAATTTTTCGAAACATGCAGACTATCGTCTTGCCAAACACCGATTCCCCCAACGCCGCGACTCGAGCCAACATGGTAGGCATCACATCCTTCTCCACGGTCGACGTTGTAATAATCGACACTATCGACGGCACCTGCATACCACTCATCAATAATCGGGTATTTAACTCTTTTAAACCACAGGTCGATGCCGCTGGTCAGCGTGCCGCCGGGCTTGTGTTCTTCGGTAAGTTGCTGTGCTTTTGGCCCGAATGTCCGGAAGGCGACTTTGTCGTTTTCCCAGGCATAGTCATCAATTCGTTCCGGAACAAACCTCGAGAAGGTTGTGTATTTACTGTGTGGTTGTTCTTCTGAACCGTTTTCTCTACCAATAATCTGGTACGTTTTTGCCTCGTTGGCTTTGATGCTTACCTGGAAAAGCAGTTCGTCAGGTTGACCATCCTGGTTTTCGTCAACCAACTGACGAACCAGGTAGTTGCCGGTCGATGGATCTTGTACCAGCAAGTCTTTGGGAGAATACTTAGCCGTCAAATCTTTCAATTTCGTCATGGGAATGGATACCGTTTCCGAAATGCGGTTGAAATCCAACGTGTTTTTTACCCGAACTTCCTTTTTCAGGGCTGTACTTCCGTTACAACCTGCCAACAGGAATAGGGAAAACAGAGGCCAGTAAATCAGTATTTTTTTTCGATTGATTTTCATCTGCTTGAATTGTATTATTGGTTCTGTTTATATTTTTAATGTTGACTAAGTTACAAAGCGTGATCGGCTTTCACGTTTTCACCATTCCAGATTTTTGCTGAGGTCCAGAGTTCATCTTTGTTGGCCCAGAATGGATTTTCCGGCGGAAGGCCCAGTGCCAGGAAGACCGTTGAACACAAATATAAGCTACCGGTCGAAATGTAATATTCTCCCAGGGCATTTTGGTGTCCGTGCAGTCCAATTTGCAGCCAGCCCTGTTTGTCGAACGTGCCGGGGGCTTCCATCAGTTTTTTCATCACAGCAGAGAGGGCACAGCGAACCTGGGCTGGTTTTACATTGTCGGGCAAACGGTGTTGCAGCGACGCTTGCGAGAGGTGCTGAAAAGCGCCCATCCGGTAGGTGATGGATCGACCAATAGCCGGGTAAGTGCCTTCCGGCGAAATCAGCCGTTCCTGGATGGCGGCATACCGGGTGAAGCGTTTGGCAATAGTGTCTACCTCGTTTTTGTGTATCTTCTTTTTGTCCAGCATCACCGTTACGATATCCATCAGCATGGGCTGAATGACGAAGCTGTTGTAATAATCCCAGTGGAACTGGTCGCCGTCGCCGTAAATGCCGTCGCCCAGGTACCATTCCATGTGTTTCTTCACCGGTAGTTCCAGGCGCATGATATCGAAGGGCAAATCGTTGGCCAGGAAGAACGCTTCAATCATCCCGCTAAACAGTAACCAGTTCGAATAGTAAGGCATCACTTCGCGGGTAGCCAGAAATGCTTTGACAACATTTTTCTGAGCTTCTGCCGGCAATGCCTTCCACAGGTGTTTGGGAGACCGCAGAAAGGAATGCGCCAAAAACGCAGCATCGACCAGCATCTGTGGCTCCATATGGTCGAACAGGTAGTCCGGTGATTGCGGGTTGACGATACTGGTTACTGTGGCAACAGCCATTTCGCGGTAGCGGTTTCTCAGCCGTTGCTCTTTCGCTTCGCCTGCATCCAGCTCCAGCCAGGGTGAAATACCGGCCAGTAAACGTCCCACCGCTTCGAGGTAGGTCGACGGTTTGGTTTTGGCCCCGGTGGTGGTTTCTACCGGCATCTCCTGTTTCAGCTTTCGCTTACTTCCCGCCTGCAGCAATGGTTCCGATATTTCTTCGAGAAGTTCCAGCCAATATTTGCGATGACTGACTTGTTCTTTTTCCGCATTTTTCTCAGTTGCCGATACGCCCGATGCCCAAAAGGCGCCGGCGCCAAGCAACGGGACTGTCTTGACAAAATTTCTGCGTCTCACAATATTATATTCTTAGGTTGACAATTGATTTAGCCTGCCGGGAAATATTTCCATCCGCCATACCTGCTCCCGGGCGAAAACAATTCCCGGCCCGTTTGCCATGCATCTGCCCATAGCGTAGCGGTTTTCAGGGGCATGAAAAAAATTCCGGAGTCATAAAGGTAGAATTTTCGGGCCATTGTTGGAGGAGAAAGTGTATAAATTACACCTTCGTCTCACTCATTTCACGAAAAGTGGTACACCTTTCGGTGAATTCTCCTACCGGGAAATCGCTATCCGGGTACGGTATCATTCCGGTTAACAAACCGTAATATAATACCTATCCGGTAGCCCGAAAAGAGTCGAATATTGGCCGGCGATATGTAGCATCGCGGTATTTTTCGCGGTAGCCGGATACCATATGGGCCCTGCATGTCCTTTATTTTAATTGATTCTTAACGATATAATACTTAAGTTGATTGTTGAAATTTTGAAGAGCCGGCAAACCCGCCGGCATGGGACAGACAACTTAGCATATGGTTTTTCGTGGTAATAAAGAGAGAACGATCGGCGTATAACCCGGCTTTGAAAAAGCTATAGATAAAACGATAGCCAAAATCAACCGGATATACCGGCATCTTGTGTTTTTGTCTCGCCGGAGGGTCGGATAAGTCGCCGATTTCTGTCGGCGACATTCCTGAGGGTCGGATGAGTTGCCGATTTCTGTCGGCGACATTCCCGAGGGGCGGATGAGTTGCCGATTTTTGTCGGCAACGCTTGGTAGGCTAAGGCAGGGTGCCGGTTTTGGCAGGCAACGTTCCGGAGGGTAGGATGCACTAAAAATAGTGATCGGGAAGAATTTCCCGGCTCGTATATACAGACCAATAAAAAAAGTTAGCACTATGATTGAAATTGCATTATCCAGATTGAAAAACAACGCCCTGTTTACCTTGTGTAAGCGGATTTACGAATTGATTTTATCGGTGAAAACCGAAGAAATGGGTATCGACTTTTACTTTGGCCGCTTTGAGGAAGCGTACAACGAGTACAAGGCGGCCATGGAAAAGTCGGTGCTGAGCGCCGACGAGATTGCTGAAAAAGACAGCTTTCGCGACCAGATGTGGTCGGCCCTGCGTATTCACGTGAAGAATTACCTGCGGCACCCGTCGTTGGGGGCAAAGGCGGCGACCATTCTGGACGAGATTGATAAGTTCGGCAAACGGGTTGCTCAGCAGAGCTACGAAGCCGAGTCGGCTATTATTCAGAACCTGTCCGAGACGCTTGACGCGGGTTATGCCGACGATTTGGCTGCCATGCATGCCGATGAGTGGTTGACGTTGCTGAAGGATGCCAACACCGATTTCGAAACCACGCTGCGGGCTTATAACGCACAAAAATCGGACGCCGATGAAGTGGATGCTGCCACATCGGTCCGTCCCGGGCTGGAGGAAGCCCTGCGCAAGCTGCTGACGTTTATGCCTATGCAGGCCGAAGTAACCGGTAACAGCGGTTTGACCGAACTGGTGAAACAAATGGAAGTAGAAGTTAGCCGGTTTTAATGAAGAGACCTTCAGGGTTTTTAAAACCCTGAAGGTCTGAAAAGATGTTATTTTACTTTCCAATTATCGGTCCGGAAAGGTTCCAGAGGAAGGCCATTCGTGTCGAACAGATTGGGCATGCCGCCATTGGTGAAACAGTAGCGAACCGCCACGGGGTGTTTCACTTTCTTCGAAAACACTTCAATCGTTCCGTCTTTCTTCAGTTTGGCCTGGGCCGGATAGAAGTGCTGGTCGCTTCCGGCAACCTGGAAGCTCTCGATGGCTTTCCCCTTCACGGTCAGTTTTCCAATCGATTTAACCGTAATGAGAGCCTTGTTTCCTTTGATGTTCATCGAGGCAAACTGTGGCTGATACGGTTCCAGTTTATCAAACCCGTACACTTCTTTCAAGGCCAGATTAGCCAACCGGTCACCAACCGGTTTTTTTGATTTGGGATGAATGTTCGTGACATCATCAACCAAATCGCCAACCGTAACCATGCCTGTTTTCGGCAGACTCAGTGCCGAGGCCTGTTGCTCGCGGACAATGGCTCCGCTCAAACCGCCGTAACCGCTCCAGGGAGCAATTTGCACGAAATAGAACGGAAAATCGTTGCGGAATTCTTTCCGCCAGCTGGTAATCATCGCTTTGAACAAGTCGCCGTAATACTGCGGCCTATCGGTATTCTGCTCGCCCTGGTACCAAATGGTTCCGGCAATTTTGTAGTTGAGAATCGGGTGAATCATGGCATTATAGATAACCGTAGGCGCTACCGGTGACCAACTGACCGCCGGAAGGTCTTCCGCTTCCTGCCAGAGTTGGCTGTTTCCTTTATACGCCTCTTTCGGGGTCCAGGCCTGAACGCAGGAGCCGCCCCAGTACGAACCGATGAGTCCGATCGGTTTGTGCAATTGGGTATTCAGCTTTCGCCCGAAGAAATACCCGACGAGGCTGAAATTGGGCATCGACGCGGCATCGCATACTTTCCATTCGCCTTCTGTATTTCCTTGCGGGTAATCGGCATAGGAGTGAGAAGGCTGGAAAAAGCGAATTTCCCGGTTGGCTGTCTTCTTTACATCTACGGAGTCAATAGAGCCCCAATTGTAGTTGAACTCCATGTTCGACTGGCCGGAACACAACCAGACTTCACCCGTTAGGATATCGTGAATGGTAATTTGCTTTTTGCCACTGCTGAAGGAAATCGTGTACGGGCCACCAGCCTTGGGTGTTTTCACAGTCGTTTCCCAGGTCCAGTCTTTCTTCGGCATGGTGGTAATGGTATCGGACGGATTCCAGCTGCAAACAATTTTTACCGGAACGGTGCTGTGTCCCCAGCCCCAGAGTTTCACACTGGATGAAGCCTGAAACACGGCATGGTCGCTCAAAATATTCGGGAGTTTTAATGTGGGTTGAGCGAATGTGAATGCAGGAATAATGACAAATAGGAGTAAAAGAATACGTTTCATGTGCTGTTGCTTTATCATTTTGTACTATTCACTTTTTGGATTGATGAATTTACAAATAAAAAAATCGCCGGTGCAAACGAGTTTTACACGGGCGGGCAGAATTTGTCCCTGATGTATGTTTTTCTTCCTTAACAGGATAAATTTTGTAGATCAATTAGCCGGGAAAGTGTAACCTTTCCGCTTGAATATCCGGAACCTGGTAGCCCATCCATTGGGAGCAGGTTCATGCGCATTAAGTATCATCGCGTTGTCATCGGGGAAGAGAAAGTTGTAAGTAAAAAAGGAGTATCAATATGAGAAATAAGCTTCTTTTGAGCTTTGCAGCAAGTCTTGAATCAAAAAGAGGTTGCCTCCGAAGAGACAACCTCAATCTATGCTCCTAAATGTTTTACTAACTTATTTGCTAATTACTCCAGCCGGAGTACAGCCCTTCGCCATTCTGATAACCTTCAACTTGTTGTAATTTGCCTTCCGAAATATCTACCTGCGATTGCGGTATCGGGAAAAAGCCTTTTGTTTCGTCGTAGCGTTGACTATAGCCTTTGGGGCTAAGCGCTTTTTGGGTAGCCGGTTCACCAAAGTTATAAATTGGAACACCAACCTGGCTCTCGAGTGCAGCTTTTGCATAAGCAGGCCCCCATCTTCTCATATCATTCCATCTTAGTCCTTCAAATGCAAACTCGTGACGGCGTTCTTTCTGAATGTTCTGAAGTGAGTAAGAAACCGGAGGCAGATCTGCGCGTGCCCTGACCTCATTCATGTACTGAGCATCTTCCGTTAGCTCCGACATCATCAGAAGAACGTCGGCATAACGGATGAAGATTAAGTCATCGGTATGAGAGAGCTGGTTATTGTCGTTATTGCCATACATTACGACGCTGTAGTCGTTTTTGATACTTCCGTCAGAAGCTTTGGCAGCAATGCCGTTGTACTTCTTCCCCCAGTAGTTACTTTCCATTACAAAATCCCATTGACCTCTTTTGTAACCTAACGGAACCACTTCTTTTTCAATATTCATAACGGAGGCCCACAATCTGGGGTCATTGGGTTCATCAGCTTCCCACTCGTCAACCAGTGATTTCGGAACAGAATTTCCCTGTCCCCAACCACCGGCGAAGGGGAAGGTATTTTGCAGAGGTTGCAGACCTCTTAAAGCAAAATATAACTCGTACTGGTTGGAGTATCCTCTTTTGACTCCCCAATCGGAAAAGTTGGAAAATTTCTCGGCAAACATGGTCTCCGGATTTCTGGCACCATTGTCGCTGGCATAGGTCAGGCTTTTTCCTGTTGAGTCCATGTAGTCCTGAATATATTTATAGTCTCCGATGGTGGCAGAGTTTGTATAAGGCCATAACTCATGGAAATCACTAACCAAATGATGGCCACTATTACTAATACAATCACCCAGCCAGTCAACTACATTTTGTTTGGTAACACTTCCGCCGTCAGCGAGGGGCAGCGCATCTTTCTGATAAAAGCCGGTATAGAACAAATAAACCCGGGCCATTAATGCCTCAGCAGCCCATCGCGTAACCCTGCCGTCTTCTGTCTGATCATAAGAAACGTTAGGCATTATTTCGATAGCGGTTTTCAGGTCCGAAGCCATTTGTCCGTAAAGTTGTTCGCTTGTGGCAGCAGGCAGGTTCTCAGGCTCTGTCTTTGTTGTAAGCGGTACGTCCCCAAAGAGCGTGGTCAGTTGATAGTAAAACCAGGCTCTCAAAAACAAAGCTTCACCTTTATACTGATTGTTCAGACTTTCGCTGATGACGTCGGTACCGATGTTGCCAAGATTCTCGATTGCATAATTGGCGCGGTAAATTCCGGTATAGCCCTCTGTCCATGCATGGTTCAGCATTTCAGGGTCAGAATACTGGAAATTTTCATAGGCTTGAGCTTTAACATCATTCATACCTCCGCCACCTAATGCGTCGTCGCTGGCTATTTGGCAAACGAGGAAATAGCTTTGGTCTGCAAATCTTTGAGCATTATTCATGGTGGTATAGATACCAGCCATCATTTGTTTGGCATCATCTGCCGTTTGTGGAAAATTTGCTGAGGTCTTTAAGGTAAGAGGCTTTTGGTCCAGAAAGTTATTACACCCCGTGAACATCACCACAGCAACGATAAAATATATTATTTTTTTCATAATAATCTCAGATTAAGGTTTTTTAAAATGACAAATTAACACCGGCCAGGAATGTTCGCGGAGTAGGATAGAAACCGAGGTCAATACCTGAAACCCAGCCTTGGTCGTCGCCATAACCTACTTCCGGATCCATGCCTGAATAATTGGTTATTGTGAATAAATTGCGGGCACCCACATAGAATCGAGCCTGACCAAAAGGCATAGCCGGCATTATCCGTTTGAAATCATAGCCAAGAGTGACATTTTGTATTTTTACATAGTCCCCATTTTCAACATAAATTGAAGATATGTTAATCCTGTTGGTACTGTTACCTGCGGTCAGACGTGGAAATGAATTGGACGTGCCTTCACCTCTCCAGCGTTTCGTCAAAATATCAGTCGTATAGTTCTGGAATTCGTTATCGGCAAAGGAGCGATATGATTTCATGATTTGCTGGCCAAATGCGCCCTTACCACTAAGAGAGAAATCAAATCCTCGGTACGAGAAATTAAGTCCGAATCCAATAGTTACATCCGGGTGAGGATTACCAATCATGGTTTTATCTTCCGGAGTTACTTTGTTGTCACCATTTGTGTCTGCAAATATCACATCACCCGGTTGCGGATTCTCCTGTAGGAAACCATGCGTCCAATTGTCAATTTCCTGCTGGTT
Organism: Prolixibacter bellariivorans ATCC BAA-1284; assembly: GCF_000621705.1. Taxonomy (GTDB): domain Bacteria; phylum Bacteroidota; class Bacteroidia; order Bacteroidales; family Prolixibacteraceae; genus Prolixibacter; species Prolixibacter bellariivorans. The sequence continues at coordinate 380,033 of NZ_JHXO01000008.1, read as the reverse complement.
CTGGAAAATTCCATGTATTTTATATCCATAAAAATATCCGATGGGGTAACCAACTTGTGCACGGTACATTGGGTCCGTACCCTGGGAGATAATACCGGCAGGACCACGGATTATACCTTCGGCATTGGCGAGCCTGGTAACCTTGTTATCATTTTTTGAGGCATTAAAGTAAGCTCCGTAATGGAAATCTCCTGCATGATCATTCCAGCGAAGAGACAACTCATATCCTTTATTCTCTACGTCACCACCGTTAATATAGGGAGCACCTGCGCCATAAATTTCAGGGATCGGAGCCTGTACCAACCAATCCACTGTCTTCTTGTTGTAGTAGTCGAACGCAAGCTGAAGCCGGGAGTCAAGAAAATATGCATCCAGTCCGATATCCAACTGATCTGAAGTTTCCCATGTAATGTCTTTATTGGGAAGAATTGACGGATACCCTCCTAATTGTTGTTTATTTCTATCGTTTCCGAAAGAGTAATTGTTTTCAGAATCGAAGGCGATGATACTCAGATACTGGTACGGGTCGATATTCGAATTACCGTTTTGTCCCCAACTAGCTCTCAATTTCAAGAAATCGACAAAGTTGTTGTCTTTCAGGAATTCCTCATTTGTAATCAACCAGCCGGCAGAAACTGACGGAAAATATCCCCAACGCTTACCTTGTGGGAAGTTGGATGAGCCATCACCCCTCATTACTAAAGTTAACAGATAGGTTTCGTTGTAATTGTATTGAATCCTTCCAAAGAACGAAGCTAGTGAACCTCTGTCATCTGGTTTTCCGGATAAGCTCGTTACACCGGAAGTTAAGCCGTCAGTGTTATCAATATAGGCATAATCAAATCCTACGTAAGTGGGGTTTGCATTCGTTGTTTCCATGTTGCTGCCAAGCCCCCATTTTTCGAGGGATTGTCCAATGAGTACATCAAATGAATTACGATTTAAATTAAATTTATAATTTAACGTATTTTCAAAAGTCCAGCTACTGCCATTTCCTGACGACTGGGTAATGCGCCCAGGACTCAGCGAAACATCACCGGCAAGGTCATAAGCAGGCTGATAGCTGCGATAACTGTTCGCATTCATTCTGTATCCAAAGCTACTTTTGAACAACAGATTCTTTATTGGTTGAATTTCAATATAGGCGTTACTGTTTATGTTGTAGTTTTTGGTTTCGTTCATTCCCCTGTTCAGTACCATCTGAGCAACGGGGTTGTATAGTCTGGAAGACAGAGCTGCCAGACCAGAAGCCTGTAAATCTGTATTGGCATAGTACTCACCCTGGTTGTTGTAAATCGGTACAAGTGGATTACCATCCAGCATGTTACGAATATCGTTGTAATACATACCTCCAACGGCAATACCAGAGCGTTTGCGGAAACTATAATTGAGCGTTTGTCCAAATTTGATGATATCAAGTCCGTTGTTTTTGTAAATTACATGATCACTATTGAGTCGGACAGTATATTTATCATTTTGAGGTTGAACAGGTTTACCCATTACCCCTTCCTGAGAAGCATAAGAAAAACCTAAAGAAAAAACTGACTGGTCAGTACCACCGGTAATGTTAAATGCGTGGTTTTGGATGGGGGCATTTTTGTTGTAAATCTCATCCAGCCAATTTGTCCCGTTCCACTGTCCACTCTGGATTTTCTGATATAAATCCGGGATTACACTGGCAAAGTCGACTGCAGTTTTACCTGAAGTTGTCCTTTCTTCATTATAAATATCCATAAATTGCTGGGCATTAAGCGGCTTAGCTAGGTTCGGTACATCCTGCACACCGTAATACCCATCATAGGTAACTTTTATTTTGCCTTTTTTTCCTTGCTTGGTGGTAACCAGGATAACACCATTGGCAGCACGGGCACCATAAATGGCAGCAGAAGCAGCATCCTTCAGTACATCAATGGATTCAATGTCAGATGGATTAAGATTGTTGATGTCACCTCCGGCAACACCGTCAATAACATACAATGGAGAAGAGTTTCCAATAGTACCTAATCCACGGATATTTACTTTAAAACCTTCTCCCGGCATACCCGAACTCTGTGTGATGTTAACACCCGGAGATTGACTTTGAATGGCTACGAGTGGTTCACTGGTGTTCTGCTGCTTAAGTTCGTCAGCGGTTAGATTCAGGTTGGCTCCTGTGGTTAGTTTTTTCTTCTGAACACCATATCCTACAGCTATAACTTCGTCGAGGCCGATAGCCGAGCTTTGCATTACCACATTGAGGGTTGTTTTTCCGGCAACGGATAATTCCTGTTTCTTCATTCCCACGAATGAGAAATCGAGATAGCCGTCAACTGGTACATTGTCGACGGAATAATTACCATTTGCATCGGTAATAGCACCCTGGGTGGTTCCTTTAATGATCACTGTCACACCGGGCAGCGGATCTCCATTGGACTCCGTCACTTTACCGGTAACGGTTTTTCCTTTCTGTTGAGGTGCCGTTTCGCCCATCGCTTTCTTCGATGAAAGCACAATCTGGCGATCCAGAACGGTGTAGGTTACGTCGGTGCCAGCAAAAATAGAGTTAAGAATTTGGTTGATCTTTTCATTATCAGCGTTGACGTTTACCCTGCGTTTTACGTCAATTAGTTTGTTGTTGTATGCAAAATAGAACTCCGATTTTTTTTCTATCTGCTTGAGTACTCCGCGAATTGTTGCATTTTCCTGGTTTAAGGATATTCGGGTACTTTGCGAATAGGAGTTGTTAGCGTAAATACTGAATATTGTCCCAAATATCAGCATGAGCGTAAGTTTCATAATACGTTTAGTTTGTTCGGGAAGAGGTATATGCAGTCTCCTCCTGAAATTCAAGATTTTTTTCATAGATTTAAACGATTTAATAGTTAATACTTACTACCTGTTAGCCGCAGATAGTTATGGAAAGGAGGGTGTGCCATCACTCTCCTTTTTTACATAGATTATCAGGTTGTTTTTGTAAATGAGAGCATCTGTCGGTATCAAGATGGAGCAACTCAATAATTTGTACCGCAGATTTAGTTCATTTGACAAGTTTTTCCGGATTTAGGTTGACGTTTTTTTCATGAGGAATCAGATTTTTTAATGGTTACAGATTTAATTTACAGTTTAGTTTATTGTATTGTTTGCTTTACTTAGGATGATAGTTCGTTTTCCATACGCTCCATTGCTGTCTTTTTTCGCCTCAATTATTTTGTAATGAATCGGCGAGGAGATGCTTAATATTTTTAGTGCCCGTTCAAGTGTTTCATTTACAAATGTGGCTGTGAAGCGGTATTGGAGCAAGTCTTTACTTTGGATTTTTACATTTACGTTGAATAGTTTCTCGAACTTGTCGGCCACAATTTCAATCGGGTCGTTATCGAAAACCGTTCGCCCTTCCCGCCAGGCGGTATATTTGTCCAAATCTGATTTGGCTTCAATCTTCAGTTGGTTGTCTCTTTTATCGAGGAAAGCCACTTCATAAGGTCTGAGACTTTCGTATTTGGTGAATTCTTTTCCTTTGTTTGCTTCGCTTCCCAATTCGACAGAACCTTCTACCAGGGCAACCGTTGCATAGGCTTCGTCGTCATATGCCCGGGCGTTAAAAACCGTTCCGGTTACTTTCACATCCATATCAGCCATATCGACAATAAATGGAGCGGTTTTGTCCTTAGCTACTTTGAAATATCCTTCGCCATGCAGTTCAACGAGGCGTGTGTGGTGTTTGCGAAACGAAAGCGGGTAGGTGAGTGTACTGCCGGAATTGAGCCAGACGTGGGTTCCATCGGGGAGCTGTAATTTGCTCGTGGCTCCCAGTGGCACGCTTATCGTCGTTTGTGCAAGGTATTTTTTTGTATTGATGGTACGTAAAATGAATGCGCCTGCTACAATCAGTATAGGAATAATGAGTACGGCAGCTACTTTTGAAAAGCCTAGGTAGATTCTCTTAAGTTTGGATGGTTGCTCTTCCATCAAGTTAATCCGGTGGTGAACCCGATGCAGGATGTCTTCTGATTTCTCCGGAGCAACGTCTTCGCTGTCTTTACACTCTGTCCAACGAGAGTGGAACACTTCCCTGACTTCAGGCTTGACAAAAGGTTCTTTCAATATCTCTATTGCCTCTTTCAATTCCTGTTCAGAGCAGTCGCCTTCAATGTATTTTTCGAGCAGTTTTTTCATCTTTAATTACAAGTACAACGCAAACGTGATATTTATCCCCTGCTCCTTGTTGTGTTTTTTTTAGAAAGATGTGGATTTTTGGGAGAATCGTTTATCGGCTTTAGCTGTAATAGGTCTGTAATGAGTTGTTTATCTGTTTTTTGTCTATTCAATAAAAAGAGCATAAAAAAGCGCCGCCCAAATACCAAATTGTGAAATGTGCTTTTTCAAAAAGGCCAGCGATTTAGTAATGTGATCTTCGACGGTTTTCTCCGAAATACCTTTGAGTTTGGCTATCTCTTTGTTCGTAAGCCCTTTCTCGCGGCTTAAAATGAAAATCTCTTTTCGTTTGAGTGGCAACTTCGGTATAACGGATTGGTATTGTGCTTTCAGAAATGAATAATCAACTTGTTCGGATGTAGCGTCCGTGTTGATTTGCATGTGATGGCCCAGAAATTCGATGTATTTCTTCTCACTGGCCCTTTTCCGGAAAATAGAAAGGATAGTGTTTTTAGCCATTGTAAACATGAGGGCATCGATGTTGGTATCTTTCCTGAATGAGGACCGCTTTTCCCAAAGCTTCACAAAAACTTCCTGAACAATGTCGTATGAATCTTCTTCGTTTTTCAGAAAACTCAAAGCAAAGTGGAAAATGCGAGCATGGTACATTTCATATAAACGATCAATTACTTTTTTGTCGCCTTTAATAAGTCGATCGCAATATGTCTTAGAGTTGTCCTGCATTAGAAAAAAATAAGTAGAAACAATGATAGAAAGGTTTTGTGACATATCAAAATACGTAAAAAATACGTAAAGTATGATAAGGTCTGTGAAAATATTTTTTGAAATTGTATGTATTCATATTTCAATTGCTGGTTTCTAAGGAGTGTTGTATTCATTGTGTTTGCTTGAAACCTAAACGACAAATTGTTATTCTGATTTCGGAGGATAAGGGAGCGATGTTTTCACCGATTCTTCTCTTATCTTTGGTTGAGATCTAATGAGACTTTTGAATTTTATACCGATAAAATACTGAACCAAATATCAATTACATGAAAAAATTACTACTATTTAGTTTACTGATACTGTTTGCTGCAGCATTGGTATTTAATTCCTGTGCGGAGAAAAAGGAAACCGTTCCTGCGACCCAAACGCTTCCCTGGCTTCACACACAAGGGCACAACTTTGTGGACGATGCTGGTAACAAAGTATTCTTTCGTGGAGTTGGCCTTGGAAACTGGATGCTTCCGGAAGGCTACATGTGGAAATTTGGTAAGAATGGTGACAGGCCCCGGAAAATTGAGCAGCTGGTTAGCGATATGATTGGACCGGAAAAAGCTGCTAAATTCTGGAAAACTTACCATCAGAATTACATCGCGGAAGCAGATATCAAGCAAATTGCAGAGTTGGGATTTAATTCGGTTCGACCGGCGCTTAATTCGCGGCTTTTTCTTACCGAAGGAGAAAATCCCGAATTCGTCGACGAAGGTTTTCACTTGTTGGACTCACTGGTTAGCTGGTGCGGAAAATATGGTTTGTATGTTATCATCGACATGCATGGCGCACCGGGTGGGCAAACCGGAGCAAACATAGATGACAGCGCCGATAATCAGCCGGAGCTTTTTATGGACAAAAAGAACCAGGACTGGCTGGTGAAATTATGGGTGAAGATTGCTAAACGCTATAAAGATAATCCCACGGTTGCCGCCTACGATTTGCTGAACGAGCCGCTGCCTGAAAATACCGGCGCGGCAGAAAAATACAAAGCTCAACTCGTCCCTTTATACAAAAGGATAACTAAGGCTATTCGGAAAGTTGATCAGAAACACATGATTACTGTTGAAGGGTATAACTGGGCCAATAACTGGTCTGAGTTCACGGAGAAGTTCGATGATAACATGTTCTTCCAGTTTCATTATTATTGTTGGAACCGTCCCGATCATCTGAATAGTATTCAAAAGTTTTTGGATAAAAGAAAAGAACTGGATGCGCCGGTATGGGTGGGAGAGACAGGAGAGCAGGGAAAGGCTATATATTGGGGTACCACGCAGTATTTCGAAGCGAATAATATTGGATGGTCGTTTTGGCCATGGAAAAAGATGGACACTGAAAATACGCCATATTCCATCAATAAACCCGAAAACTGGGACTTGATTTCTGCTTATTCAAGAGGAGAAGAAAAACCCTCAGCAGAGGTCGCTCAGAAAGCACTCGACGGGTTATTGCAGAATATTAAACTGGCCAATTGCGTCTATTTCCCCGATGTGGTGAATTCTATTTTTCGCCGTATTCCGGTAAAAATTGAAGCGGAAAATTACGGACATGAGGGATATAACGTTTCGTATTTTGTAAAGGATACAACCCAACAATCGAAATATTACCGAACCAATGAGCCGGTTCCGGTTGAGGTGATGGATTGGGATAAAACACAACGCGTCTCGCAACAGTGTATTCGCCTGAACCAGGATGAATGGACAGCTTATACCGTGAAGAGTGCGGAAGATGGAAATCATCCGGTGAGTATTCGGGTAGAAGCGGAGCAATTGCCTGCATCATTTACGGTGACGTTGAATGGCGTTGCTAAAGAAATCGCAGTGCAACAGACCGACTGGAATGAGATTGATTTGGGCGAATTATCCTTCAGGAAAGGTGAAAACCAGATACGACTGAAAGTAGATCAGGGAATTGTTCGGTTCGACTGGATGGATGTGAGATAGACTTACTGAAACCTGAAACGCAGAAAGTATAATGATAAAGAGGGCATGGAACTGCGATCCATTGCCCTCTTTTTTTTGAACATCAAGTATGAACTAGCGTCTATTTAAAAAAAAGATCAAAATTCAATTTGATATTGTCATCGGCAGCCATGCCTAACAGACTCGGCGGGTCGATTTTGTAATCGGTCATTTTTACCGCAAACTTTCCGGTGACTTCCATCTCTCCATTGCTGTCAGTTTTTTCTACAATGGGAACCGTGATGGAGTGTGAAACGCCATGAAATGTCAAATTACCGGTAACGGTTTCCTGTCCTTGCTGACTTTTTTGAAAGGATGTACTGGTAAATGTAACATTGGGGTTTTTAATTGCATCCGTGGCTTCCATCATATGAGAATCGCGGTTGGCATTGTGACTGTCGAAAGTCGATACCTTGATGGCAATAGCCGTTTGTGTAATTTTCTTTGTTTTGTTGTCCACAATAATTACCCCTTTTACCGATTTGCTGGTTCCTTCCCAGTCGTGCAACGGGTGCGACATGGCATACCGGACATACGATTTTCCGGTGTCGGACATCATCTTTGAGGTTGTCTGTGCAAAACCTAAGGTTGCCGTTATGGCAACCACCACCATTGATAAGATAATTTTCTTCATGAATTAAAATTTAATGACAATCATAGCAGCAGCTAAGGAACCAAAAGCGGTTAGGGCAGCAGCCCGATGGTAAGGTTTTAGGTTGGGATGACTTTCTAATTGTGTGGCAAGAACGTTTGTGGCTATCATGCTGGTAAGGTGTATAATAGCCAAGATTTTGTGAACTTTGATACTACTGTATCCTTTGCGTTCGTCAAGCATTTTGGGCGGTGCAAACAGCGCCAGTGCAGCCGTTGAGAAATAGGCAATATCAACGCCAGCGGCCAGACCTTCGTGCAAGCCCTTAATACTGTAATCGCCGTTGTATAGCTTGTACCCGACAACACCCTGAGCTGCCATTCCTGCCAATGAGACAAAACCCAGAACCTGGTGCATCTTTAACATGGTACGCCGGATCTTCAACTCTTTGTCCCGCTCTTCCGGCGAAAGCTTGAATGCATTGAAGTTCCTCATCAAACCTTTGTGTCCCCAGAGGAGTTTCTGTGTGAACGGATACTTGTTCGGCAGAAGCTGGACGTGTTCCTGCTGAGGTGTCATGATCGAGCTGAGCAGATCATTTTGAACTTTAGTCGTATCGCTTTGAACATTAGTGGTATCGGTCTGTGCCGATAAGCGCCCTACGGACAGCAAAAGTGTGACGATAAAAAGAATTGTTCTGATTCTCATACTTCCCTAATTATTAATTGAGATTAGTCTAAATTAAGACTTATTTTAAATTGTCTGCCGAAGATTTTCAATCTTAAGTGAATTTTAAGAATTAAAAGACGAGTTTAAGTGCTGATAATTAATGCAAAAGAAAAGGCAGAGAACTCGCTGTTTACGAATTTTCTGCCTTGGTTATGTTCCCGATACCTTCGGTTTTTAAAGCTCTTCGATGCGGTATCCGGCTTTTTGGACCAACTCTTTTACTAATTCGGGATTGTTGTCCTTTAGTTCCACTGTCAGAATTTTTTCCGGATTATTAATGTCTACTTCCCATTTTTCAATGGCATCTGAGCCATTCAGGGAAGGAGTTACTGCTGCTATGCAGCCATTGCAGTTAATGTTTGTTTTGTATTTTACAGTGAATGTCATGATTACTTGAGTTTTATGTTATTGATTAAATCATTTGTTATTAAAGTGTTTTCCATTTTAAACGCAGACTGTTCGACACGACCGAAACCGAGCTGAATGCCATGGCCGCTGCAGCAATCATTGGGTTCAGCAGGAATCCGTTGAAAGCATACAGTACACCGGCAGCAATCGGGATACCAATTACGTTGTAAATAAATGCCCAGAACAGGTTCTGTTTAACAGTTGCTACGGTTTGTTTCGAAAGTTTCAATGCTTTGGGAATGCTGTTCAGGTCGGAGGTGGTCAATGTCATTTTGGCCACATCGATGGCAATGTCCGAGCCTTTTCCCATAGCAATACTGATATCAGCCTGAGCTAAAGCCTGCGAGTCGTTGATTCCGTCACCTACCATGGCTACGGTTTTGCCTTGTTGCTGCAGTTCCTTCACGAATTCGGCCTTGTCGCCGGGCAGAATACCTGCTTTGAAATATTTCAGACCTACCTGTCGCGATACCGATTCAGCGGTCTGCTCGTTGTCGCCGGTCAGCATGTAAACTTCGATGCCTTCCTTTTGCAGATGCTTGATAGCTGCTTTCGAAGTATCTTTTATCTGGTCGGCAATAGCAATCACTGCCAGTATTTTTTTCGCATTCGCGAAGAAAATGACCGTCTGTGCTTCCTGTTGCATTTTTTCGGCTTTCGCCCGAATGTCCTCCGGTAGGTCAATTTTATTTTCTTCCAAGAGTCGATTGTTCCCGACAAAGTAGACTTCTTCTGCGAAAGCAGCCTTTACACCTTGTCCGGTAATACTTTCGAATTGCTGAGGTTGAGTTCCGTTTACTTTTTTATTGCTGAAGTGCTCTTCAACTGAGCTCGCTAGCGGATGCTCTGATTGTTTCTCCATTCCGAGCAGTAACGATGTCAGTTGCTCCTGGTCTGCATTCTCACTCCAGATGATGTCGGTAACCACCGGTTTTCCTTCCGTGATAGTTCCGGTTTTATCGAGAATCACAGCATCTACTTTGTGTGCCGTTTCCAGGCTTTCGGCGTCCTTAATTAGAATGTTATTTTCGGCACCTTTACCAATTCCTACCATGATAGCGGTTGGAGTGGCCAATCCCAACGCACATGGACAAGCAATGACCAATACGGTGATGGCGGCCAGCAGCGCATGTGTAAAAGCCTGTTCTCCTCCGAAAATCATCCAGACGATAAATGTCAGAAGAGAGATTCCCATGACGACCGGGACGAAAATACCGGCAATTTTATCGACCAGCTTTTGCACCGGAGCTTTACTTCCCTGGGCTTCCTGTACCATTTTTATGATGTGTGCCAGCAGAGTTTCGCCGCCGACTTTTTCGGCACGGAACCGGAAACTTCCTTTTTGATTGATGGTTCCGGCGAATACTTTCTTGCTTTCTGTTTTCTCGACCGGAATCGGTTCTCCGCTGATCATACTTTCGTCGACAAAGGAGTTGCCGTTGGTCACTTTTCCGTCCACTGGAATTTTTTCGCCGGGTTTTACCAGCAGAATATCGCCAATGGTTACATCCTTGATAGGGACGGTTATTTCGGTTCCGTCTTCAGCAATCCTAACAACCGTTTTGGGTTGCAGGCCAATTAATTTTTTTATGGCTGATGAAGTATTTGACTTGGCCCGATCTTCCAAAAGTTTTCCCAGCAGAATGAAGGCAATAATGGCAGCGGCAGCTTCGTAATACACATGCGCATCGAAGCCTTTGCTGGTCCAGAATTCAGGATATAACGTATTGAACAGACTGAAGAGAAATGCAATTCCGGTACTCACAGCCACCAGTGTGTCCATGTTGGCCACCCGGTGTTTCATTTGTTTCCAGGCATTTACATAGAAGCGTTTCCCGAAGATGAATACAACCGGAAGCGTAAGCGCTAGTTCAATCCATTTTGCATAAGGCATATTAGGTAGAAACATGGCGATGACCACAATCGGGATGGAGAACAATACTGCTCCCAATGTGTGCTTCTTCAATTGATCATATTCTTTTCGCTGGATTTCTTCTACGGTCTCTCCGGCAGTTTCGCTGCCTTCCACTATTAGGTCGTAACCCACAGCCTGAATAGCGGTCTTCATCCCCGCAGGTTGTATGACCTGCTGGTCCCATTTCACCAGAACACTGGCATTCGCAAAGTTCACTTTGGCATCGATCACACCATTCGTTGCATTCAGGATGGTTTCGACACTTAGTGAACAGGACGCACAGCTCATCCCGGTAACGGGAAAGGTTTGCGTTATGTAATTTGAAGCTGACATAGCATAAAGTTTTATTATGCTACAAAGCTACTGTTGAAAGGGTCTTCGGATGTTACAGGATTTTTGAAAAGAGTTATACAATTTACAGTTTATCGAGTGGGGTGCGTTGCCTCACGTCTTTCAGTTTTTTGAAATGGCTGGGCGTTAAGTCGGTGATTTTTTTGAATTGCCCGCTAAGGTGTGCTACGCTGGAATATCCCATTTGATAGGCTATTTCGCTCAGCGTAAGTTCGTCATATACGAGCAGCTCTTTAACCTTTTCGATTTTTTGCTGAATGTAGTAATGCTCGATGGTTGTTCCTTCGATAGAAGAAAAGAGATTACTGAGGTAATGGTAATCGTAATTGAGATGCGCTCGGATGTAATCCGAAAGTTTGATTTGAATCGGCTCATCGTTTTGGTGAACTAATTCAATGATGAGTGTTTTGATTTTTTCCACCAACATGCTGTTCTTGTCGTCGAGCAATTCGAATCCGAGAGGTTCAATGTTGGTTTTTATTTGCTTCATTTGGTCGGGAGAGAGTTCCATTTGACCAAAATCTACTTCTCCCAGTTCCACAGAAATAGGATCCAGTTTCAGATCGTTGAGCTGGTTTTTAATCACCAGCTTACAACGATCGCAAACCATATTTTTGATGTAAATCTTCACTTTGTCTTTTTTCCAAAGAGTCTCTTATTTCGGCTTTTGCCGGAAATATCTACTCGAGGTAAGTGTATCCGTACAGTCCTGAGCGGTAGTTCGACAAGAACTCTTTTCCTTCCTCAGCTGAAATTTTCCCGGCTTTGACGGATGAGGTTACCCAGGTTTCGACGGTACGGACCAGTTTCTTCGGATTATATTGCACATAGTCGAGAACTTCGGCTACTGTTTCTCCGTCGATAATTTGGTCGATGCTGTATCCCTTGTCGTCAACAGATACATGAACCGCGTTGGTATCGCCGAAAAGGTTGTGCAAATCGCCCAGTATTTCCTGGTAAGCACCTACGAGGAATACCCCGATATAGTATGACTCTTTTGCTTTGAGTGAATGAACAGGCAGGTAGTACGAAAAGTTCCGGGTCGAAATGAAATTGTTGATCTTGCCGTCCGAATCACAGGTGATGTCCTGTAAAGTTGCCGAGCGTTCTGGTTTTTCGCCCAACCGCTGAATTGGAATGATCGGGAAAATCTGGTCGATGGCCCAGGAATCAGGCAATGACTGAAACAGTGAGAAGTTACAGAAATATTTATCGGATAATAACTTCGGTAAGTTCAGTAATTCTTCCGGAACATGCTTCAGTTTACTGGCCATTTGATGGACCTCGCGGGCAATGGACCAAAATAGCCGTTCAATTTGCGCGCGGGTCTTCAAATCGACCAGTCCAAGGCTAAAACGGTCGAGTGCTTCTTCCCTGATTTGTTGTGCGTCGTGCCAGGTTTCCAGCATTCGTGGCTGGTTCAGTGTATCCCATGATGCGTGTAATTCTTTCACCAGGTCATGTGCATCTTCGGATAATTCTTCCTCTTCATCCCAGCTCGGCAAAGTAGCCGATTCAAGTACCTCGAATATGAGTACCGAGTGATGGGCCGCTAGTGAACGTCCTGATTCGGTGATAATATTGGGATGTGGAATATCGTGTTCGTTGCTGGCATCGACCATCGATGAAGTGGCATCGTTCACGTATTCCTGAATGCTGTAGTTCACGCTGCTTTCGCTGTTGGCTGAACGGGTTCCGTCGTAATCGACACCCAGACCACCGCCAATGTCGACAAATTGAACCGGGAAGCCATTGAGGTGGAGGTGCACGTAAAACTGTGCGGCTTCGCGCAAAGCAATTTTGATACGACGAATTTTATTAACCTGACTGCCAATATGGAAGTGTACCAGCTTCAGGCAATCCTGCATCTTGTTCTCTTCCAGGAAATCCATGGCAACCAGTAATTCGCTGGAAGTAAGACCAAATTTACTGACATCTCCGCCTGAATCTTCCCATTTTCCACTGCCGGAACTGGCCAGTTTGATACGGATTCCAATGTTGGGACGAATCTTCAAACGCTTGGCAATGCGCGTTATCAGTTTCAGTTCGTTCAGTTTTTCTACCACCAGGAAAATCCGGCGACCCATTTTTTGCGCCAACAAAGCAAGTTCAATGTAATCTTCGTCTTTGTATCCGTTGCAAATAATGAGAGAATCATTGTCGGTGTTCACACCGATGACGGCGTGCAATTCCGGTTTGGAGCCAGCTTCCAGTCCAATGTTGAATTTCTTACCGTGACTGACAATCTCCTGAACAACAGGTCGCATTTGATTTACCTTGATAGGGTAGACGGTAAAATTCTGCGCCTTATATCCGTATTCCTCAGCTGCTATTTTAAAGCAACTTTCCATTTTTTCAATCCGGCTATCTAATATATCTGGAAAACGTATCAGCATGGGAGCGGAAACATCGCGAAGCTGAAGTTCATCAACTAACTCCTTCAAGTCAACCTGAACGCTGTCCTTCTTAGGCGTTACGACAACATGTCCCTTCTCGTTAATCGAAAAATAATTTATTCCCCAGCCAGTAATGTTGTACAATTCGGCAGAATCTTCAACGCGCCATTTTCTCATTTTTGCGACTTGTTACTAATTTGTTCGTTATTCAGTTTATAATCACCTGTTTTTTGCCGGTAAGGGCAAGTCGTTAATTTACGTTTTCGGGCTAAAATTAGGAAAAAATTGTTGGTTTGTTTTCCGGTATAACAAACGCGAACCCCTTATTTTTTATTTAATATGTTAAAATTTGATGTGGGATGTTATATCTATCTGTAAATTAACGAATATGATATCCCTGGCTATTCCGCTCGGCCATCATAAATAACTTGTATTGCTCTTCATTTAGCGGGTAATCCCAACAGCCCATCCGGTGATACAATTCACCGCCAAATCCGGTTTTAAAGCGGTAAAGTCCGTACATGGGATGTGAAGGTTCCGGAGTTGGCGATACACCAAACATGTCGTATTCGGTGCAACCTTTTTGGCGGGCAATTTTTATGGCCTCCCATTGTAACGCGTATGTAGCCATCTTGTTTCGGTTGTGAGACGAGGATGCTCCGTACAGATAAGTAGCTCGTTTTCCGGTTACCACCAGAAACATTCCGGCTAACGGTATTCCCTCCGAGTCGGCCAGAAGCATGTGCACATCGGCGGGTGAAGCGGTATTGGAAGCCTGTGTTTCCAGTACGGTACGGAAGTAATTGATGTCGTCGAGTACGATGCCGTTGCGAATAGCGGTTTGTTTATATAACTCGTACCATACAGGTAAATTATCGAAGCTGACTTCCTTTACTTCCACTCCTTTACGTTTCGACAAACGAATATTATAACGTGTTTTGGGCTTCATTCGCTGAAGCAACGTATCGTGATTGTGACTCAAATCCAGGAAAATAGTATGAGAGGGGAGCAAATCGGAAGGAGCTTTGCGCAGGTTCCAGTTTTGCGTATTGAAGTTGACACGCATTTCCTGGTAGTGTGGTTCCGGAGGTCCCAACCAGTCATCCCGGTCATTGAAACGGTTTTCGTCTTCCGCCCACGGCGATTCCCAAATCAGATCGTAACGGATTAGGATGGTATTCGACGGGAGAAACGGACGAATGCTTTCGGATAGCTCTTCGAGGTACAATCCGCGAAAATCCTCATCGGGATTGAGAAGCGGACCGTATGGAATGTAAGCAACCTGGTGATCGGCTCCCACTTGCTGCATGACCACCAGCAGATCGTCGGTTACCGATTTTGCAAGATTTGAAGCAGATTCATTAATTTTTATGTCTGCATGGGGGACTTTGATGTCGAAGGCGCGTGTTTCGTATCCCTGGTTTTCTTTCACTTTGGCCCAAAAAGCTGTTTGCTGTGGGACAGCTGCAGGTTTGATTTGCTCCGTGTATTTCGGTTCAATGTCAATATGCATTCCGCTTTTTGTGGGGCAAAGAAAAGGCAATTTTTATACAATGAAAAATAATAGGTAATTAACTGTTTATTAAACGTTTTTAAGCGAAGTGTTGTCTGTGCTCTTGAGTTGCCTTTGTTAAAAAAGGCGCTCTATTGGAACGCCTTTTTTCTGCTATCGGGAAATGATTTCTAGTAGCCCCATTGCTTCATTATTTTCAGGTCTTCGTCCATACAGGCCAACGGATCTTGTTCCTGATATGATTCCTGCTCGATGATGAAATATCTGGTTCCACCCATTTTTCGTCCCAGCTCGATAACCTCTTTTGTTCCGATGATTCCTTTTCCCAGAATCGTGCTTTCGTATTTTTCTTCACCCGGAACTTTTATTTCATCCTTCACGTGAATCAATTCGAAACGTCCCGGATACTGTTTCAATACTTCGGCTGCTCTTCCACCTGAAATGTACATATTGCCGATGTCGAGCTGTTGAGCGACCAGTGCAGGATCTGTCTGTTCCATGATAATGTCATAAATTTTCTTTCCTTTCAGCTTTTCGCCGAATTCAAAATCATGGTTGTGGTAGCCGAATTTCATGCCTGATTTTTGGCATAGTTCGCCGCTTTTGTTGAATATCTCGAGAAACGCTGACAAGCGATCATAATCTGTTCGCAAGCTTTCATCCAGCCAGGGGCTGATGACATAATGCTGTCCCATTTCAGCAGCATCGTCAACGGTTTGTTTCCATTCGTCGGTAAAGTCTTTCTGCTTATCATCCCAATGCTCTGCACGCATCACGGTATGTCCGCAGGGCATTTTCATGTTCAGGTCGGCCAAAACTTTTTTGAATTCCGGAACGGTATATCCATAGAATTTTCGGTTGGCATAACCAGCGTGTTCAACATTGTGGTAGCCCATCTTGGCGAGTTGAGTTAGTGTTGCCAGTGGATCTTTTTTCATTGCATCGCGAACCGAGTAAAGTTGAAGGCCGGTGACGATTTCATCAGATGCTGTATTACCCCCAAGTGCCAAGCGAGGGAATACAGCTGCAGCGGTAAGCGCTACAGCACTTTTTCTCAGGAAACTTCTTCTTGAATTGTTCATGGTTTAGTTTGTTCGTTTATGATTGGCTTTTAAAGTAGTCAGGATTTAAAACTAACCTATTTTCAGGTAAATACCACGAAAGGTTCATTGAAAATAGGATGGATAGGTTAATCTTTCAATGCAAATTCCACGGCAGCTTCTGCATGTATTTTCAATGTGTCAAATAGTGCCAGTCTGGTATCTTCCTGATGAATGAGTAACGGAATTTCGGTGCATCCGAGAATCATTCCTTCAGCACCTTTTTCAGCCAGTTGGTTCATGATTTCCAGGAAACGACTTTTCGATGTGGCACTGAATATCTCTTTTTCCAATTCGTGCCAAATAACATGATCGATAAATTGACGATCTTCCTTTTCTGGAACCAGCACTTCAATGCCATGTTTGGCCAGGCGCTTTTTGTAAAAATCCTTTTCCATCGTCAACATGGTACCTAAAAGTCCGACTTTCTGGAAACCTTTTGCTTTGATGGCTTCGGCTGTAGCATCGGCAATGTGGAGCAGAGGAACCGGAAGTTCAGTCATGAGTTTATCAGCATGCAGGTGCAGCGTGTTGGCGCCGAGCATCACAAAGTCAGCTCCTGCATCAATAAGTCTCAGCAGGTTTGTTTTGATGTAAGCATACACTTCCTGTGGACCTTGTTTTTTCAGTTCATTTAGCTCGGCAAAATTGACTGAGTGCATAAAAATACGCGCAGAACTCAATCCACCGAGTCGTTCATTCGCCCCTTGGTTCAGGTAACGATAATATTCCAGGGTGGAAACCCAGCCGGTTCCACCGAATAGTCCAATTGTTTTCATGTTTGTCGATTTAAGATTAAGGCCTGTTAAGTTAATGAAGAATGACAATTCCCGACTGTTTATCTACATCTTTTTGGGGCAGATACTTTTGGATAGTCAAGATATTTTTCATCTGGGGAAAGACGTTACTTTTTCGTTTTGCTGTAATTATTAATCAGTGGATAATACTAATGGAAGGATTAGAAAACATATGTATAAAGGCTTTTACAGGTTGGGAATTTAACGGATAACAGATAGCTTTGGACGTATATAATTGTTTGATTCCCTAATCGAAATTCCGTACATTAACGCAAAATGAAGTACAATGAAACTAATAACCATACTGCTACTTATATTTTTATTCCCATTGCTGGCGTGCGCCCAGGAGGACTTTGAGGCCAAGCGTATAGAAATGGTGAAAAAGCAAATCATTGCCAGGGGCATCAATGATGGTCCAACTATTCGGGCTATGCGCAAAGTTCCCCGTCAGGATTTTGTTCCGGATGCGTACCGCGATCAGGCATATAGAGATGCTCCGCTTTCGATAGGCTATGGACAGACCATCTCACAGCCTTATATTGTGGCGTTAATGACTGAAAAAACAAAACCTTCGAAAGGTAAAAAAGCATTAGAAATTGGAACGGGATCAGGCTACCAGGCTGCTGTTCTCGCCGAAATTGTCGATTCGGTTTATACCATCGAATTGATTCCCGGCTTAGCCAGGCATGCCGCTAAAGTACTTTCCGGACTTCATTACGATAATGTGGTGCCGAAACAAGGTGATGGGTACCGTGGCTGGCCCGAACATGCGCCTTTCGATATCATTTTGGTAACGGCTGCCGGCGATCATATTCCCCGTCCATTAATTAACCAGTTGGCTGAAAACGGCCGGTTGATCATGCCGGTTGGACAGCCCGGGAGCTTTCAACAATTGGTATTGCTGACCAAACGAAATGGTAGAATCAAACGAAAAAATCTCGCGACAGTTCAGTTTGTTCCGCTCCAGCGGGAATAATTTATATCAGAATGTATAGGACATAAGAAAGCCGGAGCTGTTTCAACTCCGGCTTTTATTTTATTGTTTGTAATCGATTATCGTTTAACATCAACTAATGCGCCGTCGATAATTTGATCAACCACTTCCTCGTCGAGCAGCGTGGTGATATCACCGAGGTTGGAAGCGTCGCCTTCCGCAATTTTCCGTAATATTCTTCGCATAATCTTACCGGAACGGGTTTTGGGCAAGCTCGGAACCAACTGGATAATGTCGGGCTTGGCGATTGGACCGATGATCTTATTGACACCTTTCATAATCGAATTACGGATACCATCTTCACCTCCGGTCGATAGTTCGCCACAAACGACAAAAGCATAGATCCCTTGTCCTTTGATGGCATGCGGATAACCCACGACTGCCGATTCATTGACCAGCGGGTGCTCATTGATGGCATTCTCAATTTCTGCTGTTCCCAACCGGTGTCCTGAAACGTTGATCACATCGTCAACACGACCGAGAATTCGGTAGTAACCATCTTCATCACGTTTCACACCGTCGCCGGTGAAGTACATATTTTCGAAACGGGAGAAATAGGTATCTTTCATCCGTTCGTGATCACCCCAAATGGTACGAAGCATTCCGGGCCAGGGATATTTGATACAGAGATTTCCTTCCACACTGTTTCCTACCAGTTCTTTTCCGCTGTTATCGACAACCACGGGTTGCACTCCCGGCAGAGGCATGGTGGCAAATGAAGGTTTCGTTGGAGTAACGCCGGCAATTGGACTAATCATAATACCTCCAGTTTCGGTTTGCCACCAGGTATCAACAATGGGGCAACGGTTTTTACCGATGTGGTCGTGGTACCAGTGCCATGCCTCTTCATTAATGGGCTCACCAACAGTTCCTAAAACCTTCAGAGAGTCAAGCCTTTTACCTTCAATGAACTCGGAGCCTTTAGCCAATAAAGCACGAATAGCGGTTGGTGCCGTATAGAATTGATTTACCTTGTATTTTGCTACAATGTCCCAGAAACGACCGGCATCGGGCCAGGAGGGAACTCCTTCGAACATGAGTGTTTGCGCACCATTTAGTAACGGACCGTAAACAATGTAGGAGTGCCCGGTAATCCAGCCGATATCGGCGGTACAGAAATACACATCACCCGGGTTGTACTGGAAAACATTTTTAAATGTATAGGCCGTGTAAGTCATATATCCACCGGTGGTATGGACAATTCCTTTTGGCTTTCCGGTAGAACCGGAAGTGTATAAGATGAACAGTTCATCTTCCGAATCCATTTCTTCCGGCTCGCAATGGGCGGGCTCACCATGAATAGCATCATGCCACCAGATATCGCGGCCTTCTTTCATGTTAATGGACGAACCGGTTCGTTTTAATACAACTGAGTTTTTTATTGTGGGACAGTG
This sequence comes from Prolixibacter bellariivorans ATCC BAA-1284, assembly GCF_000621705.1. Taxonomy (GTDB): domain Bacteria; phylum Bacteroidota; class Bacteroidia; order Bacteroidales; family Prolixibacteraceae; genus Prolixibacter; species Prolixibacter bellariivorans. The sequence goes on along the minus strand of NZ_JHXO01000008.1, from coordinate 360,975 downwards.
CATCAATGCATCATCCGCGATATCCTTCAACGGTGTAATCTTGGAGCCCCGGTATCCGCCATCAGCTGTCAACAATATGGTGGCTTCGGCATCGTTTATCCGATCGGCCAGCGATTGAGCGGAGAAACCGGCAAAGACTACCGAATGGATGGCACCAATGCGGGCACATGCCAGCATTCCGACCGCCAGTTCCGGAACCATTGGCATATACAGTGCCACGCGATCGCCTTTGCGTACACCAAGCCGTTTCAAGGCGTTAGCAAACATGTTTACTTCTGCCAATAATTCTTTGTAGGTCAGCACGCGGTTGGCTTCTTCCGGATTGTTAGGTTCCCAGATAATGGCAGGCAAGTTGGCATGCGTATAGAGGTTTTTCTCAAAGATGTTCTCCGTAATGTTGAGCTTTCCGTTGATGAACCATTTGATTTCAGGCTTTTTGAAATCCCATTCAACGGTTTTATCCCAACGTTTTCTCCAGAAAAACGATTCAGCAACCTGATTCCAGAACGCTTCGGGATTGGCTATTCCTTTTTGACATTCGTGAATGTAACCTCCTAAGGAATGAATTTTTGGTACCATGTGATCTTATTTTAGTAGTGTTTGGATTTCGGAAAATGCCATAATTTATATTGAATAAAAATAAGAATCAAGTATTGAGGTCACATAGTATCGATACCCGGAATATCATAATTAAGAATTATGACTCAGAAAAGAAGAAAAAAGGACAGTGTTTGGTTGTATTTGTGTGTTTGTAGCTGTTGGTTGTAAATATTGTTATTTCAACAAAGAGGCTAATTTTTATATCGTTTTAATCTAAATAAAAATAAAAGACAGTCATTATCTCAGAAAAGCGTTGTTTGAGATTCAGAATCCTGATTGGTTTGTGCTGCTTCCCGTCCAATCATGGCTCGTTTGCGAGCCGGGTTCCAGCGATAACCACCTGTTTCACCCATACTCTTAATAACCCTGTGACAAGGGATGAGATATCCTACCGGATTTTTCCCTATGGCCGTGCCAACCGCTCTTTGGGCAGACGGAGCATCGAGATGTGTGGCGATTACGCCATAACTAGTCAGAGCGCCTTCGGGAATTTGGAGCAAAGCCTGCCACACTTTCAGTTGAAACGGAGTTCCTTTTAGCCGCAGTGCAATTGGTGCATCTGTTTTTTCATGTTTAAAGAAAGCGGCCACATTTAGGTGTATCATCTTTTCCTTTTCAACCAGTTTAGCAGAAGGCCATTCTTCTCTTAGTAGTGCTGCGGCGGCGTCCTTTTCGTTAATGAAAAACAGGTTACAGATGCCCCGATCAGTTGATGCGACAACAAATTTCCCGTAAGGAGAGGATTGAACACTAAAATATATTGTCAGGTTTTCGCCTCCGTTTTTGTATTCGCCCGGCGTCATTCCTTCGAGTTTGACAAACAGATCATGCAAACGTCCGGTACCTGAAAGCCCTGTCTGGTGTGCTGTTTCAAACAACGACCGGTTTTCTTTCAGGCAGCCCTTGGCATATTTGAGTGTTAGGTACTGCAGGAACTTTTTAGGACTGATTCCGGCCCACTCAGTAAACAAACGCTGAAAATGATATGGACTCATGTTCACACTCGTTGCTACATCGTCGAGTGATGGCTGAAGACTGGCGTTGTCACGAATGTAGCCAAGTGCACGGGCAATTATTTCATACGTATCCATGTGGGTAAAGTAAAAGCGAATGCTCAACAGAAACAACCCGAAAATTGCTTTTTTCCGGTTTTATCGTCCAAATTTGATGATGGTCGTTTTCCTCCAACTTTAACTTTGTGTCATATTATGGAGGTTCGCAGCAATCAGTTACATTTCACGGAAGGAAATCTCATAGTGGTTTTCTATCTTTGCGGTTCGAAAAAAGGAATTGACAAATTACCCGGATATGGATATTGAAATCATCATCAGAGATAAGGTTATTGACGCGATTGAAAAACTTTACAGCCATAAAGCTGACCCGAACCAGGTTCAGATTCAGAATACGCGAAAAGATTTCGAAGGAGACAAAACTGTTGTTGTTTTTCCCTTTCTGCGATTATCGAAAAAATCACCCGAACAGACCGGTGAGGAATTGGGAAATTTTCTGACCGGGGAAGTAAGCGAAATTGCCGGATTCAACGTCGTAAAAGGTTTTTTAAACCTGGTTATCGATGGCAGCTACTGGATGAATCAGTTGAACGAAGCGGCAGGAGATAAGCAGTATGGTTTTTCTCCGGTTACCGACGAATCGGAATTGGTGATGATCGAGTATTCTTCACCGAATACCAATAAACCTTTGCATCTGGGGCATATCCGTAATAATCTGCTTGGCTTTTCCATCAGCGAAATTATGAAAGCCAACGGAAACAAGGTGGTGAAGACCAATATTGTTAACGATCGGGGGATTCATATCTGTAAATCGATGTATGCCTGGAAGACGCTTGGCAATGGAGAAACTCCGGCTTCATCTGGCAAAAAAGGTGATCACCTCGTAGGCGAATACTATGTGAAGTTTGATCAGTTGTATAAAAAAGAAATTTCCGAGCTGGTTGCCGGTGGCATGTCGGAGGACGAAGCTAAAGACAAAGCGCCATCCATTCTGGCTGCCCGCGACATGCTGCGTAAATGGGAAGCCAATGATGCGGAAGTACGACAATTGTGGGAAACGATGAATGGCTGGGTTTACCAGGGTTTCGATGAAACCTATAAGATGCTGGGAGTTGATTTTGACAAGATATATTACGAGTCGGATACCTACTTAATCGGGCGCGATGAGGTAATACGCGGACTAGACGAGGGATATTTCTATCGTCGCGAAGACGGTTCTGTGTGGGCCGATTTATCCGGTGAAGGACTTGACGAAAAAATCCTGCTTCGCTCCGACGGTACTTCGGTCTACATGACCCAGGATATTGGTACCGCTAAAATGCGTTTCGAGGATTACGATATCAATCACATGATTTATGTGGTGGGAAATGAGCAGAATTACCACTTCCAGGTGCTGGCTATTTTACTCGATAAACTTGGGTACAAATGGGGTAAGGATTTGTATCATTTCTCTTACGGCATGGTCGAACTTCCTCATGGTAAGATGAAATCACGGGAAGGTACCGTTGTCGATGCCGATGATCTGGTGGAAGGGATGATTGACGTGGCCCGGAAGGTATCTGAAGAGTTGGGTAAACTGGATGGTTACTCTGAAGAAGAGAAGAATAATATATACCGGATTGTGGCTCTTGGTGCCCTGAAGTATTTTATACTGAAAGTTGATCCGCGCAAAAGTATGCTATTCAATCCGGAAGAGTCCATCGACTTCAATGGAAATACGGGACCTTTTATTCAATACACCTATGCGCGTATTCAGAGTGTGCTTAGAAAAGCCACTGATTCAGGGCTGTCTATTCCTGAAAAGGCACCGTCGATTGCATGTAATGAAAAAGAAATTGAGCTGATTAAAACGATTAATCGCTTTCCATTTGTGGTGAAAGAAGCCGGCGATAACCATAGCCCTGCGCTTATTGCAAACTATGTGTACGACTTAGTGAAAGAATTCAACCAGTTTTATCACGATTACAGCATCGTGAATGAAACGGACGAAACGGTACGGTCGTTCAGGTTGGTACTGACCAGAACCGTTGGGCAGACCATTAAAAACGGATTTTCCCTGCTGGGAATTGAGGTGCCGGAACGAATGTAAATATTTTAAAATCACTGATTAGACCCCGACTATCTCCGAATATTCGGGGTTTCTTTTTGTTGGTCAGTGTTCGTTTAATGCTTCGGTAGGATTGCTGGATGGAAAGTTTTTACCTTTAAACACCAAAAATTTTAGCGTATGAATCCATTTGAATTTATCGGTTGGTTTGGAAACATTATTCTTAGTATCGGAGTCATTCCGCAGGTTATCCAAACATGGCGTACACATGATGTTTCCAGTTTCAACTGGCCATTTCTCCTAATGTGGGCTTTTGGCGTATTGTTTACTTTCATTTATATCGCTCAGGGCGACATGGCTCGTGGTTCTTTTCAATGGCCGCTTTGGCTCAATTATCTGGTCAACATACTAGCAACGTTCTATTTAGTTTATGCTAAATATAAATATGGAAAAACAGTTACGCCTGATTAAGGTTTAAAGCAGAGGGGATGTAAAATAATTACGATATCTTTTCGTTATTAAAGCAACAATTGGCGAATGTTCATTTTTTAGATTGGACGAAGGGGAGTCGAATATTCTGAAATTGTTATTTGCCAAACTTCGCATGTTGCTCATATGAAAAGAATCGTTATTTATCATATAGATACTACCGTTTCCGGGAAAATCCTGGATGCTATCTCTGATTGCTACGGATTCAGTGCTGTTTTCTTGAGTGATGTAGCATCTTTTTCTCAGGATATTCAGCGTATTAAACCGGATCTCCTCATCACAGGTACCGACGATTTTGCGAAATTGGCGGAAGAGCCCGGCATGCGTGATATTTTGTTTTCAGGCAAGTTTAAGGTTGTATTGGTCGCGAATTCCGGCGACAGTGATCTTTCAGAAATTCCTGAGTTTGTCACTATCGTTTCTGATGAATTTAATCCGAATAGTTTGAGAATTCTTCTCAAGGAGATGATGAGTGATTGTAAACGGGAGATCCATACAAGTGAACATCTTGAGTGGGTCATTCAGCATATTCCTACGGCCATCTTTTGGAAAGATACTCGTTTAAAATATTTGGGCTGCAACCAAATGTTTGCTGCCGATCGCGGGCTAAATAACCTTGAGCAAGCGACCGGACTGACCGATTTTGAACTGTTTTCTTCTGATGAAGCAGCCAGTAATATCGCCATAGACAGGGAAGTGCTTGCCACTGGGCAATCCAAAATAAACTACGTGGAAGCTGTCCCTAATCGTAACGGGAAAACGGAATGGTTGAGGAAAAGTAAAATTCCCATGCGGAATGAGAAAGGGGAAGTCATTGGCATTTTGGGAATGTATGAGAAAATTACTGACCAGAAGTTGGCTGAAGCAGAATTGGAAAAAGAGAAGGATTTTCTCCAGATGTTGATGGATAATATTCCCGACACCATTTACTTCAAGAATACAAAGTCGCAGTTTACTCGTATTAATAAAGCGCAGGCAAAAATATTAGGAGTTGCTACTCCAGAAGAAGCAATCGGTAAAACGGACGCAGATTATTTTGACAAACGACATGCGAGCCAGGCATTTGACGATGAACAAGAGTTGTTCACCCTTGGTATTCCGGTTGTCAATCAATTGGAAAAAATAGCTACAGCCGAAGGGCAGAAGTACGTAACTGCCACCAAAATTCCTATTCGTAATCAGGCAGATAAAATTATTGGTCTTGTTGGGATATCCAGAGATGTAACAACGGAGCAGGAATACAAGGAGAAGTTACGGCAGCAGCAGGAATTGGTCGATACGTTTTTGAAAAATAGTCCGGATATTATTTACTACAAGGATAGAAAAGCCAGGTATACCCGTATCAATGAGGCGCATGCCCGGTTAATGAGATTGGAAAAACCGGAAGATGCTATTGGCAAAACCGATTTCGAATTTCACGATCGCGAATTTGCAGAGCGATCTTATCAGGATGATATGAATCTGATGAGAACAGGGGAAGCGATCGTGGACAAGCTTCAGGAATTTGTAGATGCATACGGTGTACAGAGGTATGTAACCACAACCAAAATCCCGATTAGAGAGAAGGACGGAAGAGTGATAGGATTGGTTGGCGTTTCTCGGGATTATTCCGAGAGGAAAAAAATGGAGGAACGGTTGGACCATGAACGTCAATTGTTGCAGATACTGATGGATAGCGTGCCGGATGGTATTTATTTCAAAGATGCAGAGGCGCGTTTTACCCGGATTAACCAGGCAATGGCTCACTTGCTTGGAGTAGAAACAGCAGAAGAGGCGAAAGGGAAAACTAAAGCTGATTTTTTCAGAGAGGATGAAATCATTCAGATCAATCTTGATGAAAAAGAGCTGCTACTGACTGGAAAACCCATTATTAAAAGACCGGAAAAACTTACCATAGCCGATGGAACCGTTCGGTGGTTATCTGCTACCAAAATGCCGATTCGCGATAGCGAAGGAAAAATAATTGGGCTGGTTGGAATTTCAAGGGACAACACGATTGAGATTGAGGCCAAAAAGCATTTGGAGGTAGCCAAAAACAAAGCAGAAGAAGCCAACCGCGCCAAGAGCCTTTTTTTGGCCAATATGTCGCATGAAATCCGGACTCCAATGAATGGCGTTATTGGCATGGCGGATATTCTGAGAAAGACAGAACTAGATGAAGAGCAAAAGGAGTATCTCGATGTGATTACCAAATCGGGAAATAATCTGTTGTCTATCATTAACGACATTCTTGATTTCTCCAAGATTGAATCCGGGCGGATGGAGCTGGAATCGACACCAATCAATATCCGTAAGATTATTGAGGAAGTGGCTGATGTGTTGATTGTTAAGTCCAATAACAAAGGACTGGACCTGGTAACCTATATTGATGGGGCTATCCCTGATATGGTGGTGGGCGACCCTGTCCGGTTAAGGCAGGTGCTTATTAATCTCGCCAATAATGCAATCAAATTCACCAATAGTGGTGAAGTATTTATTTCAGCTGAACTGAAAGAGATTAATTCAACGGTTGAAGTGCTTTTTAAAGTAAAAGATACAGGAATCGGAATACCCAAAGAGGCGCAGGAAAAGTTGTTTGAATCCTTTACGCAGGTCGATTCATCAACAACCCGTAAGTATGGCGGGACCGGCCTGGGATTAGCCATTTCGAAGCGATTGTCTGAGCAGATGGGCGGAGAGATTGGCCTGGAAAGCAAAGCCAATCATGGCTCTTTGTTCTGGTTTACTGCCCGTTTTGAAAAGGCATCTGCTGAAATGGAGTATGACCAGCCGAAGGAAATTATTGAGCTGGAAAATGTGAAGGTTTTGATTGTTGATGATAATCGTACCAACCGGTTAATCTTTTCAAAATATCTTGAAAGCTGGGATTGCTCGTCGGATGAAGCTTCCAGTGGGATGCAGGCATTGAAGAAATTGAAAAATGCTGCTTCGAAAGGGAAACCTTATGATATAGCTTTGGTTGATTTTCAGATGAGCGAAATGGATGGACTTGATTTTGCCCGTCGCGTGAAAAAGGATCCCGCGATTGCTTCAACCAAACTGATACTGTTATCCTCCGTTTCTGATATCCTGCCGCGAGGGCAGGTGCATAGTGCTGGTTTTGAGTACTATTTAAACAAGCCGGTTAAACTCGATCATCTGTTGAATATTATGGCTAAGGTGACCGGAAAAGAGTTGCCTGAATCATTCTTACACTCCGGGCATCAAAAAAATGTAGGAGTTAACGGAAAGAAAAGAAATCTGAGAGTCCTGGTCGCAGAAGACAATGTGATTAATCAAAAGGTTGCCATGTTAACGCTTAAGTGCGTTTCCGATTCCATCGATTTGGCAAAAGATGGCGAGGAGGCGTGGCGGATGTACCGCGATAACAAGTACGATCTCATTATGATGGATATACAAATGCCTTTACTGAATGGCTATGAGGTAACAAAAATGATTCGTAAAAAGGAAGAGGAAGGAAAAGATAAGCCGATAAAAATCGTGGCCATGACGGCCAATGCTTTGCAGGAGGATGTCGATTTATGTTTAAGTATTGGTATGGATGCCTACTTGAGCAAGCCTTTTAAATCTGAAGATGTAATTGAGACAGTAGATAAACTATTTTAATGTTTTTCTTCTCTGAGATAAAATAAAAACCCCGCTTCATTGCGGGGTTTTTTCGTTAATGCAATCCAATCCGGTACGAGAATTTTATCAAAAAAACGTTATACGGTTGGTCGCCATTGAACAGGTCGTCGAAGCCCTGATTTAAACTAAAATCACCCAGGCTGTCGGAATAATCACGGGACTGAGACCAGACCAGGTAAACGGTTGAGCCGGGAGTATATTCCCAACGGACGACCAGATTCGATAGAAACTCGTTAAAATTAAAGTTAGGTTGCTCAAACGAGTAGTCAGTCGTCCCGTCTTGGTTTTCATCGATGTAGTACATCTCATCCGAACTGTTATACGTTAGTTGGTCTGGCTTAAAAGCACTGTATCGGTCAGAGAACTGATCTGCTTTGGGGTCGGTGATTGTTTTAAAATCGTTGTATTTCCCGGAAGCAAAAAACGGTTGTCCCCAGTACTGAATGGTCAGGTCGGGTGTCAGATTGATATTAACCCGCATCGAAAAACTCAGTACTTTCTGGTCGAGATGTGCCATCAGGTAGCGATTGTGGCCGTTGAAGGAGTATTCATCCACATACTGCAGCTCTCTTTCTTGTTTGTATAATGATGGCTCAAAGCTGAAGTTGAGGGTGTTATTGGGACGGTATTCGATCTCAGGCGAATAGGAGCTGGAGGTACGACTGTTAAATTTATTCCATCTGTTGTTTCCAAAATAAGACAGTTTCAGTTTTTTACGTTCATCCGTTTCAATACCATACCAAATATTCATTCCTCCCGGAACAATCATACCCGGACCTCCCCGTAGGATGTAATTGTCTACTTCGTCGCTATCAAAGTTCACTCCGCCATGGAATGACCAATAGTTCTTGAATTCAATGTAACCATTAACATTTCCACCTGAATTTAGATATTGCCCGCTGAAATCCCAGACGTTCCACTGGTTCAGATTCAAATTGGCTTTCCGCATAATCCCTTTGGGCTCGTTAAACCGGTAACCCATCCAGAATACCTGAAAAATCTGATCGGTCGAGCGAAGATAGCCCACATCATTTAGTTCCAGTCCGGGTGATTTGGCCATGGTTGCCAGCAGGAATTTCAGGTTGCCACCAGTTTTACCGAATTGCATATTTCCACCAAATCCGGAAAGACTGGTTCGTGTACTGTCCAAACGGATGTGCGTTGCATCTGGCCTTTGGAAATAATGCCTTGACGAGGTTTGCGTTTCCAGGAGGGCCTCTTTGGTGCCGTCAACTTTACTAAAGGCAGCATTTAGCGTAAATATGTAATTCTTATTATCGAAGTATTGGGTAAAATCGAATCCTCCCGTGGTCGCTGAGCGGTGGAGATAGTTCTTCAATACATCATCCAGTTGTCTGGAAGTATTGGTCACCATACCGCCAATCAGGGTGTTCCCTTTGTTTAAATCTTTTTGAACGCGGGAAACAAAGTAGTTGGTTAGTGGCTCAACAGCTTGCGAGTGCTGTTCACCCTCGTATGCAATCTTTGCTTTCTCTTCGGCAGCAACACTTTCAATTACTCCTACCGACCATCCTGATTCAGTTTTTCCGGTTAGTTTAGCCGCTCCAATGATGGAGGTGTTTTTTGGGCTATCGATGTATTCGTTGTCTCGTAAATCCGGTTCATACTGTGGTCTGCGGCCTATTCGGCGGGAATAAAACAGGTTTTCCTGCGAAAGATCGCCATCGCCAAACCCTAACGAGAAGCTGGTAATGTTCTTTCCTTCAATAAAAAAAGGACGTTTTTCACGGAAGAAAGTTTCGAACGCGGTCAGGTTAACTTCTGACGGATCGGCTTCTACCTGGCCAAAATCCGGATTAATGGTAAAATCGAGCGTCAGGTTATTGGTTACGCCAATCTTCCCGTCCAGGCCGGCTTTAAACCGGTTTTTATGGCCGGTTGAAAATGGATTGCCTTCTTCTTTCTGGTAAGATTCCACCCCAGCCACCATGTAGGGCGTCAGATCGAGTTGCTTTTTCGGCTTGATGTTGCCTAATCCCCCGAGTTCTCCGTATAAGTGAACAAATCCCGGAGCACTGCGGGCAATAGGTTGCCAGAAATCGGTTTCAGCATAACGATAAATGTAACGAACGACTTCCAGTCCCCAAACAGAGGACGAGTTCTTGTTGAATCGTAATTGTGTAAATGGTATCTTCATTTCAGCGCTCCATCCCCACGAAGTCAAGCTTGTTTTTACATACCAAATCGGATCCCAGGTATCATCTTCGTTGTCTCCGTCATTGGTCATGGTGGCGTCGTCTTTGACTCCCGAAGCCGTTACAATGAAATTGAAGGCAGTACGGCGGTCATGGTAGCTGTCGAACGAAATTCCAACATAATCACCATCAAGGTTGTCACGTCGGCTCATCCTTCTGACGATGCTGTCGGGAGCACTGTCAAACGCTTTAATACCGACATATATAAAATTGTCGTCGTACAGAATTTTGAAGGTCGTCTTCTGGCGGGGGGCTTTTCCTTCGTAAGGCTCTCTCTGCGTAAAGCTGTCTTCCCAGGGTCCCGATTTCCAATCGGCTTCAGACAAATTACCGTCAATTGTTATCGGGGACTGAAGCCGGGAGGTGTCGTACCTCTTTTTCTGAACTTCTTGTCCGAATGAATTGCTTAGTATGATGACCAGAAATATGAGTAGAAGAAAAGTTCTTTTCATGGTTTGCAATTGGTAGATTAGCTTTCATCTTAAGAGGACGCTGAAAAACGAGTTTCGTTACACAATCTCTTAAAATTATTGTTAGTTTTTAATAAATGAAATGTGTATTGTTGTTTGTTAATGAGTGAAATATGAGAGTAAAATAAGGCGATTCGTAGCCTTGAAAATAGAGCAGACTTACGATTATTGAAAATCAGTATTATTCGGTTTGACTGCCCAATTTTATATTTTCCTAATTCTGCCAATTCATTATCTTTGTACGCACTCAAAAAAACGGGAATACAAATGTTTGAAAATCTTACCGACAGGTTAGAGAAATCGTTTAAACTGCTCAAAGGTCAGGGGCAGATTACCGAAATAAATGTTGCCGAAACATTAAAAGATGTTCGTCGCGCATTACTCGACGCCGATGTGAACTTTAAGATTGCCAAGGATTTCACCAATCGTGTGAAAGATAAGGCTATCGGGCAAAAGGTGCTTGAAGCGGTGAAGCCGGGACAGATGATGGTGAAGATTGTTCACGATGAACTGGCTGAACTGATGGGAGGCGAAACGGTTGATATCTCATTGAAGAAATCTCCCTCGGTTATCCTGATGTCTGGTTTGCAGGGATCTGGTAAAACTACTTTTTCAGGAAAACTGGCCAACCGCTTAAAGTCAAAGCAAAAGAAAAATCCGCTGTTGGTTGCCTGTGACGTTTATCGTCCTGCTGCAATTGAACAGCTGAAGGTTGTCGGCGAATCGATCGGTGTTTCGGTTTACACCGAAGAAGACAGTAAAGACCCGGTTAAGATTGCCCGGAACGCAATTAAGAAAGCGAAAGCCGAAGGCAATGACGTGGTAATTATCGATACCGCCGGTCGTCTGGCCATCGATGAGCAGATGATGCAGGAAATCGAAGCCATCAAAAAGGCTATCGAGCCTGACGAAACGCTTTTCGTGGTCGATTCGATGACTGGACAGGACGCTGTGAATACAGCCAAAGAGTTTAACGAACGACTCAATTTCGATGGAGTTATTCTGACGAAACTCGATGGTGATACCCGTGGTGGTGCAGCACTTTCCATTCGGACGGTGGTGAATAAGCCCATTAAATTTGTGGGTACCGGTGAAAAAATGGATGCCATCGACGTATTCCACCCAAGCCGTATGTCTGACAGGATTCTGGGTATGGGTGATATCGTTTCGCTGGTGGAGCGCGCCCAGGAACAATTCGACGAAGAGGAAGCCCGCAAATTGCAGAAAAAACTGGCGAAGAACCAGTTTAATTTCAATGATTTCCTGACACAGATTCAGCAAATCAAGAAGATGGGTAACCTGAAAGACTTGGCCGCAATGATTCCCGGAATGCGAAAGGCTTTGAATAATATTGATTTAGAGGATGATGCCTTCAAACATATCGAAGCAATTATTTACTCCATGACACCCGACGAGCGCAATACTCCGGCTTTGATTGACGGTTCACGTCGAAAGCGTATTGCCCGTGGTTCAGGAACCGATATTCAGGAAGTAAACCGCTTGATTAAGCAGTTCGGGGAAACCCGGAAAATGATGAAGATGGTTTCGCAAGGGGGAAATGTGCGGAAAATGGCGTCAAAGGCACAACGCGGAAGAAGATAAGCTTAATCATCAATAATATATCTTCAATGATTTTACTGGACGGAAAAATGACATCGGCTGAATTGAAAGCCGAAATTGCTGAAGAAGTAAAGGTGCTGACAAGTGGCGGGAGAAAAGCTCCTCATCTGGCGGCAGTGCTGGTTGGTCACGACGGCGGAAGCGAATCGTACGTAGCCTTTAAAATGAAGGATTGCGCTGAGGTTGGATTTAAATCGAGCCTGGTTCGTTTTGAAGATGACGTAACCGAAGAAGAACTGTTGGCAAAAGTGGATGAGTTGAATAATGACGACGATGTGGATGGATTTATTGTTCAGTTGCCTTTACCCAAACACATTTCCGAGCAAAAAATTATTGAAGCTATCGATCCGAAGAAGGATGTTGACGGATTTCATCCGATTAACGTTGGACGGATGGTGATTGGCCTGCCTTGCTTCGTTTCGGCTACGCCTGATGGTATTGTCGATTTGCTGAAGCGTTATAACATTGAAACGTCAGGAAAGAATTGTGTGGTTGTTGGAAGAAGCAATATTGTTGGCCGTCCGTTGAGTGTGCTGATGTCGCAAAAAGCGATGAATGCTACGGTTACGGTTGCGCATAGCCGGACGAAAAATTTGAAGGAATTGTGCACCAGCGCTGATATTCTGATTGCGGCACTTGGTTCTCCCGAGTTTATTAAAGGCGACATGGTGAAAGAAGGTGCTGTTGTTATCGACGTCGGTACCACCCGTGTGAAATCGGATAAGACCAAATCAGGTTTTAAACTCAAAGGTGATGTTGCCTTTGACGAGGTGGCTGAAAAATGTTCTTACATCACACCTGTTCCCGGAGGTGTTGGTCCGATGACCCGTGTATCGCTATTGAAAAACACCTTGTTGGCCGCGAAAAAAGAAATTTATTCGTGAGATATTTCTGACATTTAGATAGATATTTGATGAGCTGTCTCTTGAGGCGGCTCTTTTTTTGTTCTTTCCGAATTTTCAGAACGTTGTACATGAACCGAAATTGAATTGAAAACGTTTCTTCTCTTATAGAATTCATTGCTTAATTTAACCGACGTATGAAAATGATACCAATGAAAATTAGCCGACTGCACGTTAAGTTATCCTGGGTTTTTTCCCTGCTGTTGTTTGCTGCCTGTGCAACCGTTCCGTTGACCGGAAGGCAGCAATTGAACCTGATTCCTGAATCGGAAATGTTATCCATGAGTTTAACTCAATACGGAGACTTCCTGAAAAGCAATCAATTGTCAGATAATCAAGCGCAAGCTGAAATGGTGAAGCGCGTTGGGAAGCGGATATCTGCTGCTGTTGACCAGTATTTGAAGGACAATGGACTGGGTGACCGGGTAAAAGATTTTAACTGGGAATTTAACCTGGTGAAAGATTCAGTAGCAAATGCCTGGTGTATGCCTGGTGGAAAAGTCGTAGTCTATACCGGTATTTTACCTATCACGAAAAACGAAAACGGCTTGGCTGTTGTCATGGGACATGAAATTGCCCATGCCATTGCTCGTCACGGTAATGAGCGGATGAGTCAGGAAATGTTAGTTCAATTGGGGGGAATGGGATTAGCTGCAGCCGTTGACCAGAAGCCGGAGCAAACCAAACAAATTTACATGACGGCATATGGCTTAGGTGCTCAGGTAGGAGCTATCCTTCCTTATTCGAGAAGTCATGAGTTGGAAGCGGATAAAATGGGACTCATGTTTATGGCGATGGCGGGTTATGATCCGCGCGGAGCTGTTGATTTCTGGGAACGAATGGCGGCTAATGGTGGAAGCGGAATGCCTGAATTCCTGAGTACACACCCAGTCGATTCTCATCGAATAGCACAGATTAAGCAAGATTTGCCTGAAGCATTGAAATATTACCGGCAGGCAAAGAATAATTAGCCTTTATTATCCATATTCGTTATAAATATTCGATTTTCTGCTTTACAACCTATTATGAGTTAAACATAATATGCAGTGTTTTAATCTTTTTTAATTCTTTTTTATAATTTTGAAAAGATTCGAACAATACACAGAAAATTAAAATTTTCGAATATGGAAGGTATTGATAAAAAGGATGGAGCTGACAATCAGAATAATGGAGAAAAGCGGTTCCGTGAAGAGGTTTATTCGAAAGCTGTAAGAGCTGGAAAAAGAACGTATTTCTTTGATGTGAAGATGACTCGGAAGGATGAGTATTATCTTACCATCACCGAGAGCAAGAAGAAATTTGATCAGGATGGCAAGTACCATTTCGAGAAACACAAAATTTTCCTGTATAAAGAGGATTTTGATAAATTTTCGGATGGACTTACTGAAATTATCGATTACATTCAGGAACGTCAGCCCTACGAACCTCGGGAAGAAGAGGAAAAGGACGTGCTCAAAGAGTACTCTGACGTGGAGTTCGAAGATTTGGCCTCAAGCTAACAAACGGTTACAAGAATAGAAAACAGCCGTTGAAATTCAGCGGCTGTTCTCGTTCTGGTAATATTTTCATAAGGTACTGACCGGTAGCCTAACTAATCCTAAACTATTTTTCTTTCCTGCCGGATAGCCTCATAGGCTTCGTTAACCTTTTGGAATTTCTCTTTTGCGGCTTTCTGTACATCCTCTCCGAGGTAGCTAACTTTATCGGGGTGATACTTTACGGCCATCTTGCGGTAGGCTTTCTTTATTTCCTGCTCGGTGGCTGTTGAAGGTATCTCCAGAATCTGGTATGCCCAATCGGTACTGGGAACAAACATCGATTCGATAGAGCCGTAGTCGGCATCGGATATGCCTAAAAAGTAGGCGATGTTTTTCACCAGGACTTTTTCCCGTGGATCAATTTCGCGGTCGGCAGCTGCTATACCAAACAGAAAATGGACCAGTTGCAGGCGGGAGGAATAGTCCATGTAGCGTTTGATTTGGTGACAAACTTCGGCTACAGGTATATCTTGTTCAAGTAAGCCTTTCAGCGATTTTACTGCTTCGGCGGCTGTGTCAACGCCAAAGTTTTGCTTAAAAAAGCTTTTCACGTAATCCAGTTCTGAGCGAAGCACTTTCCCGTCGGCTTTCAAAACAGCGGCCACCAAAACGAGCAGGCTAACCATGTAATCGCCCTGAGTCGTTGGTCTTTGTCTTTGTGTCCGGTCGTACGGATGCTGGTATTGATTAACATTCACCTCGGCACTGTCGATTACCGAACCAATAATAAAACCGATTAATCCACCGATAGGGCCGAGAACACTCCATCCCAGGCCACCGCCAATCCATTTAGCGAACTTTCCCATTGTTTCTAAAATTTTTATCTAATTCAACAACCTGAGGTATTATCAGGTTGGAGTTATCATTTTCAATAATATGATTGGCCAGCTTTCTCTTTTCACTTTCCGGCCACTGATTGCGCACTCTGCTTTTTACTTCCCCGGGCGTTAGTTTATCGCGGTTAACTACCCGCGCAACGCGCGTTTCCTCGGGAGCAGTTACCAGGATAACCTCATCCATGTCTTTATAAAAGCCACTTTCAAACAAAATTGCAGCTTCGTAAATAATGTACGGAGCGTGACTGTTGAAGGTGAGCCAATGCTCGTAATGAGCATGAACCACGGGATGAACCAATTGGTTCACTTTATTAAGCAGTGTTTTTTCAGAAAAGATAAGGCCGGCTAGCTTTTTGCGGTCAAGCTTTCCGTTTTCGAAATAGATAGACGGACCGAACAGATCGATTAGTCCTCTTTTGATTTCCTGGTTTTCGTCTTGTAGTCTTTTGGCTTCTGCATCAGCTTCATAAACAGGCACGCCTAACAAACGGAAGGTTTTGCAAATAGTGGTTTTTCCGCTGCCAATACCGCCGGTTATTCCGATTTGCTTCATTGATTACTGTTTTTCTTTTCCAGAATAAATTCAACTTCCTTTGGATAGTAATCGTACGAGATAACGTTTTGCGGATATTTTTCCATCGTCACCGGAAGTTTTTGGCGCGAAGTACTGATGCTGTCATAATCGATGGAAGGATGAAAACTTGCTGCGTTGACTTGATCGTATTGACTTAGGCCAACTTTATACGACACTTTGATTGACGACGGGAAAGCCTTTAATTCAATGCTGTCGGGAACATCCTTAATAACAAGCGGAATTTCACGAGTCCCTTCCGTTATTTGCTCAACCGGTATATTTAAAACTACGCGCCGGGGAGTGAATTGCAGCTCATCATCTCCGGTTAGCGAAACATTGCGTTGTACGCTATGCGACAGGTCTTTATATTCCTGTTCTCTTGTGGAGATGAACTTCAGCGTATCCAAAACATCCTCCGGACCTTTTACCATGACTGAATCCGGTGTGGTATAGGGAGATTGTTTCAGCATGTATTGATTGAGCAGGGTGACATTCACTTTCGGCTTGACCGGAAATTTCCGTTGAACAATTGGGTCGAAATTAAAGTAAAGACTGTCCGGATAAATGTTCAACACCTGTATTTCGTTGCTGATCTGATTCACTATCATGTTACGGTTTGCCTCGGTTGAGGCTGAAAAACCGTAGTGGTTGTTTTTCGAAACTTTATGCCTGGTTTTCAGTTCGCTCACATTAATTAAAATGGGAGAGAATGATAATTTGAGTTTGTGACGCAAGAGTGTGAAACCATAGGCACTTACCATGCATTCGAGTTTCGGAGGCAGTGGTTGCGATAATTTCTGATCGGTAGGAAGATCGATATACTTAACCGGAAAGGAAATTCGGGCTGTATAATTTTTACTAAGGTTGTTTAATGTCCAGAAGAATGAAGAAATTATAAAACAGATGAGAAATACAAACAATTTACCGTCGCGGCGAAGCGGGTGTTCGTCGCGGAAGAATCTTCTGATTTTATATATTCTTGTTCGTATTTCCCTAATCACGGCCAACTAAAATTTAAAAAAGGCTGGAAGAACCAGCCTTTCATCACTTTTGCTGCGGTGCGTCGCTGATGTCTTTCAGTACAACACTTTTGTCTACTTTTACCTTCACGTTGGGGGCAATTTCGAGAAAAATGATGCTGTCTTTTATTTCAACAATCCGACCATATAATCCGCCGGTAGTTACTACTTTATCGCCTTTTTGCAACGCTGAGCGAAATTTCTGCAGTTCTTTCTGACGTTTCATCTGAGGTCTGATCATGAAAAAATAGAATACGACCATAATCAGTACCAGGGGAAGAAAGGTCATTAATGGGTTGGTTTGCGTTTGTGCAATAACAAAGAGTAAGTTGTTCATCATTTCTTATTTATCAGTTTTTCAAATTGTGCATTCTGTATGTGTGCCGTAACGGCAATATTCTTTTTTAAACCCTTGCGGGTATTAATTTCAATGGTTTTGAATTCGTTTCCCCATTCTCCATCGGTGTTAAAGATAACTTCAATTGTGGATTTTTCTCCCGGTTGAACCGGTTTTTTCGGATATAAAATTTCCAAACATCCACACTCGTTTTCTATATGCGAGATGGTAAGCGGCTCACCACCTGTATTTTCAAAACGAAAGGAGTAGGAGACGACTTCTCCTGCCTTCAGGGTACCAAAATTATGGATTTCGTCGTGAAACTCAAATTTGGCAGGTCCCTTTTGTTTTATCGCTGCTGTGTGAACTGGATGTTTCTTCTTCTGGCTGGTTTGATTGTGACATCCCGCCAAAAGTAATACGATAGCTAAAATTGCGAAGGCAGTAAACCGACTCATCTTACTTATTTTCCATCCAGCAGTCCACGGCCGGCTTTTACAATGCGGCCATCTTCCTGAAAATCCTTGCTTATCCGATCGAGTACTCCATTAATAAAGGTGGAGCTGCGCTTCGTACTGTAATATTTCGAAAGCTCGATGTATTCGTTCAGTGTCACTTTAATCGGGATCGACGGGAAATCGGTTAATTCGGTAATGGCCAGCTCCAATATCAGTACGTCCATCAGCGCAACACGTTCCACATCCCAGTTTTTGGTGTACGATTCGATGATTTTGTGATTTTCCTCGTGTTTCAGAATCGTTTTCCTGAACAATTTAATGGTGTAGTCGCGATCTTCATCATCCTTGTAAAGTGATAGCAAGTGAAGGTTTGGAGACGGATCTTGTTTTACTTTTTTGATGGTTTTTATGACCATGCTGACAACAAAATCCAAGTCGTCGTTCCAGTAAATGCTTTGTTCTTCCAGTTCGCTTTCGAAAAGATCGTTGTTCAGTACCATTTCAACGAAGAAACGTTCGCAAAGCTTCTGATCGGATTGAATGCTATTTGTTTCAGCCAAAAGGTATTGCTGGTAAGATTTCGATTCAACCAATTCGCGGTAAAGCTTCCGGATGAGTTCCGGATTTTCCTTCCAGCTGATCTTATTTTGCTCAATGTAGCTGTTCAGGGCTTCATTTTCTTTCAGCCGCTTAATAATGTGGTTATCGACAAAACGTGTGTTAGGATTAAGATCATCCCACGATGGAATATTTTTATGTTTTCCGGCTGTCTGTCGTTCTTCGGCGAAATCTCGAACTTCGATAAGCAAAGCGAACAATAAGTGATAGAGGTCGTATGTCTTACGGATACTGAAGTTTAGTTCTGATTCTGACTGGTTGATGGTTTTCCCTGTTGTGGTAAAGTGGGCATACAGAATCTGCAATACTTTGGTGCGGATGATCCTACGGCTAATCATAATCGGGTAAGAACTTTCTTTTTATTAATTTATTCCTGTTACAATACGTTATGACGGCAAAAATACAACATTTATTGGATGTACAGACCAATTCGGTGTACGTTCCTGTCTTTATTTACTATTTATTGATATTGGGCTGTAAATCTGATGGTTCATGATGGCTTTTCATCATCGGGAAAGCTTTGCGATGAATCGGATAGTTTTGTTTTCCCGGAGTCGGATACCGGGAAGGTTTCAATGGCTTTTTCTTCGGTAGAAGACACTTCATCCTCCTCATCTTCCTCATCCCAGGGATGTTGTTCCGCGGGAGGTCCTTTTTTCCTGTAAACAACAGCCAGCACGATACCTGAAACACCTCCCCAAAGATGCCCTTCCCATGAAATTTCGGGTTTCATGGGAAAGATTCCCCAAAACAGACCTCCATATAGGAAAACGACAATGATTGATATGGTGAGCAAACGAACATTGTTGCGAACGATACCACTCATAAAAAGGAAGGCGGCCAAACCGTAAATTACCCCGCTGGCCCCAATATGCCAGGCTTCCCTTGCTCCCAGCCAAACGAATATTCCCGATATGATCCAGATGAGGAAAAAGATGCGGTAGGCCAAATCCCGGTAGAAGAATAGCAGGGCCAGGGTTAATAAGAAAAGTGGAACGGTATTGGCCATCAGATGGCTGAAGCTACCGTGAACCAACGGCGCGGTAAGTATTCCAAGCAATCCTTTCACATGTAAGGGGTAGATCCCTCCTTGTACCAGGTTGAGATGAAACTCTGTTTCAAACAACCTGATTAGCCAAAGCAGGACGATCAGAAAAGTTGGAAAGAACAGGCTATGCCTGAAAATCCGTTTATCCAGTTGCTTTTGCTCCTCGGTGTAGTGATTGCCCGGAATATACCGGAATACGCTCATTTTTTCATTTTTTGCCGAAGCAGGTTTCCGAACGTGTGAATGTCGTTTTCCGTCGTATCGAACGAGGTCATCCAGCGCACTTCATTGCGTTGCTCATCCCAGGTATAGAAGAAAAATTCTTTCTGTAATTCAGGGATTAATTCCCCTGGAATGATGGCAAAAACGCCGTTGGCATCTACCGGTTGAGTAATTTCAACTCCTTCGATGGATTTAATTTCTTCTTCCAGTAACCTGGCCATACGATTGGCATGTGTTGCATTTTTTTTCCACAATCCGTTGCCCAGATAAGGGATAAATTGTGCACTGATGAAGCGCATTTTTGAGCTTAATTGTGCGGCCTGTTTGCGGAAATATTTCGTGAAAGTAGCCAGTTCCGGTTTGAAGAAAACAACGGCTTCTCCCATCATCATACCATTTTTGGTACCTCCAAAGGAAAGAATATCGACTCCTGCATCGCGGGTGAATTCGCGAAAGTTCATATCGAGCGCTACAGCTGCATTGGCCAAACGGGCACCATCCATATGGAGGTACATACCATGCTCATGCGCTAAATCAGCCAAAGCCTGAATTTCTTCTTTCCGGTAAACGGTTCCCAATTCAGTGGCCTGCGTAATACTGATGACTCCGGGTTGGGCATGGTGCTCGAAGCCGAAACCATGCAGATGTGGTTTGATATCTTCGGGGCGAAGCTTTCCATCAGAAGTACTGACCGGGAGAAGTTTGCTACCAGTAAATTTTTCCGGGGCACCGCATTCGTCCACCTGGATGTGTGCCGTTTCGGCGCAAATGATGGAATTGAATGAACGGGAGGCTGATTTTAAACTGAGAATATTGGCTCCGGTGCCGTTGAATACGAAAAATACTTCGGTATCGTCACCAAACTCCTTTTTAAAAAGTTGTATGGCTTGTTCGGTCCATTTATCTCCGCCGTAACCAACGGCATGGCCCTGATTGGCTTCAACCATTGCGTTCAGAATATCGGGGTGAATACCCGAATTATTGTCGCTGGCAAAGCCTCTTTCATGTGTCATGTATAAATCTGCTTTGTGATTAAACTTTCAGCTGTTTTTACTATGATCGGCGGTATTTTGTGCCGATTTGAAGTTACGATATTAACTATTCTGCACAAAAATAAGTTTCTTTTTCGATTAAATTATTGTATTTTCAATTGCACGGAAGCATTGATTTTAATGGTTATCCAAACCGGATGACCATTTTTTCACTGATAGTGGTGATGATAAATTGGTAATGGTCTTGAGATGAGAAAAAAAGAGAAATCTGTGGTTAGTATTTTCTGGTTTCGTCGCGATCTGCGACTGGAAGACAACATTGGTCTCATGCATGCCCTGAGAACCAGAGAAAATGTGTTGCCTCTGTTTATATTTGACCCGGAAGTCTTTCAACGGGACGAGAATAATGGTAATGTTCAGGTGGGCTTTGTGTATGATACCATACTGGGAATAAAAGAAAAACTTGAAACTATTGGTTCCGGGTTGCATGTGGCCGTCGGTAAACCGCTCGATGTCTTTAAGTCGCTGATGGACAGTTATCATATTTTCAGTGTGTATGCCAACCGGGAGTATGAACCTTATACGCTTCAGCGAGATGACGAAGTTGATGCTTTTCTTGCCAATCAAGGGGTAGAGTTTCATACCTATAAGGATCAAGTTTTGTTTGAACAAAACGAAATTGTAAAAGACAACGGTGAACCGTATACGGTTTTTACGGCCTACAAACAACGGTTTTTGCGAAAGCTGAACCAGTCGATGGTTGTGCCGGCACCGATTTCTAAGTACGCACACAACTTTTTCAGAACGACACCGCTTCCTGTGCCTTCGCTGGAAATTATGGGATATTCCAGGGTAGAAGTGCCTGTTCCTCCCCGGAAGTTACCTGCCGAGTTACTGAAGAGTTATGAAGCGGACCGGGATTTTCCTGCCAGGAATGGAACGTCACATCTTGGTGTGCACCTGCGATTTGGTACCGTAAGTATCCGGAAAGTAACAGCCCTGGCGATGCAGCATTCTGAAACGTTTTTGAATGAATTGATTTGGCGGAACTTTTATAGTGTTATCCTGTGGTTTTTCCCTCAGGTTGTGCATACATCCTTTAAGCCGGCTTTCGATGAAATTGTCTGGGAGAATAGTAAAGAGGATTTCAAAGCCTGGTGCGAAGGACGAACCGGTTACCCGTTGGTTGATGCCGGGATGCGCGAACTGAATGCCACCGGTTATATGCACAATCGTGTGCGGATGGTAACCGCCAGTTTTCTGTGCAAACATTTGCTAATTGACTGGCGCTGGGGAGAAGCATATTTTGCCCGAAAACTGTTGGATTACGATTTGGCATCGAATAATGGTGGCTGGCAATGGGCTGCTGGTTCAGGAAATGATGCCGCGCCGTATTTTCGGGTATTTAACCCAGAGTTGCAGGCAAAGAAGTTCGACCCGAACGGGGAATATATTGCAAAATGGGTTCCGGAATATGGAACGATCTCCTATCCGAAACCCATTATTGTCCATGCGGAAGCCCGCAAAAGGGCTTTGGCACGTTATGCTGAAGCGGTGAAAGCTAAAGCTTAGTTTTTGCTTTCAATCCAGCTAATAATCTTTTTTGAATCAGGCTTGTCCTGCGGCCAGGCAACACCAACCAGGTGACCTGTTTTATCAATCATGAATTTCTGGAAGTTCCATTTGATTGGGGCGTCCATTACACCATTCTGCGATTTCTCTGTTAGCCACTGGTAGAGAGGGGCAATGTCATCACCTTTCACCGAAATTTTTGACATCATCGGAAAGGTAACATCGTAATTTTCGGTACAGAAAGTTTTAATCTGGCTGTTTGTACCTGGTTCCTGATGCATGAAGTTATTCGCCGGAAAGCCGACAATAACAAATTTATCGGGCCCGTACTTTTTGTAAATCGCCTCGAGTTGCTTGTATTGCGGTGTGAATCCACATTTGGATGCAGTATTCACAATCAGCACCTTTTTCCCTTTCAGCGATGCCATATCAAATGGTTTGCCATCAATATCAGTTACCTTGAAATCATAGATGGTTTTTTCCTGCGCAAATGTGGTGAGCGTCATCGCCAGTATGGAAACCAGCAAAAAGAATTTTTTCATAATCTGTCAGTTTTTATTTCTGATATAACAAACAACAAAGTCAAGCAAAAAGTTGCTCCGCATAAATTTCATCTGGCAGTAAACCAGAAGCTTGTTTTAGGCGTTGATAACTTATGCGAAAACGGGACACAAATGGTTTCCCATTTTATACTATATTTGGATTTCAAATCTGGCACCCGAGGAATTTTTATGGAGAATTATATTGTTTCAGCAAGAAAATACAGACCTTTTACGTTTAGCTCAGTCGTTGGTCAACCATCGATTACTGCCACACTTAAGAATGCCATCCGTAATAATCATCTCGCGCATGCGTACTTGTTTTGCGGGCCACGTGGCGTAGGGAAAACTACATCGGCCCGTATTTTTGCCAAAACCATCAATTGCCAGAATATTACTACTGAAACAGAGCCTTGTAATACCTGTGAATCGTGTAAGGCTTTCAACGAAAACAGGTCCTACAATATTCACGAACTGGATGCCGCTTCCAATAACTCGGTGGACGATATTCGCAGCCTGGTCGACCAGGTTCGGATTCCTCCGCAGATTGGAAAATACAGCGTGTACATCATCGATGAGGTTCACATGCTGTCGCAGTCTGCATTCAATGCTTTCCTGAAAACACTGGAAGAACCGCCGGCACACGCCATTTTTGTGTTGGCTACTACCGAAAAACATAAAATTCTGCCAACCATTCTTTCACGTTGTCAAATCTTCGACTTCAACCGGATTGGCATTACCGATATTGAAAAACATTTGGCTTCGGTAGCCGAAAAGGAGCAAATCACCTTTGAGCCGGAAGCGCTGAATATTATTGCTCAGAAGGCTGATGGTGCTATGCGTGATGCACTTTCCATTTTCGATCAGGTGGTGAGCTTTTCAGGTAGTAACATTACTTACCAGGATACCATCTCGAACCTGAATGTGTTGGATTACGACTACTATTTTCGATTGGTCGACGGGTTTCAAAAAGGTGATGTGTCAGGTGTGCTGATGATTTTCAACGAGATTCTGGACAAGGGATTTAACGGACATCACTTTGTATCCGGTTTGTGCCAGCACTTCCGTGATTTGCTGGTATGTAAAGATCAGGTGACGGTGGAGTTGTTGGAAGTAGGTGGAGACATCAAGGAAAAATACAGTCAACAGGCGAAAGCATGTGATTTGCCGTTTCTGGTGGAAGGATTGAACTTGGCCAGCGAGTGTGATATGCAATACAAAGCTTCTTCCAATAAACGATTCCTGGTAGAGCTGGCACTCATTCGTATTGCACAGTTGGAAGAGATATTAAAAAAAAAAGCGCTGACGAACGCGTAGCTTCAGCCATACTTTTACCCATTTTTTCGGCACCGGCAGCCCCAAAAGTTGCCAGGCCGCAACAAGGTGCCGCAACACAGAGCGGTGCTGATGGGAATAAGCCAGCTGAAGCAAACAGGCAGACGAATACGCCTGTTGTTACATCGCCCGGAAAGGTAAAGAGCCGTAGGGTGACCCGAAGGGACAGTATTAGTACGCCCTCGATTGCCAATGCACTGAGGGGAAACAAACCTGCTTCAGAATATAAGAAGGAAACGACGCAGCAGGCAAAGCAGGTGGCTGAACCGGAAGTGCATCCGTTTACCGGAGAAAAACTGGCCGAGGCATGGACGGAGTTTGTTGTGCGGGTAGAGGCACCGCAGTTGAAAGCCGCCTTATCGACACGCGAACCGTCGTTGGTAGACGAATGGAACGTGAACTACTTGCTCGACAACGAGACACAGCGCGAACGGTTGGTGCTGGAAGTAAAGCTGAAGTTGCTGGGCTTTTTGAGAAGAACACTGCGGAACGAACGGATTGAAGTGGAGTTTCAGATTGCGGAGGGGGATGATGCGTTACCGCGTAGACCTTATTCCGACTCGGAAAAATGGCAGGCCATGGTGGAGGTAAATCCATCGTTGGCTCAGTTTAAGAAGATGTTCGGACTCGATTTTGATAGTTAAGAGAATCTTGAAACGATATGTACCGTAACCTGACATCAAGGTGAATTCAAACTAAACCAGTCCAATCTTGTTTAGTAAACATCATTTATTCTATTAAAAAAATTTATTCAGGCATGGACAAAATTAATGTTTCCAATCCCGTTGTAGAGCTTGACGGCGATGAAATGACCAGGATTATCTGGCAGATGATTAAAGATCAACTCATCCTGCCGTACCTGAACCTCGACATTAAGTATTTTGACTTGGGCATTGAGCATCGCGACGCGACTGACGATCAGGTGACGGTTGACGCTGCCAACGCCATCAAGAAGTACAAAGTAGGGATTAAATGTGCAACCATTACCCCGGACGAGAAGCGGGTGGAAGAGTTTGGCCTCAAACGGATGTACAAATCACCGAACGGTACCATTCGTAACATCATTGGTGGAACCATTTTCCGCGAGCCTATTTTCGTGAAAAATGTACCGCGTTTGGTTCCGCAATGGACCGGCCCTATCGTTATCGGACGTCATGCATTTGGTGACCAGTACCGTGCCACCGATATGGTCGTCGACCGTCCCGGTAAACTGACGATGACTTTCACTCCGGAAGATGGTTCAGAACCTATTACTCATGAGGTTTATGACTTCGAAGGAGCGGGTGTGGCCATGTCGATGTACAACACCGAAGAGTCTATCCGTGGTTTTGCACACAGCTGTTTTAAAATGGCGCTGCAGAAAAAATGGCCGCTTTACCTGTCGACAAAAAATACCATTCTCAAGAAATACGATGGTTTCTTTAAAGATATCTTCCAGGAAATCTTTGAAGCAGATTATCAGAAACAGTTCGACGAAGCCGGTATTACATATGAGCACCGTCTGATTGATGACATGGTGGCATCGGCATTGAAGTGGAACGGTAACTTCATCTGGGCTTGTAAAAACTACGACGGCGACGTACAGTCTGATACCGTAGCTCAGGGATTCGGTTCGCTGGGATTAATGACTTCGGTCCTGATGACACCGGATGGCGATATCCTGGAAGCAGAAGCTGCCCATGGTACAGTGACACGTCACTACCGTGAACACCAGAAAGGTAATGCAACTTCAACCAACCCGATTGCTTCTATTTATGCCTGGACGCGTGGTCTGGCATTCCGCGGACGTCTGGATAACAACGAAGAGTTGATCAAATTCAGCCATACGCTGGAAGAAGTCTGTGTTGATACGGTTGAATCAGGTAAGATGACAAAAGACCTGGCTCTGGCTATCCACGGAAAAGATTTGAAGCCGGAACATTACCTCACAACCGAGCAGTTCCTGAATGCGCTGGCTGACGGTCTGAAGGCACGGTTGAGTTAATAAATGTGTTCCGAACGTGGCTGGGCGCCCGTCTGATTATTTGTATATTTGGGTTCGGATATAAACCTTAAATCAATTAATCATGTTGAAAGAAGCAGTTAATAAAGCAATAAATGAGCAAATTAACGCTGAATTTCATTCGGCTTACCTCTATTTGTCCATGTCGGCTTATTTCGAAGCTGCCGGTTTGTCAGGTTTTGCCAATTGGATGAAGGTTCAATACAAGGAGGAGTTGGCACATGCACAGAAATTTTTCGATTATGTAAACGACCGCGGAGCCAGGGTTATTTTGTCGCCCATTGCTGAGGTTCCGGCTGAGTTCAAAAATGTAGTCGATGTTTTTGAAAAAACACTGGCACACGAACAGGATATTACGGAACGCATTAATAATCTGATGGATATTTCTATTGCAGAATCAGATCATGCTACCAAGAGCTTCCTTCAGTGGTTCCTCGATGAACAGGTTGAAGAGGAGAATACCGTCGATCAGATTTTGAATAATTTGAAACTGATCAATGGCGATGGACAAGGATTACTGATGATGGATCGGGAAATGATGAACCGGACATTTTCAGATCCGACTGCCGGGGCATAGTTCTTGATAAACATTTCCCGCCGTGACAAATCGACCGTCCATTGGGAAATTAATCTGATCGCGATTTTAAATCCGAAAATATTGATTTCATATAAGAGGAGAGTGCCCATGGCGGTATTCTCCTTTTTTGTTTTGTTACGGCAAAAGTTGGGCGATTCAACCCACTGAAAAAAGCAGTGATTGTTTTCAATACTTGCAACTTTTAGTTTAATTTGTGAGAGATTCGCGATTTAAGTAAACATAAAAAACAACAGAACAATATATAATGGCATTTGTAACAAAATTTCTAACACAAGTCTTTGGTAATAAGTCCGAAAGGGACATCAAAGGGGTGATGCCGATAGTGGAGCGTGTGAAGAGTGAATTCGATCGTATTACCGGCTTTACTAACGACGAACTTAGAGCTGAAACTGAAAAGCTTAAGGCCCGGATAAAAGAGTATATCCGGCCCGAAGAAGACGAAATAGCTTCATTGAAGGAACAAGCTGAAAGCGGTGCGGTGCCTTTGGAAGAGAGCGAAAAACTCTACGATCGTGTTGATAAACTGGAAGAGGTTATTGATACCAAGATTGAAGAGGTATTGAATGAAGTACTGCCTACTGCTTTTGCCATCGTTAAAGATACGGCCCGGCGTTTTAGTCAGAATGAATTTCTGGAGGTTGAGGCCAACGATTTTGACCGCGACCTGGCTGCCGGCAAAGATTATGTCGAAATAAAGGGCGATAAAGCGGTATATGCTAATCACTGGGAAGCCGGTGGTTCGGATCAGGTCTGGAACATGGTTCACTACGATGTTCAGTTGATTGGTGGTATTGTTCTTCACGAAGGAAAAATTGCTGAAATGGCAACCGGTGAAGGTAAAACGCTGGTGGCAACTTTGCCGGTATTCCTGAATGCCTTGGCCGAAAGAGGAGTTCACCTGGTAACAGTGAACGACTATCTGGCCCGTCGTGACTCGGAGTGGATGGGACCGATTTTCGAATTCCACGGCTTGTCCGTCGATTGTATCGATAAGCACCAGCCAAACTCAGCCGAACGTCGTAAAGCCTATAACGCACATATCACCTATGGAACCAACAACGAGTTCGGTTTCGATTACCTGCGCGACAATATGGCGATCAACCCTTCGGATTTGGTGCAGCGGAAACACCACTACGCCATCGTCGATGAGGTTGACTCGGTATTGATTGATGATGCCCGTACGCCGTTGATTATTTCAGGGCCGATTCCGAAAGGCGACGATCAGCTGTTCGAAGAGTTGATGGCGCCGATAGAACGCCTGGTGAAAATGCAGCGTGACCTCGTGGCACAAATTCTGGCGGAAGCCAAGAAAAAGATAAAGTCGGAAGATTCCAAGGAGCGTGATGAAGGATCATTATTGTTGCTTCGTGCATTTAAAGGTCTTCCCAAGAATAAAGCGATTATCCGTTATCTGAGCGAAGAGGGCATCAAAGCCAAGATGCAGAAAACGGAGAACTACTACATGCAGGACAATAGCAAAAACATGCATATTGTTACTGACCCGCTTTACTTCATCATCGACGAAAAGTTAAACTCCATTGAGTTAACCGATGAGGGTATCGATGTTCTGTCGAAGGACAACGATGACGCCAGTCTCTTTATTCTTCCTGATATTGGTTCGGAGATTGCGGAGATTGAAAACGATGAATCGATTGATGCGCAGGAAAAACTGGCGCGGAAAGATGAGTTGATTCAAAGTTATGCGGTGAAGTCGGAACGTGCACACACCGTTAACCAGCTGTTGCGTGCTTACACCATGTTCGAGAAAGACGTCGAATATGTGGTGATGGACAACAAGGTGAAGATTGTGGATGAGCAAACCGGTCGTATCATGGAGGGCCGGCGCTATTCCGATGGATTGCACCAGGCTATTGAGGCGAAGGAGCGTGTGAAAGTGGAGGCTGCCACACAGACGTTTGCAACCATTACACTTCAGAACTACTTCCGGATGTACCATAAATTGGCCGGTATGACAGGTACGGCTGAAACGGAAGCAGGAGAATTGTGGGACATATACAAACTGGAGGTGGTTGTTATCCCGACCAATAAACCCATTGTAAGGAAGGACCAGGAAGATTTGGTTTACAAAACCAAAAAGGAGAAATATAACGCCATTATCGAGGAGATTATCAAGCTGCATAAACAGGGACGGCCAATCCTGGTAGGTACCACTTCTGTGGAAATATCGGAATTGTTGAGCCGTATGCTGAAAATGCGGGGGATTGATCACCAGGTATTGAACGCCAAGTTGCACCAGCGCGAGGCTGACATTGTGGCGGAAGCCGGTAAGCCCGGAACTGTGACTATTGCGACGAACATGGCCGGTCGTGGTACCGACATCAAGTTGACGAAGGAAACCAAAGATGCGGGCGGTTTGGCCATCATTGGTACCGAGCGTCACGAATCACGTCGTGTCGACCGCCAGTTGCGCGGACGTTCCGGTCGTCAGGGTGACCCTGGTTCATCACAGTTCTTTGTGTCGTTGGAAGACGACCTGATGCGTCTCTTCTCTTCCGACCGGATTGCCGGTATCATGGACCGTCTGGGACTGGAAGAGGGCGAAGTGATTCAGCACTCCATGATTTCCAAGTCCATCGAACGGGCACAGAAAAAAGTGGAAGAGAACAACTTCGGTATTCGTAAGCGATTGCTGGAATACGATGATGTGATGAACTCGCAGCGTGAGGTGATTTATAAGAAACGGAAACACGCACTCTTCGGCGAACGCCTGGAAGTAGACGTACTGAATATGATGTACGATTCGGTGGAAGCGTTGGTGAACGAATTCCATCCGATGGGGCAGGACGCATACGAGGAATTCCGCCTGGAAGCGCTGCGTTTGCTTTCGATCGATACTTCTGTAACGCAGGAAGAATTCATTAGTCAGAATCCGGAGGAAATTACCGATCGGATTTATAAGACAATGATTGAAAATTATACCCGTAAGGTACAAATCATTTCAAAACAGGCCTGGCCGGTAATTAAAGATGTGTACGAACATAAATCACACATCTACAATAATATTGTTGTCCCCATCAGCGACGGACAGAAGGTTTACCAGATTGTTACCAACCTCGAAAAATCCTACAACACCGAGGCGCAGGATTTGGTGAAATCGTACATGAAACAGGTGAACCTGGCTTCGATTGACGATTCGTGGAAAGAGCACCTACGCGAACTGGATGACTTGCGTACATCAGTGCAGAATGCCAGTTACGAGCAGAAAGATCCGTTGTTGATTTACAAGCTCGAATCGTTTAACCTGTTTAAGTCGATGATGGATAAGCTGAACCTGGAGGTGGTTTCCACCCTGATGAAGGGGCATATTCCCATCAGCGATCCAAACCAGGTACAGGAAGCGCGGGCTGTTCAACACACCGATCGCTCACAGTACCAGGAGCAGAAAAGTGAAGCCGGTAGCTTGAGTTCCGGTGGAGGCGAACAAGGTGGAGAGCAACAACCACAGAAGAAAATGGAACCGATTCGCCACGGACCGAAAGTTGGACGAAATGATCCATGTCCGTGCGGAAGTGGAAAGAAATATAAACAATGTCACGGTCGTGGTGTTGTGTAAACGAAATTAATTTAATTCTTCATATGGCAGCAGGGGCAACCTGCTGCTTTTACTTTTAATGTACACATGCTATGAATGAGTTCCTGTTCATCCATTGGAATGTAAACCCGGAGATTTTTCATCTCGGCCCGTTGTCAGTTCGTTGGTACGGACTTTTGTTTGCTACCGGGTTTCTGTTGGGTTATTACATCATGGAGAAGATGTTCAAGTTTGAAAATGCTAACGAAAAGTGGCTCGACAGCCTCTTTATGTACGTGATTATTGCTACGGTGGTTGGCGCACGTTTGGGACACGTTTTCTTTTATGGATGGGATTATTATTCGCAGCACCCCAGCGAGATTCTGAAGGTGTGGCACGGCGGACTGGCCAGTCATGGTGGCGCTATCGGTATCCTGATTGCGATCTGGATGTACTCCCGGTTTGTTACCAAACGCTCAATGCTTTGGACGTTGGATCGTCTGGTGGTTCCGGTGGCTTTGGTGGCCGTACTTATTCGTACCGGTAACCTGATGAATTCAGAAATCTACGGTGTCCAAACATCGCTTCCCTGGGGATTTATTTTTGAGCGAAACGGCGAAACAGTTGCCAAGCATCCCACACAGATTTACGAGGCGCTTTGTTACCTGGCCACCTTTGTTCTGCTTTGGCGGATGTACTTTCACACGGTCGACAAGAAGGACCGTCCGGGTTTCCTGTTGGGGGTATTTTTTATCTGCATTTTTACCGCCCGTTTCTTTATCGAATTCATCAAAGAAAACCAGGAGCCGTTCGAAGCACACATGCTGTTGAATATGGGGCAGTTGCTCAGTATTCCGTTTGTGTTAGCCGGAATTATACTGGTGGTTCGCGCATTGAAGCGACCACCGAAGATATACAAGAATTAAAATATAGAGCCGGTAACTCGTTGAGTGCCGGCTTTTTTGTTTTCGGTAACAAAGAACAACACAAACCTTTACCGTTACATAATATCCCGCTTGTTGCGAATAAGCGGGATATTCTTATTTTTGCGCGTTCTAAATAAGAATGAACCGACCTAATCGCCAGCTAACAAATTAAATTCACGCACTTACGTAGAAATCAGTCCCGGGCTGAATGGTTCCGGTGAGGAATGTATGATTAAAAATTAAGTATGGAGAAGTATCTTAATCTGTTTGGATTAACGAAAAAAGTAAATTATAAGAACGAAATCTTATCCGGATTGACCGTTGCATTGGCCCTGGTGCCCGAAGCTTTGGCGTTTGCCATTATTGCAGGTTTGTCGCCGCTTACCGGACTCTATTCGGCATTTATTATGGGCATCGTTACGTCGGTATTGGGCGGACGTCCCGGCATGATTTCCGGTGCGACCGGAGCCGTGGCCGTAGTGATTGTGGCTTTGGCAAAAACATATGGTCCCGAATATGTACTGGCAACGGTAATTTTGGCCGGAATTATTCAGATACTGGCTGGTGTTCTCAAGCTGGGAAAATTAATGCGCCTGGTTCCGCATCCCGTAATTTTCGGTTTTGTAAACGGATTGGCGATCATCATCTTCATGTCGCAATTGCACCAGTTTAAAGACAGTGCCGGACATTGGCTGACCGGAACACCGCTTTATACCTTGCTCGGATTGGTTTTGGTTACTATGCTCATCATTTGGGGCTTGCCCAAACTAACGAAAGCCATTCCTGCTCCGCTGACGGCAATCCTGGTGGTCTTCGGAATTGTAGCGGCATTTGGCATCGATACCCGGACGGTTGGCGATATTGCTTCCATAAAGGGTGGTTTTCCGCCGTTTCACCTGCCCAAGGTACCATTCACCCTCGAAACGTTATCCATTATTTTTCCTTACGCGGCGATTGTGGCCGGTGTGGGACTGATTGAGAGTTTGCTGACGCTGAATATTATCGATGAGATTACTGAAACCCGTGGACGGGGAAATAAAGAGGCAATTGCGCAGGGAACAGCTAATTTTCTGACCGGCCTTTTTTCCGGAATGGGCGGATGTGCTATGATTGGCCAGAGTTTGATTAATATTTCGTCCGGTGCAAGAGCCCGCTTGTCAGGAATCGTAGCGGCGGTGATGCTCCTTGTGTTTATCATGTTTGGTGCCGGTTTGATTGAAAAATTGCCCATGGCGGCGCTCACCGGATTGATGATCATGGTAGCTATCGGTACGTTTGAGTGGGCCAGTTTGAAGACCTTCAACAAAATGCCGAAGTCGGATATTCTTGTCATGGTAATGGTAACCCTGGTGACGGTTATTTTCCATAACCTGGCGGTAGCGGTTCTGATTGGTGTCATCATCGCGGCACTGGTGTTTGCCTGGGACAATGCCAAGCGCATCCGGGCACGAAAATATGTCGATGACAACGGAGTAAAGCATTACGAGATTTATGGCCCGCTGTTCTTTGGTTCTGTTACGGCCTTCAACGAAAAGTTTGATGTACTGAATGACCCCGACGAAGTGATTATTGACTTCGCCGAAAGCCGTGTGGTCGACATGTCAGCTATTGAAGCGCTAAATAAAATGACGGAACGGTACCTGAAAGTCGGGAAGAAGATCCACCTGAAACACCTGAGCCCCGATTGCAAAATCCTGCTGAAAAACGCCGAGCAAATCATCGACGTCAACGTGCTGGAAGATCCGCATTACAAAGTGGCGGTGAATAAACTATAGTAATTATTAATGGCCGGACTCCGGAGGAGTCACATATTGTTAGAACGAGACGCCGGGGAATCCATTCGACCCCGGCCGGGGGCGTACGTTCGATTCAGAATTCCTTTTCTAACAACATATCATCCTTCCCGGATATTCGTCGTTCATTCGTAGCGTCTTTAGCCCTTCTCTATGTTAGAGAAGGGTTGGGATGAGTAGATAAGCCGGCCAGCATTCTTTTTACCTGCCAGCGAATTTTCGGAATCCATATTCCTTCCGGCAACGCCCAAGCGGGTTGAATAGCTCGT
Source organism: Prolixibacter bellariivorans ATCC BAA-1284 (assembly GCF_000621705.1). Lineage (GTDB taxonomy): Bacteria > Bacteroidota > Bacteroidia > Bacteroidales > Prolixibacteraceae > Prolixibacter > Prolixibacter bellariivorans. The sequence goes on along the minus strand of NZ_JHXO01000008.1, from coordinate 327,786 downwards.
CTTCATCAATCTTTTCTGACGGTTTCCGGCTTCATTCGGCTAAAAAACAACACGGATATAAACAGGATGGCTCCCAGAACGGGCATCACGGTTTCCGCTGTCAAAATACCGGTAGAGCTCCATTTGTTATGTGCCCATTCATCCACAAATATCATGGAGTAGATGGGGATATTCGAAAGGGCGGCAAAGAAGTTGTACTTGGTGGCTGCCCCCACTTTACCGATAGCTTCCAGTACAAAGGCACTGAATCCGGCAAAGGCCAAACCTACCGTGATGGCGTAAATGGTGGTCCATATCATAAACATCAGTTGTGTGCGGGGACTTAGCGCCATCAGGAGTGCAGCGCCTCCTTCCAGCAAGCCAAATAAAATATAGGCTTTCTTTCGATCCATTTTATCGGCGATCCAACCGCCTAATAAACTACCGATGGCGGAAGCAACACCGCCTACAATTCCTACGGCAAGAGCTACCGCATCCGGCGAGGCATGCCAGTCGCCGGAAATGGACGACCATAAATTGGACGCAGCACCGGAACCAACGGGAAGGAAACAAAGAGTCAGCGCTAAGAATCCGCCCCTCGACTTCACCAACACCCAAATCTCTTTGCCAAGCGTCCCAATTGTTTTCAGGTACGTTTCTTCCCGTTTAAACGGCGCCGGGTCTTTCAGAAACAGTAAACCCAGCCCGCATAGCAGGCTGACGAGCGCAATAACGGCTCCCGAAATCCAGTGAGCCGGCATTCTTTCCGTTAGCCAGATTCCGGCACCGCCTCCGATACCGAAGCCACCGAGGTTTCCGGCTTGCAACCAACCTCCGGCACGTCCTTTATGCTCGTCGGGTACCTCCTGCGCAATTAAACTCTCGGTCGTCATGGCAATGTTGGTATTGGCTACAGCGGTTAAAAAGACGACGACCATCAACAATGGCAGAAAGTGCGAATTATGAGGGATGACGCTCGTTGCCAAAATACCGATTACCGTACCCACATTGGCGATACGGTACCAGGTTTTCACCGTAAGGGTGGTATCGACCAGCGGAGCCCACAGAAATTTGAGAATGTTGGGCAAATAAGGGAGGGAAACAATCGAAGCAACGCCGGCCAACGAAACGCCAGCCTTGGTCAGCAAGAATCCCATGGTCACGCTGATGAAACCATTGAAAATCCCAAATGGCATGTACAGGAACATAAAAGTGATGGGGTGGACCGGTTGAGTTTTGTCCACTCTGAAGGTTTTTAACAGGCTCATATGCTATTCTTGTATTGAATTATTCACAATTTGTAAAGCACCACGCTAACGTTAAATGTAAAAACAGACTGACCATGAGCCTGATGATTTGATTACGATAAAAGTTGATAAACGGTTTCTTAGGGTAGTAAGAGTGGAAGTTTTGTATGCAAACAAATGACCGGGGTGTTTGTTTGCCGGGGGTAACCTGAAATTGGGAGCTTTCGACACAATCCTCCTCCGGCCTTTCGGCCACCTCCTCCAGAGGAGGATAGCTCGCGAATGGTCGTACCATATTATTATTTAGAAATGTGAAATTCGATCGGAAGTTGGCGGATTGTCCCCCTTTGGCGGCGGAATTAAAGGGGGAGGACTTTAGCTCCCGGTTCTTATTGCAACTCTGAGCCTCGATAAATTGCGGCGTCGTTTAGCCCTTCTCTATGTTAGAGAAGGGTTGGGATGAGTAGACAAACCAATTTAAATAGATCGACCCCGGCGGGGGCGTACATCAATTCTCAATCTCCATTAATTTATTGTCTTTCTTCAATTGCCCGGTTAGCCTCGAATCGTTCCGTAAATCGTCCCCGGTAAAAAGCCCGGGAGAGGAGGGATATCCCAGTCTGAGATAAATCAAATCCGGCGCCACCAACTGAAAGGTGACAACGTCGTATTGGCTCGATGAATAATACCCGGGAACGTATTTCGCGGTGTAAATGAGTTGTTGGTCGACAGCAACACCAAACGCGAAATGCGGGTCGGGATAGCTGGGAGAGATTTCCTTGTTCAACCGGTTAAAGGCCGATGGCGTTACCTGGAAAATGTATCGCGTCGAATCATAGCCCACAATTTCATCGTAGCTTACGAGGACATCCGAAATCTTTTCATTCTTTGTAAAGTGTATGCCAGCATTGGCAGCTGATTTGTCGTCTTTTTGGCAACTCATCATGCCAACGAGCAATACGGTCAGAAGGAAGAATGCTTGTGTTTTCATGGCTGGTTAGTTTAGTCATACGTTAGATGTGTTTGAGAAAGGGTTGGTTGCTTTCCAACCCTTTCAAGCACGTGAGCGTTTTTTATTTTTAAAACCGGCAACCAATGTCAACAAGACGGATGTATTGGTGTCAATTAAAGGTGCTCGGTTTCATTTTCCGGATAAACAGAATGCCATCGAAAATATGGTACCATTTGCCCCTATGTGGTTTATAGCCCAGTACGGTACTTTCAAACTCTTTATCGCCATATTCTGATTTCCGTATCTGCGAGAAATCGACAAATGCATAGTCATCTTTCGTATCATGGGCGAATTGATAGTCCCAGCTGGTTCGGGGAATTGAAATCTTTTCAACTCCCTTGCCACCGTTGGTGGAACCTTCCGACGATGTACAAGCAATGCTGTAAACCTTGTCTTCTCCGTATTTATCCGCAAGAAGCTGACCGAGGGGAATGAGTTGTTGATACAGGTCGTCTCCCTTTTTATAGATGGCCTCGTTCAGATGTTTGGCAGCATGAACGTTGGCCGTCCAGACAATGACTTTCTCATTGGGATAATAGTTATCAATCATCCAGGAAAGATTCTCAGCCATTCTCTTGTCTCTGTAAGGAACACTTGCCTTTAATCCCATTCTGATTTCTCCGACATAAGCATTCAGGTTATCCAGTTCGAGGCTGAGATAATCCTTGGTCTTTGGCGTACTTATATCACTTTTATTAACGATCTCTTTTAGTACCCCGATGTCATGAATAAACGAATCAAAGTTAAAAGACGAATTATTGGTTAAATGAAAATTCTCCGTAATAATCAGGTTGTACTGGTTTAAAAAGTTTTGGTAATCTATTTCGGGATGATCCCGGCTGATATGACAGCTCCAATCCAGGAATCGGGGAAAGAAATGGGCATAGTTGGTTACGGCGAAATTATCGTCAATTCCTTCTATCGAAAGTGAGTCGATGTTTTGCCCAATGTAGGCGCCCATGGCCTGAAATTCCCTGCTGATTGACCAGGCCATGTAAAGTGCTTTGGCAAGTTGAAGTTGTGCCGCTCTGGATGTTTTGCCTTTTTCTATTACCACACTGGCATATAGCAGGTCAAATGGGGTGGCCCCTTCGAAAGCCAGCACGTTGTAGTGAAGGTTTTCGTGCAAATACTTAATCAGCCTTGTTTTGGCTTCGAACGCAGCACCATCTCCATGACCGGCTTCGCCCAACAGAACGATTTTCTTGTCTTTCAGAATGTTCTTCAGGAAGCTGAGGTCGGCGTAGTTTTCATCCGAAGGCGAAATGCTGTCGACAGCATACGTGTTCTTGCGGATAACGCTGTTTTCATTCGCGCAACTTTGCAGTGCGACGATACCTGTTACCAGGAATAAGTAAATGAGGATTTGTTTCGATTTCATGATATGTTGGTTTATTCTTCTATCTCTTTCGTTCTTCTTTTTGCCCTGCTGCTATCAATAATTTGTGTTATGGTCCCGAGCACGAATCCGATGAGCGATATCAACATTCCATGCGGATAATGTTGAATCCGAAGAATGGCTCCCCCGATAATGATGATTGATGCTGCAACATAAAGTATTTTAATGGTTGTGCTTATTTGCTGGTTGGTCATTGTTAATTCATTTTTTTTCTGATTATTTATTCAACGGTTTGGCTATGTGGAGTGCGGGATTTCGAAGCACTTCTTTATCAAACCGCTACAATGTTTATAAAATGCTTTAAGGTTCAAATTTAGCACATCGCCCCGCATTACGTATATTTATTGTTGTGGCTAGTTGTTTATATAATTTAAAAAAGTATTCCAGTCTCAATAATCCACCTTTCAAATTTGTCAACTTATAAATTTCTATTTTGTTCGTTTTTTTGAGTTGATATTCAATCCAAAAGTCTGGATATTTTCCGCCAGAAGTTTTCGGTTCGATATATTGAAAATCAGTCCAATTTATTACTCCTTTCCCGTTTAGAAGAACACCTTCAATTGATAATTCTAATATTGGTAAAGTATTAAAAAGTCTTGATAGTTTTTTATAAAACAAAACAGTCTTGAATTGATATTTTTCCCGAAGAATTTCAAGTCTATTACTGTTTTCCCCTTTTAATATTAGTTCTTTTAGTAAGTCTTTGTCTTTTTTTAATGCGATTGCATATTTTGAATAAAAATGTTCCTGTGGATAAATCAATGCCCTTTTTTGTGCCAATTCAATAAATGTTTCAAAGTCATAGATTTTGTTTAAACTCCATATTTGCCATTTTACTAAAATAAAACTCCAAAACGGTGCATAAAAAATCAACGACAAAATTAAAAGTAGAATCATAAATGAGGGATGGAGATTTAGTTTTACAAGTCCATATATTCCAAAACTAATCCCAGCCGACATAAAAATAAGCGCTGAAGATATTATCAATATTAATCCTATTCTGACTGCTTTAAAGGCTTCCATTTTCTTTTTTTGCTCAATTATGCACAACGGTCACTTGTATGTGGTCGGGCGGGATTTCGAAGAGAAATCCTGTAAGACCCGCAGGAAAGTGGGCACGAGGTCTGACTTGTCAGACCGCTAAAACCCCCGCCTGCCATATACAATTTGTTGTAATGCGTATTTTATTCTCTTATTACTTTCAGCCATCTGCTTTTCCAAATGGTCAATGTTCCAATTAGACCTAATAAAAGCAAAATCAGAATTCCAATACCAATATTTTTAAACAGCTCACTATTCCCGCTAAAAATTACAATTCCAGTTAAAGGGAATAATCCACCAGCAAAAGGCATTTGTCTATTCAGAAATTTATTGCCGGTTACTTTTATAACTTCAATATTATTCGATTCAGAGATTAATAGTTTTTCACTTCCGCACCATTGAATCTTTGCTCTCAAATTTAATTTTCCAAGTTCATTAGATATTCCAATGACTTTTTCTTCTCCATTTTTCAAGTCAGTCATTTTCTTTCCATTGACTAAAATTTCATAAGAACAATTTTTATTGAAATTCTCAATTGGTCTATATAATTTAATTTTTTTCATAATTCCAATCTAATTAAACGTTCTTTCAAGTTTGGTTTTATAAATCGTTGCACAACAAGTTTCAAGACTACTTTTCGTTTCAATATGCATTACAACTAGTTTATATGTCTACTAAAACTACCATATATTTCCCATACGGGAGTGTTATGTGCACCTTTGGTATCTGATGTTTAAAATTAACCAAGAGAAAGCCTGTTTTCATTTATCGGTCTGTTTAGTTTCTCCAATGTAAAAAATTTCTCCCGAAATCTCATTTTCAGGTGTTCCAAAACAGCTGGTTTTGAGCTTCTCAAATTTCCGTTCGCATACCAGATCAGTACGTTCACGGAACAGATCCGTACGTTCATCAAAAAAATTAGCACATTCGTCAAAAAAATTGGGATAGGTAAATTTTCTATTTTATATTCAGTACACGGTTTTTTAGCAGACAGATAAAATCAGCAGGAATTTAGTGGAGAATGAATCGCGGGATGGATAAGCCGTTACAGCGTTCATTGACCGGCCAGCCCCGGAACGGATAAGCTGCATGCTGGCACTTTGCCCGGCTACACTGTGGTTTCACGGCGACCGGATGAAATCAAATATCCGCTTCCGCATCGATAAAAGGAGCTGTTGAAAATTTCAACGACAGGAAATGGCGCCAAATGGAACCGTTGAAAATTTCAGCGAGGTGAAATGGTCACAAAAGAGCGAATTGAAAATTTCAACGGCGTGAAATCGTCAGAAATTACCCAATTGAAAATTTCAGCGACATGAATCGGATAGAAATGAGCCAATTGAAAATTTCAACAGCATGAAATGGCGACCTGCGAACCTCCTGAAAATTTCAACAGCAAAAAATAAACACTAAACAAACTATATCACTTTTCTAAAACGCTAAAATTATGGATGAAAAACAGTTTTCGACATTGTATGTTGCCCGTTTGAAGATTAACGACCTGTATTCGCTCAACAACTCGACCATTGAGTACGCGAAGCCCGTAGTAGCGGGTTTTGGTGTAGTGGCAGCGGCTGCTTTAACCAACCTCGAAACCGATAACGCGGCAATGGGCACACAGATGAATAAATCGGGCCAGGGTACGATTAATAAACAACTGGCTAACCTGGATGCCGACCGCGACGACCGGTTTGCCGAAATTAAACGCAACATCAACACCGACCTGAAAGGCCGTGATGAGGCGAAGAAAACGGCGGCTCAGAACCTGAAGAACTTTTTTAAGCCTTACTGGAATGTCGATACAAAGCCGATGAACACCGAAACGGGTGTATTCAAGGAGATGCTACAGAAATACAACGCCAACGAGGCCCTCAAAGCCGATGCGGCTACCATCGGGATAGCCGATATGATCACCGGCCTGGAAACAGCCAATGACGAGTTCGATACGCTATACAAGGAACGCGACAGTGAGGATGCCCAGGACGGGCCGTCGGCTACCAGCCTGAAAGCTCCTGCCGTTAAGAGCTACGAGCAGTTTTGTACGGCCATTGAGCAGGCGGTGAACTTCGCCCCCTCGGACGTATTGACCACCCTGTTTGGACAAATGGACGAGCTCCGGAAAACCTATGCCGCGCTGAACGGCCGGAAAAGCGACGATGGAGATACCCCCGACGAAACAACCGAAACGGAATAAACGAATAGGGCAATCCGGATGGTAATCCGGGAATATTGGGAGTATAAACCTGTCGGGTGAATGTGCCTGGCAGGTTTTTTTATGACCCTGTCGGTGATTGGAAACCCCGACAGTGGTATTCGACTTCAGCGATTCCAGAGCCTGGGGCAACGTCTACGAATGTTCGAAACAACGTTTTCTACTCATCCCAACCCTTCTCTAAGCATAGAGAAGGGCTCACGGCACTGCAAAATCGCAACGACTCATTTCCTGAATCAACAAATCCTATCGGGAAAAATGGAAATACAAACGTCGATATAACACCGGCCCCCGCCCATCTTTATTCGTAGAGAGGGGCAATCCGGCCACAGGTCGGATGGGGTGAGTAGATAAAAAACAGGCCATTGAGTGCCGTCGGCAGACCTGTCAGCGTACTGAGGGTGATTTTTAGAATGGCCGTTTTCATGCTATTGGATTTCAAAATCAATTTTAAAAGTCAAATAGTTAATTTGTTTTGTTTCACCCCTTTTTATGTATTGAAGGTTCAGGTTAAGCTTTGTGAAATATTCGCCTTTGGGGAGCGGATCTTTACTTTTAGTGATACAAAGCGGGTAATCTGGCTTTTCAAAATAGGTTAAAAACCAAGGGCAGTCTAATTGTTTGGTTTTCGCCGGTGGTAATGTTATTATATGTGGCGCAAAACTTTTTTCACACCAAATTCCTGTCCAGGGTTTTCCCATGTCTGTATTATCTTGTTTTTGATAGACCCTGTAGAATTCTGAGTTTATAAATTCGGTAGGTATGGTTATGGTATCGCCTGAATTATTACTAATGGAGAGGCTGAATGTAAGATTTGTCCCCTCCTTAAAAACAGTAGCCGCATCTTCCCATTGGTTCAGAAGACAGAATTTGAAGCTGAGGTCCCCCGTGTCAGCATCAAACATAACAATTGGCTTTTCCGGAGTAATTACCCATGAATTGTTGGTGTCTTTTTTGCATCCACTGGCAATTAAACTTAGGATGCAAAGCATCAGGGCGATTTTTACAAACGTTGTTTTCATAGTTTTTTGGTCAGGTTATGTATTGTTGGATACTAAAGATAATTAATTGGTTGCAGAAATATTTGTGTTTTGGGGCATAGTTTGGTCTGGACGATGGTGATGCCGGAATGAGACTCGACAATTAGCGGGAGAGAAAAAGGTAGCCATGCCTGATACCGCATGAAGTGTGCTGTGTTTTTCTCTCATTCATTATCAAATCAGTCCAAAGCAGATAGCTATAAAACTTGGTCCATTTAATCCTCCGTGCATTATCACTCCAATCCATGAATTCTTTCTCCTTTGAACAATGTATGATTGAATGAAAATCAAAGGAATCAATGTAATTAATAACTGCCAGCCAAAAGCGATATGAAACAAACTCCAGCCAAATCCATGAACTAGCCATGTATATTTTCCAAACGCGATTTCTTGTCTTGGTAGCATTACGCCTCGCCACAAAAACTCTTCGCCCAGTATATTTAAAATCCAATAGGGGAGCCAAACGATAAGGAACCAGTATCGTCCTTTGGTCAAGGGCTCAAACGACATAAATGCCGGTGAGTGGTCAAATTTACCGCTCAATAATTCCAGCCCTTTCATTATTAATCCGCTGAGTAATCCAACTACAATTAAACCAGCAAGGGTCCATACTATATCTCTCTTTGTAATTTTTCGGAATCTTAGACGTTCAATCCATGTTTTTCTTGATATTGTATATCCTTCTGATTTTAGAATCAATAATCCTGTTATTATCAATGGTAAGAAAATGCCCAATCCAGCAACAATAAACCAGAATAATATGGTTTCTTGTCCGGTTACATTACTCAGGTAGGGAATTAAATACTTTGTCAAACAATACATTAATATGGCGGCGGGAATATAAATTACAAAAGAACCTGTTAATCCAAGCCTTGTGATATCTTTATTGGTTTCCATTATTTTCTTTCATATGAGAACTATCCTATAGAAGAATGCGGCTAATATTACTTTCTTTACCGTCCGCGTGACTGATGCGACTGAATGACTTTCCACTCACCATTTATTTTTTCATACACAAACGACCAGTAGAAGTCTCCCGTGAATTCGCGGCCATCGTAGAGGTTAACCTGTGAGGTTCCGGAGGCGGTCAACAGCGCCACTTGCTCGTTAAGCACGGTTATCTTCTTATCCTTCAGCACCAGTTTTTGTTTGCTGACACCCTGTGCGCTCAGCTTTACCGCTGAAATCAAGGTAGCATAATCGGCATAGTAATTTCCGTTTACCAGGAAGCCTGCTTTGTGGTAATCATCCACTCCCTGGTTCAAGGCATTGTAGTCGAGCTTTTCTGCCAAAGCAACCATTTTCTGAAAAGTGGCATCAATCTCATATTCGATGGAAGTAATTAAATCGGGCGATAAGGGCTGGCTGTGGGCTTGAAAGTTAAAACCCAGGATGGCCAGAATGAAAATGACCACTGTTTTTTTCATGGTAATTGAGTTTGGTTAGGTTAAAGGTAATAAAAACCAATGGTCAAATGCATGTTGCCGGACGGCCGGTCGCCAATCGCTGCTATGCAGACTTTCGTTGGATAATGATATTTTTTATCTGAAAATGATTAAGTTTATACGTCTCGAATATAGACTGACTGCTTGACAAACACTATCGTCGACGAATTAGACACATTAAACATACAAATGCTATGAAGAAAATACTATTGATTTTGACCGTGGCGATGATGGTCGGGTGTACTTCTAATCGTTACTTACTCTCCGACAGCAACGCAAACAGTAAATACCTGGTAAATCGTATCAGCGAGTTGAAAAAAGAAGGGAAGATTACGGGCAAGCCACTGCTGATGGTAGATGATTCGGTGATAAGCCCGGAAAGCTTAAAGACCAATCGACTTCCGTTCAGTAGTACCGACATTGCGCAAATTGATTTTCTGCCAAAGAATAGTGAAAAGGCTATGAATATCTACGGAGAAAGAGGAAAAAATGGTGTTGTTACCATATTGACGAAAAAATACCAGGCATATCTTCAGACAAAAGCGATTCAGCCACAACCTGAAGGCAAGATTTTGTACCTGGTCGACGGTCTGAAAATGACACTGGACAATGTGAAGAAGATTGATAAAAACAGCATCGAATCCATTAATGTGCTAAACGATAAAAATAGCATCAAGAAATATGTGTCCGGTGATTACAGTCAGGCGGTATTGATTAAGCTTAAAAAAGGCATAAACTAATAAAAATATTGATTCCAAATCATTGGAATGAAGCCCTTCCGCATTTCCGGAAGGGCTTCTTATTTGTTGGCGCTCTCCGGGATAAAGACCTGTGCGACATCAACAATAGCAACCGCTTCCCAACCTGAAACCTGAAATCATATAACCTGAAATGACTTTATAGTTGGTCCAGCCACTCTTCCAACAGGTCAACCGCTTTCATCATTTTGCTGCAATATAAGCGGAGGAAAGCTTCATCCAGTTTCTTGTCGCGGTATTCAATCATCGCTTTATTGAGCACCAGCTCACCGTCAAAATCAACGTACGCCATCCGGCAGGTAAGCTCTTCGGTTTGCCGCCCAAAATCGATTCCCGGCAGGATAGCGATTCCCGTTTCCTGCAGCAGGGCTTCGCATAGCTCAAAAGAGGTGAGAATTCCCTTTGCTGCCAGTTTTTCACGGTAGTAATTGAAATTGGGAAACAGGTAAAAAGCCCCTTTTGGCGATGGCATGGTAATGTGTTTGACTTTTAGCCGGTCGGCCATGTAATTACCCAGGGTCTTCAGAATCCTTCGTGAGTGATGGAGGTATTCATCAATTTCCGGATGGTCCTGAAAAGCGGTAATCGCTGCGTATTGTATCGGTGCGCTTGTGGAGGTGAATGTTTCGCTGGCGACAATGGCCATGGCGTCCTGCAACCAACGCAGATTCTCGGGAAAGGTAAAGGTTCCCAGGCGCCATCCACCGGCACCGGCCCATTTGCTCAGTCCGCTGCTGAGAATGGTGCCTTCGGGATAGAATTGCGCAATGGAAACATGGTTGCCGGAATGGTCGAGCAAACCGTAGATTTCGTCCGATACCAGGATGATGTTGTATTTGCGGGCTACTTCTGCCAGTTTTTTCAATCGCGGCACCGGATACGTCGATCCGGTGGGATTGGAGGGGTAATTCAGAATAACGACCCTCGGACGGTCCGGATCGTTGCGGCAAATCAGGTCGAGCTTTTCGGGGCTTAACCGCCAGTCATTTTCTTCATCAGTCGGAACCCAGGTTACATGACGGCCTACAATCCGTGCCTGCGGTGAATAGGAGACCCAGCTGGGAGTTGGGATAATTAGTTCGCCGTAGTAAACTAATTGCAGGATGAAAATCAATTCTTTTGAACCTGGTCCAACAATGATATCCTCGGGTGAGCATTCAATTCCCTGATGACGGAAATTGAATGCTGCCACCGCTTCCCGTAAAGGCATTAATCCCCTAACGGGAAGGTAATCCTTTTGGTGTGCATTCCGCCGCAAGGCTTCCTGAACTCTTTCGGGAACCGGGAAAGGCGATTGCCCTAATCCCAGCTTATAAACGGTGGAGCCCTGTTTGATGAGTTCGTTACTGCGCTCGTTGATGAGCAGGGTGGCGGATTGATTTAGTCCCCGGACATTAAGGTTCAGGTTGACGAAATGATTGCTTTTGCGGACACCGGACATAACTGTTGGTTTTTTAATTCTTTTTGGCAATGAAACCAAACAGTTAAGTTACAATGCTTCGGGCAAAATTGCACACGAAGAAGCAATGAATTCGGAAAGCCGGAAAAACGAATGGGCAATACTCGTCAGTGCTTGATGAATTGCACAAGGTTGTTCATCAAACCTGCTTTCAACGGGAAATCCGGATTCCCATAGGTAGCCAGATTATGTTGCTGGTTGTTGTCCGATGCTTTCATGACGTGGTTCATGTTGTCAATGACTACTAATTTGGCATCGGGTTTGGCGGCTTTTAATATCCGGGCATCGCTCACCGGAACTTGCAGGTCGGTGGTTCCCTGAAGAATCAGCACAGGAATTTTCAATTTAGCAATCTCTTTGGCCGGATTGTATTTCATGTGGGAAATCATGTATGGCTGAACTGAGGGCCGGAAAAGGGCATACAGGGTATGCGGAACATTGTCAACAGTTTTGCCCGCTTTTAAGCTATCGAGAATATTATCTGATTCGCTGAGCAGCTGTGGCGGCAATTTGTTGGACAGTTGTTCGCGCAGAATTTCGTCCATTGGGCGGCCAGCTCCCGAAACAGAGATGTAACCGGCTACTTTGTCTTTTTCTGCGGCCAGCATGCCAATCAACGAACCTTCGCTATGTCCGAGTAAATAAATCTTCGAGAAACGCTTGTCCGCTTTCAGTTTTGTTATCCAATCAACCACATCCTGCACATAGGTGTCGAAACGGATAGCACTTTCGTCCCTCATGGCGGCTTTACTTTCGCTGATTCCCCGTTTGTCGTAACGTAACGAGGCGATATCATTTTGCGCCAATCCTTCGGCCAGCATTTTGTATGCATCGGTATGAAGGCCTATTGTTGAGTTGCCATTCCGATCGGTAGGGCCGGAGCCCGCAATGATGATAACGACCGGCATGGGGTTTTCCTGTTGGGGGACGGTCACGGTTCCGACAATATTCCCGGTGGATGTTTTTAGTATCATATCCGATTCGGAATTGTTCGTGTTGCCTTGCGCAGAAGAAACCGCATAAGCAAAGATTAGAATAGTCAGCAATAGTAATGTTTTCATAGCGTTTGATTATTTCAGATAGCTTGCGGCTACCATGATGAGGACGATGGCGACAATGATGACATATGCGTACGGACTGGCAAAGTTAAAAGTGTATCCTCTTGCGGGATTGTACTTGGGAACAATTAACCTCGGGTCTTTGTGATTCACATAAAAGGGACCGTGCCAGTTGGTCGGGTCCTTGCTCATGGTGTTGAGGTATTCATCTTCTCGTTTTTTCTTTTTCATGATAATATATGTTTTAGAGGCTAATGGTTTGCATCTTGTGTTATCCGGTGATTAGGCTGAGATAATATCTCGAAAGAAATAAGGTTGCTACTATCGAAATAATGAAAGCAGTAATAAAAAGCGCGACGGCTTTTCCTCCTTTCACATTCGCGGAAATCCGGAATGCATTGTACATGAGGATAATTGTCCAAATGGAAAGCAGCAGGGATACGATCATTAGTGATACAGCCAAAACGACATCGGTGGAAGTCAAATTTACGGGCTCTCCCTGGTGGAACCGGGTGTACAAGATGTACTGGCCAAACTTGTGCATGGCACCAAAAAATCCGGTGAAGGCAGCCAGAAAGTATGGAACGCGCGCTAATGCCTGGGTTCCGAAGATATCGATTATCCGCACTGAGCTTGACGAGAAAATAAGCGCCAGCATATACAACACAATCGAAATGACCAGCCAGTTGGTGAAAACCTGCGCAACGAAATACCATAGCGGAAATGCAGGGGAGAGTTTAATGGAAATAAGGTCCGGAAAATGAGTATGACTGAAATATCCTGTGATGGCCGTGAGTAACAGCACCAGAATTCCGGCTACCAGCGATTTAACTCCGGCAATGTATCGAAACGGATTGAACAGGTAGGTTATCATTGTGGTGTGTGTTGAAGTTTTTCAATCTTGCCAATCAGGTCATCCAGCATATTGCGTACCGTCGGGTAACTCAGCTTCAGTTTTTCGGCCATAATCTTCAGGCTCCCACTGGCTTTCACAAAGTTCAGAATAAAGTCCTGTTCTTTGCGGCTTAGTTTCAATAACAACGGCAGTTCAAACAAACCACTGATGGTCGTAGAACAGGATTCGCAGTGTAAACTGTTTACTTTCAATTCCGAATCACAACTCGGACAAACGATAGGCAACTTCCTTTCCATTTATTGAACTATTTTCAATAAATGTAGTAATAAAATAAATAAAATTAAATATTGGATTAATTATATTTATTGATGACTTAATGATATTGATTGAAATGAAAAAACCTGACTGAGAATTTCAGTCAGGTTTGGAAAGTTGAAACTGATTCTTATTTTTCTTACTTCCTTTTACTTTCCATATGAGAAACAGCAATTTGGATAGCAGTTCTTTCTTATAAATTATTTATGTAAGCACTCAATTTTTGTAGATAATTACACTGAAGGTGATTTTCATATATTATAAGACTTGTTTAGTTAGTATATCATTTATTCAAAGAAAGTAGCTCAACTAGTTGAGCAGCCTATCAAGTATTCTGAACATCATTTCGTTGTTTTGAGGGATGAGGTGTTGGTGAGTTATAATTTCTTCTTCGCTTTGGATATATTTCCCGTTTGTCAATTCATCTTGGCCGTGTTTCAACATCTCTTTCAGACTTTCCGGTGTAACTTCAAAATGAAATTGTAATCCCAGAACGTTATCACGGATGAATCCCTGGTTTTTACATCCTTCCGATTGAAAAAGGTGATGGGCACCGGCAGGCAGTTCGAAAGTATCGCCATGCCAGTGAAAAACGGGAAAAGTTGCATCGAAACCATCCAATAATTTGCATTGACGACCTTCTTCGGTTAATGAAATGTCGAACCAGCCAATTTCCTTTTCCTGGTTAGGATGAACTTTGGTGCCCATGGCATTTGCTATCAGCTGAGAGCCCAGGCAAATGCCTAAAACTGTTTTATTCGCTTCGATAGCCTGCCGGATGAATTGTCTCTCTTCGGTTAACCACGGATATTTCTCGTCATCATAAATGCCCATTGGGCCTCCCATGATGATGAGCATATCGAAATCAGAAACAGGAGGAAGTTCGTCGTTCGCGAAAAAACGAGTGACGGTTAGCGTATGTTGGTTTTGGGTTACCCATTGTCCGATGCATCCCAGTCCTTCGAACGGTACGTGCTGTAAGTAGTGAATGCGAATTGGTTTCATATTATATTGAGCTTTAATCGCATAATTGGTATAAACAGAATTTAAAGATAACAGAAATCGACAGACACGTTTATCTGTTGTCTGTAAACTTCTGCTAAAAGAAGACCCGAGACGTTGCTCCCGGGTTCTGGTGGTTGTTATTTAATTTTAGGGTATTTATAACTCGATGGTGTGATAACCTTCTTTCTGCAGTTCGAACATGCGCACCAGCCCATTGGGAACGACCACAACACCTTTGATTAGTTTGGCAGGTGTAATTTGGGCTTTCTTTAGCGAGATGTTACAGGCTTTGAATGATATGCCAAGTCTCAACCCTTTTTCGATTTCCGGTTGTTGCTCGTTGTTCTTCAGTAATGCCTGAACAGCTTTACCGCAAACTACCACTTCGAAATGTTGCGCACTGAATTTGGGATTGTTAAACAACTCTTTTGCGGTCATCACAGCCACTTTTATGTGCTTGGGATTGCTGACCAGCAGGGCATAGTTATCTGAATTTGCATTGTTAATGGTTCCGGATGCAAAGGTTGCATTGGTCATCAATAGTAGCACGGCAACCAATGCGGATACGAACTTCATCTGTTTCATTTTGTTTTTGTTATCGTTGAAAGTATGTGTGATTTACAAAGAACGCTTGCGTAGGCAACGATTTATCTGCCGGAACGACTGGCAGAACAAGCATTTTCTTTCGGAAGCAATTGGTAAGTCAGTGAAGAAAGGAAAGCACAGTCATAACAAAGGCTCAGAAATATTGTTTGCTGGTCGATTATTTCATCATGGCTGGTTAATCAACTTTGTGAGTTGGAGCTTTATGCTGAAGAACGAAGGTCTGGCGAAAATAAACAATGCACTGGAATAAGTAGGTTGGCATAAAAGATTCTCTATTTATGAGAATTTTTTAGCTGATATTCACTGGCAAGTTGAGATGAATCAATGAATAACGTGACCCGGATGTCGTATTTCTCGGCTGATTTCTGTATATTTGCAGACTAAATCAACTGATGCGAAAAGCTTCCCATAACGGAACCTGCCTTCCGAAAGATCAGAATTCTATTACATCCCATCGGAAAGACCTTCATGATTTATCTCTTCAGGAATCTATTTATTTAAAAAAACAACAATAATGAGTACAGATTTTGACATCAACAAGTGGAACAGCATTCAAATGGATCTGAAAAGGAAATACCCTCAATTGACGAATGCCGATTTAATGTGGAGGCATGAGACAAAAGAGGACTTTTTCAAAATTCTGGCCGTGAAATTAAAACTCTCTCGCAGGGAGTTGGAGAAAATGATTGCTTCGCTTTGATGTGTCTTTCGGTTAAGGATTAACGGCCAGAGATTTATTGATAAGAACAGGTATTTGAACAATAACTGGAAAAATAAGTCCGCAGATTAATTTCAAAACAGGATTAGATTTCAATTATTAGCCGTAACTTAGACCGAATTAATTCAATTATCATGAACAAAGGAACAGTAAAATTTTTTAATGAATCAAAAGGTTTTGGCTTCATTAAAGACGAAAATTCATCAAAAGAATATTTCGTACATTCATCCGGATTAATCGACCAGATTCGTGAGGATGATGAAGTAACGTTTGAATTGCAGGAGGGCAAAAAAGGTTTAAATGCAGTCAATGTGAAACTAGCATAGTCTGGAAATAACAGACATTGAAAATTTTAAAGTCCCGCTTTTGGCGGGACTTTTTTTATGCTTTGTTGTCAGAATTTTCTGTCTATTCCGGATCGGAAAGGGACGGAGGTAAATGCTCTTTTCCAAAATCCGAAGGTTTCGGTCCCATCACGAACCGGAGTTTTCCGCCGTTCGCAATTTCGCTGTGGCGGAACCAGGCCCTGTTCAGTGGTTGGCCGTTCAATGTGGCCGACTGAATGTACCGGTTTGTCTCCGAAAGATTCGATGCAATTACTTCCAGCTGCTTTCCGCCTCCCAAATCGAGTACGGCCCGATGGAAATGTGGAGCAGTGATGAGATAGACATCCTGTCCGGCGTTGGGATAGAATCCTACAGTGTTGAATACCAGCCATGCTGACATCGATCCCGAATCGTCGTTACCCGGAATACCATCTTTTGCGGAGGTGTAGTGCTTTTGAATGATATCGCGAACGCGGTCGCTGCTTTTATACTGGTAACCGGCGTAAGTGTATAAGCACGGCGTAAAGAAGCTCGGCTCATTGTCTACCCGGTAGTTGGGGCCCGTAAAGAAGGTATCCAGCCTTTTCACGAACGTTTCCGGTCCGCCACAACTGTCAATCAATGCTCGTGCGTCTTGCGGCACATAGAAGGAATACTCCCATGAATCGGCCTCGTAAAAGAAGTTTCCCCAGCTGCCGGCTTTTGTTGTTGAGAAATCTTCGACCCACGAACCGTCCCGTCGCTTGGGCCAGATGAATCCGTTTACACCGCTATCAGTTACCTGGCTTCGCCACAGGTTGGCCCAGTTGGATGCCCGTTTCCGGTATTTTTCATAGTCTGCTTCTTTACCCATGCCTTTCGCTACCTGTGCGATGGCCCAATCGTTCGCTGAATATTCCACGGTGCGTGTTCCGGCCCGGTCGTACAACTTGGGTGTATGCAGTGTTGGCGATTTCTCTTTAGGTTCGTATTCCGCAGGTACGTAGTTCAGCTTGATGTATTCGTTAATGCCGCCTCGTCCGTCAGTTTGCTGGTTGCCTCCCGGCGGAATTTCTGCATCTTTTACCATCGCTTCGTATCCTGTTTGGTAGTCGATGCCTTTCAAGCCTTTCAGGAAAGCGTCGGCTACCACCATATCACAGTTGCTGCCGCCCTGGGTACGCCCGGTCTGGTTGCCGCTGCGCGAATCGGGCATGTAGCCTTCGTAACGGTATATGTCAATTAGTGAACGGACTATATCTCTTTCCCGGTCGGGTTGAATGAGCGTTAGCAGGGGATTCGTTGCCCGGAAGGTGTCCCAGATGGCGTAAAAATCGTCGTAATACGGTTCATCAGAGTGCCATTTCGGATTTTCCCCGGTCCGGTCGACCGGCATTAGCATGGCATGATACATGGCGGTATAGAACACTTTTTTCATATCATCCGAAGCGCCTTCAACATGAATTGTATTCAGTACTTTGTTCCATGTTTGAACAGCGTCCTGATGCACTTTATCAAAATCCCATCCCGGAACTTCGTGCTGCAGATTGGCCAATGCTTTTCCGCTGCTGATGAACGAAATGCCCACTTTTGCCTGGATGGCTTTTTTACTTCCATTGCCGAAGAAGAACCAGGCACCGGTTTTTTCGCCGCTATCGTATTCCGACGCTTTTTCGGGTGAGGCTACGTTTCCTTTCCATGTCCCGTATGATTTGGCTGGCGTATCGAAAACGGCGGAAAAGAATACGGTGTATTCGCCTCCTTTGTTCCAGCCACCTCTCACGCGCGTGTAACCTTGAATCAGTGTGTCGGAAACAATATTGATTTCCGAGCCAATCAGTTGTTGTGCTTCGCCACAACAGTGATGCTCACCCAGCATGCTCCCGGCATCGATTAGAATGCCCCGCTCTTTGTTGTCACCGAACGTGTACCGGTGGAAACCAACCCGACGGCTGACGGTCATTTCGGCCTTGATGTGGTAATCGGTCAGGTCGACGGCAAAGTAGCCCGGACTGGCCTGCTCATTGGCTGGTTGTGATTGAATTTCTTCTGGTTGAAACGGCCCGGTGAAAGGCATTACCAGCACATTTCCGTATTTAGGGCCTCCGCCGGTTCCGCTGACGTGAACATGGCTGAAACCATGAATCACCGCTCCGGGCACATAGCCGGAGTTGGAACTTTTGTCTGCGCAATCGGGGCCCAGTTTCACCATCCCGAAAGGAAGTGAAGCGCCTGGAAAAACATTACCGGCACCTTCAGTTCCGATGAATGGAACGACAAATGAAGTAAGTTGTTCTGTTGGTGGTTGTCCTTTTAAGGTCAGCACGATGCCGGCAAGAAGCATCGGGAGAAGCAAGATTTTTTTCATTACCTGTGGCTTTCTTGTTTATGATGTATTTTTGTCAATTGAAATAGTCAAAATGATGATTGGCCAAATAAATGAACGAGGGACTTGAAGCTTGGCAGGTTTTGATTTGAATTGGCCGTAAAGGTAACGAATGGAATGAAAATATTGTTTAGAAAAACAGGTACAGAAGACCGAAGACAGATGCTCCGGTGATCAATGACCATGTAAACCAATTTTTGAATTTGTTTTTATGGTTCTTCAAAAAGAGAATGTGGATGAGAAGGTGAGCGATGAAGAAAATGTCCAGTCCAATGATCAAGCCTTCCTTAGGTCGATTGCCCACGAGACTCAGGAATAGTAAGAAATACAACGGAATATGAGCCAACATGTATAGGAGGTAAGCTGTTTCATCTTTTAGAAGGGATAAGCCCGGAAGAATACTCCATTCCCGGCAACGGATGGCATCCATTTCGTGAACTAAAGTGAGAGAAAGAGCTGCATAAAAAAACAGATGATTTGCCATGTTGGTTAGTTATTTCTATTTAGCGGAAAATTACAACTTTATTCGTTCGAAATGAATTCATATTCATGCCAAGTTGTTGATGCGTTGGCTGTTCTGCTGTATTGTTTTCCAACTAAAGCACACAAAGTTGAATCAATAAATAAAGATGATTCCTTTGTGTGCGTAGCTATCACATGTCCAAATGTGAGCTTTTGTTTCAATTTTCCATTTTAATTAGAATCCTTTCTTCGGAATCCGGTCAAGTTTTTCTGTTTCCCGTTGAATGGTGTGTACTTTTTTGCCGGAACTAAACTGGTAGCGGATGGAAAACCAGATGGGAACCGAGGGAAGGATAACACTTCCTACAGAACGTTGATAGAAATTTGGTCCCTGGGTTTTCTCTCCGTGATAGGCGAACGAGCGTTTGAAGGGCAAACCGCTAACGATACCTAACTTAATCTTCTTTTTGATGGTTTTCTCAACCGAAACAAAGTAGAGAGCATCGGACATGTTACGAATTGTCTGGATATCGGTGGTGGGATGGTAATACTGCATCCGGAAAGCTGCAGTCCAGTCGTGTTTGAAGGATGCGATGGCTGACAACCCCATCTCATAGCTAAGTTCCTGTTTTGCTACGGTTTGATATTGCGTGGCAATAGCATTGGGGTGCGTCCAATTACTGAATACCTTCAGGTAGGGGTTGAATGCGAAGGTCTTGCCCAGCTTTAGTGCGCCGCTGATTTGTAGCCCGAGTTGTTCGATTTCTCCCGCGTTGTGAATGTTTGTTTCAAACAGATTCGAATCATTCACGAAAGTCAGTGAATTGATGACATGATTTGATTGGTTGTAAAACAGGCGGGTCGAAAGGAAATTATTCCCCAACCTCATCGAATAATCAAGGAAGAGGTCCTGGCTGAATTGCGGTTTCAACCAAGGGTTTCCACTCTGTAAACTATACGGATCGTTTTGTGACAGATATGGATTCAGCTGATAGATATTGGGGCGAAAAATGGAGCGCCGGTAAGAGATTTTGAGACTCTTTGTTTTTGAGAGTTGATAGTTCAATGAAGCTGAAGGCAACCACGCCCAGGAGTGACGCGTGAAGTGGTCGATGAAATCATTGGTCGAGTGTTCGGCACGCAAACCGGCGTTGAGTTGAACCTTATCTTTCGCGAAAGAAAACGAGCCGTATCCTGCCATAATGTTTTCGCGGTAGCGGAAGGAGTCAGATTGCCGGTCGGTCATCGATTTTAATAAACCTTTCATTCCGGTTTCCAGCTTAAAATATTCAGTAAGCGGAGTGGTGAAATCTGCTTTTATGCTGGCGTTCTGCTGCCGGGGCCTGACGATATTGGTTTGCTCTGAGGCACCACCTTCGGAAGATGAATCATAAGCGTAGGTTGTGGCGTTATGTGCTGTAAGGTAGTAATAGCTGGCATCAACAGTCAATTCCTGGTTGGGCTGATGGAACAAGTGTTTGTAAAAGAGTGAACCGAATAGCTTATGATTCCGGTCGTTGTCAGTTTTCTTTGCTTGCCAGTAACGGTCCTGTGTTTGGTTTATCTGCGACTGTAAGGTCATTGTGCCGTTGTGCTCACTGGAATAGGGGTTGTAAAAGGTGTAGAGGTTGATCTGGTTTTGTTTGTTCATGAAATAGTCGATGCCGAAATTAAACCGGTGCGACCAGTTGTTTTGCATTACGTCCTGCTGCGAGGTAATGGTAGTAGTTTGCTGAGGCTTACTAATTTCACGGTAATTGTTCTCAATAATTGGGAAATCACTGATTTGTCCACTATATGAAGTCTGAAAACTGAATTTCTTTCCTCCATAATTCAATCCATATCCCGGGAAGATATAGACGGCATTTTGGGACGTCGGTATTTCGCCGTGCACGTAACCATTAACACCGGTTTCCCTGTGCTTCAAAATGATGTTGATGACGCCGGAGAGGCTGGCATCATACTTCGAGCCGGGCATGGTGGTTACTTCTACTTTATCAATCTGGCTGGCATCGAGCTGCCGGATGAATCCGGTATCGCGCTCTTTGCCGTCGACAAGCAACAGAATGTTCTGGTTTCCTTCAAGCGAAAGATTTTGACTAAAATCGAGTTGTACGCCCGGAATATATTTCAGCACATCAAGGCCGGTGTTCGATGCATCTTCCAACTTCTTGTTGATGAAATACGTTGTTTTATCCGGTTCTGCTTTGGCCCTGATGCGTTCGCCGGTTACTACCGCTTCTCCTAATTTGACAGACGTTGCCTGTAATAAAATGGTACCCGCGTGATAATTTTCCTGGTTGGTTAGATCAATCTTACGGCTTACGGTTTGATACCCCATAAAGCTAACGTGAAGGTTGTATTTGCCCGACGCTACTTTCGCGATCGCAAAATGCCCATCGGTTCCGCTGACTGTTCCGGTTATTAATGAAGAATCGTTCGCGTTATAAAGCGAAATGGTGGCATATGGAATGGACTGGTCACTTTTACCATCCTTAATCTGACCGGTGATGGAATGCGCCCAAAGGCTTTGGAAGGTCATTAACCCGATAAGCGTCGTGAAAAGAATCTTTGAGGTGTTTGCTAAGATGAAAAATCGTTTCATTGTTTCCTGAAAGTTTAAAATTTGCGTGATGTCTTTCATGCAAATTGAGGAAACTCCTTTTCACCTTCCAAAGAGTTGGGGTACACGGCAAGAATTTGTGACAAGTGGTTGGAAAGGCCTGTTAAATCAGCTGGAATGTGTGATGAGTGACAAAATTTTGTGACCAGTGGAAACGTTCGATTTAGTCTTTGAGCGGAAAAATCTCATCGAATTTGGCCACATTTTGACGCGAAACCGGTATTTCGGTAGAAAGACCTTTCAAGCTTAAACGATAGCCCGAGGTATTTCCCTCTTTTCTGGATATCTTTTTCAGATTAACAATGAATGAGCGGTGGGTGCGGAAAAAATGATCTTGGCCGAAAAGCTGGTTTTCTACCTGGCTAATGGAGTTGCGAATAATCTTCTTCCGTACTTCGTTTTCTTCTTTCAGATAAAATACCACATAGTTGCCGTCCGATTCGGCATACAGGAACTGGCTGGGATAAAATTTCAGGGTTTCCTTTTTCAACTTCGATTCGATTTGAATCATCTCTTCCGCAACGTCAATTGGGATGTCATCTGTTAGCGAAGCGGAAACACTTCGATTGCTGCCGAGATGAGCTTTGTGCGAAACGTTGATAACTAAAGAGAACAGAAAAGGAAGGCTCCCGATTAAATAAGCATTCGTCTCGGAGCCGATGAGATTGTGAAATGTCCACTGGGGATTTTGAGGATCGATGAAAAAGGCACTGAAGTAGAGTCCTAAACCGATTCCAAAAAGAATGATGAAAATGGCCAGAATTTCTTTTATAAGTGTCCACTCTTCCTCTGAATGAAAATAGGGAATTATTTTCAGTAAGTGAGTAGACAAGTAAACTGTAAAACCTCCAACAAAACAATATAATCCCATCAGTTGAGGGTAGGTGTAAATCTGGTTACCATGGAAATTAAGCGGATCGTACAGCATGGTAAACAGGAATGAAAAGAATGTAAGGATGATGGCCCCTCTGAAAGGATATTTAATGAGGTAGTTCTGCGGAAATCTTCCGGTAATCCAATGGTAAAATCGACTTTTCATTCAAAATTAATTGCTCGTCATTAATGATGGCAAATAGCACGGTTCTGATGGTCAAATGTACCCATTTATATGTTTTGTTGAAAATGGCACTTTCGTTTATACAGGTGAATACGAATCTTCTGATATCGCTGGTTAGATGATAGAACGTAACGGATTACTGCGATTTGCCAACATTATTCCACCGTTATTCATTTTCCAATTTCAAATCATTTTGAACTGTTCATAATTTCGGATGTTTAGTTCCTTAGATAAATTGCGATGACTATGAAAACTGTATTCACCGAAGTAAGGAACGCGCTGGGAAGGCCGTATGACGATTTGGATTTTTTGTTGACTTGCTTTCGCGAAGTGCTAGAAGAGAGCGGTAAGCAGGCTATTGTTCCTTACATTCCCTGGATTAGTTCCGATGAACAACCTCCCGAAGAAGTACTACTGAGTAATGACTACATTCACATGCTTTCGATGAGTTTCCAGCTGGTGAACCTGGTGGAAGTGAATGGTGCCGTGCAAAGCCGGCGTGCGAAGGAGGACGGGGACATGAGTTCTGTAAACGGACTTTGGTCGGCGAACTTCAAATTGCTTAAAGAAAAAGGTATCACGGAAGATCAAATTTTGGAAGTTTTGCCAGATGTGTTGGTCGAGCCCGTTCTGACGGCGCATCCTACAGAGGCCAAACGAACGGTGGTGCTGCAGGAATACCGAAGACTTTACCTGTTACTGGTTCGCCGCGAGAACAAGATGTATACCCACATCGAGCGGGAAGACATTCGCGATGAGATCAAACAAATCCTGCACCGGCTTTGGAACATTGACGAGATATACATCGAAAAGCCCCGGCTGGAGTCGGAGCTCGACAATATTCTGCACTACCTCACCAACGTTTTTCCCGACGTGGTGGTTTTCCTCGATAAACGGTTACGACAGGCCTGGCGAGAATCGGGGTTTGATGTTGCCAAATTGAATAACACAGATTTATTCCCGGGATTGTCGTTCGGAAACTGGGTTGGGGGCGATCGTGATGGTCATCCATTGGTAACGCCCGACATTACCCGTATGACACTTAACAAACTTCGCATTCATGCTTTTGTGATTGTGAAGAAGGAGCTATTAGCACTGGCGCAAAAGCTGAGTATTTATATCAGCTTGCACGGAGCAGGAGAGGAGTTTGCTACCCGGTTGGGACAACTGGTATCTGAGTTGGGTACTTCGGGTGAAAAGGTATTGAAAGAGAACCAGAACGAGATTTTCAAGGCGTATGTGATGCTGTTGCTTCACAAGTTGCCCATTGATGTGACGCAGGAGCACAACTTATCGCTGGAGGACGCGGAAAACCGTTATCGTCATTCTGAACAGTTAGTAGCCGATTTGAATATACTGTCGCAAGAGTTGGAAAATTATGGGATTCCGGAAGTGGCTCACGTCGATGTTGGCCGTTGCAAACGACTGCTGACGATTTTTGGTTTTCACCTGGCACAGCTCGATATTCGGCAGAACAGCCAGTTTCACGAGAAAGCGCTGGAACAGTTGGTTGCTGCATCGTTGGGAGCGAATACAGAGAGCCTGGCTCTTTCATCGCAGACGGAGAAACGTAAATTTCTGGATGCGGAGCTGAAGATGAACCGTCCGTTTCTGCTGGAGCATGCCGGAACCGGCAGCGAAGCCCGCAATGTCATCGAGACGCTTCAGGTGGTGCAGAATCACATCAGCCGGTACAGCCGACGTTCCATCGGGAAGCTCATCATTAGTATGACACGCAATGCCGAGGACCTGTTGACCGTATATCTGTTTATGCGGGAAGCAGGCCTCACGATACAATACAACAATGCCCTGGCGGCCAAGCTGCCCGTGGTACCGCTCTTTGAAACTATTGAAGATTTAAAAGACAGCCCACAAATTCTGGATGATTACCTAAGTCATCCAGTAGTGAAGAATAGTCTGGAGTTGCAGCGGGAAAGGACCAAAGCTAAAGTCCTTTATCAGGATGTGATGGTCGGGTACAGCGACAGCAACAAGGACGGCGGTATTCTGGCCAGTTCATGGTTTCTGAACGAAGCACAGCGCGACCTCACGGAAGTAGGGAAGAAGCACGGTGTCATTGTCCGGTTCTTCCACGGAAAGGGAGGAAGTATCAGCCGTGGTTCAGGGCCGTTACACTGGTTCATTAAAACACTTCCGCATGGTTCGGTGAACGGGCAATTCCGGGTAACAGAACAGGGCGAAACCATCGAGCGGAAATATGCCAACCTGGTGAACGCGGCTTATAACCTCGAGTTGATGCTGGCCAGCGTCACCGCGCAAACAGCATTGCATAAGTTTCTGCCTTCCGGGAATGGCGATGTAGCCGGGTTGTTTGGCAAGCTGGGAGAGCGGGGAAAGTACTACTACCATGAATTGATTTCGGACCCAGATTTCATTCAATTCTTTTCACAGGCTACGCCCATTGACGTGATCGAGTCGAGTAAAATTGGCTCGCGCCCGGCCCGCCGCACGGGTAAACGTTCCATCGAAGATTTGCGGGCCATCCCTTGGGTATTTAGCTGGGCGCAGTCGCGGTTCAATATAACCAGCTGGTATGGCGTGGGCTCTACCTTGAAGGAAATGCAGACCGGCGATACGCAGGAGTACGCAAAGCTTCGCGAGCTGGTGAAATACGACCCGTTTGTACGCTATGTGATCACCAACCTCGATTCGAGTCTGGCCGCTACCGACGAGCACATCATGGCGAAGTATGCCTCGTTAGTGGAAGATGCCAATGTTCGGGAACGGATGATGGCCAAAATGGTGACCGAGCTGGAACTAACCCGAAATATGTTGGCCGATTTGTTGAAAATACCCATTCACGAACGTCGAAAGAACCACTATTATTCTACCATGCTGCGGGCCGAAGCATTAGCTCATTTGCACGAAGCGCAGATTGAACTGCTCAGCAAATGGAGGGCTGCCAAAAAGGACAATCTTCCGGATGAAGACCAGTACCTGTTTGCGCTCCTGCAATGTGTGAACGCCATTGCCAATGCGCTGGGAACTACAGGATAATGAATTTGAGATCGTAAAGTTTTTAAGAAAATAAAAAGGCAGCCTAATCAGGCTGCCTTTATTGTTACGATAAAATGTATTCAATTGCTTAAGCCTTCATTGCCTGACAAAAGGCAACATTCTGTCCGCTCCAGGGATCATCGCCGGGCAGCACATCTTCGTGAAAGCTGATGGATTGAAAGTCATGCTTGCTCAGCATTCCGGTCAGATCTTCGTGGGAGAACAGGTGTGTCCAGAAACGGTAAACAACGCTTTTATCCTGCTCGTCGACAATAGTATGCTGATAGAGAATCACCTTTTCTTCCGGATAGAGAAATGATTCAGAAAGAGCAAGGTAGGGATCCGGTTGCCAGAATCCTCCGGCAGATGCTTCCCACGTTTTAGGCGTGGTTTTCTTTTCCGGTTCGTTGTCGTTCAGTGCATCGAAGATAAACTTAGCTCCGGGCTTCAACACTGTATAAACCAGGTTGAGGAGTTTTTCCCGTTTTTCCGGAAGTAGTACACCAAAGTCGGTGTAAATCAGGATAACCAAATCAAATTGGTTGGCCTCCAGTTTCAGCGATGTATAATCAGCCTGCAGGTAGGTAATGTCGAGGTGTTTGCGTTGCGCTTCTTCGCGGGCATACGCTATGGAATTTTCCGAAAAGTCGACTCCGGTCACCTTGTGGCCTTTGTGGGCCAATTCTTCGGCGTACAATCCCGGACCGCATCCCAAATCCAGGATGTTCAGCGACTGTTTATCTGTTTGCTGCAGCATCCAGTCAACGGTTTGCTGAATCGTGGACTTTTTTCGGCTTCCCAGGTCGATTTCCTCGTTGAGGTGAATTTCTAATAATTGCTTTGAAATGTACGGGTCGGTCCACATCACGGCGGAACCTTTCTCATATAAAGCTGGCTTTTGAACTTTTGCCAGTATGTCTATGATTTTCATAGCTTTAAATTTAATGTGTGATGGTATATGCGCGAATATTCACACATGGCCTGAATAAATGATGAATAACGGAATTCGAAGGGCACGTGAAGTAAAGATAACATTCAAAAGGCTATTATCCGGCTCTTCTGTCTTCTCCCGGAAGGGAGTTGGGTGATATGATTATTTTGTTTTCAAAGCAATACGAAGGTAGGGAATATTGTTTGTTTTCACCAAAATGGAAATGACCTGTTCATTTTCAAGTTCCGGATATATTCGATGATATTCCTGAGACAGCCTTTTTTATTTCATCATTCGGAAGTATAGGATTAATCCATCCGTAAAGGTTTCTACGGCATTCGTAAAATGATCGTCATTCTCGTTTAACTGGTATTTCCAGATTAAATTGTCAGGCGCTTCTTTTTCCAGTTTTTCCTTGAATTGTTTTACCTCGGTGTACATGCCGCTCATGTAATCCTCACCTTCATTGCTCCCGAAAGTCAAATAGTAAAATACGTTTCCTTTTTTGGCTAAATCGGCGAAAGCATTTTCTTTTTCGATGTAATCTCGCATAAATTTGAGATTGGGACTGGAGGAGATGATACCATTGAATTGATTGTCGGAGCCCAGCAATAGATAGGTGCAGAAGATGCCGCCAAGTCCCGAGTGTGTCCATATGATTTTATCCTTTCCGCAATGATAGAGCGAATCGAGTAGCGGAAACAATTCCTTCCGGTAGAAATTGAGCACGTTGTCGGCATTGCCGCTTTCAGGATGAGAGCTTATCTTGGGAGCGTACTCCAAATGTTTGTTGTAGAAAGGAATTCCGACAATCACGCACTCAGGAATTTCACCTACGTCGGCCATCAATCGCATCAGCGGGGCAAAAGTGTCGAAAACAACTTCGCCTTCCAGTACGAGCACCAACGGGTAATCGGTTGCGTCGTTGAAGTTTTTCGGTAACCCGACGAAAATTTCCTTATCCTGGTTCAGCACATTTGAATGGACAACAAATTTCTCCCCGTTAACGGTGGTGTATTTTTCCATGTGTAGCGGCTCTGGTGATTGCGCATGCAGGCTGAGGCAGGAAATCAAAACAATGATAGATAACAGGACTTTTTGTTTCAGGGCCGGAAGTCTGGTTTTCATTTTTCGGCGAGATTAGTGTTTCTCTAATTTAATAAATTTATGCCGTTTATTGTGGTTAACTTTTTTTGATTTTTAGTGTTCCGGTTTGTGTGAGAGGCCTTGTTAGTATTGGAGAGAATGATCGAGGTGGAGGGAGAGATTTAGATAAAATAAAACCACAGATAACATGCACAATCAGAGAGTCTGTCCTCTCTATACAGCAGCGTTATCTGTGGTCAGTAGGAAAATCTTCAGCTGCGCTTGCCGAAGATTTTATTCCTCGTACATCTCCGGTGTAATGTCAATCCGGGTAATGAATACGCCGTACTTGTCCTTGTAGGTGTATGTCATGGTTATCTTGTTATCGCGAAAGCTCTTCATGTCCGGGTTGGTTTTCACGTTGTTCAGAATCATTGGTTTGATATAACTTTCCAGTCCGGATATGTTAATGGAGTCCTTCGCTAAATTTACCAACGTATAGTTGTATTGAAATATCTTCCCGGGCATCGCCACGGCATTATCGAGACGCGTTTCCTGGTCGACCATGATCGGGCACGACTGGTTGATTTGGCTGGCAGCCTGCATCATGGTCTTATCAAAAGTTGGCGCTTTGAAAAAGTATTGCTGAACCAATGCTGCAACCAGTACTGCAACTACAGCTCCTACTACGCTTGATATAATGCGTTTTCGATTGTTTGTATTTTCCATGATAATGAAAGTTTGGGTTAAAGGTTAATGTTCTTGAATAAACACTCGGCGATGAAAATACAAATTTTATGTTTTATTCACTGACTCACCTATTTTAATCTTTCATACAAAAAAACGGATGAAAAGCCGAAGCCTTCCATCCGTAGCATGAATAATTATCAAGTATTAACTTGTATAGTTGAAGTTATGTTGCGAGATAAACTGTTTAGTTCAACTCAATGAAAAAGTCCTCTTTCGGAGTGCGAACCTTTTTCATGTTCACCAGCCAGTCGTTCGTTTCATCGCGGTAGCCCAACGGCAGTACCAGCACACTGCGGAGACCTTTTTCTTTCAGATTCAATAATTCATCCATAGCTGCTGCGTCAAAACCTTCCATCGGAGTAGCATCTACTTTTTGCTCAGCAGCGGCAGCAATGGCCAGACCAAAGGCAATGTATGCCTGTTTAGCAGCGTGATGGAAGTGCCACTCTTCCGGCATTTGAGAGTACATGCCCCATAACCTCGCCCGGTAATCGTCCATGGCCGTTTCGGGTAAACCGCGCTCATCGGTGGTGCGTTTGAATACCTCTTTGATTTTCTCTTCGGTATAATTCTCCCAGGCGGCAAAAACCAATACATGAGAAGCATCGGTCAACTGACTTTGGTCCCAGGCAATGGGCCTCATCTTTTCTTTTAACTCTTTATTCGTGACGACAAGGACGGAGTAGGGTTGCAATCCGGAGGAAGACGGCGCCAGTTGAGCGGCTTCCAGTATATATTGCAGTTTCTCTTCGGGAACGGCTTTACCATTCATCTTCTTGGTGGCATAACGCCACTTCAAATTATCGATTAAGTTCATTGTGCTTTTTTTTAGACCAATTAAAAATAATGGCAAAAATACACTATGTTTGCTATCGAAAAGTAACTACTATACTAAAGTATACCGGTATACTTTAGTATAGTGTTAGTAAAATCAAAGGTTATGGCATGTGATGCATCTGTTTTGGCCGAAGTAAAAATGTGTTCGGGCAATTATGTAATGGCTGTGAACGATACGATGAATGTGATTAGTGGTAAGTGGAAATTACCGATTATTGGCTCCTTACTCTATGGTAAAAAGCGTTTTAAGGAACTGGAGCGGGATATTGAGAAAATTACGCCCCGTATGCTTTCGAAGGAATTAAAAGACCTGGAGATGAACAGCATTGTGTCGCGTACGGTACATAATACCATCCCGGTAACCGTGGAATATGAGTTGACCGAGTCGGGCCAGCGCTTCAAAGCTGTGCTGGACGTGATGGTGGAGTGGGGAATTGAACACCGTAGGAATGTGAAGAGTGAGATAATGGGCGTTAAATTGTGAATTGTGCTTTATTCCATCCGCTGTGACGGTCTTCTAATTTGTAAAGAAGAGCAACATTCCGACTGCCGTGACAATGACAAGCAGGCTGATGGGCAGAAGCAGGCGGAATAGCTGTTTGGTTGTGATGTCAGAATGGTTCCATGAGCGCCTGTAATTTCGTAAGCTCAGCCAGGCTCCGGACAGAATGAGTGCTGCCTGAATCCATGGAATAAATCGTGGAATGAATTGATGCCACGGTATATTGGCCGTTCCAAAGAAATCCCATCCCCAACCGAACGGGTCGGAAAATGACTGTTCGATGAACGTCACATTCACGAATAACATCGGCACCACAAAGGCAATCCAAATCATCAGGCCGAGCGGTAATAAGGCTCCGCTGGAAGCCATGAATATTTCCTTAACAGATAAGGAGCTACGGGATAGTTTCTTCGCGCCAAGCGAAAGAAGGTAAACCAACGCAGGTGTAACAACCAATGCCAGCATCCAGAGGATTATTGCATACAGTCCGAACAAATCCCAGTTTTGCTTATCGAGAATGTTAATGTAATCGCGGACGATGGGCCAGTGACCCAGATACAGGATGCTGTAAACAATTGAAATGGTATAGATGGCCAACGTCATCCAGGCTTCGCTCAGGTTGCGTGTTCCTAATTCCGACGCCAGGGGCCGTTTATAAATGGTGACATTATCATACAGGCAACTGCGGGTACATTCCATGCACAAACCACAATCCGGATTTTCGTCTATCTTTCCCACATTGATTCCATACGGACATGCCCAGCCTTTCGGACTTCCTTTCTCGCAGTAATGCGGTTTACAGGTATCACATCGTTCCTGCGATTTACTGCCCAGTACTACCGTACTCATCCGGGAAAACGGCCCGATGAAAACACTCACCGGACAGACATACCGACAGAATGCCCGAAGCTCCCATACAATTGACATTGCGGTAGGCACAAGCAATAGTCCAAGCAGTACGAGTCCGGAAACACGTGGTTTAGCTACCAGCGTAGTAGAAAAGGTGGCGAGGGCCAGAAAAACAAACAATTTTAGCCAGTTATTGTCAAGTTTCTTCGGCCATTTCAGGAAGAATCCGGAGAACTTATTATTGTAGCTTTTGGTACGTCCTTTCAACGGAGTGAAAAGTGTTTGTCGCTGAATGAGGTCACCGAAAAATGGCAACGGACATATGGTGCACCAGATTCGTCCCATGAAGGGCGTAAGAATGGCCACCAAAAGAAAAAGCCAAACGGCCCACATTAGCAGAACCCCCAGGTTCCGTCCTGACATTTGCGTCCCGAAAACAGAGGTGAGGATGACCACATAAATCATTATCATGGACAACAAAATGAGAGTGGCCTGTAACCATCGTGAGCGTGCCATCTTTTTCAGGAATGGAAAACGAAGGAACAGGTCATCTTTGGAGGTCGGTTTTGGTACTGACTCTTCAGTAGATTTCTTTCTTCCGAAAATGCCAAACAACCATAGCAGGATTATGCCGGCAAGACAACCGAGACTGAAAGCCAGTAGTGTATTTGGAAGGATGATGATCTTCCCTTGCTCGAATGCATGCATCGGTCCGCACCAGACGTGGCAGCGGTAGTTGCTTCGGGATACAATGTAATTATAGATGCCCGGATGTTTGGCTGTGAGAATGTATTCTTTCGTGACTAACTGTTTGTCGGTTGGATTGCTGGTTTTAAATACTTCTACTTCCTCGCGGGAGGGGCTCACTTTTATATCGATATCAAATTCCTCGAGAAAGAAGGAGTGAGCTGTATCGTCGGTAGAGAAGGTAAGGTGTAGCCGGTCTCCCCGGTTACAGCGAATAACGGACGGTTCTTTTCCGTAACGGAAACTGGTAATGTGGATGTATCGATCGACGGGAGCATGAGTGAAAAACTGGACAAGAATAGCTAGCATCAGGCCCGGCATCACAACGATCAGGAAATTTTCAAAAGTACGTTTAAGTTTATGCATTGGTTAGGTTCAGCTTGCGGACTAAATTAGAAAAATTAGAGTAGACTGCTAAAGCTCCGACTTGTCATTTACTGCGTAGAGCCTTATATGTAAAGAGTCTACATATCATATATATTTGCTTCTCCGTTCGAACGATATTTGTTTTTTCTTTAGTTTTAGCCTACCAAACTTAACCGTCATATGAAAAAAAATACCAACGGGACTAAGAAGTCCGGACGTGGAATAAAAACGCTAATTCCCGTCGTCATTATTCTTTTTGTGTTTATTGGAATTCCGTTGTTGCTGATTCAATATCAGGCTAGTCGTACCGGGATGACCTGGGGACAAGTTGTCGAGCGGGTAATGAATCGTTCCGGTTCGGGAGAGAACATCGCCGAGGTAATGCCGGATAGCAAAAAAGGAGAACAAATTGATTTTCTGAATCCGGTGTTAATCGGGCAGTCATTTGAAGAGCCACCTTTGATTTCTCATGTTCAGGCGGTTGATTTGGACAAAGACGGATTGCTGGATGTGATTGTTTGCGACAGCAAAGGAAACTTCATTTCGTGGATACGACAGGATTCTTTAGGTGTTTTCACCGAAAAGATACTGGCTGACGAATTGATTGCTCCAGCTCATGTGCAGGCGTACGATTTTGATAATGACGGAGATTTGGATTTATTGGTGGCCGTCATGGGCATGCTATTCCCAAACAACGATAAAATTGGTTCGGTAGTTGTGCTCGAGAATGATGGAAATTTCAACTTTACCAAGCATGTAATTGTCGATAAAATTGCCCGGGTAACGGATGTGCGTGGCGGCGATTTGGATGGTGACGGAGATAACGATTTGGCGGTTGCGCAATTTGGGTACGACGATGGCGAAACCCGTTGGATTGAGAACCTCGGCAACTGGAAATTCAAGAGTCATATTTTGCAGAACCTTTCGGGTCCCATCAATGTGGAAGTGGTGGACATTGATAAGGATGGCGACAATGATTTGATTTCGCTGGTAAGCCAGGAGTGGGAGGAGATTTACTGCTTTGTGAATGACGGAAAAGGAAACTTCCAGCCAAAACTATTGTATGGTTCCAGTAACCAGGATTTTGGTTCCAGCGGTATCTATATGGCTGATGTTGATCAGGACGGTGATGACGATATTTTGTACACCAATGGTGATGCGTTTGACTATATTCCGCCGCAAGGCAGACCATGGCACGGAGTACAATGGTTGGAGAATAAAGGTGACCTGAAATTCCAGTTTCACCGCATCTGTAACTTTACAGGAGCTTACAACGCCCGCCCAACCGATATTGATGGCGATGGTGACCTCGATTTATTTGTAGTGAGTGCGTTCAATCTTTGGGAACGTCCCGATGCATTAAGTTTTATCTGGCTCGAGAATACCGGGAATATGCAGTTTGTAAAACACAGCATTGCCAAAATACCGACGCATTTGCTTTCACTCGAACTGGGTGATTTCAATAACGATGGTTTGATGGACATGGTGACCGGAGCCATGCACGCTTATCCGCCTTACACACATATGTCGCGTGTTGCGCTTTGGATGAATAACGGCAAAATGATGAAAAAGAACTAATGCTACATATGAGCCTGCAGGGAACTATTGATTTTCAGCAGGTCGTTCATGTATTCTTCCGGAAGGTTTTGGTTATTCGCCAAATTCAACACAACCACCATATATTTTTTTGCGGTGGTGTAGTCTTGCTGCATGGCACAGGCGAGTACCAGGCTTCTTCCGGCAGAAAGCATCGTTCCCGGTAATGCAGTAGAGTGAAAGAAAGCCCTTTCGGACAATTCTCTGCCCAGATTCACATTTCGCAGGCTTTGATTTTCACAGGTCACTAGCAATGTTCCGGTGCGCTCCAAAACATAAGGGGCGTTTGGATGGATTTTCATAGCTTCGCCTAGCCGGCTTAGCGCTTGTTTCCACATTTTCTGACCGAACAGCATTTCAATCAGGTTCTTTACATTGGTCATATCTTCCGGCTCTTTTTGAAAGGCTGCCTCATAATGCTTGATTGCTTGCGCCGGGCGGTCCAAATATTCTGACATTAGGCCCTCCATCCGCTGCGTTTGTGCCGACAATGGAGCTATCATCTTCAGTGTGTTTAAATACCTCTGAGCCTGCTGTATTTCACCAAACATGAGTAACAGGTTGATACCGCTGGCCAGTTGGTCCGGTTGTCCGTTTTTCAATAGTTGCTGAGTCAAATCACGTGCTTCTTCTTTTTGTCCCGATTGCCATTGGCTAATGGCTAACCGCGATTGCAATTTCACATCATTGGGCTTTAATTTCACTGCTTGCGCATAATAACGGGCGGCAGGAGCATACAAGCGTTTATCGAAAAAGAGGTTGGCTACTTCCTGAATTTCGGTGAACTGGTTCTGGTAAGCGACCAAATGTTTATCGACCAATTCAATAGCCTTTTGTCCTTGATCCATTTTTAGATGGATCTTTAGCGCCTTGGAAATCAGGTATTGATTCTCGGGCAGGTAGGTCATCGCGTGCTTGACCAGATTATTAGTCCATTCAATGTTTGCTGACTTTTCCGCCTCATCAATCTGTTTTAGCAGGTACATTTCCGACCGGGAAAGCATAGCCAGTTTGTCGGCAATGGTGTCCACCGGAGCGGCGTAGGGAACCAAATCGTTTGCCCGGATAATGTAATATTTGCTCCATGCCGAATCACCTTTGGCATTATACAGGTTGCCAATCAACCGGTAAGCCGGTCCAAAAGAACGTTGGTCGCTGATGATTTCATTCAGAATAGCTTCCGCTTTATCGAGCTGTTTCGTGCTCAGGTAAATCCGGGCCAGTTGGTACCGTGCGTAAGTATTTAATGGAAAGAAATCCATTCTGTTCGATATTTCGGACTCTGCAGAAGATGTGAAGTTTGTGTAAACAAGTTTCTTGTATGAAACTTCGGCCTGCTCGTTATAGTTCAGGTTTTGAAATGCTTCGCCTGCATAATACCATGCGTAGTAAATGTTTGGGTTAATGGCGATTACTTTCCGGAAGTTATCGATGGCGGATTTGGAATCTCCCATTTCTTTGTCCAGGTAACCGAGATAATAGGGCCATCGCCAGTTTTTTGGGTCTCTTTTCATTGCCAGCCGATAGCATTGCGCTGCTCTTTCGTAAAAAGCGCTGGAGTGGTACACCATTCCCAGTTTGCCGATATTTTCGGCAGTCGGTTTTCGTGAAGCTGTTTCAGCAGCTGTAGTAATCTGCTCTTTTAATGCTTCATTTGATGATGTTATCCTGGGAATTTCCGGTAGTTGCGTGGCATAACCGGAATTGGAGATCGTGCGGATAACAAAGAAAACAATGGCAATGAGTGTTATCCCGCCAAGGGAATAGAATATAAGGCTACGTTTCATTTTCATAAGTTCGGTTACTGCCTTAAAATTATCAAAATTCGCGCTTGAGCCCCCTTGAATGATTTTAAATTGATGAATTCCTGATGGATAGGAAATATGTGGGAATCAATTAGGGATTAGCGATTTTTGCCGCTACCGCGAAATCGCGTATTCGAGGAATTCCCGGCCATTCGGGGTAAATCCATTTTTGACTTTTTTCATGCCACACTTTTCTGAAACTCTTATTGAAGATAGATTCGCTGCATACATTCGGGCAATCAGCCGTTTCGTTTTCAGGTTACCAAATGCATAATCGATTAGTCCCTGGCAGATTTCCGTTCCAAAGCCTTGTTGCCAGAATACTGAATCGATAATATACCCCAGCTCTAGTACAGATAAATTATCGAAAGAATTAAATAAGCCGGCTTCACCGATAAATTGGTTGGTCGCTTTCAATTCCACGGAGAATATGCCGTAGCCATCCTTTACGGTTTGGTTGAATTTCCGGTATTTCGCAATAAGCTGTTCTTTCGACCAGTGATAGTTACCATCAGAAACATACAGCATGTTTTCCTTCCGGTTATAGATGCGAAGAAGCTTGTCGAAGTCACTTTCTTCTACATCCCGGATGTTCAATCGGGCAGTCTTTAGTCGCAACATTGGTTAACTTTTGTAGGCAATAAAAGTATAAAGTAAATGATAATAAGCGTAGTTTATTTTGTATCGCATTGATATCATGTGGCATAAGTTGTACATTTACTATTTATCCCACCGTTATTTCTATTCTCTCAACCTGCCATTGGTTTGCTGACTCGTAACAGTTTGTCAGAAGCAGAATTAATCCACCATTATTTTATTAACCAGAATAGAGGAGGAACGAAAAATGTATGCAACGTACAAACAAGTGAAATTAGCTGAAAACAACCAGTTAGTTGGAACCGGGTGGTTGCCGCCGCTGCCCGACCTGCGTGATTATACCGAGAAGAAGCCGGAAATTGCTGATATGGCAAAAAAACTAAAATTGCCCAAAGGGAAAGAGTTGAAAGCGCTTCCCGAAAAAATAGATTTACGGGAATGGTGTTCGCCGGTCGAGAATCAGAAAAATCTCGGAGCCTGTACAGCCCATGCGGCAGCCGGTGTAATTGAATATTTTGAAAAGAAGGCAAGCAACAAATATATAGATGCATCGAGGCTGTTTATCTACAAAACCACGCGGAACCTGATGCAGGTGACCGGTGATACCGGTGCCTGGTTGCGAAATACGATGGGAGCGTTGGTGCTTTGCGGTGTCCCGGATGAGAAGTTTTGGCCTTATACCGATTCCAATCCTGATTTTGACAACGAACCGGGCAGTTTTATTTACGCCATTGCCGATAATTACGAGGCCTTGAAATACTTCTGCCACGATCCGCAGGGAGCGAATGTGGCAGGCGGTGATGTGCTACTCAGCGTGAAGAAATACCTGGCAGTCGGCATTCCGTCGATGTTTGGTTTCTGGGGATTTCCCTCGTTTGACTCGTGTGACGTAGTTGGCGGAATTCCCTTTCCGTGTCCGGGAGAACAGGCACAATGGGGACATGCCATCGTGGCTATTGGTTGCGACGACAGCAAGAAACTGAAAAACACCAGGTGCAATAAAACGACAACAGGTGCTTTCCTTATCAGGAATTCATGGGGAACAACCTGGGGCGAACAAGGCTATGGCTGGATGCCCTATGAATATGTGAACAACAAATTGGCGACCGATTTTTGGTCGTTGTTGAGTATGGCATGGATAGACACTGGTCAATTCGGTATTTAATTCATTAGCAAATCAGAAAAAATGGTCAAGGTGCATTTAATGATTATATCTTGGTTTTCTTTCTTCTTTTACTCACGGTAGTGCCCAGTATAAAAAACAAATAGAGGACTGATAGAAAAACCAGTAAGTCACCCACGACAGGGGAGATGGTCGTAGCTGATTTTATGGGTAAGTCAGCATACATAATTTTCGAATCGGTTGTCAGTGTGTTCATCTGTGCCAACACTCTTCCCTGGTAATCGAATGCAGCAGAGAGTCCTTGCCCGTTTGGGCGTAACAAAGAAAAACCGTTTTGAATGGCTTCAAAGCTGGCCATTTCAGCGTGTAACGGAGTTATACCCGGCCAATCGAAGGATGGAACCAGCATAATATCGACATTTTGCTTTCCAGCCTGGCGAATGAAACGGGGAAATTCCATGTCGTAACAAATCACGTTGCCTAACCGGCCGTATTGGGTAATAACCGTAGGTATCCGAAAATTACCTGGATTAATGATCGGAGCTTCGGCTGTTGGATGTAATGCCGATTTCAGGTATTCCCAACCAACCTGTCCATCCGGTTGAATGAGCACACTTTTGTTATTGAATGGTTTCGCCGATGACGGGGAGCTTTGTTCCAGAAAGGCAGTTAAAATATAAACTTTCCTGGCAAGTGCTATGGATTTTACCTGGCTCAGGAGACTTTCTACCTGATGTCTGTTGAGTATCAGTGAAATTTCATTCCATGCTATAATTTTTGCTCCGGCATTAGTTGCCTGTCGTGTCCGGTCCAACATGTTTTCTATATGTTGGTTATTGGAAAAAATCCGGTCAGGAATATCGAAATTTCCTTGTTTTTTATACTGCTGAAATGTTTCGGATTCATCCTTCATCACTTTTTGTATATCAGTATCACCTGTGATGGCAGCGACCTTTACCGTTTCAGCCTGTGGTGAAAAGAAGGAAAGTCTGATGTCACCAAACAAAAAGACGAGTAGAAATACGATAGCATAAATCCACATGCCTCTTCGAATGACCACTTGATGCTCGCGGTTCTCGAACACCCAATTGATAACAGCACCAAACCATGAAACCAAGAAAGTTAGGCCGAAGAGTCCGGTGACTGATATGATTTGCATGAAAGGCAGAAGATTATATTGCGTATGTGCAACGGAACCCCAGGTTCCTAAAATCAATGCTACCAGGTATTCGATAGCGACAAATGCTGCCGGGAAGATAAGCGTGGTATAAAAACCTCTTTGTTTTCGGTACAGTAGTCGGTCAATCAGGTAGGGAACCGTATAGCCGACTCCAAAAAACAGGCCGTTGGCAATGTGTTCCGACAGCATTCCATTCATGACAAAACAGGTGCGCGAAATACTTCCGGCTACGACGGATGACAAAAAGAAGAGAAGAAAGCCCCAGACTTTCGTACTTCTGATAAAGGCAAGTAGAAACAGTGGTGTAAGCCAGGCTGCAATGGCCATATGCCAGTTCAGGCCAAAACCAATCATCCCGGTAAATCCTGCCAACAAAAGCAGAAAATCTTTTGTTAATGAATTTGATTTCATTCAGGCTGTTAATGATTTGGAATGTAAGTTAATGATTTTGTCTCTGACATGAAATATTTGAAAGTGTTGAGTAAACGGTACAGACATTTCAGCGAGCAATAACGTTTTGTCTAAAGCAGAGCTTTTTTATGTATTCAGATTTCGGTGGAATTTCCAGAAGTATTTTGATGAACGAGAATCTTAAATCAATGTTTAGTTAATCTTATCTTACCGGTCTCTGATTTAGATTCAGTTGTTGTGTGGCTTTGAATAGGAAGGAAATATTCTATTTTTGCGCCGTTAAAATGAAAAGAAAGGTCATTCGACATAGTATTGTTCTGGTCGTGTTTGCCTGTATGATACAGGTGATGGGAAAAATATATGTTGGGTTTTCGAATCAATATCCCGGGAAAAGTGAACCAGCAAAATCAACGATGGTTTGGGCTTTGTTTTCTGATGCAACGAGCAGTCCGGCCGAAAGTACTCCGGATACCGAAAGCGGACTGTCAGCTTTGCTTCTGTTGGAAAATGAATATTTGTTGGTAGCTGACTATCATATTTTCTTCTCCTCTTTTTCTGGTCTTGTTCGGGGACATATACCTTTGGACGTAACCGATTCATCGCCTCCTACGTGTTGAAAAGAGGATAGTAAGCTTTTTCATTTCAATTTTGTTTTAACCTGAGTAGGTTGCTTTTAATGGCATAGGCAACACATCGCAAGCATTTGAATGAAGGACATAAATTTTAAACTGGTTACCAATACGTTGGGCATTGCTTTGATATTCGAAAGCTTATTTATGCTCATCGATGTACCCATCTCTCTTTTATATGGTGGAACTGATGCCCATGCCATTGGTTTGTCGTTTCTGATTACCTTGGTATCAGGAGGTGCCATGGTGCTCTTAACCCAGCGCAACCTGATGAAAGAACCTGGTTTAAGAGACAGCTTCCTGGTGGTGGTACTGGTTTGGATTTTTATATCGCTGTTTGGAACTTTGCCGTACCTGCTCAGTCATTCCATTCCACGTTTTGTCGATGCATTCTTTGAAACGGTGTCCGGATTTACGACCACAGGTTCGTCTATTCTTGTCGATATTGAATCGCTTCCACGAGGTATTTTATTCTGGCGTGCCGAAACACACTGGATTGGCGGAATGGGTATTATTGTGCTGGTGATTGCCATTATGCCCTATTTCAGAGTAGGAGGACAACACCTGATGATTGCCGAAGGTTCCTTCTTTGGTGTCGATAAAATCAAGCCCCGCTTCATCGATGTGGCCAAGCGTTTGTGGTTTATTTACCTGGTGCTGACTGTCGCAGAAACTATTTTGTTGATGGCGGGTGGAATGGACTGGTTCGATTCGGTTTGCCATTCGTTTGCTACGGTGGCCACTGGTGGTTTTTCTACCAAGAATACCAGTGCGATGCAGTTTTCACCTTATACTCAATATGTTCTCATCGTTTTCATGGCCCTTTCGGGGATGAACTTTTCATTGCATTATTTCTTCGTACATAAACGGTGGAAAGCCGTATTCAAAAACGAGGAATTCCGGGTATATTGGGGAATTCTGATCCTGGTTTCCCTCTTTTTGGCGAATGAGGTTCGTCATTTCTATCACGGCGACCTGGAGGAAGCTTTCCGGCAATCGCTTTTTCAGGTGGTTTCCATTATCACCGCTACGGGATTTTCATCGGCTGATTACAGCCAGTGGCCACCCATGGCCATCCTGGTCATCTTTTTCATCATGTTTATCGGCGCAAGTGTTGGGTCTACCGGTGGAGGAATCAAGATTGCTCGTCACCTTATCATGTTAAAAAATGCCCGTCGAATTTTCCATCGGATGATCAGTCGTCATTCGGTAGTACAGGTGCGCTATAATAAGCAGGTGGTGAGTGAACGGGTCATTCTGAGTATTTACTCCTTTGTCTTCATCTATTTCCTGACTTTCCTGATTGGTTCCATTATCATGATGGGTACCGGCCTCGATTACAAATCGGCATTCAGTAGCGTGATTACCACGCTGGGCGGAATCGGTCCGGGCTTGGGGAAAGTAGGACCAGCTAATAACTTTTCCGGGATAACCGATTTCGGAAAATATTACCTTTCGTTCAATATGATCCTTGGCCGTCTGGAGATACTGTCAGTGCTGGCCATTTTTACACCCTCGTTCTACAAAACCTGATTTTTCCCGGCAGGAGATTATTCTATATCCTCGATTTCTTTCGATTCCAGTATGTGCAATCCCGGTGTTGCAGTCAATGCCATGTGATACATGCTTCCGGCCACTTTTTCGGCTGCAACGGCCCGGTATTTCTTTGGGATGAACGGTCGTAGAATCCTCATGAATACCGCGCTGACTTCTTCGGCAAAACGTTTTTCATTTCGTTCACCCAAAAGGAGAGAAGGACGAACAATAACGGTGGTTTCAATTCCGAGCTTACTGACAGCTTTTTCCATCTTTCCCTTGATGCGGTTGTAGTAAAACATCGATTTGGGCTCGGCACCCATGGCACTGACGACCAGGAATCGGTGTGCCCCCAGCTCTTTGGCCCGACGGGCCAGCGTCACCACGTATTCCAAATCAACTTTACGGAAGGCATCCTTGTTACCTGCTTTTTTCATGGTCGTGCCCAGCGCGCAATAAACGTCGTCGATACGTTCTTCCAACGAGAAGTCTTGTAGCTGGTCAAAATCAATCAGATGCTCAATGATTTTTTCATTGGTATTTCCAGTCAGATGACGGACCAATAGGTGTATCCGACTGTATTCCGGTGAACCGGAAAGATAATAGACTAGTTCTTTACCTACCAGGCCGGTAGCTCCGGCAATTATCGCTGTTCTCATGATATGGTTGAACGTTAACTTTTTCCTGAAAAAGAATTCAATAGCGGAAAATGCTACAAGTGCTTTCCTTCAACAGGGAACTTCTACAGAGGTTCACTGCTGGTCGCAAGATGACGGTGAAAATAGGCGAAATGCGGATAATATTCTATTTTTACGGCCACTTTGCTGTACATAAACTTAAGCTTATGCTGCTCCTGAAACAAATCCTGTTGGTTATCTTTTATTTATTTTCTCCGTTGCTGGTTCTGCACCTGAATCACCGATACAAGTTTGTGAATAAGCTGGGGGCGGTAGTGGTGGCTTACCTGATTGGATTGTTGTTGGGTAACCTGCCAATTTTGCCCGAAGGGAGCCATGGCATTCAGGATGCGCTTACAGCCATTGTGATTCCATTGGCCATTCCGCTGATGCTTTTTTCGGCCAATCTGCGCGATGCAGCGCATCTGGCCAGGCGTACTATGGTTGCAATGCTCATCGGGATTTTTAGCGTTACTGTGATTGTGGTCATTGGGTATTTAACTTTACGGGGGCAGGAAAAAGATTTGTGGAAGATTGCTGGCCTGCTGATTGGCGTGTATACCGGCGGCACGCCTAACCTCGCATCATTGAAGTTTATGCTGGGTGTCGACGATACGCATTACCTCATTACGCATACGAGCGATATGATCATTTCCGGAGCCTATTTCTTCTTTCTGATTTCGATAGGGCAGCGGGTTTTTAATTGGGTATTACCGGCTACACCAAAAGTAGCTGCTATCGATGATGATTTCAACGATTTGGATGGAACCGACCCTTATTGGGGCATGCTGAAGCACGACAAATACATCCCGTTGTTGAAGGCGTTTGCGTTGGCAGTCGTCATTTTCGCATTAGCTGGAGGCGCTTCCTTTCTGTTTCCCGAAAGCTACCAGGTTCCGGTAGTGATGTTGTTGATAACCACGCTGGGACTGGGCGCTTCGTTTGTGCCGGCATTCAACCGCATCGAGAAATCGTTTGAATTGGGAATGTACCTGGTGCTGGTGTTCTCCGTGGTGGTGGCATCCATGGTAAGTATTCCCGATTTGATTAACGGTGCACCGACGTTGTTCTACTACGTCACGATGGTGATTTTCGGGTCACTCATTCTGCAGGTCATCCTGTCGCGCATCTTCAAAATCGATACGGACACGGTGATTATTACCAGTACGGCATTGATTTGCAGCCCACCCTTCGTGCCGGTAGTCGCCGGAGCGCTCCATAATCGTCGCATAGTAGTTCCCGGCCTTACCGTTGGAATTATTGGCTATGCGATTGGCAACTACCTGGGCTTTGTGATTGCCGAGTTGTTGAAGAACTGGTAAGAATATGCTCAATTAACCTCATTTGCCTGCTCTCAACGGATGTTCCCCTTTGACGGCACATCGTGTCAGGTAAATTGCGCCACTGATGATTAACACAACAGAGAGTCCGACCAGAAATCCCCGCAGGAAATCATTCAGATTTTCACTGAATATTCTGCTAAACAGGAGTTGAAGGGTTCCAACTCCAAATGTCAGGAAGAGTAAGATGCGTATCGGCTTTTTCATTAGTTCGTTTTTGATTATTTATTTCTATTCGATTAGACTGGCAACTGATGAATCGTTACATTTTTTTTCGAAAAAGGTGAAACGAATTTCATTGGGCTGATAACCAGTAGCTGGAAAATCCCTACCTTTATTCCGTCTAAAAACGTTGGATGTTTAAATTGAAAATGGATTTGGTGAAGTAAATAATCCTAGGTGTTCTGCCCAGGGTTATCCCTTAAGAAACTCAGGCAGTCCTGCCGGAGTTATTTTCATGTCCGTATAGTAAATCATTTTCTGATCCACTGTAAGTGAGTATTGTGCTCTTGTGCGGAGGTTTCAGGTATCTAAAATTTAAACATTATGAGTAACGAAAATAAATCCATTCACGAATTCGATTTGAATTTAATCTGCGAATATTTTGCCACCGTTGAACGACAAGGACCCGGCAGTCCTGAAATAACCGCAAAGGCTTTGAGCTTTGTTGATAACCTGACGAACGAGTCCCGTATTGTCGACATTGGTTGCGGAACAGGCGGCCAGACGATGGTGCTGGCGCAGCATGCTCCGGGACAAATTACCGGTGTCGACCTGTTTCCAAGGTTTGTGAACCAGTTCAATGAAAATGCCCGTAAGCTGAATCTTCAAAATCGGATAAAAGGTATCGTTGGTTCCATGGATGATCTTCCTTTTCAGGAAGAAGAACTGGACTTGATATGGTCGGAAGGCGCAATCTACAACATCGGCTTCGAACGGGGTCTGAAAGAATGGCGGAAATTCCTAAAAACTGGTGGCTATATCGCTGTTTCCGAGGCTTCGTGGTTTACTGACGAACGTCCTGCTGAGATCGACACGTTTTGGCAGGATGCATATCCTGAGATCGACACGATTCCCCGTAAGGTGGCTCAAATGCAACACGCCGGCTACATTCCGGTAGCAACTTTTATCCTCCCGGAAAACTGCTGGACAGAACATTTCTATAAGCCGCAGGTGGCTGCACAGGAAGCTTTTCTGAAGAAAAATGCCGGCGATACAATGGCAGAGGAGTTCATTGCCAATCAACGGCATGAGACTAGGTTATATGGCAAGTACAAAGCGTATTACGGCTATGTTTTCTATATAGGGAAAAAGCTGTAATTCTATGATTGAGAGGGATTATTTCTGATTTTTCAGAATAATCCCTCGTTTAAATAATTCCTGTTTGGGGTCAGGTTTCCTGTTGAAAGACGTCTGTATGACAATATTGGAAAGGAAAAACCGTTTATTTCAACACGTTTAATTTTTATCTTTGGTGCAAACTGGGAGCATTCTATGAGCAGGAAACTGTTGTATATCACTATATATCTTCTGTT
This sequence comes from Prolixibacter bellariivorans ATCC BAA-1284, assembly GCF_000621705.1. Classification (GTDB taxonomy): domain Bacteria; phylum Bacteroidota; class Bacteroidia; order Bacteroidales; family Prolixibacteraceae; genus Prolixibacter; species Prolixibacter bellariivorans. The sequence goes on along the minus strand of NZ_JHXO01000008.1, from coordinate 283,288 downwards.
GTTTTCGGGTAGTTCACCACTCTTCGGACAAAATAGTCCTTCCGGTGAATTGAAGCAACTCGATCGCCTTTCCAAACGGGAGCAGGTGAAGGAACTTTCAAGGTTGTGTTGGCAAAACCGGGAGAGGCAAACTGACAAAGCGATTAAGTATGGCTTGCAAGGTATTAAGATTGCCAAAGCGGAAGGCTACGACAAAGAGCTGGCCACGCTGTACAATTACGTCGGCGTCCTGTATCAGCATTACAAGTATGAAATTCAAAAAGGGATATCGTATTACGACCTGGGGCTGCCCCTTAGTTTGCAGGTGAAGGATTCGGTGGAAATAGCTTATGTGTACAACAATCTGGGCGACGCATTTTATAAGATTGGAAATATTCCGCTGGCATTTGAGTATGCCAAAAAATCGATGGCCATATTCGAGCGTTTGCATAATGCGCCCGGTATCGCGTATAGCTACATCAACATGGGGGAGCTGAGCCGTATCAACGAAAAATACGGTACGGCGCTCGATTACTTCCGGAAGGCAATTGCCCTTCGACAAACTTTTAACGATTCCACCGGGATTGCCTCAGCCAACCTCGAGATTGCCCGGACCTTGTTCCTGAAGGGACAAACAGATTCGGCCATGCATTATTTCAGACGGTCGCTGGAAAAGCACAAACAGATTAATAACAAGAACTACATGGCTTATTCCATGCAGGGAATGGGCGATGTTTTTTTGCGAAAAGCTCAATATGATTCAGCCTATGTGTATTTCAAAGGCGCATTGAAATTGTGCAGGGAAAGAAAGAATCCGACTGGCGAAATCGACAGTCAGTTGGGAATGGCGAAAGTGTTGGCGAATACAGGAAAAGAGAAAGAAGGGGAACAAATGCTGGATGAAGCTCTGAGCAATGCCCGGAAATCGAAACTTACGCCGATTATTCTGAAGGTTTACAAAACCAAGGGCGAATTCTATCACCAGCTAAAAGAGTTCCGTAAGTCTTCCGGGAACTACCAGAATTATGTGGCTACTTACGATTCGTTGTTCTCGGTTTTGCAGTATCAAACCTTGTCCGAAGTTAAGGACCGGTTTCAGATGGCGGAGCAGTTAAATCGTGTTCATCAGGATTTAAAAGCAAAACAGAAGGACCAGATTTATGGCATAATAATCATTGTATTGCTACTGGTGTTGTCGGTTGTTCTCGTTCTGCGGCACCGGACGGTTTCCCGTTTGAGCGCCGAGCTGTTGCAGTCGAACCGGTCGAAAGATAAAATTCTCTCCATTATTTCACATGATTTGGTCAGTTCATTTAACGTCTTGCTTGGAACCAGCGAGCTGTTGATGGAGGATTTGGAAGAAGAAGATTTGAAAAGAGCCAAAAGCAACGGCCGTTTGATTCAGAAAACCTCGGAAGAAACCTATCGCTTCATTTCCAATTTGCTAACCTGGGCCCGCTCGCAGCAACATACGATTCGATTGTACAAAGAAGAATTTGATTTGACCCGGTTGCTGACTGAGGTGGAATCGATGTTCGATAATCAGGCCCGGATGAAAGAGATTCAATTCCACGTTAACGCTGGGGCTGAATTGATGGTGGATGCTGATAGGAACTTGCTTCAGATCGTGTTGGTCAATTTGCTGAATAATGCCCTGAAGTTCACCCGACGAGGTGGAACCATCGAGTTGTCCGTTGAGAAAGAAGATGGTCAGGTGAAAATTTCGGTGAAAGACAATGGCATCGGTATTTCGCCCGAGCGGATGGCGCAGCTATTTAAGAACCAAACCATCGATAGTCTGCCGGGAACCAGTAACGAAAAGGGGACTGGACTGGGATTGTTCCTGTGCAGGGAGTTCGTGGAAATGCATGGCGGCGAAATTCATGTAAGCAGTGTAGAAGGAGAGGGCTCGGAGTTCTGGTTTACGCTGCCGGTAAGTTGAGTTTGCCCTGAATGAAATGGAATCCCGGGAAGTCTGATTCTCTTTCAATATTTCAGGTGGTGGAGATGAATAGTTGTGCCTGTCAGGAAAACATCCGAACGGACATTGTACGTTGATTGATTTCCTGCTATCATCGAAGTCGTTTTTATATATTGTTAGATAGTATTGTGGGCTATCATGTCTTTGTAGATATGATTTTTTGAAGTAGTATCTTGCCGAAAATGAACATTCAGTGTTTTGTAATGTTTGGTATATTAGTTGATTAATCCATTGTTGACTGAAATGGATGCAGCAATATCTTCCCCAAATGGATAATTTCATCCAAACGAAAAAGGAGAAATAATTATGAAAATTGCAAAAGACGACATTGAAGTCAAAATGGAGATTCCCGGAGCAATTATTCGTCAGAGAACTGACTTTGGCGATGCAAGCGGATTAGGAAAGATTAGCGGCGAGTACTTCAGTCTCTCTGCAGGAGTCGATACAACTCCCTTGTTTATGGGACTTGAAGGGAATTTGTGTCAGTGCCCTCACTGGGGATATGTTTTGAAAGGTCAACTTACGACCACTGATGCGCATGGCGTTGAGGAGACGGTCAGCGCAAAAGACCTTTTTTACTGGCCGTCGGGACATAACGTAAAGGTCAATGCCGATGCAGAGATCGTCATGTTCAGTCCACAAAACCAGCATACCCATGTCATCAATCACATGATCGAAAAGGTGAAAGGGTAACTACAATGCCTAGTGACAATGACAGCACTCTTCCCAATGCGGAACAGGTGTGCAACGATAAAATTGATTAGGAGTTCTATTTTAGTTCTCCTAATTTTTTTACTTCTGAGCTTATATCAATATTTTTTGTTGGGGTATAATTATCTGTTACAGATAAATCAGAGGTACATATTTCTTATTAGTTGCCTGCCCGGCTGTGAGATTGATATTCACATCAATGAAGGGCAGGTGAACCTTCCGAAACCTGAATATAAACAGTTATTAAGAACAAAATTATCATTGTTCTAAATCTTGTTTTCTCCATCTGGTTTGAGCCCAATCTCTTCGTTCTCCCTTCGACAGAAATGTCCAGGCCACAATCCGCGTCGATTTGTTTCCTGTTCCCATGGGAATGGTTTTAATCTGGCTTGCTTCAAACTTTTCGAGTGCCTTATATATTCCCTTGAGATTGGATTGTTTTGATACCAACGTTGAAAACCAATAGCAGTTTTTTCCGAATTCTTTGCTCTCGCGAATCATCGTATGAATAAACTGATATTCTCCACCATCACATATGAGTTCATTGCTAATTCCGGCAAAATTAAGTGTCGGGTCTTTGACTTTTTTTCCCGATAGGTTCTTAATCTTTCTTCGCGTTCCTTTTTGCGCATCTTCAGATGAAGAATGAAAAGGCGGATTACATATCGATAAATCAATTTTATCTTCTTTGCCAACGATTCCGTGAAAAATGGCCGCAGGATTTACTTGCAGTTTGCACTCTATTTTTCCGTTAAGCGTTGGATTTGCACGGACAATATTCGTTGCCGACTCAAGTGATTTGGGCTCGATATCCGATCCAATAAAGTTCCAGTCATATTCCGTAACGCCAATTATCGGGTAAATACAATTGGCCCCAACGCCAATATCAAGACAAGTAATTTTACGGCCTTTGGGAATGGTGCCAAAATTGTTTTCGCCCAGTAAATCGGCCATATGATGAAGGTAATCGGCTCTTCCAGGTATGGGCGGACATAAGTTTTCATCGGGGAAATCCCAGTTCTTTATTCCGTAATAGTGGTTGAGTAACGATTGGTTGAGGATTTTTACCGCAACAGGATTTGAAAAATCGATGGAATCCTCTCCCAGTTTATTGGGCTTTATATGGTTTGCCAGTTCTGGATTCGAAGTGACTAATGCGCGTATATCGTATCTTTCCCGGTTTCTGTTTCGGGAATGCAATCTGGGTTCCTTTTTCCGATTTTCTTTTGATGACATGTTTTTCTTTTATAAATCGTTCAAAGATACGCTGAATTTGATGTATATCGATCGAATGCTGTTCAACGGGCAGTGGAGTTCAACGAAAGGCAAATCGACAAAGTCAAATCATTATTTTCTGAAGTGATTAACGGTGATTTTCCGTTGCCGAAAATCAGGATGCTCAATGTCTGCTGTGCTTAAAAACATTTTTATCGAAAATCGCCATCTTATTTAGAAACAATCTACCAGCTTTTTTATATTTGTACCCTGATTTTTTGAGTTGAAAATTGTTATAGTGAATACCGGAATCGGATGATTCTATAATTGTATATAACCAGATTAAAGAACCATAAAATGTCGCATACAGATCTTATTGACTTAACCATTATTTCCGTCATGACGCTCGGATTTTTTGCGTTTTTGCTGAGTGAAAAAGTGCATATTTCCTCTATTCCGATACTGATTGTTCTGGGTTTCTTATTTGGACCTGTTTTTGGATTGATTCCGAATGACCAGGGGCACACCATTTTTAACTATGCCCGTGTGCTGGGACTGGTCCTCATCTTGTATACTGAAGGACATAATCTGAAGTGGTCCATGATTAAAAAGCACATTGCGACCATCGGGATAATGGCTACTGTCGGAATGATTTTAACGGCCGCAGTCAGTGGTTTCCTGTTTTCTTATCTGTTCAATCTTCCCTTTGGAGCCGGAATGCTTTTCGGAACCGTTGTGGCTGCGACCGACCCGGCTACGTTGATTCCCCTGTTCAAGCAGAACAAGGTGGATGAGAACATCAAAACCGTTATTGTCACCGAATCTATTTTCAACGATCCGCTGGCGATTGTGTTGAGTACCCTGGCCATTGCCATGGTGGCTCCCCATGCCGACCAGGCGCATCTCATCGAAAATATCGCACAGTACACATCCATTTATCCGGCCGGAGTGATTTACTTCCTCTATGTGATTGTTTCATCCCTGGCGCTGGGACTGGGAATGGGGGTGCTTGGTTACTGGACCATCCGTTGGTTGAAACCGGGACTGTTTCCTCAGATATTTGGTATCTCCATCGCATTCGGAGGGTTCCTGGTCGGTGAAGCTGCTCAGTCATCGGGATACCTGGTGGCCACCATCATCGGGATTGTCTTCGGAAATCACGCCATCCTGTTTAAGAAATGGAATGAGCACGAAGGATTCAATAAATTTGTTGATGAGGAGATGCACTTTAACGAAATTATCTCTGATTTGGCCAGTGTGTTCATCTTTATTTTGTTCGGTGCCACTGTTAATATTTCCGTTCTCAACGAAACCTTATTGAAAGGTGCTATCATTGCTTTAGGGGTTGTTTTTATTGCCCGTCCCATTGCTGCGTTAGCCATCGTGCCGTTGAAAAAATGGAACTGGAAAGAATATTTGTTTATTTCACTGGAAGGGCCAAGAGGAGTGGTTCCGGCAGCTTTGGCGGCTATTCCCCTCAATATCGGGTTTATGAGTCATGACCAGACCCTGATTTACTGGGGTGAAATAATTCTCTCGGCCACCATTATGACCGTATTGATTTCCGTATTGCTCGAAACACTCTGGGTAAAACCTCTTTCGAAAAAATTGTTAGGCGGTAAAAAATAACCGGGGTATCATACCGGTCGTTCCAAAGCACCAAAGCGGTTGTAAGAAAGCCTCTTTGGTGCTTTTTTCATTTAATTCCCTGACTCTGCAACACTTCCTGACGAATGGTCTTCTTTAGTTCTTCCAGGAAGTCAGAAATGAATACCTCATTCTTTTCATTGAAATACGAGCCGATGGATAGTGTCAGGTGATTCTGATAAGTCGATGCCACTAGTTGCAACAGGCCCGGATGATTGACTCCTCCCAACATGTAGGCCCGACTGGGAGTGAGCGTATCAAAAGCTACTTTGCTCTCTTCAATGATTCCTGTATTGCTTAAACTTGGAGACGAATCCGATTTACCTTCCTTTATCTTGTCAAATTCTTTGTGAAATATGCCTTTGAGTTTTGAATAGGGTATCGTTTTAAACAGGGCAGCCATCGCAGGAAAATCGGCCAGACTGTATTTCATCTGTTTCCGTGTCCTGGTGATGGTTGATATTTCTTTCAGCAAACCGACAAAATCGTCTATCGAATTATCGACATCGATGTTGTGAATGGCCGAAAAATTCGATAACACATCATAATCTGCATCACTCAGGTACCGTCTCAAATCAGATGAATAGGTGATTCGATTGGTCTTGTTAGTATTCGGTAGCGTCTTTTTCAACGTGTAATAGTACACTGCCAAAAGAAGATCGTTCATGGTTGCTGAATGTTGCTGACCGAATTCCCTGAGCTTTTTAAATTCAGCTGGTTCGAGGGTGTAGGTGGTAAACCCCGGGTTCTGCACACTATCCAATTCCATCGTTCTCCGGAAGGTCGGAGCATCTTTTTTACCGGATAGCATCACTTGCAGAACGGAAAGCTTTTCTTTCACTCCTAATTTCTTCGACAGGGTTTTTAAACTACGCGCTGGTGTGTAGTCTGACTGCTCAACGGGTTTGTTTCGCGACAGACGGCTGTAATTCTCAGCTAACTGGTATATGAAATCCTTTACCCCGGCGGCATCAGAAATGGCATGGTTGCAGTTGAGTAGTAAGCTATCCGTTTCCGATCGGATTAACGATATAGCCAGTTGAGGACCGGTAAATGTGTTGATGGGTTTTAAAATGGTTTCCTGCAATAATTGCTCTGGCTCGTGGGATTCCTGGAAAGAATATATGTCATCTACATTCATTTCGGCAAACTCCCAGCGTATCCCTTTCTTACCTTCGACATAATGAGAAAAAACAATCGGGTTGTTTTCAGCAGTCACTTGTACGGCCTCCCTTAACGTTTTCTCATCGAGTGTTCCGTCGAAATGGAGAACCAACCGTATCTGATGATCGGCAATATGCTTGCAGAATACCTGCATTTGGTCCCACATGGGCACATGGATTGTCTTAAAACCTGCCATTTCTATCCGTTTTATGTAGAGACAAATTTTCAGGTTTTAATTCATACCTCTCTTCACTTAAGTTAACTTTTGGCTTTTTCCTGCAACTTATTTTTGATGCGGCAAAACGACTGCGGTGCCACGCCCAGAAAAGAAGCCATATCCTTTTGTAGTATTTTTTGAAGCAGTGATGGCGGATAATTCTGCGTCAACCAGGAATACCGTTGTTCGGGCGTTTGACTTTTCAGATGAATGATCATCAGTTTCGAGAACATGTCAAATTCGTTCAGCAGGCCATTGGTGAACCTCTTCCACGACGACAGTTTTTCCAGCTCTCTGTACTGCTCGTAGTTGGTTTGCCATACCGTTGAATCGTCCAATGCCTGGATGTTTTCGAGTGAAGGGCGCCGGTTAATGAAACTGGCTTCGGAAGTAAAACAATAGGGAGGAAAAGTAAATGTTTTGACGACCTCTTTGCCATCGTGATTGTAGAAGTAACGCAGCAAACCGCTTTCAAGAAAATAGAAATGCCGGCAGATTTCACCCTCCTGCAGAATGATTTCGTTCTTCGTAAATTCTCGTTGGGTAAAGGCCTGACGTATCGCGTTCCATTCATTGTCAGGTACGGTCGTGTATTTTTCTATGAAGCGTTTGAATTCTCTCATTTTTTAATCGGATGCTGTGTGAGCCGCTGATGAATGTTGCACTAAGCAAATTTACGACTATCTGCTGATATGGTTTTTCCTGTAGCGTCGGCGGCCGCAACCCGGCTTTACTTCAATATTTTCTTCAGTACCCAAAAGTATTTAAACGGCACATATTTGAAGGGCAAGTCAATCCACGTGGGGGAAGAGACGATGGAGCGCTGATTGCTGAACGCCAGAAAGCTCTCCCGGCCGTGGTAGTTGCCGGTGCCGCTGTTACCAACGCCGCCAAAGGGCATATGGTGATTGGCAATGTGCATCAGCGTGTCGTTGATGCAGCCACCGCCGGAGGTCGTTTGGGATAAAACTTCTTTGGCCTGTTTGTTCTTGCCGAAATAGTAGAAGGCGAGGGGCTTTTCGTTTTTATTCACGTACTCAATGGCTTCGTCAATGTGTTCGAACGTCATCACCGGAAGGATGGGACCGAAGATTTCATCCTGCATAATCCTGAAATCGGGTGAAACATCATCGATGATGGTGGGGGCGATGTACTTTTCACTGGTATCCACTTCTCCGCCGGTATGAATGGTTCCCTGCTCCAACAATCCGGTCAGCCGTTCCATGGCCCGTTCACTGACGATACGCGGATAAAACCGGCTTTGTTGGATGTCGGGACCGTACATCGACCGGATGTTTTCGGCTACTTTATCCAGCAGCTCGTCTTTCACCGATTGGTGGGCCAGCAGGTAGTCGGGAGCAATACAGGTTTGCCCGGCATTGATCAATTTCCCCCAGGCGATACGTTTGGCAGCGATATCGAGGTTGGCATCTGCATCCACGATGCAGGGACTTTTACCGCCCAGTTCCAGTACCACCGGCGTTAAATGTTTGGCCGCGGCTTCCATCACCACTTTCCCGACTTTCGGACTGCCGGTGAAAAAGATGATGTCGAAACGTTGGGCAAACAGACGGGTGTTGGTTTCTCTTCCTCCCTGAACAACACTCACATATTCCGGGGCGAAATGCTCGTGAATCATCTCTTCCATCACGCGGGCAATGGTTGGCGCATCGGGCGATGGCTTTAAGATACTGCAGCAGCCGGCTGAGATAGCGCCCACTAGCGAATTGATCAACAACTGAAACGGGTAGTTCCACGGGGCCACGATTAAGGCGACTCCCAGTGGTTCGTAAATGATTTTACTTGATGACGGTAACAGCTGAATGGGCGTGGAAACACGTTTCGGTTTGGCCCACTTCTTCAGGTGCTTGATGTGGTTATCGATTTCGCCCGTCACAATGCTGATTTCGGTCAGAAAGGCTTCCTCGGGCGACTTGTGCAAATCGACCCACAATGCCTGTTCTATTTTCTCCCGGTATTGGTCGATGGCTTGCCTGAGCTGGCGAAGCTGCGTTAACCGGAAACGGATATCCTGGGTTTCGTGGGTGGCGAAATAAGCCCGTTGGCTCTCCAGTTTGTCAACAATGATCTGTTCAGCTGTATCGTTCATCGTGTTGTGTTCCAAACGTTATGATTTGCGTCCCTTAAAATGCTCCATTGTTTTATAAATTCCAAATACATTACTGGCCAGCCAGTCAAAGCCATTGGTCGAAAACAGCCCCTGACTGATGCGGGTCAGCGGGTAAATGTACCGCGGGAAGGTAACCATCTTTTTCCCTTTTCTCATGGCTTTGATGATTCGGCGGGCCGTCGGTTCGGGTTTCAGAATCGGGATGCGTGATTGCACCCCGTCGAACATGCCGGTGTTGATGTAGTAGGGCATAATGGTGGTGACGCCGATATTCTTTTTGAGCTGTTTCATTTCCAGGCGCAGACTGTCCGACCAACCGGTAACGGCCCATTTACTGGCGGCATACACGGCCATTTTCGGGTTGGAAACAATCCCGGCCGATGAGGCAATGTTGCAGATGTGCCCCGAGTTTTGCTTCATCATATCGCCCAGGAACTCCCGGGTAACCAGCATGGGGGCGTTGGTGTTGACCTCCATGGTTTTCAGGATGTCGCTGGTGGTGTGTTCGTGAAAATACTTCCCAACCACGATACCGGCATTGTTGATGAGCACATCCACCACACCGTGTTCCTGCTTTACCTTTTGAGCGGTCTCTTTGACCTGCTCCACATTGGCCACATCCACCCGGTAACCGGCAATGGAACCGCGGGCAGACAACTCCCCAATGGTTACATCAATTCCTTCGGGGTTGAGGTCCCAGATGATGACCCGGGCTTTTTGATCCAACAGGATGCCGGCCATCAGTTTCCCGATGCCGGAAGCGCCTCCGGTGATCAATGCCGTTTTTCCTTCGAAGTTTTTCATGTGTGTAAAGATTCAGTTGTCGAACTTAAAATCGTCCGCCTGTCATGTGACAAATGGTTAGCAACTTAAGCTTTATTTCCAATTTGGAACATTTAGAGCTTTTCCGACCGTAAAAATAAATTTCTGATGATTCTTTAAAATAATTATTGTGTCATTATTTTCTTTTTTATAGATGGAGTCTCCTGATTTTATTATGTCACATAATCCAGATTTAGAATATGAATAATTTGTGCATTGTGGGATGAGGATTTTTCTTTTATTTGTCAGTTCAACGTAACTTGCTCCATGATCAGGTCTGCATTTTGATATTTTACTATTTATCATTGTTTCGGTGTCTACAATTTCATACTGCCTATCTGTCCATGTTTGTATTATTGCAACAGTTATTCCCAAAATAATTACCCCGATTATCGAAAATGTATACCAAAATTTATTCGAATTTACATCAATCATTTGCAGTCAATTAGTTGTCAGTTTTATCATTTAATTCTTCTTTTTGTCAGAACTTAATGGGTTCGTCTGTTTAAGTGATTCTCCATGTCGTAGTTTAGGTTATTTACAACAAGAGAATCAGTCGTCAGTTTTAGTATTAAAAGCTTTTCAATCGAGTTGTCATAATTTGTTATAACAATCGTGTCGCCTTTTAATTGGTATTTTATCCAAATGTTGGAGTCGGGATAGTAGATGGAATCTTTATAAATTCCGAAATAGGCGTTTTCCGTTTCTTCGTCACCTCCGTAAGCACCCATCAGATTTTGTTTCGTTATTTTTACCCTTTCCTCTTTTTGCTGAGTGAATGACGAGAAAATCGCAATGGTGAGAAGTAAGATAACCAGGATTGTTAGTTCTCTGTATTTCATTTTTTGTGTGTTATTTGAAAAATCTTTTTTATCATATTGTGATAGCCAGTTTCCCTGTTGTTTCCGCTATTCCAATAATGTAACAGGAATGTTCCATTCGTATTTTTAATTGTATAATAATCACCAAAATTCCAATACCAATTTCCTCCCTCAATGTACAGTTCAGAAACTCTTTTAATGAAATTACTTATTTGTCTTTCTTCTTCTGTATTCAGGACTTTCGAAGTATCGACAATGACCTCCCTTTTAGCATCATCAAGAACACCGATTCCGTGTTTCTCAACAATATCGCAAGGAACCGTGTCTTTTAGATATCTGGCTGTTATTTTACGCTCTTTATTTCTTTGCAAATAAATCGTTTCTCGATGACCTCCCCATTCACCACAATCTGTTCCCTGGAAAGCGATTATTAAAGTGTCTCTAATATTCACTATTCTCAGAGTACTTAAATCATCCTTTTGTTTCCCTTGTTGAAACGTATGGTTGGTAAATAAAAAAGTCGCTATAAAGATTTGTATGAAGAGTGTTTTCATTGTTTAGTAAGCTTATTGTAAAGGCAAATAGTATAAATAGTGGCAGAGTGCGCGGTTCTTTATAGTCAAACAGCTATGTTGTTTGAGGCTGCTACAAGCCTTGATATTTAGTATTTCCCTTGTCATTACTTATACGAATTAAGTGAACATACTTTTTTATTCTCCATTTAGCCCTTTCCAATGTAATTCATCTTTCGTTTCAATATGTTCAAGTAGTTCTTTTATGGCATCTTCTAATTGTAGTATTTTATCATCGTGTTGTTGTACTTTCTCGAATTGATTTTGATGTGAAAACCAATGCAATAATTTTGTATTATAAGTAGGTTTATCTTCTGGATTAAATACTTTTTTTATTCTATTATCAACTTCTGAATCACTCGGATATTTCATAAGAGTGTATAGTTCAAGAAATCTACGAACAGCATTAGGAAGAATTAACAAATTTGTAAAATCTTCTTTATCTGCTAATTCATTAAATTCCTTAATCGTATGGAATAGACCGACATATTCAGATTTATAAGAACTAAAAGAAAGAGGTAGTTTTTTTATCTCAGATGAGTTATTGTCATTTCTTTTTATGAAATATAGTGGACGTTTATTTCCATTTGTATCTTTGTTTTTACTTCCAAATAAGTTCGTATCCAACATAACTGAAAAGAACTCAAAATTGTGTGTTGAAATAAATAATTGAGCGTAGTTTTCTTCTTTGAAAAAAGTTTGCAATAACGAACGCACTTGAAAAATGTGATTACTATCCAAACTTGAAATCGGATCATCAATAAAAACAATAGTGTTTGGCAATTTGGGAGGGGCATCGTTTCTAAGTGCTTTAAGTTCTGTTAGAAAATAAGCAAAAGCAATTGCTGATTTTTCACCCTCACTCAAATTACTCGCAGGGTGTCCACTTCTTTCAAGCGTGAATATATCATTTTTGATTTCGATTTTGATGTCGTTTCGATGAAGTAATATTTCTAAAATATCATTTAATTCTTTCTGACCTTTCACGCTACTTTTCAACTGTGCTTCAAGAGCTAATTTTTCAGCTTTATTTGTTGTAATTTTAGAGTTGATATTTGATATAATTGTTACAGCTTCGTCTTTATCTGATTCTTTCTTGTTGTAATCCTCGGCTTGTAAATATTCTGCGACATAATGATTTAAAATTTTATCTAAAGCTTTTTTCTTATTATCGTCAAATTCTGCTAACCAATCATTATGAGCTTTTACTGCTTTCTTTATTTCCTTAAAATCCTCTTTAAAGGAAATAATTTCAATTTCAGTTACGGGAATATCATTGAAATAATCAGAGGATTTTCGTTTTAAATCTTTCTCTAAGATAGAAAGTTGGGTTTTATACTTCTTCGCAGTTTCACTGTAATTATCTATCGCTTTTTGATAATCTGGCTGAAAACCACCTCCCAAGTTTTTTTTGTCTGGAAATGTGATTTTCAACTTCTCTTTTTCAGCTTCTATCTTTTCTTGTGTGTTTGCAATTGAATCCTGAATTTCTGTAAGTTTTTTAGAATAGTATGAGTTTAAATCCTTAATTCTGTTTTGAGGTAAGGTTTTCGTGCAAAATTTACATTCTGTTTCTCCTTCGTGCAGTTTTATACCTTTTTGAACCCAGTCAAATAACGCTGGATTCTCGTCCAACTCAGGAAAGGGAATTGATTTTGGTGCGGTATCTTCTAAAATAGTTTTTACCTTTTCCGCAAGTGTTTCAAGGCCTTCAGAAAAATTATAATCTTCATTTTGTGGTTCGAAGTCTTTTGTTACAACAGCATCTGCTTTTATTTTATCTCTTTCTGTATTTGATAAAATGTATTTAGGTAGATCATTTTTTACACGACCAGTAATTTTTCTAAAATGTGAAATATTAAAATCATCTCTTGTCAGTTTGCCGTCTAAATAATTCTCTCTTATGTCCTTTGCTTTATCAGTAAACTTGCTTCCTGTTTTCTTGTCATATTTCCCAAATTCATCAACTATCTCTTGATAGCGGTTGTCTCTAATATTTTCTAATTGACCTTTATTCTTATCTAATTTCTTAATTTTTTTGTCTAATTCACCCGATGGGTCACCAAGATAAAATGATATTGGTTGAATATCAGAGTTAGGTTCGTCAAATGTAAAAACCCGTCTGATATAATTGGTATTGAAGACTTTTACAGCATAGGGGAAAGCTTCTAAATCATTTTGAGTATGAGTTGTAGTTGTATTTCCTTTTTCAGTTGTTAGGTCAAACTCTGAACCGGAGAAATATTTATTCTTATCCTTAAACTCAAGGTTTTGGAAGAGCTTTGACAGCGTTGTTTTTCCTGAATAATTCCAACCGTAAATCAGATTTTTCTTTTTGAAATCGTTTAAACCATTCCAAGCGAAGTTTTGAAATATCCCAAAATTTTTAATTTTATTGATCTTCCTTATCATTTCTATCTGATTTTAGGTTACTGAGATTGCTCTGTATGTTGTGTTGATAATATGAATGTGCATCGGTTTTTTTATCTACATAGGAATGTATTGTGTACTTGTTATGTTGAATCTTTGATTTCCGCCTTCGTTTGATTGATTCTTAAGTCTCACCCAAGTTAACAAAAAAATTATTCAGCCATCACATGTTCTTGGTGCAACCGGGTAAGTGGTTGTGACAACTTCCGAAGCCTTCTGGAGCACCCGGGAACTCGTCAGGACAACTGCAGAAGTCTTTGGGAGAACATGCGAAGGCTTAAGGACAACCGGAAAAGTGTTTAGGAGAGGATGCGAAACCGTCAGGGCAGGAGTGGAAGCCTTAAGGAAAGGTAAAGAAGTCGTCAGGAAGGATAAAAAAACTGTCAGGAACACTACGAGAGGCTTCAGGGCGAGTGACCAACCCGTCAGGACAGGTTAAATTTTCGTCAGGACTACTTCTCACCGCTCTGAAAGTAGTCCTGATGACTTTGAAAGTAGTCCTGACGGCTCTGTAAGTAGTCCTGAGCACTTCCGAAGTAGTCCTGACGGCTTCTGATGCAGGCTTGAGCATTTCGTAAGTAGCCTTGAGTGTTTCCGAAGTTGTGTTGAACACTTACGGAGTAGCCTTGAGCATTTCTGAAGTAGTCCTGATGATTCTGGAAGTAGTCATGAGGACTTCCGGAGTAGTCCTGACGGCTTCTGATGCAGGCTTGAGCATTTCCGAGGTAGCGTTGACGGCTTCCCGACCCGTGTTGATCGTTTCCTGGGTTCTGTTGATGACTTCTCCGGTAGGCTTGAGCGCTTCCAGGGCAGCGTTGACGGCTACAGTCTATGGTAGAGACGTAGCATGCTACGTCTCCACGTACTAACTGTTTTGTTTCAGCATAATCAGGAACGATTCCTTGTAGGTATCACTGATTGGGATGCTTGTTTCGCCAATGGTGATCCGGTTTTTTTCGACACTGTCAATCTTATTGATGGCGACAATATATGATTTATGCACCCTGAAAAAATTATCACGGGGAAGCGCTTCCATGATGTTCCTGAAACTTTCCAGAATCATAATTTTCTCTGTTTTCGTATGGATGCGCAGGTATTCCTTCATCCCTTCCACATATAGGATATCATCAAAATCAACGCGCTGCATGCGATATTCTGTTTTTACAAAGAAATAATCTTTACGGTACTGATTGGGTTCTGCCACCGGGGGCCTGTTTTGCGTAAATATATCGAACAACTTGTCGATAGCCTGAATAAAACGCTCGAACGAAATGGGCTTAAGCAGATAGTCTGTCACATTCAGATTAAAGGCGTCGATAGCATACCGGTCGTAGGCCGTGGTCAGGATAATTTGTGGTTTGTGCTTCAGTGCCTTGATAAACTGAAGCCCGGTGAAGCCCTCCATTTCAATGTCCAGAAATATCACATCCACCTGATTCGACTGAATGTAATTAATGGGCTCAATCGCATTGTCGAAACTCTTCAGCAAATGCAGAAACGGAACCCTGGAAATATAGTTCTCCATCAATTCGATGGCGGGGACCTCATCGTCGATGACAATACAATTAATTTTCATTGAGTCGGATTTTTAGTTGAACGTGAAAAACCTGTCCGTCGTTTTCTATCAACAGCTGGTGTCGCTTGGGGAACAATAATTCCAGCCTTCGTTTGGTATTCTCAATCCCGATGCCTCCTTCTGCCTGTTCTTCCGTATTGCTCTTGTTGCGGATGTGATTCATGCAATCGAAATGAATGGTGCTTTGCGTTACACGCAGCTTAATCCCGATGCTATTGGTCATACTGGTCTTTCCGTGTTTGAATGCATTTTCGATAAACGTGATAAACAACAGCGGGGGAACCATAACGTGACCCGTTTCATCGCTGATATCACACTTCACGAACTCCGGGTTTCGGAAACGGAGCCGCTGCAGCGAAAGATAGTTACGGATGTAGGCAATTTCCTTTTCCAGCGGCACCAGTTCATCTCTGGCATCGTATAACATGTACCGCATGATTTCCGACAGCTTGATGATGGCAAAGGACGTTTTTTCGGGATTGCTTCCCGAAAAGGAGTTAATGTTGTTCAGGGTATTAAACAGAAAATGCGGATTGATCTGTGAGCGGAGCAACGCCAGTTCCGAGCGGATTTGCTTCTCGGTGATTTCTTTTTGTTTTCTGAACTGCTCGAGCCATTCAACGGTAAATCCCAGAACAAAAGCATACAAAACACTCAGAATATTGTGTCCGAGGCTGGCTTTGTAAATCACCATTTGCTCCTGATGGCTTGTTACAACTCCCCGGTAATAATATACCCACCCCCACACAAAACCAAACGAGGCCAGAAAGAGAACGGAAAGGAGGACGGCATACCAAAACATCCTTCCCTTTGAAAACAATTGCGGGATCAGGTAAAAGTAAAACAGACAAAAGGGAATCAATTCAAGGCTGGTTGTAATGACAATCGTTTCAAGGTGCTCGGTCAGGCTGGGACCTTCGTAGAATGGGAATACTCTGATCATTTTCACCAAAAAAATCAGCGCCCAGAAAATGACAGGTGCCATTAGCCTGATTTGCCGGTCCGAGACATTTATTTCCCTGTTGAATATCATCAAGCAACGTTTAGGTACATTAAGTCGTTAGTCTCAAAAATATACAATATTCTCGCTTTCGTTTCCATATATTATACAAGTCACCGAATTCTTTCAACAAGCTCCGTGAATCAATCAATGAAATCCGCTTCCATAACAGGCAAAGTGTTTCCGGCTGTTGGTTGATTTCGTTTTGTTTTCTGACGATACTATTTTCCCTTTGTTTAGGACCAGAATGACATGCGACTGGTTTTGAGCCGGATGTCATGGTCTGCATGGTAAAGAAAACAAACTAACCTTACCCGAAGATGAGAATAAACATTCATGGATTGGCCAGGAAGATGACAGCTCTTCTGTTGCTGGTGTTAAGCATCGGATTGGATCATGGAATTGCCCAGAATAAAATGTATGTGACTGAAAGAATCACGAAAGACATTCCTGTTGTCGATGGGGTTTTTAATGATAAACTTTGGAAAACGGGAAAATGGGAGAGCGGTTTTTTTCAGAAAAGTCCCGAGAATGGCAAGGCGCCTTCGCAACAAACGGCATTTCAGTTGTATTACGACAACAACTTTATTTACGTAGCCATAAAATGCTACGATAACGAGCCGGATAAAATTGTCCGAAGGATGTCGCGCCGGGATGGCGAAACAGGCGATCGCGTGACCATTGAGTTCGATAGCTACAACGACAAACGCACCAGCTTTATTTTCGGGGTGAATGCAGCCGGGGTGAAAAACGACGGGGTAATTGTCCGCGAAGATGGGGTCGCTGATTTGACTCCCGATCCCATCTGGGTAGTAAAAACACAGGTCGTTAATGACGGGTGGAACGCGGAAATGAAGATTCCGGTCAGCCAACTACGATTCAATAACGCCGACGAAATGACCTGGGGCCTGCAGGTGAAGCGCTTCTTTTTCAGGAACCAGGAATACGACACCTGGCAAAATGTTCCCGACAGCCTTTCGGGGTGGATAAACAATTATGGAAAGTTGAAAGGAATTCATAAAATCAAAGCCAGGAAGTCGGTGGAAATAGCTCCCTATGTGATGAGCAAAATGACTACTTATGAAAAACAGGATGGAAATCCTTTTGCCGATGGCCGCGATTTTAAATTTGATGCCGGCGTTGATGGTAAAATCGGTTTAACAAACGACCTCACCATCGACTTCGCCATTAATCCTGATTTTGGCCAGGTTGAAGCCGATCCTTCCGTGGTGAATCTCACGGCATTTGAAACGTATTACGATGAAAAACGTCCCTTTTTTATCGAGGGTAGTAACATCACGAATTTCAATTTTGACATTGCCACTCAGGATAACCTGTTTTATTCGCGAAGAATAGGCCGTGCACCTCAGGGAATTCCTAGCTACACGGCAGGTGAATATGTTTCCGTGCCGGAAAGGACAAAGATTCTCGGCGCTGTTAAGCTCAGCGGGAAAACCAAGAACGGATGGTCGGTCGCTGTCATGGAAAACGTGACCAAAAAAGAAAGGGCCACTATCGACAACCATGGCGAAAGGAGGAAAGAAACCGTGGAGCCTGCCTCCAATTATTTCCTGACCAGGCTTCAGAAGGATATGAACCAGGGAAATACGATTCTGGGAGGAATGGTGACTTCCGTTTACAGAAACATTGAAAACGACAACCTGAATTTTCTCAACACGTCAGCCACTACAGCCGGACTCGATTTTACCCAGTATTTTAAAAACCGGAAATATGCGCTGACAGCCAAACTTGCCACGAGCCACATTACGGGCAGTAAGGAAGCCATGCTGTATCAGCAGCTGTCTTCCAGGCGTTATTATCAAAGTCCGGATGCGGCGCACTCGGTGGATACCACACTTACTTCCATGATAGGCTCAGGCGGCTCTCTTATGTTTTCCAAAGGTGGTAACAAAGGCTTTAACTACGGAACTCTTATCACCTGGCGTTCGCCCGGATTTGAGACTAACGATATCGGTTACCTGAAAAAGTCGGATTATGTCTTTCAGGATATCTGGGCAGAATATATTATCTCTAAACCGTTTTCTATTTTCAGGCTCGTCGATTTAAATGCCGATGTCAGCACCGTCTGGAATTTCAGAAGAAGGGAAATGTACAGTATAAACACATCAGGGTACTTTGAATTTACCAACCATTGGAACTTAAACCTTCAGCTTTCCCGGACCGGCGAAAATATTCAGCGGGCGACTTTGCGTGGCGGGCCGTCACTGAAACGCCCCGGCTATTTTGAATACCTGGTGATGGCGCATACCAGCCGTACCAAGAAGGTGAGGTTGGGAGCGGCTATCTGGCAAGCTTTGTTTGACGATAAGGCCGGACGTAATACAACGCTGATATCCAGTGTTACTTACCGTCCCGCCAATGCTTTGATGTTTTATATTTCTCCGACCTATGATTATGTGTCCAACGCTTTGCAATATGTCACTCAGAAAAGTTATGAAGGAGAACCGCGGTACATTGTGTCACACATCAAACAGGAATCATTCTATGTGACCATCCGGGCTGATTATAGTATCACACCCGATTTGACGCTGCAATATTATGCATCGCCATTCATCAGTGGCGGACTGTATGATACGTTTAAGCGGGTCACCCATCCAATGGCTGCTTCGTATTCCGACAGGTTCCATACATATCGTCCGGATGAAATATCTTATTCGGCCGGAAACATGCTGTATAATATCAGCGAAAATGGTACCGGACAAACGGATTACAGCTTTGGTAATCCCAACTTTAACTTTAAACAATTTCGGTCAAATCTGGTATTGCGCTGGGAATACCATGCGGGTTCCGTACTGTATCTGGTTTGGTCGCAGTCCAGAACAGGTGCTAATGCGGATGGTACATTTGATTTTAGCAAAAATATTTCCGATTTATTCAAGATAACGCCAACAGATGTTATTCTGCTCAAATTGTCCTATCGGTTTTTGAATTAAGGTTTCGTTTGGATTGATTATAAATGACTAAAAGCGTGTAACATGTCATGAAAAATGACTGTCTTATCATATAACACTCATTCTATAAAAAATTAGATATGAAACCTAAACTGAATCTATTCATACTGCTTTTACTGGTAATCTCCTTTAGCTATAATCAGCAGGCAAGAGCTTGTTCCTCTTTTAAACTCCAGAAAGGGAAAAAACTCGTTTACGGGCATAACCTGAATGAAGGAGATATTGGGGTTCCCGGGCTCCTGTTTGTAAACAAAAGGGGAATATTTAAAACGGGGCGTACATGGAGTGAAATTTTCACCAAAGAGCAGTCGAATCCGTCTTCTTTTGCCTGGATTTCGCGCTATGGTTCCGTTACATTTAACACTTTTGGAAGAGATCTCCCCGACGGCGGCATGAACGAAGAGGGACTGTTTATCTGGGAAATGAATGATGATACGCAATATCCAAAAAATAAGGATTTGCCAAAACTCAACCAGATGAACTGGATGCAATACATATTAGACAATTGCAGAACGACCGATGAGGCCATTAAAACGGCTTCGGAATTTGAAATTGACGGATGGGGATGGCATTATTTTGTGGGTGATGCACAGGGGAATACGGCTGCGATAGAGTTTATTAAAGGAAAAGTAGTGGTACATAAGGGTAAGGACATGCCTGTTCCGGGACTTTTTAATGAACCTTACGCAAGAGAAATGGATATTTTAAGGTATTACAAAGGGTTCGGTGGAGATTATGAACCTGACTTAAACGATTCGAAAGTACCACGCTTTGTCAAAACTGCTGTGATGACACGGGATTACAATCCTGATGAAAATATCGTGGATTACGGCCTGAAAATGCTTGATCAATTGATGGTTGATGATGTACCTGAATGGTCAGTTTTGTTTGATGTAAGAAGCCGGACGGTTTATTTTAAAACAAGAATCAATCCTGAGATTAAGAAGCTGTCTATGGATCAGGTTGACTTCTCTAATAATTCACCTACCCTGATAGCTAATATTGATATGAAGGAAGGTGGAAACATGTATGCGGAATTGCAACCTTTTACCAATGAAAGGATGAAAAACTTCACGGAAAAATTCATATTTTCCTTAATCCCCGAATTACCAGCTAAATTTTTTACCGGAGGAGGTCTTACTTTGGAAGAATATGCTCAACGAACTTCTTCCCATTCGGATTATGCAAAAACTGCTGAAGCACAGTTTTTCAAAGGGGAATGGAAGAATATGCCGGATAAATTGAAAAAAGAAATGGACATTATTCTCAAATTTGAATCAAATGGTGAAGCAATAACGGGAAGTGTTTCTAATGGAAGAGACATTTATGCAATGGACAACCTAAGTTTAGCTGGAAATAAAGTGAAGTTTACTTTTAAAACAAAAGGGGGAACATTAATTGAAATAAAGTCTGTTTTTGATGGGGGACAAATGAAAGCAACCATGGCCGGAATAGAAAATAATTACGGGACTTATGTGTTAAATCGGATATTACCATAAGGATAAAAGGCAATAAAGATGAATAAGGAAACCAAACATCAGCTAAAAGTATTTTTTATCGTCTTGCTCCTGCTCACGACTGGTGTCTTTATCTGGATGTTTAACGATTTGCCAAACAAACGTCGCATTGCCATGCTGATGATGTGGGTTCCGGGAATTTCGGCCTTGCTTGCCTCAATCATAACGCGCGAAAATATTAAGAGTTATGGATGGAAGCCGGGAAAGCTTAAATATCTGGGGTGGGCTTACATATTGCCTTTTATTGTAGCCATTATTGCCTATGGTATTGTATGGATAACAGGCATGGCCGATATCACTCTGGATGAGGTGAAAAATTACCGATGGGCCAGATATGTAGGGTTTGAAACACCGGCTCCTTTTTGGGTGGGTTTTACAGCTAAAGCAGTGCTGTATACTTTTTCTCTTAGTATTCTAACACTGGGTGAGGAGATTGGCTGGTCGGGTTTTTTGACTCCCAAGCTGTTAAAGTCTAAATCCGTTCCTGTTACAAGTATCATCGTTGGGTTGGTGTGGTCGGTTTGGCACTATCCGGCCATGATTGGCGGAATTTATGGATTTAATGCGCCGTTGTGGATTGCCTTGCCCGGTTTCTCACTGGTTTTGATAGGGAGTTCATTCATAAAAACAACATTGATTTCCAAATCAAAAAGTTTATGGACAGGAGTTTTAGTCCATTCAAGTCATAATGTGATATTGATGTCGATGTTTTGGGAAATGACAGTTAAAACAAAATACACATCTTATATCGTTTCCGAAACCGGGATTTTAACGGCTATAGTCTATTTAATCGTGGGATATCTGTTTTGGAAATGGATGGATCAAAAAAGGCAAGGTTAGCACCATCATTACAACATTGACTGTCATGAGCCTGATGAGGCCAAAGTCGATGATAAATTAAAATCAGAATCGGATGAGAAGGTATTTGTCATACATATTAGCGTTTTATCTGTTATTGGGGACAAGTGCTATCCTAAAATCTCAGAGGTTAACAAGTGCCCAAATAGATTCATTGGTGCATAAGACTTTCGAGTCGCTGCCACAGGCAGGAATAGCTGTTGCTGTAGTTAAAGATGGGAAAGTAATTCATTCAAAAGGATATGGTGTCGTATCCGTTGAAAGCGGACAAAAAGTCGATGAAAACACACTTTTCGCCATTGCATCAAATACCAAAGGTTTTACTTCGGCTGCATTGGCCATTTTGGTTGATGAAAATAAATTATCATGGGACGATAAAGTAGTTCAGTATATCCCCGAATTTAAAATGTATGATCCCTATATTACAGAACACTTCACCATCCGTGATTTACTGACGCATCGCAGCGGACTGGGACTTGGTGCCGGTGACCTGATGATTTACCCCGGCGGCAGCGATTTTACAATACAGGATGTCATCAAAAGTTTTCAGTTTCAGAAACCGGTAAGCGAATTCCGAACCCGGTTCGATTATGATAATTTATTGTATATCGTTGCCGGGGAAGTGATTAAAAGAGTGAGCGGATCAGCCTATACCGATTTTATTCAAGCAAGAATATTATCCCCTTTGGGAATGAACAATTCGGCGCCATCATTCGGAACACTGGTGAATAAAAACAATTTAGCGTTACCTCATAGTTCTCAAAACGGAACATTGAAAAAAATAAACAGCTATTCGCATGAATTAACCAATGCTGCAGGAGGAATTTATTCAAGTGCAAACGACATGAGCAAGTGGCTGATGTTGCAATTGAATAACGGAAAATATGGTGAGAACCAAGAAAAGCAATTGTTCTCACAAACTGTTCAGCAAGAGATGTGGAAACCATATACCCCCATAAGTTTTAAAGTGGTACCTGATAAACGATATAGAAATCATTTCGTTGCATACGGTCTGGGATGGAAGATCGCTGATTATTGTGGTTACATCACTTTATCACACGGGGGAGGCTTACCGGGCATGCTTTCGCAAACGACCATCATACCGGAGTTAAATTTAGGAGTAGTTGTTTTGACAAATACACAACCGGGCGGGTTAAGTCATATTACGTTAACCCGGGCAATCATGGATTCCTATTTGGGTGTTGAAAAGAAAGACTGGATCACATTAGCCGACCGGGCACTAAAATCGACAAAAAGTAATGTCGATTCAGTTAGTGTTGCTGTTTGGAAAACCGTTGAAAAATCAAAGACAAAACACATCAACTTCAATGACTACATTGGAACCTATGAAGATCATTGGTTTGGAAGAGTAGCCATTTTTGAAAAAGGTGATGAATTATGGTTTCAATCTCTTCGGTCTCCAAAATTAACCGGACAAATGTTTTATTACAAAACCACAACCTTTGCTGTAAAATGGAACTACACGGACATGCCATGCGATGCATTCGCAACATTTAACTATGACACAGAGGGCAAAGCTACTTCCATTAAAATGAAAGGAATTTCCCCCAATATCGATTTTAGTTTTGATTTTCAGGACTTAAATCTGGTGAGGGTAGATTGGAAGGATATAATTCAGAGAATTAAATGATGTTTGATGAGTGCTCATCAAAAAATTAAACCAAATGAAAAAATCACAAACTATCATATTAATAGCCTTGGGCCTGTTCCTGTCTTCAACAGTGAATGCTCCGGATAAAACCATCGCCGAATATTTGAACCAGAAGGAGAAAGTGTATGAAAAACTCTGTATGGAAAAGGGACTCGAGGTCTGGAATTCTTATACCAACCCAGACTGGTCGGGTCAGGATCAATCGAAAGAAAAATTCATGAAATTCTTTGGCGATGCGGTCCTAAATAATAATATTTCTCAATGGTATCATAATATCAATAGCATCAAAAATGATACGCTGCGAAGGAGAGTGGAGCTATGGCATAAAATTGTTACTACGGCTCAGGTGAATTTTGATCCGAAAATTATCAGGCTGCAAAGTAAATTGGAGAAAAAATTGTCTCACCACGATTATAGTGCAAGTGTAGAAGAGCGTAAAAAAACAGAGAGTGAAATTGAAAAGCTTATTCATCTCAGGAATGAAAAGGCAAAGAGCCTGGGATACGGGAATTATGCCTATATGGTATTGCAGAATACCGGGATTGATACCGTATGGTTCGAAAAAATAATAAATCTCATTGATCTGGAAACGCGTCAAGGGTATGTCCATTTCCTTTCAAAAATCAATAGAACTCAAAACAATGTTGAGTATGCTGATATCAGGCCCTATCTTATCAAAACCGATCATTTAACGGATTTAAATCTGGTTAAGAACGAAGAAAAGCAACAGTTCCTGGAAATGATCCTGAATAATATCGGTATTGACATGAACAAACTGCCCATTCGGTTTACTTTCAGGAAACTGCCTCCGGGACTGGGTGGTTTTGGAGATGCTATCGAAATTCCAAACGATTCCCGGGCTGTTGCCAGAAAGGAGTTGAGCTTTTATTACCTGCTTCACGAAATTGGTCATGGGTTGCAATGGACGCATGTAAAAATGAAGTCTCCGGTACTGAAGGGATATGAATGGTGCATGGGAAATATTCCCAGTATGTATTATGAAGGTATGGCTGAAACTGTTGCAAAATTCTCGGATGTCCCGTTTTATCTGAAGAAGTATGGTTATACAAAGTCTCAAATAGACAGCATTGCAAACGAGAAGAAATTTTTGGCTGCTTTTTATCTTAGGTATAAACTGGTCAATAGCCTGTTTGAAATTGAATTATACAAAGATCCTACGAAATCGGCTGCTGAAATCAAACACGAATTATTCAAAAAGTATCTCTTCGTTGATATGGATTTCTCTAAAAAACCAAACCTGATTATGATTTCCTATGTTTCTTACCCCGTCTACGAGCAAAATTATCTCTTTGCGGATATAATTTCATGGCAGATACATCAGTTCCTGAAAAAGAAGTTCGGGAAAAAGTATTACCTGAATAAACAGGCGGGAGAATTTCTGGTGGATAAACTATGGCAAAACGGAGAACTAATTCCGTGGCAGAACAGAATTGAAAATGCAACAGGAAAGAATCCGGATATTGAAGGGTATTTAAAAGCAAAGAAATTCTAACCTTGCTCTTGCAAGTGTTTCGAAAGACTACTCGTGAGTTTTTGAGAGTGTTCAAAAAACTGTGTTAGCAGTTCAAATAGGAATGGCACATGGTAGAGACGCAATGTTTTGCTTCTCCATGGGGTGAGCTGTTTCCTCCAACTCAGTGTTCATTTTGCTGTACAGCTTCATGTTTCCGTTAACTGCCCGGTAGCAAAGCATAACCAACGCGTAGCAACACACGACCGACCTGTAGCAGCTCGCTCCGGACGTTTAGCAATGCACGCCGTATGCGTAGCAAAACAAACGGATGAAATCAAGCCCTGAGTTTCTCCATATCCGAAAGGATTTCATCCAGCTTTTTCAATACCCGGCCGTATACAATCTGCAGGTCCCATTTGTATAGCCTTCCGCCAACAGCGTAGAGTATCCCCATGATGATGAGCACACCCAACAGCCAAAATACCGGGATTCCGTTGACCAAATAAATGGAAGGAAGGTGACTCGTTATCAACGGGAGGTAATCGGAGAACCAAAAACCCATAACCATCGACAGAAAGATGAAAGGGTAATAAAAACGGGCCATCCTGGCGTTGATGTCAATTTGCTCGTTCAACCAATGGTCAAACGATTTGACGTACTCGTAGCTGCTCACATTCGGGTTGATTTCGATTAACCTTTTCTGCAATATGCGATTGACCAACACTATGGCGCCGGCAATCAACAATAGCATGATGCCCATGACCGGTATGCCAACCACAAAAGAAAGGCCCAGGATAACGATAGCCCCAATCACAATGCCCCGAAGGTTATTGCGAAACATCCGCTTGAACTTATCGACGATGTGGATTGATTTCTGCGTGTACAGGTTATTTAATTTCGGGGCCACCAAAGCATCCGCTTCTAAAAAGCCCTCTTTCCAAATGGTTTCAATTGACTTTTCCATCTAATAATTTCTTTAATCGTTCTTTAATCCGGTTGATGCGTACGCCAATGTTGTTGGCATTCGTACCCATGATATCCGCGATTTCCTGGTAAGATTTTTCCTCCAGGTAGAGTAAAATGACGCCTCTGTCCACTTCCGACAACCGCCTGATGGCATCGTACAGCACATTCAGATTCTCGTCGGAAAAAGCGTGGGTCTCCTCTGTTTCTTCTTCGGGCACATAGTCGGAAGCAAAATGCTGCGTGTTGTTTTTCTTCTTCTTCAGCAAAGTCAAACAAACATTCAGCGATATCCGGTAGACCCACGTGCTCCATTCCGATTCGCGACGGAATTTATCCCGGGTCCTCCATATTTGCAGGCATACCTCCTGGTAATAATCTTCAAAATCTTCCTGGGTATTGGTATACGCCCGGCAAATCTTGATGATTAATGCCGAATAGGGAAGAATGTAGGCTGTATAAAAATCGCTGCTCAACTTTTCTCTTTTCTTTGTTTAGTGGCTTGCATCGCGGATTATTACACCCGGCTGCATCTTTTTTTCGGAATTGAATAGGGAAGGTACGAAAAAGGCCAATGTTGTGGTGGTCCATGGTAGAGACGCAATGCTTTGCGTCTCCTGATAAGGAAAAATCAAGCTTTTTTACCCTGACCCTAAAGGGAAACCTTGATTTTTCAGGACTCACCCTTCAGGGGTGGGGTAAAAGGACTGAAAAATCATAATGGCGTTGAACGTTCCCAATGCATCTCTACGGTCGCATATTGCCCCTAATTAATCCTTTTCACCAACCGGTTGCTGTTCCTGAATAACCAGGTTGAGCAAACTGTCGATATACGGTTGCGGATTCCGGTGTAGGTACGGGTTCGTGCGATTGTCTGAGCTCAAAATGTATTGTATCGACTGACCATCTATCTCGATTCGGCCTTTGTGTCGGGAAAAGGCATCCCATTGGGCCGGTTCCATAATACGCAGGTTGTTGATGGAGGCCAGTGAGCTGTCGAGGTGCACGATGTGGGTGTTGTACACCTTCAACTCTTTACTGAAAATTCCTCTGCGTTGGAAGTCCGAAAGGGATTTTTCGTTCGAATCGAACAGGATCACAATGAAATCTTTATCCGTTTGAAAGTTGATGTCGAGGGTTCTGTTCTGAAATGAAATGAACAGAAAAGCCATGATTCCGACTAGAACTTCGCCCAGTACCAACTTACGATAGGAGAGAATTCTGATGAATAACCGGTCAACCAAATAAAGTGTTAGTGTGACAACTGTTAGGGCAGTAGTGACGGCAACTACCAAGGCTTCGGATGGTTTGTCCACAAAATAGATGATCCACTCCCACGCCGCGATTACTAATGCAATAACGGTTATTAGCGTCAGCGGGGTGACTGGCCAAACTATACTTTTCAGGAAATTCCTGAATGTTGCCCGGGCGCCGTTTCCTTTATTGGGTTTGCCCATTGTCGTTCGTTTTTCCTGGTCCGGGTCACACCGGTTCCGTCGATAATCCCAGACTGAGACGCAACCGTTCCAGTTCCTTTTCCGGATCTTCGTTTTTACCGATGCTTTTAAGGGGAAAGAGGGAATGTCCTTTGGCATCGTATAGCTCGACAAAGGTCTGTTTTACTTCGGTATCCAGCGAGCGGTTCCCCCGGCTGTATGAGGTATACACTTCCCGCGATGTCACCAGGTGAAGTTGCATGTCCCAGTAAATGTCGTGCCATTTTCCCAGGCGTATCAGCCCAAACAGGTTGTTGCTAAATTTTACTCTCCGATTGTAATAATCGATGGTGGTACTGGTGTTGGTGAACCCCAGGAAGGCACCGATAAATACCAGAGCCAGTCCGGTGAGGGAATAATAACTGGCCACTATTCCGGCCAGAAAAACGATGATGCCGGAAGTGGAGGCTACCGGACCAAACGCTTTCTTAAATCGATACGTCTTTTTCATAAGAACAGGTTGGTGAGTAGAGTCAGTCTTTGTTTGTCTGAGAGGAAAGATACAAAAAAACCCAATGTCTTCGTCTGTAATCGAAGACATTGGGCTTTATGCAGAGACGTAGCACGCTACTTCTCTATGGTCGCATGGTTCGTGACGACCGGATCAAAACAGGTAATTCAACCCGATGTAGATACCTGTGTCACCATCCTGTTTGTCGAGAGCAATACCATAGTCAAGCGCGGCGATAAAGTTTTGGTTCATGGCCAGACGCAAACCGCCACCGACACTGTAGTGCATCTTCTCGGCGCCGAAATTGAAATACTGGTTCATCGGCTCGTTCATGTTGGAAATCTTGTTCCGGATATCCATCTTCTTCACCACGCGTCCAAAATCAAGGAACCCGTTCAGTCCGCAGTAAAAATGCTGATTCCACTTTTCAATGCGGGCGAATTTCCAGCGCATTTCGGTGTTACCCATTACAAATCCGTCGCCCACAATGCGGTTACGCAGGATACCACGCAGTGTTTTGGCGCCTCCCAATCCCGATGAGGACGAGCCGCGCAGCGCCGATGAAATGATTTGCGGCTGATAGTAAAAGGGCGCGTGTCCGCCAATGGTTTGCTGCCACTGAACGCGGTATGCAAATGAAAGATCGTTTTTAATCAGGGTGAAATATTGCCGTTGGGTAATCGATAGCTTGGCAAAGCTGCTTTCGGCCCCCATGAATTTTTGCGCTGTAGCCAGTTCGGCTTCGGCCCAGATGCCGTGCATCGGGTTGGGCTTGTTGTCGCGGGTATCGTACACCACGCCGGCTTTCACAATCGGGACAAATCCACCGTTGGCTTCTTTCGGAGAAATAATACCCCATTGCTGGTATTTCTCATACAATCCGGGCTGCTCGCTCACCGGCGGCAGTTTGTCGGCTTCTTTTTTCCCTTTGTTCAGTTTATCGACATCCACCGAGCTGATGTTGAAATCAAGAAGATTGAAACCTACCAACCAGCGGAAATTCGAATCGCCCCAGTCGCCCTGGATATCGGTTTTAAACCGGAAGAGTTTCTGATGGAATTTGTAAAACATCCGGGTACGGTAGTCTGGGGATTTGTCGTCGATCCAGTTTTTATTGTAGACCGCTTCATAGCCGTTGAAGCCAAAAAAATCGTAGGCCTGATCGGGCAAATAACTTAAGTCCGTGGTAATCTCGATACCAGGAATCAACGATTCCGAGTCGTAGTAAAACCGGTACGTTCCGCTGCCTTTGGTGTAGCGCGAAACTTCGAAATACAACGAATGGTTGTAGGCGGGATAGTTGCTGCCGTCGCCGTAGTTGAAGAAATTCACTACAGCTCCGTACTGAAAGCCCAGGTCGCTGTCGAACGAAATGGCCGGCAGTGCGCCCATGTTCCATCCGGTTTTTATCTCTTTTTTCTCGTTGTCTTGTTGGTTGTTTTGCTGCGCCATGCCCCAAAATGGAACAAGAGCAAGCAAAGCTGACAGGAAAAGGATCTTTTTCATTTCAGGTTTTTTCAAATTGCCGTGTGACGGCGGCAAGATGGTATTTTCCTTTTTATTTACAAAATGGAATCCTGCGCACGGAGCCAATTTTATTGATGTAGGGACCGGAAGCAAGGGGGTTGTGAATTATTTTGTTCAATAAGTACGAACTTTTTATTTTGTTAATCCTTTATCAGGATGAAGTCTTGATATTATACCCCCACCAAGCCTTCCCTTCAGGGAGGCTTTAAAGTCCCCTTTAGGGTCCCGAAATTTCGGGATAGGGGTGAAGATTTGATTTTTCGAAATTTGAAGAAGATGAAACGAGCATGAGTAAACGTCCTCCTCCAGGGGATATTTAATTTGCGAGTTCCATCTGGCAATAGAAAACAAATGATAAACAGATGAAATACATAGGAGCACACGTCAGTGCGGCAGGCGGTGTGGAAAATACACCAGCGAATGCGCATGCTATCGGGGCGAAAGCCTTTGCTTTGTTTACTAAAAACCAGCGGCAGTGGGTGGCCAAACCGTTAACGCAGGAAAACATCGACGGTTTCAAAGCCAACTGCGAAAAGTATGGCTACGATCCAAAGCACATTTTGCCGCACGACAGTTACCTCATTAACCTGGGGCATCCCGAAAAGGAAGGCCTCAAGAAATCGCAGGACGCGTTTCTGGATGAGATGCAGCGTTGTGAGCAGTTGGGCCTGTCGTTGCTAAACTTCCATCCTGGGAGTCACCTGAAAAAGATTTCGGAGAAAGAGTGCCTGTCGACCATTGCCGGTTCCATCAATTTGGTGCTGGAAAAAACCAACGGTGTGACGGCGGTAATTGAAAATACGGCCGGACAGGGAACCAACCTGGGATTTACGTTTGAACAACTGGCGGAAATCATTGACCAGGTGGAAGACAAATCGCGCGTGGGCGTATGCATCGATACGTGCCATGCTTTTACGGCCGGATACGATTTGATAACCGATGAAGGATACGCGGAAACGTTCAGGAAATTTGAGAAAATTGTTGGACTGGAGTACCTGAAGGGTATTCACCTGAATGACTCAAAGAAGGAGCTGGGCAGCCGTGTCGACCGGCACGACAGCATTGGCAAAGGTTTCATCGGTATCGACGCTTTCAGGCGGATGATGCAGGATGCCCGTTTCGACGATATTCCTATCATTCTGGAAACGCCCAACACGGAAGCCTGGCCCGAAGAAATTGCTATGTTGTACGGGTTTGCCAACGAGTAAACCTTTTTCGGTTACGGAAAAAGGAGCTGGTGGGGTAGTGCTCGCCCTGCCAAATTTGTTAATTTTGTATGGCCCGGTTCAGACCTGCTGTGAATCCCGCCCCTTGAAAACGGTTTCCCGGAAGAAACGGGAACCGCCAATTTTCAAGACGTGAATCAATGGCCGGCAGATTGTACAGGGTATTTGTTTTACAAACAAATCCGGCAGCTTATGATTACATTCCTGTATAAGGAAAACGGAAGAGTTCACATGGAGAAGACCCGGGATTCGGTTGCGGGTTTTGGCGATAAGGAGATCATCGGAATCGATTTGGAAAGTCCCACTCCCGAAGAACGAAAACAAGTTGAGACGCAATACAACATTAAGCTGCTGAGTTGGCAAAAAGCCGAAGAGATTGAGAGTAGCTCCCGCTACTTCGAAACCGACGATACCATTATTGCCAACTCCAACTACATGAAAATGGAGAACGGTCGATACGATTACATGCCGGTTTCCTTCATCATCAAAAACCACATCCTCTTTTCATACCATTACGACAAAGTCGATTCATTTAAACATGTGTACGACCGTGTTCAGGCCCAGTCGGTCAGCGAAATGGATGGTTACGATCTCTTCCTGTTACTACTGGATGTCCGGATTGATTACGATGCCGACTTGCTGGAAGCCGTTGGACGGAGTATTAACCAAATCAGTAAAAAGATACGAATCGACCGGGATTTAGATGAAGAGAGTATCCTGCAAATTACCCAGTTGCAGGAGGCCACGATGTTGCTGCGCGAAAATATCATGGACAAGCAGCGGGTGATGTCGGCCATCTTGAAAAGCGAGCGTTTTCACGGAAAGAAGGAGGGACGTTTGCGCATTATGCTGAAAGATACGGGGTCGCTGCTAGAACATACAGCCTTCAGTTTTGAGCGTCTCGAATTTTTGCAGGACACCCTGATGGGACTGATTGACATCGAACAGAACAAAATCATCAAGATGTTCTCGGTGGTGGCTGTGGTATTCATGCCGCCTACCTTAATTGCCAGTATGTACGGTATGAACTTCCGTATCATGCCGGAATTGAGCTGGAGTTTCGGTTACCCGTTTGCCATTGTACTGATGCTGGCTTCGTCTGTACTAACGCTTTGGTATTTTCACCGTAAGGGCTGGTTGTAGTCTTCTCTTCAGAAAAATTCCCCTGCCGTTTATCGTGCGACAAACAACAAGGGAATTATTGGTATGGTTACGAATATTATCTGTTATACTCTTCCCGTTGCGTAATGGTTTCCTTTATTATTTCTTCCAGTTTATCGGGCTCTTTAACAGCGTAGTCAAACGCCTCTTTTGTCAGATTGTCGAAACCTTCGCGTCCGGCAATAACGATGGATGTATTGGTGACATGGTAGTAGCGGGCCAGTTTCCGGTTGGGCTTCCGGTTAATATTGATGTCGATGAAGTGAACATTCACCGAATCGGCGAAGTATTTCTGAATCGTCGATTTGGTTACGTTGCCTAATGTCTGGCAAGTGGTACAGGGTTTATCGCCATGAAAAAAGTATACATTCACCGTATGTGCGGGAATCGAAATGATTGTGTCGGTCTCCATAGCCACTTTTCGTTGTGCTTCTTTTTGATGACCGGGCTTGCAGGCCGTAAATACAGCTAGTGCTATGATGGATATAAGGATGTAGTTTTTCATATTATGTCAGATTAAGTGTTTGTACAATGCAATTTAATTGGAGCTCGGTATCGTTTTACATGCTATTGTGAATCACGCTAAGACAGCCGATTCGAAATAGTTGGACAGAGGCCTTTTTCTTTTCAAGATACACAGAATTATATAAACTTAGAAGTGGGTAAAGTCACATAATGCTCTTTGCCATATACATTTTAGAGCAGGTTTTGTTTGCACGAAGAGCGTCAATTATCTGGAATTGAAGCGGACAGCCTGCCTCTCTGAATCCTATTTATAATCAGGTTGTTTTATAACATAATCAAACTGAATAATGATTCTCCCTGTTTGCATACTTGTTAAAAGGAGAAGCCTGAGGTTTGATGTATCGGCAATGGCTAATTCTTTTAAATTCTTTACATTTATTGTTTTCTTTTCTTTTCAGTGATGAAAAGTGTGAGTATTCGAGTTTGAAAACTAATAACCTAATAAATTCTTTACACGTGAAAAAATTATTCCTTTCAATGTTTCTCGTCTGGTTTGCTGCGGGGGTATTTGCTCAGCAGGAAAAGAAACCACTAACCTTTGACAATTTCAATACCTGGAAGCACATTCGGCAGCCGCAGATTTCGGAGAATGGGCAGTACCTGGTTTATGAGCTAAAGCCAGGGCATGGTGATGGCAGCCTTATCATAAAAGACATGGCCAGTAATTATATCGATACCATCGCAAGAGGATACGGTGCCAAATTAGCCGGAAACAGCTCCATCGTGACGTTCAAAATTAAACCGCCGCTCGCACTCAGGCGTGAGGCCGAAGTAAAAAAGTTCAAGAAAGATAAGCAACCGAAGGATTCCATCGGGATATACTCATTCAAGACACATTCGCTGGTAAAATATCCCAACGCAGAGTCGTTTGAAATTCCGGAAGAGGGAGCTGACTGGGTAGCATTTTTATCGGATGGCAAAATTGAAAGCCCGGCAGACACAACTAAAACAGACCAGCCGAAAGACACAAAGAAGAAAAAGAAGGAGAAAAAGGAATCGGGTAATCTGGTAGTTGTAAAACCCGGCTTGACGGATACGTTGGTTTTTCGTGATGTGAAATCCTACAGCTGGTCGAAGAACGGACAGACATTGATGTTCACGGCTGGTAAAAAAGACTCTACTGTTAACCTGGCTTCGGTAAATTACTTTGATACCAAAACGAGCCAGCGTCGGGTTGTCTATTCGGGAGAAGGATTTCCAGGTAAGATTGCCGTCAGCGAAGCTGGTGATCGCGGAGCTTTCCTGTTTTCGAAAGATACCGTTGAGAATAAGACCTACGATTTATACTTGTTGGCGAATGATGCAGAACCCAAACTGATAGCGGATACAGTTACTGCAACGTTGCCGAAGGATTGGGCGCCTTCGGAAAATGGGAAGATGAATTTTTCGAAGGATGGAAAGCGCCTGTTTTTTGGCACGGCTCCAAAACCGGAACCGGAGCCCGAAGATAGTCTGATGAGTAGCGAAAAGGCCCGTCTGGATATCTGGGCATGGACCGACAAGGAGTTGCAACCACGTCAGAAAATCAACCTGAAGAAGGAAAAGAAAAGGACATACCTGGCCGTATATGATATTGAAAAAGGTAATATAACTCAGTTGGCTGACAAAGACCTGAAAATGGTTAGGACAAAGCGAACCGGAGAGGGAGAATATGCCTATGGAGTTGATCCGGTACCCTACGAACGCGCTATGTCGTGGACGGGCCTCGACCGGGATGACTATTACCTGGTCAACATCTCAACCGGCGAGAAGAAGTTGCTGGTAAAAGGCATTATGCGGGGCTGGCTGGGTCCCGATCAGCGTTACTTCGTATATTACAATTGGCAGGATAGCATCTATTATTCGGTTAACACGAAAACAATGCAAGCGCTGGCGCTCACCTCACAGGTTAACGTGCTGATGTGTAATGAGCTGAATGATATGCCTACTCCTGCTGGACCCTATGGCGTTGCTGGTTGGGCCAAAGATGACAAATATGTTTTTGTTTACGATCGCTACGATATTTGGCGATTGGATCCATCGGGAAAAGAGCAGCCGGCTAACCTAACCGAAGGATACGGACGGAAGCATCAAATGAAATTCCGATATGTAAAATTGGATCCCGAAGAAGAGTACATCTCAACAAAAACTCCGGTATTGCTTTCTGTTTTCCAGGAGAAAACCAAGCAAGCGGGTTATGCGTCCCTGCGGATGAACAAACCGGCAACTCCCAATATGCTGCTATTGGGCGATTATACGTTCCGGAATACTGCGAAAGCGAAAAATGCAAAGCAAATCATATTCACACGGGAGTCGTTCACCGATTACCCTGATGTTTGGAAAACTAATGACCGGTTTGCCAATTACCAGAAAGAAACGGAAGCTGATCCACAGCAAAAGGACTATCTGTGGGGCTCAGCGGAGCTGGTGAGCTGGACCAACCTGGATGGAGTGCAACTGCAGGGATTGTTGTATAAACCAGAGAACTTCGACCCTTCGAAAAAATATCCCATGATGGTTTATTTCTATGAGCGCAGTTCTGATTCTTTTCATCGCTATTGGACTCCATCGCCTAGCCGTTCCATTATCAACAAACCTTTTTATACAAGCAACGGCTACCTGGTTTTTGTGCCGGATATCGTGTATACGACCGGTTACCCGGGACAAAGTGCGTATGATTGTATTATGAGTGGCGTTCATGCTTTAATGGAAAAATACTCGTTTGTCGATGCGAAGCATATGGCGTTGCAGGGGCAGAGCTGGGGCGGATATCAAACGGCCTATTTGGTGACGCAAACCAATTTGTTTGCTGCGGCTATGGCCGGAGCACCGGTTAGCAATATGACCAGTGCCTATGGCGGTATTCGCTGGGGAAGTGGTTTGAGTCGCATGTTTCAGTATGAGCATTCACAGAGCCGGTTGGGAGGAACCTTGTGGAACAAACCATGGCGCTACATTGAAAACTCTCCGCTGTTTTACGCCGATAAAGTTCACACGCCGCTGCTCATGATGCACAACGATCACGATACAGCCGTTCCGTGGTACCAGGGAATCGAATTTTTTGTGGCCTTGCGGAGGTTGAATCAGCCGGTTTGGATGCTTAGCTACAATGATGAACCCCATAATCTGAAAGCCGATAGTTGGGGTGATCGAATGGATTTGTCGATTCGAATGAAACAATTTTTCGATCACTATTTGAAAGGAGCTCCGGAACCGCGATGGATGAAATCAGGTCGTCCTGCCATTGATAAAGACACAGATGATGCAATGGAAATAAGATAGTTGCTTCAAAACACTAAGGAAAAGGCCGCATAAAAATTATACGGCCTTATTTTATGGTCTTTCCCTTCAAAATTGCGTTTATGTTAATTTATAGTGCGATTCTTTGAATAACCAAATTCTTTCACTAATTTCATAAGGCCAAAATGCACCTAAATAAAGCACTTCAGACACAATAACGACTTTTTCTCCGCCTAAATTGAACAAGCGGATTTGGAGAGAATGGGTACCATATTTGTCATTGTGTATTAATCGAATTAACTGATTTAAAGATTCTACATGTCACTCAACCGTTTCGGGAGAATTCTTTCTCTCTTTTTCCTTTGTCTGCCTTTTACCATAAAGGCACAGCCAACATCAGGGGATGCTTTGAAAAAGCAGTATGAGCATTACAATCAAAAGTATGGCTTAAATGATTTGTTGGTCAACGGGGTTTTGTATATCAACTTACATTACAATGCCA
This sequence comes from Prolixibacter bellariivorans ATCC BAA-1284, assembly GCF_000621705.1. GTDB lineage: Bacteria > Bacteroidota > Bacteroidia > Bacteroidales > Prolixibacteraceae > Prolixibacter > Prolixibacter bellariivorans. Next base: position 247,459 of record NZ_JHXO01000008.1, on the reverse strand, counting down.
CCGGATACCCGTTTATGGGAGAGAATACCTTTCGTAGAGGCTCGGTAATGGTAAAAGACGAGAATTTCTTTCCGGTTGAACTGAAGTACGATATCGTCGACCAGCAACTTGTGCTGAAAGTTATCAATTCCTTCGGGGGGCAGAGTAATATTATTCTGCGGCGGGATTTTGTTCATCAGTTTACCCTTGAAGGGGGGTATACCTTCGAGTGGCTAGACAACGATGAGTTGTCTGCATCATTTTATCAGGTGGTCGGTAAAAAAGGATTTCGCTGGTTAATCAAGTATACCAAATACCTCGAAGTACCTCAAGGGACACAAGCCAATCATTTTGCTTACACGAAAGTGTATCGAAAGTATTATTTTGAACGCCATGGTAAGGTGTTTAACATCCGAAACAGAAAATCAATCTGGAAGTATTTTCCTGAAAAGAAAAAAGAGCTGAAAAAGTATTTCCGGGCACACCGAGGTTCATTATCAGCTATTTCCAATGAAGATTTTAATAACCTGCTTAAAATCCTGAAAGACGCATGAGAATTACCAGCATTATCTGGGGAATCGTAATGATGTGTATGCTGGTGCCTGAACTCAGGGCTCAAAGCCAGGATAACGATATCAAATTTTCCGGAGACTACAACGGATTAACGTTTGAACAGTTTGTTTCCAAAGTGGAATCTCAGCAAGAGGTTCATTTTTATTATCGAAAGGATTGGGTGCAAAATATCAAACTCGATCATGCATCGGGCTCTGATTTATCAATGAAAGAGATTTTGCACCGCGCATTTCTGGGAACTGACCTGCGATATTATATTGATGCCTTCCACGATATCTATGTCCTTAAGGGGCGTGAGATGATTACGACATTACCTGAGAAGCTAATCGAAGCGTCTGGGGAAACATCGAAAAAAGGAGGCATCACTGATGTTGAAAAACGGTACCTGGAAGGTAGAAAAGAGAAGAAGAACAAGACCATTGTATTCGGTCGGGAACATATCAAAAAGCCAAATGAACGGGTTTACTTAACCGGACGCGTCATCAATGCGGAAAGTGGAGAACCGTTAGTAGGGGCGACTTTTTATGTGGAACAGCTTAAAGACGGTGTGGTGAGTGATGCCCAGGGGTATTATCGTCTGGTTATCACTCCGGGAAAATATACGCTTCAACTTGGTAGCATGGGTATGCAGAAACAGGTTTACAACCTGCAAATCTGGCAAAATGCGCACTACAACTTTCAATTCCAGAAGGATATTATTCCCTTGAAAGAGGTAGTGGTTGAAGCCAATAAATTTCACAATGTCCGGGGAACCCAAATGGGATTTCAACGTCTGGATGTGAAAGCCATCAAGGAAATTCCGGTTGTTATGGGAGAAAGCGATTTGCTGGAGGTTGCTCGTATGTTACCGGGGGTTCAGTCGGTTGGTGAAGGTAGTTCCGGTTTAAATGTACGGGGGAGCCCTGCTGACCAGAACCTGTTTTACATTAACCGGGTCCCTGTGTTCAACACATCGCACCTGTTCGGATTTTTCTCAGCATTTAACCCGGATATCGTACGGGACTTTTCCTTCTACAAAAGTAATATCCCTGCAAGGTTTGGTGGTCGGTTGGCTTCCATCTTCGATATCTCTACCCGCGAAGGAAACCAAAAGAAATTTACTGCTCGCGGTGGTATTAGTCCTATTACCGGAAGGCTTTCGGTGGAGGGACCTTTGGTGAAAGACAAAGGCTCGTTTGTCATCGGTGGTCGTTCCACTTATTCCGATTGGATTCTGAGAAGATTAAAGGATCCGGATCTAAAAAATAGTAACGCTGGTTTTTATGACATCGCTACGAACTTTAGTTTGGAGGCCAATCGAAATAATCATATTCAGCTTTTCGGATACTATAGTCACGACCGGTTTACGCTGTCCACAAACAGCCACTTTCAATACAGTAACAAGGGAAGTTCACTAAGTTGGAGACACCTTTTTAATGAGCGTTTTACCGGAACATTCAGTGGGGCATTTGGAGAGTATTCCTATGCGAATACGGAGGAACAAGATCCGTTGAATGCTTATACGAAAAATTATTCAATCGGGCATTACGAGATGAAGAGTGATTTTGACTTCAATGTCGCGCCTAATCATCTGCTCCGGTTTGGTCTCTCTGCCATTTATTATGATCTGGACAGGGGAGCGTTGACTCCTTATGGTGCTCAATCGTTACGGTATTATACCAATCTGGGACGTGAATATGGTACGGAAAACGCATTGTATGTAAGTGATGAATGGAAAATCGGGGCTAACCTCACGGTCGATGCCGGGATCCGATACAGTTACTATGCATATCTGGGTCCAAACAAGGTAAGGCAATATTACCCCGGAGCACCTTATGACGAAAGCACTGTCATCGATACAACCAGTTATAAGTCGGGTGATTTTATTCAATCATACCATGGTCCGGAATGGCGTTTGGCGTTAAATTACCTGTTGGGCCAGAACAGTTCGGTAAAACTTTCGTACAACCGGATGAGACAGTATCTGTTCATGTTGAGTAATACAGTCGCCTTGTCTCCGAATGATCAGTGGAAACTGACCGATTCACATATTAGGCCTCAGGTTGGAGATCAGTTTAGTGCTGGTTTCTATCGGAATTTTCCACAAAAACACATCGAAACATCCATTGAAGCCTATTATAAGAAAGCCAACGATTTGGTGGAATATAAGAATGGCGCTGATTTAATTGGAAACCGATGGGTTGAAACAGACGTGGTTCAAGGAAAACAGGATGCTTACGGACTTGAGTTGATGTTGCGCAAAACAGCTGGAAAACTGAATGGCTGGATTAGCTATACTTATTCTCATGCCCGGGTGAAAGTTGATAGCAAATTCCCCGAAAACCAGATTAATTCCGGCAAAGCATATCCGGCCAACTACGATATTCCACATTCGGTGAATGTTGTGACCAATTACCGGTTGAGCCGACGTGTGAGTTTTTCCGGCAATATGGTATATTATACTGGACGCCCGATTACATACCCAAGTGCTATTTACTACATCGATGGTAAAAAAGTATTAAACTATTCACTGAGAAACGAGTACCGCTTACCGGATTACTTCCGGGTTGACCTTTCCGTGAATATCGAAGGTAACCTGGTCGCTAAGAAGTTGGCTCACAGTTCATGGATGATAGGTGTTTACAACCTTACGGGACGGAAGAATGCTTATTCTGTGTACTTTAAAAATGTGGATGGCAACATCCAGGGATACAAACAATCTATTTTTGGTGTGCCGATTCTGACACTTACCTGGAATTTCAAATTGGGTAATTATGCGAGTGAATAAGAAATACATTTTGTTACTGGCGATATCATTAATTGGAGCGATTGCATTTCAGCAATGTGTTGAACCATTCACGCCCGAGATTAAGAAGTATTCCAACTTACTGGTGATTGATGGTACTTTGACGGATGAGTTGGGGAAACAGGTGATCACCGTTTCCCGGACTTCTAGCTATAATGATGACGAGTATATCGCAGAGAATGGATGTACGATCACAGTCATGGATGATCAGGGCAATATTTATCCGTATGTCGGAAAAGGAAATGGTAAGTATGAGGCCGAGTTTTATCGGGGCGATCTAGAATATGGTAGAGCTTATATGTTGCGCGTAATTTCCAATGATGGAGAAGTTTTTGAATCGAATTACGAGACGCTAATGCCTGCTCCACGAATTGATAGTGTCACCGCTGTATATGGCTCCAAGGTTACAGTGGAGCTCCCTGATGGATTAAATGGTTATCAGTTTTTTGTGAATGCGAGTGATCCGAGTGGTAATACGCGTTATTATCGCTGGAGTATGGAAGAAACATGGGAATATCGTGCACCTTATAGAGTATCTTATATGTGGAATGGTACTTTGCATGACTTTTCTTTCGCGGATGATCGGAGCAGATGTTGGAAAACAGCAGAAATTCCCGGTATATATACAGGAACAACCAGAAATTTTTCGAAAAACGTTTTGAGGAATATTAAGTTAAATTACGTGTCTACTCTAACAGAGCGATTGAAATGGCGGTATAGCTTGTTAGTTCGGGAATATGCCTTGTCAGTTGAAGCTTATGAGTTTTGGAGTGGGTTGGAAGAGCAGACCCAGGAGACTGGTGGTTTGTATGAATCGCAACCGTATATGGTTAAGGGTAATATTACTTGTATGTCAAATCCTAACGAGGCGGTATTGGGATTTTTCTCTGCTTCAGGTGTAACAAAAAAGCGGATCTTTGTCGACCCTCCGCCTGAGGATGTAAATGACTTAGAATGCCCAGGGGATACTATAAGTATTTTTAATCCACTTTTAAGTTATCCGGAGTCATCCTATCCTGTGTATTTGTTCGAAGAAAAAGGAAGTGGAATAATGGTAACGGCAGAAAGACGCTGTTTTGATTGTCTTGAAAGAGACGGCACCAATATCGAACCGGATTTTTGGAAGGATTGAAGGAGTGAAAATAGAGTATAATAACTATTGATTTATATAGAATGTTGAAGCAATCCCAAAGAAAATATCTCGTAGGAGTAGTTGCCATTTTCATGGTAATGGGATTGCATTGTTGTGTCGAACCATTTACGCCCGAGATTAAGAAGTATTCTGACTTACTTGTGGTTGACGGTACACTGACGGATGAGCTGGGATCACAGACGATTACTGTTTCACGTACGTCCAATTACAATGATGCCAAATATAAACCGGAGAATGGTTGTACGGTAACTGTATTGGATGATCAGGGAAATATTTATGCATATACCGGAAAAGGAAATGGTAAGTATGAGGCTGAATTTTACCAGGGCGATCTGCAATACGGAAGAGCCTATATGCTTAGAATAATTGCGAATAATGGGGTGGTTTTTGAATCGGATTATCAGACGTTAAAGGCTGCGCCTGCTATCGACAGTGTAACTGCTGTGTTTGAGCCCAAAATTACCGTGGAAAACCCCGAAGGTTTTAAAGGGTATCAGTTTTTCGTGAATACCAGCGATCTCAGTGGCAATACGCGTTATTATCGTTGGAGAATGGAAGAAACCTGGGAGTATCATGCACCGTTTACGGTAGCATTTATGTGGGATGGTACCATGCATGATTTCTCTTTTCCAGATGACCGTAGCACGTGTTGGAAGACATTAGATGTTCCTGGTATTTATACTGCAACAACACGTGATCTTTCAGCGGATATCCTGAAAAATATCAAATTGAATTATGTTAATACTGAAACCGATCGATTGAAGTGGAGATACAGTTTGCTGGTAAAGGAATATGCGCTTTCAGCTGAGGCTTATGAATTTTGGAATGGATTGGAAAAACAAATACAACAGACTGGTGGATTGTATGAGAGCCAACCATATATGATAAAGGGAAATATAATGTGTGTTTCGAATCCAGATGAAGTGGCTCTAGGATTTTTCTCTGCCAGCGGAGTTTCCCATGAGAGGATTTTTGTGAATCCACCACCTGTGTCGGTTCCTGAGCCAGTTTGCCTTGGAGATACCATTACGCCACGAAACCCAATTGAAGAGTATCCGGAGTCAGCATATCCTGTGTATTTGTATAAGATACCGTTGCCTTTTGGAAGATACATGAAGGCGGCTTCTGAAAGACGCTGTTTCGATTGTCTTGAAAGAGGAGGTACCAATATCAGACCCGATTTCTGGGTGTATTAATAGAAGCAAAACGATGCATCATAAATATTGATTAGGCATAAGAAGTGAAGCAGTCCCAAATAAGATACATCGTAGGAATAGTTGCCATTTTCATGGTAATGGGGAGCTTGTATTGTTGTGTCGAACCATTTACTCCGCAGATTAAGAAGTATTCTGAGCTACTTGTGGTTGACGGGGCGCTGACAGATGAGTTGGGTAATCAGGTCGTTACTGTTTCCCGGACATCGAACTATGGTGATGCCGAATTTTTACCCGAGAATGGATGTACAGTTACAGTTCTTGATGACGATGGAAATATTTATCCATACACCGGAAAAGGTGATGGCAAGTATGAAGCGGAATTCAGAGAAGGAGAATTGAAATATGGAAGAGCTTATATGTTGCGTGTTATCTCCAATAGCGGAGATGTTTATGAATCGGACTACCAGGCACTGAAACCTGCACCTAAAATCGATAGTGTGACTGCTCAGTATGAGACCAAAGCTACCGCGGAAAATCCGAGAGGTCAGAAGGGATACCAATTCTTAGTGAATACCAGTGATCCGACCAACAACACACACTATTATCGCTGGAGTGTGGAAGAGACCTGGGAGTATCATGCGCCATATGAAGTTATGTTTATGTGGGACGGAGCTTTGCATTTCTTTTCTTTTCCTGATGACAGGAGCACGTGTTGGAAAACGTTAGATGTTCCCGGCATTTTTACTGCGACAACACGTGATATGTCTGAGGATATATTGACGAATGTCAAATTAAGTTTTGTTTCCACCGAAAGTGATCGGTTGAAGTGGCGATATAGTCTGTTGGTCAGAGAATATTCCCTTTCGGCGGAAGCCTATGAGTTTTGGAATGGTTTGGAAAAACAAACTCAAAAAACCGGTAGTTTGTATGAAACACAACCTTACATGATTCAGGGAAATATTACCTGTGTTTCTAATCCAAATCAGGTCGTACTGGGGTTTTTCTCCGTTAGTGGAGTTAGTATGAAAAGAATTTTTGTAGGACCGGCTCCTGATCCTGTCGTTGAAATGATTTGCAATTTGGATGACATAACCCCAAGAAATCCGATCGAAAGTTATCCAGCTTCTTCTTTTCCTGTTTATCTTCAGGGTACTCCTTTGCCAAATGGTCAGTATCAGATGGCAGCAAGTGAAAGACGCTGCTTCGATTGTCTTGCAAGGGGAGGCACTAATGTTAGGCCGGATTTTTGGCAGTAGTAGGTTGATGAAAGTACTTATACCATATACAATAGATGAATGTAGAAAATAACTGACGGGTTTTTCATTTGAAGTAAGAAGTATGATGCAATCCCAAAAGAATTACATAGTAGCTGTTTTTGCTATCCTTAGCGTGATAGGGGGATTGTATTCCTGTGTGGAGCCGTTCAGTCCTTCAGTTAAAAAATACAATGATATCATCGTCATTGATGGTACACTGACGGGCGAACAAGGAATTCAGAGAGTAACTGTTTCCAGAACATCAAGCCTCACTGATTCAATATATAAACCCGAGAATGGTTGTACCGTAACAATTTTGGATGATCAGGGAAATATATACGATTTGACTGGTGATGGTAATGGTAATTATACAACCGAGTTCAGTAGCGAACAGTTGCAACACGGAACTTCGTATATGCTGAGGGTAATTGATAATGGTGGGGATGTCTTTGAATCAGATTATCAGGAGTTATTGTCACCTCCAACAATTGACAGCTTAACAGCCGGATATGAACCGAAATATACGGCTGAAGTTCCTGAAGGGCTTAACGGGTGTCAGTTTTATGTGAATACAAGTGACCATAGTGGTAAAACGAGGTATTATCGATGGAGTATGCAGGAAACATGGGAATACCATTCGATATATAAGGTAGGAGCCATGTGGGATGGAGTCTTACATGACAATTACTACTTTAAGGAAAACCGGACGACTTGCTGGATGACGAAGGAAGTGCCCGGCATTTTCACGGCTACCACTCGCGACATGGAAGGAGATGTATTGAAGAATTTTAAACTGAATTATGTTTCTACTGAGAGCGATCGATTAAAATTCCGGTACAGTCTCTTGGTCAGGGAATATTCTCTCTCGCCTGATGCCTATGAGTTTTGGAGCGGGCTTGAAAAACAGACGCAAAAAACAGGTGGACTATATGAATCGCAACCGTATATGATTACCGGAAATATTAAGTGTGTTTCCAATCCGGACAGAATTGCACTTGGATTTTTTTCCGCGAGCGGGGTCAGTCAAAAGCGGATTTTTGTTGATCCGTCACCGTATCCGGTAACAGACATTGTTTGTTCTTCTGATACAATCAGAGGAACAGGCGATTTAATGCCTTATCCGCCATCAGCCTATCCGGTTTATATGTATTACTTTATTTTGCCTTCTGGCGGATTGGTTAGAGTTGCCTCCAATCAACGATGTTTTGATTGTTTAAAACGAGGAGGTACAAATGTCAAGCCTGATTTTTGGAAAGATTGATGATTGAAAAATATATGTGCTTAATCTGAGTATGATAATTGGTAATTATAACGGTATATTTCAAATGGAAGAAAGATGAGCGTGAAGAAAAGATATCTGATTATTGTAGCCATTGTTTTGGTCGCTTTTGGAATTCAGCGTTGTGTGGAGCCGTTTAATCCACCGATAACTAACTATCGTGATTTACTGGTTATCAGCGGAACATTGACTGATGAGCCAGGAACACAAACGATTACAGTATCTAAAACAAGTTCTTATACTGATTCAGCTTATATTCCGGAAAATGGTTGCTCTGTAACTGTTCTTGACGATAAAGGCAATATTGTAGCTTATAGTGAAGAGGGTGAAGGGAAATATACGGCCGAATTTACTAGTGACGAGTTGCAACATGGCACCGCATACAAATTGCGGGTAATTGATAATGATGGAGATGTATATGAATCCGATTATCAGACGTTGAATCCGGCTCCAGCCATCGACAGTCTGACAGCCAGTTATCAGCCCCTGGTTACGGCGGAAAATCCGGAAGGTTTAAAAGGATACCAGTTTTATGTGAATACCAGTGATCATAGTGGCAAAACTCAGTACTATCGTTGGAGTATGGAGGAGACGTGGGAATATCATTCGCCTTATACCGTGTTTGCCATGTGGGATGGAGCATTGCACCTTAATTATTTTTTCCCAGATAACCGGACTATTTGTTGGATGACAAAGGAAGTACCCGGAATTTATACGGGAACAACCCGTGACATGGCAGAGGATGTTTTGAGAAACATTAAATTGAATTATGTGTCAACACAAACAGACCGGTTGATGTGGAGATACAGTCTGTTAGTTCGGGAATATGCTTTATCGGCAGAAGCCTATGAATTTTGGAATGGCTTGGAGAAACAAACACAACAGACAGGAGGTTTGTACGAAAGTCAGCCATACATGATTACGGGAAACATTACCTGTGTATCGCAACCGAATAAACAGGTGCTTGGTTTTTTTTCCGCCAGCGGCGTTAGCAAAAAGCGAATTTTTGTTGGTCCGGCACCCGACCCAGTGAAACAAATAGTCTGTAGTTCTGACACGATAAAATCAGTTACGGAGGATTTAATGCCCTATCCACCTTCTTCCTATCCAGTTTATATGTATAAATTTATTCTTCCATCGGGAGCATTTATGAAGGTGGCTTCAGACCAACAATGTTTTGATTGTTTGAAACGCGGAGGAACCAATGTCAGGCCCTCATATTGGCAATAAAAAAACGGGAATATGAAGATAAAAATGAAGACACTAGTAAAACTACTGGTAGCATCCGTTACCTTGTTCGTTGTTGCATTACCCCTTAATTCGCGGGCAGCCGATAAATCTGCCGGCAATGAAAAGGTTGCTTTTGTTACCGATCGTGATTTTTATACTGCTGGTGAGGACCTGTACTTCAAGGCGTGTAATTTGTCGGATAGCGAGATGGCAGCGTTGGAATGGAGCAAGGTTTTGTATGTGGAATTGATTGACGGTAATGCCAACCCGGTAGTTCGTGAGAAATTTACATTCGGTGCAAATGGTACTGATGGAAAAATAACCATTCCCGAAGTGGTTCCTTCAGGATACTATTACGTGATGGCCTATACCCGTTGGATGCGTAATTTTCCGGCGTCCGGCTTTGCCTGGAAAACGATAAAAATATTGAATCCTTATTCCGAGGAAGTGGTATCGGGAGAAGATTCCCTGAAAATGGCTGCCAACAAGAATTGGCACGTTGCAAAAGACTCTATCGCTCATCAGACCTTCAAAAGGAGGCAGAATGTATCACTTAATCTAACACTTCCACATTCGGATGGCCCAACTTGTGTTTCAACGGTGTCTGTCGTTCGGAAAGGAAGTCATGTGGCTTATCATCAGCCGACGGAGGTTCGTGATCCGGATTATGATAAAGTAACTGGTGATACAATTACTTTCATACCCGAAACACGTGGCGTAAGTGTCAATGGGCGGGTGATTAATAAGAATACAGGGAGAGGAGTATCGTATGCCCGGATTAATTTGTCGGTTTTAGGTGGCGAAGGTAACTTCCACGGTACTTACAGCCGTGCGGACGGAGTATTTCATTTTGCTATTCCCGAAGAGTATGGCAAGCGCGAATTATTTATGTCGGTCGAAAAAGACAGTGTTCCATGCAAGCTGCTGGTGGATAACGATTTTATACAGAGAAAGCTTGAGGTGCCTAATCTGGCTTTTAAACTAACTTCCGACGAGAGAAAATTGGCTGAAAGAATGATGATAAGTCAGGAGCTGGCCAGTAATTTTACACTAAAAACGCCGCTGGATTCGGGTAAAACAAAGAAGAGTGAAGAGTACTTCTTTGGACAGCCCGTTTTTCATACTGATTTGGATAAGTACATAAAACTGCCCACGCTTGAGGAGGTGTTTTATGAATTGGTTCCCAGTGTTGTGGTTGTTCGTCATCGTGGTGTTCCGCGTTTCTTTGTGTCAGGCAATCACTCTGATTTACACCTCTATCCGCCGCTTGTTTTACTCGATAGGGTACCGTTGTCGGATATGAAGAACATTCTTTCTATTCCACCTGAGCGCATCAAGTCCATTGATGTGGTGAATGCCACATACCAAAGAGGCGACGTAATATACGGCGGTATTATTAGCATGAAATCGCGACTGGACGATTTGGCGGGGATTGATTTGCCGGAAAGTTCTTTCTTCCTTGAGTTTCAAACACTCGATAAGGCTGATAGCTTGCATGCCTTGAATGATGTGAAGGGAGCTGGTTTGCCCAATATTCCAATGATGGGAAATACGTTGTACTGGAACTCGGATGCCGTTGCTGATAAAAATGACCAAGTGCACGTTGCATTTGATACGGGTGATGAAACCGGTGATTTCGAGGTTTGGTTGACCTCTGTAACAACCGATGGGAAGGTATTCGAAAAATGTGTTCCCATCACGATTACCCGGTAAAAGAAAATATATGAATGAAAAAAAGCGGAACCTGAAAAATGGCTCCGCTTTTTTTATGCCAAATGTATTGGCTGAAATATTATAAATCCAATAGCAACTCTTCAGGCGAGCTTCCGCCGAAAAGCAGTTTTTCCGGATTTTCAATGAATTCCTTTAAGTCAACGAGGAAACCGACCGAATCCTTTCCATCGATAACGCGATGGTCATAGGAGAGGGCAGTATACATCATCGGACGAATTTCAACTTTACCGTTTACGGCAATGGGGCGTTCCTTGATGCTGTGCATTCCCAGAATTCCACTTTGCGGCGGATTGATAATGGGAGTAGACATCAGCGACCCAAACACGCCACCGTTGGTAATGGTAAAGGTTCCTCCGGTCATTTCTTCGATGGTCAACCTCCGGTTACGGGCTTTGGCTGCCAGCTCTTTAATTTCCAGTTCAATTTCCGGAATCGATTTGGTCTCCACATTGCGTACAATCGGAACCATCAGTCCTTTTGGCGTCATTACGGCAATACCCACGTCGTGGTAACGTGGTGTAACAATTTCATCGCCTTCAATCATGGAATTGACTCCCGGATGTAGTTTCAGGGCTTCGCTGACTGCTTTGGTGAAGAAAGACATGAATCCCAGTTTGAATCCGTGTTTTTCAACAAATCTTTCCTGGTATGTTTTGCGCAATTGCATAACCCGGCTCATGTCCAACTCGTTGAATGTGGTCAACATGGCTGTCTCGTTCTTCACTGAAACCAGACGTTGACTCAACTTTTTCCGCAACGAGGTCATCGTTTGCCGATCCTCTTCGCGACTGGCTTCCGGCTTCTGAAGTGACGGATGATTTCTCAGTGCATCTGCAGCTGTTTCGACATCCTTGCGGGAAAGTCGCCGTAATCCTTCGAGAACTTCTTCGACAGATAAACCTTTGGCTTCCATCACTGCTTTGGCTGCAGGAGTCGTTTTCACATGGGATACATCCTCTCCTGATGGTTTTGTCGTTTCAGGCTTTTTCTCAGTCTTCGGTGGCTCCGGTTTTTTCGATTCAGCTTCCTGTTTCTTTTCTTCCGGAGCTTCTTTTCTCTCTTCAGCTTTAGGTTCTTCTTTTGGTGCAACAGGAGCCTCTCCGGCTTTGTCTGTGTCGATGGTGCAGGCAACACCGCCTACCTCAATAGAATCCCCTTCTTCAGCTTTAAGACTTACTTCTCCGGCTTCGGTAGCCACCAGGGCCAGGGTGGCTTTATCTGATTCAATTTCTGCTATTTCCTGGTCCTTTTCAACTATATCACCGTCAGAAACGAGCCATCTTCCTATCTCTACTTCAGTGATAGATTCACCCGGACTGGGTACTTTTATTTCGATGATCATCTTATGATACTTTTTTGATGAATTGTGATTGCTTTGGTTTATTTAAAAACGGCTTCCAGGATTCGTTCTAGGCGTCGTTTGTGTTGTTCCATTAATCCGCCGGCCGGGCTGGCACTTTCCGGACGGGAAATCAGCTCGAGATTCAAACCCGGATACTTGCGGGCAATATATGGCCAGGCTCCCATGTTTTCCGGTTCATCCTGAACCCAGAGTTTGCTTTTTGCATTTTTATTCTCGTAAATGATATTCCTGACGGTTTCTACCGGGAAGGGATATAACTGTTCAATGCGGATAATCGCCACATCTTTCTTTTGCAGCTCGTCGCGCCGTTCCATCAATTCGTAATAAATTTTTCCGGAAGTAAATACCAGTTTGGAAGCTTTTCCCGGTTTAACGGTGTCATCCGGTATAAGCGGTTGGAATTTTCCATTAGCCAAATCTTCAAAGCTGGAAATAACTTTCGGATGGCGCAGGAGGCTTTTGGGCGTAAAGATGATCATAGGAATCCGGAAATCCCATTTTACATGACGGCGTAACATATGGAACAGACTGGCTGGGGTAGTTGGCAGCATTACCTGCATGTTGTTGCCGGCGGCTTGCGAAAGCATACGCTCGATGCGGCCACTGGAGTGTTCGGGTCCCTGGCCTTCGTATCCATGCGGAAGCATCAGTACCAGACCGTTCATCATACCCCACTTTTCGCCGGCAGAGCTGATGTATTGGTCAATAATAACCTGTGCGACATTGCTGAAATCACCAAACTGTGCCTCCCAAATGGTTAATCCTTTCGGACAGGCAAGCGCATAACCGTATTCAAATCCCATCGCTGCATATTCATTCAGCGGTGAATTGTAGACGTGAAATGGTGCCTGATTTTCGCCAATGTGTTTGAGTGGGAAGTACTTTTGGTCAGTCGCTTCCATCACCAGAGCGGCGTGCCGGTGGGCAAATGTACCACGTTCGCTGTCTTGTCCGCCCATGCGCACGGGATGACCTTCCAATAATAATGCTGCATAGGCAAGCAATTCGCCCATTGCCCAATCGAGTCGATTGTTGGATGCAGCTTTTTTACGGTCATTCAGAAGCTTAATAATTTTCCGGAAAAAGCTCTTGTCATCCGGAAGCGTATTCATTTTTTCAGCAACCGCTTTTAGTTGGTCGATATCGTATCCGGTATCGGTGTCATGATCCGCTTCAGTTGGTTCCGGCAATCGATAATTCTTGTATTCGTTTAGCAAAAACCGCTCAATACGAAGTTTTTGAATATGCTGACTCTCTTCGAATTTCACTTCGAGCGATTGATTGAAATCATCAATCTCCTTTTTGATCTCTTCCTTGGTCATGATACTTTTTTGTATCAGTTTCTCAGCGTAGAGATCACGCGGATTGGGATGACTGGCAATTGCTTTGTACAACGTAGGCTGTGTAAAACGTGGTTCGTCACCTTCGTTGTGTCCGTATTTCCGGTAGGAAAGAATGTCGATGAAAATATCGGATTCGAATTGCTGCCGGAACTCCATCGCCAATTTGATCGTAAAGATGAGGGCTTCCACATCATCGCCGTTGACGTGGAAAACAGGAGAACGCGTAACCTTGGCAACGTCGGTGCTATAAGTACTTGAACGGGCATCGAGGTAATTGGTGGTAAAACCAACCTGGTTGTTCAGTACCATGTGAATCGTACCTCCGGTTTTGTAACCTTTGAGCTGCGACATTTGCACAGTTTCATAAACTACTCCCTGACCTGCAATGGCAGCATCACCGTGAATGACGATGGGAGCCAGTTTTTTGAAGTCTTTACCATATTCATGATCCAGCTTAGCTCTGGCAACGCCTTCTACTAATGGTGCTACCGCTTCCAGATGCGATGGGTTGGGAAGAAGATTCAGTTTTACTTTATGGCCATGGTCGGTAGTGACCTCATTTTCGTAACCCAGGTGATATTTTACATCGCCAAGGGCAATCCCTTCTTCAAATTCGGTTCCGTAAAATTCCTTGAAAATATTCTTGTATGGTTTTTCTACGATATTGGCCAGTACATTCAGCCTGCCCCGGTGCGACATCCCGATGACAAATTCCTCGATTCCCAGTTCTGCACCACGTTCGATGATGGCATCCATCGCCGGAATCAGGGTTTCCGTTCCCTCCAGGGAAAAACGCTTTTGTCCTACAAACTTTTTGTGGATGAAGTTTTCAAATCCTACCGCCAGTTTAAGGTGATAGAAAATGTGTTTCCGGTTTTCGTCGGTAAACTCCTGCTGATTTTTGGTTCCTTCCATGCGCTCCCGAAGCCACTTAACTACTTCTGGTTTTCGCATGAAAAGGTACTCCACGCCAATCGATTCGCAGTACGTTGTTTCGAGATGTGCTACAATATCACGCAGTGATGCCGGTCCAATACCGATCTCATTTCCCGCCTGGAAAACAATGTCCAGATCAGCTTCGTTTAACCCAAAATTTTCGATGTCTAGTGTCGGTGAGTAAGTCCGGCGTGTCCGTACGGGGTTGGTTCGGGTAAACAGGTGTCCTCGTTGTCGGTAATTGTGAATAAGATTCAGAATCTTAAACTCTTTGTCCAGGTGTTTGCAATCCTCAGGTGTTTCGGCGTCGGCCCATGATTGACGGGCGAACTCGAAGCCTTTGAAAAATGATTTCCAGCTTGCATCCACATTCTCCGGATCTTCAAGGTACGCTTTGTATAGGTCCTCTATCGCCCCAATCTCTTGGTTGCCAACCTGTGAGAATTTGTCCATGTTAGTGTTATTCATAAGTTGATGATAAAAATAATACAAAGATGTACCGACATATGTTCAGTAAAATTTTAAACTTTCGTTGATGATTTTTCAAAGATGTGTGATGATAAATAAAAAAGTATCAACTTTACGCTTCCACATCTTTTTTCCCAGTGAAAACCAATAAAGATTTAAATAGTTCTGAATAAACTGATAAATAATTTTATGCAGGGATTTTTAGCACGGCTGGCCGACCATTTATATGAGGTTTACGGAGACAATATTTCGGAGCAAATGATCGTTTTTCCGAACCGAAGAGCGGGAATTTTTTTCAACAATTATCTCAATGGACAGGTTTCTCAACCGATTTTCAGTCCTGAAATTGTCACCATCAGCGATTTTTTTGCCCGTCAGACCGATTTGCATGTGGCCGATCCGCTTACACTTGTTTTTTACCTGTACGAAATTTATCGCGAAGTTACGGGTTCGGAAGAATCATTCGATGATTTTTACTTCTGGGGCGAGATGCTGGTTAACGATTTCGACGACATCGATAAATACAATGTAGATGCGGTTGGTCTCTTCCAGAATATTTCTGATTTAAAAGAGATTGATTTGCTTTTTCAGTATTACGATGAAGAAAGCCGGGAGCATATGACGGGTTTTTGGCGTAGCCTGAGTAATCGGGACAAAACGCCGAACCAGAATGAATTCTTACGTATCTGGCAGTCGCTCTTTCCTATTTATGAAAAATTCAGACAGCGCTTGCGAAGTGAGGGCGTTGCTTATGAAGGAATGGTTTATCGGGAAACTGCACAACGAATTAAGGAGAAAAAACTGCAACTAAAGCATGACGGAGATATTATACTGGCTGGTTTCAACGCGTTAAACCGGTGTGAGGAAATTCTGTTCTCGTTCTTCCGGGAAACCGGAAAAGCGCGGTTTTATTGGGACTATGACCGCTATTATTTGGATGATCCGCAGCAGGAAGCCGGTTTGTTCATGCGGAAAAATCTGAAGAAATTTCCGCAAGCAGCTTCACTAGGTGGAGAATCGGGTTTTATGCAACATCCACCACACATCGAGATCATCAATGTGCCATCGCAGGTGGGACAGGCCCAGGTAGCATCGAACCAGCTAATGAAGATACCGGTACCCGACCGGCAGTTTGATGACGCGGCTGTCGTTTTGTGTGACGAAGGCTTGCTTTTACCCGTGTTGGGAGCTTTGCCACAGCAAATTGGCAAGGTGAATGTGACGATGGGATTTCCGGTGAATGCCAGTCCGGCTTATAGTCTGGTAAATCAATTAATAGAGTTGCAGCGAAATATCCGCAAGCATGAGGAATCTGTTTTTTACTATAAAAATGTACTGGCGCTTTTAGGGCACCAGTTGGTTTCGGGTATTGAGCCGGAAATAAGCCGAAAGCTGACGGAAGAGATTATTTCACAAAACATGGTTTACCTTCCGGCGAAGAAACTGCAGCAAACTTCATTTCTGAGCCTGATTTTTCAATTGCCCCAAACCATTGATGCTTACTCCGATTATTTTCTGGAAATCCTTCGCTCGGTATTTACCCGGCTACCTTCTGATGAAAACGAGAGCCGGCATCAATTGCACAAGGAGTATCTGTTCCAGTTGTATTTGGCTGTAAACCGGCTGAAAGATGTGTTGGAAATCAGTGGCAAGAAAATTCTGGGAAACAAGAATTTCCTAACCAGAGAAACCTATTTCCGTTTTCTGAGCCAATATCTGGGCGGTATCACCGTGCCTTTCGAGGGCGAGCCGCTTCAGGGATTGCAGGTGATGGGAATTCTGGAAACGCGAACGCTGGATTTCCGCAACCTGGTTATTCTTTCGATGAATGATGGTGTGATGCCCAAAACTTCGGCGAAAGCTTCTTTCATCCCTTATAACTTGCGTCGTGGGTTTGGTTTGCCTTCCGTGGAAGAGATGAATGCCATGTACGCTTACTATTTTTACCGGCTGCTTCAACGGGCCGAAAATGTAACATTCGTTTATCATTCGGGTACCGAAGGACTTTTTGTCGGTGAGAAGAGCCGATATTTGTACCAGTTGCAGATGGAAACTCCGTTGAATATTAAGGAAACGAGTGTTTCGATGGAGGTTTCTACGCTTTCCCCAGTTCCAATCATGGTTCAAAAAACAGAGGAGGTGATGGTACCTCTAATGCCATATCTGGAAGGAAAGAGAGCGCTGTCGCCCAGTGCTATCGACAAGTATCTGACCTGTCCGTTACAATTCTATTTCCGTTACAGTGCCGGCTTGGAAGAGCCGGATGAAGTAACCGAAGAGGTGGATGCCCGTATCTTTGGGAACTTGTTTCACGACACCATGGAGGCGTTGTATACACCTTTTCTTGGTAACGAACTGGGAGCAGATGATATTCAAGGATTGATGGATGACGAGGAGAAGATTCAGAATCTCCTGCTGCAGTCATTCCGCGATAATTATTTCAAGGGAGGAGACGATTCGAAGGCGGTTGTTCTTCGCGGACGCAACTGGCTGGTTGGAGAAATTGTAAAGAAATATGTGCGGCAAGTGCTTGAGTTGGATAAAAAACGTGCTCCATTTACTATTGAAGGGCTCGAAAACAAGTTTAAAGCTGATTTCCCGTTAAGCGACGGAGAAAGAACCGTGCTGGTTGGTGGAAAAGTTGACCGAATTGATAAACACGATGGCGTTTTGGAGATTCTGGATTACAAAACGGGTAAGGCCGATTTGAGCTTCACGATGTTGGATGATTTGTTTGATCAGGAAAAGACCAACCGGAATAAGGCTGCACTTCAGACGTTGATTTATGCAGCTGTTGTCCATGCCAACCGGGAATCGGAGGGCATTATTCAAACCGGTATTTATGCTTTGCGAAGAATATTCGAAAAAGATTTTCAGCCTACTGTGACGAGCAAAGAGTTAGGAAATCAACCGGTCAATTACGTGGAGCATCAGGAGGTATTCAATGAAAAGCTGGTTCGCCTTCTGGAAGAAATTTTTGATACCAATGTACCTTTTGTCCAGACGGAAAAGGAAGAGACATGTCGTTATTGCCCCTATAAGAATATTTGCCGGAGGGGATAAAAAATCCCGGCGAGTAGGAATCTGACCGGGATGTATTTTGTTTTTTATTCGTCATCGTGTTTTTTGAGCAAATCAGGCCGAAGCTCTTTTGTTCGCTGGTAGGCCTGTTCCATTTTCCAGTCTTCTATTAACTGGTCATTTCCTGATAAGAGTACATCCGGAACTTTCCAGCCATTATAATCGGCGGGGCGCGTATAAACCGGTGGACTAAGAAGCCCGTCCTGGAAAGAGTCTGTCAATGCAGATGTTTCGTCGGACAGTACGCCAGGAATCAGCCGGACCACTGCATCGGAGATGATAGCGGCGGCCAGTTCGCCTCCCGTCAGGACAAAATCTCCAACCGATATTTCACGGGTAATCAGGTTGTCACGTACTCGCTGGTCGACACCTTTGTAGTGACCGCATAGAATAATAATATTCTTTTTCAGCGAAAGCTGGTTGGCATCATTTTGTTCGAATCTTTTGCCATCGGGCGATGTGAAAATAATCTCATCATATTCACGCTGGCTTTTCAATTCATTAATCGCCTTTTCGATGGGCTCAATCATCATGACCATACCAGCACCCTTACTAAAAGCGTAATCATCTACCCGCCTGTGTTTGTCTGTCGACCAATCTCTCAGATTATGGACGTGAATTTCGGCCAAACCTTTGTCCTGGGCTCGTTTGAGAATCGAGTAATTAAACGGACTTTCTAGTAATTCAGGTAAAACGGTAAGTATATCTATGCGCATTGTCTCAAAGTTTTTACAAAAGTAGAATTTCCCTTTTGAGTATTTCAATTCTCTCTTCAATTACCTGTTTTGTCTGGCTGATTTTGTTTAAATGCGCCATATTGGCATCTAAAAACACGTAAGCCTGACAATACGGCGTGTTGTTTTTGTGAAAATGTAGGATTTTTCAATTGGTATATCGTTTGAATAAAGTAGGTCAGAAATTGAAAATAAACATTGAAGAAATTAACGTACTTAAGGAGGAAAATATCATGTTGAACTTAATGACTTACTCGAACGCATATCCGAAAATGAAATCAAACAATGATTTACTGGATAAACTATTAAACGACTCAGTTTGGAACGATAGTTTCGCTTCAAGTCGTCCAAAGGCCAATGTTAAAGAAGAAAAGGATCAGTTTGTCATCGAGCTGGTGGCACCTGGTTTCACCAAAGAGCAAATCAATATACATCTTGAAAAAGAAATTCTGACTATTAAAGGTGAATCTGCAAAAGAGCAGCAGGAAAAAGTACGCTACACTACCCGCGAGTTCGTAGCAGGCGATTTTAGCCGTCGGTTCTCTGTGCCCGACTCTGTTGACACAGAAAACATCACGGCAGAGTTTAATAACGGAATACTCGAAATCAGATTACCGAAGCGGGAAGAAAATATTGATAAAGGACCCCGAACAATTAAGATTGGTTAACAGCAATATAGGAAGTTGGATTTTGAATTCAGGGGGCTGCGAAATACTCACGCAGTCCCCTTCTTTTTGCTAAATTCAAAATATATGTTTATTTTCTTTGAGGATTAACCCTCAATTCTATATTTTCGTAAGAATTACAAAGGCTTAACGCTTTTGTAATTTGGGTCAAATTCGATTAACTGATAGAGTCCAACGAACAAAAACCTCGGCTATGCCAGAGCACAACGACGAATCTCGTAACCTTAACGAGAGGGTAGAAAATGAAGAAGTCTCACAAGAGAGACAAACGCCGGTTGACAATGAGCAACAAGCAAATGAGCAGGAACCAGAACATGCTAAGCAAATAGACGATCCTGGAGAACAAGTTGCTGATGACGAAGTTGTATCTGCTTCGGATGAAGCTGAAGAAAAACCAGCTGATGAAGAAGCCACAATAGATTCCTCGGATGAAACGACTTCAGAAGAAGGGGAGGCGTCTGAAGAGCCGGTAACTGGTGCGGAAGATGAATCCATCGAATTGGAAAAAGATCCGGATGATGTAGACGAAGAAGGGGATGAAGAAGAAGAAACCGACGACGAGGCTGTTGGAAGAGCTTCACTCGATTATTCGGGCTACAACAAAGTTCAGTTAATCAATACCTTTCGAAAAATATTGCCCAATGGTATCGGCGAAGATATTCGTCCTCAGATAGAAGCCATTAAGGCAAACTTTTATAAACTACACAATACGGAGCTTGAGGAACAGAAGAAAGCTTTCCTGGCAGAGGGCGGATCTGAAGATGATTTTCAACCCACCCCCGATCCGTATGAGAATGATTTAAAGGATCTGCTGAAGGAATTCAAAAATCTCAGAACGGAATACCACCGCAGACAAGAAGTTCAGAAAGAAGAGAATTATCGGAAGAAGTTAGAAATCATTGATGAGCTGAAAGCATTGATCAATAAAGAAGAGTCGATAAATGCTACTTTTCAGGAATTCAATGCACTTCAGATCCGCTGGCGTGAATTAGGACAGGTTCCCCAGGGAAAAGTGAAAGACCTGTGGGAAAATTACCATCACCACGTCGAGAATTTCTATGATTATATCAAGATAAACCGTGAGCTTCGGGATCTCGATCTGAAGAAGAACATGGATAAAAAGGTTGGATTGTGTGAGCGGGCAGAGGCACTAGCTGAAGATGAATCCAATCCGGTAAGAACGTTCAGGCAACTGCAAAAACTGCATGAAAATTGGCGGGAAATTGGTCCAGTCCCACGTGAGAATAAGCAGGAACTCTGGGAGCGTTTTAAGGCGGCTACGACAGTTATCAATAAGAGATACCAGCAGTATTTTGAGGAAGAGAGAGTAAAGCAAAAAGAAAATCTTGAAAAGAAGGTCGAATTATGTGAGCAGGCGGAGGTGTTTGCCAATTTCGATTCGACCAATCCGCGCGAGTGGAATGAAATGACTGAGAAGATTATTGCTTTACAGAAGGAATGGAAGACGATTGGCTTTGCGCCGAGAAAAGATAATACGCTTGTGTGGGAGCGTTTTCGTGCTGCTAACGATACTTTTTTTAGGAAAAAACGTGATTTCTGGGCTAAGAGCAAAGAAAAACTTCATGATAATCTGGCACAGAAAATTGAAATATGCGAACAGGCTGAGGAGTTGAAGGAAAGTACCGATTGGAAGGGGACGACTGATAAACTGATTGCTTTGCAGAAGAAATGGAAAGCCATCGGACCTGTACCGCGGAAACAAAGTGACCTTGTTTGGAAGCGTTTCCGGGCAGCCTGCGATGAATTTTTCAACCGGAAAGGCTCTCATTTCTCCGGCATGACGGAGGATCAGGAAGAACATCTCAAAGCTAAAAAAGCGATAATTGAGGAAGTCGGAAACTTTAAACCTTCCGGAGATGTCGATGCAGATGTCGCTGCCTTATCTGAGTTCCAGGAACGCTGGAAGAGTACCGGTACCGTACCCCTTAGGCGAAAAGATGATGTGGAGTCGAAGTTCAGAGATGCCATTAATGATAAATTCGATCAGATTGAAATGGACGAGCAGGAACGTAACCTGCATAAGTTCAGAAACAAAATGGTTCACTGGATGACCATTCCGCGTGGATGGGGGCGTATCAACAGCGAACGGGACCGCAATGTGTTGCGTATTAAACAGCTCGAGAGCGATTTAGGAACGCTGCAAAACAACATTGGTTTTTTTGGTGACTCGAAAGGAGCTCAGTCGCTGGCCGAAAATGTTCAGTCAAAAATTGATCGGATAACCTCACAGATTGATTACCTGAAATCGAAAATTGAGATAATTGATGATCTGGGAGATGAATCCCGGTAGATTGACATAAAGTTCGAGAAAGCCCGTTGATGAGATTCGACGGGCTTTTTCATGTCCAGATTTACCCTAAATTTAATTTTAGACTTCACCTGTTCGGATTTTATTCGTTACTTTGCATACTTTCAAAAAGCTCAAAAAATCATAGGAACGTGGCAGCAACGAAGTATATTTTTGTGACCGGCGGTGTAACCTCTTCGCTGGGGAAAGGGATCATAGCTTCTTCTTTAGCTAAGTTATTGCAATCCAGAGGATACAAGGTGACTATTCAGAAGCTTGATCCATACATTAATGTCGATCCAGGAACATTGAATCCTTACGAGCATGGAGAGTGTTTTGTAACGGAAGATGGTGCCGAAACCGATTTAGATCTTGGACATTATGAACGATTTCTGAATACACCTACTTCGCAAGCCAACAATGTTACTACTGGCCGTATTTACCAATCGGTTATAAATAAAGAGCGTCGTGGCGATTACCTTGGAAAAACGGTACAGATTATTCCACATATCACCGACGAAATTAAACGTTACATCAAGGTCCTTGGCTCAAAGAAGAAATTTGATGTGGTGATTTCGGAGATCGGTGGTACAGTTGGTGATATCGAATCGTTGCCTTATGTCGAAGCTGTTCGCCAGTTGAAATGGGAGATGGGCGAGAATGCATTGTTTATTCACTTAACGCTTGTTCCTTATTTGTCCGCTTCAGGCGAGTTGAAAACCAAGCCAACCCAGCACTCGGTAAAAATGTTGCTAGAGAATGGTGTGCAGCCTGATGTGTTGGTTTTGCGTACCGAGCACAAATTAACTCCGGATATTAAACGTAAAGTGGCTCAATTCTGTAACGTAGAGCAAGAAGCAGTAATTGAATCCATTGATGTGCCGACGATTTACGAGGTGCCGATTAAGATGAAGGAAGAACAGCTGGATGAGATTGTGTTGAAAAAGCTGGGACTTCCTCTCGGTGTTTCACCTCAGCTTGAAGCTTGGAATGATTTCTTGCGCCGGTGCAAAAATCCGAAGCAAAAGATTAAGATTGGCCTGGTTGGAAAATATGTTGAGCTGCACGATGCTTATAAATCCATTTCCGAAGCGTTGATTCATGCCGGCGCCGCAAACGAAGCGGATGTTGAAATCTCGTGGATTCATTCAGAGCGTGTCAACCAGGAAAATCTGGAGCGTAAACTGAAAGGCTGTGATGGAATTTTGGTTGCACCGGGATTTGGTCATCGGGGTATCGAAGGGAAAATTCTGGCTACCCGTTATGCCCGTGAGAATAAGATTCCTTTCTTCGGTATTTGTTTGGGGATGCAAATCGCTGTGATTGAATTCGCACAGAATGTTCTCAATATGTGTGGTGCCGATTCAAGTGAAATGAACCCGTCTACGAAATATCCGGTTATAGACCTGATGGAAGAACAAAAAGGCATTATTGAGAAGGGTGGAACCATGCGACTTGGTGCTTATGCCTGCCAGTTGAAGAAAGATTCGAAAGCTTTTACTGCTTATAACAGGGGAAAAATACATGAACGTCACCGTCACCGGTACGAGTTCAATGACAAATATCTCAAAGATTTTGAAAGCGCAGGAATGAAAGCTGTAGGAATAAACCCGGATACCCGTTTGGTCGAAGTAATGGAAATACCCGAGCATCCATGGTTTGTTGGCGTACAGTTTCATCCGGAATACAGCAGTACAGTTCTTAAGCCTCATCCGTTATTTGTTGCTTTTGTCGATGCTGTATTGAAAAATAAAAAGTAAATAATTAAATAGTTGTAAAAGACTCCTATGGATAGAAATACCATTAGCGGACTTGTTCTCATTTTTGTCATACTGATTGGATTCAGTTATTTTAATAAACCTTCCAAGGAAGAGGTTGAGGCAGCAAAGCGAAAGCGTGACTCAATTGAACAGGTTCAGGCCGAACAACAACGAATAGCCGAACAGAAGGCAAAGGAAGTTACCACCCCAAAAGAACAGGAAAAACCGGATTCTACCGTTGCAAACTCAACTTCCGTTGAAAACCGGAAAGATGAGTATGGTGCATTTGGCGATGCCGCTGTTGGAACAGAAAAGTTTATTACCATGGAAAATAACCTGATGAAGGTGAAGGTTTCGACGAAAGGGGGACGGATTTATTCGGTAGAACTTAAGGATTATAAAACATACGACGGTAAACCGTTGATTCTCTTCAAAGGTGATGCCAACCGGTTCGGATTGAACTTTTTCTCACAAAATCGTAGCATTGAAACGGACAATTTGTATTTCACACCTTCTGTGAGCGAAGATAGTTTGGTTGTTACCGGGCCAAAGGTTCCGAAAGGAAAAGAGGGACGTATTGGTTTTAATGAAGATCATCCGGGAAAATCGAAAACACTGACGATGCGGGTAAATGCCGGAAACGGCAAATTCATCGAATATGTTTATACTATGAAGTATAATTCATATATGATGGGTTTCAATATTCGTTCTAAGGGACTAAGTCAGTTGACGGGACAGAATGCCTACATGAGCTTTAATTGGGCCATCGATGTTCCCCGTCAGGAAAAGAAATCGAAATACGGTGAAGACCGATATACGACCATTTATTATAAATACCATCAGGATGAAGTTAACAGCCTGAGTTCGTCTAAGTCGGATAGTAAAGATTTGACGACCGCTGTGAAATGGATTGGTTTCAAGCAGTTGTTCTTCTCTTCAATTTTGATAGCTGATAATAGTTTTACCAGTGCAAAAATCAAAAACGATAAGACCGAAGACAATCCTAACTACCTGGGACACTTCTCAGCCGATGTGTCTATTCCGGTAGACAATGCACAGACCCAGGAAGTTCCGATGGAAATGTTTTTCGGTCCGAACCAATACAATGTATTGAAGCAGTACAAGCTTCAGCTTGATCAGGAGTTGAATCTGGGATGGACAGTTATTGGCTGGGTGAACAAATACATTGTGATTCCGGCATTTGATTTCCTTCGCAGGTATATCAACAATTTCGGAATCATCATCCTGTTGCTGACCATTTACATCAAGCTCATCATTTCACCATTCACCTACAAGTCTTTTTTGTCACAGGCGAAGATGCGGGCTTTGAAACCCGAAATTGATGAGATTAAGGCTAAATATGGTAAGGATAAGTCGATGGAGGCTCAGCAGGCCACCATGGCGTTGTATAAGAAAGCCGGGGTGAATCCCATGGGAGGTTGTTTGCCCATGTTATTCCAGTTCCCGATTCTGATTGCCATGTTCCGGTTCTTCCCGGTATCAATCGAGTTGCGTCAGCAAAGTTTCCTTTGGGCGCACGACCTTTCATCGTACGATTCCATTTTCCATTTGCCGTTTACCATTCCGTTTTATGGTGATCATGTGAGTTTGTTCTGTTTGCTCATGACCGTTACCAACGTCTTCTATATTAAGATGAATAACGAAATGAATGCGGCCGGAACGCAGCAAATGCCGGGAATGAAGACGATGATGTACATGATGCCGGTGATGTTCTTGTTTATCTTTAACAACTATGCAGCTGGTTTGAGTTTGTACTACTTCCTGTCATTGTTGTTCACCTTCCTGCAGATGTTCATCTTCAAGAAAGCCATTGACGAAGATAAAATTCGTAAGCAGATTACTGCTAAACAGAAGAAGCCCGCGAAGAAGTCCAAATTCCAGAAACGTTTGGAAGATATGGCTCGTCAGCGTGGAATGGAAGCACCGAAGAAATAATTGTAAAGCTATAGATCTTATATACGAAGAGCGGTCCGAATATCGGGCCGCTCTTTTTCTTTTCTGCGCAATGCTGAAATGGAAGCATAAAAAAAGCTGCCCTGTTCGGGGCAGCTTAATATTGTATATTCTTTACTACTTGTTTATTCACCATTTTCAAGGCCCTGTTGTAAGGCAACCATTTTAATAGCTGTAATGGCTGCTTCGTCACCTTTATTGCCATGTTTGCCTCCCGCCCGGTCGAGAGCCTGTTGTTGATTGTCCGTTGTTAGCACACCGAAAATCACCGGAAGGTTGAATTTCATGTTCAGGTGTGTGGCACCTTGAGCAACTCCCTGGCAGATGAAATCAAAGTGCCGGGTTTCGCCTTGGATAACACATCCGAGAAGTAATATCGCGTCAACATCGGTGTTTTCAGCGAAAAGCTGACCACCCAGGGTTAGTTCAAAACTTCCGGGTACGTGTTTAACCACAATATGCTCATCTTTCGCTCCGTGCTTTTTTAATGTATCAACAGCACCACGGGCCAATGCTCCGGTTACTTCATAGTTCCATTCCGATACTACGATTCCGAATTTCATGTTTTCGGCCGATGGAACTTTTTCCATGTCGTATGCAGATAAATCTTTTGTCGCCATTTTTTAGGATTTTTGCAAATATAAAAAATCCCCTCCGTTTCGAACGAAGGGGATTGAGTTATCGAAAACTAATTTGTTTATTTTTTTGCCAGGATTTTAACGCGGGCAATGTATTTATCAATCTGCCTACCCTCGTTGCTTTCCGGGTACTTTTCCTTAATTGTTTTGTAGACTTTTAGTGCATCGTCATATTTACCCATGGTTTCATACAGGTTTCCTGCTTTCATTAAGTAAATAGGTGTCGAAAAGTCGTTGTCGTTCATATTCGCAGCATCCATATACCGACTTACTGCTTTGTCGTTATTTCCAAGTTCGGCATAAGCATCACCGGTAGCCCCTTTGGCAATTGGTCCAAGTAGTGGATCATCGGTACTGAAATCGTTCAGGTATTCAATAGCCTGCTCGTACTGTCCAAGATGCAGATAAGCGATTCCCGTATAATAACGTGCTAAATGACCTGATTTGGTGCTTCCGTATTCATCAAGAATATCGAGGAAACCAGGATAGTTACCATCGCCGTTAAGAGCGAGGTTGAATGAATCTTTCTGGAAATATTCTTCGGCAACAAACATTTGAGACTGTGCCTTTTTCTCCCGCGGAATTTTGTAATACCGGTGGAAGGCCAGGAAGGCGATGGCTATGATAACGCCAACACCAAAAATGTAAGTAATGATCTTCTGATTCTTTTCAAAAAACTGTTCAGTTGACGTCAACGCGTGTTCAACTTCCTGTAGGTTTTCGTCGGTGTGTTTGTTTTTTCCTTTACTCATCGTATTTATTGTCTCTTTATTTTCAGGTCGTGTAAACGTGAAGGCAAAAATAAATTTTTTTCAGGAATCAATGGTATTTTTGATCATAAAAATATAGGGTGACGCCAAAAGAAATTTTTAAAGATATTTCGTATTAAGTATTTGATAAACAGTTTGAATGTTAATTCAGAATCTTGAAACAACTGTTCGGGACGATTATTTATTAGTTTTGTATCCGGATTATTTCCCTCAATTATATCTCATTCATGTACATTAAGGAATTATCTGTCATTAATTTTAAGAATCTGGAACAGGTCGAATTGGAATTTTCGCCCAAATTAAATTGTTTCATTGGAAACAACGGAGTAGGGAAAACCAACCTGTTGGATGGCATCTATTATCTTTCTTTTTGCAAAAGCTATTTCAATTCGGTCGATTCACAGAATATTCGCCACGAAGAGGAGTTTTTTGTGTTGCAGGGACAATACAGCCGTTTGGATGAGGATGAAAACATTTATTGTGGATTTCAGAAAGGGCAGAAGAAAAAATTCCGTCGAAATAAGAAAGAATATAAGCGACTGTCGGAACACATTGGCCTGTTGCCACTGGTCATGATTTCTCCTTCAGACACAAGTTTGATTATGGGGGGGAGCGATGAGCGCCGTAAGTTCATGGATAGTGTGATTTCGCAAAACGACCGGCAGTACCTCGAGCATTTGATTCGGTACAACCGGGCATTGCTGCAACGGAACAACTTACTGAAATACTTTGCTGCCAATCGCGTTTTCGAATCGGATAGTTTGGAAGTTTGGGATGCGCAACTGGTGATGTTGGGAGAGAAAATTCACAAACGCCGTCAGGAATTTCTGGGTGAACTGCAACCGATTTTCCAGAAATACTACGACTTCATCTCGGATGGTCATGAACAGGTTACCCTGGAATATCAGTCACAGTTGAACGAAGGTGATTTTGCCGGTCAACTTAGTGAAGTGCTTCCGCGCGATCGTGTTTTGCAATTTACCTCGGTGGGAATTCACAAGGATGATTTGGATTTGAAACTGGGCGATTTTCCGATGAAGAAAATGGGTTCGCAGGGACAGAAGAAAACCTACCTGGTAGCCTTGAAATTGGCACAGTTTGATTTCATCCGTTCGGTGAATGAGGCCATGCCCATTCTGCTCCTCGATGATATTTTCGACAAGCTGGATGGTGAACGGGTAGAGAAGATCGTTAAACTGGTTTCGGAAAATACCTTTGGACAGATTTTTATTACCGATACCAATCGCGAACATCTCGACCAGATTATACCGCAAGTTGGTGCTGATTTTCGAATCTTCCGGGTAACCGATGGAGCAGTTATTGAAAACGGGAACAATGGCAATGAAACGAAAGTTGTTGAAAACAATTAGCCACTAAAGGTGCTATTCTAATATTCCCTTCATACTTTTGATGTAGATAATATTTTCAAGAAAACCAGATGCGCAGAAGTGAAACACAGTCGTTAGGTAGTGTGATTAAGGAATACCTGAAGGAATCGCGGATGGACGGGAAACTGGCTGAAGTGGAAGCGATCAATTCATGGGAAACCATTATCGGGAAGACCATCGCCCGGGCCACGACCAATATTTACATTAAAAATAGCGTGTTGTATGTGCATCTCCGTTCTTCTATTGTGCGCAATGAGCTCTTCATGATGCGTCATCAGATTGTGGATGCTATGAACAACCACGTTGGGCGTAAGGTCATCCGTGAAATTGTACTCCGTTAATATCTACCAGTTTATATTTTCAATCCGAATTACCGGTGATTTTTCCAACGAAATCATCGCATTGATGAGGCGTGCTTCATCGAATTCATGTAACATTTCGGGGCGAATTGGAAGTGCCTCAATGCAGCCTTCACTCAGGTAACAGGCCCGGCGGGTGCCAGGTAACAAAGGCGTATCCGGAGTAAACCATTTTTCTCCTTTTCTGAAAACGATATTGGCATACGACGTATCGGTGATGAAACCGTTTTTCGCGAGCAGCACATCATCTGCATTTCTCCGTTGAGCAAACAAATCCTGCAGTTTTCCCCGGTTGGCGTATTTATATGGGTAATTAACATCATCAGCATTCACCAGGCGAAGAGAATGCACCGGGCGTATTGAATAAGGCTCAAACTCTACTTTCTCGATAGTTTCCCGGTAGGTAACCCGACATTTGAACAGGCCTTTTTTTGCTTCCGCTGGAATACTTAGGTTGTTGGTCAAATCGATTCCCTCGACCAGATTCAATAACTCCTGGCGGGTTCGGTTCAAGCGGACGTTATGCCATGAAAGTCTTTCCGGCTCGCCATTTCGGATGCATATGGTTTCAATAAATTGGCACATACACTTTGTCAATCATTTCCTGGTATTCTTTTTCCGCTTCGCTAAAAACGGTAATGCCTCCACCACTTCGGAATAATGTTTTTCCGTTTTCCTGCGCAATATACCGAATCATCACAGCGGAATCCAGATCTTGTCCATCAAAAATACCAAATACGCCAGTGTAATATCCACGCTCATCAATTTCCGATTCCCGGATGATTTCTACCGTCTTTTGTTTCGGCGCCCCGGAAATAGAGCCTGCAGGAAGTAATGCAGCCATGATGTTGCCAATGTTGGAGTGATAATCAGATGGCAACTCACCGGTAATCTCGGAGCTGACCTGGAGCAGCGTCTTTTCGTGGGTCTTTACCTCGTCGATGTAACGAAAACGGGAAACGTGTACATTCTTAGCAATCATCGATAAATCGTTTCGAATTAGATCGACGATGGTGTTATGCTCGGCTGTTTCTTTCTTGTCGTTCAGAATTTGGCTGGCAGCATGGGGAATGGCTGCATCGATGGTTCCCTTCATCGGGTATGATGCTATTTTTCTATCGGTGATTTTGACGAAAATTTCCGGCGAGAAAACAACGCACTTCCCCGGAAGTAAAAGTTTGTATCGAGCCGAGCTGCGGTGAAAAATCTCTTCGAATGTCAAATTGGTTTCTACCGGCGTGGGAAAAGTCAGGTTGGTAAGGAACGAGTTACCGTGCCGAATATGTTGCATTACATTGTCGAAGCCTTCCCGATAAGTGTCATACGACACCGGATGTTTCCGGAACTGTATGGCCTTTTCCGTGAAAGCGACTGGTTCGAAGTTCCGATGGCCATTCACATCAAACAAAATGCCTTGAGCAGTTGCTTCAGATAATTCCAGTACTAACGGTGCCTTAAGTCCGAAGTCAAGCACAAAGAGGAAGGGCTGGTGTTGGGCAGCCAATAGGTTCATTTTTTCAGCGAAATATTCACTCATGCCAAAGAATGGTGTAGTTTTGCGCATCAAAACTAATACTTTTCCACCGATGCGGGTGCTGATTTTCGATAACTACGATTCGTTTACCTATAACCTGGCACAGCTTGTGGAGCAGTGGGGCAGGGCCGAAGTGATTGTTCGGAAGAACGACGAAGTGAGGCTCAAAGAAGCCGCCCTGTTTGACCGTATTATTATTTCGCCTGGTCCGGGATTGCCCGAAGATGTGCCGTTGATGGGTGAAATTATTCGTCATTTGGGACCTAGCATTCCAATGCTGGGCGTTTGTCTGGGGCATCAAGCGATTGCTGAAGCCTTCGGCGGTAAATTGAAACATCTGAAAACCATTTATCATGGCACCGTTATTCAAACTGAAGCGCTGGTTTCCGATTTGCTTTTTGAGAATATTCCTACTGTTTTCGATGCGGGGCTTTACCATTCGTGGGCGGTGGACGACGCCGGTTTTCCGGAAGAACTGGAAGTAACAGCCCGCGGCGAAACCGGAAACATAATGGCCTTGCGCCATCGTACTTGGCCTGTTAAGGGAATTCAGTTTCATCCTGAATCAATCATGACCCCGGATGGCCGGAAGATGATTGAGAATTGGTTAAACGGATAGTAGACGAAAGACGATTTTAAACATAGCCAATCATCACCCCCAAAAGAATCGCAATACCAAAACTCAATAGTGTTCCAACCAGGACGTACTCTGATTTTTTTGCATCGCTGAAACGTAGAATGGATTTGGCAGCGATGATGAAGCCCACCACTGAATATTGTTGCATCAAAGCGAGCGTGAGCACCAATAACCGTTCGGTGATGCCGATTAATTTGCCGGCATTGGGCAATCCATCACTGTTTTCATCGGTTGTCTCAACAGGTGCAGGGATGGCAAAGTAGCGAAAAATATATCGGATGATGATATTGGATGGTTTAACACACAGGGTATAAGCAAATATAATGGCCACTGTTTTAGTGCTGATGAATGCCGGGACTTGGTTGTCACCGGATTGCTCATAGAGCCAAACTATGACGATGATAATCACTATGTGAATAAACTGGTCGATAAAGAACCAATCTTTGTTCCATTTTACTCTGAGAAAACTCTTCGCTATATCCGTAAGAAAATGCAATAGGGAAAGTGCAAGTGCGGCTGACCAGAAAGCCCATTGCAATGAAAAAAGCCATGCCGAAGTAAAAACGATGAGGATATGCCAGATATGGAATTTACTGATGATCTTTCTACCTTTCTGCAAACTCCAGTGTTCACTTTGAAGAAGGAAATCGGCTACCAAATGGGCCGTGAGCTGCAGGAACAAGAGAGTTAATATCATGTCAGTGTATGTTTTCTTCGAAGTACGAAACCGCCCGGTCGATGGCATTCCAGCCGGCAGCTGTAGAATGCTGATTGATGGTCGACTGATTTTTTTGCAGAATTTTGGAGATTTCTACTTCTGATTTGTTTAGCAATTTATAAAATACTACCTCACATTGTTTGGCCGAACAACGCACCAGTATTACATCCAGCATTTCGAGCATGGTTTCATATAAACGTTGAACAGCCAGATCGCTTGAAAGAAAATACAATGTTCGTTTGATGATGATTTTTTGTTTGTCGTGTGTGTCTTTCCGGTTTAGTGCTCTTCCTGAAAGGTATATGGCTTCTCCGTCCATAACTCCTTTGTGGGGCTGGTAGTTTTCCAGCGGAGCTACCGCGATGGCTACGCGCACACCATGCTCCTTAAAGTATTTTATGCGTTTGTTTTCTTCTTTAGATGTTGGTAACTCGATTGCTCGGACAAATGTTTTGATGAGTAGAGCCACACGCAGGGCGGTTTCCGGAGCATCCAGCGCACATTCGATGTAATCACCTTTCAGGACTCGGCCGTAGAATCCCTGATTCGCGAAGTGGCGCGTAAGTTTAGTCATTAACTCTTTCAGCTTTGTGGACAGCAAATCTCGATTTACTGTAGACAAAGCCGTTGATGAGATGATATCACATGAAATGGTTGCTCTGTTTTTCATTTCATTAATGCCTTTCTCTGTTTCAAGGAATCAATTTATTGGTAAATATACTAATAAATATACAATATCGGTAAATATGCCAATAAATTTATTTTATCGTTATAAACACTAATAAATGATATTTATCGGTAAATATGCCAATAATAAGATGAGGTCTTACTGTAATATACTTTTTAAAACTTCGGCATTTTTAATTTCTACTTCGCCACGCCGCCATTCCAGTATCCCTTCACGCTGGAGTTCACCAATGGTTCGTGCTAGTGAGGGACGGGCTACTCCAAACATTTCGGCCAGGCTTTGCTGATTCTGTTTCAACGGAATATTTCGGAAACCTGATTTGTAATGTTGCAATAGAAAGAAAGCGATTTTTTCCCGGATGGTTTTAAAGTTCAGGAAACTGATTTTCCGGGATAGGAATTGAGCTTTATCGCTAATGATGTTCAGAAAGTTATTCAATACTCGATTATCGAGACTAAGCAGTCGCGTGAAATTTGGCTTCAGAATGATAAGCATTTCGCCATCGGCCATAGCTGAAAGATTTACTGGAAAGCGACTTTTTTTTCCAAAAAGAAAACCGGCAGCAACCATTTGTGGCGGTATCAATTCTTCTATTTTCAGACTGTTTCCACTAAAGTCAACCATCTCACCCTGAAGTTTTCCTTCCAAAAGAATCATTGCTGTTTTTACTTCTTCTCCGGCAACGGCCAGTAAATCATCTTTATGGAAATGTCGTATCTGATGTGGAACCTGAACCAGTAGATTTTCAATCTCTGGTGGTTGAAGCCCTTTGAATATGGGCGATTGACTAAGAATTGTATTCATTTCAGAAAGTTTTTGTACAAATATACCGAATTGTAACAGCTGTTACACTTTTCAGGTAGGGGCTGCTCTACATTTGTAATGTAAAACTTAAACAACAGCAACAAACAATAAAAGAATATGAAACGCGACATCATCCATATAGACGACGAAAAATGCACTGGTTGTGGTCTTTGTGTACCCAATTGCCACGAAGGTGCATTGCAGATTATTGACGGGAAGGCAGTTCTAATCAGCGATTTGATGTGTGACGGTTTGGGAGCGTGCATCGGGCACTGTCCGGAAGGAGCCATTACCATTGAAAACCGTGAGGCGGAGCCATACGATGAGGTCAAGGTGATGGAAATCATGGTGAGTAAAGGATTCAACACGGTAGTGGCGCATCTGAAGCATTTGCGCGAACACAATGAGACAGGATTTCTGAAGCAGGGAATGGGGTATTTGGTGGAAAATGCAAAGACTTTGCCTTTCTCTGTTCAGTCGGTGAAGGATGCTGTTCACGCTGAGCCGAAGCCTGTGAATGGGAGCAGTTGTGGTGGTGGATGCCCGAGCTCTCAAACTGTAGTTTTTAATCCGGAGGAGTTAAAGCTGATGCCTAAGGGCGAAAATGGTTCATTGGCATCTCAACTTCGTCAGTGGCCTGTGCAGATGCATCTTATCAATCCGGTAGCGCCTTATTTTCGCGGTGCAGACTTGCTGGTCGCAGCTGATTGTACTGCTTTTACCATGGGTGATTTTCATCAGAATTACCTGAAGGATAAATCGTTGGTTATCGCTTGTCCGAAACTGGATTCCGGAAAAGAGATTTACCTCGAAAAGTTAATCACACTCATCAACGAAGCAAAGGTGAACACGATAACGGTTCTGATGATGGAAGTTCCTTGTTGCGGTGGTTTGCAGCAATTGGTCCAAATGGCCACCCAGCGGGCAAGTCGGAAAGTTCCGGTAAAAGCTATCACCGTCAGCATTCGTGGAGAAGTACTGGAAGAAGAATGGGTATAAATACACTAAAATGAGTAGTTAATCATAAAACTTAATCTTTAAAACGAATAATCATGAGTATGTTTTGTTTTCAATGTCAGGAAGCCTCAAAAGGCGAAGGTTGCATAATTAAAGGTATTTGCGGTAAAACCGATGATGTAGCCAATTTGCAGGATTTACTGGTCTTTGTTACCAAAGGAATATCGATATACGCACAGGAAGCACGTCAAATGGGAATTGAGTGGGAGCCCGTAAACCGCTTTGTGTTCGACGCTCTCTTCATGACCATCACCAATGCCAATTTTGACAAAACGAAAATTGAAGAAAAAATTCGTGAAGGCTTGAAACTTCGTACTGAATTGAAAAACCGTTTTGAGGCAGAAGGTGGTAAATTGCTCAATACGCATGAATCGGTTACCTGGGAAGCTGATACTTTGGAAGCATTCGAAGAAAAAGCTGCTAACGTGGGAGTTCTCTCTACTGCGAATCCTGATGTTCGTTCTTTGCGTGAGTTGGTTGTTTACGGAGTGAAAGGTATTGCTGCGTATGCCGAGCACGCATTCAATCTCGGTTACGAAAAGAAAGAATTGTATGCTTTCATGCAAAAGGCATTGGCAGCAACTACAGATGATACTCTTTCGGTTGACGATTTAGTTGCCTTGACGATGGAGACCGGAAAGTATGGCGTGGATGTGATGGCATTGCTCGACCAGGCGAATACTGAAAGCTATGGTAACCCTGAAATTACAGAGGTAAACCTTGGCGTACAGAAGAATCCAGGTATTTTGGTCAGCGGTCACGATTTGAAGGATTTTGAAGAATTGCTGAAGCAAACTGAAGGAACCGGGGTGGATATTTACACCCATAGCGAAATGTTGCCTGCTAACTATTACCCGGCTTTCAAGAAGTATGATCACTTTGTTGGTAACTACGGTAATGCATGGTGGAAGCAAAAAGAGGAATTTGAAGCGTTCAACGGGCCGGTGTTGCTTACGACTAACTGTTTGGTTCCTCCTGCTGATGCGTACAAAGATCGGGTTTATACCACCGGAGCAGCAGGTTTCGACGGGGTAAAACATATTGCACCCCGAAAAGATGGTGAACCGAAAGATTTCTCTGAAATTATCGAACACGCGAAGAAATGCGCTGCGCCGACGGAATTGGAAACCGGAACCATCGTAGGTGGCTTCGCACATAACCAGGTGATGCAGTTGGCTGACAAAGTTGTTGATGCTGTAAAAACAGGGGCGATCAAGAAGTTTTTTGTAATGGCTGGTTGCGATGGACGGATGAAAAGCCGTGATTACTATACCGAATTTGCTGACAAACTCCCTGAAGGGACAGTAATTTTGACAGCAGGATGCGCTAAATATAGGTACAATAAACTTTCACTAGGTGATATCGGTGGCATTCCCCGTGTATTGGATGCCGGACAATGTAACGACTCTTATTCATTAGCGGTAATCGCATTGAAACTGAAAGAAGTATTCGAATTGAACGACATAAATGAATTGCCGATTGCGTACAATATTGCATGGTACGAACAGAAGGCTGTAATTGTATTGCTGGCGTTGCTCTATCTCGGGGTAAAAAATATTCATCTTGGACCGACACTTCCGGCATTTCTTTCACCAAACGTGGCCAATGTACTGGTAGAAAACTTCGGAATTGCCGGAATCAAAACGGCAGATGAAGATATTGAGGTTTTCATGGGTTAAGTTTAGGTTGATTGGCCAATAAGAACCAAGCCTTCTAAAGAAGCATTCAATTTTTGATTGGTTTAGCATAGCAAAGCAGGTTGAACTGCAGTTTTTGGATTGAAAAGTGAAGATGATGACTCAATCGGTTTCCCGAAACGGAAAGTGAGTTGGATAGAGGAGAAATCGGGACCGGTCGGGCTCATCAAAAAAAAGAGTAAGTAAGTTATGGAAAAAGGAAAACAGTTTAACGTTGCTTCAGGTATTGAATATGCTGAAGGAGCGGTGGTCAGTAAAACCATCATAAAAGAGTCGACTGGTACCATCACATTGTTTGCCTTTGATAAAGGGCAGGAATTGAGTCCGCACACTGCACCATTCGATGCCCTGGTGCAAATGATGGAAGGGAAAGCTACCATTACGGTTGGAGGTGAACGTGCAGAAATGGAATCTGGTGAAGCCATCATCCTTCCGGCGAATATTACTCATGCCGTTGAAGCAACGGAATCGTTTAAAATGCTGTTGACCATGATTAAAACCAATTTATAAATACACGAAGTAGTTAATAGACTAATTAGTCATTCTTCCCGCCGGACCTTGTTCGGTGGGATTTTATTTTTTATATGCAATAAAATCAATGATTGGGAAGCGTTCAGAAGAAAAGCAAATCGTTACACTCATGATCGAATTATATTGTCGGAAGAATCACCGGCGGGAAATAATCTGTTCTGATTGTGAGGAGTTAATTGATTATGCAGCGACGCGATTGGACAAGTGTATGTTTGGTGATGAAAAACCAGCTTGCAAGCATTGTTTGGTTCATTGTTACAAACCGGTAATGCGGGAAAAAATTCGTGAGATAATGCGTTGGGCCGGACCAAGAATGATATTCTATCGCCCGGGAGCAGCAGTACGCCACATGTTGTCGAAACCTTTACGAAAGCGAATGAGAACTTAGTATTTTAATCCGTCAGTTTGATAGCTACTACTAGGGGCCTTCGGAATTGAATAAGCGCATATTCCCCCCCGCGACTGAAACATTTTCAGTATTCCTTACGACGAAAAAAGCCGGATAAATTCCGGCCTATGATAAAAAGATTTCTTTAAAAATCATCTCGATTTCAGCGTCAACTGACGGCGGGATCTTGTAATGATCCGTGTAGTCGAAAGTTATTCCTTCATCCAGTTCATGGACGATCAGAATGTCTGTTAACGTCTTCGGACTCTTTCCCCAGTAATCTCTGATTTCCGTCAATCTTTCATCTTTACTGATGATCTCTTTCACAATTCTGTTCTTAAATCTTCTCTTTTGTTCCTGAAAAGATCTAACTGTTTGTAATTCTGAAGTTCTACTCATTCTAGTTGGGTTTAAATTTGTTGTTTGGTGGTTTACTTAAACTGTAATATCATCACGTTATTTTGTTTTCTGTTATGCCAATTTACATCTTACCATGAACAGAAAAAAGGAAACAGGTTATACAGCATATGGCTGTAATTATCAATATATGTTGATGTAACGAGTGTCAGTCCCGTTTTAGTGCCTTCAAATAGCAGTTTCTCAAAAAGATATGTGTTTAACTGTTTATAAGTGAATGGTATAGATGTTTTTTAACATTTCTGTTGTACGGCAGTATAAAAACGTGATTTAAATCATGGCATTCCCTTGTGACATATCTACTTACTGTTGTTCTGACTATATCCTTCTCACTCATCTTCCCCAAATCATATTGTCATCCACAAGCTGTGTACTCAAACTGTGGAATTGCTTCTACATATCGATGTAAAATTATATTATCATAATGATGTGAATGAAAATCGAAATAGGTATAAGTATCATGCATTGTGCATGTTGCGTCATTGTCCCCGCTTGGTGTTCCGAGTTTGGCACGACCTTTTCTATAGTAGATACCGAAGACAAACAGATATTTGAATAAATAAACGAATTAACATGAAAAATCACTCTTCCATAGAGTTTCTTTTGTTCCCGGTTTCGTCAGCCGATATAACCGGACAAGTAGAAGATGAGCACTCAAAGAATGGCTCTTCTGTGGAACAGGTGGTTTTTGACGTTATTCAGTTGAGTGATTTACCAATGGCCGTAAAGGAATCGGTTGCTGAAGAATTAACCGGATGCCGTTTATCAAACCAGGTGATTACCGGTTCCATCAATGGAAAGCCGGTTTTCCGCTTAACCTTTCGGTCTCCATCAGGAATTAACAATGTTTTGTACAAAGCTGATGGTGAAAGGTACATTGCTCAGTTACAAAATTAAAGAAAGATTAATTATGCGATTACTATCCCTCATAGGATTGATTGCAATTGTTTCACTGGTGGCACGAAAGTCGGTAGAAGCTCAGGATAGTTTTGCCGGTCAACGAATGGCTACAGAGTTTAAAATTAGTTTTAATCGAATTGAATTATCGGACGTTCCGGCGTTTGTCAGCCTGGCAGTAAAAAGTGAATATCGGCAGGTTTCAATATCACAGGCATATAAAAGTCGTCTTCCATGCGGAATGGTTATTTACAAGTTGTACCTGAACGTTGAAGGAAGCATAAGGGTAACCTATTATGAGGAAGATGGACGTAAATATATTCCGGGTACGGATGATTAAATTGAAATAGAAAATAATTTTCTGGAAAGAGGGATTTAAACAGGGGAGATATGAAGAAGTTATTTTTTACCGTTGCCATACTTTTTTCGATGGCTACAATATATGCGGTCAATGCCAATCCGGTTGATACGGAGATGCAGGGAACGACCATAACCTGGCAACAACCGGACTTTACACAAATTGGTGTAAGCAGTCTGCCACAAGCTATTCGCGAAGCGGTTAGTGACCAATTCAAAGATGCTACCATTACAGGAGCTTTTGTGGCCAATTTGAATGATGGAACAAAATTGTACAAAGTGATTTTAAATGTGGAAGGCCATGAAAAATCGGTAATGTTTAACGAAGATGGCTCACGTTATCAAATAAATTGAACAAAAGATTCAAATCACCAGCAAATTTCTAAATATTAACAATTGTATTAAAACGAGTTAGTTATGAAGAAAGTATTAATCCCATTGGTTTTAGTTTTTGCTCTTGGCACAGGCTATGTTGCTAATGCTGCCAATTCAGGCTCTAAAACAATGAATTCGTCTTATGTGATGCAATCGGAACTGAAATTTATTTCGGTTGATGTGGCTGATTTGCCCGAGGCTGTGACCAAGGCTGTGAGCAATGATTACAAAGATGCCAAAATCAGTCAGGCTTCGGTTGCGACCACTGAAGACGGATCAAAAGTATATAAAATTGTTCTCCAGTTAAATGGACAGAGCATGACTGCCACTTATAATGAGGATGGCAGTAAATACGAGCCGGAATCGTAATCCGGTAAGCTTTAGAGCAGTAAATTCCAATTATAAATACAAAAACCAATTGTGAAGACACTAAGGACATTTACTGTTCACGAACAAACTTTAAATCGTAGATTTCTAAATACCGTTCATACTTGTATTGTTTAGTCAAGGCTGTTCCCGCGTGGTTTTCCTGGCACGGTTGGCCACTATGGGGCAGCTTTTATTGACGACACATTCAGAATTTAGGTTTAGGTTTATTATCGCAAGATGTGTCGGAAATAACAGGATAAATGCTTCCGGCGTAATGGTGGGATATTACCTGGTAGTTGGTCCTGATAATGACGGCACAAAATGTTTATTGACTGCTCATGAAAGACCGGGAAAAGATGAAGGCGGCCATAAAAAAGGGGGATGGCTGCTGATTCTGCTCCCATTGTTTAAACCGAGTAACGTCAGGCGTTCTTATAAATTAGGTTTTGAGAGAATTCACTAAGGTAGGTCAGAAATCCTACCGATTTAAAGTTTTTCACATAAAAGCGGGTTGTTTGAACAATCCGCTTTTTTATTTTTTAATTATATAATATCATTTACCTTTTACGCGTTGAATAAAAGGGTTTCTGCCTAAAAATTTTATCTTTATTCGCGAACAGATTTCTTTAACGCAAATCTTTGCCTGATATTGATGGACATGCCCCGATTATTGATTGTTGATGACGATACCTCCTTCTGCATGTTGTTGCAGGGGTTTTTAAAACGAAAAGGCTTCGAAGCCGATACGGCACATGATTATGAAAAGGCCAGTCAGTCGTTGGCAAAGAATGCCTATGATTTGGTGTTAACAGATTACCGTTTGCCTGATGGCACCGGTATCGATGTGTTAAAAGAGAGTAAGAAGTTGGCGCCTGCCACTGTTGTTATTCTGATTACTGCCTATTCGGATATTCGCGTAGCCGTTGAAGCTGTCAAATTAGGGGCATTTGAATATGTTACCAAGCCTGTCAATTCCGATGAACTGTTTCATGTTATCAGAGAGGGATTGAAAAAGCGGGAAACTTCGGAAAAGAAAACAAAGGAACCTGTTCGAAATGGCCGGAAATTTTTGGTGGGAAGCAGTGAGGAAGCCCGAAAAATAGAAGAACATATTCGCGTAGTTGCTCCAACTGATATTTCCGTTTTAATTATCGGAGACAGCGGCACCGGCAAAGAATATGTAGCCCGTCGGATTCATGAGCTGAGTAAGCGTAAAAAAGAGCCATTTGTAGCGGTTGACTGCGGAGCCCTGCATCCCGATATTGCCGCCAGCGAATTGTTTGGTCATGTAAAAGGCTCGTTCACCGGCGCTGTGAATGATAAGACAGGTCATTTTGAAGCTGTAGGCGAGGGGACCATTTTCCTGGATGAAATTGGCAACCTTTCTTATGATGTGCAGATGAAGCTTTTGCGGGCCATTCATGAACGGATGGGACGCAAAGTTGGAGGGAATAATGAATTTCCTATTAAGGCACGAATTATTGCTGCAACGAATGAGAATTTGAAAAAGGCTGTAGACGAAGGACGGTTTAGAGAAGACTTATATCACCGCTTGAACGAATTTAATATGGCACTTGCTCCTTTGCGCGAGCGGGAAGCCGATTTGATGATGTTTGCCCAATTTTTTCTGGAAGATGCTGTCGCTGAATTTGATAAGTTCATTTCGGGATTTGACGAAGAAGTACAGCGTATATTCATCAGGTATGAATGGCCGGGTAATCTCAGGGAGATGCGGAACATTATTCGCCGTGCCGTTTTGCTTAGTAAATCCGATAGAATTCACCGGGAAGTACTGCCGGAAGAAATCTACAGGAATGATTCAATGAAAAATCTTTCCGATGATGTTCAGCCCGTTGTAAACGATCTGAAGGAAGTAAAAAATCTTTCAGAAAAGGAAGCAATACTACAGGCGCTTGAAAAAACCCGCTATAACAAGACGAAGACGGCCAAATTGCTTGGGATTGACAGAAAAACGCTGTACAATAAACTCCACCTTTACGACATCGAACTTTAAGACAATATATCTTCGCGGAGAAGTGCTCTGACATCATTCCACAACTGACTTAAT
This sequence comes from Prolixibacter bellariivorans ATCC BAA-1284, assembly GCF_000621705.1. Lineage (GTDB taxonomy): Bacteria > Bacteroidota > Bacteroidia > Bacteroidales > Prolixibacteraceae > Prolixibacter > Prolixibacter bellariivorans. The sequence goes on along the minus strand of NZ_JHXO01000008.1, from coordinate 206,008 downwards.
GCGATAATCGAGGCTCGGATTATATCCCGTTTGGACGGATCATCTTCGGCCACTTCCAGTTGTTTCAGAATTACCACGCCATCCGAGATGGCAAATTGGCGGAAGCCAGTCAGTAATTTATGAGCGGTTTTCCTAATTCCGGGAATATCATTTTCTTTCTCCATCATTTTTAATAATGCAATACTCTCATCAGCATTCAGGATGAAGGTTTCGGTAACGGTACGAAGTAATTCAATATCATCGCCCGAAAAGGTTTTTATCTCGTCGAGGCTGAAACTTGCCTGGGTTCTTTCCTTTCGTTCCAGGTCTTCGATGTCTTTTCCGTTTAGGATCGCATGAAATTTCTGCGCAAGCGATTTTCGGGTAAATGGTTTGGGCATCGCCCACACATTTTCAATAAGCGAAATCTCTTCTACCCGGCTTTCACTCAGGTTCGCGGTCAAAATTAATACCGGCGTGTAGGAACTAAATTCTTTCCGAATCGTTCTGGCCAACGAAATTCCATCAGTGTCGGGCATCTGCACATCGGAAACAATCAGGTCGAAAGTTTCTTTTTTGAGGTAATTCAGTGCTTCAACCGGAGTATAAGCTGAAATTTTTTCGCCGTTCATATCATGAATGAGCGCTTCGAGCAATTGGTGCACCAATGGATCATCATCGATACAAAGTATTTTTTTCCCGGTAAGAAAATCAGGTGCAATTACTTCATCATTCAGTTGATTTCCGGTCGCTTCTTTCATCTGAATGGTGAAGTGGAAAGTACTTCCGGTTCCTTCTTTGCTTTCAAGCCATATCGCGCCTCCCATCAGTTTAATCAATCTTTTGCTGATGGAAAGTCCAAGACCCGTACCGCCGGTCTGTTTTGTTTTCGAATTGTCGACTTGTGAAAATTCTTCAAAGATTTCTTCTTTCTGATCTTCCGGAATACCGATACCTGTATCGGTTACGGCGAAAGCAAGTTTATGATCTTCCCGTTTTACTGAGAATTTGACATATCCTTCTTGTGTGAATTTAATCGCGTTTCCAACCAGGTTAATAAGCACCTGCTTTAATCGCATGCGGTCGGCGCTGAAGTTGGCAAGCCCCTCTTCAACTTCAAAGCTAAAGCCAATTTTTTTGTTCTGAGCGGCCAGTTTCATCTCTTCAAAGACCTCTTTCATCAACTCATTAGGCTTAATTTCATCTTCACTCAGATTAACCATGTTCGCTTCAATTCTTGAAAAATCAAGAATTTCATTCACCATTCGGTGAAGATGACGAGCTGAGCTCAGAAGCGTTTTGGCCATGTTTGCTTGCGGTTTGTTGGACAATCCTTCCGAAAGTAATTCAGCAAAACCGATAACTGATGTCAATGGCGTACGGATTTCGTGACTCATGTTGGCGAGGAATTGTTCCTTTACTTTCAATAATTCGTCCACTTTATCCTTGGATGAGCGTAGCTGGTCATTCAAGCGGCGGCTACGCAAAATGTCGCGGTTCACCCAAAGGATGAATAGAGCAAAAATGATTAATGCTGAAATTCCCAGATAAATCAATTGGTTGAAGGTTTTTCCCCGCATTTGCTCCATCTCCTGACTTTTCACCGCGGACATGTGGAAAGCTTCATCTTCGAGCGATTGTACAACTTCCCGAATTTTGTTCATAATCTGGTTATCCAGTTTGACCAGTTGCTGTTCCTGCGAGCTGAGAGCTCTGGTGAACCGGGCCTGTTGAGCCTGAAACTGTGCTAATTCTCTTTTTATTTGAATAAGCGTTGAATCTTTCCGGACGTGACTCGTTTTTGATGAATCGATCCTTTGTTCGATAACCGGAACTTTATATTTTGTCGGTTCCGGTTTTTTTCCGGTAAGGAAATCGGAAAGTTTTTGGAGGGTTTTGCGTTTTACCGGGGCTCCTTGTTTTTCCATCGAGTCGATGAAAGTCGAAGTATATTTTGTCGTGGTTATCTCATATTCCAGCGTGTCGGGAATAATACTGATCAACTCGCCGTATTGTTTTCTGTATTTGTTGATGATGTTGATTTGAATCAGACTTTCCATCAGTTGTTCTTTCTCGGCGAACAATCCCTGGATGGTGTCGATCTGACTTAAAGCCAGCGAATCAGTAAAATACTGGTGCAGGTTGTTCACCAATATCTCAATGGAGTCGCGCTTATTGTGATATAGGTCCTTGAATTTCGGATCTTCCGTGATACTGTAAATCCGGCCATATCCTTCTGCTTCAATCATCTGAGAGAGCACCCTGTTGAGAAGGACCATCTTTTGGGGAAAGTTATCGTTGTATGACTGGTTTTTAATTACCCGAACAACACTCACGTAACTGATACCAAAGAACAGAAGGGCAATCACAAACACAATCAGGAAGCCTGCCGTCAACTTGGCTTTTATCCATTTCTCCGGGGCGTTCTTCTTCATGCACAAATCGTTATATTACAAAATGCAATATGCCAAATATCTACACCAACTGAAAGAAAGTAGTTTAAAAAATGAGGTTCAACTCTTATTTTCGGTCTTTGTACGAATAATTCTGTAGTGTACACCCAAGCCTTTGAAATTTTACCGAATAATGGTCACTAACTTATCAGAATATTAACGCTCAGATATATTTTAACCTCAGGCAAATTCGTACTTTTCGAACATCAATAAATTAAAATCAGGAAGGAATGAAAAAGCTGGTTACCTATTTCTTGCAAGGGCTTTTAATGGTCGCTCCGCTGGCACTGACTGTCTATTTTGTTTTCGAAATATTTGATGTTACCGACGGCATCCTACGCACCTATTTGGATGACTGGCTTGGATTCAGAGTGCCCGGTCTTGGCATCGTTATCATATTTGTTCTGCTCGTTATTCTCGGTTTTGTGGGTGAAAGCATTATTGCTACTCCTTTTCGTAACTTTTTCAACCGGATTTTATCGAGTACGCCTTTCCTTAATCTGATTTACTCTTCGTTAAAGGATTTGTTTTCTGCTTTTGTTGGAAAAGAGAAAAAGTTCAACTCTCCGGTTATGGTTTTGATGAGCGAATCGGAAGATATCTGGAAGGTGGGGTTCATTACCCAGGAATCATTGGAAGAAATTGGATTGGAAGATAAAGTGGCGGTTTATTTTCCGTTGGCTTACAGCTTTGCCGGTGAACTGTTTTTTGTTCCGGTTGAACGAGTAAAATATCTGGATATTCCACCAGCCGAGGCGATGAAATTTATTGTTTCCGGTGGTGTCACCCGGATTGATGCAGTAAACAGGGAATAACCAGGAGAAGATTTACAGTATTCTCTATTCCCTCGTTTTTCATTTATCACTGTTCATTGTCCACTATCCAACCACCGCCCAGAACTATGTCATCTAAATAGAATGTGGCTGTTTGTCCGGCCGCTTCCCTTACAATAGATTCAGAAAGTTTCACTTCCAGGTACTTTTCGTTCAGAACGCGAAGAGTTGCGGGTGTGGCCTGTTTTCGGTACCGAATTCGCACGATTAATTCACTCGTAAGCGCTGTCTCTGAATCTACCAGATGATAGTCCTTTAACAAAATTCGATTGGTCATTAGATCTTCCTGGTTTCCAATGACAACCTCATTCGTTTGAGGCCGAATGGCAGTCACATACAATGCCTTGTTCAGATGAATGCCCAAACCCCGCCGTTGCCCGATGGTATAATAGACGTATCCTTTGTGACGGCCGAGTACGTCGCCTGTCGTTGAAACAAAATTCCCGGGCCCGGGAAGAAGTTGTTGATCTGCTAATCTCTGTTTGAGAAAAGGCCGGTAATCGTTTGGAACAAAACAGATGCCCATGCTGTCTTTTTTCCCGGCAACTTTTTTAAAATCTCTGTTAGCTGCTATATCGCGTACTTCTGTTTTCTTCAATTCACCTAACGGGAAGATGATTCGTTTGAGGTATTTTTGTGGAAGTCCCCAGAGAAAGAATGATTGTTCTTTATCGGGATCTTTTCCCCGCGCGATAAAATATTTTCCGTTTTGATGAATTGTGCGCGCATAGTGGCCGGTTGCCAGATGATCGAAACCAAGCTCATCGGCTTTTTGAGCGAGGTATTCCCATTTGATGTGATTGTTGCAGAAAACACAGGGATGAGGAGTTCTTCCGGCCAGGTATTCATTTTCAAAATGCTGGATAACCGATTGCTCGAACTCCTTCCGGATGTCCATCACATAATGCGGAATTGCTAAGCTTTCGGTCAGCTTTTTCGCTTCAGAAATAAATTCAGGTTCTTCATCGTTTTTATCGAACATCCGAAAAGTCACTCCGGCTACTTCATATCCCTGTTCTTTCAGTAACATGGCTGCTACTGAACTGTCGGTTCCGCCGCTCATCCCGAGTAGTACTTTCTTGCCTTTCATCGTTGCAAAAGTAGATAATGGGGAACAAACAAAACGATAAAATCAAAGATGTTTATGTTGAAGGAGTACTAGCCGGCTTTTTTTTCGACATGTTGACTTTGGGAGCCCGTTTAAATTCCTTTGTACGATCGAAGAGGTAACGATAGGTGATATGTGTTTTGTAGATTTTACCTCCGATAAATTCGGCTACCTTCATCATTACCGGGTTAAAATCGCCAATCCAGTTCAGTTCGAGTGTTTTATAAGGAAAGGTAGGCTTCATCGCTTCTTTCTCGAAGGCTATTACCATGGCACCTTCAACGCCTTTCCCCTGAAATTCCGGTATCACGCCGAATATTCGTCCAATGACGCGATCGACAGACTTGGATATTTTCAGGTGATAGAAGAATATCAACCGGGTCAACCAATTCCATTTGCCCCAGAAACGGCGGGTAATTTGCCCAAGATCCGGCATCATGACAAAAAACCCGATGGGTTGGTCGTTGTGATAGGCGAAATAGACCAGACGCTCATCCATAATCGGTTCCATGGTTTTCAGCAATTCCATCGCTTCCTGATCGCTCAGTCCCTTAATCCCGTTGAAATCGGCCCATGCTTTGTTGTAAACTTCTTTAAAATCGAAGGCAAATTGCTTGTTGCCCTTTTCTATCATTTCTACATGATATTCCGGTAGACTGAGCAGGTAATCGGCACGCCTTCTGATGGCGGGATGCAGTCCTCCGGGTTCAAATTTTCGCTGGTAAGTGTGTTGTCTGAAGTAATCCTGAAAGCCGTAGGCCTCAAATAATTCACGGTAGTAAGGGAAATTATAAGGCATGTTATACACCGGTTCGTGAAATCCCTCAACCAAACAGCCCCAGAATGAATCACGCATACCCAGACTTACCGGTCCGTCCATGGCTTCCATACCCCGCTCTTTCAACCACTCTTTTCCGGCATCAAACAACATGAAAGCAGCATCTTTATCATTGATGCATTCGAAAAAACCGACTCCTCCGGTTGGCTGCTCATTCGTAACTGCCGATTCTTTTTCGTAAAAAGCGGCGATTCGTCCGACAGTACTTCCGGATTCATCTTTCAATATCCAACACTGACTGTCACCTTGTGCTAAAAGTTTATTGCGTTCCGGGTCGAGAACGGCAAGAATTTCATTATCAAGTGGTCGTGACCAGTTATTATCGTTTTGGTAAAGTCGTACCGGTAGATCGAAAAACTCCTTACGGGTTTGCTCATCAATGACTTCAATCAAACGGTAGGTCTGTGCGTTCTTCATGGAATCTATGGTTTGCCTGGCGATTAAACGTTCAAAAGTAGCAAAAAATTGCCAGCATGGATAATGGGTGTATTTAAAGGAATTAACCAACACTTAGTGGTCACAGATTTATCATTATCTTTGGTTTGAAACATAAAATTCCATCAAATGAAGCTGAAAAGGATTATCCCTGTCTCATTGGTTCTTATCGTTGTTGCGTTGGTTGCCTGGCAATACCCCCGATTTTATATTGCCACCGGATATGGAGCGAAATGTTTGGCATCGGGAGTTTTTGTGGCTCATCGGAATGCGGACCAGGTAATTGCTCAGGATCTGGATTATTCTATTGTAAAATATACCCATAGTAAGATTGATTATCAGAAGAAAACCGTAACAACCTCTTTCCTGGGAATGGCTCATCAAACGGCTGTTTACCGCAAAGGGTTAGGTTGTACGCTGGTGGGTGATATGCCGGAGAAAGAAGTTCGCTCTGAATCGCATAGCCAATTGCCTCCACAACCTGCCGATCCGTTTGAGGTAGCCTGGCCTACAGGTGACCAACTAAAGGATACGATATTTCCCGAGATTAATTATACAAAGTTGAAGAAAGCTATGGATGATGCCTTCGACCACGGAAACGAAGATCTGAAAAGGACTGCCGCTGTTGCTGTTGTGTATAAAAATCAGTTGGTAGGCGAGGAGTATTGGACGAAAGAGGAGATTACGCCGGAAACCCGGTTGTGGGGCTGGTCAATGGATAAAAGTATCATCAATGCCATGTTGGGTGTTTTAAACCGGGAAGGCAAACTGAATGTCAACGAACCGGCGCCTGTACCTGAGTGGCAGAATGATCAGCGAAAGAGCATTACCGTCAATAACTTGATGCATATGAGCAGCGGGTTGAAATGGAATGAGGATTACGGAAATGTTTCGGATGTGACGGTAATGCTGTACCGAAAGGGAGACGTTTACAAAGCAGCTGTAAAAGCACCTTATGGCGTGAAGCCGGGAACCCAATGGTACTACTCTTCGGGTACAACCAATATCCTTTCGGGAATGATTCGTCATATAATAGGAAATGATAGTGATTACCTCGATTTTCCCCGGAAGGAAATATTCAATAAAATCGGGATGCGCAGCATGCTAATGGAGACTGATGCCGCCGGGAATTTTGTTGGCTCATCGTACGGTTATGCCACGGCTCGTGACTGGGCCCGGTTCGGACTTTTGTATCTGAACAACGGAATCTGGCAGGGCGATACCATTGTTTCACCTGATTGGGTGAAATATACCCGAACTCCAGCACCTGCATCGAAAGGCAATTATGGTGCGCAGTTCTGGCTTAATCGCGATAAATCGATACCGGATGCGCCGGAGGACATGTTCTATTGTGATGGTCACCGGGGGCAGCGGATTTTTATCATGCCATCGAAAAAGCTGGTGGTTGTCAGGCTTGGATTTTCGCTGGAACATTTCAGTGATGATGCTTTCCTGAAAGAGATATTGGCCGCTTTTAAGAACAACCAACAATAACCGAAAAATTCTACATTTGCGCCATGACAAAAGCAAGTGCAAATACCTTTCTTCCGGCCGAGTGGTATCCGCAAAGCGGCGTGATGCTCACCTGGCCTCACGCCGGGACGGACTGGTCGGAAATGCTTGATGAAGTAGAGGAAAGTTTTATCGCTATCGCGAATGAAATTGCCAGGCGCGAACAGTTGGTGATTGTTTGTCAGGACGCAGATGAATTGAAAAAAAAGCTGGCGGGCATCAATTGGGCGAATGTGCATTTGTATGAAATGCCGTCCAACGATACCTGGGCGCGCGATCATGGTCCGATTACGGTTTTTCGCGATGGTGCACCGATATTATATGATTTCCGCTTTAACGGCTGGGGCCAGAAGTTTCCGTCAAATCACGATAATCAGATTACTCGCCGCCTTTTCAACAAAGAGGCTTTTTCGGCAAATGCCGGATATGCTAACTTTCTGGAGTTTGTGCTCGAAGGTGGCGCAATTGAATCGGATGGCGAGGGAACAGTACTCACCACCACGGAATGCTTGTTATCGCTCAACCGGAATGAGCATATGAATAGAGAGGAAATTGAGCATTTGCTGAAAGATGTTTTTGGTTTGAATCGGGTGTTGTGGCTGAACAACGGTTACCTGGCCGGTGATGATACCGATAGCCATGTCGATACCTTGGCTCGTTTTTGTGATGCCGGAACCATTGCCTACGTCAAATGTTCGGACCCGGAAGATGAGCATTTTGAAGCTTTAAAGCGGATGGAAGAGGAACTGAAAACATTTACAACACAAGAGGGGAAACCTTATCGTCTGCTGGCCTTACCCATGGCTGACGCTGTTTATGATGAGGAAGGCCGACTACCGGCCACATACGCCAATTTCCTGATTATGAACAATGCAGTTCTGCTTCCGTTTTACGGATCAAAGAAGGACGAGGAAGCCAAAGAGATCCTGCAGGACGCTTTCCCCGAAAGGGAGATTATTGGCATCAATTGTTTGCCCCTTATCAAACAGCATGGCTCGTTACACTGTGTCACCATGCAGTTTCCCAAAGGTGTGTTGTAAGAATTGAAAAATTGAGAGAATCATGAGCAAAAAAATAAAAGCCGGACTGATTCAGCAGGCGAATTCAGAAAATGTTCAGAGCAATATCGATAAACTGACCGAAAGCATTGCGGACTGTGCGAAAGGCGGTGCGGAGTTGGTGGTATTGCAGGAGTTGCACAACAGCCTCTATTTCTGTCAGACGGAAGAGACCTGTCAGTTTGATTTGGCCGAGCCGATTCCGGGTCCATCGACGGAGCATTACAGTAAGTTGGCAAAAGAGCATGGCATTGTACTGGTTACTTCGTTGTTCGAGAAGCGGGCGCCCGGTTTGTATCATAACACGGCTGTGGTTTTCGAGAAAGATGGTTCCGTTGCCGGGAAGTACCGTAAAATGCATATTCCGGATGATCCGGCTTATTACGAAAAATTTTATTTCACGCCGGGCGATATGGGGTTCGAACCAATTAATACCTCTGTCGGAAGGTTAGGCGTGCTGGTTTGCTGGGACCAATGGTACCCCGAAGCAGCCCGTTTAATGGCCTTGGCTGGCGCCGAAGTACTAATTTATCCGACTGCCATTGGATGGGAATCTTCGGATCCGGAAGATGAACAGCAGCGTCAGCTTGATGCCTGGGTGATATCGCAGCGCGGACATGCTGTAGCAAACGGACTTCCGGTGATTTCGGTGAACCGGGTAGGGCATGAGCCAGATCATTCAGGGCAAACGAAAGGCATTCAGTTCTGGGGAAACAGCTTTGTTGCCGGGCCGCAAGGTGAGTTGCTGGCTACAGCTCCTCATGATTCAGAAGCCAATTTGTTGGTCGATATCGACCTGGAACGTTCCGAAAATGTGCGTCGTTGGTGGCCGTTCCTGCGCGACCGGCGCATCGATGCTTATGACGATTTGCTGAAACGTTTTCGTGATTAATACGAAAGAAAATCGATACCAAATAAAAACGGATGCTTCTGCAGGAAAATCTGCACGGCATCCGTTTTCAGTTATGTTCTTAGAAAAATATTTTTTCCCTTACTAAATAGAACTTTGTAACTATCAGTTTTTAGGCGCTTCACTTAGTAGCTTTTCGTCCTGATTGACTTGCAATTGCAATGGATTGATCTCTTCGCCCCAGTAGATGGTCGTATGCGGGAATGGGATTTCAATGTTCGCCTTGTCGAATGCTATTTTTAACCGGCGCCGGTATTCGCGGCCAACCGCCCATTGTTGAATCGGTTGTGTTTTTAGCCGGGCTTTAATCACTAGAGCGCTGTCGCCAAACTGATCGAGCCCAACCACTTCGATAGGTTCCAGAATCTTATCCTTGAATTCATCGTCCTGTTGCATATTGGCACCTACTTCCTTCATAATATTCATTACCTGGTCCACATCTTCTTTATAGGCTACGCCGATGTCGAAAACCATGGCCGACCACTCTTTGGTCATATTCGATAAGGAATTGATTTTTCCGTTTTGGAAAATATGGACTACTCCTGAGAAATCACGCAATGTTATGGTTCGCAGCTCTATTTTTTCGACAACACCGCCGCTTCCATTGATAATGGCTACATCGCCGATACGGATTTGGTCTTCTAACAGGATGAAGAATCCGGAAATAAAATCCCTGACTAGTTCCTGGGCACCAAAACCGACGGCTAAACCAACAATTCCGGCACTGGCCAGAATAGGGCCGATATCGACACCAAATTTGCGCAATAAAATCATCAGGAAGATGATCCAGATAATGATTTTGCCGGCACCGCGGACAATTCCCATAAGCGTATTGGTTCGCTTTTCCGTTTCCAGCGCATTTTGGTCTGCGGCTCTGGCGGCTCTTCTCAGAATTAGCGCATGCATCTTCTTCACCATAAAACTTAGTAGGCGAAGCGAAACAAGGAAGAGGATAATGATGATAATGATAGAAGGAACATTATTAATGGCCCAATCGGCAAGTGTTGTAATGGCTTTTGACCAAAAGTCACTGCTGAATATTTCTTGCATAAGCTATTTCTTTTTTAGTGTTTAGGAATGAAAGTGGTTAGTTTGAGAGTTTTCAATCCTACTACAGAACAGAGTGAAGAGAATGAGTGTTCAATAAGGGACGAAATAAATTCCAAAATTAAAAGAAGATAAGTCTAATCAACAAGGTGGAGTTCATGGGGTTCTATCCGTTAACCCTTGGGGATTGGCTATCGTTTTTTATATTTTTATGCAAAATATAATTAACCATGAAGAAAACCTGGAAATGGGGGATTCTTGCTCCCGGAAAGATTGCCCGAAAATTTACTACTGAATTACAAACCCTCGATAATGCTGAAATTGTGGCCGTTGGCTCGCGAAATGAGTCCCGGTCAGCTGAATTTGCTGCAGAATTTGGCGTAGAAAAGGCTTATGGAAGCTATGAAGAGTTGGCGACCGATCCGGATGTGGAAGTGATTTACGTGGCTTCACCACATTCGCACCATGCCGAGCATGCCATTATGTGTATGAATCAGGGAAAGCATGTGTTATGCGAGAAGGCGCTTTCGCTGAATTTAAAGGAAGTGATCGAAATGTTCGAGGTGGCACGGAAGAATAACGTGTTCCTGATGGAAGCGTTCGTTACTCCGTTTCAACCTTCCTATCGCAAAGCAAAAGAGATTATCGAATCGGGTGAGTTGGGAAAACTCCAGTACCTGCATGGCTGGTTTGGTTTCAACAGTGCACCTTACGATCCGCAGGGACGACTCTTCAATCCGGAACTTGGAGGCGGTTCATTGCTGGACATCGGTCTGTATGCTGTGTTCGATGCTCTTTGGTTTTTAGGTTCTCCGAAAGATATTTCCGCGTCAGCTGCACTGACTGAGCGTGGCATCGATACCAGCCTTACCATGCGGTTCGATTACCCGGAAGGTGTATTTGCGTCGCTGTATTCCTCATTCTATACGGCCTCCGGACCAGGCTGCGATATCTTTTGTGAAAAAGGTGTATTGCGTATTACCCGAAGAGGAATCTTGCATCAACAGCTGGAAACCCGTTCCCGGGGAACAGATCCGGTTCGTTATACCTGGGAAGGTGACGAGTGCGGGATGAAGCTGGAAGCAGTGGAAGTGATGAAGTGCCTGGATGAAGGGAAAATGGAAAGCGAAGTGATGCCCTACAGCCGAAGTTTCGAGCTAATGAAAACACTTGATAGCATTCGGGAACACGCCGGAATTCATTATCCCGGTAGGGGTTAGAGAATAATACAAAATAAAACAGGGCATTTCCACTAGCGGAGATGCCCTGTTTTCGTAAGGAAAAGCAGGCTATTTAATGGCTTTCAGCGCTTCGTCCACTGCATTCAAAACAGGTTGTGCTGAAATCTTTTGTCCAACGGCTTCTTCCATCCATTGCTGGGGAGTCAGACGGCCTTGTTCGTAAATGCGGTCAATCTCGTCAGAGAAGTTCTTTCCTTTCAGATATTCCTCCAGTTGGAATTCGATGAGCTGACCATATGAATAAGCCGGCAGATACAACGGATAGGAAATCATATGTGAATAGATGGCCAGAATCGGCTCGTCTTTCGTTCCGAAAACTGGTGAAAAGTAAGTATTCCAAACATCTTTCGAGATATTGATGACAGCCATTTTCAATGCGGCTGCATCGGCGTTGGGGTGAGCATATAACCACTTCCATACTTTCATATCGACCATGCCCACGCCCATGATTTCCATGAGAGACCAACCATTATCCAATGCATTCAGATATTTGGTTTGCGGATTTTCATCGGTGATACCCAGTAATTTCAAATCGCGGCTTTGGAAAATAAAGGCCAGCGCTTCAGTGAATGCAGTGCTTGGAACGCCGTGCATCATGTAATAATCCATGTTGTAAAGCGAAATGGTTTGCTCTACATTGTGACCGAATTCATGAACAGCAATGTTATATCCTTTGTAGTTCATCCCGGTTGAGGGAATACGAGTACGCAAATGTGATTTCTCGCCAATCATCTGTGCGCCCCATGCGTGACCTGAACCTCGTGCGGGATCAACCGCAATCTTCGAAGCAATGAAATTGGCTCTTTCATCTGACCATCCCAACTGTTTCAAAAGGTTCGGCATATCTTCCTTAAATGCTTTCGGATCGGGATAATAGGCTTCTGTTTTTTCGTTCAGTGTTTGTTCCGGAATAGAACTCCTTGTTTTAAATCCGTCGTACCAGATGTCGTACGGACGAAGCGGACGGCCAAGCCTTTCGACGATAAGCGCACCGATTTGCTTTAGTTCCGGTGACCGGAGGTAGGTATCAAACAATGCTTCGACTTCCGGTTGCGGAATTTCCATATCGCCCGAAAAATTTCGTTTGATATAGGTATTCATTTCCGGGTAGTAAGCATCGATAGCACGCAATGCATGGAAGTTGTTCAGAATTTGCTGATAACGGGTATTGGGCTCGGGTTTAAAGGCAACTTCTTTGCCATTACTGTAAAGCTTGTTGGCAAAGGGTTTCCATCCATATGCCGGATTATTGATTACCTTTTCAGGAATATCCTGGTCGATGATTCGTTTCATCACCTCGTAAATCATATCCTGCTTTTTCGGACCTTGCTCTTCATCGGCATAGTCAGCCTTAATCTCGTCGCGAAGGTTCCAGTGCGAAAGCAGCACCATATCATCCGGAAAAAGTTGTTTGCCATCGTCGGTGCGCAAGTGCCCCATTTCGATGTTGTATTCCGAAATGTACAAATCAGCCTTCGTGTTTGCTTCGGCATAGGCCTGCTCTAATTTGGCCGGAACGCGTGCTACGAAGAGGTCTCCTAATCTGGCGTAAGCCCATTCCTCCCGATTCCACATTGAGGCGAATTTTTCTTTATCCGCTAATGGATAATAAGGAAAGTTCAGTGCAATGGCAAAAGCAATTTTGTTACGATACAGGTCCGACTGCAAATGTACTCCTACTGAATAACCTGCAAACATTTTGTCGATAGGTAATAGTGGACCGGTTGCCAGTTGAACGTTCTTTTGTAGTGCCAGGGTTATTTCATCAAAATGGCCGTTTAAAGCTTCCAGATACTGGCTGACTTTTTTGAAAAAAGCTTCACGGTCAGTCGCTTTATTAATGTAATTATCAAGGCAGAATGAGGTGAACTCTTTTGCGGTACCATCATTGGCACGCCACAATGAGGCGGCATGCTTCACTCCGTGTTCCATCCGCTCGGCAGTACTGTCACCGTATTTTTCCGTCAGTTTTTGAATGATATCGTTTACGGTTGTTGCCGGAATGGGACTTCCGGCTTGTGCCTTGGTTAAGGCCGGTGAAAACATCAGAAGGAACATAGCCAATAGGAAAAGCGATTGTTTTTTCACGGGTTTACTGTTTTTGTTGGTTACTGAATCGTATTCGTGCAACAAAGCAGATTAGCATTATCGCAATGCTAAAAATAGCGAAATGAACGGGAAAGCATTCGACATTTTAGATGCCTGAAAACAGGTGTTGGATTAATCCTGTTCAAATCATGTGGTTGCGATTGGAATTTCAAATATGATAAGACGTATTTACGAATGAGAGGGTATCAAAAGTGATTTTTCCTAAAATAACTTGACAGATAAAACTATGCCCCAACAACAGAAAACGGTACTACCTGAAGCCCTTTAATCAATGAACAATGAGTAATGGAAAATACAATAACACTAAATCTCAAATCGCAACCTGAAACCTATAGCTCTTTAACAACATAAATAGTAGTAAATAAATAAGTTACAGAAACGGCGAAGCCTAACCTGAAACTTGAAACCCTTTTAACCTGTAACCATTTTTAGCTTGCCATTTTGCCGTCTTTTAGCATTTGCACCGCATCGGCGAGGGAGCCGGCGCGGGTTACTTCCCCGGAGTTAACGAAGTAAATCTCGTCGGCGTTGGCAATGGTGTTCAGCCGGTGCGCGATGATGACTTTGGTGGTGTGCGTCGGCAACTTCTGCAGGATTTCATCGAGCAGCTGCTCAGTCACGGTGTCGATGTTGGCCGTGGCTTCGTCGAGGATGAGCAGGTCGGGTTGCCTTAGAACGGCTCGCATGAAGGCGATGAGCTGCTTTTGTCCGAGGCTGATTCCGTCGCCGGAAACGTCGACTTTGGTGTCGAGGCCTTGGTCAAAGCGTTGCAGCAGCGATTCCAGTCCCGCGTTATGGATGAGTTTGGTCAATTCGCTGTCCTTGTATTCCCGGTAGGCTTCGTTGCCATACAGTATGTTATCACGAATGGTGCCGCTGAAGAGGAACGGTTCCTGCAGGATGAATCCGATTTTGCGGGAGCGCTCTTCCGGCGTGTAAGAGCCAATGTTTCTACCATCGAGCCACACTGTTCCACTGGTCGGGTCGTAAAGGCGCGAAATGAGTGAAGCCGTGGTGGTTTTTCCTCCTCCGGTCGGCCCGACGAAGGCGTATGTTTTTCCCTTTTCCAAATCGAAGTTGATGTGGTGTAGCACCTCGGTGCCGTTGGGGTAGGTGAACGACACATTCCGGAAGGAGAGGAGCGCTTTCGATTCATCATTGGTAGCGACTGCAAGCAATGGCATGTTGTTTTCCATATTCAGGATTCTCGCAATGCGGTCCCAGGCCGCCATGGCCACCTGGAAACTGGCCCATAACGAAGCGAGCTGCCGCAGCGGATTGTAAAAGTTGGTGATATATGCCAGGAAACTGATGAGCAAACCGATGGTGAAATGGTTGGTCGAAATCAGATAGATGCCGAAGGTGAGCACCACCAGCTGACCGATGTTGGAGAAGAAGGTGTACACCGGCATGAAGAGGTTGTTGGCGATGCCTGCCTTCACGGAGGTGTTGTAATTGTCCTGGTTAGCCTCGTCGAACCGTCTCCGGAAATAGTCGCGGCGGTTAAAGGCTACAATCACCTTGAAATTGTTGAGGCTTTCCTGTACCTCGGAGCTGAGGTTGCCCACGCTTTTCAGGTTAATGGAATTACGCTTCTTTACCCAAGGCGACGCAAAACGGGTGATGAGCCAGATGATAACCGCCGGTGCGAGGGCTGCTGCTCCCAGCTCGAGGTTGATGGAGAGCAGGAAAATGCCGGCGCCAATCATAACGAGAATGGAGCGGACAAACTGCATCAGCGATTGTGAGAAAAACTGGTTCACCTTGTCGGTGTCGTTATTGAGACGCGAGATGAGGTCACCGGCTTTGTTCTGGTTGAAGAAATCGTAGGGTAATTCCTGTATTTTGTTGAAAAGGGCGTTGCGCAGTGTAAATAGCATGCGTTGTCCTACGGTGCCCATCAGCTTGGTTTGCAGGTAGCCGGCAAATAGTGAGATGATGTACATCACCAACAGTATACCACTGAAAACGAGCACGCCGTGAAACTGTTTGGTCTGTATATACGCATCGATGGTGTGCCCGATGAGCAAAGGCCCGAGCAACGTAAGTGCTGCAGCGACCTGCATGGCGATGAACGCAGTGATGAGGATGCGTTTTTCTTCGACCATGTGGGAAACCAACGACTTCAGCGAGGTGAACGTCGATTTCTTTTTTCCGTTGTCTGCGGAGGATGTATAGAGGTTGTAATCCATGTAGTACTTTTCAGTTTCGTTTCTTTTACTCACTCCATCCTGACGGTGTCAGGATTTCCCCTCTCTACGAGTAAAGAGGGCCGGCTGTTTATTGTCGCAGCAGCGGCACTAATGAGCGTTTTATGATGTCGTTGTTTCATAGTGGCTGGTGCTTTTTTGCGACTGGTATATCTGCATGTATTCCGGCGAGGTTTCCAGTAGTTTTTCATGTTTTCCGGCGGCAACTACTTCACCTTCCATCAGGAGGATGATTTGCTCGTAATGTTTTACCGGTGCTATCTTCTGGGTAACCGAAATCAAGGTCAAATCGGGGTAATTCTTCAGTACGTTGCCAATGATTTTCTGTTCGGTTTGCTGGTCGACCCTTGCGGTGAAGTCGTCGAGCAGCAGGATTTTGGGATTGAGTGCCAGTGCCCGCGCCAGCATAATGCGCTGCTTTTGTCCGCCGGAAAGGCTGGTTCCCCGTTCGGAAACTAATGTATCCAGCTTTTTCGGTAGCGTTTGAACAAACTCTTTCAGCTCGGCGGTTTCGATGGCTTTCTCAAGCGATTGGTCAGTTACGGTGTCGCTGAAAGCAATGTTCTCGCGCAGGCTGAGGTTGAACATCACGCTGTCCTGAAAGACGAAGCCAATTTGGTTATGGAACGTTTCTTTCCGGTAATCGTCCAGCGGAATATCGTCGAACAGGACTGTTCCTTCATCCGGATGAATCAATCCCGTCAGGAGATAGAGCAGTTGCGTTTTTCCGGCGGCTGTTGGTCCGATGATGGCTGTTTGCGAACCTGCCTGGATGTTCAGCGAAACGCTTTTCAACGCTGGTTTTCCTTCGTAAGAAACAGTAACATTTTGTAGTTCAATATTTCCTTCGATCGGCTTTTCGATGGTGCCCTTGTCGACGGTTTCCGGAGCTTTCATCACTTTGTCAATTCGCTCGTACGAGGCTGTTGCCCGCGCAATGACGTTGCTCATGAACCCGATAACAATGATGGGAAAGATAAGAATGGCCACATAACTGTTAAAGGCGGCAAAATTACCCAGCGTCATACTTCCGTTGATGACGTAATGTCCTCCCAGTGCCAGGATGGTCAGCGTGGCCAGGTTTGCTACGAAAGTGATGACCGGAATAAGCGTGGCAAACAGTGTGAGGATGGAGATGCCCAAATCTTTTGCTTCGGTATTTGCCGACAGGAACTTCCGGTACTCGGTTTGCTGCGCATTTACCACGCGGATGATGGCGGCACCCAAAATGCTTTCGTTGATGACCTTGTTGAGCCAGTCGACTACTTCGCGGCTACGTTTGAACAATACACGCACCCGCTTCAGTACCATGTAAAAGGCAAAGCCGATGATGGGAATCATGGTAATCACCGGAAGGGCCAGTTTCCAGTCGATGGTGAGGAGGAGCACGCAGGTTCCGAGGATGACAAACACCGAGGAAATAATGGATGCGACGGCCTGAGCCACAAATGTTTTCACCGAATCCATGTCGGACGTGAGATTGGTGAGCAGCTTCGACGGATTGTTTTCGCTGATAAAGGAAAAACTCTGCCGCGATATTTTGTCGGAGAGTTTTTTCCGGAGGTCGAAAGCAACGCGCTCGGAAGCGTATGTTTGCACAATGGCCTGCAAATAGGTAAAGAAAAAGATGGCCGCAGTAGCTATCAAAAATTCGAGGGCAATGGTTCTAAAGACGTAATGCCCACTGTTGAATGTATCGATGCCGTGCGAAATGATTTTCGGGATGATCAGGTTGGCCCCGTTGCCCAGGAGGGCAAAAAGCACGAGCAGCATCACCATCAACCGGTATGGTTTCAGCAATGCAAACAAGTTGACTTTTTTCTTTGGAGCTGTTGTATCTTGTTTTTTTCTTTTGCGCATATCAGGAATCTCTTCGGTTGGCAAAGGAAAACCAAAAAAATGGTTTTGGCGTTTCCTTATCGAAAAATTAAGCCCCGGACAGGAGCGACAACCGAATGTAATCTATAAGAATACGGCTGACGAGAGATTTTGTTCTACACCGGCAGGAAAAAGAACGACCATCTTACTTCCAGACTTTGCTGAGTGCGAATGATGGTGATAAACGCAAAGCTGAAAATGTGCGTATAGCTGACCGTTTCCGCTTCCCGCGAAGGTGTACCGAATTGTTTTCTAAAAATCAGTTGTTCCATTACCTGGTTATTGAATTGGGATTATTCTGTTTTATCTTTTTTTGACGGTTCTTTATCCATTTCGGAGAAATCGGGATGCCAGTGATGGTAATGGCTGTGCATCCGGCGGAAAAAACGGTCGCGTTCTTCGGGCGTCATGTCAGATACTTTAGCGCGGAGTTTGTTTCTCCAGGTATGACTTGGCCAGCCGCCATGCGGGCGGAAGCCGCCGAAGAACAGGCGGGCCAGAATCAGCAGTCCGGCTGCCTGCCAGAAAGTAATCTCTGTTAGGTGAAAAATGTCAGGCATAAGGGCATTCCATAATAGCATGGTAACGGCACTTACTGCGGCCAGCATCACAATAAATAGTGGTGCAAAAATGAATCTCTTTCTTCGGTATGACATGGTAGGCATCATGATCGTATGTTTTAATTGTTTATTAATTCGTCGTATAAAATTTTCAATCGTTCTCTCAGGTAGACTACAGCGTAGCGTTTCCGCGATATCCAGGTATTGACCGGCTCTCCGGTTTGTTCGGCAATCTCTTTGAAAGATTTCCCGTCGAATTCGGTCCACCGGAAAACATCCTGCTGTTCGGGTGGAAGAGCCTCCAGTGCATCTTCCAGTTCTTCCCACACCAGCGTTCGGATATACTTGTTTTCGGGTGTATCCTGTTCGTCGGCAAGAATGGCTCCGAACTCTTCCATGGCTTGTTCCTCTTCTTCGTCGGAATAGAACTCGGCGAAAAGATCCGGCTGTTTTTTCCGGTAACGGTCGGTAATGCGATTCCGGGTGACCGTAAACAACCACGCTGTTAATTGTTCGATCGGTTTCATCAACCGGTCGGCTTCAGCCAACTGATAAAAAACTTCCTGAAGAATATCCTCGGCGTCCTCCGCATTTTCAACCCGCTTCCGGATGAACCCGCTTAGCCGGTTGCTATACGATTTGACGATTTCGGATATATTCAGTTTTTGAGCCACGCGCGTTGCTTTGTTTTTATCGTTGCTTTCTATTGAGGTAGACGGATGAGGGGAACGGATATTTTAACGGGAAGGGAATTTTACGGATTTTTTTCACGGGAGGAGATTGTTGATGTTTCAGGTTAGAGTAGTTTCTGTTGTTTCTATTGTTAAAAAGTTTCAGCTTAGGTGTGTTTTTATCGAAGAAGTTTGTCTATCTCCTCATCTGTCCTGCGCCCGGAGATCGACCAAATATTATGGTTTCACGTCTATTAAGTTGACACCGGCCATGGTGAGCAGGTGAGCCACCAGATCCAGAATGGCTACCACTGCCAGGGTTGTCATCCAGAAATGGCTGTTTGATTTCCATCGTTTGTGATAGAGCCAGCCGCTGATGGTTGCTGTGATGATGGCCGTTAGCCAGACAATTCCGATTTCCGGCTGGTTTTTTCCAACAATGAAGTCGGGGAGCGAGCGTTCCGGATGACTCGCTTCCATGTAAATGATGTTAAAAATCCAGTTGAATACGACGAGAACAATTCCCAGCAGTACGCCGTCGGAGAACGGTGTCAGGGTGTGCAGTTGCTTGAAATAGAGATTTCGTGCCAGAATCAGAATTAGCAGAATGTTGAGGAGATTGACCAACGAATAGTAAGTCACCAAATCGCCACCGGCCATATACGAGAGGCCATGAATCTCAACAGTGGGGAAGACTTTCCAAAGTTCAACGGCAGTCAGACCGGCAATTAAGTTTACTACAATGGCTACACCTGTCATGTACAGGAGTTTCTTTCCGATAGAAGAATTGGAAAAATGCTTACTCATCTGTTGGTCGTTGTTTGATTTGAAGCCCCTTCGTTTGCCTTTATTTCCTATCATTCCGGCGTTACACCGTTGCTGTACCTAAAGTTACTTTTTTACCCGAACAGGAACAAATAAATTCTCCTGTTGATGAATGGTGCAAAACAGGATTTTTAAACGCTTTTAAAAGCGTTTTCAAAGTTGTATCTTTAATTCAGTGAGCCATTTATTGCCCAATAGCAATGCTTGATTATCTGAATAAACCATATCCGTTTAACGACGATTTTAAGCGTAATCTGCGGATAATCCTCGGAATCAGTTTGGCTGTGTTTCTATTCCTGTTGCTCTACAAACCCCTTGATTTATCGGTTCTTGACCTGTACGACAAGGTGTATCTGTTACTGGGTTTTGCCTTGGTTACGTTGTTTTCACTGGGCATCAACCTGTTGGTGTTGCCAGCTATTTTTCCGGGTATTTTCCTTTCCGGGAAATGGAAAATCAAGCACGAAATTTTTTGGAATCTCTGGATTTTGATGACCATTACCGTTGGGTACTTTTTTTATGCGCGGCTGACGGGTTTATACGAATTGAACTTTCCCACGCTCATCCGGATTTTGTTGTTCGGCATTATTCCGGTATCGCTGCTGATAGTCATCAACCAAAACCGCCTGCTCAAAATGAGCCTTCGTTCGGCTGAAGGTTCTCCGGATGCTTCGACAGCTGTTATGGTCAATTTTCCATCGAAATACAAAAGAGGAAACGCCCAGGTAAACCTGCACGATTTGGTGATGATTCACTCGGCACAAAACTATATCGAGATATACTGGAAGGACGGTGAGCAACTGCAAAAGATCATGGTCCGGAATACATTGGGAAATGCCATGAAACAGGTAAAACGTTTTCCGAATATCATTCGTTGTCATCGCACCTGTATCGTAAATATGAAGTATGTTACCCGCATGCGAAGCAGTCAGCATGGTTACCATATCCATCTGGACGGTGTTACCGATGAACTGCATGTGTCTCGTTCCTTTGCTCCACGTTTCCGCGAAATATTCGACAAACTGCACGAACCGGAACTGTTTTAGTCCGGTTCATCCCTAAAGCGGGAGACCAAACCCTTATCTGTTCAATTCGTCCCTGGGGCATTGAAGTCTTCACCGTTTATCCCTAAATTAAGGAAGAAGAATGCGCACGGGTAAATTTGAAGATGCCATTTTTCTTCTCTGGACAGATATTAACAGGAAACCCAATGAACGTACTTTTAGTCAATCCGCAATGTGCCGATACATTCTGGAGTTTTAAGCATGCACTCCGGTTTATCGCCCGAAAGGTCGCCAATCCACCATTGGGATTGCTGACTGTTTCGGCGTTGTTGCCGGCGGAATGGGAGAAAAAACTGGTCGACATGAATTTATCTCCCTTGCGGGAAGAAGATGTTTGGCGGGCCGATTTGGTGTTCATCGGGGCCATGGATATTCAGCGCGATTCGGTTCGGGAGGTCATTCATATGTGTCAGCGGTTGAACCGGAAGATAGTGGCTGGCGGACCGCTTTTTACCAGTGAGCCGGAGGAGTGGTCCATGATTGACTACCTGGTGCTGAATGAAGCGGAAATCACCCTTCCTGAATTCCTGGATGATCTGGCTGCAGGCACTCCCATGCATCTCTATCAAACCAGCGAGTTTCCGTCGCTCAATACTTCACCCGTACCGGATTATTGTCTTTTGAATTTGAAACAATACGCGACCTTGAGTTTGCAGTATTCGCGCGGATGCCCGTTCGACTGCGAGTTTTGTGATATCACCGCGCTGTTTGGGCGCAAGGTTCGTACCAAAACATCTGAACAGGTGATTGCTGAGCTGGAAAACCTGTTCCGGTTAAATCATCGGGGAAACATCTTTTTTGTGGATGACAATTTCATTGGGAACAAAGCACGGTTGAAAAAAGAGCTCCTTCCGAAGTTGATTGCCTGGATGGAGAAACGAAAGTATCCTTTCCGGTTCAATACCGAAGCGAGCATTAATCTGGCCGATGATGAAGAATTGATGCGCCTGATGGCAATGGCCGGATTTGAAAGTGTGTTCGTGGGAATTGAAACACCCGAACAGGCGAGCTTGGCAGGGTGCAACAAAATGCAGAATACTGAACGGAATCTGGTGGAAGATGTCCGGAAAATACAACGATTCGGACTGCAGGTTTCCGGTGGTTTTATTGTTGGGTTCGATGATGATTCACCCTCCGTTTTTCAAAGGCAGATCGATTTTATTCAGCAGAGTGGCATCGTGACTGCCATGGTGGGCTTGCTGAATGCGCAAAAGAAAACCAAACTGTACCAGCGGCTTAAGGATGAGAAGCGCCTGTTAGATGTGAGTTCGGGAAACAATACCGACTTCAGCATGAATTTTATTCCCCGGATGAACCTCGATTTTCTGATGGATGGATACCGCCAGGTGCTGACAGAAATTTATAGTTACAAACCCTATTATCAGCGAGTCCAGCATTTTTTGAAGAATTATCAGCCGGGGCTGCACTCTCACCGGAAAATGACTTTCTCCAATATAAAGGCGTTAATGCGTTCCATGTTTGTTTTGGGCGTATTGAAACAAGGTCAGTTCTATTACTGGAGGTTGTTTGTCTGGACCATCGTTCATTGCCCCGAAAACTTTCCCGAAGCAATTACTCTGGCCATTTATGGCTATCATTTTCGTAAGATTTATTCCATCGCTTAATTACATCATTCCTTGCTCAATTTTGGGAATTGGTTTCCGGAAAGTTAAATCCACTTTAACAATGGGGAATTCGTCAGGAATTTTTCAGCTTGCTTTGTTTGTAGACAAAAAAGACACAAACAATAAATAATTTCTTATTCATATGAGTGCGAATATTCCGAGTTATAGCGGTAAACGGTTAGTTATTTTGGGAGGTGGTTTTGCGGGACTTACCCTTGCCCGGAAACTGGCGAAAAGTGAGTTTCAGATTGTTTTGGTAAACAAGCATAATTATCACCAGTTTCAACCTTTGTTCTACCAGGTAGCAACGGCCGGCCTCGAGCCCAGCGCTATCGCTTTTCCGCTAAGGAAAGTTTTTCAGAATAACCAGAATGTTCATTTTCGCAAAGCGGAAATACAGAGCGTCGATTTCGATAAGAAGGTCGTGCATACCAGTGTTGGAACGATTCATTACGATTACCTGGTGAATGCCATGGGAGCCGGAACCAATTTCTTTGGCAACAAAGAGATTCAAAAGCGTGCCTGGGGCTTGAAGAGTATACCCGAATCGCTGGCATTGCGTAACCACATCCTGATGAATTTTGAACGGGCTTCCAGCATCGATGATGAGAAAAAACGGCAGGAATTGCTGACCGTCGTGATTGTAGGCGGCGGCCCGACGGGCGTGGAAGTGGCTGGTGCGTTAGCAGAAATGCGCAAATGGATTATTCCACGCGATTACCACGAAATTGACCACAGGAAGGTGAAAATTGCCGTGGTAGAAGCTTCCGGTAAGCTATTGGGACACATGTCGGAGAAATCGCACAAAGCAGCCGAGGATTTTCTTAAATCGCTGGAGGTTGAGGTGTATAACGGTATTGCGGTGGATTCGTATAATGGAGAAGAGGTAACGCTTTCGACCGGGGAAAAACTACCGTGCAATACGTTGGTATGGGCCGCAGGAGTGAAAGGAATGCCGGTGGACGGTATTCCAACTGAACTGATTGATAAACGTGATCGTATTGCCGTTGATGAGTTCAATCGCATAAAAGGACAGGAGCATGAATTTGCCATCGGCGATATTGCTACGATGGAAACAGAAAAGTATCCGCACGGACATCCGCAGGTGGCGCAGGTAGCTATTCAACAGGCACGTTTGTTAGCGAAAAACCTTCCGCGAATGGAAAAAGGTGAACCGCTCAAACCATTCCGCTACAGCGATAAAGGAACCATGGCGACCATCGGCCGTAACAAGGCGGTTGTCGATTTACCTCAGTTTAGCTTCCGCGGATTCTGGGCCTGGTTGGTCTGGATGATTGTCCACCTGATGTCGATCGTTGGGGTGAAGAACCGACTCATGATTTTTATTAACTGGGTTTGGAATTACATCTTCTACGATCAGTCGTTAAGGCTGATTATCTCGCCGGCCAAACATCCGAAGCACAAAGAAGTGCCGCCGGCCAATCAAATGGAAACTTCATCAAATTGATATATTCCCGGGAAACCGGGAATTTTTTTGCCCTGAATTTTATGAAGCGCCTCCCAGATGGAACGCAATACGGATTCCTTCGGTAACCATGTTGGCCCCGATGATGCCCAGAATTAATCCCATAATCTTGCTCATTACCACGATGATTTTGTGACCTACCAGTCGAAGGATGTAATCGCTGTAAACGAAAGCGAGGTAGGTGAGGAGAATCATCACGCCAAAAATAACCGATGTGATAACCATGTGCCATACGTTGCTCTGTGTTACGTAGTTCATGGCGGTAACGATCGTTCCCGGTCCGGCCAGAATGGGAATGGCCAGCGGTGAAATAGCCATTCCTTCATCGATGGCAATCTTATCGGAATGGTGAATGGTGGATTTTTTGGATTGCAGCATTTCGAATCCGACATAAAATACCAGGATTCCACCGGCAATTTTGAAACCGGGAATCGTCAGTCCGAAAGCCATGAAAATGTATTTCCCGATGATGATGAAACTGAGTACAATGATGAGGGCCGTGAATGTTGCCGATTTGGCAATTCGTTTTCGGGTAGCGGAGTCGGCTTCATCGGTGAGACTTAGAAAAATCGGGATGTTGGTAATGGGATTCATGATGGCGAAAAAGCCCATGAAAACGGTGAGTGAAAAACTTAGGAGATGATTCATATTGTTATTTTTGACCGATAATTATAGTTATTGAACAATTTACAAGCCTTCTGGTTGGATTAACCAGCCGTTTTGACGGTTAAAATGAAGAACAGTTATTCTGAAATAATTGCTGAACGAATGAATAAACTACTGATAATCTTCTTGGTCATGATTGTGGGAAGTCTGGTTGCCTGGCAGGGAGCCATCAATGCCCAATTGGGGAAAATGTTGTCCCATCCGCTGCAGGCTGCTTTTATCTCCTTCCTGGGGGGAACCTTGGCGCTTGCTGCGGCGCTGCTGATCATGCAAATTGGTTTTCCATCTTTCCATGCAGTGAAGGGCATCCCACCATATTTGCTGATTGGCGGCTTGCTCGGAGCCATATTCGTAACCAGTGTCATTTTATTTGTACCCAAAATTGGTGTGGCCAATGTACTGATTGCAGCGGTGGCGGGCCAACTCATTTTGTCGCTCATTATTGATAATTATGGTTTACTGGGCGTCCCGAAACAACCAATTGCAGCCAGCCGCATTGCCGGAACGCTGTTGGTGATTGCCGGCCTGTATTTAGTGAATAAAAAGTAAGCAGTAATTTTATTCTGCCGGAATCACTCTTCTTTCGATGTTCAGCGGAAGCCGTGAAAGCACTTCGTAGTTAAGGGCATTGCTGATATCGCTAAAGGCGGATACGTTGATTTCGGCATCGCCCTGCCGGCCAATGATAACCACCTGATCGCCGATTTTGGCTTCGGGAATGGCCGATATGTCGACAACAACCATGTTCATGTTCACCACGCCAATCACATTGCAGCTACGGCCACGGATGAGTACCCGTCCTTTATTGCTCAGCGAACGGCTATAGCCTGTGGCATATCCTACCGGGACAAGTGCTGTAAGCGTATCCTGCTGCGCGAGAAAATGGTTCCCATAACCAACGAATTCGCCTGTTTTAATAAGTTTGATGGACATCACTTTGCTTTCCCATCCTAAAATCCGGTGTAACGGATCAGTATGGTTTTTCTTGTGGTTAATGAAATGGATAAATGTTTCTGCGCTCGACCAAAAGCCATATTGCATAATACCAATGCGTACCAAATCGAGTCGTGCTGCCGGATAAACAAAGGCAGCGGCTGAGTTGGCTACATGGCGGTAACGAGGCGTAATATCATTCTTTTCGAGGATAGCACTCATCTGCCGGTAGCGTTTCATTTGCTTTTGGATGCGAACATGGTTGGAGACACTTTCCGCACCTGCGAGATGTGTACAGAAACCCCGTACCTGAAAATGCTCCGGTTGCATTTTAATGACATCGATGGCTTCAATCAGCTCACTCATATTCAATCCGGTCCGATTCATGCCGGTCTCCACTTCCAGATGGATTTTGGCGGGTTTGCCTAAGTTGCGCGCTTCTTCAAGTGCTACTTCCAACCGTCCCAGGTTGAAAACAAAGAACTCAAAATTTTTGTCGATGGCTTCGCGTAAGTGCTCTTTGGAGATGTACCCCATAATAACCACCGTACTTTTCTTTGTCAGGCTACTGCAGACCCGTTGTGCTTCGTCGAAATTAAAGACAGAAAAATGATTGATGCCGGCTTTTTCAAGCATGGGAACCATTTGCTCAATGCCATGACCATAAGCATTGGCCTTTACTACTGAGGATATTTTGACATGTTTTCCCAGCTTCTTTTTCAAAAACTGGATATTGTTGATGAGCGCACTTTCTTTTAGCGTAATGACAGAGGTTTCCTGCATGAAATGATTGTTTTTAGGTTAGCAACATTTTGTAGAGTGCTTGAAAAATATTCATCCCGGCACCGAGGATGTCATCCGGAAAATTGAATTCGGGATTGTGCAACTGAGGTTGGTCGGTACCGGAGCCCAATCCGAAGAAGCCACCTTTGTATTTTTGTGTATAATAAGAGAAGTCTTCTGACCATTTAAATGGTTGTTCCCTGTACCCGAAAGCTAGTCCCGTTTTCCGGACAGCGTCCTCCAGCATGTCAACACATTGGTCATCATTTTCCAGCGCCGGGAAATCTTCGACATAGGAGATGACATGTTGCAGTCGTTCGCTTTCAGCGGCTTTTTCAACTACCTGCTCGGCAAGGCGCGTCATTTTTTGCATGTCGTTGTTCTCGTAGGCACGAAGGGTAACCATCACTTCAGCGTCGCCCGGTGTGGTACCAAAAGTAACTTCGCCCATGCGGATGTGCACAATGGTAAGGAGGGCCAGGTCGTTGAATGCTGATTTATTTTCGGCAACTTCCGATAGTCCGTGGATGATTTGTTCGATAGCTCTCACCGGACTGATACCATTTTCCGGCTCAGCCGCATGGGATGTTTTTCCCGTTAACCGGATGATCATTCCTTTGGATGCTGCCGAAAAAGTGCCTTTGCGCAAAACAATTTCTCCCTTCGGGATGCCCGGAATGTTGTGTAATCCGAAGATAAAATCAGGAGCTATATCGGTGAAAGCCGCTGATTCAACTACATCACGGGCGCCTTGTTCCACTTCCTCGGCCGGTTGAAAGAGCAACACAACTCTTCCTTTTTCCGGACGATTTTCGGCAATGAAGGGTGCGAGGCCAGCTACCATCGACATATGTCCGTCGTGTCCGCAGGCGTGTGATACTCCGGAGTTTTGAGAGGAGTAAGGTACATCGGTGTGTTCCAGAATGGGCAATGCATCGAGCTCGGCGCGAAACATCACGGTGGGACCGGGATTCTTTCCTTCGAAAACGAAGGCTTTTCCGGTGTGGCTGATATCGATGGTTTTATCGGGATGGTATCGCTGCACGAATTCGCTGATCCGGGCTGAGGTTTGCTTTTCCCTGTTCGATATTTCGGGATGTTGGTGCAAATTATGTCTTAGTTCGATGATATCCTGAATGGTTGACATAAGCCCTTATTTTTAATATGAGAACGAAAATTAAATAATTTAAGTGTTAAATAAGACTAATCTTTTGTAAAGGTTTCTTTTTCTTTTCTTCCCGGGAGGAAAAAGCGAAACTCCGGTTAACTGACAGGCAGCTATTACCGGAGTAATTTGGTATGGCAAAGTTTTTGAAATGGCGGTGTGCAGATTATTTCTTCAGTAGTCCTTCATTGATAATTTGCTCCGCATGATCTTCGATGGTCTGTTTCAATGGAATGTATTGAATCCCGAGATGGTTGATACTTGGGGAATTGTCAAATTTTATCGGATATCCGAGATTTCTTTTCAGGAATTTCCATTTGAATCCCATCATCGGGCCAACGATATATAATAACGGGCGGGGAACCACTTTGGTCGGAATAGGGTAATTTCCGTTGTATTTTTCGCGGAGAATCTGTGCCACTTCCAATGCGGTCTTTGACTCGGAAACGGCAATGTAACGTCCTTTGGCGCTTGGAGTCATTCCAGCGGCCACATGAACTTTTGCTACATCGCGAACATCGACAAATCCGAAGGTGAAATCCGGAACACCGGTTTTGTATTTTCCGTTTAGGAAGGAAATCATAAAATCGATGCTGGTAGAATCGGTCCGCGGCGTGAGTGACGGGCCCAGCACAAATCCGGGATGAACGGTTACCAACTCCCATTGGTCTTGTTCTCTTTCCATCTTCCAGGCCTCTTTTTCGGCCACGGTTTTGGAATAAGAATAGGGTTGATGCGAAAGCGAGCTGGTTTCATTCCAGTCCCTGTCGGTGAACGTTCCGTTGGGCGTATTTTGCGATTCGATAGCGTCGCCGTATATCGTGGCCACACTGGCAGTGAGAACAATGCGCTTCAATGAAGGTGTGATATTGGCAGATAGCAGTACATTTCGGGTTCCCTGAAGTGCCGGATCGACCAGCTCCTTTTGCGCACTTTTAAATCCCGCTATCTTGAAAGGAGAAGCGGTATGGAACAGCAACTCGCAACCTTTCATGGCTTCCAGAAAGGTTCCTTCCTTCATCAGGTCAGCCTCGAAAACTTCCAGTTTTCCTTTGGATTCTTTGGCGATATCCAGCAGGTGCTCATATTTGGCGGTATTCGATTTATTTCGAACGGTTGTTCTTACATTGTAGCCTGCGTCGAGTAACTGCTTTACTATCCAGGATGCTACATAGCCCGAACCACCTGTGACGAGAATCGGTTTGGCGGAGTCAATTTGCACACTTGTCTTCATATCGTATTGTTTTTAAGATCGTTTTTTCGGACAGTCTGTTTCATCCAGACTGAATCTTTCCTCTTTAACAGAGGATGCGTGACCGATGTTCGGATGAATTCCGGAGGTGTTAACTGTCCGGTGGTTTTTGATGCTTTCGTTCTTGTTCCCCAAACCGGTCGTATATGTGTCCGATAATTTCGTTGGCGCTGGTTTCGATGGGTTTGTTAGTCACATTGATAACCGTAAATCCACCACGTTCGAAAATCATTCTGGCGTATTGCAACTCATCAGAAACAATGCGTTTGTCGGTATAGCTTGGATTGTCGCCATAACCCAGTTGCGAAAGTCGTTTATGTCGTTGGGCGATTAGATAGCTGATGTTAATGGAGAGACCGAAAACCCGTCGTGGGTCGATATTGAACAGTTCTTCCGGAGGTTCTATGCCTTTTACCAGCGGCACATTAGCAACTTTCCAGCCAAACATCGATATGTACACCGAAAGTGGCGTTTTACCACTCCGGGAGACTCCGGTTAGTATAATTTCCGCGTCTTTTAGCCGTCTGGGATTAAGTCCGTCATCCTGGTTCAAAGCATATTCAATGGCCTCAATACGGTCGTAATATTGCGCATTGATACGTCTGTAAAGGCCAGGTACATTCACACTTATCAAACCAATTTTGTTCTCAAGATAATTGGCTAGTGGTCCCATGAAATCGATCTCCTCGACACCTTCTTCCCGGCAGGCTTTAAGCAATTCATGCCGCAGGTCGGAGTTGACCATGGTGTGGGTTATTAATGCATTGGCCTTTTTGGCCCGCAAAACCACCTCTTTGATTTTTTCATTGCTTTGGACATTGGGAATAATGACAACCGGAATTTTGTTATCAGGATACTGTATCAGGAGGGACTGAACCATGGTATGGCCAGCCACTCCGCGACCTCCGGAAACTACAAAAAGTTTATCGGCCGGTTTTTTTTCAACTTTTTCCATAGCTTTTGTGCTGATGAATAAATCGATTCATTCCAGTAATTCCTGCTTTTTCGCGAAAGCACCGGATGAGCATTCCTATAAATTACAAATAATTCCATGATTTACAGACGAAGGTGGTCACCGTAAATCATGGAATTAAACTCAGCGTTGAAAAAAGAAATGAAACCCGCCTGTGCGGAATAACCTATTGTTTCACCTCTGCACTGTTTTCATCAGAACCTTTCAGATAGGTATCGAGGAAAGTCAGGATTTTTCCATAACCTGTAATTTCATTTTCCTTTTTCCTGAAACCATGACCCTCATCGGGGAAGACGACATATTCAACCGGAACGTTGTTCTGCTTCATCGCGTTGACAATTTCATCCGATTCGACCTGCAGCACACGCGGGTCGTTTTTTCCCTGTAACACCATCACCGGATTTTTAATCTGATCGGCATGGAAAAGTGGCGAAATATTGTAAAGACGAACCGAGTCCGCAGTGAAAGGATCGCCCATTTCGGCATAGAGCGCTTTCCGGAATGATTCCCAGTAAGGCGGAATGGACTTCAGGGTGCGCAACCAGTTGGTAACGCCAAACAAATCGACGCCAACTTTGAATTCATCCGGATGGAAGGTCATGGCTGCCATCGTCATGTAACCGCCATAGGAACCGCCGATGATTCCAATTTTTTCAGGATCGATAAAATCGAGCCTTTGCAGGTATTTCTTCCCGTAGATGCAGTCCATCAAATCCTTATCTCCGTGATTCTGGTCATCCATCTTGTAGAAGGTTTTTCCATAGCCACTGCTGCCCCGGTTATTTACCGCAAGGATCGCGTAATCGTGGTTCACCAGGTATTGAATCAGTGCGAAGTAACCGGTTCGGGACTGACCTCCCGGGCCACCGTGTACCCAAATCAACGCAGGCACTTTGTTGTCGGCAGATGCATTGACGGGCTTGTAGAAGATAGCCGGTATCTTCAAGCTATCGAAAGAGTTGAACCGTACCACTTCAGCTGAAACCAAATCATCCGGGTTGATGTCCGGGTTCAGCGAGTTGGTCAGTTTTTTCAGATCCTTTGTCTCGAAATTATAGACATAAATGTTGGTGGGAGCCTTGGACGTTCCAACCGAAAGACGCATCATATCTTCGTTATCCGAAATCGATACACCGAGAATATTTCCATCAGGAATATCCGGAAAGGCAACTTCCTGTCCAGTAGCGTTATCCAATACAATGATTTTATTTCGTGCATCTTCATTCACACCGATTACCCGGTATTTTTCATTTTCCGAATTGTAACTAAAGACAACATCCCAGTTGGTTTGATAAACCGGTTCACGACTGCCGTCAGCGAGATTATATTTCACCAGGTACATGAACTCCGAATCAGCATCGGTACGATAGAAGAAGGAGCTTCCATCTTTGCTAAAGCCTGATGCAGCATAGATACCGGGGAAATCGGGCTGGGAAATCTCCGTGCGTTGTCCGTTTTTCAGACCTACGAGGAAAAGTTTGGTTTCACTGGTCGTGATATTTTGGGTTAGTGCCAGGTATTTCTCATCCCAGGAGATACCGTCAATCTCGAGTCCATCGTTGTTTTGATAAATCATTTCCGGCTTCCAGTCGCCGATTTTCATTTTATACAAATCGAAGAAACGCGGGTCGCGCTTATTCGACAGGTAATACATGGCTGTTTTATCTTTATTCCAGCCGGCAAAACTGGCTTTCTCCTTTTCGCCCGGCGTCAAATCCACAACGGTGCTATCGGGTGAAAGCAGATAGAGATGACTGATTTCATTTCCACCTTTATCGGCTGAATAGATGATTTGGTCGGTTCCCGGAACATAGTCAACCGGGAAAATGGACTCGACCCTGGAATCGGTTATTTGCTGTTTAGTTCCATTATCGAGGTTGATTTCGTACAAGTTGTAAATCCCCGATTCATTGCTGCATATCAGTAGTTTGGATTCATCAGCATTAAACTGTCCTCCATAAATGGATTTATTCTTGTAAAACTGATCGATGGAATACTGTTTTACCGTGCGTTGAGGTTCTGCCGGTTTTTGTTTGCAGGCAAACATAGCAAACGCTATCAGCAGAATGGAAGCGTGGAAGGCTGTTTTTTTCATGAGTCATATTTTTAAGTTGTAGGTTGTTGTATGCTTGTATTACCGCAGGCTTGTTGCTGATAAAAATGACTAGAGGTTCCCATCAGCAGCATTCACTGCGATAATCAAGGTTAAATCGGGGGCAATTATCAATCTGAACGAAAAATCATGGTTCTTCTGTCTTGTGTTCAGTGTTTTATAAATTTACATTCTTTTTGTGAAAATAAAAACAGGGGAGAGAAAGGGGTACTTCACTTTGTAGTTTGGTTAGCCGGTTACTTTATCAGGATAGCAGACATACAACAATTGGTTGCTTTGAAAAACGGGATGCTTTTGAATGCCCTTGTTCTCCATGGCTAATCGTTCGGCGACACGTCGACTCGCTTTATTTTCCGGGTACATATACGCTCTTGTTTCAGTTGCATTTCGATTCTGAAACAGGAATTGAAATAGCCTTCTGGTTGCTTCGGTGGCGTAGCCGTGGCCGGTCATTTCAGGAAACAAAGTGTAGTAGCACTCATAAATACCCGGAGTTTCTATTGGTGATGCTCCTACCAAACCAATCATTTCGTCTTTCTCTCTTAATGCAACGGCAAGCGCTAATACCGGTTCGTTGGATAAGTAACTGTTCAGGATGTAATCGAATAACCTGCGGGCACCCTTGTGGGTTTTTTGCTCTTCATTGAACATGAGATACTGCGTACACGATTGATTCGTCATAAAATTGATAAAGTGTTCCTTATCTTTCTGTTGCATTTCTCGCAAAATCAAGCGTTCGGTATGTAATACCGGGAACTTCATGCTTGCGACAGTTTATTTAATATCGTTATTTGAATCGGGTGCTCAAGTAGTTTATTTATTTCTTCCATTGCCGAACGGAACTCAGCTGAATTTACGTATTTGTCCCAGGTTTTTCGATTTTGCCAGGTTTCCACCAAAAAAAACTTTTCATTCGCATAGGTATTCTGAAAGACCTCGAAACGTGGACATTTATATTCATCCCGGGCAATTTCACAAAGTACTTCTAATAAGCTGCGCAATCGCTCAATATGGTCACTATAAGTTTCGAAAATGACCAGGATGGACACCATTTCTTCTTTCATAAAGTGCAGTTAGGTGGCGGTTGCATACAAGATAAGAATTGTTGGATAATTTATTGGTATTCTATAACTATCCGAAGTAAAAAAATGAGGGAAGCAGTGGGTTTTTACAAAAAAATGCTGCAGATTCAATCGGGAATCTGCAGCATTTTAGTGATAGTATATATGGGCACGTTTAAACATGTGGGAGGAAATTCCCTTTTTCGTCTATGAAAAGGGTCTTTTTCTGTTCTCCCTTGGTTAATCTTACTACATAATGTTTAACGTGATCTTCTCCAACGGTTATCAATTCCTTGTCTTTGGAGATATTCCAATCTTTGTACTGGCTTTTGGCAATGGCATCTTCAATGTTCATTGGCAATTCAACATTTTTTAATACCTCGCGCATTCTCACCAGGTTCCCATTCTTTCCGTAGACTGCATCGATACGGCCGCCGTGGCTGGTTTTAATGTAGACCTCGTACTGATCCGGTTTCTTTTCTTTCTTGACCAATTTCGGATTGACCACATCCCATCCGTATTTTTTAAATACGTAAGGGAATGTATGCCATTGAACCGGTTGACCATCTGACACATCTTTTTGTACCGCCTGTGTAACGGCTTGAGGAACCTGATTCTGGTCAATTACCAGCTTTTCCATTGGTACCTGTACGTTCATCTTCTGCTGTGCGAAGGCCTGCAGGGTAAAGGCCAGCACAATCATACTTGCTAACATTGACTTTTTCATGACCCTGAAATTTTGAGTTTAACATCTTTATCCTTGTAATCACTGATTGTAGTGGGCCTGTCTTTCCAGACAGGTAGCCGGTGGTTTATTTTTTCAAGCTAACCGGAAGAGAAAATTATTTCCGGAAGCTGTATCCTGTTCTGTATCTTTTTTATTCCAGACATGATTATCTTCTTTTTGGCATATCAAACAATGCATTCGGAAATGGGTTGGCCTAGTGCCCTCATATTTAGGATATTTTAGCGGATGACGGCGTGGTTTAACACTTGTTCAGGGAAAAAAGGTGAAATGCAACATTTTGCAAC
Organism: Prolixibacter bellariivorans ATCC BAA-1284; assembly: GCF_000621705.1. Classification (GTDB taxonomy): domain Bacteria; phylum Bacteroidota; class Bacteroidia; order Bacteroidales; family Prolixibacteraceae; genus Prolixibacter; species Prolixibacter bellariivorans. Next base: position 172,188 of record NZ_JHXO01000008.1, on the reverse strand, counting down.
ACTTGGCTGGAAAAGTAATGCTGTAATATGTTGATTCGTAGTGTTTCGTATGGGTAGAGGCTATAGCGTCAGCCTAAGGGAAAGCCTGGGCGAGAAAGGAACCGATTCGGTGTTAATCCGGAGGGTATTGGTGTCGTCGAGCGGCACGGTTTCGAAGGTCGAGTACTTGATGTTGTAATTATCGAACAGATTGAGGATGGAAAAGGCTATTTCACCTCTGAGTTTTGAAGTTGAAAAACGCCAGGTTGCAGAAACATCCGTTCGCTGGTAATCGGGCTCAGTATACGAATTGGGATCGGTTGAATCGGTGTAGAGTGGAAAACCACTCCCATAAACATAATTGGCTGACAGGTAAAAAGGCTTTAGATTGATAATTCCCGCCAGCTTTAATTCATGTCGTTGATCTTGCGGTGCTCGTTGGTATTCCGTCGTCAGAAATTTTTCTTCGGCTTTGCCCAACGAATAGGAAAGCCATACCGAATGTCCATGAAAATCCTTTTTCAGGAACAGATCGACTCCGTAGCTTCGCCCTTTTCCGTGTATATGTGTTTGAACTCCGGTTTCCGGATTGGTGCGGAATTGCGTTAAACCACTGATGTCTTTGTAGTATCCTTCCAGGCTGGCCAAAAAGCTTTTACCGTGAAACGACCAGCCACTCACATAATGTATTGCTTTTAATACCGGAACATCTGTTCCATCGGAGCCAAACCACAGGTATTGGTAGTTTCCAACTGCATCGATAACGGTACTTTTACTGATGAATTGGTTGTAAATGCCCCATGCTGCATTAAACTTCACTGATTGACTGATGGGAATACTGGCTGAAATTCTCGGCTGAATAAACAACTTTTGCTGATCGAACGGTAAGTCGAACCGAAAACCACCTTTAAACTGAATATTTCCTGGAAGGGCAATGTGGTCTTGAGCATAGAAGTTGAGACGTTGCAAATCAGCTTCCTGTGATGCGAAATTGATTTCTGTAGTATCGCTAACTAGTTTTACCTGCTCGGCAATCAGTCCGAAGCCTGTTTCCAGTGTGTGTTGCTTGCTGATAGCGAAACGGTTTGTGTTTTTTAAAGAGAACTGCGAAACCTGATTGTCGGTGTTGGAGTTACTCCAGCTGGCCAGCCCTCTGCCCGGGCCAAACCGGTTTTGATAATTACTGCGTACTTTATTATCCAGGTTGGAATAATCGATGGTTATGCTGGAGGCATTCCCTTTATTCCAGGTTTTTCCGTAATAAACAGCTCCGCCCAACTGGCGGTTATCCTCCTGTGTTGATTTGGAGATATCGAACTGAGCGTTTGTCCGGTTAAGTGTGTATTTGAATTGATCTTCGCCTCCCAGCAGACTGATGTAAAACAAATCGCCGTTGTCGCTGCGTGTTGAGAAACGAATATTGGCGTCGTGGAAAGTGTAGTCGGGGCGGATATTTACATTGATGGAGTTTTGTCCTTGTCCGCCGCCGGGCCCCATTCCCTGGCCACCGGTTGTTGTCGTTGTGGTTCCGGTATATTCAACGTCATCGGGATTGTAGAGATTGTAATAGGTCTGCCGGAAGGCCAACAGAATGGATGACTTTTTCGACAGAGGAACTTCCAGCATGCCGTTAGCCGTGACATTGTTCAGTGCCAGGTTGAGTCCGGGCTTGTATGTGGAACCATTTTTTCCGGCAATATTGACAATGCCGCCAACCCGTTCTCCGTAACGGGCATCATAACCGCCTTTCAGCACCTGAACATCTTTTACGACCAAGGGATTGACTGCACTAATGTTGTCGTTAAAGTTTTTCAGTCCCCATAGTGTAAATCCATCGAAAAGCACCTGACTGTGTCCTTCGTAACTTCCCCAGATAATCAATCCGTTGGATTGCTCACCGGCAGCCAGAACACCGGGTTGCAATCGTAGAAGGTTAAACACCGAGTTGTCGTCGTTTCCCGGAAGGAACTGCACTATCTGGTGATTCAGACGCATCACTCCCGGAGCATCTCCGATTTGTGTTGCTTTTTCGACGACTTTGTTGGCAACTACGATCTCTTTTAATCCAATACTGGATGGTGTGAGGATGAACCGGTAATTGTTGCCGGGGCCACAAATCGTGTCGAGAATGTAGTGCCCTAGATGTGAAATTCGGATGCGGAAAATGCTGTCTCCGGAGGAGATGTAGCGGAAACTTCCTTTTAAGTCAGTAGCCAACCCGTGATCGTTTATCAAAACATTGGAGTAGGGAAGTGGCTCGTGAGTAATGGCTTCCAAAACTTGTCCCGAAAGGGAAAATGCTTTCGGCGTTTCCGGCTTTTTTTCTTCCGGAAGGATAAGAAATACATTGCCCCTTTTTCGGTAGCTGAAAGGAATACTATTCAGTAGTGCGTCGAAGAGATCTTCCGGAGTGTCGAACGAACCGGAAACAGAAACCTGGTATTGAGCCAGGGCGTTGTCATTAAAAGAGAGATGAAAGTTGTATTTATCGCGTAAGCCGATTAGAACGTGGTTCAATGCCATATCCTGTGCATTGACTTCGTATTTCTGAGCGAAGGCTGAGGTTCCAAAAGCAAGAAGAATGAAAATGACGACAACGATTTTTCGCTTCACGGTTTAGTGGCTTTGTTCGATCTGGTATACGTTTTTTGACTGTTTTACAAAGGTAAGACCAAATGGTTCACAAACATACTGCAGCACTTCGATAACAGGCATATTTCGTGTGAAATTTCCGGTGTAGGTATAATCTATATTTCCTTTTGCCTTGATTTGAACGTTGTATTGCCGTTCAATTTCCTGGAATACCAGGTTGATTGGCGTTCCGGTAAAGATGAACATATCGTGCATCCAGGCATTGGATTGTTTCACATCGTAGTGGGGCACGACCTTTAGGTTTCCGTTCTTTTCCAGGTACGCGTGTTCGTCAGGACGAAGGATAATATTCTCGCGTGTAACGATGGATTCAACCCGTACTTTACCTGTAAAACAGGTTACTTTGTAATCATCGCCACGGGCGTAGATGTTGAAGCTGGTACCCAAAACAGTTACCTCACCGTATTTTGAAATTACATCAAACTGTTTTCCTTTTTGCACCTGGAAAAATCCTTCACCGTCTAGTTTTACAGAACGGGCTACTTTCCACCAGTAGGGATGATAGGTGAGGGTGGAACCGGCATTCAGATTGACCGTTGAACTGTCGGGAAGAAGGGCCACTATGTGTTGACCTGCCGGAGCAATAACCTTGTTTGTATAGAACCTGAGAAAGCTGGTTGTTGCCAATAGAACAATGATGACAGCGGCTGCAGCCATCCGGTAGGGATGCAACCTTCGAACGGGTGTTGACTGGCCCGTTCGGTCGGTCATTTTCTGCGAAAGCGCATTCCAGACATCTTCCTTCGACCTCGAGTAGGGATACCCGATCTCAGGATACTGGTCCAGTGGCTCTTCGTGGATACGGTTGTCGTTATATGGTAAGTTCTTCTTCATTTAATTCTCCATCGCCTTTTTCAGGAATGCCAGGGCATTCTTCATTCTTTTCTCAACTGCTTTAACACTCAAACCTAAATTAGCGGCTATTTCGTGGTATTTGAATTCATCCATCCGGCTCATCAGAAAAACAGTTCGTTGTTTTTCCGGCATTTGCCGAAGTGCGGTTTCATAACGTTTTTCCAGTTCTTTGTATTGGAGGTGGTCCTCCGGACTATCTTCGTGGTTATGCGGATGTTGATTCTGCTTCACCGAAAAATCCATGGCCAGTTTTTGTCGCCGGTAGGAACTGACAAACAGATCGCTGGCCATTTTGTACAGCAACCCTTTTAGGTTGTCGGACTTTACCAATGATTTCTTTTCCCATAACCGCATGAACGTATCTTGTGCAATATCGGTGGCCAGTTCGGGGTCGCCTGAACGATAGTACACATAATTGCGAATGGCATCAAAATGAGCGTCGAATAATTCTTTAAATTCTTCTTGCGTCAAAGGAACCTTATTTAGTATAAGCGAATTTACAAAACGCTTTTCAATTGTTGCTCTTTAAAGCTCCCGGTGTTACCACCGGGAGCATGAAAAATGAACTCTGCTGTCCGCCTGAACTCCAACATGGCGGTTTTCTTTCTGTACGATGGACTTTGCTTTAGCTGTTTATCTTTTGTGACAGACAGAATTCTCTGATGGTCATTTCTGTCGTTCCATCGCTAGTCGTTACTGTTACTACATTGTCACAGGTACCATCTCCGTAATCCACTACCGCGAATACTTCACTGTTTTGCGAGTAGGTAATCTCACCTTCCGTGATGAAGCGGCAATCTCCTGTTTTTATCAGCGGACTGGTGATGACATAGCTGTATTCGTTTCCATCCGAATCGATAATCTGAACTGAACCGGTTATTTCAATCACATCGTCGGTCGGGTCGAGTTCTGTATCCAATCCGGCTACCCAGGTGCGGGTTTTGTCAGAGATGCGTTGAATGGTGCTTCCATCGGGCATGGTAAACGTTAGGTCGCTGGTGCAACTGAATGCCTGCTCTGTGACACCGTCGCCTGTGTAAACACGGGTAAGGGTACCATCAATACCGATGGAATCGACGCTGAAGTTTTCGAACGCAACGGTTCGGGTACTGCCGTCGGTAAACATGGGAGCCGAAATGGTAATGGTGATGGTTCCGCTTAGTACACGCCCATTAGCCAGTACCGTACTGTCGCCGTAATCGATGACAATGGTTTTTGGGAATACCGAATCTCCCATGGCAATATTAACACGCGGACAAACGCCGTTGCGATAGCGTTTATGGAAACCATAGTAATATCCAAAGCCTTGGCCTTCGGTCAAATCGGCACTTTTGAGTGTGCTGGTATAGTCGTCAATTGCAGACTCAGCTGTAGAAATGAAATCCACTTCATAATTTACTTCCTCGGAAACTGCTTCTACTGTACTTTGATCGCTGATAATGGCGGAAACTGATTTGGTCAGTTGAGCATCAGTGATTTCGGGTGTGGATTCGAGGTCAGCCGATTTTTCACTACAACTGAAAAGTGCAGTGCCGGCTATTACAACCATTGCTAATACAAGATTTCTCATGTCATTGATGTTTTTGGTTAATTATTGATTTTTAACCTTACACCGAATGATGGATGAGTTACCCTACCAACTTTTTAAAAAATATTCAGTTAACCTCAAAAATAAATTCTTTTCATGCATTCACAATGACCGATTCGGGATGAAAAATAAGCGTAGCATAGGCACCTTTCGACTCGTTATTTCCGATTTGCAGTTGTCCGTTATGCGATTCCATGATCAATTGAGTCAGATGCAGACCGAGACCGAAATTTGCATCGTGTCGTTGATATGCTGAAAAAGGCTTGAATGGATAATGAATGATTTTTTCCGGGAAACCGGCACCTTCATCGTGGATAGTTACCTGTAGAACTTGATTTTTTTGACTGATATCGATGGATATGGTCCCGTTAGCCGGAGAATGTGAAATGGCATTTTCCAACAAGTTGTTCAGTGCCTTGCTGATGAATTTCCGATCGATGGTTAGCATGGTTTCCAATCCTGATTCTTGGTGCAGAATTACCTTCAGGTTTTGGCTTCTGATTTTATCGGACAGTTCGGTCAGGGCCAGTTCAACAACTTCATACAAATCCGATTCTTCGTGGTTTAATGCCAGTTTTCCGCGGGAGCGAAGAAGGGAAACATCCAAAGCCATGAAAGAGAAACGTTCGAGCCGTTGGACTGATAAATCCAGGATTTCTACCAGTTCCTTCGATTCACCGCCCATCTGAATACTTTTAAGCAAAGAAAGCGACCCCAAAACTCCATTGAGCGGCGTTCTGATTTCGTGACTGAGGAGCTGAATGAATTCCGATTTGGCTTTATCGAGCCGGTGCAATTCATCGTTCGCTTTCATCAGCTGCTGATTGAGTCTTTCCAGTTCTTCGGTGCGGCTTTTAACTTCATCCTCCAGCCAGTGGTTTACCTGTTTCAGCTTTTTGCGACTAATGCTCAGTTCCACCTGTGTCTCTACTCTTGCCAGTAATTCATCGAAGGCAAATGGCTTGCTGATGTAATCGATGCCGCCACTCTGAAAACCTTTCTTAATGCTGTCCATATCGGTTTTAGCCGTTAAAAATATCACCGGTGTTTCCGTATTTTTGCGCAGCTCTTTTATTTGACGACAAACAGAAAAACCATCCATATCCGGCATCATTACGTCCAGCAGAATCAGGTCGAAAGTTTCTAACGAACACCACTCGAGGGCTTCTTCGCCATTCATGGCATATTCCGGCTGATAGCCCTGTTCGGTCAGCAGCTTAGCTAAAATCTGAATGTTGCGCGGATTATCGTCAACGATTAAAATTCGGGCTTGATGGTTATTCATGGCTTTTCTGTTTTTAGCTTTTCAATAATTTCCGGAAATGCGCGAAACAATGCTTCTTCTTTTTCAATATTGAATGATTGAAATGCCTGCTCCAGTTCCTGCACATAATTTGTTATTTCCGAATGGTTGATGGTTTCTGCGACAGCAGAAACTTCGTCGATAAATTCTTTCATTGTTTTTCGTGGCCTGATTTTTTGCAGGCTCTTCCATGTTTGGATCAATTCTTTTCCTTCTCCTTCTCTGCCGGAAAGAAATATTGGTAATTCATTTTCAGCTAATTTCGGAGTAAGAACATGTGCAGAAGTCTTTGGTAAACAGTTTGCTACGATTTGAAGAAACTTTTTGCGTTCCACCGGTTTTTTTATCAATGCATTGAACAGCATTGGATATTGTTTTTTTTCCTGAGCTGTTAGTTCCGAAGCTGTATAGGCAATAAGTGGAATATTCTGCCACTGTGAATTGTTTTTTATGCTGCTGGCTGTCTCAAATCCATTCATTTTAGGCATTCTCAAATCAATGATGATGAGATGCGGTTTCAGTTGCTTCAGCATTTCCAATGCATGTTTTCCATTTTCAGCTTCTGATATTTTTACCTGGCTGCGGCCAAAGAATCCACGGGTTACCTTTCTGTTTGCCTGGTTATCGTCAACGACTAATATGGTGGTGTCAGGCGGTATTTGACCATCCATAGCCAGCTGATTCCTTGGTTCTATCTCATCTTCTTCATTGAAAATGGTGACATCGGGTAGCTTTACAAAGAAGGAGCTTCCCTTTTGGGGGCTGCTTTGTAGCCTGATTTCGCCTTCCATTAGTTTAACTAATCGATGGGTGATAGCAAGACCTAAACCTGTTCCTCCGTATATTTTGCTGTCCTGGTTGTCGATCTGTTCGAAAGCTTCAAATATTTTTGTCTGAGCCTCTTTTGCAATTCCGATTCCTGTGTCTTCCACGCGAAATTGAATGGTGGCCGAATTTTCGGCTTGTTTTATGACAGACGCTTCAATTTTGATATATCCCTTGTAGGTAAATTTTAGTGCATTGCCGAGCAAATTGAGAAATATCTGACGAAGTCTCAGTTCGTCCAAAAGGAGTAACTGCGGAGTTTGTTCTGAAATTTGACTTATTAGTTTAACTCCCTTTTGCGATGCTTTTAGCTGAAATGTATCGAGGATTTCTTTTATCAGCAGCCGAATATCAACCGGTGTTTTTTTCAGTTCCATTTTACCGGCTTCAATTTTCGAGAAATCGAGGATATCATTGATCAGGTTCATCAGAATTTTTCCGCTCGATTGCATCGATGAAAGATAATCCCGGTGTACCGGTTCGGTAATGCCTTGATTGAGAATCTCGGCGTATCCCAAAATGGCATTCATGGGAGTTCTGATTTCATGCGACATGTTGGCTAAAAAAGCACTTTTGATCCGGGTGGCTTCTTCCGCTTCTTCTTTGGCCTGAATTAGTTCTTTTTGTATTTGTTTTCGTTCGGTAAAATTCAGTAAGATGCAATGTGAGCGAAGGTAATTTCCCTGGTTGTCATATTGGACACGTCCGGTGACAAGAACAGTTATCGTCTGACCATCTTTTCGTTCCAGCGTTATTTCCAAATCATTTACGTATCCTTCAAGTGCAAATTGACTGAAATGCTTTGGAAACGTATTTCTTATTTCTGTATGGAATATCTCGCCAAATGAATGACCGATGATATCATCACGCGAGTAGCCTGTTAGTTTACTCCATTCGTTGTTTACGTCTAGAAAACAACCGTTTTCGCCAAACGATTGATAAGCAATCGGTGTGTATTCGAATAAAGTTCTGAATCGGTTTTCGCTTTCGCTTAACGATTTCTCGGCCAGGTACCTTTCGGTAATGTCATCGATGCTTAGCAGATATTTTTTCTCGGTCGATGTTTGTATCGTAGTGGAGGAAACAAGAACATGCCGGGTGATGGTACCACTGCCTTCGTTTATCTGCATGGTGCCTTCGATCTTGTGCTGGCCGTTTCCTGTTTGTACGGTGCGGTTGAGTGTCTGACGTACTGCACAATGATGGCAGGCGTCCGAAGTTCCACAGATATTAGGATAGGCGTTGACGCAATGCAAAATGTCTCCTACTAGTTTACCAATAGCATCGGAATTGGGACCAAAACGACTTAGTTCTATTCCTGGTTTGTTGACCTTTTCAATCCGGGCATGTTCATCAACCAGCATCATGATGATGGGAGCTTGATCGAAAATGGTATCGAGAATATTTGTCTTTTCCCGAAGTTCCTGTTTGGTTTGTTGCTCGGGCGTAATATCGCGATAGCTGAAAACCATTCCAATCGTATGTTCTTGCTCAATGACTGGCAGATAAGTCCGTTTGAATATTCTGCCGTCCTTTAGATAAAGTGTGTCGATTTGTTTCCGCTCATCGTACTGTTGAAACTTTTTTTGGTGACTTTTTAGGACCAAAGATGAATTGATAAGTTGGCTTTCGACAAAATCGGATAGCTCTTCGGCCGAAGCACCGCTTTCGATCAGTGGTTCCATTTTCCACATCTTTGTCAACTGGCTGTTGTAGTGTATGATATCGCCTGTTGGGTTGAGTAGTAAAACGCCTTCATTGTTTGCCTCCAGCGAGGTTTGCAGCGTTCTTTGCAGGCTTTGATATGAATCGATGGTTGGTGATGTTGGTTTGCTACTTTGTTCAAATTCGACTTTCAAATCGGCCTCAATTTGCATTTTCAATGCTTTCAATTGATGAGTTTGTTCATCATGGCCTTGGGGAGAATGTTCGATGGTAAGGAAGCCGTATGAGGAACCGTCAGGCCATTGAATTTCAATGGATTCAGTGTAATTTTTTGAAGTTGTTCGCCTGGTTGTAGCTGATGTGATAGTCAAATGAACAGGTGCATCGAGATACACCGACATAAACCTGAAAAGCTTTTGCCATTCATGTTGAATACTATCGGAGATGCACGGTTTGCTGGTAATCATTGTTGTTCTCGCAAACGATTCTAACTGTTCATACTATAATCATTCAGGTTGTGGGAAAATGATTTTTTGGGGTGGTTTGTCGGGTCAGTTTATGATAAATTAACGCCTTTTTTTTCAGAATATTTTTGTCCTTCAGAAAATGTAATGCAGTCTAAATAAGTATAGTGTGAACTAGTGTGTTTTTTGTTTTGAAAATGAGAATATTAGTGTTCGTTTGACACTTTGTTTGTTTGCACAGGTGATAAATATTTGTTTCCAGACTTATTTTAAAGTGCAATTTTTCAACAATATTGTACTCATTCGGGTAGCCTGTTTTATCTTAGCATTTTATTTTCAGATACGACGAAATGATTGAAATTTGTGCCATTGCATCGGGAAGTAACGGAAATTGTTATTACGTAGGAAATGAGAAGGAGGCCGTGCTCATTGATTTGGGGATATCGACCAAACAGGCTGTACAGCGAATGGTGGAAAAGGGGCTGGAATTACAGAAGATTAAAGCCGTTTTTGTTTCTCACGAACATGCCGACCATGTGCGTGGTGTTCGCGTGTTTTCCAAGCGATATAACATCCCGGTTTATTTTACGGCACAAACTTATTTGAAGCTTTCCCGAAGGGTGCAACCCAATAGCCCACGGTTTTTCAAACCCGGCGAGTCAGTTTCCATTGGTTCCATCACTGTACATTCTTTCCTGAAAAATCACGATGCCGTTGAGCCTTGTAGCTTCAGGATTGAATTGGATGATAAACATATTGGCGTGTTTACCGATATCGGAGAGCCCTGCGAGAATTTACATCACCATTTTACGCAATGCCAGGCCGTTTTTTTGGAAACCAACTACGATGAACCAATGTTGATGAATGGTCCCTATCCAGTCTATCTAAAACAGCGGGTTGGATCAAAGAACGGACATTTATCAAACATTCAGGCGCTTAATTTGGTACAGGAGAAAGCAGGTGAGGAGTTGGGGCTGATTTTCTTGTCTCATATTTCGGCTGATAACAATACGCCAGAGCTGGCAATGGAGTCATTCAGTTTGTTATCAGACAAATATGATGTGCGGCTAACCTCGCGTTACGCACCAACCGATGTGGTCAGAATTGAATAGTTGAGATTCATTCTTTTCCGCATTATGTATATATTTGTTACGCTTTACAATGAACAAAACGAATCTTTTGGCTCTGGCCGAAGGCATTCGGGATAATTAAAATATTTGGGATAAAATCATGGCTGAATTTAAGTACCAAAAACCATTTCCTGTAAAGGAAGATAAGACGAAATACCGTCTTCTGACTAAAGATTATGTTTCGACCGTAGAGTTTGACGGCCGTAAAATTCTGAAAGTGGATCCGAAGGGATTGGAACTGTTGGCACAGGAAGCAATTGCTGACGTGTCGTTCTACCTTCGTCCGGCTCACCTTGAAAAAGTGGCCAAGATTCTGGACGATCCGGAAGCGACGGATAACGACCGTTTCGTAGCCTATACCCTGCTGAAAAATTCGGAAGTTTCGGCCAGTGGCGATTTGCCCACCTGTCAGGATACCGGAACAGCCATTGTGATGGCTAAGAAAGGGGAGGATGTTTACACAGGTGTGGATGATGCTGAGTTTCTGTCGAAAGGTATTTTCAATACCTATGGCGACCGTAACCTTCGATACTCACAAGTGGTGCCTTACACCATGTTTGATGAAAAAAATACAGGAACCAATCTTCCGGCTCAGATTGATGTTTACTCCAAGCCCGGCAATTCATACGAATTTCTTTTCCTGACAAAGGGAGGTGGTTCGGCGAATAAAACATACTTGTATCAGCAAACGAAGTCGTTGTTGAACGAGGAGTCACTGACCAAATTCATCAAAGAAAAAATCAGGGACCTGGGAACAGCAGCTTGCCCTCCGTATCACCTGGCAATCGTGATTGGCGGAACTTCGGCTGAAGGTAACCTGAAAACGGTAAAACTGGCATCTGCCGGTGATTTGGACAATCTGCCTACCGAAGGAAATGACGGTGGACAGGCATTCCGTGATTTGGAATGGGAGGCCAAGGTGCAGAAAATAGCCGAAGAGTTTGGCATCGGTGCTCAGTTTGGCGGGAAATATTTCACCCACGATGTTCGTGTGATTCGTTTGCCGCGTCACGCTGCGTCGTGTCCTGTTGGTGTGGGTGTAAGCTGTAGCGCTGACCGTAACATCAAGGCAAAAATTACCGAAGAAGGTATTTTTGTGGAACAACTGGAAAAAAATCCGGCTCGTTTCCTTCCGGCGAAAGCTCCGGAACTGGCTCCTCCGGTAGAGATTGATTTGGATCAGCCAATGGCCGACGTGCTGAAGAAACTAACCAAATATCCGGTGAAGACCCGGTTGAATTTGAAAGGTACGCTGATTGTTGCCCGCGATATCGCTCATGCAAAAATTAAGGAGATGGTCGATAAAGGCGAGCCAATGCCCGAGTATTTCAAGAATCATCCGATTTATTATGCTGGTCCGGCAAAAACTCCGAAAGGTATGCCTTCAGGAAGTTTCGGCCCGACAACGGCCAACCGGATGGACCCGTACGTGGACCTCTTCCAGAGTATGGGTGGCTCCATGGTTATGCTGGCGAAAGGAAACCGTTCGAAAGTGGTAACGGATGCCTGCCTGAAGCATGGCGGTTTCTATCTCGGCTCTATCGGTGGTCCGGCAGCTATTCTGGCCAAGGATAACATCAAGTCAGTTGAAGTGGTTGATTTTCCTGAACTGGGAATGGAAGCAGTCCGGAAAATCAGGGTGGAGAATTTCCCGGCGTTCATTATCGTTGACGATAAAGGAAACGATTTCTTCGAAATGTTGTAAATCGATTTTCCATGGTAATCATATAAAGCTGCATCATTTGGTGCAGCTTTTCTTTTTTCCGGTTGCAGCAGTAAATTATTGTTGTTGAGTAACCAACATATTGTTACTTTGCGGTCGACTTCTTTTTATCGCTTTTTTGTTGAGCGGACATAAACATTCGGGCAAAATAGCGGTTATTCTCTAAGTTATTTGGCTGACCATTCCTAACTGGCGGATTTGTTGAAATTATTTTAAAAACGATTTTTCATTATGGAGCAAAATAAACGCAGTAACCGAAATATACTGCTGGTGCTTTTTGTGGGTGTTCTGATGGGAGCCCTGGATATTTCCATTGTCGGGCCGGCCATACCGTCTATTTCAAAGGATATTGCTGTTAGTCAGCGTTTATTGGGATGGATTTTTTCCATCTATGTGTTGTTCAATCTGGTGGGAATATCGCTGTTTGCGAAGCTTTCCGACCGTTTCGGACGCAGGAATATCTACATGCTTTCTGTCTTTCTGTTCGCCGTCGGTTCTCTTATTGTCGCGCTCTCACATTCGTTTGATATGCTGATGGTAGGACGTGCCGTGCAGGGATTTGGTTCGAGCGGTATTTTCCCGGTTGCTTCGGCAGTAGTGGGAGATGTGTTTCCGCCTGAGAAACGCGGCCGGATTCTCGGTCTCATCGGAGCGGTTTTCGGACTCGCTTTCATCATCGGGCCCGTGTTAGCCGGTACCATGTTGTCGTTCTTTTCCTGGAACTATCTTTTCCTGATTAATCTTCCGATTGCTGCGCTCATCATGTGGGGTAGCTTCCGCATTTTGCCCAATAAAAGCATTGAAAGTTCTTCGGTACTCGACTGGAAGGGAATTGTGTTGCTTGGACTTTTGCTTGGAGCTTTTGCTTTAGGTATCAACCGTACCAGCACTTCAGGATTTTTCAGCAGTTTGGCATCCATCCAGGTATTACCCTTTTTAGTTGCTTCGCTTGCATTCCTTTTTGTGTTTGTCCGGGTCGAGAAAAAAGCAGAGACTCCGGTAGTGCGGGTGAATATGTTTCAGAGCCGGCAAATACGCTTGGTGGCTCTTATCGCTTTTGGAACGGGAGTTTTGCAGGCTTCGTTTGTGTTTGTCCCCGATTTTGTGGTGGATGTGTTTGGTGTAACTTCGGCGAAAGCCAGCTTCATGTTACTTCCTGCTGTTCTGGCGATTGCTGTTGGTTCGCCACTATTTGGGCGGATGCTTGATTCGCTGGGTTCGCGGGTGGTAATTCTTATTGGACTGGTGATTGCCACGGTTGGTTATTACCTGATGCACCAAGTTACAGGGAGCCGGACCTTTTTCTACGTGGCCGGAGCTTTGATAGGTCTTGGACTTTCGGTTCCTTCCGGGAGTTCGTTGCGTTACATCATGTTGAATGAAGTATCGGCCGCTGAACGTGCGACTACGCAGGGGCTGGTAACCATTTTTATCAGCATCGGGCAAATGTTGGGAGGAGCCATTATTGGCGCTGTGACAGCTTCAGAAGAGGGTATCAAAGGATACCAGAACCTGTTCTTTTATCTGGCGGTGATGATTTTGGCAATGACTCTTTTCTCCTTCCGATTGAAAAGCCGTAAGGTGGAGGTTGCTACGAGTGTCAGGGAGTAGGAAACAGTTATTCTGACGAAAATATTCAGCTTTGAGGCTGACGTAATAAAAATATAGCCCAACATCCGATAAGGAGTTGGGCTAATCTTTTGATATATGTATTGAAAATTTAGGTGGTTTTCTATTTAAAAAAGGAAGACAAATATTTTTCTTATTCGCTCGCTTCCAGTTTTTTTCTTAATCCGAGGCTGACCCGGTTTCTTTTCCGGTTACCGAATTGATATTCCTTTTTGCGCGCGCCGGTATTCTTTTCCGGGTCGTGCTTTTCGTCGCGACATTCGTCAGAGCAGCAACCATCGTATTGGGCTGCACATTCAGGACACTGAATAAAAAGCAGGTGACAGGCATCGTTGGAGCAGTTGGTGTGCGTATCGCATGGCTTGCCACACTGATGACAGTGGGAAATAATCTGGCCGTCCACACTTTCACCCATGCGCTCATCAAAAACAAAGTTCTTTCCGACGAACCGGGAAGGAAGTTCCAGTGCTTTAATTTGCCGTGCATACTCCAAAATGCCACCGTGCAATTGATTTACATCGTTGAATCCATGATGGCGAAGGTAAGCACTGGCTTTTTCGCAACGAATGCCGCCGGTACAGTAAAGTAGTATTCTCTCATCTTTCTTATCCTGCAATTGGTCCACAACCATTTCAATTTCTTCGCGGAAGGTATCTGCTTCAGGGCAGATCGCACCTTCGAAGTGACCAATTTCACTTTCGTAGAAGTTGCGCATATCCACAATGATGGTGTCTTCTTTCCCGGCTAATTCGTGAAATTCCAAACCGCTCAGATGTCTGCCTACGTTGGTCACATCAAACGTTCGTTCATCGAGGCCGTCGGCCACAATTTTTGGGCGAACTTTAATGGTCAGTTTGTAGAAGGATTTGCCGTCGTCTTCAATGGCGTATTTGATGGGGATATCCTTCAGCAAATCGAATTTGGCTAGCGTTTCCAAGAAAGCTTCCATGTTGTGTTCAGGTACGCTCATTTGTGCGTTGATACCTTCGCGGGCAATGTAGATGCGGCCGAAACAATCTAACGGGAACCATTCTTTATAAAGTTGATCCCTGATTTCACCCGGATTATCGATGTAATGATAACGGTAAAATGAAATCGTGTTCCGGTTGAATGTCTCATCCATCAGCTGCTTTTTCAGCTCTTCCTTATTAATTCGATTGTAAAGAAACATCTTATTAAAATATGGTCTAAATTAATATAGTGCAAAGGTAATTTTTCCGCCAATTTTCCCAAATGGCTTGTGATGAGGCAGGCGAAAATTTTGTTGCATAAAAAAACCGTACCCTGGCGAGTACGGTTTTGCTTGCGTTATGGAAGGATATTCTCCTCCGTAAAGTTACTCAAACATGTGTTTTCCTACAGCAGCCTGCAGGTCGTATATACTTATTGCATAGTCAATTTCAGATTTTAGCAGCATCAACCGGCTGTTGGATACGGCTGTAGTGGCATCGAGCAAATCGAGGTTGGTAATAGCACCGGCTTTGAAACTGGTTTCAGCCAGCGAGAAGGCTTCGCGGGCCTGTTTCAACTGAAGCTCGAACTGTTTTACTTTCTGTGCTGCCGTTTCCACATTGGCGGAATTTTTAATCACATCTCCGGCTACTTCACGCTGCAAACGTTCCGTTTCATAAATGGAAGTCTGAATACCGGATTGGGCCAGCAGTCGCTGATTCTTGTTTCGGTTGCCATCAAAGATCGGAATGTGCAAATTCAGTCCTGCCACATAATTGGGTTTGAACTGGTATATCTTGGGCAGATAGCCATCTTTGGCTCCTGCCGAAACAAAGGCTCGTAAGTCAGGTGTATTTTGCGACTTAACCAGATTCAGATTCAACTCAGCCAAACGTGTTTTTTCTCGGGCAATTTTCATTTCATCGCGATTTCTGACAGCCATATTAATCATGGTATCAGGAAGAATCGCCGGGTCGTCGACGGTCAGCTTTTCTTTCACAAAATGTTGAGCTGTTTCCGGTTCACCCAGGAGGATGTTCAATACTGCTTGTTGAACACGAATAGATGCCAAAATATCCAGTTTTTGACTTTTAACACCGGAAATTTTCACTTTCGTGGAAAGCTCTTCGTAACGAGTTGCCGATCCGGTTTCCATCTTTTTGTTGATGAAATCGAGGTGGTGTTGCAAGTTGGCGAGCTGCTCGTTTTTGATATCAATCGCCTCCTGCAGGAAAAGCAAACTGTAGTAAGTATGAATGGCGCGGATAGACAATTGTTGCTTTACCTGTTGCAGCGTCTGTTTTCCGAGCACTTGGGTTTCCCGTTGATAAGCTATGTTTGCTGCCGTTTTTCCAAAATCAGAGATGGATTGACTGACATCGATAGTTGCCGCATAATTATCATTTGGATTCATTTGAACTTCTCCGAATCCCGGCAAACTGAATTTGGTTACCGGTCCAATATGAGAATAACTGGCATTGGCGCTCACGTTGGGATAATGTCCCGAACGGGCCAGCTCAACTTTCGTGTCTGCTCTTTTTACAGCTTCTTCCGCTTCTTTTACCGAAGGGTAAGTGTTGACCACTTTACTGATGATGCTGTCTAACGAGAGGGAGTCAGCCGGCGTAGTGGATATTGCAACTGCTTCGGTTTGTGCTGCCAGCGGCTGCGAAAATGCCATCACGAAACCAATAAGTAATGGCAATATGTGGTTTTTCTTAATCATGATTTACTCGATTTTTTGCTTCCAATTTTTTCCTGGTATGTAACCAGAAAACCGGTATTCCTCCAATTAAAGTAATGATAGCGGCTATCAAAAAGTCATCGTCAATGCCTTGAATGAAAGCTTCACTGCTCACATGACTTATTAGTACCGATTTTGCCTGCATAGCTGCCGTTCCGACGGAACTTCCGGCTGTATGCTGAATATACCCCGTCAGATGATGGGTAACCTGATGAAAAGCTTCTGAATTCGGATTCAGTGCTTCACCGTAAATTGTGGAATGGTATTTTGTTCGTGAGGTAAGAAGAGTTGCGAGAATTGCTACACCAAAACTTCCTCCCAGCTGACGAATGACATTAAATAACCCGGATGCCTGTGCCATTTTATGACGTGGTATTTCCAGCAATGAAATTGCACTAAGCGGAGTAAAGATAATTCCCATAGCCAGCCCACGAATGTAAAGCGATGTCATAATGTAGTTGTGTTCCGTCAGTCGTGAAAACAAGCTGTTCAGGTAAAAACTGAGCGCTAGTAGAACAATTCCCAGAATAACCGGAACTTTTGCATTGAACTTGTCGGCAAAACGACCGGCAATTGGCGACGCCGCTCCCTGAATGAAACCAATAGGGAGAAATACGGCTCCTGCCTGAATCGCTGTATATCCCAAGGAATTTTGCAAGAACAGGGGCAACAGGAACGTACTTCCAAACATGCCAATACCGAAAATAAACATCACCAGGTTACTGATAGCAAAGTTGTAGTTCTTCAACAACTTCAAGTCTACCAGCGGCTTTTCCACCGTTAGTTCTGTAATGATAAAAACGGTGAATGCAATGGCTGAAATGGCAAAACAGATCAATATAAACGGAGCATGCCAGCCTCCGCTATTGGTTGCGGCATTGCCTTCGGATAAGGCGTAGAGCAGAACCGGAAGGAAAATACTGACAGACAGGAATCCTAACAAATCGAATTTCCCGACTCGGTTATTGACATATTCCTGTTGGATGATCATGGTGACGATCATACCGATAATTCCGACCGGTACGTTTACATCGAACATGAGTTTCCAGCTGAAATTGTCGACCAGGTATCCTCCAATCAGCGGACCGAACGAAACCGAAGCCGCCGCCGAAATAGCCCAGAATCCAAGGGCTGTTCCACGTTGTTCAGGCGGAAATTCGCGGGTAATAATGGCCATCCCGATAGGCATCAGCGAACCGGCTCCTAATCCCTGAATAACCCGGGAAAAAATGAGCATATCCTCGTTGCCCGACATTCCGCACATCATGGAACCGAATGTAAACAGGAACAAACCGAAAAAATACATTCGCTTGTGCCCAAACCGGTCGGCAAACCATCCTGACGCTGGAAGCATGACTGCCATCGCCAGCATGTATGCTGTCAGCACCCATTCAATTTTATCGATGCTCACACCAAACGAGGCCATGATTTTCGGCAACCCCACATTGACAATGGTAGCATCCAATACCGCCATAAAGGTTCCGATCATGACATTCCCCAAAACCCACCAACGATAAAACTTACTTTTGGGATGATATGATGAGTCTCTGGTCCGGAGAATTCGCCTGATTCGGTGTGCAAGCGTTATTTTCCGTGGATGGCTCATTGTCGAATTATTTTAATGACTGATGACATTCCGGCCATCAGATTGAATTGACTGACTTTTTCGTTGTTGTCTGCTTTGTCGATTGATATTTTTACCGGAACACGTTGTGTGACTTTCGTAAAGTTTCCGGAAGCGTTGTTCGGCGGAATAAGTGCAAACTGAGACGCGGTGTTGGAACCGATGTAGAAAATTTTTCCTGAAAAAGTTATACCCGGATACGCGTCGATGGTGAATTTGGCCGGTTGACCATCTTTTATTTCACCAACGTTGGTTTCTTCCAGGTAAACGGTTATCCAGTAATTATGGTCGTTCGAAATGGTTACGACTGATTGACCCGGTTGTGCCATATCACCTTGCAATAGCCACCGCCTGGCAATGACTCCGCTAATGGGAGCGTAAAGTTTCGTATTATCCAGCGAAGCTTCAATTACACCTACTTGTGATTTGGCTGTATTAATTGCAGCTTTGGCGCTTTTAATCTGCGATTGCACCACCTGCAATTGTTTCTGTGCTGCCTTATAGGTTGCCGATGCTGCTTCGTATGCTTTCTGCAGGTGTTCGAACTGTTCCTGTGGAATTACGCCGCCTTTGAACTGCGTTTTTCCCCGCTCGAAGTCGTCCTTACTACGTTGCAGGTTCACTTTCAGTACTTTCAAATTTTCTTTGTTGTAGCTGTACTGCGCCTGTGCCTGCACTAAAGCAGTTTGTGCCTGCTCAACTGCAGCTTCGGCCTGAGTCTTCCGGGCCAGCAAATCCGTACTGTCCAGTTCGGCCAGCAGCATTCCTTTTTGAACAGTATCACCTTCTTTCACGTACATTTCCTCTATACGGCCCATCATTTTGGCGCTCACGGCCACTTTATCGGCATCAACATACGCATCATCTGTTTTAATGTAATGCGTGTATTCTTTGTAATAATGCCAGCCAATGCCTAAAATGGCAGCAATAACAATTGCCAGGGGAAGGTACACCCTGACTGCCTTTCTCTTGTTTTTATTCTTACTTGTCATATTATTTTTATGATTACTTTTTATTTTCTATTTCAGAATGCCACGAATAAACACTTCCGTAAAGCGATTTGTCTTTTCTACCAGAACAGCGTATTCATCTTCGTCGAGGAAAAAATATTCCTTGTTTTTGATGAATGTGGTCCGTAGTCCTCTGAGCACGTCGATAAATAATTCAGCTAATTCATTCGGATTGTCTTGCTTGAAGAATTCATTCTCCATTCCCGTTTTCAATACATCGCTAATGATTTTAATCTCTTTGGCTTTCGAGCGAACCCACGATTCGTTCATCAGCGTTTTGAATTCCATGAGATTGCTCATCTTGAACCGGCTGAGATTTAAAAAAGTGCGGAAAAGTTCCATTCGCGTTTCGACAAACTTTCTGACCATTTGGTCGGGAAGCTCCGATTGCTGCATGTTTACCCGAAGGTTCCTGATAAATTCATCGTGCTCTTTTTCAATAACATGAACATATAGATGCTCTTTGTCAGGGAAATAGTAATAGAGTGAAGCCTTGGAAATGCCCAGATCGGAAGCAATTTCGCGCATGGAAGTTTTTTCAAGGCCATATACCCCGAAACGTCTTTGCGCTGCTTCTATTATTTTATTGAGTTTTTCAGTGTTCTCACCACGGTACTTAACCTGAACCATTCTCTTTGACTTTATCGTTTGAAGGGTCAAAAATAAGGCAATCATATCGTAACAATGTTTCGTAAATCTTAAATATTTAGCGGAACACAAGTGCTTTTACGTGATCACTTTTTAACAATATTATGATAGATATTGTATTGAAGTTCCTCTCTTTGAGTCAAAAATGTTGATTGTTTTGTTAAATTGAATGTGGTTTTTCAGGCCAGAATTCATCTAGTTCTGTTCAGGTAGACGGATGAATTAGTGGAATATTTTATTTGAATTGACTTTTTAACCGGTTTGCCGCTTTTTAGTTTAAGTATGACATCGAAATCAAACTTATCCAAGGGGATGAAGAACGCTAAATAGTGTCATGAATCCGGAAAATAACGTAATGAGAATACAGATTTTCTGGAAGAGACTTACGGAGACAATCCGGCTGAGTTTTTGACCGATGAGAATCCCAAAAACCATAATGGGAAGTTGAAAGGCTGTTATTTTTAATGTCTCAAGCGTAAGCATGCGGCTAAAGGCGTAACCGATTAAGGCCAATGTAGCAGTGGCAATATTGAAATAGGCAAATTTTCCCCGGAAATCGTCATTGGAAACGTTGAGTGAGGTGAGAAAAAGGGCGAGGGGAGGACCGCTGATGGAGGTGAAGCCTCCAAGAAAACCACTGGTTAATCCGGCTGTTACCGATCCTCGTAAAGGGTCTTTTATCCTAAAACGGAATCCTTTCAAAAAAGCAAAGGATACGATAATAAGCATGCTTCCGACAAAGATTTTGAATGGACGATCCTCAACAAAATTGAGTAATACAACACCGGGAAGGGTTCCAATAATTCCCCAAATAGGAATTTTCAGGGTGTACCGGTTCAATTTTAAATTGGGTATTTTCAGGATAATCTGAGTGGAAGTAAGCAGATTAAACAATGTTAGTACCGGGATGACCAGTTTGGCCGGATAAAAAATGAGCAAAAAAGGCATGGCAAGCAGGGCGAACCCAAAGCCTGTCAAACCTTTTAATACCGATGCAAATAGTATGACTATTGCGATGAATACCCATTCCATAGTTTATGGTTAATTGAGAATCAGGATGGAGGTGACGGAAACAATGGTCCAAAGAACCAGTCCCATCAGGACGGGCCGCCATCCTGCTAATTTTATGTCATTTTTAGAAATTCCTGCTCCGATAAAGAACAGTGCAACCAGCAGGCCCTTTTCTCCCAACCAGCTTAAGTGCGCAAATGTATGGCTCCACTGGGGGATATAATGAGCAACAATCATGGCTACTACAAATAACGGAATGAACCATGGAATGTTGATACGATTGTCACTTTTATTTATCAGTGCAGTTATTATGGTAACCGGAATAATCCATAAAGCACGGGTGAGCTTCACGGTTGTGGCAATTTCCAATGCATGAGGACCATAAACACTTCCGGCACCAACCACTGAGCTTGTATCGTGGATGGCGATGGCTGCCCAATATCCAAAGGTTTCCTGCGAAAGATGCATGATGTGCCCCAGGAAAGGAAAAAGAAACAGGGCAACGGAGTTCAGAATAAAAACAGTGGCGAGAGCGAAGGATATTTGCCGGTTTTCAGCCTTCAGTACCGGAGCTGTGGCAGCAATAGCACTACCGCCGCAAATGGCCGTTCCCACGGAGATGAGATATGCGGTTTTCTTATCGACACGAAATACCCATCCAAGGAATAGCCCCATAAGTATGGTAGAAATTACGGAGAAAAGTGTGATTTTAAATCCGGAAATACCTGCCGCTAATACAGTTCCCAGGTTCATTCCGAATCCCATTAAGACGATGGATGCCTGTAGTAGGAAAGAAATCGTTTTGCCGGTTTCAGGCTTTGCCTCTTCGTGACCAAAAAAGGAGAGGATTAAGCCGGAAGCTAAAGCAATGGGCGCTGATACGAATGGAAATAGTATAAGAGCCGGAATCGCCCGGTACAAAAAGTAAGAGGTTGATTTGAGGGTAAGTGTCTTCTTCATGAATGTAGATTTTGCGCAAATCTACGTCAGTGCCATAATGAAAACAAATACTAAAATATTATATGCTATAACGTCATGTTATAGTTTCGAACAAAGTCGACAAAGTATTTCATATTTCCGGTTAACGGACCTTTTGGGTAAGCAAAACGAAATTTTCGTTTGATGCTCAATCCTTTAACTGGAATAATCTTCAGTGTATTCAGTTGTATTTCCTTGTGAATGGCATTGACGGAGACCAACCCAATTCCGTTAAACCGGGGAAGAAAGTTTTTGATGGCTTCGGTACTTCCCAGGTGAAGAATAACATTTAACCGATCGAGCGGGTGACCGGCACTTTTCAGATATTGTTCAATTACTTCCAGTGTTCCGGAGCCTCTTTCGCGAACGACCAATGGAATATGTTGAAGATCTGCGAGTGTGCCGTTCGCATTCCGACCAAATTTGCATGTATGGCCAGCGATCACAACGATTTCATCATCCGAAAAGTCAACGTATTGCAAATCCGTTTTGCTGGAATAATTTTCGACCATGGCTAAATCGATACGGTTTTCCTGTAGTTTTTGCTCCATTTCAAAGGAGTTGCCATTGATCAGGCTGACGTCGATATCGGGGTACCGGGTATGAAAGGCAGCGATTACTTCCGGAATAACATATTGCGAAATGGTGGAACTGGCGCCAAGTCGCAAAGAACCGGAGAACGTTTGTTTTAGCGTGCCAAGCTCGTATTGCAATTCATCGTACAAAACATGGGTTTTCTGTGCAAACCTGTACACAATTTCTCCTGCAGCCGTTAACGTAATTCGGTTCCCTTTTCGGTTGAAAAGGGCGAGACCCAGCGTGTTTTCAAGTTCACGGATGTGCCGGGTAACAGCCGGTTGACTGATATACAACTCTTGGGCAGCTTTCGTAAAACTTAGATTATTGGCGACAGCCAGAAAAACCTGATAACGGTAATCCATGCGATTGATTCAAAAGGTTCACATCAAAAATAGAACGAATTTTGGGTGAAGCATTGTTTATCATGAAAAAATCCTGAACAGGATTGCATGGCAACTACCTGTCCAGGATTTCTTAGAATGATAATGGAGTTCCGTCTTTAATCAAAGACTAATTGGCTTGCTTCTTGAACCAGCCGTCAACCAGTTCTTTATGATCTTCGTACCATTTTTGTGCAGCCTGATCTTCTTTGCCGGGAGCAGCTTCGACAGCCAGCATCAGTGAGCCCAGCAAATCGTCATTCATCTTAAAATTACTGAAGAAGGTAGCAGCTTCCGGATTTTTAGCAGCCCAACCTTTGGTAGCATAGGTCGAAATACTTTCGGCGTTACCCATTACTTTCTTTGGATCTTTCAAAATCTTCAGCTTCCATTTGGCAAACATGGTGTGAGGTTTCCATCCGGTAACCACAACCCACTCTTTTTTGTCGTAAGCTTTTTTCAATGAAGCTAGCATTCCGGCTTCACTCGAAGTCACCAATTCATAATCAAGATTATAATCTTTAATTACGTTTTGAGTAATCTTCATGATACCGGCACCTGGGTTTATACCGATGATTTTGCCATCGAATTTGTCTTTGTATTCGTTCAACTGATTGATGGAATCGATGGTAACGTAATCCGGTACGACCAATCCCAGGCGACCGTCCTTGTAAATGGTTCCCAGTTTTTCGATTTTATCGCCAAATTTATCAAGGTAAGGTTTGTGTGTTATCGGGCCCCAAACCTCCATGAAAACGTTGGCATCGCCTTTAGCAACAGCTGCAAACACTGGTGCTACATCAGCGTTAACCAAATCGACTTTGTAACCATGTGCTTCCAATGCTACTTTGGCCAGGTGCGTATCAGCAATACATTCCGACCAATTTACCATAGCAATGGTTATTTTTTTCTGAGCGCCTTTTTCAGAATTTTTCTTCTTTGAGCCACCGCAAGATGTGAGCATCAGTGCTACGGCTGAGATGATTGTAAGTTTTCGTAATAAATTCATATGCATTTATTATTTAGATTTTCCAATGTGTTGTGTTATGCGGTCGAGGATGATGGCCAGCAATACAACCGCCAGACCACCTTCAAATCCCATTCCGATGCGTAACTGGCTGATTCCCTGAAGGACAATTTCACCTAGTCCCTTCGCGCCAATCATACTGGCAATCACCACCATCGATAGCGCCATCATTATGGTTTGGTTCACACCGGCCAAAATCGATGGCATAGCCAGTGGTACTTGCACTTTTACAAGCAACTGACGCGAGGTAGCACCAAAAGCTTTGGTGGCTTCCACAATGTCACCAGGAACCTGCTGGATCCCTAATGAGGTAAGCCTGACCACCGGTGGCATAGCAAAAATAATGGTTGCAAACGCTCCGGGAACCGTTCCTAAACCGAAAAACAGTACAGCCGGTATCAGATAAACAAACGCCGGCATGGTTTGCATAAAGTCCAGTATTGGGCGGATGATCCGGTTGGCTGTTTGGCTTCTCGCAGACCAGATTCCCAGGGGAATTCCAATAGCCAATGCCGTGATGGTGGAAGATAGTACCAGGGCGAAAGTCTGCATGGTTTGGTCCCAGTAGCCCATCCCGTAGATGAATAGCAAACCAAAGAGTGTCAGAAATCCATTTCCTATTCCGGCCCGCCAAAAAGCGATTCCGGCCATAAACGCGATGGTGACATAAAATGGGAGCCAGATCCAGAATCCCTCGACTGCTCCGATGAAATTGGTCATTCCATAGTTGACGCCGTCGAAGAAGCCGGAGAAGTTGGCTGTCAGCCAATTGATGAATTGTTCAATATAGGTTCCGATGTCAATCATAAGTCAATGGCATTTTGAATGATTTCCTTAATCTCTTTGTCATCCTTTCCGGTCATCTCAACAATGATGGACGTTTGTGAGACTAATCCTAACAGAAAGTTCTCCTCGTTCACTACCGGAATAGGAAGTTCCGTTTCTGTCAGAAGTGGTAACATGTCTTCAATGGTTGTATCGGGGTAAACCGAATGAACTTCCGTATTGACGACTTCTTCGATGCTTTTCGCACCTTGTTTTTTTGCTTGCAGAACATCTTCCAGGTGGACGAATCCAATGAAAGTCCGGTTGGTCCGGATAACCGGAAGTGTTTTCAGCCCGGCTTCCCGCATTTTGCGAATCACCACTTCCGGACCGTCTTTTTTCAGACGAGCCACGGTTGGTTTTTCAAACATCACCGATGCTGCAGTTATAATTCTTCCCCGCTCAACTTTCTCGACAAATGATTCGACATAATCGTCAGCCGGTGCCGTCAGGATATCTTCAGATGTGCCTACCTGGACGATCTCACCATCTTTCATGATAGCAATGCGATCACCCAGTTTAATAGCTTCATCCAAATCGTGTGTAATGAAGACAATGGTTTTCTTCATTTTCTCCTGCAAAAGCAGAAGTTCGTCCTGCATTTGGTTACGAATCAACGGGTCAAGTGCCGAAAAAGCCTCATCCATAAGCAGCACTTCGGGTTCGTTGGCCAATCCTCTTGCCAGACCGACACGCTGCTGCATTCCACCGGAGAGTTCTGAAACTTTCATGTCTTCATAACCGTCCAGTCCCACCAACGAAATGGTTTCCCGGGCTTTTTGTTCCCGATCTTCTTTGGGCAAGCCTTGAATTTCAAGGCCAAAAGCAACATTGCTTAAAACTGTCCGGTGTGGAAGCAGTCCAAAATGCTGGAATACCATGGCAAACTCTTTCCTTCTGATATTCAGCAATTCTTTGTCTGTCGAGCGGGTAATATCCAAATCGTTGACAAGGATTTTGCCTGCCGTTGGCTCAATAAGCCGGTTGATGCACCTAAGCAGGGTGGATTTTCCACTTCCCGAAAGGCCCATGATTACAAAAATTTCACCCTCTTCGATGCTCAGATTGGCCTTGTTAACAGCCACTGTACATCCGGTAGACGATAAAACCTCGGCTTTGCTTTTCCCTTCGCGGGACTGTTTCAAAGCCTTTTCCCTGTGTTTTCCGAAAATCAGGTAAAGGTCTTCAATGAGAATTTTCGTCATACGCTTTTAATTAAAAGTAGTAACCAATGTTGATGTTGAACCACGAGTGCCACTCATTGTCAGAGCCCTGACCAAGTCCGTGTCCCCATGGGCCAAACCAGTCCTGGTTTTTACCTGATGCATAATCAACGTAGGTGTACAATCCGGCAGATGTTGAAATCAGCGCTCCAACTACGTTCATTTGGGTATCGAGGAAACCATCAACATTTTTATTCATGTAGTTATAATCTTCATAAAACTGAACACTGGTAATGGGGCCGAAACTTACCGGAATGGTATAGGCAACACCTGCGGTGTAAACCTGACCTTCTTTGGCAACCTGGTAAGTGTAGTTGTATGCTGCCATGGTTACCGTATTTGTGTTCGCATCTGAATTATACGCATAAGTCAGCGCTTCCAGTTTCACATTTAGCTGCTGTTTCGGCAGGAAGTTACCGTCGAAGTGGGCGGCAAATGCGTAATGATCGCCATTTCCCTTCGTGACATGGTTGAACAAACGACCATATTCTGCCGACAGGCCAACTTCGCTATGACCAAATTTGCGGGCGATACGTCCGTTCCACTGACCACGTTCCTCGTCGTCGCCAGCTACGTCATATGAATAACGCGCCTTGTCAACTCCGTAGCCGCTGGAACCGTCGGAAAAGGTATTCCAGGTTTTTCCGCCTTCGGCATTTTTGTAGAACGCCATCATAAAGTCCCAGTCGTCGGTTGAGTGAACCAGTTTGATACCGGTATCGTAGTCATCTTCCAATCCAATATAATAAGGAAGGTTAAAGAACCAGGAGTGACTGGCATAAGGCAAAGCGCCAAACGGAACCTGGTTCACACCAATCTGAAGTTGTGTTTTGGGCGTGAAATCGTATCCAACAAAACCTTGTTTCAACATTCCACCACCAAAATCTGAGGGGTAGAACCGGTATTCGGCATTCAGAAATAATTTTCCGTAACGTGCTTTTGCGTTGATCCTGAACATGTCGAGTACAAAGTCACCGCCTACATTGGTGTTGGCTTTGTCCCATGCCTTGTAGCGGTAGTTGAAACGCAGCGCTCCGCCAATTTGTACGCTTTTTTCTTTTTTTTCGTTTTGAGAGAATAGGGGGGTAATTAAAAACAATAGTAATCCGGTAATTAAAATCTTCCTTTTACTAATAACCATAATTTAATTGTTTGATTTAAAATGATGTCTTCAAATTTTAAGGCATCAACTTCAGCTAAGAACTACTGAAGTGTTAGATATGTTCTGTGCGACAAAAGTATTTCTTTGAAGGGGAATTAACAAATATTAGGCTGTATTAACGAATATTTGGGCGACTTTCGCTTGATATAAGTAGCTGAAAATTAATTGTTAATTGTTTTTTGCAGTGCTTTATGCTGAAATGACTGGGATTCAGAATTTAAAATAGGTTCTGCAGAACATATGTAAACTTACTGTTAATTTTCACAATACTCCCCAGGAGGAGGCATTTTGATGAGGATGAAAGGAGGTAAAAGAGCCGTGCAGTTAGCGGCCCTCAGAAATCACGGATATTTTCTTCTCCACCAGTAAGAACGGGAGAGGCATCGATGTCTTCGATTTCAAGCATATTGATGAGCAGATCGAGCGCGTCGTTGATTTTTCCAATTTCGGTGTCAGAAAGGCTGCGCAATTTCATATCTAATCTTTTCTGCATGAGGTCGGGCGTGTTCTTCAAAATCCGCTCTCCGTTGGATGTGAGAGCAATATTGGTGACCCGCTTGTCGCCCGATTTGGGCAGGCGGGCAACAAATCCTTTTCTTTCCAGCCGGTTAATAATTCCCGTCATGGTAGACGAATTCAAGCGCATGTGATCGCGTATCACTCGCTGAGTAGCCTGGTAATTGGGAGCTTCTTTCAGGTATTCAAGACAAAGTAGCTGCGGAATACTTACGCCATATTCCTTTTGTACTTTTTTCGATTCCAGGTTGATGGAACGTACAATCCTTCTGACTTTAATAATGACGGGTGTGAAATCCATGATGTGAACTGAGTCGTTTGCCACTCAAAATTGCAAACTTTTCCCGAGAGAAGTACAATAAATGTGCAGGCTTTTCTCGCTAAGAAGTATTTCAGTTTAAAAAAATACCCCTGCCGAAGATTTCGACAGGAGTATTGGAATCGAATACAGGAATTAAGTAGTTAATTGATTGTTAAGCTTACTGTTTGATGTTAATTTCTTTTCATTTTCCGCTGTATTTTTCTGATGGCCTGATCGATTGATTTTTCCGGTTCTATAACGTTGTATTTTCCCCAGAAATCCGGGTCGGCGAAGCCAGATACGGCATCACTCATAATGACATTCATCTTCATGCGGTCGGATGAGCGGAACGGTTTCTCGTCAGTCTTATTCCAGTCGGTTACGGCCATTTCGATAGTCGATACGTAGTGGGAGTTGAAAAGCTTTTTGTTCCAATCGATTTTAAATGTTACCTGACCACGAGAGTATCCATAGTACCATTTTCCGTTTTTTTCGCGGTAGTTCACCATGTAAGTGGCCTCAGTCGGGTAAACTTTCGCTCCGACAGGTTTTCGTTTGATAAGGATATCTGCTGCCTTCCTTTCATCGGAAGTATCCATGCTAAAAGTGGCACTGGTAATGGCAAGTGATTCGGTGTCGATGAACAATTTACCATAGAACATTGCGTCAACTGCACCGGGTCTGGGTTTGAATTCCAGCACGTAAACCAGTCTTTTGTCGATACGTGTAACGCTGGCCAGGTTGAATTCGTAATTTCCAATCATATCACCGGTGAAGATGATGTACGGATTCTTCATAACATCCATCAACAGGTTGGTGTACGGACCTCCCTGAAGTTTGAAAACGAGCGTATCCAGTTTAGAATAATCGGTGCTTTTCCTTCCTTTGAATAATCTGACTCTATCAGCTCTTGACGAAGTATAAGGCTGTTTATAGATATCGACTACTGCCTCGGCGAGTGATACGTAACTCCATCCTTTCTTAATGGTTTCGCGATAGAAAGCCTTCATATCCAAAGGTTCTTCAACGTAGTTGTCTTGTTTTTTATACATGACAGTCCGAATGAGCAGATCGGGATCGGTCGGGAAAACCTTGATTTCGCTGAGCGATACGGTCAGAACGTCGAGCTTAATTTTGTTGTGTTCGGGTTTCAGACTGGAAACAGGAACCTGCTTATTTTTGTAACCAATGTAGGAGATGGTGATACTCTTGTTTAATTCGTCTTCCGGTACTTTCAGAATGAATTCACCATCCGAGTTACTTACGGTAGCAATGTTGGTTCCGTCAACGGCTAGCGTGGCAAATACCAACGGATCGCCGGAATCACTATCCCGAACTACTCCTTTGAAGGTCTTGTAATTCTGGTTGTCATCTGGCTGGGTGCGGGGATACGAGTCGAGTGCAGCGGCTGTTCCCGAAATGAAAACAAAGAGAAGTAAGGTAACCCATACCTTCATGTTTTCGAAACTGATGATTGACTGTTTTGTTTTCATGGCTTAAGTTATTTAGCGTTTCGAGCTTTGTGCTTTCTACTCTAAAGACAAGCCGACTTTAAAATGCCCTTAATCAGTTTGTATTTTTTTCAAAAATCGCATGATTTTCATCGCCCGGTTAGGCTATAAATATTAGCAAAGGATTTACTTGTTTTGCCTAAATTACGGCTGTTTTAGGAGAATTAGGATAGCGTTTCACCAGAGGAGGAGTTTAGAAACCTGAAGAAAAGAAAAAAGGGGAGAATAGCTGAATATTCTCCCCCTGTTTTGTCTGCGGAGTGCAGTAATAACTTATAACGTTACGGTGCCGGTTTGACGAATATCGCGTGAGGAACTTCCCACAAGAATATCGAATTTACCAGGCTCCAGTACCCATTGATGTTTCTGGTCGTTGTAGTATTCAAATGCGCTGGACGGAAGTGTTAATTCCACTTCTTTCGATTCGCCGGGTTTCAGGAATACTTTGCTGAAGGCTTTCAATTCCTTTTCGGGACGTTTCAGTTCTGATTTTTCCTGGTGCACGTATACTTCCACAACTTCACCGCCTGTCATATCGCCGGTGTTGGTCAGCTTAACTTTAACAGTTGCCTGCTTGTTGCCAGGTATTACCTGCAGGTTGTCGTATTTGAAAGTGGTATACGAAAGTCCGTGTCCGAAGCAGAACTCGGGGGCTACGTTGTACGAATCGTAGTAGCGATAGCCAACATAAATGCCTTCTTTGTATACTTCTTTTCCGTTTTTACCGGGGTAATCGCCCATCTTTTCAGCAGGAACATCTGCCAGCTTTTTCGGGAAAGTTACCGGCAGTTTTCCGGAAGGATTTACTTTACCAAAAATGATTTCGGCGAGGGCTTTTCCGCCTTCCATTCCGGGGTACCAGGCTTCGAGGATGCCTTTGGCGTTGCCTACCCAGCTGGTCATATCCATCGGGCCACCGCCCATCATCACGATGATGGTGTTGGGATTGGCTTTGAGTACGGCCTGAATCAGTTCGTTCTGACCGAACGGAAGTTGCATATTCGGTTTGTCGATTCCTTCCGAATCGTAAGCATTGTCTGACCATTGTCTTCCGAAACCGTGAACCCAGCCGCCTACCAGAATCGTTGCATCAGCCGATTTGGCTGCTTTCACCGCTTGGGCAATCAGTTTCGGATCGGCTTTTTCACCGCGGGCTACTTTGTAACCTTCGGCATAGTTGACTTTCACTTTGTCGCCTAAATATTGCTGAATACCTTGTAGCGGCGTAATTTCGAACGGTGGACGTACCTGCGAGCTTCCTCCGCCCATGGCGTTTTTGCGATCGGCATTGGCACCGATAACAGCCACACTCTTCAATCCGTCTTCTTTCAGCGGAAGCACATGATCCTGGTTCTTCAGCAAAACAATGCCCTCCTCAGCTACTTTTAGAGCAACAGCCTGATGTTCGGGAGTATTTCTCTCGCCTTTTTTGCGGCCACCACCCAAAACATGGGTTTCGTACATCACGCGCAAAATGCGGTGCACTTTATCGTTGATGACGGATTCGGGAACTTTTCCGCTTTTCACCAGTCCGATAACGGTATCACCCATAAAGAATTTGCCGTAGTCGGGCGTTTTCTGAGTCAAGTCGGTTCCCATTTCCAAATCGGTTCCGTTCATCAAAGCATCCATCGTGTTGTGCACGGCTCCCCAGTCACTCATCACAACACCTTTGAATCCGAATTCTCCTTTCAGAATATCTTTGACGAGGTATTTATTCTCGGTACAAAATTGTCCCCGGAATTTGTTGTAGGCACCCATCAACGTGTACACATTGCCTTGTTCAACAGCTGCCTTGAAAGCCGGAAGATAGATTTCACGAAGTGCCCGTTCGCTCATTTCCACATCGATGCTGTTGCGTTCGGTTTCCTGGTTGTTGGCCAGGTAATGTTTTACACAGGCAGCTACATCCTGACTTTGTACGCCCTTTATGTAACCCACTGCCATTTGTCCGGCCAGGTATGGATCTTCACTCAGATACTCGAAATTGCGGCCATTTAGCGGTGTACGGATAATACACACACCAGGTCCCAGAATGTTGTCTTTTCCCCGGGCGTTGGCTTCGCTACCGAGAACGGTCCCGAATTTGTAACCTAGTTCTTTGTTCCAGGTCGACGCCAGGGTTATCCCGGTAGGCAGGTAGGTCGATGAATCTTTACCGTTGTTCAGCAACGTCCATCCGCGACCATGTTCCGGTCGTACTCCGTGCGGACCGTCGGACATGACCCATTCCGGAATACCCAGACGTGGAACCCCGGCGGAAGTAAAGGAAGAGTTCGCATGTATCATGCCTACTTTCTCCTTCAAAGTCATCAGACTAATCAGGGAGTCAATTTTTTTCTCATAAGCAGGTGCATTGTTTTTCTTGGGTTGCGAGCAGGATAACATACCCAAAATCAACACACTCAGCACAGGAAGTGCAATCGATTTTCTTTTCATTTGTTTATTCATTGTTTTTATGGTCATATGAAACTCGTCATTTCGTCGTTCTGTTTCGCAATTGAAACTTTCACACTGACCCGTTTCATTTTCTGAATCAAAACGCTTACCGGAATGCTCACATTTCGGAGTGTCCCGGGCCCTAAATTGCTCGGAAATCAAAAGAAATAAGCTTAATAATGGTTAGGTATCCTGGTTGGTAATATTGTCAATATTACAAAATAACCCGATGCATTCGAAATAGATTCTGTGTTAATAAATGTAAAATTCGACCTATTGAACACATTATTTGCGATTTACATAATGCGGGTTTAGTATTGCTTTTCCCGATGTTTTTATTTTGAAGACGGTAGTCTCCCAAAGGGAACAATGCACATGGCTAATACCAGCCAAATTAAACCTGGTTGTTGAATTCTTTTCCGTTTTGCGAATTGAATCATGTTGCTTTTTTTCATCCCGGGTCATCGTAATCCGATGCCTTTCTCCACTATTATGCTTATTCCTTTACTTGTATTTCTTTTGTTAACCGTATATCATCTGATGAACTGCCGATTTGCAGTTGAATGCGGTCCGGTTCTACCGTGAAGGCTTTCTTTACTTCATTCCAATACGCTAAATCCTTTGCGTGTAGCTGTAAGCTGACTGTTTTTGTTTTTCCCGGTTGAATCGTTATTCTTTCAAAGCCTTTTAATTCCTTTTTAGGGCGTTGTACTTCCGAATGCAAATGACGGACGTACAGTTGTGCTACTTCATCACCCGCACGTTTTCCGGTATTGGTAATGTCGAAGGAAACGGTCAGCGGTTTTCCAGCTTGTATATTATCTGAATTGACTGTCAAGTTGCTGTATTTAAAAGTGGTGTAGCTCAATCCAAATCCGAATGGATAGAGTGGTTTTCCCTTGAAATACATGTAGGTCCTGCCTTTCCGGATATCGTAGTCGAGGCGGGGAGGAAGCTGGGAAATAGCCAGCGGCCAGGTTTGCACCAGTCGTCCACCCGGATTGAAATCGCCGAACAGGACCGAAGCCAGTGCGCTTCCTTCTTCCTGACTACAATGCGTCATGTGTAGAATGGCCGGCACATTGTGTTCTGTCCAGTTAATGGCATACGGAAAACTACTGACGAGTACCACGATAGTTTTCGGGTTCACCCGATGGATTTGCTTAATTAATTCTTCGTCTTCCAGATTAATGGATTTGCGGTCAACCGCCTCTTTTCCGTAACTGGGTTTGGTGACTTTCGCCCAGCCTGCATCGCCGGTAGGATGGTTCCCAACTACTACGATGGCATAGTCGGCTGCTTTGGCCAAATCGACAGCTTGGTTATTGGCATTGTCTTCAGCATAGCTAACGCGAATACTGTCGCCAACGCGGCTGCGAATGCCATCCAGTGGTGTAATAGTGTAGGGAGGCGTTCCTCCATACCAATCGCCGAGAACTTCGTTGGCGAAACGCCCAATTACAGCAATCGATCTGGTTTTTCCAGTCTGAAGGGGCAACATCTGGTTCTCGTTTTTCAGTAAAACGATGGATTTCTGTGTTACCAGTTTGACCAGGTCCTTATTCTTTTGACTCTTCCAGGGAGCGGGTTCTCCGTTTCGTCCAATATGGGTATATGGATTGTCGTTCGGTGGATCTAGTAATCCGAGTTTGATCATTACCCGGAAATTACCCCGAATAACACTGTCGATATCGGCTTCGGTCAAAAGTTTGTCTTTCAGGGCAGCCCGAATCGCATCAGCATAATTGTCTAAAAACTGGTTGATGCCGGCTTTTACTGCCTCGGCTGCTCCTTCTTCCAGATCGGGATAATATTTGTGATCCGTAATCAGCAATTTCAATGCACCGCCATCGGTACAGATGATGCCTTTTTGTCCCCATTCCTTCACGGTTACGTTTTTCAGCACCGGATTAACCATCATAGGGATTTCATTCCACGAGTTATAAGCTGCCATGTAAGCCTGGCTTCCTCCGTCTTCAATTCCCATTCTGAAGGGAACGGAATAGTATTCGCGAAACAGTCGTTCGTTGAAGTTGGAAGATGACCATGTTCGTTCATCTTCGTTGCTGTTGGCTAGGAAATGCTTCATCAGCGAAGCCGTCAGCCAGTATTTGTGATTGTTGCCCTGAAGGCCTTTTACGAAGGCGGTGACCATTGTTCCGTTAAAGAATGGATCTTCGCCATAGCACTCTTCGGTGCGTCCCCAGCGCGGATCGCGGCCCAGATCGGCATTAGGAGCGCGAACCACCAAACCTTTGCTTTTGTAATTTGGATTTTGAAAAAGATATCGGGTTTCGTACCCTTCAACGGCTGCTACTTTTTTTAGCAGCGCCGGATCCCAGGTTTCGGCCAGACCGTAAGCCTGCGGAAAAGTCGTGGTGGGAGTAGGGGTGGCATATTTTCCCCATTTCGCCGGTCCGCCCATGGAGACGCCGTGCAGGCCTTCTACGTGAGTGGCTCCTTTAATTCCCAGTCGGGGAATGCTGGGATCGGTACTCAGGCAGCTGATTTTCTCATCCAGTGTCATGAGCGATAGAATGTTGTCTATTCGTTTTTCTACCGGAAGGTTGGGATTTTGGAATGGATACTTGTACTGGGCATGTGCTTTTCCGATTCCTGCCTGCAAGAGTCCAATGAGCAGGAGTATTGTGATGAGATGTGATTTCATTGTGAACCGGTTCTTATTGGGATAGAAAGCAAAGATGTTGTAAAGGAAATTTGTACAAAAAAGAACCACCAGCCATGAAAAACTCACGGCTGGTGGATAAGCATTTATTTATTCTTCTTGATGAAAGAGGTATAAGATTCAACTTTGAAAGTTGTTTTGCCTTCCAGTGGATTGCTATCGAGTTTGTAATTTTTACCGTCAGCTGAGAGCACTACTTTATGCAGTTTGTTGTCCGAAGGCAGGCAAACGAGTCCTGAAGCTTTGCTGTTATGCGTATTGAAAACTTCCAGTTCCAGTTTCGACCAATCCATGTATTTGGTTGACTGCGCCAGCTTGATGTGTGGAATGACGGCGCCATCGCGAACCAGCATGACTACAGGAATCTGTCCGGCCTCGATGTGATGCCATCCGCCTTCATAAGCTTTCCCGGTTTGGTAATCGATCCATTCACCTTTTGGCAGATAGACATCGCGTCCGGTTTCATCTTCGAACAGCGGAGCAACCAGGATGTCGGAACCGAAGAGGTATTCGTTATCGACTAACCACGAACCAGCGTCGTGCGGATATTCTACGAAAAGCGCGCGGACCATCGGCAGTCCTTTTTCGGTACATTCTTTCGCTTGCGCGTATATATAAGGCATCAGGCGGTAACGCATGTTATCCGCTCTGCGGAATGCATCTTCGAAGTCTTTTCCATATGCCCATGGTTCTTTCGGAGGCGCTCCGTGACAACGGCTGTGCGAGCTCAGCAAACCAAACGGCAACCAGCGGCGATACAGGTCTTCCGGTGTTTTCTGAACAAATCCGCCGATATCATGACTCCAGAAGGCAAATCCGGACAATCCGAAGGACAAACCTGCACGAAGTTCAGAAGCCATAGCGGTGTTGCTGTTAGCTGCATCGCCACCCCAGTGCAACGGGTAACGCTGACTTCCGGCCCAGGTACTGCGTGCCCAAATGATGTCATCACCGGTAATCTCTTTCGTGATATCGTGAGCGGCTTTATTGTAGCGCAGCGGATAGAGGTTGTGCTCGTAAAAGCCTGTACGTCCGTTGTGGTAAATACCATTTAACGGGGCAGCTTCACCAAAGTCAACTTTAATGGCACTCACGCCCATTTTTAGCAGGCCAGCCAGTTTGTCCTGGTACCATTTTACGGTTTCAGGATTGGTGAAATCGAGCGTTGCATCTTCAAAAGGAGGATTACCTTTTGCATCTTTCACATATAATCCTTTTTTAACGATTTCCGGGAAGAGTGTGTTCTTTGGAACGAAATAAGGCAACTGCCACAAACTGATGCGGAAACCATTATCTTTCAGGTCGCTGATCATTTTTTTAGGAGATGAGAAACGCGACGGAGAAAATTTATAGTCACAACGCCAATCGGTTTCGAACCAGCCGGTATCGAAGTGAATCACATCAGCCGGAATTTTATCCTTACGGAGATGTTCGGTTACTTCGTAACCCTGTTTTTCTGAATCATAAGTAATCCGGCTCATCCACAGACCAAATGACCACAGCGGAGGCATGGGCGATTTTCCGGTTAGGTCGGTATACTGATCGAGAATGTCTTTCGGTTCGCCGAGAAAGATAAACAGGTCTAGTTGATCATCACCAATCATCAGGGTATTTACTCCACGGAAGGAAGCACCAAAATCGCAGGTAATGGGTGTGGAAGTGTGCATAAACATACCGTAACCCCGGCTACTCATGAAGAATGGAATCGGTTTGTATTCCGC
Source organism: Prolixibacter bellariivorans ATCC BAA-1284 (assembly GCF_000621705.1). Taxonomy (GTDB): domain Bacteria; phylum Bacteroidota; class Bacteroidia; order Bacteroidales; family Prolixibacteraceae; genus Prolixibacter; species Prolixibacter bellariivorans. The sequence goes on along the minus strand of NZ_JHXO01000008.1, from coordinate 136,039 downwards.
TTCATTCTGGGTACCGTTGGCATCGTCGGTGTACAGCACAACCCGCTGACCACGCTTATTGAAGTTGGTGAATGATTCACCACAGCCAAATATTTTTTCATTCGGCGAAAGCGTAAACGAAGCCGCTACACTGCGTGAATAATCGGATGAACGACGGACAAACGAGAATGGGACGATGGGAGTGTAAGTATCGGTATTGTCCGAAGGACTGTCGGTTTGCGTTAACAATTTACCTGAAGCATCATAAATTTTGATGTGCCATGGGTTTTGCTCCACGACAACGGAACCATAAGCGCTGCTGTATTTATAACCATTGTCGATTTTGGTATACTTCCATGTGCCTGGTTTGGCTTCAGGAGCTACGCCATTGACCAGCATCAGTGATTTACCTTCCGGTTTGGCCACAAAGCCGGTATTCATCCGGATACGAATAGTACGGGCCGAAACAAATCCGATTGAGAAGGGCAGGTGTGGATTGGCTTCATATTCTCTGCCCGGAAACTCATTGCCCGGAGCGGGTTGCAGAAATGCCAGCATATTGTCGAAAGCCTGGCGCGTTTTGTAAACGTTGCGCTGCCATTCGACTGTTCCTTTTCCGGTAGCCGGATCGAACTTGGTCAAGCTGTCTGCGACAAAGTAAGTATTCTTAAAATTGTAGAAATCGGGACTGATGTCCACTGGCGAATTGAGCAATCCGTTCTGCGACTTCAGAGATTGGGCTACCGTTGGTTGGCTGAAGGTTGCCAAAACCAAGGCGGCCGCCGCAATTAGAGTCGAACGAATGCCTAAATGTGGTTTGTTCCTTTTCATTTGTTTATTGATTGTTTGTTAGTCAAATGAAACTCGTCAACGGCTGATGTTTCAGTGCTGTTTTTTACCGTGGTTTGTTTCATAGAAATGAGTGATACTTTGCTATTTATTTTATGATTATTCTGTTTCTACTGTGCTGTTAAGGTTGCTTTGGCATCGGGAAGTCCGTCAGCCGAAGCTGTCAGTTCGATGTTACCCGTTTTCCCATCCGACTGAAGCACCACAAGGCATTTCCCGTTAAAGGCATGGCGATAATTGGCTTTGAACGGCTCATGACTGATTTGGCTTCCATTATCTACACCGGCAACGAAAGCATCTCCACTTACATTAAAGTGAACCAGGTTATCGGCATGTGGTACCAATGTTCCGTTCTGATCGACCACGTTGACGGTTACAAATGCCAGATCTTTTCCATCGGCATGGATTAGCGGCCTATCGACTGATAGTTGCAATTTGGCTGGCGCACCAGCTGTTTGAATCTCTTTGGTCAGAATTACCTTTCCATCTTTTTTGCCAACGGCTTTCAGTATTCCGGGTTCATAGGTGAGACGCCACATCAGGTGTAGTTTATCACCTGTTTTCTTTCTGACTCCCATGGATTTTCCGTTTAGGAAAAGCTCCACTTCATCGCAATTGGTATAGGCCCAAACATCGATGGTTTGTCCCTTTTTCCAGTTCCAGTGCGGGAAAATATGTAGCACCGGTTTATTGGTCCATTCACTCTGATAGAGGTAGTATGCATCTTTCGGGAAACCGGCTAAATCGACAATACCGAAATATGAGCTTCGTGCCGGCCATGTATAAGGTGTCGGTTCTCCCAAATAATCAAATCCTGTCCAGATAAATTGTCCCGAAAGGAAACCGTATTTCTCAATGAGTTTGAGTGTTTCTTCGTGCGTCGAACCCCATGGTGCATGGCAGTTATCGTACGAAGAACAGGTGTAATCCGGATTTCCTTTTTCCGGAAGATCCCACCTTTTGGGCCACAGCCTGATGCTGTCTGACGGCATATCGTAACTACCTCTTGTTTGCAGCGCTGATACCGTTTCGGTAGCAATGAATTTTTGCCCTGGGAACGAATCCGGGAAGCTGGCATACAACTGATGATGGTAGTTGTAACCAATCAGGTCGAGAGCGCCGGATTTGATGATAGAGTTGCTCGGTTGCGGGTCGTTGCAGGCGGAAGTGATGGGACGGGTTGTATCGTATTGATGAACAATATCAGCCAGTTCACGCGCAATGCTGGTTCCGGTAGAATCCCATTGCTCCAGAATTTCGTTACCAATGCTCCAAATCATCACACTGGGATGATTGCGGTCGCGGAGAATCTGATCGGTCAAATCCTGCTTGTGCCACTTGTCCCAATCCAGAGAGTAATCATATTTTGTTTTCGCTTTTTTCCACATGTCGAAGGCTTCATCCATGACAATGAAACCCATTTTGTCACACAGGTTCAGCAATTCCGGAGCCGGAGGATTGTGGGAAGTACGGATGGCGTTGACACCGGCATCCTTTAAAATTTCCAGCTGTCGCTGAATAGCCCGGGTATTGATGGCTGCTCCCAGGCATCCCAAATCGTGGTGCATGCAAACGCCGTTGATTTTCATCGAAACACCATTCAAAGAGAATCCTTTATTCACATCGAATTTGAAATACCGAATGCCAAACGGTACGGTTTTATCATCGATGGTTTTGTTGTCGCTGACAACCTGCGAAACACTTTTGTAGAGAGTAGGCGAGTCAATCGACCATAATTCAGGCTGCTGAACGTGGAATTGCTGTTCAAAAGAAGCTGTTTCACCCGCTGCAATTTCTTTTTGGTTGTTAGTCTCTCCGACAGCCGTTCCATTTTTATTATAAATGGTGGTCTGGAGAGTAATTTTTTTCGATTCCTTTGAATCGTTGGTAACCTGTGTGGTAACCTGCACCAATGCATTTTCGTTACTCACTTCAGGTGTCGTGATGTGTGTTCCCCAATGGGAGATATGAACCGGGGAGGTGAGTTCGAGGCGAACATTCCGGTAAATGCCGGAGCCGCTGTACCAACGGGAGTTGGGTTGATTGGAATTGTCCACTTTGACAGCAATGAGGTTGGTGCTGTCGCCAAAATGTACATAAGGAGTTAAATCGTATTGGAAAGAGATATATCCGTTTGGGCGTTTGCCAAGATAGTGGCCATTGATCCAAATCTCCGAATTGTGATAAATGCCATCGAAATCGATGTAAACCATTTTCCCGGCATCTTTTTTCGAGAGAGAGAAGGTTTTGCGGTACCAGCCGATTCCGCCCGGAAGGGCACCACCACCAACACCGGCCGGGTTGTTTTTACCGAATTTACCTTCAATGCTCCAGTCGTGAGGTAAGTTTAATGTTCTCCAATTGCTGTCATCAAATGCTATTTCATTAGCGCCAATCGTATCACCCAATTGAAATTTCCAGGCATTATCAAAATCCTGAACCTCGCGAATTGGTTGAAGTTGTGACCTGGATTGTTCACAGCTGCTTAGCAAGAACAACATGGAAGCCAGAAGAAAGAAGGTGTAAGTTGTTTTCATTATGATTAAATACTCGAAGGTTTAATTGTAAAAAGTACTATAACTTATTCAATAAACCTAAGCGCACCTCCGTCAAATTTGGGAGGTAATGCAACTGTGATTTTATTACCAGATCGTTGATGGAGTTAATGAACTGGTAAAATCCGGGAGGGCAAAGTGCCCTTCCCGGATTAAACTGCTACTTGTGATGAGACTAATGTGAATCGTAATAGTCTTTGGTAATATAGTTGTAGATTATCCAGTTATCCGCATCTTTGTATGCTATGAGCTGCAAGTGATCTTTTCCAATTGATTTAACTTTCATTTTAGCGAACCAATTGGCTACATTATCGCCTTGTCCATGTCCATGTAAAACTTGCGCACCATAGGTAATTAGCTCACTTTTTCCTGGAAACAACATAAATTTCCCGGTTCCTGAAAGCTCGGGGAACATTTTGTTGTCAGAAGTGAAATTTGCATTCCCTATCAAATCAAAAGTCATGGTACCGTAATCTCCGGCCGGAATATTTGCCCAGGGGATGTCTGTCCATGCGGGATCCCATTCCCATCCTGTACCACCAAAATAAACGGGACTTTGAAAGTATTTACTTACACCATTAGCATCCAGATCCAGTACCCATGTTTTAGATTTATCCATACCTCCGGTAAGATAAATCCACATTGAATCACTTACGTAGGCTGCGTCTATAGTAGTTACATCAAAAACATAGGGATCGGCAGTGACAATACCTCCAGGGCTTTCAACACTATAGTATATAGTGTCTTTTCCGGGGAAAGGAATGTCAATTGTGTCGGTCAACCTTGTACTGGTACCAACAGGAGTTACCCAGTAAGGCTGCGCATTTGGAGTTTCACTGTTTAATACAAATATGTTCGGATTTGAAGCGTCTTGTGTTACAGTGAATAGCAAATCGCTTTTGGAGAGCATTGGGCCAAGCTCGTATTTATCCGGTGTGCAGGCCGAAAACAGCAAGGTTAATCCCAATAACGTATATAAGATTTTGAATTTATTTTTCATTGTATTCTGTTTTAATGATCCGTTATTCTTACCAACCTGCATTTTGTTTCAATGTACCTGATGAAAGAGTAATCTGGTCATTTGGTATTTGCTGAAATCCATTGGTTGCTTTGATGTTCGCTTCCAGCTGTGAGGCACTGGGAGGTGTTCCACCATCATTCAGGTAGGAAATAGATGTATTTTCTGCAATTGTCTTAGCTGCTTTATCGATTCCCTGACGAAGCAAATCCCAGTAGCGAATACCTTCGCCTGTAAACTCCAGACGACGCTGTGCCATGATCATATCCTCGTTAACCGCGGTGGCCGGAGTAGCTGAAGAGTCAGCTCTTTCCAAAACCTGGTTGTAATACGAAACAGCATTGGAACTTCCCAATTCAGCTGCCATCAGCAACACATCAGAATAGCGGATAGCGAAATAATCCTGGTATTGACCTATCTGGAAGTCTGTGACAACTGACGTTCCGCTTGAATCACAAACCGGACTATGCTTCTTCAGGAAATACCCGGTGTATTCCCGGTTTTTGTCTGCTTTGGAATAATCCGGAAATTCTTCTGAAATATTGATGATGGAGGCGAACCGGCGACTATCGTCCGCACTAAAGGTATTGTACAACTTCGGGTCTACTGTGCAAGCTCCCCACCCGTACTGGTATGGGAAATGTGACTCTTCCCGTATTCCTTCCATCACCATCCAGGTATTACCTGTAATGTTGCCGTTGTAGTCACCGGTCGACGAGTACTTGATGGAGAAAACCACCTCGGGATTGTCTTCGCCTGCATAGGTAACACCCTTTGCTAACGATGCTGCCGGCCACAGGGTCGTATAATCGCTTACCAGACTGTGCCCGCTATTGGCAATCACGTCTTCAACGGCTGTTAAAGCTGTTTGAGCTGTTTCGCCGCCAATGGAGTTCTTGCCGTAGTATCCGCTGTAGAACAGGTAAACCCTTGCTAACAGTGATTCAGCAGCCCATTTGGTTACTCTTCCACTCGTTACATTAGCATAATTGGTAGAAGGAAGATTGTTAACGGCGAAGCGCAAATCTTTCATTATCTGTGTGTAGGTTGAATCTGGCTCAGCTTGTGCTACATTATCTAAAGTTGGAGTCGTAACTAGAGGAACTCTTTCCCATAGACGCGCCATGTCAAAGTAGCAGAAAGCACGGATGAATCGGGCTTCTGATTCGTATTGATTTTTCAGTGCCGTACTGTCGCTCCAATCAACTTGATCGATTTTGTCAATCAGGGTATTACATCGGTAAATAGCCTGATAGTAGTGCTTCCATGTATTACTATAGATGGATACATCGGAAGGAGATACTGATTTATCAAATTCATCCAACAATTGATAGCCGTATCCATCCGATGCGCCGGTACCACCCAAACAGTTATCAGAGAGGACTTCAGATACGACCGGAAAAGCATTGCTTCCATTCCATAGCAGATCCAACCCGTTGTAACACCCTACCAATGCAGTATAAGCGTCAGAAGGCGTTTGGTAGTATGACTCGCTGGTTTTCTTGGCATCGGTCAGTTCCGATGTCAGGAACTTATCGCACGAATTGAAGGAAATCATGGCAATTAGTGCAATAACCAAAATTCTGTATTTTTTCATTTTCATGTCTTCTTATTGGTTTAGAATTTAATATTCACACCGACCATGTATGTTTTCGGGCGTGGATAGAAACCCAGGTCTACACCCTGTCCAAAGGAATATGTGCCGTTTGCGTCATCCGCTGAATAACCCACCTCCGGGTCCATACCGTTGTACTTGGTGAATGTGAACAGGTTTTGAGCTGCAACGTAGAAGTGGAACTCACTCAGGTTATTCCATTTGATAACTTTGGCAAGGTCGTATCCCAACGATATGTTGGAAACCCGTAAATAGCTTCCATCGTGGATGTACAAATCGGAAAATTTTACCCAGTTGACATTGTTTTGTGTTACACGTGGCATCCGGTTGGAGGTTCCTTCTCCATGCCAGCGGGTTAAGATTTCGCTGGTCCAGTTGTCATATGAGTTGGCAGTGCTCCGGTACGATTGAGCAATTTTGTTTCCGGCTACGCCATTCGTTGTTACCGAGAAATCTACATTCTTATAATTGCATGAGAAACTCAGACCAAACACTTCGTGCGGGTTCGGATCGCCGATATTGGTTTTGTCATCTGCGGTGATTTCTCCGTCTCCGTTCAGATCGACGTATTTTACATCACCAGGCTGTGCATTCGGCTGAAGAACTGCTCCATGGCTGGTGTAGTTCTGTACATCGGCTTCATTTTGGAATACACCAGCTGTTTTATAGCCCCAGAAGTATCCAATGGGGTTTCCGGCAGAAGCACGGAAGAATTCAGGTGCATTGGTGAAAAGAGAGTTCGTACCACCGTGAATAATACCATCTTCGGTAGGAATGTTATTGACTTCGTTTTTGTTGTAGGCAAATGAGCCGCTAACATTATAATGGAAGTCTTTACCGATTTGGTTGTTATAGGATAACTGAATCTCAACTCCCTTATTGGTTACATCACCGCCGTTGATATAAGGGTTGGTGGCGACTCCGGCGGTTGCCAGCAACGGAGCAGCGATTAGCCAGTTTTTCGTGGTTTTATTATAAAAATCCACATTCAGGCTCATCCTGTTGTTCAGGAATTGCGCATCAAACCCCAGGTCGGTTTGGTAGGAAGTCTCCCACTGGGTATTCTCCACACCAATGGTAGAGGGATAGGAGCCCGGTGTTAGGGTACTGTTGTCATTACCAAAGTTGTACTGGGCGTTATCCAGTTTGATTAGCGAAAGGTAGTTGAAGGCAGAAATAGCGTCGTTACCATTGGTACCCCAGCTACCGCGTATTTTCAGAAAGTTGATAACATTTTTGGTCGACTCCATGAAAGGTGCGTTGCTCATTACCCAGCCCAATGATACCGATGGGAAATAACCCCACTGATGTCCTTTGGCAAACATCGTGGAACCATCGGCACGGAACACAACCGATGCCAGGTAGGTTTCTTTGTAGTCATAATTGATACGGCCAAAGAACGACTCCTGTGCATAAACTGCATTTTGGTTTCCTGTCAGTGAGATAGAGTGCGTTACCGTTTGTGCATCGGCCGCATCGCTGCTAGGACTCATGGTAATGGTGGTCACTTCAGAGTTACTAAGATAGGCACGATCGAAGTTTCCAAACAACGTTGTTCCTTTGTTTGAACCATACATCCAGCTTCCGGTGTACTTGCGAACGGACATACCACCGAGGATGTCGAATTTGTGGTCGTTCAAACTGAAATTGTAATTCACGGTGTTGTCCCAGTTCCAGGTATAGCCTTGTGAGCCATTCTGTGTAATGGTTTCGTAATCGTTGTACGAATAGACTGAAAGATGTCCGTAGGCAGGCAAATAACTGTGGCTTGCCGAAGAAGAATAGTTCAAACCGAAAGTCGTTTTCAGCTTCAGATTCTTTACGGGCTCCAGTTCAGCATATACGTCACCTACCAATGTTTGGGTTTTGGTTTCGCTTTTGTTCGTGAGTACCATCATGGCATACGGGTTCACTTCACCGTCGTACCAAACGCCGCCGTTGTAAACGGTTTCGTCCTGACTGTTCAGGAAATTTCCGTCAGGACCATACATGGCCAGCAGCGGAGAAGTGCCGAAAGCACCACGGAAACTGTTGTTGTATATATTCCCGTCCTTAATTCCTTTTTGGTTTTTAAATGAGAAGGTCAGGTGTTCACCAACTTTCAACTTGTTGTTGTATAGTTTACGCTCGGTATTGGCGCGGAAGTTATAACGGTCGTAATTCGATATTTTTGAACCACCTACGATACCACCCTGACTGGTGTACGAAAGTCCCAGCGAGTAAGTAGAAACATCGGTTCCTCCGCTGGCGGATAAATCGTAGTTCTCTGTCGGTACATTCGACGAAAACATTTCGTCCATCCAGTTGGTACCGGTTCCCAGCGCATTGATCTGTTCTTGTGTGAAGAGGGGACCCTTACCGGAGTTGATGGCCGCCTCATTTTGCATGGTAGCATATTCCTGTGCGTTCAGCAAATCAACTTTGCGAGGAACATTTTGCAGACCGTAATAGGCATCGAAGGTGACATGGCCACCTTTTCTGCCGGAGGCACTTCCGCCTTTGGTGGTAATCAATACAACGCCGTTGGCACCGTTTACCCCGTAGATGGCGCAGGAAGCAGCATCTTTCAAAATATCAATTGTAGCGATGTCAGAGTTGTTGAGGTAAGTGATGTCGTTGGTAATAACACCGTCGACAACATACAACGGACTGGAATTACCAATGGTACCTACACCACGGATGTTTACTTTGAAACCTCCGCCGGGTTGACCTGAAGTAGAGGTGATGTTTACACCGGCAGCTTGTCCCTGCAATGCTTGTAAAGCATTAGGTGCGTTTAACTTCTGTAGGTTATCTCCTTCTACCGAGGCGGTTGCGCCGGTCACCAGTTTCTTTTTCTGAACACCGTAACCAATCACCACCACTTCGTCCAGTCCTTTAATATCCTGTTTCATGGTGATGGTCACCGATGTCTTTCCGTTTAACGGGATGGTTTGCGTGGTGTATCCGATAAATGAAACTTCGAGGACATCGGTCGGTTTTGCCTGCAATGTAAAATGACCATCGATGTTGGATACAGTACCCGTTGACGTGCCTTTTATCACAATGGTAGCGCCCGGAATGGGTGAACCATCGTCTGCACCCACTACGGTTCCGTTGATGGTTGTCAGCTGATTTTGGGCAAAGCCCGGAACGACAAGGAACACCAACGTCAGGACTGCCATGATTCGTGCTATTTGAATCATTTGTTTCCGAAATAAGAAGAATCGTGTCAGCGACTTTCTTATGAGTTGTTCATTCTTCATAGGTTTATTTGTTTTGTTGAAAAAAGGGTGTAAAACAAGTTCTCACCGAAAACTCAACTGTTTCCGGTTTCTATATAATCGTTTGTGAATGTCTGTTGCAGAATTTTTTGTATCCGGCTGTAGATGCAGGCGATTTGGTTGATAATAGCAGACAAATACTGGTTGCCGGATGAAAAACTGGGGGTGTGGTAGTGCACAACGTATGGTGCTGTTTCCCGGAAGGAATTTGTGGGTACGACCAGGCACGCATATACATTCCTGTTTGCATTGTCGTGCAGCTTATGCAGGTTCGGATTGAAACTTTTCATATGACCCAGTTAGTTGATTGCCGCGCTTATATCCCGTTGCGACAAAATTGTTACTGACGAATGTATCGATTCGTACTGTCGGCCATAGGATTGGTTTGTTTCTGTGTGGGGTGTTAAATGTTAACCATGGGAGACATTTGTAAGGAAAAAGGGGAGAAATGTTAATGGTATGACCAATTGTGGCATTTCTAACGGGCGTCAGAATAGATGTTTTTATGCGTAGGAGAATTTATTATACATATGAGGTGAAAGGTGCCAGGAAAATATTATCCGTTAACCTGGTGTTTAGTTTAGAATCATTTTAATGAAAATATTCATTAAATTAGATAATGATTTATCATAGTACACTGTTTCCCCATATGACAGTGATTTTGCCAACCGACCAGGATACGAAAGCAGGCGATTCATAAGGCAAATCTTCGTGAGAGAGTAGAATGGATTTTTGGATGCAGTAGTACCATAGAATATAATTGCGACCAGGGATGATGCATCCTTTCTTTAACCAAACCAACAGAAATAACACTTTTTATTTAATAACCTCTAATAATCTAACAATGAAAATCACTCGCAATTACAAGTACAAAGACGTTGAAATGTTAATGGCTGCTGAAACCATTGTTCAGTCGCTAAGTGACAACCTGGTTGACCTGTCGGTTGCCCGAACCAACTGGGATGAGGCATATGTTACAGCAACTGCTACCCAAATCGATAATGCCATCGAAAACTATCTGGGGAAAGATGCCAAGCTCGATTTGCGCCAGGCAACAGCGCAGGTAACCGCAGTTCAGGCGCCGGCGCTGCGCGACCTCTCTTTCCTGAAAAGACAAATTGAGGTTGATTTTGGTGCCGGAGCAGCTGCGATGTTGAAGAATCTGGGATTTACTACCTACCTGAAAAGTGCCCGGAAGGGAAACCAGGAATCCTTGATCGAGTTGCTGTATGCCTTCAAACAAGGCTTAACCGCTGAAATCAGGGCGCAGATAGTAGCCAAGGGAACCAGCGAGGCACTGCTCGATCGGATTGTTGGTTATGCCGATCAGTTGAAAGCAGCCAACATATCGCAGGAAACCCTGAAAGCTACAACCAAAGAGGTCACCGAAGAAGCCATCACCGTTTTTAATGAGATTTACAAGGAAGTAATTGGTATCTGCAAAATTGCTTCTTCTTTTTATAAAGACGATAAACTGAAAAAAGAACAGTTCACATTCAGCAAAGTGGTGGCCCGCATGAGCGCCGCCCGAAAAGTCGCCGAAGAACCGGTGGAATAGGTTTAGTTAAATTGGTCATTGGTGGAAATCCCTCTTCGGAGGGATTTTTTTATGAAATATTCATCTGCTTTTAATTGGTCTGGTATAAACATAAAAATTCAAATGTTATCTATCCATTTCCTTCATAGCTCACAGATAAAATGGTATTTTTAAAATTTTAAAATAGGGAATTGAAAAACAAAATATGGCCAAAAAGAAAGCAAACGGAAACGGAAAGGAAAAGAGCATCGAAGAGTCGTTGTGGAGCTCGGCGAATAAATTGAGAGGAAGTGTAGAGCCTGCCGAATACAAACACGTGGTGTTAGGATTGATTTTTCTGAAGTTTACCAGTGATAAATTTGAAGAGCACCGAAAGAAGTTAATTGCAGACGGGAAAAAGAAGTATATAGAAATGCCTGACTTCTATAACATGAGCAACGTCTTTTTCTTGGACGAGGTATCGCGGTGGTCTTATATCATGGAGAATGCCAAGCAAAACGATATAGCCTTGAAAATTGACACAGCCCTCCATAACATCGAGAAAAATAACAAAGTGCTGAAAGGAGCGCTGCCCGATAACTACTTCTCCCGGCTTGGTTTGGATACGTCGAAACTAAGTGCACTGCTCGATACCATCAACGATATCGAAACCAACAAGGATAAAGCACACGATATCGTAGGGCGCGTATATGAGTATTTTCTTTCGAAGTTTGCGTTGGCTGAAGGAAAGGGTAAAGGGGAATTCTATACGCCCAAGAGTATTGTCAATCTGATTACCGAAATGATTGAACCCTACCGTGGCATTATTTATGACCCGGCTTGTGGTTCCGGAGGTATGTTTGTGCAATCGGTAAAGTTTATCGAAAGCCACCACGGAAACAAGAAAGAGGTCTCCATTTACGGACAGGAATACACCAATACAACCTACAAGCTGGCTAAAATGAACCTGGCTATCCGGGGAATTTCAGCGAACCTCGGCGAGAAAGCCGCCAATACCTTTGCCGACGATCAGCACAAGGATCTGAAAGCTGATTTCATCATGGCTAATCCGCCGTTTAATCAAAAAGACTGGCGGGGCGTGAATGAACTGACCGACGATCCTCGCTGGCGTGGTTATGAGGTACCGCCCAAAAGCAACGCCAATTATGGATGGATTTTGAACATGGTTTCCAAATTATCCGATGATGGTGTGGCGGGTTTTATCCTGGCCAATGGTGCATTAAGTGGAGGTGGAGATGAATACAAGATTCGACGGAAACTTGTAGAGAACCGATTAGTAGAAGCGATTCTGATTTTACCGCGCAATTTGTTTTATACCACCGATATCAGCGTAACACTATGGATTCTCAATAAGAACAAGAAAAAACAATCCCGACAGATAGGAGAAGAAGCTCGTCAATATCGTGAGCGAGAAAAGGAGATTCTGTTTATGGATTTACGACAAATGGGAATACCTTTTGAAAAAAAGTATACCCAATTCTCCGAAGATGATATCAGAACGGTTGTGGATACCTATCATCAATGGCAAACGGATGGAATTGATAATATTCCCGAATTCTGTTATTCCGCTACATTGGAAGAAGTAGAGAAGAAGGACTTTTCCCTGGTTCCCAGTAAATACATCGAGTTTGTCAACCGGGATGAAAACATCGACTTCGATGAGAAGATGAAAAATCTGCAGTCTGAAATTTCCGATTTATTAAGAGCAGAAGAGAAATCAAAAGTAGATTTATTGAAAGTTTTTAAGGATTTGGGCTATGAAATCAATATTTCAGAGTAATGGAGGATTTTGTTGACAGAAGTAGGATTATCGGATTACTGGAAGATAAAATCAAGTATAAAGCATTGAAATTACCTTCCCGCATTGGTATTCATATTGACAACAAAGTTCTTTACATATCGCTTAACGCATATCAGAACCCAAAAGGTGAAACAGTCTTTCCATGCACATTAAATATGCAGAAAGATGAAGCTGCTTTTGAGGGGTGGGGTATTGTTTTGAAACATCACTTGGACCAATATATCGATAAAGTTATTTTGAGTTGGGATATTTCCGGAGAAATAGCCGATAGTCAAAGACTTCATTATAATCGGTTTCTGTATCGTGTGGTACGTTTCAGCCAGTTGTTTTCTTGGTTTGAAACCGATAAACTAAATGGCAAGGAACTCATTGACTTTGAAGAACGGTTTAGAGAGCTGAATGTAAATACGGCTTTAAATGTAGCTTCTGAGGTAATCAAAACAAGTGCAGGAGAGAAACAAATCGAGTACAATCAGCAGAATCTTGAATACATTAGAAAATATTTTGAGTTAGAGGTTGTCAATCATCAATTACCGGTAGGAGTGAAACAGAATGGCAAAGGCTTCTTTACCGGACGTGCCAGTGCTATTGATATCTGGGGAATTGACCGGCAGGATAACCTGAATATTTTTGAGCTTAAATACGGCAATAAAATGGTCGGAATAATCTCCGAACTGCTCTTTTATTCGGAGGTCATGTATGATTTGTTTATTTCCGATCAAATTGGCAAGCCTCATAAAGTAAAAAATATTCGGGATGCTGAAAAACTGTATCAAAATGAGAGGTTAAAAATCAGAACTGTTAAATCGTACTTTTTGTTCGATGAGATTCATCCATTGGTGGTCGGTGTAACAGCACTCTTAAATACCAATGAGTTTGGAATCAGGTTTTTCAATGTTCAGTACAAATTGAAGAAAGATAGCTTTCAGTTTGAGAGACTTTATTATAAAGGAGGCTTCCAAATGGAAGAGGAAATCAAACAGGCAGCTTTTCGATTCAATAGTAAAATCAAAGGGTATGATTATTTTCTGAACAAAGGAGAGCAAAATTTGCATGAAAGTATTAGGGAGCAAATGGTACAATACTTCCAAAAGAATAAAATCGCATGGTGGACATTCAATCATTCAAAACACAAACCAACAACCCATCTGGTTTCCTCCCAAATTCAATGCCTGAATTTCCTCTTTGTAATACGAAAGGACAAAAACGCTGTTCTCCGGTTGGCTCAACTGTTCGATTCTGAAATAGATGAGGTGTATCCTGCTATTTCGGACAAGGACCCGGGTTACATCGCTTTTGAGTTTACGTACGAAAACGGCAAACTATTAAACGAATCGGATGCCGGAGCCAGGCGGGGAGAATACTGTACTTCGGTAGATGCTTTCATTATAGCGCGACGACACGGAAAGAAGGTGCTTATTCCAATAGAATGGAAATACACTGAGCATTACCTAAAGGGAGAGAATAAGGCATTGGAATTATCGAAAGGGGAAACGCGTCAAAAGCGTTACAATGGTTTAATCACATCATCCCGGCAGTTAAGGACACTCCCCGATCTGGCCAAATCCGTTTACTATTACGAACCATTTTATGAGTTAATGCGCCAGACGCTACTGGTAGAGCGGATGGTTGATAAGGGGGTGGGCGATGATTTTCTGCACATCTTGATTGTATCAGTCAGAAACAGAGATTTGTTAGGTAAGAACTCTGTACTGGCAGATGCTTTGCCAACGAGATGGACCAAGTGCCTTTCCGATTCTGCGAAATTCAAAATCGTCGACAGCATGCTGATTCTGGAATTGTTGGAAAATGAACCCTTTTATTCAGAACTAGTGGGGTATTTAAAATTACGCTATTAAAAAGAAAGAATGATACAGCCGAAATATCAGCCATTGGGAAAATATATACGTGAAGTAAACATTCGAAATAAGGAGTTGAAAGTTAAAAGGCTTCTGGGGGTAAGTATTCAGAAAATGTTTATGCCTTCCATTGCTAATACAGTTGGCACGAATATGGCCAACTATAAAATTGTTAAAAGAAATCAGTTTGCTTATGGTCCAGTTACTTCACGGAACGGGGATAAGATTTCAGTTGCTTTGTTGGAGGAGTATGATGAGGTCATCATATCCCAGGCATATACGTCATTTGAAATAATACAACCTGAGTTGCTCCATCCCGAGTACCTGATGATGTGGTTTCGACGGCCGGAATTTGACAGGTTTGCTCGTTTTATGAGCCATGGTAGTACAAGAGAAGTTTTTGGATGGGAAGAAATGTGTAACGTTTATCTTCCCATTCCCTCTCCCGAAAAACAACGTGAAATAGTGTCCGAGTACAATACCGTGAAAAACCGGATTACCTTGAACAACCAAATTATCCAAAAACTCGAAGAAACCGCACAGACTATATACAAGCAGTGGTTCGTCGATTTTGAATTTCCCATTTCCGCTAAGCAGGCCGCCGCTATGGGGCAACCCGAATTGGAAGGCAAGCCCTACAAATCCAGTGGCGGCAAAATGGTGTACAACGAAGAATTGGGTAAGGAAATTCCAGAGGGATGGTCTAATAGTGAATTGGAGGAAATTTGCAGAAAGATTGGAAGTGGGGCTACACCAAAGGGAGGAAAAAAAAGTTATCAAAAGGGAGGTATTTCCTTAATCAGAAGCACAAATATTCATGATTATCGGTTTTCGGAAGATAACCTTGCTTTTTTAAATGCAAAACAGGCTGAAGAACTCAAAAATGCAGTTGTTGAGTCCAAAGATATTTTGCTTAATATTACTGGTGTTTCAGTTGCCCGGTGTGCAATTGTTCCTGATTATGTACTTCCTGCAAGAGTTAATCAGCATGTGATGATCATACGCCCTAAAAGCGGATTGAATATAAATTTTTATTTGGAGTTTTTCTTGTGTAGTTCAGAGTCGAAGTCGAAACTTCTGGGAATAAGCCAGGCTGGATCGACCAGAGAGGCAATTACTAAATCTGACGTTGAAAAGTTTCAAGTAGTGATTCCCTCTAAAGTATTGTTGAGAAAGTTTCAATCTTTAGTAAGTGAACTTTTTGAAATTACTTACATCAAGAGAAGAGAAATAAATAATTTAGTTTCTCTAAAAGAACTGTTGTATTCCAAGCTTGTAACCATAGAAAACTAAAAGTTATGATGGTCGACAAAATATCAATGCTCAAAGCTAATACATTAGAATTACACTATTGGTTCAACGATGAATCGCATACGATGGATGCTTTGATCCAGAATAGATGTGAGTATGAATTACTAGGTATTTTAAAGGAAGTGGCATCGGTATTTAATGTCGAGGTTCGCATTGAAACTGAACCCTTCGCTGATGGCGGATTGCGTAGGTGGTTTCAATTTGGTGCAATTGATCCGGGTAAAAAAGCAACTATCAAAATAGCATTAATTACGGCTCTGGTTACCGGCGTTGTGGTTACACCTATTACAACGACAATTAGTACAGTTACGAATCACTTAATTGAAGAGATATTTGAAGACAAAGAAATAAAGGAACTCGAAAAAGAAAAATTAAAGCTTGAGATTGAAAAATTAAAAAGAGAGGCAGAAAAAAATAATCAGCGTCTTGACAACAATTATAAGTTGAAAAAGAAGAGGTCCAACTTTTATGAATATTTGAACAATTATAAAAAAGTTGACAAAGTATCGATTATTATTGAAGACAAAGCTAAGAAGCCCATCGTTCAGGAAAAATTTGTAAATAGGGCCAATTTTAATGATTTCATTATTGTAAACGATGATTTAGAGCCTATAGAGGTAGAAGATGCTGTAATCGATATTATTTCTCCTGTTTTGAAAAAAGGTCGATACATGTGGTATGGGATTTTTAAAGGAGAGTCAATTCGTTTTAATATGAAATCCAATGAATTTAAGACCTTGGTTCAGACAGGCAAAATTGAATTCAGAAATGATTCATCAATTAATTGTTGTTTGCAAATTCGTCGGAAGATAGATAGTGAAGGATTGGAAAAGATTGTTGGTTACGATGTGTTGAGGGTTAATTATTATTTCGAGGATAATAAAGCAATTGAAACTCCGGAAGGTAAGTTGCATAAACAGCGAAAAAATAGAGGTGATGATCAACTGACAATATTCTAAACTAGTGATAATTATAAATATTTGATATGAGTTTTGGAGAGAAATCGCTGTATGAGGCAGGTCAAGAAATAAAGATATATCGAGCTTCAATTAAAGACATCAAGGAATCAATTGAAGAGAAAGAAAAGAGATTAGAAGCAGAGAGTTTTTCTACCGATCATAAATATAAGTTGGGGATGGAGGAAGCGGTTAAGGAATTGAATGAAATATCGGCAATGAAGTTTCAAATTCGCATTTATGAAGAGGAAATACATCAGCGGGAACAGTATCGGAAGGTGAAATTGAATGGAGATTTGTATAAAATGAAATTAGTATTTAAACCAGTTGGGGGTAAAATCTTATTTCATTTGGATACGAAAGGCAAAGGAGGGGAAACCATTTTTGTATATGAGAACAAAAAATTGCAGAGATTTCGCCCTAAGCCATCAATGAATGAAACAAGTTGGAGTAAAGAAGGGAAGTTGATAAAGAAATCAATGATTCATCTGATTGATCAAAAATATGTGCTATATGAAAACGGCGACTTTGCGGTCTTTCCAGCCGATGATAAGCCAAATGATATACCCACTCATGAGCCCGAAAACGTGATTGGCAATGTGATGCATCTTGACTAACAATAAGTCTGACCTTATGAAATTCACCGAACAAAAACTAGAACAAACCTTCATTGAACTACTGGGGAACGAACATTATACCTACTGCCCCGGCAACACCCTGAACCGGGCCGCGGATGAGGTAATCATCCAAGAGGATTTCATTGCCTATCTGTTGTCCAAATACCGCGATGAACACCTTACCCCTACCGAAGCCCAATCCATATTGCTTCAACTAAAAACACTGCCGGCTTCCGACCTTTACGAGAGCAACAAAACCTTCATGCGCTGGCTGAGCGACGGCTTCATCCTGAAACGGGAAGACCGCAGCCAAAAGGATATTCACATCGAACTGATCGACTACAGTGGCCTGGAAGAGCAGCTGGTGAGCTCCGAATTGGATATGCTGGTGGGAGCCGACCCGGAAAATGTGTACCACACCGACCACAATAGGTATAAATTCGTCAACCAGCTCGAAATTACCGGAACCGAAAAACGTATCCCCGATGGCATTATCTACGTCAATGGATTGCCGTTGGTGGTATTCGAGTTCAAAAGCGCCATCCGCGAGGAAGCAACCATACACGACGCCTATAAGCAACTCACCGTGCGGTACCGCCGCGATATCCCTGAACTGTTTAAATACAATGCTTTTTGTATCATCAGCGACGGAGTCAATAACAAGGCCGGTTCGTTCTTTGCTTCCTACGAGTTCTTTTATGCCTGGCGGCGTATTGCCGGTTTAGCAAAGGATGTAGACGGCATCGACAGCATGTTTACCCTGATTCAGGGAATGTTCAACCAAAAACGCTTGCGCGATATCATCCGCAACTTTATCTACCTGCCCGACAGTTCGAAGAAGGATGAGAAAATAGTCTGTCGGTATCCGCAATATTATGCCGCCAATACCTTGTACGAGAGCATTAAGAAGGCTCAGAAACCGTTAGGGAATGGAAAGGGCGGTACCTATTTTGGGGCAACCGGAAGCGGTAAGAGTTTTACCATGCTTTTCCTCACCCGTTTGTTGATGAAAAGTAAGCACTTTGCCAGTCCGACTATCGTGTTGATTACCGACCGGACAGACCTCGACGATCAGTTGTCGGGACAATTCACCAATGCTAAAAAATTCATTGGCGACAATACCGTGGTCAGTGTCGAAAGTCGTGCTCATCTGCGCCAATTGCTGCAAGGAAGGCAAAGCGGCGGCGTGTTTCTGACCACGATTCATAAATTTACCGAAGACACGGAATTGCTGACCGAACGGAGCAATGTGATTTGTATCTCCGATGAGGCACACCGCAGTCAGGTCAACCTGGATCAGAAAGTGCGGGTAACCGAAAAAGGGGTAACCAAAACATTCGGTTTTGCCAAATACCTGCACGATTCACTTCCCAATGCCACGTATGTAGGCTTTACAGGTACGCCCATTGATGCAACCCTCGATGTGTTCGGCAAAGTAGTGGATGCCTATACCATGACCGAATCGGTAAAAGACGAGATAACCGTACGCATTGTGTACGAAGGCCGTGCCGCTAAAGTCGCTTTGCGTAACGGCGAACTGGAGAAGATCGAAAAATACTACGAAGAAGCCGCTGAGGCCGGCGCCAACGAATATCAGATTGAAGAAAGCAAGAAGGCAACCGCTAATCTGAATGCCATCATCGGCGACCCCGACAGGTTACAGGAGTTAGCGGAAGATTTTGTGGCACATTACGAGAAACGGGTAAGTGAAGGCTCCACCATCAAAGGCAAAACCATGTTTGTCTGCAGCAACCGCGAAATAGCTTACGAATTCTACAAAAACGTCGTCACCCACCTAAATCAACGTTTGCTGGGAGAGCAGAGCTCCAGCTCTGTAACTTCTTCCCCAGGGCTTAACAGCTCCAGCTCTGTAACTTCTTCCCCGGGGCTTCACCGCTCCAGCTCTGTAAATACACCGCAACCTTCCTCCCTCATCAACTACGCCGCCTCCTTCACCAACAACTACGGTACCCCAGAAGAGTGGCACGCCCGCAACCTTCCTCACCGCAACAGAACCGGGTTAGTTCAATTCATCACTTTCCGGCTGGCCGATAGTCTTCCTCAGGAAGTTCTCCGCAAGGTAGAAGAGGAGCTAAAAAGACTCCCGGATGGCGAGAAGAAAATTCAGAAACGAAAGCGGTATGAAAAATACCTTGATGCCGGATACGGTTGTTGTGCGTTAAATCATCACGAAATGGCCCAGGTGGTTCTGGAAGCTTTGAAGTATCACGATGGAGAAAGGTACGACCTGTTGGCATGGAGCATCATGCCCAATCATGTGCATGTCTTGATCAAAACAAGGACCGATTTGCCCAAAATAGTGCAGACCTGGAAGTCGTATACAGCGAAATGGGCATTGAAGAATAATAAAAAGTACAAATTGGGTATTTCAATAGACGCGGATCGATTCTGGATGCCGGAGTATTGGGACCGGTTTATTCGCGACGAAGACCATTTCAACAATACAATCAGGTACATACTGGAAAATCCTCAAAAAGCAAGATTGCCCGAACTGAGTACGGCAAACCGGTTCAAGGGATGTACGATAGTGAAAGAGACGAAGCAGGAGCTTCATCCGTCCCAGATAAAGATGGTGATGACCCGTGGGAAAGATGATCCGGCGGAGCTGTACAACCTGTTGGGAACGAAAGAATACCGAAAGGAACTTGACAGGCAGTTCAAGGACGAAAAATCCAGTTTCAAGGTAGCCATTGTGGTCGATATGTGGCTCACGGGGTTCGACGTTCCTTTTCTGGATACCATGTACATCGACAAACCCATCCAGCAACATAACCTCATACAAACCATTTCCAGGGTAAACCGAAGGTTTGAGGGCAAAAATAAGGGGCTGGTGGTTGACTACATCGGCATCAAAAAGCAGATGAACCTGGCATTGGCCAAATACAACAAAGGAGACCAGCAGAACTTCGAAGATATTCGGGAATCGCTGATTGTTGTGCGAAATCATCTGGATTTGTTGGCGAAACTATTCCATACGTTCGATACGACGAACTATTTCCATGGAACACCCTTGCAGCAGCTGAATGCGTTGAATCAGGCGGCTGAATTTGTTCAACGGACCAAAGAGAAAGAAACCCGGTTTATGGGCCTCGTGAAACGACTGAAGGCCGCCTATGATATTTGTACCGGTAGCGAAGAGTTAACGCAACAGGAACGGGATGAAACTCATTTCTTCCTGGCTGTTCGCTCCATCGTGTTTAAACTCACCAAAGGCGACGCCCCTGATATTGCACAGATGAACGCGCGGGTAAGGGAGATGATTAAAGATGCATTGGCCAGCGATGGGGTGGAGGAGATATTCAAATTGGGTGAAGAAAAAGATTCGGAACAAGACTTGTTCGACGAGGAGTATCTCGACAAAATCAACAAGATTAAGCTACCCAATACCAAAATAAAATTGCTGCAGCAATTGCTGGCAAAGGTGATTGGCGAAATACGCAAAGTGAACAAGGTAAAAGGCATCGATTTCTCCCGCAAGATGCAGGTACTGGTCGACCGTTACAACCAGCGGGATGAGAACGATGTTCTGCGCAGCGAGGTGTACGAAGAGATGGCGGAGCACCTGACCGATTTAATATGGGAAGCCTACCGGGAGTTTTCGGCCGGCGATGAGATGGGAATTGATTTCGAAGAAAAAGCCTTTTACGATATCCTGAAAGCCCTTTGTGTAAAGTACGATTTCAGTTATCCCGAAGATAAACTCATCGAGTTGGCAAAGTCAGTGAAAGAATTGGTGGATGCGCAGGCCAAATTCCCCGACTGGAACAAACGCGACGACATCAAATCGGCATTGAAAGTTGGATTAATCCTGTTGTTAGACGAACACGGTTATCCGCCGGTTGAGCGTGATGAAGTGTATCAGGATATCTTCGAACAAGCTGAAAACTTCAAGAAGAACCGAGCCTAATCAAGGTAGGTAACACCGGAGCCTTACTTTCTCACACCGAAGCTCATTTTCCCAAAGCGGAAGCTCTACCGACGAAGTTCGAAGCTTATTTGATCGAGGCGGAAGCTTAACTTGGCAAGTTCGAAACTCATTTGATCAAGGCGGAAGCTTTTCCGGTGAAGTTCGAAGGGAATTTGTACCAGTTCGAAGCTCGACCTTAACACTTCGAAGCGTTACCTGAACAGGCGGAAGCTTATTCTCCGCGGGCGGAAACGATTGGTCTATGATTTCCCGTTCCCGTTTTTTCCGTATTGCGACGGCGTGATGCTGAATTCGTTTTTGAACTGCCGGGTAAAGTATTTCGGGTCGTTGTAGCCTACCCGGTACGCCACTTCGCTAACGGTGAGCTGGCCCTGTTTGAGGAATTGGGCCGCGCGTTTCAACCGGATGGTACGGATGAATTCCACGGGTGTTTGCCCGGTGAGCGACGAGATTTTCTTGTAAAGGTTCACCCGGCTCATGCCCAGTTCCGAGCTCATTTCCTGTACAGAGAACTGGCTGTTGCCGATATTTTCTTCCACTAAATCAATGGCCTTCTTGATGAAGATCTCATTCAGCGAAGTAATTTCAATTTCGCTGGGACTGACATCGATTTTCTTGCGGAAGGCTTTCTGCAGTTTCCGCCGTTGTGCCAGCAGGTTTTTGATGCGCGATTCTAGCAACTCGAAATTGAATGGCTTGGTGATGTAGTCGTCGGCGCCCACATCGTAGCCTTCCATCTTCTGGTTGTCGGCCACTTTCGCGGTCAGCAGAATGACCGGGATATGAGAGGTTTCGGCCGTACTCTTGACTTTCCGGCACAGGTCGATGCCGTCCATTACCGGCATCATCACATCGCTGATAATCAAGTCGGGCAGCGATTTTGAGGCGATTTCCCAGCCGGTGTATCCGTCGCCGGCTTCCAATACCTCAAAAGTCTGTTTGAAATTGTCCTTCAGGTAAAAACGGAAATCTTCGTTGTCTTCCACCAGCAGCAATGTCAGTTTGGTATTTTTCGAGGTTCTGCCGGTTGTTTCACTTTCTTCTGCAGCTTCCGGCTCCATCACCAACGAAGGCTGGGCTGCCGGTTGGCGTTTCCAGTTCGCTTTTTCCACTTCCGCCGAAGTTTCTTTGCCGAACACCAGGGGCAAGGTCACCCGGAAGCAGCTGCCTTTGCCCGGCGCGCTCTCCACGGTGATGGTGCCGTTTTGCAACTTCACATATTCATTCACCAATGCGAGCCCAATGCCGCTTCCCTGGTTATAATCGGAGCCGTTGGTCTCATCCTGGAAGAAGCGCTCGAAAATGCGTTGTTGTTTTTCTTCAGGAATACCGATTCCGGTGTCACTGACGCTGATTTCGATGGAGGGATGTTCTTTTTCATTTAATCGAACATCCACATGCACATCGCCGTTTTCGGAGGTGTATTTGAAGGCATTGGACAGCAGGTTCAGGAGAATTTTTTCCAGCTTGTCGTGGTCGAAATACGCGGTGATATTTTCCACATCGGTCTGGAAATAGAGATGAATATTCTTTTTCTCCGAGAGGTCGGAAAACGATTCGGTGGTTTCGCGAATGAAACGGACAATTTCGCCTTCACTCGGTCGGAGCTTAATCTCCTGGAATTCCAGTTTCCGGAAATCGAGTAGCTGGTTCACCAGGCTGAGCAAACGCCGGCTGTTGCGGTAAATAAGTTGCAGGTGTTTCTGCTCTTCGTTGCCTTTCGCTTTTTGCAACAATTGCTCGATGGGCGTGATGATAAGCGTGAGCGGCGTACGGAACTCGTGACTGATATTCGTGAAGAAACGGAGTTTCAGCATATCGAGGTCGTGAAGGCGGCGCGCCTTGATTTTTTCCCGCTCGATCTCGAATTTTTCCTGCTCCCGCCTGATGATCCGTTGACGCCATAGCCAGATGATGAGCAGGATAATGAGCACGTAGGCGACATAAGCGTAAATCGTTTGCCAGAAAGGAGGGAGGATGTTAATTTTCAGGGTCGCACCTTCCTGGTTCCAGTAGCCATTATTGTTCGATGCCCTGACGCGCAAAGTGTATTCGCCCGGGTCGAGGTTGGTGAACGTGGCCCGGCGATTCTTCCAGTCGGTATAAATCCAGCTGTTGTTAAAACCTTCCAGCTTGTAGGCAAACTGGTTCTTTTCCGGATGGAAATAACTTAGCGTAGAGAAGGCCACCGAGAAGAAGTTTTCGGCGTGCTTCAGCGTAATTTCTTTGGTGTCGATGATGGATTGGGGCAGCAAAATGCGCCGGTTGAATCTTTCTCCCACCTGTATGGTTCGGTTGAAAACCTGCAGGTTGGTGAACACCACTTTGGGAATATTCTTGTTTTCTACCAGATTACCCGGGTTAAAGAAGTTAATGCCATTTGGGCCGCCGAAGAAAAGCTGGCCGTTGCTGGTAACATAAGCAGCCCGCTCGTTAAACTCTTTGGCCTGTAACCCGTCTTCGTCGTCGTACAATTTAATGCGCATGGAAAAATCGGAAACATGGTCGCCCTTTTCGACGACTTGAACCAAGCCTTTGGTGGTTCCCAGCCAGATATTGTGTTGATGGTCTTCTACTATTGAAACGATGTTGTTCGTCGGTAAGCCGTTGCTCTTCAAAATACGCCTGAACTGGCCGGTGTGCTCGTCGTATACATTCAGGCCTTCTGGTGTTCCTGCCCAAATCCATCCGCGCGAATCGGCTAATAAGCAATTCACTGTATTGTTGCTCAGCGTGGTGGTATCCTTGTCGGTGTGAAGCAGGTTGCTGAATGTACGGGTTTCCGGGTTAAAGATGCTCAGGCCGTCGGGTGTGCCAATCCACAGGCGGTTTTGGTTGTCTTCGGCCAACGAAATGATAACGTTGGAGATAATGGAATTTTCGCTGCCGGTGCGGAAATGCTGAAAGCTTTCCGTGTTGCGATCAAACCGGTCGAGCCCGCTGCCCAGCGTTCCTATCCAGAGATTGTTAAATGAGTCTTCGTATATCGTCCAGATATTGTTATTGGAGATACTGGTCGAATCTTTTGGATCGTGCGTGTAATGAGTGAATTTTTTTCCGTCGAAACGGTTAAGGCCACCGAAGTAGGTCCCAATCCAGAGTTTGTTTTCGTGATCGATAAAAAGCGAAACAATTACGTCATTGGAGAGACTGTTCGGGTCATCGTCATGATGAACGTAATGGGTAAATTTTCCGGTTTTCCTGTTATAGTAGTTCAGTCCGCCGCCATTGGTTCCAATCCACAAATTCCCTTTTTTGTCCTCGGTAAAGCAGTTGATGTCGCCGAAGTTCAGACCATTTGCACTTTGAGGTGTATACCGGATGGTGTTGAACAGGATCAGGTTTTTGTGATAATAACTGATTCCCTCTTTGTAGGTTCCAATCCAAATAATCCCTTCGCTGTCGCGGAACATGGCCGTGAGACTATTGTGGGCAATGCTGTGGACGTTGTAGGTTTCGTGTGTCAGGTACCGCACACTGAAATCTTTTTTATCGAGCAGGTTGATACCTCCGTGGTCGGTGGCTATCCAGATGTTGTCATCTGAGTCCTGCGTGATACCGGTAATGATGTTGGTGTTGGTATGAGTGGGCCTGGAAGTCTGGTCGATGTGAACAAGCTTTCCGGTGGCAGGCTCATAATAGAAAAGGCCGATGGCATGACCCTGTGTTGAAATCCAGATATCGTCATCGTTGTCAATGAATATGCGGCAGTTCAATTGTTCTCCGGGATATAGGTCATGTAAGAAGCTGGCCTGAATCTTCGCATTCATACTCCCTTTGGGCTTCATTTCCAGATAGCCATCCTGATGAATGAGCCATAGGTTGCCTTTTGAGTCTTCGGCCATGGCAGTCACATCGGAGGTTGCTTTAACACCATTCCTATTGGCGAGATGTTTTACCGGAGCAATATCCTGATGAAGCGTGTCGAAGCGAAATACTCCGTAATCGCTGGTCATTAGCCAACTCTGGCTTTCACTGTCGGTGAAAAGATTGATGAAATGATTGATGAATTCCGGATGTTTTCGCAGTACAGGAGAATTGGAAAACGAGAAAGTCTCGGTTTTCGGGTCGTATACGTTGAAGCCGGTTTGGGTTCTGACCCATAGTTTTCCATCGCAGTCCTGTTTGATTGCCGCGATGATGTTGTTGTCAATCGATGTACTGTCGGACGGATGATGTGTGAAAATCTTGACGGAATAGCCATCATAGCGATTCAGACCCGAATTGGTTCCGAACCACATGAAGCCCTGTTTGTCGCGCAAAATACACGTAACGTGATTGTTCGATAATCCGTTGGTGTTGTTTATCTGGGCAAAGTTGTATTGTTTCTGTTGAGAAAATGCGGAAACACTTGAAAATACAGTGATAAGCAGGATTAGGATCAGGTTGGTGAATCTGGTTTTCACAGGCCGGCTTTTACTTGATTCAGTTCCGCAATTTAATAAAAGGTTGGTATTTCCTGAAATATTCGGAATAAACGCGGATGATATTCTCTGAGATGAATAGATCAGCGGTTTTGTTGTTAGGATGTTGTACCGGAATGAAGTCCTTCTTTCTGTTGCAAAACAGACCGAAAACTCCATCCCGGGATTTGTTACTGGGCCTTTTAGCCGAGTTGAAAATCTTATTTTAAATTGTTCGTCTTTTCTTTCTGAAGGAATAGATGAGAGAGTCGAGGCTGATTTTTCCAGGCCCCATGATGAAAAGAGTGAGCAGCATAAGCAGGTAGTAAAGCGGAATCTCAAATCCATTGTCTCCTGCAGCAAAGCCATGTTGCCAATGGACGGTTTTGATGGCTACAAACATCACAAACATGAGTGGAATGGTGATAATGCGTGTCCCCAATCCTAAGAATAACAAGATGACGCCCAGCGCTTCAGTCGAGGCGGCCAGGTAGGCATTCAATGCCGGCATCGGCATTCCCATATGAGAAAACCAGCTAATGATCCCGTCCATGTTGCTCCATTTCATTTTGGCCGGTCCAAAAAAACCATAGGCAAGGATGAGTCGAAGGAGAAGAAGTGGAAGCCATTTGGCTTTGCTGATAACTTCAACGAGCTGATGATACTTTTCGATTGTTTTCATACGTGAGAAAATTAATTTTTGACAGTTTGACGAGTAAAGAGCTGCTACCTTACAGGCTCGCGGGAAGTTTTTTTATCTCCTTCGCATTCCTTATCTTTTTATTCGGATGGAATTATGCTTTGAACGTCTTCGTTTCAGAATATTCATAACCAGCTTTAATCTCATGCTAATTCTAAATAAGTGGTGCGCTTTTTTCAATCCGGAACAGTTCCAGGGATGGGGCCGTAAAAGGCGTTACTTTGAGGGCTGGTATTATAAACTGGTAAATGCTGATGAGACCAGGGCTCTTGCTGTTATTCCGGGTATTGCAATGGATGAAACCGAAAAAAAGCAAGCCTTTATTCAGGTACTTGACGGACGAAAACATACTTCCCAATACTTTCGTTTCGATGCGGAACAGTTCCGGCCGCAGGCACGAAAATTCCAATTCTCGATTGCCGGCAATCATTTTTCAGCCGACACGATACATTTGGAATTGCCCGCCCTTTCGGGCGAATTGCATTTCTCGGGAATGGTGCCCTGGCCAAAGCCATGGTATTCGCCGGGAATTATGGGCCCTTATGCCTTCGTGCCTTTTATGGAATGTTACCATGGAATCGTCAGTATGGATCACAGCATCGGAGGGAATCTGCTGTTGGATGGTGAAGACATTGATTTTACGGGTGGACGGGGCTATACCGAAAAGGATTGGGGACGGTCGTTTCCCAGCGCTTACGTCTGGATGCAATCCAATCACTTTTCCCGTCCGGGAGTTTCGTTGAAAGTTTCAGTTGCGAAGATTCCCTGGATACGAAAAGCTTTTGTAGGATTCATTGCCGGTTTGTGGCTGGACGGGCGGTTGATTCGTTTTACGACATACAATAAATCTATTTTACGCAAGTCTTCGGTCTCTGCGGAAATGGTTGAATTGATCATTGAAAACCCGAGCTACCGGCTCGTTATTCGTGCTTACCGGGAAAAAGCTACAGAACTGGCTTCACCTATTCATGGATTTATGGAGGGACGGATTGAAGAAAGCATGACTTCGACCATTGATGTGGAGTTGCTCGATAGAAAAAGAAAGATGATAATATTTAAGGATACCGGGCGAAATGCCGGTCTGGAGGTAGCCGGAAACATTCAGGAAATTATCCTCTGATAACTTTACGGACAAAGTGCCATATTTTTGTTTACTTCACCTCCGGAGAATGACGAAATGCAATCGATTTTATGAAACTTCCCGATATACGCAACGATAATGTAGCCCGTTTCCTCGATAGCGCGGCTGTTGTTCAGGAAACTGCTGAACAAATTATGAAGGATTTTGCCATGTTTGGCATTACCATTACTTTTTCAGGAAATACTGCTCAGGCTTATCGGGAATTGCACGAGCAACTGGTTGATCAGATTCGCCATTTGCTGGCTAATGACTATCAGCGATTATTGTCGGTGCTGTACCAGGTGGATATTACGCAAAGGGAGATAACACGTGCCGGCTTGGAATTGCCCGATTACAACGAGATGGAGGTATTGGCACATCAGATTATTGTGCGTGATTTGAAAAAAGTGCTCACACGACGCTATTTCAAA
The DNA here is from genome assembly GCF_000621705.1 of Prolixibacter bellariivorans ATCC BAA-1284. Taxonomy (GTDB): domain Bacteria; phylum Bacteroidota; class Bacteroidia; order Bacteroidales; family Prolixibacteraceae; genus Prolixibacter; species Prolixibacter bellariivorans. Next base: position 108,076 of record NZ_JHXO01000008.1, on the reverse strand, counting down.
TCGCAGAAGTAAGATTCAACTTCAAACGAACCGTATATAAACACAAATGGGAACCATTCAGTGAAGAATAGTTCCCATTTCGCTGTTGAAGTTTGCACTTCACAGTGTCAGGTTACGGTTATTGTGGCCGGCTACAGGATCGTCCGAAGACTTTCGTGCAACCCTTGGCTCTTGGACAATGTCTGTTACAACATCATCTTCAAGCTGTCCCTTCGGCATCCCGGGAGGACACCTTCCCGGACGAAGCTTCTTTCGGGCTATCTCTGATTTCCTGTTCCGAAGAACAGTCCAACAGGCGATGAAGACGTCTTGGGAAATGAATCCTTTTTTTTCATCTTCTTTCTGCAACATTAACCGGAGTTGCTGCTACAGAGCCTTCTGATTCAGTTTTAGAATGAACGTTTCCGTTTGTCTGCGACCGACTGGTAGTTCGATTGGATGTTACTCCTTTCGCTTTCCAGGCTTCAGCTCCTTCAACAAGCAGGTTTTGCAACCTGTACGATCGGATTCGAGCCCCAATTAAGTGACTTTTTTCTTCTCCTTGTTTCCGGTGCGACCTTTTATCGCTCACCTGATATATGCAAGTTACAATGTTTTATTTATCAGGCAAGTGTTTTTGGCAAAACAAAATCAACGAAAAACGAACAGAAGATATGAACAATTGTTGATAACGTATATGTGCTCAATAAATAAAGGTGTTTTGCCGTGTTGTTGCGTCGGTGATTTTGCTTCAAACCTGTTCTTCTACCAGAAAATTATTTTTTTACAATGGTAATTCGACCTTCTTTTTGGGGATGTAATCTTTTGCCCGTAAGGGCATAATGTCTCAAAGCTTCGTAATCGGTTACCGCATTTGGATTGTTTTCACCAATGATAATCTCAAATTGGTCGGGAGTTCGTCTCAGAATATAGTTATTGAGTACAACAGAAATTGAATCATTAGGGGGTAATGGAACTTGATTTCTGAAAATGGTTAAAGAATCTTTAGTTGAATTATACGTATAACGGATGCCGGAAACCTGGAACAGTTGTCCTGTTTTGCTATTCACATTGGCTTTTATCATCTTCTTCAGCTGGTTTCCGGTCATTTTTACCAGGCAAAGTTTATTTCCAAAAGGCAACAGCGAACGTGCATCCTTTAACGTAAATGTTCCCGGCGGAATATCGGCCCGAATGCCGCCGCCATTGATGAGTGCTACGTCGGAATGGTAGGCTGCCCGAAAAGCATCAGTAATCAAATTCCCGGCGGCACTTTCTCCGGTTATGCCTTTCCGGAAGGAGAGTGGCATCTCTAATTGTGCCAGTGGCTCTGAAAGTTTCCGATTCATGTCGTTCCGGTAGTATACTTCCAGTTCGCGCAATTCGGAATTTGAAGAAATCGTTGAATCAAGTGGAATTATTTCGATGGTCGGTCTTCCGGTTTTTCGGAGAATAACATGGGCGACTGAACTCATATTCCCGGCAGGTGATATGATAGGACGTTTCCCTTCGAAAAATACGTTGCTGTTGTATTCGTGTTCTTCTTCCGTGAAAACGAGGTCAATCTGAGGAAATGCTTTCAGTAATTTGCGATTAGTGTTCAGGTCGGTTTGTGTAATGGCGATTACCCTATCGGGATGATGTGATTCTATTTGTGGGAGGATTTCGGATATCGCTTTTTGCATATCTTCTTGAATTACATCACCATCGTTCAGCGTTGTATTCATGGCGTCCGTCAATCCGATAAAAGCGAGTCGAATACCTTGAAAATCCTTGATGACAAAGCGGGGGACATTCGCGAACGGTTTCCCGGAAGGAGCTTGAAGATTGGAGGAAATCCACTGAAAGTGTGAACGCCTGACCAGCGAATCGGCATGAACTGAACCAAAATCAAATTCGTGCTGCCCAAAATTACACAGATCGAGCGGAATTTGATTGAAGGCTTTAATCATTGGCCATCCTTTGTACATTCCGCCAAACAGAACGCCTCCAGCCAGGTCTCCACCTTGAATAAGAAAGGTGTTTGGATTTTCTTTGCGGAGGCTGTCGGTAAGTGTTTTCAATCGGGCAACACCGCCACGGCCGCCGGGAACATCCAATACGGGAAATATTCTGTGGGCATCTGTGAAATAGAGTAAATCAACTTCCTGAGCTTTTGTTTGTGTTGTTAGTCCAATGATTATTAGCAGGAAAAAGGAAAGAGTTTGTCTCATGACTGAATTAGCATGTTTTTGCAGCGAAAATAGAAAAAAAGGAGATAGTGGGAGAGATAAATGAGATAGATAATAAAAACCAAAGGGGGGAGGGACGGGTGAGGCTATAATACACAAATGGGAACCATTCGGAGGAATAGTTCCCATTTCGCTGTTGAAGTTTACACTTCACAGTGTCAGGTTACGGTTATTGTGGTTGGCTACATAATCATCCGAAGACTTTCATATAACCTGTGGCTTTTGTACGACACCTGTTACAGCGTCATCTTCAAGCTGTCCATTCGATATCCCGAAGAATACCTTCCCGGACGAAGCATCTTTCAGACTATCTCTGTTTTCTTGTTCCGAAGAACCGTCTGACAGTCGATGAAATGGAACGGGAAATAAATCCTTTTTTCCAACTTCTTTCTGCAGGCATTAACCGGAGTTGCTGCCGCAGAGTCTTGAGATTCAGTTTTAGAATGAACGTTTCCGTTTATCTGTGACCGACTGGTAGTTCGATTGGATGTTACTCCGTTCGCTTTCCAGGCTTCAGCTCCTTCAACAAGCAGGTTTTGCAACCTGAACGATCGGAATCGAGCCTCAATTAAGTGGCTTTTTTCTTCTCCTTGTTTCTGGCGCGACCTTTTTATCGCTCACCTGATGTATGCAAATTACAATGTTTTATTTATCAGGCAAGTGTTTTTGGCAAAACAAAATCAACGAAAAACGAACAGGAGATATCAACAATTGTTAGTAAGTGTCTTCATGCCTTTATCCGTGGGGGTTTTAGTTCGGGATTTCAGGCTCTAATTCGATAATTTAGTCTAAACGAGGATTTTGTCGCCTCGATTTTTTCTCCGAATGTTGTTTCTTCGTTTCTAATCTCCGGCGGCGCGAGGCCATTGTTGGGCGGGTAGCTCTCCTTTTTTTTTGCGGAGTTAGTGCCCGATTGATGAGACGATAGAACCGATCGATTACTTTTTCCTTGTTTTTCAGTTGCGAACGTTCGTTCTGTTCAGTCAGTATCAGTTCTCCTTCCTTGTTAATCCGGTTCGCTAATTTGCGCATCAATACGCTTTTCTCTTCCGGCGATAACAATACCGATGACTCGACGTGGAAGCGCAATTCCACTTTTGTGTTTACCTTATTTACATTTTGCCCACCTGCTCCGCTGCTTCGTGAAGCACTAAATTTTAGTTCCGCTATGAAATTGCGATGGGATAACATGATACTGCTGATTTGTTGGCAAAGATAATGGTTCGTTTGATGATTCGTAGCAAGAATTCTTTTGTTTTCCTCCGGTAGCTTATTTCTAATTTAACAATAATTCGATTCTATTAATGTTTTTTAAACTGGTCGATGTAAACTTGTTATTCGGGCAAATTGTTTTTCTATTGTTTTAAAATGAATGTCTTATGAACGGAAACAATACAGTGGAACCGGAATTTAATAATCTGACCATTGATGAACTAAAGGAGAAGCTCCAAACTTCCGAAAAAGGCTTGTCCTCCGAAGAAGCTACCAAGCGATTGAGTCAATACGGGCCAAACAGTTTAAATGAACACAAACAACATCCTATCGTCAAATTTCTCAGAAGCTTCTGGGGCCCCATTCCCTGGATGATTGAGATTGCTGCTATCCTCTCGGCGGTGATTCATCACTGGGAAGACTTTTGGATTATTTCCACATTGTTGGTGCTGAATGCCGTGGTTGGCTTTTGGCAGGAGCATAAGGCTGATAACGCCATTGAATTGCTGAAGAAGAAACTGGCGTTAAAATCCAGGGTTATCCGTGACGGAAAATGGCAGGAAATTCCAGCCGGCCAATTAGTTCCCGGCGATATCATTCGGTTGCGGCTGGGAGATGTGGTGCCGGCCGATGCGAAGTTGACCAAGGGTGACTACCTGCAGTTGGATGAGTCGTCCCTGACCGGTGAATCATTACCGGTAGAGAAAAAGTCGTCGGATATGGCTTATTCCGGTGCAGTGGTAAAGCAAGGCGAGATGAATGGGATTGTGACTGCGACCGGTATGAATACCTTTTTTGGCAAAACCGCCAAACTGGTTCAGGAAGCTAAAACAACCAGTCACTTCCAGCGGGCGGTGATTAAAATCGGTAATTACTTGATTGTTTTCGCTTTCGTGTTAGTTTCACTCATTTTTATCGTTTCCCTCTTCCGGGGAGAAAGCATGCTGCATTTTATCCAGTTTGCCCTGGTGTTAATGGTAGCTGCGATTCCAGCGGCTATGCCGGCGGTGCTTTCGGTCACGATGGCGGTTGGAGCTTCGGCGCTTGCGCGGAAGGAGGCCATTGTTAGTCGATTGGCATCCATTGAGGAGATGGCTGGGATGGATATTCTCTGTTCAGATAAAACCGGAACTATCACTAAAAATGAGCTGACGTTGGCAGAGGTGGTTCCCTTTGATAAATTCACCGGCAATGATGTACTCGTACTGGGCACCTTAGCTTCCAGTGAGGAAGATCACGACCCCATTGACAGTGCCATTATCGAGCATACGCTGGCTGATGAAACCAATAAAAATACTTTAAATGAACTTGAGGTAACTGATTTCAAGCCTTTCGATCCGGTCATCAAACACACCGAGTCGACCGTGAAGGAGGGTTCATCTACTTTTCAGGTGGCCAAAGGCGCCCCACAGGCTATCCTTTCGTTGATGAAACATCCCGAAAAGGTGGAAGAGCAGGTGAATAATCAGGTGGAGGCTTTCGCTGAAAAAGGATACCGTGCCCTGGGTGTTGCGCGCACCGATAAACGTGGGAACTGGACGTATGCTGGGATGATTCCATTGTACGATCCGCCCCGAGAAGATTCGGCTGAAACGATTAAAACGGCTCAGGAGATGGGAGTAGAGGTGAAGATGATCACCGGCGACCATACGGCTATCGCGAAAGAGACCGCTAGCATGGTTGGTCTGAAAACGAATATCAAAGGGGTAGATGCCATCATGCAAAAGTCCGATCGCGTGGCGTTAAAAGAGATTGAAGAATCGAACGGTTTTGCGCAGGTTTTCCCGGAACACAAATACCACATTGTGGAAATCCTCCAAAACAACGATCACATCGTGGGGATGACCGGTGACGGTGTAAATGACGCTCCTGCACTAAAGAAAGCAGATGTGGGAATTGCTGTTGCCGGAGCGACCGATGCTGCTAAGTCAGCTGCATCGATTGTCCTAACGAAACCTGGCTTGTCGGTTATTATTGATGCGATTAAAGAGAGCCGGAAGATTTTCCAGCGCATGAATAACTATTCCATTTACCGGATTGCTGAAACCATTCGTGTGCTGTTGTTCATTACGTTGTCCATCATTGCTTTCAACTTTTACCCGGTTTCGGCATTGATGATTGTTTTGCTGGCATTGCTGAATGATGCGCCGATTATGACCATTGCCGTCGACAATGTGAAATACTCCCGCACACCGGACAAATGGAATATGCGTACCACATTAGGTATCGCCACATTCCTTGGCCTGATTGGTGTACTTTTCACGTTCGGAATGTTGTTCATCGGGAAAGAGATGTTGCATTTGAGCAATGCGGTTCTGCAACCTTTCATTTATCTGAAGTTATCGGTAGCCGGACAATTGACGGTATTCATGGCCCGAACCAAAGGTCACTTCTGGTCGGTGAAACCATCCAAAGCCCTGTTGCTGGCTATTATCAGTACGCAAATTGTCGCTACGCTGATTACGGTGAATGGTTTTTTGATGCCGGCAATGGGTTGGAAACTGGCCGCGTTGATTTGGGGTTACGCTTTGCTGGAACTGGTTATTACCGATGCGTTGAAAGTACAAATGCTGAAAGTACTGGACCACTCCAATGTGCGGTTCCGGAATTACAAACACTGGGGTAGGCGTTCACGCTAAAAAAAAAGTTCATTCGCCGGTAACCAGAACTACTTCCTGCTGTGTGTTATGCACAGGGGAGTAGTTGATTTTCCGGACAAACCGGTCGCGATGTCTTAGCAATCGTTTCTGAGTCCGATAAAAGGCATGGCAATTTTTGGGCGAAATCATTTTCAGCTGTTGCCGGGCAAGTGAAAACGCTGCCAGCTCGCGGTGAATTTCGACCGAGAGGCAGGCGTCATTTATATCGTTGACCGGATCGAGTAATTGGAGCAAGCGCCGCATATTATCATTTTTTGCGCTCAGCCATTTTCGGTATTCCGGATAACTGTAATGCAACCATTTAACTTTCTGCAATGGTTTGAGAATAAAATTTACAAATTCCAAAATCTTGCTGCGCCGTTTGCCCCAGCCAGCGTTATTTCGGATGAGATCGTTAATCGCCCACCAAAGCAGTGTTCGTAACCATTTTTCCCTTTCGGGAGAAAGTTGATTTATCTGTTGCAGCGCTTCATGATAATCTTCCTTCTCCAGATAATGTTCTTCATAATCGAGTCCGGGAAGATCGTCGAAGTCTTCTTTTTGTTCATTGATATGATCGCCAAAGAAATAGAATCCTTGACATCGCCGGCAACGAATCAGAAATGGATCTTTGCCATAGGCTCCGCTAATTACATCGGTTTTTCCGTCGGTAAATGTCTCCGAGTCGAATATGGTTCCGGACATTACCTGATAATGTCGCGAGATTAATCCACAATGCGGACATTGAATCGTTACAGGTTCGAGTATCATACTTCAAGCTTAAATAAATTCGTTAGGTGTGTGAGGTGGTTGTTGAGTGGAACGAACCTCGGAGTCGTCGAATGCATCGAAATCGTGTTCAGGGAATCTTTCGCAACTAACCCGGTAATGGCACCTCATATTGCACTTGCCGGTTACTTTGGAGATAATGTGGATGATCATGTGGATGATCATGTGTTTCAAATTCAATATTAGCGGTTAGTCGGCCATTTTCAGTGCCAGCCACAGGCAATACAATCCGTATCCCAGTGCCCATCCGTATTGCATCCAGTTAAATTCGGCATCATTCAATTGATCCAGTGTTTGCGGGATGGCTATGGTGATGAAGCCATAAATGAACGCGTAAAGTTTATATCGGAATCGGTTCCCGTAGTAAAGTCCTTCGATTACACCGGAGATATAAATCGGGAAAATGAGGAAATTAATGAGCGTGCCAACGGTACCAAAATTAGAAGCCGTCCACCAGGTCCAGTTCAGAATCAGGTCGCCCAACCATCCCAAAATCACAAAAGCAACGACAAAAGCGATGGAGAGAAACACCAGCACCAAATAACTCATGATAAATCCCAGGTTCTCCTCGGGATGGTAAGTGTTAACCGGTGTTACCCGTCGGACGTTTCTCCGAATGATTCTTCCGTCAGGCCCAATGGTCATGACTAACAGTTGAGTTTCCACAATAGGGACATTCCGACCGCTTTTGCACTTCGATGCTGGTGGTAACCTGAAGCGGATAGGAAAACATTTCTGCCTGTTTTCCGCCTATTTCGGGTTTGTTAGTGTTCGCTACCAGTGTAAACTGAGTTAAATTATCCAGGACTCTGGGAATATACGTTTCGTCGTTTCTGTTCAGCAAATCAAGCGAGATCTTGATGCCAATATTCGTCACGAAACTGATATCGGCGGAAATACCCGGCATGAAATGAACTTTCGTTAAATCTTCTTCCGTCGTGTAAAATCGCCGGTTCACCGATTGCCTTCCTGACAATTCGCCTAATGCATTAGTAAAACAGTGATAGCAAGCCAGATTTTCATTTTCGGGATACCAGTAAAATATCTCGCCGGCAAAAGCCCGTTCCCAAAAACCAATACTCACCATCGGGAAACCATAATAGGTGGCCAGTTTACTGGCATAAAGATCGCCTTGCCGGTTATCGGCGCAACCAACAATAATGGTATCGGGTGTACAGAATGCCTCGAAAGTTTTTCCGGGTACGTTTTCAATTATGGTACATTCCTGTTGAACATCGGCACCTGGATTAATGAGATGGATACGATCGGCTACCGCTGCGGTTTTGTACCTGCCGACATCGGCGATGTTGCATTGATGCCGGCAAATATTGGCGTAATCAAGTGTGTCATTGTCAACCAGCAAAAAATGACCAACTCCAGCCCGGGCTAATTCCAGGGCGACCAGGCTTCCCACTGAACCACACCCTGAAATAATTGCCTTTCTGTTTTTCATGACGGAAGTCTCCAGAATGCCGGTATTTCGCGAAAAAACATCTAATTCCAGTGTGTAGGGAATGGTTTCACAAGGGGTGAACTGATCGGAAACATAACGAAAAAAGCAGGTTTCATTTTCTTCCTGAAAGCCCAGGATGCGCTCATTAGTGGATAAAAGAGCCCAGTAATTATCCTGTTCCACTAAAAATCCGATGAGCTCCATTGGGTATTTCATGAGAAGTTCTGAAATGGGCGATTGAAAACGGGAGTATACCAACTTCTGTGTATCCGGCCCCATCCATAAACCGATTTCGTTGGCTCCGATTCGGTTGAAAAACGGATAGAGAAGAGCGGAAGAACTGTTTCCAAAGGGCGCAAAATCGACAATATTGCTCACGGCCGTTTCCGGGAAAAAATAACCCACGAGGCTTAAATCTTCACTAAGGCGTTTTTGGGGTAGCGGCGGAGTATAAACCCTGGCTTTTAATGCTTCTGTAGTTGGAGAAGCTAGCTTGCTAAGCTTTTGACGCCGTTGTTTCCGGCTGAGTTTGCTTTGGGGTATTTTCATACGAATCGGTTTTATAGGCTAATGCGAAAGGCTGCTTTTTCGGTTTATGTATTCCAGAAAACATCCTTTGGTATAGGGTATATCCTTTCCATCGACCGTCTCGATGGAATAATGGCCACTGGTTCCTGTTAGTTTCCAGTGAATGTTTTCGGGCAATGATTTGCCAATCAGCTTGCCTTTCAGATGGCAATCATACAAAACGGCTTCGCCTTCGTAACGAAAAGAGCATGTGTAAAGTCGTTGTTTCAGAAGTAATTCGTTTTCATACAGCAGGATGTCCAGCAATTCTTCGGGTAATTGTTTTTCGGGGTTTTTGAGTTCATTACCGATGGCTTCCGTGTATTCCTTGCCGGTGAAACGTTTCATCAGGTATGAGGCCGGAATGCCTTCGTCTGACACTTCATATTCCGTTTTGCGATATTTGAGTGTGGCATCGAAATGGTACAGCGTAAACCGGAAATTGGGATCGATGTTAACCAGCCCCGATATGGCCCCAGGGCTTCTTTTTTCGGCAAAAGCCCTGTTCGTTTCATCATCAGTTGAGCTGAAACGATCGAAGCTTCCGGGGTGCCGGTGCCAGAGACCGAGCAGTTTTAGTGGAATACGATAACGCCGGGCACGCGCCCGTGCTACATAATTCACAAAGTCGTGATCGTATTCGAAATAATGCGGTCGGAAAATGGCTGCCGGACCTGGTTCGATACATTCAATGACATACCACATACTGCCATCGTCCTGTCCCAGCAAAATTCCACCGGTCTCATCAGGATGTTTGTGCAGTGTTTCAGTGATAATGGTATTGAACGCATCGGTTGAAAAGACAACACGAGGTGTTTCAGCGGATACCATTCAGGATTAATTAAAAAGTATGTGATTGAAACTCTTCAGTGGTTACTTTGCTATCCAGCCATAGTTCAAACACCGTAATCCACTTCACCGCCCAGGCAATCGCTGAGGCAGCAGAACTGCTCTCTTCCGGCGAAGCCAGAAAATCGGTTTGCCGGGCCGTGCAAATAAACACATGATTGTTTTCGTCGCGGAGCATGTGAGGAATTCCTCCTACTTCAGCCGCTAGTTCCTCCAGATCGGGATCGACTGAGTAGACCCGGATGGAGCCACCATACGTACTGTTGTCAGGATGATTATTTTGATAAATAACCTGTAGGTACCACTCGTTATCCGGATTGAGTACCTTGGTTTTTACGGCTCCGTGCCAGAAAAGCCGTCCGTCTTCCAGCTTTTCCATTTTAAACTTTGGAAAGAACCGGGCCATGGCCAACTTCTCTTCCTGTAGTAAATCCGGGTCGTTATCGTACCACTGGTAGGCCAGTTTGCCTTTGGGGATCTCAATGCCATCGCCGGATTTCCCGTCGGCTTCGACCTCTCCGTTGGAGCGGATGGTTACTTTTTCTCCTTTTTTTAGCTTTTCAGCCAAGCGTTTGCGGGCTTCTTCCGCTGCATCTCTAATTGTCGGCATAATAGAAGGTTTTAAGATGATATTTTGGTTTGTATCGGGTTCTTTTATCCTATGGTAACGATTATACCATTGTTTCGAATGTAATCATCCAGTAATTCTTCAAATCCGGAGTATACTTCCTGTTGAAGCCATTCGTTCGGAAAAGCTTCATGCCAGATATCATAAACAGGACTTTCATACTCTTCGTATGGATATGTAAAGGCCAGGTATTCGCTGTTTTCAACCTGCATGAAAGGAACAAATTGTGGTCCATTCTTGCTGAATTTGTGACGAATCCGACTATAGGCTGCATCAATTTCATGTATACTGAGAAAACGATTGCTGTTCCACGCCACGGTTTCTATCGATAACTTTTGTATTTTTTCGGAACAAATGAAGCCCCCGTTGTAATTCAGTAAAAAAGTCATGTGTGACAATGGAAAGAGAAAAGGCTGCGGATCCAGAAAATCCATTAGTTCATCATACCCCACAGCTTCATTAAAGAAGCAACGGTGGGGCAGGGCTTCCATCTTTTTTTCCAGCTGACGCAGCAAATCTTTCATCATGTTGGTTAGGCGTTAGCGTATAAGCATGCTTTGAAACAAGAGTAGCTCTTGTCTGTAGTGGATGAAAAGGAGAAAATAACTCAATACTAATAAATGGATATTCGGGTTTTGCTATTCCAGAACTTTTCAAACAAAATGTAAGAATATTTGAAGTAATATGCAATACAAATCTGTTGATATGTAGTCTTTTATATGTGATGTGCTACTGTTTGCGTTTGGTGACGAAAATTGTGCAAAGCGAATGTGATGCAAATATGGAGTTTGGTTAGCGACTGAGGGCACGTCGGCGAAAGCTTTGTTGAGATGAAATTGATGCATATATTTTTCGTCACGAAGGATGTGCAATGAAATGAAAGGCTATGCTGGATTTCCTCCCATTCCTGTCACTAAAATAATTTTGAAATCAACGGGAAAGATCGAGAATGCAAACTAACTTGAATTTCAGTGATTTATTTCGTTTTTGGGATTACCTTTATCGGATACTAAAAATCAAGATCTGATGCAAGTTGCCGTAACCAGAAAGGATATAAATTTTCGCCCGGATGCCAGCAGGGTTATCGCCCGCTTTTTATATACGGACGCTGAAAGGGCTAAAAACACAATTCGTTCTGTCGTGAATATGTCGGAAAATGAGGCAATGTTGGCATTAAACCCGGTGCTAAGAGATTATTCACTGCGCCATCGGAATATTTCACGAATTTTTGAAAAGCATTTTAATCGGATCGTTCATCTATTTAAAGACTTAAGTATTGACACAGAGTCGCTGACTTCTTCAAAAAAAATACTTCTGGGTTCATATTTCACGATGGAATATTCCATCGAATCGGCTGCTTTTTTTAACCCATCGGTTGTTGAGCATCCCGATCAATCAGAAACTGGCCCCGGTGAGAAACGAGTAATTTTAAGTTTCAGGGCAACCGGTGAAGGGCATATTTCATCAATCGTTTTCCGAACAGGTGTATTGGATGCCAATAACAACCTGACGATAGAACCTGTGGGTAAAATGCTGGAAGAGGCGGAACATATACGCCGTCATGTTTACGATAAAGAATCATTTAAAACGAAACTGGATGAAATGAAGGATTTTCATGGGATCATTCCATCTGGTTTAGTCCTGGATAAACTCAACGATAAATTTACTTACGGTGAGCTTTATCATTGTATAGAAGAGGCAAAAAAATCGCTTCACCTCGCTTCTGACAAAGAGATTCTTTTTAGCCAGATCATCTGGTTAGCGTCATCTCATTACGAACTTGATTTTTCGTTGGATACTAATATTTCCGAAAGGGTTATTTTCCCCGTTTCGGCAAACGAAAGAAATGGGATTGAAGATGCCCGTTTTGTGAAGTTTGAAGATGATAAAAAGGAAGTCTCATATTTCGCTACTTACACAGCCTATGACGGTACAACCATTCTCCCTAAAATGATTGAGACCCGGGATTTTTATCATTTCAAGGTTATCCCACTTCATGGTGAAATTGCACAAAATAAGGGAATGGCATTGTTCCCCCGGAAGTTGAATGGAAAATATGTTATGCTTTGCCGTTTGGATGGTTTTAACAATTACATTGCTTTTTCAGATAATATCTCTATTTGGCGTGAAGCCCAATTACTGCAAAAACCCCGATTCCCATGGGAATTCATTCAAATAGGAAATTGTGGTTCACCCATTGAAACAGATGAGGGATGGTTGGTAATAACCCATGGTGTTGGGCCGATGCGTGAATATGTCTTAGGTGCTTCTTTGTTTGATCTGGAGGACCCGACAATAGAAATAGGTAGATTGAAATCACCTCTGATAATGCCAAATGCTGAAGAAAGGGAAGGCTATGTGCCTAATGTGGTTTATTCCTGTGGCTCCATCATTCAGAATAACGATTTGATTATACCTTACGCGATGTCCGATTATGCATCGACCTATGCTACCGTAAACTTAGGTGACCTTCTGACGGAATTGAAAAATTCCAACCGGTAACTTTGGTATTACCTGATACGATTTGAACGATTTACTTCCATTTAATTCCTTCGGTCCTATTCACTAAGTGTAAACTTTACACACCTGAAAATGTGTGAATGATGTAACTCTTATCCTGAATTGTGTAACGCTTTCGGGGAAGTGGTGGAATACCTTTGCTTTGTAAGTTAGTCATTCACCTAATACAGAATCCAATGAAAAAAATAATTTTTAGCGTGATGCTGGCAGCTTTAATGATATGCACTGTTTTAACATCGTTCGGGCAGGAAGCAAATAAAAAGTTAATGAAGGCCAGGGGGAATTTACAGGTGGCTCAGAAAGACACTGTTAACCCAAAGTCGAAATTGATGGAAGCACAGAAAGATACCGCCAGCCCAAAAATGGAAATGATGGAAGTCACAAAGGACTACGCTTCAGAAATCGAGGAATTTAAGAACGAGGCTGATCTGAAATTATCAAGCAACCAAAAGCATATTGCAGTTTTAAGGGGAAAGTATCTGAAACTTGCTGAAACAGATGAGGCTTGCATGGAAAAGATTTCCAAACTGGAACAAAAAAATAGTGACCTGAAAAAATCCTTAGCTGATTATCAAGATGGCGGAAAAAACGATTGGTTATTATTTAAAAATCGATTCAACGATGATATGGATGAACTTCAAAATGCACTGAAAGAATTTGCCCCGGAGAAAATGGAGTAAGTGTGAAGCTCACATGCTATAAGATAACTAAAGTAATAGTATTTGGTATAAATGTCGCTATAACTTGAAAAAGTACCCAATGAAAAAGACACTTGGCATTGTGCTCATCATAGTTGGAATTGTGATGATCGCGTACACAGGATTTAATTATATAACCACTGAAAAGGTGGTTGATCTGGGACCGATTGAAATTACAAAGGAAAAAAAACATGCGGTTCAGTGGCCGCCCGTAGTGGGCGTTGTACTGATTGCTGGTGGTATTGTTGCCATTGTCGTGGATAAAAAGGCTCGTAGTTAACAAGGATTGAGAGGGATTTGAAATACTCAATGCCTGATTGATAAAACCTCTAACCGGAATTTTTGGAGGTACTCATTCGCGAGAAGTTGCTCTTAGTTTTTGAAATCGTATTTAGCATTTAAAAGCAAAACCAATGAAAACTCAAAAGTTAAGTAGAATTACACTAAGTATCCTGGCCGGAACTTTTGTGGTATTGATGCTCATTCCGTTAGCCTCATGTGCGAAGAAAATACATTTTTTGACATCTTCCGTAGTCCCTGCAGCAAAGGGGTTTGTGGTGATAAAGTCAGACAAAAACAAGAACTACAAAGTTAAAATTCAAGTGTCGGATCTGGCCGAAGTTGACCGGCTGGAATCAGCCAATACGACCTATGTGGTGTGGATGGTAACAGACCAGGGGAATACAGAGAATCTTGGGCAATTGAAAAGTTCCACCAGTTTCTTATCAAAGCAGCACACGGCCCAATTAGAAACAGTATCATCATACAAGCCAACCAAAATATTTATTACGACCGAAAATGGGATAAATGTTCAGTACCCGGGCAAAGAAGTTGTATTGACAACTGATTCCTTTTAGTATTTCCCGGCCGATGAGGAATGACACAATCTATTTTCCGGATTGTATTGCAACCCGGTTCGGACACTTAATCAACTAATATTCTATGTATTATCTAAGTAATTGAAATTTAAAAATTGTAGGATGAAAAAGAGTGTATTTTTCTTAATGGTAATGATTTTCACGTTAAGTGCCAGCATGGCATTTGGCAACAGTACGAACCTGAAATCAGATTCGGAAAAATCAGCTGTTCCGGCAAAAACGGAGAATAAACTATCTGCAGAAGAAATTAGCAGGCTAACGAAGCGCGTTGAAGAAATCCGAAGCATGGATAAAACCAACATGACAGTTAAAGAAAAGCGTGAGATGAGAAAAGAGCTGAAGGAGATTAAGAAAAATGTAAAGAGGAGTGGTGGAACCATCGTTATTGGTGGCGTGAGTCTTCTTTTAATTATTATCATAATTATCCTTTTGGTTTGATCAATAAAATTGAAATATTCTTCAAAGCTGCTTAATTCACGAGTTGCGTTTGAGTTTGTACATCCATTGCTATGAAAAGACAAAAAGAGCTATATGCATTACATTGGGTAGTGAATATGGCTTTTTTTATGAAAACATTTACCGCGGAAAAACGGCCACGATCGACTAATCAGAGAGATGTTTCGCGCATTTTTTTGATTTGTACGTCATTATTCATTTTCCTGTTTATTTTTGGGACTTCTTCAGAAGTTTTTGCTCAGGAATATTTTCAGCAAGAGGTCAACTACAACATTCATGTTTCGTTGAATGATCAGGTTCATGAATTAAATGCGTTTGAAACTCTTGAATACATCAATCATTCTCCCGATACGCTTCATTTTTTATATTTTCATTTATGGCCAAATGCCTATTCCAGCAATAACACTCCTTTAGCCAGGCAATTGTTCCCGTTTTATGGTAAGGAAAAGTTATTCGATGATCCGGAATTGAGAGGATTTATCGACTCACTTAACTTTGAAATCGATGGCAGGAAAGTTCCCTGGGAATTATTACCCGGTCAGCCCGACATTTGCCGGATAAACCTCGAGGTTCCTCTTATTTCGGGCGATAGTGTACGAATTACCACACCTTTCCGTGTAAAAATCCCCAAAGGAGTAACCTCCAGATTGGGCCACATCGGCGAATCCTACCAAATTTCCCAGTGGTATCCCAAACCGGCAGTTTACGACCAGGCAGGCTGGCACCCAATGTCGTATCTCGATCAAGGTGAGTTCTTTTCTGAGTTTGGCCGTTTTGACGTACGTATTACTCTGCCGGTCAATTACATTGTAGGTGCATCGGGAAACCTGCAAACCGACAGCGAAATTGAAATGCTGGACAAACTTTCAGCTGACACTACGTGGATAAAAACGGCCAATTCAGCAGGAACCGATTTCCCGGCTTCATCGAAACAGTTGAAAACGATCCGTTATACCGCGGATAAAATTCATGATTTTGCCTGGTTTGCTGATAAGCGGTTTCATGTACAAAAAGGGAAGGTGATACTTCCCAACTCTGGTAGAGAAGTAGCTACGATGGTTTTGTTTACAAATCAGCAAGCTGATTTTTGGAAAAAAGCCTTATCATATGTAAATGAAGCAATTCGTTGGTTTTCAAGTAAAATTGGCGATTATCCCTATCAGAGTTTCACAGCCGTTCAAAGCGGCCTCACGTCCGGCGACGGGATGGAATATCCCGGCATTACAGTAATCGGCCTGGCAGAAGATGCTTATTCCCTCGACGAAGTGATCGCTCACGAAATTTGCCACAACTGGTTTTACAGCGCACTGGGTTCGGATGAGCGGCAATTCCCTTTTATGGATGAAAGTATCACCAGCACCTACACCGACCGGTATCTAAAAGAAAAATATCCCGGGAAAAAACTTTGGGAAGTCTATGTTAAAAACAGAAAGCTGGCAAAGTTTATACATATCGATAAACTGCCAATCCAGCGAATGCAGGAACTGGAATGGCTTGTTCAGGCCCGCAACAACCTGGAGCAACCGATAAACCTTCCGGCAACAGAATATACCGAGTTAAATTACGTACTGATGATTTACAATAAAGCCGCAACCGCATTTCATTATCTCCGGGCTTATCTTGGCGATTCGGTATTTGACTCCGCCATGCAGGAATATTACATTCAATGGAAATACAAACATCCGCAACCTGAAGGTCTTCGGGTAATTCTTGAAACTCAATCCGGCAAAGATTTAAGCTGGTTTTTCACTGATTTACTGGGTACAACCAAGCGACTGGACTACAAAATGGTCCGCATTGAGAATCAGCAGTTGCTTATAAAAAACAAAGGAGAACTGGTTGCGCCGCTTTTCATTTCAGGTTTAACCGGTGATTCAATTTTTTTTGAAAAATGGGTGGATGGTTTTGAAGGACACAAATGGATCGATCTTCCGCCAGGCGATTATTCTGAAATAAAAATCGATCCCGGACATGTAACGCCTGAAATTTCCAGAATTAACAACAATATCAATAAAACCGGTACTTTTCCCAGGGCTGATCCGCTACAGACTCAACTCCTTTTTTCTGTTAATGACCCCGAAACGCACACACTTATGTATATGCCTGCCATTAACTGGACCAGGGAAAACGGTTTTATGTTGGGCATGGCGTTTCATAACGGCTTTATTATTCCGAAACCACTGGAGTATTTTGTGATGCCTTTTTATGCATTCGGAAATTCTGATCTGGCTGGGTTTGGGCGGGTTGCTTACAACATTACCCCGTATGACAAATTTATCCGGCTGGCAACCATCTCGTTGGAAGCAACGCAATTTGGGGCCCCGGGCCATCAAAATTACCGCAAAGTAAAAACCGGACTGGAACTTCATTTACGAAATGAAAAAATGACTCACCCATTAAACCACAGTGTGTTTGGAAATTACATTGCCGCATCCAATCTTTTTCAGATTGAACTTCAGGAGAAGGCAAAAATGAATTCTTATTTACAATTTGGATATCTCCTCGAGAAGCCCGGTTTAGTGAATCCATTTACCTTGCTGGCTTCTTTCGAATCCGGAAAATCATACCAAAAGACCTCGGTGGAATTTAACTACAAGGTCAGCTATTTTGGAAGAGACAATGGTTTGGATATCCGTTTATTTTCAGGAATAATGCTAAAAAACGACCCGGATGTTCCATTTTATGCTTTCTCAGCAAGTGGAAGGAGTGGCAGGCAGCAGTATCTTTATCAGGGTACGTACCCCGACCGTTTCAGTGTGTTTCCCGAAAACTTCTTCTCGCGACAAATGACCCTTTCCGAAGGAGGGTTGGTATCGCCGATGAACGATAGCTTGGGTTACAGCCGGTGGCTTTTTTCCATGTCCTTTACAAGTAATTTGCCTGGCAAAGCTGCCCGGTTTCCGGTAAAACCTTTTCTCAATTTATTACTCAACGATCATGGTGCAACAGTAGGCCAAAATTCTCCGTTTTTCTACGAGGCCGGTTTGAAAACCGGTATTTGGGACTTTTTCGAAATTTATATTCCCGTACTGGTTTCCAAAAACATGACTTCAGCCGGTGGGGCATTCAAAAACAGGATCCGCTTTGTTTTCTCCTTGGATTCATTTAACAGGCTAAATATGAGTGGTAAAAGATAAGAGATTCTCCTTTGCCAAATGCGTGAATGATGTAACTTATCTCTAAAGAAGCGTAACAGCCTGCGATACAAATAGAAATAACTTTAGACATGCAATCATTGAGTTGCAAAACTAAAAATTGAAGACCATGAAAATTTCGACCTTCACCTTTGCCCTGCTTTTTTGCAGGAACACTATTGTTCAGTTGTCAGTCGTCGTCTGAAAAAGTAAAAAATGTAAAGGATAATTGGCAATTCAAAAACTCCTCCTCCGGCCTGTCGGCCACCTCCTCCAGCGGAGGACAGCTTGCCAGTGGCATTACATTTAATCCCAAGGCGGTGCCATTGGGCTTAATTAATCTGGCCTTTCAGGCCGAAGAAATTGGCTTATTGCTCTGTCGTCCGCGACCGAACTCCTCCCCGGATGGGGAGGCCGGGAGGGGCTGACAAGGAAAACCACCCGAGGCCGGAAAACCTTATTCTTTGTTTGCCAAACCTTAGTAACCCGGCAATTCTTAATACCCCCCAACCTTATTAACCTTATGGATGTGGCATTATTGCAACGAGCATGAATAAGGTCAATAAGGTGTTGTGTGGTAGGGTGCGTGAATAGCTACTAAGGTTAAAAACTGAAAAATAAGGTTTAAAAAAATCAGCTCCCCCTTCCTTGCGCTCGAAACAATCTTAAATCACACCCGTTATCTCGTCCCCAATATCGCCAACAGGCGATAAGCGCGTGAGCCAGTCAAAGTTGCCCGGGCCGGTGATGGCGGGAATGGTTTTGTGCGGGTATTCAGGGATGTGGGCAGGAAAGGGCAAAATCATGACGCGGGTGGAAGGATCACTTTGACTTGACCTTTTGGTACTTTTACGTAAAGGTAAAAGTACGGTGAAGAAATAATCGTTTTTCAATGTTGTTGAATCACCATTGCGCTCGAAACATCCTTCCATTTTCAATCACAACCATCGCGCGACCGCTTTCTCCTATATACCTATCTTTTCTCTACAATCCTGCCATCCCGTCGGGATTAATTGAACATCCCAATTCCGGACCAAACCGTTTTATCCTGCAGTAGCTTGGCGCGCTGTCCCCCTTTGGAGGGGGAATGAAAGGGGGAGGATAAATTTTCCATTATTCATTGAAAAACTCCTCCTCCGGCCTGTCGGCCACCTCCTCCAGAGGAGGACACTGTCTTGTCCTGAAATAGGTTTACACAAAAAGTAAACTTATGGCAGGATTTAGTATGTATAGCGAGAGTTTTATAAAACAAGTCGTTAACGAAGTACAAATGGGGCTTATTACCAAAGAAGCAGCCCGACGGAAGTACCATATTAAAGGGCACACAACAGTTTTAAAATGGATTCGTAAATTTGGTAATGAAAAGGTTTATTCTGTTGGTATGGAACCGGATGATAAAATCTCCAAAACGGCCCTTCTGAGACGTATTAAGGAGTTGGAAAAACAACTGGAAGATGAGAAACTCCGCTCCGAAGGATTTTCACAAATGATCGATATTGCAGAAAAGCAATTTCACATTCCGATCAGAAAAAAGTCCGTAACCAAACGGTCCAGGCGTTAAAGTATTGCTATCCTCGCGTTGGTCTGGGCAGGATATGCCGACTGTTTGGTTTCACCAGGCAAGCTTATCACAAGCATTATAAAAAGCTGGAACGGGCGATTGTCGAAAATCATATTATTGTTCAGCTGGTTGAACAAATTAGAAAAGAGCATCCGAGAATGGGAACCCGCAAACTATATCATCTACTCAAGCCTGATTTAGAAATGCTCGGCATTAAGATGGGACGTGATGCTTTGTTTGACTTACTTTCCATTGAAGGAATGCTGGTCAGGAAAAGGAGGCGACAACACATCACCACCAATTCTCATCACTGGTACAGAAAGTATCCCAACTTAATCCAGGGGTTCATACCTTCCGGCCCAAACCAGCTATGGGTAAGTGATATTACCTATCTAAAAACGCATTCCGGTTTCCGGTATTTATTCTTACTGACAGATGCCTATTCAAAAAAAATATTGGGATACCATCTGGCCATTGATCTGGATAGTACACATGCTGTTGCCTGTTTGCAGAGGGCTTTAAAAAGTCTCGGTCAACCTGTCGCAGGATTAATACATCATTCAGACCGGGGGATTCAGTATTGTTCTAAGGAATATGTCAACCTGCTTCAGGATTACCAAATTCAGGTTAGCATGACAGAGAACAGTAATCCACGGGACAATGCCATTGCCGAGAGAATTAACGGTATTCTTAAAGATGAATATCTTCATCTCGAAGTAAGCAAGAACATCATTTTCACAAACAGTCAGTTAGAAAAAACAATAAACAAGTATAACAATAAGCGTCCACATCTGAGCTGTAATATGCTCACACCAGAACAGGCACATCTCAGATCAGGTACACTCAAAAAAAGATGGAAAACCTATTATAAAAAACAAGTAAATTTAAATGTCTAACCTGTAAACTTTTTTTAGGACGATACACACGTCGCAATCCATACTGCATAAAAGTTATGTATACCGTAATAGGGTGGATGGATAAAAAAACCGCCCCACCGGAGAGGTGAGGCGGACGGCTATACAATAGCCTCTTATAAAAACAAACCAACGAAGTCGTAACCCAAAGGTAGCTGGCCCGAAGGCCCGTATTATGCAGCCGGTTCCGGCTTTTTGCGGCGTTTCTTCACCTCCTCGTTATTCTCGGCGATAATGGTCGATACCGCCCCCACGAAACTGCCGTACAGCGCTTCATCCATATTGAGCATCGCCCGCAGGTGCACCACCAGCTTATCGTTAATGGTAACCACCATCCGTTTCTTAATCGTGGTCGCACTCTCCAGTTTCTTCTCCTTCCCCTTCTCGGTCTGGTACTCCACCCTGAAATCCTCAAAATCATCCTGTGCGGCCTGTAGTTGGGCAATCAGTTCGGCTGTACCGGCCACCGCCGTGATGGATGCCTGCAGCGAATCCTCGCCCAGTTCGTCGAGCAGCGACTTCACCAGCGTGGTCTCGGTACCATAGCTATCATCTACCATCGACAAGCCGTATTTATCGAACACAACCATCAGCGTCTCCGCAGCCGCACGGATCGCCGGGTCGGGATGAACGGTCTGTCCCTTCACAAACTGAAAGAGCGAGCGGATTTTATCATCGCGCACATCGTCCTTCTCTTCCAGCTGCGATTCCGCCTTCGAGCGGTCCACAGCCTTGGTTAGCAGATTATTTTCAGCCGACAGCCCGGTCATTAGCTCGTCCAGGTAGCTGTCGGTAGTTAGGTTAGCGTTGTTATACGCTTTAGTCATGCGAGTCATAGCCGAACCTACCTCCGTAGAGCGGCTATTAGAACTTATTCTCTTAAGCATGGTAGAAAATTTTTAATTCGACGTAAGAAAAGGTTAACTGAACCATTTTCAAAAAATTTAGTTAGGGTTTCGACTGTCTGGTTATTTAACTGATTACTAATTTATGATAAAATTATCACAATTCATTGATGTTCTTCGGCATAAATCGGCTAAAATAAAACCATTTACTTATCTCCCGGCTTATTATATAGTCGTTCGAATACTCGAAAAGTCATACTTTCGCTCAGGGAAGCCGTTCGACAACTCGAAAAGCTCTCTTTTTGCCCAGGGAAGCCATTCGAATACTCGAAAACGTTCACTTTTTGCCCGGGCGAGCCATTCGACAATTCGAAAAGCTCCACTTTTTGTCCGGGGACGCCATTCGACAACTCGAAAACCTTCCTTTTTTCCCCGGCGAGGGTTTTCGAATACTCGAACGCCCCTGTTTGTTGCCAGCGAGACAATTAGGATATACTGAAGGCCCCACTTTCCCGCAGCGAACGTTTGGGACAACTCCCAAAGCACAATTGATTATGTTGATGATGAAAAAATGAGTACTTTCAGGGGTGGAATGAGGAGGAAGACATAAAAAACCTAGATACAAGGAAAAAATGACACATAAAACAGTATTCGTTTCATATTCATGGGACAACAATGAGGAGCACAAAGAATGGGTTCTTAATCTTTCAAACAATTTAGTAAAGAATGGCATTGACGTTTGGCTTGATCAATATGACCTATCAGCTGGGCATGAAATGACTTACTTTATGGAAAAAGCAACCACTGCGGACAAAGTTTTGGTAATCCTAACCCCCAATTATAAATTAAAAGCAGATAAACGAGAAGGTGGTGTTGGCTATGAGTATTCACTTTTAACTGAAGAATTCTATAATAGTGAGCCTGACAAATCTAGAATAATTCCCATACTTCGAGATGGAACAAAGAACTCAAGTTGCCCGGCATTTTTACATACTCGATTATTTCACGACATGCGTAATGACAATAAATTTGATTCTAAATTCTTTGAACTTATTAAAATAATTGTTGACAAGCCACTAATAGTCAAACCTCCTATAGGAAAACTTCCTGAATTCGATAACGCTGCAATTCCGGAAGTTGATAAGACAATACTTGATTATAGAAAAAAAGAGGAATTTCACAGAAAAAAGAATGCCATAATAGATAGTGAAAAGGGAGTTGAATTATTTCATACAACTACAAATCAAATAGTACAACAAATATCTGAATCGCTTCAAAATTACACGACAAATTTCGGATTACATTTTGAAGTTAAAACCACTGATGAACCTAGCATCTTACTCTCTACGATAAATTATACTTTTTATTTTGGGACACACAATAGTTATTCTAATTCAGCAACAAACGCATATGTTGTGCTAAATTTCTTCAAAGGACCTGTTGGTTTATCTCCTTCTATAGACTACAGAGATACTCCCAAAATTATTTACAAAACAAATTACAAATTTGACTTGGAGGAGAATCTAAATCCAATATTTGTAAAAAAGGATAATTCCAACATAAAATTAACTGCTCATGAAATAGCAACAGTAGCTGTAAGAGAAGTGATCGTAAATGAAATTAAACTAAGAGAAAGCAAGCTAAGAGGTAACAGCGAATAAACATTAGGATTCAAAAGATTTTAACTACAAGGAGAAAAAAAATTGCAGCCAACTTTATCCTTTTTCATAACTAGACGTATTTATATTAAAAATATTAACATATGGAAAAATTTGAGATCGGACAGCAAGTAAGACTTGCGATTGATAATGACACAGTTTATCAAATAATAGAAATTAATCCAAAAATTAAAAAGGGAATATTAATAAGAGAATTTGGAACAGGTAACTTAGTCCAGGTGGATGCTAATGAGATATACCCAATTGGAAAAGAAACATAAAATGATTTGTTTTTCGGGTTGAGATAAATGCAGATGATGATTTCTTCTTTGATGATCGTCCGTCTTCCAAAAGATTAACCGGTTATTATAGGATTCGTTGGGCCACAACCAGGCTGGTTTACAACATTGTTGAAACCTGTAAAAATAAAAACAGTTCTAAATAACATCGACAACTAGATTTAACGCATCATCTCGAACACTCATGAAAATCCCCGCCATCTACTACGCCAGCTACGGTTCCAACATGCTGGAGAGCCGGTTTCACTGCTACATCCGTGGCGGGCAACCGGTATCTGTATCAGGGTACGTACCCCGACCGTTTCAGTGTGTTTCCCGAAAACTTCTTCTCGCGACAAATGACCCTTTCCGAAGGAGGGTTGGTATCGCCGATGAACGATAGCTTGGGTTACAGCCGGTGGCTTTTATCAATGTCCTTTACAAGTAATTTGCCCGGCAAAGCTGCGCGGTTTCCGGTAAAACCTTTTCTCAATTTATTACTCAACGATCATGGCGCAACAGTAGGCCAAAATTCCCCGTTTTTCTACGAGGCCGGTTTGAAAACCGGTATTTGGGACTTTTTCGAAATTTATATTCCCTTACTGGTTTCCAAAAGCATGACTTCAGCCGATGGGGCATTCAAAAACAGGATCCGCTTTGTTTTCTCCCTTGAGTCATTTAACAGTCTAAAGATGAGTGGTAAAAAATAAGATATTCTCCTTTGCCGAATGTGTGAATGATGTAACTCTTGCCGGAAATTGTGTAATGGTTTTTATTGCATGGAATCTGACCTTTGGTATGTAAGATTTAGTAACAATTTTAAAATTCAATGCTATGTCTATTTTAACCGTCATTGTTGTCATTCTGGTCGTTGGGGTTGTCCTTTGGCTGATAAACAGCTTTATTCCCATGCAGCGCACTATTAAAACTATTCTTAATGCCGTTGTTGTCATTATCCTTGTGATTTGGCTTCTGAAAGTATTTGGTGTTCTGGGCAGTTTGCAGAACATTCAGATATAAGTGCAGCTTTCTCATCTGATACTTGATGGAGATTGAAAATACGGTTTCTTATAATTGCTGTTTAAATGAATTCAGGCTTTTAAAAATGTACAGTGGAAAGGTAAATGTGTGAATGATGTAACTTATTTCTAAAGTAATGTAACAACCTCCATTACAAATAGAAATAACTTTGGATATGCAATCATTGAGTTGCAAAACTAAAAATTGAAGACCATGAGAAATAAAATTTCGACCTTCACCTTTACCCTTTTTTTGGCAGGAACGCTATTGTTCAGTTGTCAGTCGTCTTCTCAAAAAGTAAAAAATGCGAAGGATAATGTGCATGATGCAAAGATGCAGGTAGTGGAAGCTCAGCAGGAGTTAACTCAGGCATTGAAAGATTCGATCCAACAATTTAAAAACGAATCGTACCTGATCATCAGCAACAATGAAAAAAATATTGCCGCATTCAAATTAAAAATCGAAAACGGTAACAAAGCCACCAAAGCCAAATATGAGAAAGCGGTTGCTAAATTGGAACAAAAGAACAGTGAGCTTAAAATGAAGCTGGAGGAATTCAAAGAAGAAGATCCTAGCCAATGGCAAGAATTCAAATTGGAATTCAAAAGCGATATGAATAAGCTTGGTAAAGCCATATCTGATTTTACTGTTGACAATGTAAAATAGCCTGAAATTGAAAAAATAAAACCATCATGACTCTCGGAGCTTCCCTAAATCACAAAACCTTTAAATTCCTCGATACAATACTCTCAGTAAGAGTCTGGGAGGTACAACTGGTTATATCCAATGACTTTGGGAGGAAAAAGAGTGCAGATTTAGGTACGAGCATATGGAATTTCAAGCAGGTACTTAATTGATTTTATAACGGTTCAGAACAGATAAGAAGGAAACACCTGAACCAACAGGTAGCCGAATACAAAAACAATTAAAACAAAGAATCATGGGAAATTTGCTTTATATCATTGCCATCATCCTGATTATAGGATGGGCAGTCGGATTCCTGGGATTTCATACCGGGGGCATCATTCACGTACTTCTGGTTATTGCAATTATTGCGATAATATTAAGAGTTATTCAGGGAAGAAGGGTTCTATAAAAAGAATTTGTTTTTTAAGCATTTTGGAAATGAAAGCAAAAAAGTCAATTCTATTATTGTTGCTTATTGCGGCTTTGCTTACCGGATGTCTACTAAACAAGGTAACAGGACGCAAGCAACTGAGTTTAATTCAGGAATCGGAGCTGCAATTGATGGCCACGAATCAGTACCATACTTTTTTGTCGGAGCACGAGGTATTAAACCCAGGCAGAAGTAAAAATGCTGAGATGGTAGACCGGGTTGGTGCACGCATTTCAAGTGCAATTACGAAGTATTATCAAAGCCAGGGAAAAGGATCGGTACTGGAAGGATATGACTGGGAGTTTAATACCATTGAAAGTAAAGATATCAATGCCTGGTGCATGCCCGGCGGAAAGGTTGTTGTGTACACCGGATTGCTTTCCGTAACACAGAACGAAACGGCTCTGGCAATTGTTGTCGGACATGAAATTGCTCATGCCATTGCAAAACATGGCAGCGAACGAATGAGTCAGGGGATGATGCAGCAATTGGGAGGTATGGCCTTACAGGTTGCGATCTCGCAAAAACCCACTGAAACCCAAAATTTGTTTTTGCAGTCCTATGCTATTGGAAGCCAGGTCGGAGCTCTGTTGCCCTGGTCGCGACAACAGGAAACGGAAGCGGATCAGTACGGGTTAATATTTGCAGCCATGGCGGGGTATGATCCGCGGGAAGCAATTCCCTTCTGGCAACGAATGACTGATTTAGGAGGGGGGAGTCCTCCAGAGTTTTTGAGCACACACCCTTCAGATGAAACAAGGTTAAGGAAGCTAAAACAATTTATGCCGGAAGCCCTGAAATACTATAATCAGAGCAATTAGGGCGTATGGAAGATTCTGTTTTAATAAGTTAAGATAAGAATTGCAACACGGGAAAGACCTCAGGCTTTCCCGTAATTGTGTCATGCTTATCAGTAAAAATAGGTTGAAATTTATACCAGTTATTTCACAAAAATGATAAATATTATGAGCTCAGGAAAAGTGTTTTTAGGTGTATTGGCCGGTCTGGCCGCAGGTGCATTGACAGGAATTTTATTTGCTCCGGCTAAAGGTTCCAGGACCCGGAAAAGGATATTGAGAAAGGGAGAAAACTATACGGAATCCCTAAAAGAAAAGTTCGACGATTTTGTTGATGATATCAACGAAAAAGTTGAAAAGGTAAAAGATGGAGTTTCAGATTTTGCCGAAAAGAAAATGGCAAAACCGGAAAAAGCCGAGAAGAACAAAAAAGCAGCCACGGTTTAATACAACGATTCTAAAAGGAGTGAAACTCCAGCCCATGGAGAGGTAAAAATGCGTACCGTCAGATTAGGTTTTAACTTTTGCAAAGAAAAACAGGTAGGTGGATTTGAAACCCGCCTACCTGTAAACAAACTAATCTTGCAAAATATAGAAACCTAAAGAACGCTTACTTCGTTCAAAGATTTCAATCAATCTTTGAACTCCTGTTTTATCCGATCACTCAAATTGTCAATATTATCTCCTCTTTTTACTATTGTTGTGTCTGTTTCCCTGAGCTGATGTTCACTGATACCTGAGCTTCTGCATCCACAGTAAAAAACAACAGCAACCCAACCACCATAAATTTTAAAACCTTCATTTTATTCGATGTTATTTTGCTTGTCTCTTTACAGGCAAAGATAGCAACAAGTGCCCCGGAAAATGTTACACAATTCTCGGGAAGAGTTACATGATTCACACCTTTCATAAATGCAGTGAATAAAAGTCCAGCCACAACAACAGCATATCAGGTTCTTGCGCACTTCGGTTTTTCTTTTCAAAAGAGTTACCAATGTGTGAATGATGTAAGCTTTGGTTTAAATTGTGTAACACTTTTTCTTTCAACACGAAATACCTTTACCTGAAGACCAGCGAGTAGAAACCTTCAATCAGGAACAAGATGAAAACCAATAAAGCAAAATCAAAAGAACCCCGGATGAGGGATGTATTTCGAGCCGTCGGAGAACAAGATGTACTAAGACTCAGAAACCAACTGAAAAGAACTTTTCAATCCATGAGCAAGGAGAACAGCAATGACCCGAGGCAGAAAAATATAATGAACTAATTCGGTCTTTTTCTTCGGAATGGATTCGTTCACTGCGCAACTGTCTTAAACAATTAAATGTGTTAGTATGAAAAAGATGAGAATGAGTTTAATCGTGCTTTTAAGCGCGGCTTTTATTTTTTCAGGATGCGCTACCTGGAATAAAACACAGAAAGGGGCTGTTATCGGAACTGCTGCCGGAGGGACGGCGGGTGCCGTAATTGGCAGGGCTTCGGGAAATACAGCATTAGGTGCAATTATCGGAGCAGCCGTGGGAGGTGCATCGGGTGCAATAATTGGCCGACAAATGGACAAGCAGGCCGAAGAAATCAAAAAAACGGTTCCTGATGCAAAAGTCGAACGCGTTGGCGAAGGTATTGTTGTCGAGTTTAACAGTAATGTGCTGTTCGCTTTCGACAAATCGAACCTATCGAACGACGCTAAAACCAACCTGGATAAACTGGTACTCGTCCTGAATAATTATTCGGAAACGAATATTGAAGTCCAGGGTCATACCGATAGTCGAGGGAGTGAAGCCTATAACCAAACCCTGTCGGAACAAAGGGCTGGTGCCGTATCTGGTTATTTGACCGCTCAAGGTATTGCTTACGATCGCATTACAAGAAAAGGGTTTGGCGAAACAATGCCCAAATATTCCAATGCTGATGCAGACGGCCGCATGCAAAACCGCAGGGTTGAATTTTTAATCACGGCAAATGAAAAGATGAAGGCTGAAGCCGCGAAACAAACAACTAATTGAACTAAATAACTTGACGTATGAAAACAAAATCAGTTTCTCTTGTATTGCTATTTTTACTCTCCACTTCACTGGTTTTTGCCCAAGGCAATGATCAGCCAAAAACATCCATTGCTATTCTTGGAGGGATAAATTTTCAGAATTTGAATGGGGATGATATGAGTGGCAACAAGCTCAAAAATGATATGATCATTGGTTTTCATGGCGGAATCAATATTCAGATCCCAGTTGCTTCCGAGTTTTACTTTCAACCTGGACTAATGCTAAGCACAAAAGGGGCAAAAAATAAGGATGGCCTAATAACAAGTACCTATAAACTTTCATACATTGAATTGCCTTTGAATTTTGTTTATAAAGTCTGGCTTGGGAATGGTTATTTCATGCTTGGTTTTGGCCCCTTTATGGCTTATGGTGTTGGTGGTAAAGCAACTTTTGAAGGAGGAGCTGTAACGGTGTCTTCGGATATCGAGTTTAAAAGCACCGTGGATGCCGGCGACCCATTGACAGTGGCGTACTTTAAACCCTTTGATGCCGGGGCTAATCTGTTTTTTGGCTATGAGTTGGCAAGCGGGATATTCATACAACTGAACACACAGCTTGGCTTGGTTAAAATCAATCCGGAAGACAACCGGGTTTCTGACGATCAATCATCAGTTAAAAATACGGGGTACGGCATCTCGCTTGGGTACCGGTTTTAATCAATAATTATTCCAACCAAAAAAGGCCATCTGTATTGTTGTTTACAGATGGCCTTTTCAGGTTTTTATGGTTTAACCTTTCCTCTATTCCGAAGTTTCTGATAGAAAGAAGGGTTTACACCAGTAAGCTTTTTAAACTGGCTTGACAAATGGGCCACACTGCTGAAGTGCAATTTGAAGGCCATATCAGTAAGACTGAGTTCGGTATATGCGAGTAATTCTTTAACCCGTTCAATTCGCTGTTCGATAATGTATTTTTCAATGGTAGTCCCCAGCATTTCCGAAAAAACAGTGTTTATGTAAGTGTAACTGAGGCTGACTTTTTTACTGATGTAATCGGAATTGTTGGGTTTGGGAAGATCGTCCTCGAGATAAACCAATTCATATATGGCAGCCTTGATTTTCTCAATATGTTGCATTTTCTTATCTCGAATTAATTCCAAACCAGCATTTCGGAGAGCAGCATCAAACATTTGTAATTTCTTTTCTGACAGTTCCCCCATTATTTCGATCTTGCCCAGTTCAACGGTCATATCGTGAATCCCAAGTTTGTTCATTTCATTTCTCACGAAGGTTTTACATCTGCTGCTTTCCATATTTTTAATATGTAAAATCATGCTGATTTGTTGAATTAATATTTCAAAGAATCGACGGAGCTCTGTGT
This sequence comes from Prolixibacter bellariivorans ATCC BAA-1284, assembly GCF_000621705.1. Taxonomy (GTDB): domain Bacteria; phylum Bacteroidota; class Bacteroidia; order Bacteroidales; family Prolixibacteraceae; genus Prolixibacter; species Prolixibacter bellariivorans. The sequence continues at coordinate 78,488 of NZ_JHXO01000008.1, read as the reverse complement.
AGCTCAAAAGGCATATTCATCAGAGCGATGTAATAATAGCGCGTATTTCTTCTATGGTCTTGCCAAGTTTATATCCCAGCATTTCAACCATTTCTTTTTCCTTTCCCTTGGGAAAGTTCAAATCGTCATCGGTTAAAATGGAAAACTTCTGTTTGATTTTTTCTTTTTTCCCGTTCCAGTATCCAATGGCATTATTGTACATAATGTGCAAATTAGCTCCAGAAATAGATTTCAGGAATAGCAAAGGTAGTTCATTTGCCTCTTAGAAATCTTACATAATTCTGTTAAAAAGTTACATCATTTAAACTATTCCCTCGTCTTTGGTAATCCCGCCAATTCTTAAAAAATTAAAACGGAAGTAAAATACATCATGCAGGTGTGAATGATGTAACTCTTATCATGAATTGTGTAATACTTTCCTGAATTACAGCATTTATCTTTATTAGGCGTGAAAAAATTTCACGCCTGTCCTGTCCGTTATGGAAATCAAAAAAATTGAAAATGAATAAGCTTGAAGCAAAAGGAAACTGGAATGAACAGAAAGGAAAGCTCAAACAGAAGTTTTCCAATTTAACAGACGATGATCTGATGTTTGAAGAAGGCAAAAAAGATGAAATGATTGGAAAACTTCAAATCAAACTTGGAAAAACAAAGGAAGAATTGCAAAAGTTTTTCCGAAATCTTTAGCCGCAAATAGATTTTGAAAAGTCATCATTAACAATATTCCGTTAATGATGACTTTAAAAGTGTAAAAGCCTGAATTCAATAGTTCTGTTATGAGGAAATTCACTTCGGTCATCAAAGTTAAAGGATTTGCAGTGCATCATTCCAGGAGGCTGAGTGAAACTACATTGGAGAAAACACAAATTGCAAGCATTTTTTTCGCAGAAGTTGCCAGAGTTTTCCTGTTTATTACTGTGCTGGTAAGAGAATCGTTTTCGCGCGATTTTGAACTCAGGGAATTTTTTCGCCAATGTTTTCAAATTGGTTACAAAACGCTGCCCCTGGTCTCGGTTACCGGGGCCATTATGGGGCTGGTGCTAACGATTCAGTCGCGCCCGGTGCTTGTCGATTTCGGGGCTGTTTCCTGGCTCCCGGGAATGGTATCTGTGTCCCTTATCAAAGAGATGGGGCCGGTAATAACGGCGTTGATTTGTGCCGGTAAAATTGGTTCGGGCATGGGCGCTGAACTGGGTTCAATGAAAGTAACCGAACAAATAGAAGCCATGGAAGTCTCCTCCATCAATCCGATGCGGTTTTTGGTTGTTACCCGGGTGGCTGCAGCAACGCTCATGATCCCTTTGCTGATATTATATGCGGATGCTCTCGGTATTTTGGGAAGTTGGGCCGGAGCAAATATAAAAGGCAGCGTAAGCTTTGTCCTGTTTTTTTCGCAGGCATTTAGTCCGGTTGATTTTATTGATTTCCTGCCAGCGGTTCTAAAATCATTTTTCTTCGGGGCTGTAATCGGATTGGTCGGATGTTATAAAGGGTACAACGCCGGACGCGGGACCGAAAGTGTAGGAGTGGCTGCAAATTCTGCCGTGGTAATGGCTTCCCTGCTGGTGATAATAATCGATCTGATAGCCGTACAAATAACCGATATGCTCCTGTTATGAAGACAAAGCAAACAGAAACATTCGATAAAGTTCATTATAAAACGAAAAATAATGAGCCGGTTATTGAAATAACCAATCTTAGAAAATCATTCAACAATCAAGAAGTTTTAAAAGATGTTTCCTTAAAACTTTTTGATGGCGAGAATCTGGTGGTACTTGGCAAATCGGGTAGCGGCAAATCTGTTTTAATCAAATGTATTGTCAGGTTATTAAATCCCGATGGCGGAACAATCAGTGTATTTGATGAAAATGTAATGGCTTTACAACGAAATGAATTGAACGAGCTGAGAAAGAAAATTGGTTTTTTATTTCAAAGCGGGGCATTGTATGATTCGATGACGGTGAAACAAAACCTGGAATTTCCGTTACGAAGAATTCGAAAGGATCTTTCTGAAAAAGACATTAAAGAAAAAATCGCTGAAGTATTGGAAAATGTGGGCCTGCCCGATGCACAGAATAAAATGCCCTCACAACTTTCGGGCGGTATGCGAAAAAGAATAAGCCTTGCGCGCACAATTGTCGTGGATCCGCTGATCATGCTGTATGACGAACCGACTACCGGGCTCGACCCGGCCACCTCCGATGAGATAAGTTTACTCATCAACGATGTCCAGACAAAATATAAAACGTCATCCATTATTATTACACACGATATTGCCTGTGCACGCGCAAATGCAAACCGTATTGTTTTGCTACTTGACGGTGCTATTTATAAAGAAGGAAGTCTCGAAACATTTGAGCATTCCACTGATCCGGAAATTAAGTCATTCTTCAGATGAAACCGGGAATATTATTTCTATTAAAACAATGAGCCATGGATACATATACTGAAAAATTTAAAGTAAGGTTGGGGCTGTTTATCATTGGAGGGGTGGCTTTGTTTATACTTGCCATATTTATTATCGGGAAGCAGCAAAATTTGTTTAGTCCTGTTTTTAAACTTACTACAACTTTCCATAATGTAAGCGGATTACAGGTGGGAAATAATGTGCGTTTTACCGGAATTAATGTTGGCACGGTCGATAACATCAAAATAATTAATGACTCAACGGTGCAGGTTGATATGTTGGTTAAAAAAGATGTTCAACAGTTTATTAAATCAGACTGTCAGGTTGCAATCGGTTCCGAAGGACTCATTGGCGACCGCCTGCTAATTATTTCGTATGGAAGTACCAATGCCCCGATAGTAGAAGACGGACAGCAACTCACTTCCAAAGAGCCGATTGAAACGGATGCAATAATGGCAAGTTTGCAAACATCAGCTGTTAATGCAGAAACAATTACACAGCAACTTGCCGAAATAATGATGAATATTAATAGTGGACAGGGCGCATTGGGCCGGTTAATACAGGATTCTACCATTGCAGAAAATATCAATCAGACCATTGAAAACCTCAAAAAGAGTTCGGAAGGGGTGGATGAAACGATAAAAGCGACCAAAGAGAATCTGTTTGCTTTTATGGAGAGCTTACAAAAAACAGCAGGAAAAACAGAAGTTGCATCGAATCAGCTCGGGGAAATCATGGTAAAGATAAACAGTGGCGAGGGCACACTTGGCATGTTAATTCAGGACTCAATCGTCGCCGGAAACCTGGATGAGACCATAACTAATCTCAAACACAGTTCTCAGGGACTGGATGAAAATATGGAAGCGCTCAAACATAATTTCTTATTCAGGAGATATTTTAGACGAAAGGCTAAAAAAGAAGAACGATTGAGAATTGATTCCGTGATGAAAAATGCAAATGAAAAAGACTATACGGTTGGAAATGAAAAGTGAAAATGTGGTTCAGAAAAGTGGTCATACTGTTTTTCGTTTCAGTCATAACCAGTGGTTATGCGTTTGCTCAGGAAGCACCTGCCGATGCAGATTCAACCAAGCTTTATCGGAATATTGAGTCCTATTCGAAACAGGGCAAGTTTACGCGGTTTTTGCACGGGCTAATTTTTAAACCAGTGGCAATTGATTCTCTCAACAAGAAGGTGTATCGAACCTTGGTACAAAAATCATACAGCGCCTTTGAGGGAAAAACGATCAGGAATATTTACATCGAAACACTTGACCCCTTCGGATATAGCGTTTCTGACACCATCGAAAAACAACACAACTTTTTATCGCATACCGGAAATACGCTGCATCTCAAATCGCAGAGACTCACCATTCGAAATCTCCTTCTTATTCGGCGTAACCAGCCATTCGATTCCTTGCGTGTCAAAGAATCCGAACGATTAGTGCGTACCCGGAATTATATTCAGGATGTCTCATTTTCTGTTGTTCTTGATTCAACAAATGCAGATTCTGTTGATATTTTCATCCGAACATTGGACAAATGGAGCATTATTCCAAAAGGTTCAGCTTCTGGTTCGCACTTCCGAATTGTTTTAACTGACAAAAACTTTTTAGGTTTGGGGCACGAATTTCACAACGATTTCGCCCGTAATTATGAAGAGGGAAATAGTTCCTTCCATACAGACTATTCCATTCCAAACATCAGGAACACATACATCAGTACAACTTTGCACTATGGAATCGAAGAGCAAAAGTATCTCAGTAAGAATTTATCCGTTGAGCGTCCCTTTTTCTCGCCTTTGTCAAAGTGGGCCGCAGGTGTTAATTTTACCCAGCAATTTCGCGATGATTCCATCCTGACAAATCATGGCGATTTTGCACCACAACGTTACAAATTTAATGCGCAGGATTATTGGGCAGGCTACACCAAACAGATATTCAAGGGAAACACGTTAATTAAACGCACTACCAATTTTGTTTCAACCTTTCGGTTTTTAAGGGTTAGGTACCTCGAAAAACCAAATGAGGAGAATGATCCCTTTCACTATTTCGCCAATGAAAATTTTTACATGGGAAGCATTGGCATCTCAACACGTATTTATTTTCAGGATCGGTTTATCTTCAGATATGGTTTAATCGAAGATGTTCCGGTAGGGAAAGTTTTCAGTCTGACTGGAGGATATCAGAAAAAAGACGACATCGGCCGTTTATATTTAGGAGCCCGTATATCAATGGGAAAATATTATCCCTGGGGATATTTCAGTTCAAACTTCGAATACGGTTCCTTTTTTAGAGGATCGCATACCGAACAAGGTGCTATTAATGTGAACCTAAACTATTTTACAGGTTTGTTTGAAATCGGGAAATTGAAATTCAGGCAGTTTGTCAAGCCACAGGTAACGATAGGCTTAAACCGGTTTTTAACTGACAGTTTAACAATCAACGATGGCTATGGATTGGATGGATTTAACAGTCCGACATTAACCGGGGACAGACGACTCTTACTGACATTGCAAACACAAGCCTATACGCCATGGAAACTTATCGGATTCCATTTTGGCCCCTATCTTATTTGTTCGCTTGGCATGATTGGCAACGATGAAACCGGATTCAGAAATAGCCGGTTGTATTCACAAATGGGGTTAGGGGTTTTATTTAGAAACGAAAATCTGGTGATTAATACCTTTCAGATATCCCTTTCATTTTATCCTTCAATTCCTGACAAGGGGCAAAATATTTTTAAAATCAATTCATTTAAAACGGCTGATTTTGGATTCAGGGATTTTGTAATTGGAAAACCGGCCATAGCCCAGTACCGATAACTGTACAAATGTGTGAATGATGTAACTCTTATTCGTAATTGTGTAACGCCTACTTCATCTTTCGGGAGTAACTTTATTTTTCAGTTAACTAAAGCAATAGAGGAGTTTGGAGAAGGTGGATGTATGGAAAAACTCATTTTACTCATTTGTCGGATTTATGATCCTTCTCCGAAATCTGTTCAGAAATAAACTATTACAAATCATCTTAAGTGTGAACAAACCTGATATAAAATGAAAGCAGAATTTGATCTAAAGAACTGGGATAACATTGCAGTGAAACTTAAGGGCAAATATCCTCAATTGACTGATGCCGATTTGATTTGGAGGCATGAGACGAAGGCTGATTTTTATATGATCATGGCTGTTAAGTTGGGAATTTCGATGAATGAACTGGAACAAATTATTGAACATTTATAAACACGAGGATTTTGATTTTTATACAGTTTACCTTTAAATAGAAAACGATAATGAACTATCTCTATTTAGTTATTCCTGTCGTACTTTTTTTGCTTTTAGGAATCAGAATTGTACGACCCACCCAACGCGGTTTAATTGAACGGCTTGGGAAATATCATAATTTGGCGAGTCCGGGATTTCACTGGATTATTCCGGTTATCGATCGGCTTTTTATGGTGAATGTAACCGAACAAATGGTGGATGCCGAGCCGCAGGAAATTATTACCAACGATAATCTGAATGCCAGTGTTGACGCACAGGTTTATTTCAGGGTCAAAGCTGATGAAGAAAGTGTAAAAGGTTCGATTTACAATGTCAATAACTACAAGTGGCAGATTGTCAACCTGGCCCGTACAACACTTCGTAATATTATTGGGACGCTCACGCTAAAATCAGCCAACAGCGAACGCGGGAAAATCAATACAGAACTTTACCGGACACTTCACAACGAAACCCAAAGTTGGGGAATTGAAATTGTGCGTACCGAACTGAAAGAAATCGATCCGCCAAGCGATGTTCAGGAAACCATGAATAAAGTGGTGAAGGCTGAAAACGAAAAAATTGCAGCTATCGATTCAGCTACGGCAGCCGAAACCGTTGCCGATGGTGTAAAACGTGCCAAAATAAAGGAAGCTGAAGGTTACAAACAATCGAAAATATTGCATGCCGAAGGAGAAGCGGAAGCCATAAAACTGGTTAACGAAGCTGCCGATAAATATTTTATTGGCAATGCACAGCTATTGCGGAAGCTGGAAGCGCTGGAAGCATCGCTTGGGAATAATGCTAAAATTGTTATTCCCACAGGTACTGAGCTTGTTAATATTATCGGGGAGATGGCCGGCATCGTGCCTTTGGAAATGAAGCAAAAGGGGAAGCAGGGGTGATTTCCGATTAGATACAATATTGGAAACAGAGCATGCAGCGGTCAATTGGATATCAGTGGAAAAGTTATGGAAAAAGACATTCAATTATTCCAACAAAAAAGTAAATCCTGGTTTTAACAGAACTAATAGAGGTTTTTATGTACAACAAAAAATCACGAAAAGTAAAACGAGATGAAATCAGCAAAACATTTAGGAATCTGGATGGATCATTCAACAGCCAACATAATGGAATTCTCAAATGATAAAGTAGTGACCATCTCGTTGGAATTAACTCCAGCCTTTCCCGAGCAGGTTCAAAATCTGAGAATGGATGAAAGTTTGATGAACAACAAGGAGCAAAATCAGCAAGCTGACTTTTACAAAAAATTGAGTTCTATCATCATTGATTACAATGAAGTTCTTCTGTTTGGACCAACAGATGCAAAGACCGAATTATTCAACTTGTTAAAAGATGACCGTCAATTTGAAAAGATAAAGATTGACGTTATGTCTGCCGATAAACTGACGGAAAATCAACAACAGGCTTTTGTGAAGAACTTTTTTAGCTAGAGCGTGGGACGCAATTGAGAAGTAAAATTAATGGATAAAATAGGTTCTAAAACGGTTGTCGTCATTGTTGCTCACCCCGATGATGAAACGCTATGGACTGGTGGCACTATTTTGAGCCATCCGGCGTGGAATTGGTTTGTTGTGTCGGTATGTAGAAGAAGCGATGCGGATCGTGCCCCAAAATTTTTTAAAGCCTTAAAGATTTTGAAAGCCGACGGAATCATGGGCGATCTCGATGACGGACCGGAGCAGAAACCTCTGGATGAAAAAGTGGTTGAGCAAACGGTTCTTGGTTTATTGCCATCCAAATATTTCGATCTGATCATTACGCACAATCCATCCGGAGAATACACCCGGCATATGAGGCACGAAGAAGTGAGTGCTGCGGTAATTAAGCTCTGGCATACCGGTAAAATATCCGCTCGCGAATTATGGCTCTTTGCCTACGAGGACGGCAATAAGCAATATTACCCCAAAGCTGACGAAAATGCTTCCATGTACCGGACGCTAACAAAACGGATCTGGGCGAGAAAATACACAATCATAAAGGATATCTACGGATTTAGTCCAAACAGCTGGGAAGCAGAAGCAGCTCCCCGGCATGAAGCATTCTGGCAATTCTCAAAATCATTCGATGCAAAAAAATGGTTGATAAATGGAGGAACTAGAGAATGAAAGTACTGGTTTTGTACGATTACCCTCCGTCACCCGGAGGGCTGGCAACACAAGGAGATCTATTATACAAAGGACTTCTCGAGATGGGGGTTGACGCCCATGCAGTACATTTTGAATCGGCACAGGAAAAAGAGTGGTACTACCGCTGGTTTGAACCGGATGTTGTGGTTGGAGTAGGCTACTGGGGGCACACCCCTCAGTTGGTTCTTCACCCGCAGCGGTATGGCATACAGCCGGTACCCTGGTTGGTTGCTGATGGTTATATTGCCAATTATCAGGAAGTGTTGAATGCGCTGCCGTTGATATTGGTTACTTCCAATTGGGTAAAGGAAATGTACGTCCGTGACGGGATCGACGGTGACAAAATTGAGGTGTTGCCTGTTGGTTGCAATACCGATTCATTCGTTCCTTTTGCAAAAGACGACCCGAAAATTTTGGCTGTACGGGAAGCATTGGGCATTTCACCCGATCAGTTGATGATCCTGACAGTTGGTGGTGACGCCGCATCGAAAGGGGCGCAGGAAGTTATGCAGGCGCTGGCCATTATCGATTCCAAAGCGCCTGATTGGAAGTATGTCTGCAAAGTTTGGCCTCAGCCACGGACAAAAAGCCAAAACCTGGCCGATCTGGAATTGGCAACACATCTTGGTATCGAAAAAAATGTGACCTATGCTACCAATACCATTTCCCGGAATTTTATGCCTTACCTGATTGGCGCGTGCGATATTTACGCTGCCCCTTCCCGTTTGGAGGGATTTGGAATGCCACAAGTGGAAGCCGGTGCCTGTGGAAAACCGGTGCTCAGTATTAAGGCCATGGGAATGTTAGATACATTGATTCATGAAAAAACGGCTTTGTTGGCAAAAGTTGCGCGGAAAATTGCTGTGAACGAAGTAATGCTTGGTGATGAATCCGGTTTTGAAGACCAGCATAAAATCACATTTAAAGTACCGCGTGTTGTGGATTACCGCGCCAATGTTCAGGATATCGCCAGGTACCTGATGCGACTCATGACAGATGCTGCCTTACGCGAAAAAATGGGCAAAGCTAGCCGGGAACGGGTAGTGACAAATTTCGACTACCGGATTGTTGCCAGGCGTTTTGTGCAAATCATCAACGATAAATTGGGAATAAGCTGATTAGAAAAACAGGACTATGCAAAACATCGACCGAGAGGTGATAGAAAAAGCAAAACAAGCTGCGCTGGAAGTGTTGCTTCATAATGCCCATGGGCCTTATCACGGTCTTCCACGAACGGCTGGATGGGGGTACCCGGAACCCTATACCCGGGATTTAATGTTTTCCATTTTGGGAATTGCCGCTTCGGGAAATGAGTTGCTCATGGAAAGCATCCGCAGCGTGTTGGAAAATCTGGCTCATAACCAAACAAAACATGGACATATCCCTTCGCTGGTGCATGATAAGGATGATCGCGGAGCCAGTGACACCACTCCTCTGTTTTTGCTTGGCGTTGGTGTTTTCAGAAAAGTATCAGGGAACCCCGAATTTCTTCAGGATGCGGTTGAAAAAGCACTGGATTGGATGGATTATCAAAGTCCCTCCGATAGAAATCTTGTGGCACAGCAACCGACAAGCGATTGGCGCGATGAACAATGGACCATCGGATACGGCTTGTATGTGAATGCCTTGGTTCATTGCTATCTCCGACTTCTCGGAAAACATGAAAAAGCAGACAGTATACGCCATGATATGAGCCGTTTTACAGTTACTGGTGGTGTTATGCATCATCATGTTCATGAAGGACTAGTGGTTAAGTATAAGCCTTACTATGCCTTTTGGTCCTATAAAATTTACAGCAGCGAACGTTTCGATCTTCTTGGTAACAGTCTGGCCATTCTGTCGGGTATTGCTTCCCCTTCGCGGGCCGTTGAAATGATTTCATGGATTGAAGAGGAATGTGCTGGTATGCGCGAAAGAGGGGAGTTGGCTGTCGATTTACCGCCCAACTTTTTCCCTTTCATTAAACCCGAAGATCCGGACTGGCATGGTAGATACGCAGAATATAACCGGCCGGGCGAATACCACAATGGAGGAATATGGCCTTTTGTGTGCGGTGTTTATGTGGCTGCCCTGGTGGCTGCAAAAAAGTATAAACTGGCAGCGGAAAAACTGGTTGTACTGACCCATTGCATTCAATTGTCCGGCTCGGGAAGAGAATTTGGGTTTAATGAATGGATTAAAGCACAGGATGGAAAACCGATGGGCCAGGACTGGCAAACCTGGAGTGCCGCACTTTACCTGTATGCAGCAAAATGTGTAGAAGAAAAAAGTACACTCTTTTTTGACGAAATACCGTAAAATAACGATATAGGGCGTGAATGATGTATGGAAATGAAGCGACTAGAATGCACAATTACTCAACATATGTTGAGGTTATGAAAGGGAAAATCGTCATCTGGCTAAATTATCGAAGTAGGAAAAGAATAAAAGTCTTAGATTTTGAGTTGGTCCTATACAAAACATGATGATAAATTTATGTAGACATATCATAATTGCCTAATATTGGGAGATTAATGCCTTTCTTTTCGACGCTTGTAAAAATAAGTTCTCCAAAATCAATGAAAAACTAATCGACATAAAATCATGAACAATAAAAGACAGAATTCGAATAGTGACCAGAAGCTAAGGCATATGGCTGAAGAGCAGCTGAAAGAAAATCACAATAAAATGTCCAGGCCGGCTACGGAAATCGAGGTGAAAAAGCTTGTACACGAATTACAGGTGCATCAAATCGAACTTGAAATGCAGAACGAAGAATTACGACAGGCAAATGAGACTGCAGAATTGGCCCTGAAAAAATACACCATGCTGTACGATTTCGCACCGATGGGCTATTTTACCCTTGATGTTGACGGTTTAATTTGCGATTTAAACTTCACAGGTGCCGAGCTACTTGGTGAAAAGCGATTTAGCCTGATGGGCAGCAAGTTTGAATTATTTGTCTCTAATGATTCATTACCGGTGTTTGAGCATTTTATGAATAAGGTATTTGAAGGGAAAACAAAAGAATCATGCAAGGTAATGCTTGGTTATGAAAAAAAAGGATTACGCCCTGTATACATGGAAGGCGTCGTTACGGAAGACAGTCTGGAATGCCTATTGTCAGTGATTGATATTTCAGGATTCAAAGAGTGAAATAATACTTTGTTTAGTGGATAATTGAAGACCAGCGGGCAAGTTGAATGTGCTTAAGCTGAGTGAAGCATGTGAAATTTCTCACTCAGTGGATTTTTTATCCGGTTAATTGTTGCCAAAACTGAAGGTTGAGACATAAAGCTCCCCCAAATAGAGAGAATTATATAAAGATGGTCATGATTTGAAATTTATTGGTCAAATCGTCCTCAGGACAAATCATTTATCCATCTGTTTGCGAATGGTTTTACAAGTCGGTAATAATATATTAATTAAATTATTACAAATAGTGGCGTGTCAATTATTAAGCGTACCTTACACCCAATAATTTAATTTCATATTATGAATAAAGGAACAGTAAAATTTTTCAATGATTCGAAAGGTTTCGGATTTATCAAAGACGAAGATTCGTCGAAAGAATATTTTGTCCATTCAACCGGATTGATTGATAGCATCAGGGAGAACGATGAAGTAACTTTTGAATTGAGAGAAGGACAAAAAGGATTAAATGCGGTTGATGTGAAACTTGTATAGTTTATAATACTACATACCATTTACAATTTTTGAGTCCCGCTTTTGGCGGGACTTTTTTTTGAATATTTAGTCAAATTCATGAAACTCTTCATAAGCCTGCAATACTGTTAAATGCGAAATTAAATAGGCCAGCGAACTTTCTGCTCCCTGGTTACGGTTTACACCGTTGCTCTCAAAACCATCGCAACATCCCTGCGTCTCAAAATCATATAGGCTCAGGCGCAGGTCGTTTTCGCCCAGAAACCACAAAAACGAAGTGTATAATTTATTGAGGTAATCTTTGTTTTTCGTTACATGAAAAGCCTGGTGATACATCAACACCATGGCCATGGCATCGATTGGCTGTTGAGCAAAAACAGAACGTTCGCCTTCTTTTTTATACCATTTCTCATTTCCGATGATCGATAAATAGTTGTCCTTTAAGGTATGTTTCGTTAGGAAATCCATCGACTCAATGGCTGTTTGAGTTATTTTCTCATCGTTTAGTATTTCTGCCGAATGCAACAGAGCGAGTGGCAATATGCCATTGTCGTAAGCAAGTAATGATTCAAACCAGTTCCAGTCAGGTGCCTGATTTTCCTTATAGTGTTTCAATAAGCCATTGGCGAGGTTTCTCAATCGTTCAGTCATTGAATCGTCCGATGGATTGCTTTTCAGGTAATAGCAAATCCCAATCATGGTATTGGCGATTCCTCTGATGGATTTCAAATTTTCAAAATTAGGTGACGCATTGAGAAATACCAATTTGCCGGTTTGGTAATAGGCGTCGTTGGGAGCATTTCCAAGCAAGTATCCCAGTGCCCAGATGGTACGGCCAAATGAATCTTCAGAACCGACCTCGTCGAGGAAGTTCCGGCTAAAACTCAGAAAATTCCGGAAAGTTCCATCTGCATTTTGCATATAATGAATGTAACTTAAATAGATGGGGGAGAGTTCAAGTGCTCGCATGTCCTTAATCTGCCGGTAGGCCATTAGCACCATCAGCAAGGCCCGCGAATTATCATCGAGGCAATAGCCTTCTTTTAAATTGGGAATGCCGAATTTCGCGTGTTGAATGATACCGGTATCATCTGTCAGTCGGTTGATATGTGTGAGTGAAAAGGGAGGAAGGATGAGAAGATCCAGGGCCGTATCTTTCTTTGCAATTACTTGACGCTCTTCTTTAAGCGTCTTTTGGGCCAGTGCCAAATATCTTTCGCCTGTTTTGGGCCAGGTAATTTTTACCCCAAATTCAAGTGCCTTCTTTTTAAGCTTATTCATCTCTTCCGGATGCTCCAGAAGTGCTATCAGAATAGTGGCCAGTTCACCTGAATTGTTAAAATTAAAGAGCCTTCCTCTTCCGTCGGCCAGTAATTCTTCGGCATGCCAGTAGGGTGTCGATAGAACGGCCGCACCGACTCCCACGGCATACGACAAAGTTCCACTGGTAATCTGGGCCTCATTCAAATAGGGAGTAATGTAGATATCACAGGCATATAGGTACTTGAATAAATCGCGCTCATCAATAAACTCATTCAGAAACAAAACATGCTTTTCGAGCTGGAGGTTTTTGACCAGTCGCATCAGGAAAATACGGTATTCTTCGCCCGAATGCCGTAATACGTTTGGATGGGTTTTCCCCAGAACAATATAAATCACATCGGGGTGCTTCGCTACGACTTTGGGTAACGCTTTTATGACTGTTTCGATGCCTTTGTTGCGACCAACAAACCCGAAGGTGAGTAATACTTTCTTGTTTTCGAGTTTGAACTCTTTTTTCGATTCTTCAGGATTAAAATGGATGTCAGGTACTCCATGTTCTATCAGGGCAATTTTTTCTTTCGGTACATCATATATGCTGGTGAGGAATTCAGTCGCTTTGTGGCTCATTACCACTATTTTTTGAGCCATTTTGCAAATCTCTCTCAGAATTGCTTTTTCGTTATACGAAGGCGTTTTAAGTATGGTATGCAGCGTAACAATGAGTGGAACTTCCAAACGATGGAGCAGCGGAAGAATATACACACCGCTTTGACCGCCAAATATGCCAAACTCGTGTTCCAAAATACACAGGTCGGCACCACTGAGGTTGATGTATTTAACCGCCTTCAGATAATCTTCCTGACGTTCTTGTCTGATAGTCAGTTTAACTTCCTGCGGGTATTTATAGGTTAGTTCGTTGTCATTTAAAGCAACGACAAAGCCCTCATGCCTGCCTTCTGTGCTTCCACTGTTGGCCAGCATTGACTTAAACAGGTTATTCGTAAAGGCTCCGATACCACATTCGCGTGGTGGGTAGGTGGCAATAAAAGCGATTTTCATTTTTTAGGTTTTTCAAAGGTGAATAGCATTTGACAGGAAAGAAAATCCCTTTTAGAAGTTTGAATGAATTACGTGATAGAACGATGTGATGTCGATTGATCAACTGCAATTCATTTACTTAATTCAGTTGTAAAGTACTTACGCAATAACCTAATCAGTAGGGTTCGGTTATAAGGTTTTGAAATGTGAGCATTGCATCCGGCTTCAATCGATTTTTCCCTATCTCCATCCAGTCCAAATGCCGTTTGTGCAATAATAATCACGTCACGATTAAATTGTCGTATTTGTCGGGTCGCTTCGTAACCGTCCATTTCGGGTATTTGAATATCCATTAGTACCAAATCGATGTCCGGATTATTGCGACATATCTCGACCGCTTCAATTCCGGTTGTGGCTTTAATTGTTTCCTTTTCAAATAATTGTATGATTTTTTGGAGCAAAACTTCTGATGCGTTATCATCTTCCACAATCAAAATTTTCAAATCTTTGATGGGCGTTCGTTCGTCCATCAAAATATTCGTCTGGTTTTTATCCTCATCCACTTTTTCATAGGGGATGGTGAAATAGAAAGTTGAACCTTTACCCGGCTCGCTTTTTACCCAAATTTTGCCGCCAAGCATTTCGACATATGCTCGGGAAATGGACAGGCCCAAACCGGCTCCTTCCTGTTTTAGGCTTGACAAATCATGGCTATGTCTGAATCTTTCAAAGATTATTTCGCTCTTATCTTCACTAATCCCGATGCCGGTATCTTTGACAAAGAACTCAAGGTAGCTTCCTTTTTTTTCATAGCCCATTTCAATGGCTCCTGTTTGTGTAAACTTAATTGCATTTTTAGTCAGGTTGATGAGGATGGCATCAACTTTATCCTGGTCTGTTTTGACGAATGCTTCCTCATTAGGCAAACTGTTTTGAAAAGAAAAAAGGATTCCCTTTTTCTTTATTTCGGGCATAAAGAAATGGTACAAATATTCGATTTGCTCGTTTATATTGGTCGTTGAAATCGATATTTCCATTTGTCCCGATTCTACCTTCGAAATATTAATGATATCATTGATGATCGTCAACAGATGTTCGCCACTCTTCTCAATAATCCTGATATACTCTTTTTGTTGTTTGCCTTTTAATTTTGGGTCCTTCAATAACTCGGTAAAACCCAGAATTCCGTTCATCGGTGTTCGTATTTCATGGCTCATGTTGGCCAGAAATGCTGATTTTAAGCGATCGTTTTCTTCTGCTTTTTCTTTGGCTTTCGTTAGTTCGGCTTCCGTCAGCTTTAACCGCGTAATATCAGTCGCATTTATATGGCAATGTTCCCTGTCAGCGGTTATTTTGCCGGTTATATGAACCCAGGTTGGGCTGTCACCATTCCCGGCTACAGTCGTTTCGCAGGTTTGCTTGGTTTCGTTTTCAAATATTTCCTTTAAGAATTGGTTGAAATGGGATTTGGTTTCTTCAGTAATAAAGGTTCGAAAATGACGGGAAAGAAGTTCTGGGCGAGGTTTTCCAAGTATTGAGGCTCCGCGGTAGTTTAGTTCGGTTATTTGGCCGTCCTTGGATAGCGTAAAATAACCGGTTGGGGCATAATCATAAAGATTGATGTATTTTGCAGTAGCTTCCTCCAGTTGATTTTTAGCCGTCGTTAGTTCCTCGTTTTGAAGCTCGAGCTCTATCTGGTGAACTTCCAATTCATGAATGAGTTTCAGAATTTCTACTTCCGAACGTGGCGAGTCCGGGCTTATTGTTCTCTTTTTTAGGAGCTCTTCTGCCTTTTTGCGAAGCAATTCAAATTCATGTTGGTAGTTCGATCTTTCCATGTCGTTTGATTTAGAATTGTCATTTCTACTCAAGGAGGAGAAGAGCCGTTTTTATTAGCTTCCTTCTCTTTTCCTTAGTGCTTCATTGGCTTCTTTTAATTCCATTTCCAATTTTTTCGATCTAGTGATGTCTGTGAACGTCATAACCAATCCGTCAATGCGATCGTCGATGGTTCTGTAGGGCATAATCCTGACATTGAACCACCGGTGATCAGTCGTTTCGATAGCCATTTCGTTCGATATGAGATCCTTTATCACTTTTCGGGCGTGATTTTCAATTTCAGGATACTGCAAATCGGTTACTAAATCAGTAAACGGCCTGCCGATATCGGTATCGCGAAGTTTGAATATTTTGGTTGCTTGTTCTGTATATCTGCGGATAAAGAGTTCTTTATCAAGAAAAAGGGTCGCAATCTCCGTACTGTTCAACAGATTTTTCATGTCGTCGTTCGACCGGGCATGATCATTGACTTTGCTTTGTAGTTCAATATTAACTGTTTGCAACTCTTCATTCAGACTTTGCATCTCTTCTTTGGAAGTTGTCAGTTCTTCATTTGTTGACTGGAGTTCCTCATTGGTCGATTGCAATTCTTCGTTAATTGATTTTAACTCTTCCTGTGACGTTTGCATTTCTTCGCGCGTACTTTGCAACTCCTCATAACTTCGTTGCAGTTCCAGCTCCAGTTCCTTCATCCGTCCGGTAGAGGTTCGCTTTGGTTTTGTTGCATCCTTCGAGTGATAATCGCTATCGGTGGGCACATCTTCAAAAAGAATCAAGACCATACCCCGAAGAGCTTCCGGATTCTCAATTCGCTGGATACTCAGGTTTACCAGCTGAAATTCTTTATCGCTGCCAATTTTTAGCTTCTTGATTACAATGGGGTCCGTATTCTGTACAGCTTTCCGAAAAGCTCCCGGAAGCACCTGTCGCAGTCCATTTCGAGCCATTGCGTGGATATTCCAATTGGCTTTTCCTGCTGCCGGCTCCAGATATTTTCCGGTCCGTCCCGTAATGTACAATATATCGCCGTTCATGTTGACCAGCACGCTGGCGGGGGCATAGTTTTGGATGATGAACTGGTCGGCAAGACTTTGAATGTTTTCCACTATTTTCGTTGTTGTTTTTTCAGGTATTATTGTTTTGGGCCGGTAAAACGAACTTGGGAAGTCTACTAATTCCGGCGAAAGCACTGTTGGCGTGCGTTTGAAAATTTTTAATTTGGGATTGACCTCATGGAAACCATCGAGATGTGCTCCTAAACTTTCCGCAGTTCCCAGCACCATGAAACCACCGATATTCAGACTATAATTGAACAAGACCAATAATTTCTTTTGCAAATCGGACTCCATATAGATTAGCATATTCCGGCAGGTGAGAATGTCAATCTTGGTGAATGGCGGGTCTTTGATCACATTTTGCGGAGCAAATACCACCATCTCACGAATGGCATTTATTACGCGGTATCCGTCAGATTCACGATTAAAGAATTTTTGAATACGTTCGGACGATACATCGGCAGCGATGTTGGAGGCGAAAAAACCTTTGCGGGCTTTATCGATGGCATCGTGATCGAGGTCAGTCGCAAATATCTGGAGTGTGAGGTTTTTATGTGAATTCACTTTTTCCATCGCCTCTTTAAAGATGATGGCCAGTGAATAGGCTTCTTCGCCGGTTGAACAGGCAGGTACCCAGGCACGTATCACATGCCCTTCCGGCAATTCTTTTATAAGCGTCGGGAAAACCTTTTCTTTAAGTTCCTCCCAAACGGCTGGATCACGGAAAAAGCTGGTCACACCAATCAGTAGCTCCTTGAAAAGGATCTCGACCTCCTTTGGATTCTCCTGCAGAAAGCGAACGTAGTTTTGTATCTTATCAATTTGATGAATGCCCTTCCTCCGATCGATGCGGCGTAACAAGGTATTTTTCTTGTAATTGGAAAAGTCGTGTCCCGAATGCTCTCTAAGCAATATGATTATTTTATCCAGGTTACTTTGGCTTTTACTGTCAAACACCGGTGCGGGTTTTGTTTCCGGAGTAAATGCCAGGAAGGCGATTAGTTTATTCGGAAGTTCATTGGCGGCGGCTACAATGTCAGCAATTACTGCACCTATGGCGCTACGAGGCATCCCATCGAATTTCGCCGATTCGGGTTCCTGAACCAAAACGATGCCTCCCTTTTCTTTGATTGCCTTTAATCCCTGGCTTCCGTCAGAACCCATTCCCGACAGTATAATACCAATGCTTTTCTCATTCCGGTCGTCGGCCAATGAACGGAAAAAAATATCGATGGGCAGCCTAAGTCCTCGGGTTTCAACCGGGTCAAACAAATGGAGGGCATCATTCAGCAACGACATACTCTTGTTCGGGGGAATTACATAAACGCTGTTGGGTTTCACCTTGAGATCGTCGGTGGCCTGCAATACCTTCATGGGAGTGATGCGTTGCAATAATTCGGGCATAATACCAACGTGGTCGGGATCGAGATGCTGGATCACGACAAAGGCCATTCCGTTATTCTCTGGCATGTTTTCAAAGAACTGTTCCAACGCCTCGAGCCCACCAGCTGAGGCGCCGATTCCTACTATTGGAAAAGTAGACTTGCTCGTTTCTGCCAATACCTTGGTATTGGATGTTTTGGAAACGGTATCAATTTTGGTAGGTTGTTTATCGTTCTTCTTCTTATTTATTCCCATACTTGAATAACAGACTTTATATCTATTTTTTTTATTGTCCGGTTTAATTTGGTACGTATTTTTATGTGTTGGTTATAAAAGTAATTAATAAAGCGCTGACAAGTGCCATCGAATTACAATTTTGATAGCTTGTTCTTTTCATCGCGTTTGGCTGCTTTCGCTGCACGTTTCTCTTTCAGATTTTTTTCAGGTGCTTTCTTTGAGCTTTTTTGTTTTCCTTCTTTTTCTTTTGACATAACTTTTTGTATTATATGATATTTCCTTCGTAACCACTTTTTATGACCGTCGAAATCATTTTAGATTGCCTTGTTGCTTTAATCACGTGAGGAGTATGCGCCGGTATAATGATTGTCGTTCCCATTTTAAGCCAATTCAGTTGTTCATCAATAATAATTTCGGCTTCACCATCAATAACCTGAATAAGCGTGTCGAAAGGCGAAATTTTCTCGGCTTCTATCTCTCCCGCATCAATGGCAATTACACTTATGTTCCCGGTGGTTTTTCGTATAATTGTTTTGCTCACGACAGAACCGGGAACATACTCTATCATATTATTCAGGGTGTATATTTTCGATTTTTCAAATTCGTTGTGCTGCATGATTTGCTTCATTGAGTCCTTTCAACAAAGTTACTATAGTCGCATTTTTTGCTTGTTACACAATTGATTGTATAAGTTACATCATTCACACATTAAGGAATTCTTAGTGGAGTGTTATTGTTGCAGTCCATAAACTTTTCTGAAATGATAGCCATAAACAGTGTAGGTAACGGCATCAACAATGGCCCGTGGCCGCTTGTAAAGCGTCCAAAAAACCAATTTCCAGTATTCGCTGCGTCCCTTGTTTACTAAACCAATAATATATATTGATTTCAAGAATGCCATCAGAAGAGAAAAGCTGACTTTCGATTGTCGGCTACTTTTTCGGTTATAATTGAGTAACAGCCGACGTAACCGACGGTAATAGGGCTTGATGGAATAGATGCTGTGGATGATATTCTGATAACCTTTCTGTAATTCATCGTAGTCCATCTTGGGAATAAAATTCATCGATGTATCGGTGTTATTTCCGGTGGCATCGTTCGTTAACCGGTTTTCTGCCTTGAGCTGATTATATAACCTGGTGTTTTTTGGGGCATTTAACAATCCAACCATGGCCGAAACGATTCCACTTTGCTGTATAAAGTCAATTTGTCGCTGAAAAACGGTCGGGGTATCACTGTCGAAACCTACAATAAATCCGCCCGAAACCTGTAATCCGCCTTTTTGAATTTTTCGGACACTCTCCAGCAGATTACGGTTTCTGTTCTGTGCTTTGTTGCAATAGTGAAGCGATTCTTCTACCGGAGTTTCAATGCCGATAAACGTTGAATTGATTCCTGTTTCCGCCAGTAAGGCCATCAGTGCTTCGTCGTCGGCCAGATTGATGGAGGATTCAATATTGAACGTAAATGGATACTTGTGTTCTTGCATCCACTCTTTCATGGCTGGCAACAGGTTGTTTTTTATTTCTCTTATGTTTCCAATAAAATTATCATCAACAATGGAAACCGGTCCCCGCCATTTGATTTTATGGTAGAGAACGTCCAATTCATTAATGATTTGTGACGTTTTCTTCATCCTTACCTTATGTCCGAGCAGTGAAGTGATTTCGCAAAAATTACACGCGAAAGGGCAGCCCCGCGAAACCTGGATATTCATAAAGGCATAAGCCTTTACTGACAACAAGTGGAAATCGGGCACCGGTGTTTCTGTGATATCAGCATATTCACTGGTTTGATACAGACGCTTCGGCTGGTTTTCCTGTAAATCCTTTAAAAAGGAAGGTAAGGTAATTTCCGCTTCGTTCAACACAAAATGATCAATTTGCGGATAGTCATTGTATTCCTGCGTAAAAAGTGGTCCTCCTGCCACAATTTTTTTATGCCATTTTTGACACTCGGCAATGACTTTATCTACTGATTCTTTTTGAATATACATCGCGCTGATAAATACATAATCGGCCCATTGAATGTCTCTGCTGTGAAGCGGTTGGATGTTCATATCCACCAGTTTTTTCTTCCAGGATGACGGGAGCATTGCCGATACCGTGATTAAGCCAAGTGGCGGCACAGCTGCTTTTTTGGCAATAAACTTTAATGCATTTTTGAAACTCCAAAACGAATCGGGACACACCGGATAGACCAATAATATATTCATCACTCAGATTTTTATGATTTGTAAGGAACTGTTTTTTACATCCGAATTTCTTTATGCATTTTATTTCCGGTATCTGAAACAAAATTTTCATTACACCGGCAGATGTGCCCCGGTGATACGTATAGCAACCACAACTTATACCATCGTTTATGAGGTGTAAGAAGATGATTTTTTCAATCTATCACCATTGTATAGATGGACACTTCCGTAAATATTTATTAAAGTTCGTGAAATCGGGTAGGTGCTGTATTACAAAATTCTGATGAAAACTTACATCATTCACACATCTTCAAGTGTGTCGCGTCTCTTATGCTTGAGCTTTTTAAAGTGGGACGGTGTTAATCCTGTATATTTTTTAAATTGATTGGATAGGTGGGCAACACTGCTATAATGCATTTTGTAGGCTATCTCTGAGAGATTTAACTCATCATATACGATCAGCTCTTTGACCCTTTCAATTTTATGGGTCAGATAAAACTTTTCAATGGTTGTGCCTTTTACTTCCGAAAAGAGATTAGCCATGTAGGTATAATCGTGATTGAGTTGTTCACTTAAATAATCCGAAAGATTCACTTTAATCTGGTCGTCGGTGTAATGTACCAATTCAATAATGGCACTTTTGATTTTTTCAACCAGGATGCTTCTTTTATCATCCATTAGGAGCAGTCCTGATTTTTTTAAACCAATATCTAATTGCTCCGACTGCTCCTGCGAGATTTCCCCGATGGTATTGGCTTCGCCTATTTTTACATAGGTGTATGGTATGTTAAGTTTCTCCAGTTCAGCTTTCACCACCATTTGGCAACGGATACAAACCATATTTTTGATGTAAAGCTTCATGAAACCTGGATTGTTATTAATGAAAGTCTTGTTTGCTAAAGTTACAAAATTTCCAATGGGACAATACAAGGAGAACCTTTACCTCTCAATTTATAGACATTTAAATCAAATAGCCGGGAATGGTTCATGAATGAATATGTTCATTGGGATTTTTCATCTACTACCACCTGATTTCAAGTGTCGTATTGCTTTTATCTTTTTCCGTGGTTTTTGACTTCTTCCGTTAGAGATGAGGTGAAACAGGCTATTTTGCCTGCGATGACTTTCGGTAGTTCATGGGACGAACGGGAACCACTTCTATCACTTCGTCGCATGCTGCGCAAAGGTAACGCTCACAACCGGTGCACGCGAAGCAATTACTGCAATATCTACAGAGGTCAGCTTTCGCAAACTGATTTCCGCAGTGCGGACAGGTGATGATTTCTGGTTTTTGGTCGTTCACATTCGCTTCAGTTGTTCTGATGCATAAAAATAAAAAACTCCCGTATGGGAACAAGCTGTTCGTCCGGGAGTTGCTATATTTCTGGCTGTTATTAAATTATACCCGTATTTCCTGAATTGATTTCCGGGTACGGCTTTCTTGTTCTGCCGATTCCTCGGTATAACCTACGGCTGCTACTGCTACCGGATGGTAACCTTCGGGTAGTGTAATATTTCTTTCAATTTTTTCCGGAAAGAAACCTCCCATCTGGTGTACCTGGACTCCTGCTTCAACTCCGGCCAGCAGAAAGAATCCCATGGCCATGCCTGTATCGTGCCAGGCGTGTCGATTGGGCTTTCCGTTACGGGCATAATTGTCATTGGCTAAAGTGACCATCAGAATGGGAGCATTGCCGGCCCAATTTTGGTTACCTTCCATCAGTGCATCATAAACCTTTTGGAAGTTTTCGTCTCCTTTCCGGGTTACTAAAAACTTCCAGGGTTGTTCATTATACGAACTGGGAGCCCATCGGGCGGCATCCAGCATGTTGTTTATTAATTCGTCGCTGACCGGTTGATCGGTGAAGGTGGTAGGACTAAATCGTTTGGCCACCATTCCTTTGATTGTTTTTATTTCTTGTGCGCTCATAAGCTAATGATTTAAAAATCCTCACTAGCAAAATTAATCATCAGGAAAGCGAATTTCTTGCACAATTTTGGGATTATGATGGACTAATTGCGACGAAGTATTCGATTAACTTTTTTTAAGACAGCTATTAGAAGTCACTTTTTATGCTACCGGATTCATCAAAAAAATCCCGGGTACACCAAGCAGACCCCGGGATAACAATCAGTCCTTTTTGTTGGCATCCGTCAGGCAAAATTTGAGGATAACCTACCAGGATGCTTACTTCAATACTAGCTATTCCATGAGTGGAACATGGCCGCTCCAAATACTGCCATGAAAAGTAGCCAAATAACAATGCCGATAGCTGCCCAAAGTAACCCTGCTTTAGCCCAGTTTGCCTTACTGGGATTGGTATTACTGCCAAATGCCCACACAAAGAGCAGAATAAGTCCGACCAACGGAATGGCTGTGAGGAATATCGTCAGAAACCAGTCGGAAATAGAGACAGGTGGTTGCAGCATTTGTTGTTGAGGTTGCGGCGGCTGTTGCGGTTGCTGCGTTTGTTGTTGCGCTTCTTGATTTTCCATGAGATTTTGTTGTTTAGGTTGTCCTACTCATTAGGCTTTTCGGTTCCGCCCCGTTTTTTCTGTGGTTGCAGTCTCCACATTGTAGCATTTTGGAAATATATGTATATGATGAAAGCATAGTGATAGCGAATGATTCTAGCAGCAAGGCGTTAAATCCGGATAAGAAGAATGGGCTTGGGGCGTGAATAGGAAGAGAGCGGTCAAAATCAGGAAAGAAACAAGTTTGGAAGATGAAGATTTCATATTCATGTCACTTATTTAGTTACGAGTAGTGTTTGGATATCTAAATTAGTAGATACCTTTCAAAATAGCAAATTATCATATCTTAACACTCAAGAGGTTTTCTTTTCTTCGGTAGGAAGATCGGAGAACAGATCTTTCTCGGGTTCCAGGATATGCACGTGTTGCTCCAGGTCGACGCCCATTTCGCGGATGGAGAAAGCGAGTATAGCAGCCAGGATGCTTTTTTTCCGATCAGGGCCGAAGTCAGCTTCCACGTGTCTCAGCAGTGGACCCAGTTTGTCGGGCATGTTATGCGCCCGGGCAATTTCCCGGACACGGATATAGCGGATATGGTAATCGGTGATTTCGTGGTAACGTAATAGTTCCCTGAGGGTGAAGATTTCATCATCCCAAACGGCAACCAGGTTTTGATTCAGGCTCTTTCCAAGTTCGTCATACCACTTCCAGATATCTTCAAACTCAGAGGCATATATATTTTGTGGAGTGAAATAGTATTCATCCATAATCTCGAGGTATTTCCGCTTGTGGTTGTAGGGATAAGGAGGAATGAAATCGAAGTCATCGAGGTCGGCTATTTTGTCATCTTTCAGGTAACATAAGTCGATTCGAAAAGCGCTGAGCTTATCCGGAGAACATTGCAGAAACCGGATACCGATGATGTCGAATTCGCAGTGGAAATATTCGTCGAACGTATACGGATTATGGAAAACGTGTCGCCGAATCTTATCATTCAATGCTTTTTCGTACTCAGGTTTTAACAGAATGTTTTGCCGCCGCAATTCTTTTCTTACTTCTTTTAGTGTGATATAGGGCGTCACTTCGATGTATTTGTAAAAACGGTACGGGTTGGTTTTCTCCGGATGGGGAAGCGTGACCGTAACCGAAGTAGATGAAGGCCATGAACCGTAGCCGGAACGATAAGAGGGAGTGAACAGCCAGGAAAAGAATTTCACAAAGAGTATCACAAAAGTGATGATGAGCAGAATATCAAGCATGGTTCGCGGTTTTGAGAGTCGGTGACGAACCGGGTTAGCATTTGGGTTAACTATCTTAATTTAACGCTTTTATTCGGGATAGTCAATGCTAAATCTGAACTGTGCTTCCAATGATGCTAAAAGTTATGAAAAGTAGGATGAATGATTCAGGGTGTTCGTGTAGTTAATTGTCTTCTATTTTTAAACTCATCCAAATTCAAACCTATGCGTCTAATCAATTCATTATTAGCTGTCAGTATTTTGCTACTTACCTTATTTTCCTGTCAAACAGAGCCCCGTCCTGCCGTCATGTTTCGCGCCGACGCACAGCACTCCGGTTATTTTGCTTCACCGGATATCGATACGCTGCACGGCGTGAAATGGAAATTCCAAACCAACGGCTACGTGTTTAGTTCGCCTGCTGTGTTTGGCGACTTTGTTTACTTCGGTAGTAACGATAGTACATTTTATGCGGTCGGGAAAACATCGGGAAGAGAAGTTTGGCATTATACAACGGGTGGTTATATCGCATCTTCGCCGGCAGTGACGGAAGAGTCGGTCTTCTTCATCAGCTCCGATGGTTATCTCTATGCATTGGAGCGGTCATCCGGAAAATTACAGTGGCGTTTCAACGAAGGACCGGAAAAGCATTTTTCTGCGCCGGGTGTTCAGGGATTGCAACCGAAGGATGAAATAATCGCTGACCCATGGGACATGTATCTCTCGTCGCCTGTTTGGCACAAAAGTGTGCTGTACTTCGGAAGTGGCAATGGTAACTTTTATGCGGTGGACGCTAACTCGGGAATGGAAAAATGGCATATCGCGACAGGTGAGGCGATTCACAACGCGCCTACCATTTACAACGATATGGTCATCTTTGGAGGTTGGGACCGGTCTCTGCATGCGGTCAGCCTGGAGACAGGCCGCGAGATTTGGAAGTTTGAAACCGGAAAAGACACGGTGAATTACAACCAGACAGGCATTCAATCGTCGCCGGTGGTTTGGAACGACCGGATTTACTTCGGTTGCCGCGATGCACATGTGTACGCGCTCGATGGTATGACCGGAAAACTTCTCTGGAAACGGTTCAACCGGTATTCATGGGTCATCAACACGCCGCTGGTGCGTGATAGTACCGTTTATTACGGCACATCCGATACACATCGTTTCATTGCGTTGAATGCGATGAATGGTGATTCTATCTACAGCAAAGATATCCCGGCCGGATACATTTTTTCATCTCCGGTGACAACCGGAAAACTCATTTACTTCGGCGGTTTTAACGGTACGGTACATGCGGTAAAGGCGAAAACTGGAGAAAAAGTTTGGGAATACCGTATGGATGCTTCTGTTGCGAATCGCGATAGCGTGTTGACGGCTGATAGTGAAATCAACAACGATTTTTACGCGCGGGTTTTTAAGACTGGCTACAACGCGCAAACCCATGAGGTAGCCATGAAAGGTCTCTATTCCGTTGGTTCGGTGTTGAGTACGCCTGCTGTATCGGATGGTGTATTGTATGTCGGCAGTTCCGACGGGTATCTGTACGCGTTGCATTAAAAATATAGCAAGACTGCTGTCGTCTCAAAGCCGTTTGGCAGTGCTGTAACTGTTCATTGTACATTATTTCATTTCACATTAAACCATTGCTTCGAAAAGCAGTCAAAGAAACATGATCTACAGCTATACTAACTGATTGAATTACGACATTTTATTTTTTTCATAGATTTTGTACACCAAAGTAAAAAGCTGCCCGGACATTCCTGAAAAGAAGGAATATGCCGGAGCAGCTTTTCGTCTATGGTGCTATCTTATGGTTTGAAGAATGACTTCCGGCCGAAGCCGGAAATCAGTTTCTTCATCACTTGTCGTTTACGAAGCTCTGATTGAGCGACATTTTGTGCACGTCGTATGGTGCAGGTGCGCCTCCCAGGTACTTGTGGAACCAATCGAGGTGTGCGTCGTAGTACAACGGCATCGATTTCACGCGGTTGGGCCAGTGACCATCGTTCTTGAAGATAATCAGGCGCGACGGAATGCCCAGTGTCTGCAGTGTACTGAAATATTGGAGACTCTGCGTGTAAGGTACGCGATAGTCACGCTCGCCGGAGATAATCAGCGTCGGCGTAGCGAAGTTCTTCACGTATTCCGAAGGCGAGAATTTCTTGTACAGGTCCGAATTCCAAGGCTGTCCTTTCAGGTCGAAGTTCGGGAACCAAAGTTCTTCGGTTGCTCCCCACATCGAACGCAGGTCGTAGAGTCCCATCATCGAAGCGAGACACTTGAAGCGCTTGGTTTTGGCCTGGAACCAGTTCATCATGTAACCTCCGTACGACCATCCCATGGCACCCATGCGGGTTGAATCGACATACGACAGTTTGGCCAGCGCATCGGTTACCTTCATCAGGTCTTCGAACGGTTTGCCGCCCCAGTCACCCGAAATTTCGCGGGTGTAAGCCTGTCCGCGTCCGGTTGAACCGTGCGGGTTGGCAAATGCCACTACGTAACCGGCTCCGGGATATACCTGCCAGTCGCCGCGGAACGAATTCATCCACTGTCCCTGCGGTCCACCGTGAACGTTCAGGATGAGCGGATATTTTTTCGACGGGTCGAAGTTGTGTGGCTTCACAATGAATACCTGTACCTGTTTGTTGTCGGCTCCGGTTACCCACATTTTTTCTGCCGGGCGGAAATCGACTTTCGACAACAACTCCTTGTTGAAATTAGTCAGCTGTTCTTCGGTTCCGCCTTTGGTTTTCATGCGGAAGAGCTCAGCCGGTTTGTCGATGGTGGTGGCCAGGTAGTAAAGGTATCCGTTGCTGGCTACATCGAAACCGTAAATGGAGCGCTGTCCCGAAACGGGGGTGATAACGTCCGAGGCCAGGTCGACCATGTAAATCGGTTCTCCTCCTTCTTGCTCTGCCGAGAAGAAAATGGACTTGGAGTTGGGAGCCCATTTAAAGTCATCAACCCAGTTGTCAAAGTCCTTGGTGATGATCTTCGTCTCGCCGGTTGCCCGGTTATAAAGGGCGATGTTGAACTTTGCCGATTCGTATCCCGGAATCTTCTGGGTACGGTAAGCAATGTACTTGCCATCGGGCGAATAAATGGGCCATCCGTCCCAAGCTTTGTTCTCTTTGGTAATGTTTTTGGCTGTTCCACCCGTTACCGGAACAACAAACAGATCGCTGTTGGTCGATGCTTCGGGGTGCTCGACGTGTTTCGACGCGTAGCAAATTTCTTTACTATCGGGCGAGAAGTTATAACCTACGCCGCCGCCCAGCATAAAAGCGGGCGATACAAATTTACCCGGGGTGACATCGGTGTATTTTCCGGTTTCGGTATTAAATACAATGATGTGCGAATATTTACCCTTGGCGTATTGTGTCCAGTGACGGAACAGCAGGTGATCAGCTACATAAGCCTGAATGGGACCGTTGTGTGACAACGAATCGTTGCGGGCATTGCATTTGCTGTTGGCACCGCAGTCGGGGTATACTTTTGCCGAAAAGGCAATCAGCTTGTTGTTGGGCGATAATACCGGAGCATCTACACCCATCGAGAAATCGGTTACCTGTTTCGATTTTCCGGTCGCAAATGAATAATGAACCATCTGCGGAGCTCCTGATGCAGCCGACACATAATAGAGGTCTTTGCTGTCGCTGGCCCAGATGGGATCGTAATTTCCCTTGTGATCGGTGGTTACCGGGGTAATGTTACTGCCGTCGGCGTTCATTACGTAGATGTCGGTCATCGATTTGCCTTTTGGCATATCGTAGTCGGTTACCGTAAAGGCCACGCGCATGCCATCAGGCGAAACGACGGGAGTACCCACGTGACGTACTTTGTACAAATCGGCGATGGTAAATGCACTTTTCTGCGGAAACGCTGCCTCCGCAGTAAAGAGGAAGACCATCACAAAGAGATAAAGTAATCTTTTCATACTTCTTTTCGAATTTAAAATCAATGATGAATAAATATCTTGTCATCAAGGTTTCGGGTTATCGGCAACAATGCAAACAATCCGGCACCATTAATGTTTGCCACTGGCACATAATCTCCTGAAAAGGAGCTTTTATTCATTGGTTCTAGGCAGGATTTTTAGTCTGGTTTTGACCTAGTGGGAAAGGACTTCACCACAAATGACAGGTTTTAGACGAGAAATTTACAAAGAAAAGGAGGAGAGGGGCATGAATTTTCTCATAATATGTCATTTTTAAGCAATTTTAAAGAATGCAACCCCTTCCGGGAAGTCGATGACGCTCTCTTTTTTACCGAATCTGGTTGTGTAATGCTGTTTGCCTCTTCGGGAATATGGTTCGCAGTCGATTATCGTTCCGATGTCGGCCCATTTTTACCTGATGACAGACGTTTTATGATGATTGACGGTCGTTGTATTACGTTTGACGACGCTTGTATGGCGTTTGACAGTTGCTGTATTGCAATTGACAATGCTTGTATGGCGTTTGACAGTCGCTGTATTGCAATTGACAATGCTTGTATGTCGATTGACAGTCGTTGTATTGCAATTGACGACGCTTGTATGGCGTTTGACGGTCGTTGTATTGCAATTGACGACGCTTGTATGGCGTTTGACAGTCGTTGTATTGCGTTTGACAACGCTTGTATGGCGTTTGACAGTCGTTGTATTGCAATTGACGACGCTTGTATGGCGTTTGACGGTCGTTGTATTACGTTTGACGACGCTTATATGGCAATTGACAACGCTTGTATAAGCGGAGACGGTCGATTTATTGCTGGAGACGGCGCTTGTATGAGCGATGACAGTTGGTTTAAGACCGGTGACAGCTCTTGTATGGCCAATGACAGTCGTTGTATGACCGATGACTACGCTTGTATGAACGATGACGAGCGATATTTGTCCGCTGTAGAGACGCAATGTTTGCGTCTCGTTGCTCGCATTATTGGATGCCGGTATATCTTGTCTGAACCGGGATTACGCAGATTTATGGATTTAGCAGATGAGGTAACACAGCCTTTTCGTTATTGCGCAGTGCCTTGAAGTCTGCTATTTTTTATTTCCGGTAATATTTTGCTCAACTCTTCGTATTGATGATCATTGATTAAGCTGTCTCTTACATCACTAAGTTGTTGCATTAACGCAACAGGAATATCATATCTGCGACCCAAGCTCCTTCGCCTCTCGGTCCATGTGTAATTTCTATATTCATTATTTTGAATGAGGGGTGTATTCACCAAATCAATTTCTTCTTGCAATACCAGGAAAAGCTCCTTTGTTTTGTCTGAATCGGGATGGGAGTATCCTATCTGTTTCAGGATATCGTTGGGTAAGGCATAATGCCAATCTCTCAGCGAATTTCGACCATATCTCGCCCAATAACTTGGTTTATAGTTGTGGATAACGATCTTTTGGAGAATGATGGTATCCATTGAAACCGGGTGATTTTCTGAAAAGGCGGCTTTTATGCTTTCCATTTGTTCGATAGCACCTTCTGAATGCCACTTTCTTAGTGTTTCGATTGTCTCTGCCGAGAAAGTAAGATGATATTCTTTTTCTGCTATGGAAATTTCTTCGTCAATGTAACGGAAGTCTTTTTCGAATTTCTGAAAATAAGCGGTGTTTAGAAATTCCTGATTGATAGAAGTTGTGTTTTTAAGAGCGACGGTGAAAACGATCGATATAACCAGGGAAATGATTATCCATCTGTTTGCGCGATAAACCAATTTGACTGCAAACCAGCTTTGAGTAAATACAATAAGGGGTAGCAAGATTAATAAAATAGGAAATTCATCGACTAAGTCGAGTTGATTGTCATAACCAGGAGAACCTGTCAAGATAATAGGAAGTAGCGAGCCAAATCGTGCAACGACCATTAAAATTATCCAAAAAACAAGCAAGGCATTGGTTCGGGCAAGTTGTTTGAATATCCTGTCTTTTTTTCTCTTGTGGGAATGATTTCCCATCCAAATCCAAATGGCTATGGAGAGGTCTAAGACGGTTGCAAGTGCCGAAAAGAAGTAATTATAAAACTTTAGCTCGTTTCCCTTTAGGACTAATAAATCTGCCGAGAAGCAGGTCATAAACCTAAAAACTTCTCTGGAACAACTAAATAACCATGCAATCCATAAAGCGGATAGAAGTCCTGCAGATAGTCCAAACCAAAATCGTATCTGACCAATTAGTCGGATGGACAGTCGTTCTTTTCCAAATCGTGGCATTGTCATTTAGATAGGTCTCCAATTGAATAGTTAGGTTGTCGCTATCAAATTTAACTAAATGAATGATTTTGTCTGTTTGGGATTTTATGTTTTTCAGATGGTTGTGCCGGTGTTGATTTGAATTTGGTAGAGACGCGATTAATCGCGTCTCTACTTTACCGTCTTATTGTTCGAGGCCCTGGGCTTTTGCTGTTTCGGGTATTTTTAAACAAAAAGAGACGTTGCATGCAACGTCTCTACAATTGTATTCATGTTTGTGAGTTTACAGGTTCATTCCGCCGGAAACTTCAATTCGTTGCCCGTTAACCCAGCGTGCCTCATCGGAACACAAGAAGGCTACTACACCGCCAATGTCATCGGGTAACCCGACGCGACCTAATGCTGTCAGACTGGCGATATGTTGGTTTACTTCCTTGTTGTCTCTGACATGGCCACCGCCGAAATCGGTTTCGATGGCTCCCGGTGCTACCACATTGGCAGCAATGCCTCGTGAGCCGAGTTCTTTTGCCAGGTAGCGGGTGAGTACTTCGATGGCGCCTTTCATGGATGCATACGTGGAAGAACCCGGAAAAGAGAAACGTGCCAGCCCTGAGGAAATATTGATGATGCGTCCGCCATCGTTGATGAAGGGCAGTGCTTTTTGTGTCAGGAAGAACACACCCTTGAAATGAATATTCAGCGCTGCATCGAATTGTTCTTCGGTTGTTTCGGCAAACGATGCATACAATCCGGTTCCCGCGTTGTTAATGAGGAAATCGAAATTCGGTTTGCCTGTTTCTTCTTTCAGATAGGATGATACTTTTCCGAAGAAATCATCGAAAAGCTTCACGTTACTGGTATCGAGCTGAAATGCTTTGGCTTTTTGACCAAGCGACTGAATCTCGGCTACTACTTCATCAGCTTTTTGTGCATTGCTGTTGTAAGTGAGAATTACGTCAATCCCTTTTTTGGCGAGATTAATGGCCATGTTTCTTCCAAGTCCCCGACTGCCGCCGGTTACGAGGGCAATTCTATTTGTCTTTGTCATCATATTTGTGTTTAACGTTTACTACTGTTATTTAACGATACAAAGATGAAGCAGGAACGAGGCTTATGGTTTGTAAATATCAATCCATGATTTGCAAAAATCAAATATGTGCAGTTAGGTGCGGAAAGTTAGGGGAGCTACCGACGTTTGTTTCTTGAAGAAATTGGAAAAGTGTGCGACCTCTTCGAAGCCCAAACTGTAGGCAATTTCCGATATGTTCCAATCGGTTTGCTTTAGCAGGATTTTGGCTTCCTGCAGCATCCGGCTGGTGATAATCTCCGTGGTGGTTTTCCCGGTGTTTTCTTTTAATACCTTATTCAGGTGATTGACGTGGATAGCCAGTCTTTCGGCGTATTCTTTTGCGGTTCGCAGTGTAAGCCGCTGATTGGTTGATTCGATGGGGAACTGCCTTTCCAGCAATTCGATAAAGAGCGAAAGGATGCGGGCGGATGCATTTTGATGAGAATGCAATGCAGTGGCAGGCTGCAGCTTCTGACCATAGTGAATAAGTTCGAGCACATAGTTGCGAAGCAGATCGTATTTGAATTCATAATCCGATGCGATTTCGTCTTTCATCTTCCGGAAGGTAGCGGCTATCTCTTCCGCTTTCTCGTCGGTGATTTCGAAAACGGGATAACCGCCCGATTTGAAGATGGGCAGTTCGTCGAGTGCTACACCGCTTTTGTTTTTCACCAGGAACTCATCGGTAAACACACAAAAGGAGCCTGCCTGGTTTTCATCCAGCGACACCCAGTTGTACGGTACTTTGGGAGTGGCAAACAGCAGAGCATTGGTTTTTATATCGATAACCTTGTCGGCATATTCGGCCCGGTTCTTTCCCCTGATGAGACTAATCTTGTAATAGGCCCGCCGGTTGTAAGGCATCACCTTTTTCCGTTTTACCTCCCTGATAGTTTCGGCAATGTCGAATACGTTGAAATGTCCAATTTCCTTGTTGATGCCCGGTGGCAGGAGTGAGTCGATGTCCCTGCCGGTGAAGTTGGCAGCTTCCCGGTAAAACTCTTCCAGCGTTATATTCTTTATGTCCATGTATCGATGATATGCTGTTTTGCAAAATTCAAAGATACGAAATGTCCATCACTGTTACGTGTAGAATGGAACCGGAAAGTTTTCCTGTAAACATCATAGAGACGTAGCCATGCTACGTCTCTACAAAGGGCATTATCCTTCGGTTATATCTTTTATATCAATTGATTTCTGTATTTCCCAACTTTAGTGGGTATATTTAAACATAGTAAAGCGCTATTCTTGCAATGGTATTCACGCGTATGCGGTGGATTGACACGTAAATGTACAGAACATGAAACAGCGATCAATGAGACGAATCATTTTTCGAATTTTAGGGACCATCGTTTTAATTATTGTTATCCTGATTGGTAACCTGCTGCTTTTCGAAAAGAGAGCTTCGGTTGTTTCGGAAGGAGAGCCGATTGCAACTTCCGATATAGTACGTCCGGCACTGCTTGTCATCGATGTTCAGGAAGCAACCACCGGCAAGTCTTCGTTAAACCAATACTATATTGCCGAATCAGAAGATTTAATTCATACGATAAACGGGTTAACCGAAAGCTTTCAACTCCATAACCTGCCTGTTATTTACATTCGAAGTGAAATCAGGAATCCGCTGATTAATTTACTGAATAGCTCGTATGCAGCCGGTAGCCCGGGGGCGCGGTTTGATAAGCGACTGAATCTCGTTTCCGATATGAAAGTGGTCAAAAGCCGGAATGATGCCTTTTTCAAAACATCACTTGATGAAGTGCTTCGTCAGCATCAGGTTAATAAGTTATATATCGTCGGTCTGGATGCGGCACACTGCATCAACACGACCGTGGCAGCAGCGCAAAACAGAAACTACGATGTGGCACTCATCAGGGACGCCATCCTGTCGGAATCAGAACAGATGAAAGATAGTATGATGACCGTGTTTCAAGCTCGCGGCGCTAAGCTTGTCAGTATGGATAGTCTGAGCTTCGATTAACTATCGGCGAACCGAAAGAGGGGAGTACGACCAAAGTTTTTTGGGAAAGTCCACACTACCTTAAAAATAACCTGGCCAGTTGCGTGCGGTTTTTTACCTCCGTTTTGAGGAAGATCCGGGAGTTATGGTCCTTTACCGTTTCAATGGAAATAAATAGTTTGTCGGCGATTTGTTGATTCGTGTAGCCTTCGCAAATCAGCTGAATG
The DNA here is from genome assembly GCF_000621705.1 of Prolixibacter bellariivorans ATCC BAA-1284. Taxonomy (GTDB): domain Bacteria; phylum Bacteroidota; class Bacteroidia; order Bacteroidales; family Prolixibacteraceae; genus Prolixibacter; species Prolixibacter bellariivorans. The sequence continues at coordinate 44,869 of NZ_JHXO01000008.1, read as the reverse complement.
ACCTCCATCTCACGTTTGGAAATGTTGTACTTTTCAAACAATTCATCGGTATTATTCAGATGTGTTTTTAGTATTCTGAATCCTTTCAGCTCTTTACCATACTTGATGAGCCACAAGCTGAAAAGTAGATTCATTAGTAGAACCAACAGGTGAATACTTAATCGTTCCCAAACAGGATTTTCAAGCATTAATATTCCTCCGACTAACCATTTCAACAAACCCAGTAGCATCGGAATGAGCAAGACAAATGCTAACATTCTGATGGCTTTCCCGCTTTTATTTTCAGGAACCAGTTTGGTTTGGTAAATCAGGTAAACACAAGAGACAATGACGATAAAGAATATCAGTATATCGGTATAGAGAAGAAGATTATCGCTTAATGCACCGCTCTTTAGAAAGAAAAACGCTAACCACCCCAGTAGCCAGAACCCGGCAATCACAAATCCCGAAAGTTTCAGCGCAAGCTTAAATGTCTTCGGTATATCGAAATCAAGCAGTAAAAGAATGAGTCGTACAAAAGCAATAAGAAAAAGAAACCTCGTGATGAAGAGAAGGGAAGAGGTGAATATTTCCAATGCAATATGGGAATGTATATTCAGCGCCTGGTTTGCTTGCAGCAATTGGATAAATAATACGGAGTACCAAATCGAATTTACTGAAAGGAAGACATAGAATAGCGGACGGAAAATCCTTCGATTATCCTTATCCGTTTTTAAAATCGTCAGGATTACCGGAATAAAGCTTATGCCCAGTGTTGTCGAGACTACTATGGTTAACAATAAATCCATAAAGCAAACTTATCGCTTTTTTTTAAGCCAATTATATTTTTTTCGGAATATTGGTTTCAATGTTTCCCCCCTAAAGTGGGGAATTTCAAAATCCCCCTTTGGTGGGTTAAATGACGTGCTGTTTCATCTTATCATTGCTTTAAATCAACATGGCATTTCATCATGAAACACATCTTTCTGCTTTCTTTTAATTGCTTCTTACTTCTCTGCAGTGGCACCGGTTATGCTCAGCTTCGTTCCTCCCAGGTTGATTTCCCATCCGATTTTGGACCGAATTCATTTGGGCATATTACCCACATTTCCGGTATCGGGGTTCACAGTGTCGGAACCCCTGAGGAAAAGCGGGTTGCTGACTATATCTTCAACGAGTTGTCGGATGTCGGCATTGAAACAACGATGGAGAAATTTACCTTCGAATCATTTGATGTCCGTAAAACGGAATTAGAGATAAACGGACATCCCGTTGAAGCTTCGCAGGTATGCTTTAATCCATACGTTGGGAATTTTCAGTTTCAAGGGAACTTTATTCTGCTGGATTCTAACAATACCACCGATTCGGAGATTGCCGATCAGATTGTTGTTGCGTCGTATCCGTTAACGAATTCAGCCTATTTCAAGTTGTTTTTCGGGAGCCCCCGGTTGATTTTGGTTATCCCCAGGTTGGCATTCAGGCAAATATCGAAAGAGGTGGGGAGGAGACTTGTCTGTGCAATCGATGGTGATATCAGGAAACACACTTCGCAGAACGTAGTTGGTGTTGTGCGGGGAAAATATCACCCGAAAAATGAAATCATACTTTCAGCGCACTACGATTCGTATCCCGGAAGCCCGGGCGCCGATGACAATGCTTCCGGTGTTGGTGTCCTTATCGAGCTGGCCAGATTCTTCAGGCAATACCAGGATAGTTTAAATGCGAATATAAAATTCGTTGCCTTTGGTGGCGAAGAGAAAGGACTGTTGGGTTCAAGAGTATACCTGAACAGGCACAGGCAGAATATAGCGGACTGTAAGCTGGTATTAAATATGGACCAGCTTGCTGGTGAGCATATTTTTATCGAAACAACGGGCGGCGTTCATGGTATACCCGAACAAACCGGAAACACGCAGTTTCCTGAATTCATGAGGAGTCGCTCACTGGAAGGAATTGAATCAAACTGGCGGCTCTTGGCACCCGAAGTACTTCCTTTGTTCGCCATTAGCAACCGACCGGCCTGGCTGGCTGATATCATCAAAGAAAGCACACATGAGCTGTTCATTCCTGTTACTTACGCGGGTAACACAGGCTCCGATCAAATGACATTTGCTCAGGCGGGTGTTGTTGCTTCGGCGATTGGGACTTCGGGGAATGAGGTGCATAGCCCGAAAGATGTTCCTTCTCAGGTTCATGAGCAGTCTTTGGTCGATTGTGGTAAGATTGTTTTGAAAATCGTACTAAAAACGCTGGAAAGATGATGAAGGTTGTTTGGTTGAAGATTCTATTTGTTTTATATACAGTGTTCTCACTGGCAATATCATGTGTTTCGGAAAATCAAACTTCAGCGGTTCGAAAACAGGAAAAGAATGAATTAATGGCTCATCTCAGGTTTCTGGCCTCCGACGAATTGATGGGACGAAAGGTCGGCACAACTGAGGCGCATATTGCAGCACGTTATATTGCCGAACAGTTTCGGGCCGCTGGATTGCAGCCGTTCGAAACTTTTAACGATTATCTTCAACCTGTTGAATTTCTTATTGATAATAAGGAAGTGAGCTGTCAGAATGTTGCAGGCTTTATTAAAGGAACTCATCGGCAACTAAAAAATGAATATGTGTTACTGTGCGCTCACTATGATCATTTAGGAGTGCAACACGGGAAGAATCACTCCGGGGAGGACTCGGTTTACAACGGAGCCAGAGATAATGCGATGGGAACGGCGGCTTTGATTTATGCTGCTAAAGAACTATCGAAGTTTCCACCTAACCGTTCGGTCATTTTCGTTGCGACTACCGGTGAAGAAGAAGGAATGCTGGGAGCTCGGTATTTTATGGAGCATTGTCCGGTTGCCCTACAGCAGATAGTATTTGTTCTCAATAATGATGGCGGCGGTTTTAACGATACTACGCAGATCAGGGTAGGAGGTAAGAACCAGATTGAGTTTCTTTCACAATTTTGGAATCCGGTTATCAATCTCGGAGTTGCTTGTTTACCTTATCCGAAAGAGCTGGCGTATTTGTATGAAAAAGGAGATAATATTGTCTTTGCCGAAAATGGAATTCCTTCGGTCACCATCAGTCCCGGCTTTGACCGGATTGATGACGAAATTCTCAAATATGTCCATCAGACGGCAGACGAAGCGACCGATGACTTCGATTATTCCTACCTGTTGAAATTTAGCCAGGTGTATGCCCTGTTAGCGCAGGAGATTTCCAATGCTCAATCCGTACCTTTTTGGAAAAAGGAGAGTGAATATTATCGAAGAGGGGTGAAGTTATACAGCAACTAATTCCGATCATCTTTTTTGTTCCGGTTCAAAAACCGAGCGATTTCATCTTCAAATCGTAAAAGGATTTCCTGATTGAACGGAATGTGTCCCATTTTGGGTATTAAAACCAGCTCAGCGTTTTCAATACATTTGGCTGTTTGTATACCTCCGTATTTGTCAACCAGGTAGTCTTCCTCACCGTGGATGACCAATGTTGGGATTTTCACTTGTCGTAATGATTCGGTCCGGTCAGTGAGGTTGGCTTGTGCCTTTACGTGCGATTCTCCCAATGGTTCGGTAATTTCCTGACGAGCGTAAATATTCTTTGTGTATTTGATGGCCAGCTCCCTGTCGAAAGCTGCGGTTCCGTTCAAATATTCCCAAACCGGTAAAAATTCGCTGATATCCTTTTCGTAGTTGTTTTGTGGTTTGCATTTCATGAATATCTGCCACGTCCGATCCGGTGGTGGGGGAACTTTGGGTGAGTTGGTTGATGAAGAGGCTGAAACCATGGAAAGGATTCTTTCCGGATTATGAATCGCTAACAGCTGCACAATGAAGCCACCCATGGAATGGCCAACGACATGAGCCTTTTCTACGTCCAGGGAATCCATAATCGACAAAGCGTCTTTTGCCAGTTGCATCAAATCGTAAGGATGCTTTTCGAAGTCGATTTTTGATGAGTAGCCGAAATCACGGTGATCGTATTTGATGACGAAAAATCCATCGTTTACTATGCGGTTACACAACCGTTCCGACCAGAACGAGCTGTTGGCACCGGCGCCGGAAATAAACAGACAGGCTTTATCCGTTGTATTCCCATAGGTCTCGACCCACAGCTTGATATGATTGGCGACTTTGATAAACCGTTTGTTTTTCATTCTTTCTGAATTTTGCAGCTTATCAAAGTTAAAGGTTTTAGCTACTTAGATGAATTATTTTGCATTTTCCCTATTTCCGGTTGGCCACCATCTCGACCATATCAATTGCAGCTGTTTGTCCCAGCAAGACTAATGGTATATTAATTAGATCAATCGAGTAAAAGAATGGACCTCCTTTTGCAGAAGGGTTGGACTGCCTGTCGACTCGTTCAAAAGGAATCATGAAGGAGGCAAGGATATCTTTGTTTGCATTGTAAAACGTTAATTTTAGTCTGGTGTAACGGGCTTTTCCAATACTATAAGGAAGTCTTTGGTCATTCAATTCCTTTTGAGTAATAAATTCCAGATGATAAGAGCGATAACCAAAGCCCCATCCGGCTGCATAGGTTTCGTCAGAATAATGTTTGGTTTCCGCTCTTAATACAAGCATTTGTTCACTGGCATCCAGGTTGGTTGTTAGAGAGTATAATTGGAAGTGTGTTTTGATGCCGCCTATTTGCTCGCTTAGACTCTGAGCATAGAGGGTGCTTAATACAGACAACTGTATTGCGATAATAAGGATTGCTTTTCTAATCATAGCTTTTAAGTTTAGGTATGACTTCATGGTTGACTTTAAGCTTGTAGTAGTTTAACTATTCCAACCTCATGGTAATAGATTGTCTGTTAATCATATCATTCGGGATAATTATCTTTCGATACTATACGGGTAAGAACAATGTTCATGCCATTCGTTTCATGTTCTTTTCATTTGTTTGTTGAATGGTCAATTTATTTTTTGACCTTTCTGTTATGCATCTCCTTCTTCATCGGTTTTCTGCCACCGATATTCACACCTTAATTCCTTGTAATGAATAGCGATTTGGATAAATAATTCCGAAGCTGGCGCAATTTTTTGCTGGTTTTTACTGTAAAACGGCAGCCGGTGGACTCTTTTATAGTTGTTTTTATGATTTTTGCGTCATTGTTAACGTGCAATCCTACAATTGATTAGGAAAAACGTCGAAAAAAATATTTTAATTTTATATGGCTGATAATGAGTGCTTAAGTGTTTTTTGGTGAAATTATTTTTGAGAAAATAAAAGATGGTGTTTGGATTTCGGATACAATGCGTATATTGCGGCGTATTAAATAAATAACAATGAATAAAGGAACAGTAAAATTTTTTAATGACACCAAAGGTTTTGGCTTCATTAAAGACGAAGAATCAAACAATGAGTATTTTGTGCATGTAACCGGATTGGTTGATGAAATCCAGGAAAATGACGAAGTAACCTTCGATTTGCAAGAAGGAAGAAAAGGATTGAATGCGGTAAATGTTAAACTTGCGTAAGTAAGTTTAAACGACATATTCATTAAGATTTGAGCCTCACGGTTAGTGAGGCTTTTTTTATGCCTGAACGTGTCCTCCGAAGTTGCTGTATTAACCTGAAAGTTGAAACCTGTAACGATGAACAGTTACAGGTTTCAAAGCATTATTTATTGCACCGGTTGTGGAACTGCTTCCCGGATGGCTGACAGTAATCGTTCAGCTTGTCGTGTAGCACGATTTATTACTTCTTCCTGCGTATTGTATACGCCAGGCACGAAAATCATTCCGTGGCCGATGACCGGAGTGCGGAAATCCATTTGGGCCAGGTAAGCCGTTTGTTCGAGGGGGCGCAACAAATCGTCCATTCGGAAGTGGTTGTATCCGGTGGGGTGATAGGCTTCCTGTGGTCCGCCCACTGTGGTAGAAACGATAAAGGCTTTTCCTTTCAGTTTGTCTCCTTCACGTCCGTAAGCAAAGTTGTAGGCGAATACGCTGTCGATCCATTGCTTGAGGATTGCGGGAACACTGTACCAATAAAAAGGAAACTGAAGAACGATTACATCACTTTCGAGCAGCACCTGTTGTTCAGCTTCTACATCGATTTGGTAATCGGGATAAAGCGCTCCCAGCTTCCGTATTTCTACATTTTCCAGTTCTTTTTCTACTTTTTCAATGATGGTCTTATTTGCCAGCGAAGATTCCGGCGTCGGATGGCCCATGATGATGGTTGTCTTTGCTGTTGTTTGATTCATCTTACTCATTTGTTGCTTTTCGTATTTATATATTTGTACATACAAGTGTTAGAACAAAAAAATATTACTTCCCAAGTTTTTGATTGGCATTGTGAATATCAGCCGTGAGTTTGACCGCTAAATCTTCGCCCAGTACATCACAATATTTGTCGTAGAGTCTTTTCAGTGCCTGGTCGATAACCGGGCGAGACTTTTTGCCCTGCTCAGTCGGGTAAACATATACCGTTCTGCCTTCCTGGTTGGTGTAAACCAGTTCCCGCTGCTTTAGCTTCTCAACAAAGCGTGTCATCGTCGATGGTTTCAAGTTCATCCGATGGCTCAACTCATTTTGCGATAAGCCCGGTTGGTTAGTTACCAGAATCATCAGATAACTGTATGATGGAGCCAGTCCGGTAGGGGCAAAAGCTTCCTCTGCCATCTCGTTGATATAGCGTGATAGTGAGTTGGCTGTGAAATAGAGGCAGCACTCCAGCGGTCCGTTACATTGTTGTTCGTTCTTTTCCATTTGACCGGACAAATATAGATGAAAAGTTTGTACGTACAAATATCGAACGAAATAGATACAAAAAAGTATAGGAATATCAGTACCGGAAACAACCTCCTGATTTACCCCAAGACCCTCATTTTAGCCTCATTGTTCATTTCTCACGTCTCATTCTTTCTGCTTCTTTCTTAAAGAAATCCTCCAGGTGGTGTTCTCCATAGTTAGGAGCTAGTTGGTCGTCGGCCATGAGCGTGAGGAAGAACTCGATGGGGCCATAGGTTTTTGAAGAGGTGAATGTCCTGACCAGACCAATGGTCATCCTGCGAATCCAATCGGGGAGATGCGTGATTTTTATCGGTTTGTTCCAGGCTTTCAGTGCGAGTGTAGCCAGTTCGTTTTGAGAAAGATTATCCGGCCCGCCTACGGCAATTTCCTTTTCTTCAGAAGAAATAGCATTAACACATACTTTGGCCAGGTCTTCACCATGAATGGGATTCATCTGATAATGGCCGTCTCCGAAAAGATACACTCTTCCGCCTTTGGCCATGTCGAGGAAATCGCGCATATCGGAGAAGAAGCCGTTGGGGCGCATGACCGTATAATCGAGCCCCGACGCTTTCAGTGCATCCACAAAAGCTTCCTTAGCCTGGAATATTTTCAACTGGCGGTATTTATCCCCGTTAATGGCAGATACGTAAATGAACTTTCGTACACCGGCTTTCTTTGCTTCGTTGAGCAGGTTCAGGTTGGCCTGGTAATCGACATCCATATAGGTAAGGCCATCTTTTTGTCGGGTGATGCCGATAGAGGATATGACAGTAGTCACTCCTTCGCACACTCCGATCAGTGTTTCGGGTCGCGTAACTTCTGCGTGGATGATCTCCCGGTTTTCTCCACCGAGATATTCCACTTTTTCAGGGCGGCGGGCAATGATTTTTGCAGGGATGTTTTGCCGGATCAATTCTTCTGCGATGTAATGTCCGAGGTAACCGGTTGCGCCGGCCAATAAGACTGTTTCTGTAGTTTGTTTGGTATCCATTTTGCTGTTTTTTTGTCGTTCGTAATATTGTTTTACTTCTCTGTAAATATATCGATTTAGGAGGATATTTAAAGCGAATGCTGTATGTAGTATGATAAATTAAGCCTTCGTTTTCAAGCACTCTTCGATTTATATCTTTAATATTTTACTACCTCTTTTGCGCCGCTTTTTTTAGGGAAAACTTCTACTTGTTTTCATTTCGAACCTTTCCGGGAAGAAACTATATGTTTCATTATGAGTATTTCGGATATTGAAATCTTTTATTGTTCGAAGGCTGATGTTGTGACTTTTTAATTTCATCGTTCTCGGTGGAGTTTCTCCTTTTTGATGTGAAATTGGTGGCGAATGGATATTTGTGTATTCAATTGTCGATGTGTTCGCATTTGCGTAATTAACATCATATGAATGATGTATGTGTGAACTCTGCTTTTTCAGCCACCTGAAGGCATCATTAATTATTGATGATTGTTTTTCCATTGAGAGTGGATTGGAATTTAATGAAGTCTTTCAGTAGTGTGCGTTTTCCAGCTTTCATACTCGAACTTCCTGCAAAATAATCAGTCCTGATTTGGTTCAGGTTTTTTGCCAACAAAGATAGGTTGGAGGGTAATTTGTGTCGTCTCAATTTTCAAAACCGGGCCTTCTTTATGCAGGAAAAACATTCTTATGGAGGATGGCTTATTGACGAGCGAAAGGAGCCAGTTTGGCGGGCTAATTTTCTGTCGGTTTGATGGTGGAATTACGTGAGGTTTCGTACAGGGCAATTTCCCTGTTGACAATAACGGAGATGACAAGTCCTGGATCAGCCACGGCGTGTTCTTCTGTCTCAGCGCACATCACGGAAGTTTGTTGGATTGGTCTCCGACGGTGATGAAGCGACCCGTTTTCGGTGCAGGCGGTAAACAAAAGCAGCATATATAGAAACAGTAGCTTTTTCATGACAGTTATTCGAAGTGTACACTGTTTGTATTAATAGACTGCTTAAAAACGAAAAAGTTACGGTTTTGGAAAATTTTTTGATGAGAAGTTGTTCTTTTTTTTCACAAACCAGCCGAGTAATGCTGGTTGTGTTGTTTAAAAAAAATCCCACATAAGCTGTGGGGTTTTTACGAATTGAAAATACCGTTTCAAGTCTTCTTCACCAACACCACCTTCTGCCTCTCCTGCGAAGCAATTCCCGAAAGGAAATCGTTGATAGACTTGACGTCATTGGCTTTGTATTTTCCCTGGTGAATAACCACTTTCCGCGTTACTTCGATGGTATTGTCACCATTTTGCTGGTAGCTTATTTCGTAATTGCCAAATGAAGAGGTGAGTTCGGTTCCAGTTGGCATGAATTCAACCTTAAATTCTTTGGGAATATTGATTGTCAATGTATCCTGGTACGTGTAGCCTGTACGCTGATAAATATCCAACTGACGATCGGTTCGGAGATGCGACGGAAAGCTGTTCCCGATTAAGAAGTTAGTGGATACGAATAGCCGGTTGCCGGTTGGCATAGCATAGCGGCTGGTTTCTCCTTCGATAGTCAAATTCGCTTTGGCCGAGTCAGCAGAAATATCCTGCATGGAAAAGTGCTGAATCGTGAGTCCCGGAACCTCCAACCATCGGGTTAGGGCATCTTTCTGCTCTTTCGCCGAAAGGTGGAGGACGCCAAAAACGTCTTCAAACTCGCCGTCTTTGAATACGGAATTCAACTGAAATGAAGCAGCCCCATTGTTTTGCAGGTTGACAAGAATGTGGGAGTCCCGTCGGTTGTCTCGTTCAGTATATTCCGGTGTACGAACCAGTTTTCCGCCTTCTGGCGTGATTAGAAGAGCATAGCGCTCCGAGTTATTTGTGCTGATGTACCCGAATGGAATTTGTTGGCTGGTGCATTCCAACCATACCGTATCCTGTTTCAATGGCACACACAATATCACATGATTGGTTTGACTGACTCCCGGAAAATCGGGATACTTGATTTGCCGGCTATCACCGCTTCCGATTTCGGTGTAGTAGGCTTTTATGCCAATGGCTTTTAACAACGAGCGGGTGTAGTTACTCAGCGCCTTGCAATCGCCGTAACCTTTTTCATCGACATCTTCCGCCTTGATAGGCTGGAAGCCGCCAATACCTAATGCGATGTTGACATAGCGCGTTTTTCTCTGCATGTACTGGTAAACCGCTTTTACTTTGTCACGCTTATCCGGCAAACTATCGGTCAGTCGGACCAGTTTTAGTATTGTTTCTTCCGGCAGTAGGGTACGATCCTGGATAAGGTGATATGTCCAGGTACCGTAACTTTTCCAGGTAGAGAAGTTACCGGTGGTTCCTTCGTATGAAATCTCATCGGGCGAAAGGAGCACAACGGGAAATACATCCATAAAATCAGGCGCCAGTCGTTCTCTGTCGATGGCTTTTACTCCCGATAGTTTCCAGTGATATACCTCCGTATTCTTTTCGTTTGTTTGGGTAAAGCCAAAATCGTTGTTCAATTCTTTATGACGCAGATTGAATTTTGTTGGTGTTGTGAAAGTCATTTCGGCCTCTTCTACGGATGTGTTATAGCCCGGAACCGGAGCCCAGTTGCCAAAGCTGACCAGATCGTTGTAGTTGACTTTGTAGTGATACTCCACGGTGTAGGGATAGAGCTTGTAGGCCGGTCTGAAGTATTTCACCCGGTTGTCACCGAACAGCGTATAACTTTCGTTGTAGGCATAGTCCCGAATGTCTTTGTTCCGGACTTTTTTCAGTGGCTTTCCCTGCGCATCGTATATCTCTCCGCTGATTTCAGCCACACTGGAATTTCGGTCGTACGATACCAGCAGGTCCGCTTTGCTTCTCCCGTTGCTGTTCAGAATTGTTGCTACCAAATGAACCTCTCGACTGTAACTGCCTGCACCGGTCCGGTTGTAGGTGACCTGGTATTCCCGAATGACGGCATTTGCGTGTTTTTTGAGAGAATCGGGAATAGAAGCAGCATCCCGGCTGCTTTGAGCGAATGCCGGGATGCTAATAATAAAAGTGCAGAGAAGAGTGAGCAATGATTTTTTCATCAAATGTGTTTTAGGACGACCAGTTCGTTTTGCTTGTCAATCATCATTTGAAAGAACTTCTTAAGCTGTTCGTATTCACTTGGCAGGAATACGCTTTTGTTGATAATCAGCGATGAGCTGACAATTAAATTGCCCCCCAAATTCTGAACCTGAAAAACGAATTGCGCTTCATTATTCGGAAGTACCATTTTTACAGATTTCGGTGTTTCCTGAACCTGATAATTGGTGGGGATTCTGTATGTCTGCACCTGCTGAATGTGATAAGGATGATCAAACTCTACCGGATATTGTCTTTTGTCGAGTTTGAATGGATTCTCTTCAAAATAGGGCAGGACAACCGGATTGAAATAGAGCATATCGCCTCGGTTGGCCGACAGTTGGTTGTCGGTAAAGCTATAGGAAAGATTCAGGTTGTGATAAAGGGTATCCAGTCCCTTAACTTTTAATCCATCAATATTCTGCAACGTGTTTTTATCGTCCTGAGCTTTGATAAAGTCGGTTGGCGAATCATATTTTCGAATGGCTTTGCGGAACTCGTAGGCTCCATACCCTTTCAGGTTCATATTAGCTTTCCCTTTTATCATAGCGGTGCTGTCCATCATCATCAGGATGCTGGATGTCATGGAAAATGGCTGATAGTTCATCAGATTAATCCATTTATCCGGAACATCTCCAATAATTCTGCCCTTGTCATTCAGACACCGGATGGGAAGCAAATTGATTTCTGCATCTGCATCGGTGGCGTCCATCAGGTAGGCTCTACCGGCACTTTCAACCATGGCAACTACGTAGTTGAAGCTGCTGATGGATGGGTGCGACGGATGGATGATTCCGTTGTCTTGCGTACTGAGTACGACGGGATAACTCTTGAAGCCTACTTCGCGTAAAAGCCTGACAAGATTGAGGTTGACATCGGCACAGTTCCCTGAACCTTCTTTGAAGGCTTTATTCAGGGTGGTGTTGACGTACTTGGTTTTTGTTCCATTCCAGGCAATATGATGCTTAATGTATTCCATCGCCAGATTCATCATTTGCATGCCCTCAGCTCCACTCTTCTTCAATTCGTCTGCCGCATCCCGCATGTTACCGGAACCGTTCAGCTGTTTTCCGAAATATTGATTGTCATTTAAATCCTTGTCTACATCCTGCCAGGTTGTTGTATAATAATCGATGGGAGACTGCGGAAATTTTCGGTACTGTAGTTCAAAGTCAATTCTTGAAATATAATTGTCTTCCGTTCGTAAGAATCGTTCTTTCGGAAACGCCGGAATGCTGTCAGCAGTATAGTGGTAAATATTTTCGGTATAGTTGAATGTCCCTGTACTTGTATACGCCTTTTGTGTGACTCCTTCTGCTTTTTGGTGATAGGTGATGGTCATTTTTTGCTGGCGCTGGTCTTGTTCAAATTTCACCGGGTAGTAGCCCCGTAGGGTCTTGTTATAGAAATAATATTCGGGAACAATGGCTGTGAAATCACTGTAAAGGGTCGGAATATCCCGTTGGAAATACCACGTGCGAAGATTGAAAAAATGAGTTGTACGAATGGTATAATCTACCTCGATGATGGAACCTGCTTTTACATTGGGTAGGGCAAACTTAACGGTATTCCAGTGTTCGCTGGTTTCTTCTGTCATGACATCTCTGTTACTGAGCTTGTCTTTTACTACCTTCCCATTTTCGAGATTGTAGGTATAAGCTTTCAATGTCGACAGCTCTTCGTTTTGTCTTCCCTGATAGAGCGGAATTTCGACGTTGGCATAATCAAACCCTTCGTTGTCGAGGACTTTGATGCGGAAATGCCGGTTGATGTGCAGCTGAAAGCCTGTTCGGCTACTAGCGGGGTCATCCGACCTGACATTCTTCGCCATGTATTCGAAGTCGGCTTTACCATAGTCGAAAATAAAATACGCATGTGCATTCGAGTCGATTGGGCAGCGTGTGGCTTTGAGGTTTTCAATGTCTACTTTTCCTGTTTTGGGTTCTTTTTGTGCATTTACCTGTTGGGTGACCGTTAGGAGTAGGAAAAGCACAAACAATAGGTGGCAGCAAGTTTTCATTATTCTTGTTTATTAGTTAGAGGATTCCTGTGATTTATCCGGCATAAACAAATTACCCATGATGTATCTCAACGAGATATGCGTCAGGTAAGTTGAAAGGCAATAATATCAGGATACTATCCGGTTTTTATATCCTTAAAAAATAAATGCTCCGGCAAAAATAAATCATTTGCCATTTCAGGTAAAACAAGGAAGGTAAAAGGCTGCAGGGATTGGTCGTTTGATAAAGTGTTCGGTTTCATGTTAAAAGGATTCGCAGATTAGTTCAGATTTGTTGGTATGCTTAAATATAGAATCTTATCATATGGTAGCAAATGGTTAATGGCATGTTATTGGGCAGTTAGGCTTACCAATACCTGCTAGTTTGTTAATAAGATATATCGACGTTGTTTTATTGTGTTTGCTTGAATTTCTAATTGTTCATTTTTCACTACTAATTGACTATCACCTTCTTTTCAAAAACGTTCTACGGGTTCCCCTTGAGGCGTTGGCTGCATGAATGTTGCCGCCTCCCCAGGTTAATCCGGAGTGATGGTCGCGGAACGGAGGATTGTTGATGCCCCATTCTTCGACTTCCCCCTGAATGGTCGGGGTTTCTTTCTTTATTTGCAGCGGTTCTTTCTTCTTGCCTTTGTAAGAGGCGATGATTTTTTTGATTTCCTCATTGCGCAAATGTTTATCGTACAAATAGGTGGGTATACAAATCAACAGGAGCAAGGCCAGACTTGCATACAGCAGAAAATTGTTGATGCTAAATTCGGCTACAATGCCGATGGCCCGGAAAATTAACAGAATTCCTCCAGTTATCCCTGAAATAAAAATGATGGCAGTTCTCATTGGTCAGGATTTTTTGGTTTGTCGTATTAAATGTACTTATCCTGAATGAGATTGACAAAAGTAGCTGTTGTTAAGTTTGTAACAAACCGGTGGCGATCTCTTTACTAACTATTGGATTTTGTTTTTATCGAAGTGTGTTTTTCTTATTGCTTGTTTTTTAGCGTATTCGCTAGTTCCGGATGGTTGGTAATGACACCGTCGACTCCCATATTGACCATCTTCCGGATAACTCCCGGCGAGTCGGCTGTCCATACATTGATCTTTTTTCCCTCCTGATGTAGCTGGCGAATCAGCTTTTTCGTGACAAAGAGATAATTGAGGTTATAGCTTTCGATAAATGATTCCTGTTCCGGATGAAAGGAATGAAAGGAGAGATCGAAGCTGAATCCCAATGCCGGGATGGCGAAAAAGGCCAGTTTCTGTAACCGAATGTTGGGATCGAGCTGATGAATATGCTGCAAAATATCCATGTGAAAACTTTGCACAACACACCAGCTTTCGGCCTGGTGTTTCCGAATGAGGCTGACCACCTTTTCTTCGATTTGAGGATAGTAGGGTGTTCCTTTTTTGATTTCGATGAGTAGTTGTGCCCGGCCGTCGATGTGTTCGATCACCTGTTCGAGCGACGGCACCTGCTCTCCTCTGTATTTTGCATTGAACCAACTACCGGCATCCAGCTGCCTGATTTCATCCCAGGTTAAATCTTTAATCTTGCCTTGTCCGTTGGTGGTGCGGTTCACCCGTTCATCGTGCATCACGCATACCACGCCGTCGCGGGTTTCGTGTACATCGATTTCTAGCATGTTGGCACCTGCCTGAATTCCCTTTTCAATGGCTGCGAGCGTATTTTCCGGTGCCGAACCTCCGTCTCCGCGATGCCCAATAACCGTGAACTGGTCGTTCGTAATTTTCCGTGAATAATTTGAAAGAAGCATATAATGGATTCCTGCCAAAAGAATACCGGACAGCACTATCAAGCCTGCCGATACAAATATGGTTTTTACGTTGATTTTCACTAAATACTGAATTCCTTTTTCCGACCTGTAACGGGTCGTGTTTTAAAATTTCACATCGAAGAGCTCCCTGAAACTTAGCCGGGTCACCCCATCGAACCACGAAAAGTAATCATCTACATCGGCTCCGATGTTCATAACGCGTGTAAAATAAGCACTTATATTCTTATCGTACAAGAGTGCCCACACCACAAAATTGCCGAATTTATGGGTCAGCAGGTCGCCGATGGTTTCGTGCGACTGATTGTAACTAAGCAGTTCCTCTCTGAATTTATCGATGTTTGGGAACGAAGAATTGACCAGGGTGTTGTTGATATAAAATTCCACTTCCTTGGGATAATAGCTTTTGATGGTTCCCAGAATTTTGCAGAGGAAACTTCGCAAATCAGAATCGTAACCTTCGCGCTCCAGTTTTATCTGGTCGAATTCATAAATGGTTGATTCGTGCCCGAACAGTTCCAGAATGTAACCAAACAAAGGCAAGGCACTTTTGTATCTTCCGAAATCGGAAACAAGAACCGCAATATTTTCGATGCAATAATACAGCAACTCTTTGTTGCGGGTGTGGAACGAAGTTTCGATTAACCGGTAGAATACGGGCATGGGGCGGTCGTCTCCCGGACGGGTTTCGCCGTCACCGTAGATGGAACAGTAGGCCGCACCGTACCAGTTCAGTGTATATTGCTTGTAGGGTAAATTTTTATTGGCCTTTTCGTTATAGTGCGCGTGAAAAAGTCCAATGCAGCGAACGGTCCAGCGTTCGGTCAAGCCGGAAAATAGTTCAAATGCTTCCTCGTTTGCCGTTTCCGATTTTTCCAGAATATGAAACAGCACATAGAGCATCGACATTTGAATATAATCAACAAAAAGATGGTCTTCCGGCAGGTTCACCACATGTAGCACAACGGACCGAATCAGGTTCCAGTCTTTGAACCCCTGCACAATCATCACCCGTTCCATCAGGAAGTAGCTGAAGGCATCGCCCGAAGAAACGGCCTGAACTAAGTCTTCCTGCAAGGCATCGAAGCCGGATTGCTCAGAAAGAAGGTATGGTACGAACCGGCGAAATTTATCACGCGACCATTCTCCGTTTTCGCTGTTGGCGGGAATCGTATTCCAGAAATGTTGGTACTCGAGCCCGTTGTTCACGTATGCAACCTGCACGGTTACTTGCCGGCGAAGGAAAAACTTGAAGAAGGGCATGACCAGCTTAATCAGCGTATGGTTCAGTGTGTATTTCCGGAGAATTTGCTTCCAGGTTTCGACAATACGCTTCGACAGGTCGTAATCCTGTTTCTGTACCAGGGCTTCGACCACCATGAGCATCCCGATGCGGCTCGCCGGTTCAAAATAGCTCTGCTGTAGTTCGCGACGGTTGCCTGTCTTAATCAGCGAAAGCATGTTGGTGTTCAAAATCCGGTTGGAGAGGTGTTCCAGGATTTGCAAACCAATTTGGGTATCAAATTTAGAGATGTAGTAGATGTACAGACTCACATTGTCGCGTACCTGGGCGATGGGATCCGACATGGCTTTTTGCAGATAGCGGAACGGATGATGTTTTTCGTCGTACAGGCCACGGGCGTAAATATTCGATTTGAATATTTCGTAGATGGTGTGCGTGGCAACCCGCCGGATGCGTATAATTGGCGCCATTTCATCCGTCAGCTTGTTGAACGACTCTTTCAGCTGATTGATTTCTTCCGGCGTATATTCCTTCTTGTGTTTGTGGCTTTCTTCCAGTTTCAGCTCGATGTCTTCCAGTTTTTCGGCCGAGGGTGCAATTTGGTCGCGGCGGTACTGCAGCATTTGTTCTACCAGACGGCATACGCTGGGATAATCTTCCGAAAGGAGAACGGCCAGCGCGTCGATAATAAGCTGGCGGACCTCGTATTGTTGGTCACAAGCCAGTTGTATGATGGTGTGCGGATCGTACTCTTTGTCGATGTAATCGGAGATAAGTGCTGTACGCAAAGCATTCCGGACAACCGCATAATTTTTGCCCGTCGAGAGTTCCCGTTTATACGCTTCCGCCGGAATAGGCAGATTCGGTTGGGGCAGTTTATCGTTTTCTTCGTCGCGGAACAACTTCGAGAAAAGATATTCCTGGTAACGTTCGTAAACAAAGCGCAACTCTTTGATGGAGTGTCGCTTCTCCACGCGTAGAATGCCTTTGTCCAACAGGCTTTTGAAGGAGTCGGAATAATTGAAAGCGTCGTCGGTAAACAGGAGATGGCTTAGTGAATAGAACGAATTGTGCTCATCTTCGTAAGCCTGGTAAAGATTTTGGAACCGGATTCCATCGGTTCGTTGGTGCCACAGCTCCCGGGTAATCATGTTCAGCAGGTGTGACAACTTTTCGTTTCCGCGGCTTTCGTCCAATCCGTTTTCACGGAGAAAATCTTCAAACAGGGCAATGGAATGGAATTGCCGGATATCTTGAGGCAGGTAATTATCGCGGAAAATAGAGCCGGCCATTTTTAACACCAGCGGATCACTCAGTCGGGTGCGTATGATAGCGTAATTCGGGGTGAACAATTCTTCTGTGTGAGTTTTCAATCTGAATTTTTGCTGGTATTTGGGATAGGTTTCCCGCAGTTCGTCTTCTGTAAAGCCTTTCACCGACAAATGCGACGGAGCTCCGTCGTGTTGCACACCGGCTGAGGTAAACCAATGCTGGTGTTTCATGATGCCGGTTTCGAGATGAATCACTTCTTCCCAGGTATAGGTCCGGCAGCTGATGACGACCTTGAAAAGCGGAAAATTGTGCCTGACCAGAAAATGATCGATAGCGCATAACAGTTCGACGGCTCCTTTACCGGCCGTTCCATCCGGACCATACTGCAGACATTCGTTAATGGCATCGAAAAGGAAGAACACCATTTTGCCACCTTTTTCTGCTTCTTCGTGTAAATCGGTGAGAATGGTCAGCAAATCCTTTTTTCCTTCGTCGAAGATGTTCTGAAAATGACCTTCGAGGGTCGTTTGTGAAAACAACTTGCTGTTGAGCGTAACGACCAGTTGTTTGTCGGCAATGAGACGGTCGGCCCAATGACAAATTTGGTTGGTTTTCCCGCTTCCGGCGTTGCCCAGCAATACAAAACCATTGGCTGGATTCGCCAGAAATAGGGCAAAGGCTTCGTCAAGGTATTTCCGGGGCGTAAACAGATTGGGATCGTACTTGTCGCGTTTCATTTCCCCCAGGAAATTTTTGGTGGCATTATTGCCCCGTTCCAGCATTTCTTCCAACGATTTGTGGCGACGTACCGATATCTTGTAATTGGAACCGATTAGCGCGCTGTTGAGCAATTGGTTGATGACAAAGGCAAACTGATCTTTAAAAAGCTCGGTTTCCTTGCTTGCTGCATTTTCATGCGATGATATGTACTTGAGCCTTCGCAGGTTTTTGGCATGAATGGTTTGGAAGAGATACGAATACTTTTCTTCCTGCTTTTCTTCGTTGCAGGGAAGGTAAACGACAAAAGGAGAGATGTTGATAATGTCTTCCTTGTTGAGCAGATCGCGGCGCCGGATTTTCTTTTGAACGACATAGTACAATTTTTCCTGTAACGCATTGTCCGCGGCAATGCGAATCGGCCTGCCGGTATGAGCACTGGAGCCGGAGAGAAGGAGAACTGAGTATGCCTTCTGGTCGTTTTCTTCGTCTATGACTTCTGTAACAGTAAAAGGCGTATAGGCCGAAATGGGGTACAATGCCTTAATAAACTGAAACATTCTGGGCTCAATTTTCTCAAGTAGCTCACGGTAGATATTTTTCGACAGGGTGGTATCGTGACCAAAGTAGCTATTCCGGAAATAGACAATACTTTTGAACTCTTCGCCTTTACGACCGGGCCAGCCCGTCAGGATGTTTCCTTTTCGATTGAACATAGCTTCGGAAAGCGAGCGAATCAATTCGTTTTCGGGAAGAAATTCATTTCCTTTTTTTAGCAAAACCAAAAAGATATCGCTTACCCAATCGCCAAATGACAGCGGTTTTTCGACAATCGAAGAGATAATTTTCCGTAGCTGATCATCAACCGGAACCTGGTTCTTTTGTAACAGCGTAATTAACAGACTGGAGGTGTACTGGACGGAAATTTCGAAAACATCGAAGAACCGACTAAAAGCATAAAAATAGTCTTCCTCTTCCAAAAATATCTCGTATTGGTTGATGGGGTAAGCGATGGAAAAAGGGAAGTCACTATAGACCACATCCAAATTGTCTTCTATCTGGTCCAGCTCCTCGTCGTTATAGGCATATAAAAATCGGTCATTCATGGCTATTGATGTGTTTGGTTTGGTGCAAGGTTATGCAGACGTGAGTTTGATGAACGTGATTTCGGGAAACATCCCGATTCGGGCCGGGAAGAGGACGTGCCCAAAGCCACGGTTAACGTATAGGTATTTTTCGTTCGCCTCGTACAGTCCGCTCCAGAAACGGTATTTCATTCGCGACGGACTCCAGGCGAAATTGCCGGCTTTTACTCCCAGCTGCATGGCGTGGGTATGTCCCGACAAGGTTAGCGGAATGTTATAATCGTTCATCACTTTCTGTTCCCAGAAACTGGGATCGTGCGAAAGCAGAATCTTCGTCGAAATATCGTGGACATTTTCCATGGCTTTGTCCAAATCGCCTGCCTGCGGAAAGGGAGGGAGGCCCCAGTTTTCAATCCCAATGATGGCCAGTTTTTGTCCGTTCCGCTCAATGACATGCGCCTGGTTTTTTAGCAAGGTAAAACCAATCTCCTGATGAAACTGGCATATCTTTTCCAGGTTTTCTTCGGGCGAACCAATCTCGTTCCATTTGAAATAGTCGTGTCCGCCGTAACTGTGATTTCCCAGTACCGAAAATAAGCCGCAGGGCGCTTTCAGTTCTTTTAATGTCGGGAGAAAGGGTTTGATTTCATCGGCATAAACGGTGGTTAAATCGCCTGTGAAGAGAATTACATCCGGATTCAGGTCCATGCATTTCCGGATGCCTTTCTGCAGTTGTTTCAGGTGTCCCTGAAAACAGCCAATGTGAAAATCGGACAGGTGGAGCAGCGTAAGTCCTTCGAATTCTGCGGGCAGGTTGTCGATTTGTATGTTCTTTTTTTCGGTTTGGAAGAGAAACCGGCCCCAAATGATGCCATGGAGAATGGCAAGGGCGGTAACCGTTGCGGCAATCAACCCAACAACCAGGAATGTTGTGGCAAATCCTTCGAAAAGAACGGCAATGTTATAAGACGAAAATAATCGGCTTAAAAGAGCGCCAGCCTGTGAAATCAGAAAGAAAAGCAGGAACAGCAATTTGGGAATGTAGTACAACAAGCTTAGCCCAATCAGGCGCATGACGAGTTTGAATCGTTCGGGTTTCAGGAAATAGTTCCGGAAATTCAGGACCAGTGTCCACATCACAAAAAAGAAAACCGGAAGTAGTAAAATCCAGTTGGACGGAAGATGGTATTCTTTCAGGACAAACATCACTGAAAGGTCGGAGCTCAGCAAGACCCCGATGAAGAGGACGAGCCCAATGGTTGATTTCAGTTTTTTCACACGGTTACGCTTTAAATCGGTTAACAGGCTTTGGTTATGTGATTTCCTTTTGCAGGAAGATAAATATGGCGTGATTTATTTGCTCAATTTTTTGTGCCGGATGTAGAGCCCGACGGGAATAACTACGACGAGTACGAGTTCTATCAATGTGAAGAGGTTATAGGCGCTCCCCTCGTTTGGCAGCCAGCCCAGGGCAATGAACCAGTCGGCTCCGTCCTTGATAGACGAAAAGATGGCTAGTAACGCCACAAAGGCGAGTATCAGATTCATTCGCTGTTCCCGCTGTTTTTCCTGCTTGGCCGATTCCCTTTCGAGGCTGACATGCAGCTGTTCCAATTCGGAGTCGATCTCCAGGCCAATTCGTATTTTCTCGTAAATCGCCTGAGGCAGAAAATTATGGGAGATGTGGTGCAGGTTAAAAATCTTGTCGAAGGCCTGGAATTCGTCGGCCAGATGAATCGAAGGTCGGGCCTTGCGGAAGGCTTTGTTGATTTCGCTCAGGTAGTTTTTTACGAACAGACTGTGAATGTAGATGAACCGAAAGTATTCATTGTGCCAGGCTTCGAGCTGATAGTATTGGGGGCGGTCGAGAACCACAACAAACGAATCGAACAGGGCAAGTCCCTGCCAGTTCCAGAAGTAGTTGATTTTATTGTTGTCAACCAGCTGACGGTAATAATCAGGAGAGGGATGAAACGGATTTTCCGGGTCGATGCTGGCTCCAATTGGACAATTGGTGGCCATATCAAACAACAGGTTTTCCCTGGTATAGCCCGCCGGATATTCCTGTGCGGGATCTTCTTCCGCCACGACAAAACATTTCAGTTTGTTGCCATTCTTCAACAGTTCCTGGTACCTTTTTACGGTCGATACGGAATAGTCACCGGCTGGAATTGTTTGCGGCGAATTGTTGCTCAAGCAGACGTTGTGTATGCAAATTAACGGTTGAAACAGGGAGAGGAAATCTTCTCCAACGTTCAATTTTTCGGTTTCCTGACGGGTATTCACATAACGGGTAATGGCCCGGAAGGTGGCATTGCAGTAGGTGATGGCATCGTAGGTTAAACCATTTTGCCGCATCCGGAACGAATACAAAAGCAATCCTTTTGGGAAAAAGAATAAATCCAACCGGTCAAAGAGTACGCTGATTGCTTCATCTTTATAGGCAAGATGAACCTCTTTTTCGAAAGAAATGGTATATGATTTAACATCCTTGTAAAATGCCTTATGTTGATGATAGGAGTCGGGATGCATGGAGTTGAAGAAACGACTGTGAAAAATGCCCGAAATTTCTTCCCGTTCATTCGGGGAATAGGTCAAAGGTTGGAATTGCGCCGGAGTATCGGACGAACTACGCAAGTCGTTCGTATATTCATCCAAACAGGAAGTGAGTTTTGAAATTATGTAGCGGGTACTTTTCCCGGTAATGAATTGTCCACACAAAAAGGTGGTTGCGTGTAGCGATCGGAATTCCTGCAACGATTTAACCTTCTGCGTATGATTGACAGGCTTCGTATGGGGTGTTTCCATAGTTTACGGGTAATCTGATAACTTAGGTTAGGTATACTTAATGTTTGTTTAGCTTATGATAAGCTTAAAGTTCGGGAAGTAAATTGATTACCACAAGTAAAATGGATCTAAATACGAGGCGGGAACCACTGGCTGAGCGGAATAAAAAGGAACAGAAAATGAGATTCTCCGTTTTTATGCAAAATAGACTATTGGGATAGAAGTGCTACCACTTCGCTTGTACTTTGTAATGCGGCAAACCATCGACCAATGATTTTGTGATGGTATTCAATGATTTCTGCAGCTTTCATAAAGGCATTGTCGTAGGTGCTGTGGGCATCCTGCACCAGAATGGTGTGGTAGTTTTTGGCAAACGCACTGCGGCAGGTGGTATCGATGCAGTAATCGGTTTGTAAGCCGGCGATGTACAGGGTGTCGATTTTGTTTTCCTGCAGAATGGAAGCCAGCGTCGTCCGGTAAAACGAATCTGGCGTTTCCTTGTCCAGGTAATAATCGTCGCGTTTCTGTTTCAGCTTGCGGTAAACTTTCCAGGCTTTGCTGCCTTCCTGCAGTTCTTCCCCGGCTTCTTCGGTATGCCGGATGAAAATGACCGGACAATTTCGCTTCCTGAACTCACCAATCAATGCATTGACATTGTCCACCAATTCAGTTGAACGGTAAACCGGTTCACCGGGATGGGCAAAAAAGCCCTCCTGCATATCAATCACCAGTAAAGCTTCGCGGGACTTGGAGGCGGTGTGAGAGAATTGATCGTTGGGCATGGTACAAGGAGTTAACAGGGTTTGTTTGATAAAAATACGTATAAAAAGAACAGAACGAAAGGGGAATGCCGGCAATTAAAGTGTTACGTCGGTGGAAAAGCATTGATAGCAAACAGGATGCAGCATTTATTGGCTGCACCCTGTTGCTTTTGTTGGGTATGGTTCCCTTTTATATTAACCCAAAGGACATCTATGCGAAATATCTTTTGTTTTAAAAACGGTACTGAAGGTTGACGCACATTCTGACATAACTGCCGTTTGCGATGGTTACTTTCAGCTCCGGAGCGAGGTTTAGCTGGTCGGTGAGGGCATAATTCACACCGGCACCGATGTTCAGACCTACGTTGCTGTCGGAAGCTGTTACTCCCGAAGTGGTGATGGTTCCGAAATTGGGATCGGTGTAAGTTATTCCCGGAATGTCAATCTTGGTAGATGTAAATGATAAACCGGCCATACCGTAAATGTTCAAACCGCTGTTGTCGCTGTAAAAAATGTAATGTCCGTCAAAGTCGAGAACATTCCAGTTGGCATAATTTTTTTCAAAAAAGTGGGTAAATGCAATTCCGCCTTCCCATTGTTCGTCGAACTGATAGACTCCATTGATGTCAATACCAACATTATCGATGTCTGTTCCGTATACCAAACCACCGCCTACACGAAGATGAGAAGTATCGAACGATTGGGAAAAGCCCAAAAGAGGTAAAATAATAGCAAGGATGAGGAATGCTGATCTTTTCATTTTCTTTCGTTGAATTAATATGAAACATTATAGTTATTTGTGTCCTGGTTAGGCAAATACACTAATCATAACGAAAGAAATTTTATCTTATTGTTAATCGAAATCAAGAGAAAATGAAATTTTTTCTTGAATATATCCTAAAGTGATGTGAAATAGTTTTCTTGAAAAAGAAAATTCATTTCGCTGCTGTATACCCTTATTCCCTATACCTTACCCCTTATCCCTGGTATTTTAATTGTTCATTTCTCACTGTTCACGGCTTATTGTCCATTGTCACCCCATTTTCTTCCAAACAGCAAAAAACAATAACACCCAGCCAATGATGAAACTGGTTCCTCCCAACGGGGTAATAGCTCCCAACCATTTGATGCCGGTAATGGACAGCAGGTACAAGCTACCCGAGAATAGCACAATGCCCACGGTCATGAAGATGGCCGACCAGTTGAGCGTTCCCGAAGGATAATGAATGGAAAGCACGCCAATAATCAGCAGTCCCAGGGCGTGATAAAACTGGTACTGTACTCCCGTGTGGTACACCTGCATCATGTCGGTCGTCAACCGGGTTTTCAGGGCGTGGGCGCCAAAAGCTCCCAGTATAACCGCCAGTGCCATTAGCGCCGCGCCGGTCATTAAAATGGATTTACTCATGCTGTTTTCTTTTTCGTCAATATCCGGAAACCATAACAACATGAGAAGGGAATTGTTAAACGCAGGGGTTACGAAAACTGAAAATCCAAGAATAAAGGTTAAAGTAAGAAGGCAAAAGTCTGGTGTCTAACGTTTGGAGTCTTCTTTTTAACCCCCAAAGCTTTCGAACAACAGAAACCTTTCACTTGACCTGTAACCTGAAATCCAGAATAACAGAGACATTTTTCCAGGGCAATTATCAGATGTGGGAGGTGGAGGAAAATACACGCGAGATAGTTTCGTGTATGCGGGAATTTGATAGCAGGGGCTCTAAAAGCCAGGGCAGGCCATTAACCTGCGCCTGGTCTGAATCACTTATTTTTTGTCGCACGGCTTATAAATAGCGCCGGTTGCGAAGTCGACAATGGCACCTGGCCAAAATAACAATACATCGGCAATTAAAGCGCCTGCTCTTACGGGTCTTGCAGGTGCTCCCGGTGCCGGTTTCGTTCTTTGACACTCAGATACAGCGCCGCCAAAAACAGTCGCACAACTCGACAGGGTTGCGGCAATGACCAGCATCCCAATTACATTCATGATTTTTCTTTTCATAATCGTATTAATTGAATTAAGTTATGAGAGACGACGAAACCTATAATTTGGTTATCGTCGTTTTGGAAATATAATCATGCAATCCTCTGAACGAAAACAGGTAGGATAGTATATCAATGGGAATAAACCGCATGACCGTACGTCCTAAAATCTGCAGCAGATAAAAGAATTTGTTTGTGGTTTCCGCTAACGATGATACTTTTGATCGGGTGATGAATTTTGCCGGAGTACGTCCGGCCACCAGCTCAAAGAGGAAGTAGTAAAGGAAGTAGGCAACAACAGATATCCATTTTACATCTTCCTTTGGTATGCTGTTTTTGAATAGGAGAATGAATACTACCACCAGAATGAGGTAGATAATGGTATCCAACAAAAAATTCACCAATCGTAATGTTTTCCCGGTCATCGTTCAGTTCTATATCTATATAATTATTCCTCAGTAACTATAATCCTTAAATTGGCTCTAAAATATTACATATTGTTAAATGTCCCAAAAAATCACGCAATTTATTGTTCGGTATTCGCTGTTTTTGGCACTATTCCAATCGGTATATTTTTCCGTTCATCCCACAGATTCAATCATTCACCACATAAAACTGACCGTTCACGGAAGATTTTAGCTTTTTTAGGTTGTTGATATTTTTTTGTTTTACGTGACTAAAACAATCGATGATTGAAGAGTTTCAGGTTACGCCATTCGGTTACTATTGTTCCTGTTGTTTCTGTGGTTGGAAAAGTTATAAGCTGACTGAAGACCACTATTCTGTGTACCGGTTTATTTACTCACCGAACCCTCTCTAACATAGAGAGGGCTTTGGGTACTGCTGATTTTAAACGTTAAACGAAACAAGAAAATTCTTTTAACTACACATTCTTAGTTGTTTTTGGTGTTCATCAGGCTGAAGGCCTGAAAGCCCATAGCCCGGGGCAAGGAATTCCGGTGAAACCGGGATGACGCTACCCTGGGTTAGCTTTACAAGCGACAAAACAGAGGCGCACATTCCGGCCATCATAAAAGAAATACCGTTGTTGCGCCGCACATGGATAGTTGCAGGTTGTTGTTCCTGGCATTACTATTGGTAAGGGGCGATGAAGGACATCTTTGGTCCTTTGTGGTAAAAGGACTCCACGCTAAGCTCACAAAGCCCGCAAAAGAATATGCGCTAACCGCCCCTAATTGTTGTGCCCCCAACCCCAATGAACATCGCGGGCCGTCAGGCGAAGTGCATGTAAGCCTTTCGAATGTTTGACTTTGTGGTATAAACTGTTGTTGATCTGCTGTTACTGATTGAAATACTCACCCCATTTGTCCTGCGTCCAAATTCCCCTGCCTAATTTTAGAGAGGGGGTAGGGGTGAGTAGGGTTTCAACGAAAGATATGAAGCCCTTATTTCATGCTATATAGTTGATAAATAAAAGGAAAAGCCCCATGGCGGTGGGGCTTTTTTTTTGAGAAGTTGTTGGTATCATATTCAGGCTTGGGAATCAAACCCTGAATCTACCAATAGTCAAACTGGTGAATAAGTAGCATGTCATACCATTTCATTACACCAAATTTCACTTTTTTTTATGTCTTTGATGAAATTCATTCTCCAGGGCAGGAGAAAGTCATCTGTCTAGTAACTTTCCTTACTGGGCTTACGGCACAAAGAGAGCTGGGTTTCACATTTTCCCGCTAAAAACTGCAAAATTTTCCGCGCCGGGAGGAATAAAATTCCCCGTTTTTGTAACCTTCACATATTATTGCGCTTACTCTTCGGTGGCGAACGCTGCCAATGGTTCCTCGTTCATGAATGTTTTCAATTTTCGTGCATCTTTTGTGGCCTGGTCGCGCTGGTAAAGGTGCTGACTGCAGGTAATCCGCATCGGGTATGCATCCAAGTCGTACGGGTTACGCCGGATGATTTCATCCAGCAGTTGCAGAGCCAGGGCGTAGTCCGCCCCATTCATGGCATCTTGCACGCGATGCGACAGTTTGTCGTCGGAAAGGATGTGACTGGTCGACGTGATGGGCGGTCCCGACGCTGTGATATTCAATGGCGCCATAATGTTGGGGCCGCTGATGTCGGGTGAGGAGAATCGGTGATGGGCCAGCTGAAAACGTAGCTGGATGTAAAAGGTCTCCGTGTCATTGGTTGGCTGTATCTTGTTCCAGCGGCCATCGGTCTCTTTCAGTACCCTGATGACTTCCCGGTCGATGGGAGCGCCCAGCGAGTTGATGATGGTGATGGCGGCTATCCGGCCATTGGGAGTAACGGTAACGGCGGCAATCGAGAGGCCCATGCGGCCCCTGACCACTGCTTCGGCAGGATATACTGCTGTTTTGCCCAGAAACAGCCGCAGCTGATCTTCTCCGCCGGCAAAACGCTCATTGAGGTTTGGCAGCGAACCGGCCGACTCTGCTGAATGACCGGTCTGTGCTCCCGCCTGAACCGATAGCAGGAGGGAGAGCCCAAGCATCATATGTTTTATCATACCATTGGATAGGTTAATTGGTCGAAAAGGTGGCTGGCTTATTTGCTCTTCAGCCGGAATACCACGTACACCAGCCCCAGCAATCCGGTGAGCTTTAGCATGTATGTCAACATCACGTGGGTGGATTGCCCCAGTTGGTAACCCACATCGTACGCGTTCATGTTGTGTTGGAAAGGGGAGAGGTCAATCACCGTGAAGATGACCGACAGGAAGAAAATAGTCACTGCGACAATAATGAGGTCAAAAAATTTACTTTTTGTCATGGCGTTAGTTTTTCGTTCAACGTAGGGGTTTCCCAGATGCCGGCAGCTATGTGCCACCTGCTCCCGGAATCACCGGTTATGTTTGCTTCTACATGGTCGCAAGCAAAATAACTTACGTTACAATCTGTTTCCTGGTCAAAAGAAACTACATGCCAATTTACCGATAATGATTGGTTTGAGCAAATGAAGGTCAGCGGGTACTTCGAATCGCCACAAATACCAGCATTATACCCTGTTGGTAATAGCGACGTCTTGCGCAACCTTTTGGCTACCATATTCATCTGGTAAGAGAAGTTCAAAAAAACAGTAATTTTGAACAGATTGAAAACCAACCCTAATTCTATGAAGATGAAGAAAACAATGATTCTGGTGATTGGTATGGTTATACTGATTTCATGTAAAGACAAAGAAAACCCGATTGGAAAATGGGATGACAATATCAAGCTCTCAACGAAGAATGTGGAGTTAACGGCCCAGGCAGACTCTGTGACCATCACCACACAAGGAGACTGGTGGTGGATAGACGGAATTTCGTTTCAGGACAGCACCTATAGTTATTACAACAGGGAAGACATCAACCTCGAATCGGATGCCTATTCCATAAAGGAAGATGCTTTTACCGTCGAACGACGGGATAAGAACACCCTGTTTGTCCGGTTGAAAGAAAACAACACCGGAGCCGAACGAACGATGAACATTGGCCTGGAAGCCGGAGACTATTTCGACCACGTGAGTATCAAACAGGCTGCTAATTGATTTAGCCCGTCCCACACCCCGTCAGTGGTCGTTGACCCTGATTAATAGCTAACCGTTGACCTGTCAGCGTGCAACGCACCTGACAGCGTCAGAAACAGAAAACCAACAACTTCATTCCCGTATTTGGCTTCCTGCCCTGACAGGGTTCCGAACCTTGTCAGGGGTTTCCCCATCGAACCACTTGCCGACCTGACAGCGTCGTAAATGGACCCCAACCCGGGTCACCAGAATCTTAAAATACCAAGGCATACATATCACTCCTGTAGAAGATATATGGTAACTTTGGTAGCCCGGTATACTAGTTAAACTTAAAAACTAAAGAACAAAATGGCTACAGGAAAAATCACCATCGGTAATGTTTGCTTTCTGATTGATAAGAATAAAAATGAGATTCTTTTCCTGGAACGTTTTTTTGAACCAATGAAAGACCTGTTCACCGGGGTGGGTGGGAAGACCAATTTCGACGAAGATATCCATACGTCCTGTTTGAGAGAGATAAATGAGGAGACCGGACTGAATGCGAAGAATTTAAAATTAAAGGGAATTATTAAAACCATTTTGAGTGGACACGATAGTTCGTGGATTCTGTTTATATATACATCATCGGAGTTTTACGGTAAGCAAATCGACTGTCCGGAAGGAAAACTACACTGGGTAGGAATAAATGATGTTGAGAAACTCAATTTAATCGGTTTTATCCGGGAGATTATGCCATTTGTGCTGAATGAAGATTCGATAATTGAAGGTACGATTACACATGACTTAACAGGAACGGTGTTGTCAAAAAAAATTATCGAGATTCAGTGAAAAAAATACGAAGCCAGCCGGTTCGATGCTTGTTTCCCTGCGCCTGACAGCGTCATAAATCTTTTCTCCGGCTGAAATCCCGTACGGCAGTGCCATCACCGCAATTAATTTGTATTTTGGGAAACATCAGGGGAACTTCGGAAAACAGCCAAACCCGGTTTACAAACCTGAAGCAAAAAATAAAAACTGCACATCTCACTCCCGTATTGGCAACAGATGGTAGTTTTAGTAAACATACATGCAAGTTGTGCCTGTTATTAGCAAATGCATAAAAAATTCGGATGATGAAAAACGGAGGAGTAATTTTTGATTTCAACGGAACATTATTCTGGGATTCAGCGTACCAGGAAACCTCGTGGGATAAATATTTAGAAACCCACAACGTTAACCTGACCATGGCGCAAAAGAAAGAATATATACACGGAAGAAACGGGAAAGATACACTTGAATTTCTATTTAAACGAAAACTTGATGAATCGGAAGTCGAACAATATACCGAAGAAAAGGAACGTATTTATAGAAGCGAATGTCTTCAACACGAAATGAAGTTGGCACCTGGCGCTACAAAACTGCTAAATTACCTGAAAGCACACGAAATACCGATGGCAATTGCAACAGCTTCAGGAAAAACAAATGTGGATTTCTTTATCGAAAAATTAAACTTACTTGATTATTTCGCTGAGGAGCATATTATCTATAATGATGGAAAGATAAAAGGGAAACCTCACCCCGATATATTTGAGAAGGCAATAAATAAATTGGGTGTGAAAAATTCGCAATCAATTATCTTCGAAGATTCTTTTTCCGGCATTCAGGCTGCCATGAATAGCAACGTGGGAAATGTTATCATTGTAAATTCCACAAATGAAAATTATTCTGAATTCAATTTCCCGGTAATAGAGCATTTTGATGAGTTTGACCGAAATCTTTTGGTTGGTTGTATGAAACAATGAAAAATAGTAAACACAGCCTTTTAATAATGATATAGCAGTGTTCAACAACCAACCGCCGACCTGTTAGCGTGCAAAGCCCCTGACAGCGTCATGATCCTTATCTCCGGCCGAAATCCTGCCCGACTATCACCGCGATTAAAATGTATTTAAGGGAAACGCAAAGAAACCTGGCTAAACAGTAAAAATCCGGTTAGCAAGCTTGTAACAAAATAATAAGGATACATGTAACTCCTATATGGAAGATATATGTTAATTTAGGTAAACATATACAGTTGATGTGTCGGTTTAAATACGACAACAGAACAGTAAAAAGCTGGATATAAAATGAACAGACTAATCATAACCTTATCGATTATAGCATTACTGGCAAGCTGTAATTCGACCACTAAAAAGACGAAAAATATGCAAGACAAGGAGAAGCAAACAGATAACTCTGTTTCACCCATTGATACTACCCCCAGGGTGACAGGAATTGGTGGTATTTTCTTTTATTCAGACAATCCACAGGATACAAAAGAGTGGTACACCAAAAATTTAGGCATTGAAGTTAATGATTGGGGGTCTGCAAGTTTTGAATCCAGAAATATGAACAACCCCGATGAGATAAATTCACTCCAATGGAAACCGTTCAAAAAAGGGGACGAATATTTCTCTCCTTCCAAAAAGGATTTTATGATTAACTATACCGTTCAGAATATTGAGGGACTGGTTAACAAACTCAGGAAAAACGGGGTAACGATACTCGACAGTATCGAAACTTACGACTATGGCAAATTTGTACACATTCTGGATTCGGAAGGCAATAAGATTGAACTGTGGGAGCCCCAATGACAATGACCTGCAGTGGTGTACGAACCAACCGCCGACCTGTCAGCGTGTGAAGCACCTGGCAGCGTCGGAAATCTTGCCCCTGGCTGAAATCCCGCCCGACGGTACCACCACCGCAATTAATTTGTATTTTGCTACCCGGAGGGGAATCTCGGAAACGGTGAAAATTCGATTTGTAATTATCAGGTATTGAATCTCCCTGAACATACATCGTTCCCATGTTGGTAATATGGGGTAAATTTGACAGGCATATAAGCCGGTTGCCCGTTATTTTAAAAAGCATAAAGCAACACAGAACGTATGAAAGAATGCGAGCAGAATTTCGATTACATAAACATGGAGTTTGAATATGTCGATAATATTCCGGTCGCTTTTTGCCGGCCGGACAAAGAAAAATCCAACAATTCAATAGCCGTTTGGCTTCCTTACTTGGGCGGAAACAAAGAAACAGGGGCGAAGGAATTACAGAGACTTGCGGCTCATGGATACTTTTCCGTGAGTATTGACCCGTGGTTACACAACGAAAGAAAAGATGAAATAAGAAATCTCGTGTTTAGTGATTTCAAAGCTTATATGTGGCAAATCCTGGGCATCACGGCTATGAATGCTTACCGGGTGGTTGACTGGGCGGCGGATACATTTAAACTCCACGATGAGGTTGTTGCAGGCGGATTATCAATGGGGGGCGATATCGCTATCGCCCTTGCAGGAATCGATACCCGAATAAGTAGAGTAGGAGCAGTGGCAGCCAGTCCGGATTGGAATCGACCGGGAATGACCGACGTTATGGATTCGAAGAAAATCATTGAACAAGGCAACCCGACAAATTTCGGGAAGTGGCTTTATAACGAACTTAATCCAATGACAAACCTGGCGACTTTTCACAGACCCTTACAGATGCATATAGAACTCGGGAAATCGGATACTCATATAAATCCGCAATGGACAATCGCTTTTAAACAAGAGCTGTGCCGGGATTATCCGGCTGTAGAGCGCAATTTGGAAGTTGTGATTAATGAGGGGTATGATCATTTATCGTTGGTGCAAAGCAAAGGTATTATTGATAGGACTATTCGTTTTATGACCGGAGAGAAACAGAAATAATAAGTCAGCAGACAAAGCGTAAGTTTCATGATGGGATCTGCCCACACCCCGTCAGTGTCGTAATCCTTTTCTCCAGCTGAAATCCCAACCGGCTGTACCATCACTGCTATTAATTTGTGTTATTGCTCCCATGTTGGATACATAGGGTGTTTTTAGCAAACATACACAAGGCCCGCCACAGTCCATGCATTCGTCATTTTGGCTACAACCTAACTCAATTTGGCAAAAAACAACTATTTACTTCTACTGATTTTTGCATTATACATTTTAAACAACATGAATATGCAAAAAACAATTTTCATTACAGGAGCTTCATCCGGTCTGGGAAAGGCCACCGCAAAATTATTTCAGTCGAAGGGGTGGAATGTAATCGCAACAATGCGAAACCCTGAAAGGGAAACAGAACTCACCAAATTGGAAAATGTAACATTACTGTCGTTAGACGTCACCAATTGGGAGCAAATCAAAGACGTTGTTGCGAAAGCGAATGACCTGAAAAATATAGACGTCGTATTTAACAACGCAGGCTACGGTCTGATGGGGGCATTGGAAGCATTAAGCGATGAACAGATTGTTCGTCAAATTAACACCAATCTCCTGGGAGTTATGCGTATTACAAAAGCCTTTATACCCTATTTCCGAAAAAAGAAAAATGGTTTGTTCATCACAACAACGTCAATCGGTGGCAGTTTGGCATTCCCATTACATTCTGTTTATCAGGCTACCAAATTTGGATTGGAGGGGTGGTCAGAAAGTTTGTCGTTCGAATTAAGTCTGCACAACATCGGGATAAAAACGATTGCCCCGGGAGCCATCGCGACCAATTTTACGGGCAGGTCATTGGACAAAAGCTCACATGCTGAATACCAGGAACTGGAAGAGAAGTTATTCGGCAATGTTGATGAAATGATGAATGCGGCTTCTGCACCTGAACAAATCGCCGACATAATATATGAAGCTGCCACTGACGGCAAAGACCAAATTCGGTATATTGCAGGAACTGACGCAGAAAATATGTTTCAAACCCGTACTCAAATGGGAAGTGAAGAGTTTAGAAAGCTGATAAGAAAACAATTCGTTGGACACTAATTAATTTTAAATTCGTATGGTGAAGCAAATAAATTCCCTGTCCGGTTTTCATGAGTTGTTATCTCTGCCAAAGCCTTTGCATCCTTTGGTAAGTGTTGTGCGCGTATCTGAATTACATCTTGCGAATGCTGACGTGTGGAAACAGTTTTCTACTGATTTTTATACGATTTCATTGAAAAATAACATTCAATCGAAAGTAAAATACGGGCAACAGTATTATGACTTTGACACGGGAACAATGACATTTGTTGCACCGAAACAAATTCAGTCCGTCGAAAGAGATGAAACAAATACATACAATGAAACCATCGGAACAGGTTATGTATTAATGTTTCATCCCGATTTTTTGGGAAAACACCCCCTGGCAACCACCATCAGGAATTATGGCTTTTTTTCTTATGCTATAAATGAAGCGTTGCACCTTTCGGAACGGGAAGAAACGGACATGATAGAGATTTTTCAGAAAATACAAACTGAATACCAGCATATCGACAGGCATACGCAGGATATAATTCTTTCACAAATCGATTTGTTGCTCAATTACAGTAACCGTTTTTATGAGCGGCAATTCATTACCCGGAAAGCGGTAAACACGGATTTACTTTCTAAAATGGAACAACTGTTGAACATCTGTTTTGAAAAAGAAGAAACGCTAAATAAAGGACTTCCAACTGTTGAGTATTTGGCAAAACAACTACATGTTTCGCCACGTTATTTAAGCGATATGCTTCGCTCACTCACAGGACAAAGCACACAGCAGCACATCCACGAAAAGTTAATTGAAAAAGCAAAAGAGAAGTTATCGACAACCGACTTATCGGTAAGCGAAATTGCCTACCATTTAGGCTTTGAGCATCCGCAATCATTCAGCAAATTATTCAAGGCAAAGACCAACCTCTCACCTTTGGCGTTTCGACAGTCATTTAATTGAAGATGAAACCCTGTTGCTACACCCCGTCAGTGGTCCCAACCCCTGACGGTGGTCAAAAGAATCAACCGCTGCCCTGTCAGCGTGCAAAGCACCTGACAGCGTCAGAAACAAAGGGCTAACGGTCTCAGTTTTGTATTCAATTTCCGGAGGCAGTCCAAAAACAATAAGGAACATTTTCTGAATTATCAAATTGTTAATCCGATGCTTACTGTTAACCCCTAAATCCCCTAAAGGGGACTTTAAGCCGCCCCTTTAGGGGAGGTTTGGAGGGGTGAAAACAGGTTTGCATACAATTCAGTAAGATTTAAGCCTTGCAGTTTGACTTTTGGGACTTCCTCTTTTTTTCCTGATTGCTTCTCCCTAATGTCAAGGGCACAATGGTGCCCAGTCGTCAAAAATACGCCGGATAAATGCCTGTTTTCCCCGTAAATGTTTACCTTAGTTATCGCAAAAATACAGGCCCCATTGAAAACAACGACCGACCATTTACCCGCTGATAAGCAAGCTGAACTGCAGAAGATTGTAACGGCCATTGAGCAACGCTTTCCGGCCGAGATGATCATCCTGTTCGGGTCGTATGCCCGGGGCGACTGGGTGGACGACCGTTATAAAGAGGATGGCACCACCTACGAATACAAAAGCGATTACGACATACTGGTGGTGCTCGATACCGAAGTGGTCGCCATTAAACGGGAGAGCAACCGGCGCTGGCAAAACAAACTGCGCCGCGACACCGGCAGGGAAGCCCCGCTCAACGTGATATTCCACGGCATCGATTACCTGAACAGCGAGATTGAAGACGGCAATTACTTCTTTATGGATGTCCTGAAGGAGGGAATCATGCTGCACGACAGCGGGAAGTTCCAGCTGGCAACGCCCAAACAGCCCGACCATAAACAACGAACAAGCAAAGCCCGGCTCTATTTCGACAAGTGGTTCGACAATGCCAATGAGTTTATGACCGATTTTACCAATGCGTTTAATAGGGGTAGTTTTAGCCAGGCTGCATTTATGCTTCATCAGGCCACCGAACGATTGTTTGCCTGTGTTCTTTTGGTGTATACCGATTACAAACCCAAGGTGCACGACCTCGACAAGCTCAACGGGCAAGTCTGTAAGCTCGACAACCGCTTCAAGACCATCTTTCCCCGGATAACCGGAGAGGAGGAGCGGTTATTTACCCTGTTGAAAAAAGCCTACATCGATTCGCGTTACAAACTGGATTACAGCATCAGCCGCGACGATTTGGCCTGCCTTTCGGAGCGGGTACAACAATTGCGTGAACTGACAGAGCTGGCCTGTAAAGAAAAAATCGATAGTTTTATGGTTGAAAAGTAGTAGCCTTTCCACTTGTGGGAAGGGCCTGCGTTATTAATTAATACGAAAAGAACTAAACCATTGCGATTATGGACATCATGGATACAGCCCGCTTAAACATCAAGAAACGCCGCGAAATGAAAGGTTTCCGCCAGCAGGACATGGCCGACAAACTGAGCATGAACATCCGGACCTACCAAAACCTGGAAAACGGCGAAACCAAACTTGACCTGGAACGACTGGAGCAAATTGCCGGGATACTGGAAACCAATATGGAAGAGCTTCTCAAACAAGAAAGTACGTATATTCACCAGGAAGTGAAAGATGGTGGAAGTGGGTCCGGGAGTGGATTTAATACCACTGGCAACGTTTATAATTACAATTTTGAAAAAGAAATTCTGGACAAATTACTATCGGCAAAGGACAACGAGATAGAATTACTCAAAGAAGAGAATAAATACCTGAAAGAGAAAATTGATCAGTTGTTGAGTAAGTGAGCCTTTGCGTCTTTGTCATGAACAATCGTATGCCTTTCCACTGAATGGATACCCGGCGATATCTCAACCGCAATTAATTTGCATTTTGGAGAAATTCGGTGGTTTTTCAAAGTATTAATAGTCAATGTTGCAAGATCGGATTGTGAAATAAATGATATATATCGCTTCTATATTTATATTTGAGATATATGGCAATTTTAATGGACATACGAATTAGTTATGCATAAATTAAAATGAGACTCGTAACGAGATATAGAATGTTGAGTTTCTGGAATAAAGTTGGATTTATTTCAAGTGTTCTCGGTATAATCGGTTTTTTTGGTGGAATTGCGATTCATATAATTTCTAATCATTCAAGATTTTCAGAAATAACACTTGTCGAAAATGAGCAAAATTTCTTAAAGGTTTATAACTCAACAGGAATCGCGTGGACAAAGAAATTTGATGGACAGATTATGAAATCTGATATTGTGAATTTAGATAATAATAGCACAAAATATGTTTTAGTTTCAATTGGTAAGAATGAGTCTTTATCTAATGAAGATTGTGGTTATTTATTTTGTTTTGATGAAAAGGGAAATGAAAATTGGAGTTACATAAACAATAATAAACCCAATTATAATGGTGGATCAAGTCATAAAATGATTATTAAGGATTTTCTTGTAGGTAATTTTATTGGAAATGAAAATCAAATCTTACTGAATAATGGAGATGCTGATGGATGGTATCAATCAAATATTACGCTAATAGATAAGGAAGGTCATTTTATTTCAACATATTGGCATCCTGGATTTATAAATAAGATTAATGTCATTAAAGAAAAAGATAATTCTTTGTCTATAATTTTCTATGGAGTTAATAATGATCTAAGTTCATTGAT
The DNA here is from genome assembly GCF_000621705.1 of Prolixibacter bellariivorans ATCC BAA-1284. Lineage (GTDB taxonomy): Bacteria > Bacteroidota > Bacteroidia > Bacteroidales > Prolixibacteraceae > Prolixibacter > Prolixibacter bellariivorans. Next base: position 8,505 of record NZ_JHXO01000008.1, on the reverse strand, counting down.
TGAAGGTGAAGGTTACATATCTGTAATTGGAAAATTACCGCCTATTTTTACAGGTGAGGCACCACCATACGCTGGAAAATCAAAGAAAGGGGATGAAATATGGTATTTTGCAATATTGCCTAAAAACAATTCAATCCAGAAGGTATCGATATCAGATTTAAATTCAGATGGAACAAATGATATAGCGATTTGGACAAAAAGTGGGCACAATATATATCTTGATGCTAACGGTGAGATTATAGGCATAAGCGCAACTGACAAACAGAATAAATCCAAATTTGATTTAGTTAGAATAAAATAGCTGTGCACAAAATTTAAAACACATGATTGTAAGTGACCATCTCTACCCCAACGCTCATAAAAAGAGAGCTTCAAAATTCTGTTGGAGGAAATAGGAACATAGGGTATTATTACATCTCAACGGACAATGGCGGCAAGTCTTTTTGCCAGCCAAATAAGACCCGGCAGTACCACAACCGCGATTAATTTGTATATTTGGTAAACCAAGTAACTTTACAATAAATAGTAATCATGGATATGACTGAAACCGCTCCTGCTCCAAAAGTTCACCATGGACGAAACATTAAACGCTTACGCGAAATGCTGGGCGTGAAACAGGAATATATTGCCAGCGAACTGAACCTGACCCAACAAACCATCTCCAAGCTCGAACAAAAGGAAGTGATTGAAGACGATATGCTCGAAAAGGTGGCTAAAACATTAAATGTACCAACTGATGCCATCAAGAATCTGAGTGATGATGCCGCCACAAATTACATCAATACCTTCTATGATAATCATGGACATGGATTCTTCGCAAATAATGTAAACTTTAACCCCATCGACAAAGTCGTAGAGTTGTATGAACGTTTATTGGCCGCCGAAAAAGACAAAGTGGCGATGATGGAGAAGTTGATGGAAGGGAGGAAGTAGGCTTTGCTCAGTATTCATTTTGAGCCTTATGTGTTTGATTTCATTTTGCGAATATCTGCTCAGAATGATATTCAAGAAATTCTTTTTTAGGAAAGAAGCGCCCTGGTAACGATATGATTTTGCCCTCATATGGATGAAAGTACTTCATGTAGGTTCCATCTATATTTGATTTTAGAGCTTCCGATATTTTTATTTTGAAGTCAGGAGTGATTGTGATTAGTCCTTTATCAAAAGCCTTATCGTGAAGCGCATTTAGACAAAGTCCGTTTTGTGGATTCATTCGTTCTTTCTTATTGTGTGCCCATGGGATAATGTGACTTGCGATTAATAGCTCAGGTACCTTTATGCCGGTAATACAGCAAGTCTGACTGTAAGATGCCAAAATTGCCTTTCGAAAAAAACTTTGATTAACCCTTGTTTTTACAATGGTTTCCCGTTCTTTACCTTCTTTTATTTCCAGGATGTCTGAAAGATCAATTTCTGATTCGAGTGTTACTCCTTTATATTTTGCCAATATCTTTTCGCTTTCGTAGGCTAATTGTTCCCAATTATCATGAAACTCATTCCAAACAGTTTCTTCTCCCTTGGCTCCATGGGTCAACCCGGAAACATTTCTGGCTTGTAAAGCTGGATCTAGTCTGGCAAAATTTGCCAGTTTTCGGGAGACCGCACCTTTCTTTCTTCCAATGATATTTGCCAACTCAACAACAGGAGGATAATTCTCGTTTATTTTGGTAAACGGGATTTTGCAGTACAAATTGAATGCAACGATATGTTCTTCACGAGACCAATTTGGGTTATGAGGCATGACTAAAACTGTATTACTCCTAATCTGCTAATATAGTTGGTATAATCAGTAGTTATTTTATTCAATAACTCAGCCTTAATAGAAAAAAGAATATCACCAATAAAATCTTGGCTTTCATCGGTTGTTGTTATGACGTACCTTGAATTAAAGAGTAAGATATTGTTATTTCCGAGATGAGAAAACAACGGCAACTTTATTATTGAGTCAGATTGCTTCATTAGATACTGTTCATCAAATAAAGGTGCTAACAATCCGAGAATATACGTGTGTGTACGATGGTTATTTTGCGCATAATCACATGAGGCACTTATTTCTAGCAAAACAAATTGTGATTTGTCTTGTATTTCTTTTTTTTCTGTTTTCCCGACCGCTTTTGAATTAAATGGCAGAAATTTATGTCTGAGCTGTTTTAATTCTTTCCCAAATAACGATAGCATTTGTCCTTCTTTTGGGATAAATTCAACAACTGCTCCTCGGGAAGTCTTTTTTGTTCTTTCAGTATTGAAATTAAAATGATATATCGAATTTAGTTTACATATAAACTCTTGATCTATTTTAGTAAATTTGTTTTTATCCTCTGTTTTAAGCAAATAATTAAGTTTGCTTTCCCACTTACTGGTTAGCTCTATACTACTGAGTTCATTTGTTAGAATAGGATTAAGTCCGTCTCTGACCGCAGATATGGGATTTTCCATTGCGCTTTTATATCCATAGGTTTCAAATGCAATATTTGAAAAAACTAGGTCAAAATTGTTATCGAAATTAGTACTTTCTCCCCAGGAGTCGTTTCCACTTGAGACTACATTAAATATAGTTTTTAGGGTATTTCCAGCGGCATGTGAAATATTACTTTCATAGTCGAACAATATTTCCAGGATATCATTCGATAAAATTCTCCTAATTTTATCAAGTAATTGATTAGAATTTCCGACAATTGTTTTGTCAATAGTATCAATCAGTATTGGAGCCGGGACATTATCTTTCTCTCTTTTGTTTATATGTTCTTTAATTTGCTCGATGACGTTTATATGAGTTGACCAAAAAATTAAGATATAGGGTCCATTATCTAAACCAATACATTGTTTTAATGCATTTATAAATGAGTATATTGCTTTAGTGTCAACCTGAACTGCATTTAGGAGATTTATGTCGAAGAATGCAAGCCTTATGCCTGTATACGGAATTTTAGGTGGATTTGCAGCAGAGTATAACGTGTAGTGAGCGGGAATATCTAATATTTTAAGCGCTTCGGAGATTGTATCTATTTCTCTCTCTTCATTGTCAACTACCAGAATTTTAGACAGATTTCTTAGCATACTTAGCTTTCTTTTTCGGGATTAAATACTAAAGCAATAACAGCGCCATCATATACATCAGGAACCTTTATATCTTCATTATTGATGAAAACAATTTCACCTCCTAAAAGCTCCATTACTAGGCTGGCATAGTAGAGTCCGAGCCCCATGCCACCAGGTTTTAAAGTTTTAAATGGTTTTGTCAAATCATTTGTATTCAATTTGAAACCATCTCCATTGTCCGCAATTACTATGGCAGGTCCTCTGAATGTTTCAATATCAGTAGTAAGGAGAATTGCGGGGGGAATGGAATTTTCTTTTTCGTACCTAGCAGAACTCCAAAATATCGAGTTGTCAATTATGTTGTTAATAGCGCCAAACAATAAATTCTCTGGCCCTTTTATCCTAAAATCTTCTGCATCATCGACTAGGGGAGGACATGACAGAATTATATTGTGAAAGCCTAATCTGCCTGCATTATGGTCTTTTAGTGTTTTCAACAACTTTTTGGTTGTAAAAACAGATGTTTGATTTTGTTTAAGGATTGGAGAAAATCCATCAATTAAATTGTAAAGATATGTAATTCTTTCTCGAATTTCGTCTATAGCAGCTCGGTTAATATCATTACTAATGGATTTTACTTCTCGGTGCAATTCATGGAAAATAAGACTTAAATTCATTCCTGAAAGTCCAGAGTTAAGCATTACATCTCTCATTTGCTTATAATCATCTTCAATTCTAGAAATTACATGACTAAATTCTTTCGTTAGTTTTCTTTTCTCAATTTTTCTTTTTAGGTCTGTTATACTTTCAGAAAAACCTGCTTTGTTGACCGGTTTAAAGTCTTTAATTCTATTTTCGAGTTTTTCTCGATCCTCTTGTATAACTACTGAAAAATGTTTGACAATGCTTAAGCAAATATCTTTCAGCTTTTGATAAGTTTCATTTTCATCAAACCCTTCTCTGTTAGTTTTCTCTTTTAGGTACTCGTGTGAAGAGCCCATATTTAATCTTATGGAACCAATTACATTGTTGTTACTTATAGTACCACTGGGATTATTTGTTCTTAAGAGATTTAATCCTAACCAATCATTCCCAGGCTCTCCGTAATTATATACTCTTAATTTATCTCGATATATTCTAATGCCATGGTTCTCTCTCAAATATGTTTTTATTGTCTCACTATTTTTAAAAATATTTAATATCTGACTCCTTTGATTAAAGAGATAAAACTTTCCTTTAATGGGCCCAATTCTCTCTAAATCTTTAGAATTAAAATACTTTTTATTTTTGTCTTTTGATTCCGCGTTAAATAATACTTTGTCCTTTTTATCCTCTTTAAAATTATCGTTAGAGTTTTTCTTCAAAGAATTGTCTCGAAACGGGGGAGTAAAGTTATATCCCCAACTATATGTTCCATTTTCGGCAAGATAGAAATCATACTGATATATGCTGGTGTCAAGGATCTTTTCAGGCTTGAATATATCTTCTATCCATTCTTGGAATTCTTCATCAAGAATGAGATCGACTTTAAAAGAATCGTCAGATTTGAAGGGGCTTACGAGTGTGTTAACTGTCCTGAATATTGTCCTGATATCTCCTCTTTCCCAATTTTTCCGCTTTAGGTTTCTTAAAGTGATTCTGGTGCCGTGTGGTTCTCCCAAAAAAGTTAGTTTTTTTACCTTCTCAAAACTGACTTCTGTGTCTTCTATATATTTAGCATTGCTGATCACATCAGACCAGTTAAACTCTAATTTATATCCAAAATCCTCATTTTGTTTTTTAGTCTCAAGTAATATATCTGATGCCAATTTGTGAACAGCTAATCTACCAACACCTTTTTCACCAAGAGATTCTCTATCAAATTTTTTGCTTAATTTCCTGTTATCACCTCTTTTGAAGTCAGTCCCAATTTCTAGCCAAGAATTTATGAGAATGTCCTCGTTCATTCCAACACCATCATCTTCAATTATTATGGCCATATTTTCATTACCTAGATTTTCAAAACGGATTTCCGCTCTTGTGGCATCAGCATCATAAGAATTTTTGACTAACTCGAACAGGGCAAGATTATCGCTCCCGATCAATTCATCGCCTAACAAACTGAGAATATGACTACGAGCTTTAAAATTTGCTTTAATTGGTTCTGCCATTTTGTAATAAATTACGAAGTTTGTGAGCAATCTGAACTGCCATCAACGGAGGCACTGCATTTCCGATTTGTCGAAAAGCTGCGGTACGGTATTGATCTTCTTTAACCCCTTCAAAAAAATAATCATCGGGGAAAGACTGGATTCTGGCCGCCTCCCTTACTGAAATTGACCGCAGTTGGTTTTTATCTGGATGTATAAAATGATGTCCGTCTTTGGCGATATGAGCAATCATGGTATGCGGTTCATCAGCTACTACCTTAAAACGATCTACAAAGTCTTTAACATTAGCCTGTGTCCTCATATTATCCGGTATTTTGTTATTCTTAAGACGGATTCCGTCTTCCAGCTGCTCAATAGCAAGTCGGTATATGTTTAAGTCTTTTCGATTGTGTGGCCTTGCAATATGTTGTGTAACGAAGTTAATACCGTTTCTGATTTCAGATGAACTTAAATATTCATTTGTGGGGAGAGCATACGAATGATATCGCTTGTTCTCTCCCGGTTTGATATGAGGAAGATCGTTGAATATGTCGTTCCGGGTATAACGATTGGGGTGTGTATTGAATTTGGGATATTCGAGCTGAAGCTCTTTTCTCCAACCGATAATGATTACCCGACGTCTGTTTTGGACAACGCCAAAATCTTTTGCGTTTAATATTTCCGCTTCTACGATGTAGCCCAGTTGCCGGTAGTATTTCTTGAGATTTCTAAAATATTGCCCTCCGTCTGCAACCAGAATTCCGGGTACGTTTTCAAAAACAAAAACTTTTGGTTGATATCTTTTCAGATATCTGCCATAATGAATATAAAGCGTTTTGCGTTCATCATTTTTCTTTTTTCTCAGAGCGCCGCCACGTCCAATGACGGAGTATGCCTGACAAGGTGGGCCTCCAATAATCAAATCAACATTTTGATTTCCTTTTAATTGGTCGATCTGTTTAAAGATTTGGTCATTAGTATCGTCACCAATGGGTAGATTAATTACTGAATGACGTTTCTCTTCAGGTAAAAGGTTGTAAAGTCCATCTCTCGTTAAATCTTCTCCCTTAATGTAAGAAATGTATTTAGCGAAGTCTGGCTCGTTTTTTACATGATGGTATACTGTACGGGTTAATAAAGTATTGCAGGCAGCTTCATCCATTTCAACGTGCGCTATCGGTTCAAACCCGGCACGAATAAAACCTTCGGAAAGGCCTCCGGCACCTGCAAATAGATCTATAAAATTCATATTAGACAATGAGGTCAAATCCCTTGAAAAACTCTTCAAAGGTTGTTTCTAATGCTTTGATAATTTTTTCGATGTTTTGAATGGAAATATTGCGTTTCCCATTTTCTACACTGGTCATATAGGTTCTGTCTAGTTCGGCTTTTAGCGCTAGTTGCTCCTGCGAAATACCTTTTTGTAAACGCAAAGCCCTGATTCTTTGACCTATCTTAGACTTTATGTTCATGGCATTAAATGTATCCTTATGTTGATTATGGGTCAACGGACTATAAGTAACATTTGTGGACTGTAAAAATGCTTACTTGGGAGAGTAGTAACAGTAAAAAGAATGATTCGTTGAAGGAATGGAAAACCAATTAGTCTATAATCAAAGACTGAGCTGATTTGTCTGCAGATTTTATTTTTTCGATGAGGACATCGAAGGTTTGCTTTCTTTCGGTTGGTTTCAGTTGGCATTCCCATAGAATAATCACTTTCCACCCGGCCACCTGTAAGGCTATTTCTGCCTCTTTGTCGCGCTTTTGGGTACCTTTAATTTTTTGCAACCACCATTCGGTGCGGGTTTTGGGAAGGACAAAATAACGGCAGCCTTTGTGTCCGTGCCAGAAACAGCCGTTAATAAAGATGACCGTTTTGTATTTCGGCAATACAATATCAGGCTTTCCCGGCAGGCTTTTCACATTCAGCCGGTACCGGAAACCATTGGCAAACAGGAAGCGCCTAACCAGCATTTCGGGTTTGGTATCTTTCCCTTTAATGCGGCTCATGTTGTAGCTCCGGGTTGCTTTGTCGTGTACATCGGCCATAGGTCAAAAGTAGGAATAGCGTTGGTAATTGTCCAAATCTCATTTTAAAAGAAGAACATCTATTCTGTTGGAGATGAACATCGCTGTGTTATGAAAGAACCCGGGAGTGAAACGGTGAACGGTGGTCTGCGGGAAAAAGACAGCCCCGGTTGGGAGAAGACAAAGAGGTGTGAAAACAGGAATAACCATCTGTGGAATAGGAACAGCCATGGTTTCACTGGAAACAAGCACCTGCCAAATGGAAGTAAGCACCTGTTAAACGGAAACAGCTATCTGCAGAATGGAAACAAGGGCATGTGGAATAGAAACAAGCATCGGGCAAGTGGAAGTATCGACCTGTTGATTGGAAATAAGCATCGGTAAACTGGAAACAACTCCCGGCAGAACGGAAACAGGCACATGTGAAATAGAAACAAGCATCGGGCAACCAGGAACAACCTCCTGTTGCCCGGCAATAACGTAGGTTCATTCAAAACCTGCTTCGGCAAATCCTCGTGGTCTGTCATTGCGAAGGAGGAGGTACGACGACTGCGGCAATCTGCCCATTAACGTTTCAGCAGTGGGCAAAACATGTTGAGCATACATACTTTTCTTCGCAGCGATGGCTAAAACATGTTAAGCATACATACTTTTTCACACGGGGCACCTCAAAAAATGTTCTGGATACATACTTTTTCACGCGGCACACCCTAAAATATGTTCGGGGGACATACTTTTTTCTACGGGGCACCCCGCCGGAGAATCTTCTTCATCTCACGGTATGAAGTTCTTCAACTTTGCCAGGAAAGTTCTTGAACTTTGCACAGAAACTTCTTCATCTTCGTCAGGAAAGTCCTTGAACTTTGCACAGAAACTTCTTCATCTTCGATAGGAAAGTCCTTCATCTCGCGCTACAAAGTCCTTCATCTTTCGGAGGTGAGAAGCTCATCTCCATCGCAGAGGTTTTTTATCGTTTATTAAGCCGGTTTTAACCACCGATATTTCCTTCAGGTGCAGTCGTTCGCGAATGTGTATCGTCCTAAAAAAAGTTTACAGGTTAGACATTTAAATTTACTTGTTTTTTATAATAGGTTTTCCATCTTTTTTTGAGTGTACCTGATCTGAGATGTGCCTGTTCTGGTGTGAGCATATTACAGCTCAGATGTGGACGCTTATTGTTATACTTGTTTATTGTTTTTTCTAACTGACTGTTTGTGAAAATGATGTTCTTGCTTACTTCGAGATGAAGATATTCATCTTTAAGAATACCGTTAATTCTCTCGGCAATGGCATTGTCCCGTGGATT
>NZ_JHXO01000007.1 GCF_000621705.1 Prolixibacter bellariivorans ATCC BAA-1284 | reverse complement strand
AAATTGCTTTTCTGCAATATCGATCATTTGTGAAAATCCTTCGGAGCGGAGTTTCTCATCTTCCAGTTGTTTTTCCAACTCCTTAATACGTCTCAGAAGGGCCGTTTTGGAGATTTTATCATCCGGTTCCATACCAACAGAATAAACCTTTTCATTACCAAATTTACGAATCCATTTTAAAACTGTTGTGTGCCCTTTAATATGGTACTTCCGTCGGGCTGCTTCTTTGGTAATAAGCCCCATTTGTACTTCGTTAACGACTTGTTTTATAAAACTCTCGCTATACATACTAAATCCTGCCATAAGTTTACTTTTTGTGTAAACCTATTTCAGGACAAGACAATGTCCTCCTCTGGAGGAGGTGGCCGCAGGTCGGAGGAGGATTTTTTGGTGGACAATGAGAAATGCTTCTTCCGGGTTCAGAACAACAAAAAGAATAGAAACCCTTATAACTACAGAAACCCCTCAGCGTAACCTGAAACCAAAAAAAATCCCCATCCGGGCGGAACCAGACGAGGATGAATTATATAGAATTGTTTTTGGTTTTGCGATTTCGCGGAAGCGACGGGTTATTTCCGGTCGGCTCCCTGGCGATCGAGCATCCAGCCGGGATATTCGGGTGCCAGCTGGCTTACCTCGTTGAGTTGAGCGAGCTCGTCGGCACTGAGCTGTACGTTCACCGAAGCAAGGTTATCGGCCAGCTGCTGCGGCTTGTTGGCGCCCACAATCACGGTGGTGACGGCTTCCTGGTGCAACAGCCACGCAAGGGCAATTTGTGCCACGGTGACATCTTTGGCTGTGGCAATTTCGCGCATCACATCGATGATGTCGAAGGCTTTGTCTTTGTTCACCGGCGGGAAATCGAAGTTGGCCCGTCGTCCTTCGCCCGATTCCACATCGCGGCCGTATTTACCGCTCAACAATCCTCCGGCCAGCGGACTCCAGACCATCAGGCCCAGTTTCTGGTCGAGAAGGAGCGGAACCAGTTCGCGCTCGAGGTCGCGTCCGGCAATGGTGTAGTAGGCCTGCAGCGAAACGAACTTGCTGAGGTGCTCGCGGGCCGAGATGCCCAACGCTTTCATGATTTGCCAGGCAGCCAGGTTGCTGCACCCAATGTGACGAACCTTGCCGGCTTTCACCAGCGAATCGAGGGCGTCGAGGGTTTCCTCGAGCGGTGTCAATGCGTCGAAGCCGTGAATCTGGTACAGGTCGATGTAATCCATGTTCAGTCGTTGAAGGCTTTCGTCGGCCTGTTGCAGGATGTGTTTCCGGCTTAGACCGGAATCGTTGGGGCCTTCGCCCATCTTACCACGCACCTTGGTAGCTACCACCAGGTCGCTGCGTTTCAGGCCTAAATCGCGGATAGCCTGTCCGGTCATCTGCTCACTGAGGCCTTCGCTGTACACGTTGGCCGTGTCGATGAAGTTAATGCCGCCGTCGACGGCCTGCTTCACCAGTGCGTTAACCTGTTCCTGCGGCAGGGTCCCGATGGCGGTCCACATGCCGCGTCCGCCAAAGGTCATGGTGCCGAGGCACAGTTCCGAAACTTTTAATCCGGTATTTCCTAATAAGTTGTACTTCATGATACGTCTTTTTTGTTAGTTATCTTTTCAGCGTGGAATGCTGTTTAGGTGCTGTTTATTGGTGTAAACTGCCGGAAGGGCCGAAAAGTTGAATGAGGCGGGGATTGTTTTGATTCTTTAACGTTTGTTCCTTATTCTTTGGGCTTCTGCTAAATCATTTGGGTTACGGAAATTTTGTTCAGTGTCTTTAATCTGTGTCATCCGGGTTCAGACAAAAAGAGACGCGATGATTCGCGTCTCTTCGGGTAGGTTATTTGTGGTCGCGTTAGGGGATTGGAATTATTCTTAATGCCAGTTAAACCGGTAGCCAACATTCAGGCTGAAGGTCTGGTTATAATAATACTGTGGATGGGGAATCAGGTCGCGGCCATATGATTTGCCAACCGTTCGGTTCCAGATAAATTCGATGAGGATATCGCCGGGTTTGTCAGTCATCGACCACAGGTAGCCGGCGCCTACAAAGTATCCGGGCTCGGTATCATTGGCCCCCCGGTCATTCTCGTATGTATAATCGCTTCCTCCGACAGTCACCTTTCCTTTTTCTTTTGAGTTGAGCAGTTTGGCAAACGTAGGACCGCCCTGCAGGTACAGTTCGTTTTCCTTTACCGGGAAATAGATTTTCAATGGAACATCCAGCGTCAGGTAGTTTTGAATCCAGTTAATGCGGCCATCCACCGGTTCGAAATCCTGCAAATCGTTGTTCCAATGTTGGGTGGCATTAATGCGGGTACCCTTTTGGATATACGATGTCCCGATACCCAATGATAGTAAGTTGCTGAAACGGAAATCGAGGACGCCGCCGAAATTCATTCCGGGTTTTAAGCGATCGCTGGCGGCGCTGTTGGCATAAAAGTTATCCGGTGAGTCTCCGTTCAGAAATGTCTCGCTTTGCACATCCTTTCCATACATGTTCGCCAGGGTGAGGCCACCTTTCAGCGATAAGCTAATTCCTTTTTTGTTGTCTTGTGCCTGCGAAACGACAGGCAGAATCAGTAGTAGATACAGTGCTAATTTCTTCATGACAATAGATTAGTTTATTATCAGATGAAGAGTGGGGCAGGATGGTTGCTTATTCAGATAAATTTATCTTCTTTATTCGTTTATCTATTCCCGTTAGGTGAATGAAACTGACCACGGCTAGGATTAAGCTGATGCTGACCATTTCCGGTGAACCGAGAAACATGTTGAACCGTTCGGGTTCGGTGAGGTTGATGTTAGTTTCCACACGGTACAACCGGCTGCCAAACAGGAGCACCATCCATCCGAAATGCAATGCCCACGAGTATCCGATATGCCGGTTACTAACGATGAGGCTATTTCGTACGAAGCCAATAAGGAAAAGGGTGGTTAGAGTGGTCGGCCCGAGTGTACCGCGTTGGAGGAATATCCACCGGTAAAAGGCGAAATGACCAGCAGCAAAAAATAAGGCCAAAGCGGCTGCGGCTAACAGCGAATTGATTTTCCATTTGCGGACAAGCAGATACAGCGGAATTCCGCCCAGGATGATTTCTTCGTTGAGTATGTAGAAAATATCATGGTAGTAGTTCCGGTAATTCGTGAACTGAATGGCTACCTGGTTCCGGCTTCCGATATGTTGGATGAGCAGCATGGAACCGATAACTACGATAAGCACGAGAAGAACGGTTTTAGTGAATATTTTGAAGGATATCTTCAATCCGGTGACGCGAAGAAACTCTTTTCCCCAGAGAAGGTAACTGAAAAACAGGATAAGAGCCGTCCCGATGGAGGAGTACCACCAGCCGTTGAAATAGTAATAGGAAAAGAGCAGGTAAGAGCTCAATAGCAGAATGGTTAATATGGTATTTCTAATTCGCTTCATCAGGACAGAATTGGTTTTATCTGTATTGTCAGGTTGTTTTGTCAGGCGCGTTGGCCATCAGCATGTCGATGAAGTTATCCAGGCTATATTGCTCATGGTTTTTCTGGGCTTCCTTTAAGGCCTCTTTACCGGCTTCTTTCAATGCCTCGATATTGGCCGGCGATGCATCCGCCATATCTTTGGCGTAATAGCGTTTGTCTTGCGGAACATCAACGCGTTTGTAGTTGTACTGCTGTTCTTCGGCCAGTGAGCCAAACAGTCTTTTCAACTGGTAATCGACCGTATCGAAGCTACCGTCCATCATGATGTCGGGTGTCGATTTAGCCCATTTCAGCAATCCCCAGTTACTGCTCTTTTCCACCGCCGGTAAATCAAACTGTCCACCGCCGGTCCCAATGGAGAGAATCAGCATCTGTTCGGCCGATGGATAAGAAGCTTGCGGAAAGACAGAGTTCCGGCATTCGGCGTAACCACACATCGTCGGATTATTGGCATACACACCGCCATCGATATTCACCATCGTATTGCCGGTAACGAGGTTTTTAATCACGGCCGAGGGGAAGTACGTGGGAGCGGCGGAAGTGGAACGCGCCACATCTTTCACATAGAACTCCCGCTGTTTGTGTTCCGGTTCGCGGCTACTGAAGAAGAATGAAGATTTGGAAGCTAAATCGTATGTAGTGACCAGGCATGGTTTCACCAGTTCGCTCATCTTCAGTTCGCCGAACTCTTCGGCAAAGATGGATTCCAGGTTGTTGGCCGTATACTTGCTGGCATTGTACAGCTGACGCAAGCCAAGCCACGAATAGTGTTTGGAGGCATTGAAGATGCGGTAACCTTTCTCGGAATAGAACTCCAGCGCTTGCGAGGCTTTGTATTTGGTCAGTGGTTGGCCTTCTCTCTGTTCAGGGTTAGGCGTAAGGTAGAAGCAGGTGAGTATCCCTCCGGTACTTGTTCCGATGATAAAGTCGAACAGATCGGCTAACCGGGCGTTGGGATTACCGGTTTTCTCGATGAATTTGTTCTCGATGTATTCTAAAACCGTAGCCGGAATAATGCCGCGGATACCGCCGCCATCAAGCGAGAGGATGCGTACTTTCTTCATGATGAGGTTAATTGTGTTGGAGAGTAAATTTATTGAATAAATGCTATTCCGGCAAAACGGAAGAGTAGGAAAGGGGTGTTCCTCAATAGAATATAAGATTTCTAAATTGCGAAAGTAAAATGATTCAGTGGAATATATACCGGGACGATCTAAGTTCATCCCGGTATATATTTAAAAGTATTAGAAGCGGTATCCCAAGACAAAGAAATATTGGCCAACAGGTGAGTTTAAGAACACATAAGGAGATGAACCTCCCGTTCTCTTGTACCGGGCTTCCAGGGAATAACGATGATATTTTAAGCCGACACCTCCGATATAACCGAATTCAAGTTTCCTGACTTCATCTAATGCCTTCTCTTTTGTGTTTTTATAAGTACTCGTCACGATTTTCTGATTGGTTTCACTTATTTTCAAACCAGTGGTAATTCCACCATTGATAAAAACGAAACACCTGCTTATCGGATATTTGAAACGTACCATGTTATTCATTGACAGATAGCCGAAACCAAGTTCAGAATTTGTTCGTGTAGCGTTAATGGAGGAGTTGTATTCCGCGACGGCTTTATACGAACAATAGATTAGCTCATTATAAATTGAAAGTTTTCCCTGACCGCGTGGTATAACGTAATTGAGATACAAGCCTGCCGTTGGATTAACGGACTTAGGAATATGGACTCTCGTTAGGTAGTCAAATAAATCACCCCCCGAAAATTCAGCCATTGTGATAGTTGTCCCTGCTACGATACCAAACTCAACGGTACCATTATCAACCTTTTTATTAAATTTTGTTGTTTGTGAGTTCTGTTTGTAGTAGGTCAGGAAGAGTTGACTCAAACTTGACTTAGTATAGTCCGTATGTGGAGCTAGCTCCTTTATCGATGGAGCATTGTTGAAATAGAATGCCAGCTGGCCGACATATCTTTTATCTCTGTAAATTTTGTTTTCTGAGTGTAACTTATAGACGTTGTAGATTAGTAGAATGTACTTGTTATGGTATTTGATATAGAAGTTATTTATTCCGAGGCGATTTTTGTAATGATACAGGCTTTTGTCGCCTTGTACCAATGTTTGAAGAAATGTTGTATCTACTTTTGCTTCCAGATTACTTTCATCACTTAGATTGCTGATAATCCTCGAGTTGACAGACGCTTTTACAATGGCACTTACATATATCTCGTCGCTGACCTGAAATGATTTGATGTCGAGCGGGGTGTACTTGTGAATACTTGGCTCATTGTCTTGTTTAAAAGCTATTTTGTTCGGATTCTCATCCCAATTCCGGTAGTCGATGGAGCCTTTTAACGTGTCCCCCTGAAGAGTCACAATGTATCCCGGTATGAAGTTTTGCTGTGAATAGGTGGTCAGAGATAGAAATGTGATCAGAATCAGGAATGATAGAGATTTGACGATTTTTGCTGTTTTCATAGGTTAAGCATTATTGTTTTAATAATTATCATCGGATTAGTTTACTTGTTTTAAAATGCAAGTTTCGAATCGATACTCTTTAAACCGATAAAAAGAGTTGGCCGGTGGTATCCGAAGTTCAGGAATTCCATAGCAACGACCAGGTATTTGTCTCATATGAAAGCCGTTTATACAAACAGAAACGTATAGAGTTAAACATGAAGGTTAGCCGGGCAATGATAAAAATCCGGTTATTTCCATTTGAGGAGACAGGTCTTTTGTTCATCTATTGTTGATTGTGTAGGTCGAATAAGCAGAATCAAAAATAGAAATTTATTTAATAAAAATAATAGCCGGGAGAATTAGACCTTTGTGAAGCTGACTATTTTTTCTCCTTTTTAGCTTTTTTCATCGATATTTTGGTGGAAGATGGAAACCATGTATTGGTACAATTCGGGATGTTTCTGGTGAAACTCGTGCGGACTGTTGAAGAAGTACTCGCTAACCACGGCCAGAAATTCTGCATTGTTGGTTAGTGCGTAGGGGTTGATATCCGATCTTCCCCTTTCAATTTTGAGCATTTCTTCTTTGATAGCTTGAAGCCAGGGCAAAACGTAAGCATTGTCAAGCAGAAATTCAGGTACTCCGTCAACAGCACCGTCAATTTTGTCAATCAAATGAACAAATTCGTGAACTCCCACATTGTTTTTGTTTTTTGTGCCGTCAAATCCGGCCAGTAAGTCGGGTTTCGAAAGGATGACCGTTTTATTCATGAAACGATTTCCCACCATACCGGTAATGTTTTCATGGACGCCGGTATAACGGGCAGTCTGGAACTTTTCGTCAAAAGAGTTGGGGTAAATTAATACCTCTTCTACATCGGGATATTCGAAATAGGGGAAGGCAAAAGTTGGGATAATGGCGCTGGCCGCTACCAAAAGACGTGTCGAATCATCAAGTGATGTATCAATCCCTTCGATTCTTTTCTCGGAAAGGAAAAACAGAATCCGTTCATTGAATAACTGACGCTCTTCAATCTTCAGGTTTCGGTAGAACAGGGAATGCTGCTCAAGAAACTGTACCCATTCGTTGGAGAATGGTTGATGAAGCAATTTCAACCGCTGGTAATATTTTCGGTTATAATGCCAATGGGCGAGGCCAATGCCCAGAACAATCACCAGTGCGAGAATGATTGGCCGGTCTGATTTAACCGTCAGGACAATTGCGGTATATCCCGCCAAAATAATAATACTTAAGACCGCTGAAGTGATTTGACTACGTTTGATTTTGCGGCGATAATAGTTCTCCAGTTCTGTCATATATTATTCAAATGATTTTGATACAGATATTTGTTTACTGCTTGTAATTACTGGCTCAATCTGCCTGTGCAACGACGGACAATTTACTATTTATGCAGGTAATACCTGATATGGCCCGGTAGGATAAATGCGACCAGCCAGCCAATGGCCTCCATCAGCAGTTGATCGGTTAACGGCAGCCAGGATGCCACATAAGCCAGTATGGCGAAGATGATACCTCCGACGAGGAGAAAAGGATAATGCAGGATACCGCCGCTAATCACAATGGCGAAAGCAATGACGACCATGAATATGGGATGTTGCAGCTCGAAGTTGATTTGGTGCAGTACATTAAACTGAATGAGGTTGATGAGCACCAGGCCAACAAACAGGGAAGCCCAGACATACCGCAGGTAGATTTCCTCTTTTGCCACAGGCCTGGTTTGACGCAGGAGATAAAAGACGGTAATAATAAGTGCTACAGCTCCCAGGACGATTCCCAGGTTTCCGAGTAAGGACTGTACATGCGAAGAGAGAAGAATTTTCTTAAAAATATAATTGGTCAAATAGCTGTAAAACATCACCCATCCCCAAAGGATGAGTAGCGCTCCGGGCCTGAAAACAAAGTGTTGGATGTGATGTGACAATCCGGAAAAGACTTCAAATGGTTGCTCTTCGTCAGGTTGTTTTGATTCCATGTCTGTTCAGTTGGTTGCTTATCAGACAACTAATTTAGCTATTTTCCTAAAAAAGAAAAGAGTATCCGGTCATTACGATTAGCCCAACAAAGAGAAAGCCTCTCCCGGTTTGTTAATACCGGGAAAGGCTATTTATCTTTTCGATTCCTGTTTGGTGTGGTACCCGTTTTACCTAACCAGTACCATACGCGCAATCAGGAATTTCGTTTTTGCGAATAAACGCGTGGCCGTTTGGGCCGACTGCTTCTTCCTTCGTTGTTGTTATTCCGATTGGCTTGCCGCTGGCCCTGAAAAGACCTTTGCGGTTTCGACTGATGCAATACAGGGGCTTCCATTCCATCACTTAGATAAGGATGTTCAGCTACCACCGGAATATTCTGAGCAATTAGCTTTTGAATATCACGCAGATAAGCCTTTTCCTCGGTATCGCAAAACGACATGGCGGTACCGCTGGCGCTGGCCCGTCCTGTCCGGCCAATGCGGTGAACGTAGGTCTCGGGAATGTTGGGCAGGTCATAGTTGATGACATGCGACAATTCTTCCACGTCGATGCCGCGTGCGGCGATGTCGGTTGCCACCAGAACGCCCATCCGGCCGCTTTTGAAGCTTCCGAGTGCACGCTGACGCTGACCTTGTGATTTATTGCCGTGAATCGCTCCGGCATCGATACCGGCTTTTCCCAGTATCCTGACAATTTTATCCGCTCCGTGCTTGGTGCGGGTAAAAACGAGTGCCGAATTCACCGACTCATTCTTGAGCAGGTGTACCAGCAATTTCGGTTTGCCCTGTTTGCTGACAAAGTATACCGACTGTTCTACCTTTTCGGCAGTCGTTTGTTTCGGCTGAATGGTTACCTTCTGTGGATTGCCCAACAGTTTGTTCGACAACTTGACGATATCCGGCGGCATAGTAGCCGAGAAGAACAGTGACTGCCGTTTGGACGGTAATTGGGCAATAATCTTTTTAATGTCATGAATGAAGCCCATGTCAAGCATTTGATCGGCTTCGTCCAGCACTGAGTACTCAATATCTTTTAAGGAAATATATCCCTGGTTCATCAGGTCGAGTAAACGACCCGGCGTGGCGACCAAAATGTCGACACCTCGTTTTAACGTCTGAACTTGCGGGCCTTGTTTTACGCCTCCAAAAATGACGGTGTTCCTGATGCCGGTATATCGACCGTACGTCGAAAAACTGTCTGCAATCTGAATGGCCAGTTCTCTTGTGGGTGTTACAATGAGCGCCTTGATTTTGCGCTGACCATTATGTTGTTTCCCTTTTTGATATAGATGTTGTAGGATGGGGATGGCGAAAGCGGCTGTTTTGCCGGTGCCAGTCTGTGCACAACCGAGCAGGTCTCTTCCTTTCAATAAAATGGGGATGGATTGTTCCTGAATCGGGGTGGGTTTTGAATATCCCTCAGCAGCAAGTGCTTTCAGGATAGGTTCGATAATCTCTAATTCTTTAAATGTCATATATTATATGTAGATCAAGGCGGCTAAGGTAGTGTAATTAATTGGATTTACTGTTATGAGTAGATTAAGGGAGAATTCAGAAGAAGGGGAAGGCGGGAGTTCTTGTATTTGTTGAAATGGCGATAGTGAAGCAAACTCATCCTCCACACCACCGGCTGGGGCGCGGAGGGTGAGCTGAATGATTATATTCCGATTGGCTGCACCACTTTGCGCAGTTCCGCAATATCAAAGATTTGGTATTCTACGTTCTCCGGATTGTTAAATGCTGAACGATTGTAATTCCAGCTGGAAATGTTTTGATTGATGGCTTTCAGGAAACTGTTATAGGAAATTTCCTGTTTGAGATTTTCCAGCGTCGCATAGCCGTTCAGGTAACGGTTGTAGGTATCGAGAGACAAATATCCGAGGTATTTATTCAGATTGTGTATCTCGCCGTTGGCTTCGTAGATTTCGTTCAGATTGATGTCACCTACCATGGTGGTTTCAAGAAGCTCAAAATCTGTTTTATCTTCCGATGTATAGAATCCCAGATACATATGGCCGGGAATGAGAACAAGAAAGGGCTTGATGTCGATCTTCATTAACACAGAAGCAAGAAAAACACTGCCATCGACACAGTTGGCCTGCGAATTCTGATAAACTTCGTCGAATGAACGGACATATTGTGAAAACACTTTTTGAGACGGATTGCTGGTGGCAGTAATCGAGCTGTATTTTACATTCCGGAGTTGAAGTGCATTCCAAATGGCAAACACCTGGTTCATCACTTCTTCTTTGCTTACCTGGTATCCGGTAAACGCATCAACCATATGGCGATAAAGGACTTCTTCCAGAAAGTTGTCGATACTTGGATTATTTTCATTCACATAAGCCGCAAACATCCAGCCCAAGTCGACATAGTTGCCCGAATCGTCGATAAAACCATACACACATTCATTCACCGAGCGGTAGTTTAACCGAAGGTTTTTATTGTCTGTTTCTTCTCCGTTAATGTAGCAGGCAAATGACAGGTCAACGGTACCGGGTTGTTTCAGGCTTTTCAGGTTCTCGTAGTTCCAGTTGATCATGGGGAAGAAAGCTTTTTCTTTTTCCGCCGTGTCGAGATGCGCATGAAAGGCAGATTCATTGTTAATCAGCGACGGTGAAAGATTGACTTTTACTTCGGTGTGCTCAGTCGGGTTAACCATGCTGTACTTGAAAAGCTCAAAACTTTCTGCGTTGCGTGCCGAGTAATTTGCTAATCCAAGTATCAACGACGGATAGACCGAACTCTCAAAGGCTTCGTCGTAGGCTACCTGAAAGTTGACCTGGTTGGAATAGATGGTCTGGTCAATGGGCAAATTGTCTTTCTCGCAACTATTAAGAAAGAGGAGGCCGAGCAGCAAAAGATAAAGCGGTGATTTGAAGATTAATTTTTTTTTCATCGGAAACTTGTAGATTAATTGATTAATAGAATTTATAGCAATCGTTTATTGCTGTAATATTGCTATTTGAATAGTTGTCATCGAGTCAGTTCGTTTTGGCAATTTCAGTTAATGCTCATTTATATCTATCCGGAAGAATTAAACTTTCACCAGACAGAATTCTCCTGCATGTTCCGAAACCGTTATGGTGCTTATTTTAATCTCTCGTTTGGTTAATTGGTCGGCGAAAGTAAATTCTACTTTTCATAATGCAAAATTCCGGTAAGAAATTGCTGCTCAAATGACGGTATGTCACCCGTTGCCTTTTTCCGTTCATCCCGGATTTTTGCACGTTCACCACACAAAATGATACGTTCACCATCAAATCGGGCTAAAAACGAAAGTTATCAACAGCTCAGAAATTAGAATGAATCTAATCTTAAAGAGGAAGGGAAGGAATGTAAAAACGCCGGGACAAATCGACCCGGCGTTTTTCTATATCGTAAGATGTTAATCTTTCTGCTATCCGGATTGCTCTCTCTGTTCAGCCTTTGTAAACCTGTCGCAGAAACTCAGGTACTGATACCGGATGTTTTCCGGTTACCCGGAAGATGATATCCGAAGTCTGCTCAAATTCGCCTTGTGCGATTCCTTGTGCGAAACCGGCAAAAAGTGCGATAAATTGGGCTGGGACACCTGCTTTGGTCAGTGTATTGTTGTACTCTTCCAGTGAAGGTGATACGTACTGAATGGATTTTCCTGTGATTCCTGATAGTTCTTCAGCCACTTCTGCAAATGAATATGCCTTTTCGGCAGTAACATCATAGGATTTGTTTTCATGTCCTTTTGATGTGAGAATTTCAGCAGCCAGGTTAGCCATGTCTTTTCGCGAGACAAAGCCTGTTTTCCCGTTACCTGCCGGAAGGTAAATGACTCCGGTTTCCATAACTTTTTCGCCAAGATACATGGGGAGCATGTCCAGATAAAGGTTCTGCTTTAAGATGGTGTACGTGATTCCGGATGACTTCAGCCAGGCTTCCGTTTTGATGTGTGCTTCGGCTACCATGGCAATTGGTGAAGTTTCGGTTTCGTTTATCCGTTCAAAGCTGGTATAAACCACATGCCCAACACCCGCTTCCACGGCTGCTTTCACCACGTTTTCATGTTGAGGTAGCCGATGGGGAATATCACTTCCGGAAACGAAATAGAGTTTACTGATTCCCTGGAAAGCTTTCACCAGTGATTCGTAATCGCCGTAATCGGCTTTACGCAGTTCAACACCTCTGCCGGCGATATCGACAGCTTCTTCCTTTTCGGGATTTCGAACCATTGCAGCAATATTCGAAGCTTCTGTTCTCGATAGTAGGCTTTTAACTACTTTTTGTCCCAGTTGGCCGGTTGCACCGGTAATTAAAATATTTGCCATCTCAGTGTGTTTTAATATTAGTATATAAAATATCTTTACTTACTTTTGGTAAGTCAAAGTTATTGGGGAATTATTAGGAATGCAATACGGTACGCGCGGGTTCGGTACTTACCCGGAAGTAACTAAAGGTGAATGTCAGGAGAATAGGATGAAAGAAAATTCAGAAGTTTTTTCGATGAGTGAAAGTTGCCCCATCCGGAATGTGCTGGATCGGTTTGGTGATAAGTGGTCAATACTGGTTTTACTGGTACTGAGTGATGAAGAGAAGATGCGTTTTAACGAACTGCATAAAGCAATTGGCGATATATCGCAAAAGATGCTGACCGTGACGTTGCGGACACTGGAAGCAGACGGTCTGGTTTCGCGAGAAGTGTTTCCCGAGATTCCCCCGCGGGTGGAATACCGTTTAACGTTGTTGGGGAAGAGTCTGATGCCACACATTCATGGTTTGGTGAAATGGGCAAAAGATAATCAGGAGGTTATTGTATCGAAAAGAAAGCAATATGCATAAACCGGAGGCAAGCAATAAAGCTCACCTCCGGATATATCTTATGCTAATGCGTCGTACATGACTTCGATGGGATGGATGGCTTTCCGGCCGGTTCCGTCTTTGATGTGGTGACGACAACTGGTTCCGGGCGCGGCAATGGTGGTTTCGCCCGCCGATTTCCGGACTTCCGGAAAGAGCACCATTTCGCCAATCTGCATCGACAGCTCGTAGTGTTCCTTTTCGTAACCGAATGAACCGGCCATCCCGCAACACCCCGATTTGATTTCGCTCACCTGGTAATTGGGTGGCAACGAAAGCATCTGTTTAGTCGGCGTCGTAGAGGCTACCGCTTTCTGCTGGCAGTGTCCGTGCAGTTTAATTTCGCGTTGTGCGGTGGTAAACTGCTCCGCCGAGATGTTACCTTTTTCCATTTCCCGCACAAAGAATTCTTCGAACAGCAGGGCATTTTCGCCTAACGATACGGCAGCTTCGCGTAGGGGTTCATCTACCAGTTCGGGGTATTCGTCCCGGAAGGTAAGAATGGTCGACGGCTCGATGCCAATCATTGGTGTTTCCACCGAAATCTTATCCTTCAGCATGCGCACATTGTCGTTGGCTATTTTCTTCGACTCGCGCATAAATCCTTTTGATAAAAAGGTACGGCCGCTTTCGCGATGCTTCGGTATTTCGACCGAATATCCCAACTTCGTCAGCAACAGAATGGCCTTGATACCGATATCAGATTCCTGGTAGTTGGTAAATTCATCGGCGAAGAGGTATACTTTGCCTTTCAAACCCTCTGGTTGCCGGTTTTTATTGGCCCAGCCTTTCAACGTTTTACTGGTGAAGGCTGGCATCGAGCGTTTGGGGTGAAAACCGATAAGCCGTTTGGTGAGGCCCATGTTCATGTTCCAGTTGGCCAGTGGTGAAACCGCTGAAGCCAAACCGCTCATGCGGGGCAACCAGGCAATCAGTTTCGAGCGAAGCGGTGCTCCGTGCTCGTCATAATAATATTGCAGGAACTCGGCTTTGAATTTCGCCATGTCGATGTTCGACGGACATTCTGCCTTACACGCCTTACACGAGATACACAAATCGAGCACCTGGTATATCTCCGGATGGTCGAGCGGCTTATCGTTTTCGGAATGGTGCAGGAATTCGCGCAGAATGTTGGCTCGTCCGCGTGTCGATTTGTCTTCATCGCGGGTAGCCATGAACGTTGGGCACATGGTTCCACCCACTACTTCCGATTTCCGGCAATCGCCGGAGCCGTTGCATTTTTCTACAGCCCGCAGGAATCCTTTCGTCGACGAGAAGTCGCTAACGGTTTCTATTTCGGGATAATGGTTGTTGAGGTTGTACCGGAGATTTTGCGTAATCGGCGGCACATCGGTGATTTTGCCCGGGTTGAGGATATTCCACGGGTCCCAGGTTTTCTTTAGCTCCTTGAACAGCCCGTATATTTCGTCACCGAACATAAACGGAATGAACGAACCGCGCAGGCGGCCATCTCCGTGTTCTCCCGAAAGGGAACCGCGGTATTTTTTCACAAGGCCAGCTACATCCTGCGCCAATGTAGAATACAGCTCCTGATCTTTTTTGTCTTTCAGATTGAGTAACGGGCGAAGATGGATTTCCCCGGTAGCAATATGAGCGTAAAAAACACATTGTAAGCCGTGACCGTCGAGCACCTGCTGAAATTCGGCCATGTACTCCGGTAATTTATCCGGACTTACCGCCGTGTCTTCAATCACCGTAGTACTTTTCCGGTCGCCCGGAATATTGGAAAGCAATCCAAGGCCAGCGGTACGTAGGTTCCAAACCCGCTGAATTTGCTCGTCGCCAAAGATGAGCGGGAAGTGATAACCGTAGCCGGCCTCTTCCATATCTTTCACCAGCGCCTCGTGGATGGCTTCAATTTCCTCTTTTGTTTCCCGCGCAAATTCTATCACGAGCACGGCTTTCGGCTCCCCTTGCAGGAAGAACCGGTTTTTACGTTGCTCGATATTCTCTTTGGTACACTCAATAATAATGTCGTCCATCATTTCGATGGCCCCAGGCTTGTGTTGCAGCGCTACAATATTTCCCCGGAATGCATCTTCCAGTGAAGAAAAGTGCGCCGCTATCACGCCTTTTACTTTCGGCGGAAGCGGAATCAGGTTCAGCTTGATGGAGGTCGAGAAAGCAAGGGTTCCCTCAGAACCGGCCAGCAATTTGGCTATATTAAATGGTACGCCGTTTCCAACGAACGGGTCAGTATCCATCAGAATGTCGATGGCGTAACCCATGTTCCGGCGGGTCACACTCTTTTCAGGGTAAACCTCCTCAATTTTCCGGCGGGTATCCTCGTTCTCCAGCATTTCTTTTAGCTGGAGATAGATTTTCGTTTCCAGCTTTTCGGGATCGGCGTTGCATTTTGCCTCAAATTCCTTTTTAGATAAAGGGCCAAAAGTAACTTCGGAGCCATCGGCCAGGAAAGCTTCTACTTCCAGAATATGATCACGAACACTTCCGTAGATGAGCGAATGGAGGCCGCAGGAGTTATTTCCCAGCATGCCGCCAATACGACAACGGTTTGCTGTTGACGTTTCCGGTCCGAATTGCAATCCGTAGGGTTTCAGGTAAAGGTTCAACTCCGCCAGGTTAACGCCCGGCTCCACACGCACCCATTTTTCTTCCTGGTTAAATTCCAGGATGCGGTCCATGTGTTTCGAGATATCCATCACGATGCCGCTTCCCACTACCTGTCCGGCCAATGAAGTTCCGGCAGCACGGGGAATGACGGAGAGCTGATTTTCGCGGGCATGTTTCAGAATGCGGATGATATCGGATTTATTCTTTGGAATCGTCACGGCCATGGGCTTCTCCCGATAGGATGATGCATCGGTTGAATAGATGATGCGATGTACCTGATCGGTAAATAGTTCGCCTTCCAGTTCCTTGGCCAGTGATTCAAATAGTTCGGTACTTGACATGTTTCAATGATTTGGTGAAGCTAAGATACAAAAGATCAGTTATGCAACATCCAAATTATTTATACTCATTAAATGCTTTGAAAATTAGGGAATAGAGCACTGTTTTGGTAGTTTTGTTTTCATCCTAAAGTTGTCATACAACCTACCAAAGCGTCGTGGATCGGGTAGGGATGTGAAATCTTTATTCAAGTCATAGCGGTGTAATTAACTAGCATAAGTGAAAAAGTTATGGGCCGTTTGTAAAACATGACGAATGAAACCTTTTGTCTGAAAAAATCGAAGTAGCTTGAATAAAGAGAATACATCAGAGGGCAAAGCGAACATTCATTTGAATAAGTTATCATTCGTTAACGAAAACATGACTTTGTTACATTTTCAGGACAGGCTATTTTCTGTAATTTTGCAGTAATTTTTGAAGGTTGAAGTCAAAAGTTTTAAAAGACATATAGTAATGGAATTATTGAATCAGATTAAAGAGCAGGCCCGGAAACTGAACCGGACGATTGTCCTGCCGGAAGGAGAGGAGATTAGAACGTTAAAAGCCACGGACATTATCCTGAAAGAAGGAATTGCGAAAATCGTGTTATTGGGCGATCCGGGTAAGATTGCGGACGAGGCAAAAAAATGTGGTGCCAACATCGAAGGAGCAGAAATGATCAATCCGAAGACCAGCGGAAAGCGTGATGCCTACGCCGACTTGATGGTGGAAATCCGGAAGAAGAAGGGGCTGACCAAGGAAGAGGCGCTGGAAATGCTGAACGATCCGTTGACCTACGGACCAATGATGATCAAGGCTGGCGATGCTGATGGCGAGATTGCCGGAGCGATTAATGCCACTGGCGATGTGTTGCGTCCGGCTTTCCAATTTGTGAAAACCATGCCAGGTGTTAGTGTGGTATCAGGAGCATTCATGATGTTTCTGAAGGATAAATCATTTGGACATGATGGCGTATTGGTATTTGCTGATTGCGCGGTAATGCCCGATCCGGACGCTCAGCAGTTGGCTGAAATTGCGGTAACCACAGCCAAAACCGCCAAAGCAATTGTTGGAATGGAGCCCAAAGTTGCCATGCTTTCCTTCTCGACAAAGGGTAGTGCCAAACACGATTTGGTCGACAAAGTTGCCCAGGCAACCAAGCTGGCGCAATCCATGGCCCCCGAATTAAAAATCGACGGAGAAATGCAGCTGGATGCGGCCCTGGTAAAAGAGGTTGGGGAATTGAAAGCTCCGGGAAGCGAAGTGGCTGGTCAGGCGAATGTGTTAGTATTCCCGGGACTGGAAGCCGGTAATATTGGTTACAAGCTGGTGCAGCGTTTGGCTGGCGCCGAAGCGGTGGGACCGGTATTGCAGGGAATGGCAGCTCCCATCAATGATTTGTCGCGTGGATGTTCGGTCAGTGACATTGTGAACATGGTCGCCATTACTGCCAACCAGGCACAATAAAAGAATACAATTGGTTTTTCCCGAAAGGAAAATACGAACAGAGATATTTCATATTTGATTTCGATATAAAAATGGCAGAGATTCAGGTAGAGCCCATTGAACTCTATGGACTCAGTAAAAAGCAGCAGATTAAAACGCTGTTTTCGAAAATTGGAATTGTTGGATGCGGTAGTGTAGGACAGAATATTGCCAGGATTGCCAGTGTTTACGGCATCGAAGTGGTATTCATCGAGCTTTCGCAGGAGAAAATTCAGGAAGCTTACGATCAGATGAGCAGAGTGCTCGATCAGCGAATCGAAAGCTGGGGAATGACCCAGAGTGAGAAAAAAGCGATTCTGGCTCGTATTAAGGGAAGTCTGGATTACAATGATTTGGCTGATTGTGATTTTGTGATTGAAGCAATTCGTTCGCAGGCTCATGAAGAGCGGAAAATCAATGAGCGGAAAGAGGTTTTTCACCGCATTGAAGAAGTGGTGAGTCCTGAGTGCATCATTGGGACCAACTCTACAACCATCATCATTACGGAACTTTCTTCCGAATTAAAACACCGGGAACGTTGTGTGAGTTTGCATTTCTTCGTGCAGTCGCCTGAAGCTCGCGTTTGCGAAGTTGTCAGAGGCTTGTACACCTCTGAAGATGTTTACGAAAAGGTGAAGAAGTTTGTAGTGATGGTCAACCGGCTGGTTATACCTGTTGAAGAAGCTGCCGGATTGATTTCCATTCGTCTGTTTTCATCTTTGTTGAACGAAGCTTGTGAGGTTTTGATGGAAGGAGTAGGCGAACTTCCCGACATTGATAAAGTGATGAAAATCGGTTTTGGAATGCGGTTCGGTCCGTTCGAACTAGCCGATATTTTGGGATTGGACAAGATGGTTCGCTGGATGGATAATTTATACAGCGAATTTGGCAAGACCAAATATAAACCGTCTCCCATTTTGAAGCGACTGGTTCGTGCCAAGCGTATGGGCCAGGAGGTCGGCGCAGGATTTTATACCTACGACGAAAATGGAAGAATGATAGATAATGCGCATTTCAAAACATTCAATGTTTAATTCGCTGCGGCGATATTTTACCGACAGTTTGAAAGACCATTCATTCTGTTCGGACAGAAAGGAAATAATCAAATGAAAATATTAGTTCTAAACTGCGGAAGTTCGTCCATCAAATATCAGCTCTTCAACATGGCTGATCAGCTTGTGCTGGCCAAAGGTGTTGTGGAAAAGATTGGAATGCAGGGCTCTTTCCTGAAACATGAAAAGGAGTCCGGTGACAAGGTCAAGTTCGAAGGTGAAATTCTCGACCATAAAATTGGTATTGAATATGTACTGGGCGTATTGACCAGTCAAAAGCATGGCTGTATAACAGGACTCGAAGAAATTGAAGCAGTCGGTCACCGGGTAGTTCATGGTGGTGAGGCTTTCAAAGGAAGTGTCTTCATTAATGATGAAGTGATTCAGGAAATGGAGAATTGTGTTGAGCTGGCCCCGTTGCACAATCCGCCGAACCTGAAAGGAATTTATGCAATGCAGGCGCTTTTGCCCGATGTTCCCCAGGTGGGGGTGTTCGATACAGCGTTTCACCAGACCATGCCGCAACATGCTTACATGTATGGAATTCCTTACGCATTGTATACTAAATATGGTATTCGTCGTTACGGTTTCCACGGAACCAGTCACCGGTATGTTGCGCGCAGAGCTGCTGAAATTTTGGGACTCGATCAGGAAAATTCAAAGATTATCAGCTGCCACTTAGGTAACGGAGCTTCGGTATGTGCCGTGAAAAATGGCGAATCGGTTGATACCTCCATGGGATTCACACCGGTTGAAGGCCTCATTATGGGAACCCGAAGCGGAGATATTGATTTAGGTGCGGTAACCTTTATCATGGATAAGGAAAAAATCGGCACCAAGTCGGCATCAACGTTGTTCAATAAACATGCCGGAATGCTCGGAATCAGTGGTGTTTCATCCGATGCCCGTGATATTGAAATTGCTGCATTGGAGAATGGTAACGAGCGCGCTCAGCTCGCCATGAAAATGTACGATTATCGTATCCGGAAATACATTGGCTCGTATGCTGCGGCTATGGGTGGAGTTGATGCGCTGGTATTTACCGGCGGAATTGGCGAAAATGCCGACATTACCCGTGCAGGCGTTTGCGAAGATCTGGAATTTCTGGGAATTGAGCTCGATGAGGACCTGAATAATGGTCTTCGTGGCAAAGAACAATTAATTAGCAAAGAAGGCTCGAAAGTAAAAGTGGTTGTCGTCCCAACCAACGAAGAACTGATGATTGCGATTGACACTGAAACCATCGTTAAGAATCAATAATTGAACGAAATATAAAAGCGTCGGTTGTGAAAATTCCGGCGCTTTTTTCAAACCAAAAATCAAACCAAAATGAACATCCTTGTCCTGAACTGTGGAAGTTCGTCTATCAAATATCAGCTGCTCTCTATTCATGGTAATGCGGATTTGTTAGCAAAGGGTATTGTCGATCGAATCGGGATCGAAGGAAGCTGTTTGTTGCATAAGGTTCCTAACCAGGAAGATTACCTGGTGAAGACCGAAATCAAAAATCACAAAACAGGTATTGGGCTTATCCTGAAGATGCTTACCGAACAGGAGGTAGGTGTTTTGAATCAGCTGGAAGATATCGAAGCGGTAGGGCATCGTGTAGCGCATGGCGGCGAAACATTTACCGAGGCGCGCATCATCGATGAAGATGTAAAGAAGGGCATTAGCGACTGTTTCGAACTGGCACCGCTGCATAATCCGGCCAACTACGATGGGATTAAGGCAATGGAAGAGCTTCTTCCCGGCGTACCGCAAGTAGCAGTTTTCGATACGGCTTTCCATCAGACCATGACACCGGAGGTTTATCTCTATTCGTTGCCGTATGATTATTACGAGCGTTTGCGGGTTCGTCGCTACGGTTTTCATGGAACCAGCCACAAATATGTTGCTGAGAAAGCCTGTAAGTTCCTGAAAAGGGATATCAAAAAACAGAAAATTATTACCTGTCATTTAGGGAACGGTGCTTCCATCACGGCTATCGATGGCGGGAAATCGATTGATACTTCGATGGGATTCACGCCCAACGAGGGGTTGATGATGGGAACGCGTAGTGGTTCTATCGATCCGGGGGCGTTGTTATATATTGGCTGCCGCGAAGGTATGGATAGTAACGAACTCAACGACATGCTGAACAAGGAAAGTGGCGTGAAAGGTATTTCGCAACTTTCATCCGACATGCGCGATTTGGCTACGGCTGCACGAGAGGGAAATGAGCGGGCCCGTTTGGCGTTGCAGATGTACGCTCACCGGGTGAAGCAGTACATCGGGGCTTATGCTGCTGAATTGAACGGGCTGGATATACTCGTATTTACCGGAGGAATTGGTGAAAACAATGATTATGTCCGGGATTTAGTCTGCAAAAATCTTCAGTATTTAGGAATCATCTTCGATGACGAGAAGAATGTGGGCTTGCATGGTCAGGATGAAATCATTTCGCTCCCGGGTTCTCATGTAACGGTGATGACAGTTTCCACTAATGAGGAGTTGGTTATTGCACGTGAAACGTACAACTTGACCAATGTAGAATAATTCTAAATTAAAGACGTTGCCTTTCGGAATTTTCAACGAAAGTTTTGAATTGTAAAGCCCCGCCATGGCATAAGATGAATTTTCTTATCCGGACGGGGCTTTTCTATCATCCTGAAAGTAATAGTTTAAGAGCATGTTATATCATGCCAAATCCTAACATTTCATAGGTTTTGGGAATATTTCATTTCGTAATTTCAACATGTGTAAACGGATGGATAAGTTCCACAGTCATTTTGTGCAGTTGATTGTTATGGTGAATAGAGAAGAATGACACAGACTATCGCCGTTTCGAAGCGAAATCGTTAAATGAATTTTGATAAAACAGATTATCCTATGGGAATTAATCGACTGGAAGATCTTTTTGAGGCGGTAAAAGGCCGTCCACGGCGCAAATTAATAGCCGCTTATGCCAACGACGAACATACCATTGTAGCCATCAGCAAGGCTATCGATCTGGGATTGATTGAAGGAATTCTGGTGGGAGATGAGGAAGTCATCGGTGGTGTTTGCCGTCATGAAAATATTGATCCGGCCAAATTTACCATTGTCCATCAGCCCAATGAGCAGTTGGCTGCGACCGAATCGGTCACCATGATCAACAATGGCGAAGGTGACATTATCATGAAAGGTTTGGTTAGCACCGATAAATTCATGCGGGCCATTCTCAATAAGGAAAACGGTTTGTTACCTCCTGGAGCTGTACTGAGCCACGTAACCGCGATGGAAATTCCTAATCATCATAAACTTCTCATTGCCAGTGATGTGGCGATTATTCCCGAGCCGGATTTGAAGCAAAAGGTACAGATGATTAACTATATGGTACAAACGGCTGTAGCATTGGGAATCGAGAATCCGAAAGTGGCAGCTATTGCGCCGACTGAGTTGGTATTACCCGGCTTGCAATCCTGCACGGAAGCAGCGCTTCTGTCGAAAATGAATGAACGCGGCCAGATTAAAGGTTGTGTAGTTGACGGTCCGCTGGCTCTGGATGCGGCTGTTGATGAAGAGGCAGCACAAATAAAAGGCATCAAAAGTCCGGTTGCCGGAAAAGCCGATTGTCTTCTGTTCCCCGACTTGAATTCGGGTAATGTATTCTATAAAACCAATACCAAACTGGCTGGCGCCGAATCAGCAGCATCACTGGTAGGAGCTAAAGTTCCTGCGGTTCTCGCTTCGCGGGGTGATTCCATCGAAACCAAGTTATATTCAATCGCATTGGCAGCAATGCTGGTTAAGTAAATAATTCATCTTATGAGAGATATACATATATTGGTTATCAATCCCGGTTCAACCTCTACCAAAATTGCCGTGTATGAGGATGTCCGGTGTATTTTCCTGAAAACGCTACGGCACTCAAAAGAGGAGCTGGATCAGTATAAAACGGTTACCGAACAGTACGAATTCCGGAAAAATGCCATTCTGGAAGAACTGAAAGCCGATCGCATTGATTTGAATAGCATGTCAGCGATTATTGGTCGGGGAGGCTTGACCCATCCTTTGGAATCAGGCGTTTATGAAATCAATGAGCGGATGGTGGAGCACTGCAAAATAGGCATTAGCGGTATGCACGCCTCCAATCTGGGTTCGATGATCGCTTACGAGCTGGCACAGGAAATTCCCAATTCGTTGGCTCTAACAGCCGACCCGGTTGTAACCGATGAAATGAATGATATTGCCCGTGTGAGCGGACATCCCAACTTCGAGCGTCGTTCGATTTTCCATGCCTTAAACCAGAAAGCAGTTGCCCGCCAACACGCTGCCAAATTAGGACGACTTTACAGCGACATGAACCTGATTGTTGTTCATTTGGGTGGCGGTGTTTCCATTGGGGCGCACAACAACGGCCGGGTGGTTGATGCCAATAATGCGCTCGATGGCGAAGGACCATTTTCTCCGGAAAGAAGTGGCACGTTGCCTGCCGGTCAGCTGGTGGACATGTGTTTCAGTAATAAGTACTCGAAAGAGGAAATTAAAACGATGATTAGCGGTGAAGGCGGCTTTGTGGCTTACCTGGGAACCAATGACGCCCGCGATGTGGAAATGGCGGTGAACGAAGGTGATGAGCGGGCCATTTTCTATCATAATGCCCTTGCATATCAGGTCGCTAAATCCATTGGCGAAATGGCTACAGTATTGAAAGGCCGCGTCGACGGTATCCTGATTACCGGCGGTATGGCATATGATAAAACCCTGATGTCGTTGATTCGTGAGCGGGTCGATTTCATCAGCCAGGTATACATTTATCCTGGACAGGATGAAATGAAAGCACTTGCTATGAATGCGCTGAATGTTGTAAGAGGAGAAGCAAAAGTGAGGGTTTATAGCCGATAAGTTAAGGAATACCTGCTATACATTAAAAAAAGGTTGTCGCTTCGTTAATACGTGACAACCTTTTTTATATTTACATGGTTTCATATTATTTTAGAACCAAACGATATTTCTGCCAACATGGATACCTATCATCTGATTATAGTCATCTGTCTTATTGTTATTACTTCATTTATTTTTAATGTATTAAGTAATAAGACCAATATACCCAGTGTATTAATGTTGATTACGTTGGGTATGGTTGTAAAATATTTTTTCGACCTGTCCGGATTTCAGCAGGCATTTATGCCAACACTGGAGCTGCTGGGGGTAGTAGGTCTCATCATGATTGTACTGGAGGCAGCACTCGATTTGAAGCTTTCACCGGAGCGCTGGCCGGTTATCTGGAAATCGACGCTGGTAGCATTTCTGACACTAAATATTACCACTTTCGGCTTTGCCGGAATGATGATGTTCGTTGTTCAGGGACTTGAATTTACGGTCGCATTATTATACTCGCTTCCACTGGCCATCATCAGTTCGGCCATCGTTATTCCCAGCGTACACAAGATGACGCGTACACGAAGAGAATTCATGATCTACGAAAGTACACTTTCCGATATTTTCGGGATTATGGCTTTTTATATTTTGTTGGAAAATACCAATGCAAATGGTTTTTGGGAAATAGTTGGGAATGTTAGCTTGAATCTGAGTTTAACGGTGTTGATCTCCTTTATCGGAAGTTTTATTCTCCTTTATATTTTTCAAAAGCTAGTGGTGATCAAAACAAAATTTTTCCTGTTTCTTTCACTGTTAATCCTTTTGTATGCCGAAGGAAAAATCTTCCATCTTTCTTCCCTGCTTATCATCCTGGTTTTTGGTTTGGTATTGCGTAATCAGTTTTTGTTTATTCGCGGAAAATTATCCAAATATTTCGATCATCAGGCCATAGGCGTTCTGTTCGATAGTTTTAAAATGATAACGGAAGAAACGTCCTTTCTGGTAAGATCCTTCTTCTTCGTGGTATTCGGTATGGCCATATCCATCGGCGATGTGTTGAACTGGCAGGTATTGTTGCTCAGTTTCGCCTTTTTGGTAATTCTGTACCTCATACGTTTTGTCATTTTTCGAACCGTGGTCGGCAAAGATATTTTTCCTGAAGTTTTCATCGCTCCCCGCGGATTGATATCCATTCTTCTTTTCTTCGATATCCCGGAAGAATTCAAAGTACATGAAATTGAAAGTGGGATTCTGGGAATTGCCATTCTGGTCACCAGCCTGGTGATGGGTTGGGCCCTGGCACAATGGCGTAATCGTATGCAAGTTGGTACCGAAGAATAAATCCCTTTATTGAAGATAATTTGCTGTTTCGTTGGCGATTAGCATCTCTTTTTCTAAATTGGATGCAGAAAAGAACGAGATATTGCAGTTATGAGGTGTTTTTTCTTGGCCCAATTCTTTGAGTCAAGGTATTTATACACACATAAATTAAGGATTGAAAAGCTATATCCGAACAGAGTAGATTCTTCATGCTTGAGTTTATTCTGTTGGGAGAGAGAGAACTCGCAGATGAAAGCGGATTTGTAAGTCCAGTTCACATTTCGTTCTATTCAAGGGGATTACAGGTAGAAGCAAGAAAGATTAGTATCTCAGGCAAGTAAAAAGCGTTTGTTCCGGGATTTTATGAGCTGTAGACAGAGGCAATAAAACAGATATTTTTCAGGTTATTATACTAAATAAGTATTATATCGTATGAGGAGACTATTCTTGCTTTACCTGGCAATTGCTGTATTTTCGCTGACAAGCTGCCATCATCATCGGGAACCGGATGTAAAAGTTACCGGCCAATTAAAACAATGGCACACTGTTACCCTGATGATAACAGGACCGTTGGTCGCTGAATTCTCAGCCGACAATCCGTTTCTTGATTACCGGCTGGAAGCCACTTTCACCAATGGAAACAAAACGTATGTAGTACCCGGATTCTTTGCAGCCGACGGGAACGCAGCCGAATCAGGCGCCGTGTATGGAAACAAATGGGAAGTTCGGTTTTGCCCCGATAAAACCGGTACCTGGAACTACAAGGTTTCGTTTGTGAAAGGCCGAAATGTAGCCATTGCCGACAACGCGGACGTGAAAGGTGAGGCGGTCAATCCCAATGGATTCGAAGGTAGTTTCGAAATAGCACCGTCGGATAAGAAAGGACGTGACTTCAGGGCACAGGGAAGGCTTGAATACACAGGCGGCCATTATTTGAAATTTGCCGGTTCTGGCAAATATTTCTTAAAAGCTGGTGCTGACAGTCCGGAGAATTTTCTGGCGTATGCCGGATTTGACGATACCTACAAACCAGGAGCATTGCAAAACCGTGAAGGCGAAGCAGCCTCCGGTCCAAAGCTTCATGAATACGAACCGCACATCAAAGATTGGCATGAAGGCGATCCTGTGTGGCACGGCGATAAAGGCAAAGGAATTATTGGTGCATTGAATTATCTTGCCTCGCAGGGAATGAATTCGGTTTATTTTCTGACGATGAATGTGCAGGGCGATGGCGACGATGTTTGGCCCTGGTCGCGCAGAAATGAACGCTACCGCTTCGATTGCTCCAAACTCGATCAGTGGGAAATTGTGTTCGACCACATGGATTCGCTGGGAATTATGCAGCATGTGGTTACGCAGGAAACCGAGAATGAAACCTTGCTTGATAACGGAAACACCGATGCGCAGCGAAAGCTTTACTACCGTGAATTGGTTGCCCGCTTTGGTCATCATCCGGCATTGGTTTGGAACTTAGGCGAAGAGAACGGACCTGCAGACTGGACACCCAACGGACAAAACGATGCGCAACGTAAATCGATGGCATCGTATCTCGCCAAAATCGATCCGTATCATCATCCAATCGTTATTCATACACATTCCGATAATGCAAATCGCGATAAGGTTCTTATTCCCATGCTTGGATTTAAATCCCTGGATGGTGTTTCATTGCAGATGGGCAATCCTTACGATGTACATCAGGTAACGAAAAAGTGGTGGCAGAATTCCGATACCACACAACATAGATGGGTAGTTACTCTGGACGAAATTGGTCCGGCATGGAAAGGTGCCTTACCCGATAAAAATGATGCGCAGCACGATACTATTCGTCACCAGTGCTTGTGGGGTAGCTTGATGGCTGGTGGAGCAGGAGTGGAGTGGTACTTCGGATATAAGTTCCCGAATAACGATTTGAACTGCGAAAATTGGCGCTCACGTGAGAATCTGTGGAAGCAGACTAAAATTGCTACGGATTTCTTCCAACAATATGTGCCATTCCAAAACATGCAACCCGCCGATAACCTGATTATCACCAACGACAGAGAGCAATCCTATTGTCTGGCAGATCCGGGAAAAACATATGTCATATACCTGGCCGAAGGAACAACCTGGTCGCGATTTAAAGTGAGCAAAGCAGGAGAAATCTACAATATCTCCTGGTTCAATCCCCGCACCGGTGGTGCCTTACAAAAGGGAACAATGGAAACAACCACAGGAGACGGGTGGATCGATTTCGGACGTGCTCCTTCCGACAAGGATAAAGATTGGGTGGTTTTGCTTCGAAGAAAAAGTTGATTTTACAACGAAGCCCAGATACGAGCCAATGAATGGCCCGGGGCTTTGATATCCAAATCGAGGAAGTAGCCGAAAGGCGTTTGCGCTGTTTGGTATTCAGCATTCTGCAGGCGTTTTTCGGCTGCGTCGAAAATGGCCTTGGTAAATCCGGGCGAAGCTTTCGATTCGGACAGGTGGGCAAATGAGTGCAGGACGATATACTGCGTGTCATTCTTCCGGGCTGTCCATTTCAAATGGTTTACCAGTTTTTTTTCCCTGCTGGCTATGCTTTTCTCTTCATCATCTTCCTCCATCTGGATAAACGCAACAATGCAGTTTTCGTGGGCTGCCCCTTTTTCAATGGTTTCCACTTCATCTAAATTCTTAATGGCAGGCTCATAAGCGAACCGGTCGGCATAAATAACCAAAACTTTCATATGAATATAGTTTGTTCTTTTTGCTGTCAGTGAAAAACGCTCACTGACAAGTACGATTTGGATGATAAAATTAACGATTCTGTGAAACAAACCGGCCGTGCTCCCAAAAAGCTACCGTTTTGATTAATGAAGTTTCTTATATTTACTTTGTAAATACTTCCCCTTTTATGAACAGGCATGTGATTTTCATTTTGTTGGCTTTTGGATTGTCACTTTTCCCGGAGGTCATGACTGCGCAAATTTCTTATGGAGGTCAGCCCGCTTCCTTTTCTTTAAAAGAAAAAGCGGCTGTCGTGATTCCGATTGTCCGGATGGAGCATGTATCCAACAGGCAGTTGATGAAAGCGGAACCGCAAAGTGGCTTGAGACTGAAGCCCTACAAGTTTGCTCACACCTTCAAAGTCGATATTACTCCGCAGAATTCGGGGACATGGACGGTGGCTGCTGATGGAACCAAAATTTGGAGGGTGAAGATTCTGTCACAAGGAGCTTATTCCCTGAATGTCATTTTCGACCGGTTTAAGCTGCCCGACCATGCGAAACTTTTTATTTACAGTCCTAATCATAAAAAAGTATTGGGCGCCTTTACTGCCAACAACGAATCCGGCTATGGGACGTTGGCTGTTCGTCCTTTGGCGGGCGATGAGATGGTGGTTGAATATGACGAACCGGCGGACGCTGAATTTTCAGGCCAACTGCGTATTACGAAGGTCAATCATGATTACAAAAATGCATTTGGAGACCGGCCCCTTGGTCAAGCAGGTTTGTGCAACGTAGATGTTTATTGCACCGATGGGCAGGATTTGGCATTGCAAAAACAATCGGAAGTACGGTTGATTATAGCCGGAAGTGAGCTCTGCTCAGGAACCATGGTGAACAATACCTCTCAGGATGGAACCCCTTATTTAATAACCGCTGGCCATTGTATTACTTCAGCAACCGATGCGGAGCAAACTGTTTACTATTTCAATTACGAAAGTCCGGATTGTGGGCAGAACCTGGGAAGTATTGACGGGTACGTCGATCAAACTGTTTCCGGCTCCATTCTGAAGGCTCGTTCCGATTCACTCGATTTTGCTTTGGTCGAAATGCAAAACATGCCTCCAGCCAATTACCGACCTTATTTTTCCGGATGGAATAACAGCGCTTCCATTCCTGCATCAACTTTTGCGATTCATCATCCCAACGGAGATGTGAAGAAGTTATCGCGTGATAATGATTCGCCGGGAGTGGGATCCTTTTCATCCAAGTATATTTCCAATGCATTTTGGGTCATTCATCGCTGGGACGTTGGAACCACCGAAGCAGGTTCTTCCGGAAGCGGTTTGATTGTTAATTCCAGTCACCAGTTGATTGGAACACTAACTGGTGGAGCAGCAACTTGCGCGGACCCCGTGAACGATTACTTCGCCATGCTGAATAAGCAATGGAGTTACTACAGCGCATCGAATATGCAATTGGCCATTTGGCTGGATCCTTCTGGTAGTGGAAGCACTTCTGTCAATGGCTTGGATCCGTATGCAACAAATCCTAATCCCTGCGAACTGTTTTCGAATGTTCAGTACGGTGAAAAGTATGTAAAACAGAAACTGGCCGATAATTCAGGTTATATAACCGGAAAAAACTCGTTGAAAATTAGCGCTTACGCTGAAAAGTTTAATCAGTCGTCGCAGGCTGAATTGCAGGCCGTGGCCATCGCGTTCAGTCAAACGGTGACGAGTCCGATATCCGCAGGAAAGTCTTTTAACCTGAATGTTTACGATGCAGACCCAAACACTGGTTTGCCTAACAATGTGATAGCTACCCAATCGGTTTCGATAAGTAGTTTGCAGGATTCCTCGATGAATTACATTCCATTGACGAATCCGATAACCACCACCGGTACGTTTTACGTTGGTTACGATCTCGATTACAATAATACGCAAGACAGTATTGCTGTTTTCAATGCTCCGGCCCGCGACGCTGCTACCTATCCGGTGAATACTGCTTATGGCAAAATTGACGGAGCTTGGCTTCCGTTTGACCAGATTGCTGACATCGGCATCAAAACGTCGTTGCTCATCAAAGCTCATGCCTGCAACGTTTTACCAACGGATGTTGTGGATACCAATTATCATGATAAGCAGTTCGAGGTTTATTATCCTACTGGTGGTTTGAACAACTATGTGTATTTGCAAAATAACGGAGCGGAAGGAAATGCGGAGATATCTATTCTGGATGTAATGGGAAGGACCTTACACCAGGAGCAACGCTACCTGACAAATGAACCAGTAAAAGTCTCCATTGGAAATCACAATTCCGGAATTTATTTCATTGCGGTAAAAACCGATAAGGTTAGAGAAGTGATGAAAGTCCGGTTAAGAACCGGACGATGATTTTTCGATAACGAAAGTTAGGCTTATCTTTGAGAAAATTTTCATTGGATGCTTCGTAAACTCTTATTTCTGGCCTTATTCATTCCATTTTTTCTGTTTGGATGCAAGTCAAAAAATCACGGTTCACCGGAAGGGAAAACTACATCTGTGTCAACTTCAGTGAAATACGCACAGGGATTTACCATCGAAGATTTTAAAACGTATAAAAAGCTGACGGTGCTCAACCCATGGCAGAAGTCGTCCGGTATCTCGTACAGTTACTATCTGGTACCACGAAATCAAAAGGTGCCGTCCTCGCTGAAAGGGAAGAACATCGTGCGGACTCCTGTTCGACGGGTCGTTTGTCTCTCTACTACACAACTTGGATTTCTCGAAGCACTGAACGAAACTTCTTCGTTGGTAGGAATTCCTGACATCAATCTGGTTTCCGATTCATCGATTATTCAACGATATCACGATAAGAAATTATCAGAAGTAGGATACGCACAAGGCTTGAATTATGAATTGTTACTGAGCCTGAAGCCGGATTTGGTGTTAACCTACGGTGTTGATGGCGAGGTAAGCGCGCAATTAAATAAACTGAAGGATCTGGGAGTTCCGGTGATGTTGGTGGGAGAATATCTCGAAAGTACTTCAATGGCCAAATGTGAATGGATAAAGTTCGTTGGTGCGATCTATGGCAAGCAAATGGCAGCGAAGAAGTGGTTCAGCCGGATTGATAGCAGCTACCAGCAAATTAAGGAGGAAGTGGCAGATGTGGATTACCGTCCCAAAGTATTAGCCGGTTTACCCTGGAAGGACAACTGGTGGATGGCGGGAGGAGAATCCAACCTGGCCAACCTGATTCGGGATGCCGGCGGTGAATACCTTTGGCATGAGAATACTTCCCGCGATGCTTTTGTGGTGTCTATCGAAGATGTTTTCATGAAAGCAAAATCAGCTGATTTCTGGATTAACAGCGGTACGGCCGCATCAATCAAAGATTTGCTATCTGTCGATGGGCGCTTTTCATCTTTGCCGCCGGTAAAAAAGCATAAGGTTTATAATAATAATGCCCGGATGAGTGACGGAGGAGGTAATGATTATTGGGAAAAAGGGGTTGTCCGGCCTGATTTGATATTGAAAGATTTGGTCACCATCTTTCATCCCGATAAAGTGACCGACGGAAAATTGTATTTTTACCGGCAATTAAACTAACAGATGGATCATACGAGCCCAACAAAAACAAAACGAAGTCTTCGTCCGGAAGGAAGCCTTTTTCTTTTGGCTGTTTTGGTTGTTATATTCTTCATTCTCGATCTGTTTATTGGCTCCTATCATATTTCGCTCAGTAATATTTTAAAAGCGCTTTTTGCTCCCGGTCAGGTCGATTCGCAATTAGTGACCATCGTTCGTCAATTCCGTTTGCCTAAAGCATTAACAGCTTTGTTGGCCGGAGCTGCATTGTCAGTTGCCGGACTGCAAATGCAAACCGTTTTCCGGAACCCATTGGCCGGACCGTATGTGTTGGGCATTAGTTCCGGGGCAAGTTTGGGTGTGGCATTGCTGGTGTTAGGCGCGGGAAATTTATTTGCTGCCGGGGCATTCAGCGTAATGGGCGCCTGGTCGGTTGCAGGAGCAGCCTGGATTGGAGCGGCTATCATTCTTTTATTGATTCTTGCTGTTTCGGCTCGCGTAAAAGACATCATGACCATTTTGATTTTAGGCATACTCTTTTCCAGTGCTACGTCAGCCATTGTGAACATCATGCAGTATTTCAGTAACGAATCGATGCTGAAATCCTTCGTAGTCTGGACCATGGGAAGTCTGGGAAGTGTGACCAATGCACAACTTCATGTGCTCTTGCCCGGTGTGCTGTTGGGACTGTTTTTGGCGATTATTTCCGCCAAGTTACTCGATGCCTTTTTGCTGGGCGAAGATTATGCGCGAAGCATGGGAATGAATGTGCAACTGGCCCGCGTGTTGATTTTTATTTCGACTTGTATTTTGGCCGGAAGCATTACTGCTTTCTGTGGTCCCATTGGTTTTATCGGCATAGCCGTTCCACACATCGTTCGGATGGCCTTGAGAACGGCGCGTCACCAACGCCTGATTCCGGGTTCTATTCTACTTGGTTCAGCTACTATGCTTTTCAGCGATATCATCTCACAACTTCCCGGTTCAGAATCAACTTTGCCGATTAATTCCGTTACAGCGTTGCTGGGAATTCCGGTGGTTGTTTGGATTATTTTGCGGAAGAAAACAGTAGGAGCGTTGAGTTGACATGAGTGAGAGCACTACCATAAAACTGAAACAGGTATCAGTGGGTTACCGCGATTCGCGTGGCAAAGAACGAATTGTAAAGAGCGGAATATCGCTTGGCGCTGAAAAAGGCGAACTCGTTGCACTCATTGGTGGAAATGGAATTGGTAAAAGTACGCTACTAAGAGCACTTGCCGGATTTCAACCGCCCATTACTGGTGACATTTCCGTTTCCGGAAAATCCATCAGTGCCTATCGGGAAAAGGAATTAGCGACGATGATGAGTTTTGTTTCCACCGAAATCATCCGGGTAGCGAATCTCAGCGTTTTTGAGATGGTGGCATTAGGACGGTTTCCGCATACCAACTGGTTTGGTAAATTAACGGATGAAGATCGGCAAATTGTCAATGAATCCATTCGGATGGTGGGATTGGATGGTTACCAAACACGACCCATCAACCAAATTTCCGACGGCGAACGTCAGCGGGCCATGATTGCCCGTACACTGGCTCAGGACACCGATATCATTGTTCTTGACGAACCCACAGCTTTTTTGGATGTCCCGAATAAATATGAGATCGTTAGTATACTCCATCATCTGGCTCGCGAAAAAAACAAAACCATCATTTTTTCGACGCACGATTTGAATATTGCCGTCAGCGAAGTCGATATGATTTGGTTGATGCTGCAGGATGATGTGGTTCAGGGAGCACCGGAAGATCTGATCTTAAATGGACAGTTTCCGTTACTGTTCCAAAAGTCAGACCTGACTTTCGATATGGAAAAAGGTGATTTCCGTATCAAAAGGCATTTAAAGCATGCGGTACAATTGACCGGAAAGGGGGCGGAATTATTGTGGACGCAAAAAGCGCTGGAAAGAAACGGACTGGAAGTAACAAATGAAGCGGATACCAATATTGAAATCACTGTCCGGTCAGAACCACCATGTTGGCAGGTCCAAACAGCGGACAGTGATAAGACATTTTATTCGGTTTATCATTTATGCCGGTATTTGCGCGAACTGTAATTTCGTCACTTCTGCGCCAGCAAAGGGGCGGTAGCTTCCAATGGTTTGTCCTGCATGTTGGACGCGTGTTCCATCAGTAGCAGAACGCCGTGCTTCTCCCACCGTAGGCGCAAATACTCCAATTGTCTCAAATCAGTTGCGTAATAAGCACCTTGCCGGAAATCTATCTTCTCGAAAGGAACATTTGTTTCTTCGTCAAGAGCGGTTGTCCAGTTATTGGTTAGGTGCTTGAGGAAGTCAGACCGACGAAACATCGTTTGCAATGTTCCGTTATCGTAGCAACGGCGTGTGTCGAGGAATCTTACTTCATCCGGCTGCGAGCCGTATCCGTATTCCATTCGTATGAAAGAAGCCATCAGCAGTTGCTGACCATCGATGAAATATGACTGCTTCATCATGCCTCCCTCTTCAGAACTGGACTCCTCGAGGAGGAACAGTTTATCGTGGTAATACCAGGCGGTTATGTAACCTTCGGTATCTCCAATCAGCCAGTGCTTGACCAGTCGCTGGGTGGCAGGGCTGTTTTTAAGGGATGTCTCAATTTCGATCAGCTTTTCGGGGGAATTTTGGGGGGAAGAATAGTCATCCACAACACCTGCTTTCCCAGGGTAAGCAAAAAGAAATATAAAAATCATCATCCCGGATATGGCTCTTTTTTTCATCAGTGGGGTTTTAAAAGATGCCCGTTAGAATGATTGGATTAGTTGGTAACGTCACTTAGTTTTCTTAGGTTTCGAAAAAAGTTACGGCAAAAGGAGGGTACAATGCCACAAATTGAATTAACAGTTATTAACAATTTTAGGCTGTATTTGCAAATATATTGTTTAATTGAAAGATAATCAGTCAATAATAAAATGGCAATTGTTCATTACTTTTCGGAGTTTGAAGTCGAATATTGCATTATTATGTTTATAAAATGACTGGGATTAAAGTGTCCTGCTTCTCTGAATTTCTCCCATCCATCCATTCCGACAATGACGTATACTGACTTATTTGCCTCTATTTTAAAGCGTTTTCGGAGAATTTCCAATTCCTCTGATGACAATTGGGCATGCAATTTTCCCGAGTTCTTTCCGGTTAAATCGATGAATACAAATTCATTTTGCTTGAAAAGCTGGTAGTTTTTATCGATGGTTTGCTGAAAGGCAAGTTCCTCTTTAACCGGTTCTTCTTTTAATTGATAAAGCACCACCACGTTTTTCCACAGGTATGGTTTTAGCGGATTCGACGCCTTTATCGCATCAGGGTGGAAAATGGAGAGTAAGGTAAATGCAAAGAGTAGAACAGAAAGTTTATTCGACATGATAGGTTTTGTTCAATTATTGTGAAAAGATACTAAAATCAGGAGATATTGTATTTCAGGAATGTGTAATTTAAAGGTTGAAAGAACATCGTTATTTTATTTAGAATAGACGAGTGTAAAGCTGAATTATTAACAACCAACAAATCAACGAACCTGAAAACTAAGCTTATGTTGAAGCAATTTTTTGTTCCTGTAGTCATTGTTTCATTATTCCTGATAGGATGTCATCAACGGGAAAACAAGACAGAGAGAAACACTGGCACAGTTAAAACAGAATTGAACAAGCCTCTTGGTCATGCTAAAGCTGATACATCAGGTATGGCATATTTTGCCGGTGGTATCTTCATGATGGGGGCAGACAGTGGATTGTCAAATGAGAAACCGGTTCATCAGGTAACTGTTAAATCATTTTATATCGATAGGACGCCCGTAACTGTAGTTGATTTTAGGCGGTTTATAAAAAGTACAGGCTATATCACTGATGCTGAAAATTTTGGAAATGCCGGAGTATTCAATTTTCAGAAAAATCAATGGGAGCTTGTTTCGGGTGCTACCTGGGAATATCCTTTTGGACCAGACGGACCAAAGGCCCAGGGCAATCATCCGGTTACGCAGGTCAGCTGGAATGATGCATCGGCTTACGCCGAATGGGCAGGAAAGCGATTACCGTCGGAAGCAGAGTGGGAGTATGCAGCACGTTG
Source organism: Prolixibacter bellariivorans ATCC BAA-1284 (assembly GCF_000621705.1). Taxonomy (GTDB): domain Bacteria; phylum Bacteroidota; class Bacteroidia; order Bacteroidales; family Prolixibacteraceae; genus Prolixibacter; species Prolixibacter bellariivorans. The sequence continues at coordinate 414,320 of NZ_JHXO01000007.1, read as the reverse complement.
TGGAGGGAAAAGCAAATCCCGGTTCAGTTGGGGAAATGAGTTGGTCGTTAATGGTAAATATCAGTCCAATGTGTGGCAGGGGAGTCAATTGACTGCTCAACAGGGAGCCGATGGATTTGTATACACTTCACCGGTAGGGTATTACGGTAAAACCGACTGTGGTTTATCCGATATGGGCGGTAATGTTTGGAACTGGTGTGCCGATGTCTATGCGGCTTATCCGGGTAGTCAGTACCAATATCAACCAACCGAGAATGTCAGGGTCATCCGGGGAGGTTCTTTCTTTTTCGATGCCAACGGTGCTTATAGTTATACTGTTTCCGGCAGATCGATGAATTCCATTGAAACGTCGCTGTTCAATACCGGTTTTCGTTGTGCAATAGGTAAAGAGCAAGAGATAGTGAAATAACGTCCATTTTCTATCTATTTTCATCATCTAATAGAAATATGTCCATATAATAGATATAACTTTTTAAAATCCTTGTACAGTTCATACCATATTCCTATCTTGGCATTGGTGTGAAAAGGGAAAGCTACCTGTTATTCGGGTAAGCTTTCCTTTTTATGTTTGTATGAGGTGATATTTAAACAGCTAATCGTCCACTATTTTAAAGATTACCTTATAACGATAAATATTGTTGTAAAAGATTTTATTAAGACTCAAATCTAAAAATTAACCGACCATGAAGATTCAACGAGTAACTCCGCGTGAATTATTGTTTTTTCTGGCAGGCGTACTGATTGTATTTCTGCTGGTTGTCGCGTGGGAGTGGAACGACATCAAGGATGTTGTATCCGGAAAAGGGACCACAGATATTGAAAATATTCATTTTAGAGAATAACTGATTTTAGAATGCTTGTTTCCAGATGACAATGGCATACATAGATTGTAAGTGAATCCAACCTGTATTTAGTCAGTTGCCATTGGGTTTATTTCGGTCACAATACTTTGATTGTTAATAGAAGACTCTGCTTGTTTAATAATGCAGAGAATGAGTCGTCTTTTACAATAGGTCTTTGCGAAACTATATAAGCTCCCAGGGAATTCGATTCAGCTGTAGATGAAAAATTTGTTCTTACCGCAAACAATCCTTATTTTCCATTTATAAACAATAGATTTCGTGCTATCACAATCATAGTTGCTGGCTGAATGGAAAAGATTTTATTTGTCATGAATCCCGTTTCCGGAGGCATTGATAAGGATGAAGCCATCCTCCGGATTCACTGGCTCGCAGTGAGAGAGAAATTTGATTTCAAATTTCAATATACGACCGGAGTGAATGATGACGAAGCTTTGCGCCATGAAATCAATTGGTATCGTCCGGACAGGGTGGTTGCATGTGGTGGAGACGGTACGGTTTTGCTGGTAGCCCGAAACTTGCTCAATGAAGACACCCCGATAGGCATTTTGCCTTTGGGATCGGCCAATGGTTTGGCAACCGAACTGGCTATTCCAGACACATTGCCCGAAGCAGTAGAGTTGGCTGTAAATGGACAGACTTCACGGCCAATTGATTTGCTTCGATTTAACCAGAAATATCTGGGAATACATTTGGGAGATGTTGGCGTTAATGCGTTGATTGTGAAAAACTATGCCAAATCTGGCGATAGGCGAATGGTTGGTTACGCCAAGCATCTGTTTCGTGCATTTCAGGAAAGTGAACTGATGCGGTATACCATTAAGACGCCCGAAGGTGAGTATCAAAAAGAAGGTTACATGTTGGCTTTTGCCAACGCGCGAAGATTTGGAACCGGCATATATCTGTCGCTAAATGGTTCCATGTCGGACGGTCTTTTTGAAATATGTAATTTCCGGGAAATAGAACTCGAGGAATTGATCAATTTGGGGCTGACCAAGTTCGAACTGTTTCTCGACGAAGAGATGTATTCCGATGTAATTAGCTGCAAGGAGGCTGAGATTACCATCGACCGGAAAATCGATTTTCAGATTGACGGAGAATACATCGGCAAAGTGGATCATCTGACGATATCGATGATCGAATCGGCTGTTAAGGTAATTGTGACAGGAGGTGAAGATGAGGAATAAGAAACCGGTCTTGCTTAGTTTTCATGCCATTTCGAACGGCAGTACAACATTGGTATTCGGGCAACTGATTTACACCCGGTACCGGAAATTTTCATTCACGGATTATTCCCGGATGGAAACCTTCAGGCGACTAGCCGCTTTGTATCTGGCTAATCGAAGTCGGAATTGCCGGGTTGAGTTGGTTTTTGACTCTGCTACCATCGAAATGAAAACGGACAGGAATGGTCTTTTTTTTGGGAAGCGAAATTTTAAGAAAACGCCTGCACATTTAGAGGAAGTGCGCATCATGGGAAATACCGAAGTACACATTCCTGAAAATTTGTACACCCGGCACGTCCGCCATCTCGATGCACATACGCTGGTGATTTCTGATATTGATGATACGTTGCTCCATTCGTTTATTTCGAAAAAGCTTCTGAAATTTAAAACCTTAATGTTGACCCGTGTTGAAAAGCGGAAAACCGTTGATAACATGGTCCGGTTGGTGAACCGTTTACACGAAGATGGGGCAGCACTGTTTTACTTATCGAACAGCGAACAAAACCTGTATCCGTTGATTTACCGTTTCCTTCGCCAAAATAACTTACCTCCGGGACCTGTTTTTCTGAAGCACTTCCGGAAAATGCGCCATGTGTTGACCGGAAGAAAACTACCACGTAAGGATTTACATAAGTTGGAAATTCTCGAAGAAATTATTCAGCTTTTCCCGGCCAAAAGTTTTGTGTTGGTCGGAGATAATACACAAAATGATCTGAGCATTTACATGCAGGCTGCCGCTGATTATCCAAAGCAGATTATTGAAATTGTGATTCGCCGGGTTGTGGAAAGTGAACGAAATCAGCTGATTGTTGATGAGTTTACGGAGGAATTAAGGTCCCGAGGAATCGGTTTACATTATGCCGATAGTTTTCCCGAAAGCTTACTACAGTAGTCTGTCTCTTCAATGAAAGACATTAATTTCCTATCTTTCACTTGCCATAGTAAAATGGTAACCTTAACAGGAAACTAAACCTGCACCATCTGATTGATAAGGAATTTCCGGTGATATGGTGCAAAACTCTTTTCGGGTATGCGCAAGTTATTTCTTTTCCTTTTGTTGATGAGTCTCATTTCCGGTTGTGAAAGAGGAGAGGAGTTTTCTTTTGAATGGACACCCGGTGCATTTACAGTGAATCCGGATGCCTCACCCGAGGCAAAGCAATTGTTGCAATTGCTGTACGATGTCAGTGGGAAATATACCTTGACGGGGCAGCATAATCATCCGGTTTTTATTTCCGGACGAACCGAAGAGGCGAAGCAGCTGACAGGTTATTATCCGGCCGTTTGGGGGCAGGAATTTGGTCAAAGCCTCGCCAATTCGCTTGATGGCGTTAATTTTAGACAGCGGAATATGGAAGAGGCGATTCGCAAATATCACCAGGGCTTTGTGATCACGCTGATGTGGCATGCCATCCGCCCGATTGATGATGAGCCGGGAACCTTCGACGGCAATGTAATGGCCAGGTTGACCGATACGCAATGGAGGAAGTTATTGACTCCGGGAACACGTCTTCATCAACGTTGGTGCGATCAGGTCGACGTAATTGCCGGCTATTTGGCTGAGTTGCGCGATGCCGGTGTGCCTGTGTTGTGGCGTCCGTATCATGAACCAAATGGTGATTGGTTTTGGTGGTGTGGCAATCCGGAGCGATACAAAAAGCTCTACCGGATGTTGTTCGACCGTTTTATCAACGTGCATCATTTGAATAACCTCATTTGGGTTTTCAATGGAACAGAAATCCGGAATAACGTAATGCCATATGCGGATTTTTATCCAGGTGACGACGTGGTAGATGTATTGGCAACAGACGTGTACAGCGAGAATTTCCAGCGCTCGGATTATCAGGATTTACTAACGTTGGCCAACGGAAAACCGATTGGTTTGGGCGAAGTAGGAAAATTGCCTCCGCCCGACACGTTGGCGAATCAACCGAAATATTGCTGGTTTATGTGTTGGAGTGGTTACCTGGCGGAAAAGAATAAAGCAGCTGATATCGAAGCTGTTTACGATGCTCCCAACACGCTCACGTTAGACGAATGGAAGGAATTCGTACGGGAAAGTACTCCACCGAACTAATCTTGCTCCTTCTTCGCAATACTCAATCCCAGCCGAATCTTATGGTAGGGAATCTCACCGTTCAGGTGGTCATAAATTGGTTTCAGCTCGTGTTTTAAACCGGGTGTCAGTAATGCTGCTTCAATTTTTTGCAGCTCTTTCTTTTCCAAAAACTCCTGTAGTGAAATATCGTAGTCGCTTTCGTACAAATAAGCCAGATGCGAGCAAACCGTAACAATGTTCAGGTTCAACCGTTCGGCAATTTCTTCCGGATTGTATCCCTTTTTCAGGAAATCGTAGGTTTTTTGATACCGATTGGTGGCTTGCTTTTCATTCGTATTGCCAAATTGGTTGAAATCCATGATAGCCCGAATGAAGATAATGCCAAACTGTTCATATTTGAATTCGCCAACACCGGAAATCTGCCGCATGGCAAATTCGGTGATCGGTTTGGATGTCGCCATTTGTTTCAATGTGGCATCGGAAAAGATGATGTAGGGTGGTACATTCCGTTCTGCAGCCAGCTCCTTCCGAACGGATCTGAGGTGTTCGAAAAGAGCATTGTCCAACTCTTCGACTTTGTTTTGTGGCTGTTTCTTTTCCTGCTGCTGCTTCCAGCGATTTTCTGCTTCTTCCGGCGAAACCAGATTGATTTTCTTTCCGTCGAAAAGGACATCCCGGCTCAGCGACGTTAGTTTCAGTTTGTTTCCGTCGTTATAAGCTACTTCGAATAATCCCATATTCAGCAGTTGAAGCAGATATTCTTGCCAATCCCGGTAAGAAATGTCACGGCCGGCCCCGTAGGTTTTAATTTCGGCCCAACCGTTATCAATCAGTTCCTTTCGCGCAGAACCTCGCAGAATATCAATTAACAATCCCGAAGATATCTGTTCTTTTACTCTCGCAATGGCGGAAAGCGCTTTCTGCGCGATGACCGTGCCGTCGAAAACAGCCGGCGGATTCTGGCAGACATCGCAGTTCCCGCAGTCTTCATCGTAAGCCTCGTTGAAATAGTTGAGCAACACTCGTCGCCGGCAGGTCCGCGCATCGGCAAATTGCTGCATGCGTTCTAATTTCTGCGTTAGCAAATCTTTCTGGGTACTTTCCTCAATAAACTGTTTCAGCGTCAGCACATCCCGGTAGGAATAGAAAAGCAGGGTATCGGCCGGAAGTCCGTCACGGCCCGCTCGTCCGATTTCCTGGTAATAACTTTCGAGGTTTTTCGGCAAGTTGTAATGAATTACCCACCGGACATTCGGCTTGTCGATACCCATCCCAAATGCTACCGTGGCACAAACAATCTGAACGCGGTCGTTAATAAAATCCTCCTGAGCAGCTTGCCGTTCGGAATCTTTCATGCCGGCATGATAACTTACGGCATCAAGCCCTTCGCCGTTAAGTTTGTTGGCCAGTTGTTCGGTTTGTTTTCGGCTCAGGCAATAAATAATGCCGGACTGGTTTTTTCGTTTGCCAATAAACCGTTTGATGTTTTCATATTTTTCCCTTCCGGGAAGGACGGTAATGCTCAGGTTTTCGCGGTCGAAAGAACTAATGTAGGTCTGTGGTTTTCGCAAACCTAGTTGTTGTATAATATCGCTCCGGGTAATGCGGTCGGCAGTGGCCGTCAATGCAATAATGGGAGCCTTGAATTCGCGCGAAAGAAAGTTCAATTGGGTGTATTCCGGACGAAAGTCGTGTCCCCATTGTGAAATACAATGTGCTTCGTCAATCGCAAACAGGCTGATATCTATGGTTTTGATTTGACGGTAAAAATCCTGCGAAAGCAGTTTTTCGGGGGAAACATACAACAATTTGATTTTCCCTGAAATGACGTCCCGGAAGATTTGAATTGATTCAGAAGGTGAAATGGTTGAATTCAGGTAGGCGGCACCGATTCCATTGGCACGCAGCGCATCTACCTGGTCTTTCATCAAGGAAATGAGCGGTGAAACGACGATAGCCGTTCCTTTCTGTACCAAAGCCGGAAGCTGAAAGCAAAGCGATTTTCCACCGCCGGTAGGCATAATAGCGAGGCAATCGTGACCATCAAGTATTGCCTGAATAATCTCTTCCTGTAATGGCCTGAAGGTTTCGTAACCGAAGTATTTCCTGAGGGTTTCGTATATCATGGATATGAAAAATGCCCAAAGATACAATTCCTCACCTGTCCAAAAACGGCTTTAACTGTTTTTCTTGAGATGAGATTTTTGTTAGTCGTCGTAACGTCCGGCGGAAAAATCGATCATGGCTTTCATCACACCATCTTCGTAATTGGCTACCAAAGCATAAGCTTTGTCTGTCTCTTCAAACGGGAAATGGTGAGTGACCATCGGAGAAACATCCATGGTGCTATCGGCCATTAAATCGAGTGCCGGCCGGGTAAAACCATTTTGGCGACGAACATTTTTAATGGTAATTTCCTTTCGGCGAAGTTCATCGACAGGGAAGGACCAGTGACTGAATTCTGGTATGCCGACTATAAGTAAAGTTCCACCCGGTTTGAGCAACTGAATAGCCTGCTCGACAGCTTCCTGTTTCCCGCAGCATTCGAATACAAAATCAAGTTGCAGAGGTTCTTTTCGGGTGATTTCACTTACTACATCCGTTTCATCGGGATTACCGGTCCAGCCGGCTCCGGAATCCCGGGCAATTTTCAGCCGGTGTTCGAGTCTATCGGTCACATATACTTTAGCAGGTTCCTGTAACTGTGCCGGAAGTAAAACACTCATCCCGATAGGTCCGAATCCTAAAATTCCAATGGATTTTCCTTTTAAATCGCCGGCCAGTTTGGTGGCATAATACCCAATTGCCAACGGCTCTGAAACCACGGCTTCATCAAATCCCAAACGATTGTTGATGGCAAAACAGGAGCTCTCGGGGATGACTATGTATTCGGAAAGACAGCCTTCGGCCTGACCGGGATTGCCCAGAAATTTAAGATTGCGGCAGGTGTGAGGCCGTCCCGCTTCACACTGATCACAATGACCACAAGACATAGCCGGGTCGATAGCCACTCTATCACCAATATTTACGTGCTGAACACTTTTGCCTACAGCAGCTACAATACCAGCCCCTTCGTGGCCCGGCGTAAACGGATAGCTGATGACCTGACTTCCGATACCGCCTTCTTTGTAATAATGCATATCGGAGCCACAAACCCCAACACGTATCATTCGTATGAGAACATCGGTATCATTTACAATCTCTGGCATGGGACGCTCCTGTATTTCCATCTTTTCTTTGCCGGTCAGTGCAAAAGTTTTCATGTATTTATTCATGGCGATACTGTTTCAGTTTTTATTGTCAGGCTTCGGTTCTTATTTCAACATTCCAGCACAAGCTGCATTTACCTAAGCCAGTAGAAAGGGGGCGAAAAATCTTCCAATTTACCGGATTACAACAGGAAAATAAACTCTGCGAAAAGTTGTCTTGATATACCTTGTGTCTGTAAATCTTAATTGATTAGGATAAGATATAAAAAAAGACGCAAAATCAAAGCATTCGGCCTTGAAAATTGCGTCGTTAAAATATTATCAGTTATAGGGAAATCAGGAAGAAACTTTTCGGCCGATGGTTTCCATTTCCAGTTCTTCTAACGATTTGCCTTTTGTTTCGACTAATGCAAAGTGATAGAATAGGATACTCAACAACGTAGCGGCGAAGAAGAATGCAAAAACCCATCCGACGCCAATTTTTGCCGATACCAACGGAAACAACAGCGCTATTACAAAGTTGAAAAACCAGTGAGAGAAAGATCCGATGGCTGCTCCCCGCGAACGAACATTGTTGGGGAACATTTCCGACAGAATAACCCAAATGACAGCTCCCTGCGAGAAAGCGAAAAACGCAATGTACCCAACAAGGTAAGCCAGCAACTGGTATCCTGCATAATTACCGGTGATGTACGACCAGGCAAACAACCCGAGAAATACAGACATACCGGTAGCCCCCACATAAAGCAGGAATTTACGCCCGAACCGGTCGATGAAAATCATGGCAACAATGGTAAAAGCCAGGTTGGTTATACCAATCAACACAGACTGGAACATAGCAGATTCGGCAGAGAAACCGGCAACCCGGAAAATATCGGTGGAATAGTACATGATGACGTTGATTCCCGCCATTTGGTTAAACATCCCGACCGCAATGCCAATCAACACTAATTTCAGGTAGGGAGGCTTGAACATGAATGAGTACTTCTTCATCACGTTTTGGTCGAGCGAATCCCTGATCTGATTCATCATGATTTCCGCATCCTGGTGCGGATTGACCTTGTGAATAACAGCGAGCGCTTCGTCGATACGGTTCATTTTCACCAACCAGCGCGGACTTCTGTCGATGAAGAAAAGCAAAAGGAAATAAACGCCTGACGGAATGGTTCCGGCCAGAAACATCAAGCGCCAGTTACTGTGTCCAATGCTGTCGATGATGTAGTTGGAGAAGAATGCCATCAAAATACCGGTGACAATAGCTAGCTGATTAGTGGCAACCAATCGTCCTCGCAGTTTGGGCGGGGCAATTTCGGAGATATACATGGGAGTTAGCACTGATGCGCCACCTACTGCAATTCCGCCAATTAAGCGGGCCGTAATGAAAACGGTCAGGTTGGTAGCCAATCCGGCACCAATCATCGAAAGGAGGAACATAACAGCCATTACTTTCAGCATCTGGCGCCGACCGAATATATCGCCGGGTTTTCCAATGAAAAGTGCTCCGATGATACAGCCAACCAGTGCCATACTCACTACCACACCTTTCATCGCTTCAGAAAAGCCGAAGAATTGCTGCACATAAAAAATTGTTCCGTTGATGACGGCAGTCTCGAATCCAAACATCAGTCCGCCAAGGGCCGCCACGAAGGTGACAAAGTACAAGTGATTTCTCATGATTCGGATAGATCTATTGATTAAGCGCCTCAAGATAACGATTTTCTGTACAATGGACAGAACACTTTGTTAGGATTGATTATCAAGTGGATGATTGTTGCCAAAATTAAAACCAGCCTCAATTGAAGCAGGTTTTAATTTCATCAGAAAGGAGTAATTATTTTATTGCGGATAAGCTTCCATATCTTCATCGCAATGCCATTCTTCTGGGCAAAATCTTTCCGTTTCAGAGAAGAAAAAGGCAGCTTCTTTAGCAGCATTTTCGTCACTATCGGAACCATGAACGGCATTGTGCGAAAGCGACTCGGCAAATAATTTTCGTATGGTACCTTCACTGGCTTTTTCCGGATCGGTGTTGCCGATGAGTTCGCGAAATTCAGCTACAGCATTGTCTTTTCTTATGATGGCAGCCACGATGGGACCGGAAGACATGTAGTTGACCAGACCATCGTAAAAGGGTTTTCCTCTGTGAACCTCATAAAATTTGGCAGCTTGTCTTGCCGATAATTTCGTTAGTTTAAGTGCTTCCACCTTGAAACCATGTTCTGTAATCATGCCGAGAATGGGACCAATCAAATTACGGCGAACGGCTCCGGGTTTAATCATCGTTAGCGTTGTATTTCCAGCCATGTTGACAAATTTAGTTGCGAATAGAAACATCCGTATGACCGATGAGTTCATCAGGGTAACCATTTATAACGGATGGCAAACAGTATTTTTGTTCGAAAATCACATTGATTTCTCTTCAATCAAAATTAGGAAATTGAATAGACTGACCGCTAATAATTAGTTGCTGTTAAACATAGTATCAATTTTTTCTGAAATTGGATCCGTCTCAGACTTTTAGGTTTCTTCCGGTGAAGAGTCAGGGAAATAATTTAAAATGTTCAGGTGCGAAACAACCAATATTCCTATCTTTGCATCTTACCTTTAAAAAGAGATCAATTTTGAGAAAATTATCCCCCGAAACAATAGCGAAAGTAAAGGAAGTGCTGAGTGAAAATGTTCGGAACATTGTTATCATACCGCATGTGAATCCGGACGGTGATGCTGTTGGTTCAAGTTTGGGATTGTGGCGAGTGCTGAAGAACGCGGGATATGCACCAACGGTTCTTTCGCCGACAGATTATCCAGCCTTCCTGAAGTGGGTGAATGGAACAGATGAAGTGAAAGTGTTTGAGCATGAACCAGCTGTTTGTGAAGAAATTCTCAATCACGCCGATTTGGTTTTCCTGCTCGACTTTAACGCTCCGGACAGAGCTGGTAATCAGCTGGGAGCACTTATTGAAAAGGTAACCAAACCCATTATTCTGATTGATCATCATCCCGATCCGGCTGATGTGACAGAATTGATGTTTTCGCATACCGAGGCCAGCTCAACAGCGGAATTGGTATACCGGTTTGTAGAAAGCCTGGATTTGGATAAACACCTCGATAAAGATGCTGCTGAAGCATTGTTCACCGGATTGATTACCGACACCGGTTCTTTCAGTTACAATGCTTCATCTCCTGATATGTACGAAGTGGTTAGCCGGTTATTGGAAAAAGAAGTTGATAAGGACCGAATCAACGACCACATTTATAACAACTTTTCGGCACACCGAATGCGGCTTTTAGGTTACAGCTTGGATAAAAAAATGAAGGTTTTTCCGGAATACCATGCAGCTTATATTTCATTGAGTCGGGAAGAATTGGAGAGCTACCATTTTGAGCCAGGTGATACGGAAGGTTTTGTGAACTATCCGCTCTCGATAAGCGATGTAATATTTACTGCTTTGTTTATGGAAAAGGACGATTTAGTGAAAATCTCTTTCCGTTCAAAAGGAGGTTTCCCAACAAACGAATTTTCCAGTATGCATTTTAACGGCGGAGGTCATATAAATGCTTCCGGAGGAGAATCAAGATTATCGCTCGCCGATACCATTAAGAAGTTTGAAGAGTTGTTGCCTGAGTTTTCTGCAAAACTAAAAGCTGAGCACCGGAAACTCAGACAATGAATTCGGGAAAGGAATGGGAAAGGTGAACCGAATTTTAATAAATTAGCGCTGAAATTTTAAATCAGTCGGAGCTAAAAGGGTATCTGAAGACCGACATACGTAAGTTTGAATAGTTAATGTATGAAATATATGAAACGTAGGGGATTAAATTTTTTATTACTGGTTGTTGTGTTGGGTGTGGGGTTTGTTTCCTGCAGTAAAACAAGCCGCCAAAAAGCCAGGGAATTGGAAGTGGAATTACGGGATAAATATGTCGCAAAGTATTATCCGGATGCACAACCAACCCCGTCAGGACTTTATGTCATTAAAGAACAAGACGCGCCAGCGGGAGCCGATTCGATTACTGTTGGTGATCAGGTAAAGGTATTTTATACCGGAAATTTGATTGAAAGTACTGATTCAACCGGTGTTCAGGATGGTTATGTATTTGATAGCTCTGGTGATTACGAACCATTCACCTTTACAGTTGGTGCCGGCTCTGTAATATCAGGCTGGGAAGAAGCCATTCAGCAAATGAAAGAAGGGGAGAAAGCTGTATGGATTATCCCATCAACTTTGGGATATAGTGGAACGCCTCAATCGGGTGTCCCTGCCTATTCAACGCTTGTATTCCATGTCACGGTCTACAAAGTGATAAAAAGCAATTCCGATCCAGTGATAATCGAACGACAATTTTAAATACGGACCGCGGAACTTCACCGCGGTTTTTTTCAATAAATGAATTGGTAACGTGACGCGTACGGATCTCATCAAAAAACTGTTGCCAGGGTTTATCCCGCTTTTTGTTTTTATCCTTGCGGATGAAATATGGGGAACCCAGGTTGGTATTGCCGTTGCGGTAGGTGTTGGAGTTATTGAGTTAATCATAACCGGAATCAAAGAGCGACGCCTCGAGAAATTTGTGCTTATCGATACGGCTTTGCTTGTGGTTCTTTCGCTGATTTCCATTCTACTCGACAACGATATCTTCTTCAAACTGAAGCCCGCATTGATCGAATTGATTCTTTGTGCTGTTTTGGGGGTTTCTGCCTTTGGTAAATTGAATATCGTGCAGATGATGGCCGGACGTTACATGAAGGATGTTTCGTTCAACGAGCAGCAAAAGGTACAGATGCAGCGGAACCTTCGGAATATGTTCTGGATTTTTCTGGCGCATACCGGCCTGATTGTTTTCTCTGCCTTTTACATGAGTAAAGAGGCCTGGGTTTTCATCAGCGGAGGATTATTTTACCTGATTTTCGCGGCGTATTTTGCCTTCGAATGGTTTCGCAACAAACGCATGCACGGAAAAATGCCGATTATAGCCGATGACGAAGAGTGGTTACCAGTAGTAGATGAAACGGGAAAAGTGATTGGGAAAGCTCCTCGCTCGGCTTGTCACAACGGCCAGAAAATTTTGCACCCGGTGGTGCATCTTCATGTTTTTAATCCGAAGGGACATATTTACCTGCAGAAGAGACCGGAAAATAAATTGGTACAGCCCGGTAAATGGGATACAGCCGTGGGCGGTCATATTTCTTTCGGTGAATCTGTAGAGACGGCATTGAAGCGCGAAGCATATGAGGAAATTGGTTTGACGGATTTTCAGGCGCGTCCGATGGCCAGTTACAAATGGGAGACCGAAGTTGAAGCCGAACTGGTGTACAGTTACCTCTCATACGATTACAAGAAAATCCGTTTACACTCCGACGAAGTTACGGAGGGAAAATTCTGGAGCCGTGCTCAAATAGAAAAGAATCTGGGTAAAGATGTATTTACACCTAACTTCGAATTTGAGTTCAAGATGATGAATCAATTGCGTGACCAGAATAGCGCATTAGCTTGATTCTATTGTTTTTGTGCGGAAAATGCTTTCTGACAAGCGGAAATAATTTCTTTCCTAAAGTTGAGCAACTGATTTTGTTGTTCTTTCGATAATCCAAAACGCAAACGAAGCCGGTTTCGAAAAATTCTCCAGCAACGGATTAGCCGGTAAGCAAAAACTCCACTCACTGGCATGGCGATAAGATAAAGCACTTTCCACCATCCGGGGAATAGTCTTCCCCCAGTCAATAATCCAACAACATACATGGCTGAAAAGGCCAGCATTCCCAGTACAAAATAGAATGAACTCCTCATTTGTGAATCCTCTATCTTCCTGTTAACATGCCTTTTCAGGTAGTAGTGGGGGAGCGCATGATGCAACCAACCAAAGGCGATAATCGGAGAGACTAATAGGAAACCTAAACCGGTTATAAATGCTTTTCCGGGTGTATAAAGTTCTCTTTCCAGCGCCTCTTCTTTAATTTTTAGTTCGCATTGTAACTCATCGTATTTCTGTACTTTACCAGATAGCGACTCAATAAAAGAATCATCATTTTCTGCCGCTTTTTCCAATTTCTGAATGGTGAGTTGGTCGGCTAGAAAATGGTCCTTCAACGAACTGGCCGAAAGGTTTGCTTCTTTCAGCATGGTTTTCCTGTACAGCAGCCTAATCGCTTCATACAACTCGTAATGTTCGGTGTCCCGGATATCAATCATCAACGGCGATAACTTTTCCTGTATTGCATCACGCAGCTCCAACTGAGCGCGCTGCGGATTTTCCCGGTAGGAAGACAGAAAGTCATTAACTTCTAATGGGGTGCCATAGTTGATTTGAAGAGTTGATTGCGTATTCTGGTAATCGCTGTAAAAGATGCCCACCGGGATGATCACTAAATCTTTCCCCAAACCACCACTTTCTTCAGCCTGAAAAGCAATCCGGGGAACAGCCTTTTTGAGCGGTAACAGACTGCGCTTATCGGTGTGTCGAGCTTCCGGGAAAAGGCAGAGTGGCGTTTTATGCTGCAAAATTTCGATGGTCTGCCTGAAGGTTTTTTCGTTTTTCCCGAGGTTCTCCACTCCGTCACGAATTCGGTATACCGGAATAATTTTAAGAAAACGGAGGAACGGGCGGTTCGTTGCACTTTTAAATATATCGGCCCGACCGAGGAAAACAATTTGGGATGGAAGTGTGCAAACCAACGCCAGCGGATCCATTAGGGCGTTCTGATGATTTGGGGCAAAGATGACGGGTTTGTCTTTGGGAATATTCTCCCTTCCGGTTACAATTACTTTTCTGTAAAACAGCCGATGCGATGTTTTTACGAGTACGCGAACGAAATCATATGCGATGGAGTAGCGATATATCTTGCCCATAAGTTCTCTTTATTTCCCTTCCACATGGCTGTGAACATTCGCCACTTGTTCTTTATCCGATTCGTCAGTTACAGGATTACGGGACCAGAACCACGAAAGGCTCAAGCCGGAAACGATATGCCAGATGCCCCACCAGGCAGCAATGATGGCCATGCCGCCCAATTCCATATCGGGCGGGAATATTTTGGGATTGAAGATCAAAGCAAGTCCCAGACCCGAGTTTTGAATACCCGTTTCGATGGCAATCGTACGCCGATCGGTTTGTGGTAACTTCATCAGGCTGCTGGCGCTATAGCCGGTGACCAGAGCCAGTGCATTATGAATTAATACAATAATGAAAATCAAATGGATGAACTGGATGAAGAACTCAAAATTCTTGGCCAATGCAATCACCACAAAGGCGATGAAAATGCCAACTGACAATTTCCGGATTGGGCCACGTATTTTAACCGTTAAACGGGGAAAACGGCGGGCAAAAATCAATCCCAGCACCAACGGAATACCAAGCAAAATAAACACCGTCTGAAACATTTGTCCGGAATCAATATGCAAAGGACGCAATAATGCTTCAGCATCGTGGCGGTTGTAAAAATGTGTATATAGACTTCCCCAGAAGGCGAAGTTTAGTGGTGTCATGAATGTGGCAGCAAGTGTTGCAATGGCCGATAAGCCAATGGATAAAGTGGTATTTCCTTTCGCCAGCGACGAAATAAAGTTGGAAATATTTCCGCCGGGACACGAAGCTACCAGAATCATTCCCAGGGCCACAGTTGGCGTCGGGCGCAAAAACAGAACGAGTAAATAGGTAAGAGCCGGTAGAAGCAGAAATTGAGAAACCATTCCCGTTAGGGTCGATTTCGGGCGGGTGATAATTTTACGGAAATCGGAAACATGAATATCCAGCGCAATACCAAACATGATAAAGGCCAGTGCTATGTTTAGAGCCAGGATTCCGGCCGGACTAAAATGCAGGCGCACGTGATCCAATACTTGCAGAGAATCTTCAAACATAGGATTAGACTTTCAGAGCCCAAATATATTGATTTGTGGCTAAAATCAAACGGTTGTTGTTGTGCATGTGCAGCTATCGTGCTCGACTTCAGTCTTTATGAAGCAGAAAAATCGCTGGTCTTTTGTGCAGTTCCGGCAATCCTTTTTTCCATTGAGCAACCGATTGCGTTTTGATGTATTCGCTTTCCAGCGTGATGTCGGCTGCGATGCAAAGCCTTGTTTGGTCATGACAAGCCTGCAAAATATCTTCCAGCAGTTTCATGTTTCGGTAGGGTGCCTCAATGAAAATCTGCGTTTGGTGTTCGGTGGCCGAACGTCGCTCCAAATCTTTAATGGCGCGCTGCCGTTCTCCTTTCGGAATGGGGAGATAACCCACAAAGGCGAAGTTTTGTCCGTTCATTCCGGAAGCCATCAGCGAAAGCAAAATAGACGAGGGGCCGACCATGGGAATCACGCGAATGTCTTTCTCATGGGCCAGCTTGACCACATCGGCGCCGGGATCTGCCACACCGGGACAACCGGCTTCCGAAATGATGCCCGTATCGTTTCCGTTTAAAACGGGATGCAGGAAACGTTCCAGCTGTTTCCGGTCGGTATGCTTATTCAGTTCCATGAACTCCAGCGCATCGATATCGATATCGCGGTCCAGTTTCTTCAGGTAACGGCGTGCCGTACGAACGTTTTCGACAATAAAATACCGCAATGAACGCACGGTTTCAACGAGTGTGGCGGGAACGACATGGCCGGGTTCGGTATCGCCAAGCGTAGTCGGTATGAGGTATAGATTTGCTGTTTTTTTCATTTGCGCAAAGGTAGCAAAACCTGTCTGTGAATGATCCGTTTTTCTTTGCGAACCGAATCGGCTTTTTCCATAGCGATGGTTTATTTTTGTTATTTTTGGAATCAATCGTCGGCAGGAATCGTCGATTTCCGGCCGATTGTTGCGATCTCCGCAAGACATAATTCCTCAGTTTAGGCTGGTAGTAACAGGGTATTTGTATTCTGCTACCGCGAAAAGTCCGGAGATGGTTAAAAAGAAAATTCAACATGAAAATAACATTACTGGGAACAGGAACTTCGCAGGGAGTGCCGGTAATTGCCTGCAATTGCGAAGTCTGCCGTTCAACTGACCCACACGATAAGCGATTGCGAAGTTCGATAATGATTGAAGAAAACGGTACCCGCGTTGTGGTGGATGCCGGGCCTGATTTTCGTCAGCAGATGCTGCGGGAGAAGGTGCAAAATATCGATGCTATTCTGTTAACGCACGAACACGCCGACCATATCTTCGGCCTCGATGACATCCGCAGTTTCAACTGGATTCAAAAAGCCCCCATCGATATTTACTGCGAAGCTCGTGTCGATAAGAACTTACGGACCATCTTCGACTATGTTTTCAGCGAAGAGAAATATCCCGGTATTCCGCAAATGAACCTGGTGCCTATTGATGGTTCGGTTTTGACAGTTGGATCGCTCGATATTGTTCCCATTCGGGTGATGCACCACCGGTTGCCGGTGTACGGTTTCCGGGTAGGGAAATTTGCTTATCTCACCGATTTCAGCACGATTGCTGACGAAGAGCTGGAGAAACTAAAAGGGGTAGAGGTCGTGGTGATTGATGCCTTGCGGAAAGAGTCGCATATTTCGCACCTGAGCTTGGGCGAAGCCATCGATATCATCGGGAAAATTGGTCCGCGCAAAGCGTATATCACACACATCAGCCACCAAATGGGACTGCATAGTGAGGTGATGAAAGAATTACCAGAAGGCGTAGAGCTGGGATATGATGGTGAAGTGTTGAAGGTGAATTGAGTTTATTGGTTGGCCTGCCGCATCCGCGAACGGTTTTGCAGGAAGGGCAGAAGGACGATAAATCCGCCGGTGAAGAAAACCATTCCGGCGATAGCCAGCGCTGATCCCAGCGAGAATTGGTCGGTGTACCAACCCAAAAACGGTCCCACACCGGCAAAGATAATCCGGATGACAAAGCTTCGCACCGAAAGTACCGTGGCTCGGTTGGCCGACGTGGTGTACTGAATGATGTAGTTCTTCAGCACCGGCGTGGCAATTCCCCTGACAAAATAGAAGATCACCAGAATTGCAATTCCCCAAACTGTCATGGTTTGACTAATCGCTACGTACGAACCGGTGATGAACACCAGAATGAGGAAGACCGTTCGTTTTTGACCCAGTGCATCTTCAAACTTGTAGGCGATGATAGAAACCAAGCCGGCCAATAGATTTAGCACGGTCCAAAGAACGCCGAACATTGAAAGTGGCAGCGATATCTCCTTGAAAAAGGGTTGGACGAACCATGCCATTGTTAAGGTGGCTGTCCCGATGACGGAGGAGTATAAAATAGCGGTGCGCAGTTTTTTGTTCTCGACCAAAGAATGGCTGACAACCTGCAGAATGTCTTTCCACCCCGGCTTTGCATGTCGATCGTCGCGGGGAGGTTCTTTCAGCGAAAGCGCAGCGGGAACGCCAATGAGGGCTACCAAGGTTTGCCCGTAATACGGATAGCGCAGGCTCAAGGTCGCCAACAATCCGCCCAGCACACCGGCAATGGCCTCGGCAAAGTTTCCGATGGAGGTCACGCGTCCTTCCAGCTTCAGGTACTCCGATTCACGTTTTTCGGCTTTCAGCGAATCATACAGCAAAGCTGAATCGGAGCCGGAAATAAGGCTTTGCCCAACGCCCAGTACCATTTCGGCTACCAAAAATTCACCAAACCGGTAGGAGAAGCTGTAAATACCAAAGCCAACGGCTCCCATTACCGTTCCGGCCACCAGCGTGGTTTTTCGGCCCCATACATCGGCAAAGTACCCGGAAGGAATTTCGAGCAATACAATAGCGACGGAGTAAATAGCCCGGAGGAAAAACACATCGTGCATGCTGAGACCGTTGTCCTGATAAAAGGGGACGACAATGGGCATCACCAGCATGAACCATTTGGCACATTTGATGATGTAGAGCCGGAAGATATTTTGGCTGTAGGAGCTCCCCATAACGCGTGCAAAAATAACGAAGCTTCCGGTATGGCCAATTAATTTAGTATGATCATTCCCGGGGGGCTATGTTGACTATTTTCGTTCATACGTATCGCCTGGCTCTGGCCAGACAGTTCTTTTAGTCTGGAGAACGTACATGGCTGGCTACAGGCTGTTCATTTGAATTAAATGGAGCATCTGGCTGCCGCCAGGTTGTTCATTTGAATTGAGTGGAGTATCTGGCTGCCGCCAGGCTGTTCATTTGAATTAAACGGAGCATCTGGCTACCGCCAGGTCGTTCATTTGAATTAAACGGAGCATCTGGCTACCGCCAGGTCGTTCATTTGAATTAAACGGGGCATCTGGCTGCCGCCATGTAGTTCATGTAAATTAAACAGAGCATTTAGCCAGCGATAGGCCGTTCATTTAAATGGAACGAAGGCACTGCCGATTGCCAGGTTGTTGCAATGCAGCAATAAAGTTGATCGCAGGAGTTGGTGTAGAGAAAACTATTTTCTTCAGGATTGGTTTATGGAGAAAGAAACTTAAATAGAACTGGTACAATATGCCCGACACCAACGGAAGTCTGCCAACGGCAGGATTATTAGTGATTAAAGACAATAGGTTATTGTTGGCCTACAGCAGGAACAAGCAGGCCTGGTATCTGCCGGGAGGGAAGATCGATAACGGCGAGACCGCTCTGGAATCGATTCACCGGGAAATTCGAGAAGAGTTGAACCTACAGCTAAAGCCTGATTTGTTACAGTATTATTGCCATATTACCGCTCTCGCTTATGGTGAAGAGCGCTTAATGATGGAACAGGAGTGCTATTTGTATGAATTATTAGACCAAAAGATTGTGCTGGGCAGTGAGATAGCGGCTGTTCAATATTTCGACCGCGAGACCTATTTACAAGAACCAGCGCAGGTGGAAGGAGTGCTGAAGGCGTTTGATAAGTTGGAAGCCGACCAGTTGTTGCATTGATTAACGAATCTCATTAAAAAAAAAAGGCTATCCATGACTTCATAGACAGCCTTTTCCTGTTATCAGCCAAGCTGCAATTTTCAGTTCTCCATCTTCCAGCCCACGTGTTTTTCAATGGCGGCAATCATTTTTCCGGCAATGTCCTTGTTCGTTGCCGATTCGATCCCTTCCAATCCGGGCGAGGAGTTGATTTCCAATAATAGTGGTCCCTTTGCCGAACGAATGATATCGACACCTGCTACTTTCAGGTTCATGGTTTTGGCCGCCTTGATGGCGATGCGCTTTTCTTCGGGAGTCACTTTTACGATGGAAGCAGTTCCGCCCTGGTGCAGGTTGGCCCGGAACTCTCCGGGGGCCGCTTCCCGCTGAATAGAAGCAACCACCTTGCCATCGATCACAAAGCAGCGAATGTCTTTCCCATTGGCTTCCTTGACAAACTCCTGCACGAGGATGTTGGCATGCAGACTCTTGAACGCATTGATGACACTTTCGGCTGCCTTCTTCGTTTCGGTGAGAACGACTCCTTTGCCCTGTGTACCTTCCAGCAGCTTCACGATAAGCGGTGAGCCGCCTACCATTTTAATCAAATCCGACGTATCGAGCGGCGAATTGGCAAAACCCGTAGTGGGAATATCCAAACCGTTTTGCAACAGCAATTGCAATGAGAAAAGCTTATCGCGCGACTGGCTGATAGCTGCCGCCGAATTGAGTGCAAAAATCTTCAATGCCTCAAATTGCCGGGTAAGGGCACATCCGTAGAAAGTCTGACTGGGGCGAATGCGTGGAATAACAGCATCCAGGTCATTCAGAATCCGTCCTCCACGGTAGTGAATTTCCGGATTCGTGGCATCCAGTTTCATGTAACAGTGCCGGATATTCAGGAAGTGCATCTCATGACCGCGTGATTCGCCGGCCTCCATAATGCGCTGGTTGCTGTACAGGTTCGGGTCAGAAGCCAGCAACCCGATTTTCAGTCCCTGTCGTGCCGGCTGGTTGGGCTGGTACAACTCATTCAGGTGGTCAGTCGATTTCTGTCCAAACAGAAAACGAGCTTCCGGATCGACGAGCATACGGCCACTCATGGCTTCCCGGCCCAACAACATGCGATATCCCATCGAATCGCGGTTGGCCAGCGTCAGTTCAATCTCCCACGAAGCATCACCCAAAGCAACCATTGTCTTGATGACATAGCGGCGTTCGCTGATGCCACTCGAACTTTTCACGGTTCGGCGATCAATAATTTCGGCTTCACAATGAACCGACGTTTTTCCATCGTTCTGAATGGGGGGAATGTCGAAGTTGACCCACGGAACACCTTCCTTTTTGAAAAGTTGGATATTTATAGCGTGAATGGAGGAGGTTTTCGCTCCCGAATCAACCCGCGCTTTAATGGCAGGGACATTCAAACCAGGAAGTGAGCACCATTCTTCGCTTCCGACAATGATCTTGTTTTCGTTTATCATGTTAAATTTTCATGCGATATTTCATTCTTCTTATCGGAATTCAGTTAAATATCGCTCTTCACCTTGTTGATAACTTGTTTTTTACAACCGTTTCGCAACGGTAGATTAGCAGTTGCAAATAAATCTTTTTTTTGGATTAAAACGGTGTTTTACTTTAACGCTGTGATAAAAAAGTTTAATTTTTTCACGTCATTTCATTTCTTCCTGGAAAGGGAAGTCAGATAGCAGACGATTCAATTTATTTAACCGACATAAACCTGTTGATAATGAGAAAAATAATTTTAGCCATGTTATTACTTGCCAGTTTTCTTCTCCCGGTAAGCGGACAAACACCGGTGGTTCCGGAGTTAACGCCGCAAAAAGCCGCTCAATTTGCCGACCTGGTATTGAAGAATGTCGATAAGATTTACCCAAATAAAATCAGTCATACCATGAACGGGCCACAGGATGCACAGACTCCGAATCGGTTGCATCCGGCTTTTTACGGTTGTTTCGACTGGCACTCAGCCGTACACGGACATTGGTTGCTCGTTCGCTTGTTGAAAATGTACCCCGATTTACCGCAGCGTAAACAAATCATCGATGTGCTTGACCGTCATTTTACCAAAGAGAATATGCAAACCGAAATCGCCTACTTTCAGGCGCCGGGGCGCGAAAGTTTCGAACGTCCATATGGATGGGGCTGGCTTTTGAAACTGCAGGCTGAATTGCTTACCTGGGATAATCCGAACGGAAAACAGTGGGCGAAGGCGCTGGCTCCGCTGGCGGAAGAAATTGTTCAGCGGTATCATTTTTACCTGCCGGGATTGTATTATCCCATCCGGAGAGGTGTGCACGAAAATACGGCTTTGGGATTATTGCTGGCGTTGGATTATGCGAAAGTAACCCGGGATTCGACCTTTGAAAATTTGCTGAAGGAACGAGCTTTGTTTTATTACGAGAATGACAAGGATATACCGGCTGGTTGGGAACCGGGTGGCGATGATTTCTTATCGCCTTCACTTATCGAAGCCGACCTGATGCTGCGTGTTCTCGATCGCAAAGCTTTTCAAAATTGGTTCAGAGATTTCATGCCACGCATACCGGAATCGCTGCAAGAGCCGGCTGTTGTGAGTGATCGCCATGATCCGAAAGGTGTCCATCTCGATGGCCTGAATCTGAGTCGGGCATGGTGTATGTTCGATATAGCCAAAGCGTTTCCGCCGGAAAGTGTGATGGCCCGGCAGTTGATTCAATCGGCACACCAACATGCTGCTGATGCTTTGCCTCACGTATTATCGGAGAACTATGTCGGGTCGCATTGGCTGGCCACTTTTGCGGTTTACATGTACGATTCGATGGGAAATAAGGACTAGGCTGGCTATTTCAGGGTAAGTTTTCTGATAATAAGCAAATGTCAGGATATGTTTTTGAAACTAATATTTTGAACCGGCCGAATATTCAAATCTGTTACATTTGGTGGAATAAAACTAATGAATCCAAACACGTGTGGTAGAAGCAGGAAAGCTGTATCTGCTTTTCGTGTGTCGATTGATGATAAAATGAAAACCGTATGAATCTTTATTTTCCTGAGAATTACAAGCCGCTTCTTGATTTGAAGAATACGGAGAAGGCCATCAAGTTTGTGAAGGATTTTTTCCAGGAGAACCTATCTGCAGAACTGCGATTGAGAAGGGTAACTGCTCCGCTTTTCGTTTTGAAGGGAACCGGTGTGAATGATGACCTGAATGGCGTGGAACGTCCTGTTTCATTTCCCGTAAAGGAATTCGATGATCAAGAGGCTGAAGTAGTTCAGTCGCTGGCCAAATGGAAACGAATGATGTTGGCGAAGTACGGAATCCCGGTAGGGTACGGTATCTATACCGATATGAATGCCATTCGGGCCGATGAAGAGCTTTCAAATATTCATTCTCTCTACGTCGACCAGTGGGACTGGGAAAAGGTAATTACCTCTGACCAGCGTACATTGGATTTCCTTAAAAAAGTGGTTCGGCAGATTTATTCTGTGTTGTTGCGAACCGAGTTTATGGTGTACGAAAACTATCCGAAACTGAAACCATCACTGCCCGATGAGATAACGTTTATTCATGCGGAAGAACTGGCGGAGCGTTATCCGGATCTTACTTCGAAAGAAAGAGAAGACGAGGCAGCTAAAGCCTACGGTGCAGTCTTCATTATTGGAATTGGCGGAACGATGGCTAATGGTGAGGTTCACGATGGTCGGGCTCCGGATTATGACGATTGGTCATCTTCCAACTCCGATGGGTACAAAGGTTTGAATGGTGACATCATTGTTTGGAACAGTATACTGAATCGCTCTTTCGAATTGTCGTCAATGGGAATTCGCGTCGATAAGAAGGCTCTGGAAAAACAACTAAAACTGACAGGCACGGAGGAACGCAAACAATTGTTGTTTCATAAAAAGCTGCTGAAAGGTGAATTGCCGCTGTCCATTGGTGGTGGTATCGGCCAGTCGCGTCTGTGTATGTATTTCCTTCGGAAAGCCCATATTGGTGAGGTACAGGCCAGTTTGTGGCCGGAAGATATGGTGCAACAATGTGCTGATCATAATATTGTATTGGTTTAAGGAATAAAATCAGGCAAAATATCCCCGTTTTCCTTTAGGTAACGGGGATATTTTATATATTTGCACCGCAAAATAAGGGATGGTCTGGTAGCTCAACTGGATAGAGCAGCAGCCTTCTAAGCTGCCGGTTGCGGGTTCGAGTCCCGCCTGGATCACGAAAAGCCGCTATCATGCGGCTTTTGTTTTTTGATGGAAACAGAAAGGAAAACTTTTTAAAGCAAGAACATTGCGCTGGATGCCTGAAAGAATGCAGTGATTAATGATAAGTGAATTACAACGTTGCAGCCTCTGCAAAATATTCATTCATTCCATCAATCCCCATTAATAAGAATTGATCTTGCAAATGCACAGCTCGATTAATAAGTTCTAAATCATCCAATTCATCTGCCTCGCGCAAAATTGTGGTTAATGTAGAAATCAAAGGTTTTGAATGCCATAAACGTGGTTGGGATTCAAATGATTGCAATTTAGAAAGCAAGCTTTCGCATAACTCTAATGCCACCACCGGATCAATTATTGCTTGATATTCGATCCAGTCGATAAAAGAATGCATTTGGGGCTCTTTATCATCATCTAGAATCAAAGAGTTTATGAATAACTTACCCGTTTCAACATTGATGTATTTACCTTTTTCATCTAGCCTAAAAGCTCCATCTATTTTATGTCCGAATTCCTTCTGAATGTTGTTTTCCTTAATAAACACTCTAAATGATTCTTGACATAATCCATCTTTATTTTTCTCCAAATTGGCTATAAATACACTTAATGCTCCATCCCAAACATCTTTTTTATTTATTTCTTTTAATTCACTGAAGAAAACTTGTTGATTAATATGGCCTTGAATCATACACAAAGCAGAAAGTCTACCCCACGTTGCCCCCGCTTCATTTATTGCTTCATTTTTTATCCGCTCCAGGCATGGTCTTACCATTTCATAATTTTGGTAGTATTGATGATACAAGAATTTTTCGCCTGCCCCCCACAAAAGTGTTTGCTTCTTACTAAAGATGATATTAAAAATCTGCCAACCCAATTCTTTGCTTTTATAACCTGTGTAAGGCAGACCCCATAGTAAAGCAGCTTGAACCTCTTGTGCCTTATCGTTTGCCAGTTTCTCTGTTAAGCTAGTAATGGATACAAATGGTTTTACCCCCAAATCCAGTAACTTATTCAATATTGCTATAGCAGAGTTGGCTACAACACCTCTTGTGCAGTTTAATGATTTGGTTAAAATATCATTAGATGTAACTTTATCGCCATTTAGGTCTTGAATATTTAACCTCTTGCCGTCTGGATCAGGATGGTTACTCAAAGGTAAAAGTAATTTAGTAGCCCGCTTTAAATCCTCTTCACTTGGCAATGCTTCAATACAATTTTCAATCATCCTTGCATAAGTAATATCTTTTTGAAATGAAGAGTGATTTATTTCTATTCTGTCAAGCAGATTATGAGCGATATTATTGATGTCAGGCAGGGGGCTTATTGGTTTATAACTACTGTCATTTACTTTCCCTAATCTACAACTAATATGATAGCCGACCCCATCCAATATTGCTTCTTCAATTGAATCTGAAAATTTATCGAACTTAGGGTTGTTTATTATTTTTAGGTATTTAGCAGGGTTATTCTTAGCCAAGATAGAAAGAGTACTGCTTAATTGTGGCAATCCTCCTTTATTATCATCAGCTGGATGGAAACTATGCCCTTTGTAATCCTTATAATAGTTGAAAAGGGTGAACAACGCTTCAATACTTAAGTTATCTAAAATTTCGGCGCTTACCGGAGAACCTACCCATCCACCACTTGAATATTTTTCCCTAACGGGGAGGTAGTAACCAAATTGTGGTATAAACTTGTTAATGAAATTATTTACACTATTTGCTCTCAAATAAGCTGGTATTCGGACAAATAATTCAAACTTAACACGATTATGCCAATTCTTAACATGTTCTTCTTGTTCCGTATGCTCAGGGAATAAGTTTTCAATTACATTTACTATTTTATCTTGAATTTGCTCTGGAAGCAGGTGAAAAGATTCATTTATTAGTAAACCCAATTCATAGTTTAATTCACCAGCTTCAATAAGCTCTTTGTCCAATAGTTGACTGGTTATTCCATCTAAATTTGTCTCAATATTTTCCAAATATGCCTTGATCAATATATATCGAAAAGCCAATTCTTTAGATGTTCTCAGTTTTGTTTCCTCTTTCTTCCACCATTCAGTATTATTTTTTGCATGGTTCAAAAACGCTTCTTCTACAGCTTGCATCAATATTGATATATTCTCGATATAGATGCTGCCAGAACGAGAAATATTATTCGGAATACTTGTGTATTCTAATAATTTGTAGGTCAGTCCATCTTCTTTCCAATAAGAAGAGCCTTTCACCCAGTTCAATAATGACTTCAATACAAGATTTCGAAATTCTTCTGATTTTATAAGATGTTTTTGAAGAAAAGTACCATCTTTTAGGTCATGGCTTTCGCAATACAGTTCATTTTCTTTACCCCAGTTGCTCATTTCTTTTATCGAAATATCACGAGTCATCCAATCCCACAACGTTTCATAACCATCGCCTGTAGCTTCTATGTAATTACAGTAAATTTTTCCCATAGAATGAGAGTCCGTATTATTGGATTCTTTAAGCGTGTGAATAAGATCTTTTACACCATCAACACGATAATGCTTAAATCGTGTCAAGCTATGACATATTATCCATACACTATTTCCGCCCCAGTTTTCCTTTAGAGCATTATTCCATATTTCTACAGTCTCATTGGGGTAAAAATTCATCCATGCATCCAGTTTCCATAAGAAGGTGAAAAGCCATTCATAATTATCTGGCTGATGAGCAAAAGATGGATACCATTTGTTTGCAATTAATTCAAACCAATGACTTGATGTTAAAGCATCAAGAAACCTTTTAAACAGATCATTTTGCCTCAAAAACATCCATCTTATCAAATTCCAATCATCATTTTTGGGAATCATTTCAGCGTATGTTTCCACTACTAACCTTTTGAAATGATAAGCTATATCATCATTTGAAAGAGTTTTGCGAATATTTTGGCTAAAGGATTTAAACGATTGACTCCTCACGAAAAACAAATAACTGCGGACTGATGGCCGGTAAAAAGGTAAAGGGGGATGACTCAATATCAGTTGAGTAAGTGTAATTCCGCTTTTTAAAGCATTGTTTGCTACAAAATTATCAAACAAGGTTTGATGACTAAAACCCACTTTGCCATCAGCTTCCTCGTTTAGAACACCTTTACTTATCAAGTGGTGAAGAATGTGTTCGTCAATATTTATCACCGTTTTAGGAAGACTGTGCTCCCTCTCTTTTAACAGCTTGTCCGCAAAAGAAAATATTTTTTCAAAAATGTGATCTACAAGATCTGTATCTTGTAACAATGAAAAATCGATAAAAGCCTTATATAAATCGTAGGTGGTACGAACATTAAATACACCTTGAAAACCTGATAATCTTTCAAAAAGGCTTAAATTTTGAGGAAGGCACAGCAACTCCTTCAAATCTGGATTTAATTGTCCAACATTAACATTTAACTTATTTAGGATTGGAATGACAGTATTTTGAAAGTTAAAGTCACTAAGCTTAATCTGAACATCCCATTTTCGATCACGAAGTTTTGGGTCGTATTTTAAATCGAATTCCCGACAAGCTGCGACAACTGTGACATTTTGTATAATCTGTAGTTGATCAATTAGCTTTAGAAAGAAATTTAGTGCGGCGTGATCGCGTTGGCAGGAAAGAACATCCAAAGAATCTATAACAACTACAACATGTGAAACAGAGCTTAACAAGCCGCAACTTTCCACAATTTCTTTGGGTAGGGAATTCTCCTCGGAATTAATCTTGGCAAACCGATCCCCTTTTATAAATAGCAACTGAAACTTGTTGTCACCATCAATCACATCAGCCAGGTCCAATAGCAAGCATGTTTTTCCACTACCTGGTCCATCCTGAATTAAAATGGTCCTTTTATTTTCTCGAATTTGTTTCAGCGTGTCATCAAGTTCTTTCCTTCTTATCTTTTCGCCTGTAATGGTTCTTTTCCAATCATTTCTGCCAATGACTGATGTTCTTTGGAATTGCTGAATAATTTCTTTTTTGCTGAAATTCGGTAGTCTTGTTAATCCTTTACCTGCTAATTCTCCCCATACATCTTGTGCCCTGATTTCGAATTTGCCGACTAAGTCCTTTGATTGGTATCTGTTTACAAAAGTTTCCAGCGTGTCTAACGCAAGAGCCGGATGTGTCACGAGTCTGCTCAAAGACTCCTCGTTCATTTTAATCCACTTTTCAGTATTATGATGTGAACCAGTACGGACTCTTTTTAATAAGTAGAAAATTTCTTCTTCAGAACGCTCCCATTCATCTACCAATATGGAAAGTGCTTCGGTTTTCGGCCTGCTTAACTGCTCTTTAAAATCACCGAAATTTGGGTGTATGCGACATTCCTCAGGTAGGGTTGTAAATTGCCCTAACGGCGTGGACGAGTACAATTCAACAGTAATGTGTTCGCCTTGTTCTAATTGAAGAAGAATCTTTGGTAGTTCGCTTCCCCAATCCTTTATTGACCATACTTTAGCATTTGTTTGATTTTTTTTGGCTTGAATGTGCCTTCTTGAGCCATTTTTACAGACAACGACAATATCGTCAACCGGAACTTTTTCTTTTATTCCAGATAATCCATTGGACTCTACCTGTATATATTCAATTGCATCATTGGTTAATAATTCAATTAGCCAGTTTATAGCTATTGCTCTTTGATAATCATCTCCCTGGTTTGAATAAGTTCCTGCTTTACTCATACGGAATTATATTGTTAAAAACTAGTAAATTAATGCTTTGTAATCTTTTGTCTACTAGTTTGCAGTTTTATTAGAAATGAAGTTTCTGCTTCTGAATTTCAGCAATCATAAACTTAATCAGAGTATTGCAATCTTCAAGCAAAAAGTTCGACATTTCTCAGGTTTGGTCAACACAAAAACTAAACTCCACGATCATATTGATGCGGAGTTTTTGTTTTTTTATCACTTGTGGGTGAAAAATTCGACCGGGAGAATCAAAATACGTTGGATATCTGTATTCCCAAAAACCATCCACTCCAAAAGCTGTTTTTGCCGTTCTGGAGCGCTCCTTCAATGTGGTTAGCATTGCTTGTGATTAGAATTTCTCCTGTTGGCTTTTCCGCTGATTTTTTGGGAATAAAATAGTTCTCGGAAATACCGCCTCTGAGACTGAGGTGTTTAAATAGATCATAATTCAATCCATGTCTCATGGTTAATTTAAGACCTTGAGCTGTCAGCTTTTTAGAATCATGTATGGAAGTGCTACTGATATCTGACCAAAAAGCAAATTTTTTGTTTAACGGGAAGTTACTCCCGAGACCATATCCGAATCCTAAGCTATTATTTTCTGCAGCCAGATTAATTATTGAATATAGTTTCGGATTTCCGGTTTTAAAATTAATATCGATTGGAAAAGTTTCGTTATGAGATAACTCAAGCGAGTAGGTGCCGTGTTTCACAATATTAATCAAACCTACCTGAAAGCCCGCATTGATGGTGTCTGCGATATTAACAAGTCCGAATTGCAAGCCGTTTAACGTCTTTGTTTTATTCAGAATCGTCGTTATTTGAGCTCCTTTAGCATTGTTTCGGTTCAGATTGATTAGCGAGGAAAGTTGCATACCGTTTATTTCTCCACTTTCATTATATATCCCCGCCAGTTGCAGACCTGTGGCCATTTTTTTCGAAATGTTGGCTACTCCGGCAATTTCGGCCCCGGATGCCTCATCGTGGTCGATATTAATCACACCGCTTATCTGAACTCCCGTTACTTTTCCTTTCGCTACATTTAAAACACCGGCAACCTGGGCTCCATTGACAGTTTTCATGGCAATATTTGAAATGCCACTGATTTGACCCCCGGAAATAGTACCCCGCAGAGAGTTATATACACCACTCACCTGAAAACCGTCGACATTGCTTAGGTCCATGGTGTAGATTCCCGAAAATTGTGTTCCATGTACATCACCTAAAACAACGTTGGCAATGCCCGCAGCCTGGAAACCTCTGACTTCTTGTTGAATAATATTGGCAATCCCACCAAATTCTGCTCCGCTTAGCCCTTTTGAATAGCCCGCCAGGATATTGAAAGAAGCATGGTTGACTCTTAATCCTTTGACAAAAGAATTGGTGCCGGCTTTGGGCAAAAAAGAAAGCTGTACCGGCATTATTTTTTCGGTACTAAGATTGGAGGAGGCATAAATTGCTTCCGGAGGTACGAGCCTTTGCACCAGTGACAAATTTTCGAAGTCTTTCAGTTTCAGCTCAGCATCCTCCGTTCCGATGGGAGTCAGGGCGATGGGAGAAGATTCCCTCTGGCGCAGCCTCAAATCGATTCTCTGGTTTCCCGGGGTAACATATATAACCGTGTCTTTATAAGAGCGAAGTCTGACGAAAAGGCTGATGTTTTTATCATTTGTGTCAAAATCAAAGGCAAATGAGCCGTCTTTCTGGCTAATGACCAGTTTTTGATTTTCCGGGTCATAAACAATGGCAGAGTCCAGCGGTGCATCTGAGCTATTGGCGATGTAACCAGTGATTTGGAATGAATTTTTCGCTTCGCTTTTTGGTGTGCTGTTGATGATGATATGATTTTCGACTTGTTGGAACGTTGCCTCATGTTGAAACAATTCCTTTAGCGCATCACGAACTTTAATATCCCGGGCTGAGAGAGACACGGTTTTGGTTTCGTCGATGTTGTCGGGATTGTAAGCAAAAAAGAAGTTTCCCTGTTTTTCAATGTCATGAAGTATTTCGCCAATGGTTGTATGCTGAACATTAATATTAATTCTAATATTCAGCAGATTTTGCGTTTTTGCGACTTGACTGAGAAACAAAAAGCTCAGAAAAAACAGAATGAAATACTTAATCTTCACTTTTTAGGGTAATATAATATTCATTATTCGATTTTTTAAATTTCAATCCGTAGGTCTGGGTAATTACATTCAGAATTTCGTTAATGCTGTTGTCTTTAAACTGCGAAGTAAAGCGCAAGTTTGTATTGACCGGATTATCAATATCAATTCTGACGGAATAACATTTCTCAAGGTTCGAAAATACCTCACCAAGAGGTACGTTGTTAAAAATTAACGTCTTGTCAATGCTGAAGAATTCTGAAGGGGCCTGCTTTGTTTCCCTAATCAGGTTATTATCGGCCGGAATAAAACCACTTTCTCCTTTGCGAAGCGTCAACGAATTTACATCTGGTTTCGAAAGCTTCACAACACCAGACAGGACATCAACATAAACCCCGTCATTTCTAATCACGTTCACATTAAACTGTGTGCCGAGAACCTCTACTTGCCCATAAAGAGTTTTAACGATAAACGCATGTGCAGTGTCTCTTTTTACATGAAAAAAGGCCTTTCCTGTGAGATGGGCTATTCGGATATTTGATTTCTTATCGAAAAAGTAGTCAAGCTTTGAGCCAGCATCGAGAATAACCTCCGTTCCATCCGGCAGAACTTCCTTTTGAGACTGATTATCGGCTGTAAATGTTACTTTGTCAGATTTTTCCGGAGTGAATAGGAAAAAGGCAATAATCAGAATCGCTGCAATTGCTCCCAGGTATGGAAGGATGATTTTGTACCTCGCCTTAGCGAGTAGGGGTTCCATCTTATGCCAGGCTGCTTCCGGATTGGGACGTTTTTTTTCATCGGCAGTGCTGTTTAACCAAATGGTTGCGAAACTCTCAAAATAAGCCATGTTTTGTTCCGATTCCTCCATCCACTCGGAAACCATTTCCTTATCGGCGGAAGTCGCTTCGCCCGACAGAAATTTGGCTAATAAAGCATCATCGATATGTTTCGACTTCTTATTCACACTTTTGGTTATGTAATGTTTGCTTATTTATTGTTCGTGCCCTGTAAAACAAAGCAAATAAAACCAACGGGGATTCTCCTGCCAGTTCCGTTCTTAAAGTGGAAAGTGCTTTTCCCATTTGGTTCTCAACGGTTTTGATTGAGATATTGAGCTTTTCAGCAATTTCTTTATATTTCAATCCGTCCATTCGGCTCAGCAAAAAAACTTTCCGACGTTCGGTCGGTAATTTTTCAATTGCTGCTTGAATTTTAGCGTTTAGTTCTTTCCCGATTAGCAGTTCATCCAGGCTTTCTCCTATATAGTTGCTCTCATCTTTATTTGCTATTTCATATTGTTTTATCACGTTTTTGTGTTTTAAATAATTAAGCGACGTATTACGAACCATTTGATATAGATAGGCCTTAACGGATGTTTCTATGGCAATTCTCCCTTTGTCCGTCCATAATTTGAAAAACACTTCCTGAACAATATCCTCACTCAGACCGTAGTCGGCTACAAAACCATAAGCATAGGCACACAGAACTGAATAGTGTTTTCTAAACAATATTTCGAAACCAGATTTTGTTTGCCATTTAGTACCGGTAGCTTCCATTCAAAAAGATTGTAGCTGCGAATCGATCTCAATATCGAAATTAGTAATTGCTGTATAAAAGTATGAGAAAAAAACGATCCGCAGCAACAATGATAATTTTGATTTTTATAATTTGATTACTACTCCTGCGTTTGCGCCAATCCATAGGGAGGTCGTGTGGTAACGGCCTTTGGCTTCAATAATAGAATAAGGGATCCGAATAGCATCATTTGTTTTCTTATTGTTCTTTTCAATATAACAATTGAATGTTGGTCCGATTTTTAAAGCGATGTGTTTGGTCAAATTATATTGATAATCCAGATTAGCTTGATTCAGGAAATCAGGTATGTATTTAAAATCATTTTCGAAAAATTGGGTCGTAATGAGCTCCAGGTTGATTTTATTCTTTGGAGTGATATCGAAGATGCTTCCCAGGCCAGATCCCGCACTGTAAAACTGCGTATTGTTACGAAAGCTAACGCCAAACTGAAAAATGGTATACAGCTTTTCAACCCCCATCTTGTATGAGATTTGGCTGAATAATTTTTCGTCGGTTGACAATTCAAAAGCATAGTAACCATCTTTAAAAATGTTAAGTAGTCCAAGAGGTATAATCGAATCACTGGCAGTTTGGCCAATATTGACTACTCCTAATTGGAATCCTTTTCCTCTGGGAGCAATATTCACTACCCCAATTTGAGCTCCGGTTACACTTTTCGTAGCAATATTAATGGTCGATAACTGCACCCCTTTTATTGCTCTGGAGGAATTAAAAACACCAGAAACCATTGCTCCGTTTACATCTTTCCGGGTTATGTTTGAAACGCCTGACAGGACAACGCCAGAGCTATTTCCGGTGGTTGTGTTGCAAACTCCGGCTATTTGCCACCCTTTTTGATTTCCTTTCACCATGTTACTTACCCCGGCAAGTTGTAAGCCATTTGCGGTTTCGCTACTGTCTGCTGCAGCCCTAATTGTCCCTGCCAAACTGCCTGGAGTAGCTATATTGAAAACTCCGGCGATTTGTAATCCTTTTACATTACCTCTGGCAATGTTCCCAACAGAACCTAATTCAAAGCCGTTTACACC
This sequence comes from Prolixibacter bellariivorans ATCC BAA-1284, assembly GCF_000621705.1. Classification (GTDB taxonomy): domain Bacteria; phylum Bacteroidota; class Bacteroidia; order Bacteroidales; family Prolixibacteraceae; genus Prolixibacter; species Prolixibacter bellariivorans. The sequence continues at coordinate 381,504 of NZ_JHXO01000007.1, read as the reverse complement.
ACCAGTAATTCCATAAATGGTATTGAAAGAAAAGTGGTAATTGTAATTGGTTGAATTGAGGCCGGAAGAACCAATGGGGTAGAAGAATGTAACCTGAGCTTTTTTTTCATTCTGGGCTTCAGTTACTTTTACAATGCCTAAAACGAACAGCATCGTCGCTAATAAGAAATAAACCTTGTTCATTTTTTTCTCTATTACGTTTAATAAATTGTTTCGTCGATGCTGTGACAACTTTCTTCGAAAATCCCCCTATCGAAATGATTTTTTTTTGTTTCCTGGTACAACAAACACGTGAAGGGCGTGCAATAATTGATATGCATTAGTGTAGGATGGCGTGTGTTTTTTTGAATTTATCGCAGTAAGCGATGATAATAACACGGGGACAGGCCGATGGCTCTCAGCTTAGGCAGCAGATATGTTTAAGTTTTTAACCTGAACTTTTTTTGTGTATTTTTATGTTATATTAATCTGGTTTACCGGAAGAAATAACGCTAACGTCCATTGAATGAGTTAGAATTCCTTGAAAAAATCCTAAAAATTAAACAATAAAACTTTCAAATAAACGTAATATCTTTGAAAGAAAAGAAAATCCTTCTTCGCCGAAAAACCGCGTGATTATGAAAAAATTTCAATTCAGAATAGGTCTCATTGTATTACTTCTGGGGGTAAGTGGCTTTGTAAGAGCTCAACAAGTCGATATTGCACAACTTCAGCGTAAAGCAGTTTCCAATGATCCGGTAGCACAGTTTACGCTTGCGACGTACTACGAAGCAGGCCATGGAGTAAACCGAAACCCTAAAGCTGCGAGGTATTGGTATTTCAAATCGGCGGAGGCGGGATATGAAAAAGCTGAATACCGGCTGAGTCAGTTATATCAATTCGGAAAACTGGGCCTTTCGCAAAACGTTGACAGTTCGCGATATTGGCAAAAGAAGGCTGGATATGACGGAAATCTGGATGCACAGAAGGAGTTATATCATCATTTCGACAAAGTACAGCCTGAAAGGGAAGCAGCGCTATACTGGATGAGGCGATGTGCTGAAAACGGCGATAGTGTTTATATGTATTTGTTAGCCAAGGCTTATGCTGATAAGGAGTTTGGCGAAAAGGAAGCAGATGCCCAATCGTATGACTGGTATGAGAAGTCAGCAGAGGCCGGATATCGGTTGGCACAAACCGAGATGGGAAATATTTACCTGATGGGCATTGGCCGCAAAAAGGACTATGGACAGGCCATGGATTGGTTCAAAAAAGCAGCAGCGCAAAATGAACATGCTGCATTGTATAATATTGGTACCATGTATGAAAAAGGGCAGGGGGTAGAGAAGAATCACAGAAGAGCGCTCAGTTATTATAAGAAAGCCAGTGAAAATGGAGACGTGGTGGCCAAGTTTTATATCGCAATGAATTATGTACTGGGCGATGTTGCGCGGAGAAATCTTAAGCAGGCGGCCAAATATTTCAACGAATATTACGGCGAAGCAAAGAGTGAATTCCTGAAAAGTGAAACGTTAAAATATTGGAAGCGTTATAAGCTGGATGACTTTTTGGGTAAAAACGAAAAGCGAAACATCGAGAAAAAAGAAAGAAAAGCGGATAAATCCCACACGACTTCACTATTTTAAGATATTCTGAAAAATTTATTTTTTTAAAGGACGGCTTAGGCTGTCCTTTTTTTGCATTGGCAGATAATCCTGTTTATCAGAAGGCCTCACCATGTTAAATGAGGAGAGTTGGAGCACGAGCAGGAAATTAAAGACCGACTGGCCGATTTGGAAAGAATGAAACAAGATTTCCTCAAGTTACGTAAATAACTGAAAACACTTCCCAAACTTGAGATAATGGTCATTTTCCTTACGGGGAGAATGGCCTTTTTTCTTTCAATAATTAATGGCTGCCATTATTTTCAGGTGATTCGATTGTAACCGGTTAATTCGAAACGGAAATAATCCAAATCACCTTCCGGGAGTTTCCAGCTGATTGTTCCTTTGAAAGGAATCTTGAAACCTTCTGCCTCACGGTATTCCTCCAGATGTGCCACCCATTTATCCAGCTCAAAATGGCCATGTATTTCTCGGTAGCGTTTGGCCGTAAACATTTCAACCTCGCCGGCGGCGTTGAAATGAAATACACCTTCAGCGGTTGAATCACCTGCGATAATGGTAGCCATCGCAGAATTTTCATCCATTGGATGCCATGTTATTTCGTCCCGAAGAAAAGCTGTCGGATACCAAACCATTTCCGCTAAATAGCGCATTAAAGAGCCTTGATCGACCTCACGGGTTTCGGCCACAGCCAGGTTACGCAAACCGAGAAAATTGATGCGCATACTCCCTCTTTTGCCGTCGAACATATCTCTTACCAGGACGGGGAAAGTGTTGGCCCGCCATAGGAAACCTGGCTTTGCGGTAGAAACAAATTGTTCGGCTCTGAAAGGCATCCATTTCTGCTCCCTGTCTGTTCTGATTTCCCCTTTCTGGCTGATGCGTAACCGGAGCAACTCTCTTTTATCTTCCACTCCGGCATACCTAAGATACCGTTGTACCGGTTCCGGAAGTCCTTCAAGTTTATCGTCTCTGATAACGCCCGGAACGATACCTTTGCCAGCTGACATCAAGCGTTTTACCTCTAGTGATATTTTTCCTTTAAATACCAGCGAACCGATGATGATGACCAACAGTGATAAAACAACAATTCCGGCAACAATCATTAGTACAATGCTCATATTTATCGGACTTTAAGTTCAATTCGATCAAAGTTAGCAGGAATAAAAGGAAAGGCAAAAAGAGTGGTGGTTTTCGGTAGCCGGGAAGAAAATCGATTTTAAAAAAATCAGGTTGACCCTCTAATGACCATTCTACTGGTGATGTTGTGAATTTCCGGCGTTACCATAAAGCTATGTTCCGCCTGTATGCGATTGAATAATACTTCAGTGGCTATTTTGCCAATCTCGAAACCCATAGGCTGGATGGCTGATAAAGGCGGATTGTACATGGTACTAAATGGTTCTTCACAAAAACCAATGACGGCAATATCCTCAGGAATTCGGAGACGATTTGTGTAAATGGATTTCATTATCCCCGTCATGGTGAGGTCGCTGATGGCAAAAATTCCATCGGGTGGCGTATCCTGATTCAATAACTGGTGAGTTGCACTCTCCACTTCGTCGATTGACTGTCCGGAAATAATGTATTCGTCTTTAATTTCCATTCCTGCTTCATGCAAAGCCATTTTATATCCTTTCAGCCTATTTTTACTGATAAGCAGATTGGGGTGACCAATACATATGGCAATACGCTTTCTTCCGGTCTCCAGCAAATGCTTTACTCCATCGTAGGTTCCGCGGATATCATCCACCAGAACCATATCAGCTTTGATTTCTTCGGGAACACGGTCGAAGAATACAATGGGAATATCACGGTCGATCACATTCTTGAAATGGCTGAAATCTTCCGTTCTCCGGGAAACCGAAGCGAGAATACCTTCCACATTATTGGCCAGCATGGTATCAATGCCGTTGACTTCCCGGTCGTACGATTCATTTGATTGGAGAATCATCAGCTGATAGCCGTGCTGATGCACAATTTCTTCAATACCCTCGATAACTGACGGGAAAAAGAAGTAGGAGATATTGGGAACCAGCAAACCAATCATCCTGCTTTTACGGTGGCGCAGCGAAATGGCCACATGGTTTGGTTTGTAGTGCAGTCTTTCAGCGATTTCCTTAACTGCTCGTTTCGTTTCAGGGCTAATGTCAGGATGGTCTTTCAGTGCCCTACTGACAGTCGATTTGGATAATCCCAGGAGTTGTGCGATGTCTTTGATCGTAATACTCTGACTCATGCTTGGTTTAGCTGATGACATTTCAAAGGTAGAAATTTCTTCCAGTATTAATTCTTCGTAACGTAAATGTTAAAGAACAATGAAAAAGTTATCAACCGCAACCGGTTGCGAAACCGGTTGAAATGAAAAGCGGGCTTCAACCACCTGTAAATCTATTGTTTTTGGAAAGTTGGGAATATAGATTTGTCATCTGATTGGTACAAATGAAAACATGTTTTCGAAGAATTTCGGTTTGAAAATTTGTATTTGAAATCACATAAATCCAAAAACTATGAAACGGAAATTAATGCAGCTCACCCTGATGCTGCTAATGGTCCCTGTTATCTCACTTGCCCAGGGAACCGGAATTATTAAAGGGAAAATCACCGACAAAAAGACCGGTGAGCCGCTGGTGGGCGCCAGTGTTTTGATTAAAGGCACTTATACAGGTACAATTACCGATGCGAACGGAAATTACCAACTTACCAAGGTAAAGGCTGGTTCTTACGATCTCGTATCGCAGTTTATCAGCTACAGTAAGTCGCAAAAAAGTGTGACAGTTACTGCCGGTCAAACTGCAACGGTTAATTTTACGCTGTCGCAGGACCTCATCGGTCTGGATCAGGTAGTTGTGACCGGTGTGGTAAATCCTAAATCTGCCATCAACTCAAGTGTTTCGTTGACGAGTCTGAAACCGAAGGCGATGGAGCAGTTTAGTGCCACCACAACTGCTGAATTATTCAAGAATATTCCGGGTGTTCACTCCGAATCAACCGGAGGTGAAGGTAACGCCAACATTTCGGTGCGTGGTGTACCAATTTCAACCGGAGGTGCTAAGTTCCTGCAACTTCAGGAAGATGGTATGCCGGTAATGCAATTTGGTGATATCTCTTTTGGTAACGCCGATATTTTCCTGCGTTCCGATCAAACCGTTGCCCGTATCGAGGCACTGAAAGGTGGTAGCGCATCGACGCTTGCCAGTAACTCGCCAGCCGGTATCATCAATTTCATCAGTAAAACCGGCGTGAAAAAAGGTGGAAGTATCGGAACAACCGTTGGTATTGATTACCAGTCATTCCGAACCGATTTCGACTATGGAGCACCGATTGGTGATGGTTTCCGTTTTAACATCGGTGGTTTCTATCGCGAAGGTGTCGGTCCGCGTAACGCTGGATTTACGGCCAATAAAGGTGGTCAGATTAAAGCTAATTTCACCAAAGAGTTTGATAAAGGCTTTGTGCGGTTATATCTGAAGCACCTGAACGACCGGGCTATTTCGTACATGCCCATGCCGGTAATGGTAACCGGTACCGGTTCGAATCCTACTTACAAATCGATTCCCGGATTTGATGTAAAGCACGATGCCTTGCAAAGTCCTTACTTTCTTCACCAACTGTCAGTTGATGCTAACGGAAACAGTAAGTCGTTCAATATGGCCGACGGAATGCATCCAATTTCTGATGCAGTGGGAGCTGAATTCAATTTCGATCTGGGTAATGGTTGGACGGTTCATGACAGAGGACAGTTAGCGTTCAACCACGGTTCATTTAACTCACCTTTCCCGGTAAGCATTAAGCCAGCTGACGAAATGGCAACCAGTCTGGCAGGAGCCGGGTATACATTGAGCTATGCAAACGGTGCGAATGCAGGTACACCACTAACGCAGTCCCAACTTTCCAACTTGAATGGAAACGGCTTGCTGATGATGTTGCATACGTTCGATGTGGAACTGAACAACCTGGACAATTTCACCAACGATATACATATCTCGAAACAGCTGGACAACTTCCACGTAACTGCTGGTTATTATCACGCTTCGCAGCGTATTGCGATGACCTGGTTGTGGCAAACATATCTGACCGATGTTCAGAATCAGCCACGGTTGATGAACGTTGCCAGCGCGGATAATTCATTCTACAGCGAAGGCGGTCTTACGGCACATGGCGTTCCGGCATGGGGTAACTGTTGTACTCGTGGATACGATATGACTTACACCATTGATGCACCGTATGCTAACATGGGGGTAGATGTAACTGATAAGTTGAATGTTGATGCAAGTGTTCGTTACGATATGGGCGATGCTTTCGGTTATTACCTTGGCAATGAGCAGGCACAGGTTGACGTAAATAAAGACGGTAATATTTCGCCGGTAGAACAGAGCGTGACCATTCTGGACAACTCGAATCCACATCCGGTAGATTATACATTCCATTATGTGTCTTATTCAGTTGGTGCCAACTATAAATTCGATTCACATAAAGCTGTCTTCGCCCGCTATAGCAAAGGTGGACGTGCCAATGCCGATCGTCTGTTGTACACGCCTTTTATTACCGATGCTGGTAAAACCGTTAAAGGACTCAGCAACGATGGTCTTAAGCAAGCTGAGTTGGGATTTAAATACAACTCACCGGTTGCCGGTATCTTCCTGACAAGTTTTTACAACCACGTGGATGAGCAGAATACAGAGTTCAACAAGATCATCAATAATAAATACAAAGCATATGGTGCTGAACTGGAGGCGGTCATCCGGACAGGAAATCTGAATATCAATTCGGGTGGTACTTTTACGAAAGCAGAAATTACCAAGAGTCTCACAGCGGATAACGTAGGTAATACGCCACGCCGAGTTCCTACCTTGATGTACAACATCAGTCCATCGTACACAATTGGTAAGGGAGCATTGGGAGTGAGCATGGTAGGTACAACCAAAGTATATTCACAGGATGACAATTCGGTTGTGTTGCCAGGATTTGTATACCTGAATGCTTTTGCCAATTATTCCATCACAAAAGGATTATCAGTGAGGATGAATGTAAATAATTTAACCAATACACTTGGTTTTACTGAAATGGAAGCAGATCCATTTACGAATAATGCAGTCAACTACATGCGTGCCCGCCCGATTACCGGACGAGCAACAACCATGACCGTTACCTATTCATTCTGATGTAATGAGGGATTACTTGAAATTGCATAGGTAAGTTTGGAAAGGAGGGGAGGAAGGCGTTGGTTTTCCTTCCCTCCAAAACCAACGCGAATTGAGATTGAATACCCTGATATGGAGAACAAAGTACAGCTGATTACGTATATTGACCGGTTCAGTTGCCGGAATATAAATGAACTACATCAACAATTACTTCGGGAAGAACTGAAGCCGCTATTTAGTGGCGTTCATTTGTTACCGTTTTTTTATCCCATCGATCGGGCAGATGCTGGTTTTGATCCCATCGATCACCGAAAGGTAGATCCCCGTTTGGGAACCTGGGAGGATATCAAAGCGTTAAGCCGGGATGTTGATGTAATGGCTGACTTAATTGTGAACCACGTTTCCGCTGAATCGCAACAGTTTCTCGATTATTTGGAAAAAGGCGAAAGTTCTCCGTTTGCCGATATGTTTCTTACCTACCGGAAGATTTTCCCGCAAGGAGCGACCGATGAGGATTTACTAAAAATTTACCGCCCACGCCCAGGTTTTCCATTCTCCCGTTTTCAGTTTAAAGATGGAACCGAACGCTTTGTCTGGACAACCTTTACCAGTAACCAAATCGATATTGATGTCAACAGCGAGCCGGGGAAAGCATACCTGGAAAGCATTCTGGACACCTTTCAGGATGCAGGCATTCGCATGATTCGACTCGATGCTGCGGGCTATGCCATCAAACTCCCGGGAACTTCCTGCTTTATGATCGATCAAACGTTTTCGTTCATCGAAGCTTTGACACAAAAAGCCCGCGAGCGAGATATGAATGTGCTCGTGGAAATTCATTCCCATTACAAAACACAAATCAGTATAGCTGAGAAGGTCGATTATATCTATGACTTTGCCCTACCGGTGCTGGTGCTCGATACACTGTTTCATAAAAATGCAACCAATCTGAAAAAATGGTTGCGTATGAGTCCGCGGAATGCTTTTACCGTGCTGGATACACATGACGGAATTGGTATTGTGGATGTAGCCTCGGAGCAGGGAGAGGCAGGTCTGATTGACGACAAAGACATTGACCATATTGTCCGGAAAATTCATGAGAATTCCGGAGAAGAAAGCAAAAAAGCCACGGGCGCTGCTGCTTCCAATCTCGATCTTTATCAGGTTAACTGTACCTACTTTGATGCGTTGGGACGCGATGAAAACAGTTACCTCATCGCCCGCGCCATTCAATTCTTTTCACCCGGAATCCCGCAAGTTTATTATATGGGATTATTTGCGGGAAGCAACGACATGAAACTTCTTGAAAAAACAAATGTTGGTAGGGATATCAACCGGCATTATTACACAGCGAATGAAGTGGACGAGTCGTTGCGAAAACCTATTGTAAGAAATCTGAGAAAGTTGATTGAATTCCGCAATTCCCATCCAGCTTTCAATGGAGAATTTGAAATTGTGGACGGGGAAAACGATGAATTGAAATTGAACTGGAGTAAAGGGGACGAATTCACGCAATTATTTGTCGACCTAAACAATATGCAAATGTCAATCAACTATTCTTCTCCCAACGGAGAACAAAATCTGGACCTTATATAAAACTAAGTAATGAAAGACTTAAGTCTGAGCCCGCTTGATATTGGTATCATCATCGTTTATATTGTTGGTATCATCATTTATGGTCTCAAAAAAGCTAAGAGAAAGGACTCGGAAGAATATTTCCTGGCGGGAAGAAACATGACCTGGCCGATTGTCGGTATTTCGCTTTTTGCCGCGAATATTGGGAGTAGTACATTAATCGGCCTGGCTTCGGATGCATTTAAAACCAATGTGGCTGTTTATAATTACGAATGGATGGCCGCTGTAGTTCTGGTTTTCTTCGCCGTCTTCTTTCTGCCATTTTATCTGAAATCGCGAGTTTACACCATGCCGGAGTTTCTCGAACGCCGTTACGATAGCCGCTCGCGGTATTATTTTTCGTTTATTACCGTCGTCGGGAATGTCATTATCGATACAGCAGCCGGACTTTATGCCGGTAACCTGATTCTGAAACTCATTTTCCCGGAAGTCAATTCCACGGTAATCATCATTGTTCTGGCGCTGGCAGCTGCTGCCTATACTATTCCGGGTGGTTTATCATCGGTGGTTCACACCGAGGTTATCCAGGCCATGATTCTGGTCGTTGGCTCTACCATACTTACTTACTATGCTTTTTCGGCAGTAGGAGGCTGGTCCGGTTTAATGAATGGCCTGCACGCGCAGATTGATGCCGGAAAACTGCATACGACCACTAAAGAAATTTTCAGTCTGGTGAAATCAAGCAAAGATCCGTTAATGCCCTGGACCGGTTTGGTATTTGGTGTTCCGCTGTTGGGATTCTACTTCTGGGCCAACAACCAATTCATGGTTCAGCGCGTATTGAGTGCCAAAAACCTGAACCATGGTCGCTGGGGGGCATTATTCGCTGGTTTACTGAAGCTTCCGGTAATCTTTATTATGGTACTTCCTGGCGTGATAGCGATTGTACTGTATTCCAAAATGGATATTAGTAGTTTGCACTATTATACCGTGAACGATGCCACCGGAGCCAGAATGTTGTGTACCAACCTGTCACAATGTCCCAACTTGACCTATCCGGTGTTGATTTACAGTTTGTTGCCAAAAGGAGTTCTCGGACTGGTCATTGCCGGTTTGCTGGCTGCTATGTCTTCGAGTGTGAGTGCGACCCTGAATTCTGCGTCGACACTGATTACAATGGACTTTGTGCACAAGATGAAGCCGGGACTAACCAGTAAACAGTTGGTTCGCGTTGGACAAATTGCTACGGTTATTCTGGTGGTCATTGCCGCTTTGTGGGCTCCACAAATTGACCGGTTTGGTTCCCTATTTCAATACCTTCAAATGGTATTGGGACTGATTGCTCCTCCTGTCGTGGCCGTTTTCCTTTTGGGGCTATTCTGGAAAAGAGGCAATGCGAATGGTGCCTTTGTCAGTCTGATAACCGGATTAGTGATTGCCATATTTGTATTCCTTTCGGAAATGTATGGTTGGTCAGATACCATTAACAACATTCACTTCCTGAATAAAGCTCCATTACTGCTAGTTATCTGTATGGCAGTGCACGTGGGAGTGAGTCTCGCTACCGCGAAGCCATCAGTTGACAAGGTTGAAAATATGACCTGGTCAACAAAGATATTCCGGGAGGAAACAATTGAATTGAAGGGATTACCCTGGTATAAAAATTACCGTTACCTGTCAATTATATTACTGTTGCTTACCGCAGCCATAGTCTTTTGGTTCCGGTAGATGTTTTTTGAATCTATACAATAAGAAACCCTCTGTAAGTCCATGTTATCTTACAGAGGGTTATAATATAAAAATGGGGTAGCAACGTAATTTCTGAAAATTGAATTTCAGATTATTTTATACCAATTAAGCGTATAACACTGGCTTTACCATTGTGAAAAGGGCCTTCCTGTAACTCGATTTCCTCTTTCCAAATCTTCAGTTCGCTCAATTCCTGGAAATCAAATTTCAATTCTTCTTCCGAAAAAAGCATGGCCACATCTCTCGGACCACCGGTTTGATTATGAATTTGTTCTTTTGAGAATCCTTCCAGAATAAATGTGCCTCCCTCTTTCAGCGAACTCAGCATTCTTCTATGCCGTTTTGTTCTGTCGGATGCCGAAGCGTGAGTATATATCATCGCAACACAATCGAAATGCTCTTCAGGAAGGAGAACCTGGCTGTATCCGGCAACTTGATATTGAATGTGAACCCCTTTTTGCCCGGCAAGACGCAATGCCTTTTTTTGCCCTTCGGCACTGGTATCAAAGGCAACGACTTTCCATCCCCTCGATGCGGCATAAACCGAATTTCGACCCTCGCCTTCTGCTGGCAACAAAAGTCTTCCGGGGGCTAACTTTGCCAATTCCTCCCGAAAAAACTGATTTGGACTTGTTCCGTAAACATATTCTTCGGCGGCGTACCGCTCATCCCACATCGTTCTACTCATCTCACAGTTATTAATCAGAATGCAATATTATCTCAACCTGAAATTCTTCAAAAGGTTGACTCGTTTTGGTTAAAAAACGTGAAGGATAAGAACACAAGAGAGAAAAAGCAGGCGGAGAACTTCCCCTGCCTGCTTTTTATTCCATTGAAACGGAATGGATATTCAGAAATACTAGAGAATATTCCCGCGTTCGTCGAGTTCGGCTTTGGGATTGTATACAATTTCAATCATAAAACCATTTGGGTCGCTAATGTATCCGCGGTAGCCGCCCCAAAAAACAGTCTCGGGTTCCCGAACAACTTTCACTTTTTTCTTTTCGAGCTTCTTAATCAATTTGTCCACCTCATCCTTGGTGCGTGTGTTGTAAGAAATCGTGAAATTACTGAAACATCGGGCACCGGGAACGGTTTCGGCATCACTGGCCAAAGCCGCAACAGGGTACAAAGCGAGAATGATACCATTTAATTTGTAGAAAATGATATTGCCGGTACTTTCCTCTGTTTTTTCCCAACCCAACAGATTGCTGTAAAAATTTTCTGATTCTTTCAGATTTCTGACGCCAAGCGTTAAGTACGAGATTCTTTGTTCCATGGTTTGTGTTATGATTTAGCGTAATTATTGGTTTTATATAGTTTCGATATTCATGAATTTACGAAGCAGTTTGGTGAGCTTTATTCATTCATACGTCAGGGAATTTGTATGGTAACCCTCGTTAAATATTCTCTGGATTCTTTACGGTTAATTGGTTTAGCACTTCACCGGTATTGATGATGGTATTCGGTTCGAATAGCAGGATACTGACCTCCTTTTTAGCAACCGGACGATGCTCCGTTCCCTTTGGGATAATAACTAATTCGCCCTCGTTTACTTCAATGCTTTTGTCCCGAAGCTCCATAGTAAATGAACCATCAATGACCATGAACAACTCATCTTCGTTTTCATGGCTATGCCACACAAAATCGCCCCGGAATTTTACCACTTTCACCAACTGTTGATTGAGTTGTCCAATAACTTTTGGACTCCAGTGATCGGTGAATTTGGAGAATTTCTCTTTCAAATTGATTTTTTCAATCTCAGACATGACCGAATGTTTTGGTTTTAACCTATCCTCATCAATAACATTTCCGACGGTTGCATCGGAGGAGTATTACTATCGGAAATTGTATCGATTAATATAATGAAAGCGGGTGAGAATTAAAAAATGAAATAATAATTATCCGATAAATTATTAAATGCGATGCTAATGAAATAGAAAACCCGGCTCTACTGAACCGGGTTTCACTTCAGTTATGATGATAGATCAATCGAGTAATCCTCTGTTTTTCAGTAACGGTTCAATTCCAGGTTCTTTTCCGCGGAAGTTGACATATAGCTTCATGGCTTCATCGGTGCCACCACGTTCCAGAATTTGCGTGCGGAAGGCTGTAGCCACGGTTTGATCGAAAATGTTACCAGCTTCCCGGTAGGCTTCAAAAGCATCGGCATCGAGTACTTCGGCCCAGATGTAGCTGTAATAACCACTGGAATATCCTCCCGAGAAGATATGCGCAAAGTAAGTCGATTTGTAGCGCGGAATGATTTCGCCCATCAGCCCGATTTTATTCATCGATTCAGTTTGAAAGCTGTTGACATCAATATCCTGAGCTTTTGTAATAGTGTGGTAATCCATATCGAGGAATGAAGCTGCCAGGTACTCAACCGTAGCAAATCCCTGATTGAATTTACCGGCTTTCACCAGTTTATCGACCAATTCCTGTGGAATTACTTCTCCGGTTTTGTAATGACGCGCATACATTTTTAGCACTTCAGGTTGTGGTGCCCAGTGCTCCATAATTTGTGACGGAAGCTCAACAAAATCGCGGGCAACAGCAGTTCCCGAAAGTGAATTGTAATGCGAATGTGATAACAGTCCGTGCAAGGCGTGACCAAATTCGTGAAACAGGGTTTCAACTTCATCGTAGGTCAGCAATGCGGGTTGGTCGCCGGTCGGTTTTGAGAAATTGGTAACAACAGAAATCACCGGACGGACGTCTTTCCCATCCTGGTTAAAGTGTTGTTTCCGGTAGCTGGTCATCCAGGCACCTCCGCGTTTGGAAGCACGTGGATAGAAATCCATATAGAGTACCCCGATTTCAGAACCATCCCGGTCCTTTACTTCAAATACCTTACAATCGGGATGATACAGCGGCATGTTATCAAGTTGTGTAAACGACAGACCATAGAGTTTATTGGCTACCGCGAATGCGCCTTCCCGAACATTATTCAATTCGAAATAGGGACGCAATTGTTCTTCATCCAGATTGTATTTAGCCTTGCGGACTTTTTCGGAATAATACCACCAATCCCAGCTTTGCAGCTTGAAATTACCACCTTCGACATCAATCATGGCCTGCATATCGGCACGTTCCTCTTCGGCGCGCTTCAGGGCAGGAGTCCAAACCTTTTCGAGTAAGGCATAAACATTCTCCGGCTTTTTTGCCATACGGTTGTCCAGCAAAAAGGCCGACCAGTTGTCATAACCCATGAGGTTAGCTTTCTGCAAACGCAGATTAACCATTTTATTGATGATGGCTTTATTGTCGTATTCGTTGTCGTTATTTCCACGGTTATACATGGCTTTGTATAACTTTTCACGCAGGTCACGACGTTGGGAGTAGGTGAGGAAAGGAATCCAGCTGGGCTTCTGCAATGTAAAAACCCACTTTCCATCCATACCAGCTGCACTAGCTTCTTCTGCAGCTGCGGAAATGGTAGATTCCGGCAATCCGGCCAGATCATCCTGGTTATCGACGACCAGCTTGAAATTATTGGTTTCTTCAAGAAGATTTTCGCCGAACTGAAGGGAGAGAAGCGATAACTCCTCATTAATTTTCTTCAGTTGTTCCTTCTGTTCCGGTTCCAGGTTGGCGCCGCCTCTGACAAAACCTTTATACGTTTCTTCGAGAAGTCTCTTTTGCTCAGCCGATAAGTCGAGCTCATCTTTTTTGTCATAAACACTTTTGATGCGGGCAAAAAGCTTTGCATTCAGATTAATGGCATCGCTGTGTTGTGACAAGAGCGGAGCTACTTCCTTGGCAATAACCTGAATGGAATCGTTTGTATTGGCTCCCTGAAGATTGAAAAACACATTACTGACCTTGTTAAGTAGCTGTCCGCTGTATTCCAGAGCATCGATGGTATTAGTGAAGGTCGGTGCTTCTGAATTATTGACTATCAGGTCAATTTCGGCATTCTGCTCCTCCATACCCTTTTTGAAAGCAGGCAGGTAATCGGCATTGGTAATCTGCTCAAAGGGAGGAACCTGGAATGGCGTATCGAACGTTTCGAAAAATGGATTCACTCGCTGTTTTGGTTGTTTGTTTGCTGAGCATGACAACAAAAATACTGCTGTCATAAGCAGAATTAGAGATTTGCGTTTCACGTTAGTTAGGTTAATTGTTAATACTGGTAATTTGTTCGCAAAATAGCAAAATACCCTCAGACCCACAATGTGTTTTAGATACACCGGAAGGGGAATAAGGTCCCTGATTTTAATCTGAAAAAACTCATTTCAATAAGCAGGGCGGTTGAAAATGAAGTATTTTTTCATTTAACATGAATTAAAAACAATTGTCCTTAATAAATATTTTGTATCGAAAATTCATTGTAGATTTCAGGAAATCGAAAGATTTGTTGGTTGTGACCATAAAACCTGTTATTTTCAAGACTGTTTTAAGTGGTAGAAGCGGTTTCTTTTAGTAAATCAATTTGTTGAAGTAATATTGGCCCGAATGAATATTTTCAGGCATCATCATATCCGCAAGTATGTTGCATTGCTTTTCCTGCTGCTGACTCTGGAATTCAGTCTCGGGTATGGTAAAAGTTATGGTATGTTACCCATATCAAACGAAAGTCATGTCGAGCTTGCGACTGCAGGTGATTCTCCGGTCGACTATTTTGGTATAGCAGATTTCGACAAACAGGAGTTGTATGATACCTTGCTCATTATCATTTTTCTACTCCTGATATTTATCCTTCTTACATTCTGGTTACACACACAAAGGCGCAAGCTAAGAGCTATGAATATTGTCCTTTCGGAACAAAGAGCTGAGCAGGAATTGTTGTTGGATGAAATGCGGAAGAAGGAACGTGAAGTGAGTCATTTGAATCATGTTCAAAATCGTATCCTTTCCATTGTCGGTCATGATTTGCGTGGTCCGCTGTCGAGTATGTATGAAATTTTTCGCGCCTATGCTGCCGGTGATATGAAAATTCAAGAAGAGGAGTTGGATATTTTTATGAAGGAGTGTTACCAGCAAACGGGATCGATATACTTTCTGGCGGAAAATTTACTTTTTTGGGCGAAAAACCAGCATGATGGTATCGAATCATTTCCCGGTAACTATTCGTTGCGCCGAATGGGCGAGGATGCGATCAGCTTAATGCAACAAGTTGCCGGTTCGAAGGAGATACAAATTCAGTTAGATATTGATGATGAGGCCCGCGTACACTGTGATTACAACCAAATTAGTTCCGTTTTGCGGAATTTAGTCAGCAACTCCATTAAATTTACCACCGGGGGAGGGAGTGTGCTGATTAGCAGCCGGGCTATTAAAGATGAGTATGTGATAACGGTTAGCGATAATGGCGTTGGCATGGAGCAAAACAAGCTTGATTTAATGCTCCGACAACGTATTGGTTATACAACAAAAGGAACAGATAATGAATCGGGAACGGGTCTGGGAATAAGTCTGATTGCCGAATTTGTTGAGAAAAATGGCGGAAAATTGATTGGTTCAAGTCGTCCCGGGCACGGAACTTCTTTTTCCTTTTCATTGCCTGTCGCTGCGAAGGAAAGAAATGAAGCAAATAGCGATTCGGAAGTCTGAAAGTTCCGTTTCTTAAAATTTAAGTTATTAACTTATTACTTTTCAGAATAAACCAAACATCAAAGCCTCCGGGTCGTTCGAATTTTATATATTGAATTAGAATTCAGTTTGTCCATCAACCCGTTTATGAAAAAAAATGTACTCTTTTTCATCCTCTTTATAGCGACCATTCAGGCATACGGCCAACAAGTCCACGATGGTATTAACGCAGCGCAGTTTGGGTTGCGCGAGCAGAAAGATGCCACACCCGCTATTTTAAAAGCGCTGGATGCCTGCTATGAATCAGGTGCGTCGCGATTAATTATCCCAAAAGGGACATATCATTTCTACCCAGATTATGCCTTGGAAGAATATTTAACATTGACCGGGGCTTCTAATGGACTAAGAAGAATCGCTTTCCCTTTAATCAATTTTGAAGACCTGGTTATCGACGGTTCGGGGTCCACCTTTATTATGCATGGTATGATGTTGCCATTTGAAGTTCAGGAATGCAAAAATATCAGCATCCGAAATATCAATATCCGGTTTGTTTCATCGGTGTGGGGTGAAGGAACAGTCACGGAAGTAAATAAAGATGGTAGCTTCTTTACTATTGAGACAAACCGGGGCGATAGTCTGGAGGTGTCAAATGGGGCTCTTTCGATTAAGAACGGAGGAGAAAACCTACCGGTTGAGATAGTGGGTTGGCTGCGCCCGGGTACGTCCGGTAATTGTTCATTTTCACCCTCGAGTATCGAGAGTTCTGGTATTATATCGGTTAAACCACTAAGTCATGGTAATTTTTGGATTGAAGTTCGCGGCAATAAATTACCGCGCAAAGGATGGAAACTAGTTTGGGAGTCAGATAGTGAAAGGTTGGAAGGAAAAATTTCACCAGCATTTCATTTATCGGGTTCCGATGGAGTCAGGTTGTCCAATATCTCCATCGCTCATGCTCCCGGTAAAGTCATTGTTGCGGAACAATCTGGGAATGTAATGTTGGATAGATTGAATGTGCTACCTGACAGCGTGGTTGGGCGCAAATTATCGGTGTTGACCGATGGCGTTCATTTTATCGGATGTCAAAAGAAGATAGTGATTTCCAACTGTAAGTTTTCCGGCATAATGGGAGACGCCGTTTCGGTGTCCGGACTGACTCTGAAGATCATTAAACGAATTACTAACAATGTAGTTGGCGTTAGGCCGGTGAATGAAAAACAGTGGGGAAGTCAGTTCGCGCAAGTAGGAGATACCATCCGTTTCATTGATACGAAGAAATCCAGCCTTTGTTGTGAAAGAGTCGTAACGCGCATTCGCGATTTGAATGAGCAATACCAGGAATTTTGGTTTGACAGGGCTTTTCCTGAAACCGTTCGGGAAGGAACTTTACTGTCTAATATTTCGCGGCAGCCGGAAGTTGTTTTGCGAGGCAATCGATTCAGCAATATTATTGGCAACGGAATCAACTTGCAAACATCAGGAAAAATAATTGTGGAGGGAAACATCATTCGTTCCGGTAGGCACGACATTAATTTGGGTGGCGAATTCGCTTCGGCATTCCAACCAATTATGTTGGATCAGGTATTTATCAAAAACAACACATTTCGACGTTGTAGTACCGGTAAAGCGAATGACGCTCTTATTATGATTGGTCCGATCATTTCGGACACCCCGGCCGATACAACTTATTTTCATAAAGATGTAACCATTGAGGGGAATACGTTTTATAATGAAGGCAAGAGCATTCTGGCTGCGGTTGCTACCAGCGGGTTGGTTGTTCGTCAAAATACAGTATTCAATCCGGCTTCCGCCAAAATGACGAATTCGTTGATTCGCTTGCAACGTTGTAAAAAGGTTGGGATTGTAGGGAACCGATACTTGGATAAGCAGGAGGCCCGTTTGCAGGTAGAGCAGGTGAGCGACCTGTTGTTTTTTGATAACGAAGGGATTAAAGCTCCATAAGTTTCTGTTTCGATTTAAAACACTAACTAACAAACCAAACCATGAAAACGAATCGACGAACCTTTTTATCTGCTGCCGGTCTGGCATCGGGAGCGTTCCTGTTACCATCCATGAAGGCAGGTGTACCTTCTATTCCACAGAAAACCCGTGTTAAACTGGCTGTCTCAACCTATTCATACTGGCATTTCAAAGAACCCAAAGTTTCAGTTAATACCGTTATTGACAAGGCAGCCGGGCTGGGAATTGAAGGGGTAGATGTGCTGCACCGACAATTGGATAACGAGTCCAAATCCTATCTCAATCGGTTAAAACGACATGCATTTGTCAACGGTATCGATTTAGTCTGCCTCTCTATTCATCAGGATTTTGTATCACCTGATGAAGAAGAGCGGGAAAAGAATATTCAACACACTCTTCGTTGTTTGGAAATTGCATCCGAAATGGGGATTCCCTGCATTCGGTTAAATTCCGGAAGGTGGGGTACCCGCAAATCATTTGACGATTTGATGGCTCACCGTGGACACGAAGAGCCTATTTCCGGGTATGATGAAGATGATGCATTCCGATGGGCTATTGACAGCATAGAAAAGTGTCTTCCGCGAGCTGAAGAATTGGGTGTCGTGATGGCTCTTGAAAATCATTGGGGATTAACTTCCACTCCCGAAGGCATGCTACGAATAAAAAAAGCGATCGATTCGCCATGGCTGGGCTTGTTAATGGACACGGGAAATTTCATGGAAGACCCCTATCATAAACTGGAAATGATAGCTCCTTACACCATTTTTGTGCAGGCCAAAACTTACTTTGGAGGAGGGGAGTGGTATTCTCTTGATTTGAACTATAAGCGAATCGCCGAAATATTGGAAAATGTCGGTTATCAGGGTTATGTATCACTTGAGTTCGAAGGAAAGGAGCCTGCTAACGAAGGCGTTTCAAAAAGTATCTACCTGCTTCGGGAGGCATTTCATTCTTAATAAATTATCGGGCAGGAAGCAAAAAAGGGTGCAACTCCCGAAGAAGCAGCACCCCAAAAAAATGGTAGAATTATTTGTAGAAGCATAGGTAAAACGTGTACCTATCCCTCAATATTGTCTCTAATCGTTTTCTTATGTGCTTTTTTATTAACAAAATGAATTGATTCGACACCAAACTACCTGTTAATGTGTGGAGTTTGATAGAAATATTTTTTTTCATTCAAATTTTCCATCCTTCACGGTAGGTGTGATTGATCCATTCATTTGCCATTTTGGCTGCAGACAATTCCTCCGTCCAGCTGGTATGAAATTGTGGCTGACCATCAATCTTTTTGTATTGATGCGACCTAATGATTTTGAATTTGTCGTCAGTCGAAATGTTGGTAAACTTCATATTTTCACCATCCCATTGAAGTGGTCTGTTGAGCCCTTGTAGCCGAATGGCCAGATTGCCCATCAAAACCATTTCGGAAAGTGGACCAGCATAATCAAAATTCGAGGAAGTTAATGCAACGCCCTCTTTTCCTTTCATGCAGGCGCGTACCCATTGCATTTCATGTCTTCCACCTCCCAGCGGGTCATCAGCATATCGGGGCAGTTTAACCTTTGTTACTGGGTTGTCATGACCAGGAAGCAATAATTTCCAGTCGCGACCGTAGTAATCACACACCAGTTTTCCTTTGGAACCGATGAATAAATTACCACCGCCCCAGCCACCCATGGGCTCGCCATCGGGCAATTCTTTCGGACGGGGAGGCAACAAACCGCCATCGTGCCAGGTTACCTTTACTTCCGGAAAATTACAATGCTCCAGATTTGTCCTTGCCGGGAACGTGTACTCAATCCGCGAAGCTTCCGGTGCACTTTCGGTATTGCAAATGGTTGAACTGGCTTCGACCTGAACGGGATATTTGAGTTTAAGCGCATAAAAAGGCACATCCAGAATATGGCATCCCATATCGCCTAATGCACCTGTTCCAAAATCCCACCAGGCGCGCCAGCTCCATGGAGTATACGCCGAATGATAAGGACGATAGGCTGCCGGACCCAGAAATAATTCCCAGTCGAGGGTTTCCGGAATTTTTTCCGCCTGTTTAGGCCGTTCCAGGCCCTGCGGCCAGATTGGACGGTTGGTCCAGGCGTGTGCCTCTTTAATATCTCCCAGTATTCCGCTTTGTATAATCTCAGCAACTTCGTAAACGGTGTCGTCGGAGTGGCCTTCGTTTCCCATTTGCGTTACAACTCCTGTTTGTCTTGCCGATTCTGTTAACAAACGAGCTTCACCAACCGAATGAGTCAGCGGTTTTTGCACGTATACATGTTTCCCGGCTTTCATGGATGCAACCGCGGCTATTGCGTGTGTATGATCGGGCGTGGCAACAACCACTGCATCTATGTCCTTTTGCTTTTCCAGCATTTCCCTGAAGTCCTTGTATTTTTTAGCTTTAGGATACTGTTGAAAAACCGGAGTAGAATAATCCCAATCAACATCGCATAATGCTACAATATTTTGCCCGACCATGTTTTTCAAGTTCACTTTCCCTTTTCCTCCAATGCCAATACCGGCAATATTCAGTTTGTCGCTTGGAGCTATATGCCCTAAGCCGGAAACAGCATAGCTAGGGATAATTGTAAATGCAGCTGCAGAGCCGGCTGTTGTTCTGATAAATCGTCTTCTGGTAAGCTGATTGGATTTTTTCATTTTGTAGTGTTGTTAGTTTAGTTCAATAAATATAAAGATTTCAGAATTAACGATGTAAAACTATTTTGGCAGATAGTTCATTGACAAAATGACTTAATGGTAAAGAGAATCGTCTGTAATATTTAATACAACTCATAAAAAGGTTGTGAAGCTTAAAAGTCATATAACATTTGAGAACTTTAAGTATCATAAATTTGCAATGTGATTGTTGACTGCATAATTTTACTTTATTGAACCTGGCAGACGAATTAACAGCTTATGACAGAAAGTGTGTGCCACCTTTACAACGAACTAGATGATGAATAAAAACACCGTAACCATACTATTTACGGTTGCTTTGGCTTTTGTATATACCACAGCTTTAGGACAGAATCCAGACATTGATATACTGAAAGTTGTCAATCTTAACCGGAATTCCGCGCTAGATTGGCCATTTAAATTTATTTCAGCGGCGGCTTTCCCAGTATCTTATGGAATTCCTTTGATGATTTTGATGACCGGTTTCCGTAGGAAGAAGAAGAGTTTGAAACGTAAAGGTTGGTACATGGCCGGAAGTATGATAATGTCTGCCATTGTGGTCAATATTCTCAAGTATACTTTTGAACGCCCGCGACCTTTTATCAGCTACCCGTTTATTGAAAAACTGTCGGCCGGAGGAAGTCCGTCATTTCCATCGGGCCATACTTCCGATGCCATGGCAATGGCTATGGCGCTGAGTTTGATGTATCCCCGCTGGTATGTTATTATTCTCTCGTTCTTTTGGGCCGGGTTGGTTGGATATTCCAGAATGGACCTCGGTGTACATTATCCGAGTGATGTGTTAGCTGGAGCTATCGTAGGTGTAGGATGTTCCCTGGTTGTATATTGGCTTTTCAAAAAGCAATCGTCAAAAGTTGGCCATCCCATTTGGGCGTAAAAAAAAGACTGTCCGGAAAGAACAGTCTCATATTTGTATTGCATCTGAATCTTTATTCTTCTTCCGATTCTGATTCTTCATCAATCGGCTCCAAATCATCGGAATCATCGTCATCGGTAGCGCTATTGTCAGCCAGCAATTCGTCATCATTCAACGGACGAAGATTATCCGGAATGTCATCATCCTGACCAAAATAGGGAAATACATCCATAATCAGGCTTTCGTTGACGGCATTTATTTCAAAATCGGCCATCATCCCCTGCATGTTTTCCACTACCTTTTCATAGGCATCTCTCACGGTTTTTGCTAAAACCAAAACATATTGTGCAGTTCTTTTCTCTTTGCCCTTTTCCTCATCAATGGTAATGAACGACACTTTTGCTTTAAACCACCGATCACCATCTTCCGAAGGAATAATTTCGGCAACATTGGTTTTGGCAATTTTGGTAACGGTGAATTCACCACTCACCATTGTTTCCAGCTCTTTATAAATGCGGCTTTCTGCTTCGCTAAACGACACGGCATCCAGAAGGTAAGCTTCATTTACCTTTTTCTCCCGTCCGTTTTCATCAATCTTTACATACTTTGCTTTACACTCGAACCACGTATTCATATAATCATATTTTACCCAACAAATGTAACTTTTTCAATTCATCAGGCGGTATGCTTCAATGAATAAAAATGTGATTCAGGACTAAATGCCAGTAAGCATGTTGATTAGGCCGATTTTACCACGACAATAGGTCTGGTAGTTTAATATTTTGTCGAGATCCGGAAGGACAAATCTTCGCTAGATAATATTCTTTATAATTGGTTTTCAGATGAACAAGTGCTAAATTGAATAGCATTCAACCAGAAAAATGAACCAATTTAATCGAGTTTCAGTGATGAAAAAAACATGGATGTTACTTTTAATTCTTGCCGGTGCCTTATGTTTTACGCAACCGGTACAAGCCCAGGGCTTTTTAAAAAAGATGGCTAATAAAGCTTTGAAAAAGACCGAGGAAAGAGCGGAGCAGCGAGCTGAAGATAAAATGGATCAGCAAATTGATAAGGGGTTGGATAAACTGGAAGATTCGCTTGCAAGAGACAGTGTAAGCAATAGTGACGGTGAAGTTTCGAAGGAGGTCAGACAGCAGCAGCGAATGCAACGGATGATGAAAAGTATGGGAATGTCGGGAGAGCCAGTCCCTATTGAAAAGGAATATGATTTTAAGTATTCCACAAAGATGGTTGTAAAGTCCTATAAAAAAGATGGTACGCTTGAAAGTGACGGAACAATGGTCACATTTATGAATCCGGGAAAACATAATTTTGCCTATGAGTTTGAAGGAAGAAGTACGAACGAGGGCTCGAAAGGGAAAGGGATTTACATATTCGATTATAAAAATAAGGCCACAATTATTCTCTCCGATCAGGACGGAAAGCGCACGGGACTTGTTTATGGCCTGGATTTGATGATGAATGCAGATTCATTGTTTGATGCGGGTGAGGAGATGCCGGACAATGCCACCGATATGTCGACCCTAAATCCGAATTTGAAGAAAACCGGCCGTACAAAGACCATTGCCGGCTATAAATGTGAGGAGTATGTTTACGATGATGAAAAAGAGAGAGCTGATATTTGGATTACCCGGGATGTAAAATTGCAAACCAGGGATTTGATGTCTGCTGTTTTTAAGTCAGCTATGTACTCCAATGGTATGCCCTGGGGTTTTTTAATGGAAAGTGAATCGCTTGATAAAGAAACCGGTGAACGTTCGGTTTTAACAGTAACCGAAGTGAATAAGAATCGTGATATGAAATTTGATTTATCACAATACCAGGTTACCAATATGGGCTCATTTAAAATGCCGCAGTCCGATCAGAAATAGTATTGTAATAATTTTAACTTTTTTTATAATAAAATCCCTGTCCAGATCTTTCTGGTGGGGATTTTTTCTTTTTGCTTTGCCGTATATGCATTGAAGTTGTAAATAAAATCAAGAATTCCTGAACAAAGTGGCAACATTTCAGTTTCCTAATTAATCAAAATTCCTGTCATGAAACTAATACAATTAACGCTACTCCTGTTGTGCTTCCTGGTTGTTCCGGCTAGAAGCCAGAATGTAGCGCAGAGTAAGAAAGTAGATGAATCGGGTAACGATGTACTTCCCTGGAACAGGTTGCTCCGGCCCGCCGGTAAACAGATTTACTTTGGCGATAAAAGCCTGGAGAATCATGCGCTGGATGCAGCCTTATCACCTGATGGTAAATGGCTGGCGGTTGAAGAGCGGTACAGCGTAGTTTTTATCGATACCGAGGCCGATTCCATTGTTTTTACCCTGCCGATAAAATCGAGGTCGGAACTGGCCGGAGCCATGAGTACCTATTCCGGAATTATTTGGCACAAAACAAATAATGGGATGGAAGTATTGTGGAGTGCCGCAACGAGCGGTGGAAAATCATTTGTTATTCGTGCAAGCTGGAAAAATAGAAAAGCAGGAATTACAGACTATTTCTCATATGACCCGTTGCCACCGTCAAAAACAGCTCTGCCTAATGAATTGCTGATTCGGAAAGAAAACAACCGGGATTACCTCTATGTAGTACTGAACGGTAACAATGAACTGGTAAAACAGGATTTAGTAACCGGAAATGTGGTATGGAGACAAGATACCGGAGTTGCTCCTTATGGGATTACCGAAGCGAAAGGGAAACTTTTCGTAACCAACTGGGGAGGGCGATTGCCGCTTGGTGATGACGATGTAGTGGCAGGTGTTCCGTGGGGTGAAGCAAAGGTTTCGTTAACTACCGGGGCGACACGCGAAGGAAGCATTTCTGTATTTGATCCGAATAGTGGTCAGTTAATCAGTGAAATTATTACCGGGCTTCATCCCAACGAAATAGTCTCATCTCCGCGAGGAAAATATGTATACGTAACCAACTCCAACAGCGATAATGTGTCGGTTATTGATCCTGTTTCGGATAAAATTACCGAGAACATCATGGTCCGATTGCAGCCCGGCTTGAATAAGTACTGGGGCGATTCACCCGATGGAATAACCGTGTCGAAGAACGGGAAATTCCTGTATGTTGCCAATGGTATTGATAATGCTGTAGCGGTTGTACGTCTCGGAAAACATGCCTCAGCACGGGGATTGAAGCAAAAAAGCGAAGTCATTGGATTCATTCCTACCGGTGCATATCCATCCTCGGTTACCATTGCTGATAATAAGAAAATGTATGTTACCAATATCGAGGCGACTGGTGCACACGTAGGATTACATCAGGGGCCGGAAAAAACACTGGCATACAACACTCACCATATGTTGGCTTCGGTTTCGGTAATTCCCATGCCGGATAAAAAGGAACTGGAAAAACATACCAATACGGTAATCGCCGTCAACGATTTAGCAAGAGTTAAGCTGGCAGAGTTACCGGCACGTGTAGGTGTTGAACCAAAGCCTGTTCCTGATAGAATTGGTGAACCATCGGTATTTAAACATGTGCTGTATATCATTAAAGAAAACCGGACGTATGACCAGGTATTAGGTGATGTTCCGAAAGGCAATGGCGACTCTACCTTATGCATTTACGGACGAAAGATAACTCCGAACATGCACCGGCTGGTCAACGATTTTGTTTTGATGGACAATTACATGGCTTCCGGTAAATGTTCAGCCGAAGGACATCAATGGACCGATGCTTCCATTGTAACTGATTATGTGGAGAAGAACGTGCGTGCCTGGTTCAGAAGTTATCCGCACGTACAGTACGATGCATTGGTTTATGCTCCAACCGGATTTATCTGGGACAACGCTTTGAAGCATGGGAAATCGGTAAAAATTTACGGCGAAGCGGCTGTTCCTGAATTTGATAAATCATTGGGGTGGAAAGACATTTATCAGAAATTTGTTAATGGTGAACCATTTCATTTTACCAATAAAACAACGGTAGGACCGGTAAAACCAATCTTGAGTCAAACCTACCCTGGTTATGACCACCATGCCATACCTGATGTCATGCGGGCAGCTGCATTCGTTAAGGATTTGAAGAAATACGAAAATATGGAAGGAGACTCACTTCCTCAGCTAATGGTTATGGCACTTCCCGCCGATCATACGGCAGGAACTCGTCCCGGCTACCCAACTCCAAGAGCAATGGTTGCCGATAATGATGTTGCGCTCGGTCAGATTGTGGACGCCCTTAGTCATAGTCGTTTTTGGTCCAACACGGTTATTTTTGTTACCGAAGATGACAGCCAGACAGGATGGGATCATGTTTCAGCCTATCGTACGGTTGGAACTGTAATTAGCCCGTATTCCCATAAGGATAAAGCGGTACATGCTGCCTATAATCAACCGGCCATGGTTCGAACCATAGAACAAATTCTGGGGCTTCCTCCGATGAATATTCAGGATGCTATTGCGCCAACCATGGATGCCTGTTTCGGGCAAACACCCGATTATACTCCATATAACGGAGTTAAGAACGAGGTTCCGCTAGACGAAATGAATGCAGCACTTTCATCCTTGAAAGGAAAAGCATTGCATTATGCCAACATTAGTCTGGAGCCGCAATATGACCATATCGATGGGGGAGACGATGACATGTTGAACAAGATACTTTGGTTCAGCGCAAAGGGAAAAATCCCTTACCCTGCGAAACTGGCAGGAAAAGACGATGACGATGATTAACGTTCAGAATGATAGATGAGTAAGGGAGGCCGTCGGCCTCCTTTTTTTATGATGTTAAGTGTATTAACGTAAATTTTATATAAAAATATCTAAACGAGTATGCTCGATTTCAAAAAGTGTTGTACTTTTGTTAGTGAGTATTAACTAACGCATCATGTATACCGAAAGACAGCTGGAGATTATTCACACGGGAATCAAGCTAATTGCTGAAAAAGGCCTGCAGGGATTGACGATTAAAAATCTGTCGAATGCCATTGGTATATCAGAACCGGCCATTTATCGGCATTACAAAAATAAGAAAGAGATCCTGGTGAACATCATCGACTTCTTTTCAAAATCTACTGAATTAAAGATAACCGAGATTGCCAAAAGTGATTCACCAAGCTTCGATAAACTAAGATTGGCTTTTGAGTTTCAGTTTAGTCGGCTACAAAAAAATCCTGCGCTAATCTCTGTCATTTCCTCCGAGGAGATTTACCATGGGGAAGATTACCTGAAAGAGAAAATTAGAGATATAACGCTTTTGGTCGCAGGACAACTAGAGGCTATCGTGAAAGAGGGGCAGGCGAAGAATGAAATCAGGGACGATCTTCCTTCATCCCAGATAACAATCATCATTATGGGCGCGATGCGCATGATGATGATGAAATGGCAGTTATTTGATCAGAAAATAAACCTGGTGGAAGAAGGTGTCAAAATTCTGGAAAACGTATTAATGCTCATCTCGAAGAAGGAATGTTAGCATCATAGCTGGAATGAGTTAACAAGTATTATGGATTGGATTAAAATTGACAAGGATGAAAATAGTGCATCGAAATCCGTGGATGCAGTCCATCAGTGGAAGAGAAGTGGACTTGCAATATTTATACGAGAATAAATCACTGCAAATTCTTCAGTTTGATTTGTTACCCGGAGAAAGCATGGGACCAAAAATTTTGCCATGCGACATGATTTACTATATCGTGGAAGGAAATCCTACCATCCGCGTTGCTGAAGACAAGATGATTGGGTCGAAAGGTACATTGGTAGAGTGTCCTGCACATCTGGTGCATAGTTTTAGCAGTAATGTAGGCGATACCATTCAAGTGCTTGGAATCAAAGTGCCTGCGGGCGAAAAGACAGATCAATTCCGGAATCATTTTTTTTATGGTATGTAGGTTAGTTAGTATTAACTAATACTAAAATAACTTAATAAGTATAAAGGTTCAGACGTAATTGGACGAAGAGAATTGTGTGATGAAAAGTCTGTTTAAAGGCTCGTTGACGAAGTATGGTTTTTTGGGAATTATACTCCTGTTAACTACGACAAAGCTATTGGCTCAGGAAACATCGGAGTCACAAAAATTAATGTCAGAATACATTGGAATGGTGCATTCTCCCAGTTATATAACATTCAAACAGGGGATTGGAAATCTAAATCCGCTTTTGTTCGAAGCGGTAGTGGCACCCTATTATCTGGTGAATCTGTCGCATAATGGCGAGTGGGCAATGGACATTTCCTTTAAGGGAATCATCCGGATGAGAGATCAGCGTTCCTATCCGATTACTACGCCGAGTTACATGCCCAGTCTTACGGTGTACCGGAATTTTGGTGATCGGGATATTTACAAAGGAGAATTGCTTTCCTTTTTAACATTGGGGCATCATTCCAACGGACAAAGCGGACCGGTATATAATTCGGACGGTACATACAATACCGAAGACGGAAATTTTGCCACCAATTTTATTAAGGTTGGATGGATGCTCATAGACGATCAGTCAAAAGGAAATCAGCTTATTCCGGAGTATTTTAAATTCGGTTTTGAAACACATTTACTGAATTCGAGAGGCTTAGTGAATGATTATGGTCTTTTCAGACTCAATTTCGACTCGGAATTGAAGAATTATCTGGGAGCAGTAAGAAGCCTGATTTCTGGTAACGATTATCGGGAAAAAGAACCAGACAGTTATTTCAACAAAAGTCAGTTGAGATATCACATGCATTTTACCTGGATGATTGATAATCGCTCGCCGGAAAGGAAATATGATTTATCGAGACAATTCGATTTTTCATTTCGGGTGGCTTATCATCCTAAACTGCTGAATGATATATCCTTGTTCGCAGAATATTACTATGGACAGGATTATTACAATATCTACTTCAATAACGAACTATCAGTCTTTCGGATTGGTCTGATGGCTTCCAATTTTCGTGTCAGATAGATTGTAAGTAGCCGTTATAAAAGAGTTTATTTCAAAAATCAACACAGATTATAAAGTATTCACATTGTATGAAAAAATTCATTTGGGATAATAAATATTTCCTCCTTCCATTATTGATGTTCTGGACTGTATTGGCGTTTTTATTACTCGCTTATGGTTATCATGACAGCTTTCTGGTCATGAACAGCATTCACTTTAACTGGCTCGATTACCCTATGCTGATTTTAACATGGCTGGGCGATTCATTCTTTCTGTCAGCATTGATGTTACTTTTATTTATGCGCAAGGATATGAATATGGTAATAGTAGCCATAATGAGCGTGGCTATCACTGGTTTGCTCGCACAATTCCTCAAGCATTGGGTATTTTTTGAATGGAACCGACCGTTAACGGTATTTGCCGGAAAAGATATGGTGCACTATGTTGGTGATTATATCTTGCATAAATATAGTTTTCCATCAGGTCACAGTACAACAACAGCTGCTGCATTTACCGTTATTGCCTGGCATATCAGAAAGAGAAAAATAATGCCTGTTGTGTTGGGCTTGTTGACGGTTGTTGTATCCTATACCCGGATTTATCTGGGTGCCCATTTCCCTGGTGATGTATTGGCCGGAAATCTATTGGGCTTTATTGGTGCATACTTTACCATACGTTTTCTGGCTCCGGTTATTCGTCATTATTTTGGCAGAATATCAACGAGCAAACGTCGTCATTGGCAACGCTCTTTATTTGTGGCAGCATTAATTGTGATGATTACCATAATCATTCATCCTTTCAGTTAATAAGCAGTTATAATCTCATAGCTTGGTAAAAAAAAAGGCAGCCTGATAAACAGGCTGCCGGCAATCCGTATTGGATTAAGGAATAAAAAGGCAAAAATTGGATCGAATTTAGGAGCATGATCCAATGTCTTTATATATAATATTTTACTTGATTACGTCCTGGTCCGGTTATTCAATTCTGGCAAACTGAAATAACCATTATAAAATTAACAAAATATCTTTGAATATACAATCCTTTTTTTCACTTCCTCAAATAAATATTATGTAATACAATTTAATGTAGTGGTTATGAGTATTTTTTGATATAAACACTTATTATCACGTGTAGATGTTTGTAGTGTTGGTTAAAAAACGTTAAATTGAAGACGATTAATAAGAAAATTGACACTTTCTTCGTTGTAGTTAACGAGGAATTTGCATTTTTGCTTTCTGAAAAGCACTTCTCAAAACCTTAAGAATTATTGACGGAGCTTATTGATTAGCAGACTGAGATCATTTGGGAACCCCCACCATCATCCCAACTGTTCGTAAGTCCGTTTTTCGATGGAGCATTTGTTTGTGTTTTTAATAACAAATTCCCCTTTGTATTAAAAAGTAATCACTTGTAAACAAAATCTTATGGTTATGAAAAATAGGATGTTTTTGTCCGTAATTGTTGCAATGGCAGCTGTTGGAATGTGGAGTTGTTCACAGAACTCTGACGGAGGAGTTACCGATGTTAGTAATCAAACATTGAAGGAAGCCATCACGAATAGTGCAGATCAGGTAAGCACGGCGATGAGTGACATTAGTAGTTCTGATGGTTACAAGGTAATAACCTCTGGAAACAGTAATCTGAAGTCGGCAGATGTCTCTGCGACCGGAGATGAAATGTTTTCCGACAGTATTACCCTGGCCGATGTTAGCGGAGTTTATGAATACCAGGATTCGGTACTTAATGAAATGCATTGGGGATACAGTTCTTACATGTACAATCACTTCAAAATGACGGCAGATACTTCGTTGTTTATTATTAAGCTTCCTGAAAAATTGGCCGTACATCATCCGGAGTATTGTTTCTACAAACCACAACAGGATACGGATACCCTGGTGAATAATTTTGTCATCACTACATCAAAATACCGGTATAAATATGCTTTCCCCGGTGGTTTGTCCTATAGCCTGGGAAGTGATATTGCTGTTTCTGACACGGCAGTTGGTAATCTGGATATTGAGTGGATGATGGGCAGTCCTGAAAAACCGTACAGTTATGCATCAACATTTACTTTTGCCAGCGGTTACGCAGTTGGTATGCAGGCTGAGAGGACAGATACTACCAAGCTTTACGACTACAATCTCTCTGATGGCGATCAAACGCTTTACGACGAGATGGTTCAATGGAGTAAAGATACTGGTACTGGTGTCTATACCAAAGTACACTCTCTGACTATTGGCGACGTGAAGATCGTACATACCCATACAGCAGACTCCGATTCACTGGAAGTATATAAGGGTGGAGAACTCCAGCAAAATGCTACTGTAACTGTTGTTGACAATAGTAGTCAGAATGACAGTGACGCAGAATACACCACTTTCTGCAACAAGTATCGTGACTACGAGATTACCTTCGATGACAGTACCACGGTATTACTGTCTGATCTACTCGGACCGACAAGAGACACGTTGAGTCAGTTGTTCACCTCGATGCATGAGATGAAGTTTGCTACACATTTGGTCAACTACATTGCATGGAATGTATACTACCGTGATAAGATGAAATTGAACGATAATTAATCATCACATTCAATAGAATTAAAAAATCCGGTTAACGCCGGATTTTTTTTGCGATAAAGTGTGTATTAGTGGTGTAGTCATGCTGAATTATGATTCATCGTATCAATTTCATGTTGGTAAATAGTCCGGGATTTGAGTTGTTTGTTATCAGTTGATTAAATTCTTTCTAAATAAACATGCTTCTAACAAATATTACACTAATTTTGAAGCATTATTAATAAGCAGTTCCGAGCACTTGTTTAGCTGTTTAATATTTGAGTCTTCAAGTATTAGAGGGGCTTAATTAAACAGCATTTCGGGTTTAGGAAGTTTGCGTTGAATTGAAAAGGCGATTGCGTGCAATGCCTTAATTGACAAGTTTTAGATATTATGAGTAATACATTTGGTTCGGAAATGAAAAATGAGTTTCGGGCTGTGAATAGTGAAAGTGTTGCGCAGCAAAAGAAACAGCTGGACTGGATAAACAACCACTTGAAAGGGGAAAGTTTTATCCCCGGGAAATATTTCGTACACGCCGAACAGGAAAATGGAAATTCCGGAGATGGTAATATTCCCTTGACCATTTTATATGGAACGCATACTGGTCATAGCGAGGATATTGCGTACCGAATTTTTGACGTGGCAGAAGCCTCAGGTTTTGAAGCAAAAATCTTCCTGATGGAAGAATACAGCTATTCAGAGGTCGCCAATGCCAAAAATGTTCTGATGATTCTTCCCACACATGGTGAAGGCGACCCGCCAGTCAATTCGGTTGACATGCTGGCTTATTTACGGAGCGATGAGTGTCCTTCGCTTACCGATGTGAATTATGCCGTTTTGGCGCTTGGAGACAAGATTTACAAGAGCTTCTGTAAGGCAGGTGTTGACTTTGATGAGGTGATGAAGGAGCGCGGTGCCAATAATATTCTGCCCATTGTCAAGTGTGATGTGGATTATGAAGAAGATGCATCCAATTGGATCACGACTGTATTACAGGTTGTTCAGGAAGTAAATGGAGGTGCAGGCAATGAGCCTATGGCCGGGGTGACCGAGAGCAGTGACTCAAAAGATACCAGCTATTCGAGGAAAAATCCCTATTTCGCACGCGTTAAACGGAAAGTACGTTTAACCGGCGAGGATTCGTTGAAAGATGTTTACCATGTTGAACTAGACATTGC
The DNA here is from genome assembly GCF_000621705.1 of Prolixibacter bellariivorans ATCC BAA-1284. Lineage (GTDB taxonomy): Bacteria > Bacteroidota > Bacteroidia > Bacteroidales > Prolixibacteraceae > Prolixibacter > Prolixibacter bellariivorans. The sequence goes on along the minus strand of NZ_JHXO01000007.1, from coordinate 349,747 downwards.
CGATTCGGGATTTACTTATGAACCCGGCGATAATGTTGGAGTGTTTGGTAACAATCCGGTTGAATTAGTCAAAGGCATTCTGGATTATACCGGCATCGATGGTCAAACGGAAGTGGCGTTGAAAGAATGGTCGCTTCCGCTTGAAACAGCACTGCGTAACCGGTTGGAAATAAATATTCTGACCAGCCATATATTAGCCAGTTATTACGAACTGACCAATATTGAAGCATTAGGAAATTTGCTCGCTGATGAGAAAAAACTGGATGCATATTTATATGGACACGATGCGCTGGATATGTTGACGGATTTCCCGGCAAAAATAACAGCCAGCCAGTTGGTAAGTGTGTTGCCCGAATTGTCTCCTCGTCTTTATTCCATTGCCTCCAGTCAGAAAGTATATCCCGACGAAGTTCACATCACGGTCGTCGCTGTTCGGTACCGAAATCGCGATCGTGACCGCAAAGGAACTTGTTCTACTTTCCTTACCGACCGAATTGAAGAGGGGAGCTGGATTCCGGTATTTATCGATCGCAACCTTGGATTTAAGATGCCGGAAGAATTGGATGCTCCGATGATTATGGTAGGAGCGGGAACCGGCGTAGCACCTTATCGCAGCTTTATTCAGCAACGAAATGGTGATCACATTAATGGAGAATCCTGGTTGTTCTTTGGCGATCAGCACAAAAAATCAGATTTCCTCTATCGCGAAGACTGGGAAAAGTTCAGACAGGAAGGTGTTTTGACAGAGTTGTCACTGGCTTTCTCGCGCGATCAGGAACAAAAAGTATACGTTCAGCATCGAATGCTGGAGAAGAGCAAAGAACTATATAACTGGCTTCAGAAGGGCGCCTATCTTTATGTTTGTGGAGATAAAACGCACATGGCCCGCGATGTTCACGAAACGCTAAAAAATATAGTCGCAGCTGAAGGCGGTCTTGAACCGGAAAAAGCTGAAGATTTTCTGAAAGAGCTAAAAAAGCAAAAGAGATACCAAATTGATGTTTATTGATTGATATTTTGCTACCGGAATTATTCCGGACTGAATGGAAAGAGGAGAGAATATCTCCTCTTTTTTTTGTTCAAAGTATTCTGTTGTATCATTAAGGTAGCTTTTCATCTTCATGGAAATGAAGTAATTTAGATAGATTGGAGTATGTGTATTGATTGTTGTGGTTCGGTTTGTGTGAAAAACTAAAGATACCGAATATGAAACATCCACTCAAACTTCTAATCGCCTTTACACTGGTAGCCATTGGTTTTGTGGTGCCAAATTTCTCTCGCGGCCAGGGATTATACGTTGAGCCGAAAAACGATTTAGATCGTAAAGTTCAGCAGTTTCTCATTGCACACAAGCAAAGCTGGCACGATATGAATATTCCAAGGGCTGATGGTAAGCTTCTCTACAAAATCATTGTCGACAATAACTATAAAAGTGCAGTAGAAATAGGTACCTCCACCGGACACTCCGGAATTTGGATTGCCTGGGCATTGAGTAAGACAGGAGGAAAACTCATTACTTTCGAGATAAATGAGCGCAGATACCAGGAAGCACTCGAACACTTCAGAGAGGCAGGTTTATCGGATTACATTGACGCCCGGCTGGGAAATGCCCGGGAATTGGTTCCTAAACTGGAAGGTAAATATGATTTTGTGTTTAGCGATGCCGATAAAAACTGGTACACTAACTATTTTAAGGCAATGGCACCGAAATTGAAAGTGGGCGGCTGTTTTACGGCACACAATATTCGAAAAGGTGGAGGCTATTACGGGACGGGTGAGTTTCTTCGATATGTTGAAAGTCTTCCGAATTTTAAAACGACGGTAGACGAAAATGGTGGCGGAGTTTCCATTAGTTATAAAATTGCTAAGCCTTAATCGATTGTGCTTTCCAGCGAAAATCATCAATTACAGCGTAAACTGGGTCTACTGGCATTGCTAAGTATGGTGGTTGCTAACATGATTGGCGCCGGGATTTTTACGACTTCCGGTCTTATCATGGCGCAACTGCGAAACCCTTTCCTTTTGTTATTATTATGGGCGTTCGGAGGTTTTATCGCATTTTGCGGAGCCTTAGTGTACAGCGAACTGGGCGCTGCAATGCCCGAGGCAGGCGGGGAGTATGTTTTTCTTTCTCGTCTTTACCATCCGTTATTGGGATTTCTCAGTGGCTGGATTTCCTTTGTAGTTGGTTTTTCAGCACCGATAGCTGCATCGGCCATAGGTTTCAGCGAATATATCATACAGGGTGTTCCATCTGATTGGGTAATGGAATATCATCTCTCTAATCTATTTGCCATAAGAGTGTTGGCTGTACTGGTGATTGCTCTGTTTACCGTTATTCATGTCCGGGGAATTGAGACCAGTGCCAGGTGGCAGAATATTTTGACAGTTTTAAAAGTAGTTTTGATTACCGGGCTGATCATTTCCGGCTTTATATGGGGAAAGGGTAGTTGGGAGCATTTTGTTTCCGAAGCCTATACCATAAAAGGTCCGGGTTGGCGAAGTATCGGACTTTCCCTTATCTGGGTCATGTTCGCTTATAGTGGATGGAATGCTGCTACCTATCTGGGTGGCGAAGCTGTTTGCCCGCAGAAAAACATTCCACGTTCGCTGCTTTTCGGAACCCTCGTTGTTATTTCTCTTTACCTTGCTTTGAACTTTCTTTTTATTTATGCCATACCTCCTGAAAAATTCCAGGGAGAAATAACGGTCGGTGCTACGGCGGTAGTCCATCTTTTTGGCGAGAATGCGAAATACATTTTATCATTTCTGATTGCATTTGCCCTTTTGTCCTCCATCAGCGCCTTTATCGTGTTAGGACCTCGTGTTTACTATGCAATGGCAAAAGACGGATTCTTCTTTCGTTTTGCTGCCAAAGTAAGTTCACGATACCGCATTCCGGTTCGTTCCATTATCCTGCAAAGTAGTGTATCCGCTTTAATGGTCATGACAGGTACGTTTGACCAGATACTAACTTTCATGGGATTCGCTTTGGGTATCTTTCCCATCATTGCTGTACTAGGAGTGTTCCGGTTGCGCAAATTAAAAAGAACAACCTACCGGCATCCCGGTTATCCTTATGTTCCGGTCATCTATGTGGTTACAGCAGTAACAATGCTGGTTTTAACTGCCATCGAACGTCCTGCAGAATCATTAATTGCCATCGCTGTGATTTTAGTTGGGATTCCTGCCTTTCTACTTTTCAAGAATAGTAATGCTTAGTCTTGTTAAAAATTCATTCATTGACTGATTGACATAAAATCAGTATTATATGCCTGTGAACTAGATGCGTGAGTTGATATCTAAAGAATATCAGATAACATAAATATTGAGTGTGTGAACAATAATTAAGATTATGAAAGTATTTATTTTAATAACTGATTATCAGGTGCTAATCATTGGTTTGTTTGTATTAGCGCATAAATAGGAGTAAAACATCTTAAATTAAGATTATTTCAACAGCGGACAGGGGAGTTAGTGCATTAAACAATTTAGATATTATTGTATAAATTAAAGAAAGTCAATATGTTAAAGTTTTCACAAAAGATGCGAATTTGGATCGTCAACATTTCTTTTGAGTTGAGAAAGGCATACATTTAATTGTTATTTAAACCAAATAAAAATAGCTATGAAAAAGACAATGTTCATTTTCGCAGTTTTGTGTCTAATGATTGCACCTTTCTGGGCACAGGCACAGGACGATTCCCGAATCCCATTAATTGGGGAGAAAGCTCCAAGTTTCACTGCTGAAACAACACAGGGTACACTAAATTTTCCGCGTGATTACGGACGGAATTGGAAGATTCTTTTTAGCCATCCACGTGATTTCACGCCGGTTTGTTCATCTGAAATTATCGAATTATCCCAAATGCAAGAAGGTTTCAAAGAGTTGGGTGTTAAATTGGCGGTCGTGTCTTCCGATACACTGTCTCAGCATAAAGCTTGGGTGAAAACCATCAATGAATTAAGATACAAGGACAGGCAACCTGTTAAAATTGATTTTGCTTTAATTGATGATAAGAATTATGTAGTTGCCAAAAAGTATGGTATGATGCACAGGCCAGTCAGTACATCGGAATATGTGCGCGGTGTATTTGTTATTGACGGTAAAAATATCGTCCGGGCTGTTTTCTTTTATCCTCACAGTGTTGGTCGTAATATGGAAGAAATAAAGCGTACGGTCATTGCTCTCCAGACAACTGATAAGGAACTGGTTTATACGCCAGCCAACTGGATGCCGGGAGATGATGTGCTGGTTCCTTATTTTCCTTATACAGATAAAGAATTGAAAGATGATCCTAAGGTAGCGGACAATTTCTACAACGTTGGACACCTAATGCATTTTAGAAAGTCCAAGTAATTGGATTGCCAATGCTCAAATAGTGAATGACTTCAGAAAAGTCATTGCTCTCCCCAAAGCTCCCAAATTCCCCACCGCTAACTGGTTGTTGCGGAGTAGGCCCGGCGAGGCTTAATAAAACACCGGTTAACCGTTCGGAAAATAAAACTCCGAACTCCTATCTAAAACTTGTGAGGTTTAATTCCCGTAAAAACGAATGAGACGGTGACAAACACAAAGACTAGCATAAATTTAAAATCAATTTATATTTAAAGCCTTGCAGATGACGCAAGGCTTTCTTTTTGTTCTGACTAAATCCATGTCTTTAAATATTTGGGAGGGACAGTATTGAAAAATCTAAATATGTCTATTCGAAGCCAACATTCTGCTATTTTTGCCGTTGGTATATTCATAAATACACTAAAGCCTAATCTAACCTTTTAGTGAACATCGATGAAAAAGAATTTCAATACACTAGAGCCAGGCATTTCTCAGCATAATTTTATTGCTTTTCTCTGGCATGCCGGCTTCCTGGCATTTGCCCAAAACTTTATGGATATCGATACGGTCATTCCAGCGATGTTGATTGAGGCCGGCGGAAATTCGGTGCATGTCGGTATCATGTCTGCCATCTTGCTGGGAGGTTCCAGTTTTACGCAAATCATTTTCGCGCCTTACCTGAGTAACCAGTCACATAAAAAGAAATTCCTGTTACTGGGAATCAATTCCCGGATATTGTCACTGTTAGGACTTGGACTAATCCTTTATTTCTGGAAATCGAACGGTAGTTTTCCCATCCTTTGGATGATTTTTCTTTTCATTACTTTATTTGCGCTGGGAGGAGCTTTTGCCAATATCAGCTACACCGATATTATCGGAAAATCGATTCGAACAGAGGCCAGAAAGTCATTCTTCTCTGCCAAACAAATTATCAATGGCACCATTGTGTTGTTGTCGGTTTTAGCGGCTCGTCAGGTGCTGGTTTCCAGACCATACCCGGTAAACTATGCTTTTATGTTTTTTATTGGATTTGCGGCCCTGTTTATCGCCTCATTAGGATTTTGGTCGATAAAGGAGACTGTTCCGTCGCGCACGCGAATTGCCGGTATACGTCACTTTATGGAGGTGATGAAACAGGAGTTGAAGGCCAATCCACGGTTAAAATACTTTCTGGGCTTTATTAATACACAGGGAATTGCCATCAGTTTTTTGCCATTTGTAATTCTCTATGCCAAGGAGTTCTACGGTACAGAAAGCAGCGATACTGGCTTTTTCCTTATTAGCAAAGTACTGGGCAGTGTAGCTGTTTCTATGCTGGTTTTCGGCTTTCGGAAACGCGTTCGTTACCGGTATCTGCTCTATTCCAACGTTGTTTTGGCCCTGGTCATGCCCTTGCTCATTATGCTACCTGGCGGAAGACCATCATTCTTTCCGGTATTTATTGTCGGTGGGGTAGTGTATGCCATGTATTCCATAGCCATGAACGGCGTGTTGCTGGAAGTTTCGGGTAATGATAACCGGGCATTGTATGCAGGCTTTGCCGGAGCTGGCAACATCATTCCTGCGTTGTTTCCCATTGCGGGTGGCTGGATCATCCATTCGTTCGGATTTCATGCTTTTTTTGGTTTGTTTATGGGGATCGTTCTGTTATCGCTCTTTTTCGTATTTAAAATTCATTGTAAAAAGTAAGTAAGCTCACCAACCACTCCGAAACGGTTCAATTTTTATTAAAGTTGGAGTTCCAACTATAATCATTAATTTTGTTTTCGAACTAAATCGTTTGTAATGGGAAAGCACCGTTCAGTTGGGCGACTTATCAGTATTCTTCACCGCGCATCGCAAATGTATTTTCAGCGAGAGTCACTGCCCTTGGGATTGCCACATGGCCAGTTTCAGGCACTTCATTTTATAGCTGAAAATGAAGGCTTGCCACAAAGTCAAATTCAGACCCACTTTGAACTCGACAAGGGAAGTGTTTCCAGCCTGGTGAAAGGATTGGAAAAAAATGGATTCATCGTGCGGAAGTCGGACGAGCTGGATAAACGTGCTGTAAAGATTTACTTGACAGCGAAAGCGCGAAAGCAACTTCCTGCCATCAATAAAGTTTTTAAAGAATGGACGTGTCAGCTATTGGCTGGATTTTCTGATAAAGAGAAAGAAACGCTGTTTGATTACATGGGACGGATGATGGCCAATGTAAAAGACTGAAAATTGGATTAGCTGAACTCATTTCAGAAATAAAAAACGAATAATATGCATTATTTCATGATTGAAGGGACGTTTTACGGCCCGGTTCCGGTTAGTCCGGAAGAATTGGAGAATGTTATTAAGGAACACATTGCTTACCTGCAACGAGGTTTCAATGAAGGTTGGATGCTTTTTTCAGGGCCAAAGGCACAAACTGGTGGCGGAATTATCCTGATGAAGGCTGGTTCGATGGAAGAAGTGGAACAATTTCTGGCAGATGATCCGCTGAAAAAATCCGGTGTGCAGGAATACCATGTAGTGGAGTTCCGTTTTCACGACGGTCAACCGGAAGTGAAATCGTGGTTTAGTTAATCTTTTCTATTTGCATTTTAACACCCCAGGCAGATATATGACCATTCAAAAAACGAGCAAATACTTTATCGTCGTTACTTCAGTGCTGTTGGCTTTCCTGACAGCTTTGTCGCCATTTGGCATTGATACCTATTTGTCGGCCATGCCGGTTATGGCTAAGTCATTCGGTGTTAATATCCATCTGATTGAAATTACCCTGACATTATATTTCCTGGGTTTTGCCATGGGGAATGTATTTGGCGGACCGCTTTCTGATTCTTTCGGTCGCAAAAAAGTAGCCTTAACCGGCGTTTTGCTTTACGGATTATCTTCTGCTGGTATTCCTTTTTCACCCAATGTAGAGATGGTCTGGGCACTGAGGGTTACACAGGCTTTTGGCGGCGGATTTGCTTCGGTAACGGCTATGGTATTTGTCCGCGATTGGTTTGAGGGAAAGCAAGTGGCAAAACTGGCAACCCTTATCGGGATGATAATGATGCTGGCCCCTTTGTTTGCCCCGGTTATTGGAGCTTTCTTACTTGACTGGGGCGGTTGGCATGCCATATTTTTCTTCCTGGCCACCTACGCCGTAGTGTTGTTTTTCATCTTTCTTGCGTTGATGCCCGAATCTCGTCATCATGCGCATCTCACACACAGGGTAACAAAGGAGCAGTTGATTGGGAAGTACCGGATATTTTTTCAACATCGCAAGGCGGTGATGATGTTGCTGACCATCAGTTTTGCCACAGCCGGCATGTTTACCTTCATCACCAGTTCGTCATTTATTTACATCGAATACTTTGGTTTTACCCATCGTGTTTTCCCTTTGCTTTTTGGCGCCAATGTGATTCTTTACATTGCACTTTCGTTACTGAATAACTGGCTGCTAAAAAATAAGGAGCCCGAGCAAATGATGAAGCTTGGGCTGCTCCTTCAGCTGATTGGCGGTATTTTTATGTTCGTTGGTGTATTACTTCCTACGCCACCCTTTGCCATCATATTTGGCGCCATCGTGTTGTTTGTGGGGAGTCTGGGATTGATATTTGGCAACGGGACGGCTGTTATCCTCAATCTGATGCCGGAAATCAGCGGTTCGGCCAATGCTACCATCGGTGTTTCGCGGTTTATTCTCAGCTTTATCGCAGGTACCATTCCAGCCCTGTTTCAAACGGGTACGCTTGTCCCGATAGGAGTAGTCATGTTTAGCTTGTCTGTGCTGGCCAACCTGTTCTATCTGGTTTTCAAGCGAAGCTGACTCTCTTCCGGACTTCATCTCCTGAGCAAAACCAAAAAGTCTCACGGGCTGTTTTAATGATGAATGCTTGCTAAAAGGCAGCTATCGACCAAATGATTGTCCACAAAAATATATATACATGAAATACCGGAAATTAGGAAAAACAGAAGAGGAACTCTCAGCCGTCGGATTGGGCTGTATGGGCATGAGCTTTGCTTACGGGCCTGCTAACGAACAAGAGAGTATGGCTACATTGGAGAAAGCCCTGGAACTGGGCGTCAATTTCCTCGATACAGCCGATGTATACGGAAATGGAGCCAACGAGGAACTTCTATCCAAAATCTTAAAACAGAATCGGGACAAAATCTTTCTGGCGACCAAATTTGGTTTCCGTTTCCCGGAAGGAACCGGGCACGTGCCGAATGCCAACGGAGCGTACATCGATTGCTCGCCGAAATGGATCAAACAGGCAGTAGAGAAAAGCCTGAAGCGACTGGGTATCGACGCCATCGATTTGTATTATGCCCATCGGATCGATCCGAGTATTCCTGTTGAAGACACAGTAGGGGCTATGGCCGATTTGGTGAAAGAAGGGAAAGTACGTTACCTCGGACTCAGTGAGGCCTCGGCCGAGTCCATTCGTCGGGCCAATGCAGTGCATCCTATCCAGGCGTTGCAAAGCGAGTATTCGCTGCTCACCCGCGATGTGGAAAAGGAAATATTACCCGTTATCCGGGAATTGGGCATCTCGCTGATTCCGTTCTCGCCGCTGGCACGTGGATTGATGACCAACAAGCTGGATGTTTCCGGCCTGACCGATACCGATTTCCGGAAATCGTTACCGCGCTATAGCGGAAAGCACTGGGACAACAACCTGAAATTGGCGTCAGCTTTCGCTGAATTTGCCGGTGAGAAAGGTTGCACACCCGCTCAACTGGCGCTCGCATGGGTATTGGCTCAGGGCGACGATGTGATTCCTATTCCGGGAACGAAACGCATGAAATACCTCGAAGAGAATGTTGGCGCTGCCGACGTAGAACTCTCTGCTGCCGATTTGAAAGCCATCGAAGTCCTGCTGAAACAATATCCCGATATTGGCGAGCGGTACAGCAAAAAGATGGCCGATCAGGCGTCGAAGTAACGTATAACCTCATAATAGGAAGAAAGCCGCAGCGAAATCCTCGCTGCGGCTTTTGTCTACCCTAAAATCAAACTTATGGCTAATGATGGACAAAACAATTCAACTGAATGAACCTATTCTACTACGGTTTCGTCTTTTTGACTGCGACCGCTGCGAATGGCCAGGGTATTCTGATAGTATTTGATTTTCTCGTTCAACTCGTTTACAAACGTTTCCACGCCATCGGCAGCTATTTCCAGCGTGATAGCTGCGTTAATGCGGTCGACGATTTTGTCGTACAGCGGGTCCAGTTGTTGACGTACTGATTTGACATTACCGTTGGGCCGGCCGGCCATTTCACTATTACGCAGATCGAAAGTCGTGGCAAATTCATCATTTTGAGTCTTCAATGCCTCCACCCAACTTGTCAGCCCGGTTTGGGCTACATGGGGCGCGTACGTTTCACCCTGCAAATCCTTCACCAGACTTTTCACGGCGGCGGTTTCCTCGTTGTAGGGAAGTTCGCGCACGTTTCCGTGCTGGTTCATCAGCCGTTCCAGTAAGGCAGCACTTTCCGCTTCCTCATCGATTGGGCTTGTCAAGGTCGATTTGATGCGGAAGTTAATGGCGCTCCAGGTATTATCGCGGCGAATATCCAGCAGACTCATTTTTTTCGATAGGCTGCTGCCATCTTCAACCCCGATGGCTATAGCCTCGTTACTTAGCACTACAGTAAAAGCGGGAAACTGGTTAACCACGCCTAAGGTTTCGGGAGTGGTCGCCGTAATCATCTTGCTAAAGTCAGACATGAACTGGTAGTGTTCGTTGTTACGCAGGGGGCGCAACGTAAAATCAATAATTTGTTCCATAATTTTTGGTCTTGGTGATAAAATAAGATAGAAGTTACGGCTATCCGTTTTATAAGGCAACAGGAAAAAACATGTTTATGATCATAAAATCAGTAATAAAAGAGCAAACAGAAACCGAATAGCAATTTCATGGTGTTAATTTATACATAATCTAAATAATATCAGATTAAGCGGAGCTATCATCCTCGAATAAGGACGTCCGTGAGCAATCCGGCTTCACGCATGGGAGGCATGAAAAAAAGCCTACGTATTTTAGTGCCCCGGAGCCATGGCATGGGAGAACGCGTACGGTTTTTGGTCCCCCGGAGTCAGGGCATGAGAAAACGCCCGCTGTTTTTCGTCCCCTGGAGCCAGGACATGAGAGAACGCACACGGTTTTTGCTGCCCACGTGTAAGGGCACGTGAAAACGCACACGGTTTTTTAGCACCCGAATACCGCGTAGCGGTTCCAGTATGGTAGAAAACAGCCCGGAAATGGATGAATCTTCCTCGTAGGGGATGGACGATATTTACTGCCAGGGCTACCATCGAAAAGAGGAAAACAGGCCAACCGGATAGGTTATTCCCACCGATGATGGATAAAAAGTGTAGGGGAGTGGAATATATTGTAAAATGAATTAGCTATTTTCGGTGATGGTTAAAAAACAGAGGCAAACAGCTACACTGAACTATTGATTGAACTGAATTATGATGATCCAACGAAAGCCAAAAAGATTCATTAAATGACCATCGAGCAATATATTGATACCGTTAGTAAACGATACCAGTCGGGTATATCCAGTGAACATAGCTATCGGGGCGACCTCGAAAATCTGATTCGCAGTTTAACCTCCGAAGTGGAGATTACCAACGAACCATCGCGGGTGACCGATTGTGGTAACCCCGATTATGTGATTACCCGGGGCAAGATACCAGTAGGTTACATCGAAGCGAAGGACCTGGGAAAGGACCTGAACAGTAAATCGTATAAAGAGCAGTTTACCCGATATAGAAAGGCACTCGATAACCTGATTATTACCGACTATTTGTGGTTCCGGTTTTTCCGGCACGGTGAATTGGTGCATGAAATCAGGATAGGAGAGATAAGCGATGGTGTTGTACAGCCATTGTCCGGTAATTTTCGTGAATTTGAATCGCTCGTAGCTGATTTTTGCACGTACATTGGGCAATCCATCTGGTCACCCAAGAAGCTGGCCGGATTGATGGCCGCCAAGGCCCGGCTGCTGGAAAATATTTTGGAACGGGCGCTCACTTCGGATGAAGAGACGCATGAAAATACCGCTTTAAAAGAGCAATACGAGGCATTCAAACAAATTCTGATTCACGACCTCACGCCCAAAGCCTTTGCCGATATCTATTCGCAAACGCTGGCTTACGGGATGTTTGCCGCCCGCTTACACGACCCCACAGAGGAAAATTTCAGCCGGCAGGAGGCAGCGGAACTAATTCCCAAAACCAATCCGTTCCTGCGGAAATTGTTCAACCACGTGGCAGGCCCCGATATCGATGAGCGCATTCGTCGCACGGTGGACAACCTCGCCGAGGTATTCCGGGCCACCAAAGTGGAACGGTTAAAGGCAAACTTTGGGAAAGCCACCCAAACGCACGATCCCATTATCCATTTTTACGAAACCTTTCTGGCTGAATACGACCCGAAGTTGCGCAAATCGCGGGGCGTTTGGTATACCCCGCAGCCGGTGGTCAACTTCATCGTGCGGGCGGTCGACGATATTTTAAAAACGGAATTTGGTTTACCCGAAGGGCTGGCTGACACCTCGAAAACCAGGATTAAGATAAAGGATGTGGCCAAGGCAACCGCCGACCGGCGTTCCAAGGTGAAACAAATTGAGCGGGAAGTGGAAGTACACAAAGTACAGATACTCGACCCGGCTACGGGAACCGGAACCTTTTTGGCTGAAGTGGTGAAACACATCCATAGCCAATATTTTGAGCATGTGCAGGGAGCCTGGAGCCAGTACGTGGAAAATGATTTGGTGCCGCGCCTCAATGGGTTCGAATTGCTGATGGCATCGTATTCCATGGCCCACCTGAAACTGGATATGCTGTTACGTGAAACCGGTTACGAACCGCAAAAAGAGCAGCGCTTTAACGTGTACCTCACCAACTCGCTGGAAGAACACCATCCCGATACCGGCACCCTGTTTGCCAGCTGGCTCAGTTCGGAGGCCAACGAAGCCAACCACATCAAACGCGATACCCCGGTGATGGTGGTCATGGGGAATCCTCCCTATAGTGGCGAAAGTGCCAACAAAGGGAAATGGATCATGAGGCTCATGGAGGATTACAAGAAGGAGCCGGGGGGTAAGCAAAAGCTGCAGGAGCGCAACCCCAAATGGTTGAACGACGATTATGTGAAGTTTATTCGGTACGGGCAGCATTTCATTGAGAAAAATGGGGAAGGAGTATTAGCTTACATCAATCCGCACGGTTTTTTGGATAATCCCACCTTTAGGGGAATGCGATGGAACCTGTTAAAGACTTTCGATAAGATTTATACCATCGATTTGCATGGCAATAGTAACAAAAAAGAGACTTGTCCCGACGGTTCTCCAGATGTCAATGTATTTGATATTAAGCAAGGTGTTTCTGTCAATTTATTTGTTAAGACAGGCAATAAAAAATTAAATGAACTCGGTCGGGTCTTTCATCGCGATGTCTTTGGAAGTAGAGAATTAAAGTATAATTTTCTTCAGACCAATAGCATAAAGACTGTTGCTTTCGAAGAACTACCAATTAGAGAAAAGATGTTTTACATGGTGCAAAAAGACTTTGATATAGAAGGTCTTTACCAGAAAGGTTTCAAAATTAACGAGCTTTTTATTACAAATAATGTTGGTATTGTAACATCCAGAGACTCATTTATAATAGATGCTGATACGATGACTTTATCAAACAGAATTAATGAATTTTTGGTGCTGTCAAAAGAGGAGATTAAGAGTAAATATGGATTGAAAGAGAATAGCAATTGGAAAATTAATGAAGTTAAGAGAAAGATATCTCGATTAAATCAAAATTTAATATCAAGAATTACCTATAAACCTTTTGATAATAGATACATATATTACGACCCTGTGTTTATTGAAAGGAGTAGATTTGATATTATGCAACATCTTTTAAATAAGGAAAATGTAGCACTGGTTGCATCACGACAATGCACTGATGAATGGAAGTATATTTATTGTACAAAATATATAAACGACTTTAATCTAACCGGAACTGCTGGTCGTTTTGGTTCTGGTAGTACTTTCCCTCTATATATTTATAATAATATATCACAAAAAACAATTGATAAGGAGCAGCGAAAACCAAACTTTGATATCAATATTATCAATTCTATCTGTAAAAAAATTGATTTAGATTTTACTTTCGAAAAAGAACCGGAAGGCAATGTTTGCATGGCGAACAGCCCGGAGGTACGGAATGATTACAGAACCACGTTTGCACCCATCGATTTGCTCGATTACATCTACGCCGTATTGCATTCACCTACCTACCGAGCAAAGTACAAGGAATTTTTGAAGATTGATTTTCCGCGGGTGCCGTATCCCAAAGATGCCGAAACCTTTTGGCAATTGGTGGAACTGGGCGGCGAGTTACGGCAGATTCATTTAATGGAATCGCCACGGGTGAACGAATACATCACCAGCTACCCGGAAGCCGGCGATAATGTCGTTACACGGAAAATTACCAAAACCAGTCCGGGCTTCGAGTTAACTGACGAAGAAAACCAATTGGGCAGGGTTTGGATCAACGACCGGCAATATTTCGACAGTGTGCCGTTAGTTGCCTGGGAGTTTTACATTGGCGGTTATCAGCCGGCGCAAAAATGGCTGAAAGACCGCAACGGCCGGATGTTGAGTTTGGAAGATATCCACCATTACCAGAAAATCATTGTGGCGCTGATGGAAACGGATCGCTTAATGAAAGCCATCGATGCGATTAAAATCGAATAACAAAGTGGTATGATGAAACTATTCGGTCAAAGTATAGTATCATTATCTTCTCCTTCAATTAATCTGCACCCGGGGGGGCTGGAACGATTATGATTAACTTAATACATTCAATTTGATGAAGACATTTCATAGTGATATATCAGGAAAAGAATTTCCGGTTGCCGAAAGGATTACAGGTAATTCAATCAGGCTATCGTTGATGAACCTCATACAAATGGATCATCCGGAATTTACACCGGATAAAAGTTTATCCGTTAGCGAACTGAACACCTACCGTGAAAAATACATTTCGGAATATTTGGTAAAGCAGGTTGGCGAACTGACCGAACTGGAGAAAACGGTCATGACTTCGCTGACAGACAGGACAACGCTGTCGGATAAAATTGATGATGATGAGGAGCAAGTTTATACGTTTGGACAACGAATTGCCGACAAGGTAGCCACCTTTGGCGGCAGTTGGACCTTTATCATCACGTTTGGTGTTATTTTGTTTTTTTGGATTCTCCTAAACGTTTATTGGCTCGGAAATAAGGGCTTTGATCCGTATCCCTTTATCTTATTGAATTTAATCTTATCCTGTTTGGCTGCTCTGCAGGCTCCGGTTATCATGATGAGTCAGAACCGGCAGGAGGAAAAAGACCGTGACAGGGCCAGGAAGGATTATATGATTAATCTGAAATCGGAATTGGAAATCAGAACGCTGCATGAAAAAATGGACCACTTAATGATTCATCAGCAACAGGAGTTGCTGGAAATTCAAAAAGTTCAGATTGAGATGATGAACGATATTATGGAACGCATTGATAAAAACAGGAGTAACCGATAGATTTTAGTATTTAAGGTCGGTTGTCCGAGAATATAGTATGATATAGTAAATTGATTAGCACGATGAAATCTTTCCGCAAAATCATCATCATTACCTTTTTTATATACTGGGGCGGGTACATCGGTGTAATGTATCTTTTCAGCCTGTTTGGACATAAAACATTCAATGAATCAACGGTCTGGGTTGGGTTTATATCGGCTGTTTTTTTCGAGGTGATTTACTGGGGCTTGCTTTGGTACACCTTCAAGCCTAAAATCAGGTACATTGAGGCGGAGTCCGATGCAGAACCGGAGTTTCGGGATACCCAAACACAGGAGGTTTCGGTGCCGGATGTTGAGTTCAGTGTAACGCGTTTGCGCGAAATTTTACCGCCACACGTGCATGTGACGTATATGGACGAAGAAGCGGGAGTAATGAAGTTCCGGACACCTTATAACCGTAAGGCCTGGGGAATCCTGACCCATATAGCCTGGCAGCAGGAGAGTGGAACGGTTATGTTGTCGAGTTTTCCTTTGTCGGTATACACAAAGACTGCCACGCGGAAAGCGAAGGAGCAAAACGAGGCCGTGGCACAATTGATTCATGCCCTGGGCGAAGATGTGTAATGCCTCTGGTGGAAAATACCGCGTAGTGGTTGCCGTATTGTAGAAGGAAATGTTCAAGGAAATGAAATATTCCCCGTAGGGGATGACCAATAACTAAGCAGAGCTAACGAACCAAATGAAACCGTACGTAAAACTGATTGTTATCTATTTCTTCCTGCTGCTGGGGATGTTTCTCCTGCTGCGCCTGCTGGCCATCTGGCTGCTCAACCGGCCAATGGACGCACCTGTGCTGGTCACCGGGATTGTTTGGATTATCCTGTTCAGTTTGATTTACTGGGGAGTCCTTATCCGGGAATTTAAGCCGCGGTTGGATTACATTCAGAAGCCCGGTTCGGAACCACCGGGCTTTAAAGTAACGGTTACTAAAGAGCTGGAGGTTCCTTATCAAGCTCTCTCTTTTCAAAAACTTCATGACGAACTGGCCCGGCGATATGAAGTAATCTATATGAATGAAGAGCAGCAGATTATTAAACTTCGCGATCGCTTTACCCTTTCTTCGTGGGGAGCCTGTACTTATCTTCATTACGATAAGGAGCAGAGTAAAATCGTGGTGGCCAGTTATCCCATGTCGAGCCGAACAATGAAGCAGGGGAGTGCCGGAAAGAGGCAGAATGAAGCTATAGCCGAAATAGTACAACAAACGACAGTTCTGTCGAAAGAGAATGCCATGGCGTAAAGAAGCCCAACGTTAATACGTATGCTAACCAACCATATACACTGCGACCAAATCGTTTGTCAGTCAGGGGCGATGGGAAGTTTGGCAAATATATTTTAAAGTCGGCTTAGGTAACGATTAGTAACGGAATCTGAATACTATGTCGTAGAGAATCAACGGTGGTACCATACACCATGTCTTTGACTCTCTTGTGGCCATGTGAACCTACCACCAGAAAATCGATGTCATTTTTGGCTATTAATTTACTGATTTCCGACGCCGGGTCACCAAACCCGATTTGTGAATCGGCGCTGTAACCAAGTTCTTCCAGGCTCTTCTGGTAGGCTTCCAGGTTGGCGGCATCCAGCTGCGTTTCATAATCCATCGACTTATCGCCATGGTAACGGGCCGCAGCACTTTCTACTACGTGAATGAGCGTGTACGAAGCTGATTTGCCTCCCTGCGACAATGCATTTTGAATAATTTTCTGCTCGTTGCCGGAGAAATCGATGGCAATGCCGATGTGTTTGTATTTTACAGGTTCATTCAATTGGAAGGCTTCGGCTTTACCGTGTGGCCATTGTTTTTTCTTTTTCTTGGAAGAAGTGAAGAACGGATACACAAAAATGAATGCCAACAACACAAGAGCTGCTATGGCTATCGGCACAACCAGGGTATAAATGTAAATCCGGTTGTCGCCGGCTGATTTAACCCAGGACGTGATTTCATCGACAACCAACTTAATGTTCAGGTAAACAATCACAGCTGCACTTAGCCAGGCCAGAATTTTCACCCACAACTTAATCGTGAATTCTTTCATCACTTTCCTGTCGGAATTGAAATGAATGAGCGGAATGACGGCAAATCCCAATTGAAGACTCAACACCACCTGACTCAATACCAAAAGGCTTCCCAAAGCACCGTCGCCAAAATATATGATAGTGAAAAGTGCCGGAATAATGGCGAGCAACCGGGTGATTAACCTTCTCAACCAGGGCTGAATTCGAAGATTGAGGTGTCCTTCCATTACGATCTGACCAGCCAAAGTACCGGTAATCGTAGAACTCTGTCCGGCAGCGATTAATGCGATAGCAAAAAATGTTGGAGCCGCTTTTCCGAACAATTTTTCAAGGAGTTTGGAGGCGTCTTGTATTTCAGCCACATGGAAATAACCGTTGACATAAAAGGCAGCAGCTGCCAAAATCAGAATAGTGGCATTTACCAGAAAGGCTAGGTTCAAGGCGATGGTTGAATCGAAGAAATTGAACCTAATCGCCGCTTTCAGCCCTTTGGAGGAACGGTCGATTTTTCGGGTTTGTACCAATGATGAGTGCAAATACAGATTGTGCGGCATCACGGTTGCTCCGATAATACCAATAGCGATGTATAGAGCGTTGCCACTCAGATTGGAAGGAACAAAACCTTTTATCACATCACCGTACACGGGCGAGACGATAACCATTTCAGCGAAAAATGAAAGCCCGATAATGAAAACGAGCGATACAATGAAAGCTTCCATGGTTCGCATACCCTTATTCATCAGAAAGAGCAATAGCACGGTATCCAGGGCTGTCAGACTGACGCCCCAGATAAGTGGCAGTCCAAAGAGCAGATTAAGACCAATGGCCATCCCGATAATCTCAGCCAGGTCGCAGGCTGCAATGGCAATTTCGGCCAATATATACAGCGGAATGTTGGCCCATTTTGGGTACGCATTTTTCGAAGCCTGTGCCAAATCCATTCCCCTGACAATTCCCAGCCGGGCGCTAAGCGATTGCAAAAGGAGGGCTATTAAGTTCGACATCAGCAGCACCCAAATCAGTTTGTAGCCAAATTCCGAACCTCCGGCAATATCGGTAGCCCAGTTTCCCGGGTCCATATATCCCACGCTAACCAGGTAAGCAGGCCCGATAAACGCTAATATTTTTCTCCAACCTTTCTTGTCGGTTTTGACAGTTGAATGTACTTCACTTAACGATTCTGTCTTCATATATTATGTCGTTATATTCTCAATAATTCGAGAGACAAAAGTATGGAGTTAGAGTATTCTAACAAAATTATTTTGATCTTTTTCTTACTTTTGTTGTCAATCACTGAAGAACTATGGCCTCAGTAACTGAAGAAAATTATCTGAAAGCACTATTCATACTCGTTTCGGAACGAGGAATGGCAACGATCTCTGACCTGAGTAGTTTACTAAAAGTAAGCCTTCCCACCGCGAACAGTATGATCAAAAACCTGAAAAAGCAGGATTTGGTCAATTACGAGAAATACAAGCCACTTTCATTAACCGAAAAGGGAAAGAGAGAAGCTGCATTGGTTTTGCGCAAACATCGTCTTACCGAAATGTTTTTGGTTACCCAAATGGGATTTGGTTGGGAAGTCGTTCACGAGATTGCCGAACAAATAGAGCATATCGACTCGTCAATATTTTTTGAGCGGATGGATGAATTGATGGGACATCCAACGATTGATCCGCATGGTTCACCTATTCCTGATAAAGACGGCCGGATTGCTGAAGAAGTTTATGAGCAGTTGAGTAGTTGTAAGGTCGGTGACAAAGTCCGGTTAATAGCGCTGGCTCATTCAGCGGCCGATTTTTTAAAGTATCTAAATAACCGGGATCTCCAACTCGGCGTTGAGATGAAAGTTATTTCAGTTGAGCCATTTGACGGGAGTATGGTGGTCAGTTATTCAAATCATTCGTCAGAGACCCTAACTCATCCGGTTTGTGAAAGGTTACGGGTAGAACTTTTGGAACATTGATAGATTAGGGGCGGATTAGGTAAAAAGGAGGAATCGATAAAACTGACGACTCGTCTTTGCATGCATTTCCTGTACAAATTGCACATGCTGCAAATATTTTGTTTTTTATTATCTCCATCATTTCTGCGTAGCCTTTCATTTCACAGTAGTTGTCAAGCCAGCCATTAGCTTTATTTCCTCTTGCCTTTTAAACTTAGGTTCAGTCCTTCCATGCAGCTTCTTTTGGAAACCATACTAAATTATTTTCCCACTGGACGATTGTTTCGTTGTTACTTCCTGGTTATCATATGTATTTAATAGATTTTAATGCATAGACAACCTTTTCATTAAGAGTGGGTGATACACTATTAACTACCGTGATATTGGATAATGAGCCATCGGATTGCCCCCAATGAACCGAATAGTTACAAAGCTATGTGAAAAGATTGTTCCTTTTTGACTTGTACGTACAAGTCAAAAGCCTTAGTTTTATAAAAATTTCATTTCAATGAAAGAAAAGAGATACAAGCAAGTTCAGGATTTCCTCAAGCTTCAGATTCAGAAAGGATATTATGATGTTGGCGATTATTTACCATCGGAAAATGAGCTTTGCTCTACCTTCAGTATTACCCGAACAACTGTCAGAAAGGCTTTGGATGAGCTTACCAGGGAAGGATTTATTGAGCGTCATCATGGAAAGGGGAGTATCGTTCGTGAAAGGAGGAAATCGCTTGGATTATTAAATGTGAAAGGTTTCTCGGAAGCTGTAGGTGAAGATGTCAGCACGATTTTTTTACAGGGTCCCCACTCTGATTTTTGGAGTCCTGAAATACATTTTAAAATCAGTGAAAAAGAACTCAGTCAGCCGTGTATTCATTTTTCCCGTTTAAGATGTGTAGGCGAAGTTCCGGTAATGATCGAACACAACTGGATGAACGGCACATGTCTTAAAGAGTTCTCAGATATCGATTTTGTCAACGGTTCGTTTTTTAAAACGCTTAGCCAACATTACCATATCGAGATTGTGGGTTCAGAGCAAGAACTTCGAGCGGAGAATGCCCATAAAGATTCGGCCGATTTATTAAAAGTACCACTCGGTTCGCCCATTCTACACATATCGGTAAAATTTCACACCAGTAACAGTAACTTTAATATATACAGTGAATTGTATTGTAACACGAATAACTACCCTGTTGGAAATAGTTATTACCTGTAACCGGTCTTTTTCGACATAAAAACCAACCAGACTATGAAAAAAAATGCTTCTCTTTCACGCAGAACTTTCTTCAAAACAGCAACACTTGCATCAGGAGCTGTATTGGGAGCGCCTCTAGTTACAGCATGTTCTGAGCCAGATGCCCAGAGAGACTCAGATGATCGGGCTTTGGGATTTGCGGACCCGGAATTTCACCAGGCAGGTGTTGCCGGTATACTCTTTTCTCAAATCGGATACGAAATCGGATATCCTGTCCGGATTATTGCCCGACTTCCTAAAAAAGATCTGTTTCACGAAAAAGCAATTTGTAAGCTGAATCCGGTATCTGATGAAAAAAAGTATCAAATGGGATTCAACTATTGGGGCGAAAAATGGGGAAGTCATTGGTGGATCGCGGATTTCCAGGCAATTGAGGAAACAGGTGAGTGGGATATTGAGGTTTCAGCAGATAATGAACGGATTTTTAGGGACAAGGGGTTACGGGTTGGCAAAGATATATTTTGGGACAGCACCATCGAGTTGTCGTCGGTAGATATGCTTGAGCGACGGACTCATTTCACAAAAGTGGGCGCCGGTTGGCAGGATGCTGGTACGTTATGGGTTGAAAGTCCTGCTCAAAGTGCAATGATCATAGCTCTTGCTGAATTGCTGGAACATACCTCCGGACGGTTTGATAAAGCCTTTTTGCAAAGGATACATAAGCAAATTATGGTGGGATGCGACTATTTGGTGATGACACAGGAAAAGGCATACGAACTCGGCTTTCCTGAAGGAGCGATGTCACACGACCTGCTGGGACACGAAAAGGATGTTTTGCCCAATGACGCAACAAAAGCAGTAGTGGCCCTTGAAAAGGCAATACGACTTCTACCGGATGAGTATCAGGGAAAAAGGACAACCTATAAGATAACATCACAAAAAACATTTAAGTGGCTGAACACAAAAGCGAAACCAATGGGTGATTATGGATTTAGCCGATTTCTCAGAGGATTGTCTGAAACAGATCCGGTACCAAACGATGAGTGGCAAACCCGCGATTTAGTGATGTTGTGCTGGGCGAGTATTGAGCATTGGAAGAACTCAAATGAGAAAGCGAAAGAAATGGCCATCGATTTGGCAAATAAAATTATGGCCCGGCAAATTCCAAAAGAACAAAGTGAAGATGGATATTTTGGGCACTTTAAAGAGTTTAATAGTGTCTCATATAGCGAAAAGTCGTTTATCCAGGGTATTGTTCTCGGGCAGTTTGGTGCTGATATCGGTGGATTTTACCCGAACTATCTGATGCCGATAATCGAAATGCTCAAACTATGGCCGGATGAAGCTGACGCGCCGAAATGGAAAAATTGTCTGCAGCAATTTAGCTATGGATACCTGATACCATCATGTGAAAACAATCCTTTTTTACTTGTGCCCCAGGGAATTTTCGGAAAGGAAGGCCCGGTTTGGTTTTGCGGGACTTTTCATGGCACCAACGCTATTTATGGCTACACGGCAGCTTTGGCTCTTGAATTATCGCGGCTGTTTAATGAGCCCAAACTTAAAAATATTGCCTATGGAAACCTGCAATGGCTCGTCGGGCTGAATGGAGGAATAACACGGGAAAACCTCCGCGAGGGGTGTGTAATCTTTAGCACTGATGTGCCTGAAAATATTGCGTTGCCTGCAAGTATGATGTGTGGAGTTGGAAGCAGGTGGGCAGGCACGTGGTT
The DNA here is from genome assembly GCF_000621705.1 of Prolixibacter bellariivorans ATCC BAA-1284. Lineage (GTDB taxonomy): Bacteria > Bacteroidota > Bacteroidia > Bacteroidales > Prolixibacteraceae > Prolixibacter > Prolixibacter bellariivorans. Next base: position 327,914 of record NZ_JHXO01000007.1, on the reverse strand, counting down.
TCAAACCAGAGGAATAATTTGCAATGGGTTCTCAACCGGGAAACAATTTATTTACGATACCGAACCTAAAAGAGCAAATGACGGTCCTTTCTCCCTCACCGATGAGGACTGGATTCCACACAGTGCCGGCTGGTTAACCGGATTAATGAGACTTTAGGAAATAATTAAAAACATAAAAGCAATAAAAATGAGCAAAGTACACGAATTAGCAAAAATGATCGACCATTCCATTCTTCATCCCACACTGACTGATGAAGATTTGAAAAGAGAATGTGAAGTAGCCAAAAAGTATGATGTTGCTTCGGTATGCGTAAAGCCGTATATGGTTTCATCGGCGGTAGCACTGCTGAAAGATACAAACGTGTTGGTGGGCTGCGTTATTGGCTTTCCCGCAGGAAACTCAAAAATAGCGGTGAAAGTTTTTGAAGCAGAAACAGCTTGCCACGACGGAGCAGTAGAAATTGATATGGTAATCAATATTGGAAAAGCATTGCAGGGCGACTGGGAATACATCGAAGAAGAAGTTGGTGCTGTTACAAAGGCCTGTCATAAAAACGGCGCTATTGTAAAAGTAATTTTTGAAACAGACTACGTAGCCAAAGAGGCTGATCTCATTAAATTATGCGAGATCTGTACAAAAGTTGGTGCTGACTATGTGAAGACTTCAACAGGGTTTGGCTTTGCTAAAGGCGATGATGGGAAATATTCCTATGAAGGAGCGACCATTCCAAATCTTGAACTAATGAAAAAGAACGTAGGTCCCCACGTAAAAGTGAAAGCTGCTGGAGGAGTTCGTACGCTAGATGGTCTGCTGGCTGTTAAAAAGGCAGGATGCACCCGCTGCGGTGCTACAGCAACCAAAACCATTATTGAAGAAGCGATTGAGAGATTCGGGGATCACGGCTAATTAAAACTGACATCCCGGAAGAAAGCTTAAAAAAGGCGTTTACAATCCGTACCCAGAGCAATGCGTCTTAGTTCTGGAGAACTTTAAATATAATTTTTGCAGATACCAGTATGTGAAATAAAACACCATTTAAAATTGGAACTTTATAAATCAGCAAACCATGATTGAGGAAATTAATTTGTCAAACAGTCAACTGCTAAGCATTGCCAATGACTTTAAGGAAAAAATAAAAACCGGTTTAAAGACCGACAGTACCGAAATAAAGGCACTGCCTACCTATATTCATCCAAAGAAGAACGAATTAAAAGGGGAAGCGGTTGTATTTGACCTTGGAGGAACAAATTTCAGAGCCGCAGTCGTTTCGGTAGGGAATGATATTGTAATTAAGGAGATGGTCGAAAAGGATATTACAGAAATGAAAATTTCAGGGTATTCTCAAACCGATTTGTATCAGTCGCAATTAGAGATCATTCGTAAACTGAATATTCCTAAAGGCCTTCCGGTAGGCTATTGCTTTTCTTACCCGGCTAAATCGCTCTTTAATGGAGATGCTGAACTAATTAAATGGGTAAAAGGAGTGAGTATTGAAGATATGGAAGGTCATGCAGTTGGCAAACCTTTGATTGATTATTTGAATGAAAACAGTGATTTTGATTTCAGGGAAATCACGGTAGTAAATGATACGATTGCCAGTCTTTTCTCAGGATTGATGAATACCGGTTTTGATGCATATGTTGGTTTAATTGTCGGAACCGGTACAAACATGTCCACATTCTATCCTTCGGAAAATATCCCCAAACTGAATGAACTAAAAAAATGGATCGGTGAAACGCCGGTGAACCTGGAATCCGGTAATTTCTTTCCCCCACATTTATCAAAATTTGATGCTGTAGTAGATCAAAATTCAAACAGCCTGGGAGCGCAACGATTTGAAAAAGCTGTTTCCGGAATGTACCTCGGAAGTGTTTTCAGGGAAGCTGTTTCTGATAAAAATTCTTACAGAAACCTGGACGCTGCCGGGTTGACAAATATGATCAAAAACCCGGCTGATCATAAAAAAGAGCATATTGAACTTGCATACCGCATTTATGAACGATCAGCCAAATTAGTTGCTGCTTCGCTAGCAGGACTTATCGAATCGCTTCATGAAGTAAATCCGTCGATAAAACGTATCCAGATACTTGCTGAAGGAAGTTTATTCTGGAGCGAACTCAATGAAGGACAGGCGGGGTATTCGAAAATAGTTGCTGGTTGTTTAGATGAATTATTAAGCGAAATTGAACTAGGAACAAAAGAAGTAGTTTTTTCAAAGGTGTCAAATGCGAACCTTATCGGAGCAGCAATTGCCGCGCTTTCAAAATAGCAAGTGCTGCAATGATGAATTTATCGGAAAATGTGCGAAGAGAAACCGGTAATAAAAGAAAAAGACGAAATGGAAAAAATCCAAATCGTCTTATCTTGTCGGGGTGGCCGGATTTGAACCGACGACCTCGTCGTCCCGAACGACGCGCGCTACCGGGCTGCGCTACACCCCGAACTTTTTGTCAGGCGACTCATATCGTTTGACGGCTGCAAATGTAAGGGATTTTCGGTTTTTAGCAATAGCTTTTCCTGAAAAAAATGCGCGTTCTATCGCACTACATTGATAATGGAAGAAATAGGAAACATAAAATTTTTTCTTCCCAATATTTGGTGCTGAAGAAATCGATTGTAAAGGGAAACTTAAAAGCTTCAACTAAACTTTTCGCGGTAGTAATTTACTTTGAAATCCTGTAGAGGAGTGGGAGAGCCGGCATACTTGTGTTGATTGTCCTTCCATATTTTGGTTTGCGCCCAGGCGCGATTGGCTGCTCCGGAAGGAGAGTAGAGGATAGTTAGTTTCACAGGTCTTCCAAAAACTTTAGGTTCAAGCACTAATTCCCTGTTTCGTCGGATTTCAGGGGTAATTTGCCGTCCAAGTATATTGACATAAAACAACTTAAATGAATTGTTCTTCTGGAAACCACTGGTGAAAAAGATTTCACGAATGTTGGATTGGCGAATTTGCTCCAGTAATTCGTGGTTCAAACGAGTAGGAATCAAATCCTGGTCTGAAGCGGAGTTATTTGTTCTGATACATTCCCGAATGGTATCACTTACTCCAATCCGGTGTTTCCTCAAAAAGTGAAGGATGGAATCGAGCGTTAATTCCTGTCCAAACTCTTCCGGAAAGGCCTGCTGAAGAATTTTCCATAAACTAAGGCGGTTTCCATAAAAGAAAGGCAACTTAAATTGCGAAGCATCGTGAGGGTGGATGGTGCCCACAATCAATTTCTCGGCTTTTAGGGAAACGGGATACTTATCAAGGTATAAATGTCGGGTTATTCTTTCCATTGCATATTTTAGTGGCTTCGAACTGGTGCAGTAAATTAATTAAAATCCGGCAAACAGAGCTATACTGTATCGAGGACATTTATTGTGCGCATCCTTTCGGAATTAGTGGAATTATGCTTAATATTGGAAGACCTCCAACAGGCAATTTTTCATATTACTTGCTAAATGGTAATTGAAGATTCTGGCTAAATGACTAATAAATCTAAAATAACAAACTGATGAAACTATTTATGTTTTTGATTCCCATCATTGCTCTTTTTTCCTGTTCAACACCTCCGGCGAATGTAGCCGATATTGGTGTGTTTAACGAAGCCACTGACATTGGTCAGGTAAAAATAAAAGGGAGCACGGTTTATCATCCGGAAACGCAGACCTATACCTTAACAGGAAGTGGTACCAATATTTGGGGAACCAGCGATGAATTTCAGTTTGCCCGCAAAAAACTGGGTGGTGATTTTATCATGACCTGCATGGCTCATTTCGAAGGTGAGGGTGTTGATCCCCATCGCAAAATGGGGTTGATGTTTCGTAGCGATTTGACCGGCGGTTCGGTATATGCCGACGCAGCCATTCACGGTGACGGACTGACCTCTTTGCAATATCGCCCGGAAGCTGGAGCAGAAACGAAAGAAGTAAAAGCGGAACTGTCAGCTCCGGATGTAATTCAGTTGGAGCGTCAGGGGGATACCATCATTATGCGGGCAGCCAAATTCGGTGATCCATTGCAGGAAACCGGCCGTATTACTTTGCAATTGCCCGATACGGTATATGCCGGTTTATTTGTCGGTTCACACAATCCGGACGTATCGGAAACTGCTGTTTTTGAGAATTTCCGTATCGATGTTCCGGCACCGGAGGGAGTAAGCGGTTATCAGAACCCGTCGCCAAGCCGGTTGGAATTACTGGACGTAGAGACCGGCCACCGGAAAGTGATTTATGCAACCAATACGCATATCGAAGCACCTAACTGGTCGCCTGATGGCAAATTCCTTCTTTATAACTCAGATGGCAAAATCATCAAATTTCCGTTGGATACGATTAATCCACAGGTCGTGAATACCGGAGTGGCGCAGAGTTGCAATAACGACCATGGTATTTCATTCGATGGAACTATGCTGGCCGTTTCCAGTCAAACCAATTTAGGCGACGGTAAGTCGGGGTCTATCGTTTATACCATCCCGATTGAAGGCGGAGACGCTTTCCGGGTAACCGATAATGCACCTTCGTACTGGCATGGCTGGTCGCCTGATGGAAAAACGTTGGTGTATTGCGCCGAACGAAATGGCAATTACGACGTATACAGTATTCCGGCAACTGGCGGAAAAGAAATCCGTTTGACAACCGCGGAAGGACTGGATGACGGACCAGAATATTCACCGGATGGTAAGTATATTTACTTCAATTCGGTTCGCTCGGGTTTGATGAAAATTTGGCGCATGAAACCCGATGGAAGCGACCAGGAGCAAGTGAGTTTTGGACCATATAACGATTGGTTTGCACACATTTCGCCTAATGGCAAACGAATGGTATATGTTTCCTATCCACCTACCGTTGCACCGGGTAATCATCCACACAACAAACGGGTCATGATTCAGATGCAGGACACGGATAGCAAGGAATCGAAAGTGATTGCTTACCTTTATGGCGGACAAGGTACGATGAATGTTCCTTCGTGGAGCCCTGACGGAAAACAGGTCGCTTTTGTTTCATTTACTTACGGCGATCCGGAAGAATAGCCTTAGCGATATCGTTAAATAAAGTACCCTGTCTGTGAATTAACCCGGACAGGGTATTTTTTGTAAGAAGCCCATGAAACAGCAACGTTTTTTTTCATTAGCCATTCTTGGTTTATTATTGATTCTTTGTCCTTTTAGTAGTGCCGCTCAATCATCTGATGAAGTTAATGCGCTACTTGATGTGAGTGCACGTCATTTCCTTCCGGGACAAGTTATCAAGGTGGATGTACAATTGAATAATCACACATCGCGATTGATAAAGAGCCGGACAAGGTTGCAGGTTGTGAATCAGGGGGGGCTGGAAAGTTGGAGTACGTTACTCAGGATACCATTGAAAGCCAATCAGTCCTTCCGTATCCCGATGATGGTAAAAGCTCCTGAAGTAGACGGGAAATATATTTTACGGGCAAGTGCAGATGAAAACGGAGCTAAATTGAGCGATGACATTCCGTTTGATGTTTTTCAACCGGAGAAGTCGAAGAAGTTGTCGAAAATCATGGTCTATGTTCCCGATTACGAACCCGCGTTAAAAAAGTTTGTAGAGGAGTGGAAGATCAATGCGCCATCATTTAGCTGGGGGCAATGTATGCTTTGTTCGTACCGTACCTGGCAGCGCCTTCAAAACGGAGATACCGATGTCCGCGCTGAAGTTGAGCGGGCTCTGCGTCGCAATATGTCGGTTATTTTTCTTGATTTTGGACCGGCAAAGATGCCGGATATCGATCAGACTGAAATAGATCTTCCCTTCCGGATTTCCACCTATTTTTCCGGCAAGGCAAATCCGGAAAAAGCATTTTCGATAGTATCAAAAGATCAGGAACTGAATTATCATTTACAAAATATGGAGAGCGGGAACTGGAATGGTTTTGATGCAGTTACAGTTCCTCCTGTCCGGATGAATGTGAAGGTAAAAGGTGGCTCAAAAAAGAACATTGTTCAAGCCGGGAAAAATCCATACCGGTTTCCGGTTGTCTCAATTTCTATCGGGAAAGGGCGTGGTAAGGTTATTCTTTCGCAATTACTAACCGACGGACGTTTACTCAAGCCAGACGGGAAAACACCGACAAAAAAAGATGGATTACAATATGATCCATTGACAGTTCAATTGGTGCTAAACCTCATTTCCATGTCGGTCGACAATAGTTTGCTTCAAGGGGCTAGCAATTAGGCTACACATTCAATACATAGAATCATTCTTCCTGAAAAGGAAATAGATAAACGTGCCTATCGGGAAAAGAAAGAGAATGACGATGGCCCAAAATACACGGGTGTTGTAGCGGGACGTTCGGGAAAGCAAATCACGGATGGCTGAAATGGTTAAAGTCAGGAAGAACAGAAGGAGTAATATGGTAACAGTCGTAGTCATTTCATCCCATTAACTTTAACTGTAGCCATAACAAGCAACACTAGGTAAGGTTTGCTTTTTCGGGCGCATTATCTGCTCGTCTATGTTATTTGTTTTCAGTCTTATTAAACCGAATATTAGTTCCTTTGCGGAGGCTTGCTCAACAGAATATAAACTTGTAGTCGCGCAGCCGGTATGATGTTTTTCCCCGCTGAAAAAGGAACGGCTGTACCGATATCCAGCGTTAAGCCAGCCGAATTGCTAAAAGGAAATATCCGTCCAATGGTAATTAAGCCGGAAAAGGTGTCGTCACTGCCTCCAACTTCATGGTAATAATTAAGCCCTTGCCGGGTGAACCAGGCGTGTCGTAAACTTAACCTGCTAATGGCTCCAAAGGAATAATTATGGTCCAGCGTTAGCGAACGCATATTTAGTTCGAAGTCGCGAAACCATCCGGAAGAATTGTGAGAAGAGGAATGGATAAAACCATAATAGACGCCGAACTCTGAGCGGGGAGAGGTCTGTAATTTCAGTCCCGCGTGATACAATTCTGGGACACCCAAACCGCCGACTACTGATAGCTTTGGCACAAACTGAGCATTGGCAGCTAACGTGAGTGTAAGCATAAAACAGAAGCTGAAAATCCGTTTAATGGTTTGACGCAGCCACATGTTAGTTCTATGGGTTGGTTTCCTATATTCAAGTTACAACCCAATTGTTGTCAGTGCAAGCTGACCGTATTTTCTTTTCAGTGAAAAGAACTAAAATTTGTTCCAGTGGATGATTTCGGAAGCTTTTTTCCGCTTTTTTGCAGGAATAGCTTGTTCTTCCGGGTATCCTAACGGGATTAAAGCAATGGGCTCTAAATGACTAGGTAGTTTAAAAAACTCAGCACATTGCGATACGTGGAAATTGCAAACCCAGCAGGTTCCCAGTCCCAATTCTGTCGCAGCCAATGTAATGTGGTCAACCGCAATAGCCACATCAATATCGGTATGATCTTTCCCGTCTTCTTTGCGGTGCCAGCCCTGATGATGGTCGCCTAATACGACAATTACTGCCGGCGCGGTGCGAAACCAATCTCGGTGGTAAACCGGATAAAACTCCTCCAAAACATCTTTCTCCGTTAATACGATAAAATGCCAGGGTTGAAAGTTAACAGCTGATGGAGCCAAGCGGGCAGCTTCCAGAATCGATTCCAGTTTCTCGTGTTCAACAGGTTTAGCAGAAAAATTTCGTACAGAGTGACGTTGTTGTACAAGGTCTATAAATTGCATATCGAATGGATTTTAGGCGTGATGTGAACAAATATACAAAGAAAACTTTCCGTCGGCTATTCTGGTTCATGTTGTACTATGTTATCGGCATCTGCCAGCAATTTCATCCGGCGATGTACCCGGAATACCATGTAGAAAATAAACGGAATGAAAAGAGCCAGAAGAATCTGATTACCTGACATCAGAATGAAGTCATACATTCCGTGAAAAATAAAGGGAATCAGGAAAGCATATCCCAGAAATATTTTCCGGGCTTCGGGATAAAATTTAGCCATACTGAGATGAAATCCCATTAATGCACCAAACATGGCATGTGCCGGAACGGCGGTAAGTGCTCTGGTTAATCCGACCGACAGACCATTCGTGCTGGTGAATACGTACAACAGGTTTTCGACCAGCGCAAAACCCATGGAGACGAATACGGCATAAACAATTCCATCGAACCGCTGATTGAACTCACGGCTGTGCCAAACCAATATGAAAGAGGCAAGAAACTTGAAGCCTTCTTCCGTAGCTCCGGCTACGACAAATGCCTGGTAAAATGTGTTCCAGTAGCCGGTGAAGAGAGGCCCAAACATCATGAGTACTCCCTCTACCAATGTTACCGGTAGTACGCTGATAATACCGAACATAAGTCCCTTTGCCAACAAATAGAAAGGCTCTTTTTCATATTTATCTCGCGAATAAATATAAAAGAGGATGATAATTACCGGGGCAATTGCCAGGAGCATCAGATGCATGGTCGCGGTTAAGTTTTGTATTGAACACGGGAAAATACGGATAAATGAAAAAAGGATGACAATATTGCCATCCTTTTCTTTTATGATAATTCAATTTCTATTGAAATTCCACTTTACAGTAATTGATACCATAGGCATCGTAGCGTTTCACTTCATCCTGCATCCGATTCATAAAATCGTCGTAATTGCGGCTTCCCTTGGGCGACCAAACTACCTCAGCTAATGCCGCAATGCGCGGGAATACCATGTATTCGACACGTTCGGGAGTTGCCATGTATTCGGTCCAAACATTTCCCTGAGCGCCCAGAATATATTTCCCCTCTTCTGCAGACAACTCTTTGGGAATCGGTTCGTATCCGTAAACCTCTTTGAGCGGAGTAAACCCGCCTATCGCCAGAGGTTGTGTCTTGGGATCGGCTTGGTAATGGTCGAAATAACAATAATTGCCTGGTGTCATCACAGCATCGTGATGTGCCTGTGCAGCCGCGATACCGCCTTCTTCGCCGCGCCATGACATGACAGTCGCATTAGGAGCCAATCCACCTTCTAGAATTTCGTCCCAGCCAATCATTTTCTTGCCATGTGCATTCAGGAATTTTTCGATCCGTTGCACGAAATAACTTTGTAGTTCATGTTCGTTTTTCAATCCTTCTTTTTTCATGCGGGCCTGGCAGTAAGGGCATTTTTCCCACTGGGTTTTCGGACATTCATCGCCTCCAATGTGAAAATATTCGCCCGGAAACAGCGGCATCACCTCGGAAATAACATCTTCAAGGAATTGGAACGTTTCTTCTTTACCCGCACAATAAACATCGTCGAAAACGCCCCAAGTTGTTGCTACTTCATAAGGACCACCGGTACATCCCAATTCGGGATATGATGCCAACGCTGCTAAAGCATGTCCGGGAAGTTCGATTTCCGGAACGACTGTTACATAACGGGCTTTGGCGTATGCAACAACATCTTTGATCTCGTCCTGCGTATAAAATCCACCGTAAGGTTTTCCATCGTATTCTTTTGACTCATGAGCATGCCCTATGATTGTCTCTTTCCTTTTAGAACCTATTTCGGTCAGTTTTGGGTATTTCTTGATTTCAATACGCCAACCCTGATCCTCGGTGAGGTGCCAATGGAACACGTTCATTTTGTTCATGGCAATGTAATCGATGTACTTTTTTACGAAATCGACCGGCATAAAATGACGTCCCACGTCGAGGTGCATACCACGCCAGCCGAATCGGGGAGTATCTTCGATTTCAACGGCGGGAAATACAGCTTCCGATAGTTGTTGACGAGACGGGGGCAGTAGCTGAATCAAGGTTTGAACACCGTAAAACAAACCATTTGGTGCAGAGGCTTTCAGTACAATTTGTTTTGGCGTTACAGATAGATTGTAAGCTTCTTTCCCAAGGTTGAGACTTTTGTCGAGACCGATAAATATGGCCTTTTTTTGTGGTGAGTCAGCTACATCGACAGAAGCATTCAGACCATAAAAATCAGACAAGTGAGCCGTAAGAAAACCAGCAATTTGTTTCAGTTCCGGGTTATCTTCGTTTACCAGAACGGGTGTTTTTTTATTCAGGACAAACACGCCATCTGTGTTCACAACTTTGGCCGGTTCCGGAACAATTTTCACTTCAGGCCGCGTGTATTGCTTGTTTGAGCATCCAACAACTGCAGCTAGAATAACCAGCATAAAGAATCCTTTTTTAAGTTTCATGTGTTTGTTGTTTAGTTTCCAGTTTTAAATAAAGTGGGATATCATTCGGAAATTAATACAAGGTAGGTATTTCGGAAGAATGCAAAGCGAGCATTTCATGGTTGTCAGGTTTTGAGTTAGCGGCGAGTTAAAACTACAAAGAAGATCTTTTATGTCATAATGTGAACGGCTGGTTTCTCTAAAATATTGGAAGTAATATTAACCTGATTTTAAAAAATAGGAATTTGTCCGATTTTTATGTTGAGATGTTTGCATTTTTGAAATCATGTCCATATGTTTGTCAACACATCATGCATATTCTTGGGCAAAGAAGATGTTTGATATTATGAAGAAGAGTGGAGAGATTAGGCTCTGTGAAGCTCTGGCAACCGGAAACATCCATGGTGCCAAAACCTAATCATAATAAACAGCAAAACAATGAAAAAAGAACAAATCATTACACCAAAATTTACTGCCGAGGTAACCATTTACACCTCGGGATTGATGACTGCTTCTTCTATGATGCCCACCATGACTATGTCCATGCGATAGCCTTCAGGCATATCCGTGCTTGGAGGCATTTCCGACCGGTCCGTTCCGGACCACCCATCATCTGAAACAACTTATTTTCTTACATCTTATTAGGGATTATTATGCCGAAGATTGTCGTAAAATTCGGCGGCTCGAACCTAAAAAGCAAGAGTGACGTGCGCCGCGTGGTAAACGTTATCAAGAACTATGATGAACCTCTTGTGGTTGTTGTGTCCGCCTTCTATGGAGTTACCAACTACCTGATTGAATCGCTGGAGAAAGCCCGCCAAAATGAAAAAGTGGCCGGTGAAGTAGGCCGTTATCTTTATCAACTGAAGAAAGAGGCGCTGGAAGAGCATCCAATCGCAAGCGAATTGCTGGAGCGGGTAGAAACCGACATCCGGAACCTGCTTGATGAATTGGAGAATTACCTGCAGGGAATCGCCCTGACAGGTGATGCATCCCCCGCATTAGAGGATTTAATCCTGGCATTTGGGGAGCGTTTGTCGGCCGTATTCCTGCAAGGCGTGCTCGAGGGGTACGGTTTGGATGCTCAATATGCCTCACCCGAGGAAATTGGGTTGGTTACCGATGGCGAATTCGGTAGTGCATCCATTGATTTTCAGAAAGCAACAACTCCGGTGAGAGAAGCTCTTTCGGGGAATCGAATTTATGTTGTTCCGGGGTTTTACGGAGTATCAGATGAGGGAAAAGTAACCTTACTGGGCCGCGGAGGAAGTGATTATTCTGCTGCAGCTCTTGCCCGTTGCATCGGAGCCTCGTCGTTGGATATCTGGAAAGATGTAGATGGCTTTTTAAGCGCCGATCCGAAGCTTGTTGATGGGCCCGTACGGATTGAGCGACTGGCATATGCAGAAGCAGCAGAGTTGGCCTATTTTGGTGCAAAAATACTGCACCCTCGCACGGTTGAACCATTGGTCGACCCACACATCCCCATTCGGGTATTCAACATTTATGGCGACATGGATGTAGAAAAGCCGCTATCCATCGTGAATTCTGACCAAACCATTCGCGAGGGTGTGGTGAAGAGTGTTACCTACAGCGATGATTTTGGTGTGCTGAAACTGAAAGGTCCCGGTGTAGGGCTAAAACCAGGAATTCTGGCCCGTGTAACAACAGCACTGCATTTGGCCGGAATCAATATTAGCTCTGTTATTACATCTCAAATTTCCATCAACATACTTTTAGCCAAAAAGGATTTGCGCAACGCTTATGCGGTGGTCAGTGCCGAAGAGCTACCCGCTGTCAGCGAGTTGTTGGTGATCGAAAAAATTTCGGTCATCGCGGCAGTAGGCGATGGTTTGATCGACAACTACGGAATCGCTGCGCGGATTTTTTCATCGATGGCGAGCAAAGGAATTAACGTAGTGATGAGTTGTTCGGGGGCGTCACCGGTCGTCAGCTATTTTCTCGTCAACTGCGACGACCGTTCCAAAGCTGTAAGAGCAGTTCACCAGGAGTTTTTTGAACCAAAATCTATTCAGGTATAAAATCATTCCCAGGCGGGGAAAATGACACAGAGCGGTGTTCTGTGTCACATAAAACAGTAAAATCAATTATTAATTATAAAAATGAGCATTATGAGTCAGGGAAGTAAACACTTCGAAACGTTACAAATTCACGCCGGGCACGAACCGGATGCGTCTTCATTATCGAGAGCAGTACCTATTTATCAGACCACATCGTATGTGTTCAATGATTCGGAGCATGCTGCCAACTTGTTTGGATTGCAGGAATTTGGAAATATCTATACCCGGATCAACAATCCTACTACCGATGTGCTGGAACAGCGTATGGCTGCACTCGAAGGGGGAGTGGCTGCACTGGCGCTTTCATCGGGTCATGCAGCGCAGTTTGTTACGATTACTACGTTGCTGGAACAGGGCGATAACTTTGTGACCTCGCCATTCCTGTACGGAGGTTCGTTCAACCAGTTCAAAGTATCGTTTAAAAAGTTGGGGATTGATGCACGGTTCACCAAGGATTTGAAACCGGAAAGTTTCGAGGCGCTGATTGATGAAAACACCAAAGCGCTCTATTTCGAAACCATTGGAAATCCGAGTTTCGCTATTCCGGATTTTGAAGCGATTGCGGCTGTTGCCAAAAAGCACGACATTCCCGTGATTGTTGATAATACATTCGGTTGTGGTGGAAAGCTGTTCCGCCCGTTGGAACACGGTGCAAACATTGTGGTGGAATCAGCCACCAAATGGATTGGAGGACACGGAACTTCTATTGGCGGAATCATCGTCGACGGAGGTAATTTCAACTGGAATAATGGCAAATTCCCTGGTCTGACAGAACCTTCGGAAGGATATCATGGGCTGCGTTATTGGGAAACCTTCCAAAACATTGCTTTCATCATCAAAGCGCGAGTGGAAGCACTTCGTGACTTCGGTCCGGCATTGAGTCCGTTTAACGCATTCCTGTTATTACAGGGATTAGAAACATTGTCACTTCGGGTCGAGCGTCACGTGGAGAATACAGCGAAACTGGCTAAATGGCTGTCGCAGCATCCACAGGTTGAATCGGTCAGTTATCCGGGTCTGGAAAGCCATCCCGACCACGGTTTGGCAAAAAAATACCTGCCTAACGGAACCGGCGCCGTACTTTCATTCATTGTAAAAGGTGGAAAAGAAAAGGCGCGCCAGTTTGTCGATAGGCTGGAATTGGTTAGCCACCTGGCGAATGTAGGCGATGCAAAAACCTTAATCATTCAGCCTGCCGCTACCACGCACCAACAGCTGAGTGACGAAGAGCAGCTGGCAGCTGGAGTATTACCCGCCTCGTTGCGTGTATCGGTCGGTATCGAACACATCGACGATATCATTGCCGATTTTGAACAGGCTTTTCAATCGCTTTAGTTGATAAATGGCCGAATAGGAATAGTTTGCAGGATTCGTTATTTTCGAATCCTGCAATTTTAACTTCAAAAACAGAGTAAAATGCCTTTAAACTTGCCCGATAAACTGCCTGCCATTAAAATGCTCAAGAAAGAGAACATCTTTGTCATGAGCAAGAGCAGGGCTGCGCACCAGGATATCAGGCCGCTGAGAATTGCCATTGTGAATCTGATGCCGCTGAAGGTGAACACGGAGACGGATTTAATCCGGCTGTTGTCGAATACGCCTCTCCAGGTAGAGATCGACTTGCTGCAACTTGGCGGGCATACCCCCAAGCATACACCGGCTGAACACATGCAGGCATTTTATCAGCGATTTGATTCGGTTTCACAGAACAACTATGACGGAATGATAGTCACTGGAGCGCCGGTGGAATTACTGCCCTTTGAAGACGTTGATTATTGGAATGAATTAAAGGCTGTAATGGATTGGTCGGTTCATCACGTGACCTCTACCTTGTTCATATGCTGGGGAGCTCAGGCAGGACTTTATCATTTTTACGGTGTGCCGAAACATCCATTGGACAAGAAAATGTTCGGTGTATTTGAGCATTCGGTTACCGATAATAAATTGCCGATATTCAGAGGTTTTGACGACATATTTTATGTCCCGCATTCACGACATACCGAAACACGCAGGGAGGACATCGAAAAAGTTCCTGAACTGAAAATTGTTTCTTCTTCGGCAGAAGCTGGTGTGTACATGGTAATGGCACGAAAAGGAAAGCAAATTTTTGTTACCGGTCACTCTGAATACGCACGTATTAATCTCGATTCAGAATACAAACGTGATGTAGCGAAAAACTTGCCCATTGAAGTTCCCAGAAATTACTATCCCAATAACGATAGTTCTCAAAAGCCGCTAATGCTGTGGCGTGCTCATTCTAATCTGTTGTTTTCGAATTGGCTGAACTATTACGTTTATCAGGAAACGCCTTTTAATTTGAAAGATATAAAGTAGTAATCTGCTATTTTTTCTTTGTATCCAGGCTTTTGATTTCGACAGCAAATTTCTCTGGTTGGCTCACTATCCGGGTATTTCTCGGATGTTTGCGTTTGTAGTTTTGTGCTTCTTTCCCGGTCACATACAACATTGAAGCACTTACCTTGCTTGAGAAATCAGAAAGAAATTGCTCAAAGTCATCCTTTGGCGACGAGGTAATAATCGCTGTAAAATAATAATCGAAATGAAACGATTCAGCGATGGTGAGAATATCGGAAAGTGGAACTGATTGGCCCAGGTAGAGCGTGTGATGGCCGTTTTTTCGAGCGAGGTAATTGTAGAAAAGCAAACTGAATTCATGGTTTTCGCCTTCTGGCAGGAAGAAAAGCCCTGAAAGTTGCTCGTTCCCATCAGTCTTCGGTAGCTTATCGGTTTCAATAATTAGTTTCTGACGCAAAAAATTAAACACGAAATGCTCTTGCGCGGGAACGATACTGTTTGCCTGCCACAATGTGCCTATTTTCTCCATTAAAGGGAAGATATACTGATAGATGGCTTTCTCAACACCAGCTTCCTGTATCAACGATTCTACTTCCAACTCTAAGCTATTGACGTCTAGCGAAAGCATATAAAAAATCAGTTTCTCTATGCGGTCGTTGGTGTCTTCAGGTTTGGAATTAACCTTCAGTGCGTGATGATACAATTCTTCTTCGGAGAGAGCCGCAATTTTGGAGATTTTAAAGCCGCGGTTCACCAGTAAGGAGATATTGATGATTTTCTTCAAATCATCATCGGAATAACGACGAATATTCGTATCCGTGCGTTGGGGAACCAACAAACCATATCTTTTCTCCCAAATGCGAATGGTATGTGCTTTTATTCCCGAGAGATTTTCTAAATCCTTTATTGTATATGATGCTGACATTGCTTTCAAAATGAGGTTAGGCTAAAGATAAGCATTTTGAATAAAAGGCCGGAAATCAATTCCGGCCCTCCATTGATCAACCAAACGTATATATTTAGGGAACGATAACTTTATCGATGACGTGAATAACTCCGTTTGTTGCCTGTACATCGGTAGCCACCACATTGATATCTCCATCGATAGTTACTCCACTTTCTGCGACAGCAATATCCAGCGATTTGTTCGAATTAAGAGTTGGCACTGAGCCTGATGTAAGCGTGCTGGAGAGTACATTGCCATTTACAGCATGAGCTGTAAGTATCGGCGTCAGGTCTTCCGCTGTCAAATCGGTTGTGCCGGAAATACCCAACTGAGAATAGAGCGCATCAAATGCAGCATCTACAGGGGCGAAGACGGTATAAACATCGGAACCGTCAAAGGCAGCAACAAGATTAGCCTGTGAAAGCGCTGCAACCAACTGTGAGAATGCCGGATTGGAAACAGCGAAATCAGCAATTGTCTGAGGCAAAAGCACTTTGTCGATAACGTGTATGACACCGTTAGTTCCAAATACGTCGGTCGCAACTACGTTCGATTGGCCATTCAACTTCACACTACCATCCATTAACTGAATGTACAAACTCAGATTATTTTCATTGGCCACTGATAGGGTAGGAACGTATCCTTCAGCTACACTAGCGGCAGGAACGCTTGTTCCAAGAACATGATAAAGCAGAATGGGAGTAAGGTCCTCCGCAGTTAAATCATCAAGGCTCGATAACCCAAGGTCCGAAAGGAGCAAAGCAAACGCATCGTCCACAGGCGCGAATACCGTAAGGTTATCCCCATCATTCAGCGCACTCACCAGGTTGGCTTTGGTGACTGCATCAACCAATGATGAAAAAGAAGAGTTCATGACCGCATGGTCGACGATTGTCGGTGGTGCCAGCACTTTATCGACGATGTGAATCACACCATTACTGGCCTCAATATCAGCCGTTGTTACATTGGAATATCCATTAATCCGAGTCTCATTTCCTTCCGGGAAATAAATACTCACGTAATTATCTTCTGATGCAGGCAACAATGATGCTGCGTAGCCGGCTGAAATGTCAGATGACATGACGCGTGCATTAATTACATGGTAGAGTAAAACATTGGCAAGAACTTCTTTGGGAACTTCACTTAGTGAGCTGAAATTATTGTCCGTCAGAAATTGTGCAAACGCTTCGTTGGTTGGCGCAAATACGGTGTAGTCACCTGATTTGGTGAATGGGTCAACTAAATCGGCAGCCTGAAGAGCTGCAACAAGTGTACTCAGGTTTTCAGTTCCGATTGCTTTTTCAGCAATGGTCTGTTCCATTTTTGGTTGCTCTACCGTGGTGGTATTATCGTCATCGTCTTTACAGGACATAAAGACAAAACCCATAAGCAACATCGTGACTAAAAGTCTGGAAATTTTAATTGTTTTCATAACATGCAGTGTTTGATTAGACGTAAATCATTTTCATTCTGCATGTAATACGCATGAGAATACAATAATGTTTAAGAAAACATCAAAATAATTAAACAAAAACACATACAATACTGACTGTCAGCATTAAAATTGCTTATTTATTTTTCTTATTATGTATTCTAAACCATTGATTTTAATTTCGAGCATCTGTTCAAGCATTTTCCCCAAACTTCCTTTTGGAAAGCCTTTTTGTTTAAACCATACCAAGTAAGGTTCGGGTAAGTCAACCAGTAGCCGATCTTTATATTTCCCAAAAGGCATACGTGTTTTGGACAGATCAAGCAGTTCTTTCCGTTGTTGTTCGGCATTAATCTCCATGATTTTCATATTTAGATAGTCGGGGTAATGACCAATTCAGGCGGACGCTTAAAAGTCGGATTGTGATAATGACGACTATTGTTGATAATACATTAAATGATTCGGAAAGTGGGGTAAACTTATATAGGATTACGAACAGTACTCCACCGGCAAAACAAGCGGTAGCATATATTTCTTTGTGAAAAATCAGTGGAATTTCGTTGCTGAAAACATCACGGAGAATACCACCGGCCACAGCAGAAGCTACTCCCATCATAATGGCCATTGGTATGGGAATTCCAATTTGTAGTGCTTTTTCGAGGCCAATAACGGTAAAGACACCGATTCCAATCGTATCGAAAAGAAAAAGGGTTGTTCGCAGCTTTTGGACAAACTTTCTGAAAACAATAGTGAAAATAACAGCCGCCACAATGATATAGAAGTAGTGGATATCTTTCATCCAGGATACTGGAGTGCTTCCAATTAAAATATCACGGAGAGTCCCACCACCAACTGCTGTTACAAAGCCAATGAAGAGCGCTCCGAACAGATCAAATCTTTTTTGCATGGCGGTATGTGTACCACTGACGGCAAATACAAAGGTACCAGCTAAATCAAGGAAATTAATCATGGTGAAGTTTATATCAGATGCAGCCGCAGACGAATCCGTCAGCTAAGCCTTCCAGCAATTCGTCTACTTTTTGTTTTTCTGCAGCGGTATTATGACAATCAAGGCACACCGGGAGCATTACCTGGGGGTGAATCAGTAGTAATTTTTCCTCTTCCGATGCCTGACACACAAAACAATTTCTGGAACTTTTATTAGGCATAAACAAATTTAATTTATTCCAAACGAAATATCATCGGAGGAACCAGATGCCTGCACATTGACCCGTTCCATCACGAATTTGCCGGTTGTTCCCTCATCGTCAATACTATCTCCGGTTATCTTTCCCTCGTTGTTAATTCTTCCTTTCCACGAGTCCATTTCATATATAATATCCTGGTTATTAAACAGAATTTCACATGATTTGGATTTTAAAGAAACGATACGGCCGGTAAGGGTGCCATAAATTTCCTGTCGGACAATAAAGGTTTCTTCGCCTTCAATCTGTTCTGCAAACTGAAGCGTTCCCGATATTCTGGAACCCATTTGCTCCAAATCAGCGTATCCTGTATCGGTGCCATAGCCGAAATCTTCAGAGAACAGCCATCGGCCGGTTATATCAATCGTTTCCGACATACTTTCCAAATTAAATGGTGAAAATAAGGAAATTTTTGATTCCCGCTTAAAACAGATTTTCAATACCATCCATACCAATCCGGATGAATGTTTCGTTTATAGTAAGTTATAAGCTTATCGGCATGGGAACTTCTGGTCACCTGATGTCTCTTGTTTTTATCGATTTGGCATGGTCTAGATGATTGAAATTGCCAATATTTTGTAGTAACTTGAGCCATATAACCCCCAGATGTGTTATGAAGAAAGAATTCACAAAATATTTTTACCTAGCAGCAATTTTTCTGTTAATACTAAATTTTCAGGGCAGATCTCAGACATTTCCATCAGGAAATAGTCCGGTGATGGGAGCAGGAGGAGTAATTAGTTCAAATGCACCATTACTACAGGATCAGGATAGTACTTCCAGTGCATCGCCAGAATCAGCTCTTTATAAAGTGCCTGATATGTATGGAGTTGGTTGGGATATGCCTGTCGATCAGATTCTAAGCGGCAGACATTTTCCCAATTATATATATGTAAATGGCACAGAAGTGCAGCTGGCGCTGACGTCTTTAAAACCGCTGGCGTATCATCCGATACCGTTTGTTCGCGATACCACTTTTAACAAACTGGGAAATATGACTTTTAGGGCCAAAGCATTTCAGAACCTTTTGCTTTCGAATCTGGTACAGCTCATTAAAAGTGAAAAACAACGTACAAAGGAAGAGCAAATCAGTGTGGAAATAGATGGTTTGGTCATCGATGAGACATTATCCAAGGTTGGGCGCGATTTTTATGAAGCTTTCTATTCGAAATGGGCGGCTCCGCTCGACGCTAAAGACTATACCATATTTGTTAAAGAAACGCCTCCAAGGATGAATCGTTTTACTGTTTCAATCTATGTCAACGATGACGAAGTATTCTCCTCATTTTTGGCTCCAAGGGAAGAAATTATTGATGCATACGCTGATTATGCGGTCAGGCAGACAGAAAGTTATTTAGAGCAACGGGAGAATGTATCTCAAACATTGGAAAGCCCGGATATGGCCGGAAGCGGAATTTATTAATTAACCACATCTCTCAACCTGTATATTACATCCTATATCTTTTAGGATTAAGACAGTTCTGTCTTTGCGCGATTTTTTTCAGGCTCTCCATATTGAATACTAGTAATCAATATTTGAAAATTGTCTATCTGATAAGTTCTATCATCGCTAGGACGTTGATGATAGACGATTTTATCATTGTATACCATCGAAAAGGGGCCCACACTTTTTGCTGCAATTTGATGCTTGCCAGGGATATAAAAAGAAAGGGAACTTCAAAGAGTTCCCTTAATCTATATTTTGATATTCTGTATTTGTATTCGGTCTACCAATCGGGCATATCACCTTGGATAACCGCTGTAGCTGTACCCGTTGTTGTTGTATCAGAGGTGGCCTCCAGGTAAGCGTAATAAATCGTTCTTGGGCCAATTGTTCCGATACCAAGTGAATAAGTTAAACCGACACCGGCGCTTAATATTTTCGGGTAAAAAATACATTGTCCGGCCGTTTTGCTAATGTCAATCTCATGCTCGTTAGTACCATCAACGTTAATTTGATATAAGCGAGCGTCAAGCTGAGTACCGTCCGGTGCATCCAATCCGGAAGCATCATGTGTAAAGTAAACAGTTTCACCATCAAAGGAGAAAGTCGGTGAATCAGTACGTCCCGGCTCATTCCCAACCAGTAGGTGCATATCTGTACCATCATCATTCATTACATAAATCTCAGAATCATAGATGTTTGCACCGACGGTCTGAACTACGATTTTATGCCCATAACGTGACCAGTCACAATACCAGAAATCGCGACCAGGAGGAGCTGTTGCCAGAACGGTTGCATCATAACCTTCTTTGTTCACTTTTATCAACTTATCGTTGTGAGGGTAAATGATGTATCCACCATCGGGCGACCAGGCAAATCCGGTGCCATTGTTATTAAAACCGGTAATCGGTAATTGCGAGACTTGCGTAATATTTCTGCCATCCAGGGTCATGGTATAAATTTGATTTGCACTACTTCTGTCCGAAATAAATGCAACCTTATCTTCCGTTGGAGATTTTCTCGGGTACCAGTCTTTGGATGGATAATGCGTTATTTGATATTGAATTTGCGTGGTACTGTCGTACGAGAATATTTCGTAATTATTGTCGGTTACTTTCGTGTATACTAAAAGATTCTTCGGTACAGCCTGTGTTTGAAAAAATCGTTCTGTGGTACTACCAATTTCGGTACCCTCAGCTTCAACTTTAAGGTGCCATGCATAGTTGGCATTGTACTTAAGACCGGTAACTGTAAAGGTTGTGTCGGTAGTATTGGCTATCCATGTTGAATCTTCAAGAGTTTCCATGCTTCTGGTAACCAAACTTACATCTATCGTTTTCCCTTGATAAGTTGTCGAATTAAAATGCCAGTCGAAAGTCAAACTAACGGGTTGGTCAGTTGCTCCGTCTTGCGGATCTTTTATTTCAATAACATCATCAGCCGGATTGGTCGTTGTTTCCTTTGTCAGGTATAGGTCAAGCGTATTTGTTTCCCCCTCCGTGATCGTTGTTTTCTCAGTATAATTCAAATACCCATCTCTGGACGCCGTCATGGTTACATCACCCGCTTCCACCTCTGGAATGGAATAATGACCAACAGAATCGGTATATACAGTTTCAGATGTAGGTGACGTTGTGATTTTTACTCCCTGAAGTGGTTCATTGTCGAACTCACTCATGATAACTCCCTCAAGCACTCCGTACTGGACAATGTCATAAGGTTGCTCTTTGCATCGCCAGAAGCTGAGCAACAACAAAGTAACGAGAAGAAGTTTAAAAGAATAGTATTTTTTCATTGCCTGTGGGGGGTTAGATATTATTAATACACACCATTGATTAAGATGTTTTATTTGCCACCATTGTTAAGATGAAGTGTCATCTTACCGTTCATTTTAATGGTCATACCATTGATTTGGTTATAACCATTTTCCTGAATATAAAGCTTACTACCGCTTCCCCGTTGCGAAATATTATAGGTACTTCTTAAAGAACTATAATCAGAAAGAGAAGCGTCAATGGCATGATTATTTCCTTGCTGTATTATTTGGCCTGTTATATTGTTACCACTCAAATCCAGATTCAATGTATTTTCATTACCCATCTGTCTTGCATTTGTGACCAGACCTGAGCCATTTAAGGTTAATGCAGCCTGGTTGGAGTTTCCATATTGAGTCACAGTTGTATTATTCGAATGCGAATAACTGGTCATATCATTAATCTCAGCCTGATTGTAATTACCCGTCTGGTTTATCTGAGACTGAAGAGACATATTTTGCAAAGCCGCTTGCTCATTAATAAACATTTGCTGCATGAGCAATTGCTGATGAATTTGATCTTCTTGTGATGTTTGGACGTCCTGGGCCTGAATGTTTGAAGCGACAAACAACGTTCCCAACAATGTGAATAATATGATCAGATTTTTCATGACTTTCATTTTTACATAAGTTACGAAAAGTCAGGAATAATGTCAATCAGACATTATTTCCGTTTCTTAAAATCCAGATATAAATTAAGACCAATCTTTGCGCCGAGGAAATAATCATTGAAATATCCATGATTAATCCCGTCGATATTATCATTTAGAAAGTAATTGCTATTTACCTCCATAAATAAACCAGCATTACTGTGCAGGAGGTATTCCATTCCAATTCCACCCTTTATATATGGATAGATATTGTTGGTGTAAGCAGCACCAACTCCAACATCGAAGTAAGGAGAGAATACTCGTTGCGGAAATAGATTAATACCATAATTCAACTCACTATGGATTGCGGTAGTGCCAAAATATCTTCCACTCTTTAATCTTCCTATTCCAGCATTCAGCGACAGAAATGAAGTTCTTTTCTTAGGCAAATAGGAAACGCCGAAACTTCCTCCACCAGTGAGGCTCGTTTTTCCCCAGTCACTTTGAAGTTGGTATAAATCTGTAGAAAAATTCAGTGCAAATTTATCTCTGCGCTGCTGTAAAATATTCCCCCAGAAATTCTCCTCATCTCTTTGATCTTTTTCATGCAAATACTCTGTGAATATAGGAGCTTCAACATCGGTAGGGTTTTTGAGCTTCCATAATCCATCGAAAACTCCTTCCATAATTAAGTCGAGTACCGCCTTTTCAACGGCTTCCTGAACGGCTAGATCGGTAGGTTCATTATAAGTAAAGCCGGTTTCTGCTTCCAGTAATTTATTGGTTGCAACATATTTAAAAACCCCTGCACTAACCTCTTGTGAAATAATGCGTTTTGTGACGTTTACGGACTTCAGAATTCTCCCACTATTGGTTGATATGGCCCGTAAATAAATAGAAATTCGATCCTCCCTGTACTGTGTATTGGCTCCAATACCCAAATAACGGGCACCAGCTCCACCAGTAAGAATATTGTAATCGTAAGAGATAATACCACCTTCCAGAATGATACCTGCAAAGAGTAGGGGGGGGAGCGATGGTTCAGCAGAGCCAGAATTTTGCGAATAATTTTGGCGACTGGAATTAATGATTTTTCGCTCATTTAATAGATTGGCCAATCCCTCTCTTTCGATGGGAACAAACCACTTTGAATCTTCCAGTGCTTTCAGTAAGATGGAAGTAGCACCCTGAGTAATGGCTGTAGACCAGGAAGAACCATAATCCGAGGCCTTATATTGTCCTGTTTGATCTCTGAATTTATAAACAGCAGCAACGATTGGTTCTTCGGGGGCCGGAAGCTCCGCAAATTTCGAAGTTATTCTGGTGTCCTGACCAATACGCGCTGGGGTGGGAGCCATGGGTTGATTAAAGTAGGCATTGCACGATCCCAATAGCAGGGCAATAGTAAGAAATATGGGTATTTGGATTTTTTTCATGGGGGAAGATCGGTTATAAATTTACAACTGTTGTATTTACTGATTTGGAATCGTAATACTTGACTGACCCCCGGTTTGTGTATCCAAAATATTAACGTCTAACCCTTGAGTTCCCTGTTTAATGTCGATTTGATAATTACCAATGGTATATTGTCCATTCTGTAGACTGAAATTACCGAACTGATTCTGTAAGATTTGACTTGCTAATTGGTTCAGAATCTGGTTATTCAGATTGGATGCGAAGTCGCTGAGATTTGTTTGCGATTGGGCAAACGGGTCTGTGGAAGTACTGGTTGATGTCTGCTTTTTCTGTGCGTCGGCTGAACTCAACAACCAGCTGTAGTTATATGTGTTGCCTCCAAATGAAGGATTGACAGGCGTATAGACAAAGTCCTGTGCATTTGCCATAAATGGTAAAAGGCATAACCATATTATTAGGATCCTCTTCATAATGGTAAATTTAGTAGCATTAACTATATACTAAATAACTAAAATTATTTGACTTTAGTGTATGTAATAACAAAGTTATCGGCATAATCACTTCTTTCGTAATTCATTGAATGCATTGCATAGGTCACCCATTGATTTGCATTATCGTATTTAAAATCCAATGAGTCTGAATAATCAAAGTCTATTGATGTATATCCAGCTGGCTTGATACGCCATTGATTAAATGGAAGAACATTCTTATTGGATGTCAATTGATATTGCTCTTTGGATTCTTTCATGAGCTGAGTATGTACTTGAATGGGAACCGAAAAGTTAACACCTGGTAACTGGGTGTATTGCGTAACTTTCAAATCCTGGTTCTCATAAAAGGTTTTACC
The DNA here is from genome assembly GCF_000621705.1 of Prolixibacter bellariivorans ATCC BAA-1284. Classification (GTDB taxonomy): domain Bacteria; phylum Bacteroidota; class Bacteroidia; order Bacteroidales; family Prolixibacteraceae; genus Prolixibacter; species Prolixibacter bellariivorans. The sequence goes on along the minus strand of NZ_JHXO01000007.1, from coordinate 303,747 downwards.
AAATAAAGGGAAAAGCAGTGACAAATTACTAAGGAAGCTAGTCGGTAACTGTTCAGAGGGAATATAGATGTTTTTGAGATTGATTAATGATTGTTTTACCTGTTCCTTGTCGAGTGGGCTTACATCGCGGGAGGGTAACTTTTTTAGAAACTCATCAACCATATTCAGATAAAAGGAGCGAACAGAATCGGGATTCAAAACAGAAATAGGTATGCCTAGGTTGTTAAATTTAATTAGCAAGTCAACGGTTTTTCCTTTGCTCCATTCCTGGAACCAATCGAACATTGGTCCGGGATAGTCCTGAAAAATATTAACTGGAAATCCCTGAGCTTTCCAAAGTACGACAAAACTTGAATCGTCTTTCGATTTAACCGTTAATTGCTGGATGCTGTTATAGTTTCCGGTCCAGTGAAAATCACCCTGTTTTACAGTTTTCTGAAGGTCGGCCTGGTATTTTATCGTGGTATTTACTTTCCATTGAGGCGCAAACAGAATAGTTGGTTTATCTTCCTTCTGTGCAGAAACTGTCATCATACTAAAAGTCAGTAACAGGGTAAAAATGACTGCTACTGATTTCATGTTTTTCAGAGTTATTTTCATAGTACATTAGTATTAAAAAAAGCTGCCTGCCGAAGCAGGCAGCTAAGACCCAAAATCAGTTATGATTTATCAATATAAATAATTCGTATGAAAATTGGATCGAAAACTAAGTGTGATTTTGAAAAATTAATTATTGAACGATGGTAGCCTGGTTTTTCATACCAAACTGCTGTACCAATGAAGTGTTACCAGAACCGCCGGTCACCTGAACACTCTTGTTAGCCCAACCATACTGTTCTGCTAATACAGTGTTATCATGTCCACAAACTTTCTGATAAGCTACGTTGAAAGCACCATTCTGCTCAACATATGCTTTGTTGTCTTTTCCGGATACAACCTGTGCAGACAAGTTGCCGAAACCATTCTGAGAAGCAAATGTTTCGTTGTCTCTTCCGGTAACTTTAGCAGAAGCTGAGTTGAAAGAACTATGAGCACCTTGCTTAATTACAACGTGGTTGTCTTTACCATCAACCCAAGCAGCGGCCATGTTGCCTAAACCTTGTTGCTTGATGCCAACTTTGTTATCTTCACCCATAACAATGATACCTGCGATGAGGAATGCACCGTCTTGAGAGATAGTAGCAACGTTGTTTTCACCAGCTGCAAAGATTCCAGGAACGAGAGGAGCAAGGTCAAATGAATAATAGTGACCAGGAATTTTACCGCAACAAGCCAAGTCTACAGACGACATGCAGACACCACCTTGTCCAGGATAAAATGAATAGTCAGTGTAAGCGCAGAATCCACCACAAGGATCGGTGTTAGCGTGAATCTGACCACCAGCTACGTTACCATAACCTACCTGCTTAATAGAAGCTTCGTTACCTACTCCTAAGATGCGAATAGTTGCCAATGATTTTTTAGCCTGAGTTTGGTTGATATTGGCTTTGTTCCACATACCCAGTTGAGAAATAGTTGCGTCGTTGTTATCCATTTGTCTGTGATGGCGGCGTCCACCGTCTGCAAATACGACACTGCTGATCATTACAGCTACTAAGAGTAAAATTACTTTTTTCATAATTTTCAATTTTAAGATTGGTTTATAAAAAAGGAGATTTTGGGTTTTAAAGTATTTTTATTAAGATTTAATCTATTTTAACGTAATACAATTTATGAACATCAATTCTAAAAAGCAATAGCTCAAAAGAATTTTTTAACTTATTAATTTTTTAATTAAAGAAGTAGTTGAGTTCATTAGTCGAGTGAGGCTGTTAAATACGACGTACTCAATAGCTTCAATTGTACTCTCGAATGTGACTGGATTGTTTTTCCCACCATAAACATGATCGGAGGGTGGACCCTCGAAACCTTCACTTTTAAACTGGTTTCCATACTGGGCAATTTCCTGGGGGAAGGAGGAAGTGTTGACCAAGAATTCAGGAACCAGCACCGTTAGATGCTTTGTCATAACCTGGTTTTAAAATTGGTTTTTGTTTTGTATTTGGTAATGCCAAGTTACGAAAGTCTAACCTTACGTGTCAAGATCTTTGACAAGAAATTTTATAAAAAAATCGTTATCGAATAGGTGTAGATAGGCTATAACCCAATAAAATCAACAACTTGAAGGGCGTAAAAAAAAGTTGATTTTTACAAAATATTTTAAAAAAACATACGTTGAAGGGAATGGTGAAGGTCATTTTGATCGATTTTTAATTAAGTAAATAACATCAATAGGGTAGAGAATTTGAGCCAAAACTGTTGTTTTTCTCATCAGGGTTTGCCAATATTGCAATTGAATCCACGACAGTCGTTTTCGGTTTTAAGATTGGTTTTTTGTATTTGGGTTTTAAAAGATCATTTGGTTTTAAACTGACTTCAATCTTGTCGTGGATTCTTTCGTCATTAAATTTCCTTTCTTTTTTCTACAAAATCGTTATCTGAAATCATTGAACAGAATCTTTTCTGCAGGGAGTTTCCATGCTTTTCTTGTGTTATATTTACATGACAAAAGATAAATTCAATCAAATTATATGAAGAAAATTATATCAACTCCGGATGCCCCTGCAGCAATCGGGCCCTATAGCCAGGCTATTGAAGTGAACGGAACGCTCTATATTTCCGGGCAAATACCGCTTAATCCTTTAACAAAGGAAATACCCGAAGGCATTACTGCACAAGCCGAGCAGGTAATGAAAAACATTGAAGCCATTTTAAAAGCCGCTGGTTTTGGTTTTGATGAGGTAGTGAAGTCCACTTGCTTTTTGACAGATATGGTCAATTTTAAGGACATGAATGAGGTTTACGGGAGGTATTATGAAACGAATCCACCGGCAAGAGCAGCTTTTGCGGTAAAAGAATTGCCGCTGGGTGTATTAGTCGAAATTGAAACCATTGCCGTAAAATCGTAGAGAAACTTAATCGGTAGTGACGTATTTCAGAAGACCAAAATTTTAATCAGATGAAAAAAGCCGTCAAAAATTGACGGCTTTTATATTGTTTGAAAAAATGTAATGTCGGAAAGAATTTAATCAATAATAATGTTTTATAAGTTATATAACCTTACTCGGAAACAACTTCGAATTCAAGTTCAAAGTATACTTCACGGTGCAGTTTAATTTTCGCAATATGTTTACCAACCTCTTTAATGGCATCCTGTTTAATGGTAATCTGTTTGCGATCGATGTCGAAGCCATTTTCTTTCAGAGCTTCAGCAATCTGAATATTATTAACTGAACCGAAGATTTTTCCGGTCGTACTGGTTTTTGCACCAATACTGATTTTCAAGCCTTCGAGTTTAGCTGCAACTGCCTGAGCTTCCTCTTTCAACTTCGCTTCTTTATGAGCACGTTGACGTTGGTTTTCGCTTAGTACTTTTTTAGCCGATTCGGTGGCCACAACAGCCTGTCTTTGCGGAATGAGGAAGTTACGTGCATAACCGTCCTTTACTTCTACAATGTCATCTTTACTACCCAGGCGGGGTACGTCTTGAATCAGAATGATTTCCATAGTCTTACCTCCTCCTTTTTTATTTCAACAAATCGGTTACATAAGGCAGCAAAGCAATCTGACGGGCTCTTTTTACGGCCTGCGCTACTTTACGCTGGTATTTCAACGAAGTTCCGGTAATTCGACGGGGAAGAATTTTACCCTGTTCGTTCAGGAATTTCTTCAGGAATTCCGGATCCTTGTAATCAACATACTTAATTCCGTTCTTTTTAAAACGGCAGTATTTTTTCTTTTTGATTTCGACTGACGGCGGGGTCAGATACCTGATTTCGCTTGTATTACCTGCCATGATTTAGTTCTCCTTCTCTTTTTTAGCTTTTACTTTGTTTCTTCTTTTCTCGCTGTACTCAGCTGCATATTTCTCCAGTTTCACAGTTTGGAAACGGATGACACGCTCGTCGCGACGAAACTCAGTTTCGAGCTTGTTAATAAAAGCCGGATCTGCTTTAAATTCGAAAAGGTGATAGAACCCAGTCGATTTTTTCTGAATGGGGTAAGCCAGTTTTTTTAATCCCCAGTGTTCTTCGTGGAGCAATTCACCTTTGTTGCCGGTAATCAGCTCTCTGAACTTGTCAACCGCTTCCTTTATCTGGGCTTCAGATAAAACGGGAGTTGCAATGAAAACGGTTTCATACTGATTCAACATACTGTTTCAGTTTTATTAATAATAATTGTTTTAAAACCGCGCAAATATAGGAACTATTTGTATGAATTCAAAGATTGTAATAGCCGAATTTGCTTCAATATTAAGCCAACTGAAACAGCTCAGTTTTATTCGGCAAAGTGTCGTACTTTTGACGCCGAAAACAAAGAGCCGCATGTTCCGGAATTATCGATCATATTATTATAATATATTACATCTTGCTTTTCCGCTGATGCTTTCACAGGCCGGACAGGTAGTGGTGCAGCTGGCTGATTCGGTAATGGTTGGACATGTTGGTACGCCCGAACTCGCAGCTGCATCGTTTGCCAGCAATCTGTTTTACCTGGTTATGATGCTGGGAATGGGGATTACATTCGGACTGACACCATTGGTGGGGCAGGCATTTGGCCGAAATCAATTCCGCGAGGTTGCGATATATTTTAAAAACAGCTTGTGGTTGAATTTTGCCTTCACCATAGTGTTGACTTCAGCTTCCTGGGGCGTTTCTTATCTCATGCCATATATGGGACAACCGAAGGAGGTAGTTGCTTTAGCGATTCCTTACTTCAGGGTTCTGAGCATTTCCATGCTGCCCTTTCTCTTATTCTTCACATTGAAACAATTTGCAGAAGGTCTGGGCAATACACATATTGCTATGATGGTGACCCTGACGGCCAATGCACTGAATATTTTTCTGAATTACTTTTTGATATTCGGAAAAGGCGGATTGCCTGCGTTAGGACTTCTGGGGGCCGGTTATGCTACATTAGTTGCCCGTTTTGCTATGCCGGTTATGATGGCGTTGCTTCTCTATTCCAGAGGTAATTTCAGAAAATACCTTTTATTCTTTCCATCGGTTCGGTCTGGCACACAAAAAATGGCTGAGCTATTGAAGATAGGTTTACCAATTGGGGTACAGCTCGTTCTCGAAATAATTGCTTTTAACTTTGGCGGAGTGATGATGGGGTGGTTGGGAGCCGTTCCGCTGGCTGCTCACCAGGTGGCGCTTGGTATGGCAACCATGACATTTATGATTTCCAACGGTATTGCCATGGCTACCACCGTTCGGGTCAGCAATTGGATGGGCGCGCACCGGTTAAGGGAAATGAGAATGGCCATTGAAGCATCGCGGCATCTTGTTTTACTCTTTATGGGACTGTCGGCCGTTGTATTTATCGTGTTCCGAAATATACTTCCAGTTGTGTTTACTCCTGATAAAGCTGTCATACATCAGGCATCGATACTTTTGGTCGTTGCTGCTTTTTTCCAGGTTTTCGATGGATTACAAGTAGTCTCACTGGGATGTCTGCGGGGAATGGCCGATGTGAAATATCCCATGTATATGGCCGGAATCTCGTACCTTTTAATAGGAATACCGGTTAGTTACCTGTTTGCATTCGTCCTGAAGTTCGGCCCTGCCGGAATCTGGATTGGGTTTCTTGCCGGTTTGGCTTCCGCCGGAATATTCTTTTATGTCCGCATTCGATACAACATCAGACACATTGCAAAATAAAAAGCGGGAAGTTGAAAACTCCCGCTTCATTAGTTTAGCATAGCTAGGTCAGAAAATGTTGTGGTTTTAGTAAAAGGTCTGAACCTTCAGATTCAATCAAAATGCTCATCAGGTTTAGCATTAGCTAATTTAGCACTAATTATTAATTTTTGTTAAAAATGTTAATGTAGTTACAACAATTACTAATTCTTTATTGAAGCAAAATGTCTCTAACATTCACATAAACAGTGAATAATATGACATTTGTTATTAATATGTTTTTCAGCATATTCTTTATATAAGACTAATTCATCCTGAATGCGAATGATTTAAAGCATGGCAGTCAAAATATTTCTGAATGGAGGCCTGCAATAGATGACATTTATTAGCGATTTGGATCGGCAAATTGCCTTATTTTGTAAAAGGAAGAGACATTTTTGCTTCTGCGAATGGATTGTGCAAATCTATCCGGATTGACAGTAATTAAAATCATTCATCCGATAAAAGAAGAAATTCATGAAAGCAATAAGAAAGAGTAAACCAGAAAAAGGACTTTGGCTCGAAGATGTTGCCATTCCGGAAGTTGGAGTAAATGAAGTGCTGGTCAAAATAAAAAAATCGGCAGTCTGTGGAACCGATTTACATATATATAAATGGGATGCCTGGGCACAGAAAACCATTAAGACGCCCATGACTATCGGACATGAATATGTCGGAGTAGTTGCCGATAAGGGAAACGAAGTAACACATTTCGAAATAGGCGAACGGGTAACGGTCGAAGGTCATATTGCTTGTGGTTATTGCCGTAATTGTCGTCGGGGGCGTAAGCACATCTGTGATCATACAGTCGGGATTGGTGTTAACCGCGATGGTGGATTTGCCGAATATGTGGTTGTACCTTCCGAAAACGTACTAAAGATTGATGCCCGGATTCCCGATGAGATTGTTTCCATTATGGACCCGCTGGGAAATGCGACACACACAACTCTTTCTTTCCCCCTCATTGGTGAGGACGTTTTGGTTACAGGTGCGGGTGGCCCAATTGGTTGTATGGCCATTGCCATCAGTAAATTTGTAGGAGCGCGCAATGTGATAGGAACCGAATTGAGTCCATACCGACGTGATTTGGCCATGAAAATGGGTGCAACAAATGTGATTGATCCGCGAACGGAAAGTTTGGAGAAGACGATGCATGATGCCGGGATGGTTTCGGGATTTGACATTGGCCTGGAAGTATCCGGTTCGCCTGTGGCTTTCGATTCAATGATTAAGCACATGTATAATGGCAGTAAAATCTCTTTATTGGGAATTTTGCCGGATACGACACAAATCGAGTGGGATAAAGTTATTTTCAAAGGAATTACCCTGAAAGGAATTTACGGAAGAGAAATGTACGAGACCTGGTACAAAATGGAAAAAATGTTGTTGTCAGGACTCGATATTTCGCCGGTTATTACGCACCGTTTCCATTACACCGAATTTCAGAAAGCGTTTGAAATCATGGAAGAAGGAAATTGTGGTAAAATTATTCTTGACTGGGAAGATTAAAAACTTCGATTTTCGGGGAGGGGAGTGTTGGAGTGAATTCCAATTTTACTAAATTTGCCACCCGAAAATTGCCACTTTAGCTCAGCTGGTAGAGCAGCTCATTCGTAATGAGCAGGTCGTGGGTTCGAGTCCCATGAGTGGCTCAGGTAAAAGTCTGTTGAAAGTTCAGCAGACTTTTTTTGTCTCCTGTTTTATTCGGAACGAAAGTTCATAATTACTACATTTATCGAAATTCTGTAAAATTATGGCTAACCGAAAGCGAAACCGAAAAGTCGCTATGCCGCCCACTATGGAAGGTTTCAAGCCGTTTGGTGTTCCTATGAAAAATCTCGAACCGGTTATTTTACTGTTCGAGGAATATGAAGCGATACGGCTGATTGACTATGAAAACCTGATTCAGGAAGAGGCTGCCGAACGGATGGGCGTATCCAGACCAACTATTACCCGGATTTACGAGAGTGCCCGGAAGAATATGGCAACTGCTTTTATCGAAGGGAAAGCCATTCTCATCCAGGGAGGTAATTTTGTTTCGGACGATTACTGGTATCGTTGTAACGAGTGCAAGGAAGTAATGATTACGATGAAGCCAATCTTACGATGCAGGAAATGCCACTCAGATGATTTAATTGAATTAAACGCAAAACAATGAAAAAGAAAGAAAATTCAGATAACTGCATCTGCGTTGTTTGCGATGTTCGTATTCCCCATCAGTGTGGCACCCCTTGCCGTGATGTTAAATGCCCGAAATGTGGAAGAAGTATGTTGAAAGAAGGTTCTTATCACCATCAACTTTATCTCTCCAAATTCATTCAAAATAAGGATGACTCAGAAAAGTAATGCTAATTACTGAATCATTTTTTCAATACACTTTCCTTTGATTATTGAATAACATCCCTGACTGTTTCTTAAGTTTTCTGCATTCAGCATGTAAATGTTGAAATGTTTTTCTTATTAAAAAGAACATATGTTCACCTTGTTCCTTACCTTTGAAAGGTGAATACTATTTTCATGGGTGAAGTGAATCTTAAAAAGAAATACATATGTTCCCGGAATGCGTTACATGCCTGATAAAACAAGCAGAATATTATTTGAAAGGTCTTTGCCGGAATGATGAGAGGGTGAATGATATTACACTCGATCTGATTCGTGACATGGCCAGTTCAGAACATTCGCAAAAGACAGCTCCCATTCTGCCTGAATTCCTCAATAATGCGATTGAAACCCGCTGTGCTAATGGGATGAAACTCAAAAAGGACAAATCCCTTCAGAATGCCCGGATGCTTCAATTAGCGGATGAATTTCGAAACGACATCTCTCTTTCGATAAGTCCTGTACAGCGCGCTTTACAGTATGCGCTCAACGGAGGCCGGATTTTTCCGAATGCATATAGTGAAAATATCCTGCGGGAATTTATGGTCGGCAACTCACGGATGATTCCGGCCATCGACGATTCAGGAAAATTGTTTAATCGAATTCGGAATGCCAAAACCATTTTGTATGTCGGCAATAGTTGCGGAGAAATTGTTGCAGACAAGCTTTTCATTGAGCGGATAAATCACCCGGGCGTGTATTATATCGTTCGTGAGCGTCCTATTTTAAATGAGGTAACCAAAGAAGATACAAAAGAAACCGGGATGAATGAAGTAGCCAAAACGATAGCTATGCCCTCCAATTTTCAAATACCGGTGCAACTGCAAAAGCGGTCGACGTTTCAGGAACTTTATCAGAAGGCAGATCTGGTCATTGCTAAAGGGCATAATAATTTCTGGAAATTTCAGGAGGAGAAAACAAAGGACGTTTTCTTCTTGCTGTCCGGGCACTGTCAGGTAATTAATGAATTACTGAATATTGAGAATAACGATACGGTGGTGTTGTACAATAAGGATTTTGCTAAAAAGAATAACCAGATGAATGTGGAAGAAACACTGTGTGGCTGAGTTCTTCGTAAAGCGGGTGTGTCAAATCAATAAAATTAAAAGTCATGTCAAGGCTAAATAGAAGAGGCCCCGAAAATGAAGGAGCTAAAACCGGATGCGGTCTGGGACGTTGCCGAAAACCGGATGACAATACCAGTAAAATGGCTTACGGCACGGGCATGGGAAAAAGAAGAAAAAGCACTGGAGAACAGGGACGCGGACAGCGTTTGCAAAGCGGACTTCTGCCCGGAATGAATAAATAAATCGTCCTTTTTTCGGAATAGATGAGTGCGATTCTTTTGTGCAATCGGCATTTTCCATACCGATTGCATAGAAATATTAAATGTGTAAATTGCTGAAGCTTCCACCAATAAAACCTGACTTTATGAAATCCAATTTGCGTTTTGCTTTAGCTGTGAATGCTCAACATCTGTTTGAGTCCAGACATTTTGGCGATGCCGAAAAATTCCTGCTATATGACTATCGTGCAGGTGAAATGGCCTTTTGTAAGGAATTAACTAATCCGGCTAAAAGTTTCCACCATTCATTTGCTCATGGTTCCGAAGAAAAAGCCAGTTTACTGACCGAATTATTTGCTTCCGAAAAGGTTGATATTCTTGTTTCAAAGAAGTTTGGGGGCAACCTGAAACGGGTCAATCGCCATTTTATTCCGGTCATCATAATGCAGGACTCTCCCAAAGAGGCTTTGGAAATCATGCAAAAGCATATCCATTGGTTGATGGAGGAACGTCACAAACACCCGGCAGCGTTCCAGCTTTTTCAAATCAATCAAGGGATTCTAAAGACATCAGTGCGGCAGGATAAACCTTTGCATCGAAACATGTTTTTTGATGAAACGGAAAGAAATTGATGAGCTGTTAAATCGGGTTTCCAACTTGATAGGAGAACAGCGTTTAGGAGAAGCTCTTAATGCATTGAACCAACTTGAGAAAGCAGAAAAACTTCCGGAAGTGAAGATATTGCGCATTCAGTTGGAAAGCATTCTCCGCTATCAAAATTTAGACATTTACGCCAATACCAATCTTTTTATGGATCCCTGGTTGGAGTAAAAAAGTCCCCGAAATTTGCCATTCACAACAAATCCGGGGACATTTCATATCACCGTTAATTACAGACTCTTTATCTCACTAACCAGTGCTTGCAACGAGTCTTTTGCGTTACCGAAAAGCAATCGGGTTTTCTCACCAAAGAATAATTGATTTTCAATTCCGGCATAACCTTTTCCTCGTCCGCGCTTCATAACAATAATGTTTTTCGCTTCATGAGCATGAATGATGGGCATTCCGGCGATTGGACTGCCGGGGTCGTCAATAGCTGCAGTATTCACGGTATCGTTGGCGCCAATTACCACCGCCACATCGGTATTGGGCATATCCGGATTGATGTCGTCCATTTCGACCAACTGACTGTACGGAACATCGGCTTCCGCCAGCAGAACATTCATGTGTCCGGGCATTCGTCCGGCAACAGGATGGATGGCATAGCGAACATTTACCCCTTTCGAAGCGAGTAATTGATCAAATTCATGGCAAACGTGCTGTGCCTGAGCCACGGCCAATCCGTAACCGGGAATAATGACCACGTTCTGCGAATAGCTTAGGAGGATAGAAGCATCACTCAGCGTAATTTCTTTCATGGTACCGCCTTCAGCTTCCGCAGAAGAGGGGCCGCCACCAAAAGCTCCGACAATCACATTGAGCAACGAGCGGTTCATGGCGTTACACATCAAAACAGTGAGTATACTTCCTGCCGCTCCAACCAGAATACCTCCAAGGATCATGGCCTGGTTATTATAAATAAAACCGGCCATGGCAGCAGCAATACCGGTAAAACTGTTCAACAGCGAAATGACGACCGGCATGTCGGCACCTCCGATAGGCATAACAAACAGAACGCCATACAAAAGCGACACTCCAAACAGCACGTATAGCTCCCAACTAAGCTCTGAAGTATTTTTTCCGGATACGAGCATGTATACAAAAATGGCCAGAACGAGAATGAGCAAGGCAATATTCACGTACTTCATGATACCAGCCCTAATATCCTTAATTTTTCCGTCAAGTTTTCCATAGGCAATCATCGAGCCGCTAAAGGCGATGCTACCGATAACCAACCCGAGCAGTGTAACCAAGACAAGCCGAACATCGTGAATATCGGCATGCGGAAATTCGAGTAACGCAACCAGTGCCGAAGCTAAACCGCCGGTAGCGTTGAAAAACGATACCAGCTGTGGCATAGCAGTCATTTTTACTGTCCGGGCGATGTACCAACCGAGAACTGTTCCGATGCCAATCGATATGATAATGATCCAGATGTTTGTTAATGCGATTCCCTGTCCATCCGCATTTTTGTGCAAGAACATGGTCGAGATCATGGCGAGCAACATACCGGCTCCTGCAATGATATTTCCGCGCCGCGCAGTTTCAGGATGACTCAGTAATTTCAATCCATAAACAAACAGTAGTGCAGCCAGCAAATAGCTAAACTGAAGAAGGGTTTCACCCATCGTAAAGGGCGTACCGTTTAGTGTTCCGATAATTTTATCCATATCGATCGCTTATTTCTTTTTCTTCTTAAACATTTCCAGCATTCTGTCGGTAACCACAAAGCCACCTGCCACATTGAGAGTGGCAAAAATGATGGCAAAGACGCCAAGAACCAGTTCGGTAGAAATATGGCTGGTATCGGCGTGGCCAACCAGAATTATTCCTCCGATGATGATAACACCGCTAATAGCATTGGCTCCCGACATGAGCGGCGTATGCAACACCGACGGCACGTGGGAAATCACTTCAATACCAAGAAAAATAGAAAGGGCGATGACAAAGATGACCTCCTTGTAGGTATAGAAATATACTAATATCTGTTCCATATCATTCGTTTTTATTGTTCATCAACGACTTGACCCGCTCACTAATTATTTCACCATCGCGGGTTATACAGGTTCCTTTGATGATTTCGTCTTCAAAATCGAGCAGAAGCTGACCTTCTTCATCAATCATAAGCGAAAGGAAATTGGAGAGATTTTTGCCAAACATTTTACTGGCATCCACAGGCATTAGGGACGGATAATTGGACTGCCCGACAATGCGAACTCCATGATGTTCGACTGTTTCGTTGTCTTTCGCAAGCTCACAGTTTCCTCCTGTTGAAGCCGCTAAGTCGATGATAACCGACCCGGGTTTCATCTTTTCTACCACTTCTTTGGGAACCAAAACCGGGGCTTTTTTACCCGGAATTTGCGCGGTTCCGATAACAACATCCGCTTTGATTGCTTTTTCGTTGATGGCTTCCTGCTGCCGTTTTTTGAAATCTTCGGTTTGTTCAATGGCATAGCCACCGGCCGCAGCATCTTCGCGGGCGCCTTCCACTTCAACGAATTTGGCACCCAGGCTCATTACTTCTTCTTTAACGGCCGAACGTACATCGAAAACCTGTACCTGCGCTCCCAGTTTTCGTGCGATAGCGATAGCCTGAAGTCCAGCTACACCAGCACCCAAAATCAGCACATTTGCAGGTCGAATGGTTCCGGCAGCCGTCATGAACATCGGGAAAAAAGAGGGAAGGAGAGAAGCAGCTTCCAGAACCGCCTTGTACCCCGAAACTGTTGCCATCGATGAGAGTACATCCATTGCCTGGGCCCGTGTAATGCGGGGAATGGAATCGAGGCTAAAACTGGTTATTCCGCTTGAAATAAAAGTCTTCACCAAATCGGTATTCCATAGTGGATTGTACTGGCTAATCCAAATTTGCTCCTTTCTCAGGCTTTTGACCAGCTCTGGCTCGGGAGGTTGAATTTGTATCACCACGGCAGCTTTTTCCAAAACTTCCTTTCGCGATACAATCTGAGCCCCGGCTTTTTTGAAATCCTCATCACTTTGGTAAGCGGTTTCACCGGCTCCTTTTTCGACGAGAATTTCGACTTTCTTCCCGATTAAAACGGAGACAACTTCAGGTAACATGGCGACCCGTTTTTCAGAACCGGCCTCCTTGAGTAATCCAATTATCATAAGTTGCTTATTTAATGGATAGTTTCTACATGAACGTATTAGTTTTTATTCTGTTTACCAACATATTGTACAACAGGAAATCATGAACGTTGAAAAACGATATCAATATGGGATGAACATGAGGAATCGGTAGTCGTGTTGAAATGACGATAATTACTTTTTCGTATAACAGGAAAGAAAGTTCCGCTTAGACTGCTTTTTATTAGAATATGAATGGAAAAGTCTTACGGGGAAGGAGTATTTTTTGAAGAAGAAAAAACTCAACTGAAAAAAATAGTACATTTGCGCTGATAATTTGAAAGGCGGCAGTAGCTCAGTTGGTAGAGCATCAGCTTCCCAAGCTGAGGGTCGCGAGTTCGAGTCTCGTTTGCCGCTCATAAAAAAGCCACCTACATACGTTGTCGTTGTAAGTGGCTTTCTATTTTGGTATCCTGTTATAATTTAAAGACTAAGCGAGCTGTTCAGCAATCAAAATCACTTTGTGTAATAAATGGTTGTTTTGTCTCATCGCTCAGGCGATTAAAATATACCGCTGCCTTCTCATTCTCTTTGCGATAGCTGAATAGTAGAAAAAGATCGAGATTGGCTGTTTCGTGGTTTACCTGTTTGTAGTTCTCCTGCGATATCAAGGCGAGTTCCTCAATTTCAGCGGCTGTTGGATGATAATCCCAAACTGTCTCCATAACTCCTCATTTTTAATGGTGAAAAAATGGTTTTGTGTTTGGAATCCAGTCAGTTTATATGGATAATAAATAGGTCGGTATCTGATTTAAAAATAGAAAAAAAGCTGAAAGTTGATTTTACGAAAACATCAATTATTCTTCGCGGCAGCCAAAAGTCTGTTCTAGTTGAAGAAATGCTGCATCCGTAGCCTTTTTGTCATCCAGCCCGCTTTGCACGAAAAAGCTGATCGTTTTACCTTCACAATTCAGGCAAATGATTTCACCTTCCATTTTGCTGCCGTTTACCAGGGTCGCATATTTGGAACGGTAAGCTTTTCGTCCGGCAAAAGTGACAGGTTCAATGGCGGTAAATTCAATTCCCGGCTGTTGATAGATTTGTGCCGCCCGCATATTTTTCTTGTGCGAATCAATAACCACATCCGGTTCAATATGTGCATTCAGCCAGGTAACCGTTATTACACCAGTAGCATCTTCGGTGTTGTGCTCAACCGAAAAATAATGTCCATCATCACCGACTGGTTCATCAGAGATGATTGTCCAGTCGGCTGGAAGACTGAAAGATACTCCATCTTTTAGAAACTGAATATCATCGTCTGCAGGCACTGCAGCGAAAGTAGTTGAAAGGAATAAAGCAAAAACGGAAAATATGGAAACCAGATGTTTCATAAGTCATATCTATTTAGATGTTACAAATATGATGAACCTTACCGGGAAAACGTGACAGTATTAAGAAAATTTAAGATAATTTGAACGCTGCCAATCGGTCCGGTTTTATAATTTGGCAGGGCATTTGTAAATCAGATAATGTTATTGCAAACGAAAGAAACTAAAAACAGAAAGATATGATTTGGATTATATTTATCGGATTTGCCCTTTTGAGCTGGTTGGTCAGTTACCAGTTGAAAAGCCGGTTTAAAGCGTACGGAAAAATTCCTACTGCTAACGGAATGTCCGGGCGTGATGTAGCAGAACAGATGCTACGGGACCACGGTATTCAGGGAGTGAAAATCGGCACGGTGTCAGGTCAGTTGAGCGACCATTACAATCCCGCCAATAAAACCGTAAACCTGAGCCGTGAAGTCTATTACGGTCAGAGTATTGCAGCGGCAGCAGTAGCTGCACACGAATGTGGTCACGCTGTTCAGCATGCAAAAGCATATGAATGGTTAGGACTGCGTTCAAAACTGGTTCCGATTGTAAGTGCCACGTCGAAGTACACCATGTGGATTTTGCTGGCCGGTATTTTTACCGTTCAGCGTTTCCCGGCCATTCTGCTGTTTGGTATTATCCTGTTTGGATTAACCACGTTGTTCAGTTTTATTACCCTTCCGGTGGAAATTAATGCCAGCAGCCGGGCTCTGGCCTGGTTGAAAACTACCGGTATTACGACAACTCAAACGCAGGAGAAAGCCCAGGATGCATTGAAATGGGCGGCATATACCTATGTCGTAGCTGCATTAGCCTCACTGGCCACCCTATTTTATTACATCATGATATATATGGGAGCACGCCGGTAAAGTCATTTGTAACATGTTTATGTCCTTTCATAGATTAAAAGGTCTGTTTCCATCGGGAAGCTGACCTTTTTTCGTAGCTATATTATTTCTAAACATTCAATTGTTTCGATTTATCTGCTTTTTCAGGATTAATGACCCGTGTATTTCCACCTTCACTTAATGAAAGGTCAACCGGGGTATTATTTTCCCACGAGCCACAGGTGAAATCGGGAACTTCAATGGAATTGGATTGGTTAGCAACCGACCACTCACTCAGTGGAGCAATGACACTCCATAGTGCTGCATCATACACATCTTGATCAAGTGGCAGGCCATTTCGAAGGCAATCGATCAGCCGCCAGTCCATAATGAAATCCATTCCACCATGTCCGCCGACCTCCTTAGCCATTTCACCAACGCGCTTCACAATTTCCGGCGTATACTGTTCTTCCAGCTTTTTTAACTCTTCAGGCGAAGCCCAACCGTGTTCCTTCGAAATTCGCTGTGGTGACGGCCATTTTTGTGCAGTGGCTTTGGTACCAGTAATCTGATGAATACGGGAATAGGGACGAGTGGAGGTAACATCATGTTTTACGGCGATGGTTCGTCCTTTCGTCGTCCGAATCAATGTGGTATTGTGGTTTCCCCGGTATTTTTTCCCGGCAAACTCCTGATAAAAAGAATCTTCCTCTGCCAATTCATTCGCCATTTTAGCCATCTGGAAATCGTTGGTTTGCATCGAAGTGAGGTATTCCATCTTATCACCACGGTTTACGTTCATTGCCTGGCAAACCGGACCTAGACCATGAGTGGGATAAAGGTTTCCATTCCGGAAGTTTTCCTTTAACCGCCACATATCGGTATAGGCGCCGTCAGATTGTTTATTGTCCTGCGGCTTGGCGAAATTCATTCCGAGTAAAGTATGGAGATAAGCTCCTTCAGCGTGCACAATGTCACCGAAGAATCCTTGTCGTGCCATGTTCAGTGTCAACAATTCGAAGAAATCGTAACAGCAATTTTCCAGCATCATGCAATGCTTTTTTGTTCTCTCTGAAGTTTCAACCAATTGCCATGCTTCATCGACGGTTGTGGCAGCAGGAACTTCGGTTGCTGCATGTTTTCTGTTTTCCATGGCATAAACAGCCATCGGCGTATGCCAACTCCAGGGAGTGCAGATGTATACCAAATCCAAATCTCCCCGTTCGCATAACTCCTTCCACGCCGAATTAGTTCCGGAATAGGCTGTAGCTTCGGGAAGTCCCATTTCCCTGAGTGCCTTTTGGGACGCGTCGACGGCCGCGGGACGTTTATCACACAATGCTTTGATTTCAACCCCGTCGATGTGGGCCAATCTAACCACAGCGCCTGAACCACGATCACCCAGACCAATGATACCAATACGCACTTTTTCCATTTTGGGAGCGGCATAACCTGACATGTTAAATCGCTGCGTGTGTTTCTTCTTAGCCGCTTCTTTGATTTCGGGAAGCGCGCTTACGGAAGTTTCATTTTGTTGTTTCTGCTGGCAGGAAGACAACCCGCCGGAAAGAATACCTGCACCAGTTAGGCCTGCCAGGCGGAAAAAATTTCTTCGGTTTGTTTTCATTCTTATTAGATTCAGTTCGTGTTAGTTTCAGGTAGATACAGGTACTAAGATCCAAAATTGAAAGTAATAAAAGAAATGATTGGCTAACTTTGCGCCGTTTCATTTTAACTTAAACAATCATTTTATGAACAAAACAACTGGCAAGCGCCAGGCACCCGAAGTGGTGACGTTCAGAAAGTGGGGCCGGAAAGGATACTCGGTCTTCAGCAGCCTGCACAAAGTGGTGCGTATCGGCTCGCTGGGGGCAATGTATCTCTTGCATGCCATACCTTCGAACGCCGCAGATAATCTTCTGGATGCCCGCCGCGACACCCTCGATCTGACGAAAGACGTTCATCAGGTCGATGAGGTAGTGGTGAGTGCGCAACGGGCCCCTGTAACCTTCTCGCAGGTGGCTCGTGTCGTTACCGTCATCGGGAAGGACGAGATTGAGGCTGCTCCGGTTCAGAGTATTCAGGACCTTTTAGAGTACGCCCTGAATGTTGATGTACGACAACGTGGTAATTTCGGTGTTCAGGCCGATGTCAGTATCCGCGGAGGTTCTTTCGACCAGGTTCTCATCCTGCTCAACGGCATCAACATCACCGACCCCCAAACGGGTCACCACAATTTAAATCTCCCCATCAGCCTCGATGCAGTCGAACGCATCGAAATCCTCGAAGGGCCCGCGTCCCGGGTTTACGGACCCAATGCCTTCAGCGGAGCCATCAACATCATTACCGGAACCAGTGACCAATCGAACGTGAAAGTACGCGCAGCAGGCGGACAGCACGGCTATTACAATGCCGGTATGTCAGGTACTGTGGTTTCGAAACACATGAAAAACTTCGTGGCAGCTGATTACCGGAAATCCGATGGTTATATCGACAACACCGATTTCGATATTGCCGAAGGGTTTTATCAAGGGAAAATCATGACCAATGCAGGTAACCTGGATATTCAGACCGGTTACACTAACCGCGGATTTGGGGCCAACAGCTTCTACACGCCTGCTTATCCCAATCAGTACGAGCGCATCAAAACTACTTTCGCCTCAGCCAAAATGGAGACCGGGAAGATTGTGCATTTCACACCTTCTGTTTACTGGCGGCGCAACCAGGACCGTTTTGAGCTTTTCCGAGGCATGGTTGATGCGCCTTCGTGGTACACACAACACAATTACCATTTGACCGATGTGTACGGAACGAATCTGAATGCGTGGTTTACTTCCCCGTTAGGAAAAACAGCATTTGGTTCCAATTTCCGGAGTGAAAACATCTGGAGTACCGTGTTGGGAAAAGATTTAGACAAACCAATTAATGTTCCGGGAGAGAATGGTATTCAGTTCACGAAATCCGATTCCCGGACCAACTTCAGTATATTCCTGGAACATTCGGTCTACCTGAAAAACTGGATGTTCTCGGCCGGATTAATGACCAACTGGAATTCACAACTGGGCATGAAATGGAATTTGTACCCCGGAGCTGATGTGAGTTGGAACTTCAGCAAAATAGCCCGTTGGTATGCCTCGGTGAACAAATCACTTCGCATGCCCACTTTTACCGATTTGTATTACAGCAGTCCGACCAATGTGGGAAATCCGGATTTGAAACCCGAGGAAGCCACCACACTTGAATCCGGAATCAAGCTGGAACAGAAAGGATTGATAGGCCACTTTTCATATTTTCACCGGTGGGGGAAAAACATGATTGACTGGGTTCATCAACCTGATGAGACAGTCTGGCATGCTGAGAATCTGACCAAAATAAATACCGATGGGGTAGAGTTCGCGGTACGAATCAATCCCAACGAGTTATTCGGAAAGAAGACCTTTATTCATTCCATCGATGTTTCGTATGCATGGATGAACCAGAACAAACAGAGCGGAATTTATGCTTCCAGGTATGTACTGGATTACATGAAAAACAAGCTCGACATAGGTGTTTCGCATGCTATTTGGAAACATTTGGGGGCAAACTGGCAGTTTTCCTACCAGGATCGAAATGGCGCTTACACCCGCTGGACAGGAACCAGTTACGGCCAGGAAGTGAGCTACAAGCCATTTTGGCTGGCCGATGCCCGTTTATACTGGAAGAGAAGAGGAACCAATATATATATGGGAGTCTCCAATTTGTTGGATAAAACCTATTACGATTTCGGCAATCTGGTACAGCCAGGTAGATGGATTCGGTTTGGAATAACACAGCAAATCGATTTCTGATAATAAACTAATGGATTCGATCCGGGATGTTGTAAAAATGCATTCCGGATTATATCCACTTTACTTTTGTCAAGGTTTTACGCCAATTTATTTACTATATTCGTGCACCAAAAAAATAAGAAACGAAGCATATGTTAAAAGGAATTTTGGCGATTTCCGGTCAGCCCGGACTTTTCAAAGTAGTATCCGAAGGAAAGAATAACATCATTGTCGAATCGTTGCTGAACGGAAAGAAGATGCCGGCATTTGCCAGCTCTAAAATCAGTTCGCTGGAAGATATTGCCATTTACACTTTACAGGAAGATGTTCCATTGAAGGAGGTTTTCAAAAACATCATTGAGAAGGAAAATGGTGGTAAAGCAATCAGCCATAAGGCATCAACGGAAGAGCTTACCAATTATTTTGCTGAGGTATTGCCTGATTATGACCGTGACCAGGTATACATTTCCGATATCCGGAAGGTTATTCAGTGGTACAACCTGTTGCAGGAAAAGGAGTTGCTGAATGACGATGATGAGGAAAATGAAGAAGAAACTGAATCTGAAACTTCGGAAGACGATACCAAAGAATAACTCATTTATAGATAAAAGGTGAGGGCATTCAGCATTGAATGCCCTTTTTTTATTTCAGAAATTTTTCGAGTACATGGAACAAATCCTCGAAATCGAGAGGCTTGGAAAGAAAATCATCAGCTCCAACATCAAACGCTTTCTTTCGATCCTCTTCCATGACATTAGCCGTTTGGAAAATAATCGGGATGTTATTTTGTTCTTTTCGCAGCTTTTTTGTCAAATCAAATCCATTGATGTCCGGGAGACGAATGTCCATCAGTATTGTCGAATAATTATTCTTTTTTAGACTTTTTATCCCTTCGCTTGCATTTTGAGCTAAATCTACCTGGCAACCGGTTTCCTTAAGCAGTCTTCTTAGCAGGAAGAAATTACTCCGATCGTCGTCAATTAATAGAATTTTCTTACCGGTCCAGTCGTACATTTCCGGATCAAAAGCTAGTTCATCAGGCGATGTATTTTCATCAGTGAAACCTGAACCTGCGGGGAAGGGGAGAGTTAAATAGAAGGTCGTTCCTTTACCAACTTCCGAAGTGAAATCGATAGTACCACCCAGTAGTTCCGCAAAACCTTTGGCGATGGACAACCCTAGCCCGGTCCCTCCGTATTTATTCAGATGCGTATCCTGCGCTTGCCGGAATCGTTCGAAAATGGCCTGGCGTTTATCCTCCGGAATACCAATTCCCGAGTCTTTCACAAAAAACCGAATGGTAGTATGGTCAGAAATCTCGTATCCAAATTCAATTTCGCCTTCTTCGGTAAATTTAAGTGCATTATCAACCAGGTTGATAATGATTTGTCTTAGCCGGCCTTCATCACTGAAAATGAAACTCTCCTGATCTTTCAGTGCTGCAGTGACGGCCATATTTACTTTCGACTTCGAAAGATTGAGCTTAGGCTGGAATAGTTTATACAGGTCGTTTAGCATCCGGTTCACCGAGAAACGGTTACGAACAATGTTGATCTGACCGGCCTCAATTTTCGACAGGTCAAGAATATCATTAATGATATTCAGTAATTTATATCCGCTTTGCGTGATATTCTCCAGAAAATCCTGTTTTTCGTCTTCACCAATATTCGAAAGTTTCAGCAACTCGGCAAATCCCATAATCCCGTTCAGCGGGGTCCTGATTTCATGAGACATATTGGCCAGGAAAGCAGACTTTAGCTTGTCGCTCTCTTCCGCTTTTTCTTTAGCGAACAGTAATTGCTGTTGTGCTTCTTTCATTAGTGTCACATCGCGGGAAACCGCCAGAACAGAAATGATTTTATTATTGGTCGAAAACTCTGGAGTTAGGCGCCAAAGCATGATCACTTGTTTCCCTTTGCGCTTGTGATGGGTTTCGATATGTTTTGACTCACCCGATTTTAATACGTACCCGAGTGTTTCATCCCATTTCTTCCGTTGACTTTTCTTCCAGACCTTTTCAGGAAGTGGTTGACTCATGATGTCAATCAAGCGGAGCTGGAAAAGTTCCTCTGCCTGTCGGTTCAGGTAGGTTACCCATTTGTGGCTGTCGTAGCGAATGATGGCATCCTGGTTGTTTTCGGCAAGACTTCGGAACTTTTGCTCATTGACCATCAACGAAGTTTCGGTCATTTTTCGTTCACTTACGTCTTCCAGAATCGCTGCTATTTGGTTTCCCTGCAAGGGGTAAGCGGTTATTTCCAAATACCGTCCGGTGTCTTTAATGAAAAATTCTTCCTGTATAACGGCCTGATTTATCAGTATTTCATCCAAATAGGGGAACCAGTAGCGGGCTTGTCTTCCCATCAAAACGGAGGCTAGTTTACCTGCGTATTGATTTCGGGGAAACCCGGTTACTTCTTCGATGGCTTCGTTGACTTCAACAAATTGAAAGTTCCTGATGTGGGCATCATCATCCTTTATTACATCAATAATCATAAAACCATTGCGCATATGCGAAAATAGCGACCGGAAGCGCCGTTCACTGGCTTTTAACGAGTCACTGATGGAAGTTTGAGTCGTAATATCTTCAATCATACAGACAATGTACTGTACTCGACTATCATCATCCTTGATGGAAGAAGCTGTTACTTTTAACCATAATGTCTCTTCATGATTTAACCGGTATGCCTTGGTCATGACAAGCGAATCAGTTCTCCCAACAACCAGTTTCTTCAAAGCCTCTCTGGTGTCGTTCACATCGTCCGGTTGCATGTGACGGGCAATGTAATCCATATCGATTCGTTCGCCACGTGCATTCAGGATACTGACAAACCGTTCATTCCACATGAACAGTTTTCCATTTCCATCGAGAATAATGATTCCCAGCGGAGCATTTTCAAAAATGGAAGAAAGTCGCTGCTGACTTTGCTTTAAGGCATTTTCGGCTAATTTGCGATCGGTAATATCCAAAAGCGAGGTGAGAATGGCATATACCTTTCCCGCATCGTTTTTAAGTGGCGCAATGGCCACTAATCCAAAAAGTAAGTGGCCATTCTTGCGCTCCAGCCTAATCTCCCGGGTTATCTCATTTTTTCTACCTTGAAAAATCTGTTCAATTTCAGGAAGCATCGCAGAATGATCTTCTTGATGGACAATTTGTGTCCAGTTCATTACTTTGAGCTCGGATTGAGCATACCCTAAAATTGAACAGGCTTTCTCATTTACTTCAGCAAAGGAATGATCGGCCAGGGTAATTATATTCCCAAGCAAGCTATTATCAAAGAACTTGCGAAATTTCTGTTCTGACTCGCGTAACGCGTTTTCAACCAGACTCTGCCGCGTGGTATCGCGCAGGTTGACTAGTAAAAGTTGCTGATTATTAACCTGAATAGATGACAACTGGATTTCTGCATCAAACAAATACCCCTTCCTGCTAAGATGCTGCCAATGAAATATGGGTTTCTCTCCTGAAAGCGCTTCATTGAAGATTGTAATAGCTTTTTCTTTTGAAGGTTTACCATTGGGTTGCCTTTCGGGAGACAGCTCCCAGGGGAAGTGACCAATTAACTCACTACGTGATGTTTCAAAAAGTGCGGCTGTCTTTCGGTTACAATCCACTATTTCGCCGGATTCCTTTAAGAGCAGAATAGCATCGTTGGACACTTCAAATAATCTCCTAAACTTGCTTTCACTTTCCGTTTGCCTGATTTCCGCTTCCTTCAACTGTGTGATATCTCTTGAAATCTGGAGAACATAAGGAGTCTTTCCGTTGTCGGACCAAATTCGGGTAAAGCGGGTATCCATAAAATGATTCTGACCTACTTGATCGTGAATACGGTATTCAGCCACCGAACTTCCTGACTGCAAGGCTGTCTGAAAGGCATTGTCGTAAATTTTTTTGTCGTCAGGCAGTACCAGATTGCGTTCCAGTAATTTCGATTGTTGCAATTCGCTATATCTAAGCGACTGGTAATAAGCGGTATTGACCAATACTTTCGTTTGATCTTCTTTTAGAAGGGCAATCCGGTCATTGGCCCCGTTTATTAAAGCATGGTAAGAGGTAGGGTTCTCCTTAGGCGAAGCATCTATCGTGAAAAAAGCCGAAATGTCATGGATTGTTCCGGTTAACATTTTTCGATTGTCGTCGGAAATAGTTAAACGAACCTTTTCCTGGACATGAAGAATATTTTTGTTTTTGTCAATGATCCGGTAGTTTAGAATGCGATTAACGTCAGGAACAAGTAGCGCATGTTGGCGGTCGACATATTTGAGATCTTCCGGGTGCACAACCGTATCGAGGAAAGTGTAAAACCGTTCATCAACCTCGCCACGATGGTATCCGGCAATTGCCAAAAGTTCGTTGGACCAGAAGCCTTTTATTCCATCATCTTTGAAATAGCCTGTGCCGGTTAGTTCCCAAACCTGCCCAAGTTCTTCAACTTTGTTTTCTAATTCAGCTATTCGTGCCCGAAGCCGAAGGATATCATTCCTTTCCGTCATTTTATTGTGTTTAACGCAACTAAAAGTAGCCAAAAGGGGAGTTTCGGCAAAATAGCCAACAAAAAAGGGGAATCAATTCGATTCCCCTCAATTACTAGCTTCGTATTATTGTCATTGAACGTTCCTGGCTAATACATCCAACAGATTTTTAAAATCTTTTGGAGTGTAGCCAATTGATTCAAAAATGATCTTACCATCAGGCCCGATGACGAAATTCCGCGGAATAGACTGCTCTGCAAACAAGCTGAAGATTTTCCGTTTCTCATCCGGAATAATAGGAAATGTATAATGATTCTCCTTCTTAAACTTGTTAAGCTCGTCAGCTGTCTGTTCGCGACCAAAAACTAACATGACAAAATTGGGATTATCCTTGTACTTATCCCAGATTTGCTTCTGAACTTCAGGTAATTCCTTCCGACAGGGAGGACACCAGGTCGCAAAGAAATTAATCATCACCACTTTTCCTTTGAAATCGGAGATGGATACCTTTTTCCCGTTTTGGTCGTGGAATTTGAACTCCGGAACAGATTGCCCGGTTTCAACTTTTGTTCCTGTGCCATTCGCAAAAACCAGGGTGGCAAAAGCCAGAAAAAGGCTGAGTAGGATGGTTTTTTTCATGTGACTTATTTACGTGAATAAATTGTCGTAACTAAAACTTTAGTTATGCAATGAGTTTTACGAAAGCTTCTGCTCGATATAACTTTTTACATTCGATTCGATACGGGCAGCAACATCATTTGCTTCAGCTTTTTGAAATGTGTCACCGGTAATCTTCTCGAAAAGCTCAATGTAACGCTCAGAAACCTGGTTAACGAACTCCTCATTCATTTCCGGAACTTGCTGACCTTCCTGTCCCTGGAATCCGTTTTCGATGAGCCACTGGCGTACAAATTCTTTCGAAAGCTGCTTTTGTTTCTCGCCTTTGGCCAGTCTCTCTTCGTAACCATCAGCATAGAAATAACGCGAAGAATCGGGCGTATGAATTTCATCAATCAGATAAATCTGACCGTTCTTCTTACCAAATTCATATTTGGTATCTACCAAAATCAGTCCTTTTTCGGCAGCCATTTCCGTTCCCCGCTGGAATAATTCACGTGTGTATTTCTCAAGTAACACGTAGTCTTCCTCACTTACCAGTCCCTGGGCCAAAATTTCCTCACGGGAAATATCTTCATCATGACCTTCGTCGGCTTTGGTAGTAGGAGTGAGGAGTGGCTGATCAAATTTCTGATTCTCTTTCATTCCTTCCGGAAGCGGAATTCCGCAAAGGGATCGTTTTCCGTCACGGTACTCGCGCCATGCGTGTCCGGTTAGGTAACCACGGATGACCATTTCCACTTTGAATGGCTCACACATATGTCCAACCGTTACCATCGGGTCGGGAGTCGCGATTTTCCAGTTGGGAACAATATCGGCAGTTGCATCCAGAAACTTGGCTGCAATCTGATTCAGTACCTGTCCTTTATAAGGAATACCTTCCGGAAGAACCACATCGAAGGCAGAAATCCGGTCGGAAACAATCATTGCCAGGTAATCGTCGTTGATGTTGTACACATCACGCACTTTTCCCTTGTAAACGCTTTTTTGTCCTGGAAAACTGAAATCTGTCTTAATAATGGCTTTACTACTCATGTTGACAAAGTTTAATGGTTTTTATAATGCTTATTTCGATTTGTCGTAATGGTCATATGCCTCCACAATATCACGAACCAGTCGATGCCGGATAATATCGCCTTTATCGAACTCGATGATGGAAATTCCATCCACCTCCCTTAAAATTCGCAGTGCTGTTATTAACCCCGAAGGCTGTTTTTTCGGCAAATCAATCTGCGTAATATCGCCGGTAATCACATATTTTGTGTTCAACCCCATACGGGTTAAAAACATTTTCAACTGTGGAATGGAGGTATTCTGCGCTTCATCCAAAATGACATAGGCATTGCTGAGTGTACGTCCGCGCATAAAAGCCAGCGGCGCAATCTGTATAACGCCGTCTTTCAGGAATTCTTCCAGCTTACGGGGAGGAATCATATCGAGCAGCGCATCATACAACGGCTGGAGATATGGATCGATCTTCTCTTTCAAATCGCCGGGTAGGAAGCCCAGATTTTCTCCGGCTTCAACGGCCGGGCGACTCAAAATAATGCGTTTTATTTCACGGTTCTTCAGCGCACGAACAGCCAACGCAATAGCGGTATATGTTTTACCGGAACCGGCCGGACCGATAGCAAAAATCAAATCATCTTTTTTTGCTTTTTCGACTAGCTTGTGCTGATTAGGAGTGCGGGCGCGTATGGGTTTGCCGGAATTGCCGAAAAGTAAGATATCTTCCTGTCCGGGAAATTGCTGGTCGATGGTCTTCACCGCGTCCATCATAATTTGATGAATGCTTTCGTCCGACAAAGAATTGTAATGGTAGTAGTGGTCAAGTACCAGCTGAAATTTGGTGGTAAACTCCTCTATTTCCGTAGGTTCGCCTTTTACTTTAACGCTGTGCCCACGGGCTGTGATGATTAGTTTTGGGAAGTAGGACTTTATCAGATCAATTTTGCTGTTCCGTACTCCGAAGAAAGAAGTATGTTCTACGCCTTCGAGTTCAAAAATCTTTTCGATCATAGACAGTTATTATCACCTCAATGAAAGGCACTACAAAATAAACACTTTTTTTCGTGTTGGTGCGACAACCTTTCGGCAGATTAACCCTACACAAGAATTTATTAACTTCGTTCGCAAATCAAAACTCGGTAAAGCCGTTTTGGTTCAAAAAAATAAATTGTCATATACTAAATAACGGATTACATGGCGAAGAAGGAACACCTGGAGGCATTTGGAAAGTTGCTGGATATAATGGACGAACTGAGGGTGAAATGCCCGTGGGATCGGAAGCAAACCCTTGAATCGCTTCGCAAGTTAACCATCGAAGAAACATACGAATTGGGTGATGCCATCATCGAGCGCGACTTTCCTGAAATAAAAAAAGAGTTGGGCGATATTCTGCTGCATATTGTCTTTTATGCCAAAATTGGTGACGAAATGAACTCATTCGATATTGGTGATGTGATTAATGCGCTGACGGAAAAACTAATTTACCGGCATCCACACGTATTTGGAGATGTGTCGGTTGCCGATGCATCGGAAGTGGAAGAAAACTGGGAAGCGTTGAAATTGAAGGAAAAAGGGCGTAAGAAGAAAGTTCTGGAAGGCGTTCCTGCAGCGCTTCCGGCATTGGTTAAAGCCAATCGGATACAGGAGAAGGCGAGGGGAGTCGGCTTCGATTGGGAACACCGGGAACAGGTTTGGGACAAGGTGAAAGAAGAACTGTCGGAGGTAGAGCACGAACTGAAAGTAAATGACCAGGTTAAAATGGAACAGGAATTTGGCGATCTATTCTTTTCGCTGGTCAATGCCGCACGATTGTACGATATTGATCCGGAAACAGCACTGGAACGCACTAATAGAAAATTCATCCGCCGATTCAACTACCTTGAAGAGAAAACGCTTGGTAACGGACGTTCCATGCATGATATGAGTCTGGAAGAGATGGACAAATACTGGGAGGAAGCGAAGAAACTGGATAAAAATTAATACAAAAGAAAACGGCCCCGAAGGGCCGTTTTTTAATTGCTGTTATTCTCTAATGCCTTGGGTGGCTCTGTCGGTGAGACAATCTTGACCACCATTTTTTCTTCTTTGGCATTGTAATCAATGGTTATTGTTGAGCCATCTTCAATACGGTTCTGAATAATGGCTTCAGCCATCTCATCCTCCAGGTATTTCTGAATAGCCCTTTTCAACGGACGGGCCCCAAACTGTGGATCGAAACCTTTATCGGCAATAAAATCTTTCGCCTTTGCGGTGATTTTAAGCTTATAGTTCAATGCTTCAACACGCCCGTACAAGCCTTTAAGCTCAATATCGATAATCTTGCCAATGTGCTCTTTCGATAACGTATTGAAGAGAACCACATCGTCCACACGGTTCAGGAATTCAGGAGCAAAAGCACGTTTCAATGCTTTCTGAATAATGTATTTTGCGTGCTCGTTCTCATCTTCAGTTGTTTTCCTGATATTGAATCCCAATCCTTGACCGAAGTCTTTTAATTGGCGGGTTCCAATATTGGACGTCATAATAATGATTGTATTCCGGAAATCAATTTTACGCCCCAAACTGTCAGTCAAACGACCTTCGTCCAACACCTGCAGCAACAAGTTGAATACATCAGGATGTGCTTTTTCGATTTCATCAAGCAACACCACAGCATACGGTTTTCTTCTGACTTTTTCCGTCAGCTGGCCACCTTCTTCGTAACCAACGTATCCGGGAGGTGCACCTACCAAGCGCGACACAGAAAATTTCTCCATGTATTCGCTCATATCAATCCGGATAAGCGCTTCGGTGGAATCAAACAGATACTCAGCAAGTACTTTTGCTAACTGCGTTTTTCCTACACCGGTAGGTCCAAGGAAAATAAAGGTTCCAATCGGTTTATTCGGATCTTTCAGTCCGGCCCGGTTTCGCTGAATGGCTTTAGTAATTTTCTGCAAAGCTTCATCCTGACCAACTACATTGGCTCGCATGTCGGCCAGCATATTCTTCAGCTTTTTACCTTCTGCTTCAGCAATACGCTGTACAGGTATACCAGACATCATGGAAACTACATCAGCAACTTCCTCTTCACCAACAGTTTCACGATGACTCTCCAGTTCCTTTTCCCACTCTTCCTTCTCTTTGTCGAGTTTGGCTAGCAGGTTTTTTTCATTATCACGGAAACTGGCGGCCAACTCAAAATTCTGACTCTTTACGGCCTGAATCTTTTCATTCCGGGTATTTTCAATCTGATCTTCCAGTTTTACAATTCTGTCAGGCACTGTAATGTTGGAGATATGAACCCTTGAACCTGATTCGTCCAGTGCATCAATGGCTTTATCAGGAAGATGTCGGTCGGTGATGTAACGGGTTGTGAGTTTCACACAAGCGTCAATTGCTTCCGGTGTGTACATCACGTTGTGGTGATCCTCATAACGTTCCTTAATGTTATTGAGAATTTCGATGGTTTCCTCAATGCTGGTCGGCTCAACCATCACTTTCTGGAAACGACGTTCCAAAGCACCGTCTTTTTCAATGTGCTGCCGGTATTCATCCAGGGTGGTGGCTCCAATACATTGAATATCACCACGAGCCAACGCTGGTTTCAGCATATTAGCTGCATCCAGCGATCCGGTAGCGCCACCAGCACCAACAATCGTGTGAATCTCATCGATGAAAAGAATCACGTTGTCCACTTTCGACAGCTCATTCAGAATCGCTTTCATGCGTTCCTCAAACTGTCCGCGGTATTTCGTTCCGGCTACAATCGATGCCAAATCAAGGCTTACTACACGTTTGTCAAACAACACGCGCGAAACTTTTTTCTGTGCGATACGCAAAGCCAAACCTTCCACAATGGCTGATTTACCTACGCCTGGTTCACCGATCAATACCGGGTTATTCTTCTTGCGACGGCTTAAAACCTGCGCAATCCGCTCAATCTCTTTCTGACGACCAACAATCGGATCAAGGCTGCCTTCAACGGCTGCTTTGGTAATATCGATACCAAAATTGTCGAGAACCGGAGTTTCGGTTTTTGGCGATGAACCTTTGGTGCTTCCTGAACCACCTTGTCCGCTTCCGCTACCACGACCACCATACATATCGTCCTGGTCATCGCTGTCTTCCGGAAAATCGGATTTGTTTTTGGTCTTTGAAAGATGCTCAAGTTCGGTTTTAACATCGTCATAACCCAAACCATAGTCATTGAACAGCTGACTTACCAGGCTATTTTGATCCTTCAGAATAGCCAGAAGTAAATGTCCTGTACTAATGGTCTGTTCGTTCAATGAGCGTGCTTCGAGGTACACAATTTTCAGAACTTTCTCAGTGCTCTTCATCAATGGAACCGAAGCATCGGGCTCAAGAGGTTTGTCATTAATAACTGCTTTTTCCACATCCTTTTTAATGCCGGAGAAATCAATGCCTAACTGGGTCATAATATCAATGGCAACTCCCTCACCATCTCTTAGAATTCCAAGAAAAAGGTGTTCAGTTCCAATATGATCATTCCCCAGTCGGATAGCTTCTTCACGACTGTAGGAGAGGACATCTTTTATTCTGGGTGAAAATTTTGAATCCATACTCATCAGCTAACTGTGTTTGCAATTGCTTATCAAATACTGTTCCGGGTAATCCGGAATTACTAAAATAGCTATTATTTCAGTTTTTTCATGATGTTTTAGCCAAATTAACAACCGACCACATCAGCATGTTCAGTGGATTAGTGCTGGAAACGAGAAAGTTTACCAACTCATAATTTATTATCTGTCAAAATAGGTAATCTTTCTGACTTTTCGTCATTTCAAAACCTATATAATATGTAAAACAGGAGTTTGAGTTTGTCAGGAAATTGAAGCGCAAATAATTCACATAGATACCTTAATTTTACTATTTTTGTGTGACCTTAAAAGACACGTTAGAAATTTTTAATTTAAAATAAATGGCTGACGGAGAAAAGATAATTAAGATAAATATCGAAGAGCAGATGAAATCTGCCTACATCGACTACTCGATGTCGGTAATTGTTTCAAGAGCTCTTCCGGATGTTCGTGATGGACTGAAGCCAGTTCACCGAAGAATCTTGTTTGGGATGGGAGAGTTGGGAATCTACTCCAATCGCTCGTATAAGAAATCAGCAAGGATTGTTGGTGAGGTATTGGGAAAATACCACCCGCACGGTGATTCCTCTGTATATTTTGCCATGGTTCGTATGGCACAACACTGGTCGATGCGATACCGGTTGGTTGATGGACAGGGAAACTTTGGATCAGTCGACGGTGATAGTCCGGCTGCGATGCGTTACACCGAGGCTCGTCTTCAAAAACTCGCGGAAGAAGCGTTAGCCGATCTGGACAAGAATACGGTTGATTTTGCGCCCAACTTTGATGAGTCGCTGAAAGAGCCAACTGTGCTTCCGGCCAAGTTTCCGAATTTGCTGGTGAACGGTGCATCGGGTATTGCAGTGGGTATGGCAACCAATATGCCACCTCACAACCTGACGGACACCATTGATGCGATCAACGCTTACATCGACAATCCTGATGTTGAAGTGGATGAGTTGATTGACTTGATCAAAGCGCCCGATTTCCCGACAGGTGGAATTATTTACGGATACTCTGGCGTACGTGAAGCCTATGAAACCGGTCGCGGCCGGATTGTCATGCGTGGAAAGTCAGAGATCGAAGTAACTCCGAACGGAAGGGAAAAACTGATCATTACTGAAATTCCGTATCTGGTTAACAAGGCAGAACTGATTATTAAAATCGCCGACCTGGTTAACGAAAAGAAAATCGATGGAATTGCCAATGTCAACGATGAATCTGACCGCAAAGGAATGCGTATTGTGGTCGATATCAAGCGTGATGACATGGCCAGCGTTGTGCTGAATAAGTTGTATAAATACACGCAGTTACAGTCGACTTTCAGTGTAAACAACATTGCGCTGGTAAAAGGCCGTCCACGTATGCTGAACCTGCGCGACCTGATTCGCTACTTTGTCGAGCACCGTCACGAAGTGGTTGTACGGCGTACACAGTACGAACTGGACCAGGCAGAGAAGAAAGCTCATATCTTACGCGGTTTAATTATTGCGATCGATAATCTGGATGCTGTTATCAGTCTGATTCGTGCGTCAAAAACGCCGGAAGAGGCAAGAGAAGGCTTGATGACGAATTTTGATCTGGATGAGATCCAGGCTCGCGCTATTCTGGATATGCGTTTGCAGAAACTGACCGGACTGGAGCGTGATAAACTTCACGAAGAGTATGATGAGCTAATGAAGCAAATCGAGCATCTGAAAAATATTCTGGCTAACGAGCCCGTCCGGATGCAGATTATCAAAGATGAATTACTCGAGATTCAGAGCCGTTACGGTGACGAAAGAAGAACGGAAATCATCCATTCAGCCGAAGAATTTAATCCGGAAGATTTCTATGCCGATGATGAAATGGTCATCACCATTTCGCATATGGGTTACATGAAACGTACGCCTTTAACTGAATTCCGTACTCAATCCCGTGGCGGGGTTGGTTCCAAAGGTTCAACAACCCGTGACGAAGATTTTCTGGAGCACTTGTTTATTGCTACGATGCATAATACCATTCTGTTGTTTACTGAGAAGGGTAAATGTTTCTGGCTGAAGGTTTATGAAATTCCGGAAGGAGCAAAAGCGTCCAAAGGCCGTGCGATTCAAAACCTGCTGAATATTGAACCGGACGACAACGTTAAAGCATTCATCAACGTTAAAAATCTCAAGGACGAAGAGTATATCAATAATAATTACATCATTCTTTGTACCAAGAAAGGTGTCATCAAGAAAACTTCACTCGAGGCTTATTCGCGTCCACGCCAAAATGGTGTAAATGCCATTACGATTCGTGAAAACGACCAATTATTGGAAGCACGACTTACGAATGGTAATAACGAGATCATGATGGCTGTACGCTCCGGAAAAGCCATTCGTTTCCCGGAAGATAAGGTGAGAGCCATTGGCCGAACAGGCGCCGGAGTGCGAGGAATTACGCTGGGAGGAGAGAAGGACGAACTGGTTGGTATGGTTTGTGTAGAGAATGAAAGCGAGGATATCCTTGTTGTTTCCGAACACGGATTCGGGAAGCGTTCTAAAATTGATGATTACCGGGTGACCAATAGGGGCGGTAAAGGTGTAAAAACCCTTAATGTTACCCCGAAAACAGGTTCTCTGGTAGCCATAAAAAGTGTGAGCAACGATGACGACCTGATGATTATTACACAGTCGGGCGTCACCATCCGTCTTCCCGTTCAGGATATTCGGATGACGGGGCGTGCAGCACAAGGTGTTAAGCTCATTAACCTGAGAGAAGATGATTCGATTGCATCTGTTGCCCGTGTAGAAGCCTCCGACACTGAAATTGAAGTTTCAGATGATACTGTACAGACTGATAATGAATCTGATAACGAAGTAGTAGAATAATTTGTTGGAAAATTTGTACTTTCTGAAAATTCAAGCAAATTTGTAAGTAGCAAAATGATAATCAATTCAAACATGAAAAAAGTATTTTTTGTAGCCATCCTACTTCTTGCCGGAACTACTGTATTCGCGCAGAAAGGTAAAGTATCCAGTGCTGAGAACTATAAAGAAAGCGGAAAGCTGGACAAAGCTCTGGAGACTATAGAGCAAACGGTTGATCCGAATAATGACAAATCAGACAAAACGCTTGATTGGCCTCGTACATGGGAAGTTCGCGGCGAAATCTATCAGGCAATTTTCGCATCGAAAGATGAGAACTATAAAAAACTGAGTGACCACCCCTTGGAAGAAGCCTACAAGTCATACATGAAGGCGCTGTCATTGGACGATAAAGGCCGTTATGCCAACGGTATCAAAATTAAATTGACATTTCTGATTCAGGATTTGACAAAAGCTGCTGTTAATGCCTTCCAAGCCGAAAAATATGATGAAGCCACTAAGTACTTTGAGAACATTTTGGATATCGAAAAAACCGATATGTTCAAGAAAGATACACCGGTTGACACAGTCATTATTTACAATACTGGTTTAGCAGCAACCAATGCCAAGCAGTATAAGAAAGCAATTGACTACTTTAAAGAGTGTATCAAGTACGATTACAACGGTGGTGCTTCATACGGTCAGATCATCAGTGCTTATGAAGCAATGGGTGATACAACTGCCGCAGTCAACTCAATGAAAGAAGGTTTTGAAGCATATCCGGAAAGTCAGAATATCCTGGTTTCGCTGATCAACTATTACATGTCGAAGAACAAATCGGAAGATGCGATTTCATATCTTGATAAAGCCATTGAGAAAGACCCGAAGAACCCGACGTTCTATTTTGCAAAAGGAGCAGCTCTCGACAAACTTGGTCGTTCGGACGAAGCATTGAAAGCATACCAGCAGGCAACCGAGGTAAATCCGAAATTTGCGGATGCTTATTACAACATGGGTGTTGTTTATTTCAACCGTGGTGTAAAACAACTGGAAGTTGCTGCGAAAATACCGCCGACAGAACAGGATAAATACGAAGCTGAAAAAGGGAAAGCCGATGTTCAGTTCAAGAAAGCAATTCCTTACATGGAAAAAGCCAGTGAACTGAATCCGAAAGACCGCTTTATCCTGGAGCATCTTAAAAACTTGTATTACCGTCTGAAAATGATGGATAAGTTTAAAGAAGTTCAAGCCAAACTCGACAGTTTGAAATAATTCAACAAGGATATTAAAAATGGGGAGGCCAAACAGCTTCCCTGTTTTTTTACATCATTAAAATAACATAATATTAATTATAAGACAGGTGATGGATTATTAAATTACTTATTTCGCTATTCAATGTATTTAATTAGTCCGAATAAGGTTTAACATATTAACTTTACCCTAAATTCATAAGTTTAACCTAAAGTTTAATTCAATGAAATTTTTGTTTTTTATCTCCATTCTATTTCTCTCGCTTAATTCGATGGCACAAAGTACATTAAAGCAAATTACGGCTGGTGAATGTGAAAATCCCAAGGTATTTGAGTCGTTTCGTAACAATACAAAAGTTGTGAAATACGTTGCCGCGGACGGAACAATTTTAGAATTAGGAGACACACTTGTTATGGGAAAGCCTTCCGGATTGGTTACTTCGACTGAAAATAACGTCGAAACTCTGAATGGTGTTACTGAAGCAAAATCCCAAACAAAGCGGGATTTCGTTACAATTACAATGGGAAAGCCGTTGGGAAATCCAAAGTTCATTAAAAGTGAAGCGTTTGCCAAGGCTAATATGCAAGGTGAAAAGGTCATTATATCGGAAATGCGACTTTACCATAAAGGAAGTAAAAAGAAACCGTTGGCACTGACAATTCTTCTAGGTGAACCTAATGGTCGCGCTTTCGGTCTGCATAAATACATGACCATTTCAGATTATGAAAAGTCTGTTTTGACAGGTGAGATTAAATCATTAAATACTCCACTAACTCGAGAAGAAGCTATTGCAAAGCTAAAAGAATCGAAAGATTTACTTGATTTGGGCGTCATTACAAAAGAAGAATATAGTAAACGAAAACAGCACTTGACACCCATCATTTTGAAAAAGTAGGTTGTTTAAAAATCATCTCTATGTACGTGTGGTCAGTTTGAATCAAATATTGAATTCTCAGGAAGATTAAAAGTCTGCGAATAAACAAAATTTAATGAAATACGTATGTAGTAGCATGAGACATGCAATTTTCATTATCGGACTTATTTTATTTGGAGCGATTACGAGCCAGGCACAAAACTCAAAATCGAAACAAAGCAATCAAACTATGGTGAAGAAAACAGACAAAGATTGGAAAGAAACCTTAACTCCGCTACAGTACGAAGTTACCCGGAAATCGGCAACTGAAAGGCCGTTTACCGGCGCTTATTACGATTTCTATCAAAAAGGTTCATACCATTGTGTTTGTTGTGGGGCATTGCTGTTCAATTCTGATTCCAAGTTTCAATCAGGCTGTGGCTGGCCTAGCTTTAGTGATATTGCGAACAACAAAAATATCAAAGAAGTAAGAGATACCAGTCATGGAATGATTCGAACCGAAGTTCGTTGTGCTCATTGTAACGCACACCTGGGACATGTTTTTAACGATGGCCCGCCACCAACCGGATTGCGTTACTGCATTAATTCAGCGGCGCTGAAATTCGTTCCAGATACAGTGAAATAAAAAAACATCGTCTCAGTTAATCTGTGGCGATGTTTTCAGTTTGCGTTAATTAATAACTCGTTCTTCATCAGGATAAATTTGTCGAATAATAATCTTCCAGGCTTAAATCAATAATCTCATTGAGATCGGCGATGATTTTCTTTTTAGGAGTTTGCCTGAATGAAACGTCATTTTCCTGTTTCTCGCCAATGATATCTTTCAACAGATACATGGCCTTAATCATTTTTCTCAATTTCTCTCGGTTTTTTCTCATAACTCCAGGGAATAGAGGTTAACAATATAAAGTTACGGCCTTTCCGTCGGAGAGAAATGAATAAAATTGTTATGTAAAAGTTAAATAATTATCTCTCAGGGCCCTACTCCATGTCAATAGAGCGGGTAATATAGCCTGAATAATCTTTAATGCGTGGCTTGTATTCTTTGTGAAACAGTTCCGATGAAATCAGAAAATCTGCTGTTGAACGGTTCGAAGCTGTTGGGATGTTGTACAATACCGAAATACGCAACAATGCTTTCACATCGACATCGTGCGGTTGTGGCTGCATGGGATCCCAAAAAAAGATGACCATGTCGATCAGTCCTTCGCAAATCATCGATCCTAATTGCTGATCACCACCTAATGGTCCTGATTTCAAACGGGTCACCTCTGGTGGAACAGCGTCATTTTCAACGCATTTCTGCTTAATGGTTTCTTCAACCAGCTTGCCGGTAGTTCCAGTACCAACCAGTGAATGCTGAGCCAGTTCATTCCAGTTGTAGGCCACCCATTCCATCATATCTTTCTTCCGGTTGTCATGCGCAACCAGTGCAATTCTTTTCTTCTTTTTCATTATTTCTGTCATTATACCCTGATTTAATCCAAGATGGTTGTTAAATCCTGATACGATTATGCTGTAAAACTAATAAATAAACATAACTGTCGAAGCGAATAAATGCTTACCAAAACTTCAACTTTTCCTGAAAGAACAGCACAATGCCCGATTTGTGTTCATATTCCCTTAATGAATAGTCGTCATATTTCTGTATGTTGTTCTCTTGGATAATCGAGCGGGCCAGCTGCGCGTACTGACTTTTCTCGGAATAGCGGCTTAAATACGGGAGTAGTTCAATGGATGAGGCTCCTTCCCAGCGTTTCATTCGGAATTCTTTGTAATATGGCACCCTGGCAATCGTCAGGTAATAGTTACTGATGGATTGTATGCAGGAAGAATAACTTTTCAGGTAAATTGTACGGCCATTTCGCTTGTATTTCGACGCGATGCGTGAATCGTCCTGGTCAAACGACCAAACACCAAAAATGTTATTCCCTTCCCGGAAGAAACGCGATGTACCCCAGCCCGATTCCAGTGCAGCCTGGGCAATTACGAGGCTCACGGGATGTGGGTAAATTCTTCTTTTCAGTACATCGATGGAATCCGTTCGGTATTTCAATAACATCCTGTTCAGGAAGACGGTATCGGCCGGAGCAACGGATTCTGATTTAACCATCCGATTATCAATAAATTCAACATGCCGTAAGTCTTCCATCAGCCGGTGGCGGACTATCATAACGGCCGGAAGCATAAACTGAATAAACTTCTCCTTGCGAATCTGCGGATCTAAATCGGTAAAGTCAGGTACGCCTTGGTACTTAACGGGAATAATAGTGGAATCGCCGGGAGGAATAATACTGTCAACACTGGTAATATTCTTCTCCAATAACTGTAGTTTCTGCGTTCTGAATTCAGGTGTTCGGGTTAGTAAAGCAACTAAAATCACTACTCCGGTAACGACAATAACTTGAAAAAGTCTGTTCCTTTGCCTTAGTTTCATAAGTTACAAATGAGCTACAAATGTAGCCTAAATATACGAATACCATGCCAGGGACAATCTCCCGCAGCATGGTATTGCATATTTTATCAATGAAAAGTATCAGATAATCAGTTAAATGACTTCTTGAGGTCAGCTACCCAATCTTCGATACGTTTATTGGTTTTCCGTGCCTGATTTTCCTGGTCAAGCGCAAGTCCTGCAAATTTGTCACCCCGAAGGCTTACCGAGCTTTCGAAGTTGTATTCATCGGCCGAAACAAACCCGACAAGTTCAGCTCCCTGCTGTTCCATCAGTTTGCCCATGATACCGATTCCGTCACAGAAATTCTCGGGATAATTGACCTGGTCGCCCAATCCATATATGGCCACTTTCTTGCCTTTCAAATCCATCTCCTCGATGGCCGGCACAAATTCGTCCCAGTAATTAGGCAATTCACCATCAAACCAGGTTGAAACACCCAGTATCAAATTATCAAAACTGGCGAATTTCTTTTCGTCAACTTCTTCTACGTTAAGGGCCTCTACATCTTTCTCGCCTAAAGCTTTCTGTATCTTTTCGGCCACTTTAGCGGTTTTCTGTGTATGGAAACTATAGAATAATCCTATTTTCTTCATTGCTAAATG
This sequence comes from Prolixibacter bellariivorans ATCC BAA-1284, assembly GCF_000621705.1. Classification (GTDB taxonomy): domain Bacteria; phylum Bacteroidota; class Bacteroidia; order Bacteroidales; family Prolixibacteraceae; genus Prolixibacter; species Prolixibacter bellariivorans. Next base: position 265,906 of record NZ_JHXO01000007.1, on the reverse strand, counting down.
GTTAATCTTCAACTAAAGTTTTAGTACTTGAGTAATGCGGCCATACCGTTATAAATCTTCTCATCATTCGGAAGAATGGCTTTCTCGAGAATACGGTTGAAACCTACCGGTGTAAAGGTTGAACCTAGACGCTGAACCGGTCCGTCGAGATATTCAAAAGCCTCAGAAGTAATGGTAGCAGCTACTTCAGCACCAAAGCCTGAGAATACTTTATCCTCATGAACCACCAATACTTTACCCGTTTTTTTCGCCGATTCAATGATGGTTTCCTTATCCAACGGAATAAGTGAACGTAGATCGATTACTTCAACACTATGACCTTCTTCCTCCAGCTTGTTGGCGGCACTGATACACATGTGGGTTGTATTACCATAGGTAATTACCGTCAAATCAGAACCTTCTTTGCGTACCCGGGCTTTGCCGAATGGAACCTCGAATTCTTCAGGAATCGGGGTTGCAGCAATTGGTGAATTGTACAGTGCTTTGGGCTCCAGGAATAAAGTCGGTCCTTTTGAACGAAGCGACGTACGCAACAAACCGGCTGCATCATCAGCAAACGAAGGATACACTACCCGGATACCGGGGAAAGAGGTCAAGGCACCCTCAATATTCTGAGAGTGATACAAACCACCACCGATATATCCACCTGAAGCCAGACGAATGGTCACATTCGGAGCAAATTTACCGTTGGTACGCCAGTATTCGTGCGTCATCTCGACAAACTGCTCCATGGCCGGCCAGAAATAGTCGGCAAACTCAGCGCCTTCCACTACAATGCGGATTTTGTCGCTAAAACGCGACATACCGTTCGCTGTACCGGTGATATAGTCCTCGGCAATCGGGCCGTTAAATACACGTTCAATGCCAAATTCCTGCTGCAATCCTTTAGAGACATTGAAGATACCGCCTTTGTCTTTATTGGCCATATCCTGTCCCCAAATGAAGGTATCGGGATTACGACGAAATTCTTCTTTCAGTGTACCATTCAGTGCTTCAATTAACTTCCTTTTCTCACCTTCCTCATTGTGAAGACCTTCCGGGAATTTTTCCGAAACGTATGGTTCAGGAAGTACAAAATCGAAGATCGATTCCGGATCCGGATCCGGAGCTTTCAATGCCTTTTTATGTACATCCTTAACTTCCTGCATTGCTTTGTTGGTCAACTCATCCAACTCCTCTTCAGTGAAGCGGTTGTAACGAAGCAACATACGACGGAATTTACCCAGCGGATCATATTCTGCCACATAGTTCAACTCTGAGTCGTTACGATACAGTTCGTGACGGTCGGAGTTCGAGTGTGAATGAATGCGCACGCAATTGGCTTGTACAATTACCGGTTTCTGATTTTCCATCGCCCACGCTTTCGCTTCAGCCATGGCATTCATCGAATCGAACACATCTTTACCATTACAGTGAATGATGCGCAGATTTTTGAATCCACTGAAGTTATTCGCCACTTTCCGGTTGGCCGTCTGGTCTCGTTTCGGAACAGAAATTCCATAACCGTTATCCTGGAAAACAAACACTACCGGCAGCTGCTCATTCGATGCACCGTTGATGGCTTCATATACATATCCCTCAGAAACAGACGATTCGCCCTGTGAGCTGATGGAAACACCTTTGTGCTTGTAGTACCGGATAGCGCGACCCACACCAACTGCATGAAGCGTATGATTACCAGTACAAGATGATACATTGTGAATATTCCACTCCGGCTTGGCAAAGTGGTTCGACATGTGGCGACCACCCGAACCAACATCCGTAGCTTTGGAAATCCCGTTCAGGATCAACTCCTCAGCAGTCAGACCGGCAGATAGGTTTGTCAACATATCACGGTAGTAAGGAAACAGGTGGTCTGTCTCTTTATCAAAAACCTGACCGATAGCCAGCTGAATGCCGTCATGACCGGCATACGGTGCATGATACGACCAACCAATCGCCTGTTTCAGGTAATTGGGAGCCTTCTCATCAATGGCACGACCAACGGTCATCAGGTAAAACCACTTGGCTAAGGTCTCCTTATCCGTCTTTTTAATATGGTAATTCTTGGGAACTTCAAGTTCGTGAAGATTCTCTTTCATTTTATTTCCTTTTGTAATAATCTTTTATCCGTTTGTCAATTAGATTTCGCGGTTGGGATCGTGTTCTTCCAGAATATCGGCCACACGGCGCAGGAATTTACCACCCAACATTCCGTCAATCACACGATGGTCGTATGACAGTGACAGGAACATTTTATGACGGACGACAATCGCGTCGCCGGTCGGTGTTTCCATTACGGCCGGTTTCTTTTCGATGGTACCAACAGCCAGAATAGCAGTTTGCGGCTGATTGATAATCGGTGTTCCGATGATGTTTCCAAATGACCCAAAGTTGGTGATGGCAAATGTTCCTCCCTGCAGATCATCCGGACTCAGGTTGTTCTTACGTCCCAAGGCGGCCAAGCGGTTGATATCCTTTGTCAAACCAAGCAGGTTCTTCATATCAGCATCTTTAATTACCGGAACCACGAGATTGTTATTCTCGGTTGCTACAGCCATACCAACATTAACATGCTTGCGCAAAACAATATTGTAACCGTCAACCGATGAGTTAACGTACGGGAATTCAGTCAGTGCTTTGGCAACTGCTTCAGTAATCAGTGGCATGAAGGTAATTTTCTCGCCGTACTTTTCAAGGTATTCACCTTTTACTTTGTTACGCCACAACACCATATTGGTCATATCGGCTTCAACAACCGAAGTAACGTGAGGGGCCACATGTTTCGATGTAACCATGTGATCAGCAATCATTTTGCGCACGCGGTCCATTTCCACAATCGTATCTTCGGCACCGATAGAAACCGAAACTTTGTGTTGCGGAGCCTGAGGAGCAGCTTTTGCAGTCTGGGCTGACGCACTGGCGGCTGCAGGTTTCGCAACTTTTCCTGAACCACGGTTCTCGAGGTAAGCCAGAATATCTTTCTTCTGAACACGACCACCCTGTCCACTTCCTTCAATCGATTCGAGCTCTTCGAACGAAACGCCTTCCTTATCGGCGATGCTGCGAACCAGCGGTGAATAGAACCGGCCCGATTGTTTGTTTACATTTCCTTGTGAAGCGCCGGAATCTTTTGCCGTTTCCGCTGCCTCTTCTTTGGCGGCAGGTTGTGTTTCTGCCTTTTTATCGGTAGTTTCTTCCGAAGAAGTGTCCTCTTCTTCGTCTTCCCCATCCATCGAAATCAACATAACAACTTCCCCAACCGCAACCAGGTCGTCTTCGTTGTATTTAACTTCTTTTACCTTACCGGCAACCGGTGAGGGAATTTCCGAATCCACCTTGTCGGTGGCAATTTCGAAAAGAACATCGTCCTCTTCAACAGTATCGCCCTTTTTGACAAACATTTTGGTGATTGTAGCCTCCTGGACACTTTCACCCATTTTGGGCATCATCACTTGAAAATCAGACATTGTAATTAAACGGTTTTATGGTGAATGATTATAAATCGATTTTACATTTTCACCTCCTTTAACACACTAAAGCGTGAAAGGTTTGAAAAGGGTTCATTCTACTTTAAAAATAATGCACAAAAATGTAATGTTCAGATATCAATTCAAAAAAAAGAGCACCAAAACCTGGTGCTCTTTTAATTTGTATGTGTTGTGTATTAGTTTATTGCAAGTATGTCTTTAGGCCGATGATATTCAAACAAATTTTGGTCAGGCCACGTTTTTACCCGCCGACAAATACGATCCATCAGGTGACCTAGGTCACCTGTAAAGTTGGGACCTTTCCAGCTGCTGGTATTGGTAATAATCACATATTCGAGGCCATCAGGACGACGTTTCATAATGGCAGCCGTTCCGGGCATACTACCTGTTCGCCACCAGTACCCCGAAGCGGTAGTACCACGCCAGCCCAATGGTTCGAATCCACGCGGATTCGGAGTAGTCATTTCTCTAATACTCTCAGGCGACAATATATCCGGTACACCGGGAAAACCGTCGATAACAACCAATAACTTCATCAGTTCGACAGGAGAAGCGACCCAACCCCCGGCTGAACTAAGGAGTGAAATGTCATTTCCACCATTTGATTTAGGAAGAATCAAACCAGAGCCATCACAAGCCGTAACCGGAAGAGAACCCCGTTGCTCGTAATACTTTACTTCGTTTGGATATTTGTTCTTATATAAATTGTGTCCGATGTGCATATCGGTAATCCCCGCCGGCAACAATACATTGGCCCGAACATAATCCTCGTACGGCATTCCGGAAGCACGGGCAATCACTTCGCCCAGCAACACAAAGCCCAGGTTTGAATACGAACTCATCGTACCCGGCTTGAAATGCAACCGATGACTGGTGACAAATTTTAAATACGTGTCGATGGTAGCCGGAAGCGGATCACCCACCTTGCGGGCAATAACATCGGGCATAAACATCGGGTCGCCGTATTTCTGTGTCCAACCGCCGGAGTGATTCAATAATTCCCGTACGGTAATATCGGTCATGCGCCGGTCGCGATACGGCATATATTTCTCGTCGTTGATAATTCCATCCTTGCCAAACACCTTTGAGTCGAGCGATAATTTACCACTCTCAATGAGTTTAAAAATGGCAACAGCCGTAATCAATTTTGAAACACTGGCAATTCTGAAAATATTACGAGGTTCGGTAATGACATTATTTTCTTTATCAGCATAACCGTAACCATGTGCAAAAACCAACTTCTCGTCCTTTACCACAGCGATGGAAACACCGCGCAACTCATTTCTATCCATAAAACGATCCACCGTACGTTCGATATAGTCAGAGTAATCAAACGTCGATAAGTCATTGGTAAGCCTCTCATTAAGCGGTTTCATGTCAGGAACCGAAAAGCTGTGTTTTGGAACACCCAGGTCAGAAAAGCCGGGTGTAAAGTCAGACATGACAAACAGTAATGCAAAAATAAGTCCCAATAAATACCTCATAGGCACTGTTCCGGAAATAGTATTGTGAAAATTCACTAAAATATCGAAGCACAATTAAATAAGTGCCGCAATTTTATAAACAAAAGCCTGTTCAAAAAACAGGCTGCATGTTATATAACGTTAAATTTCATTAATTCGTATATTCACAAATGTAATTACAATTGTAAACTACCGACTAAGTCAGTTACCGATTCAATTTTGTGACGCACCAGGTAATCCTCTATACCCTCTACAATCTTTACAGGAGCAAGCGGATCGACAAAACCCGCCGTTCCCACCTGGATCGCAGAAGCACCCGCCAGCATAAACTCAATTGCATCCGCAGCATTCATGATACCTCCCATACCAACAATCGGTATTTTCACTGCCTGTGCTACCTGCCAGACCATCCGCAGTGCAACCGGCTTAACTGCAGGTCCTGATAAGCCACCGGTAATTGTCGAAAGCACCGGTTTGCGCGTCTCAGCATCGATGGCCATCGCCAGCAACGTATTGATCAGCGAGACACTGTCGGCACCTACACTTTCCACCGCACGGGCAATTTCATCAATAGCGGTTACATTTGGCGACAGCTTCACCATTAAATGCTTTTTGTACACTTTCCGCACAGCGCGAACAACCGCTTCGGCCGACGGACAACTGGTTCCGAAGGTCATCCCACCTTCCTTCACATTCGGGCAGGAAATATTCAGTTCAATCCCCGGAATGTATTCCAGTTCATTAATCTGTTCAGCACATTCAGCATAATCCTCCGCCGTAGACCCCGATACATTAACCAGTACATTGGTCTGATACTTCACCAATTTCGGGTAGATATGTTCGCAAAAATACTTAACGCCAGCATTCTGAAGACCAACGGTATTCAACATTCCAGATGGTGTTTCAGCCATACGGGGATAAGGATTTCCCTGGCGTGGATTCAAAGTCGTTCCTTTAACAACGAAGCCACCCAGCCGGTCTAAATCGAAAAAATCCTCGAATTCAACTCCGTATCCAAATGTCCCGGAAGCCGTCATAACCGGGTTCTTCAGGTCTAGATCGCCTATCTTAACACGTAAATCTACCATTTCAAATCCCTTATATTAAACACCGGGCCATCTGTACAAACACACTGATGCCCACTGGTTGTTTCTGTCACACAACACAAGCAAACACCAAAGCCGCAAGCCATGGTATTCTCCAATGAGACTTCGCAAAAGACGTCAGCCGCCGCCGCTTTAGCTGCAACAGCTTTCATCATTGGCTCTGGTCCACATGTGTAAACTCCATCGAACTTTTGTAAATTATCGCTTAGAACCGAATGATCAGTCACCCGGCCTTTTAATCCGTGTGTACCATCTTCGGTAGTCGTATAAACCTGTCCATACTGAGCAAACGAATCCAGTTCCATCAGGTCATCTGCTGTTCGGGCACCTACCAGTGCATGAATATCAGCCTTGAGATTGAGTTTTGTCAGCTCCTGAGCGAAGAAAAGTAAAGGAGCGATGCCAAAACCGCCGCCTACCAGTAAAATACGTTTATTGTTTTCGGGGAATGAAAACCCATTTCCGAGTGGGAAAACAACATCCACTTCCTCACCTTCAGGCGTTGATGTAAGCACATGTGAGCCAGGGCCTACATCCTTAATAAACAAGGACATGGTGTTTTTTTCATAATCAACCCCGTAAATGGAAAACGGCCGGCGAAGGAAAGTACTCTGCGATTTCTCGACGCGAACATTTACAAACTGGCCGGGAGCGATTTGTTCCAACTTGACGGGAGCCTGCAACTCCAGGAGATGATGGTCCCGGTTAAGTTGGATATTCGAGAGAACCCTGAGGTTCTGAACAGTCTTATTCATCATCTTAAGCCACTATTTGAAGGGCAAAGATAGCTGAAAAAACTATTTTGAGGGTTTGTATGCTTTAAAAGTTTTATCGGAGTAAAATACCACAATACGTTCAATTTCGCCAGGACCGTCATCCCAAATATTCTCCACTTCCTTTTTTGACATATAGGTAGCCTGTTCCTCCGATTGTACCAACGCTGGTTCATTGGTTTGTTTCGGCACCGTTTCCAGTCTTTCAGGCTTTTGCAGAACTGGAGGTTCAGGTGAAAGCCGATTAGCAGGTTCTGCATCCCTGGTTTCGGCAAATAAGTCCTTGTTCGGCCGATTTTGCCGCTCGGTCATATCACCTTCGCCAAGCAGCAACCAACGGGTATTTAGCCCGGGAAAAGCAGCAATCATCTTTTGAATAAAGGAAGCACTGGGATTATTCCTTCCGTTCAATACGTGCGAAACACTGGAGCGTTGCACACCAATTTGATCGGCAAATTCAGCTGGCGACAGATGCTCACTTTGCAAAAACTGATTGATACGTTCTTTCATTTAATTACAATTGGTTCTTAGCGGACTGTTGAAATTCACAAATAGTAACAGCAAATGCCAACCCATGAGCCGACATTAATTTGGAACATTTCATTTGTGAATTCCTGTCATGACAAATGTAACAAAACAAAATATAACGGACAACATTAGTTGTACACATATTGCAATTTACAATTGTACTAAAGGTGAAAGTAGTCTATCAGTAAGAAAATGAGGAGAATTAAATTTTTTCCATAAACAATCATACACCATAATCCATTGTTTTACTAGCATATAATACTTAATCCTTAGGTATGCTATTGATGTAAATAACCATCAGTATTCAACTTAAAGTATTAGTGCCTATATTTGATGTAATTTACTGGTATAGATACTAATAATGTTATATTTGCATAGTGATTAAGCGTATTTCGTCATATTTGCATACAAATGTATTTAAACTCTTAAAGTTTTACTTGTATTTTTGCATGTAATATGTTGATTTAATGAACTTAAGCTATTGCTATGTCGATATGAAATTAACAGAGACATCCTGTTTACAAATTAAACTTTTCATTAATTAATAATGTGAATTTAAATTCATTTTGTGGAAATTTCATCAATTCACATTAGTGACTTATTGATATTGTTCACAAATGTTCTTCGAATTATCTTGAAACATATGTGAACTACGCATTGGTTGACATATGTCTTTTTTGAATGTATTTGCAGTTGGTTGCAAAACCAGACTAATTGAGGTTTGTAAATTCAGAATTTGTCTTCTGCACAAGCGAAGACAAAATTTTCAGGTATGTGCAATGACTCAAAAGGAAGTTTAGGAAGAATTTGAGACTTGAAGGGACGGATTTCTTTATCTGAGTGCGCTTTAACTACAACCCCATTGTATCCTAATTAACTTATAATCAACTGTAAGAAGATATTTCTTGGGCTATTAACTTGCTGAGAATTGAATGATTTGTGGTCAACCTGGTATTGATACAGATTTTTCAGCGTAGAAATGGATATGCAATTATCTGATGAAAGAAACCATCAAAACAAAATTCAGGTCTTCCTCTGTCAGAATTAATCCGCAGGTTCATTTCTGAAATTACAGTGCAGAAAAATTAACTGAGAAAAGTACATCGAGGCGATAATCATTCAAATCGGGCATATAACTGTACCTGACTCCCAGATTGGCAGGCGCTTTAAAACGGAGGAAATGACAATTGGTCGTAACTTCTGCTCCATAGGATTTAAAACTAAAGTTATAGTTGATTGTCTGGTTGTTCTGCGAAGCCAGCGCTTCCGTCCATCCATAATCATAAAAGCCACGCAGATTAATACGTTTTAGGTAAATCCATCTCCCCAGATTCCAGTCCGGGTAAAGTAAAGGCAACGTATAATCCGTTCGTAATGTAAACAACTGGCGGTTGGTAAAACTTTTGTAACCTCGTGGATACAAAATCAGGTCAGATAGTAGATTACCAGATGCAGAGAGCTCTTTTTGCTGATACCCGCCATAAATACGAATCCCATGATGGCGGAAGAATCCCGGAAGGTATTCATACCCTGCTGCCGACCACTCCGTTCCATAATCCAGATTCCCAATAGGTGTGTGCCGGAAATTGAAATCGACAATCTGTCCCCACCGCGGTTGCAGGTCGCGCAAACTTTGCCGGCGTAAATTGTGAAAGTACAACCGGTAAGTAACGGGCACGATATTCCCCTCAAAAAACTGAGAAGGTGTAGAGGCATTATGTCGGATACCGGTAAACTCCATTCTTGCTTCCGGCTGAAGTAGTCGGTACCACTTACCACGTGAAAAATCCAACGGAATCCGGGCATCCAAATCAACATTCCACTGATTCCAGGAAAAATCAACCAGCGAAGTATCGACACGAACAACTTCACCAGCCTGATTGGTATAATTGGTTACCTGATAGTACTGCGATTTACGTTTGCCAAAACTTGTTTCCAGTTTTAGAATGGGAAGCCATCCTGCATACTCAAGGTTCGCGTACCACTTGCCCGTCTTATCGTTCACTGAATAGTCATACCCAAATTGAGAAATCATACTGCTCAGCTTATTCTGCGACATGATGGAAAAACCAGGATGGATGGAATAGTCCGTCGTATTGACATACACCGGCGCCCAACTGTGAATATCGAAAAGGTGTCCGAGTTTGCTGTACCTGGTAGATGGATAAATGGCTGAGTCCGGTTCATTTATTTCCACGGCCCCCGGTCCTTGCTGTGCAACCGTTTTGGCCGGTTCCATATTGACTTCGTTAAGCTGCTGAGATTTTTTCCAAAGCAACGATTTTTCATTGGTCTGAACTACCCGGAAACCATCCGCTGAATAATCGGCATATAAAAGCTTTTTCCCATTTGGTGAAAACTGAATATCACGAATGCCAAACCGTGAAGAAGTGACTTGAAAATTTTCCCCGGTCGTTAAATCCAATGCAAAAATATTATCTATCCCTGTTTGGGCCGATGCATAAAACAGATAATTACCTTGTTGTACAGGCCGACGGATTTCGACATAGGAAAAAGGCATCAGCTTTTTAAGCTTGCCAGTTTCTGCATCCAGTTCAGCCAGCGTTTTTCCTTTGTCGCCCAACACTACCGTGAAAATATGCTTTCCATCCTCACTCCACGATGGTGTCAGAAAATACATGCCGTCAGGAGCCGGAAAAGACTTGATAATATCACCGTTCTCAGGCGAAAACAGCAAAATGGAACTTTGGTTCTCACTCCCGACTTCCACAGCACACAAATGTTTTCCATCTCTCGAAACCGACGGTGCCAGTACCTTTTCGTGATAACGGCGTTGCCAGGCCGTCCCTTTATAAATATCGTATACCCGAAGCAGCGAAAATTCCCGGTGCTCCCAGCGTACATCCGGTTGCTGCTCCACCCAGTAAATCCGATTGTTCCCATATGTTATCGATTCGCGATACCAAGGCCCCGGAGCCACCAGTTTTTTTTCAGTACCATCCGGCTGTAGCAAAACAAACCGACTAATATCATCGATGGAAGTTTTTAGCGTAACCACCGTTGAATCATTCACATAATAAGGATACTGGTAACTGGTGTAGTATCTGGGATGAGTAGAGAGAACTTGAATTGGGGTCAACCGATTTAAACTGTCCTGATGCTCCCACTTCGCTTTCAGACCGTTGAATATTTCATGGTACAGGCCGATTTTATTCTTCCCGGTAGCCAGTTTCAGTCCTTTGTCAAAGGCAGTAAGCGATAAAGGCTGTTTAGCAACCCGATCCAATACACCCGCCCAAACATCGGCACCATAACGACTTCGGGTTCCTGCAACCAATTGATATCCCAGCTCATAATGATCGGGAATAAAATTCTTGTATGAGCCCAGATATGCCTTGTCGTAAGAATAGATTTTCTTTTGCAGAACCTGAGCCCGCAAATTCATTTCGAAGGATGGCAGGCGCCCGCGACCTGCATGTGAAAGGGCTGTTTCAGTGGTAACGGCATCCCCTTCCAGGAACCAAAATGGCAGGTAAGCACCCACAGCCACAGCAGCAGCTTGCTGCCCCAGTATTACCTTGAAAATACCAGGCAGCTCCTCGCCGATTTTATCAATCTGCACCACATGCCTGAACTCATGAATTGCCAACTGCTCCAGCCATTTCTGCGGATACATATCCTGAGACGGAGTGGGAAACATCTCCACCCGGGCGGGAGCCCAGGCGGCAAAACCATTGGCATGAACGGTTTTGGTATGTAATATAACAGAGATTTTTCGTGGTTGATGTTCCAGTGTCTCGCTGGCATAACTGTACACTTTTTCCAGGATAAAAGCCACCTGTTGTGCTTTCTGCTCAAAATCTTCCGGATAAATTACCTGAAAATTCGGCGTATTTATTTGCCGCCAGTGAATCGAAGCAGGATCCTGTCCGTTGATATAGTACTGACCGTAGGAAGTCATACCGCTTGCCAGCAGGATGAGTAACACGAAAAACTTTCTCATATGCAGAAACAGTTAAAAAGCAATAGCTAATGTTTGGTCGATTGCAACTCTTCCTCAATTAAATGCGGGCACACTTCACTGTGAGCCACTCTCTTACTTGTCCCGAAACCAGAGGTCCGACTTCCTGAAGAACAACATGATGGTAATCATTCAGCCACTCCCGCTCTTCAGTCGTCAATAAATCCGGTATTACTGCACTCGTATCAATCGGGCAACGGGTAAGCGTTTCAAATTTCAGAAACCGACCAAAATCCGATTCTTGTCCCGGTATACAAAGAATCATGTTCTCCGTCCGAATACCGTAGAGTCCAGCTCTGTATATCCCTGGTTCGTTTGATAATATCTGTCCAGGCCGGATAATTTCCGGATTCAAATCCTGCCGGATACTCATCGGACCCTCGTGCACATTCAAGAAATGGCCAACTCCGTGCCCCGTTCCATGACCATAATCCATATCATTATCCCACAATGGCTTTCGGGCTAGGATATCGAGTGCCACACCCCGGGTTCCTTCAGGGAAACGGGCTAAACTCAAACCGATCATTCCTTTCAGTACCAACGTAAAATCGCGTTTTTGCTCTTCTGAAAGCGGGCCAACAGCAACTGTCCGGGTAATATCAGTCGTACCGTCGAGATACTGACCGCCCGAGTCGATCAGCAAAAATCCTTCAGGCAACACTTCCTTATCCGTTTCTTCCGTTACACTGTAATGAACAACCGCACCATGCTCGGCATACCCTACAATTGAGTGAAAACTTTCGCCGGCAAACAAATCCTGCTCAGCTCTGAACTCCCTCAATTTTCCATCAACGGTCAATTCAGTTATTTTTTCTTTTCCCAGATGTTTCTCCAGCCAATACAGGAAGTTCACCATAGCAGCACCGTCACGAATGTGCGCTTTTTTCATACCTGCTATCTCTACCGGGCCCTTAACAGACTTCAGCAAGTTCGCCAGTGAAGACGCTTCCACTATGTTGCAGGTTTCATGAACCGACTCATATAATAAAGCACTGGTTCGGTCTGGGTCGATTAACAGCGTTTTATTCTCAGTATTCTTGATAAATGAAAGAAACTCACCGTAGCGATGAATATGAATTCCTTCCGATTCCAATTTCTCATTCAACACCCGATCAATCTTTCCTTCCGGAACAAAAAGATGCGCTTCTTTCCTGTCGATATATCCATATCCAACAAAAACCGGATTGTAATCGATATCGCTACCGCGAAGATTAAATGTCCAGGCCAGTTCGTCAAGCGCGGTTATCAGGATTCCATCGGCCTCCTTCTCCAGCAAACTTTCCCGCAACTTGCTCAGCTTTTTCTTGCGGGAAGTACCGGCAAATTCAGGCATTAGCTCATAGGCTGGTGAATTGGGAAGTATCGGCCGATCGTTCCATAATTCACTGACCAGATCAACTGAAATATCCAAAGAAATAGTCTTCGCACCTAATGACGCTTCCAAACTACGTTTTTCGTTCATCGAAATGGTTAAGCCGTCTAATGCCACTTTGGAACCTTCCGGCAAGGCTTTCTTCAGCCAGATATCATAAGGAACCGTATCGATTTGCCGGTCTTTGAACATTTGAATTCCACTACCGGCCAGTTGAGTTTCAGCTTGCAGAAAATAGCGGGAATCAGTCCAGAGAATGGCTTCATTTTGTGTAACCACTACCCTTCCATAAGAACCGGTAAATCCGGAAATCCATTCCCTTGTATACCAATGTTTCGGAAGATATTCACTCATGTGCGGATCGGTACCGGTAATGATCCAGGCATCAATTCCGCGTTGCTTCATCAAATCTCTTGCCGCTGCAAGACGTTCTGGTACAGTCATTTTATTTCGTTTTCGATATAGAATTCAATAATATTCCGCATGCTGTCGGAACAAAGTTCATGAAAAGGAACCGCCTTTATGTCATAAAATTCGACGGCTGAAATATCGTCTTTCGGCTGAGCTGCCTTCAGATTATCAACTTCGCATACAAAAGCCAAATCAAGCGTAAAGACACTATAGCCCGAAAAGACGTATTCGTTGGGAAAGGAAGTCAGGTAGCGCAAACTGGTAACCGAAATACCCAGTTCCTCCCGGATTTCTCTCCGAACAGCATCTTCAGCTGTTTCCATCACTTCCACAAAACCACCAGGTAAATCGAGCATTCCGAAGTTTGGCTCAATAGCCCGGCGTGACAACATGAGTTTCCCATTCGAATTAAATATAAGGCAGGCAACCGCGGCCGAATTATTTACAAAATAAACAAATCCACAACCTTCGCAGGAAAATGAAATACCCTCTTCTCTTGCCTTAAAATGACTTGAACCACAACGAGGACAGTGACTTATCACTCTGTGAGGGTGTGTGTCTGACATCATATATTATAAACTTGACAATAAAATACTTTTCTGACTAAATTCACTCGTTATTTAAGGAATCAAATGCCGGACGCGCATCCAGTCGATCACTAAATTTCGCCATTGGTCATGTGGTTTTCCGCTAACGTGCATGCCAAATCCATGACCACCTTCCGAAAAAATATGCATCTCGGCCGGTACATTATTTTTCTTTAACGCCATGTAAAATTCAATACTGTTTTTCGGTGGAACAGCACCGTCATCATCTGCCAGGAAGAGAAAAGTTGGAGGAGTTTGTGGCGTTACCTGCAATTCATTTGAATATTCCTGAACCAACTCCTTTGATGGATTCTTACCAAGAAGATTTTCCCGTGATCCCATGTGTGTCCACTCCTTTTTCATGGTCACCACCGGGTACCCCAAAATAGCAAAATCGGGGCGGCAACTCTCCCGCTCTATCGGATCGGTAACATTCGGTTTTCCGGAATCGAAATGTGTTTCGGCAGTTGAAGCTAAATGACCTCCGGCTGAAAAACCGGCAATTCCCACTTTATTCGGATCGATGCCCCACTTTTTCGCGTTAGCTCTAACAGTTCGGAGAGCGTGTTGTGCATCCTGCAAAGGAATGCCGGGGTGACCGTAAGGTAAGCGATATTTCAGTACAATCCCAGCCACGCCATGTTGCTGAAGGTATTTGGCAAAATCGTATCCCTCGTGATCCATGGCTTCAATCCAATAACCACCACCAGGGCAAATGACCACTGCCGTTCCGCTGTTTTTTTCCTTTTCAGGAAGATAAACCGTTAATGTTGGTTCGGAAACAAACCGAACCCTTACGCCATCAAAAGTTTCCTCAGGTTTGGGCGAAACATTTGGTCCGGGAGTTCCATCGGGCCAAAGTTTCAACGTTTTCTGTGAGAAAGCAGATTGTAAACTAAACATAAACAGCAGGATAACTAACAGGAAATTTTTCATAAGACTAAATTCGACATTAAATTTTATCTAGTTATTGCCAAAGCAGGTTGTAACCTGCCGAAAAGGAAGTCCTTCTGCAGCCATAAACTTATTTTAAATTCTTTTAAAAACAGAATATTTGCTCATAAACATGGTTCCAATTTATGCCTTAAAATCGGGGGGTATAACAATTTTTAACTTAATTTTGCGGCCATGGAACTGGAATTAATCTGGAAAGGATTTATTATCGGAGTTGCTGTTTCTATTCCCCTGGGCCCAATCGGAATGCTTTGCATACAACGTACAGTAAACAAAAACTGGCGTTCCGGTATGTCGGCGGGTTTGGGCGCTGCAACATCCGATACGATTTATGCTATTATCGCCGGTTTCAGTATGACGATGATTATTGATTTCATCACGGCACATTCCATCTATTTCGAAATCTTTGGTGCCATCGTTCTCATCCTTCTCGGGTTGCACATATTTAATTCGAACCCTTCGCAGGAACTGCAAAAATTCAAGAAAAAAGGCTCGACCTACCTGCAGGATTACTTCTTTACATTGCTGTTAACCGTTTCAAATCCGATGGCTGTATTTGTATTTATTGCGGTGTTTGCCGGTTCGGGACTGGCGCTGAAATTGTCGGCTCCTATGAAGTCACTGATGATCATTACCGGTGTATTTGGCGGAGCTTCCAGCTGGTGGTTCCTATTAACGGGAATGGTGAATCTTTTCCGGCACAAAATTAATCTTCACATGCTTTGGTGGGCCAACAAAATTGTCGGCATTGTGATCATTATTTTCGCGATCGTATCTTTTATCTACCTCCGATTCGATTGATTATTTCCCCAGCTTATTGCGAAGAATTTCCTCAAAACGATCCGGTATTTTGCACGGTCGTCCAGTGTTGTAATCCATAAACGCCAGAACTACTTTTCCTTCATTAATCAACTCTCCTGCTTCGTTATAAATTTCCGAAATTAAGGGAAATTTCACTTTCGGTACCTCCTTGACTATTGTCCGGATCGTCAGCAACTCATCGTAATAAGCTGGCTTATGGTAATTGATGTGGAGTGAGCGTGCCGGCAGAAAAATCTTGTCCTCTTCTTCCAACAGACGATATGATTTATAGATTTCGCGAATCATATCTGTCCGGCCGATTTCGTAAAAACGGGGATAATTGCCGTAATATACCACTCCCATTTTGTCGGTGTCGCCGTAGCAAACGCGGTATTGACTATCGAATGAAAACATATCAGTGTTACTTAACAGGTGAATCCGGCTCTTTAGCCATATGATTGAATGTTAGTTTATCGAGCAACGATGGGAAAAACTTGCCCAGGAAAACCGTGAATTTTCCTTCCACGAAAGTGAGAATCAACTGCCGCTTCCGCTTTTTTACCGCATTGGCAATGTGCACGGCACACTCTTCTGCACTCATCATTTTCTCTTCATTACGCGGTGTTTCGCCTTGCGAAGTTCCGTTAGCCGTCAGTGCTGATTTTCGAACTTCGGAAGCAGTGAAGCCAGGAGCGGCCACCAACACATGCAATCCTTTTTTCAGGTTCTCGATGCGAACCGTATCTAAAAATCCGCGAACGGCAAACTTCGAAGCCGAATAGGCTGTTCTTCCCGGCAGGCCAACATGACCCGCAATGGAAATCACCCCTACCAGCGAACCTTTACTTTCGAGCAGATACGGCAAGGCATACTTGGTACAATATACGGTTCCATAGAAATTCACATCCATGACTTTATGCATCACTTCCAGATCCATATCCTCAAAATTCGCCCGCATGGAAATACCAGCATTGTTTATCAGGATATCGATGTGGCCAAACCGGGAAACTGCTTGCTCTACCAGGTTCCGGCACTCTTCTTCAACCGAAACATCGGTTTTCACCGAAAGGATTTCAGTGTCTGAAAGCTCTTTTTCTAATTCCTGCAGACGCTCGGTGCGTCGTGCTCCCAAAACAAGTTTCGCTCCACGCGATGCAAATTCGACAGCCAATGCCCGTCCAATCCCGGAAGAAGCACCGGTTATGATGACAACCTTATTTTTCATTGTACAAAAATTCGAAGTTACTAAACCGGAATGGTCCTTACCGGTTTATTTAAGGTAAACAAAAGTATGTTTTTTTCGCAAACCCACTCTGCCGAAGAATAAATGTTGCTTTTTAATTAATGTATAAATGCAGGCACATACTTTTAAACCACCTGAAAGCGTTGTATTTTTAGACAAGTTTCTTACCCCAACCAGAATTGTGAAACAATAAATAACAAGCACGTGAAACAAATCATTTTAATACTCCCGCTTTTGGCAATATTTCTTTTTGCAAGAGCACAAGATCCCCATGCTGAGATTCAGAAGAAAGCCCGGGAATTCCATAAAAAAATGGAATCGGCGATGAAAGATATGCGGGATGAAATGAAACAAGCCTCCAATCAGCAGACTGAGCCGGGCAACCTGGTGCAGGAGCATAAACAGCTTCACAACACTACATCACAGAACGAAATTGAGTTTCGGGTTACCCGGAAAATCACTCAACTCGAACTTTCTATCAACGGTCACAGCACCATTGGTAATATGGATATCGAGTTGCTGACTCCAAATGGAAATAAAATGGCCAGTATTCACATGAAAAACGGAAATTATGCCAGCTGGTCGCGCGTAGTTAATGTGAAGGAAAATCATTCGGAATTTACCGGACACTGGAAATTCATCATCAAAACCGAAAATACGACGGGCGAATTTACCATACGTGCCAACGGGAATTAGCCGGTTTTCAGAAGGATACTGAACGAACGAAAATTCATCGCTCAAAGAGTGGTAATTTTTTGTATTCATCTTTTGCATAAAAGAAAAATGACCGTATATTTGCACCGCCTTTGAAAAACAAGGGTACTACAAAGGATGACTGAGTAGCTCAGCTGGTAGAGCAACGCCCTTTTAAGGCGTGGGTCCTGGGTTCGAGCCCCAGCTCAGTCACTTTTCAGAAAAGCTTCTCCGAAACGGGAAGCTTTTTTTTGTTCGCCCCATTCCCGCTGTCGCGAAAATCGCCGGTTTTGATGCAAACTACTCTGCCACTCATGAAAAGAACAAACCGAATGATGCAAACTACTCCGAGCTTCGTGCAAAGTACCTGGCGACTGCCGCAAAGTCAGTCGGCGGTAAAGAAATGAACTCAGCGAGGCACGAAAACTACTCTGTCGGCAAAGAAATGAACCCGGCATGCAAAGAAACAAGCTTTGCAACCGAAGAACTCCTCTTCCCGGAGGGGAAAAAGCCGCACGCAACCTTAACACCTACTCATCTTTCGGAAGGGAGAATAAAACAGACTTGTAACCAGATTGAAAAATTTCGGTTAGTTTTGCATGACGACTAACTTTTGGGGATGCGAAATTGAAACCAATGCGGCTAAATCCGGATGAAGAAATTTGGGAACGCTTTAAGCGTGGTGATGAAAAAGCCTTTTCCTATATTTTCGACACTTATCATTTGCCTTTGTATGAATATGGGCAACGATTTACTTCGGACGAGTTTTTGGTTCGCGACAGCATCCAGGATTTGTTTTTCGAACTGGCCCGAAAAAAAGACAAACTCTCTTCTACTGACAACATTCTTTTTTATTTGCTGAAATCGCTGCGGTTGAAAATCTTTGCTAACCTCAGAAAGAACAACCGGAAAGGGGAAACCGTGCTGGATGATGAGCGACTGGACGAATTCCGTCTCAGTTATACCACGGAAGTCGATCCGGAAGAAAAAGAACTACGACTCGACCAGTTGGCACAAGCCATTAACGAATTACCTCCCCGGTTAAAAGAGACCATCTATCTGAAATTTTATAAGAATTTGTCCAATCAAGAAGTGGCGGAAGTGATGCAAGTGAACTACCAAACGGTTGGAAACAACGTGCAGAAAGCTATCAACAAATTAAAAGAATTGCTGGACACTACCTCCGAATCCATCCTCCTCTTTTTCAACTCTTCATTTCGCTAAAGCTGCAAAATCCGGACACCTCTCCCCTTCCTTTTAGCGGTAAAATCACAAATATGTTTTACAGCACATTTAACAGAGGGGTATATAACCAACGGTTTGGCTTTTTAGGATAAAGAGTAAACCGAACACCATGAAAAAGAACATCTCTGATCATTTGTTTGATAAACAATTTCAGAACAAGCTGACCAAAGATTCGCTCCGGGATTACCACGAGGAAAAAAGGAAAAACCGCGAATCGGCCCTGGCCCTGTTGATTGGTTATGTGCTGAAATGGAAACGAAATGAGATTCAACAATCACAAATCGGAGACGATGATTTCAAAAGAATAAAGCACGAATCACTCGATATCTTTCGCCGCAAAAGCAAGTTTTCAGGTCATTTTATCAAACGATTGCCTCGTATTGCAGCAGCAGCTTCCATTCTTCTTATCCTGGGAGTAACCAGTTATTTCCTGGGCGAAAGGCATTTCTTTTCTTCCGGTGATTTGCAAAGCCAGGTCATTGAATTCAATACTCCGCGCGGACAGCAATCGGAAGTAACGTTGCCCGATGGCACATTTGTGGCACTGAACTACGATTCCAAACTGAAATACCACATTTCGCCTGACAAAAAACTACAGGAAATCGAATTGGTTGGAGAGGCCTATTTCAAAGTGACACACAATAAATCACGCGTTTTTCGGGTCATTACGCCCAATATGAGTGTGAACGTACTAGGGACACAATTCGATGTTCGGGCCTATCCGGAAGACAACCGAACAGAAACCACGCTATTGAAAGGAGTTGTGGAAATTAAAGATATTCCGCAAAAAGAAGCGCCGGTAATGCTGAAACCGGGTGAACAATGGAGTTATGACAAGAGTACCGGGCAGGATAAAGTTGTAAAAGCCAATGCCAATCTGGTTACCACCTGGCGAACCGGCGAGTATCACTTCAACCGGCAACCACTAAACGAGATAGCGAAAACACTGGAGCGGATGTACAAAGTGAACATACACTTCCGGGATGTTGAACTCGGCAAAGAAGTCTTCTCGGGAGCTGCCTACAAAGACGACAACATTGAAAAATTCTTTGATCTGGTTAACCTGACGATTCCCATCAAAGTACAACGTGACAGCACTGATATATGGATTGAACGGAAATAAAAACAATAAAACCGGGAAATGTTGGAGCACTTCCCGGCTGTTAAATTAAAAACGAATAGTTGGAGCTATTCATTTGTAGAACTTAGCATTACAAATCTATGAAAAAAAAGTTTCGATTGCTTGCCTTTCCCAGGAATGGCATGATTAAACTATGGTTAATTATGCGACTAACGTTCGTCATTTTACTTCTAAGCCTGATGCAGGTCTCAGCCAGTGTTTATTCGCAGGAAACCCGACTTTCGGTCAACCTCGAAAATACGACCCTGGAAAATGCACTGAATCAGATTGAACAGCAAACTCAGTTTGTTTTCTTTTACAATGCTGACCAGATTCAGTTAGATGATCGCGTTAGCATAAAAGCGAACGAGAGTAACATTGAAGACGTTCTGAACCGGTTATTTGAAGGTAGAAACATTACCTACAAAATCATCGACCGACGCATTGTACTTTATCCCAAAAATGGTAGTGAGGAACCTACCAACACTACCCAGCCGCAGTCTCATCCTTTAAAAGGAAAAGTGACTAATCCCAAAGGAGACCCTATTCCCGGTGTTACTATCGTGATAAAGGGAACGACCAACGGAACGATCACTGATTTTAACGGGAACTACAATCTTGCAGATGCCCCGGTTGGCACCACGTTGG
Source organism: Prolixibacter bellariivorans ATCC BAA-1284 (assembly GCF_000621705.1). Taxonomy (GTDB): domain Bacteria; phylum Bacteroidota; class Bacteroidia; order Bacteroidales; family Prolixibacteraceae; genus Prolixibacter; species Prolixibacter bellariivorans. Next base: position 245,510 of record NZ_JHXO01000007.1, on the reverse strand, counting down.
TTTTCTCGTTTGTTGGAATGAAAACCCGCGAAGTTGTTTTAAACGGCGAGCCTACTCTGAATGTAATCATGCAGGAGCAGGCCATTGGTTTGGACGAAGTGGTGGCTGTGGGTTACGGCTACCAGAAGAAAAAGGATTTGACCGGATCGATTGTCTCGGTACGTACCGGAGATATGGAATCCCTTCCGGTTCCTAGTGTAAGCGATGCCTTGCAGGGACGGGCAGCCGGCGTTCAGATTATCTCGAATGGAGCGCCGGGAAGTGATGCAACCATCCGGATCCGTGGGCTGGGAACCATTAACAACAACAACCCGTTGCTGGTTATTGACGGTGTTCCTACCCAGGACGGACTGAATCAGTTAAACATGAATGACATTGCATCGGTCCAGATATTAAAGGACGCTTCCGCTACCGCGATTTATGGTTCGCGTGGTGCCAACGGTGTCGTCATTATTACTACCAAGTTGGGTAAATCGGGCAAAGGCAACATTAATGTCGACTACAACTACGGAATCCAGCAAGCCACTAACATGATTAAAGTGTTGGATGCATCGCAGTTTGCCGCATTGCACAACGATATGATGGCCAATGCAGGTCTGGAACAGAATCCGGCTTATGCCAATCCCTCATCGCTTGGAAAAGGCACCGATTGGCTCGGAGCGCTGTTTAGCCCGGCAGGTATGCATAACCTGTCAGTCTCCTATTCCGGCGGAAGCGAAAAAACAAGCTATTACATATCCGGAAATGTATTGGATCAGGATGGAATTGTGATGAATACCAACTACAAACGGTACACCGTACAGTTCAATTCCGAGTCGAAGGTTTTCAAGAATGTCAAATTTGGCAACCGCCTGACTTTGAATCACGATATTAAAAGCAAAGGCGATTACAACATCGGGAATACGATTAAAGCGCTTCCTACACAACCAATATATAACGAAGACGGAACGTATGCCGGTCCGGAAGGACGTCCGTCGTGGGATGGCGATATCCGCAACCCGATTGGTTCGGCTAAACTCATCGACAATTCAACCAATGGCTACAATGTCCGTGGTGCAGTATACGCTGAAATTACCCTGCTTGATGGTTTGGTTTTCAAAACCAATGCGGGTTTGCAGGCCAATTTCTGGTACGATCGCACATGGTCGCCCAAGTACGACTGGAAACCGACTCCTCAGGATCAATCGTACCTATACCAGGCATCCAATAAGAGTATTACCTGGGTATGGGACAATACTCTCACCTACACTAAAACGTTTAAAGATGTTCATCATCTGACGGCCATGGTAGGTACCAGTGCCCAGGAGAATCGCTACGATTTCATGAAAGGTTCCATTCAAAATTTTGCCAGCGATTTAACACAGCAACTGGGCAATGGAACCGATCAAGTGACCCTGGACGGGAATGCTTCTGAATGGTCATTACTTTCCTACATGGCACGAGTAAACTACAACTACGCCGACAAATATTTGGTAACTGCCACCGTTCGTCGTGATGGTTCATCACGTTTCGGTTCCGGCAATAAATGGGGAATTTTCCCGTCGGGTTCGGTGGCATGGCGCATTTCGCAGGAGAAATTCTTCGAGAACATTCATTTTATCGATGATCTGAAAATTCGTGCCGGCATCGGTTTCACCGGAAACCAAGAGATTGGTAACTACTCATTCGCCTCGAAACTGGAAACTGTAAAATACAACTTTAATGACAACATTGTCAGTGCCGTTGTACCCAACATGATGCCTAATCCGAATGTAAAATGGGAATCACAGGAGCAGATCAACCTCGGTTTCGATGCCACGATTCTGAATCAGCGAATCAACATCACAGCTGATGTGTATCAGAAAAATACCAACGATATGCTGGTACCGATGTCGGTTCCGATTTCGACCGGATATTCTGACGTAGATGTTCCTTCCATCAATGCCGGTAAAATGGAAAGCAAAGGAGCGGAATTAACCATTTCGTCCAGAAACATTGACAAAGGCGGTTTCAAATGGAACACCGATTTCAATATTTCCTACAACGAAAATAAGGTGACCAGTCTGAATGATTCCATTCCGATGACTACCGGCAGCTTCAATTTCAACTTTGCAGCTGCACGTATAGCCGAAGGACAGCCGGTAAATGAATTCTACGGATTTGTGACCGATGGCATCTTCCAGAATCAGCAGGAAGTTGATAATCATGCCGTACAGGTTCCCGGACTCGATCCGTACAACCGTACCTCAGCAGGTGACATCCGGTTTAAAGACCTGAACAGCGACGGTGTTATCAACGACGCTGACCGTACCTACCTGGGAAATCCCAGTCCGAAATTCATTTTCGCACTCAACAATACCTTTTCCTATAAAGGATTCGATCTCTCTGTATTTCTACAGGGCGTATCCGGAAATAAAATTCTGAACGTTAACCGGATTTGGAGCGAAGGAATGGCTGTTGCATACAACCAGACCACCGAAACGCTGAAACGCTGGCAGAAAGAAGGTGATCAAACGAATGTTCCTCGTGCAATATTCAACGATCCGAACAAAAATACCCGTCCATCCAATCGCTGGATTGAAGACGGCTCGTACCTGAGATTGAAAAACGTAGTTTTCGGATACACGTTACCTGATAACCTTACCAGGAAATGGGGAATGAATAAAGTAAGAGTTTACTTCTCCGGTTCCAATCTTTATACCCTAACTAACTACACCGGCTTTGACCCGGAAGTACAAGACTCGAGCATTGATGGCGGTGGAACAGTCAATGGTATTGACAACGGACTATATCCGGTGACCAAAACATTCAGTTTCGGCGTCAACATGAATTTCTAACATGCAAAAGATTGAACAATGAAAAAATATTTCATACTGATATTAGCAATGTTTATGAGTGTCGCCTGCAGCAAAAGTTTTCTGGAAAAGGCACCACTCGACTCGATCAATACGGCAAACTTCTTTCAAACGAAAGAAGATGCCATCTCAGCCATTAATGGCGCTTACCAACCTTTACAGTGGCCCAAACTGTACAACATGCGTATGTGGACCACCGATATCATGGCAGGCAACAGTATCGTCGGTGCCGGTGGCGGAACTGACGGTATTGAGACACAAGATGAAGCCAACTTCGTTACCACGACAGACAATGCCGGAGTACTTGATTTATGGCGCGGACCGTCACCCGGTATACTGCGTTGTAACATCATCCTGCAAAAGGTCCCGGACATGAACATCGATGAAAATCTGAAAAACCGAATCATTGGTGAAGCCAAATTCCTGCGCGGATTATACTACTTCATCCTGGTACGCTTCTTTGGTGATGTTCCGTTGATTACCGTTCCACAGGAACCTGGTGATGACCTTCGTCCTTCGCGTACAGACAAAGCAGCTGTTTATGAACAAATCATTGCTGACCTGACGGATGCCGAGCAATTGCTCCCGCCCCGCTCCTCATATTCATCCAGTGACCTGGGAAGAGCATCAAAAGGTGCTGCCGCAGGTTTATTAGCAAAGGTATATCTGACACTTGGACAGTGGGATAAAGTGGTTACACTGGCAAACGAAGTAGAATCGCTGGGTTATGCTCTAAATCCCAATTATGCCGACAACTTCGATGTAGATAAGAAAAACTCAGTCGAGTCTCTTTTCGAAATTCAGTATACCGGAAATGCCGGTGAGGGTTTCTGGGACAATACCAATCAGGCATCATGGCTAAGTACCTTTACCGGTCCACGTAACTCCAATATGGTGGCCGGCGGCTGGGGATGGAACCAACCTACCCAGGAGTTTGTCGATTCATACGAACCTGGCGATCTCCGTAAGGATGTAACCATTCTATATGATGGGTGTCCGCAATTCGACGGCATGGATTACGATCCGGGCTATTCTACGACCGGATACAATCTGCGCAAATTTCTGGTTCCCAAATCAGTTGCGTCTTCATATGACAATAGTCCGATGGATTTCCCAATACTGCGTTATGCCGATGTGTTGCTGATGAAAGCCGAAGCGCTGAACAATTTGGGCAAAACATCCGAGGCTGAAGCACCACTGAATGAAGTGCGTGCCCGTGCCGGATTACCTGCAGTAACCGGTTTATCGCAAGCCGATTTCAAGGCGAAGGTATTGCACGAACGCCGCATGGAACTGGCGTTCGAAGGACAACGTTGGTTCGATTTGATTCGCGTTGACAACGGCGATTACGGGCTAAACTTCCTGCATTCCATCGGCAAAGTGAATGCCACCAGCAAATTTCTGCTGCTGCCCATTCCTCAAAAGGAAATTGATGCCAATCCGAACCTGACACAAAATCCAGGTTATTAAAACAGAGGAGAATAACCCGAATATTGACAATTTGGAAAAGAACAGAGTTTTATTCAGTTCATTTTTCCTCTGCGGAGGAAGCTCTGCTCCTTTTCATTTAAACCAATGAAATAATGAAAAAATACAATATTCATATACATCAGAAGAAACAGGCGTGGGCGAATATCAGCTCACTAACGCTCATTCTGTTGCTTAGCTTATCATCGGTGTTCATGATGAATTCATGCACCAAGGATGAACCCATTACTATTTCCATGGGAGCACCGGTGGCGCTGTCGACTTCAGCCGATAACGTTGTGCTTGCGCAGAAAAATGATGCCAGTGTTGCAGTCAGCATTAACTGGACAGCCGGCAGTAACCAGGGAACCGGTAACTCCATCTCCTACACATTGGATCTAGATCAGGATGGCAACAATTTTGCCAATGCCAAGTCCTACAACATGGGCAAAGCCGTTTACCAGAAAGATTTCACGGTAAGCGAATTGAATGACTTGCTTCTGAACTATTGGAACGTTCAGCCCGGAACCGCCGTAACACTGGAAGCTCGGATTACGGCCAAAATCGCCGGCGAAACCGTCCCGGATGACGTAACCGAAGCATCGAAGTTTGCTGTTACACCGTATGAACCGGTTTCCAGTACACTATACCTGATTGGTGATGCGTCACCAAATGGCTGGGATGCCAATAATGCAATAGCAATGACTCCGGATGCAAACGATCCGACCACATTCTCTTATCAGGGAACGTTGAAAGCCGGAAATCTGAAATTCATTACCACGCTGGGTTCATTCCTGCCTTCTTATCAGAAAGGCAAAGACGAAAATACGTTGATCTACCGCACAGATGCTGCACAACCAGACGATCAGTTTACCATTGCAGAAGATGGCATCTACATTATTAAGCTGAACCTGGTGAATTTGACCATCACCATTACCAAACAACCCGGTCCGCCTTATGATAAGCTCTATTTGGTCGGTGATGCTACTCCAAATGGTTGGGATATTGCCAATGCTACACCAATGGTTCAGAATCCGGATAACCTCTTCCAGTTTACCTACGACGGCGTGTTGACACCCGGAGATTTCAAAATTCCGGTCAACCGGAATACCGACTGGAGCCAGGATATGTACATGCGTGATCCCTCCGATTCAACAAAGATCTATTTGCACAACGGCGGTGATCCGGATGATAACAAATGGACGATAACCAATGAAAACCAGTATCACGTCATGGTTGATTTGAAAAAAATGACCATTACCATCGAGCCGTTGAAGCTCTACATTGTGGGATCGGCGACTTCCATTGGATGGGATATCACCAACGCGATTGAATTGACACAGGACCCGAATAACTGGTACATCTTCACATTCCAGGGAGATTTGGGAGAAGGCGAATTCAAATTCCCGGTTAACAGAAACAGCGACTGGGGACAAGATATGTATATGCCTGATCCGAATGATCCGACCAAAATGTACCGGCACATCGGTGGCGAAGCAGATGACAACAAGTGGACTATTTCTGCTGCCGATGCGGGAACCTACACCCTTACGCTTAATGTTCAGGATTTAACCATTAATATTCAGAAACAATAAATTTAATAGCTGGCGGAGTGTTCATCTCTCCGCCAGTTTTACAGCAGATTAAAACCTAACGGGGTTTCAACTATGATAGTTGTTATTCAGAAAGTTAACCGAAAATGACAAGCCTTAATAAACTATATTATCTACTTATCGTATTCATACTCGCAGGTTGCAGTAAATCGGACGCACCCGCTCCTTCACCTGACGGACCGGATAATCCGACGACCAACACCGCGGTAAAACTCTCAACCGACAAAGCCTTGTATCATCCCGGCGATGTGATACAGTTTACGGCCGACAAGGGGTTAACTTCCTCGGCAAAAATCAGATATCGTCATTTAAATGAAGTTGTCAAAGAAGAGGATTTCCCCGGGAAAACCTGGCAATGGACGGCTCCAAATACCGATTTCACGGGTTATATGGTGGATGTGTACGAAACCGTCGATGGCAAAGAAGTGGTGTATGGAAGTATTGGTGTGGATGTTTCATCCGACTGGACACATTTTCCCCGATACGGTTTTCTTTCAGAGTTTTCGGGTGATGTGACTAGTGATGATATCAATACGCAACTAGCAAAGGTCACCCGCTATCATATCAATGGAATTCAATACTACGACTGGCAAAACAAGCATCATGCACCACTGAAGATGGATGGCTCACAACCCGCCGCGGAGTGGCAGGATATTGCCAAACGAGATGTCTCCTTCGACGTGGTGAAAGGTTACATCGATAAAGCGCACGAATACGGCATTGCCTCCATGTTTTACAATTTGCTTTACGGTGCCTGGGACGATTATGCTACAGATGGTGTTTCATCTACATGGATGCTGTATAACGATGCCAATCATCAGAATGTGAACAAGCACGATTTGGATAACAACTGGGCATTGAGTGACATCTTTGTCCTCGATCCGGCCAATCTCGACTGGCAGAAATACATCGACGATCAAACGGCGTTGGTTTACCAGTTCCTTGATTTTGACGGCTGGCATCTGGACCAGTTGGGCGATCGGGGAACAGTCTACGATTATAATGGACAGCAAGCTGACTTGCCTTACGGATTCAGCTCGTTCCTGAATAATTTGAACCAACGTTTTCCGAATAAGAAAATGGTGATGAATGCGGTCAATCAATATGGTCAGGCCAACATTCTGTCGACGCCGGTAAATTTTGCCTACACCGAAGTTTGGTCCCCCAACGATAAATACGAGGACCTGGCTAATATCATTCAGGACAACACTAAAATGGGCGGAGCAGGTACCAAAACAGTATTGGCTGCTTACATGGATTACGACAAAGCCAACTCCACCGGCTATTTCAATACGCCGGGCGTGTTGATGACCGATGCCGTTATTTTCGCTTTCGGCGGAAGCCATCTGGAACTTGGAGAACACATGCTGGCCAAGGAATATTTCCCTAACAACAACCTGTTGATGCGGACCGACCTGAAAGAAGCGCTGACCACTTATTATGATTTTCAGGTAGCTTATGAGAATCTATTGCAGGCCAACGGCGATTTCAACACGCCGTCAGTGACTTCACTTGACGGACAAATTAATGTCAACAGTTGGCCGCCACAAACCGGAAGTGTTGCTGTGGCAGGAAAAGATTTCGGTTCTACGCAGGTTATCAACTTATTGAATTACATGGACGCTACCAGCCTGAACTGGAGGGATGCTTCAGGAACGCAACCTTTTCAGCGTGTGATAAAAGATTTATCGCTGCAGATTGAGACTTCAAAAACAGTGAAGAAGGTCTGGTACGCTTCACCCGATTATCGCTACGGTTCATCCGAAGAATTGGCATTTACGCAAGACGGTTCTAACCTCACCTGTACCGTTCCGGAGATGCAGTATTGGGGAATGTTGGTGATAGAATATAATTAGCAGAAAGACCAGAGAAACAAATAGAGAATAAGTAAAAAGAGTAGAAGGATCATCGGTTCTTCAGGGGATGCTTTGTGTTTCCTGAACCAAATAATAAGACGAAAAATGATAAAACGAATCATACAAACGGTAGCTTTTGTGCTCTTCTTTGCAGGAATAATAAAAGCTTCAGATGTTATTCATCCGGGGAATTGCCGGAGTTATTCAGTCGAGGGAAATACGGCTGTATTTACCTGTGAAAACAACATCAACGTTCAGATAAAAGAAGTCGGTCCCGGAATCATCCGAATATGGTACGATACCGACGATTTTCACAGAAATAATCAGTCATTTGCCGTAGTAGCCGACGAATCCAATGGGAACCAAAAGCTGAATATTTCGGAGCAACCACAACACTACGAAATATACACCGGCGATTTGATCATCCGGGTACGGAAAGCTCCTTTCCACATCAGTATTTTCGACAAGTATCAGAAACTATTGATGGATGATTACCAAAATCGCGGTTTCGAAATGGATTCCACCCGAATGGCCAGTTACGTTAGCCTGCGTCCGGGGGAACGCATCTACGGACTGGGCGAAAAAAACGGTTCCATCAATCGCGTTGGTCACCAGTTTAAAATGTGGAACAGTGATAATCCCTGTTACGAGGTCGACAAAGACCCACTTTACAAAAGCATTCCCTTTTTCATGAGCAGCGAGGGTTACGGAATCTACTTCGACAATACCTACAAAACGATCTATCATTTTGGCTCTGAATCAGGCGATAACTATTCGTTCGCAACTCCCGGCGGCGAGATGATTTACTACTTTATCTACGGTCCTTCTTACAAACAGATTATCGGCCGGTACATGAATCTGACCGGTCATCCCATCATGCCGCCCGATTGGGCACTCGGATTCTCGCAATCGCGTGGTATGCTAACCAATGAAAAGCTCACACGCGAGATTGCCAAAGGCTTCCGCGACCGGCAAATTCCCTGCGATATCATTTTTCAGGACATTGGCTGGACGCAGTATTTGCAGGATTTCAATTGGCGAAGGGAGAATTACACCGACCCGGTGAAGATGCTAGAAGACCTCGAAAATCAGGGATTCAAAGTAATTGTTTCGCAGGACCCAGTGGTTTCACAAAACAACAAAGCACAATGGACAGAAGCCGATTCGCTGGGCTATTTTGTGAAAGATATTCGTACCGGAAAATCGTATGACATGCCCTGGCCCTGGGGCGGAAACTGCGGCGTGGTCGATTTCACTAATCCTGCAGTCGCCGACTGGTGGGGTAACTACCAGCAAAAAGTAATTGACCAGGGTGTACGCGGTTTCTGGACTGATATGGGCGAACCCGCCTGGAGTAACGAAGAGAGCACTGACCGGCTCAACATGAAGCACTACCTGGGCATGCACGCCGAAATACACAACGTTTTCGGCCTCACCTGGGACAAGGTTGTAACCGAAGAATTTGAAAAACACAATCCGAATACTCGCATTTTCCAAATGACCCGTTCGGCTTTCGCCGGAATGCAGCGGTACACCTTCGGTTGGTCAGGCGATTCAGGTAATGGTGACGACGTGACTCAAGGCTGGAAAAAACTCACTGCACAAATTCCGTTGGCCCTTTCCGCCGGGATGGGCGGTATTCCCTTCTGGAGTTGTGATATTTCGGGCTATTGCGGCGATATAACCGACTACCAGGCCGAAGGCGAGCTCTATACCCGCTGGATGCAATTCGGGGTATTTAATCCCATCAGCCGCGCCCACCACGAGGGTAACAACGCCGTGGAACCGTGGCGGTTTGGTCCGGAAGTAGAAGCCATCTGCAAAAAAGCTATTGAACGGAAATACCAGCTTTTCCCATACATCTACTCGTATGCACGGAAAGCGCATGATACAGGCCTTCCGCTAATGCGCGCCCTAATGCTCGAATATCCCGATGATCCGGAAACAGCCGATCTAAATAGTGAATTCCTTTTCGGGAAGGAATTGCTGGTTGCTCCGGTAACGGAAGAAGGCGCCGCTTCGAAAAAAGTCTATCTCCCGGAAGGCGAATGGATTGACTTTGAGCATCCGAAAACGGTTTATACCGGGAAGCAGTGGATTGATTATCCGGTTTCGCTGGAAACCACGCCCCTCTTTGTCCGCAAAGGTTCCATCGTTCCCATGATGCCGGTCATGCAATTCATTAAACAAAACCCGCGTTATCCTTTAATCCTGCATGTTTATCCGGCTTCAGTGAATAAAAAGGCCACTTTTTCGGTATACGAAGACGACGGCGAAAGCAATGACTACAAACGAAACATCTTCGCCGAAAGACAACTGGTTTGCAGCACGACCCGCGAAGCTTATGCCATTAATTATTCACTGAAGGTATCAAATGGTTACGAACTTACTCCCAGAGAGTTAGTTTATCAGCTCTATTTGGATAAAGCTCCGCATTCCGTTATCACACAAGACGGAAAAATGAAGAAAGTAAAGGAAGCCTGGAATCCTTCCGGGAAACATTTCGCGAAGCGCGTTCAATGGTCCTGGGATAAGGCTGCACATGTGTGTACCATTTACGTCCCGGCCAACCAAACAGTAGCACATATAACCATCGAAAAATAGCGACTAACCGCATAACAATGAAACAATTACTATCAATTGCCATGGTATTGCTTTTCGTGGCGACCTTCTCTTCCTGTCGGAAAAAGGAAAAAGTGCTGTATCAAAGTCCGGAATTTACGGTCTATTCCGACCGGGTTGTTCAGGATTCCTTTGTAGCCAAAGCGCTTTCGGATACGCACATGGTGACCAACTACAAAAGTCCGGCGAAACAGGCATTCAGTCCTCTGCTTCAATTCAAATTCAGCATCAATGGCAAGGATAATGAGCTGGACTTCAATGTCAATCACGAGGCTGATTTAAGCCCTACCGGGAATCAACCGGTGGTCATCAATGCCGTATTCGGAAAACGAAGCGAACTTTCACCCGAGCATCAGTCTGCAGTAAACCTACCGGAGAATACCAAAGTGCAGTTCAATCTCGATATGCGTCCGGTACTGAACGCTTTCAAAACCAAAGGCTACTACGAAGATATTCATGGTAATAAAATTTACCGGAAGGATTTTAAGGGCGTGTACATTGCCGGAAGTGCTTATCCGTTGAACTGGGACTTCGAGAACCTGCCCAACAACAAACAACTGGAACTCACCGACCCTGATGGCGATGGCATTTACAGTGTAACATTGGTCTTCAATGCTTTTGATCCGGATGCGCATGTCGGACCTGAATGGAAACTGAAGAATGACATCGCTCAATATCCGGTTTTTAGGAGTGAGTCTCCGCTACTGAATTCCATCTACCGGCTTTCTTTGGACGAGCTGAAACAGGACATTGAAGCCGACAGTACCTTTCGCACCGGCGATAAATGGGGCGGTGTCTGGACCCGGGACATCAGCTACAGCATCGTACTGTCGCTGGCAATGTTAGAACCGGAGGTGGCCAAAATCAGCTTAATGAAGAAAGTGAAAGATGGCCACATTATTCAGGACACCGGGACCGGCGGTGCGTGGCCTGTTTCGTCCGATCGGGTTGTGTGGTCTTTGGCTGCCTGGGAGATATACAAAACCACCGGTGACAAAAACTGGCTGAAAACGAGCTACGAAATTGTTCGCAACTCGGTAGAATGCGATCAACGGACCATCGTTGACCCGGCAATCGGTTTGATGCGTGGGGAATCATCTTTCCTCGACTGGCGGAAGCAAACGTATCCGCGTTGGATGCAGCCCGTCGATATCTATGCATCAATGAACCTGGGAACGAATGCCGTTCATTACCAAACGCTCAAAGTGTTGGGCAAAATGGCCAATGAATTGGGAGCAACCGATTCGTGGAGTGCCAAAGCTGATTCACTGAAAAAGAGCATAAATGCACACCTGTGGGAAGCAGACAAGGGCTACTATGGGCAATACCTTTACGGTCGAAACGCCTTTAGTCTTTCGCCGCGTTCTGAATCCCTGGGCGAAGCGTTTACCTTGCTTTTCGGTATTGCCGATTCATCCAGAAGCCAGTCGGTGCTGGAAAATACACCGCTTCTCCCCTACGGAATTCCCTGTATTTATCCGCAAACCCCGGGTATTTCGCCATACCACAACAATGGCAGCTGGCCCTTTGTGCAGGCATTCTGGACTTTGGCTGCAGCAAAAGAAAAACAGCAAAGCATGGTCGCCTATAGCTATGCGACTCAGCTTCGGGCCGCAGCCTTATTTTTGACAAACAAGGAAAACATGGTTGCTGAAACGGGCGATTTTGCCGGAACCGTACTCAATTCCAGTCGCCAGTTGTGGAGTATTGGGGGTCAACTGGCCATGACTTTCCGAATCATATTTGGTATAATCCCGGGACCCGATAGTCTGCGTTTTCATCCGGTTATTCCGAAAAACTTTGGTGGAACTTACCATTTGGATAATTTTCATTATCGTGAATCTATTTTATCACTGACAGTAAGTGGATTTGGTAATTCTGTTTCAACTTTTAAATTAGATGGGAGGTTGCTCAAAACACCTGTTATTCCTTCCGGTTTAACCGGAAAACATACCGTTGAAATGGTGATGAACAATCATCCGGACAGACCTGCTGTGAAAATGGCTCCTTTTATAACTGCTCCTGCTACTCCCGAGGCAGAGCTCAAGGGAGAAGTTTTGACCTGGAACTCCATCAAAGGGGCTGCCAAATATCGCATCGTCAAAAACGGAACGGTTGTCTCAGAAATAAAGGATACCACAAGCCTAATTTTTAAAAAGAGTGTACCTGCAACTTACCAGGTTGACGCGGTGGCAAATGATGGTACAACTTCATTTTTAAGCCAGCCTGTTGAAATTTTTCCAACATCCTCTCTTATAGCAATTCAGGCAGAGCAATTCAATTATCCATTAAAGAAAGAAGTGAGTGGATATATAGGTAATGGTTACGTTGAATTCAATCTCGAAAACAATCGGCCTTTTAGTTTCAGGGTAACCCTCCCAACGACTGGAGTTTACCGCTTCCGTTTTCGATATGCCAACGGCAGCGGACCGGTGAATACCGACAATAAATGCGGTATTCGCTCTTTCTATCTAGACAATCAATTTAAAGGAGCGCTGGTTTTTCCGCAAAGGGGAAAAAACGAGTGGTCCGATTGGGGATGGAGCAATGTAGTGGATGTAAAGTTAAGCAAAGGTACACATCAGTTCAGTATACAGTTTGATGATTGTAACACCAACATGAATGGTAAAGTTAACCGATTCTTACTCAATGAAATTCAATTAGTTCGAATACAATAATAAACAGAACACCAGAGAAGCAGAGGCGCGAGGATTGGCGTCTCTGCTTCTTTGATAAATAGATACGGTGTTTAGAGTATTTAATGAAAAACAGCAACTTCCAGTCATTAGATGAGAGATAGCTACCTGGCTTGACGAGCATCACAGTCAATTCATTGCAAAAAAAATTCATTCTCCGTAACTTCGAATAAAGGAGTCCAGAAAGTCAGCATCTTATAAGAAATGCCATGGACAGGCAAACCACAAATTCGCAGACTTTTGTTCAAAAACTCACCGAAATAATTGAGACCAACCTGAAAAATGAACAGTTTGGAGTAAGTGAATTGGCCCGTGAAATGGGCATGAGCCGCTCAAATCTTTACACGAAAATAAAAAGGATAACGAAAAAGTCAGTTAGCCGTTTTATCAGCGAAGTCCGTTTGAAAAAGGCCATGGAATTACTTAAGCAAACTTCCTTGACGGTCTCAGAAGTTTCTTACGAAGTGGGTTTTGGTAGTCCAACTTATTTTAGCAAGTGTTTTCATGACCATTACGGAGTTTCCCCTGGAGAAGTTAACAAAGACAATGAAAGCTATTCTGAGTCTGAACCGACTCCCCAACATGATATTGATATTTTAAAAAGACGGAATAAAACGAAACTCATTTTCGCGGCAACCACCGTAATCATTTTGGTTATTATCTCTTTCATGGTTGTAAAGCCACTCTCCTTCCGGGAAAGAAATGAAGAAAAGTCCATTGCGGTTCTTCCACTTAAAAATTTGACCGGTGAAACAGAAAACGATTATTTGGTGGATGGTATACATGATGCACTAATTGGTGAATTGGGCCGGATTGAATCACTTCGGGTAATTTCCAGAACCTCTACGCTCCGTTACCGCGACAGCAACATGCTGTTAAAAGACATTGCCAACGAACTGGGTGTCAATACCATTATGGAGGGATCAATAATCGGTGCCGGTGATAGCCTTCGGATGCTGATCCAGTTAATTGATGTGTTTCCAAAAGAAAGGCACATTCTGTCCAATGAATATCATGACGGCATTAGTAATATTTTGACGCTTCAGTCTGAGGTGGTAAAAGATATCGCCAAAAAAACCGACTTGAAACTTTCGAAAAAGGAAGAACAGCAATTAAACAGAGCACGAACAATCAATCCGGAGACCTACAAAGCCTATCTGAGAGGCATGTATTACGTAAACCAGGGAACAAAAGAGTCATTTGAGAAAGGCATTGGTTACTTAAATGAAGCAATTAAAAAGGACCCGGGAGATCCACTTGCCTACGCAGGTCTGGCTCTGGGATATGCCACCAAGGGGCATGGGCAATTGGAATCGGAAGAATCATTTCGTCGTGCCATGTCAGCTGCTAACAAAGCAATCAAATTGGATCCAACAATTGACGAGGCTTATACAGCCTTAGCTTTGCTTTATTTATATGATTTATGGGACTGGGCAAAGGCAAAAGAAACCTTTGAAGGTGCCCTCGCCAATAATCCCAACAATGCAATTGCCAACGCTCATTTTGCCTGGTACTATGCTCTTTTTGGTGATTTTGAAGAATCGGTTCGTTATGCAAAAAGGGCGGTCATGATTGAACCGTTGTCAGCTTCGTACAATGCATGGTTAGCCATGTTGTATATTCACATTGAAGAATATAATTTGGCGGAAAACTATGCCCGGAAAGCGTTATCCATTAAAGAAGATACACCATATGGGTATTTTGTGTTGGGCGAGATATGTATCATAAAAGGTCAATATCAACAGGCCATTGAATATCAGGAAAAATTACCTAAAAAAGGAACCTATTATAAAGTAATGCGCGGCTATGCGTATGTGAAAGCAGGACAAAGGGAAAAAGCATTGGAACTCTGGAATGAGATAGAAGATTACGCGAAAAATCATCGGGTAAATTGTTGCTATAGAGGTATGATGGCGGCCTACCTTGGATTCACGGACAAAGCCTTCGAGTTATTAAATGAAGCCATCGATCGGAAAGATTATCCAGTAATTTATATTAATACTTATGTGTTTACCGAAAGTATCCGCAATGATCCCCGTTTCGATAAACTGCTTGTAAGACTGAATTTGCCAACGGGTAAATCGCCCGTCACAGCTCATCATAAAAGCAACAATCTGATTAAAAATGACCATTTCATTTGTCCAGACTTCATGTATTCACCAGATAATTTGTCCTTTAAAGAGCACTATTTCGACATAGTTTCAACCCAACAAACCATAATTTAAATTCCTTCCCGAAACTTTAAGTTTTTGCCGTCATAGTTGCTATGTAACCGCTGCCCAATGGTTATATATTTCTTTACCGATTGGAGAAAGAATGTCTAACCAAAAAATCAAAATCATGAAAACAAAACTGTTATTGCTATTATTATGCCTGGTCATCTCAGTTCCGGCATTTAGCCAGAATGAAAAAGACCATACGACACTGGAAGAGGTGCAGGTTTCGCCTCCCGAGTTTACAGGTATCGAAGGAGCAACGCGATTCCTGAACGGAGAGAATGCCAACGTATCGCTTCTGAGCCAGTATATGCTGAATCATGTAACGTACCCTGAGATTGATATTGAAAGTATCAGGGAAGGAAAAGAGATCATTCGTTTTACTGTCCATCCTGATGGCTCCTTAACTGATTTTGTTGTAGTCAACAGTGTATCTCCCAGCATTGATCAAGAAGTCATCAATGCCATAAAAACAACTGAGGGCATGTGGAAACCGGGTTACAACAATGAAACCATCGTCCCTATGGAAAAAGAATTCAGCATTGTCTTCAAAATTCCAGGAACGCGCAGTCTTCAATCCCTTGCTGCTAGTCGCTACAAAAGAGGCAGTAAGCTACTCCTGATTAAAGAGAATCCGAAGCGGGCACTTCGCCATTTTGAACAAGGCCTGGTTTATGTTCCAGCGGACAAACCGATGCTATTGTTACATGGGGTGTGCCTTTATGAACTGGGTGACAAAGAGCAAGCCTGTCAGGATTGGAACCGCATCAAAGCACTGGGTGGAATTGAAGCTGAGGGGTGGCTGGAAAATTTTTGTGAAATGAAAGGCTACGCTGAAATGACGGAAATTATTAGCAAATGATTGCAAATAACTCTATGTGTAAATGTCCATTGAGCATTGAGAAAAGAGAGGATTTTGTTACTAACACGGTTCCTCTCTTTTCTTTTGCGTTAGATGAAAATTTTTAGACACAACCAGTTGAGAAATATATCATCATTTGACGAGAACCAGTACCTTGAAAAAAGGGAATAGTGATTTTTAAAATCCCATCGTAAGCCTGAAAGTAGTTCCTTCCTTCTCACTATCCACAACTAGATTATTCTTAGAAAATTAAGAAGACAAAGATGCAGCTTATCAGAAAAGCGATTCTTCTCGTAACCGATGAACCTTCCTTTTGGTCGAAAAGGAAAAAATCTTTCAGAAAATGTAGTTATTTCCGAATACCTTCGTCTAATTGGGTGTAATAAGCTTACAAAAATGGAAATACCAACATCTGAAAAAGCATTCGAGCAGCTGATATTTGAAAATCAGGCAATGTTGATAAAGGTTTGCAACATTTTCTGTAAAACGCAGACCGACAAGGATGACCTTTTTCAGGAGATAACCATCAACCTGTGGAAAGGATTGTCGTCGTTCAAAGGGAATTCCAAATTGTCGACGTGGATTTACCGGGTAAGCCTGAATACCGCCATTTCGAAAGCTGGAAGAAAAAAGAAACGACTGGTGCAGTATCAGGATAAGCTGCCGGAAAGCGCGGCAATTGGTTCGAATGATGATTCAATTGACGAAGAGCAAATACGAATCCTGTATAAAGGAATCGAGCGACTCAAACCAGTTGAAAAAGCGCTGATTCTGCTTTATCTCGAAGAACACTCGTACAGTGAAATTGCCGACATCATTGGAATAAGCGAGAAAAATGCCGGAGTGAAACTACACCGCATCAAACGCAAACTCGAAAAGATCCTTCAGCCTTACATCACCCTCAAACACGCGGAGTCATGAAAACGAACGATATAAAACAAATCTGGAAATCAGCCAACACCGATGAAACAACAGGTAAACGGTACTCATTGAGTAAAATTCAGGATTACCGGAAAAATAAATCACATCAGATGTCAACGTCTGGTTCCCGGGCCATTTGGTTTGATATCGTCTTTAAAGCTTTGATTGCTGCAGCGTTGTTGTTTTTACTTGTTTTTCAGGTAACACAGCCAGTTTATCATCAAATTATTGTTGTTCTGATATCCGTTACCGTATTGCTTTTGGGATTGAATTTTAGTTATATCAAAAAGCTGAAAGCCGTTAAGGAAACAGATGCCATAATGGAAAACCTGGAGAATAAGCTGCATTATTTTAAAACTACCTTCCGGAATTTCATTATCAACAGTTCCCTGTCAAATCCATTATTTGTATTGACTGGTTTTTTCTTCTATTATCAGTTCAAATACCACGAAATAAGGATGGAACTCCCCTGGAACGATCCTATCCTATATCTGTTCCTGTTACTGGCATTCATCATCTCGTTCGGGGCTCAATGGGCCAATTACCGGAGCCAGGTGAAAGAATTGACCGAAACCATTGAAGACCTCTACAATGAAAGTCTCGCTTCAATGAAGATTGCAGAACGCCGGATAAAAAAGCGGAGAAACGTTATCATGTACACCATTTTAATCCTTCTCGGGTTATTGATTTTCCTTTACATTCTGCGATAATTGAAGATTTTTGGAACACGATTAAAAATAAAAGCCACTTCCGTTAAGTCAGGAAGTGGCTTTTTGCATTGTATTTCGATACGTTATTTCAATGGATCGGCTCCAAGCGTACCATATAACTCCTCGATATAGGCTTCTGACTGAACATGAGCCAGTTCTTTTCGGGCAGCTTTAAGTTTCGCTTCCAGCTCAAGCTTTTGAACGGCTTCTTTCAGGTTTTCACGCTGCATTGCATCTTCCAGGTAAGCGATGGTTTGATTCTGGAATTTGATATCACGATCCTGTTTAACTTTCAAGCGATGCTTGTACCAATCGCTGTTCATCACATAGTCCCGGGTAAACATTTTACGAACTTCGGGATGTTCCCGATCCTTGCCTTCATATTCTCCGTTAACCATAATGGAGACCAGTGACTGCAACGGCGGACACAATGCTTCGTAGGTTCCGTCCGTCATCAACCCTTCCGCTACCCGCTTTTGGGTAATCGAAAGATTCTTCAGCGAATGCACAAAAGTATCCATATCCTGCAATTCGGGCTGGAGCATATCTTTCGTAAAAACAGCATCCGGGTTATTGAAAATACGGCCAAGGAAATGGTGAACAAACTTGATGGTGATGCGGTATCCCAACAAACTCGCCTCTATTACCTCTCCATCGTGTTCAATATTGTTCACTTTTTCCAGGTAACCATTTTTGATCAAATATTTCGGGTCACGCTCGTCTACCGACATGCGCGAAATAACTTCAGGCATTAACAGGCTGATATCGTGATCGACTTTATATTTAGGACCAACATAACCGGCAGCTGATGAGAGCGGCTCGTATCCTGTAAGAATATACGACAGCAACGCATTGTTCAGGTCGGCAGCTACCAAAAGATTGTTAAACGGCCCTTTGGTAAGCGCACCCTCCGAACCAAAACCGGTAGTAGATGGTGATTTACCGGTAATGCTACAGATAAAGTCGATAAACAATTCCGGTAATTCCTGGTAATGAATTGGATTATAAATAGCCAGTGGCGGTACGTTAGCCTTTTCGTCGGCCGGGTTATTCCTTCTTCCCGGAAGGACACTGTTCACTGGTAAATAAAGGGGTTTATTCAATGGTATCTTGCGAAAGATTCGTTCGCAGGTTTCTGCCAGGTATTTGTCCGTTGAGTCCACCAAATCGGGGCGAACCTGCAAATACCGGGGATTTTGAGACGGAGCACCATTTACCAGGCGAGGCTCCGATGGCACTACCAGGTAATTGGGTTCATCACTTTCCAGGAAATTATTAATCAAATCCTTCACTGGCTTAGTATAGAAATCAAAGCCGATGGTATCTTCTTTAATCTCCTTCACCTGCTCACGTGTTAAAGGCTCGAAATTCGACAGGAAGGTATTCGGGTTAGTCAAATCAGCTTCGGCCTGTTTATCGTATCCTTTCACCACACAATCATCCGGACGTTGAAAGAGACGGGCTTCACAGTTGGTCAGTAACTTCACGCTGGGATTTGAATATTGCGGATTCAAGTCCGACAGCTGATCGGTTTTCACAATGATGGAAGCAGTAATATCATCTTCTACCTGAACTTTTTGGGCAGGATAGAAATCCTGTCGCAACTGGAAAATTCGCCACGAATTGTCCAAATCGTGGCCTACACGCAGATAGTTGGAAATCAGCTTGCGGCCCATGAATTTTAATTCATTTCCTGAACTGCCGTTTATCTGGTCGACCGAAAAATACTCGCGCCAGTGTTGGCTCCATTCCGTGTGATAACGCCTTTTAACAATGTAGATTAAGTCTTTTATCCGTTGTGGAACAGATTTCAACCAGTCGTTGTATTCATCGGTGTATTCATTGGCCGGTGTCAATAACTTGATAACCGAACCCAACGATCGGTTTGTATCCATAATACTGCGAGGCGGCCGTTTGTAATCAACCGGTATTTTGAAACGGTGGGTGAAATCTTTTTGCATGATTTCGTCTACCATATCCAAATCTTTCTGCAAATCATCGGAAACGATGACCGACCCCTGAATCATAGCATCCCTGATGGATTTAGAGATTTCCGATTTTCCACCACCGGAAACAGTACAGGGCTTGTGACACAGCGTTCCTTCGGCCACCGCACCGGTAAGATGCCAGTGGTGACCATTCATCCGTTTCCGCATCTGTATCCGGTAGCCCGACGGCAGAATGTAATATTTCGTAGGCAGGAGCTTAATACTATGATTGCCTTTACCATTCGTCCAACTGACCGTTTGTTCATAAATATTGAACTCAGCATTTTCAGGCACATAAAGAATATTCGGATAATTCTTATCCTGACCATATCCTTCCGGCTGAATATCCATCATATCGCCATAAAGCCTGGTTATTTCTTTAAAAGTAAGATTGTTGTCGGGAAGGCGGTCATCCAGCATGAAACGCTCACCTAAGTCGTAGCTTTGGAAAGCAAGCGCACCACCGGCATGCTCCTCTTCGCAAAGTCCGTATAGGTTGGCTGAGTAACTGATTTGTGTTTTCACCTCTTTTTTACAGTATCCGAAATAGTTATCGGCAATAATGGTTACCACCACTCCCCGCTCATCACGGGCTGTAATCTTAAATGCGCCTCCGTCGTTGTATAGCTCATTCTCATCCCTCCAGCACATTCCATCGAGGCGCTGCCGTTCGGTGGCGTCATCGTAATGTGGAAGTCCCAAATCTTTTTTCTTCATGTGAATGAGATGCGTAGCCAGAATAACGCATCCCGAATGTCCCGTCCAGGTTTCGGGATCAAGTGCCGCATCATTTTCCGGCAGATTGGGATCACCTGCATTACCAAAAATAGATTCGACGAAATCGAGGTTACTAATCAGGTTTCCGGGTGCCAGAAAGAGAATCTCCATAGCCTTTTCCTTTGTAACACCAGCGACTTCAGGTACGACAACCGGACGTAGCATCAGGCTCAGAAATACCTCCGCTTTTTCTTCCTGGTCGGAAGTAAACGGAAGCTCCATCAAATCGATTGGGGGAGCTAAAGCTGCTTCCAACAGTTTGGCAAAAGTTTGTTTCGGAACCGCTTTCTTATCGTTCGGAACGGGTAGCCCTCCTTCTGCCACGTGAAAAACTCCTTTGGTGGTACGTTTATCATGTTTCGGATTGTGCAGAATTCCCTGCGCAGTCCGGTACGACCGAACCATGTCTGTTTCGTAAGAATCTTTGTTGGGAGAAATAGACATCATGCGGGCCAGACCATGTGTGTCGAGCACAAAAGAATTTCCCGGCAAGGAAATATTTTTTTCCCCGGAAACATCAGCCAGGTAGTCGTTCAGGAAGGTTTGAATCCGTTTTCCGATAGGCGATAAATGACTGGACAGAATACGGGACTGCTCTTTGTAATTGTCCAGTAACGGAGAGGCTATTTCCAAAAACTGTGCGGTTCGTTCATCCTCATAGTAAGGATATCCAAGCGCAGCCAGTTTTAGATTAATGTACTGAATCTTCTTTTTCTTGTTGACAGTACGCGTCTTTGTATCAATACCAGCACCAAAAGTCTTTCTCATCGTCAAATCCTTTTTATTATTTAGTAATCTGCTATCAAATTTACAAATAAATCATGCAGTAAAACGTTGCAATATGTACAACGAGCAAGGTTTGCAAAAGTTTTAAAATACAGGTAATATACGGTGATTTGAAAGGATTAAAAATTGGATTCCACAACACAACTTTTTAGCTCATGTTTTGGAAAATCGTAATTAGGATGTTAAAATAAAAGCGCTAAAAAAGCCCTAAACATCGGCATTATTTGCTGTTCAGGGCACTTAACTAGTTATTTTAATACACTACATATCTAATATTTAAGTTTAAGCAGATAGCCGTTCTTGACGGAACGCACCAGTACAAATTGCAGCCCTACACCGACCACTTTCCCGACAACTGTTTCATCCTCTCCACCTTGCGTAAAGGTCGTTGCGTACATATCTCCCGCACGGTAACCTCTGTATTTTTTATTGGGCGAAAAAACGCTATTGACAGACATGTTTGCTACTTTAAAGTTGCCACGACTGGTTTTGTATGATACGCGCATCCGGCCACTCTTTTTAACAGCAACAACAGTTCCTCTGAGTGTCTTGTCAAATATAACCGAATCACCCACTTCAAATAACTTGTTCGCCATATTGGAGGTTCCAAGGCTATTAAGATAGTTAGGAGAAAATGGTGAAACGTCTTCGGTGCCGGTTTTCTTTACTACATCGGCGCTTACCGTCACCTTGGTTTGGATATAAACCAACCAATAACTCTGTTTAAAGTCGACCGTAAAATTCATGTACATTTCATCCTTCTTTAGCGGGCGCGATTTCATCATATTTTGTTTGGCCTGAAGGACCAACGCATCCTTCGATAAACCGCCTATACCGAATACATGGGCTGTTTGGGCGACGCCGACGGCCATATCTTCATACTGAATGTTTTGATCTGATACACCCGAACTTATCATTCCCAGGTGGGTTGCGCACGATGAAAACAGAATCGCTATCATTAGCGCCGGGATAATACGTTTCATAATATGGAATTTTTAATTAGTGAAAACATGTTACAAGTGGTAGATACAATACAACCCTTATTAGTTGCCCGTATCTCATGCCTTGTTGTCCTTTTTTAAGAATAAATTATCAACAGAATTACAACATCACCTGCCTAAATTAGCACTTTAAGACCAAAAAACGGATCAGGAAGGATACATTTTATTAACATATTTAGACGACATAAAAACATCCAAAAAGGATCGGCGGTAACGTTTCCCAAGAGCCACAAAGCATGAATCCGAACTGCAGCAACATTTCCCGAAAATGGGAAAGCATGAGTCAGAACTGCGGCAACGTCTCCCGGAAGTGGGAAGGTATGAATCAGGATTGCGGCAGCGTTTCCCGGAAGTGGGGAAGCATGAATCAGAATTGCGGCAACCTTTTCCGAAAATGGGAAAGCATAAATCCGGGATAACTGTATGACCAAAACCGCAGATACTATATTATCACATAACGAATTCAAGGATTTTCACTGCAAAGTAATTATACAACTACTCAGTTTATGAAAATACATAGGGTGTTTTACAATGTTTTTAGTCTTTATGACAATAAAATAATGATCATAAACATATTTTTTTGTTTTGAATTTCGTTGTCGAAAATTGTAAATTTCTAATGTTTTTCCACTATAAACTAATTATCATGAAACAAATCGAAGACTTTAACCTGTATCCGTTGCGCAACAATGAACACGACCAGTTCATGACCGATATCAAAAAGCTTATTGAGGCCACAACGCCCGAAACGCTGGGAATTACAGCCCTGTATCCTGAATTTATTGCCACGCTGAACAAACTTGATAGCGCGGTGCGTGTAGGCAACGGTAGTAGCCTCTCGGCTAAAATATCAGAGATGGATAATCGTCGGGACAGGACCTGGAGAGCCATACATAAACGGGTTGACGCCACGATTGACAGCCCGGTTGAAGAAGAGGTCAATAGTGCAGAGCTTGTTCAACGGGTTATTTCGCTTTACGGCGATATACGAAGAGTACCCTATAACGAAGAGAGTGCAGCCATAAGCAACTTAGTAAACGATTTACAAAGCGTGAAAAACGCTCCGCATGTGGAACAAATCGGGATAAGCCACTGGGTGGCTGCTCTGAAAGATCAGAATCAGGTATTTCAAGATATCTTCAACGAACGCAATACCGAGTTGTCGGAGCGTGGAAATGGCGATGTGCGTTCGGTCAGGCTTGTTATCGATCCATTGTATGAAAAGATAATTGAACGGATTAATGCCACTATCACACTTAACATGGCTGCCGAAAGTGTGGAGGCATTCGTCAATGAGCTGAACGAGAAAATCAAGTATTATAAAGTACAACTGTCCATTAGGGCCGGTCGCAACAACAAAGAATAAATGATAAACGAATAGATTTAATTTGTTTTTTGCTCATATTGTTGTTTTTCCCACATAGTGGTTTTTAAGGTTAAATAATTTGGTTAGAACGAGCTGTAACGCTAAGTCGGTTATGGCTCGTTTCTTTTGATATTAGGCGAACGATGAAATAAAAGTCATTCTCTTTTACATTTTTTTCAACCTCTGCCCTCTTTAAGTTGTTAAACCGGAGAAATAACCTGAAAAAAGAGTTTTAAACCATTCAATAAAAAAGAAACAATGGCAAAACTGGTATTGGTCCGTCACGGACAATCCCTTTGGAACAAGAAGAACGTATTTACCGGCTGGGTAGACGTCCCGCTGTCAACTGTCGGAATTGAAGAAGCGCTGAAAGCTGGTGAAACACTGGCCGACGTAGAATTTGATGCTGTATATACATCGGTACAGGTTCGTGCCCTCGAAACGGCAATGATTGCTATGGCACAAAACAAAAGCGAAAAAACACCGGTGGTGATTCATTCTGATGGCAAGATGAGCGAATGGGGTGTAATTTACAGCGAAGAGATGAATAAAAATATCATTCCGGTTTACCGCGACTGGCACCTGAATGAACGTTACTATGGTGAGTTGCAGGGAATGAACAAAGCCGAAACCGCAAAAACCTACGGCGACGAGCAGGTTCACATCTGGAGAAGAAGCTACGATGTTCCGCCGCCAAACGGCGAATGTTTGCAGGATACGGCTGAGCGTACCATACCCTTCTTCAAGGAAAACATCCTGAAACAGCTGAAAGAAGGCAAAAACGTGTTGGTTTCAGCTCACGGAAACAGCCTTCGTTCCATTGTAATGTTCATCGAAGAACTGTCTAAAGAGGAAGTACTGAAGCTGGAAATTCCCACCGGTGTTCCGTTGCTCTTCAGTTACGAAAACGATAAACTTACCCGGGAATAATTGACTTTTCCGGAACAAAAATATTAGGCGAACAAGGATTTCACTCCTGTTCGCCTTTTTTAGGGAACAAAAGAAAAAAGGATGTCTGAGTTGTCAGCAGAGACAGAACGGTTGGTTTTACGGTCACCGAAAGAAGAAGATGCCACTTTATTTCATAATTTTCTTGTCGAAAACAGAGATTTCCACAAAGAATGGGTACCCACACGAAATGAAAACTACTATACACATGAAAAAGCGCGGCAGCTTATTATAAACTCACGTGCTTCTTATGTGGAAGGTAGCAGTTGTCTCCTATTCATTTTTGAAAAAAGCAAAAATGAACTGATCGGCACCATTTCACTGACCAACATCGTTTATGGTCCCTTTCTTTCAGCATTCCTGGGCTATGAGCTCACCGCAAAAGAATGGAATAAAGGGTATATGACAGAAGCTGTAAAGGGAATGATAAAAATTGCTTTTCAAACCTTAGGATTACACCGAATTGAAGCCAATGTGATGCCTCGTAATAAGCCGTCTGTGAAGTTATTAAGTAAATCGGGATTTACCGAAGAAGGAATTAGTCGGAAATACCTAAAGATAAATGGTATATGGGAGGATCATCTGCATTTTGTAAAATTGAATAAGGAACTGGAATAGATCGATGATATCACTCAAACAAACCAACTCCGAAAACTCTGATTTTATACAACTTGTTTCGGAGCTCGACGCCGATTTACGGGTGCGCGACGGTAACGAACATGCATTTTACGCGCAATTCAACAAGATTGACCAAATCGGACATGTAATTGTGGCCTATCAGGGTGAAAAACCGGTAGGTTGTGGCGCAATAAAACCGTATGATGGTAACACAATGGAAATTAAGCGGATGTTTGTTCTTCCGGAATTGCGGGGAGAGGGTATTGCATCAAAAGTCCTGAATGCTTTGGAAAGATGGGCAGCGGAACTTGAGTATGAAAAATGCATTTTGGAAACGGGCGTGAAGCAACCTGAAGCCATTGCTCTATACACCAAAAACAACTACAACCGAATTCCCAACTACGGACAGTACAAAGATGCGAAGAGCAGTGTTTGTTTCGAGAAAAAAGTGAAGCAGTCGTAAAAAAGTCTGTCACAACGAAATGCGACAGACTTAGTTTTCATGTTTCTGTTTCTAACCTGAGCCTTATGACTGGTTTGTTTCTTTTCCCATCCAAATAAGAACGATGATTCCCAACCGGGCAATCAGGAAGACAATCAGTCCAAATACCGGAGCTAAAAGTGACACTTTAAGCCCGCCGGCAATTAGAGACATCGATATATCACCGACCTTCTCAATGACACCAAAAGCCTCAATTAAGCCGATCGTTTGTCCCAGAAATCCCCAGACAATGGTAAACAGGCCAATTGAGCCGATTAGAGAAAGTGTTTTCGGGTTATTCCCTTTTTCCAGAAATCCTTTTACGATAAGCACCAGAATCAGGATCAACAGGAATAAGATGGGGAACATGAAGAGCGGACCTCCTTCGATAAGTTTTGCGAAAAATGAAGACATAATTTTTTCTTTTTGGTTGAACACTAATCCAAATGTACCATGGTCTCTTGCTCCAAAATATTTTTTGCGACCAACGAACAGTCAACACCGGTTTTCGACCAGATAAGCAAGATAAAACGATTTTTCGGGCTTATTTCTGCAAAATCGGGATATAATTTGGTATTTCGTCTATAAAAATCCGCAGATTCAGCTAAATTCCCTATCATTATCGTCATGTTTCAGGGAACAACCATAAAACTTCGTTCGGTATTGCTGCATACCATGTTTTGGGTGGTAGTCTGGTTTTTCTATGTCTACTTCTTCAGTTATAAAACCGACAACATTACCTATGTGACCTGGTTTGCCAGCTTTCTGTTACCGGTCACTATGGCTGTCACCTACTTCGTGGTCTATTTTCTGATACCAAGATATTTACTAACAAAGAAGTACCGGCTTTTTGCACTATATGGGGTCTATACGCTCATCATGTCGACCTACCTGATTATTGTGACAATCATAGGGAGCTTTATCTTTCTCACAAACATCCACATAGCCGACATGCCGCTCATGAGCCGAAATTATATATTCATCCTGATTATCGTTTACCTGATAGTCGGTATTATCAGTTCGGTCAGTTTGCTGAATAATAACTTCCGGATTCAGTCACGCAACCGGGAGTTGGAAAAGAAAATTCTGGAAACGCAATTGCAATTTAAAGAACAGGAACTGGATTATCTCAAAAAACAGATTCATCCCCACTTTCTGTTCAATACCTTGAATACACTGTATGGTTTTGCACTGAAGCAATCGAAACAAACGCCCGAAATCATACTGAAGTTGTCCAATATTCTGGATTATATACTCTATCAGGTCAATAAACCAAAAGTTAGTTTGAGCGAAGAAGTTCTGCACGTAAAGGAGTACATTGAACTCGAGAAAATCCGTTTTCAGGATACATTGAAAGTCTCTATTGATGCAGAAGAAATCGACGACAATGTTCCGATTGCCCCCATGTTGTTGATTCCGTTTGTGGAAAACGCGTTTAAGCACGGAAGCATTATTGACGGATTTCTGACAATTGAAATGAATATTACGCTAAAAAACGGGCAATTACATTTCTTCATTCGAAATACGACCAGAAACCACAATGAAAATGACGGGAATGGTGGTATAGGCCTCGAAAATATCCGAAAAAGACTGGAATTGAACTATCCTGATCATCACGAATTAAAAATTGAAAAAAGAGAAAACTGGTACGCTGTTGACCTGACGATAACCGATTTAAAGAACTAAAAATGTCGAAAACCATTCACTGCATTATCGTCGATGACGAGCCCATCGCTCGCGAAATTCTGGAAAGTCATTTGAAGAAGATCGACTCCATACAAATTGAAGCCAGTTGCAAAAATGCAATTGAAGCGTTTCATATCATCAACTCGAAAAAAGTTGACCTGGTTTTTCTTGACATTAACATGCCCGACATTTCCGGCCTTTCTTTTGCCAAATCGATTAACCGAAACATCAAAATCATTTTCACCACCGCCTACCGGGAATATGCAGTCGATGGTTTTGATTTGCAGGCGGTAGATTATCTGCTCAAGCCCATTTCCTTCGACCGGCTGTTTCAAGCGGTCAATAAATATTTCGATGAAAATCTTTCCACTAACCACGATATTTCAGAAGAAACAGAGGAGGAAAAAATCGACTTCATTTTTGTTCGCTCCGACAGAAAAATGATTAAGGTGAATTTTTCCGACATTCTTTACGTCGAAAGTCTGAGCGACTATGTGAAGATTCATTTGGATGACAAAACCATTGTTACGCGGGAAACCATTACCAGTATCGAAGGCAAATTGCCACAAAAAGAGTTTCTCCGCACACACCGGGCCTATATTGTCTCCATCCCCAAACTCGAATCATTTACCAACGAATATGTGGAAATCGGAAAAAAAATGGTTCCTGTCAGCCGGACCTACAAAAATGCTGTTTTAGCGAGGCTTGAGAATTATTAAGAATCATTCCTGCTTTCCTTCATCTTCAACGGCGCTTTTTTGAATAAATAACATATTCGGTCAGCAGTAAAAACAAAGGAAACAGTATGCTTAGTACTGATTGTGTGTCTACTCCCACCACATTGGTTCCGTGAATAATATTCAATGAACGAAAAAGCAAAAAAATAATCACGCCAAGGGTAATACTCTGTAGGATACCAAATATCCAAAATGCAGTTGTTCTCATAGCTACTGGTTTAGTGATCGACTGATCAAGTTAATAGTTCCTCTCGAAAGAGAAAAGGAAGCAAGCAGGATTCACCTCACTTGTCTGTGATATCATCCAGCCAGATTAAGCCGTCGAACGATAACAACAGCTGGTCATATTTAAAAACAATGTCAGTTAATACAGTTATGAGGAAAGTCAAAAAAAATATTTTCAAAAAAAATCACCCGTTCTGAACTTCTGAAAAAAAAGTAGTTGCCCCATACGAAGGCCATTGTTTTAGCGGGATTCAGAATTCATCTTTTGATTTTCTAACAAAAGATTCTACATTTGCATCGCCTTTGAAAAACAAGGGTACAACAAAGGATGACTGAGTAGCTCAGTTGGTAGAGCAACGCCCTTTTAAGGCGTGGGTCCTGGGTTCGAGCCCCAGCTCAGTCACTTTTTTTCAACGTTCTTTTTTTCATTGAAATTATGGCAGAAAACGAAAAATATTTCAGCCATTACGATTAAAAAATACATTCAGTTTTGCATTTCAACGAAAAGAAAATATATTTGCACCGCCTTTGAAAAACAAAGGCATCTAAAGGATGACTGAGTAGCTCAGCTGGTAGAGCAACGCCCTTTTAAGGCGTGGGTCCTGGGTTCGAGCCCCAGCTCAGTCACTTTTCAAAAAAGCCTCCTATTATTGGGAGGCTTTTTTTGTTTCCCTCCTACCTTGAATCGCAAAAAGACTTTGTATTGATTATCATAAATTTCATTTCTTTTCATTAAAAGAAAATTCAATCAGTAAATACATTCCGGGCGAAACTTTATTAAACAATTTCGAAAAACACTTAACCTACAGTAATACTGTGAAATAGAATGACTATTCATGTTGTTTTATACTAAAAGGAAGCCCGCCTACCGCAAAGTGTATAAAAATGTTTCATTTTGTGCGTAATTTAGAATCAATCTTTAAACTTTTTTTTATAAAATAGTGTATCAGTGATTTATGTCATGCCTTATTTAGAATAAGTTCAATTTAATGAAAAGAATCCCCTCCGATCGTTTGCTAAAACAAAAAACTTAGGATAATTTTGATAGTACATTTGATCAACCAAACACGCATTTTAGTCAATCAACGCGAACTTTAATCATCAAAAACCATGACACAGATTCAATTTCAAAACACCTTAATCAGTCTGGAAGACCGGTTGTATCATTTTGCCCTAAGTTTAACAAGTGACCCGGAAAAAGCGCAGGATTTGCTTCAGGAAACCTACCTGAAAGCACTCACCTACCGCGATAAATTCCGGACAAACACCAATTTCAAGGCCTGGATTTATACCATTATGAAGAATACCTTCATTAATGACTACAGGCGCAACGTAAAGGCGAAAAAAACCTTTGATTCAGCCAATAACAATTTCCATCTCACCCTTTCCAAGGATGTTCATTATCCGGCTCCCGATTCTATTCATGCGGAGAAAGAGATTTACAAGAAAATTGACATGCTTGAGAAAGAATTCAGAGAGCCTTTCCAGATGTTTCTGAGCGGGTACAAATACAAAGAAATCGCTGAAAAGCTTGACTTACCGTTAGGTACAGTTAAAAGCCGCATTTTCTTTACCCGTAAAAAGCTCAGTAAGTGGTTAAAAGATTATGCAGTTTAAATAGCTGAAAAATAAGTCTTCAATTTTTCTTCAAGGCCCGGTTAACAATTGTTTCACCGGGCTTTTTGTGTTCAAGCCAGCTAATGATTAACTTTAGTCATCAAAAAAAATACACGATATGACCAACATTGCAGTACACCTTGCCGAGGGATTTGAAGAGATTGAAGCCATCAGCATTATTGATGTTCTCAGGCGTGCCCGTTTCGATGTTTCAACTGTTTCCCTTACAGGAAAGAAAGAGGTAAAGGGTAGTCACAGCATCCCGGTTGTTGCAGACAAACTATTCGAAGAAGTCAATTACGATGATATTGAAATGATTGTTCTGCCCGGAGGTATGCCGGGTGCACGCCATTTAAACGAGCACGAAGGTTTAAAAAAACAGATTAAAGCTTTTGCTGCCGAAGACAAACCCTTGGGCGCTATTTGCGCTGCACCGCTTGTTTTTGGGGAATTAGGACTTCTTGAAGGCAAGAAAGCTGTCTGCTACCCCGGATTTGAAAAATACCTGAAGGGTGCAACCATCCTGAAAGAACCGACGCTGCAATGTGAAAATATTATCATGGGAAGAGGCGCCGGCGTTGCCATTAAATTCGCATTAAAAATTGTCGAATACCTGGAAGACAAAAAGGTGGCAGAAAAACTGGCCGAAGCGATGCTGGTCGAGTAGCAATCGATATCCACATATCACTTGAAAATACTGATGGCATCTCATGCCGGATGCCATTGTCATATCTACCTGCTTGCATAAGTTAAATAATTGTAATAAACACAAAAAGCTATTTAACGTTTTTTCACAATCTCCTTCCTTTTATTAATTTTCGGCAGATTTGTATCTCTATTTAAGCCTAATCAATACTAAACGCATCATGTTAAATCCTAACCAAAAACTTTCCAATGCCCAGCTTGCAGCATTGCTCATACTTCGTGTGGTGATCGGCTGGCATTTTCTCTATGAAGGTATTACCAAGCTTTTGAATCCCAACTGGACTTCGGTTGGCTATTTAATGGATTCAAAAGGATTTTTTTCCGGATTTTATCATTCACTGGCGGCTTCCCCCAAATTACTTCCGGTTATCGACGCTTTAAACGAATGGGGACTTGTCCTCATCGGCGTAGCATTGATAATGGGCCTGTTTACCCATTGGGCCATTTACGGAGGCATGTTGTTGCTGGCCATGTATTATTTCTCTCATCCACCTTTCATTGGATTAACGTATGCCCTTCCTTCCGAAGGAAGTTACCTTTTCATTGATAAGGTGGTCATCGAATTTTTTGCCATGTGGGTATTATCCCTTTTTCCTACCGGGAAAATTATTGGATTCGATCGGTTGCTGGTTAAAACAAAGTGAAATTTAATTATTTGAGAGGAACGAGAAATGAGTGATAATAAGCAAAATCAGGAACATACAGAACAGACCGAGAATAAAAAGAATGTAGGCCGCCGCGACGTGATTAAAAGTCTGGCAACAGTTCCGGTGTTGGGTGCCTTTGCCTACGGTGTTTACAAAAAGAAACAATACGATCGCCTGCTGAGTAATTCAATTACCGATGAAGTTGGTATGAGTTATGAAGAGCCGGCCGCCACTCCCCCTTCGGACCTTAGCGGAAAACCGCTTCGCGTTGGATTGATCGGATACGGTATCCGTGGAAAAATGCTCGCGAAAGCGTTGGGCTTTGCTCATCCCACCATGGTGGACGAGTGGAAAGAAGGCGCCATGAGTAATAAGGACGATAAACGGTACGAAGAGTTTCTTCAACAGGAAAACCTCGGAATTCAGATTACTGCTGTTTGCGATATCTTCAACACTTACGAAAAAATGTGTGCCGAGGCCGGTGCCAATGTCAATCGTGAAGGAACCGGTGGAACCATGGGGCCAATGCCCAAAATCTTTAAGAATTACAAAGAGCTTTGTGCGTCACCCGATATAGATGCCATTGTTATTGCTGCGCCCGATCACTGGCATGGCCCAATGACCATTGAAGCAGCGAAAAATAGCAAGCATGTTTATTGCGAAAAACCCATGACATGGACCGTTGAAGAAACCTATGAGGTCCGAAAAGCAGTAAAAGAGAGTGGAATAACCTTCCAGTTGGGACATCAGGGACGTCAGACTGACAGTTACCAGAAAGCCAAAGAAGCCATCGAAAAAGGTGTGCTGGGGCCAATTAACCTGGTAGAGGTAACCACAAACCGGAATACACCAAATGGTGCTTGGGTATATCCAATACATAAAGACGCCAATCCTGGAACCATCGACTGGGAACAATTTATAGGGCCAGCACCCTGGCATGAATTCAGTCTCGAGCGCTTTTTCCGCTGGCGTTGCTGGTGGGATTACAGCACTGGTTTATCAGGCGACTTGCTGACACACGAGTATGATGCCATCAACCAAATTATGAATGTTGGTATTCCGGATTCAGCGATGTCAACGGGAGGCGTCTATTTCTACAAAGACGGACGGACGGTACCGGATGTGTTGCATACAGTGTTTGAATTCCCGAAACAAGATTTATCACTGGTATACAGCGCCACCCTTTCCAGCCAACATCAACGCGGGAAAGTAGTAATGGGACACGATGCCTGGATGGAGCTCGGACAAACCCTTACCATCAATGCCGACGTAGAATCGACGAAATACGCTGACAAGATCAAGAAAGGTATTATCGATCCGGAACTGCCTATTTATTCTTATATTCCCGGCAGGAAAAATGCAGATGCCGTTACTTCAGCTACCGAAAAGTATTTTGCCGGACGAGGTCTGCTATACACTTACAGGGGTGGCAAACGCGTTGATACAACGCATCTGCACATGAAAGAGTGGGTCGACTGCATCCGTGACGGGAGAGAGCCCAGTTGTAATATTGATCAGGGTTTCGAAGAAGCCATTACAGCACACATGGGAACACTTTCGTATAAGCATAACAAAAAAGTGTTCTGGGATGCTGAAAATGAAAAAATCATCGTGTAAATTTACATTCTAACTAACACTATAAACCGATAAAAATGGGAACAAGACGCGATTTTCTTAAAAAATCAGCTATGCTCACAACCGCTGCAATGGTAGCTCCCACAGTCCTTTCTTCCTGTGGTAAAAAACAAAAAGAAATTGGCCTGCAGATTTACACTGTACGCGATCAGCTAAATGAAGATCTGGAAGGCACACTAAAAAAAGTTGCTGAACTAGGATACAATTCGGTTGAAGCCGCCGGTTTTGGTAATGGTCGTTTTTACGGAAAAGAACCGAAGGAATTTACCAAGATGCTCAACGACATGGGCATGAAGTTCATGTCGAGCCATACGGTATTTGAACCGGATGTTGCTGATGACGTTTGTGCAGCTCACGCCGAAGCTGGTTGCAAGTACATTGTTTACCCTTATCTGCCGGGCCAGTTCCGCGAAAACCTCGACGGTTACAAGAATACTGCGGACAAACTGAATACCTTAGGCCAGATTGCTCAAAAGCATGGCCTTCAGTTTGCCTATCACAACCATAATTTCGAGTTCGAACCCATGGAAGGACAAATTCCTATGGATGTGTTACTAGGCAATACCGACCCGAAATTGGTAAAAAGCGAGTTGGATTTGTATTGGATTACCAAGGGCGGACATACCCCGGTTGAGTATTTCAATAAATTCCCTGGTCGTTTCGAACTCTGGCATGTGAAAGACATGGATAACACTCCGGAACAATTTTTTGCAGCTGTAGGTACCGGAACAATTGATTTTAAACCGATATTTGATGCACGCGAAAAAGCAGGAATGAAACATTTCTTCGTGGAAGAAGATCGTTGTAAAGGCGATATCTGGGAAGATTTGAATACCAGCTTTACGTATTTGAATAACGCAAGTTTTGTATAACGAAATAAGGTCCCGCCGGATTTATTAAAATCCTTCTACTCACCTTACAAAAAACAAAAAGCCCGGCGGGGCTTTTTTTATGCTTTAACGTTTGCTACAGACTTTTCAGTTTATCCAACTGTGTTTTCGGGTATGATTCACCGGGCTTAAGCGCCAGTGCTCTCCGGTAGTAAAAACGAGCAACCGAAATGTCCTTTTGGTCGAACGCCTCATCAGCCTTTTTCACAAAAGAACGGAATTGAGTTTCTTCTTCGGACGCGTGTTTTTGTTGAACCGCTTTCTCCACTTCAACCAGCTGCTTTTTCGGGTAGTCCTCTCCTCCTTTAATCTTCAGCGCCTGCTGATAATAAAATTTTGCCAACGTGAATTCTCCGGTTTTCAAACTCGCATCCGCCTTGCTGATGAAACCTTGATATTGTTTTTCTCTTTTAGCCAGCAACTCCGCTTCAATCGCTTTGTCACACAAATCAACCTGCTTTTGCGGATACTTTTCCGAAGGCTTGTACTTCTGTGCCTCGTAATAAAAGAAACGGGCAACCGTCCATTTTGACTCGGCGTAAGCGGCATCCGCCTTTTTGATATTTTTCAGATACAAATCCTCTACCACGCCGGTGTAGTGAAAATTCAGCGTGTCTTTTTGTTCCTGATACGTCGAACTTTTCTGTGATTGCTCAGCCAACTCTTTTTCTTTCGCAGCCTTTTCTTTTCGTGCTTGCTCTGCCAGCAGTGCATTAATCTCATTCACCCGGCGGATGGGATACGTTTCCTCCGGACTGATTTTACTGGCATCGGTATATGATTGCCTTGCCGCCATCAACTGATTATTTTTCGCTTGCTGGTCAGCCTTCGCAATCAAATCAGTATACTGTTTTTCCTTTTCTGCCTGTTCTTTTTCTGCCATAGCCCGCTGTTGCTGCAATTGCTTCTGTTCCGCCAGAGCCTGTTTTATTTTTTCAAGCATCGTAGCCGGATAAGTTGCATCGGGTTGTAATTGCAACGCTTCATTAAAAGCAGCAACGGAACTATCGTATTGTTTGAGTCCAAACAAACTATCGCCTTTTGCTATCGCAGAAGAAAACCGACGTTGTTCCGCTTCAGCTTCGGCCTGTTTTTGTGTTGCTTCGGCCAATGCCAACTTTTTCTGTCGCTGTTGTTCGGCAAGAGCAGCCTTTATTTTGTCAATTTGTTCCTGGGGGTATTGGGCATTCGGCTGAATCTGCAAAGCCTGTTGAAAAGCCAGCGTAGCTTCCTGGTAAGATTTAATCGTGAACAAACTGTCTCCTCTTGCTACCGCAGAATTATACTGTTGCTGTTTGGCCGCAGCCAGTGCTTTTTGCCGGGATGCTTCATCAGCTGCTTTCTTTTGAGCAGCCAGGGCATTCTGAATTTTGCCTAACATTTCCTGGGGATGTTTGGCATCGGGCTGCAGCTGCAAAGCCTGATTGAAGGATGTTGTTGCATCAGCATAGGATTGCAGGACAAATAGACTATCTCCTTTCGAAACAGCAGCATCGTATTGTCGCTGACGAGCTTCGGCCAACGCCTTTTGCCTGGCAGCCTCCTCTGCAGCTTGCTTTTGTGCGGCAACCGCAGCTTTAATTTTGTTCAACATCGCCTGCGGATGTTTTGCATCGGACTGCAACTGTAAAGCCTGATTAAAAGCGGTCGTCGCTTCAGGATAAGATTTAACGGCAAATAAACTGTCGCCTTTTGCAACCGCCTGCTCAAATTGTTTTTGACGTGCTTCAGCCAAAGCTTTCTGTTTAGCAGCCTCCTCCTGTGCTTTGTTTTGCTCAGCAATAGCCTCCTGAATTTTGCTTAGCATCTCTTTCGGATGCTGCGCATTCGGTTGTAACTTCAGGGCTTGGTTAAAGGCATCAGTTGCATCAGCATACGATTGTTGCTCGAATAATTTATCCCCTTTTGCTACAGCTTCGTTAAATTGCTTCTGAAGAGCTTCGGCAAGCGCTTTTTGCTTCGCAGCTTCTTCCTGTGCTGCAATCAAACCATTTACTTTATCAACCTTAGCTTTGGCATTCTGACTATCAGGTTTAATCTTCAGTGCTTTGTTGTATGTATTCAGGGCCTCCTGGTATGCTTTATTGGCAACCTTTGCATCTCCATCGGCTATTAGCTGTTTAAATTCTTCATCCTGCTTTGCCTGCTCTTCTTTCAGTTTGATTTGTTCACCAAGCAACTTAATCTTGTCCTTAACAAAATTGTCCTTCGGTTTTAAATCGGCAGCCTGTTGATATACGGCAATGGCTTCCGCCAGTTTTCCAGCTTCTTCGAGAGATTTCGCCTCATCCAGCTTCTTCTGATATGATTTGTCAGCCAGTTTGGTTTTTTCGTCATCAATCTTCTGACGTATTTGCATATCGTTGAAGTACGATTCCGAATCGAAATTATCCACCTTAGCCGAATAGAATATTTTCCCCACCGGTTTCTTTGAAAACGACGGATCGATTTCCGGCACAACCTTAAATAAGGTAACAACAAACTGAACAGGTGGAAAATAAGGATCACGCTCCAATACTTTATCCGGGATAACGGTTGTCAGAATCAACATCTTCGGGTAAAAACCACTTTTTCGGAAAAAGAGCTGATAATTATGCTGATACGGCAATTCAAAGTCGAATTTCCCTGCTGCTGTTACATCTATCTTTTTCTCAACTTTATTATTATCTGTATTGAGTACTTCAATGGTTGCCCCGTCAAATCGGCCTTCATCCAACCGCACTTTTCCGCCAACTTCTAATATTTTCGGTTTCTTTTTTTGAGCATGTGCAGAATCCGGAAATGACAACAATATCACTCCCAACAATAAAGGAATCAGAATATTATGCAACGAAGTAGAGAAAGTATTCATAAAGTACGGCGAAACCTGATAATAGATGAAACATAAAAGTAAGGAAAACTTTAATTCTACCTAACAAAATATTATCGGGGATTAAAACTTTTGGTATCTTTTAAACATCGGGTAAAACACACTGAATAAGTAAAAATACCTTTTCTTTGTAACGGTAATTTGCAGGAGATATTATATTCCTAATACCGAATATTCTAACCACTAACTAATTTTTTCGATTTTGAGTCAAGCACAAGAAGACCTAAACAAACCGGCTTTGTGGCAGGCATTTCTTCCGATTATCTTTCTGATAACGCTGCTCAGCATGAATGTCTGGTTTTTCGAGGACACACTGGCCGGTGCCAACCAGATTGCTCTTCTACTTTCGGCCGCTGTTGCAGGTCTCATTTGCCACAGGCTAAAGCGTAGCTGGACAACCATACAGGGACGGGTCCTAAAGAATATCAGCTCAGCAATGCCCTCGATGCTTATCTTACTGCTCATTGGTTCACTTGCCGGTACCTGGATGATTAGCGGTGTGGTTCCTGCGATGATTTTTTATGGATTGGATATTATTTCTCCCAAATTATTCCTTTTCTCAGCCGTGGTCGTATCCGCTATTGTTTCGGTTGCCACCGGAAGTTCCTGGTCAACCGTTGCGACCATTGGTGTCGCTTTGCTGGGCATCGGTAAAACGCTCGGATTTAGTGAGGCGGTAGTAGCCGGAGCCATCATCAGCGGGGCCTACTTTGGTGATAAAATGTCGCCCCTCTCCGATACGACGAATCTGGCTCCCGCTATGGCCGGCACCGATATCTTCACACACATCCGGTACATGATGTATACCACGGTTCCCACGATGACGCTTACGCTCATTATTTTCCTCATCATGGGAATCACTCACGACTTTACCCAAATCACCATTAATGTTGACGATGTAAAGACAGCCATTGATGGAACCTTCAATACGACGCCATTACTCTTCATCGTTCCAATAACGTTGCTGATCATCATTATCCGGAAAATGCCTGCCCTCCCTGCCCTTTTCATTGGAACCATGCTGGGCGCTCTATTTGCAGTCATTTTTCAACCACAAATCATTCAGAGCGTTTCCGGTGAATCAGGTATTTACCTGAAAGATGCCTATATAGCTGTAATGCAATCGATGTTTGGCGATATTAGTCTGACAACCAGCGACGCCGCGGTAAACGAACTGCTACATACCTCCGGAATGAGCGGGATGCTCGACACCATATGGCTAATCTTATCCGCCATGGTTTTTGGTGGCGTAATGGAAGCCGGCGGCCTGTTGAAGCGCATAACCAGCGAAATTCTCAAGTTTGCGCACAGTACCGGCTCACTGGTATTCTCCACTGTCAGCAGCTGCATATTTTTCAATTTCACCGCTTCCGATCAGTACCTGGCCATCGTAGTTCCCGGGCGCATGTTTTCGCAAACCTACCGGGAAAATGGTCTTAAGCCGGAGCTCCTCAGTCGCACATTAGAAGATTCTGGAACCGTTGTCTCCGTGCTGATTCCCTGGAATACCTGCGGTGCGACACAGTCACGGGTTTTGGGCGTCCCTACACTGGCCTATCTGCCTTATGCCTTTTTCAACCTGATCAGTCCGGTGATGACAGTTCTGGTGGCTTATCTCAACTTTAAAATACGCCGGTATACATCGGATGAGCTGCAGAAAGAAGGAATTGAACTGACAGGAAAATTGAAGCGGTGATCTGTTCTCCTACCGGGAAAATCTCAAAAAGACAGGGAACACTCTTAATCCTGAAAAGCTCCACTGACAGCGGGGATACGGACGAGCCTCGATCTTTCTACTGTTCTCTTTTCATCTTTCTACTGTTCTTTTTCTTCCTTTCTAAGTAGAAGTGATCCACCTTTCTAAGTAGAAGTTTTTAAAAAGAACAGTAGAAGTGTATGAACTTATACGTAGAAGTTTTCCCGGCAGAAAAAACAATTCAATTGCCCCTAACAGTGAGCAGGAAAAAATACTGCTGGGACGCATTCGCTAAAAGAAGAATCAAGAGACAACAAAAGGCCGTCCCCAAAAAAATATTATGGAGACGGCCTCTTTATATTTTGCTGTTTTTTAAATCGTTACTTAAACAGCTTATTCAGCTCGTTACCCAGCTTCTTCGCGGCATCCTGAATCTGTTTTTTCGATGACTTTTTGAACTCCTGCTCTACCAGCTTTTTGGCATCATTCAGATTCACTTTCACTTCCGGTTGCTTGAATGTACCTCCGATAGTCACTCCGACCGGCAGTTTTTTAATATTTTCAGTTCCGGGTACGAAGCCCAGGTACTTGTTAATATCGCCGCTTAAATCGTTCTTATTGACTTTGAAATCAATTTTGTAATCCAAATCCTGACTGACCGTTTGGTGTCCCGAAACAACTGCCTCCTGGCCGGCAATCTTTGTTTTAAATGGAGACACGTCCAGACCACCGTTCACGATTTTAAATTTCGTGGCAAAATTATCGATATCTACCTTGTCGAATTTGTTCTTCTTGAAATACTTACCGATTTCCTGGAATACCTTTGCTCCTACAATCTGAATATCAGATGTGGAAATGTCGCCGTTTCCGTTAAACGACTGAAAAACGGGTTCCATATTCTTCGTTAGAAAGCCGGAGATAGACAACCCCGTACTGAATTCGCCGGTACTGTTCGACGCAATCGGGAGCATGGTTCGTACCGTTGATAAAGAACGATAAGCCTGCGGAATATCAAATCCCTTCACCTTTAAATTGAAATCAAATTTTGGTTTTTGCGGCTGCGGCATTTCATAGGAGCCATTCATCGTCACCTGACCGTTCAGCATGTTCATGTTCAGACCATCCAACAAAAGTTTTTTGTTCCGGACAATTACCTGACCTTTTGTCCCGGTAATCACCATCTTATCGTACAGGATTTTATTGATGTTGGCCTGCATCACAAAATCGAGGTGATTGGGAACTTCAATGGCTTCCATTTTGGTAGTGTCGGTCTTCGCGGTATCGGTGGTTGCCATACTGGCCATCAACTGATTTACATCCAAAAGATTTGAACTCACCTTCAGGTTACCTTTCAACGTTTCATTCTTCAGGATATAAGGCCAGTAATTAGAAAGTGAACCGGATGCCGAAAAGTCTGAATGTCCCATATTCCCTTTTAGTGAAGCGAGCGATACTGAACGTGAGTTCATCGTCATATCAGCCGAGGAAATGGTAATTGGCATGGGCAAGTCTTTCGAAACCATCCGGAATCCTTTCAATTGAACTTTTCCTTCGGTTTCAAACTTGTCGTATTGCTGCTTATCGATAGCGGAATAAGGTCCGTTGAACTGAACAGCCGCATCAAGCAGACCGCGGATATCCATTGAATCCATTGGTAAAGCCTGTGCTACCGTCGTAAAATCGATTTTTCCGTTCAGCTTTCCTTTCAGCTGCATGTCGCTCATCGGATGCGCAATGGAGAGATTCGCCGAAACCGGGTTTCCGGCGGCGTTCGCTTCGAATTTATTCACATTCACGGTCATCAAATCCAAATCGCCTTCGGGTTTTTTCACACTGGCAGCCAGGTTGATATTTTCCACTGCTTTGGGTAGATCCGGATATTTCAACCAGCCATTATCCAGCTTCAGGTCGATACCAAAAGCCGGATAGCTGGTTTCGGTGTAGGCTCCTTTTACAAAACCTCCGAACGCCACATTGCCTTTAGTTTGAACATCCTTCAGATACGATTGGTACTCTTCCGGAACAAAGCCCAGCAATTCGTTAAAGCCGGAACCTGGTGAACTGAATTTCAAATCGAAATCATAGCTGGAATCGCCAATGGCGAAGCTACCGTCGATTTTCACCGGTAATTTATTGATGTGCGTCTCATTTTCGGCAACGGCAAATTTCATCTTATCGAAATTAGCCGTTAGAACCGTTTTCATATCGAGACTGATATCCTTCGCATACCGGCTTCCCTGGTAATCGAAGGTGATGTTTTTCACCTGTGCATCCGTTTTCAGGGTACTGTTGGCACCGTCCATGGTTCCCGACAAATTGAAATCGCCTTCATTCATCGAGAAAGACATGGGCGTTGATTCATCGGTATAGCTCAGCGATAAATTGTGCACCGAAATCTTGTCGAGGT
This sequence comes from Prolixibacter bellariivorans ATCC BAA-1284, assembly GCF_000621705.1. Taxonomy (GTDB): domain Bacteria; phylum Bacteroidota; class Bacteroidia; order Bacteroidales; family Prolixibacteraceae; genus Prolixibacter; species Prolixibacter bellariivorans. Next base: position 204,635 of record NZ_JHXO01000007.1, on the reverse strand, counting down.
TCAGCTGCATCTCTGATGCTGTTGTATCCGTAGTCGCCGGCTGCTCACTTGGCGTTGTAATATCCCAGTTGCTTTTGCCGGTCTTATTCACCTTGAGCGACACCTTCGGGTTATCAACGATAATTTCATTCACATCAATTCCCTCGTCCATGTGCCACAAGCTCGACAAATTAATGGTGGTCGCCACTGAGCCCACACTCACCAAAGTATCGTTGGCAAAATCACCTTTCCCGATAATTCGCAGCCCATCCAGTTCGGCATACACCTTCGGAAAGCTTTTGAACAAAGACAAATTGACACCATCGAGTTCGACTTTGGCGTCAACCATTTCGTTGGCCTTATCAAGTGCTTTCTTATAAATCTGATCTTTAAAAATCAGAGGAACGGCAATCATAGCAGCTAATAAAACCACCACAACAATACCAATAATGATGAGTGCTTTTTTCATATCATCGTTTTTTATTTATCTATATTTTTCTCATTCCGGTTAACCGGAAAACAAGCGAAGTTTTGAGAGTCAAAAAGAAATAAGTCTGGTTATTTCGCTGTCTGTCTTTTACTTCAACAAAGTATTGCGTAACAGGTTCAGGGCCGACTGCGACGAACGAACAATATTTCTTCCGCGGTCATTACCAAAGTTATATTTTTTTGAAACAACTCCGTCAGGACCGGCAACGGCTATCCAAACCAAGCCAACCGGTTTTTCCGGAGTACCTCCCGTTGGTCCTGCCACTCCGGACGTAGCTACGACATAATCAACGCCCAATACTTTTCGTGCACCAACAGCCATCGCTTCTACGACTTCGGCACTTACAGCTCCGTGTTCGATGAGCAATTTTTCCGGAACACCGAGCACTTTTTCTTTTACCTCGTTGGAATACGCTACCACGCTTCCGCGGAAATAATCAGAACTACCCGCATCAGACGTAAAAAAGTGAGCGATATTTCCCCCCGTACAACTCTCTGCTGTTCCGACAGTTTGGTTACGTTGCTTCAGCAACTTGCCAATATTTCCGGTGAGGGTTTCATCCTCGAAACCGAAAATCTGTTCCGGAATAATTTCCAGCAGCTCTTCCACTTTTTCATCGAGTACCTTGTTCATCACATCGCGATCTTCGCCGGAAGCACTCAATCGCAGCCGGATGTGCATCGGGTTGGGCAAATATGCCAGTTTGATGAACGAAGGCAGGCTGTTTTCCCAATCGGCAATGCGTTCGGCTAACATCGACTCAGGCAATCCCTGAGAAAGCACGGTTCGGTGAATAATGGGTGTGGTTTTGAAACGGGTACGAACCCGGGGCAAAATTTGTTCGCTGACCAATGTCTTCATTTCGAAGGGCACACCAGGCATGAAAACAAAAACACAGCCGTCTTTTTCCATCCAAAGTCCGGGAGCCGTTCCCATCCGGTTATGTAACACCACTGCACTTTCGGGAACCAGCGCCTGATCACGGTTAAGGCCGTTCATCTGCACTCCGCGCGGTGCCAGCAATGCCTGAATGTGCTTCAATACATTATCGTCATAAACAAGCTGTGTACCAAAAAACTGACAAATAGCGTCTTTGGTTCTGTCATCTTTTGTCGGGCCTAATCCACCGGTAATCAGTACCAAATCAACATTTTCGGAAGCATCTGAAAGTGTCTCCAATATGTGATCGTGTTCGTCTGATATACTGGTAATTTGCCGGACGGCAATTCCTTCGTCGTTAAGTTTTCTGGCCATCCATGCCGAATTGGTATCGATAATCTGTCCGATGAGAATCTCATCGCCAATGGTAATTAAATCTGCTTTCATCAAGTATTATCATCTGTTCATGGGCTAATGAAACCAACATAACCGATTTCATTACTCAGGGTTAAATTTCCGTCTAAATTACGGAAAACAACCTTGCGTTCATCTTCAGGATGCCATAAACTTGGACCATGGTTGCTTACTATTAACATCCTTTAGCACGAATACACTAATTACTGAAATCCACTCACCGATTCGCCATTTTTGGGACATAAAAAACCTGTCTGATTGAATTTCCAGACAGGTTTTTGTGTTGAGCCAATACAACTATTCAATCCGGATGGCAGTACCGCCGCCCGGTTTTAATGTTATTTCAAGTGGTGTACTGTTATTCACACGTTGCGAAATCACCATATAATCATCTCCGCGCCGGTCTGCATTCTTTCCGTCGACAAACATCTGTGCCTGATGCTGTCCCTCGCTGATAAAAGATAAATCAATCCTGATGGTACGTTCCGTCCAATTATTCAATGCACCGATGTACCACGTGTTTCCCTTTCTTCTGGCCAATACAACGTATTCTCCCAGTTTGCCGTCAAGCGGAATCGTTTCGTCCCAGGTAACCGGCACTTCCGACAGGAACTTCAGAATGTCAGGATATTTTTCGTATTCGGTCGGAGCATCGCAAAGCATCTGCAAAGGAGCGAAATAGCAAATGTACATACCCAATTGTTGGCATCGCGTTCCGTAGCTCATTGGCATACTGTACGAGGTAAAGAACTGCCCCTTGGCAGCGTTCCGCATGGCACCCGGAGTATAATCCATCGGCCCGGCCAGCATTCTGATATAGGTAATATCAACGTTGTGCTCCGGCGTATCGGGCGAGGTAAACTTGTTGTATTCATTTCCCCTCACCGATTCAAAATTCAGCACATTCGGATAGGTTCTTTCCAACCCGGTTGGCTTGGAACAACCATGATAGTCAACCAACAAGTGGTGTTTGGCAGCCTCGGCGGCCAGACGTTCATAGAAATTGACGGCTACCTGGTCATCCCGATCTATAAAATCGACTTTTACACCGGCTACTCCCCATTTTTCAAACAAGGCAAGCGCCTCATTCATTTGCCGGTCGATGGTATGCCAAACCGTCCAGAGCAGTATTTTCACACCTCTTTTTCGTCCATATTGCACCAACTCGGGTACGTCGATACCTGGCTTGGGCAATAAGATATCGAACTGATCGGACCAGCCTTCATCCATCAATACATAGTCGATGTGGTGACGTGCGGCGAAATCGATATAATACTTGTACGTATCCATGTTGATGCCGGCCTGGAAGTTGACACCTTCCAAATTCCAATCGTTCCACCACTCCCACGATACTTTTCCCGGTTTTACCCATGATGCATCGAATTGTGCTTTCCGGGCCAGACGATAGACAATATCATTTGCTGCCAAATCCTTGTCTTCCGGAGCAACAATCAGCACGCGCCAGGGAAATTCCCGTGTTCCGTCAGTCTGGGCCATATAATCGGCGCGTCTAGTTACCCTGAGATTGAAGTTCCCATGCCCGCCTTTTTTCACCTTTTCGGGATAGCGAGGAAATAGTCCCGTAAGAAATGGCCGACCAGACGCATTATCGAAATGTGTCAGATACATTCCCGGATAATCGTACAAATCAGCCTCCGTGACGGCAACTTTGAGATTTTCTTCGTCGACAATAACAGGAATGGATGTAAAATCAGCCTCCTTCAAAGACTGAATAGGTGCTTTGGTATAATTTTTTTCATAAGATGTCTGGAAGTCTCCAACCTGATGAGAAATCAGCAGATAGTTTTTCGGAAAACGATATTCAACTTCTTCATCCTGAACCTTGACATTTCCCCGAAAAGCGGTTTTCCACCGATAAGCTATTCCATCGTTATACGCTCTGAAGATGATAGAATACTTTCCTTCGAATACCAACTCCAATTCATTATAATCATCCGGAATTTCGCTGCGAAACCACCAATAGGGTTTAATCACAGAACTGTTGGAACGTGTTAGTTGACTAACAACCTGATCACGGAATCCAAGTCTCTGGTTGTCGACCGTCAGACTCAGCGGCGAGTACCAAAGAATATTCTGGTCATTATAATCAACCGAATAATAGAGCTTATCGGTTTGCCGAATAGTGACCTTAATTTTACCGTCGGGTGAACGGAGTGGTTGGATGTCAGCAGCCTGCAAAAACGAAAAACTGCAGAGCAATATAAAGGAAAGCAGAATCTTATTCAACTTCATCACGTCAGGTTTAATTGGTTAGCAACAGTCACAAATTTAATGACTTCGCTTTAAACTAACGTGATTAGCTACAAATAAATGGCTTATAAGTTATTTGTCACCTGAATCCAATCCATTGAAATTTTGCAGATAATTTTCCAGCCGTCTCATCCCTTCTTCCAGGTTTTCCAGCGAATTGGCATACGAAAAACGAAGATAACCTTCGCCATTTGCACCAAAGTCGATGCCTGGTGTAACTCCGATATGAGCTTTCTCCAACATATCGAACGCAAGTTTATACGAATCGTTGGAGAGGTGGCTGGCATCGACGAAAATGTAAAATGCACCGGTTGGTTCTACCGGAATAGTAAATCCCAATTCCCGTAATCGCTGAATGAGAAACTTACGTCGTCTGTCGTAGGTTAGCCGCATCCGTTCAATATCCGGACCACCTTTCTCCAAAGCTGCGATTCCTGCCCGCTGAGCCACCGAATTGGCGCAGATAAAGAGGTTTTGTTGCAAAATCTGCAAATGACGCATGTATTTCTCCGGAGCAATCAAATACCCCAGACGCAGACCGGTCATGGCATACAACTTCGAAAAACCGTTCAGCACAAATGCTTTATCGGTAAACTCCAGGATTGAATGTGCCTTTTCGCCGTATACCAATCCATGGTAAATCTCATCGGAGATAATATATGGAGAATACTGAGCAATGGCTTTCATGGTTTCCGGAGTCAGTAAATTTCCGGTAGGATTCATCGGCGAATTAATAAGAATGGCTTTGGTTCGTTCTGTCAGTTTCCCGCAAATACCTTCCGGAGTATATTGAAATCCGTTCGTTGCCTCTACAGGAACAGTTACCGGTTTGCCACCCGCATAAGTCACAAAATTAGCGTAACAGGCATATCCCGGATCGGAAAGAATTACCTCGTCTCCGGCATTCAGCAACACAGACAAAGCCAAAAGAATTCCGGGAGAAGTACCTGATGTAACCAGAATTTGTTCCGGTTTTACCGAAACACCATATGTATTCTTATAATGTCGGCTGATGGCTTCGCGCAGTTCCGGATCACCCAGGCTGTGCGTATAATGAGTATAACCACTTCGAATTCCTGCTTCACAGGCTGCTTTCACACATTCCGGCACATCAAAGTCCGGCTCTCCCACTTCCATGTGAATGATATCGACACCTTGTTTTTGCAGTTCATTGGCGCGTTCGAGCACCTCCATGACGATAAAAGGCTTTATCTGGCCAAGCAGACGGGCTTCCATGCTTCAACGGTTTTTGATTGGGTTTGATAATGCTAAAGTTACCCAACTTTCCCGCAAGGAGAAGAATTATCATAATTTTCTTGTTGAAATTATTAGCATTTACTCGCACTAATTCAGATAATTATATCCGAATATTCGTCAAGTTGCTGGTCATCCCGTTTGAAAAGCCGTAAATTTAATCAGCGATGTTCATTAAAGCACCTAATACCTGGCTTGCGAGGCCTCCACTCTACTTTACTAATCTTCAAATAACCAGCCATGAAAAAGAAAATCGCCATTGTACAGGTTCCCCCGATATTTATGGATTTGGAAAAGACCATTGCGCTCTGCTGTGAGTTAATTGCTGGAGCAGCCAAAAACAACGCCGGTCTCGTTATGTTTCCGGAAGCTTATATTCCCGGTTACCCGGCATGGATTTGGCGATTAAGACCGAGTACCGATTTTGAAAAAGCCAAGGTAATGCACCGCATACTGGTGGAAAATTCGGTCGATTTATCGAAAGACGGATTAGCGAAAATCCGGAAAGTGGCAAAAGACAACAAGATTACCGTGGCCATTGGCATGAACGAACTTAATGCAGAAGCTTCAGGCACTACGCTCTACAACACGTTTGCGATTATCAGTCCGGATGGAAAACTGGCTAATGTTCACCGGAAGTTAGTTCCAACGGTAGCTGAGCGGATGACCTGGGGACGCGGTGATGCCTCAGGGATGAATGTGGTGGAAACCCCTGCCGGGAAGATTGGCGGTCTCATTTGCTGGGAAAATTACATGCCCTTATCGCGATATGCGCTCTATACACAAGGCTTAGAGCTCTACCTGGCTCCCACGTGGGATTATGGCCCCAACTGGATTGGTACGATGGGGCATATAGCCCGGGAAAGCGGATGTTGGGTAGCCAGTTGCGCCACACCTTTCCAGGGAAATGACATCCCGGAAAATTTTCCTTATAAAAAAGAAGTTTTTCCGAATGAAGAGGAATGGTTCACCGATGGAGATGCTGTTCTGATCAATCCCTTCGGAAAGATTGCCGCAGGCCCGATGAAACGGGAAAAAGGTATCCTATACGGAGAGTATGACTTGCAGGATATCATCGATCGGCGGCGTTCGCTCGATGTAGCGGGCCATTATTCGCGACCCGATATTTTCAGTTTAACTGTGAAAAAGTCGAAACAGCCGCTCATCAATATGACTTAAAAAAAAGCGCTGAAATCACCTTCAACGCTAACTAAAATGACTTAACAGCTTACCGTAAGTCGTATCCGAAGGGATAGAATCCCAGTCGCATCAGTTTAAAATGCTGCAGGCCGAATGGAATTCCGACGATGGTGATACAAAACAGAATTCCGAACAGAAGATGTGTAACAGCAATCCAAAAACCGGCCAAAATGATCCAGACGACATTCAACAGAAACGAAATGACCGGGATACTGCCGCCGGTTGGAACAACATGCTTACCAAAAGGAGCCAGATGAGCAATTCCCAGTTTAAAAGCCTGCAATCCCCAGGGAATGCCAACAATGGTCAGGCAGAGTATCAAGCCGCCCCAAAGATACTCGAAGAAGATAAAAACGCCTCCAAAAACGAACCAGATAATATTTCCAAGAAGTCTCATAACGAATTAGGTATAATTGTCCTTTCTACGGACGTTTGGGTTCATAGAAACATCGCTTGGGAGAAACAATCTTCCCTTCGTCTTTCAGCTTTTTCAAAGCTTTGTCGACCATCTTTTTGTCAATGCCGGCACTCTCGGCGATTTCTCCACCTTTGAGTGGACGACCGGCTTCGTCCATGGTTTGCAAGATTAGTTCCGTGATTTCCATTGGTTAGAATGTTAGAGTTTTGAGATGCTATTCATCAGGAAATGATCAGCCAGAACCAGCGCTGCCATCGCTTCCACAATGGGCACAGCCCTTGGCAATACACACGGATCATGACGACCTTTCGGATTAATGGTCACTTCATGTGATGAGCTGTCCACCGTATGCTGCTCTTTCAACAAGGTAGCAATGGGTTTGAAGGCGACCCGGAAGTATATGTCTTCACCGTTGGAGATTCCTCCCTGCACACCTCCTGAATGGTTCGTTTTGGTGCGAATCGTCTCTCCGTCTTTCACAAATACATCATTGTGTTCTGACCCGGACAGACGGGTTCCGGCAAAACCGGAGCCATATTCAAAGCCTTTCACCGCATTGATACCCAACATAGCATGGCCCAAATCGGCATGCAATTTATTGAAAACCGGCTCACCCAGTCCTGCAGGAGCTCCGGTTGCAACGCAAGTAATGACACCGCCAACCGTATCGTGATTATGTCCGGCTTCTTCAATACGAGCAATCATTTTTTCAGCCGTTTCCAAATCCGGACAACGGACAATATTCGATTCGGTTAAACCGAGATCCAATTCAAGGTAACTTTTCTTTACTTCTACCTCGCCTACCTGCGATACATACGCCTGAATGTTTACACCTATATTCTGCAGTAATTGCTTGGCAACTGCTCCGGCAGCTACACGGGCAATGGTCTCACGCGCCGAGGAACGTCCGCCCCCACGGTGATCACGGCGTCCGTACTTCTTAATGTAGGTGTAATCGGCATGCGAAGGACGAAAGATCTCCCTGAGGTTATTGTAATCCCTTGAGTGCTGATCTTTATTTCGAATAATGAAACCGATGGGCGTTCCGGTGGTTTTTCCTTCAAAAATTCCGGATAGGAATTCAACTTTGTCTCCCTCTTTTCGTTGAGTCGTGATATGCGACTGGCCAGGCTTACGGCGGTCCAAATCTTTCTGCACCTTTTCCACATCCAGTTCCAGTCCGGACGGGCATCCGTCAATAACGCCGCCTATCGCTACTCCGTGTGATTCTCCAAAAGTGGTTAACCTGAATATTTGTCCAAACGTGTTCATAGGTTGAAATAAGAAACCCGGGAAAGTCCCGGGTTGATAAAAATACGTTAATTTCTTTATTCGGAAAAGAAAATGTTTTTAGGATTTGCTTAGCAACCGCAACTTCCGCCGCCGCTTCCGCTTCCACAACCACAACCACCGCCTGCATGGGCATGCTCGTGCTCGTGTTCATCGGTGCTACAGCTTCCGCTTCCACAACCGCCGCCGCTTCCGCAGCCACAACCGCCCTGGTTGTATACAGCAGCCAATTCTTCAGCTGTTGCATCGCGTACTTCCAGAACCTCACCTTTGAAGAACAAATCTTCTCCTGCCAGCGGGTGATTGAAGTCCATGCGTACTGTATCATCTTCAACCGCCAAAACAATTCCGTTCATACGTTGTCCTGAAGTCGACATCATCGGAACAGTATTTCCCGGTTTAACCAGCTCTCCATCAAACTCGCCGTTGACTTCAAAAATATGCTTGGGCAGATTAATGATGGCCTCTTCGTTCACTTCACCATAAGCATCTTTTGCCGGAATTTCAACGTCAAATACGGCACCATCAGACAATCCAGCCAGACGTTCTTCGAACATCGGCAGCATCAATCCGGCTCCGTAAAGAAATGTCAAAGGATTTTCTTTCCCGGCATTCTCGAATACTTCTCCTTCCTTCCCGTCTACTCTGAGTTCATAAGTAAGGGAAACCATTTTATCTCTAGCAATTGTCATAATAAGCTATTTAATACAAAAATTTTGCGTCGTACAAAGAAAGCATGAACAATTCTATCATGCAAATATCACTTATCAAAAATACATTAATTTAGATTAAATTTAACACAAAATATGTCATCGAGGTCGCTAATTAATAGCCTATAGCCTCTCCATCTTTTCTCGATTCAGATGCTCCGTAATAAACATCATTTTTCGCATCGTACATAATAGCCTGATAACCACCATAAATTCCATTTTCAAAACCAACACGATGTCCCCGTTGCATTAACGTTCTGATAGCTTCGTAGCCAAAACCGCTTTCCAGTGAAATCTGTCCGGTTCCGTCAGCTGGCGTGCCTGTCGGTGATGTAGAACCATCATGACTGATACGCGGAGCATCACCGGCCTCCTGCAGGCCCATACCAAAATCGATGATGTTCATCAAAATCTGCACATGTCCCTGCGGCTGAAAATCACCACCCATCACACCAAAACTCATATATGGCTTTCCGTCTTTGGTAACAAAAGCGGGAATGATGGTATGGAAGGGCCGTTTCCCCGGTTCGTAGGTATTGGCATGTCCCTCTTCCAGGTTGAAAAGCTGACCGCGATCCTGGAGCATAAAGCCCAGTCCCGGGGGAACCATTCCGGAACCCATTCCACGATAGTTCGACTGAATCAATGAAACCATATTTCCTTCATCGTCAGCAGCCGTCAGGTAAACTGTTTCTCCCTGGCTGATTTCGCCGGCTGAATATTTTCCTGCCCTATCGGGACGAATCAGTTTTCGGCGCTCTGCAGCATATTTTTCAGAAATCAAGGTTTTCACCGGAACATTGGCAAAATCCATATCAGCATAATACTTCGCCCGATCTTCGAACGCCAGTTTCTTAGCTTCCGTGAAATAATGAATGTGATCGGCTGAGCCGAATCCCATGGAAGCAATATCGTAGCCTTTTAAAACCTGGAGCATTTGTAACGCAGCAATTCCCTGTCCATTCGGCGGAAGCTCCCAAACATCGTAGCCGCGGTAATTAACCGAAACCGGCTCTACCCATTGCGAATGATGGGCAGCCAAATCCTCGTACGAAAGGTAACCTCCCTGCTCCTGAATAAAATCGGCAATAACATGCGCAATGCGGCCTTTATAAAAAGCATCGCGGCCGCCTTGGGCAATTTCCCGGTAGGTGCTGGCCAGCATAGGATTCCGGAATACTTTTCCTTTATAGGGCGGTTCACCGTCTGACATGTAAGTCTCTGTCACATTGGGGAATTTCTTACTGAAATATTCCACAGAGCGGCCAAAATAGTAGCCAATGATTTCCGTCACCGGAAATCCTTCTTCCGCATATTGAATCGTCGGTTCCAGAATATCTTTCATCGGAAGCTTACCAAAACGTTCGTGTAACGAGAACCAGCCATCGACACAACCGGGAACTGTTACCGGAAGCGGACCAAACGGCGGTATTTTCTTCAATCCTTTTTCTTTAAAAATCGCCAACGTTAAAGCTTTTGGTGAACGCCCGCTGGCATTTAGTCCGTATAGTTTTTTCGTCTTAGCATCCCAGACAATGGCGAACAGGTCGCCTCCCATTCCGCTACCAGTTGGTTCCATCAATCCCAGCGCCGCATTGGCTGCAATGGCGGCATCAACAGCCGAGCCTCCTTTTTTCAGAATATCAATTCCAATTTGTGTTGCCAGAGGCTGACTGGTACAAACCATGCCATGGCGCGCCATCACATCAGAGCGAGTGGCGAAATTCTTACCGGTTATCCGGTCCTGTGCAAAAAGTGAGATACCTATCAGGAAAAGCAATACCAGAGAAGCAAATTTCTTCATTGTTAGTTCGGTTAAAATAGAACGGAAATTTACAGAAATTCTGTCAAACGATAGAAAATCAACATGACAAACAAAAAAAACAGGCGTCCCCGAAAGGATTCACCTGCCTTTTTTAATGAAACTTTATGAACCTAAAAAAAAGCTAAACAGTCCAAACTATTTGCATCGCAATATTCCTTGTCACATGCTATTCGTTTTCTGTGGTATGCTCTTGTTTTGCTTTTCTCCTGAACCAAAGAAGAACAAGAAATGCAAACAATATCAATCCGAATATCGGAAGAATACCATTGGCTGAGTCATTACCATGTGGTTGTATTGACGCCAGTACCGAACCTTTATCTTCACTGTCAACTGACAAAGGTTCTGCTTTCTCCTGTTCTATTTTTTGAATCTCTGTAGTCTCTGTTGTTGCAACGGCTTCGTGTTTCTCCGTTTCGGTTTTCTCCTTTCGGGCGGAATCCTGTAGCACTTTCTCCGGCTCAACTTTTACGGTTTGGGCAATGATCTCAGCAGAATCTGATTGAGTTTGCACAGTCAGATTTTTCTTCTCGTTGATGGCGGTGACTTTGGGAGTTTTCCGAACAGAAGCCGATTGATTTGCCTGAATTTCCAGCGTATTGTCAGTCGTATCTGCTGTTTCCAGAGAGGCAGCCACTAGCTGGTTGTCCATACTGTCTTTTCTGGCAGCCTCTGCTTGGTTGGCCTGTTTTTCCTGTTCAATTTTCTTCCCCAATGACACTATTTTTTCCTTTACTGAATCGTCTCCCTGTTTTAAATTGACAGCTCGCTGATATTCATCCATGGCTTGGGCCAAATTTCCGTCTTCTTCAAGCGTTTTTGCCACATTCAGCTTTTCTTGGTAGGTAGTAGCCACTTCTTCATCGATTTTTTCGCGTATTTGCACATCATTGAAGTATGACTCCGAATCAAAGTTATCCAGCTTGGCTGAGTAGAATATCTTCCCAACTGGTTTCTCTGAGAAAGAGGGATTAATTTCAGGAATTACCTTAAACAAGGTAACAATCACTTTGATGGGGGGAAAATAGGGATCCCGCTTCAATACTTTTTCAGGAATCACTGCATTCAGAATCAATTTTTTGGGATAACATCCTCTGCTTCTGAAAATGAAGTAATAGTCATGCTGAAAAGCCAACTGCAAAGCAAACTTGCCCGTTTCATCAACGGTCGCAGTTTGTTCAAGCTCATCGTTGTCTGCTTTGTAAACTTCGATGGTTGCGCCGTTCAATCCACCTTCGTCGGTGCGTATTTTTCCTTCAACTTCTAAACCCTGTACTTCTTTGTTCTTTGCGTAGGCAATGTCGGGTAGTAGCAAAACCCCGAAATTCAGCATCAACAATAATATACTGACACGAAATGACATAGAAAAAGTGTTTTTTGGTTTGGTTAAAATACCGCAGAGTCCAAGGTCACTGGCAACCAACACGCAGCGATATTTCATTTTTATAACGAAACCGGGCGTCGCATTATTATATCACTGATAATGAATATTATTGAAAAATGTTTACAACTACTATTCAGTGAAGATAATTCAGTATAAAAAAAGACGAACGCCCACGTTTCGGGGACATCCGCCTTTTCACAATCAAGTATGTTAAGCAGGAATAGTGATTTTCAAAACAGTTACGACATAACAATGGTATATTCCTGCCAGATGTTGATTTGCTACTCTCCTTTCGAAACTACTTCGTAACGAATATTATCAAGACAAACATACTTAGGTGTATTGATGCCATAATCGCCAACATCAGAAGAGCCAAAGCGGAAAGTCAGTTTATTTACTTTGCCCAGACTCGATAAATCTACTTTGGTCCACTCGTTCACAATGTAATCCTGATTATTGTCGGTGAAGCGGTAATCGGCCAGGTAAAACTCTACGGTTCCAATCGAATCGCCGGCTGCATCATAGCCGATAATGTCCACTTTAAACCAGTCGGCATCATTCCCTGTATCGCCTCCGAATTTCTTGCTATAGGAATCTCCGTCTTTCATCGAAAGCGCTGAATAGGCGTCATTACACAGCTCAATGCTTTTTACCTGATATTCCTGATCATTCAGAAATGAAAAGTACGCATCACCTGAGTATGACGGAAAAAACAGGGCAAATGTATTGCCGTTATTGGCAGCGTCATAAACACTATACTGATTGCCGGAACCGGCAGTTTGGGTATCATTCAGTGTAGAATACGAAAAACTGTTCCAGCTTGACCAGTCAGCGTTATAACTGTTCGGGAAGATCATATCGCCAGAGTTAAATTCACCCGATGCATCGCTTCCGTTCCAGTAACCTGAAGAAGGTGTCTGGAGATCTTCAAAATCGATGGTTTTTACTTCTGTAATAGTTTCGTCCGATTTATCGCAGGCAGTAAAAAATAAAGCAACAGCAATTGTACTAATGAACAATCCATTAAATTTCTTCATGATTAATCTCTTTTTTTGTTTGATTTAGGTTAATTCGGAGGTCATTCTGAAGCTCACTAATGCATGACATACATAAACATGCTTCGTAGTTTTCCCTGAGCGTTTCACACAACGCATCAGGCAATCTTTCACGGGCACACCAACATTGCTGAATGTCGTCCTCCCGACACTCGAAGGTGGAACCACAGCGCGGACATACTTTTTCCATAATAATGACTTTAAATTAGTGGATGATTCCGGCTTTCTTTCAAATGTGAAAAATGAATAACAATTGCTTGCAGTTCATTTTTGCTATTTATCCCGAAAGCAAAAATTAATTGTTGAATCGTGGCAGGTCTTCTGGCTCACCCGGGTTTCCTGCACCTTCCCGTTTCAAACTGAAACAGTGGTTTTGCGGATCAGGAAACCCATAATTACGGGCTTACAGCTGCGGGAACAGCTCCGGATTTTCACCGGATTCCCTTTTCATTTTCTTCTCCCCGACCGGGAGTTGAAAAACCAAAATTCACGTCAAAGATATACGACATTTTCAAATTATGATCATTTTTTAACAGGATATTTTGCTTACTTGCCAGCAACAATAGCATTTGATTTTTTACTTACGACCAAGATTTTTAGGACATGATTAAGACCCGGAAGATGGTTAATCTGACCCGGCTGGTTGTGCTTGCCGGTATCGTCATTATCTATCTGATTATTATTTCACAATTTCATTAAAGTAAAAGAATTCGCTGCGAATGGCTTCTTTTTCTATTCCAGAACTGCCATTTTTAGTACTTTTAATTTTTTAAAATGTGGACAAAATGACTTCGGAAACGACCCGGAAACGCATTCTGGAATTAAGAGAAGAACTCGAGCAGCATAATTACAATTACTACGTATTAAATCAGCCAATTATCGGTGATGAAACTTTCGACCATTTGATGAATGAACTCATTGAATTGGAGAAGGAAGCGCCGGAGTTGAACGATTCCAATTCACCTTCACAGCGCGTGGGAAGTGACATCAACCAGCAGTTTACGCAGGTTCGTCACACCTACCCGATGCTTTCGCTGAGCAATACTTACTCAGAAAGCGAAGTTCAGGAATTTGACCAACGTACCCGAAAACTGGTGGATGAGCCTTTCATCTATGTTTGTGAGTTGAAATTCGACGGAACTTCCATCAGTATTACGTACGAGAACGGACAGCTGGTTCGTGCGGTAACCCGCGGTGATGGCGTTCAGGGCGATGATGTTACAGCCAATATAAAAACCATACGAAGCGTACCGCTGAAGTTGAAGGGTGATTATCCTGAAAAATTCGAGATTCGTGGCGAAGTGCTGATGCCGTTCAGTGCTTTTGAAAAACTCAACGAAGCACGCGCCAAAGCTGGAGAAGCGCCGTTTGCCAACCCAAGAAACGTTGCATCAGGAACCTTGAAGCTGCAGAACTCGTCTGAAGTGGCGAAACGCAACCTCGACGCCGTATTTTATTATGTACTCGGCGATAATCTCCCATCGGATGGTCACCTCGAATTGTTGGAAAAAGCGAAAAAATGGGGCTTTAAAATCTCGGAACACACGCGTGCCTGTAAAACAGTCGATGAAATTTTCGATTTCCTCCGTTACTGGGACGAAGAGCGGAAAAACCTTCCCGTAGCAACGGATGGTGTAGTTATCAAAGTCAATTCACGGAGAATTCAGGAAGAGATGGGTTACACAGCCAAATCTCCCCGCTGGGCCATTGCCTATAAATTCAAAGCTGAACGGCTGGCCACCCGCCTTAAAGCCGTTACCTACCAGGTGGGACGAACCGGCGCGGTTACACCGGTCGCTAATTTGGACCCCATATTGTTGGCGGGAACCATTGTGAAAAGAGCTTCCCTTCATAATGCCGATATTATTGCCAATCTCGATTTACACCTCGACGACCAGGTATACGTGGAAAAAGGCGGTGAGATCATTCCCAAAATTGTGGGTGTCGACACCAGCTCCCGTAAAGCCGACGCTGCAAAAGTTGCATTCATAACCAACTGTCCGGAATGTAATACACCTCTCGAACGGACTGAAGGCGAAGCTGCCTATTATTGTCCTAACGAAAACGGATGTCCTCCACAGTTGAAAGGAAAGATCGAGCATTTCTGTAGTCGCGGTGCCATGGACATAGAAGGACTGGGAAAAGAAACCATTCGGCTTTTCTTTGATAAAGGATTACTCACCGATGTAGCCAGTATCTATCATCTTCCTGAAAAGCAAAAAGAAATTCTTGCTCTGGATTTCTTTCAGGAAAAATCAGTTAACAACCTGGTAAACGGAATTGAAAAATCGAAGCAACAACCTTTTGAGAAGGTGCTGTTCGGTTTGGGAATTCGCTTCATTGGTGAAACAGCAGCCAAAAAAATTGTTCGTGCTTTTGGCTCTATTGAAAAACTGGAAGATGCCTCACTGGAAGAATTGATTGCCGTAGATGAGGTTGGTGAGAAGATGGCACAATCCCTCCGGAATTATTTTGACGACGAAAAAAACCGTATTTTAATCGGGCAATTGCGCAGTGCCGGACTCCGAATGGAAGCCGATCAGAGTTCTATGCCTGCTTCAGAGAAACTCAAAGGCCTTACCTTTGTGATTTCCGGAAACTTTGGCACGTCGCAGCGTCGAAAAGAACTGGGTGAATTAGTAGAGCAAAACGGCGGAAAAAATGCCGGTTCCATAACCGGAAAAACGGACTATCTGCTGGCCGGTGATAAAATGGGCCCGTCGAAAAGAGAGAAGGCAGAGAAATTAAAAATACCAATCATCGACGAAGATGAGTTTCTCAGGATGATTGAAGCGTAAGAAGCAATTATGATACAGCGAAGAAGACGAATAGTAGCGCGATTAAAATTTGTCACATTCAGACATGAATACTGATTAAATTACAGCGAAACCAATATGCGAGCTTACGATTTGTAAGCAGAAATATTATTACTGTCAATCTTAAATAAGAATAACCAATCAACGAATTCGTAAATTTGTCCCAATATGTTTAAAAAAGCTCTCCAAACTGTTACGCTGAAAAGGCTTCATAAAAGGTACCGGAACCCTGGTCGTAACGTGCTGGTCAATACATTCAACACGGCGAAATCTGCAGCAATTCTGTGGTATCCCGAAGATGACGGAGCAATGGAAAGCTACGAACATATGAGAAAAGTTCTTACAGAGCACGGCATTAGCACCCGGGGATTGGCGTTAGTTGATTCAGCTGACGAAAAAGAAACGTTCAGTAAAGCATCGCATTCGCGGTTCTTTACGGGAAAAGAAATCGACTGGAAAGGAAATCCCAAATCGGATGATTTGAAGAGTTTTACTGATACCCAGTTTGATTTGCTTTTGGATTTGTCCATTTCTGAACTGATTCCACTACAGAGCATTTTAGTCAACTCTGCTGCCAGTTTTAAAGTTGGCTGGAAAGAGCCGGAAAACAATTTTTACGACTTAACTGTAGAAATCTCAGGGAAAAAGAATTGCCGTTATCTGACCGAACAGATTATTCACTATTTGGAATACATCAATCGAAAAGGTTAATTAAGCATTATGGGACAGAAGTTTCGCGGAGCAGGTGTCGCCCTCATAACACCATTTAGGAAAGACAGTACAATTGATTTTGATGCACTTGGGGATTTAGTCGAGGATATGATTTCCGGAGGCATCGACTTTCTGGTTGTTTTGGGAACTACAGCCGAAACCGCTACCCTTTCGGCAGAAGAAAAGAAGAATGTAGTTGATTTTGTTGCTGAAAAGAATGCCGGCCGACTTCCCATCGTTGTTGGAGCCGGAGGAAATAACACGCAAGAAGTAGTTGAAGGACTGAAAAATCTGGATGCAGATAAAATCGACGGAATCCTTTCTGTTGTCCCCTACTACAGCAAACCTACACAGGAAGGCATTTACCAGCATTTTATGCAGATTGCCAAATACAGTCCGGTCCCTGTTATTCTGTATAATGTTCCTGGTCGTACCGGTATGCATATGGATGCAACAACAACTATCAGACTGGCCGAAGCTTCCGATAAATTTGTCGCTATTAAAGAAGCCTCAGGCGATTTGAATGAACTCGCTATTATTCTCCGTGACCGGCCCGAAAACTTCTCAGTTCTTTCGGGAGATGATGGTCTGACCGTTCCGGCTATTTCGCTGGGTGCCGACGGAGTTATCTCTGTAATCGCCAACGGATTTCCGGCACAAGTAGCTGATATGGTGCACTCGGCTGTAAGTGGAGACTTCCCAAAAGCGTCGGCACAACACATGCAGTTTCTAAACCTTTTCAATCTTCTTTTTGTTGAAGGTAACCCGGGAGGGATTAAAGCTGCACTGAATGTTAAAGGCAAAGTACAGAATGTTTTACGCTTACCTTTAACAAAAATCAGCGAAATCATTTACCGGGAAATTACCGAAGAAATGAAAAAGATCAACTGATAGCTGACGAGTAATCGTTATCTTGCGCCACCAAACGATATGAGATTTACCGCCATCTATATTATTTTTCTGATGGGCCTTTTGCAGGCCTGCAGCCCTCAGGTTTCCCAGCAAATGCAGGAACCTGACATGAAGACGCCGGACCCGGCGTTAAGCATTGTCTATTTTCCATCGAAGCTTCAGCACAGCCTGCTTAATTCAAGTTGGTTGAAAAAAGTCGGGAAAGATTACGCAACAGAACGACCAGTTTGTATTGTTGGGAGTATTGCGATTCCGGCTTCACTTGGTACATCGCCAAAAGCGGTTGTTCCCGTTGTGGAGGCCAAGCTGGCTGCTTCCGGTTTATTAAGGGTGATTCATGGAGGAGACAGAAGAGCCACGCTTTTTACGACCACTACGCTCCCATCGGAAAGCGCACAATTGAACTGGGCTGCCAACCAAAAGGCCGATTTTCTGTTGACTGGTGAAGTGATTCGTAAATCGGGAAACGGAAAATACAAGGTACACTACCAAATGAAATCCGTTCCTAACGGGAAAAAAGTTTGGGAAGATTCTGTCACCATCAACATGCAATAATCAACGGCAGACCCGGAACCAGGGTTGGTAAAAATCCTCCTTATTGTAAATCAACGGTTTTCCATTCCACTGTGTCACTTCGCATCCCGATGCTTCGCAGATAGCGTGGCCAGCAGCGGTATCCCACTCCATGATGTTGCTCAAACGCGGATAACAGTCGGCGGTTCCTTCCCCGACCATGCACATTTTTAATGAGCTCCCACAAATAACCACATCTACATTTTCTTTCCCCTTTTCCTCCATCAGCTTGTCGAAATACGCGCTGGTTTCCTTATTCATATGCGATAAACTTCCTACCAGCGTAAACTTTTCATGTTGGTTTTCCAGCGGAAGCTGAACGCCTTTGGCAAATATCTGCTCGGCCGAAAGCGTATCAGCATTGGCTGTGCGGTAAGCACCTTTATCGGTACTGCCAAAATAGAGATATCCGGTAACCGGAACGTAAATCACACCCAATACCGGCTGGTTTTTATCGATAAGCGCAATATTCACCGTGAAATCATCGCCGTTACGAATAAATTCCTTCGTTCCGTCAAGCGGATCAATCATCCAGAAATAGCCCCACTTTTCACGCTCTTCGTATGGAGGAAATGTTTCTTCTTCGCTTAAAAAGGGAAAGCCATAAGGAGTCAGCATTTCAATAATCACCCGACTGGCTTCCTTGTCAGCCAGTGTAACCGGACTTTCATCTTCCTTATACTCCACTTCCAGGTCTCTCGAACGGTGAACTTTCATGATGGCTTCACCAGCTTCCAATGCCGCACGGATGGCAGGCTTCAACAATGATTTGGGTTCAAATTTCTCCATAACATATTTTCAAACCCAATAAAGGTAGGAAAGTTCAACTGCCAGCAAAACTCGCTGTTCAACAAAAGAGATATCCGTTATCTTTGCGTTTGATGTACGCCATAATCGACATAGAAACCACCGGAACCAGTCACCGAAACGGGAAAATTACCGAAGTCGCCATCTACATCCACGATGGCCAACAGGTTACCGATTCATTCGTCAGCCTCATCAATCCGGAGTGCTACATTCCGTACAACATTACCCGGTTGACCGGCATCTCCAACGAGATGGTTGCTGATGCACCCAAGTTCTACGAAGTGGCCAAACAGCTCGTAGAAATCACGGCCGGGAAGATTTTCGTGGCGCACAATGTGGCATTCGATTACAACTTCGTTAAGGAAGAGTTTAAACGGCTCGGCTACGACTACCGTCGGAAAACGCTTTGCACCGTTCAGCTCAGCCGGAAGTTGTTGCCGGGACACCGCTCCTATTCCTTGGGAAACCTTTGTTCCGATCTGAATATTTCCATCAACGGACGCCACCGGGCCGGAGGTGATGCTTTTGCCACCGTTAAGCTGTTCGAGATTTTGATGCAGCAGAATAACGAGCAAACGCAGAATCTGTTTTCGAATGCGCCCAAAGAGCTTCCCAAAGAAAAACTCGAAGCGCTCCCCGGGCAAACCGGTGTTTACTACTTTCTGAATGACTCGGGAGAAATCATTTACATCGGGAAAAGCAAGGACATCCATCAACGGGTTCTTTCGCACCTGGCCAACAACAGCACCAAGAAGGCCATCGAAATGCGCAGCAAACTGGTGGATGTTGACTGGCAAATTACCGGCAGCGAGTTGGTTTCACTATTGCTCGAGTCGGATGAGATTAAAAGTCACCAGCCACTGTACAACCGGGCGCAACGGCGTACCCGTTTCCACTATGGCTTGTTTACTTTCCAGGACGAAGAGGGTTACCAGCGCTTCGAAGTCAGAAAGATTATCGACGGGGAATTGCCGCTAACCAGTTTTTATTCCGCCGCTGAAGCCAAAGAATATTTGCACAGCTTGGTTGACAAATACCAGCTATGCCAAAAGCTCTGTGGTCTGTATCAAACCGATGGCTCCTGCTTTCACTACGAAATAAAGAGCTGTAACGGTGCCTGCATTGGTGAAGAATCTCCGGAAGAGTACAACCAAAGGGCCGAAACGGCGGCTGCCAGGCTTCAGTTTCGTTCCCCCAACTTTTTCATCATGGAAGAAGGACGCCGGAAAGGCGAATGGGCCATTGTAAAAGTGCAGAACGGACGCTACACCGGCTTTGGCTATGTCGATGAGGAAAGCTCAACCGAAGGCGTTCAGGCTTTGCACGACTGCATTTCGTCCCGGCAGGACAACCGCGATACCCAGGGAATCATCCGCAGCTACCTGAAAAAGCATCCGGCAACGCGCATCATCGAATTTCGTATGGAAGAATAAAACTAAGCCGTCAGGAGAAGTCTCATTTGCTTAAGGGCGGTATGAGTGCCCGTCAGGACAGCTCGACAAGTCGTAAGATTCCATCGAATGCTTGTCAGGACAACTTGCCAGCCATTCAGGACGACCTGAAAGTTCCTAAGGACAACTCGCATGGTCGTAAGGACAACTCGCATGGTCGTAAGGACACCTCAAAAGGTCGTCAGGACAAGTTGCCAGCTCCTAAGATTCACGCTGTAGTGCTTCAGGGCAACTGTAACGATAAGGGAAAAGTTATCCTGAACCGTTTTCATGTTCTCCTGACAAGCTTTTCATCTGTTCTGAAAGGATTTTTACCTGTCCTGAACCGATTTCTTCTAGTCCTGAAGACCAGTCTGCCAGCCCTGAAGCCATTGGCCTATCTCCTGACGAAACACCGGGAAGCCCTTAACCTGTCCGATGGTGCGAAAATGCAGTGGTGGGCTCTCCTGACGGCTGAGGAAGTTGTCCCAGCCCCTTCCCCGGTTGCACCAAGAACATGTCATGGCCAAATAATTTTTTTGTTAACTTGGATGAGCTTAACAACCAACAAAATGACGACAGACCGAAGCCTATTGAAAAGATTAAGAATCCGGTTGACAAGCTTTTTGACGACTCAACATAATAGGTGTTGTTATACCCCCATAACTGGTAGTATAACAACACCTACAAATTTGTTAAAAGAGAAATAACAACCATATTTGATACACACTAGTTAACCATAAATTTGAAAAAATGAAAATACTTACTCTTTATATATTGAGTTTGATTTTGTCTAACGTTTTATGTGCGGAATCAAATTCAGAGCAAATTTTCGATGACACTAAACTGGTAATTTCCACTCCGCAAAATCAAATATCGAAAGACTCAATAGACTTAAAGAAACTTGGAGAAGATATCCTTAATGGAAAAGCACATCTAAACCAAATTGACGAGAAAAGCCTTGACCTATTGGTTCAAAAAATAATAATAAATGATTCAATAGAAAGGGCATTCTATATTATAGTATTTAAAAAAATACGTAAGAAATTACCCGAACTTATCGCTAATAGTGATTACGAATTCCTTCCCTCGGATATTGGTGATTATACGAAGCTATATTGCCTTAATTATCCCAACGAATTTTTTAAAATGGACAACAGCGACATAACATCATTTGCTTATGATATAGGTGAATTAATAAGAACTGAGGAAGAAGACCCTAAAGGATATGCAAAGGAATATATTTTGGAAATTAAAGAAAAAAGTGACCCAAAATATTCAAGTAAAATTGAAATATTTTCTAATCAAATCAATAGAGTTATTATAGATGGAAAATAAAAAATCTATGGTTAACAATTTGTATATGGCAGGCGGGGGTTTTAGCGGTCTGACAAATCAGACCTTGCTCCCATTTGCCTGCGGGTCTGACAGGATTTCTGTTGGAAATCCCGCCCGACCATATACAAGTGACCGTTAACCAAAATTTAGGAACAACGACCAAATGAAAAAAATACTGACAGGATTAATATTCTTATTAATAAATTTTACTTGCTTTTCACAGACTATAAAAAAACTTGAGCACGAATTGAGTTTTTATAAATCTGGCGAAGAATGGGGGAATAAAAAAAATATTGCTTACAAATTATTAGATATTGACAGTCTGAATGCAAGAGCGATTAATTACTTAGTTGAAGTCTATGGTAGAAATAATCAAAAAGATTCGATCAATTTTTTATTTGACAGATTAACAAAAGAGAATCCTAATAGTCCAAAACCATTCCTAATAAGAGCTCAAGAGCGAAATGCCCATTTTGCAAGACTAACCGATACTCAACAAATCAAATACTTAAAAGAAGCCTACAAACTCGACAGTGTAAATGTGGAAGCCATTTATAGCTTGGGTAAGTTGTATTATGAACTTTTCATTAAAGAATTTAAAACGACCAAGAAAAAGGCAAATCTTGATTATTATTCAGCAAATGCAATCAAATACTTTTCTACTCTCTGCAATCAAAACGAAAGATATAAGGAAACTCTAAAATTTCCATTAATACAACTTGCAAACTATAATGAAGACTTAAATAAGAAAAAACTTTATGAAAGCTATAAAATACAGTCATCTTATTTTCCAATATCTGCTTTTGTTGATTTACCAAGTGATTGGCAAACTAATTACTCAGTTAATGTAATTGATTTTGTATCAGATTCAGAATTTAAAGTTTCAGGAGTTGAGTCAGCTCTTTTTCATATCAATTGGTATGCATCACACCTCAATGCTTTGGATGAACCTGTATTAAGTGATTCTTTGCCGGCAAAAGTGTTTAGATTTACTTGGTTACGTACATTTCACAATCCCGTTGTAATCGGATTGGAAAATTTTAATGACACTGTAACATTGTATTGGAAAGTTTGTGATGGTGCTGGTGGTTATGCCCCAGGAAAAATAATAGAAAATAAGAGTAAGGTATTGACAATTAAAGAGTGGAATGATTTTGTAGTAAGTGTTAATTCGATTAATTTTTGGAATTTACCTACTACGCAAAGTGGAATTTTAGGAACAGACGGAGCACAATGGATTTTAGAAGGAAAAGAGCTTGGGAAATATCATGTTGTTGATAGATGGTCTGGTGGAAAAATTGAAAGTGTGTGTTTGAAATTATTAGATCTGACTGATTTAAAAATAAAGCAAGATGATATATATTGATAAAGAAAAACTTTAGCTAACATCGTATATTAAACATTAGGCAGTCTGTGGGTTATCGAACGTCTCAGCTCGTGTCAAAGTTACTTGTAACTTGACAGGAAAGTGCTTCGAAATGCCAAACGTTTCATATACGTAACCGTTGTGAGATACTTTGAAAAAAGAAAAACCATGCATAAAAAGTCGTAAATTGACTCAAAACATAGAAAGTATGAAAGCATTAAATTTATTCCTAATTAGTTTCATTTTTGCAACTACCGTTGCTGTTGCACAATCAAGTGATGAAATAAAAATCAAACAATTGGAAAAACATTGGACTGAATTACTTGATAAGGGGGATACAACTTCGTTGTTAAAAATCTGGTCTGAAAATTACGTTGTAAACAATCCCAATGGTAAAATTGTAACTCCTAAGGAAATAGTTGCACTCATGAAAAGTGGACATAAATTTCCGGCAGTTGAAAGAATAATTGAGAAAATCACGTTCAATCAAGACATTGCAATTGTAATGGGCAAAGAGTTACAACAACCCCAAAATATGACCACGAACCATGATGATTGGATTCCAAGAAGATTCACAAACGTTTGGATAAAAACCAAAGAAGGATGGAAACTGGCGGCAAGACAATCAACCCGGGTTATTTCGCAATAAATGATATAGATATAAATTACACTTTTACTAATTTATCCTAAACTGAACAATATGAAAATTTTAACTTTATCCCTGGCCTTTCTCTTCTTAATAATTACAACACAAGCACAAAACCAAAGTAAAGTGTTCGATTCGAAAACACTTCAAAGCAATATTTTAAAAATGGAACGTAAGTATTCGATTTATCTGCCAGAAGGTTATGAGTCGTCTGAACTTACTTACCCGGTTCTATACCTGTTGCATCCGGCAGGTCCATCTAATACTGTTCCAAATCAGCAATCATGGTACTACTATGGAGGATTAAAACATTATTTGGATAAAGCCATTGAAAGTGGTGAAATTACACCAATGATAGTCGTAACACCTGATGCCAACTTTGAAACAAAAAGAATCAGTTATTGGAATGACCCCGAAGGTGATTTTAATTTTGAAGATTTCTTTTTTGAAGAATTTATACCGTACATAGAAAAAAATTATCGTTGCAGAACAGAAAGAGATAGCAGGGCTTTGGCAGGTGCTTCTTTAGGTGGGGCAGCTGTTGTGCAATATATCCAACACCAACCTGAAAAATTCTCTGTTGCCTGTGCATTGTCTGGTGCGGTAAGAAAATTTGATTATGATTATTTGAGAAGAAAATTTCCAAATGTTAGTGAAAAGAAATTGATGGATTGGTATAAACCGTATGATGTTTTCGCTTATTATGATAATTTACCAGATGATACAGAAAGTAGTATAAGATTGTACATCAGTTGTGGTGATGATGACCACTTATCACCGAATAATGTAATGTTACATACTGTTCTTAAAAAGAAAGGTATAGAACATGAATTCAGGATTCAGAATGGAGCACATAATTGGAGCTACTGGCGTTCTGTTACACCTGAATTTATAAAGTATATTTCGGATTCATTTCGTAAATAAATAATATAATGATGCATCCTATCAATGTTAGGATAAAAATAAAAGGGATGACAATTAAGTGTGATATTGTTTTCTTGTCTAGTTACGCACTAGCTGGATTTAAAAATTTTTGAGATAAAAAGCCGGTCGAAAACTCAACCGGCTCCTGTTCTATTTCTGATGATTATCAAGCATCCAGTTTGTCGAGTGCAAAAGCATAAGCACCCAGCGAAATGGCACGGCTTGCTCCAATACGGCTAATTCCCACGGCCAACATCGGCTCCGGATTGTACACCACTGTTTTATCACTTTGTGGCACCTTAATCTCAGCCGTTTTCTGGTGCAATAAAGCAGATAAGCCCTCTTCGGTATCAGCACTAACCACTTTCTGTACCAAACGGGGCATCGTTTCGCCATCCGGCAAATCAAGCGTACCATTCATCTCAGCCAATGCTGCGGGCATGATCAGTTCGGCTGCGCCGGAAAGTCCACCTCCAATTACGATCAAGCCATCAAACGTAGTAGCTAGATGAGTCAGCACATCGCCTAAGGTGTCGCCTACCGAAGCAAAAGCCTTCATTGCTGCTTCGCTATTCCCGGGACGCATGCCTTTGGCAATTTCGAAAATATCTTTCGGCGTTAGTTCTTCTGCATTGGCATCGCCGCTGTACTCGCCATAATGACGTTTTACAGCGCGAATAGAAACACCGTCCTCCGCACACCAGTTATGATTCAGTTTATTCCGGTAGGCATAAATTTCAGCAGCCATGGCATTGTCTCCAATAATGAGCTTACCTTCGCGAACCAAACCACCGCCAAGACCAGTTCCCAGCGTAATTCCTACCAGATTGTGGTAACGTTTGGGTGAACCCGCATCCTCCAGGCTTTTATTGATTTCGGGAAGGAAACCACCCAGCGCTTCACCGTAAGCATATAAATCGCCGTCGTTGTTAATGTAAACGGGCAAATTGAATTTCTCTTTAAGAAATGGACCAAGAGCCACGCCACCACGGTATGCTGGCAGGTTCACCAAATCACCAATAATTCCATTGGGATAATCAGCCGGGCCTGGAAACGCAAAACTAATCGCTGCAGGCTCTTCATTCAGTTCGTCCTTCACTCTGGAAAAACCATCCACCATGTTGGCCAGACTTTTTTCCAAATTGTCTCCGTTTGAGGGCAATGTAATAGGTTCAACGATATTTTCTCCACCGCGAATCGCTGAAAAAACGAAGTTCGTTCCTCCGGCATCGAGCGTCATGACTACTCGCTTGTCTTCAAATAAGTTCATTGAATAACCGTGTTTGTGATTTTCGGAGGTTGAAAATACAAAATTCCCTCTAAAACGTGTCCGATTTCCAACCTTTTGGAAAGTGTCTAAACAAAAAAAGCCCGGACAAGTCCGGGCTTTTTTGAATTTTGTATCGTTTCTTACATATCCAGATTTTTCTGAATCAAGTCTTTCAGTTGTTTTGCCTGTGGGTCACTCGGGTCGAGTTTCACTGCTTTTTCAACAAAAGGCATAGCGGCTTTAAAATCAACCTTTGCTTTAGCAACCTGTGCTTTGTATTTGTCATCAGTTGTTTTGTACTTGCCGGCTTTTACATCATTAGCTGCGGCCTGTAAGATAGCAGCACCTTTTTTGTAATGAGCATTTCCTTCTTTCAGGTAATAAACGCCCAAAAACGATTTGATTTTTTTACTATTCGGGTACTTTGTAAGACCTGTTTCAAGTGTCTCTTCAAATTTTGGCATGTTATTCAAATGCCGGTACGAATTGGCAATGTACAAATAAGCATACTCAGCTTTGTAGCTAGCGTCAGCCGCCATGGTGAAATACTTAATGGCCTGATCCCACTTTTTAATTTTGTAAGCAGAATAACCCGTGTTGTAAATCATCACATAGTCCGGATCCTGGTCGCCCCAGTTCGCAATAGCTTTTTCGAAATTGGTCATCGCTTTTGCATAGTCTTTTGAACGCAAAGCTTCGTTACCAGCATTCTTCGATGCGATTGCATCTTGATTATTGTCCTGTGCAAAAGAGGTTCCCAAAAATCCCACAGTAAAAATTAAAACAGCGATCAGTTTCTTCATTGTTGCTCCTATTTTAAATTGTCTATCAATATTTATGTTTATCATATTCTATTAGTAAGCTCAAAAATAATGATTTTAAAAAAATATGAAAGTAGTTACATGTTTATTTTTCATCGTCGCTTTATACAACCGACCACTGAATATAATCGTATCTACTCATAAATCTCATCTTTTTATTGAAAACTCCCCCAAAAATAAGAGGGTCCTAAGCATAAAATGATTATCAGGGGTTGAATCGGTCCTTGTGGTAAAATTTTAAAATATTCTGAATCATATCGATATACCCTTTTGCATTTTTGTTTTCCGGTTCAACTGAAGTAACGGCGTTGAAGCAATTCAGCGCATTTCCCCATTGCTGCTTCTTATAATAACTCATTCCTAAAAGCATGTTGGCTTCCGAATCAGATTCATTTACTTCACCATTATTCAACAGTGAAAATACTTCATCCAACTCTCCCCGCTCGTATGCTTCTTTGGCTTTAGTCAAATCTTCTTTCATATTTCAAGCTTTCCCTTCTCAGTTTTATCTGTTCTCTTTATTTAACAGTACAAATTGTCACGAAAACTGTGCCATATTTTCTCAGGTATCTGATTACCTATCTGGATTTGATATTGTCTGCACGTCCAACCGACAGGACACCATGCACATTACGTAATTTCTTTATCAGAAAATCGAGGTGTTCCAAATCGTTTACAAAAACACGCAACGTCCCTTCAAAATTGCCGTTTTCCGAGTTAACCGAAATTGAACGCATTTGCACCCCAACATCTTTGGAAATGATATGCGAAATATCGCTGACAAGTCCCATCTCATCCGTTCCGGAAATGTGAATCGTTGTCTGAAAGGAATTTCGTTTTCCGGTATCCTTCCAACGAGCTTTAATGACCCGGTATGGATAACGTTCGAACATCTGAGGCGCATTAGGACAATTCATCCGGTGAATTTTTATCCCTTCCCGAATGGTGACAAAACCGAAAATATTGTCGCCGAAAATCGGGTTGCAACACTGAGCCAGTTTGTAATTGATATTCCGGATATCATTATCAATTACCAGGAAATCACCTCCCGTGTCGAAAGTTAAATCCTTCAAATCGGAAGCCGGTAAAATTTCCGACAACTTATCCTTAACTGTTTCTTCTTCCTTACCTCCGGAAAGCACCTCTTTTATCTCCAACGGCTCAATCTTCCCAATGGCAATATTGTAATACAAATCGGCAGCCAACTTCAGTTTGTAATGCTTTAGCAAGTTGCGAATAACCTGGTCGTTGTAATCAATCTTCCAGTTTTTCAGCTTACGCAGAAGCATTTCTTTACCATTATCAGCTTGTTTTTTCTGTTCCTCGTTTAAACTCGATTTAATGTGTGATTTGGCTTTTGACGTAACGACAAATTCGAGCCAATCGAGTTTTGGTTTCTGATTATTGGAGGTTTCTACCGAAATATGATCCCCGTTCTTTAGCTTGTGCTTCAGCGTCACCATCCGGTCGTTCACTTTACCACCGGTGCAATGATCTCCAATTGCGGAATGTATCTCGTAGGCAAAATCCAATAAGGTTGAGCCAGCAGGCAACTTCTTTAAATCACCTTTCGGTGTGAAGACAAAAATCTCATCTTCATAAATATTGACCTTAAACTCTTCGATGAAATCCACCGGATTCATTTCAGTATTCTCCAGAATTTCACGAATATTTTTCAGCCAGTCATCCAGTTCCGAAGTGCCCTTTCCACCTTTGTAACGCCAGTGGGCAGCCAGGCCGTTTTCTGCCACATCATCCATCCTGCGCGTGCGAATCTGAACTTCCACCCAACGCTTTCCTGGTCCAAGCACCGTTGTATGAAGTGATTCATAACCGTTTGACTTGGGAATGGTAATCCAATCGCGCAAACGTTCTGGGTTCGATTGGTACTCTTCGGTGACAACCGAAAAAGCCTGCCAGCAATCCGATTTTTCGTCATCCGGCTTCGAGGTTAAAATGATACGGATGGCAAACAGGTCGAACACTTCATCAAAATCGACTCCCTTTTTCTTCATCTTGTTCCAGATAGAGAAAATCGATTTGGTCCGGGCCTTCATCTCAAAGTCGAAGCCTCGCTTTTCCAGCTTTACTTCAACAGGTTTTACAAATTCCGAAACAAAGTTTTTCCGTTGCTCATCCGTCTCTTTCAGTTTATCAACAATATGCCGGTAGTCTTTCGGATGTAAATACTTCAATGAAATATCTTGCAACTCCGAGTTGACTTTATATAGCCCCAGGCGGTGAGCCAGCGGGGCATACAAATGCATCGTCTCGTGCGCATGCTTTTTGTGTACGGTATGTGGAAACCGATCGAGCGTACGCATATCCTGAAGTTTGTCGGCAATTTTAATCAAAATAACCCGCACATCGCCGGACAGCGCCAACATCAGCCTTCTGAAATTTTCGCTTTGCAGCGCGAGGTTATCTGTTTTGATGGCATTGATCTTGATTAAGCCGTCAAGAATCTCACAAACTACTTTGCCAAAAAGCTTCTCGATTTCCTGTCTACCCTTGATTCCTTCCTCTTCGGTATAAACATTGTGCAACAACGCTGAAATGACAGAATCCGATGCCAACCCAATTTCATTGGCCGCCAACTGCGCTACCGCGATGGAATGCAAAATCATCGGTTCGCCATTCGACCATGTTTTATCACCAATCTTTTCCTTGGCCAGTTCAAAAGCACGATGTACCTGCACCAACTCCTGATCACTGAAATTGCGGGAGCAACCAGCAATCAGTTTATTATACTCTTCTGAAATACTTTCCTTAAAACTATCTGTCACTACTATTGATTTACAAGATCCGTCACTGCATAAAATTAGCAAATATGAGAGGAGATTGGAAATGAAGTTTATTTCATCGGGTTGGGTGCGACCGGAGTGGTTCGGTAAAAGTCGGTTTGCGGGTATCCCCCCGGCATGTTGTAATACCCGCTATTATAAGGGTTTCCATACTTACTGATACTGAATTCGGCCTGCATGCTGAACTTATCTGAGAACTTATATCCCACAAATAAAGAGCTCCCGTAATTAGTGAGGTTTTTGATTGCCGGATTCATCTCATTTTCAGCCTGAAAAGTCTGTGAAACGAAACCGGTTCCGCCTAAGAATAATTTTTCGTTAACAGCATAGGTCACCTGCCCAATGAATGATGAATAATAATACCGACCGCTCATCACCGGGTATTCATTCAGATAGTAAGAATAAAGCGGCATATTTTCGAAGCGGGACACTCCCATTGTTCCCAACATATCGACGCGCCAGCGCTTATGAGGCGAAAAACTAAACCGGGGAGCGACATATTGGTTGAAGCCGTATCCACGCTTAAAATTAGTAAATACCGACGTTCCTACTTCAACACCGAAGTCATGCGGAATGACCGTATCTGTTGGCGATTGTTGCAACTGAAGCGACAAAGACACTGGTATTTCTGGTTTCTTCACCGACAATGAATCCGGCTCCCCGGCCAGGGCAGCCTGTATAAAAACTGTAATAAATAGCAACGTCAACATGCCATATTTCATCCTCATAATCACTACATTAAAGTGCATCTGATTGGGGCGAAAATATTCCCGGTTCAAGATTGCAAATATCGTTCATCATTCCTCACAAAAACCAGACCATCAATAATATGAACAGGGGTTTTTATTTTTTGATAAATTACCGTAACTTTTCTCAAAATTTTACCCTTTATCAAAATCAATTTTTAACCTAAATAAGTATTCCATGATGAAAACTTTACTCTCCCTCCTAAAGGTATTTACTTTAATGAGCATCGTATTGCTCTTCAGTAAATGTACTAACGATTACCACGTATCAGTGGATAGTCCGGTAAAAGAGAACATACCTCAAATAGATGCATCGGGATATCTGACACAAGTTAATGAAGTTATCCATCTACGTTCAGTAAATGATCAACTGAAGTCTGTCAGTACTTTAAATCTGACTCTCGTTCACAAAGCGGATGTAAGTGCGCCAGAAGGTGATTTGCCTCTGAGTGCATCTTGTCTTTATATAAAAGACGATGTAGCTGTTGTTGGTTATAATGTCCAGGGAAATGAATACGGTGGTGCATTTCAGATTATCAAATTTAAAGAAGAAACCGAGCAGGTAGAAACGGTTGTATCCAATCTGCCCGTCGACGTGAACGACATCCTGCTTAAGGATAATATCGTATATATGGCTTGTTCCGATCCGAAAACCGGTGCAGCACTTTATACCTATAATTTAACCACATCGGAATTTACGCGCGCTTTTATTCTTTCGAAATTGCTGGAAGGACAAACGGTTGCTTCGGCTAATGGTTTGGTTTTATCAGATTCTGAAGCCATGATGTCTGCCGGAAACACCAACGGTGGTTTGTTTTGGGTATCGGAAGGAACCGAAGGTTTCAGCGGTCTTAACTATTACGGAGCCACTTCAGCCAGCTCTATAGCCATGAGTCCGGATGGAAATCACCTGGCCTTGTTGGTCGGTGGTAACGAAGGCGACAAAGCTAGTCTTGTTTTGACCGGAACCGACGGCACTTATGAAAAGACGATAACGCTGTCTGATGAGCCGATAACGCATCAGAATGTTGCAACCGAAGATATGTACAGTGGAAAGACCAAGGTGCGTTTTATTACCAATAATTTGGTAATGGCTACGCTCGGAAGCCAGGGTGCTGTAATCGTAAATTTGAACTCCGAAGCAGTAAATTCAACCCCCTCATACATGTTGCATTCGGGAAATACAAACAGTTTTGCTTTCGATGATAAATTTGTGTATTACGCTAATGGAGCTGACGGACTATGGCTTGCATCCCTTAATACCATATATCCCACCCATATGGTGTCCCCCCCATGGTGGGTTTGGGATACGCAATCCAGTGCACCTCCAGGATCAGTTAACGATGTAGCATCCGATGGTTCGAAGTGGGTAGTGGTCGCTAAGGGGCTCGACGGCGTACACATTTTGAAGTTTGTCGATGACGGATGTGGCTGCAGTTTCTAATTGCGGTGCCTGGAACTCCGACAGAGAAGAAAAAAACTAAGCAATTGATAATTCAGTAAAGAACTCAGGCCGGTGAAAATCTGGCTTGAGTTTTTTTATAGGGGCCCAACTAACAAAATGAGGGATGAGCGTTTTGTCGCCACATTTATAAAAATTGCCGCGAAAGCTCTTTCCTCGTTCCAGTCCAATCATCGAAAAAGGAATTTCAACTGTGAGATTCCAATCCGATAGAACATCTTCAGGCGGTAATGTATCCGGATGTAAACTCGTGTTGCGTCTAATCAGTGCCAACTCTTCCGGCAGCAA
This sequence comes from Prolixibacter bellariivorans ATCC BAA-1284, assembly GCF_000621705.1. Classification (GTDB taxonomy): domain Bacteria; phylum Bacteroidota; class Bacteroidia; order Bacteroidales; family Prolixibacteraceae; genus Prolixibacter; species Prolixibacter bellariivorans. The sequence goes on along the minus strand of NZ_JHXO01000007.1, from coordinate 172,555 downwards.
ACGCCGCCTCTTCTTCCGCTCAGCTCCCACCGCAGACAAACAAACTCCCAGTGCATTGAATTCAAAGTTCCGGTAGTTTTCATTCTCCTGCAGGAAAAATTCCACACACGAATCTTCATACACCGGTTCCTGATCGTTTCGGTTAACTGCCCTCACATAATCCTTCCGTACCGCATAGTACAGCCAAAGCGATTTACCCGAATGTCCCAGGCAAACGGAAACTTCCGGCTTATGCGGAAAATCGGGCCAGTTGATTTGCTGAAGTTGAATTGTTACTCCTTCAGTAAGAAGCAATTCACGGGCATTTTCCGAAGTAAGCGCTGGCAGATATGGAATTATTGGAGCTTTCATGACCTAATAAATTTGGTTGCTGCAAGCTACAAAATACACCTTGCACAAAAAAGCCGGAAAACCTGTATGACGATTTTCCGGCTCCAACAAGATCCATTTAACTAATTACTTCCTCACAGATGCCTCCTTGTGCACCCGTTCCAGTTCGACTGTAAAATGTCGCAGAATGGGCGCTTCATGAGTGATACTAAATCCATGTTTTAACTGGTCCCTGCGATCGTAAACATTCTTCAATATCGCAGCTACGTAATGCATATGATTGTTGGTATAAACTCTTCGCGGAATGGCTAAACGAACTAACTCCAGTGCCGGGTACCGGTTTTCACGCGAATGCGGATCACGGTCAGCCAGCAATGTGCCAATCTCCACTCCGCGCACTCCACCTTCGAGATACAGTTCTACAGCCAGCGTTTGTGCGATATATTCGTCTTTCGGAACATGTGGTAAAAACCGTTTGGCATCGACAAAAACAGCATGTCCGCCAATGGGCTGCTGAACCGGAACACCATATTCGATGAGTTTGTCGCCCAAATATTTCACCTGCTGTATGCGGGTATCCAGATAGTCAAACTCAACCACTTCCTGAAGACCTACAGCCAACGCATTCATATCGCGCCCACTCATACCACCATAGGTTATATACCCTTCGTACATGATAGTATGCATCGAGCACTTTTCCACCATTTCCTTCTTCCGGAAGGCCATAAAACCGCCAATGTTCACCAGGCCGTCTTTCTTCGAGCTCATGGTCATGCCATCGGAATACGAAAACATTTCCTGAACAATATCTCTAATCGACTTATTCCGGTAACCATGCTCGCGCATTTTGATGAAATACGCGTTCTCTGCAAAACGAGCGGCATCAAAAATAACCGTGATACCATATTTTTTTGCCATCTGGTACACATCCTTCAGGTTCTGCATCGAAACCGGCTGACCACCGGCCGTATTACAGGTAACCGTCACAATAATCATCGGGATACGCTCCTTTGGGTTGGAAATCAGTACATGCTCCAATTTATCCAAATCCACGTTCCCTTTGAACGGATGTTCTTTAGTTGTGTCGTAAGCCTCTTTAATCGTACAATCGATGGCGTCGGCATGACGAAACTCGATATGCCCCTTGGTGGTATCGAAATGAGCATTTCCCGGAATCAAGTCACCAGCTTTAATCAGCGATGAAAACAACACGTTTTCAGCAGCCCGTCCCTGGTGACTGGGAAGGAAATATTCAAATCCGGTGACGTCTTTAATGGTTTCTTTCAGATGATAATAAGAAGAAGAACCGGCATAACTTTCGTCACCGGTCATAATCGCGCCCCATTGGCGATCGCTCATCGCTCCTGTCCCACTATCCGTCAGCAGGTCGATAAACACCTGCTCGCTACGGAGGTTAAACAGGTTGAATTTTGCGTTTTTAATCCATTCTTCACGCTCTTTCCGGGTACTTTTCCGGATAGGCTCAACCATTTTTATTTTATAGCTTTCTGTAAAAGGTAAATCCATCTTAATATGAGAATTTAGGGTGTTCAGGCAAAATCCGGCGAAAGCCGAATCAATCGTTATCAATTATGAGAATGCGATGGATTAATAAAAAGAATCCCTGTTCTTCAGATTCCGGTACAGCTGAAACATCAGCCAAAATGTGTAAATGGACATTTTCATGTTAACTCCCTTACGTATGTTACAAATATAGGGAATGAAACAGGTGCAGTATGTGTAGCGAAGTAGAAAAGGGTAATGCCAATTTTTATTTTACAGAGGGTTCATCTACCGGAGTGGGATGCGAAAAATAACGGTCATTTCCGTAAATTACATTGATTTTTCCGGGAAGTATCTGCAATGTATAATGTCCCCGTTTCAAAGTCTCTCCGTCGGATTCACCCGGAATAGGCCTGTCCGAATCGAAGATAATTTGTCGTGCCGTATGCGTTGTCACATGCTTGTCACGAATGAAGCTTCCATTGTACAAACCTGTAAAATTTCGGAGTATCCCCAAAAGCCCTATTCGTCGAATAACAGTCGCCTGAAATTCACCGTTATCAGGGATAGCTCCCGGAGCCTGCATCATACCACCTCCGTTGAATTTTCCTATTCCAACGCTGGCGCTGAAAAGAACGGTTTCAAAGGCTTCCCCGTCAATGAAATAACGCAACCGACGACTTCGGTGAGACAAATAACTGGAAACCAGGCTCTGCACATACACCCGGATGCCTGACTTGCCCTTATCCTTTAAACGATTGGCCCGGGCGGCTGTCAATGCGTCGAAACCAAATCCAGCCATGTTCATGAAATAGCGGGTTACAGTTTCAGTAGGACGGCGAATTGTTATTTCTCCTACATCCTGACGGATGGTTTTACCTTCCAGAATGGTTTCAATGGCCTTTTTGTAATCATCGGGTATCCCGAAAGTCCGAATCCAGTCATTTCCTGTTCCCACCGGAATCATTCCAACGGTTACCTCTTCCGGCGGACAAGCACTCTGCTGAAAAACTCCGTTTACAACTTCATTCAACGTCCCATCTCCTCCGGCGATAATGATATTCCTGTAACCGGCTGTCACCATTTCACCGGCAAGGGAAATGGCATGACGGGGATAGTCGGTTGTCACCATATGGAAATTGATTTTGTGCTTTTTCAGCAGCTTCATAATCTTTCCCTTATCGTGCGCTCCTCTTCTACTTCCCGCATGTGGGTTCAGGATAACCAGCCAGTCAGATTGTACCATTTTTTCTCAAAAATTATGTTGCGAAAGATAGTAAAATTGGGATCAAGCGAACAGCGCGGGAATGTGTTATGCATCATCCGAAGAATTCGGATTCATTTTATCAAGGAATTCGTCAATAAAAAGGTTCATATGGGCAAAATGACTTCCCTCCCAAAACACCTTACCACAGTCGGTGCAACGATAAAACTGGTCGTAGTAGCGGCGGGTACCGGTTTCAAGGTCTTTTGCTACCTCTTCTTTAGGCACCTCCTCCATATGGCCATTGCACTGCATACATCGGGTAAACGGACGAATAGCCCGAATAAGACCAAAGTGATCAATCACTTCCGAGAGTTGTTTCTTTGAATGCTGTGAACGGAGCCAGTAACCATACAACACACGGTTATATTTCAGGATACCCAAATCACGGGTTAGCACAATCCGGTTTTCCGCTACTGCAATATCGGCAATCACATCGTCATCCATATGGTTACGATACAGCGTGTCGAACCCCAGCATACGCAGGTATTTGGCCAGTTTTCCCAGATGCACATCGAGGATAAAACGAATCTCTCCCGGTAGTGCCGGACGAAGATGAATATTGGACGTATCGTCTAACAACTTAGCTGTTGGATATACATTTACCAGGTCACCAGAAGAAAGTGATCCATCAAACCCAACAGCATGACCGTTTATCGTCAGTACATCAATTTCGACATGGGGAATGCCCACCGATTCCACGGCATCCTTCACTGTTTGCCCCAATCGAAGCTTTACCCTGAAAGGTTTTTGCCGGTAATCTGATGGCAGGAAATCATTCAGGTTACCGAAAGCACGAATCCATATGAAAGAAAGTTTTTTCATCGAACCGTCATGTTATCAAAGGTAAGAAATCCTCCTCCGGGAAACCGGAATTTCATTTTTTATGGATAATCCGATGACTTTTACCGTCATTTTCGGGCTTCCGCGGGAAAAAATTAAAAAACCTTTTAAATTTGCAGCCGGAAAAATCACAAAACTCAATATCTGTAAGAATATAACGTATGGGACGCGCCTTTGAATACCGCAAAGCCAGGAAGATGAAACGCTGGGGCACCATGGCCAAAACCTTCACCAAGCTGGGAAAAGAAATTGCTATCGCTGTTAAGACCAATGGCCCTGATCCGGTAGCCAACTCGCGCCTGAGGGTGCTGATTCAAAACGCGAAAGCGGCCAATATGCCCAAGGATAACGTGGAACGGGCCATTAAGCGAGCAATTTCGAAGGATCAAGCCGATTACAAGGAGTTGGTTTACGAAGGTTACGGTCCCTATGGTATTGCCGTGTTAGTAGAAACTGCCACCGACAATCCTACCCGCACCGTTGCGAATGTGCGGAGCTATTTCAACAAATGCAACGGCTCGTTGGGAACTTCCGGCTCAGTAGATTTCATGTTTGAACACAAATGCAACTTCAAGGTAAAAGCCAAAGAAGGGCTCGACCTGGAAGAACTGGAACTTGAACTGATTGATTTAGGAGTTCAGGAAATCTTCGCTGAGGATGAGGATATTCTTATTTACGGTGAGTTCGAATCCTTCGGCCCGATTCAGAAATACCTCGAAGAAAACGATTTCGAGCTGGTAAGCGCCGAGTTTGAGCGTATCCCTGCTGATACCAAAGAACTGAACGAAGAACAAATGGCAGAGATTGAAAAACTGCTGGGCAAGTTGGAAGAAGACGAAGATGTCACGAACGTTTTTCACAACATGAAAGAAGCAGCAGAATAAACGCTTCGTAAAAACATAATGAATAGCCCTGAGGATTCTTGATCTTCAGGGTTTATTTTTTCAGTACTTGCTGAGGTAAGCAAATTTTCATCATCAAGGGTGGTAATTTCCCATTACATCGGCAATAGCTTGATAAAGCTCCTCTTTTTTCACCGGTTTTGCTATATAACCATGACATCCCGCCTCAAGCAATAGGTCCCGCTCTTCGAGCATAGCATAAGCTGTCTGGGCAATAATCCGGGTCGTCAATCCCTTCCCTTTAATTTCCTGAAGAAATTCATACCCGCTTTTTACCGGCATATCAATATCCAGAAGGATTAAATCAGGTTGATTATCCTCGAGCATATTCATCAAAACCTGTCCATTGGAAGCATGTTTTATCTCCCCCACGCGGTTTCTTAAAATTTCTCTAAGATACATGTAAGAATTACGATCATCTTCAGCGATGATAATGCTCAGATCCTGAAATTCACCTTTCGAATCAGCAGTTTTTTCTCCTTGTAACAAGGGGTGCTGAATTGTTTGATAAGGAACGGTAAAACTAAAGGTTGTGCCGGCACCAGCATGGGAAGTAAACCAGATACTTCCGCCCAGAAGTTCCACAATACCTTTCGAAATGCTCAGCCCCAGTCCGGCCCCTTCATGATGTCTGTTTTCATCTACCTGGCGGAAACGTTCAAAGATGACTTCTGCCTTTTCGGGAGGTATCCCAACCCCAGTATCTTTCACATAAAACTCAACAAACTCCCCATCAATAGTCTGTTTCAGATTGAAACCAACCGTAATCTGCCCCTTCAATGTAAATTTCAATGCATTGCTAAGCAGATTATCGACAACCTGTTGGACCCTGATGGCATCGGTTTGCAAATGGACTTTTTCGGCATCTGGTGGAAGTTCCAGCTTAAACTGCAAATCAGCGTTATTAATTATCGATTCCGACTTCTCAAAAGTGAGATAACTGTTTCGGAGCAACTTTGCTGGCTGACAATCAACTTTATATATCCGAAATTGTCCGGCTTCGATCTTAGAAATATCAACGATATCGTTGATAATCTGCAACAGGCGTTTACTCGAATTCTGAATAATTTCGATAAAGTTATCACGTTCGGGATCGTCCGGTTCCAGTTCACTCAACAGATTGGAAAAGCCCATGATGGCATTCATCGGTGTCCGGATTTCATGGCTCATATTGGCCAGAAAAATGGATTTCAACCGATCGCTCTCCTCTGCCTTTTCTTTTGCCTGCAACAATTCTATTCCTGTTTGTACTTCGCGGGTAATGTCCTGGAGCGTTCCGTGACGCTTGACCGGTTTTCCCTCTTGATTATATTCGGTGACATAGCGTTGTTCGAGATGTTTTATCCGGTCATTTTCCAGCAACAGACGAAACTTAACCTCACTGTATTTTTTCCCGATTTTAACAGAGGCAAATGACCGTTCCACTTTGTTCCGGTCATCCGGATGGACAAGTTTCATAAATGCATCGAAAGGAATCTCCGTATTACCGCTTTCTATTTCCAGTATATTGCCGATAGCTTCCGAAAAATGCATTTTCTGCGATGCAAGGATAAAGTCCCAGTGCCCGATTTGAGCCAGCGTTTGGGCTTCTTTCAGCTTGCGTTCACTCTCCTTCAATGCTTCCTGTGTCCGATAAAAATCAGTAACATTACGGGCTACACCAAGCACGCCAATCAGGTTTCCTTCCGAATCGTACATGGGGGTTTTAACCGTTTCAAACAACGCCTCATGTCCGTCATCGGCATAAGTGACCCATTCCAGGTTGGTCTGCGCCTCATTTGCTTCAATTGTTGCTTTGTCTTTTTCACGGAAGAAGTTTGCCAAATCAGTTGGAAAGAAATCATAGTCGGTTTTACCGATTAAATCTTCAACCGGCACTCCCAATAACCGCTCAAACTCATGGTTACACGAAATGAAGCGCCCATCCTTGTGTTTTAGCCAAATTAAGTCGGGAATTGTTTCAAAAAGGGTTTTTAACTGTTGCCGCTCGTTTTCCAGTCGTAGCTTAGCCTCTTTCCTTTCCGTAATATCCCGAACAAACATCATATGTGCCAAACGCCCATTGTAATTTAGTGTACTGGCCGTTAATTCGACTGTTATCAATCGCCCGTCTTTATGCTGAATAACGGTTTCGTAATTCGTTGGCGCGTCCTTTCCGGTAGTTCGTGCAATATAATATTGCTCTAAACGAGAACGCTCTCCGGGTGCAATGAATTCCAGAAAATTTTGGTTTAAAACTTCATTTCGTCCATAACCAAAAGCCGATGAGATCATATGATTGGCAAACCGTACCAATCCATCCTGCAAAATCACAATGGTATCACCGGCCCCTTCGACCAACGTCCTGTATTTTTCTTCACTTTCGTGAAGGGCGTTTCTGGTCTGCCAGTTCTGATTCTGTTTCAGCATCAGCTTTCCTAACAAAACGTTACCTATCGGATAGACAGTTAACAATGGCAAGGCAATTTCCGATAAGGTATGCCACCGTATTTCTGCCGGAAGTAAGACCGAACATCCCAGCATGGCCAAATGAACGGTAACCCCTAATGCCAGTAATTCCAATAACTGATTATTACAAAACCAGTTCGGGCGAAGATTCCGCCAAAGAATTCCAACGGTACCCGATGTAATAATTACTGCTATGCCCATCCACATTCCTTCACCACCTTCGAGGATACGGAAGATACCGGTTGCAAGCATCGCAATGACAGTAGGAACCAATCCGAAAAAAACACCGGATATCGAAAGCATTACGGAACGGGTGTCGAAAACCAGGCCGGGTTTCATGGTCCATTGCGATAACATCAGAATAATCCCGATGGCACCCAGTATGATGCCGGTAATTAGTTTATCGGAGAGTTTTTTCGAGTTCTCTTCCCCAACCCACAGATAATCATAAAGCATGCTGAAGGCCAGAAGAATGGCTGTATTTTGCAACAGCGCAACCACAATCGAATTATTCATTCTCTATCACTTTTGCGAATGGCGCGACAAGATGACCTATTTGTCAATCTTCCAAAAGGCTCTCTCTCATATAACCGATATGTATTCTGACACACATTCAGTTCATCGTCGGGTCAATCAATACAAATTTATAACGATATAGGGATGAATAAAATTGCGTGAAACGGTCACTAACTCACCCATTCATTTATCCGGAGTAGAGACCAAATCAAGAACATGAGATGCAGAAGAGCCTGTGACCAGACTATAGAAAATTCTTATCGAGGAACTCCTGAAACTTTTCTTTGTACTGGTCGCCTACCGGGATGTACACCTTATCAAAAATGATACGGTTCCGTTCGATGGTCTCTATTTTAGCCAGGTTCACAATATAGGAACGATGCACCCGCATGAACCGGTCTTCGGGCAATTTAGCATCCAAAGCTTTGAGTGAATTAAGCGACAAAATAGGTTTCCGTTCATTTTGTACATACACCTTGATGTAGTCTTTCAGACCTTCGATGTAGAGGATATTATCGAAATTGATGCGCCGGATTTTATATTCCGACTTGATGAAAAGGTATTCGCTATTAGCTTCGATTTGGGTATGGGCCTGATGTTCGAGGTTGAACATATTCTGCACTTTGACCGCCGCTTTCAAAAACTCCTCGTAGCTGAAGGGTTTCAACAGGTAATCGACCGCATTCAGTTTAAAGCCTTCGAGGGCATATTTTTCGTAGGCTGTGGTGAAGATGATTTTGGGTGGTGACGTCAGTGTGCGGGTAAATTCGGTTCCCGACAAGTCGGGCATATGAATGTCGAGAAACAACAGGTCGACTTGCTCGTGTGCCAAAAATTCCATGGCATCGAGCGGATTGTCAAACGTATCCACCAGTTCAAGAAAAGGTGTTTTCTGAATGTAGCCCTTGATCAGTTGCAGGGCAAGAGGTTCGTCGTCGATGGCTATGACCCGCAGATTCATTTTTTCGGTTTTTAGGTTGTTCACAAGACAATTTCTTTAAGACTCGCTAATCTGAATGGTTAGCAGTACCTGGAACATTTCGTCATTCTCATCAATTTCCAGTTTATGTTTTCCCGGGTAAATCAGGTTCAACCGCTTCCGGGCATTTTCCAAACCAATCCCCGAATGTTTTTCTACCGATTTCCCGGAAAGCACTTTGCTATTCCGGCACATGAAGTTGATGTTCCCCTCCTCTATCTGCAAAACAATATCGATAAACGACTTTTCGCGGTAGCTGATACCATGTTTAAAGGCATTTTCGATAAATGGGATGAACAACAACGGCGACACTTTAATATTCTGGGTTTCTTCCGGAAACGAAATATTTACCGTCACCTTTTCATTGATGCGCAGTTTCATTAAATCGAAGTAATTGCGCATAAAACCGATTTCTTTTTCCAGCGGAATCAACTCGCTCTCTGATTCGTACAACAAATAGCGCATCATGTGCGAGAGTTTCAGTACTGCTTCACCTGCATCATTCTGATTCAAACTGATTAACGAATAGATGTTGTTCATGGTGTTGAAGAAAAAGTGCGGACTGATTTGGCTTTTCAGCAGGGCCAATTCGGAATTCAGCTTAGCTTTTTCCAAATCTTTCCGTTCTGCTTCATTCTTCGCAAGTTTTCCCATTACCCGGAGTCCCATGGCAAATCCTGAAATAAGAAAACTCGTAATCAAATAAATATAAATGTGAAATTCCTGTGGAGGCGGTTTCGGAAAGTTATTCTTCTTCCAGATTTCCCGCATGGCTTCCATGAACCGTTGTTCATCTGCTGTAACCAACAGGTGATTCCCCCAGACGCTCACCCAGTAGAGCGCGAAAACCATAACGGATATTAGCAAAAAGTACATCCATCTCCGGTCTTTCAGAAAGAAATGCGGAATCAGCCAGATATAATTAATGTAAAACACTGCTGCATACACTGCCGTGTTGAAATAGAGCCGTCCCGACATCATTCCACTGCGTCCCCAGGCCAGCATCATTAAGTATTGTGGCAGGAAGAAGAGGAAAATCCAGGCCAGCACATGCAACAAGATATGCAAGCGGTTACCGTAGAGTACTTTTCGTTTCATCAGTTAAAGTTTTTACCCGTGCCGTCAAATTTGATTTCAACAGCACGGGCAAGGATTTATATCCTGAAGTCCCTAAGATAGCAGAATTTACTCATACCGGAGAGCGTCAATCGGATTTAAGCCGGCAGCTTTACGGGCCGGATACCAACCGAAGAATATTCCGATAGCGGAACATACCAGGAACGACAGAATCACTGAACTGGACATCACATATACCGGCCATCCCATGATGGAACCCACCAGGTTGGAAGCCAGGTACCCCAGTATAATTCCCAGTATTCCGCCGATAACACTTAGCAGAACCGACTCGATAAGGAACTGCATCAGAATATCGATACCACGGCCACCGATGGACATACGCAGCCCGATTTCGCGGGTACGTTCAGTGACTGAAACATACATGATGTTCATGATACCAATCCCCCCCACCAGGAGTGAAATTCCGGCAATAGCTCCCAACAGGGCCGTCAGCACGTTGCTGATGGATGAGAACGTACTCACCAGTTCCGATTGGGAGAAAACCCGGAAGTCATCTTGTTCTTTACCCGTGATTTTGTGCGATTTCCGTAACGCCTTTTCCACTTCATCAATGGCGGCATTTGCCTTTTGTTCGCTGGCAGCTGACATGCTGATTCCCTGTATATAATCGATGGCCAGGATTCGTTTCTGCACGGTTGTATATGGGGCCATGATGATGTCATCCTGGTCGCGACCAAAAGAGTTATCACCTTTAGGAGCCAGTACCCCGATTATCTTAATGGGAACTTTCTTGAAGCGAATGGTTTGACCAATGGGATCGGCATCTTCTCCGAACAGGTTCTTTACCACGGTGTGACCAACCAGACAAACCTTTCCCATCGATTTGATTTCGCTCTCGGTGAACATGCGTCCGCTGGCCAAATCGTACTTTTTGATGTTCAGATACTCATCATTAATGCCGTACATCGAAGTCGGCCAGTTTTTATTACCATATACAGCCTGTCCGCTGGCACGCAGTTCAGGCGAAACGGCGACAACATCAGGACAACTATTTTGAATTGCAGTAATATCTTTCAGTGTCAGCGACTCCGAGTTTGTATTTCCCAGCTGCACGCCGCCTCTTTCCATGGAAGCCGGCATCACCTGAATGAGGTTGGTTCCCATGGACGACATCTGCTCCTGGATACTTCGTTTCGAACCTTCGCCAATGGCCAGCATGGCAATCACCGAGGCCACCCCGATGATGATCCCCAGCATGGTTAAAAATGCCCGGAACTTGTTTCGCCGCAAGGCATTGATGGCTATTTTAAATAAATTGGAAATATTCATCTCGCAAAGGGTTTAAAGTGAAACATCCACATCCTCGTCGGGCGGGAGCTGATTGAGCATCTCCAGAGCACTGAGCCGATCGGTTACCGGATGTTCGCCTTTGATAAGGCCATCACGGAAGACAATGTTCCGCGTAGTAAACCGGGCAATATCCGGCTCATGCGTCACGAAGACAATCGTTTTTCCTTTATCATTCAGTTCCTGAAAAAGGGCCATGATCTCGTAAGAAGTACGCGTATCCAGGTTTCCCGTGGCTTCATCGGCCAGGATAACCACCGGGTCGTTGACCAGCGACCGGGCAATTGCCACACGCTGCTGTTGTCCGCCCGAAAGTTGGTTGGGCATGTGGTGCATCCTGTCAAGCAAACCGACAGCTCTTAGTGCTTCCGTCGCACGTTCTCTCCGCTCTCTACTGCTGACCTTACTATTGTAATACAACGGCAATTCTACATTTTCTAACGCCGAGGTCCGTGGTAACAGGTTATATGCCTGAAAAACGAACCCCAGCTTCTTATTTCGCAGGCCAGCCAGTTCATTCCGGTTCAGTTCGCCCATGTTGATGCCGTCGAGCTGGTATTCGCCAATAGTCGGTTTTTCCAGACACCCGAGAATATTCAGCATGGTTGACTTCCCGGAACCGCTGGCTCCCATGATGGCTACAAATTCACCGGAATTAATTTCCATATCGATTCCCCTGAGCGCTCTTACCGTTACCTCCCCCACGTGGAAATCTTTATGAAGATCCTTTACCTGTATGATGGTATGATTCATAACTTGCTTATTTTTTGTTCCGATGAGGACGGTGCGGCATAAACGGACTGTTGGCCATCCTGTCACCAGCCTCCGACATATTCTTCTCACTCATCGATAAAACCACCTGTTCGCCCTTTTTCAGGCCCGAAAGAATCTGGACATCCGTTCCATCATTGATGCCGGTTTTCACTTTCACCGGATGTATCATCACACCGTTTTTGATCCAGACACGCTGATCTTCACTACTCGCATTTCCATTACCTTCTGCCCCTTCGTTCCTTTGTCCAAACTCCTTGTGCCCTGGAGCTTCCGAAGCCCAGGCTCCGTGTTGTGGATGATCTTTCTCCGGCAATTGCTTCATATAATCAGCCATCAGGGCATGATCGGGCTTGAACAGCAATGCCTGCATGGGGATTTTCAATGCATCCTTAGCTTCCTGCACGAAGATGGTAGCGCTGGCCGTCATTCCCGGTAACAGCTTTTTATCGGGGTTGGGTGCCGAAATGATGACAGTAAAGGTTACCACGTTGTTGGTCGTCACCGGTTCGAGACGGATTTCAGTAACCTTACCGGTGAATTTCAAATCGGGATAAGCGTCAACGGTAAATTCAACCCGCTGTCCGTCTCTTACCTGGCCTATGTCAGCTTCGTCCACATCAGCTTCTACCTGCATCTGAGTCAAATCATTGGCAATGGTAAACAGCGTCGGGGTGTTGAAACTGGCTGCCACGGTTTGTCCTTCGTCTACGGCACGGTTCAATACCACACCATCGATGGGCGAATAAATCGTTGCGTAGTCGAGGTTGGTTTTACTCTTGTCGTAGCCCGACTGGGCACTGATTACGTTGGCTTTGGCCTGCTCGTAATTGTATACCGCCTGGTCGTAATCGGTTTGCGAAATCAGTTGTTTCTCGTATAAGGGTTTTAATCTTTCGTAATTGGATTTCTGGTATTTCAGTTCAGCTTTCGCATTGTCCAGCGTAGCCCTGGCCTGATCGAGCGAAAGCCTGAGTGGCTCCTCGTCAATTTTCGCCAGCACCTGTCCTTTTTTCACATGCGAGTTAAAGTCGACATAGAGCTTTTTGATTCGTCCCGAAACCTGGGTACCTACTTCAACGGTTTGAATGGCTTGAATGGTACCGGTAGCCGTTACGGTATTACTGATGGTACCGGTCGTCGCCTCTGCGGTTTGAAAGTCGATTGTTTTGCCTTTATCCTTCAAGTAATGGCGAACCACGAGACCGCCGATGGCAATCACCGCGATGGCCGATATGATAATGATGGTTTTCTTTTTCATTTTATTCTGTTTTAACGTCTGGTTTTACTTACAGGGTTAACGGTACTCCGGAATAGAAATCGAGGATTTTATAACTAAATATCAGGTTGTATTTTGATTGCAGCAGATTGCTCTGTGCGGTAATTTGATTGGTTTTTTGTACCAGGAAATCCACCGAGTTGATGAGTCCCTGCCGGTATTTCTCTTCGGCTACCAAGTACGACTCGTTGGCTGCATCATATTTTTCCACACTGGCTTCGTATTCTATCTGGGCCGATTTTACATCGGTACAGGCCTGCTCAATCTCTTTCCGCAACTGGTTTTTCACATCGATTTCCTGCAACTCGGCATTCTGTGTCCCTATTTGAGCTAGCTCCACATTCGATTTCACCTGTCTGTTGTCGAAAATCGGGATGGAAAGGCTCAGGCCCACCGAAGGCGTCAGTTGGTCGCTCAGCTGAGTGCGATAGTCGTTGCCTGTCTGCAAACTGGTATAGCCCGTATTCACGCCGGCATTCAGCGCCAGCCTGGGCAAATATCCTGCTTTGGCAATATTCACGTCGAGGGCAGCACTTTGCTTGCTCAGCTCCACGCTTTTCACTTCGGGTTTAAAACCCAATGCTTTCAGGTATATATCCTGCGGAATCGGGTTACGTTGCTGATTGACCAGCGAGTCGAGTACCGGGCGGATGATATGAAAATTATCGGTTACCGGAAGCTCCATCATCTGCATCAGATTCAGGCGGGCAATGGCCAAATCCTTTTCGGCATTTGCCAATGTCAGTTTCTCACTGGCCAGCTCCGATTTCACCTGCAGGTAATCTGACCGTGAAATCACCCGAAGAGACAATTTCTCACTGGCCAAATCCACCTGTCCTTTAGTCGACTGAATTTGATTCCTGGCATTGGTCACTGCTTCCTGTGCATAGAGCACCTGCAAATAAGCATTCAGGATATTCAGGCTCACGGTCTCCTTGTTGGTCTGAATATCGTAGTTGCTGCTTTGCAGGTTCAAATCGGCCTGCTTGACGGCATTGGTCAGCTTTGCTCCGTTGAAGAGGGTCAGGCTGGAGTTCACGCCATAATCGGTGCTGTTGGCTCCCGAATAGCTATTAGAGATACCATTGTTTTTACTCCAGCTGAAGTGCTGGTTAACCGATGCATTGAGGGAAGGCAGCTGGTTCGCGCGTGCCTGGTTAACCTGCACTGTATTACTTTTGTAAGTAAGTTCACTTCCCCGCACGGTGACATTTTTTTTCAACGCATACTGTATACAATCCTGTAACGTCCACTGGGTCGAATCGGCGGTTTGTGCCGAAACACCTGAGTTGGAAAAGTACAGGATGATGATCCCGATGATGGAAATATGCCTGATGATTGTTCTCATGCTCTCGCGTTTTTATTTTACCGAAAGGTAGTTTCAGGCGCCCCCGATAAAAAAAAGGAATAGACCGGGAAGGGGATTTTATCGACGAAGGGAAGGATTTTATCGAAGCAATGAAAAATGAGTAATGAGAAATGAACAATGAAAAGTTGACAAATAAAGGTGTTGAAGGAATGTAACACAGAAGATTGTTGGTAGCGGACTTTAGTAGAGTCACGATACATCGTGCCCGGACACCGAACCCATAAATACCACCAGGAACCGACGTCCCGAAGGGACAACTTAATTTAGCCCAATGGCAACGCCTTGGGGATGATGACAACGATCATTTCGTGCACCCTGCAAGGGCAGGTTATTATTAATGTCGCGCCATTACCCGGGGTTTCGCCTTTGAATGTTCGAAACAATGGTTTCTACTCATCCCAACCCTTCTCTAATCATAGAGAAGGACCACGCCGCTGCATATCCGCAAGGCATCAATTCCAAAAACAAACTTATTGTCTTCCCGGGAAAAAATAGAAATACAGACTTCGATGTTGTCTCCGGTCTCCTCCCATATCTATGATTAAAACCTGTTATATAATACCCCGGAAAAGCGAAATTTTTTGCCCATATTTCAATGGGGAATATTGAAAAGAGAAAACGTCACATATTGCCGGTTAAACGCGACCGGACAACCTAACAGGAATCTTAAAAACCTGCATGATGAACCACAGTGCCAAAACCAAAAAAGAACTCATCGCTGAGTTGCAGGAATTGCAACAGAAGTACCAGTCACTAAAGAAACAATACGACAAAAACATCGTCAGCCAGAAACAGGCTAATTTGGACTTGTTGGAAAGCGAAAAACGCCTTCGGGAAATCAGCCAGAGCGTCTGGGTGTGGGAAACTGACGAAAAAGGAGTCTATACCTACACTTCGCAAACGGGCATCGACATGTTTGGCTCATCGCTGGATGATATCATTGGGAAGACCCCCTTCGATTTTATGCCTCCGGAGGAAAAAGAGCGGGTAGCCCCGCTGTTTGCAGAAATTACGGCCAGTAAAGCGCCCATCAAAGATATGGAGAACTGGGTCATCAAGAAAAATGGTGAGCTGTGTTGCGTTCTCACCAATGGTGTTCCCATTCTCGACGAAAAAGGAGACCTGAAGGGGTATCAGGGTGTCGACCGGGATATCACCGAATGGAAAAAGGCTGAAGCGGAAATCAAACGCATGAACGAAGAGTTGTTGATTAGCAATGCCGAAAAAGACAAATTCTTCTCCATCATCGCGCACGATCTGCGCAGCCCGTTCAACAGTTTTCTGGGCCTGACCCAAATTATGGCAGAAAACCTGCAGGACCTGACCATGGAGGAGATACGCAAGTTTACCCTCACGATGCGCGATTCGGTCTCCCATCTGTACAGTTTGCTCGAAAATCTGCTGCAATGGTCGCGGATGCAACAGGGAATGATTCTTTTCAATCCGGAAATTATCCCCCTCTGCTCCATCATCATCGACAGCCTGGATATTATAGCAGAACCGGCCCAAACAAAGGAGATTGAAATCACCTGTGCTATCCCTAATAACCTGGAGGTATTCGCCGATGTGAATGTGGTACAGACCATCATCCGGAACCTGGTTTCCAATGCGGTAAAATTCACGCCACGAGGCGGGAAAGTCGATATTGCGGCTAAAATACTGCCCGATCGCTTTATCGAAGTATCGGTTGCCGATACGGGGATTGGCATGAACCGGGAGATGCTGGACAAACTCTTCCATCTCGACGGTAAAGTCAACCGCGAGGGAACCGAAGGAGAAGCCAGCACCGGCCTGGGGTTGATTCTCTGTAAAGAGTTTATCGAGAAACAAGGCGGCAAATTATGGGTGGAAAGCGAGGAAGGAAAAGGTTCTGTCTTTTATTTTACCCTGCCATTTGCCGAAGAATCGGAAAAGCGAAACCTGGACGAAAACGGAGCTGTCGTTGCCGAACCAGCCGATGAGGACGGACAACTGAAAGTGCTGATTGTGGAAGACGATGAAACATCGGAGCTGATGATATCCATAGCCGCGAAGATGTTTGGTGACGAAATTGCTCTCGCGAAAACCGGCGACGAAGCGGTGGTAATTGCCCGCGGCAATCCCGATATCGATCTGATTTTAATGGATGTGCAGATGCCCGGCTTGGACGGCTACGAGGCAACGCAGCAGATCCGGAAATTCAACAAAGACGTCATCATTATCGCCTTAACCGGCTTTGGATTTACCGGCGAGCGGGAAAAAGCCATCAAAGCAGGCTGCAACGATTACTTTTCCAAACCGGTGAACAAATACAAACTGAAAGCCGTCCGGCAGAAGTATTTCAGTAAATAAACGAACTATGCTCCAGCCCTATATCCTGGCAGGTTTTCGCAACCTGTCAGGATTTTTTTGTACGTCCCTACGGGACATCTCAATTCAGCCCAATCGCAACGCCTTGGGGTTAATGGCACCGATCATTTCCTGCGCCCTGCAGGGGCAGTTTACCATTAATGCTGCGCCATTACCATTGCGGTCGAAACAGCGACTCTTTTTCAATCATAGCCGTTGTGCGACCGCATACACGTTCCGTTTCCATAACCCAGGGTTTCGCCCCGGGCTGAAGTCAATTGGCCTTTCAGGCCGAAAAAAACATACACCAAATTTTGTCTGATGGATTTGGCACAGACCACTACCGGGGTTTACCACCACCAACAGGGTGTTATAATTGGTCGCCAATCGGACTCCTCTATTTTACGTAATGTTGTATTTTGAAGGTAGGCTGTAGGTTCGTCGTTCCTTCGTTCTTCCTTCGTCGGAGCGAGGGTGTACAACTTAACAATAAGTGCGATTTTAAAAAGCCATTTTCCAAGCCGTTTTTTCCGTTGCTGAAAACGAAAAAAGGGAGAGCATCGCCCTCCCCTCACTTTCAAAAAATGAAAATCACAGACTCTTTTCCTCCTCTGTCAGGTTGCCGGGCACATCGGTTGCCCGGATCATGATTTTATCGCCGTCGAGCGATTCGTTGGTAGCAGTAGCCGTATAACGCCACCAGATGGTTCCCGGCTCCAACTGTGCCGTACCACTTTCCACTTCGGTGCCGTCGGCGTTTTGGATGGTGACAGTTACTTCGGCCACGTTGAAATCGTCGGTGGCGCGTACCAGGATATAGCTATCAGGCTGGCCGGTATAGTTGCTCAGGTCCACTTCGTTGATTTGCGGCGCTTTCATGAAATCGGCGACGGCTACGTTATAGGCACTTTGTCCTTCTTTGGCTGCAGCCTCGTATGCCGCCTTCATTGTTTCATCTTTGGTTGCCGATTTTCCATAGATAACAGCTTCCTGAAAATGATTTTGATTGTTTAGCTGTGCTTCCGACGGTTCCACTGTTCTCTCCCGGGGAGCGGCAGCTACAATGGTTTTTCCGTTGACGTTGCGGAATACAATTAGATTACCCAGCTTACCGCTGAGGCCGGTGGTAACGATGTTATTGCCAACTTTTGCCATAACATTTCGAATTTAAAGGTTAATGAATAGATTAGTTATCACTCGAGACAGCTACTTCTCTCCTTCCGGTGGAAACGCAGAAGGAATGGTTTGCTATCCTTTTTTTATTTGTTGGTGGATTACAATAAGTAAACCGTTAGTTAGTTTTTGATTTCAGGAGTCTGTCATCTCCAAAACGTTACCATAAGTTACAACATTCTGACGAAAAGTTTCTTATGTTTAGGAGCAGGTTTTGGATAGGGAATAATACTTAGCACTTTATTTTATTGGAGTTTGGCTGTGTTCTACCTTATATGAATGGTGTGGTGTTGAAAAGTTATTGAGTGAAAGGCAATGCCGGATACGAAAAGGAAGCGGCAAATCGTTAATTTAGAGGATCAGTAAAACAAAAAAAAGAAAGACGATCTAAGTGGTAGTGAAAAGTTGGGCTTCATCCCCTAATCAAGAAATAATAACAACCTATATAGAAAAAGTAACACAATTACGTTGGGTTACACATACGTTAGCAGTAATTATTAATGAAGAAAGATTTTGACATATCCCCCAGATTATCCAATCGTATAGTTCACAGTCTGACTGAGAGTTTATACGCTTCTGGAATATTTACTGATGATGACATCAAAGACAAAAAATCACTTTGTTTCGCTCTTGAACGTATCATTGATAATGGAGGTATTGATGAGTTGACAGTTGACTACACGCAAAGTCTAACTGCAAAAGCCAGAAAGTATAAAAATTCTAATGAACTTGACTACGCAAGAATATTCTATGCAACCTACTTTGAACATGAGGTTAATGCCTTAATATATTTATTCTGTTTAAGAAACAAGATTGATAATAAAACCCAAACAGCAATAATTCAATCTGTAAATATATGGGGGAAATTTACATGGTTGTTGCAACTAATGAACTACCCTAAAATTAATAAGAACCATCTGAATACTATCAAAATGTTGGCTGACTCTAGAAATTCATTTATTCATTACAAGTGGAAAGATACCTCTGATTTCCATAGTATTCCGGATTCAGAAAAAGAGCAAGAAAAAATTGATAATGAATTTGAACGAATCGAAAAAGCAGTGAAGTATTTTAGAAATTATTGCAGCAAAATAAAGTTTAAAGGAAATAAATCGAGGATTAAGAAATTGATAAAATAAAAAAGCTGCGAACAATGTATATAGTGCATATCCTAAGGTATACACACCATACACTTTTATTAACACTACCATTGAATATCAATCAATCCGCTTCATGAAAATCGACCGCATCGACCATATTGTCCTGACTGTTGCCAACATGGCGGCAACCATCGAATTTTATACCGAAATACTGGGCATGGAACTGGTGGTTTTTGGCGACAACCGGAAAGCGTTGTCGTTTGGAAGGCAGAAAATCAACCTGCACCCAAAAGGCAACGAATTTGAGCCCAAAGCCTCCGCTCCCACCTGCGGCTCGGCCGATATTTGTCTCATCAGCACTACCGCCATTGAGGAAGTGAAGGCCGAGCTCATCAGCAAGGGCGTAAAGATTATCGAGGGCATAGTGGAGCGGACCGGCGCCACGGGAAAAATCCGCTCGCTTTACCTCCGCGACCCGGACGGCAACCTGATTGAGATTAGTAATTATGCGTAAATTTGTGGGAACATTCATCATAACCACATGAACAACATCCTCACCCGCCTCCGAGAAGAACTGCAAAACAACGCCACGGAAGAAACCCGGATATCGGGGCAGCGATTCTTCAAAGGAGAACTGAAATCGTACGGCGTGAAGACGGCGGCCGTGCATAAAATCAGTAAGGAGTTCTTCAAAGAGCTCCGCTCGGAGAGCAAAACCACCATTTTTGCCTTGTGCGATGAGCTATGGCAGTCGGGCAACCTGGAAGAGTCGGTTGTGGCCTGCAATTGGTCTTACTCTCTCCGGAAACAGTACACTCCAGAGGATTTCGACGTGTTTACGAAGTGGGTAACTAATTATGTAAATAATTGGGCTTCGTGCGATACTTTGTGCAATCACACCGTCGGCGACTTTGTGATGATGTACCCGGAGTTTCTGGCCCAATTAAAGGAGTTTGCGAAGTCTGAAAACCGTTGGGTGAAGCGTGCTGCTGCCGTAACGTTAATTATTCCGGCACGAAGAGGTCTGTTTTTAACATATGTATTCGCCATCGCTGATATTCTACTCCGCGACACCGATGATTTGGTACAAAAGGGTTACGGCTGGATGTTGAAAGCAGCCAGTGAGGCACACCAACAGGAAGTGTTCGATTACGTGGTTCGCAACAAGGCAGTGATGCCCCGCACGGCATTGCGGTATGCTATTGAGAAAATGCCGAAGGAGATGAAGGCGGTAGCGATGGCGAAATAGAAGAGGTTTCAGGTTAGCTTCGCATTTCAGGTTTCAGGTTAGGCTTCACGGTTACTTTAGTTTCTGTTGTTTCTGTTGTTGGATACAGGTTCAGTCGAATCGTACTCTTCATTGTTCATTAATTAAAGGTTACAGGTTGCGCTGCGTTGTTACTGTTGTTTCTGTTGTTACTGTTGTTGAGCTTCGCGGTTTCAGGTTTCAGGTTTCATGTTTCAGGTTGGGCTTCTGTGGTTATTATGGTTTCTGTTGTTGCAGGAGGAAGGTTATAATCGTATTCTCCCGCTCTCCACTTCACCCTTTCTCCCACTCACCATTTTGGATTCCGTTGAAAATATTATCTTTCGTCCGTTTGAAAGGGCCGGCTTTAGTGCCGATAATAAATAAAAACCTCTGATACATGCAGTTATTCTCATCCATCCGTTTGATTCGTATTTTACCGGTTGTGGTAGCCGGAATACTGGGGTTCTCTCCCATCGCCAATGCGCAAAACAGTCCGGTAGTGGCTGATGGCGCTCAGCTGAAGCTCATTTCCAACCAGTTTTCCTTTACCGAAGGGCCGGCTGCCGACGCCAAAGGAAATGTATATTTCACTGACCAGCCAAATAATAAAATCTGGAAATACAGCACCGATGGTAAACTGTCAGTTTTTATGGACAAAACGGGCCGTTCCAACGGTATGTACTTCGACCGCAAGGGGAATCTCATCACCTGTGCCGATTTGCACGACCAACTGTGGTCCATTTCGCCCAACAAGAAAGTAACCGTATTGGTAAAGGATTTTAAGGGACACCGGCTCAATGGTCCCAACGACGTGTGGATTGACCCGAAAGGCGGCATGTACTTTACCGACCCGTACTACCAGCGCGATTACTGGAAGCGCAAGCAACCCGCCATCAAAAAACAGCGTGTTTATTACCTCACACCCGACCGGCGTAAAATTATCATCATGGCCGACGACCTGGTGAAACCCAATGGCATCATTGGCTCACCAGACGGAAAACAACTGTATGTAGCCGACATCGGTGCCAACAAAACCTACGTGTATCAAATCGAAAAGAATGGCCACCTGAGCGATAAGAAACTATTCACGGCGATGGGTTCAGACGGTTTGACACTCGATAGTGAAGGTAACCTCTACCTCACCGGGAAAGGCGTAACAGTCTTCAATAAAGAAGGCAAAAAGATTGATCATATTGACGTTAAACAGGACTGGACGGCCAATGTAACCTTTGGTGGACCACATTTCAAGACGCTTTTCATTACCGCCAGTCACGGCTTTTACAAGCTGCCGATGAAGGTAAAGGGAGCCAGGTAAGAAATAGTTAAAGGGTTTCATGTTTCAGGTTACGCTTCGCGGTTTCTGTTGTTGAAAGAAGACATGAGACACCAGAGGAGAGATGTTAGACAAGAGAGACTTCAGGTTGCGCAGCGTTCGACCCCGATGCTGCGATCGGGATTTCGCTTTGCTCAACCTTAGACAATATGGAATGGTCTTTCGATTGTTCATTATTCATTACTAATTACTCATTGATTCAAGGTTTCAGGTTAATGTAAACAACTATTATTTGCATGGTATATGAAAATAGAAACGGAAGAACATAACATTCCTAAATATCCTTTTGAAGCCGATATGAATAGCGGGAATCCCATGTTTCGCATTCACCGGATTGACCATAAAACCAACTACAAAAAGTCGGAGTTTCTCGTGCCTCATCGCAAGGATTATTATTTTTTCGCCTTTGTAAAACAGGGAAACAGCCGGCATTGGATTGATATGAAACCTT
This sequence comes from Prolixibacter bellariivorans ATCC BAA-1284, assembly GCF_000621705.1. Taxonomy (GTDB): domain Bacteria; phylum Bacteroidota; class Bacteroidia; order Bacteroidales; family Prolixibacteraceae; genus Prolixibacter; species Prolixibacter bellariivorans. The sequence continues at coordinate 150,293 of NZ_JHXO01000007.1, read as the reverse complement.
ATACACTCCAACCGGATACCTTTTATTTCACCACACCTCATCAGGTGCATCTTAAAGAGGAAACAAAGCCATTTACCGGTGTTGGCTTCAGTTTTAACAGCGATTTTCCGGAACTGGAAGGAGAAGCATTTAAAGCACTTCCCATCATCCAAAATCCATATAATGGTCACGAATTGAAACTCAATCCGGATGATCTGACTTTTGTAGAAGATATCCTGGATAAGACATTGATTGAGTATCATAACAAAGAGGCAGACTGGCAGAACAATATGATATCGGCCTATATGAGGGTTTTAATGATTTATCTGAGTCGTTTATACAATGAGCAGTTTACGATGAAAGAAGCCGGGCCCAACAGGGACCTGCTAAAACGGTTTACCAATCATATCGAAGAATCGTTTGCTCAATACCACGAGGTGAACGATTATGCCGAACTAATGAATTTGTCACCCGGGCATTTAAGTGAACTGGTAAAAGAGCAAAGCGGCAAACCAGCCATTACGCATATCCATGAACGAATTTCACTGGAGGCCAAGCGTTTGTTGTTTCATACAGAACAGAGTGCAAAGGAGATTGCCTTTTCTCTGGGATTTGAAGACGCTTCTTATTTCAATCGTTTCTTCAAGCGAATCAATGGTCAAACACCGCTTCAGTACAGACAGCAAATCCGCGAAATGTACCATTGAAACCGGTAAGTGTACCGTTTAAATCATCATGGCGAAAATATCTTTGCTGTTATCATTTAAAAACGTGAGAAATGAAAACAGCTTTGATTACCGGTGCCAACAGAAGCATTGGATTGGAAACAGCCCGACGGTTAGCCGGGAAAGGATATTTTGTGTATTTAGGAAGTCGTGATTTATCAAAAGGGAACGAGGTCGTTGACTTGCTTAAACGAGAAGGCCTCGGGACAGTAGAAGCCTTACAAATCGATGTATCGGATTCAGAATCCATACTTGCGGCCCGTGAGATAGTTCGTCAAAAGTCAGGCGGACTGGATATACTCATCAACAATGCCGGCATTAGCGGAGGATTTCCACAGACACCAAGTCAAATGGACACAGATACCATTCGCCGTGTTTTTGACACCAATTTCTTCGGAACCATTCAGGTAACACAAATCTTTTTGGAATTATTAAAGAAATCTGATACCCCACGCATTGTCAATGTAACATCGGGCCTGGCTTCACTGACTTTACACAGTGACCCGACGTGGCAGTACCATGCTTTCAAAGGAGCAGCATACGGTCCGTCAAAAACGGCATTGAATGCGTTTACCGTTGCTTTAGCTTATGAACTTAGGGAAACAGCTTTCAAAATCAATGCAGTCGATCCGGGTTTTACAGCCACCGATTTTAATCAACACCGTGGAACCGGAAAAATAGATGATGCTGCTGATTTCATCATTAAATACGCCCTCATTGGTAATGATGGTCCTACAGGGAAGTTCTTTAGCAAAGACTTGAATGGAGAAGGTGATGAAAGTCCGTGGTAAACCTTGCCTGCCCTTATCACGTTAAAGGACTTAAACCAAAATACCTAAAGCATGAACAAAGGGCGTATGGAAGCCTTCAGCGACGGAGTGCTGGCGATTGTTATCACCATCATGGTGCTGGAAATAAAAGTTCCACATGGCCATGAGTTTATCGACTTAAAACCGGTCATTCCTGTATTTCTGAGTTACGTACTGAGCTTTATCTACGTTGGAATTTACTGGAACAATCACCACCATATGCTGCATACGGTAAAGCGGGTGAATGGCAGCATTTTGTGGGCCAATTTGCATCTGCTTTTCTGGCTTTCACTCATCCCGTTTGTGACGGGATGGATGGGTGAAAATCATTTCAGTCCCACTCCTCTTGCCTTATATGGTGTTGTCCTGTTGATGGCTTCGATAGCCTATTTCATTCTGCAAAACCTGATTATCAAAAGTCACGGACATACTTCTCTTCTGGCGAAAGCCATTGGAAAAGATATCAAGGGTAAAGTATCGCCGATATTGTACCTGATTGCTATCGGTTCCAGCTGGTTGAGTCAATGGTTTTCCGGAGGCGTATACATTCTTGTCGCCCTCATCTGGCTGATTCCTGATAAACGGATAGAACGGACAATTACAGGAACCACTTCAAAAAACTGATGTATTCGATTTCGATCCGAAATGAAGGCTCTTCTTGTGATGTCCCCAGCAAATTGCTTAAGTTTGCCGATTCATTTCAGGAAGTAACCACACGCAAAAACAATATCCATGTCTTTTAAAGGAATTATTTTCGATTTGGATGGTACGTTGCTCGATACCATCGAAGATATTGCCGATTCGATGAACCAGGTTCTCAGTGAAAACAACCTGCCGACGCACAATACAGAAGCTTACCGGCTGTTCGTTGGCAGCGGCATCAAAAACCTGGTAAGGAAAGCCCTCCCCGAATCGCACCGGGACGAAGCAACAGTTCAGGCCTATTTCCAAACGATGTACAACCTTTACAGGGAAAACTGCGTGAACAAAACCAAACCGTACGACGGGATTACGGATTTACTGGACGACCTGGCTAAAAGGGATTTAAAACTCGCCATTCTGTCGAATAAAGCAGATGAAATGACACAACAGACCGCCAGGGCGCTTCTTCCTGAAGATTACTTCAGCATCATCGCCGGACTGACGGATGAAGCGCTAAAAAAACCCAATCCGCAAAAAGCGCTTCAAATGAGCAAAGAGATGGGCATCGATCCGAAAGAAGTGATTTATGTGGGCGACACAGACGTAGATATGCAAACAGCTACTAACGCTGGCATGTATGCCGTCGGTGTGTTATGGGGATTTCGGGGCGAGAAAGAACTGCGTGCCAACGGAGCACAGAAACTGATAAGCCACCCATCGGAGCTATTAGGACTGTTATAAAAAGCTGTGCCTATTCCTTCTATTAGTTTTGTAAAGAGTTGGTAAATTCATTCAGGCGTGTAAATTTGGGGTACAAAGCAAATCATGTTCCTAAACCCGGCGAAAAGCTTCGGGTTTGATGAACATCACCAAACTGCGACTTTATGATGCCCTTACTGATTGTCCTGGCCGGCGTGCTTCTGCTCCTGCTGCTGATTACTGTCTTCAAGCTCAACGCCTTCATCTCGTTCACACTGGTCTGTCTTTTTGTGGGGTTGGCCATGGGCTTGCCGCTGAATGCCATCATTGATGCGCTGAAAAAAGGGATGGGCGAAACGCTCGGCTTACTGGTGTTGATTCTGGGATTTGGAGCGATGTTGGGTAAGTTGGTGGCTGACAGCGGTGCGGCGCAACGAATCACCCAAACATTGGTTGGAGCCTTTGGTTTGAAAAGAATCCACTGGGCCCTGATGTTAACCGGCTTTATTGTCGGTATCCCCATGTTTTATTCCGTCGGCTTTGTCATCCTGATTCCCATCGCCTTCACCATTGCCGAGGCAACTGGGCTGCCTTTGCTCCTGGTCGGGTTGCCCATGCTGGCGTCCCTTTCGGTAACGCACGGTTATCTACCGCCACACCCCGCACCCACAGCCATTGCAGCCATGTTTCATGCTGATATAGGCGATACCATGATGCTCGGTTTGCTCATTGCTATTCCGGCCATCATTGTAGCGGGCCCGATACTCTCCCCCCGCTTCAAAAAAATCAAAGCAAAACCGCTGGCGGATTTCACCGGACATGAAGTTTTGGACGAAAAGGATTTACCATCAACGTTCATCAGCATCTTGACCGCTCTAATGCCCGTTATTCTGATTGCTTTTTCAGGAATAGCCAACCATTTCATCCCCAAGGAATCCGCCATCTATCCATACATCGAAGGAATTGGAAATCCGGTGTTGGCGATGTTGTTGTCGGTACTTTTTGCCATTTGGTCTTTGGGAGTTCGCCGTGGAAAACGTATTCCCGATATCATGGACCGGCTGGCACACGCTGTTTCCAGTATCGCCATGATTTTGCTGATTCTGGCAGGAGCCGGAGGCTTGAAAGAGGTACTGGTAGCCAGCGGCATCAGTGAATATTTGGGAGAATTGCTGCGGCATTCACAAATGTCGCCCCTGTTCCTCGCCTGGCTGATAGCAGCCGTCATTCGCGTGTCGGTCGGCTCTGCCACTGTAGCCGGAATGACCGCTGCCGGAATTGTTTTACCACTCGCCTCTTTACCACATGTTTCAGCTGAATTAATGGTATTGGCCATTGGTTCCGGAAGCTTAATGCTTTCGCATGTGAACGATGGCGGCTTTTGGATGTTTAAAGAGTACTTTAACCTTTCGGTGAAAGAGACGTTTATGACCTGGACCGTAGTGGAAACAACTATTTCTTTAGTTGGTCTGGCAGGTGTTTTTGTCATCAATCATTTTATATAAACCAAACGAAAATGAACACAGTAGAAGAAAAAATCAAAGCTTTGGGACTGGAACTGCCGCCCCCACCGCCATTGGGTGGCATTTATCATCCGGTCGTTGTTACGGGAAATCATCTCTACGTTTCGGGACAAGGCCCGCTGAAGAGTGATAAGCAACTCATCAAAGGAAAAGTTGGCCGAGACTTAACGGTTGAAGAAGGACAACTGGCCGCCCGTCAGGTGGGACTGGCCATGTTGGCCACCATCAAGGCACAGATCGGCGATTTGGGAAAGATCAAGCGTTTGATTAAGACCCTGGGAATGGTCAACTGTTACCCAGAGTTCGAACAACATCCGCAAGTCATTAACGGGTTCAGCCAGTTAATGGTCGATGTGTTTGGCGAAGAGAACGGCAAGGGCGCCCGCAGTGCCGTTGGCATGTTTCTTCCCGGCAACATCGCCGTAGAGGTAGAATGCATTTTTGAACTACAGGAAGAAGGTTGATATGTGGTATTCCGTCACCAATGAATCATCGGTTTTCACGCCATCTGTATTGCTTTACCCCGACCGGATAGAAGAGAATATCCGAAGAATGATTGCGATGGCCGGCGATGTCAACCGGCTTCGCCCTCATGTAAAAACACATAAAATCCCTGAACTCATTCAACTCCAGGTTGGAATGGGTATTCGCAAGTTTAAATGCGCCACCCTCTCCGAAGTAAAAATGGTGGCTGAGAACGGCGGTGAAGACATCTTGCTCGCCTATCCGTTGTTAGGACCTGCCATTGCCTGGTTTCTGGAATTCACCGATCGCTTTCCTGGTATAACTTTCGCCATCACCATCGACTCGCTTGCAGCAGCTCACATGCTTGACACGGCTGCTTTTCAAAAAGGACAAACGGTTCGGGTTTTCATCGATCTGGACACCGGCATGCACCGGACCGGAATCATTCCTGGTTCAGCCGAAATCCTCGTGGATTACATCCATAGTAGTGAAAATCTTCATTTCGCAGGTTTTCACTTTTATGATGGACATGTTCATGAAATCGACTTAGCAGAACGAAAGGCTCATATCGACCGTGACTTCGAAAGCGTCGCTCAGCTGGTGAAAAATGTGAATGAGAAAGGCATAGAAGTGCAAGAAATCGCTTGTGGCGGGACACCCACATTTCCAATACATGCGCAATACCCCGAACGAACGCTGTGTCCGGGAACGCCCATTCTTTGGGACGCAGGCTACACCGAAACCATCCCCGACCTCGATTTTCTGCCGGCTGCCGTTATCGCCGGACGAGTGATTAGCAAACCACATGGCAACGTATGCTTCGATTTGGGTTATAAGGCTTTTGCTTCGGAAATGCCTCACCCAAGGCTCCAATTTCTCAATTTTGAGCCCGGCGAGGTGGTCAACCACAGCGAAGAACATCTGGTGGTCACCCCTGACCGTGAAGAAGATTTCGAAATTGGGGAACTGGTCTACGCATTACCGAAGCATGTATGCCCCACGATGGCGCTCCACGAGAAAGTGTATGTGGTCAATAGTCACCAGGTAACCGGAACCTGGGACGTAACCGCCCGGAAAAGAATTTATTAATTGATTAGAAATCAAAATGGAAAAAGATAAAATATTGTGCTTCGACGCTCACCTGGACATCTCAATGAATGCCATGGAGTGGAACCGTGACCAACGTTGGACGGTCGAAGAAATCCGCGAAAGCGAAAAAGGCATGACAGATAAACCAGACCGCGGTAAGAACACGGTCTCATTTCCCGCCTTACGGGAAGGAAAGGTAGGCTTGGTTGTCGCCACACAAATTTCGCGGGTAGTAAAGCCGGAAAGTCCAATTCCAGGTTGGTATTCGCAGGAACAGGCCTGGGCGCAAACACAGGGACAGCTGCAATGGTACCGCACCATGGAAGAGGCCGGCGAAATGAAGCAAATTGTGGACAGTCAAACATTAACAGAAAGCCTGGCATTATGGAAAAATCCCGATGAAAAGGCGCCAATTTGCTACTTACTTAGTCTCGAAGGTGCCGACTCCATCATTTCGATGAATCACCTCGAAAGAGCTTATAAGTATGGCTTACGGGCCATTGGTCCGGCACATTACGGACCGGGCGTATATGCCAATGGAACCGACTCTTCCGGAAGACTGAATCCCAAAGGAGTCGAACTGCTGAAAACCATGGAACAACTGGACATGATTCTGGACGTGACCCACCTGAATGACGATGCCTTCTGGCATGCGCTGGACATTTACAAAGGAAGCATCTGGGCGAGCCATAACAACTGCCGTCACTTTGTCGACCATAACCGGCAATTCAGTGATGACATGATTCGGGAACTGGTTAACCGCGAGGCGGTCGTTGGTGTCGCGCTTGATGCATGGATGATGGTGCCTGATTGGATTCGCGGCGTTTCTACACCCAAAGGACGGAATGTATCGCTGGAAATCATGGTCGACAACATTGATCACATCTGTCAGCTGGCCGGCGATTCGCTACATGTCGGTGTCGGCAGTGATTTGGACGGTGCTTTTGGAAATGAACAGTGCCCGTACGATCTGGATACCATCGCAGATATACAAAAACTGCCCGGGTTGCTCAAAAAGAGAGGCTTTAGTGATGAAGATGTGCAAAATGTTATGCACGGCAACTTTGTGCGGTTTCTACAGGAGTATTTTAAATAACCGGAAAGAAATGACTGATTTGATTTATCTACAGTTTTCAAGAATTAAATGCTGAAACAGTGAAGAATCTGACAATCGAAATTAGTCAATGAAATGAAAGAAGTTTTTGGAACCATATTGATTGTTCTATTTGTTCTGCTTTCCCTCCTCCACTTCTACTGGGTTTTTGGTGGTAAAAAAGGACTTGATAAAGCACTGCCCGCCGACAATAATGGTAATAAAGTATTTAATCCGGGAAAAATTGAAACGTCAATTGTTGGTTTTGGATTGTTGTTATTTGCCTTGTACTACTTTTTAAAGGTTGGAAATTTAAAAACAGAGTTGCCCAGTGTAATACTTGATTATAGCGGTTGGATTATTTCATCTGTTTTTATTCTGCGCACAATCGGAGATTTTAAATACGTCGGTTTTTTCAAGAAAATAAAGAACACTGAATTTGGGAGATTTGACACTAAATATTTCACGCTTTTAAGTTTAATTATTGGAATACTCGGAGTAATCGTAGAGTTGATGTAACTGAAAAGTAAACTAAAACGACGCACAGACCACAACTACCATAAGCAATTATAACAGAAAGAATATATAGAATAGTGCTAACTATTCAGTGAATCTTTACATTTTAGGCAATGCACAATAAATAAGGCTACATCGCGGTTATTATTAAGTTCCAGTCGAGTAGATTTGAGTTGTACCTGCAGCGAGCAAACATCAAAAAACTGAACAACAAATGCCCGGCTTGAAACGACTATTCCAACTAAACATACATGCATAAAAAACCCTCATACGAAGCATTAGAAAAGCAAATAGAAGAACTCAGCAAAGGAAGTACAGAACGTCTGGAGCAGCTGCTTAAAAATTCATTTGACATGATTGTGCTGTTAGATTCGAATGGCATTCAGCATTATGTAAGTGAATCGTGTGAGAAGATTCTGGGTTATCGTCCCGACGAATTGATACAGATACCGGTTATTGAGCAATTGATTCATCCCGAAGATCAGGAAAAAGTGTTGCTTGCCCTTCAGGATATTGTTAAGAATTCGGACAATGGCGGAACGCAGTACAGACACCGGCATAAAAATGGTGGTTGGGTTTATCTTGAGGCTGTCGGCTCCAATCAAATTGATAATCCACTCATCCAATCTGTCATCCTGAATGTACGTGATATTACGGAACGCAAAAATGCGGAAGATGCGCTGATTGAGAGTAAGGCCCGCTTAAGCGAACTCAATGCCACCAAGGATCGTTTTTTCTCCATTATAGCCCACGATTTGAAGAGTCCGTTCAACAGCATTTTCGGATTCAGTGAACTGCTGGTCGAACAGATGAACAGGAAAGACTACCAGGGAGTTGAAAAATTTGCCGCCATCATTAATCGTTCATCGAAGCAGGCCATGGATTTATTGACAAATCTGTTGGAATGGGCACGCGCTCAAACGGGCAAAATTGAATTTAATCCGGAATACATCGAACTGGTTACCTTAATTAATGAAGTCGCTGAATTATTTAATGATTCAGCGCAGCAAAAAGCTATCACCATTATCAAAGACTTACCTCACAACCTTCCTGTTTTTGCGGACAAATACATGATCGGTACGGTTTTGAGGAACCTGATATCAAATGGAATAAAATTCACTCACCCAGGAGGGAAAATACGCGTCAGCGCCAAACAAAATGAGAATCAAGTAACGGTATCGGTTTCCGATAATGGTGTTGGGATTGAAAAAGAAACCATCGACAAACTGTTCCGGATTGAATACAGTTATTCAACTACAGGTACCGCCAGTGAATCCGGAACCGGGCTCGGATTATTGCTTTGCAAGGAATTTATTGAAATGCATGGTGGTAAGATATGGGTGGAATCTGAACCAGAAAAAGGCAGCGTATTTCTTCTTACGCTACCAATCGCTTAATGGGTGGTTATTTGGGCGAATCGACTCATAAAACGGCAAATTAATACAAAAGCAACAAGTATTGGTCTCTGCCCTTACATAAAAAACTCCTCTGCCCGCCAACAGAGGAGTTTTCAATTTTATATCATTTAAAACATTGGTAATACCGGTTTGGTGCCCATGATTTCGTCAATCCGGTCTTTCACATCCGGCGTCAGTTTCGGGTACACTTCCAGTGCTTTCAGGTTCTCTTCCAGCTGTTCTTTTTTGGTAGCACCCAAAATAGTAGTGGTCACATTCGGATTGCTAATGGTCCATGCAATCGACAGCGTTGCCAGTGAAGTTCCCAAATCATCGGCTACTTTCTTCAGATTTCGGACCCGTTCAATTTTATCGTCATTCAGAATGTTGTTTTTCAGCCATTCCATCTTTTTGTCATCCAAACGCGAGCCTTCCGGGATACCATCGTTGTATTTTCCCGTAAGGAGACCCGAAGCCAGCGGACTCCAGATAGTGGTTCCCAAACCAACATCTTTAAAAATCGTCAGGTAGTCTTTTTCCAGCTTCGTGCGCTCGAAGAGGTTGTACTGCGGCTGCTCCATGGTCGGGCCAATAAGGCGGTATTTCTCAGCTACCATAAATGCTTCCATAATTTCGGCAGCACTCCACTCCGACGTTCCCCAATAAAGGATTTTTCCCTGTTGAATCAGGTGATTCATCGTCCAAACCACCTCTTCAATGGGAGTTTCCTTGTCGGGACGGTGGCAGAAATACAAATCGAGGTAATCGGTTTGCAAACGCTGCAATGCTTCGTTGCAGGCCTCCACCAGGTGCTTCCGCGATAGTCCGCGTTGCGTGGGTTTATTGTTTTCGCCATGAATGCCAAAAAATACCTTACTTGACACCACATACGAGGTACGGTCCCACTGTTTCTTCTTCAGGACACGTCCCATCATCTTTTCGCTTTCACCCATAGCATAGGCTTCGGCGTTGTCGAAAAAGTTGATACCACGCTCATAGGCCAGTCCCATCAGCATATCGGCTTTGCTATCATCGATTTGCTGATGAAATGTTACCCAACTTCCCAACGATAACGTACTCAGTTTTAATCCAGATTTTCCGAGTCTTCTATATTCCATCATATTAATATTTTGATTTTACAAGGTTTCGAATGAAACTTCTACCGGGGAAACAAAGCGAGGAAAGGAAAAGTTCAGCACACTCCTCAAATGCCTAAGCAAGCAAAAGCTCCCAGCCGGATGCATTCCAACAGGGAGCTTTTATAGAATATTTCGATAATTGTCGTCTCTTATAAAACCTTTGGCAGGTTATTCATAAAATACTGCGTACCTTTCACTTCATACTCTTCCGGCGCTTTTTTCCAGTCCATATCGATACGAACAACCGGAGAAGATAATAAAGAACCGATATCGTTCTTCGTCAATGTCACCGAACCATTGTAATAGGAAATATTGTAATTACTGAAGAAATGTTCTTTAAAACCCGGGTTGTATTGAAACTTCAACTCCTGGCCGTTCGCCAACAAAAAAGTTACGTCTTTCAAATCTCTCATGAAACCGAAGTAGCGGTTAGCATCTCCCACTGCAGCAGCCCACTCCAGGCGAATGGATATCACTCCTTTTTCGTTAACACACTCGGCACTACAACGCATCCGGCCTTTTTCCTCGCCAAAGAAACGAGCCAGTCGCGGACTGGATACATCGATAATTTGCTCCTTCATCGTCGAATCCACCCGGCTCGAATCAATTTTCATCGACCAGGAAGCCGGCGCCGTTGTTACTACGGGTGCGACAGCAGTCTGTGACTGAGTAGCGGAATTTGGAAGTGTATCTTTTACAAGCTGTCCTTCATCATACTTCCAGGTCCCGTTAGGAAACAACAGAACTTTATTTCCGGAGGCAGTTGTCGCCCTGATTTGAGCCGAAACTTTGCCCGCCATCAGGAGTATCAACAGAAAAGCAATAGCGTAAAATATTCTCATGGCAATGAATTTCCGTCTAAAATACAAACTTTATCTGCTCGTCCTTCCGCAAAAAGCAGATTACTTGCCGGCCAGATGAACTTTCAAATCCTCGACAAACGGCATGAGGTGATCGACCGTGACATGCTCCATCACCACAATCTTGTACCATTTCGGTTGTCCGTGACTGTCGGGAACCAGTCCGTATTTTTCTACCAATCCGGTTGGAATACTACTCGCACGCATCGTCACCAGGTTCGACGAAGGATTCCGGTAAAAAGGCACGTTAAGTTCTTCCAGCTGGTTGCAGAGCCATTCGGTGCGGTAATTCAGGATATGAATCTTCTCGAACCAGCCATGCGGACCGTAAGTCTGCAGAATCATCCAAACGGAAATAGCATTGGCACCAGAGCGGCTACCGATAATCGTGGCATCCATTCCCTGGACATACTGCGCTTCTTCCGTAGTAGCATACTTCATCCAGCCTTTCCTGATAAGAAAAATACCGGTACCAAACGGAGCCTGTACCATTTTGTGTGCATCCAGCGTAAACGAAGTAATTTCCGGATTCAGGAAGGTCAGATCTTCATCGGTTGTACTAAACGGATAAACAAATCCGCCATACGCACCGTCGATGTGAATTTTATACTCCACACCTGCCCTTTTCAATGCAGCAACATAGGTCTCGACCCGGTCAACCGATCCAAACATGGTGGTCATCATATTCGAAACCACGATGAAATACCGGATACCGGATGTCTTCGCCTCTTCCAGCTTTTGCTCCAAAACTTCCGGCTGGATTTCACGGGTCGTGTCATCTACCGGAACGGAAATCACCGGAAGGTTCATAATGTTTCCGGCTTTGGGCATGGAATAATGTGAATCGGCCGAGCAAAGAATGGCAATCTCGTTGTTTTTCGCCCCGCTTTCGCGGATGAAAAAGTTGCGGTAAATCCAGATAGCCTGCATATTTGCTTCCGTTCCACCCGATGCGACATAGCCATCATGTGAATCCGGGGCACCTTTCAGAATATCTTCTGCTACCAGGGCAATCAGTTCCCGTTCTATCTGCTGCGTTCCGGCAAAAAATTGCTCCGAATCACCCAGCGTATGGCACCCGATGTGATTCGGGTTGTGCACCATGGCCGATAGAAACGGCGCATCTTTCAGGTACGTGGCATCCTGGTTAAACACATTTTCGTCGAGGTGCGAAGCCGGAATGCCCAGCGTGGTTCTTTCTTTATAGTTGATATTCCGGTTCAGAGCGCCAAATACCCGCTCTCTGATTTCGTCTCCGGTTAACTTTTTCCAATAATGCATAATCCAATTTTTATCCGGCCCAAAGATAAACAAGCCGGCAAGGAAGGTAAGTGACGGATGTCAGTTATCAGGAAAGACTTGTATTGTATAGGTCGAAGATTATTTTTTCAGCATTTCACCTGTTCTCAAATAGTGATTGATAGCCTTCTCCCACCAAATCATGCTTTCGCGGAAACGGTCCTCGAATTTCGTTTTGAGCCACTTATTCTTCTGCTCGTTTAATGCTGTATACTCATAAGAAATCCGGGATGTGGTTGTTCCGTCTTCCCTTCCGTTTAATCGGATATTGATTCGGACAACCTCTTCTTCCGGGGTAACCCGGACAAATTCGATTTTGAAGTTGATTTTATCATAAACAGTCACATACCAGATGGTATCTTGTTGACCATGATGCGGCGTGGAAAAAATACAGCCCTCTTCAATCAATCCCGATACCGAATGAATCATGGTATAATCCCAGCCATCAAGCCAGTCCTTTTCCCGGACAGGACACAACAACGGAAAGACCGCTTCCGGTGCCGCAAGATTAAGTTGCTGATAGGTTCTTGATACCTGTATTCCCTGAAATTCCACTATTCCCTGTTTTAGTTGTCGGTTAAACAGTTTTCAACGTGTAAAAACCACTTCCATTATCAACTCATAACCTCCGCCAAGGGTCGGGTACTGCATCTTCAGGATAACTTTGTCCGGCCCTTCTTTGGTAAATGTTTGCACTAGCAGCGAATCGTGCCAGTTCATGGCCAGGGTATCATCATCCAAAAATTCACAGGTAGCGCTTAAGAAGTTACCCGAATTTTCAAACCACCAGTAGCGGTAAATCTCCGTTTTTTCGTCCCAGGCAAATATGCCTTTTGCTTCGCCGCCCGATGCGGTTGCATAATCGAAAATCACATAACGGCTGTTCATTTCCTTGGTAAATTTACCCACGCCGGTGTCGGTTCCGGCCGAACTCAGGCTACTTTCCGGAATATGGTAAGTTAAGTTCCATTCTCCCAACAAAAAATCAAATCGGTTCATCATTCGTGCAGGCATATCGTTTATTATTGTTTGTGTTCTGTTTCCCGATAACTAGACTTACTCACTGCCGGTCATTTCCATCATTCTCCCTCCCTGTGCGTTCCGGTTACCTAATGTAACAAGAAAAACCAGGAATTTGTATTTGAAAGTTTACAAAAATCCACCATCATTATAACACCACGTTATAGGAAATAACAATTTACGATTTGCATTCCTTATCCTACTGCCTTTATTTTACATCAGAATTTAAGAGAACAAAGTCCGTTAAAAGGACCTTTATACCATCCACTAACCAGCCCTGTGAATTAAACCTGCTTGTTGTTAATCCGGTCATTTGTAGATGACCCATGTCGAATTATTTAATTTCAAATGCCATGAACCGTAGAATTGAAAAAGGTATTAAAGAAGTGGATGCAGCTACTGCCTACGAAAAAATTAAAAATGGTGCTATCTTGATGGATGTTCGCGAGTGGGAAGAAATTGAACAAGTAGCCTTTGATGTCGAGAATACACTGGTAATGCCCATTAGTGAATTCGGTGCCCGGCTGGATGAAATACCGCGCGATGTAGAGGTAATTATTGGTTGCCGGAGTGGTTCACGCAGCTTTCAGGTAACCTGGGTTCTTTCGGAGCAGAATTTTGATAATGTGATCAACCTGAAAAACGGCATCATCAATTGGGCACAAAGCGGACTTCCTATCAAGGTCCGGGAAACAGCAAAATGAACTGATAACCTGATGGCTTAACAACATCAATTGATTTAACGACATAAACCATGATTTTACCGTATTTGTATGCCCTTCTTAGTGGATTATTATCGGGCGGCGCTTTAGGAATGACCGGTGGCGGCGGGTCCATTCTGGCCGTTCCGTTGTTGGTTTATTTGGTTGGTCAGGATGTTCATCTAGCCATCGGGACTTCATTGATTGCCGTTGGCGTTACTTCACTCATTTCTTCAGTCAGCTACATGCGGCAATCGCTTGTGAAATTTCGCATCGCCTTCCTGATGGCGGCACCGGGGTTGGTCAGCACCTATCTGGGCGCTTTGCTCAACAAACAGTTTAAAGGGCCGGTTCTGTTGCTTTTCTTTTCGCTGCTGATGATTTTCATCGGTTACCTGATGACCCGGAAGAAGAAAAATCAAACGGACGATTCCGCTGAACCAGGAAAAATCAACTACACCCGGATTGTTGTGCTGGGTTTTATCACCGGATTTGCCAGTGGTTTTTTCGGTGTGGGCGGAGGTTTCCTTTTGGTTCCGGCGTTGTACCTGGGCGCCCGGCTGAAAATGAAAGAAGCCATTGCCACTTCCCTTTTTATCATCTTCCTTTTCGGAACGTTTGGACTAGCCAGTTATCTCATTCAGGGACGCGAAGTCAATTTGTTGATGAGTGCTGTATTTGTTGTTGGAGGATCGCTTGGCGGAATTATTGGTGCCTGGTACGCCAAACGTCTCAATCAGGCCCGGCTTCGGTACATCTTTTCCATTTTCATTATCCTTATCGGGATAGGTATTTTTGCTCAAAATCTGTTGGAACTAATATAATCCGGTTTCCCGGAATCAACATCTCTCCCATTTTCCAGCCATTTCCATTCTGTGCTTTGCCCGAAAAGTCTTATTTTGACGGGCAAAACTAACGACCGTTGGAACACTCACTCATCGTCAGGCGCGGAGAAGAAATCGTTTTTACCAGTAACGAACACTGGCTGCATCCGCTTTTTGAACTCGAAGACTACCTGAAAGGGAAAAACATACCACCTTCAGAACTTTTCGTGCGCGATAAAATTGCGGGAAAGGCAGCAGCCTGTCTAATGGTGCGTTTAGGAGTCACCCGCTGTCGTGTAGAATTGCTCAGCGAGCGGGCTATTCCGGTTTTCAGGGCGCATGGTGTAGAATTTTCCTACGGTGAACTGGTCGAGCATATACAGTGCCGCACCGAAGATCTGATTACGGATGCCATGAGCATCGACGATGCCTACCTTTTTCTGCGAAAGCGTGCCGGACGTGTTCAAGGTTTACCTGTAAAGATTGAGAACTTGACGGTCGATATCGGTCGGAAAAGCATTCTCGAAGACCTTAGTCTGGAACTGGGACGCGGCGAACAGTTAGTGATTCACGGGGCAAACGGTACCGGAAAAACCACATTGTTACGCACACTTCTCGGATTTATTCAACCAGTTCAGGGAACCATTCGCATTGGCGACATCAACGTTGGAAGCAATGAATGGCGACAAAACCGCAGCTTGGTGGGCTATGTACATCAGGAGAATGTCAAAAATACCTTCCCGATTTCCGCCGAAGAGGTGGCTGCTATAGGACTCAGTGAACGTAAACTTTCCTCAAAAGAAATTGCATACCGGGTGGAAGTAGCCATGCGGCGAACCGGCTGTTTCCATTTGGCCAGGCAATCCTATCACAGTCTATCCGGCGGCGAAAAACAACGGATTTCCCTGGCTCGTTGCCTGTGTCAGAATGCGCGTGTGTTGCTTTTTGATGAGCCTACTTCATTTCTCGATTCGAGCGGAAAGGAAGATTTATTGGAATTGCTGAATGAACTTAGTTCAACCGAAGCGCCAACCATGATTCTCGTCTCCCATGAAACGGCCTGGCTCGATCAGCTGAACTGGCCGCGAAAAGAGCTTAAAGGAGGACGGTTATGTTAGAGATGCTTTCCCTCGCTCCCATTTTGAAAGGTCTGCTGGTACTGACTTTCGCAGGATTTACCTTCCCGGTAACGGGCGTTTACCTGCTACGCATGAACCTGCTACCACTACGCTTCATGCTGATGCACGGTGCTATTCTGGGAGGTGCTATCGCATTGGCCATGCAGTACAACCCATTCTGGACCACGATGCTGGTCAACCTACTGATGGTGCTGTTGATGACCAAAACCTCGCGTTCCATGCAGGTCGATACCGGACAAATCAGCATGTTCATGATGGTCATCTCCATTTCGTTGGCTTTCATCTTCATCTATAAATTCAATGTTCCCGCACAGGATACACTTTCATTGTTGTGGGGAAGTTTGTTCGCCCTCAGCTGGCACGAAGTAATTGGCGTACTGGCCTTTTCAGGCCTTTTACTGGCCTTTCAGTTCCGTTACCGGCGGAAGCTCCGTGCGGTGTTCTTCGACCGCGAAATTGCCTTCTCTTCCGGTGTAAACGAGGGCCGATTGTACTATGCGATCATCCTGCTGACTGCCATTACCGTAGCAGCCGCCATGAAACTCATCGGAGCGCTCCTGCTTGACGCATTGTTGCTGTTGCCGGCGCTCATTGCATCGCTTCACGCGAAAAGTTTGCGGGGCGTCATCATCTGGTCGTGCCTGTGGGGCGGCATTTTTTCCCTTTCGGGATTCTTTCTCTCGCTGGCAATAGACATTCCGGCCAGTTCGGGTGTTGCATTAATGGCGTCGGTGGTTTTCCTAATCATCTACGTAAATCACAAACGCTTTAAATCATAAATCAATCCACACATGAAATTTTCACCAACCCGTTGTTTCCTTGTTTTGCTAATGCTGATAGGCTTTTCATTTTCCGCAAAAGCGCAGAATGTGGTAGCCACCAATGCCTGGACTGCGGCTTTCGCCGAAGCAGCCGGGGCAAAAAATGTCACGGTACTGGCTCCTTTTCAAATGCAGCATCCCACGGAATACGAATTGCGTCCAGGCGACATTCCGCGTGTGATGAAAGCCGACCTGATCGTATTTGCCGGTTATGAAACGATGATCGACAAGATGCGAAAAGGATTACATGTCGATGAGAGCAAAATGCTGCAAATCGATACACGTTATGATTTACCGACCATTCGGAAATCCATTATGAAAATTGCTGAAAGGCTCGGAACAAAGGAACAAGCCGAAGCGAATATCCAACAGATTGAAACCGTGATTGACGAGGCGAAGGAGACACTGAAAAAAGATGGAATACTAAATAAGCCGGTGTTAGTTCACTTCTTTCAAAAACCTCTGGCCAAAGAGCTTGGCTTGCAGGTAGCCGGTGTCTTTGGTCCGGCACCACCCGAAGCCCGACAGATTGGCGACATGTCGAAAACCAATGCCATGCTAATTATCGACAATGCGCACAATCCGGTGGGAAAACCGTTGAAGGAAGTGCTTCCTGATGCCCAACTTGTCTCGTTGCTCAATTTTCCGGGCACACATCATACCAAGACCCTACTGGATGTAATTCGGTACAATGTGCAGCAATTAACCCGCGCTTCTTCTGTTATGAAAAAGTAGACTGTTTCGTTAGGTGTGTTTACATGTTATTTAACCAAACAGCAAAAATTAAAATCGGATTTTTGGTTGAAAATTCTATTTTTGAGAAAAACTGAAAACTAAACTAGTATATGTTAAATATGAAGAAATCACTCAGTATTCTTTTTACCCTTTTCCTGGTCAACCTGGCGGCCACCGTTTTTGCGCAGGACGTTACCGGCGTTTGGACCACCATTGACGACAAAACCGGCAAACCCAAATCGGAAGTCAGGATCTATGTTCAGGATGGTAAATTGTATGGCAAAATCATCAAATTATTCCGGGAAGACCCGAATGCCGATCCTCTCTGCGACAAATGCAAAGGAAATCTGCACAATCAACATATCCTGGGCATGCAAATCATTAATGGGTTGACCCAAAACGACGATGGCGAATGGGTTGGCGACGACGGCATTATGGATCCTGAAAACGGTAAGTTTTACGATGTAAAAATCTGGCGTGAAGGCAACGTGCTCAGAGTGCGCGGGTACATTGGATTTTTGTACCGAACGCAGAAATGGGAAAAGAGTTGACGGAAGAAGAGAGACATTAGACAAAAGATTATAGAGAACTTTCTAAGACAAGATAAAAAGCCCCGACTTCGTAATGATGCCGGGGCTCTTATTTAGTCTTTTTACGTGACACAAACGCTATGCAGCAGCCAGCTTACCTTCTTCTCCTACATTTGAAGAGCGGGTAAAACCACTTTTGCTCAGCAGCCAAACAATAACAAATCCCCAAACAAAGTTAGAGGAAGCTGTTTCGATAAAGTGCGCCAGCCGGACTTCCGAAACCATCAAAGCGTTGGGCAACAAATGCTGGGCATTCATCAACAAAGCGAACAACAAACCAACCATCAGGGCTTTGAGCCAAACGCCGGTTCTCATCGCCAACATCACTGGGATGGCAATGGCAATCCAAACCAGTCCACGAACAATCTGCAAAAGATGCAATTCAGAAAAAACAAATGCTCCAAGTTGAGCGATAAAATTAGGCTGCGACTCGATTCCCTCATACAATGCCCGGACTTCCGGCACCCGCCAGGCAATAAAATACCCGGCCAGCTGATACAAAAACGGATACACCACCACGCTAAGTATTGCTATATTCAGCCAGAACATTTTTCCCGGTACAAACTTTCCAGTCTTGCCATCAGCTTCTTTCCAGTTTCCGGTAATACGCACCGCTAAAGGGCTCCAAATGGTCGCAAGAACAACTCCGGTAAACATCATCGACCAGGCCAGGTTTACCGGCATTTTCAAATATTCCCCGAAGAAAACAGCTTCGACAGCACTCAGAGCAAACTGGACGACAAATATTTCCAAAGCCAGTAAACCGACCAGCTTCCATCCTTTCCAGTTGGAAAAGTACATTAGCGCATACAAAAGCGACGTATGAATCAAGCAAACGACCGTCATCCTTAGCAGCAGTTGCCCGGCATCGACTCCGGATGCACTCAGCTCGAACGGAAATAATTGGCTTCCAATTCCTAAACCGACGCTCCAGATTATCTGCATCATGATACTTAATAACAATAGTTTACCTATTGCTATGAAAATTGTCTTCATTCGTTACAAGTTTGATTAATTGATTATGATTCAGAATTATCAGAAAGATTGTTTTCAATTTTTTGGAGCACTTCCAGTGTCCGGTCAAGCTCCTCATCCGAAAGGTTGCCTAAAGCCTGCACATATATTTCACCGGAAAGCATCACCAGCTGATCCTGCAGGTTTCTCCCATGGTCAGTCAAAAAAATACGCTTGGCACGCTTATCATCCATATTGTCCAGGCGCCGGATAAGATCGCGCTTAATCATATTATTGACCACACGTGAGATGGTTGTCTTATCACGCTGGCTTCTGTCAGCCAACTCCTTGATACTGATTCCTTCGTTGTACCACAATATGGTTAACAATGAAAACTGTTCAGGCGTAAGGTCCAGGTTTTCTTTGCGGAAGACATTCTCGACATGCTGGTGCACCTTCCTGGCAATGGCTCCCAACTGAAATATCAGGTTGTCGTCCAATGATTTTGGAATTCTCATGACTTTTTAGATGTATATGCAACCAAATTACGGTATCGAAATGAGAAAAGCAATAGCAAGCAATAAAAAAATCCGGCTACAAGACTGGAAAACAGCCTTGAGCCGGATATGAGCATTGATTGAGAGAGGGATTTTTTCTATTCCCTATTCCGGGCCAGAAAATATAGTGCAATGGGCCGGTAAACTGCATGTGCAAATTTCGAGAAAGCAAACAGAATGACCAGTTCCATTGATATAATGGTGTGAATCATGAAGATAACCTGACTAAGTGTTTCACTCAGATTAAACGAAACGGCCACCTCCATCCAAAAACCGGTTAAGCCGGCCACCCACAGGAAGAACAAGAACATCCAGTCCGCCAGCTTGGTGGCCTCATATGTTTTCGTAGGTTTCGTGATGCGGTAGAACATCGCCAGTGATGTTCCGTAAATAAGGAACAATCCGGAAACGGTACCCAGGATGCGGGACGGCAGCCAGATGGTTGTTGCCGGATCTTTAAACAGGAAGTCAAGAATGGTAGCTACCAGCAAGCCGATAAAGCCCCACATGATAGACCAGTGAACAAACCACGGACGAACAAGATTTGGTTTGGTACTCCAGTATTCACCTTCGTCGGTCGAACACTTTTGGTAACGTCCCATGGTTCCAATCTCGGTCATAACCTCGCCTATTGATTGAAAAATTGATTTTTTGGTTTTATTTGAGTCTGTATTGTGTTTGCTGTTCAGTCTGCGGCTCATGCTGAAAATACCCAAAAGAGCCGTCAATCCGGTAAAGGAAAAGACAATCAGTCCCATCAAGTGAATGACCGCATAAGGCATCCAGCTGAAAATCCAGCGCGATACCGTGAAGTCCGGTTTCATGGTTAGTAAAAAGAAACCCAGAATCGTTGCTAAAACAAGGGTCAACAGAATGGAAAACGGATTGCTTTTGAAAATGAGCTTCGTGATACCCGATGGTTCATAATTCGCAATCGCATAACGGCGTAAACCAGCCATTAATTCGCCCGGATCGGCCTGACGAGGACAGGTTGCAGAACAATCGCCACAGTGATAACACATCCAGAGTTCTTTGCTGCTCAGAATTTCTTCCTTCATTCCCAGCATACTGTAGCGAATCATCATTCTTGGAAAACTGGCATTCTCTTCCGTCAGACTACAAACGGCTGTACAATTACCACAGTTGTAGCAGGCGCTGAAATCGACCGCTCCATACTTTGCTATATCTTTTGCCAGTTTAGGATCTACCTTTGACATAACTGTTTAGTTCTTTTGATTCAAGTGATAGTAAAAATACTCGTCCATGTCATCGATCTCGCCGGTCACCACATCGCCATACTTTCGCATCGACATCACATAATAGGTTGCTTCATGGGCGGGAAGTTCAGTCGCACGGGCAATTTCCGGAATGGTTTTCGGGCCTTCCTTCAATGCCTCTTTGATTAACTTCTTCATTTTATTGTAATGCTTGATATTGGCTTTCACCTCATCCGAAACCGTCCGCTTTTCCTTCATTACCTTGACGGTACGTTGTTTTTCTCCTGCCATCTTATCGATTGTTATACAGTTTACAATTCGGCGTTAATAATCACTTTCCGTAAGGGCATCAATCATGCCTTCAATTTCGGTATTGGTGTAACCGGAAAGCTCAATGGCATCGGTCGGACATACCGGAAGACACATTCCGCAACCTTTACAGTTCGATTCGATGACGCGGGCCACTTTCTTTCCGTTCTCTTCAATAAATTCGAAAGCTCCGAACGGACAGGCCGTTGTACATTTGTCGCAAGCTTCACATTTCTCCGAGTCAACCGTCGCCATGATGGGCTCAAGCGTGATTTCCTCTCGTTTCAACAGCGAATATGTCTTGGCAGCTGCTGCCAACGAAGATTTCACCGATTCGGTAATGTTTTTCGGGCCCTGGCAAACACCGGCAATCAGCACGCCATCAATGGTAGTTTCCACCGGGCGCAGTTTCGGGTGAATTTCGTTGTAAAATTTATCCCGTCCACGAGGAATCTTCAGCGACTCACCTATTGCATTGTCTTTCCGCGGTATCATTCCGGTGACAAGAACCACCAAATCAGGCTCTATCTCAAGTTCTTTCCCGGCCGTTAGGATATCATTTACTTTAACTACCGTATGCTTTCCATTCCTTGAAACTTCCGGGAACGTATCTTCATTGAACTGAATATAGATATCGCCGTTTTTCGATGACTTTTCGTAAAGTACCTCCTGTTTACCGTAAGTACGAATGCCCCGGTTGATGTGATAAACAGTCATTTCCGGCACTTTTTCACGCACCTTAATAGCACTGTGAACAGCAGAGGTACAGCAGTAACGCGAGCAATATTTGTTCTCGCCTTCCGGCTGACGGCTTCCGACACAGTAGATATAGGCCATACTCCGGATTTTCTTTCCATTGACGACCAGATCTTGACCGTTAAGTTCCAGGTAGCGTTCCAGTTGCGGCAGAGTGATAACATTATCGTAGTCACCATAACCAAATTCTGATTTCTCCGGCTCATAGGGATCAAAGCCGGTGGTAATCATCAGCGAGCCGGTTTGAAGCGTAATACGCTCTTCTTCCAGGTTCAAATCGACAGCTTCGCTAACTTCGGCACATTTACCACATTGGGTGCAAGTTGCTGCATCGATGGAGGCGATTTCCGGAAATTGGCCGGGATGATAATTCATCAACGCTTTCCGCTTGGTGATACCGAAGTTGAATCCATCAGAAACTTCCACCGGACAAACCTGAATAGCTTTCTCCAGTCCGGAAGTATCAGCATCTTTCTTTATGCCACGCGGAGTGATTTTCACCTCAATCTCGAAGTTACCGACACTTCCTTTCTTTGAAACAAGTTCAGCACCTGTAAACAGATTGATATTCTGACGCTTATTTACTTCCTGGTAAAGATATGATACAACTGATTTTCCGGTTTCGCCAGGCATAAAAAGCTCGCCCCATTGCGAAGTGCGACCACCAACATAGTGCGCTTTTTCAATCAGGTACACTTGCGAACCCATATCAGCCAGCTCAATAGCTGCCTTCATTCCGGCTACTCCAGCGCCAACTACTGTCGTAATATTTTTTGCTGAAATGGAAACCGGTTCCATGGCCACTGAGTGGGAAACCCGCTCTACAGCGGAACGCACCAGGGCAATGGCCTTTTCGGTTGCACCTTTTTTATCATCGGAGTGTGCCCATGAACTTTGCTCACGGATATTTGCGTGAACATAGTTATACGGATTCAGTCCGGCCCGTTCAGCAACTGCACGGAAAGTAAAGAGGTGTAGTTTCGGGGAGCAGGAAGCCACTACAATTCCATCGAGTCCCAGGTTTTTGATGTCTTCCGCGATTTCCTTCTGTGAGGAATCGGCACAGGCAAAAATGGTATGTTTGGCAATGGCAACGCCGCCAATCTTTTCGGCTTCTTCCCTGACTTTGTTGACATCAACAACGTCGGAAATATTACCGCCACAGTGACAAACGTATACGCCAATCTTGTTCTTCATGCAAAATGAGTTGAAAGTTAGGAAACCCCGGATGCCGCGACGAAGCGTTTATTCGTTCCGAAAAAGCAAAAACATCGAAAACTTTACCGGGAAATATTCCCAAATTAATTTAATTCATTATTCAAGTAATCTATTCTTACAGCCACTGATACAATCATTTACTCAACTTCCGCAAGATAACTGGCTGCTTCGGATGACGCCGATCCGGCAGATAGGATTGAATCCGGAATATCCATTGGTCCGGAAGCAGCACCTGCCACAAACACACCGTCGATATTCGTCATAGCCGGACGTTTCAGTTCATCGATTTGCTTCACGTACCGATAATCATCAAATTCCAGTTTCTGGGTCTTGAAAACCTGACCGATTTCGTCGTTGGCCAAAATTCCTACTGAAAGCACCACCATATCGTGCTCGACCTCTTTCACCTGGCCGGTTTCAATATCATCGTACCTCAAAATGAGGTTACCATTCTCTTTTTCAGAAATTTTACCGATTTTTCCTTTCACAAATTCAACACCCATACCTTTGGCAGTTTCGTAGAATTCGTTGAATCCTTTACCAAACGAGCGAATATGCAAGTAGTAAATGGTTACATCGGCCATGGGTAATGCTCCCATCAGTAATTGTGCCTGCTTGATGGAATACATGCAGCAAACCTGCGAGCAAATTGGATTTCCCACAGTATGGTCACGGGAGCCCGTACAAAGGACATACGCCAGGTTATCGGGCATTTTTCCATCACCCGGACGCAGAATCGTATTGAAAGGACGTGTCGGAGCCAGTTCACGCTCCATCTGCATGGAGGTGATAATATTTTTGTGTTTTCCATAACCGTAACGCGGCATCTTAATGGGATCGAATAGTTTGTATCCCGTAGCCACTACTACGCTTTTAAACTGATAGGTCTTCTCTTCAGGCTCCTGGGAAAAGTCGATTGCATCCGACGGACAAGCCTTTTCGCAGGCACCACACAACGAACAGTTTTCGATATCGATGGCAGCAATACGCGGATTGGCAATGCTAAACGGCACAAAAACCGCTTTCCGGCCAACCAGATCAAACTGGTACTGATCTTTCACTACTACCGGGCAAACTGGTTCGCATTCCTGACAACCCGTACAAGCGTCCTCTTTCACATAACGGGGATTGCGTAAAATACGGGCTTCAAAGTTCCGTTCGCCTTTCTTTTCAATTCCTTTTACCTCGCTACCGGTAAAGATGGTAATATTGGGATGCCGGGCTGTTTCCGATACTTTTGGTGTGGTAATACACGCAGCACAGTCGAGTGTAGGAAAAACCTTGCTCAGCAGAATCATTTTACCGCCAATCGAGAGTTCCTTCTCCACCAGAAGGACCTTGTAGTCCATCTTAGCCAAATTCAGCGCTGTTTCCTCGCCGGCAATTCCACCACCAACAACCAGTGCGTCGTATGTTAATACTTCGTTCTCCATGTTACATTTCTAATCGTAAAAAATTCCGTTTACGCCGGTGTTTTGGAAAGCGCTTCGTAAAAAGATTTCATGTGTTTTACAAACGGTTCGGCACACACCGAGCACAATGCCGCCATCTTCAAACGGGCCGGTTCAATCCCTTTTGCCTTCATCATCTCATGCGTTTGAGCAATAATGGCAGCTGTTTTATCGACACAACTTTCACCATAAGAGCAATCGGTTCCGTCGGCAGCAATAAAAACACCATCAAATCCCTGTTCGAAAGCATGCATAATCCACCGTGATTTCACTGAGCTGGAGCATCGTAACGGAATGGAATAAACGGTTGGCGGGTAATGCATTTTCAACAACCCCGCGAGATCAATCGCGGGGTCGGAAATCTTTTCCGTTGAAAACACTAAAATCTTGGGAGCTTTGTTCGCCATTTTAGTCTTTTGTTTAAAACTTACGCTTTGCGCAGATAAATTTTGAAAAAGCCTGATTCTTCGACGGTTCCCATGTATTCATGGTTTTTCTTGGTAGCCCATTTGGGAATATCCTTTTTGGTACCTTCATCGGCTGAAAGAATTTCCATTACTTCGCCTGATTTGATTTCAGCAATGGCTTTTTTGGCGGCCAACAGCGGACCTGGACAAGCAGTACCACGAGCATCAACAACTTTGTCTGCCTGAATTGCAACTAATTCTTCCTGTGACATAACTTTGAGTTTTATTATATGAATAATTGAATAGCACTCTCTTCTGCATCAGAGAGATAGGTTCCAACACCGCAGTAATCCAGCTTCGGATAGTCAATCATCTCATCCTTACTGAATCCCATCAGGTTCATCGACATCTCACAAATATTGATCTCGACACCTAACTCACCAGCTGTTTGAAGTAAATCTTCAAGAGAGGCTACGTTCTTTTTCTTCATCAATGACTTAAGCATGGATAAACCAGCTCCGGCCATGTTCATTTTCGATAGTTTTACATCAGAGGTGCCTTTCGGAAGCATGGCTCCAAACATTTTGGATGTCAATTCTTTTTTCTCAGCCCTTTTCTCTTTGTCGCGCAAAGCGGAAATAGCCCAGAAAGTGAAGAAAAGCTTTACTTCCATGTCCATCGCGGTAGCACCTGTGGCAATAATCATAGCAGCCAGAAGTTTATCGAGTTCACCTGAGAAAACGACCATCGAAAGTTGGTCCTTCTTTTTGGTGGCTTCCAGTTGCTTGATTCGACGTTCCAGTTCCAGTATTTTCTCTTCCACAATCAAACCCTCTTTAATTAAATGAACAAGTGTACGTCAGATTCCTGGGCCGCGGTGATGTACTCGCTGATACCTACGATATCGTCAACCAATTCGTTGAAATCCTCCAGTTTTTCAGCACCCCAGATTTTTCCCGCCAGGCCGCAAACATGAATTTTCACGTTCGAAATCTCTTTGGCATCGCGGAAAAACTCCAGCCAGGGATTCACATTCAGTGCTTTCAACGAATCCAGAAATTCTTGTTTCAGCTGAGGATTTTCGGCCATTTCCAGTTTCGTTGAATCTGCAGCGATATCTTTTCTGAAGGCACGTGCTCCTTGCAGAAGCACATAAATATCGACATCCATGTCATCGGCTGCTGCTCCGGTCAGTACCACCCCCGCTGCGGTGAGTTTATCGATACTTCCGGAAAAAAGCGCCATTGTCATTCTCTTAGGCATGATTCTCTTGCTTTAATAATTATGTAAACATTGACATATTAACAGGGGTAAAAGTATAGACATACACATCAGGGTAAAAAGAAATCGGTGTGAGGTTTATTTTGTTTCGGTGTGACATCGATCACATTTTTTGCTACATTTGGGGTCGTTAAGGTTTAGCAATAGTAGTTATTACCATGAGTCAGTGTCTGTGCCTGAATTGTAAAGTACGTTCGGCGGCAGCAAACCACCTTTCGATAGATGAGCTTGATCTGCTGGGGAAACGAAGTGTAGAAGTTGAGTTTGATAAGGATGAAGTCATTTTTAAGCAGGATGCATTTTCCAGTAACATTGTCTACCTGCGCGAAGGAATCGTAAAATTGACAATGCGGGGACATAACCGCGAACAAATTCTGAAAGTTTTAAAAGCTCCCACCTACCTGGGAATTCCAACGACCATCGGTGATAAGATAAACAACTACTCGGCCGTTGCCCTGACACCTGTTTCGTGTTGTTTTATCGACCGGGCTACCTTCAAAAGCTTTGTTGAATCGAATGGCAAATTTGCATACGAGATTCTGACCACCATCAGTAAAATTGAACTCCGACAGTTTCATAATTGTGTTAACCACATCCAAACGCAGGTTACCGGTCGCGTTGCCGGCATGCTGCTCGATTTTTCCAGAAATCTTTACGGGAGTAATCATTTTCAGTTAACGCTCACCCGGCACGATTTGGCCGATCTGTTAGGGACTTCCCGGGAAACGGTCAGTCGTATTCTGACAGATTTCGTTACCGAGAAATTGATAGAGGTAAAAGGGAAAGACATCACCATTTTAAATGACGAAAGGCTGGAAAAGATCAACCTGGCCGGATAATCCCCTCTCATTCTTTTCAAATACATTCTTTACTCCACTCGGGCTTCCTCTCGTTAACGCTGGTTAACAAAGTATAGGAAGCTTTAATACTTCTGCGTCCATCAATTTATTTCACCGTTTGTTGAAATAATCAAAAACACATTGCCACCATATAGCACAGAGCAAAAACGATGGATTCAATAAAATATAGTAGTCATGAAAAAGAAAGTATTATCGCTTTTCGTCATGCTGATTATCCTGACGATGGGCACTTCGGTTATGGCAGCTAGCCACTCAAAAGCTGCAAAAGACACGTTATCCTCATTCATTTATCCACCTCATATGATGGGCCCCGGAGTAATGCAACCAAACATGATGCTGGCCCGTCAAATGATGCGCCAACACCGGGGAATGATGATGCAGGGATACCACGGTCCGGCTTACCCGAATGTAATGAAACCCTATTTGTTTATCGTCAATCAGATTCCGGAACTCCGGCTTGAGCTATCGTTGTCGGACAAGGAATACGAAGAACTGGTTGACTTACGAACCGAATACCTTCAAAAGAAAGACGGTTTGGAAGGTGAACTTAGCAAGATGAACCAACTACTGCACAATGAGTTGATGAACAATGCGAATGACAAGACAGTGAAAGAACAACTCTCTTCCATTGCTGAAACAAAAACCAGTGTTATGATGGCGGCCTACTCCACGGTGGAAAAGATGAGAACGGTGATGAATTCAGATCAACAGAAAAAACTCGACCAGATGATCTACAAAATGTTAAAAGACAAAAAATCAAATAACAATGACCCCATGTTTTATCAGAGGCCATACTATGAATAAAGTTAAACGATGATTCCGGCCACTGGTTGTACATCCCGGCAGTATGTTTCTGGTAGAAGCATCTGTCGGGATTTTACATTTAACAGGAAAAATTAGATACACAACTAAATATTAATCAATCAAATCACTACTTTTGAATGAACCCAAACGAACCCAATCCTTATGAAACGCTTTCTTGTTTTACTTCTCTGCCTCTTTCCTTTGATTATCAATGCACAAGAATTACAACTGGTTTGGTCTGACGAATTTGATTACGAAGGCCTTCCCGACACTACCAAGTGGAACGATGAAACCGGCATGGTTCGCAACAACGAAGCTCAGTACTACACCGGTCATCGACTGGAAAATGCCCGCGTAAATGACGGAAAACTTATCATTACAGCACGAAAGGAACCTTTCGAAGGAGCTGAATATACCTCGGCAAGTCTGAACACAAAGAAGACCTTTAATTTCACCTACGGAAGAATTGAAGTACGTGCCCGGCTTCCCAAAGGACGGGGAGTTTGGCCAGCAATCTGGACACTTGGAAGTAATATAGACAGTGTGAGCTGGCCTGCTTGTGGTGAGATTGATATCATGGAATATGTTGGTTTCAATCCCGATACCATTTATGCCAACGTGCATACCCGTGATTATAACCACATGCTCGGAACTGGCCGGGGTGATAAAGTCCGCCACGAAAAACCATGGAAAGAGTTTCACGTATTTGCCGTTGACTGGTATCGTAATCAACTGGTCTTTTCCATAGAAGGCGTCCCCTACTTTACCTGCAAAGACAACGGCGAAGGTGAAGGTGCCTGGCCTTTTAACAAGCCGCAATTTTTACTTATTAACCTGGCCATTGGCGGCTCATGGGGTGGTCAGCAAGGAATAGATGACTCAATTTTCCCGGCCGAATACCAGATCGATTACGTGCGGATATACCAGTGGAAGGAATAAAAACACCAGCTACTTTTTTAGATTCTTCAAACGGGCCAACAACGGTGGATGCGAGTAATGGAAAAAAACATACGCTTTGTGTGGCGTCAGATTGCTCAGGTTTTTCACCGAAAGCTTTTTCAACGAATTCCCCAACGCTTCAGCCAATCCATAACTTGCAGCGAAACTGTCGGCCTGGTACTCGTTTTTCCGGGAAAAAACATTCATGCCCATCCCGATAAGGAAAGAAAGTGGCGTGTACAAAATTCCAAAAGCTACCAGTCCCACATGAAAACTTACCACATTCGCTCCCAAAGCCAAAGCGGGTTCCGGCTGACCAACGACAAGTGAGAAGATATACAGCATCACTGCCGTATTCAGCAACGACAATGATAAACCGAAAACAATATGCTTCTTCTTGTAATGACCTATTTCGTGTGCCAATACAGCCACAATCTCTTCGTTTTCCATCTCGTCCATTAGTGTATCATATAGCACGATACGTTTTTTCGCGCCAAAACCAGTAAAATAGGCATTCGCTTTGGTCGAACGTTTCGAGCCATCGATAACAAAAATATTGTCCAGTTTGAATCCTGCCCTTTCAGAAAAACGTTGAATAGCATCCCGTAACTCCCCGTCTTGCAGCGGCTTCTGCTTATTGAAAAGTGGAACTATCAATGTAGAGTAAAACATCGTCATAAACAGCGAGAAAGCTGTAATAACGATCAAGGTGTAGATCCAGAACATTCCCTGTGTCTGTTCGTAAATCCATACAATCAACGCCAGCAAACCACCCCCGATAACAGCAGCAAGCAACAAGCTTTTGATATGATCGAGGATGAAAGTCTTCACGGTAGTTTTATTAAAACCAAACCGCTCTTCGATAACAAAGGTGCTGTACCAACCAAATGGCAAAGTAAGGATATCGGAAGCAAGGCCAATGATGCCAAAAAACAACAAAGCCAGCCAAATAGGATTGGTTGTCCACTGCCTCAGGTAATTATCGAGCCAACCAAAACCGCCAAAGGCAAACATCAGGATAACCACAAAGAAACTCAGAGTAGCTGTAATCAGAGAGAACCGGCTTTTAGCCTTTTCATATTTCTGTGACCGGGCATATTGTTCCTCATTGTATATTCCCTTCAGCTCGTCAGGGAGATTGACTGATAAAGAGTTTGAATTCAGGTATTCGAGGTAACGTTCAAAAACAAAGTCAAGAACAATGATTACCAAGATGATATAATAAACAGAATTATGCATCGAATGTAAAAATTGATTTGTGCGGAGCGAATGTACAAAATATCACATTCCACAACAACCAACATCAACCGCCAAACTGCTTTTTCAGCTTTCGCTGCTGTTGCAAGCGTGTAGCCAGGATATTAATGTAGTCCATGCATTTCTGCTTATGGTCTTCGTTATTGTACACATGATATGATTTGGAAGCCCATTCGAGTGCCAATTCAAGATGACCGAGCATTTCGCAGGCCAAAGCCATATTGTAAGTCGCCTTTGCTTCGATGTTTTTATTATCGCTTTTGGCCATCTTCGTCCAGATTTCAGCGGCTTCCTCCCATTGATTTTTCACGACCAGACTATCGGCTCTTTTCATCTCTTCGTTACCCGAATAATAAATCAAACGGTCAGTCCATCTCCAGGAAGGAACAAACAACATAGCCACCCGGATACCATTGTTTTCGCCATACTTTTCAAGCACGTTGACAAAAGTTTTCGGGTATCTGTTGTTTTTCTCATAAGCAATTATTTCCGCCCGGTTAGGAATCCAGAGCATGGTATCGGCGTATATTTTCCAATACGTGTTTGAACCTCCAAGTGTATTAAAGAAACTCCACCGTGAGCCCAGAACCACCCGTTTTACGAGCTGTTTATTAGTGCTGTTATCACTTATCCAAACGGTATCAAGACCAACCAGAGCCTGAACTCCCATGGAATCACAAAAAGCCGACATTTTAGAGCGCAAAACGGAATCGGGTAACGCCAGTCCTTTCGGGAAAAAGTCAAGCCCGTCGTGTACTACAGCAACATGATGAAAGTACTGAACACTGTCTGTTTGTGATTCAAATCCTTTCAGACTGGTAGCAGCATAGCAGTTGACGACGCTATCTGCATTCGTCTTGAATTCAATTCCATTCGAGACTGGATTCCGGTGAAAATCGACCAAAGCGAGGTTCACAACACTATCGGGCAACGAAACGACGGCAGGCTCCATCACCTGCATATCGACAAATCCAAAATTATTGGTCGTATAACACCCCGAAAACAAGAAAACAACTAAAATACTCAATAATAGATGTTTAGGTTTCATTATTTCATTTGTTGGTTTAGTCTGGAAATTTGTTTTTGGCGGGCCAAAAGAACAGCGAGGTACTGTCCCGCCACAGGACCATATCGTTTACCATCCATCGATTTCACCGCTTTTGATGCCCAACTAACGGCTAAATCCATTTGGTTCATCATTTCGGCAGCAACAGCCAGGTTTAGTTCTGCAATTCCACGGTTTTTAGCACCCTGAACCGAAGCAAGCCGGTTCCAGATAGCCGCAGCTTCCTCCCATCGGTTTTTCTGCGCCATTTGCGTGGCTTTTTTCCATTCATCACCGGAAGGGGTCACAATGGTACGGTTGGCCGTTGCCCACAAAGGTCCCATATGATGGGCATATTGCTCTCCGGCAATTTGAGCAGCCATTTCGACCGCTGCTTTTCGGTCCGGATTCACTTTCTTCATATCCAGATTGCCATATTGGTCGTAGCGCTCCCAAACCAAATTGTCAGTATAGCGAAAATGGTCGACTGGCTTGTCCTTTCCCGGTAGGTAAAGTGCCCAAAGCGCATTGATTTTCACACTGGATTCTCCTGAATCATCTCGCACTCCCGGGGTTACTTTGGAATAGAAATAGCTCAGCATTTCCAGCGCCACCAGCCCGTCAACATGGCTTTCCTGACATATTTGTGTTACAAAATTAGGCGACAAGGGCAAAACA
Organism: Prolixibacter bellariivorans ATCC BAA-1284; assembly: GCF_000621705.1. Taxonomy (GTDB): domain Bacteria; phylum Bacteroidota; class Bacteroidia; order Bacteroidales; family Prolixibacteraceae; genus Prolixibacter; species Prolixibacter bellariivorans. Next base: position 118,495 of record NZ_JHXO01000007.1, on the reverse strand, counting down.
TGCTTACCACGATGTGGTCGAATGGCATTGTACGGATACGTCACAATCGTATCGTAACGTCCCGTAGCCAGTATTTTCTTCTGAAGATTGCCTAATGCGGAATGGACTGCCAAGCTATCAAGCCCCTCATTTTGCTTTTCAGAGGCCTTTTTTAGCTTATAATTGAAACTATAGTAATTACCCAGTGTATCGACGTCGTATTTAAAATTACGGGCTATAAACGCCAAATCTCGCATATGTGCAGGAAGCGTCACCTTGCCGGGTTTCAGTACTTCGATGGGAACCAATTGAGTGGTGGTACATGAAGCAAAAACAAGTGTGCTGGCCACTATCGCCAAAATAAACCGACATGTTTTCATGATTTCAGTATTTATTTTGACCGGCGAGTTTAGTCCCCTACCTGACCTAATGATTAATCGGTCTCTTTCTCTTCGTCGATCTGATTCAGTAATTTTCTTCGTTTGTCCAGTGTTCTGAGATATTCGTCTGTTTGGTGCCGGTAGTAAGTCTTGTACGACTTCACTCCCCATGCAATCGCTTCTTCGATATCGCCGTTCATTTCATTGGCCAGCGCCAGATTAAACTCCACCTTACTCCTTCTGCTTTTTGAGCCAACATCGGCATACTGTTCCCAAATCTTTTGAGCTGCCTCCCAATCACCCTTTTCTGCCAAAGGAATGGCTTTATCAATATCTTTCTGCCCGGTCGCGAACATGTGTCTGCGCGCATCCTTCCACTGTGGAGCGATTTTGCGAGCCAGATCCTGCCCGGTAACTACTCCGCCTTCTATCAGTGCTTCCTTTATCGACGGCAGTTTGTAGTACATCTCTTCGGCTGTGTATCCGTAAGAATCCCAGAAAATTGTATCGGTAACATCGAAAGTCCTAATTCTTTCACGATGTTTCGGATCGTAAAGTCTCCACCTGGAGTGATACGTAAGATCTAATGCTCCATAATAGGTTTCGACCATATTACCGGAAAAATCCTGTTCATAACCGCTGTCGAAATCGGTGTTGATCTCCTCACTGAAACTTTCCAACACCAGAAGAGCATCGGTATTGAAGTTTTGGCACATAGTCGATACGAACTCCCAATCCAGAGGCTCGGGGCTAATGGTCGAAGGCAGGAAGTTCGTCAGATTTTTTTCCTTGGGAATAACCACATCAAACCGTCCGGAATTGAACAATTGATGTGCTGCCACCTGAATTACCGTATCAGCAGCAATGCTATCGCGAAGTGTAGTATCCAACTCCAAATGACGGTCAGACAGCAACTGTTCCAGCGAATCACGATCCCAGTTTTTAAAATCAGGTGTCATGCTCCGGTTAAAAACCGTCAGACTTTGAATGGAATCGGGAACATAGGAAGGTGGCGGCTGAAGCAGCTGGATATTAACCGTCCGGACAGCCGAGCAACCACCAAGCAAGGAAACACCTATCAGCGCAAAAAGAAAATAAAATATGAGGCGGGTTCTATTCATCTGACACCTATTCAAGAATCTTTTTATTATACCTATAAATATATATTCAATTAAACAACAAATAGTTTAATTACATCAATTAAAGAATTAACTCAAGTAGAAAAATCTGATTGAATCAATACTTTCGTCAATAGCTACCCCAATAGCGGCGTAAAAACCACTCTATTGCCAGCAAAATCACCAACAGGAACAAAACGAACTCATAACGAATGGCATCCATCATCACTACTTCTTCCGTTCTTTCGCTCTTACTTTGCAGGAGTTTCTTCATATTCGGAAACAACTGTGCCAATTGAGAAGCATAATAAGCCTTGCCTCCCGAATATTCCGCCATCGCCTTCATCACCTGCTGATTTGCCCGGGTTTCCAGCATTTCAGTTTGCGTGGCCATCACCTCAAAATCACCGGATTCCTTCAGCGAATCTGTCCCAACCTTCGCAATAGCAGAAAAATGATAGCTTCCCGGCGTTAAATGCCCCGCATCCAACTCATATCCATCATCACCTTCCGTGAAAACGTAATGAAATAATTTACCAGCATCATCAGTCAAATCCAATGTAACGGCGGAATTACGCACCGGTTCATATATCGCGTTGAACAAGGTGGCCGAGAAACGAACCGTCTCGTTGGCCAAAACCATCCGGTTGAAGTGAACATTGAACTGATCTTCATTCCGCTTTAACGCAAGATACCGGGCAGTGTTAACAATCCAGTCATTAAAAAGACCTTCGTTTCCGTCGACTGACATAGCCGAAATTCGCCATTTCCAGATTCCTTCACCAGCTAAAATAGCTTTTTTAATACCTTTCTGCTCCCCCATGACCAAGGCCGGATTCTCATCGTTTTTTCCTGTCTGGTAGAACATGGTTTCCATGAAGGGCTCCACTTCCGTCTTTCCTTCCGGGACAACCAAAGGCATTTGCGTACCCAGCCATTCATTTAGCCGTATATCCGGATGGAACAAGCCAAAGCCGGGGTTAATCTTCATCTGAACGTCTGCCAACTGTTCATTTCCACCAACAATTTTCATACCAGTATTTAACTTATTAAAAGCCGAAATACTGCTTTTAGCTCCCAGAATAAACCAACGGGAAGTCCGTGAATCGATGAAACGTTTCAGATGAGAAATTCCGGCTCCTCCTGTTCCAGGTAACTGATAAAAGATGAGTAAATTAAACTTCTGCGGTGAGTAATCCTCAAAATGAGCGAACGGAGCCACCACCACTCTGAACTGCGGATCGGATTCCAGCGCATCGGTCAGTGCACCAATGTCGGGATGAGGTGCCCCGGCCAATATCAAAATTTTCCGCTGATTATTCAGCACATCAATGGTGAGTATTCGCGTATTATTGGCAATATTTTGCTCTCCTGCGACCGGATTCACCTGAATTTTGTAATGCTGCAATCCCGGCTTATCGCTTTTTACCCGAAAGGATTCCTGAAGAAAAACGGAAGGTCCGGTAATCCGAATAATCCGCTGCCCAACTACTCTCCCGTTTTGTGTAATGGAAATGCGATTTTGCCCAGGTTGCAAACCTTGTCCGCTAATCTCTACTTCCACCGGAAACGCTTTTCCCGGAAAGGCAGTTGGATTGGCCCGCACCCGGCTTATTCGTAAATCACTATGCAATGTTGTATCTCCCTCCAAAACAGAATACACTGGATATCCAAGCGTTTTAACGAGGTTGACCGGATTCTGTCCGGCATTGTAAATTCCGTCGCCAATAACCAACATAGCCGCCGGCTTCTCATAAGCGTGTTGCCCCGCAACCGTCTGAATTGCATCTGAATAATTTGACAAATTACCTTTGTAATCAGGGCTGGTTTCCTTCTGAACAGAATCGGAAAACGCGTACCACTTCAAATCAGCTACACCTGAAAGTTCAGAAGTCAATTGATCTTTCAGCGAATCCAAAGCAGAACGAATCTTCACCGAATCCGGATGATTGAGCATGGAGGAGGAATTATCCTGCAAAACCAAAATCAATGGTTTATTCTTCACTCTCTTCTTTAGCTTAATCACAGGCGAAAGCAATAAAAATGTCATCAGAAAGAGCACTGCAAACCGCAATCCTTTCATCGACCATAACTGCAATCGGCTCAGATTATCGAATGCATCACTGGTACGATAAAGCAACCGAGTTAAAAACCAAGCTAATGCCAGACAGAGAAGGATAAATATTTCGGGATATGCTGTTGAGAAAATCACACCTGTCAATCATTCGTTAAGACACAAAAATAAAAACAAACCATCATTCCGAACATAAAAAAGGGCTACATTATCAGCAGCCCTCAAGTTTAAGTTCAGTTTATTCATTTAATAAACTATTATTCAACCTATTCCTTTGAATGAAAAACCAAGAGCGGTATAGTGGTCTGGAACAATAACTCACGGGCCACACTCGGCTTCAGAATAGAGGTAAGCAGATTCCGCTTATGTGTTGTAAGTGAAATAACATCAATCTCTTTGTCCTTGATATATTGCTCGATACCTTTTACCTGATTATCATTCTTGATTAAATCGAAATCCATGGGAATATCTTCCGGAATTCCGGCATACTTCTCTTTAAAATGATTTAAATCGTAGTTAGCAAAAGGATTTTCATTCGTCGTATCGATATGTACCACGTGAATATGCACATCCAGAGGCCGGGCGATATTCAGTAACATCCGGATAGCCGGACCGTCCGACTTATCAAAGTTTGTCGCATACATGATGCGCTTAAACATCTCATCCTTGTAAACGGAATTTTCAGGAATAGCCAGCACCGGAATCTTCGCTTTCTGCATAATCTTGGCTGCTACACTACCATACCAGTAGTCTGACCGCGATTTTCCCTTGGCGCCGAGAACAATCAAATCAAAATTTTCGCTGTCCGACAGTTCCAGAATAGTTTCTTCAGCAATCCCCCCCACCAATCGTGTTGTCAAAGTAATATCCATTAGGTTTTTATCTTCCATATACTTCCGGAGGTCGCCTACAAATTTTGTCATTCCCCTGGTGGCATGTTCCTCTATTTCATTAAGTGCATCGGTAACACTGCTCGGATAGATGTAGGTATTGTCGTATCCCCATGGACTAACAATCGGATTAAAAAAGGCATGAACCAATACCAGTTCGGCCTGCTTTTGTTTCGCCACATGCACAGCGTACTTTGCAGCATTAAGCGCAAAAGCGGAAAAATCTATCGGCACAAGAATTCGCCGGATGGCAGAAACCATATCGTCTGGTTCCTGGAATTCGGGCCCGTACTTTTTATTTACCTGGTCGATGATTTCCAAAGCTTTTTCCACATCTCCTTCCCTGACCTGAAGTTCAACCCGGTTGTGGGCTTCGGCACGGATAGCATAGCGCAATCCCTGATTCAGAATGCAGCTTTCGATACCGGCCGAATCGAGCCAACCTTTCATCAGGTAAGCACGGTGCAGATAGCTAAAACGGGCAACGGTAACCAACTTATCAGACATAGCTTTAGAATTTAGAGTTTACGGATTCAAACGGCCGCACATGGCTGTATTTCAAAAAGTGAAGAACGCTTCTGCTTCGCTCAGCCCTGCGGCTACTATAAATTTACCAAAATACATTATGAAAACCAACTGAAAACGAGGAAAGAAAAGGGCATCCACATCATTCAGTCATCTAATTTTTCTGTTTGTTCTCTTATGAAGTATATACAAAACAACCTTTATGTTTTCCTCATAAACATTTGTTTTCCGGTCTTCATGATTGTAAACGACCAAACGAGAATTGTTGTTGAAAATCAATTCGATATTTAACAAAATTTAGTTGGGGTACACTGCATATTGACAAACAGCAATAATTAAAACAATTAATATTGTATTAAATTACTATTCTGACAATTAACAAGGTATTATAAACAATTAGATTAAGTAATATTGAAGTATTATGGCACGCCTGCCAGTGAAACAAAAACGAGCAAATTGTTGAAGACATTCCCCTGAAGAATAGCTTGTAAAACGAACAGAAGGAATACCGCAAAATAGTCTTGCATCCGCTGAGATCCGTTTTTGCCACCGGCCAAAAACAACAATACGCCCGGGCATCCAATTCATCGAAAGGTTCTCAAAGACGGTAGGTGTACGATAGGCCGGTAATAAAATCACGGTCGGGTTTCGACACGTTAAATTCCTGCTGCAAACTGAAAAACAAGCTGAAGCGATTCTTCTTATTCAACGAGAATTTGGTTCCAAGAGTGTATCGAAATTTATTGAATTCACCGGAATTTTTCCCATGTAGCTGATAGTACAACTCACCCGAAAAATAGGGGTCCCACCGACTGTCGCGAATATGATATTCCACTTCGCCTTTTTGTCGCAGGAATGAACTGTCATCGTTCCCTCCGGCAATGAAATCATCTTCGTTGGTATAGCGCAAACGATAAGACAATTCCACACTTTTTATTTCGTGGCTTACCTCAGCATCAACAATAAAACGGTGAAGCGTTCGCCAGGCATTGTCTTTATCCCGATCCTTTGTGAATCTGTACCCCGCCCCCATGCTTAACCAGTCCGTCACATCATAACCGGCGCTCAGTTCAGTAAAGTAACGTCCAAGAGTTGAAACGTTATCGGAGAAACGAAATTCCTCATTTAATTCGAATTTCCATTTGTGAAAATCTTTACGAACGCCGGCACTCGTCCAGATTCCATAATTGTCGGCTGCAACCACAGGCGCTGTACCAAACAGGAAAAGAACCAGCCCTGCGAATGTGATGATGATTTTCTTCATAGCAAAAGAAACTTAGGGCTTGCGGGAAGCCTTTTCCTGGTAAGGATGATAAAAGATGGTAATTTCAGCGGTATCGCGAAGAAAGTTGATGTCACCCACTTCAATTCGATTGATTTCCAAACCCGTTCTTTCTTCCAAATCAGCCAATAAAGCACCGTAATTTTCCGGCTTAATCAGTTCTATGCGTTCGTAAATAACCGTTTTCTGCGTCTCCTGACGGTTGGACCACAAACGCTCCATTGCCCAGGTTACCGCAATAATGGCAACGTTGGTCATAAACAACTCGGCATAACTTATTTCCGCACCCGCCAAAGCATTGATGACCGAAATCGCAATGATCACAAAGAGAAAAGTCATCTCTTTGATGGGAATGGTATCCGTTCGGTAACGAAGAATACCAAACACAGCAAACAAGCCCAATGCAAAGCCAATTTCCAGCTTAACACTTTCCAACAGGAAGGAGATGAAAAACACGGTTGTGCCAATCAGAATGTACGTAAAATAGTACTCCTTCCGGCGGGAAATACGGTAGTAGAGGTAACGGCCAATAATTGTTATTACCAGTAAATTAAACAGGAAACGGAGCGCTAACTCCAGTGTGTCCGGTCCGTTTAACCACTCAATTCCGAACAAATCGGCGACTGGCAAAAACAAGGGAACCGAAGTGATCAATGGCAAAATAGTCGTCATGATGAGTGTCTAGTTAGTTTATTCAGCAGCCGGATTTTCTGTTTCATCCGATTAATTTTCCTGTCGGGATATAACATCGAAACTCCGATACAATATTTTGAAAAGCCAATTGGCCTGATTCCATGTCTGCGTAAAATGCGGGTAAATCCGACATGCCGGCTGAACTGCTCCTGTTTCAACTCAATTACCGCCAAATCACCAAGTGCCTGCCAGTTCTCCTTATCAGTTGAAAAAAAGATGTCAGTATCAATCGTAATTCGTTCATTTACGGTTCTATGAACTAACGAAACCCGCTTAAACCTATTATACAACTTAGTTTCCAGATCTTCCCGATTATAAGGCGTTTGTTGCATTACAAATTGCTCTTCCACCTCATTTTCTTCTGGAATATGTTCCTGGCGGGAAATGCGCTTTTTAATGGTCCGGTTGCGGTTCATTTTAAACTTTGATTCCAAAAATCGCATTCCCGTAAGGGGATATTCCCGGAAACGGATCTTGTACCGATTCAATTTGCCATTAACATGCGCATTGAACATCGCAAAATCCGGCGTATCGAGGTAACGTGTCCGATACGGCAGATTCCTCTCTCCTTCGATACTCAGAACCTGGTAATCCGACCAAGTTTCCTCCATAATTTCTTCCAGTTTATCTACAGAAACCACAAATTTTGAATCCACGCGGTTCATCAAACGTGCCTTATCCGCCGCATCCAAACTAATGGGCTCAAAATGATTGAGTAAAGACTGTAAATCAACTGACATTCCTGACCATTTTTTATCATTCAAAGATGCCTGATTTATTTAACATCAAAAAAAATATCGGCGGAAAACCGCATTTGAAGGCAAGAGAAAATGCATCATCATTTATTTTTGCCGGAAAACCCCGTTGCAATTAATAAAAGAAATAAAAATACGACCTGTTACCTCTTGTTTTCATGCATATAAAACATGCCTTAATTTTTAAAACTTGTTTTTGAACATAAAAGTTTTGGATGCGTGCGCAGAAAAACTTTACTATTTTGCGCATTCATTAAAAAGCTGTTTTATTGTTTGGGATTTCCAAAAGCAATGAAAATAATCGTTGCCGGTTATCTTTTCATAATTCAGAATATTACCATAACTCAGTTAAAGTATTGGTAAGTCGAAAATATTCAACATCGTTTCTAAATGATGGCTGTATCGACTAAACAGTCATCGGTTTTTATGCTTTGGTGTTTTTAGTTTATGATTAGGACAAGAAAGGGGACTGAATTACTTCAGCCCCCTTTTCGTTTTTCGGTAATGTTGTTTCCTTATTTCTCTTCCGGAATTTTAATCAGTACTTCAACCAACAAATCCCAGAATTTAGTCACTGTTTCAATTTCAAGCTTCTCATCAGGTGAGTGCGCCCCGCGGATGGTCGGTCCAAATGAAATCATGTCCATCGACGGATACTTATCCAGAAATAATCCACATTCCAACCCTGCATGAATCGAACGAACAATCGGCTCCTGCTTAAAAAGCTTGCTGTAAGCCGTCCGGGTAATATCCATGATTTCCGATTCGGGATTCGGTGTCCAGCCCGGGTAACCGTCGCTATGACGAATTTTGGCGCCGCCCAACTCGAAAACGGCTTTCACCATGGCAGCTGCATCCTCTTTGCCGCTGTTCAAATCACTTCGCTGACTGGTCGTCACCTCAATTTGATTACCTTCCTTGAATTTCACGGATGCCAGGTTCGTTGATGTTTCCACCATTCCCGGCATACGGAAGCTCATTCCAAGTACACCGTGCGGACAGGCATACAACGCCTGAAGGAACTTCTGCTGAGTTTCATTATCCATTACCGTTGGGGCAGCTTCGGTGCTTTCGAGCTCCAACTTCAGTTTCGGCTCAGTAATCGCCAATTCGTTCTGCACGGTTGAACGGAAAACATTAAAATCAGCGGTTAATTGCTCCTTTTTATCCGAAGGCACCAATATAACAGCAAAAGCTTCACGAGCAATCGCATTACGTAAGTTTCCGCCATCGAACGAAGCGAGACGTGCTCCGTATTTCTGCGTAGCGCCCCATATGAAGCGGTTCAGTATTTTGTTGGCATTTCCCCTACCCTTATGAATATCATCTCCTGAATGACCACCTAACAGTCCGGTTACCGATAATTTAACAGCAAACATCCCGGCAGGAGAAGCTTCCGGTTGATAGTTAAATGTGGCAACTGTGTCGACACCACCAGCACAACCGATGAATAACTCACCTTCGTCCTCCGAATCGAGATTCAAAAGAATTGAGCCGCTCAAAAATCCGGGCTGCAAAGCAAACGCACCAGTTAGTCCAGTCTCTTCATCTACCGTAAAAAGAGATTCAATCGGGCCGTGCTCAAAATCTTTAGCCGTAAGAACCGCCATAGCGGCAGCCATACCAATTCCACAATCGGCACCGAGTGTGGTACCTTCGGCCGTTACCCACTCACCATCTACATAGGCTTTGATCGGATCCTTTTCAAAATCATGTTCGGTATCGGAATTCTTCTCACACACCATATCGATGTGCGACTGCAGAATAACCCGTTTTACCTTTTCTTTTCCGGAAGTAGCCGGTTTGGAGATTAAAACATTTCCTGCCTCGTCCGTTTTTGCATCCAAATTATGTTTTTCAGCAAATTCGAGCAGGAACTGAATAATCTGCTCCTCCTTTTTCGAAGGCCTGGGAACCTGGCAAATGTCTTCAAAATAGTCCCATACAGGCTGAGGAGAGAGCTTATTTAACTTTCTCATGGAAGTAGTATTTTTGATTTCGTAATGGAACGAAAGTACAAATTCGCCGGGGAATGACAGGAATCAATCGTTAAAATTGTTAAATTGCCCAACGAAAATTAAGACAAGACACAAGACAATAGCATGTATTGTTTATTCGTTTATCTCTACAAACATTAATTTTTAATCTTATGAAACGACTACTTCTGTCATTCGTATTGGTGGCTCTGACCACCTCGCTGTTTGCTCAACTACCGATCAGCCTTGGTATTAAGGGAAGTATCAACTCTACAAAAATTACGACCGACAATGCCATTGCCGGCGCATCAAGCTACACCCTCAATGACCTGAAGGCAGACGCAGCTAACGGTTTCAATGTTGGTGCTTTTCTGCGACTGAAACATAACAAGGTTTTTCTTCAGCCTGAATTGCTGTACAGTGTGCAAAAAGGAAAAACAACTTATTCAATTCCTACCTCTACAACGCAAAGTGGTTTGGAAGGAGCTGTCACACAGCACATGGATGTGAAGTCCGTTCAGATACCGTTGTTGCTTGGTGTTAAAGTACTCGACCTGAAAGTTGCTTCTGTTAACCTGATGACTGGCCCTGCCATGTCGTTTATCCTGGACGGAAGTGAAATCACACTCAATAAAACAGATGGTGTTGCAGTTGACCCAAGTCTGTACGACCCGAGCAACTTCAAAAACAACACCTGGGACTGGCAGGCAGGCGTCGGTGTCGATGTAGCTATGTTGTCTCTTGACGTGCGTTACGCATGGGGATTGACCAACGTATCAGAAGGTGTCTCCAACAATGATCCGACAGTTATTGGCTTTAAAAACAAAGGCAACACACTGACCTTGTCACTGGGCATCAGATTATTCTAAGAAGACATTTCATACAAGAAATATGACGGCCGGATTTATTCCGGCCGTTTCTTTTGTAAACCTTACCGAAAAAGGCATACAGGTAATCACATATTGTTAAAATATTATATCTTCACATTTCGAAGATCAACTGAACCTGGATTTTGAATTTCGAAGTACTCATAGTATTTGTTGTCCTGGCATTCATATTGATATCCCTGTACTTTGAGATACTGGGACCATCATTTACATTTGTTATTGCCATCTCTGTTCTGGGCGTTTCGCGCATTCTAACTCCGGCCGAAATCCTCAGCGGGTTTGCGAATGTACAGTTGGTCGTCATTCTGCTCCTTCTTTTGCTTGGTGACATCATCCGGCAAACGCCCATCATGGAAATGATTTTCGACAAGGTGTTCAAGGGGGCACGAACGTACCGGGGTTTTATGCTCAGAATGATGACGCTGGTCGCCGGATTTTCAGCCTTCCTGAACAATACGCCGCTCGTAGCCATCATGATGCCATACGTACATCACTGGAGTAAACGAAACAATACTTCGCCTTCCCGGTTATTGATTCCACTTTCGTATGCAGCTATTCTGGGAGGTTGTGCCACACTAATTGGTACTTCCACCAACCTGATTGTAAACGGAATGGTGCTCGACCAGGAGATCATTCCCGGCCTGCCTTCACTCGACATGTTCGATTTTTTCCCGGTAGGTTCTGCCATGGCAGTCATCGGGATTGCCTATATGCTCTTATTTAGCAAGAAATTACTGCCGGAACGAAAAGATGCTATGTCCCAGTTTCGTACAAGGAACAGGGAATATATTCTGCAAACACAGATTAACGAGGGCTCACCCCTTGCGGGGAAAGATATCCGGAATGAAAACCTCGACAGACTGAAAGGATTGTACCTGGTAGAGTTAATTCGTGACAATGAGCGTATTCCGGCCATTTCGCTCACCACACAACTTCGTGTAAACGACCAGTTGGTTTTTGCCGGTGATACCGAAACCATTGCTGATATCATCACACAAACGGATTCAGGTCTTTCATTTCCAACACTTGGTTCGTTGCAGGACAGCAAAAAGAGTGAAGTGGTAGAAGTAGTTATTTCGCACAACTCTTCCCTTATCGGGAAAACCGTTATGGAGGCCAATTTTCGTGGGCGTTACGACTCGGCGATTATTGCCATTCACCGTAATGGAGAACGAATTTCGGGTAAGATTACCTTCCAGAAACTGAAAGCGGGTGACGTTCTTTTGCTCTTTGTGGGAAAAAGCTTCGAAAGCCGTTCGGCCGGCACACTCGACTTTTATTACATCTCAAAAGTAAAAGCTTTCAGGAAACTTGAAAAGTGGCAGTATTTTGTCCTTTTCGGTGGAACCGGACTGGCCATATTGCTTTCAGCGTTGCGATTGGTGCCCTTGTTTACTTCGCTGTTGGTACTCATTATCCTCATTAACATGCTGAAGATTTATCCGCCGAAAGATATTCCCAAGAGTATCGATTACGAACTGGCCATGGTCATCGCATTATCACTTGCGTTGGGAACTGCCATGCTGAAAACCGGTGTTGCAGAAATGCTGGCGAATAGTCTTATCTCCATCTTCTTACCTTTCGGGAAAGTGGCCCTTTTGGCGGGAATATACCTGATAACATCATTATTGGCCAACCTGATAACCAATAAAGCTGCAGTGGCGCTTATATTCCCCATTTCATTAACCATGGCATCAAATCTGAGTTTGCCACCGCAACCGTTTATTCTGGTAGTAGCTTTCGCTGCCGCAGCCAACTTCATGACACCAATCGGTTACCAGACCAACCTGATGGTTTATGGTCCGGGGGGGTATTCTTTCCGCGATTTCTTCAAGATTGGTTTTCCGCTCACATTGCTTTACATGGCTGCAACGGTAGCCATATTAGGGCTCACTTATCTGAGGTAAACTCCTTCTAGCTTATATTTCCAAAGTACCGAACAGCCAACATGGTAGTATCGTCTCTTTGTTCAAGTCGGCCACGGAATGAAAGCAATGCTTCCAGGATGCGCTCCACCATCTCTTCCGGTTCAACCTGCCCTATCTGAGCAATTTCGTAACGCAACCGATCCTGTCCGAACATTTTTCCTCCTTCATCATGCTCCTCGGTTACACCATCGGTATAGGTAATCAGCATTTCTCCTGGTTTAAAGACCATTTTCGTCTCATCAAACGTTTGACGGGGCATTACTCCTACCGGGATACCATGTGAATGTTCAAGAATTTCTACAGAACCATCTCTCCTAAGCAGATAAGGATGCGGGTGACCGGCATTACAGTAGGTAAAAGTCCCGGTCGATATTTCCAAAACAGAAAGGAAAACAGTCACAAACATATCCGATTCGGCATCAGAGCATAACTCTTCATTCAGGCGTTCCATAATACTGCTCACCTTCATGTCCGCATTGGCAATTCCCCGCATCAATGTTCGCGTCATTACCGAGAACATAGCTGCCGGAATACCTTTCCCAAGCGTATCGCAAATCGAAATACACAATTTATCCTCATCCAGGAAAAACACATCGAACAAGTCACCTCCAACAGAACGGGCCGGAATTAGCTTTCCGAAACAATCAAACTCTTTCCTATCGGGAAAAATGGGAAACCTGGACGGTACAATGCTCATTTCGATGGAACGAGCCAGCTCCAATTCCCGGTCGAGTTCTTCCTGGTCTCTTCGACTCTGAGCCCATCGCGCATGGTAATTCTCCATTCGCTGCTTCATGTGCGCTAAACCTCCAGCCAGCACTTCAAACTCGTTTCCAACTACTTCCAATGGGTCACCTTCTTCTTCCATAATTCTGCGCGCTTCATCGGCCAGTTGCGTGATAGGCGTTGTTACCGAACGCGATAGCAAAATGGTAACTGATACCATCACACCGGTTCCGATCAATACCAGGAACATCACCAGGATAATGACCTTTCGCAACTCACTCAACAACTCAGAATAGGGAACCAAAACCATCATTAACCAGCCATTTTCAGTCACCGGCCAGTAAACAGCCGTGGCACGTCGTCCGCCATAACAAACCGGATTTAACAGCGTTTTTCCGCCAACACCCCGTGAAATAATTCGTTTTATTTTGCTGAGATCGCCCAGTGAAAAACAATGGCTCAGTGTATCGACATTCTCATTAAGAAAGGCCGGTTGGGGATGATATACCACTTTTCCTTCCGAAGAAAAAAGAATAGGAAAACCACTTTTATAAATTTTAATTCCTGAAAGTTCGCTATAAACCTCCTCCAAAGACATCACTGCACATGCAATGGCCGGTACTTCCCTTCCGTTTTTCTTCACACGAAACGGAATAGCGTAGGCAATACATTGTGTTTTATGCCCCTCCACCCAAAATGGCTCGGACCAACCTGCCTTACCCGAAACAAAAACCTGGTGGTACCAGTCCTGTAATTGAGCACACATCGGCAGATCGCTGCTTGAACCGACGATCGCTGAATCTTTCCGATAAAAAAAATGATTAACTTCTTCCGAGCTATTGAGATTTTCCTTCAGCTGAACAGCTTCCAGATGAGGATTTGACTTTAAAACAAGCTGCAGCAGATCTTCCATCTCCTGCTCATTATCCATCTGCTTAGTACCTGATTCAATGATTTCTGCCGATTTACGTGCATGTACAACTGCATCGTTCACCAGCAGGGAAGCAGTATGTGTAACCGTTTGAGCCCGGTCTGCTAAACCGTCAAGAATGGTGTCGCGTGTAAAACGATAACCAATAGCCACAATCAGCATGGTTAGGGTAAAACCAGCCAGTAACAGATAGAAACTTAGGTGAAAAGCAATATTTTGATTTTTCATAGAAATCCAATTGACTTCTCTAAAATTATGAAAATCAAAATTAACTTCAAATTATAATTATTGCATCCAAACCCGTGTACCGGCAAATTGACAGGAATGAGCAGCCACCTCCGCCGCTTTTTCGAGAGCGGGAACAAAATCGTGGAAACGGTTTAAATAGTAGGCAAACGCTCCGTGGAAAATATCTCCGGCGCCCAGCGTATCCACTGGTTTAACCTCAGGAACAGGCAACTCAACCACATCAAAGCCGTCTTTATACAAGATAGGTTTCCCTCCACGGGTAATGGCCATGTGACGAATTCCTTTCTCCGACAGGTAGCTAAAAAGCTCCTTTTTGCCCGAACACCAGGGCGGCATAAATTTTTCTGAACAGATCGCGTAGTTCACGTGCGGCAGCAGTCGTTCAATTCCATCCTTCCAGCTACCTCCGTCCAGAATGACAGGAATATCACGTCTTCTGGCTTCACAGGCTACCTCATGTGCTTTCTGCATATAAAAACCGTCGAGAAGGACGAAATCAAACTGATTCTCCTCCATTAAACCACGACTATCAAAACTGACGTCGTATTCAGCCGGCTGGTTGGTAAAGATGGTTCGATCGCCATTTTCCGATGTTGTTACAACCGAAGTGATTACCGGCTTTTCCTCCCGATGAGCCGCTAAATCGTGATGTTCGATATTGAATTTGCGTAAATCTTCCTGTAAAAAGGAATTAAAAATATTTTGACCAAAAGCCGAAACCAGATGGGCTCTTCCTCCCAAATGAGAGTAAGTGACAGCGGCGTTAGTAGCGGGTCCACCTATCAGTATATCGGGTGCATCGTGCGATTTAACTTTATTGTCAGGTCTGGGAAACTGATCAACAATATGATGGATATCTATCGTGGTCAAGCCTAAGAATAAGCCTTTCATGATGTAACAAAAATGATACAATTAAAATTCAGCCGCGAATATAGAAAATAAAAAGGCCGCCAATCATGACGAGCTTCCGAAACTGCATCAAAAACATATTTTTTAACAGCGGCCCAATCTATTTATAGATATTTAAATGTTAGCAAACGCATTCAACTAGCGCATTGCCCGGAACCAAACCGGTTTATCCGAACAAAAAAGGGCCGCTCAATGGCAGCCCTGATTCATATAGAATGCAATTCCATTTTTCGGTATCAGGTATTCATTCCACCGCAAACATTTACCACCTGTCCGGTTACGTAAGATGAGAGATCGGAAGCGAAGAAAACGCAGGTGTTCGCTACATCTTCCGGAGTTCCGCCCCGACGCATGGGGATCTGTGCTTCCCATGATTTTTTCACATCTTCCGGAAGAACGCCAGTCATTTCGGTAATGATGAATCCGGGAGCAACCGCGTTGTGGCGAATACCCCGTAAGCCCATCTCTTTGGCCGCTGATTTCGTGAATCCAATGATTCCGGCTTTCGATGCAGAATAGTTACACTGGTTCGCATTTCCCGAAACTCCCACAACGGAACTCATATTAATAACACTGCCCGAAGCTTGTTTCCACATAACCGGCTGAACCGCTTTGGTGAAGTTGAAAACCGATTTCAGGTTCACGGCGATTACCGCGTCCCACTGATCTTCAGTCATTCTTTTCAGTGCACCGTCTTTCGTAATCCCGGCATTGTTCACCAGAACGTCAATGCGGCCAAAATCATCAGCAATTTGCTTTACAACAGCCTGAGTTTCCTCGTAATTGGCAGCATTCGATGCATAACCTTTTACTTTTACACCCAAAGCAGCAATCTCTTTTTCAGTTGCTTCAGCAGCTTCATTGATCACCAAGTCGGTAAAGGCAATGTTGCAGCCTTCCTGAGCAAAACGCAGTGCGATAGCTTTACCGATTCCTCGGGCCGCACCAGTAACAATGGCAGTTTTTCCTTCTAAAAGTTTCATGTGTTGTATAGTTTACTTTAATGGTCATCAAGAAATGCCCACATCTCCTACCGGGAAATAACCAACGCTATTTTTCCGGCGGGATTTTGTTAACGAAAAACAAAAATATAAATCTTTCCCAAGGATAAATTTTCAACTGGTCATTTCTCGGGATAAATTCACCCATATTCCATCCAAAATTGTCTTTCACCGTAAAATTCGAACTTACGCGTTGAAAATTCAACCGGCCGATAGTTGCCTCACGCGGGCCAACAATTCCGGAAGTACCTCTCCTGCTTTCCCTTCCAGGAAAACATGCGTAATTTGATTGGTAAAAGGTGTCGTTTCCGGGTTGATTTCAATAATGGTCGCTCCGTTTCGCGCTGCTTCGTACGGGACCATCGAGGCCGGCATAACCTCGCCGGTGGTACCTACGACCAACATGACTTCCGCTTTGCGGGCTGCTTCGAACGATTGATCATACGCTTTGCGCGGAATACCTTCACCGAAGAAAATGAAATCGGGTTTTAGCACCGAGCCATCTTCGTGGCAACGAGGAGGAAGTTCACTCATATCGATCTCAGAAGCAAAGTGGCGGGCTCCACATTGCGGACAAACCACCCATTGCGAATTCCCATGAAACTCCCATACCGTTTGGCTTCCGGCTTCCTGGTGAAGGTTATCGATGTTTTGCGTGACCACACTTTTCAGCCAGCCTTGTTGTTCCAATCCGGCCAATGCGATGTGTCCCGGATTCGGTTGCGCTTTCCCGAAGAAGTCGTAGAATATCTCTTTGATTTTCACCCACGAATCATGGGGATTCGAATAGAAATAGTCCAAATCGAGTATTTTGGGATCATAACGGCTCCAGAGACCTTTTTCCCCCCGGAAGGGAGGGATTCCACTTTCGACGGAAATACCGGCTCCCGTAAACGCTACAGTATAACCCGACTCTCTGATGAGCCGGGCAGCTTTATCCAGATAATCTGTCATATTAAAATATTCAAGGGGTTAAATCAAGATTTTTCTACGTTGGATTTCGGCGTATCATTTGCCGGATTTTTCTTCTGTTCCGGGAATACAACGCGGGTTTGCGGAAGATATTCAGGATAGTTCTTTTGTACAAATTCCACCAGCTTTTCGCGAACCAGCACACGCAAATCCCAGGCAGTCGGCGAATCAACCGCACTAACTAACGCTCGTAACTCCAATGTACTCTCCTTGGCATCGGTTACCTGAAGCACATTCACCTGTCCGTCCCACAAATCGGTATCTTCCAGTATTTCGGTCAACGCCTCCCGCATTTTTTCTACCGGAAAGCGGTAATCGACATAAATGAAAACGGTCCCCAGAATTTCAGCTGTTGTACGCGTCCAGTTCTGAAACGGCTTCTCGATGAAATAGCTAATCGGAAGAATGAGACGCCTTTTATCCCAGATACGAACCACCACATACGTCAGGGTAATTTCTTCAATCCAGCCCCACTCGTCTTCTACAATCACCACATCTTCCAGACGGATAGGCTGTGTAATGGCAATCTGGAAACCGGCCAGTATCAAACCAATGCTTTTCTGTGCAGCAAAACCAATAATAATACCGGCAATTCCGGCGGAAGCCAGGAGACTAACTCCAATCTTATGAATCTTATCGAAACTCATCAGAGCGATGCCAATCGCAATAACCAGCACCACGGCAATGAGCAGGCGTTCGAAAACCCGAAGCTGGGTGTGCATCTTTCGTGCTTTCAGATTATCCTTCGTATCTAAATCGTATCGGCGAAGCAACACGATGCGAATACTTCGAATGGCATTAATAATAAGCCAGGTAACCAGAAATATGGTAAGAAGCGTAAAGATATGCTGAAAGTCAAAAGGCAGTTTTTTACTAAAATCCATTAATGGTTGAATGGACAATAACACCAGCAACGCAGCCAAAAAAGTGAGCGGACGCGTAATTTTAGTTAGGGTCTGTATCCATCCGGCATCCGCCTTTTCATGCAGACTTCGTTTCACCAGGCGAATGATCAGATGAGCACCGAAGAACCCTACAATCAGACCGACGATTAATACTAGAACGTTCAGATAGTCATTATTAAACATAAGAGTATAGTCTTTTTACTAAAGTAAACAATCCTTGACGATATTGTTTTCCCGGCAAAAATATTACCCGGATAATTAAGAAAAGTTTCACACAGCAAATCGAGCTACTATTTTGAATCCTGAAGTTTGTCCGTATTTTTACGAACAAGTAGCTATTTTATTATTATGAAAGAAAACCTGATCAAAGATATCTTCACGGAAGACCAGCACCGGTTAGCCCGAATCGCCAAAGCTTTGGGGCACCCGGTCCGGGTGTATATTTTGGAGTTACTTTCCCGTCAGTCGTGCTGCTACAGCGGAGACCTCTCCGAAGAATTACCCATTGCGAAGTCAACCCTCTCCCAGCATTTGAAAGAACTAAAAGATGCTGGTCTTATCCAGGGAGAAATCGAAGCACCCAAAATCAAATATTGTCTGAACCGGGAAAAATGGTCCGAAGCACAAATCCTGTTCAAAAAGTTTTGGAATGAATAATTCTGTTCGTATTTTTACGAATGACGAACGAACCAAAAACAGGAAGTTATGGACTTTCAAAATGTAAAACCCATCCACATGGATATCAGAGTCCTGGGAACGGGTTGCCCCAAATGTCGGGCATTGGAAAAAGCAACCAATGAGGCAGTAACCGAAGCCGGACTGGATGCTACGGTCTCCAAGGTGGAAGACATTGTAGAAATCATGAAAATGGGCGTAATGACCACTCCGGCGCTGGTGGTTGATGGAAAAGTAGTTGTAAAAGGGAAAGTACCGTCGGTAAAAGAACTGAAAAAACTGCTAACCCAAAACCAATAACCATGAAATCGCCAAAAACTGCTTTTCTTGCTTTGCTTCTATTCATGGCAGGCACATTCACCTTTTCCCAAACGTCGGCCAGTACTTCCAAAGCACCGGAAAAACAAGCCAAAGTCAACGTCTACTATTTCCATTTCAATACGCGTTGCGCTACCTGCCGCGCGGTCGAATCGGAAGCTCAAGCTGATGTGAAGGAACTGTTTGGCGATGACGTCAGTTTTGCTGCCTATAATCTGGATGACAAAGCCGGCGAAGCAAAAGGCAAAGAGCTGGGTGTTTCCGGACAGACGCTGTTAATTGTAAAAGGAAATCAGCAATTCAATATTACCACCGAAGGTTTTATGTATGCCCGGACCAATCCCAAAAAGTTCCGGCAAATTATAGAAGAGAAGATTAAACCGTTGCTATAAACGATGGAAGAATTTCTGAGTGGAATACTCGAAAGTAGCTCACTTCCCTTTGTCACGGCACTAATCCTGGGACTGATGACAGCCATTAGCCCCTGCCCTTTGGCGACCAACATTACAGCCATCGGGTTTATTGGCAAGGATATGGAGAACCGGAACCGGGTATTCTATAACGGACTGGTGTATACACTGGGAAGGGCCATTAGCTATACGGCACTGGCTTTGATTATTTTCTTCGGTGTCGATCAGTTTTCCTTATCAGGAATTTTTCAACGCTACGGCGAAAAAATTATCGGCCCGTTATTGATTGTGATTGGCCTGTTCATGCTGGATATTTTGAAAATCAAGTTTCCCGGTCTGGAAAACATCACACGACGTTTTGAAGAAAAAGGCGCTAAAACCTATTGGGATGTTCTCTTGCTCGGTATTCTGTTCGCATTAGCCTTCTGCCCTTACAGCGGAGTACTCTATTTCGGAATGCTGATTCCGTTAACTGTTAGCAGTGTTTCCGGACTCTACCTTCCGATTGTTTTCGCCATTGCCACCGGAATACCCGTCATCATTTTTGCCTGGCTCATCGCCTTTGCCATTTCCGGTGTCGGCGTATTATATAACCGACTCAGGATTTTTGAAATCTGGTTCCGGCGCGTTGTTTCAGTCGTATTCATCGTAGTCGGTTTCTATTATGTTTTTACGGTTTACTTTTAGGAAAATGGGAAAGAGATGAGAGAAAAAGTAATTGCACTCAACCGAAATATGCATGGCTGGTTTTTTCCCGCCATCCTTTTGCCACTTTGGATTGTCGTTTACTGGCAACTGCAGCACATGGCAGATTTTCTCATTGATGATGTGTTTGGAATGGCTGCCGGCAAGCACCTGACGGAGACCCTTCGTTTCTTCATCTTCGAGGTTCCCAAAGTGTTGTTATTGTTAGTACTCATCATCTTTGTCGTCGGCATCCTAAGAACATATTTCACTCCGGAGAAAACCAGGAAAATACTGGAAGGGAAATCCTTATTTACCGGAAACATCCTGGCTTCGTTGCTGGGAATTGTAACTCCTTTTTGCTCCTGTTCCGCGATTCCGCTGTTTCTTGGTTTTGTAGAAGCGGGTGTTCCGCTGGGCGTTACCTTCTCATTCCTCATTGCTGCCCCGATGATTAATGAAGTAGCCCTGGTATTGCTGATAGGCCTCTTTGGCTGGAAAGTGGCTCTCATCTACGTGGGAACCGGCCTTATCATTGCCATTCTGGCGGGCTGGATATTAGGAAAACTGGGATTAGAAAAATATGTAGCTGAATGGGTTTATGAAGTAAAAGCCGGTCACAGTAATGATGAAGAAGGACGAGTACATTTTCAGGAAAGAATACGATCGGGGTACGACGCAGTTATGGAGATTGTGGGGAAAATCTGGATATACATCCTCATTGGTATTGCTGTCGGAGCCGGTGCTCATGGTTATGTGCCCGAAAATTTTCTCGGTTCCTTATTGGGCAACCAGAATTGGTATGGCGTTCCAGTCGCCATTTTACTCGGCGTACCGATGTATTCCAATGCTGCCGGAATCATTCCCATTGTCAGTGTGCTTTTGGAGAAGGGCGTCTCGCTCGGCACTGCCCTCGCTTTTATGATGTCGGTCATCGCCCTTTCCCTGCCGGAAATCATCATCCTGAAGAAAGTGCTCAAATGGCAATTGATTTCGGTCTTTGTCGGCATTGTTACCGTCGGCATACTCATCGTTGGTTTTGTCTTTAATCATGTGATGTAAAAGAGCGGAAGAATTAAGACAATAGACTTCAGACAAGAAACAAAAAACGTTTTCAGGCGTCAGATTGCTGTAGCTGACATTGTTCCTGTCGTTCCTGTTATTCCTATTGGTTCGGCTTTCGATGGAGCTGGCCTATTTTGTGTTCATCGGTGAATTTCATTTGTGTCAATCTGCGGAAGTTCCCCATTCTCCCACTCGCCATTTCAGGTCCTCTTCTTTTCAGCATGAAAAAAACAAACACCTAAAAAAATAATTCGCTAAACATTTGCATTTCTCAAAAAAGAATTAACTTTGTAAGTAATTACTTACATCAAAGTCATGGAACGGCAAAATAGCGAAACAAGGCAAGGCCAAATCAAGCAGGCAGTACTCGACATCATTTATACCGATGGCCTGAAGAACCTGTCTACCCGCAACCTGGCCAAACGCATTGGCATGAGCGAAGGTGCCATCTTCCGGCATTTCGCTACCAAGCAAGACATTATACTGTCGATAATCAACGATGTACAGACCGATTTTATCGGGCAGTTGCGGACAATTGCCACCTCTTCGCTGGAACCGGAAGAGCGCTTACAAAAGTTCATTTGCTCAACCGTTCAGTATCTTACTGACAATAAAGGCATCACCATGCTTCTCTTTTCGGAAGCATCACACAATAATGACGAACAACTAAAATCAACGCTTCGTCACATCTTCAACAACCAGAAATCATTGGTTAGTAAAATCTTCCTCGACGGAATTGCCGAAGGTACCTGGGATGAAGCCATACCCGTTGAAAATCTCGCTATGCTTTACATGGGCATTCCGGTATCACTGAACATTGAGCTCATTCTCAACGGTGGCGAGTCACAGGTCGACAATTTCTGCAAGAAGATGCTGAGTCTTATGCTTAAATTATTGAAACGGTAATTTTTTTTACTTCTTATTGTAAGTAAACACTTACTTAAAGTCTGGAATCATGTTATACGGAATTGTTTTTTTCATCATCGCGGTTGCATCATTCATTTTTGCCATGCTGGGCCTTGGCGGAGGAATGGTGTATGTACCGGTCCTGAACTGGGCTGGTTTCGATATGATCTCCGTTGCCATTCCGCTTGGTTTACTTTTGAATGGCTTAAACACTGGTTTGGTACTTATTCCGTTTGCACGGAAAAAGATGGTCGACTGGAAAGGCGGTGCCGTCATGGCTGTCACAGCCTTAGTAGCCTCACCTCTCGGAGCCATGACCAGCGACAAAGTACCGGTACAAACCCTGAAAATCTTGTTTGCTATCATGGTTGTCGCGGCAGCAGTTCGCATGATATACGCCTCCAAGATGGCTGAACCGGACCAGATGATGTCCATGAAAAAGCGAAGCATCATCGGGTTCTTCGTTGGTGGTTTTGCCGGCTTCGTAGGCGGAATGCTCGGACTGGGCGGAGGATTCATCATTGCCCCAATCCTCATGATGATGGGCTACAAGACCAAACAAGCGGCTGCCACCACAGCCTTTGTAGTTACCTTCTCTTCCATATCAGGGTACCTGGGCCACGTTTCGCAGGGACATATGAATTGGCCGTTGACTATCATTGTCGTCATTGCCGTTATTATCGGCTCACAATTGGGAGGACGGTACATGACGCAAAAAGCCAAATCAAGACAGGTGAAGGTGATTTACGCCATCGTCTTGCTGGTCATTGCTGCCAAAATGGTGTACGGCGTCATCCATTAATATGCATCGTGTCATGAAAAGATTGAAATTATTAGCGCTGCTCCTATTCTTTGCTGCATCCGTTCAGGCGCAGGAAAATAAGGGTCCGCAACTAAACGGCTACATCCAAACCCGGTTTTCGAGCAATCTGAATACCACGTCGGAATTCATGGTTCGACGGGCCAAACTGTGGCTCAAAGGCGATGTACCGAGGCTCGATTTCATCAGTTACAAGCTGCAGGTGGTTTACCGCTCGTTCAAAGATCAAAATTTCACCTTTCAGGACGCACTGGCGGATATTCATCTAAAAGAAAACGGGCTGTTCCGGCTCGGGCGGTTTGTGCCTGATTTTATGATGCAACGCATGCAGCCCGATTACCGGATTCCGGTTTTGGAGCGGGCCACCGTCATCAATGCGCTGAATATGAACCCGAAGTACGGAGCTAGAATGATTGGACTTGAATACCTATATAGCCACCCCGGCCAACCGTGGCATGCCAGTATTGGGTTGTTCAACGGAAACACAGACAAACCCGCGCATAACAACAATTCCCTGCTGGTGACTTCACAGTTAAACCGGAAATTCAGCTTCGCGGACAAATCGGATTTGACATTGGGAGGTTCTGTTGCCTACCGGAACATTACGCAAATGAGTCTGCCGACAATTTATGCCGCCGGCTCACTCATTTCAGGAGATGATTTCCGCTGGGGTACGGAAGCCCTGCTTCACTCTGGCCATTTCCATCTGCAGGCCGAATATATTCAGGCACTATTGAACAGTGAAAAAGCAGATGGTTACTACCTGCTGGGTTGGTACGATTTCAATTCACATTACCAACTAACAGCGTTTACCGACAAATACACCGACTTGAATCCCGCAACAGCGAATCATTCCTGGTACGGACTGGGATTCAACTATCTCATGACCGAAAAAACAAAACTGATGGCCGACTTTAGATGCAGCGACCTGGACCAAAATCCGGTTTATTCGGCCAATATCCAGTTGCAGATATTCTTCCGGTAGGAAGAAATTAAACATTAGAACAACCGTTGTTGGAAATTACCAGAAAGCGGAGAAATCTTCACATTTCTGAACTTTACACAACGGATCATAAAATTGTCAAACTTAAAATTCAACATCATGATCAATCCACAAGAATGGCTCGAATTCGGGCAAAAATTTCACGGACACAAATGTCCGGCCATGCCGATGGGACTGCGCGTTGGTGCAGCTGCCATGAATGCACTGGGCGTTGAACGCGCCAATGACGGACAACTCATCGCTTTTGTCGACCTGGGCGATGACCACTGTGCGACCTGTTTTGCCGATGGTTTGCAGGTGATTATGGGAACCACTTTCGGCAAGGGAAACATAAAAAAAACACACAAAGGTAAATGGGCTGTTATTGTTGTCGACAAGGCCACCGGCAAAGCAGTCCGGGTTACTCCACGCGCTGAAGCGATGCTGGCCAACAAACAGACCTCCTTCTTCAAAGACTACCGTGAAAAAGGCATTCCGGCCAGCAAAGTTCCGGAAGAGACCATTGAACCACTCGTGAAGAAGGTAATGAATGCCCCGGCCGATCAAATCCTCATCGTGTCGGAGGTTTTCGATTACGATTTGAAGCAGCATCCCCATAGCTTCAACAGCTTTGTTTGTGAGGAGTGCGGGGAGATGACCGTCATGGAATATGGCCGCATAAAAGGCGATAAGAAGGTTTGCATTGACTGTGCAGCCAAATAAAGATTACTGCTTTTCATAATTTTCTGTCATACTTGCCAACCCGGTATCTTGTGAGGGAATACACCCCCGACAAATACCGGGTTTCTTTTTACCTGAACTTCCCTCCTTTTACGTCATAGATTTCGTCGTTTTTGCCGTTGAAGAGTTTCAGGTTACGCTTCGCGATTTCGGTTCTCCACGTTACACTTCCAGGACAGCATTCAATTGCCCCGTGGCTTCAGCCCGGGGGTATGAGCAACAGGCAGGTCATGGGCTTTAGCCCAATCATTTTCATTCTATAAACCACCATCATTTTGCGGTCGAAACCCGCATACCATTTCTATTACGACTATCTCGCGACCGCCAGGAATGCTGGTATTTCTGCGCTCCCACGGCTGAAGCCATGGGCAATTCATCTTGATTGTGATTCAAGGATGTCATCCCGAGAAAGGATTCTATCCTTATAACCATTTCATAGCCATATTGCACAATGTGGCTGTGGCTGCCGGAAGAGATTTAAGCCTGAGGTCCTTTTACGATTGATATCTTGCAACACATGAAGGATACAATTCGACGGATAGCTTGTAGTGCTATTTCTAGCCAACCCACCAATTGTTTCTTAGTAGATGAAAAAATCTGCATTTTTTTGACGTATAATTACGTCACTTGAATATTTGACGTATATTTGCGTCATAAGAAAGCCATCATGGTACAAAGTAAAACCGAACTATTCGAGCAGGAGCTCATCGAAAAGGCGGCGCTTTTCAAAGCGCTGGCTCATCCGGCCCGGTTGCAGATACTGCAGTTCCTGGCTGCGACACAATCGTGCATCACCGGCGATATTTCCGATGAACTACCGTTGGGAAGAACCACCGTTAACCAGCATTTGAAAGAGCTAAAAGCGGCAGGCCTCGTAACCGGTCACATCGAGGGGGTTAAAACCAAATACTGTCTCGATATGGACAATGTGAAACGCCTTCGCGAAGAATTAGGCGGCTTTATCGATGATTTACACATAGACAATTATTGTTGCGAATAACCCATATAAATCATTCATCCATTTAAATCCTCCAAAAACAGATGAACGTACTTATTTTATGCACCGGAAACTCGTGCCGCAGTCAAATGGCCCACGGTTTTCTGCAATCATTCGATAAACGCATTAACGTACAATCGGCCGGAACCGAAGCTTCAGGCAAACTGAATGAAAAAGCAGTGGCCGCCATGAAGGAAATCGGCATCGACATCAGTCACCACACTTCCGACCCGGTAGACAAATACCTGAACGACGAATGGAACTATGTGATTACCGTTTGCGGTGGCGCAAACGAGGCTTGCCCGACCTTCACGGGAAAAGTAAAACACCGGCTGCACATCGGTTTCGACGACCCCTCACATGCTACCGGAACGGACGAATTCATCTGGAGTGAATTCATCCGCGTACGTGATGAGATTAAAGCGGCTTTTTACAAGCTCTATACCGAAGATATCAAACCTCAAATATAATCTGCCATGCAAGTAAAACCCGAAGATCTGAAACTGCTCGTGCAGGAAAAATACGGAGAGATAGCCTCACAAAGTAAGGAAACAAACCAGTCATCCTGCTGCGGTGGGACCAGTTGCTGCGGTGATTCCACCTACACCATTTTCAGCGACGATTACACCATGCTGAAAGGTTACAATGCCGATGCCGACCTGGGGCTAGGTTGCGGTTTGCCCACCGAGTTCGCCCGTATCAGCGAAGGTGACCATGTACTCGATTTGGGAAGCGGTGCCGGAAACGACTGCTTCGTTGCCCGCGCCATCACCGGCGAAACCGGGAAAGTAACCGGCCTCGATTTTACCGATGCCATGCTCGAAAAAGCCCGGAAAAACCTGGAGAAAACCGGCTTCACCAATGTCGAATTTGTGAAAGGCGACATCGAAGAGATGCCGTTGCCGGAAAATACCTTCGACGTGGTCATCAGCAATTGCGTACTGAACCTGGTTCCCGATAAGGAAAAAGCTTTTAGCGGTATTTTCAGGGTACTGAAACCCGGAGGACACTTTTGTATCTCCGACGTGGTGCTGGACGGTGATCTGCCGGAAGGCTTAATCAAGGAAGCTGAATTGTATGCAGGATGTGTATCGGGCGCTATCCAGCGTAAGCAATATCTTTCCATTATCGAAGAGAAAGGCTTTTCCGATATCAAGGTAGAAAAGAACAAAGCCATCACCATCCCTGATGATATCCTGAGCAATTACCTGTCGGCGCGGGAGATGATGGAGTACAAGACTTCCGGAACCGGCATTTTCAGCATTACCGTTACCGCTAATAAATAAAAAACGATAACTATGCCTTCGAAACCCCGTCTGAAATTTCTGGATCGTTACCTCACACTGTGGATTTTCCTGGCTATGGCCATTGGTGTCCTTTCCGGGTACTTTTTCCCGGGCGTTGCGACCTTTTGGAATTCCCTAAAATCGTCGCCTGACAGCACTACTAACTTACCCATCGCCATTGGGCTCATCCTGATGATGTATCCGCCGCTGGCCAAGGTGAAATACGAAGAACTGGGCGATGTGTTCCGGAACTACAAAGTGCTGGGCCTGTCGCTGGTGCAAAACTGGATCATCGGTCCGGTGGTGATGTTCCTGCTTGGCATCCTGTTTTTCAAACTCTTTCCGGGCGAAAATAACGCCAACCTGCCCTACATGTACGGGATCATCATGATTGGTCTGGCACGTTGCATCGCCATGGTGATCGTGTGGAACGAACTGGCCAAAGGCGATACCGAGTATGCAGCCGGACTGGTAGCGTTCAACTCCATCTTCCAGGTACTGTTCTTCTCGGTGTATGCCTGGTTTTTCATTGCTATCCTACCGGGATGGTTCGGGATACCGACCAGTCACGCTGTCGACAACATCACCATCGGGCAAATTGCCGAAAGCGTATTCATCTACCTGGGGATTCCGTTTGTTGCCGGATTCCTTTCGCGCTTCCTGCTTATTCGGGCCAAAGGAAAGGATTGGTACCAACGGAAATTCATTCCCAAAATCAGTCCGATAACGCTCATCGCCTTGCTGTTTACCATCATCGTGATGTTCTCGCTGAAGGGAGAATACATCATCCGGATACCGATGGATGTAGTGCTGATAGCCATACCGTTGCTCATCTATTTCATCGTGATGTTCTTCCTCTCTTTCTTCATGAGCAAAAAGATTGGCGCCAATTATGCACAAGCCACTACCCTGTCGTTTACGGCAGCCAGTAACAACTTTGAGCTGGCTATCGCGGTAGCCATTGCCATTTTCGGCATGAACTCCGGCGAAGCCTTTGCGGCGGTGATTGGTCCGCTGGTGGAAGTGCCGGTGATGATAGCATTGGTGAATGTCGCCTTCCGGCTGAAGAAGATATACTTCTTGAGGTAGAGTGTGGTTGTTTGCAAAGGACGGTCCGGTAATATTGGGAATACGAATTACACGAATTTTTACTAATTACGCGAAACGAAGTTCGACGAAGTCAATTTCACTTCGAGTTTGCAAACAAGCAGGCCTGAAGGGCCGGTTCAATTCAGCCCAATGGCAATGCCCCTCGAAATTCGTCGGGACAGGCTTGGGTAATTCAATGCCCCGCAAGGAAAAGAGGTACACGTTTCAAGCATGATTGGAATACGGATGTTCCTGCGCCGCCCAAACCGGCATTGACATGAAATGCCAAACTGTTCTGTAACCTGATTAAAGCTCGGCCACGATGTATCGTGGTCCTACCTGGCCGGCATCCATTTTGAATGGTTTAGCTACCCCTCTTTTCAGATAATGCCTTTGTGGACATTGTGCTTTCTTTGTGTTCATCGTGGTTTATTTTTTTAACACAAAGGACGCTAGGCTTTAACACCACGAACACAAAGATGACACATACATCGAAGCAGAACAACAGGAACTACAGGAACAACAGAAACGGCGGAGCCTAACTTGAAACTTGTGACCGCGCAGCTTAACCCGAAACGCCTTTTGTCTCTCATGTCTATCGTCTGTTGTCTTCAGAATTTGTATCTTTGTTCCCCTTAAAAAGGAGACCAGAAAGATGATCGATCAATCAACCATATGCGCCATTTCCACCCCACCGGGCGTGGGTGGCATCGCGGTAATCCGCCTTTCAGGACAAAAGGCCATTGCCATCACCGAGAAAGTTTTTACATCACCCAACCAGGAAAAGAAACTGGCTGAGCAGTCTGCCAATACCCTCCATTTCGGTACCATTCGCAGCGGTGAGAAGATTATCGACGAGGTGGTGGTGAGTTTGTTCCGCGCTCCCCATTCCTTTACTGGAGAAGATGTGGTGGAAATTTCCTGCCACGGCTCGCAATACATCCAACAGGCCATCCTGGAGCTGTTGCTTTCGAAAGGAGCCCGCATGGCCGGTCCGGGTGAGTTTACCCAACGGGCATTCCTGAACGGAAAGATGGACCTCTCGCAGGCCGAAGCGGTGGCCGACCTGATTGCTTCCACTTCGGCCGCTTCACACAAACTGGCCCTG
This sequence comes from Prolixibacter bellariivorans ATCC BAA-1284, assembly GCF_000621705.1. Taxonomy (GTDB): domain Bacteria; phylum Bacteroidota; class Bacteroidia; order Bacteroidales; family Prolixibacteraceae; genus Prolixibacter; species Prolixibacter bellariivorans. Next base: position 89,234 of record NZ_JHXO01000007.1, on the reverse strand, counting down.
AATCAGATGCGCGGTGGTTTCTCGCAGGAGTTGATTAAGCTACGCGGAGAATTGCTCAGCTTTGTGTCACTCATTGAGCTGGAACTTGATTTCAGCGAGGAAGATGTGGAGTTTGCCGACCGTACCCAACTGCTCGATCTGGCTACCCGCATCGAAGAGATGATTGGCAAACTGGCCGATTCATTCAAGCTGGGAAATGTGATCAAGAACGGTATTCCGGTGACCATCGCCGGCGAAACCAATGTTGGTAAATCGACCCTGTTGAATGCGTTGCTCAACGACGAACGCGCTATTGTTTCAGAGATTGCAGGCACCACCCGCGACGTTATCGAGGACGTCATCAACATCCGGGGTGTCAGTTTCCGGTTCATCGACACGGCCGGTATCCGTACCACTGCCGACAAAATCGAGAGCATGGGCATCGAGCGGACGTACCAGAAGATTAAACAGGCCAGTATTGTATTGCTGCTGCTCGACCTAACCCGGGAACCGAAGAAATACCTGCAGAACCTGGAAGATGTGCGCCAGCATATCAACCAGCAGAACCTGATCATCGTGGGCAACAAAGCCGATCAGGTAGATGAGGACGTTGTCCGGAAAATGCTGATGGATATTACCCTGGCCGATAACGAAGATATGGTCTTCATTTCCGCCAAGATGGGCCACAATATCGACAGTCTGAAGAATCTGCTACTGGAAACAGTCAACCTGGCCAAACTCAACAACGAAGAGGATGTGATTGTGACCAACGCCCGTCACTTCGAAGCGCTCACACAAGCACGTGAGGCGATCAACCGTGCGATTGAGGGATTGCATAACGGCATTACCGGCGATTTCCTTTCACAAGATATCCGCGAATGCATGCACCACCTCGGCCTCATCACCGGTGAGATTAGCACGGATGAGGTGCTGGGGAATATTTTCAGGAACTTTTGTATTGGTAAATAAAGGCAGTTTCAAGTGTTAAGTGTTAAGAAAGACGCAAGACGATAGATGCGAGAGGTTAGACACGAGATGCGAGATATGAGATTGAACCTTAGACCTCTTAATTACTCACTACACATTATTCATTGTTAATTGTTTCAAAGGTTTCAGGTTGAGCGGAAAGGTTTCTGTTGTTAGAAGAGTTTTGTGGTTTCTATTGTTGAGCAATGATGAGCGATAGTGCCATTGCGGTCGAAAGAATCTTCCCATTTCAATCCAGGCCAGTGCGTGACCTTATTCGCCCTACCACATTTTTGTTCCCATAGCGGCGCCAGGGGTTATTGCTGCAAGACCGTTGGCCTTGTCAGGCTGAAGGCCTGAAAGCACAAAGCCCGGGGTCAGAAATCACGGTGTAACCGGGATGACGCCACCCCGGGTTAGACGCTCCGAAGCGAGCAGAGGCGCACATTCCTGTCTGCTTTGGAACGAATACATTGTTGCGCCGCACGTGAATGGTTGAAGGAAAGACGACCAACCAGAGACAGCAACCGGGTCTTTCAATGGTTCTGGTTTCTGTGGTTATGAATGTTTCTATGGTTACTATCGTTACAGTTGTTGCTGTTGTTGCGCTCTTATCAACGTCATCGCTATTGCGGTCGAAACAACCTTCCCATTTCAATCCGCACCATCACACGACCACCGGTACGCGTACTTGCCAACCCGGGGTGGCTAAACCTCACGGTTTCTTACCCCGGGCTATGGAGCTTGAACTCCTTCAGAGTTTGCCGACCAATTGGCCTGATTGAGCATTAAGTGCATGGCAGAAACTCATCTAAATGCTCCTCAATTGATAAAAGGCAGTGCCATTGGCGACCTGTCCTCCTCCCGGAGGAGGTGGCTGACAGGCCGGAGGAGGATTTCGGTTGAATGCGCCCAACACACAGGAGAAACGGGGGCCGCTCCAACCTCGGGGAACGGCCCCCTGCCATTCAGGCTTCACTACTACTTGTCCAAATAGCCGAACGGCCTGTCATCCCTCCTGTCCCTCACTCTCTGCGTTTTCCTTTTTAAATGAACCCACCAATCTGCAGCAAACGGGAAGCAGGGCCGGCTTTCCCCAAAAAGCCGAACCCCGGCAGGGCACCTGACGCTCAGGTCCCAAAAGCTAATCTACCGTGCTTCCCTACTGTTACGAACCTACAGGTCCTGCTGCACTATTTTTAATCAGATGTTTCTTAATTGGCCACCTGGTAACCCTCATTCTGAACCAGGTTCGGGTTCACCGACAACTGGGCAAACGGAATGGGATATAATGTAAGATGCTCACTGTTGGTAGGCTGGTGGTCCCACCAGCTCCCGGTCAGGAACTTGCCAAACCGGATCAAGTCGGTCCGCCGTTTTCCTTCGAAAATAAATTCACGGCCTTTCTCTGCCAGCAGCTCATCCAGTGTCAGGGTCGTGGGCGTATAGGCATAGTCGCCCGTTGCCCAGTCCTCAGCGGTAAATGCCCGCTGGCGCACCTTGTTAATCAGGTCCACCGCCTCGGCTGTGGCCACCCCGTTGTTCTTACGCATCAGCGCTTCGGCTTTCATGAAGTAAAACTCCGTCAACCGGTACAGCACCCAGTCGTTACTCCAATAGTGTTCGTCCTCCCAGGCGCCCGGACGGTACTTGTTGAACCGGGCACCGCTGTTCTCTTCGCCGGTAATCATGCTCGATTCCGTTCCGCCCGACTTGTTCAGCCGGATGTTGCTGACAAACACCAGGGGCTCCCCGGCATATTCAACGGTCCCGTTCACCGGTGTCGCCGGGTCGTCATACGCGTACTGGGTGCCTATCAGCATCCATTCCTTCTTTCTCAGGTCATGGTCATCAAAGGCATCGTAAGCCGACGGGATGACTACCACGCCGTTGTTCCCGTTCCGGTCGCCGCCATAAATGTATTTCTGGGCGAAATGGTAGAAGTCGCCGGACCAGCTGCACCGGTTGCCCGATGCCTGGTAGTCATACGACAACACCAGGATGTTCTCGTTCGACTTTTCGGTATTCTGGTTGCAGAAAGGGGTCAGCAGGTCATCGTCCAACTCCAGGGTCCCATGCTGGGCGCCTCCTTCCCCGGCCAGTATCTTGTTGCAATACGTGATGCAGTCGTCCCAACGGGGCGTACCGGTCCACTCTTCCGCATTCAGGTACAGGTCGGCCAGGACCGCATAACCGGCTATTTGGGTGAAGCGCCCCGAATTGGCGCTGGTCATCTCCGGAAGGTCGTCGATAATAGCCAGCATTTCCGACTCGATAAAACCGAATACTTCCTGCCGGGTATTGGTCTCCGGGTATTCCGGCTCGGCCACTTTGGTCACAATGGGCACATTACCAAAGGTGTTGATGGCTCCCAGGTAGTAATAGGCCCGGTTGGCCCGCAGTTCGGCGACAAAGGCCGCCTTCTCGCTTTCGGTTATCCCCATGGCTTCCGGTTCACGGGCTTCCAGTCCTTCGATGCCGCTGTTGCAGTAGCCCAGCCCCTGGAAAATCAGGTTCCAGCAGTCTTTCAGCGAGGAATGGGTATAGTCCCAGGTGTGGTAATGAAACTGTATCCACTTGGCGTCATCGTATCCGTGGATGCCCTTCTGGGGCCAGGCCAGCTGGTCGGCCGAAAACTCGTTTAACCGCCAGCAGTTCTCCCGCGACTGGCAGGCAAATACCGCCCGGCTGTGGGTGTAGGGACGCAGGACCGCCGACATCACCTCATCGTGGGTGGTATAAAAATTGGTCGTGGTCAGGTCGCTGTATACGGTCTCGTCCAGGTTGGTACACGCGGCCAGCAGCCCGAGACTCAACACCATCCATATCAACAGGTTATTTTTCTTCATCTGGTTACATATTAAAATTGAACATTCAAACCGAGCGTGAAACTCCGGGTAACCGGGGTACCAACATAGGCGGCCATGCCCGGTGACAGGCCCGTATCGTTCAGCTCGGGCGTTTCGCCGGAGTACCCGGTAATGGTGAACAGGTCCCGTGCCGTGGCATACACCCTCAGCGACGGAACGTTGGGACGACGGCCCCGGAAGGAGTACCCGAGCGTGATGTTATCGAGCTTGACGTAGCTCCCGTTCTCCAGGTAGTAATCGGAATATTGGTAAGAGGCATTGAACCCCGATTCGACCGCCCCGGTCAGTACATTGTACCCCGATGCCAGTGTTTTCAGGTTGCTGTAAGCCAGCTTCTGCCGGTTCAGGATGTCGAACCCGAATTTTTCCATGAAGGAGACCGACAGGTCAAAATTCTTGTAGGTAAAATAGTTGGAGAAAGAGAGGTAATACTTCGGCATTCCGTTCCCAATCACCGTTTTATCTTCCTCGGTGATCTCCCCGCCGCTCACTTTTTCTCCTTCCTTGTTGTAAAACAGCCACTCGCCGCTTTCGTCGAAGCCGGCAAAACGTTTCCCGTAGAAATCGCCCACGTCCGATCCTTCATACAGGCGCACAGCATTTCCCAGGGCCCCGTACCCGCCAATGCCGCCAAACTCGATGTAGTCGGCTGCATTGCTCGAGAACTTGTCGAGGGTGTTCGAGAAGGTGTGGCTCCCCACCAGGTCGGCTTTCCAGGTGAAATCGTCCCCGGAAACCGGGATGGTATTGAGCGTCACCTCTATCCCCTTGCTGGAGATGACCCCGATGTTGGTGGTATAAGTAGAATGGATATTGGCCGGGATGGCCGAGGTGACCCCGGTCATCAGCAAATCGTCGGTCTTGCGTTTGTACAGGTCGACCGCGGCGGTCACCCGGTTATTCAGCACCCCGACGTCGACGCCCGCGTTCCACTCCTTCTTGGTTTCCCATTTCAGGTTGGCATTGGGGTTCCGGCTGGGTCCGTAGGTCTGTATCCACGAGCCGTCGTCGGCCAGGTAATAGCCCCCGGTACCGATGGTCGCCAGCGACTGGTAAGGCCCGATGCCCGAATTCCCGGTAACACCGTACCCCAGCCGCAGCTTCAGGTTCGACAGCACCGGCACAGTCTCCATAAACGCCTCGTTGGTCACGTTCCAGGCAACCGAGGCAGCCGGGAAGTTTCCCCACTTGTTGTTCGCCCCGAACTTGGACGACCCTTCGCGCCGGTACGATACCTGCGCCACATAGCGGTTGCTGAACACATAATTGATACGCCCGAAAAAGGCTACCAGCGTTTCGTCTCCCTTGTAACTGCCCATGCCGGCTTTTCCGTCCACCAGGTAACTCCCCGCCCCCAGGTCGTTCTCCTGGCTGGCATCGTTCAGGAACCCTTTGTTCGAAGCATCGAAGCTCTCTTCCACCCGGTAGCGGTAGCTGTACCCGCCAACGGCGTTGAACCTGTGCCGGTCGGACAGCACGGTGGTGTACTCAACCGTCGGCTCGAAGGCCTGTTGGGTATTGACATACGAACTCTTGTAGGCGTACCCGTCGCCGTTGTAGCTGTTGACCGATACCCGGGAGTTCTTGTCGTAGTATACATTATTATTGTAGTTGTCGCGCTGGATACTCACGAAGGCCGAGAGTTTCAGATCGGTCAGCGGCTCTAGGATGACTTTGGCGTCCAGCGAGGTGGTTTCCTGCAGACGTTTGTTTTTCTGCTGGTGCAACCGCGCATATTTATTCTCGTCCGACGCCATGTCTTCATAAAAGGTGCCGTCGGGGTTGTACATGGGGTTGGTGGGGTTGGCCCGGGCAGCCGCCTCCCATCCTTCGTTCCCCAGCATGTTCATGTTGTTGTAGTTGGTGGCCAGGTTCGACTGGAAAGTCAACATATCATTAAAACCCTTTGTCTGCAGCGACATCCGGGCGCCGTACTGTTCGCGCTCGTTGGCCAGGGCAATACCGTTCAGGTTGTTGTAATACACCGATGCCCTGTACACGGTATGTTCATTTCCGCCCGAAACCGACAGGTTATGGCTTTGCGACAGGTTCTCGTCATCGATGATGGCGTTGTACATATCAGTATCACCGCCCCGGTCGTAGGCCGACTCATCGTACCCCAGGCCGGCCATGGCTGCCCGGAATTGGCCGGCATCGAGGAAATCGGGGGTGTTCTTTTGATAGTACCGCGTAACAAACGTAGCGTACTCGACCCGGGTCGCTCCCTGCATTCCCTTTTTGGTGGTGATCAGGATGACGCCCGCATTGGCGCTCGACCCGTAGATGGCCGCGGCCGAACCGTCCTTCAGTACCTCTATCGACTCGATGTCTTCGGGCCGCAGCAGATCCACGTTGCCGCCCGGAATCCCGTCGATGACCACCAGCGGCGACCGGCTCCCGTTGACCGAAACAACACCCCGTAGCTGGATGGCCACACCCTCGGTGGGTGAGCTGCCACCGGTCCGGGTAACGGTCAGGCCGGCAATTTTTCCTTCGAGCAGCGAGCGCACATCGCGGTTTCCGGCCCGGTTGAACTCAGCCGGTTTCAACGAGGTGATGGCCGTGGCAATATCCGACCGTTTCAGGGTTCCGTACCCAATGGCCACCACCTCATCAATGCCAATGGTTGTCTCCTGCATCACCGCATCGAGGCGGATTTTTCCCTTTACAGGAATCGCCTGTTTCTGCATGCCCATAAACGAGAAGACCAATACGCTATTCTCAGGGACATGAGCGAAGCGGTAATTCCCTTCGGCATCGGTGATGGTCCCAATAGCCGTTCCTTTTATCTGTATGCTCACCCCGGGCAGTGGTTGCCCCTGGGTATCGGTTACGGTACCGGTGACACCCCGGTTCGCTTCCCGGCTGATGGCATTCAACACCCTGCCCGGGTCATTCTGTTGCGCCACGGCCGGCAACGGGCCAAAACCGCTTACCGGGAAAAACAGTACCAGCAAAACGGTGCGCCATAACAAGGCGTGTAATTTTCTTTTCTTTTTCATTCGTTTGGTTTTATGATTTAATGGTTGGTGTTTCTTCCACCCTGTCAGTGGTTGTAAACCCTGACAGGGGTTTTCTCAATTACCACCCCTAAATCCCCTAAAGGGGACTCGAAGTTCGTAGCACACGTTAGACAGTGATATTTTTCAGCTGTTTGACAAACCGGAAGTACAAAGTCAACAGTAACTCGGTTTGAAACAGCGGCCCAAAGTCCCCTTTAGGGGATTTAGGGGTGAAAGAAAGCCCGCCGGGACACCTGGCCCCGGCAGGCTGGGCTGACTACGGCCACCCGGCTACAGGTGGCCATCGCTCTGGATTAGTTAGCTGGTAAATGATTAGGAACATGGTTAGTTAGTTTGGATGAATCGGTTATTGAATTGTTTCGCAAAAGGACATAGTTCTCCCACATACCCTGTCAGTGGTCGCAGACCCTGACAGTGGTTTACCCATTTACCGCCCCTACCCCGAATCCTCGGGGCCCTAAAGGGGACCTGGAGTTCGTAGCACGCGTTAGGCAGTGATATTTTTCAGCTGATTTACAAACCGGAAGTACCGAGTCAACAGTAATTCTGTTTGGAACAGCGGCCCAAAGTCCCCTTTAGGGGATTTAGGGGTGATTGTTCTAACCTGTCAGGTTTTCAGAAACCTGACAGGTTTCGTGTACCAACAGGTTTCGTGTACCAACAGCTTTCCAGGTAGGGCCTGCCGGAGGAGCAACACACCGGCAGGCAATCTGAATTCTGAAGTCACCGCCCTGGCGGGGGCGGCCGATTGGGTTGGATATTTACTTGGTTTACAGGATTCATGGTTTGGTATATTTAATTTCATTCACCCGGTCAGTGGTTGCAAACCCTGACAGTGGTTCTCTTTCTTGTCCCTCTGGTAGTCACCCCTGTCTCCCCTAAAGGGGACTTGGAGTTCGCAACGCGCGTTAGGCAGTGATATTTTTCAGCTGTTTGACAAACCGGAAGTACCAAGTCAGCGGTAATTCTGTTTGGAACAGCGGCCCAAAAAACCTGCCGGAACCGAAATCCCGGCAGGCAGGCTTTGAGCTGAACTGACCGCCTTGCAGGTGGCGGTTTCTTAGAAAAAGTATGATTAGGATGAAAAGGGTTCATAACACAGTACGTTTACAGGTTTAGTTACCATCTCTCCCGAAGGGAGAAAAATAGTTCATGGTTTGTGACCGCGCTTAATGGCCAACCCGTTCAACGCCTGCTATTGGAAGGTGCGGTTGCCGGTGCAGCAACCGGGTAAAGTGAGTGGAATAACAACAAAAAAAGAAGGCGCGAACGATTGTCATTATTCCTACAATCAGGCTCCGCAAGGGCCATCGCAAGAGAATAAAACAATGTCCGCGCCCCTATAGTATATAAGGGCGCTTCCACTATCTGACCTCTTGCATGGAATTTTGCCGATTCGTTTTAAAGGCCAAAAAAGCGCTATGTCATTTTGTACTGTAAGTCCAGCACAAAATTATCATTTCATTTACAATCTAATTACAGTTGCATCCTATTTTTATTTAAAGTTCATATTCATAAATCCGGTTCAAAGTAAAGAAGGCTAACCGAAGAAATAAAAATAATTCGGCCAATAATTATTGATATCATGCAAATAATTATCATCATAATCAGCATTTTGCTATTTTCGTTATATTGTATTTCTAATGAAAAAAGATGGAAACAAAAGAAAAGACTTTGAAAAATACGCACCACGGACACGCTATCAAACGGATACGGCGTACCCTGGGTGTCAAACAGGAAGCCTTAGCCAGTGATTTGGGGCTCAGTCAGGCGCAAATATCAACCTACGAACATAAAAAAGTCATTGATGACGGAATGATTGAAAAGTTTGCCAAAGCTCTCAATGTCGCTCCTGAGTTTATTAAAGAACTGGAAGAAGACCCGGTAACGGTAATTATTGAAAACAATACCTTTGAAAAAGGAAGCAGTAACATTGGAAAAGTAGATGGAGATCATATTATAAATAATAATCCCATCGAACAAATCCTGGAATTGTCTAAAGAGAAAACAGCGCTTTACGAGCGCATTGTTGAACTGGAAAAAGAAAAGAGTGCATTATTGGAGAAGTTGTTGAAGGAGAGGAAGTAGGGACTTGTCGGATAAGATTGAAGGTGCACAACAGAGCTATGGTGCATTTGAAAATATCGTCTACCCAAAATAAACTCATAACCTAAAATGAATAAACCAAAAACAACAAAAGAACTTCTTGAGGATTTTAAATCTCAAATGAATTCTCTTGCATATCGAGATGAGACTGCTTTAGATAAGACTCGACGAAAAGGAAAAATGTTAATTTCCAATATTTATGGGGATAAAAGTGACTACATAGAAGATTTTAACAATATATCGTTTTATCCAAGTTTTGCTCCAACTGATGAAATTTATAAACATGAAAGATGGGAACAGGGTAAAAGTCAGATTATTAATCTGATGAATACTATGATTGAGGAATCAGACTTATTTGGTGATAAAAGTGGAAATTCTCAAACTAAAAAACTTTTGGGAAAAGATTCAAAAAAAATATTTATTGTGCATGGACATGATGAAAGTATAAAAACTAGTGTTGCAAGATTCGTTGAAAAACTTGGATTGAATGCAATAATACTTCATGAACAAGCAAGTAAAGGAAAAACAATTATAGAGAAATTTGAGGAACAAGCTTTATCATCAGTTTTTTCAATTGTGGTGCTCACACCAGACGATATTGGCTATCCCAAAAATAATAATGAATTATCCGGATACAGAGCTAGGCAAAATGTGATTTTTGAATTAGGATTTTTTTGTGGAGCAATTGGAAGAAAGAATGTATTTGTACTTTATAAAGAAGGCGTAGAAATTCCTAACGACTATTTAGGTGTTGTGTATACACAATATGATGCAGCAGGCGCATGGCAGTTAAACTTAGCGAAAGAAATGAAACAAGTCGGACTCGATATAGATATGAATAAAGTCTTTGAGTAAGAAACGCACCACAATGTGCCATATTATATTGCATAGCGGGTTTTGGAGATACGCCAATTGCGGATTCTCGCATCGCAGTTCCGTGTCCTGCCGGACAGGAAATCACCCGCTATCCGCCACGTAACTTATAATTTTCCGTTCAAGCAAAAGAATAAGAAAATAAGCATATATTGATATATCAACTAAAAGATAAAATATGAGGGTCTTTTTTAGTTATTCACATGACAATGATAATCACAAGAATTGGGTTCTTAATCTTGCTAATGATTTAAAAGCACGGGGATTTGAACCGATTTTAGACCAAACACATTTAAAGCCAGGAAAAGACATTTTACATTTTGCTGAATCAGCAGTTGAGTCATCAACTTATGTTTTAATGATTTGCACCCCAAATTATGCTCTTAAAGCAAATAATAGAACTTTTGGTGTTGGTTGGGAAGTTTCAATGATTACGTCAGAATTATTCAATGGAGCTGATGGAAAATTCATTGCGATTTTGAAAGATGGTGAACCAGAAATATCAATTCCAAAATTTATGAAGACAAAATTATATATTGATGTCAGAGGCTCAAAATTTACAACAGCATGGAATGATTTGTGTAATCATATGCGCAATAACGGAGACTCAGACCAGATAGGTAATTTATTATTTGAAGCCTTGTTTAAATATGACAAAAACCGGATATATGACCAGCCAAGACTTCAAGAACTGAAAAGATTTACCCAATTTATTGAGACAGGTAAAAATTCGGATAATCGTTGGTATGTGCTAAGAAAAGACCCAATAAAAGGGGATTTAGCAACAATTTTATTTAAAGAATAAATGGATAAAGACTGAACGCACAGTGCATATTACATAGCGGGGTTTGGTGATTTTCGAGCCGTGGAAACCCTATGATATGACTGCAAATCATAAAATAGACAAACAGAAACAATGAAGGTAAAATTTGAAACAATAAATTCAACACATAGAATTGGATTAAATATTTCACCAAATGAGGGTGACATTGCTATTGTTTCAATTGATAATGTAGGATCACCTGGAATGTTAAATAGGTTAGTCCTAAAAGAATATGGCTATACCGAACTTGATTTGCCAAACAAAGAAGAATTAAGTCCTGGTTTCAGTCAAATTTTCACAGAGAATAGAAAAGCAATACTTTTTGTTGTTACAGTTAATGGTCTTGATACAAATAAAAATCTTGAGGAAAACCTATTCCAGACTTTATTAGAGTTTCGTGGATGGTTTAAAGATAAAAAACTTTGGATACCACTGATGGGAACAGGTGTTGGTGGTTTATCATTGGAGGACAGCTATTCAATTACAGTTGATGTAATTAATCGTTTTCAGCAACAATTTCCTACCGAAACTAACATACTTATTTCCGTTCCTAATTCGAATGAAGGGAGGGAACTTCATCTGAAAGTCATTGAACAAAGCTCAACAGATAAAATAATTAATGAGGATGCAGAAACTTTTATTAAAAGTCTTGATGCTAAATTTTATTTAGTTGGTGCTTATTGGTCCGGGAATGACCAAACTGACCGTTTTATAAAAGAGGGAATTTGGGAAAAGGGTCATGAGGATGAAAGTTATTCCGAAATAATAAATTCCATAAGAGCCAATGACGTACTCATAATAAAATCCACTTATTATTCAAATGGAACTAGTTACTTAAAAGTAAAAGCTGTTGGCGTTGTTTCTGAAAACAAACGAGACGGCACAACTATAGAAGTTGAATGGAAAATAACTGGGCTTTGGGAAGATTTTGAAAATTTAGGTTTTTTCAGGAATACAGTTCAAGAGGCTCCTCCTCAGTATACTACAATTATTTTATCAAGACTTGATAAAAACCGCTGGAATGACCTTCGCCCACCAATACCCCCTAAAAAAGATACAATCGCAGGACTAATAAGTGATTCAGATAAAGGAATAGACTATTTAGAAATTACAAAGGATGTAAATGCCTTTGCAAAGGTAGTTTCTGCAAAGAGTTTTGAACCGCCACTAGCTATTGCACTATTCGGGAAATGGGGTTCAGGGAAAAGCTTCTTTATGCGTAAACTAAAGGAACAAATTGTAAGGCTCTCAACAAATAAAAGTGGAATTTACTGTGAAGGTATTGCTCACATACATTTTAACGCATGGTCGTACATGGATTCTAATTTATGGGCAAGCATTGTCACTAAAATTTTTGAAGAACTAAACGAATACATTTCTGAAAACAAAAAGGAAGAGATAGAGAAAAAAGAAATTGAAAAGCAACTTACCAATCAACTTTCAATTACGAAGGAAGAAATAGGAATACTTGAGCATAAAAAGAGTTCAGTTGAGGAACAAATAACAAAACTTGAACAGAAAAGAAAAACCATCCATGATGAGTTAGAAACGAAAATTGAAAAAGTAAAAACTGATACCGTCTGGAAAGTTGTAGAGAAGGTTAATAGTGAGTTTAAAGCCAAAGAAAAAATTTTAGAAGTATTAAACGAGAATGAGTCCTCTTTAAAAACTCAGGATGATTTAAAGAGAATTATACCAGAAAAATATTGGAGCAATCCAGAAAAGACCTATCTTCTTGCTAAATCAAGAATTACATTTTTAAAAGAGTTTTTCAGAAAAGATAAAATCCAAACCAATCTGATATGTCTTGCCGTAATTCTTTTAGTAATTATATGCATTCCTCTGATTCTTGAACTGCTTTCTTTTCAAATAAGCAAAACAAATTTTTTAATTCCACAGGCAGTTCTTTCAATGTTAATTACAGGAGGTGCAATTTGGAGAAGAGCAGAAATCGTTTACAAACAACTTCAGCCTATTGTTTCTTCTCTTTGGAAGATTAAAGAGGCACATGAGAAACAAATCAACGAGGCAGTTTCTAAATTTGAGCAAGGAGAAAAAGCATTGAAACTGGAAATAGAAAAAGGTAAGTCGGAAGTTTTGTTGATTTCAGAGCAAATTCAAAAGGCTGAATCAATCAAGACCGATTTAGAGTTCAGAATAAACAATGCTCTTACAACAGAAACTCTTTACTCATTTATTGACAGGCGTTCTAAAAGCGATGACTACAAAAAGCACCTTGGAATTATTTCCACTATCCGAAGGGACTTTGAAATATTGAACAGCTTATTTACAGACCACAATCAAGAAGTTGAGAAAATAAAAAATGCTGACAAGTTTAAACGGAATTTTAAAAAGCCGCTTGAAAGAATCATTCTTTATATTGATGATCTAGACCGCTGTCCAGAAGAAAATGTTGTTCAGGTATTAGAAGCGGTAAATTTGTTAATGGCGTTTCCTTTGTTTGTTGTTATTGTCGGTGTTGATTCCCGTTGGGTTAAAAATGCTTTAATAAAAAAACATGCTTTACAATTTACTGGTAAGCTCAATGGAGATGATTCTAGTGGTTCAGACCTTGAAATAATAGAGCCTTCAAATTATTTGGAAAAAATCTTTCAGGTTCCTTTTCACTTGAAAGATGCAAAGGATATTAGCGTTAAGGAAATGATTAAGAAGTTGGCCCAAAGCAAAGCACAAATCGCTGAAACTGACAAAGGAAGGTACGTTGAAAATGGACATGTTGAAGAAAAAATTAATGCCCCAAGGAAAGAAGAAGCTATTTCAAACCTGAACCCTAATAATGCAAACAATACAATTCTTGTTGACAAACCAGAAGCATTGATCTTAACTGATGATGAAATTGCTTTGATGCAAGATATGTCGGAAGTGATTGGAAATAACCCAAGGGCAATTAAGAGATTCATAAACATATTCAGGATAATCAAAGCACACGAGGAATTCACTTACACATTAGATACAAATAACCAAGAGTTGACAGCAATCATGTTTCTACTTGCATTATCTTTAGGGGATTACAAAAAACTTATGCCTTCTTTTGAAGAATATATTCAAGAAGAAAACAATAGCTCGAAACAACTTACTCTGTATTTACAATCCATTCATGGAGTTACTGATTTGGATAATCTCAAACATAATCTTAACGTCACTTTATCTGACAAACAAAGTTTTAGAGTGCTTCAGAATATTCCGATAGCCATTCTTAAAAAGCAGAACTCATTTATCAGACGATTTACATTTAAGCAGCTATGATTTTATAACGAAAATATATAAAGCAAGATAAGATGCAAGAAGAAGGGCAGCCGCTAATCGAGTAGCCCGCCCCACTAGCAATTACTAGCAGGGAGAGGCTCTCCACCACTCAGCGTACGGGCCTCATATACAGTAGTTCATTAAGATGTGGGGCAACAAAGTTTCTCGCTCAGGAGGTCATTAAATAAATAAACTAAAATTTAAGTATTTGGATTTATTCAAAACTGTAATATGGTATAAAGAAGAGGCTCTACCTCTTTTAACTCAGACTAAGGAATTCTATGAAAAATTGGAGTTAGAAACCGCAATTGAGTTTGCCTCAACAGGGAAAGAACCCAATGGGAAGATGCATTCGCACCAAAGGCGAGTTGGTTATAGAAAAGGCATGTTGGGAGCAGATGAATTAGCCAGAAAGATTGAAGAGATCAAAAGATGTACTTCTTTTGATGACATATTTAGTATAACAGAGACTGTCAAAAAGGATATCTATCGTCTCGGTGATCTGTGGAGTTATGATACAGCATTAAGAATCGGTTTTAATTTGCAAATTTATCCTCAACAGGTCTATGTCCAATGTGGTGTTGTTAAAGGAATAAAAAAAGTACTTTCTGGCGGAATTCCTAAAGAAAGATGTGTACCCACTTCAATACTTCCTTTCGAATTACAAGAACTTAAAGCTTATGAAATGGAAAATTTCCTTTGCATTTATGGAAAGAATAAAGAAAAAGTATTGTGTTGATTCTGCACCTCGCCCTGGCGCGTTGCCGACAGTTCCCAAATCCACAGAAAGACCATACTACCTGTATCATTTGTTCTGTAAAAATTTATTAACTTGAGCAGCAAAGCCGAGCAAATGCCTGAAACTCGAATTCAAATAAGTCCCAAGAATTTAATACCATACGATTTTAAAGATAATCGATTTGATGATTATGAAATATAAGATACCAAAGGTACACATAACACTCCCGTATGGGAAATATATGTTGCTTCTGGTACACGTTTAAACTAGTTGTATGCCATTATGGAAAAGCTAAAAGATTAATATTTATGAGCCGACTTTTAAAAGATGTAAATGAGCTTTATAAAAATTTAATCCTTACCAAAGAGCAAGGCATGATCATCTTTGTACTACACAAAAAGGTTAAGGACAAAGAGATTCCACGATATTTCTCTTATCGTGATATTGAAAGAGCTATAATTGAGGCAAATGCTAATGAGCCAGGTGCCCTACCTCACACTGAGCGTATTTTGAAAGTACTCCTTCATTATTTTATTGAACACCCTCCGCGTCAGAGAAACAAGTTTATGTTGACTGACTATGCGGTGAAATTTATTGAGTTAATCAGAGATAAACTTGATAGCCCCTATAAGAGATTCCCTTTACGAAAGACGTTCGAACAATACGCTCAATTTAAAGCTGACAGTATAGAAAACATCAATGATTTCAGAGGATGGTACGAAAGAGGCTTTCATAAGGCCACTAAACAAACGGTTCTTGACCATCTGGATGCACTAAAGGATGAAGTCAATACTTCAATTAATGAGCTAAATTCAATTCTGAACCAAGACTTTGAAAAGGCGATTGAAATTGCTGAAAAATTTACGACTGTCTTCAATAGGATTGGCGAAAAAACTGAAGAGATAAAGGATACACTTCGACTTGAAAACGTATTGGACCAAGAAATTCAAGCAGTTGTTGATATGTATTATGAAAGACTGGAATCTTATAAGCATCCTGAAAATGAAATCGAAAAACAAGAGTTCGATTCTATAAAAAACGAATACGAAGAGGCACTACTAATAAAGAAAAGTGTGTCTGACTTTTTTCTGAGAGTAGATGAGCGCCTTGCTCAGTTAACTGAAAAAGCCCTCTTTGCCAGTAGTCAGCTTAAAAATCTTCAAAATAACTTCCGCAGTCACTCTAGGTTTAGAATTCACTTGAAGAGGTTCTTGGAGTTTACTCTGAAAGAAGCTGCCTTTACCAAAGATGGTCCCACTTTACCAGAAAAATTCCCTAGAAAGAGTATTCCTCATGAAGAATTCAAATTCATTCATGTGCCTTACTATGATTCATTCATTACGCAGGAAAATAAAGTGATTCCGGCGGTAATAGATGACGTATATGCCAAACAAGAAGGTTTGAAAGTAGAGAGAGAGTTGTTGAGGCAAGAGAATTCTGCTAAGCTGGTTAAGAAGTACAAGAATATAATTAGAGAACAAAAAGAGCTAGACTTCACTGATCACTTTTACAAAATATTAAGAGATGAAGAGGATGCTGAAATAGCCTTGAACGTAGGGTTTGAGTTATTCCAGTTTGCGAATAGCCATCCTGATTATAAGGTGAGCATCAAGAAAGAACTTCCTACTGAAAGGGACTTAGAAAATATCTGGACATGGAAAATGAAGATTTTAAAGAAGGGGTAAGAACACCTTTCAGTTTCTTATCAGAAACGTTGGCACAAGAACACTTTGCAGATTTAAACATTGAGCTTCTGAGGGGGCGGCATGTCCAAAGTGACCAATATTATCTATTTCAATTACTCACACAGTTTTATGGAGATTTAAAGCACTATTATCGAATCCTTTATGGTCTAGAATTGGTAGTAGGGGTCGCTGCAGAAAGACGATTTTACTACTTGGATTTTCCCGAAGAAGGGAGAGGTCGATTGGACAAGATTTCCAGGAGTAAAGAACTTACCGTGATTCAGACTATGTACGGCTTGATGCTATTGAATATGTTCTACGATCGTTACTTCGAATATCCAAAAGAAATACGATTTGAGGATATTGAATATGAAGTAATACAGGGAGAAAATAGTGCCCTCTACAAGAAGCTACTGTTTGGAGAAGACCGGGAAACGTACTCTAACCCAGAGTGGACTAACCCGATAAAGTCTATTAAAAGTGTTATCAGAGATTTTGAAAAGCTTGGTTGGGTACAGAGGTTGTTAAACGAAGATGGAGAAGAAATACACTTCATTATAAAAGAGCCGATCCTCAGATTTCAAAAGTTATACGAGAAGGAAATAGAGAAATTTGAAGAGTTTGTCGAATCTTACAAACAGCAGAAATCATGATTCGATATCCACGAATATATTCAATATCTACCGTAGGAGTAGTAATGCATTACAACCAAGACTACCTATTACATCCTGTCAGAACAGACTTTACAGGCCGTAATGGAATAGGAAAATCTCTCATAGCCGATTTACTGCAAATAATTTTTATAGCTGATAAAAGTAAAATCAAATTTGGCACTGAGAGTGTCAAGAAGAAGGATCGACAAATTCACACACTTCCTTATAAAACAACCGATGCTTACGCATTTATTAATATTGAGGTGAGCAAAGATCGCTTCATGGTAATGGGGGTCAATATCAGAAGTAAAAAGAGTCAGCACCTACGTTCTTTCTGGATTTTAGATAAAGCTTATCGCGAAGGAGAAAGTATTGAACTGTCAGAGCTCTTAATTTCTAAGGAAAATCTAATTCTGCACAAAGATTTCATTGTCAATCAAAAGATACCTTCCATAGAGGAACTCTCAAGGCATCTGAGAGATAACAAAAATGTTTATCTCAGACATTTCACTTACAGGGAGGATAAAAACGAACTGTATTCATTTTTGTATAATAAGGAAATACTACCCATCAATCTCGTCCTTGAAGAAAACTTAAATGCTTTCGCCAAGATTATTCAGTCCTTTTCAAAGGCAAAGACACTGGATACTGAAGACGATAGAAGCCTTAAGGACTTTTTGTTTGAAAGCAGTGCTGACGCTTTTGAAAAGCAGTACGAAGAACACAAGGAAAGCCTTGATAAACTTCTGAATGATTACAAAGAGTTAGAAGAATATATTGACCGGACAACACTTAAGCGAAGTAGGCTGACCACCTTGAAAGATTACGAGGAGGCTAGAGATGAAGCCAATAAAAAGCTGTTGCTAGCCAATTTTATTCAATCGAGAAGCGACTTGGATATAGCGCGAAAAGCTTCGAAAAGGGCACAACGCCTCTATGAACTCGAAACGGAAAAACATAACAAGTTAAAAGATGGTAATCCCAAACTTTCGAGAATCGCGGGAAGAGCAAAAGAATTGTTAGAATCCTCTGAAACAGCTTTGCCCAAGCTAACTGAGTACAAAGATATTTATAGTTTAATAAGTGCCGATCTAAGAACAATTAAAGAATTGTCGAGCATTGAGTTACCAGATATCGAGGGAGAAAAGAAGGAAGATTTAGATATCACTCAATATGACCAGAAAGAAATAAGGCGGAGGATTGACCACTTTGTGACTATCTATAACCGCTATGGTTCTATTGAAAACATTACCAACAAAATAGCGGAACAGTCTGAATTAGTATCCAAACGCAAAACGGAGCTTGAGATTAAAATCAAAGGATTAGAAGACATAATTGAATTGTTGTCAAAGAAGAAAGAAGGCACTCTTTTTTCTAAGTTACTTGACGAGCAACAAGTTCTATCTGAGGCTCAGGAGACCATTTTAATCTCGTTGTTAGTTGATGTTAACTGGGAAAGACCAGATCAGGTAATGAAAGGTATCAGGTATGTCGATGACTTTGAGGTATTGAACGAGAAAAAGATTTATAAAGACAAAGAGAACAAGGGCTATTGGTTTGATGCCGGAGGGCTAAATCATTTTGTTCCTATTTCTAAAGAGAAACGAGTTTTTGCTGACAAAGCAAATTTGACCAATGCTGCGAGTAGTAAAAAAGAAGAACTTCAATCAAGGATCGATCGACTTAGTAGTGAAATAGAAGAACTGGATAAATTTCAAAAAGGGCAAAAGTTCCAATCATATCTAATCGAAACTGACTACGAGCTGGATCAGGATGTCCTTGACTTCACTGTCCAAAAGGAGTTGAAGAAGGGATTGGGCATTATTCAAAACCTATCGCGAAAAATTTCAGAAATAGAATGTCAGGTTGATGTCAATAATTTGAGACTTAAAGAAGTGTCTGAAAAACTCACAATCTTACCAGATAATGAAGAATTAAGCCAACAGCTAATGCAATTACAAAACACAATAGCTGTAAGGCGAAAGAGAGAACAAAATTTGAGAGAGGAGCTCATTAAAAGAGAAAAGGATGAAGAGTATCTTTCAATCAGATTACCGGAATTGTGTAGTTCAAAGATTACCACTCAGGAACATGTCAACTCAGCTACAACTAAATACAATAGTCATACTAATGCGATGCTAAAAGCGTTGCCTGAAACGGATATCGCATCTATTATTGAGCAAGATTATTTGCACTTCTCAATTCAGGATCTTGAGGATGACCTTTCAGACAAGAAGGAAGATTATGTAACGGAATATAAGTCATTAGCCAATCATTTTGAAGAGACAAAGTTTAATATTGAGATCAAGGAACAGCTGGATCAAAAAACTTATGTGTTCGAAGTGTTAGAGGCTGCTTTACTCGGACGCATTGGTCACAGAGATAACATTGAGGATGCTCTAAAAAGCGCCAATAGAGAAAGGCTAAAAATGATGGATGCTATTCATGAGACTATGCTGAATATCTTCAAGCAAACAAAGGGGAAATACGAAGAATACCGATCTACCATTGGACGATTGAACACCTTCTTTAAGGGGAAAAAGATTAGTGAACAGTACTACTTTCAAATTAAATTTGACCCTCATGACGATTTCGACATCAATTGGATTAACAAGTTGCAACACTCGGCCAAAGAGGTATATAAAGAAGGGGAATTGGCATTTGGCGAAACGGTAGAGGCATTTGTTGAGGACTTTTTTCAGAAAGCAACAGGATATGGCCAAAAAATCAAATTGGTTGATTTGCTAAATCCCAAAACCTATTTCACGCTAAAAACCAAGTTTACTGATGAGGATAACCAGGACAAACCAGGTAGTACAGGGGAAAGCTACTCGGCTATTGTACTTCTTGGTATTGGTAGACTGTCTATTGTACACGAAAAAAATCGTCCGGGAATCAAATTCTTAATTCTAGAGGAAACTGCAAATTTGGATCGAGTCAACTTCAACACCTTCCCAGATATAGCCAATAAGTTTGGATATCAAATACTTACAATGACTCCTAGACCCTATGGGTCAGATTCTGAGCAAGGGTGGTATCTGCATTGCCTCCTTCGAGGTGTAGGAGATAAATACAAAAATTATCCTGTACCCAATAGCTATTTCAAAACAAATGAGAGCAAAGAAGATTTAACAACCTTTCTAGCAGCCAACACTGATTAGCATGAATTGGATTACTCTTAAATCACTTAATGAAGTTTACCATCACGGTCAAACAAAGACAAAAGCTACTTTAAAGAAGGATTCAACGATTAAATCAATCCTTGGTACTAGAGAGCTCATCGAGGTAGGTGATTCTCTAATTTCCGGTGATGGTTATGACGAGTACTATGAGAGGTACCACCGTGATAACTTTTTAGCATACTCGGAATTCCTTCAGTTGAAAGGGTTTCTAAAACCGCAAACACGTTTTGAGGAAAGTGATATAAAAGTTCTCATGGATATAGATTCGAAAATGCAAAGCGGAGAACTCCTAGAGATTAGAGATCAAATGATAGAAGCCGAAGAATCTGTTCGCGGTGTATCATCCATGTTCTTCAAAAACGAAAAGTATCTACTTAATAAAGATTCGTTGATAGATGCTGTAAAAGAAGTACTTGGCATTGAAGAATTGGCAGATGACAAAGATCAACAGTATAAGTACGTTCTTGAATGTCAGGACCCCAAAGCTATAGTGCTATGTGAAAATCTTGATTTCCTGAAAAAGCCATCAAAACCGAGAAAACATAATATTGAACTTTGGTATGCAGGTGGTAAAAACGTGTCAAAACTAGACTATGTAAATTTAAGAGGATTGCCGGTGTTTTATTCTTGCGATTGGGATTATGATGGACTATTTATTATTTACCCTCTGGTAAAAAAGAAAATCCCTGATATTAAGCTTCTTTTCCCTTCGGCAGAGTCAAAAAGCATAAAAGCTACAGATCACAAGAGTCTTTGGCAAGGACATGAATTAATCAAAGCCTTTTCAGGTTTTAATATCAATTCATTTCCAAACGAATATCAGGAGAAGATTAGAAGTTTAATTGGGCTTGACCACTGGATAATTGAAGAAGATAACGATCTCATTAAAATGGTAGAAGAACAGTTTTGATGTTTCGTCGAAATCATTGAAAAAACTGTATATACACTAATTAAGAAAGTAATATGACCAGTGAAATTTGCCCATTGCCATCCTTGTTCCTGTCGTTGCAAGGAGTTTTCTCGCCAACACTAGAAAGGAATAAAAACGGCATACAATCGAGTAGGCTGCCGATAGGCTAAATACCTATCGGAGACCCTCTCACATTTACCCTGTAAAATGAGATTCTGATTTCACAAGTCGAGCTGTACGTACGCGACGCTCCCTCCTTTCGCTTTGCTCAGGAGCGTATACAGCGGTTCATTAAGATGTGGGGCAACTTTTCGGTAATAGGATAGTATGGAGTCATAGCCACGCTTTTGCAACCGGAAGGGCGGAAAAATGAGATTATGCGATCACCTGGTGGTACCTTACGCCTACCATTGGAAGGATAAGGTAACTACCCGGAACAGGACATGATATCTACCAGCGGAAGATCCTTAGTACTATATGGAGCAAAACCTTATAACCATTTACAGAAGATCCTTAGTACCATTTGTGAAGAAACCTTATAACCTCATGCGGCTGGTAGTCGTAAGGGATTTTTCCCTGGCCCGGAGATGCGCATCTCGCCGCCGCGGGAAGCTCAACTCAAGAGCGCTGGATTTTCTTCTTCATCTCGCCAGGGAAAGTTCTTCATCTTTGTCGGGAAACTTCTTCAACTTCACGCAGAAAGTTCTTCATCTTCGTCCACAAAGTTCTTCATCTTTCGGCGTAAAGTTCTTCATCTCCGGCCGTAAAGTTCAGCTTCGCCCGGAGGTGAGATGCGGTTTGGGTTTGGGAGGGTTCAAATTCCTTAGGGAAACCATTTCCGCCACCGCTGGCCCGGGCGACTTTGACAGGCTCACGCACCTATCGCCTAAGGGAGATACTGGGTCGACTTACTAAACAGAGAAGGCCCCCGCCTGACATATT
This sequence comes from Prolixibacter bellariivorans ATCC BAA-1284, assembly GCF_000621705.1. GTDB lineage: Bacteria > Bacteroidota > Bacteroidia > Bacteroidales > Prolixibacteraceae > Prolixibacter > Prolixibacter bellariivorans. The sequence continues at coordinate 67,216 of NZ_JHXO01000007.1, read as the reverse complement.
ACAACTTGTTAGCATCAGCTATCAATTTTTATTTCGGGAACCAAACCTTTCTATATAACAAATCACATTGTCATCTATATCTAAAAATGAAATTAGCTCAACAAACAGTCTCCAATACAAATTGGTAAGTTTTTTTAACTTGATAAAAAACTTACCCCTAGAGATATATAAGTTTAAGTCAATTAATTTTTGCCCCATCTAAAATGAGTTTTATTACAATGCGGATGGTTAATATTCTTCTTTGTACAATTAATAAAGCTCACTTCTTTTTAAGCGTGAATGAAATCCCGGCTTTCGCCGCGCCTGAAACTCCTGTACCCATAAAGCCAACAGAACCGCTTAATCCAATCTCAGCGTTTATAGTAATTTCATCCAGCAGGAAATCCGTAGATTCATCACTTTTCAACGATTCGATTATTATCGAAATATTTTCATTGAATTCTATTATATTTTTTTGTAACTCTTCAAGTTCTATAGTGGTTGGAACTCGCTTTGAAAATAGAGACTTATTGTCTCCTCTTTTAGTGTCATACTTCTCTGTAAACAAAGTTACTTTCTTGCTCATGATAATCAATTTAGTATTGTATTTCCATAAATTGAATAAAAGTAGCCACCAATATCTTTCATCTGTCTATGAATCTGCTTCGATGATTCAAAAAGGACTCTATCTAATTCTATATTGCCTTGGTTACCATTAAAAACTCTTCTATAAAACTCCATAGAAAATCTATTCGCAATCACATCGGGAACCTCTATATCAACACATATTACAGTTGAAACCTTTCGATTAATAAACTCTCTAGTAAAATTAAATACTTCTTCAACATTACTGTTTTCTGTTTTACAGCCATTTAGAAATATGATCTTTCCAGTTAATATTTTCTCCTCAATTAATGATATCTCATGTCTTGTATATCTTGTCTGCCCATCTCCGAAGTCCATATAAGATTCATATCCATCTTCATGCTTGAAATGACATGCAAAATGTAATATATCAAATTGTGTACTCTTTATTATTTCTGTCAACTCTTCTTCGCTCCCAAAATCCTCTTCACATCTAGTATAAAGATTTATAAGGCCATCAGATTCGAGACTTCGATAATAATTCACTTCCTCATCTTCAATTCCGGGCAAACTTTTGGAATAAATACAAAGAATCGTTTTTTTATCTCCTTTGGTACAATTATTAGTGCTATTAACACCTGAAGCCCGCTTCCGAAATCTAAACCGGGCGGCAAGGAAACTATCAAAATCGTTTGAAAACTTCTCCAAATCCGTTAAAAATTCATACGGAATTATAAACATCTCAGAATAAACTATAATAACCTCGGGATCAACCACATATCGGTCAAATAAATATTCCCACAATTCACTAAATTCACCTTCTTTATTTATTGACAATTTTTTTCTTAATCTGTCTCCATCAACAGCAAGCCTACGGTAGAGTGCATGCCTTCTTTTCAAATCTTCACTATCGTCACTCTCAAACTCCAACTCTCTTAGTTGGTCATATCTAAGTCTAATCTCATTCCTGAGCTTTTGCATTTCATACCTTTCAAAAGGCAAGCTAATCATGAAATCTTTATAATCATCATCTGAATCTCCTTTAATTGAAACCATGATAAACAACTCATCTCTGGTAGCAAGTTCTCTAATTTTTATCTTAGATTCTTGTGCAGCTATTGTTATAGATGATTCCTCAAACAGATAGGGTTTTTTCTCGTCAGGGGTATTTTTCATAACTACTTAGAACTTATTATCTGGAAAGTCATGGGGATTTTCTTTATAGTTTCAAGGTCTTGTAGAAATTCAATTTCAATAAATTCAGCTCCCAATTTTTGAGGTGTAAACTTAACATCAAACTCACCAATGTTTTCTGAATTAAATTCTATTTTTTTAAATGGTGGTCCTTCTAGATAAGAACTTGTTGGATTGACTATCACAACAAATTGCTTCAATAAAGAGTCTCTTTTCAAGGGATCGTCAACTTTAACTGCAATTTTTAAATCATATTCCTTGTCTGCATATAGTTTGTCATCTCCCTCGTGCGCCAGATACACCTCTACTCCAAGATTGTAGGCGTTTTCATTCTCAGTAATCGTTTGCATAGTCTTTTCTTGTTCAGTGATATGGTTAGCAATATCGAAATTCTCTTTTACAATCAGTATCAGTTCAGAAGTCATTCGATAATTAATCAACTTCAATTTCTCCTCCGAGATAATTGAATGTCGTTTCCCCAACCGTTTCATTTCCCCCTCAATTATCGAACTTTTAACTGTTGGAACTTCACCACTACTAATGAGCATCTTTGCAATATGCTGCTTCGCATACGTCATAGAACTTTTGTCAAAATCGGCATTTTTATTATCTATCCATTTTTTGAAGATCTTATCTGCATATTCTTCACTAAATGCTCCCTTCTTTACTCCATTCAATAAATGCATTTTATAAATAACCCCGGCCTTTTTTAAAATTGACCTCGCGGTATAAGTTGGCTGAGCACCAACACGTAACCAATATAACGCGCGTTCAAAATTCAACTTATAGGTGCTTGGGATTGTATAAGTTCTGTATAGACCGACTTTTTCAATAAATTTACCTTTGAGAGGAGCTCTAGCATCAGCAACTACAATCCAATAGTGCTTTTGTTTTCTTTTACCTCTTGGCATCAGTCTTATTTTAACAGACATAACGACATATATTTTAGATACTTAAGTTACATTAAAACACAAGTATCTCTACATTTAAATATCAACAAATCCTACGTAACAGCATGAATATGTGCGCCTTAATATGTTTATAAATCATATCAATAACCACTTCCAATTTATTGCGAGCACTTAACCTTCTAAAAGCGTGGACCTTTAATACGTCCTCAATTTTCTTCCTAGCGAACATTATCAAACAACAACTGACTAATTATGCAATAAAACCAGCTAATAATTTTAATAAAGTCAATACGACTCAAAGTGAAATTCGAGATATAACCTGCTCTATTTTACAACATTGGGGGGAAGACAGAATATCCATAAAATTCACTAATTTACTTCCTGATTCAGACCACCAGATTATGAGACCTAAACTAAAAATCGTCATCCACTTGCGATCACATTGCCCCCACCCGTGCAGGTACCTGTTCTTCGTGAGTGGATTCCCTGAGACCGGCTTCCGGGCCTGCTAACCGCACACTGGCCCCACTCCTACCCGAATGCTCCCGATAGCCATCGGGATTGGGGATATGAAAATAATACTGGAGAAGCCCAATGCACAGCACCTGTTGAACAGACGTCTTTGTACCGGATATTTAGAGAAGCAAATAACAAATCACCCGGTGTTTCCTTTCACCAATGCTCCTAAGAATCGGGTAAAATCAGAAATGTCTCCATCAACACTGGCACGCTCCAGGGCTGCCATATAATCATCCCGCTCCTCAACAGGAATAACAGTCCATGAATATCCGCCTGAGGCCAGCATGGCATTGAACAAGAAACGTCCTACCCGACCATTACCATCCATATAAGGATGGATATAAACGAAAATAAAATGACCAAGAACCGCCCGGACACTTGCATTCTTTTCTGCATGCAACAACTCAAACAAAACAGGAATGGCATCGCGCACTGCTTCGGGACTAAGTGGCGTATGCATTGAACCTTTGATATAAACCTGACTGGTTCGATAACCGGCAAGATCGGCTGGTTTTAATAATCCTGCAGCAACGCCGGGAGCGAACAACTCACGATACCAATCTCCATGATCGGCATCTGCAACTTCTCCGGCATTCTCGCCCTCAAGAATTCTACGTATACTCTCTTTTACAGCCTGAAATGCCTGATAATACCCACGAGCGGCCATAGCATTACGAGTATCCCTGTCCGCCTCGTTGCCCCTGGGATTCCATCTCCCATCCCGCACCCGTTCAATCAGATCGGTTGTCACCCGATATCCTTCGATGGACAGCGAATGATAAGCATCCTTAGTGTAGTGTTCTTCCACCATTGCCAGGTAGGCGTCAATATCAGAAGGTAATTTCCGGGGCTCCGGGAAATTCGCCAGCACAACTTTTCTCATCTGGTGCCACATCAACTTTATACGACTGATATATGGTGAACTTTCCCGACTGCTCAGAAGGTGTTCCGGCAATCTTTCTTCAAATGGATCTTCTTCCCGAACGTCATACCCGGCTGATTTCATCGTTTTAAGGATATTATCGGCTATTCGGGAATTCCCAATATTCCGAAAAGCTCCGGCCAATCTTCCGGCAATCACACTATGCCCCCCATCCAGAAGTTGAGATAGTATTACCGACGCGTCTTTAACCATGGTCAGACACGTTCTGGCATCCGTACTATGCCGGGCAAAAAAATCCGGCCCAACGGCTATCAGACCTGTTTCAAGGGGATAAAGCTGCAATCCGTTACTGTTGACCAAGGCAGTTTGGGCAGGGATATCAAGCCTAAGATCGAAAATGGAAGTTCCGTGTAGAAGCTGTACAACATTGTTATTTGCTAAAGGTGAACGAACCAAAAGCTGTTTAGGAATAACCCGGCTTCCGCCATGAAGCAACAATGATTGGTCCGGAGACAAACACCACTTGTCACCAAAACGCTCATTGAGATATCGGGAAATAAAATCCCAGAATGACATGTACCAGGATGTTGTATCCCCCGCTCTTTCATCGGGGCGACACGAAATATACCATCCCTTGATGACGTCCCTGACGAACCCGTTTGCCTTCAGTAACTTTTTATGAGGAGCTTTTAGCTCGGAAGCCTTGATAATAGCAATGTCATTCTCTTTTTGCAGCTTCCTAAGTTCAGCAAGCGCTTCGGCCAATTTTTCATTCGGTGTTGCCATAACAATCCCCAATTAAGTGAAAAGAATATTATCACTACCTTTAACTGTAGGATATTTAGTTTATACTCACGTATCATATTTAGTACATGCAAAAGTACGTTTTTTAGTATTTACCAACGCACCATATTTAGTATATTCGCATCAATAGTCATCAACACCAACCATATAAACCTCATTACCAAACAACAACAACAACAACAACAACAACAACAACAACAACAACAACAACAGGTTATTCTATTATACAATTATGGAATGGTGTTTTGCCTGTCGTAGCAGTGTAATCTTAGCGAAAATGACTTGGTACAATAGATAGGTAGCCAGCAGCTTTTCATTTCTGCCCAAAAATAAAGGGAATCTCGTCTATTATTTTCTTTATGTCATTGGAAAGGCTTAGCGTCTCTGTATTCAAATCCCTGTAAATTCCCATTACATACTCTTTGTCGGTTTCTTTCTGTGCGGTCCCTAGTCTGACTGAGTAGTTGTACCACCCATTGAGAAATGCAGACGCGGTCTGGCTTATTTTCTCATCTGTCTCTTTAATTCCCTTCAGAAAATCACCGGCAATATCCCATCCGCCATACCGGCTCAAAATCTTTAATACGAACCGTTTTGTATCGTTTGTTCCCCGGTCATAAATACTTCTCAACTTCGGCAAATCATCGAATAATCTTTCTTTGGGAATAATATGGGAACAAGTCCATTTTACCATAATGGCAGAATCGTTGAGTAACTCAAAGGCTTGTTCCTTCGCCGTATCGTAATCCAAATTCGAAATAGCAAAAAGTCCGGCAGCCCGAAGTTTTGAAGAATCTGACTTCAGGAACGCACGTAACATGTTCATGTCGGTTTTATCGCCAACTTCTGACAACCCGATGATATTCCCCGGTCTTGGATTCTTTCGAATCTCCTCCCGGTACCTCTCAGGATAATTTATGCTGCTGATTTTTGATAGTTGTGCGCGGGAAATAGTCCTTATGGCCGTTGAATTGTCAAAGAGCATATCGCACAGTTCTGTCCGGAATTTGCCCAACTGGGGCTCAGGAATCTTACCGATCGCATAATGCCGTACTTTCTGACTTCTGTCGTTCAACAGCCTTTTTAAGATTTCAGGACGTTCAACTAAGTCCATATTCCGGACCGCTAACAAACGAATCAAATAATTTTTGTCGGTCAAAATCTTCTCCAGTATCTGACCGTCTAATTTGTCGCGCAAGATTAAATTTCTGAATATAAAATAGCGATCTCTTTCCTCATAAGCTTCAATGTCCCGGATGATTCGTTCGATGTTCCCGTCGGCAAAAATGGATTCGGTTATTTCCGCATGAATATCCCGAAGGTTCTCCCTTTCAACTTTCAATAACCAGTCAATGATTTTATGATGACGAATAAGAAATTGTAGCTCCCGTTGTTGGATTAGTTCACTGATACCGTTTTTAGCAGTCTGTCTGATGGCAGGAACCCAATCGGCTAATCGAAAAAGGATAAAAGGGAAAGTCTCTTCTCCAGGAGATTTAATCAGATGCACCAGGGCTTCCTCCCTTACATAACCATTGCTATTCATCGAAGCTACACAGAACAAGCTATTCTGAACATCAGCCTTAAAAGCGCCAAACCTGTGCAGATCTTCTTTCCTTAAAGAGATATGCCTTAATGTGTGATATAAAGACTTATTTTTGAATGCCTTTTGAGATGTCAGTAGTCGGTGGATCGTTTCGGCACAGTCGTGGGATATTCTGGGATCCGGATTGAAAATCCATTCGAAGATAACGGAAATCTGACTCAACTCGGTCATTGACTCAAAGCCTGGGCGATTATTTTTTGCCACAACTCGCGACTTAGCTCTCCCAAATATGTTATCTAAAACTCCCATTCATTTAAGTTGGTTACCACGTAGGAGTAAATGTATTTCAACATTTCTTTTATACCAATTACAAACTGGATTTATCTTCAATTGTTGGTCTTAGGTCTTGCCAAATTAACAAAATATTGTAAACTCAGCAGCAAGCAGAATTTTCGTCGATTAATTCACTACAGGAAGAAAACGTTTGTTTATGTTCAACTTAATTTGAGATGAGCTTCTCAATCCGGCGACTTCTTCATCTCGTCGTTATCTTAATATTTTGATACACTTTTCTGCATTTCGGGAGTAGAATATCCATAAAATTCACTAATTTACTTCCTGATTCAGACCACCAGATTATGAGACCTAAACTAAAAATCGTCATCCACTTGCGACCACATAGCCCCTACCCCTGCAGGTACCTGTTCTTCGTGAGTGGATTTCCGGAGACCGGCTTCCGGGCCTGCTAATCGTATACAGGCCCCTTTTCTCTCGCCGGGCAGGACCCGGTTCGTTACCGAATCTCCCTATTGAAGTTCCCCCACGGTTACACGAGGAAACTCCGATTCTACTATCAATTACTATTTGCGCCATCTTCCCTGTTAAGGGAGGATACGCTTATCCGATCATTTAAAAAAAGCAGATCCAATGTCTATATTATTTTCGAAAGTCCAGCGGGTCAACCCACGGGATACCGCAGCGGCGAAGAAATGGTACATCGTGCCTAGTCGCGTTGAATTGAAAAATGAGAAAGTGATTGCCGAAGCACTCACCAAGAACACCACGCTGAGCCGTGGCGAGGCTTCCCTGGTCATCGACGAACTACAGTCGGTGATTATCGGCTTCCTGCTGGATGGTTACTCCGTCCGCATGGGCGACTGGGGTACGTTTAACCTCACCCTGAACAGCGCCGGCTCGGACACCGAAGCGGAGTGTACCGCCGAAAACATTAAATCGGTGAATATCCGCTTTCGTCCCGGCAAAGACATGAAGGAGGCGCTGGCAAAAGCAACCTTCGCTCCGCGTTAGTATATCACTATCTTTATTTAGCCCCTGGAATGCGTTTTCAGGGGCTTTTTATGGGCTTAAATTCTTTTTATTAGAAGAACTTCTTCCTGTACTTTTATCTTGTCATAAAAGTACCAAAAGGACAAGTCAAAGTGATCCTTCGGCCACACATCAATCATTGTCACAAAATAAAAGTTGCAACCCTAACAGTAAGGGTCACAACTTTTTCGTTAAACGTAAAAAACTATGAGAACTTTGCTTAAAATCAAAACTTACATGTCTTTCCTGTGTGCAAGAGAGTTAATAAAAACAGGTATGTTAACTCTTGCCACAAGTATCTGTGACGACAATCAATCATTAGTTACTTGCCTGTTTAGGATAAAGCACGATTTGAATAAAATTCTTTCCACTGAGATAGTCCCGGGCTACTTTCCTGACATCTTTAGGTTTTACACTATTCACCAATTCGGAATATGTAAGCACATCATCCAAAGGGGCGTTGTCCAGGCACTTCTGTCCCAAATAATTCAACCAGAAATCATTGCTTTTCAATGAGACCTCCAATTGGCGGGTTCGCTCTGCTTTAAACTTATTCACGTCGACGAGACTCGGTCCTTCCTTTTCAAGCTCCTTAACCTGTTTCAAGGTCTCATCAATCAATTTCTGCACGTTGCCAGGCTTACAACTAAATGAAATGAATAACGAATACCTGTTTTCAGGGTACTTGCTGTAATGAGCATACGCTCCAACCCCGTAAACGCCACTTTCCTTTTCCCGAAGATCTTCGGTCAAACGAATCGTAAGAATTCTGGACAGCGCATTCATCCTTGTATTTTCCAACGTTGTATAGTTATATTTCCCACTAAAAACCAGCTCAACCGTTGACCGATTATCAATCCCGCTGAAAATCTCCTTTTTTATTCTGCCGGAAGGAAAATGAATATTCAAATTGCAAGCTTGTTCTTTCCGGTTAAGCTGCGGAAGTGCCCCCAAATACTTAGCGACAAAAGGCTTTATGGAGTCAACCTTAAAACTTCCGACAAAAACGAACGTAAAATCACTGGCATCGGCAAACCGTTCCTTGTAAATTGAAAAGGCTTTGCTGATATTAATCTCATCTAGTTTCTTCACGCTTGGCCCGGTTCTCCTAATATTATAATTCCCGAGTATGGCGGATACCGAATCCCGAAAAACCAACGTCGGATTGTTTGAGCGGTTTTCGAGTATTGCTTTTTCTTTGCTCAGCAACCCTGTGAACACTACCGAGTCGGCCCGGGGCTCCTCAAAATACCCGTACATCATTTGAAAAGCCGTTTTCATATCCTTTGGCGACATTTGGCCCTGTAACCCCTCAAAGCGTTCACTCATAAACGGCGAAACATTCACTCTTTTTCCATTCAGGAACTTGCTCAACTCAATCGCATTGAAATTTCCAAGGCCACTATTGTTTACCAGGCGTGCAGCAGCATCAGCTGACTCAAAGTCTTTATCGCCGGATAGCGAGGTCCCGCCAGGACTGTAGGCAAAAAACGAAATTTCATCGTCTTTAAAATCAGTTGGTTTCAATAACACTTTCAGTCCGTTGCTAAGCTTCAGTTCTGTTATCCCAAGCTCCTTTAATTCTCTCTCCGATACTATTTTTCCGCCGGTTATTTTTTTCGGCAATAGCGTCTGACCAGATACGGAATCTTTGTACGGTGTCAACGCGCTATCTGCCACTTCTTTCATCCACTGCTCAACATCAGTCTGGCTTGGCAATTTACCTTTGCTGGTTTCCGGTGCCATTACCAGAATGTCCCGGTTGGTCACTGTATTGAAGTAGGTTTTCATAATCCGGTTCACATCATCTACCGTAAAATGAGGGAGCGCTTTTTTGACAAACTGATATTCGAAGTCAATTCCGGGGATCGCATTTCCCTTCAGGAAATTATCCATATATTCTTTAACATACGTATCCGAAGGTGTTTTATCCTTCTCTTTGTAACTGGATTCATATGCCATCAACAGATCGCTCTTCGCTCTTTCCAGTTCGGTTTTCGTGAAACCAAATTTGCGAATCCGCTCAATTTCCGTCCACAAAGCCTTGAAGCCTTTTTCCTCTTCGCCAGGTTTCACCGAAACCTGGGCATCTGCCACTTCCAGGTTGGCAATGAACGAAGTTATATCTGCTCCGGCCTGTATGAACGGCGGATTGGCTTGTTGACTTAATTCATAGTAGCGAGATCCTAACATCCGGTTTAACAGGGAAAGAATAAGGGCCTTACGAAAATCATCATCCGATTTTATAATCTCTTCCGGGTGTTTAACCAAAACCTCAATTGTCTCTGTCTGCAATTCCTTATCAGTTGCGCTAAAAAACTGATTCTTGTTGAGCAAAGGAATGGTATATATTTTCCTTTCTCTCGGTTTTGCAGGCATCTTTAGGTCGGAGAACATATCGACAATCATCTTTTCTGTTTCTTGTACATCAATATCTCCAACCACAATCAAAGCCTGCAAATCGGGACGATACCAATCTTTATAGAACCTGCGCAGCGTTTCGTACTTGAAATCTTTTATGATACTTTCCAGACCAATAGGAACCCTGTACGCATATTTCGATCCATTAAGAACTATCGGGAAGTACCGATCCCGGAGGCGTTGTTGTACTCCATCTCTCAGCCGCTTTTCTTCGAGGATTACACCTCGTTCCTTTTCAATCTCCACCGGACTCAGCGTTGCGTCCTGCGCCCAGTCACGCATAATTTGAAATCCGTTGTGCAACAGCGTTGGATCGTCGGCAGGTATCGGCAGCTCATAAACTGTTTCATCAAAATTTGTGTAGGCATTCAGATCGCCTCCAAAACGCACCCCTGCCTTCTGCAAATAATCGACCAACTCGTTTTTGGGAAAATGTGTTGTGCCATTAAAGGACATATGTTCCATAAAATGCGCCAGACCGCGTTGACCTTCATCTTCCAGAATTGAGCCTACTTTGTTAACCAAATACATTGTCACACGGTCTTTCGGCTCCGTATTTCTTCGAATGTAATAGGTAAAGCCATTCGGCAGATGACCAATTTTAACACAAGAATCGGTTGGCAAAAATCCCCCGTCGGTTGTTTGCCCTTTAGCATTTCCTGTTATCAGGAGAATGCCCCCAAGAACAAAGAAAACCAGTCGCCGGAACAGATTCCAACGTATATTTTGAACATTATCTTCCTTCATTATCATTCGAATAAATTTCTTGTATATCAACATTTCTCTATTACGCGATCGCTCTACCGGTCACCGCGTGAATGCAGATGCCCCAAGTATAAAAATCTCCCCGTTGGATTTATAGTACAACGGAGTTGCTGCCAACGCAAACAAACCGGTTACTGAACATGACTGACAATCCAATCTCCGATTGTTTGAAGAGCTTTAGGAGAAAAATGTTCTTTTAAATGTGAATACTCTTCCTGGGTACAGGTTTTACAAGGCAGAAACAGGTGATTCAATCCCGGAAGTACCATGACAGTGACATCCTTATTGCCGGCTTTCTGCAAATACCTTTTCCAATGAGCCAGATTCTCCTTACAGTCCACCATAATATCTTTATCACCATTCAGTGCCAGAACCGGAATTCTGACCTTACTTAGGAATTTATCCGGTTGGTAACGAATAAAATACCTATACCAGGGACTTGTGGCCTCCTTCGTATACCCATAAATGGAAAAACGGAAATGATCGTTTTGAATATTTAGCCTCTTTACATATTCATCATCCTTTTTTTTCCATCTTTCGTAATTTTCATTCAGTTTCTGACCTAAACTATCCGAATAAGCATAGCGATAAGCCGTTTCAAACATCAGCGTATTGATTTCTCCTGCCCGCTTTTTGTCATAGTCCGGCAAGTCTGATTTCTCCACAAGAACCTCATTCTGTTTTTTCAGAGCCTCAAATCCATTGGTGGCAAGTCCCGCCAAGCTAACAAGAAAAGCAACATCATTCGACTTTGCAGCGGCAATTGAAATAACAGCGCCGCCTTCGCTATGCCCAATTAATCCGATATTTTGCGGATCGATATCTGCTCTGCTTTTTAAGTAAGCGATAGCAGTAATAACATCATCGGCGAAATCAGCGGTTGTCGATTTTGCATAATCCCCGCTTGTTTCTCCCACACCGCGATCATCCGTTCGCAACGATGCGATTCCCCGGGAGGCCAAATACCCGGCAATGGTTTTAAACATCTTGTGACCGGCCATTGTGCCGTCACGATCCTGTTTTCCGGTTCCCGAAACAAAGATGACCACCGGATTTTTACGGGTCGAATCAGGGAGCAATAATGTTCCTCCGAAACAAATACTCGAATCAGCATTGCAAAAGTGTACATCCTCCGTTTTATACGAAAGAGAATCAGTCACCCCCTTTGCCCAACCGACATACGGAATGTTTGTTGCAACAAGAAACAAAACAGCTGCAACAATGGCTGTCATTCTCATTTTGCAGCTGCCTTTTTGGTTGCTTCAATCAGCTCAGAAATGTCATCGGCCAGTTCGCTGGGACTTCCCTTATAGCCAACTGAAATGAACTGCACATTTCCCTTTTTGTCGACAAACACTTTTTGCGGAATCCCCGAAATCTTAAATTCTTTACAGACTTTAGAAAATAACTCATCGTTAACTTTGGCCCCTGCAACCTTATTGTCGAAAAGAATATGGAACGGATAGTTTTTTTCGGTAATGAATTTCTTTGCCGCCTCCTTGTAAGTAGGCAAATACTCTTCTGTATTAACGAAAAAGAGTGCAACATCCGACTTATTCCTGTAACGTTCCACTGCCAACTTCATTCCAGGAAAAGAAGCTTTACAAGGCACGCACCAACTCGCCCAGAAATCGAGCACATAGGTTTTGCCTAACAAATCTTTTGAGCTAATCTTCTTACCGTTGGCATCCACCAGTTCCCATGCGGGCATTTTTCCCCGCCGCTTATCTTTTAAAATCCGCTCGGAGATTTCACCGGCCGACTCCGTTTTCTTTAATGACCTCATGTACGCATCAAACCCGGCTGCCGAACCTTTTTTCGCAACATAGTTTTTCTTCAAAAGGTCAATCAGATAAGGAGTGACCTGATTATGATACATGCTTTTGCGAAGGACACTATCCAGCTCCCCTTGTTTACCCTCTTGTTCAAGCAAATAGCAGAGATCTTCGTTCAAACCGGCCACAGTATAATTAAGTACTTTCTGTGCACGCTCGGCATATGACAAAGCTTCGCTAATATGGCCCGAATTGCGCAGCAAACTTACGTGTGTGAGCAGAACTTCTTGTGTCAGCATCTTTTCAAATTTGCGATTCCATTCTTTAGGAGAAAGAAAGCGATATTGAAAAGGTTTGTCATTCTTCTCTTTTAAAATCTGCTTAACAAGACTGTCGGCATATGGATACAAAAAATCGTCCGAAAGAGCCTTGCGATTGTGCGGAATCGTAATGATTTTATAATAAACATTTACCAACCCGCCCAAGGACAATTTTGGCAGATATTCATACAGGGCGTTGTAATTCTTTTTGAAAACTTCAGAAAAAAGCAAACTAAAATAAATGTTATCGTATGAAATCACATTATCATCATTGAACCTTTCGTCTGCCGGTTTTTTCGGAAATTCAACAAGAAATTTTCGCATTAACTTATTTTGGGTAGCCATATCCTTTTCGTTCAGCGCTTTACGATAAGAAGCGAACCGATTAAGTGCTCCTGATGGATATTTTTCCATATTGATTTGATGAACCGAATCTGCCTTCTGATTCTGTTCCAACACATTTCTGTATATTGCCTCTTCCGAAAGCAAATTCCTTTCCGTTGGATTATTCTGCAAGTATTTCAGACAGCGACCTATCTTGCTCTCTGCATCTGACATTTTCGATTTCTTTAGCGCCAGGCAATATTCATAAGCAAATAGCGGAGCCGCTTCTTTCTGATGATACGTTATTTCCTGATTAATCCAGAAATACGTTGCCGTATCTGAAATACTTTCTGTTGTATATCCCGGGATGAGATGACCATACCCTGGCGAACGAATTAATCCCCAGCCAATATAAGCCCCCTGAGCCTTTTGCCCGTCGGCTTCGTATACAAATCTGGCATAACTTCCTCCACTCCCGACATCACTCAAACTATCTCCCTCAAATTTTAGCGCAAAAAAACCACAATCTTTCGGTAGAGGGTACGTCGAAATCCATACGCCGTTTTCTCTTTTCAGCTGAAGATCACCAGCAGTCCATCGATAATTATTATACAAATAAATTACACCGTTAACCTGTTTACTCGTCTTCAGTCCTTCAACCGGTCGATATTTGATTTGTATATTTTCCCCCTGAACAGGTTGCTCAGGAGTGACGATAAGATTATCATCACTCTGAGCAAAAGAAGGCAGGTTTATCCCGAAAATAACAAGTATAGTTAAAAGTACTTTTGTCAATCTCATCTTAAAATGTTTATTGATTTATTATTCGGGATTTTGTTCGATTTCCGGATTTAACTGAATTTGATAGGCAGGAATTGGGAAAACATAACGATTGCTGTTGGGAGCTAATGTATATGTTTCTCCACCAAAAGTGCGGGTTAAGGTTTTCGTATACAAACCTTCACGGGCTAACCGGCGCATATCCCACCAGCGCAGCATGCGACCAAAAAATTCCCGGCGTCGCTCATTAATCACTTTTGTCAATGCGTCAGAAGCATCAGTAGCTGTCATCGGAACATAGTCCTCAGGCTTAAAGCGCTTTTCCCGGAGCTTATTCACCCAGGCCATAGCTCCCGTTGGATCGCCATTGCGGGCATAATACTCCGCTTTAATCAGATACATCTCCGGAACTGTCGGGCCGATATTTCGCCCTTCGTACATTTCATAGTCCAGATAAAAGTAGCGTCCATCTTCTGCGACATATGACGAGCTGACCACATTGCCAGGTACAGTAAATAAATTATAGCGCTGATCCGTTGTCCCCAATATACTCAACAAATCATCACTTAAACGAAGTGTGGTTGGAGGATAAAGAACTCCGCCGTAAGGTATTTTTAAAAGCAAAATCTCCGGATTATGAATTCCCCTCGGATAAGTACTGGTCGACACAGCGTCAATACTCGCCAAATCAACCAATTTATTCCGGTACATCAACACAGAATCGGCATAGGCATTGGCATCAGCATAATCATCCATATATAGATACGTACGTGCCAGTTCTCCATAGGCTGACGGAAGTGACGGTAACGTATTAAATACCTGTTTTTCGGGCAAATAAGGGATAACATTCTTTAAATCTTTAATAATTTGCTCATAAACAGCCTTTACACTTGCCCGAACCAACGATTGACTGGTTGTTTGTGATAAAACCATCGGAACCCCCAAATCACTGTCAGCTGTCGAAGCGTTATAAGTTTTTCCATAAGTGTTGACTAACATCAGGTAAGCATCTGCACGATGTACATAAGCTTCGGCACGTAAAGACTCTTTTTCGCTTTCGTCACCGTCGCTGCTCATCACCTCGTCGATAACAGTATTCGCATAAGCAATTGTATTATACATAGCATTCCAGCTGTAGTCTGTCTGATAATTCCCTAACGGATAAATTTCCGGTTGCCATGTATAAACTTTTCCCCACCATCCGTAATAATCGCTCGAACCGAGATTTTGCTGTTGTGTAGAGCCATCGACCAATTCAATGTCATCCGAAGCAATTGACGAAAACTGTGGACCATATTCCAGTTCCGAAGCATTATTGAGTAAGTAACGATAATTATCCACCTGACTAGGAACCAGTTGCCCCTGTGTCTTGATATCCACAAAATCACTGCATGCACTCAAAAAAACAGTCAACAGCAGCAATGGGAGTATATTTTTTTTGAAAATCATATGGTCAGTTTTTAAAATTTAACATTGAGAGAGAAAAGGTATGACTTGGCAGCTGGCAGACTGTATGTATACCCCGGATAAGCAATAAAATCAGGATCGTATCCTTCCTTATTTGCGGTCCAAAGAAGTCCCAGATTGTTTATGCTCAATCCCATTTGAGCGCTTTCCATTTTTACCTTCCCAACAAGTTCCTTGGGTAAATCATAAGACAATGTAATTTGCCGCAAACGAACATAGTCTCCCTTCAATACATTGATATCAGAATTACTGTAGCGCATCTGACTGATATAAACCTCATTGCCTGTTCCATTCAAGCCCGGAACATCGGTTGTTTTCTCATCTCCGGGTTTTTTCCAACGTTTAGCAATATCGGCGCTTACATCATAATTCACCACATAGGCTGAAGTGATATAATTGCTGATAGATGGTTTCAGAAAGACACTGCCAAACTGGTAGGTCATCAGCCCATACAGGCTAAATTGTTTGTAACGGACCGTTGTATTAAAACTACCAAAATACGGAGCGGTTGTCCGCCCGGCATCTTTGAATACCCCAAAAGAAGTTATTGATGTTTGAGATGAAGGAATAATTCCTCTGTTTTCATCATAAACCTGAGTTAAGCCGTTTTCATCCAGTCCGGCAAAGCGGTATACCAGCAATTTATCCGTAGGATACCCTTTAATCAAACGAATGCCGGCAGGATAAGTGCCGTAATAATTGACATAACTGTCTTCTTTGAAACGCGCATCAGTAATTTCGTTGGTATTATACGACAGATTGAAACGCATTTTCCAATTCCAGTTTTTATCGTTGTACAACTTGGCCTCCAGACCAAAGTCAACTCCATTCGATTTCATCGAAGCAATATTACGGGTTAAGTATCCTCCGCCAATATTCCCGACATAAACACTGCTAATTGGATACGAAAACATCAGGTCTTTGCTCTTCTTCCGGTAATAATCCAGCGTACCGTTCAAACCCCCTTTAAATAAGCTGAAATCGAGTCCGATATTGGTTACATAAACTTTCTCCCACCGCAATTCAGGATTAGCAGTTGCAATAATAGAAGCTGTCTCTAGTCCTGTGGTATAGTCCGAGCCTCCCAGCCCAAGATAAGTAAACGGATAGGTACTTAAAGACAGGTTACCATTAACACCGTAGGTAGCCCGAATACCTAAATTGGAAATCCAGTCGATGTTACTCATGAAGCTCTCACGACTGGCGATCCATTTTCCTCCGGCGGACCACAATGGAGTAGCGCGGTATTTCCGAGCGACACCAAAGTTGTTGTAGTCGTCATAACGCACACTTCCCGACAGGAAATACCTGCTTTTATAGTCATAAGCCAGATTACTGTAATACGAAAGGAACCGCCTTTTTCGGTCAGCCTGACTGGGATAACCACCATAATAGAATGTCGTATACGAGGTCGGAGAATAACCTGCAACATACTGATAAGTAGGCGTTGAGCTATAATTAATAGAGGTATTTGTCAATCCGGTTTCAGGATTATAACCAAACAATGTAAAATCACTTTCTCCAATATTAGTTTCCCGGATTTCGGTTCCCGCCAAGGCAGTAACCTGATGTACCTTATTAAAACGCCTGTTAAAATCGAGTTGTCCGCGTAAGCTGTAATTATTCTCGTAACCCTGAACTTTTGATAAAATCCCTCCGGTTGTAATTCCTAAACTATTCATTCCGGCGCCGGGATAGGTATAAAAGTTTACAATATCACGGAAGTAGTATGTGTCCTGATTATAATACCGGGTAACCGTACTATTTGATTTTTCTTTCGAATACATAGCTGATGCTGTCAACCCTTTGAATAAAGGAACTCTCAGATTGATATTAGCCACATAATTGTCGGTTTTTTGCTGGTTATCATTATTCCTCAGTTCATCCAGGTAGTTATATGTCCAGTCGCGATAGCCCGGGCCCAGGTTGCTTACCCATGTTGGGTCATAACGATTATAAACAACTCCGTTCCCGCTTTGATCGGCTAGTAAATCATAAGGAAGCAAGGTCGTGCTCTGCGGTTTATATAGAGAATTCAATGAAATTCCATTACTGTTATATTCAAAAAAGGTTCCTTTGAAGTTTGTTGAGAGAACAATATTACCAAACAGTTCCCAGCTGTTATTCAACGTAATTGTATATCTTTTCCCCATATCACGAACGGTGTTGGGATTTTCCTTGGTATAGGAAGCGGAATAGTAGTAGTTTGATTTTTTTGCACCTCCGCTCACCGAGATATTGTAGTTCTGCCTGCTGGCTCTTTGCAGCAAATATTTTGATATCTGTTTTCTGCTATCAATTTGACTCAATTTGGCAACCTGACTGTCATATTCACTCTGGGTAATATCGCCTGAGTTAAGCTGCAAGGCAAGGTTGCTACCTTTACTTAAAATAGATTGAGCCCCATAATAAGTTGATGCATCGTTTTTATAAAGAACCCCCCGGTCAACCAACTCTTTCTCATAATCCAGCATTTGCGCCGAATTCATTGTTTTTATATATGACAGGTCCGGCTTATCAGCAACCATTATGTTTGTTGAGAAATTAATTTGAGGCGCCTGATTGCTCTTCCCTTTCTTCGTGGTAATCACAATCACACCATTGGCTGCACGCACCCCCCAGATAGAAGCTGCAGAGGCATCTTTCAATATGGTTATACTCTCTATATCATCAGGGTTTATCGCCGAAATATCCATTTCTGAAATAGCTCCGTCGACCACCAGTAAAGGGAACTTCTCCCCCATCAAAGTTCCCTGTCCGCGAATGGTCACGTTATAATCGGTAGCACCCACTGTATGCGTACCCGAATTTGGCGTTTTCAGCGTATTATTGTAGGTAAAAGTCCGATCGCCGGAAAGAACGGAAATCTGTACACCCGGAATCTTTGATTCCAGACTAAGCAGCGGATTAGCCGAAGGTGATTCTTTTAACTCATCCGCTCCAATGGTCGTAATCGATCCGGTAGAACGTTCCTTCGGTATTTTCTGATATCCGTTACTTGCGACAGTAATTTCATCAATCGTGTTAATGTTCGCCTTCAATTGTATTTTAAGCTCGCTCCTTCCATCAAGCGGAACTACAGTAGTCTTAAATCCGATAAATGACACCATCAAATGCCAATTTTTTCGGCCCCAAAGAGTAAATTCACCATTTTCATTGGTGACCGTGCCCCTCATATTTTCCTTCAGCAAAACGTTTGCTCCAGGCAAAACTTCGGTGCCATTTTCATTATAAACAACCCCATGCACTTTAATCATACCCTCCGTTTGTCGATTGGTTTCGTCTTTCACCGAGTCCCGTGGCTGTTGTTTCGGAGTGTCTGATTTCAATGGAACCAAAACGATATAACCATCTTTGCGGGCTACATAATTAATGGAATAGGGAAGCAAAAGTTTATCCAAGATATCTTTCAAACTCTCATTGGAAAAGTCATAACTAACTTTCTCTTCCAATGAGATCGTATTCGTACTGTATACGAACTTGATATGAGCTACTTTCGAAATCTTCGAGAGCGTTTCCTCCAACGTCTCGTTTTCGGCATTTATCGACAGGTTTTGCTTAAGGGTTTGTTGTCCGTAGCTATGAGCAGCTGTTGCGAACTGAATAAAGAATACTACACTTACTGTGTATACAAACATAATTCGCATAAACCGGATAATTAGGGCTTTGAATTTATTTTTCTTTAGCATACATTTGACATGTTATTGTTAGAACTGTAATAATGACAACCATTACCTTCCTCCATCAGGAAGGTCAAAGCAGGAGTGCTGCAACCACTTCTGCTTTTTTGGTTTATTAGGAATACTTTGTCAGGTAAGCATTATTATCATAGGCAAATCTTTCTTTTAGGTTAATAAACTAAATCATAAATTCACTTCTTAACTTTTATATTGTTTCCCGATTGGGAAAAAGTAACAGAGAAAAGCTGACCAAGCATATCAAGCGTATTATCAAGAGATTGATCAGTGAAATCGGCTGTGACTCGCTGTTTTAATAATTGTTTGTCTGAGCAGTGAACCTCAACATTAAATTTCGTCTCAATTCGGGTCAATACATCAGAGAGCGGTACATTGTTAAACATCATATTATATTCTGTTCCGGCTATTAGAGACGCCTGCTCCACTTTTGTTGCTTCTTCCTTCTGCAATATCTGCTTCTTAGCTTCATACACCGCTTTCTCGTTTGGTAGCACCACCATCTTCTGGGCATTGGTTTCTAAAGCAACCTTTCCAGTAAATACCGAAACTTCGATACTCTTCTCGTTCGAAAGGATATTAAAACTGGTACCAAGAACCTTGGCACTCAAATTACCGCAATGAATAATGAAGGGATGGGCAGGATCTTTTGCTACTTCAAACAATGCTTCGCCCTTCAACTCCACCTGGCGGGTTTCTCCGGGAAATGCAGACGGATAACTCAGACTGCTTTTCCCTTTCAGCCAAATAATCGTACCATCACTCAACATCAGTTTGTGAGTTCCCTCGCTATATTGCGCGGTTAAAATCACAGGAGCAGGGATTACCTTTTCACGATCGAATGATTGCTTAATCAAAAATGATATTCCCAGGATCAAAACAATACTGGCTGCCACGGCAACCACGCGGAACCCAATTTTTCTCGACGAATAGGCCGGTCGCATTCCTTTGATAATCTTCGTCTTGATTTCTTTTTTTTGTTTTTCGCTTAGTTGTGTTTGATCCGACGCTGTTTCCAATTGGTCAAACCAATCTTCGACAACCTCCCGGTTTCGACGACTTAACTGATTGTCGGTGTAGTACTTTAAAATATTTTTGAAACTATATTTTTTCATAAACTTAGTTCGCTTGTAACGATTCTTTAAGCTCGTACATATGATAAGTCGTTTCAAAAACGAAACACACACAGTCAGAATGTAATTTTTTCTCAAAGAAAAATGATTATTTGTTAGAATGCCATCGGCAAAAACTGCAAATAATTGGATTTAGTTGAATTTTAAATGGCAATGTGTATTTTTGGAGATTATGGAGAAAAAGGATTTTAAGCATGGCTCATTGATGAAATGAATACTAACTATCAAACATATTCTGATAAGGAACTTTTCGAGTTGGTGAGTGAGAAGAGCGACCCATTAGCTTTTGAGCAGATCTATTACCGATATGTTGAGCGCCTGTTTTCGTATGTTTTTAGTCGCATCAATGATAAGGTCGTTAGTGAAGAAATTGTTCAGGAGGTCTTTATCTCCTTTTGGCAAAAGAGGTCAGCTACCGAGCTCCGGTCATTGTCAGCATATTTGTTTACAGCAGCCCGTTATAAAGCATTAAGTCATATTCGGTTCTCAAAAGTCAGGGATGAATATGCTTTAAATTTTGCCATGTTTCTGGTGAAGAACTATGACAATTCAACACAGGACTTAGTGGACGTAAATGACCTAAAGACTACCATAAAAAGAGAGATTGATAAGCTCCCCCCTCAGTGCCAAACAGCTTTTTACTATAGTCGTTTCCAGAATTACTCCAACAAAGAAATTGCAGAAGAGATGGGTATCTCCATCCGCACAGTAGAGAATTACATTACCCGGGCATTAAAACACCTGAGACAGAATCTGAAGACGCTTATCGATTTGTAAAATCAGTCACAATGCTTAAGTACAAACTTTCTAACGTGAAGATGGGAAAAGAGTGCTTAGGGAAATATTTTTTTACAGCAAGGAATTGTGAAAGGCCTGGAAGCGCCGGGATTCTACTCCCCCCCGACCTTACAACTACCATCGGAAGGATAAGGTAACTACCCGGAACAGTACCTTATAACTACCTGTGGAAAATACTTAGTACTACCGACGGCAGGTAGTTAGTATTACCAGAAGCAGGACCTTATAACTACCAGCGGAAGATCCTTAGTACTACATGGAGCAAAACCTTATAACCATTTGCAGAAGATCCTTAGTACCATTTACAAAGAAACCTTATAACCTTATGGGGCTGGTAGTAGTAAGATAATTTTCCCTGCGGAGATGCGCATCTCGCCGCCGCGGGAATCGCAACTTGTAAGCGCCAGATTCTTCTTCATCTCGCGAGGGAAAGTTCTAATACTTCTTCCTGTACTTTGACCTTTGCGCAAAGGTACCAAAAGGTCAAGTCAAAGTGATCCTTCCACCCGCGTCATGGTTTTGTTTTTTTCCGGCCCACATGCCTGAATCCCCACACAAAACCATAAAAACCTATATATTAGCCTCCATTACCTATAACACCTTGTCGGGCGTTCCTGATTATTTTATTCATTAGGGTATTTCAATTTTGTATTTGCAGCTTTTATCGCCCTTTCTAACTGAGGAAATCACTTTTGCTGTCACAGACAAACCGGTTACTACCGAATACATTTTTTCCGCGAAGCCTTCTGAACAGTAACAGATTGCCGAAGTATTTATTCCTTTTTTGTGTTCTAAAACCGGGCATACACAGTAATCTTTATTTTCATCTGCAATTAAAACCCTGGTTGTTTTATTATAATCAATTTTCCATCCCCAAGTGCTTTCAATGTATCGATTAAATTTTTCTATATCACCAATATAATCAGCCAGCAAGGCATCCATATTCAAATTGTTGTAATGTAACATTGATGATTTTTTGACGATTCCTCTCAACACTTCCTCTTCCAAATCCTCGTTTAAGTTTGATAACAAATTTGATAACCATTCTTGATTAAGTTGTTTATCGTTATCCTGATTAAGAGATGTATCGTCATTTGTGAAACTTGAGACGGCACCAAATCCGCATAAACAAACTCCGGCGAAACAGGCTCTTCTAAAGAAACCTTTTCGATCCATATTTCTCATTGATGAACTATTCTGCTTCATTTTCATTTAGTTGGTTGTTACGTCTAACGAAGTTAAAGAAATATTCGAAAGTGATGTACCCAACAGGAATAGCTATTATAGGTAGTTTTCTGCGGCAAGCAAAAAAATCCTACCCACAGGGGATTAGAAAGGAGTAAGCAGGGAAATATTTTTTTGCTGCAGGGAATTGGGAAGGGCGGAAAACGCTTTTCCGTACCTTTTTCTTTTACATGCTTGTACTTTTATCTTGTCATAAAAGTACCAAAAGGACAAGTCAAAGTGATCCTTCCACCCACGTCATTGTTTTGTTTTTCCGGCCCACGTCCCGGAATCCCCGCACAAAACCATTCCCGCTCACTCCTGCCCGGTGAAATATGAGTTTGATTTCACGGGGCCTGCCCGGGCAATCCCGTACGTCGCGGACAGGCAGGCCGGGTCTTATCGCCTAACGGCGATATTGTGGACGTAGAAAACGGAAAATTTTGATATTAAAAATACGATGAAGACTACCACGGAATTTCGCCGGCATCTTCAAAATATCCGCCACTTGTGCCGGTCTCATCTAATAGTGCAAGTTGAACAATAATTTTGGAAGCCTGCTGCACCGTTCTTGTGCCTTTACCCTCATTCATATCGGTAACTGTATAACCTGGTGCTGCAGCATTGATTTTTATTGGAGTATCCTTTAATTCTTTTGCGAATTGAATAGTTAATGCATTAACAGCAGCCTTAGAGCTGTTATAAGCTAGTTGTAATCTGGTCGAATCCGGACTACTGCTCCTTGTGAGTGAACCTTGTCCGCTCGAAACATTGACAATTCTACCCCCGGTAGATTTTTTCAGTAACGAAAGTAGCGCGGTAGTCATGGCGAAAACACCGAAAAAATTAACTTCGAATGTTTCTCTTAAAGTCGCCAGTTTAAGTTGGCTTGGTAACACTCCCTTTTCAAAAAAGACACCCGCATTGTTAATGAGAATATCAAGATGCCCATATTCTTCCTCAATGAATTTGACAGCATGATCAATGGTGTTCTGATTAGTCACATCAAGTACCAATAACTGAGCATCAAAACCTTCCTTTTTTAATGTTTCAACCGCTTCTTTGCCTCGCTCTTCATCTCGTGCTCCAAGAAGCACCTGATAACCTAATCTTCCCAATTGTCTTGATGTTTCAAAACCAATGCCTTTATTTGCTCCGGTTATCAGGGCTATTTTATCTTTATCCATATTCCTAATTTATTCTGTGATTTTTGCATAATAACACACAATGCATTTATAATTGCAGTATGTCTGTTTTTCTATCCTGATAAAAAGCTTGTGTAACCCTGTATTTTGCCTCATCCACATTCCGCTGATCATTATCATTAAGCCCTAGCAAGTTAACAAAACAATTTAAAAGGACGTATACAATGGAAAAAGCTGTTTTAGGAGGTTTTGCCCGCCCTTTTGGCTTGTTCAAAAGAACGAACCCCGACGGTCATCGCTTCAGATAGTCTCTATCTGTTCAATCCGGATTTTTGATTTTATGCGTATCATTTCTCCCAGCAGCCTGGTATTCGTCACCAGACCGGGCACGCCTGCTTCGTCGGCCAGTCTTGCCATTTCAAGATTCAGACTCTCAATTTCAGTTCTCCTGTTATTTCGAATATCCTCGTAAGTTGAAATAAGTTGCCCTGCTGCCCGCTGACTTATCTGCAACAGCTTTTCTTTTATCTCTCCCGAATGAACTGCGATTCCCAGTTTATCCGCCAGTGCGACACATTCCCGAATAATGATTTCCGCCACTTCCAGAGCTTCCGGATTCGTGTGGAAGATTCCGTTGTCGACTTCAAGCAGTGGGCAAATTGAATTGAAAGCACAATTTATAATGGCCTTATCCCATACATATTTCACGATATTGAATTCGCTTCTAAATGCAAAATGAACAGTACTAATTTGCCCGACGATGGAATTCAGAACTGTTTCCGTTCCATTGATGATTCCAACCGGAGAAGCTGTAACCGATTTAAACGACACCTGATTGGTGCTGATGATTTGACTGGTAGAAAACAACACACACCGATAGAGCTGGTCGAAATCTTCGAAAGGCCTTTCGACGTTCAGTCCGTTCTGAAGCAAAACAACCGAAAAACGGCCCTTCTTGCTTTTCAGTTTCGCGGCAAGCATTTCATTGGCAAATGCTTTGGTTGTAACCAGTACAATACCGTCGATAGCAGACAGGTTGCTAAAGGTGGTGGTGGTTATTTCCTGCTCAAACTTCTGATTTTCCCCATTGGTTACTGTAATGACTTCCTCTTCAGCCGGTATATCATCTACACGCCCCCTGATAAGCGTCACATCCCTGTTCTCACTCCGCAAGAAAACAGCCAGGGCTTTTCCTATTGCTCCGGCTCCGATGATGTATATTTTCTCGTTATCCATAAATACTAATTGAGTTTAATCATTTCTCCGTCTTCCTAATCAATAATTTTCAGTTTTTAAATCCAGTTCACCGTAATGATTTACTATCAAATCGGCTATTCCGAACTCCGCGCTTGCATGGGCACCATTGACAATGGCAATGGTTTTCATTCCGGCCTTCCTGGCTGCTACTAATCCCGACAGGGAATCTTCAATGGCCACACAAGTCGCCGGTGTTAATCCCAACTTTTTAATAACCGATGAATAAACTGAAGGATTAGGTTTCCCTTCCGGTTCATGTTCTGCTGAAGCAATTGCATCGAAATAGTCGCTGATTCCCAGTTTTTCCAGGACAACAGGAATGAGCATGGCGGGAGAATTGGTAGCCAACCCGATTTTGTATCCCCGGTGTTTGATATCCCTGATAAAACGTTCCACACCATCAATCGCCGTCCCTTCGTCCCTGATTAGATCAGCCACTCGTTCAATCACGGAGTATTCAACTTCCGTCAACGACTTTTCCTTCCAGGGAAACCGCTCGTACCAAAAACGGGTCACCGCAGCCGTGGTCATCGCTTGTGTAAGCTCACACAATTCCGATGACAATTCTACGCCAACCGATGAAAAAACTTCCTGTTCCGCCCTTTTCCAGATGGCTTCGGAATCAATGATGACTCCGTCCATATCAAAAATTACTGCCTCAATCTTCTGCTTCATAATTCATTTCCAAAAATGATAAAAATGGTGAACCGGACCATGTCCCTTCCCGATTTCGTATTTCGAACCTTCGGCAATGGCCTGGTTCATGTAATTTTTCGCTTCTCTTACTGCCTCGTTCAACGGGAGCTGGTGTGCCAGGAACGATGCCACTGCTGACGAAAAGGTACATCCGGTTCCATGTGTATTCCGGGTCATGATACGCTTCGAACGTAGCTCTATGATTTCATCCGTTTCGGCATTATAAAAAACATCGGTCAACTCTTCCTCACTCAGGTGCCCCGCTTTGAGCAAAACCGAAACGGTTCCGTTACAGGAAAGACTTTTTATTACTTCCGGCAGGTCGGATTGTTTTCGGATGGTCCTGCCGGATAGAATCTCTGCTTCCGGGATATTGGGCGTTATCACCCGTACCATGGGAATCAGTTCGTTTTGCAAAGTCGATATGGCTTCGTCCTGTAAAAGCTTATCTCCGGATGTGGCCACCATCACCGGGTCAAGAACGATATTGGTGAGCCCGTAAAACGATAAGGTCTCTTTTACGGCCCGAATCAATTCTGAAGAGTGCAGCATCCCGATTTTAACCGCATCCACACCGATATCTTCCACTACCGATTTGATTTGTCCTTTCACAAAATCGATAGGCACCGGATGGACTCCGTAAACACCTACTGTATTCTCGTCAACGATGGCTGTTATGGCTGTCGTTCCAAAACATCCGCAGGCCGACATGGTTTTCAGGTCGGCCTGGATGCCTGCCCCTCCGCTGGGGTCGCTTCCGGCAATGGTTAAAACTCGTTTGTATTGCATAGGTTACTCCATGTTTTCACATACGTTGGATTACAAAAAATGATTAAAACCGCCTTTGGCAAAGGTGACTGCTTGTCCGTTCCGGAACCATTGAATAGCCGGTTCTCCCTCTTCGATGGTTCCGACCGGGTAAACCGGTTGATTAAATTTCCGGAGGAATTCTTCCTGCAACTTCTCCAACTGTTGCCCCTCAACCGTAAAAAGCAATTCATAATCCTCTCCTCCACCGGTAGCCAGCTCCTCAACATTCCAGCGCTGCTCTTCGCAAACCTTCCTCAAACTGTGAGAAACCGGAAGCTGGTCAAGGTGGACCCGGGCCGTTTTACCGGAAGCTTTTAAGATATGCTTCAAATCGGATGCAATCCCGTCGGATACATCCATCATGGCATGTACACCGGGGAAATCTTGCAGGAAGCGCCCTTCGGGCAGACGTGGTTCGGGCAAATGGTGTCGTTTCAGTAAATTATCGCAGTTGGCAGTCAGCGCTACCTTCTCCAATAAAACCTTCAGTCCGCCTCCCGAATCGCCGAGGTACCCGGTAGTGCAAATCACATCGCCGGTCTCCGCCATGGAACGAAGGCGCGCCATTCCCTTTGGACATTTCCCCAGTACACTGACATTAATCGCCAGGTGTTTAACTGACCGGGTGGTGTCTCCCCCCAGTAACGGGACCTTGTATTTTACCGATATCTCGTGATACCCCTTCATCAGTTCATCGAGGTATTCCACATCTATTTCCGGGGGAATGGCAATGGAAAGAAATGTCCCCAGCGGTTCTCCCCCCATCGCAGCAATATCGCTCAGGTTAACGGCCACCGATTTATATCCCAGTTGCCGGGGAGTGATCCCATCCCGAAGAAAGTGAATATCTTCCACCAGCATATCCGTCGTGACCAGAAGGTCTTCCGACTCGTTCATGGGCAGAACGGCACAGTCGTCACCAATCCCGGTGATATCCTGTGTCTGCAATGATTTGAATTCCGGTGAAAATCGTTCAATAAAACCGAATTCACCTATTTCCCTGAGTTTCATTTTTCGTTGGTTTTCATGATTCATTAAACAGGCCATGCTTCCTTTCGCCAGGCGCTGTCCCAAAACATCCACTCCAGTTGACATCCTTTTATAAAGGCTCGTGTCATACCCTCCCTACGTTCTTCCGTGCTCCGAACAGCCAATTCGTCTCCTATCGAAAGGGCCTGTTCCACCGCAAGAGCGAAATCCTCACCTCCGTACGTATCAATCCATGACTGGTACGGGTTATCCCCGGCCGTTTGATTCGCCTGGATATAATCTCCGACCTTCTTGTATACCAAAAAACAAGGCAGGACCGATGCCACCACCTCTTCGATGGAAGCCCCGGTCAGTTGCCGGTACATGAATCCGGTGTAGAGCTGACAAGAGGGAGTCGGTTCGGTACGATTGGTTGTCCCGTTAAGGTAAAGCTGATGCAGGGCCTGTTCTACAGCCACTGTATCGGATGAGAAATGCAGAAAGGCTTCCCGCCATTCCTTCCGGTCCAACCGGGCCGCAATGCCTGCCAGGATTTTACCGTATTCGGCCAGGTAGAGAGCATCCTGCTGCAGGTAGAAAAAGAATTTCTCTTTCGGCAGCGTGCCGTTCATCAATTCGTGCAAAAAGGGCAGCTTTAAAATGGCTGCATATACGTCTTCACTGGCCTTCCAGGCCTGTTCATTCCATTTCATTGGGTACTTCTTTTTTGATTGTCAATTTGAGTTCTCTGGCAGCTTGTCTGGGATTATCGACAGATGCAATGGCTGAAACAACCGCAATGCCATCGGCTCCGCTATTCACTACCTGCGCTGCATTTTGCAGATTGATCCCTCCAATGGCTACTGCCGGATGCCGGGACAGGGAGGTTGCTTCTTTTAACCCGTTCAAACCAAACAGCTGCAGCGTATCGGTTTTGGTTAATGTGGCAAACACCGGTGAAATCCCGATATAATCCACATCCATCCGGTTGGCTTCTTCTGCCTGTTGCATTGTTTCGACCGATAAGCCCAGGATTTTATCCTTTCCCAAAATCCGGCGGGCCACCTGCCAGGGCATGTCGCTTTGCCCGATATGTAATCCGTCCGCATCTACAGCGAGGGCAATATCCAGCCGGTCGTTGATGATTAGCGGGATGCTTAAGGGAGAGAGCAAAGCTTTCATCCGCATCCCCAGCTCATAGAATTCGCGGGTCGTGCAATCCTTTTCCCGTAGCTGAACCATCGTCACCCCTCCTTTTACCGCTTCCTCCACGATATAGCTGAGTGAACGGCCTTTCGACAGTTCCCGATCGGTCACCAGGTACAGGCTTAAATCGAAGGAAGTCATGGCAGGAAGATTTGTGCGATATCGGCTTCCGATAGCTGGTAAAGCATATCGATAAACTGAAGCTGTAGTGAACCCGGACCGGAGGATTTTTTGGTGGCCAGTTCACCGGCGATTCCCATCACGGCCATAGCATGTGCGGCCGCTTTCAATGCGTCGCTGTTGACTGCTGCAAATGCCCCTGTCAAAGCTGTCGCCGTACATCCCATTCCGGTTACTTTCGGCATGAGAAGGGAGCCGTTTTTAATGGTGTGGACATGGGTTCCATCCGTGATGAGATCCTCCGGACCGCTGATCACCACGACTGCCCCATTTTGGCTGGCCAACTCTTTAGCACTATCGAGCGCCGAACGACTGGTCATAATACTGTCCACCCCTTTCGTTCGTGTTTTGGTATTGGCCAAAGCCATAATTTCTGAACCATTGCCCCGGATAATATCCGGCCTACATTGTTCCAGTATCTGGGCGGCTACTTCGTTTCGGTAAGGGGTAGCCCCTACTCCAACCGGATCGAAAACAACGGGGATACCTTTTCCCCTGGCGGCTTTTCCTGCCAGCAGCATCGCGTCAACCCAATGCCGGCTAAGTGTTCCCATGTTGATCACCAACGCCGAGGCGATTTGGATCATATCGGCTACTTCCTCCGGCGCGTGGGCCATCACCGGGGAAGCCCCTACGGCCAGTAAGGCATTGGCCGTGTTATTCATCACCACGTAATTGGTGATGTTGTGTACCAGGGGCGATTGCTCCCGTACCGCTTTCAAATCAGTGCTAATGGATTTTGCATCAATCATAACTCTTGCTTTTTGAGCACCATTAACAACCGGATTTCAGGAAAATGTATTTGATCCGAACACGTCTGCTCTCCATCCATTCAATAAAAAAAGCCGCTCCGCAGAACTGCGAAACGGCTTGTATCTATTCTATCGAATGAATTGACAAATACAATCCTCGTTTCCCTCCGCTGTTATGATACATTTCAGGTTTAAAGGGTATAATCTCAGCCCGCCATTTCTCCGGCAGACACCCCTAACGAGATAAGGCAAAGGTATCAAAATTTCATTTTTGGCAACATCCGGCACAACAAATTTGCATCCCGGTCATTAAACTGCTTACAACTCCCCCATAAAAACCCTTATAGGGATCAGATGAAGATCCTTATAAGGATCGGCAACAGATGGTAGTAACCCTTTTCCGAAAAAGGTTATAAGGATCAGAGGAGAATCGTTATAAGGATCTGCTGCGTGTAGTACTAACTACCATCCGTAGGTAGTTATCAGTTCCTGCTCCCGGTAGTACTAACTACCGGCCAATGGTAGTTACCTTATCCCCCAGCCGGTAGTTATAAGTACCTGACACGGGTATTTACAACTACCGGCGCCGAATACCGAATAACGGGATTTATTGCTATGGCATATCCTCTCATAGCACAACATCAAGCACCGCTGGAAACAACCATTGTTTTATTCTATTTTCCTGAAAATTCAGGTTGCTCCTTTCTGTCACCACTCTTTTTCTGACATAGGAAAAAATACATGCAGTTGTTTTTCCATTTAACAAAAAAATCTCTTTACCTTTGCTCGAAGTTATGGTGACGATTTCCTCATTCGGGAATAGTCTTAAAACGGGAATCCGGTGAAATTCCGGAGCTGTACCCGCAGCTGTAATCCCCAACGATGTTCCAGGCATACCCTGCCACTGTCCCGCTAACACGGGGATGGGAAGGCGCCTGAAACGGGGAGAGCCAGAAGACCTGCCATTTACACAATAATTATTCGAGACTTCGGGAAGAAAGTATCGGATACAGCGTCATAAGCGATACTGTATTTGTATTTCTCCTCATTTGTTGAATCGGTTGGCTGATGCCGGCCCAAATGAGCTGTACCATGAAATTATTTTCATCGTTCAGCGGCGGGAAAGACTGTATGCTTGCCTTACACCGGGTATTATCCGGCAAGGAGCACCAGGTAGCCTGTCTGCTGAACATGTGTGCGGAGGACGGACTGCGTTCTCTTTCGCACGGACTGAACCGCGAACTGCTTGAACGGCAGTCACAGGCCATGAACATTCCGATGGTTTTTCAACCTACCGGACGCGCAAACTATGAAACGAAACTCAAAGAGGTCATTGCCCGGCTGAAGAAAGACGGCATTGAAGGGGGTATCTTTGGTGACATTTACCTGGAAGCCCACCAGGTATGGATTGAAAGGGTGTGCCGCGAATCAGGCATTGTACCGGTTTTTCCTCTTTGGAATGAAAACACCCGTTCACTGGCAAATGAATTTGTCTCCCAGGGATTCAAAGCCCTGACGGTTTCGGTGCGACAAGGGGTCGGAAAAGAAGAATGGCTGGGCCAACTGCTCGATAACTCGTTTTTCTCGATGCTGGAAGAACTGGAAGGAATCGATCCGTGTGGCGAGAATGGAGAATACCATTCCTTCGTGTTTGATGGCCCCATCTTTGAACAGCCCGTCTCTTTCACTAGCGGAAAGCCGTATACCGGCGATAATCACTGGTTTCTTCCACTTGTTTAAACGTTAAGAAACCATGCGAAAAAAACTTGTCAGCATTCTGCCGTTGCTTCTATGGGTATCGGTATGCCTGGGCAACCAGCCACCAACACGCATTATATCGCTGGCTCCGTCGCTGACCCAGGAGATATTCCTCCTGGGGAGCGGCCACCGGTTGGTGGGCGACACCCGTTACTGTGTTGTACCGGAAGCAGCAAAACACGTGGAGAAAGTGGCCACAGCCATGGAGGTAAATGTAGAAAAAGTAGTACGGCTCCGACCGGATTTGGTTGTTGCTACCTCTTTAACATCACCGGAAACGATAACCACACTGAAAAAGATGGGACTGAAAGTGGAGGTATTTCCGCAGCCCCTCAATTACGATCAAATATGTGAGCAGTTTATGCGTCTGGCCAGTCGACTGGGAAAGACGAAGTGTGCCGATTCGATTGTGGCTGCATCAAAAGAACGATTGAATGCGCTGCGTAGCAAACACACTCCAACTTTTCATCCGGCTGTATTCATGGAAATCGGAACCAAACCGCTCTTTACAGCCATTGGCGGAACCTTTTTGGATGACTTTATCACACAGTTAGGAGGTAACAACATTGCGCACAGTGCCACCAGTGGGCTCTATTCCCGGGAGGAAGTGCTGCGCCAAAACCCCGATGTCATCATCATTGTCACCATGGGAATCGCCGGCCGGGAAGAAAAGAAGCGATGGGAACAATTCCCCAAGTTGAAGGCAGTACAGAACCACCGGGTATTCATTGTCGATTCTTACCAGCTATGCAGCCCAACCCCGGTCTCGTTTATCGACGGACTGGAGAAAGTAGACAACCTGATTCATCAACATCAAAAGAACAAACAACATGACTAAACGACGATTGATTCACATTTATACCGGAGAAGGGAAAGGAAAAACGACTGCAGCTGTCGGGCTGGCCACACGTGCTCTGGGGCACGGACTCAGCGTTTGCTATATCAGCTTTCATAAAGATCCGGAAGTCTATGGGTACACCGAGATTAAAAGCCTGCAGAAACTGGGAGCCGAAGTATACTCTTTTGCCAAAGGCCATCCGGGCTGTTGCCGGCGCATTCCACGGGAAGCTTTGATAGATGATGCTATTAGGGGAATGGAGCACGTAGAAAAAATGGTTGCTTCAGAAACCTTCGATTTGGTGATTGTGGATGAACTGAATATTGCAGTAAGAGACCATTTTATTGAAGAGGAGCGGGTACTCAAGCTAATAAAAAACAAGCCGGATTCCGTGGAGTTGGTCCTTACCGGACGCGGGGCAACGGAGGCAGTCATGGAAGCCGCAGATTATGTCAGCTACATCCGAAAGATAAAACATCCGTACGATGAAGGTATTACATCCCGCAAAGGTATCGAGTTTTAACATGACAAACACGACCGGACATATTCGCTGGATGACAATCCTTCTGCTCCTTTTGGCAGGACTGGTACTGACCGTCCTGTTTTCGCTTTCACTGGGAATTGAAAACATCTCCGTTTGGCAAATACCCAAAATATTTCTGCATCAACAGCCGGTGATGGATTACCAGATTCTGAGCAAACTCAAATTGCCAAGGATCATACTGGCCATCTCCGTAGGAGGAGCGCTAAGTTTATCCGGATTGATTTTACAAGGCATTTATCGTAATCCTCTGGTCGAACCCTATACACTGGGCATATCAGGTGGAGCTGCACTGGGCGTGTGCCTGGCACTGATGCTTCGCTTGCAGGCATCGGTTGGCAGCGTCGCCATTCCGTTTGCCGGTTTTGCAGGCGCTTTCCTGATTATCCTGATTATCTACCTCTTCAGTCTCCGAAAAGGAAATGTGCAGATAACATCTATGTTGCTGACCGGGGTAATGATTAGTTTCATCACATCATCGTTGCTCATGCTTATCATGGCGCTTTCGCGGATTGAGGATTTGCACGGAATCGTTTTTTGGACAATGGGTTCACTGGATGAACCTTCGCCCTGGTTAATTACCATTGCAGCAGTCACGTCTGTGGGTGGGTTGCTGATTACGTCTTTGTTTGTCCATTCCCTCAATGCCCTCCGGCTGGGTAAAGAGCCGGCGCGCCATCTAGGTATAAACACCAACCGGACTATACGGGTGCTGTTTATCGTGGCTTCCCTGCTAACAGGTGTATCGGTTGCCGTGGCCGGCGTCATCGGATTCGTCGGTTTACTGGTTCCACATATCATGCGCCGGCTAACCGGAAGCGACTATCGTTTACTGCTTCCGGCCTCTTTCATTGCGGGAGCCATTTATCTTACTGCCAGCGACACCATTGCCCGAACGATTATTCAACCCAACGAGCTACCGGTTGGAGTCATCACCGGTTTATTAGGGGGCAGCTTATTTCTTTGGTTACAACAAAAAGAGAATAAAGGATGGAAGATATAAACAATGCTGTACCGGTATTACAACTGAAAAAGCTGACGGCAGGTTACGGCAATGCCTTTCGGCTGAAAGATATTACCCTAACCATTCGTCAGGGCGATTTCACAGGTATTATAGGCCCCAACGGTGCAGGCAAAACAACATTATTGAAATGTATCGCAGGTGATCTGCCAGCCTGTGCGGAAGCATTTCAGTTGGCAGGTAAACCATTCAACCGGATGCACCTGAAAGAACGCGCCCGCCACATGGCCGTTGTGACTCAAAAAAACGATATCGGGTTCATTACAGTGGAAGACTACGTAATGATGGGACGACTCCCCTACCGGTCGCTCTTGTCTGGATTAAGTTGTGTGGAGAATAAGCAGCTTGCTGAAAAATACATGAAAAAAAGTGGTGTATGGGCATATCGTCATCAGGCAGTAAACGAGCTGAGCGGTGGAGAACAACAACTGGTCGCCATCACCCGGGCCCTCGTTCAGGAACCCGACCTACTGCTCCTTGATGAACCAACAGCCCATCTGGATATCGCGCACCAGGTACAGATACTCGATTTTATTCAGCAGTTGAATGAAGAACTGAATCTGGCGGTACTCATGGTAGTCCACGACCTCAACCTGGCGGCAGAATACTGTACGCAATTGCTTCTGATGCAAAACGGTGAGGTCTGTGCCGAAGGAACACCGGGTGAAGTGCTAACGAGGCACCAGGTAAAAGAGGCGTATAAAACCGATGTGACTATTACCGAAAATCCATTATCCGGAAGGCCCTTTGTGTTCCCGGTTTCCCGGAATGCGACGAACAACCGGAATACCAAAAAGAAGATACCCCATCAAACAGAAAACAAAACCATCTATGAAAAAATAACAGCACATTAAATCATCAGAAAATTAATGCGAATGTGGGTGTTCCCCGGAAGGGGATAAAGGGAACCCGGTGTGAATCCGGGGCTGTACCCGCAGCTGTAAGTCCGGAATACTTTTCTTTCCCCAGTTGGTCACTGTCCTGATGTACACAGGACGGGAAGGCCGGAAAGGAACGGACAAGCCAGAAGACCTGCCTGCCAGATTCGCTCATTATAAGCTTTCGGGATAAAAGCGTTGTGATAAAGGCCTGATCAACCTTTGCTGCAAGCAACTCCCAGGGTTTATGCTAAACAACTGTTTAACTTAAATTTTGGAAAATGAAAGGCATTTTATTAGCTGCAGCCATAGTTTTATGGGCAACAGCAGCAAAAGCTCAGAAACAGGATTCGGTAAAGAACTACCAACTGGAACAGGTGATTGTGAACGCTTCACGATCACAAAGCAAACTGGGGGATATTCCCCGCAAAATCGATGTTTTGACAAAGAACGATTTACAAGCCTCACCGGCCGATAACGTAGGCGATTTACTGAAAAAGACCGTGGCAGTGGATATCATTGAATATCCCGGCATCAAAGCCAGTATCGGGATGCGAGGCTTCGCTCCTTCGACAGATAACAAATACAATGTGCTGCTGATTAACGGCATCCCGGCTGGAACAGAAAACTTTGGTACCCTCGACATCGGGAACCTGCAGCAGGTAGAAGTCATGAAAGGTCCCTACTCCTCGCTATACGGCACCAATGCGATGGGTGGGGTCATCAACCTGGTAACACCGAAAAGCAGCGGGAAACTGGCAGGAAGTGTCCGTGGCGGTTTCGGATCGTTCAACACCTCCCAGCTTTCGGGTCATATCGGCGGCAATCTCACGAACAAACTGTCATTCGATCTGAACCTGAGCGGTTTGGATCAGAACAGCGATTACCAAACGGGAAAGAACAGCTTGTTACACCGCTCAGCCATCGAAAAAGAGATCCTCGATCCTTCCACGTTTGATAAAAAATATCCGAATACTTCGTATAAAAAATACAACGAAGGATTGCGGCTGGGTTACCGATTCTCCGACAAAGTGGAAGCCAACTACTACCAGCGGCTTTTTGCCGGTCGCGATGTGATGACCAACGGAACAATTTACGGTGTGTACGGAAACAGTAAAAAAGACATCACCCGGTGGTCGCATGGACTCAATGTGGCAGTAAACGAAAATCGTCACAAACTCTCGGTTTCGCCCTATTTCAGCCGCGAGGTAAACGACTATTACAATATTGCCGGAACCAGCGATTTCGTGGAAACAGAAAACGTTTATAAGGAGTTTGGAGTGATGGCCACCGATAAATGGTTGCTGGGAAAACACAACCTGGTTTACGGTATCGACTGGAACAACAAGCAGTACGAATCGAAACGATGGGCCGACGTCAGTGAGCGGACAGCCCCTTATCAGCCTAATTACCGCAACGGAGCATTGGGTGTATTCGCCGAAGGAAACCTGAATTTTCTGCAGGACAAACTGCAGATTTCAGCCGGAATACGTTACGACAACATCAATTTCCACCTGTTTGCCACACCGGAGATGCAGATCGACGCACTCTCCGAAAATCACCATGTTGTCAATCCGCATCTGGCCGCACAGTACCGAATTAACTCCAACTGGCGTGTTTTCACCGGCTATGGAACCGGTTTCCATTCACCCGATGCCTTTCAAAAAGCAGGGAGTTACAGCTATTCTTCTTCGTACGGAAAGTATAATTACAAGGGGAACCCGAACCTGAAACCTGAAAAATCACGCTCCTTCGATGGGGGATTTGCCTATGCCAACCGTGATAATGGTTTGAGCGGAAATCTGACTTACTTCGACACGCATCATCAGGATATGATTGATTACGACCGGTCGAACCCCGATTACACTACCTTCAAAAATACCAGTAAGGCACATATGAACGGACTGGAAGCTGGCTTTGCTTACGACTTCGGAGCAAGTTCTGACTATGCCTGGTCACTGCGCCTCTTTGCCAATGCTACCTATTTACTACATGCCAAATCAGAAGACAACGGCGTAAAGTCCAAGCTGAAGTATGTTCGTAAAGCCAATGCCAACTTCGGAATTGAATACCGCGATTTTAAACACTGGCAAACCCGTTTGTCAGGTCGCTATATCGGGCACAGGTATGAGGATAACTGGCTGTACACGTACGACTATGCCACCTACGAAGTCATTCCGTATACCACGGCCGACGGAACAGCCGTCCGCCCGTCACTCATCAATGATTCGGTATTGAAGCATCCGCAGTTCCTGGTATTCGACTGGACCGGTTCGTACACCTTCGCGGAAAACTATACGATTGGTGTTACTGTATCCAACTTACTCGATGAGATATATACAGAGAAAGATGGTTATCCGATGCCGGGCCGTTCGGTTGGAGGAACCTTTACCTGGAGATTTTAACCGATGAAGAAAACGGGACAACATGGCTAACGTCATTTTCATAACCGGCGGTCAACGTTCCGGAAAAAGCTCCTTTGCCCAGCAAAAGGCTGAGGAGCTTGCTCCGGGGCCCGTTTACGTGGCAACTGCCCGCGTCTGGGACGAGGAATTTCGTCAACGAATTCAGCGTCACCAGCACGACAGGGGACCACACTGGACCACCATCGAAGAAGAGAAATACCTGAGTCAACCAGACTTAACAGGAAGAGTTGTTGTGCTCGATTGTGTTACCCTCTGGCTCACCAATTTTTTTGTCGATAATGATTTCAATACGGAGCAATCACTGGAACAGGCAAAGGCCGAATGGAAACAATTGATCGAACAGGACTTTACCCTGCTGGTCGTTTCCAATGAAATTGGCATGGGTATTATTCCCGACAAGGAAATGACCCGTCACTTTGCCGATTTGCAAGGATGGATGAACCAGTTTATTGCCCGCACTGCCAACGAGGTTTACCTCATGGTTTCCGGTATTCCGGTAAAAATAAAGTAACCATCAAAAGATAAATTATCATGACCAAAGAAGAATTAACGCATGCACTGCAACACAAAATTGACAACAAAACAAAACCTACCGGTTCGCTCGGCCAACTGGAACGAATTGCCCTGCAACTCGGATTAATTCAGCAAACCCTTTCGCCACAAATGGAAAACCCGGCCATGTTTGTTTTTGCTGCCGATCACGGGCTGGCCGATGAGGGGATTAGTCCGTACCCCAAAGAAGTAACCTGGCAAATGGCCATGAATTTCATGAAGGGCGGAGCTGCGATCAACGTATTTTGCCGCCAGCATGATATTCAGATCAAAATCGTCGATGCCGGCGTAGATTTCGACTTTCCGGAAGACAGCCCTGTTATCCGGGCCAAAATAGCCAGAGGAACCCGGAATATGCGCCACGAACCGGCCATGACAACAGACGAATGCCAAAGGGCTCTCGAACAGGGTGCTCAACTGGTTCGCGAAACATCGGCAAACGGATGCAATGTCATCGGATTTGGTGAAATGGGCATTGGGAATACCTCTGCCTCCTCGTTACTGATGCATAAATTCACCGGATATTCCATCGAAGTGTGTACCGGCCGCGGTGCCGGGTTGCAGGATGCGGCACTGGATCGGAAGACCAGGCTGTTGAAAGAGGTGGCAGAAAAATACACAACGGAAACGCCACTGGAAACGCTGGCAACATTCGGCGGACTGGAAATTGCCATGATGTGTGGCGGGATGTTGGAAGCAGCAAACCTGGGCATGGTTGTTCTGGTGGATGGCTTTATCGCTACAGCAGCTGCATTAACAGCCTGCCAGTTCGAACCGGAAGTACGTGATAACCTGTTCTTCTGCCATACATCCGATGAAAAGGGACACCGGCTGATGCTGAGTTACATGAAAGCAGAACCGGTGTTGAACCTCGGCCTGCGTTTAGGCGAAGGAACCGGGGCCGCCCTGGCTTATCCCCTCCTGGTTTCGGCAACAAAATTTATTAACGAAATGGCCAGTTTCGACGAAGCGGGTGTCTCATCCAAATAAGGTATGATCAAAAACGAAATCAAAGCGTTTCTCACTGCCGTGATGTTCTATACCCGGTTGCCTGTCCCGTTCCTCTTTGAGCACCATCCGGAATATTTAAGCCGGGGAACAACCTGGCTTACTTTTATTGGCTGGATTGTTGGTGGCGTATCAGCTCTGATTTTCCTGGCTGCACAAATGTTGTTCCCGGCAACAGTAGCTATTCTCTTTAGTATGGTCGCAACGATTCTACTTACCGGCGCTTTTCATGAAGACGGCTTTGCCGATATGTGCGACGGTTTTGGTGGTGGATACGGAAAAGAACAAATCCTGAACATCATGAAAGATTCGCGGTTAGGAACCTATGGCGGCGCCGGGCTTATAATGATGTTACTAATGAAGTTCTCGGTATTGTCGAATATCGACGCCCGGCTCATTCCGCTCGCGATGCTGGCCGGACATGCTTTTAGCCGCTGGGCTCCTGTCTGGCTCATCAAAATGGGGATATACGTACAACGAACCGACACTAAAGCCAAACCGATTGCAGAAGGCATCGGATGGCCCCGTCTCTTCTTTTCCGGCTTGTTTGCCATCATTCCGTTGTTTTTTCTGCCGGGATGGAGCATCTTTTGGGTAATTCCAGTAACAGCAGCCGGGATCCTGTTCTTCTTTCGTTACCTGAAAAAACACATCGGAGGCTATACCGGCGATACGCTGGGAGCTTCGCAGCAGCTGGCAGAAATAACTTTTTACCTGGTCATGCTGGCTGCTCATAATGGATAGCCCATGGGAACGGTGGTATTAATCAGACATACAAGCGTTGACGTACCGGCAGGGACGATTTACGGACAAACGGATGTTCTTCCCGATCACACGTTTGCTGCCGAAGCAGAAAAACTAGAGAGCGAAGTTCGTCCGTTTACCGGCTTTTCGGTATTTTCAAGCCCGTTGACCCGCTGCCGGATGCTGGCCGAAGCACTCTTCCCCGGAAGGGAAATCCACTTCGATCAACGAATCACCGAACTTGACTTTGGTGACTGGGAAGGCCGTCGCTGGAAGGAGATAGAACAGCTGGAAGAAGGGCGTTACTGGTTCGACCATTATCAAACAGCCCGTTGCCCGGGAGGCGAAGGTTACCCGGACCTGTATAGCCGCGTACGTGACTTTCTTATCTGCTACCGCGAAAAATTCGCCGGCGGTGCAGTCATTATAACACATGGCGGCCCTTTCCGGGTATTGGCCGGGTTGTTAAAAGGAATGAATGCGGAAGGTGTATGGGACCTGCCGTCCCCGTCATACGGTGGAATGGAATTATTTGAACTGGAATAGATGGAGATGGAAAAAAAATTGAAGCCCCTTATGTTCGTAGGAACCGGCTCCGATGTAGGGAAAAGCATCATCACCGCCGGATTTTGCCGGATACTGAAACAGGATGGCTACCGTCCGGCACCGTTCAAAGCGCAGAATATGTCACTAAACAGCTATGCCACTCCCGAGGGACTGGAGATTGGCCGGGCACAAGCCGTGCAAGCTGAGGCGGCCGGTATTGCCTGCCGGAGTGAAATGAATCCGGTTTTGCTGAAACCCACCGGCGATCAACATTCACAGGTGGTACTGAACGGCAGACCTATCGGGAACCAGTCGGCAAAGACCTATTTCCTGGAAACAGACCGCGACTACCTGTTTAACCAGGCAATGAAAGCCTGGCATTATCTCAACGGGAAATATCATCCGATGGTGATGGAAGGCGCCGGCAGTATTTCGGAACTCAACCTGCGCGACAAGGATATCACCAATATGCGGATTGCCCGGGAAACCGGCGCGGCCACGTTCCTGGTTGCCGACATCGACCGGGGAGGCGTTTTTGCCAGCGTATACGGCTCGGTGATGTTGCTGCCTCCCGAAGAACGCGATTTGATTGCCGGCATCATCATCAACAAGTTCCGGGGTGACATGTCTCTTTTCGACGAAGGTCGTAAAATAATGGAAGAGATTACCGGGAAACCGGTGGTGGGAGTCATTCCTTACTTTCATAACATCCGTATTGAAGATGAGGACGCTGTTCCGCTGGCGTTGAAAAGACATCATCCCGTTCAGGGAAAAATCAATGTGGCAGTGGTGTTGTTTCCCCGCATGGCCAACTTCACCGATTTCAGTCTTCTCGAGCAAATCAGCAGGGTCAATCTTTACTTTACACACGATATTTCAGCCATACGTGAAGCCGATATGGTTATTCTGCCCGGCTCCAAAAATACCATCGACGACCTGCTCTACCTGAAAAGCACTGGTATGGCCGACGAACTGGTAAAGGCCGCACAAAATGGAAAACCGTTATATGGCATTTGCGGCGGCTATCAAATGATGGGGACCGAAATTCATGACCCGGATGGTGTAGAAGGCAAAGTCCGGTCGGTGAAAGGACTCGAAATACTCCCGGTAACTACTACCCTGACCGGTGAAAAGATTACCCGACAGCGACGGTTTGCCTACAGGGAAGGGAAAGCCTTAACCAACAGCGGCTACGAGATTCATATGGGAGAGACTGTGCTCAGCGGTGGAAAACCGGTAGCCTGGTTCGAAGACGGAACTCACGATGGCTGTCTGCTCAACGAGCATTGCTGGGGAAGTTACCTCCACGGCATATTCGATAACCGCGAGGTGGTAGAACAAATACTAAAGACGGTCAGTCCCGGATTTTCGGAACCCATTCCCGACTACCTGGCATTTAAAGAAGAGCAGTACGACAAACTTGCCACGCACATCCGGGAGCATGTCGATATGGATCAGTTTTACCGATTGATAACCCATGAAAACCAGGGACAATGATTCATGGACACGGTGATGATCTGAATTTCAAGGGGATGTCGCTCAGGGCTGACTTCAGCTCCAATACGTATTACGGCGGACTGCCGCCTGGTTTAACCGAACATTTGCAGGACCAACTACCCCGCTTAGCTCATTATCCCGAACCGGATGCCGCAGAACTTACGAGGTTACTGGCCGATTTGCACAACATATCGCCGGAACAGGTTCTTCCCGGGAATGGCGCAACGGCATTGATTTATCGGCTGGCCAGACTTTACACAGGAAAGCGCTCTGCTATTCTGGTTCCGACCTTTTCGGAATATGAAGATGCCTGCCGCCTGAATAACCATCAACTAACGTATCTTAGCAGAGAGAGCCTGTCAACTCAATCTTCGCTCAATGCGGATGTTATCTGGCTTTGTAATCCCAACAATCCCGATGGTTCCCTCCTCCCGTCTGTCGATATTGAAACACTGCTGAAAACCCGTCCGCAAACCATGGTAATAGTAGACGAAGCATACGAACCACTGGCTTTCCAACCATGTTCCGTGCTTCCGCTGCTGCCCCAATATTCTAACCTGGTAGTCATCCGTTCGCTGACCAAAGCTTTTGCCATGCCTGGTATCCGGTTGGGCTATGTAGTGACCCATCCAAAAATTATCGCTCAACTAAAATACTTTGCACAACCGTGGGAACTGGGAACGATGACGCAGGAAACCGGGAAATTCATCGCGATAAATCATCAGTCACTTCTTCCCGACAGGAAAAAACTGGAAAAGGAAACCAACCTTTTCCGAGAACAATTACAGCAACTACCGGAATTTGCATTTTATCCGACAAGCTGTCCTTTTTTACTGGGCCGGACACTCCAAGGTAAGGCCTCCGAGTTAAAGCATTGGTTACAGGATAAATACTCGCTACTCATACGCGATGCAACCAATTTCCGGGGACTGGATTCCTCTCACTTCCGGGTCTCGCTTCGAACCCAGAAAGAAAATCAACTGCTCATCGAAGCTCTGAAACAATGGAAAGCATAGCCTACACCACAGCCATTCCCATTTTGGGTTACCTGCTTGACCTGTTGTTAGGCGATCCACGCTGGTTTCCTCATCCCATAAGGGGATTCGGTTACCTGATTGCCCGCGGAGAGCATTCGTTGAACAGGGGAAAAAACCGCATTGTTACAGGCGCTTTCCTAACCCTGGTTCTCGTACCCGGAACATGGTTCCTGTTTTCCATTGCCGGCTCTGTTTTGTACCAGCTATCGCCGGTAATCGCCGTTATTTGGTCAGTAGTTTTTTTCTGGCTCGGACTGGCCAACCAAAGCCTCATTTCGGAGAGTAGAGCCGTAATAGACGCACTAGAGAAACAAGGTACCGAAGCCGGAAGAAAGCAACTAAGCTACATCGTAGGCCGGGAAACAAATGAATTGTCGCCGTCGCAAATCCGGACGGCCGTACTCGAAACCATGTCGGAAAACCTGAGTGATGGCGTGGTGGCACCTCTTTTCTGGTATGCCATAGGTGGAATCCCGCTAATGTTTGCTTATAAAATGGTGAACACACTCGATTCGATGATTGGATATAAAAGCGAGCGCTACTATTTGTTTGGGCGCTTTGCTGCCCGCCTCGACGATATTGCCAACTATCTGCCGGCACGGTTAACGGCACTCATCATGACCATGGTTTCCTTTTCGTTTCGCGGATTACGGTACGCCGTTCGGTACGGTCGCCGCCATAGCAGTCCCAATGCAGGATGGCCTGAAGCGACACTGGCCGGTATTCTCGATTGCCGTTTCGGAGGCCCCAACCGG
Source organism: Prolixibacter bellariivorans ATCC BAA-1284 (assembly GCF_000621705.1). GTDB lineage: Bacteria > Bacteroidota > Bacteroidia > Bacteroidales > Prolixibacteraceae > Prolixibacter > Prolixibacter bellariivorans. The sequence goes on along the minus strand of NZ_JHXO01000007.1, from coordinate 24,151 downwards.
TACCATGGCCAATGGGTAGACAAACCTTATATCGGAGAAAACAGCCGGGAGATTACCAACAATGACTTCTCCAGAGCCAAAACCATCAATCACAGCGTTACCTTTGCCGTACTGTTGGGAGTTATATTGGCGGGCATTATTTAAGCTACAAGTCAATTCATTCAACATTTTGAACCTGATTATCGAGACTACTATTTTAAAGGGCCTCACCCAACCGAAAGAAATGAATGGATGCGTGTCGAAAGCATCATTCCCGGAAAAAGACTCACTAGAACCTTTATAGCGCATGCCTGCATTTAACCCCTAAAAAACTATTGAACCAACAGGCATGCATTTCTTTTTCCGGTTTCTCCCGGCCAGGTGAAAGCCCTTGTATATTTTGATGGTTTCTGTAGTTACTGTTGTTATGGTTGTTGGAAGAAGTATTAAGTTTTAAGTGTTAAGAAAGACGAAAGACTGCGGACCTGAACCTTTCACCTCTTAATTATTCATTACACATTATTCATTGTTAATTGATTTAAGGGTTTCAAAATTTCAGGTTGCGCTAGTTGCGAGCTTTAACGGTTGTTGGGTTCTGTGGTTACTATGGTTTCTGTTGTTTCTGTTGTTTCTGTTGTTTCTGTTGTTGCGCTCTTATCAACGTCATCGCTATTGCGGTCGAAACAACCTTCCCATTTCAATCCGCACCATCACACGACCACCGGTACGCGTACTTGCCAACCCGGGGTGGCTAAACCTCACGGTTTCTTACCCCGGGCTATGGAGCTTGAACTCCTTCAGAGTTTGCCGACCAATTGGCCTGATTGAGTATTTATGTGCCTGGCAGAAACTCATCTAAATGCTCCTCAATTGATAAAAGGCAGTGCCATTGGCGACCTGTCCTCCTCCCGGAGGAGGTGGCTGACAGGCCGGAGGAGGATTTCGGTTGAATGCGCCCAACACACAGGAGAAACGGGGGCCGCTCCAACCTCGGGGAACGGCCCCCTGCCATTCAGGCTTCACTACTACTTGTCCAAATAGCCGAACGGCCTGTCATCCCTCCTGTCCCTCACTCTCTGCGTTTTCCTTTTTAAATGAACCCACCAATCTGCAGCAAACGGGAAGCAGGGCCGGCTTTCCCCAAAAAGCCGAACCCCGGCAGGGCACCTGACGCTCAGGTCCCAAAAGCTAATCTACCGTGCTTCCCTACTGTTACGAACCTACAGGTCCTGCTGCACTCTGTTGTTTTTTGTTGTCATGTTATTTTCACCACCCCGGGTTCTGTTCGAGCAGGTTGTTGGACGACAAAATCGTTTCGTGTATAGGATACCGGTTCTCCTTCTCATCGTTCGATGCCGTATGGTCCCACCAGTCCTCGGTTACATAGGCACCCCAGCGTACCAGGTCGGTGCGGCGGCGCCCTTCGCCAATGAACTCAATCATCCATTCGTCCAGCATCCGGTATTTGTCCAGGTTGGCAGCCGTTACCGGGTTCGGGTCGTTCCCGCCGGTGAAATAGCGCTGACGAACCTTGTTGATCAGCGTTGCCGCATCGGCCTTATTGCCGACCCGCAGCTCACACTCGGCCAGCATGTAATAGATTTCGGCCAGCCGGATGATGGGTATATCGGGGTTGTACCGGATGTCCCTTTCCTCGTAGGTAGGTATGGGACTGCGTTTCATCAGGCGGATACCGGAGTTCTCTTCTGCCGTGGCGATGGTCGACGGGAGTTCGTCTGCGCTGCTGTAGTTCGTACCCAGCTGGCTGAAGTATGCTACCTGGTCGACCATGGTTATCGTATCGCCGTTGTACTCCCGGTTGCCGTAACACACGCCGCCGTCCAGCGGATTGACCAGCTTGCCTGCGATGAACATGCCCCGGTAGGTCCCGTTCCCGGTGAACACATACGGTTGCTTCCGGATGTCGGTCTCTTCGAACTTCGAATAGGGCTTACCCAGTTTGAATGCATACAGCTCCCCTTTGGGTTTCAGCGAAGGTGTCAGGCAGTAGCCGTTGTTGGCCCCGGCATCGATGCCCCCGAGAAAGCTCTTCGTGTTGTAGTGCTGCATGGTGGAATAGTACCCGCCATCGGTTTCCAGCTTGGAGTTCTCGCTGGGCACCGACCAGATGATTTCCGGGCAGGTTTCATTGTGAAACCCGAAGATGTTGGTCCAGTCGTCATCCAGTGCGTATTTGCCGTACTTCCCGTCGATGATGTCGCGGCAGAGGGTGGCACAGTCGGCGAACCGGTCTACCCCGGTCCAGGCGTCGGCATTGAAATAGAGCTGGGCCAGCAGGGCCGCTCCGGCCGCCCGGTTGATAGTCCCGTTCTCCGTAGCCCCCAGCGTGGTTTTTACCGGCAGGTTGGGAATGGCCACCTTCAGCAGCGAGTCGATAAAGGCAAAGGTCTCCGGGGCCGTACTCCGGGCCTTGACATCGGAATGGGTGGTGGTGTACAGCGGAACCCCTCCGAACAGGTCGAGGCCATCCTTGTAGAACGATACGGCCAGGGCATCCAGCTGTGCTCTCATCGATTCCTTCGTCCCTGCTTCGAAGCCCATGGCGTCAAAATCGACGTACGTGTTCAGGTCTTCCCACGTGTCCCAGCACAGGGCCACCCCCATGGCAAAACCGTACCAGCCATTATACAGGTTCGACAGGGTCGCGGTAAACTGGTGGTGGTGCATCTGCTGGTAGACGCCCCCGTTGTACCAGTCGCTTCCCCTGGTGGGCAGGCACATTTCGTCGGTTCCCAGCTCCTGCAGGTTCCATTTCGGATTGTCACTGGCCACGTACCACCGCCAGTGGGTAAAAGGACGGTAGAAGCGTTGCCATACGTTGTCTTTCGAATCATAGAAGGTCGAAGGGGTTACCTCCGAGTAATAGATCGGGTCGGTGTCGCACCCGGCGGCCGACAGGATGGCGGCCAGGCAAAACGATACGATGTATTTCGTTTTCAATAAGCTGTATATCTTCTTTCTCATTGCTTTTTCATTAGAAGGTTAACTGGACTCCCAGCGTATAGGTGCGTGCCTGCGGGTAGAGGCCGCTAAACCACTCGATGCCGCCTTCCAGACCCGTGACGTTCACTTCGGGGTCGATGCCGCTGTACCCGGTAAAGGTGGCCACGTTGCCCACGGTCAGGTAGAGACGGGCCCTGCTTTCCAAACCGGTGTACCGTTTCAGGTCGAGGCTGTACCCCAAATTGATGGCATCGATTTTCACGAAAGTGCCGTCCTCCAGGAAGTAGTCGCAAAGCTGTTTCTCCCCGGCAACACCCGCATATTTGGTGTAAGCCTTTCGCAACAGGTTCAGTTCGCTCGACCGGGTCGGCAGGCCGAAGTACATGTCGATGGTGTTGTACACATCGAAGTCAATCCAGCTCCGCATGTCTACGGTTAAATCCCAATTCCGGTATTTCAGGCGGTGGTTCCAGGTCACAATCAGTTTGGGCATGTAGTTGCCCATGTGCCGTTTGTCCTCCGCGGTCTTTTCAATGGCCGGAATTACGTTATCATCCTTGTCGTACAGCAGGAAGTCGCCGTTGTCATCAAAGCCGGCGAACTTCCACAGGTAGAAACTCCCCACCATGGCTCCTTCCTCGATGCGGATGGCACTGCCCGGGTTACCCGGCGACGGGAAGCCGGCGTAGTCGTAGTACGTCTGGTCGCCCCACAGCGAGAGTATCTCCGTGGTGTTGTGGCTGAAAGTCATGGAGGTATTGTATTTCCAGTCGCGGGTACGGACAACCTCCCCGCCTATCTCGAACTCCCAGCCCCGGTTTTCCATGTTGCCGATGTTCTTGTACATCTTTTGCTCCACGTACGGTGGTTGCGACACCTGTACATTGTAAATCATTCCTTTCACTTTCCGGCGGTAGAGGTCGAACTTACCGTACAGCCGGTTATTCAGCAGCACATAGTCTACCCCGCCGTTCCACTCGTGCTGTTCTTCCCATTTCAGGTCGGGATTAATGTTTTTGGTCTTGCCGTAGGTGTAGGCCCAGGTTCCGCCAGGCAGCAGCCAGTAGGCATCCGAGCCATACATGGTGGCCGCATAATCGGCCCCGAAACTGTTGTTCCCGGTTACGCCGTACCCTACCCGCAGTTTCAGGTCGTTCACCACGGAACTTCCCGCCAGGAAAGGTTCTTTCGAAAGCCGCCAGCCGCCCGATACCGACCAGAAATCGCCCCATTTGTTGTTCTGAGAGAACTTCGACGAGCCTTCGTGCCGGAAACTGCCGGTGAGCATGTACTTGTCGTCGTAGGCGTAGCTTGCCCGGGCATATACCGAGAAGAGCCGCTGGGTAATGGCCTTGTTCGAGCTCATCGAGGCATCGCCGTCGCTCAGGTAGCTTCCCTCGCCGATGTTCCACACCCCTACCCGGTCGTTGGTGAAGTTGTAGTTGGTCATATCGAATCCTTCGCTGTTGTACTCGTAGTAGCTGTAACCGCCCACGGCGTTCACCGAGTGTTTTGACCACTCCCGGATGTAGGAGGCATACCCTTCGGACGAGAGGTTTTCGGTTTTACTGAACTGGATGTAGCCCGTACCGGTGCGGTCGTTCTCCTGCTCTTCGCGGTGGTATTTCGAGCGGTAGGTCTGCAGCTCCCACTGACGATACTCCCAGCCGACGGTTTGCTGCACCGACAACCCCGGGACCGAACGGATGTTCAGCTTCAGGGTGGCATCGGGCATGAACCATTTGTCCAGTCCGTCGTAGTCGTAAAGCTTACTGTCGGCCAGCACATTGTAGTCGAGCGATTCGTTCAGCCACACGTTGTAACCGGTCTGGCTCCCGGCATCGTAGGGCGAACGGGTCGGGTTGTTGCGCAGGGCCTGCCGGAAGTTGGGCGCATTGTTGTTTCGTTTGGCCTGCCGGTAATCCACATGGGTTTTCAGCTCCAGCCAGCCGTCGAGGAAGTTGAAGTTGGCATTGATGCGCCCGGCATAGTCGGTCCGCTCATCGTCGATGGCCATTCCTTTATCGTTTTTATACATAAAGGTGGTGTAGATGCGGGCATACTCGTTGCCGCCGCTCACGTTCACCACATGCTTCTGCGCGTTGGGATGGTCACTCAGCAGTTCGTCCCACCAGTCGGCCGACGATCCGTAGTCGGTTCCGCGGTTGTGGGCCCGGTACTCATCGGCGGTGAGCACTTCGGGTTTGTCGCGTTCCTGCCGGAAGGTGTACTCGCCGGTATAGGTCAGGTGCACCTTACCGTCCTTCGTTGCCTGTCCCTGTTTGGTGGTCACCAGTATCACCCCGCCGGCGGCCCTTGTCCCGTAGATGGCCCCGGCCGAAGCATCCTTCAGTACATCGATGGAAAGGATGTCTTCCTGGATGAGCGAGCGGATATCGCCGCCGGGCATGCCGTCAATCACCACCAGCGGACTTTGCCCGGCATTGACCGAAGCCACACCCCGCAGCTGCAGGGTATTCCCCGAGTTGGGACTGCCGTTGCCCGAGATGATCAGGCCGCTGACCTTCCCCCTTAGCGCATGGGCAATGCTGGCACCACCTACCCCGTCCACCAAATCGTCGGCCTTTACCGACGACACCGAGCTGGTGACCTGCCGCTTTTCCAGGGTTCCGTACCCGATGGCCACCACCTCGTCAATGCCAATGGTTGTCTCCTGCATCACCGCATCGAGGCGGGTTTTTCCCTTTACAGGAATCGCCTGTTTCTGCATGCCCATAAACGAGAAGACCAATACGGCATTCTCAGGCACATGAGCAAAGCGGTAATTCCCTTCCGCATCGGTGATGGTGCCAATGGCCGTTCCTTTTATTTGTATGCTCACACCGGGCAGCGGCTGCCCATGGGTATCCGTCACGGTACCGGTAACACTCCGGTTATCTTCCCGGCTGACGGCATTCAACACCCGGCCCGGGTCATTCTGTTGCGCCACGGCCGGCAACGGGCCCAAACCGGTTGCCGGGAAAAACAGCACCAGCAAAACGGTGCGCCATAACAAGGCGTGTAATTTTCTTTTCTTTTTCATTTTTTTCATTCGTTTGGTTTTATGATTGAATAGTTGGTGTTTCTTCCACCCTGTCAGTGGTTGTAAACCCTGACAGTGGTTTTCTCAATTACCACCCCTACCCGCGATGTACATCGGGGGTAGGGGTGCTGGCTCTACCCTGACAGGTTTCCGGTAAAGCCCGCCGGGGCACCTGGCCCCGGCAGGCTGGGCTGACTACGGCCACCCGGCTACAGGTGGCCATCGCTCTGGATTAGTTAGCTGGTAAATGATTAGGAACATGGTTAGTTAGTTTGGATGATTTGGTTATTGAATTGTTTCGCAAAAGGACGTAGCTCTCCCATTTACCACCCCGATGGCAATCCACCCCTGTCCCGAAGTATCGGGACCCTAAAGGGGACTTGGAGTTCGTAGCACGCGTTAGGCAGTGATATTTTTCAGCTGTTTGACAAATCTTCTAACCTGTCAGGATTCCAAAAACCTGACAGGTTTCGTGTACCAACAGCTTTCCAGGTAGGGCCTGCCGGAGGAGCAACACCCCGGCAGGCAATCTGAATTCTGAAGTCACCGCCCTGGCGGGGGCGGCCGATTGGGTTGGATATTTGCTTGGTTTACAGGATTCATGGTTTGGTATATTTAATTTCATTCACCCTGTCAGTGGTTGCAAACCCTGACAGTGGTTTTCTTTCTTGTCCCTCTGGTATTCACCCCTGTTTCCCCTAAAGGGGACTTGGCGTCCGTAGCGTGCGTTAGGCAGTGATATTTTTCAGCTGTTTGACAAACCGGAAGTACCAAGTCATCGGTAATTCTGTTTGGAACAGCGGCCCAAAAAACCTGCCGGAACCGAAATCCCGGCAGGCGGGCTTTGAGCTGAACTGACCGCCTTGCAGGTGGCGGTCTCTTAGAAAAAGTATGATTAAGATTAAAAGGGTTCATGGAATCAATTGGTTACACTTAGTTCAGTTGTTTTAAAAACTTAAGCTAAGTAACCGGTTTAAGTGGAGGTAACTAACAATTAAGAGTTGTATCATACGCCTTTAGCGTTGTAAAATACTCCGAAGAAGTACCACCAGCGGGATAAATTTGTATCTTTGATAGTACCAAGAAACTTTACAAAATATTAATCATGAATACTACAGAAACCGCCCCTTCTCCTAAAGTTCACCATGGCCGAAACATTAAACGCTTACGCGAAATGCTGGGTGTAAAGCAGGAATATATGGCCAGCGAACTCAACCTGACCCAACAATCCATCTCCAAGCTCGAACAAAAGGAAGTGATTGAAGACGAGATGTTGGAAAAAGTGGCCAAAGTATTGAAGGTTCCTGTAGAAGCAATTAAGAACCTAAACGATGAGGCAACCTTCAATATCATCGCCAACAGTTACCATGACAATGCTTCATCTGTCAACTACCGTTGTACTTTCAACCCAATCGATAAATTAGTGGAACTCTACGAACGTTTATTGACTGCAGAGAAAGACAAAGTCGCAATGATGGAGAAGCTGCTTGAGGAGAAGAAATAATTTTGAAGCAAAGGAGATAATGAATTAACCCAGCTAAAAATAGTACTAAGTACATACACACAATCGCTATATGCAAGGCACCCAAAAGGTACGGTAAGACAGGCTTGGTAGAACTTTTATTCTATCTGCCTGAAAATAAAAGGAAAAGCCAACACACATTTGCAAACTCCAAAACCAATTCTTTAGCAAAAACTGTTTTTCCCGGAAAAACCAATCAAAATTTTTTACTTTTCTTCAATTGAATGAGAGAGAAAGAAAAACACCACACTATTCAAGCCTAACTATCAATGACTAAAAGCAATAGATATACAAAAAGGATAGTTCTTCAGAAAATTAGACAAAGAGATTTTGATAGACAAAATAGAAGATCGAAACGTCAAAAAAAGAAAGAGAATCAATATTATGAACCTCGAGAGGGTCTACCAGTTCCAAGAACAATTAGAAGAAGTGTAATCAAAAATCCAATAAATAGTAGTATTGGCAAAACGAATAAATTATCACCCAAAAAAAGCTTTTATATCAATAAATATTTACCTCCAAACCTAAAACATCTAGTAACCTCAAAAGAAAGTCCTTTTTACTTGGAGAACATTAAGAAACAAGAATTTAAAAGTAACGGTGTCGTAGCCATACCTAAAATATTTTCCATTATAGAAGACCCCGAGAATGCATATCTAACGTTCAAAAAAATTATTTCTGCATTGCTTATTGAAAATGATCGTCAAGTAACTCTCGATTATAAGCAATGCGAGAAGGTTGAATTAGGTTCTCAAGTTTTGTTGGATATTGTATTAAAAGATTTTTTTCAATTTTCACGATTGTGTAGCAAAATTGACCGCAGTCGAAAAGAACATTTTCCTGTTACAGTTGGGGGCTTCAATATAAATAATGAGGATGTTCACAAAATGCTTTTTTCTGTCGGTTCCCCTGTTACCCTAAAAGTCAGAGAAGAAAATTTTTCTGATATAATTAAATACAAATTGTGTATTCATGATAATGAGAAAGAAACAAATTATGATAGAAGAATAGAACAAAAAGAGTTAGATACAACTGAAATGGCTGATTACGTCATTGAGTGTCTTAGCAGAATGAATAAAAAGTTGACGCCAGAAAAAAGAGATGATTTGTGTACTGTTATTGGAGAAATCTTAATTAACGCAGAAGAACATTCAACAACAAAATTTCGTTTCTCAATAGGATACTTTAAAGAGGAAAATATCGAAAATAAACACTATGGGATTTTCAGACTAGTTATTTTGAATTTTGGACAAACCATATATGAAAAGTTTAAAGATGAATCTTGTCCAAATAAAGAAATCGTTGAAAAGATGAGAAATCTATCAAATTCATATACAAAAAGAAGCTTATTTACGAGAAAAGAATTTGAAGAAGAAAATTTATGGACACTATATGCACTGCAGGAAGAAGTATCATCAATTTCTCCATCAGAATATAAAAGAGGAAATGGATCAATACGCTTTATTGAAAGCTTTTTTAATATAAAAGGTTCAAAAGAAGTCGATGATATTTCCTATTTAACTCTTCAATCTGGAAAAACTAGAATTCATTTTAATGGTAAATATAATATTAAAAATAAAGTAAATTCAAATAATGACACCTTCAAAGTAATGACTTTTAATGATTCAGGAAGCATTGAGGATAAGCCAGACAATAAATATGTCTACCAAACAAAAGATTATTTTCCAGGCACAATAATAAGCGCTAAATTGTTATTGAATGATGATGATCTAGTTCAACTAAATAATTAAAGACATGGAAAAAATTAAAAATACAATTAATCTTGAAGACTTCAGGGTTAAAGACGTTAAAAAAGGTACTATATCAAAGGTGTTTACTGGTCGCGACCGGGGCAAAAAAGTAAGAGAAGACTCAAAAATAGACAAAATTGAAGCTGAAAATGATACAGTTGAAATCATTATTCCTGATAATATTTATTCGATAAATCCTTCTTTTTTCGAAGAGCTATTTGTGAATGTTGTAAGAAAATTAGGTAAGGAAAGATTTTTGGCAAAGTTCAATTTCACTTCAGTGGGTGATTATGTTTATGAAAAACCTTTAAATGAAGCTATTGATAGAATTCTTAGAAGTAAAACCGCATTAGATTGACTTTATGGAACTAATAAACGCGCTGTCCAATTCTCTATTAAATGATTCATTAGGTACATCAATTCCTAAGATTGAGGTAATTGCTCAACTTCCAGAAAAATCCCTTATAGAACATCTATACTCATCAGCCACCGTAATTATCGCATTAGCAAACCTTCTTCTAGTTATTTATATTTTTTCTAAAAATAACACTAAAGATAAAAACACTAATGAGAAAAATCGAAAGATAAACCTTCTTAAGACTTTAGTTCTCGACTATAACATAAGTAAGTTTTACAGCTTTTTTACGGATGTTAGTGAGAAAACAAAGCTAGTTAATGTAAGAGGCCTATCAATGGAAGACAGGGCTAAAATAAATGATGAAATAAACGATCTGGCAACTGATTTCAGACAGAGCTTCATAGATCTTTTTATTGCCATTGATAACAAGCTATATGATGATATTCTAAAAAAAACTGATTTATTAATTGATGGATTAACCAACACCATTTTTGATGAAGGAATAAACTTAGCGCATAAACCCAAATTTGAAGAATCAATAACAAAAGAAATACGGTTGTCAAAAACAGAGATTATTAGAACAATGTTTTCTTATTCAGGCGAATAAACAATTTAACATTATCAAATTTAAAGTTTAGGGAAAGCCCATCCTATTGGTGCACACATTTACAGGTCGCAGTGGCTAACACATTCTCAAACCCATTCAGGCTTCGCCTAAAACCTTTCCTTGTTTTACCAAAAGTTTAAGTTCCGCACCTTCTCTCTTTAATTTCGCGCTTATGATTTCCGGATTTCATGCGCATCTTTTTTAAAATCATGCTTATGTTTTTCCTGTTTCATGCCTATGATTTTTTTAAGCGTAAGCATGAAATAGAGAACGGCGAGAACTTGGCAGGAACGCGTGGCGGCATAAAATCGTTTGAGTAAGCAGGCTGCGTTCTTATCCTCCGTTGTAGAAAGTTGATTCGTCCCAAGATGCTCGATAAAACACTACGCCCCAGAAGTTTTATGACCGCTTTGCAGAGTACCTAGTACGCAATTCATTGGAAAGGTTCTCAAGATCTGGGAATAATTCACCTCTACGAAAACCAAGTATTTCAATATCAAACGATAATTCACGTACTTTCTGAGATGGAATTGTCAATTTGGTAAGCACTCTGGAGGGCAGGTCGGTTTTATCCAAAGGGGTATCCGCCGAGTGAATGGTAAAGCACCCTTGCTGAACAAACATTCGTTGATCGGTTTCGGATGCCATTGCTGCTGCAACAGTATTCGGCTCTTCACTCTGGTGATAAAAAGCAGGGGAAATGTGGTTTTCATACATTCTGGCGTCCAACGCTGCAGTTACGGGTTCAATCCCCTGCGTTTTATTCAGCTCGTGGGGATCGAGGACCCAAACACATGCATCAATGGGCTGATTGTTTGCACGCCAAGCATTTTCTAATGCAAAAAACAATGCAACCATGGGCGATCTGCTCCAATCTAGTAACCTTGTTGGCAGCCCGTAATGTTGCATTAAAGCAAGCCAAGATGCCAATCGATCATATTCTGGCAGTCGTTGATGACGAATTCCAGCGCGGGATCTAAACCGATGTGTAAAATTACGTTCATCCCCAGAATCGTATTCTCTTTTTATTGTTGGAGTAACATGCCATTCCGCATCTCGATGACCTCGAAACCAAAGAATACGGTTTTCGGTTCCAATTCGCTCACGCAGATACTCAGTGAGGTCTAAGATTGATTCAATTCGAGTTTTACATTTCATCCTTAATTGTATAACATAAGATTATATGTACTAATAGGAAAAGAAATTGTCGCTTTGCCGGCTACATAAACCATATCGGTCGCCCTTGTTAACAACTATTAATAAATAAGTTACTCCCAATTTTTTTACTATTTCATGTACATGATTATGTTGCTAAATTAGCAATTCTAAACTAATAATCAACAAGGCTTTTTATTCTCCGTCATCTTCAATTTAGATGTTTTTGTCACATGGTTACACGTAATGTGTCCCAATGGCCACATATACACAAAGTAGGTAATTTCGGATTTCAAACTTATCAAGCTTTTACAATTTTGAAACGTCTACAGCCCATGGATATACAGACATTTTTTAATATCCCATTATTAGTCGCTAACATTTTGAAATTGGTCTTCGAACCATTCTCCAGTCAAAGTCTGAGACTTAAAGAATGAAATCGCAAATCCAAACAAGGCCTTAAATGGAATATTCTCAATTCGTAATAGATGCGTTCTATATGAAGCATCAGTTGATTTATTCCCTGCTGATAAATTATCATCATTCCTTAGTGACGCACCCTTTCCATCATAAACATTTATTGCTAAATCCAAATGATTTAGAGTCGAATCATTGAAGTCGGTTCCATATGGACTATCCGTATCCAAGTGAATCATTCTCCCGAACATTAACCCTTGTGAATCAATATTAGTTAGCTCTTCAATCATCATAGATAAATTGCCTTTGCTATTTCTTTTTGCAATAACTTCTAATCTTCGAATCTTTTTTACATGAAATTCCCAAAACTGTCTTTCATTCTTCGCTGGAGAACAGTCGTCCAACAAATAAGAAGCTCCTTCTTTTGTTCTATTGTGTATTGATAAATTTCTCCACCAATTGGGATTGGCAGGCATTAATATTGATTCAAAAAGTGTTTGCAATGGTTGTTCCTTAAATGCTTTAAAGGGGTTAACTCTTATATATAAAGGATTATCTTTGAAACTTTCTTTAGCCCAAACAACAATTAAAGGATTCAGTGCAGAATCGATCAATGTGTATGATTCATTTGATTTGATAATTTCAGAATCATTAATTTGATTAAATACTGAAAAATCTATTAATTCGAAGTCTTGCTTTCCATTTCTTTTTGTTCTGATATGTTCAAACAACTTAGGTTCTAATTGAAATATAGGTTGTTCAGCTGAATATAGTTTGCAACGCTTTTCCCAATTGTTCTTTGTTTTAATCTCGTCAATCTCAAATGTCATTACAAAACAGGCAACTCTTTCAATTCCTGAACATTGATTAAAGAAACCAATAATCAAATAGCCTAATACTTTGTCCAGCTCCTTCGAATCAATAAAGTCTTTACGAAATGAAATTAATTCCTTAATCTCACTATCGTCTTCACTTATCTTACCATTCAGATATTCATGCGTAGCAACTTGCATTTTTTCCAACTCAATTGCGATTTCTTCTAACTTTTTATAATATTCTTCTATTTCCATATTTTCAAGATGGGTCTATTTTGCTTACCGCTAATGTAGTTGTAAATGTAGTCCGTTTATTTTTCTTATAACGTGGTGGAAAGGTGTTCTTTCCACGGTCGTAAAGTTCAACTAAATTAACAAAATATTTCACAGGGTGTGCCTGGCAAATGAAGGTGCTGCAGTTTGTTTTCTGCGGGAAGAAAAACCTTACCGCAGGGGATGAGGCACGGGTGCGCGGTGGATTGGAAAGGAGTAAGCAGAAAAATATTTTTTTACCGCGGGGGATTGGAGAGGACGGGAAGTTTATTCGGGAGATGTGCTAAACCAGCTATGTGCCAACGGCAAATTGTAGGAGTAGTGACAGATTACGAGTTATTTTCCCTGTCGTTACTTATACAAAATGTTACAGGGCGTTTTTCTTTTCATATGGTTGTTTGTCAATTTCGAATTCAGTTGTATATATTCCCCAGTCCATAAACTTGTAGTAGATTGTCATTGCTTCAAAATGGCTGTTTGCATAAAACTCATGAATTATTTTACTTCCAGATTCAAGTGATTTTCTGCAATCGTCACCTCTCTCATCAGCCAAACACAATGTAGTCAACCCTTCTCTGTCTTGCCATACTTCATGTTTAACATTGCTATTTTGAGTTTTGCTACGTTTCATCGTATGCCGAATTAAATCTATAAATGTCAACGTCTGTCTTTGTCTGTGTCCGATAGAGAAACTCAATTGTTTTTAGGTCATGTCCTAATGATGGCATTGAAGCGTCTTCATTCGTATCAATGTATAAAACAATCTCTACCACTGAGTCCAATTCAAATTGTCTTTTTAAATCATTAATAATCTCGATTTTGTCATACAACAAAGACACAATCTCATCAACCAAATTATCAATTTGCAAGTATTCCTTTCCTTTCGCAGCTGTTAATTTCCAACTTGCAAATTCAACCGCAGATTTATATTTCCCTTTTTCTCCCTGACGCCAGGAATCTGTTGGTTCAATACCAAGTCTGTTTGTCACCTCGTCAGTGTCAAAATTATCTCCTTTAAGAGCAAAATAAACATATGAATTACCTGTCTCCATTAGCGATTTTTAAATGCCCAATAACGTAGTTGTAAATGTAGCATGTTTATTTCTCTTATATCCTGATGAAAAGGCTTTGTATGAGAACAAGACGGGTTAAGACCATAATCTTTTCAGTTTAAACCAAAGCTTATATTCTTTTGCCATGGCGGAATCATCACCTTTATCTTTAGATGTAGTTCTGCGCTGTTTTTGTTTATCTTGAATCAAGTCTTTTACTTTTTTTATTCCGCAACCAATTACGAAAATTCTGGTCCTCCAGTCATTTAGCCCACCATAAGGTATTTTGTCAGTCCAATATTCGACTCCACGTTTTCTCAATTCCAACAATACTTCTTCCGCTTCATCATCGGTTTTATACATTCCGATATAATTCCGATTTGCATGCTCGTCCATTTTTATTTTTTCCAGAGCATATTCGACAGCATCTTTTTCGTTCACAAAATATTCAAGCGTTCTTCTCTCTCCACGTTCAGTATAGTACCATTGGTAAAGCCCGCCATTATTTTCAAGTCCGTGACCTTCGTTGATAATGTTTCCGTTAATGCTGTAACTATTCATTGAATAACAGTTGTCTTTCAACCATTTCTCCAATTCTTTTATTGTTTTTATGCCTGCTGCCGTTTTCAAATTTCTTTTCGTTGGTCGATAAGTCTTACCAAATTAACAAAATAATCCACAGGGTGTACCTGGCCAACGGAGGTGCCACCTACCCTTTTCTAGAGAAAAACAGTATTTGTGTTTTCCCTGGTGAGAAGCGCATCTCGCGGCAGTGGGAAACTCAACTTGCGAGCGCTGGATTTTCTTCTTCATCTCGCGAGGGAAAGTTCTTCATCTTTGTCGGGAAACTTCTTCAACTTCACACAGAAAGTTCTTCAACTTCGTCTGGAAAGTTCTTCATCTTTCCGTACAAAGTTCTTCATCTCCGGCCGTAAAGTTCAGCTTCGCGCGGAGGTGAGATGAGGTTTGGGCTGTGATGGACCCTAAAAAGGCTGATTCCATCAGAATAAAAATACCTGTTTCACCCAACGACTCCACCAATGCCGTCCATTACGAGATGAGTATTGGCAAACTAACGCAGGAAGCTGCCGAGACCTATTACAGTCTGAAAAGCTACATCATCCAGGGATTGATTGGCGCCCCCATCATGGGCCTTATCACCACCGCTATTGTAGCGCTCTTTACCAGAAAGAATAATAAGCCAGAGGCGGCTGAGGTAGCGTGAGAAGTACGTATAAAGAAATATGAAAAAAGCCCGGCAAACACCGGGCTTTTCAAAAAAAAGTTTATCTACTTCTTAAGTAACTTAAATGTCCAGCCACCAACCATTTTGTCTTCGTATTTCACTTCTATGCTATCATTTAAGGGGACAATTGAGTCTCTATTGATCATGTGTACACCAGGGTCATTCGGCAAGTACTTAATATATACAGGTAATCCTTTAGGTACTTGCAAGCCGAATTTGAATCTCACATAATCTGATATAAACGTACTATCTTTCGCTTTATATTGGAAATTGACATTATATCGCGAATTAATGTATTTTCCGTTATATGCATGACCTATTGTATACACACCTTCTTTTTTCAATTGTTCCTTCAGTTGACGTTCCTTCAATGTCAAAATGATAGGAATAATAAAGATGCTTGCAGGGATAAGTAAAAAAAAGATGAATCTCAACATTTTATTTCGCTTCATCACTTGGCAAGTTTAAGTACATTCCCAATAGTTTTGTTCCAATCATTTTCCATGTTGCTGTTCTGTTGTACCAAATTTAATCCTTTCTGAATATTTTTGTTCGTTATTTCTTGATTACTCCCTTGAGGAGCAACCGGAATCGGGGATATAACCATGGGTTTAATTGACTTGTCGTATAAGACATTTTGAAATGTTCCCATTAACCATTCTTGAGTTACCCCCATAGAAACATACGATTTCATAGTCAGTAGGCGGGAAAATGAGCGCGTACGAGGAGGAGAATTCCGGCCGTATTCATGCGATCGCATATGGTAGAGGTATTCCGCCACATATGGTGGTGAGCATCCACCATAAAGGCACCTTAGGTTTTCTGCGGGAAGAAAAGAATCCTTGCCGCAGGGGATGAAAATTTCCTAACGTAAAAATTGTAAACGGATGCTTATAAAATTATTTTTTCACGGCATAAAAATATTTTTTTACCGCAGGGAATTGGGAGGGCGGAAACACCGGGGTTTCTTAAACAAAACCCAACCTTACAACTACCTGTGGAAAATACTTAGTACTACCAGAAGCAGGACCTTATAACTACCAGTGGAAGGATAAGGTAACTACCCGGAGCAGGACATTATAACTACCAGTGGAAGATCCTTAGTACAACATGGAGCAAAACCTTATAACCATTTGCCGAAGATGCTTAGTACCATTTATGGAAGATTCTTAGTACCATTTTTGAAGTAACCTTATAACCCCATGAGGCTGGTAGTAGTAAGGGATTTTTCCTTGGCCCGGAGATGCCCTTTCCATTGGTGCATTCAGCATTTAAATGCAAAACCAGCGCAGGTTTCACCCAAAACCATGTGTGGTTTCAGGTAAAAGCACGTGTGGTTTGCCGCAAAATCACGTTAGGTTTGGAGTAAAAGCAAGTGTGATTTTGGTAAAAGTTTCGGCCCCTTGCCTCCTCTCCAACACATGCCTATGAAATGGTTGAGCTTAATATCGAAGACAAGCATAAAAATAAAGCAGACTCCATGACACTTTCCATTCAAGTTATAAGAAATTTGAAGCAGGTTACACCCCTTGAATACAATACTGTATCGACTATTATTTCACACATTATTATAGGGTGCTATTTTATTAGATATTTCTTTTCAATATAAGCCATTAGCTCTATAAAATCATCTGTTTTGTATGTATCATCCCACGCATTTTTATTATAAGGATTTGTAAGTGCTCCATTCAGACAGAGTGTCCGTGCACCAGATTTTCGAGCATATTCATCATTGTCTGAATTGCCAATGAATAGAATCTCCTTTGGAGACTTTAACTGAAGATGTTTGAAAATTTCCTTGATAAAAACAGCTTTACCTTTAAAATCATAATCAGTACCTTTTATTTCAACTAGTTCATTATTCTTAAATCGAAATACATTAGCTTCATACCTATCAAAATAATAATCTAATTCATCATTCCATATATATTTAATCAAGTGCATAATTGAACCAGATACTAAATACAATCTGACTCCACGTTCTTTTAGTTGTTCAAGAACTTCCTTAACGTTTGCCAAAAGTTCAAAGTCTTTAGATACCTCCTCTAAATGTTTTTCTGTCAGTTTTTTGCTTTTAAATTTTTGATATGTCAACCTGCACCATCTTTTATGAGTTATTTTACCATCGTAAAATTTGGTATATAATTTTTTGCAATCAGCTATTTTATAACCAAGTTTAAGCCATATTAATTCCCAAGGAGAGGTTATTCCAACCCTTTTAATTTTAGAAAGAGTCCCATCGAAATCAAATACGATAGCCTTAATTGGAATAAATTTCTTATTTGAAAAATACCTTATTAGAAAGAATAGAATCAAACTAAGCAAAATAAAACTTGCCCCAATTATAATACAAAGTGATTTCCGGGAAAATTCTGCATCTGAATATTCAAATAATTTACTAAATAAAATAGCAAATAAGGCACTTGCAATAACCGATGATACAACATTATTTGTTGTACTTGCCAACCACCCATATATGTTATTTTTTTGGATTTTTAGTCCCATGTTATTTTAGTTAGGTTAATATTTTGGGGTCGCTCTTTCAGATTACCCTATAGCGTAGCTGTAACTGTAGTATGTTTATTTTTCCTGTATAACGATGGAAAGGTGTTCTTTCCACGCTATATCGATATGGAAAAACTACTATACGTGAATTCATTTAATCTGGCATTTTGCTTCATCTTCATTTAGTTGGTCGTTAGTGCTCACTAAATTAACAAAATAATTTAAAGGAATTACACTTAGGGAAAAGCTGTTGTGGATGGTTTTCTGCGGGAAGAAAAAAAACCTTACCGCAGGGGATGAGGAACGAGTGCGCACTGGATTGGAAAGGAGTAAGCAGGGAAATATTTTTTTACTGCAGGGAATTGGGAAGGGCGGGAAGCTTATTCGGGAGGTGTGCTAAACCAACTATGTGCCAACGGCAAATTGTTTGAGTAGTGGCAGATTGCGTGGGAATTTCCAATCAAACCGCTACGCAGTTTGAGCGAGCTACAAACCTTGATATTTACCACATCGCATGCCATTACTTATACAAAGTGTTGTATGCTGCCTTTACAAACTAATATATTTCAAAATGCTTCCAACAAATTGCTCTGTTATTCCACCATTTTGATAAGAATCAATAATCGTTGTTAAGGTTCCTGCGAGAGCACTTCCATTCATTATTTTGCCTTCAATGTTTTTAATCACTGATAATGCTTGAGATTTTTCACCTGATTTTAAAGAGTAAAGAATTTCATTTAAAGATTCGTTTAAATCATTTAAATCAGTCTCGTTCAGAGTCTCATTAATAATTTTTAAATCTTCATTTTTTATTGCTTCTACATCAAGCATCTCTCTTGATAGTAAAATATCAAAGAAGTCTTCGGCATAAGTTTCTTCACTATGCGGGAAAAGTTCTTTTTTTACTTTTTGTGCAATACATTTAAATCCAAAACAAATCGGATAATGGATATTCATAATAATTGCACACCTTTTTTCTAACTGATTATATAAAATTTGTATCTGCCCGGGAGGTGTCGTGGACACCTGTCCTGCAAGTCCTACAGGAATAAAAGGTTTATCCTTGAATTTTATAATATCAGGAATGAAGTTCTTCGGAAATAGAATGCCAACTACAAATCCACCAGGTAGACCATAATCATCTATAAAGGCTATTTTATCTTTCTGTGCAGTAATCTTTGTTTCTGCTCCTGCCTTCCGCCTTATTATATTAATGTTTCCATTTATTACAAATGGGAAATATTCTTTATCAGATTCTTCAATAGTCCTTCTTGTCTCAAAAGTCCATTGCAAATAATCAGAAGAAATTTGAAAAACATCAATTGTTCCGTTTTCTTCAATTTTTTGTATTACAATATGCTTTGTTATCATATAGCACTGTCTTATTTTAAGCTTGCATACAACATAGTTGTAAATGCAGTGTGTTTATTTTTTATATCGTGATGATTTCAGCTTCTCCTATTCTGTTCCTGGCTTCATGAATCCACCAGACTCGTCCAATTTGCATAAATCTCTCAATATCCCCGTGCCTCAGAAATCGAATTGTCGCCATTACCGATTCTCCAGGTGACAAAGACTCTTGTCCTTCAAAATTCACATCTCCAACATAAGCCATTATCAAATCATCTGAATTTTCTTTGTACTCAAATACATGATCCGGTCTGTATCCGGAAACAATAGGTGTTTTTCGCCCGCCCTCATCTGTCGGATAAAGCGTGAATTTTGCTTTTACTATTAAGAAATCCGAATTCATTAGTCTTTCATGCCATTCATGGGTACACTCGCCCTTGCAATAAAATTGAACGGGGATTCCATAGTTGGCGGATGGTGAATCATACAAGCCCAGCAATGCAATTTACAATTTGTTATAGGCAGGTTTTTTCCCATTTTTCATTTGAGTTGTCAATACCAAATATGTTTTTACTCATTATTGTTCCAATACTCTTAATTTTCAGACCCTCTTGGTGTTCGGATAAAAACTTTCCAATTTGTGAATGAACATTTCTAAATGGTTCATCTTTATATGAGCTCAAAATTTCCACATATTTTGTCTCGAATCTTTTGGAGAAGAATCGAATAAACTCATGAGAATCAAAAACTCTACTTGGAATTCCATTTATAATTTCGTCCCGTATAATAACGAATTGCTCGGTCATAAATTCTGAAATACTCATGTTTGATTTTTTGGGTTTATTTTTTCTTATATCCTGATGAAAAGCTTGTGTAAGCTGATATTTTGCTTTATTCTCAGCTTATTGGTCATTAAAGTCCAACCAAGTTAACAAAATATTTTAAGGATGTATGCTTCGGGAAAAGCTGTGTTCGGTAGTTTTCTGCGGGAGGAAAAGAATCCTTACCGCAGGGGATTAGGAACGAGTGCGCACTGTATTGGAAAGGAGTAAGCAGGGAAATATTTTTTTACCGCAGGGGATTGGAGAGGGCGGAAAACGCTTTTCCGTACCTTTTTCTTTCACATGCTTGTACTTTTATCTTGTCATAAAAGTACCAAAAGAACAAGTCAAAGTGATCCTTCCACCCGCGTCATGGTTTTGTCTTTTCCGGCCCACTTCCCGGAATCCCCGCACAAAACCATTCCCGCTCACTCCTGCCCTGTGAAATATGCAACTGATTTCACAGGGGCTGCCCGGGCGACTTTGACCGGCCGTCGCACGTATCGCCTAACGGCGATTTAAGGGCTTAGAAGAACCGGAAAGTGTTCCTAGAAGAGCAAATGCATGTGGGGTTTTCGTAAAAGTTTCGGCCCCTTACCTTCCCTCTTCCTTATCACTTTAATAATTTTCGGTTTTCAGTATCCTGAAGGATGAGCATTTGCTGAATAGCTATTTGGTTCAATTTGATTAGTCGCTCTTTTTGAGGGGTTTTTTCATTGATGAATACAGCATTCAGGTTCTCCATATTCGAAAGGCAAATTAACTCATTGATTGAAGCATAGTCGCGGATATTTCCTTTCAGGTTCGGATTCTGTTCCCTCCATTGCTTAGCAGTCATGCCGAACAGGGCAACATTCAACACATCGGCCTCACTGGCATAAATTATCGATGTCTGCGCAGATGAAAGTTCCCGGGGTATCAAATTCTGTTTGACTGCATCGGTGTGTATATGGTAATTCAGTTTCGTCAGTTCACGTTTGGCCGACCAACCAAGCTGCTTTTGCTCCTCCTCTTTGAGTCGTTGGAACTCCTTTACGATGTACAGCTCAAATTCGACTGAAATCCAGCTCGCAAATTTAAAAGCAATGTCTTTGTGGGCGTAAGTCCCACCATATCGCCCCGTTAACAAAGAAATTTCGAAAAAAGCAAAGTCCTATCTCACATACCGAAAAATACGCTTGCTTGGGGGTGAAATACTCATCTAAAGACAGCAAATTCAGATGCTATAGTAGCACCAACGCACCCTTAAACAGGAATTCTCCAGTTTCAGCATAGAAAAACCTACAACAAAGATAGGTAGGTGGACCTAAAAGAGAGAATATTCTACATCAAAGATAGGGGTCCGGGAAATCCTGCTTGTAACATGGAAACCAACCTTGAAAGCAGGAAACCGGCCCCCTGAGAACCAAATGTTTTATACAAAAGACTGAAGACAAAAAAAACCTGGTATTTTATTTGCTCTTGCGTAAAAGAGTTTATAAAACCCGGGGCTGTTTGTTCAAATTGCCTTTTTACTCCATAACAATTCAATATGACCCAGGTCGTTCATTTTAAAACGACACATATTGACCATTATAACTTACTCTTTCTTCCGAAAGGAATAATCAAAAACTCACCAGTCTCAATTTTGTTACCTGCCAAATGATTCGCCAATCGAAGCTGGCGAACCCGACAACCGTATCTTTGGCCAATTTGATCTAAGCTTTCGCCGGGAGCGACCTTGTGGATACTTTGTATTCCCACGTAAAAATAATCCCCAGACTCCGGACTTTCTATCATCTGATTTATACGTGTTTTTTGTGCCTGCTCTACCCCGAAAATATCTGTTAAATCACTTACCGACTTTTTATCACTAGCACTTGTGATCTTGTATGCATATAGAAGAGAAGACGAGGGAACCGTATCGCGTATGATTTTCACTTGGACATGCCTGTCTTTTGATTTAATGATTTGGCTGGTACCATTTGCGAATTTATTACCATAAATAACCATTATAAAACGAACATCATCCGCTCGCCAGATTTTTCCTCTCAACAGTTTCTCCATCTTCTCTGCCCTTTTGTAAGACAACCAGTCATTATAGCTGCCACTACCGCTTTCGTCTGCAAAACCACTGACAAGAACAGTACACGGTCGGTTTGCCTCGATTATATAGGAAAGGATATCTAACAAATTCCGATCACTATGAACAGGAATAATTGAATCCGTTTTATAATGTAAACAATACCCGGAAAAGATCTTACAAAAACGATTATTGAATTCTTCCTGAGCAACCTTTGAAATATTATCTCCCTGTCCCACAGTTTCGGAAATCATTGTATAAACAGGTTTATTAGTCGTTCTACTTGAGTTTTTGGAAATATCTTTTTCACCTCTGCCTGAATCGAAAATCCTGTTATACACCACACCATTATTGGCACTTTGAGCTACCGCAGGAATATCTTCGTCCTGCACAACAGAGTCGGACATTACTGTATTGACCGAATTATTGTTGCCTATTGTTTTTTGGGGACTACCTATTTTACCTTGATTGTTGCCCGATACAGCAGCAGAGTTTGATACCTCCTGACCATCACGATCATCTTCAATACTACAATCACTATTCTTATCTTTTTTTAATGTATCCGGTTCAATCATCAGATTGACTAGATCATTTAATCTATATTTTGAATCAAAAAAGGCCAGGGAACTGTCTTTGACACCTACGGCACGGAAAGGAGCGACAGATGCGATCCGAAGACAATAATCAGATTGCCCTGTATTGATAAGCTTCATCGGAACCGGAGAAGTACCAGTCCCGATCTTTACAATATAATTATCGAAATCCTTGTTCCCAGGACGAACACTGGAAGAGTAGATTAAAAACCCATTGCTTACAGAAGGAAAAACATCATTTCCGGGCGTATTTATTCGTTTACCCATATTGTGTGGTGCTCCCCACCCATCTTTTGATCGCTCGATGTAATAAACGTCCCAACCTCCCATCGAGCCTGGCATCGTAGAACAAAAGTATAACCTTTCACTATTCTCATCGAAGAAAGGCATTCCACAAGCATATTTCTTCGAATTATAAGGGAAAGGACCTAACGGGCCTTTTATCAGGATTTGCTCTGGTGCTCCCTTAAAATTTCTCACAGTAAGGAACTCATTATTTCCTTCGTTATCTGTAGTATATGTAATTAATATGTATCTACTGCTGACTCCCGTCCTTATCTTCTTCTGAAAAGTAATTGAATCATTTTTCGGTACAAGATTAAACGAATGGATAGACGAATAAGCTCGTTTTCCTGATTTTCGAAAAATTGTGACGGGAACATACAATTCGCTTTGATGGAGATTAACACCGTACTCAGGAATAAAATCCGCTATTGGTAGTACGGAGACAGAAACAATACTATCTGATACCTGTTGCTTATAACTGATACCGGGGCTACCCGGCAAAGACTTGCACGCCTCACATGTTCCCCATAACCCAAAGACCAGTATCAGTACTGGTAATATATATTTTCTATTATACATCATGATACTATTTTTTATTCAGAAATGAACCGCTCTCATTCCTGAAATCTTCGTCTTTGGAGAATGCAGAAAGTCGAATACCTACAGTCAGTTCATGATTCTGAAACTTGCTGAATGAAATCCCGGTGGAAAAATTATACGTATAATTAACAATCAGCTCTTTACTGGCGTCGAATCCCATTCCCACACAGAATATGTCCTTCCCCCGTAACGCCACATTTCCCCAAAAACGATCATCGCATTTCGCTTGCGCGGCTACTTCCAGTTGTGATTTCATGTTTTTACCACCCCTGTAAATAGCTAATGGAGTTATCTGCCACAGATCATCCAACCGGAATGAATATAACGCATGAACATGGTAGTTTGCATAAGGTTTATTGCCGCTTTGTACTTCTGAGTAAGAGTATTCCCCGTAACCTACATTCGAAAGCGCAAAGCCGGTCTGAAAACTTTTATGTTTATAAACCATGGAAAGATCGCTGATAAACTTGAATTGGGACGATACATCACCATTAGTCATGACGGGATCGTAATTAAAATTCGGATCGTTATAGTAATCACTAAAATCGATAGAACTCTGAATAAAACCTGCCGATATTCCAAAATAGATATGGTCATATCTTGATTCCAGCCGGTACGAATAAGAAGCCATGCCGATGAAATTTTGGAAAATACCTATTTTATCCATCATAAGCTTACCCCCTAATCCTACACGCGTATTTTTAAGCCGGTCATGATAACTGAGTCGGATAGTATGGGGAGCTAAACTCCCTT
>NZ_JHXO01000006.1 GCF_000621705.1 Prolixibacter bellariivorans ATCC BAA-1284 | reverse complement strand
CATCCTGAGCCAGGATCAAACTCTTCGTTGTAATCAAAAAGTTTAAATGTCTATTTGCCTGGCACGATTGGTTTTCCTCTAAAAGAAAATTGAACTTCTGGTGCTTATCTTCTTTCCTTTTCAATATTTTCAATGAACTTGTATCTCTTCTCTTAATCCCGCTCCTTACTGCCCAACCCTCAGTTGCCGTCGGACGGGCCGAAAAAAGCGTTGCAAAGATAGATAATCTTTTGCGTTAATTCCAAATCTTTTTTCGCCTTTTTTATTTGGCTCCAGTACCGGAAATCAACTCACGCTTTTCGCTAAAAACGTGGCGGCAAAGATAAACCCTTTTATCCCGACTTTCCAAATACTTTCCAAGATTTTTTTCGGTGCTATTCTGACTGCTAAAACCCGACTTTTTTATGCCCCAAACATCTCGCCGTCACGGTTGGACTCCATGACATTCAAAAACCTTTTAAGTGGTCCGCAACATCTCTTCTCATCACCTTCTGAACGCTGCCTCCCTTTCGGAAAGCGGATGCAAAGAAAGCGTATTTTTTCGGCTTACTCCAAATCCAAAAGCAACTTTTTTAACAAAAGAATCAAAAGTTGCTCATTTCCAAGAATAAAAATTCTCCAATACGTCGATGGATTGCATGCCATTTTTGTAAGGGGGCGAATTATTAAACGAAATCCATGGCCAAAAGGTTTACAAATTTCACGGAAAATTTTACCATCAGGAATGAAATCTCATCAAACGACTTTCCGCGAACAAATTAACTAATCTCGCAAACCCTAACAGACATGGATTTAAAAAGGCAAAATACGTTCATTCCAACCTCCAAATCAAGCCGTTTGGTAGAACTACTGGTCACTTCAACCAGTAATGGGAATCCGACATCCACCAGACATACGACCTGCCCGTTTTCATAAAGCAAACGCTTTATGGTTCCTTCCAGTTGGTTTTGGATGGAAATATTGGGAACAGGCTGCAACGAAATGGCAATATCGCCCGGGGGAACAGAGACTTTCACTTCCCGTCCCAACGCAACTCCTTCGCTACATGCATCGCAATGCACTTTAACTTTTCTCTTTCCCTGTTCTCCGGTGAGCGTAGTTATTCCGGTATTTTTATCTACTTCATGTACGTAAAGAGAAATCACATTCAATAACCCTTCACCTGAACTCCGAGGCAACATTTTTCGCGATAGCACCAAATCGAGATATTTGCCAAATGCCTCAACACGACCATCACGCACCATCAGAATTTCATCTGTTAAACGAAGAATATCGGGCAAATCGTGACTAACCACCAACATGGGAATTCTGTATTTCCGGTGAATGCGTACCAGGTAAATCAGAATTTGTTCCCGCAAAGCGACATCGACAGCAGAGAACGGCTCATCCATCAGTAACAACTGTGGAGATTTCAATAAAGCCCTTCCCATGGCAATCCGCTGCTGTTCACCGCCAGAACATTGTTCGGGCTTCTTTTTTAGAAGATGCCCAATCTCCAGGGTGGAAACCACATCGTCAAACTGAATTTGTCGTTGAGATCTCGGCAAAAGCCTTTCGCCATAGCAGAGGTTTTCTTCCACCGAAAGGTGCGGGAAAAGCCTTCCTTCCTGGAAAACAAAGCCCAGTTTCCGGTAACGGGAAGGAGTATCTTTCTTCTGTGCTTTATCAAAAACAACTTCGCCGCCTATGCTGATGAATCCGCTGTCTGGACTCAACAAGCCGCTAATCAACTGAAGTAACGTCGTCTTTCCATGCCCTGACGGACCATAAATCCCGGTAATTCCATCGCCAAAGGCACATTTCATATCAAACTGAAATGCTCCTCGTGATAAAGTGGCCTGGAATTCAATAACGTTCTTCATCGAATTAACTCTTCTTTTGATTTATCTATTTTCTTGAGCGCTTTATCGCCCTACGATTCAAAAATTCGGCCACAATCATTGCCAGCAGCGACAGCAGAACAGATATCATCACCAAACGGAACGTAGCCGTGTCCTGGCCGGGAACCTGCATGTAGGAATATACCGCCAGTGGCAATGTTTGGGTCTCCCCCTCGATGTTTCCCGCAAAGGTAATGGTGGCTCCAAATTCACCCAGACTTCGGGCAAACCCTAAAATAAATCCACTGATGATGCCCGGCGAAGCCATCGGCAGCGTGATAGAAAGAAATGTCTTTACCCGCGAAGCTCCCAATGTACGTGCAGCCTCTTCATATTTTTCGTCGACCAATTCGATAGCCAACCGGATGGAACGGGTGATTAACGGAAAAGATACAACCACACTTGCCAACAATGCTGCATAAAAACTGAAAGCGATGCGAATTCCCGTCAGGTCATAAAGCCATTTTCCCAGAACACCATTCGTTCCCAGAATAATAAGCAAAAGATAACCCGTTACAACTGGAGGCAAAACCAGCGGCAAATGAATCACTCCTTCCAACAACGCCTTCCCACGAAAGTGGTTGCGTGCCAGAAACCAACCGATGGCAATAGCGAACGGCAATGCAATTATCGAAGACCAGATAGCTACTTTCAGTGAAAGTGAAATAGCCGATAAATCGGAAGCCGTGAAGTTAAACAGGTCGGTCATTTGTTAGTAACGGATTTTCGAGGTTCAGCTATGGTTTTAAAGCCGAACTTTTTCCAAATATAATCAGCTTCAGCAGAATGCAAATATTTCAGCAACGAATCGGCAGTCGAACCACCATGTTTCCCTTTTGCCGCCCAGTATTCAATCGGCTGATGCAAGCTTTCCGGGAAAACGCCTACCGCTCTGACTTTTTTCGATTTCATTGCATCGGTAGCATACACAATTCCCATTTCGCACTCTCCCAACTCCACCACCATCAGCGCCGAACGTACGTCTTTTGTTTTCAGAAACCGAGGCTGTAGAAGCTTAAAACACCCCAGCGATTTCAATGCTTCAGCGGCATATTGCCCTGCCGGAACGTGAGCCGGATCGCCAATTGCCAACCGTCCGTTAAACGAGTTTGGAAAATCAAGCGTTGGAGAGATAGGCAGTGTATCGATGCGGCTATTCGTTGGAACAACAGCAACCAGGCTATTCCGGGCCACCGGAAAACAAACGGTTGAATCGGCAGAACCATCTTGGCAAGCGAATTTCATCCATCGCGGACTGGCTGAAAGGTAAATTCCGGGAGTTGCACCTTCCTGCATCTGCCGGGCCAATGTTCCGGAAGAAGCGAAATTCAATGCTACCTTCACGCCCGATTTCGTTTGATATTCCTTAGCTAGCTTTGACATTACGTCGGCTAAACTCGCTGCCGCAAAAACGCTGATTTTCTGCTCCGATTTCTCTGATAGATTCTCCTTGCCTGTTTTCGATTGACACGAAAATAAGAGTATCAGGATGAAGCTAATTAGTCCGGTCGATAAGCGCATACATTCACAATTTCTACAAATATAAAAAGGTAACCGAGAAGGTCTTCTGCTCGTAAACATTTACGACGAAATGAAGGAAGAATTTAGCGATGACGAAAAATCATATCGTTCAGTACATTATTACTTATGATTAATTTTTATTATTTTTACTGATACGCGAATAACGTTTTCACTGTTTTTCAAGCCATTTTATTGCAATTTAAAATTCGATATAGTGAGTAAGAGACAGAAACTGAATACCGGAATTCCTCCATATACAGAACCCAAATAAACGTTTCCCAAATGAGCCAGATTATTCAATGTAACCTAACCACACATTCCCACCAATTAGCCTTCATCGATTTGCTGAATCATTACATCGCTGACGATATGGGTGGAGGTGAAACTTTGAACCGTTCGAAAGCTGAAGAGCTTTTTGTTCAATTGAGTAATCAGCCCAATTTTCGTGCTTTTTTTGTTTTGCATGAGGGAGAAGTTGCCGGGATGATCACGACGTTTAAAAATATTTCCACCTTCCAGGTACGCCCACTCATTAATATCCACGATGTGATTGTGAAAAAGAGTTGCCGGAATAAAGGATTAGGACATAAGCTCGTGAGCTATGTACTCGATTTGGCACGGAATGAGAACTGTTGTCGGGTCAACCTGGAAGTACGGGAGGATAATCACCGGGCCATGGAGGTTTACCGTGATTTTGATTTTGGGCCCACTAATCCCAAAATGCTTTTCTGGGAGCGGGTACTCGATGACTCGGAAGAAAGAATAAAATCGACCGCTGCTGAAAAAGACTTATCCAGCGAATAAAATAAGAAGAGGCCCCGGATTGAGGCCTCTTTTGTTTTATGCTTCGTACTTGTAATGTCCGATATCTTCGAGTGATGAAGCACGAATAAATTCGGCTCTCGAACGTACTTCAGCCTTAGCAATTTTATTGAAAACCACTGCTGAACGCAGGAACGAATTATCGCGGTTAGTATCGATAACCAGCAGGTAACTCATGATGATGTAACCCGCCATTTCAACCAAACGACGTGCGTGGAAATCGAGAAATTCATTATCCTCTGCATCATGCACTTTCTTCACTGCTTCTTCGTAATCCTCGGTAAGTGAAATCAGCGTGCGACGGAATTTTTCCAGTTCGGGTTTCAGATCCGTTTTTTCGTATTCACGGATTTTCTTCAGATAGCCGCCGGTTGTTACACCACGAATAGCAGCAACGACCTGCAACTGGGTTGTTCCTTCATAAATAGAAGTAATACGCGCATCGCGATAAATGCGTTCTACCGGATAATCCTTCATGAAACCGGAACCACCGTGAATCTGTACCGCATCGTAAGCATTCTGGTTACAATATTCGGAACTGATACCTTTGGCCAGCGGAGTGAAGAAATCAGCCCAACGCTGGTATTCCTTCATTTCGTCACGTTCTTCTTTCTCCAGTTTGCGCTCTTCGGCAATATGTTGATAAGTCTTGTAAACATCTACAAAACGGGCAGTTTCGTAAAGCAAGGTGCGTGATGCATCGAGTTTGGCTTTCATTACTGAAAGCATTTCGTAAACGGCCGGGAACTCAATAATGGCCTTGCCGAATTGCTGACGCTCGCGGGCATAATCCAGCGCTTCCCGGTAGGCAGCCTCCGATACACCCACTGACTGAGCGGCAATTCCCAAACGGGCTCCATTCATCAGCGCCATCACGTACTTGATAAGTCCCATGCGGCGGGTACCAACCAACTCGGCCGGTGCGTTCTTGAATACCAACTCACAGGTTGGAGAACCGATGATTCCCATTTTATGCTCAATGCGACGAACCTTTACGCCTCCCTGTTGCTTGTCATACACAAACATTGAAAGACCACGGCCATCTTTGGTTCCTTCTTCCGAACGAGCCAGTACCAGCGAAATATCGCCGTCGCCGTTGGTGATGAAACGCTTTACACCGTTCAGCAACCAAACGTCTTTCTTCTCGTCGTAGGTTGCTTTTAACTGAACGGACTGCAAATCGGAACCTGCATCTGGCTCAGTCAAATCCATTGCCATGGTTTCGCCTTTGCAAACCCGCGGCAGATAATGTTCTTTCTGCTCAGGCGAAGCAAACTCATTCAGCGTTTCAGCACAGTCCTGGAGTCCCCAAATGTTCACGAAACCGGCGTCGGCACGCGAAACAACATCGGCCGCCATGATGTAAGGAACGATCGGGAAGTTGAGTCCGCCGTATTTACGCGGCAGCGTAATGCCCATCAAACCGGCATCAACCAGCGCCTTAATATTTTCGACAGTACCACTGGCATAGTTAACGTGCTCATTAACAACCTCAGGACCTTCCTGATCAACACCTTCGGCGTTGGGTGCAATGATGTCACCACTAATTTCACCCACCACTTCCAGCACGCGATCGTAACTGTCCATGGCATCCTCGAAATCAAGTGGCGCATAATCAAAACTTTCCTTATCGGTGAAATTCCGCTCTTTGAGCCCAACAATCTTCTGCATCAGCGGGTGCGTCAGATGGAATTTCAAATCTTTATTATCGTTATAATAATTAGCCATTTCTCTAATTTTTACGGGACAGACCCGGTTCAACCCTCAATTACTTGGTGTTTGATTTATAAAACCTGATCATCTTGGGAATCACTTCACCAACATCACCGTGAATTACATAATCGGCAATGCTGTTGATGGGAGCATCGGGATCGGTATTAATGGAAATAATCTGTGCCGATTCTTCCATTCCTGCGCGGTGCTGAACCTGTCCCGAAATACCACAGGCGATGTATAGTTTCGGACGAACAGTCACACCGGTTTGTCCAATCTGACGTTCGTGTTCGGCATAACCTGAGTCAACGGCTGCCCGCGAAGCACCAACTTCACCACCCAATACTTCGGCCAGTTCGTACAACATTTTGAAATTCTCTTTGGAACCCACGCCATAACCGCCGGCAACAATAATCGGTGCACCTTTGATGTTCACCTTCTTTTCCTCCATGTGGCGCTCGATAACCGAAACGATGAAGTCTTCATCGGATACATACTGAGCGACATCCAGCTTCTTCACTTTGCCTTTGTACTCCGGATTCAGCACCTCCTTTTTCATCACGCCTTCGCGAACTGTTGCCATTTGCGGACGGCAGTCGGGATTGATAATGGTAGCGATGATGTTTCCACCAAAAGCCGGGCGAATCTGATACAACAGATTTTCGTAGGTTTTACCAGCTTTCTTGTCTTCATGCGGTCCAATTTCCAGACTGGTACAATCGGCTGTTAATCCACTATAAAGAGCAGAAGAAACACGCGGTCCCAGGTCTCGACCAATAGGAGTTGCTCCCATGAGAGCAATCTGCGGCTTCTCTTTATCGAAAAGCTTAATCAGAATCGTTGCGTGAGGTGATGTCGTAAAAGGCTCCAAACGTAGATCGTCGGCAATGTGCACCACATCAGCACCATAGGGAAATATCTGATTTTCGACGCCATCCAGTCCTTTACCGATGACGACAGCTTCCAGTTTGCATTTGAGTTGATTGGCCAGGCTGCGTCCTTTGGTCAGCAATTCCTGACTCACCTCGGCCACAACGCCATCCTCAACTTCGCAATATACAAATACGTTATTCATGATTTTCCGTTTTTTAAATCGTCAGTTTGAGCGGCATCAACCGATGGTGTGGCTCAAAATCAATTCTTTCATTAACAAATCGATATCCTTGTCAACCGGTTTAAGAACCTTGGCATCTTTTGCTTGTAATACCACATTCTCAATTTTCTTCACCTTGGTAGGCGAACCGCTCAGTCCAAGCTGTTCCTGCTCAGCCTTGATATCGTTCACGGTCATTTCACGAATATTGAGGAAAGGACGCGAGTCATACAGGAAGAGGTAATCTTCGCTGGCTTCCTGACGCTCGGTTACCGTGCGCGCGTGTTTGTATTTCATCAGCAGCGTAGCATTCCGGGTACGGCACGGTGCAGCACTGCTGTTTACGGTCAGTACCAGTGGAAGCGGAGCCTTAACGGTTTCCACACCGTTCTCGAGACGACGAAGAGCCGTTACATGCTTGCTGTCTGCATCCATTATTTTCTCGACATATGTAACTTGCGGAAATCCCAGTTTTTCTGCAACCTGCGGGCCAACCTGCGCAGTATCACCGTCGATAGCCTGACGGCCGGCGATAATCAGATCGACTTCGCCCATTTCTTTGATAGCCTGGGCTAATGCATATGAGGTAGCTAACGTATCTGAACCGGCAAATGCCCTATCTGTCAACAAAACACCGTCATCAGCACCACGATACAATCCTTCCCGGATAATCTCGGCAGCACGGCCGGGTCCCATCGTTAATAATGAAACGATTGTTCCGGGATAACGGTCCTTCAATTGTAAAGCCTGCTCCAGCGCATTCAAATCCTCGGGGTTGAAGATGGCGGGCAAGGCTGCCCGGTTCACTGTCCCGTCGGCTTTCATGGCATCTTTCCCAACATTTCGGGTATCGGGAACCTGTTTTGCCAAAACTATAATTTTTAAACCCTTCATAGTGATTTGGTATGAGTTTTATATTCACGGAAGTGAGCAAATATAGAATTTCAACCATATGTTATCAAGATGGATTTAAGACACTTATATCCGAATTAGGTTTTCGTTTTGGAAAACGATTAAAAGCACATCGGGTTTGATATGCTCCACCTCCCATGGGTCAAGAGTTTAAAACAAATTAATCTTCCGGTCGAAAGTTTATAATACCAGGAATGATCAACTCAATTTAGAATAATTTTATTTTTGGAAAGACTCTAAACAGGCCGATACGGCGCGAACGGCTTGAATACAGCGGATAGGAATTTACTCTTTTACAAAGTACCATCCGTCCCATAAAAAAGTTACTATATGTATAGCAAACATGCTATCAGTAAATTTTCCCAATCAGTTCAGCACCGGTTTTTCTCCTCTTCTCTTTATCGTTATTAGTTTATTCTCTGCCATGTAGTTGGCAAACTTCTCATAGCCATGTTCCTGAATGATTGAAATGGCAGCCGGACGATCGCTGTTAAACAAGACTGACATCACCTTTGACATGATACCTTTGTGGTAACGACATTCTCTTACGTCGGTATATTCATCACAATCCGCACAACTTGCTATGCCTTTCTCCCGATTACAGCTTCTGATTTTGCACCAGGTAGCTTTTTCGTTCCCTTCACATCCGGGACATTTTCCTTTCACGTATTTCGGGCAAGAGCCGCAATACAGGCCACAATACGAGATGAGCTGTGTATTTCCTTCCATAGGTTAATTGATTTAATTGGTTTGCTGATTTGAAGTTACGAAAACCTAAAACGTGCTGTGAACTTTAAAAAGTTAACAACCGCCGATCTCCCTATATCTATTCCTATGTTACAATTCCATAACAAATTATGAACAAAATCTCACAAATCTTTACTTATTTTGTTTCATTGTGAACAAAATTGAGCTAAATAGAAGACTCAGCCAAGGTGATCCAGAAGCCTTTGAATCAATTTTTAAACTTACATACCCACGCCTTATCAGTTATTGCAGGCTTTTTATCACAAATGATGCTCAGGCTGAAGATTTAGTACAAGAGTGTTTTGTCCACCTCTGGCGAAAAAGAAATACCATTGCTCCATCGCAATCAACAGAAAGTTTCCTCTTTGTGATGCTGAAACACCGTTGCCTGAATTTTATTAGAGATAACCATTTTCTCGTATTGAAGGAAGACATTAATTTGGTAAAAATTAACGAACTGCAGCAATTGTTCGAGATTGACTTCACCAACTCTGAAAATAAAACTATCGAAGAAGAATTACTGGATGCACTCAGCGAGGAAATAGAAAAACTGCCGGAAAAAAGAAAACTGGTTTTTGTTAAGTCAAAAATTGAAGGATTAAAAAACAGAGAAATAGCAGAACAATTAGGGATTTCTATTAAAACAGTCGAAAAACATCTGCACCAGGCAAAAGAACAAATTCAAAAAGAACTAACAACTAAATTTCCCTTATACGGTGCGCTTTTGGCCCTATTCCTTAAGTAATATTAAAAAAATCTAAATAATAAGGTAGGGTATTCTTAATTTCTGTGTACTCCTAATGTAAGAACATTGCATCAGGATGAAATCAATCATTAACAAATACCTTTCCGGCATAAGCAATAACGAAGAAATGCGTAAGCTGCTCGACTGGCTCCGCAAAGAAGGCAATAAGGAGGAATTCAGAGCGGAGAAGACAGAATGGGAAGACAGAACCGCTAACGAAAGGATGCCCATAGATTCTCAAAGAAACTGGAACGAAATTCAAAGCAAAATTCTCGTTCAAACTCAATACCATTTAAATCACACCCAAAAACGTGTTCGTTATCTTTCTTATGCCGCCAGTATTTTGGTCATATTTACTTTAGCTGCCAGTGGACTCTTCTTTTATCATTACAACCAACAACCTTCACCAACAACCACAACCGTTAAAGCTGCCCCCGGGCAAATTGCCAATGTTGTTTTGGCTGACAGTACCGAAATTTGGATCAATTCCGATTCCTACATACAGTATAACAGCAATTTCGCATCAACCAACAGAGATATAAAACTAGTAGGAGAAGCATTCTTTAGTGTTGCCAAAAACAAAAATCTACCCCTTGTCGTTTCCGGTTCGAAAGTCCACGTAAAAGTACTCGGAACCCGATTCAATGTAGCAGCTTATCCCGACGACAATATTTTCAGTGTCGCACTGGAAAGAGGCAAAGTTGAGCTATTCTCTCCTGACACAAAGGATTTTAATTATAACTTAAGCCCTGATCATGTTGCGATATACAATAAGCAAACCAATGAACTAAATATCAAGAAAGCGAACATTAACCTTTACTCCTCGTGGAAAGACGGTTTAATTCAGATATATGATCTTCCATTAAATGAAGTAGTCGTTAAACTAACAAAAAGGTACAACCAGAAATTTAAAATTGATGAGGCTCTCAAGGCGCTTCACTACACATTCACCATCAAAAATGAACCGCTATCCGAGGTTTTGCACCTGATGGAGACAATTACTCCCATTGATGCAGTGCAGAAAGGAGACATTATCGAACTAAAATATAACAAAAGCAAGGAAAAAAAAATGGAGTAAAAAGAAAAACCGGAAAGCGTTGGCAGCGCTCTCCGGACATTCAAATACTCATCAAACTGATAGACTGATGAGTATCATTAGTAAACTATAAAACAAAACTATGAAAAAAACACTAAAATTCAGAGGGATACTATTTCCCCTGCTGAACAAAAAAATCTCTCGTATTATGCGCCTAACATTTCTTTTCATGTTCGTAGGGCTAATGCATGTTTCAGCCAGTCTCTACAGCCAGTCTACTCAATTGAATCTCGACATGAAGGATGCAAGAGTAAAGGATGTTCTTCACGCAATTGAGAAACAAAGTGAGTTCCACTTTGCATACAGCAAAGAATACGTTGACGTGGACCGGACCGTTAATGCCAATTTTCAGAACCAAACCATTCAGGAAGTTCTTGAATCAATTTTTTCCGGGACGAATATTAAATACCACATTGAAGATCGCCATATCTTGTTATACGACTATCGTGAATCTTCAGCTGAAGCAGCTGCCCAACAAAAGGATCTTACTGTTTCGGGATATGTAAAGAACGAAAAAGGAGAACCGCTTCCCGGGGCTACCATTTCAATCAAAGGCACTTCTATCGGTGTCGTTACCGATATAGATGGAAAGTATAGCATCACAAATGTACCTAGTGATGCAACCCTGGTTTTCTCATTTATTGGTATGGAGTCTCAGGATATTCCGGTAAACGGAAAAGAAACTCTCAACGTAACGATGAGCGAGAGTTCCATTGGGGTTGGAGAGGTTGTTGTTACGGCTCTGGGAATTAAACGGCAAGCCCGTTCACTGGGATATTCAACTGCCCAGGTAAAAGGTGATAATTTAGTTGAATCCAGAACGACTAACCTCGGAAATGCACTGGAAGGAAGAGTCGCAGGAGTAAGTGTAACTGGTAATGCAACAGGTATCGGAGGAAGTAGCCGGGTTATCATTCGGGGAAATGCTTCCCTCACCGGAAACAACCAGCCTTTGTATGTAATTGATGGAGTACCCTTTGACAATACCAACCAAGGTAGTGCCGGAAAGTGGGGTGGTATGGATATGGGGGATGGATTGTCAAATATCAATCCAGACGACATTGCAAGCATCCAGGTACTGAAAGGAGCCGCAGCCGCAGCATTATACGGTTATCGCGGTGGTAATGGAGCAATACTTATTACAACCAAATCCGGAAGGAAACACCAGAATGGAGTCGGTGTTGAATTTAACAATAACCTTACTTTCAGTACTATTTATGACTATCGTGATTTCCAAAAAACTTACGGACAAGGAACGCAAGGTATTAGACCTGCGGATCAAACTTCTGCTTATCAGACTTATAGTTCAAGCTGGGGTGACAAACTAGATGGAAGCGATTTCGTAAACCGACTGGGAGAAACTGTTCCGTATCAATACGTCGATAACTGGAAACATTTCTATAACACGGGAATTAACGAAAACTCTTCTTTAGCAATTAGTGGTAAAACTGACAAAGTTTCTTACCGGTTTGGCGTATCTGATACTTATTCAAAAGGTAATCTTCCTAATTCCGAGCTTCAACAGCAAGGTATTAATATGAATACCATTTATAATATCACAAAAAAACTGACATTGACAGTAAATGCCAATTATGTTTTCGAGCAAGTTAACGGAAGAACAAACCTATCAGACGGTAACGGCAACACAAATGCGACCTTGCTGTATTTAGCCAATGGTTATGATGTAAGATGGCTAAAAGCTGACAACGGAGCCGACACTGATGGTGCTGAGTTCCAACCGGGAAACAATGTATATTTCAACAACCCCTATTGGTTACAGTACCGGAAATCAAATAAGTCAAAGAAAAACCGGACAACAGGAGCTATTTCTCTTCGATATCAGATTGTTGACTGGATGTACGCCCAGGGACAAATTTCCCGCGATGGTTACATTACCGATTTCAAAATGGTACAACCAGACGGAGCCGCTGCGGATCCCAACGGTTATATCCAGGAATTCGAAAAGAACTATTCTGAAGTCAACATGAATTACATGTTAGGTTTTAACAAAAAAATGGATGAATTTTCGATCGACGCTACATTCGGAGGCAACAAGCAGCACGATATTGTCAAACAGTATGGAACAAATGGTGGTATCCGTCCATTCATTATCAGCGGTCTCTATTCCACTTCCAACGTTAATTCGTCTACCCGAACCTTCTCGAAAGAATATTCAGAATACGAGGTTAATTCGATATACGGAACAGCCAATTTTGGCTATAAAGACTGGTTATTCGTCAACTTTACAGGACGTAATGACTGGTTCTCTACACTCGACCCGGATAACAACAGTTATTTCTATCCCTCAGTTAACGTGAGCTGGATGCTGAGTGACTGTTTCAAATTACCTGAATGGGTTACAACAGCAAAATTAAGAGCTTCAGTCGCTTCTGCATCCAACGGTACATCTCCCTACCAAACAATGCTGACTTATACGTTGAACGACTTCAACGTACAGGGGCAATCGATGGGATATATCAGTAATTCCTCCGTCCCGAACGCACTTTTGAAGCCAGTAAAAATTAGTGAAAAAGAAATTGGAGCAAATGCTGCCTTCCTGAACAACCGGGTCGGTTTCGATTTTGATGTTTACGAGAAAAAAACAACAGATGATATTGTTCAGGTTTCTACCAGTGAAACATCCGGATTTAATTCTGCTTACCGAAACATAGGAAAAATCCGTAACCGGGGCATGGAATTAATGGTGTTTGGAGTTCCCGTAGCAACCGAAAACTTTAAATGGAATACTTCATTCAACATTTCATACAACAAAAGCAAAGTACTCTACCTGGGAGACGGAGTCAATTCGCTAACAATTGACGGAGCCAATTCCCGTAGTGGAAATGCTTCCATCCAAAACATCGTTAACGAACCGTACGGACAAATTGTTGGTTATAAATATAAAACGGATAACAATGGAAACAGAGTTTACACTTCAGATGGACTACCTGAAAGATCGGATGACGTTGAACGCTTAGGTAATGGTGTTTATAAGTGGACCGGTGGTTTCCACAACAACTTTTCTTATAAGAATTTTATTCTGTCATTCCTGGTCGACTTTAAGTTCGGCGCTAAATTGTTCTCCGGAACCAACTATAGTTTATACAGAGCAGGATTACAAAAGGCAACACTGGAAGGTAGGGAAAATGGCATTTCAGTTTCAGGAGTAGACGAAAATGGCAATGCCTTCAGCAAATCAGGAATCGATGCCCAGACTTACTGGCAATGGATTGCTTCCAATAACATTACCGAGGAATTTGTTTACGACGCCAGTTTTGTTAAGCTTAGAGAACTTTCACTTGGTTATAATTTCCCAAAGAGTCTTCTCGCCAATAAACTTCCTTTTATACAGGATTTGAAACTTTCTTTGGTGGGACGTAATCTGTGGACAATTCTTAAGCACACACCTAACATCGATCCGGAATCTGCCTATAATAATACAAACGGACAGGGCTTAGAATTAAACGGATATCCAGCAACAAGAAACATTGGATTTAATTTGAATATCAAGTTCTAAAAAGAAAAACTATGAAAAATAAGATTTCATACTATATATCTGCATTGATTTTGGTCTTATCACTCTCAAGTTGTAGTGATTTTGGGAACATGAATGTTAATCCTGAAGCAATCACACAAAATGTGATGGATTACACGTTGGAATTTAGCAATGTAGAGATGTACTGCTATGGTACAGAATACGAAGCATGGAGAAACGGAATGATTTATTGCAGTACTATGCTTCAACATACTGCTTCTACCGAGAGTTACTGGCAAGGAGACAAATACACTTATTCTGCAGGTTACAACTCAGCATATTGGGACAGAATATATCCTAACGGAATTCGTAACGTGATTGACTTACTCGAGAACTGGAAAGACAACAACAAGTATTTTGCCGAGTATCAAATGGCGAGAATTATGAGAGTTCTTATGTTCCAGCGAATGACTGATATGTATGGCGATTGTCCTTACTTTGATGCAGGGAATGGATATTATAAAGCGAATGGATATCCTGCATACGATACACAGAAAGACATCTATGCGGATATGCTGAATGAATTAAATGAGGCGGCTACAAACCTAAACGGTGCTACATCAAGTATTGGTAATGCAGACATCATTTATGGCGGCGATTGCGCCAAATGGCAGAAGTTCGCCTATTCTCTGATGTTACGCGTGGCCATGCGTCTGTCAAAAGTAGATGCAACAACTGCAAAAACATGGGTGAATACAGCTGTAACCGGTGGATTGTTTGCCAGTAACGACGACAACGCAAAAATAGAACACCCAGGTGCTACGACATCAAACAACTCATGCGAACCTTTTGGTAAAATTTATTGCCATGAAGATCCGAATGCTTATCGGATGAGCGAATCATTTGTTGACTTATTGAAGAATACCAGTGATCCCCGCTTACACTTGATTTGTACTGTTGTTGCCGACCCCAGTAAAAAAATCGGTAGTGGCGACTGGCAAATGGGTGACACAATAGCTTCTCACCAATTAGGTATGCCTAATGGATATGATGAAACAACCGGTTCGTCTAGTTCTACTTACTTGCCAAATGCACCCAATTATCCTGGTAATAAAAATGCATACTCGGTTGTTAACCGCTATACCTATGCGCGCATTGATGCACCAACATTCCTTGTGACTTATGCAGAAAACGAACTCTTGTTGGCCGAGGCAGCATACCGTGGCTGGATTTCAGGAAGTGCTGAGGAATATTACAATACAGGTGTAACTGCCGCCATGAAACAATTCGATCAATTTGGCGCCGGCCTGGCTCCCAGCGATACCCAAATTGCGAATTACCTGGCCGCCAATCCTTATAGCGCTTCTACCGCACTCGAACAAATTAATACTCAGTACTACATCAATACATTCTCCGACGAGTATGAAACATTTGCGAACTGGAGAAGATCTGGTTACCCGGTATTGAAAACCGTAAACTATGTAGGAAATGTTACCGGAGGAACAATTCCTCGTCGCTTCACTTACCCCGTATCTGAATCGACAGTTAATGCAGCGAATTACACCGATGCAGTTTCCCGTTTAGATAAAGGAGATAAGATGACCTCCCGTGTTTGGTGGGATGTAAAACAATAATATAATTGTTTCTCTATTGTAAACCAACAATTCATCATGAGGCAGTCTTTCCCGACAGCTTCATGGTGAATTTCCCAATACTAATTAACTACTCCTCCTTTCGTTTCTATTCTTTGCATATCCCTCGGCTCTGTCAAAAGAAATTTGACTCTTTGGCCGAAAATATAGCAATGCATATTATTTTTAATTTTCACCTATTACCTAATCGGAAATGAAACAGATACTTGCATTTCTATTGCCATTGATATGTCTGACCGGAATATTCCAATGTCAGGCCCAAGCTCAATCATCCGAAATAAAAATATTTAGTAAGTACAATTACTACACACAAGAGCAATATGCAAGTGTCATTGGCATTTTTCCCAATGAAGCTGCTTCCCGTAATTTCCATATGGAATGCACCGTTGCACAGAAAGGAATATGGAAAGCACCCTCCGTAAACGGTACCTCTACAGTACGCATTCCTCTAAAATCACTCCCTGTCGATACAACCAATATAACTGTCCGTGTTTTGTCGGGGAATACTGTTATAAAAGATACCATAATAGAACTTGTTCGCCTGAAACCAGCCCCGCACGAGGTAAAGATTGACCGGGTAACCGGAGGACTGGTCGTTGACGGTCTTCCTTTCTTCCCGGTAGGTTTTTATTGTGGAAAAGTTGGCAAACTACCGGAAGAAGAAGTTGGTAATGAATTCAATATGATAGGGCCTTATCAAAGCAATCTGCCCAGTAGCTTGCCCGAAAGAAAAGCATATATGGCTCGTTTCGCTCAACTAGGCATAAAAGTACAATACAGCGTCAACTCACTTATAGGTTTAGGGCATAATGGTGCGAAGGGATTGAATAAAACCGAAGCAGAAAAACTTCAACTGTTAAAAAATGAGGTACTCACCTTCCGAAATCATCCGGCATTGCTGTCTTGGTATATTAATGACGAACCGGCCGGACAGGGGCGCCCGTCGGATGTACTGGAAAAGGCTTATCGGCTGATTCACAAACTCGACCCGTATCATCCCGTTTCCGTTGTATTTATGATGCCTTCGAAAGCCAATAAATACAGGAAAACAATGGATATAGCCATGACCGATCCTTACCCCATTCCTCAATCGGTAAGCGGCGTTAGTGATTACGTCCGGCAGATGCAAAAGTATTTTCGCCATGAGAAATCCGTTTGGCTCGTGCCGCAGGCTTTCGGTGGGCAGGAAATGTGGCCAAGAGAACCCACGGCCAAAGAAATCAGGGTGATGACTTACCTTGGGATTATAGACGAAGCGAAAGGAATACAATACTTTATCCACACAGGACAGAATCTGAATCCGCAGTCAGTGTCGGCCTGGTCGGAATGCCGGGACATGGCAGCGGAAATAAACCAAATGACACCCTTCCTCCTCTCCGATGAGAAAACACAGCAACTATCAACTGATAACCCGGAAATTGTTGCCCGCTCTTTTTCGTATCGGGGAGACAAACTCATTGTCACAGTCAATCAAAGTAACCAGCCAACAGCTTTTAGCATCGGTGGTGTATACTCGCCGACGCACCAGGCTGAGGGATGGTTCGAAAACAGAACAATTGGCCTTCATAATGACACTATCCGGGATATAATTGATGCGCTGGGAACACGCATTTACTTAATCAGAAAAACGAATACACAGGACAACCGGGCCATCGATTCACATAACCTGGTATACAACCCCAGTTTCGAAAAAGTAGCAAGTCCCGGACTGGCGGAAGGCCACCACCTTAGGTTCCGCGATCCAGAAAAAGCAGATCCGGGGGCAACAGTATTCGCCGATTCCCGTCAAAGTGTCGATGGACTGTTTAGCCTCAGGTTGGTCACACCGACCGACAGTTCCGGAAAATGTGTCCAGTTTCTTCCCATCGCTATAAAAAAGGGAAATACGTACCACGTTTCTATTTGGGGCAAGGCGAAACAACAGGAAAAAATGCCAGCCTTCCACCTTTCAGTAAATGGCGACGGTAAAACCATTATCCATACATTTCGACTAACTCCTCAATGGAAGAAGTATTCATTCATTGTACCGGCTGATTCTTTAAGTTCGAATGTGATAATTCAGTTAGAGCTGATAAACCGGGGAACAGCGTGGTTTGATTTGATGCAAATGACTCCGGAGCCATTTCTGAGTTATTCCATGAACCTGTCAGAACAAAAAGCCACCGTATCGGTGGGAACAAACATCGAATCAACAGAAATTAAATACCAAATAGTCGGTTCCCCTAGAACCCAAAGTCCGAGAAAAGCGTATAAAGAACCGTTTGCGATTAAGAAAGCAGCAACGGTTATTGCAGAGGTATACAAGAACGGAAAAGAGCTGGCCCGGAGCAAGATCTTTATTCCGGTCAACAAAGCGTTGGGTAAAACGGTCCGGTTCGAAACGAAGTACAGTGACCAGTACTCTGCCCGGGGCGATTCCTCTTTAACCGACGGTCTAACGGGCTCCACGGCTTTCAAAGACGGGAGATGGCTGGGCTTTACCAATCCGGAGGTCTCTTTTGTTGTCGATATGAAAAAACCAACAGCCATTCATCAGGTGATCGCTAATTTCCTTTGTGACCCCAATAGTGGCATTTTCGTTCCCAAAGGAATGAAGGTATACACATCGTTGGACAGCCTACATTTTCACCTTGCCGGAACAACGGAATACGACACAGCGCAAAGACGAAACGCTTCTAATCTCATTCCGCTCACAGTCGACATTCCCAAAACCAACGCCCGGTACATACGAGTTGTTATTCAACCTTTCGGGGTCATTCCTGAAGGTTATCTGTTTAAGGGAACAGATTCGTGGCTGTTTACCGATGAGTTCATGGTACATTAAGCATTAATGTTAATCACCTGATACTACTTAAACACCCGGAATACTTTATCAATATGAAATTTACCAAACCTTTTCTTTGGGGTCTGTTCCTACTCATTCCTTTTGGTTTACAGGCCCAAACCGGAAGCCCGAGTGAACCGGTTCGATACATTGGCGGAAGGTACATCAATCCCAGCCACCATGAAGGAGGATTACGTTATGCCATTGGCGTCGAAAGCCGGCAAATACTTCGGGCAAACCGAACACATCCTGAATTGAGCGACGGTTTTGGCTGGACATACAATCATGCTCCGATGCTTGCCTACTGGAACCATACTTTTTTTGTTCTGTATCTGAGTAATAAGGAAGGAGAACATACACCCAACGGGCAAACCCTGTTAATAACATCAAAAGATGGTATTCACTGGGAGAAACCCGGATTACTGTTTCCTCCCTATCATGCTCCGGAAGAAGTAAAGTTACCGAAAGGAAGTACCGGCTACATGATGCATCAGCGTATGGGCTTTTATGTCGCTCCCGATGGCCGTTTACTAACATTGGCTTTTTATGCACATAGTCCCAGTCCTTTTGGAAAAGGTGGAATCGGTAGAGTTGTAAGGGAAATCCATCAGGACGGGACTTTTGGCCCGATATATTTCATCCGCTACAGCAGTTTCAATAACTGGAACGAAACAAACACCAGCTATCCGTTTTACAAGGAATCGCCCGATGCTGGTTTTGTGGCCGCCTGCGATTCATTGCTGCACGACCGGTTGAAAACATTGCAGTGGTGGGACGAAGACAACGGTATCGACGGCTTCTTTAGCTTTAATAAAAGCCACGAAGCGCTGTCATATTACCACCGAAACGACGGAAAGGTAGTCGCTCTATGGAAACATTCCTATTGCGCCATTTCTTCCGATAACGGGTACAACTTTTCGGAGCCGGTAA
Organism: Prolixibacter bellariivorans ATCC BAA-1284; assembly: GCF_000621705.1. Lineage (GTDB taxonomy): Bacteria > Bacteroidota > Bacteroidia > Bacteroidales > Prolixibacteraceae > Prolixibacter > Prolixibacter bellariivorans. The sequence goes on along the minus strand of NZ_JHXO01000006.1, from coordinate 496,732 downwards.
AAGCCGAAACGCTTATTATGTCGGGAGGAAAAATCTGGGGACAGAGAACCGACGACGGAAGATATGCGCTTTGCTACAACCCGATTGACCTGTCGGAATACCGCTGGCCGCTGGTTATTGTTACCGGCGACGACGGGATTGTGTTTGATCATATGCTGGTCGTCCAGGGAGAAGTTCCGCCCCGGAGATTTTACGGACACTGGAAAGATTTCGGGCCTCAATATATGAGGGGAATCGCCGAAGGAAACGGAAATCCTCCCGGGCCTGACATGTGGCTTACCTACAGCATGAATAAGGAAGATATGTGGATTAGCCGTATTCCGGTGCCGGTCCGTTACAAAGTGGACAGCGATATAAACGACACCTTTGAGAATATGAAAGAGGACGGCCCCATCACCAACTGGAACATTTATTCGCCCCTATGGGCTCCGGTGAAACTGATTAAAGACAAAACCGGAAATAAATGCATCCAGATGACCGATAAAGATCCATACGACTACGGTCGGGCCATCCGGGTGTTCAAAGAAGGCCACCACATCAAAGCCAGTATGCAGATTAAAATTGAGAAACAGGATACTTCTTCTTTCGATATTGATATTACTGACCGGTTTGGCAACCGCCCTGTTCAGCTTCAGTTCACCCCGGACGGCACTCTAAAAGCTTCTGACGGTTCGTCGCTAAAAACGGTGAAAAAATACGAGACAGGAAAATGGTATTCGCTCAAGATTGAAATGGATGCCAGTCCATACGGTCATTACTCCCTGTTAATGAATCACGAGAAGGTAGTCGACAAAGCTCCGTTGATAATGGTCGTCAAGTCGGCCGAACGCATATCGTTCCGAACCGGTCATTACCGCAATACACCAACGAGAGAAACACCGAATCAGCACAAAGCTCCTCCGTTGCCGGACGCAGACAAAATGCAGAGCTCCGATATTTATTTAATTGATAACGTGGCCATATCGAGCCATCAATAAATGGGATATCCGCTTCGACTGCTTTGTCTTCGATAAATTCACAAACTAAACATTTCAAAATTTTCTGACATGCTAAAAGACTATCAACATCGCTTACCTAAAAAATGGATAATCATATTGCTTGTACTGGGTAGTAGCTTGTTTTCCTGTAATTCGAAACAAACAAAGCGCTACCCGTATATGGATCCGTCATTATCGGCCGATGCGCGCGTTCAGGATTTGCTGTCCAGAATGAGCCTGGAAGAAAAAGTCCGCCAGATGGATTTGTACCGGGGCGAACACTTCAAAACCGGGAGCGCATTCTCTCCCGGGAAAACGGCAAAAGCCATCGATAGCTTGGGCGTTGGCGCTATTCACGATATTTACCCACCCACTGCAGGCATGATCGATTCGCTGCAAAAGTTCGTTATCGCTCATAACCGGTGGAGAATTCCGGCGATGATTATGTGTGAAATGTTGCACGGCTATTCGGGAAAGGGTGCAACAACTTTTCCCATGAATATCGGACTGGGAGCCACATGGGACCGCGAACTCATGAAAAAAGTAGGACGGGCCATCGGGTCCGAAGCAAGGGCACACGGCGTGGACTACGGATTCGGTCCGGTGCTGGGATTGGGAAGAGAACCCCGCTGGGGCCGGATTGCCGAAACATTTGGCGAAGACACATATCTGGACGGGGAAATTGGTACAGCGATGATACAAGGGATGGAAGGTGATTCGCTTTCATCGGACCGCTCGATTGTTGCCGGCCCCAAACATTTTGCCGCATACAGCGAGCCCCAGGCAGGCGCCAACTGCTCGCCGGTATTGCTGGGCAAGCGCACGGTTCTTCAGGATTTTCTCCCCGTATTTAAAAAGGTTATCGACAATGGAAATGCATTGGGCGTAATGTGCGCTTATTCCGAACTCGACGGAATTCCCTGTGCCGCCAATAAATGGTTACTGACTGATGTATTGAGAAATGAATGGAATTTTAAGGGACTGGTGATTTCCGATTTGGGCGCGGTGCGTTACCTGCAATCAAGCCACGATGTTGCTAAATCGCCCGAAGATGCCATATACCAGGCGGTATCAGCAGGCCTCGATATGCAGTTCTACGATTACCCCAACGAGCTGTGGCAAAACACCATTATCAAGCTGGTGAAGGAAGGGAGAATACCGGAAAAAAGAATTGACCAGGCCGCCGGAGATGTACTGCGACTGAAGTTTAAACTCGGGCTTTTCGAGAACCCATATACCAACCCAAAACTGATTGCTGAACGCTTTCACTGTAATGAGTTTCAGAATCTGGCGCTCCGGGCAGGCCACGAATCGATATGCTTGCTGAAGAACAGCCACAACCTGCTGCCGCTTTCCAAAAAAATAAAAACAATTGCCGTTATTGGCCCGAATGCCAACAAGGTCCGTCTGGGCGGTTATTCTCCCCACGAAGCCACCGGCATTACCATCCTCGATGGCATCAAACAGGTTGTTGGGAAACAGACCAGGGTACTGTACGATGAAGGCGTTCCGCTAATTATCAAGGGGCAGATTATTCCTTCCAGCGCTTTGCTTACGCCCGATAAAAAACATCACGGACTGAAAGGAGAATATTTTAAAGGGCAGGAATTTACCGGAACTCCGCTCCTGACCCGCATTGACCCGCAACTTGATTTTGAATGGCCCTGGTCTCCGGGCCCCGGCGTTCCCGACGACCACTTTTGCATCCGGTGGACCGGATTTCTGAAACCGGCGAAATCGTTTAACGGATGGCTCGGACTGAGTTCCGACGACGGTATCAGGATGTGGATTGACGGACAAAAGGTTGTTGATAACTGGAATAAGGGAGCCACCAATATCGTTAGGTATCCCATGCAATTTACAGCAGGGAAAGAGTACAAAATCCGGATTGAAATGTGGGAAGGAGGTTACCAGGCCCGTACGCATCTTAGCTGGAACATTAAAAAGGTAAACTTTGCCCCAGCCATTGCTTTGGCAAAAAAAGCCGACGTTGCCGTGGTTGTTCTTGGCGAATCGAATGATCTTGTGGGTGAAAACCGCGATGCAGCGACCCTCGACCTCCAGGGAAAACAACGCGACCTGATCCAAGCTATCGAGCAGACCGGGACTCCGGTAGTTTGTGTACTACTAAACGGTCGCCCGCTGTCGATCAATTGGATTGACAAACATATTCCGGCAATTGTGGAAGGTTGGTTCCCGGGAGAGGCCGGAGGCAGAGCTGTAGCAGATGTGCTGTTCGGTGATTACAATCCGGCAGGACGATTACCTGTTACTTTCCCGAAAGCAGTAGGACAATTGCCTATTTATTACAACCAAAAACCATCGGCTATTCACCGTTACATTACCGAAAGCGATCAGCCTTTGTATCCTTTCGGGTACGGACTGAGCTACACCACTTTTGCGTACAGTAACCTGAAGGTTTATCCCGACACCATTCAACCGGACGGAAAAGTAACGGTTAGTGTTGATGTTAAGAATACCGGGAAAAGAGACGGGCAAGACGTTGTTCAGCTATACCTGCGCGATGTATACAGCAGCGTAACGACTCCCCGGAAAAACCTGAAAGGCTTTAGCCGTGTGAGCATCAAAGCGGGAGATACAAAAACCGTTACCTTTGAACTGACATCCGACGAGCTTTCGCTCTGGAACCGACAAATGAAAAATGTGGTGGAACCAGGCGACTTTGTCGTAATGGTCGGAAGTAACTCGGCTAACCTGACTCTAAAGAAGAAATTCACTGTAATTGGACAATGAAAGAAGATGACCGGATTGATTACCAACTCACGATGGACATTCGCAAGGTAAAAACTGACAAGATGAAAGTCTGGATTCCTGAAAAATAATATTACTCCATCATAGAAAGGCTGTTCCAATAATTCTGAGCAATGCCCTCCTTCAATATTCGTTATACTTTGATAAGAAGGGCAAAGGCAAAGAAGTCTTCTAGACATTTTCGGAAGGCTGAATTATTGGGACAGTCTTAGTCTTTCATCCGGACGAAAAGAGATTCTGTATTAGTATAATTCCGGCTCTGAAATAACCTCTTTTCGCTAACCAATAACGAGATGAAGAACTTTCCGCGACGAGATGAGCATCGCAAACCAGCGAGATAAAGTTCCCGAGCCGATGAGAAAATAAACTCATTTTGATGACTCGTTTTGCAAGTGTCTTTTACATCTTTTTCCAAAATGTTACCATTCTGTCCTCTTGAAAAAGACATTTGTCCACATCTGTTTCCTTCAACCGTAATATCCTGCTAATTTCGACCCAGGAAAGAATCCAAAACAATGGAAAAAGAAATTACTATTGATAGCTGCGCTTGCCAGCATGATGATGGCCTGTGAGAAAAATTCAATTGCGATGATTACGAATACAACGGACAATCTGTTCCTGCAGTCAGTGCATCTGCTTTGGTGAAAGCCGGCGTGGTAAGCATTACACTTTGCAACCTGAATCCCGAAAAGGCAGAAAGTATCGATTTGACCTTAACCGGACAGGAATTCGCTTCGGCAAGAGGACAGGTAATCACCTCTCCCAATATGAATGACTACAACCATTTTGTACAGGATGGAAAAGTAACGCTAAAAGCTTTTGATGTGAAGAAACCGAAAAACGGCAAACTCTCGGTCGAGCTTCCTTCTAAATCAGTGGTACTGGTTCAATTAAAATAAATCACAACGTTTAATCGACGAAAAGGTGCTCCAATTTGGCGGCACCTTTTTCATTTGCTTTAATGTTTTTCTCGCCCAACCACAAAAGTGCATCGATGATGAGTTGGTTTTGAGTTGGATTATCAAAAGTGAAAGACAACTCTTTATTCGTATGGTGCTCATAATCGATGTCATTATGCCCCATATTGATGTAAATCATCCGGTAGTTGGTATTCGTCCAGACAACTGGGTAATCGCCACCGTGCCATATTTCATACAGTTTTGGTCCCGTTCCTAACGGGAAGCTGCTCGAATCGATGGAAACCAATACACGGATATCGGGATTCTTCCGCAAATCGTTTTTCCATTTGTACCACTCATTGAGCGAAGACTTGAATTTCTCGGGCAAATTTCGCGTTGCCGGATGATTTCTATTTTCAACCTTCAAAACAGCCGAAGTAGGCCGCCAGGTATTCCCATCGTATTCTCCGGAGCCTAAAAACTCATTGTGGTACCAGTCCCAGTTCTGCGGATAGGATGAGGGGGTTAAACTGAAGGCAGCAAAATGAAATCCCATCCATGCACCACCATTTTCCATGTACATTTCGAAAGCTTTCCGCTGTGGAATTGAATCGGGGCGCGTATCCAGAAAAAGAACGACCTGGAATTGTGCCAGAAAATCGGCATTCAGATTATTCCAGTTATTGGTCGAATCGTATGTGAAATGGTACTCGCCACTGGTTTTTGAGAACCAACGATTGGCTTCGTGCACAAAACTGATGTGTGCCGGACGTTCTCGGCCGTGTAAAACGCAATTACTTTAAAAGTCTTTGAATTCCCTTCCGCGAAAGCGAAATGAACGACTTGCAAAAAGAGCATAAAAACAATTCCATAGAGAAGAATTCGGTTACGAGTCATGATGTCAGTTTGGTTCACAGTTTAGTTACCCGTCAAAATACAGAATTATATGTAATTCAAAAAAGGGAATAGAAGAGTGACATCTTCCATTCCCTTTTTTTACAATTGGTTGCAACTTCCTATTTCGTAAAAAAATATTTCAAAAAAAGACGGAAGCAACCCTCATATATGTTCTACAGTACGCCCTTTCAATATTTCACCAACCGGAAAATGGCCGATGCATGGGGCCTCAGCTCTACACTTATTTTTCCATTCTCGACCGCATCTGTTTTCTGCGTCCATAGATTATGGGCGGCATAATCGCCTCTTGCCCCCAACTCAGATAAACTGACATAAACGACTTCGGGCTTTTCATCGGTTGTGTTGAACAGAGCCACATATTTGTCTTTTGAATCCGGAACATCAGCCGTCCAAACAATCAATCCATTGTTCTTCTTTAATTCCCGGTTATTAATGCTGTGCTGATCGACGTCCAGCAATTCACCATTCGTAATTAAGGAATCCGTAAAGGCGTCATTGCTGGGCAAGTCACCGCCAAACATCAGCGGAGAATGAAACATCGCCCAAAGATTCATCAGTGTATATTGCTCGTCTTTGGTAAAGCCGGTTTTGCGGGGCTCACCTCGTTCACCACGAATGGAAATCCGCCCAAGCGGAAGCATATCAGCATCAGCCCAATGGCCAGGACCGCTGTATGGAGCCCATTCTTTGCACAATTTAAACATCGGCTTCAGGTAGTTCCAGTTATCCCAAAAATCATCGCAAATACGCCACATATTGGCATGTGTCATAATATGTTTGGCTTTGGTCAATGGCGTTGCTCCGGGCGACGTACTCAACACCATCGGTCGCCCACACTGATCGATGGCTTTTCGTATCATTTCAATCTCGCCCTGGTGATACGGGCGAGATAAATTATCCACCTTCACAAAATCAACGCCCCACGAAGCATACAAATCAAACAGCGAATTGTAATAGGCCTGCGCACCTGCTTTCGTCGAATCGACGGTGTACATGTCGCGCAGCCATTTGCATTGCTGTTTCTCCGAATAGATATCCCGGGCGTGGTATTTCGAATCGACAATCGGCGTATTTTTCTTTACTGCTTCCACCGGAATACCGCGCATGATGTGAATACCAAATTTCAATCCCTTGTTATGAATGTAATCCGCCAACGGGGCGAAACCTTCTCCATCAGCAGCGGATGGAAACCGATTGACAGCAGGCATTAATCGCCCAAAATCGTCCATGCAATAAATCGGATCAGTCTGGTTGTAGCCGTGTGCCTTGGTATTTTCGACGTACCACCGAATATCGACGACAATGTATTGCCAGCCATATTCTTTCAGATGATCGGCCATGTAATCCGCATTGGCTTTCACTTCTGCTTCCGTAACGGTTGGTCCATAACAATCCCAACTATTCCACCCCATCGGAGGCGTTTCCGCGTAAGCGTAGAACTTGGGTGGAGTCGTCTGTTTTTTTGCCGAATGGCATGAACTAAACGATAAAGCTATCAGTAGAACGATGACAAGATTGAAGATTTTGCTCAGATTCATAACGAACTTTTATTTATCGGAAGCTAAAATAGAAAAGGTGAGATTCAGAAACAAACCTCACCTTTTACTTTCAATCAATCGCTAATCAGATAACCTTATCCACCAAGTTTAGAATCAATATTATCTTTGATTCTTTGAAAAAATCCAAAATCTGTGAATTCGAAATTCAACATTTGTAGACATAAAAAAGCCACCCCTCAATAATGAAGAATGGCTTTAGAATTTGGTTAGTATCTATTATCAGGCCAGGAATGTCATCAATACACCGGCAGCAACGGCCGAACCGATAACTCCTGAAATATTACTGGCCATGCAGTATTGCAAAATGTGATTACCCGAATCATGTTTCAAAGCAATTTCGTTGGCCACGCGCGATGCCATCGGAACGGCGCTTAACCCGGTAGCTCCCACCAGCGGATTGATTTTCTTTTTGGAGAACACATTGTACACCTTCACTGCCACGATACCTCCAGCGATGGAAATAGCGAATGCCAGAAAACCGCCAACGATAATTCCCAACGTTTTGGGTTCCAAAAATACTTTGGCTGTCATGGTTGCGCCTACAGTCAGGCCCAGAAAAATGGTAGCCGAGTTCATAATGGTTGTGGTGGCCGCATCGGTGAGCCGCCCCACGGTGCTTCCAATTTCCTTCACCAGGTTGCCGAAGAACAACATTCCCAACAGCGGAGTTGCTGTAGGTACCAAAATGGCAATCACGATGATCATTGAAATGGGAAACAGAATCTTCACCAGCTTCAGATTTTTGATCTTATGCTTTGGGGGAAAGAGCTTATCCTGTTCCTTCATGTTAATCTTCAACTCATTCTTCGATACCAGACCTCTCACAACCATTGGGATAATGACGGGGACCAGCGACATATATGAGTAAGCCGCAATGGCAATCGGCCCCAGCAGATGTGGTGCTAATTTAATTGTCGTATAAATGGCTGTCGGGCCATCGGCACCTCCGATAATTCCCAGCGAACCGGCCTCGCGCGGCGTAAATCCCAAGGCAATAGCTGCCAGAAACACCGTGAAAATACCAATCTGTGCTGCGGCACCAAAAAATGCCAACCGCAAGTTCCGCAACATCGGGCCAAAGTCGGTCAATGCGCCAACTCCCATAAAAATCAATGGCGGTAACAAACCGGTTTTGATGAGTGCATAGTACAGAAAGTTCATGATGCCAAACTTATGGGCAATCTCGAACAAGTTCATGAAATGCTCTTTCCCTAACTCGATGCTTTCGCCGGGAACAACGCCCATCTGGCCACCGGGAAGATTCGCCAGAATAATCCCGAAGGCAATGGGCACGAGCAATAAGGGTTCATATTTTTTCCGAATTCCAAGATATAAGAGCACCGAGCCAATAAGCAACATCAGCAAAACGGAAGGATGCTCGAAGATCGCCTGGAATGCGGTCATTCGATACAGACTTTTTAAAATTTCCATGTTAATCAGGTTTCAGGCCTTACTTAATCCGGACCAGTACATCATCCTCTTCTACATCGCTGCCACTGTTTTGAACAAGTTCCACAACCTGTCCGCCGACGTCGGCCTTAATGGCATTGTATGTTTTCATAGCCTCTACATAACCTATCAGGTCACCTGCACCAATCGTATCTCCCACTTTAATTGCAGTCTCTGATGAGTCCTTGGTCAGGTAAAATTTACCCTCCAGCGGTGCCAGAATCTCACGAACTTTTCCATCAACTACAGGCTTGGCGGCTGGTGGAGTATTCGCTGAAGCAGGTGCAGCAGGAGTTCCAGTGGTTGGTTGCTCGTCACCATACGAAACAGTCACCTTGAAATTTTCGCCATCGACATTGATATTCATGGAAGTTGGCGCAAAATCAGCTGATGCAACTGGCGCAGCAGCTGCCGGTTTCGCTGACTCAGGTTTCGTATTCACGCCGCTACCCTCTGCTTTGCGTTTAGCCAAATCTTCGTTGAAAGCTTTCTTGGCTTCGCCTGATTTATAGGCCCGGTATTGTTCCGGATGCATAGCCAGTTCAAGCAACTCTTCGTCATCCTGACCGTAATCCCAACCTTTTTCATCCATTTCCTTACGGAAAGAATCGAGCGCATCCGGATACGGATCCTGCGGATGTCCGGCATAAAATTCTTTACCTGCTTCTTTGGCAAGTTGCTCCAGTTCAGGTGCCAGTTCTCCGGGCAGTTTTCCTGAATATCCTAAAAGCATATCCCAGATGTTGTCAGCAATCATCGACCAGCGCTCTTTGCCTTTCTCCATCTGCATTACATTCATCAGAGCCAAATTCTTTACATACTGGCTAAATGGTGTTACCAATGGCGGATACCCCAACTTTGGCCAGATGTATTTTACTTCATCGAAAAGTTTGATAAGCAAGTCGTCCTGCGAAAGCTGTGGCTGATTTCTTTTGGCTTTCCATTTATTCAGACTGGCCAGGTTATTTTCCAGGTCGGCCATCAAACTTCCCATCATACCACCGGGAAGACCTGGACCAATCAACAAAGAGTTAATATAGCGGTTACGCGGGGTAATATAATAGCCCAGAAAATCGTTCATGAACTCCTGCGTCAGGCTGCGGACCTTCATATATTCAACCATGTTGATATCCGGCACATCGAAGCCATCATCCTTCAGCATCTCATGAACTGAAAGCAGGTCGGCATGTCCCGTTCCCCACGAAAGTGGTTCCATACCTACATCAATAATGTCAGCACCCGCGCGGGCTACTTCCAAAATGGAAGCCATGGTAAATCCCGGAGTCGTATGCCCGTGGTATTCTATCACGATGTCGGGATATTTATCTTTAATACCAGCGGTAATTTTCCCCAACCATGCGGGGCGACCAATTCCGGCCATGTCCTTCAGACAGATTTCATCGGCTCCTGCCTGGATCAAATCTTCCGCCAGATTCACATAATAATCTACGGTATGAACTTCTGAATAGGTAAGCGAAAGGGCTGCCTGCGCTATCATTCCGCCTTCCTTGGCATATTTAATCGAATCCTTGATATTCCGCGGATCATTCAAACCACAAAAAGAACGGGCAATGTCGGTTCCCTGTTTCTTTTTCACTTTGAACATCAGACGACGTACATCAGCCGGGACGGGGCTCATGCGAATGCCGTTCAGGGCACGCTCGAGCATATGGGTTTGGATTCCTGCATCGTTGAAAGGTTGCGTCCACTCACGGACCGACTTATTAGGATTTTCACCAAAAAGGAGATTGATTTGCTCAAATCCACCACCGTTGGTTTCCACCCGTGCAAAACATCCCATATTGACAATATGTGGAGCTACCTTCACCAACTGGTCAACCCGGGGAACATATTTCCCCGACGACTGCCACATATCACGATACAACAGTGAAAATTTAATCTTACGCTTCATAGTCAGTTACTTTTTGCCTTATCGGCATAATTGATTTATTGTTTTAAAGGTTTTTGGCTGGCTGGCGTGGGTGTCAGTCAAGTCAAAGTTTCTCGATATTGGTAATTTTTCCTTTGCCCCTGGTCGCCATATTTACTGCTGCGGTAATAGCCGCCAGTTTTTTCCGGTTGATTCCTTTGCCTGTGTCAGTTGGAAGGACTTTTTCTGCTTCGGGAAAGTATTTGTTAACTAACCTGATAATCACATTTCCGAAAACAACAACAAGTAGAAGAATCAGGAAAACGGTGATCATACCTACTCCAAGGAGCTTTAATGCCAGAGCATATTCCTCACTCATAATCTAACTATTTAATGATTTACATTTTTATATAAAAGTTTTCCCACGAAGGCCAATTTTAGTGATTATAACGTTCAAAATGAAACTAAATAGCGGCGCCAAAATTTAAATTCGCTCTAAACAAAAAAAGGCCCTTCCGAATTGGAAGGACCTTTTGGTACTTTATATCAATCAATCAGTTATGCCTCACCCTTGGGGCCAAAATTCATAGGGATACCCAATTCATGTCCCTCAGCAATATTCTTGATGGGGCCATGAAGCGATTCATACTTTTGGATATTATCCTGCAATGCTTTCATCAGCCTTTTGGCGTGTTCCGGAGTGAGAATCACCCGCGATTTCACCTTAGCTTTCGGAAGTCCCGGCATTACACGTATAAAATCCACAATGAACTCGGTTGGTGAATGGGTAATGATAGCCAGATTGGAAAATGTTCCCTGACCTACTTCATCACTCAATTCGATGTTCAACTGATGTTGTTGATTTTTGTCTTCATTCATGGTAATACACTTTATTCAGCATCTACATTTTCGGATGCCTTGATGTCTACCAGACGATCGTACTCTTCGCGTGAACCAACCACCATGTTGCGGTATTCGCGCTTACCTGTACCAGCCGGAATGAGGTGTCCACAGATGACATTCTCCTTCAGACCTTCGAGGTAATCGACCTTACCGTTAATAGCAGCTTCGTTCAATACCTTGGTAGTTTCCTGGAACGATGCAGCTGACATCCACGACTTGGTTTGCAGTGCTGCACGGGTAATTCCCTGAAGTACCTGGTTCGAAGTAGCGGGTACGGCCGGACGTGCTTCCACAATCTTTTTATCGCGACGTTTCAGTTGCGAGTTTTCATCGCGAAGACGACGGGCAGTAATAATCTGTCCCGGACGCAACGTTTCTGAATCACCCGGATCGTTTACGACCATCTTATCGTAAATCCAGTCGTTTTCCTGGTTAAACTCGCTCTTGTCGACAATCTGTTTTTCGAGGAAGCGGGTATCTCCCGGATCATCGATATCAACTTTGCGCATCATCTGACGAACGATTACTTCAAAGTGCTTATCGTTGATCTTCACACCCTGCATACGATATACGTCCTGTACTTCGTTCACAATGTATTCCTGAACCTCGGTCGGACCTTTAATCCTGAGAATGTCGGCCGGCGTAGTAGCACCATCGGAAAGTGGCGTACCTGCACGAACATAGTCATTCTCCTGAACCAGAATCTGACGAGACAGCGGAACCAGGTATTTCTTCACATCGCCTAAGCGAGATGTGATGATAATCTCGCGGTTACCCCGCTTGATTTTACCCAGTGAAACCTCACCGTCGATTTCGGAAACAACTGCCGGATTTGAAGGATTACGTGCCTCGAACAGCTCGGTTACCCTCGGCAGACCACCAGTGATATCGCCTGCTTTACCTGAAGCACGAGGAATTTTCATCAATACATCACCCGCATTCACCGTCGCACCTTCATCAACGCTCAAGTGACCTCCTACCGGAAGGTTGTATGAGCGCAATACCTCGCCGTTCTCATCTAGAATACGCAGCGTTGGGTTCTTGGTTTTATCGCGGGTTTCAACGATTACTTTTTCTTTATATCCGGTCTGTTCATCGGATTCTTCACGATAGGTTATCCCGTCAATCAAATCCTGATAAGAAACACGACCTTTAAATTCGGTAATAATTACACCGTTATACGGGTCCCATTCACAAAGCTTGCTGTCCTTAGTGATGGCGTCTCCCTCTTTCACATAGAGTTTAGACCCGTAAGGCAATGCATGTGTCGACAATGGAATACCTGTATTCTTATCAACAATCTTCAATTCGGCCAAACGGCTGACAACGATATCCATATTATCACCGGCATCGTCAGTCCATTCAACTGAACGGAGTTCCTCGAATTGAGCAATACCATTGTAACGTGCCACAACAGTAGATTGTGACGAAACGTTACCAGCAATACCTCCCACGTGGAAAGTACGCAGTGTCAGCTGAGTACCAGGCTCACCAATAGACTGTGCAGCAATTACACCAACCGACTCACCAGCTGTAACCATGCGACCTGTTGCCAGGTTACGGCCATAACATTTGGCGCAAACTCCAACTTCAGATTCGCAGGTCAGTACCGAACGAATTTCAACACGTTCGATGGGTGACTCGTCGATAATTTTTCCGAGTTCTTCGGTGATTTCCTGTCCCGACCGGATAATTAATTCACCGGTCATCGGGTGGTAAATATCATGAACAGTGGTACGACCTAAGATTCGTTCATACAACGATGCAACGATTTCTTCATTGTTTTTGATAGCGCTGGCTACCAATCCGCGCAACGTACCACAATCACTTTCTGTAATAATAACGTCCTGAGCAACATCAACCAGACGACGAGTCAGATAACCCGCATCGGCGGTTTTCAGTGCGGTATCGGCCAAACCTTTACGTGCACCGTGAGTAGAGATAAAGTACTCGAGTACCGAAAGTCCTTCTTTAAAGTTGGCCAAAATCGGATTCTCAATAATTTGAGCTCCGGTTGAACCTGACTTCTGAGGTTTCGCCATCAAACCACGCATACCGCAAAGCTGACGAATCTGTTCTTTCGAACCACGGGCCCCTGAGTCAAGCATCATGTAAATCGAGTTGAATCCCTGCTTATCGGTACTCAACGTCTGCATTACATTCTGCGTCAACTTAGCGTTGACGTGTGTCCAGATATCAATTACCTGGTTATAGCGCTCGTTGTTGGTAATGAATCCCATGTTATAGTTGGCCATCACCTCTTCCACTTCGCTGTAACCTTCGGCAACCATCTCTGATTTTTCGTCCGGGATGATAACGTCATCGAGGTTGAATGACAGACCTCCACGGTATGCCATTTTGTAACCCGTATTTTTGATGTCATCGAGGAACTGAGCAGTAACCGCGTTGCTGGTACGTTTCAGAATTGCCGAAATAATTTCACGCAATGCCTTTTTAGTCAATAACTTGTTAATGTAACCAGCTTCCTTCGGTACGAGTTCATTAAAGATAATCCGACCTACGGTGGTTTCAATCATCTGTTCCGTCAATTCTCCGTTCTCATCGAAATCAAAGACTTTACAGTTGACAATTGCGTGTATTTCTGCTTTTCCTTCGTTGTGAGCAATAATTGCCTCTTCGGGAGAATAGAAGGTCAAACCTTCACCCCGAGCACCTTTCCGTGGTTTGGTCATGTAGTACAGACCCAACACCATATCCTGCGACGGAACGGTAATAGGAGCTCCGTTTGCCGGGTTCAGCAAGTTGTGCGACGATAACATCAGCAACTGGGCTTCCAGAATAGCGCCGTTGCCCAACGGAAGGTGAACAGCCATCTGGTCACCGTCGAAGTCGGCGTTAAAACCAGTACATACTAACGGGTGCAGACGGATAGCTTTACCTTCGACCAATACCGGCTGAAATGACTGGATAGAAAGACGGTGAAGCGTAGGAGCACGGTTTAGCATAACCGGGTGTCCTTTCATCACGTTCTCCAGAATATCCCAGATAACCGGGTCTTTCCGGTCGACAATTTTTTTCGCCGATTTAACCGTCTTTACAATTCCCCGCTCAATCAGTTTACGAATAATGAACGGTTTGTAAAGCTCAGCAGCCATATCCTTCGGAATACCACATTCGTGGATTTGAAGAGTTGGTCCAACCACAATTACCGAACGGGCTGAATAGTCGACACGTTTACCCAGAAGGTTCTGACGGAAACGTCCCTGCTTACCTTTCAGCGAGTCGGAGAGTGATTTCAGTGCACGGTTGTTATCCGTTTTCACGGCGTTGGACTTACGGCTATTATCGAAGAGTGAATCAACAGCTTCCTGAAGCATACGTTTCTCGTTACGGAGAATCACTTCCGGGGCTTTGATTTCAATCAGTCGTTTCAAACGGTTGTTCCGGATGATAACCCTACGATACAAGTCGTTCAGGTCGGAAGTCGCAAAACGTCCACCATCCAACGGTACCAACGGACGCAAATCCGGTGGAATTACCGGTACAACTTTCACGATCATCCATTCCGGCCGGTTACGACCTTTCGATGCACGGAAAGCTTCAACTACCTGGAGGCGTTTCAATGCCTCGTTTTTCCGCTGTTGCGAAGTCTCGGTGTTGGCTTTGTGACGGAGATCGTACGACATTTCATCCAGGTTCAGACGCTCGAGCAGACGATACAGTCCTTCCGCGCCCATGTCAGCGATGAATTTGTCCGGATGATCATCATCCAGTGTTTGATTCTCCTTCGGCAGCGTCTCTATGATATCGAGATACTCTTCTTCCGTAAGGAAATCAAGATATTTTACACCATCATTACGTTTGACTCCTGGGTTAATAACCACGTAGCGCTCGTAGTAAATGATGGAATCGAGTTTCTTGGTTGGCAAACCAAGCAGGTAACCGATTTTGTTCGGAAGTGATTTGAAATACCAAATGTGGGCTACCGGAACCACCAGTGAGATGTGTCCCATGCGCTCACGACGTACTTTCTTCTCTGTTACTTCTACACCACATCGGTCACAAACGATACCGCGGTAACGGATGCGTTTGTATTTCCCGCAATGACATTCATAGTCTTTTACAGGCCCAAAGATCCTTTCACAGAAAAGACCGTCACGTTCGGGCTTATAGGTGCGGTAATTAATCGTCTCTGGCTTCAGTACTTCCCCGTGTGAACGTTCCAGAATTTCTTCCGGAGACGCCAAACTGATGGTAATTTTCGAGAAGTTACTTTTGACCTTGTTGTCTCGTCTGAATGCCATAATTTATCGAAAGAGTTTGTAAAGAATACAATATCTGAAGTATGGTGCTTCGGGTATACCGGGCATGTAAACATACCCGGTTTTCCCAAAGCTTAATATTCTACTACTCGAGGTTTACGCTCAATCCGAGTCCCCTGAGTTCGTGCAACAATACATTCAACGATTCGGGGATACCCGGACTTGGCATTGGATCGCCTTTTACAATGGCTTCGTAGGCTTTTGCCCTTCCAATGACGTCGTCGGATTTCACCGTCAGAATTTCCTGCAGGATGTGTGATGCACCAAATGCTTCGAGTGCCCAAACCTCCATCTCTCCAAAACGCTGTCCACCAAACTGTGCTTTACCACCGAGCGGCTGCTGCGTAATGAGTGAGTACGGACCAATCGAACGGGCGTGCATCTTATCTTCAACCATGTGACCCAGTTTCAGCATGTAGATAATACCTACAGTTGCCGGCTGGTCAAATGGTTCACCGGTTTCACCATCATGCAGAACAGTTTTACCGAAACGTGGTACACCTGCTTTATCGGTGTAATCCACGATTTCCTCCAGCGATGCACCGTCAAAAATAGGAGTGGCAAATGTCAATCCCAGTTCTTTACCGGCCCATCCCAGAACGGTTTCGTAAATCTGTCCCAGGTTCATACGCGACGGCACACCCAGCGGATTCAGTACAATATCAACAGGAGATCCGTCTGCCAGGAACGGCATATCTTCATCACGTACAATACGCGATACGATACCCTTGTTTCCGTGACGACCCGCCATTTTATCACCAATCTGCAGTTTCCGCTTTTTAGCAATATATACTTTGGCCAGCTGAAGGATTCCGGCAGGAAGTTCGTCACCAATGGTCACGTTGTAACGTTTACGACGCGCAACAGCTTCCGCTTCCTTGTACTTCATGATGTAGTTGTTCACAAGGTCACGAATCATTTCGTTCTTATCCTTATCGGTCGTCCATTTGTTCGGATTCACGTTCAGATAGTCGATTGACTGCAGTTGCTTCAAGGTAAACTTGGTTCCTTTCGGAATAATGTCCGTACTGAAATAATCTTTCACACCCTGTGATGTTTTACCATTCACTAGCGTGAAGATTTTATCATAAAGAATCTCGTTCAGCTTTTCAATCTCTGCTTCAAACTCACGGTCGATTTGCTCGAGTAAAGGCTTACTGGTGATTTTGCCTTTTTTCTCTTTCATAGCACGAGAGAAAAGCTTTTTATCGATAACTACACCACGAAGTGACGGAGAAGCTTTCAACGAAGCATCTTTCACATCACCGGCTTTGTCACCGAAGATAGCGCGGAGCAGTTTTTCTTCCGGAGAAGGATCCGATTCTCCTTTCGGAGTAATCTTACCGATCATGATATCGCCGGGTTTCACATTCGCTCCAATGCGAATCAAACCATTTTCATCGAGGTTGCGGGTAGCTTCTTCACTAACGTTCGGAATGTCAGAAGTGAATTCTTCAGCACCACGCTTTGTATCACGCACTTCGAGTGAATACTCGTCGATGTGAACCGATGTGAAGATATCTTCACGGACAATCCGCTCAGAAATTACGATAGCATCCTCATAGTTATATCCCTGCCAGGGCATGAAGGCAACTTTCAGGTTGCGCCCCAGTGCCAGCTCACCTTTTTGGGTGGCATACCCCTGAGTCATCAGCTCGCCTTTAATAACCCGTTGGCCTTTACGTACCATCGGGGTCAGGTCAATACAGGTACCCTGGTTGGTTTTCTGGTATTTTTGTAGATAATATGTTTTGGTATCCGAATTAAAGCTGACAAATCGCTCATCATCGGTCATATCATATTTAACGACAATCTTGTTCGCGTCAACATAGTCAATAACGCCGTCGCCTTCAGCAGCAATCTGTACACGTGCATCGCGTACAACATAGCCTTCCAGTCCGGTTCCTACAATCGGGGCTTCCGGGCGTAACAGCGGTACAGCCTGACGCATCATGTTCGATCCCATCAATGCACGGTTGGCATCATCATGCTCGAGGAAAGTAATCAATGATGCAGCAATCGATGCAATCTGGTTCGGACCAACGTCCATCAAAGCGATCTCTTCAGGACCAGCTACCGGATAATCGGCATCGAGACGCGATTTGATTCGGTTGTTCACAAATTCACCCTCTTCCGTCAGCGGTGCATTAGCCTGAGCGATGATTTTACCTTCCTCCTCTTCGGCTGTCAGGTAAATAACATCATCATTACTCAAACTTACTTTTCCGGTTTCCACCGTACGGTACGGCGTGGAAATAAATCCAAGATCGGTAATCTTCGCAAATACACAAAGCGAAGAAATCAAACCAATGTTCGGACCTTCCGGGGTTTCGATCGGACACAGACGACCGTAGTGCGTATAGTGAACGTCACGAACCTCGAAACCTGCGCGTTCGCGTGACAGACCACCAGGACCAAGAGCTGACATACGACGTTTGTGCGTCATTTCGGCCAATGGGTTGGTTTGATCCATGAACTGCGACAATGCATTGGTACCAAAGAAGGAGTTGATAACCGATGAAAGGGTTTTCGAGTTAATCAGGTCAACCGGTGTGAACACCTCGTTGTCACGTACGTTCATTCGCTCACGAATGGTACGGGCCATACGGGCCAGACCTACACCAAACTGGTTGTACATCTGTTCACCAACTGTACGTACACGACGGTTCGACAAGTGGTCGATATCGTCGACGTCAGTTTTGGAGTTGACAAGTTTTATCAGGTACTTGATGATCTCGATAATGTCCTCTTTGGTAAGAACGCGGGTATCCATATCGATATTCAGCCCAAGCTTTTTATTGATACGGTAACGTCCTACTTCACCCAAGTCATAACGAACTTCGGAGAAGAACAATTTTTCGATTACATCACGTGCAGTAGCATCATCCGGCGGTTCGGAGTTACGCAGCTGACGGTAGATGTGCAGTACTGCTTCTTTCTCCGAGTTACAGGGGTCTTTCTGCAAGGTATTGTAAATGATTGCATAATCACCTACATTCTGTTCTTCTTTGTGCAGAAGAATAGTTTTCGCGCCCGAATCAAGGATTTCTTCGACGTGCTCTGGTTGAATAACCGTTTCACGATCGATGATTACCTCGTTACGCTCAATGGATACCACCTCACCGGTATCTTCATCGACAAAATCCTCTACCCATGTTTTCAGAACACGAGCAGCCAGTTTACGACCAACAACCTTTTTTAATCCCGATTTCGAAACCTTTACTTCATCAGCGAGACCAAAGATTTCGAGAATCTCCTTATCGCTCTCGTATCCAATCGCACGCAAAAGGGTGGTAACTGGTAATTTTTTCTTCCGGTCGATGTATGCAAACATCACATTGTTGATGTCGGTTGCAAACTCGATCCAGGAACCTTTGAAAGGAATAATCCTAGCTGAGTAAAGTTTGGTTCCATTAGCATGTACACTCTGCCCGAAGAATACGCCGGGTGAACGGTGCAGCTGCGATACAACTACCCTTTCAGCTCCGTTAATCACGTATGAGCCACTTGGTGTCATGTATGGCACGGTGCCAAGATATACATCCTGAACAACCGTATCGAAATCTTCGTGCTCGGGATCGGTACAGTATAGCTTTAATTTGGCTTTTAAGGGTACACTGTAAGTGAGCCCACGCTCGATACATTCGGTAATCGAATATCGAGGCGGATCGACCTGATAATCGAGGAATTCGAGGACGAAATTATTTCGGGTATCAGTTATAGGGAAATTCTCCTGAAAAACGCTATTCAAACCTTCGTTTTTCCGCTCTTCAGGAGAGGTTCCCAACTGGAAAAATTCTTTGAAAGATTTAATCTGCACCTCCAGAAAGTCGGGGTACTCGAACCTACTCTTGGTAGATGCAAAACTAATTCTTTGATTTACAGTATTTGAAGACATTAGCGACCAAATTAAGGAACCTAAAATATAAACATAAAAAGGCTTAGAATCCCTTTACGGGATTCTAAACCGTATATAACCTCAGAACTATAGGTCAAAGTCTTATTTGAGTTCAACTTCAGCTCCAGCTTCTTCAAGTTGAGATTTCAGCGATTCAGCTTCTTCTTTCGAGACTTTTTCTTTGATGGCTTTCGGTGCACCGTCAACCAATTCTTTGGCTTCCTTCAGACCAACACCAGCTAATTCCTTAACCAGTTTTACTACGGCCAGTTTAGAACCTCCGGCAGCTTTAAGAATAACATCAAACTCAGTTTGAGCTTCTTCAGCGGCACTTTCACCACCAGCAGCAGGACCAGCAACGGCTACAGCAGCTGCTGCAGGCTCAATGCCATATTCTTCTTTCAGGATCTCAGCCAGTTCAGTAACATCTTTTACAGTCAGATTTACCAGTTCTTCTGCAAGCTTTTTAAGATCTGCCATTTTCCTCGAGATTTAAATATTAAGTGATTAAATTTTTTAACTCTAAATTGTAATAATAATTAGGCGTTACGCTCTTCCAATGTTTTCAATACACCAGAGATAGTTGATCCTCCAGACTGAAGAGCCGAGATAAGATTCTTGGCCGGCGACTGGAGCAGAGCAATAACGTCTGCAAGCAATTCTTCTTTCGATTTGATATTTACTAATGCATCCAACTGATCGGCACCAATATATGTTGACTCTTCAACATAAGCACCTTTCAATACGGGCTTTTTGTTTGCCTTGCTGAACTCTTTAATGAGCTTAGCGGGCACATTGCCTGTATTGCTAAACAGAATGGACGTATTTCCTTTCAGTACGTCATAAAGTGACTCGGTTTCCTTTTCAGAATTCTCGAGAGCTTTACGGAGCAGCGTATTCTTAACTACAATCAGTTTTACTTCACGCTTGTGACACATCCGCCTTAAGTCACTTGACTTTTCGGCATTCAGGTCAGCTATATCGGCCAAGTAAAAGTGACTGTATGAATTGATCTGCTCGGTTAATTGATCAATAACCTCTATTTTTTCGGATCTTTTCATCTCAATAATCTATTACTTAGTCCAAGCAAGACTTAGGTTCAACCTGAATCCCTGGGCTCATGGTACTGGAAACATAAATGCTCCGGATGTAAGTACCTTTCGCAGCAGCGGGTTTTAATTTCTGAATGGTATGTACAAACTCGCGGACATTCGCTTCGATTTTCTCCGACTCGAATGATACTTTTCCAACTGAGGTATGAACAATACCATATTTGTCAACTTTGAAGTCGATCTTACCCATCTTTACTTCCTGGATTGCCTTACCAACTTCCATGGTAACGGTTCCACTTTTGGGATTGGGCATCAGACCACGGGGTCCAAGAATACGACCCAACTGACCTACTTTTCCCATTACCGGAGGCATGGTGATCACAACGTCTACATCGGTCCAACCATTTTTGATTTTATCAATGTATTCATCCAGACCAACATAATCAGCACCTGCTTCTTTAGCTTCGGCTTCCTTGTCAGGAGTCACCAATGCCAGAACCTTGACTGATTTACCGGTTCCATGGGGCAAAGTCACAACACCGCGTACCATTTGGTTGGCCTTCCTGGGATCGACCCCGAGACGGACGTCTACATCAACGGATGCATCGAACTTCGAGCTGGTAATTTCTTTTACCAACGCTGATGCTTCCTGCAAAGTATAGACTTTCCCGGCTTCGAGTTTCTCCAAAGCAGCCTTTTTATTTTTGGTAACTTTTGCCATTTGGACGTTTACTTTTTTAGTTATTAAATGGAGAATCTCCCTTTACGGTAATCCCCATACTCCGAGCGGTACCGGCAACCATACGCATCGCCGATTCCACGGTGAAACAGTTCAGGTCAGTCATTTTGCCTTCGGCAATTTCCTTCACCTGATCCCATGATACCTCTCCCACTTTATTCACGTGAGGCTCCGGAGATCCTTTTTTTACCTTTGCTGCATCGAGAAGTTGAACTGCTACAGGCGGTGTTTTTACGATAAAGTCGAACGACTTATCGGCATACACGGTAATTACTACCGGTAATACTTTGCCTGCTTGCTCCTGCGTTCTGCTGTTAAACTGCTTGCAGAACTGCATGATGTTCACCCCTTTGGCACCAAGGGCCGGACCTACGGGAGGTGAGGGATTAGCTGCACCACCTTTAATCTGTAATTTAATTAATCCAGCAACTTCTTTTGCCATAACGTTTTTTTAGAAAAAGTTACGTTACTCCTTTTCTACTTGCATAAAGCTAAGTTCCAAGGGTGTTTTTCGACCGAAGATCTTGACCATTACTTTCAGTTTCTTCTTTTCCTCATTGACTTCTTCAATGATTCCATTGAAACCGTTGAACGGTCCATCGGTCACTTTGACGGTCTCTCCTACCACGAATGGCACTTCAAACCCTTCGCCACTTTCCTGAAGCTCGTCGACTTTACCAAGAATACGGTTTACTTCCGACTGACGCATGGGAACAGGTTCGCCCCCTTTGGTGTCACCCAAAAAACCGATTACATTGGTAATATTCTTTAGCATGTGTGGAATTTCTCCCACCAATGCTGCTTCAATCAGGACGTATCCCGGGAAGAAGTTGCGTTCTTTCGCTACCTTCTTACCGTTTCGGATTTGATATACCTTTTCCGTCGGGATTAAAACCTGTGAAATGTAATCTTGAAGACCAGCATTCGCAATTTCGTTTTCGATATATTCTTTTACCTTCTTTTCCTTTCCTCCGATGGCTCGAAGAACATACCATTTGCGTTGAATTTCACTCATTACGGTCCTCCAGAATCAAATTAATAGAATAAACTGTAAACAAATTTCATCAAATTCTCAAAAAAGAAATCGATCAAAAATATTAACAGTGCGATTATTAAGGAAGCAACCATTACTACTACTGCACTATTCTGTAATTCCTTCCAGGTTGGCCATGTTACTTTGTGTACCAACTCGGTATAGGCTTCAGCAAAATACGATTGTATCTTCATATCTGAATTTAATTCGTGTTATTTCTCTTTGCGAGATGTCGGGCAGGAAGAGTCGAACTTACCAGCAATAACACCCCCAATTGGGCTTACCCGTTGTAAATACAGTCCCGGACATAACGTCCGGGACTGCTTTATTGTTTAAGCTTTATGCTTTCAAATTACTCAACAATCTCAGTAACCTGACCTGCACCTACGGTACGACCACCTTCGCGGATAGCGAAACGCAGACCGAGGTTCAAGGCAACCGGGTAAATCAGCTCAACAGTAATTGATACGTTGTCGCCAGGCATTACCATTTCAGTTCCTTCAGGAAGAGAAATTTCACCGGTTACGTCCAGGGTACGCAGATAGAACTGAGGACGGTACTTGTTGTGGAAAGGAGTGTGACGACCACCTTCTTCTTTCTTCAGTACATAAATCTCAGCTTTGAATTTGGTGTGAGGAGTGATTGAACCTGGTTTTGCCAGAATCATACCACGCTTGATTTCTTTTTTGTCGACACCACGCAGCAACAAACCTACGTTATCACCAGCTTGTCCGTCATCAAGAATCTTACGGAACATCTCAACTCCCGTACAAACAGTCTTACGACCTTCAGCACCCAAACCAATCAACTGCATTTCGTCTCCGGTATGAATCACACCAGTTTCGATACGACCAGTAGCAACGGTACCACGACCTGTGATCGAGAATACGTCCTCAACCGGCATCAGGAAGTCTTTATCGATGTCACGTGGAGGCAGCGGAATCCAGCTATCAACTGCATCCATCAACTCCATCACTTTGTCTTCCCACTCTTCTTCACCGTTCAATGCACCCAGTGCTGAACCCTGAATAACTGGAGTGTTGTCACCGTCGAATTCGTAGAAATCGAGCAGTTCACGAACTTCCATTTCAACCAGCTCCAACAATTCCTCGTCATCTACCATATCCACTTTGTTCATGAATACGACGATTTTAGGAACGTTTACCTGGCGAGCCAACAGGATATGCTCGCGAGTTTGAGGCATAGGACCGTCAGTAGCAGCTACTACAAGAATAGCTCCGTCCATCTGAGCAGCACCAGTTACCATGTTCTTTACATAGTCGGCGTGACCAGGACAGTCAACGTGTGCGTAGTGACGTTTCTCAGTCTGATACTCAACGTGAGCAGTATTAATGGTAATACCACGCTCTTTCTCTTCAGGTGCGTTGTCAATAGAATCAAATTCTTTTACTTCAGACAGACCTTTCTTAGCCAGAACTTTGGTAATAGCAGCTGTAAGTGTTGTCTTACCGTGGTCCACGTGACCAATGGTACCAATGTTCACGTGGTCTTTGGTCCTTTCGTAATGTTCTTTAGCCATAACTCCAAAAATTAGATAGTGTGTTTTAAATTTTCTATTTGTTAATCATCTAATCTTTTTACGAGCCGATGACGAGAATTGAACTCGTGACCTCTTCCTTACCAAGGAAGCGCTCTACCCCTGAGCTACATCGGCAAAATCAGAGCGGGAGACGGGGCTCAAACCCGCGACCCTCAGCTTGGAAGGCTGATGCTCTATCAACTGAGCTACTCCCGCAAAAATTTCACGTGGGGAGAGCAGGATTCGAACCTACGAAGGCATAAGCCAGCAGATTTACAGTCTGCCCCAGTTGGCCACTTTGGTATCTCCCCATTTCAAGAAAAAAAGATGAACTTTTTTACTGCTTTCGACAATAACCGGGGAGTTCAGGTTTCAAACAAAACTCCTCACCTATTTACCTAACAGTTGTTTACCTGTGATAGTTGCGCTCAATCCAAAGCTACCTGCCCAAATCACGTCCCTATACACAGAACAAACCATTCCTAAGGAATTACTCCTTAAAAATGGTTTGCAAATGTAAAAATTTTTTTGCCTATAAAGCAAATTTACCACACTTTTTTTTAATTATTTAGCCTTTAGTTTTTCCTTGTATTTCTTGAGCTGACGACGCAATGCATCGATCGCCGAATCGGTCGCTTCTTCGAAGGTTCGGGCCTGCTTTTTGGCAAAGAGGTTTTCGTTGGAAGGAACGGACAATCTTATCTCCGCAACCTTGTTTTCCTTTTCCTCGTCATTTACCAATTTTAAAACTATATCGGCACCGATAATCCCGTCAAAGAACAAGTCCAACTTGTTTACTTTTTTCTCACAAAATTCGACCAATTTCTGATCGGCCTTGAAATGAACTGCTTGTACTTTAACGTCCATAATAGATCCTCCATTCGTTTAAGCTCTGGGGTGAGCTTGTTTATAAACTTCTTTTAGCTTCTCAAACGATGTATGGGTGTAGACTTGCGTAGCTGCCAGGTTTGAATGTCCCAACAACTCCTTGATTGCATTCAGGTCTGCCCCATGATTCAAAAGATGCGTGGCAAAAGTGTGCCGCAGGATATGCGGACTTTTTTTATCGAGTGTGGTAACTTTAGCCAAATGTTTTTTCACAGAACGATAGACCAGCTTATCGTATACCGGTTCACCAGCTGCTGTCATAAATAAAAAACAAGACCCTTCTCCGAAAAGTTCACGTCGTTTGGCAATATAGGCGGTTAAATCACGATTTATTTCACGTGGATAAGGAACCAGGCGCTCCTTATTCCTCTTCCCCAGCACTTTCACCATCGATTCTTCCTGGTTCAAATCTTCCATTTTTATGGCTCTCAGCTCTGCCAAACGAATACCAGTACCGTAAA
Source organism: Prolixibacter bellariivorans ATCC BAA-1284 (assembly GCF_000621705.1). Taxonomy (GTDB): domain Bacteria; phylum Bacteroidota; class Bacteroidia; order Bacteroidales; family Prolixibacteraceae; genus Prolixibacter; species Prolixibacter bellariivorans. The sequence goes on along the minus strand of NZ_JHXO01000006.1, from coordinate 471,491 downwards.
ACAGGCTTATCATGGCCTTATCGCGCAAGCCTTCGAAGTCATCACTGAAATAACGGCCATCGAGCAACCGGTTAATTTCGGTCTCCTGGAGGAACGAAGGAAGACGTTTGCTCACCCTTGGCGAAATAACACGATCCATCGGGTTCTTCTCCATCAATTCCTCCCGCATCATAAACCTGAAATAGGTCTTCAGCGTCGAAAGCTTCCGGTTAACGGTCCGGGCCGAAATATCCTGTTCCATCATGGAAATAATCCATTGCCTGACCAGGTGATAATCGACCGCCTTTAAACAAAAATCCTCCACCAATTCATTCCCGAAAGAAATAAACTGATCGAGGTCTTTTTCATAGGCCGCCAGCGTGTGCGGCGAATAACGCTTTTCGTATTTCAGATAATTCAGAAATGATTCCTGATTAAACATTGAAAAGGGTTAAAGAGATTTAAATTCAAGATACGAAAAAAAACGCATCCATTTTACATATCTCAGCCCTTAACATGCTTTAATCTTCCTCACGCTGCATTTGCTGAATATAGATCGCTTTTTTCACTTCCGTGCGACGCTCAACCGAAGGTTTGGTATAAGCCTGACGGCTACGCAGTTCTTTTACTACTCCGGTTTTTTCAAATTTTCTTTTGAAACGCTTGAGAGCACGTTCGATGTTCTCTCCTTCTTTCAAGGGAATTACAATCATACCGTTTCCTTATTACTTATTTATTCGAGTTTCTTTATTATTCCTGATTTCGGGTCGCAAATTTATGAATATTCCGTTACGAATCAAACTGTCAGCACGAAATAATTGGTGCCAACGACAAATAATGCTGCCGAAATTTACGGCGCAAAGATAATGTAAGGATGTAGTTTTTCAACTTTTTCAGGAAGGAAAATATCCTCAAGGACGTCAAAACTTTCAATCTTGCCCAGTTTCTCTCGTTTGTTCACGACCGCTTTAGCTTCACGATAGTTGATATAAGGATGACGAGCCAAATCGCCCAATGAGGCAAAGTTGATTTGAATGGGATGCAACGAGTCTTTTGCCACCTTTAAATAAGGCAGGGCTTTATTATAATGTTCTCCCCTCAGGCCATAAACTTCTTTTAATTGCCCTACCGAATAATATCCGCCCAGCAACCTACGGTATTTGACAATGCGTCCGGCCAACACGGGACCAATTCCCGGTAGTTTTTCCAGATCGACGGAATCAGCCCTGTTTAAATCGACAACCGGAATTGCTATTTTATCCGGAACGGCAGCTTGCAGCCGAGGCTTTTTAACTGCTGATGATTTCCGGAGAGGTCGATTCTTTACGATTCTCTTAACGCGAGGCATTGTATCCTCCACCATCCGGACGAAAGGCACAAGTTTCTCACTAATCGAATCAGACAATCCATAAATTTTCCCAACGTCTTCCGGCTTTCTGAAATGACCTCCTTTCCGGAGATAGTTCGCCCAATTGGATGCAGGCTTTTCCGGAATTCCCATCGCCATTAGCTCATCTCTGGTAACTTTGTTTGGATTGAATGGGACAAGATGCAATCGGTTTTTCTCTCTGGAAAGACTATCCAGATGTTTTTGATATGTCGCGACTTGCTCTTCCCACTCCGAAAAATCGTATTTCGGTGTTGGGATAATAATTGGTAACATCAAATTGATTCCGATAATTACCAACAAAATGGTGAGCAAAACCAATAGGCCGTTTTTCTCTCTTTTCGAGAAGCTAAAATATGTGCGCAAAAAAGAAAATTTCATTAATATGAAGTCTTGGATTGGCAACTTCCATATTAAAGTTACAAAAAAAGCTTCCTGTTAACCAGAAAGCTTTTCAATGAATTCAATATTATCGGATTAAAATTTCAGAATTCCAAGACTGTTCAAAAAGACAAAGGCGATCGCCACCGGTGCCAGAAACTTGATGATGAAATAGTAAACCTTGAAGAGTTTTTCATGTCCGCTTTCACCTTCCACTCCCTTTTTCATTACGGCCTTTTTAAGGATATAGCCGGCAAAAATGGTAATTAATAGTCCGCCGAAAGGCAACAGAATGTTGGAAGAAACGTAGTCGAGCAACTCAAAAGCGGTTTTTCCGAATAGTGTAACATCTTTCAGGGGTCCATATGACAAGGCGCTAAGAACTCCTAATATTCCCGCTGCAATCCCCGACAACCACGTGGCTTTTTTCCGGCTAATCTTTAATTCCTCGGAGAAATAGGCAACAATGACCTCTAATAATGAGATGGAAGATGTCAATGCCGCAATGACTAACAGGACAAAGAATATTAAAGCAAAGAAATATCCGCCGGGCATTTGCTGGAAAATATTCGGTAACGTAATGAACACAAGCTTGGGACCTGCATCGGGCTCAATATTAAAAGCAAAAACGGCAGGGAATATAGCGACTCCTGCCAATACCGCTATCAATGTATCGGCAAGCGAAACGGACGCCGCCGTACTCATCAATCTCTCTTTCCTGTTAATGTAAGAGCCATAGGTAATAATGGTTCCCATTCCCAGGCTTAGTGAAAAGAAAGCCTGTCCCAATGCTTCCAGGACTGTATTTCCGGTTAGCTTGCTAAAATCGGGTTTAAACAAAAACTCCAATCCTTCACCTGCACCGGGAAGGGTAATCGCCCGGATGTCGAGAATGATGATAATAACAAGCAAAACAGGCATCAGAATTTTAGTATACTTCTCAATTCCTTTGCTCACTCCTGCCACCACAATAGCTGATGTTAGAAAAAGAAAAATCAGCATCCACACAACAGGCCAAAACGAGCCGGAGACGAAATCGCCGTACATCGTATTCAATTCTACCGGATTTTTTCCTGCAAAGTTGTTTCTAACAGCCTGAAGTGTATACTCCAGCGTCCATCCGGCTACGGCACTGTAAAAAGATAAAATCATGAATGCTGCTGCCACTCCCATAATACCGACCAATGGCCAGCCAGTTTTGGGAGCCAGAAATTTAAATGTCCCGAAGGCGTTACGCTGAGCACTTCTTCCAAGCGTCATCTCAGTTAACATTAACGGAATGCCTATTAGGACAATGAAAAAAAGGTAAATCAGGAAAAATGCTCCTCCCCCGTTTTCGCCCAGGACATAGGGGAATCGCCAGATGTTACCAAGTCCGATGGCCGAACCCGCCGCTGCAGCAATAACGCCAAAACGACTTGTAAAGCTGTCTCTCTTTCCTTGCATAAGGTGGTTAGTGTTAGTTCAATAAATTGAAATCGCAGATAATCTCAATTTAGAATAAATAAAAGCTTTTTATAATCAACATTTTACAGCGAGCAAATTTGTCATTTTTTTTCGGATTGCCCAAGATACTTCCTAACACGAACAAATGTATATAAACAAAAAAACCACCCGAAGGTGGTTTTCATATATGTATCGTTCGGTATGAACTTTCTTAGTCGCGATCGATAGCGTTCAGTGCTTCAAAAGCTTCTTTCAAACGATCAATCACACCCTGCTCGCCGGCACGCAGCCAAACACGAGGATCGTAATATTTCTTGTTCGGTTTTTCTTCACCTTCAGGGTTACCAATCTGCGATTGCAGGTAGTCGTGGTTTTTAGCTTCGAATTCACGAACACCATTCCACATAGCCCACTGAGTATCGGTATCGATATTCATTTTGATAACACCATAGCCAATAGCTTCGTGGATTTCTTCAGGTTTAGAACCAGAACCGCCGTGGAATACGAAGTTAACGGGTTTCTTATCTTCGAGACCCAGCTTCTCAGCAATGTAATCCTGTGAGTTTTTCAGAATCACCGGAGTCAATACAACGTTTCCTGGCTTGTAAACTCCGTGTACATTACCAAATGAAGCAGCAACCGTGAAGTTCGGAGATACTTTGCTCAATTCGGTGTAAGCATAAAAAACATCTTCCGGCTGAGTGTACAGCAGTGAGTTATCTACTCCTGTATTGTCAACTCCATCTTCCTCACCACCGGTGATACCCAATTCGATTTCAAGAGTCATACCCATTTTGCTCATGCGGGCAAGGTATTTTTTCGAAATCTCGATGTTTTCTTCCAGTGACTCTTCTGACAAGTCGAGCATATGTGAACTAAACAGCGGTTTGCCGTATTGTTCGAAATGTTTTTCACCTGCATCGAGCAATCCGTCAATCCAGGGCAACAGTTTCTTTGCTGCATGGTCGGTGTGCAGAACCACGTGCACTCCGTAGGCTTCAGCAACCGTATGAATATGTTTTGCAGCTGAGATTCCACCCAGGATAGCAGCTTGCTGACCTTCGAGTTTCAACCCTTTACCTGCATAAAAAGCAGCACCACCGTTTGAAAGCTGAATGATGACCGGTGAATTAACAACTTTGGCAGCTTCCAAAACTGCGTTAACAGTATCGGTTCCGGTTACGTTTACTGCCGGAAGAGCGAAGTTGTTTTCTTTGGCTACTTTAAAAATGGTTTGAAGGTCTTCCCCGGTTACAACACCAGGTTTAATGTCTTTGAATAATTTTGCGCTCATAGCTCTTATTTTACAGGTAGATATAACTTACTATAAATAACCTAATTCTCTTGGTTATCGTTTCAAATAACCGGTTGCAAAGGTACGAATAAAAAATGAAATAATGTTTTACAACACCTGTTAAAACTACGTTAAAAGGGATACCCTATTGCGAAGGTAACGTTGAAATCATCAGTTGTATACGGGCGGTTACCAATGATCCATCTTGAGCCTGCCGGACGTGAAGGATCACATAGTTTCATTCCAACATCCAGTCGAAAAATCACATATGAAAAATCGAACCGAAATCCGGTTCCTGTTCCCACTGCTAATTCATTATAAAACTTGTCCAAACGAAACTCGGTTCCCGGGCGGTTATCATTCAACGACCAGATATTACCGACATCCAGGAAAAAGGCTCCTTCCAGCATACCAATCATCTTATAACGATATTCAATATTACCTTCCAACTTAACATCTCCTGTTTGATTCGGGAAAGCATTCGGATCGGCTTTATAAGTACCTGGACCAAGTGAACGAACCGGCCAGGCACGAATGTCGTTGGCACCTCCGGTAAAGTATTTCCGCTCGAAAGGTACCTGCTTCGAGTTACCGTATGGAACTGCAATACCGCCAAAACCACGAATGACGACCGTATTGTACTTATCGAGTACCCAGCCACGACGATACTCCAGATCGGTTCTGACATACTGAGCAAATGGTGTTCCCAGGAATTTATACTGGCCTCCTGCTAACGTGTCCGTCAGTTCCTGGGGGCGGTTTGCCAGTTTGCTGTATCCATATAATGTATTCCCGGCTGTTTCGAATGAGGCACGCAAATATTTATAGTTGGTTCTCTTCTGCAAGCGCTGTGTATTATATGTATAAATGTAATTAAACGATGAAATGGAGTGATCGGTATATGAGCTACGGATATACAGATTTTCGATGGATGCAATGAACTCCGGATCGTATGAAAACATTTTCACCAGATTGAAATCCAGCAAATTGATTCGGTGTGTTGAGAACTCGGACGATTTCCACTGGTAGCCAAAACTGGCACGTGCAATGGTCCGGGTGTAATCGGGACGACGCTGATAATTGTATGCCAGACTAAAAAGCGTTTTGGGCGTAGAGTATTGAAACAGTCGATTTGATCGAATCGGAGCCAAAAATTTGGGCAGCGTAAGTTTGGTTTCGATACCTGTTTCCAGGGTATTAAAAAATTTGACAGAATCCTTCACACCATAGCTTTGCCGCTCGGTTGCTCCACGCAATTGTACATCGAGAATCTCTCCCCCCTTGAAAAGATTTCGGTGCTGATAATTTAAATTCCCGGCGACTCCCAGGTTCCCCGATGAATTAGTTCCTTCGAGCGAGAATGAATAAGATTGCTTGGTAGACGGGGTCAATTGAATGATACAATCGAGCATAGAGTGCCCCAGTGAATCCCGTTGCCCGGTATCCTCGAACTGAATATTAATTACTTTGAATAATCGCAACAACGATAGTTCATTGTAGGTGCGCTCTACTTCACTCACCTTATAATAACCCGCATCACCAATATGGTTCGCATTGATGAGCAAATCAGGACGGAAACGCAACGATTTTTTATAGATGAAGTAGTAGTTGTCAACTTTCAGCGTATCCTGCGGGACCATGTCCATATTCAGGTGCTCACCGAATAGTGCTTTACGGGGTTCATATTCTGTCAAGAAATAGAAATTCCGGAATGTAAACTTCGTATGCGGCTGATATTCGATATTGCCCAGCGAGTCCTGTATTTCCTGCTCTCCAACCAGCATGGTTACGGCCGATTGCCGTTTTCCCAAAGTTGTATCGGCCTCATAGGAAATACTGTTACGATTCATCCGATAATAACCTTGATCCTTTAATGTACGAACCATCCGCAATCGCTCACTGGCCAGTTTATCCATGTCCAGATTTTCACCGACATGAACCGTCGACAATGTCGAATCCTGATGTACGATTGTCTGGAGTGAGTCGTCAAGCACGTCAACCTTGTAGCGACTGATTGTATAAGGTTCATTGGCGGTAATGCGATAGACGACTTCAGCCTTTTTCTTTTTACGATAAACCGTATCGGTTACCTCTGCATCATAATAGCCCTTGTTGTGCATGTACCGTTTCAACTCTTCGTCTGAACGCCTGGTCAGGAAGGGATCGTATATCACAGGTGCTTCACCTATGCGCTTCAGCCAACCGTCGTTTTTCTTTCGTGACGATAAGTTGTAAAGTGCCAAATGAAACTTCCAGAATCCGAGAATGGAGGTGTTGGGGGTTTGCCGAAAATAATTTTTTAATTCCTGTCTGTCAATGTTTTTCGTATCAACTTCCACCTTCACTTTATTCAACAGGTATTGGTCCTGCGGAACAAATTTCGTTGTCCGGCACGAAAAAAGTAGTAAAACCAGAAAGGCCAATCCGGAAATCAGCTTTATTATTCTCAACAAATCCTTCAATACACTGAAAATTGGAAACCTCACAAATATAGTGAACTCAATAATTTAAAATCGCTTATTTTTGCTGAAGTTAATTGTGAAACTCAGTATAGCGGTTTGCTCTCAAAAAACAAAATAAAACAACTCCGTTCGCTTCATCTGAAAAAATTCAGGCGCAGCGAAGGCCTTTTCGTCGCCGAAGGCCAAAAACTCGTTTTCGATCTGCTTGATTCAGAAATGAAAGTTCGGGAAGTCTTTTGCACGCCAGAATTAATTGCAACTGTCGAAGGAAAGGGTTTTAACCCGAAAAACATCCATACCTCGCAACCTGCGGATTTAAAGAAAATCTCTCAGCTAAAATCGTCTCCCGACATTGTTGCCACAGTTAGAATTCCAGAACATTCATTGTCATGGGAAGAAATTGCCGGCGATCTGTGCCTGGCGCTGGATGGAGTTCAGGATCCCGGCAACCTGGGAACCATTATTCGCCTGGCCGATTGGTTTGGCATCAAAAATATTCTTTGCTCAGAGGATACAGTCGATTTGTATAATCCCAAAACCATTCAGGCAACCATGGGTGCCATCGCTCGTATCAGACTACACTACGGTAACCTGCCGAACTATCTTCAATGGGCAAATGAAATGGAAATTCCGGTGTACGGAACATTTCTCGAGGGCGAAGCCATTTATTCTGCTTCACTCTCTCCAAACGGGATTATTGTAATGGGCAACGAAGGGAAAGGCATTTCTGACGATGTTGAACCTTTCATTCAGCACAAAATTCATATCCCTAATTTTCCGGCCGACCGGATGACGTCGGAATCACTGAACGTGGCCATGGCAACTTCTATCACCTGTTCCGAATTCAGACGCCGGATGATGCCGAACAAATCCTGACAACTGCTTCCGCACAACGTTCTCCGTCGATAGCCGAGGATACAATGCCTCCGGCATAGCCAGCGCCTTCACCGCAAGGGAAAAGTCGTGGCATCTGTATATGCTCTAACGATATCTTATCTCGGGGAATCCGCACCGGCGAAGATGTCCGCGATTCAACCCCCATGATAACAGCATTGTTTGTGAGAAATCCGTTGGCTTTCCGCCCGATTTGAATAAATCCTTTTTGTAGTTTTTCACGAATATGCTCTGGTAACCATTCGTGCATAGGCGACAGCTGAATTCCCGGCCGGTACGACGTTTCGGGTAAATCATACGATAACCGTCCCTTCACAAAATCATCCAACCGTTGGGCCGGTGCCAATTGCGAACGATTAGCCTGCCGGAAACACTTCTGCTCCAAATCGGATTGAAAATGCAGACCGGCCAACTGCTCAAACCGCTTATAATTCTTCGGAATATCTTCCAACCGAATTTCCACGACAATGCCCGAATTAGCAAAGACACCTCCTCGTCCCGAGGGCGACATACCATTTACCACCAACTCTCCGGGAGCAGTGGCTGCCGGTACAATCATTCCGCCGGGGCACATGCAAAAGGAATAAACACCACGTTGCTCTACCTGTTCCGCGAACGAATAAGTGGCTGCCGGCAACAACTCTCCTCTGGACCTTCCATGGTACTGGATCGAATCAATCAACTCCTGTGGATGTTCGACCCGAACGCCCATGGCAAAAGGTTTCCCTTCGAGCGTAAGATGTTTGTCGTGTAGCATCTGGTACACATCGCGGGCTGAATGACCCGTTGCCAGGATGACAGCTTTCCCTGAAAGGGTTTGCCCGCTCTTTAATTTTACGCCGGAAGCTTTGCCATTCTGACTGATGATATCGGTTACCCGCGAATGAAAATGAACCTCGCCGCCAGCTTCCAGGATCGTTTTCCGCATAGCCGTTACCACCCGGGGTAATACGTTCGTGCCGATGTGCGGATGCGCGTCAATCAGGATATCGTCCTGCGCTCCGTGAAAATGCAGAATTTCCAGAATACGATTGACATCTCCCCTCTTTTTCGAACGGGTGTAAAGCTTGCCGTCCGAAAATGTTCCTGCTCCACCTTCGCCAAAACCATAATTGGAATCCGGCTCGATCTGCTGATCACGATGAATGGTCGCAATATCTCGTTTGCGCTCGCTCACGCTTTTCCCCCGCTCGAGAATAACCGGCTTCATTCCCAGTTCGACGAGGCGAAGTGCAGCGAACAGACCTGCAGGCCCGGCACCGACAATAATCACCGGAGCGGCTTTCGACACATCAGGATAAATTTTTTCAGCTGGCTTCAACGGTTTGGGTTCTTCGTCGATAAAGGCCAGGATACCCAAATTAATCCGGATATCGCGCTTCCGGGCATCCACCGAACGTCGACGAATAATGATTCCGCGGACTCGATCTTCATCCAAACGCAGCTGGGATGCCACGATTCGTGACAACTGCTTTTCATCGGCAGCCTGTTTTGGACTGACGGAAATGTTTATCTCTTTTTGCAACTTATTTCTGTACTTAAGGTCATACGATTCCTGTACAAGGAACTTCCCGCTACAAAAATACAAACATTCAGGCCTTGCCTAACGAGGAATTATTCAAAATAAAAGACAAGTGAAAAAACATTGGAGGTAAGCCGTTCGATGGCGAAACCGTAATAAGGGATACGATTTTCATTGGCTCCAACACTGTGATCGATCAAATTATCGACTCCAAGAGAAACACGGAATTCGGTGGAAAGCCGGAAAAATTGCAGATAGGAGTCAAGGCCCATCGCAAAATCGACATAGGCTCCCATTTTTTGCATATGAAATACGCGCTCTGCTACCCTTTTGTTCTCCAAGTCGATGCGATAAGTACCGCCAAGGTAAATGTAGGGACGCAGGTTGCCGTATCGCTTTCCCTTCAGGCGAACGCCTATTGGAATATCAATGTAGGTGGAAGGAATATTCAGATAGGACTTCTCGTCCAGTCCGTTTGTTCCCAAACCACTTAAAATATCCTGATTGATGGTATCGTTATAAACCAACTGCCGGCTACCAAAACTCATTCCCGGCGTAATACGTAAATCGGCAAATTCCGCCAGACGGAAATTGGACACGATTCCCACGGAAAATCCGGGAGAAATTGGATCAACATCTGCGCGAATGGAACGCCCCCGGTAATACTGCTCCGTTTTATCCTTGATGGCGGCATTTGCAGGCATTTGCAGCACCGGGTTCTGGCTGATGGGATCGGGATAGAAACGGAAACCAAAGTCCATGGCATTTACGCCCAGAAAGAATCCAAAATGAATTGGACGATCATCAAAACTCGACAAACTCTCAACCCTGCCAAACTGGGCATAAGTTATGTTACCTACCAACATGAAGGCAAGCAGAAGAAGTAGATATCTGGACTTTTGGTAAATCATATATTTCCCGATAAGGTACATTTTTTCTATGATCAATAACACGATTTTTTAGCGTTTATTGTTCACTCCGCTAAAATGTATTCCCAATTTGCTTCAAGGAATACTCCTGTTATTTATCGCCCAGGTATATGGTCGCAATACCGAAAGTCAGCCGGTATTCGCGTGTATTCTTAAAGCCGGCATTGCGCATGATGGCCATAAAGTCAGAGCCATCGGGAAATGCCTGCACCGATTCCGGCAAGTAGCTATAGGCCGCTTTATCTTTCGAAAAAAATCGTCCCCAGAAAGGCAGAATCCGAAACGAATAAAAATGGTACAACTGTTTCATTGGAAAACTGCGCGGTTGCGAGAATTCCAGGACACAAGTGACACCACCGGGTTTCAGCACCCGATGCATTTCTTCCAGCCCTTTACTCAGATTCTCAAAATTCCGAACACCAAATGCAACCGTAATGGCTTCAAATTTTTCCGGTTCGAACGGAAGATTCTCAGAGTCACCTTCCAGCAATTCAACTTTTCCGTCGATGCCCAGGCGTTCCATCTTTTTCCGCCCTTCGGCCAGCATACCCGTGGAAATATCCACTCCCGTAATTTTATCAGGATCCAGCTTCAACGCTTCGATAGCAAAATCACCGGTTCCGGTTGCAATGTCCAGCATTTGCTTCGGCTGATATGCTTTCAGCAATTTGATGGCTTTCTTCCGCCATCCCCGGTCAATACCAAAGGAGAGGAAGTGATTCAAAAAATCATAACGAGCAGCTATACTATCGAACATAGCCGCTACCTGCACCTTTTTACTGGTGTCAGAATCTTTATAAGGAGTTACCACAAATTTCAGGTTTATTCCGTCTCTACATTTTCTGTCATCTTATCCACAAACCCGTAGGAAGTATCGTCGATGCGAATTTCTCCACGTGTCACATGCCCTAACGTGAAGAAGGGCAATTTATGCTCACGAAGGTAGTCAACTAAATCATCTTCTTTATCTTCTGCTACACAGGCAATCACGCGTCCCATCGATTCGCCGAACAGAAACGCGTCCTGACGGATTTCCGCATCAGTAGTAATATCGAAGCCTAAATCGTTCGGTAGTGAAGATCTGAGTAACGTGAAGAACAAACCACCAATTCCTACCGGGCTCAGCGATTCAACCAGGTTCTTTTCGGCCAGACCCTTTACCAGATCCATCAGTTGTTTCTCCAAATCGAGATCGAACTGCATCAAGGGCCACTCTTTTATTTCGTGGTAATGATCGAGATACTCTGACGCGTTGACATCGTCATACGATTTCCCGATAAGGAAAATATTGGTTCCTTTCTTCTTGAATTTCGGCGTAATTAACTGTGCCTCTTTTTTCATCTTCCCAACCATACTCACGATGAGTGTGGGCGGAATGTTAGCGCGTTCACGGGCATAATCGTGGAAAATTTTCCGGTGCGAAATCTGCAGACCAAATGCTTCGGCCGCTTTCTCCAAACCAATTCGGGCCTCCACAACCAACTGCTGATCCATCGGGTCGGACAATCCCACGTGGTTAAGCATAACGCTCATCGCCACTGGTTCTGCACCATAGCAAACCAAGCGTCTGACTGCTTTGGCTACCAAAATTTGGGAAGCAACTTCCGGCTCAACAATCATTCGCCGGTGATCGGCATAAATGGTCAGCGAGAACAACCGGTTTTCTCCGTCAATCTCAAAAATTCCTGCTTCGCTCGTATCATCCTTTCCCAATTGCGAAGGATCATCAACCATGGCTGAAAAATCGTTGAAGAAGTTGACCGGCGAAAGATGCGGTATGGCCACCATGGAATAAATGACGCTCTGCAAGCTGTCCGGTTCGGGAACCAGATCAATGCTAAATGGCTTTTTTTCTTTTTCGTACATGTGCTTTGAAGGTTTGGTTATCGCCAAAGATTCTTCCTCAAAATTAGCGAACCGATCATTTTATCCTAAAAAATCGTCGTTATTTTTTAATTTCGGCATTAAAACTGAACAATATGAGAAAGATTGCCATCGTAACCGGAGCCACTTCCGGAATTGGTGAAGCAACAGCCATGATACTGGCCCAAAATGGCTTTAACCTGATTATTACGGGCCGTAGAAGCGACAAACTGAAAGCAGTTGAAGAAGAATTGCTGAAGATTGACGACACCAAAGTACTCAGTCTTGTTTTCGATGTACGCAACAACGAAGAAGTGCAAAAAGCACTTTGCAACCTTCCGTCCGAATGGAGCAATATTGATTTGCTGGTGAACAATGCCGGCCTTGCAGTGGGAACCGAGCCGGCTCATGAAGCGGTGATCGACGATTGGGAACGGATGATTGACACCAATGTTAAAGGCCTGTTGTATGTCAGCCGCTGCCTGACTCCCGGAATGGTTGAGCGGAAAAAAGGACACATTATTAATATATCATCGATTGCCGGAAAGGAATCGTATCCCGGTGGTTCGGTTTACTGCGGAACCAAACATGCTGTATCAGCCATTTCAAAGGCCATGCGTATTGAGTTGGTGCAACACGGTGTAAAAGTGAGTACCATCGCTCCGGGAATGGTGGAAACCGAATTTTCGGTCGTTCGCTTCAAAGGCGATGAAAGCAAAGCTGAAAATGTTTACAAAGGACTCACTCCCTTGTATGCTGAGGATATCGCCGAAACGATTTTGTTTATGGCGACTCGTCCTGCTCACGTCAACCTCGACGATGTACTGATTATGCCGACTGATCAGGCCAGTGCACGTGATGCCCGACGCGACCAGTAGGTGTTAGAAATTTGTCATTCAGAAGAATGTGGCCAGTGAAAGCAAAATCCCGGCAAAAACATTTTTCGAGGTAAAAAAGATTAAATCCCGTACATTTGTCGGGTAAAACATTCAACATTGAAATAATGAAAATAGAGGTTTCCAACGGAGAGATTACAGATAAACTGACCATCATCGAAATTAAATTGGAACGAATTTCGGATGAAGCAAAACTGGTGAACCTGAGAAAGGAATACGACGTGCTGAATGAGGCCGTTTCTCAAATCATCGACAAAAACGATCCACTGTACAAGGAATTGTATGATATCAATTGCCAACTTTGGGATATTGAGGATCGAATCCGTGATTTGGAACGAAACAAAGATTTCGGACAGGATTTCATCGAAACAGCCCGTGCCGTTTATTTTACCAATGACAAACGTTCGGACGTGAAACGGCGCATCAACGAAAAAACAGGTTCAAACCTGGTTGAAGAAAAAAGTTACGAAGACTATCAATAGTCTTTTTCCAGAAAATAACTCCCCGGCTTCATTCGTGGTGCCGGGGATTAAATTTACCTGCCGGTGCAACGCATTTTAGTTTTCCGACTCTCTGCCATGGGCGATGTTGCCCTCACTGTTCCCGTTATTCGTGGAATGCTCGAAGAAAATCCAAATATCTCCATCACATTTGTTACCCGACCATTCTTTGCTCCATTCTTTGAGGGAATTCCCAGGCTGCAACTCTATTTTCCCGATCTGAAAGGACGGCATAAAGGTTTTGGCGGTTTGTTCCGGCTTTTCCTCGACTTACGAAAAGAAGGCCGTTTCCAAACGGTTATCGACCTGCACAATGTTCTCCGGACGAAATTGGTCAGAAGGTATTTCCGGGCGACCGGTACGCCCGTTTATTATATAGACAAAGGCCGGAAGGAAAAGAATGACCTTCTGAAGACGAAACAAATCAATCAATTAAAGCATTCATCTGAACGGTATTGTGATGTTTTCAGGGAAGCCGGATTTGACGTTCAAATGGCGCAACTGCCCGCTATTTCGCCTTCTGCGCAAGCAAAGGAAACAGTTCAGAAATACCTAAAAAAACAGAAGCTTCCGGATAAAACACTGAAGATTGGATTTGCACCGTTTGCCACCCATGAAACAAAAATCTGGGGACTGGAGAATGCACGACAGCTAATACACCTGATTGCCGAGAAATATCCGGCTCAATTTTATCTGTTTGGCGGAGGGAAAGAGGAAACCGAAAAACTGAAAGAACTGGCGACTGGGAACAGCCACATCACCCTCGTGGCCGGAAAAATGAAACTTTCGGAGGAAATTGCACTGATTGCCAGGATGGATATGATGCTGTCGATGGATTCATCGAATATGCACATTGCAGCGTTGGCCGGAACCAAAACAGTCTCCATATGGGGAGCAACGCATCCGGCATTTGGATTTTATGCGCTGGGGCAACCGACTGAATATAGCCTGCAAACACCAGTTGAAGAATTGGACTGCCGACCCTGTTCGGTTTTCGGAAATAAACCCTGCATTCACGAGACCATCAAATGTATGGAAATGCTAACTCCGAACATTGTTTTGCGTAGAATGGAACAACTCAATCTTTTGAAACCTCACTAACCTCACGACCATTTTATTTCTATCAACACAACCTCGAGATGAATAAGCTGATTGTTATTACTCCTATCAAGGATTCGCTGGAAACACTCCGGAATACCATCAAAGCGTTACGCTCCGGGGCAAATCCCACACCTTATTACATATTCGATGATTTCAGCAACGATGAAACCATTAGCTGGCTGAAAAAGCATCAGGAAAAATATCAATTCGAAATCATTCACCTAAGCGACCATACCAGCGAGCCGTCACCCAATTACCGCTTAACCCTGAACATGGCGAGAAAGATGGCGCTGGAGCAAAATGCTCATTTGGCTATTATCGAATCGGATGTGATTGCGGAGCCGCAAACGCTGGAAGCTTTACTCGAATTAACAGAAGAACTTCCGGATGCGGGCCTCGTTGGCTCGGTAACAACCGATAGTAACGGCAAGATAAATTTTCCGTACAGCTACGTGAAGAAGGGTATGCCTGATGTGTATCAGACCCCCCGGAGCATGAGTTTTTGCTGTACTGTTCTTTCCTATGATTTAATGAAAGCATTCGATTTTGCGGAACTGGACAGCAGTCGTGACTGGTATGATGTGTATATTACCAAAAGAGCCCGTCAACTCGGTTTCAATAACTACATCAGCCTAAAAAACCCGGTTATCCACAGGCCCCACGGAAGCCGTCCATGGAAAATGCTGAAATATAAAAATCCGGTATTATACTACCTGAAGAAGTTTACTCAGAAGCGCGACCGAATCTGATTACTTTCCGGAAGGCTTTTTTCCATTTGATTTTCCGGTGACGATAATTTTTGTTCTGCTGATCGTAGGTCAATAACTTCTGCATCGCTAAACCCGGATCTTTTTCATTCAACAAGGCATATTCGGTCGCCAGCAACTCCAGCGTTTCCCTGTCGGTATCCAGCTGACGGAAATTGCGCAATCCTTTTTCAAAATCGATATCTCCAAACTTCATCCGGTTCAGATCAATCAAACTGAATTGATACTCATCTCCATCATGGCGAATAAGTGTATTCCCCGGCGAATAATCGAGATGGAAGATACCATTCTTGTGAAGCTTCTGATAGGTAAAAGCCACCCACTGCCGCAAAATCCGGTCGCGTTCGCTCACCTCATAATTCAATACTTCCCGTAAGGTAAAATCGTATTTGAAATGAAACGATACGTAATAACTGTCCTTGAGTACACCACCGCCAATGTATTCAGCATAAGCAACAGGTTGCGGTGTAGGAACATCCAGTTTCAGCAGTTGCTGCGCATAAGCAAACGAACGGGCTGCTTTGGATCCTCTGAAGTAAACGTAAACAAACCGATTCAGCAGGTTGGGCAGTTTGAATGACTTGACATTGTATATCTTATCACCAAACTCAAATATTTTCACCTCATTCCGCGACTTGAAGATGGTTTGCCCCGTTTGAGCAAATTCTTCCTTCAACCTGGCAACCCAATTTTCAAGTTCCTGAAATTCCGGAGCTATCTGGTAGTTAATTTTCTCTTTCATGATGTTGGCGGAAGCTCAGACTTACTTCGCAACTTTTTATTGGTTCATAAATCCCTGCTCGCGGAGTACCTCCAGCAGCATATTAGAGAACGTCACATTATCGGTTTTCTTATATCGAACATCTGTAAATACTTGCGCAAGATTCTCCTTATTGTTTTCGGCAACAAAGCCTTTTGAATCTTCCCGGGCCTCCTTCTCTGCATACATGCGGTCGATATCCTCGTCAGAATAGTCGTGATATGTTTCACTATGAATAAGGCTTTCCAGCGGAAGACGGTCAACTTGTTCCGGATTTTCGTCCGGCCAGCCCAGCGTAACAGTGGTGATAGGCACAACACCTTTCGGAAGCTCCAGCACATCGATGATATTTTTGGCCAGGTAGGTAGTCGTTCCCAGGTAACAAATGCCCATTCCCTCACTTTCAGCAGCAACGCAAACATTTTGGGCTACCAGCAATGCATCGATGGCTGCTGTAACAAACGACAGAAAATTGTCGTAACCCGGTTCAGCGTTTCGCAAGTTGCACCATTTGTTAAACCGGTTGAAGTCGGCACAAAAGGTTAACACCACCGGTGCCTCTTTAATCATGGGTTGATTGAAGTGACACGGTGCCAGTTTATCCTTCATTTTTTGGTCCTTCGACACAATAATACTGTAAACCTGCATGTTTCCAGTAGTAGAGGCCCTTGTTCCGGCTTCCAGAATCTTATTCAGCAGCGGTTCAGCTACCGGTTCTGATGTATATTTTCGAATGGTCCGATGATTCAACAGTGTATCTATGAGTGCCATAACGTCAAAAGATAATGATTTTGAGATGCAAAGATAGGAAAAACGAAAGGGCAAAAATAATGACTGATTAAAGGTATCGCCCGAAAATAACATTAAATTGCCGTAATGCTGACTTTCCCCCCGACCAACACCATTTCAGTAAGGATATGGGGAGGCTTAATCAACTATCGCCCCTGCGCGGACGATTCCGAGAATAACATCTGTTAAACCACTAAATATGAAGAAAAAAGGACTCTTAATTATCACGCTTCTCCTGACTGCATTTCTGTTCACTCAGTGTAGAAGTTGCGGTTGTACCGGGTACGTTGACAAATCGAACAAACGAGTGGCCAAAAAAGACCATCATATGTGGTATAAAAAATAGTTAAAAAAGGTCAGAAAAACGGACCTCTACATCCTCATTTTCAGACACAAACATCCCGAACCGCGTAATATCAGAATTAACAAAAAGGTAAACAACAAAAATTTGATGTTTTTGAATATATATTGTTTCTTTGTGGGACTATTGAATTTAGAGGTTCTAATTCATCCTATAAAACTTTAAAAGAATCAATTATGTCTAAAGTTAAGATTGGTATTAACGGTTTCGGTCGTATCGGACGTTTGGTTTTCCGTGCTGCCGCAAAAAGTAATGATGTTGAAGTTGTCGGTATCAACGACCTGATTGACGTTGATTACATGGCATACATGCTCAAATATGATTCTACTCACGGTCGTTTTGATGGTACTGTAGAAGTAAAAGACGGTAAACTGATTGTTAACGGTAATGCAATCCGTGTTACTTCCGAGAGAAACCCTGCAGATCTGAAATGGGATGAAATTGGTGCAGAATATGTTGTTGAGTCAACTGGTCTGTTCCTGACCAAAGAAAAAGCTCAGGGCCACATCGATGCAGGTGCCAAGAAAGTAGTTATGTCAGCTCCTTCTAAAGACGATACTCCTATGTTCGTTATGGGTGTTAACCACAAAAAATACACCTCTGACATGACTTTCGTTTCTAACGCTTCTTGTACAACCAACTGTTTGGCTCCTGTAACCAAAGTATTGAACGACAAATTCGGCGTTGTCGAAGGTTTGATGACTACCGTTCACGCAACTACTGCTACTCAGAAAACTGTTGACGGTCCTTCATTGAAAGACTGGCGTGGTGGCCGTGGTGCTGGTCAGAACATTATTCCTTCTTCTACCGGTGCTGCTAAAGCTGTAGGTAAAGTAATTCCTGAGCTGAACGGTAAACTGACTGGTATGTCACTGCGTGTTCCTACTCCTGACGTATCTGTAGTTGACCTGACTTGCCGTCTGGAAAAAGCTGCTTCTTACGAAGCCATTTGCGCTGCCATGAAAGAAGCTTCTGAAGGCGAACTGAAAGGTATTCTGGGTTACACCGAGGATGCAGTTGTTTCAACTGACTTCGTTGGCGAAACCTGTACCTCAGTATTCGACGCTGGTGCTGGTATCGGCCTCAACGACAACTTTGTAAAAGTTGTTAGCTGGTACGATAACGAAATGGGTTATTCAACCAAAGTTGTTGAACTCATCAACCACATGGCAACAGTTGATCACAAGTAATCAATCAACGGTCATTGACCAAATCACAATATTAAAACCCGGGTTTTCGCCCGGGTTTTTTATTGCCTTTTCTAAGTTTCGCTTTCGCGGAAAACACCCCGTTTGCGAAGTCCCCATCCTCCTCAAAAAATCCCTTTTTATCCGTCTTTCAATCCGATGCGCATCCAATTTTTTCTGTGCGCATAAAAAAAAATTCCCTGCGCATTGCTTTGGTAACGGATGCGCATCCGATCAAATTTTCCTGCGCAGGAAATGGAAAAGCAATGCGCACCCGATTGAAAACAATCGCTCTGAAGCCATTTTTCCTTTCCGGGAAACCGGAATCAACCAGTTTTGGCCAATGAAATTGCGAAGGACCAGGTTTAGGTATTTCCTCCTTCCAGCCATTGCTTAAACATGCCAACTCTTTCGCGACTGACCAGCACCGGTTCATCCGGTTCATTCACCAACTTCAGCCGAAGCCGGTTCCCCGAATAAATCAGCACATCCCTGATGGCATCCAGGCGGACCAGCGCTCCCCGGTTAACACGAAAGAACAGTTCCGGATCGAGGTCTTGTTCCAGTTGGTCGAGCGTAAAGTCCAGATCGTAATTTTTCCCGGCAACCGTTAACACGAAGGTGGCCCGTTGCTGCGAATAAAAATAGACCACATCGGTAACATCAAGCGGCCGAAGATGCTCCCCTACCCGAATCAAAAACCGGTTCCGGTAATTCTTCGTTATCATCCGGTAAATCTTATCAATCGCTTCAACCGATACCTTTCCCTGTTTGTCCGGTTGTTTGAACAGTCGCTCGTATTTTTTCAACGATGAATGAAGCTCTTCTTTGTCGATGGGCTTCAACAGGTAATCGACACTGTTTACTTTGAACGCCTTCAACGCATACTCATCAAAAGCCGTGGTAAAAATCACCGGGAAGGATACATCGGCTTGTTCGAAGATTTCGAAACTCAGCCCGTCGGCCAGCTGAATATCAAAAAAAGCCAGTTCAGGGATATCGTTCTTTTTCAACCAGCCAACTGTTTGCCGGATACTGTCGAATGGTCCCGCCACATCGACTTCCGGAAGGTATTCCCGAATCATTGCCTCCAGCTTTTCGGCTGCAAGCGGCTCATCTTCGACAATCAGTATCTTCATAACAATTATTCTTCTTCATTCATGAACAACGGAATACGGGCAACATAGAATTCGCCTTCTACCCCAAATTCCGGAGTTTGTTCGCCCATCAACCGATAGCGTTCCTGCAAATTATGCTGTCCCATTTTTGCTGAAGCCGGCAACGTTGTTTTCAGCTGCAGATTATTTTTCACGACAACAAAATCGTCTTCCCGTTTTACTTCAATATGCAACGGTTTTTCGTTGGAAATTTCATTGTGTTTGATGGCATTCTCCAGCATCAACTGAAGCCCCATGCGCAGTATTTTCACCGACTCACTTCCGCTTAGCTGAAAGTCGATTTTCAGTTTATCGCCAAACCGAAACTGCTCCAGCACGAGGTACGATTGACAGAATTCCACTTCTTTCGCCAGGGTGACCACATCATTCTGATCCAACACATACCGGTACACTTTCGACAAGTCACCAATGAAACGACTCGCTTTTCCGGCATCGACATAAACCAGCGAATCGAGCGTATTCAGGCAATTGAAAAGAAAATGCGGATTGACCTGGTTCTGCAATGCGGTCAGTTTCGATTCAATAGTAGCCTTTTCCATCTCGGCATGCTTCTGCAACAAGTTTCGCCAGTTTTTGAAAAAGGTGGAGGTGTAAATAATTCCCGCAATGCCGAGCGAAATGAAAAATTCAATCAGAATCGTGAACTTATAATACTTCAGGAATTCATTCAACGGAATATGATTCGCAGTTGTCGCCCAAATGACATTGAACAGCAGAATAAATACCAGCGAATAAACAATAATTCCAATCCACATTAAAACATAAGTGCGCGAGCGATTGGCATGCCAGGGATACCAATGCTGAACCAGCGAAGTAACCAGTTCGTTCCCTTTCCACAATCCCATCCCGATAATGACATTATATACCATTATGCTCCAAAAGGAGTTCATGACATTTGCAAAGTCGCTTAACGAGAAGGTTATCGTAAAACCAACAGCCGTTACAATCACCAAATCGCGCAGATGTGTTTTCCAGCTTTTCTTTGATTCTTTCATTAGTCTAAAATTAGGGAAAACTGCCGAAACATAATATTTGATTTACTTTTTACACTCCTGCAGAAAATGTTGGTTCATTTCTTTTCCCCATGCCGGTGCAAACGGCGACGAGATTTTCTGTTCGGCAAACAACTTCTCCGCTTTCTCGAATAATGGTAACGCATTCTCTTTCCCGCCTCCGTAAAATGAGGGAGTGTAAAATACATTCATGGCCATCAGGGAGGTGGCCCTAGGATTATTTGCATCCCATGCCATTGCCTGCTTTAACGCACCGGCTGCTTTTTGCGAGAATTCCTGCCCACGGGAGCCGTCGACGCCAATGCGCGCCTGGTACAAATAGCCCTGCAATGTCATGGCTTCGCTGTTCTCCGGCGAACGCTTCAGGCAAGTATCGATAAACTTCTGCGCCTGGTCGAGCATCTGATCACGCTTTTCCTTTTCTTTTCCGGTATAACTTCCATTGATGAGCGACAAAGCGCCATAGTAAGCCGGTATCCATTTGGCTGTTTCCACCTGACTGATACGGTCGAAAATTTGCGATGCGGCAACAAAATCGGTTGTCGATTTAGCTGCACCCATTTTAGCAAGCGCATTTTGCATAGCGCCAGCATAATTCTGTGCCCAAAGATTCGTGGTTCCCAAAACCATAACGATGATAATCAAAGCTACTTTTTTCATGATGCTATTTTTTTAGTTGTTATTTAATTTGAATGAAGACGCCAAGGATAATGCTGCGCAGCGTTTCGGCCTGTACGGGAATCCGCTCATATACGCCTGAACTGTTCGGTGTTTCTGTATATCGGTAGGTGTAGGGTTTGTCGCGTCCCAGCACATTTCCAACAGAGCAGTAGAAAATGGTGTAGTTACCAAAGAGGTACGCCAGATGTGCGGCATTCAGACTGAGACTGGAATAAGCCGGAGCTTTTTTATCCATAAATACCGGCGTGTTCGGGTCATCATAAGGCCTTCCGCTGGCAGCGCTAAAGCTGAATCCAAACTGGGTATTCCAGCCGGCGATCCAATACTTGCCAACAACCGACAACGTGTTTTTCGATACAAAGCCCGGAGTTGCCTTTGTCGGGAAATCACGATAATCACGCTTGGTATCGAGGTACGAATAAGCAATCCAGTAATCGAGCAGTGGAATGCTTTTTCGGTCACGGAAGAAAAGGTCGACTCCTTTTGAATAACCGGTTCCTGATGACGTGTAGTAAGATGGAGCATATTCGGTGGAGGCCTGGTTGAATTTCACCAGGTTCTGGTAATCCTTGTAATAGGTCTCAATCCGGAAATCCCGTTTATCGTAAGAATACTGGTAATTTAAAATGAAATGTTTAGCCTCTTCAGTATTTAGCCTATGATTGAAAGCCAGGTACTCATCGGGGGCATTTTGGTAAAAGGTTCCGTAAGCCAGTGAAAGCTGACTGTGTTCACCGGTTTTTCGGGCCAACGAAAGTCTTGGAGCTACTTTTACCTTTTCCAGGAGACCGAAATATTCGGGTCGTACTCCCAACCGAACGGCCCAGTTGTTACCCAACTGAAACTCTCCTTCGGCATAAGTGGCGAGTGTTCGTTGTGTGAAGCCGGCTTTCTGCCCGGCCACTGCCTCGTTGGAGCGCTCGTTGTCGTGCCAGTTGGCATCCAACCCCATATTGATTTTCACCTTTTCCGAGGGCAGGTATTTCAAACCAGCACGACCTTGGGAATAATGGTCCAGAATATGGTAGTTCCCCTCTTCCATTTTGATGTGGTCGTCGTAATAGTCACCGGAAATACCACCATAAACCAACCAGGTATCCGACAACATATTCCGGTAGGTACTATTCACATAATGATTGGTCGAGTTCACGGCTACGTTCTCCAGATTTGTAGCTGAAGTAGCATAGGGAGCAATGAGCTGATGATGGTTGAATGAGTACAGAGTCTTCCACATTCCCCGCTTGCCCGATTTAACCTGGGCGTGCACCAAACCATTCATCTGGATTGGATCTTCCGCGAAAGCGTTACGGGGCGGATTAATTTTATTATTAAGTCCAAGATTATAATATTCACCAGAAGCACTGATGGATGCCTTATCAAACCGTTTGGTATAGCCTCCCTGAAAACCGACATTCAGTAAGCCAATGGAGGTAAAAGATTCTTTGGGCAGATCGATGGTGCGCAGAATAAGTGCCGACGAAAGAGCCTGTCCGTATTCGGCCGAATAGCCACCCGTGCTGAACAGGGTCCCTTTAAACAGTTCCGGCGAAAACCGGCCACGCGAAGGCAAATCGGGCGTGGAGCTACTGTACGGTTGCTGCATCTCCATACCATCGATGAAGGTTTTGGTTTCGTAAGCCTCACCTCCCCGAACGAATAGCCGTCCGTCTTCGGGAACCTGTTGCGTTCCCGGTAAGGTTCGCAAGGCCCCGTAAACATCTCCTTCCGAGGTTGGCGTTGTCAGAATATCGATGGCTTTCAGGCTAACCGTTTGTTCATCGTCGGCTGTACCAAACGTACCGGCGGTAATTACGACCTCATCGACCTTGTTGTGTTCTGGTTGCAGTTTAATCACCATAATTGTATCGGCTTTCGCCGGAATAGCAACGGTGTAAGGGATGTAACCCAGGAAGGTAACTTTCAACCGTTGCGCTCCTTCGAGCTGAGAAGTCAATTGAAAAACACCGTCACTGTCCGAAGTGGTGCCTTCGTACGTATTCTCGAAATAAATATTGGCACCGGGCAGCGGATGATGATCGGTATCCTCAATTTTTCCATGAATGGAAATCTGGCTGAAAGCCGGAATCGCAAAAATGATTAACAGGAATATAAGCTGAATCTTTTTCATCACATTTTCAGGTATTGTGTACCTCAAAATTGCGGTGAGTCAGCAAGAATAGAAAAAAGAACCGGATGAACTGCACAAGAATCCGGATGAACTGAAATTTGAGTGGATGAGCTGCGAAGGATTATCCCATTCGGAAGTTATTCGTATCGCAGCGCTTCGATGGGATCGAGCCTGGCTGCCTGCATGGCCGGTAAAAATCCCGAAGCCAGGCTGACAAGCAAACAGAGCGCTACCCCGGAAAAAATCCATAGCCACGGAACAATGAAGGAGCTTCCGATTAGCGCGGAAACACCATTTCCGGCTAATATACCCAGTACGATACCAACCAAACCTCCAAGCTGGCCAATGACAATGGATTCAATCAGGAACTGTTGCCGGATGGTTCGGGAATTGGCTCCCATGGCTTTCCGGATACCTATCTCGCGGGTCCGTTCCGAAACGGTGACCAGCATGATATTCATTAAACCAATGGCCGCTCCAAGCAACGTAATGAATCCAATAATGGTGGCTGCCAACGTAATGTATTTGATATTTTCCAACAGGATATTTACGAGGTTGTCGCTTTTTACAATATTAAAATCCGATTCGTCTTTGACATCCAGGCCCCGAATAACACGGAATAAACCCTCTGCTTCTCCCACTGCGATATCAAGTAACTGTGGTGATTTCGGCATTACCTGAATTTGAAAATTCATCTGTGGACGCGAAAAAACCTGCCGAACATTGGAATACGGCAATAACACTAATCGGTCGCCGGATGAACCAAAGCCACTACCCTTCTCGGCCAGAATACCAATGACACGATAACGCGCCGTCCCAATAGAAACAACCCGGCCAGTCGGATTCAGTATTCCCGGGAAGAGTTTTCGGGCCAACCCATTTCCCAACAAAGCCACATTCGTTCCGGAATGAATCTCCTGTGAAGCAAAATTTCGTCCCATGCTGATGTCGTATCCGGCCGTTTGCAGATAATTACCATCGACACCGATTACCCTGACATTGGGATTACTTTTTTGTGATTCATAACGGACCGTTGCTGTACCGGTCGCATTAACTGTCATGGAAACCTCGGCTGGGAAATCGAACTCATCCTTAAACTCCCGTGCTTCGAAATAGCTGATGTAACTGTAATTCTTACTTCGATAGCGGTTTCCGCCCACTTGCACCCGCATACCACGGCTCTGAATGGTAAATGTATTAGCACCAAGCCGCGTAAATTCTGCTGTAATGGAATTTTTAATGGAATCAATAGCTGTTAAAATGCCAACCAAAGCCGTAATTCCAACGGCAATGATTAGGATGGTCAGCACCGAACGAACCCAGTTTCCTCTGATGGACTGGATCGACATTAATATGTTCTCCTGAGTGAGCGGATTGAACAGCATGAGCGATTTGGTTTGCTTCTCCAAGGTAGAAATATTTCAAAGATTTTGAAACAATTCGCCCCTTACAAACCTTTAGATTTTATATCCGTTTATGATTAATAAATATTATTTTGCGACATATCTAAATAAATCGATTAAAAAATGGCATATGATGTTGAAATGATTCGTCAGGTATATGAACGCTATCCTGAAAGAATCAAGCAAGCCCGTAAACTTCTGGGGCGCCCCATGACCCTAAGTGAAAAAATTCTTTATTCTCACCTTTCCGGTGATCTTCCTAACGAACCGTTTAAACGGGGCGAATCTTACGTGAATTTTGCACCGGACCGTGTTGCCATGCAGGATGCCACTGCACAGATGGCTGTTCTCCAGTTTATGCAGGCCGGAAAAGCTCAGGTTTCGGTCCCTTCGACCGTTCACTGCGACCACTTGATCCTGGCTAAGGAAGGAGCAAAAGAAGACCTTACTACTGCAGAGAAAACCAACAAAGAAGTATACGATTTTCTGGCGTCAGCCTCAAAAAAATACGGAATCGGTTTTTGGAAACCGGGAGCCGGAATTATTCACCAGGTAGTTCTGGAGAATTACGCATTCCCGGGTGGAATGATGATTGGAACCGACTCGCATACGCCTAATGCAGGCGGTATGGGAATGGTTGCCATTGGTGTAGGTGGTGCCGATGCAGTAGATGTAATGGCCGGACTACCCTGGGAACTGAAATTCCCGAAACTGATTGGTGTGAAACTTACCGGGAAACTCAGTGGATGGACCTCTCCCAAAGATGTTATTCTGAAAGTGGCCGGCATTCTTACTGTAAAAGGTGGAACCGGAAGCATCGTCGAGTATTTTGGCCCGGGAGTCGAATCCATCTCCGGAACCGGAAAAGGTACCATTTGTAACATGGGTGCCGAAATCGGAGCCACTACTTCTACCTTCCCGTTCGACGAATCGATGGCAAAATACCTGAAAGCTACCGGTCGTACCGATGTAGCTGAAATGGCTGCCAAAATCGAAGAACACCTCCGTCCCGATCCGGAAGTTGCAGAAAATCCGGAAGCTTATTACGATCAGATTATCGAAATTAATCTTTCGGAACTGGAACCACATATTAATGGTCCGTTCACTCCGGATTTGGCAACACCTGTTTCACAATTTGGTAAAGTAGCCAAAGAGAACGGATGGCCGCTGAAAATGGAGGTCGGTTTGATTGGTTCGTGTACTAACTCTTCGTACGAAGATATAAGCCGCGCTGCATCGGTAGCTAAGCAGGCACTGGACAAAAACCTGAAAGTTAAAGCGGAATTTACCGTTACGCCAGGTTCTGAACAGGTTCGTTACACCGTCGATCGCGATGGTTTCCTCGATACCTTCGAACAAATTGGTGGAGTCGTGCTGGCCAATGCCTGTGGTCCATGTATCGGTCAGTGGGCACGTCACAATGCCGAGAATCTGGATGAGAACTCCATTATGACGTCATTCAACAGGAACTTCTCCAAGCGAAATGATGGCAACCCAAAAACGCATGGTTTTGTAGCTTCACCTGAAATTGTAACGGCCTTTTCGATCGCCGGTACGCTCGATTTCAATCCGGCTACTGACTACCTGGAAAACGAAAAAGGCGAGAAAGTAAAACTGGATGAGCCCAAAGGCGATGACTTGCCAACCAAAGGTTTCGATGTGAAAGACAGAGGTTTTATTCCGCCGTCATCGGAGAACAAAAATTTGGAAGTGGTCGTCAAGCCGGATTCTGAGCGTCTTCAGTTGCTCACTCCCTTTAAAGCATGGGATGGTAACAACCTGACGGGAATGAAATTGCTTATCAAAGCAAAAGGAAAATGTACAACCGACCATATTTCGATGGCTGGCCCCTGGCTTCGTTACCGCGGACACCTTGATAATATTTCCAACAACATGCTAATTGGTGGTGTCAACTACTTCAACGAGCGCACGAATGCCGTAAAAAATCAATTGACCGGCGAACTGGGCGAAGTACCGGCAACAGCACGTGATTACAAAGCCAAAGGAATCGGTTCTGTTATTGTTGGAGACGAAAACTACGGTGAAGGCTCGTCACGCGAGCATGCAGCTATGGAACCGCGACATCTGGGTGTAAGAGTTGTTCTCGTTCGTTCATTTGCCCGTATCCACGAAACAAACCTGAAAAAACAGGGTATGTTGGCACTGACCTTCGATAATCCGGCCGATTACGACAAAGTACAGGAAGACGATACCATCGATGTATTGAAACTGACCGAGTTTGCTCCCGGAAGTTCGTTGGTAGTTGTTCTTCATCATGCCGATGGCTCAACCGATGAAATCATTGCCAACCACACCTACAATGAGGCACAGATTGAATGGTTCAAAGCCGGTTCATGCCTGAACTTCATTAAAGAGAATCAATAATTTCTTCCCATATGATAAAAAAAGCCGGTATCAACCGGCTTTTTTTATATAATTTAAACTTTCTGTCCTATTATTCTAAAATTTGGATATTATACTTTCCATTTCTTATATTTACCTCCACTAACAATCAGAAAAACAAAGATATGGAAACAGAAAATACCCAAACAGAGAATACTAACCAAACAGGAGCCCCAAACTCCTTTCAACACGAAATTCCCAACGCATCTGTCATCCTAATTCTTGGAATTATTGCCCTCGTTATTTCGTTTTTCAATAGTCTGGTAGGTATCGTTGCCGGCGTGGTCGCCCTGGTTATGGCCCGCAACGCAGAACGCTTATACCACCAAACACCAAGACTTTACACACTCTCATCCTATTCAAATATCCGTAGCGGAAGAACCTGTGCCATCATTGGAATTGTGATCGCTATTTTAAAAATTATTCTTATCGGAATTATCCTTGGTTTGCTCGGAGCGTTTATTCCATGGGACCAAATTACACATGGAAGTATCCAATTATAAAAATAGGTCGATTCTACATTTTTTAACATTTTTTAATACAATTTCTAATCGATTTTAGAATTACATCTTTTACTTTGGAATGCTGTTTAAGAAAAATGTTATGGATCGAAAAATAATTACAACGAAACATTCCTTCAATTTTCGTTTTCAAAAAACAGCATTCAAATCTGATCTTCAGGCAAATTAGCCACTTAGTCAGGTTAATAAACAAACAAAAAACCGATTGCCTTGGCGGCGGCAACATCAGAAACTGAAAGCAATCTGATAATAGCAAAAGATGGAATGTGCTTTTAAAATGAAAAACAGATAATATTCTGTTTTAACATTTTCCGAATTGATCTTTATTTATTGAACTAAATACGATTATCATGGAAAAGAACCTTAATGCACCGGAGGTTACCTTCAAGAAAAGTGTGGCCCCGTCTCAGTTCCTTGACGTCAAATCCAAAGAAAACGACTTACTTATGGAAACGGAATGGGATAACTTGGACGAGTACTCTGATTTCGGTGAATTGGAGGATCTGAATCAAATTTACGGAGACATCGACGAAATTTTATAACCGAAGGGGCTTTTGCCCCTTTTTTTATTTCCAGCCACAGCCACTACCTTTGCACAAAACCCGTGCAACCCATTCATGAAAAATACCCTTATTGTTTTGCTTGGCCCTACTGGCGTAGGGAAGACAGATCTCAGCATTGATATAGCCAAACACCTCCACACCGAAATCATCTCGTGTGATTCCCGCCAACTTTTCAAAGAAATCAGAATCGGGACAGCTGTTCCGGAAGAAAAATATTTGCAACAGGTTCCCCATCATATGATTCAGAACCTTTCGGTAGAAGACGACTACAACGCCGGAAAATTTGAGTATGATGTTTTGAATTTGCTGGAAGGGTTGTTCCCAGAGCACCATACCGTGCTGATGACCGGTGGCTCCATGTTATATATCGACGCCGTTTGCAAAGGAATCGATGATCTTCCAACAGTAGACAAGGAACTGAGAAAGCAATTACTCAACCGATTTCATGAAAACGGACTGGAACCTTTACGCCTGGAGTTGAAAAATATTGACCCGGACTATTACGAACAAGTCGATTTGAAAAACCCCAAACGAATTCTGCATGCCCTCGAGATCTATTATATGACTGGCAAGCCTTATTCTTCCTTACGGAGAGAGGAAGCGAAAAAACGACATTTCAATATCGTGAAAATCGGATTGAATCGCGACCGCACCGAGCTTTACGACCGAATCAACCGTCGGGTGGAATTGATGATGGAAGAAGGATTGGTGAATGAAGCCCGCGGTGTTTACGGGAAGCGTCATTTAAATCCGTTGAATACGGTTGGCTACAAAGAGCTTTTCGCACATTTCGATGGTGAATTAACACTGGAACAAGCTACCGAAAGGATTCAGGCCAATTCCAGAAAATATGCACGCAAACAACTCACCTGGTTTCGCCGCGATGAAAGCATCCGTTGGTTTCACCCCGACGAGAAACAACAGGTGTTCCAATATATCGACGAACAACTAATGCAAAACCAGAAAGCATGAACGGGAATTTTACCATCAGGGTTTACGGGCTGATATTACATAACAGAAATGTTTTGCTGATTGACGAGTTTCAGTTGGGCCACCCAATGACCAAATTTCCGGGCGGTGGGCTCGAGTATGGAGAAGGGACCATTGATTGCCTGCGTCGTGAATTCAGGGAAGAGTTACAACAGGAAATCAGAGATATCGAACATTTTTACACTACCGACTTTTACCAGCAAGCACAGTTTTTCGAAAACACACAACTACTCAGTATTTATTATAAGGCCGAATTCACCAATCAACCAAAGCCCAATTTCGCAGTGGAAAGAGAGCCTGATTACTCCGGTCTGCATAAAAACGGCGACATGCATTTCCGCTGGTGTCCCATTGAAAATCTACAGGAACAACTCAGCTTTCCGATAGACCAAAAAATTGGCGAAATGCTACAATGTAGGTGACTCAAATGATTGAATATAAAAAAGCGAAAGCATCTGATACATGCTTCCGCGTACGACATTCCATTCCTAAATCCGGTTATGAAAAAATCGGTGCAGTTTAACTGAAATACCGAAGATGATCCTCAATAGTCATCGTCGTCCTCATCATCCTCATCCTCGTCCGGCACATCTTCCACGTCTTCAATTTCGTCGACATCTTCACCAGTTTCCAGACCTTCCATTTCGAAATCATCACGTAAAGTTCCGTCATCATCATAATCGTCATCGTTTTCGATGATTTCGTGTGCTTCTTCACGTGTCATCCGAACCAAGTAGTAATAGTCTTCAGCTTCAAAGGGCAAGGCAGACACAATCTCTTTTCTGGAATTGGTGTAGGTTACCAAATGGTCAGCAAATCCGAAAGGATACTGCAGCTTAATCTGGTTCTGAGTATCTGAGGGAAGTTTATCGTAATCCTTCACAACCCGGGGTTTAGTTATTCTATCCATCTGCAAATCAATTTAGGTCTGAAATAATTCTGTTCGTATTTCTCAAGCTCTGCTGCCAATCTGTTTCCTGCAGCATGAACTTCGTTTATCTGGTCGAAAAATAGTAATTCAGTCCATCTAAAAAACAACTTTGAGAAATTTATGAAAAAAAAAATTCCTAAAACTGGTTTTCTGTTTCAATCAGCTGTTCTTCAACATATATCCTTCATGCTTTATAACTGTTTTTTTCGTGAAAAATTGTCAAATCTCTTCGCGAACAAAGGGTTTGGGCTTTGGGGTGAAATTCTCTACATTTGTTGATTCTGAAAATAAGCTGAATTAAACATCGAAAAATGAAGCTATCATACACCTGGTTAAAGGATTATATTGACCTGGATTTAACCCCCGGGGAAGTGGCCGAAACCCTTACCCAACTTGGCCTTGAAGTAGGCAGCGTAGAAGAGGTGGAAACGGTAAAAGGCGGTCTGAAAGGGATTGTCATTGGCGAAGTAAAAACCTGCATTCCCCACCCCAATTCCGATCACCTGAGTTTGACAACAGTCGATTTGGGCAACGGAATAGAGAGTCCCATTGTTTGTGGTGCGCCCAATGTGGCCCAGGGACAAAAAGTAGTTGTAGCGACTGTCGGAACGACTCTCTACGACGGAGACAAGGAATTTCTTATCAAGAAAGCGAAAATACGGGGCGAAGTTTCCGAAGGAATGATCTGCGCCGAAGATGAAATTGGTTTGGGAACCGACCACGCCGGTATCATGGTATTGCCTTCCGATGCAAAGGTAGGTACTTCCGCCAGTGACTATTTCAATGTAAAAAGCGATTATGTCATTGAAATTGATTTGACGCCGAACCGTATCGATGGCGCTTCACACATTGGTGTGGCCCGTGATTTGGCTGCTTATTTGAAGCAAACCCGGAACATTGACTATCATGTTCCGTCGGTACATCATTTTTCGGTGGACAACCATGACCTGAAAATTCCGGTAACCATAGAAAATAAAGAGGCTTGCCCACGTTATTCCGGTGTAACCATTTCCGGTATTACCGTAAAGGAATCACCCGAATGGCTTCAGAACAGGTTGCGTCTGATTGGACTGAGTCCCATCAACAATATCGTCGATATTACCAACTATGTGTTGTTTGAAACCGGCCAGCCTTTGCACGCTTTCGATGCTGCTGAAATTGCAGGGAATAAAGTCATTGTAAAAACGCTACCCGCAGGAACCAAATTCGTCACTCTCGACGAAGAGGAACGCGAACTCGATGCCAACGACCTGATGATTTGCAACGAATCGGAAGGCATGTGTATTGGTGGTGTTTTCGGTGGAATCAAATCAGGTGTTAAAGATTCAACCACGGCCATCTTCCTGGAAAGTGCTTACTTCAACCCGGTTTATATCAGGAAAACGGCCCGTCGTCACGGACTGAATACCGATGCTTCGTTCCGTTTTGAGCGCGGTGTTGACCCGAACAATGTGATTTATGCACTGAAACGGGCAGCGTTGTTAATTAAGGAACTGGCCGGTGGAACCATCTCGTCTGACATTGTGGATGTGGTAGCCGACCATTCTGTTACCGAATATTTCCCGGTAACGGTATCCTACCGTCATATCAACCGCCTTATCGGGAAAGAAATTCCGACTGAAACCGTAAAAAGCATCCTCACTGCACTGGAAATAAAAATTGAAGCCGATACGCCTGACATGCTCGACCTGCTTGTTCCGCCTTACCGGGTGGACGTGCGTCGCGAAGCCGATATTATCGAAGAAATTTTGCGGGTGTACGGTTACAACAATGTGGAGCCGGACGGAGCTGTAAAATCGACCATTCAGCATGCTGAGTTTCCCGATAAGGTGAAACTCCAGAATTTGCTTTCGGAAATGCTGACGGCTAACGGATTCAATGAAATCATGTCGAATTCGCTGACCAAAGCCGGTTATTACGAACAGTTGGACAGTTTCAAAGCTGACCATACAGTTCAGCTTTACAATCCGCTAAGTTCAGACTTGAATGGCATGCGCCAGACATTGATTTTTGGCGGAATGGAAGCGGTTGCCCGGAATACCAACTACCGGAATCCGGATTTGAAACTGTATGAATTTGGAAATGTTTACACCTTCAAGGGAAACAAATCGACCGAAAAACCGGTGAAGAATTTCGCCGAAGAAGAGCATATTGGCTTGTGGATTACCGGCGAAGATGAATCGGAAAACTGGACTACGCAAAGCCGCCCGACCACTTTCTTCACGTTGAAAGCTTTCGTGGAAAATATTTTGACACGATTGGGTCTGGATGTATTGCAGGCTCAGGTTGACACCGTTGATTCAGACCTATTCTCTTCCGGTTTGGAATACAAATTCAACAATCAGTTGGTCGCACAAATCGGCTATGTAAATTCGAAGGTGAAGAAATTGACTGATGTGGAAGCCGACGTCTTCTATGGCGATTTAAACTGGACAGCCATCCTGAAACTTTTGGATAAAAATGGTGTTTCTTATACGCCGCTGCCCAAATATCCGGAAGTACGACGCGACCTCGCGCTGTTGCTCAGCAAGGATGTAAAATTCAGCAGTGTAAAAGAAATTGCGTACAAAACGGAGCGAAAACTGCTGCGCAACGTTAGCATTTTTGACGTTTACGAAGGGAAAAATATTCCGGAAGGAAAGAAATCATACGCGGTAAGTTTCTTCCTGCGCGACGAGGAAAAAACGTTAAAAGACAAACAGATTGACAAAGTGATGAAGAAGTTATTGAGCGCGTTCGAACGCGAACTAAATGCTCAATTACGATAAACATCATCATTAAAATAATTCGGGGCCAATTCGGATGTTCGGGTTGGCCCTTTCTTGATTCAAAACGCTAATGACGCCCAACACAACCAAAGGTGTTTTACTGGCCATGACAACTGCCTTTTTGTGGGGATTTCTGGCCATTGCCCTGAAAGTAGCCTCAACCATGGTTGACTCGTACACCATTGTCTGGTTTCGTTTTACCATCGCGTTTCTGGCTTTGTTCTCCTTCTTTCTGTTCCGGAAACGGGAAATGTTACGCATACTTATCAAACCGCCTTTTATTCTGGTGGTCGCAGCTCTTGCCCTTGGATGGAACTATCTTGGTTTTATGCAGGGAGTTAGTTACACCTCGCCGGGAAATGCGCAGGTCATCATTCAGCTGGGCCCCGTCTTGCTTGCACTCGCCGGTATCATTATCTACAAGGAAAAACTCTCCCGGAGGCAAATCATCGGTTTTGTTGTTGCGTCTGTAGGATTTTTACTTTTCTATCGTCAGCAACTAATTACCATGCTGGGTAAAGAAGCTGATTTCAATACCGGCGTACTCTGGATTGTTTCGGGTGCAGTTGCCTGGAGTATCTATGCCGTTTTTCAGAAGAAGCTGGTACAAACCCACCATGCTCAGGCCATGAACATGTTTATCTACGGTTTACCGGCACTTCTTTTCATGCCGGCAGCAAACTTTGAGCACCTGGCAACCCTTACACCCGGTTGGTGGATTCTTTTGGTTTTCCTTGCCGCCAATACACTAATCGCTTATGGAACGCTTGGAGCTGCCTTCAAATACATCGAAGCGAATAAGATCAGCATTATTGTATCCATGAACCCCATCATCACTTTCATTACCATGGCTATTTTATCGGAACAACATGTCTCATGGATTCCGCCGGAAAACATTTCTCCGCAAGGTTATCTGGCTGCCATCCTTGTGCTTACCGGAGCCATCTTGGTTGTCAAGCGAAAACGTAAAAAAGATTGATGACAATTTGTGAAGTTTAGGTGGCTAATTTTTTATATTTTTTGCCAACCTAAACAAAACGAACTTATGAATCTTAGCTTTGCCAAACTAAACAAGGTCATGCTGCTACTCATGGCCACTTCTCTTTTTTCCTGTCAACATGATGATTCGAAGGTAATGACCGTAACCGGCGAAATCCCTGCTTCTCAAATGGGTGTTACGCTTTCGCATGAACACATACTGGTCGATTTTATTGGAGCCGACAGTATCAGTCCCGACCGTTATAACCGTGAAGATGTGGTCAAAAGAGTCCTGCCTTATCTTGAAGCACTGAAACAATATAATGTCAATACGTTTGTAGATGGTACTCCTCAATTCCTGGGACGTGACCCGTTGTTGCTGAAAGAGTTGTCAGAAAAAACCGGAATGCATTTTATCACCAATACCGGGTGGTATGCCACCGGAGGAAACAAGTTCCTGCCCCAGGAAGCATATGACCTGAGTGCTGAGGAAATTGCTGCACGATGGATTGACGAGGCGAAAAACGGTATCGGGAATACCGGCATCAAACCCGGGTTTATTAAAATTGGTGTCAACATCCCCATGACCGAGATGGACGTTAAATTGGTGAAGGCGGCTTGTATTACACACCTGGCCACCGGATTGACCATTATGTCGCACACCGGTTTGGCGGGCCCGGCATTTTCGCAGTTGAAGATTCTGCATGAATACGGCGTCGATCCTTCAGCTTTTATCTGGACACATGCCATGATTGAGCCGAAGATGGATAAAATCCTCACAGCTGCCGACATGGGAACCTGGGTTGCTTTTGACAATCTCACCCCGGAGTACAAAATGGTCAGCCGGATGCTGGATTTGCTCAACTACTTTAAAGCGGCCAGACGACTTGACCGTGTATTGATATCGCAGGATGCCGGTTGGTATTCACCCGGCGAGCCCAATGGAGGCGATTTCAGAGAATACTCTACCATTTTCGATACCTTAATGATCTTACTTGACAAAACAGGTTTTACCAAAGATGAAATTGACCAAATCCTGGTCACAAATGCAGAGAACGCATTCGCTATTCGGATAAGGAAGCTGCAAAAACAAGCGGACAAGACTTCTGAATAACATTTCCCCCGGCTGACTGTTCCTATTTTTGTAACTTCGTTTTAGAAACAAAAAACGAAATATTGCATGACAGATATTCGGGTTATCAAAGGAGACATCACGCAATTGAAAGTTGATGCGATTGTGAATGCTGCCAATAATTCATTGCTGGGAGGTGGCGGCGTTGACGGAGCCATTCACCGGGCTGCCGGTCCGGAACTGCTTGATGAATGCCGTACATTGAACGGATGTGCCACGGGCAATGCAAAAATCACGAAAGGTCACCGGTTACCGGCTAAGCATGTCATTCATACCGTTGGTCCGGTTTGGTCGGGAGGCAGTTACAAAGAGCGTGAATTACTCGCCTCATGTTACCGGTGCAGCTTGGAAATTGCCGCTGAGCACAAATTGAAATCAATCGCTTTTCCCAATATCAGTACGGGCGTTTATCATTTCCCGAAAGGGGAAGCAGCCCGCATTGCTGTGGCCGAAGTGAAACAGTTTGTAGAAAGCTCTCCATTACCTGATGAAATTATTTTCTGCTGTTTCGACGATGAAAATTATTCACTTTACCAGGAAGCTTTACGTTAATCAATCCAACCAATTTTTTATCTCTTTTTGCTATTTTGGTCTCCATGAAAATTACCATGAAACCGGTATCCAGTCAGAAATCCATTGAAACAGTGGCCCGGCTGGCAGTAGAAATCTGGAATGAACATTATGTTCCCATCATTGGGCAGGAACAAGTCGATTATATGGTCGAAAAATACCAATCAATTCCGGCCATTTCCAATCAGATTGAGAACGAAGGCTATATCTATTTTCTGATTTATGCTGAAGAGGAAGCCGTTGGTTATGTGGGGATACAAATCAGAGAACAAGAGCTATTCCTGAGTAAGTATTACGTACAAAGCTCACAACGCGGGAGAGGCTACGGAAAGGAAGCACTGGATTTCATTCGTCAATACGCTCGTGAAAGAAAGTTGAAAGGCATTTCCCTTACGGTGAATAAATTCAACTCGAACAGTATTGCTGCCTACGAAAAGATGGGATTCCTCAATCTGGGGCCAACCGTCGCCGACATTGGCAACGGCTTCATCATGGATGATTACAAAATGCGGCTTCCGTTGAACTAATTCAGGGAAACCGGTTTAAACAAACAATTCGGCCAGACTTCCGTAATAGTCTTCTTCCCAACCGCTTTTCATGTTATCAAAAGCTCCATCAGGAATGTTGGTCTGGTGAACTTCCATACTGGTTCCCCCCTTATCGGGATGTAGTTTTATGGTGACAACCGAATCTTCGTCCTCTCCAAAATACCATTTCTGTACGATTCGCGTGTCCTGCTCAAATTCCACATTCTCTCCCGAAATGGCTCCGTCCCACAAGCTAAAACGCGAGCCCGGCTCCGTACTCATAACAGCCGGTTCACCCGTCCAAATCTCCAGCATAACCGGATTAACCAACGCATTGTACACATCGGCAGGCGATGCTTTCAGCTTAAAATATTTCTTGAATTCTTTCATTGAGACTTCTTTTAACGGGTTTACAGAGGCCAAAAATAAGGAGAATATCTGGTGTAGGTAATTTATCAGGCTCAATATAGCGCAAACTTTCTATTTTTGTCCATCGATTACTAAGCGATGTTTATACTATGATAACGAAAATACGTAATTACGCCAGCCTCGTAAAATTCGAACATACCATTTTTGCGTTGCCATTTGCACTTATCGGTTTCACACTGGCTATTACCCAAACAACATCTATCTTTCGCTGGGAAGAATTGATCGCCGTTCTGCTTTGTATGGTTTTTGCCCGGAACACCGCCATGGGGTTCAACCGGTATCTCGACCGGGAAATTGATGCAGAAAATCCCCGCACAGCACAACGTGAAATTCCCGCTGGTATCGTTACCCCTCGCAATGCTGCTGTATTTGTTGCCATCAATGCAATCCTGTTTGTTGCCACCACATGGTTTATCAACCAGCTGGTCTTCTTCCTCTCACCCATTGCCCTGATAGTTGTGATGGGTTACAGTTACATGAAGCGCATTACGCCGCTTTGCCATTTTGTGTTGAGCGCCGGATTGGCATTGGCTCCCATTGGTGCGTATTTATCCGTAGCCGGAAAATTCGCATTGGTTCCCATCCTTTTCTCGTTTATTGTTTTTTTCTGGGTCAGCGGATTCGATATCATCTATGCTTCGCAGGATGTAGAGTTCGATCGGGAAAAGGGGTTGAACAGTGTTCCGGTTTTACTTGGCGTGAAGAAAGCACTAAGGTTCTCAGCATTCATTCATGTACTGGCGGCCATCATGGTGGTATGGGCCGGTATTGATTTGCATGCCAACTGGTTGTTTTGGACAGGGGCTGCCATTTTTATTGGATTACTAACTTACCAGCAAAGCATTGTGAAACACGACGACCTGAGCAAAGTAGGTCTGGCATTTGGGACCACCAACGGTGTGGCCAGTGTTATCTTCGCTGTCTTTGTGATTACGTCTCTGTATATCTAACAATTTTATGCAAGGACAGATGTAACAAGTTGGACTAATTCCCAATCCTGTATCTATCAATAGAGAGGCTCCGTGGAGAAAATAACAATAGCTGTGTAAGAAGTCATTTTTCGCTACTTAGGTTTAGCAGAATTTTTGAGTTCAAAGCTCACATGACATAACCGAGTAAAATATTCATACACCCATCTTGTTGAAGTCTGTTTATTCGCATTTGACTGTACTCTCCAACAACACTGATATCCACGCAAAAGCAATACCGCCGGTATAGAATATTCTATTGAATCAACTTGTCAGAATAAATGAGAGCATCTCCCAAATTTACACTCGCTTCCTTTTTGGGATTTAACCATTTGAAAGCAATGATATGGTTCGTTTTGGGCAATTGGTATTTCCAAAATACATCTACTCTCCGGGCAGGAGAGGATGCTACCGGCAAAAGAATGGTTTCGGCTTCATTTCCGTCAACAGACACAGCAATTTTTGCCACATAATCTTCGTCCGGACACCGTGTATAACCACGTATCACTGCCCCAACCCCGTTAAAAGTCACATTAGTTTCTTCTTTCGGCAACTGAAGATTCAGGGGTTTTCTGTCAACCGGAAAATGTCCTTCAAATGATTGTTCCAGTTGTACCGGAACTGGTTTTTGGCAGGCAATTGTTACCCGGGAATCGTTTAACTCTCCTCCGTTTTTCAGAACTACCTGCAAAGCTTGTTTCAATCCCAAGTTATACACATCATTCAATGAAAGATTGGTATAAGCAAAATCACGGTCTTCCACTTCATACAGATTTTTCTTCCAGTATTCGGGAATATGACTGTATCCCAACATAGTTCCCAGAATTCCTCCGGCAGTAGCCGGATTACAGTCCGCATCCTGTCCGCAACGTGTTGCAATGTGGAGTGTTTTTGTATAATCTCCCCGGCCGTAAAGTAATCCGATTACCACGTATGCACTGTTAATTTTCGCATCGATGTCCAAGGGATTAAACACACCATCGGGACAACCATAATCCTCACTCCACTTCTTCTGACATTCAAACCAGGTTTGCTTCCAATCGTCAGGATACTCAGCGTGCCACTTGATTACGTCGGCAATGCACCGGTGAAAGGAACTTTCCTCCGGAATTGTTTTTAAAGCTTCGGTTACAACTGCTTCAACATCGTCTAAAACAAAAGCCAGTGAATACATTGCTCCAACAAAAACACCTCCATACCAGCCATCACCGTAGCAAATCATATGGCCAATTTTGTCGGAGAACCGGCTTGCGGTATTGGGCATTCCGGGTGACATTAAACCTGCATAATCCGCTTCAATCTGATAGTCAATATCATCAGCATGCGGATTATTGAGCCAATTTCCGGACTCTGTTGGCTTTATTCCGTGAAGAATGTTGTAACGAGCCTGTTGGTTAGCATGCCACAACGGATACTCTGAAGTTGCAAAAGCCTTTGCTATAGAATCGATTGGAGCATCAATTCCCAACCGGTCGAAAACAGCAACAAACGTGAGATCCATATATACATCATCGTATAATCCGGGGAAAGTATCATAATATTTTTTAATCGCACCATCGGGCCATTGAATCGGAATATAATCCTGAATCAGGGTTCCGTTGTAAATAAACTCAACAGGGCCGCCATAGGTACAACCGATGGTTTGTCCAGCCCAACCGCCTTTTATTTTATCAGCAAGAAGTGCCTTGGACATGGTTATCTCTGTTGGTACGGAAGAACAGATGTCATTCTGTTTTTCTGCCGAACAGGAGACAACAACGTTAATCGTCAAACAAGTGGCGATTAAAAAAATATATATCCTCATAGTAATTGATTTTACAACTCCACTTCGCGCAAGTAAGTAATCGAAGATTGAGTCATGCTCACCCTATCGGTATTTGTCCTCTGATAGTCATTATTTTTCTTCCTTATATTTCTTTATATCATTTATTTTTCTCGTCTACCAGTTGAACTAACTGCTCTGGTTCGTTGGTGGTTATAAAGTCAACACCTTCGTTTAAATAATGAACCAATTCTTCTGCATCGTTTACAGTCCAAACATTTACAGTGAGGCCAACTTTGTGTGCTTTACCAATCAATGACGAATCACGCTGAAAAGAATAAAAAGGATAATCTAGACCTGATATTTTATCAGATACTAGAGTTTCTATGGATTTATCATCCATCAAGTAAGCAATATGAGTTGTCGGATCCAGTTCCCGGATACGCAGTAATGCACCATAATTGAAACTAATATAATCCACCCAGGCCTGAGCTTTCAGGTCATGTACCATGCGAACCACGGCATCAGTCAATTCCAGAGTTCGTTGCTGACTGATTTGTGACGATTTGATTTCCAACACCAGGCGAGTTTTGTTTTGCAGAACTGTTGTTTTCAGGTATTGCTCCAGACTAGGAACACCTTCATCGTTTTCGAGATCAATGGCATGCAGCTCTTTTGCCGTGGTTTTTTCTACTACCTTTCCTCCAATTGAAGGATCGTGACAAATTACTGGAACATGATCGGCCGACCACCAAACATCAAACTCAGAAGCTGCACACCCGAGAGCAATCGCATTTTTTAAAGAGCTTATAGAATTCTCACTTCCCGGTTGATTTTTCCATGCTCCCCGGTGAGCGACGACCGGAGTATGGATAAATTCATCTTTAACCAGATTATATTCAACTGATTTTTCACCGAACCCAACAGTTATTCCATAACAGAAGCCAGGTGTTGCAGCGGTTAACCGGGTTGAGCTCTTTAAATAAACCTTCCCTTCCCGATCGATACGAAACAAACCTGCAGTATCTTTTTGCAATACAATGTTGCCTTTCGCAAAATTGCCTGATATTACAAACCTGCCAATGAAAGCTCCCTTTTGATTCAGTGGAATCCTGTAGTTGGTTAAAACCAGCAGAGTCGTTTGCCTGTTACCAGCACTTACCTGTAAAGAGAAGATAATAGTCAACCCTAGCCCACTCAATATCTGAAATAGGTTTCTCATATTGAATTCTTAAAAGAATGCTTTAACATTTCCGGCTAAGACACTCTCAAGTTAAGACACTCATTATCAAATAACAAAATCTTACTTCGATAAAAATAAATAATCAAATTCCTGTCCTCCAGATGTTCTGATATAACTGTCAAACGCTCTTTCATTTTCATGAAGGACAATTACACGTGCTCCCCGCTTCAGGACTTCGTGATATGCAGAAGCATAGCCGGTTTTACGGCCATACGCCAAACAGATTCCATCCAATTCCCCGGCAAAATCGTTGTTATG
Source organism: Prolixibacter bellariivorans ATCC BAA-1284 (assembly GCF_000621705.1). GTDB lineage: Bacteria > Bacteroidota > Bacteroidia > Bacteroidales > Prolixibacteraceae > Prolixibacter > Prolixibacter bellariivorans. The sequence continues at coordinate 430,527 of NZ_JHXO01000006.1, read as the reverse complement.
ATCGTGTCCGACAAAAACACCCATTACATCTCCCATTTCGACAAACGAAGCAAAAAGCCCGCTGTTTAAAGAAGGAGAACAAACCGTTTCAGAATGATTTCCAAGTACATTTTCCTGATTACGAACAAGCTCATATTCCGGAAACGGTATGTGGAAAAATGCCAGTGCAGGAATCATCTTTCCCGCCTCAGAACTGAAGCGTTTACTTGTGCGACGGTACCACTGAATCTGATCATTTTTGATCCAATCGTATCCCTCCACCTGGGGCATCGGTGAGTAGGCATGAGAATCCAAAAGATATAACAAACACTCTGTTTTTCGCGTATCAACAGATTTCACTTCCAAAAAGCAATTGCCTTCTCCCAACAGTGATTTGTCGCTATTCCCGCTGAGATTGTAGGGGTTCTTTTGCAAAAGTTGAAGTACCTCATTTTTGGACATATCCGATTCGGTATCGTGATTGCCAAACACAATGGCAAACGGTACTTTTAGGTCAGTCATAGGACGGGTTATTTCTTTCCATCCCTCTTCTGCTCCTTTTGAAACTACTACATCACCTGTAATGATAACCAAATCAGGCTGTTCTTCCTGAATTAATCGGTGCATTAATTGAACAGTGCTATCATTATATGCCGCATATTCATGGCCTTTAATCCAGTGCAAATCGGTAAATTGAATAATCTTAAATGTTCCGTTTTTAAACGACAGGACAGGTTTAGCAGAAAACGCGTCTAATGTTGAAAGGACAATGGCCAGTATTAAAGAAACTCTCATTTTCATTGTCGTGTTCTTTTTTAGTTGGTTGCCGGTGTTAGCTTCACAAAGGTCACTCCATGATATGGTACTTCGGTTGAAAAGTTATTTTCAAAAGTCCCCAGATCCTTTTGCCGCCACAAATCACGGACAACTACTTTACCGGATAGATTGAGGAAAGCGAAATCGAGGCTCATATCATACTTTTTCTTTTGAATGGTCTCGCTTTCTTCTTTATTCCATAAAATGAAATAAGGATCGACGTGAAAGAAGCCCACAGCAATGGATCCGTCTTCAAGATATTTGTACCAAATCTGGCCATTATCTACCATTATTTTATGGGCCGGCATCACTGCTGGATCCTGATCAACACCAATTACCTCATCGTTGGTCAACAGGTTAAGTGTAAAATCGTCCATATCGCTCATATCGCAACCGATTAACAGGGGGGAGGATAAAATACACCACAAACTAATATGCGAATATTGTTCATCGGGAGTGAGATATGATTCATGCACGTTGGCTCCCCAACCCATACCCAGTTTCCCGACGACAAGCATGTCGGGATCATTATATTTCCCGGGACGGGTAACAGGAGCACACACATCCTGAAAGAACCCAATACTTCTGACAATATTCCATTCATCGGTAATATCGCGCGTGGTGCGCCACTGATTTCCCCCGGCTTCACGAGCCCAATTCCAGACATTCGGGGCACCAAAACCTACGCAATAAACAATATCCCTCGGTACTCCATCAAGCGCATCGCGCATCACAATATATGGTTCCTTAATTAGTTCTTCGGTTGGAACCGGGGCAATTTCGGAGTAATAGCAGTAATCGTATTTCAAATAATCTACTCCCCAGTCAGCCCACGTTCTCGCATCCATATCCTCATAACCATAGCTTCCCAAATGACCTCCACAGGTTCTTGGCCCGGGTGAAGAATAGATACCAAACTTAAGTCCCATTTCGTGAATAGAGTCGCACAAGCGCTTGAAATCAGGGAATTTTTCGTTTCCCTCAAGGTCCCCGTTTGCAGAACGTTTATTAGCTTCCCAGCCATCGTCTATATTAATGTAACTCCACCCATGGTTCATCAGTTTTTCCTTCATAAAGCTGGCAGCATCCACCACTTTCTGCTCATCAACCTTCAGCCCCCAGCAATTCCAACTATTCCATCCCATGGGAGGAGTTAATGCAATTTCGTCGCCCACCTGAACCCTGACCACTCTCGCATCGGTTCCCAGTTCATTTTTAGCTTGCAATATCATACTATAGGTACCTGGTTTTATCAGCATTCCGCTGATAATCCCGGTTTGGGTATCCAGTTCCAGCCCTTCCGGCATATTTTGTACTGAGAAAGACATCGGGCGATTTCCGGTGGCTGCAATTGTCAGTAAAAAAGGATTACCGGGCCTTACCCCAAACACTTTTGCATTGTTGATTTTGGGCTTTGGCGAAGGTTGTGGAGTTAGGATATACTTTTCGTTTTTTAACGGTTCCGGCATCACTGCTTCAGGAACGACCTCTCCTGCGGTTTCAAAACGTACATTAAGCCAATCGGCATGATCGTACATTATGCCATCACCGCCTTCTGTCACCAAAAATGCCAGTTTTTTAATATCCTTCAGAGTAATGTTAAAAGACTTCGCCGGCATTCCCTTTTGCATCAGACCACTTCGCCATATGATTTGCTGGTCTGCCAGGATCTGAAACTCCATCTTTCCTGCAAAGTCATTCCGATCGTCGGCACCTACCTGCCCGGAAAGAAATTTTGCCTTGCCGTCCAGCCGGACGATAAACCGACTTATTGAATGTGTTCCGATGCCCCGTTTATATTTTATGCCTGCTACAGACAACTGAGTGCCCAGAATTGAGCGATTCACCATTGGTGCTCCCCAGTCCTGATACATCCTGCTTACATCCAACTCATTTAGCCATATTGTTTTTGATTGGACAAAAAAAGGTAAAAGAAGGGATAGAAATCCGAATATAATTTTCTTCATAGTCGTAGTGAAAAGGTTAGTTTATTAAATATGATTAGCTCGTCGTCACAAAACACTCATCTACAGTCAGCTAAAAAGCCTCCGGGATATCCCGGAGGCCCACCCTATGCGAAAGGTTGAATCCGAACCTATAAAGGATCCATTAAAACAAGTGCTGTTGTATATATTTCATTATTCTCTGACCTCTGAAATTCCCTTCCCTGTCCCGATGTAGACTTTATTTTTTAATACACGAATACATTGCACCCGATTATCTATCAGTTTACTGTTGGCCGTAGTATAGGTTTTCCATTTTGTTCCGTCGAATACGGATACTCCTTTATTGGTCCCCACCCAGATTTTGCCATACGAATCTTCAGCAATTGCCAGAATCAGATTCTCCACCAGTCCGCTGTTTTCTTTTTTGTAAATCGTCCAGTTTGTCCCATCAAACTGAGCAAGACCATTACAGGTTCCAATCCATATATTCCCTTTGGAATCGGATGTCACGGAATACACGTCGTTATCCGGCAATAGACTGTTTTCTTTATTGAATAGTGTCCAGATACCCATGTCATATCTCGAAAGGCCGTGATAGGTTCCAAACCACATGCGGCTTTTGGAATCGCACGTCATCGCAACGACAGAGTTGTCCCCCAGATTCACTTCACGGTCATTATAAACGATCCAGCGCGTTCCATCGAGATTTGTTACACCACCGTTTTTTTCATTCACATCAATTTCGCCTTGTCCGTTCAGATTGACAGCACCCCCTCCCCAATCACCAATCCATATACTTCCTTTGTTATCCGCTGAAATGGTATTCACCGAATTTGTGGGAGATGCATCTTTGACCTTTTCCCATTCAACTCCATCTTTGCTTTTATAGACACCGCCTCCCCAGAGGCCTGCCCATTTGGTATTATCATCTGCGATAAACAGTGTTTCTACGTAACTTTCAGGTCCTCTCGTTTCCCACTTTCCATCAACATACTCGAAAACACCAGCCCACGTACCAGCCCACAGATTTCCATTCTGATCAAAACAGATGGCCCGAATATCATTTTTCGGAGAAAACGAATCCTCAATCCGGTAATTTGTCCATTCTTCAGTGCACCCCGCGTACAAGAAGAAAGAAAAAAACAGGTTAATTAGTATGATTAGCTTCTTCATGTTTTCCGATTTAAAGTTGTTTCCGAGATTCCAGCCAGTTCCGGTAATCAGTATACAGTTTTCCCGAATTCGGATGGCCGACTGTTGCAATTGATCCCGGCTTATTCATGATACCCATGTATTGGTAAACAAGAATTTTGTCAACGAATGGAGAAATATCTTCCATCTGCTTCAGTATCCGTTCGAAATCAGCCGGAACAAGGGCACTATCATACACGTCTCCTTCAAACTCGAAAATTTCCATATCAGCCCAAAGTTTTGAGCGTCCGGCTTTCGTGTGCACCTTGCTCAATGCTTCATAGTATTTCCCTGCCGTTCCTACTTTTGTCTTCTTTACCCCGATTTCGTCCTGATAAGCTATGATGTCGATATCCAGTTGCTCCAGTTTCCGGACATAATTATCATCTGCTCTGACAGATTTCGTACCATATGGCGCTATCAGGTTTACAGAATTAGGGGTCAGCTCTTTGGCCTTTTTATTGCATCGGTTGACATACTGTATTGTCGTGTCATCTATGGTATTCCACAAACCTGATTCGTTAGGATAGTACCACCCGTAAAAACTCTTGTGATGCGCGTATTTTTCAGCGACTTCTTCCATTCCCTTTTCGCGCAACTGGGCCACCTCTTCACTAGTCATCATTTTGTTCCCCTCGCGCCAATCTGCCCAAAAATCGTTACTTACAAAAAACTTGATCTCACATTCATCGGCAGCTGATAAAACAGCTTCCAAAGGATCAGGGCATGCATAGTCATAACGAGGCTGAAGTTTTGACGGATAAAACGTTTTTCCGTCATTCGCGACAGCCATTAGAACAAGGTATTCCATGCCTAGTTCGCTATGCTCTTTCACCTTAGCTTTCCATTGTTCTGTCGTGAATTGTGGCAAAACCGGATTCCAGTATTTACCCTCCGGAGCAAATCCATGTGTGAACTCAAACCAGGAGCCTGAAATGGGTTTAATTGCTGAATTCAAACCCATTCCGGATAATGTGGAAGCGATCAACTGGTTTTGTAGTAACAAAGAGGTCGACGCGACGCCCGATATCTGTAAAAATTTCCGTCTATCCATGATTTCCTACTAAGTTTTAATACCAATTCCTTGCCCGGCAGCCCGATTAAGAAATGAGAAACAGTAAGATAGAAATGTTATATGACTCAAAATACTGTATCTCATTAGAATCATTTTTGCATAAATGCAAATTAGAACAGTTCATTAACCTCCTGCTGAAAATAATCAATGCACTTACCGATGTCCGGGACTGAATTGTCCCAGTTATATTCATACTCAATCGAAAACAATCCTTTAAAATTCTGACGTTTTAATTCTTTCAGCATTCCGTCAACATCACAAACACCGGTTCCCCAAATCACATCATGCTGTTCAGCCTCACCAGCTTCTTTCTCTTTCACATCCTTAAAATGCAACGATTTCACACGACCTTCACACATTTTCAGAGCTTTAACGGGATCGATTCCCATACGTTCCCAATGACCGACATCGGCGCATGCACCAATACGGTTGCTAAGCCCTTTTACTGCATTCAGAAATAACTCAGGATTCCAGTAGAGAGAAGGCTTTGGGTGATTGTGAATAGCCACATCAATTCTATATTGGTTGGCTAGTTGATCAACATATTTCAGGTATTTATAATCGGGTTCGCAGGTAATCGTTTCGATTCCCATAGACGATGCAAATTCAAAAAGCTGCCTCCACTCGGCTTCACTATGACAAATAATGACCCCGCTGGCAACAATTTTGACTCCTTTGGATTTCGCATAAGCCAACACTTTTTTCTGCGTAGCCTTATCCATGTGAAAATCCATTGTTCCGGGAATATCTTCCCCCAATGTCTGACCGTAATATACCTCAATATATTTCAGTCCCAGTTGATGCGCTTTATCAATGGCCTCCTGCAGGCTGAATTTATGAAACGTGTAAGCCTGGATTCCCAAATGCCAGCCAGCCTTTTCAGCTTTGTCTGCTTGAGAAAAAGCGCGGACCGAGAAGCTTATAATTACAAGAGTAACACAAAGGTACCTAAAGGTATTTTTCATCATTCCAGTTATTTAGTCAGGTCAAAATATAGTTCAGGAGCCAAATGCTTTCTTAGCCTCCTGTTATGATATCAATCTACAGGCATTTCGGGCAAGGACCATCCATCCCTATAGCTGTGTCTGATCCACTCACTCGCCATTTCTTTTGCGTTAAATTCTGCAAACCGTCTGTCAAAATGCGGATCTCCGTCAACCACAGCATATTCATCAACAGTTACGACCTTGATTTTGTCGTTCGGTGATATGTTGGTGAACTCCATCTTCTCTCCATCCCAGGTTAATTCCCGATGCAAACCGGATAGCCTTACCGCCAGCACTCCCATGACCACCATTTCATTGAACGGTCCGGAAAACCCGAAATTAGAGGAAGCTTCTTTTCGGCTGTCAGCCGGTTCTTTGCATGCTCTTATCCAATCTTGCTCATGTGCATTGGTCCCCCAGATATTTCCATTCCCTCCTTTTATTCGAGGAATGGTTGGCTCGGGCTGTTTAAAATGGGCCATAGCCGATTTGGGCAACAGTGTAGGATTCATTCCATAACAACCTGTCATTATTTTTCCCCTGGTTCCGACGAAAATCAACCCGCCATTGGAATCTCCCATCATCTCACCATCTTCCAGCTCTTCGGGACGATCCGGCAGTAAACCTCCATCGTACCAGTGAACTTTCACTTCCGGCATGTTGACTTCGCCTTTCGGCGGTCTCTCCGGGAAGGTATAGGTAACTTTCTGAGCCTGTGGAGGCGAATAAAGGTTTGCCAGGGTAGAACTCGCCATCACTTTCGTGGGATATTTCAGGTCCAGCGCCCAATACAAAGGATCCATGATGTGACAGGCCATATCGCCAAGGGCACCGGTTCCAAAGTCCCAAAAACCTCGCCAGTTCCAGGGAGTATACGCAGGATCATACGGGCGATATTCCGCTGGTCCCACAAACAGATCCCAATCCAACCCCTTCGGTACTTTAGCTCCGCCTTTAGGCTTCGCCAGTCCCTGAGGCCATATGGGACGATCAGTCCAACAATGCACTTCAAATACATCACCTATAATCCCCGATTGAATCCATTCAGCTATCTGACGGCACCAATCGAACGAATTCCCCTGATTCCCCATTTGAGTCGCAACTTTATATTTCTTGGACAGTCGGGTCAAAAGCCTTGATTCATAAACTGAGTGTGTAAGGGGTTTCTGTGTATAGCAATGTTTTCCCAGAGTTATTGCATGAGCAGTTACTCCAGCATGAGAATGGTCAGGTGTAGCCACCATAACTGCGTCAATCGATTTGCCCATCTCATCCAACATAACCCGCCAGTCTTTGAATTTTCTGGCATTCGGATAGTCTTTAAATGTTTTGTCGGCATAGTTCCAATCGACATCACACAGGGCCACAATATTTTCGGTGTTCATATTCCGCAAATTATTGCGTCCCATTCCTCCCACTCCAATACCGGCAATATTCAGTTTATCGCTAGGCGCCGTGTGTCCCAGCTTTTTCCCCAGTACGCTACTGGGAACTATGGCCAGCCCCGAGGTTGCAGCCCCCACGGTTCCAATGAAGTTTCTTCGGGAATATCTACTTTTACTTTCTTCCATAGTTTTAGGTTTATTAGTTATCTTCACTACAGCCTTTTTAGAATCAGATTCTTCCAAAGTACCTTAATTCCCCCACCGTCATGTATCTGGAGGGCAATGCGTCCATTTCCCCTCTCAATCAGAGAATCGGACAAATGGGTCATTTCATGCCCGTTGAGCCATGTTTTAACCTCCGGACCAACCACTCTGATTCGCATCGTATTCCAGTCGCCGGGCTTGAGAATATTCTCCTCTTCATCAGGAATTTGGTGGAGCCATCCACGCCCATATGATTCATAAACCCCCCCGGTATCATCTCCTTTGGGAGCCACCTCTACCTGCCATCCGGAGATTTTTGTCCCATCAATCGTTGATCGGAAAAAAACGCCGCTATTCCCGTTAGATATCTGTTTGAAATCGACAGACAAGTCAAAGTCTCTGAAATATTGCTTTGTTGCCAGGTATCCATAACCTTTATCGGGACCACTCTCGCAAACCAGGAGATTATTCTGAACGTACCACTTTTCTGTTCCATAGATAATCCAGTTTTTCAGGTCGTGACCGTTAAAAAGGGTCACGGTGTCCTTTCGGGAGGGTAGTTTCTTAATTTTTATATTGCGAAACCATGCCGGGTATCCATGATCCTGAAGACAGATTACTCCCGAAGGTGACAGTCCATATTCCGGATCATTCTTCCATTTACCATTATTTTTTTTCGCGAACCATTCATCCGACCAAGCTTCAAACTCAAGTGTTTTTACACCATTCATCCAATATTCCACATGGCCATTATCGAATATAATTTTAGAATTGTTCCATTGTCCGGCAGGCTTCACCTTAAGTTTGCTTTTGTCCGGTAGATACATGGCATAATCTGCACCGCATTTCTGCCACTCTTCTAAAGGTTCCGGAAAATTCACATCATCAATCAACTGATACTCCGGGCCTGTTACATATGGCACAGGAAATTGTGACCCCTCAACCACATGATACAACATCCCACTGTTACCCCCCTTCGAGATTTTCCAATCCCATGTAAGGATAAAATTTTCATACTGTTTATCTGTAACAATGTATCCACTGGCATCACTGCCCTGACCTTCCGCTTTAATAGTGCCAGCTTCAACTTCCCACGGACCGGTTAGCTGAGTTCCGTTATAATCTCTCCACCCCTGTAGTGTTTTCCCGTCAAAAAGCAATTCCCAGCCAGCATTCTTTTCAGCCCTTGTTAGTGTGTTCTCGTTTTTACTACAACCTGACAACAAGACTCCCAAAAGTAAAACCAACACATATATCTTACTCATTTTCAGCATCACATATAAGTTCAAAGAGGCTGCCTCAGAAACAAATCTGCCAGTTATCTATTTTCGTCAGAAAGTATAGTTCCACTGAATCTGAGTAACTAACCCTGAGCGATCCCACAAATGTCTGTGGGTTCATTTTCAAGAAATTCACACCTCAATTTACCAGCAACAAGTAAAAATGCAGATTATCCTGAGACAGCCTCATAAATTGATTATTATCGTATGAAAATCAACACAAACTAATAATTACCGTTTTGCACCAGGACGCCATTGGACTTATCAATTTCTGTCTGCGGAATCGGGAATGGCCAGCTATTATCGGACACCAGTTTACCTTTGTTTGCGTAAGGTTGTTCGCTATAATAGGCATTCATCACCGATACATAGTCTCCCCAGCGCAGCAAATCCAGAAGTCGGTAGCCTTCCATACCCAGTTCCCACCGTCTCTCATTTTTGATCGCCTTCAACAGATCATCTCCTGCATCCACTGCCAGGTTGGCCTGAAAGTAAGCGTCATCAACCGGAATCAACGTCTCTTCAAATGTCCTGTAAGTAGCTTCTTCATCTTTCTTGGAAGTTGAAACAAAAGCACGGTAACGGACTTCATTAATCAAGCTGGCAACTTTCTGGTTGTCACCGCCCGTCTTAAGTAGTGCCTCAGCGTACATCAGAATCACGTCAGCATAACGGATATAATACGGAGCCCAGTCTGTTCTTATATCTCCAAGTGAATAACCATCCCTGAAGCGATCAGCCACAAAGGCTTTTCGACTCTGCTGATGATGAATATTATCATATCCCGTATAGGTGTGTGTTATCAATTTGCCATCCACATTGGGGAAAACATCACCCGAGCTGATAACGGTAAATAGCTTTCGAGGATCTCTTTGATCAAACGATTCCGCAAAATCAACGGTCGGACAGTTACCTCCCCAGCCACCGACTTCACCGCGTCCTGCATACATGACGGCCGTACAATAACCGATATCCAAATAACCAGGAACGTACTCTCTTAATACCGTGAAAATACACTCCTTAGACAATTCTGAGGCGTGAGAACCGAAGAAATAATCACCGCGGAAAAGATTCTGGTAGTCAGGGACTAAACTGAACACCTGACTATCATAAACTATCTTCGCTGCACTTAAAGCAGACGCATAATCTGCATTGGCGTCACCGGACATTTTTCCGTGCTCCTCCAAACCGGCGAAGAATAAACAAACTCTGGCCTTGAAGGCATACGCTACGTACTTTGATATTCTTCCATATTCATCGCTGCTAACATTGGTTGGCATATTCGGATCGGCGATGCATTCATCAATATCGTTTATAATCTGCACCCTAATATCCTCGATCGGCGATTTGGCAGGCAAATCAGTAGGAACCGGTGTTTCGGTAATTAACGGAACAGAACCGAATGTTGAAGCCAAATCAAAATAGAACCAAGCCCGCAAGAATTTCAATTCAGAGATATAACGGGATTTCGTCTCTTCTGATACTACACTACCATCAGCTGCAACGAGTTTTTCCGCAGCACTAATCCCTTCGATGGCTGAATTACACCTGGAGATACCTGTATAACGTCTGGTCCAGGTATTAAGCAGTTCACCATTCGATGTAAGGGGACGTCCCGTTGCCAAATTCTTTGTATCCGCACGGTCATTCGCATCCGAACCACCGGCATCTGCGTCATCCGTTGTATTTGTTCCAACTTCAATCCGGTTGAGATAGTAGTCCCAGTCTCCCCATGGAATCATATTGGCATAACAGTTGGTAACGGCCTTAAGCGCAGCACCGGGTGTATTGTAATAACCTTGCTCATCAATTGATGCATATTGCTTTGAATCAAGAAAGCTATCAGAGCAGGAAAGGAAGGCAACAATTGGAATAATTGCCAGTATATATTGTAACTTTTTCATGATTCCTGAATTTTAAAATTTAATATTTATTCCCATCAAATATTGACGAGCCTGTGGATAGAAAGCGATATCAACTCCGTTAAACAACGGACTGGCGTCTCCAATTTCAGGCGACATACCGCTATAATCGGTAATCGTAAACAAATTATATCCCCCCACCCAAATCCGTGCTTCTTTCATAAATACCTTTTTTAACAAATCCGGAGGTATCGAGTACCCAATTTGCAGTGTTTTCAGCTGAAGATATGAACCATCTTCTGCCAACCAGTCAGACACCTGAACGTTTGTCGAGTTATCGGTCGTAATTCTGAATTGACTATTGGAAGGATTGGTCTCTGACCATGCTGTAGTCATCAGATCCTTAGGAGCATTATAATAAGCAGTTCCAGAATATAAGTCAATCTTCTTCATGTTCATAATCTGGTTCCCGCGTACCCCATAAAATGTCGCAGAAATATCGAACCCCTTATATTCCAGACCGAAATCAAAACCAAAGGTAAAATCCGGGAACGGGCTGCCAATATCAGTACGGTCAGCATCCGTAATCTGTCCGTCCAAATTCACATCCACATATCTCAAATCCCCGGGACGGGCCTTGTCCTGAATAACTTGCCCTCCGGCTGCATTAGTATTGTTGTCGATCTCCTGTTGTGATTGGAATATGCCATCCGTTTTTAATCCATAGAAATATCCAACAGGCTTACCAACCTCGGTTTTGGTGATTGTTTTGTCGTCATAGCCTACTCCATACAGGGGCTGACCACCTCCCAGCGATAATACTTTATTAGCATATGAGAAAATGTTTCCTCCTATGTTGTACTGCAGAGCGCCCACTTTCCCTGTATAATTCAGCGTTAGCTCGATTCCCTTATTTTCAATACTTCCAGCATTCGCCCAGGGATCATTTGTATAACCAAGATACTGGGGAAGTGGAACCTGCAAGAGCATGTCACTGGTCTTTTTATAAAAATAATCCGTGGACAACGTCAACTTATTATCAAAAAAGCCCAATTCAAGTCCAATATCTGTCTGTTCTGTCGTTTCCCATTTGACATTGGGATTTCCCATGTAGCCTTTTCCGCCAGCCAGCTGAAATCCACCACCGAAAAGGTAGTATCCACTATTCAGGCTATAAGTAGAACGATATGCACCTCCATCAATAGCCTGGTTGCCTATCTGCCCCCAACTAACCCTAATTTTGCCACGAGACAAGGTTTTTCCGATAGCATCGTGGATAAACCCCTCCTCACCAAAGGACCATGCTCCGGAAACAGACGGAAAGACTCCCCACTTATGGCCGGCATCAAAATTGGAAGACCCATCATATCGTACGGTGGCTGTCAGCATATACTTGTCTCGCCACGAATGGAACAGGCGGCCAAAGTAAGAAACCATGTATGCGTCTGATTTGGTTCCTGAAGCAGATGCCGTTTTAGTCGCTGCATCAATTACTTTCTGAGATTCTGTATTTGTAACAATTCCTGTTTTACTAGCACTGAAATTGCTGCTTTTGGTCATTTCAACCGAATTACCCAACATGAAGGTGGTATGTTGTTTTCCATTCCACTCATAGGTTTTATCAAAAGTAATCAGGTTATCGATGACGGTATAATTGGTCGAATAAGATGCATTTCCAACATATCCGTCAACATTATTTTGGTAAGCCCCGATATAATAAGAAGGCGTAAAATACTCAGGAGTTGCCCGATAAATAGAGGTATTGGCAGTTCCGCGATATTTTAACCAACTGGTGAGATTCAGATCCAGATTAAGCCCCCCTCTGAAGGTTACATCTTTCCATACATTATCCTTATTCACGGCTACCTGAGCCACTGGATTGGCCCGGTTGTTAAAGAATACCGGACTGTAATAAGAGTAAGGATTACTTGCATCTATTTTGTCAACCAGAATCAAATTACTCAAAAAATCCGGAATGTTTTTTAGGTTTGTCCTGTAGATTGGAGTTACCGGATCTGCCGTCAGAGCACAAAATATTGTTCCGTCATAAATGGTATTTTCAACAACATTTCTCCGGGACTGATAAACCACTGAGAAATTACCTGAAAGCTTTGCCCAGGAGGTCAACTGATTGTCAACAGTGGTCCGCCATGATATCCTTTCAAAATCCGATTCTTTTACAATACCGTTCTGCGACATATAACCAAGGGAAGTATAGTAGGATGTTTTAGAGGTTCCATTGGAAATGGATACATTATAATTCTGAATAGGTGCCGACTGGAATATCTCATCCTGCCAGTTCGTGCCATTACTGTTCCCAAAATTATCCTGAAGAAAACTCAGCATGGACTGTTTTTCCTGCTGTGTAACCCACGGTTGTCCGGTTCCATTGGTATAAGCAAGGTTTCGGTAATCAATGAACTCTTCCGCGTTCATCATGTCAAATTTCTTTGTCACATTCTGGACACCATAATAAGCATCGAGACTGACACTCATGTTATGTCCATCACCCATGGTTCCCTTCTTCGTCGTGATAATAACCACGCCGTTTGCGCCCCTCGAGCCATATATTGCCTCTGCTGAAGCATCTTTCAAAACTTCCATTGAAGCAATATCATTCTGATTAAGCCAACCGATATCTGATTGAGGAAAACCATCTACCACGTATAAAGGATCATTACCATTAACGGTACCGATTCCCCTAATTCGTACAGTTGGTGCCGTCCCCGGACTACCTCCGGTGGAAGTAATCGTGACCCCCGCAATCTTTCCCTGGAGTGCCTCAGTTGCTGAGCGTACTGGAATATCAACCAATTCCTTCCCCTTGATACTGGATACTGCCCCTGTTAGGTCACTTTTTTTCATGGAACCATAACCTACAATGACAACCTCATCAATTCCCTGCATATCTTCCTTTAGAGTAACATCGATGACCGTTCTGTTACCAACTTGAATTTCCTGATTTACATAACCAATAAAAGAAAACTTCAGTATGGAATTTTCGGAAGGAACTTCAATGAAATATTTACCGTCGAAATCTGTCGTTGTTCCGCTGGTAGTTCCCACAATGACAACATTCACACCAACCAGCGGAGCCCCTTTGCTGTCCAACACACTTCCACTAACACTCACCTGTGAAAGAGCTTCCTGAGGATACAGCAAGCCATTGAAGAGCAAAAGAATAAGTGCTATTCCTTTTAGCAATTGTTTCATAATGTTTAGTTTAAATTAGATGTTTGAATTAGTTAGTACCCACCCGGCACCTAAAACCAAAGACTATATCTTTTCCGGAATAGATATAATCATAGACCTGCCACATCATATGATGAAAAATCAGCAAGCCTGTTGGCACCCTCCATCAGACAGACTTCTTATCACCGCCAACAAAGCATTCACATCATTTCACATAATATTCAACAGCCTTAAGGCAGATCCTTGTTAATATCATTGCATTATTTAAAAATATTTTATTTTCTAGAAGTAAAATTACTCCATTATTTAATAATTACAAATATTTATTAATATTTTTTATTTATTCAAACAAAATGGTTTGTGGTATTAAAAAAGCTCTACGTGCCACAACAAGTCGAAAAATGCCCTTCCCAACAAACCAGGCAAAGCAACGTCATTACACACGTTTCTTTCATTTCGTGTCTATCCATACCACGAAATTTTCCCAGTATTCCGGCAAAAAAAAAGAGGCGAAAGCCTCTACGATTAAACACCAAACAGAAAAAAACCGACAACACATTTCGGCAAGGAAAGGATTCACTCAGGATGAGATTCCGAGGACGCGTTCGCGCGCTAACAAGCCGGCACCAACCGCTCCAGCCTTCTCTCCCAATTTGGAAAGCTTTATTTCCGTGTCTTTGTTGACCAGGTTTAATGAGTACTTTTTTATGGCACTTCTTATCGGCAGCAGAATATAATCTCCTGCCCGTGAAACGGTTCCCCCAATAACCAACAATTCCGGGTTAAACAAATTAATCAACCCAGAGATTGACCGCCCGAGCTTATTTCCAATCTCTTCAATAATCTCAATAGACAATACATCCTCTTCCAGCGTGGCATTGATTATATCCTCCAACATCAAAGTTTCTTCTTGCTCTATCTTGCTCTGCAATATAGTGTTACTTCCGCTGTTTACCCTTTCCAGAAAAATACGATGAATCGCCAGGCCAGAAGCTTCGGTCTCTAAGCAGCCCTTCTTACCGCAATGACATATAATCTCGTTATCAAACACATACGTGTGCCCAAATTCTCCCGAAAATCCAGATTTGCCGTAATACAGTTTTCCATCCATCACAATACCAATACCAATACCCCAACTGATATTCACAAAAATCATACTCTTCTCCCCTTTTGCGACACCACTCACATATTCTCCGTAAGCCATTGAACGCGAATCATTGTCTATGAATGTTCTTACCCCAATGCGCTCTTCAATCAACTCACTCAATGGCTTTTCTTCAAAATAAAAATAACTATAGCTGTATCCTGATGTAGTATTTACCCGACCGGTAATGTTCACCCCCACACAGTGAATCTTGGTCATCAGTTTTTCCTGATCTTCAATAAATTTACTGATGATATCACAAAGCTGATTTAATGCTTCCGGAGTATTTTCCAGACGATAAGGAATACCTTCTTCAAACTTGACTGTTTCACCTTTAAAATTAACCAGAGCAATGTTAACACGAAAGCGTTTGACATCAACTCCAACGAAATAGCCGGAATCGGGATTTAACCCATACAAATTAGGACGTCGTCCCCCGCCCGTTTCTTGCTTCCCAAAATCTTGGACAAATCCATCGTCGATTAATTCACCAATCAATTTGGTGGTCGTCGGAACACTCAAATCCAGTTCTTTGGCCAACTCAGCTATCGTACTCGATCCGTTGACTACATAAAAACGGATAATATTCTTCCGTGTTAAGTCTATTTTGCTTTCAATCTCCGATTCAAAAAACTTGTGCTGCATATTAATATTAGGTAATCTTAGGATCTCCCAAGACAATGAAACGACTTAATAACAGAAACAAATTTACAAAAAAACCGCTAGTATTGACATAGTTCCATATTTCAAACATAACAAACGCCTATATTAAACTAAAAAACACACCAATAGAACAACATAAAACAAACTTATTTATTTTTAAAACTACATTTTTTGAATTATTTTATTAATTTAGCTTCTATTATTTAAATATTTTATTTTCATTTGTTCAATAATAAGATGGAATGTATAATTGCGGAATAAGAACCGGTAGGGATCACGCAATTCTGTTACGCAAAAGTAAAACCAGACAGTCCCTCCAGCTCCTTGGAAACAGCATATGCCGTAAAGCCGCAAAAAAAAAACGTAAACTAATGATTAATTCAGAACTGAACCAATACGCAGCGTTATATCAAACAGAGTTACTGGATAACGTTATCCCTTTTTGGACGGAGTACTCTGTCGACAAGATATTCGGTGGATATTTTACCTGTCTCACAAGAGAAGGAAATGTATTCGATACAGATAAATTCGTATGGTTGCAGGGACGTCAGGTGTGGATGTTTGCCATGTTGTATAACAACGTGGAGAAGAAAAAGACGTGGCTTGACATTGCACTGAATGGAGCCGATTTTCTAAAGAAATACGGGAGAGATGAAGAAGGTAACTGGTATTTTTCCCTGACTCGGGAAGGGATTCCACTGATACAGGCTTATAACATATTCTCAGACTGCTTTGCGGCCATGGCCTTTGGCGAACTTTACAAAGCAACCGGCAGCGAAGAATTCAAACAAATAGCCGTATCAACTTACTATCAAATACTGGAACGCCAGGAGCATCCCAAAGGCATATATGATAAATCAGTTCCCGGGACACGCCCACTCATCAACTTTGCCTTACCAATGATACTGTGCAACCTGTCCCTCTCCCTGGAAGATGTTCTGGGCAGCCAGACAACGGCCAAAATAGTTCCCGAATTGATAAGCAATATCATGACCAACTTTTACCAGGAGGATACCGGTCTAATCCTGGAAAACGTTTCTCGCGAGGGTAAATTTGTTGACAGTTTTGAAGGGCGCCTGATCAGTCCCGGACATGTCAACGAATCAATGTGGTTTCTGATGGATCTGGCCGTCAGATACAACGATCAATCTTTGATCGAACAAGCCGAGAAAACATTGTTACGCAATACGGAATTCGGCTGGGATAAAAAATATGGCGGAATATTTTATTTTCTGGATTACAAAGGTTACCCGCCCCAGCAACTGGAATGGGATCAGAAACTTTGGTGGGTTCATTTGGAAACGATGATTGCCATGGCCAAATGTTACAAGCTAACTGGTAATCAAAGCTGCAGTAATTGGTTCGAAGAACTCCACCAATATTCATGGAAGCACTTTAAAGATCCGGAATACAATGAATGGTTTGGATATCTCGACAGAAGAGGGGACCCATTACTTACATTAAAGGGAGGAAAATGGAAAGGAAGTTTCCATGTTCCGAGAGCCATGTATGAAATATGGAAAACCTTATCCTCGCCATCACCATTACAGAAAGATTCGGCAACTCTATCAAATTCCCGAAACAAGCTTTAACGACTCTATTTGCTTTTAATAACATAAAGACACCAAAGTATATAACCCAACAATCGATGTTATGAATAACAAAGAGGACTCACGCCGTAATTTCCTGAAAAAACTAGGTGCCACAAGCGCTTTGGCCATAACGGGGACGCAACTTCTTGGCCAATCTGTAGAATCAGGACTAAGACCTTATTCTGCCTCAGAAAATTACATCATCCCAAGAGAAAACGGACTAAAAATTACCGGAACCTTTCTGGATGAAATATCACATGATATACCTCATCAGAACTGGGGAGAAAGAGAGTGGGACGCCGATTTTCAGCACATGAAAGCCATTGGCATCGATACAGTCATTATGATCCGATCTGGTTACCGAAAGTTTATTACTTATCCATCTGCATACCTCTTAAAAAAAGGATGCTACAAACCCTCCGTAGATACATTGGAACTATTTCTGCGGTTGGCCGATAAGTATGGCATGAAATTTTATTTCGGGCTTTATGACTCAGGGAATTATTGGGATACAGGCGATATGAAATATGAGGTCGAGGACAACAAATATGTAATCGATGAAGTTTGGAAAAACTATGGGAGAAGATTTAAAAGCTTCCAGGGATGGTATATTAGCGGTGAAATAAGTCGCAAAACGAAAGGGGCTATCGGAGCTTTTCACACAATGGGAAAACAGTGTAAGGACGTATCGAATGGCCTGCCGACTTTTATCTCTCCGTGGATCGACGGGAAGAAAGCAGTAGAGGCAGCATCCGATAGCCTCACCAAAAATAATGCGGTTTCCGTTCAGCAACACAAGGAGGAATGGGACGAAATATTCGATGGGATTCACGATGTAGTCGATGCCTGTGCCTTTCAGGACGGACATATCGACTACGATGAACTAGATGCTTTTTTCTCAGTAAACAAGGAATTGGCTCAAAAGTATCATATGGAGTGCTGGACCAATGCAGAAACCTTTGACCGGGATATGCCCATTCGCTTTTTACCTATTAAATTTGACAAACTCCGGCTGAAACTGGAGGCCGCAAAACGGGCAGGCTACGACAAGGGAATTACCTTCGAGTTTTCTCATTTCATGAGTCCGCAATCTTCTTATCCTCAGGCCGGACACTTATACAATCGCTACAGGGAGTACTTCAATATTTGAATTGACTGAAAATAACGACTTAAACACTTCATCGTGAAAAAAAATCATACGAATAGTGAGAATATGGGCTACGTACTGTTCTTATCCGTTGTCGCAGCCTTGGGAGGTTTTCTGTTTGGATATGATACAGCAGTCATTTCAGGTACGATTAAGGGCGTATCCACCCAATTCAACATGAATGATATTCAATCAGGATGGTATGTTGGGTGTGCATTGCTCGGATCAATCGGTGGCGTCCTGATAGCCGGTCGGCTTAGCGATCTTTTTGGTCGTCGGCCTGTACTTTTTGCATCAGCTGTCCTATTCTCTGCATCTGCCATTGGTTGTATGCTCTCCCCAAACGAACAGTGGCTGGTGTTCTATCGTATCATCGGAGGAATCGGTATTGGTGTTGCTTCGGTTATTTCTCCGCTTTATATTTCCGAAATATCTGTACCGCGGTACCGTGGCAGACTTGTTTCGTTATACCAATTGGCCATTACCGTCGGGTTTTTGGGCGCCTACATGGTGAATTATGCACTAAAAATAAATGCACAAACCATGCAGGCCAATGCTATCCTGCACACAAGTTGGACAAGCAAAATCCTTGTCAGTGAAGTATGGAGATCCATGCTTGGAGCCGAAGTATTACCCGCACTACTTTTCTTCATTACCCTGTTTTTTATTCCGGAGAGCCCTCGTTGGTTAATTGTCAAACACAAAAACACTCAATCGTTACGAATTCTCAGCCGCATTCAAGGTGAAGAGACCGCCATAGCCCAACTAAAGGAAATTAAACTAATGGTACAGCATGAAGAGCAATCGAACTGGAGGCTCTTGTTTCAACACGGTTACAGAACCGCTATGATAATAGGAATTTCACTGGCCATCTTAGGACAATTTATGGGCGTCAATGCAGTATTGTATTACGGTCCAAGTATCTTTGAACAAACTGGACTTTCGGAAGGTGACTCCCTTTTTTACCAGGTCTTTGTTGGCCTGATAAATGTTATTTCCACGGTCATAGCCATCTGGCTGATTGACAGAATTGGTCGGAAAAAGTTGATATACTATGGGGTGGCCGGTATGTTAGTTTCACTTATTTTGATTGCAATGTATTTCCAAATCAACAAAACCAGCATGGTGATCCCTCCGGTTACCTTACTCGTATTGATCCTGGCTTATATTTTCGGATGCGCGATATCCATTTGTGTAGTTATCTGGGTATTGCTGTCAGAAATGTACCCGACAAAAGTGCGAGGTGCTGCTATGTCTTTAGCAGGCTTCTCCCTTTGGGTTGGAACTTACCTGATAGGCCAGCTGACTCCATGGCTTATGAACTCTCTGTCGGCGACAGGCTTATTTCTACTTTTTGCTCTAATGTGCCTGCCCTATTTATGGATTACCTGGAAACTGGTACCTGAAACAACCGGTAAATCACTGGAAGAAATTGAACAAATGTGGATGACGCGTTGAATCATTCACCCACAGATGCAGATTATAAAACCAATTCCATAAGAGCTTTGGGATTAACAAATGTTCTTATGGAATTTTTGGAAGAGGTAACCATTGAAACCAAACGTCAAGTTAAAATTGGTAAGTAAATCCAACAGTAAAGAGCTCCTGAAACTGCCATTTGGGCTTTTTCCCGATCTGGTTCCCGGCATCATCATATACCGGGAATTTGGTATTATCATCGTAAATCAGGTGCGTCATAATCCGGGTATTGATGGAACGAGTCACCTTCATGACCAGTGTTTGCTCCCAATCGAAATTGAACTTGGTAAACGGGTATCGGTAGTTGACAAATATCTGCCCTGCTGTTTCATAGTGAATATTCTCGATAACATCCTTCTTGAAAGTTGTTTTTACAATGAAACCCGGTTCCCACAACTTCTTTTGTCCGGCTTTTAGTCCATAGTTTGTCGGGTCAATCAGTGCAGTATCATTCACATATGTTGTTTTGGACGTAAGCGGAGAAAGAAACAACGAGAAATCGGCGTTGGGTTTGTAATCCAGACCAATTGAGAACGTTACGTATCCTGGTGCCATGAAGGCCGATATAGGTCTCAGGTGATCTGGATCGGAATATCCCCGCGCCATCTGCGTTTTAAAATCGAAATCACCAGAATAATACCAACGATTGAACGCTGAATACCCCAGACGGGATTGGTATTCAATCTTATCGTCGTTTTTCTGCAACCCTTTCGTATCGGTCCGGTTCATCCCATAACGGAGCTCCAGATTATTTTCCCATTTCAACTTTTTCTTTGAATAATTGACATGGTATTTGGCAACGCCCAATGCAGCCAGCGAACTTTCACCTCCTTTGGCCCAGTTTCTCAGCGTTGTTTGCGTAAAGCCAATAGTACCGTCACCGCCCATTTCCCAGGGCGACAGTTTTGGTGTGATGGTATTCATAGACAGCAAGTTGTCTTCCGGTTCTTCCCGTTTGATTTTTATTTCCCGCCGGTCTGTGGTTGTAAAGCGTTGAATTTGCACTCCATCATCGATGATGATGTTCACCTTCCCTTTTCCGCTGTTATTCACAATAACTCCCAACGAATCGTTCTGGACATTCTTCAGGTAAAACCGAATGGGTGGCATAGGCCGGTTTGCTGTCCACATCGATTTCTTCTCGCCGGCAAGGTTTGTAAAACTTAGTTTCACTGAATCGGCTGCTGCATATTTTGTCAGGTATCGAAGCGCCATACGAAGTGAATCATTCGCCGACGCTACGGCTCCATCGTTGTAATATGAGAGCTTGTCGTAATTACTTTGCTCCACTTTTTTCCGGTAGGCCTGAGCTGCAGAATCAATAAACTGCTGAATATATTCTGAACGGTACTGTGCGATAACCGAATCGCGGTAGCTGGTAAGAACCGAATCGTTATACCGCAACCGGCAGGATTCAACCACGCTAACACGGATAGAATCAAAAGCTGCTGGTGAAATTGAATCAGTAGCTCCAAGACTGGTAAAATGTCGTGTGAGACAACGCCGAAAGGCCGCCGGCATCTGTTTCAATGAGTCACTTAACAATCGCTGCGGATCCATTGCCGGAATCAGTCGAACTTCCTTCTCTATATTTTCAAGAAGTGACTCCGGAACTTCAATCATACTTTTTTCCAGACTATCCGCCCATTGTTTCTTCAACGATTTCACCCGATCGTCCACTTGATTGGAAGTAACATAACCGGGAACATTTTCCGGATGGCGAATATCCTGAGGTCTCCGATCGTAAATATAGACAACTCCGTAATCGGATAAGAGCTTTTGCATTTCTACCACCGATGTATCGATGGGTTGATTTTCGGCATAATTTAATACACCTTTAATAGCTTTTTGATAGGTACGATCGGTAAGGTACCACTCACCTCCCGAGTACATGATCCGGTTCAGATAATTCACACTCCACGTTAACGTATCCTTCGGATTTTCCGGCTGGTCGCGACGTTGATTCTTTTTTGCAGAAGGGGAATCTTCTGCATTAGCCCATACGGGGCTGGCTAACATCGTAACGCATGCCAGCAATAAGACCGGAAATATTCTTGACATAATTACTTCCCCTGGTTTGGTTCGACACAAAAATAGTTATTCAAAGCAGATTTATAAAAAGATTTAAAATCATTCCTACGAACTTCATTATATCCATTTTCGTGCCATGTTTACTTCCTTATCCCAATAAAATGCCCACAACTGTGTGTTCTACAGAAAATAAAGAACACAAAAAAACCTTCCGGGAACGAGTTACCGGAGCAACTCATCCGCCGGAAGGCGTTCGAAACATATGAAGGTATCCTATTTTTATGCTGTTTTCCGGTAACGCATCACTGCCAGAGAGAACATCGCCACACCATACCCCAGCATGGAAAGGAACTCGTATTTCAGATCGAAGAACCCGGAACCTTTCAGAACGACGTTCCGAATTACTTTCATCATGTAATACAACGGATTCAAATGGTCGAGCCACTGAGCCCATTTCGGCATACTTTCCACCGGTGTGAACAGGCCGCTCATCAGAATGAAGACGAGCAGGAAAAAGTAACTCACAAAAAATACCTGTTGCTGGGTGTCCGAAACCACTGAGATGAGCAATCCCAGGCCCATGACACCTAACAGGAAGACAGTTGTAAATCCGTAAAGGACGAATATATTTCCCCGGAAGGGAAGATTAAACACCAGCTTGGCAATCAGCAATCCAAATGATAGTACCAACAGAGCAATCACCAAAAAGGGAATCATTTTAGCGGCAATAAATTGGTACTTCTTAATAGGCGTTACGTTCAACTGTTCCATGGTGCCAATCTCTTTCTCACGGACCAGGTTAACCGCCGACAGGAACATCCCGATAAGAGTTACCAGAATAACTAACACTCCGGGAGCCATGTAAAAGGCGTAGATGAGTGTCGGGTTATACCAGTACCGCTGCGAAACCACAATTTTTTGCGGCGGATCGAATTTGGAAATTCCCATCCAGTTGGCCCGAATGTTATTGTTGTAGCTCCGAATCAGTGAATTCATGTACGACCAGGTCAGTTCGGCAGCCATACCGTTGATAGCATCCACACGCAACTGCAACGAAGCGCTGTTATTTCGCTTCAAATCACGTTCAAAATTCTGCGGTACATCGAGAACCACATTCGCCTTTCCATGCAACAACTGATCATCAGCATTGAAATCTGCATCGGTTATGCTCGTTACATTGAAAAACGGGTTGCCTTCCAACTTATTTACCAGCTGCCGCGAAGCATCGCTCATGTCCTGATCGACAATATAAACATCCGCCTTCTTCAACTCCAGCGTGGCTGCATTCACCAGAATGAGCATCTGCACAATGGGCATCACAAAAATGACAGGCCACATCGATTTATTCCGGAGAATCTGGATGAATTCCTTTTGCAGAAGATATCGTAGTATTTTCATCTTATTATCTGTTTAATTTCTTAATCAGGTTTCCTACTCCAGTCTCAGTTTGAACTTCTTCACACTAATGCCCAGGAAGAAAATCGTCATACCTGCCATGATGAGCAGCTGCTTCCAGATGTAACCAGCGCCGACGCCTTTCAACATCACCGCTTTTACAGCTTCGATGAACCAGCGGGCCGGCATGATATTCGACAACACCTGCAGCACCACCGGCATATTATCGATTGGATAAATGAAACCGGAAAGCAACATCGTTGGCAGCATAAGTGCCATGATGGATACAAACATGGCGGAAAACTGACTGGCAGCAATCGTTGAAATCAGGATACCAAGTGACAATGCCAGCATGATGTAGAGTATCACCACAAACATCAGTAAGATAAGACTTCCCCTGACCGGAACGCCAAAGACCAGATTTCCCAGTATCACAATGGTGACGGCATTGATGACCGACAAAATCAGATAAGGTGTTACTTTTCCAATGATAATATGATGCGATTTCAATGGCGAAACCAGCAATATTTCCATGGTTCCCATCTCCTTTTCGCGCACAATGGTAATGGAAGTCATCATCGCGGAGATGATAATCAGAATCAGCGCCATTGTGCCGGGAACATACATGAACGCTCCCACCAAACTTTCGTTGAACAACATGCGCACCTGCGGCTTTATCTCCAGTGGTATTTTGTAGTTAACAAATTTCTTTTGCAGGTAATCCTGCACAATGGCGTTCGTATAATTGGAAAGCAACTGGGCAGTGTTCGGGTCCGATGCATCGGCAATAACCTGCACATTCGCCTGCCCGTCGCGTTTGAGTCTCTTCCCGAAATCGTCCTGAAAAACCACCACTTCCTTCACATTTCCTTGTCGGAAGATGTTGTCAATCTGCCCTTCGTTGTCCAGCATTGCATCGAGTTTGAAGTAGCCTGACGACAGCAGTTTATGCGTGATTTCGCGGGTAACCTCATCGTGTGATTTATCCAGAATAGCAATGCGCGCATCTTTAATTTCGGTGGTAATCACGTAACCGAACAAGAGGAGTTGTACAATCGGGATGCCGAACAGGATAATCATCGTTCGCGGATCGCGAAAGATATGGCGAAACTCTTTTCGTATAAAACCAAGTAATTGTTTCATCTCTTTTTGTATCAATCGAAATTCGTGGATGACCGACTACTCATTCGAGCGGGCCAGTTTCAGGAACACACCGTCCATGCTGGTGGCATCCCATTCCTTCTTCAGCGCCTCCGGTGTGTCGAGTGCGACAATTTTACCGGCCGACATAATGGCAACCCGGTCGCAATATTCAGCCTCGTCCATGTAGTGGGTCGTCACAAATACAGTGATTCCCTCGTGCGCAGCTTCGTAAATCAAATCCCAGAAGCGGCGGCGCGTTACCGGGTCAACACCTCCCGATGGTTCGTCGAGGAAAACAATGGACGGATCGTGGATAATAGCCAGTGAAAAAGCGAGCTTTTGCTTCCAGCCCAGTGGTAAATCACGCACCAGCTTTTTTCGTGCCGAGGTGAGTTCCAGCTTCTCCAGCAGTTCTTCCGTTTTTTCCTTCCGGATACGGGTCGGAATTCCGTAAATCCCGGCAAACAACCGGATGTTCTCATTCACCGTCAAATCTTCGTACAACGAAAACTTCTGCGACATGTAACCAATCCTTCGTTTAATGGCTTCGCGCTGCTTGAAACCATCCAGACCAGCAACGGTCAGCTCACCTGACGTAGGCTCCAACAGCCCGCACAACATCCTGATGGCCGTTGTTTTTCCGGCACCATTCGCGCCAAGAAATCCAAATATCTCACCTTTGTAGACATCGAAACTCAAGTGATCATCTGCTACAAACTGCCCGAACTTTTTCACCAAATCGCGTACCCGGATGACTATATCTTCGTTTTCCATATCAGTTATCATGTTTTTGCATCAGGTCCATAAACACGTCTTCAATACCCGGCTCCGTACGTTTCACTTCTACGTTGGTGTGCCCCAAATCGCTCAGGTACTTTTCCATTTCATCCGCCTGCATATCCTGATCTTTCCATGTAACGTGCAGATACTCACCGAAAGCGAATACCGAATCAGATTCGGAATGTTCACGCAAATGACGAATGCACAGGTACATGTTATCGGAGCGGATGGCCCACAACTTATGCCCGAAACTTTGGGTTACCTTTTCGGGCGTGTCGATGGTCAGAATCTTACCATCCTGTATCAGCGCTACGCGGTCACACAAATTGGCTTCGTCCATATAGGGAGTTGAAACGAGAATGGTAATGCCCATTTTCTGTAGTCGTTTCAGCATTTCCCAGAATTCCTTCCGGGAAACCGCATCTACTCCGGTGGTTGGTTCATCAAGCACCAACACTTTCGGTGCATGAATCAACGCACAGGAGAGTGCCAGCTTTTGTTTCATCCCACCCGAAAGTCTTCCGGCCAACCGCTCTTTGAAAGGTTCGATTTGCTGGTAAATATCTTTCACCAGGTGGTAGTTCTCCTCGATGGTTGTTCCGAAAACCGTAGCAAAAAAGGTCATATTTTCCTCAACCGTTAAATCGGGGTAAAGCGAAAAACGACCGGGCATGTAGCCAATTTGATTTCTCAGTTTTCTGAAATCTTTGACTACGTCAAGCTCGTTCACGGTCGCACTTCCTACATCGGGTTTCAACAGGGTGACCAGTATGCGTATTAGTGAGGTTTTGCCTGCTCCGTCCGGGCCAATCAGGCCAAACAGCTCGCCTTCCTTCACTTCGAGCGAAACGCCTCGCAGTGCCTTTACCTCACCGTAACTTTTTTCAATATTCCCGACTGATATCATCATGTCTTCAGTCTTTTAAGATTCGTAACTTCCGGGTATCCTCTGAGCAACCGTCGCCTTTACAGGCGGAAGCTGGTGTTCACCAACTCCCTCTCTTCATGGCAATTTTTAGAATGTAATAAAGGCCCGCAGACTCGTGGATACTTCCGATACTACCTTTGTAATCAGTTACTCTGATTAAACCGCACTTCGCCCGGCATACCGATTTTCAGACTGCCATCGTTCGGTACTTTCACTTTCACCGCATAAACTAGTTTCACCCGTTCTTCCTTGGTTTGAATGATTTTAGGGGTGAATTCTGCTTCCGATGAAATCCAGGTAATGGTACCCGTCAATTTGGTATCAGTTGTCTTCGTATTGTCGATAAGCACTGTCACTTTCTGGCCGATCTTCACGTGTGCCAACTGTGCCCCGCTGACATAAATCCGGAGGTTCAGGTACGACAAATCGGCAATTTTAAAGAGCGACTGTCCTGGTGTTACCAACTCGCCCATCTCTTTGTATTTCTCCAATACAGTTCCCGAAATCGGTGCCGTGATATGGCATTTTCCCAACTGCTCTTCAATTTGCGCCACCTGCGCATCAACCACATCGATTTCTTTTTTCAAGGAAACTTTCTGCGTTCGAATGTTGGCAATCTGCTTGTTAAAAACGTCGATTCCACCAGTGATATCATCCATCTGCTTTTGCGTTGCAGCACTGTCAGCCAACATTTTCGTTACGCGGTTTTTATCGACTTCCAGATTGGCACGCTGCTGTTTGACGACAGCAATTTGTGTTTGTACAGTAGCCATTTTCGATTGGATGGAAGCTTTCTGTGCTTCGAGCTGCTCCTTTTTCAGGTAAAGTTGTGTGGTATCCACCAGTCCAACCTGTTCACCGACTTTCAGCTGATCACCTTCGCTCAAATCAAATTGCAGCAGATTTCCAGCCACTTCGGATGAGACAATCACATCATCTACTTCAAAATTTCCGTAAGCATCCGAGAGTTTATCGGTCCGGTTACATCCCATCAGCAGGATGCCGGCTGCGAAGGCAAAAAGATATTTTCGTTTCATTATGCGTTTCATGATGTTATCAGTTATTTGAGAGATTTCCTGTTAATGTATTGTAATTGGCAACTGCCTGTAAGTATTGAACTTTTCGTGATTCCAGGTTGATTCGCGCCTGAATCTCTGCATTCAGATCGGTGATATAATCTGCCGAAGTTATCACCCCGTTTTCCAGCTGTGACGCTGATTGGGCCGCCACCTTGTCGCGGATACTGACCAATTTTTCATCGGTATCTAGCAGTGACTCCAGCTTCTGAATATTTTCGGATGCCTGCACCAATGCCATGTTGACATTCTGCGTAAAGGTTTCCCTGGAAGAGTTTATCATCTGCTTCCGGAGGTCGAGAACCTCTCGTTTCCGTCTGCTTTGCTTCCAATCGAAGATGTTCCATTTAACCCCCACGCCTACTAAATAGTAGGAACTAAATTCAGACTTCAGCATGTTTAACCCTGGTTTGCCGTAGCCTACCTGCCCAAAACCAAATACCTTCGGATTCCGCGTCTTCGCAATCAGGTCGGCATTTTTGTCGATGGTGTTTTCCATCTGGTTGTAAAGCTTCAGTTCGGGGCGCTGCCAGTCTTTGTTCTCCTGCACAATTGCCGGTGCCTGAAACTGCGTATTTTTATCAACGCTCAATCCAGTTAATACAGCTAGCGATTTGATGGCAGCCATGCGGTTCGCATCCACCTCTTCGATTTGCTGACCGGTAAGAATTTTCTCAGCTCGCAATGTTTCCACATTCCGGGCCTGAACCATCCCGTTCTTGAATCCCGATTCCAACACGCGAAGGCGCTCCGAGATGTTCTGCTTTTTCAACTCCAACACTTTGTGACTCTTCTGCATGAGAATAATACCAAAGTAGAGTTGATTAACGCGATCATTCAATGAGTACATCTCCACTTCCAGCTTTTGTTTATCGGCAGCAAGGTTTGCCGCATCTACCTCTTTTTGTGCTTTCGTCAATCCTCCGTCGTAGATATTCTGATGCAAGTCGATATATACCTTGTATTGATCCTTCGAAGGAGTCGGAATATTGATTCCAGGAAGGGCAAGCGGCACACTGGTTACATCACTTTGGTAGGTTGCCTGACCGTTCAGGTTAACTGTCGGTAACCAGTTTGCATCCAAATTCTTTGTCTTCAGATCATTCATCTGCTGCTCCCTGTCCAGGTCACTCAACTTCGGATAATTCTCCCGGGCTTGTTTGTAACATTCCTCAAGAGTTACCTGTCCCACCTGGCCAAAAGCCATCTGAACCGGTAAAATGAGTAAGATTAATAATCGTTTCATATGGTAATCATTTGTTTTTTGTGGTCAATGCAAAATCATATCTTCCCGGAGGAATTCCGGGCTTTATATTTTCATATCACTCGTCCACCTGAGTGAGTTTCATTATTTGATTGTCTGTATGTCAACAAAAAAGGAAATATCCGGTATCCGTCCACCGGCGGCGAATCAGAAAGTAAAGTTGTCCCTGGAACTATTAAAATGCAGTATCCATCTTTTAAACGGTAAAATTTTCCATTTCAGCCACCATCTCCATTCAAACCATCGATCATGCTCGTCGCATTTTTTTCCACATCGGTGGCAATATTCATGCTCATCTGAACAGGCTTTGATCGGGTCAAAATCGTGACCAAACAGGACGCAAACAAGATGATACCCCCTCTTCTTTCCGGATTTTGTCTTTACTTCTTCCATGTGCAAATGATTTAGGTGTTTATTGTAAATAAACATCACTATTTTTTTGTCAGTGCGTTTTTTATGAAAGCACTAACCGTCTTACGCCTTTCATTCAGATATTCATCATATTGCTCACTACTACCATCGAAAAAGATAGTTTGAAACAGTGGCCGTCCGGCAAAAGGCATGATAACCATACCAATCAGGTTGGGAATCAAATCTGCAGCTTGAATCGGATTGATATTACCGGCTTCGACTTCTTTGTCGATTACTCTTTGCAAAACCTTTGGGTCAATTCCACTATTCTGGAGAATTCTTACAAATTTGTCCGGATCGCGATTGATTTCGCCGATTAAGAACTGAGGCAAAAACGGATTGCCGCCAATCACGGTAATATAGCGGTCAACAATACGATCAATCTTATCCAGCAGAGGGCCTTCTTCCTTAAATATCTGCATCAACTCAGGAATTAACAGACTAAAAGCCTCCCGAAAAATGGCTTCAAATAATTTTTGTTTCGAGCGAAAGTAGTAATGAAGCAATGATTTATTAATTCCTGCTTCATCAGCTATTTCCTGCATTCTGGCACCGTCCATCCCTTTCCTGACGAAGACATTCCGGGCCGCATCGAGTATCTTTTTTTCTGTTGTTTCACTTGTCATGGTGTTTAACTTTTCGGTTTAACCACTTGGTCAAAAGTAGATCATTTTTATATCTCTCCAAACTTTTTGGCCACAAATTTTAACCAGATGGTCAAACCAAATGGTCTAATTGATGAAAATCAGATTTTTACCGAACTATTTTTTTTCGATTCAGATAATTGAGCAGGAAAAGAGAACTGCCGGTAATGATCATTCCAGCAATGGAAAGCACATCGGGATGTTCATCGGGCAGTAAAATCCAGGCGAAAATGGCACCAAAAACAGGAATGATAAACTTCCACATGTTCAGGTCTGAAACTTTTACACCCGGACGTTTTAAAAGTGTAAACCAGATGGAAAAAGCAGCGGCCGAAAGAAAACTGAGCCATGCTAACGCCGCATAATATTCGAAAGGCTTGGCCGAAAAATGAAGCCCTTCAATGGGAATGGAAAACAGGAAAAGCATTAAACCGCCTACAATCATACTGGCCGAACTGAGTACCAACGGCGGAACTTTGTCTTTATCCTTCGCTACAATAATATTGGTAAAGCCGGAATTAATATTGGTCAGTATTAGTAATGCAATGCCGACTAATATAAGCTTTCCTTCGCCTGAAAGGCTGCCCCGTTCCAGACTGACCAAAACAACACCAGTCAATCCCAGCAGAATAACGCCTGCTTTTTTCAAACTCATCTTGTCATCGGGCATACTAAAATGAGCCACAATAGCGACAAACACAGGTCCCGACCCAACCACTATAGCCCCCAACGCTCCCGGAACCATTGAAATTCCGGTATAAAACAGAGAGTAATGCACAAAGGTCTGCAGCAGCGTTATAACGAATACCACTTTCCAGTTTTTCAGAATAAGGCGGAAATAATCCCTTCGTTGAGAGCAAAACGGTAGAATAATCAATCCGGAGATGAAGAATCGGATTCCGGCAAACTGCAAAGGAGTTGTATATGGCAAGCCAATTTTGATTCCAACAAAAGCCGATGCCCATAACAGGCAAGCTAAAATGGCCAGGAAAATCGTACTGCTGAGTTTGGTCCGCATGAATCAGGTATCAATTGTTAAAAGAGGTGCAAAACTAGGCCTTAATTTAATATCAGCCAAAGAAACAATTACTACCAGGGAAATGATTCATCATAAATTCATAAAAAACAAATTCTCCTGATTGCAAGGACCTAAGGGAAATAAATATTTAAAAATAACTCTGGAGCAACCGAACGGCTTGACCATAGTAACTGCTTCCAAAGAGATTCAAATGGTTCATGACATGATAGAGCAAGTAAATGTTCTCGCGGTATTCATAACCATCGGGCAACGGACTTTCTTCGCGGTAAGCCGAATAAAACTCCGATGAAAACCCACCAAATAATTTCGTCATCGCCAAATCAGCTTCGCGGTGACCATAATACACTGCCGGATCGATGATGACCGGTTCGCCGTTTTCGTCGCTCATGTAGTTGCCACTCCACAAATCGCCATGTATTAATGTAGGTGGCTCCTCACTTCCCGCCAGGATGTCTTCTATTTTTTCTTCCAGCTTGCGGAAACCGGAACGGAGTTTTCCGTCAGCATAACCATTTCGCTCAGCCAGTCGGAATTGGAACAGCAATCGCTTATTCATATAAAATGAGGTCCAATTGGTTGCCTCATCTCCTACCGGGATATTTATTTGGGGCGTCGCCCCGATGTAATTGTCTTCATAAAAACCAAACTGGTCAGCCTGGTAACGGTGCATCTGAGCAAATTGCCGCCCGAAATCTTCAAAGAAATTTCTTTTTCTTCCGCCTTGCGGGATAAATTCCAGCAATAGAAAATCATCGCCCTGCAGCAACACTTCCGGCACGCGAACAGCTTCTGCTTTCGCCAATTCTTTGAGACCATTGGCCTCATTTCGAAACATCGAGTTATCGAACCCCGATTTCAGGAAAAACGAACGTCCCGACTCAGTCTTTACGCGTCGGGCATTGGCAATGCAACCACCACCTATCGATTGTGTTCCGGTGATTTTTTCTCCGGTCCAATCTTCAATTCTGGCAATTATTTCCACGTCACTTCCCATTCTGAATATGCTTTATCAAACCATTACAGGCATCTTCAAGCAAATCCAAAACCAGTTCAAATCCCTCTTCCCCGCCGTAATAAGGATCAGGCACGGAGTCGTAACCAAACTCCTCGAGGAAGTCGGTCATTTTATATATTTTCTTCCGATCAGATTCAGTTCGTGCCAACGACTGTAAATCACGTATATTCTGGTCATCCATTCCAATCACCATATCGAAGCGATCGAAATCCACATCCGGATTGACCGGACGTGAAATACTGGTCAGATTGTAGCCACGCTTAATGGCATGAGTTTGCATCCGCCGATCGGCCTGCTCGCCTTCGTGGTAACCAATAATGCCTGCCGAATCGCAAGCAATCTCATTTCCCAGATTTTCCTTTTCAATGTAAGCGTTCATCACTGCCTCGGCACTGGGTGACCGGCAAATATTCCCCAAACAAACAAATAGGATCTGTTTCTTCATACAAATTATATTTCAACCCGAATATCGCAAGTTTTTTCAGGCCTCGCAACCCGGATTAATTATCTTCTCTTTTTTCGATGCCTGTTTCCTGTTTCCAAAAATGACTTAATTTTGCTGCCGAAAAAATCATGACCATGAAAAAGATTTACTTAGCAATTTTACTTATTGCCGGCACATTCGGTTTTGCCAATGCACAGATTAATCACCAGCATGCTTTGGGTTTGCGATTGGGTGACAATGCCAATTTTGGAACCGAAATCAGTTACCAATACACGTTGACGCCGATGACCCGATTGGAAGCTGATCTGGGAGTTCGTTCCGGAAACAGCTGGAACAGCTGGGCAATTACCGGTGTTCACCAATGGGTTTGGCACATCGATGGTGGTTTCAATTGGTATGCAGGCGCCGGTGCCGGAATTGGTTCGTGGAGTTACCGAAATAATTATACCGACTACGGCGACAGTGGGTTATTCCTTACCATTGCCGGAACAGCCGGAATTGAATATAACTTTGAAATTCCGCTGCAGGTGGCCATCGATACCCGTCCGCAACTGGGATTCATCAATCCGCAAGGGGACAACCTCAACCTGGACCTGGCACTTTCGGTTCGTTACTGTTTTTAATCCCATCTTTGCTATTGCAGAGATAAATAATCCACACAAAAATTTCCCTGGTTAATCAATTAACTGGGGAAAAGGATTTATTACGCCGCGATGAGAGATTTGACGAAAGGAAATGAGACGAAATTAATCGTCAGGTTTGCCTTGCCCATGCTCGCCGGTAATGTTTTTCAAAACCTGTACAACATTGTCGACAGTGTGATCGTAGGAAACTACCTGGGCAAGGAAGCTCTGGCCGCCGTAGGTGCGTCCTTTCCGGTCATCTTCACACTCATCGCGCTGGTGATAGGTGTAGGTTCGGGTGCTTCCATTGTCATCTCTCAATTTTTCGGAGCTAAAAAAACAGATGAGGTTCGACGTACCATCGACACTATTTTCATCTTTTTTATCGGTGCAGCGATTATTCTTGCCGCACTGGGTATCGTCTTCTCTGAATCGATTTTCAGACTATTGCAACTACCAGAAGAAATTCTGCCACTGGCTCAAACTTACCTTCATATCTATTTAATCGGGTTATTTGCCTTTTTTGGCTTCAATGGCATTGCCTCCATTCTTCGCGGCTTGGGCGATTCCAAAACCCCACTGTATTTCATGATCATTGCCACGCTGGCCAACATCGTTCTTGATTTACTTTTTGTAATCGTCTTTAAATGGGGCGTTGGGGGAGTTGCCATGGCAACAGTCATCTCGCAGGCCGGAGCGTTCATCACAGCCATTTTCTACCTGAATCGGACGCATACACTGGTAAAAATTACACTGACACATCTTCAGTTTGACAAATCCATATTTAAAAGTTGCGTGCGAATCGGTTTACCGACAGGATTCCAGCAATCGTTTGTGGCTGTCGGGGCAATGGCTATTATGGGAATCGTTAATGGTTTCGGGACTAACGCCGTTGCTGCTTACACCGTTGCACTACGTATCGATTCGCTGGCAAAGATGCCCGCCATGAATTTTGCCTCGGCCCTATCTTCTTTCGTCGGACAAAACCTGGGAGCTAACGAAGAGCAACGTGCCCGGAATGGGTTCCGTTCCACGATGGTCATCTCAGTGATATACAGCATCATTATTTCTCTGCTGATTATTTTTCTGGGCGAATTCCTTATGCGAATGTTCACCGATGACCCCGCGGTGATTCACATCGGCGAAAATTACCTGGTCATTGTCAGTTCGTTCTATCTTGCATTTGCCGCCATGTTCTCCGTGATTGGCATGTTACGCGGTGCTGGTGACACACTCATCCCAATGTACATTACCGTTGTTACCTTGTGGGTAATCCGACTTCCACTTTCGTGGTTCCTTTCCAGGGGACCGCTTGGAGTGACTGGAATCTGGTGGGCTATTCCCATTGCCTGGGTCGTGGGAGCCATTGGCTCTTATATCTATTACCTATCGGGAAGATGGCGGGGAAAAACCGTTTTCCAACACAAAGATTTTTCAGTTAATCAACCAGTCCCAAAACCTGCTGCAAAACAGTAAAAAGCACCCGTTGTCGTAAACGGAATCAACAAACCTGCTCTACAACATAATTATAAAACATCCTTATTCCTTTATAATATCTATTTTCATTCCGAAACTGGAAAGAATTTATTGGCCTAACCTGCCATCTCGTTTCAAATAACCAAAAAATCAACACAGGGAACTTTTGCCCTGATCAAACCAATAATCACTAAAGCGTCTGTTATGATTCATTCCGTTTTCTGGCTGATTCCGGCCGCCTCACTATTTGCCCTTTTGTTTGCCTGGATATTCTTTAAGAATATGATGTCTAACTCAGAAGGGACCCCTAAAATGATTGAAATTGCCCAACACGTGCGCGAAGGGGCCATGGCTTATCTCACCCGACAATACAAGGTGGTGGGTAAGGTTTTTATTGTGCTGGTCGTGCTGTTGGGGATACTCGCTTACCTTGGGGTTCAAAACCCTTTCGTCCCGGTAGCTTTTCTGACAGGAGGATTTTTCTCCGGACTTTCCGGTTTTCTGGGAATGCGGACAGCAACCTATGCCTCAGCACGTACCGCCCATGGAGCTTCTGATTCACTGAACAAGGGATTAAAAATCGCTTTCCGAAGCGGAGCCGTAATGGGCCTTGTCGTAGTCGGTTTTGGCCTGCTTGATATTTCTATCTGGTACCTTATCCTCGATCATTTGGTTTACACAACTGCACACATGCAGGAAGGTGTTTCCTGGCTAGGTCTGACATTCGTCCATGCTGGAACCAGTGACCATGAAAAACTAATTGAAATTACTGCTACCATGCTGACCTTTGGTATGGGTGCTTCGACCCAGGCCTTGTTTGCCCGTGTGGGAGGAGGTATTTTCACCAAGGCAGCCGATGTGGGTGCCGACCTGGTTGGTAAAGTGGAAGCCGGTATTCCGGAAGACGATCCTCGCAACCCGGCTACCATTGCTGATAACGTGGGTGATAATGTGGGCGATGTTGCCGGTATGGGAGCTGACCTGTATGAATCTTATTGCGGTTCCATTCTTGCCACAGCAGCTTTGGGTGCTGCTCTTCCCGGCCTGACCGGTGCTGACCAGACTAAAGCTGTTATTGCCCCGATGATTGTTGCTGCAGTGGGTATTATTCTCTCCGTAGCCGGAATCTTCCTGGTAAGAGCAAAAGAATCAGCTACACAAAAGAACCTTTTAAATGCTTTACTGCTGGGAACAGGAGGTAGCTCAGTTATGATTCTTGTCGTACTGGCGTTAATGGCTCAATTTGACTGGATAAGTTGGGGCGTTTTCGGCTCGGTTATAGCTGGCCTGTTGGCTGGTGTTATTATCGGTCAGGGAACCGAATACTTCACATCCGACGAGTATAAACCCACCAAAGGAATTGCGAAACAAGGACTGCAGGGACCAGCAACAACCATCATTGAAGGAATGGCTGTGGGGATGTTTTCCACATGGATTCCGGTGTTAACCATTGTGCTGGGAATTATTGCTGCTTACGGCTTTAGCGGTGGATTCCACGACTTTGCCAGCGGCGTTTACGGTATCGGTTTTGCTGCAGTGGGTATGCTCTCAACCTTGGGAATCACCCTCGCCACCGATGCTTTTGGCCCTATTGCAGATAACGCCGGTGGAAACGCCGAAATGTCGGAACTGGCACCTGAAGTCCGGCAACGGACCGATGCACTGGATATGCTTGGAAATACGACTGCCGCTACCGGTAAAGGCTTCGCCATTGGTTCAGCTGCGTTGACAGCAATGGCTTTATTGGCAGCCTATATGGAAGAAATTAAACTTTGGCTGGGAAAACTGGCCGGGGATGGATTTAAAGAAGTTGGGAACGTATTGTTTTATAACGATCATGCTCCCGTGGTTACTGCCGGGAAAACAGCTGTTGCAATAGCCACAGCCAATATTCAGGATTTTGTGGATGCTTATAGCCTAACGCTGTTCAATCCTCTTCTTTTGGGTGGATTATTCATTGGAGCCATGATGGCATTTGTTTTCAGCGCTATGACCATGAAAGCTGTCGGTCGTTCTGCCGGTGCCATGGTTGACGAGGTGCGTCGTCAATTCCGCGAAATTCCGGGTATTATGGAAGGAACAGGAAAGCCGGATTATGCCCGTTGCGTCGAAATCTCGACAAAAGGAGCACAACGAGAGATGATTCTACCCTCACTACTGGCTATTTTTGTACCCGTAGCTGTTGGACTCGTATTTGGAGTAGCCGGAGTAATCGGTCTTTTAGCCGGTGGACTGACTACCGGTTTTACATTGGCCTGTATGCTCAATAATGCCGGCGGTGCCTGGGATAATGCGAAAAAGTACATTGA
Source organism: Prolixibacter bellariivorans ATCC BAA-1284 (assembly GCF_000621705.1). GTDB lineage: Bacteria > Bacteroidota > Bacteroidia > Bacteroidales > Prolixibacteraceae > Prolixibacter > Prolixibacter bellariivorans. Next base: position 394,007 of record NZ_JHXO01000006.1, on the reverse strand, counting down.
AAAAGGTAACTACGGCGGAAAAGGAAGTAATGCCCATAAAGCCGGAGTTGTTGGGGATACAGTTGGTGATCCGTTTAAGGATACTTCTGGTCCGTCATTGAATATTCTGATAAAACTGATGACCATGGCTTCCATTGTCATGGCCGGTGTTACAGTTGCTTATCACATATTCTAATCCAACTCACACTCATATTTTAAAAGGAGATGACCGAAATGGTCACCTCCTTTTTTTGTTAAAAAGCAATTATTCTATAACTTTCTAAGGAGAAAGAAATTCCAATCATTTTCATTTAAGATTATTAAAAATACCTAAAAACATCTGCTCTAATCGACCCGGTTTGAACGAATTGATAATAATGCGTGTTACATATAAATAAAACTAAATTAAATAGAACATGGCGGATCTCAAAACAACTTACATGGGGGTGCAGCTGAAAAACCCCATTATTCTTGGAGCCAGCAGTATTGTTGATAAGCTCGAAACCGTGAAAAAAATTGAACGGGCCGGAGTCGGCGCCATTGTTTACCGCTCGCTCTTCGAAGAACAGATTCATCTCGAAGAAGCTCAGCTGGATGACATGCTGGGGGAATATGATGAAAGGAATGCCGAAATGGTTGATATTTTTCCAAACATCAAACATGCAGGTGCCAAAGAACACCTCTACCAGTTAAAAAAAACAGTGGATGCCGTTGATATTCCTGTTTTTGCCAGCTTAAATGCCATCTACGATTCGACGTGGGTAGAATATGCCAAACAACTCGAAGAAACAGGTATTGCGGGTTTGGAACTAAACTTTTACAGTGTTCCGGTTGAGTTAGAGAAAACCGGAGCAAGCGTTGAAGAACACCAGTTGGCCATTTTGAAAAAGGTAAAAAAGGCCGTAAAGATTCCGGTAAGCGTGAAGATTTCATCCTTCTACAGCAACCCCCTAAACTTTGTGCAACAGTTGGATAAAGCGAAAATCGACGCCGTGGTTCTTTTCAACCGTTTCTTCCAGCCCGAAATTAATATTGAGACTGAAGAGTTCTATTACCCATTCGATTTGACTCACGAAAAAGATTACCAGGTTACCCTACGTTTCGCCGGCCTGCTCTATGGACAAATTAAAGGCGACATTTGTGCCAGCCGCGGAATTTCCGATGGAAAAGATCTTATTAAGATGTTGTTGGCTGGTGCCTCAACGGTTCAGGTGGTTAGTACCATATTCCGGAACAAAGCCGGATACGTAACAAAAATGCTCGATACCCTCGAACAGTGGATGGACGAAAAAGGCTATAAATCGATTGATGAATTCCGTGGAAAACTGGCCATGAAAAACCAGCAGGACCCATACGCATACAAGCGGGCCCAATATGTCGACATACTGATGAATTCGAATGAGATAATCAAAAAATATCCAATGATTTAACTCTCCAATTTTAACCCGGCAAACGCCGGGTTTTTTATTTCCCTCCTTTACCTTCCCCTTAGATTCATTTTTCCTGCACTCACCCCCTTGTTTAGAACTGATTAAAATCAGTGTATTAGCATGCAAAAGTTTATGAAAATCATGTATTAGCGAATTCCTCTTTCCTATTTTTACCAACAGAAAACCAAACCCTAAATAGTCAACTATGGAGCTTGCCCGTATAGTTGAGATAGTTAACGGCAGAGTCATCTGCGGAGAAGAAAAACTCAGGCGAACCGTCAAGTATGGCTTCAGCTCGGATTTAATGAGTGATGTCTTGACCATTAACATCGAAAATTTGTTGTTGATGACCGGTCTCACAAATCCTCAAACGATCCGTACAGCCGAAATGGCGGATATCGAATTTATTCTGTTTGTCAGGAATAAAAAAATCACCTCGGATATGATAAAACTAGCCAGGGAGAATGATATCGTGCTCATTACTACCGGGTATTCGCTCTTTCGAACTTCCGGTCTTTTATATAATGCAGGTTTAAAACCGGTGTACTGATGAAATTAAATTTTCAGGTGGAAGGCGGCAATTTTGCCAAAGCGGGTGCAGCATCGAGCGAAGTAAAAAAGATGCTGAAACAATTGGGTGTTCCGCCAATGATTATCAGACGTATCGTGGTCGCATTGTATGAAGCAGAGGTGAATATTGTGGCTCATGCCCAGCAGGGTGTCATCAGTGTCGACCTGCATCACGACAAAGTAGAAATAGAGCTGCGTGACAAAGGACCGGGTATTCAGGATATCTCCCGGGCCATGCAGGAAGGTTTTTCGACAGCTTCCGAGGAAGTACGCGCCATGGGATTCGGCGCCGGAATGGGATTACCAAACATCAAAAAAAACGCAGATAAGCTACATATTGAAAGTCAGGTCGGCGAAGGAACCACGGTGTACATTACTAATTATTTTGCCAAACCATGAATCAATCGAACCAACTGGAACTGCACCACGCCATTAAAATCGACCCGGATAAATGCCGGGCCTGCACCCACTGCCTGAAGGTGTGCCCCACCGAAGCTATACGGATTCGGAACGGCAAGGCAACCATCATTCCGGGGCGGTGCGTCGATTGCGGCGAATGTCACCGGGCTTGTCCATACCAGGCATTTCATGTGGAACAGGATGACCTTTCGCGCATATTCGACTACAAGTACCGCGTAGCACTCTTCCCGGCAGTTTTGGTAAGTCAGTTTCCTGAAAATATTTCGGAAGAACAGATATACAGCGTACTGAAACAAATCGGTTTTACCCACACTTGCGAAGTCGAACAACCCATTTCGGTACTCATCGATTCCATCAAAGATTTTGCACAGAATGAATATGATAGTGAAAAACCAATCATCTCCTCATTCTGTCCGGCTACTGTTCGACTGGTTCAGGTAAAATACCCGGCGCTGACCGACCATCTGGTTTTGCGTAATGCGCCACATGATTTAGCTGCCTGGTATGTCAGAATGCGATTGGCAGAAGAAGGAATCGATCCATCGGATGCCGGAATTTTCTACATCACCCCTTGTGCAGCCAAAATTGCTGCGGTAAAAAGTCCCGTGGGTGAGAAGAAATCGATTGTTGATGGCATTATCAACATGAGTGAAATATACAATCGGGTAATGTCTAAAGCAACAGGCGCGAATGGTGCTTTTCACACCTGCGACTGCCGTCATGAAATCTCCCGCGAAGGAATTCTCTGGAGTCTTCCGGAAGGAGAAAAAGCAGCTTTCGAAGGAAAGTCATTATCGGTAGACGGCATGCACAATGTTATCCGGATTCTGGAACGCCTGGAAGATGGCGATCTGCCCGATATCGATTTTCTGGAACTCCGGGCATGTGAAGAAGGTTGTGCCGGCGGTATCATGATGACCGGGAACCGCTTCCTGACAGCCGATCGTCAGCACAAGCGGGCCGAAACATTCCCTAAAGCACAGTCGTCTGCAGGCATGGAAGAACTCGCAGAAAAATTACGCATTGCTCCTGTTCAGCCACGCCCGATGGTACATCTGGATACCGATATGGAAAAGGCCTTCGAAAAAATGCAAAAGGCCCGCTCCATCATGTGTCACCTACCGGGAATTGATTGCGGCGCCTGTGGTGCTCCCTCGTGTCTGGCACTGGCCGAAGATATGGTCCGGCACGAAGCCCGGATGACCGATTGCATTTTCGTCCAGCAGTTGTGGCAGAAAGAAGGAAAAATATCCGCTGATAAAGCTTTCCGGAACCTGGAAAAGAAATGGGGGGAAAACCGATTCGACGTGGATTGTTCGAAACGCGGCGCGAAAAATGATAATAGCCCTGGGCTAATGAACGAAGAAGAAGATGCCAACTTGTACTAGTTTTTATTGCAGAGTAAGATATGAACTAATGCGGCAGGAGGCCGCGGAGAGAAAGAATCAAACCAAAAATAACCTGGATAGAATGGACGTAAAAGATGTACAACAAGCCCTCGAACTAAAAATCTTTGGTGGAGAGAAAGGACTTAGTCGGGAAGTAACCAATGGATACGTTTCCGACCTGTTGAGCGACGTCATGGGGAATGCCCGCGAAGGAATGGCCTGGATAACCCTGCAAACCCACTTGAATGTGATGGCCATTGCGTCATTGAAGGATTTGGCTGCTGTTATTCTGGTCAATGGAAACCGCCCGGAAGAAGATATGCTGGAGAAAGCTAACGAAGAAGATATCCCGGTCCTCGGCACCAACCTGAGCACTTTCGAAATTGCCGGTAAATTGTATCAACTCATAAACTCCTAAGCCATGAAATCCTACCGGGCCGATTTACATATTCATTCTCTTCTTTCGCCTTGCGGAAGTCTGGACATGAGTCCGGCCCGGATTATCCATGAAGCAAAGGAAAGGAAGATAGACATCATCGCGGTAGCCGACCACAACTCAACAAGGCAAGCCGGATTGATAAAAAAGCTGGGACAGGAAGCGGGAATAACTGTGTTAACCGGAGCGGAAGTAAATACGCGAGAAGAAGTTCATTGTCTTTGCCTTTTCGGGAATGATGAGGCGACTAATGCTTTCCAAAAATTTCTTGATGACCGTTTACCGGATGAAGAAAACGATGTTGTCATTTTCGGCGACCAGGTGGTGGTGGACGAAAAAGAACAAATCGTTTACACGGAAGATCGTTTGCTTATTTCCGCTCTTCGTTCGGGTATCAGTGAAATTGAAGAAGTTGTTCATAAGCTAAACGGCCTGTTTATTCCTGCGCATATCGATCGCCCGTACAGCGGCATTCTCGACCGGTTGGGATTCATTCCCGAAAACCTGAATTACGACGCATTGGAAATTTCGTATCGGACGTCGGAATCAGAAATTTGCAGAAACCATCCGGAATTGTGTGGAACGTATTTTCTCCGTTCATCGGATGCACACTATCCGAAAGATATCGGACGAGCCACCACAACGTTCGAACTGGAGGAAAATTCATTTGAGGCCATTCAGTCTTATTTGAAAAGCAATCAAAACCAGCAAAAATGAAGGAGCTCTCGCTACATATTCTCGATATCGTCCAGAATTCGATTCGTGCAGAATCCACACGAATCGAAATCACCATTGAGGACTATGCGCAAAAAAATGAGTTCCGGATTCTCATCTGTGACAACGGGAAAGGAATGACACCGGAAGAGATAGAGAAAGCACTTGATCCATTCTACACATCGCGCACTACGCGAAAAGTAGGACTCGGACTTCCGCTCCTGAAACAAAATGCAGAACAAACCGGCGGGAAACTGGTCCTCAGCTCTTCGGTGGGAAACGGTTGCCGGGTGGAGGCCGTGCTGATAAATAACCATATCGATCGGCAACCATTAGGCGATATCGCTGAAACACTGGTTCAGTTATTTGCCTCCTATCCGAATATCCGATTCAAGTTTAATTACCTCACCGACAGAGGAGAATTTAACATCGATACGGACGAAGTAAAACAGATACTGGAAGATGTTCCGATAACCAATAACGAAGTAAGAGAATTCTTAATCAATCATATTAGAGAAAACCTGAAAACCATTCAGGATCATAACCAATAGATCAATTATGAGCAAAATCAAATCGTTAGAAGAGCTGCGTAAGTTACGTGAAGAGGTGCAAACCCGGATGAAGCTTCGCGAAAACAGCGACAAATCAGAAGACCTGGTGCGCATCAAGGTAGCTATGGCAACCTGCGGTATCGCTTCCGGCGCCCGCGAAACCATGCGTGTACTGATTGAGCAACTCGATCAACGGGGAGTAGATGCTGTCGTTACGCAAACCGGATGTATGGGCTATTGCTATGCCGAACCAACAGTGGAAGTTACCCTTCCCGGGAAAGAACCCATGGTGTTTGGCGATGTGAAAGAAGAACGCGCCCGGGAAATTATCGACAAATATGTCGTCAATCAAGAGCTGATCGACGGCATTATTCCAGTTAATCATCAATCAATTTAAACGTTTAATCGCTTTTCCAAAAACCTTGTTATGACAGATTACAGAATGAACATCCTGGTATGTGGCGGAACAGGCTGCCGCTCATCCGAAGGTGCCAACCTTTACGATGAGCTGGTCTCGCTTCTCGCGGATAAAGGCCTTGAAAAAGAGATCCAGGTCGTATCCACCGGTTGTTTCGGATTTTGTGAAAAAGGCCCGGTGGTAAAAATATTACCCGACAATACTTTCTATGTTCAGGTACAGGCTGCCGATGCCCGGGAAATTATCGAAGAGCACGTTATTAAAGGACGAAAAGTAGAACACTTACTTTACGTGGCTCCCGAAAGCGGGAAAAAAGTGCCCGATTCCAAGCACATGGATTTCTATAAAAAGCAAGTTCGAATCGCCCTTCGAAACTGTGGCTTTATCAATCCGGAAAACATCGACGAATATGTAGCCCGCGAAGGTTATGCGGCTATGGCCAAATGCCTCGGCGAAATGACTCCGGAACAGGTGATTAAAGAAATAAAAAAAGCAGAACTACGCGGACGCGGTGGTGCAGGTTTCCCTACTGGGACAAAATGGGAGTTAACCCGCAAAAGTGAAGCAGACCAGAAATACGTGGTTTGTAACGCCGACGAAGGCGACCCGGGAGCATTTATGGACCGTTCCATTCTCGAAGGCGACCCGCACTCAGTTATCGAAGCCATGGCCATTTGTGGTTATTGCATCGGTGCCGACAAAGGTTTGGTTTACATTCGTGCAGAATATCCGCTGGCTATCAAACGACTAAAGATCGCTTTGGATCAGGCTCGAAATTACGGACTGCTTGGCGAGAATATCCTGAATACCGGTTTTGACTTCGAAATCGAACTTCGGTACGGAGCAGGTGCATTTGTTTGCGGTGAAGAAACCGCTCTTATTCACTCCATGGAAGGAAAACGAGGCGAACCAACTTTCAAGCCACCATTCCCGGCCGAAAAAGGATATCTCGGCAAACCGACCAACGTGAACAATGTGGAAACCTATGCGAACATCCCTCCTATTATTAATAAAGGAGCCAAATGGTTTAGCAGTATCGGTACCGAAAAATCAAAAGGTACCAAGGTTTTCGCCTTAGCAGGAAAAATCAACAATGTAGGGTTGATTGAAGTACCGATGGGAACCACCCTCCGCGAGGTAATTTACGACATCGGCGGTGGTATCAAAAACGGAAAAGAGTTCAAGGCTGTACAAACCGGAGGTCCTTCCGGAGGTTGCCTGACCAAAAACTTCCTCGATACACCGATTGACTATGAAAGTCTGACTAAAGCAGGGTCCATGATGGGTTCCGGTGGTATGATTGTGATGGATGAAGACGATTGTATGGTTTCCATCGCCAAATTCTACCTCGAATTTACACTTGACGAATCATGCGGAAAATGTAATCCATGCCGTATTGGAAACAAACGGTTGTGGGAAATTCTGGACAAAATTTCCAAAGGAAATGGAACGAAGGAGGACCTGAACCGATTGAAGCTCCTCAGCAACGTGGTGAAGGATGCATCCCTGTGTGGACTGGGTCAAACCTCTCCTAACCCGATTTTATCAACCATGGATAACTTCTGGGACGAATACCTGGCACACGTCGAAGACAAACGCTGCCCGGCCGGTCAATGTAAGGCCATGATGCAGTACGTCATCGATCCGAACAAATGCACCGGTTGTACACTTTGCTCTCGCATTTGCCCTGTTTCTGCCATCGAAGGCGAACGTAAGAAGCCGCATGAAATCGATCCGGAAACGTGCATCAAGTGTGGTGCCTGTATGGAGAAATGTAAATTCGAAGCCATCTCGGTGGCCTGATTGACCAATCCGTAAATCATCTGAAAAATGAAAATGGTAACATTAACCATCGATAATAAAACCGTTGAAGTTCCTAAAGGAACAACTGTTTTAGAGGCAGCAGCCAAAGTGGGCGTCGAAATTCCCACCCTCTGCCACATGAAACTGGACAACCTGGAAATTGAAAATAAACCCGGCGGCTGTCGTGTTTGTCTCGTCGAAATACAGGGCCGGAAAAATCTGGCTCCTTCCTGTGTAACTGAGGCAACCGACGGAATGGTGATCAAATCATCATCCATTCGCGTTATCAATACCCGCCGGACCATTGTCGAACTGATTCTGAGCGATCACCCGGCTGAATGTCTCACCTGCGCCAAATCGGGGAACTGCGACTTGCAAAGCCTGGCCATCAAAATGGGCATCCGTGAGCTGCATTTTTCCGGAGAGAAGTCGGTGCACCGCGAAGACAAATCACCGGCTATCATCCGCGACATGGACAAATGCATCATGTGCCGCCGTTGCGAAACCATGTGTAACGAGGTACAAACCGTTGGTGTTCTTTCGGCTATTAACCGTGGATTCAACTCGGTTGTTTCTCCGGCCTTTGAGCAAGACTTACAGGATTCAGCCTGTACATACTGCGGACAATGTGTAGCCGTTTGTCCCGTTGGAGCACTTACCGAGCGTGACCAAACCGGTGCCGTTATTCGCGCTTTGTCCAATCCCGACAAGACTGTCGTTGTTCAAACAGCACCCGCTGTTCGTGCTGCTCTAGGCGAAGAATTCGGACAAGAGGCCGGTACACTGGTAACCGGAAAAATGGCCGCTGCTTTGCGCCGTCTCGGTTTCAACTATGTATTTGACACTGATTTTGCTGCCGACCTTACGATTATGGAAGAAGGAACCGAGTTGCTCGACCGGTTGACCCGCCACCTCAACGGCGATTCAACAGTGAAGCTTCCGATCCTGACATCCTGCTGTCCAGCGTGGGTGAAATTTATCGAACACAACTTCCCGTCATTGCTCGATGTTCCTTCAACAGCCAAATCACCGCAACAGATGTTCGGCGCCGTTGCAAAAAACTACTTTGCCGAGAAACTGAATGTCGACCGGAAAAAATTGGTAGTTGTTTCCATAATGCCGTGTGTGGCCAAGAAATATGAACGTGGCCGCGACGAGTTTGCAGTGGATGGTAATTCAGATGTGGATTTTGTGCTCACCACTCGTGAGCTTTCACACCTGATTAAGTTGGCCAACATCGATTTCAATACTCTTCCCGATGAGGAGTTTGACCAACCAATGGGTATGTCAACTGGTGCCTCTGTCATCTTCGGAACAACCGGTGGTGTGATTGAAGCGGCTGTACGTACGGCTTATGAGCTCTACACCAAGAAACCTCTTCCCAAAGTGGAATTCGAGGAATTGCGCGGAATGGAAGGCCTGCGACATGCCACCATCGATTTTGCCGGATTGCCTTTGCACATCGGCATCGCTCATGGACTGGGAAATGCCCGCAAGCTGCTGGAAGAAATTGCTGCCGGAAGAAGCCAGTACCATGCCATCGAAATCATGTCATGTCCCGGCGGTTGTATCGGCGGTGGAGGACAGCCTTTCCATCACGGAAAATCGGAAATTCTGAAAAAACGCCAGCAGGCGATCTATCAGGAGGACCGAAAAAAACCGATTCGAAAATCGCACGAGAATCCGTTCATCTACCAATTATACGAAGAATATCTTGGTGAACCGATGAGTGATAAAGCACATCACTTATTGCACACCAAATATTTCGACCGCTCTACCGTATTTGAACAGGACGGCAATGCTTCTGAAACTGATGATAAAAACTAATTTGTCATGGAAATAACCAGAGATTTGAAAAACCATAAAGTGCAATTGTCGGAAAATGCCATTGCACTGGTCAAAAAAATATGTCGCCGGTTCAATTACGAGGAAGGCGAACTCATTAACATCCTTCACGCCGTGCAAAGCCAGTTTGGTTACCTGCCGGCAGAAATCCAGGAGCTGATCGCTAAAGAACTGGACATTTCAGTAGCCAAGGTGTATGGTGTTGTAACGTTCTACTCGTTCTTTACCATGAAACCGAAAGGCAAATACCCCATTTCGCTTTGTATGGGGACCGCTTGTTACGTTCGGGGTGCTGAAAATATCCTGAACGAAATCAAACGGCAACTCAACATCGATGAAGGAGAAACTACTCCTGACGGGCTGTTTTCGCTTTCCAGCCTGCGGTGTGTCGGCGCTTGCGGACTCGCACCAGTATTGATGGTAGGCGAAAAAGTGTATGGACGTGTTGCTCAGGCAGATGTGCGGAAAATTATTTCGGAATACAAAGCCGGTTGCCCGACGCATCCTTCAAAAGAGTAAATATACATATGTTAACGTCTGAATATCAAACAGAACGGGTCTATTTGGACCCGTTTTTTTTTATGATTTTTGCTATATATTTCTTCAATTTTTAACTATTTTAAGGCTATTACATTTGATTTTAACTCTTATTTCACTGTACACATTAAAATATGACTTTTCCACATATAGTATTTCATCAGAATTCTATATAAATTCGAAAAGGAGGTAGATGATAAAGGAGAGAGCCCATTACGCAGACATCATTTTTTCTTCACTATAAATCATCAAACTATGGATCCAATCCAATCCTTAATCAAAGAGCTGGCGGTAAAACATGGCCGCAGGCGCGAAAGTCTGCTACCTGTACTTCAAGGAGTTGTAGAACAGGAACGTTACCTTTCGGAACATTCCATGATTGAAATTGCGCGGGAACTTGACCTGCCGGCAGCGGAAGTCTATGGAACAGCCACTTTTTATTCTTTCCTCGAACACCGGAAAATGGGCCGTTTCGTCATCAGGATTTGCAAAACGATTTCCTGCTCGATGAAAGGGAAAAACCAGGTACTCCTGGCCATTCAGGATATGCTCAAAATATCGACAGGTGAAACGACACCTGACGGCCGATTCTCCCTGGTTGAAACCAATTGCCTGGGACTTTGCCATAAAGCACCGGCCATGCTGATCAACGAGGAAGTGTATACCGAACTGACTCCGGAAAAAGTCCGTGAGATTCTGTCGGAATACATGCTGAAGTAACTTTTCAAACCAAACCAAAAAAATCAATCCAAATGGCTGAATCATATCATCTGTTGAAACGAGCCGATTTCATTTTCCGGAATGAAAATGACTGGGAGGATATCCTCACCAAGACCATTAAACGCACGCCACAGGACATCATCAATGAACTGATTAGTTCGGAATTGAAGGGACGTGGCGGTGCAGGTTTCCCCACAGGTTTAAAATGGAAAATTACGGCTGAAGCCAAGTCAGCTGAAAAATATGTCATCTGCAACGCCGATGAAGGAGAACCGGGAACCTTCAAAGACCGGGAAATTCTCTCCAGAGTACCCTATAAAGTACTGACAGCAATGGCTGTTTGCGCGAACATCATCGGCAGCAAAAAAGGTATCATTTATCTTCGTGGTGAATATCATTCACTCAAAGAGGCACTGGAGAAAACCATTTCCGAATTTGAATACTATTGCAAAAAAATCAAACTCGATTTTACTGTCGAAGTCTTCATGGGAAGTGGCGCCTATATTTGCGGTGAAGAGACTGCATTATTCGAATCGTTGGAAGGACATCGCGGCGAACCACGAAATAAGCCTCCCTACCCGACCATTAAAGGGTATATGGACAAGCCGACCGTTATCAACAATGTTGAGACGCTCGCTCATACCTTTACCATCTTTAAATACGGCGCCAAGAAATTCTACGATCTGGGCGTTCAGTTCTCTCGCGGAACAAAGCTATTCTCTGTTTCCGGCGATACACCCAAACCAGGCATATACGAGCTGGAGTTAGGAATGAGCCTTCAGGATTTCGTCAACGAATTTGGCGATGGCGATACCAAGGCAGTTCAGGTGGGTGGAGCTTCCGGATTTTTAGTGCCAAGAAAAAAATTCCAGGAAACCGCAATCGGCTACCAGGGTAAACTGACGGGAATCTCCCTTCCTACCGGAGGATCGATGATGATCTACAATAGTTCGCGATCCATGTTCAATGTGCTGGATAATTACCTCGAATTTTTCCGCGAAGAATCCTGCGGACAGTGCACGCCTTGCCGTGTGGGTTGTCAGCAACTCCTTATCGGGATTAAGGCGGTAAAACGCGGAGAGCGACCGGCACAGTATCTTGACAAACTGCTCAAACTTTCGGAAACGATGCAAATAACGGCCAAATGTGGTCTGGGCCAATCGGTGGCTAACTCGTTTGCATCCATTGTGGAAAATTTCCGGGAAGAGATGATCTACTAATCGTGAACCAATCAAACTGAAAATCATGACCCAAAAAATTCAATTAAATATTAATGGTTTTCCGGTAGACGTTAAACCCGGAACCACCATTCTGGAGGCTGCCAGTAAAGTGAATGTCACCATTCCTACCCTCTGTTACCACAAAGATTTGTGCGTGGCGGGTAACTGCCGCGTCTGCGTAGTGGAAGTGGCCGGTCAGAAACGCTTATCAGCAGCTTGTGCCACTCCGTGCGAGGATGGAATGGATATCCTGACGAATAGTCTCAAAGTGCGCAATTCCAGAAAACACATCATCGAACTGCTGCTTTCGGAACATAATGCCGATTGTACCAAATGCTACAAAAACGGAAAGTGTGAGCTACAATTACTGGCTTCGGAATACAAGATCATGACCCAGGACTTCATTGAGCTCCTGCCCTGGAAGGACTATACCATCGACATGATCTCGCCCAGTATTATTAAGGATGACAGCAAATGTATCCGCTGCCAGCGTTGTGTACGTACCTGTGCCGAGTTGCAGGGGGTTAATGCACTGACGGTAGCGTACAAGGGTGATAAAATGAAGATCTCAACCTTCTTCGAAAAACCCATGAACGATGTAGTCTGCACCAACTGCGGACAATGCGTCAACCGCTGCCCAACCGGTGCACTGGTTGAAAAAAACTACGTGGAAGAAGTGTGGGATGCCATTTCGGATCCGGGAAAGCATGTAGTCGTTCAAACGGCTCCGGCTGTTCGTGTTGGACTGGGCGAAGATCTGGGCTTTGACCCCGGAACGCGGGTCACCGGGAAAATGGTGGCTGCCCTGAAGCGACTTGGCTTTGATTCAGTCATGGATACTGATTTTTCAGCCGACCTGACCATCATGGAAGAAGGTACCGAGTTGCTCACCCGCTTGAAAAAAGCGCTCAAGGATAAAGACCCGGATGTGAAACTTCCAATGGCTACTTCTTGCTCGCCAGGCTGGATCAAATACATCGAGCACATGTATCCTGAATATCTCGGCAACCTGTCGACCTGCAAATCGCCGCAGCAAATGTTCGGAGCGTTGGTGAAAACCTATTACGCTAAGGCTCGAAATTTAGATCCCAGCAAAATTGTCTCGGTTTCTATTATGCCCTGTACGGCGAAAAAATTTGAGGCAGCTCGTTCAGAAATGCACGATAGCGGCTACCGCGATGTCGATTATGTACTAACAACCCGGGAGCTTTCTATTATGATCAAACAGGCCGGAATCGATTTCATGAGTCTGCCAGATATGGAATTTGACCGGCTTATGGGTGAATCGACCGGAGCGGCTGTTATATTCGGTGTTACCGGAGGTGTAATGGAAGCTGCATTACGGACAGCCTATGAGTTGGTAACCGGACGCCCCGTTCCATTCGAAAACCTGAACATTACTGCGGTCAGGGGAATGACTGGTGTCAAGGAAGCTTCTATTAAAATCGAAAATCCGTTGAAAGAATGGAAATTCCTTGACGGGGTGGAATTACGTTGTGCCATTGCGCACGGCCTCATCAACGCAAAAACCGTAATGGATGCGGTGAAAGCCGGAAAAGCCAATTTCCATTTTCTGGAAGTCATGGCTTGCCCCGGCGGTTGCCTGGGTGGTGGTGGTCAACCCATTCCAACCAACGCGGAAATTCGCGATAAGCGCGCCAAAGCCATTTATGAAGAAGATGCATGGAAACCCATCCGGAAATCACATGAGAATCCGGAAGTGCAGAAAATTTACAAGGATTTTCTGGGTGAACCGCTCAGTGAAGTTTCTCATCATCTGCTTCATACTAAATATACGTCACGGCAGCGTTTCTAACGCCGAGCGATTGATTTAACACTTTTCAAACCCCGGTTGCACCCAACCGGGGTTTTTATCTCCGTCAGTAGCCGTTTCCTGAGTTTCGAAAACCTGTCAAAAATCTTATAATGAGACCGATTTTCGTGATACCAATCATGCTGTTCTCGCCGGCGAATTATATACCTTTGTTATATTAAACCAACCAATCATGCAATATAAAACAGCGGCAGAGTGGAAGAAAGACGTTATTGTCAGGGACGAAATTGATAAGTACCTGATTGACGGGAAAGATTTTATTGATGAGGAGAAAATTCATGCACAAATAGCCAATGCGAAAAATCCCGATCCGGAATACATTCGCGGGATTCTGCAAAAATCGCTCTCGATAAAAACACTAGCCCCGGAGGAAACTGCCGCCCTCCTCAATGTCGAATCCCCCGAATTGTGGGACGAAATCAATGAAGCAGCACTCCAGGTGAAGAAAAAAGTTTACGATAACCGCATCGTATTTTTTGCACCTCTCTATTGTTCCAACCTTTGCGTCAACAATTGTGAGTATTGTGGTTTCCGGGAAGAAAACTGCGATGAAAAACGACGTATCCTCACCCAGGATGAAATTCGCAAGGAAACCGAATCCGTTATCGATGAGGGACACAAGCGACTAATTCTGGTCTTTGGTGAACATCCCCGTTCGGATGTCGATTACATGGTCGATACCATCAATACGGTTTACTCCGTTTACCGCGATGCTCCGGTATCGGGCCGGGAAGCCAATATCCGCCGGGCGAATATCAACGCCGCCCCGATGAGTTCAGCCAAGCTGAAAAAATTGAAGGAAGCAGGAATTGGAACATACCAGGTTTTCCAGGAAACCTATCATCACGAAACATACAACAAAGTACATCCGACCAATACCCTTAAGGGCGATTACCGCTGGAGACTTTATGCGCTTCACCGTGCAATGGACGCAGGTCTCGACGATGTAGCCATCGGAGCACTCTTCGGGCTGTACGACTGGCGTTTCGAAGTGATGGGATTGCTGTACCATACCATCGATCTGGAAAACCGATTCGGCGTGGGACCACATACTATTTCGTTTCCGCGAATTACTCCGGCTTCCGGTTCCTCGTTAAGCAATAACCTGCCGCACCAGGTTTCGGACGAAGACTTCAAAAAGTTGGTAGCAATTTTAAGATTATCGGTTCCAACGGCCGGTTTAATCGTTACCGCTCGCGAACAACCTGAATTGAAAAGGGAAGTTATCAATCTGGGCTGTACCCAAACGGACGCTTCTACCCGGATTGGAATCGGCGCTTATTCCGACCAGAAAACAGAAGAGGATCTGGACAAGAAACAGTTCACCATTGGCGATCCACGTGATCTGGACGATGTGATCCGCGAAGTGGCTGAATTGGGCTATATTTCATCCTTTTGTACAGCTGGGTACCGTTGCGGAAGAACAGGTGAAACTATTATGGGCATGCTGAGTCACTGTGTGGAAGGTAAATTCTGCAAACTTAATGCGGTACTTACCTTTCGGGAATACCTGAATGACTATGCCTCGCCTGAAACCAAAGCCATTGGTGAAGAATTGATTCTGAAGGAAATTGCTGAAATTGAAGCAGAACCTTATTTCGCCGAACGGCCTCACCTGATGGAGAAATTCAGAGCCGAGTACAAAGACATTCTTCTAGGCAAAAGAGATTTGTATCTCTGATTGAACTGAATTCATGTAAAAATTTCATATCAACCGTCGGATAAATTCCGGCGGTTTCCTTTTTCCCGCAAAAGATAAATTCTCCGGTTATTTCAGCCTTCTCTCCAATTGTATTTTTGTTATCTATACAATTTCAAAACACTGGTTTCAAATAGCATATCCTTTATAAAAATTCATTTTATTTGACATAATCATATCTTTGTGTCACTGATTAATGTAAATTTGTTAGAACTACATTATCAACTCAAAACTATGAACAAAGGAACAGTTAAGTTCTTTAACAAGACCAAAGGCTTTGGTTTTATTAAAGATGAAGAATCAAACAATGAGTATTTTGTCCATGTAACCGGATTGGTAGACGAAATACAGGAAAATGACGAAGTTACTTTCGATCTTCAGGAAGGTAAAAAAGGATTGAATGCAGTAAATGTTAAACTAGCATAGTTTATTTCATTGCAGAACATCTTTCCTGCCTCGCCATCTTGGTCGAGGCTTTCTTTTTTCCATAAAAAAACAAACCCCTTTCGATATAAAGAGGTTTGTTTTGACACCAGATCTCTCTGCTATAAGAGTAAAACTACGAACTTTCACCCTTTTTAGTTGTACATGCCAACTAGATGATACCATGTGAACCTTTACCTTGTCTTTGTATGCCGCATGGTTCTGACAACCTGAAATACAAACAGCGATACAGCTGTCAGGCCCACAAAAAGAGCAATTCGACAATAAGTGCCGCAGAAATAATCATATCCCGCTCCACATACCGACGAAAAACAGCCAATCAGAATCATAACAACATAATAGACAAATGCTATTGTTCCCAGTCCAAATAATATGGTCAGCAATTTATTCATGAGTTTTCGTCTTATTATAAATGTATGACCTTACTTCCAATGTTCCGGTATTGTGTTTGTGAGAGTTCTCCCTTACCTTTGTGAAATATTTCACAATCAATGAGAAAGACAGCCTTGTCGACACGGTTATTACGCAACTGCACTCTTTGTAGTGAAAAGTCCTGCGCCGCCATGGCGCTTAGTAAGGATGAACTCAGGCTTTTGGGAGAGAACTGTAGTGAAGGGATCTTCCGAAAGGGAGAAGTTATTCTTTCTGAAGGCTCACTTACGTCCCATATCATTTACCTGCAATCCGGCCTGGTGAAGGAGTACATAAAAAGCGGTGATCAGCCGGAATGTATTGTCCAGATTATCCAAAATCGCGCTTATCTCGGATTACCATCCCTATTCGGCGACCGTATCAACCATTATTCCTACGCTGCCTTAACGGATGTGGCCGTTTGTTTTATCGATGTGGCCGTTTTCAAACAATTTATTCTTGACAACGGGAGGTTTGCTTTTGAAATCCTTTCAACCGTAAGCCGGGACAGCCTGACCAATTATCATCGATTCATCAGTCAGGGACAGAAAAAAACCTATGGGAAACTGGCCGATACATTGCTTTATTTCTCAAAAGCCATCTTTCGCTCCAACCGCTTTCGATTGCCACTAAACCAAAATGAAATTTCCTACCTCATCGGTACCAGTCGCGAGAGTGTTTCCAAACAACTGAACAGTTTTATTCGTGATGGCATCATCAGTCTTCGCCGAAGAGAAATCACTATTAACGAACCCGAAAAGCTTGAGCAAATCAGCCGCCTGGGGTAGTCCGCTGAATCCTTCTTTGTAATCATTCTACTTTAATGTATCTTATGCAGGAATTTCAATATGACGACCTGAGTGACATTTCGTATAAGTTTCAACCACACTAATTTGCAAAATGAAAAGAAGAAACTTTTTCAAAACAGCTGCCATTGGCGGGGCAGCATTCACACTTTCTCCATTGGCCGCCTGTGATGAAAAAAACGCCCAGACAGCTTCGTCAACTGCAGATTACACTCAGTTTGACCTGAATGAAGTTACGATTGAACAACTTCAGCAGAAAATGAAAAACGGTGAAATCACTGCCGAGCAATTGACCAACAAGTATCTGAAACGCATCAAAGAAGTCGACCAGGATGGGCCGACACTCCGCACCGTTATTGAATTGAATCCGGATGCCGTTGCCATTGCCCGCAAAATGGATGAAGAACGGAAAGCGGGAAAAATAAGAGGCCCGTTGCATGGTATTCCCATTTTGATAAAAGACAACATCGATACCGGTGATAAGATGCAAACCACTGCCGGTTCGCTTGCACTGGAAGGCAATCACCCAAAGAACGATGCTTTTATTGTCGCAAAACTTAGGGAAGCCGGTGCTGTTTTGCTGGGGAAAACCAACCTTAGCGAATGGGCCAACTTCCGTTCCAATCATTCGTCAAGCGGATGGAGCGGCCGTGGCGGACAGACTTGCAATCCTTACGTGACGGATCGCTCTCCCTGTGGTTCCAGTTCCGGTTCGGGAGCTGCCGTTTCGTCGAATTTCTGTGCCATTGCCATCGGAACAGAAACTGACGGCTCCATCGTTTGTCCTTCCGGAATAAATGGTGTGGTAGGTATCAAACCAACGGTTGGACTTTGGTCACGAAATGGAATTATCCCCATTTCGCACAGCCAGGACACGGCCGGGCCGATGGCCCGAACTGTTGCGGATGCGGCTACACTGTTGGGGCCGCTGGTTGGCGACGATGCCAATGACAAATCCACCATGCCTGCTTCCAAATGGAAAGGCACCGATTATACCCAATTCCTCGAAAAAAACGGCTTAAACGGGGCACGAATTGGTATTGTTAAAGACTACTTCGGATTTAACGATGATGTAGATGCGTTGATGAAACAGGCGATGGACGCCATGAAACAGCAGGGAGCTGAGCTGGTGGAACTGGAACCCATGAAGGACCAAAAGGAATGGTCGAAAGCTGAATGGACGGTTATGGTCTACGAATTCAAGAACGACCTGAATAAATACCTTGCTGAACATCCCGAAGCGCCCAGAAAGAACCTGAAGGAACTGATTGAATTCAATAAAAATAATAGCAGCAAGGAGCTGCAATGGTTTGGTCAGGGGATTTTCATTACTGCCGAAGAGAAAACACCCTCGGAAGAAGAGTACCTGAACGCGCTCAAAATTACCAAAACCAAACCGGCCAAATATATCGACAGTGCCATGAAAGAGCATAATCTGAATGCATTGATTGCTCCGACCAACGGACCGTCGTGGACCATCGACCGGGTGAACGGCGATCATTTCGGTGGTGGTAGTTCTGATTTGGCTGCCGTTTCGGGATATCCGAGCATTACCGTGCCTGCCGGATTGGTACACGAACTGCCCATTGGCTTGTCATTCATCGGAACAGCCTGGTCGGAGCCGGAATTAATTAAACTGGCTTATTCTTTCGAGCAAGCTACTAAATTAAGGCAGGCGCCAAAGTTCATTCCTTCACTGCTGACGACGCAGGCATAATAAACGACTGAGATCGTTTCGAAAAAATTCAATAAAAAACTCCCGACCGTGACTGGTTCGGGAGTTTCCTGTTTTTATGAATCGTGATTTACTAATAGAGCTTCTCTGCCTGTGCAATGGATTTTACCGGACGAATCGTAAAGCCGTATTGATAGCTTTTGGCCGATAACCGGTACGGCGGATGGGCAATAGCCTGGGCACTCCAGGTATCGTCGCCGCCAACTCCCAATTGTCTGTAGTCGATATGCACCGTGTAAAAATCGCGAACCGGCACCTCATCGATGTGTTTTGCCTGCTCCAGATCGGCAGCCGTGTAAGGCCACACACTGAAATCAACTTTTGGCTCAGCACGAACCATCAGTCCACCGTTTTTCCCGGTAAGGGCAAACCAGCGAACATCGCTCCGGTTCCCATTTTCCTGCGGACGCGCATATTTGTACTGCAATTCGCTCGTGGGAGTTTGATACAAGGCCAGCTTGGCACCTGATTTCCGGTCCCAGTAATTTTCCCACGGACCTTTTCCGTAATACGCCGTTTCAGTCAGCGTTCCCGGAACTTCCATCGTAAAGCCAAAGCGCGGCAAATCGGGCGCGTTCTCACCTTTCATTACATCGGCCGACACATGAAGCGTGCCGTCACCTTCCACCAGATAGTGCACCTTCAGTGTGGATGCATCCACCGGCAGTGTATACGTACAAACCACGCCAGATTGATTCTCGTCAATGGTTGCCGACTGAAGAGTCATATTAGCAACCGCGTCTTTCCAAACCCGCATATCGCGGAAGATGTGGTTGCCACCGGCCTGATCGTTATCTGTTGGCACACGCCAGAAACTAGGTTTCAGTGAACTAACGAACTGTTCTTTGCCATTTATTTTATAGGATGAAATGGCTCCCTTCGCCTTATCAACTACTACCGTGAAGTTCTTTCCCGACAAGGTAATATGGTTACCATTTTCAGTGGCTGTTGCCTTACCGGAAACGACTGCAGCCGGTTTCACCTCATGTCCCGGAAGGATGAATTCATTCCAGGCAATTTCAAAGCCGGCATTCGCCCACAGATTCTTCTTCGTCAAGTCCCAACTGAGGTTCAACACGTACTCAGCGTCCTTTTTTAGCTTTGCCTGATCGACCGGAACATGGAAGCGGGCATTTTCACCCGGAGCACATGCTGGCGTCGCAATTATACCATGCTGCACTTCCACACCGTTTTCCCGTAACGACCACTTGAGCGTGTATGGTTCCAAACCGGTAAAATCCTGCCGGTTCACTACCGTGAAATCAAGATTCTTCAAATCAACCGGACTGACACTGATGGGCTGGAATACATGCTTGCATTCCCACAAAGCCGGTTTGGCCGTGCGATCGGGGGCGACAATACCGTTAATACAGAAGTTTCCATCGTTAGGCTTATCGCCAAAATCGCCTCCATAGGCCCAATACGATTTTCCGTTCTTATCTTTTTCCAGGATGCCCTGATCAATCCAATCCCAAATGAAGCCGCCCATTAGGTTAGGATGTGAGCGAATGACTTCCCAGTATTTTTTCAAATCGCCGGTGGAGTTACCCATCGAGTGTGCATATTCACACATTACAATCGGGCGGTGAATCCACGGACTCCTAGCCAACCCTTCAAGCGAGCTCGGCGATGGATACATCCGGCTGATCACATCGACCCACTGCCGATCAGTCGGATTGGCATCATAGGGCTTTTTCCAGTAATCTTTGCTGGTAACTGGTATATAATCCGGACTGGTCGGATCGCCCTGTGCCCCTTCGTAGTGAATGAACCGCGTTGGATCGTAACTACGAATCCAGCCGGCCATGGCAGCATGGTTCGGGCCTACCCCCGATTCGTTGCCAAGCGACCAACCGATAATAGCCGGGTGATTTTTGTCCCGTTCCACCATCCTGACGGCACGATCCACAAATGCGTAGGTCCAGGCCGTATTATTCGTGAAATAACCAGTCAGGCCATGTGTTTCTAAATCGGTTTCATCGAGCACGTAAATACCGTATTTGTCGCACATATCGTAGAAATACGGATCGTTCGGATAATGCGATGTACGAACAGCATTCAGGTTGAAGCGTTTCATCAGAAGGACATCTTCCAGCATCTCCTTCCGGGTAATCGCTTTCCCGTTCACCTCGCTGTGATCGTGCCGGTTCACGCCATACAGCTTCACCGGACGGCCGTTGACTTTAAATACACCGTGGTTCCATTCAACTTTCCGGAAACCCACATGCGTGCTGGTCGCATCCACGACGTTGCCATCGGCATCCTTCAAAGTTACGACCAATGTGTAGAGATACGGATTCTCAGCCGACCATTTCACCGGATTGGTAATATGCGCTTTCAACAGAGCAAAAGGTACATTGTCGTGCTGTGGAACACTTTCGTGTAAAATATGATTCACGGAGATACTCATCTCCCCATTATTTACTTTGTTCCCCTGCTCATCATACAGTTGCGCATTGAATGTCCATCCCTTGGGATCGGTATCATCCGGTACTTTTAAGCGCGGCCGGATTTGCAATTCAGCATCTTTATAAGCGGCATCCAGATCGGTCCGAACCGCCAGGTCGTATATGTTCACTTTCGGTTGAGCCACGAGGTAGACTTCCCTGTGAATGCCGCTCATCCGCCAGTGGTCCTGATCCTCAAGGTAACTACCATCGCTCCAGCGGTACACCTGCACTGCCACCCGGTTTTTTCCGGGTACGAGATAATCGGTGATGTCGAATTCGGCCGGTAACCGGCTTCCCTGACTATACCCCACTTTTTGTCCGTTCACCCACACATACATGGCCGACGAAACACCCCCGAAGTGCAAAATCACATCCCGGTTCTTCCAGTTTTCCGGAATAGTAAAGTCACGGATGTATGAACCGACCGGATTGTCCCGAAGAATATACGGCGGTTTGGCCGGGAACGGATAGGTGACGTTGGTATAAATCGGGGTACCGTATCCTTTCATTTCCCAACTCGATGGCACCGGGATGTTGTCCCAGCCGGAAGCATCAAACCCCTTTTTTGCAAAATCGGTGGTGGCATCTTCTGCTTTGGTAACAAAATCAAACTTCCAGATTCCGTTCAGCGACTGGTACCGAGGACTCTTTTCCCTGTCCATCGTTAGGGCTGTTTGGGTATCTTGAAACGGGTAAAGCGTGGCATGCGCTTCCAGTTTATTCCGCTCAATCATGCGCGGATTCTCCCAATCTTTCGGATATTTTTGACCGAAAGAGGTTAGCGACAGAAGCGTCAACAAAAAAGTAATCAGTGATATTCTCTTCATCATAAGACTAGATTTGTGTATCAGTTTAGCGTGTGTAAAATAAGAAGTTTGGCGTAATTATCCAACCAGTACCTACCAGTTGTGTTTAATTTAAAATTCTTATCCATTAATTTACAACAAATGAGATACAACTTCCCTTGCCATAGAAAGAGAATAAGGAACTTATCACTTCGCTCCGGGCTCGAATGGCGTTCAAGTGAAAGTTCTGAATGGACTAAAAATAAATGAGGTGATAGTGACCCAGTTAATTGGCGAGGAAATCTTCTTCCTCGTGAAAGTCTTAATGCTTCAATAACACTTTGAAGTAGGCCGGAATATCCGTCTCAAAAACCATGGTTTCCTTCGTAAACGGATGGGTTAACTTTAAGGAGGATGAATGGAGCGCCAGTCGTTTGATGCCTTTATCTTTTACTCCGTACATTTTATCGCCGGCCACCGGATGTCCCTCTTCCGCAAATTGTACCCTGATCTGGTTCTTCGTTCCGGTAAAAAGATCGATTTCCAGCAGGCTAAGCTGGTCCGATTCCCTGACGACCCGGTACCCGGTTTTGGAAAACTTTCCCTTTTCGGGATTATTGATAGAATACATCCGATGCAACTGGTTCTCGACCAAATAAGAGGTAAGGATGCCTTCTTTTTCGGCTAGCTGACCATGAACAACGGCGGAGTACGTTTTATGAAACGTTGCCCAGTTATCCTGCAAATACCGTTTGGCAGGTTCACTCTTCGCAAAAACCAATACTCCTGAGGTTTCCCTATCCAGCCGATGTACGATAAATATCCGGCTCTTAGAGCGTGGATTTCCTTTTTTCACATAGTCGGTCAGCAGAAAATAAGCGGTGTTCTCCTTTTCCCTGGCGGTACTCATCGTGAGCAAACCGTTAATCTTATTGACAACCAGCATATCCCGATCCTCATAAAGAATGGTCAATCCCTTGGGTTCGTGTTTCTTTGAGGGCCGTTTAAACTGAGGTCTGTTTTCCTGCATCGCTATGATTTATGGAGGCAAAGGTAGTATATAAGCGGAAACATTTACTGCCTCATTTCAATCTTTCCGGTTAAACCGGAATGAAAGCCCGGGGAGGCCTTCTTCTTTTTAGAAAAGTATTTTTCAGTACTGAAAAGACACACATAATTCTACACGAAGCTACTTTACTTTTTTTATCCGAAGCGTGTAATGCACCGTCGAATCCGGCTTCAATACAGGCATTGCATCGGCTAGCATGGGTTTAAGACAAGGCATATTGTCATAGGACGTATTATTCTGAAGTATATTCTCCGGAGTTGGCGTGTTTCTTAATCCCTTGGCTTGCGTATTTTCTTTCAATAGCTTTTTCACCTCTGCCAGTGTCGGAGCAGTCATTTGCTGTTGTTTACTCATCTGGCTATACCTTCCCAAATCGGTATAAGCGGATACATCGATTCCGGTTGTGTCGAGCTTCAATGATAACTTATTCTGGGAAAATGCAGATGTAGTGAAAAAGCCTAAAATAAAAGAAATGAAGACAATCGTTTTCATGGCCGTGGTTTTACATTCGTGATCCTTAAAGGAATACCTTTACCATCAAGATGAAATTGTCGGTTCAATCGTTGCGCTCTCCCCATCAAGATTGGTGGAAGAAAGTTTGTAAATTCATCCTAATTTATCCAACGCCTGCTGAATATCCGTTTTCAAGTCTTCGATATCTTCCAGTCCAACGCCCAGGCGGAGCATCGTATCGGGTATCTTAAACGATTCTTTCATTTCCTCAGAAAGATCACTGTAAATGGTTGAAGAAGGATGGATAATCATTGATTTGTTATCGCAGAAATTGGTGCCCCGCCTGATCACTTTTAGCGCATCCATGAAATCGAAACACTGCTTTTTACTTGCCAACTCAACGCTAATCAAACAACCGGCCCTTGAGTTGAAATACTTTTCAGACAGCTGATGGTACGGTGACGTATCTAAAGCGGAATATTCCACGCGTTGAACTTTGTCCTGCTCTGAAAGCCATGAAGCCAGATTGCCGGCATTTTCGCAAATCCGGTCAATGCGCAACGTCAGAGTTTCCAGGCCCAGCATTTGCAACCATGCATTCTGCGGCGACAAACAACATCCCAGGTTGCTGAACAGCTCTTTCCGCAGTTTCTTCTCGAAAGCTGCGTTCCCATACAGCTGGAAATTCGCCTGTAGCTTCGGGATATATTGCCACTTATCCGACATGTAGGTAAAAACCGCCCCGCCTATTGAAGTAGCGCCTCCGGAAATGAACTTGGTGGTCGACAAGACTTCAATATCGATGCCGTATTGATGACTTTGAAAGAGGTAAGGTGTCAACAGGCTGTTATCGACAATGAGCAACACCTTCTTCTCTTTTGCGATTTGGGAAATCCGCTCAAAATCAAAAACAATCAGTTGCGGATTGGTAATGACCTCCAAAAAGATGGCACGTGTTTGAGCGTCGATGTTTTGTTCTATTTCATCCGGATTTTCCGGATCAACAAACGTAACCTGGATGCCAAATGACTTAAGCGTTTTCGAGAAAAGGGAATAGGTATTTCCAAACAGGTACTTACTCGCCACAATGTTGTCGCCGGTATCGCAGATAGAAAGTATGGTTGAAGAGATGGCTGCCATACCCGAGCTCACACTCAGGCTGCTTTGTGCATTGGCCAGCGACTTCAGCCGAACTTCCAGCTCCCGTACCGTGGGGTTCGAAATTCGCGAATAAACGAAGGAATCGCTTTCACCCCGGAAAGCCCGTTCCACCGATGCTGAATCCTCAAAGTCGTAGGCTGCGGTTTGAAAGACCGGTGTTTTCAAACTTCTCACATCTCCCTGGTACGAGTCATTCTCATCGCCATGAATCATCCGCGTATTTAATCCCTTCATAAGTCGGTTTATTCGTTTATCAAATGCTTTTCAAGACTATTTTCCTAACGGTTGAAGGGAGTTTTTGTTGGATTTTGGAGTGATTTTCTCATGGAAATACAAACAAAATCGATGCGATTAAACTGATGAATCATAAATCGACGTTGGTCAAACCGCCAAACGCCATTTTCCATAACCCACTATTCAATTTTATTTAACCAATCGGTTATCGCACGTAAATACTGGTGATTGATTACCTGAAAATAGGGAAAATCTTTACTCACATAGGTCATGGTATGTGTCGTGTTTTCTAATGTAAGAACTTTATTGTTGGTTGATTTAGATTCTCTGATTGCCTTTTCAATAATTTTGTAACTATTGGCTGGAATTACTTTATCAGATAATCCTTGAATGACCAAAACAGGTTGTGTTATTTTCTTGAAATAGGGAAGTCCGCTAAAGTTTAGCTTATCATCTTTTTGAACATCCCGTTTCGGAATCCAGACATATTTGAGCCAATCCCGGTTACTATACTTGCTTTTAATTTGTTCTAAAGCTTTGTATGAAATATTTCCTGCGAGGTAATTATACGCCGCTTTTTGGGTTTTCAAGGCCTCACTCATATTTTCGTTGCCTATTCGACTACTATTTAAATTCTTCCAATGGTTTAAATCACTTTCTAAGAGTGTTCCACCCGGACAGCTTATCGAAATGCCAAACCCCAACCCGGGTAACTTTGATAAGACATATGGAATTTTGATACCACCTTGACTGCTTCCTTTAATCCCAATTTCGGATAACGGAAGAGCTGAAATTTTTGAGAAAAACTCGACGGCATTGATGTCGTCCGAACAGAGCTCTTCCATTGTTGCTAATTGCCAATTCCCTTCCGACTTCCCGGTTCCCCGTTTATCGTAATTAAAAACGGTATAACCCAAATTGGTAAAATAGTAAGCTTCTGCATTCGTTCCGCTTCGGTCATTTCCCTGAGAAGAGGTCACAAAAAACAAACCTTTCCCATTTGGTTTTTTGGGCCTCCACAATGTGCCATATAGTTTGAGTCCATTTGACATAAATGCAAAATCTTTATTTTCAATCTTATCCTGTTCACCGGC
This sequence comes from Prolixibacter bellariivorans ATCC BAA-1284, assembly GCF_000621705.1. Classification (GTDB taxonomy): domain Bacteria; phylum Bacteroidota; class Bacteroidia; order Bacteroidales; family Prolixibacteraceae; genus Prolixibacter; species Prolixibacter bellariivorans. Next base: position 367,801 of record NZ_JHXO01000006.1, on the reverse strand, counting down.
ATCATTTCTATTCAGGTTCGTTTCAAAAGTGTTTAACAGTTGCTCGGTCTCATTTGAATAAATCTTCAGGTTTCCTTTGAAACCTCCATTTTGCCTGAGGTATTGGTATTCATATGTATAGTAATCGCTTACCACGTAAAAACGCAACGAATCGTCCCTGTAAACTGTATGTTGACAAGGAATTTCATCGGCATTCATCTCCATACTCGAAAAGAATGCTGATGTCTGATTCGTTGTTGCAATCAATTTTATCTGGTATTTAATCGATGACTTTCCATAGTCAACAGAGCCGGAATAGGTTTGTGCAAACAGTTTTCCGGAACAGATAAGCAGAATGGTTAGAATGATTAAATGCCTCATATCATTAGATTTTAAGAATGGTAAACAACCAGAATTGTCGATACGCCGTGATTGCTAAGTCCGTCCACAGGAATCAAAGACAATTAAAGGTAAACAACTTTCCCCTTCTATTTGAAGAAGCGAACATTATCAAAGTAAGGTGTGTAATTTCCTTCTTCAATACCATGTATCAGTTCAACCACCTTATCGTTGTACGGTGTGGCGACATGGTACTTTTTTCCATATTGGGATACCACTCCGTTAATGGCATCTACTTCCGTCCGTTTTCCTTTCTCCAGATCCTGCAGCATACTGGCCTTCAAGCGGGCATGCTTTCTTATCGCAATAGGAATAATCAGATAGGAAAACCATTTTTTCAACCGGTTGGTATAACCGACTAATTTTCGCAAATCCTTCCCCTGAACAGGTTCCAGCTGAATGCCTGCTGCATCAGCTACGTCAAAACATTCCTTCAGTATTCTTTGAATACATTTCCTTGACTCTTTGTTTTTGGCAGCCTCACCCAACGTGCATCCCAGTACAGCTGACATACCACTAAAAGCACTGTTAATGGTTAGCTTCGACCATCGTGCTCCAATGAAATTCCGCTCAATATCAACCGGACCAACGACCTCCAGTATCTTTTTTATTTCCTGTAGTTTCTCATCGTTCTTGCCATTTAACGAGCCAATACTAAACGTTAAACTATCCGGACTGGAGGTCAAATCGCTCACCCCATTACCTATCATGGTAGCCCCCCAGGCAATCGTACAGCCAAAGGTTCTTTCTTCGCCAATCACTTCCGCAACCGACAATTCTGGGAAACCATTCTGAGCGGTGCATATCACTCCATCTTCATTAAGATAACGGGCAATTTGTTCCACCACCTTTTCATTCTCCTGCTGTTTGGTCAACAGGAAAATGATATCGTATTTCTCCGACATCTCCTCGGGCAACAAGGCTTTTACCGGAACCTGCATTTCGATGGTACCGGTGATTTGGGCGCCCTTTATTTTCAGACCTTCTACATGAGATCTATTTCGATTAATTAAATCTACATTCATTCCGGCTTCTGTCAAAAAAGCGCCTATCACCGTTCCCAGCGAACCGGCTCCGTATATCGCTATTTTCATCTTCTCATCAGTTTTAACAAAGAGTTTCATCTTCGAAATTAACCAAAATCAACTTGATAACACGATTGCGGAAATCAGGTTATTTTCTGAAAGACAAAAACAAAGCTGGCATGACAAACTTTGTTGCCCGGAGCTGTCCATAAGCTCCGGATAAATTACATTTGTTCCTCTAATAAGGAGTGAATATGAAGATATTTCGTAAGATAAATTGTAGTTTTACTTTCATAAGTTAGTTTTGTTAACATGGCATTATAATTGGCAGCGAATGAAAAAACTATATTCTATTATTAAAGGCTCAGGATGTTACATACCCGAGAAAAGAGTTTTAAATGAAGATTTCCTGAACAATGAATTTTATGATTCTGATGGAAACAAAATAAATACCCCGAATGAAGAAATAATCAAAAAATTTGAGAAAATAACGGAGATCAGAGAACGACGGTATGTTACTGACGACCTGAAAGCTTCTGACATCGCTTATTTTGCAGCAAAGGATGCGATCATAAATTCTGAGATTGATAAGGAAAGCCTTGATTACATTATTGTCGCACATAATTTCGGGGATGTACAAAGTAATAACCGAAAGTCGGATTTGGTTCCCAGCCTGGCAGCCAGAGTTAAAAGCAAATTAGGTATTGAGAATCCTAAAACCATAGCATTTGATGTGCCTTTTGGTTGTCCCGGGTGGCTCATGGGGATGATACAGGCTGATTATTTCCTCAGATCGGGTGACGCAAAAAGGGCGTTAATAATAGGGGCGGAAACTCTTTCACGAATCTCCGATCCACACGATAGGGATAGTATGATTTATTCCGACGGTGCCGGTGCTACCATTCTGGAAGCGATTGAGAGTGATGTGCCTGTTGGAATTCTTTCCCATACCTCCCGATCCGATACGTTAAATCATGCTTTTCTGCTTTGGATGGGCAAATCAAACAACCCGGATTATCAAGGAGATGAATTATTTTTAAAAATGCATGGGCGTAAATTGTATGAATATGCGTTAAATACGGTTCCGATGGTTGTGAAAGAAAGCCTGGGAAAAGCGAACATCGGTTTGGAGGACGTAGATAAAGTATTGATACACCAGGCGAATGCCAAAATGGACGATGCTATACTCAAACGGTTGTTTAAGCTCTATAAAAAAGTAGATATCCCCCAACATATTATGCCAATGACCATAGCTGAACTTGGAAATAGTTCGGTGGCAACGATTCCTACTTTGCTTAGCTTGCTATTTGATAACAAATTGCCCGATCAGAAGGTGACAAACGGGAACGTATTAGTCTTTGCTTCTGTTGGGGCAGGAATGAATATTAATTCGATGGTCTATAAAATGCCATAGGTTGCTGGTCGTTTGTATGTGGTCGGGCGGTTCCGAACTCTCAGTGCTTGCATGTGCCAGTTTACTAGGGAATTGCAGCTTAATCATTTAATTTCTTAACCTGCATAGGTGGACGAGCCACAGTATAATTATCGAGATAAGAACATCTTACTCTGTCGCCCTTCTTAATTATTTCGTTTTCCGGTCTATTTGGCTTCTGGTCCAATCGCAGGTCAGTGGTCAATTAAATTTCTTTCGACCGCAGAGATAAAATGCTTTGGATTTTTTACCCAACATCCGGCTTTTCAAGATTTCAAAGCCATTATTGATGAGCAATTGCTCAACACTTTTTCGGGTCGTTTTTTCCTTAGTAGCGTCTGCAGAAGGTTTACCAAATGTTTTTAAGTAACGGATTCCCATGGCCATCTTGTAAAAAAAACTCATGTCATCGATGGCAAAAGAGTTAATAATCAACAATCCGCCATTTTTCAGTACCCGATTGCTTTCTTGAATGACACCTTCCGCATTCCCAACAATATGGATCAGGTTCGCCATGAAAACGGTGTCAAAAACTTCGTCTCCAAATTCAAGGCTGAGTGCATCCGCTTTTCGGAATTCAACATTGTCCAGATGTCCCCTTTTCCCTTGGGCAAAATCAATCATCTCATCCGACAGATCGGTTGCTACCACATTGTCCGCTACTTTTTGCAGCGTTTCGGTATATAATCCGGTTCCACATCCTAGTTCCAGCACATTCCCGAGATCGGCCTCTTTCAATAATTCTTCGTGCCCCAAAAGAAGAACTTCGTTACCAACCACATGACTTTGCCTTTCTTCATAGTCTTCGGTAAACCGGCTCCAATAGGTTTCTCTATTTTCTCTTTCCATCATCGCTTTTGGCTATTTATTCCATCGTTCCGAACATTGGTTGGTGGATAAAACAACGATACCCGTACCGACTCTAGTTCTGATAGTCCATATATTGAATTTTCGGCCTGGGAACTTCAGAGGGCATCGTGGCCGTTTGTAAAAGTTACGGAAAGTGTATACAAACTAAAAGAGCATCCCGGGCGGGATGCTCTTTTGAGAACCAATCTTAAAACCTAATAATTATCTTTCAGCCACTACCAAATACTTGGAAGCTTTCCAGAATTCTTCAGGATTTGTAATCGTGATGGCTTCAACTTCGTTGTCCTTTTGCTCGATTTTGTACGAGTCAGCCGGGTGTGCTGTTACCATGTTGATTTTTCTCCCACTCACCGGAATCGTTGTCGTCTTGGTGATATCGATGGCCGTAAATTTCGACGGATCGATCTGGTCGTTTAACTTGTTTGTCCTTCCGATTCCCAGTAAGCCTCCTGTGGCTGAAATGACATGCTGATCCCTCAGCTCCTTTGTCGTACCGATTACGTAGTAAGCGGTATGAAGTCTATCTGTCTTTTCGTTCAGTAATTTTCCTTTCAACTGATTTTCTGCAGAAAGCGATTGAACTGTATCGTTCAACTCGGCAACCTGTCCATTCAGGTTATCCACTTTCCCATTCAGTTCAGTAACCTGAGCAGTCAGATTTGCAATCGACTCCTCTTTTTCCTGAATCTGTTTCTGCAGACTTTCGGTCAATTTCTTGAGTTTTGAGTTGTGGTACCAACTGTTCTTCAGTTTTTTGTTCAAATCGGCCAGGTCAGCTTTGTTCTTGTCCAGCAGATTTTTTACCAAACTCAAATCGCTCAAGACCTGTGTTTTCGAATCAGCAGTCTGCTCACCTGCAGCCTGTACCGAAATCAATTTCTCTTTTACCTTAATTGAATCGAGGTTGGCAGCAATGGCCTGAAACGATTCAACAAAATCGTTGATGGTGGAATCACGCTTCTGCGCTATTTGGGTCAGTTGTGCATTTTCGTCCTTCAACTTTTTTAATTCCTTTTGATTACATGCCGTAAAAAAAGGCAACACGAGCAGAATAATAATTAGTTTTCTCATTTCTCTATTCACTTTCGTTTTCGTCCAATAATTAATATCAAATCACCTGCTAACTAATAAGGGAATATTGTGCCAAAACTTTCAGCGATATTTCTCCAATTGGATAATCCGACACAAACGACTAGAAATCAACAGAGAATGAATAGGGGAATTATTATTCGGAAAAATGCAGGGCCGGCAAGTTCTGCAAGGGTTGTGGGACGGATTCCACACTTTGTGGAACTGAATTCCACACATCGGTAGCCTTTCCACAATTTGCTACGCTACACAGTGGCACGGACGGGTGAATTGTTATAAGGAAAAAATAAATACTACCGGGAGGAAGTCTTCATCCGCTTTTGAAAATGAAGTGAATCGCCCCATTTGCCATAGCCAATCTCACCTTCAGCCAGTGCAATCCGGGCATCCAGGCAACCTTTGCATTGTTCCGGTTCCTCATCAACACAGGGTTTGTTCTGGTAAAGTGCGTAATCGTTTCGGTACATTCCCGGTGTAATGTTGGGCATAATCACGTTGGCACCTACTTTCACCGCTTTTTCACGCCCCAGCGGATCGATGGCCTGCAGGGCTGTTGCCGCAGCAATGTTGATGTCGGGCATGAGCAACCGCAATACAGCAATCATTTTCAGCGAAAGATCGAAGCGTTGTTGTAGCGGCAGTAAGGTTTCGCGGTAAGCATACAGCGGAGTTTCGGCATGCTCGAGATAGGGTCCCATACCGACCATATCAATATCAAAGCTTTTGAAAAAGAGCAGGTCATCAGCCAAATTTTCGAGGGTTTGAAAAGGCAGGCCAATCATCACACCGGTACCTGTTTGGTAACCAGCTTTCTGTAACGAACGCAGGCAGGCGATACGCGAATCGAAATCGTGCAGCGAATCGTTAGGATGTATTTTCCTGTATAGCTCAGGAGTCGAAGATTCGATGCGCAACAAATAGCGGTGTGCGCCCGCTTCAAACCAGCGGCGGTATACCTCGGGCGACTGTTCGCCCAGCGATATGGTAATGCCCAGCTCGCCATTGCTCAACCGCTTGATTTCGCGCAACAGCTTTTCTACCCGGTCGGCGAAAGCCGACGAAGCCAGCTCTCCCGATTGCAACACCAACGAACCATATTGGTTTTCCCACGCAAAACGGGCCGCTGCCAAAATCTCCTCATCCGACAAGTTGTAGCGTTTTACCTCGCTGTTGTCCTTGCGAATACCACAATAGTAGCAGTTCTTGTCGCATACGTTTGAGAACTCCACCAGGCCGCGGAAATACACTTCGTGCCCGGAGTGTTCAGCTTTCACCTCGGCAGCTTTCCGGAAAAGTTTTACCTTTTCCTCTCCTTCCAGCGAAAGCAGGCGGACAATTTCCTCACGGGAAAAATCTGAACGGGTCAGTATGTTATCAATATCATTCATGGTTACGGTGCGGTAAAAATACCATAATCTTTGATAGTAAGATATGACTTTCTTCCGGCAGCTTCGCCCAAATTTCGGTAGTCTGCCTGTTTCTTTGCAGGAAGACTGATTGAACTACCGGACAATCTGAATTGTTGATGATAAGTGACAAACACAACACCCATCCCCCATGAAGAATGCTTTGTATTACGAAAGGGCGGGCCAAAACATCGTCCGTTGTAAGTTATGCCCACACTACTGCATCATAAATGAAGGGAAACGCGGGGCCTGCCAGGTACGGAAAAACGTGGGCGGGGACTTGTATACCGAAATATTTGAAAAGGTAGCTGCCTACGGTTCCGACCCAATCGAGAAGAAACCTCTTTATCACTTCTATCCCGGAAGTAAGATTCTTTCCATTGGAACCATTGGTTGTAACCTGAAGTGTTCGTTCTGCCAGAACTACCGCATCTCGCAGGTATCGCCCGACGAGTTTGACAACTTTAAATTATTCTCTACCGAAGAATTGGTGCAAATTGCATTGAATGACGAGGATAATTTGGGCGTTGCGTTTACCTACAGTGAACCTGGTATTGCTTATGAATATATGTATGAAATGGCCAAACGGGCACTGAATACCCGTTTGAAATCCGTGTTGGTAACCAATGGCTACATCAACAAAGCACCGTTGTTAAGACTTCTCCCCTATATCGACGCATTCAATGTCGATCTGAAAGCCTTTTCGGAGAACTTTTATCACAAAATGACGCATGCCAAACTGGAGCCGGTCAAAAACAGTATCCGCATCATTGCACAATCAGAAAGCCACCTGGAGCTGACCAACCTGGTCATTCCCGGGATGAACGACGACTTTGATGAATTTGAAGAGATGGTTCGCTGGATAGCCGGTGAAACCGGAAAAGATACGCCACTGCATCTATCCCGTTATTTCCCGGCGTTCAAACAGAACATTGCAGCCACACCGGTGAATACGCTACTCGATTTATTTGAAATAGCTGTGCGGCATTTGAACTATGTCTATCTGGGAAATGTAGCAGATGAAAGGCGAAGTTCCACTTACTGCAGTAAATGCCATCAACGGGTCATTGACCGTTCGGGGTACTACACCGAGATTTCCGGACTCGATAAGAAAGGAAACTGCACCAACTGCCATCATCACATCATCGATTATATCTAGGTTAAGCGCACAGCACCTCCCCTTTCATTCGTTGTTCAATTCTTTTAAAAAGAATACCTTTGCGCTGATTTTTATTACACATGAAGGAAAAAGTTGTAGTCGGATTATCGGGCGGCGTCGATTCGAGCGTTGCCGCATACCTGCTCAAGCAGCAAGGTTATGAAGTGATTGGTGTGTTCATGATTAACTGGAAAGAACGCACCGGAACCCTTACGGCGAGTTGTACATGGGAGGATGATATCACCTTTGCAGAGATGATTGCTAAAAAGCTGGATATCCCTTTCCACGTAGTCGATTTGTCGGATTTCTACCGGAAACGGGTGGTCGATTATATGTTCGAGGAATACGGGAAAGGCCATACGCCCAACCCGGACGTGCTCTGTAACCGCGAGATTAAGTTCGATATGTTCATGGAAAAAGCCATGGAACTGGGTGCCGACTACGTGGCCACCGGACATTATTGCCGGAAAGCTGAAGTGGAGAAAGATGGAAAAACGTATTATCGTTTGCTGGCTGGTTCCGATCCCAACAAAGATCAGAGCTACTTCTTGTGTCAGCTCAACCAGGAACAACTGGCTAAGTCCATGTTCCCGATAGGCCATTTGATGAAACCCGAAGTGCGCGAAATTGCCCGTGAGCAGGGACTGATAACAGCCGAACGAAAAGATTCTCAGGGAATCTGTTTTGTGGGCAAAGTGGATTTACCGGTTTTTCTTCAGCAAAAGCTGGAACCAAAACAGGGCAACGTGATTGAAATTCCGGCCGACTTTATGGCCCGGAAAAAGAGTGTGGAGAAAACGCCGGACAATTTCAAAAAGTTATGCCACGCTTTCCCTTACAAACCCTGGAACGGTAAAGTGATTGGCGAACACAACGGCGCTCACTTTTATACCATCGGTCAACGAAAAGGACTAAATATTGGCGGGTACGGAGAACCTCTTTTTGTACTGGCGACCGATATCAACCGGAACATCGTTTACGTAGGTGAAGGGAAAACGCACCCCGGGTTATACCGTCCCGGATTGTTTGTTCCCAAAGAAGATATTCACTGGATCAGACCCGACCTGGAAATTCCGGTTGGAGATGAAACGGAATTTCTCTTCCGGATACGGTATCGCCAGCCTCTGGAAAAAGGACGGATGTACATGCGCGAAGAAGGCCTCTACGTACTTTTCGAAGAAGAACAGCGTGGCATTACAGCCGGCCAGTTTGTGGCCTGGTACACCGACGATGAGCAAATTGGTTCGGGTGTGATTGAATGATTTCCCTGGCTAATCTTAGCCTCTCATTCTTCCCCGGCAATAGCTCCCGTTCCTTTCTGAATGGGAATATATCGTAACGACGGCGATTCGATGAACTCACCCAATCCAAGTTTGGGCCACATTTCATCTACTTTCCGGATGGTTTCCATGGACGAGACCACCGGATTGGGCCAGTCGCGTTTGAAGTTATCTAGCGAGCCGGATTTGCGGGTTCCATCCAGTACCAGGTGAGAAACTTCCCCTTCGCTTTCCCCGTCAAAGATTTGGGAATCGCGTTTGGGATCGATATTACCCGAAACGTACCACCCTACCGCATTCATATCACGGATGTCAAGTTCTTCATCCACAATGGCAATGAATTTAACGCCTTTAAAAGCCTCACTTTCGGCAAGCTTTTTCCCAAGCGTTTTCACCATGCCCGGTTGATTTTTGTTAACTGACACCACCACGAACGAAATGCCCAAATCGAGCAAATCGGCATTGATGTCGTGTACTTCCGGAATTTCTTTTTTAATGTCGTCTGCCGAGATAACGGAACTCGCCGGGACGGTGTAATTCGCAGATTCGCGATACAGTTCCTCTTCGTACTTGTGAGTGGCATCGATACCCATTTTGGAACCGTACGCAAATTTTGCAGCCGAATGGTCGAGCACATCCATTGGTCCTTGCGTAAAATAAATGTCGTGCGCCGGATCGACGACCTGAGACACCATCCGGGCAATTTCGGGATAATTGTGAATGTCGGTTTGCCCGTCAGCCACAATCATCACTTTGTTGAACATCATCTGACCAGCACCCCACATGGCATTCATTACCTTCGCTGCCTGTCCTGCAAATGTCTTGTCAATTTTCGAAATGGTGAGATTATGAGCAACTCCCGCCGGTGGCAATTCCATGTCTTCCATTTCCGGAATCATGGTCAGCTTCATCGGGCTGAGAAAAATACGTTCCGTAGCGCGACCGATGTAAGCGTCTTCCTGCGGCGGAATACCGACAATGGTGGCCGGATACACGGCGTCCTTCCGGTGCGTGATGCAGGTAACATGAAACTTGGGATACCAGTCGGCCAGCGAATAGAATCCGGTGTGATCGCCGAACGGTCCCTCCCATACAAAATCTTCTTCCGGATCGACATACCCTTCGATAACGAAATCGGCATTTGAAGGAACTTCCAAATCGTTAGTGATGCATTTCACCAGCTCCACTCTTTTCTTTCGTAAAAAGCCCGCTAAAAGGTACTCGTCGATGTTATCGGGCAGCGGAGCAGTGGCTGCATACGTATATGCCGGATCGCCGCCCAAAACAACTGAAATGGGCATGCGCTCGCCCCGCTTCTTGTACTCGTTGAAATGGCGTGCCCCGGTTTTGTGTTTATGCCAGTGCATTCCGGTTAAATTCGGACCAAAAACCTGCATGCGATACATCCCGACATTTCGAACGCCTGTCTCCGGATCACGGGTCACCACACAAGGCAACGTAACAAACGGACCGCCGTCAGCAGGCCAGCAGGTCAGCACTGGTAACTTGCCCATATCCGGCTCTTTCATTATTACTTCCTGACATTTTCCTTTTCCGGATACGGATTTCGGCATCCACGAAGAAATTTGGCCAAGCATGGGAAGCATCCTGAGTTTTTCCATCAAACCGGCTTTGGGGCTCACCAGTTTCTTAAACAACGACTCAATTTCGTCGCCAATGGCATTCAGGTTATCAGCACCCAGCGCCAATGCCATCCGGTTATTTGAACCGAAAGCGTTAATCAGAACCGGAAAATCAGTCCCGGTATTTTCAAATAACAGCGCCTTTCCCCCTTCGGGGGATTTGGATACCCTGTCGACAATTTCGGGTATTTCCAATACCGGATTAACGTACTGCTTAATTCTGATCAACTCTCCTTTTTGCTCTAAAAGCTCGATATATTCACGAATTCCCTGAAATGCCATTCTCAAAAATTTTGATATAAAAATAGGGGATTTTACCAATCCCCCATCTTTTCATAAGAACAATCGTATAATCAAATGCCCGCCTGATCTTTGAACCACTGCAAGGTTTGTGATTTAGGACGTTCAATGGGCAACGCATAAATTCGGTCCCAAACCAGTTGAGCCAATACGCCCAAAGCCCGGCTAACACCAAACATCACGGTATAGAAGAAATACTCGTCGATACCATAATGCGTCAAGAGCGATCCGGAATAAGCATCCACATTGGGCCAGGGATTTTTCACCTTACCCAGCGATTGCAATACCGGAGGAACCACTTCATACATGCAGTTCACCACATCAATCAGGTGGTCATCTTTAATGTATTTTTCTGCGAATTTCTTCTGAGCAGTATAACGCGGATCAGTAACACGAAGAACAGCATGACCGAATCCGGGAATGACTTTCCCTTCCGCAATGTAATTCTTCACATAATTGGCGATTTTTTCCTTCTCCTCATCGGCGCAACCACATGGGCCAATTTCATCGAGCATGCCTTTAATCCAGCGAATCACTTCCTGGTTGGCATAGCCATGGAGCGGACCGGCCAAACCGGTCATACCAGCGGCATACGCATAGAAAGGATTACTCAAAGCCGAAGAAACAAGGTGGGTAGTATGTGCAGATACGTTTCCTCCTTCGTGGTCAGCATGAAGGAAAAGGTACATACGGAACAAACGATACACTTCTTCGCTGTCGTATCCCATCATGTGCGCAAAATTGGCTGCCCAGTCAAGTTTCGGATCCGGAGGGATAATATCTCCACCGTGGAAATTCCGACGGTAAATATAAGCAGCTATTGTGGGCAACTGTGCAATCAAATTCATGACATCTTCATAAGTTGTCACCCAATATTCATCTTTCGGTACGCCTTCACGGTAGGCTTTCTGGAACAGCGACTCGGTGGCCATGGCCATAATACCGGCACTGAATTGCGTCATTGGTTTACTGGTAGGAGGCAACGCGTTAATCACGTCGAACACGTGTCCTGGGACCTTATTGCGTTTGGTCCATTCATTGGTCAAATATTGAACGTCTTCGATGGAGGGCAGCTCATCCAATAACATTAAATAAAATAAGCCCTCGGGCAATGGTTCTCCTTCCGGATTTAGTTTGGGAAGTTTCTCCTGTAATTCGGGAATCGAGTACCCCCGAAAACGAATACCGTTTTCCGGATCTAACTTCGAAGTAACAGTGAGCAAACTTGTAACGCCTTTCATGCCCGTCAGCACCTGGCTCATCGAAACGGTGTCCAGCTGCAGGTCACCGTACTCTTTTGCCAGTTTTTTTACAATTTGCCTCTCCTGATCCCCTTTCTTTAGGAGTTTTTCCTTGATATAGTCCATAGTAATAGGTGTTGAGTTGTTCTCAAATCTAATTAATTTATTTAAATATTCTCATATTTCAAAACTTGTCAATTCAATATCATAACAAAAAAAAACGTTAAAAGGTTGATGATTTAAGCGCCCATTCCTCTATAAATCGACCCTGTAAAATAAAAAAAGGGGAAGCCTGCAGGCCTCCCCTTTTTGAGTGTAGAATGTTGTATCGATTATTCAGCCTTTTCTTCTTCTGGCTGATCATCTGATTTATCTTCGGCTTTCGGCTCTTCAGCTGCCTTTTCTTCCGATACTTCATCAGCTTTAACAGCTTCTTCTTTGGTATCAGCTTCAGGAGCTTTGGTCTCTTCCTTAGCAGCAGGTTTTTCACTGCTTTTCTTTTTCGAAGCACCACGTCTTGAACGGGTTTTCTTAGGAGCTTCTTCTTTTGCTGCCAGCATGTTTTCGTTGTAGTCCACCAGCTCGATGATACACATCTCAGCGTTATCACCCAAACGGTTACCGGTTTTCAGAATGCGGGTATATCCTCCCGGACGTTCGCCTACTTTTACGATAACTTCGCGGAACAACTCATTAACAGCTGTCTTGCTGCGCAATGAACGGAATGCCATACGACGGTTGTGCGTGGTATCATCTTTAGCCTTGGTAATAATCGGCTCAATGAACGAACGCAACGACTTAGCCTTAGCAACAGTAGTACTGATTCGTTTGTGCAGGATCAGGGAGTTGGCCATGTTAGACAACATCGCTTTCCGGTGAGAGCTAGTCCTGCCTAAATGATTGAATCCTTTATTATGTCTCATTGTTTATTATTCCTTGTCTAATTTATACTTACCGATGTCCATCCCGAAGTTCAGACTCATACCAACAAGCAAATCATCAAGCTCGGTAAGCGACTTTTTACCAAAGTTGCGGAATTTGAGCAGATCATTCCGGTTGTACTGAACCAGGTCGCCAAGGGTATCCACGTCGGCGGCTTTCAAACAATTGAGCGCGCGTACCGACAGGTCCATGTCGACGAGTTTGGTCTTCAGGAGCTGACGCATGTGAAGTACTTCTTCATCGAATTCTTCATTCGCAAATTTCTCGTCAGAGTCAAGTGTAATTTTCTCATCGGAGAAGAGCATGAAGTGGTAAATCAGAATTTTAGCAGCTTCCTTCAGAGCATCTTTGGGATGAATTGAACCATCAGTCTTGATATCAAGCACCAACTTTTCATAGTCGGTTTTCTGCTCCACACGGTAGTTTTCAACCGCGTATTTCACATTCTTGATAGGTGTAAAGATGGAATCGATAGGAATGACACCGAATTCTTCTTCAACGGGCTTGTTCTCGACACTCGGAACATATCCGCGTCCCTTTTCAATGGTCAGTTCAATCTGGAGTTTTACTTCGGGCTCCATATTGCAAATAACCAATTCGGGATTCAGTACGCGAAAACCAGTGATGAAATTATTAATATCACCAGCCTTGAACTGCTCCTGGCCGAAAAGGGTAACCGTTACCTTTTCCGTTTCGAAGTCTTCCACTTCCCTTTTGAACCGGATTTGTTTCAGGTTCAGAATCATCTCCGTTACATCTTCGATGACTCCGGGAATGGTAGAAAATTCGTGTTCTACCCCTTCGATTTTGATTGTGGTAATAGCGTATCCTTCCAAAGATGATAACAGAATCCTCCGCAATGCATTGCCGATGGTGATTCCATAACCGGGCTCCAACGGACGAAATTCGAACTTGCCGAATTTGTCGTCGGATTCAACCATTATCACTTTATCAGGCTTCTGGAAAGCTAAAATTGCCATAAACCTTAAATTAATTTTTATTTCGAATACAACTCTACGATAAGCTGTTCCTTGATATTTTCTGGAATTTCTTCCCGTTCCGGAACATTCAGGAACTTACCAGTCTTAGCTTCCCCATCCCATTCAATCCAGGGATATTTGTTATGACGTTGCGAAGACAATGAATCGGTAACTACTTCAAGCGATTTCGATTTCTCGCGGACACCGATTACATCACCCGGACGTACACTGTACGAAGGGATATTCACCACCTTGTTGTTTACCACAATGTGTTTGTGGCCTACCAACTGACGCGCAGCAGCACGGGTGGGAGCGATTCCTAAACGGAATACGACGTTATCGAGACGACTCTCGAGAAGCTGAAGCAATACGGTACCGGTAACTCCTTTATGCGACGCAGCCTTTTTGAAAAGGTTACGGAACTGTTTCTCAAGGACACCGTAAGTATACTTAACTTTTTGTTTTTCTTTAAGCTGGGTTCCGTATTCGGACACTTTCCTGCGGCGACGGTTGTTACCGTGCATTCCCGGAGGATAGTTCTTGTGCTCAAAAGCTTTATCGGGCCCGAAAATGGGTTCACCAAATTTTCTTGCGATCTTAGTTTGTGGTCCTCTATATCTTGCCATTATTTTCTTCTTTTAAATCATCAAAAATTAGACACGACGACGTTTCGGAGGCCGACAACCATTGTGTGGCAGCGGAGTAACGTCAACAATCTCGGTAACCTGGATACCAACGTTTGAAATGGCACGAATAGCCGATTCACGTCCGTTACCTGGTCCCTTAACGTATACTTTTACCTTCCGTAATCCAAGATCATAAGCAGTTTTTGCGCACTCTTCCGATGCAGTCTGTGCTGCATAAGGTGTATTTTTCTTTGATCCGCGGAATCCTTTTTTTCCAGCCGAAGACCAGCTAATAACTTCTCCGTTATTGTTGGTCATCGAAATGATGATGTTATTGAAAGAAGAGTGTACGTGAGCCTGTCCTACAGCCTCTACATTTACTACTCTTTTTTTCGAACTTCCAGACTTCTTTGCCATATCTACTTAAAATTATTTAGTAGCCTTCTTCTTGTTAGCAACCGTTTTTCTTTTTCCTTTACGGGTTCTGGCGTTGTTTTTGGTGCTCTGACCACGTACCGGAAGGCCAATACGGTGGCGAATGCCACGATAGCAACCGATATCCATCAGTCGTTTAATGTTCAGCTGATATTCGGAGCGCAGTTCACCTTCTACTTTATATTTTTCATTGATCACTTTGCGAATAGCAGCGAACTGGCTATCGTCC
Source organism: Prolixibacter bellariivorans ATCC BAA-1284 (assembly GCF_000621705.1). Taxonomy (GTDB): domain Bacteria; phylum Bacteroidota; class Bacteroidia; order Bacteroidales; family Prolixibacteraceae; genus Prolixibacter; species Prolixibacter bellariivorans. Next base: position 352,766 of record NZ_JHXO01000006.1, on the reverse strand, counting down.
CAGTCCTTTACCTTGACATCTTTATCAACTCCAGCCTGCTCGAGAATTTGCTGTGCACGGCTGCGACCGATACCAAAGATATAGGTCAGGGCAATTTCACCTCTTTTATTGTTCGGTATATCTACACCAACTATACGAGCCATATTATTAACGAATTAAAAAATCCTTACAAAATTAATACATTATCCCTGACGTTGCTTGAACTTCGGGTTTTTTTTGTTAATAACGTAGAGACGACCTTTCCGCCGAACGATTTTGCAATCAGCACTACGTTTTTTGATAGATACTCTTACTTTCATTTTTCTGCGCTTTAATTTTTATATCTGAAAGTGATCCTTCCTTTAGTAAGGTCGTATGGAGACATCTCAACTTTTACTTTGTCACCAGGTAAAATCTTGATATAGTGCATACGCATCTTGCCCGATATGTGAGCAGTGATCACATGACCATTTTGTAATTCTACCCTAAACATAGCGTTTGACAACGCTTCGATAATGGTTCCATCTTGTTCTATAGAAGGCTGTTTTGCCATAAAAAGTTGTTTTTTTTAATTGCTTCTTCTATAAAGTTAAAAGTTGAAAGTTTTTCAGCTTTCCCTTCCCGTACCACAAGGGTATGTTCAAAGTGTGCTGATGATTCTCCATCTACTGTTTTAACGGTCCAGCCATCGTCTTCGGTTACTACTCCGGGTTTCCCTGAATTCAGCATCGGTTCAACAGCTATTACCATCCCACGTCTGAGCTTCACTCCACGTCCGGGTTTGCCATAATTGGCTACTGCCGGTTCTTCGTGGAGATTCCGCCCAATGCCATGCCCAACTAAATCTCTTACTATTGAGAAGTGATGTCGTTCGGCATGGCGCTGGACAGCATGTCCTATATCACCGAGCCGGTTTCCTTCAATTGCCGCGGTTATGGCATCCTCTAACGAACGATATGTTGCCCGGCATAAGGTTTCTTCACGTTCCGGAACATTTCCGACCATAAAGGTATAACATGAATCACCGTACCAGCCGTTTAAGAGTACGCCACAATCTATGGAAACAATATCCCCGTCCTTAATTTTATATGCGGACGGTATACCATGCACTACCGTGTTGTTGACAGAAGTACAAAGGGTATTGGGATATCCCTGATAGCCCAGAAAACCTGGCTTTCCGTTATTATTTCGAATGAACGTTTCAGCTATCCGGTCCAACTCAAGCGTTGAAATACCGGGTTGAATATATAGTGCTATTTCAGCTAATGTGCGACTTACAAGTAAGCAGCTTTCACGAATGAGGTCGATTTCTTCATTTGTTTTGAAGTAAATCATCCCCAACCGCCTTAAATCACAGAAGGACCGCCACCGGTACGTCCCTTAATACGACCGCCTTTCATCAGACCATCGTAGTGACGCATGAGCAGGTGACTTTCAATCTGCTGCAGGGTGTCCAGAATAACTCCCACAAGAATCAGCAACGACGTTCCACCGTAGAAATGCGCAAACTGGGAATTAACTCCCGCCATCATTGCAAACGCCGGCAAAATCGTTACCAGTCCCAAAAAGATGGAACCCGGCAGTGTAATTCTTGACATGATGGTATCCAGGTATTCAGCCGTTCGTTTACCCGGTTTTCCCCCCGGTATAACCCCGCCATTCTTTTTCATGTCCTCAGCCATTTGGACCGGATTAATGGTAATAGCGGTATAGAAATAGGTGAATATGATTACCAGCATGAACTGGGTAAAGTTATACCAGAATCCGGTATAGTCAGAGAATGCTGACACAAAGCCACTCATCGCGTCCGAACCGGAAAAACCGGCAATACTCATCGGTACAAACATGATAGCCTGCGCGAAAATGATAGGCATTACACCTGCAGCATTCACCTTCAGGGGAATGTACTGACGAACACCGCCGTACTGACGGTTACCTACAATTCTCTTTGCATACTGTACCGGTACTTTCCGGGTACCCTGAACAAGCAGGATAGTCACCATGAATACCAGGAATAGAAATACAAATTCGACCAGAAACGCTACCAGTCCTCCTCCCTGCTCTTCCAACCGGTTAATAAACTCGGCGAAGAGAGCAAAAGGCAGACGGGCAATAATACCAATCATGATAATGAGCGAAATACCGTTACCAATTCCCTTATCAGTAATTCGTTCTCCCAGCCACATAACAAACATGGAACCAGATGTCAGAATTATTGTAGAAGCAATGGTAAAAGCGGCTCCCTTAATTGCAAATGCCGTTTCGGGAAGCTGATAGTGCAAGTTAGTTAAGTAAGCCGGCGCTTGAAACAACAGAATACCCACTGTTAAATAGCGGGTAATCTGATTGATTTTATTACGTCCGGACTCTCCTTCTTTCTGTAACTTCTGAAAATAAGGAACTGCGATACCCATAAGCTGAATCACGATTGAAGCACTGATGTAGGGCATAATTCCCAACGCGAATATTGATGCGTGCGAGAACGCTCCTCCCGAAAACATGTTCAACAGTCCGAGAAGTCCTGAGGAAGTTTGCGCCTTTAGTGCACCCAACTGTGCCGGGTCAATTCCCGGTAGGGAGACGAATGAACCAAGTCGGTAAACAACCAGAAACAGTAACGTAACTGTCAACCGGGATCTTAAATCCTCAATCTTGTAGATGTTCTTAAGGGTCTCGAATAACTTTTTCATTAGGTTCAGAGTATTTCAGTAGTTCCTTCTAATTTTTCGATTGCCTCTTTAGCGCTCTTTGAGAAAGCATGGGCCTTTACGTTGAGTTTTTTACTCAATTCACCGTTTCCAAGGATTTTCACCTTGTCATTTTTGGAAATAAATCCAGCGGCGATGAGCGTATCAACGTCGATTGCTTCCAGTCCTTTATCGTCGGCTAATTTCTGCAAAACGCTCAGGTTGATAGCTTTGTATTCAACCCGGTTTACATTTTTAAAACCGAACTTAGGCACAAGGCGCTGCAAAGGCATCTGTCCACCCTGGAATCCGATTTTTCTTGAATAACCGGAACGGGATTTGGCACCTTTGTGTCCACGGGTCGATGTGCCACCATGGCCTGACCCCTGACCTCTACCAATCCTTTTTTCGCTTTTGGTGGAACCTTTTGCAGGCTGTAAGTTATGCAATTCCATATCTGAAAAAATGATTTTTGTCGTTAAACTTCTTCAACCTTAACAAGGTGCTTCAGTTTGTTAACCATTCCCTGAATTTGCGGAGTAGCCTCATGCTCGATGGTCTGGTTCAGTTTCCTTAGTCCCAGGGCTACGAGGGTTCTTTTTTGAACCTTAGAAGCACCAATTCCGCTTTTCACCTGTGTAATTCGAATTTTTGCCATTTCTCTAGGTGTCTTTCTTATCCGTTAAACACTTTGTCGAGGGTTACGCCACGGTGTTCAGCAACGGTATAGGCATCGCGCATTTCGAGCAATCCGTTGAACGTTGCTTTCACCAGGTTGTGCGGGTTGGATGACCCCTTGGACTTAGCCAGGATGTCATGAATTCCAACACTCTCCAATACAGCGCGCATTGCACCCCCTGCTTTTACTCCGGTACCCGAAGATGCCGGTTTCAGGAATACCCTTGCACCGCCATACTTGGCTATCTGCTCGTGTGGAATAGTTCCGTTAATAACCGGAACCTTAACGAGATTTTTCTTAGCTGCATCAACACCTTTCGCGATGGCGGTGGTTACTTCACTGGCTTTACCAAGACCCCAGCCTACAATTCCGTCTTCGTTGCCAACAACGACGATAGCTGAAAAGCTGAATGTTCTACCACCTTTGGTGACTTTGGTAACGCGGTTAATTGCTACTAACCGGTCTTTAAGGTCGAGATCGCTGGTTTTTACTTTTTTAATGTTCTTAGCCATAATACTTAGAATTTAAGACCTCCTTCGCGAGCAGCTTCGGCGACTGCTTTAACACGTCCGTGATACAAATATCCCCCTCTGTCAAATCTTACGGTACTGATACCGGCAGCTACTGCCTTTTCAGCAGCGAGTTTCCCAACTTTAGCTGCAATTTCAGTTTTCGTACCCTTTTCAGAGGCGATTTCTTTATTCAGTGAAGATACTGCGACCAAGGTAGTACCCGCTACATCATCGATCAACTGCACATAAACCTGCTTGTTGCTTCGATAAATACTCATGCGAGGAGCCTCGGCAGAACCAGAAATTTTAGTCCTGATTCTTTTACGAATTCTATCTCTTCTTTCTTGCTTTGTAAGAGCCATAACTCAAAAGTCAAAATTATTTAACATTTGCCGATTTACCAGCTTTACGACGTAGCTGCTCTCCAACAAACTTGATACCTTTTCCTTTATAAGGTTCAGGCATACGGAAGGAACGAATTTTAGCAGCAACCTGGCCGATGAGCTGTTTGTCAGCACTTTTAAGTGTTACGATTGGATTGCTTCGCTTGTCAGTCACGGCTTCCACTTTCACTTCGTTAGGAAGCTGAATGTAGGTATGGTGAGAATATCCCAGAACCAGATCGAGGATCTGTCCTTTGTTCTCGGCGCGGTAACCAACACCAACCAATTCCAATTTAATTTCATAACCCTTTGAAACGCCTTCAACCATGTTGTTGATCAATGAGCGGTACAAACCGTGCATTGCTTTGTGACGCTTCTGCTCAGTGGGTCGTTTCACCACAATCGTACTTTCTTCCAGAGAAATTTCGATTTCGGGATCGACCTTTTGGAAGAGTTCCCCCTGAGGACCTTTTACGGTAACGATGTTTTCGTCGCTTACGTTTACAGTCACTCCGGCAGGGACTTCAATGGGCAGTTTTCCTATCCTTGACATTGTAATTCCTCCTTAATTAATAAACGTAGCACAAAATCTCTCCACCTACTTTCAGGTCCTTAGCTTCTTTGTCGGTGATAACTCCTTTCGATGTTGAAAGAATAGCTACACCCAAACCGTTGAGTACACGCGGAATTGAATCGGTGTTACAGTAACGGCGAAGTCCGGGTTTAGAGATACGCTTCAGCGTTTTAATAGCAGGCGTACCGTCGACCGGGTGGTACTTGAGAGCGATTTTAATGCTTCCCTGGTAGTTTTTCTCTTCATCAATTTTGTAATTCAAAATGTACCCTTTCTCCTTCAGGATTTTGGTCATTTCGATTTTAAGATTTGATGCAGGAATCTCTACTACTTTATGTTTTGCCTTAAGGGCATTTCTCAGTCGAGTCAGATAATCTGCAATCGGATCAGTCATCTTTGCAATAATTTAAATGATTACCAACTTGCTTTTTTAACTCCGGGAATCAGGCCGGCCGAAGCCATTTCACGGAACTGAATCCTGGAGATGCCGAACTGACGCATATACCCTTTCGGACGACCGGTGAGATTACAACGATTGTGCATACGTACGCGCGATGAGTTACGCGGCAGTTTGCTCATTCCAATGTAGTCACCTTCTTCTTTGAGGCGTGCCCTTTTTTCGGCATATCTTTCAACGAGTTTCGCACGTTTTACTTCACGTGCTTTCATTGATTCCTTAGCCATATCCTTTAATTCTTTTTAGCGTTTTTAAACGGGATACCAAATGCGCGAAGCAATGCATATCCTTCTTCATCGGTATCAGCCGAAGTAACGAATGTAATATTATACCCGTTAATCTTGGTTACCTTATCGAGAACAATCTCAGGGAAGATAATCTGCTCCGTTACACCAAGGGTATAATTTCCACGTCCGTCGAATTTGTCGTTAATCCCTTTGAAGTCGCGGATACGCGGCAGGGCAACACAAATCAAACGATCAAGAAATTCATACATCCGCTCGCGGCGCAGGGTTACACGAACTCCAATCGGCATTTTCTTACGCAGTTTGAAATTCGAAATATCCTTCTTTGAATTGGTAGTAACAGCTTTTTGACCGGTAATTGCAGACAATTCTTCGACTGCAACCTCAATGAGTTTCTTATCGGCAATAGCGGCACCAACTCCCTGGTTGATGATAATTTTCTCGAGTTTCGGAACCTGCATGATGGAACTATAACCAAATTCCTTCTGCAAAGCAGGTACGATTTCTTCTCGGTACTTGTTCTTTAGTGTAGGTACGTAATCCATTACTTAATCTCCTCTCCTGATTTTTTCGAATAACGTACTAATTTTCCTTTGTCGTTCAGGCGACGGCCAATGCGAGTCCGCTTACCGTTTGCAGGATCAACCAACATCAGGTTGGAAATATGCACCGGGGCTTCCTGTTTCAAAATTCCGCCCTGTGGATTTTCTGCATTGGGTTTGGTGTGTTTCGACACCAGATTGACTCCCTCGACGATGGCGCGGTCTTTCTCCCGGATTACCTCGAGCACTTTTCCTTGCTGCCCTTTGGAGTTGCCGGATATTACCACTACGCTATCCCCTTTTTTGATATGTAACTTTTTCTGCATTGTTCTGAATCTTTTTAAAGTACTTCAGGTGCCAAAGAGACAATTTTCATGTGGCTGTCACGCAGTTCGCGGGCAACGGGACCGAAAATACGGGTTCCACGCATTTCGCCGGTTGCACTGAGCAACACAACTGCATTGTCATCGAAGCGAATGTATGAGCCATCCTGACGGCGCACTTCTTTCCGCGTACGAACAACAACAGCCTTCGAAACAGTCCCTTTTTTCAAGTCGCTGCCAGGAAGAGCGTTCTTAACCGTTACCACCACTTTGTCACCCAAAGAGGCATAACGCTTGCGGGTACCGCCTAAAACGCGAATGACCAAAGCTTCCTTTGCTCCGCTGTTATCGGCAACTGTACAACGTGTTTCTTGCTGTATCATGGTTACTTAGCTCTTTCTAAAATTTCAACTAGTCTCCATCCCTTGTTTTTCGACAGTGGACGGGTTTCCATAATTTTTACGGTATCGCCAATGTTGCAGGTATTAGCTTCGTCGTGTGCATAAAATTTGCTGGTTTTATTCACAAACTTCCCATACATAGGATGTTTAACCTTACGCTTTTCTGCAACGACAATGGTTTTATCCATCTTATTGCTAACGACAACGCCGATACGCTCTTTCCGAAGATTTCTTGTTTCCATTGTCTAATTTATTTTTCTTCAAGTTGACGTTTCCGCAGTTCTGTTTGCAAACGAGCAATATCTCTGCGGGTATGGCGAATTCTTAACGGATTATCAAGCGGGCTCACGGCATGATTCATTTTCATCCGAACCAACTCTTCATTCGCGTTATCGATCTTCTCAACGATTTCCGCTGTGGTTAACTCTCTGATCTCAGAAGTTTTCATTACTCAGTAATTGAAGATTCTACAAAATCGCGTCGAATAACAAATTTGGTCGTCACTGGCAATTTTTGTGCTGCCAGGCGCAATGCTTCCTTCGCGAGATCGAACGGAACACCGTCAACTTCAATCAGGATTCTTCCTGGAGTAACGGGTGCGACAAATGCTTCAGGAGCTCCTTTACCTTTACCCATACGAACCTCTGCAGGCTTCTTGGTAATCGGTTTATCTGGAAAAATTCGGATCCAAATCTGTCCCTGACGCTGCATGTGGCGGGTTACCGCTACCCTGGCTGCCTCTATCTGACGGCCGGTAATCCATGCTGATTCCAGGGATTTAATACCAAAGGTTCCAAATGAAAGCTGATTACCGCGTTGGGCATTCCCCTTCATCCGTCCCTTTTGTACTCTTCTGAACTTTACTTTTTTTGGCTGTAACATCTTTTTTAACTTTCTCGATGGTTAACAGACTTAATTATTTCCTACGCTGCTTCCTGGCTCCGCCACCTTGCTTGCCACCGCGTCCACTTGGTCCTTTTGATTGACCAACGTTTGGCGACAAGTCGCGTTTGCCATAAACTTCTCCTTTGCAGATCCAAACCTTTACACCGATTAAACCGGTTTTGGTTAAAGCTTCTCCAAGGGCGTAGTCAATGTCGGCACGAAGGGTGTGCAAGGGTGTACGGCCATCTTTATACATTTCTGAACGAGCCATTTCAGCACCGTTCAAACGACCGGAAACCTGCACTTTAATACCTTCTGCTCCCATTCGCATAGCGGAAGCAATCGACATTTTAACGGCGCGGCGGTAGGCAATTTTGCCTTCTACCTGGCGTGCGATATTATTAGCGACGATGCGAGCGTCGAGTTCAGGACGTTTAATCTCGAAGATGTTGATCTGAACTTCCTTCTTGGTGATCTTCTTCAACTCCTCTTTCAATTTGTCGACTTCCTGACCACCTTTACCAATAATAATACCGGGCCTTGAGGTATGGATTGTGATAGTGATGAGCTTCAGCGTGCGCTCGATGATAATCTTCGAAATGCTTGCTTTAGCCAAACGTGCAGAAAGATATTCCCGCAGTTTGTGGTCTTCGACCAGTTTGTCACCATAGTTATCACCTCCGAACCAGTTGGAATCCCATCCTTTGATGATTCCAAGCCTATTAGATATCGGATTTACTTTTTGTCCCATGTATTATTATTTAGAAATTTCTTCAACAACATTCTTACTGTCCAGACGGAGAGTTACATGGTTCGAACGTTTCCGGATACGGTGCGCACGACCCTGAGGTGCCGGGCGCAAACGTTTCAGAATACGTGCCGAATCAACGAACACTTCCGACACGTAAAGATTACTTTCTTCAATCCTTACGCCTTCGTTTTTGGCCTGCCAGTTCGCGATAGCTGAAAGCAATAGTTTTTCAACCGGGCGAGCGGCATCCTTTGACGAGAACTTCAGGACGTCCAGAGCATGATTCACCTCCATGCCGCGGATCATATCAGCGACAAGACGCATTTTACGCGGCGAAGTGGGACAATTGCGCAGAACGGCCTGATATTGTTGTTTTTTTGCTTCTTTGAGCAATTCAGCGCTCTTTCTTTTTCTTGAACCCATCGTTAGTACTTTTTACTACTTTTTAACATTACCGTGGGTGTGGCTTATCTCTTTTTGTTTCCACCATGACCCCGGAAGGTACGTGTAGGTGCAAATTCTCCCAATTTGTGACCAACCATGTTCTCAGTTACATAAACAGGGATAAACTTGTTTCCGTTGTGAACAGCGATGGTATGGCCTACAAAATCAGGTGAAATCATGGAATGTCTGGCCCACGTTTTGATTACCGACTTCTTCCCGCCTTCATTCATGGCGAGAACCTTTTTTTCCAATTTAAAGTCGATAAAAGGGCCTTTTTTAAGCGAACGGCTCATAATCGATGATTACTTTTTCCTACGTTCAACAATGTACTTATTCGAAGCCTTCTTCTTAGCGCGGGTTTTATAACCCTTAGCCAGAACGCCTTTACGCGACCGCGGGTGTCCACCCGAAGAGCGTCCTTCTCCACCACCCATTGGGTGATCGACTGGGTTCATAGCTACACCGCGTACTCGCGGACGACGACCAAGCCAGCGGCTTCGACCGGCTTTACCTGATCTTTCAAGCGCATGATCGGTGTTTCCAACTGTACCTACCGTTGCACGGCAAGCAGTAAGAACCATACGGGATTCGCCTGAAGGTAATTTGACAATTACGTACCTTCCTTCACGGGAAGTAAGTTGCGCATACGAACCAGCCGAACGAGCCATGACGCCGCCTTGTCCGGGTTGCAACTCAATGTTGTGAACGATGGTACCCAAAGGTATTTTGGCTAACGGAAGGGCATTTCCAACTTCTGGAGCTACGCTATCCCCCGAAATAACGGTTTGGCCTTCACGAAGACCGTTCGGGGCGAGGATGTAACGTTTTTCTCCATCAGCATAAACCAACAGCGCAATACGTGCGGTACGATTTGGATCGTACTGTACAGATTGCACTTTAGCGGGAATACCATCCTTATCGCGCTTAAAGTCGATAACACGGTACTTCCGCTTATGCCCGCCACCTATATACCTCATTGTCATCTTACCGGTGTTATTACGCCCACCGGTTTTTTTAATGGGCCTTAACAATGATTTCTCAGGTGTGTCTGTCGTAACGGTATCAAAGGCACCAATAATTTTGTGCCTTTGACCCGGTGTTACAGGTTTTAATTTTCTAACTGCCATCTCTTAATTTAGATATTGCTGTAAAAATCAATAGTGTCACCTTCTACCAAAGTAACGATTGCCTTTTTATACGAGTTGGTCTTACCAGTCAGAACACCACTTTTAGTAAAGCGTGATTTGGCTTTACCCGGATAGACCATGGTGTTTACGGAGGCAACCTTAACGCCATAGAGATCTTCTACAGCCTTTTTAATCTGCTGTTTATTTGCCCTGCGATCAACAACAAAACCGAAGCGGTTAAACGTTTCCGCCTGGTCCGTCATTTTTTCGGTTACAATGGGGCGAATCAGAATATCAACCATCATTTTTAGCGTTAAATCTTAAACATTTCCTCCATTGCCTTCACAGAACTCTCCACGAAAACCACTTTCTTTGCACGCATAATTTTATAGGTGCTTAATTCAGAAGCAGTTACAACTTCGGCATTCTGTAAATTTCTGGATGACAAATATATGTTTTTATTTGCTTCAGATAAAACAATCAACGACTTTTTATCAGCCACTTGCAGATTGTTCTGAATGGCAACAAATTCTTTGGTTTTGGGTCCTTCGAAGTTGAAGTCCTCCATAACGAGAATATCATTGCTCTTGGCTTTATAACTCAGAGCCGATTTCCGGGCCAAGGTTTTCAGCTTTTTGTTCAGCTTGAAACCATAGTTGCGAGGCTGCGGTCCGAAAACACGACCTCCGCCACGGAAAATGGGTGACTTAATGCTACCGGCACGCGCGGTACCAGTACCTTTTTGCTTTTTCAGTTTACGGGTCGAACCGGTAATCTCACCACGTTCCTTCGATTTGTGGGTACCCTGACGCTGATTGGCCAGGTACTGTTTTACATCAAGGTAAATGGCGTGATCGCTAGGTTCAACAGCATAGATAGAATCAACCAACTCTATGCTTCTTCCGGTTTCTTTTCCTGCTGTATTTAAGATTGCAATTTCCATTACTGTGCAACGATTAAGTATGAACCTTTGGCTCCGGGTACGGAACCTTTAACAATCAAGAGATTTTTCTCAGGGATAACCTTTAGCACTTTCAGGTTCTCTACTGTTACCGTCTTACCTCCGTCACGTCCGGCCATACGCAGACCTTTGAATACACGTGCAGGGTAAGAAGCAGCTCCGATAGAACCCGGTGCGCGCAAGCGGTTGTGCTGGCCGTGTGTGGACTGTCCAACACCGCCAAAACCATGACGCTTAACTACCCCTTGAAAACCTTTACCTTTTGAGATACCCGAGATATCGACCCAGCTTTCTTCCTGGATAATGTCAACAGTTACGGTATCGCCAAGCTTGAGTCCTTCATCGAATCCTTTGAATTCGATTACTTTACGTTTTGGGCTGGTACCGGCCTTTTTAGCATGACCTAGTTCAGCTTTCGTGCTGTGCTTTTCCTTTTTGTCCTGAAAACCCAGCTGAATTGCTTCATAACCATCGGTTTCGATGGTCTTAACCTGGGTAACAACACAGGGACCAGCCTCAATCACAGTGCATGGGATGTTTTTCCCCTCAACACTGAATACGGAAGTCATTCCGATTTTCTTTCCAATTAATCCTGGCATTTCTACTTGCTTTAAGCTTTTATCAAACTTTAATTTCAACCTCAACACCACTGGGAAGCTCGAGCTTCATCAGGGCATCAATTGTTTTAGCAGTTGAACTATAAATGTCGATCAACCTCTTGTAGGACGACAATTCAAACTGCTCCCTCGATTTCTTATTTACGAAGGTTGACCGCAATACAGTAAAAACGCGACGATGAGTAGGCAACGGTATAGGACCGCTAACCACTGCTCCGGTGGTCTTCACTGTCTTCACGATCTTTTCTGCTGACTTGTCGACCAGATTATGATCGTAAGATTTCAGCTTTATCCGAATTTTTTGACTCATGATAAGAACGTATTACAGCAATTATATTATAACAAATCTGTTCTTCCTTTAACATTCTCAAGCACACTCAGTGCAATGTTCTTCGGTACTTCGGCATAGTGCGCGAACTCCATCGAAGAGGTAGCACGTCCTGAAGACAGGGTACGTAGTACGGTAACGTATCCGAATTGCTCGGAAAGTGGAACCAATGCTTTAACAACACGTGCACCCAGTTTGGAATCCATGCTCTCAACCTGTCCGCGCCGGCGGTTCAAATCAGAAACGATGTCACCCATATATTCATCCGGAGTAACAATTTCCACTTTCATGATGGGCTCCAGCAGTATCGGTTTCGCTTTGGAAGCGGCATTTTTAAATGCCTGGCGACCGGCGACCTCAAACGACAACTGGTCGGAGTCAACCGGGTGGAACGAACCATCGAGCAGATTAACCTTCAGGTTTTCAATCGGGAATCCGGCCAACGGACCATTTACCATGGCGTCTTTGAAACCTTTTTCTACCGAAGGAATATATTCTTTAGGAATGTTTCCACCTTTTACTTCGTTAACGAATTGTAAGCCTGACTGACCCTCGTCAACCGGACCAACCTTAACGATGATATCAGCGAATTTACCTCGACCACCCGTCTGCTTCTTGTATGTCTCGCGAAGGTCGACAGATTGCGTAATCGCTTCCTTGTATGCAACCTGAGGTGCTCCCTGGTTACACTCTACCTTGAATTCACGTTTCAGACGATCAATAATAATCTCGAGGTGTAACTCACCCATACCACGAATAACTGTCTGTCCGCTGTCTTCGTCGGTATTAACCCGGAAGGTCGGATCTTCTTCGGCCAGTTTAGCCAAACCATTCGACAGTTTATCCAAATCTTTCTGAGTCTTCGGCTCAACGGCAACGCCGATAACCGGTTCCGGGAAAGTAATGGATTCAAGCAAAATGGGTTTATCAACTGCACAAAGAGTATCACCTGTACGGATATCTTTGAAACCAACGGCAGCACAAATATCTCCTGCTTCTACTGCATCACGAGGTTGCTGCTTGTTGGAGTGCATCTGGTACAACCGCGAAATACGCTCTTTCTTACCAGTACGTGTATTCATTACATAGGAACCGGCCTCAAGTGTACCTGAGTAAATACGGATAAAGCAGAGACGGCCAACAAACGGATCGGTAGCAATTTTAAATGCCAACGCAGTAAGCGGCTCAGAAGCTTCCGGTTCACGCATGATCACTTCTTCGGTACCTGGCTTGAATCCTTTTACTGCACCAACATCAATTGGGCTGGGCAGAAAAGCACAAACAGCGTTCAGTAATGTCTGAATACCTTTGTTCTTGAACGCAGAACCACACAGCATCGGAACGATATCGCCAGCAATGGTTGCCTTACGAATAACGCTGTTCAATTCTTCAACAGTGATGCTATCGGAATCTTCGAAGAATTTCTCCATCAGCTCTTCATCCTGTTCGGCAACTGCTTCTACCAGTTTCTCCCGGTATTCGTTTGCCTGCTCAAGCATGTCTGCAGGAATTTCTTCGATATCATATGCTGCCCCCATGGTTTCGTCGTGCCATACAATGGCTTTCATCGAAATCAGGTCGACAACTCCTTTGAATGTTTCTTCTGCACCAATCGGAATCTGAAGCGGAACCGGATTTGCACCCAGTTTCTCCTTCACTTCGCCAACAACTTTGAAGAAGTCAGCTCCCGAACGGTCCATCTTGTTAACAAATCCCATACGCGGAACACCGTATTTTACAGCTTGACGCCATACAGTTTCCGACTGGGCTTCCACACCACCAACGGCACAGAAGGTTGCTATAGCTCCATCAAGTACACGCAGCGAACGCTCAACCTCTACAGTGAAGTCAACGTGTCCGGGAGTATCAATGATGTTAATCTGGTGAATTATGTCGTTATACTTCCACTCGGTAAATGTAGCCGCCGAAGTAATGGTAATACCACGCTCCTGCTCCTGCTCCATCCAGTCCATTGTAGCTGCACCGTCGTGAACCTCACCAATCCGGTGGGTACGACCAGTATAGAACAAAATCCTTTCGGTGGCAGTGGTTTTGCCGGCATCAATGTGCGCCATGATGCCTATATTTCTGGTATTTTTTAAATCCCTTGCCATTGTGAATAATACTACTCTATTCGTGAATCCTTTTACTTATAACCTTGCAACAAATGATTAGAAACGGAAGTGTGCAAATGCACGGTTCGCTTCTGCCATACGGTGGGTATCTTCTTTCTTCTTGTAAGCTCCACCTTCTTCGTTAAATGCTGCAACGATTTCGGCGGACAATTTCTCCGCCATCGATTTACCTGAGCGTTTGCGTGCGAAAAGAATCAGGTTTCGGATCGAAATAGCCGTTTTACGTTCACCCCGAATTTCCATCGGGACCTGGAAGGTTGCCCCTCCAACGCGCCTACTTTTCACCTCTACCATTGGAGTAATGTTCTGAAGGGCCTTTTTGAAGACATCGAGAGACGAAAGCTCGTTTTCTTTCATCCGCTCATCTACGATTGCGAGCGCATCGTAGAAAATTTTGAATGCGGTGGTTTTTTTACCGTCACGCATCAAGTCATTTACAAACCGGGTTACCAGCGTGTCATTGAATTTCGGATCTGGTAACAGTATCCTCTTCTTTGGTTTTGACTTTCTCATTTTTAGTTACTCTTGTTAAGTGTTATTCGAATTAGCTGTTGTTCAGTCTTCAGTTTGCTAGCCTGCATGCACAGACCCTTACTCAACCAAACCACCACACAAATAACTAAATTGTACTAATTTCATTAACTGCAATAAATCGCTTATTTCTTCGGACGTTTGGCACCGTACTTCGAACGACGCTGCGTACGGCCTTCAACACCGGCTGTATCGAGCGCACCACGAATCAAGTGATAACGTACACCTGGAAGGTCTTTTACACGACCACCGCGTACCAGCACAATTGAGTGCTCCTGCAGGTTGTGTCCTTCACCCGGAATGTAAGCGTTTACTTCTTTACCATTGGTCAACCTTACCCTGGCAACTTTACGCATTGCTGAGTTCGGTTTTTTTGGCGTAGTCGTGTAAACACGTACACAAACGCCACGACGTTGCGGACAAGCGTCCAGCGCGGGAGACTTACTCTTCTCTTTAATCTGCTTTCTCCCTTTACGTACTAACTGTTGAATAGTAGGCATAAAAGTTTAAAATTTGAACATTAATATATTTACGCACACAAAATGGTTCGCAAAGGTACATTATTTTTCGGAGAATCAGCACTGTTTATTACTTCACAGCCGCAGATCCTGCCTAAAATCGGTTTGCAAAATTACACATTTTCAAGACAAAACCACATTTTCGCTAAAAAAAATAGCGCTATCTATGCGATTTTGAGGAATTTTGGATTTTTCGAAGTGGAATCACTCTATCGGGCCACGCGTTCGCGGAAGAGTGAACGGATGGGATTGAAGAGTCGCTGCAACAATCGGCGATCTTCGGTGATGATTTCGGCCGACCCGGAAATTTCGTGGTTGAAACTGAGCTTGGTCCCATAATTGGTTACTAATCCGTTGGGCAAATCAACTTCGCAGGAATAGTAATCATCATTCGGAACCAGTGAAATTTTGGCAACACGCCCTTCAACCATTCCATATTCCATATAAGGATAATTATCGAACTTGATATTGACTCGTTGTCCAACCTCAACCTTGCCGGACCCTCGGATTTGCAATTTTACTTTACCAATAATACGACTGGGCTTATCGGGTACAATTGTAAATACATTTTCGCCTTGTTTTACATTCTGGTTTACACTCCAGAACTTGGTAAACGTCACTTCTCCTTCAATTGGTGCTTTCATCAGGAAATTCAACTCCCACACATCAATCTCACTCCGAAGGTTATTGTAAGCCTCTTCCAGCGAAAGCTGAAGCCCTTTTTCCTCCTGGTCATATTTGTTCTGCATATCAATAACCGATTGCTGCAGATCCAGAATCTTCATTTGCGTTTCGGCAAGTGTGGTGCGAACGCCTTCAAAATCGTACTTTTTATTCAGCAGCGTCTGTTTCGATGTTTCAAACTCAGCCAGCGACAAAACACCTTTTCGATATAATAGAGAGTCACGCTTAAACTTTTTTTCAGCCAGCCCCAAATCTTCCACCACTACATTGCGACGACTCCACTGCCGGTCATAATACATCCGGTAAACTTTTACCTGATCCTGCAGCGCCTTGACTTTCTCGGGATAGTAATTACGCTCTGAAAAATGGACATAATCATTATACAATTTCAGGAATGCGGTATACTTGGTCTGAATGGTTCCAAGCGTGTAATTATCTCTGAAAACGGTCTGCTTCTTTAAATCAAAATCGATAAAGAAAGGTGCAAGCCAGCGCAAGTGCTTTTCCAAATCAAGAACATCATCGAAATTGGCCGAGTTTTCCAATAAGGCAATCCGCTGCCCTTTCTCAACATGCTCCTTGTCTTTCACATATAATTGCGTAATCTTTCCATCGACCCGGGCTAAAATATTGGCCGGCGGATTTTCGGTGGTAACAACAATAGGAGACGTAATAATATCGGGGTACTTAAAAAACCAGCTGCCAATAAAAAGCAAGGCAATCACTACAAAAACCAGCGTCGTGCCGTTGCGTGTTATCCACGCAGGCATACGTCCAAGAATATCCTGAACTTCTTCGCTTCTGATTTCCAAGTGTCTCTTTTTTTCCATAAAATCGGCAACGGTTATATATATAAAAGTACCCTGAAAAATCAGGCACCCAGTTCCAACTGATTCTTCACCAGATGAAAGTATTGTCCTTTTTTAGCAATTAACTCTTTATGTGTTCCCCGCTCTACAATCGCTCCTTTTTCGAGCACCACAATCTGGTCGGCATTTTTTACTGTACTTAACCGGTGGGCCACCACAATTACGGTACGACCTTTATAAAATTCCTCCATGTTCTCCATGATGATTTTCTCATTATTGGCATCCAGTGCATTGGTTGCCTCATCGAGGAAAATAAAATCGGGATTCTTATAAATAGCACGAGCCAGCAAAATGCGCTGCTTCTGTCCCTGTGATAAGCCAACACCCTCCTGCCCTATCTTGGTATTGTAACCTAAAGGTAGCGATTCAATGTAATCCTGTATATTGGCCATCCGAACAGCATGCAACATTTGCTCTCTGTCAATCGTCTCCTGACCAACGGCTATATTATTTATAATGGTATCCGAAAAAATAAATCCATCCTGCATCACTACACCGCACTTATCGCGCCACAGGCGGCTTGAAAAGTTTCGAAGCTGGATGTCGCCCAAATGGATATCTCCTTTCACCGGTTGATAAAATCCCAGCATCAGTTTGATAAGCGTGGTTTTTCCACTTCCGCTCATACCCACAATGGCTGTTGTTTTTTCGGCAGGAATATGCAAGTTAATATCTTTCAGAACCATCGGCGAATGCGGGCCTTCGTACTGAAAATGAACACTATTTATACTCAGCTCTTTGTTTTCCGGGAAAATCGTAATCTTCGGATCTTCGGCCTTTTCTTCGTCTTCCTTTTCATGAATCTCACCCAAGCGCTCAAGTGATATCTTCGCATCTTGTGCCGTTTGGAAGAAATTCATCAAACCTTCGATCGGGGCGTTCATCTGACCAATGATATACGATACAGCCACCATGGCACCCAATGTCATCTGCCCCTCGATAACCAACTTCGCCGACAGAAACGAAATCAAAATATTCTTCAGCTGATTAACAAAGCCTGAACCAATGGTCTGCGTCTGCGTAAGCGATAGCCGCTGCACATTTACCCGGAATAACCGGGCTTGAATACGTTCCCATTCCCAGCGCTTCTGCTTCTCACTGTTGTTTAGCTTGATTTCCTGCATTCCGGTTATCAACTCAATCAGTTTACTCTGATTATCGGATAACTGAGTAAAACGACGAAAATCCAGCTCCCGGCGACGCCTCATAAATATCAGAATCCAAATAACATACAGAATACTTCCCAAAAGGAAAATCGCCAAAATCTGCCAACTGTAAATAGCAAGAACGATTGAAAACACAACCAGATTGAACATGGAAAAAAGCACATTCAACGACTGGTTCGTCAGAAATTGCTCTATTCTGACATGATCGCCGATGCGCTGCATCATATCACCTATCATCTTGGTGTCGAAGAAACCAATAGGGAGTCGCATTAGCTTGACAAGAAAGTCTGAAATCAGCGATATATTGATGCGTGTAGTGAGATGCAATAAAATCCAGTTACGGATAAATTCAACGGTCGTCTGCGAAATAAACAACACCAACTGGGCAACCAGCACCAGGGTAACAAACCCCATGTTCCGGTTATTGATACCCACGTCGACCATCGATTGAGTCAGGAACGGGAAAATCAACTGGAACAAACTTCCCAGGAATAATCCCAGCGCCAACTGTATCAGAAATTTCTTGTAAGGCTTCAGATAGGCAAACAAGAACCGGAAAGAAGATTTATCCGTCTTCTCATCCTCTATATTATAAAAATCGGGTGTCGGTTCCAGCAGCAGGCACAATCCCTTGGCGTTCTCTGTATCTGTTGAGCCGGTCCATCCTTTCATGAATTCGCTTACCGAATACTTCAGTAAGCCATATGCCGGATCGGCTACGTAAATTTTCCCTTTTTTGATTTTGTATACAACGACAAAATGCTCCTGTTTCCAATGAACAATACAAGGTAACGGAACCTGTTCCGTCAACTGCTCAAAGGAGACACGCGCCCCGATAGATCGCATACCAATCGATTCGGCCGCATCCGATATTCCCAGCATCGATACGCCTTCTCTGGTTAGGTAACTTCGGTCCCTCAGGGTTTGAAGTGAAAAATTTTTCCCGTAATGTTTTGCAATCATCCGGAGGCACGACGGACCACAGTCCATGGCATCCAATTGCTTAAAGAAGGGAAATCGCTGCATGTACAGATAGTTTAATCCCTGGAAATGTTTCAGAACAAATATAACCGGAATCAGTTATATTCAAAACAAAATGCTTTTTTATGTATAGTTCAAGAGGCAATATTCGATAAAATATATTCTAAAACATATTTCCACTCCTCAATTTCACCACTTCTTACCTTCCACTTCCGCGAAAAAAAATTGCGATAATTCTGAATGACAAGTTATTTAGGACGAAAAACCAATATCTACATCGGAGAAAAACTGTCAATCGACTACCATCAAAGGGTTGTGTCTTGTTAAATAATTTTTAATTTTGATAGACTCGTTTGGCACCTGTCGAAAAAAAACAGGTGCCGTTTTACTATTCGAAACCTTTAAACATTTTTTCCATCCTAAAAACTTTGACAACACATGAAAGTATACCAAACCAATGAGATTAGGAATCTGACGTTACTGGGTAATGCCGGCGCCGGGAAAACCACCCTCGCGGAGACAATGCTCTACGAGGGTGGTGTTATCAACCGAATGGGTGAAGTAGACAACAAAAACACTGTTTCTGACTATCACCGGGTTGAACAGGAGTACGGAAACTCCGTTCATCCAACTGTCCTCTATACCGAATACAACGGTTGCAAACTGAACATCATCGATACTCCCGGAATGGACGATTTCGTCGGTGGTGTGATTCCCGCCCTTAGTGTTGCTGCTACCGGACTCATGATTTTCAACACCGTGAACGGAGTTGAAGTAGGAACCGAAATTGCCAACCGCAACGCAGCCAAATTCCACACTCCGCTTATTTTCGTGATGAACCACCTGAATCACGAAAACACCAACTGGGACATGTCGATTGATTCGGCGAAAGCCGCTTTCGGCAACAAACTGGCCATCGTCCAGTATCCTGTGAATCCCGGTATCGGTTTCAATAAAGTGGTCGACGTACTGAAGATGAAAATGTACGAATGGCCAGCCAATGGTGGCGAACCAAAAATCATCGATATTCCTGAAGAAGAGAAGGAAAAGGCCGAACAAATGCACAACGAATTGGTGGAAATGGCCGCTGAAAACGATGAGAATTTGATGGAACTCTTCTTCGAAAAAGGCGAACTCACCGAAGATGAAATGCGTACCGGCTTAAAGCTCGGAATGCTCGAGCGTAGTGTTTTCCCCGTCTTCTGCGTATGCGCTTCCTGCGACATGGGAACCCGCCGACTAATGGAATTCATCATTAATGTGGCTCCGCATCCCGGAGAACTTGCTCCGAAGAAAACAGTTAATGACAAAGAAGTAAAAGCCGACGTCAATGGCCCGACTTCGCTTTTTGTCTTTAAAACTTCCGTTGAACAACACGTAGGTGAAATCACTTATTTCAAAGTGATGTCGGGAACCGTGAAAGAAGGAATGGACCTGATGAACACAACCCGCAACGCTAAGGAACGGATCTCGCAGATTTACGCCGTTGCCGGAAAAAACCGGACCAAAGTAACAGAGATGGTAGCCGGAGATATCGGTGCCACCGTGAAACTGAAAGAAACCAAACACAATCATACGCTTTCCGACAAGGATGCAAATTATAAATTCCCGTCACTGCAATATCCGGAGCCTCGCTACCGTACTGCCATTAAGGCCGTAAACGAGGCTGATGAAGAAAAGATGGGTGAATACCTGCACCGGATGGCAGAAGAGGATCCGACCTATGTGATTGAGTACTCCAAAGAACTAAAACAGGTAATCGTGCACGGTCAGGGTGAATACCACCTCAATACGTTGAGATGGTATCTTACCAACGAGTTCAAAATTGATATTGAGTTTCTCAAGCCCAAAATCCCTTACCGGGAAACAATTACCAAGGCCGCACAAGCCGATTATCGTCACAAAAAACAGAGTGGTGGAGCCGGTCAATTCGGCGAGGTTCATATGATTATCGAACCTTATGAAGAAGGCTCGCCAGCTCCTTCAATGTTCAAAATTAACGGAAAAGAGCTGAAAGTCAATGTTCGCGGAACCGATGAGCACAAATTGCCGTGGGGAGGAAAACTGGTCTTCTGCAACTGCATCGTTGGAGGCTCCATCGACGCCCGATTCCATCCGGCCATTCTGAAAGGAATCATGGAAAAAATGGAAGAAGGTCCATTGACTGGTTCATATGCCCGCGACATCCGCGTTTTCATTTACGATGGAAAAATGCACCCCGTGGATTCCAATGAGATTTCGTTCAAACTGGCCGGACGACACGCCTTTAGTGACGCATTCAAGAAAGCTGGCGCCAAAATTCTGGAACCCATTTACGATGTAGAAGTGCTCGTACCATCCGACCGTATGGGTGATGTAATGAGTGACCTCCAGGGACGTCGGGCCCTCATTATGGGAATGAGCTCAGAAAAAGGCTTCGAGAAAATCGTGGCAAAAGTGCCGTTAAAAGAGATGAATAAATATTCTACTTCGCTCAGTTCGCTGACACAGGGTCGTGCCATGTTTACCATGAAATTCGCTGACTACGAAAAAGTACCGGGTGAAATTCAGGATGAACTGCTCGCTGCCTACGAAGCTGAACAAGACGAAGAATAAATCGTCTTTTCCAACCTATGACTAACTTAAAACCCCTGCCTCCTTAATTTGGAGCAGGGGTTTTTTCATGTTCAATATTATCTGCTATGTCACCTTAGGAGGTGAATAAATCCTTTTCGTTTTCGTCGTGTCCCGTCGCGACCCACCGCATCAACCACATAAAAATAAACACCCGCAGAAGCAGGTTTTCCACCAATCTTACCATCCCAGGCTGCCAGCTCAGAGTCTTCAGGAATATAACCACTCTTTTTAAAATGGTGAACTGTCCGCCCCCATCGATTCAGAATCTGAAAATCGAGCGATTCCAGCGAACGGGTTTTAATCTTCAACACATCATTCATGCCATCGCCATTTGGCGTAAAAACAGGCGGCACCATCACCAATGAGGTATCCACCACAATGTAATCACTCAAATAAAAAGTATCCCGACAGGTAAAATTCGGATTCTCCTTTGCGGCAACCAGCTTCACCATGTAACGTCCGGAATTCTCGTATGTGTAAACGGGATTCATGTCGGTCAGCACTTCCATTATGGAATCAACCGGCTCTGTCGCTGTGGATGCCTCTTCGCGGATGGCACTAATATCGCGGAACAAAAACCATTCGAATTTATCATTGTCTGCATTAAGCGACTCGTTATTAAACTGCACTTCCAACGGCGCCTGCGGATTACTATACTGCGGATCACCCTTCTGGCTGGTGGTCCACGAGAATTTTGCTTCCGGCACCACCGATTGATATGTCACTGTCGAGCTAGCGGTACAACCGGCCCGGTTTCTGACTTCCACCCGATAATCAGTGTTTTGCGCCGGTACATCGTATGTCGTAAACGAAGCTTGTGTCGCCAGACGTGTCTCTCCCTCATACCATGCATACGTATCATTCGGAGCCAGCACAAGTTGCTGATTCGAGGTGATATCGTAGTAAATAAAAGTAGAACCCGTTACCGTCGATTCAAGGTGAAAAGAAGTACAGGTCGATGCTGTTACGGCCGCAGTTACCTGCAACCAACTGTTAAATACCCACGCCCGGAATGAATAATTGTTCCCTCCTTCGGTAAATGAAACCTGATAACAACCGTCGGCTAAATTCTGAATAACGGAAGACGCTCCGCTTTCCGTGGCATATGCATCGAAACTGCCGGTTGCGCTGTTATATTTTGTCCAGTTGAATGTAACAACACTACCAGCAGACACTGCCTGCAATTCGGCAATTTGCTGTCCCTGCTGCGTGCAGAAATAGTAGATCATATCATTATTCGGGGTAACCGGATAGCTTGTACTTTCCGAAAAATCAGATGCCGGGGCAGTAAGTTGCTGTGCAACTGACGGCAATACTATTCCGGATACGAAAAAAACAACAAGACAGACTCTGGTGATCAGTGGGTTAATTTGCATGCAGGTAATTCTTTGCGGTTAAACCTGAATACAAGTATAAAAATAATAGACGGGAATTAATTTGAATTCCTTTACAGACCATTGAAATTTTTCCGTACAGGCAGTTATATTTGCAAGTGGTTCTGAACAGAATCCAGTATTTTTTAACCGATTAATCCACTCCCGGCGTGAACAACTACCTCGAGGAATTAAATGAAGCCCAACGCGATGCCGTTGTCAACACCGAAGGACCTTCGCTGGTAATTGCCGGTGCCGGTTCCGGGAAAACACGCGTATTAACCTACCGGATTGCTCACTTGCTTAAAAATGGCGTTCCCCCTTCGTCTATACTGGCACTTACCTTCACCAACAAGGCAGCCCGCGAAATGAAGGAACGAATTGCTAAAATTGTTGGTTCCCAAACTGCCCGGTATCTCTGGATGGGAACATTTCACTCCATTTTTGCCAGAATTCTTCGGAGCGAGGCAGAAATCATCGGCTACCCGTCCAGCTTCACCATTTACGACACGCAGGATACCAAAAGCTTGCTGAAGACCATCATCAAGAGTATGAAGCTCGATGATAAAACCTACAAGCCCGGTTTGGTTTACAACCGGATTTCGGCTGCCAAGAATAACTTAATTACCCCAACGGCATATCTGCAAAACACTCAGATTCGGGAAGCCGACCAGGCATCGCGAATGCCCCGGCTTGCCGAAGTTTACAAAGAATACGCACGGCGCTGTAAAAATGCCAGTGCCATGGATTTTGACGATCTGCTTCTGCAGACTAATTTACTATTCAAAAACCACGAGGAAATACTGGCAAAATATCAGCAACGATTCAAATATATTTTGGTCGACGAGTACCAGGATACCAACTTTTCGCAATACCTGATTGTAAAAAAGCTGGCACTGGGTCACGAAAATATTTGCGTGGTTGGCGACGACGCCCAAAGTATTTACTCCTTCAGGGGAGCCAAAATTGAAAATATCCTGAACTTCCGGAAAGATTATCCCGAATTCAACACGTATAAACTGGAGCAAAATTATCGGTCGACACAAACGATTGTGGATGCTGCCAATAGCCTCATTGAGAAAAACAAACGGCAGCTTCCCAAACGAGTATTCAGCGAAAACGCCGAAGGAGAAAAAATTCAGGTAATCGGTGCATTGACAGACAACGAAGAAGGCTACCTGGTGGCAAATGAGATTATCGACACACGGATGAACCATCAGCACCGGTTTGCCGACTTTGCCATTCTGTATCGGACCAACGCGCAGTCACGTATTTTTGAGGAAGCTTTGCGAAAGCGCAATATCCCATATAAAATCTATGGAGGCCTGTCGTTTTATCAACGCAAGGAAATTAAGGATTTACTCGCTTACTACCGGCTAGCGATTAACGTGAAGGACGACGAAGCCTTCAAGCGAGTCATCAATTACCCGGCTCGCGGAATTGGCAATACCACCATGGGGCGACTGGAGACCTATGCGGTTCAGAACAATCAAAGTATTTGGGAAATTGCCTCTAATCCGGATGAATGCCAAACGGCCGGACTGAACGCAGGGACACAGCGCAAAGTAGCCGAGTTTATTCACATGATTGAGGGATTTGCCAGCCAATTAACTTCGATGGAAGCTTATGAACTGGCCCTGCAAATTGCTTCGGAAAGCGGCATGCTGAAAGAGTTTTACAAGGACAAAACGCCGGAAAACCTGAGCCGGTACGAAAACGTTCAGGAATTGCTGAATGCGATTCAGGATTTTTCACTGAACGCGAAAGAAGAAGGACGTCCGAACCAGCTCAATAACTTCATGGAAGAGGTTGCCCTGCTCACCGATCAGGATACGGATAAAGAAGAAGACTTTGATAAGGTGACCCTGATGACCGTTCACTCATCCAAGGGATTGGAGTTTAAGAATGTATTTATCGTTGGTCTGGAAGAAAATCTTTTTCCATCGGGATTCTCTGGCACATTAACGGGTGCGGAACTCGAAGAAGAACGACGCCTGTTCTATGTGGCCCTCACCCGGGCCGAAGAGAATGCCTGGCTATCATTTGCCAAACAGCGCTATCGTTGGGGAAACCTGGAATTTTGTAATCCCAGCCGTTTTATCGGTGAAATCGACGAGCAGTTCCTCAACCTGAAATCGGGTGGCCTCCAGGCTCATCTTCCCCGGCGTGAATCCGTTCCACCTGCAAAAGAAGAAGCCACCACCAGAAGAAGTCCAATGGGTATTCGCAGTCAACAGGGAAATGAACATTTGGGTAAACGGCTCACCCGCATGAACGAAGCCAACAGGCAAAACGCAGCCGCATTTGCCGGAAGCGATCCGGAAGAAATTCAGGCTGGTATGTTCGTGGAACACCAACGTTTCGGGCGTGGAAAAGTTATTGCTATTGAAGGAACGATGCCCGACCGGAAGGCAAAAGTTTTCTTCCCTAATGCCGGCGAAAAACACTTATTACTGAAATTTGCCAAGTTGAAAATTGTAGAATAACCTTTGGGCGCGAACGAATATTCCTTTTCCATACCTCGAAGACCTTAACTTTTTGTAATATGCGGTAAAAGGATTAGATTTGTGATCGAAATCCTTCGTGCTTTTGCCTGATATTCCTGCATTATGCAAATGCCACTTAACCGAAGATACTTTTCAATGGATTATAACTCGAATCGTAAAAAACTGAAGCTTCCTGAATACGGAAGGAATATTCACAAAATGGTTGACTACGTGGTTTCTATCGAAGACCGCGAAGAAAGAAACCGTGCAGCCAATCAAATTATTGAGATCATGGGAAACATGTATCCCTACCTGCGTGATGTCAGCGACTTCAGGCATAAATTATGGGATCACATTGCCATCATGTCCGATTTTAAACTTGATATTGACTACCCGTATGATCCTCCTCGCCCGGAAACCTTTCTGGAAAAACCCAAGTCGGTGCCTTACGATCATACGCCCATAAAATATCGTCACTACGGAAAACTTGTTGAAAAGATGATTGAGCAAGCTTCCCAGTACGAAGATGGAACTCCGGAAAAAAAGCAGCTCATTCAAATGCTGGCTAATCAGATGAAAAAATCGTTTGTGGTTTGGAATAAGGAAACAGTAAACGATGATAAGATACTAAAGGACCTGGAAGAATTATCGGAAGGTAGCCTGAAAATTGAGGAAGCCCCCAGGCTTGCCGATGCACGCGACATACTCAGAACCGGCGGAAGCAGTAATAAAAAGAAAAGTAAAGGAGCGAACCGGAAACACAAGTAATTAGCGACTTACATGGCACGGTTTATCATAGAAGGTGGCCAACAACTCACCGGAGAACTGATTCCCCAGGGAGCCAAAAACGAAGCGTTACAGGTAATTTGTGCCGTCTTACTCACCGACGAGGAAGTAAACATTTCCAACATTCCCGAAATCAGCGATGTCCTGAAACTCATCGAAATGCTGAGAGGATTTGGCGTGAAAGTTACCCGTAAAGAGAAAGGGAATTACAACTTTCTGGCCAACCAGGTCAACATCAGTTACATCAATACTGAAGAATTCAGGAAGCTGGCAGGTGGCCTGCGCGGTTCCATCATGATAATCGGTCCGTTACTGGCTCGCTTCGGGAAAGGGATTATTCCACAACCCGGTGGAGATAAAATAGGACGCCGCAGGTTAGACACCCACTTCATCGGACTCGAAAAGATGGGCGCTGATTTCCACTATGATGCCGATAAATGTCAATACCAAATTAAGGCGAACCGACTCACCGGCACTTATATGCTTCTTGATGAAGCTTCGGTGACCGGTACAGCCAACCTGGTAATGGCCGCAACGCTGGCCAAAGGAACCACAACAATTTACAATGCTGCCTGCGAGCCCTATGTGCAACAGTTATGCAGGATGCTCAATTCGATGGGAGCAAACATCAGTGGGATTGGCTCCAATCTGTTGATTATTGATGGTGTTGATTCTCTTAGTGGCTGCAATCATACGCTGCTTCCCGATATGATTGAAGTAGGAAGTTTTATCGGTCTCGCAGCCATGACTTCCTCCGCTCTGACAATTAAAAATGTTTCGTTACATAACCTAGGTATCATTCCCGATGCTTTTCGACGGTTAGGCATTCATGTTGAAAACCGGGGCGACGATCTTTTTATTCCTTCCCAGGAACATTACGAAGTGGAATCGTTTATTGACGGTTCCATCATGTCTATTGCCGATGCGCCCTGGCCCGGATTAACCCCCGACTTGCTCAGTGTTTTTCTTGTCGTAGCAACACAGGCGCGGGGTAGTGTTTTGATACACCAAAAAATGTTCGAAAGCCGCCTGTTTTTTGTTGACCGGTTGATTGACATGGGCGCCAAAATTATTCTCTGTGACCCTCATCGCGCAACTGTTATCGGTCTTGACCGAGCAGTGCAACTAAGAGGAACACACATGACATCTCCTGACATCCGTGCCGGAGTGGCACTGCTTATCGCAGCTCTCTCCGCTACGGGCACTTCCACCATCGATCACATCGAGCAAATAGACCGGGGTTACGAAGCAATAGACGTTCGGTTGAACAGTCTTGGCGCGAAGATTGTAAGAGAATCGTAAGGAACGCAATTCCTGAACGTCTAACTTCAAAAAAATAGTCATGAAATATCGTACTTTCACCTTATCACTATTAATATCCGCTTTTGTTGCCTTTGCGGCACAAACAAGCTCTGCCAAAAACCATAAAAATAAAAGCACTTCTCCTCCGGTCGGAACGTCAATCGGAAGAACAGCGCCCAATATCGTGGAAACCAGCATCAATGGCGATACCCTCAAACTTTCCGCTCTTCGTGGTAAAATGGTTTTGATCGACTTTTGGGCGTCGTGGTGTGGACCTTGCCGTCGCGAAAATCCGAATGTCGTAAAAGCTTACGATGAATTTAAGGATAAGAATTTCGTTGAAGGCAAAGGATTTACCGTTTTTAGTGTTTCTCTCGACCAAAGTCACACAGCCTGGGAACGCGCGATTAAAATGGATGGCCTGTCATGGCCATGGCAAGTAAGTGATTTGAAAGGCTGGATGTCAAAATATGCGGGCGTTTACGGTGTGCGCGGTATTCCCACCAACTTCCTCATCAATGGCAATGGAGTTATTGTTGCCCGAAATTTGCGTGGTAACCGGTTGATTGAAACGCTTTCGACCTTACAAAAATAATTTGTAAACAGTCCGATAGGATTCCTTACTTTTGCGGACAACTCTATTTCAATGCAATCGGCTTGACAGTCGGTCGGGAAGAAAAATGTCAAATTGTCCGAAATCAGCAATTGGCAAAAGTTTTGTTGAACAGTGACGAACTTGTTTAGAAAACTTCAATCGTATGAGCAAAGAAAAAAACAAACAGGAGGAACAAAAGGAAATGAATACCAACCAAATGGAAGAAAAAGAAGTGACAAAAAACAGCTCCTCCGAAGGTGACGAAGTTTCAACTGCAGAAAAAGAAAAGCAATCAGAAGAGAAGCACGAGGATAAAAAAGACAAGAAAAAGTCCAAAAAAGACAAAGACGCGGACAAAATAGCAGAGTTGGAAAAGCAGATTGAACAGATGAATGACAAATATCTGCGCCTTTCTGCTGAGTTTGATAACTACCGCAGAAGAACATTGAAGGAAAAAATGGAGCTGACCAAAACAGCTGGAGAAAGCATTTTGACCAACATTCTTCCCGTTATCGATGATTTTGAACGCGCCATTGGCTCAATGGAACAAGGGCTTGAAGAAAATGCTGTAAAAGACGGTGTGCAACTGATCTACAGTAAATTCAAAGATTTTCTGAATCAGAATGGCATTAAGGAGATTGAGGCCAACGGAACAGAATTTGATACTGATCTACATGAAGCCCTGACGAAAATTCCGGCACCTTCCGAGGAACTGAAAGGCAAAGTGGTAGATGTGATCCAGAAGGGATACGTATTGAATGAGAAAGTGATTCGATTTGCCAAAGTAGTCGTTGGTGAATAAAAACGGAAGATTTTAACTGACAGGAAAGAAATCGGATAATGGCAAAAAGAGATTATTATGAAGTTTTGGGGGTTAGCAAAAGTGCAAGCCCGGAAGAGATAAAAAAAGCCTACCGAAAAAAGGCGATTCAGTTCCACCCTGACAAAAATCCGGGTGACAAAGCGGCTGAAGAGAATTTTAAAGAGGCTGCCGAGGCTTACGAAGTACTAAGCAACCCTGAAAAACGTCAGAGATATGACCAATTTGGACACTCCGGTCTTGGCGGTGGTCAAGGTGGATTCAGTGGCCATGACATGTCCATGGACGATATCTTCTCCATGTTTGGTGATATTTTTGGTGGAGGATTTGGTGGATTTGGAGGATTCGGTTCAGGAGGTGGACGCACACACCGCCGCACGAACCGTGGTTCGAACCTTCGGGTTAAAGCCAGCCTGACGCTGAAAGAGATTGCTCACGGTGCAGAAAAGAAAATAAAAGTTAAGAAATACGTTACCTGCGATAGCTGTCACGGTAGTGGAGCGAAAGGAAGCAATGGATACAGCTCCTGTTCCACGTGCCACGGTTCCGGCCAGGTTACGCGCATTAGCAATACTTTCCTTGGGCAGATGCAGACAACATCCACCTGTCCCACCTGTGGTGGCGAAGGCCAAATTATTACACACAAGTGTGACAAATGCCACGGCGAAGGAATTGTCAGAGGTGAAGAGATTATCAACATTAAAATACCGCCTGGCGTAGCGGAAGGTATGCAACTTTCCGTTAGCGGAAAAGGAAATGCCGCCCGGCGTGGTGGTGTTCCCGGCGACTTACTGGTACTCATCAACGAAGTAAAGGATCCGGAACTGATACGGGATGAGAACGATTTGATTTACAATCTTTATGTATCGTTCCCCGACCTGGCGCTGGGTACTACCGCTGAGATTCCAACAGTTGATAACAAGGTGAAAGTGAAAGTGGATGCCGGCACACAACCGGAAAAGATTCTTCGCCTTCGCGGAAAAGGATTACCCGATTTGAACGGTTACGGACGCGGCGATTTGCTGGTTCGCATTCATGTATGGGTACCTAAGAAGCTTAGCAACGACGAAAAGAAACAAATGGAAAAACTTCAGGAATCAGATAATTTCAGTGCAAAAAATGTCGGTTCAGAAGATCGCAATTTCTTTGACAAGGTAAAAGATATGTTCTGATAAATGGAGGCAATCGAAAGGTTGCCTCTTTTTCATATATGAGCAATGCACATAATTAATGCTCCGTAATTCTTATTTCGCATTAATTAAACATTAAAATACCTCCATTATTTTTCGCTGCTGTTGCGTCGTTTTTCTAAAATACGTATCATTGCAGCAACAACAAGATTATGAACAACGCAATTTTCCATTACGGTCATCATCATTTCCTGCTAAAAGGTAGGCCGTAATTGAAATGTCTAAGAATATTCATTAAAATTATCAGGCTTACCTTAATCGGGGTAAGCCTTTTTTTTCATCTAAAAATTTGTCATGAACTCAACATTACGCATCGCGATTCAGACTAAAGGCCGCCTGAATGAAGATTCCGTCGGTTTGATTAAAGAAACCGGCATTGATCTGATTTCCGGCAAGAGAAGACTCATCTCTGCAGCCAAGAATTTTCCCATGGAAGTTTTGTACCTTCGGGACGATGATATCCCACAGTCAGTTGCTGACGGTGTTGCTGATATCGGGATCGTCGGTTTAAACGAAGTGGCCGAGAAAAAGCAACAGGTTGATGTCATCAAACATCTGGGGTTCAGCAAGTGTCGACTTTCGTTGGCCATCCCACAATCAATGGTAAGCGAATATCCAGGACCAAAATGGTTTAACGGGAAGAAAATCGCCACCTCCTACCCGGAGATTCTGAAGGAATTTTTGGCTGAAAAGAAAATTGATGCGGAGATTCATGTGATTACCGGTTCTGTAGAAATAGCTCCGGGTATTGGTCTGGCCGATGCCATTTTCGATATTGTAAGTTCCGGAAGTACGCTGGTTAGCAACCGGCTGAAAGAAGTGGAAGTGGTAATGAAATCAGAGGCTGTTTTGGTTGCGAATCCAAAACTGTCCAAAGAAAAACAAGGTATCCTTGATGAACTGATTTTCAGAATTGAGTCAGTGGAAATGGGGAAAGGGAAAAAATATATCCTGCTAAACGCTCCGAACCATAAATTAGATAAAATTGTTGAAGTGCTGCCCGGAACGACTTCTCCAACCGTAATGCCGCTGGCTAAAGAAGGCTGGAGTTCACTTCACTCGGTTATCGACGATAATGAATTTTGGGAAGTAATCGGTAACCTGAAAAAAAACGGAGCAGAGGGAATACTGGTTGTACCAATTGAAAAAATGATACTATAAAAATCCAATCAATGCAGATTTACAATTATCCCCTTTTTAATACCTGGCCCAAAATCCTTTCGCGCCCGGCCAATAACTATTCTTCGATTAACAGTACCGTCAGGATGATTCTTGACAATGTAAAGAAGAAAGGTGATACCGCTGTTCGTGATTATACGCGTCGTTTCGATGGAGCCGACCTGGAAGAATTCAGGGTAAGCAAGGACGAAATGGAGAATGCTGCCCAAATGATTGAGCCCAAGCTGAAGGAGGCCATCCAGAAAGCGGCTAAAAATATCCTCGCCTTCCACGAGATACAGAAGCCGCCCATGCGGATGATTGAAACAACACCCGGTGTAAAGTGCTGGCAGAAATCTGTACCTATCGACAAGGTTGGACTTTATATTCCGGGAGGATCTGCACCTTTGTTTTCCACTGTTTTAATGCTCGGAATTCCCGCTCAAATTGCCGGCTGCAAAGAGATTATTCTCTGTACACCTCCTAATGAAAAAGGCGAGATTCATCCGGCCATCCTGTTTGCTGCCGGGTTGGTCGAAGTCTCCAGAATCTATAAAATTGGCGGAGTTCAAGCTATCGGAGCCATGGCCTATGGAACCGAAACCGTTCCTCGGGTGTATAAAATCTTTGGTCCGGGCAACTCATGGGTCACAGCTGCCAAACAAATTGTATCGGTTAACGATTGCGCTATCGACATGCCTGCCGGTCCATCGGAACTGGCCATCATGGCTGACGAATCGGCTAATCCTGAATTCATCGCAGCCGATTTGTTATCACAAGCCGAACACGGTCCAGATAGCCAGGTAATTCTGGTAACAACCGAAGAACCCCTTATTACCAAAGTATTGCAAGCAATCGACAGGCAAATGTCAGAATTGCCACGTGCGGCTATTGCTACCAAAGCATTAGAAAATAGTCGGGCTATTCTGGTGAACGATGAAGAGCAGATGGTTGAACTCATCAATTTTTATGCACCGGAACACCTCATCATTGCCACACGGAATACGACGAATCACGCCGACCGCATTACCAATGCCGGTTCGGTTTTCCTGGGAAATTTCACACCTGAGAGTGCTGGTGATTATGCATCCGGGACGAACCATACGCTTCCAACACAAGGATGGGCCCGCTCATTCAGCGGACTGAACCTGGAAAGCTTCTGCAAAAAAATTACGTTTCAGGAAATTTCCAGAGAAGGTATCCAGCAATTGGGGCCTACCATAGAAGCCATGGCCGAGGGTGAATTGCTTTTCGCCCATAAGAATGCAGCGACTTTGCGTATCAACTCCAGCGATGAATCATAGATCATGACATTCGATATACAAAAACTATTGAGGGACAACATCCGGAAATTGAAACCGTATTCTTCGGCACGTGATGAATTTTCGGGCGAGGCCGCGGTTTTTCTCGATGCCAACGAAAATCCGTTCAATGCTCCGTACAACCGGTATCCCGACCCGAGGCAAAAAGAACTGAAAAGCAAGATTGCTCCGGTAAAAAACGTTCCCGCTGAAAACATCTTTCTCGGCAATGGAAGCGATGAACCCATCGACTTGCTAATTCGGGCATTTTGTTCTCCCGGAAAAGACAATATCGTTGCCATTGCTCCCACTTACGGAATGTATCGTGTGGCTGCCGATGTGAACGATGTGAAAGTTATTGAAGCACCGCTGAATGCCGATTACACCCTTTCGGTGAAAACCGTTCTGAATACGGTCACACAAAATACCAAAATGATTTTCCTTTGCTCTCCGAACAATCCTACCGGGAATGCTTTGGAGCAGGATGCCATGTTGGAAATCATGGACAATTTCGACGGCTTGGTCGTTGTTGATGAAGCCTATATCGACTTTTGCCCGGAGAAGTCTCTTCTGCCACTATTGGCCAAACATCCCAACCTGGTGGTATTACAGACATTCTCGAAAGCATGGGGAATGGCTGGTATCAGACTGGGAATGGCATTTGCCGGCCAGGAAATTATTGACGTACTGAACCGCATCAAATATCCGTACAACATCAATATCCTGACACAACTAAAAGCAATAGAGCTGATAGAGCTGGAAAAAGAAAAATCGGATTGGGTCAAAATTCTGGTTGCCGAAAGAAAAAAGCTGGCTGAAAAGCTTACGGAATTTCCATTTGTCGTCAAGGTTTTCCCTAGCGATGCAAATTTTTTACTGGTGAAGACACACGATCCGCGCGGAATTTACAATTACCTGGTCGATGAAAGAATTATTGTTCGCGACCGCTCCGGAGTCGCTCTTTGTGAAGGTAGCCTGCGCATTAGTGTTGGTTCGGAGATGGAAAACCAACGCTTGATTGAAGCACTGGAAGCATTAATTTAAAGGCGTTCAATATCATCTGAACATGAAAAAGAAAAAAGTACTCTTCATAGACCGGGACGGAACCCTGGTGGTGGAACCGCCGGAGGATTACCAGCTGGATTCGCTGGAAAAGCTGGAGTTTATTCCGGGTGTTTTTCGAAATCTCTATAACATCCGAAACCTGCTCGATTTCGAGCTGGTGATGGTGACCAACCAGGACGGACTGGGAACGGATTCGTTTCCGGAAGAAACCTTCCACCCTGCCCACAATAAAATGCTGAAGGCTTTCGAAAACGAAGGCATCACGTTCGAGGCAATTCACATCGATCGCACGTTCCCGGAAGACAATGCGCCCACCCGAAAACCCGGCACCGCTTTGTTGCAAAAATATTTTACGGAAGAATACGATTTGCCCAATTCGTTTGTC
Organism: Prolixibacter bellariivorans ATCC BAA-1284; assembly: GCF_000621705.1. Lineage (GTDB taxonomy): Bacteria > Bacteroidota > Bacteroidia > Bacteroidales > Prolixibacteraceae > Prolixibacter > Prolixibacter bellariivorans. The sequence goes on along the minus strand of NZ_JHXO01000006.1, from coordinate 318,910 downwards.
ATCGGCGACCGGCCGACTGACGTGGAACTAGCTAAAAATCTTGGAGCCAAAGCCATCTTCTTCTCTGCAGAGGAAATCGAAAACGAAGAACTGAAGGCTTATTGCGTATTAACAACCAATAGTTGGAAAGATGTCTTTCAATTCCTGGCGACAGGCGAACGAACCGCTACCATTGAACGGGAAACTGCAGAAACCAAAATCAACATTACGGTTGATTTGGATGGCTCAGGAAAGGGAAATATCTCAACTGGTCTGGGATTTTTCGACCACATGCTCGATCAGATTGCCCGGCACTCCGGTTGCGACCTAACCATTCATGTGAATGGCGACCTCGAAGTAGACGAACATCATACGATTGAAGATACGGGTATTGCCCTTGGAAACGCCTTCCGGCAAGCGCTGGGTGATAAACGGGGAATCGAACGTTACGGCTTTTGTCTTCCTATGGACGATTGCCTGGCGCAGGTCGCACTCGACTTTGGCGGTAGACCGTGGTTGGTATGGGAAGCAGATTTCAAGCGAGAGATGATTGGTGATATGCCTACGGAAATGTTCTTTCACTTTTTTAAATCATTTTCCGACGCAGCACTCTGCAATTTGAATATTAAAGCGGAAGGAACAAATGAACATCATAAAATTGAGGGAATTTTTAAGGCATTTGCCAAATCGATCCGGATGGCAATACGAAAAGATCCCATGAAAAATTCGTTGCCATCGACTAAAGGAACGCTTTAAGACGAAGGTTTTTTATTAACATAATTTTTGTTCGTCCCTAAAAAACGAACGTTCAGCATATAAAAACAGCCGTTCGTCAAAAACTTTTGGGCACATGGAAAAGGATTGCGAAATTCGGTATCAGAACCAAAACCATTTTAGATAACGGCATCGATGAATTAACAAACACATCGACACAGGCCGTAACAATAACATCCACTTATGGTAGTCGCCGCCCACCAAACGGCGGTCCTACCATCCGGATGGAAAAAGGTTTTACACCACCTCACTTGTTGGTTGTTTTTGATACTAACACTCAGATTCGCATTTATATTTCCTTATCCACCATTTAGAAGAGCTTCCTGAAAAACAGGAAGCCTTTTATTGTGCCCTATTAGTCTTAAATTGGGGTTAAATTTGAGAGGTAAAACTCTTAAAATTTTCTTTCGAACAAGAGTTTTCTTTACTTTAATAGGCACAAAAACAAATAGTAAAATTCGTGGAAAGTATCAAATCAGTACACATCGAAAAGAATACGGCTATCCTTCTGATTCATTGCCCCGACCAGCAAGGCATCCTGGCAGCTGTTACCGAATTCCTAAACCGGAACAAGGGTAACATTATTTATCTCGATCAGCATGTCGACCGAGAGGAGAAATTATTCTACATGCGCGTCGAATGGGAACTTGATGTCTTTGCTATTCCCCGCGAAAAGATTGCCGAATATTTCGAGACGTTGGTTGCCAGTCGCTTTCACATTACTTTTTGGCTTCACTTTTCGGACAAACCGCCGCGAATGGCCGTTTTTGTGTCCAAACTTTCCCATTGTCTTTTTGACATCCTTGCCCGTTACACGGCTGGTGAATGGGATGTCGAGATTCCACTAATCATCAGTAACCATGAGAAACTGGCTCCCGTTGCCCAGCAGTTCGGAATTGATTTTGAGCACGTTCCGATTACCAAAGAAAATAAAGCAGAGCAAGAACAAAAGGAATTACAGTTGCTGAAGGATTACAAAATAGACTTTGTGGTTCTTGCCCGGTACATGCAGGTTTTGTCTGATGATTTTGTCAAACACTACCCCAACAAAATTATCAACATTCACCATTCATTTCTTCCGGCATTTGCCGGTGCCAAGCCGTATCATGCTGCTCATGCCCGCGGTGTAAAGATTATCGGAGCAACCAGCCATTACGTAACCCCGGAGCTGGATGCCGGTCCAATCATTGCCCAGGATGTGGCCCGGATTTCCCACATCGATACGGTTAGCAGCTTAATGAGAAAAGGACGCGATCTAGAGAAAATTATTCTCAGTGAAGCTGTTTACAAACACCTCGAACGAAAGATTCTTGTATACAATAACAGAACTGTTGTTTTCAATTAAAAATTCCTCCCGTCATGCAACACTATTCCAACGTAATCCGATTAACAGTTATCGTGCTCTTACTTACAATCACTGTAAAAGCACAATCTGCAACTAACCGAACCCGAAAACAGAAGATACCAGCCAGTTATGGCTACATTCTGGGACCGGGCGATGATGTTCCTGAATTCTCGATGACACTAACCGATGGCACCAGGGTTTCCAGTAAAGACTGGAAAGGTAAAGTGGTCATGCTCCAGTTTACGGCAAGCTGGTGCGGAGTTTGTCGTCGCGAGATGCCACACATTGAACAAGAAATATGGGCAAAGCACAAAGATAATCCTGACTTCATCCTCATCGGAGTCGACCGGGATGAACCGGTTGACATAGTAAAACGCTATGCTTCCGCAATGAAAATCACCTATCCGCTGGGCCTGGACCCCGGAGCTGATATTTTTGGACTCTTCGCGAATAAAGATGCTGGCGTTACCCGTAATGTCATTATAGGGAAAGATGGCAAAATCGCTTTCATGACGCGCCTCTTTAAGATGGACGAGTTCAACCAAATGAAAGATGTAATCGATTCGTTACTCGAAAAATAAATGCACAAATACTGAATGGAAGTAGCCATTATAAAATACAATGCCGGAAACATCATGTCGGTTGAGCTGGCGCTGAAAAGACTGGGCGTAAATGCCACCATCACGGCCGATCCGGATTTTATTCGCAGAGCCGACCGGGTTATTTTCCCCGGTGTAGGTGAGGCATCCACCACCATGGCCTATTTGCGGGAGCACAAGCTGGACACACTCATTACCAGCCTAAAACAACCGGTCCTTGGTGTTTGTCTCGGACTGCAGCTTATGTGCTCGCACAGCGAGGAAGGTGATGTGGATTGCCTGGGTATTTTTCCCGAAAAGGTGAAAAAGTTTGTTCCGGAACCGGGACAGGAAAATATCACCAAAGTGCCACACATGGGATGGAACAGCATCAGCAACCTGAAAAGTGATTTGTTCGATGCTTCGCTGGAGAATCAATATGTCTACTTTGTCCATTCGTATTATGCTGCTGCCGGCGACGACACTGCTGCTGTTTGTAATTACATTACGCCGTTCAGTGCCGCTTTGCAACGCGATAATTTTTATGCAACGCAGTTCCACCCTGAAAAAAGCGGACCGATTGGTGCACGAATTCTGGAAAACTTTATCAACCTCAAAGCCCGCTAAAGAGATATTACCATGATTGAAATTATTCCGGCAATCGATATTATCGATGGGAAATGTGTCCGCCTAAACCAGGGCGACTATACGCAGAAGAAGGTTTACAACGAAAATCCGCTGGAAGTGGCTCGTTCGTTTGAAGATGCCGGATTGAGACGACTTCATTTGGTTGATTTGGATGGAGCCAAAGCCAGCCATATTGTCAATCACAAAATACTGGAAAGCATTTCGACCAACACATCGTTGACAATTGACTTCGGCGGCGGACTTAAATCGGATGAAGACTTACGCATTGCGTTTGAATCAGGAGCCGCGATGGTAACCGGTGGAAGTATTGCCGTTAAATCGCCCGACATATTTCAATCGTGGTTAAAAAAATACGGCAGCAAACGTATTATTCTGGGTGCCGATGCGCACAACCGGAAAATTGCCGTTTCGGGCTGGCAGGAAACCACCGATGCCGACATTATTGAATTTATTTCCCTTTGGCAGGAAGAAGGAATCACGCAGGTCATCAGTACAGACATTAGTCGGGATGGCATGCTATCGGGACCAGCCACTGAATTGTATCGCGACATTCTCCGCCAATTGCCGGAATTGTATTTAATTGCCAGTGGCGGTATCAGCTCCATGCAGGACATTCTTGACCTGGATGCAGCAAATATTCCGGCCGTCATCACCGGAAAAGCCATTTATGAAAACCGGATTTCCCTGGAGGAAATCGGGCGTTATTACGCCAAAAACAGCTAATGCATGCTTGCAAAACGAATCATACCCTGCCTCGATATCAAAGACGGACAAACCGTTAAAGGCGTCAACTTTGTCAACATCCAAAACGTAGGTGACCCGGTTGAACTCGGCGCATTGTACGCCGAACAGGGAGCCGACGAACTGGTTTTTCTGGACATCACCGCCACGCACGAAGGCCGAAAGACCTTTGTCGACCTGGTCAAACGGATTGCCCGCGAGATTAATATTCCCTTCACGGTCGGCGGTGGCATCAGCGAACTGGAAGATGCTGATAAATTACTGGCAGCCGGTGCCGATAAGATTTCCATCAATTCGTCCGCGGTTCGGAATCCGTCATTAATTGATGATTTAGCAAAGAATTTTGGTAACCAGTTTGTTGTAGTAGCAATCGATGCACGCAAAACACCGGACCATTGGGCGGTGACAGTCAACGGCGGCCGGATTGAGACTGACAAAGAACTTTTTAGCTGGGCCAAAGAAGCGGAAAGCCGGGGTGCCGGTGAGATTCTTTTCACATCGATGAACCATGACGGTACCAAAAACGGATTTGCTAACGAAGAACTGGCTCAATTATCCGAAAGTTTGTCCATCCCGATCATTGCATCAGGAGGTGCCGGAAACATGGAGCATTTTGTGGATGTGTTTACCAAAGGGAAAGCCGATGCCGGACTGGCAGCCAGTATTTTCCACTTTCGTGAAATTGCGATTCCTGACTTAAAGGCCTACTTGCGTCAACAAGGAATCGTTGTCCGGTAAAACCGGAAAAATAAATGAATTAATTGTACTTCGAAAATAAGGAACAACAGAATGGAACTCGATTTTGACAAAGCCGGAAACGGATTGATTCCGGCCATTATTCAGGATAATGTAACCAACAAAGTTTTGATGTTGGGATTCATGAACAAAGAAGCCTACGATAAAACCGTTGCGGAAAACAAAGTCACGTTTTTCAGCCGCACCAAAAACCGGCTGTGGACCAAAGGTGAAGAATCAGGTAACTTTTTGCACGTGGTTTCCATCCAGTCCGATTGTGACGACGACACCCTGCTCATCAAGGTGAATCCCGCCGGACCGGTTTGCCACACAGGCACCGACACCTGCTGGGGCGAAGTGAACCGCAGCGATGACTTCATGTTCCTGAAAGAATTGCAGGATTTTATCGATAAACGAAAAGATGAAATGCCCGAAGGTTCGTACACCACGTCCCTCTTCCAGAAAGGAACGGCTAAAATTGCACAAAAGGTAGGCGAAGAAGCGGTCGAAACCGTTATCGAAGCGATGGCAAATAATGACGAACGCCTGCTGTACGAGTCGGCAGACCTGATGTATCACCTCATCGTGCTGTTAACCTACAAAGGATACCGGTTGGAGGACATTGCCCGTGAACTGAAAACCAGACATAAGTAATTTCCAGACTCGTATATTCAGGACTTTTATCAAATAAAACATTACACACTTACGTTAATACCATGAATATGAAACATTTTCATGGTATTATTTTTTATCGATAGCTAAAAAAATAATCATTATGGTCATCTAATTAGCTAATCACAATTGTTTTCACCGGCAGGTTGATTAACTTCAACCATTGTTTTCATTTACTGAGAATCGTCACCTAAAAATACAATGTATGAAACGGTCAATTAAGTACTTGCTGCTTTTAACCATCCTGGCATTACCGTTTGTTATAAAAGCCGCTTCTCCAAAGGATACTGCTGCTCCTGGTCCGGATGTCATCTGTTCTGCACAGGACAAGGTTATTCTCGACCGGATTTTCACTGACTTATTGCCGAAGAAGGATTCGTCGATGGGACAAATGATGGTGCTGGTAGGAAAAGAATTCCTGGGAACACCATACGTTGCGCATACGCTGGATAAACGCGATACGGAAGCTTTGATAGTGAACCTCCGGGAACTGGATTGTACCACGTACGTGGAAAATTGCCTGGCTATTGCGCGGACCATAAAAAGTGGAAAACCGACATTCAGGAAGTTTACCCACGAACTGGAAAATATCAGGTACCGGAACGGAAAACTTGACGGTTATCTGAGCCGGCTGCACTATTTCAGCGAATGGATTTCCAACAACGAAAAGAAAGGCCTGGTCGGGGATGTGACGTACCAGATAGGAGGAAAACCTTTCCCGCTCGACCTCGATTTTATGAGCACACATCCGGATGACTATCCGCAATTGAAGAAACATCCGGAATGGATTCCGGAAATGGCTCAACGCGAAAAAGAGATTTCCGGGAACTCGTTTTTTTATATCAGCAAGCGAAAATTTGCGGAAGCTGAACCAGACATTCACGATGGCGACATCTTCGCGCTTACTTCAGCCATAAAAGGAATCGATATTATGCATGTGGGAATCATGCTGAAGGAAAACGGACGCGTTCACATGATGCACGCTTCCTCCAAAGCCATGAAAGTGATTATTGGCGACATAACCATGGAAGATTACCTGAATGGCAGAAAGAATGTTTCCGGAATGATGGATATCCGCCCACTACCACCAAAGGATTAACAACATCTCTATTTTATACAAGTCCCGGAAAGTTCTTCCGGGATTTTTTATGCCCGAAAATGTCGCTAAAGCGTGTTTCATTCCCTCTCCCAATCGCACGACAAAAAACATCAAGACATAAATTAAAATTGTCAAGGTCTTATTTCAAAATATCAAGACTTTATTTTAAAACGTCAAGACCTCCAAATGAAAACATCTAGACATTCTGTCCAAAACATCAAGATCTTATTTTAAAATGTAAAGACATCATTTCAAAACATCAGGACATTATTTAAAAATGTCAAGACATCATTTCAAAACATACGGACCTGGTTTGAACGATGTCCTGACGGCCTGCCAGAAGCATTCGTTTTTATCAAAAAAAATGAGGCTGTCCGAATAAGACAGCCTCCAATTTTACTAATTCAAAATTCAACAAGTCAATCAAAAAACCGTTTAAAATACTTATATCCTTTTTGCGTTATGATATTTAATCCTGCATCAGGTATTCGTGAATTTTCTCAGCGGCATCGCGGCCTGAACGAATGGCATGAACAACCAGGCTCGCTCCGCGCGCCACATCTCCTGCAGCAAATACCTTATCAACGGTTGTCGTGTTGGTCACCGCTTTTACGTTACCACGTTCGTCATACTCTACGCCTAAACCATCGAGTAAACCTTCGTGAACCGGTGATACAAATCCCATCGAAAGCAAAACCAAATCGGCTTCAATCAATTCTTCCGTACCCGGAATCTCCTTCATCTGGAAACGACCATCAATCTTTTCCCAAATAACCTCAACAACTTCTACTCCGGTAATCTTACCTTCTTTTCCAACTACCCGTTTGGTAGCCAGTGACCAGCGGCGCTCGCAACCCTCCTGGTGTGAACTCGATGTACGAAGCGTATTCGGCCAGTAAGGCCAGGGATTATTATCCACTCTTGTCTCCGGTGGTTTGGGTAGTATTTCAATCTGAAGAACCGATTCAGCTTTCTGCCGGATGGAGGTTCCCACACAGTCGGAACCAGTATCACCACCGCCAATGACCAACACTTTCTTTTCCTTGGCGGAAATACGTTCTTCTTCAGCGAATACTTCGCCACGGTTGACCTTGTTTTGTTGCTTCAGAAAATCCATCGCAAAATGAACGCCGTCCAAATCACGGCCTTCCACAACCAAATCACGTGGTTTCATGGCACCAACCGCCAGACAAACGGCATCGTAATCTTTCAATAATTTCTCCGCTGTTATATCTTTCCCAACCGTTGTGTTGGTTTTGAAATCGATGCCTTCGGTCACAAAAAGATCTAACCGACGGTCGATAACTGTCTTATTCAATTTGAAATCCGGAATACCGTAACGAAGCAATCCACCAATGGCATCGTCCTGTTCAAATACGGTTACTGTATGACCAGCCTGATTCAATACGTCAGCTGCTGACATTCCGGCAGGACCGGAGCCAATCACAGCTACTTTCTTTCCGGTGCGTACTTCCGGAATGCGAGGGGTTACGTAACCGCGACCAAAAGCCTGCTCTACCACCGAAGCTTCGTTCTCCCGGATGGTGACCGACTCCTCGTGAATGGCCAGCACACACGATTTCTCGCACGGTGCCGGACAAACCCTACCCGTGAATTCGGGAAAGCTGTTCGTCGACGAAAGAATGTCATACGCTTCTTCCCAGTTCCCGAGGTAAACGGCATCCTGCCATTCAGGTATTTTACTGCTTACCGGGCAGGCCCAGTGGCAAAACGGAATGCCGCAGTCCATACACCGCGAGGCCTGATCCTTCCTGTCCTTTTCATTCAGGGTCTGTTCAACCTCGCCAAAATCATATATTCGTTCGTTGACGGGACGGTACCCGCTCTCTTTTTTTGGTATCTCGATAAAACCTTTTGGATTTCCCATAATGAAGATCTTTTTTCGTTAAACGTGCTGAGTTACTTAATCACTTCCGGCTTATTCGTGCCGGGCCGGATCATCTTCGGTTAATTGAAGTTTCATCTTCAATTCCTTCAACTTAAGCTCTTCAAGCACTTTCTTATATTCGAATGGGATCACCTTAACAAATTTGGGAAGGTACTCATCCCAGTTAGTCAAAATTCGCTGGCCCAATGAACTTTGGGTATGCAGCAAATGATTACTGATCATCTCCTGAAGTTCCTGGATATCCGCCCGGTCTTCCACAGGCGTCAGTTCCACCAGTCCTTTGTTGCAATAGTAATCGAAATCGCCCTTTTCGTCGAGTACATAAGCGATTCCGCCGCTCATTCCTGCCGCAAAGTTTCGTCCGGTCGTTCCAAGTACTACCGTTCGTCCACCGGTCATGTATTCACAACAGTGGTCACCGGTTCCCTCAACTACTGCTTTGGCTCCGGAGTTACGAACACAGAAACGCTCACCTGCCACGCCGCGAATGTAAACTTCACCACCGGTAGCGCCATATAAGGTCGTATTACCAACAATGATGTTTTCTTCGGGAACAAAACTGGCTCCCGGCGGAGGAACAACGGTAATTTTACCACCCGAAAGTCCTTTACCGAGGTAGTCGTTCGAATCGCCTTCCAGGCGGAAGGTACTGCCTTTGGTCAGGAAAGCACCGAAACTCTGGCCAGCCGAACCTTTGAAGGTACAGTTGATGGTATCTTCCGGAAGACCGGCTTCTCCGTATCGCTTGGAAACCTCGCCCGAAAGCATAGCTCCCACCGTACGCATCACATTGTTAATTTCGTGTGCAATCCATACTTTCTCACCACCCTTAATGGCTTTATTCGCCTCACGGATAAGCGTTCGATCAAGCACATCGTCCAGATTCTTCGTGTTCGGTTGAACATTGTGAATCGGATATTGCGATGCCTCTTTCGGTACGTACAGCAACTTCGAAAAGTCAACTGTCTTCATCTTCCAGTTCATCACATCGGGATTCGGCTCCAGCAAATCGGCACGTCCCACCAGTTCATCGAAGGTGCGTATACCAATTTCAGCCATGTATTCCCGAATTTCGCGGGCAATAAACTGGAAATAGTTGATGACATATTCCGAGCGTCCAATAAAACGCTTGCGTAATTTTTTATTCTGTGTTGCAATTCCTGCCGGACAGGTATTCAGGTGACACTTCCGCATCATCACACATCCCATTACAATCAGCGATGCTGTCGCGATACCAAATTCTTCAGCACCCAGCAGTCCCATGATGACGACATCACGGCCATTTTTCAACTGTCCGTCGGTTTGTAGCTTAACGCGACCACGCAGGTTATTCATGACCAACGTTTGCTGCGTTTCCGAAATTCCAAATTCGGCTGGCAAACCGGCATGTTTGATCGAACTGGCCGGAGAAGCTCCTGTTCCTCCTTCGGTTCCGCTGATAATAATAATATCAGAGAATCCCTTGGCGACACCGGCAGCTACCGTTCCGACGCCAGTCTCAGAAACCAGCTTGACGGAAACTTTGGCGGTGGGATTTACATTTTTCAAGTCGTAAATCAACTGTGCCAGGTCTTCAATCGAATAAATATCGTGGTGCGGAGGCGGCGAAATCAGCGTAATTCCCGGAGTCGATTTACGGGTTTTCGCAATAATCTTATTCACCTTATATCCGGGAAGCTGTCCTCCTTCTCCGGGCTTTGCCCCCTGCGCAATTTTTATCTGTATCTCCTGGGCATTGATCAGGTAGTTATTGGTCACACCAAAACGTCCTGAAGCAATTTGCTTGATTTTGGAATTTCGCTCCGAGCCGAAACGATCCGGATCTTCTCCCCCTTCTCCTGTATTGCTTCGTCCGCCAATCGCGTTCATCGCGACAGCCAGCGCTTCGTGTGCTTCTTTCGAAATAGAACCATACGACATCGCACCGGTCACAAACCGTTTCATAATGCTCTCTGCCGGTTCAACCTCGTCTATCGGAATCGGATTCTTTTTCCACTGCAAGGCACCACGGACGAAGGCAGGCTTCTGATTTTCCTTGTCAACCAGCTGACTGAACTTCTTATAGACATCGTAATCATTGGTTTTGGTTGCCCATTGCAATAATCCGATCGTTTCGGGGTTCCAGGCGTGATGCTCACCATCGATTCGATAATGATATTCACCGGTATTCTTCAGCATGAACTTATGCTGACCATTCGGAGCAAAAGCCTGCGCATGGAACATCATTGTTTCGCGGTATATCTCTTCAAGACCAATACCGCTAATACGCGACGCTGTTCCTTTGAAATATTTGTCAATGAGCTCCTGGCTAACGCCGATGGCTTCAAAGATCTGACCTCCGTGGTACGAACGCAACGTGGAAATACCCATTTTCGACAGAATCTTCAACAAGCCTTTGTCAATAGCTTTGATGTAATTCTTACGGGCATCCTTGTATTCCATGGTGATTTCACCTTCACGCACCTTCTTGTCCAGTGCAGCAAAAGCCAGATATGGATTCACTACGCTGGCACCATATCCCAACAACAAGGCAAAATGCATTATCTCACGCGGCTCGGCCGACTCGACAATGATACCAATCTGCATCCTTTTCTTCTTCTGGATGAGATGATGATGAACAGCAGAAACACAAAGCAACGAAGGAATCGATGCCTGTTCCGCTGAAACTCCGCGGTCGGTTAATATGATTAAGTTCTTTTTGTCGTCAACGGCCTTTTCGGCCTGCGCCAACATTTGATTAAATGACTTCTTGAATCCTTCTACTCCATCTTTCACCGGGAAAAGCATGGGAATGGTAGCATGATTAAATGCTTCATGCTTCAGATCCTTAATCTTACCCAGGTCGGTATTGGTAATAATCGGGCTGTCGAATTTGATCAACTTACAGTGTTCCGGACTTTCTTCCAGCATATTACCCGAAAGGGAACCAATATAGTTGGTAAGCGACATCACCAGCCCTTCCCTGATGGGGTCGATTGCCGGGTTGGTCACCTGGGCAAACATCTGGCGGAAATAACTGAAGAACCGTTTTGGCTTTTCAGAGAAAACCGCAATCGGTGTGTCATTTCCCATGGAACTCGTCGGCTCAGCAGCGGTTTCAGCCATCGGCTTCAGCAACATATTGATGTCTTCCTTCGAATAACCAAAAACTTTGGCATAAGTCGGGAAGTCATCCCCCATGTTGGAAGACACACGTTGTTTGACCACAATATCTCCCATCAACAGACGATTTTCTTTCAGCCAGTTGATGTACGGATTTCTGCGGGAAAGCTGTGCCTTTACTTCTTTGTCAGGAATAAGGATACCTAATTTAGTATCAACTAACAGCAATTTCCCCGGGCGCAAACGTCCCTTTTCTTTAATTTCTTCTGCCGGGAAAGTCTGTACGCCCACTTCCGAACCCATCACAATGAGATCGTTGTGGGTTATTACATACCGTGAAGGACGCAGACCATTCCGGTCGAGTGTTCCACCGATATAACGGCCATCGGAGAAAACCATCGATGCAGGTCCATCCCATGGCTCCATCAAGGTGGAGTTGTATTCGTAAAATGCTTTCAGGCTTTCCGGGATCGGATTTTTCTCATTGAACGATTCTGGAATCATCATACACAGTGAGTGCGGCATATCGCGGCCGGTCATGTGCAGAAATTCGAGAACGTTGTCAAATGAGGATGAGTCGGACTTGCCCGGTTCCACAACGGGAAAGAGTTTTTCGAGCTCATCGCCGAATAAATCGGACTGAAGCAGCGCTTCGCGGGCGTGCATCCAAAGGCGGTTTCCTTTAACGGTGTTAATTTCACCGTTGTGTGCCACCATGCGAAACGGCTGCGCCAGATCCCAGGTTGGAAAAGTATTGGTACTAAACCGGGAATGAACCAGCGCAATCGCACTTTTCATCTCCGGATGAGTTAAATCTTTATAGTAGCTACGCAACTGATCGGGCGTAAGCATACCTTTATAAATAATAATCTTTGTTGAGAAACTAGGCAGGTAGAATGATTCTTTCTCATTCAGATGAGAATCACGAACCTCACGCTCAGCTTGTTTTCGAACCAGATACAATTTCCGCTCCAGCGCATCCTGTTCCATGTGAGCTGTAACAAAAACCTGCATGACCTTCGGTTCGGTCCGCCGCGCTATTTCACCTACGACAGAGCTGTCAACCGGAACATCTCTCCATGCAATCAAATGCAATCCTTCCAGTTCAATATAACGATTCATTACCTCCTGACATACGGCGGCCTCCTCCTCATCTACCGGGAGAAACACCAGACCTGTACCATAATGGCCGGCTGAAGGCAAATTTATTTTCTGTGAGATGAAAAAATCGTGCGGAATCTGCAGCAAAATACCTGCTCCATCACCGGTTTGATTATCGGCGCTGGTTGCCCCCCGGTGGTCCATGTTCCGCAGTACCGTCAGCCCTCGCTCTACTATGTCATGTGACTGCTGACCTTTGATGTGCGCAACAAACCCAATACCACAGGCATCGTGCTCGTTTACAGGGTCATACATACCCTGTGGTTGTGGAAATCTTTTCTGCACCATATTTGAAAAATTTAATAGACTAAACTCAGGAAAATCAGGAAGCGACAACAACTACTTCCATGAATTTTTTACAAAAAAAAGCTACCAGGTGGAAAACTGTAAGTAAAAAACAGTCTATTTTTTTAGACTGAAAGCAAAAATAGCTTTTAAATCTTGTAATTCCAATAACGGAGGTACCGCATGGGGAGCTGGAAAGCCCTGAATTGGGGTAGGTTAGCCGATTGACAGACATGCAACAGAGTGATTTATAAGCGCATATCCGAACGTATTAAGTTTTCGTTAATAGAAAGACCCAATATTATTATAATATGAATGATTAATTGCACAAAAAAAGCCTTTCCGTTATTGAAAAGGCTTTTTTGAGAGCAAATTGTTCAAAACGACTCATCATTCATTGCCCAACAACCGTTGAAAGGCAACTTCAACCTTTCCAAAGGAGAATCCGTGAAGGACTCCCTCCATCTTCCGGTTGATTTCTTCCAAACAGAGATTTCCAATGCTGCCTTCGTGTGTATGATGAACCATCTTATCAGGCTCAAATTCATTTCTGTTAATCTCTTCCCCTACCTCCCGGTAGGCATCTCTGAACGGTACACCGGAAAGCACCCGCCGGTTTACCTCCTCTACGCTATACATATATTTATAACGTTCATCATCCAAAATGGACTCATTCACCGTGAGGTTCGCAATCGCAAAATTGGCAATTTCCAAACAGTCGTTCAATTCGGCAAACGCCGGAATGAAAACCTCTTTTACCAACTGAAGGTCCCTGAAATATCCGCTGGGCAAATTATTAATCATCAGCGTTATCTGATTGGGAAGAGCCTGCATCTTATTGCAATGTGAACGCAATAACTCAAAAACGTCCGGATTCTTCTTATGTGGCATAATACTGGAACCGGTTGTTAATTCCTTTGGTAGAGAGACAAAGTTGAAGTTCTGACTCATATATAAACACACATCCATGGCCAGTTTCGCCAGTGTCGCAGCGACTGAAGAGAGCGCAAAGGCAACTGTTTTCTCTGTCTTTCCCCTTCCCATCTGCGCATACACCACATTGTAATTCATGGTATCGAATCCGAGAAGGTCTGTTGTCATCTGCCGGTTAAGTGGAAAAGAAGAGCCATACCCCGCTGCAGAGCCCAACGGATTCTGGTCGGCCACACGGTAAGCAGCCTGAACCAGCATCAAATCGTCAATCAAACTTTCAGCGTAAGCGCCAAACCACAAACCAAACGACGAAGGCATAGCCACCTGGAGATGCGTATAACCGGGCATCAGCACCTCTTTATACTTTTCACTCTGGGCAACAAGCGTACGATACAACATCTCGATTTTCTCTACCAAAGCCTTTAATTCGTTACGGGTAAAAAGCTTTAAATCGACAAGCACCTGATCGTTCCGGGAGCGCCCGCTATGAATTTTTTTACCAACATCACCCAAACGGCGAATCAACAACATCTCAACCTGGGAGTGTACATCCTCCACCCCTTCCTCGATAACGAACTCACCATTTTTGATCTCCTTATATATATTGCGTAGTTCGTTTGTCAAAACCGTCAGCTCATCGTCCTCGAGCAAATTGATGGATTCCAGCATATGAATGTGCGCAAGTGAACCAAGCACATCAAACTCAGCCAGCGAATAATCCATCTCTACATCCTTACCAACTGTAAATCTTTCAATTAGTGCATCGACTTTATATCCCTTGTCCCAAAGTTTCATGTTATTTAATATTAGGATTTGCCAAACAAAGTTAATTGAAGTTTGCACAAAGGACGATTTATAACGACAGATTGACCTTTAATCAGGAAAAATTTTATGATCCCTTAATTATTCGCCCTATTTCGTCATGAATTGATAAAAATTCTTCTGTCCCCCTTTTTTTACACCCCACGAGTGAGGAACTAATATAATCACACAATTTATACTTCTATCTACTCAAACAACCAGTAACTTAACATTTACCCCATACAAAAATCCATTTACAATCATTTTGTCACAAATAATCATTTTTACCTACCAATTTGGGACCTTCTTTTAAATTTTTGTTAATTGATGACACCACCCCCTGTTTTTGTGATGATAAAATAAAATTTAAGTATATTTTTGACATCACACCCCCACTCAATTAGGGGTTTTAATTTATTCTTTATCGAATTTTTAAATTATACCCTATAAAAACCAGCACCAATACAAAAAATAATAGACAACTCAGGAAGGAAACTTTAAATGTATGTTCAACCCTAAAAAATGCTCAAAATGAAAAAACTTGTTACTGTAATCTTCTCATCACTGCTACTGCTTATTGCTACTGCAGGCATGGCTCAAGAATCAACAGGCTCCTGGAATGTCGGAGCAGACCTTTACAACCGTTACATCTGGAGGGGTACCGATTTTGGTAACTCGCCGGTTGTACAACCTACCGTTGAATATTCGGTTGGTGGATTTGCCATCGGTGCATGGGGTAGCTATTCGCTCAGCGCCAACACCGGAGGAACCGAAGCTGACCTTTACATGAGTTATGCTTTCGATTCAGGATTAAGCTTCACATTTACCAACTACTATTTCCCGGTTGAACCAGGAAGCACAGGTAACTATTTTGATTTTAGTAATAAATACCACACTTACGAAATTGGCGCATCACAAGCCTTAGGAGATTTCTCCCTTTCGGGATACTACTACCTGAATCAAAACAACGACTTATACTTCGAAGCCGGTTACTCCTTTAAAAAGGTTGACCTGTTTGTAGGAGCCGGAAACGAAAGCTACACCACCGATACCAATTTCAATGTAGTCAACATTGGCATTTCAACTTCCAAAGAAATTCCGATTACCGAAAAGTTCTCACTGCCTGTTACCGGCAGCGTTATTGTCAACCCCGACAAAGAGCAAATCTTTTTCGTCGTAGGTATTTCTCTCTAAACCATCATCAAGAAAAAATCGCATACACATGAAAAAAATTGAAGCAATTATCCGCAAAACAAAATTCGATGAGGTGAAAGAAGCTCTCAAAGAAGTAGGGATTGATTTCTTCTCGTACTGGGATGTTCGGGGCATCGGACAAGCCCGACAGGAAAGAGTCTATCGCGGAGTGGTTTACGACACGAGTTCCATTGAGCGTACCAAACTCTCGATTATTGTACGCGACAAAAATGTGAACAAAACAGTAAAAGCCATTCTGGATACAGCACAGACTGGAGAAATTGGCGACGGTAAAATCTTCGTCGTTGACATTCAAGAGTCTTACCGTATCAGGACCGGTGAGTCTGGTGATGAGGCCTTATTTATTAAAGGTCTGGAGGAGTAAAATCGGAAACCAAAACACTCAATATTTTAGATTATGCAAGAAACTTTGAAAATAGCAGATATTGCGTCGGCGGTTAGCTCCAACGCAACCTCACTCGATACTGTCTGGGTACTCGTGGCAGCCGTTCTGGTCATGTTCATGCAGCCTGGCTTTGCGATGGTCGAAGCTGGTTTTACCCGGGCAAAAAACACCGCCAATATCCTAATGAAAAACCTGATGGATTTCAGCGTTGGTTCATTGGCTTTTTGGCTGGTTGGATTTAGTCTCATGTTCGGCGGCGACATCGGTGGTCTTATAGGTAAACCGAATCTCTTCTTCACTGCAAGTTACGGGAATGACATTCCGGATTTAGCCATCCTGTTTTTCCAAACCGTATTTGCAGCTACTGCGGCTACGATTGTTTCCGGTGCCGTTGCTGAACGGACTAAATTTAGTACGTACCTAATTTTCAGTATTGTTATAACCCTTTTTATTTATCCTGTTTCAGGCCATTGGGTCTGGGGAGGAGGTTGGCTTTCGGAACTTGGCTTTCATGATTTTGCCGGCTCGACCGTTGTTCACTCTGTTGGTGCCTGGTTAGGTCTGGTAGGTGCCATTATGGTGGGACCCCGTATCGGGAAATACAACGGCAAATCGAAAGCCATTCCTGGCCACAACCTCACCTTCGGAGCCCTTGGCGTATTTATTCTGTGGTTTGGATGGTTTGGATTCAACCCTGGTTCACAGCTTGCCGCTGCCGGATCAGATAATTCTCATGCCATCTCGTTAATTTTTATTACTACTAACCTGGCCGCAGCTGCGGGAGCTTTGTCATCCATGTTCGTATCATGGGGACGTTATAAATTCCCGTCGCTGTCACTAACCCTGAACGGTGCTTTGGCAGGACTTGTTGCCATTACAGCTGGCTGTGACACGGTTACTCCAGGTGGCGCTATAGCGATTGGTGCTATTGCCGGAATCATCCTGGTATTTGGTGTTGAATTTATCGACCAGAAACTACGCATAGACGACCCAGTGGGTGCAGTATCGGTTCACGGATTGGGTGGAGCCGCCGGAACCTTGATGGTTGGTCTATTCTCTACCAATGGTGGTTTGTTCTATGGCGGTGGAGCACACTTATTGGGCGTTCAAGCAATTGGAGTACTTGCCGTTATGGCCTGGGCTATGGGAACAGGATTCATCTTGTTCAAGATTTTGAAATCAACTATTGGCCTGCGTGTTTCGCGCCGGATCGAAGAGGAAGGTCTGGATATCTACGAACACGGAGAATCAGCTTACAACTAACAGCCATAGGTTAGTTATAAGACAGGGGGAGTTGTTTATTCAGCTCCCCTTTTTGTATTCGTCTTATCATGCCAACCTTCTATTCTCAATTCGCCATACTTGTTCGTCTTTCAGATTTCCCTAACTTAGAAATCCTGAATTGAAACCACACGTAATGAGCAAAGAACCTCAACAAGCGGCGCCTTTACTTAAAAACCCCAACCTTCATATCATCTTTTTCATTACACTAATGGCCGTCATGGGTGTAGCCAGCATTACACCGGCTTTCCCTGACGTTATTCGTTATTTTAAAATCAGCCCCGCCGAAGTCGGGCTACTCATCACCTCTTTTACTCTGCCAGGTGTTTTACTAACTCCGCTTGCCGGTATTCTAGCCGACCGACTGGGACGCAAGAATATTCTGGTTCCGTCACTTTTTCTTTTCGGAATAGCAGGTCTGGCTTGCATGTTCACTCGTTCGTTTCATGTTTTGCTGGCCCTCCGTTTCATTCAAGGTATTGGGGCGGCGTCATTAGGAAGCCTGAACATTACAATCATTGGCGATTTGTTTGCAGGGCAACAACGTGCAGCTGCCATGGGATACAACGCCAGCGTACTAAGTATAGGAACAGCGTCGTATCCGGCAATTGGCGGAATACTGGCCATGTACGGTTGGCAATATCCCTTTATACTGCCTGTTCTCGCAGTCCCTGTGGCCTTTTGGGTTTTAACCCGCCTGAAAAATCCGGAACCCGACAAGCAACCCGACTTAAAAACTTACCTGAAACGTACGTGGAAAAACATTAACAAGCGGGATGTATGGGGCCTATTTGTTATGAATATCCTCATTTTCGTCATTTTGTATGGAGCCTACCTCTCCTATTTTCCACTCTTGCTTGAAAAGAGATTACACGCCAATGCTCTTCAAATTGGACTGATGATGTCTGGTTTCTCCGTCGTTACCGCTCTGACTTCTTCACAGCTAAAAAGCATTAACAGATGGTTTAAGCCGCGAACCCAACTGATCTTTAGTTTTATCTTCTACTTGATTACTATGATTTTCATGTCCTTCGCTTCTTCCTGGCTAATACTTCTGATTCCTGTTATCACTTTCGGCCTTGGGCACGGAATGGCCATTCCGGGAATTCAGAACCTTCTGGTTGGTTTTGCCCCCATGAAGGAACGGGCTGCATTCATGTCCATCAATAGTATGGTTCTGCGACTTGGACAAACACTCGGGCCGCTGTTCATCGGAGTATTTTACACTCTCGGAGGAATTACTACTGCATTTTTTGCCGGCGCCGGCGTTGCCTTCTTTATGATACTACTTGCGCTGTTCGTTATCAGGCTAAAAACCGAAAAGGAACCAACACCTTAAGGAACTTTTCAATAAACTAATTTGTATTATTACAAACAAAATTAATTTCTAAAGTATATGAGGAAAGATGACATAAAACTAGGCGAAGCTATTTCGATGGGCATTGGAGGCATGGTTGGCGGAGGTATCTTTGCCGTTCTCGGTCTGGCCATCGCACTGAGCAAAGGAGGAACACCTGTCGCATTTATGCTGGCCGGAATCATCACTTTGTTAACGGCCTATGCTTACTCCAAACTCTCGCTAAAATATCCCAGTAAGGGTGGAACGGTCAATTTTGTCAACCAGGCATTTGGTAAAACCATTTTCAGTGGAGGCACCAATAACCTGTTATGGATAAGCTATATTATCATGCTTTCGCTATATTCTTCAGCATTCGGCAGTTATGCCGGTAATTTGTTTCATATCGTCAGTGACAGTACGCTCAACAAGCATATTTTTATTACCGGAATCATTGTATTTTCTACCATCCTAAATTACCTGAGCGTGCGCGTTGTAGCCGAAGCTGAATCGGTTGCTGTTTATATCAAAATGACAATTCTCACGCTATTTATTCTGATAGGTGGTTACGGACTGTTTCATGCTAATCATCTGATGCAGTTCGAATTCAGTAACTGGACCGGACCGGTCAAATTATTCAGTGGCGGTATGGTTATTTTTGTTGCATACGAAGGTTTCGAGTTAATTGCCAATGCCTCACCCAACATCGTAAATCCAAAAAGAAATATTCCCAGAGCTTATTTCATCGCTATTTCCATTGTCATTTTACTCTATGTGCTTATTTCATTCGTTACAGTAGCTTCACTCACGTTCGATAAAATTCAGAAGGCTCAGGAATATGTTTTAGCCGAAGCCGCCAAACCGCAACTGGGACAAGTGGGATTTACCATCATCACGCTGGCAGCCATGATTTCAACCTTCACCGCCATCAATTCGACTCTTTTCGGCGGAAGCCGTGTTAACTATGAACTAGGAATAGATGACGAACTACCGCACGAGTTCACCAAACATTTCTGGAACCAACCTGTGGGACTTCTATTTACTTCGGTCTTAACGTTACTGGTTGCGAACACCCTTGACCTGGAAAGCATCTCAACGTCGGGAAGCGCCGGCTTCCTCATCATTTTTGCGATTGTCAACCTGGCTAACGTCAGGTTATACAAAGAGACCGCTTCCAAGCGGTATATATCAATTGCCGGTTTTACGATGTGTACAATCGCTTTTCTCTTTCTGTTGAAAAACCAACTGAACAATAACTTCACTGGAATGATGATTTCTCTGGGAATTATTGCGGCATCGTATATGATGGAATACCTCTACAAAGCCACTGAGAAAAAGAAAAATCCGGAATCTGTTTATTCCGAAGACTGACGAAAATAGCCCTTTCCAAGTGGGAACAATGGAAAAACGAAACCTCTGACCTTTTTGACTGTTTTATATACGAAATACCCTAAAACAAGTTAAAATGAACCTGGAAGATATTACCCGATTAATCAAAGAGAGAAGAACACATCCAACCCGTTTTTTTAACGACAAGGAAGTTCCAAAAGAACTCATCAGGCAGTTGCTTGAAAATGGCAACTGGGCTCCCAATCACAAAAAGACCGAGCCCTGGAGATTCATTGTTTACAGTGGCGAAGGCAGAGAAAAGTTCGTTGCCGAAGTTAAAGACACACTTGAACAGGCGCAACAAAACGGGGCCGACGTTCCTGCCGATAAAGTGAACAAGTTTGCTTTACATTTCCGGAAAGCGCCGGTAGCTATTGCCATTGTCGCCAATCTCGATGCAGAACACCGTCTTCCCGAATGGGAAGAAATGGCCGCTGTCTCTATGGCAGTTCAAAACATCTGGCTGTCAGCCACTGCGGCTGGTTTAAGTGCTTTTTGGGCTACTCCACCGTTTAGTAATCTATTGGGCAATCCTCTTGATTTGAAACCAAACCAGAAATCGATGGGCTTTCTATTCCTGGGTTATGCTAACCGCCCGTTTCCGGCAAATGGAAGAGAATCTATCGAAGACAAAATCGTATGGAAAGACTGATCCGTTTTTCTGAAACATTTGAGGAACGAACATCCATTCATCTGCTAACAACACAAATATGAATCCTTCAGACGAGACAAAACTGGCTGTATTAATTGATGGCGACAATGTTCCCGGCAAACGCGTTAAAGAAATGATGCAGGAAATTGCCAAATACGGTAATGCTACCATCAAACGCATTTACGGCGACTGGACACGCCCGAACCTTGCCGGCTGGAAAATAGTTCTTCTTGAAAATGCCATCACCCCTATTCAACAATACAGCTACACCACCGGTAAAAATGCTACCGATTCGGCCATGATTATCGATGCGATGGATATTCTTTACTCCAAGAAAGTCGACGGATTCTTCCTGGTTTCGAGCGATAGTGATTTTACCCGACTTGCTACCCGTCTCCGGGAGGCTGGAATGAAAGTTTACGGCATGGGCGAAAAGAAAACACCCGATCCTTTCATTGTAGCTTGTGACAAATTCATTTATATCGAAATCTTGCAGGAAGATTCCGACACCGATTCCAAAGCTGACGAAATTGCCGGTACGAAAGGAAAACCTCAAAAGAAAAAGACGTTTGACAGAATCACGGGCAAAGTAATTCGCTTAATCGAATCAACGATTAACGATACCGCTGATGAAGACGGATGGGCATTTATGGGTGATGTTGGATCGTTGCTACTCAAGAAACAGCCTAATTTCGATCCTCGTAACTTTGGCTATCAGAAATTGACTCCACTAATTAACTCAATTAACAAATTCGAGATTGAGCAACGTGCTAATCAGAGAGGTAAATCAAACCTGATTTACGTACGGAATAAAGAAGATTAGACTGAAATTTGCCATCAAAATTGTGCCCTTATTCTACTTTTCGAACAGGACTTTAAGCGACATCCACATACGGTAACTTCCTGTTATTTAACATGTAATAATACTGTTTTCGCACACGGCAAACATCTAACTTCACTGTTATATTCTAAGGAAAAGTCCTATATTTAGCGTTGTTAACAACGCATTTCTCTCGATGACAGATGATCGCAAAATATGGAATGACTTCAAATCGAGCAAAGATTATGCTCTTTCCCATATTTACCATCATCACATCGATCTACTATTTCGCTATGGTCGGAAGTTTTCCAGGGATGAAGATTTAATTAAAGATGCTATTCAAGAACTTTTTTTCGATTTAATCAGGAATAGAGAAAGTCTTGGTGACACAGACAATATCCGGTTCTATCTTCTTAAATCACTGAAAAACAAAATAATAAAAACATTACAAAAAGACCAGAAATCCTTACACCAGGTAACAGAAATAACCGAACCGAAATTTTCATCGGTATATTCGCATGAGGAAGACCTAATTGAACGTGAAAACAGGGAACGAAACGAACAATTACTTTTAAAAGGACTAAATGAACTCTCTCCGAGGCTACGCGAGATCCTTTTTTATCGTTTTACCTGTGAACTTGATTACCCTGAAATTTGTGACATCATGTCCATTAGGTATGACTCAGCCAGAAAGATGGTTTTCAGAGCATTGAGAACACTCAGAGAAGTACTCAGCGCAAGCGACATTATGCTTTTCTTTTTACTGAAGTCATGTTAATGTTAATTAACTTTAATTTTTTTTAAAATTTTCTGTCCACAAACTACCCCATCGTGTCTTTATTACTTAAAAGCATAACTGTAAAGACACATTCAATTGAAACTTAAGTACCTAAAATACACCACCGAGGAACTAATTGACAACAAGCATTTTAGGGCTTGGATACTGCACGGAAAGAAACAAGAAAAATGGAAAGAGTATACCAATCAGTTTCCTGAATTTGAGGAGAAAGTGCAAAGAGCACGGAAAATCATCCTCTTTTTACATGAGAATGGAACAAATTCTCAGTCTGCTACTGTACATGAACTTTGGAACGAAATTCAACAGTACAACAAGAATATAAATCGACGAAAGCAGTTCATCCGTTTTGGAGGATACCTGAAATATGCCGCCGTTGTCGTTTTTGCCCTGTTTCTGGCAGGTGTTGGTTACCATGTTCTACGAAATGATGACAGCATCTACCATTTTTCTGAGAATTCAGCAACACAAGGCGGAAATGATGCTAAACTGGTCCTGTCAAACGGCCAGCATATTGCGCTTCGCAAAAACGAATCCTCGATTCGGGTTGATAATACAGATGATGCAATAAAAATCGATAACGACAGTGTCATCAACATGGCCCAACTTGATGCACATAACAACGGACAGGGACTAAACGAAGTAACAATCCCTTACGGGAAGAAGAGCTACATCGAACTGACCGATGGGACAAAAGTTTGGTTGAATGCCGGAAGTAAATTTGCTTTCCCAACACGTTTCACCGGGAAAAAGCGCCTGGTTTACCTCACTGGTGAGGCCTATTTTGAAGTAAAACATAACGATAAGCAGCCGTTTGAGGTGAGTGTCGAGGGAATCATCGTAAAAGACATCGGAACTCGTTTCAATATCTCAGCTTATGATTCTGACGAAAATATTGAAACGGTCTTACTCGATGGAGAGGTCTCATTGAAAAAAGCTGAGGGAATCGATCTGCTGAACAAAGAGATTGTTATGATGCCGGGACACAAAGCCTCGTTCGATAAAACAAACAAAGCTTTTAAAGTCGTTCCCGAACCGAATGCCGACCAATACATTACCTGGATACATGGCTGGTATCAATTTTCGGGACAACGAATTGACGATGTATTTAAAAGGCTGGAAAGATATTAC
Source organism: Prolixibacter bellariivorans ATCC BAA-1284 (assembly GCF_000621705.1). Taxonomy (GTDB): domain Bacteria; phylum Bacteroidota; class Bacteroidia; order Bacteroidales; family Prolixibacteraceae; genus Prolixibacter; species Prolixibacter bellariivorans. The sequence goes on along the minus strand of NZ_JHXO01000006.1, from coordinate 295,143 downwards.
AATGTTAAATTCATCTACCGACGGCCTTTCCCGTCATCGGAGTTAATTGCCGGGAAATTGGATCTTAAAGATTCATTAAACCAGGTGTTAACAACCATATCAGATATCGTACCAATCGATTACCGGATTTCGGGCAATCAGGTAATCGTTAATCAAAAAGTAAATGAATTAAATCCGAGAAATTAGAACAATGAAGGCCGGGAGTCTGCCAACTCCCAGCCTTCTGAAAATCAATGTAACATAAGTTTCACATTAACAGTCCAAATGTATGAAAAAAATTTGTAGGAAATTGTGCCCTTCATCCGGGGGTACACCTAATCTGTTGCTCAAAATGAAGCTATTAGTTGTCTTCGTTTTTGCCGCCCTCTCAACCTACGCGGCAACAAGCTACTCACAGGAAGTAATGTTTAACTTCAACCTGAGATCTGTCACTGTTAAACAGGTTTTCGATCAAATTGAAAACAACAGTGAATTTATCCTGATTTATAATGAAAATGCTGTCGATTTGAACCGGACGGTTTCTGTTCGTGCCCGGAATGAATCTGTTCAGGATATTCTCGATCAGGTTTTCAGGAAAACCGGTAATACTTACAAAATCTACGATCGTCAGATCGTCATTAAAGCGCCGGAACAATCTCCCAAAATGCCGAAAGTATCGACTTTCGGCCAACAACAAAAAACCATTTCGGGAACTGTTGTTGATGAAGACGGGATGGCACTGCCGGGAGTAACAGTGGTTATTCCGGGTACAACCACCGGTACCGTAACCGATATTGATGGTAAATTTTCGCTTGACATTCCGGCGGATGCCAAAAATCTTTCATTCTCTTTCATTGGCTATTCCACACAGGTGGTGCCGATTGGAGAACTGACTACCTTCAATATTATCATGAAGCCCGAAACTACTCAGTTGGGTGAGGTTGTAGCTGTTGGTTACGGTGTTCAGCGCAAAAGCGACCTGACAGGTGCCACTGACCGGCTGACCGCGGATAACATGAACAAAAGTGTGGCCACCTCTCCGGTCGAAATGATGCAGGGACGCGTTTCGGGCGTCAACATTACTCAAAACAGTGGTGAGCCGGGAACCGGAATGACTGTACGAATCCGTGGTTCCAACTCTATCCGTTCAGGACAAACTCCTTTGTATGTCGTTGACGGCGTACCATTGGACAATGCCAACATCACTCCTACCGGAGGTTCTGCCGCTGGTTATGGTAGTGGTTCAAACCTGAACCCTATCAGTTTCCTGAACCCGGACGACATCGAATCAATCGACATCCTGAAGGATGCCTCTTCCACAGCGATATATGGTGCCCGTGGTGCCAATGGTGTTATCATTATCACCACCAAGAAAGGTAAGCAAGGAAAAGGAACCATTACCTATGATGGTTATCTGGGGGTATCGCAAATTAGCAAAAAGCTCGATATACTTAGTCCAAGCGAATTTCGGAGCTACACAAAGGCCGATGGGAGCAAATTGCTCGACCTGGGTGCCAGTACGAACTGGCAGGATGAGATCTTCACAACTGCTATTACGCAAAGCCATAATCTTAGTTATGGTGGCGGAACTGAGAACTTCACTTATCGCTCTTCATTTGCATACCTCGATCAGGAAGGTATCGTGAAATCGACCGGTATGAAGAAAATGAACGGTAACATTAAAGTATCGCAAAAAGCTTTTAATGGAAGACTGAAACTGGATGCCAACCTGACCGTTTCTCATATCGAAGATATGCGTGCTCCGATTACGGAATCGAGTGGTTCAGGTTACGAAGGAGACCTCATTCTGACAGCATTGAAGCTGAATCCTACCTATCCAATCTATAACGAAGACGGAACTTACTACCAACATGCCATCGATCAGCGCAACCCGGTAGCCATGATTAAATTAATAGATGACCGTACGCAGACGGACCGTATATTGGCAAACACATCTGCAGAATATGAAATTATCAAGGATTTAAAATATAAAATCAATATTGGATTTGATCGTACCAATGCAGAACGTAGGGTTAACCAGAATAAACAATTGTCATACCTATCTAATAAAGGAGAGGCTAATATTAACAATATCACAGCCAACAACCGGATGGTCAACAACTACCTTACCTACCTGATGGACGTCGGCAAAGACCATTCATTTAACTTCCTGCTTGGTCAGGAATATCAATACATTAAGCTAACCACACACAATACCAAAGTCAACGGTTTTGAATCGGAAGATATCAAGTACACAAATAATTTAGGTTACGGTAACTTTTCCAATGCCGATGTTTCATCTTCTGCTAAAGAAAGTGAACTCCAGTCCTTCTTTGGCAGGATCAACTACAATTATAAGCAGAAATACTTGTTTACCTTCACTGGCCGCTATGATGGTTCATCCAAATTCGGCAAGAACAAAAAATACGGGTTTTTCCCTTCTGCAGCCCTGGCATGGAGACTTTCTCAGGAAGATTTTCTAAGCAGCTCAACGATCATTAGTAACCTAAAACTGCGATTGGGTTGGGGACGTACCGGGAACCAAGAAATTGAAGATAAAATATCGCTATTATCAGTAGGAACACACAATGACGCCAATGGGTACGCCAATGGTGCACTCATTCCCGGAATTACTTACATTCGAACTCCAAATCCAAATATTCAGTGGGAAACTACTGAACAAACGGATTTTGGGCTGGACTTTGGTTTTTGGAATAATCGTTTATCCGGTACCATCGATTATTTTCGTAAGCGAACCTATGATGTGTTGTTGGACATAACCTCTCAAGAACCTGCTCCGACAGCCGATCAATGGCAAAATGTTCCGAATCTAAACATCATCAACAACGGTATTGAACTTTCACTCAATGGGCTTCTTTTTCAGAAAAAAGATTTAACATTGGAGATAGGAGGTAATTTCTCCTACATCAAGAATGAGGTGAAAAACCTCCCGGTCAAACTTATCGAAACGGGTAATGCAAGTGGCCAAGGACTTTCAGATACCCGAGTCCAAATCATTACCAACGGAGAGCCCATTGGAACTTTCTATGGGATGATGTTTCAGGGATTCGATTCCAACGGCAAAAGCGTTTATAAAACAGATGGAGAAGGTAATGAAGTAAAAGATTACCTGGGATCGGCCTTGCCTGACTTCACATACAGTCTGACTTCTAAACTCCAGTTCAAAGGTTTTGACTTTAGCATGTTCTGGTATGGATCTCATGGAAACAAGGTGTACAATAATACAGCAAATGCCTTGTTCACAAAAGGAGCGCTTGACAAAGGATACAATGTCATCCAGGAGGTACTTTATTCAAATGAAAGCCCTGACAACTCCAATGCTTTCTCCTCCCGTTTTATTGAAGACGCTTCATTTTTAAGATTATCAAACATTACAGTCGGGTACACATTTGACGCAAAAAAACTCGATTGGCTGAGCAGTGCGCGTATCTATGTTACAGGGAACAATCTGGCACTCATAACCAACTACTCCGGTTACGATCCGGAAGTGAATACTGATGCCAACCAAGATGGTGTTCCCTCCCTGGGAATTGATTACACACAATATCCAAAGCCACGCACCTTCACTTTCGGTGTTAACCTTACGTTCTAATGTTTAAAAACAACTACAATGAAAATGCTTAAGTTAATTAAATATAGTGCAGTGCTCTTCCTTTTAGGAACTATCGCCTGTACCAATCTCAATGAGAACGTGCTTGATGAACAACTGGGTGTCAACCTGGTAAATGATTCATCTAATATTGTAGCATTAATTCAGCCTCCTTATGCCAGTTTACGGCATACCATTGAATGGTATGACTATTGGGCCTTACAGGAAGTTTCAACCGATGAAGTAATCGTTCCGACACGGGGTTCTGACTGGTACGACAACGGCGCATGGGTCCAGCTACATCTGCAAACCTGGACTCCTGACCACATCCGTATGAAAAACGTATGGGAAGCACTCAATCAAGGTTATGCACGTGCTAACATTGCGATGTATTACATTGGTCGATTTCCCCAAAATGCAAAAACAAAACTGGAAATTAGCGAAGCTCGCTTCCTTCGGGCCTACTACATCGACCTTATCAATGATCTGTTTGGTCAGGTCTCCTATAGGGATACAACAAACCTGGAATTTATTTCCACCCCTCAGGTATTAAACAGAACAGAAGCTGTTAGTTACATCGTATCTGAGCTGAAAAACATTCTTCCAACTTTACCGACCAAGGAAATGGTGGGCTCCGCCAAAGTCACCAAAGGTGCTGTACGAGCGCTACTTGCAAAGGTTTACCTAAACCATGAAGTATATACGGGTGAAGCCAAGTGGGATAGTTGCAAATACTATTGCGACCAGTTAATTAATGACGTTGATAATGATGGTTATGCAATTGCTGATGATTATTGGTCCATGTTCCAGAAAGATGTAACGGAGCATCCTGAGTTTATTTTGCGTGTTCCGATGGATGACAATGTGACCATGGGTAGCGGTAGTGTTTGGGTTAACTTTACACTGCACTACAGTCAGGCTTTTGGCAATATCACTAGTTGTTGGAACGGTCCTTCTACAACTTCGACCTTCTTTAATACCTGGGATAAAACAAATGACGTACGTTTCTATGATGATCGCATCAAAAGTGAAACAGGTTTTAACCAGGGATTTTTGGTTGGCCAACAATACGGACTGGATGGAACAGCTTTGGAACAGCGTAATGGAGACCCTCTAGTATTTGTTCCAGAAGTTAACCTGACCAGTTCTCCTGAGAATGCAGGTATTCGTGTGGTTAAATTTGCCCCGAATCCAGATACACAGGACCAGTTCTCTTCACCTAATGATGTTCCAATCATGCGAATGTCTGATGTTTACCTGATGCGTGCAGAAGCAGAATTGAGAATGGGCGATGAGGCAAGTGCCCTGGCTGATGTTAATTACCTTCGATCAAAACGAAGTGCTCCGGGACATACCTTACCTCAGTACGCATCGCTTACACTTGACGATATTCTGAAAGAGCGTGGTTATGAACTCTACTGGGAAGGCTTACGTCGTCAGGATCTGATTCGCTTTGGTAAATTTACTGAAGCATGGCAGGAAAAACCGGCTACAGATGCATCGAAAGAGCTCTATCCACTTCCACAGTCTGCAGTTGATGTTAATCCCAACCTGACTCAAAATCCTGGTTATTAGTCCGGGACAATTTCATAAGTGGATTAATAGAAAGATGCTGCCCCGGAATGGGGCAGCTCTTGTTTTGACCTGAGTCTGTCAAAGCCGATTACGAATCGTCGGGCAGGTATTACGTAAACATTTTTGATTCACTACCCACATAAGAAATCTTACTTCCTATCATGAAATACATCCTTTTATCGCTTCTCATTCTGATAATGGGAATCGGCACCTCCAAAGCATCAAACGAACCGCAGGAAGGTTGGAAAATTACAGCAACCGATACAACCAACTATGTCGGCATTTCACTGGCCAATGGTCGAATCGGACTCCTCCCATCTGCTGCACCCTTTAAGGTAAAATCTATCATCCTGAATAATGTATTCGATGAATACATGTACAACAAAAAGGATCGCCTCATCACCAGCCGGGTATTGTTGGGAATTAACTTTGCCAATCTGAAGATGGTGATAGACGGAGATACTATTACTTCTCAGAATATCTCCCACTGGAAACAGGTTCTGAACATGAAAGACGCGAAACTGAGCTCTTCCTTCCAGTTCAATGACAAAGCAGATATTTCTTACACCATTTACGCTTTACGCGGAATGCCCTATGCGGGGATGATGGATGTAAACGTAAAGGCCTTAAAAAAAGACATCAAAATATCGGTATCCGGACAAATCATTTGTCCGAAGGATTATAATCATGTGGTACAAGTTTTTAAAACGCCTCAGGACAATGAAATCCGGATGCCTTTATTGCAAACTGTAGCACTCAGTCCTACCGGGGAACAAAAACTGGCCACCACCGCGACGTTCGTATTTAACAATAACGAGGAACCCGGATTGACAGAATCGGTTCAATCGCCATTTGAGCATTCTCTCACTTTCTCCCGGGAAGTAAAAAGCGGCAAAACTTTCAATTTTGCCTGGGCCGGTGCTGTTTGTACATCGAAAGATTTTGCTGACCCACAAAGCGAATCCGAACGAATGGCCATCTACATGATGAGAGGCAACAAACAGGCCGTAATTGATCAGCACATCCAATTATGGCATCAACTCTGGCAGGGTGATATTCAGGTGGAGGGCGACCTGGAATCGCAGCGCGACATCCGTTTGGCCCTCTATCATTTGTATGCTTTTTCCCGTGATGATTCTAATCTCAGTTTGTCGCCAATGGGACTCTCATCACAGGGCTATAACGGTCACGTTTTCTGGGACACCGAGATATGGATGTATCCGCCGTTACTGGTATTCAACCAGGGAATTGCCCGTTCACTGCTGAACTACCGGGCTGATCGCTTGGATAAAGCCAAGCAAAAAGCTTCGGATTATGGCTACAAAGGAGCCATGTTCCCCTGGGAATCGGATGATACCGGAGAAGAGGCCACACCGACTTTTGCTTTAACCGGAGCTTTCGAGCAACACATCACGGCTGATGTAGGGATTGCTTTTTGGAACTACTTCCGGGTAACCCGAAATAAAGATTGGCTGAAAGATACCGGCTACCCGGTTATCAAAGCAACAGCCGATTTTTGGGCCAGCCGGGCAGTCGAAAATCCAGACGGTTCGTGGTCTATCAACAATGTGGTTGGTGCCGATGAATTTGCGCCGAACGTGGATGACAACGCCTTCACCAACGGCTCCGCACAAACGGTGATGCGTTACGCTGAGAAAGCAGCCGAGCTGCTCAATGAGAAACCCAATCCCCAATGGGAAAAAGTGGCTTCCAACCTGCGATTCTACTATTTCCCGGATGGTGTCACCAAAGAACACAAAACTTACAACGGGGAGATCATCAAGCAGGCCGATGTCAATTTGCTCGCTTATCCGCTTCAGATTGAAACCGACACAGCAGCCATTCGCCGTGACCTGGCGTACTACGAACCGAAAATGGCCAAAGAGGGACCGGCCATGGGACACTCCATTGTTTCGATACTCTATTCCCGTTTAGGAAATGCAGAAGAGGCTTTTCGGATGTTCAAAAAGGCTTACGTTCCCAATAAACGTCCTCCGTTTGGTGCTCTGGCCGAATCAGCAACCAGCAACAACCCTTATTTTGCCACCGGTGCCGGAGGAATGCTCCAGACTGTCATTTTCGGCTTTGCCGGACTGGAAATCACCAGCCAGGGCATCGTTCAGCATACACCATGTCTGCCTCAACAGTGGAAAAAGCTGACCATTACAGGTGTTGGCCCCAAGAAGAAAACCTATACCATCACACATCACAATTAGTTTAGCTAGCAAACACTTGTTCTTATGTTTATTTAATTCTTATTGCTATGAAAGTCAGAAAGTATTTTGCGCTACTAACTGTAGCCATTTTTGCCGTGATGGCATCATGTCAGTCACCCACGAAAAAGGATGACCAATCCATTCCAAACCGAAAATGGTGGAAAGAGGCCGTTGTTTATCAGATTTATCCACGAAGTTTCAAGGACAGTAACGGAGATGGCGTTGGCGACCTGAAAGGTATTATTTCGAAGCTAGACTACATCAAAAGCCTGGGTATTGATGTCATCTGGTTAAACCCGATTTATGCTTCCCCTAATCATGATAATGGGTACGATATCAGCGACTACCGGAAAATCATGACCGAGTTTGGTACGATGGCTGATTTCGACAGCTTGTTGAATGGGATGCACCGCCGAGGGCTGAAACTGGTGCTCGATTTGGTGGTGAATCACACCAGCAGCGACCATGAGTGGTTCAAGCAATCACGCAGTTCTCGCACCAACCCTTACCGGCATTTCTATCACTGGTGGCCGGCAGAAAAGGGAAAACCTGCCAAACGGTACAGCTATTTCGATGTCGACAACAATGCATGGAAATACGATTCAACTACGAATGCTTATTACCTGCACTACTTCGCCCGTTCGCAACCTGATCTGAATTGGGAAAACCCGGAAGTCCGCCAGAAAATTTACAGTATGATGCGCTACTGGTTCGATAAAGGTATCGATGGTTTCCGAATGGATGTGATTCCTTTCATTTCAAAGGATACGACTTTCCCTCCTCTTCCTGAAAAATATCATGGAGACTTCAAAAAATATTATGCCAACGGTCCGCATCTGCACCAGTACCTGCATGAGATGAACCAGAAAGTGTTAAGTCATTACGATATTATGACCGTGGCCGAAGGAGCCGGTGTCACCAGCGACGAAGCCATGAACTTTGTTGATCCCAAACGTCAGGAATTGAACATGCTGTACAATTTTGAAGTGATGGGACTTGGCTTGAAAGGCGGAGAATACCGTGACCTGGATCCCAACGGAGTCAGTCTGGTTCAATTCAAAAAGATTTATACCAAATGGGACAGCGTCTATGGAGAAAGAGGCTGGGGAACCATCTTCCTTGGTAATCACGACATGCCAAGGATGGTTACCCGCTGGGGAAATGATTCTCCTGAATACCGGGTACTTTCCTCGAAAATGCTAACGACATTCCTGTTAACCATGCACGGAACTCCTTATTACTATTTTGGAGACGAATTGGGAATGGACAATATCAAATTTGATTCCATCAGCGACTACCGTGATATTGAAACATTACACATTTACGAGCACATTAAGGAAACTGGCGGTGACCTGCAGCGCTTCCTCAATAACGAAAAGATGATTGCGCGCGACAACGGTCGAACACCGTTCCAATGGGATTCAACAGCCAATGCTGGTTTCACATCCGGAACACCGTGGATTAACGTAAATCCGAACTATAAAACAATTAATGAAGCTGTAGAGGAAAAAAATCCGGAGTCGCCACTGAATTACTTCCGTAAAATGGTCCAGTTCCGGAAAAACAATCTGATACTGGTTTACGGGAAATATGAATTGCTCGATAAGGATAATCCAAACGTGTATGCATATACCCGTGAACTCAACGGTCGGAAAATGCTCATCCTGCTCAACTTCACCGATCACCAGGCTGATGCCCATCTTCCGGTAAATATGAAGAATGCCAAACAGCTAATTGGCAATTATTCCGAACCTGCTAAAAATGATAATCCGCTATCGCTGAGACCACACGAAGCAAAAGTGTACCAACTATAGTTTAAATATTCAGACACCAAAGCTGATATATTTTCCACCAAGAGGGCTCCTGTATTTGGAGCCCTTTTTTGTTTATAATGATTCCAAAATCCACTCAAAATGACGTGAGTAGTATCAACCTCAATTTTTTTAAATATTTTTATTGTGTGAATTAAACACAATGAAAGAATCATAGTCTAACAGAAAATCATCTGAGACACATGATTGCTAAAGAGACTAACCAAACCATTTATTATCAGCTTTTCACAAGCTACCTCTCCGATTTCGTAACTCCGGACATAATTTCGTCCTCACCCCTGTATTTATTCATTTGTCAAATAAATCTAGTTCATAAATAAATGATCAACGTAACCACGAAACCAATGAGAAAACAACTTTTCCTATTCCTGATTACAATGCTCCTGATGAGTTTTCCATCCATTGCGCAACAAGCGTTGTGGGGTGGCCCCAACATCGTATCTCCTGAAATCAATAAAGACCACACCGTTACATTTCGAATTCAAGCACCCGATGCGAAAGACGTCAAAATATCAGGTGACTGGATGCCCCGACAGGGATGGATTCCGGGGTCGGCCGATATGACCAAAGACACCGCCGGCATATGGACCTATACTACGGATGTTTTGTCTCCTGAATTATATAGCTACAACATCATTATCGACGGTGTAAAAACAACCGATCCGAATAATGTTTACCTGATTCGGGATGTGGCATCGGTATTCAATATCTTTCTGATTGACGGCGGTCAGGCCGATTTATACAAAATCAATGATGTCCCGCACGGAACTGTCGCCAGACGCTGGTACAATTCGCCTGGAAATAATACGACCCGCAGGATGACCATCTATACGCCTCCGGGCTACGAAAACAGCAAAGAGAAATTTCCCGTTTTGTACCTGCTTCATGGAATGGGTGGCGATGAGGAAGCCTGGATTGCACTGGGTAGAACCGCCCAAATCATGGATAACCTGATTGCCCAGGGAAAAGCCAAACCGATGATCGTGGTCATGCCTAACGGGAATGTGGCCCAGCAAGCTGCTCCGGGCGAGTCCCCTAAAGGGTTTTATAAACCAACGATGCAGTTGCCACACACCATGGACGGCCAATACGAAGCAACTTTCAAGGACATTATCAACTTTGTCGAAAAAAATTACCGGGTAAAGGCCGACAAAGCCGGACGTGCTATTGCCGGACTTTCCATGGGCGGTTTTCATTCGCTCCATATTTCCCGTTATTATCCAAATACTTTTGACTATGTCGGACTTTTTTCCCCGGCTATCATGCCCGATCCGAAAGTCAAATCAGAAGTCTATGACAATTTTGACGCGACGCTGAAGAAGCAGATGGAAAACGGTTATAAACTCTACTGGATTGGAATCGGGAAAGAGGACTTCCTGTACAAGTATGTGAAGGAATACCGGGAAAAACTGGATGCAATGGGTATGCCATACGTCTACCGCGAAAGCGATGGAGGCCATATCTGGAAAAACTGGCGCATTTATCTCTCGGAGTTTACTCCCAAACTATTCAACTAAACACATAATTCGCAATCTCATTACTGTGAAAAGCATAAGAAATACCATACTGGATTTTAGTTTACCAATATAGTCTCTCAACCCATGCTTCTTTGCCTGTGCTGAAATCGCTCAGCATTCTGGCAAAGAAGCATTGATTTACCAGTAACACCTAAAACCAAACTAACTGAACTTAAGATGGACGATCTTACCCGAAGAGAATTTTTCCGTCGGACAGCATTTGGAATTCTTCCGGCTCTGGCCTTACCTCGCCTAGTTTATGCTTCCTTCCCATCCACCTCTACCGATATAGAAGTGGAGACTGCTTTTGGAAAACTTCTCGGAAGCAGAACGGAAGGCGTAAATATTTTCAAAGGCGTCCCTTACGCAGGAAGTGTCTCCGGTGAACGGCGGTTTTTAACTCCCGCCCCTTTAAAACCGTGGACCGGAGTCAGAAAAGTTAAACGGCTGGGGCATCCGTCCATTCAGGCTCCGAACCAAACCTACGGCATCAATGAACCAGATCCGGCAGAGGATTGTCTGACACTCAATATCTGGACTCCCGCCAACGATAACAAGAAGCGGCCGGTAATGGTGTACAGTCACGGAGGTGGTTATACGCACGGCTCCGCCGGAAGTGTGGCTCAGGATGGGGCCAATCTCGCCAGAATGTACGATGTCGTGGTGGTTGCCACTAATCACCGGTTGGGTTTACTCGGATATCTTTATCTCGATGAAATTGCCGGTGATGAATATGCCGGTTCAGGGAATCGTGGTGTCCAGGATATCGCTATCGCGCTGAAATGGGTGAATGAGAATATTTCTGCGTTTGGAGGCGATCCGAACAATGTCATGATCTTCGGTGAATCAGGTGGCGGATTGAAAACATCCTGTCTCTATGCCATGCCCGAAGCGGCTCCCTATTTTCACAAAGCCTCCATCGAAAGCGGACCGGGCGTAATGATGAAAACAGCTGATGTCGCAGCTGAAACCACCGAGCTGTTATTAAAACAACTGGGAATAGCACGTAACGACTGGAGAAAACTCCTAAAACTTCCTCCTTCGGTACTTCTCGATGCGCAAGAGCAACTGCAAAAGATGGGAGACCTCTCTCAAATAGCCGGTTTCCATGGCATTGGTGCAGCCGGCAAAGGTGGGTTCGGTCCGGTGGTGGACGGAGTGGTCCTTCCTACTCATCCGTTTGATCCGGTAGCCCCTTCCCTTTCGAAAGAAAAACCGTTGTTGGTCGGTTGGAACGAAGATGAATTTATCTTTTTTGCCATGTTCTCTGGCGACACAGAAGCCTTCCAACTAACGGAGGAAAAATTGCATCAACGAATTGAGTCCATTCTGGGAGATAAAGCGCGATTGGTTGTCGACACCTACCGGGAAGCTTATCCTAAAGCTACACCAACTCAACTATTTATTGCCATTCGCTCCATCCTGATAATGGGACTGGGTTCCATTACCATCGCCGAAAGGAAAACACAACAGGAAGGTGCGCCGGCATATCTCTACAACTTCGGGTACAAATCGGACCTGAAGGTTCCGGGTACGGATTATGAATTTGGCTCGATGCACGCGATGGACATTCCTTTTAAGTTTCATAACATCGATAATGTGCTGGATAAAACAGGTCACCGCAGTTCGGGAATGGCAGGCAACCGGCCGGAGCGTTTTGCAGCTTCGAACAACATGTGCCAACTGTGGACTTCCTTCGCCCGGAAGAGTATCCCTTCAGCAAAAGGACAACCAGCCTGGCCTCCTTATAATCTGAGCACCCGCCCGCTCATGAGAATCGATACCCAATGTTCAGTAATATACGACCGCTACAAAACGGTGCTTAAAATGTGGAGAGAAATTCTAAACTAAAATAATGATGAAAATGAATGTCAAAAATGTTTTATGTGTTGCAATCCTTATTGCAATCTCGTCGGTAAATTGTTTAGGCAAAACCGCTCATAAGTCAGCTTTATTAAAATACGATAAGCAGATTGACGGCATTATCAAACAAATGACGCTGGAAGAAAAAATAAACATGCTGCATGCCAAGCACATGTTTGTTTCGGCTGGTGTAGAGCGTTTGGGCATAGCCGACATGATTTATGCCGACGGACCTTTTGGTATCCGCGAAGAAATGCAGCCCGATGGTTGGATGCCCTTAGGATGGGAAAAGGACAAAGCTACTTTTTTCCCAACCGGATCGGCACTGGCCGCGACCTGGAGCCCCGAACTAGCTTATGCTTATGGTACCGGAATGGCCAGGGAAGCACGCTTGCGCGGAAAAGATATGATTCTTGGACCGGCCATCAATATTCAACGTATCCCAACCGGAGGGCGCACTTATGAATATTTGAGTGAAGATCCCTTTTTAAGCTCAAGACTATCGGTTGGTTATACCAAAGGTGTTCAGGATAACGGCGTAGCAGCCTGCTTAAAACACTATGCGCTGAACAACCAGGAAAACAACCGGGGAACCGTAAATGTAATTGTCGGTGAACGTGCCATGCGCGAAATCTACCTGCCTCCGTTTAAAGCGGCAGTTGAAGAGGCTGATGCATATGGCGTTATGGCCGCTTACAACAAAGTGAACGGCTGGTGGTGTGCCGAAAATGACATATTACTGAATAAGATTTTACGTGACCAATGGGGCTTCGCCGGCATGGTGATTTCCGACTGGAACGGTACACACAGCACTGTTGACGCCATTACCAACGGTCTTAATGTTGAAATGCCCACTCAAAAATACCTTGGCAAAGCCCTGCTTGATTCTGTTAAGGCAGGATTGGTATCGGAGGACATAATTGATAAGCGTGTTCGCGAAATACTCAGGGTCAGACTGGCCATTAAGCCAATTCCGAAAGAAGAAGCCAACCAGGAAATGACTTCTCAACCGGCACAGCAGAAAATTGCTTACGATGTAGCCTGCAAATCAATTGTATTGTTGAAGAATGACGGTTCACTTCCGTTAGATCTTAGCAAAAAACCTGTAATTGCAGTTATTGGAGCCAACGCCAAACAAACCATGGGACTTGGCGGAATGGGAGCAGGTGTTAAAACCTTGTATGAAGTTACACCGTTTGAGGGCCTGCAAAACAAAATTGGAGATAAAGCCGAATTGGTTTATGCAAAAGGATACGAACCGATTGTTTTCAATTTCGCTGATTTTTTCAAGAAAAAAACACCTGAGGAACTTGAAAAAGAAGCCCGCGAAAAAGAAATCACAGCCAAAAGATTAGCCGCAGAAGCCGTAGATGTAGCATCAAAAGCCGATATTGTGTTATTCATCGGTGGGGACAACAGGGCCGTGGAAAGTGAAGGAAGAGACAGGAAAGACATCAAGCTTCCGTCAGGACAGGATAATTTAATTCAGGCAATTGCCAAGGTAAACCCCAATATTATTACCGTACTTACAAGCGGTGCACCTAACGACCTCAATGTTGTAAAACCCATTTCTAAAGCATTGCTTATTTCATGGTTTAACGGTACCGAAGGTGGAAATGCGTTGGCCGATGTGCTGGTAGGAAATATTTCGCCGAGTGGTCGTTTGCCATTCACCCTTCCCATAAAGCTCGAAGATTCGCCGGCTTATGCTTTAGGTAATTATCCGCAGGGAAAGAAAGGTGCCGATGTCTTTGCCGATCTGGTTTCGCAAACTGAGAAAGTGGAGAAATCGAAAGACGATGGTTCAGAGAAAGAACTAAAAAATGACCCGAATACGGCCATTTATTCCGAAGAGTCGCTGGTAGGTTACCGCTGGTTCGACACAAAGAACATTCCTGTAATGTATCCTTTTGGCTACGGTCTTACCTACACAAATTTTGAGTACGCAGATTTGAAAACCACCAAGGATACCTACGGAAAGGATGATGTCATCACTGTTTCATTCAAACTGAAAAATACCGGTTCGGTAGCAGCCGACGAAGTAGCTCAGGCTTATGTACATCGTATCAATCCATCCGTCGAATGGCCGAATAAAGAACTTAAAGCATTCTCGAGAGTGACTTTAAAACCGGGAGAAAGTAAAACAGTTAAACTGAATATTCCGGTAAAAAACCTTCAATATTGGAATGAAGCGACACAGTCCTGGGCCGACGACCTTTGTAATATCGAATTACAGGTTGGTGCCAATGTCTCCGACATTAAACTTCAAAAAAAGATTGCCTTAATGTAAACCTATATACTCCGGACCATTAATAATCAGCCACCTACATTTTTTGATAAGTAGTGTTGATTATTAATGGTTTACAAAATGAACCTGAGAAACATTAAAACTAACCAGTTCATGAAAACAAACCGACGTAGTTTTTTCAAAACATTAGGTGCCGGAGCAGCCGGTGCCAGCCTGGCGTCTCTTCCTTTTTCAGGAATGGCAACCGAACAACCTCCGGTGAACGACGATGACCAGCAACTCTTTATTGGCGACGATATCGCGATAGCAGAAACAGAATACGGTAAGGTTAGAGGCTTTATTCTTCGCGGAATACACCAATTTCGTGGAATTCCGTACGGAGCCGATACCGGTGGAAAGAACCGCTTTATGCCTCCGCAGAAACCGAAACCATGGAAAGAAATTCTGCCTGCCGTTTGGTGGGGAAATACGGCTCCGCAAATCATGGATGGCCGGTACGCAAACGCTTATGCTTCGTTTGTCGACCACTGGAATTACGATGATGTGAGTGAAGATTGCCTCAAGTTGAACGTCTGGACTCCAGCCATCGATAAAAAAAAGAGACCTGTATTAGTTTGGTTACACGGAGGAGGCTACACCAACGGCAACGGTATTGAGCAGGATGGCTACGACGGCGAAAATTTCAGTCGCAAAGGCGATACTGTTTTTGTATCGATAAATCATCGTCTTGGTCCTATAGGTTTTTCTGATTTGTCAGCTGTCGGTGGAGAAAAATACGCCGATTCGGGCAACGTAGGTGCACTCGATATGGTCGCAGCACTGAAATGGGTGCAAAACAATATAGCCAACTTTGGCGGAGATCCGGATAATGTAACCATCATGGGACAATCCGGCGGAGGAGCCAAAGTTTGCATCCTCACCGCAATGCCAAATGCTAAAGGCACCTTCCACAAAGCGGTTCCCCTAAGTGGATCAACCACTGAAGCGATGGATCAGGATTATTCCAGGAAACTGGGAAAGTACATTCTGAAAGAAGCCAATCTGACTTCTTCCGAAATAGACAAATTGCAGGAGATGCCCTGGAAGGACTACATTCTTCTCGCCAACAAGGCTCTCAAAAAAATGAGGGAAGATACGGGTGAAAACAGAGGATTCAGAGGCGGATTTGCACCCGTAGCCGATGGAAGAAATATCCCGAAAGGGAAATTCTACACCGAACCAAATGGCCTATCTTCAGATGTGCCGATGCTTATTAGCAGTACGTTCCATGAATGGGCCATGAGCCGGACCAATCCTGAGCTGGAGAAAATGACAGCAGATAAAGCCATCGAGATGCTGAAGAAATGGGCTGGCTTTGGCGGTGGATTAGGTGATAAAGCGCCCGAAGTTTACGCTGCATATGCCAAAGCGTTCCCGGATGCTAAACCCGTTGAATTGGCCATTATGATTAGCAGTAACCGAAAAGGCGTTGTCGAAACGGCCAATGCCAAGGCCAATCAAAAAGCACCGGTTTACGTGGCATGGTTTGGTTGGCAACCGCCACTGTTCGATAACCGCATGCGCGCATTCCATTGTCTCGATATCTCGTTCTGGTTCGCTAACACCGACCTCATGCTGACGCATAGCGGAGGAGGCAAGCGCCCAAGGATGTTGTCAGATAAGATGTCGGAAACATTGCTACAGTTCATGAAAACCGGAAATCCGAATGGAGGAGGTCTGCCCGAATGGCCGCACTATACGGTCGAAAAAGGCGAGACCATGATTTTGAACGACCGCTCTGAAGTAAAAAACGATCCAGACCGGGAAGCCAGAAATCTAATCTAACGACTATAAATGACCGGAAGCCACTTTTTCATTTTGATTAGTTCCAGTTAAACTCAGGCATTTTCCGGTCATTTTTCTTTTATTTTCCAGAATGTTACATTATTATTGTGTCATCAAGACGCATTAATATTTAATGCGTGATAAATTGCTAACCAACACCATTTGCAAACACAACAATAACTTGTTTTTCAACTAACCTAAACTAAAAATACCATGACAACAAAACGCGAGTTTCTAAAAAAGCTTTCGCTGATTACTGTTGGAGGAATGTTGGGTGGAAGTGCTGCTCCCGCGTTCGCATCCAAAACATTGAGTAAGATGGCTGGCCCTTCCAAGAAAGTTGGCTTGCAGATTTATTCGCTGGGAAAAGAACTGACTGATGATGTTCCAAACGGAATGAAAAAGATAGCTGATATGGGTTACAGCTACATCGAGCTGGCCGGCTACCGCAACAGAAAAATGGGACAGTACGGCATGGATGACTACCGCAAGATTGTGGAAGATGCAGGCCTGGAAATCCGAAGTTCGCACGTCAATCCAACCATTCGCGAATACAACAAAGGAAATGTTGGCCAAATTGCCGATTTCTGGAAGAAAACTGTTGAAGACCATGTAAAATTGGGAGCTAAAACGCTGGTTCAACCCGGTATGCCCAAAATCGAAAATCATGACGATGCTGCCCTGGTTTGTGACGTTTTCAACCAGGCTGGAAAAATCGCCAAAGATGCCGGCATAAAATGGGGCTACCACAACCACAATATGGAGTTCAAACGAATTCTTACGGAAGAAGACAAAAAGAAAAATGCTCCGTGGTGGATGCCGGTCGGCGACGTCATTTATGACCTGATGCTGAACGGAACCGATCCGGATTTGGTGTTCTTCGAAATGGACGTGTACTGGACGGTTATGGGACAAAACGACCCACTGGAGTATTTCGAAAAATACCCAACCCGATTCCCGGTACTACACATCAAGGATCGGGAAGTGCTGGGCCAGTCCGGAATGATGAATTTCGAAAATATCTTCAACAAGGCATACGAAAACGGATTGAATTCGTATTACGTAGAATTGGAGAGGGTAAAAAAAGGTATTACCCAATTTGAAGGAGTAAAGCAATGCTTCGACTACCTGGCCAATGCTTCATTTGTCAGAAACAGTTAACAGCCCATAAACAATCAACTATAACCATTATGAAATCTTTCATGAAAATAGTCTCGCTTTCACTGTTTGTACTCACTATCGGTATCTCAGGATGTAGCCCAAAATATACGACCGAAGACAAAGGTGATTTTGTGCTCGTCCATAATCCGGAAGGAGCTACAATTGGTTATTCTCGCAGTTCCGGCGTTCAACCACTCACTGTCGATCGATTGGGTTTCAAAGATCTCAATAAAAACGGTCAACTCGACAAATATGAAGACTGGCGCCTTCCTGTAGATGAACGGGCAAAAGATTTGGCCAGCAAAATGTCGGTAGAACAAATCGCCGGACTGATGCTTTACAGTGCTCATCAAGCCATTCCCGGACGACCGGGTGGCTTCTTCACATCGACTTACAACGGAAAATCATTTGACGAGAGTGGTGCTAAGCCTAGCGATTTATCCGATGAACAAAAGAAATTTCTCACTGACGACAACTTGCGGCATGTTCTTATCACTACCGTTGAAAGTCCGGGAGTTGCGGCCCAATGGAACAACAACGCCCAGGCTTTGGTCGAAGGCATTGGCTTGGGAATTCCCATTAACAATAGCTCCGACCCACGTCACACCAGCGTTTCAAATGCGGAATACAATGCGGGTGCCGGAGGAAAAATCTCTATGTGGCCAGGAACAGTCGGCATTGCCGCTTCGTTCGATCCGAGTTTGATGAAACAGTTCGGTGAAATAGCTTCCGCGGAATATCGCGCGTTGGGAATTGCGACCGCTCTCTCTCCTCAAATCGATTTAGGAACCGAACCCCGCTGGAGCCGCTTTGACGGAACTATGGGCGAAGATCCTAATTTGACTACTGACATGGCCCGGGCTTATGTCGACGGCTTCCAAACTTCCATTGGCAAGGATGAAATTGCCAACGGATGGGGCTACAAAAGTGTGAATGCGATGGTCAAACACTGGCCGGGTGGCGGACCCGAAGAAGGTGGCCGCGATGCGCACTTTGGCTACGGTGAATATGCTGTTTATCCCGGTAACAACCTGAAAGACCATCTGAAACCATTCACCGAAGGTGCTTTCAACCTCGCCGGACCTACGAAGCTAGCATCAGCCGTAATGCCTTACTATACCATTTCCTTTAATCAGGATACGGTCAACGGAGAAAATGTAGGAAACAGTTACAGTAAATACCTGATTACCGACCTGCTTCGTGGCAAATATGGTTACGATGGCGTGGTTTGCACCGATTGGATGATTACAAAAGACGCGAAGGCAGTCGACCTGTTCCAGGGGAAATGCTGGGGTGTTGAAAATCTGAGCGAAGCCCAACGTCACTATAAAGCCATCGAAGCCGGAGTAGACCAGTTTGGCGGAAACAACGAAATGGGTCCGGTTATCGAAGCTTACAAAATGGGCGTTGCCGAACATGGTGAAGAATACATGCGCAAGCGATTTGAACAGTCAGCTGTTCGCCTGTTGCGGAATATCTTCCGGGTAGGCTTGTTCGAAAATCCCTATCTGAATGTAGCTGAAACCGAAAAAATCGTCGGTAATCCGGAATTCATGAAGGCTGGTTACGATGCTCAACTTCGTTCCATTGTTCTGTTGAAGAACCAGAACCACATCCTTCCGGTGAAAAAACAGCTGAAAGTGTACGTTCCAATTCGTTACACACCTGCCGGGAAAAACTGGTTTGGTTTTGCGACACCCGAGAAGAAGGAATATCCGTTCAATATGGATATTGTCAAAAAATATTTCGAAGTGGTCGACAGTCCTGAAGAAGCAGATTTTGCATTGGTGGGCATTGAAAGCCCCGATGGCGGAGTTGGCTACGATCGACAGGATTTGAAAAAAGGTGGAAACGGCTATCTTCCCATCAGCCTTCAGTATGGAAAATACACGGCCGAATATGCACGCGACCCCAGTATTGCCGGCGGTAGTCCGTTCGAAGATTTTACGAACCGAACCTATAAAGGGAAAACAGTCACCACTCACAACCAATATGATATGGGAATGGTGAATGATACCAAGGCAAAAATGGGTGTGAAACCAGTTGTGGTGGTGATAAGAGTTTCCAAGCCAATGGTCTTCTCGGAGATTGAAAAGAATGCCAATGCCATCCTCATTCACATGGGAGTACAGGATCAGGCCATCATGGATATTCTGTCGGGAGCAGCCGAACCTTCAGCTTTGCTGCCTTTCCAAATGCCGGCCAACATGAAAACTGTCGAAGAGCAAAAAGAAGATGTTCCACGCGACATGGAATGCTATGTTGATTCGGAAGGTCACACATACGATTTTGCCTACGGTATGAATTGGAGCGGAGTAATAAACGATGAACGGGTAGCCAAATACAAATAAGCTACTGCGAACCTTGTCCTTAACCATATACATTTCTGATAGCTAAAAACAGAAAGGCCTGTAAATCTTGCGACTTACAGGCCTTTTATCTTTCGGGTCGGTCTGCAGGGGCTCGAACCCTGGACCCGCTGATTAAGAGTCAGCTGCTCTACCAACTGAGCTACAGACCGCGTTTTCGGGTTACAAAAGTAGAAAATATTTGGTGTCGGTGTTCTTTTAAAAACCGCTTATTTTCTACTTTTCGCTGAAATAATGCCTGAGTCCAAATTTCTTTGAGGAGCGAACAATTCTCTGAATTGTGGGTATGTATGAAACAAATGAAAGAAAACACACAAAATATTCCATCGCGAAATACCGAATACCTGGTAGTTGGCCAGGGGCTGGCCGGAACCATGCTCGCGTTCGAACTGCATCGGCGTGGAAAAGATTTCGTGGTAGTAGACGCTCCTTCCGGTGAAAAAGCCAGTCGTGTTGCTGCCGGTATCATCAATCCGGTTGTCTTTCGCCGCCTGACCAAGTCGTGGTTGGTGGATGATCTTTTTCCGATTCTGAAAAATACCTACCGTGAATTGGAAGAGCTTCTCTCCTGCCCGTTGCTGTATCCGTTAAAAATTGACAAAATTTTAGGCAAAGAAGAAGCTCCGTTCTGGCGCTCCAAAGCGGCTGAAAACGACTTGAAATCCTATATTCATCCAGAACCGAATGACAACTTTCAAAGAGATGGAATTGTGTCCCCATACGGAGTGGGCCAGGTTTTTAACGCTTTTCGTGTCGATTTACCTTTGCTAATCGACCGTTTCCGGGAATTCCTGATACAGGAAAACCGGTTCATTGGTAAAAAACTGGACACAGATGATGTCATCCGCAAAAACGGGAAAGTGCAATGGAAAAACATCACCGCTCAAAACATCATCTTTTGCCAGGGATTCCGCGTCAGTGACAATCCGCTTTTTCAGCAAGTTAAATTCAAACATACCAAAGGACAGGTACTGGATTTGGAGATTCCCGGGCTGGAAATTACGGACATGGTCAACAAGGGAATGTTTGTGCTGCCGCTTGGCGAAAATCGTTTCCGGGCAGGTGCAACCTATCGTTGGGAATTTCTGGACACAAAACCGGAGGAAGAAGCCACACTAGATTTAAGCGAAAAGCTGGAAAAGATTGTCAAATTACCTTATACCATTACTAAAGAACGGGCAGGCATTCGCCCAACCGCTCATGATCGCCGGCCGGTAATCGGTCTACACCCGGATTATCCGGAAATCGGGATCTTTAACGGGCTAGGTTCGAAAGGAGCCATGTTGGCCCCTTGGTTTGCCCGCGAATTTGCCCGCTTCCTTTGCGGAGAATCCGATACCATACACCCGGAAGTCAATCTTCTCCGGTATTACCGAAAAAAATAACCGGCTTAAGAACCGGTCTGAAATAAGGTTGGTGGATTCTTCCACTTGATACCACATCCGGCGGAAGGCTTCTGCTCATCCGGAACCTGCTTTCCGTTCAACACCGCATCAAGTGCTGCCCGCAAATCTTTTCCGGTTACCGGCACATCATTTTTCGGACGGGCCTCATCCATTTGTCCTCGATACACGCATTTCAAATCCTTGTCGAACACATAGAAATCGGGTGTACAGGCAGCCATGTAAGCTTTGGCTACTTCCTGTGTTTCATCATATAAATAAGGAAACGGATAACCTTCTTTGGCAGCCACCTCTTTCATATGCTCGGGCGCATCATCGGGATAATTATCCACATCGTTGGAGCTGATGCCGACAAAACTGATTCCTTTTGCACCATATTCGTTGGCAATAGCTGTGATTTCGTGATTGACATGCTTCACATAGGGACAGTGATTGCAGATAAACATCACAACCGTAGCTTTATCGGATTTGATTTCTTCCAGTGAAATATTCTTACCCGAAACCGTATCGGGCAACTCAAATGCAGGCGCTTTCCCGCCCAGCGGAAACATTCTTGAAAAAGTAAGTGACATAATGATCTTCTTCTTTCGTTCACTCCGTTTAACGAAAAGAATCCATCATGGTTTACGAAAAGCGGGAGAAAGTCCGCCTTACTTTAAAGGCAAATTTTCCAGTAAGCGAATGTAAATATCGACTCCGTTACGGATTTCATCTTCCAGAATGTATTCATCGGGCGTGTGCGAGCGGGCCGAATCACCGGGACCGACTTTCACGGTAGTGTATGGAATAACTGCCTGATCGGATGTAGTCGGCGAACCGTAGGTCTGCAACCCCATATCAACACCGCGTTTTACCAATGGATGGTCGAGTGGGATACCGGAAGAGTTGAGCCGGTACGAACGAGCCTTTACATCACTTTCTAACAAGTTCGAGATGGTATCAAAGACATCTTCATTCGAATAACACTCGTTAGTCCGCACATCGATGACGAACTTGCAACTGTCGGGAACCACGTTGTGTTGATGACCGGCTTCGATTTGAGTGACCGTCAATTTTACCGGGCCCAGAACGGGTGATTCTTCCGGAAACTGGAATTCCAGCAAACGCTGAATATCGTCCAGCGCTTTGTATATAGCATTTTCGCCTTCGTTGCGGGCTGCGTGACCGGTTTTACCAACCGCTTCTGCATCGACCACCAGCAGCCCCTTTTCGGCGATAGCCAGATTCATCCCGGTAGGTTCGCCCACCAGTCCCAAATCAATCGGTCCCAGTTCATTCAAAATAGAAGCGACGCCGTTGGTTCCGGAAATCTCTTCTTCCGCGGTAGCGCTCCAAATCAGGTTGAACGGCAACTCCGGTAGTTCATTGAAATAACGGAAAGCAGCCAACTGAGCTACCACCGATGCTCCGGCATCATTGCTCCCTAAGCCAGTCAGTTTGCCATCTTGCACCACAGGCGTGAACGGATCGTTCGACCAACCATTGGCTGGTTTCACCGTATCGATATGTGAATTAAACAACACTACGGGCTTCCCCTCCTGCCAGTTCCTGTTTTTCAGCCAAAGATTATTTCCCTTCCGGGAAGGAACCAGGTTCCATTCCTTTAACTGATTTTCCAGAAACATAGCAACCGCATCCTCATCGCGACTTAACGACGGAATGCCAATCATATTTTGCAGCAAACGAAATGCGTCGCTGTGAAGTTTTTCAATCGAAAGATTCATAACGTAAGAAATCAGCTACCTCCCGGACGAAAGGCAGCATCTGATATGATAAGTGTTTTTAATTATTCGTCCTCTTCCTCGTGGAAAAGAACCAGATTGGTTCCACCTTTTGAACCGGAAAGTGCCGATGCATTGGTAACAACCACCGAGTCGACCCCTTTTTTCATGGCATTGAAACCGGTCGTTAACTTGGGAATCATCCCGCCATTCACTGCTCCGGTAGACTTCATTTCTTCAAATTCAGCCATGGTGATTTCATCAATTACCGAATTTTCGTCCGATTCATCCATCAATACACCACGTTTATCGAAGCAGTATATCAGGGTAACCCGGTAACTGGAGCTTAATGCAATGGCTAGTTCCGAAGCAATGGTGTCGGCGTTGGTGTTGAATAACTGACCATCGCCATCGTGCGTGATGGGAGCAATCACCGGAACGGCACCATTCATCAGTAATTCGCGAAGCATGCGATTATTCACATTTACCACATCGCCCACAAAACCGTAATCGACATCAACAACCGGACGCTTCTTTGCCCGGATAATATCCAGGTCGGCACCGGTCAGTCCCAGCGCATTAGTTCCTAATGCCTGAAGCTTGGAAACCAGATTTTTGTTTACCAAACCGGCATATACCATGGTAACAACCTGCAATGTATCTTCATCGGTGATGCGGCGTCCTTCAACCATTTTCGGTTTGACGCCCAACTTTTCGCCAATGGTGGTCGCCATGCTACCACCGCCATGTACCAGAATTTTATTTCCGGCAATGCGCGAAAAATCACGAAGCAGGGTTTGAAGCGATTCCTTTTCCTCAACCAGCTTTCCGCCCACTTTGATGATGGTCAGATGTTCGATCATTTTAGTTCCTCCAGTATCATTTTTAGCACGGCCTGTGCCGACACTTCACGGTTGGCGGCCTCCTGTATAACGATGGAATCGGGACTATCAATTACACCATCGGAAACAACCATATTCCGGCGAACCGGCAGGCAATGCATGAATTTTGCCTGATTGGTCAGGGCCATTTTTTCCTCGTCAACCGTCCAATTTCGATCGCGGGAAAGGACCTGTCCATAACTACTGTAAGATGCCCAATTTTTTGCATAAATAAAATCGGCACCCGAAAAAGCTTTCTTCTGATCGTACTCGACTTTGATATCGCCCATAAATTCAGGCGCTAACTCATAACCTTCGGGATGCGTAACCACCAGTTCGTAATCAGCTTGGCGTATCCATTCCACAAATGAATTGGGCACGGCCTGGGGCAATGCTTTCGGATGAGGCGCCCAGGTGAGCACTACTTTCGGCTTTTCTTTGGTCTTGAATTCCTCGATGGTAAAGTGATCAGCAAACGACTGCAAAGGATGGCGAGTTGCAGCTTCCATACTCACTACCGGTACACCGGAGTATTCAACGAACTGATTGATAATTTTTTCCTGGTAATCGTCTTCTTTACTTTTGAACTGCGCGAATGCACGAACTCCGATAATGTCGCAATACGAACCAATCACCGGAATTGCTTCACGCAAGTGCTCGGGCTTGTCTCCATCCATCACAACGCCCAACTCCGACTCCAGTTGCCAGCCGTCCTGATTGACATTCAACACCATGGTATTCATGCCCAGATTCATCGCCGCCTTCTGCGTACTGAGACGGGTACGCAAACTGGAATTGAAGAAGATCAGAATCATGGTCCGGTTCTTCCCAAGATGCTGATAAGCAAACGGATTTTTTTTCACTTCGAAGGCGGTTTTCAGCGCTTCGTTCAGGTCGGGTAAATCGTATACGGATGTGAAATGTCTCATCTTTTTTTCAGTTTCATGATTTGTTTTGAATCCTTCAGCTCATTATTTAGGACGAACCTGGCCGTCACCTTCTATCAGCCACTTGTAGCTGGTGAGTTCTTCCAGTGCCATTGGGCCGCGGGCATGCAATTTCTGCGTACTGATACCAATTTCGGCGCCGAGTCCGAATTGCGCTCCATCGGTAAAAGCCGTGCTGGCGTTGGTATACACCGAAGAGGCATCCACCAGTTTGCGGAACAGCTCGAGATGTTGCTGGTTATCAGAAACGATAGCTTCACTGTGCTTTGAGCTGTACTTCGCGATGTGGTCGAGCGCTTCGTCAAAGGAAGCCACCGTTTTGATGGCCATCTTGTAATCGAGGAATTCGGTTCCAAAGGACTCTTCAGTAGCCGGCTTCAATAAATCTTCGGGATAATGGTCCTCCAGTACTTCCATTGCTTGCTCGTCGGCAAAAATTTCGACCTGGCTTTCCGGAAGAAGTTCTGCCAAATACGGCAAATCGCTCAGCCGCGACTCGTGAATAATCAGGCAGTCTAGTGCGTTGCATACACTCGGACGGCGCGTTTTCGCATTATTAATGATATCGCGTCCTTTTTCCTCGTCACCGAACTCATCGAAATAGGTGTGACAAATACCAGCCCCCGTTTCGATGACCGGAATCGTGGCATTCTCACGAACGTAATTGATGAGTCCCTGGCTTCCGCGGGGAATCAGCAAATCGACATAACCCTGCGCATTCAGTAGTTCTCCGGTTGCTTCCCTTCCGGGAGGAAGCAAGGTCAACACATGCTCATCGATATTGAAAGATTGCAGTACCTTGTGAATGATAGAAACAATCGCTTTGTTCGAATCGGCTGCATCGCTTCCGCCTTTCAGCACACATACATTTCCCGATTTCAGGCAAAGTGAGAAGACGTCGAAGGTTACATTCGGACGAGCTTCGTATATAATACCGATAACGCCAAACGGCACACTGATACGTTTGATGTGCAAACCATTTGGACGGGTTGTTTCCGACAATACTTTTCCTAGCGGCGATGACATGGAAGCCACATTTCGCATATCGGATGCAATTCCTTCGATTCGTTCCGCGGTCAGCTTCAGTCGGTCATATTTCGGATCGAACGGTGCCATCCGCTGCAGATCTTTCTCGTTCTCCTTCAGGATAAAATCAGTTTCCTTCACAGCTTCGTCGGCAACAGCCATCAACACCTGATTGATGGTCTCTTCCGTCACCAGATTCAGCTTCCGACTCGCCTGAAGTGCCTGCTCAAATTGTTCTCGATACTGCATGTCCGGTTGGTTTTATTTTTCCTGTTGTTTTTATAGTTCCTTTTAGGGATGATTCTTATCCCAGATAAAGATAATCGTAGTGGATGAATGGTTTATCGTATTTGGAGCCCATCTCACGCTCCACGATTTTGGAGGAAAAACCAGCTTTCCCAAGACCCAGCAACTTTCCACTTACATCCTTTACCCTAACGATGTCGCCGGTTTTAAACTGCCCCTGAACACCGGTAATCCCGATAGTGAGCAAACTGGTTGCTCTTTCTGAAAGCAGCGCATCGCGGGCACCATCGTTCACAAACACTTCGCCGCGGGCAAAATCGTCGGAATGGGCCAGCCATTTTTTTACCGTGTTGGATTTCTTCTTGCCCGGCTCAAACCAGGTGTGCGGAATATCTGATTCCCGGTCCATCAGATCGGTCAGCACATTCAATCGGCTTCCGTTGGCTATATGAACGGTTACACCCTGTCCTGCCAGTTTCGAGGCGATGGAACTTTTGGTCAGCATCCCTCCGCGACCGAAATTTGACTTTTGTGTGGAAATCAAATCTTCCGAAATGGTTTCGCCGGAAGTAATGTGTTGAATCAATTCACTTCCCGGTGCACCCGGATTCCCACGATAAACGCCGTCCACATTGGTGAGTAAAAACAGCGCATCTACATCCATCATAGAAGCAATGAGGCCGGAAAGCTCATCGTTATCGGTGAACATCAACTCCGTAACCGAAATCGCATCGTTCTCGTTAATAATCGGTATGACACTGCTTTCGAGCAACGTATTAATGCAATTGCGCATGTTCAGGTAATGCTGCCGGTCGCTGAAATTTTCCTTGGTCGTTAACACCTGGGCACATGTCAGACAGTGTTCCCGAAACAGGTCGGCATACCGGTTGATGAGCTTTACCTGCCCTACGGCAGACCACAACTGCCTCCTTGAAACCGTATCGTGTTTTTTTTGCGGTTCCACTTCCGCCCGTCCTGCTGCCACTGCGCCCGAAGAAACAAGAATAACCCGGACACCTTTTTTCTGCAACGCAGCAATCTGATCGACAAAGTGAGCCATACGGGCAACGTTCAGCATACCATCGTCACGGGTGAGCAAATTGCTCCCGATTTTTATCACAATACTGGAATAGCGATTTGCCATGGGAAGAATGCCTTTTATCCTGAAAAGTACATTTCAGGTGAATAGTGTCTCACATTTTTAGAGACGGATATTTAACCGTTGTTAATTTTATTGTACGAAACCAGTAAACCCTGGATGAGTGCTGATGAAAATCCCTGATGTTCCATCGCGTTCAGCCCGGAAATGGTGATTCCTTTCGGCGTTGTTACTTTGTCGATTTCCCTTTCAGGATGATGGCCGGTTTGCAGAATGAGTTCGGTCGCTCCTTTCACTGTTTGGGCCACAATTTCCTGCGCCACCTCAGCTCCAAAGCCAATCTCGATTCCACCCTGGGTGGCTGCACGAATGAAACGAAGTGCAAAGGCAATTCCACAAGCTCCCAAGACAGTAGCAGCGGCCATCAGTTCTTCGTTGATGTAGATAACTTTTCCCAACGTTTCGAACAGTTCCTGAATTACTTCTTTTTGCTCATCATTGCAATCGGGTGCCGAAATACAGGTCATCGATTCCTGCAAAGCAATCGCCGTATTCGGCATTACACGGAACGGAATAACGGTTTCGGGTAACCACGATTTCAGACTTTCGAGACTCACACCCGTCATCAACGAAGCCAGCATTTGTCCGGGGATCAACGAACTACGAATTCCCTGAAGCACACCTTCGGCCTGATAGGGTTTGACTGCCAGAATAACCAAATCGGCTCCAATTACAGCCGCTGCATTGTCGGATTCAACACGAACTCCTTTTTTTGTCAAATCTTCAAGCAGGTGTGGCCTCCGGCGAGTAATCACCAATTTTCCGGCAGGCAATCCGGCTTTCAAAAAGCCCTCGGCAATGGCACGTCCCAGATTTCCTCCACCAATGATGCAAATATTCAGGTTCTTCATAGCTATCTACATTTTTTATATTGTATTCTGCATTACCACAAACCTAAAGCAGAATCAAAATAAGACATTCAATTTAATACATTTTGCCGGTATTTTTAACCAATTATTAACCCAATACCTTTTTAAGCGCCGATAAAAACCGATCGACTTGCTCACGTGTAACGGTTAGGGGAGGTAGAAGCCGGATTGTATGGGTTCCGGTTACACCGGTAAATATTTTCTCTTCGAATAACAGTTTCTTCCTGATTTCTGCAATCGGCTCATTGAACTCTAACCCAATCATCAATCCACGGCCACGCACTTCCTTGATTTTTTCGAAGCCAGCCAGTTTGGTCATCAGGTAATTGCCAACGATTTCGGCATTTTCGATCAATTGTTCGCTCTGCATAATGTCCAACACAGCGATGCTGGCCGCACAGGCAAGATAATTTCCACCGAAAGTCGTTCCCAACATTCCTTTCCGGGCTTCAAACTCCGGCCTAATCAACACGCCACCTACCGGGAAACCGTTTCCCATCCCTTTCGCGATGGTGATGAGATCGGGTTTTACGTTGGCATACTGGTGTGCAAAGAATTTGCCGCTTCGTCCGTAACCCGACTGAATTTCATCGAGAATAAGCACGGTTCCATAACGACGACACAGTTTCCCGGCTTCTTCCAGAAATGAAGGTTCCGGCACGCGGCAACCGCCAATGCCCTGAATTCCTTCCACGATAACGGCTGCCACATCACCTTCCATCAGTTCGTTTTCCAGCGCATCCAAGTCATTCAACGGAAGGATGATTCGGTCGACTGTATCGTTCAATGGAGATATAATGGCTGGATTATCCGTGACGGCCACGGCCGCAGAGGTGCGCCCGTGAAACGATTTTTCGAATGAAACAATGCGGGCTCTTTCGGTATGAAACGAAGCCAGTTTCAACGCATTTTCGTTGGCTTCGGCACCCGAGTTGCACAAGAAAAGAGAATAATCTCCGTAACCGGAAAGTGAGCCAAGTTTCAATGCAAGCTCCTTTTGCAGCGGATTCTGAACCGAATTGGAATAGAACCCCATTTTCTTCAGTTGCTCACTCAGCATCTGCACATAGTAGGGATGCGAATGACCAACAGAAATCACGGCGTGTCCGCCGTACAAATCGAGATACTCGACACCATTTTTATCGGTGATGGTACACCCTTGAGCCGCCACCGGTTCTACATCGAACAGCGGATATACATCGAAAAGTTCCATGTGTTTTCGAATTAAATTCAGGATTAAAATGCGACCGGTTTCAGATTGAGACCGCTGGTCTCCTTCAATCCAAACATCAGGTTCATATTTTGTACGGCCTGTCCCGAGGCACCTTTCAAAAGATTATCGGTGCAGGAAAGAATAAGCAGTTTGCCATCATGTTTTTCCAGGTAAAGCAATGCTTTGTTGGTATTCACCACCTGCTTCAGGTCGGGATTTCCGGGTGACAGATGCACAAACGGATGCCCTTCGTAATAGCGTTGATACAATTCGCGGGCTTCTTCAACTGTTCCTTCAAAATCGGTGTACACCGAAGCAAAGATGCCACGTGTGTGGTTTCCCCTTACGGGAATAAAGTTCAGCGGTTGCTCAAATTGTCCCTGCAACTGAGCCAAACTTTGCCGGATTTCGCTCAGATGCTGATGCTGAAAAGCCTTGTACACTGACACATTGCTGTTTCGCCAGCTGAAATGTGATGTTCCGGAAGGCGATTGCCCAGCTCCGGTAGAACCGGTGATGGCATGTACGTGCACTTCCTGCGTAAGCAAACCTGCCGAAGCCAAAGGCAGTAAAGCCAACTGAATACCGGTGGCAAAACACCCCGGATTGGCAATGCGCTTCGCTGTACGAATTTCTTCACGGTTCAATTCAGGCAAACCGTATACAAAGTCGTTTCCGTCCCGCTTTAAGCGGAAGTCTTGGCTCAGATCGATAATCTTTACGCGTTGCGGAACTTCGTTCTTTTCGAGGTATTCGGCTGATTTTCCGTGTCCCATGCACAAGAAAATTACATCAACAGTATCGAAGTCAATATCCGAAAACACCAAATCGGTCTCCCCGATTAAATCTTTGTGCACCGAAGTAACCGGTTGCCCGTCGTTACTGGAACTTTGTATACAGGAAACATCGGCAGCCGGATGATTTAGCAGGATGCGCAAAAGCTCACCCGCCGTATAACCCGCACCGCCAACGATCCCTGTGCTTACTGTAGCCATTGAATGTGTTTATTTCTTATTGACCGAATAGAAAATTTTCAACTGGTTGCCCAGAATCTTGGTAAATCCTTTGGCATCATCTGCTGTCCATCCCTTGTTCATCTCACCGTATTCACCAAATTCCGACTTCATCAAATCGTGCTCCGATTCAATTCCCACCAACTGAAAGGTGTATGGACGAAGTTTGATAATCACCTTTCCGGTGACATTTTCCTGCGTACTTTCCAGGAATTTCTCGATGTCGCGCATCACCGGCTCGAGGTACATCGCTTCGTGGAGAAACATGCCATACCAGTTGCCCAACTGATCTTTCCAGTACTGCTGCCATTTGGTCAGCGTATGTTTTTCCAGCATCTGATGCGCTTTGATGATGAGCATCGGAGCGGCAGCTTCGAATCCCACGCGGCCTTTGATACCGATAATGGTATCGCCGATGTGCATGTCGCGGCCAACGGCCCACGCCGAACCAATTTCCTCCACTTCGCGAATAGCATCGATGGTACTGAAATGCTTGTTACCATTCACTCCTTTCAGCTGTCCTTTCACGAAATCGAGGGTCAATGTCTCCTCACCTTCCTTCTTCAGCTGGCTCGGATAAGCCTCTTCCGGAAGTGTCTGATTGCTGGTCAATGTCTCCTTGCCGCCGATACTGGTTCCCCATAGTCCGGCGTTGATAGAGTAAGTCATTTTATTGTAGTCGGCTTTCACGCCATGATCTTTGAGATAGTTGATCTCAAATTCACGGGTCAGCTCCATGTCACGCGTAGGCGTAATAATTTCGATTTCGGGCGCCAAAACCTGAAAAGCCAAATCGAAACGAATCTGGTCGTTTCCGGCTCCGGTACTACCATGAGCCACATACTTGGCACCAATTTTTTTCGCATATTCAATGATGGCGATGGCCTGAAAAATACGCTCTGAGCTGACTGAAATAGGATACGTATTGTTTCGCAATACATTCCCATACACCATGTATTTAATACCCTTTTGGTAATACTCTTCCGTTACGTCAAGAGCTTTATGACTTTTCACACCCAGTGCGTAGGCCCGTTTCTCAATATCGGTCAGTTCTTCAGGAGAGAATCCTCCTGTATTGGCAATCGCCGTATGAACTTCCAAGTCCTTTTCTTTCGACAGATAGATGGCACAATACGATGTATCCAAACCTCCGCTAAATGCCAGAACTACTTTTTCACTCATAACTGTTTATGCTTTTTTCCGTTAACCGGATAAGATGATTACTCTATTTTTTTTCGTTTTTGTTTTCGGCCAGTGCCTGTTTTTCCGCCTTGCGTTTTTCGACCCACTCACGAAATACCTGAAAAGGAGTTTTCCCTTTTTTCTCATAGCCATTTTTCCAGGCCGGATCGTAAAGCATTCCGGTACAAAGGCACTTGCTGCGACTGGTTCGCTGCAGAATATCGTAATTCACACAGCTCTGGCAGCCTTTCCAGAATTGCTCGTCGTCGGTTAGCTCCGAAAACGTGACCGGCTTGTACCCCAAATCGGAATTGATTTTCATCACGGCCAGACCTGTGGTCAAACCGAAAATTTTGGCCTCGGGAAATTTGGCTCGCGACAATTCGAAAGCACGCTGCTTGATGCGCCGGGCCAAACCGTGTCCACGGTAATCGCGCGGTACAATTAACCCCGAGTTGGCCACAAACTTATTGGTGCCAAAGGTTTCGATGTAACAAAAACCGGCAAACTTATCACCGTCGAGAGCAATAATGGCTTTACCTTCTTTTATCTTCGATTCGATGTATTCATGTGTACGGCGCGCAATACCTGTACCGCGCTCCTTCGAAGCCAGGTCGATGGCGTCGTTCACCTCATCCACATAACTGATGTGTTCGTCTCCGGCAACTACGACCTTGATGGCAGCTTTTTCGTCTTTGTTATTCTTCTTTAACGGAAACATGTCTTTCCTTATTAATCAATTTTACCTTCCAGTTTGGGCATGGTCATGATTAACGCACTGATGACATCATTACGGCCAACTCCCTCTCTGATAATTAGCAGGATGGTATCGTCACCTGCAACCGTTCCTAATATTTCAAATAAATTTGCTTTGTCAATTACCGATGCAATGCTGCTGGCATACCCGGGCAGTGTTCTTACAACACCCAGATTTCCTGAGAATTCCACCTTTAAAAAACCATCGGCCAAAAAATTGGCATGCGAAATATCCGGCATCGATTCATCTGTATTCGCCAAATTTTCACGCAAACGGTATATATATCCATGTTGTGAATCGCTGATTTTCATTACCTGAAGCGATTTTAAATCACGCGAAAGCGTCGCCTGTGTCACCTCGTATCCCTCTTTATTCAACAGATTCAGCAGCTCATCCTGGCTGCTGATCCGGTCTTCGGAGATGATTTTTTTGATGGCCAACAAGCGTTGTGTCCGATTCTTCATTATGAATATTTATTTATTCTTGTTGCAATTTTATGCATTAAAATCGAATTTTTATGCATTTAAATGTAAATTTATTCATAATTTTGACCCATTCTCAAAAGAGAGGTGAATAATTATTAATTATTTTACATTGAAATTTTGGACTCATTGCAGGAAATAACCTATTTTTGTGCCGTGCAACATGTCTTTAGAATATCAGAAAGACACGCTGAGAAATGCGTTTTTACTGCCGAGTACAAGGCAGTGGAAACGCATTTTTTTTGTCCATACGTTTCGAAAATCATATAAAATCAGCAATAAAATCAACCGGAAATGCAAAACGTGCAGAAAGCAAAACTGATTCTTGAGGACGGGACTGTATTCGAAGGAAAATCATTCGGATACGACAAGTCGGTGGCCGGAGAAGTGGTATTTTACACAGCCATGACGGGTTACCCCGAGAGCCTCACCGATCCTTCCTACACCGGGCAAATCCTGGTATCAACTTACCCCATGATTGGAAACTACGGTGTTCCGAACGACCGGGAAGAAGATGGAATATTCAGGCATTTTGAGTCGGACAAAATCCATGTGAGCGCACTCATCGTGTCGGATTATTCATTTGAATACAGTCACTGGAACGCCATGAAAAGCCTGGGAAACTGGCTGAAGGAAAATAAGGTACCGGGACTGTTTGATATCGACACCCGCGCCCTGACCAAGATTCTCCGGGAAAAGGGTTCGATGCTTGGTAAGATTGTTTTCGATGGCAATCCCATCGATTTTTACGACCCAAACGAGGAAAACCTGGTTTCCCGCGTGAGTACCAATGATGTAGTTAC
The DNA here is from genome assembly GCF_000621705.1 of Prolixibacter bellariivorans ATCC BAA-1284. Classification (GTDB taxonomy): domain Bacteria; phylum Bacteroidota; class Bacteroidia; order Bacteroidales; family Prolixibacteraceae; genus Prolixibacter; species Prolixibacter bellariivorans. The sequence goes on along the minus strand of NZ_JHXO01000006.1, from coordinate 261,247 downwards.
TTACGGAAACGGCGACCACAAAGTGGTTTTGGTCGACTGTGGTGTGAAAAATAACATTATCCGTTGTTTACTGCGACGAAACGCTACCGTTATTAAAGTGCCATGGAATTACGATTTTAACCAGATAGAGTGCGATGGCATATTCCTCTCCAACGGACCCGGCGACCCCGCCATGGTGCAGGAAACTGTCGAGAATGTTGGCAAAGCGATAGACGAAGTAAAACCCATTATGGGTATCTGCCTGGGTAATCAGCTGCTCGGACGCGCTGCCGGAGCCGATACCTATAAATTGAAATACGGTCACCGAAGCCACAACCAGCCGGTTTTGCTTACCGGAACCGATAAATGTTACATCACTTCACAGAACCACGGTTTTGCCATCGACGACAATACCTTGCCGGATGACTGGGAACCAATGTTTGTGAACGTGAATGATCAGACCAATGAAGGGATTCGTCACAAAACAAAACCCTTCTTCTCTACGCAGTTCCACCCCGAGGCCTCTTCCGGTCCGGTGGATACGGAATTTCTCTTTGATGATTTTATTGACAACATCAAAAAGTACAAAAAGCAATGAACCGGCCGAATGAAGCAGGTACTCTGACTTGTTCATTCATCATTCAAAACGACTGAAAATCATGCTCAACAAAGATATCAAGAAAGTAATTGTCCTCGGTTCGGGGGCACTGAAAATTGGAGAAGCCGGCGAATTTGACTATTCCGGTTCGCAGGCACTCAAAGCGCTAAAAGAGGAAGGTGTAGAGACCGTTCTGATCAATCCGAATATCGCCACGATTCAAACATCGGAGAACATTGCCGACAAGGTGTATTTCCTTCCGGTAACGGCGAAATTTGTGGAAGAGGTCATCAAAAAGGAAAACCCCGACGGTATTCTGCTCGCCTTTGGTGGACAGACGGCGCTCAACTGCGGTGTCGATTTGTTCCGTGGTGGCATCCTCGAAAAATACAACGTCAAAGTGGTCGGTACGCCGGTGCAATCCATTATTAATACCGAAGACCGGGAGATTTTTGCCGGCATTCTGGGCGAAATTAATGTCAAAACACCGCGAAGCGTTGCCTGCTCAACCATTCAGGAAGCACGGGCTGCCGCCGAAAAACTGGGATTCCCCCTCATTATCCGGGCTGCCTATACATTGGGAGGCATGGGCTCAGGTTTCAGTTCCAACATGGACGAACTGAACAAACTGGCTGATAACGCCTTCTCCTATTCTCCCCAAATCCTGGTGGAAGAGTCACTAAAAGGCTGGAAAGAGGTGGAGTACGAAGTGGTTCGCGACCGTTTCGACAACTGCATCACTGTGTGTAACATGGAAAACTTCGACCCGCTGGGAATTCACACCGGTGAGTCGATTGTGGTGGCACCTTCACAAACACTTTCCAACGCCGAATACCACAAGCTGCGCGAACTCTCTATCAAAATCATTCGGAAAATCGGAGTGGTTGGCGAGTGTAACGTTCAGTTTGCGCTAGACCCGAACTCGGAAGATTACCGCGTGATTGAAGTGAACGCCCGTCTGTCACGCTCATCAGCGCTGGCGTCCAAAGCAACCGGTTATCCGCTGGCTTTTGTAGCTGCTAAGCTCGGACTGGGCTACGGCTTGCACGAGCTAAAAAACGCCGTGACCAAAGTTACCACCGCCGCTTTTGAACCGGCACTCGACTATGTGGTGGTGAAGATTCCGCGCTGGGACTTGACCAAATTCTCCGGCGTATCGAAGAACCTCGGTTCGAGCATGAAGTCGGTTGGTGAGATTATGGCCATTGGCCGTTCCTTCGAAGAAGCCATCCAGAAAGGTATCCGAATGGTTGGCCTGGGCATGCACGGCTTTGTAGCCAACAGCGGGCAGGCGAAAATCGACGATGTGGAGAGCGAACTGCAACAACCCACCGACCGTCGTATTTTCGCTATCGCGGAAGCATTCCATCACGGTCATTCCGTAGATAAGGTTTGGGAAATGACCCGCATCGACAAGTGGTTCCTGCAGAAGCTGAACAATATTTACACCCTTCGTAACGAACTGGAGAAAATCAACAAGCTGGAAGACATCCCCTATGACATGCTCTTGCTGGCTAAAAAGCAAGGTTATTCCGACTTCCAGATCGCACGCCTCGTTTTGAAAAGCCCCGATGAGGAGATAAACGGCGGCTTGCTGAAGGTGCGCGAATACCGGAAAAAACTGGGCATCGTTCCTTACGTGAAACAGATTGACACCCTGGCGGGCGAATACCCGGCTCAGACCAATTACCTGTACATGACGTACAACGGGTCGGAGCACGATATCACCTTCCAGCATGATAATCAATCGGTGATTGTGCTCGGTTCGGGTGCATACCGGATTGGTTCGTCAGTGGAATTCGACTGGTGTTCAGTGAATGCCATCAACACCATCCGGAAGGAAAAGTACCGCGCCATCATGATCAATTACAACCCGGAAACAGTGTCGACCGATTACGATACCTGCGACCGGCTCTACTTTGACGAGCTCACCTTCGAGCGCGTGATGGACATCGTGGAACTGGAACAGCCCAAAGGAACCATTCTTTCTATGGGTGGTCAGATTCCGAACAACCTGGCCATGCGTCTGCATCGACAGGATGTCCCGATTTTGGGAACCACGGCAGAGAAAATTGATAATGCCGAAGACCGGAATAAATTCTCGGCCATGCTCGACCGTCTGGGCGTTGACCAACCCCGTTGGAATCAGCTGACAACCATTGAGGATATTTACAAGTTTGTGGATGAAGTTGGCTTCCCGGTATTGATTCGTCCTTCGTACGTGCTGTCGGGCGCGGCCATGAACGTGGTGTCAAACAAGGACCAACTGCAACACTTCCTGGAACTAGCTGCTCACGTTTCGAAAGAGCATCCTGTGGTAGTTTCCGAATTCATTGAGAATGCCAAGGAGATTGAAATGGATGCCGTGGCCAAAGACGGAGAAATGGTGGCTTATGCCATTTCGGAACACGTGGAATTTGCCGGGGTACACTCCGGCGATGCGACCATCGTCTTCCCGCCGCAGAAATTGTACGTGGAGACCATCCGCCGCATCAAGAAGATTTCGCGCCAGATTGCCGAAGCACTGGAAATTACCGGCCCGTTCAACATGCAATTCCTGGCCAAGGATAACGACATCAAAGTAATTGAGTGTAACCTGAGGGCCTCCCGCTCCTTCCCGTTTGTTTCGAAGGTACTGAAGACAAACCTGATTGAGATTGCGACCCAGGCCATGCTCGATGTTCCATTCGAGAAGCCTGACAAATCGCTGTTCGAGCTGGATTACGTGGGAGTGAAAGCGCCGCAGTTCTCGTTCCACCGGTTGCTGAATGCAGACCCGGTGCTGGGCGTGGACATGTCCTCAACCGGTGAAGTAGGCTGTATCGGAGAGAACTTCTACGAAGCGCTGCTGAAATCGATGCTTTCGGTGGGTTACCGCGTTCCGAAAAAGAGCATCCTGATTTCGTCGGGACCAACCCGCGGAAAAGTGGAGCTGCTGAATAGCGCCCGTATGCTGAAGGAACGTGGTTTTACCATTTATTCAACCGGTGGAACACACAAATTCTTCCTTGACAACGGTATCCAAACGGAACTGGCCTACTGGCCCGATGAGGAGGACCAGAGCCCGAACACGCTGGAGCTGATTCGCGACAAGAAAGTGGAAATGGTGATTAACATCCCGAAAAACCACACCAAACGCGAGCTGTCGAATGGTTACCAAATCCGGAGAAACGCTGTCGATTTCAATATTCCGCTTATCACCAATGCGCGGGTGGCCAGTGCCTTCATTTATGCTTTTACGAAAATGACGGAGGAGGATATTGTCATCAAATCGTGGAACGAATACAAGTAAAGCACAACTCCATAAATTAAACAAAGGCTGTCTCAAACGTGCATGGCACAATTGGGGCAGCCTTGTTGGTTATTAGGCTTCTGCTTATCATCCAAGAGGCCTAGCCCTGAAATCTTCGTAGCAAGTTTGATTTAGTGGTAGATGAGGAGCGCAGCCCTGACGTCTATTCATTTTCATGCCATTCAAATTAGTAATTTTTCACCATAACCTAAATTTCACCCATTGGAGGTTTGTGAAATTCCCAGGCGGCGGCGAGTGAACGTTTTCGCGGTTGTGAATGACATGGACGGTGAAACCTGAAGGCCTTTAGCATTTACTAATGGCTCCCCTGGCAAAAAAGGGAAGCTTTTAGCATTTACTAATTACTTCGCTGCAGGAAAGTGAGGCTTTTAGCATTTACTAACGGCCCCCCTGGCAAAAAGTCGGGCTTTGCGCATTTGTTAACAGCGTCGCTGGAAAAATTTACTCGTGGAATTCGTCTCTCACGGTCTCGCGAAGATCATATAGCAGCCATTGCTTTTTCATCACGGCGCTGCGGTCGGTTTGCAGAAGTTTCAGAAAGTCCTTCACCCCTACTGGTTCGTTGCCGTTGCCGTGAATCAGCACAATGCTTCCGGCGGCGGCGGGTTGCCCCTTGGCTAACCAGGCATCGCTGCCAATGGGAATCAGGCCGTAGCCAAGAACATGGTCCACCACCCGGTGCTCGGACACTAATCCGGGAAACCGGAAAAACACGGAAAAGAGCAACCCCTTCTGCAGCATGGCGATTTCGGTTTGCAGTATCTCTAAATTGAGGTTGGTGTTGGGCTCCAGCAAAAAGTTCCGGGTGAGCGGCACGTGCGGATTGTAGTGATGGTTGTAGGTATGGTTAATCCAGGTGACAGCAATATCGCCCTCTGCATTCAGCTCTTTCAGCCAGGCAATGTCCGCCGGGTGCGTCAGCATAAACCGGCCGGTTACCGACAGGGCCACCGGAACGGGTTTCTCGGTTTTGGCGAATTCCGAAATCAGCGAAGTAAAAATCACCCGGTCGAGCGGGCGGTGCGACGGACACAAATCGACGGTTAATGTGATGCCCTTTTCTTCCGGGAAACCGTGAATAATACCGGCATCCTGTAAGGCAAAGGATTGCTTTTCGGCAGATTGGATGGCCCTGATGTAGGGCGTGTTTTTGTAGTTAACCCGTATCTGCGGCCAGCTAAGCGGCCTGACAAGGATATGCCGGCCCGGAACGATCATCGTTTCGAGGCTGTTGGGGTCAACACCGATGTAAAACGGTTGCCCCGACTGATCATACTTCCGGATAATGATTACTTGTTTTTGCAGGTAATCGCCTGCCCCGTACCAGGCTTTGTAATTGCTGATTTTACTCAGCGCTGCTGCCTTCGCGTTACCGTGAACGAAAAGCATCATCATCAATAGTCCTGCGAAAAGGAAGGACCTTGATTTTTTGTCAAAAACTTGCTCCATCTGTGTACTGAAAGAACCTGTCTGTTTATTTCTCTCCCCCGACACTGCTCGACTCACTGCGGGTGGCCAAATATACTCAAATAGCCGATCGGAAATCATCGGGAAACATTATTTAACAGGGCCCTGAAGGCATGCAAACACCTGCCTGAGGAAAGTCTGTTTCATGGGAGTAGTCCCAAAGCTTCGCTGGTGAAAAGTGGTGGCTTGGGAGTTGTCCCAAAACGTCCCCAACGGAAAAGTGAGCCTTTGGGAGTAGTCCCAAAGCTTCCCTGACAAAAAAGTGGTGGTTTGGGAGTAGTCCCAAAGCTTCTCCAACCGAAAAGTCGGGCGTTGGGAGTTGTCCCAAGCCTTCGCTGACGAGAAGTGAGTGTTTGGGAGTTGTCCCATGAATTCCCTCATAAGGAGTCCTCTATAATTTATACGGCATTTTTCCCGGTAGGAAAACGTAACTTAACCCTGTCGCTTTATAATAATCGTTCAATTGAGTAACTGACATTTCGGATATAAATATGTAAAACAATCGATAATATGTCTGGTCAGAATATTGAACATCCGGGTTAATTTTCCTAAACTTGCAAGCGAACTTAACCGTCGGACAAACAATTAACTGTATCGGGTCCAGGCACTGAACCGCAAAAACTTGTATTTATGAAGATTTGGTATTCCTTACTCGCTGTGTTGATTCTCTTTTCGGCATGTAGCCATAAAAAGTCGCATAAGCTGAAACACATTCCATCGTTGCAGACTATTGACAAACCATACGGCCAGCTAACGAAACTGGAAGCCGATACAACCAACGTAAGGGATTGGCCATTTCTGGTTTATACTCCGTCTGAAGAACGTATTAAGAACGAAACGCCCACTATTTTATTTGTCCCGAATAACTCAGGAAAAGCCAGCGATAATTTCGAGTGGCAGGCCAAGCAAGCCATTAAGCGGGCCCGCCGCGAAGCACCGGAGCTGACCGAACAACTTCCGGTTATTTATGTAACTTCTATTTTTCCGCGCCCGTTGGAATACGAGCAGTGGAGAATCTATACACATGCCCTCGACCGCGATGTGATGACCACCGAGCACCAGGCTCTGTCGCGCTTGGATTTGCAGACTATCGAAGCCATTAATGAAATTAAAGACATTCTGAAAAAGCGTTGGAACATTAAAACCGATCCGAAGATTGCCGTCCTGGGTTTCTCGGCTGCCGGTATGTTTGCCAACCGGTTCACCGCGCTGCACCCAGCGATGGTGAAAGCTGCCGTAGTAGGTTCACCCGGTGGCTGGCCTATTGCACCGCAAGGCGAATGGAAAGGAAAAGCATTGCGCTACCCGGTAGGTACGGCCGATTTCAAGGAGCTCACCGGTAAACCATTCGATCTGGAGGCTTTCCAAAAAATTCCGATGTTATTCTTTATCGGCAGCGATGATACCAATGATGCAGTACCTTATGACGATGGTTACGACAAGGCCGACCAGGAGCTGATTTATTCCCTTTTCGGGAAAGACATGCAACAACGCTGGGCCGAATCGGAAAAACTCTACCAAGCGGACAGTACCAATGCAACATTTAAAACCTACGAAGGTGTTGGTCATAAGGTAACCGACCAAATGAAGGAGGATGCTATTTTATTCCTGAAGAAAAATCTTCAGTAGTTTGTTATATTTGAACACCTGACTTTTCCGGCTATTACCTAACAAAGGAGCGGTTTTAAAATTGCTGCTCCCGAATATTTTTTTGACAAAAAGTACAGGTTATGGCACTCAAAAAACGTAATTTCCTCAGAACCTCTGCCCTGATGGTGGGTTTACTGACCATCGTTTCATCCATGCAGTCATGCAGCTCGGGGCGCCGCCCGGAGAATGTTTCATTTGCCGTTTGCTCGGGAGTAAATGCCGATGTCATACCGGATGCTGCGACACGGCTAAAGGATTTTGTCAAAGCCGCGGAAAAAAATCACGTCGACTTTATCATTTCACTGGGCGCGTTCTGCCCGCCCAAGCCCGAGTACAAGGAATTTATCAATATCTGGAACAGTTTTGATGGCGATACATACCAGGTTCTCGGAGAGCACGACCTGGATGAAGCAACCAAAAACGATTTTGTCCGCTTTACCGATATGCCATCGAACTATTACGCGTTCGAAAAAGGCAATATCCATTTCATTGTGCTTGACACCAACTACCTTTTTTTCCGGAATGAATACATCGATTATAACCACGGGAACTTTTACGACGAAGTAAAAAAAGGGGTGAATTACGTTAGTCCGAAAGAGTTGGATTGGCTGAAAAAGGAGTTGAAACGCTCGAATCTCACCACCATCATTTTCTCGCACCAAAGTCTGGAAGATCCCAACGGCTGCGCCAATGGCGCTGATGTCCGGAAAATTCTGGACGAAGCCAATAAAGAGGCGGGTTACACTAAAGTGGTGGCGGCTTTCAGCGGGCACGACGGCACTGATGTTGAAAAAACCATCAACGGCATCCACTACATTCGCATCAATAGTATGTCGTACCGTTGGGCAGGCGAAGACTATCAGAGTAGCAAACATTACCCGGCAGCTGTCGACCATAATTTCCCACTGGCGAAGTTCACGCTTCCCTACAAAGATCCACTATATGGCATCGTGAAAATTACGCCGGGAAAACTGATGCTCACTGGCAGAAAAACCAGCTTTATTCCGCCCGAGCCGGCCAACCTGGGCGTTCCATATATGCTCAATGGCTCACCGGTAACTCCGGAAATTTCAAATAGACAATTTACGTGGGGAAAACAGAAAAAATAACTTCACGTTGTACCAAAATCGGGAAATAAATTCATTTTTTCAGTAAAAATCCACGAAAGATCTGTAACTATTTGGGAAGTGAATGAACCAATGTAAATGGAATTGCATTCACTAAACTTAATGAACTGTGGACTTTTTTAATTACGCTTTCCAGGGGAGAACCAGGTTCCGCTACTGGTTACTCATGTTTCTGCTGCTCTTTATCTTTGCAGAAGTACTGGGTTCTATCCCGTTTATCGCGGTTATGGCGATTCAGGCGATGCGTGGTGTCCACTTGCACTACTCTGCCGATAACCCGATGGATTTAACCGGACTGGGTATCTCCGGAAGCTTCGGTATTCTGCTGGCCATGATGCCTTTTGTTCTGGGTTTTGTGGCTTTCGTTATTTTCATGAAACCGGTACATCAGCGTCCGTTCCAAACACTCCTGACCGGCGCCAGCCGCTTTCGCTGGAACCGCTTCGGTTGGGCCGCACTGGTGTGGTTCGCTTTGCTTTCGGCCTATTCGCTGGTAGCTCACCTAACGGGAATCGAAACGTTCCAATGGAATTTCAATCCGAATGGATTTATCGGACTCATCCTGGTTGCCATCGTCATTATTCCCTTGCAAACAGGCTTCGAGGAAGTGCTTTTCCGCGGCTACCTGATGCAGGGATTTGCCCGGTTAACCCTCACCCGCTGGGTCCCGCTGATTGTGACTACCCTGATTTTCGGAAGTCTTCATTTTGCTAATCCGGAAGTCAAAGAATACGGAGCCTGGATGGTGATGCCGCAATATCTTTGGTTTGGTTTGTTCTTTGGCATCTGCACCATCATGGACAACGGGCTAGAACTGGCGTGGGGCGCTCACACCATCAACAATATTTTCGGAACACTATTCGTCACGCAGGAAGCCAGCGCCATTCCAACCAAAGCCCTTTTCTCGATTACCAAATACAGCCCTTCGTTCGATATTCTGGCACTTGTAGCCATTTCGGCGGTTTTTATTTGGCTTGCCGCGAAGCGATACCAATGGGCGAAGTTTTCACTTCTCTTTAAAAGAATTCATTTACCTTTAACTGAGTATAATCAAAACGAAATCATAGCCGAACCTGAAATTCAGCCGGCCAAATCAATTGACAGTTCATCTTATTAACCTTAAAACCATGGAATTATTTTCAGCGCATGATGTTGTAAAAAACTACAACAAATTCCGGGCTCTGTCTGAGGTCAATATTTCTGTAGCCGAAGGAAGCATCTTCGGATTGCTGGGACCTAACGGAGCCGGAAAAACGACACTGATACGCATTATCAACCAGATTACCGCACCCGACAGTGGCAAACTGGAGTTCAAAGGACGCCCGCTCAAAGCGGAAGACGTTTTCCGGATTGGTTACCTGCCAGAAGAACGCGGCCTGTATAAAAAAATGAAAGTGGGCGAACAGGCGCTTTACCTGGCCCAACTGAAAGGCATGAGTCGCCGCGATGCCATGAAGCAACTAAAATACTGGTTCGAAAAATTCGATATTACTCCCTGGTGGGACAAAAAAGTGATGGAGCTCTCGAAAGGGATGCAGCAAAAAGTGCAGTTCATTTGCACAGTTCTTCATCAACCCGAGTTGCTCATTTTCGATGAGCCATTCAGTGGTTTCGACCCCATCAATGCCGATTTGCTGAAGAATGAAATCCTGAAGCTGCGAGACAAAGGCGCGACCATTATTTTCTCTACGCACAACATGGCTTCGGTTGAAGAGCTGTGCGACCACATCGCGTTAATCGATAAATCGAAGAAAATACTGGACGGCCCAACCCAGGAAATACGCCAGCAATACAAGTCAAATATTTTCGAAGTGGAATACCGGGGCGATTACGAAAGCCTGACCAGGAATCTGGGTAACGCTTATCAAATTCTGCGCAACGAACCTTCGGAAACAGCACACAAACTCGCCGTGCAATTCGTCAATGGCAGTACACCCAATGAATTGCTCCGTGGCTTACTCGAACATGTTGAAATTCTTTCGTTCAACGAAATTATTCCCAGCATGAATGATGTCTTCATTAAAGTCGTCACCGAGAATAAGCCAAATTAATCCAGGTGTCTGTTAACAGTTCCACAAATTCCAATCACAGAAAAACATTGACTATGAAAAAAGTTGGTATTATTATAAAAAGAGAATACAACACACGGGTTAAAAAGAAGTCGTTCATTATTCTAACCCTGCTTATGCCGGTACTTTTTGCCGCCGTAACCATTCTGCCTACCTACCTGGCAACCATGAATGATACCGAAGAACGTACAGTTGCCGTATATGATGGCTCCGGCATATTTCTTGGAAGACTCGAGAGTACTGAATACACAAAATTTCATTTTATTCCGAAGGAAGAGTACGACAAACTGCGCGATAATCTGAAAGATTCGAAGTATTACGCCATTTTGGCTATTCCGCCGAGTGTAGTCACCACTAACAATGTCGAGCTCCTTTCGGAGAAGAATGTTCCCTTCGATTTAAAAAACAATATTGACCACAATCTTTCCAGCATTCTGGAAAAAGATAAACGCTCGGCCTTATTGAAAGAAGCAGCAGTACCCGATCTGGAGCAAAAACTGGAAGCCGCGAGGACCAATATCCACGTGAATACCATTCGCATAGGCGACAAAGGTGAAGAGCACAAGAGTTCCACCGAAATTGCGATGGTGCTCGGGTATATTTTCGGGTTCATGATTTACATTTTCATTTTCATCTACGGTACCATGGTCATGCGTGGCGTGATGGAAGAGAAGCAGAACCGAATCGTAGAAGTGATTATCTCCAGCGTAAAACCCTTCGAGTTGATGATGGGTAAAATTGTCGGTATTGCACTGGTCGGGCTCACGCAGTTTGCCATTTGGGTGGTGCTGTTTATCGGGATCTTCCAAGCAGCCAAAGGCTTCATTCCTGATATGTCACCCGAGCAGGCGCAAAATCTCATGGCGCAAAGCCAAATGAGTGGCCAGATGGAAAACGTTGCTCAAAGCAGTCAGATGCAGGAAATCTTTTCCATGATGAGCAGCATTAATTTCCCGTTAATCATCGGTTGTTTCTTCTTCTTCTTTATCGGCGGCTATCTTTTGTACAGCTCGTTGTTCGGTGCCGTGGGTTCGGCAATCGATTCCGAAGAAGATGCGCAACAATTTACCCTTCCGGTGACCATACCGCTCATCATCGCTATCATTGTTATGATGAATGCCATTACGAATCCGGAAGGACCAATTGCATTCTGGTTTAGCCTGATACCATTTACTTCGCCGGTGGTTATGATGGTACGAATACCATTTGGTGTTCCTGCCTGGGAACTGATTCTATCAATGGTATTGCTGGTTGCTACGTTCATCGGAACCGTTTGGGTAGCCGGAAAGATTTACCGTACGGGTATTCTGATGTATGGCAAGAAACCTACCTGGAAAGAGTTGGGCAAATGGCTAACGTACAGAAGTTAAAAGCGAATATCTATTAATTAATATAAAATTGACCCGACCTATTCGGATAACTTTATCCGAAATATCGTATATTTGTATTAGCATGAATATTCAAAAATGCCATATGTGCAATTGTTGTACCTGTTATACCGCTATCAGGGAGGATATTCTATGCACAAGCTGATTCTGATTTTTTAGTTCCATAGACAAAGCCTTCCCGAACCGGGAAGGCTTTTTTTTGTTCAATTATACTGTTACATCATAACCAATTTCACACGAATTATGAAAGTTAAAACTATTCTCGAAACCATTGGTAATACGCCGCATGTGCGTATTAACAACCTTTATCCCGACGATTACGAAGTATACGTCAAAGTGGAGAAAACCAATCCGGGAGGAAGTATTAAGGACCGGATTGCGCTACAGATGATTAACGATGCCGAAGAAAGAGGATTGCTGAATCCCGATAGCATCATTATCGAACCGACTTCCGGAAACACCGGTATTGGACTGGCTTTAGTAGCTGCTGTAAAAAAGTACAAGCTTATTTTGGTGATGCCCGAGTCCATGTCTGTCGAACGCCGCCGCATTTTAAAAGCGTACGGTGCCCAACTCGACCTGACCCCGAAAGAACAGGGAATGAAAGGTGCCATCAACCGCGCAAAAGAGCTGGCAGAACAAAATCCCGGTTCGTTCATCCCATCCCAGTTCGATAATCCGGCCAACATACAGGCACATGTCGAGTTCACAGCCAAAGAAATTTTATCCGACTTCCCGGAAGGAATCGATTACCTGATTACCGGCGTAGGAACCGGCGGACACATTTCCGGTGTTTCGGCAGAGCTGAAAAAACGTTTCCCCGATATGCAAACCTTTGCGGTTGAACCGGAAACTTCACCGGTTATTTCGGGCGGAGCCCCGGGACCGCACCCTATTCAGGGAATTGGTGCCGGTTTCATTCCGGAAAACCTGAAAACGGAAACACTCGATGGAACCATCCAGGTATCCAAAGACGAGGCATTTGAGTTTGCGCAGAAAGCTGCGGCTGAAGAAGGCCTTCTGGTCGGAATTTCTTCCGGCGCATCACTGGCCGCTATCAACAAGAAAATCCAGGAACTTCCGAAAGGTAGCCGTATTCTGACATTCTCTTACGACACCGGTGAACGTTACTTGTCTGTTGACGGATTATTTTAATTCAGAATATTTTACATCGAAAAAGAGGATGGCAACAAGCTGTCCTCTTTTTATTTGGTAGTCATGCATATCAACTACACACCTTGATTCTCCTTGCTTTTCGGTAACAACATTGCTAATTTTCGTATATCTTTCCGTACCGTAACCGGACAAACCGGCAGATAAATGTCAATAATAAACAGCTAAGCATAAAACAGCCCGCAATGAGCAGAAAAGCCATTATCGATCTGGGAACCAATACCTGCAATCTTTTAATAGCAGAGTCACTCGCCGATGGTGAATTTGTCACATTATACGAAGGCAAGGAAGTCGTGAAACTCGGCCTGGGTGGTATCCATAAAGAACTGCTGACTTCCGATGCCATCGAACGGGGGTTAAATGCGTTACACAAACATGCTCTCACCATCAACGAACATCGGGTTAAAGACGTAAAGATCTTTGCCACATCAGCACTCCGGGGTGCCGAGAACCGCGATACTTTCCTTGAGGCTGTTTGGACAAAACTGGGCTGGGAAGTCGAAATCATTGACGGTGACCGCGAGGCTGAACTTATTTTCAAAGGCGTGAACCTTTCCCTTTCGGTTGACAGAGAAACAGTCTTAATCCTTGATATCGGTGGCGGGAGCAACGAATTTATTCTTTCGCATGGAAATAACATCTTGTGGAAACAAAGCTTCAACATTGGGATAGCCCGGGTACTGGAAATTTTCACCCCTTCCGATCCGTTACACCCCGAAGAAATTGCAAAAATGGAGCGATGGTTCGAAGATGAATTGGCCATGTTGTGGCATGCATGCGAAAATCATCGCCCCGATATCCTGGTTGGTTGTTCCGGTGCGTTCGATACATTTACCGATTTATACGAGGAAGTCGAGCCGGAAAGTAATTACCGCACCGCTTCTCTTTTACCGGTTGGTGCTTTTCAAAAAATTCATGAAACGCTAAAAGTCTCAACCCTCGACGAACGACAAAAAATGAGAGGAATGGACCCTATGCGTGTCGAAATGATTGTGGTTGCCTCGGTATTCGTTAACTTTGTGCTGCGCAAACTGGACATCAGTCGGATGTACCAGTCGCATTTCTCCTTAAAGGAAGGTGCCATGCATGAAATTATGTCCAACAAAATCTGAATCCTGAAAATATTATGTCTAAAATTCTGGTCATTGACGACGAACGAAGCATCCGTAACACCATGAAAGATATCCTTGGCTTTGAAGGATATACTGTTGATTTGGCCGAAAATGGCCCGGAAGGTATCGAGCTGGTGAAAGCCAACGAGTACGATACTATTTTCTGCGATATTAAAATGCCGGAGATGGACGGTATTGAAGTGCTACAACGCATCATGGAGATGCGGGCAGATGCTACGGTGATCATGATTTCAGGACACGGCAATATCGATACTGCCGTTGATTCCATCAAAAAAGGCGCTTACGATTTCATCGAAAAGCCACTCGACCTCAATCGGTTACTAATTACCATCCGCAATGCCAGCGATAAAACCAATCTTGTTCAGGAAACCAAAGTCTTGAAACAAAAGGTCGATAAGCAGTACCAAATTGTTGGCGAGTCGGAAGCCATTTCACGCGTGGTTGACATGACAGACCGGGTTGCTCCCACCGAAGCACGTGTTTTGATAACGGGAAGTAACGGAACCGGAAAAGAGTTGGTTGCACGCCGATTGCACGAGAATTCCGCCAGAGCCCAGGGCCCGTTTGTGGAAGTGAATTGTGCCGCCATTCCTTCGGAGCTAATCGAAAGTGAACTGTTCGGCCACGAAAAGGGTGCGTTTACCTCAGCCAACAAACAACGAATAGGAAAATTCGAACAAGCCAACGGCGGAACACTTTTCCTTGACGAAATTGGTGACATGAGCCTTTCGGCGCAAGCCAAAGTTTTACGTGCTTTACAGGAAAACATTGTTTCCCGCGTAGGCGGAGACAAGCAGATAAAAGTAGATGTACGGGTAGTCGCAGCTACCAATAAAAACCTTCAGGAAGAAATTGAAAAAGGAAATTTCCGGGAAGATTTGTATCACCGAATCAGCGTAATACTCATTCACGTCCCTGCGCTCGAAGAGCGAAAAGAAGACATTCCGATATTAGCTGAGCATTTCAACGGCCAAATTTGTGCTGAATATGGCCAGCAACCAAAAACGATTACCGAAGAAGCCATCGAGGAATTGAAAAACAAAAAGTGGACCGGCAACATCCGGGAATTCCGGAATGTCATCGAACGATTAATCATTCTTTGTGATAAAGTTATCACAGACGAAGACGTTCGTATGTACGGAGGCAATTGATTTTTTCCTTAAATTCAATTGATTAGAAGTTCGTAACAAACCATATAATCAATTGACTTATGAAACGAGCATGTTCCATAGACACAAACACAGATGAATATTTCAAGTGCGAGTTCCATCCGGCCATTAAAAAATTATACTATACACGGATGAAACGATTGCTTTTCACCATTCTCATCCTATTGGCCGGAATGCCTTGTGTATTCAGCCAGGATATTCAGCTTCCCGAACCGGACAAGACCGGAGGTATGCCTTTGATGGAAGCGCTTGCCAACCGGCATTCAACCCGCGAATTCACTGCCAATGAGATCGCTCCACAAATGTTATCTGACCTGCTGTGGGCTGCATGGGGAGTCAACCGCAAAAACGGGAAACGTACCGCCCCCTCCGCCATGAACAGGCAGGAAATTGACATCTACGTCGCCACACCCAAAGGGCTTTACCTGTACAATGCTATGACCAATCGACTGAAGACCGTCCTGACCGGTGACATCAGAGCATTGTGTGGTATGCAGCCCTATGTAGCAACTGCTCCGCTGAATCTTATTTACGTCGCTGATCTCGATAGGTTGATGCTCGACGATTTCAAGGATGCACCTTCGGATACATATGCCAATTGTGGTTTTATCGCCCAGAATGTTTATCTCTTCTGTGCTTCCAGCGGATTGGGCTGTGTTGTGCGTGCTTCTATCGACAAAGAATCATTGGGTAAAAAAATGAAATTAAGGCCGCATCAGAAAATTCTGTTGGGACAAACCATCGGTTACCCGGGAGAAGCAAAAGAAGAATAGCTATTTATCAACACTTTAAAACTTCATCAGTTTATCCAGCGAAAGAAAGGCCAGCAACCTTTCTGATGCTTCCGGGGACAAGGATATTCAATGACTTTCCATCCACCGAAAGTTGAAGAGGCTGGTTATTGATTATCGGTTCGCCGTCTACCTGGTAGCCCAAAGTTTCGCCTTCAATCAGAATTTCTTTTCCCTGATGATATTCGCAATACTTCGAACGATCGAGCTGGCCATTAAATAGACGTAGTGCCAAATCTGGTGCCACACCTACCGGGAATGGCTTCAGGATGCAGATATCCAATAAAGCGTCGTCGATTTTGGCCCGCGGAGCGATGTAGGCATTATTTCCAAATTGGGATGTATTGGCCACCGTTACCACGAAAGCTTTTCTTCTGAACGTCTTTTCATCGATGGTTATCCGGTACCAATGTGGTTGGTATGCCATAAAGTCACGGAGCACATGGGCCACATACGGAAGCGGCCCGCGTAATTTACTTTTGGCAAAACGTCCGGCTATATGCGCATCGAATCCCACACCGCAAACGTTCACAAATCGGCGACCATTAACTTTTCCCGTATCGATGATTCTCAGATGACTGGCAACCATCTCTTTTAAAGCACGCGCAGGCCACATTGAGAGTCCCAACTCACGTCCCAGCGCATTGCCTGAACCGGCAGGTATCAGAGCGAACAGCTTTTCTGTGCCGGCTACAGCCGAAATCACTTCGTTTACCGTTCCGTCACCGCCAACTGCCACGAAAACATCAAACCGCTCCCAATTTTCCCTTACCAGACGTGACGCATCGCCCCGACCGGTTGTAAAACAGGTTTCAACAATAACATCCATTTCACCAAACACGCGCATTATCATTTCGGGAAAATACTTTTTCCCGCCGATGCCAGCTACCGGATTGATGATGAATAGGTAACGATAGTTTGATTTTTCAGTCATCCTTTTGTTTTCATTAACAAAAGTAACCTTTTCGTTTTTCCGGCAGACCGGACAACCAGATATTTCTTTCCACTTTATTTCGTGTATTAGGGCAGTTTGTATTGCTTTTTAGTTGCCAAATCTTATTTTTATCTAACCAATTTAACCAGATTATATGTCTAACGGTCTCGTCAATCCAAAAGCCAGTTTCGGAACTATGCCTGTTTTTCTGACGGCATTATCCACCATTCTCGGAGCCATCCTATTCCTTCGTTTTGGATGGGCTGTCGGTCAGGTTGGCTTTTACGGCGTTATTGGTATCATTATCATCGGTCATCTGGTGACCATTCCCACGGCTATGGCTGTCGCCGAAATTGCCACAAACCAGCGGGTACAGGGAGGAGGAGCCTACTTTATCATTTCCCGTTCATTCGGATTGAATATTGGTGCCGCTGTTGGTTTGGCTTTGTATTTGTCACAGGCCATCAGTGTGGCTTTCTACGTGATTGCTTTTGGCGAGGCATTCGAGCCTGTTTTCACCTGGATAAGGGAAAACTACGGCATCGTTTTGACTGACCGAAGAATTATCACCGTTCCTCTCATGGCTATTCTTTCTGTTTTGATGCTGTTGAGAGGTGCCAACATTGGCATGAAAGCGCTTTACGGGGTCGTAGTTATTTTGCTTGTTTCCCTCGGCTTTTTCTTTTTTGGTGATTCGCCCATCAAACCGGAAGTAATCAACCTGAGCAGCCGGATTCCCAATGGTAACAGTTTCTTTTATGTGTTTACCATCATCTTCCCGGCTTTTACCGGATTGGCTGCCGGATTAGGTCTTTCGGGCGACCTGAAACATCCCGAAACATCCATTCCGCGTGGAACGATTTGGGCTACCCTGGCCGGATTGATTGTCTATTTTCTGGCGGCCTACAAATTTGCCGTTTCTGCCTCTCCTGAAGATTTGGTGGGTGACCAGCTGATTATGCAACGGATTGCTGCCTGGGGGCCTATCATCCCGTTAGGATTAGCTGCCGCTTCTCTCTCTTCTGCACTTGGTTCGATTATGATTGCTCCGCGAACCTTACAGGCAATCGGCGCCGACGATATTTTTCCGCAGTTTAAACTCAACCAGTGGTTAGCCCGGGGCAAGAAGGCAGACAATGAACCCATCAATGCCTCGACCATCACTATTATTATCGCCTTTGTTTTTGTTTTCGTCGGTGACGTTAACTTTGTGGCGCAGATCATCTCCATGTTTTTCATGATTACCTATGGAGCCATTTGTCTGATTTCGCTGCTTGAGCATTTTGCCGCCGACCCGGCCTATCGTCCGACATTCCGGTCACATTGGAGTATTTCACTTGTTGGAACATTGGCCTCCTTCTGGGTGATGTTTAAAATGAATATGCCTTATGCAGCGTTCTCTCTGCTGATCATGACACTAACCTATGTATTCATTACCAAGAGCAAGCATGAGAAGCGGGGATTCAACAAACTATTCCGTGGAGTGATTTTCCAACTAAGCCGCGAACTGCAGATTTTTGCCCAACGTGCCGACCGGGAAGACCGGGAATTGAGCTGGCGGCCTTTTGCCATCTGTATCTCCTGCGATACGTTTAAACGACAATCGGCATTCGATTTTATGCGTTGGATTTCGCACCGGTATGGTTTTGGAACATACATCCATTTCATCAAAGGAATGTTGAATCGTTCGACCACAGCTGAATCGAAGAATGCCCTTGAACGATTACTCAAAATGGCAGCCAGTTTCCCGAACCGGGTGTATCTCGATACCATCATCTCACCATCCTACACCTCGGCCATTGCACAGGTCGTACAGCTTTCCGGTATTTCAGGACGAGGAAACAACCTGATTCTCTTTGAGTTTTCGCGAACAACTCCTCATTCCATAACCGATGCCATCCAGAATTATCCGATGCTCGAATCGGCTGGTTTTGATATTTGTATCCTGAATACGGGCTATCGCGGATTCGGGTACAAGAAAGAAATCCATATCTGGATAAAACCGGAAGACTACAAGAATGCAAACCTGATGATTCTGTTAGGCTACATTACGTTGGGCCATCCGGAATGGAAACGTGGTTTCATCAAAATATTCGCGATTGTTCCACATGCTGAAATGGAGGAAGAACGCGACCGGCTGATTCGCTTAATCAAGCAGGGACGAATTCCTATTAGTCAGTCGAATGTGGAGATGATTCCGCTGGAAGAAGGGGAAAACCGGAAAGGAATTATTTCCCGCTTCTCAATTGATGCTGATCTCACCATCATCGGCTTTAAGACTGACAAATTGAAAGAGGGTGTTGACTTATTCGATGGATATGGCGATTTGGGAAATATTTTGTTCGTATCATCGAATCAACACAAAAGCATTGAATAAAAAAGCAGGAGTAAGCGTTAACGCAATACTCCTGCCCAACATTTTTCCAATATATCTATTTAATTATTTCCATGGAACCATCACGCGGTCCAAACTTTTTCGACCCTGAATGTAAGAAAGAAAAATACCGTAATTCGTGAACGGAACTCCAATTGCTTCCAGGTCGCGTATACGTGCCTGCATCTTTTGCCCACTGATCATACAGCCTCCGCAATGAATGACCAGGCTGTATTTTTCCAACTCCTTATTTTCCTGAAACTCCCGGCCAAAGTTATGCTCAACTTCCACACCGGGGAAATGTTGTTGAATGTAACGCGGAATTTGTACGATACCAATATCCTCTTTAATCCGGGAATGATTACAAGCCTCCGCGATCAAAATGCGGTCTCCGGCTTTGATGTGTTCCAAAGCATTGATTCCCTCGTGAAAACCATTTAGTTTGCCCCGGCTAACATAGTTGATCATCATGATGGAGAAAGTGGTCAGTAGCATGTCATCCGGCGCCCAGTCCTTCATGATATCCATTGCCTGCGAATCGGTAACGATAGCTTTGGGACGCCGCTGCAAACTCGCCAAAAATTCATTCCAGCGTTTTCGCTCTGAAGGATCGCCCTTACGCGCTTTTCCTAAATCCATCCGGTACGAAACAGGGAAAGCCCAATGGCGTGTAATATACTCTTCGGCCATAGCCTGCGGACGAAGATATCGTCCCGGCGGTGTTTCTTCATCCATCGGAATATTTAGGATATAAAACTGGTCCTTTTCAACAAAAGGAAGTAATTCCAACTGCTGGTTTTTCGATTCGAAATTCTCGAGGATAAACTCCAGCAGCGGCTGACGAAAAGCAGGATTGGTAGCTGTCAATCTCAACCTCCGGTGAAAATTGATGTAAGGCATCTGCTCCTCAACCCGCTCAATTTCCTTTTCATCTACCGCCTGAAAAAGATTGTAAATCACCAACAGCTGTTTGTCCAAGCGGCGCGCCTCTTCCAATACCATGGCTTCCGTCTGGAATTCGGTGCTGGATGGATCGATGACCAAAAGAACCAGGTCACACTCTTTCAATGTAGACAGAACTTTCTTCCGCTTCTTTTCTCCAAGACCGGTTCCCTCATCCAGACCAGCGGTATCAAAGAGTTTCACAGGTCCCATTCCGTGAATTTCCTGTAAAGTTATTTTCGTATCGGCGGTGGTTCCCGGTGTTGAATCGACAATGGAGGTTTCCTGCTGGGTTAACAGGTTCATCAGCGTACTTTTTCCAGAGTTCATCTTACCGAAGATGCCAATGTGATCGCGTTCGACAAGCATGGTTATTGATTTCTATTTGGTTATGAATATTTTCTCTTCCCGCCAATTTAGGAAACTTTTTTCTTGTGATTCAGGAAAACGAGCAGGAAAACTGAAATATGCCACCTTTCCAATAAAATGGAGGCTTTCACGAAATTCTTTTTAGTTTTGTAATACACAAACAGCAATCAATGGAAAAAATCGCAATTTTCCCGGGCTCTTTCGACCCTTTCACCATTGGGCACGAATCCATCGTCAGACGTGCCATTCCGCTTTTTGATCAAATCATTATCATGATTGGCTATAACTCGAACAAGAAACCGTTCTATCCACTTACCAAGCGCAAAGAGTGGATTAAAAAGGTTTTCGAGAATGAGCCCAAGGTCAGTGTTGGGAAATTTGAAGGACTAACCGTTGATTACTGCCGGAAGGTACACGCACAATACATTCTGAGAGGTTTGCGTACTGCTGCCGATTTTGAATACGAACGCGCCATTGCCCAGGTCAACAAAAAGATGCATCCGGAAATTGAAACGGTTTTCCTATTAACTACACCGGAGCATACGCCGATCACCTCGACCATTGTACGCGACATTCTTCGTCACGGCGGCGATGCCAGCATGTTCCTTCCCAAACAACTGGATATTAAGGAATTTTATACCGAACAGGAAGAATCGTGAGTTGATGATTAAGAGATTGTTTTTTATCGTCTTGGCTTGGTTAAGCCTGGCCTTGCAAGCAGAGGCTTCGGAAGTAACCATCAGCGGAGTAGCCCCGGATTATTCAGGAAAGAACATCACCTTTTACTATCATCCCGATCCGGTTTTGTACAAAGATGTTCAGCTGGCCTCCACAACGATTAACAGCGACGGAAGCTTTTCACTTTCATTTCCCACGTCCAAAACACATCAGGTGTATTGCAACCTGGATAAATACCAGGGAGTTTTGGTGGTGGAACCCGGTCAGGAATATCATGTTATCCTGCCCAAATATTCGCCTCTAACACCGGCTCAGAAGAAAAGTCCTTATTTCAAACCCACGCCCTATTGGCTGGGCTTAAAAAACCGTCCTAAAAACGATATCAATTTCAAGATACGGGAGTTTGTGGAAGAGCTTACCCACCAAATCAATCAGAATGTAAACGAAATTTACCACGACGCTTCACAGCGAGTCGCTGGTGAGATTATCGCACAACTCGAAAAGACCTTTCCGGATACGAAATCAGCCTACTTCAATGTGACGAAGAAGTATTACTATGTAGGACTGGAATATGACGTCAGCCAACGGAACCCGAATGCCGTCGTCATGAAATATTTTGCCACCCGGCCGGTGGAAATGGGAAATTCAAAGTACCAGGAATTGTTCCGGACCATGTTTACCAATTTCCTGAAAAAGAAAGCGCAATCGGTAGAATTTGAAAAAATATCTCCTTTGGTGGACAGCGGAAACTGGAAGGGATTGGTAGAGTTCTTTAGAGGGAAAGGATACCATACTTCGTTTGCCGAATTAGCAATTTTGAAAGGATTGAACGACGGTTTTTATTCTTCCTTCTTCGATAAAAAAGGAGTTCTACTGACGCTGAAACACGCCGAAACAGAAGCGACTACTGCCGAATACAGACAGATAGCCAAAGGCGTCACAAAACACCTCACAGAAGTGATGACCGGAAGTGAAGCACCTTCTTTCAACCTGAAAACCAGCGCAGGACAAAAAACTGCATTGAGTTCGTTTCATGGAAGATATGTGTACCTGAATTTCTTCAGCACCGATAACAACGAAAGTCTCGAGGACTTGAAATTGCTGAAGAATGTTCAGCAACGTTATCAGCAGGTAATGACGGTCGTTTCGGTGTCGATGGGCGATGATTTTAGCGCCGCAAAGCAAATCTGGGAAAAGAATGGCTACAACTGGCCGTTGCTCGATGCATCGGGGAACCAAAAACTCGCTGACCAATATCGGGTTAAAGATTATCCAACTTATTACCTGGTAGGCCCCGATGGTAAATTACTTTTATCTCCTGCTCCAGCGGTTTCCAGAGGATTTCAGGCCGCGTTCATCCGGGTTTTCCGGAACACCGAAAATCAGCGAAAGAGAGCAGCTGCCCGTTCTTCCGCCAAGTAGTGTTATGCAAACACTTATGCAAGATGATCCTTATCTTAAGTTGAATTCGTCCAGCACTTTTAATCGGTCTACTTAAAAAATCTTGTTAATTTTGCATGAAAACAAAAATCAACTACCGCTATGGAAGCTCTACAAATTGAGGTCGCCAAACGATTACTCGCTATAAACACCATTAAAATATCGCCGGAAACACCTTTCACCTGGGCATCAGGATGGAAAGCACCGATTTACTGTGATAACCGCAAGGTTTTATCATATCCGGAAACACGCAAATTCATTTACGAACAATTTGCCAAACTCATTAAAGAGAAATATCCGGAAGCGGAAGTAATCGCCGGAGTGGCAACGGGAGCTATCGCTCACGGCGCTTTGGTTGCCGAAGAAATGGGTTTGCCATTTGTGTATGTTCGCTCTAAGCCGAAAGATCACGGATTGGAAAATCTCATCGAAGGTGACTTACAACCAAGCAAAAAAGTTGTTGTCATTGAGGATTTGGTTTCTACCGGATTAAGCTCCCTGAACGCCGTTACCGCTCTACGCAATTACGGTGCTGATGTGATGGGAATGCTCTCCATCTTCTCCTACAACTTTTCGGTTGCTGCTGAGAAATTCAAAGAAGCAGATGTTGAACTAACTTCGCTTAGCAACTACAACCTGTTGCTGAAAGTAGCACACCAATCGGGTGAGATTACCGATAGTCAACTGGAAAATCTGAACCGCTGGAGACAAGATCCGGCTCACTGGGGACGATAATCAAACGATATATTCTATTTTTGCAGCCGGGCACTGGTTATCAATGCCCGGCTTATTTTTTTAACCAAGACGAATACCATGGGAACAGAAAAATATGTGAGTGAGGTAAAGACCATTGAGTTTGGTCAGGAACTTGTTTACCAAAAACTCTCTAATCTGGAGAACCTGAAACCGCTGCTAAAACCGGAAAACATTGAAAAAGTCCGTGAACAGATACCGAACGCTCCGGAAATCAACATCGAAGAATTTGAGGCGACACCCGATAATTGCTCATTTAAAATCAGCCCTATAGGTAAAGTCGGGATGAAAATTGTTGAGCGTGAACCGGAGAAGACCATTAAGTTGACCGGTGACGGAACCGTTCCTTTTCAGTTTCATTTCTGGATACAACTTGTTCCGGTAAACGAAAACTCGTGCAAATTGAGATTAACCCTCCACGCCGATTTGAATCCAATGATTAAAATGATGGTGAACAAACACCTAAAAGAAGGTATCGATAAAATGGCAGAAGCCGTCAGCCGAATTCCTTTTAACCTGAGCAGTGAATCTTCCGGTGAAATCGAATCGTAATCAAATCATAAATTCCACCTCTTTCAGGTGGAATTGTTGTTTGGTACCGTCCCGTTTTTCAATCACCAAACGACCTATTTCATCCACGCCGGTAATTTTCCCTTCGAATTCTTCTTCTCCTGCCCGATAAGGAGCCCATTCGTCCATCCGGAATAATCTTCGCTCGTAAGCTTCATTGATTTTCTGAATTTCACCGGTTTTTAACTGCATATACCAGTCGTCCAACCGGTCGCAAAGTTCCTCCATGCAGTCGTCTAAATCAAATTGCTGATCTGTTAATAAGGATAATGAAACCGGATTCGGCGCATCACTCACAAATAACCTCTGGTTAATATTTAGCCCGATGCCCACAATGCTCGAAGAAATAACTCCTCCGCGCAAGGAATTCTCTATCAGCGTTCCGGCGATTTTCTTTTTTTCTACGTAAATATCATTGGGCCATTTGATGTGCGCATCCGGCACATAAGCACTCACAAAATCATGGACTGCCAGAGCAACCGCCTTCGATATCAAAAACTGACTGAGGATGGGAACAAACTCCGGATAAAGAACGACACTCATCGTTATGTTTTTCCCTGGCTCACTTTCCCAATGTTGATTTACTTGTCCTCTCCCCTTCTCCTGGGCCGAAGTTGAGTAAACAATTCCTTCCGGCAGACGTTTTGTCATGAGTTGCCTGCTGGCATAGTTATTGGTCGAGTCTGTCCGGCTCAGATGTTCCATCTGATTGCCAATGATTGTGCGCATGTTGTAATTACATTTTGGATGTAAAGATGGCAACCAATTTTTCAATAACTTAACAAAATCGCAATTTTACAGCGATCTGGTTAAAAAAATTATCTTTGTAATTTTAAATTCAGTACATGGTGAATAAGACCCGGAACAGCGATTCCGAACA
The DNA here is from genome assembly GCF_000621705.1 of Prolixibacter bellariivorans ATCC BAA-1284. Lineage (GTDB taxonomy): Bacteria > Bacteroidota > Bacteroidia > Bacteroidales > Prolixibacteraceae > Prolixibacter > Prolixibacter bellariivorans. The sequence goes on along the minus strand of NZ_JHXO01000006.1, from coordinate 236,450 downwards.
TCTTATCGAGGCAATTGTTGAAGGAATACGCCGCAAGAAAGGCCTCGATATCATAAATATTGATCTGAAGAAATTGGGTAATACAGAGTGTGACAATTTCATTATTTGTCACGGAAATTCCAATACACACGCCGATTCGATTGCCCATTCAGTTGAAGAAACCGTCGAGGAAATTGAGAATACCAGGGTTTGGCATAAGGACGGATATCAAAATGCTCAATGGATTCTTCTTGATTATGGCGATGTGATGGTGCATGTTTTCCAGGAACAGTATCGAAGGTTTTATGATCTGGAAGAACTATGGGCCGATGCCCGGATTATACAAATTGAATCAGAAAGTTGAACTCTATATGGCTGATAATAACATCAAAAAGAATAATGGATCGGGCATGCCGAACAATAAGCCGCAAGGTGGTGGCAAAGGTCGCTTTAATCCCAAGTTTAATCCCATTTATATTTATGGGATTATTATCCTGATCTTCATTGCGCTTCAGTATTTTGGTTCGGGCGGTTCTCCCGTCGAAACCAATTGGCGCGAAGTGAAAAACACCATGCTGAAGAATGGTGACATTAAGAAAATAGTCGTCGTTAACCGCGAGCGGGCTGAGATATTCCTGAAAGATAGCGCTTACGAAAAATATAAATCGAAATTTGACAAGGGTTTTGGTACTCCAACCAAAGCAGGACCTCAGTTTTACTTTATCATCGGTTCGGTCGACACTTTCGAGCAAAATCTGAAACAAGTTCAGGCGGATCTTCCCGAAAAGGATCAGGTAATTCTGACCTACGAAACACGACGGGACATTTTCATAGACATCATGAACTGGATGCTGCCCATTTTGTTGCTGGTCGCTATCTGGTGGTGGATTTTCCGCCGAATGAGCCGTGGTGCCGGAGGAGGTGCAGGTTCTAATATCTTCAATGTCGGAAAATCGCAGGCAAAAGTTTTCGATAAAGATTCTCGTGTCAGCACAACTTTCAAAGATGTTGCCGGACTCGCCGAAGCGAAACAGGAAATCGAGGAGATTGTGGAATTCCTGAGGAACCCCGGACGATACACCAAACTGGGAGGAAAAATTCCGAAAGGTGCATTGCTGGTTGGACCTCCCGGAACCGGGAAAACATTACTCGCCCGTGCCGTAGCCGGTGAAGCAAATGTTCCCTTCTTCTCCATGTCAGGTTCCGACTTTGTCGAAATGTTTGTGGGAGTTGGGGCATCACGTGTACGCGACCTGTTTAAACAAGCAAAAGAGAAAGCTCCGTGTATCGTCTTTATCGATGAGATTGACGCCATTGGACGTGCACGTGGACGGAATCCCAATATGGGCTCGAACGACGAGCGCGAGAATACACTGAACCAGTTGCTGACCGAAATGGATGGTTTCGATACCAATTCCGGAGTCATCATTCTGGCAGCCACCAACCGCGCCGATATCCTCGACCGTGCCCTGATGCGTGCAGGACGTTTCGATCGACAGATTCATGTAGAACTACCGGATATTAACGAACGGAAAGAGATCTTCCAGGTACACCTGAAACCTTTGCGGAAAGGGGAAGATGTTGACGTTGGCTTTTTGGCAAAACAAACGCCCGGATTCTCCGGAGCCGATATCGCCAACGTTTGTAACGAAGCTGCCTTGATTGCTGCCCGTAGGTTGAAGGAAACAGTACAAAAACAGGATTTCCTGGATGCGGTTGACCGAATCATTGGAGGACTTGAGAAAAAGAATAAAATTATATCGCCGGATGAGAAGGCAACCATTGCCTACCACGAAGCGGGACATGCTACCGTTAGTTGGTTGCTGGAGCACGCGCATCCGCTGGTAAAAGTAACCATTGTTCCTCGCGGGAAAGCCTTAGGTGCAGCCTGGTATCTTCCGGAAGAAAGACAGATTACCACGCGTGAGCAGATGCTGGACGAAGTTTGTGCAACACTTGGAGGCAGGGCCGCGGAAGAAAACGTATTTGGTACGATCTCTTCCGGTGCGCAAAATGACCTGGAGAAAGTGTACAAAACAACGTACGCTATGGTTTGCTATTTCGGAATGAGCGACGCCGTAGGAAATGTAAGTTTCTACGATTCAACCGGACAGTCGGATTACAGTTTCAATAAACCTTATAGCGACCATACAGCTGAGTTGATTGATTCAGAGATTAAAGAGCTGATTGATGTTCAATATCAGCGGGCCCGAAAAATTCTGGCCGACAACGCTGATGGACATAAACAACTGGCTGAAAAATTACTCGAGCGCGAGGTTATCTTCTCCGAAGATTTGGAAGCGATTTTTGGACCCCGCCCATGGGATCCGCTAAAGGGACCGGAAAAAAAGATAGAAGTTCCGATGGCTGACAATACCGAAAACAAGCCGTTGACTTCGCCTCCAACTACCGCGCCGAAAGATTCGCCAACGGATAACAAAGAAACTGCCTGACATGAAAAATCCCAATGCCAGGGAACAAATACTTGACAGGATAAAAAATTCTGCCCACAGGCAGAGAAACGAACAAAACGGAATAACCGGAAAGGCGCAAAAAAAGCCCTCTCCGGTTTTTCCTGTTTCGGACCTTACGTTAACCGAACAGTTTCAGCAGGAACTGGAAAAAATTCAAGGCACATTTCATTCAGTTAAAAATCGGGAAGAGCTGCTCAATACGTTGAACAAACTCCATGATAACTATAGATGGCCATTCGTATTTTGCCGCGATAATGAACTGACAGAAATTTTGAAAGATGCCGGTTTAGAGGTAACTTCCAACATGCAGCGTTTTCCGGAAACAGAGGCAGCACTTACCGGCTGTGAATGGCTGATTGCTGAAACCGGAGGAGTTTTAGTTCACTCGGGTAGCACCAGCGGACGAAAGCTACATTTCTTCCCTGCCGTGCACATGGTTGTAGCCACGCCCATGCAACTTGTGCGGACACTGGAAGAGGCACTTATCAGAATGGAAGAGCAATACGGTGAAAACCTTCCATCGCAGATAACGCATATTGCAGGCCCCAGCCGAACAGCCGATATAGAGAAAACATTGGTAATGGGCGCACACGGTCCCAAAGCCTTGCATGTTTTGCTAACGGAATATGAATAAACAAAAGAAGGGAATGTTATGGAAAAAGGTTGGAAACAAATTTTCATGACCGGACAGGACTTTAAGGCTCAGATGGCCAAAGATCTGCTCGAAGAAAGCGGAATTGAAGCGCTTATCATGAATCATAAAGATTCAACTTTTACTACTTTTGGCGACATAGAAGTTTATGTCCGCGAAGAAAATGAAGAGAAAGCGCTGGACATCATTAAAAATCTGAAAAGCGGGGAAAATTGAACGATCTGAAAGTCCGTACTCTTTGGGGAACTATGTTTGTAGCTGTGCTTATCGGGGCAACCTGGATAAGCCCCTATACCTTTTCCCTGTTATTTGTTTTCATTAGTAGTTTTACACTGAAAGAATTTTACGATTTGCTGGCCCAATCCGGTGCTGCGCCTCATCAGAAACTTGGGATATTCGCTGGCATTGTTCTTTTCCTGGTGTCTTTTTTTGTTGCCCGGGGAGCCTTGTCTGAAGCATGGCTCTTAACCTTGATTCCGCTAATGCTTTCCCTGTTTGTTGCCGAGCTTTATCGCAATAAGTCCATGGAAATGCCATTCCGGAATATTGCCTATACGGCCATTGGCGTGATATACATTTCGGTTCCGTTTGCCTTGCTCAACTTTTTTGTTTTTCCCAAAGGAATGGGATATACCTATGAGCCTAAAATATTGCTCAGCCTTCTGTTTTTCGTTTGGGCCAACGATTCAGGTGCCTACCTGATTGGTTCACAATTTGGCAAACACCGGCTGTTCGAGCGTATTTCACCAAAAAAATCATGGGAAGGATTCTTCGGCGGATTGGCAGCCGCAATTATTGTGGCAGCTATTCTGGCTCAATTCTGGGACCAATACAGTTTTTTTCCGTTGGCCATTATTGCAGCTATTACCGTGGTAGCCGGCACCTTCGGCGACCTTATTGAATCCATGTTTAAAAGAAGCTTAGGAGTAAAAGATTCGGGGAGTTTTATGCCGGGACACGGTGGCCTGCTCGACCGCTTTGATAGCATTCTAACGGCTATTCCTATGGTATATTTTATTCTTGTATTTCTTCGCTGAACAATATTTACGTAAATTTGCCCAGCATTTTTAAGACCAACAATGAGAATACACAAAGAAGGCTATGCCATTATTGCAGTAGCTGTGCTGATTTGGGCGTTACTGAACGGCCTCGTATGGGAAAGCGGAGAACCTTATTTCTTCGCGTTTATGTTGTTGATTTCAACACCGGTACTAGCACTTACCATTCGTTTTTTCCGATATCCCGACAGGGAAATTAATAATGGGAACAAAACCATTCTGGCTCCGGCCGACGGACAAATTGTAACCATTGAGGAAACCACTGAAACGGAATATTTTCAGGATCGCAGATTGCAGGTTTCCGTTTTCATGTCACTGTTCAATGTGCATGTCAACTGGTTGCCCGTTGCCGGGAAAATCAAATACGTAAAGCATCACAACGGACGATACATGTCGGCATATCTGCCGAAATCATCAACCGATAACGAGCGGACTACAACCGTTGTTGAAATGGAAGACGGTACCGAAATTTTGGTTCGCCAAATTGCCGGTGCCATGGCCAAACGGGTTGTCACCTACGCCAAAGAAGGTGACACGATGGAACAAGGCGGTGAATTGGGCTTCATTAAATTCGGTTCCCGGGTGGATGTATTCCTACCTGTTGGCACAGAAGTAACAGCCGACATGTGCGAAGCCGTTACCGGCCGTCAGACCATTCTGGCCAAACTGAAATAACGCATCAAAAAGCTCAGGCAGTCATGCGCAAACACATTCCGAATTTTCTCACTTCGCTCAATATTGTCAGTGGCAGTCTTTCTGTTATGTTTGCCCTCGAGGGGCACATTAACCTGGCCGTGCTGACGATGTTTCTGGCTGCTTTATTTGACTTTTTCGACGGAATGAGCGCTCGCTTACTAAAAGCCTATTCTCCTATCGGGAAAGAGCTGGATTCACTGGCCGATATGATATCATTTGGTCTGGCCCCCGGAATGATGGTGCTGACGCTACAGAAATACGCACTATTTGGTAATGTATCTTCGTTGGTGGGAACATCGGGTGGTTGGTTGACCTGGGTATTCTTACTCAGTGCATTCTTCATCCCGGTAATGTCCGGTTTGCGACTGGCGAAATTCAATATCGATGAACGCCAAACCACTTCTTTCATCGGGTTACCAACACCTGCCAACGCTATTTTCTTTGCATCGCTGGCGCTGATTGCTGAGAACGGAAATATGCCTGTATTGGATGGAATACTCCTCACCCCATACAGTTTGCTCTTTTTCACGGTAGTGATGTCGCTTTTGTTGGTTTCCGAAATACCCATGTTTTCACTGAAGATTAAAAACCTGAAATGGAGTGGTAACCAGGTACGCTACCTGTTCCTGCTCACAGTTCTTGTGCTGACCTATTTCTTCAGCTTCTATGGCATCACGCTTTCCATTTTACTGTATATCCTTATCTCTTTCACCCTTAGCCTGAAGAAGTCTGTTTGAACTTCATTGGCCACCGCCTTTACCTGTAGGAAAGTTGTTTCCCTCTTTTTTATAATGCAGAACAGTTATATCCGTAAAGTCTTTTCCGCGAAAGCAGGAATGAACTGATTGCCTAGTGTTCCGCCATAAATAGTCTGCTAAATAAAAAGGGCCGTCTCCATAGAGACAGCCCTTGAATAGTTTTAAACAAACCGGTTTATTCTTCCTCCAGTTTGTGTTCATATTTTTTGAGTGCATACTGCACCGCTTTTAAGCTGATATAGATAAGTACCGGCCAGCTCAACAACCATAATATCGATTCCAAATACATAGACTTAATTTTTTCGGTTTAATAAACATGACCTTCACCCTCACCGGAAATTTCCGATTCAGTGATTTTCTCGCGATTTATGGCTTTCCATGCATACCAGATATAAGCCAATACAAACGGTACCATCAGCGATACATAACTCATCACCGTAAGAGTAAACTTCGATGAAGAACTATTGACGATGTTCAGCGACGACTGCAAATCGAAATTCGATGGATAGTAACAGGTATTGTTGTAACCGGCAACCAACATCAAAGCAAATACGGTTAATACGGTACCAATTCCTGCATACCATATTCCGTTGGTCTTATCCTTCAGCAGCGAGCTGATGATGCCCCAAAGCACCCCGACAACGCCAACCAGGAAGATAATCAATACCACCGGCATCTGCAGGAAGTTGTGCAGGTATTTATACGGCTCCATCGATACCTCGAGCGTTTTGGGGTCGTAAGCAAATCCTTTGATGAAAAGCAAACGTATCACAAAGTACAGGAAGAATACCAGGAACGGAATGGTATTGTACAGCAACTGTTTCTTGGCATTCCGGAAAATAGGCTCGTGATCGATGCTGTTCATGAAATACAGAAGAGCCAGAACCCGTGCCAGGAAAAATATTGCCAGTCCTAAAGCCACGTTGCTGAAAGTAAGAACCGCTTCCAAACCGTGTGCCGGGTTTTCCCACCGCGAAAGATTCATGTTGCTGACCGAAAAATTGGCTCCGTTGAAGAAGGTGCCGACCACTACGCCAAGTAACACGGTTGCAAGTAATCCGTTTGCGAACAGAAAAGCATCAAAGGTGCGTTTTCCGAGGAAGTTGCTCGGACGGCTTCGAAATTCATACGAAACAGCTTGAATGATAAAGGCGAACAATAAGGCCATCCAGGCCCAGTAGGCTCCGCCGAAGCTGGTTGAATAAAATAATGGGAACGAAGCAAAAAATGCTCCACCGAAGGTTACCAGCGTGGTAAACGTGAATTCCCATTTACGTCCCAATGCATTCACAATCATGGTCCGCTCGTTACTGGTTTTTCCCAGTCGGTAAATTAGCGTCTGGCCTCCCTGAACAAACATCAGGAAAACAAGCAGCGCTGCCAAAAGTGCTATGATGGCCCACCAATAGTGTTGGAGGGTTAAATGACTCATTGATCCAAACATGGTTAGTGTCCTCCGTCTTTAGGTCCGATTTTAATTTGCTTAGTCATGATTTTCACTTCAGCAATTAACAGCAGAGTGAATACAAAGGCGAATAGCCAGAAAGTCACCTGAACAGCGCTAACACCAATTTGTGATACCGCAGCGACTGTAGGAAGCAGATCCTGAATAACCCAGGGCTGGCGGCCAACTTCGGCCAAAATCCAACCCGACATGGAAGCCAGATAAGCAAGTGGCATCGTAATCAACGCCAATCGGAGGAACCACTTCTTCTTTTCTAACGTTCCTCTGGTAAGCCACAAGAGGGTAAAAATGAAGAAGAATACAAAATAGGTCCCCAACATCACCATGATACGGAAACTATAGAATACCATCGGAATATCCGGAATCAAATCGGTCGGATTCTTAATGTATCCATATCCAAAGTACTTAAAGTAATTTTTCTGAAAATCGTCAGACATGAACTTGGCCCGCAATGTAGAAGCTTCTTCCGCATTTCCATCATCCTTGGCCATCTTGTAATCCTTCAAAAGCTGGATAGCCATTTTCCCCCGGGCAATTTTTTCCGGTGCCGACAAAATGTTGTGTTCACTATTGCCATCCAATAAATCCTTTATTCCCGGCATAAACTGCGTTGTATTAAGATAGGCAAGAACAGACAACCCTTTGGGAATTTCGACACGGAATAAAAAGTCTTTCAGTTGTTTATATTCCGGATCTGTTTTTTTGGTAGAAAGAACGCCCATAGCAATCAAGCCAGGACCATTCTGACCTTCGTAAAGACCTTCCATGGCAGCCAGTTTCATCGGCTGGTGGTAAGCTACCTGCTGTGTTGATGCATGACCGAAACCGATAACAAAAACCGAGCTTATCAAACCAAAAACTGCAGCTACGAGGATACTTTTGCGTGCAAAAATAACTTCCCTCTTCTTCAGAAGGTACCAGGCTGAGATACCAATAACAAAAATGGATGCCAGCTCAAAGCCTGAGAAGATGGTGTGCAAAAATTTGCTGGTTGCTACTGGTGAGAGAAACACATCCCAGAAATTAACCATTTCATTTCGGGCGGTATCCGGATTAAACTGCATTCCTACCGGGAATTGCATCCAGCCGTTGGCGACCAATATCCACAATGCCGAGAGATTAGCTCCTAATGCAGTTAGCCAGGTAGACACAAGGTGGAACCTTTTGCTCACCTTTCCCCAACCGAAAAACATCACGGCAATAAAGGTCGACTCCATAAAGAAGGCCATGATACCTTCGATGGCCAGAGGAGCACCAAAGATGTCACCTACAAACCAGGAATAGTTAGACCAGTTGGTTCCAAATTCAAATTCCAGAATAATTCCGGTTGCCACACCAATGGCAAAATTAATCCCGAATACTTTCATCCAGAATTTGGTAATTTTTTTCCACTCAGGATTTCCGGTCTTCACATAGATAGTCTCCATGATCGCCAGAATAAATGTAATCCCAAGTGTCAGTGGGACGAATAACCAATGGTACATCGCGGTGAGAGCAAATTGAGCCCTCGACCAGTCTACCAAGGATAGATCAAGTAATTCATTCATGTTTTACGATTATTTGATTAATTGATTATTTGATATTGGTCAGATTTTCGATAACATGCTCACTCCGTTGCTTATCCGTCTTAAAATTTTGTTTTAGCAAATCTGGAAAGAAAAACAGTTTGAGCACAAAAAACATTACAAACAGTTTCACTAAAATGATTACCCAGAGACTCTTTCCCCATGTCATCTGCCTGAAGCCTTCATAATAGAAGTGGACGATTTTCTTCAATATTCTCATTTCGTGTAAAACATTATGTGTAAAAAACCAACTAAACCACTTAACAAAATAAATTGGGAGTTGTTTACTTAGTTTCATTCTGAATAAGCATGTCATTCATAAAGCCCCCCAACATAAAAATGTCGTTGGTTATTATTCTAAGAATCTGAAAAATGAATTTGAATATTATGTATTGTTGTATGTCGTTTAGGTATAGCGTTGTCCGCCAACATTTGTTTACAATGGCTCAAGATAAAAGCATCAAAATAATATTCATCCCAAAGCAATCATGTTTTACGGCAGCTTTTTGCAGGGCATCAACCCCTAAACACATCTATTCCAGCTAGAAAGGCAATTATAATGCAGGTATTAAAATACTGACAAAAATTAGCTTTAAGCCCAAAAACTAATCATCCATCATATTGGAAGTCAATTCGCGCACCAGGCGAAATTGCGACAGGAATTCGCGGGCAATAACCCGAAGGACAGTATAAACGGGAATGGCTAATATCATTCCGGCAATTCCTGCAAAGCTTCCTGCCATGAGAATAACCAGGAAGATTTCCAGCGGGTGCGCCTTCACACTATTGGAATAAATCACCGGCTGAAACACCACATTATCGATCACCTGAACGATAATCACCACCAAAAGAACCAGCAATATCAGCGGTAAAGTCACGTCCGGGAAACTATCGCCAAGATGTGTTGCAATAGCAACCAAGATACCAAATGCCCCTCCAATCCATGGTCCAATGTAAGGTATGACATTCATAACTCCGGCAAAAACCGCTACGACCAATCCGTGATTGAACCCCAGGCCAATAATGGAAAATCCGATGGTATCCAACGTCATAACGCCTAATACTTCGAAGATTATACCAATAAAATATCGCTTCAGAAGATGATTAATGGAGGTCATGACATGCCTGGCTTTTTCCTCATATCTCAGCGGGACAAAAACCAGAATAATGTGGCTGAATAACAGCTCTTCTTTTAAAAAGAAGAACAGAATAAAAGAAACGGAAAAGAACATCAGAAACAAATTCCCTAATGTTCCGGCTACTGATGAGAATAGGTCGGTTACCTGTCCAAAGTTCATCATATTGGCCAGCTGTCCCTGAATATAATCCTGCATTCCTGAATCGGCACCACTGTAACTAATAAAATGTGGCATTTTATCAGACAAATGAGCAAAAGCCACGTCAAGATAATCCATCACCGAGGTAATGTTGATAGCAGATAGATCCTTTATTTCCATAGCCACCAACGGAATTAAAGCAGCTAAAAAACCAATGGTCGCCGCCAACATGAGCAGTAAGGTAATCAAGGCACTGGGAATCTTTCCGAGATGCTTTTTCCAAAACGGAATGCGCTGGATTCCCTTCATAATAGGTCTTCCAATCAACGAAAGCACCCCGGCAATGAGGATATAAGCGACAATATTTCTGAAATAAAATAACAGGAAAATCAGGATACTAATCCCAACAAACAAGATGACATTGCGGGTGCGCTGGCTCATAAATTTAGCATTTCGGATAAACAAAAATACAAATTAGTTCCTCGTTTTGCATCTGTTAGCAGATTTATCCTCAGCATTTGTATTTTGCCCGAGTAAATTATCAGAACCGGCTTATACTGCATAAAAAAGGAACTGTCCGGTCGGTACAGTTCCTTTTCTGTTTTCAAACAAAGAATAACAGGTGTCAATTCCCTGTTTTCACTATCTAATTCTTAATGGACTATTTACTTTTTGTTTCAGCAAGGCAATTTCCAGAACATCCATTACCGTTTCAACAAAATGAAATTTTAGTCCCTTAATGTAGATGGGTTTAATCTCTTCCAAATCTTTTTCATTCTGCCGCGAAATAATTATTTCCTTGATGCCTGCCCTCTTGGCCGCCAGTATTTTTTCCTTTATTCCGCCTACCGGCAGTACTTTTCCCCGTAAGGTAATCTCTCCGGTCATCGCCAGATTACGTTTTACTTTCCGTTGCGTAAATGCCGAAGCCAACGAAGTGGCCATCGTAATACCCGCCGAAGGACCATCTTTGGGAATGGCGCCTTCCGGAACGTGAACATGGACATCCCATTTTTCAAACGACTGAGAAGTCAGGCCTAAATCCGGAGCATGCGAACGAAGATATTCCAGCGCAATGGTGGCCGACTCCTTCATCACCTCACCCAGATTTCCGGTTAACGTGAAACGGCCTTTCCCCTTACTTAAACTGGTTTCAACATAGAGAATTTCTCCTCCAACAGCAGTCCAGGCCAAGCCGGTTACCACACCGGCAAACTCATTTCCTTCGTAAGTCTCACGTGTATAAATCGGAACGCCGAGGTATTCCTTTACATCTTCAACTTTGAGCTTCTTGTTATATTTTTCGCCAAAGGCTATTTTTCGCGCTACACGACGAGCCACCTTGGCCAATTGCTTATCGAGCGCACGAACACCCGACTCGCGTGTATAATTCTCGATAATGCGAACCAAAACTTCTTTGGGAAAAGTCAGACTTCCCTTGGCCATTCCATGATTCTTCAACTGACGGGGAACAAGGTGCCGCTTGGCAATTTCAGTCTTCTCCTCAACCAGGTAACCACTTACATCAATCAATTCCATCCGGTCGCGAAGTGCCGGTTGTATGGTGCTCAATGTATTCGCGGTAGCAATGAACATGACACGCGAAAGGTCAAAGTCGACGTCCAGGTAGTTATCGTGGAATTCCGAATTCTGTTCGGGATCCAATACTTCCAACAACGCGGAAGCCGGATCGCCATGAAAATCCTGTGAGACCTTGTCTATCTCGTCAAGAATAAAAACCGGATTGGCAGAACCCGCCTTCTTCAGGTTCTGGATAATACGTCCGGGCATAGCGCCAATATACGTTTTCCGGTGTCCGCGAATCTCCGCCTCATCGTGCAGACCGCCCAGACTCATCCGGATGTATTTCCGGCCCAGTGAGCGAGCGATGGATTTACCCAGTGAAGTTTTACCTACTCCGGGAGGTCCGTACAAACAGAGAATGGGCGATTTCATATCACCTTTCAACTTGAGTACTGCCAAATGCTCCAGGATACGCTCCTTCACCTTCTCCAAACCATAATGGTCATCATCCAGCACTTTTTCGGCATGTTGCAAATCGAAATTATCCTCGGTGTATGCGTTCCATGGGAGATCGAGCAAGGTTTCGAGGTAACCCACCTGAATGGAATATTCTCCGGCAGCCGGGTTCATCCGGTTCAGCTTTTCCACTTCCTTGTTGAAAAAGCCTGCCATTTCTTCATTCCACTTCATCTCGGCTCCCCGTTTCTTCAGCTCCTCAATCTCCTTCTCAATGGGGTTTCCGCCAAGTTCATCCTGAATGGTTTTTATTTGCTGATTAAGAAGATATTCACGTTGTTGTTGATCCAAATCAACCTTCACCTTACGCTGAATATCTTTTTTCAACTCCATCACTTGAACCTCACGAACCAGGAAGCCCATCAGCTGGTTTCCGCGGCTACGAATGTCATTCTCTTCGAGCAACTCTTGTTTTTCGTGCGTTTCAAGCTCGACATTGTTACAAATGAAATTGATGAGGAAAGTCGGGCTCTCAATATTCTTGATGGCAAACTGGGCCTCTGGCGGAACATTACCGGTATATTTCATCAACTTGAGCGACAAATCCTTCAGTGATTCTATCACCACACCAAATTCAGAGTCCTCATTGTCCAACTCGTGTTCATCATACGGATGCACAAGCGCCTTCATGTAAGGCAATTGTTCGGTAATTCCGGCAACCTTAATTCTTCGTTTTCCCTGGATAATAATGGAGGTCGTACCATCAGGCATCTCCAAAATTTTCAGGATTTCGGCCATTGTTCCTACCGGGAAAAGATCTTCGGTTTGCGGTTCTTCTACTTTGCCATCCTTTTGGGTAACTGTTCCCAGTAATTTGTCACCGGCATATACATCGCGGATGAGTTTCAGCGATTTCTGTCGCCCCACGGTTATTGGCATCACCACTCCGGGAAACAAAACAGCATTCCGAAGCGGCAATATTGGCAGACTTTCCGGCACTTCAACCGATTTAAAATCTGACTCATCACCATCGGCAATAATTGGAATAAATTCCCCCTGGTCCTCCATTAAACTGCTAAATACGAACTTATGTTTTTGACTATCTCGTTTCATGTATGATCTCTCTAATGACATATTGTCGTTGTTTTTCATTTTCACAAGCTGTGGGTTAACAGGTCAATTCCTATGCCAAAATCACGTGTTACGCATTACTGCCGGCTCTACCGAATGACTCTTACAACAAAAAAAGCCCCGTAATGATTACGAGGCTTCCTTCATATACTAAAAGTTGATTACTTTTTTCTATTGTCCATGTGTTTCTGGTAACGGTTCATGAACTTGTCAACACGTCCAGCGGTGTCAACCAATTTCATCTTACCAGTATAGAAAGGGTGAGAGGTACTTGAGATTTCCAGTTTAATCAGCGGATACTCAACACCATCAATTTCAACATTTTCCCGTGAAGGGGCAGCCGATTTGGTGATAAATGTATGTCCGTTGGACATATCTTTGAAGACCACCATTCGATAATTTTCCGGATGTATTCCCTTTTTCATTTTTTCCTCGTTTAATATCTTATTCTGAATTTCTTACTTTTCCAAACGGTTTGCAAAGATATATATACTTAAGAAATCTGCAAAAGAATTCAACAAAAGATTTGTCTAAATAATATACTGAAACTGAACTGAAATCAATCTTCTTTCTTGGTTTCAGTTGCTTCGTTTTTCTCTTTGTTTTTGCGTTCCTCGCGCAAAAGACGCACATCTTTCATCAACTTTGGGGCACGCTCAAACGGCTGGTTCGGATCGAACAGGTAGCGCATCGTGTAATGCGTTTTGGCATGTACTCCACCAACCGATTTATACATGGCTACCATTTTCGGATTGAAATCTCCAACCCACGACATCTCAACCTCGTTGTACCAATATTTCCGTTTCATTACCTTGTCAAGGTGCCAGAAAATAGCTGATTCCAAACCGGAGCCCTGAAATTTCGGAACAACGCCCATGATAAGAATGCGGGTACGCGTAATGGTTTTCTTCTTTTTATAGTAGAAGAACTTCAGCAGATTGATCAAATTGATCTTTCCATTCAGTTTTGTAAGGATCTGATTCCAGTCAGGAATCATACCAAAGAAAGCCACCGGTTCGTCATTGTGATAGGCAAACCAAATGAATTCTTCTTCGGCAATAAACTTGGCCAGGCGAATCATGCCCCGAACGTCATCCAGGTCTACCGACTGATGATTGTCGTGCCGCGCCCAGGCCTGATCATATATCTTGCTAAAATCCTGAATGTATTTTTCAATGTTACTGAACCGGACATGTTCGAAGTGGTAATTGGGCTTTTGCGCTACCCAACCAGCAATTTTCCAAAATCTTTCAGGAAAGGGCTTTTTATGATCGAGATGGTAACTGTATTGCTCAAAGTAAACTTTGAATCCGTATGCATCAAAAAGATCGCGGTAGTAAGGCTTGTGGTAAGGCATACCGAAAGCCTGCGGCATAAAGCCATCAACCAGCAACCCCCAATTTAACAGGTTCTCGCCAAAATTCACAGGTCCGTCCATGGCTTCCATACCACGTTCCTTCAGCCAGTTTTTTGCTGTATCGAACAATAAAAACGCAGCTTCCTGATTTTCCACACACTCGAAATACCCCATTCCTCCAGTTGGTTGCTGGAAAGTATAGGCCTTGTTTCCATTAATGAAAGCTCCTACCCGTCCCAACAATCTACCATCGCCATCCGTCAGGACCCATCGGGTACCATCGCCGTTCTTATAAAATGCGTTTTTCTGCGGATCGAACGTACTGTCAATCATGGCTTCCAATGGAGGCGTCCAATTTGTGTCGCCACGATACACCTCGTGTGCTACCTTGTGAAAAAGCTTGCGCGTTTGTTTATCGTTTACTTCCCTGACTTGCATATTCCTTGACTTGGTATTTTATCCGCTAAATTAGAGTAAAAATTGAAATTGACAGTATCAATATTTTGATTACCTGAAATCGTTCATCTGGTCGTTCATGCCTTCGCATTCAGCATTTCCTGAACATAATCGGACTCCAGTTCTTCAATTATCGCATCTGCGACCATCTGTGAAACAGGCGAATCGATGGTTTTTAATGTGCGCGCAAACATGATGGCTAGTTTATTCAAATTTAGGTTTCTGCGCCCCAGATGCGTAAACGATCGAATGAAAATACTCGATAATTCCGGATCCTTGGAAAGCGGGGGCAACACTTCAAAAAATGATTCGAAAGCCTCATCAGCCGTCGTTTTATCTGTCATCGCCAGCCGCCCCATTAAAAGTAGCCCAGCCATTTTTACCAGATTCTTTTTCTCCAGGCACCACTCTTTTGCCTTCTGAAAAGCAAAAGGCGTGTAGACAAACAAGTTCATCGAAGCCTGCTCTGCCATTTCAATGTTCGGAAAACTCTTCACCCAATAATCCAATTGTTCTTCAGTTACCTGCTCCGGTTCATCGAGCAATGTAGCCAGTATCATGGTCTCCCGCCATTGCTTGTTCCATAATTTCAGCGCAAGCAAATGATTCCTGGTATAACCTGCTGCCAGTTGCCGCAGCGAAACAACCGATGCCCCCATATTGACCTTATACTCCAGCCCTCTTTGGGCCATCATTTCTGCTACCGCTCCGTTCTGAATAGGTCGGAGCTTCCGGATAATTTCCTGGTACGTGTTTTCAATTTGCGGATTATCAAGCAGGTATTCCATTATTTCAATTTATGACAGTTTCAATCAGAACGAACAAAGTTAATATTCCTGCAGAAAACAACAGATGCCTCTTCCAGTCGATATAAGCTGCTACCGAAATTCCATCAAGCCTAAACAGCTGGTAAGCAAGATAACATTTTTCGAACAGATAGGCGATAACCGTAGCCATAGCAATGCCCTCCAACCCGAAAGGAAAAGACAGTAATACACTCAATCCGACATTGATGATAATTTCATAGAAAGAAGCCTGACTGATGAGCTTCGTTCGTCCGATTCCATTCAGGATGGTCTGAGGGAAAATGAGTCGTGGAATAATGAGTAACAGGTAAATATTAAAAATAGAAGCCGATTCGGCGAAAGCCTGATTAAAAATGAACGGAAAAATGCGGGGAGATAAAACCATCAGCAACGCGGTAAGCGGAAACATCCAGTCCATCATCTTTGCCGAACGCTCCCTGATTTCTTCCAGGTTACTGGCCAAACCCGCCGGCTTTCCAAATTTTGGTAACATAGCATTGCTGAAGGCATTCGCGATGAGCACAACCACCGGAAGTTCGCGCGCACCAAACCGAAAAATCGCAAATGCAGCCGGATCGAAACGAATGGTCACCAGCCAACCATCGATATATTGTGCCGAACCGCTTAGTAATGCAGCTAAAATGAGTGGCCACGAACGGACCAAAAGCTTTCGGGCGAGCTCTACTGAGAATATGATGGATGAATAACGAAGAACCATTCGGACCAGCCACAAGAACTGAAGCAAGGCAACCAAGGCAAGTATCTTCAGTATCGTGCTAACACCTTCTCCGGATACTAACGCAAACAGAATTAACATAAGCTGTAACCCGAAAATACCGAATCCGTATAGCAGCATTCCAATCGGACGGTCATTGAGCAAATAGACATAAACAATCAGGTTTGCCGGTATCCCGAAAACAACATAAAGAAGAAACCAATACCAGGCGTGACCACTTAAAAAGGAAAGAAGGCCGACTTGGTACAGTATCGTAAATACGAGAGCGATAAAAGTTGAGAACACCAAAAGAACAAAGAACACAGTGAAGAGGAATGGAGATTTCTGTTTTCCGCCTGAGGTCTTTTCTTCTGCTCCAGCGATGGGCAATGCACCCTGTATCAATCCATTCAACCAAAAAAAACTGGCCAATCCAGCCCAAAAGAGAAATGATTCGTATTGACCAATATCGGCAACACTTAGTTTCGAATGGGTCAGTAATACGCCAATCAAAACAAGCATCCCGAAACGGAGCAATTGAAAAATCTGCAGGGATTTTCCGCTATTCCAATTCTCTTTTCGTATCAAATTCTGCTTTTTTATTGTTTACCCGAAAGACCAAACTTAATGATTCTCTGCCGGATGAAAAATTAACCTCCTTTTCAAAACTCATTCGAATAAAAAACCATCCTGCCGCCCTTGGATTATTTGATAAAGTAACGAAATCGAAAGATGAGATTTTTTCCAATATTTTTTGTCCGATGATTTGTCGCAATCAAAAAACATTATCTATATTTGCATCCGCAATCGCGAAAAATGGTGGATGTAGCTCAGTTGGTTAGAGCACTGGATTGTGGTTCCAGGGGTCGTGGGTTCAAATCCCATCTTCCACCCCACTTAAACCGGTTTCTGAAAATTCAGAAACCGGTTTTTTATTATTAATGCTCCCCATCGTTTTCTCATCTATTTCCCTCGAAATTACATCCCCAATTTATCAATTTTCACTATTGTACTTTAAACAATAACCAGTGTGTCAATTTTCCGTTCACCACTCAAAATTGAACATTCACCACTCAAAATCGACCGTTCGTCAAAAAAAGTTGGTCATTTCACTACAATACTTTTAATTTATCACAAAGAGTAAACCAAAGCTATTAATCAACCACTCAAAACCGTTCACCCATGAAAGTCAAAATGTTTAACATCGATGGCGAAGTTCTATTCCTGAAAAAGATTTCTACTAAGAACCTTGGACGCAGCCAATCCAGAGAAGAGAATAAAATAAAAAACCTCAAAAAAGGCATCTATTTTCTTCATTACGACTTTGAGACCAGTCATTTTACAAAAAAAGTCGTAATCAGTTAGATCTTTCCACCAAAACCGGGCAAAAGCCCGGTTTTTTTTATTCCCTTTCCTGAAGCTGTACTTTTCTATTTCATGGATTTCTCCTGAAAAAGTCCTAAATTTCATCTACATAATTGACTTCCGGACGTTCATTCGGATGGAGTAAATCTAACCCGCAACCTGCTAACCGATGAAAAAGGTAACCTTCCTTCTTTTGTTATTCATTATGCTGCCCTTAATTTCTCTGGCGCAGGAGCAAGAGAGAAGGGTACTTTCCAACAAAGTCAGAACCATTGTTGCCCGCGACCGGCTGGACGGCTGGTATGGTGCATTCAACCTCGGATACTCTCCCATCGATGATCGTAATTCTGTTGTATTCGGACTTCGGGGTGGTTGGATAATAGGCCATTCGTTCACCCTCGGGTTAGCTGGAAATGCTTTTATCGCTGAAAAGAACGCGCGAAGTAACATCCCTGAGTTGAACCGGTACCTGGCAGGCGGTTATGGAGGACTACTATTGGAACCTATTTTGATGCCGCGTTCGCCGGTTCACGTTGCTTTTCCTGTGATTGTCGGAGCCGGAGCCATTAATTATTGGGAAGGCTATGATACCTTATCGGGAAGCACAACCGTTGTTACGGCCAATTACCACGACCTAAGTCCTTTCTTTGTTGTCGAACCTGGCTTAGAAATTGAGTTCAATGTATCCCGATTTTTCCGACTCGACCTGGGTGGTACCTACCGCTTTACCAACGAAATCAAGTCGAATAATTTCGCCCCCGATGTGCTTCAAACCTGGACTGCCTACCTCAATTTCAAGTTCGGTCGTTTTTAACCCTCCCGCTCTCCTTTCTCAAATGATTTGCTATTCTTCTTTTACCAACCTGACAACAATTAGGTGTCTCATCTAAAAATATGGATACATTTGCGGTTCAAAATGACACGTTGTGAAAAATAAGATAGTTGTATACCTGGCCGCCATTATGGCAATGGCTTTTTGGGCCATTTCCTTTGTGTGGGTAAAAATCGTTTACCAGGCATATGGCCCGCTGACCACTGTATTTTTCAGGCTGGTAATTGCGACGGTACTTTTGTTCATTTATACCAAGCTTACGGGCAGGTTAATGAAACCTGAACGAAAAGACTGGAAAGCATTCATCCTGCTGGCCTTCTTCGAACCATTCCTCTATTTCATGGGCGAAAGTTTTGGTTTGAAATACGTTGCCAGCACCGTTGCTGCAGTTATTGTAGCAACCATACCGTTGTTTTCACCACTGGCCGCTTCCCGTTTTCACGGAGAAAAAGTATCGGTTCGTACCATTTTAGGAATCATCCTTTCCTTTGCCGGCGTAACCGTGGTCGTTTTGGATACTTCCGAAAATTTGTCCGCTTCGTTACTGGGGATAGGACTGGAATTTGTTGCCGTGCTGGCCACCATCGGTTACACTGTTGTATTAAAAGGACTGACGAAAAAATACAATACTACCAGCATTGTCACTTACCAAAGCTTCATTGGCATTTTTTACTTTCTGCCCTTTTGGATGACGTTCGAAATGAATAGCTTCATACATACGCCGGTCAATGTCGATTCGCTTATCGCGATACTGAAACTCGCCATCTTCGCTTCCGGATTTGCTTTCCTGTTTTTCACCTACAGTGTGGGAAAATTAGGAATCAACAAAGCCAACATTTTCATGAATAGCATTCCGGTCTTCACGGCAATTTTTGCCTGGCTGATTTTGGGAGAAACACTCTCGCTCCAAAAATTAACCGGAATTACCATTGTGATTGCCGGATTATTCCTGGCACAAATGAGAATCAGAAAAAAAGCATTCAAGAATATTCAGGATGAAGTACATCGAAGTAAACGCGAAGAACGTCCGGGAACTGTCTCAGCGCAATGAGGACGAGACCCGCAAGTTTTTCGCTCAACTGAAGAAAAAGAAACCAAAACAACTCGATAGTGTTGTGTCGAGACTGCACGATGAAGCATTTCAGGAATTCGACTGCCTCGATTGTGCCAACTGCTGCAGCAACTTTAGCCCGATTATTACTGAGAAAGACATCGACCGGCTGGCCAGGCACATGAAGATGAAACCGCCGGCGTTCATCGACCAGTATTTGCATGTTGACAACGAAGGCGACTACGTTTTCAACGAAACGCCCTGCCCTTTTCTGATGCCCGATAACTATTGCATGGTGTATGAAAGTCGTCCAAAAGCTTGCCGCGAATATCCACATACCAATCGCCGGAAGTTCGTCCAGATTCTGAATCTCACACAGAAAAACCGCGAAGCTTGCCCCATCGTTTATAAGATTGTGGAAAACCTGAAAGAGGAAAACTGGTAAAACACATTTCCACACTATTCAGCAAAAAACATATCTTAGCATAATCATTGTGGTTTCCCATAAGGAGACTACTGCGAAAAGGCACGAATAATTCAGGCTTACGTGAAAACCAGACTACTAATTGTATTATTACTTCTTGCATCCCGGATGGCATTCGGCCAGGTGGGCGGTGAAGGAACGTACCGTTTTCTCGATCTGACAACATCCGCCCGGTCTGCAGCTCTTGGAGGCTATCAGGTAGCATTGGATGATAATGATTTAGACCTGGTTTTTCATAATCCGGCTCTGCTGCGAGATACCATGCGCAATCAACTCGTCCTGAATTATGTGGATTATTTTTCGGACATCAAATTCGGCTATGCGTCCTATGCCTGGCACCTCAACAAAATAGGGACAGTCGCTGCAGGTATACATTTTATCGACTACGGAAAATTCATCGAAGCCCGCGAAGACGGCACCATTACCGGTACCTTCCGGGCAGCCGAGTATGCACTGAACATTTACTGGGCCAGACAGATAACGCCTCGCTTGCGCGGAGGAATCAACATCAAGCCTATTTATTCCGTTCTCGAAACGTATCATTCATTTGGATTGGCGATGGATGCCGGGCTTATCCTTTCCGGTCGCGACAATCAATCCACCGTTGCACTGGTGGCCAAAAATATCGGAACTCAAATCACAACGTATTACCAGGATGGAAATTACGAAAAACTGCCATTTGACTTGCAGTTTGGTTTTTCAAAACGGCTGGAACATGCACCGCTCCGGCTCATGTTTACGGCGCATCATCTCACCAACTGGAATTTAACCTACAACGAAGTAACATCAGGAACAACCACTTCCTCATTAACGGGTACAACTTCCGAAAGTAGTGTCTCCAAAGTGATGCGGCACCTTATTTTGGGTGCGGAATTGCTGCCCAGTAAGAATTTCACGATTCGTGTTGGCTATAACCACCAACGGAGAAAAGAACTGTCGGTTGAGTCTCGCCCGGGCATGGTTGGCTTTTCTGCCGGATTTGGCGTTCGCATTTCCAAATTCAACCTGAGCTATGGACTTGCTTCGTATCACATTGCCGGAGCTTCTCACCATTTTTCCATCAGTACCAACCTTTCTCAATTCCTCCCCTGATTCAGGGGATATTCCATTCCGTTTCTTCATCAAGAAACTTATCTTTGCCCTGCAAACTGAGAACAACATGTCTGAAAATAAAAAAATAGTCATCGCTGTCGATGGCCATTCCTCCTGTGGTAAAAGCACGCTCGCTAAAGCGTTGGCATCAAGATTGAATTATGCATACATCGACACGGGCGCCATGTACCGTGCTGTCACCCTTTACGGTCTTCGCAACAATTTAATTGCCGAAGGTAAAGTAGACGAAGCCGACCTAACTGCACAACTCCATCAGATTAAAATTACGTTTCGATATAGCGAAGCTGCCGGAAAAAGCGAAACATACCTCAACGGCGAAAACGTAGAAGAAGAAATCAGACAGTTACCGGTTTCCCGGAGTGTCAGTCCGGTAGCAACCATTGGTGAAGTTCGAAAACATCTGGTTGCTCTTCAACAGGAAATGGGCAAGAACAAAGGAATCGTCATGGATGGTCGGGACATTGGAACGGTTGTTTTCCCTGATGCCGAACTGAAAATTTACATGACGGCTTCACCCGAAGTGAGGGCCCAACGCCGCTACGACGAGCTAAAAGCCAAGGGTGAAGACATTTCATTTGAAGAGATAAAAGCCAATGTGATAGAGCGCGACTACATTGACGAGAACCGGGAAGAGAGTCCACTCAGACAAGCGGACGATGCGATAGTTCTCGACAACAGCTACTTCACACCTGAAGAACAGCTGGACTGGGCATTTGAGAAAGTAATGGAAAGATTGAATCGCAATGGAAATTGAGATTGACAGCAAATCGGGATTTTGCTTTGGCGTAGTGAACGCGATTCAGAAGGCAGAAAGGACACTGGAAACAGAGGACAGTCTATATTGCCTTGGTGATATCGTTCACAATAATTCTGAGGTGGAACGTCTTTCCCGAAAAGGATTAATTACCATCGATCACGAACAGTTTTTTCAGTTAAAAGATTGTACGGTACTGCTCCGTGCCCATGGCGAGCCGCCTTCCACTTATGAACATGCCCGTAAAAACAACATCACCCTGTTAGACGCCACCTGCCCCGTCGTTTTGAAACTTCAGGAAAGAGTTAGAAAAGGTCAGACAGAGCAGGAAGCACGTAATGGACAGGTAGTCATTTATGGCCGGAAAGGACATGCTGAAGTGAATGGTTTGGTAGGCCAAACTAATAATAAAGCAATTGTCATCGAATCCGCCGATGATATAGACAGCATTGACTTCAATCGCCCGGTAGAGCTTTTCTCTCAAACCACGAAAGACATGGATGGCTTTTACAAACTGGCTGAAGAGATTAAACAGCGGGGTACCGATGTCATCATTCACGATACACTTTGCCGGCAGGTTTCCAACCGTGTTCCCGGTATCAGGGAATTTGCCCGCCGTTTCGATTTGGTCCTGTTTGTCAGCGGAAGAAAAAGCTCTAACGGAAAAATGTTGTACGGAATCAGCAAGGAAACCAATCCAAATTCAAAATTCATTTCGTCTCCGGAAGAAGTGGAAGCGGAATGGTTTCAAAACATCGAAAAAGTTGGTATCTGTGGAGCCACTTCCACTCCCTGGCATTTGATGGAAGATGTGGCTGAGAGAGTCAGAACACTCACGAAATAGTCATTTTATTTATAATAAATTAACCATAGGGTGTTGGTGAAAAGTCGTCATCAACGTTACTTTTGGCTCAGATTCAAATTTCTACAAAATGAAGGAGAATATTCTCAGCATGCCTGCCCCCGATATGTACAGCGACTGTCGCATTAAAAAAATAGCCGTTTTAACATCGGGTGGTGATGCTCCCGGAATGAATGCTGCTATCCGTGCGGTAACCCGAAGTGCCATCTATTTTGGCCGCGAAGTAGTCGGAATTTACTATGGTTACAAGGGAATGATTAACAAGAATTTTCAGATCATGAAATCCGGTGATGTTAGTAACATCATTCAGTCGGGTGGTACTATTTTAAAATCGGCCCGAAGTAAGGAGTTCATGACTAAGGAAGGCCGCGAAAAGGCTTATCAAAACCTGAAGGAAGAAAACATCGATGCCCTGGTGGTTATCGGTGGTGACGGAACCTTTACCGGTGCCCGCATCTTTGCTCAGGAATTCAATTTTCCCATCGTAGGAGTACCCGGAACCATCGACAACGATTTGTTCGGAACCGACTTTACCGTTGGATACGATACAGCGCTCAATACCATCGTTCAGGCGGTCGATAAAATTCGCGATACGGCAACTGCTCACGAGCGTCTGTTCTTTATTGAAGTAATGGGTCGAGACGCCGGTTTTCTGGCCTTGAACGGTGGAATTGCAGCAGGTTCAGAAGCTGTTCTGATTCCCGAGTTTGAGACCGACATGGGAACGCTGGAAACCTACATCGAAACAGGATACCGTAAAAATAAAAAATCATCCATCGTTTTAGTGGCTGAAGGCGATAAAGCCGGAGGTGCTTTTAGTATTGCTTCAAAAATTGAACGGGAATATCCGCAATACGATGTTCGTGTAACTGTTTTAGGTCATGTACAGCGCGGTGGTTCGCCAACCGCTTCCGATCGTATTCTGGCCGGCCGGTTGGGCGTTGCTGCAATTGAAGCACTTCTCGACGATCAGAAAAGTGTGATGGTGGGTATTGAATTCGATGAAATTGTTCATGTACCTTTCAATAAAGCCATCAAAAACGAAAAATCGGTCAACCAGCACCTGCTAAGAGTACTGCGAATGCTCTCGATTTAATTTTGCCACATCTGAAAATATATACACATCGGCCGGAGTTTTCTCCGGCTTTTTTGTTCTTTAGGGAAATCAATTAGTTTTGCTTCAAACTGTTTTTACGTCAATGATACACCACCCACAGCGCTTTGTCGATGTTATTCTGCCTCTTCCGTTACCGGGAAAATTTACCTATTCGGTTCCGGAAGAGATGAATGGCGAGCTGCAACCTGGAGTGCGCGTCATTGTGCAGTTTGGAAAGAAAAAATTCTATTCCGCACTGATTCACCGAATCCACAACGAAGAACCATCGGGTTATGAGATCAAATCCATTGAAACGGTGCTGGACAAGCAACCGGTCGTTCATCCGGAATTGTTCGAATTTTGGGAATGGATTGCCTCTTACTATCACTGTTCGTTGGGCGAAGTAATGAAGGCAGCTCTTCCGTCCGGATTAAAACTGGAAAGTGAAACAAGGGTTATTTTCAATCCGGAATTTGAGGAAGATAAAAACGACTTGTCTTCCCGGGAGCGTCTGATTTTAACTTTTCTTCGTATCCGGAAAATATCTTCGGTATCTGATTTGAACCGTGCCGATGAAAAAGGGAATGCTTATTCTGTCATTAAGTCGTTGTTAAGTCGCGGCGCTATCTCGGTAGAAGAATCATTGCGCTCAGGATACAAGCCAAGAACAGAAACCTTTGTTCGGCTGGCAGAAGCATATTCAGGCGAAAGCCGGCTGACTGAACTGGTTGATGATTTATCGCGGGCGCCCAAACAACAAGAGCTGTTGATGCGGTTTCTGGAATATACCCGATTCGGAAATGAGGAGGCAATACCAGAATACAGCAAGAAACGTCTGTTGGAAAAAGTGGGAACAACAACCGCTACACTGAATACACTCATAAAAAAGGGAGTATTTGAGCTTGCTGAAAGACGGGTCGACCGCCTCAGTCAGTACGCCGGAAATATCCGGGAAGGATTTGAATTAAGTCAGGCACAAGAACAGGCTTACGCCGAAATTGAGCAAAATCTCGAGGAAAAGCAGGTCACCTTGCTTCACGGGGTGACTTCCAGTGGAAAGACTGAAATTTATATCCGTCTCATAAAGAAATATATTCAGGAAAATAAACAGGTTTTGTACCTCCTGCCCGAAATCGCCCTGACAACTCAAATTGTACAGCGATTGAAGCAGGTTTTTGGCGACAAAGCCGGAATTTACCACAGCCGTTTCAACGATGCCGAACGGGTGGAAATCTGGAACAAGGTTCTAAATTTTGATCCGGAATCCGATGAGAACCAATATCAGGTTATTATTGGTGCCCGTTCTTCTGTCTTTCTTCCATACCGGTTCCCCGGATTGATCATTGTGGATGAAGAGCACGAAAATTCCTATAAGCAGTTCGATCCGGCTCCGCGTTACCATGCTCGAGATGCGGCAATTGTTTTAAGCCATCTGACGGGAGCCCGCGTTTTATTGGGTACTGCCACACCCGCTATCGAATCGTACTTCAATGCCCTTTCGGGGAAATATGGATTGGTAGAGCTTTCGGAACGTTTTAAGCAAATTGAACTGCCGAAAATACTTACGGCCGATTTGCGGGATGCCTACAAACGGAAGCAAATGCGGGGACACTTTACGCCACTGCTCTTCGAGGAAATTGAAAAAGCGCTGGAAGCAAATGAACAGGTTATTTTGTTCCAGAATCGTCGTGGTTTTGCTCCGTTCATCGAATGTAAAACCTGTGGCTGGGTTCCTAAATGCAAACATTGCGACGTTAGTTTGACCTACCACAAACACAACAATTCGCTGGTTTGTCATTATTGTGGGTATACCATTCATCACCCAACCAATTGCCAGGCCTGCGGTAGCAATGAAATTAACACCAAAGGATTCGGGACCGAAAAAATTGAAGACGAAGTCTCCCTTATTTTCCCTGAGGCCAGAATAGCCCGCATGGATTTGGATACGACACGGGCAAGAAAATCATTCGAAAAGATCATCCATGATTATGATTCGGGAAAAATCGATATCCTAATTGGCACGCAAATGGTTACCAAAGGACTCGATTTTCAGAACGTGAGTGTGGTTGGAATTCTGAATGCCGACAACCTGCTCAATTATCCCGATTTCAGAGCGTACGAACGCAGTTACCAATTAATGGCGCAGGTGAGCGGTCGTGCAGGTCGGAAATATCGCCAGGGAAAAGTAATTATTCAGACGTCGGAGCCAGACCATCACATCATTCAGCAAGTCATTCAAAATGACTATTTAGGAATGTATAAGGGACAGCTCGCCGAGCGAAAGCATTTCAAATATCCCCCATACTACCGGTTGATCGGCCTGGTGCTGAAACATCGCGACAAGCGCGAAGTCGAACGAATTGCCAATCAACTGGCCAGCATGCTGAAACGTTCATTCCGTAGTCGTGTTC
This sequence comes from Prolixibacter bellariivorans ATCC BAA-1284, assembly GCF_000621705.1. GTDB lineage: Bacteria > Bacteroidota > Bacteroidia > Bacteroidales > Prolixibacteraceae > Prolixibacter > Prolixibacter bellariivorans. The sequence continues at coordinate 210,113 of NZ_JHXO01000006.1, read as the reverse complement.
TGGGACCGGAAGATCCGGTAATTAACCGAATACAAAACTGGTACATCAAGCAATTCTGGCTAAAAATTGAACGTGAAATTTCCATCGTTAGTGCCAAAAAAAAGCTGCAGGAAATTTTGGATGAAGTCAAAACCCAACCGGGAAATTCCGGAGTTCAAATCAACATCGATGTAGATCCAATGTAGACCTTCCGTTTTAAAGTTAGGATAATGAATATCACGTCAACTGCGGTGATGTTCCACGCAAAAAATTTATCAACGTTCCACGCTCAAATAAAAAACACTTACACTCTGTTTAACTGACACTTATCAAGATACCACCCCTTTACTGATCGAGAAATTGTTAATAAAGACAGGGTTATTAACAATCTATGCCTGCCGATTCCGTTCTTCATTTATCTGTTTACATGTAAATTTTTAAATTTGACGAACATTCTTAATCCAAAACAAACGTAATGGGAAAGATTATTGCATTAGCGAACCAAAAGGGCGGCGTGGGTAAAACAACCACGGCAATCAACCTTGCGGCAAGCCTTGCTGTACTGGAGCAGAAGGTACTGATTATCGATGCCGACCCCCAGGCAAACGCAACGTCTGGTGTAGGATTCGACGTTCGCAACGTAACCACGAGCATTTACGAATGTATTGTGGACGACGTCGATCCGCACAAGACGATTCTGAAGACTGAAACAGAAAATCTTGAACTTCTTCCTTCACACATCGATTTGGTTGGAGCAGAAATTGAAATGCTTAACCGCCCAAACAGAGAGATGGTGATGAAACATGTTTTGGAGAAAGTCCGCGATGATTATGATTTTATTTTAATTGACTGTTCTCCTTCTCTCGGACTGATTACTGTGAACGCTTTAACAGCTGCCGATTCAGTAATCATCCCGGTTCAATGTGAGTATTTTGCACTGGAAGGATTGGGAAAACTGCTCAATACTATTAAAATCATTCAAAATCGGTTGAACCAACAGCTGGAAATTGAAGGTTTCCTTCTGACAATGTACGATGCTCGTCTCAACCTGTCGAACCAGGTTTATGAAGAGGTAAAACGGCATTTCCAGGATATGGTTTTCGAAACCATTATTGCACGGAACATTAAGTTGTCTGAAGCTCCAAGTTATGGTGTACCGGCAATTTCATACGACGCCAGTTCGAAAGGTGCCATCAGCTACCTGAACCTGGCCCGTGAATTATTGCAAAACAACGAAATGACAAAACTCAACAGCAAACAAGCTGTCGAACAATAAAATCAATCTAATCATTATTTAATTTCTGAATTATGGCCAAACGAAATGCTCTGGGAAGAGGACTGGGTGCTTTGATTGATGATGCCGATCAGGTAAAGGAAGCGACCTCAGTATCGAATGAAGTTGAATTATCGAAAATTCAGGCTAATCCGTTTCAGCCCAGGACCAATTTTGACCAGGAAGCACTCGAAGAACTGGCAAGTTCCATTCGTGAAATTGGAATTATTCAGCCATTAACACTTCGGAAATTAAACGATGACCAGTACCAAATCATTGCCGGAGAACGGAGATTCAGAGCAGCAAAACTTGCTGGGTTGGAAAAGGTTCCAGCCTTTGTCAGGGAAGCCGGCGATGAAGAGATGCTGGAGTTGGCTTTGGTCGAAAACATCCAGCGTGAAGACCTGGATGCAATTGAGGTAGCCCTCAGTTATCAACGACTTATTGAAGAGTGTCAGCTTACACAGGAAAGTCTGAGTGAGCGTGTTGGGAAAAAGCGTTCCACTGTATCAAATTACCTGCGCTTGTTGCGTCTACCCGCTCTTATCCAAAAAGGTATTCGTGAGCAGGAAATCAGTATGGGACACGCCCGCGCGTTGGTAAACATTGCCGAACCGGAAACGCAGGTAATGATTTTCAAGCAGATCGTTAAGTATGATTTTTCGGTGCGTAAAGTGGAAGAAATCGTTCGGAAAATCAATTCAGACGACGGTGAAGGAAATGCCGCCCCCAAGAAAACACAAAGTTTCCCGGAAGAATATGGTCAACTGAAAACTCACCTGGCGAAATACTTCAATACCAGTGTCGATTTTAAAATAAATGACAAAGGAAAAGGCAAAATTGTTATTCCTTTTTCCGATCCAAAGGAATTAGAGCGGATCATTGGCATTTTTGACAGACTGAATTCCTAAATTTGTGTCGGAAAAAAGAATCGACATTTTGAAAAAAGTTTTATCGGGGCTACTTATCATCATATGCCTGTTGGGGGGTAGTTTAGCAAGCCAGGCACAGGTGCTGAAAACGGCGAATGACAGTGTGAAGATTTCTGAAAGTCTCTATCACAAAAAGCATTCACCGAAAAAAGCGTCAATATATTCGGCCCTGTTTCCAGGTCTTGGTCAGATATATAATCGAAAATACTGGAAACTTCCGATTATTTACGGAGGTTTTGCTGGTTTGATATATGGATTTAGTTGGAATAATAATTTATACAACGATTATTTTGAAGCCTACCGTACCATATCGCAGTATAGTAGTCCAAGTCAAATGACGGCTAAAGACAAGGCATACCTTGATAAATTCATCAATAATCCGTCTATCGATCTGACCAACTCCACACATTTTACTTATGTAACCAAGCAGCTGCAAAGCGGCAAAGATTTTTATCGGAGAAACAGGGATTTAACAATTATTGGTATGTTTGCATTGCATGTGTTGAATATCATTGATGCGAGCGTTGATGCTAACTTTTTCGATTATGACATCAGTGATGATTTAAGTATGAGGGTAGAACCTCTACCAATGAACTATTACGGCAGGCAAGCAGTTGGCGTGAAGGTCAACATCAAATTTTAGAGAACGATATGATGGGAAAGTGGAAGAAAATTACCATACTCGTGGCATTTGCGGGATTGCTCCCGGCAACATTGGTTGCTAAGGATGATTCCAAGACCAGCCGCGATTACGATTTAAAGAAGGCAAAATTTATTGCTGTTACCAAGCTCGACACCGTCGACAATGGTTACGACAAGACCTATACCCTCCCGAACGAAGATTTAAGCGAACTCGAAGCACAGAAATTGGATTCGATGGTCAACTCCTGGTATGTCCAGAATGCCTTCGAATTCGATAGTCTCAGTTACAATACGCTACCTGACTCACTGAAGAAAGCACTTCCTGATTCAGTATACATCAGCAGGCTTCAGGATATTAATTCGTACATCGATCTTTCGTACAACAATACAGTCAAGAATTTTATCACGCTCTACACTATCAAACGGCGTGACCAGGTAAAAGTGATGCTGGGGCTGGCCAATTATTACTTCCCGATATTCGAGCAGATTCTCGACAAATATAATCTGCCACTGGAATTGAAATACATGGCTATCATTGAATCGGCATTGAATCCGAGAGCTTTCTCCCGGGCTGGTGCCTGCGGTCTGTGGCAGTTTATGTACGGAACGGGTAAAATGTTAGGACTGGAAATCAATTCATATGTTGACGAACGTCGCGACCCGGTGAAATCAACGGAAGCAGCGGCCAAATACCTCCAGGATCTGTACAATATTTATGGCGACTGGCATCTGGTAATTGCGGCCTATAACTGTGGTCCGGGTAATGTAAACAAAGCGATTCGCCGTTCCGGTGGCGCCCGAAATTACTGGAAAATCTACTACCACCTTCCACGCGAAACCCGTGGTTACGTGCCGGCATTTATTGCCGCTGCGTATGTGATGAACTATGCAAAAGAGCATCATCTGTCTCCCACAGAACCTTCGTTTGATATTGTAACAGATACCATTCAGGTTCATAATTATCTCAACTTCCAACAGGTTTCAGCGGTGCTAAATATTCCGGTAGAAGAGCTTCGTGATTTAAACCCGCAATATCGCAGGGACATTATTCCGGCGACAGCAAAAAAGCCATACACACTGAAGATTCCGGCCAACAAGACTTCGGATTTCATCGATAAGGAATCGTTTGTTTTCGCATACAATCGCGATAAATTCTTCCCCAACAACAAAATTGTTGTTCCCAGCCGGCATTATTCATACTTCACCCCAGGTGACGTCGCAGGTAAAGACAAAGTTTATTATACTGTAAAAAGAGGTGATAATGTGGGATTTATTGCTGAGTGGTTCCACGTAAGAGCTTCCGAGCTAAGGTATTGGAATAATATTCACCGTAACCTGATTCGCGTTGGACAAAAATTAGTTGTTTATGTACCAAAGGGAAAAGGAGCGCATTACAAACAGTATAACTCCATGACTCTTGCGCAAAAACAGTCAGGTAAAGTTCCTCAAAACAAAACCATTACGTCAACGGTAGATGTTAGCGGACCATATACCATTTACACGGTACGCAGAGGCGACAATCTCTGGACGATTGCACGTAAATTTCCCGGGGTTTCCAATTTCGATATCATGAAAATGAATAACATCAGTAATGCCAAGAGCTTACGCCCCGGACAGAAACTGAAAATTCCAAGCAATGCATAAAGGATACATGATATAAAAGAATAAAGGGCTGGCAAAAACCAGCCCTTTTCTTTTTTCTAATTCATTTTGCACCGGAGCAATTTTGGAGCATTCAAACTCCGGTGAGGTAAAAAGGCAATTAGAATAAAAAGGAGTATGCGCAATATTACCTTTTTATGTCCATACATACAAATTTCCCCACAAATTTTCAGTGTTATAACATACTCATTTCTGCACCTTAATGCCAAGATCCAACGAATTAAAGGAAGAGAGCAACCATTCCTAATTCTGGTATCAAGCATCATCCCTTATCGGTATTTACAATTTCTTTACGTAGCTCTATTGCGTTGATTTTATGTCAGCTCCATCACTGGTTATGACGCTACATGCTAGTTCCGACCTGGTATTCATACAGATTCTAAATATTTCTATACCTTTGTACCGCTTTCAAACAATGGGGTGCCTTAAATTTCAGGCTGAGAACATACCCTTTGAACCTGTCCGGGTAATTCCGGAAAGGGAACATGTGTACTCTACTCCCATTGGTTTTTATTCATCTAAAAACCGATTTAAAATGAAAAAAATTCTTGCTTTATGGATGCTGCAGCTGATTTTCTTTTCAGCGAATGCACAGAACACGCTGAATGGACGTGTGGAAAACGAAAAGGGCCAACCGCTGATTGGGGCCAATGTTGTTATTGAAAACACATTTGTCGGGATGCCGACGGACCAAAACGGAAAATTCAGTTTTGACGGATTAAAACCGGGGAACTATGAGCTGAAGGTTTCCTACCTGGGCTATCAACCAATAGCCAGAAAAATTACCTTGCCAGAAAAAGACTTAATCACCATTACCATGAAGCCCTCGGCTGTGCTGGCCGACGAGGTCATTGTTTCGGCCACGCGGGCAGGCGACAAAACGCCCGTTGCTTATTCGGATGTAACGAAAAAGAGCATTGAAGAGCAGAACATGGGACAAGATATTCCCTATTTGCTGAGCATGACACCCTCGTTGGTGACCACATCTGATGCCGGGACTGGAATTGGCTATACCGGCTTCCGGATAAGGGGAACCGATGCCAATCGTATCAACGTAACGGTGAATGGGATTCCGGTAAACGATGCCGAGTCGCATGGAGTGTACTGGGTAGATTTGCCCGACCTGGCTTCATCACTCCAAAATGTGCAGGTTCAACGTGGTGTGGGAACATCAACCAATGGTGCCGGAGCTTTTGGTGCAACCATCAACATGCAAACCAACAACCTTAATAAAGATGCTTACGCGGAAGTCAATTCTTCTGCCGGTTCTTTCAACACCTTCAAAAATACGGTATCGGCCGGAACCGGTTTGTTGAATGGTAAATTCTCTTTTGATGCCCGGCTTTCTAAAATCACTTCTGACGGCTATATCGACCGGGGATGGTCTGATTTGAAATCATATTATGTCTCAGGCGGATATTACACCGCCAAGTCGATTCTGAAGGTCAACATCTTCTCAGGTGTGGAGAAAACATACCAGGCATGGTATGGAATTCCATCCGATATGCTGGCTACAAACCGCAGATATAATCCGGCCGGCGAGTATACCGACTCCCAGGGGAAGGTGCATTACTACAATAACGAAACCGACAATTACTGGCAGGATAATTATCAGCTGCTCTACTCTCATCGTTTTAATGAGTATCTTAACCTGAACGCTGCATTGCACTATACTTACGGCCGTGGCTATTACGAGGAATACAAGCCAGACCAAAGCTTTTCAGATTACCTGATGACATCCCCGACCATTGGTGGCACGCAGGTGCAATCGACAGATTTGGTGCGCCGGAAATGGCTGAATAATGATTTCTACGGAACAACCTTTTCATTAAATTACAACAAGGGGAAAAATAACATGACACTGGGAGGTGCATGCAACCAATATGACGGCCGCCATTTTGGAAAGGTAATTTGGGCCCGGTATTACGGCGAAAATCCAATTAACCACCAATGGTACTATTCCACCGGACTAAAGACGGATTACAACGTATATGGAAAGCTAAACCATCAATTCTCATCAAGACTGAATGCCTACATCGATATCCAGTACCGGCACATCAGTTACAAAATTGATGGCAATGACGATGATCTGCGCGACTTAACACAAAATCACTATTTCGACTTTTTCAACCCGAAAGTAGGACTCTATTACTCGCCAAACGATCGCAACAAACTGTATGTATCCTTCGCAAAAGCACATCGCGAACCGAACCGCAGTAACTATAAAGACGCTGACCCGAATGGCCCGGTACCCACATCGGAAACGCTGAACGACTATGAAGCAGGTTATAATTTCCGGTCGACGAACTTCGCTTTCGGTGTCAATCTCTATTTCATGGATTATGTCAATCAGCTTATCCTGACGGGCGAAATCAACGATGTTGGTTCAGCCATTATGACCAATGCACCGAATAGTTACCGTGCAGGAATCGAATTAACCGGAGGATGGAGAATATGTAAATCACTCAGGTGGGATGCCAATGCTACCTTCAGCCGGAATAAGATTAAAGACTTCACGGAATATGTTGACGATTGGGATAACTGGGGACAACAGATTTCCAATTACCTGGGAACAACAGATATTGCCTTTTCTCCGGATGTCGTTGCAGGAAGTAAGATCAACTGGCAACCAGCGAAGGCGTTTTCAGTGAACTTTTCGTCCCACTATGTCGGGAAACAATACATCGACAACACTTCATCGGAAAACCGGAAGCTTAATGCTTACTTCTTTAGTAACCTAAAAGCCGATTATCACATCCCCACCAATCTCTTCAAGGAATTAACTCTTTCTGTTATGGTAAACAACATCTTTAATGCCATGTACGAAAGCAATGCATGGGTTTACTCCTATTACGAAAGTGGTGTGAGAAAAAAGATGGATGGATATTATCCGCAGGCAGGTATCAATTACCTGATCGGAATCCGAGCCAGATTTTAAAACGAGTTAAAAAAGAATATAAAAAAACCCGCGTTAAGCGGGTTTTTTTATCCTTAATCTTCTTGATTGGCATCGCCAATAATGGCCTGAATACCTTCGTTTGTCAAGACAAACTCTTTATCTTCCTTAATGCAGAAACCCTTCTTCACATTCTTGTTCAGACAGTCGCTGGCATTAGAAAGCTTCGGAATTCCGGCGGCCTTCAATTTCTTTGAAATCATCGGCGTTGAGAATTTCTGAGCTCCCTGTGAATGCAGATAAACTGCGGTAGCCAAAAATTTCCGCACCTGATTATTATCGGCTTTTTTCTCCTTCAGATAATCCAACAAAGGATCACTTGAAGCAGTTTTTTTCGCCTTAACTTCCCGTGGTTTACGGCCACGGCGTGTTACCGGACGGGCTTCTTCGGTTGATACTTCTCCAACTTCTTCCCCTAAAGAAGTTGTTGCTACCTCACCCCCTAAACTTAACAAAGCTGGAGCACGGTCAAGAATCCGTCCTAACTGGACTTCTACCCATTCCTTTTCGCCCTCGCACGAGAAACGAAATGAACCTAACGATAATTCAATTTTTGAGTCGGCCATCTTTTAGAATTTTAAATATGCTGCTATCAGAAATGTGATAGTATTTGGAATACTATCGAGCCAAAATTACAACACTTATAGCTATGTTGCAAGCTTTTTATTTTCAATATTCAATTATAATAGCATTTATAACATATTTTAAAGCATGCCCATTCAATCAAATACAAGATTGTAAATCAACAACAAATGCTCCATACTACATCTTTACTAATTTTTAACATGCAGTAACAATAGCCTCGAAAAGCTTCTGTTCTATAACTCAAACATTAATTATCATCCATTTGATTGAGGATATTTTCAACTTCCTCTTCCGTTTGGTGTAACCGATCCTTACATACTTTAATCAGATAGGATACTCTTTTCACCTTGTCGGAAAGCTCATCTACATCAAGTTCTTCACTTTCCATCTGCTCAAGTATCTCTTCTATTTCACTTACCGCTTCTTTGTATGAGATTTTCTTTTTCGTCATGACTTATTTCTTTTTGATTCCTTCGTTTTCTCTATCACACGACTGGTGAAGGTACCGTCAACAAGCATGGTACGAACTTCATCACCTTCCTGTAATTGAGCAATTTCTTTTAATGCTTTCCCACTATGATAAGTAATTGAATAGCCCCGCTTCAGAATATTTAGCGGATCCAGCAGCTCCCTTCTCTTTTCGGCAAGCAACAAATGATTCCGTTCCGCAAAAAAGCGACTTTTCGACTGCCTTTTAAGCTTTTCCAGCAATGCATTCATCCGCAGCTTTCCTTCTTCCAATTGATGAGCCGAGGCCCGACTGATAAAATGATGGTACTCATCAAGCCTGTACCGCTTATCATGAATTAGTCGCCCGGATAATTCCTTTATCTCATCCTTCTTCCGGGATAACCGGTATTCATTGCTCCGCAATATCTCACTGACCGAACTTTCCATCTGCCACACATATCGGCTCAACTTCTTTTGCCGGTTAAAAAGAAGCTGCTGAACGACCGGCTTCAAGGTTTTAACCGCATTATCGAGTCGTTGGCGCGATTCCGCCAGAATATCTTCCACCGAATTGACAAACTCCTGCTGCAGCTCGTCGAGGTGTACTTCGAACTGCATAACACCGGCCACCAGAAATTCGGCTACAGCCGTCGGCGTCTTCATTCGTGTATGTGCCACCATGTCGCTGATGGTATCATCTTTTTCGTGTCCTATACCGGTTAACACCGGAAGGGGAAATTGCGTAATGTGAAAGGCCAACTCATAGTCGTCGAAACAGCTTAAATCGAGCTGAGAGCCTCCACCTCGGATGATAACCACCACATCGAAGAAATCTTCGTACAGGTAAATGTGTTCCAACGCTGCAATAATTGATTCACTGGCTTGATTTCCCTGCATCAGTGCCGGGAAAAGATGCGTATAAAACCGGTAACCATAGGCATTGTTATTCAGTTGATTCTGAAAATCCTGGTAACCTGCCGCCGTAGAAGAAGAAATAACCGCCACTTTTTGCGGAACCATCGGTAATTCCAGGTCCTTATTCATTTCGAATATGCCCTCTTCTTTCAACCGGTTGATTATCTCAAGCCTTTTCCGGGCCATGTCGCCCAACGTGTACGTCGGATCGATATCGCGGATATTCAGGCTAAAACCATATAACGGATGAAACTCAACTGAAGCATTCACCAACACCTTCATACCCTCGGAAAGGGGCCGGCCGGCAGTCGTCTCGAAAAATGGCCGAAGCATTCGAAAAGTGTACGACCAAATGGTTCCACGCGCTTGTGCCAGGATTTCATCTGAATCTTCATCCTTTTCCACCAATACCAGGTAACAATGCCCGCTTCGGTTTACCTTCATCTCGGATATTTCGGCAATAACCCAGACAGTCGCTGGGAAAGCATCCTGAAGAACTCCCTTTATTCGGTTATTTAATTCGGATAGTCGCAGTTTATTTTCCATTGATGAAGCCATGTATGGTGTTACCTCTTTATGAGTTTATGGTTTTCTGTTGTTCCATTGGTAATTACTTGCAGAAAGTACAAACCCGACGGCAATGCACCAAGATTATTTACCAATTCGACTCTGCCTGACAAACGTTCTTCCTTTAAAATTGTTCCCGTACTACTAATCAATATAAAAGTAGCTGAAGCGTCATCCAACAATCCATTTCCCTGGTACTCTAGTCGAATATTTTCATCAAACGGATTAGGCGATACTTTCCATTGCTTTTCAGAATCTCCATCGGCCAGTGTCTCCTGCAAAAGTAATGATGCCTTCCCGAAATCGGGAACCCCATATCCGAGGTAATTATCGGGAGATGCGTACTGACTGGCACTTTGGATAATTGCATCGACTATTTCCGCAGGACTCTTATCAGGGTACTCCTGCCACAGGCAAGCTGTCAATCCAGCTACCAAAGGAGAAGAAAAAGAAGTTCCATTCGAAACGCCAATTTCGTCCGGGTATTTTTGAATCCAGGTGTCCCACCCACAAGCGGCCACTTCCGGTTTGATGCGACCATCGGCCGAAGGACCAGTGGAACTGAACGGGGCCCTCTCTCCAGCTATATTTACAGCGGCCATACTTAAAACACCGTTTGCATCGACCGGAGCAATGATGTGCTGCCATGCATTGTCTCCCTCATTTCCTGCGCTAACACAAACAATCATACCTTTTTGTTCAGCTGTTTCCACCGCTTGCGTAATCATCAGCGTTTTTCCGTCAAGCTCGTCGTAATTGAGATTGTCAGCAGGATCATCAAAATAGAAGTAGCCCAGCGAAGCATTAATGACATCGGCACCAATGCTATCGGCCAGTTCCAACCCAGCGATGTAGTTATCCATCTCAACCGGATACTCCGAATTTTCATCTTCCGTCCGGATGAGAAAATAGGACGCATCAGGAGCCGTACCTACCAATTTACCGGGAGTATTGGCCCCCATCAACGAAAGAACATTCATGCCATGCTGGTATTCCTCAAAAACATTGGATTCGGGATTGACAAAATCACGTATTCCCAACATTCTGTCTTGCAGAAAAAGCGAATCGAACACGGCCAGTTGGTTGGCTGCTCTGAACCCGGCATCAAGAATAGCAATCACCATGCCTTGTCCCTTAAAACCATTCTCATGAAGTACTTTCCCATTTAACTGAGCAATTTGTTCACTGGAATAACCGTAGCTGTCATCAGCTTCAGTTTGTATACTTTTTGTTGCAGGTGTTTTAATCTCAGACCACTTTTTGATAGCATTTTTCAACATATTATCCGGTCTGGTTAGTTTTATCGAACGAACAAAATTCCATTTCGAAACTCCGGCAGTATCTTCAGGAGAAACAACAGCAACGGTCGCAAAATTAAACCACCGGGAGGTATATAGCACTTTAAATCCATGCCTCTTCAAACTATCAAGATATACTGACGATACAGGCAAATCGTTTTCATCTACCGGAATGTGGTATCGATTACGGCGTGAAAGTGCCCGCTCCGATAAAAACGCTTCCGGATGCGGTATATCATAGACTGAACCTGCTTTATCAGTAAATTCAACCCGGTACCGCGCACCGTTGCTCTGAGCATTGGCCAGCAGCGGAAGGCAAAACAATATCCATAAACAGGTTAGTTTCATTCAGAAGCTTTTCAGTAAAATTAATTTTTCCGGCGATGAAACAGAATTTTCATTGCATTCTTATTCTATTCATATAGTAAATCATCTGCCTTCGATCGGATTTACCAAAGCTCATTTTTATATTTTTGAGGAAAAGTGATGCTAATGAGTTACTGGCAAAAAGTACGCGGATTTCTGTTTCCGACCCGTTATTTACCGTTTTGGGTGGCAGCTGTTGTTTTCCTTATAACACGGTTGGCTATCCGCTTTCCACAATTGACAGATAGATGGTACTCCCATGGACTTTATCCCGTGATTGCCTCGATGCTCTCTTTTTTCAGCCGTTTTATACCGTTTTCGCTGTGGGATGTTTTCTGGACTGCTTTTGTGCTCTCAGCCATTGTTGTTATTCTTTTACTGATATTCCGGAAAATCAGGTTCACTCCGACACTACTAAAGACCTTGCAGTTTCTGGCCATTCTTTATAGCTACTTCTACCTCGTTTGGGGATTCAATTATTTTCGGCCTTCCATCGATAACCGTCTCCACTTTTCTACGGCGAAATTACCCGATAGTCTTTTCGTGGAAACACTCGACACTTTGATTGCTCAAACCAACGCATCGTGGATAGAAATGGACAGCATGAGGAAAGGAGATGTCAACCGGGCGGTTGAAGCTTCGTATAAGGCCCATTCTGCATTTTTGCAAATAAACTATCCCAACGGTTACCGACGTCCCAAAACGATGCTTTATTCGGGCCTGTTTGCCAAATCTGGCGTGAGTGGCTATTTCGGGCCATTCTTCAATGAAGTTCATACTAACGGGAAGTTGTTGCCTACGGAATATCCGTTTGTGTTGGCGCATGAAAAAGCCCATCAGTTTGGAATGGCGCGGGAATCAGAAGCGAACTTTTGTGCCTATGTGGTTTGTAGCACTTCCCAGGATCCCTATTTACGCTACTCCGCCAACTTTAACCTGATACAGTACTTTCTGGTAGATGCACTCCCCCTGAAAAACTATCGTGATTATGTGAAAAAATTAAAGCCTGAGGTGATTGCTGATATCAGGGCGGAACAAAAATACTGGCGAGCTATGCGTAATGAAAAGCTTGACCGTATTCAAACAGCAGCCAACGATGCCTACCTGAAAAGCAATAACATTAAGCAGGGAACCTTAAACTACAATCAGGTGGTTGAGCTTGTTCTTCGCTGGTATGCCCAAAAAGACAAACCTTAAGGTCCGGGTGCCATATATCCGGAAGGATCATTGCGATATTTTTCCGGGTCTTTTAGTACTTCCCGGTTTTTCTCCATTTCATTGAATTCTTTCTGCTGAGCTTTGTTCAACACGTCGGAATTCAGCAAAACACCTTTATCGTATTTCAGGGTATATTTTAAAGTTCCATCCTGGTTATAAAATTTCCAGTCACCGGTACGCAGGTTATTGATGTAATTACCTTCGATCTCAGGTGTACCATTCTGATAATAAGCCATCGTTAACCCGTTCCTTTTCCCGTCGGCATAATGCATTTCGAACTTGGTTTTGCCGCTTTCGTAAAAATCACGCATCACACCATTCATCTTGCCGCTTTCCCATTCACTTGTTCGGGCTGGTTTTCCGCTTTTAAACCGGATAGTATCCGTTCCCATATGCTGTCCATCCAGATAATGTTCGCAAGAAACAACCCTGTCACCATCGAAGTAAGTCCAGGTACCCGATTTTTTCTTTCCCAGGAAAACTCCTTTAGCTGTTCTTTTGCCTTCCTTATTATAAATCTCGGCAATGATACTGTCCGATCCGGGAACATAATGCATCCGCGCCTGTATCTTCCCGTCGGGATAATATCGTTTCATTTCGCCCACGGGTTCACCATCGATAAACGTTCCTTCGTATTGTTTCTGACCATTGGGATACCGGCCAATCCAATGGCCCTGTTTCAATCCGCTGGAATCCGTTTGATTAATCGGTTCCTGCGCAAATCCGAAGCTCATTATACCGATGAGCACAACCAACATCATGAATATTCTCACAGCATTGTTTTTAATTACCAAAATCTTTTCACGGTAGGAAAACAAGTAGTCATGGCGTTCGTGTTAGAACGATTTCAGGGCTAATATAGAAAGAAAAAGACCGTCTCCTTTAAGAAAACGGCCTTTTTAAATTATTATCGGTTTTATTAACCTCCAAAATCGTCGAACAATACGTTCTCATCCGGAACGCCGAGTTCGTATAGCATTTTGGTTGCTGCCGAGTTCATCATTGGAGGACCGCAGAGATAGTAATCGATCTCTTCAGGTTCTTCGTGTTTACTGAGGTAATTGTCATAAATTACCTGGTGTATGAAACCTACCGGTCCGTCCCAATTGTCTTCGGGTTGCGGCTCCGACAAGGCCAGATTGAACTGGAAGTTCGGAAAATTCTTCTCAATATCGCGGAACTGATCATAGTAGAAGACTTCTTTCCATGAACGGGCGCCATACCAGAAGGTCACTTTCTTTTTCGTTTCCTTCACCGTGTGGAACAAGTGGAACAAGTGCGAACGCATCGGTGCCATTCCGGCTCCACCACCGATAAACATCATCTCGTTATCGTTATCCTTCAGGAAGAATTCACCGTAAGGTCCGGAAATAGTAATTTTATCACCCGGTTTCAGTGAATAGATATAAGAAGAACAGATTCCCGGATTTACTTTCTGGAATCCACCATTTACCCTATCGAAAGGAGGTGTCGCAATACGAATGTTCAGCATCACGATGTTACCTTCGGCTGGATGGTTGGCCATTGAGTAAGCACGGTATGTTGGTTCCGGGTTCTTCATCTTCAGATCGAACATGCCGAATTTCTCCCAGTCGCCACGGAATTTCTCATCGATGTCGAAATCTTTGAAGTCCACTTCAACCTTCGGAACATCAATCTGGATATAACCACCTGATTTGAAGTCGAGGTTTTCGCCTTCGGGCAGTTTAACCACAAATTCCTTGATGAAAGTAGCCACGTTATTGTTGGAAACAACTGTACACTCCCACTTCTTGATACCCATCACCTCCTGAGGCACGTGCATCTCGATATCTTCTTTCACTTTCACCTGGCATGACAGACGCCAGTTGTTCTGCTGCTCTTTCCGGGTAAAAAATCCGGTTTCAGTAGGAAGAATACTTCCGGCACCCGAATCAACCTGACAACGGCACATACCACAAGTACCACCGCCACCACAGGCTGAAGGCAGAAAGATTTTATTATTTCCAAGTGTTGAAAGCAACGTAGAACCGGGCTCCGTTTCAATCGTTTTCTCGCCACCGTTGATGCTTACAACGACAGACCCCGATGGGGTTAACTTCTTTTTCGCATACAGCAAAATACCAACCAGCAGCAGTATAACCAAAAGGAATACCACTACACTGGTTACGATAACTGCTGTTTGTGTTGCCAGAATTATCATGATTTCAATTGATTTTATCATTTAACCCTTTCGGAGATTAAAACTTAATTCCCATAAAGCCCATAAATGCAATCCCCATCAGACCAGTGATGATGAAAGTAATGCCTAAACCACGAAGCGGAGCCGGTACATTCGAGTACTGAATCTTTTCGCGGATAGCCGCAATTGCGACAATTGCCAGGAACCAACCGACGCCGGAACCTAAACCATAAGACGTTGCTTCGCCGATGTTCACAAACTCACGCTGTTGCATGAACAGTGAACCACCGAGGATGGCACAGTTTACTGCAATCAGGGGAAGGAAAATCCCCAGGTTGGTATACAGAGCAGGTGCATATTTTTCAACTACCATTTCCACCAACTGTACCATCGACGCAATGACAGCAATGAACATGATGAAACTGAGGAAGCTCAAATCAACACTGGCAAAATCTTTACTCAGCCAGGTTAACGCACCTTCTTTTAATACATAGTTTTGAAGCAGGTAATCGACCGGTACGGTGATTCCTAATACAAATATTACTGCAAGTCCTAGTCCCGTAGCTGTTTTGACCGATTTTGATACCGCCAGGAATGAACACATTCCCAAGAAGTAGGCGAATACCATGTTGTCGACAAAGATGGACTTGACAAACAGATTAATATAATTTTCCATATCGCTTGTTCGTTTTTCAGTTTCCGATTAGTCCTCGATCAAATCACGGTTTTTACTACGCTGCACCCAGATAATCATTCCAACGGTAATCAGAGCCATAGGTGGCAGAATCATCATACCATTGTTCGAGTACCATCCTCCGTTGTCGATATACCAGCTGGCAGGAATAACATGATATCCCCAGATGGTTCCCGACCCGAGTAACTCACGGAAGAAAGCAACGATAACCAGGATGAGTCCGTAACCTGCACCATTACCAATACCATCGAGGAAGGCAGGAATCGGCTTGTTGCCAAGTGCAAAGGCCTCCAAACGTCCCATGATGATACAGTTTGTAATAATCAGACCGACGAACACAGAGAGCTGCTTACTTACATCGTAAACATAGGCTTTCAGCAGCTGGTCAACCACAATTACCAATGCGGCAATCACAACCAACTGAACGATGATTCGAATCCGGTTTGGAATACCGTTCCGCAGCAGTGAAATAGTAAAATTGGAAAATGCCGTAACCACCATTACAGCCAGCGACATTACCACTGCCGGTTTCAACTGAGCGGTAACTGCCAATGCTGAACAAATACCCAAAACCTGAACGGTAATCGGATTTTTGCTGTTCAGCGGATCAGTCAGCAAGCTCAGGTTCTTTTTAGAGAATAAAGGTTCCTTGTCGCTCATTTTATCTTAATTTTTTAAAGAATTCGGTGTATTTGCTCAAGTCATCCTGAAGCATTTTTTGCAATCCTTTACTGGTAATGGTTCCACCAGAGATGGCATCGACACTATGCTTGGGATTCGCTTTCCCTTTTTCGCTCGCTTTGGCCACGAAGATGGAAACAAATTTACCTTCGGAATTAAAGATGGATTTGCCTGCAAATTGCTTCTGAAATCCTTCGGTCGAAATCTGTGCACCAAGTCCGGGAGTTTCGCCTTCATTATCAAAAGTTGCTCCGTAGATGGTACTGAGATCACTGTCGAAAGCAAGATATCCCCAGATAGGTCCCCATAAACCGGTTCCCCTAACGGGTATAATGTATTTCTTACCTTGATCGCCCAAATCAGCAACATAAACAGGCAATTTCTGCTCATCTACCGGCTTGGCATGTTCTTCTTTCAGGTTAACAGTGAAGGCATCGCCTTTTACTTTGTCACCTTTTGTATTAACAATGTATGAGTCGGTAATTGTCTTTTTGTAGACTTGCTCTGCTTTATCCGCGCTGACATCAATATTTAACGACTTGAGTATACTTTGTTGTTTTTCTATCTCCACATTTCTATCCTGCGGTGCTTTCAGTTTCATGGCAGCAAACGACAGAACCGCAGCTACCAGAACAACCATTACCGAGGCATATATAAATGTGTAAGCGTTTCCGTTCTTATCCATTTCTTAATTATTTAGGCTTTAACAGTTGCGCGTTTCATTCTCCGTTTAATATTGCCCTCTACCACATAGTGGTCAATCAGCGGAGCAAATACGTTCATCAGCAGGATGGCAAGCATCACACCTTCAGGATAAGCCGGATTTACAACCCTAATCAGGATGGCAAGGAATCCGATAAGGAAACCATAAATCCATTTTCCTTTTGGCGTTTGAGCAGCCGAAACCGGGTCGGTAGCCATGAATACCACACCGAAGGCAAATCCACCCATGATGAAATGTTCCCAGAATGGAATAGCCATGTAGGCATTTACTGCAAAGATATTCAGCAGAATTCCCATGACAGTTCCACCCAATACGGCAGAAAGCATGATTTTCCAGCTTCCAACTCCTGTCCAAATCAAAATGGCAGCGCCAATCAGAATGGCTACAGTGGAAGTTTCACCAATGGAACCAGGTATAAATCCGAAGAACATATCCGATACGGAATAAGTGATGGGATGCCCCTGTGCTGCCTGGGCCATCGCGGTAGCACCGGAATACCCATCAACAGCATGGCTACCTGCTCCAATACGTGTCCAGACTGAATCGCCGGACATGAAAGAAGGATAGGCGAAGAAGAGAAACGCACGCGCTGTAAGTGCCGGGTTCAGGATATTCATCCCTGTTCCGCCGAACACCTCTTTACCGAAGATGACGGCAAAAGCAGTGGCAACAGCAATCATCCACAGAGGCGTGTTGATTGGCATTACCAGCGGTATCAGCATACCCGACACCAGGAATCCTTCGTTAATTTCGTGCCCACGCATCTGCGCCGCAGCAAACTCAATTCCCAATCCGGTAACGTACGAAACGACTATTATCGGTAAAACACGAATAAAACCATAAAAGAAAGTCTGCCAGAAATCAGTCGTTTCTCCTACAGCCAAATTGTGTTGATAACCTATATTATACATGCCGAAAAGCAAGGCGGGAATAAGGGAAAGGACTACAATCACCATGGTTCTCTTCAGGTCAACATAGTCACGGATGTGTGTTCCGTTCTTGTTGGTGTGATTCGGGACAAACATGAATGTCTCCATTCCACCAAAGACCGATTTGAACATGTGAAATTTACCACCCTTTTCAAAATGGGGCTTTGCTTTATCGAACAAATTTCTAATTGCTTTCATCGATATATTTGAATTATTTTCAACTAAAAAGACAGTCCGTTAGCCTAACTCTTTTATCATGGAGTCAATACCTTTCCGAACGATACTTTGTACTTCAATTTTCGAGGTGCAAACGTATTCGCAAAGCGCCATATCTTCTTCCACAATGTCATAAATACCCAGCTTCTCCATCTTATCGATGTCGTTGGCCAGAATGGACTTTAACAGGTAGACAGGCAAAATATCCATAGGTAAAACCTTTTCATACTCACCTGAAACGACAAAAGCACGTTCTTCACCGTGCATGTTGGTATCCAACCGGTATTTCTTTTTCTTAGATCCCATCCACGAAAAGAAAGTTCTGGAAGGACTGAACTTATTGAATCCGGGAAGCGCCCAACCAAAGGCCTCATAGTAATCACCTTCCGGGATAACCGAAACCATCGCGTCATAAAAACTGAGGAATCCATCGGCTTCGATACGTGTACCTGTCAGAACGTTTCCACTGACGAAGCGAACGTGGTCATTAGTCAGGCGACCTTTGAACAAGCCAGCCAGATTGGCTCCAACCCAGGTACGGTAATAACGGGGCTCTTTTACCTCAGAGCCCGTCAAAGCAATGATGCGGGATGAGTCATAAATGCCTTTTTCAAAAAGCCATCCTATGGCAACTACATCCTGTGGCTGTATGGTCCACACCACATCACCCTTAGCAAGCGGTGCTACATGATGCAACTGGATACCGACGTTTCCGGCAGGATGTGGTCCCTCAAAACGGTTGATTTCAACACCCTTTGAATTGGCAAAAACCTTGTTGGCACCTTCAGCCGGCAAACCGAGATAGATCTTACCATCGGTCAACTTGCTCAGTGCATCAAGACCAGTCTGCCAGGCGCTTTCTTCACCGCTTAAGACATAATCATAATCGGGAGCCAGAGGGGCACTGTCGAAACAGGAAATGAAGATATCCCTTGGATTCTCATCCGGTTGAGCCACTATACCATAAGGTCGTTTCCGGATAGTTGGCCATAAACCTGACCGGAGCAATTCCTCACGAACCTCATCGCGGCTTAAATCAGCCGGGTTGGCTTTCCTGAATTCTTCAGACTGGTTTTCACCATCTGCCTTCACAACCACCTCTAAAATCTTGCGACGCTCACCCCTGTTGATGGCAACCACCTCGCCACTTACCGGAGAAACATACTTTACATCCGGCTGATACTTGTCGAAAAACAGCGGAGAACCGGCTTTCACCTTATCTCCCTCTTTTGCTGCAAGTTTCGGGGTAAGCCCATGAAAGTCGGTAGGTTTAATGGCAAAAGTGTCGGGACGATCCATTTGTTCCAGGATCTGTTCTGCCCTACCCTTAAGCTGAATATCTAAACCTCTCTTGAGCTTTATAACGTTTGACATTGTAGTGATTTGAATGATTAATTTGATGCACAAAAGTAAATATTTAGGTACTTTTTCACAATCTTTGCTCTAATTTATAAGCCCATTCTAAAATATTCATTCCCAACACTATTCATTTTTCAAAAGTGAATCTTGCAAATGTCTGAATATATGAATGTTTTAACACGTGTAAACTTAATTTAGTTTTTCGTTAATTTTACCATATGCATCACATTTCCACCATACGTATCATTTTCATCCTCATGGCCTCTCTCTTCTGTTGGCCAACCGCTTCAGAAAAAAACATACAGAAAAACAATAATCCCGACAACGAAAACCTCCTGACCGATCAAGTTTACAGTGATAATATTCATACTGTTCAGTTCTACAGAGAAGGATGGGAATTTTCGCAGCCTGTGCTCTTTTTGGGTTCCGACCAACATTTGGTACTCAAGTTCGATGACCTTTCCGGCGAAGCCCATACGTACAGTTACACCATCAAACATTGTACTGCCGACTGGGCTCCTTCCAACCTGATTGAATCGGAATACCTCGATGGTTTTTTTGAGAATTCCATTGATGATTATGAATATTCAGTCAATACCACGATTCCATATGTCAATTATCTGCTTCGTATTCCGAACGACGATGTCAAGCCAAAGCTTTCAGGAAATTATGTTTTAACTGTCTGGCGCGACTACGATCATACCAAGCCGGTACTCTCCCGGCGCTTTTTCGTTGTAGACCAAAAAGTAGGTGTGACAGGAAGAGTAAAAGCGGCCACTTACGATAGTTATAAAGGTCCAAATCAGGAAGTCGATTTTGAAATACAACATCCCGATTTTGCCATTCAAAATCCACGAAACGAGGTGAAAGTTTTGCTGATGCAAAACGGACGATGGGACAATGCCAAAACAGATTTGCTTCCGCAGTTTATCCGTGAAAATTCATTGGTATACGACTACAGCGAGGAGAATGTATTCCCGGGAGGAAATGAATTCCGGAACTTCGACATGAAGAGCCTAAGGGTGAATGGCAAAGGAATAGCCAGCATTCAATATTTATCGCCACTATATCATGTTACTTTATATACCGATAAAGACCGGCACGGACAGGATTACCATTTCGAAAACGATTTGAATGGACATTACCTGGTCAAAAGAGATAATGTAACCGACAGTGATGTGGAATCCGATTATGCGATGGTTCACTTTTCACTTGATATCCAAGCTCCGTTGACCGAAGGAAATATTTATGTTTTCGGGGAATTATCAGGATGGCAGTGTTCTCCGTCCAATCAGATGGTTTACAGCATCGAGCGCAAACAATACGAGCTGGCACTCTTACTGAAACAGGGCTTCTACGACTATGAATACGCCTATGTGCGTAATAATGATGGGAAGATTGACACCTCGCTGTTAGAAGGGAGCCATGTGGAAACCGAGAACAATTACCAGATTTTTGTTTATTACCGGGGCATCAGTTCCAGATTCGATCAATTAATTGGGTATCAAGTCATCAACTCGGCCAATCGGTAAAAACAAATAACAGCCGGGCAAAATAACAATCGACGAAAGTTCTATACGACTCTCAGAAATCCGTTACCAGCTTCAATTGGAATCACGAAGAAGAACCTGGCGCCTTTTCCAGACTCGGAGGAGACCTGTAAACGGGAGCCCAGTTTATCGACAAAATCCTGAGCAACTGACAGTCCAATACCCGTCCCACCATATTCACGTGTCAGGCTGTTGTCGAGCTGGTGAAACCGCCGGAAAATGTCTTTGTGCATATCTTCCGGAATTCCAATGCCGGTATCGCGCACAAAAAATTCAATATTGTTCTGCTCCAGTATACGATATCCAAATTCAATCTCCCCTTCGTGAGTAAATTTCACTGCGTTATCAAGCAGATTTTCCATGATATCCCTGATTTTGTTTCCATCGGAATAGATGGAAAATTGAGGATTATCATTGCCGGTAGAGATATTAAGGTGCAGATGCTTTCTTCCACGTTGCTCTTTCTCGTAGATGAACTGACGGTGCAAGTCCACCATCAGGTTATTGACGGAGAAGAATTGCTTTTTAACTTCAATCTGACCGCTTTCAATCCTGGCCAGCTTAATCATATCGTTTATCAGATGTAGCAGCGTTTGTCCGTTTTTGGTAATTAACTGAAGGTACTTATCTCGTTCTGCTTTTGGCACTTCTTCAGCAATCAACATATTGGAGAAACCGAGAATCGCATTCATCGGCGTACGCACTTCATGCGAAATATTCTGAAGGAAAGCTGACTTGAGTAGATCTGCTTCTTCTGCTTTTTTCTTCGCTTCTTCAAGCCGTTGCTCGGCGATTTTCCGTTTGGTAATATCGCGCGAAACGGCCATCACGGCCACATCGGACAATTTCACCATACGCATCTCAAATAAGCAAGTTCCCCTTCCGGGAATATCGAGTGCATATTCGATGGTTTCAATCGCATCAAATTTTATGACTGTCTGAATGGAATGGAAAACCTGCCGTACCATGCGTTCCGAAAATCCGACTTCGAAAATGGAACTGCCGATAATATCGTCGGGTGCGATATCGATTCCTTCCTCTTCTTTGGCCACATAATCGATGTAGGTTCCGTCTTTATCGATAACAAAGAAAATATCGGGAATGGTCTCGAGCAGCAACTTATACCGATGACGACTGGAAGACAAATCATCCAGCGTCTTTTTTGCCGCTGTCACATCACTAAACACGCCAATCAATTCTTCCTTATCGAGGTGAAGAAGGGAAATTTCGTACCACGTCTCCGTGTGTGGCACATATATTTCATGCTTACTTTTTTTCCCGTTTAGGAAAATTTTCTGCCAATCAACTTTGTCCCTAAATATCTTTTGAAAAATGGACGATGCCGGACGACCGCGAACCTCGCTGTTCTTTATTCCAAACATTTCCTCGAATGCCGGATTAATGCGCAACATGCTTAATCCTGTTTTCTGTCCCTGCTCATCACGGACATAGGACATGTGCAAAATTCCGTCAGGAATCTGAAGCAAAATGCTGCCAACTCTGCGTTGCTGAAGGACAAGTCGATCGGATGTTTCTTCCAAGGCCCGCCGATTAAACGAGAAAATGATGTATGAAAGTAGCCAAACGATCAGATAGATGAACAGCGGATTGATATAAGGATTATGGTCGGGCCAGAAAATAGACAAAATATATCCGTGATCCTTTACCCACCATGTATGAAGAAACAACGTGGTAAATGAAATCACAAAGTAGATGGGAAACTGTACCTGTTGTTTGGCAAATATGAGCAGAAAGAATAACCCAAAAACCAACACACTTAAAGTAAGCGGAATAGATTGTTCGGGTGGCAACATCGCATATTCCGATGAAATAAAAAGGAAATAGATGGGGAATGGTAAGAGATGAATGAGGCCAACAGCTGCACTTCGCTGTCCTTTACTAGTAAAGTAATAGCCAAGAATGGCCATTCCAAAAAGACTTAACTCTCCCTGATAGTTATTCCGCGTTGGAAAACTGAATGAATCGAAAATAATCCATCCCGATGTAAGAATAATGGCGGCAAGATAAAAGAAGAAAAGCGTTCGGATTTTTCTCAGGTCTCCGTGAGTTGCTGAAGGATACGCTCTCCCAATAAAATTTAGTAATTTTTCAAACATCTAATCCCCAGGGTTAGTATTGCAATTTTAAGCAATTAAAATTAGTAATTTTTCTTCCTTTACCAATTTCCGATTTTTTTTCATTTTCTCTCCACTTCCGCATGAATAAAGGGACAGCTTTAAAGCTGATTTTTATTAGCAAATCTCTACATCTAAATCCATAGATTTGTTGCAAAAGGATCGAATTAGAAAATCCTGATATTATATAATAACGCAAAAATCAATAAAATCATGCCCAAAGGATTCTTTAATATTCCTGAAGTAAAAAATGAGCCGGTATTGAGCTATGCTCCAGGTACGCCGGAACGTAAGGAATTACAGGAAAAAATCAAAGAACTGCGCGCGATGACAGTTAGCCTCCCAATGATTATTGGAGGAAGAGAAGTGACAACCGACAAGAAGATTGAGATGCGTCCTCCGCACGATCTGGGGCACCTGCTGGGGCACTACTATCAAGGTGATGCTTCGCATGTCAGCCAGGCAATCGACGCGGCCCTTGAGGCCCGTGAGAAATGGTCCAAAATGTCATGGCAACACCGCGCGTCCATTTTCCTGAAAGCAGCCGATTTGTTGGCCGGACCGTATCGTTCCAAAATCAATGCAGCCACCATGCTGGGACAGTCGAAAAACGCGTTCCAGTCGGAAATTGACGCAGCTTGCGAATTGGCCGACTTCTACCGCTACGGTGTGAAGTGCATGGTTGACATTTACGAAATGCAACCAGAATCATCCAAAGGAATCTGGAACTATGCGGCTTACCGTCCGCTCGAAGGCTTCGTCTTTGCACTGACTCCTTTCAACTTTACTTCCATTGCCGGTAACCTTCCGGTTGCCCCCGCCCTGATGGGTAATACCGTTGTTTGGAAACCATCGAAGACCGCAGTTTACTCTGCAGCCGTTATCATGGAAGTACTACGCGAAGCAGGTGTACCGGACGGAGTAATTAACCTGGTTCACGTTTCCGGGCCAACTGCAGCCGATGTGGTATTCAATCACCCGGACTTTGCCGGAATCCACTTTACCGGTTCAACCGGAGTCTTCCAGAACATCTGGAAAACCATCGGTGAGAATATTCATAAATACAAAACGTATCCGCGTATCGTTGGCGAAACCGGTGGAAAAGACTTCATTTTTGCCGACAACACCGCTGATGTTCAGGCATTGGCCACCGCCTTTGTTCGGGGAGCATTCGAATACCAGGGACAAAAATGTTCTGCAGCATCCCGCGTATACATCCCGAAGAGCATTTGGCCAAAAACCTGGGAAGCTATCGAAGCCCAGCTTAAAACTGTTAAAATGGGTGGCCCCGAAGACTTCACGAACTTCGTTAACGCGGTTATCGATGAATCTTCGTACGACAAACTGAAAGGTTTTATCGACGATGCTCGTACCGATGCTGACGCAGAAGTAATCTGGGGAGGAAAATGTGATAAGACCAAAGGTTACTTTATCGAACCAACAGTTATTCTGGCAAAGAAACCTGACTACATTACCATGCAGGAAGAGTTGTTTGGACCGGTTGTGACTGTTTACGTCTATGAAGATGACAAGCTCGACGAAACGCTGACCATCCTGGATAATACCTCGATGTATGCGTTGACCGGAGCTGTTTTCTCTCAAGATCGCTACAGCATTGAGAAGATTATGGACCGACTGGAAAATGCAGCCGGTAACTTCTATATCAACGATAAACCGACCGGAGCAGTTGTTGGTCAGCAGCCGTTTGGCGGTGCCCGTGGTTCAGGAACAAACGACAAAGCCGGTTCCGTTTTCAACTTTATTCGTTGGGTATCCATCCGGGCGATTAAAGAAAACTTTGTTCCGCCGCATAACTACATGTATCCAAATTTCCTTCCCGATAACGAGTAGGATAGTTAAGCATACTTTCATAATAAAGAGGAACCTTTTGCCGGGTTCCTCTTTTTCTTTTGAAAAGGATTGTTTTAATTTGAATAAAAATCCGGAGGTTGACATGCCGAAAATCCCACGAGTACTGCTAAGAATTGTAGCCAATAAATATTTACTGGCTTTTGTAGTATTCTTTGTATGGATGACTTTTCTGGATGATCACAATTTTATTTCTCTTTTTCAGAATCAACAAAAGCTGCATAAGCTGAATGCCGACAAAGCTTATTACGAGAATAAAATTGAATCGGACCGAAGAAAATTAAAGGAGTTACAGACAGATTCCCGAAACCTTGAAAAATTTGCCCGAGAGCAATACCTGATGAAGAAGAAGAACGAAGATATCTTCATTATTGAAGAAAAATAATTCGTTTTTTAACAGGGCATAGTTTTTGTTTTCACGTATTTGCATAGCAGACCTGTACATAATCGTACATGACTGCGGGCTTTAGCTATTTGAAAACTCGGGATTAATTTCTAATTTACTAAGAAGAACAAACCCACTATGCAATTCGATTTCTTTAAAATAGAAAGTAAAATTGCTCCGAAACAAGGTCGAATTATCATTTCGGAACCTTTCCTACCGGGAAATTATTTTAACCGGTCGGCAGTTCTTCTAGTGGAGCATTCCGGTGAAGGAGCGGTCGGATTCATCCTTAACAAACCGGTAGAGTTTCCGGTACACGAATTCATGAATGAGTTCACCAATTTCGATACACAGGTTTTTATTGGCGGTCCGGTAAGTACCAATATGATTTACTTCATCCACACGTTGGGCGGTTTAGTTCCCGGAAGTGTTAAGGTAATGGACGGACTTTACTGGGGCGGCGATTTCGATCACTTGAAAATGTTAATAACCTCAGGTGTGGTGAATCCGGATCAGGTGCGTTTCTTCCTCGGTTATTCCGGGTGGAGCGATGGACAACTAGAGGCAGAAATCAAAGAAAATTCTTGGCTCGTAGCCGAAACCAACGTGAAAAGTATCATGAGCAGCGATCAGAATTTCTGGTTGGAAAGTGTCAAACAGGTGGGAGGACGCTACACCATGTGGCAAAATTTCCCGGAGGACCCAAACTGGAATTAAAATAATCGATTACATATAGATCAGCCTTTTGCATTGCGAAAGGCTTTTTTATTTTGCGCCATTAGCTGCAGCTTCTTTACTATTTCAAATGTTTTAGTACTGTAGTAACGTCGGTTACCAATTCCCAAAACCCACTGAATTCCCAATGCATTATCAATCAGGAAAACTTCTTCGGCCTGCTCCAAATCAGATGTAGAGATTTCGTCCTTCTCTGCTGCCATAAAACCGGCCTGTCGGGCCGCCTCCCGAACCATTTCAGTAAGTACAACCCTGTAACCTTCACTTTTTCCGGAAGGTACATACAACACATTTTCATGAATATATCCGAACGATGTACCAATTCCCTCACAACAAAAACCCGCACGATTCATTAAAATCATATTCTGCCGGTGTAACGACTGCGCCTTAGCAGCGGCAATCAGCCACAAAAAACGACTCCCTGTTTCATACGGATTCATCACCGTATCCGACTTTCTGCCTTCATTGAAAATATCAATTAGCAAACCGTTTTCATTCATCGGAAAGAAACCACGGGGAATTTCCTCTGCTGTTAGCAGCACATCAGTTCCGTTGACACCAGGAAAAAGATACACCACTACCCGACCAGCCAGGTAGAATTTATTCTTGTTGAGTAACCGGGAAACATCACGTCGCAAACGTGCTCCGCCCAAATCAAAATCCTCGGGAAGAACCAGATTGATCGCTCTGGTGGCAGCACACAAATAGGCATAGTTTTGCTCATGAAACAGGATTTCGTTATCCTCGGTTCGAAACCAGATTTTGATACCTGCTTCGAGACGGAATAACTCATCTCCCGAAAACAATTTCTCGTCAGCACGAAAAAATTTGCCGTTATATAAAACAAAACCGCCTTTCACCAATTCATTGTATTCTTTAAAACAATGCTGCTATGGTTTGTATACATCATCGAGAATGGGCTGAATGGCATCACCCCAGGGCTTGTTGGTTTCAACCCGAATCTTCCTCAATCCGGCCCGCTTAGCTGCTTCCATGTCCACATCCGAATCACCAATAAACCATGAACACTCCCGATCGATTTCATACATTTCAATCGCTTCCTCAATCAATAAGGTTCCCGGTTTCCGACATTCGCATTCCTGAACATCGGAATGGTGCGGACAGTAAAAAACGTCTGTCAGTTGTACTCCTTCTGATTCAAGCAATTCCCGCATATACCTGTGCACCCGGGCCACATCCTTGTGGGTGTACTCTCCCTTGTCTATGCCTCCCTGGTTCGTTATCACAATCAATAAGTAACCTGCATCCTGCAACTTCTTCAGGTTAGCACCAACACCTTCAATTAACTTGAAATTGGCTGTGGTGTAAATGTAATATGCCGGCGTTTTATCGTTAATCGTTCCATCACGATCGATAAAAACCGCTTGATTGTGTCCCATTTAAAACAGGTTATTGATGAACTCGAGAAATAATGACGGTCGAATAATAATGGGCAATATGAACCCAAATATCGCGCCCAGAAAATGAGCATCATGCCCTACATTGTCCACATTTCGTTTGCTCATCTGATATGAATAAACCAGGTACAGGACTGCGAATACAATTCCCGGAATGGGCAGCAGTCCGAAAAAGTAGATTTTATTCCACGGAGCAAAAAAGATGGCAGAAAAAACAACGGCTGAAACCGCTCCCGACGCTCCGACAGCATTGTAGTAATAATTGTTCTTTTGTTTGATCAAGCCTCCCAGACTGGAGAAAAGTATGGCTCCGAAATACAACAGCAGATACAGGTACGTTCCTCGTGAACCGAAATTCAGGTAGTAATAATGTTCTACCGCAGTTCCAAACGACCAGAGTACAATCATATTAATCAGCAGGTGCTCCCAGTTCGCGTGCAGAAATGCATGTGTGAAAATCCGGAAATATTCCTTCCGGTGAACAACCTGGTAGGCGTTAAACTGCAAACGTCCCATAATATCCTGTTGCGAAAAAGCCAGAATTGATACAAGTGAGGTGATAATGATGATAATAATTGTCATGTCTGAGTTCTTAATGTAAAATTTTATAAATCAACTCACGAAGCAATTCTCCACTATCAGTCGAACCTCCACGCGCTCCTTTCGAGCGCATATCGTATTCACGCAAAAGCGAAACAGCCTTAACCGATCTCTTGATGTTATAATTTCGGGCTGCATCAACGTAATCGCTGATGAAGTAAGGATTTACCCCAATCGCCCCTGCCACAGCATTCCGGTTGGTTTTATTCTCCAAAAAATGATAGGCCAGGATTTTTCGAAAGTAAGAATGCAAAATCCCGATAACAACCGGAAATGGATGCATCTTCTGATTATCGGCAAAATAGTTGACAATGCGATTTGCCTTTAATACATCTCTTTTGCCAATGGCTTTTTGCAACTCAAAGGTATTGTAATCCTTACTGATGCCGATATTGTGTTCAACCTCAACAGGTGTAACACTCATACCCGGCGGCAAGGAAATAATAACCTTTTCCAGTTCACTCACTATCCGCTTTAAATCATTACCGACATGATCGGTAATTAACTGGGCTGCTCGAGGCTCAATTCCGTAACCTTTTGCGCGCAGATATTTCGTGATCCAGGCAGGTATCTTACTTTCGTAAATGGGTTTTGCTTCGAAATAAACTCCATTTTTTTGCAGCGCTTTATAAAGTCGCTTGCGCTTATCAATATTTTTGTATTTGTAATTGATTACCAACAATGTCGAAGGCTGGGGATGTTCGATATAAGAAGCCAAATCTTCAATGTTTTTTATGTTCTGGGCTTCCCGCACTACCACCACCTGGTGCGATGTCATCATCGGGAAACGGCGGGCTGCCGTAATAATGGTGTCTACATCGGTGTCCTTGCCATAAAGGATCGTCTGATTGAATCCCTTTTCCGCTTCAGTCAACACATTGCTGGTTATCTCTTCACTGATTCGATCAATAAAATAGGTCTCCTCCCCTTCCAAAAAATAGACGGGTTGGTAATGTTTGTTTTCTATATCAGATAAGATGGCATTAAAATCCATAATTAGTCGAATCTCAAGTGTTTTATGGATTTGCCATTATTGTTCAGTTCAAGCAGCGATTCGATACCAATCTGCAAGTGTTCATCCACATATTTTTGGGTCACTTCCCGGTCGCTTGCTTCTGTTTTTACTCCCGTCGAAATCATGGGTTGATCGGAGACAAGTAGTAAAGCGCCACTGGGAATCTGGTTATAAAAACCTACCGTGAAAATGGTAGCCGTTTCCATATCAACAGCCATGGCACGGGTTTTTTGCAGATATCTCTTGAAGCGTTCATCGTATTCCCATACCCTTTTGTTGGTGGTAAATACGGTACCCGTCCAATAATCGCGTTTGTGATCGCGAATGGTAGATGAAATAGCGCGCTGCAGGTTAAATGCCGGAAGTGCAGGAACTTCAGGAGGTAAATAGTCATTCGAAGTACCGTCACTACGAATAGCAGCAATCGGTAGAATCAGATCACCCAGCTCGTTTTTCTTCTTTATCCCGCCACATTTACCAAGGAACAGCACTCCATGCGGAGCAATCGCGCTAAGCAAATCCATTATCAGTGCTGCATTCGGACTTCCAATTCCAAAATTAATGATGGTAATACCGTTTGCACTAGCGTTGGGCATAGCCTTGTCTTCACCCACAATGGGTACATTGAACTTCTTGGCAAACATGTCGACATATTTTTGGAAATTTACCAACAGGATATAATTTCCAAAGTCATCCAATTTTCGGCCGGTATAACGTGGCAACCAGTTTTTTACAATTTCTTCTTTTGTTTTCATCTGTCAATTTTATGCAAAATTATCAGCTTTTTCCTTTTCGTCCAGCTCACCAATCATAAATTAAACAATTAGTTTTGCCTGAACAGAATACTATTTGATGAACCTAAATCTGCCGAAATACAACCTGCGCGTTCGCCTGACTGACGGGAAAAAAAGTGTCTTCGATCCCTGTCGTAAAAAATGGGTTCCGCTAACTCCGGAAGAACGGGTCAGGCAATTGTTTATTCGTTATCTAAACGAAGAAAAGCAATATCCACTCTCCTTAATTGCGGTGGAAATGTCTTTACGCATCAACCGCAATGCCTTCCGCAGCGATCTTGTTATTTTTAGCTCACAAGGCACACCTTTGCTAGCTGTAGAATGTAAAGCACCGAAGGTAAAAATTACCCAGGAAACCTTTGACCAAATTGCACGATACAATATGCAGCTAAAAGTCAAATACCTTGTGGTGACCAATGGGATACAGCATTATTGCTGTCGATTCTCGACCGAAGCAAACAGTTACGAATTTTTACCCATCATTCCGGATTATCAATCCCTCTAATCTTCAGGATTTATCAACTGAAACAAATGCTCATCTTTCCATCCCCGGGCGTCACGAATCCAGTCTTTGCGAGTTCCTGCCAACTCAAATCCGAATTTTTTAAATAACCCGATACTGGCTTCATTGTTCGCATCGATGTTGGCATAAACCATATGAAGGTTCAACCGCTTGAAACAGTATTCCAAAACAAGTTTCAATGCTTCAGTGGCATAACCATTTTTTCGATCTTCGGGTTCACCAATCAAAATTCCGATGCCGGCACGTGAATGGTGCGGTTCAAAATCAAACAGGTCAATCGCGCCTACTGCCCGGCCTTCGCTGTTTTCAACCATCAAACGAAGTTGTTTACTCTCGTAAATATCTTTGTCCGAGTTTTTGATGTAAAGCGCCAGTAAATATTTCGAAAACGGAGCCAGCGTATCGCTGACTTCCCAAACTTCACTGTTGTTTTCCCAGCGGTACAGCAGTTCAATATCTTCAGGCTCGAGCGCCCTCAATGTGATTTTCTCACTCTTCAGGTATTGTGTCATACGATGTAGTGTTTCCCAGTTTGGATATATTTCGACAAATTATTTCCAGATCGTTCCAAATCCGGTAATCTTTAGCATACAATGTATTAATTTTTTTCACATCCGCGAGGTCTTCCAATTCCGTTGTTCTGTCGACACATGACAATACGCCGGGAAGCAAAACCGGCAATTCAATATCTGTTTCAGCTTCTTCCACGAAGTATCCTACCCATGTTTTGTTTCCCTTCAGTACCTCGAATATGTTAGATAAGTAGTTTTTTTTCGACTTAATGAAAGGTAGAAGAAAAGGCGACAGAATAAATCCCAACGTAGAGATCGTCACATCAAACATTCTTTTACGCCTCCTGTTTTCCGGCAAACTAATCGCATTAATATCGAATAAAATCAAGTCGCCGGTATCGTTGGCCGAATGGCTGGCAATAAAAAAGCCTTCCCTGGAATTATATATCCTGAAGCGGAGCGATTGGCTGCTAACCTGCACCATCGAGCGAATCATTTCTCCGGTAGGAACATCTTCGGCACAATACACTACCTCGTCTACCCGATTGATGCGGACAATTTCCGGTAATTGAGTGAGCGTGCCCAACGTATCTCCGGTTTCGTCCTCTTCATGTAACACAACGCTACCCAACCATTGACTGCGGTTTCCCTGCTGAACTAAAATCTCCCTTACTTTTTGGTTTTGGTTGCGGGAACCAACTGATACAATGCGCCTGTTTTTTTCCTTTCCGGCAGGATAATTCATCCAACCCGATTTCGCCATCAAAAGCCTTGCTGGCAACAACGTGAGCAAGCCCCAACCGGCCTCCAGGAGAATAATAGCTCGCGAGAATCGCATGTTTTCACTCATCAGCGAATAAGCTACCAGTAAAACCAACGCAGCCGTGAACCAGCTTCGAAAAAAACCGCGAATGCGCCAATGACGATGATATGCACCGGAAAGCGCGAGAGAAAAGACAAATAAAAGCACATAAACAGGAATGACCGTCTGCAACAGACCTTCCGGATAATAGCCGGGCTCGTGTGCTATTGTCTCCCAAACCGGCACCAACCAACTGAAGCCGGCAAACATCAGCAACGCATCAACCAGGGGTTTCCAAAGCCGCTCTGCCGCTCTTTTCAGTATACTGAGAAAGGCCTTAAAAAATATGGCCAAACGAATCAGAAGGCTAAACAGTTTTGCACCGGACGTCAAGTAATGCTTCCGCACGAAAATGAGCATGGCTTTGTAAAACAAGCGCACGTAATTAAAACTTCCTTTGCGCGTACTTTCGCCTTTGTAGTGGATGATGGTTGTTTCGGGAAAGTAGTAATTCTCATATCCGGCTTGCTGAATCCGGTATGAAAGATCGATGTCTTCTCCATACATAAAAAAAGTTTCATCCAGCAAACCGGTTTGGTCAAGTGTTTCCCGACGAAGCAGCATAAAGGCACCAGCCAGCACATCAATGCGGTTGGTTTTGTCTTCCGGAAGATGCCCCAAGTAATAACGGGCAAAAACAGCAGAACGGGGGAAAAGCCGGGTAAAACCGAAAATCTTGTAAAACGAAGCCAAAGGTGTTGGGAAACCACGTTTTGACTCGGACAGAAATTTTCCGCCCCCGTCAATCATCCGCACACCTAGTCCGCCCGCTTGCGGATGCTCGTCCATAAAAACGATCACTTTCCGGAAGGTATCTTCTTGCACAATCGTATCCGGGTTCAGCAAAAGAATATATTCCCCTTTTGCCTTTCGGATAGCCTGGTTATTTGCTTTGGAGAAGCCAACATTTTCGCGATTAGCAATCAGATTTACCCATGGGAAGGAGTCCCTCAGCATGGAGTGGGAACCATCAGTCGAGTTATTATCAACGACAAAAACTTCCACCTCCAATCCCTCGGATGCTTTCTGCACCGATGCCAGACATTGAGATAGGAAAAATCTGACGTTATAATTGACAATAACGACCGATAATTTCATTGATGGACAGGTTTATATGTTTAAGTCAGGTTAAAATTTCATCCGGTTACCGAAATTTGAATTATTGCCCGAGAGACTGCTCAAACAACTGACGATTAATCAAAGAACGGCCCAACGTAACTTCATCAATATACTCCAGTTCATCGCCAATGGAGACCCCCCGCGCCAGCATGGAAACCTTCACTCCGGAATCTTTTAATTTCTTAAATATATAGAAGTTTGTGCTATCTCCTTCCATCGTGGTGCTCAATGCGAGAATAATCTCCTTCACATCGCCCTCGATGACCCGCTTTATCAATGAATCAACTTCCAGATCTGCAGGCCCGATTCCATCCATCGGAGAGATAATACCACCCAGCACATGAAAGACACCGTGATATTGCTGCGTATTTTCGATGGACATCACATCACGTATGTTCTCCACGACACAAATGGTTGCATGGTCGCGGGAATTATTGCTGCAAATATTGCAAACTTCAGTGTCCGAAATATTCCGGCAAATTTTACAATGCCTTATTTCATCGCGCAAGCGGGTAATGGAACTGCTGAAACGATGCACCTCCTCCTTTTCCTGCTTAAGCAGATGCAGGACCAACCGTAGTGCTGTTTTTTTTCCAATGCCCGGAAGCTTGGCAAATTCCGTTACAGCATTTTCAAGTAATTTAGATGGGAAAGTATCTTGGGTCATGTTTCACAAATTCAGTGTGCCCAAAGGTAAGAAGCATGCCTGAAAAAGAAAAGTGTTTACCAGAAACCTCAAACCGCCTCAATCATCGAGCTGGATGATAATTTGTTCCTGCGTATCGGCATCAAGTTCCACAAAACGGACAGCTCCCGACCCCAGACGTACCATAACATTGCGATAGTTCTCCGGATCACGACGAGCGGCCTCCAATGTGTCTCGATCCAACACGTTTACCACCATTTGCCCAACTCCCAGCTGCCTTAATGCCTGAAGAATGGTGAGTTGTTGTCCCACGTCCAACATTTTACTCACCTGAAAAAGATGCATACCATTTCGTTGAAGAATTTCCGTATCGGGGAAAGTAATTTTTTCAGGGTGACTTTGTAGAATGATACGATGGTTCAGCGAACAATCCAGCAACTCCATCCCTTTTCGCCCATTGGCACTGGCAGCTGTTTTTCGGCCAAAAGCCATATTTATTTTTCCGTTTGCCGGACAATGGGCAAAGTAATGCATGCCCGATTTTTTTGCGTACCCGGAACCTGTATTCGACAATAGCTGATCTATCCTCCGGATAAAATCGTCGGATTTATTCCTGATATCCCGCCGATAAAGTGACTTCGACAGCAATTCCCGTTCACTTTCAAAGCCCTCATAATTTTCGCCAATAATGTAACTCAACTTAACCGGATAAATTAATTTATCCTGAAAAACGATTGAATCAATTGCTGCCAGACTGTCACCAACATTTTTCGCGCCGGCCACTTCTACTCCACTTCCCAGCAGGGGACCCTCACCATCAAAAATGGAATGTCCATCAGAAATGCATTGGTCATGCAGGATGGAAGCATAAATAAAGGATGCCTCCCGGTTGATAACGGTGTTCAATATTTCCTCCTGGATGGCCAGGGCTTCTACGAAATATTCTACCTCCCGGGAAAAGGCATCCCATATGCCATCCAAGTTATGAAATTCGGAGAATTTTCCAAAGTCAGGTCCCACTTCAGTCCCGGAAATAAAATCTCGTCCGCTATTTATCGAAAGCTCAAGTACTTTTAGCAGGTTTATAGCACCGGCGGGTCCGCCGATACTTCGGTGCCAAAACACAAAGCCTCCATTACCATTGGGAATATATTGTTCAGCTTCTTCCTCCGAAACTGCATAATTCTGAACGATGTAAGGCAACAGGCTGGAATCGTTAAATAGAAGCGGATTAATATTTCCTTCCGACAATAAACCCGCAGCCTGCGTAAAAAGCGTCTCATTCTGTCCGTCGTAATACCTAAGACAGATTTGTGGTAACGCCTCTTTTACCGAGGCACTCGTCTGTAGCGCGAGTTGGGCAAACTTGTCGGCTGCTTCTTCGTTTGGACGACCTTTCCCACCAATCACCATTCGTCCTTCAGCTCCTAATTGACGTGCATTGATCAGTAGCCAAAACGATTCCATCAGTTGATGTGCCAACTCTTCTGTCAGTTCTCCGTTTTCTAAATCGCGTACCAGAAAATCGCCAAGACAAACATCAAGACGGCCATAATTCCCGGTTCCCGACAGCAAGGAAAACAAATGAATCAACTGAACAGCTTCTCTGAATGTGGTTGGCTTTGAATCGGATATGGTTTCCAAAGCCGTTGCCATGTGCAGCAATTCCGCCTTGCTTTCTTCATGTACACACTCATCGCTTAAATCGCGGGCGTATACAGCATATTGATTAATAACCCGAACAAGAATATCCAGTGCCCCCAGCATGGAAGTCACGGTTGCCCGCTTTTTATCATCTGCCTCCGCTAAATCAACCGATTGTAATTCCTCGCGAAGTCCAGGGATTCCTTTTTGCAATAACTTTGAATAATCAGGATTGACACCGTTTATGCGATAGTATGGTTCTATAACACCATGATTCTGGAAACGCCTTATCTTATCGGGAGTATACTTTACCTCTGCCTGGCGTTGTGCCGACTTAATTTTAGCAACCGAATTTTCGCCCCGCCAAAAAGCCTCCAGTGTTCTGAGGCGTAATTCAAGTTTAAAACTCAACTGCGGATGTCCCAGCAAGGCGTTCATCCGTGCTCCATCGTAAAAATATCCCAAATAACCTTCGTAAATGGAAATACCTATGGGTAACGGTTCAACTCGTCCGACAAACCGATCGGTTTTACCAACAGGCTGCAATATAGCCGGAAACAATACCTCCAGACAACGCAACTCCCTAACCGAAGGTTCTGCTGTCCGGAACTCCTGGTACACCCGGGTAAACTTTTCCATTATGCAAATCTTCCGACGGAGACTTTTCATATCAAACTAGTTTCGTTTACCTGAAAAATGTAGCTTCCCATTTCCAATTATAACCCGATACTTTATCTGTCAGCTGAAAACAACTTCTTGCCAATTTAATTAAAAATACAAGCGATGCTTCACAATTTTTAAAAACGACTGCCAAACAACACGTTAAAATATGTTAATTAATCTTTAGTCAAAGAATTCAATTAAACTTTTCTTTATCATTCCTATCTTAGGCATGTAATCACTTAATTTCGTTCAGATGAAAACAAGACTCTTATTTATCCTGCTAAGTTTGTTCATGGGAATCGCCATGGCCAATGCACAACCTCGTCGGGGCAATATGTCTGCTGAAGATATTGCCAAACGCCAGACTAAGCAGACAACCGAAGCGTTGAATCTTGATAAAGCCACTTCGGAAAAGTTGTATCAGATCAATCTGAAATATGCCGAAAAAATGAAGGAAGCTTTCGCCGATCGCAGCTCAGATCGCGAAGCTATGCGCGATGAAATGATGTCGATAAGGGACCAAAAGAATAAGGAACTAAATCAACTTTTCACCAAGGAGCAATTCGAGAAATACCAGAAGCATCAGCAGGAAATGATGCAGCAACGAAGAGGCATGAGAAGATAATAAGAAACCCCGGATGATTTCCGGGGTTTTGTTTTTTGAGCTAATCAATTTCGTATTGCAATTTTTTTTCCATCCGACGATATTTTCGCCGGTAACGGTCAAACAATACATACAACAACAACGAAGCGGTCAAACCAACTGTCAGTGATGCTGCCCATGTAATGCTAAATCCTTCCGGGGCAAAGAAGAGGTAGGTGGTTATTACCGTCGTCATGAAAAGCGCCGGCAACAGTGTAACCTGATACAACTTGTTTTCCTGCATCAGATAAACGGTTACCGCCCACAAGACAATCGTCGCCAGTGTTTG
This sequence comes from Prolixibacter bellariivorans ATCC BAA-1284, assembly GCF_000621705.1. Lineage (GTDB taxonomy): Bacteria > Bacteroidota > Bacteroidia > Bacteroidales > Prolixibacteraceae > Prolixibacter > Prolixibacter bellariivorans. Next base: position 173,104 of record NZ_JHXO01000006.1, on the reverse strand, counting down.
GTTCGACCAGGCAAAATAACGCCAGATCACGCCAAAATTGATTTGCGTTAGTAAAAAGCCAATGACGAAAATTGGAATACTCACCAACAATCGGTTCCGGATTGGTCCTTGCGGGAATTTCAGAAAGTCAGAAACAATTAATCGTGCACTGCGAAAAGCGGTATCACCCGATGTGATGGGTGCAGCAACAACCCCCAGCAATGCAAGTAACCCGCCAACTTTCCCCAGCAGCGAATTAGAAATCTCATTCACGACAAATGCTGCGTTTCCCTGCTGCGCGATCATCACGTCATTCAGCTTGCCTACGCCACCAAAGAAACTCATACTAATAGCCGCCCAAATCATGGCTACTACAGCTTCCGAAATCATCGCTCCGTAAAACACCCGGCGTCCGTATTTCTCATTGGTAATACAGCGTGCCATCAATGGAGACTGCGTTGCGTGAAAGCCGGAAATCGCCCCGCAGGCGATGGTGATGAATAACATCGGGAAAACCGGAAATTGTTCCGAGGCATGGTGCCGATTTGTGAATGATTCAACCGTAAGTTCCGGTATCGGGATCCCTTTCACCAATATAGCAATCATCAATCCTACAGCCATGAAGAGTAAGGAAAATCCGAAAATGGGATAGAGTTTGCCAATCAGCTTATCGATGGGTAACATAGTAGCTGCCAGGTAGTAAATAAAAACGATGGTTACCCAGAAGCCAACACCTCCAAATCCGGATGTCATATCGCTCAGGATTTTGGCCGGCCCCATGATGAATACCGCACCGACGATAACCATCAGAAAAACCGTAAAAGCCCGCATGAACTGCTTCATGCCATTCCCAAGGTAAATACCAGTTATTTCAGAAATACTCAATCCATTGTGCCGGATGGATAGCATACCGGAAAAATAATCGTGCACGGCACCGCCAAACACTGAGCCCAGCACAATCCAAAGAAAAGCCACGGGCCCCCACATCGCCCCGGCAACCGCACCAAAAATGGGGCCGAGGCCGGCAATATTCAAAAACTGAATCAGAAAAATCTTCCACCATGGAAGAGGAAGATAATCCACTCCATCGTTCATTGTTATGGCTGGCGTTTTCCTTCCGGGATCTGCTCCCGCCATTCGCTCTACAAAGCGGCCGTAAAAATGATACCCCAGTAAAAGAAAGGCCAGTGCAGACAGAAAAGTGATCATTGGTTTAATGGTTGGTTTCAGCAGCGAAAAATGCAAAATATTATGGTTCCAAAACCAATCAATGAAGCTATTATTCAACACGCCAACCATCTTCAATAAAAAGAAAAAGGTCTGCAAGTAATTACCTGCAGACCTTAGTAGCGAGAGCCGGGCTTGAACCGGCGACCTCATGATTATGAATCATGCGCTCTAACCAGCTGAGCTACCTCGCCATTTTTTCGCGTTAGCGGGTGCAAATATAATATGTTTCCGTCATCTGTCAACAGCTTTGCTCAAATTTTTGAGGTTTTTTTCCGCCAACAGATCCCGCTCGTGCTTGCCAAACTGGAATAATTTACTATTTTGCAGTAAAATGTTACCCCACTTGAAAACTTAACTTAAGTTCAATTAAACCGCAATGAAGAAACTTCAGCTCGAATATAATTTCAAATCATCACCTTCCGTTTTATTTAGCCGATTAAGTACTGCTTCGGGATTATCAGAATGGTTTGCCGATAATGTGACTGTACGGGGAAAAACATACACATTTGTTTGGGACAGTACCGAACAGGAAGCCGAAATGATCGGCAGCCGGCAAAATGATATGGTCCGCTTCCGCTGGACAGACTGTGGTGAAGATTGCTACTTTGAATTCAAGGTTGCCCGCGATGAACTAACAGGTGATGTTTCGTTGGTTATTACTGATTTTGTTGAAGAAGACGAAATTGACGATGCCAAAGATCTCTGGAACTCCCAAATTGCTGAGTTGAAACATGCACTCGGCTCCTAATCTCATTTGTTCAAAATCCCAAAAATACATTAGCTTTGTGAAGGTTTGAGATTTGACTTATAACTTTCATGAAGCAACTTTATAAATATATGATAAACCGGTTCGTCGGACCGTTTTTCATGACTTTTTTTATCACGGTTTTCGTCCTCCTCATGCAATTCTTATGGAAGTACCTGGACGAATTTGTAGGTAAAGGATTGGATGGCGAGGTCATTGCCGAATTAATGCTGTATGCCATCTCCAGTCTGATTCCATTGGCTTTACCTCTCTCCATGCTCCTCGCTTCGATTATGACTTTTGGGGATTTAGGCGAGAATAACGAGTTGCTCGCGATGAAAGCGGCCGGCATTTCGCTGACCCGCATTATGAGACCGCTCATATTTTTAAGTGTTTTTGTCAGCCTCTTTGCTTTCTATTTTGCCAATGATGTTATGCCGGTTACCAACCGCAAATTTGCTGCTTTGCTACTCAGCATCCGTTACCAGAAACCCGAGTTGATAGTCAAAGACGGCGTATTCTCAAACGAAATAGATGGTTACTCCATTAAAGTCGGCAGGAAATCCAAAAAAACCGACAAGCTCTACAATATCATGATCTACGATCACACGAAGAATGAAGGAAATACCTCCGTCACTGTGGCTGATTCCGGTATCATGAAAATGAGTGAAGACAAGAAATTTATGGTGCTGACGCTTTTCGCGGGCGAAGCATATACCGATCAGGAACCGAACCCGCGCCGCCGTAATAACGAATATCCATTTCGAAGGGACAAATTCAGCAAAGAAGTTCTGATAACTCCCATAAAAGGAATGGATTTTAAGCGAAAGGACGAAAGTTCGGTTGGTAATTTTTACAAGGCGCTTAGTTTGCGTCAATTGTCGTCCAGTGCCGATTCCATGGCCAAAGAGCTGAACAAACGAAGGACTGATTTCTCTGTTAAGCTAAACTATTTATCGCCGCTTACGCGTGAAGTGGTTTCGTATGCGCGAACCGACAGCTCCGTCACGTCCAAGTTAGCGATGGACGAATATGTTGATGTCGACAGTATACTGAACCACATGAACAGGAACGTAAAAATGGACATTGTTAGCCAGGCACTCCGAAATGCCCGTTCCAACAAACGTTCGCTTCAACAGGCCAAGGATGACCTGGATCTTCGAACCAAATGGCTGAACAAATATTGGGTCGAATGGCATCGGAAGTTCACCTTGTCGCTGGCATGTCTCATCTTCTTCTTCATTGGAGCGCCATTGGGAGCGATTATCCGGAAAGGCGGACTGGGAATGCCACTCGTTATCTCCATCGTCCTTTTCATTTTCTATTACATTATTTCCATGACCGGTGAAAAAATGTCGCGCGAAGGTGTAGGACACATTTGGGAAGGTATGTGGTTCTCTTCCCTGTTATTTTTGCCGGCCGGTATTTTTCTTACGTATAAAGCTGCCAACGACTCTGTCATCCTCAATATAGATGCATATGCTGAAATCTTCCGGAAACTGAATCCGTTCAAAAAGAAGAAAAAGAAGGATGAAGAGGAAGAGCCTAAACAACATGAAAATCCTCTCACTGGCCAATAAAGTACCATTTCCACGAAAAGATGGTGGTGCCATCGGTATTTTGAATATTCTGGAAGGTTATGTGGATAACGGGCATCAGGTTACCCTGTTAGCCATGAACACGCCCAAACACCACATTCACGAAAGGGAATTGCCAATTGGTCTTACATCAAAAATTAGATTTAAACTGGTAGATGTCGACACCAATATCAGAATAACGAAATTGGTCATTAACTGGTTATTCTCGACAAAAGCATACATCCTCGAACGCTTCATTTCACCACTATTCAAAAAGCAATTAATCCGCCTCTTACAGGAAGAATCCTTCGACGTCATCCAACTCGAGGGGCTTTATCTCTGTCCCTATATCATGGCAATCCGGAAATATTCACAAGCCAAAATCATTTTCCGGGCCCACAATGTGGAGCATGAAATTTGGGAACGAACGGCTCAGGTTGAAAAAAGATTCAAGCAATTCTACCTGAAAAATATGGTTTACCGCTTACGCAAAGCTGAAATCGGTTTTCTGAATCAGTATGACATTCTTTCCACGGTAACCGAACGAGACAAGGAAAAACTCAACGAGTTGGGCAATCGAAAACCGGCAATCGTTATGCAGCCGGGTTTTACCATCGAGGAAAAGCCAGCTGGCGAACTTACCTTTCCATTATCGATTGGCTTTCTGGGTGCTCTCGATTGGATACCCAATCAAATTGGATTGAAGTGGTTTGTGGACAAATGCTGGCCGCGAATTCATTCTTGCCATCCGGATTCTCAATTTTGGGTAGCTGGACGAAACGCGCCTGACGGCTTCAGCAAATACCTCAACCATCCCGGGATCCAATTCCAGGGTGAGATTGAAAATGCGCATGAATTTATTTCAAATCGAAGCATCCTCGTCGTACCATTACTTTCGGGAAGTGGCGTCCGTGTGAAAATTCTGGAAGGTCTGACGATGGGAAAAGCCATTGTTACCACCAGCATCGGAGCCGAGGGAATTCCGGTACACACTGGAAATGAATTACTAATAGCCGACACTCCGGAATATTTCGCCAATTCAGTGATTCAATTGCTCGACTCTCCTGATCGCATTCAACAATTAGGACACGAAGCCTTCAGATTCGCTTCGGAACACTACCGATACGACAAAGCAGTTGTTCCTTTTCTCCAATTTTTGGAAAAACAAAAGGAGGTGCACCATGTCTGATGTCGCCGTTCCCGTATTCTGGATCTGTGCATTCATTATTCTCTATTCATTTGGCGGATATGGTATTTTCCTTTGGGTAATTCTGAAAATCCAACAATTATTCAGGAGGAAAGAAAAACCTTCATATTCAGAGAGCGATTCTCCGGAGCCGAAAGTCTGTCTTTTTGTCACAGCTTATAATGAGAGTGCTCACGTAAGACAAAAAGTCGAAAACTCCCTGGCCCTTGATTATCCCAAAGAAAAGCTACAGTTGATTTGGGTTACAGATGGCTCGACAGATGATACGCCTGACATCGCAGCTACCTATCCGCAAGTAGAAGTATTTCACCAACCCGAGCGCAAGGGAAAAGCGCATGCGCTCAACAGGGGAATTGCATTTGTCAAGGCTCCCATCGTTGTATTTACCGACAGCAATACCCTTTTATCTAAAGGAACCATTCGGGCCATTGTCCGTGAGTTCCGTCACCCAAAAGTTGGTTGTGTTGCCGGCGAAAAAAGAATTGCAAACGATAACTCCTCAACACCGGTTGCATCCGGAGAAGGCTTGTACTGGCGAATTGAATCGTGGCTAAAGAAACTAGACAGCCGGTTTTACAGTACGATTGGTGCTGCCGGCGAAATTTTTGCCATCAGAACTGAGCTTTATTCTGAGCTCGAAGAAGATACTTTGCTGGATGATTTCATTCTATCCATGCGAATTACCATGAAGGGTTACCGGATTGCATACGCGGCAGATGCTCAGGCTACCGAGTTTGCATCCTCCGATGCGCGGGAAGAAATGAAACGCAAAGTCAGAATCGCTGCTGGAGCTTTTCAGGCCATTGCCAGATTACCGGAACTTTTAAATCCATTCAGGTATGGCAGACTCTCTTTCCAGTACTTTTCTCATAAAGTTCTTCGCTGGACACTGGCACCACTCTCACTCCCCATTCTCTTACTTTCGGGAATTTACCTGTCATTTCCCACATCCGTTCCCGGGCTTACCGTTTACCAGGTAGCGACAGTTTTGCAACTACTTTTTTACTTATTCGCTCTCTTCGGATATCTGCTGCAACGAAGAAATATTCAGTCAGGTTGGTTCTTCGCTCCTTATTATTTCACACTAATGAACTTCGCCTATTTTCCCGGTTTTGTCAGGCATTTATTCGGTACGCAAACGGTATTATGGGAAAAGGCACAACGTTCAGACTCATTCCACGAAGGATTTTCTTAATTTTGCGCTCGAAAGTATTTCTGGCTTTCGAAAAAATAAAAAAATGACAGACTTTAAACTCAATACCATCGACGAAGCAATACACGATATCCGTGACGGGAAATTGGTGATTGTTGTGGACGATGAAGACCGTGAAAATGAAGGTGACTTTATTGCTGCCGCAGAAAAAATAACCCCTGAAATGGTCAATTTCATGGCCACAGAGGGACGAGGACTTATTTGCGCTCCTATTACTGAAGAGCGTTGTAACGAGCTGGAACTGGAGATGATGGTAGGGAAAAATACGTCTCTGCACGAAACTCCCTTTACCGTATCAGTTGATGCTGTAGTCCCGGGGGTTACAACCGGAATTTCAGCTCACGACCGGGCAGTAACCATTCGTTTGTTGGCCGATTCGAAGACCCGTCCCGAAGATTTGGGGCGTCCCGGACACATTTTTCCGCTGAAAGCGAAAAACCGCGGTGTTTTGCGCCGTTCGGGACATACCGAAGCGGCTGTTGACCTGGCTTGGATGGCAGGATTACAACCGGCCGGTGTCTTGGTCGAAATCATGAACCAAGATGGCACTATGGCACGTCTTCCGCAGTTAATGAAAATTGCGGCAAAGTTTGGTCTAAAGATCATCAGCATTGCAGACCTGATTGCCTACCGAATTCAAACCGAGAGTCTTATCGAGCGGGGTGAAGAAGTACATTTGCCCACGGCATTTGGCGATTTCAGACTTATTCCGTTCCGGCAGAAATCAAACGGAGTGGAACATATGGCCTTACTAAAAGGAAAGTGGAAACCCGGAGAACCGGTTATGGTGCGGGTACATTCTTCTTGTGCCACCGGTGACATTTTCGGCTCGCTTCGTTGCGAATGCGGCGATCAGCTGCATAAGTCAATGGAGCTAATCGAAAAGGAAGGTCAGGGAGCCATTGTATACATTCAACAAGAAGGCCGCGGCATTGGCCTGATGAATAAAATCAAAGCCTACAAATTGCAGGAAGAAGGCCTCGATACCGTTGATGCCAATGTTCATTTGGGCTTCGATCCGGATGAACGCGATTACGGTGTAGGCGCGCAAATCATTCGCAGCCTGGGCATCGAAAAAATGCGGTTGATGACCAATAATCCGGTAAAACGTGTCGGATTAGAAGGCTATGGATTAAAAGTTGTGGAAACCGTCCCGATTGAAGTAAAACCGAATCAGTTTAACGAGTTTTACATGAAAACCAAACGGGACCGGATGGGACATTCTCTGGAGCGTTTCAATTACGGTGATCATACAAAAGAATAACAATATGTAAAAGGAGGTTAAGCCTCCTTTTTTATCTCATTTGGATTCTTTCTCCCACTTATTTCTGTTTTTTATAAACATATTATTGAAAATTGACAAAACAGGGACGAATGGGATGCCCAGCGTATCTTTTGACAGTTATTTGTTCCATCTAATATTTGACAAGGGAAAATAATTGGGGTAACTTTATTAGTGAGGATTTAGGTTGGTTTAGGTTTAGTTTTGGTTTAGACCTAATTTTTCTGTTTTTAAGGTTTCCCTGAAAATTTTCTTCCATCTTTCAGGGAAACCTTTTTTTGCATTCTTTTGAAGTGATATGATGTGGGATGACATAGAATACAGTGACAATTTACAGGACGGTGAAGATTACTATCTAACTAAAGAAGGTTACCGGGTAATGACGGAAAAATACCTGAAACAACGTGGCTACTGCTGTGGTAACGGATGCAGACATTGTCCTTATTTTCCAAAAGCTCAAAAAGGAAATCGTAATTTAAGGGAATAGACTCATTTTCGGTCCTGAAAAAGAGTCAAATAATAACAAAATACAAACTGAAGATTATGCAAGGTAAAGACATTCGTATTGTTTTTATGGGCACACCCGATTTTGCCGTTGAGAGTTTAAAAGCACTTATAGAAAACGGTTACAATGTGGTTGGTGTTGTCACCACGCCGGATAAGCCTTCGGGCCGGGGACAAAAAATGCATATGTCCGCGGTAAAGCAGTACAGTATGTCTCAAAATATACCGGTATTGCAACCCGAAAAACTGAAGGACCCGGTTTTTATTGACGAACTTAAGTCCTTGAATGCAGATTTGCAGGTAATAGTTGCTTTCCGTATGCTTCCCGAGATCGTATGGGGTATGCCTTCCATGGGCACCTTTAACCTTCACGCATCCCTGTTACCTCAATATCGGGGAGCCGCTCCGTTAAACTGGGCGGTTATTAACGGCGAAACGGAAAGCGGAGTTTCCACCTTCTTGCTCAAACACGAAATTGATACCGGAAATATTCTTTTTCAGGAAAAAGTTCCCATCGGCCCTGATGAGACGGTAGGTGACCTACACGATAAACTAATGGAAGTAGGTGCCCAGCTAGTCATGAGAACCGTTGATGCTTTAGCAGAGGGAACAGCCAAAGGTATTGCTCAGGATGTCCTTATTGCACGCGGAGCAGCTGTAAAACCAGCACCAAAAATCTTTAAAGACGATTGCCGTATCGACTGGAGTAAGCCCGGAACACAAATTCACAATCTCATCCGGGGACTCAGCCCTTATCCGGCTTCATGGACCGTTTTCCGGGAAAATGACGGAGAGAAGGAAATCCCTATCAAAATTTATCGTGCGCGTTTTGAAAAACACGACGATGTTGCAACTCCCGGTACGGTTATCGTCCCAAATCGGAAGGAATTAAAAATTGCCTGCCAGGATGGTTTTGTAAGCATTACTGAATTACAAATGGCCGGAAAAAAACGCATGAATATAGCAGATTTTCTGCGTGGCTTTCAAAATGCCGAGCAGTTCCATGCCATCTAAGGGCGGCCATTAACGCTTCCTCGGCTTTTTCTTCCTCAACCAGATTTGTTGTCCTGGCTTCGGTTCATCGCCTTGTTTCATCCGGTTTTTGCGGTACAGCGATTTCAGGCGGATGCCATATTGCTGCGAAATCTGCCACATGGTTTCACCAGCCAGTGCTATATGATAATTATTTCCGCTGGCTGCACGACTTGGTTTCATTTCAAGATAGACAATGGATGACTCGGCAGGTTCGTGCCCTTTTTCCGTATCGTTATAGTTGAAAATTTCCCAATCTTTCAAACCATATTCTGCAGCCAGCTCTTCATATGTGTCACCTTTACGAGCTCGAATCGATTTAGTGCCGTTGCGCTCAACCACCGATTGGCTATCTGAAATATCTATGGAAAAGTGATCGATACGGTTGTCCTCCTTGCCTGATGGCTGCTCGCTGTAATCAGGCTGCTCTTTTCCGGATGTTGCTACAGCTTCTTTGGTCGCATCGTAATTTTTATCTAAATCATAAAGCTGGTACTGTTCGATGATTCGGATCAATCGCTCAGGATAACGCGGATCGGTTGCATAGCCTGCCTTCTTCAAGCCTCTTGCCCATCCTTTGTAATCGGTAATTTTCAGTTTGAATAATGCCGCATACCGTACATTGTTCCGAAGAAAAAGCGAATGATCGCGATAAGATTCCCAGGCCGATTTGTATTTTCTAAAGCACTCCCTCCTCGAATCATCATCATGCCTCACACTTTTCCCGGTCCAACCGTTATTGCATTTTATGCCGAAGTGATTGTTTGCATCACGCGCTAAAGAAGAATTTCCGTCTCCCGATTCAAGACACCCCTGCGCCATAGTGATGCTCGCGGGGATATGAAACTGATTCATTTCTGCGATAGCAACTTTGGCATAACGATTAATATATTGTTGCCGGGTCATTCGGCGAGCTTCGTCACCCTTAGCCGTAAAACTGGACAACAGTACGATAAAAGAAATAAACAAGGAGCGTATCTGGGGTCTCATATTTTCGATTTTATCCCAAAAATAAAAAAAAAGAGGTTCCACAGCAGGAGAATGACAGCTTTCGCTCAGAAATTGTAAATTTGAACCAAACATGGTATCACATTGCCGGAGTTTCTGTATTTAACGCTTATATAAAAGGAACAATTTCCGGTTTAGGTTACCAGCATAATTTTTTTTCGTGAAAGAGATAGTTTTCAGAATTGCACTGACCGAATATTCCGGCATCGACGAATTGCCGGTTACCGAACAAAAACTTTTACAAAAAGCTCGCGAAGCCGCCAAAGACGCCTATTCGCCGTATTCCGGTTTTAAAGTTGGTTCTGCTGTTTTGTTGGAAAACGGCCAAACCATTACCGGAAATAACCAGGAGAATGCAGCCTATCCGTCCGGATTGTGTGCCGAACGGACCGCACTCTTTTATGCCAGTGCTCAGTTCCCGAATGTTCCCGTTAGCATGATAGCTGTATCGGCACTGAAACAGGAACTCTTGGTTGACAACACCGTCAAACCATGCGGAAGTTGCCGTCAGGTAATGGCTGAGTTTGAGGACCGGTTTGAAAAACCTATCCGCATTATTCTCGACGGACACGACCGAATTGAAGTGCTCGACGGAATAGACAATTTGTTACCACTGAGATTCCGGAAAGAAGCGCTGGATTAATCGCTACAATTTCATTTGTGAGAAATGATCCCAAACAGCGTCACGGGGAGTGGGCGCTGTTATTGATATTTTTTCCTGGCTTACGGGATGAGTAAATTCTATGCTACGGGCATGCAAATGAATCCCGGCATCTTTATTTGAACGGGGGAAACCGTATTTCAAATCGCCTTTGATATGCAGACCGATGGCAGCCAGTTGGGCTCTGATTTGATGATGACGGCCCGTATGCAGCTCTATTTCCAGCAAATGAAAACGATCGGAGGAAGCCAGATAACGGTAGGTCAGCGTAGCAATTTTCCCATTAGCACGACGATTGCTGTAAGCTATCGATTTATTCTTCTCGGGATAACGGACCAGCCAGTGCTCCAACGTATCCGTCTCTTTGAACGGACGCTTATCAACTACCGCCCAATAAGTTTTCCGAATTTCACCTTTATTGCTGAATAATTTATTCAGGCGAGTCAGTGCTTTGGAGGTACGCGCAAAGAGCACAATCCCGCTGGTTGGACGGTCGAGGCGATGTGTTACTCCCAGAAAAACATTACCTGGTTTATTGTATTTCGTCTTCAGATAATCCTTTACATCATCACCCAGTGTCGGGTCACCGGTTTTGTCCCCCTGCACAATGTCGCCACACCGTTTGTTCACTGCAATAATGTGATTATCCTCGTATAAAACCTCCATACCTGAATATTGTGAAAAGGCAAAAAACAAAGGTCAATGAATCACTCACTGACCTCTGCTCAAATTAAATTTATCAATATTGTTCTTTTTCGTTCGGGAAATCCTGCGATTTTACATCCTGAATGTAATTTCCAACAGCTCCCTTAATTTCAGTTGCCAAATTGTGATAACGTCGCAGAAAACGAGGAGAAAATTCCTGTGTAATGCCCAACATGTCATGGATAACCAAAACCTGCCCGTCAACACCGCCACCGGCTCCAATTCCGATAACCGGAATCTTCAATTCTTTCGCCACTCGCTCACCCAGGGATGCCGGAATTTTTTCCAAAACGATTGCAAAACAACCGGCTTCTTCCAACAAACGAGCATCTTCAATTAGTTTCTCAGCTTCGGCATCCTGCTTCGCCCTAACGGTATACGTTCCGTACTTATGAATCGATTGCGGCATTAACCCCAAATGGCCCATTACCGGAATACCTGCGGACAGAATGCGCTCAACCGACTGAATCACTTCTTTTCCACCTTCCATTTTTACCGCATCGGCATGTGTTTCCTTCATGATGCGAATAGAGGAAATCAGCGCTTCCTTCGAATCGCCTTGATAGGTGCCGAATGGCAAATCGACAACCACCAGGGCCCGGTTTACCGCTTTCACCACCGATTTTCCGTGGTAAATCATCTGATCGAGTGTGATGGGCAATGTGGTTTCATGTCCGGCCATCACATTGGAGGCCGAATCCCCCACCAAAATCACATCGATTCCGGCTTCATCCACCAACCTGCCCATACTGTAATCGTACGCGGTAAGCATCGAAATCTTCTCTCCCCGCAACTTCATTTCCGATAAAACATGGGTGGTTACCCGTTTTACTTCTTTATGTACTGACATGTGCACTCAAGATTGATTTGTAGCTTACAAAATTACCAAAAAGCAATGGCAACATTGTCTTTCTTCGCGTAATTATCCTTAAATCGTATTTCATCGAAAAGAAAAAAGGGACTTCTCCAATAAACGGAAAGCCCCTTTCATATCTTAAATCTGCAAATAAATTATACCCGCAGGAAAATCTTCTTCTTATACAAATAGTAAAGCAACAACCACTCAAAAGCAATTCCTCCGATAGTCAAAATGACCATACCAAAATCGCCGGCCGGATTGGCAAGCCATCCGAGGAAGAATTTCGAAATGTTCGCCAGGCTCATTCCAAAAATCCTGACGACCATGTAAATCGTGATAGAGTTCAGTCCAATAACCTGAAAAAATAAAACCCATCCTCGCCATTTCTTCACATCAATGATGTAATAAAACAACGACAGCAAAAGAAAACTAACACCCGCTGTTAGAAGGTCAAACGGAACCGTCCACATGGCTTTGATAATGGGATAAAAGGTAGAAAGCAACAGTGCAACAATGACTAGTGCCGCACCGGTGATAACCAGGAGACCAGCTTTACGGCTATTGGCTGCTTTTCCATCCCGCAAAATCGTTCCGGCCAATGAGCCCATCAGGGTAACTGCAGAGGCAGAGACAATACACAGTAATCCTTCGGGGTCGAATGTACCTCCGTACAATTTTCCCGGCAGGAAATGCTGATCAATCCATGAGTTAATACTACCAACTTTAGTCATCTCACCAGCACCAAATCCCGGAACCGGAACGACCAACTGGAGTAATGCAATCACCAGCAAGATGCCTCCCAGCCAAAACAAGCGAGTACGCACACGGGGGGTATTCATCACAATCAGTGCCGCAAAAAAGTACGCCAGACCAATCTGTCCCAATACACTGGCATAGCGTAAATCACTGAAACCGTTTTCAAATGCCCCGTTGTACAGCAAGCCCAAAATAACCAGCGTGAGCATTCGCTTGGTCACCTTGTTAACTAACTCTCTTTTTGGGGTACCTTTTTCCAGTTTTCCGGTAATGGCATAGGGTATTGCCACCCCCGAAATGAACATAAATAAAGGAAAGATGAGATCGTAAAAATGGAAACCGGACCACGGGACATGTTCCATTTGTTCGGCTACTACATTCAGCCAGCCCCAATCGGTGGCTTTCGCCAGAAAAACAACCAGCGTTCCACCACCGGTAATCCATAACATGTCAAATCCGCGTAAAGTATCCAACGACACCAGACGCTCGTTAATCCGGTTCGGATTGTGTTCAGCATTCATAAGACTTGGATTTAGTTTGCAGGCAGAAATTTAACGATAATGTTTTGACAAACAAATTAACCGCCTGCATTTCAATGATTCAGCGGCCTTCGCTTTATTTCCACTATAATAGTCTTCTACTGACACTCCACTCGCTATAATATCAGTTCGCAACAGAAAAGGGTTTGCTCTGTCGTTTTGTCACGAAAAATGACAGTCTTCCTAAGGGAAATCCGGTTACCGGTGTCAATATTTCACAAAAAACCGGTGAAAATGGATTGGCACAACGATTGATTACTACAGGACGAAATTGAAACGAAATAAACAGACGTATAAATTAAAATACTTTATCAGCAATGGGAAAAATTATTGGAATTGACTTAGGAACAACAAACTCCTGCGTCTCGGTAATGGAAGGAAATGAGCCGGTCGTTATCCCGAACAGCGAAGGGAAAAGGACCACACCATCCATTGTAGCTTTTGTTGAAAATGGCGAACGTAAAATTGGTGATCCGGCCAAACGTCAGGCTATCACCAATCCTCATAAAACCGTATTCTCCATCAAACGCTTCATGGGAGAAACATTTGATCAGGTTCAAAAAGAAGTGAAGCGTGTTTCTTATGAAGTTATTAAAGGAGATAACAATACCCCGCGCGTAAAAATCGACGACCGGATGTATTCTCCGCAGGAAATTTCAGCCATGGTTCTTCAGAAAATGAAGAAAACCGCTGAAGATTACCTGGGACAGGAAGTTACTGAAGCCGTTATCACGGTTCCGGCTTACTTCAACGACTCACAGCGTCAGGCAACCAAAGAGGCTGGTGAAATCGCCGGATTGAAAGTTCGTCGTATCATTAACGAGCCGACCGCCGCATCATTGGCATATGGCCTTGATAAGCGTGACCGGGATATGAAGATTGCCGTATTTGACCTCGGTGGTGGTACTTTCGATATCTCTGTACTGGAACTGGGTGAAGGCGTATTCGAAGTAAAATCAACCGATGGTGATACTCACCTTGGTGGTGACGACTTCGACCAGGTTATTATCGACTGGTTAGCTGACAGTTTCAAAGAAGATGAAGGCATCGATCTGCGTCAGGACCCAATGGCACTGCAGCGTTTGAAAGAAGCTGCTGAGAAAGCCAAAATCGAGTTGTCCAGTTCAACTTCTACCGAAATCAATCTGCCGTACATTATGCCGGTAAACGGTATCCCGAAACACCTGGTGAAAACATTAACACGTGCACAGTTTGAAAGTCTGGCTGACTCGCTGATTACAGCTACGCTGGAACCTTGCCGTCGTGCCATGAAAAATGCCGGAGTTTCTCCTTCAGATATTGACGAAGTGATTCTGGTTGGTGGTTCAACCCGTATTCCTGCCGTACAGGAAAGAGTACAGCAATTGTTCGGCAAAGCTCCTTCAAAAGGTGTAAACCCCGATGAGGTTGTAGCCGTTGGTGCAGCTATTCAGGGTGGTGTATTAACCGGTGAAGTAAAAGATGTGTTGTTGCTCGACGTAACTCCGCTGTCACTGGGTATCGAAACCATGGGTGGTGTGATGACCAAATTGATTGAGGCCAACACCACTATTCCAACGAAGAAAACGGAAACCTTTACTACAGCAGCTGACAATCAGCCGTCAGTAGAAATACATATTTTGCAGGGTGAACGCCCAATGGCTACCGGAAACAAATCTATCGGTCGTTTCCACCTCGACGGACTGCCGCCAGCACCGCGTGGCGTACCTCAGATTGAAGTAACCTTCGATATTGATGCCAACGGTATTCTGCACGTAACTGCAAAAGACAAAGCTACCAGCAAAGAGCAATCGATTCGTATCGAAGCTTCATCTGGCTTGAGCGACGATGAAATCAAACGGATGAAACAGGAAGCTGAAGCAAATGCTGAAGCCGACAAGCAGGCCCGCGAAAAAATCGATAAGCTGAACCAAGCTGATAGCCTGATTTTCCAGACGGAAAAACAGCTGAAAGAGTTTGGTGACAAATTGCCGGCTGACAAAAAGGCTCCGATTGAAGAAGCATTGAACAAACTGAAAGAAGCACACAAAAACCAGGATTTGGCAGCTATCGATACCGCTACTGCTGAATTGAACCAGGTTTTCCAGGCTGCATCACAGGAAATGTACAATGCAACCAACGCTGAAGCCAGCGCGCAGGGAAATCCACAGGGTGGACAAGCTGGTGGTCAACAGGCCGGAGGTCAGCAAAAAGGTGGTGACGATGACGAAGTAACGGATGTAGATTTCGAGGAAGTCAAATAAGCACCCAATATATATTATTCCACATTTATGCCCGTTCCCAATTTCGGGGGCGGGCATTTTTTATGTGCCATATGTCTATTTTTGCTATGTTTGCTTCTATCTGACAACTCAAATTGACACTCTTCGGCTCAACAACAAACCATGCAACAAAACCATGACATCCAACCATCAAGGCTTCTAATTATGGAGGGAATGCTGATGTCATTGGCATTTGTCCTGCCTTTTTCCGAGGCGTTGGTCAGCATTATCACGGTTTTGACTTTTGCGTTCTCCTGGTTCGTTATTTCGCCCAAAGAAAAATACCGGAGCTTTCGCCAAAATCCGCTGCCACTTTTCCCGGCCGTCATTTTCATTCTTTACCTGCTTTGGGCGTTGGGAGCTCATCATCCGGCCAGTGCCATCGACGAAATCCGGCGTAATATTTTCTGGCTTCTAATTCCCTTAGCTATTGCCTACCTCCCGCTAAACCGGGAACAAATCAATAGGATTCTTTATGCTTTTGTCATTGGTGTTATCATCAGTTCGCTGGTGGCTTTTGTCCGCTGGCAATTCCGTGAAAGTCTCGGAATCATCGATGTAAGGGACGCAACACTCAATCCCCACATTGCCCATTCGTTGTTGGTTAACTTTTCCCTCTTCTTCCTGGCTCAACAAATTTTTCACTACCGGGAAGACAATTGGAATGTGCGTCAGATTTCTCGAGTTGCCGGCGTCCTGTTTTTATTGTTTTTCAATATCTGGCTACATTCTTTACTGGGATTACTGACGCTTTTGGCAACATTCATTGCCCTTCCCTTCTTCACCTACAAGGAAATTCCGGTATGGTTGAGAAAATACGTTTGGAGTGGAGCCGTTGTACTCATCATTATTCCGTTGGCACTAATCGGTCGCGAACTATACAGGCAGTTTCACACTTCCATGCCGAAGCCTAATCAGGTTACCCAATTCACCGCAAACGGGAATCGATATCAAAACGATTTCAGGAAATCCTTACGGGAAAACGGTCATTTCATTTACCTCAATATTTGCCTGCCAGAATTACAAAAGGAATGGAATAAGCACAGTGAATTGAAGTTCAATGAGCCCGATGCCAATGGCTTTCCGGTGCAAAGTACCTTGATTCGTTACCTGACTTCCAGAGGACTGACGAAAGATTCTGCTGGTGTTGCTCAACTGAGTAATGATGATATTCGAGCCATCCGCGAAGGCTTTGCCAACTACCGCTACGTTCCCGAAAGAATGAACCTTTCGGCACGAATTTATCAAACCATCTGGGAGCTGGATGCTTTCCGTTCCAATGGTAATCCGAACAACAAGTCGCTGGTACAACGCTGGGCTTATACGCGCGCTGCTTTGTCGATTATCGCAGAGTATCCGGTTTTTGGGGTTGGCACCGGCAACGAAAAAGCAGCATTCCACGAAATGCTTTCGCAGCAAGATCCCAAACTTAGACCCGCCAACTTCAGCCACGCTCACAATCAATACCTGAATTTTCTGGTAACATTCGGAATCGTGGGATTTGTTATCCTGATGTTTCTGCTGATTTATCCATTATTTCGGGTAGGCAAATTATCTGTTATTGCGCTCTTCTTTCTTTTAACTATCGCCATTGCCAACATGGGAGACGATAACTTGCAAACCCACACCATACGTACTTTTTTTGTTCTGTTTTATTCACTGCTTGTTTTCGGTCCCTCGCTTAACGCGAAAGAATCGATCGGCAGTTTTGTCTCAAATAATGATCATCAATGAAATTGAAAATCCTTGTTATTCAGCAAAAGCGAATCGGTGATGTTCTCCTGGGAACAGTTATTTGTAATCAACTGCGAAAAATGTATCCTGACGCGCAAATTGATTATATGGTTTACGCTTTTACCCGCGAGATGGCGGAGAACAATCCCAATATCGACAACATCGTCATTTTTAACGATTCCGACCGGAAAGTTGGAAATTTGCTGAAGTTTGCCTGGAAAATCCGAAAAGCCAAATACGACATCGTCATCGATGCATACACCAAGATGGATAGCTGGGTGACCACTCGTTTGTCGGGAGCGAAAAAGCGGATTTCTTACAAGAAATTCGGACGCGGACTTTACTACAACATTCTGGTCGATAAGCACAGTCGCCCCGCTTCCATTGCCGGTCCTGTCATTGAAGAACGTTTGGCCCTGCTAGAGCCGTTGAAAAAAGACAACTTCAAATTCGATCCGCATCCCCGTCTATACTTAACCGAGGAAGAGAAAGAAGATGGCAAACAACTTCTTCTGGAAGCGGGAGTTGATTTGACCAGGAAAGTGATCGTAACAGGCGTTTATGGCAGCGTGGAAAATAAAACTTACCCTGAAGACTACATGCTGGAAGTCATCAGACATTTGATTGAGAATTATTCTGCGCAAATCATTCTCAATTATTTCCCCAACCAAAAAGAAGCAGCTACTGCTTTTGCTGAAAAACTGGGTAATCCGGAAAATGTTTTTCCCGGTTTAACCGGTAAGAGCCTGCGTGAACTGGCTAAGATAGTTACTCATACCGATGCGTATATCGGAAACGACTGCGGACATACCAACCTGGCCAAAGCGCTCGAAATTCCAACCTTCACCATTTTCTCTCCTTTCATTAGCCGCGAAAGCTGGGGCATTTTCGACGACGGGAAGAAGAATCTTTCGGTCCACCTGAATGACTTCAAGCCGGAACTGATACAAGGAAAACCCTATAAGTTACTAAAGACAGAATCGTCAGACCTCTATCGTGATTTCCTTCCGGAAATGGTTATCGGCAAACTGGACACGTATCTGCAAGGTCTTAATATTTCTTAATTGATTTCCCTGTAAACAGAAAACTCTCTTTGTAAAACAATTCTTTGACTATTTTTGTGGCGAAAATTTCGACAAAATGAAAAAAATAACTCTGCTTGCTCTGTTTTTGGGACTGCTGTTCATGGCAGGATGTGCCCCGAAAACACAGAAATATGTATACAACGAAGGCACCGTTTACACCACCATTTATCATTTTATCTATTCGAGTCCTGACGGAAAAGACTTAAAGGACTCTATTGAGCTAAAAATGAACAAATTCGGAAACTCGCTTTCGACCTTCATTCCGACTTCCACCATTTCTCGTATCAACAAGAATGATTCAACGGTGAAGGTGGATCCCTACTTCCGGAAGTGTTTCCTAAAAGGTGAAGAAGTATCGAAAAAAACCAACGGTGCCTTTGATATGACGGTCGCCCCGTTGGTCAATGCCTGGGGATTCGGTTTTACCAAAAAAGACAGCATCTCGAAAGAATTAATCGACAGTTTAATGCAAACAGTCGGCTACCAAAAAGTAAAACTCGTTGGCGATAAAATCGTTAAAGAAAACCCGAATACGATGCTCGATGCCAGTGCCATTTCGAAGGGAGAAGCGGTTGATATGGTCTGCGATTATCTGGCTTCGCAGGGATGCAAAAACTACATGGTGGAAATCGGTGGAGAAGTCAGAGCCCATGGCGTAAATGCCAAAGGCGAAGTCTGGCGCATCGGAATAAATAAGCCCAACAATAAAGGATTATACGATGATAACGATCTGCAGGATGTGATTCACCTCAACGACAAAGCACTGGCCACTTCCGGTAATTATCGTAATTTCTATGTGAAAGATGGCAAACGGTATGCGCATACCATCGACCCTCATACGGGTTATCCTGTTCAGCACAGCTTGCTTAGCTCGAGTGTACTCGCCAACAACTGCATGACAGCAGATGCTTATGCTACGGCATTCATGGTAATGGGAGTTGAAAAAGCCAAAAAGATTGTGGATAACGACCCGAACCTGGAAGCGTACTTTATTTACGCGGGTGATAATAACATGAACATGGTTTGGTATTCCAAAGGGTTTAAAAACCTCATCATAAAATAACTACCGGAATTCATCCGGCAGAAAATCCCGTAACACCAAGGTTGTTGCGGGATTTTTTATGCCATCTAGTTTTTAATAACCTTCCTTACCATAGGCGGCTGATTTCGCTGCCACACTTTCAGAAAATAAATTCCCCTGGAAAGCTTCGGAAGAGATATACTGAAATGGTCTTGCTCATCATCTCCAGGGGTTCGTTCGCCCCGGTACACCATTTGCCCTTGCGAGGACCACAGCTCAATCTGCATGGGACTCCTGCTGACTGTTTCAACCGAAAGATGAATTTGATCGACAAATGGATTGGGATAGGCATGAATTCCGGAACCCGCCAATAACGGTTCATCTTCTATTCCGGTTTCAAGCAACCACTGTGTGTCCATCCAGTTGAGCCGGTCCTGTATCCATCCCTTCAGGTAATTGATCTCGGCAACATACGATGAACCAACAAATGCATTTGGCCAAACATACTGGCCTATTATCGGCCAGCGTTTATAGTTCCGGTCGATGGCATCACCCAGCATCTCTACCTGCTCATCGATGTAATTGCTAAGGGAGTCGTTATTAAAGGAACTATTCCGTAACTCGGTCCAACGATCGAACAACGCTTTTCGGTAAGGCTCATCCTGCATCAGCCGGAACCACCAATGCATGCAATTAGGCTCGTCCGGTCCGAAATGGGTATATACCCATTGATCGGTTGCCAGAAAATCGGGAGCGTAATCAACATTGCCGTAAGCCAGGTTGAAATCCCACAATGGTCCGGCAAACAGCTTCCCTCCGTTCGAATCCTTCTTCTTGTAAAAATAGGTACTATAACGGTACGCATCTACGTTGTTGCCCAACTCCGACATGATCTGAATATCGATGAAGGAAGTAACGTCAATGTATTTCGGATAGCCATTCACCGGGTCGGCAAATTGATTTCCATTCAGCATATTCTCAAATCCTGTAATGAAATTCTGTATATAACCTCTCTGCTCGGTAACAATATCTTCTGCCTTTGGATAGTAATAGGAAAAAGCATACCGCCGGGCATTCATAAATGTCGTTTGCGGATACGAATAGAAGTAATCATTCGAGGTAAGTCCATCCAACTTGTCAACCCTAATAATGTAGCCACCGGTCAAATCGTCTCCCGAAACTTCGTCTTCTTTCAGTTTATTAATGTCGACCCGGTTTTTGTCGCGTTTGATTTTTTCTATCAACAGATAAACACCATTGTAATTACCATTCAAATAAACTTCGCAAAAGCGAAAACGCGGTTGCCACTGCCCCAGTTTCGCACCGAAATAATAAGTCAGCGCATTCCGTAGCATGGTTTTGTCGCTGTAGGGAGCATACAATACCCAATCACTCTCTTCCGGCATTCCCAACAAAGTTACCGTGGAATCTTCCCCTGCTTCATTACGGATTTCGATCGAATATGATTTCTTCGGAAACATCTGGGAAGATTGTCCGCGAATCTCAATACCAATAACTCCATCGTAATCTGTCGGCGTATCGTAAATCGTATTCTTTGTTCCTTCGCCGTTATCGATAACCCGCATCTTTGCCATAATCTTGGGCTCATCAGGAATCGTTTGCCCACTGGTACTAATCATGATCAACGGAAGGTAGGAAAACTCCTCTGCAGGTTCAGTAAACCAGGAAGGAACCGGACGATATTCATTACTCGTATTGGTAATGCCCAGGCTCAACCAGGTGGAAGACGATAAATCGCTCGAGGTAGCATTGGCATTATGCACCTGCAATGCGAGAATATTTTTTCCATTCAGGAGATATTGCTTCAGGCTGTCGCGATGAATCAGAAAAGAGGGCGGAACTCCGCCCTGTGGGATCTGCGCCTCGTAATCGTACGAATCAGCAAATTGATCATGTGGTGGACGAACTCCGGGCGTACCAATATTGGCCCGGGCAATTTCATGACCATTCAGGTATGCCACAAATCCATCGTCAAAATCAACATGCAAAACAGCCCGACCAATAGCCGCGGAATCGACGATATCAACTTCAGTACGCATGTAAACCGAGGTACAAGAAGGAATAACTGTCCCATCATCATCGTCGCCATAACCAATGCCTCCAGGGCCTTGTTCCCAGGTAGTGTCATCAAAATTCAAAGCAGGCCAGGTTACTGATGGTTCAGACGTGCCAATAAAATAGTGCCAGGTATCTTCAGCATATACAACAGATTCCCAGTGGTCAACCTCCTGCGCTGACGATTGGCCGGAAAAGAACAGGCATAGTAACATTGCTGCGAATGCAAAAGGGGAACGAATGGAAAGCATGTTTAGTTAATTGTTTGGTTTAGTTTGGTTCGGGAATCATATGGTAAAACTAACAAGTTATGTAGCTGCCTGAAAAAGACCAAGTCATCGGTCCACCACCGATGCATTTCAAATGTGCCAGGTGTGCCTGCATAGAAGATCCTTTTTCATAGCTCAGATAGTTTGGACTCGTTCATATCCGCATCCTTCCTGACAGACAGAAGGCTCGCAATAAAGATAATAGAAATTTGCAGCTATTTCACGAAGAACTTTCTTCATCTAAATTGCATATACCCCTTGACTTCTTAGAGGTTTCGCCTTATTTTTATTTACAATAATCCCCCCTCCCGGAGTTCACAATTTATTAGTGAAACACTGTACCTATGAAGTATTTTTACCTTTTTGCTTTTCTGCTTTTTACCAATACACTAATAGCCAACTCTCTGCCACGACCAGTTGAATTATCCGATCCTGTATTTGTGAAAGACTGGCAGAACGGAAGAGCCGTGAATGTTACACTGGAACTTGACACCATCTCTCCTTCGCATTTTTACCTGGAAATCGCCAAAACCAACGGACAACTACTGCGTCAGGTACGATTTTATGCCTCAGGCGAAAAAGTTTCCCTCAACAACCTTTCGCAAAAACTGAATAAGAAGAAAGTGTTGGAAGACGGTATTTTTAAACAATGGTACCAAAACGGGAACCTTCATTCAACAGAGACATTTAAAATGGGGGTTCCGGCAGGTGTGAAAATTGTATATCATTCTAACGGACAAAAAGAATTCTACTGTGTATACGATCCGCCCGGGTTCATTTCCGAACTCCACTCCTATACCCGAACCGGCAAAGAGATAAACGTCAATAAATACCTTGATAACAAAATCTACAGCAAAGTAGACAGAGAACCCCAGTTCCCGAAAGGTGAAACTGCCTTACGGCTGTACATTAACCAGAATGTAAACTACCCCAAGGAAGCACTCAAAAAAGGAATTGTCGGCGAGGTCATTGTAGGATTTGTTGTGGATGAAAACGGAAAAGTCATCGACCCGGAAATTGAAGAGTCTCCCAACCCGCTTCTTTCCCAGGAAGCAATACGGGTCGTCAGTCAAATGCCACTATGGCAGCCGGGATTTCTTGCCGGTTATCCGGTCAAATCGCGAACCTCGGTTTCCATCATGTTCAGGGCTTTCTAACCTTCCCCAAATACCTCTAGGTTGTGCATTCGCCTAATCTATAGTACACATCAAACTCGTTACCTTTCTGTTGCGGAAACTCATTACTCATCTAAAAAAAAAGCAGTGAACCCTAAGGAAGAGCCGTCTGTTCATACACTGAACGAAAGGAAAGTTCCGTTACTCGGAACAACAGTTTTCGGGAACAAAAAGCACTTATTTCGTTGACCGAAAAAATAAAAACCAACAGATTATGCAGAACAGACAGATTATACTGAAATCAAGACCGGTTGGACGCCCAACGGCCGATAATTTTGAGTTGAAAGAAATCGAAATACCAACTCCCGCCGAAGGTGAATTGTTATTGAAAGCCTTATACATTTCGGTCGATCCGTACATGCGCGGACGGATGAGTGACGCCAAGTCGTATGTCGAACCATTTCAGGTAGGTGAACCAATTAATGGCGGCGCAGTAGCTGAAGTGACAGAGAGCAGGCATCCCGATTTTTCCGCAGGAGATGTGGTTGTTTCTCGTCCGTTAGCCTGGCAGGAATACCAAACGGTACCAGCGACATCGGTCCAAAAAGTTGACAAAGACTCAGTACCATTGAGTTATTACCTGGGAATACTTGGTATGACAGGACTTACCGCCTATTTCGGTTTGCTGGATATTGGTCAGCCGAAAAAAGGCGAAACCGTTGTGGTTTCCGGAGCCGCAGGAGCAGTAGGAACTGCGGTTGGACAAATTGCCAAAATCCATGGTTGTCGGGTAGTCGGAATTGCGGGAAGTGAAGAGAAACTTCGCTACCTGAAAGATGAGCTGCATTTTGACGAAGTCATCAACTATCGTACGGAGAAGGATATGGAGCAGGCTATAGCCCGGACATCACCGGATGGAGTAGACATCTACTTTGATAACGTAGGTGGTGAAATTTCGGATGCGGTTATGGCCAACATCAACAAGTTTGCCCGCATCAGTATTTGTGGACAGATTTCACTTTACAATGCGACGAGCGTTCCTACCGGACCACGCATACAGACCACTATTCTCAAGAAAAGTGCATTGATGAAAGGATTCATTATTAGCGATTATGCTGAGCGTCTACCGGAAGGAATGGCCAAACTCGTCGAATGGGTGAAAGAAGGAAAATTGAAAAATCGCGAAACCGTTATCAAAGGATTTGAGAAATTACCGGAAGCCTTCATCGGACTATTTGATGGCGTGAATACCGGAAAACTGGTTGTTGAAACAAAGTGAAAGTCAAAATCCTGATAAAAAGAAATATAGAATTATGAATCCTAAATATGTTTCACTCTGGGAACCATTCCGTTTGCCGGTTTCAGGGATTGAATTGAAAAACCGGATCATAATGGCGCCCATGACGACCTGGTCCGGCAACATCGATGGTACCGTTTCTGACGCTGAAATTGACTATTACAGAAAACGCTCGGGCGGAGTGGGTGTAGTAGCTACTGCATGTGCCTTCATCATGCCGGAAGGCAAAGGCTTTTCCGGCCAAATCGGGGTCCACTCTGATGAAATGCTGCCGAGCCTCAAACGTATGGTAGAAACCATACAAAATGAAGGCGCCAAAGCCATTCTTCAAATTTATCATGGAGGAAGAATGTGCCCTCCGAATGAGGTTCCGGGTGGTCAAACCCTTAGTGCCAGTGCTGTTGCAGCTGAACGCGAAGGAGCTGCGGTTCCGCGGGCTATGACTGAAGAGGAGATTCTGGCAACCATCAAGGCTTACGGAAATGCCACACGCCTGGCTATTCTGGCCGGTTTCGACGGCGTGGAAATTCATGGTGCCAACACCTACCTGATTCAGCAATTCTTTTCACCACACTCCAACCGCCGAACCGATGCCTGGGGAGGAACATTGGAAAAACGCATGAAATTCCCTCTGGCAGTAGTCGATGAAGTTTTGCAAAACGTTAAACAATATGCAAAATCGCCTTTTGCGGTTGGTTATCGGCTTTCGCCGGAAGAAATGGAAGAACCGGGAATTACCATGGAAGACACGCTAAAACTGGTAGATGCATTGGCCGAAAAGCCAATGGATTATCTCCATATTTCGACGGCAAATTTCTGGGGAGGTTCCATGCGCGATGCATCGGATAAACAATCCAGACCTTTGTTGATTCAGGAACGGGTCGGGAACAAAATTCCGGTTATCGGAGTTGGTTCTCTGCATACTCCCGATGATGTGCTGAAAGTTGTCGAAGAAGGGAATTTACCGCTTGTCGCGCTGGGGCGAGAGTTACTGATGGAACCGGAATGGGTACAGAAAACTCAAAACGGTTCAGCAGACAAAATACGGACGACACTTTCGGTCCACGATCAAGACGAACTGGTAATTCCGGATAACCTCTGGCACGGACTTATTTCCCGCAAAGGCTGGTTACCGGTTGTCGATAACGAATAAAAACGAAAAGAGGGAGAACGAGTGTTTTCCCTCTTTTTATTTCTTGTAGTTCACGGAGCGCGGGCTCAACCATGTTCCCCGAAAGGGTGCCAGAAAATAATAAGCCAACAAGCGGCGATACAAATGCGTGTACTGATTTAACCGCCGAATGAAGAAAAACGGAAGTCCGAAAAAGGCAGGTATTAATTTTCCTAAAAGCACACTTGTCATGACCACAAAATGCAGACCTGCAGCTGACAAACCACTATAGTGCCGCGAAAGATAAACGTGTCTGGAGATAATGACTTCAGATTTGGTTAGCGCCGTAACCCGCGGGTTGATACGAGTGGCTCCACCATGGTTGTGAATAATCGAAATCCGGTTGTGCAAAGCCACTTTTCCGCCTTTGTCGGTTGCTCGTTTACACAAATCAACATCTTCATAATACAACCAGTAATCTTCATTCCACCCACCCAAATCATCAAATTGCTGCTTGGAAATCATAACCACCGAGCCGGAAACCCAATCGGGATAAATAATTTCCTTTTCAGGAGAAAAACGTTCTTCCAGTTCCTTCTTTTTCACCTTTCGGTAGATGGCACGTAATATTCCACTTAGTGTGAACAATGTGGGGAAAAAACCATACGGACCTTCTTCATTGCCCCTGCTGTTCTTCTGCGTACACGAAAGAATGGTCATGCCCGGAATGCTCCGAATGGTATTCAAAAGGCCGAAAACGGATTCTTCTGAAGCAATCGTATCCGGGTTTAAAAAGAGAAGATACTCTCCCGATGAAACTTTGGCTCCCAGATTACAGCCACTGGAAAATCCATTGTTCCCAGTATTCAGATGAAAACGAAACTTCGTAAAACGCCGCTGAAATTCATCCAACTTTCCGTCGTTGGAATAATTATCCACCACATTTACTTCGTAGGAGAAATGCTCTTCGCTAAATGATTCGAGAGCTTCCAGGCAGTTTTTCAAATGTTTCCACCCTCGGTAATTGACAATAATTATAGATAAATCAACCAAAGCACAGCAATTTGTTTGCGTCACGAAAATATAAATTTAAGTCATTGAAGCAGATAAGAATCACTTTTAATGGTACTTTTCAATTCCTACAGCAAATATTCATACCTTTAATCACAGCTGATTATCCACTACTTACCACAAAAATCCCATGTAATTACTTTCGGGAATTAAAGCGATATATCGATTCTTTGTTTAAATTACGCCGAATTTAGACATTGCTGAGAAAGATGTACCGCAGACTTATTGCGTTATTGACCGTAAGTTTTTTACTCATTTTAATTGATGCAGGTACCGCCTGGAGTAAAATTAACAATACGGCTCACCCGGAAAAAGAACTCTATCCCGGAACGATTTCTCACACCTTTACTCCATCTATCGTTTTCGAAAACGGTGTTACCGATTCGTCAGGGAGCGAGAGTCAATCGCTACCGGTAATGGTGCGGCTTTCAGGAAACACAAAATCATCTTTTAACTTTCAAATTTTTCCCAATGCACTTCGCCAGCCTTTCACTAACAGGAAAAGGCCCATATACCTAATGGTGAAGTGCTTTCGAAATTAGCGTAATCACATATCTAAGAATTGACAGTTATTTCCGGAAGACAATCATCCGGAAACAAGAATTGATGTGTAGTTAATTTTAAACATAGAAAAATGGAAAATAAAGAAATACAACAGGCAAATAACGAGGAAAACGGCAAGAAACATTTTAACAAAGACATTATGCTGATGATTGCCGCTATTGCCGGATTGATTATTGTTTTACTGGTCATCAAGCACCTGATGGGACTCCAGTAAGCCAACTCCGGTTTCCAATTAAAACATAAAAAAGGCGCCAGCTCGAATGCTGGCGCCTTTCTCTTTATGATTACTTCATTTATCTCTTTTCGTAGGGTGCATGTGCGGGTTTCCCTTTATAGTCTTTCAACGCGTTGTTTACCCACTCAATCGCCCGATCAAGTTGTGGATCAACTCCTTTTGCCTCTTCGGTCAGGTTCTCCTTCACCAAAATATCAGGATCAACACCGTGAGCTTCTTTAAACCACGAACCATCGGGATTATACATCCTGAAAGTTGGAACGGTAACATATCCGCCGTCAATCAGTTCAGGTGCTCCGGTAATTCCGATCAAACCTCCCCATGTCCGTGTACCGATGAGCGGACCTAATCCGGCTTTACGGAAGAAATCGGGGAAAGCATCACCACCGGAACCACTCCAGCCGTTAATCAACATCGCCTTCGGACCGAAGTTGCCTTTGGGTGGCCACGACCAGTCTTTACCGTCACGCACGGCCCAGTAAGCCAGATTCTTCCTGTTAAGCAATTCGATGAAACGGTCAGGAATCTGTCCTCCGCTGTTAAAGCGCTCGTCAATGATAAGTCCTTCCTTGTTCCATTGAGCCATATATTGACGAACCAAATCATTCTGTCCATCGATTCCGGTGCTTCGAACATAAATGTATCCAACCTTTCCGTTGGTGGCTTTATCAACATGTTCGCGCATGGCCTCTATCCACGCCAGATTCCGCAGCCTGCTTTCACTTCCAAGTGTTTTGACCACAATTTTACGAGCCGTTTGCAAATCTGGTTTGCTGTTTACCATCAATTCAACAGTTTTGCCGGCCAATCCCTGGAATGCTTCATAAGGCTCTTTATCGGTAGTAATGGGACGTCCATTCACGCTCAGAATATAATCTCCCGCATGAACTTTCAAGTCAGTAGCTGAAAGTGGCGAACGAACTTCCGAATCCCATGGAGCTCCGTTAATAATTTTCTTGATACGGTAATACTTACCATCGGCTTCCCAATTAACACCCAGATAACCGGTGTTGGTCTTCTTGGCATTGGCTAAGTCACCACCTCCCCGGTATGTATGCGATGAATTCAACTCGCCAATTAATTCGCCTAACACATAATTGACATCCCAGCGAGTAACAGCGTCGTCAAGTAATTTGCCATACTTCACTCGCTGCGCATTCCAGTCAACACCATGCATGTTTTTATCGTAGAAAAAGTCACGCTCGAACCGCCAAACATCATTGAAAATCTGTTTCCACTCCGCACGAGGATCAACGGTCATCACCATCTGATCTGTTGGCAATGCTTTTTCCAATTTCTGTTCCGCCTCAGGTTTAATGATGTAAAGGTTATCCTTTTTCAGGACCAGCATCTTCTTGCCATTTGCTGAAAGACGATAACCATCGGCATCTTCAACTACGGTTTTTTCTTCCCGTTTCTTCAAATCGTAATACTTTACCGGATGTTCTGTTTCCTTACCGGCATCCACTTCAGTCTGATAGAAGATTTTTCCGTTAGCAGCACTCAAACTTCTATAATCATTGGCGACCGGAGGTAAAATAGACAGTCGCTCTTCGAAGTTATCGAAATCGATATTAACCGCCTCAACCACTTTCTTGCCATCGTCCTTCTCATCCTTTTCTTCTTCGCCATTTTCTTTTTTCGATGGATCGACGACATCGTTCCGCGGAGCAACAGCCGATGGTACATCTTTGCGCAGCGGAATAGCAGCCAATTCGGTTGTTTTCGGGTAGATGAACGAATTATCCAGATCACTGTATTGTGGCTTGAATGAACGACCGGTAAACAGGAACAGGTATTTTCCGTCGGGACCAAAAACCGGGTTATGATCGTCATAATAACCGCTGGTTACCTGACGCTTCTCCTTGTTCTGAGTATCATAAATAAAAATGGCATCATTACGGTTATCAAGTCCTCTGTCATATGTCAACCAACGGCTGTCGGGCGACCAGCTGCAAGAAAAATTTTCTAGTGCTCCCTGGTACATCCAAAGTCCTTTGTCAACCGAAACAACTTTGTTGGCAGGAATATCGAAATAGGAGATATTCATTGCCTGATCGATAAATGCAATCTTCTTGCTATCGGGTGACCAGTAGAGGTGATAGCGGTATCCAGATGTAAAATCCGTCACTTTTTTCGCCTGACCGGTTTCCACATTCTTCAACATCAGATTATATTCACCTGAAGCATCGCTCCAGTAGGCAATGGTTTTTCCATCAGGCGACCATGCTCCATAACGTTCAGCAGAGCCGGAAGACTGAGTCAAATCGGAAACCACTCCATGTTCGGCCGGAACCGAGAACAGATCACCACGCGCCATGACCAAAGCCCGCTTTCCATCGGGTGAAATATCGGCTGATTGCATCAGCTCTTTCACGTTCTCCTGCTTGGGCATCACTGCCAGTTCATCGGTAACTACTTCAACCTTTACTTGATGGTATTGGTCATTATCAAGCCCCATCAAATAGAGTTTTCCGTCTGCCTCAAAAACAATATCATCAGGACCGATGGATGGGAAATGGACATCGTAATCGGTAAAGTGAGTCAACTGGGTCGATTTATCGGTAGCGATATCGTACACCCAAATGTTGTAACGTTCTGCTTCACCCCGATCCGACAGGTAATAAACCTTATTACCATGCCACATAGGAAATTCATCGCTGGCATCGTCGCGGGTAATATTCTTCGAACTGAAGTCTTTCAAATCGAAAATATAGATATCGGGTGCCCAGCCACCACGGTATCTCTTCCATGTACGAAAAACCCGCGATTTGTAATTCAACGCAATCTTGCTTCCATCGGGCGAATAAGATGCAAAATCGCCGTAAGGCATTGGCAGCTTTGTTGCTTCACCACCCGTGGCTGCAATGGTGTATAACTGGTTAAACCGTTGTCGTCCGCTTTCGCGGGAAGAGGCAAACAGGACACTTTTCCCGTCAGGCGTCCAGCCAACGGTCCGATCGGTGCCGCTATCAAAAGTTAGGCGCTTTGGCATTCCTCCCATGGTGGGTATGACATAAACATCATTGTTGTCGTTATAGCTTGCTGAATAAGCTATCTCACTGCCATCGGGCGAGAATTTGGCAAATAATTCTTCCCCCTTGGGAGAGCTCAGCCGGTGGGCTACTCCACCCTCTTTTGCTACGACCCATAAATCGCCTGCATAGGAGAAAACAATGTTCTTTGAAGAGACATCGGGGAACCGAAACATTCGCGCATTTACCTGCGCACTGGATTGAAACACCGTGCCACAAAGCAATAGCACCGTGCTAATGAACGTGAATAATCTCATATTTTTACTATTTGGGTTATTAGACATTGGCTGAAGCAAATCATTACAATGATTTTGTAATTGATGCATATGAAATGGGGGAAAACATAGCATCACACTTTTCATCAAACAATAAAAAGGCGTTCCGGTTTGATAGCGGATATCAAATGTGTATGTAAAACATTTTTTAAACTATAGGAGGATTTCATTCACCCTCCTGATATTCCTTTTGCTTTTTTATCAATTCAGAATGTATTCCGATAAATCGGATTTTAAAATCCGGGTAAGCTCTTCCATTTGATTGCTCTTCGTTTGTGCAAATACAAACCCGAACAACGGATAGCTCCGGTAATCCACTTTTCTTAGCTCCAACGGCTTTTCGAAATTCTTCAACAACCGATCATAATCAAATTCAGGAATCTGCTTCCCTTCTTTTCCGGTGCTGTTGTCCAGCACGACCACACTGAAAACCTGACCATCCTTATTCGTCAAAAGCTGATTCCAATCGGGTTCTTTTTGTGTCAGAAAATATTCGTAGATATTAAAACCATGCGCATACCAGGCCAAATCGGGCGTAGTGCACCATCCGCCAAAGCGCATCGGGTTCACCTCAATCGGAACAATACGGCCATCGCCATCGATCCGAACTTCAACGTGCGCGGCAAAATTCCTGACACCGGCAGATACTCCCATCTCTTTGAGAAAATCGCCCATCGAATCCAGGTTCGATAAGATGATTTCTTTCGACGTGATGTATACCCGGTCACTCATATCTTTATCCGAAGAGAAGAGGTGCTTCATAATGTTCAGAAGAACCGGTTTCCCATCGGCATTATAGTAACAATCAATAGCATACTCCGTCCCATCGATGCACTCTTCTGCGATGAACTCGGTTGAATCGAAAACTTCTTTGGGATATAGTCCCTGCACTACGTTCACTTCTTCAGTTATTTTTTCTACAATGTTAGGCCACTCCTCCAGTTTATCAACCTTGTAAACTCCCATGCTGAAAAACCCGACCGCCGGCTTAATGATAAACGGGAATGTAAAACCGGATATATCGGCAGTAGACAGCTCATGGAAAGGAATTCCCTGAAAGAAATATTCGGGATATTTATCCTGTAACAACTCGCGAAAACGAACCTTGTTTTTGAACAGATTAATCTTTTCAGGAAAACTGGTAAACGGAAGATGTTGCTCAACCCAATGAATGGAATTCTCCGAATTGGTATAAATCAATTGCTCAGGATTTCGCTCAATCCGTTTAACAGCATCTGCTGTGGAAATAAGTTGGTGTTCTTTCTCATTAAGGATTTTCGCCGAAAAGGAAGTGTCAATCACCGGTATCTGGTAATTTTCAATCGTCTGTTTTAAAAAATCTGAAACGTAAGGGCCTTCGAGTAAGATCATATAATAGAGTTCTGATTTTGTAACGTCACACACAAATTCTTTTTTACAATAAACGAATGTAGGTTTTTCCCGGGAAATGCAATGTGCCTAAAATTACAACTGGCAAAAATCGTTTCAGATTTTTCAACAACTCCGGTAGGTTATTTTTCTGAAAAATAAAAACACATTAGACACCCCCATTTATTTTAGATTGATTCTATTTTTTATTTGATAATTTAAGACACCTAAGTCTTTATACATCTGAAATGTACACTCTGCGCTGAATTGAAAATGAACGTGGTAGATAATCTTATAAAACAGAACAATATTTCAGTATATATAGCTTTGTCTATATATGCTTCTAAACATTTGTATGTTTTAGTATTTATACATCTTGATGTAAGTATAAGTTTGTATTTTTCAGGCATCTGAACCAAAAATCATTTAAATATGAAAAATCGTCTATCAAAAAGTCTCACTTTAGGACTCTCTCTTTTATTGGGCAGTACTGCGGCATTTGCCACTGATGGTTATTTTAGCTCTGGATACGGAACCATTAGTAGCGGCTTTGCCGGCGCCGGAACTGCATTTTACGAAACATCATTAATTGGAGGTAACCCTGCTGGAAACGTATTTAACTCAAGTGAATTGAGTTTTGGTATTGGTTTGTTCAATCCAAACCGTCAATATACCATCACCGGAAACCCATCAATGATGGAAGGAACTTTTGGGCTCACACCCGGAACCGTAAAAAGTGATTCAAAGCTTTTTGTGATGCCGAACATTGGCAAAAACTGGAAGTTGAATGACAACAATGCATTAACACTTTCGATTTACGGAAACGGCGGGATGAATACCAATTATCCGACGCAAACATTCTACGATCAATCAGCCGATCATACAGGCGTTAACCTGATGCAGATGTATGTGGATCTGGCTTATTCATTTAAGCTGGGAGAAAAACACAGTTTGGGTATTTCTGCCCTGCTGGGAGCGCAATCATTCGAGGCAAAAGGTTTGGCTTCTTTTGGTCAGATGTCATCCGATGCTAGCAAGCTTAGTGGAAATGGAACAGATTATTCAGCCGGCATTGGTTTCAAGGTTGGTTACATGGGTGAACTCTTTAATGGATTCTGGCTGGGTGCCAAGTATCAGTCAAAAATCTATATGGGTGCATTCAAAGACTATGCTGGTCTTTTCGCGGAGCAGGGAAAATTCGAAATTCCTTCCAACTGGAGCGTTGGTATTGCGTACCATATTTCCAGCGATTTTACCGTATTGGCCGATGTGAAGCAAATCAACTATACCAGTTCGAAATCGGTTTCCAACCCGATGATGACCGCTACCGGAATGAATCCTCTAGGTGCTGATAATGGTGCCGGTTTCGGATGGAAAGACATGACCATCTACAAAATTGGTTTCAACTATACCGGTATCGATACATGGACATTGCGTGCAGGTTATTCATACGGAAAACAACCAATTCCTGCCAGCGAAGTGATGTTCAACATTCTGGCCCCGGCTGTTAACGAAAGCCACATTGCCCTTGGTTTTTCTAAAAAGCTCAATGAAAAAGGCAATGCATTGAATTTCGCCTTCAATTATGCTATGAACAATAAAGTTTCTGGTCCGAATCCAATGGAAATTCCGGGTCAGCAAACAATCGATATAGAGATGAATCAACTCTATTTCGAAATTGGTTTTACCTTTTAATGCCTACTTAACTACAGTAACAAACGCGGATTAGACACCGCACAAAAACCCCGGATTACATCACCTACGTAATCCGGGGTTTCATTTTTCATTCTATATTCTACTAAGTATAAAGAAAATTAAGCTTTCTTTCTCCACAATCCTTCCATCTCTTCCAGTGTTCTTCCTTTGGTTTCCGGAACTACTTTCCACATAAACACAGCTGCCAAAATTCCCATGATTCCGTAAATCCAGTAGGCAAAGCCATGGTGAAAAGTATTAGTCAAAGCTGTCGAGTCGTTCATAATTGGGAAAGTCCAGGAAACAATCAGATTTGCGACCCATTGTGCCGCTACTGCGATAGACATTGCTCCACGAATGGAATTCGGGAAAATCTCCGAAAGCATCACCCAGGCAACAGGTCCCCAGGAAACGGCGAATGATGCTGTGTAGAGCAACATGAAGAACAATGCCCCCATTCCAACATTATCAATATAGAACATCAATCCCAATGCAATCATCGAGAAGGCCATGCCAACAGCACCGATAATCATCAACGGTTTGCGGCCCAATTTATCAACTGTTAAGATTGCCACTACCGTAAAAGTAAGATTCACTGCTCCAACAATAATGGTTTGCAACAACGAAGTATCGGTTCCCGAGCCCATGGTTCGAAAAATCTCGGGAGCGTAATAAAGAACGACATTGATGCCAACAAACTGCTGGAAAATCGAAATGAAAATACCTATAATAATCACCAGGCCACCAAATGACAACCACGGAGCTTTCCTCTCGACAAGCGTCTCCTTAATTTCTTCCAGAACGGAAAGAGCCCGGCTCTCTCCCACCAGCCGATTTAGTACTTTTTCGGCTTTATCATCTTTATCTGTCATCACCAGATAACGGGGAGATTCAGGAACAATAAACAAAAGGAAAAAGAACAAACTTGCCGGAATGGTTTCGGAAGCAAACATCCAACGCCATCCCATATTATTCAACCACGAATCGCTGCCTTGCCGGGCGATGGCATAGTTCACAAAATAAACCACCAGCATACCGAAAATGATGGCAAACTGGTTCCACGACACTAACTTTCCGCGAATACCAGCCGGAGCAATCTCAGCAATGTACATCGGTACAATCATCGATGCCAAACCAACACCAATACCGCCCACTACGCGGTAGAAGATAAACGAACTGACCAGCTCAAAACCCATGAAATTCATTTTATCCGGAATCGCCGAACCGATAGCTGAAAGTGTAAACAAAAAAGCAGCCAGCATCATTCCATTCCGCCGTCCAAGCGTTTGACTGATATAGCCGCCCAGTGAACCTCCTATGATACACCCCACCAATGCACTGGAAATGGTAAAACCATTGATGGCATTGGCCATTCCTTCTGTTAATTCATTCGGCTGTGCCCAAAAACGGAAGTACCAAACAAGAATAGCTACAATGGCCAGTAAGGCCATATAAATTCCCCCTTTTTTACTTCCATAGAGTTTCACGAGAAAACTTCCCAGTAACACTGCGACGATGACCAGACACAGTGAAACAATGAATTTATATTCCAGGATAACCTGTGCAGAAAGAGCCGGGTTAGAATAAAGGGGAGCGATAAAAAAGTTCTTCAATGCTCCGGTTGCTCCTGAAATAACCGCTGTATCGTATCCGAATAGCAGTCCTCCAAGTGTTGCAACCAGGGTGAGTGCAAAAATATACCTTGCACTTCCATTATTACTTTTCATACGTTGAATATTATTGGTTTAGATTCTCTATAATGTCTCGGCTACCAGAGCTTCCGGCGGTTGGCACCTTTCTCTCTATCAAACCTAACATATCGTTTACACAGAAGGTGTTGGCAGTATTTCCAGGGCTTGTAACCTGTTTCCATTGAGATCCCTTCATTCCTTTCCTCCTGTCGTGAAAAGGAAGAAGAGAATCTCAATAATTGGAAACAGGAAC
The DNA here is from genome assembly GCF_000621705.1 of Prolixibacter bellariivorans ATCC BAA-1284. GTDB lineage: Bacteria > Bacteroidota > Bacteroidia > Bacteroidales > Prolixibacteraceae > Prolixibacter > Prolixibacter bellariivorans. The sequence continues at coordinate 137,651 of NZ_JHXO01000006.1, read as the reverse complement.
AGTCCAAATTGTATGCTGATTAAATGTACCAGTTGATCATTTGCTCCAGCAGCTCTTGCTTGCCACTGATTTGCTTTGGCTCGCCAACTTCATTAGCCACTTCACGCAGCTGCTCGAGTGTCAGTTTACCGGCTTCGAATTCAGCTCCCTTGCCAGAATCGAATGACGCGTAGCGCTTCTTGCGACGTTCCAGGTAATCACTTTCATTCAATACTTTGTCTGCGATAATCAGACCACGAGCGAAAGTGTCCATTCCGGATACGTGAGCGATAAAGATATCTTCCAGGTCGGTAGAATTACGACGCAGTTTCGCATCGAAGTTGATACCGCCATCGGTAAATCCGCCTGCCTGAATAATTTCCATCATGGCTTCGGTAACTTCGTAAATATTGGTTGGGAACTCATCGGTATCCCAGCCATTTTGATTGTCACCCTTGTTAGCATCAATAGAGCCCAACAATTTCGCATCAGTTGCCATACGCAGTTCGTGTGCAAATGAATGACCGGCCAGGGTGGCGTGGTTCACTTCGATGTTCAGTTTGAAGTCCTTGTCAAGATTGTGCTGACGAAGGAATCCAATAACGGTCTGCGAGTCGTAATCGTACTGATGCTTGGTTGGCTCCATCGGCTTCGGCTCGATGAGGAAAGTGCCTTTAAAGCCTTGCTTGCGGGCGTAGTCACGAGCTATGGTCAGGAATTGTCCCAGATGCTCCAGTTCTCTGCGGGTATCTGTATTGTGCAGACTCATATAGCCTTCGCGCCCGCCCCAGAATACGTAGTTGGTTCCACCCAGTTCGATGGTCGCATCGATGGCGTTCTTGATCTGTGTTGCCACATTCGTCAATACGTTGAAATCAGGGTTGGTGGCAGCACCATTCATATAGCGTGGGTTGCTAAAAACATTGGCCGTTCCCCACAGTAGTTTGACACCCGAAGCTTCTTGCTTCGCTTTCATTTCCGGAAGCAATTGTGCCATCCGCTTTTCAATTTCGAAAACAGAACCGTCACCGACCAAATCGGTATCGTGAAAACAGTAGAACGGTGCGTTTATTTTGGTGATGAACTCAAATGCTGCATCCAGTTTTTCACGAGCCACATCCATTGGATTGACAGCTGTTGCCCAGGGGAATACTTTCGTACCTGGGCCGAATGGATCTCCACCTTCACCACAGAAGGTATGCCAATATGCAACTGCAAAACGCAAGTGCTCTTTCAATGTTTTTCCGGCTACGACGCGATTTTCATCGTACCATTTAAATGCCAGCGGATTGCGTGAATCCGGTCCTTCGAATTTAACCTGCCCGATTTCGGGAAAATAAGCTTTCTTTCCTTTTAAAATTTCCATGATTATTTGATTAAAGGTCTGTAAACGTTCATATTAACTATCTTATATAAATCGATTTAATACATCCAGCCACTTTTTGTAAGCCTCTTCTGTCGCTTCTTTTTTGTTGCTGTCCGGTTCTACAACTTCCAGTCTTTTTAATCCGCTAAAAGCTTCTTCGAAACCGGAATAATAACCGGCTCCAATACCGGCTCCACGTGCTGCTCCAACCGAACCGTCAGTATTATACAATTCGATGGTAGCTCCTGAGATATTGGCCAGTGTTTCACGGAAGACCGGACTGAGGAACATGTTCGCTTTACCGGCGCGAATCACTTTGGCATCGATGCCCATTTCCTTCATAATATCCATCCCGTACCGGAAGGAGAAAACAATACCTTCCTGTGCTGCGCGGAACAAATGTTTGCGGTTGTGGATATTAAAATTGAGGCCACTGATTTGCGCTCCGACTTCCTTGTTTGCCAGGACACGCTCAGCACCGTTTCCAAAAGGAAGTACAGAAACACCGTCAGAACCAACCGGAACCTGTGCGGCCAGCGCATTCATTTCAGGGTACGATAAGGTTTCATTCCCCACATGGCGATTCAACCATGAGTTGAGAATACCTGTACCATTAATGCAAAGCAGTACACCCAACCGATTTGCTTCCTCCGAATGATTCACATGCGCGAAGGTGTTGACACGGGAAAGCGGATCGTATTTTACCGTATCACTCACACCATAAACAACACCCGATGTTCCGGCTGTCGTGGCAATTTCTCCCGGCTGCAACACATTCAATGAAAGCGCATTGTTTGGCTGATCGCCGGCTCGATATGCTACCGGAATACCGGATTTGATCCCGAGTTCTTTCGCTGCTTTATCGGTTACCAGTCCCTGAATGCCAAAAGTTGGGACCAATTCAGCCGCCAGGTTATCTTCAAACCCAAACTCCTTCATCAGCATTTCCGAAAGACCGTTTTCACGGAAATTCCAGAAAATTCCTTCCGACAATCCGGAAATCGTTGTTCTGACTTCTCCGGTCATCTTCATGGCAATGTAATCACCAGGTAACATGAATTTATCGATGCGTTTGAACAGCTCCGGTTCATTATCCTTGACCCATTTCAGCTTGGCTGCGGTGAAATTTCCCGGAGAGTTGAGCAGGTCAGCCAGGCAGCGTTCTTCGCCGAGCGTTTCAAAAGCGTTCTGACCAATTTCAGAAGCCCGGCTGTCACACCAGATAATAGAAGGACGCAATACCTCCTGATGCTTATCGACCAGCACCAAACCGTGCATCTGGTAGGAAATACCTATAGCGCCTATCGCTTCGGCGGAAACATTGCCACCTCGCATTGCCTCTTGTGTAGCCAGTTTCAGATTTTCCCACCAGCCCGAAGGTTCCTGTTCGGCCCAACCAGCTTGTTTCGCGGTAATAGTCATCTCTTTTTTTGGATAGAAGGCCGAACTGACTATTTCGCCGGTTTCGCCATTCAAAACGGAAGCTTTTACGGACGAGCTTCCCACATCAAATCCCAGTAAATACATGTGTTATGAATTGTTTTCTTGGTTTATCAGTACTATTCTGCTCTGTTATGTATTTTTATAATGACTCACGTACGGTCAGGCTGGTTGGAATCACTTGATCGAGCTTTTCATCTCCGGTAACAAAACCGGCCGCGGCTTCACCCATTTTCACAAAATCGGTGGAAATGACCGTAATCCCCCCCATCACAAACTCTTTCATTGGGGTATCGTTATAGGATAAGATTCCAACATCGCTTCCCACCCGAAACTTCTTACTTCGAACCTGTTTTAGCAGACTCCCCAGGTCAATATCTTCAAACACCAGATAAGCTTTACCTAAAGTCATTTCCAGTTTCTTCACATCCTTAACGACCGAAAATGCCTGTCCTTTTTCAAGACAAAACTGTTCAACAGCCTCAACTGAATCGTATGGGTGAAAAGTATATTCCGGATAGATGCAGACTACTTCATCATACTTCTGCAAGAGATGTTGTCCTTCCTCCAAACAGCTGGTTACCGAAGCTCCAAAATCCTGGTAAACGCGTGAGTGCTCCGGACCAGCATTAATTTTCCAGTCGATAACCAATAACCGGTCGGCCGGAATTTTCTTTATTATTCGGGATACCTCAGGATGGTCGAAATTCATGACAATGTAGGTATTATACTTACCCACACTGTTCTGAATAATACTCTCAAAAACATTGATATTGTAGTGATGAAAATTCACATCCACCACGACATCTTCCGACAGCGACTCTTTGAAGGATGAATACAGAACCTCTTTGTAGGCTTTAAACGTATCGAGGAAGAGAAAAACGCGCTGCTGTTTGCTGGCAACAAAATATCCCTTATTGGGAATGGATTCTACAATCCCTCGTTTCTTCAGCTCAGCATACGCTTTAAACACAGTATCCCGCGACATTGACGACTCCTTAATCAACTGGTTCACCGACGGCAGGGAATCTCCCTCCTTTAATGCTTTGCGATTAATTGCATCTATCACGGCATCTACCAACTGCTGAAATTTCAGCACCGTTGAATCCGGATTGGGCGTAAACGAAAATTCATTCATAGGTTGAGATTTCACAACTTCCGTTCTGTTCTGTTGTGTTCTGCTAAATTAGATCAAATTTCTTTTCAAAAGCATCGTTAAAAACATTTTTTACAACATAAATCAGAAAACAAGTGTTAGTGTCACGCTGAAAGCCCTTCATTTATAATGAATAGATAAGAAATGTTAAAAACTGGATGTCTGGATAACTTATGTAAACAAACTGTTTGATTCGGTCGTTCTTAATACATAACTTACCCATGATTTAACCTCAATTTCCTACTAAAAACCTTCAGTCATGAAAAAGAAATCAATTATTCTCACGATTCTGATATTGGTTGGCACTCATTTGACCGGAGTGGCACAGGAAAATAAAACAGATGGAAAACAGCCGATATTTGTTACAGGTGTTGTTTTTGACCGAAAAGAGATGAAACCTCTCCCGGAAACGGTCTTTCTGATCAATCACCGGCATGGAGCGACCACCGATGCCAACGGGAAATTTTCTTTCTGGGGGGCGCCAGGCGATACCATCACCGCAAGGTATGTAGGTTACAAGGAAGTAGATATGGTGGTTCCGGACACGCTTTCCGCTTCGGAATACCTGATGGGGGTTTTTATGTCACCTGATACGGTACAGATAAAAGAGGTGGTGATCTTCCCGCGAAATTACAACCTGATGAGCGAAATGAAGCAACTGCCCGTAGATGAGAGAATGCTTCAGAACGCACAACAAAATGTCGATATGGGTACCGTTCAGGGATTAACACAAGCGCCCAAAACATATGATGCCGATATGAATGCCCGCAATACGATGCGAAAGTATCAGATGGAAGCAGAATATAAGGGGATGAAGGTAAATCCCGGGAATAGCTTGTCAATCTCAACCAGCGCGCTTGGCCCGTTGAACTTCCTGTACGGCAAACCAATTCTTCACAAGGGAAAATTGAAGAAACAGATAATTTCTTCGAATGAGCAAGATGTTGTTGTCGGCAGATATCAGGCGTACCTCGCGAAAAAATGGAAGAAGTATGATGAGAGGAAAAAGGAAAAACAGAAAGAGGTAAACCCGAATTAATCGATTACAGGTTTTAAAGACATAAAAAAAACCGCCTGGATATCGGATATCGGGCGGTTTTCTGTTTTTGGAAAGCCTATTTTATCAACCTCTGACAAAAAGAGCCTTTATAATCAACCAGGTCATATTCGGATTTTCTTTCAGACGACGAGTTGAATAGCCAAACCATTGCACTCCGTAAGGTACGTAAACACGCATACGATGGCCTGCACTTTTAATGCGACTTCGTAAATCGGGAGTTACACCGTACAACATCTGAAACTCATACTTATCTTTCGGTGTATTGTATTTCTCCAACAACTCAAATGACTTATCGACCAGGTATCTATCGTGTGTTGCAATACCAACGTAGATCCCATTTTGCAACATGTATTCCAGATCTTCCAGGTAGTGATCCCGAACTTCCTGGTACTTTTTGAATGCCACTTCAGCCGGCTCAACATAAATTCCTTTACACAACCGGAAATTTAAAGGAGCTTCGTCCGAATGCATGTCCATCAGGTCACGCACATCACTTAATGTACGCCGCATATAAGATTGAACAACCAGTCCCACGCGTGTAGGAAATTCTGCTTTCAAACGACGGAAAATTTCAATCTCCGCATCGGTACATGTCGAGTCTTCCATGTCGACACGGATGAAGGTATCGCATTCGTCAGCAACAGAAACGATTTCGCGAATATTCTGATAGCAGCTTTCTTTATCAAGCAATAACCCAAACATCGACGGTTTTACCGAGAAATTTCCGTCAATCTTCTCCCGGGTAAATCGTCTAATCAGGTCGATGTACTGCTTTTTATTCTCGGTGGCTTCGGACAATTCCTTGATGTATTCTCCAAGAATATCGACGGTCACCATGGTCTGTTCAGCATTCAGTTTTCTCGATTCCCAAAGTGCATCTTCAATATTTTCACCAGCAATGTAACGTTTGGAGAAAATCCAGACCAGTTTTTTGGGCATATAAGGCAGGATTCCTGCTATCATTTTATTGAACATAGTCGTAATAGTACTAGTTAGAAATTTTTACTCTTCTTCATCAAGAGGTAAAAGTAGTAAACGCAAAAGGCCGGATTTATGACGTTTATCAAGAGTAGAGGCTAATTTATTTCATGAATTATCAGAAATTGGTTTTCTCCGCCAACAAAATTTAAGTCGCATCCTTTGTGCATTCAGCAATTCGGTTATATTTGTCATTCCTAATTCCATTCAAACAATCATCATTCGATTCATATGAAAAATAACTCTACAATCATTCATGTTATTTTGGCACTGGCTGTTATTGGCCTCTATGTATTATACTTTACAGGAAATAAAAAAGGTCAGTCAAACCAAACGGTCACTGAAGCTCAAGACGAAAATGCCCCTGTAAAAGTGGCATTTGTGAAGTTGGATTCTGTTTTGGTCAACTACGATTTGGCAAAAGAATTAAACGATAACTTCAAGAGCAAACAGGATGCCTACACAAATGAATATGGCCAAAAACGAATCAACTTTGAAAAGCAGGCCAACGCTTTCCAGGAAAAACTAAAGCGCGGTGGTTTCCTCACACAGGAAAGGGCCATGCAGGAACGCAATCGCCTTATAGGTATGCAGCAGGAAATTCAAAAACTGGACAACGACCTTTCCAGCAAATTGCAATCCATGCAGCAAGAAATCAATCAGCAGGTAATCGACAGTATCTCGAATTATGTGAAGATTTATAATGCTGATAAGAAATATGACCTGATTTTCAGTAATGCAAACTTATTGGAAGGTTCCGATCAGCACAACATCACCCGCGAAGTGATTACTGCGCTGAACAAGCGTTACCACAGTTCGAAAAAGTAAGACTCGATTACGATATAACTTAAAAGCCCTGCGAAACCAGGGCTTTTTTTGGCACCATGCATAGTTTCGATTCCTATCTGAAAAAACATGCCGGTTTCCCCCCGCTCATTCCCGACGAGCCGGAAGAAACGCTCACTTGCTGTGTAGTGATTCCATCCTACCGTGAGCCGGAGTTGTTTCAAACATTGGAGTCATTGATATCGGCTGCTCCCCCCACTCTTCCAACCGAAGTCATTATCGTAGTCAATTCGCCGGAAGGAGCTCCCACTGAAGCAAAAGAAATTAACCAACAAACCATCAGGCAATTTCATTCCTGGAAACAGCATGTTCCTACCGGGAAGATTTCCTTTCACCTCGTTCATGTTCCAGAGCTCAGAAAAAAATGGGCTGGTGCCGGTTGGGCCCGGAAGATCGGCATGGATGAGGCCATTCGCCGATTCAACCAGGCAGGTACTGAAAATGGATTCATCGTTTCGCTCGATGCGGATTGTCGCGTATCGCCCAACTATTTTACGGCAATTGAAAAGGCCTTTCAGGATTGCCCAAAATGTCAACTCTTTACCATTGGATTTGAACATGATTTACAAGAACCGTGGTTGGATGGCAAACTCTGCGAAGGAATTACGCGGTACGAATTGTACATGCGTTACTATCGGCACGCCATGCAGTTATCCGGTTACCCCAACGCCATTTACACCGTAGGCTCTGCTTTTGCCGTTCGCGCTGGAGCCTACGTAAAACAAGGAGGAATGAACCGCAAAAAGGCAGGCGAGGATTTCTATTTTCTGCATAAAGTCGTTCAACTGGGAACCTTTGGAGAAATTAATGAACCGTTGGTTTTCCCGGGTATCCGGACTTCTGATCGGGTACCGTTTGGAACCGGGCCGAAATTGGCGCAATTCCTTTCCGGTGAAGACCTGATGGAAACGACTTATTCTTTTCGGGCTTTCGAAGATCTGCAGCCTTTCTTCCGAAAAGTAAATGAACTTTACCACCTGAAACAACAGCAACTTACTGAAACAATTGACATTTTTCCAGCGCCGCTTCGTCGGTTTTTACATCAGTCCGGAGCTATCGATATGATACTCGAATTGCAGTCCAACTGCTCCGGAGATAGCGTTTTTTCCAGACGTTTCTTTCATCGGTTCAATGCTTTCTGGATACTGAAGTATCTCAACTTTGTACATGAGAAGGAGTATAAACCGGAATCATTGTTAAAAGCCACGCAGCAGTTATTGCACGAGAAGGGCATCGAAAGTACACCATCCTCCGATTATTCCACCCTTCTTCAAATTTTCAGAAATTTAGATTACCCGAATCATATTTGATATATCTTTGCACCCGAGAAAAGAGAAGTTATGGGTTTAGTAAAGGTAATTTTACTGGCCATTGCTCTTGTTTCCCTGGCTTTCTTCGGGTTAGCCTTACAAATTGTTCTTAAAAAGAATGGGAAATTCCCCGATACGCATATTGGGCATAACCGCGAAATGAAAAAACGCGGTATTTATTGTGCCCAAACATTAGATCGGATGGAGCAGGCCAAAGTAAAGAAGGAACAGAAGCTTAAAAACCTGAAACTCGCCAAGTAGAAGGCTATCAGCTTCGAAATAATCACACCGGAGGAATCGGGTGATTATTTTTGACCATATTTAAGACCTTTTTATCTCTTTTATTATTACTTTTGAAGCACAAAACGTTAATGCTATGTTGAAATTGTTTTTACTTGTTTTAGGCATGATCAGCTTCGTGTTTTTTGCATTGGGATTGCGTTTTCTCAAAACAAAAAAGGAAGTTACTGATCCTACTCTTGCCGATCTGAGAACAGGCACAGGATGTGGCTGTGGAGGAGGTAGTTGCGGAGTTAGCACCGATTCATCATGCCATACCGACTAATAAATAATCAACGACTTTAATCAAAAAAAGCCGGCTTACTTTAGTAATGCCGGCTTTTTTATTATCAAAATTTCTTTCCTTATTAGAAACGCGATTCCACAACGCCCCAATCCAGAACTCTCCAGAATTCTTCGATGTAGGTCGGACGAAGGTTTTGTTTATCGAGATAGTAAGCATGTTCCCATACATCACATGTTAACAGCGGAGTTTTTCCTTCGCGTAACGGGTTACCTGCGTTTGCAGTCTGAATAATTTCCAGTTTCCCGTCAGCATTTTTCACCAACCAGGCCCAACCCGATCCGAAAAGTGTAGCAGCTGCATTACTGAATTTCTCCTTGAAGCTTTCCAGTGAACCAAAATCGCGTTCAATCGCGGATTTCAGTGCTCCTTCCGGTGCTGTTTTGGGTGAACCCGAAAGCTGGAAAAAGTAGAAAGTGTGGTTCCAAACCTGTGCGCCATTATTAAAAATGCCTCCTTCGCTCTTTTTAATAATTTCTTCCAGATCGGCATTTTCAAAAGGGCTTCCCGGGATTAATCCGTTCAGTTTGGTTACATACCCCTGGTGATGTTTTCCGTAATGAAATTCGAGGGTTTTCTTACTGATGTGAGGTTCAAGCGCATCGAGCGCATACGGCAACTTGGGTAGTTCGAATGCCATAATAAATTTATTTTAAAGGTTAATGATGATTTTGCTGTAAGAACGAACGAAGATCAAAATTTGTTCGTCTTTTTTACTATAAACTACCCCTAAAAGCAAAAAAAAGCCGGAGCATCACCTCCGGCTTCTCAAACCAAAAAATCAATTAACCTTTAAAACGTCTATCAACCTCGTCCCAGTTGATAACTTTCCAAAAAGCTTCGATGTATTCGGGACGCCTGTTCTGATAATTCAGATAATAAGCATGTTCCCAGACATCTATACCTAAAATGGGAGTTCCTTTCACATCAGAAACATCCATCAGCGGATTGTCCTGATTCGGTGTGGATTCCACCTTTAATTCGTTTCCATCTTTAATGAGCCATGCCCAGCCCGAACCAAATCGCGTGGCTGCAGCTTTTGAAAATACATCCTTGAATGCGTCAAGTGAACCAAATGCCGAATTAATAGCATCAGCCAATTCACCTTTAGGCTCTGAACTTCCACCCGGTTGCATTACTTCCCAATACAGGTTGTGATTGTAAAAACCGCCTGCATTGTTCCGTACAGCCGCCGGAAATTTGGATACCACCGATAAAACTTCTTCAATGGTTTTACCGTCTAATTCCGTACCTTCAATGGCTTTATTCAAGTTATTGGTATAACCCGCATGGTGCTTCGTGTAGTGAATTTCCATGGTACGGGCGTCAATGTAAGGCTCAAGAGCCGTATAATCGTATTTAAGTTCTGGTTGAATAAAACTCATATCACTAATGGTTTTTTGTAGTTCAATGTTTTTCAAAAGTAATCTTTATTTGGATTTGTTCCAAATAAAAATAAAAACTTTTTTGTCCTTTTTTCTCCACCTATTTTTGTCGCCTGAAAATGAATAATTAAGCAACAAAACCTCAACATTTTGAATCGAAAAATACTTGACCTCGCCATTCCCAACATCATCAGTAACATCACTGTGCCCTTATTGGGACTGGTCGATATGGCCCTGATGGGGCACCTGGGCTCAGCAATTTATATCGGAGCTATCTCGCTTGGTGGTGTCATCTTCAACTTTCTCTACTGGATGTTTGCTTTCCTGCGAATGGGCACAAGCGGATTTACCGCCCAGGCAACGGGAAGGAAAGATCGAAACGAAAGCGAACTGATACTGGGGCGCTCTTTTGTTTTGGCACTATTTTTCGGTGTTCTGCTCATCATTCTTCAAGTCCCGATCGAATGGATTAGCTTCCGCATTTTGGGTGGAAGCGAGGAAGTCAAGCAATTGGCCAGCCAGTACTTCTTTATTCGTATTTGGGCCGCACCCGCCACCATCGGGCTTTACAGCCTTACAGGCTGGTTCATCGGGATGCAAAACGCCCGTATTCCCATGACTGTTGCCATCATTATTAATATAGCCAATATCATCTTCAGCGTATTTTTTGTTTTCGTTTTGGGCATGAAATCGGCCGGCGTGGCCCTGGGAACGGTTTTATCGCAATACATGGGACTACTTCTTTCCCTATGGTTCATCCATAAAAAATTTGGCTCTCCCTTCTCCCATCTTTCGCGGAAGCAAATTCTCGATGTGAAAGCGCTACGGATTTTCATGCAGGTAAACCGCGACATCTTCATCCGGACGCTTTGCATTATTGGTGTGTTCACGTTTTTCACCTCGAAATCGGCGGGGATGAATGATACTATACTGGCTGTCAACTCACTTCTCCTCCAATTCCTGATGTTCTTTTCCTTTTTTATGGACGGTTTTGCCTATGCTGGTGAAGCCCTGGCCGGGAAATATTTTGGAGCCGGAAGTAAGTCCAAATTAAAGAAAGTTAGTCAGCTACTTTTTCTATGGGGAATCTCACTGGGCATCGTGTTTTCACTCATCTATTTCTTTGCCGGAAACCAGATTGTAGCCTTTCTGACCGACCAGACTTCGATTAGAGACGCCGCCCGACCATTTATCTGGTGGACAGCGCTCATCCCGGTAACCGGATTTGCCGCTTTTATCTGGGATGGAATCTACATCGGTGCCACCGCATCGACGGGAATGCGGAACAGTATGCTGGCCGCTACATTTTTCCTGTTCATCCCAACATTTCTCCTCTTCCAGCATTCGCTGGGAAACAATGCGCTATGGCTGGCTATGATTTTATTTCTTTTTGGTCGCGGACTATTCCAAACTTTCCTTGCCCAGAGAGCGATTTTCAGCCGGATGGCATAAAAAAAGCCCGCCAGATAGCGAGCTTTATATTGTATTTTATCGGGCTTAATAATTAAAACTACTGCCGCCCAAAAATTCACGTAACACCGAAGTAGGTGGTATTTCCTGTGCCGAAATCGGATAAAAGTAGGAAATGAATACCAGCAATCGAACGGCTTCAGCATATTCAGGTGCATTCTCAGGCACAAGCTCCAACAGATGTTCTGCATACCGTTTCAAAACCCCTAACTCATAAATCAGGGCCGAATTGAACATCACATCGGCATTTTCCTGGTAAGGGAAGATATGTGTATCCTCTCCCCTGCGCACACTGGGCCAGCGTTGGATAGTCGTCCGGGCATCATAGCCGCGATACTTGCTGTCGCGAATAATGCGCCTCAACAAACGGTTGTCCGTCGTGGGAATGTATGTGTGCTCATCAATGGAAATTTGTGTCAGCGCCGAGATGAAGATCTTGAAGGTTCGCTCGCTGTCGATTCCAGGAATGAGTCCCGGATTCAAGCCATGGATGCCTTCAATGATGAGGATACTGTTCTCCTCCAGCTTTAGCATTTCTCCCTTGAGCACCCGTTCTCCCCGGTGAAAATCAAACACGGGACTCTCAACGGTTTCACCGTTCATCAACTTAGTCAGAAACTCATTGAAGTATTCGATATCGATGGCTTCCAAAGCTTCGAAGTCGTAGTCGCCCGATTCGTCACGTGGAGTATGTGCCCGATCCACAAAGAAATCATCCAACGAAATGGAGATGGGCCGCATTCCCACAACAGCCAGCTGAATTCCCAACCGTTTGCTGAATGTTGTTTTGCCCGAACTCGAAGGTCCGGCAATTAACACCAGGTTAACCTTATCGCGTCGCGCATAAATCTGGTTGGCAATCTCCACGATTTTCTTTTCGTGAAGGGCTTCCGATATCTTAATAATTTCTCCGGCACGCTTTTGCCGAACCTGCTCATTCAAACCCGCGATATCCTCTATTTGAAGAATACCAGCCCATTCCTTATGTTCACGGAAAATTCCAAACAGTTTTTCCTGACGGACCACTGGCTCCAGTTCGTTGGGTGACTCGGGGTTCGGGACACGCAAAAGGAGGCCGTCGTAATATTTTTCCACACCGAAATGTTTCAGATAACCCGTGGAGGGCAACACATGACCATAGAAAAAATCCCGCCTTTCGGCCAGACATAATATAGGTGCATAAATACGGCCATACTCTTTAAAAAGTTCCGCTTTGCGAAACAAACCTTCCTGTCCAAAGATTTCTACAGCCTCTTCTGTTAGTACTCTTTTTCGGGAAATGGGTAAATCTTTATCTATCAACTCCCCCATTTCTTCGCGAAGTGTCCAAACATCCTGGTCAGTAAGCGGCCGTCCGAGATTCTCTATTTCGCAGTAGTAGCCTTTAGAAATAGCATGGTCGATTTTCAATTGTGTCTCGGGCCAAATATTCCGCATCGCCACATATAATACAAACGAAAGCGAACGAAGATACATCCGTTGCCCATCGGTATTACTATAATCGAAGAACTCAATTTTTTTGGGTTTAACCAACTCAAAATCAAGCGGTTTAACTCGATTATTCACATAAGCTCCCAAAATAGGAGATGGTAGCGATACTTCCATACTGCCGGCAATTTCGCCCAGCGTAGTTCCCAGTGGGTATGTGCAAATTTTGCCGCTGTTTTCACATTGTAATTCAATATCTCGTACCATAGAAGATGTTTTCAAATGAATGGGTGTATCAAGTTAATACATTTTGTTCAATTGATGCAAAATGGTCAACGCTCTTTTTCGGGTGAACTACCTGCGCTCATTTTCTGTTCAGCTCATCCTTCAGGAAGCGGGCGGTATATGAATTTCGATGGCCTACCACCTGTTCCGGAGTTCCTGTGCAAATCACCTTTCCGCCAGTTCGTCCTCCTTCGGGGCCAATATCGATAATATGGTCAGCCACTTTAATCACATCCATGTTATGCTCGATAACGATTACCGTGTTTCCTCTGTCAACCAGCTTATTTAATACATCAAGCAATACCCTGATGTCTTCGAAATGAAGGCCTGTGGTTGGTTCATCAAGAATGTAAATGGTTTTGCCGGTGTCGCGCTTACTAAGCTCGGAAGCCAGTTTCACGCGCTGCGATTCACCACCTGATAAAGTCGTTGAAGACTGTCCCAACGTGATGTAACCAAGGCCAACTTCCTGTAAACTTTTCAGTTTGATTAAAATCGACGGGATGTTCTCAAAGAATTCAACGCCCTGGTTAATGGTCATATCCAACACGTCGCTGATGGATTTCCCTTTGTGACGGACCTCCAACGTTTCGCGGTTGTAGCGCCGACCGTTGCACTTGTCGCAGTGCACGTAAACATCCGGCAGGAAGTTCATCTCGATGACTTTCATTCCGGCTCCCTGACACTCTTCACAACGGCCGCCTTTCACGTTAAACGAAAAACGGCCGGGTTTGTATCCGCGAACTTTTGACTCGGGCAGCATCGCAAAGAGATTACGAATATCAGAAAAGACTCCGGTATAGGTAGCCGGATTGGAACGCGGTGTACGCCCCAACGGTGACTGGTCGACCTGAACCACCTTATCGATATGCTCCAGACCTTCAATTTTTTCATACGACAACGGGTCCTTCACCGATTTATAAAAGTGCTGACTCAGGATCGGCTGCAACGTTTCGTTGATAAGCGTAGATTTCCCACTTCCGGATACGCCGGTCACACAAATGAATTTTCCTAACGGAAATTCGACATCCACCTTTTTCAGGTTATTTCCACCTGCACCTTTAATACGAATTACCTCACCGTTTCCTTCCCTTCTCTTTTCCGGGATGGGAATTTTTTTAATTCCGTTCAGGTAATCCGAAGTCAATGTGTTCAATTTCAATAATTCGCGCGGATCGCCTGCTGCCACCACTTCGCCTCCATGACGGCCGGCAAATGGTCCCATGTCAACCAGGTAGTCGGCTTCCATTATCATATCACGATCGTGCTCGACCACAACTACCGAATTTCCGGTATCGCGCAGTTGCTGCAGTGAATTAATCAGGCGTAAATTGTCGCGGTGATGCAAACCGATGCTAGGCTCATCAAGTATATACAGGACATTGACCAGCTGCGAACCAATTTGCGTTGCCAACCGGATACGCTGCGACTCACCACCGGAAAGGCTCCGTGCCGAGCGATCGAGTGAAAGGTATTCCAAACCAACGTCCAGCAGGAAGCGCAACCGGTCGCGAATTTCTTTCAACACCTCCGTTCCAATCAATCGTTGCCGCTCGGTTAACCGGGAATCAATGTTCTCGAGAAATATCGACAATTCGCCAATATCCATCTGCGACAGTTCGGCAATATTTCTGTCATCAATCTTAAAATGGAGCGCCTCCTTATTCAATCGTTGCCCGTTACAAACCGGACAAACGTTAGTTTTATGAAACTGATCGGCCCATTTTTGCGCCTTCTTCGACGGATTGTCACTCTTTTGGCTAACGATGTATTTCACCACTCCTTCGTAGCTCATCATATAATTGACCGAACTGCCCAGCGGCGTATTTTTCAACTGAATCCGCTCGCTAGTTCCAAAGAGTATAGCATCAATTGCCTCTTCCGGGTATTTGCACAATGACGTTTTGAGCGTGACACCATATTTTTCAGCCAACGCTTCTATCTGCCAAAATATAAGCGAGTTTTTATACGCTCCCAACGGTGCGATTCCGCCTTTGGCGATACTGACCGACGGATCGGGAATGATTTTATCAATATCAATTTCGGTTACTTCTCCCAGGCCGTTACACTTCGGACAAGCACCCTGCGGTGAATTGAACGAAAAACTGTGCGGAGCGGGTTCGTTATATGAAATGCCGGTGGTAGGACACATCAGATGACGGGAATAATATTTGGCTTCATTGCTTCCCTTCTCCTGAATCATGATGATTCCTGCACCATGTTTCATGGCCATTTCCACTGAATCGCGCAACCGCTTAAGGTCACCGGAATCAACCACCAGCTTGTCGATAACAATCTCGATATGGTGATTCTTATACCTATCGACTTTTAAACCATGCGACAATTCGCGTATCTCGCCATCGATACGGGCATACAGAAATCCCTTGCGGCGAATTTGCTCGAACAATTCACGGTAGTGTCCTTTACGTCCTTTTACCACCGGAGCCAGAATGATGGTTGGTTTACCATCGAAGCGTTCCAAAATCAGATTGATAATCTGCTCGTCGGTGTACTTCACCATCTTCTCTCCCGTATTGTAGGAATAGGCAATACCTGCCCGGGCATAGAGCAGTCGCAGGAAATCATAAATCTCGGTGACCGTTCCAACTGTCGACCGGGGATTTTTGTTCGTCGTTTTTTGCTCGATGGAGATCACCGGGCTTAGTCCTGTGATCTCATCCACATCGGGACGTTCCATGTTCCCCAGGAACGAACGGGCATATGCCGAAAAAGTCTCAATGTAACGTCGTTGCCCTTCGGCGTATATGGTATCGAATGCTAATGACGATTTTCCGCTTCCGCTAAGGCCGGAAATTACTGTCAGTTTGTTGCGTGGTATTTCAACATCAATGTTGCGGAGGTTGTGCACACGTGCCCCTCTCACAACAATTTTATCTTCTTTGCTCATTCAATCAAATTATTCGTCCTGATCGGAGATGGAATCCTGTACTGCCTTTTGCACTTCCTCGTCATGGCGAAATGTGCGGTATCCTTTTTCGGGTAACCTGATAATGTACGTTTTGCCGGATGGATTGGACAAGGTTGTTTCCCTCAACCAGGGATTGAAATATTTTAAAATTTTGTAGTTCACACCGTGCTCATTGGCAAAGTCGGCAAAATCATCTACCGGCCCGTCTATTGTTACGTTGTAGGTCGGAATAATCGGATAGATTTCGTCCTTCGGGACTTTAAATCCATATTTTTCCGGATCGCTGAGAATTAACTTCAGCGCCAGTATGCGATAAACATACCGTCCCGTTTCCTCTCCTAATAACAAATCATAGTAATTGTGGTTCTTCTGTCGCATTATCTGCCGGGCAACACCATTTCGTCCGGCGTTGTAGGCAGCCGCTACCAAGGTCCAGCTACCATATTTCTCGTAATTGTGTTTCAGATATTTGCATGCTGCCTGCGTGGCTTTCTCCAAATTATAGCGTTCATCCACTTCGTTGGTTACTTCCAGTCCATAATCGCGAGCGGTCGGTTTCATAAACTGCCAGATGCCCACTGCTCCTGCCGGACTTACCGCACGATCGAAGAAGCTGCTTTCGGCTAAAGCCAGGTACTTGAAATCATCAGGGACACCCTGCTCCTTTAAGATGGGTTCAATCACATGAAAATAGCGTGGCGCCTTCTTGATAAAAAGTAAGGTCTGCGAATGGAAATAGGTATTTACCAACATTTCCCGATCGAGTGCTTCCTTCACATCAAAGTTATGCAACGGAACCGGCTCGCCGGCAAAATTGAGTGTGTCGGGTAATTCAGGTGGACTGAAAAAAACTTTCCGGGTATTGTGATTCAGTGAATATGGCGATTTTGTAGTATCATCACTGGTGCTATTGAAAAACAACCCACCGATGATGACTCCAATGGCAATTACCGATAAAAATATGGAAATACTGTTCAGGTTCCCTCTCTCGCGTGATAAATTCCTCTCCTTCAATTTTCCAGGGTTTTAAATTCGAATCTCAAAGATAACCTTTTTGGTTACCGATTCAAACTTCGGGAGCGGATAGAAATTTAATTAAATGCGTAGGTTAAACCCGTATAAATTCCGAGTTGATAGGGACGGTAATTGATATGGTTGCTGGTACTAATTGAATTAAGATAATACTTCATCCGGGGTTCCAGCGTTACTGTTACCCGCTTGCTCAAATCGTATCCCAAACCAAGACCAACCGTTCCGGCATATACCAAATCACGCAACTGACTGGTTTCTCCGCCCTGGGTTTTCACTCCCCCTTCGTATAGCGAAGCATTGTTGCCAACCAAAATGTTGGTACTCATTCCTCCGGTTAAATCAACATTTACTTTTCGGTCGATAAGGTGATAGGCCACCAAAACCGGAATTTCAATATATTCAAGGTTCTGCTTCAAATCAGCATTGCTGGCGTAAGTCGTAGTACTGGAGAGATCACTATTAGACATATTTGCAGCTAGGTATGCTCCGTCTTTTATCGACTCGGGCGGCCTCCCAAAGTTCACCAAACCAACTTCTGTATTAGCAGCGTAAGCTGTCGAGTTGGAATTAACTCCATAATCAGTTTTAGCACTGGCATATGTTGAATTATTTCCACCGAAAACCGAAACCTGATTGGTGTTATGCCTGATTTTCGAGTAGACAATACCCGATTTAACCGATAATCGCTTGCTGAGTTTATATCCAAACATTACTCCTCCCGAAAGCGTTGGCTCTGTGGAAGTAGATGGTGTCGGAGAAGTTTTTGACAATGCATTGGCAGCATACAAATAATCACTGCGTTCGCCAGATGAAGAAACTCCTGAAAAGAGCGGCGATGCTTCCGCTGCCAGCCTCCAACGTTTGACCGGTTTATCCTTCTTCGCATATTCCTGAATATTCGAGGCAATTATACTCCGGTCTCTCAATTCCTGCTCTGAAATCGTTAAATGTGAGGCATCGCTGTTATTTACCCCTAAATATTTTGACAGGAACTGAATCCAGTTTTCATTTTGTCCCGACAAACCCGAATTGTTACCTGCATTTTTCGATGGTAAACGGGCGCTAAGCTTCAACCATGTTTCGTCCTGCCTTCTTTCAGCTACCGCAAAAACAGCCGACTGATTAATCTGCGCCGTATTATCATTACCGAAACCGGCCCTATTACTCATTTTGACGGGTTGTACCGATGCCACACGGGCATTCATTTTCACCGGTACAACATTCTCATTCACCTGGGATATGGAGGTCTTAACATCAGAATTAATCTGTTGTTGCCGGATGCCTGAATCGCTTTGCGGCACAACAACCACTTCTTTTATCACTTGTTCCTGGTGTGGCTGTGTAAACATCCATCCGGCCACAAATGCGAGTACCACCGCAGCAGCAATCGACAACCCTCTTATTAAAGCCAGCCGATGCGCCCTTTTCCGATTGTCGAGCCCATCTTCGATATTTTTCCATACATACATAGGAGGATTTGCATCATAATCCTCCAGTCTGTCCTGGAAAAGCTGGTCTATATCGTGTTTTTCAGCTAACATATCGTACTATTGACTTTGCTCTTTTCGATACCAAATTTCTCATATACTTTCTTCTGCAATATCACTCTCGCCCTCGAAAGATTCGATTTGGAGGTTCCCTCCGAAATTCCCATCATGTCCCCAATTTCCTTATGCGAATATCCTTCAATGGCATATAAGTTAAACACCATGCGATAACGCGCCGGCAGTTCCTGTACCAACTTGAGTAACTCATCGGCCGTAATCTGCGCCAATAAATCTTCGCTCAGTTGTTTCCCCTCATACACAGTAATATCTTCTACCGGATACAGTTTATTTTGCTTTCGGAATTTTTCAAGTGACGTATTTACCATGATTCGTCTCATCCACCCCTCGAATGAGCCCTTGAATCCAAATTGATCAATTTTGGTAAATACCCGGATAAAACCTTCCTGCAGATTGTCTTCAGCTTCGGTGGCATCTTTGGAATACCGCAGACAGACCCCGTACATCTTGCCTGCGAAGCGTTGATATAACAAGGACTGCGATTTTCGGTCGCCAACTGAGCATTTTTTTATGATATCATCCAGGTCGGTCACGCAGAATATTTTAGTTCAGAATCTCGATCAAAAATCAGGCCCGAATTAAATTAATCTGCAACCTAAATAAATTCCTGCAATATAAGAACGCAATGCACGAGCTATTTTTGTTAAAAACTGTTTATAAACTCCTAGTATTTGGGGGTATAAATCCATTTTCATTTCATTTAGATTGACCGGTACTTTTCTAAACTCAATGAATAGACGCGGACCTCATAACAAATGGTTGCGTCATCGTCAGAATTTTCATTTACGCAACCAATTACTTACCCTCTACATCTAATTTCAAAATACCAAGCCATGAAGTTGACAAAGCTAGTTACCCTGATTTTGCTACCGGTTTCAATAACCGGCTGTTCTTCGGGTACCAACCAGGATTCGCCCGGGACCGATATCAAACTCGACGAAAAATCGACCAACATTGTACATTCCGATAATCAATTCGGATTTAACTTGTTTGGAACGCTGATTGAAAATAGCGAAACCGGCACCAACCTGATGATATCGCCGCTAAGTATCTCGAGTGCCCTGAGTATGGTTCTCAACGGAGCAAACGGCGACACCCGCACAGAGATGGAACAGGTATTATCATCCAACGGATTTACAGCCGATGACATCAATTCTGCCTACCAGAAATTAATTCCTGCCTTGCGAAATTGTGATACCAGCGTCGATCTCAATATTGCAAATTCCATTTGGATTCGGAAAGGTTTCGATGTCCTCGATAAATTCATCGCAACCAACAATGACTATTACGATGCCGAAGTTACCCGACTCGCCTTC
Source organism: Prolixibacter bellariivorans ATCC BAA-1284 (assembly GCF_000621705.1). Taxonomy (GTDB): domain Bacteria; phylum Bacteroidota; class Bacteroidia; order Bacteroidales; family Prolixibacteraceae; genus Prolixibacter; species Prolixibacter bellariivorans. The sequence goes on along the minus strand of NZ_JHXO01000006.1, from coordinate 117,523 downwards.
GATAATACCGCAGTGAATCAAATCAATGATTGGGTGAGCCGGAAAACTCATGACAGGATTCAGAAAATGGTTACGTCCATTGATCCGAACGATGTGATGTACTTGTTGAATGCCATTTATTTTAAAGGAGGTTGGGCGGAAAAATTCGATTCAGATGCAACCCAAAGTAGACCTTTTACGCTGACGGATGGCAGCACAATGAACGTTCCGATGATGCGGAAGAACCTGAAGCTATCCTATCTGGCAACCAATAATTTTAAAATGGCAGCTCTTCCTTACGGACGGGGAAAATTCAGGATGATTGTGATGCTGCCCGATGAGGGAGTATCAACCACCGAAATCCTGCAATCGCTGGATAACGATTCATGGCAAACTTATCTGAAAGGAATGAGCCAACCGGTTGAATTGGATGTTTGGTTGCCCAAATTTACCTTTTCGTGGGAAACTAACCTGAACGATGTGTTAGCTTCACTGGGAATGCCCAAGGCCTTTTCGCAAACCGAAGCAGATTTCACCAATATCAATTCAAATGGCGGATTATACATCAGTAAAGTGAAACATAAGACTTTTATTGAAGTAAATGAAGAAGGAACTGAGGCGGCTGCTTCCACATCGGTGGGCATCAGTCTCAATTCCATTGGGCCTTCGGCTGTGGAGTTTCATGCCGACCATCCTTTTCTCTTTGTCATCATGGAAGAGGATACCGGGGCCATCTTATTTATGGGGCAACTGTCGGACCCAAGAAAAGAAAGTTAGGAGGGATTATACCAAGACCAACAAATACCCATATTTTCATTCATACCTCTGTGTTTTTTTAGACACAAAAAAAGGGACGGTTTCAATAGCCGTCCCTTACATTTTTTATCTTCTCATCAGAACATCGGGTCCCACGGAGGAAGCATCTCTGCTTTTTCGTCCCAGGCTTTTAACGTCTTCTTATCGAGGTATTTTTTATTGATGACAAACCGGAACATGTATTGATTGAACCAATTGTCGGTAAATGTCAGGTAACCGTGATAATCAGAATCCGGTCCCCAGCTGTTTTCGAACTGCCATTTGGTGGGTTTTCCCTGGTCATTCACGTCAACAGCAATTAAAGCCATTCCGTGCGACGAACCACTTTCTCCCGTCAGGATACGCTGCTTTTTGTCCATACCGAATTTCACGCCGTAAACCGCTCCGTAATCATAATTCTCGGTAGACAACACGCCGGAACCTTTCACATAAAAGGCGCCTACATCGCAGGAAGCGTACATCGGTTCGTTGTTCTTGATCGACTTGATGGCAAACTGCTTGATGACATCATTCGGGAGGTTCACGTAGTTCCAGTTGATGCCCTCTTCGGTGTTGCGGTAATTCTCGATTTCGTAGTGCTTGTAATATGGACGAGTCGGGTCGTTCATAATCATCACGTAATCCGATAACTTGACATCGCCCAACACATCGTCGCGGAACTGCTGCGGTGTGTAAGTTTTGTACTCCGACAGATTACCGTCCTTGTCCTCGTATCTCCAACGGAACTGTTCCGGCGGATTACCCAGGTTCAGGGCCAGCATCCGGTAAACGTCTTTCAGCATTCCGACCCGGCGGTTCTCGATATCCGTTTTCGATTTTTTGTCGGCGACCATTTGCCGCAGCTCCAAACCGTCTTCGCGCAATTTGGTGACGATGAACTTTACCATCTTCCGTGTATTATCACTCGAATTGGTTTCGGGCATCACGTCTTTGGGAACCAATCCATACTTGTTCACCAGGTTGACAAACGAATTCCAAACACCACCATCATCAACCGGTGATTTAAAATACCAGTTCACTTTCCGGTCGGTAAACGGAAGATCAGCCGTTGCCACCACGTTATTCAAAAACAGGTTGGCTTTTTCGAAAATATCATAGAAGTAGAGGTAATTCTCCGAAAACTCAAATTTATCGATGTTGAAATGTTTTTTGGCTACCGGTCGCAAAATGTTCAGCGATGTAAACATCCAGCAACGTCCCGAGCTCTTTTGGTCAGTAATGCCCGAAACATCAACTTTGTATTTAAAATTCTGGTCTACCTTTCCTACATTGTCACGATTCAGCGCCAGCTTATTAATGTCGTTATTCGACAGCGCGTTCTCCATTGCTTTGGTATACGAATCTTCCTTGTACGATTGTCTGATTTCCTTTAGTTGGTCTGCTGTCAGTGCACCCGATTGAGCCCAGACTGCATTAACAGCCCACAATCCCACGAGAGCCAGCAGTGTCAGTTTCTTCATCATATTCAATTATTGTTTTGTTTTTAGTTGAAGGGTAAATATAATCATCTAAAAATTTGTGCCCGGCGACATTCATCACCTTTGGAAATATCCATCCGGATTTTGCCCGGAAACTTAATATTTGCGTAATCTTCCACCATGCTGACCTACAGAAACATCTTTACATTTCACACATCCTTAATCCACTTTGCACACAAAATGGTTGGCGGCAACGTAATTTTGCCCGTTCAAATTTCCATTCACGCTTTTGCGGAATGAGTATTCCATAAACATGAAAGCATTACAACAACTGGCTTTGCTTTTATTGGTAGCCCTTGCAGCCGATATGCTGACACGCTACCTTCACATCGCGTTTCCCGGAAGCGTACTGGGCATGATCATCATGCTCGTTTTGCTTTCGCTGAAAATTATTAAGCCCGAGCATATCGAGGAAACTTCCGGTTTTCTCCTCACCAACATGGCTTTTTTCTTTATCCCGGCCGGTGTGGGCATCATCAATTCGCTTTCGCTGATTGGACAGTATGGCCTGTTTTTCATTCTCACCACCCTGGTCACCACTTTCCTGGTAATGGGCATTACTGCCTGGGTGATTGATTTAATGGTTAAAACCGAACATCATGATGACACCGTGGCTGAATAATCCGGCATTTGGTATTGCCCTCTCGGTTGCATGCTACCAATTCGGGGTGTTTCTGAACAAACGCACCCGGCTGGCTTTTTTTAACCCGCTGCTCATTAGTGTGGTGCTCATTATCCTGTTCCTGCTGATGACCGGCATTCCTTATGATGATTTCTCGAAGGGCGGAAACATCATCAACTTTATGCTGGGACCAACTACCGTGGCGTTGGCATTGCCTCTTTACCTTCACTGGAAAGATATCAAACGGTTCATTATTCCGATTCTGATTGGCATTATAGCCGGTTGCCTCGCTTCGCTGACAGGCGTGCTTCTACTGGGGAAAGTATTTGGTATTAACAGCCTGTTGATACACTCAATGGCGCCAAAATCCATCACAACCCCCATTGGTGTAGCGCTCAGTCAATCGTTGGGTGGAAATCCCTCCATTACCGTAGCGGCCATTATCTTTACAGGAATACTGGGAGCGATAATCGCTCCCTCGGTGATGCGGATTTTCCGCATTAAAAGCAACATAGCCAAAGGAATTGCCATGGGAACTGCGGCTCATGCCGTAGGAACCAGCAAAGCCATCGAGATGGGAAAAACCGAAGGAGCTATGAGTAGTGCCGCTATCGGCCTGTCCGGACTGATTACCGTTATTATTGTTCCCTTTTTACTTCCACTGTTCGAGCGCTTTTTGTGACAACTGTCTTGCCATAAATCGTTCATCCGATTCGGGTGGAGCGCCCGGATGCACACAGCTTGTTCGCCCGTTTCCAATAAGGCATATGGATGGCCACAGGTAGTCCGCACACGCTGCACGAAGCGCTCGTATTCGCACAGGTAGTTCATGCACGCTGCACGAAGCACTCATATTTGTACAGATAATCCATGCACGCTGCATGAAGCGCTCATATTTGTACAGATAATCCATGCACACTGCATGAAGCGCTCATATTTGTACAGATAATCCATGCACGCTGCACGAAGCACTCATAATTTGTACAGATAATCCATGCACGCTGCACGAAGCACTCATATTTGTACAGATAATCCATGCACGCTGCACGAAGCACTCATATTTGTACAGGTAGTTCGTGCACGCTGCAATGAAGCACCTCAGTTTCGGGGAGCTACTTTTTACGCTGAAAAGAAGCGTCTCTGTTTCGGCAGGTACGAAATTAGATTCAGAGTTAGCGCCTGAGTTTCCGGGAGTGCTTGGTCAGTACCTACCGGGAATACGAACCCTGTCTGGGCAGGAATAAAAAAACCCTCCGGTATGGCAGTAACCGGAGGGTTCGTATCTCGATAGAAAAAAATCTCTGTTTACAGGTGAATCACCTCATCGAAAGCGGCGGCAGCAGCTTCCATAACGGCTTCACTCATGGTGGGGTGCGGGTGTACCGACTTGATGAGCTCGTGACCGGTAATTTCCAGCTTGCGGGCTACCACCAGTTCCGCAATCATCTCGGTTACGTTGGCACCAATCATGTGTGCTCCGAGCAATTCTCCATACTTGGCATCGAAAATCAATTTCACAAATCCATCAGGAGCACCAGCCGATTTAGCCTTACCAGACGCGGTGAACGGGAATTTACCCACTTTCAGTTCGTAGCCGGCTTCTTTGGCTGCCTTTTCGGTCATACCTAACGAAGCAATTTCAGGCGAGGTATACGTGTTGCCCGGAATATTTCCGTAATCGAGCGGCTCTGGATTTTCCCCGGCAATCTTCTCTACACAAATAATACCTTCGGCGGAAGCCACGTGCGCCAATGCCGGTCCGTGAACAATGTCACCGATAGCATAAACGCCTTCTACGTTGGTGCGGTAATAATCGTCGACTTTGATTTTACCTTTCTCTGTAGCAATTTTCATCTCCTCGAGGCCAATGCCTTCGAGATTGGGCTCAATACCAACAGCTGAAAGTACGATATCCGCTTCAATCTGCTCTTCGCCTTTCTTGGTCTTCACGGTTACTTTGCACTTCTTACCCGAAGTATCAACTTTCTCAACCGATGAATTCACCATTACTTTCATACCCATTTTCTTGAACGAGCGTCCAAGCTGGGCAGCTACGTCAGCATCTTCGTTGGGAACCAGCGTCGGCATGAATTCTACCAAGGTCACCTTGGTTCCGATAGATGAATAGAAATAGGCAAACTCGCTTCCGATAGCTCCTGAGCCTACAACCACCATGCTTTCGGGTTGTTTTTCAAGAGACAATGCCTGGCGATAGCCAATAATTTTCTTGCCGTCCTGCGGCAGGTTAGGCAGCTGTTTTGAGTGAGCACCCGTGGCCAGCAAGATATGCTTGGCGGTGTACTTTTCTTTTTTTCCTTTGCTGTCGGTTACTTCAACGGTGTTTTTGGCAACCAGCTTTCCAAAACCTTCAATCTTCTCGATTTTATTCTTCTTGAAAAGATACTGGACACCGTTACTCATACCACCGGCCACATCGCGACTGCGTTTTACCATACCGGTAAAGTCAGCTTTGATATCGCCATCAATGGCTACACCGTAATCGGCTGCATGTTTGGTATACTCGAAAACCTGTGCGCTTTTCAGCAACGATTTGGTCGGAATACATCCCCAGTTCAGGCAGATTCCACCCAGGTTTTCCTTTTCAACTACAGCTACTTTTAAACCGAGCTGCGAGGCCCTGATAGCGGCAACATATCCGCCCGGACCACTTCCTATAACTAAAAGATCGTAATTCATTTTTTTATCAATCGTTTTCCGGAAAAAAATTTTTCACTTCTTCCAACAAAGAAAGGTTCGTTATGTTCGGGGAAGCTGTAAGCAAAAAAAGCCGCCCCTAACGGAACGGCTTTTTGCCAGCATAAATATTTTATTCGCCGAGCACTTCTTTTAACTTATTGTCGAGTGCCTGACCACGAAGATTCTTGGCAATGATTTTACCATCCTTATCCAATAACAAAGAGTGCGGAATACTGGTCACACCATATTCTTTGGCTACTCTGTTGTTCCAGTATTGCAGGTCGGAAACCTGATGCCATGTTAAATGGTCGTCCTTAATGGCTTTCACCCAGGCGTCGTGATCGCGATCGAGTGATACACCCAAAACTGTAAAGCCTTTATCCTTGTACTTGTTGTACACTCTCACCACGTTGGGATTTTCCTGGCGACAGGGACCACACCATGATGCCCAGAAATCGAGCAGAACATATTTTCCGCGAAGTGATGACAATGTGAATGGCTTTCCATCCGGATCGTTCATGGTAAAATCGGGAGCCACAGCACCAATGCCGGTTACTCTGCGCTGATCTGCTAATTTCTGCAGTTCTTTTACATAGATTGATTCCTTGATGGAAGGATCGAAGTAAGCAATCAGTGTATCCAAATCCTGTGAACTGGCCTGTTGACCAAACTGCCACAAAGCAACAAATGGTGCAACCGTGCTATTGTTGTGTTCCCGGATGAAATTCTTGGCGTATACTTTTTGGTTATCGACCATTGCCTCGATGTCGATTTGCGCTTTTTTCATGCCATCTTCATCTCCGCTCATACGCGCTTTCGCATATCGCTGCTGAATATCATTAGCTTCCTTTGACAAGCGTTTCATCTCATCAGTAAACTGTGAGAAAATTTTGTTGGCGTCGGAACCGGTTACGACGGTTTTATCCAGACTATCGGCATAAGCCTTTACATTGATTTTTCCGTTTTCAGCAAAGAATTGTGAAACCAGTTTCTTTTGTCCTAACCGGATTACACGCAATTCGGGCAAATCAGTTTTGCCTTTCAGTACAAAATTACCGTCATCCAATTTCGTGGTATCTTCCACGTCCCATTTGGTTCCGTCATATTTTAACAGAGCCACTTCACCAGAATCCTGGCCCTGGATATTTCCCTTGATAACAAATCCATCGGGTGACGATGAACACGCTGCAAAACCAGCTAAGGTAAGTAGTAAAAACAGGAGTTTTTTCATTCGATTAATTTTTTTCATAGTGCTTATTAACTTCCTATCAGATGTTTTTCTGATTCTAATAAAACGATACTTCGACATATTTCAATGTGATAAACAAAGTTATCAAAAGATCTGAATCAGGAAAGCAATTCTGAAATTCCTGCATTACATAACTTACACATCAATAGTCCCCTGACCTTCAAATGATGCACCGATGTGCTCAATCCGCACTATTCAGGCTTTTTGCCATTACTTTCGAAGGTTTTGAAGTAGACATCGAGCAAACGGCGGGCAGCGACAAACGAACTGATTTCGTCGTTCAGCACAGCTTTTTCCATTCCATTCAACCGCTCTTTTATTTCCGGATTACTATAAAAGTCGTTTCGCAACGTTTCGTTGACCGATTCGTACATCCAGTATTTTGCCTGCTCCCTGCGCCGGTGACTGAAGAATTCATTCTTGCGGGTTTGTTCTACGTAATCACTGACAGTATCCCATATTTCGATTATACCTGTACCATTCAGTGATGAACAGGTCAACACTTTGGGAATCCATCCCGACTCGGTAGGCGGGTAAAGGTGCAATGCATTGCGAAACTGCGATGCGGCCATGTTGGCTTTTTCCACATTGGTTCCATCAGCCTTGTTAATCGCGATGGCATCGGACATTTCGATAATCCCTCGTTTGATGCCCTGCAACTCATCACCAGCTCCGGCAATCTGAATCAACAGAAAAAAGTCGACCATGGAGTGTACCGCGGTCTCGGATTGTCCCACCCCCACTGTTTCAATGAAAATGGTATCAAACCCTGCCGCTTCGCAAAGAACGATAGTTTCACGCGTTTTGCGGGCTACGCCTCCCAGCGAACCTGCCGAAGGACTGGGCCGGATGTATGCATTGGGATCGCTCGACAAACTTTCCATCCGGGTTTTATCGCCGAGAATCGAACCTTTCGAACGCTCCGAACTCGGATCGATAGCCAGAACAGCCAGTTTACCACCATTTCCGGTGATTTGCTTACCAAGGGCCTCAATAAACGTGCTCTTTCCTGCTCCGGGCACACCGGTAATTCCCAAACGAGTGGAGTTTCCGGCAAACGGCAAACATTTAATAATAATGTCCTGCGCCAGTTGCTGATGTTCGGGATTGCTGCTTTCGATCAGCGTCACTGCCTGACTCAGCAGCGTAATATTCCCGTCAAGAATCCCTTTGACATACTCGTCCGCCTGAAGCAGTTTGCGTTTCCGCCTGGTTAAAAATCGTTTGACCGAATCTTCATTTACCGAATCAGGTTGCTCAATGCCTTTATTTACGTTCAATCCCAGGTAATTTGGGTCATTTTCAGGGTGGTCGTTATGATGATTATCCATGTTCATTTGTTCTTCACGTTTCTGCGAAATTACAATTTTTACCCCGTTTACACGGAAAAATCAGGAGTATTCGGACATAAAAAAACCTCCATAAAAATGGAGGTTTTCAGGACTAATATTTTCGAATCAAGTTATGATTTCACATTTCCGGTAATTCTCAAAATGGTGGTCGGCTGATCCGGATCGTTGGTGATTACCGTGATCGATTTATTCTGACGGCCACGTTTCCCATGAGAATTAAAGACCACTTTCAAATCGGTGCTTTCGCCCGGCTTGATGACGGTTGTTGCCGGCGTAACAGCCGTACAGCCACAAGATGCGCGGATACGGCGAATAACTAAGTCGCTTTTACCCGTGTTCTTTATCTGGAAAACGTGATTTACTTTTTGTCCTTCAGCGATTTCACCAAAATTAAATACACGCTCGTCAAAACCGACCTTAGGCGAATTGGCTAGTTGCTGCGGAGTGAGTTTCGAGAAATCCTCGACAATAGTAGCACTGACACCGATGGAGTAATTATAATTCGATTCACCATTTTCGGTCAGATATACCCGGTCAATCACAAATCCATACTCTTTCTTTTTCGATGCGTCGTAAGTCACAACGAAATGACCTTTCTTACCCGGCTGAACAGTTTTTGGAACAATCTCCACTTTTAGATATGACGGCGCCTGCTTGATTCCAATCGTAACCGGCTTGTCTCCCAGGTTGACAAATTGAAGACTGTCAGTTCTTACCTCGTCATCCTTAATTTTCACGAAAGCCAGATGATTGGTCCGCATCCTGACAAGGCCTACTTCACGCGGATAAATCTCTTCCGGGGTTTTAACACGAGGAATCACCTTACCACGAATTTTCAGTACCACCATCGGATTGGTTGCATTTGAGGAGATACTAATGGTTTTGGTAAAATTTCCCGGACGGTTTTTCGGATTATACGTCACCCTGATATGTCCGTTATCACCTGGAGCAACAGGCTTTCGGGTCCATTCGGGAGTTGTACAACCACACGACGAGCGCACATAAGAAACAATTAAAGGCGCATTACCCGTATTCTTAAATTTGAAATCATACGATACATTCCCTTGCTCTTCGTTAAACGTACCAAAATTATGTTCCAGATCATCGAATTTTATGGTTGCCCGGTTTTGAGCTACCGCAAGATTCAATCCTGCTGCAAACAGAAATAATACTAAAACAGAAACAGTTCTCTTCATAATACAACATTTTATCCGAACAAATCTAATAAAATTATGATTCGCTTATTCAGACCAACTTCAGATAACCGGCCGCAAAGGCGCCAGTTTTAACATTCTTTAATTCTATTTATGAAGTTGGTACCCCCGGCACTTTACGTTCTAATAACGTTGAACTTTGGGAAATTCGTATCTTCGACAAAAACTATGATTTATGGAACTATCGCAGGTTTTGTTACTGGTTCTGGTTGGATTAGCTGCCGGAATCGTTAGTGGAGCATTAGGTGTAGGCGGCGGTATTGTCCTGATTCCGGCATTGGTATATCTTTTTGGAATGGACCAACACACTGCGCAGGGAACCAGCCTGGCCATTCTTTTACCCCCTACCGGGATTCTGGCGGCCATGGCATACCAAAAACAGGGCTTCATCAACTGGAAATACGCTATCATTATTACGGCGATTTTCGTTTTGGGTGCCTGGATTGGAGCACAGTTTTCCATTTCGGTTCCCGAGAAACTGATGAAACGAATCTTTGCCTTGTTCCTGTTGATTGTCGGAGCTAAAATGTTTTTTGGAAAATGATGGAATTGAAAAAAGAGATACAACAACTTGCACAACAATATTTCGACGACACCGTAGCTATCCGTCGTCACATGCATCAATATCCCGAATTGTCATTCGAGGAGTTCGAGACCTCTGATTTTATCCAAAAGCAACTGGACAAAATTGGTGTATCCTACCGGACTGGAATTGTAAAAACGGGCATTATTGCCCGGCTTGACGGAAAATTGCCCGGAGGACGAACCATCGCGTTGCGTGCCGACATGGATGCACTCCCAATTGTCGAGAATTCGGACAAAAGCTATTGTTCCCTCAACCGGGGTGTAATGCATGCCTGTGGTCACGATGCTCACTCGGCCTCGTTGCTGGGGGTTATTCGGATTTTAAAGAAACTGGAACACAAACTCCGGGGGACCTTCCTGTTTATCTTCCAGCCGGGCGAAGAGCAATTTCCGGGCGGGGGAAAACTTTTACTGGAATCGGGAGCGCTAAACGACCCAAAACCGGAACTAATTCTGGCTCAACATGTGCTACCGGAAATGGAAGCCGGACATGTAGGATTCCGTCCCGGAATGTACATGGCTTCGGGTGACGAAATCTTCTTCACCGTTAAGGGAAAAGGCGGACACGGTGCTCTGCCGCACAAACTGACGGATACCGTATTGACAACAGCTCATATTATTACGGCACTGCAACAGGTCGTCAGCCGCAACGCGCCGGCCGATGTTCCTTCGGTTCTTTCGTTCGGAAGAGTCATCGCTGAAGGGGCGACCAATATCATCCCCGATGAAGTAAATGTATCCGGAACCTTTCGCACCATGGACGAAACCTGGCGTGCTGAAGCGAAGGAACGAATTCAGAAAATTGGTCAGGCAATCGCCGAAGGCATGGGAGCTACCTGCGAGTTTCATATCAACCATGGATACCCGATGCTGATGAACGACCATGAGGTCACCAAAATGGCCCGTGAGTTTGCCGTTGAGTATTTGGGTAAAGAAAAAGTAGAAGACATGGGACTGCGAATGACCTGCGAAGATTTTGCCTACTATTCGCAACAATTTCCAGTGGCATTTTTCCGCTTTGGCGTGAAAAACCCGGAAACTACCGAAACAGCATCATTGCACTCTCCTACTTTCGATATCGATGAAAAGGCTTTGGAAACTTCCGTTGGGCACATGGCTTACCTGGCGGTACGCTTCTCGCAACAGGAAAAGGAATAATCTAACTCAGTCCGTCAGGCCTTCTTCCCGGTAAAGCTCCGGTCGACGGTCTGACGGCCAGTTATTTCGTTTCGTCAACGATTTATCCCGGGCTATCAGCGGGTCGATGGTAGCCATCAACACTTGCTCTGATGTGGCCTCCGCCTCGGCAAGAATCTCTCCTTTCGTTCCACAAATCAGACTATTGCCGGTAAAGGTGAGTTCTTTTTCCTTTCCTACCCGATTGGCTAAAGCAACAAAATAACGATTGGTAACAGCGTGTGCAGGAACCGTTCGTTGTGCCAGTTCCGGTAACACCAGATTGCTGGGATGACAAACAATATCGGCACCTTTCAAGCCCATAATTCGCCAGGCTTCGGGGAATACCCAATCGAAACAAATGAGCATTCCCACGCGAATATCGCCCAATGAAAAAACCGGGAAACCTGTGTCTCCCGGTTCAAAAATATCTTTCTCGTTCAGAAACAAATGCGCTTTCCGGTAGGCGCCAATCACACCTTCTGAATCCAGTAAAATGGCTGAATTGAAAAGTTTGTCACCGTCACGTTCGTTGAATCCCGTCGCAATGGCAAAATGATGTTTCCAGCACTCTTCCGTAAGAAAAGAGAGGAAATTGCTTTCGCCAACATTTTCCGACAATGACCGGGCTTCTTCCCGCGAGGAAAACGCGTAACCGGAATTGGCTAACTCCGGCAAAACCACCAAATCAGCTGTAGCTGCCTCTTCGAGTAAACGACGAAGTTTAGCAATAGTCGCGTCGAGGTTTCCCAGGACCGGAGCAAACTGAACTGTGGCAATCTTCATTTCGATGAATCGATGAATAAATTACTCGTCGCCAAACGAAACACCCAGGTTTCGCGCTTTGGTAATCAAAGCATCCGCCGGATCGACCAATCGCAGCTTTCCGCCAACTTCATCCAACGGCACAGCTGTTAGAACGTTTCCACGCATGGCTACCATGTTGTTATAAGCTCCGTCAGCAATCAACTCAGTAGCAAAAGCTCCGTACTGAGTTGCCAAAATCCGGTCCATTGGCGAAGGAGTTCCTCCTCGCTGAATATATCCCAAACGGGTTTCGCGGGCTTCGATGCCGGTATAAGTTTGAATATTTTCGACGACATAACGTGCGGCCGAAATCTTTTTGGGCTTGTCAATTCCTTCGGCTACCACAACAATCGAGTAGGGTTTCCCTTTGGCAAAACGCTCTTCGATGGTTTTACATACTTTTCCGATGTGGTAATCAATCTCCGGAATCAGAATAATGTCACCACCACCGGCCATTCCGGCGTATAATGCAATCCATCCGGCATGGTGCCCCATCACTTCGATAACCATGGCACGCTGATGGGAGTTGGCCGTTGAGTGCAGCCGGTCGATAGCCTCGGTAGCAATGCCAACCGCTGAGTCGAATCCAAAAGTAACATCCGTCCCGAACACATCGTTATCGATTGTCTTGGGAATGCCAATAACGTTTAATCCTTCCTTCGCCATCATGCTGGCTGTCTTCATGGTACCATTTCCACCAATACAAACCACACAATCCAGGTCCAACTCTTCATAAGTCTGCCTGATTAAGTCGGGTTTATCGTTGAACTCTTCCCCTTTTTCCAGCTTATAGGGCTTTTCGCGGGAGGTTCCTAAAATCGTCCCGCCAAGGGTAATGATTCCGGATACCTTCGGTTCGTCAAGCTTGAAGTATTCCTTATTGATTAATCCACTGTAACCGGCTGTAAATCCGTATACTTCCATGCCATATGTCATAATGGCTGTTTTACCAACACCGCGAATAGCAGCATTCAACCCGGGGCAGTCGCCACCGGCCGTAAGAATTCCAATTTTTTTTCCTTTTTTACTCATGCTGGCTGGAGTTTAATCCCTATGATAGTAATTAAGAAATGTTATGAATTGCAGCTTTAAGAACGATTTTGCCTAACAAATTAATAGAATTACAGCGGGTATCGAAAATTTATCCATTCAATTTTTCTTATTTTTGTCATTGATTGCAAGTCCGGACTTGCTAATCAACGACCGAACCAAACCTGATTCTATGCTCTGCGAATACGCTCATTACCCACAATTAACAATTTGATTTACTCCAGGAAAGTGAACGTTAAACACTATCCTTTTGCATAAAATCATCACCGATGATGAATTAACAAACTCTGGGATTAAAGTATTTACGAATACCCACAGAAGTTTTTAATCTTCATTCATTTTGTCAATTAATTTTTAAATTAGCGAGGAAACTGAATCGTAACACTAACAAACAAAAGCATCTTCTCATGAAAAAAATTATTTTATTCCTGATGGTTACTGCCATCGCATTTGCAGGTTGTAAAAATCAATCGAAAAAAGCTACTGAAGAAAACACCACTGCTGAAAAAGTAGAAAAAAGCGCACCTGCTCCCCTCAACACATTAACTGACCAGGAAAAGAAAGACGGCTGGGTCCTGTTGTTCGACGGCAAAACCTCTGACGGCTGGCGTGGTTATAAAAAAGATCACTTCCCGTCAGGCTGGGAAGTTGCTGACGGAACTTTGCATTGCATCGGATCCGGACGTGGAGAAGCCGGTTCTGTAGACGGTGGTGACATCATCTATGATAAAAAATTCGGCAACTTCGACCTGAAACTGGATTGGAAAATTTCAGAAGGCGGAAACTCCGGTATCATGTATCTCGGACAGGAAACCAAAGATCATATCTGGGAAACCGCTCCTGAAATGCAAATTCTGGATAACGAGCGCCACCCGGATGCCAAATTGGGTAAAGACGGAAACCGCCAGGCAGGCTCACTGTATGACCTCATTCCGGCAAAACCGCAAAATGCCAAACCAGCCGGCGAATGGAATTCCATTGAAATTATCAGCTACAAGGGCACTATCGTGCACAAGCAAAACGGTGAAACAGTTGTTGAATACCATCTCTGGACTCCGGAATGGAACAAACTGGTTGCCGACTCCAAATTCCCGGCACTGAATCCTGACTGGGCAAATGTTGCCACCGAAGGTTACATCGGACTGCAGGACCACGGTGATGACGTTTGGTTCCGTAACATAAAAATTAAAGAACTCTAAGAAATACTCTTATACAAAAAAAGGCCCGGGAAATTCCGGGCCTTTTTTATGTCGTCAATCAGGATTGTATCCCGAACGGTTCAGAATTTCACTGTAATTGGTGTCTTTCATTAGCGCTTCAAGACTTACCTCCTTATTCTTTCTCATATATTTCCGAACGATTTGCCAACCGAGCCAAACACCTGTCCTACCTGGAGATTCAGAAGTAAAACTACTGGTATAAGGTGCCGGATTGATATAATGCAGGACTTCTAAATGTTCCGTTGAGAAGAGCAACTTATGCCCCACCAGGTAAGTCCACATCGCCCCTTCATTCTTTTTACACCACTCCAGTTTTTTAGCAGGATATCCAATTTTCAGGCTGTCCTCCATTTCAGGAAACATCGCATCCACAAAATACATTAGCTTTCCCTGATAAATCATGTGTTGAATGAGCTTACTTCCGTTAAGTTTCTCGGGATATTCCGACATGGCCCAACCGCGCATCGCATCCGGGGCAATCATTTGCGGACGCATATTTTCTCTGCGGTATTCAGGCAAAGCCAGTTCTTTGTAAAAAGCGTTGCCAGCTCCAAGGTAATTGTCGAGACTAATTCCCAAAATTCCCTGAGCCATGACAACCGACTGATTAAAACCCGAAATACAGGTATAGACTTTAGGAACCTCCTTATCGGGGAAATAATATTTGTAATGTTTAAATGCCTCGGTCAACTGCCCTTCCAGTCCCGATAAATCAGGATATACCGAATCAACTGCTGCCTTGGCTTTTTGAATCATCGGATCTGTTAAAAACTTCTGAAGATAATCGGGATACTGAATATCATCCGGATTTCCCAACCGAATCATCCGGTAGTTATAAAGATTGAAGAAATTGCCATACTCCTTTTTGAGCTGCGGAAGTATCGAATCTTCGTTCAACGGAGTAACCTTAAATAAATCCTGGTCCAATCGTTTAATCTTTACCGAAACATCGATACCTGAAACATCTACTTTCAACCGATTCTGCCGGCAGGCAGTAAAACCAATTAACAGTGCCGGAATAAACAGCAGGAAAACTTTCTTCATCTGGTGCGATTTAGAATTATCATTAATTTTGTTCAATTCACTTAAAAACCGGAGATTTGTGTCTTATCCGAAATTTTAACAAAGCCTTACAAACAAAGCGCTTTTTCTGAAACTCGTGTAAAAATAAAAAACCAACAGTAAATTATTTGTGTAATCTTGATTATCGTAAAATGAAAAGACCTCTTGTACTCACTGTTCTTTTGACGATGATGGCATTCTCATCGTATGCCCAACGTCCCTTTCGGTTAACTTTTGTAGCCAACCCACAGTTTTCGTGGCTGACTTCTGATTCGAAAAGTGTAAAAAACGATCAGGCCCATCTGGGTTTTGACTACGGCGTGGAAGCCGACATCTTTCTCGGAAACGAAAGTTATGCCCTGACAACTGGTTTGACCATGAACCAGACCGGGGGAAACCTGATTTATCAGACTGGTCAAAATTTCACTTTTGCCGGTGAATCACTGCCATCCGGCACACAAATCGAGTACAGGCTAAAATACCTGGAAGTACCATTGGCAATTAAACTTCGCTCAAAAGACTTTGGACGCATGAATATTTATGCACAGTTTGGATTAACGAACTGGCTGAACATTAAATCATCAGGCACCAGCAGCGACGGAACACTGGACAACGCCAGTATCAACGATGAGATTAAAATGTTCAACATGGGACTGAATATTGGTTTTGGACTGGAGCACGATCTGGGCGGAAACAATGCGCTGACAGCCGGTGTTATTTACAACAACGGTTTCACCGATGTAACCTCCAATCCTTCTGTCAACGATAACACCAATTTAAAAAGTCTGCGGTTTCGTCTCGGATTCATTTTTTAATTTAGTTAACTGACACTTTAAGCATACGCTGAAACAATGAAGATTGCGCTGGCACAACTTAATTACCACATCGGTAATTTTCAGGATAACAAGGAAAAAATCATTCGCAACATCGGTAAGGCTCGTGAGGCCGGTGCCGAATTGGTCGTGTTTTCGGAGTTATCGGTCACCGGTTATTACCCGCACGATTTACTCGAACGAAAAGAGTTTATTGAGCATTCGCAGAAAACCATCGAAGAGATTGCACATCACTGTACCGGTATCGCTGCCTTGGTAGGCGGACCAAGCATTAACCGAAGCCCGAAAGGAAAAATGCTGTACAATAGCGCTTTTTTCCTGAAGGATGGCAAGATTGAAAGTGTACATCACAAAACGCTTCTGCCCACGTACGATGTGTTTGATGAGTACCGCCACTTTGAACCCAACCGTAATTTCGAATTAATCGAATTAAACGGGAAAAAACTGGCCGTTACCATTTGTGAAGATTTGTGGTACAACCAACCGGTGCTAAGCGCTTTCGGAAGGGAAAAATTGTATGCAGTTTCCCCGATGAAAGAATACGCCAAACAAAATCCCGATTTGGTTATTAACCTTTCAGCATCGCCCTTTTCATACAACCAGGAGAAGCTTCGCAAAGACATCTTGCTGAACAATGCCCACGATTTCAACATCCCGATTGTTTATGTAAACCAGGTAGGCGCACAAACCGAAATCATCTTCGATGGTGGTTCTCTTTTCATCGACGCAAATGGTGATGTGGTAGATGAGCTGGCCTATTTCGAAGAAGACTTCCGGATTATCGATACCGAAAACACCGAATCAAAAGATACCCTGCGGGAATACGAGCCCCTTGAAAAAATTCACGATGCGCTGATTTTGGGTATCAAAGACTATTTCGGAAAAATGGGGTTCAAACAAGCCACCTTAGGACTTTCCGGAGGAATCGATTCAGCGGTAACCGTCGTTTTGGCCGCCCGGGCACTTGGCTCCGAGAATGTTCGTGTGTTGTTGATGCCATCAAAATATTCGTCGGAACACTCCATTACTGATGCCCGCGATCTGGCCGAGAATCTGGGAATACAATACGAAATTGTCAATATCCACGAAATGGTCGATGCTTTTGACCATGCACTGTCCCCGATTTTCGAAGGACTGAATCCGGATGTAACCGAAGAAAATATTCAGGCCCGAATCCGTGGAACACTGATGATGGCTTTGTCCAATAAATTCGGACACATTCTGCTGAACACATCTAATAAAAGTGAAGCAGCGGTTGGCTATGGTACTCTTTACGGCGACATGAACGGCGGTCTTTCGGTGCTGGGCGACGTCTACAAATCGGATGTATTTGCATTGGCTCGTTTCATCAACCGTAAACAGGAAGTGATTCCCGAAAATACCATCGTAAAACCACCGTCCGCCGAACTTCGTCCCGACCAAAAAGATTCAGACTCGTTACCTGATTATGATATTTTGGATAAAATTCTTTTCAACTATATCGAGCTGGCAAAAAGCCCGAATGAGATCGTCCGGATGGGGTTTGACGAAGAGACTGTGCACATGGCGGTACGGAAAGTTAACATGAACGAATACAAACGATTCCAGACACCTCCAATCCTTCGGATATCCTCTAAGGCATTCGGTTTTGGACGCAAAATGCCATTGGTTGCCAGGTACCCATATTGACATTATTAAGGTTTTATTTACAGCATTTCCTCAGACCTCTTAAATCTGAGTTTACAATTCCTTCAAATTAATTTTATATTTGGATTAATTATTTAACTTTGATGCTGTATAACATAAATGCCCGAATTATATGTTTAGTTCAAACTTTGACCTCGAAGGTCAATTTGAAGACAACAAAACCATATTTTATCTCCTGACTCCCGAGGAGAAGGCAGAAGTAGAGAAACATCAGACCTTAACCTATTACAAGAAAAACGAATATATCTTCAAAGAGGGTGACAAACCTGCCGGAATGCAGTACCTGAAAGAAGGTAAGATTAAGATTTTCAAAGAAGGGGTCGGTGGTCGTGAGCAAATCATCCGGATGGTCAAACAAAACGGTTTGATTGGTTACCGGTCGTTGCTCGCAGACGAGATGCATAACGGAACAGCTGTAGCCATCGAAGAATCGGCTATCATCACCATTCCGCCGGATATTCTCTATAATGTATTATTGCGTAATCATGATTTTTCGCTGGCGCTGATGAAAGATTTAGCCCGTGAGCTGGGTTTTTCGAACCAACGAACGGTTAGCCTTACGCAAAAACATATTCGCGGACGTCTGGCCGAATCGTTGTTACTGCTCCGTAATCAATACGGTTTTGAAAATGATGGCATGACGCTGAAGGTTTACCTTTCGCGCGAAGACATTGCCAATCTTTCGAACATGACAACCTCCAACGCTATTCGCACGCTTTCGACCTTTGCCGGTGAAAAAGTGATTGCAATTGACGGACGGAAAATTAAAATACTGGACCTGCAACAATTGCAGCGTATCAGTAAATTGGGTTAGCCAAAATCAGTTTGATAAATAAGGCACAAGTCCGGTATCAGTAAAAAGTTACCGGACTTTTTTATTCCGCAAAATACACGCGTTTTACCCTTTGTCCGACGGAAGTCAGCACTTCATAAGGAATGGTATGTAATTCATCGGCCACTTCGCCTACCGGGATTTCTTCCCCAAACACAATTACCCTATCGCCTTCTTCAGCATCTAAGCCGGTCACATCAACCATGCACATGTCCATGCAGATATTGCCAACAACCGGCGCCCTCTTCCCCTTCACACTGACACTTCCCACGCCATTGCTCAGCAACCGGTTAAAACCGTCAGCATAACCAATGGGCAAAACAGCAATATGCATGTTTTCTTTGGCAACTCCTTTTCGGCCATAGCCGATAGTCTCACCAGCCTGAACAGTCCGAATCTGTGATATCGTAGTCCTCAGGGTCGCTACATTTTGCAGTTCATTCTGAACAAAAGAACTCACACCATACAAGCCAATTCCCAACCGGACCATATCGTATTGCCTTCCGGAAAAACGCTCTATGCCGGCTGAGTTCAGAATGTGTTTCAGGATTTTATAATCGAAGCCATCGGTAACAATCCTGCTCAGCGCATCAAAACGCTCGAATTGTTTTTCGGTAAACGAGTCTTCAACCGGTTCGTCCGAAACAGCCAGATGCGAAAAAATCGATCGAATATAAATGGTATCGCGCTCCTGAACAAAAGCTACCAACTCCTCCAAATGCTCCTCCGATTCGAAGCCCAGTCGCTTCATTCCCGTATCAAGTTTCACATGAACGGGAAAATTGCGCATCGCATTTCGGTGAAGTGCCGTTTCAAAATTCTTCAATAATTCGAGTCGGTAGATATTTGGCTCCAGCCGGTTTTCGATCATCGCATCGAAACTGTGCTCCTCCGGATTCATTACCACGATGGGTAGTTCGATGCCCTCTCTGCGAAGCGCAACTCCCTCATCGGCGATGGCAACGGCCAGGTAATCTGCTCCGTGAAATTGTAATACTCGTGCCACTTCCGTGGAACCGGTTCCGTACGAAAACGCTTTTACCATGGCCATAATCCGGGTTTCCGGCTTCAGTTTCTGCCGATAGATTTTCAGATTATGCGCCAGTGCCGACATATTAATTTCCAATACCGTTTGATGCACTTTCTCCTGCAACATATCCGATATCAAATCGAACCGGAACGTTCGCGCCCCCTTCAGCAAGATTACCTCATCCCGGAAATTGCCTCCGTTCAAATGTTGTAAGAAATCTTCCGTGGAATTATAAAATGCTTTATCTCCTACCGGGAAGAAATCCTGATACCGATTGATTTTGGGACCAATGCCAATAAACCGATCGACTTTCCGCAAAGCGAGATATTCCGCTACTTGTCCGTAAAGCTGTTCTTCGGGAATTCCCGATTGTAAAATATCCGATAAAATGACGGTGCTTCGTTTTCCACTGTTCCCCGCCTGTTGTTTCAAAAAATCAAGTGCATTGAGCAGTGAACCGGTATCGGAATTATACGAATCGTCGATGACGATGGCTCCGTGCTGACCTTTCTTCAGTTCCAGCCGCATGGCAACCGGCGCTAATCGGGAAAAACGCGCTTCAAAACTTCCCGGTTTATATCCCATAGCCAACATCGTAGCCCAGCAATGGATGCCATTTTCTACGTAGGCATCGTCGGTAAACGGTAGAAAAATTTCCACTTCATCTCCGCTAAAAATCGCATGCAATTGGGAGCCATCTTTTCGCCTTTCAACTTTGTTGATAAACAGGTCCGCATCCTCATCTTCCTGCGACCAGCGAAAAAGGTCGGCGCTCCAGCCTT
Source organism: Prolixibacter bellariivorans ATCC BAA-1284 (assembly GCF_000621705.1). Lineage (GTDB taxonomy): Bacteria > Bacteroidota > Bacteroidia > Bacteroidales > Prolixibacteraceae > Prolixibacter > Prolixibacter bellariivorans. Next base: position 97,053 of record NZ_JHXO01000006.1, on the reverse strand, counting down.
CTGTCTTCTTCGTGGTAACCGCCTTTTGCAATTCGCCAAAATCGGAACAGTAGACAAAATGTTTGCTATGATTGAAAAGCTGCAGTTTTTCTTTAACTAAATGACGCTGATTCCTAAAATTCTCGAGGTGTGCCTGCCCAAGGTGGGTAAATACCCCCCATTCGGGATGCAACAGTTTCTCGAGCTTTTCCATTTCGCCCGGTTTCGAGATACCGGCTTCAAATATGGCCAAATTGAACTGCTCATCCATCAGCCAAACCGAAAGCGGATTTCCAATCTGTGAATTGTAACTGCGCGGACTGCGAATAATTTTGTATTCCGGTGCCATCAACTCACTCAGCCACTCTTTCACAATGGTTTTCCCGTTGCTACCGGTAATTCCCACAACCGGATAATGAAAACGGTCTCGATGGTAAGCTGCCAGTTTCTGAAGGGCCTCCAATGAATCGGGAACCCGGATAAAAACAGCTTCAGTAAAGTCGGATAGCTTAGGTACTTCTTCGACAACAAAAGCCCTGACGCCACGCAAATAAGCATCCCTTACGTACTGGTGACCATCGCGCAGATTTCCGCGAAGTGCAAAAAACAGCGTCTCTGGCCCGGCTAATACGGTACGGCTGTCGAACGACAAAAACCGGATGTGCATCCCACCGGTATTTCCGTTCAAATTCCCATTCGTAATCTCCAATACTTCCTGTAAGGAATAAGCTGTCATGAGTCTTTATTTGGTCGCTTCGCGGTAGCACGACCGACAAAGCGGTTCATAAGCATCTTTTTCGCCAAGCAATACCAATTTATCTGCATCACTCAACCGGTGGCTGTAATGAGCTAAATTTCCGCAACGCATGCAAATGGCATGAACCTTCGTCACATATTCGGCGCAAGCCATAAGGCCTGGCATAGGACCAAACGGTTTGCCACGGAAATCCATATCGAGGCCCGCCGCAATCACGCGAACACCCTGATCGGCCAGTTTCATGCACACCTCCACAATCCCTTCATCGAAAAACTGAGCCTCATCGATGCCCACGACATCCACATTGCTTGATAGCAAAAGAATATTTGAAGAGTTTTCAACAGCCGTCGAGCGAATGGCATTTTCGTCATGTGATACCACTTCGGTTTCCGAATAGCGGATGTCAACGGCCGGTTTGAATATTTCTACTTTCTGCCGGGCAATTTCGGCACGGCGCAACCGGCGTATCAGCTCTTCGGTCTTACCGGAAAACATGGAGCCTGCAATTACTTCGATGCAGCCATGTTTTGTTTTTGCATTTAGGTTCGTTTCGATAAACATGAGGTAAAAATAACCAAATTGTCTCCTTTCACAGAGATTCTTTTCCCACAATTGAACGAAATATGTTTTCAATCATCATAACACGGTAGCCGAACCGGCAGATTCAGTGGACAACAATATCAATCACCTCACTTTTTCTTATTTCAGGTTTGACAACTTGTGATTAGCGATTAATAGCGAACAAGATACTCGCAGGACCTGACTTTTTTATACTTTTACCTCACAAATGCGAACCGCAAAACCATCAGACATATGGAGGCCTCAGTCTTATTGCAGATCATCAAAGATGACATCAAAATATTAAACAATCTGGCACTTGATTTAACAACAGATGCCGGACTCACTTCCGATGAAGTGGAGATTGTCCTTACGCGTGCAAGGAATGTAGTAAAAGAACTGGAGTTGCTGGAGTCAAAAGTTCCTGAAAATACTGTACCGACTCAAGTAGTCACCTCCCAGGAGAGCCCCCTGAGGGCCGAAGAAAAGCAGGTAGAAACTGAAAAAAAGGAAGATGTTATTCCGCAGTTCGCTAAGGAAGAAGATATCAGCAACGAAACGAAGCCGGAAGTGAACAAACCGGAAATAAAAGAAGAATCAGACAAGAAAACGGACGATATTGACGATGATTCCGACATGGAACTACTGGAGGTTGATCAGGAGACAAAGCAAAAAACCCTGGGGGAATCAGTTTCTGCACAGCGCTCTCTAAACGATCTGATTGGAGGTGACCACACTGAAGATGCCTACATGAACCGGCCACTGAAAAGTATTCGCGAAGGAATCAGTCTGAACGACCGCTATCTTTTTGTTCGGGAACTTTTTGAAAACAGCAACGATAAGTTCAATGAAACGGTTGAAACGCTGGACCGGGCAGAAAACATCCAGGAAGCTGTTCATTTTCTGAAATCAAATTACAAATGGAATAAATCGGAAACCAGTCAAAAGTTTTTATCACTGGTTAAACGCCGCTTTTTAAATTAATATTATGGGAAAATTGTTTCTCATCCCTACCCCGATTGGGAACCTGGAAGATATGACATTCCGGGCTGTGAGAATTTTAAAGGAAGTCGATCTGATATTAGCGGAAGACACCCGGACCTCGGGAAAATTGCTAAAACACTACGAAATTGAAAATCGAGTTACCGCTCACCATAAATTCAATGAACACAAAACAGCCAGCCGGTTTGCCGAACGAATTTTAGGCGGCGAAAGCATTGCGCTCATTTCCGATGCCGGTACCCCGGGAATTTCAGATCCCGGCTTTCTTTTAGTGCGTAGTTGTCTGGATATTGGTGTCGAAGTGGAATGCCTTCCCGGAGCAACCGCTTTTGTTCCGGCACTAGTCAACTCCGGATTACCGGCTGATAAGTTCTGCTTCGAAGGGTTTCTTCCACAAAAAAAGGGACGACAAAAACGACTTACCGAGTTGGAATCGGAAGAGCGGACCATCATATTCTATGAGTCGCCACACCGGCTGCTGAAAATGCTGGAGCAGTTCGCCGAGCATTTTGGCGAAGAAAGACAAATTTCTGTTTCCAGGGAGCTTTCCAAGATGCACGAGGAAAATGCGCGAGGTACCATTGCCGAAGTTTTAAAGCACTTCACCGAAAAAGGAGTGAAGGGTGAAATCGTTGTCGTGCTGGAAGGTTTGCAACATGCCCTCAAAAATAAAGACAAAAAGAAGCACGAAGGAGATGAGATGCCTTGAGTATCCTCACTGATCAAATCTGTTTAGATGAAACATTACCGGCACCTGTTTTTCGATCTAGATAATACCCTTTGGGATTTTGAAACGAACTCGTATGATGCGCTTGAAAGCGCGTTCCAACAATTAGGCTTATACGAAAAGCTGACCAGTTTTGATGACTATTTCAAAATCTATTACCGCATCAATCATCATTTATGGGAATTGTACCGCAATCGTGATATAACGAAGGCAAAACTGATTGTTAAACGATTTGAGGACTCTTTGCAGGAATACGGCCTACCTCAACCAGGAAAAGGGGAAAAAATCAACGAGGCATACTTATCTCAGATGCCACTAAAGACCCAACTAATTGAAGGTGCCCGGGAGGTTCTGGAGGCTTTGCACAAGAAATACAAACTTCATATTATCACAAACGGCTTTCGGGAAGTCCAACATAAAAAACTGGTCAACAGCCAACTGGAAAACTTTTTTCATAAGGTATTTATATCGGAAGTTATCGGCACTCCCAAACCCAGTCGCGAGATATTTGAACATGCCCTGAAATCCAGCAATGCGCGTAAACAGGAGTCATTGATGATTGGCGATTCATGGGAAGCAGATATAAAAGGAGCTATGGAATTTGGTATCGATCAGGTCTTCCTTTCGGATGATTTTACAGATTATGTACCACAAGTAAAAGAAAAGCCGAATACCCACGAAATAGAAAATAAGAAGGGAGATTCCTTTCAACTAACGAATGGCCAAACCTCCACTTATTTTATTCATCACCTATCGGAATTAGTGAACATTCTTATGTAAACACAAACCACCTCCCTCAATCCAATTACAAATCCTTCTCCATCCACCGTAAATACCGATAATTTATAGAATTATGGGGATAATAACCGAAAGTTTATTACCCAAAATGCATGAACGACGTTAAAATTGACTATATTTGTTTAGGTGAGTGCAAAATTGAAAGCACCTTTTAATACATCCACTTCCTGACGTTATTTAGAAAAGAGCCAATATTGCTTTCAAACTGAAAATACACCCATTAATATCTGATTTTAAAATTCTTATATGAAATACAACATATGACAGGAGCCCAATCCGCTAGTTACTCATAGATTAAATTCGAATACAACAATCACACACACAATCTCTCCGGGCTCCTGTTTTTTATTTCATCTTTTCCAATTAATGCCCACAAATATCATATTCATCAATCAGAAATACCTTCTAACATTCGATTCTGTAAGAACGAACCGAATTCTTCATTTAATCCATAAATTTTCAAGCCAAAGACACACCTTTCATACATCACCCGACAAAAATCGAACAAAAACCCATACTACCCCATCATAATGTCATCAACGCATCAATTTTATATATTTTTCATCAAATGCACCCCACTAAAAATGGGGTCATATGTTAACTGTCAATTACCATTGCGAATGGCCGTTATTTATATTCTGTCTAAATTAATATAGTCGTTTATGTTTTAAAATGATTTTGTAAAACATGAAAAATCCTCACTTTCTGACATTTTCAAACTGAAAAGCCCGAAAAATGACTTCAATCATAGTTGAAAATTAGTCTCAATACCCCACTCGTGAATCTCTCACAAACATCTAAGAAGTTGCATATAAATTTCATTTGAATATATTTGCATCCGATAACACTTTTTAACCATTACATTAATATTAGTTATGAATTAATACCAATCAGTGTTATTAAATAACCGACTTGGCGGAGTCGGCCAGAACAAAAAATCAAAGTTGAGTTGATGCCCGGTCGTTGAACCGGATGAAGGGGGAGTCATGGTTCTGAAGCCATGTTAGGCCAGATTAGCAAATCTGGCGTGTGTGTTTTTTTTATCCGAATGCTTGTAATTTCTATAACCACCTGAAAATTGGGAATTAATGCTTACTGTTAAACGTTAAAACTATTTTTATGAAAAAATTTTCGCTGTTACTTGCTCTCCTTGGGTTTCTTGGATTGCAGGTCGCTTTTGCACAAACCAGGGAAATTTCAGGTCTTGTGACTTCCAGCGAAGACGGAAGTACAATACCTGGAGCATCTGTAGTTGTTAAGGGTACCACGTTGGGTACAATTACCGATATGGATGGTAAATTCACATTAAAGGTACCGGAAAATGCCGCTGCCTTAACTGTTACTTTTGTGGGAATGAAAGCTCAGGATGTTCCCCTTACCTCTCAAAGTACTTATACCATTAAATTGGAATCGGAAAATATTGCTGTTGATGAGGTTGTTGTTACAGCACTTGGCGTCTCGCGTGAGAAAAAATCGCTGGGATATGCTGTACAGCAGGTTAGCGGTGATGATTTGAATAAAGTGAAGACCGACAACTTTGCGAACCTTCTTTCGGGTCGTGCGGCCGGTGTACAAATTAAAGCCAATGGTAACATGGGTGGTTCTACCAACGTAGTTATTCGTGGTAATGCTTCCTTGACTGGTAGCAACCAGGCCCTGTTCGTAGTAGACGGTATTCCGATTAACAACTCCACAACCAACAACACGGGACAGACACGTGGTCGTAGTGGATACGACTACGGTAACGCAGCATCGGATATCAACCCCGATGATATTGCATCGATTAGTGTCCTGAAAGGTGCTGCTGCAACTGCCCTTTATGGTTCTCGCGCCGCCAACGGTGTTATCATGATTACCACTAAATCGGGTAAGAAAAACAAGAAAGGTGTAGGTGTATCGGTTAGCTCTAACATTACTGTTGGTACAATTGACAAGAGCACTTTCCCTAAGTATCAGCACAATTACGGTGGTGGTTATGGTCCTTACTATAGCGACGGCAACTACCCAGGCTTATTCGAAGAAGATATTAACGGTGACGGGACTCCGGACTTAGTTGTTCCAACGACGGAAGATGCCTCAATGGGTGAAAAATTTGACCCTAGTTTAATGGTTTATCAATACGATGCTTTCGTTCCACAGTCTCCAAACTACGGAAAAGCTACTCCATGGATTGCCGCAAAAAATGGTCCGGATACTTTCTTTAACACGGCACTCACCAAATCAAACAGTGTTGATATTAGCGGCGGTGGAGACAAATCAACCTTCCGCTTAGGATACACGAATTTCGATCAGACAGGCATTATGCCGAACAGCGAATTGAAGAAAAATAACTTCAACTTCAATGCAACGTACAATATCCTCGATAACCTGAAAATTACCACCATGGCCAACTACATCAACACGCAGGGCAAAGGTCGTAACTCTACCGGTTATAGTGATAACATCCTTTCTTCTTTCCGCCAGTGGTTCGAAGTGAACGTTGACATAAAAGAACAGGAGAGACTATTTAAAGAAACAGGTCAGAATATTACCTGGAACCGTCACTCTCCTAGCAGCGGCACCCCCGAATATTGGGATAACCCTTATTGGGTAAGATTTAAGAACTACGAAACGGACAAACGTAACCGTTTGATTGGTTACACCAAATTAGACTGGACCGCCACCGACTGGATGACCCTTTCTGGACGCGTTTCTGTAGATACGTATGATGAACTGCAGGAAGAAAGAAAAGCCGCAGGTTCCGTAGCCGGGGAATTTGGTGTAAACCGCCCAGATGTGACTTCAGGATATTCGAGACTGAACCGCTCGTTCATGGAAACGAATATTGACCTGATGGCCAACTTCAATAAAGACCTCACGGACAAATTGAACCTGACTGGTTTAATTGGTATGAACATCCGTAAAACAAAAATCGACCAGACTTATGCTTCGACCAACGGTGGTTTGAGTGTACCGGATGTATATGCATTGAGTAACAGTGCTTCTCCGATGCTGCCACCGGATGAACTGTACAGTATCGTTGCGGTGAATGGCTTTTTTGCACAAGCTTCGTTAGGCTATAACAACTTGCTGTTTCTCGACGCCGCCATCCGTCGTGACCAGTCTTCTACATTGCCTCTTAATAACAACACTTACTACTATCCTTCTATTTCAGGTAGTTTCCTTTTCTCAAACCTTGTACAGAACGATTGGTTATCATTGGGAAAACTTCGACTGAATTATGCGGAAGTAGGTAATAGTGCTCCATGGGCTAGTGTAAAAGACACCTATGTACAGAACTCTCCGTTCAATGGTAATCCGATGGTTACTGTTCCCAACACCAAAAACAACGAGAACCTAAAAAATGAGACAACCAAAAGTCTTGAAGCAGGTTTGGAGATGAACTTCTGGAATAACCGTCTTGGATTTGACGTTGCATACTACGATAACCGATCGGTTGACCAGATTATGCCGGTTGCTATTTCTCTTGCTACCGGCTATTCAAGAAAATATGTAAACGCCGGTGAAGTACAAAACAAAGGTGTTGAACTTCAGCTTAATGCGTCTCCAGTTGTTACCAACAAATTCCGTTGGGATATCAATGTGAACTGGTCGAAGAACGACAACAAAGTAGTTTCTTTGGCAGCAGGTGTTGAGAACTTGCAGATTGCCGCGTTGCAAGGTGGTGTTACCATTAACGCCCGTGTTGGTGAACCTTACGGAACTATTCAGGGTACTGATTTCGTCTATCAAGATGGCCAGCGGGTAATTAACTCAAAGGGATACTACGAGAAAACTGGCACATCTGACAAAATCATCGGGAATGTGAATCCCGACTGGACAGGTGGTGTTAGCAACACCTTTACATACAGCAATTTTGCACTAAGCTTCCTGGTTGATATGCAACAAGGTGGTGACATATTCTCTCTCGACCAATGGTACGGTATGGCTACCGGTTTATATGCTGAAACCGATTTCACTAACGACTTGGGAAACCCCGTACGTAATTCAATTTCCCAAGGAGGAGGTTACATTTTGCCGGGTGTTAAAGAAGATGGTACTCCAAACGACGTTCGTATTGCTGGAAATAACTATCACGCATTCGGATACACTGATAGCCCTAACGCCAGATTTGTATATGACGCTTCGTACATAAAACTGCGTTCAGCTTCATTGACCTACAACGTTCCGAAAACTTTACTCAACAACACCTTCATCGCAGGTGCTTCTTTGAGTGTTGTAGGTTCGAACCTTTGGATCATCCATAAGAACCTTCCGCATGCTGATCCGGAAGCCAGCCAGGGGGCCGGAAATATTCAGGGATGGCAGAGTGGTGTAATGCCAACCACCCGGAATATTGGTTTTAGTGTAAAAGTTCAATTCTAAACATCGACGCAACTATGAAAAACAGATATTGGTTATTATTGGTAGTGATTGCACTTCTCGCGTCATGTACCAATAAATTTGAAGAATATAACACCGACACGAAGAATCCGTCGGAAGTACCGGGAGAACCACTATTCTCCAATGCGGAGAAAACCCTCTCCGATCAGATTTCCAGTACGAATGTCAACAACAACGTATGGAAGCTATTCGCGCAGTATTGGACTGAAACAACATATACTGACGAGGCGAACTACGATATCGTTAACCGTACCATTGCAGACTGGACTTTCTATTATTATTATACTGGTGCTGTAACGAACGATGGTGTATTGAGTGACCTCAAGCGTTCCAAAGAGTTAATCACCGCACAAACTCCTGCAACTGATGCAGATAAAGTTGTTCAACAAAACAAGCTTTACATCATTGATCTGTTGCAGGCATATTCTTATCAGCGTTTGGTTGATATTTTCGGTGACGTACCTTATTCTGAAGCCCTCAATATCGACAACATCCATCCAAAGTATGATGATGCCAAGACTATTTATCAGAATCTCATCGACCGTGTTGATGCTGACATCGCAGGTCTTGACGATTCAGAAGGAAGCTTTGGTTCTGCTGACTTGTACTACAACGGAGATGTTGCTTCCTGGATAAAATTTGCTTACACACTGAAGGTTAAACTGGGTATTACCTTAGCTGACGCTGATCCTACGTTGGCTCAGTCGACAGTTGAAAGTGCATATGAAAACGCATTTACGTCATCTGATGACGACTGTCTGATGCCTTATCTGACCAACACTCCGAATACCAACACCCTCTATGAGGACCTCGTATTGAGTGGACGTCATGACTTCGTGCCGGCTAATACCATTGTTAATATCATGAATGGATTGAATGACCCCCGTCGTTCTTCATATTTTACAAAGCTAGACGGCTCATACGTTGGCGGACCTTATGGAGAAAATGACCCTTATGATAACTATTCGCACGTTGGTGAGCGACTTAATGACCCGACATTTCCCGGAATACTATTAACATATTCCGAACTTCAGTTCTATCTTGCAGAAGCAGCTGCACGTGGATGGAACGTTGGTGAATCGGCAGAAGCATACTACAACGAGGGAATTAAGTCTTCCATCTTGTGGTGGGGAGGTACAGATGCTGAAGCCAATGCTTATTTGGCAAATCCATCGGTTAATTATACCTCAGCTGTAGCCAATACGGGAAACTGGAAAGAAGTAATCGGTACGCAATCCTGGTTAGCATCCTATACCAGAGGTTTGGTCGGATATACAACTTGGCGTCGTTTAGATTACCCAATATTTGAACTGGCTCCGACCATCGACAGCTACGACCAAATACCGGTACGATTCACCTATCCGGTTAACGAACAAACACTGAATGCTGACAACTACAAAGCAGCTGCTTCAGCTATTGGTGGTGACCAATTGACGACCAAAATCTTCTGGGATAAATACTAACAATATTAATCTTGAATCAAATGAAAAAATATATAATCTTATCTGTGGGAATAGCTTTTTCTCTTTTTATGACGGCGTGTCAGAAAGATGAAGCTAACAAAGTAGATTTTTATAATCTCGGCACAGAATTCCTTATTTCAAGCGATGGCTTAACAAGCCTTGACAACTCTGCGACCGTTACTATCGACAATCAGCAGAAAAATCTCTCTTCTCTGAGTGTTACTCTATTGAACAATTCGGATGAAGATGGTAATGTTCTTTCTGACTCTCAAAAGGATCTTGGAACAATTGATTTGACCGACGGTAGTGGCTCAATGACGCTAACGAATGCTGATTTGGGTATATCTAAAATCGACTATTCTGCCAGTCTACAGTTCGTTGGTTCATACGATGGAAAAACCATCACACGTTATAAAACGATTACTGTTGCCGATCCGATTTCGATTGAGGCTCCCGATATTACTCACCGTACCGACACTGTTTTTCATGTGCTTTTCAGTGTTGAACCGGTAACAGAAACAGTTGACGGGGTTACAGTAGAAACAAAAGTTGGGTCTGCTGGTACTTATGCTGCTCTGACCGGACCTTTTAACACAACCGATTCAATCGAGGTAAAAGGTACCGACTATAATGTTGGTGACACGATTTTCGTGAAGGTAACTGGCACAGCCGGGACAAAATCAGCTACTTCTGTTGCTAAAGTTCCGATTGCTCCTTACAGTTTCAGCAACGTTGAGACATTCACACTGGACACTACCAGCAACCAGGCATACGACTTGATGAAAACCAGGTATGTAAATACGACTGCAGCTGGTGATAGTGCTGATGTACAATTTACTGCTGCTTACCCTGTTGTAGGTGGTGGCCCTGTTCACGTTGGTTTCAATGCCCTCAACAATGCTCAACTGGTTAAAGGCTCCGCTGATGACTACACTAACGCTGATATGGCAGCCATCGAAGCGACTGATTTCTCAGGATCAACCACATCTGCTCCCGATGTAGCTGCCGGTGATGTATATATCTTCCGTACAAAACGCGGGACCGGAGACTACATGTACGGCGTATTGAAAGTTACGGCTGTAAACAAACCGCAAGGTATTTTAGAAGATTCATCAATTGAAATTGAGTACAAATACTAAAATACGCTAGAAAATACAGGAGCCCGTTTTAATACTACCTATACTCATAGATTAAATTAGAGATACAACAATCACACACACTCTCTCTCCGGGCTCCTGTTCTTACATTAAAATACAATTCCCCGCAAGGGGGATTTTAATCTAAACCCAGGCCTTCAATTGACAGGTTGAATAGCAAACGATTTTACTATTCCAGCTATTCCCAATTTATTCCCTGGTTTAGGTTGAGCAGGAAGTCCCCGGATTTCCTGCTCTTTTTTTATAACGTCATGCTGTTTGTAAGGCAATTATCATTCCGGGAAGGGAATGGAGAATGAATAGGAACTATGTTTTATGTTTCTTTTTACGTGCGGCAGGAAATAAAACATTATTTAAGATTAGCCGATAGCCGGGCGAGTTGGGATGAAGACTCAAATCAGTAGGGGGATCGCCAACTAAATGCCGGTAATCTTCCGGATCGTGACCACCATAAAACGAGAAAAAGCCTTTCCCAAAATCACCATGAATATAACGGGCCTCGTGAGCCGATTTATTCTCCCCCATAATCAGTACGTTCGCTTTCAGCTTATCTTCGTCAAACGCCGTCGTCTGCCCCATAAAACCTTTAATAATCCGAACATGATCCTGCGTAAGCATGGTAGGAACCGGATCCCATTTGGCAGAAAAATCAAATAAGGTAAAATAATCCTCTTCCGGTTTCACTTTTCGCGTTTCCGTCACATCAATGTCCGAGAATTCATAAGCGTAAGGATCCTTGACAATGTGAAAATTCTGAAAAGCCAGTGTATTGGCAAAATCCAGCTTGCTATCCATATCCGGGTCTTCCGGGTCTCCATCATACATCGGTCCGCAAATATCAGTATGATCGGCCGCTAAGGCTATATCATACGTATCGGTTGCGGCGCACATGGCAAACAGGAACCCCCCGTTTTTGACGAAATTTTTAATAATCTCAGCCACCTTAAGCTTTAGCTGTGAGACTTTTTGAAATCCGTTTTTTTGCGCTAATTGGCGGTTTATCCGAACTTCTTCCTGGTACCAGGGCATGTGTTGGTAATTCCGGAAGAATTTTCCGAATTGCCCGGTAAAATCTTCGTGGTGCAAATGGAGCCAGTCGTAATTCTTCAACTTCCCGTCGAGTATCCCCTGATCGTAAATAACATCATACGGAATTTCGGCATACGTTAGCACCAGGGTGACAGCATCATCCCAGGGTTGCTTGTTCGGTGGAGAGTAAACGGCTATTTTCGGCGCCTTTTGCATGGCCACAGCATCCATATTTACATCTTCGCGGGCAATATACTGCAGAATGGATGATGCCTTTGCATCCGGAATCGTCTCAACACTTACGCCGCGAATAAGGCACTCATCATGAACATTCTCATCGGATTGCAGTAAAAAACTACCTCCCCGGTAATTCAACAACCACTTAACTTCTATATCCTTTTGAAGTGCCCAGTAAACAATGCCATAGGCTTTGAGGTGATTCTTTTGCTGATCATCCATCGGGATTAACAAAAAAGCAGCCTGAACTTTCGCCGCAAAAATAATCAGCAAAAAAAGCAAAGAGGAAATTCGTTTCATAATACCTGTTTTGAGAGGCCTTTCTCAGAAAGGTGTGTCATCATCCAATCCGCCTCCGGCTGAGGGGAATCCGCGAGTGCCTAAACTGTGCTCAAATGACGACTCCGTGTCCTCATTCATCTTTGAACTGAAACGGGCGCCAACCTGGCCATTTCCTAAATCTTCGGGCATGGTTCCCAGACTTTCTTCATCCGGATCGCTAAAGCGCGCTAAATGGCTCTTAAATGCCAAATGAACGTCTCCTACGGCACCGTTACGATGCTTGGCAATGATGATTTCGGCCATACCGATGAGCGAATTTCCGCTTTCATCTTCCGTAATGCCATAGTATTCCGGACGGTGAATAAACATAACCATGTCCGCATCCTGCTCAATCGCTCCGGATTCACGAAGGTCAGAAAGCTGCGGACGTTTTCCGTCGCGCGATTCAACCGAACGGTTCAGCTGCGACAATGCGATAATCGGCACATCCACCTCTTTGGCGATAGCTTTCAGGTTACGCGAAATCGTACTCACCTCCTGTTCACGACTTCCTCTCCCATCCGAACCGGCCGTCATCAACTGCAAATAATCGACAATGATAATGCCGATGTTGTGTTGCATTTTTAAACGCCGGGCTTTGGCGCGGAATTCGAAAATGGAAAGTGCCGGTGTATCGTCAATGAAAAGAGAGGCTTCTTCTAAATTCTTAATCTTGCGGTTCAATTGCTCCCATTCCCAGTTTTCCAAACGGCCGGTTTTCAATTTTTCCGAACCAAGTTCCGTTTCAGCTGCAATCAAACGGTTAACCAACTGAATGGAGGACATCTCCAGCGAAAATACAGCTACCGGAACATGATGATCGACGGCCATATTACGGGCCATCGATAAAACAAAGGCCGTTTTTCCCATTGCAGGACGGGCAGCAATAATCATCAAGTCCGTTTTTTGCCAGCCAGAAGTCATCCTATCGAGACGCGTAAAGCCGGAAGGAACACCACTCATTCCTTCTTCCTTCTTCGAGTTCTCCTCAATCTGCTCGATGGCTTCCCGCAAAATAGGTTTAATAGGCTGCGATTCTTTCGTGATACTGCCTTCGGTCACTTTAAACAGAGCCCCTTCAGCATAATCAATCAAATCCTCCAGCTCCATCGTATCGTCGTAGGATTTGGTCTGGATCTCTGTAGAAATACGAATAAGTTCGCGCTGAATATGCTTTTGCGCTATGATGCGTGCGTGGAATTCGATATGCGCTGCTGAAGCGACTTTACTGGTCAACTGGGTAATATACAAAGGCCCGCCAACTTCTTCCAACTCTTCCCGGTTCTTCAACTCTTGCGTCACCATCAGCAAGTCGACCGGTTTTTCGTTGGCACTTAATTCCTGAATGGCCTTAAAAATCTTCTGATGCTCCTCCTTGTAGAAACTATCGGGTTTCAGAATATCCGCCACAGCGATGTAGGCATCCCGCTCGAGCATCAGTGCCCCCAGCACAGCCTCTTCAACCTCTAATGCCTGAGGTGGAATTTTTCCGTACTGCGCATTGATTTGATCCAGTGTAAACTTACCTCTGTTTTTATTGCGGTTATTATAATTTTCGCCAGCCATTTAACTTAAAAATTAATGCATTGTCGGGTCTGCAAAGATCCAAAAATAACGATTCCGGCCATGCCATGTAGTTTATTTTATCCACCATGCAGACCGCAACACTGCTCAATCAGCACGTTACTAATTTACCGACAGGAAATCACCAACAGATTGAACATCCTGTACACATACTTATCAACAGGATATAAACAATACCGGTTGATAACTACGCTTTAGCCTTGCCAATTCCCTCTTCAATGATTTCTGTTAATAACTCTTTCAAGTCGAGCCCCATCGCCTCTACTTGTTGCGGAATAAAGCTTGTTCCGGTCATACCGGGAATGGTATTCACCTCAAGGAAATAGAACCGACCATCGTGCCGGATGAAATCGATACGAACAATACCGTTGCAATCACACAAGTCATAAATCCGTGACGATAGAGCCTGAATTTCCAACATCGCCTCTTCGGATATACGTGCAGGCGTAATCTCTTCGGCCATGCCCGCCACATATTTCGATTCGTAATTGAAGAATTCGTTCTTAGGAATCACCTCCGTTGCCGGAAAAACCAGTTTTTTGCCGCCAATTTTCACCAAGCCGCAGGTGAACTCGGTTCCCGAAATAAATTCATCTACCAGTACTTCATCGTCCTCTTCGAATGCCTTATCGATGGCAGGTTTTAGCTCGCCGGCAGCTTTCACTTTCGTGATACCAAAGCTCGAACCTCCGGCATTGGGCTTCACAAACAGTGGCAATCCCAATTCTGCCAAAATCCCATCAATGTCATATTCATCTCCTTTCACCAGGTGGAACGAACGAGCCATTTCAATTCCCAGCGGCCGCAGAAAATTATTGCAGTAAAATTTGTTAAATGTCAACGCAGAGGACTCCGTATTGCTCGATGAATAAGGAATTCCGATTAAATCAAAATAACCTTGCAGTATCCCATTTTCGCCGGGTGAGCCGTGAATGATGATATAGGCGTATTCGAAACGAATACGCTTCCCGTCGACCGTAAAAGAGAAATCCGATTTATCGACATCCGCAATTTTATTCTCTCCATCGATCACTTCCCATACGCCATTCCTCATTTTCACCATCCACGGCGTAAAATGCTCCCGATCGATTGAGCTTATCACATTCGCGCCGCTATTCATCGATACCACATATTCCGACGAATCGCCGCCAACCACCACTGCAATGTTTCTAGTTGTCATTCAGGATCAAATTAAAACTGGTTTCTGTTTGAAATATAGGTACGCCATTTTTCAATTACCTCGGTCATGTCTTCCGGTAATTCCGAGTCGAAAATCATCTCTTCGCCTGTGCGGGGATGCACAAATCCAAGTAATTTGGCATGTAACGCTTGCCGCGGAAGAATTTTAAAGCAGTTCTCCACAAACTGCTTGTATTTAGTAAAGGTCGTTCCTTTCAGAATTTTATCGCCGCCATAGTTATCATCGTTGAACAACGGATGTCCAATGTGACGCATATGCACCCGAATTTGATGCGTTCGCCCGGTTTCCAGGACACATTCCACCATGTTGACATATCCAAGCTTTTCAATCACTTTATAGTGCGTCACTGCCGGTTTTCCGTAATCTCCTTCTGGGAAAACCGTGAAAACCTGTCTGTTTTTCAAACTCCGCCCAATGTTACCTTCAATGGTTCCTTCGTCCTCCTTCAAGTTTCCCCAAACGATGGCGTTGTATTTTCGTTTGGTCGTCTTGTTGAAAAATTGAGCTGCCAGATGATTCTTGGCCATGTCTGTTTTGGCTACCACTAACAGTCCTGTTGTGTTTTTATCGATGCGGTGTACCAGCCCCGGACGCGGATCATCACCGCCATAAAGCGGTAAATCCTTGTAACGGTACGCGAGCGCGTTTACCAGTGTCCCGGAATAATTACCGTGCCCGGGATGAACCACTAATCCAGCTGGTTTATTAATCACCAGCAAATCATCGTCTTCGTAAACAATGTTCAGCGGAATATCTTCAGGAATAATCTTGAGCTCCCGCCGCGGATAATCCATGACAATGGAAATCTCGTCATCGGGCTTCACCTTGTAGTTGGCCTTTACCGAAACATTGTTGACCAAAATACTTCCGGCTTCGGCGGCCGACTGAATGCGGCTGCGCGACGCGGTGTCAATCCGGTTTACAAGAAACTTGTCAATGCGCAAAGGTTTTTGACCGGGATCAACCGTAAGCCGGTAATGCTCGAACATTCCGCTTTCATCATCCAATTCCTCCTGATCATCGACCGGCAAATTCTTATCTGTCATCAAAAAGCTCCTTATTAATTATCGTTTCCGGAAAGGCTGTCAACCGGCAACTTCAGCCATAAATCGACTGAATGACCAATTTCCACACCTTCGTGACGGTTAAATTGCGGCGACTGCTGCCAAATAACAGCATTGGTTGAATCCTCTTCGGTTTTAACCTCTTTGCTGTAAATAACAGCGCCTACTGTCAGCGACACATCCTGAAGAATTTTTCTTCCCGCATCATAAGTATAACCAGTCAAATCGGGCACTATCGTCCGCTGGTTCTCCATCGTTTTACCTACCACCAAATCAATTGATGTTCCCCGAGGTACCAAAATTCCGGGATCGATGCTGGTTCCGTGCAATTTCTGTGCAAGCACCAAACTGTTATATTCCGACGGACTATATGTCACGGCTCCCAGTTTCAGACCTTTCGAGTCCAATAAAACTCTTGCCTGACGCAATGAAACATCTGTCAGTTTCGGCAGCTGAACCATTTCCGGTTTAACCGCAGCAACCGTCACATAAATGGTTCGCCCAGCCTTGATGTAGTGCCCCGTTCGCGGCATTTGTTCAATAATAGAACCGGGTGTATAATCGGTATTATAAACGGAATCACGAATAACCACATCAATCTGTTTGTCGCTGGCTATTTTTTTCCAGTCGGTCTGCTCTAGTCCCGTAAGATTCGGCGTCGGGAAGGCTTCGCCATGATGCGTGTATTTCGATAGTGCATACATGGTTAACCACAACAGAATAAGCGTCAGCACAACGGCCAGAATTACATTCAGCCAAAAAACCTTGCTTTTCAGAAATTTTCGGAATGACATATCTTCTTATCTAGGGTGAATATGACCTTGCAACAAAATTAATCCTAAACTCCAAAAGTAAAAATTAATCATATCGATTGCCCATAAAAAAACCGAAGGAGTAAATCTTCACCAAGGGATGAAAAATTTCACTCTTCCGGTTTTGTATTTTGTAACTGAATATTCTTCAGCTCAATTAATCAAATCGGCGAACAATGTTATAGAGCGTATCCCGTTCAACCGGCACTTTACCAGCTGTCTTAATCATCTTAACCAGCTCATCAGTCGATGCGGATGGATTTTGCTCTTCGGCACCTGCCATCGAGTAAATCTTCGTTGAATCATCAATCGTTCCATCCAGATCGTCTACACCAAAGGCCAGCGACAACTGCGCTACCGACTTACCAATCATCGGCCAGTATGCTTTCAGGTGTGGAATATTGTCGAGGAAAATCCGCGCTACTGCATAGTTTTTAAGATCCTCCATTGTTGTCGATTCAGCAATATGCGAAAATGCATTGTTCGAATGACGGAATTTCAGCGGGATGAAGGTATTGAAACCATTGGTCTGGTCCTGCAAATCGCGCAAACGGTTCATGTGATCGATACGGTGTTCGTAGGTTTCAATCAATCCGTAAAGCATGGTCGCGTTACTTGGAATTCCCAGACGGTGCGCAGTTTCGTGAATTTTCAACCAGCCGGCGGTATCGGTCTTATCAGGACAAATACGGGCACGCGTCTTTTCATCGAAAATTTCGGCACCACCACCAGGCATCGAATCCAATCCAGCCTTTTTCAGTGTTTGTAATCCCTCTTCCAGCGACAGCCCCGACTTCTTTATCATGGCATCAACCTCAACGGCCGTAAATCCTTTGATATGAATATCCGGCAACACCGACTTAACCGTTTTCACCAAATCGGCATAATAGAAAAGGTCACGATCGGGATGAACCGCTCCAACGATGTGTACTTCCGTCAGATCTTTACCAACATAACTTTCAGCCTTGCGGCGAATATCGTTCAAGCTGTGCTCCCAGCTTCCTTCTTCACCGGCATCGCGCCGATAGGAACAAAATGAGCAGTGGCTTTCACAAATATTCGTAGGTTCAATATGAAAGTTGCGGTTGAAATAAACATACTCGTCATTGATACGCTGACGCACGGCATTCGACAACATCGACAAAAAGGGAATTTCCCCTTCACGATAAAGTGTTACTCCCTCGTCGAAGGAAATTCGCTCTCCTTTGAGTGCTTTTTCAGCTATATCCAGTAATCTGCTGTCCGTTCCTGTGGCTTTCAGCAGAGAGAAAATATCACTGTTTTGCATATTCCCAGTTTTTCTGAATTATACTTCCGGACTTCCCGGAATCAGCGACTAAAGTACAAAAAAATACCTTGGAGTCCGATAAAAAAGAAGGCTACATCGGCCATAAACAACAAAAGGTAAAGAGTATTAACTCCTTACCTTCCGTATATCGTACTCGAAAATAATGTTCATTATCTCTTGTGACGCGGCTCGTCTGAAACAGAAAGTTTTTTACGACCTTTCGCGCGACGAGCTTTAAGAACTTTGCGACCGTTTACAGTCGACATTCTTTCACGGAAACCATGTTTGTTTTTCCTTTTCCTGTTATGCGGCTGAAATGTTCTTTTCATCTCTGCAAAATATTTTTACTGTTTAATATCCTTTTGTACTTCCTTGCCAATTCGGACTGCAAAATTAACCCTTTTTTTCTTTGTGCCAAACGAATTCAGTTTTTTATCGCTTTTTCTCAGGCATTAACTCCTGACTCGCAGACTGCGCAAAGATATCAATCTAGAAAACGAATTTCAAGTCCGATATGTTTCATTTGCTACCTGCAAAATATTTTATCTTTGCATCCGTTAAAATATGGCATACCATATGTTATATAGAAGCGATTTTTACACAAAAAACTGACAATTTGTTTTTGATACTCCCTTTTGCAACGGGACTTCCTGGAAACGATGAGAAAAAAACATCCAATGAAAAAATTGCATTATTTACTATTCTTCGTCTTGCTGGTAACCTCTTGTGCATCGCCGAAGAAATATCTGGTCAATCAGAATTACGATGCAGCCATTCAAAAAGCTGTCCGTAAATTGCTCAAATCTCCCCGAAAAGGTGAGCTAATGGTTACCATTGACCGTGCCTATAAGCTGGCCAATCAGCAGGATCTGGAACGGGTTAAATTTTTGGAGCAGGAAGGTAGCCCACGAAATTACGATGAGGCAGTTAATATTTACCGCCGGTTGAAAAATCGTCAGGCACTGGTTAATACCGTTACTCCTTTCCGTTACAACGGAAAAGTCTACGATTACCAGCTTGTGGATTATGATCAGAAGCTCATCCAATCGAAACGGAAAGCTGCCGATTACCTTTACGCTCATGGTAACAAGCTAATGCAAAACGGTGACAAAGAGTCCATCCGGAAAGCCTATGAAGAATTCACGAAAGTGAAACAGTATACAGGCGATTACACCGACATTGATCAAAGAATTGCTGAAGCACGCAGCCGCGGAATAAGCCGTGTCCTAGTGCAAGCCATCAACCATTCCCACCTGAAATTCTCACCCGAATTCATGGATAATTTGCTAACCATTGACAACAAAGGTTTAAACAGCCCTTGGGTGGAGTACGATTTCCGGGATATGGACAGACGACTGCAGTATGACTATTATATTAATATAAATCTGGATCACATTCTGATTTCTCCCGATAAATCGGATGAGAAGGATTATACCGAGCAGAAGAAAGTGGAAGATGGCTGGAACTACGCACTCGACAGCCGTGGCAACGTGATGAAGGATTCACTCGGTAATGACATCAAGATTAAAAAGTACAAAGAATTGAAATGTACCGTTATCGAAACACACCAGCACAAAAGTTGCCAGGTGGATGGTGTCGTTGAATATCTGCAGAATAACCCGTCAAAATTACTGCGCAAAGTCCCCATCGGTGCTAATCTCGATTTTGACCATTCCTGGGCCCGTGCAATTGGAGACCTGGGAGCACTCAGCGAAGAATCGAAAAAGAAGTGCCAGGTAAAAGCCGTGCCATTCCCATCAGATTTGGACATGGTTTATGAGGGGACAGACAAGCTGAAACTGGCAATCACCAATGTATTAAGAAACAACCGGAGTTATATTTATTAACCAGAGAAATTACAGCGAAAGACAAACCACTTTTTTGGTTTCGAAGAAAGGTTCGCTGAAAAAATCAGCAATCGGATAAATTTCCACGTCCCGGCGGAATGGTTTAATTTCATCGGCAAAGTCACCGCCCTTGAGATAAATGATTCCGTTGGGACGTGCGTTTTTTTGCTCTTTGGCAACGTTTTTCCGAACCATCGCCACAAACTTTGGGAACGCAGTCACAGCACGGCTAACAACAAAATCGAAAGGCTCCCTCACCTGTTGCACCCGCGTATGAACACCTTTTACATTCGTCAATCCCAACGCACCAGCCACTTCATTTACCACTTTTATTTTCTTCCCAATGGAATCAACCAACAGAAATTCCGTTTCCGGGAATAGAATAGCTAATGGAATTCCGGGGAAACCACCACCTGTTCCCACATCCATGATACGCGTTCCCGGTACAAACCGAATCACTTTCGCAATGGCCAGCGAATGCAGTACATGATGAACGAACAGTTCATCAATATCTTTTCGCGAAATCACATTGATCTTTTCATTCCATTCGCGGTAAAGCGGTTCAAGACGGGCAAAACGGTCGTATTGCTCTTGTGTGAGATCGGGAAAATATTGTTGAATCATATCCATTACCATACTCATTTGCCCTTTTTGTCGGAACCCATTTCTGTTTTACTTAACAGATTAAACAGCATTTCGCGGGCACGAAACAGCTGCACTTTTACAGTTCCAAGGGGCAAATTTAACTCTTTTGCTATTTCATCGTACGAATACTCCTTGAAATATCGAAGTTCAACCAGCATGCGGTAGCGGGGTTTCAACCGGCTCACCATCCGGCGAAGAATGTTGGCCCGCTGCTGGCGAATATATTTTTCTTCGGGCGAAAGCGTTTCTGATTTGAAATTGGGATTGTATTCCGAATCTTTGCGGTCGGTATCCGGATTATCTAACGGAACCGTATTGGCCCTTCGCTTGCGCAGAAAATCAATACCGTTATTCGAGGCAATCCGGAATAACCAGGTACTAAAAGCAAATTTGGGTGAATATTGATGAAGGTTGGTAAAAGCCTTTCCGAAAGCTTCAATGGTTAAATCCTCGGCATCGGCCCGGTTATTAACCATCTTTAGCAACATGAAATAAATAGCATCTTTATAGCGGTTCATCAGCCGCGCAAAAGCATGCTCGTCCCCTTCCCTTGCCAGCCTTACCAGCTCAAGGTCCCTTCGCGCATTATCAGATAAATTGGGGTTTATTTCCATTTCTTCCTCTCCGCCGCGATGCGCTGTCTCCAGCTCATCCAACCATTAATCAGCGGCAGGCAGGTTCTATACAAAAAGCTTCGTAAAACTAATCCTTTATCACCCAAATGTTTCGAGGCGGCTATCATTAACAGGAATTCCACAAAAAAACGGAATGCCCAAATGCCCAGAACCCAAAACCGATAAGGTGATATAACCAAAAGAATCAGCAAGGTAACATCTGTCAGAATCCTGCTTACCGTATCAAGCGATAAATATAAACGCTGGGATACAGAAAATTTCCTTCTTAATAACAAATGTTTCTTTTTTAAGTTCATCCAGTCATAGTACATCAACGGACCGGAAATCCCCACAGAAGTGGCCGAATCAAAGGCAACAGCGGAATTGCTTTTCCGCGATAACTTATTGACGAACATTTCGTTTTCACCGAAAGGTGTATCCAGTTGGGCAGCAAAACCACGCTTCTCCAGAAAATATTTCCGGCGATAAGCCAGGTTAATGTTCGAAATAGGCATTGGTAATCCGAAAAACCAGGCCGGACCGTATCGAAGTGCCAGGGTGAAATTTTCAATACGTGTCCACCATCTTCCGTAACCGGAAGTACGCGAGTAATTAACGTATCCGAACACAATGTCTTTTCCGGGTTCCAGATAAGCTGAATAGGCATCGAGCCAACCCGAGCCGGGAACGACCACCTGCGGATCGAGGAAGATCAACCAATCGTTGGTGGCAGCCCGAATACCAACTGTTAATGCTAGGGCATTGGCAAAATCCGTTTCCTGTTTAACGATGGTCGTTTTCAACTGAGGATACTTGTGCTTCATTACCCTCAATACACTATCGGTATGATCGGTTGAGCAATCATCCACTACGACGACTTCATAATCCGGGTAATTTTGCTCCAGCAACAACGGAAGACTCTCCCGCAATTCTTCAGCATAATTCCGGGCAGTAATAATTATCGAAACGGAAGGTTTCCCGGTTGAAGAAGCCCCTGGTTTCTTTCGGAAAATAAGTGAGGTGAGCGAAATCAGATAAACCAACTGAATAAGCATTCCTACTGCCAAAACAGCCATTCCGATAAGTTCGATCAAACTAAATGTAAGATTATCTGTCAGCATTATTCTATTGGATTTCTGAGTCACTCAAAAATATATAATGACGGAGTATAATACCTATATATCGTTAATTTTTTTTCACATATCTCAATCATAAGCTCTCCGGGGATATTACACCATAATAATTATCTTTGTGCGTCAAAATTTTAGTAATGAAATTCGAACTACAATATACACTGCAGGGCACCAAGGCTCGTGCAGGAAAGCTTCAGACTGCTCATGGTGAAATTGAAACACCGATTTTTATGCCTGTCGGAACGGTGGGCTCGGTAAAAGGTGTTCATTTTCGTGATTTGAAAGAGGATGTAAAGGCCCAGATTATTCTGGGAAACACGTACCATTTATACCTTCGTCCGGGGATGGACACCATTGAGCAGGCCGGAGGTTTGCATAAATTCAACGGCTGGGATGGTCCCATTTTGACTGATAGTGGGGGCTTCCAGGTTTTCTCTCTGGGCGATATCAGAAAATTGTCAGAAGAAGGTGCCAAATTTCAATCGCATATCGATGGTTCACGGCATATGTTTACTCCCGAAAATGTCATTGATATTCAGCGAACCATTGGAGCCGATATTATTATGGCTTTTGATGAATGCCCTCCCGGAGATTCGGATTTTGAGTATGCAGAAAAATCACTGGGCCTTACTCAGCGTTGGTTAGAACGTTGCGTAAAGCGTTTTGATGAAACGGAACCCAAATATGGCTACAAGCAAACTCTTTTCCCCATTGTACAAGGCGGAGTTTATCCGGAACTGAGGAGAAGAGCTGCAGAGCATGTCATTTCTTTCGAACGTGATGGTTATGCCATTGGCGGACTTTCGGTAGGAGAAAAAGAGGAAGATATGTATTCGACCATCGAGGTGGTGAACGAAATTCTTCCGGAAGATAAACCCCGTTACCTGATGGGCGTAGGAACCCCTATCAACATTTTGGAAGCCATCGACCGAGGTGTGGATATGTTTGACTGTGTGATGCCCACCCGAAATGGCCGCAACGGAATGCTGTTTACCAGCGAAGGCATTATCAATATCAAGAATAAAAAGTGGGAGAATAATTTTTCTCCGGTTGACCCGAATGGCACCTCGTTTGTTGATCATCATTATACCCGGGCCTATTTGCGCCATTTGTTCCAGGCGAAAGAAATGCTGGGAGCGCAAATCGGAAGTCTCCACAATCTGGCCTTTTATTTATGGCTGGTTGGTGAAGCCCGGGAGCAGATCAAGGCAGGCACTTTCAAACAATGGAAGAATGTTATGATTGAAAAACTGGGACGTCGTCTATAGTTTCAATAAATTCGTCGAAAATTACGCTTAGTCGCATGCAGCTGTCAAAACCATACCTGAAAAAGATTGACATATACATCATCAAAAAGTTTCTGGGAACCTTTTTCCTGGCTATTGCCCTGATTATTGGTATCTCGATTGTTTTTGACATTTCCGAGCACATCGACGAATTTATCAGTCGCCATGCTCCGCTACACGCCATTATTTTTGATTTTTACCTGAACTTCATCCCCTATTTCGCCAACCTGTTCAGTAGTCTTTTCACCTTTATCGCGGTAATTTATTTTACCTCGAAGATGGCCTACAACTCCGAAATCATTGCCATCCTTGCTAGTGGTGTGACATACAAACGACTAATGCGCCCCTACATGATCGGTGCCGGAATTATTGCGGCGATGTCGTGGGTGCTGGGAAATTTTGTCATTCCGCCAGCCAATACAGTTCGTATCGACTTTACCAACACGTATCTGAAAGGTGAGTATAACAATAATGACCGGAACATTCACCGCCAACTGGAACCCGGCCTGTATATCTACATGCGCAACTACAACAACAAAAACGATGTTGGCTATAAATTCTCTATCGAGAAATTCAAAGATCACAAGCTTGTCTCCAAGCTGATTTCGGACTACGTAAAATGGGACCGCGACAAAAAGAAGTGGGTCATTCATAATTACTATATACGCGATTTAAGTGGTCCGGATGAAAAAATTACGTCGGGTGCAGTAATTGATACCACCCTTCGGATGAAGCCGGAAGATTTTGGCCGCCAGAAGAACCTCGAAGAAACCATGAACTACTGGGAACTGAACCACTACATCGAGGATTTGAAATTGCGCGGCGTAGACAATGTGGTACAGTACGAGATCGAAAAACACAAACGAACTTCAGGTCCGTTTTCGACATTTATTCTTTCGATTATCGGTGTAGCACTGGCTTCGCGTAAAATCAGGGGAGGAATGGGCCTTCACCTGGGCATTGGGCTGTTACTCAGCTTTTCTTACATCATGTTCCTGCAGGTATCGACAGTTTTTGCCACCAAGGGAGGGATGGATCCCTTACTGGCCGTTTGGATACCCAACTTCCTGTATGCCATTATAGCTATCTTTTTATACCGGTGGGCTTCCAAATAATCGAACAATAAACACTGTTATTCAATTTTTTGATATCTAAATAGATAGAGATGTCATTTAATGTCGGGTCGTGCTCTTTCCCGGCATTTTTTTTATAATTTTGGCTCCTGAAGTAGACGAACTTTATAGGTGATCGGCCTGATTTTCCAGGAAGATCTTGAATTTAAATCGTAACCTATGTCATTAAAAAGAAACATCCTGGACCTCCGTAAACGTAAGCAGGAGGTACAGCTGGGGGGTGGTGAAAAAGCCATCGAAAAACAAGTGGCCATGGGTAAAAAGACGGCCCGTGAGAGAATCATGTCTATCCTCGACGAAGATTCTTTCCACGAGTACGATCTTTTTGTAGAGCACACAGCTCGTGATTTTGACATGGACAAGAAAGTGCTGCACGGCGACGGCGTAATTATCGGTACGGGTACCATTTATAACCAGCCCGTTTGTATTTACGCACAAGACTTCACCGTAGCCGGTGGTTCGCTCGGATTAATGCATGCCCGCAAAATCACCAAAATCATGGACCACGCCCTGAAAATGCGCGTTCCGCTTATCGGTATTAACGATTCCGGTGGTGCCCGCATCCAGGAAGGTGTTAATTCACTAGCTGGTTATGGTGAAATTTTCTACCGGAACACCAAAGCTTCCGGTGTTATTCCGCAGATTTCAGTAATCCTCGGCCCCTGTGCCGGTGGAGCCGTTTATTCTCCCGCTTTAACCGATTTCGTTTTCGTGGTGGAAAATATCTCCAAGATGTTTATCACCGGACCAAGTGTTATTAAAACCGTACTTGGCGAAGAAATTAGTATGGAGGAACTGGGTGGTGCACGTGTTCACAGCGAAATCACCGGAAATGCCCATTTCTATGCCGAAAGCGAGGATGAATGTTTTGACCAGATCAAAAGTCTTATCTCATTTATTCCCTGGAATAATACCCAAAAAGCACGCAAGTTTCCACCACAGGAACCAACTTCTTCTCTCAACATTGAAGAGATTGTTCCTTCAGATCCGCGTCGTCCATACGACATCCGCGACATTATTCGCGCGGTGACAGATAGCAGCGAGTTCTTCGAAATTATGGAGCACTTTGCCCGGAACATCGTTATCGGCTTTGGACGCCTTAAGGGTGACACTGTCGGTTTTGTGGCAAACCAGCCTAAATATCTGGCCGGTGTGCTCGATTGCGATAGCTCGGATAAAGCGGCTCGTTTCATTCGCTATTGCGATGCGTTCAACATCCCGATTGTGACCCTCGAGGATATGCCGGGTTACCTGCCGGGTGTTGACCAGGAACACGCCGGTGTGATTCGCCACGGAGCCAAATTGCTGTATGCTTATAGCGAAGCAACCGTACCGAAAATCACCGTTATTCTGCGCAAAGCATACGGTGGAGGATATATTGCCATGAACTCGCGCCACCTGGGTGCTGACTTTGTGTTTGCATGGCCTACCGCCGAAATTGCGGTGATGGGACCCGAAGGTGCTGCCAACATTGTCTTCCGTAAGGAAATTGCTGAAGCAGAGAATCCGGATGAAGTTCGGAAACAGAAAATTGAGGAATACAAGGAGAAATTTGCCAACCCGTATGTAGCCGCTGCGAAAGGATACATTGACGAGGTAATTGAACCGGCTGAAACCCGCTCCCTGTTGATTCACTCACTGACGCTGTCGGACAACAAAGTGGATGCCCGCCCGGCGAAAAAACATGGTATTCCTCCGTTCTAAATCAGGACTTTCTGTTAACCAAATCCTTTCAAAATGGAAGAAAGTACACCAAAATATCAAACCTTTGTTGTGAACAGTGCCAAATACAAAACACTGTATACAAAGAAGTTTGAAATGCGAACAAAATGGGAACGTCCCGATATGAACGAGATTCGTTCGTATATTCCGGGTACCGTTCTGAAACTGATGGTCAAAACAGGCCAGAAAGTAAAAGAAGGTGAATGCCTGCTGATTCTTGAAGCCATGAAAATGGAAAACAAGATAGAAATGCCCTTCGACGGAAAAATCAAAGAGATTCATGTCGAAGAAGGTGTCAGGATTCCGAAGGACGTCATCATGATAACCATCGAATAAACAACAAAAGCTGCCTCAATACGGGGCAGCTTTTTTAATCTTTTCCCCTTCCGGGAAGAAATCCCACTATCGACATTATACCTGCATTCCGTTCCACATCACTCCTATTTTCCTGCCCCCCGTAAAACCTGGTGCAGAGAATAGGCGATTTCAAGAAAACTACTCCGAGACTCACGCAAACTACCCGGGACTTTAAGAAATAAACACGCCAATTAAAGAAAACTACCCGGCGGTGAAAGAAATGAACTCCCTGCAGAGCGAAAACTACTCCGTCCCCGAAGAAATGAACGTGACGAGCGAAGAAAACTACTCCGAGACTGACGCAATGACCGCTGCAACTGTCGCAATGTCAGTCGAGAGGCGCGCAGACTACTCCGCCTTTCATGTAATGAACCTAACAAGACAAGCATTTGACCTTCTCTTAAAAGCACGGAAAGAACACCCTCCCGTTGCGAAGGGTTAAAATTCATTTGAAAGACACTTCGTAAGGTAAAAACTAGAACACTTCGTACCAGATAAAACTGCCTTCCGGGAAATCGCTGTCGCGCCACAGCGGTTCGTTGCGGAAAAGACCAAAAACCGACGAGCCACTTCCCGACATGGAGGCATAAACTGCTCCCCGCTCCCTTAACTTCTCTTTGAGGGTTTTAATTTCAGGAAACCGTTGAAAAATTCCTTCCTCAAAATCGTTGACGACATTCCCTTGCCAGTTGTTTACCGAAAACCGAATGGCTTCCGTTAAGCCAACATTTGGCTCCCCTGGCCGAACACCGGCATACGCTTCTTTAGTACCCACCTCAATCGGCGGCTTTACCAGTAACAGATGCCAACCCGACAAACTTAGCGGAAGCGGTTCAAGCTTCTCACCGATTCCTGATGCAAATGAGGGTGTATTTTTGATGAAAAAGGCGCAATCGGCACCAAGCCTCGCAGCGTATGATAAAAGCTTTTGTTCGGGAATATTCAGACTGAAAAAATCATTCAGTCCCATCAGCATAAAAGCGGCATCGGACGAACCACCGCCCAAACCGGCTCCAAATGGAATAACCTTATGCAAATGAATGTCTATTCCGGGCAACCTGTAGTCAGCAGCCAGCATTCGGTATGCTTTTACCACCAGGTTATCTTCCGCTTTCCCGGCTATTTCAATTCCACTGTTGCTGAAGTGCACTTCCCCGGTATGGTTTTCAATGAATTCCAGACCGTCCTGTAACTTCAGCGGATAGAAAACGGTTTCCAATTCGTGGTAACCGTCATCCCGCTTTCGCAGAATATTCAGGCCGATGTTAATTTTGGCGTTGGGAAATACAATCATAGGTTGGTAAAATAAATCCGGGAAATACTCCCCGGATTCATGAATTTATTCTTCCATATAACTTTCCAGCGGTTCACAAGTACAAATCAGGTTCCGATCACCATAGGCATCATCAACCCGGCTGACGGGTACCCAGAATTTGTTATCACGAAGCCAACCGAGCGCGTAAGCTGCTTTTTCGCGAGAGTAACCGTGCTTCCAGTCGTCAGCCATCAACACTTCAGCTGTATGCGGTGCATTTTTCAACACGTTATCATTGGCGTCGGCTTTGCCTTCTTCAATCTCCTTAATCTCACTGAAAATGCTGTTCATGGCTTCCACAAACCGGTCAAGCTCTTCTTTCGATTCACTTTCAGTGGGCTCCACCATCAATGTTCCGTGTACCGGGAATGAAAGAGTCGGTGCATGAAAACCGTAATCCATCAATCGCTTGGCAATATCAGCTTCAGTTACGCCGGCCGAAGCTTTCAGGTGACGGCACTCCAGAATCATTTCGTGAGCTACACGACCTTTTTCGCCGGTATAAAGAATGCCATAGTTATCCTTCAGCAACGAAGCAATATAGTTGGCGTTCAGAATAGCAATTTTAGTCGCTTGTGTCAAACCATCGGCCCCCAGCATTTTGATGTACCCGTAGGTAATGGGCAATACCGAAGCACTTCCCCAGGGAGCCGCAGAAACAGCGTGTAATCCCACGTGTCCGTTATTCATGACCGGATGCGAAGGAAGGAATTCCACCAGGTGCTTAGCCACGCCAATCGGGCCAACACCAGGGCCACCTCCGCCGTGGGGTATAGCAAATGTTTTATGTAAGTTCAGGTGACAAACATCGGCTCCGATTCGCTTCGGATTCGTCAGTCCTACCTGTGCATTCATATTCGCTCCGTCCATGTACACCTGACCACCATTTTTGTGAATAATGTCGCACATTTCGACGATCGCAGATTCAAATACTCCGTGCGTTGACGGGTAAGTAACCATGAAGGCAGACAAGTTATCCTTATGTTCTTCGGCTTTCGCCCGAAGCGCTTCTACATCGATGTTCCCGTTTTCATCGCAAGGTACGACCACCACTTTCATGCCGGCCATAACTGCACTGGCCGGGTTGGTTCCGTGCGCCGATGAAGGAATCAGTACGACGTTCCGGTGCCCTTCGCCACGACTTTTGTGGTATTCACGAATCACCATCAAACCTGTATATTCGCCTGCAGCTCCTGAATTAGGCATGAGGGAAATATCGTCGAAGCCGGTAATCTCGGCCAAATCACGACGTAATTCTTCCATCATTTCGTGGTAACCCATCGCCTGATTTTTCGGCACAAAAGGATGAATTCCGTTGAACTCAATCCAACTGAGCGGAATCATCTCGGTAGCGGCGTTCAGCTTCATGGTACACGAGCCCAACGAAATCATCGAGTGTACCAGCGATATATCTTTTTTCTCCAGCCGCTTGATGTAACGAGCCATTTCTGTCTCGGAACGATACTTGTTGAAAACGTCCTGAGTCAAAAACTCTGATTTGCGGCCGTATTGTTTGTCGATGATAGAGTTCTCCGGAATTTCATCGATGACCGGAATGCGTTTGTTGGCTGCTTTCGCAAATACTTCAAGAATCCAGTTGATGTCTTCCAGGTTAGTCGTCTCGTCGATGCTGAGGCCGACCTCACCCGTTTCGAAGTAGCGGAAATTCATTTCCAAATCGAGTGACAGCCACTCAATATCCTCTTTCTTCACGTGTCGCGGAAGCGAAATCCGAATGGTATCGAAAAAGTTGGCGTTTTCCTGTTTGTAGCCGAGTTTGGTAATTTCCTCGGCCAGCAAAACACCAATGCTATGCGCGCGGTCAGCAATACCACGAATACCTTCCGGTCCGTGATAAACGGCATACATTCCGGCCATGGTAGCCAGCAATGCCTGGGCTGTACAAATATTCGAAGTTGCCCGTTCGCGTTTGATATGCTGCTCGCGGGTTTGCAAGGCCATGCGCAAGGCCAGTTTCCCGGTGGCATCTTTCGTTACACCAATGATGCGGCCAGGCATATATCGCTTATAATCTTCCTTGAGAGCAAAAAAGGCAGCTGAAGGTCCGCCGTATCCCATCGGAACTCCAAAGCGCTGAGCAGAACCGAACACCACATCCGCGTCCCATTCTCCCGGAGGAGTAATAAGCG
Organism: Prolixibacter bellariivorans ATCC BAA-1284; assembly: GCF_000621705.1. GTDB lineage: Bacteria > Bacteroidota > Bacteroidia > Bacteroidales > Prolixibacteraceae > Prolixibacter > Prolixibacter bellariivorans. Next base: position 66,491 of record NZ_JHXO01000006.1, on the reverse strand, counting down.
CCAACGCTAACAGGTCGGATGCAACCGAAATTTTACAGTCGTTATCGTGCAGGCGACTGGTGAAATTGCTGTAATCTTCTACCTCACCTTTCAGATTCGGATATTGAACAATCGCGCCAAACCAGTTTTCTTCAATCTTGTCACGCGAAAAATCACCTACCTTCAACTCAATTCCCAACGGTTCGGCACGGGTTTGCAACACGTCAAGTGTCTGCGGCCAAACATTCTCATCCACGAAACAAACATTCGCTCCGGCTTTCTGTTTTCCGCGACTGCGGGTAGCATACATCAGCGACATGGCTTCCGCTGCAGCGGTGGCTTCATCGAGTAATGAAGCATTGGCCAGATCCATCGCCGTCATTTCGCAAACCATGGTCTGGAAATTCAGCAATGCCTCCAAACGTCCCTGGGAAACTTCCGCCTGATAAGGCGTGTAGGAAGTATACCACACCGGATTTTCGAGAATATTGCGCTGAATAACCGCCGGGGTGATGGTGTCGTAATACCCCATACCGATGTAAGTATTGAAGACCTTATTTTTGGCAGCCAGTTTCCTGATTTGTTTGAAATAGGCCCGTTCGGTCAAACCATTGGGTAAATTCAGTGGTTTTTCCAAACGAATATTGGACGGAACCGTCTGCTCAATCAGTTCATCCAGTGATTTTACGCCGATAACCCGCTGCATTTCTTCTAAGTCACGCTCACGAGGTCCTATGTGGCGGTTGACAAATTTATCGATTGCCATCGCTAGTCAATTTTAGTTTATTATATGCCGACACAATTTTAAGGTCTTCTGTAATAGGAAAACATGATATTTTTCCTCTATCCCAACCGTTTTACTGAAGAAACGGATTGTTCTTTATTTCGTCTCCGATTGTCGTTTCCGGACCATGGCCGGAAAATACTTTGGTGGCCGGATCCAGAACGACTAATTTGGATTTAATCCCGCTGATTAGCGATTCGTGTTCTCCGCCGGGCAAATCAGTTCGTCCAATAGAACCATAAAAAAGAATATCACCTGCAATCAATACTCTTTCCTCCGCATTGTGGAAAGCGACACCTCCGGGTGAATGCCCGGGAACGTGAATTACTTCCAGGGTTGTATTCCCAAATGTGATTTCATCTCCTTCATCAAAAAATTTCGCCGGTTTAGGAGGTTGGTGCATCGCAATGCCAAACATTCCACCTTGCTCTTTTGCACTCGAAACCAGTGCGTCATCACCCTGATGCATTTCTACTTCCAAATCCCACTTCCGTGCAGCAAAACCGTTCCCAATCACATGATCGAAATGGCCATGAGTATTCAGCAGTTTGACCGGTTTCAATCCCTTTTCTTCAATGAAACCGGCCAGTGCTGCTTCCTCCGAAGGATTTGAGCAACCTGCATCAATTATGGCACACTCGCCTGTTTCATCCCATATCACGTAAGTATTTACTGCTACCGGATTAAATGTAAACTTTCGAATTTCCATCATAGCGTTCTCGTATTATTCTGATTTTCCGCCAACAAGCGGGACAAAAATAAAACCACCTCTATCTTCTGTTCGGTATTCATTTTCCGACTCTCTGATGACCAGCTTCATTTCCTGCCGGTGTTGCGATCCTACCGGAATTACCAAACGTCCGCCGACCTTTAATTGTTCCAGAAGTGCTTCGGGGATATAAGGCGCTCCCGCAGTGACAATTATCTTATCAAAAGGTCCGTAAGTAGGAAGGCCTGCATAGCCATCTCCGTGAAAGAACATCGGTTCGTAACCGATGGATGGCAATAATGCCCTTACCTTATCGTAAAGTTCACGATGACGTTCGATGGTAAAAACAGTGGCCCCCATTTCACAAAGCACGGCAGCCTGGTATCCTGAACCGGTTCCAACCTCCAGAACCTTGTCAAACTTTTTGACTTCGAGCAATTGGGTTTGAAATGCGACGGTATAAGGCTGAGAAATGGTTTGTCCTTTGCCTATCGGAAAGGCTTTATCCCGGTAGGCAAACTGAACAAAGCTACTATCCATGAAGAGATGACGGGGAACCTTGCCAATGGCTTCCAGTACATTTTCATCCGTTATCCCTTTCGCCTGAATCTCGCTAACCAGCTTTCGCCGCAATCCACGATGTCGGTAGTTATCTTCCAATCGCCGTTCATTTTTCAATTTCGCCAACAAAAATACCTTTCAATTGTGGGTTTTTCAACAAAAATGGTTGATAAATAAGCAACCTAATAGATTCTTCCGTACACTTAGCCTATGTACATTTGTGTATATGCTGAAACCCGGAATCATTTTACCTCCCCACCCGAAAAGCGACCTTGTCGGGAAATTCCCTGATAAAGGGAAATTGCACTGGTATGTTTTTGATAATCATAAAAAGTGGAAATTAACCTCACATGCCCATTTCAGCATTTATGAGAGCGATGTGCTCCCGCTGATTTCGGATGTTCTGTTTGTTCTCGACCCCGATTTTTGCCGTTTTGAGTATTTGACATTTGCTATCCGGAATTCATGCCACCTCTTTATCGACACAATCGAATTGCTTTCTTTATCACAAATAGAGCAATTAATCGAACTGGCGCACGAAGCAGGAACGCAGATTGCTGTAAGAGCCGACCAACTATATGAGCCCTTGACTCAGAAATTACTTCAAGCCAATCAGTTTCCTCGTATTGTAAAAGGAGAACATGCTTCCAGTAATTTTCAGGGAGAATTGTTTGAGCACATTACCGGATTCTTGCGGATTCTTCTAAAACTAAATCCGACAGAAATAACCGAAACGGCAGTGGCTGGTGGTAATTTTTTATCCGATGCAACTGACTTCATCGATATCCACCTCGATTTTGCTGACGGGATGGTGGCCTCACTCACCTTCAGCAGCCTCCCCACTTCCGATTCATCCCACTTGTTTGTTTACCGGAACGGTGGTCTGACCGATGCCAATTTTATGGCAAACATGCTGACCCTAAAACCGGAAAATCGAACCATCCCATTTTCCCAAACATCTGAGCATGAAACACTAATTCATCAGATGAATGATTTCCTGTTCAGCGTCAACAATCTTGAGTTTTCCATCCATTCGCTGGAAGAAGAGAAAGAAGTTTTTCTTTTGGTTAAGCGAATAAAAGAGCAACTCCGGGTGAAATCCATTCACATCTAACCAAATTTTGTATTCATTTGCATAAGTTTTTTAAAATCCGGGCGTTTTGTAATTTAAAAGCGTCAATTTCAAACGGAACCAATAAAAACCTAACCTCATCAGTCAAATGAAAAGGAAAGCTTTCCTGATCAGTTATCTTGCTTCAGATTATTTAGCCGCTATGTACGCCTGGATACTATTCTATCTGTACCGAAAACATTTTGCTGAAGCACTGATTTTTGGGCACGACCATACCATCGAATTTACACAGCAGTTTTATCTCGGAATAGTATTGATTCCGCTCTTTTGGCTTAGCTTGTACGCGATTTCCGGATTTTACAATGATGTTCTTCGAAAATCACGCTTGCTGGAGTTGGGACAAACGATTTTCTCGGCCGTACTGGGTTCGCTTTTTATCTTTTTCATGTTCCTGCTCGATGACTATATTCCTGATTACACATACTACTACAAACATGCACTGGCCCTACTGGTTTTTCAGTTCGTTTTAACCTACATACTCCGTCTGGCGATTTCATCCTTTATGGTCCGTCAGTTCAAGAAGGGGCGAATTGGATTCCCCACCTTGATTATCGGGACTAATGAAATGGCTGCTCACATTACCCAACAACTGGAAACGCAGCTGGTACCGACCGGAAATAAACTGGTTGGCTATGTTACCATCGGCGAGAATGAGGAGGAAACGGAAGTTCCTCACCAACAAGTATTGGGTCAATTAAATGATATCCCCGGTATCATTAACAAATACAAAGTTGAAGAGGTAATTATTGCCACCGAATCATCTGACCATAAAAAGCTGAACGACATTATTAACCGACTGGCCGGGCGGAACATCATCATACGCGGAATCCCTGACATTTATGATATTCTTTCGGGAGCAGTAAAAATGACGACTGTATATTCAAGCCCGCTGATTCAGATTTCAAACGGAATCATGCCGGCATGGCAAAAGAATGTCAAGCGGTTGCTTGACATATTCATTTCAATTGTTGGTCTGATTGTTTTATCACCTCTTTCCCTTGTTTGCATAATTGGCGTGCGATTATCTTCACCTGGACCTGTTCTGTACCGGCAAGTTCGTGTGGGACGTTACGGAAAACCGTTTACCATGTACAAATTCAGGAGTATGTACAATGATGCAGAGAAAAATGGTCCCGATTTGTCAAGTCAAAACGACCAGCGTATTACGCCCTTCGGACGGTTTCTGCGGAAATCGCATTCCGATGAAATACCTCAATTCCTCAATGTGCTGAAAGGTGAAATGTCGGTGGTTGGTCCCCGGCCGGAACGTGCTTTTTATATTGAGAAAATTGAGGAATCAGCTCCACATTATCGGCATTTACTTCGAATTCGTCCGGGAATTACCAGCTGGGGCCAGGTGAAATATGGTTATGCCGAAAATGTGACACAGATGATCGAACGACTGCAATATGACCTCATCTACCTTCGAAATATGAGTTTGTATGTTGATTTTAAAATCATCATCTACACGGCAATCAATATCCTTCAGGGAAGAGGAAAATAAAACGACATTTAGTCTACAAGCGGAAACTTCTGAATAGAACGGTAGATTGGCCCTGCCGGCTTCAGAATGCTTTCGTAGAAAACTACCTCTTTTATCATCATAAGCTGGAACGTAGCATCACGATAAGCTTCGAGCTTCTTTTTTAAATTTTCGGCTTCTTTTAGCCATTTAACACGGCCCAGTGTCAGGTGCGGACGAAAATCCCGCGCCTCGCCGACGAAACCGGCATTTTGTGCCATTATTTCAACTTCATGGGCAAGTTCAGACAGCGCGTCGTTTTCTCCTAATCCAATCCAAAGGACTTTTGGATTCAGTCCCGAACCAAACTTGCCAAATCCTTTCAGCTCAATTTCGAAAGAATTCTGTCGATTGAACAAACCTGGCGCATCTTTCAGAATTTGTCCAATTTGTTCCTTCGTGGTGTTTCCTAAAAAACGCAATGTCAAATGCATGGTAGCCGGGTTAACCCAATTAATGCGACTTTTAGGCAACTCTCCCTGTAACTCACGGATAAAGGCCAGCAACTTTTCTTCCGGACGAATTGATATGGCAATGAAAGTGCGTTTGCTCATATCGTTCCCTGATCGATTTGTTGTACAATATTTTCAATCATCCAGTCTTCACCGTAAGGATTGTAACGAACCTTCAAATCGTTTCCAAAAAGCCGGGCAACCGTTTGCCAGAAGAACGCCGTAAAACCGCCCCGGAATTCTTTGATAATTGCATAGGATGAATGCCCTGTCTCCCGATCAATCAACTTCATCAGCACTCTTCCTTCCGAAATTTTCATATGCTTTATCTCATCACCATATTCATTCATCAGGTCCTCCTGCACCTGTTTGATATACTTTTTACGCTGTCGTTCCGTCTTCAACGTCAAATAAACTTTGTTGTACTCTTCCAGTTTTTTTGCAGCCAATTTGGCCATTGGATACACCTTCTTAACAATCAGTACCAGCCTGGAATAACGGCGTTGCTGCCTTCGGTAATACCTTCGGCTATGTGGCTTTACACGAATTGGCTGGAGTTGGACGTGAGGAATGGAATCAACTCTCCCAGCCAGTGAATCAGGCAATTCAGGAGGAATAAGAACCACCTGACCACCCGCGGATACTGCAAGGAATAAAAACGCCAAAATGTATAACCACTTTTTCAACTCATCCTCCTTCTTTACCGTATAAAAATAACAATCAACAAAAGAAAATGGTACAATAAAAGACATTGCTAAACATATTTCCCACAAAATTCAGTCCACCCATATTTAACTATATTTGCCTCACATTAACACAAATGACACAACAACATTATTATAGCATCAATGAAAAAGTTTAATGTAGATGTCAGATCGGAAATCGGACAGTTAGAGGGAGTTATTTTACATACTCCCGGGCAGGAAGTGGAGAATATGACTCCTCAAAATGCCGAGCGTGCCCTTTACAGCGACATACTTAATCTATCAGTTGCCAGGCAGGAATATGCTCAGTTAAAAGGTGTTTTGGAAAAAGTTGCCCACACCTTTGAAGTCAAAGATTTACTGACGCAAACCCTCCAAAATTCTCATGCAAAAGAGCGCATTATCAACCGCATCTGCGAACGTGAAGAAGCCTTTTGCGAAATAAGTGCTCTACACGATCTCTCTGAAGATGAATTAGCGCGACAATTGATCGAAGGCTCCATTTTAAAGCGTGATAATCTCACAAAATTCCTGAGTAAAGAGCGTTTTGCTCTTCGTCCTTTGCACAACTTCTTATTCACACGCGATGCCTCAATGACGGTATATGATGAGGTGTTGATAGGGAAAATGGCCAGCCTGGTACGCGACCGGGAAGCATTGATTATGGAGGCAATCTTTAAAGACCATCCCATATTTGGGGTTAAAACCATCAATCCGATGGTACCCATTAAAAACATACCGTCGAGCCCACATACAAGCATTGAAGGAGGCGATGTTGAAATCGCGCGCGATGATGTCATTCTGATTGGGACAGGCGTTCGCACGACTTCACAGGGAATTGATTACCTGATTGAATCTATCAAGGAGAAGAAAACATCTACAAAGCACATTATTGTGCAGGAATTACCGCATACGCCTGAATCGTTCATCCACCTGGATATGACTTTCACCTTCCTGAACAAGGACGAGGTAATGGTTTATGCTCCGTTAATTCTGGGAAACAATAAATACCAGACCATTCACATTACCATCGATAACGGTGAGGTGACCAGCATTAAACTCCACGAAGATCTGCTGCAAGCCATGAAAGAGGTGGGTATGGATATGAAACCGATCCAGTGCGGCGGAACCAAAGACGAGTGGACCATGGAGCGTGAGCAATGGCACAGTGGAGCGAACTTCTTCTCCATTGCTCCTGGTAAAGTAATTGGCTACGAAAGAAATAGCTACACGATTGAGGAGATGAGCAAAAATGGTTACGACATCATTAAGGCTCAGGATATTATTGAAAACAAGGTCGATATTCATGCGTCGAAGAAAGCCGTAATCACCATCGCCGGATCAGAACTGAGCCGGGGAGGTGGAGGCGCCCGCTGTATGACTATGCCGGTTGGCCGGAAAAAAGTAGATTGGTAAATGACAAGAAAACTGAAAACCAGTGAATTGGGCAGACTGTCCGTCAACGAATTCAAGGAGGCGGACAAGCTCCCCGTAACTGTCGTTTTAGACAATATAAGAAGCGGAAATAATGTTGGATCGGTATTCCGTACATCGGATGCTCTTCGTATCGAAAAAATCATCCTGTGTGGAATTACAGCGACTCCTCCCAACAAAGAAATTCACAAGACAGCTATTGGTGCAGAAAAATCGATTGATTGGGAATACTGTAAAGACACCGAAGAAGCAGTCCAAAAATTAAGAAGCGAAGGATATAAAATTGTGGGAGTAGAGCAAGTCGAGAACAGTATATTACTAACTGATTTCGAAAGCACTACCAATGATAAAATTGCCTTGATTTTTGGCAACGAAGTGAAGGGTGTACAACAAAAAATCATCGACCTCTGTGATGAAAACATAGAAATCCCACAATACGGGACCAAACACTCGTTCAATATTTCGGTGAGTGCGGGTATCGTATTATGGGATATCTGCAATAAAATGCGCCGGTAATTACTCCGGACATTACAACAATCTTAAGGTGGATTCATTGTGTTCTTACACGATAATCCACCTTTTTTCTTTGAAAGAAATAAAGGTTTTACCAGAATAGATTGTAAAATGCAGATACAGAAATTCTATTCCGAAGTAGCTCTCACTACTCCGGAATAGTTTCTGAACATATTTTCAATTGAGTCTTACTCTACGATTGACTTGAACTGCTCGTCGTTGAAGTACTTCGCAAATTCCAGATCAACCTTTGCAATATCTTTGTACTTGGCATCTTTGTTCACTGCAGCCTTCAGGCTATCGTACAACAGAGTTGTCTTGGCAGTACGTGCACCGATAATCGCTTTCAGGTAATCACCCAGTGCAGATTCTTTTTTCAGGTTGTTCAAAGTGCGGAGTGCTCCGTTGTTATCATCGGTAAGCATCTGAGCAAGAGCCTTATTGACACACGTTCCGTCACCAAAATATTTAACAGCTGCGTCGTAGTCACCTTTCAAGATACTTACAGTACCCAGGTTGTAATTCACTTCCTGTCCGGCACCACTGGCTGCACTGAAAAGTTCCTGTGCTTTATCCAGATCTCCGTTCACCAAAGCCACACCACCTAAGTTGTTCTGAACAATTGCATTTTTCGGATCCAGTTTATCAGCTTTCGCGAAATTAGATTGAGCGTCGCTGGTATTACCCTGCATCATTTCAACAACACCAAGGTCGTTGTAACCACGCCAATCTTCCGGGAACTGACGAGTGAAACTCGTATAAATTGCTTTCTGTTTATTCAGGTCTTCAGTAAGTGAAGCAGCATAAAGCAATTCTGCCTGGTTGAGTTTTGAAGGATCGGTGTCAGCCAGATTAGCAATTTCTTCATCGGTCTTACCAATCAAATCAACACTGGCAATAATTTTTGAACGACGCAGTTTCGGAAGAATTGTTTTAGCAATTTCCTGGAATGGGCCACTCAGGTTTTTAATCTCACGCTCGCGAACTTCCGGATCTTGATACATCGAAAGAACACGCAGAATCATTTCTTTGTCCTGGATGTTGGATTTCTCCATCAGTTCTTTAAAACCTTCCCAGTCTTCAGGAGTGTATTTTCCGGTAACTGTCGTTTCAACTTTATCTTTCTTCAGTTTCTTATCAAGAACCTTTGTGGTAGTTCCTTCACGTTTTTCAGCCAGTTTCGTATTGAAAGCCTCAGTTCCATCAGGAGAAGCATATGCTGATACAGCAACACCTTTCAGGTCTTTGCGTTCTGCCTCTGCCGCATCTTTGATGTATTCGTTCAGCTTCACCATATCCTCTTTCTTCAGCTGAGAACCGCGAACATATGCGCTATTGATGAGGTACATCAAATCAGCTTTATATTCATCTGGTACAACGCGCTGGAATTTATCAATGGTCGGATCATAAACACCAGTTGTATTTTTTCCTTTCTCAACACCAACGATTGATGCGGGTTTGTCTTTAACCAATGTTGAGGTTGCAATTACACCGTCAGCAATCTTAACCGGATCGAAATCCAAAGATTTGTCTCCTTGTGAAGCGGTAATACGCACAACCAAATCCGATTTACGCATTCCGTCTACATAAGGAACAGTTCCTTTATAAGAGAAAGTTCCACCGTTGGTATAGCTAATCACCTTGTTATTAGCTTCTACCTTCTCTCCCTGAAGTTTGTAAGGAGCATAAGCTTTTTCTCCACCTTCGTAAGTCAGAACGGGAGTAGCCGTAATAGTAGCTTTCTTGTTAAAGAATTTTTCAGGAATGCGACCCTGAATCTCAACGTCAACGTTACCACCTTTTGCAACAAGCACTTCCGGAGTAACCGTGTAGTTGATTTTATCGGCATTCTTCTTCATTTTCTGCAGACTGGCACAGCTTGACAGCATCATCGCGCCAACGAAGAATACGGCAACAGCCTTAAAATTGATTTTCTTCATGATGAACCTTTATTAATTTTCAAAACCAATTGTTCGACACTTTTCACAAAAGTAAAATCTTTTGTTAATTAAGAAAAGCTTTAGAACGTTTTTTATTATTGAATCTAATTATAAAATTACTCTATTTACCCCCAAATTATAGGACTTATGAAAAATAACGTCAATTAATTTTTCATAATCTGCCTGGCTTTCCACGAAATCAATATTTCGGGTATCTATAATAACAATCGGGAAGTCATTTTGCTGACGGAAAAAGCGAAAATATCCTTCACTGATTTTTTTTAGATATTTTTCATCAATTTCCTGTTCGTATTCCCGTCCTCGCTTCCTGATATTTTCAATCAAACGATTCTCAGGAAGATGAAGATAGACATACAAGTCAGGTTTGGGGTGTTTATCATATATGATTTCAAAGAACTTACGATACAACTGATATTCATCTTCGGCGAGTGTGTTCTGAGCAAAAATCAGCGATTTCATAAAAAAGTAATCGGCCACCGTCAACTGGTGAAAAAGATCGCGATCAGAAAGCTCCCGCTTCAACTGATTATACCGTTCGGCCAGGAAGGACAACTCGAGAGGGAAAGAAAACCGCTCCGGATCTTGATAGAATTTCGGCAAAAACGGATTATCCGCAAACTTCTCAAGAATCAGTTTCGCCTGAAAATCCTCGCTTATCCGATTTGATAATGAGGTCTTTCCGGACCCAATATTACCTTCTATGACCAAAAAACTTATATCCATACAAACCCGGGGTAAAAATTCCGGGAAAGATATCCAATAATTTGCGAAGGGTCAATTAAATTTTGGCTCAACCCCCATTTCATAAAACACAAATGACCAAATATCGGTATACTCATCTATTATCTTTGACGTTGGTTTTCCACCACCGTGTCCTGCTTTTGTTTCGATACGCACCAACGTTGGATTTTTGCCATCGTTATATTCCTGCATCCGCGCCATATACTTAAAGGTATGTGCCGGAACCACGCGGTCATCGTGATCTGCAGTCAATGCGAGAATGGCAGGATAGTGGCCGCCTTTTTTAATATTGTGATAAGGAGAATAGGCATAGAGGTATTTGAACATTTCCTCACTATCGCTGCTGGTTCCATAATCACCAGCCCACGACCAACCAATGGTGAACTTATTATATCGAAGCATATCCATAACGCCTACCTGCGGAATAGCCACCCGGAATAAATCGGGGCGTTGGTTAATAACAGCACCAACCAGCAAACCGCCATTCGAACCGCCCATCAGTGCCAGATGGTTCGTGTCGGTATATTTCTTCTCGACCAGATACTCGCCTGCACCAATGCAATCGTCAAATACATTTTGCTTATGCATTTTGGTTCCTGCTTCATGCCAGGCCTCACCATATTCGCCACCTCCACGTAAATTGGCTACTGCATAAACACCTCCCTGCTCAAGAAAAACCATGCGCGCTGGTGAAAAGTAAGGTGTCAGGCTAATATTGAAGCCACCATATCCATATAGAAGAGCTGGATTTGTACCATTCAGTTTGGTTCCTTTCTTCATGAAAATGAACATCGGAACTTTGGTGCCATCCTTACTGGCATAAAATACCTGCTTTGTTTCGAAATCATTTGGATTGAACTTCAGCTCAGGTTGTCTGAATATTTTCGACTGCCCGGTTGCGACGTCATATTGATAAATGGTGTTCGGCACAGTCCAGGACTCAAAGGTGTAAAATACTTCATTGTCATTTTTATCTCCAATCAAAACGGAAGCACTACCGATTTCAGGCAAATCAATATTACCCGTTAGCTTTCCATCTGGCTGAAACAACTGTAATACCGTATGTGCGTCTTTCATATACGATGCGCAGATTTTACCGCCAACAACCGATACATTACTTAACACATCATCAGACTCCAGAATGGTTTCCACCCAATTGGTCTCTTCCGGATGCTGTGGATCGATACTGACCAACCGGTATCGCGGAGCTTTATAATTGGTCATTACCAGTAATCGTCCATCAACATCATCAACTACCTGGAACTCTTTGTCAAAAGCAGTATAAACAGGTTTCCATTCTGCCTTTTTATCGCTATTTAACCTCACATAAAGTGAGTTACCGATGGATGCTTCGTATTCGGTCAGATATTGAATTTTCTCATCCCTTGTTACATTAATATCTGATAACCGCTTAGGATGCTCAGGTGTATCATACACCATCTTATCGTCGGACTGCGAAGTTCCAACCCGGTGATAATATACTTTATGATATTCATTTGACTGACTCAACTCATCTCCAGCCTCCGGTTTCGCATACCTGGAATAATAGAAACCGTCACCATCCCATCCAATACCAGAGAATTTAATCCATTGCAAATGATCCGACAGTTTCTCTCCGCTATTGATATCCAACACATAGCCTTCGTTCCAGTCGGAACCCGAACGGGCTACAAAATAAGCCAGGTACTTTCCGTCGTTCGAAACACGCGCCGCACTTAATGCCACGGTTCCGTCATCGGAAAGTTTATTGGGGTCAAGTAATACTCTTGGTTCAGCATTTAGATTATCCTGAACATAGAGTACACTTTGGTTTTGCAATCCATTGTTCTTATAATAGAAGTACTTGCCTGCTCTCTTGAAAGGGGCCGAGTATTTCGGATAATTCCAGAAGTTGGTCAATTGTTTACGGATGCTATCCCGATAGGGAATCTTCGCCAGAAACGTGTTCGTCACTTCGTTCTCGGCTTTAACCCATTTAGCCGTTTCTTCCGAATTATCATCTTCCAGCCAGCGATACGGATCGCTTACTTTATGACCAAAGTAATCATCAACAACATTGTCTTTATGCGCCACAGGATATTTGATTTTCTCATTGTTGGTACAGGAAATGGCGAAAAATGCCAGACCTGCAAGTAGTGTGAGCCCTTTCACAAGTTCGGTATTAGATTATTTATTAAACAATTTAAGTCTGTCTGGTATAAATCAACAACACATAATATACGCAAAGGTTTAATTCTTTGCAACTTAAACGGATTAAAATGGTTAGTTATCTGGTAATTTTCTAAAATGAATGCTTACAACAGTTTCTTCTTCGCCCTCATGTCATTGTCTTTACGACCACCAAGCACGTAACCAATCAGCATTCCAATCATGGTGCCACCGACAATAAAGCCCCATTTCTGTCCATGAAACAGCACCAAATCAACTAGCGCGCCAACCAAAGCGCCTGCCGGTAAACCTAGTGCCGACCACCGGTATGTATAATAATAAGGTGGAAGGAAACCGTGTTCCTCCGTCATATGTGATGCCAGCGTTGACAATGCACGGTCGAACTTTCGCCTCCTTTTTCCAGGATGCTTTACTGCGTCGTTCATTCCGGCAATGGTTTCCCTTACTTCTGCATGCATTTCCCGACAAACCGGACAATCATCCGAGAATTCATCCAGTCGTTTAACATTGCGCCAAAACTCTTCCAGTCGATAAAACCGTACATCCTTTTCCGATATACCTTTCAGATTTTCACGAAAAAGGTTCTCTGTCTCATTCAGCCATGCTGATTCTTTCGCTTCCATGTAGTAAAAAAAGATTGATTAAATATAGAAAAACTGGCAGAGATAAAAAAAGCCCGGTCACCCGGGCTCTTAAATATATTCTGAATTAAAATTATCGGTTGTTATCACGACGCGGGGGACGACGATCTCCACGGTTGCGGTCACGACCACCCCGATCTCCTCTGTCTCCACGCTCACTCTCGTTTCCGGTTCTCTCCGGACGAGGCAACAACGCTTTTCTCGATAGTTTCAATTTTCCGGTACGCTGGTCAACCTCAAGCAGCTTTACTTCTACTTCGTCGCCCTCCTTCAGCACATCACCCGGATTCTCAACACGTTTCCAATCAAATTCCGAAACGTGAAGTAAACCTTCCTTACCCGGCATGATTTCAACAAAGGCTCCAAATGAAACGATTGATTTCACCTTTCCTTTGTATACCTCGCCTACTTCGGGTACGGCAACAATCGCACGCACGCGCTCTAATGCTGCGTCAATTGCTTCACGATTGGGTGCGCTGATTTCAACGATTCCCATATCATCAACTTCTTCGATAGCAATTGTTGATTGCGTATCTTCCTGAATTTGCTGAATAATTTTTCCTCCAGGACCAATAACCGGACCAATCATTTCTTTCGGAATGGTGATGGTCACGATGCGCGGAACATTCGGTTTGTAATCTTCACGAGGCTCGTCAATCACTTCGAGAATTTTACCCAAAATGTGTTCACGTCCTTCTTTAGCTTGCTGCAAAGCCTGAGCCATTACATCATAAGAAAGTCCATCAACCTTGATGTCCATCTGAGTAGCGGTAATTCCCTTCTCCGTTCCGGTCACTTTGAAGTCCATATCTCCCAGGTGATCTTCATCACCCAAAATATCGGAAAGTACAGCGAATTTATCTGAATCCTTATCGGTAATCAATCCCATTGCAATACCTGAAACAGGACGTTTCATATGTATACCGGCATCCATCATGGCCATTGTTCCGGCACAAACCGTTGCCATTGAAGACGACCCGTTCGATTCCAAAATATCAGATACAATACGCAAGATATAAGGGAAATCATCCGGAATCATTCCTTTCAGTGCACGGTGAGCCAAATTACCATGACCAATTTCACGGCGCGAAACGCCTCTTGGTGTACGTGGTTCACCAACTGAGAAGGGCGGAAAGTTATAATGCAACAAGAAACGTTCACGCCCCTGAACCGTTACATTATCGATAATCTTCTCATCCATCTTGGTTCCGAGGGTCAGACTGGTCAACGACTGCGTCTCACCACGAGTGAAAACTGCTGAACCGTGCGCTCCGGGCAGGTAATTAACTTCACCCCAGATAGGACGAATTTCGTTCGTTTTCCGACCGTCAAGACGAATCTGCTCATCCAGAATCATCCGGCGAACAGCTTCTTTTTCCACATCGTGGAAATAACGGCCAATCAGGGTCAGCGGAATTTCTTCGTCCTCTTTTCCTTCGCTGTATTGCTCAATGAACTCTTCCTTAACCTTGGCAAAGGCCTCGTAGCGTTCCTGCTTGTTTTGTATTGTTGCCCGAGCTACATCATATACTTTCTGGTAAGTTTCCTTTTTAACCAGTTCACGCAGCTCTTCGTCATTTGTTTCGTGTGAATATTCACGCTTAACTACACCCAGTTCAGCAGCTAACTCATCCTGAACTTTGCAATGTTGCTTAATGGCTTCGTGCGCAAATTTGATGGCTTCGAGCATTTCGTCTTCCGAAACCTCATCCATCTCGCCTTCCACCATCATGATGTTGTCATATGATGCTCCCACCATAATGTCAATATCGGCTTTTTCCAACTGCTCTAACGAAGGATTGATGACCAGTTTTCCATCAACACGACCTACACGAACTTCTGAGATAGCACACTCAAAAGGCACATCGGAAACTGCGATTGCCGCTGATGCTGCCAATCCGGCCAACGAGTCCGGCATTTCATCTTTCCCGGTTGAAATCAGGGAAATCATCATAGCTGTTTCGGCATGATAGTCTTCCGGGAATAAAGGACGCAGAGCACGGTCGACCAAGCGGGCTACCAAAATCTCATCATCCGAAGGACGACCTTCCCTTTTCAGGAAACCGCCGGGGAAACGACCCGCAGCAGAGAATTTTTCACGATAGTCAACCGACAAGGGCATGAAATCAACGTCTTCTTTAGCTTCCTTTGCCGAAACAACAGTCGCTAACAACATTGTATCACCCATTCTAACCACAACCGATCCGTCTGCTTGTTTTGCTAATTTTCCGGTTTCGATGGTGATGGACCTTCCATCACCGAGATCGATTGTTTTTTCAATAGCTTTATACATAATCTCTTCTTCAAACAATTAATAAGTTTTAAACAAATGGGTGGGGCTTTTTCAAAATACCAAAAAAGGCAATTCGAAAATTGCCTTTCAAGGTCGTTCGTTTATCTACGAAGATTCAGTTCTTTCAGAATTGCACGATAACGCTCAATATCTTTTCTTTTCAGATAATCGAGTAATGAACGGCGTTTACCAACCAAACGAATCAGTGCACGCTGTGTACTGAAATCTTTGCGATTCTTTTTCAGGTGTTCAGTCAAGTGACTGATGCGATATGAAAATAACGCTATCTGACCTTCAGTTGAACCTGTGTTAGTAACACTTTTGCCGTGCTTTTCAAAAATCTCTTGTTTCTTTTCTGATGTTAAATACATTTCCTATAGATAAATAGTGTGATACAATCATTACACAGCAGTATTCGCGTTCGATAACAACCGTGTAACATTATTTGCAAAAATCAGCCCCAAAAGTAAATAAAAATATTGAAAAACTGTAATCTTTACTTGCTAATATTTTATTTAAACCATTTGACTGACAACCGCTAAAGCGAGTCAGATTCCCGTTCAATAAGTTCCTGCAACTTGGTAACCTGAGCATGTGAACCCAAGACAAATAATTTGTCCCCCCGGCTCAACATATGGCCGGGACCGGGATTAAACACATATTTTCCTTCGAAATTCTTCAGCCCCACAATCGTTGCCCCGGTAATATTTCCCATCCTCAGATCGCCAATGGTTTTTCCTTCATACTCCTCAGCCATCCGGCTACAAGGTACTTCCGTCAGACTTACCGATTTATTCCGCTGAAGTAAAACATACTCTACAAATTCCACAACATCCGGCTGGGTCACCAAACGGGCCATCCGTTGTCCTCCCATACGCTCCGGCATAATCACGTTTGTCGCTCCGGCCCTGCGAAGTTTCATGTCCGAACCAATTTCCGAAGCACGACTGATAATGAGCAAATTCGGATTCATACTTCGTGCAGTCAGTACCACAAAAACATTGTCTGCATCGTTTGGTGTAGTAGCTATCAAAGCTCGTGCATGATCAATACGCGCCAAGCGGAGATCATCCTCATGGGTGGCATCTCCCCTTACGTACAGAAGATTGGGATCTTCCCGAATGCGCTCTATCACATTATCGCGCTTTTCAACAATAACAAAATGTTGATTATGATCCATGAGCTCTAAGGCCGCCTGTTCGCCATTCCGCCCAAAACCACAAATAATCACATGATCGGTCAGTTTCTCAATCTTCTTATTCACACGACTCGTCTTTAAATAATTAATAAACTCACCATCCAGGAAAAAACGCACCAAACTGGAACCCACATAGGCTATATTCCCCAGTGAAAAGATAATCAAAATTGAAACAAATATTTTACCGCCCGGCGATAATGGCTTCACGACTTCGAATCCCACGGTTGAAATCGAAATGATGGTCATATAGAACGCATCAACGAAATCGAGACCTTCAATAATCATAAACCCAAGGACGCCGAAAATTATCAGCGACAACATCAGGACAATTCCTATGCGTAATGTTCTGTAAGTTTGTTCCTCAAAGAGGTTCATGCAAAATTATTTTATGCCCGATTCCGCAACTAAGACACCGCTTTAACTCACAATAGCGACTTTTTAAATGCAATAATGCCTGTGATTCCAATGCATTGTCAGCTTCAATTCCAGCCAACGCCCACTTTCGTATCACCATATTGTCTTCTGCCGGCAATTCTTCCAGCAGTTGCAGTGCCCTGTTCTTCAAATATAGTTTATTTTGGTGTTCTCCATACAGGAAATAAAAGGGAACAATCACATTTATCACCAACAACCTCAACGATTGCTCACCCATCTTTTTCTCACGCAATGGCGATTCCCTGTTAAAATGGTAATGCTTATCCCAGTATGGCGAAGCAATTACCTCAAACCAACCTCGCATTTCGTCAATGTTTTTTGCTTCCAGTAGTTTTCCGAGCAATCCCTGTGAATTATAAATCAACCGGGCAAACTGAGCTAACCGGATCGTTGGAAAATTGACCGGTCGCATTCGCATGAATTTCCAAAGATGCCCGGCAATGGGTTTCAATGAATATTTCGTTGCCAGGAAACGGTATTCCTTCCGTAATGAAAGATAATAATCATCCGCAAACAACTCCTCACCTAACAGCCCGGCCTGCCCAAAGAGCAATGCCTCGGTTTGCTGTAACGAATCATGATGATGAGCCAGAATCCTTTGTGGTAATGAACGGGCCAGCATTTCAAAGGGCTGAGCATTTTCCTTAAATCCAAAACCACGGGCCAACATTCGGTAAAATGTTTCTCCCCAGTCGCCATTTGTATCCCGGAGTATCCCGTCAACCATCTCTGATTTCTCTTTCAGGCGTTCAATCATCACACTGTTTAGAAAAAACTTTACCCGGAAGGGATCAATCCGGAATAACCGGGAAGCACAAGCAACCCAATCCTTGCTTTCCGTGAGTTCATGATAATTCGCTTCGATGGTATCCGCCCATTTCAAAATAAGGGTAGGAAGTTCGACACCCAGCGTATTTTTAACACGCTCATCATACTCAGCAACCACGTGTAGTATGACATTGTTATAGGCTTGGTCCTTGTCATGGCCATGGCGTTTCCAATCGGAAGATTTACGGTGAAGCTCAACACTACCAACCCATAACGTATTATCTATGCGAATACGTGCATCAGAGAAATCAGGGCCTGCATGCAGATTATGAATTCCGGGTTGAAGGATTTCAATTGGCTCCCCGTTAATCGTTTTTAGCTGGCGTGACTGATAAAGACGGTGTTTCCAAATAAAATGAAGAAACTCTTCTTTCATATGGTCGGTGGATAATATTCCTGAAATTACAAAATTCCAGCCGCATTAACCAATCATAATAATTATCAGAGCTTGTATTTACGAATTTTATTGTAAAGTGTTTGGCGGGTAATTCCCAACTGAGCAGCGGCAGCGCTGTGGTTATTCTTGTGTCTTTCCAGCGCCTTTTTTATCATCGATTTTTCCATCTCCTCAATGGTATCGGGAATCTTAAACAAATGCGATTGTGCTGCCGACCTAAACATGAAGTCTTCGGGTTGCAAAACTTCTTTTTCGCACAGAATAACCGCCTTTTCGATCGTAAGCTTTAGTTCGGAGATATTTCCCGGCCACTGGTTCAGTTTCAATTCTTCCAGCGTGCGGGCACTCATCCGGAGTGTACTTTTATGGTATTTAGCACATAATTGTGCAATAAAGAAATTGGCTATACCCTCAATATCTTCGACTCGATGCCGCAAAGCCGGAATTTCGACAGCTTTGGATGAAAGGCGACGATACAACTCCTCATGAAAAACTCCTTCCCCAACCAATGATTTCAAATCTTCAGCTGTTCCGAGCAACAGTTTTACATTTACCGGAACGGATCTGACAGCACCAACCGGCTCTACCGCACCTTTTTCCATGTAGCGTAAAAATTGCTCTTGCACAGAAAGTGGTATTTTTGCTACTTCCGGAATATAAAGTGTACCGCCTTCGGCTATTTGAAATTTTCCGGGAAGATCCGGATCTGCGGTTGGGTAGTTCCGTTTTTTCACACCGAAAAGGTAACCTCCCAATTCGGTTTCTCTTTCGAGCAAACTGTTTGCCTCGAGAAATAATTTATTTCTTCGCGATGATTGATTATGAATATAACGAGCAATTGTTTTCTTTCCACTTCCAGTCTCTCCCTGCAGCAAAATAGCATCAGGAGTGTCGATTACACCTGTTACGGCATGCATCATCCGATTATAAGGTACGGAACTTCCCTCGATGATCGGTTCGGATTGCAATATCTCTTTCTTTACACCCTCAAAACGCAATTCGACCAATTCACAACGCTCTTTCATCAGCTTAAGCTGCACGACGGAGCGAAGAGAAGCAACAAGTTTTCGGTTATTTACCGGCTTGAAAGCAAAGTTGGCCGCGCCCTCCTCAATAGCCCGCTCGCCCAACATAACATCTTCTTCTTCCAACAGGATAACCACCTCTATTCGCGGATTAATCCGTTTAATTTCACGCAACCAATAAAGGCCACGTTCCTCCCCTTCTCTGACTCCCGAAAAATCAACGTCTAAGATCGCCACATCGGCCTTTTCGGTCTTTAGATAAAACGGCAGCAGGTTCGGATTTGAAAAGGATTTCACCGATTCAAAATCCATCCTAAGCGCCATCTCCAATGCACCGCCCGGACCTTTACCGTCATCAATGATTAATATTCGACCTTCAGACATTTAATTATCTATTTCTAACAAAGATACATCCACTTAGGCCTGCGAGCAACCTATTCTGTAAATTTTTTTTACACTTTCATGGGTTTTATTCCCTTATTATATTACTTATCTTACAGTATGTTAATTTCGTCATTATGAAACACACCCACCTAACCATTGCATCAATAGCCTTCTTGATGGGATTCTCCTTATTTTTCTCGTGTTCTTCATCTAAAAGCGATAAGCGCGATACCAGTTCGATGCAGAAAAAAACGGAAAGTGAACTAAAGACTATTAAAAACTATACGAACGGGAAACTTACTTCCATTGTTCATTTTAAGGATAGTATAGCTGAAGGAGAAGCCCGAAATTTCTATTCCAGTGGAAAGCTGGCTTCAGTATTTTATTACAAGCACGGAAAACTGGAGGGAAAAGCAATGAAGTATTATCCCAGTGGCAAAATCTACCGTATTCGCTGGTATGTCAACGGAAAACTTCAGGACACAGTAAAAAAATATTATGAGTCGGGTAAACTCATGTCAACCCAGGTGTATAAAGACGGGATGCCTTCCACCGATTTGAAAGAATACTCTCTTAGTGGAAAGTTGATTTCGAACTATCCCACTCTTGTATTTACACTGAAAAATTCAGCTGATTTTTACAAACGCAAATTACTGGAATTTAAATTATCAAATGGTTCCAATGTCGTGAGATATTATTATGGACCGCTTACCGACGGAAAATACCTGGATCCCCAAGCCACTCCTATCGGACAATCTGGGAATAAAGGACAGATTCCGCTTCAACCTGAAGATTTAGGAAGAAAACTGGTAGTAATTGCCAAATACATCACACCGCTACAGAATGTCTACCTGATTCAAGCCAGTTATACATACAAATAAGAAGGGCACTCCCATTCAGGAATGCCCAATATCTATCAGATTAAAACATCTTAGAATATAACAGATTGCACATAGTAGGTACCTGCACCAGCTAAATATCCCAGCAATGCGATCCAGGAAATCTTACGGGCATACCAACCGAAATGAATTTGTTCCATTCCCATGGCAGCGACACCGGCAGCAGAACCAATAATTAACATCGAACCTCCCGTACCTGCACAGTAAGCAAGGAACGACCAGAACTGACCATCCTGAACAAAAGAGGCCAGATAACCTTCTGCTCCGGACGGGGCGATACCATACATTCCCATGGCACCCGCAACCAACGGCACGTTATCAACAATAGAGGACAGTGCTCCAATAATCAAATTGATGCCAAAGATATTCCCAACATGTACATCCAAAAATTTAGACACGATGTCAAGCTGCCCCGCAGACGATAAGCTGGCTACTGCAGTCAGAATACCGGCAAAGAATAGAATGGTCGGAGCATCGAGGTTACGAACAACCCGGCTCACACTTAGAATACGTTTATCCTCGTGAGGACGATTCTTCAACATTAAATCAGTAATCAACCAAATTACTCCCAAACCAAGCAACATCCCCAGGTATGGTGGCAGATGGGTAATGGTTTTAAACACCGGCACCGATAACAGCGCACCGACACCCAGGAAGAAAATAAACTTCCTTTCTCCCCGCGAGGTAAACTCTCTCGTATCTTCGTCTGTTAATTCTGGTCTTTCCGTCTCACCTTTCATAAATATCGAGGCGATGATGACTGGTACCAGCATACTGACCAAACTGGGCAGAAATACTGATTTGACAATATGTTCAGTCGTAATCTGTTCACCAATCCACAACATAATTGTTGTTACGTCACCAATAGGCGACCATGCACCCCCGGCGTTAGCCGCAATAACAATCATACTGGCAAAAATCCATCTGTTTTCGGGCTTTCGCAGAATTTTCCTGGTAAGGGTAATCATTACGATGGTAGTAGTCAGGTTATCCAACACTGCCGACATAAAGAAAGAAAGGATACTGATTAACCACATCAATTTAACACGGTCGCGGGTAGTAATGTGATCGGTAATCACGCGAAATCCCTGAAAACGGTCTACAACCTCGACAATCCCCATAGCTCCAAGCAAGAACAATACAATGGAAGCTATTTCGGAAAGATGGTGGAATAACTCGTGTTCGGTAATAAACTCTCTCACAACCTCCGGAGAGGTGGATTCGGGGTGTTGTGAAATAAACTCGTGCCAACTGTGACTGTAACCTAACGAAAGAATATCAGACCCACCGATGGCATACACGGCCCACATCAGCGACCCAATTATTAAGGCTGTGCCTGCTTTATTTATTCGTATCTCGTGCTCAAAAATAATTCCAGCATATCCCACGAGAAAAATAATTGCCATTAATTCAAACATTCTGCAAAAGTTTAGTTTAGTAACAACTTATTATACCTAGTAAAAGTTTGGACCTTATTCAGAAATAAAACGTTTCAAGCTGGTATACATTACTTTCTGCACTCTTTTTTTCTTCCTTCCCAGCGCCGGAAGATAACAATGTGACCTTCTATATTCAGTGTTTTATGTCACTAAAGTCCGAAATAAAAAAGCGCGGCTCCCGCCAAATAACCCAGAAATGCCAAGCCGGACATTCGCTTAAAATACCATCCAAAACTGATATTTTCCATACTCATAGCGGCTACCCCGGCGGCTGAACCAATGATCAACATCGAACCTCCGGTTCCCGCTGTGTAAGCCAGGAATGTCCAGAAATCACCATTTACCACAAACGTTGAAAGATAACCGTTTGCACCCGGCGAAGCAATGTCATACATTCCCATGGAAGCCGCAACAAGTGAGGCATTGTCGATTAACGAGGACAACATCCCGATTAACATATCAATACCATAAATGTTTCCTACTCCGCTATCCATTTTCATGGCAACCAAGTCAAGTAAACCTGATGAAGACAAAGCCGCAACCGTAGTTAGAATACCTGCATAGTAAAGAATTGTCGGTGCGTCGAGCTGACGAACAATTCTGCTTACACTCAGTATTCTTTTATCCTCGCGCGGATGCGTCCGCAACATGATATCTGTTGTAACCCACAATACTCCCAGCCCCAACATCATTCCCAGGTAGGGAGGTAAGTGGGTAAAAGTTTTGAATACCGGAACAAATACCAACGCGGCAACTCCCAGCGCCAGGATAAACCTTCTTTCCCACGGAGCTGTAAATTCCTTTGACTCTACTCCAGCATCTTCCGGTCCTTCATCCACACCTTTGACAAAAAATGAAGCAATGAGCAGCGGAATCAGGATGTTTGCCAAACTGGGTAAAAAGATGGCTTTAATAATATAGGCGGCCGTAATCTGCCCTCCAATCCAAAGCAAGATGGTGGTCACATCACCGATCGGCGACCAGGCTCCACCGGCATTAGCAGCGATAACCACAATACTGGCAAATATCCACCGATCCTCCGCCCTGTTTATCAACTTCCGGATTAACGAAATCATGACAATGGTAGTCGTCAGGTTATCGAGCACAGCAGAAAGGAAGAACCCCAACAATCCAAGTATCCAAAGTAGTTTTACTTTATCTCTGGTACGGATATGATCAGTTAAAACCCGAAAGCCTTGAAAGCGGTCAATGATCTCAACAATTCCCATTGCCCCAAGCAGGAAGAGCAATATACTCGCCGTATCGGACAAATGGGGCAACAACTCATGATTGACGATGAAATCACTCAGCATCTCATGCGTCGCCGGACCCGTAAATTGGGAAAGATAATCGTGCCACGAGTGACTGTAACCCATCGAAAGGATTTGGTCGCCCCCAGCCAGGTAAACAATCCAAATCAGAACACTCATAATGAGCGCCGAAGCTGCCTTATTCACTTTGATTTCATTCTCAAGGATAATTCCGGAATATCCAATGAGAAAAATCAATGTCATCACAATCACCATCGTCATATCAACGAGTCAGTTTGCAGCCTTATAAATCTCTCAAGTTAGGTTAAGGTTTATATCAGCTTGTTTAGTTTAAGTATTTCTTTCATTTCCGCGGCGACTTTCAGCGCATTTTCCCTCGCTTTTTCAGCAAAATCCTCACCATCCGAAGCGTAGATGATTGCCCTCGATGAATTGACCAGCAATCCACACTGTTCGTTCATTCCGTATTTTGAGACCTCAGACAAACTTCCTCCCTGAGCTCCTACTCCCGGCACAAGTAAAAAGTGATTCGGGATGATTTGACGTATTCCGGCCAGTTCTTCTGCTTTTGTGGCACCGACAACATACATCATGTTTTCGGTAGTTCCCCATTGACTGGAAGTCTTCAAAACCTTCTCAAATAATTTCTCTCCTGTCGCCTTATCTTCCATAAACTGAAAATCGAATGCCCCCTTATTGGAAGTAAGTGCCAGCAAAACAATCCACCGATCGAGGTAAGTCAAAAACGGCTTGACCGAGTCTTCACCCATGTAAGGTGCAACCGTAACAGCATCAAAATCGAGGTGGTCGAAAAATGCCCGGGCATACATCGAGGCAGTGTTGCCAATATCGCCCCGTTTGGCATCAGCAATGATAAAAATGTCAGGATGGTTATACCGAATGTAGTTGACAGTTTTTTCCAGGCTGCTCCACCCCTGAACGCCTAGCATTTCGTAAAATGCCAGGTTAGGCTTGTAGGCCACTGCGACATCGGCTGTTGCGTCAACAATTTCTTTATTGAAAGCAAATACCGGATCTGTTGCGTCAAGCAGGTAACGTGGAATCTTGCGGATGTCAGTATCCAGTCCTACACACAAATAGGAACCTTTTCGTTTGATGTTTTCAAATAGTTGTTCGGTATTCATTTCCTGAAATTTTGGCTCGAAATTATTTTTATTTAGGACAAATCTGCTTTTCACTTCTTAGTATTTACTAAAAACCTCGCAGTGAAAATACTATGATAATCAACTCACGTTATTGGCCATACCAATAGGACATTCTTCTTATCCTGTAAATAGTTGTCTTACAACTCGCTCTCCTTCAATCTTTGTGCGTTTTCTTCAACGCGCAGCTTATCGATTACTTCCTCGATATCGCCATCCATAACGGCTGAGAGATTGTAAAGTGTTAAACCAATTCTATGGTCGGTAACACGTCCCTGTGGGTAGTTGTAGGTACGTATTTTTGCCGAACGGTCTCCCGTCGAAACCATGGTCTTTCTGCGTGAAGCTACATCATCGAGATACTTTTGGTACTCCATATTGTAAATCCGGCTACGCAATTCAGTCATGGCTTTCGCCAGGTTCTTCAACTGCGACTTTTCATCCTGACAAGTTACCACAATCCCGGTAGGAATGTGGGTTAAACGAATGGCGGAATAGGTGGTGTTCACACTCTGTCCGCCCGGACCTGAAGAACAATAAGTATCTTTCCGAATATCACTCTCCTTCACGTCTACATCAAACTCTTCTGCTTCCGGAAGAACGGCCACGGTCGCTGCAGATGTATGCACTCGTCCCTGCGTTTCGGTTTGCGGAACACGCTGAACACGATGCACCCCGGACTCATATTTCAACACTCCATATACGCCTTCACCGGAAACCTTGGCCACAATTTCCTTGTAACCTCCCGATGTGCCCTCGGTGTAGTGGGTGATTTCCATACGCCACCCTTTGGCGTCGCAATACTTGGAGTACATGCGGAAAAGATCGCCGGCAAAAATGGCAGCTTCGTCTCCTCCGGTTCCACCACGAATTTCCAGGATGGCATTTTTACTGTCTTCCGGATCAGCCGGCACCAAAAGCAACTTGATGTTTTCTTCCATCTCATCCACTTTGGCTTCGCTGCTTTCCAATTCTTCGCGGGCCATTTCCCGAACATCTTCGTCACTTTCTTCGGCCAGCATTTCGCGGGCATCCTTAATGTTCTGAAGTACCTTTTCGTATTCCGAGAATGCTTTTACCAGCGAATCAAGCTGTTTGTATTCCTGATTCAGCTTGACGTACCGCTTCATATCCTTCATCACGTCCGGGTCGGTAATTTGCTTACCAACTTCTTCAAAACGTATTTGGATACTTTCAAATTTATCTAAGAGTTTGTTATCTGACATAGTCTGTAGCATTTTGGCATTTTTTCCCCATTAAAATAATCTCACTGCAATAAATTAAGCCTGGGTAACTAATGGTATGCAAAAGTGCCAAATTCCGATTGAATGGTTAGTTTCTTGCCTTCATGTTTTTCAACACGCCCAACAATTTGCGCATCAATATTAAATTCTTTGGCTATCGCGATAATACTTTCAGCAACATCAGGCTCCACATACAGCTCGAAACGATGCCCCATATTGAATACCTTGTACATTTCCTGCCACTCGGTTCCGCTCTGCTCCTTGATGAGCTTAAACAGCGGAGGAACCGGAAACATATTGTCCTTCACCACGTGCACATCATCGACAAAATGCAGCACCTTGGTTTGTGCTCCGCCCGAACAATGAATCATCCCGGAAACCTGGCTTCTGTATTTCTCCAGCACTTTGCGAATAACCGGCGCATAGGTACGGGTCGGCGAAAGCACCAGCTTGCCGGCATCCAGACCAACATTTTCGATGGCATCCGTTAATCGGCATCCGCCGGAATAAACCAAATCATCTGGTACTGAAGGATCAAAACTTTCGGGATATTTTTCGGCCAGGTAATGAGCGAAAACATCGTGACGGGCTGAAGTCAATCCGTTACTTCCCATTCCGCCGTTGTACTCCTTTTCGTATGTGGCTTGTCCCGATGAAGACAATCCGACAATCACATTTCCAGCATGGATATTGTCTGCTGAAATCACATGCTCGCGTTTCATCCGGCAGGTAACCGTAGAGTCGACGATAATGGTACGGACCAGATCGCCCACATCGGCTGTTTCACCGCCAGTCGGATAAATCGAGATTCCCCGTTCGCGCAGTTCCGCACATAATTCTTCCGTTCCATTAATAATGGCCGAAATCACTTCGCCGGGAACGTTATTCTTGTTACGTCCAATGGTAGAAGAGAGCAGAATATTATCGGTAGCTCCCACACAGAGCAAATCATCAAGATTCATGATAATTGCATCCTGCGCAATGCCTTTCCAAACCGATAAGTCACCCGTTTCTTTCCAATAAAGGTAAGCCAGTGATGATTTGGTACCGGCTCCGTCGGCATGCATAATGTTGCAATAATCGGGATCGCCGCTCAGGTAGTCCGGAACTATTTTGCAGAATGCTTTCGGGAAAAGCCCCTTGTCGATGTGCTTGATGGCGTTGTGCACATCTTCTTTCGATGCCGAAACACCGCGCCGGTTATATCTGGTTTCGCTACTCATGGGTGAAAATAGATTTTGCCGAATGGTTAACCCCCTCCGGATGAAAAACAACCGCAAAATTAATATCTTTTTAGACTTTCACCTTTATGGAATTGTTACTCCTTAGGTGACGGTGCAAATTTCTCGCGATAATCCGTCGAAAGCACCCTGAATTCGGTGCGACGATTAATTTGATGACAAATTTCCTGCTCTTCTTCGGTTGGCAATTTGTTAATGAAATCGCAGGTTAGTTCATCTCCTCTTTTCAGGAAATTGTATTTCTCAGCCAATTTCCGGGTAACGGTCTTGGGAGCTGTCTCGCCATATCCTTTTGCTACCAGCCGGGCTGGTGAAATGCCGTTTGCCACCAGGTAATTCACAACCGACTCTGCCCTTTTCTGCGAAAGCTCAAAATTAAATTTTGCATCACCCCGGCAGTCGGTATGCGCCATTAACTCGATAGTGACAGTTGGATTTTGTACCAGGATTTGCACCAAACTATCCAACGCACTTTTCGATGCCGGCAACAAATCCCACTTTCCGAAATCGAAGTAAATATTATCCACCCGAATTGGAGCATCAGTCGGAGTGAGTGCCAGACTGACATCAAACGTTTTGCTGTCCTTCAAACCAATGGTTGTTTCATTGGCCTTGGCATTGAGGTAGCCTTTCTTAAAGGCGGCCACCACATATTCTGTTTCCGGATTGAGCCTAAATTTGAATTTCCCGTTATCTGCATTTAGTCGCAACATGGTTCCATCAGTACCGATCAGCCGAATGGTCGCGTTCCTCAATCGATTGCCGTTTTCTTTGTCAACTACATTTCCATCGATTTCAAAAATCTTCGGCGGAAGCACAAACGAGAAGATATCGTCGCCACGTGTTCCTTTCCGATTGGTCGAAAACAATCCCCTGTCCTCTCCGGGAATAAAATAGATGGCAAAATCGTCGCCGGGTGAATTAATGGGCGCTTTCATATTCTCAACTTTCCATTGCCCTTTGTCATCCTTCACGGCTTTAAAAATATCGAGCCCGCCCATTCCCACACGATAATCGGAAGAGAAATACAATTCGCCGTTATCACGAATGAACGGGAACATCTCGTTTCCGGGCGTATTGATAGCCGGTCCCATATTTTCGGGTTTTCCCCAGGCTCCCGGAGCTCCTTCCGCTTTCCAAATATCTTTACCGCCAAAACCACCGGGCATATCCGAAACGAAATAGAGCGTCCTGCCATCAGCTGACAGCGACGGATGAGCAATCAGCAAAGTATCGCCACCCAGTTCGACTCTTACCGGCTCCGACCAGGTTCCTCCTGTTTCGGAACTGGTGTATATTTCCGCACCCATCGACTTGGTCTTGTCGTAACGGCAGCGGGTAAAATACATGGTTGTTCCACGCGAATCGAAAGATGCCGCTCCTTCATCATCACCTGTGTCAACAGTCAGATTCTCGTCAACCAGCGTTGGTTTTTCCCAACGACCTTTTTGCTTATCGTAATACGAATGGAAAATGTCACCATACAACTGTCCGGTAATCGGGCTATCGCGACGCCCGGTTGCGCCTTCACGTGAAGAGGTGAACACTATCTGATTTTCGTGGCCACCAGGATAAACGCCGGCATAATCACTGGACTTTGAATTCAGTGATTTTAAATCTTCTATCTGAAAACGAGTCGGATTTTCCAGCCACTTAGGCGTTCTATCACAAGATGCAATCCCGTTCAATGCATGTTGATCGCCAGGCTGCGACTTCAGATACAACTGGTAATTGGCGATTGCCTCATCATATTCCTCATCGGCTCTCAACACATCGGCATAATGAAGAATGGCAATCGGATCGGAGTATCCACGTGTAATTGCTGTTTTGTAAAAACTGGCAGCTCGCTTATACTCCCCAATATATTTATAGGCTTCAGCGATGCGAAACTGTATTTCGGCCTTTACAGCCCTGTTTTTGGTTTTTCGATAGGTTTTCCGGTACTGTTCGATGGATCGATAATATTCCCCTATTTCATATGATTTATTCGATTTTGACAATTTCCGGGAGGCCTTGCATCCGCCCAACGCAATCATCAACATCAATACCGATATAAAAACAAACAAAGAGGAATTAGACTTCATCGATCAGGAATTATGAGCCGTAAATTTAGACCTTTTCCGGTTAACGTAAAACCCTTATGGCTATTTGACAACATCTGAAACAAAAGAAAGCCGCCTTCCAACAGGAAAACGGCTTTCAAATCTAATCTTAATGGAATTTGTCCTTGAAATTATCTTGCAAAAAGTAATTCACGATACTTAGGCAATGGCCACAACTCGTCATCAACAATCAGTTCCAATTTATCGATGTGGTAGCGGATATCCTCGAGGAAGGGACGTACCGTTTTGTCATATGCGTAAGCCTTTTCGCGCTCATTCTCGATGGCATTGGCCACTTTACGTGTCTCAATCATTTCAGCCACCTTCGCCTTAATGTTGGAAACATGTCCTGAAATAGTACGAATCATATCCAAACGGGCGCCAGCCAGTTTCTCAAACTCACTTTCAGGGAAGAGATTTTTCAAACCCTGAACATTTTCAATCAAGTTCGTCTGATAACGGATGGCAGTAGGCACAATGTGATTGATAGCCAAATCACCTAACACACGAGCTTCAATCTGGATCTTCTTGGTGAATTTCTCAAATTCAACCTCAGTACGGCCTTCCAACTCTTTGGGTGTGTAGATACCCATTTCACCGAAAAGGTTTATGACCTTATCTGTCATGTAAGCATCCAGTGCTTCCGGTACATTCCTCACGTTGGTCAAACCGCGACGGGCTGCTTCCTCGACCCACTCTTCGCTATAACCGTTACCGTCGAAACGAATGTCTTTACACTCAACGATGTATTTTTTCAGTACCTGGAAGATAGCTTCGTCTTTCTTCACTCCGCTTTCAATGATGACATCCACATCCTTTTTGAACACAGTCAGCTGTTTTGCCAAAGCCGTATTCAATGCAATCATCGCTGAAGCACAGTTTGCGGAAGAACCAACCGCGCGGAACTCGAACCGGTTTCCGGTGAAGGCGAAAGGTGAAGTACGGTTACGGTCGGTGTTGTCAAGAAGAATTTCAGGAATACGACCGATATCTAATTTCAATGCTGTTTTTTCATCCGGAGTCATCTTCCGGTCAACGACCGCTTCTTCCAGATAGTCAAGCATCTTATTCACTTCTGCTCCCAGGAAAGCAGAGATAATGGCCGGCGGAGCTTCGTTGGCACCCAAACGGTGAGCATTACCTGCAGTCAAAATCGATGCACGGAGCAAATCCTGGTTATCATGCAACGTCTTCAACGTGTTTACCACGAAGGTCAGGAATTGCATATTCGCTTTCGGATTTTTTCCGGGAGAATACAGGTTCACACCGGTATCTGTAGAAAGCGACCAGTTGTTATGTTTTCCGGAACCGTTAATTCCAGCAAATGGTTTTTCATGAAGAAGAACACGGAAACCGTGATGACGCGCAATACGGGTCATGGTGTCCATGATCAACTGGTTGTGATCGTTGGCCAGGTTAACCTCCTCAAAAATCGGCGCTATCTCGAACTGATTCGGAGCCACCTCGTTGTGACGGGTTTTTACCGGAATACCCAGTTTATATGCTTCATTTTCCAGATCACGCATAAAATAAGAAACCCTTTCCGGAATAGAACCGAAATAGTGGTCATCCAGCTGTTGATCCTTGGAAGATGAGTGTCCCATTAATGTACGGCCAGTCAAAATCAGGTCGGGACGTGCATTGAACAGAGCTTCATCAATAAGGAAATATTCCTGTTCCCATCCGAGGTTAGCCGTTACTTTCGACACATTCTTATCGTAATACTGACAAACCGCAACGGCTGCTTTATCAACAGCGTTGATGGCTTTCAACAACGGAGCTTTGTAGTCAAGAGCTTCTCCGGTGTACGAAATAAATACGGTAGGAACACAAAGAGTCGTTCCAACAATAAATGCAGGAGAAGAAACATCCCATGCCGTATAACCACGCGCTTCAAAAGTATTCCTCAAACCACCACTTGGAAAGGACGACGCATCAGGTTCCTGCTGAGCCAGTAATTTTCCTGAGAAATTCTCTACAACGCCACCCAATTCTGAATACTCAATAAAAGCGTCGTGTTTCTCTGCGGTACCGTCAGTCAACGGATGGAACCAGTGAGTGTAGTGTGTTGCACCATTTTCAAGCGCCCATGCTTTCATGCCTACAGCTACCAAATCAGCCGATTTACGATCAATGGTAGTTCCTTTATCAATCGCATCGGTTACGGCTTTGTAGCCTTCTTTCGACAAGTACTTTTTCATCTTCTCCCGATCGAAAACTAATTTTCCGTAATAATCGGAAGTGAGATTTGCTTCACGGGGGACACAAACGGGTTTTCTTTCCAGAAGTGCCTCGAGGGCTTTAAATCTAAATGTTGCCATAGTTATTCAGGGATATTTGTGAATGATTTTTCTTGATTCTGAAATCAAAAGTAATTTTTTTGATATATAACATTGCTTTTTGCGATGATTTCACACTCCATTTTCACAATTTCTTAATATTACCCCTCATTTTTTGACATATATCTGCAATTTTTGCCACTTTTTTAATCAAAAAGCTGATTTTTGATTTTCACACACTGAAATTCATTTTCAAATTATTGTATTTTTAGTGTTTTCTGTAAACATATGTCACTATTTAATCTTCTTTGCCAATAATTTTTGCCACATCTCAATAAAAAAGGGAAATACAAAAATTGTATTCCCCTTTTGGCTAACTATTTGAGTGATGCTATATAGTCATCTTCTATTTTTCACCTGCGGCAAAATATTTATAGAAAAGCGGAATGGTCCTAATTCCATTATAGAAGTTTTCCAGCGGGAAGTTTTCGTTAGGAGAATGAATGGCATCTGACTCCAATCCAAATCCCATCAGAATAGTTTTAACTCCCAGAATTTCCTCAAATGTGGAAATGATAGGTATACTTCCCCCACTTCGAACCGGAACAGGCGTACGGCCAAACACATCTTCACAGGCTTTTTCTGCAGCACGGTAGGCCGGCAGATCGATTGGACAAACGTAGGCTTTACCTCCATGCAAAGGAGTCACCTCAACAGTTACTGTATCGGGAGCAATGGATTCGAAATATTCTTTGAACACAACCGCCATTTTCTCATGATCCTGATTCGGGACCAAACGACTGCTGATTTTTGCAAAAGCTTTAGATGGTAAAACTGTTTTGGCTCCTTCGCCCGTGTAACCACCCCAAATTCCGCACAAATCAAACGAAGGGCGAATTCCGGTCCGTTCGTTAGTTGAAAATCCCTTTTCACCATCAAGCACTTTCACGCCGATTGCTTCCTTGTACTCGTCTTCATCGAACGGTGCTTCGGCCAGTTTAGCGCGTTCTTCAGCAGAAACCTCCAACACATCGTCATAAAACCCAGGGATAGTCACACGATTATTTTCATCGACCATGCCGGCAATCATCTGACTCAATACATTGATAGGATTGGCCACGGCTCCGCCAAACAATCCGGAGTGCAAATCACGATTTGGGCCTGTAACTTCAACCTGCCAATACGCCAAACCACGCAAACCAGTTGTAATTGAAGGAATATCGCGGGCAATCATACTGGTATCCGAAACCAGAATGATATCCGCTTTCAACATTTCTTTGTGCTCTTCGCAGAATTTACCCAGATTAGGAGAACCAACTTCTTCTTCCCCCTCAATCATGAACTTCACATTACAGGGAAGCGTATTATTCTTTACCATCAGCTCGAACGCTTTGGCATGCATAAACGATTGCCCTTTGTTATCTTCAGCACCGCGAGCCCAAATTTTCCCGTCTTTAATCTCGGCCTTGAATGGTTCCGTGTTCCACTTCTCGATCGGATCGACGGGCATCACATCCATGTGACCATAAACTAATACCGTCGGCTTAGCTGGGTCGATAATTTTCTCACCGTAGGTTACCGGATTGCCATCCGTTTCGTAAACATCTGCTTTATCGGCACCGGCATCTAGCATCTGCTTCTTCCAATACTCGGCTGCTTTGTACATGTCCGGTTTGTGCTGAGCGATAGAACTGACAGAGGGAATACTTATCAGTTCGAACAACTCCTCGAGGAACCGCTCTTTGTTCTCTTCAATATATTTATCAATGTAATCCATGATGTAATTTTTTTTTGAATGCCTAAGGTACATTTTTTTCCTCATGCTGACAGAATCGGTTTCCCGGAAAATCCCCCGCAATGTGACTATTGAACCTCAGGAAGCAAAAACAAACCAGCCGCCGAAATAACCGGACAGGCCATTGCCTGTTCGATGTTAAGCCTTACTTTATTTGCCGTAACCATTGGAAATCTTAAAAGCTTCTTGTAACCGATGGTATTTCCTTTTGCAATAGGTCTCCATTCTCCATTTTGCCAAACATCTACCGAGAAGTTGGTTACCCGTTGCCCCAACGGAATGTATTCCTGTACCATAAAACAGTTGAATGTCTCCTCGCCGGGAAGTTGGAAAATCACCGTTCCCCCTTTTTCTCCATCGTTGGTTGCCCAATAGGTTTCCGGATCATCGTCGATGATGTTTCCAGCAGCATATTTATCGCTTCCACCACGAATTGATGAAGCTGTCACATGGGCCCTTTCAAGCAGGTTATCATCAAATGCCTCTTGCAACCAGGCATGAAATTCCATCAATCTTACTGAATCAACCGGATTAATGCGTCCACGTCTGTCGGGTGGAATATTCAAATTCAGAGAAGCTCCGTTGCCAACCGAATGAAAATAAATCTCCACCAATTCCTTCAAGCTTTTCACCTTATCATTTTCCGAAGGATGATAAAACCAACCCGGCCGAATAGAAACATCAGCTTCAGCCGGCATCCAGAATTTTCCGTTCTGCGTTCCGGTTTCACCAATTTGCCACTGCGTTGTCCCGGCTACCGCTTTCGTTTCACCTTTTGCAGGAAGTGGTGTATAGGTTGCCCAGCAAGAATCCTGCGCAAAACCATGTTCATTCCCGACCCAACGAATATCCGGCCCGGCATCGCTGAAAATACAAGCACCGGGTTGAAGTTCACGCACTAATGGAATTAAATTGTCCCATTGATAGTAGGATGAGCGATCGATCGTTCGTGTTTCCCGGGCACCTCCGTAATATCCGTCGCCTCCGTTTGCACCATCCCACCACACCTCGAAAACATTGCCGTAGTTGGTCAGTAATTCTTTCAACTGATTACGGTAATAAGTAATGTATTCCGGCTGACCGTAACCGGCATAATTACGATCCCAGGGCGACAAATACACGCCGAATTTCAATTGATACGTTCGACAGGCATCCGAAATCTCCTTCACGACATCGCCTTCTCCATTCTCCCATGGAGAGTTCTTCACCGAGTGTTCGGTATAAGCCGAAGGCCAAAGACAAAAGCCATCGTGATGTTTGGCAGTCAGAATTGCTCCTTTAAAACCTGCAGCACTCAATGTTCCGATAATCTGGTCGGCATCAAAATCGGTCGGATTGAAAACCGACTCCGGTTCATCACCATAGCCCCATTCTTTATCGGTAAACGTGTTGGTTGTAAAATGCAGGAAGGCATACATCTCCATTTGGTGCCATTTCAATTGCCGTTCGGAAGGAACCACGCCATATGGCTTCGGCGGCAGAACTGCTTTTTCCTGGCAACCAGACAATAGTAAAAGCAGGCAGGTTAATCCAATCAATTTATGCATGGTGGTTTGTTTAGTTTATGTCAACTAAACAAAAATAACAATTATCCCTAAAGCTGTATTCATCCTACAATACAGAGAAACCGGAGACACGTATTGAAAATCAATCCAATGTATTTCAAATTTAGTTCTATCTCACTAACTTTATAAGTAAACCGAATCTTATGAAACTGGAAGAAGTTATTGCCTTTATTCTCACACAAAGTGAGCAAATAGAAGAAAAAGCCCGGCTACAATCGGAATTGAGAGATGTCACAAATCATCAAATTCACTGTTTGAAAAGTATCAACAACCTGAAGAACCCAACCCCAACCATCCTGTCGAAGGAACTTGCGATTACCAAGCCATCCACCACGGCCATGATTGAAAAACTGGTAAAAAAAGATCTGATAAAGAAAGTACCATCGAAAAAGGATGGCAGAGTGTTTCATTTGCAGATAACAGCGAAAGGAAAGAAAATCATTCAATGGCACCATTCTATTCATACCAAAATTGCCGACCGGATATCAAAGAACCTGAATGAGTCGGAGAAAGATATTCTGGTTTATCTGCTGACCAAAGCTGTTGCAGAAGAATAAATCGCTACGATAATCCTTTTCAGCTTGTTCAAAATCATTCATCCAATGAAAAAATTCAAGTTTCGCTATCATCATCTCGGCATACCGACCGACCAAAAAAAAGAAAATGAAGTCTATCATGAACGACTGAAATTCTACCATTCCGGATACGAGTCAAGTGAGTTTGGAATTGAGTGGATGCGTTTTGATGAGGATTCTCCCATGCCCGAACTCGTAAAAACGATACCCCACGTGGCTTTTGTTGTTCACGACATGGATGAAGCATTAAAAGGACGAAATATACTGGTTCCTCCCAACAGTCCGTCGGCAGGAATACTGGTTGCCATGATTGAGGAAAACGGCGCACCGGTGGAATTTCTTCAGTTTACCACCCGGGAAACAAAAAGAAAAAGTCGCACTACCATGAGCCATGGTTAAAAAAGAAAGGGAGGCGGACGGTTCCACTCTCCCTCTCCAAACGTTTAAATGTCTAAAAGCCTAAATTAAGGCAAAAGCCAAATCAGGTAAAGATGATTTGGGTATTTTCGCCACCAGCCATTTCATAGAACTGACCGATGGTAATAATGTCTTTTACCTCATCGCTCAAATCTTCCTTCTTGAGTTTGAACATGTCGACAGCCAACTTACAAGCAAATACTTCTCCTCCTCCGGCTGTAATCATCTCCAAAAACTCATCCACAGGTGGCATATCCAGGTCATCCATGCCTTTACGCATCATAGACGATACACCACTCTCAACTCCGGGCAATACACCCAGCAAAGACGGGAACTGCATTCCTCCCGGCATCCGCATAGCCGGATTTCCCAAAGTTGCAGTATGTAGTTTATTCATTCGCTTTTTGGTAATTCCATCAAGGCCGAAGAAAGTAAAGAACAATTTTGCTTCAATGCCTTCCATCACGGCTCCATTGGCCATTACCAGTGCAGCGTATACATCTTCCAATGCTCCTTTAGCACATATAACCAGTACCTTTTTCAGGGGCGTTTCTGCTTTATGTTCACTCATCATTCAAGGATTTATTGGGTTAAACACAACTGGTGGGTTTAGGAATACCGGCCAGTTTCGATGAAATTTTCAACGGACCACCGGGGAAGAGTTGGTAAAGTCCTTTAATGTCGACAACACCTGATTTACCAACCTTGCGGATGGTCAAAGCCTCTCCGGTTTCAAACTGCTTACGCAGATAGTTCAACACCTCGAGATGCTTATCTGTCAATTCAATTCCAGCTTCCGTTGCCATCTCCTTTGCAATCTCCTCATTCCAGTCAGCCGGATTCGTGAAATAACCATCTTCTGTCACTTCAACTGTCTTGCCTGCATAATTCTTTTCTGCCATTGTTCTGTCGTTTTAATGTTGTTATGAATTAGGATTGTTGGTTGAAAAATTCTTCATCAGTGTTACGATAAACCCAAGTGCTTTTTTCATCTCAGGTTTATTTAGTTCGCGTATCATGCGGAACACTGAAACTTCGGGAACCTTCTGGCTACTGGTTTCGGACAAAGCCTGAGTAGCATTCTTCATTCCCTGCATCACTTCGGGACGTCCCAACGCTTTCAGCATATCCAGCATCGGATCGATATTCTCCGCCAATTGCTTCAGATCGTCAGCCGAAACTTCGGTAATGAATTTATCCAATACATTTCCGCTTTCGCGTAGAAATTCAAAATAACCTTTCCGGTCAAACTCATTCAATTTATCCGTGAAGTCCATAATGGTTTCATTCACGATAGGCGTGACATCTTTGACCAAATCAGCCATACTCTCGAACGTGATAAGCAAATCGCGGAAATTACCCATGTTTCGCAACACCCGCAGTCCCATTCCTTTTAGCTGTTCCGGGTCGAGCTCCACCTGACGGTTTTCCAGTTCCACCACGGCTGTATCGTACACATCCTTGCCCACGATGGAAATATCGGACACCAAATCTTCCAGTTGATTGGTTTTGAGCCGTTGCTCGTTCACATGCTCGAGCAATAGATCAACTTTCGCATTCAGTTCCGAAATCTGAACTTGTAGTGCTTTATCATCCATGGTTCTCCTTATTTTATCATTTTCTTGCCAGCCATCGTCATTAACGGATCGATGGGTAATTCTTTCCCGCGAAGGAGAATATGCCAGTACATCCAGCGGAACATTACTTTTCCGTAGTGGTTGATTTTGGTATTTTTTAGCAAACCAAACGGCCCGATTCCCGGCAAGGGAAATGTTCCCGGAAGTGGTTCGGTATCGTAATTGAAATCGATGAGGGCTCCTTTTCCGAAACCTGTTTCGATGTAGCAGTTGGCGTGTCCGTCGAATTTGGCCATCAACGGACGACCTTCAATAGCACTCATCAGGTTCTCGAAAAGGATATCAGCCGCGAAGTGTGCAACACTACCTGCTTTGGATGTCGGCAGATTGGCTGCATCTCCGAGTACAAATATGTTCTCGTATTTTTCCGACCGCAGTGTATGTTTATCAGTAGGCACGTAATTCATATCATCGCCCAGGCCGCTACGCTCTATAACCGAATTCCCCATGTTCATGGGAACAATGGTCAACACATCGAACGGAATCTCCTGCTCGTCGTATGAAACGATGGCCTTCTTCTCGTTGTCGACTTTTTCGATATAAAAATCCGGGACAACCTTGATATTTTTCTCAGCCAATAATTCGCTCAACATTTTCGTGGCAATCGGCTTGGTAAATGCCCCGGCCAGCGGAGTAACGAAGGTAATGTCAACCTTGTCTCTAATTCCCTTTTCGGTAAAATAAGCATCAGCCAAGCATACAAACTCGATTGGCGCAACCGGACATTTATATGGCAGTTCAGTAATAGCCAATACCAGTTTGCCCCCTTCCCACTGTTTGAAGAATTTCTGCAGTTCAACCGCGCCTTCAACCGTGTAGAAATCAAAAATCTCTTTTCTCCACAATTTGTCAGTCAAGCCCGGAGTTTCATCAGGACGGGTTTCCGTACCGGTTGCAATAATAAGATAGTCATACAATAAAACGCTTCCATCTGCCAGGTGAACCTTGTTTTCTTCAGCCTCCACTTTATCGACTTCCGAAAAAACCACTTTTACGCCCGGTGGAATGAAATCGGCTTTGGGTTTGATTACATCTTGCTTATTGTATATCCCGAAAGGAATAAACAAAAAACCTGGTTGGTAATAGTGAGTGCGGTGCTTATCAACAATGGTAATCTCCCACTCGTCCCTGTCAAGGGATTTTCTCAGCTTGTTGGCCATCATTGTGCCAGCAGTACCCGCTCCTAATATTAATATGCGTTTCATCGTTACTGGATTTAGAATATCAATAAAAATCTCAGAAGCGAAAATACTTCCCCTCAACATGCGAGCAGAAAAATGTCGTGTGACAATTATCATCAGCTAATATTTATCATATCTTTTTAATACCTTAGGGTCCTAAATAATCAGGGGATATAGATATGAACACCTTTGAATGCACCTGCGAACGATGCCACTTAAGAACCCTGTTCTTCAATCATATATCAAAGAATGACATTCGTTCAATCTGCACTCAGAAAGTAGAACACCGGTACGAAAAGGGCGATGTGATTTTATGTGAAGGCGATCCCATCAAAAATTTTCTTTATCTGAAAGAAGGCTTGGTCAAGCTTTCAAGAACAACGAGCGATGACAAAGAACAGATCATCAGTTTTGCCAAACCGTTCGACTTTGTCAGTCTCCTCAGTGTCTTCTCTTCAGAAAATTATCATTATACTGTTACTGCCATTGAAGATTCGACGACTTGTGAACTCGACCTGGGACAAGTGAAAGAAATTGCCCGTGAAAACGGTGTATTCACACTCGACCTGATGACTCGGGTAAGTGAAGCAACAGACCGAATTATACTGGACAATCTGGAAATCAAGCAAAAACATTTACATGGAAGGGTGGCTTATGTACTGTTGTTCTTCGCTCAAAATGTATACGGACGTGACGATTTTGAATTACCTATTTCCAGAAAGGAAATTGCAGAATACATTGGCAT
Organism: Prolixibacter bellariivorans ATCC BAA-1284; assembly: GCF_000621705.1. Taxonomy (GTDB): domain Bacteria; phylum Bacteroidota; class Bacteroidia; order Bacteroidales; family Prolixibacteraceae; genus Prolixibacter; species Prolixibacter bellariivorans. The sequence continues at coordinate 27,076 of NZ_JHXO01000006.1, read as the reverse complement.
GACAACCGAGAATGTTATCCGCACTCTTTCCGAATTTAAAAAGGACAAGATTATTCGGATTTTTGGCAAAGAAATCGATATCATCGACCGGGAGCGGCTGGAAAGTATCTCTCTGCACGGATAGAAAATCGCCACTCCTTTTTTTAAAATATTTCAACGTCTCATACCGGATTTGTTGTACCTTCAGGTGATTTTAAATCCTGAAGAAATGAAAGAAGCGGAGCATGACAATCAAGTGTTTGACGGCATCGATTACAGCCGGCAGACCATCGGCGGGGAAGAGTATTACGATTGTACTTTCAGGAACTGTAACCTTTCCGAAGCCAACCTATCAAACAGTGACTTTAACGACTGCATATTTGAAAACTGTAACCTGAGCCTTGTTAAGTTAGCCAACACCGGACTGAAAACTGTTTCCTTCAAAAATTGCAAACTGATTGGTATTGATTTCAATTCCTGCAACCCTTTTCTCCTCAACGTAAAATTTTCAAAGTGCCAGCTCGATTATGCAGGTCTTTACCAGATGAAGCTGAAAGAGACAACGTTTGAAGAGTGTTCGCTCGTCGAAGCCAATTTTTCAGAAAGCGACTTAACAAATGCATCCTTCCGGGAATGCGATTTATCAAACGCTATATTTGATTTTACGGACCTTACCAATGCTGATTTCCGGAACGCTCACCATTATACCATCGACCCCGAACGGAATAAAATGAAACAGGCAAAATTCTCTCATTTCGGACTTGCCGGCTTACTGGGAAAATATGACCTGCGCATTGAATAGTACATACAACATAAAGCTGCTCGACTGTCTTACGTCCGCCTGCTGATAAGTGAATAAAAAAGATTGTATTTTTGTGGTCAAAAATTAAAAGATTATGACAAAACGTGCTGAGATTCATACCGCGAAAGGGGTAATGAAAGTGAACTTTTACGAAGAGGATGCTCCGAATACCGTAGAAAATTTCGTTAAATTATCGAAAGAGGGATTTTACGACGGATTGACTTTTCACCGTGTAATTCCGGATTTTGTCATTCAGGGTGGTTGCCCTAAAGGTGACGGAACCGGCGGTCCGGGTTACAAAATCAAATGCGAACTGGATGGCAATAATCAATACCACGATCGCGGCGTATTGTCGATGGCTCATGCCGGCCGTGATACCGGTGGTTCGCAGTTCTTTATTTGCCATAGCCGGCAAAATACAGCTCACCTCGACCGTAATCATACCTGTTTCGGTAAAGTTTACGAAGGTCTGGATGTGATTGACGAAATTCGCCCCGGCGATGAAATCGAAAAGATTGTCATTATTGAAGACTAATCGACTTTCATATGAAAATGAAGCCCGACTGATTTCAGCCGGGCTTTTTCATTATAGCTTCAGCTTTATTTTGTGTTTTTCCAACCAACCGGTTAACAAAACAACCAATAGCGCAAAAATCAGTGATTTCAATATCCCGATAAAACCGGTTCGCAAGGCAATTGGCAGAACCAGTCCCCAAATACTTCGTACCGGGTAGATGAAATAAGGTAACAGGTAAGCTGTTAGTGTTGCTGTTCCGGCCGGACGAATCACATTCGCCCAATTGGTTTTCCCTTTCTTATCGGCAATAAAGTACAGTAAACCAAACAGAGCGAACCCCATTCCCGAACAAATACCAACCCATGCCGGTGTTGCCTGAATTTTCGAAATACCCCATTCGGGCCTTAAGCCAAAACCATAAGCTAAAGAAACAACAGCCAATACAGCCATCCACATGTAAAATGACTTCTCTTTTCCGGTTTTTTGCAGCTTCCGCAGAATGACGGCTGCCACCATTCCTCCCGCCGTTAATGCGGGATTAGAACCCGAAATAAACGGTCCGGCTACATTTCGAAGGAATTCCCAACCGGAAGTCCATCCGGCAAGGTCTGCTATGTTCAGCAAATTGAAAAACAACCAACCGGCAATTATCACCCAAAGGTTTCCGCGGGAAGCAACATAAAGCAATGCATTTAAGAGATACGCCCAACCAATCAGGCCCAAAATTCCCCACCAATAAACCTGCATCCACGACTCGCCATTTTCACCTCCATGGTAAATGGCTGCCAGGAAAATGAAGATTGCCACACCGATTCCCTGCATCATATAAACGGCTTTCTGCGACAAACCGGTTCGTTTCCAATCAAGCCAAATGAGCATGATGCCTGCTCCCATCAGCAATTCCCATCCAAAACGTCCTACCATTACCTGGCCTCCGGTAATTTCTTCCAGGTTCATCATATAAAAACCCAGCAACATCAGTGAAACGGAACGGATAATAATGTGCCAGATAATTTTTCCTGCCGAATCTCCCTTTTTTCTTCGGTTCGCAATAGCAAACGGTATGCTGAGGCCTACAATAAAGAGGAAAAGTGGAAATATAATATCGGAGAATCCCAGATAATCTTCGGTAGCAGAAGCATGTTCGAGCCATTTTGGAACTCCCTGGAGAGACCACAAATCATTTACAAAAATCATGAAATACATAGTCAGGGCGCGCAGTATATCAATAGCAGCCACCCGACCTAAGGAAGTTGGTTTTGTCATGGTATGGTTCGATTGTTAGAATAAAAAATGTTCGCTTTGAATTATTTTCCGGTCCATGCTTTAGACAATGCTTTGAAGCAAGCAATATCACTTAATCCATTTTCCGGTTTCTCACCCTCCTTCCAACGATTGAGAAAACTTTCCGCAGGTGTCCACACGGTATGCATGACGCCCAGGAATTTTTCATTCATCGGGGCAGGTGAATTTTGCCGAAAACTCTTCATATCCTCCAATTGCTGCAAAGCCACGTCCTCTTTTCTCCAGGGACAACTGATGACACGCAGTCCTTTCTGAGCAAAATAGGGAGCAGTAGGCACCGCTTTCACGTAATGCCAGTCACAAATAACCACGTCTTTGGGAATCATATCAACAGCGGGCCAGGTATTGTTAAAGCTACCTTCCCACATGCCAATTCCACTGGATTTGCCATCGATTAGCCTGTCACCCCAAATCCATAATTCGGTTCCCGTCTTTGCCAAATGGTCATTGATACGCTTCACTTCGTCGGCGAACAGTTTAGCTTTCGACTTACCGGCACAGCGCGGACAATCCGGGTCACCGATGTAGAAAACTTCGTCCATGCCCGCATGAAACGCTTTCGCATGAAATGCTCTCACAATTTCATCTACCACATCGAATACTACCTTGTGTACTCCCGGATGCAACGGACAATAACTTTTGCAGTATAAACTGTCTTTGTTTGGCCACTTGTATTCCTTCGGCAACTTTACATCGGGCGTTTCATCAAACTGCGGATATACTTTCAACAAATTCCCTAAATCGGATGCCCAGGATTGGTGCCCCAGCAAATTAACCTGTGGTATAATGGCTATCTCATTGTTTTGGCAGGCCTCAACTATCCGATCCACATCTTTCTGCGAAAGCGCATCTTCATCGCGCAATTCCGGATGGCTTTTATATTGATAATTATAATCAACTCTCAAAACCAACGTATTTATGCCTGCCGGTCCCAGCACATCGTTAATAAATTCCAGAAAGGTATCCAAATCGGCTGGCTTAGGTGCAGCAATACAGAACCCGCGCAACGGTGGCTCAGTATTTATTTTTTTCGGTTGTGCAAAAGCTGGTGTAATCAGAAGAGCAAGCAGTAGTAAAGCAGTAATCCTTTTCATGTCAGTTAGTTTTAGCGATTAGTGCTAAATTTATGTGATTAACATCCAATCGCAAAAACTCTTTAAAAGTTTGCAGAAACCGTTCGTGACTAACTCTTCAACTAAATGCTAAAATATATTGCACAACAGCTAACCGGACAAAACAATATTAGAATAATCCGTCTATATTGCGTTTGATCCTTTTACTATTTTAACCATAAAACCGTATATCAAAGGTTTTCAATCAGAAACCGGGTTCTTTCCCTTTAAAGGGGCCAGAACCCGGTTTCTTTTCAGTAATGATATATTCTATTTATACCTTTATTTTATGGCTTCCCGGATAATTTCTTCTAGACTTAGTTCGCCTTCCGAAATTGTTATGGCCGATTCAATCATGGCCAGATGGGAATAAGCCTGCGGAAAATTTCCCAACATCCGTTTCGTTTTAAAATCCAGGTCCTCGCTGAAAAGTCCTAAATGGTTGGAATACGATAATAGCCGATTAAACCTTTCACGCGCTTCTTCCTTGTAGCCCGTCTTGTAAAGACTGTTTACCAACCAGAATGAACAGATAGTGAATGCTGACTGCGGTTCGCCAAAGTCATCTTCATTTTTATAGCGGTACATCAAGCCGTCGTGCTCCAACTCGCGTTGTACGGCAAGTACCGTACTTTTAAACCGTGGATCGGAAGCCTGCACAAATCCGTATGACTCCATCAACAGTACCGAGGCATCCAAATCCTCACTTCCGTATGACTGTGTAAACGACTGTTTCTCTTCCGACCAGGCATTTTTTAAAATACTATCGCGAATGCGGTCTCTCAGCCGTTCCCATTCCGTGAAAAGCTCTTCCTGCTTGAGCAAATTACCAACTTTCACTGCCCGGTCAACAGCCACCCAACACAATACTTTACTAAAGGTAAAATGCCGGCTCTCGTTCCGGAATTCCCATATTCCCTTGTCGGGTTTCTGCCAGTTGCGTTCTACCATTTTTACAACATTCCGTACCAGCGTCCACAACTCTTCGCTGTATTCCAAACTGGCCGGGAAAAGTTTGAATTGCTGATAGACTACATCGACTAAAATGCCGTAAATATCATTCTGCTTCTGCTTGTAAGCCGCATTTCCGATTCGCACCGGACATGAGCCTTCGTATCCTTTCAGGTGTTTCAGAACCTTCTCCGAGAGTTTCTTCTCACCGCTGATACCATACATGATTTGAATGCGCTCATCTTTTTCGGGCAACAAACTGATGATAAAGTCAAGGTAATGCTGCGTCAGACTCAGGTGACCAAGTCCGGTCATGATACGGACCACCATCGATGCATCGCGAATCCAACAGAAACGGTAATCCCAGTTTCGCTCCTCTCCAATTGTTTCCGGTAACGAAGTTGTTAATGCTGCCAGCACGGCGCCGGTTTTTTCGTAACTCAACAACTTCAGCGTAAGCGCACTCCGGTTAATCTCGTCATTGTATTCCTTGAACCTGGTTGTCCGCTCCGACCAGTTTAACCAATACACCTGTGTCCGCATCAACTTCAGGTAAGCTCTTTTTACATCCTGCCTCAACAGTTTTTGATTATAACTCACCAGGACAAACTGATCTTCCGGCAAGTGTAAGACTTCACCTGCTACCAACTTTTGTTTGTCAAAACTGGTGTATAAATAGAGCGAATCGTAAGGACCTTTGGTGGTATTCGACTTAACGTAACCATCGTTAACAATCGTTTTGGTCTCAAATTCCGCATATTCAAGGCGTGGATCATACACAATCCGGAACGATGGATTACCCGTAATATGCTTGAAGTAGCGAATAATATCGGGCGGTGAATAGTATTTTTCTTTTTGATTCTCGTAACGCGGCATAAAATCATGCACTTCGAAAATACCGTCCTCACATTCGAAACGGGTGCAAAGTATATTGGTCCGCGGAAGATAAAATTGCTTCGATTCGTTTAACTTTTCAGGCAGAATGGCCATATGTCCTCCCTTCTCATCATCCAGTAAGCGTCCGAAGACCGAAGACGAATCAAATTTCGGCAGACATAACCAATCGATTGAGCCATCTTTGGATATCAATGCTGCACTTTTGCAATTCCCTACAATTCCATAATTCAAATTATCCATTCTGCCGTTTTTGTTTCTGCCAAATTTGTTTAATCGCCAAAAAAGGGCTATTATCAGTAAAAATCCAAAAAAAACATACTAATTATATGAGCAAAATTCATATTGTTTCAAACCGGCTCCCATACAGCATCAAAGATACGGAAAACGCTTTTTCTCTGAAACCGAGCGTCGGAGGGCTGGCCACTGGAATGAAATCAATTTATAAAGAGTACAACGGCTCATGGATAGGCTGGCCCGGAGTGGCCAGAGAAGACCACACAACAAAGGAACTTGACCAGATTGATGCGTTGCTAGGAAAAGAGAATTGTGTCCCGGTACATCTTAGTCATGAAGAGATCAATCTCTATTACGAAGGTTTCAGTAACCGCACGATTTGGCCTCTTTTTCACTATTTCACACAATATGCCGATTTCAATGCCGACACGTGGGAAGTGTACAAATCGGTTAATCAAAAAATGGCTGACGCGACCATATCAGTTTTGGAAGACGGCGACTCAGTCTGGGTGCACGATTATCAATTGCTTCTGGTACCCGAGATGATTAAATCGAAGAAGCCCAATGTTACGGTTGGATTTTTCCTTCACATCCCGTTCCCTTCTTACGAAGTCTTCCGGACCCTTCCCTGGCGAAAAGAGCTCATTAAGGGAATGCTGGGAGCTGATCTATTAGGCTTTCATGTGTATGACTACGAACGACATTTTTTCAGTACGGTCCGCCGGCTCTTCGGTTACGAAATCTCGTTTAACCAAATCCATGTCGAGGACCGGATTATTCTGGCGGATGCCTTTCCGATGGGAATCGATTACGACAAATTCCACGACGCTGCATTGGCCACCCACCAAAAACCGTTGCAGGAGAAGTCGAGATTGCATCAGGAGCTGGAAAAATATTTCCTTACCTCACCTGACCGCCGTTTGATTTTATCTATCGATCGCCTCGATTACACCAAAGGAATTCCGAACCGACTGAAAGCATTTGCCCGTTTTCTGGAAAAATACCCGGAGTTTCGCTACAAAGTAACGCTGGTCATGCTGGCGGTTCCTTCCCGCGGACAGGTAGATCATTACCAACAACTGAAAAAGGAAGTGGATGAGTTGGTTGGTAGCATAAACGGCCTTTATGGAAGTATTAATTACACTCCCGTCTGGTACTTCTACCGGTCACTGCCTTTCGAAAACCTTATCGAGTTATACAGTTCCTGCGACGTTGCACTAATCACGCCTGTTCGTGACGGCATGAACCTGGTAGCCAAAGAATATGTTGCCTCCCGAACCAATAAAAGCGGTGTGATTATTCTCAGCGAAATGGCTGGAGTAGCCAAAGAGATGGGTGAAGCCATTATCATCAACCCCAACGATGAGAATGATATGGCCGAAAGCATTTACCAGGCGCTGACCATGCCTTTAGATGAGCAACGTGAACGGATGAGTTTCCTGCAGGATCGCATCAAACGATATGATATTTTCAAATGGGCTCATGAATTCGTAAAATCGCTGTTCAAAGCCCGCGACATTCAATCCGACTTTTTGGCGAAACGAATCAATACCAAAATCCAAAAACAACTTGTTGCCGATTACACGAAAAGTAAGAATAGAGCCATCTTCCTTGATTACGACGGCACCTTAACCCGTTTCCGGAAAAACCCGCAGGATGCCTCACCCGACGAAGAATTGCATAACTTGCTTAAAAATCTGGAGAAGGATGAGCATAACGATATCACGCTCATTAGCGGTCGCGATCGCGCAACCCTCGAAAAATGGATGGATGGACACAAAGTGAATCTCATCTGCGAACATGGTGTTTGGGTGAAGGATTTCGGCGGAACCTGGAAGACGCTTACCAACATCAGTAATTCGTGGATGGACATGGTTCGCCCGATATTGGAAAACTTCGTAGACAGAACACCCGGCTCGTTCATCGAAGAGAAAAATTATTCCCTTGTATGGCATTATCGCAAAGCGGAACCGGAGCAGGGTGAGTTGCGCGCTAACGAACTAAAAGACGAGCTTACTAACCTGGTTTCGAATCACAATCTCGAAATCATGGAAGGGAACAAAGTGATCGAAGTGAAAAACGGTGGTATCAATAAGGGCGTAGCTGCACTCAATTTCCTTCACAACAAGAATTATGATTATGTATTGGCCATGGGAGACGACTGGACTGATGAATTCATGTTCAGGGAGCTTCCGCGCGAAGCCATCACTATAAAAGTAGGATTGAAACATACCAATGCCACTTACAACCTCGAATCGGTTGATGCCGTTAGAGAATTTTTAGGGGATTTGGTCAATGCCGGTTAAACAATAAGGAAAGAATATAGAAAAGGGGAGCCAAAAGCTCCCTTTTTTTTATACATAAATCATTTTCCGAGTCATACCTCCGTCTACTACAAAATTCTGACCGGTAATGAAACTGTTTTCAGGCTGTACCAGAAAAAAAGCCATATTGGCAATGTCATCCACTGTTCCCACTCTTCCAACCGGATGTTGAGTGTTATCTTCTTTCGTTAATTTTTCTTGTTTCGCAGCTGACTTCTTTTTCATTGCCGAAACATCAATCCAACCCGGTGAAATACTGTTCACTTTTACTTCCGGCCCCAAACTCATGGCCAGGGAATGTGTCAGTGCATAAACTCCCCCTTTCGATGCGGAATAGGCTTCAGTATCGGGTTCTGACTGAAAAGCTCTTGTAGAGCATAAATTAATGATGGCTCCCTTGTTCCTTCTTAACTCCGCAGCACAATGTTTTGAGCACAAAAAAGGACCATTCAGGTTAACATCGAGAACATGTTGCCACTCTTCCAGCGAAAGCTCAGTTAGTGGTTTGTTATTCGCGATAGCAGCATTATTCACCAAAACATCGATTCTTCCAAACAACGAAATCGTTTTTTGAACAGCGACCCGAACGGCTGCTTCGTGAGAAACATTGCATAAAAGATATTCGAAATCGGGCGAGTTCAGTTGCTTCTCCACTTCTCTTCCGGCTTCATCATCCACTTCCCAAATGGCAACTTTCCAGCCTTCCTTCAAAAATTTCTCTGCCATACCGCGACCAATTCCCTGGGCACCCCCGGTAATTACAACAACATTTTGTTTCATATTATCTGCCATCATTCATTTCCATTAAAATAGGAAAATATCGTCTTCACAATAATCCATAAAGGTCGGGAATTTTGTCTCACAAAAGAAAAGGGATACCCCTATGAGAGCATCCCTTTCTATATTGTAAAATTTCTTTATCAGGAATAAAGGAATCGCTTAATTTTTTGCGTTGGTGTTCGTTCGAAAGGCGTTGGCTGAACCAGGACCAGTTGAACCTGTGCAAACTTACTTACACGGGAATTTACATATGCCTGCAGTTCCTTCAACGTTTCGTCCACTTTTTCGTTGACATACTGCTCAGCCTGATCACGCATCAAGTGGTACTTTTCTTCAATCTCCTCGATATTCAAATGAACCAGAGCAACTAATTTTCCCTTTCGTTGTACAACCAACGACTCAACCACACTCCGGAAGTTATTAATGACTGACTCAATCTCTTCAGGATAGATATTCTCTCCGGAAGCTCCCAGAATCATATTTTTAATTCGTCCCTTCATGTACAGGTATCCATTCCGATCGAATACACCCAAATCACCGGTCCTAAACCAGCCATCTTCGCTCAGCACTTCGCGTGTCAGTTCCGGCTCTTTGAAATACCCTTTCATCACATTCGGCCCTTTAGCCAGAATTTCGCCTTCGCCGGTTTTGGGATCAGGATTTTCCAGTTTTAATTCTACTCCTTCGAGCACGGGTCCAATTCCCTGCAATCGTGTACCACTTGCTCCGATACCAGCTAGCAATGGGGACGTTTCAGTTAAGCCATAGCCAATAGCGTACGGGAACTTTGCTTCACGCAGAAAAATTTCAACCTGTCGGTCAAGTTTTGCACCTCCAATACCGAAAAATACCAATTCTCCACCAAATGTTTCCATCAACTTCTTCCCGGCAATCGCGTTTAATTTTCTCCGGATGACCGGAATGCGATACAATGCCCGAATGAAACCATTCTTTCGGAACTTCGGTAATATCTGTTGTTTGTATATTTTCTCAATAATCAGCGGCACAGAGAGCATCAACGTTGGTTTTACCTCCTGAAGGACAGGCAACAATACTCTTGCTGTCGGTGGCTTTTTCAAATAATGAACCGAGGCTCCGTACATAATGGGTAACAAAAGCCCAAGTGTATTCTCAAATGTATGCGATAAAGGCAGCAGGGACACGAAACGATCTGTCGTCAATATTGGCTGAATGGTATAACTCTGACGGGCATTCCAAACCAAATTGCGATGTGTCAGCATGACACCTTTTGATTTTCCGGTTGTTCCTGATGTATAAATGATTGATGCCAAGGCGTCTTCATCGATATCGACAGAATCGGTCAAATAATATTCGTCTGATAACGCCGATGGAACACTAAGAATCTGATCTCTCGATGTTCCTTTCGAAATAACACCAAACGTTTCCATTAAAATGACAGAGGAGAGCTCGATGGATTCAAACTCTTCTACTTTATTGTATAGATTCTCGGAAACGAACAGTGCTCGTGTTTCCGAATGCTTGAAAATATTTTCAATTTCAGCCGGCGAAAAGTCTGGTAATACAGGTACAGCAACGGCACCAATCATCGAAACAGCAAAAAATGCAATTCCCCAATTTGGCATATTACTACTCAATATCCCAATTTTGTCGCCTTCTTTTAGTCCCAATTGCCTTAGCAATCCGGCAACTTTCCTAACTTCGGTTTCAAGCTCGGCATATGTGCGGTGTTCTTCACCGGCAAACACCAGCGATTCCTTGTCTTTAAATTCGGCAAAACTACTCCGAAGCATTTCCGGAATAGTTAGTTTGTTAAGTTTTCTCATGTTTTCTTCTCCAACCCCAAAAATAGTATTTCTATATACTCAGCAATTTCCGTTCCATGATTTTTCATGTCCCACCCCCTTGATTTCGATTTACTTCAGATGTAAATTATTCATTGAAAAGCAGTTCAAGTTTATTTGAACGAATTATAAATTGCCTCGACACAAAGATACGATATTTGCCTAAATATCAATGCATTCAGGATTTTCAACCATTTAGGTCAAATGATCGACAATAATATGTATTTTCCCTGTGAATACAATCCGAATTTCATCGAATAGCTGATATAATGAAATACCACGATAAAAAACAGATCATCAGGCAAACAGAAGATTTTATCCGGGCGCGATTCACCGGCGACAGCTCGGGGCACGATTGGTGGCACATCCATCGCGTACGGAATTTGGCATTGGAACTGGCCAAAAGAGAAAATGCCGATGAATTTATCGTGGAAATGGCCGCTTTACTGCATGATTTAGATGACTGGAAACTGAATCAAACAGGCAACCAGGTAAAAAAATGGTTGGATACGCTTCTACTTTCGGAAGACGAAAGCTTCCACATTTTGAGCATCACAGAAAATGTCTCATACAAAGGAGCTGGCGTACCAACACCAATGAGCAGTATCGAAGGGAAAGTGGTTCAGGACGCGGACAGGCTGGATGCCATCGGTGCCATTGGCATTGCACGCACATTTGCCTATGGCGGAAGCCGCGACCGACTCATTTATCATCCGGATACGACACCTGAATTGCACCAAAGCTTTGATAGCTATCAGCAAAATCAATCGCATACCATTAATCATTTCTATGAAAAATTGCTTCTGTTAAAAGACAGAATGCAAACAAAAAGTGGTTCCGAAATGGCAGGGCACCGTCACCGTGTTATGGAAAATTTTCTTGATGAATTTTTCAAAGAATGGGATGGCATTAAATAACATCCTGTATCAATGTACAATACAGTGCATGTCGCGTTGCCTTCTGTTTCATTCTTTCGAAATTAAGAGTCAATTAGTATAAAAATCTGGCACCCAGAATCATTATGTTTTTAAATACCTTCAGGATTTCTCCCACATTTCAATGTTTTTTTATTTCCGAATCCGTAAATTTATATTGAGAGAAAACCAAAACTACCTAGGGACTAACCGGTCCTCCGCTTTCTTCTGAAGAACATTTTTCGTTCTGTACCTGATTCTATTTTGAAAATCTTTTAAATATCCATGTCATGAAAAGTGTATTGCGTTATTTCATTCTTTTCATTGGATTGATATTGGCTGGTTGCTCGAGCGATAAAGTAAAGGTTGGTTTGCTGATACACAGTCTGGACAAAGAACGTTGGGAGAATGATCAGAAATATTTTATTGAGTATGTAAACGAACTGGGAGGGAAGGTATTGGTGGCCGTTGCCGACAACGACGAACAGAAACAAATACAACAAGCTCAGGACCTGCTGAAAAGAAAGATTCGAACCCTTGTTGTTATTCCTGTTAACCAGTATAGCGCTGCCAGCATTGTCGATTTGGCCCATAACCGATCGGTCCCCGTTATTTCGTATGACCGTCTCATCAACAATAGCCGTGTTGACTATTATGTGTCAACTGACAACATCAAAATTGGCGAAATGCAAGCCCGGTATATGATGAACCTGGTACCCGAGGGAAATTATGCCTTAATTGGTGGCTCAGAATATGACAATAACAGTCGAATGCTTTATCTCGGTCAGATAAATATTCTGCAGCCTTACATTGAGCGAGGTGATATTTTTCTGGTCTACCGAAAATTCACCAAATTCTGGTCGGAGGATGAAGGTTACCAAATGGCTAAGGAGTGTCTGGATCAGAACAATAATCAGGTGGATGCCATAATTGCCGGCAACGACGCTATTGCATACGGGGTTCTACGCGTCCTGAAAGAACGAGGCCTTGAGAAAAAAATAGCGGTAGCCGGAATGGATGCTGACCTGCGAAATATCCGCGAAATCGTGAAAGGCAATCAGTCCATGACCGTTTACAAACCAATTAAAACCATGGCTTCCACAGCTGCTCAAATTTCGGTTAAGTTGGCCCGGGGAGAAAAAATCGAAGATTGCAACAGTCGTGTGAGCAATGGTTCCTGGCTGGTTCCATCAGTTTTGCTTGATGCTCTGCCTGTGTACAAAGACAATATTGAACAAACTGTTGTTGCTGAGGGCTACCTCACAGAAAAGGAAATTTACAAATAAAACCCTGTCAAGAAAAGAGGCAATTCCCATCCATCGCAAATGAATGGGAATTGCCTCTTTTTATGTCTTTAACTGATTATAATTTAATCGCGTGGAATATTTTCTGCGGCATACTGCAGCTCCTCGTACCACTCTTTACCGTATTTCCTAATTAAGGGCTCTTTTAAGAATTTCCACAAAGGCAATTGCTCTCTTTTTCCGCAGGCTTTTCCGGGTTTACAAATATCCAATTCCTGGTAATTCACGGCATCAAAACGCTTGTATTCGGTTATCCGAATAGGGAAAAGATGACATGATACTGGTTTTCGGAAATCGATTTTCCCATCGAGATAAGCGCGTTCGATGCCGCATTTAACGGTGCCGTCCTCATCCCAATAGGTATAAACACATTCTTTATTACCGATAATAGGAGTAACCAAATCCCCGTCGGAATCAATCATGGAAAAGCCTTGTCTTTTAACTTCGGCCCGGTTCCGCTCTGACAGATATGGTTCAACCTCAGGGTAAACCTCTTCGATAATTTTCGCCTCTTCTTCCGTCAGTGGTGCGCCGCTGTCACCTTCCACACAACAGGCTCCCTTGCATTTCGACAAATCGCAAAGAAACTGCTGATCCAAAACATCAAAACTGACCAATGCTTTCCCTATCTCAATCACTTGTTTACTATTTAGTTATTAGCCATCTGCTGAATTTCATTTTCCAGAAGTGAACGTCGGCAAAAATAAAAAAAGAACCGGGAAAGAATCATCCTCCCGGTTCGATAATTTCTTGGAATAAGAATAATTTATGCGTTCTCAATCAGAACTTTTCCCGTCATATCCTTCGGAACATCAACCCCCATAATGGTTAACAGTGTGGGAGCAACATCGGCAAGAATACCATTTGTCAACTTCTTGTCCTTGTTTTCGGTTACCCAAATGCAGGGAACCGGATTAAGCGAGTGAGCTGTATTTTCGCTACCGTCGTCGTTCAGTGCATTATCAGCATTACCATGATCGGCAATAATTACGACATCATAATCATTGGCACGAGCAGCTTCGACCACTTCCTTCACGCAGGAATCGACCGCTTTCACCGCAGTCTGAATGGCTGAATAAACACCGGTATGTCCTACCATATCGCCATTGGCAAAATTGAGGCAAACAAAGTCAGCCGACTTATCATTCAACTCTTTCACGATGGCATCTTTTACTTTCGGAGCCGACATTTCGGGCTGCATATCGTACGTAGGAACTTTCGGTGACGGAATCAGAATACGCTTCTCTCCATCGAATTCCTGTTCGCGTCCACCGGAAAAGAAGAAGGTAACATGTGCATACTTTTCCGTTTCGGCAATACGAATTTGTTTTAAGCCTGCTTTCTCAACAACCTCTCCCATCGTATTGGCCACGTTGTCTTTATCAAACAACACGTGAACACCTTTGAAGCTGGCATTATAGTTGGTCATAGTGTACCATTCAACCGGCATAGTATGCAAATCTGCCTCTGGATGCTCTTCCTGTGTGAAGGCCATCGTCAACTGACGCAGTCGGTCAGTCCGGTAGTTGAAACATATAACCACATCGCCTTCCTGAACGGTTGCCAATGGCGCGCCATTTTCATCAACCATCACCACCGGCTTGATAAACTCGTCGGTTACACCTTCATCATATGATTCCTGAATGGCTTTCAAAATATCATTGCTCTTCTTGCCTTCGCCTTTCACCAACAGATCATAAGCCAACTTGATGCGCTCCCAGTTCTTATCACGGTCCATGCCAAAATAACGGCCAACCAACGATGCAAAACGGGCATTGGTTTTTTCCAGGCCTTTCAAATCGCTTTCCACAAATCCGTAACCGGAACGCGGGTCGGTATCACGCCCGTCCGTCAAACCGTGAACAAACACTTTTTCCAATCCTTTTTCGGTAGCAATCTCGGCCAGGGCAATCATGTGATCGCTCAGTGCGTGAACGCCACCAGGACCAATCAAACCAATCAGGTGAACCTGTTTGTTATTGGCTTTGGCATAATCATAAGCTTTGAGCAATTCCGGATTGGTCCACAAGGATTTATCCTTAACCGCTTTGTTGATTTTCACCAAATCCTGGTATACTACACGGCCGGCGCCAATATTGAGGTGTCCAACTTCGGAGTTTCCCATCTGACCATCGGGTAAACCAACATTTTCGCCTGAGGTTAATAATTCGCTGTGAGGATAATTATTCCAAAGCTCATCGATAAATGGTGTGGGAGTACTAAAAATTACATCGCCTTTCGATTTGTCACCAATCCCCCAACCATCGAGGATCATGAGCATGGTTTTTTTAACGTTTGCCATCTTGAATTCTACTTGTTTAATTAACGACTTTAATCGTCGCAAAAGTATGATTTTCAAGCGAGGAATAAAACCAGTGGAACATTCTTGATGAACAAATTAAGGATTTATTAAACGTAATTTGAGAGAATTATTTACAATCGTTCAGAATCGATATATGGGGGAGAAAATTAACTGAGAAAGTAATAAAACAAAAGAGGGAAAGATTTTCATCTTCCCCTCTTTGTGGTGCCACCTGGAATTGAACCAGGGACACACGGATTTTCAGTCCGTTGCTCTACCAACTGAGCTATGGCACCTACTCATTTGGTTTATCAGTTCGTCAAAAGTAAAGATTTTTTAGAAATCCCAAACTTTTGCCTTAACCGATTTCTTCAATAAACTCGTTAAAATAAAACCTTTCTAAATAACTATCCAACCCTAACAACTATGACTCATTCAGAAAAATACCGGAGCATCTCTGCTTCGGTATTTCATCTGGTGGTGCCACCTGGAATCGAACCAGGGACACACGGATTTTCAGTCCGTTGCTCTACCAACTGAGCTATGGCACCTTAATTTTGTTAAGCGCGGTGCAAAAGTAACGATTAATTTCTATGTGCCAAATTTCAACTTAAAAATTTTTAAACCCGCTGTGACCGCCGCTTTCAGCTAACGATCAGAAATAAACTCGATACAAGATAGTTGGCACAAATCCCAACTGATATTGCTGCTCAATAGCTCCTGATTCCGGGTTGAAATATTTTCTCAGCAAAATCTTTTCCCCCGTAAGGTTACGAAGACTTAACGATAAATCATGGCTTAACCAACGCATCGACCATTTCAGGCTAACATGAGCATCAACCCTAAACCAGGCAGGTTCCCGATTGGCGTATCGTAATGCTTCATCATAAACAGTATAACCCGCCAAAACGGAGGTGTTATCGTCAATTCCCGGCAAGGGTGAACCTCCCGAATAAATAGCATGCAAACTAATATCTAAGAGCCCGTTTGGCGCAAAGGAAAATTTCGTACCCAACACCAAATCTGATTTATAATTGCCATTGAAGGCTGTATTTCTCGTGGTGCCGTCACTTGCCTTATATTTCGAGTCGTACAGCGAACCCGACAGACGGAAATAGTATCCATGTGACAGGTATTTATCGAGTTGCAGATTCAAACCTTGGTTCTGTCCAGTTCCCAGATTTACCAACGGATAGATCGAATAATCCCTGAAACCAGCCCCGTAGTTTATCATTGAATAGCTACTCACATGTTGTTCTACCGGTACCTTCATCAATTGCTGAAAATAAACTTCGGCATGAAGCCGTAGACCGCCACGAAAATTTTTATCGACAGCTCCCACCAGTTGATGCATACGCGTCGATCCAAGATTCCGGTTACCTTCTGTTATGACTGTGCCGGTAGGATCGGCTTTCGTTTTCATGAAATAGAGAAACATGGGTTGCAGCTGACTTTGAAGACCGTAACCGATGGAAACAATGGTTTTGTCATTATACTCGTGCCTGATGCTCAAACGTGGTTCAACAGATGCCGTCTGATTAAACGTAAAATAATTGGCATTTACACCCACATAAACCGCTGTTGTGTTACCGAATTTGTGTTGCCACCCGGCGTCCGCCTGAACCTGCACTAACCCTTTTTCATTTGCATTCAGTAACGTATAATAGGTTTTAGGGTAAACCTGCGTGACATTCCCCGTCAGGGTACTGTCGGAAAAATTCACTTCATGGATTCGCGCTGAAACTCCGGCAACGATGTAATTAGAGGCCGATGGTTTATGCTGAAAGCGAGATGAGAAGAACAGTTCCTGCTCTTTGTTATCGCTTCCGGTGTCAACTTGACGAAGCGTGGGGCTACGGTACATTTCCATCCGGGAAGTTTGCTCATATCCTGAAATTCCGACCGTTGTTTTGACGGAACTGATTCCCCGTTTCAAATAAATATTATGAGAAAATCCACCCGTGTAAAGCGTCTCGTCCAGGTATTTGTCGGTATTTGGCGTGCCTCCATAAACGTAAAAATTTTCAGGATGAGCACTTGTTCCCCGAAGCATTTCCACCTTATTCTTTCCGCCGGTAGCAAATATGGAAAATGTTCCGGCGAAACGAGTCGGGACATTTACTTTGACCGCTGCTTGTTGCCTGTCGGGAAATATTCCCGGCACAGCCTCTACTCCGCTTCCATCCAACGCCGACGGAAGTGAATTCCGGTAATAGACCAAATAGGAAGATGAAGGCTTTCGGCTAATCGGGCCTTCTGCTGATATCGCCGCTCCGTACGAGCCCATTTCCAAGGAATACCGACGATCGACACGATTCCCATTCCGAAATTTAAGATTAAACTTACCCGCCAAAGCATCGACCGGTCCGGCCGGAGACGGGCCATAATCAACTTCCGATTTTCCCATCACGGCATTGGGCAGTAACGGGTAAGTCCCTCCCGGCAATCCAATTTCGTGACTAAAATTAGGGGCTACTACCGGAATATCATCAATTTGCCAAACCAATCCTGCTGGCGAATTTCCCCGAACACTCAGGTCGTTTCGACCTTCCATTATTTGCTTGAAAGCCGGAAGTTCAGCAACCATTTGAGCCGGGTCTTCGTTTACATTATCCAAAGCCTGGACATTTTTCCTGTTAAACGAAAAGGCACTGACCGTAGTCGTTGCATTCCTGGCAATTCCAGGTTTATATGGCCGGATATCGATATCCTTCTTATTATCACTTACCTTTTGGTCCAGTTCTATCACCCGGAATGCTTCTTTTCCGGTAACCACTTCCACATTTCGGAGAAGCAGGTTCTTGTAATCTTTTAGTTCGATCACAATATCGTGAAGTCCGACCGGAACATTTTCAATTTCGAACCACCCGTTAAAATCGGATGACGTCGTATAAAAACGGCTTGTTCCCCGAATGGTGACCGTCGCACCCGGGAGTGGAGCTTTGGTTTGATGATCAAGTACCACACCTCTGAATGTTTCAACATGTTGTGCTGAGACGGGGCCATTCAGCAATAAAAGTGTAAAAATGAGTAACAAAAGCCTGTGTAAGTTTTTTTTATCATCCATAATCTGCCGGGGAAATGATTAACGATTTCTCAATAAAAACGAATGAAAGCGTAATCTGTTATTTGATTCACGGAAAATAGCTGAACTGAGCGATGAACTATTTCAGGATAAAAAGGTACAAATAATTATTTTCCATACTTTTGCATCCTGATTAAGAGAGAATATGAACTACTTCACATATACATTGCCCAACGGTATCCGGCTGATTCACCAGTATGTCGATTCGCCGGTAGCCCATTGTGGCGTGATTTTTAACACCGGGTCGCGGGACGAAAAGCCGGAAGAACAGGGAATGGCCCATTTTATTGAACACACTATTTTTAAAGGTACCCGCAAACGGAAAGCTTATCATATACTCAGTCGCCTGGAAGATGTGGGCGGCGAGCTAAATGCCTACACTACAAAGGAAGAAACCGCGCTGTACGCTTCGTTCCTGAATGAATATTACAACCGCACCATTGAGCTTTTCAGCGATATTCTCATCGACAGCACTTTTCCCGAAAAGGAGTTAAAGAAAGAGAAAGAGGTCATCATCGAGGAGATTAACTCGTATAATGACAGTCCTTCGGAACTAATTTTCGATGAATTTGAAGATCTGGTGTATGACGGTCACCCTATCGGGAGAAATATTCTGGGAACACCCGAAAACATCAAACGATTTAACCGGAACGATGTGAAACAATTCATCCGGGAGAATTACAATACCGACGAAATGGTGATTTGTTCGGTTGGGAAAATTACTCCAAAGAAACTTCAAAACCTGGTCGAGCGCCATTTCTCTCATGTTCCGGAAAATTCGAGAAAACATCAACGAACAAAATTCATCGGGTACAAGCCGGAAACACGTCTGGTACACAAGGACACATTTCAGGCACACTGCATCGTCGGAAACGAGGCTTTTGACAGCAAGCATCCGCAACGCATAGCCATGATATTGCTGAATAATATTCTTGGCGGACAATCGATGAACTCGCGCCTCAACCTTTCGCTTCGTGAACGAAACGGAATGGCCTACAATGTGGAATCGAGTTACACGGCATATACGGACACCGGAATTATCAATATTTATTTCGGCACCGACAAGGAAAATCTCGATCGAGCTATTAAACTCGTTAACCGGGAAATCAAAAAACTGCAAACCCAGGAAATGGGAAGCTTGCAATTGAGCAAAGCGAAAAAGCAATTGGTTGGTCAGTTAGCCATGGCACAGGAAAACCGTGAAGACCTGATGTTGACCCTGGGAAAAAGCTTTTTGCTGTACAACCGCGTTGATAGCCTTGAAAAAGTAAATAACAAAATCGAAAAGGTAACCGCCAGCGAACTGATGGAAATCGCAAACGAGGTTCTCGACCGGGAAAAACTTTCGACACTCATCTTTAAATAACCAGTTATGCGTCTTTCAATCGATCTTGAAAATTACATTCTGGAACACATTGAAGAGGAAGACCCGGTTTTGGCTCAACTCAACCGCGATACACATGCCAAGCAGCTTTACGCTCGCATGTGTTCCGGCCATTTGCAAGGCTCTATCCTGACGCTGCTGAGCAAACTGATTGAACCGAAGCGAATCCTCGAGCTAGGCACATTCACTGGCTATTCGGCACTCTGTTTGGCCAAAGGATTGCAGTCTGACGGAGTATTACACACCATCGAAATCAATGATGAGTTGGAAGATTTTGCCGCACATTATTTCGACCTCGCCGGAATGCGGAACCGGATTGTGCAGCACATTGGAGATGCATCCACCATTCTGCCCACATTTGACGAACCGTTCGACCTGATTTTCATGGATGCTGACAAACGGTCGTACCCAGAGCATTATGAAATGATTGTTCCGCTGGTGCGGGAAGGCGGAATTATTATCGCCGACAACACGCTCTGGGATCAGAAAGTGCTCGATGAAGAAATCAGCGACGAACAAACAGCGGGAATTCTCCGGTTCAATGACCTTGTTAAAAATGATTCCCGGGTGGAAACTTACCTTTTTCCCGTCAGGGACGGCCTGACCGTTTTACGCAAAAAAGGCACCAGCTTGCATTCCGGTGCCCTTTAAGCGTAGTTAACTTGAGTTTATAGATTATTGGGGTAAGGCAGGACAAACTACTGCATGGACGATGACATAAATATCTCTGCCGCCAAATCCATCCAGCGTAGTATTCCAGGTATTTTCAGTAAGACCTTCGTCAACAACCGTATATTTACCCGGCGACAACGTGTAAACAATATCGCCGTTGTTCTTCTGGTAGTGCGGAATACGTGGATCGGGATCATCTCCGGCATTCCCTTCAGCGACCCAGACGTGAACCTGCGTTAAATCGAAATCAGATGAAATATTCATTGATATAGAAACTAAGGAACCGTTGTAAGTTACTGTCGTCGTTCCCGCACTAATACCGCTCTCCGGATGGCACTGTGGAGGATCTTCATTTTGTCCACCTCCGGCGCCGGCCAGCATGGTAAACTCATAAGGGGTACTACTCGAAACAAGTGGTCCATTGGTCCACCCCCAACGATTCGAAGAAATCAGGTAACTGTAGTCAAAGAAGCAGCTGCTGTATGTCTCATTATAGGCAAAAGCCGTTTCGCAGTTGCCTCCCGGATCATTCGGATCTTCCAGGCAATTCAAATATTCCAGATGAATAAAGCGTGGATTATCAACATTCGGATCCGGAGCCAAGTCTACTTTAACGGTGATCCCTCGAATTTCATCAATTAGAATGGGGGCGCCAACATAGGATGTCAAGCCCAGGTATTCAAGAATGATTGATTGAGGAATAGTTACCGTAAATACGTCCGAATAAATAACTTCGCCGTTGTTTAATTCCCCGAAAGCGGGCCGGATTTCTAACGTCAGGCCATCTGTCATTTCGATTGCCGGGGCATACAACGGGAAGCAGACCGGATAAATACCGGTAATAGCATTGTCCACTACCGTGTAATTGGGACCAATATCCCAATAGGCATTACCGGAATTGAGGTCAAAAGGAACCCATGCCGCCAAATCGGCAGGATAAACCTGGTGGTAATGTTCCGGATCATTCTCATTGATACAGTTAATGAACACACATACTTCATCGCCCTGTACAATGTTATAATCAAACCACTCGAATCCAAATGCCGGTGCTATTTGCTGATTAAAACAAAGCAGATCAATTTCAATCCGATTCTTCTCGTACTTGCCAACCGTGAACTCGAAAGGAAGTGCTTCGGCAACATAATCCATAAAGGCAGAATTGTTCTCCGGGGTGGCCATCACCATTTGGGTATTCTCGACCGTCCAATCGCCATTGAGATCGATTTTTTCCACCAATGCAAAGCGTTCAATAGAATATGTTGCATCCGCATTCAGTTGAAGCAGCTCCGAAGCGACGCCAGCACCCACCGGGTCAAAAGCCAGAAAGTAAGTTTTATCAAAGGCATTGGCCCCCGTTAACCGGACCATCAACCGGTAGTTCGCAGCAGCATCTTCGCCGAGCAGAACATTATCACAATCCAGCTTAGCAAGAATCGCATCCAAATCCAGGCTTCCATTTTTTAGGGTTGGACCCGAATTTTCCGCAAAAAAAGTGATATCAACTTTCGGCGTGCTGCTATCAGAGACTTCACTTCTTGAACAGGCCCACACCAGAACCAGCAGTGCAACAGCTGAAATCAAGCTATTTATCCTTCTGTTTTTCATAGGCTTCTCTCATTTATTGCCTCTGCGTTCGTTATGGTACCGGACAGAGAATCTCATACACGTAATAACCTTCACCCGCGTTGACCGGATCATTTTGCAGCTCCAGCAGTATTTGATTCACTTCTGCTGCAGTAATAATGAAATCAGCTTCCACATCGCCATCGTAAACAATTTGGACTCCTACTCCATAGTCTGTCGCACCGCTCCAAAGTGGGAAACAAATCCATCCATCACTCGAATTTCCGGATGAAGCATATATATCTCCTACGGTCGATTCATCAATCATCGTATAGAAGGTTGCTGAATAATCGGCAGGTCCCCAGGTTTCGGTTCCGTTACTGGTACACTGACTCACATACAGACAGATTTCGTCACCGAGAATTACGTTCACTCCAGTCCAGACAAATCCAAAACTGGCAACATCAGTCGGCTCGAAACAAAGCACTTCCATGAGTAATCGCTTTTTCTGATACAACTCGACTTCAAACTCATAATTAAGCGGAGTATTTACGTATCCGGAAAAGACTGAACCTTCCACCGGAGTGGCCATGATGGTTTCATAATGAGTAACTCCACCTCCATCATCCACCAGTTGAAGTACTTCGAATTTGGTGACAACATATGTCCCAGGAAGCAGCATGATGAGATCAGAAGCAACTCCGTCACCGACCGAATGTAACAGAAGGATTTTATCCTGCATATTTACAACAGGATCTCCTCCCTGCGTTGCAATGGAAATGCGTATCGCATCAGCCGTTGCCAATTCACAGTTGTCCAGATAATAGGGCTCATCCACTGCCGCTTTCAGTACCGAACCTCCTTTGGCGACCCCTATTTCCAACTGTGTGGAATAGTCCCGGGTTCCCCAATTGAAAAGATCGTTACAGGAAAGCGCTGCAAACGTAAAAAACAGAATTGCGACTGCCTTGAAAATATTTATTGTTTTCATAAGCGTAAATTTTCAGGTTCGTTCATCGATTTCATCTCTTCCCCAATGGGAAGCTTATTGCCTTTGAACCTGATGTTTGTTCGAAAGCAGGCAATCATTTTAAAGGGAATAACACCCTGCTGCAAGAGGCAGGATGTTATTCTTTGGTTATATCCTTATTGGGGACGAGCTCTGTTCAAAATGAACGGCGAAGCCAAATCACCATAAGTGTATGTAATGTCAGGAATTGGGTTATATGAAGTGAAAGAGTCAGCAAAATCGAACGGAGTATTCCATCCTTTCAGGCCAACGTCATCACCATGGCCGGTAATGATAAAATCTCCCCCTTCGTACACCATTGCTCCGAATGTATTATTCAGATTCACTTCATTTTGCAACTCGGTTACACTTCCCGTGGCAAGATCTATTTCATGCACGTAACTAGTACCTCCGTTTTTACTGAAGCTCCACAATGTGCTATGACCTGCATCATCCTTTACTGCAATCAAATCGCCACCTGAGAAATCAACATCTGTACTTAAATCAATTTCATTGTACTCTGAATAGTTAAGACCATCCGGATCGAGAACATAAAATGTCAGGGCATCGGTATTCATATCTGCAGCAAACAGAGTGTCATTCATATATACCAACTGAGTAACTTTTTCCGGCACATCACCACCGATACCGAAGGTTTGAGAACTCATGGAATACAGATCATATACAAGAATAGTATTGCTTACGTCTGAATCAACTACGTAGAGTTGACGGCGGTTCGGTGCTACGGCAATGTGAGGATCGCGTCCCACTTGAGAAAAATCAAGGATTTTTGTCATCAGCACATCACCTCCGACAAACCTTAAAGCGTATATATCTGCTACATCGCTGCCATTACTGTGCGACTCAAAATAAGCCGGTTTGTGGCAATCAGTCAACATGATGTGGATATATCTTGGATTTTCAGCTTGTGGATCGTCTGTCAATTCAACTTTTACAGAAATACCATCTCCCAAATCTTCAGCGATTCCTTCATATTCAGTCAATCCAAGATACTCCATAATGATGTCGCGGGAAATATGCACAATCACACTGTCACCATAAATCAATTCACCTTCTGCTGTTTTACCAAAGACAGGATTTAACTGCAGCAGAAGACCTTCCGGCATATCCTCGAGAACGTCATACAATGGGAAACACATCGGTGTCACAGCACCAACAATCTGGCTACCGTCTCCGCCTTCTGGTGTCGTCAACTCATAATTTGGCCCTACGACCCAATAAGGTGTGTCTTCTAATGGAGTCGCTCCGTCAGCTGTCTTCCATGCATAAATATCGGAAGCAAATACCTGGTGATAGAAATCCCGGTCATACTCATTGATACAGTTAATGAATACACAAATTTCATCACCTTCGACAATGTTATAGTCGAACCACTCGAAACCGAATGCTGGTGCAATTTGCTGGTTGAAACACAGCACATCGAGTACCAATCGGTTCTTTTCATAGTTATTGATATCAAATCCCAAAGGAAGAACATCAGTAACAAAATCTTTAAAGGCTGAGTTTGCCATTGGAGTAGCAAGCAAAATATTCCATCCGCCTTCGCCATCATCCTCAACTATTTCGAACTGCGTTAAATAATACTTCCCTGGAGTTAACTGAACCAAATCAGAAGCAATACCATCTCCTACTTGCGTGTAGCCAAGGTAATAATCGGTTCCCGGAGGTTCCACTCCTTCAGATAAAACACCACCTGGTAATTCAGCTTCAGTTGCAATTCTAACATGCACCGTTCCGTAATCGGCCCAACTGCAATCAAGAGCTGCCAACATTTCATCGTATGGCAGATTAGCTGCCTTCAGCATCGGTTTGGTCAAATTGGCCTGAAAAACCAAATCAACTTTTTGGGGTTCGTCAATACTCATGTCATCCTTCTTAGTACAAGAAAAGAGCATGGCAAACGGTACTGCAAATAGCAATACCCGGAAAAGTAAATTTTTTCTCATTTCGGTAGAATTTAAGTTTCACATAAAACATGGAATTATATATCACGAATCACATCCAACTTCAAGATGGACATAGTCAATTTCGCCATTTACATACTTGTCTATTTCTGTTTTGGTTACCGGAATAATCAGAAGGGTATTCTCTTCACCAATTGGTTGAACCTGGAGAATAACACCATTTGTATAATCATCCGGAAGAGGAATGTAGATGGGTTCAGGTTGTCCCTGGGAATTCAGGTTATCACCAGTTAGGAGAACATCTACTGGATTTTGATCGGCATCAGCACTGTAAGCAGTTACATCATAGGAGAGCACTTCGTGATAGTTCTCACGATTGCCCGCATTGCACCGGTTAATGAACAAATAAAACCCGGAAGCTTCAGCTGATTGATAAACTTGGCCGGAGCTGCTTTCTGTATTCGTCTCGAGATAAGAAAGGTTCAGACAATTAACATGCAACAGTGTGCGGGCAACGGAAGAAGTGCTGAAAGTGCAATCCGTTGTGCTATGAATCGGATAGGAAACAGCAAAATTTGGGGCTGAGATTAATTGTGCCTTCTCCATCCGGTGAACGGTAAATTTCGTTAATCGATAATCAGCAGTAGTTACCGGGATAGAACGGGAAACATATCGCCCATCCTGAAAACGCATGGAAAGAGGGTAGTTTAAGGCGACTATTTCTCCATCGGAACGAACTAACGTAATTTCTGCATCAAAATCGGCTTTGGGAGGATACACCTCCAAACTATTGAACGCATCCTCAAGCGACACTTCAATGAATAGTCCGTTCTCCAGTTTCAGTAAATCTTCCTCCTGGCTGCTGCAGGAAATCACAGCTAATGCGAACAATGAAATTGCGATGAGGCGGGTTAGCTTATTTTTCATAATATTTAGGATTATGTACGTACTGCTTAATTACCAGAGCATAAAATACCTTCCCGACATGAATCGCTATTCTCTGATTTAACATAGCTATCCTGGTCAGGAAATTATCCTTGTAATCAAACAGAAGAAATAAACACTGAAGAGTTCAGTCTGGAAGTGAAAGGGGGAGACTGTCATTCAATCTATTAACAGCACCAAACTACTGTTTTTCGACCCTTAAATACATGATTAGACTGGCTTCAGGATTAACATAATAGGTTTTAGTTTTCGTTCTACATAGGTGCAATCGTTATCAACTTACTGTGGTTAGGCCAGAAAGCAGGAAGAACTCTACATTTCCGTTTTAACGGAAATTGATGCACTTTCAATAATTCTACAGTTAAAGGTGCAGCCAAAGGCAGACAAACTGCCTTTACTGGCACATATTGCGGACTACACCTCTGAGCTTCGTGCCATCATCATTCAGTCAATGACGGCAAAGGAGTTTTTCATTCAAGGCTAATAAAAATCCTTGGTAAGAACAGGTTACTTAGTTTTCAATCCTAATAAGGATATATAAATTTAAGTCATTCACAAAGTAAACACAAGGTATTGGTTAAAAAATACACGAAAAGAAAGAGTTTATTATCTTATTTTTCAACCACTTAACTAAATAGTAATTACAAACAGACTAACTCGCTAAATGACTATTATTTTATGGTATAATCGCTGGCAATTATATCATTTTGTTTTTTAAATAATTATTATGAACTATTGTCTGCAACAAAAGACACAAAACACCAAACACTTATATTACAGACTCTTAAAAACAAAAACCAACCTTGACATATTCTTAACCACCTATAAGGAGGTGAAAAAAAGAGGAGGGGCATTCATAATAATAACACTGTTAACCTTGCATAGTCGAAATATGCGGGGAAAAGAGTTAATCCAGGACCGATAAAATTGGAGAAAAAAAAGCCTCCGAAGATTCGGAGGCCTGGAGCGGGAAACGAGACTCGAACTCGCGACCCTAACCTTGGCAAGGTTATGCTCTACCAACTGAGCTATTCCCGCAAAAAACGGAGCAACTAAAAAATTCATTGCTCCGTTACCTAATGTACCCAGAGCGGGACTTGAACCCGCACGGCCATAATGGCCATTGGATTTTAAGTCCAACGTGTCTACCATTCCACCACCTGGGCATCCTTTCGAGCGGGAAACGAGACTCGAACTCGCGACCCTAACCTTGGCAAGGTTATGCTCTACCAACTGAGCTATTCCCGCA
>NZ_JHXO01000005.1 GCF_000621705.1 Prolixibacter bellariivorans ATCC BAA-1284 | reverse complement strand
TCGTCTACCGAAACAGTGATTGTTGCATTATCATCACGGTCGATATCATCATTCACTCCCGTAACTGTAATCGTCTGAGGAGTATCCCAATTGGCCGGAGTAAAGGTTAGTGACGGTGCACTTACCGTGGCTTCAGCCGTTTTATCGCATACAACATCAAGAACAACATCAGTTGTTGGTTCTGTATTTAAGACTACCGTAAAGGTACCTGTTCCCGCATTTTCATTAACTGTTAGATTTGTTTCACTTACCGTAAAACCAGCTGTATCATCATTGGTTAAAGTGACTGCCACTGTTTGATCATCCAAGGCATCAAAATAATCATCACTGGATGCATCATCTACCGAAACAGTGATTGTGGCGTTATCGTTACGGTCAATATTATCATTCACACCAGTAACAGTGACTGTTTGTGGTGTATTCCAGTTGGCCGTTGTAAAGGTTAATGTTGATGCATCAACTGTAGCCTCATTCATATCATCGCTTGTAACTTTAAAAACGACATCATTCAATGGCTGTGCATCTAAAACAACGGTAAATGTTCCGGTTCCGGCATTTTCGCCAATCGTTAATGCTGATTTACTAAGAGTAAAGCCCGGTGTTGTTGTTGCGAAAGCTAAATATGCTCCATCATCCGGATTTATCGAAGCCCAGTAATAGGTTCCATCATCAGTTAAATTGACAACATCATCAGAACTATCGAATGTTAAGTCGTTGGATATTACCAAAACAGGTATTCCGGAAGGGAACGTTATCGCTGTTTTGGGAATGGCAAAATACACATCACCCACAGTTCCTGTTTCATCTACCTTCCAAACACGATCTGAACGGTTATTGGTTCCGCCATTAAAGCTTGATGTAAATGAGTTTTCGGTACCATTGTTATGCCCCATTAGCATAAAATTACCTTCGCCAAGTGCCGTTCTGCTTCCGTCTGTATTTGAGGCTGTAAAATCTTGTGTGGTAGCCAGTATTGGTCCGTTTGTGTTATTTGCGGACCGCGATACTTTTTGATTAAGGCCAGATGCGTTATCTTGCCCAATTCCGAAAATATCATTATCATAGCCTGTATTATCGGTAGCGCTCCAGATGGTGCTTCCATCAGAAGCCAGATAATCATCAGTTTTTGATATACCGTATTTAAGCGCCAGGTAAGATTCGACCTCTTTTACTTCAGTATCAGAAAGATCAGCAGCATAAATAATATATTCAGCGATATCTGTGGTAGACGGGGATGAAAAGTCTTGCGGATTTGCTCCGAAGCCCAAATAACCATCATTACTCCCAGCCAGTGAATTGAATTCATTCAGCTGTTTCTCCAGAGCTCCATCCAAATACAGGGACAAGTCTCCTAGCTGTACATCTTGTCGCGCAATCACATACTTACTGATAGTAGTCGTATTTCCATACATTATTGTTCCGTCTTTGCCATAATCAGTACGCTGATTGTCACTAGTCCGTTCAAAATAACCTGCTCTGTCCCTGGTGCCAGTTGCAGAACCGTACCCGGCTTCAACTCTTCCGTCCGTAGTTTTCTTTACTAAAAAGGCGGTATTATCATCCTTAGTTGAATTGAAATAGGTTGTATAGGGGGCAGTAGAGGAGGTTTTTATCGCATCATCGCCATCAAAAGATACAACAGCGTTGAAGTTTGCCCTGTTAGGAACCACTGCAGGGTCTCCAGCGACATCACTCACTGTAATTTTGTACCTACTTTGTCCTTCCCAACCCGTAATATTTCCGTTGGTTATTGTACTAGCTCCACTTGTCGTGCCGCTGTTGGCATTGAACCATACACGTAAGTTGTCAACTACTCCACCCGGGGCTTTCGGACGAACTAAATCAATATTAAGGGTTGTTGTTGTGGTCATGTTGATGGTTGGGTCGCCAGACATTCCTCCATATTCAATAATGTACCCGGTTGCCGTAGTATTCTTCCTGTCATTCCATTTCCCCGGTGGTAACGTTGAACTATTTTTATTCGTAAAGAATTGTAAATAATTTTCAACATTGCCATCATTACTTGGTTGAGAAGGGCCCCAATTCACATAACTCCCGTTAAAAGCAGTCCCGCCTTGATAAAATGTTGTACCGGCCTCTGGTCCGGTTACCCATTTCCAGATACCTTCTGATGTACCTTGTGATACATCGTCCGAACCTCCCAACCATAAAACACCATCAGCATTATCTTGTATGCCCAAAATAAAACTGTTCTCAGCTGCCGATGTTACAGTACAAAGGTACCCTTGCAATCCGTAGTAGGTTGTTGAAGCTGCAGCAGTCTTTGCATCGGTCCAAGATAATTCGGTACTTACATATTTATAGAAATGCCCGTCATCCAATTTCGAATCCTGGGAGAAATAGTCCGTATTGGCTAATGAAATCGTCAATGTGCGCTGTTCATTGTTAACAGAGCTGAATTCCGCATCGTTTGTGTAAGTAATGCTTCGTACTGCGGCCTGGTAATTAGCTGGTGAAGCATCTCCGGTCAGTACGAGAGCCCCTTTGCTTTTATCAAAAGTTCCCGTTATCCCGTTCTGATTGGTAAACGAAAGAACGTCCTGATCAGTGTGATTTCCGGACGTAAAGGCAATGACTAATCCTTTGATGTTGTCATTCTCTGTATCAGTAATTGTGAAATCCGGAAATAAAGCAACCGGGGTACTGGTTTCTGTAGAATACGTCGGAGAAGTATCATTCCCATTCATTACCGGAGGCTGTGGGGCAACCACATTTAAGGTTGTTGTGGTGGTCATCTTCAAGGTTTCTCCGGACATACCACCATACTCTACAACATACCCATATGTTTTAGTATCATAAATATCATTCCATTCACCAGGGTAATTGGAGCTGTACATCATTAAGTAATCCTCGTCTGTACCCGTTGTACCGCCGTTGTTTGGTTCTGACACAC
This sequence comes from Prolixibacter bellariivorans ATCC BAA-1284, assembly GCF_000621705.1. GTDB lineage: Bacteria > Bacteroidota > Bacteroidia > Bacteroidales > Prolixibacteraceae > Prolixibacter > Prolixibacter bellariivorans. The sequence continues at coordinate 548,911 of NZ_JHXO01000005.1, read as the reverse complement.
TCCAGTTTACATAATTACATGGGGCTCCGTTCTCTGGTCCTGTTACCCATAACCATGTACCTTCACTAGCCGCATCAGAGCCCCCCAACCAAATCATATTCGAAATCTTACTCAGGATAAAACTATTCTCCGTTACCGAAGTAACTGTAGCGAGGTACCCCTGCAATCCGTAATAGGTTTTTGCACTGGCAGCAATTTTTGCTTCAGACCATGTAACGCTAGCATTTACATATTCATAAAAGTGTCCGTCGTTCAATTTCGAATCTTGTGAGAAATAGTCCGCATTGGCCAATGAAATGGTCAGTGTTCGCTGGTCATAGCTGGCAGCCCCAGGTGCTGCATCATTTGAATAAGTAATGCTACGCACTGCTGTTTGGTAATCAGCTGGTGAGGCTGCGCCGGACAAAACGAGTGCTCCCTTCGTTTTATCAAAACTTCCGGTGATTCCGTTCTGATCGGTAAATGAAAGAATGTCCTGGTCAGTGTGATTCCCGGACGTAAAGGCAATGACTAATCCTTTAATATCATCATTCTCCGCATCCGTAATCGTGAAATCCGGAAATAAAGCAACCGGTGTATTAGTTTCTTTATAATACTTTGGCGAAGTGTCATGTCCATTCATTACCGGGGGGGTATCCACAGCATATAACGGTGCAATCCCCATCCACACCAGTACCCCAAACAACAGAGCAAGTTTGTAATTCATAACAATATTCAAGATTGGTTATACTTAGTTAAAGTGTGCAGGCCTTTTTTGTTAAAAAACCTTAATTCCTTAAGAAAAACGCTCTCAACTCCTTCTTAGTATAACATAAATCACTGAATAGATAACACAAATCACTGAACAGATAACACAAGCTGCTATCCAAATAACACTATCCACGGAGTGATTGGCACGAATCATCTTTTTCCTGCTATTGACAGAAAAGAGTGAAAAATAAAAAGGCTGCCTGCGTGGTATTGCATGACAGCCTCTCGCTATTAAAATTATGCCAATATGTAGGACTCCACTCCTTTTGCAGAGCCACCCAGGTAAAGACAAATCTGATATGTATCCCGTCCTCAATGTATACAAAGCGAGAACAGAGCTCTCAGAACCCACCCGTCAAGAGTCAGTTAGAAAAACATTCACACCGACACATTTCGCTCAACTAGTACTATATTTGGCTTTCGTCTTCCTATACTCTTGCGGCGTAAGCCCCGTTTTAGCCTTGAATAACCGACTAAAATAATGAGGGTACCGAAAACCTAATTCATAGGCAATTTCGGCAACAGAATCCTGGGTACCTAATAATCGCGTCCGGGCCTTATCGATTATCACATCCGTAATATGATCTTTTGCACTTCTACCGGTTTCCCTCTTCAATAAATCACTAAGATAATTTTGTGACAGATTTACCTTCTCCGCCATGTATGATACGGTAGGGATTCCGTTCTTCTCAAGTAACCCAGCCTGCATATATTCTTTTAATACATTCTCGACTTTTATAAGAATATCTCTATTTAAAACTGTTCTGGCTTCAAATTGTCTTTCATAAAACCGAAGGCAATAATTTAACAGCAACTCTAAACACGAAACGAGCACTCGTTGGCTATGGTTATCAGTACCCCGGCTATATTCTTCTGTTATTTGTCGAACACAGTCCTTTAAGGTTTGCTTTTCACTACCTGCCAAATGCAACGCCTCATGGGTGTCATAATTGAAAAATGAATAGTTGTCAATGTTCTCACCCAAAGAAGTTCCTCTGATCAAATCCGGATGAAAAAACAACATCCAGCCCTGTTCCTGATCGAAATCAGTAGTCGATTTCGCCGCAATAACTTGCTTCGGAGCCGTAAAAGCCAACACCCCTTTATCAAAATCGTAATCGTTTTTTCCGTAGTGTGAACCACACTCGGCACTCTTCAATCCGATGTAATAAAAGTCAGCCGAAATTTTAGTACCGACCATCTCTTCTGTTATCTTCAACTTCGATACATCAATCACACTGATTAAAGGATGCGTGGGAGCGGGAAATCCCAACATGCTATGTAACGTTGAAATCGTTTTAACTTGAATTATATCCTCTGACATTTCTTCGTGTAATTAAGAATTAACCTCACAAAACTAGAAAAACAGGTAATTTTTAAAAACCGACCGATCTTACTCTCTATAAATTAAAAACGATTCTAAATATTCAAATAACCACCTCCGTCTATATCTTGCGCAAAACCAAACGATATTTTCTGTTACGAGTATTTATTTATGCCTGTTTCACGAAAAGGTATTCCAGAATAAGACAGATGTGATTAAGACACAACCAAAAACGCTTTCCCAATCGCCCACTATCATTTCATCCATGGTTATCTACTTTAACCTTGATTACTTCACAATTGACTATTCCCACTCTCCATGCACCCTCAGGCGTTCAAACTTTTCGTCAGCCAGTTCAATAACCCTCTTTTGCCCTTCGGGTCCTTTTATGCATGTGTCAATCAGCTGCTGAAGCTGCTTACTTTGTTCTGCAATCCCGATACCCGGATCCGATTCGTCGTTGGTCAACTCACGAATCATCCGGGCCACTTCAGCCGACTTCGATTTCTTTGCCTTGGTCACATTCAGTTTTAAATAGTCAATCAGGGCATTGAATCCGCAAATCGTCCGATCCAAAGCGTAAGGTGCTTCGTCAAATCGCTGTCCGTCATGCGGCATTATGGGCATAATCGTCGTTTTTTTTTTTTGGTTTACTTTCGAAAATGTAAAAAATATTGGGAAGGTTGACAAATGGTTTGCAATCTCTAAAAAAGCTGCATCGGTCTTTTTACTTCTTCATGAAAAGCCTTAAATTACTATCTGAAAGCATTATAAATCACATCCAACATTTCTTATTTTGAATAACTCCAACTATTTTCACAACATTCACTCATTTCAATAACTGACTATATAGATGTGAAATGAGTGGATTTTCCACTAAACCCTAACTTATGAAGAAAGCGGGGAACATCCTCTTTTCCATGACCACAGCCGTCATCCTCATGACGGCTTTTGCTGTTTCCATTGCATGGGCTACATTTGTTGAACGCGATTACGGAACAGCCACAGCGCATAAGCTCGTGTACAATGCCGTTTGGTTTCAGATCGTTTTATGGCTGGTAGCCGTCAACATCACCGGCAACATGTTCAAATACAAACTGGTTACCCGGAAGAAGTGGACCATCTTGCTGTTCCACGTCGCTTTTCTCTTCATCCTGGCCGGAGGGGCCATCACCAGCTATTTTGGCTACGAAGGCATGATACACATCCGCGAAGGCGCGTCATCCAACCAGCTCCAACTAAAACAGACCGACCTCACGCTGGAAGCAGACTACATGGGCGTGAGAAAGTCGGTATCCAAAGCCATCAGCCTGACGCCGCGTGGTACGAACCAATACAGCGAATCGCTGGAAATTGGCGGCACGAAAGTCAGGATGGAAACCGAACTGTACATTCCCAATGCAGCAGAAAAGCTGGTGCCCACGACGAATGGCGTCCCCGGCATCTCCCTCTTCATCATGGACAGCCGGAAAGCCGGGCACGAAAGCGAACTGCTGCAGGGTGAAGAGGTAACCATCGACAACCAGACCTACTCTTTCAATTCCGGCCAACCGGGAACCATTACCTTCAGCGAAGAAGACAAGCAACCAGCCTTTATTGCCAACGACACCGTGCTGGTGACCGGCATGATGACCCGCGACACAACGGTGTTGCTGCCCGGCATCCGGCATTTGGCTAAAGAAAAAACCATCTATCGCGTTGGTGGGCAGGTGTTCGTCATCAAATCGTTTCTGCCCTCCGCACAAAAGAGCATGACCAGCATGGCGGAAAGTAATACCGGCGTGCAGGGACTCGTCGTATCTTTGTCAACCGACAATGCTTCGACGCGGGTAAATCTGCTGAATCGTGACGGAGAAGCGGTTCCGGCACAAACGAAACTGGGTGACCTCAACCTCACGGCTTCGTTCGGTTCGAAATCCGTCGAACTTCCCTTTTCCATACAGCTGAAAGATTTCATCCTGGAACGGTATCCCGGTTCGAACAGCCCTTCATCCTATGCCAGCGAGGTGACCGTCCAAAATCCCGACGGTTCATCCTTCCCTTACCGCATTTTCATGAATCACATCCTGAAATACAAAGGCTACCGCTTTTTCCAGGCCTCCTACGACCGCGACGAACGGGGAACCATACTCTCCGTCAGTCACGATTACTGGGGCACCTTTTTCACCTATTTAGGCTACCTGCTCATGGGACTCGGAATGGTCCTCACCCTGATGAACCGGAACAGCCGGGTCCACACCCTCATCAGGCAAGGTGCCCAAATCCGGAAAACCAAACGCAACACACTCGGTCTCATCACCGTTTTCGTGTTGCTGACTGCGGCTTTTCCCATGTCGCTCAATGCACAAAATACAATGGGAAGCAAGTCGCAGCATCTGAAAGAACTTAATTCACTGCTGGTGCAAAACCGGAACGGACGCATCGAGCCGCTTTCCACGATGTCGTCAGCGCTCATGCGGAAAATCCACAAGAGTGAAACCTACAACGGCATGTCTTCCACGGAAGTGATACTGGGTATGCTTTCCCATCCGGCTCAGTGGCAGCAGGAAAAGCTGATTAAGGTTTATAACAAAGATTTGGCTTCACAACTGGGAAGCTCAGGCGAATACATCAGTTTTCAGCAACTATTTGAAAACGGCCGGTACAAACTGCGGGAGCTCGCCAATAAAGCTTACCACACCGAGCCCGGCAAACGCAACCAGTTCGACAAGGAGGTGATTAATCTCGATGAACGGGTGAATATCTGTTACCAGCTTTTTAATCACTCTTTTTTAAAGCTTTTCCCCTTACCGGGAAATCACGGGGACAGTTGGGCCACCGAGCAAATGCTAAAGCGGCACGGAAAAAGCACCAATACTGCTGAACCGTTGTCGGTCTATACTAATTATCTACAGGCAGTGCAACAGGCACAAACCAACGGCAACTGGAGCCAACCGGACCAACTATTGTTGGCCTTGAAACAATATCAGCTGACGAACGGAGGAACCATTATTCCGTCGCAGAAGAAAATCAGGATGGAAGTTTTTTACAACCGGGCCAACCTGTTTGGAAAGCTGGCAAAAACGTATTCGCTGTTTGGTTTGCTGCTCCTTATCCTCAACCTGATTTTCCTCTTCAGGCCACAAATGAAACTGAAACGCGTCAATCTGGTGGGAATGATGATATCACTGCTCATTTTTGCCGTTTACACCTTCGCATTGATTTTGCGTTGGTACATTTCGGGACATGCGCCGTGGAGCAACGGATACGAAACCATGCTTTTCGTGGGCTGGGCAACCGCACTTGCCGGACTGTTCCTGTCGCGCCAGTCGGGCATCACATTAGCTGTCACCAACCTGCTGGCCGGTATCATGCTACTAGTTGCGGGAATGAGCTGGCTCAACCCGGAAATTACACCGCTGGTTCCGGTGCTGAAATCCTACTGGCTCATCATCCATGTGGCGGTCATTACTTCCAGCTACGGATTTCTTTCCATTGGCGCACTGTTGGGTTTCCTGAACCTCTTCCTCATTATCATTCGTAATTCGCAAAATAACCAACGACTAAGCCTGCACATTCGTGAAATCACGGTAGTGAACGAAATAACCTTGATTGTTGGACTAATTCTCCTCACTGCCGGCTCCTTTTTGGGAGGCATCTGGGCCAACGAATCGTGGGGGCGCTACTGGGGCTGGGACCCGAAGGAAACCTGGTCGCTGGTCACCATCCTGGTGTATGCCGTAGTGTTGCACTTGCGGAAAATTCCGGGAATGAAAAATAACGCGATATTCAACGGCTTGTCCGTATTGAGTTTTGGCTCCGTGCTGATGACGTTCATCGGAGTGAACTACTATTTGTCCGGACTGCACTCTTACGCCCAGGGAGAGGCACCGCCTGTTCCGGGATCTGTTTACATCACCGTCGTTGTCATTCTGGCAATGATGGGGGCAGCTTACGTGAAGGAAAAACGTTCGCCCGTTGCCAACTTGAATGATTAACCCAAAACTGAATCTATGTCGCCGAAAGCACACAAAATATACATTGGAACCTTTGTCGTCATTGTGGTGGCGATCACCGCCGCGCTGACCATCGTGGGCTATTCCTATTACACCACGCCCATCGTCGACCGTTTTCATCACCCCGATTACAATCTACTGAAACCGAGCGGCATTTTGGGACACGGTTACGGTATTATCGGCACCCTGCTCATCATTACCGGTATTGCCACCTACATGCTGCGCAAACGGATGCGGATATTTTCCCGCTGGGGACGCTTGAAGCATTGGCTTGAATTTCATATCTTTCTGTGCACCCTCGGAGCCATTCTGATTCTCTTTCACACTTCCTTCAAATTCGGGGGCATTGTATCAGCCAGTTTCTGGAGCATGGTTGCCGTTGTCGCCAGCGGAGTGATTGGGCGTTACATCTACATTCAGATTCCGCACACCATCGAGGGCCGTGAAATGAATCTGAATGAAGTACATAACCTACAGAAGGAGATTGAACAAAAGCTACGGAACGATTATGGTGTAGAGGAACAGGTTTTTGCGTCGCTGGAGGAGAACCGGCGCGCCGCCATCCGGTTGCTGAAAGAAGAGGCGCGAAAAAAAGGACTCCGCGGCAAAGAAATGCGGAAAGCCATCCGGTTGTTGAAGACAGAAGATAAACTGTCCGGCCGGATCAAACGGTTGGAAAAGATGCAGAATCTCTTCCGCTACTGGCACATTGCCCATCAGCCCTTTGCGCTGATTATGCTGATTATTATGGTTATTCACGTAACCGTCACCCTGTTATTCGGATACCGATGGATTTTTTGATGACAGATATATGGTTGGAGAAAATAATTATCTACGGTGGGGTTTTCCTCATCATTGCCATCGTTTTGAGCATTTACATCCTGAAATTACGACGGGAAACGCGTCGCTCCGAATCCAGGATTGCAGCCGCAAAGGAAAAAGGATTGTACGAGCCGGTTTCCCTACATCCGGTCATCCATATCAACAAGTGCATTAAAAGCGGGGCCTGCGTGAGCGCTTGTCCGGAAACCGACGTCCTGGGCATCAGTAATGGCCGTGGGACGGTGATTAATGCCTCACATTGCATTGGCCACGGCGCTTGTTTTCATGCCTGTCCGGTGGAGGCCATTACCCTGAACATCGGAACAGAAACGCGCGGCGTTGACCTCCCCCACGTGAGTCAGACCTTCGAAACTAATGTGAAAGGAATTTTCATTGCCGGTGAACTGGGTGGCATGGGATTGATCAAAAATGCCGTGGAACAGGGACGTCAGGCCATCGAAAACCTGGTGGCCCATCTACCGAAAAAGCACGATGCCACATACGATATCATCATTATTGGTGCCGGTCCGGCCGGAATATCGGCTTCGCTAACCGCAAAGAAACACCAGCTGAATTTCGTCACACTGGAACAGGATTCGCTGGGCGGCGCGGTTTTCACGTATCCGCGCGCCAAAGTGGTGATGACAGCACCGATGGATCTGCCACTTCACGGAAAGGTAAAGCTTTCCAATACCTCGAAAGCTGAGCTGCTGAACCTATGGACTTCCGTTCTAACTAAAAATACCATTACCATCCGGGAAAAAACCAAGGTAGAAGCTATTGAAAAGGAAGGCGATCACTTCAAGGTCACCTCTTCGAAAAACGAAAGCCTGACAACCGCACGGATATTGCTGGCCATTGGCCGCCGGGGAACTCCGCGGAAACTGGGCGTTCCGGGTGAGAACCTGGAGAAAGTCCGGTACCGGTTGCTCGATCCGGAAATCATACAAAACAAACGGGTTATGGTCGTTGGCGGAGGAGACTCAGCCGTCGAATCGGCCATGATGCTATCTGAGCAAAATGACGTAACTTTATCATACCGCAGCGGAAATTTCAACCGGATTAAGCCGGGAAATGCGACCAAACTGGAGGCGGCTGTTGCCGGACAAAAACTGACCGTTAAATACCTCACCAATGTAGCGGAGATTCAAGCGGAACAAGTCATCCTCAAAAACAGTAAAACTAACGAGGAAGAAGCCATTCCGAACGATCTCATTTTCATTTTTGCCGGGGGTGAACTGCCCACGGAATTCTTGAAGAAAACCGGCATCACCATCACACGGAAATTCGGTGATGTGATGATGAAACACTAACAACCTGACAAACCCGATATGAAGAAGGTTATCATGTGTTTAATTTCCGTAGTCCTGTCTGTTCCCACCGTTTGGGGACAGATATCGCCTGGCGAGTTGACGAAAGCACATGCCAACCTGGAAGGCATCCGGAACTGCGTAAGATGCCACGAATTGGGCGACAAGGTAACCAACGAAAAATGCCTTGCCTGTCACACCGAAATTGCCACTCGCATTCAGCAACACGAAGGTTATCATGCCTCGTCAGAGGTGCAGGGAAAAGATTGCTCCGGTTGCCACAACGAGCACCACGGCCGCAATTTTGACATGCTCAACCTCGATAAGGCCACCTTCAATCACAACCTGACCGGTTTTCAACTTCAGGGAGCGCACAAACGAACCGACTGCCAGGCCTGCCACAAAAAGGAATTTATCACCGATACGAAACTGAAAGACAAAAAACTGACGTACCTCGGGCTTTCGCAGCAATGCCTCTCGTGTCACCCGGATTACCACCGGCAAACCCTGTCGGACAATTGTACCGAGTGTCACAATTTCGAAAGTTTCAAAACAGTACCGAACTTCCATCATAACCAGACCGACTTTGCCCTGAAAGGAAAACACGCCGAAGTCGCCTGCATCGATTGTCACAAGAAAGAAACCGTCGACGGACAGCCGTTCCAGCATTTTGCCGACGTGCCACATGCCAACTGCACCAGTTGCCACGAAGATGTCCATCACAATAAATTCGGGCAAAACTGTACCCAATGCCACAGCGAACAATCGTGGGGTCAAATCAAAGGCATGGCCAATTTCGACCACAACAAAACCGGATTCCCGTTGCGGGGACTCCACTCGAAGGTCGCTTGTCAGCAATGTCACAAAAATAATTATGCCGCTCCGTTGCCACATAACCGGTGCAACGACTGTCATGCCGATTACCACAAAGGCGACTTTACCCGGACCAATCCGGCCTCCGATTGCAAATATTGTCATACCGTTAATGGATTTCAATTCACCAATTATACCATAGAAAAGCATAATTTGAGTAACTTTAAGCTGAACGGTGCCCACATGGCTACTCCTTGCTTTTCCTGTCACAAGAAAGATGATCGGTGGCGTTTCCGGAATATTGGCAGCAATTGCATCGATTGTCATCAAAACGTGCATAGTGGATTCATGGATGACCAGTACACGCTGAAGGACGGCTGTAACTCCTGTCACAATGAGAATGCCTGGACGGAAGTATCATTCGATCACGGGAAAACCGGATTTTCGCTGGAAGGAGTTCACGCTCAAACGGACTGCGGAGCTTGTCACTACACCAAAGGAGAAGACGGCAAAACCATTCAACGGTTTGCCAAATTAAATCCTTCATGTACCGAATGTCACCAGGATGTGCACCACGGGCAATTCACGAAATATGGTGAAGAAGGTTGTAGTCGTTGTCACGGATTTGACGACTGGAGTGCGGCGAAGTTCGATCACAACCTGTCGCGATTCAAACTGGAAGGTGCCCATGCTTCGGTCAGTTGTATCTCCTGCCATCCGCAAGTGAAATCAAAAGAGGGTTCATACACAAAATACACCTATAAAAACGTCGAATGCGCTACCTGTCACAACTAATATGGCTCCTGCTGCTGCCCGTTCAGTTATGGGCTCAGTCGCCTCACGGAGACAACTTCAACATCAAATGTGAAGTTTGCCACTCTCCGGAAGGATGGCAACTGGTTGAACACTCGAAATTCGACCACGACACCACGGGGTTTGCCCTGAAAGGAACGCACGAAAGTGTGGCCTGCCGGCAATGCCATGTTTCACTGGTCTTTTCGCAGGCACCCACCAATTGCAACGCCTGCCACAACGATATTCATGAAAATACCGTCGGACAGGATTGCGACGAATGCCACAACACCACGACCTGGGCCGTAACCGACATCATGGAAATACACCTGCGAAGCCGGTTCCCGTTAACCGGAGCGCACACCATGGCCGATTGCTACGACTGCCACAAATCAATATCGCTCATGCGATTTGATCCGATTGGAATTGAGTGCTACGATTGTCATAAAGAAGATTTCATGGCAACAACAAATCCCAACCACGTCGCCAGCGGATTTTCGACCGAATGTACCGATTGCCACTTCATCAACGCCGTCAACTGGGCATCCGAAGGCTTCAACCACGATTTCTTCCCGCTAACGGAAGGACATGCCATCAGCGACTGTGCAGCATGCCACCAGAACGGCGTCTTTACCGGTCTGTCAACTGAATGCTATTCCTGTCACGCGCAGGATTACAATAACGCCACAGACCCGAACCACGTAACCGCCGGTTTCTCGCAGCAATGTCAGGACTGCCACACGACGCATCCGGGCTGGAGTCCGGCAACATTTAATCACGACGATTTTTATCCGCTGACCGGTGCGCATGCCAACATCGCCAACGATTGTCTGAAATGCCATGCCAACGGATACAGTAACACGCCGACGGATTGCTACGGCTGTCACAAAACGGATTACGATAACACCACTGACCCGAACCACCTCGCGGCAAATTTCCCTACTACCTGCGACGACTGTCATACCGATGTAGCATGGAAGCCGGCGACGTTTGACCACGACGGGCAATACTTCCCCATTTACAGCGGAACGCACAACGGCACGTGGAACTCCTGTAGTGATTGCCATACCAATTCGAGCAATTATGCCGAATTCTCGTGTATCGATTGCCACGAACACGACAAAACCAGCACGGATGAACACCACCGAGAAGTGAGTAACTATGTATATAACAGTGCAAATTGCTATGCATGTCACCCGAATGGCCGGGCCGAAGACTAATGAGAAATAATTAAACCGCATGCCGATGATGAGAAAAACAATCATCCCATTCATTTTTCTGGTATTTGCCGGATACTTCGCGCAAGCGCAGGATGCAAAGCGGCTAAACGGAAAAGTCTCATACATCAGTGCACAGCATGTTTATGTCCGTTTTACCTCCACTGATGGCATTGATGTGGGTGATACATTGTATGTCGAGGCAAAAGGAAAACGAATTCCGGGGCTGGTGGTTGTACAGCGCTCCTCCATCTCGTGTGTGACGACCGTTGTTGGCAATTATTCGCCAAAAATGAACGATGTTATTCAAGCCGATATCAAAGCCAAGGCATCCATAACCGACGAGAAAAAGCCGGTCTCGGTACCGAAAAAACCGCTCGCTGTCATTCCGCAGCCAGCAAAGCCACAGCCCAAATTAATACAGGAAAAATCGAGGTTGTACGGGCGCGTCAAACTGGCTTCTTATTCCAATTTCTCCAATACCGATGTAAAGAACCAGCAACGGATGCGGTATACGCTTTCGCTGAATCAGCAGAATATCGGCAATTCAAATCTATCATTCGACAGCTACATTTCGTACAATCACCGCACGGGTGGCTGGAATACCGATAACCAAAGTATTTTCAACAGTCTGAAGATTTACAGCCTGGCTGTAGGCTACAATTTCAGCAAAAATACCAGCCTCTGGTTTGGCCGGAAAATGAATACGAAAGTTTCGAATATCGGGGCCATCGACGGTTTGCAGTTCGAAACCCGCGTCAACAACTTCACTTTTGGCGTTATTGGGGGTGCGCGCCCCGATTACATGGATTACGGCGTCAACACGAACCTGCCACAATTTGGTGCGTATGTCAGTCACGAGGCGAAAGGAAAAGTGGGCACGGCGCAAAGTTCGCTGGCGGTGTTCGAGCAAATGAACGGTTCGCATACCGACCGCCGCTTCATCTACATTCAGCACAGCAATTCACTCCTGAAAGATTTTAACCTGTTCACTTCGGTTGAAATGGATTTGTACCAGGTAAAAGACAGCGTTCCAACCAACACGCTCGATCTGACCAGCTTCTATATTTCGTCGCGCTACCGGGCTTCGCGAAAGGTATCGTTTTATGCTTCGTACGATGCGCGGAAGAATGTGATTTACTACGAAACCTATAAAACGCTGGTCGACCTGATAACCGATAATGCCACCCGGCAGGGAGTTCGCTTTCGCGTGATGGTGCGGCCCATCAATTACCTCATTGTTTCGGCGCAGGCCGGTTACCGTTCCCGGAAAGGCGATCCCGATCCGTCGACCAATTACAATTTCTACATCACCCACAGCAAAATTCCGTGGCTCAAATCCTCGATGACCCTGAACGTAACCAAATTAAAAACGAGCTACCTCGATGGATTGCAATATGGCGGTAACCTGTCGAAATACCTGTTGAACGGGAAACTGTACGGCTCGCTCTCCTACCGCATCATCAATTATAATTTTCTCAATTCCAGTTCCGGAATCAATCAAAACCTGGCCGGCTGCTCGTTTGCGTGGTACATCATGAAAAAGCTGCAACTCTCGATGAATTACGAGGCCACCATCGAAAAGAGCAACGTCTTTCACCGGATGTATTGGGGGTTGAGTCAGCGGTTTTGAAGAAGCTGGAAATAATTCTATCGCCATTTTCCGGCGATTATCATCAACACAATTACAACGCGAAGTATCCACCCCAAGATAAAATCCCAAAGGATTATATTTCTCACGAAAGTATTATCAGCATTCCCTTTGATTTCTGTTTTCCAGATTGCTCTTTTATACTCAATCTGCTCTTTCTGTTTGTGTTTTTTATTTGACATAGCAAACCATTTTTGGTTTTGCCATTCCACAAATCGCGGAAACCGCTCATAATGTACCATCAGAATGATGTTTCTGAAAGGACAAAACGAGATGTCTCCTAAAGTCCTTTATTTAAAAGGGGTTTAAAACCAACTCACAATTGGTACTACCAATTTTTCACTCTGATTCAGATAAATCGATGAGTTGAGAAAACAAAAAAGCCCAAGCATTAACTGCTCAGGCCTTTTCTATGAAACCAAAGATAAAATGTCCTTGAATAAATGATTTTAAATACCCGCTAATTTCGGTGCAAGGTAAAGGAATGCTACAACCGCTCTCCCTTGTTTCTCATCCTGTAATACAGGACATTCAGGTAAATGATCTCAAGCACCAGAATAACCAAAACGCCAGCCAGGTAAAATTGCCGGCTAAAGGGCAAATGAATTTGTGTGGAGATAAAGAACAATGAAGCAGTAACCAATAACGAAATACTGACGGATCGTTTTAACCCCGGCAATCGCTCATGAAATACCAGCAACCCCATCATCAGGCTGATAGAGGTTAAATAGGTGGCCACTGCGTAGCCCAACTTTTGCAAAGGTATTTCGTGATGGATTTCAAAAAATGAAGTAAAACTAACGGCAATCAGGCTAAGCGATATCAGTGCCGGAATATATAACAGTTCCAACAGTGTCGCATTGATAAAACCGCTCTTCACCTCCATTTGCGCTACCAGTGTGAAGAATATCCACCACAGGGTAAAAACAATGGCAATGGCAAGCGCAAAATTCACCCAGGCCGTGAAATCCAGCTCTCCTATTTTGCTGATTCCGTTTACCACCCCCAATACCACTTCGCCAAAGATAATAATGGCAAACAAGCCCAGGCGTTCGAACATGCTTGACGAGAGTTTCAGCTCGGCTAAGTTGCCACCTAGCATCATATGGGCAACAAAAGGAGGAGCATAATTACAAAGGATAACAACGGGAACAATTAGTTTCAGCCATTTCCCGGAGAGCAACAGGCTCAAACCCATTAATGCGAAAGCAATCAAATAAAAAATGGTGTATGGCTTGTTGTACTTCCGGTGGGACTTATCGTAAAAACCTACACTCCACCACATATAAGTAATGAAGAGCTGCATGATCATCAACACCATGGTGATATTGAAATAGCCTTTCCCCGGCGACTGACCAATGACTACAGCCAGTGCCGCGATAATTATCATCTGCCAAAGCGTCATCAACCGGGTTCGCAATCCTTCATTCCCGTGCATGTCGTGATGCATACTTCCGTTCAGCCACCCCCAGAAAATCAGGATAAACAAAAAGGCATATCCGACAAAATAATCCACGCTGATATGTTGAGCCAGCTCATGCGTGATTCGCGATATGGCAATCACATAAACCAGATCATAAAAAAGTTCGAGCCAACTTACCCTTCGTTCATGCTGCTGTTCATGAAATTTTCTGGGAGGTCCCCACCATGCTGCCGATCCGGTTCTTGCTTTCATAGAAATATCTTTTAAGCGGAATGAATGGAAATAGGTTTCACAGGAACTAAATATACAATGATCTCATCTTTTGTCAAATACAATCCCTTCTCTGTGTTAAGATTAAGTTAGACGAAAAATCCGGCGAGGATAACAAAAAAAGCCTCTCGATGAGAGGCTTTTCAAAATTGATACTTTAACGTGATCCCAGCGGGATTCGAACCCACATCGTCAGAACCGGAATCTGAAATTCTATCCATTGAACTATGGGACCAATGGTGTGCTTGCAAATATCACAGTACGCCGTGATTTTGCGAACACAAAAATAGTAATATTCTTCAAACCCGAAATCCCACATCCCATATTTTCTTGCACTTCGCGAAAAATAAACGCCTTTTAAAACCGGTAATTCACACAACAAAACTGAAAATCAGACCGTCTGTTTCAAAAAATGATTAAATAAAATGGCGAAGCCCAAATTATATGCAATAAAACCATAATTTTGGTACATATTGCTTAACACGAAATTATGATTTCGCAAGACACACTTGAACAATTCCGCGAGGAATACAACCAGATTCTGAGTTCCGTTGAAACAAAGGACTTTGCACAGCAACAAGCTTTCGAGCAATGGAAGAAACACAATGAAAAAGTGGTGGAAAATATCCTGCTGCTGGGGCAGTCTTTGGATATGGAGGATGGAGAAATGCGCATGGCCGAAATTCTGGCTTTGTTTCACGACATTGCACGCTTCCGCGATGTTACAACCTCACCCTATTACCAGAATTTAACCGAATCAGGACACGCCGAAGCCGGTGCCGAACTGCTGTCGTTACTTCCCCCGTTTAAAGAGCTGGAAGCCGCCAAACAGGAGATATTACAGAAGGTCACCATCTTCCATAACAAACCCGAGTTACCCAAAAAGGAAAATGAGTTTGTGGTATATTACCTCAAACTACTGCGAGATGCGGATAAGCTGGATGCCCTGCGCATGACTGCTGAATTTTTGACCTACCGGGATGTTAAGGTGAGTCCGGCCGATGAATTGAATTTGTCGAAAAATCCGACCATTTCCGACAGTATCTGCAAAGACATCATCAACGATATGATGCCAAAGAAGGAAGACATGGTTACCTATAACGACTACGTTCTGTTGCAGCTATCGTGGGTTTTCGAATTAACCTACCGAAAAACCTACCTGATACTGAACCAGAAACAGTATGTCAAGCGACTGTACGACGCACTTCCGAAGAACGACAGCATCATCGACATATACCGAAAAGCACGAATACATATCGAAAACCAACTTTTCTGATGATGCAACAGATCATCCACATCGAAACCGACAAACACAACGGATTATACGATATCACATCGCAAATCACTGACATTGTGAAGATGGCAAATATTTCGGGTGGGATGGTCAACGTTTATGTTCAGGGAGCGACAGCCGGTATTATGGTCCAGGAAAACTGGGATGACTCGGTTCAAAACGATGTCATCACGTTGCTACGGAAATTAGTCCCCCCGGGTGTTTGGGAACATGACGCCCAGGACAACAACGGCGATGCGCACCTGAAGGCCGGGATTGTCGGGCCGTCTGAAACCATTCCCATCGTGGACGGTAAAATGGGATTATCGACCTGGCAAAATATTTTTCTTTGTGAATTTGACGGTCCACGTAACGACCGGTCGATTGTAGTAACCCTGATTGAAAGCCGTTAGCCTATGTCTCGTAAGCTATTCTGTTTGTGTAACGAAGTGGAGGAATCGGAAGTGAGAAAAGCGATCCGGAAGGGAGAACTCTATTTCCTTCCGGCCGTTTCGGAAGCCACCGGAGCTGGCACAGGCTGTGGCCGGTGCCGTTCGCGCATTCAGGAGCTAATCGACGAGGAAAAGAAACGGTTACCCGCCATTCGGCAGCTGAAACTGGAGTTTTAACTCTGTTTCAGGTTTCAAACAAACATCTTTCAAGTTCTCAAATGATTTATCCCATTTTGCCGGTAGGCGAAAAGTGCGTAGGCCAGTCAAAGTAGCCCGGGCAGGAGCTGGCGGGAGTGGTTTTTGGCGGGGATTCCGGGTCGTGGTTCGGGAAGAAAAAACCGTAACGCGGGCTGAAGGATCACTTTGACTTGTCCTTTTCGTTCTTTTGGGACAAGCCAAAAGAACAAAATGTTTTTAATTGTCGGCTGGACATACCTTCCCTAATTTTGTTCAAAGCATTACATTGAAAAACGAAAAAAGGGTAGCCTGAAAACAGACTACCCTTTATATATCAGTGTTCACTTTTTTCTACATCAGGAAGCTAAGCAAGACACCGGCAGCCACTGCCGAACCAATCACACCGGCTACGTTTGGTGCCATGGCGTGCATCAGCAAGTGATTCGATGGATCTTCCTTCAACCCCATTTGTTGTACCACACGGGCCGAGTCGGGCACAGCCGAAACACCGGCAGCTCCAACCATTGGATTAATCTTGTTCTCTTTCTTAAAGAAAAGGTTCATGAACTTCGCTCCCAAAACTCCTCCTGCTGTAGCAATAACAAAGGATAATGCTCCCAGGACAAAAATCTTGATAGACGAAGGCGTCAGGAAAACGTCTGCCTGCGTAGAAGCACCGACAGTGATTCCCAATAACATGGTAATGATATCAATCAACGCATTGGAAGCCGTTACAGCCAGTCGTTTGGTAACACCCGATTCTTTCAGCAGGTTACCAAAGAAGAGCATTCCCAGCAATGGAAGCGCTGTCGGAGCAATGTAAGCCGTCAGCAACAATCCAACAATCGGGAAAAGCACTTTCTCCAGCTTGGTTACCGCACGCGGAGGACGCATTCTGATAAGACGCTCTCTTTTGCTGGTCAATAACTTGATAACCGGAGGTTGAATCACGGGAACCAATGCCATGTAAGAATATGCTGCAATAGCAATGGGACCAATCAGGTTTCTCACCGTCTGCCCGTTGGCCATCACGTTAATACCGTTGGCCAGCTTGGATGAGATAAAGATAGCGGTCGGACCGTCAGCACCACCGATAATACCGATAGCACCGGCTTCAGGCGGAGCAAAGCCCAGGTACAATGCACCAATCAATGTCAGAAAGATACCAACCTGTGCCGCAGCTCCCAACAACATCAGCTTCGGATTGGAAATCAACGAAGAGAAGTCTGTCATGGCTCCAATTCCGAGGAAGATAAGTGGCGGATACCATCCTTGCACCACTCCCTGGTAAAGGTAGTTTAGCACCGAACCGGGTTCGTAAATTCCCAGCTGCAGGTTGAAATCGGTTACCTGAAACATCGGAATATTCCCGATAAGGATACCGGTACCAATAGGAATCAGCAACATCGGTTCAAAATCGTACCGGATAGCCAGAAAGATAAAGAGCAATCCCACCATGAGCATGATGAAGTGTCCCCAGGTAAAGTTGGCAAAACCGGTAAATTCCCAGAAATTAAACAATCCGGAAAGTGCTCCGTCTACATTTTCATATACCTGACGGCTATCACCCGGCTGCCCCACCAGTTCTCCGTTTTGAAGTGTCAGCGACCGCTGAGGAAGCTGCAACGTAAAATTCTGAGTAGAATAACCTGAACGCTTATTCGGATTGGTATTTTTCCGAAGATGGGTCAACGGCTTCGCATTGAAGTCCATGAGGATATGCTCATCGGCTATTCTCCATTTTCCCGTATATCGTTCCTTGGCCGAGTCCATGGTAAATGAACCATCGCCGTCAAATTCCAGAGTTTTAAATCTCTCTACCATCTCCACACCGGACCGGGCTGTAACCGTATCGGGGTTGATTATCGGGTTAGCGATATACCCACTCGAACGGTTAACCCACTTCCCTTCCGTCAAATCAGAAGGTTTCACTTGATTCTGGGCGAAAAGACCGGAAACAGCGAGAAACAGGGTTAAAATTGTTAATAGTAATTTATTCATTTCAACAAGTCTTTTCCAGGTTAAGCAATTTCGACCAAAACATCATCCTGAAGAACACTTTGTCCGGCAGAAACTTTAACGGCAGCTACGGTGCCATCAGCTTCGGCCATAATCGAGTTCTCCATTTTCATGGCCTCCATTACCATGAGGGTCTGTCCTTTGGTAACAGTATCCCCTTCCTTCACAGCTATACTGAGTATGGTTCCCGGCAGCGGAGCCTTAATTGCTTTCGCCTTCGAGCTCTTTTTCTGGATTTCGCCTTCACCGGGCGCTTTTTGAACAGGTTTCCGGACAAGCTTAGGTGTTTTGTTTCTTTTCACCTCCTGGTGAATTTCCACTTTGTATTGGGTACCATTCACCTCCAGATCAGCGATATTATCCTCAATATCATTGATCTGAACATCGTACTGGTTTCCGCTTATGGTAAATTTGAACTTTTTCATTTTGCGTCAGTTGTGAATTTAATTTTGACCAGACCACGGATTATCGTGCCCAGCGGTCGTACACTCCGTAAATTTTCGAACTCCATGGAGAATAACGTCTTCTTACCCGCTTTATCGTTACCACGTTACTTTCTTCGTCGTGCGCTTCATTCAAATACATATGAATAGCCAGCGCAATGGCGGCATTGACGTTTCCTTCGAGATGAACTTCTTCTTCAGGTTCATCCGAGCCATCACCTTTTTTTCTTCGGAATCCTTTTAGTTTAAGAAGTTTTGGAGCATTGAGAAAAACCAATACGAGCAGTGACAAAGCAGTGACGACAATGCCAAAACCAACCACTGCAATGGTTAATCCCAATCCCTGAACATCCGTTAATAATATGCTTGCTATATTCATCGTTCAGTTTTTTACAATGGTATGTTCGAATGTTTTTTGGGCGGATTGGTCAACTTTTTCGTTCCCAACGCCTGTAATCCACGAACAATGCGGAAACGCGTATTGCGTGGCTCAATCACATCATCGATATAACCATATGATGCAGCCTGATACGGATTAGCAAAATTGGCTTTGTATTCATCCTCATGCTTCTGGACGTATGCTGCCCGTTCTTCCGGATCAGTAATCTCAGCCAGCTTCCTTCCGTGCAGTACCTCTACAGCACCCGATGCACCCATAACGGCGATTTCAGCAGAAGGCCATGCATAGTTCAGGTCGCCACGCAACTGCTTACAAGACATCACATCGTGCGCCCCACCGTACGACTTACGCAGCGTCACGGTAATTTTCGGTACGGTGGCTTCGCCATAGGCAAACATCAGTTTAGCACCGTGGATAATAATACCAGCGTATTCCTGTCCGGAACCGGGGAGGAATCCGGGTACATCAACCAACGTGATAATCGGAATATTGAAGGCATCGAGGAATCGAACAAAGCGAGCTGCTTTGCGCGAAGCATCCACATCAAGCACACCCGCCAGATAGTTAGGCTGATTGGCTACAATACCAACAGGTTGTCCGTCAAACTTGGCAAAACCAGTTACAATGTTTTTTGCATAATTCCGGTGTACTTCCAGGAATTCACCCACATCCACGATGGCATGAATAACATCTTTCACATCGTAAGGTTGGTTCGGATTATCCGGAATAATTTCGTTCAACGCATCTTCCAGACGATCGATCGGATCATGACATTCGGTAATGGGCGGTTCTTCCAGGTTATTCTGCGGCAGGTATTCCAGCAATTTACGGATAAGCAGAATACCTTCGTCTTCGTCCTCAACAAGGAAGTGCGCTACACCTGACTTTTGCGCGTGTACTTTACCTCCACCAAGATCGTCAATAGAAATATCTTCACCGGTAACGGTTTTCACCACTTTCGGGCCGGTAACGAACATATACGAGTTTTCCTCGGTCATCATGACGAAATCGGTAAGGGCAGGAGAATAAACCGCGCCGCCGGCACACGGACCAAAAATGGCTGAAATCTGTGGAATAACTCCGGAAGCCAGAATGTTCCGCTCGAAAATTTCGGCGTAACCGGCCAGCGAAGTCACTCCCTCCTGGATACGTGCACCACCCGAATCGTTAATTCCGATAACCGGGGCACCAGCTTTCATGGCCATATCCATCACTTTGCAGATTTTCTGTGCAAAAGTTTCGGATAATGAACCTCCAAAGACGGTAAAATCCTGAGAGAAAACGAAAACAGTCCGTCCATCGATGGTACCACGTCCGGTCACTACACCATCGCCCAGAAATTTCTTCTTCTCCATTCCGAAATTGGTACAACGGTGGGTAACGAACATGTCAAATTCTTCGAAGCTACCTTCATCAAGCAGCATTTCGATACGTTCGCGTGAGGTAAATTTGCCTTTTTTATGCTGGGCTTCGATGCGCTTTTCGCCGCCACCCAATTTAGCTTCAGCACGAAGGTCAATTAGCTTGTTGATTTTATCCTGATTGCTCATTGTGTTATACTATAGATAGTGAGTTTATGAAAGATTAGTCACTGCAAAGTTCTGTCAGTACGCCAAAAGTGGATTTTGGGTGTAAGAAACCGATATTCAAGCCTTCGGCTCCCTTGCGTCCCTGCTTATCAATTAACCGGATGCCGTTCTCTTCTGCTTCGGTCAGCGCCTGGTCAACGTTATCAACAGCAAAAGCAACATGGTGAATGCCAGGTCCTTTTTTCCCGATAAACTTACCAATCGGGCCTTCCGGATCGGTTGATTCCAGCAGTTCGATTTTTGTCTGTCCTACCTTGAAGAACGCCGTTTTCACTTTCTGATCGGCCACTTCTTCAACCGCATAGCATTTTGTACCCAGCAGTTTTTCATAGTAAGGAATGGTTTCTTCCAGGCTTTGAACTGCAATTCCAATGTGTTCGATATGTGATACGCTCATTGTGATTGATGTTTTAAGGTTACATCCTAACGATTAAAAATAGAAAAACAATCTGACAGAGGTTACATGATATCTGTCGTCTATGCATAGATAAATAAAAGGAAATATAATTTACTGAATAATGAGATCATTCAGAAACAGAAACGGATTTTCATGATAATTATACATGTGCGAAAACTCTCACCAACCGGCAAGAGTATTGATACGACATTGTCGGACAACACCTTTATGATCTCAATACCGATATTCATGAAAATAATTATCGGAATAACAGGAAGAAGGCAGAACGTCAGTTCCACCTTACTTCCCTTTTATGAGATCTATTTATTTCGCGGAAATAAATTTATAGTGTGGACCGAAACGCTCAAATGCTGCTTTGTCCAGCGCTTCCTGATGATTCGGATGAGCGACAGATATTAGCAAACGTGCACGTTCCTGCAGTGTTTTACCGTAAAGGTTTACCGCACCGAACTCGGTTACCACCCAGTGCATGTTGGCACGGGTACTTACCACACCCGAACCAGTCAGCAAAGTCGGCGAAATTTTCGACATTCCCTTGGCTGTAACCGAAGGCATGGCGATGATAGGTTTACCGCCCAAAGAGTAACCAGCTCCACGGATAAAATCAATCTGTCCGCCCACACCGGAATAATGCTTGATACCAATTGAATCGGCACAAACCTGCCCCGTTAGGTCGATGGCTAAAGCCGAGTTAATAGCAGTGACTTTATCCAGCTTACGAATGACATGCACACTGTTGGTGTGTGCCACATCCATCATGGCCACCATGGGGTTGTCATCGACAAAGTCATAAAGCTTTTTCGAACCCATCAGGAAAGAAGCGACCATTTTACCCCGGTCGATTTTTTTCCGTTTACCGTTTACTACACCTTTTTCAACCAATGGTAAAATTCCATCGGCGAACATCTCGGTGTGCACACCCAGGTCCTTGTGGTTTTCGAGCTGAGCAAGTACAGCATTGGGAATACCGCCGATACCCATCTGGAGGCAGGCGCCATCCTCAACAAGTGCAGCAACATTTTTCCCAATCTGGATGTCTGTTTCGGTGAGAGGTGCGCAATCGTGCGCATATAAAGGACTATCGTCCTCAACAAAGTAATCAATCTCGTTGATGCTAATCATGGCATCTCCCCAGGCCCGCGGTACGTTCGGGTTAACAGCGGCAATGACTACATCGGCGCACTCAACGGCAGCCAGCGTAGCATCTACTGAAGTTCCTAACGACACAAAGCCGTGTTTATCGGGAGGAGAAACCAACACCATGGCGACATTCACCTTGAGATAGCCGTCGCGGATTAATTTCTGTGTCTCACTTAAAAATACGGGGACATAATCAGCATACCCGGCCTGGGTTTGCTTGCGAAGATTCGCTCCAACGAAAAACTGTTCAGCAGCGAAAATACCTTCAAACTCCGGATTGGCATATTCAACTTCCCCTTCAATATGAATATGCTGAATTTTCACATCGTACAACTCTCCGGCACGACCCCGGTCAACCATAGCGCGAATGAGTTTGTGCGGGGTTACGGCCACACTACTCAAATGTACTCGATCACCAGATTTAATTACTTTTACAGCGTCACCTGCGGTTACATACTTGATCGATTTCATGTGTAGATCTTTTGCATTTTTTCCACACGGAACTCGCTATTGTTAATCATGCCTCTATGTAAGATACTCTCCAATCGCTCGTTTCATGTAGAAAAATTTCCTGTTTTCAAAATCAGTGCAAATGTAAAACATATTACAGTCTGGTGGAAAGATTTATGTTCCCAATGTCCTTATTTATTAAAAATCAAAATAAATGAGTAAAATGTTTGAACCGCTTTTTATTTTCGGGAAATAAAACCATTAACAGAGAAGTCTGTTTTACGATAAGAATCCGAATAACAAACTATGGAAAAATACGATTTAGCGGTCATCGGAAGTGGGCCGGGAGGTTTCTCTGCTGCTGTCCGGGCCCTGGATTTTGGAAAGGATGTTTGTCTGATTGAAGCCGGTCATGTTGGCGGTGCAGGCGTTATGAACGGAGCATTGACCTCGAAAACCATGTGGGAGCTATCGCACGATTATGCAGTTGCCGCAGCAGTCGACCGGGGATACCGCGCTTCAGGACTTCAGGTTGATTTTACCAAAGTCAAAAAGTCGGTGTTGAAAGCCGCTAAAACCAAGCAATACCAGATTCTCTCACAAATTGAAACCTACTCGAAAAAGCCGGGACAGAAAGGGAGTTTAACCATTAAATACGGTTTTGCCAGTTTTAAGGACCGGAACACGTTAGAGATTAATCCTGGAAAAGGTGAAGAAAAAGAATTGATCGGAGCCGACTATATTATTATTGCCACCGGTACCCATCCACGTGAATTACCCGATTTGAAAGTGGACCAAAAGCGTATCATTAACTCCGATGGCATCCTCAACCTGAAAAAGTTCCCCGAAAGGATGATGATTATCGGTTCAGGAATTATCGGCTGTGAGTTTGCCACCATCTTCTCCAATTTCGGCCACACCGAAGTCCACCTACTCGACCGTGCACACCGTGTTATCCCATTTGCCGACAATGACGTCAGTGATTTCGTATCCGGAAACCTGCAGAAAAACGGCGTCGTCATTCATCATACGGCCAACCTACGTACCGTTAATAAAAAGAAAGATTACCTGGAGGTCGTGCTCGACTACGAAGACGGACACAGTACTGTTATCGAGGTAGATGTGGTTCTCGTCTCCATTGGTCGCGAACCCAATACCAAAGGTCTGGGATTGGAAAACGTCAATATCCAAACGACTCCACATGGGTATCTGAAAGTAAATGAAGAATGTGCTACCGGCGATTTTGAAGCTTGCAACATCTTTGCGGCAGGAGACGTCACTGGTCACAAAGCGCTCTACTGTGTAGCTGAAGAACAGGGTCGTTTTATTGTCGAAGCCATCTTCGGTGAATTGGAGTATCCCACCGATTATTCGCACATGCCTACACTGATGTTCTTCAAACCGGAATTAGCCTCAGTAGGTGTCAACGAGAAAATCCTTCAGGAGAAAAAAATACCATACCGAGCAGCCTTCTATTCCAACGAAATGGTCAATCGGACCATTGCCATGCGCAATACCAACGGCTTTGTCAAGGTATTAGTTAGTGACGACGGTCAGGATCGGATATTGGGAATGCAGGCCGCCGGCCCCCAGGCATCCGCTTTCATTGTCTCCGTTTCGTACCTAATGAATTCGGAAAGCGGCATGAATGAGGTACTGCGAAGCATCCACCCACACCCCAGCGTAACGGAGGGAATACAGGAATGTTTCCGGGTGTTTAACAAACGCTCTATTTTCAAACCCGAAGCTTTCCCTGACAAAATAAAGAGCTGGGCCTGGAAGCCACTCGAATTGAAAAACGAAAAATCATAAAATAAACGCCGCAGATTGACCAGCTCAGTCTGCGGTTTTTTTATGCCGCAAAGGAAACCAAAACAATGACAATTCGCATACGTCTGTAAAGACAGTTGGCCGAATCCATAAACTGAATTTCCTTATATTTGTGGCATCCGAATTATCTGATTTCGTAAACGAAAACAACCCACACAATGATCCTGTTCTTTAAAGGCAAATCGAACACGATTGCCGTTGATGCACACGAGGAACTAAACCAGCAGGACCTCGAAAAATTAATCTGGCTCTTCGACCAGGCGCAACCCATCGAATCCGACCATCTGGATGGCAATTTTGTCGGTCCGCGCAAAGAGATGATTACTCCCTGGAGCACCAACGCGGTCGAAATCACGCAAAACATGGGAATTAGCGGTATTACCCGCATCGAGGAGTTTTTCCCGGTCGACTCCGATTCTCCGCAATTCGACCCGATGTTGCAGGCATTTTATAAAGGACTCGATCAGCAGGTATTTACCATCGAAAGGAAACCAGAGCCCATTATTTATATCGACGATATTTCCCAATACAACCAGCAAGAAGGGCTGGCACTCAGCAGTGAAGAAATTGATTATCTGGAAGGTGTAGCAAAACGAATCGGCCGAAAACTTACCGATAGCGAAGTGTTCGGATTTTCGCAGGTGAACTCGGAACATTGCCGTCACAAAATTTTTAACGGAAATTTCATAATCGACGGCAAAGAACAGCCCTCCACCCTCTTCCACCTCATCAAAAAAACCACCCAAACCAATCCCAACACCATCGTTTCCGCATACAAAGACAATTGCTCCTTTAGCAAAGGTCCTAAAGTGGAACAGTTTGCACCGGCCACACAGGATAAGCCCGATTATTTTGTTGTTGAAGATATTGATACCGTACTTTCGCTGAAAGCGGAAACACACAACTTCCCGACAACTGTTGAACCCTTCAACGGAGCCGCAACCGGAACGGGTGGAGAAATTCGTGACCGGATTGCCGGTGGGAAAGGAAGTTACCCGATTGCCGGAACAGCTGTTTACATGACCAGTTACTCACGTTCGGAGGATGGTCGTGAGTGGGAAGAGGCCATGGAACCACGTCCCTGGTTATACCAAACACCGGAACAGATTCTCATCAAAGCATCCAACGGTGCCTCCGATTTCGGAAATAAATTCGGACAACCCCTCATCAACGGTTCTCTGCTCACATTCGAACATTCCGAGAACTTCAAAAAATACGGATACGACAAAGTCATTATGCTGGCCGGTGGAATTGGTTTCGGCCGCAGCGAAGACAGTCTGAAAGATACTCCTTCAACCGGCGATAAAGTAGTGCTTCTCGGAGGAGATAACTATCGCATCGGAATGGGTGGTGGCGCAGTTTCGTCGGTCGACACCGGCGAGTTCGAAAGCCACATCGAGCTGAACGCCGTACAGCGTGCCAACCCCGAAATGCAGAAACGGGCCTATAACACCATTCGTGCGTTAGCAGAATCGGGTAAAAACCCGATTGTTTCCATTCACGATCATGGCGCCGGCGGCCACCTCAACTGCCTCTCAGAGCTGGTAGAGGAAACCGGAGGAAAAATTCATGTGGATAAATTGCCGGTGGGCGATCCCACTCTTTCCGCCAAAGAAATCGTTGGTAACGAATCGCAGGAACGCATGGGGCTGGTTGTCCGGGAAGAAAACCTCGAACTCATTCGTAGAATTGCCGACCGCGAACGTTCACCCATGTACGACGTAGGCGAAACCACCGGCGATCATCGGTTCACCTTCGAGGATTTCCGGACCGGTGAAAAACCCATCGATCTCGATCTAGCCGATATGTTTGGAAAACCGCCCGTTACCGTATTGGAGGATACAACCGTAAATGAAAAGTTTGCTCCGGTTTCCTACGAAAATGAAAAAATTACCAGTTACCTGGAACAAGTACTGCAATTGGAATCAGTTGGGAGCAAAGACTGGCTCACCAACAAAGTGGACCGTTCGGTAACCGGGAAAATCGCCAAACAGCAATGTGCCGGCGAACTTCAGCTACCGCTGAATAACCTGGGCGTAATTGCCATCGATTACCAGGGAAAATATGGAATTGCCACTTCCATCGGTCATGCACCGGTAGCCGGACTGGTTGACGCCCCTAAAGGCTCTATCCTATCCATAGCTGAGTCACTGACCAACATTGTCTGGGCACCGTTAACCCATCGCATCAAAGGTATTTCACTCTCAGCCAACTGGATGTGGCCGGCTCGTAACCCGGGTGAGAATGCCCGTTTGTACAACGCCGTAGAAGCAGCTTCCAATTTTGCAT
Organism: Prolixibacter bellariivorans ATCC BAA-1284; assembly: GCF_000621705.1. GTDB lineage: Bacteria > Bacteroidota > Bacteroidia > Bacteroidales > Prolixibacteraceae > Prolixibacter > Prolixibacter bellariivorans. Next base: position 522,064 of record NZ_JHXO01000005.1, on the reverse strand, counting down.
GTGAACTGGGTATCAACATTCCTACCGGGAAAGATTCCCTTTCGATGACACAGAAATATAAGGATGATGTGGTACTTGCTCCCGGAACGGTTATCATTTCCGCTTCCGGCGAAGTATCCGATATCCGAAAGGTAGTGGAACCGGTTCTGGTCAACGATGCATCGAAACCCTTATATTATCTCGATTTATCGGGTGTACCCAAATCGCTGGGCGGAAGCTCATTTGCCCAAATTGTGAACAAGCTGGGTGATGAAGCTCCTACCGTGAAAGAACCCGCAGCTTTCGTGAAAGCGTTCAATGCGGTACAAGATGCCATCGACGTTGGATTGGTAGCAGCAGGTCACGACATCTCAGCCGGTGGAATGATTACAGCCTTGCTGGAAATGTGCTTCGCTCAAAACAAGGGAGGAATTGAAGCTGACCTGAGTGCCATGAATGAAGCCGATTCAGTAAAGCTTCTATTCAGTGAAAACCCCGGATTATTGATTCAGGCGAACGATGCAGAGAAACTTGAAGCATTAATGACTGAGCAAGGAGTTAATCTGATCAAAATCGGACAGCCTTCCTCAAAACGCGAAGTTGTTATCGTCAATCAGGGAAGTGAGCTGAACTTCGATATCGATTCGCTCCGTGAACTGTGGTACAAACCATCGTATCTGCTCGACCGGAAACAAAGCGGAAGCAAACTGGCTTTGGAGCGTTATCAGAACTATAAGAAACAGGCGCTTCAATTCGATTTCCAGTCATTCGACGGAAAATACTCCAGTCTGGGCATCGATGCCAAACGGCGTCAATCTTCCGGTGTGAAAGCCGCCATTATCCGCGAAAAAGGAGTGAATGGCGACCGTGAAATGGCCTGGAGCCTTTACCTGGCCGGTTTTGATGTGAAAGACGTTCACATGACCGACCTGATTAGCGGCAGAGAAACGCTGGAAGACATTAATATGATAGTTTTCGTTGGCGGCTTCTCCAATTCCGACGTACTAGGTTCAGCCAAAGGTTGGGCCGGAGCTTTCCGTTATAACGAAAAAGCACGTACCGCACTTGAAAATTTCTACCGTCGTGAAGACACCCTGAGTCTGGGCGTTTGTAACGGTTGCCAGTTAATGATTGAGCTTGACCTGATTTATCCCGAACACCGCGAGAAAGGCAAAATGCTGCACAACGAGTCCCATAAATTCGAGTCCGGCTTCATTAATGTCGATATTCAGGAAAACGATTCGGTTATGTTGAAAAATATGACCGGAAAACGTTTGGGAATTTGGGTGGCACACGGAGAAGGTAAATTCAATCTTCCGCTTGACGAAAGTAACTATCACATCCCGATGAAGTATACTCATGAAGGTTATCCGGGTAACCCGAACGGTTCGGCATTCAATACGGCGGCTGTTTGCTCTGCTAATGGCCGTCACCTGGCAATGATGCCGCACCTGGAGCGGGCAATTTATCCATGGCAATGGGGTACTTATCCATCGGCTCACAAAGACGATGAAGTAACTCCCTGGATAGAGGCATTCGTCAACGCCCGAAAATGGATTAAAAATCATCAACAATAAAATACAGGAGCCGGCTCAACAGTCCGGCTCCTTTTCTTTTTCCCGCCATCTGATATTCCCTTAAAGTTTACTAACTTTATGATGAGTATCGAGGATGTATCTCTAATCAAGCAGACCTAAATGAACCTTAAATCTGTTTTCGTTACTGTTATTTTCTTGTTTATCGGCCTAACGGTTCGAAGTCAACCTTTATCTGTTCCTGATTCTCTGAAACAAAAACTGAGTGGATTGTCAGATGCGGAACAGGCTAAAACGCTTATTGATAACTCCACCTCCTTTTTGCCAGCCAAATCCAATCTGGCCCGTTTTCTGTGTAACGAAGCATTAACCAAACTGGACCAATCAAAAAAAAAGCATTCCAAATTAGTTGCCAAAGCAAACTACATTATCGGGGAATCCTACTATTACGAAAGCGATTTTAAAAGTGCCCGCCCCTATTATGAGAAGGCATGCAATATGTTTCAGGGCATTAGAGACACTTCTTTATGCGCTGAAACCAAAAATTGCATCGGACTAACTTACTATTATACCGGCGAATTTAACAAAGCCATCAAAGAGTTTATTAACGCCTACAACCTGTACTCCGACCTGAAACAAAAAAGTGACATGGCCGATATGCTGACCAATATTGCCATGATTCAAAAGGAAACCGGAGACAATGAGAAAGCGATGAAAAATTATGTCGATGCGCTTTCGGTAGAAGAAGAGTTGGGTGACAGTGCCAGTATCGCCATCATTTCAAATGGTATTGGTCTGCTGAATATGGAGCGTGACAGCCTTAACCTCGCGTTCCAATATCTTAACCGGGCAAAAGATATTTTTCATCGCCTCGGGCAGGTTTCGCGTGAAGCATCCGTGTTTCATAATCTGGGCATGATTTTTCAAAAAAAGAATGAATATCAGCGTTCGCTACCCTATCTCCGAAAAGCAAAAGAGCTGTTTGAAGAAGAAGGTGATATAATGGGAGAAGCTTACGTTTTACATGGTATGGGCTCGGCAATGGCCAAACTCAAGATGTATGGCCGGGCTGAAAAGGATTACCTCCAAGCATTGTCTCTCGCGAAAGAGCACAATCTTCCGTTGCTCATCAGGGATACCTACAAAAATCTGTATGAATTTCACAATGACAGAAACGATTACAAAAAGGCCCTGAAATACCATGTTATGTATACACAACTGAAAGACAGTCTTTTTAACAAAGAAAAAGCTGATCAACTAGCCAAAATACAAACACAGTACGAAACAGAAAAGAACGCCAGAGAGGTACAAAATCTAAAACTCGAAAATGAACTAAAAGAAAGCCGGTTGAATAGGAATATCCTTGAAAATAAAATCGCCTATGGTCTGGCCGGTATCTTTCTGATTATATTGATCATTCTACTGAATCGTTTTCTGGAAAACCGGCAGGCCAACCGGTTGCTTGAAACAAAAAACAGGGAGATCGAACAGCAAAAAAAGGAATTAGAGGAGTTCAACCAGGCTTATCGGGAAATGAATAAGGAACTACGTACCCTGAATTCAGAAAAAGACACGTTCTTCTCCATTATCGCTCATGATTTAAAAAATCCTTTTCACGCACTACTGGGCTTATCCTTCTTGCTAAAAGAAGACTATCCCAAATTAACGGACAATGAGCGGGTAAATTTCGCCGGCGAAATCAACCAGACCAGTATCAAGATATTTCAGATGCTCGAAAACCTTTTGGCCTGGGCCCGCACACAGACCAACCAAATTGAATATAACCCGGAATACATCAATCTGAGTGAGTTCGCAGAGGAGCTGTACGAGAATACCATCACACAAGCTCATGAAAAAGATATTTCCCTTTCGGTTGACATCCGGAAACAACATCAGGTATTTGCCGATACTTTAATGCTGGAAACGATTTTGAAGAATCTTGTATCCAACGGAATAAAATTCACCCCCAAAGGAGGAGCAGTCCGGTTAAAATCGGAACTGGAACCGGAAAGCGAATTTCTGAAAATTTCAGTATTCGACACGGGTGTGGGACTTACACCAGAGGAACAAGGCAAGCTATTTCGTATTGACAGACATTTGCGCAAAACAGGAACCGAAAGTGAGGAAGGTTCCGGACTTGGGTTACTTGTATGTCAGGAATTCATAAAAAAACACGGAGGTCAGATTGGAGTAAACAGCGAACCCGGTAAAGGCAGTCACTTCTGGATTACGTTGCCCATCTCTGAGAAAACTTCCGGAATGCATAAATAGTTTAAATAACCGCCCTCTCATTTTTCATTCGATGAACAGATCCATACGTTCGTCAGAAAGTTTTCAACCTTTATCAACAAAACTTTTATCTCGCTTGCTCTTTTCGTAAATTAAAGTCAAATAAATCGATGATGGAGCATTTCCGTAAAATAAATTATGCCCATATAAAAGAATACATCCTCCAATCCTCCCGGAATGGAAAGACTCTTCATCTCTCTGATTTTAATGCCCGTTTCTGGTTACACAACGAAAAAGTAAACCTCGACCAGGTAAAAGCAATTTATCGCTTAATGGGTAATATCCAAAATGTTATCATTCCATCGGGAGATTATAAAGGATTATATTTCTTTTCTGAGCAACAGAATATCTATTACAAATACGAACACACCGCTGTTACTGTTTAGGTAATTTGCTTACTTTGCGGGGTCAATCGTATATCATGGGAGTTTTAACCAGAGAGAATGATCCGATGGGAGCTGCCATATGGGATCATTACACAGCTGCCGGAAAGCATCTAATTACAGTAAAGACAGATATTGCGGAAGATGAGGAGCTTTCCCCCGAATACCTTTTCAGAGATTTTAGTCAGATGCCGGATATCGAGCAAACGGCCCTCAAAAAAAGCAAGGGGCATGTCCTTGATGTAGGTGCAGGTGCAGGTTCTCATGCACTTTGGCTGCAGGAAAAAGGACTGACGGTAACGGCAATAGATATTTCGCCATACGCTTGCCAAACGATGGAAGAAAGAGGTGTTCGGGACGTTCGTCTTCAGGATGTCATGCAGTTAGAAGATGAACAATTTGACACCATTTTATTATTGATGAACGGACTAGGTATAGCTGGAACGCCCGATGGATTGAACCTCCTCCTCAAACACTTGAAAACACTGCTAAGACCAGGTGGCCAGATACTGGCTGATTCAGCTGATTTACTGTATCTCTTTACCGATGAAGAAGGTGAAATCTGGGTCGATTTGAATTCAGATACATACTATGGACAGGTTGAATACCGTTTAAGCTACCGTGAGGTGAAAGGCAATCCTTTCAACTGGCTTTTTATCGACCGGGAAACACTCACAGATATTGCACAAGAGAACGATTTACAGGTAATCGAAATGATAGAAGGTTCCCAGCATGATTACCTAACTGTATTAAAAAATATTTGAAATGGACCACACCAACAGAAAACTGACATCCGAAGAAATTGAAATGCTGGAACAACGCCACTGTACCGCAGAAGATTGGACTCAAGTCAGCGTTCCGCACGATTTTGACACAAAAAACCTTCGAAATGTGCATTTCTACGGAACCAATGTTTTGGGACGATTCGATAAAAAAATAAAATTCTTTAACGGAATCGAAAAACCCACCGGGATTTATGATGCTTCGTTGCACAACTGCACGATCGGAGACAATGTTCTCATTCGTGGAGTGCAACACCTGATAGCCAATTACGATATAGAGGAAGATGTAGTCATTAAGAATACAGACCAGGTCGTGGTAACCGAGTCTTCCACTTTTGGGAATGGCACCATGGTAGCCGTTCTTGATGAAGCCGGCGGACGCTCCATCCCTATTTACGACCATCTTTCAGCGCACCTCGCCTACATGATGACGCTGTACCGCCATCGGCGTGACTTGCAAGAGAAACTGCTTGCCTGGGTAGAGAAATATGCCGAAAGTCGCCGTTCAGAAAGAGGGTTCATTGGAAAAGGTACAAGAATTCTCAACTGTCATTCGATTATTAATGTATATTTTGGTCCCTACGCCGTAGCAGAAGGTGTTCATCGGTTGGAAAATGCCACGTTGAACAGTAAGTTGGAGTCTCCGGTAGTGCTAGGTTCGGGTGTAATTGCCCGCAATTTTATCGTTAGTTCGGGTTCCGAAATATCGGATGGGGCCATTGTCGAGAATTGTTTCATTGGACAAGGTTGCCAACTAAGTAAACAGTATTCAGCTGAAAACTCTCTTTTCTTCGCAAACTGCCAGGGTTTTCACGGTGAGGCCTGTTCCATATTTGCGGGACCGTATACTGTGACGCACCATAAATCGACACTACTGATTGCCGGAATGTTCTCGTTCCTGAATGCAGGTTCAGGTTCCAATCAGAGTAACCATATGTACAAGCTTGGACCGATTCACCACGGCATCGTGCAGCGAGGTTCCAAAACAGCCAGTGATTCCTATCTTCTTTGGCCCGCCAAAATTGGCCCATTCACGCTGGTTATGGGACGTCACTATAAAAACTCCGACACATCCGATTTGCCCTTCTCTTATATGATAGAAAACAAGGATGAAAGTTACCTGATGCCGGGTATCAACTTACGTAGTGTAGGTACCATTCGCGATGCCATCAAGTGGCCCCGAAGGGACAGGCGAACCGATCCGGATACACTCGATTTCATCAATTTCAACCTGCTCAGCCCGTTTACCATACAGAAAATGTTACGAGGACAGCGAGTTCTGGAAGACCTGCAGAATATTTCAGGGAAAACATCTCAAACCTATTCCTATAGTTCAACCATCATTAAAAATTCTTCTCTTCAGAAAGGATGGCAGTTGTATAACATGGGAATCACCAAATTTTTGGGTAATTCCGTGATTACGAGGCTGAAAGATTCCGGAATAAAGACAGAAGCAGAAATGCGTCAGCGCCTTACTCCCGACACAAAAATCGGCGAAGGAGAATGGATTGATTTGGGCGGATTGATTGCTCCTAAAAAAGAAATTTCTTCCTTGATGAATAAAATTGAATCAGGTGAAATAGAAAATCTAACAACGACATGGCAGTGGTTCGCCCGTCTTCATAAAAATTACTATGAATACGAATGGACCTGGGCTTCTCACCTTTTGGAAGAAAGACTCGGAAAACCCATTTCCGAAATGACCGTCGGTGATATTAAAGGAATGGTCGAACGTTGGAAAGAAAGTGTCGTTTCGCTCGACAGAATGCTTTATGACGATGCCCGTAAAGAATTCACCCTGAAGTCACAAACTGGTTTTGGATCAGACGGAAATGAAGAAACTCGTTCGCAAGATTTCGAAATGGTGAGGGGAACATTTGAAAATAATCAGTTTGTCAGGGAGATTCTGGATCATATTGAACGAAAATCCCGCCTGGCCGATGTCATACTCGAACAATTAAATCAACTCAAATAAATGAAAGCCGGAAATTCCGGCTTTTTTTTATTGCTGATTAATCTCCAATTTTTTCACAAGACGAAACTCGGTTCTCCGATTACGGGCTCGTCCATCTGCCGTTGTATTGTCGGCAACAGGCTGAGTAGCTCCATAACCTTTGGCAACTAAACGCTGAGAGGAGATACCTTTTTCTTCCAAATAACTAACCACAGCTTGCGCCCGCTGTTTCGAAAGCTTGAGATTATGAACGTCTGTTCCGGTATTATCGGTATGGCCGGCAATTTCCACCATCCACTGCGGATTCTTCTCCATAAATGCTAAAACCTGTTTCAACTGCAGGAAAGATTCCGGCTTCAGCGCTGACGAATCTGTATCGAAAAACACATTTCGTAAAGCGGTTACACTTCCGGCTTTCACTGGCTGAAGTGCAATTTCCAACTGAAATGGTTTCGATTTTTCGTAGGACTTGGTTAAATCAAAATGTTCGGAATAAAACAGATAGCCGGGAGTTTCGACATTTAGCGCGTAATCTTTTCCTGCCGGAAGGCACAAAAGAAAATGTCCGTCAAAAGCATCAGGCCGGGTTTGCTCGTAGATACTATCACTCTGCAGATTAATAATCTGCACAACCGGAGCAAGTGGTTTTGAAGTTTTCGCATCGAATACTTTGCCGGCAACGTAGCTTACAGCATCAGGCCTCAACTCTTCCGGAAGGACAAAATGAAAAATGTCTCTTCCTCCATACCCTTCCCGGTTCGAAGCAAAATAAGCATTCCGTCCTGTCACATCTACAATCAGGCCGTCATCATCTTCGTTCGTATTAATTGGATACCCCAAATTTTCGGGAACTGAAAAACCGTCTCCTTCATTTCTGGATACAAACAAATCTTTCCCGCCCAAACCGGGCCAGTAATCAGACGCAAAGTAAAGTGTTTTACCATCGGCATGTATAAACGGAGACGACTCATTTCCGGGCGTATTAATCGCTTCCATATTGGTTACTTTTCCATAGACCGGTAAACCCGATGGCGTAATGCTGGTTCTTTCAGCGCGCCAGATATCCATTTTCCCTTTCCCTCCTTTTCGGTTACTGGCAAAATAAAGATAGCGGCCATCGGCCGAAACAGATGGCTGCGATTCCCAGCCGCGGGTATTCACAGGCGACATCAGGTTGAGTGGCTTCATCCATTTGCCGTTACGCTTTACCGTAAAATAGATATCGCAACTCCCATAGCCGTCCTCCCGGTTGCAAGCCGTAAAGAATAATAAGTCTCCGTTTGCCGAAATACATTGTGCGCCTTCATTATCGGGAGTATTCACTGGTTTCCCCAATGGTTCAGCCACGGACCAACCGGCACTGTCCAGATGCGAAGAATAAAAATCTTCCTGAGGGAAACGCAGCGACTGTCCGGTCGAATCAACAGTAATCAATCGCGTAAACACCAATTGATTCGCTTCCGCATTCAGGCTGGGCCAATATTCGTTTTCGCTGGTATTAATTGCGGGACCAAGATTTTCAGGATGAAACGGAACCGGATGCTGCACCGCATAACTGGCAAATTCGGCTGACTTCAGCAAACGCCTTGCGCCATTCTCCTTCTTGGGCGAAAGCCTGAAATAACGCTTTAGGTTAACAACAGCCGTATCATACACTCCTTTTTGATATTCGAGCATTGCCAGAAAATAGAATCCTTGCGGGTAATCAACCGAATCAACCGCCAAACCAGCCCTTAAATGTGCTGCTTCCAAATCCTTCTTCTTTTCCCAATGATAAATATCGGCCAGAGCAAAGTGAGCCATTGCGAAGTGATTATCCATTTGAAGCACGTGTTGAAGCTTATCAACCGCTTCGTTGTTTTTCCCTTGCTGAAACAGCTGTTTTGCTTCGTTAAACTCACGCTGAACTCGGGGATTTACCTCTTTTTGTGACTGACCATTGCCAGAAACAGAAAAGCACAATACAAAAAACAGAATAAAAAATAAGTGGCGCATATAATGTAATCAGATTCTTTCCGTTATTATAGAGAGTGTTACAATGAAAAAAAGCGTTTATTTTTCAATTTTAGGTTGCAAACTAATTAAAAAGATTTGTATAATTACCAATAAATAATCGAAGTCGCATCTACGAACATAAACAATTAACAACTAACAAATTAAAAAACAAAAGAATAAATAAGCATCCGCAACAGAACAACCGCCAAATGATGAAAAGGCGATATTCCTTCAGCTCTGGAATGATACCAGAAGATATCCATCCGAATTAAGTTAAAGAGCATACTTTTTCCTTGAATTTAGATGTAAATTTTAAGTTGAAATTAATATCAGAATTTGATAGTTTTATTCCGATATCGCAAGCCGAAACGGATATTAATCATCACGTTATGAAAAAAAAGAATTTTAAAAGAAACCGGGATGTAATGGATGGCCGAGATGATTCGCTCCGTCCGAAAAGAATTCGCCGAAAAGAGAAAAATGCCTATCTCTTAAGCGAAGAAGAACTAAATGAAGATCTGGACGATTGGGAAGAAATTAAGAGTTATAATCAATTAAATGATGATGACGAAGAGGATTTCGACGATGAGGATGATTATTAGTCAAACGATTCGTTATTCCTAACCATTCAAACCAACTGAAAATATAAAGAGGAGAGGCTACTCTCCTCTTTTTTTATCCTTCTTACCGACATAGCGATGCCATACAGCATGCAAACCATGTATCCATCTTGTATGTTTCATAAATTAAAACAGTCACATATCATGATATTTTGTTAACTTGGTACATCCGCTGTACACAAGTCAAACACTAATACGAACGTCATGAAAACAGAAGCCATTACCGTTGATGAGTATCTGACGACAATCCCGGAAGATCGGGCACGGGTTATTGCCAGGGTTCGTTCGATGATTCAGAAATACTTTCCTGATATTGAAGAAACAATGGAATATGGGATGCCTACGTACAAACCATTCTGTGCCATTGCCTCACAAAAGAAATACCTGACGTTTTATCTGTTTGACGGTCGAAAAATTGAGAAATACCGTGATCGGTTTGCGAACGCCAGCATCGGAAGAAGTTGCATTCGTTATACCCATCCGGAAGAACTGCCACTGGATGTGCTGGAAGAAATTTTTGAGGAACTGAAATCGTGAAGAATGGAGTCGTATTGGTTTGCCCGTATTTATGATCCGTTAGTGGAACCGGTATTAACCGGATTAAGAAAAAATCTGACAGAATCGCTGGTCAATTTAAAAATAACGAACATTCTGGATGTCGGCTGCGGAACCGGCAGCCAGCTACGTCGGTTGGCTGACAATGGAATTCAGTGCACCGGAGTCGACCGTTCGGATGGCATGCTAAAAGTGGCTCGTAAAAAATCGTCCGGCATAGATTATGTCCAGGCCGATGCCACCGCATTACCCTTTCGTGACCATCATTTTCATGTAGTACTGATTTCATTGGCATTACACGAAAAAGGCCCGGAAGAAGGACGCCTGATTCTGAAAGAAATGCTCCGTGTACTAAAGCCCGATGGATATTTGATCATTGTCGATTACCATTTCACCGAAAACCGTAAATGGATTGCCGAGAAAGCTGTTTCTTTTGCCGAGTTTATGGTCGGTGGCGACCATTACCGCAATTTCCGTTATTACCGAAAAAATGGTGAGTTGAACAACATTATTGATGGCCTGCCCGTAAAGTATCACTCTTCCCGAAATTTTGCAGGCGGAACCATTGCACTCAACTTCTATCAGCCCGCATAGTCCGGACACTTAAAAGTCTGGTTGCTCCTCACACGAGAGGCGTTTACGAAGTACCCGGAACAGGCACGAGGTAACCCTTTTGTTTTCATTCCCCAAGGTTTCTCCGATGTCCGAAAAAGGCTATCTTTGCCCACTCAAAAGTTAGTTATGGGTTTTAAAGAAGAAATAAAACGCCGCAGGACCTTTGGAATTGTGAGTCACCCTGATGCGGGTAAAACCACATTAACCGAAAAGTTATTGCTTTTCGGGGGTGCCATCCATACGGCCGGAGCGGTAAAAAGCAATAAAATCAAGAAAAGTGCGACTTCTGACTTCATGGAAATTGAACGTCAGAGGGGAATTTCGGTGGCCACTTCCGTGATGGGATTCGAATACCAGGGTTACAAGGTTAACATTCTGGATACACCCGGTCACCAGGATTTCCAGGAAGACACGTTCCGTACGCTGACGGCTGTTGACAGCGTCATCATTGTCATTGATGCGGCAAAAGGCGTGGAACCACAAACGGAAAAACTGATGAATGTATGCCGGATGCGAAAAACGCCGGTAATTGTGTTCATCAACAAAATGGACCGCCCGACAAAAGATTCCTTCGACTTACTGGACGAGATTGAAGAACAGTTAAAAATTAAAGTTCGTCCGTTAAGCTGGCCCATCAACGATGGTCCCGATTTTAAAGGAGTTTACAACATCTTTGATAAAAATCTGAAACTCTTCGATCCCAGTATTACGGAAATTGAAGAAGGTATCAACTTTGAGGATCTCAATTCTCCCGAACTGGAAAATTACATCGGAAACGATGCTGATGTGTTGCGCGAAGAGTTGGAGCTGGTAGAAGGCGTATATCCCGAATTCGATGCAAAAGAATATCTTGCCGGAGATTTGGCACCCGTCTTCTTCGGAAGTGCATTGTACAACTTCGGGGTCCACGAGTTGCTGGATACATTCGTACGCATTGCTCCTCATCCACGCCCGAAAGATGCTGAAGAACGTGATGTCGAGCCGTCGGAGGAGAAATTTACCGGCTTTGTCTTTAAAATTCACGCCAACATCGATCCCAACCACCGAAGCCGGATTGCGTTTGTCAAAATCTGCTCCGGAACCTTCCAGAGGAATACCAATTACAAGCACATGCGATTGGGAAAGAATTTCAAATTCTCCAGCCCGACAGCCTTTATGGCTTCCAAAAAAGAAATTATCGAAGAAGCTTATCCAGGCGATATTGTTGGTATTCCGGATACTGGTAATTTTATTATTGGTGATACGCTTACCGAAGGTGAAGACCTGCATTTCAAAGGAATTCCATCATTCTCACCCGAAATTTTCCGATATATCGAGAATGCCGACCCGATGAAATCCAAACAGCTCAATAAGGGAGTGGACCAGCTGATGGACGAAGGTGTTGCTCAGCTTTTTACCAGCGAATTGAACGGCCGGAAAATTATTGGGACTGTTGGAGCACTGCAGTTTGAAGTAATTGAATACCGGCTAGAACATGAATATAACGCCAAGTGTCGGTGGGAAAATCTTTCGATGTACAAAGCATGCTGGATTGAAAGTGACGACAAAGAGAAACTGGCTGATTTCAAAAAGCGAAAACACAACAAAATGGCTAAAGACAAACACGGACGAGACGTCTTTATGGCCGATTCGCCATTTATATTGGATATGGCTCAACGTGATTTTCCGGAACTAAGCTTCCATTTTAAGTCAGAGTTTTAAAAGATACTACCCGGGACAATTTCCCGGGTTTTTTCATATTTTGCCAAAAACTTAAACCAACAGACCAATGGATGCTAACTTCATCGATTCAAATCTATTCAATTACCTGCTCCTTCCGTTGATGATATTCTTCGCACGGATTATGGATGTAACCGTAGGAACCATTCGCATTGTTATGGTGTCGAAAGGAAAGAAAAATGTCGCGCCGATACTGGGCTTCTTTGAAGTATTTATCTGGATACTGGCCATGAGTAAAATTGTCCAGAACCTCGACAACTGGGTATGCTACATTTTTTATGCAGGAGGTTTTGCTGCCGGAAACTTTATTGGTCTGATGATTGAAGAGAGACTTGCTGTTGGCATTGTCCAGCTTCAAATCATCACCCGGATGGATTCGACCAAACTGATTAATGCCCTGAAGAATGCGGGATACGGTATCACACATCATAATGCAGAAGGAGCTACCGGAAAATGGGTCAGCATGATTTACAGCATCGTGAAGCGAAATGATTTAAATAATGTAGCCGACATAATCAAGCAACATAATCCCAATGCGTTTTATTCCATTGCCGATGTCAAGTTTGTCAATCGTGGAATAACCGCACCTCCGTACGATCTTTCCGGAATTAGAATGGGGAAGTAACCAACAATAAACAAGGGAGCATCAAAAAGTGCTCCCTTGTTTATCCTTTGTAAAGAATCAAATGCTATTTGCTTCGGTTTAACAACCATTGTCTCACCCCCGTAATAATCGGAAGCAAAGCTTTGGCCATCAAGCTTCTCGCAATATTTTCAGGACTTATTTCATTTCGAATGGATAACCAACTGATATTCAACCGATGCTCAGCCATTAATACTTCGTACTCCATTCTGAGACGTTCCATCTCCACATCTTTTAAACTTCGTAGTTTTCTATTCTTTTTCATCATCATCCTCTTGCATTTTTTTCTGAGAGAAAACCATGTTGTAGATATTGGATAGAACCGATTGTTCTATCCACTTCCTGCTTAACAGGTAGAATATAAGTCCAAAAACCACCAGTCCCGCGGCTAAAATAAAAAATCCAAGGGCCGGATTTTCGAGCCACTGACCAATGAGAATAGCTAATCCGATAGAAGCAAAAAACAGTACCAGAATAGCCAGCAGCCAAATGATTGTCGTTGAGAAAAACCGTGAAAAAACACGTGTACTTTCCTCGACAAACGTCAGCTTCTGCAATTCTATTCTGGCCGAAACGTACTCTTTCAAGTTTTGGCTCAGCTTTTCAGCATCTTCTGTCAGGTTATCTTTCATAAGCATTTAATTATTGTCTATAGGATACGTTACTTGGCTTCACTTGCCGTTTTTGACTTCTTCAACAGTTCACTTAGCTGCTTCTCCAGATCCTGAATTTTTTTGTTCAATACCTCTTCAGCTTTTGATTCCTGTGTTTTCAGTTTCTTGCCCATAGCTTCAACTTCGCCTTCAAGCTCACCCAGTTTATCGCCAATCCACTTACGAGTGTCTTCGCCTTTCTGTGGCGCGAACAGTAGTCCTACGGATGCTCCAACTACTGCTCCAATCACAAATGTTCCGAGAATTCCATAACCATATTTGTCCATAGCTTTAAATTTTTAGTGATTAACTTATTAGAAACAACAGCTAGAAGACAAATATGTTTACTAAAGAAGCTTAAATTCTAAGGCATTAGGTAAAAAAAGATAAAAAATTAAGCTAACTGATGGAAACAAAAAAAAGGTATAAATATGCATATTTATACCTTTTCAATTCGGGGTTTATTTTGTTATTCCATAAAGATCATAATCGTTGGTATGGGTAATTTCGACCTGACAAAAAGTTCCTACTTCCAGCTCCTTACCCTGACTATCGATATACACTTCACCATCCACTTCGGGTGAGTCAAATTCGGTACGGCCAACATAAAAGTCTTCGTCTTTGCGGTCGATGAGGACTTTCATTTCTGTTCCCACTTTCTCAGCAGTAATCCCGGCGGCAATCTCCTGTTGGATCTCCATCAGTTCAGCTGCACGTGCCTCTTTTACCTCCTGGGGAACATCATCTTTGTAGTTTTCGCCGGCGTAAGTGTCTTCTTCAAATGAATAAGGAAAAACACCCAGCCGTTCAAAACGCATTTCGCGAACAAATGACTTCAAATCTTCAAAATCCTCTTCCGTTTCGCCGGGATGCCCAACCAACATGGTTGTACGAATATGAATTCCGGGAACCTCTTTCCGGATACGGTTCAACAATTCAATGGTCTTTTCCCGCGTAATATTCCGGCGCATAATTTTCAGCATCCGGTTGCTTGAATGCTGCAAAGCGATATCGAGGTAACGGGCAATATTTTTCCGCTCCCGCATTACCGGCAGAATCTTATGTGGAAAACCAGCCGGATAAGCATAGTGTAGTTTAATCCACTCGATACCCGGAATATCGGCCAGCTTATTGAGCAACTCGTCCAGCATATTTTTTTTGTACCGGTCCATACCGTAAAAGGACAAATCCTGCGCAATAATCAGCAGTTCTTTCACACCTTTCTTCGCCAGCAGCGTTGCTTCCTCAATAATGTCCTCCATCGGTTTGGAAATATGCTTTCCGGTCATGCGTGGAATGGCACAATAGGAACAAGTCCGGTCGCAACCTTCCGATATTTTCAGAAAGGCATAATGAGAGGGCGTTGTTAAGTAACGCTCGTTGCTGAGACTCATATAGTAATTGGCCTTCAGATCGGTGATCATTTTCTTCACCTCAAACTTTCCGTAAAATCCATCCACTTCCGGGATTTCGGCAACCAATTCATCGCGATAGCGAGCCGACAGACAACCAAAAACAAAAATTTTATCGACCATGCCTTTATTCTTGGCGTCGACAAAGTTCATAATTGCTTCCACTGATTCCTCTTTCGCATCCAGAATGAACCCACACGTATTGACTGCCACAATCCGGGCATCGGTATCATTCGAGTCATGCACCACATCGTATCCATTATGCTGAAGCTGGTTCAAAAACAATTCTGAATCAACCAGGTTCTTCGAACATCCCATGGTTACCACATTCACTTTTTTCTTCATCACTATATCCTTTTTACTGAATGTTTTCCGGCATATACAAAAAAAGGATGCACAAACGGCATCCAACAATCTATCGATTTACCGAATCCGTTAGCTAAACAACGAATCGACAAATTCAGTTCGGTTAAATATCTGCAAATCTTCTATTCCTTCACCAATACCAATGTATTTCACCGGAATTTTAAATTGGTCGGAAATACCAATCACGACTCCACCTTTGGCAGTACCATCCAATTTGGTTAAAGCCAGTGCAGTTACTTCGGTAGCCTTGGTAAATTGTTTGGCCTGTTCAAAGGCATTCTGTCCGGTTGAACCATCAAGGATGAGCAATACTTCGTCGGGAGCCCCTGGATAAACCTTCTGCATCACATTCTTGATTTTCGAAAGCTCATTCATCAGGTTGATCTTGTTGTGCAAGCGTCCGGCCGTATCGATAATTACCACATCGGCTCCATTGGATTTGGCCGACTGAAGCGTATCGTAAGCGACTGAAGCCGGATCGGAACCCATTTTCTGTTTTACCAGCGGAACGTCAACCCGGTCAGCCCAAATCTGCAACTGGTCGATGGCTGCTGCACGAAACGTATCAGCTGCTCCCAAATAAACGTTCTTGCCGGCAGCTTTAAACTTGTGAGCTAATTTACCAATGGTTGTGGTCTTCCCTACACCATTCACACCAACGACCATAATCACATAAGGCTCGGGGCGATCGGGCAATTCAAAATCAGATACATCGGTCGAATTGTTCTCTTCGAGCAAAGCGGCAATTTCTTCCTTCAGGATAACATTCAATTCACTCACACCAAGGTATTTGTCTTTGGACACGCGCTCCTCGATGCGTTCAATAATCTTCAAGGTGGTATCGACGCCCACATCTGAAGTAATCAGAACTTCCTCCAGATTATCGAGAACTTCGTCATCGACCTTCGATTTGCCAACCACAGCACGCGAGAGTTTGGAAAAAACGCTCTCTTTGGTTTTGGCCAAACCTTTATCCAGGTTCTCTTTTTTATTCTTGGTAAAACTAAATATCCCCATGGTATCAGATTATTGCAGGGCGAAGATACAAAATTGCCGTTAAAAAGCCCCGGTTCAAATTTGTTGCTGGATATAAAAAAAGAAAGCCTTCATCAGCAATTGACGAAAGCTTTCTTTTCTAGTACGGAAATATGAATTACTTTTTGAAGTAGTCATTAACCATATCGTTGGGAACCATTTCCTCAACGAATGTGTAAGCACCGGTTTTTTCCGATTTCACCATTTTGATTACTTTGGAATAAGATTTTCCGGCACCTTTCTGAAGTGTTGCAACTGCTTTCTTAGCCATGATTCAAATTATTTTATTTCCCGGTGAACGGTTACACGTTTAAGAATCGGGTTGTATTTTTTCAACTCCAGACGATCCGGAGTGTTTTTCCGGTTTTTAGTGGAAATATAGCGGGAAGTCCCTGCCATTCCACTTTCTTTATGTTCGGTGCACTCCAGAATTACCTGTACACGATTACCTTTCTTTGCCATTTTTCAAGCTCCTTTTTAGATGTTATCAATATAACCTTTTGCTTTCGCATCCTTCAGGGCAGCATTCAATCCTTTTTTATTGATGACACGCAACCCGGCGGCAGAAACATTCAGGTTAATCCAACGATCATCCTCGGGAAGGTAAAACCGCTTGTGAAAGAGGTTCACTTGGAACTTTCTCTTAGTTCTGCGCTTTGAGTGAGAAACATTGTTACCCACCATCACCTTTTTTCCGGTTATCTGACAAACTCTTGACATTTCAGTATTTTTTACTTCCGTCCGTTACATTTTTCAAACAGTTCGCAAAGTAACTACTTTTTGATTAAAATATCAAACAGTTATCTGATTTTTTCCATCGGGATTTCAAAAAGAAAACAAATCCTCAGAAACGACTGCTTGTAACGGTTTCAGAAACAAATAAAGTACGAAAAATCGGTTTTACCAACTCTTCATTCCGCTGCATTCGGATGTAAGTTATTGAATACAAAAATCTTTCTTGCGATAGATGGTCTTCAGATATCATTACCGCAAAACACACTCATAATGCTATGTTAAATGTAAACAGTTTTCTATCTGAAAGTTAAGAAGTATGAATCGCCTTGACTTTTGAAGGTTATACTCGTAAATTTAAGTTACTCATGAAAAATTAAAACTAATATCTCAAAAAATTCAATTATGGATGAACATATCGAAAATCCCATGCCCCGTATCGGTGATAAAGCTCCGGATTTCAAAGCTACCACAACGTATGGCGATTTAGTATTCTCGGAATACAACAAAGGAAGTTGGGTGATTTTATTCTCCCATCCCGCTGACTTCACGCCGGTCTGCACAACTGAAATGAGTGGTTTTGCAACCCGGCACAAAGAGTTCAAGGATATGAACTGTAAGCTAATCGGATTGAGCATTGACAGTATTCACGCACATATTGCCTGGGTGAATAACGTGAGAAAACTAAGTGGCGTACTGTTCGATTTCCCAATCATCGCTGATCTGGACATGACAGTTGCAATGAAATATGGTATGATTATGCCGGGTGAAGCAACCACCGCTGCCGTAAGAGCCGTCTTTATTATTGATCCGAATGGGATTATCAGATTGATTATGTATTACCCGTTGAATGTAGGACGAAACATGGATGAAATTGTCCGCGCACTAAAAGCCCTTCAAACAGCCGATAAGCACAAAGTAGCACTGCCGTTGAACTGGCAACCGGGCGACAAGGTAATTGTACCGCCGCCAACCTCGGTAGAAGCGATGGAAGAACGCGAAAAATCGGATTATGAAATGATGGACTTTTATTTGGCGAAAAAGAACATCTAAACTTAACTATGAAATCACTGTTTTAGAAGGAGGAAGCCACAGGGTTCCTCCTTTTTTATGGTTAAGTACAACGAATCATACATTTTTATCTATATTCGGTAATAATTCTCCCAGATTTGAACAGAAAACAGACGCAATACTACCCTACATTCTGGGCAGCAGTCCATTTGGTGGTACTGTACACCTTTATACAGACACTGATTGATTTTCCGCTGGCACTATACGACTATTATCACGGCACCGACTGGCTATATGAACCGTGGGTAAAGGTCCCGGTTTTCTTTGGTTCAACGCTGTTCATTTTATATTGGGGATACCGTAAAACGGGACTAAAGATTGGCAATGTATTTCCATTCAGGCTTTACAACTTTTTTGTGATTCCGGGATTGCTTCTGATGTTGGTAGCGTTACAGCTTTCATTGGGGAAAATAAATGTTGCTTTTGAAAAATTACTTCCGCCACCGGGGTGGTTCATCGAAATGTTCTCGCGCCTCTTCGATTCCGATCTGGGAGTATGGGGTGGAATTATCAGGGTTGTTATCATTGCCCCGATTGTGGAGGAACTGATTTTCCGCGGACTAATTATGCGGGGATTTATCCGGAACTATCCGAAAGCGTTGGCCATATTCTATACCGCCTTGCTTTTTGCGTTGTTTCACCTCAACCCCTGGCAATTTCCAGCCACATTTTTACTCGGCTTAATTCTCGGTTGGGTACGCATACGGACCGGCTCAATACTGGCCGCCATTACAGGGCATGCCATGCATAACGGTCTGGTTTTTCTAACAGTTTATTATCTGACAAAGCTGCATAAGGCGGGTGTTGTTCTCCCTGATTACAAGCTGAATATTCCGGCGGTAGTTCTGTTGTTCCTGTCCGGTGTTGTGGTTACGTTCCTGGCAACGTTCACCAGAAAGAAGTCTGTAGCTTAGGCTTTTCTTTTACTGAAAGCTACCGTATCTTAGATCATCCGGTCGATATTACGATCGGTAATTATTAGACCAATATCTGGAAACTACACCAAAATAATTCCACTAAAATCAGTAAAAACTAAATTATAAAACGATGAAATCACATCTTGGATTCTTGCTCATCCTGCTGCTGGTAGCAGTCACATCGAATGCACAAATTGTTACTCCACTTTGGCAAACTGAAAGAGTGTTAAAAGTACCTGAGTCGGTACTGTACGATGCCGGCCAGAATTGCCTGTTTGTTTCCAATGTTAATGGAAGTCCTACCGAGAAGAATGGCGAAGGCTTTATTTCCAAACTTTCTCCCGACGGTAAAATTATCGATTTGAAATTTGCCACGGGTTTGAATGCCCCAAAAGGAATGGCCATCTACCAAAACAAGCTGTATGTTTCCGATATCGATCGACTCGCCGAAATATCGCTGACGAATCCCCGGGAAGTTAAATTTTATGAAGCGCCCAAAGCACAATTTCTGAACGACGTTGCAGTCGGCAAAAACGGGACGGTATATGTTTCAGATTCCAGGACTGGCAGAATTTATAAATTGGAAAATGGTGTTTTTGGAATTTGGGGAAAAGTAGCTCCTCTTTCCGGCTCTAATGGGTTGTTATGCGAAAAAGGGCATTTACTAATTGGGACAAATAACGGCATCTTTTCTGCCGATCCGGTTAGCGGCAAGGTAGAGAAACTGGTATCACTTTCAGGTGGAATTGACGGCTTGAAAGCAGTTGGAAATGGCAAGTACATTGTCTCCGACTGGAAAGGGAAAGTCCAGATAGTTTCGGCAACGGGTCAATCAGTCCTGTTCGATACGACTGATAAAAACATCAATGCAGCCGATATTGAATTTATACCTTCGAAGAATGTTATGTTGGTTCCAACATTTGCGGATAACCGGGTGATGGCATATAAAGTTAAACTGTAAATCACCTAACCTTATGCTTGAAAAAACTTCATTCCGTTTGCCCGCGACAAAGTGGTTGCTTTTACATTAATGATTACTCTGACGATAAAGTGAATAAACAGCGAATTTTACATGGATGTATTCCCAATAAAATCGCTATTTTGTCGTTAATAATACGAAAGCGTTAATCAACTAAATCACTTAGTGTTATAAAAAGCATCAAACTTAACTTCCCAATGCAACACCTTGAGAACTGATTTCAGGAGTTACATCTGGCGATTAAACACAAATACAACACAGATGAAAGCAAAAATTCTGATTATCGAGGATACCGAAAACGTACGCGAGAATATTGCCGAAATACTGGAAGCAGAAAATTTCGAACCACATACCGCAGAGAACGGGGAAATTGGCGTGGAAATGGCCCGCAAAATTCAGCCCGATTTAATTCTATGCGATATTATGATGCCCGGGATGGACGGATATGAAGTGATTAGAAAGCTTCGGGAGAATGAAATTACGGCAACTACTCCGTTCATTTTTCTCACGGCAAAAAGTGCTGTAGAGAATATCCGCGAAGGTATGTTGCTGGGAGCTGATGATTATATCCCCAAACCATTTACCATTGAACAGCTTCTGGATGCTGTAAACACACGTCTGGAACGCATCGGTGCAATGAAGAAAAAAGCTGACGAAGCGGTGAAAAATCTGACCAACCGTATCGGATTACCCTTCGCTTCCGAACTTCAGGATCCAATGAAAGCAATCGTTGGATTTTCTGAGTTGATTGCTACCGGATATCCCAACATGGAAAAACAGGAGATTGTCGACTTTGTCAACATGATTTTGAAAGCCGGAATTAAACTCCGGAAAACAGTTTCCAAAACATTGGTATTCTACCGTCTCGAAGCTTTATCGAACAAATCTGAAGAACTGAAAACACTTAAGGATTCAGCTACTCAGGGCGTTTATGAAGTAGTTGAACAAACAGCTCAATCGGTTGCCAAGGAAGCAAAACGTGAAAGCGACCTTCGTCTGGCTCTTGTCGATGCTGAGGTACGGATTCCAAGAGACCTGCTAGAGATGGCTGTAAGCGAACTGGTCGAAAATGCTTTTAAATTCTCGACTCGCAAAACCGATGTCAAATTGGTAGCCACAACGGACGACAGTGCATACCGTCTTTCCATCGAGGATGAAGGAATTGGAATGAGCGACGAACAAATTCTGAAAGCCGGTGCTTTTGTCGATTACGAACAACGTGAAGGAAGTGAAAGTGGATTAGGGTTGGGCTTGCATAATGCCAAGCGGGTCATCGAATTATTCGACGGTACGTTAAAGATCAACTCTGCCCCCAACCAGGGAACCATTATAAAAATAAGCCTGCCTCTGATATAATCAGAGGCGGTGCTCTTTAGCCTGTACCGAGGATTTACTCGGATTCCATGCATCATTATAAGATGACGATGTAAGCCACTCGCGGAAATAGGCAATCGTTCTAACAATGCGAAGGTAGTAGCCATCGTATATGGACATGAATGGAATATACATCACCAGCTTAATCTCCTGCCTTCCTCTCTCTGACATCAGGCACACCAAAATCACCTGAACAAAATTACTCATGCCGTAGAGGAACATCTTCATCACTATCATCAGAAAAATGATATCCGGATTCTGAACAACCAACCGAATAACATAGTAAAACCAAAGTGCATCCAGAACAACATTGTAAAACAAGTTTTCGACACTCGAGAAAAAATTGCGAAACTGAAAGTTCTGATCGGGCACAAAAATATCGGCGTGTTTCCTCAGGCGGAACCTGACCATAGAACGGGACCATCGAAAACGCTGATTCGTGAGTTTCTTTATTGAAATTGGAACATTCGTCAAAGAAACGGCGCGTGGCTCAAAAACAATCCGATAACCCATCTTCCGGATTTTAACCGTGATATCACCATCGAGGCCCGGACCAATATCCCAACCGCCAACGCGATCAATCAAATCCTTACGAAAAGCGCCAAACGCACCGGAAACAATCTTGTAAATACCCAGATAAGATGCTACCATACGCCCCATGGTGATGGTCTGCAAATATTCGACTGCCTGGAATCCGGCAATAACAGCCTCTTTGGCATTTCGTACTTTTACGTTTCCCCCAACTGCTCCAATCTCCGGATCGGTATAAAACGGAGTAAGTATCTTTTCAATAGCATCCCGGTCGAAAGAAGTGTCTGCATCAAGATGAACGACATATTTTCCTTTGGCAAAACGGAGTGCCAAATTAGCCGCACTTGCTTTTCCACCTCGCTCTTCATTTCTAAGAAAAAGATCAATTTTTCCTTCTTGCTCCAGTTTGCGGCAAATTAGAGGCGTATTATCGTCTGAGCCATCGTCGATGATGATGAGCTGATAATTCTGGTAAGTCTGCTCTGTCAGGCTCTCCACCAGTTTGGGGATGTGTCTTCCTTCATTTTTTCCGGGGACAATAATGGAAATCAAAGGATTTTCGGCAAACAGTTGGTTATTGGCCGCCTGATAGGATGGTGAATTCCACAACCGTTTCAGCATGAAAAGTATCACCACAATCAGGTCGAAAAGCAAATATCTGGGTACTTCCAGTAAGAAGAAGTACCAGAAAAGCCTGACGATCCGTTCGGGGGGGACATTCAGCCAAAAGTCAAAAAATCGTTGCCAGAATTCAATCATTCAAACAGGGTTAGATGGTTTTCACCTGGTTAATCAACGTATTATATTCAGTGTCTGCATTCAGCGTTTCGAACTGAGCTGCCAGGTTCCACTCGGACTCATCTTCAAATGTATTGACCAGCAATTTCTCAATCGAAGTTCTGAAATCATACAGCATTTTTTCCACTGCCATATCTCCCTTCTCCGGGAAAATCATGAAGAAAGTATTATCACTGGCAAAGGAAAGAATATCACTGGAATCGGTATTATTCCTGATAAAGTCGCTAATATCGAGTACCAATCGCTCAAATTGCTGGCGATTGGAACGCAAGCGGGCTGGCAAATTTAAACTGACACTTCCCATCTGGCTCTCTTTACCCGAAACCTTAACACGCTCTATCTCGAAACGAAGGAAAGTTAAAAACGTTCCAAAATTCACAAATCCGGGAATCGTAAACTCACGCTCCTCACCTTCCACTTTTATGCCGGAGCGAGCAGCGTCACGGCCCAAATCAGTCAGCAGGTATTTATCAAGTACGATTTCCTTAAGATTTTCTACCGGCGTTACGGTTTTACAGTTCAAGCACAAAGCTGTAATATCCGGCTCCTGAAATTCATGGCGACAATCATGGCAGCGATAAATAACCGAAGGCTTATCATAGTCGACTCCAATATGCCTGAGCTGCCTGTTACATTTTGGGCAAACCAATCCCTGCTTCGTCATAAAATCACCTTCTGGCCCCATATAGGCACAAACAAAGTGATGAATCAGACTCTCAGATGAAATATGGGCCGAAGCACACTTGGTACAGACCTCCCTTAGATTCAGGTGTCCCGAATGACAGCTCGGACAAACGTGGGTCTTATCGACAAACGTACCCTGAAAAAAGTCGGTATCAGTACCTCGTCTGAGAATCTTTAGCATCTCCATCGACTCGCCTGCCGGGTAATGAAGCCTAATCAGTGGATATTCATAGCCCATGTGAGCCGCTACATCCACCTCCGGGTTCAATGCCTTATCCCTGGTATACATATACCGGAATAATTTCGTGAGTATCCGGTTTTCAGAACTATTTGTCTCATGCGGCGTAAAATCCTCTCTTCTCTTTTTCACCTGCCGGATGACTTTCACGATAGGTTCTTCCTGCATCACGGACAATTCTCCGTCGGAGAGTGCTCTTTCCGTGTCTCCCACGATACCGTCGGCATTAAAAATAAATACCGGCAACAAATAGATCGATTCGATGAATGAAGATCGAATTTCCTTTAATAAAGCCTTAGCATGATCCGGTTGCTGCCAGTCGAGAACTAATGCATCGGCCAGCGCAAAATTCCGGATATCCTGATCCTGGTAATCCGTAATCAAAAAGATTTCGAAACTACCTGCATTTTGTATTTTTTTCCCTCCGGGAATCATAAGCATTCGTTTTAAATAGACTACTGCCCGTTAGTTAGTTTGTGATTTTCCGGTTAATTCGATGAATCATCATCGACATGCTTCTCTCTATAATTCAACCACCAATGGTAAAACATCTTAGGACGATATATGGTAACTCCCATTTTATAATAAGGCTTCCAATCGTTCACATTTTTGGCATTGACAGGAATGATTCGGGCCAAAACGGTCCGTGGTGTTTTTTGATAGGTTTTATGGAATTCACTGGGTAACTCAGCCGTATTCATATAAATGTTGTTAATTACCCCCAGGCTCTTCAATCCGTTACCAAATTTCACTCCAACCGTATCTCCTACCTTGAAGTATTGAAAATACTCCTGCTCGAGGTACGCCATGATATAAACCTTATTCAAATTGATAAGGTCCATTGCCACTTCCTGTCGATAATTCACCTCATTTTCACGTGACAATATCTGACTAACAATTCCTTCCACCGGTGAAACATAAGCAACGTTTTGTGGCACAACCACCGTCTGACTGGAAACGGTGATCCGTTTTCTTTCCATTTCTCTAAGGCGAATCAAATAGGTGTTCAGATATCGGATCTCTTCCCGAAGCATTTTCTCATCCGACTTCAGACTTTGCAAATTCTCGTTGGTCGTAGTTAAAACACTTGCATTAGACAGGCCGAGATAAACTTCATCTCGTTGCGCTTGTAATTGCTTTTCGCGGCTAGCATACTCGGCTTTACTTCTTTCCAGCTCAATTTTCTTCAGACTGATATTTTTCTGAGTTGTAATTTTCTCACGCTCTATCCAGTCAGTATTTCGCTCATCACGTTGGCTTGTAATCAGCCCCAGGGTATCCTTTGGAGAAATCTCCGGACGCACAATCAAGAGGGTATCTCCGGGTTTGACCAGGTCGTTCTCACTGACCATGTATTTAATTATCTTCACATCATCCGAGAATTTCACTTCGAACTTACTGGTGATAACTTCTCCGAAAGAAGAGACGAAATAGGTTCGGCGAAAAATGTAAATCACCAGACTGGTCAGGATAATAAAGAAAACGATCAGATAAATAATCCGATCCCAGTTGACCCGGTGTTTCGGCAGAGGCTCTTCCTTATAACCCCTGATTACTTTTTCATTTTTATTGTATCTAAACGATTTCAAGACGCTACAGATTAGTTAGTAAACAAAATTCTTCAATTCAATTCACAGTTTGCTTTTCAACATCAGTTCTCAACAGGAACACACCTGAAAAACGGGGTATTTTGCGAAACTCCTTCATAACTGCAAGCCCCTTTTGCAGGCTGTCGAAGGTTCGTATACAATATTTGTAATATCCGTCCTGATGGACAACTATCAGATTTTCCTTAATATCTAATTCTTTTGTAATTTCAGCCGGATCCACCCAGTATTTTGAAGCTGCAACCTGCAAGTGATATATGGCTTTTCCCTCTGGGTTATTCAATGCCGAATACTCTTTAAAAACGGAAGTATCGCCCAAAGATTGTACTTTATCCATCATGTGTAGCGATTTTAAATCATGAATCGCAACTTTTCTGACACCAGTAGAATCAAGCACTTTTTCAATAACCGATTCCATCTGCAAACGAGTGACAAAATCAGTGGGCCTTACAGCCAGTACCGTTTTTTGCGGATCGATCGCTACTTCCTCGGAAATCCGTCTGATGATCGTGGATGCTTTATTGGAGCCGTAAGCCATCAGAAAAACCTGATCGCTGTTACGATAGATCTCTTGCAGGTAATTTTCCGGGAAAAAT
The DNA here is from genome assembly GCF_000621705.1 of Prolixibacter bellariivorans ATCC BAA-1284. Taxonomy (GTDB): domain Bacteria; phylum Bacteroidota; class Bacteroidia; order Bacteroidales; family Prolixibacteraceae; genus Prolixibacter; species Prolixibacter bellariivorans. The sequence goes on along the minus strand of NZ_JHXO01000005.1, from coordinate 496,002 downwards.
ACCGGTATCGAAACGGAAAATTTCAGGTTATGCGAATCAGCAAATACATGTGCCTTCGAATAAAGATCGACGAGTCGGGCCAGATATTCCTCTTTCAGCGAATCCCACTGCGGTAGCGCCTGCGGTTCAACATCCAGATGAATTCCGTTGAATCCTTCGTCGACAGCCTCCTGAAGCCGCTGGTTAATTTGTTCAGTCGAATCAAAAATCAACTGGTTGTTTCCAATCAAATCATACACCTCAATCCCTTCTGCCTTTATTTGATTCAGAAACGCCGCTAACTTTCCGGTAGCACATGATGAACCTGGCGAAAGAAGCACTTCACGCGTTTCATTCATATCCAAATCGGCAATCAACGTATGGATATCCATCCGACAGAACGTATTTGACCAGATATAAACAGACCGTTTTCCGGAAAACCGTTTAACATATTCATTCATTTCCATCGGTTGAGTAAACGAAGTAACTGGCACATCGTTCAAAACCGATTGAATTTTCAGTATATCGAGGTACATTTGCTTTTTCAAATCAACCAGCTCTGTTTCTACAGCCAGTTTCTGATCGATGTCGGTCAGAAGCTGAACCGGGCTGAATGCCGGGCTTTTCAGCCGGAGAAATGCCTGTTGTTTTCGGATACGCTCTTCTATCTGCGCACGTTTGAAATAGAATTCCAGCAACTGGTATTTTTTATATTGATGATCGTAGAAGTAATTGAACAAGTCCAGCTTCCGCTGAGAAATCCGGTCCTTCTCCTTTGCTTCATAAATCATCTCTTCCGCCTCTGCCAGCCGGTCACTTGACGGACCAAATCGCAAAGGAATAGCTGCAGAAACACCTGCTGAACCGTACTTACGCCAGCTGTCATCTACACCTTGCTGGAAGTTATAACGAATAAAGGGCCGCACACTCCACCCCTCCAGGCTTTTGTATTTCGTCCTGATATTTGCCAGATAGACTGCATCCTTTAAACTGTCTACCGAATGGGTTTCATATAGCACCATCATCCGCGCCGGATCCACATCCAAAAAAGGAAGACTGTCTTTTTCAGCAGGTAATTCATCATAGGCCGATACGTGGTGCTCCAGCTGATAGTTGTAATCGTTGTAGCTACGTTGTATTGACTTCATTTGCGATTCCAGTCCTTTTACTTTCAAAACATCTTCCCAGCTAACCCGTCTGACGTAAAAAAGCTCATGATAGATCTGTTCAAGTCCGTGAAGAAGGTCTAGACGGTTAGCAATCAGTCGCAATTTTTCGCTATTGAAAACATAAATGAGGTAATTGTACCGATACAAGAAATTGTCGCGGGCAGTTTGTTGTGAACGATCGAGCTGATCCACCTGCAAGGCAGATTTCAGCTCCTTCGCCTTCAGCTGATTTCCAAACAGTCCACTGTTACCTAACAAATTCCAGTCGAGTCCGATGTAGGCTCGTTGCCTGTAATACACATCCTCTTCGTCAGCAAATCCTGGTTTGAAGTTATAGTTGTAATATCCGGAAATCCGCAAACCATAGTCGCGTTTCAAACGCTTAATCCGGTAATTGTAAAATGAATCAAAACCTTCTTTCAGGCTGTCGGATAAAAACCGAACGGAAAAAAGGTCGTCTACCTGACTTGTATCGAAAGCTTCGGAATACACATCACGTAACCGATAATGCAATATCAGCATAGAGTCGGCATAAGCCACAATCCTGGAATACCCCGGCACTCCTTTATCAATAGCAACAATCTCGGGTTCATTTGAATCCGAAATGCTTGATTGTGCATATGCTGGCTGAGAAAAACATGCATACAAACACAATAATGTCAGTGGGATGATGTTTTTAAAGGGGTTGCTCATAAGGTTAATCAAAGTGTATATTTTTAGCTTTGGTTTTGGTTTTTGAGGAAACAACACTTGCAAATCGTTAGTTAAATTTACAGAAAAATAATAGAGTAAAAGATATGCGACACTCAATTCTTATCGTTGATGATGACATAATTTCGGCGCGACTTTTACAAAACATTCTGCGTCAGAACGATTATAATGTTCTTCCTATAGCCAATAACGGCGAAGAAGGCATAAAAATTGCGTACGAGCTAAATCCCGATATCATTTTTATGGATATTCAGATGCCAGGCAAGATGGACGGCATTGAAGCAGGAACATTGATCCAACAGGAATTAAATATTCCCGTTGTTTACATCACCGGTGACGACGACCAGCGAACCTTCTCCCGTGCACTGAAAACCAACCCCACCGGCTATATCATCAAACCTTTCCAGGCCGATAACCTAATCATGGTACTGGAAATGGCCATCTTCCGGCACACCATGACGGAAAAGCTCAGGGAAAATGAAGAACTACTGTCGGTTACCATGAAAAGCATAGCCGACGGTGTTATTTCAACCGACCAGAATGGAAACATTATTTTTTTCAACGCTGCAGCGGAAAAACTAACTGGTCTTCAATTAGAAGAAGTTCAAAACATCAATTTCCGGAAAGCACTCAATCTCGAGGACGAAAAGGGGAAACCACTTTTCCCGGAAGGAGATGAAAAACCCGGGCCGGAAGAGACTATTTATAATGAAGCAGTTCTCATCTGTAAGGATAAAACACACCTTCCGATTTCATACAGTCTGGCTCCGATTCGCGATGATAAAAACGAATTTCGCGGCTACATTTTCTCCTTCCGCGATATTTCGCTCATTAAAAAGGCGGAGAATGAACTGAAAAACATGAACCGTATTCTGGAAGAAAAGGTGGCAAAACGGACGGAACAACTAAGAGAGAAAAATATTCTGCTTGAAAAAGCACTGGAAAAGGAGAAAGAGATCAATGAGTTTCGGGCTAAAATTGTCACCACGATTTCACACGAGTTCAAAACGCCCTTAACCACCATTTTCAGTTCGACCGAATTGCTCGAACGATATTTGGACAACGACAGACTACGGGCCAAATCACCACGTCATTTTTCTTTGATAAAGGAGTCGGTTAATCTACTGAGCAGTCACCTATCCGATATCCTTAAATTCCGTGAATACGAAACATTGAATGAAACGCATCCCGAACCGACTAATATTATTGAATTTCTGGACAAAATGATCCAGTTCTACCAATCAGGAGTAGGCAAACACCACAGGGTTGAGTTCACCCACAATTCATTGCCGGAAAAACTCCTCATCGACAAAAAATTGCTTCGTGAAATTGCCGGGAATTTCATTTCCAATGCCATCAAGTATTCCGATAAGGGTAAAACCGTTGAACTAACTGTCGGTTATGCCAATGGTAATTTGAAAGTTTCTGTTCGCGACGAAGGAGTTGGTATTTCGAAAGAGGACCAGGAAAAACTCTTCGAGTATTTTTATCGCGCCAAAGCCACTGAAAATATTGAAGGTTCGGGAGTAGGCCTGGCTATAGCAAAGCAATCAGTGAATTTGCTAAAAGGAAAAATCGATGTAGAAAGTGAACCGGGGAAAGGCTCCACCTTCATTGTTGAGTTTCCGGTACAGGAAGCTAATTGAGTTATTAAAATTAAATGTGCAAAACAATCCGCTTGGTTCACTTCCAGCCATCCAAAATATTTGCTAATTTTGCGACAACTTGGTTCCCATATTGTTGGGGATGAAAAGGGAATCCGGTGAGAATCCGGAACAGTACCCGCTGCTGTAATTTCCGATTCTGCTTTTAGCAGAATAGTAAGTTTTCGGTTACGAAGCCACTGTTAAAGAAACGGGAAGGCAACCGAAAATCGGAATAAGTCAGAAGACCTGCCAGGTTGGTTTAAGCTTTCGGGATCAAAAGCGTGAAGACAACCATTGCCAGTTTGTTTTTCTTCCCCTTAGCTTAAAATCAATTACTCAATATCAAACAATTGATTTTAAGTCTTATGAAAAAACCAATTCTTTTAAGCTACATGCTGCTTGCAGGACTTTTTTTCCTGGTTTCCTGCAGCAAAAACGACTCCCCACTTCTACCAGAAATCACCATGAATATTCCTACTCAGGGATACGAAGTAGCAGCTGGAGAGCAACTTTCGCTAGTGGCACAAGCTAATAATGCCGATGGTGCATCTTATAGTTGGACCAGTGACGGGCAAGTGGTATCACAGGAACAAACCTACAATTTCAGCTCTGATGTTCCGGGTGTTTATCAAATCGAATTAAAAGTAGCCACGACACAGGGAGCGGCCTCAACCCAATTCAAGGTAACAGTTACCTCTTCTCCTTATATCACAAAAGTGTTCGATTATCAATATGGCCCCGGTCAGCACGCATCCGGTATAACCACCAACGAAAGCGACAATTTTGTTGGCGAACCATGGGCCGATGGAAAGAGCTTTGTGCACCTGGGCGGCTGGGGCGGATACATCATTGCCAGTTTCGACCATACGGTGAAAAACAGCGATGGCTACGATTTTGCCGTTTATGCGCAACCGGGTGCTTCCTCCGAGCCGGGCGTAGTATACGTGATGAAGGATACCAACGGAAACGGAAAGCCCGACGACGGAGCCTGGCTTCAGCTAAAAGGCAGTGAATATGACAATACAGAAACGATTCACAATTATGAAGTAACTTACTATAAGCCTGCCGACGGTGGCAATGTAACCTGGAAAGATAACCAGGGCAACACAGGCGAACTGGTTCCTAACTACGGCACCGATAGCTGGTGGTGGGCCGGTTACGGCGATAAAACCGAAGTGACCTTCGATGGCGAACGGCTTCCCAACGCTTATGTGAATACCAGTACCGACAGCAGCACCGAAAGCTGGGCCTTGCGTGACAACCTGTTTACCTGGGGCTATGCCGAAACGTACAACAATCAGGATTACGATACCAAAATGAAAGCCAACAGGTTTGACATCTCCAATGCAGTTAATGCTGACGGTTCGCCGGCCAATCTCGATGGCATCGATTTCATTAAAGTGCAAAGCAGCGTATTCCAGATTGCAGGATGGCTGAACGAAGTATCAACCGAGGTGAGCGGCGCTGTCGACCTGAATATGCTGGACAATGCAAACTAATTCTGAGCCAGATATACACACAACAGATTGGTGTGGCAAATTCATGAAGCGTCTTCCCATCATATTCCTGCTATTCCTGCCACTTTGCCAGGAACTTTACGCACAGTCGCTATCGGACACCTTGAAAATTAAAGAGGTCACCGTTGTCAGCAAGCACCTGCAGAAAAAAGAAGAAGCCGGATTGATTCGCTCAGATGTCGATTCGATGGCCATGATAAAAGCCATGAATGCAACCCTTTCGGAACTTATTTCCGAAAACACGCCCATCTTCATCAAAACCTACGGGCGCGGAGCATTGGCAACCGCTTCCTTCCGGGGAACCGCCCCTTCGCACACGCAGGTAGAATGGAACGGTATCAGTCTGAATTCTCCCATGTTGGGAATGGTCGATTTCTCTACTATCCCGGTTTATTTCGTCGACAAAGTCAGCATCCTGCACGGTTCCGGTTCGCTCACCGAGAAAAGCGGAGCACTGGGCGGCACTATCGAGCTGCAAAGCGATGTCGACTGGAACAACCGGTTTTCAGGAAGCGCCCTCTCCGGTGTTGGCAGCTACCAATCGTACGACGAATTCTTCCAGGTAAAAGCCGGAAACCGGAAAATACAATCAAAAACCAAAGCCTTCCTCAGTCAGTCGGCCAACAATTTTACCTATCGGAACAAGTTCATTGCGACTATCGACCCGGAAACCGGAAAATACATCTATCCGGAACAGCAGAACAAAAATGCCGATTACCGCAATTACGGCGTATTGCAGGAAATCTACTTCCGGCCCGACGATAAGGATGTCATTTCGGGTCATTACTGGTATCAGCACAATTCGCGAAGCATTCCGCAACTAATGACCAACGAAACCTCGGGCGATGGCGGCGTCAACCGGCAAACCGACCAGATTCACCGGGCTGTCGCCGAATGGAATCACTATGGCACAAAAACCTCCCTGAAGGTCAGCAGCGGACTGAATTTCGACAAGATGAACTACTGGCTCAAGGCCAATGTCAATGGCACATCAGGACAAGTTGTCGTCAATTCGTGGTCAAATGCCCAAAGCTGGTTCAATAAAGCATTATTCACCTACCGGGAAAATCAGGATTTATCGGTCACCGCCGGAATCGATGTCGACCGGTACCAGGTGAGTTCCCAAAATTACGCTCCGCTCGCCAACGACTTTGGTTACCACAAAACACGCCTCGAAAGCTCGGCTCACCTGCAGCTAAGCAAAAAATTCGGGAAACGGTTCACCTCCACCTTCCTGGTAAGGCAGGATCTCTACGACCAAAAAGCAGCTCCGATCATGCCGCTGCTGGGACTGGAATATAAACTGCTGAAGAAGAAAAACCTCTACCTGAAAGGTAATGTAGCGCGCAATTACCACCAGCCTTCGCTAAACGATTTGTACTACATCCCGGGAGGAAATCCAGATCTGAAACCGGAAGAAGGTTATACCGGCGATTTAGGGCTCACTTACGAGGAAAACTACGCGCACGTTCACCTATATACAACACTAACTGCCTACACGTCGAAAATCGACAACTGGATTATCTGGCTGCCCACCAACAAAGGTTACTGGGAGCCCTCGAACATGAAGAAAGTAGATGCCAGTGGCCTGGAATACCAGCTTTCGCTGAAAGGCGGGGAAGGACCGTGGCACTGGCATATCAACGGGAATTACGCTTACACCCGCTCCATCAATCATGCCGATCCGGTGAACTGGGCCGACGAATCCATTGGAAAACAACTGCCTTTTATTCCAAAACACTCAGCCAACCTGTCGGTCAATCTTTCCCGGCAAGGATACCATGTTACTTACCAATGGAACTATTACAGTGAGCGGTACACCACCACCAGCAACGAGAAAACCACGTCGCTCGATTACCTCTACCCCTATTTAATGAACGACCTGTTTGCCGGTAAAGACTGGAACTGGAAGACGTACCGGTTAGGGTTGGAATTCAAAATTTTCAACCTGTTCAACGAGGAGTACCGGACCGTGTTGCAACGTCCCATGCCTCGCCGGAATTATACACTGCTGGTTCGCTTCGACTTTTAAAGAATGACAAAATGAAAAGAAATTTTCTCCACATATCGGCTGCATTTTTCCTGGTAAGTTTATTCCTAACGGGATGCATGAACGACAATGCCTGGATAGATGCACACCGGCAGGGACAGTCCGACCAGGTGCTATCCGGCTCCGGCGTATTCATCGTGAACGAAGGAAACTTCATGTCGGGCAACGCTACCCTCTCCTTTTACGATATAACTACCGGCGAAACCACCAATAACCTGTTTTACCGGACCAATGCCCTCCCGTTAGGCGATGTGGCCCAATCGATGAGCATTCTCGACTCGCTGGGATACATTGCCATCAACAATTCGGGAAAAATCTACATCATTAATACTGCAACCGGAAAATACTCCGGGAAAATCACCGGACTGACCTCGCCGCGCTATATCCATTTTGTCAGTCAGGAAAAGGCCTATGTAACCGATTTGTATGCCTCGGCCATCACCATTTTCAACCCGGTTACCTTTCAAATTACCGGAAGCATTTCAACGCCCGGCCATGCATCCACCGAACAGATGGTACAGATCGGCAGCACACTATATGTCACCTGCTGGTCGTCCGACAATACCATCCTGAAAATAGATACCGGGACGGATGCCGTTACCGGGGAAATCAAGGTAGGTAAGCAACCCAAAAGCATGGTGAAAGACAAGAACAACCAGCTCTGGGTACTGTGCGACGGGAATTATGGGAGTACCACATCGGGCGGCCAGGCCGAATTACAACAGGCAAATCCGGAAACCGGACAAATCGAGAAATCGTTCGCGCTTAACTCCGACAATATTGCTTCGGATTTGAGCATTAACGCTACGCGCGACACATTGTATTTCATCAACAACGATGTATGGCAGATGCCCGTCACGGCATCTCAACTTCCGGCAACGCCGGTATTAAAAAACCCCGGAACCATTTATTACGGCCTCGGGGTCGATCCGGAAAATTCGGATATTTATGTGAGCGATGCCATCGATTACCTGCAACAAGGATTGGTTTACCGGCTTACGGCCAAAGGAATTCCTGTTGACACGATGAAAACAGGAATCATCCCCGGCTCATTCTGTTTCAGACAATAGCTGCTCCCCGGGAAATTCATGGGTATTTTCCCTCCCGCAGAGCTACGGCAACATAATGTCGCATGATTTTTCGTTTCCCCGGAGTCAGGGCATGAGAATGTCGCATGATTTTCATGTCCCCTGAGGCCAGGGCACGAGAATGTCACATGATTTTTCGTTCCCCTGAAGCCATGGCATAAGAATGTCACATGATTTTCATGCCACAACGCACCGGACACCACCTCTCTTCATCCGGTATCCTGAATAACACTCAGTCAGTCACCACGGGAGGTTCAGAATTTGAAAGCAACATTTAAATGAAACCCGGTGATGATATGGTGCGTGTCGTGCACCGGGTACCAACCAGTCATATTGGGTGAAATGGTCACGCCTTTCACCGGATTAAACTCGATACCCCCGGTATAAAGCCTACCGTCCTCAATTACATGCCAGCCATCCGGTACCCCGCCAATGTGTTTCGACATCAACTTATCGTAACGGAAAAACAGGTTTGAGTTATTCTTTAGCTTCAGGGTACCATAGAGTGAAATTCCTGATAAATCATGGTCAGCAACTCCGCCATGTTCTTGCTGATTGTTGTATTCAAACCCGGCAGTAAAATTCTTCCCTCGGTAACCTACAAACGCTGCATAAGTCATTTGCGCTTCTATCTTCTTCATGTAGTCGAAGTAAAAACGAACATACAGGTTCTTCAGCGGAACTGCAGTTACTCCGGCGGTGTACATCAGTGTGCTGTCGGACTGCAAATGCTCGTAGCCTTCACCATTCAGGATCGAAAAATCAAAACTTGCCTTAGGAGTTGCCTGCCACCTGAGTGACGTACCCAAATCGGCACTGGAACCAAATTGATATTGTTCCATGAATGATTTGAGCAGGTAGCGGTGTCCCCAGAATGCCTCCTGCAAACGAAACTGGTTGGTCGGAATCAAACCAAATGCAATCTTCAATTTTTCGTTATTGTATTGCAAAAAAGCATTTTTCAAATAGGCAGTCATCTGTAAATTTCCCATGCCTGGATTATCAACATCAAAGTTGATTTTTCCGTAAAATTTGGAGCTGAAGTAATACTCATACCCCAAATACGCTCTGGAAATTTCGAAAGCGGGCTGCCACTTGTAATTCGTTACTTTGTAAGTGAAATCGCTAAAAACCTGGGTGAAAACTTTCCCGTGTGGCTTGAACGCGACGGTATCCTGTGCCAATTCTTTTGACTGAGCATACGCACTGTTTCCAACCATCAGCAGAAACAGCAAGACGACTTGAATCTTTTTCATTGTAAGAACCTGTGAAAAATAAACTTGATTTGTGTGACAGATTGTTTTTATAAGCGGAATCTCAAACCGACCTGGAGGTCATAAAACCGGGTATCGAGATGCGGATGTGGCCTGAGCGGAAATGGATGCCCTGAGGTGTCAACTTTCCATCCTGTAAAAGTTAAAGGAGGAGCATTATCGGCATCGTGAGCCAGCAAATACCTTGCTTCGGCAAAAAGACTCAACCGCTTGTAGAGTTTGTAGTTGACCCCATACAGTAACTGCATGGCCGGTTTGATACTTTTTTCCAAACCGGGTGTGGTTTCTGTAATACCGACACCGACGCCAACGCCCCAATAGCCGTATAACGACTCACTATTGTCTTTCGTTTTTTGTATGAAAGGAATACCCGTCTTATGAAGGAAATCCAGCAAAAACAGATTGCGCGCCTGCTCCATATGTTTAAAGGGGGGAATCTCGGATGAAAGGAATTTAATACCCTTACCATCATTCTTCCAGTAAACGTAACTGACGGCAAACCCAATCTTCTTGTGCCAATAGGTCAAATCCAGGTTGTTCACAGGCGACCATGAGGAAATTGCTTTCGAGGTTTTCAGGTTTTTAACCAGGACACCATTCTCATAGTACCTGAATTTTAAATCCTGTCGGCCAGGACACTGAAGACCATACCCCACACTAACGCTCAACTGACAAAATCCAGTCGAGATTGTCAGGAGATAGATGACGACAGAAGCCGCCAACATTTTCTTTGAAATCATTATCAGAACATTAACCGTTAATACACATGCATTTACAAGCTGCCTCAGTTAAGGTCATCTGATTCAGTTTCGTAGGCTATCAATATAAAAAATCAGGAAAAAAGTAAGTTCAATCACAGCAAACGAATGCCGAAGTCAGCTTTCATCATCCTTCGCATCCCCTATTTTCAAAAATTGGCACATCAATAACTATCCACTTCAGCTCAGATTCAATTTCGAAACCTGAGAAAAAGAGCCAATGATGTATTTTCTTTTGATTGTATTAAAAAATTGTTGATCAACGAAGCAGAGATTTGCTTTCCCGAATCTCTTTAAAATGTATAAGCAAGCGAAACACCGCCGCCTTTGTGATACATCGCCGGAGCAAACACCAGGTTACTTTTCTTTCCCCAGCGGTGTTGATGTGTGAGATATACAAACTCCACCGATAGAATTCCGATACCAGCCCCGGCCAGTACATCCGAAATCCAGTGTTTGTTGTTCATCATGCGCAGGACGCCAACACCGGTAGCGGTAACATAACCTCCCACACTAATCCACGGGGAAATATGACCGTATTCTTTGGCCAGGAAAGTGGCAGAAAGAAATGCCTGCGCAGTATGACCTGACGGGAAGGACGTGAATACTCCTCCATAAGGACGCTCTACCCGGGACACATGTTTGATACCATATACCACCATGGACATCAATAATTCAGCCTTGGCTAAAATCAGGCTTTGATTCAGCAAATCGTTACGTCCTTTTACGCCCGCAGCACCCAATCCCAAGGTTACAACAGCCGGTGCAAACTGCAGATAGTTATCAGCGGTGGTATGAAAATCGGGATTCCATCCATGCATGGTTTCATGAATGGTGTATTTACTTAATGCGGTATGACTTGGAACAGCCATAGTAATCAATCCTGCCGCTATTAATCCGGCAGGAAGAATGGCTTTTCGAACAAAGACAGGACAAGTTTTATTTCCGGACTCCTGCTGAAGACTGTCTTTTTGCATCTTCTCCTGCCAGTAATCATAAACATCGGTTTGCGTTGTCAACAAGGAATTGGTTTTTGCAGATACACCAACATTCTCAGTTGTAATTTTGCTACCCTCCCCCTTTTGCATGTGAAATTCCGTTGCTGCACGGACATTTCCCATCATCACCATCATCAGAAAAACAAACAACAAAAATCGATTAGCCATATTCATATATTTCATTTTTATACGGTTACCGGAGTGGTAACAATTTAACAGTTTGCTGAAAATGTGACAATTTTTCCAGTTGGCTAAAGAACGTTAAAAAAATCCGACCGAAAAATTAGGAAACGGTTAAAATTTATTAATCCTCTCTCTACCAACCCGAAGCCCAATACCCAGGCCTAAAACAATCATAAACAATTCATTACATATAAAAAACTAAGACTACCGGCTTATTTTCACGAAAATGACAAGCAATCATGGTGTAAGTTTTGTATGAATTGTAAGCAACAAATACTGAATACTATTTCAGAGAAAAGAAACAACAGGATTGTCTTACATAAAAATTTGACGTCATGAAAACAAAAGTAATTATTATGATGATGAGTATCATGCTCGGATTTGGAGCCATGACACAAAGCTATGCACAGGATACACACACAAACGTTGAAAAGAACCTGTCGCGGAAAGCAAGAAGAGAACTGCGGAAGAAAGAACGAATTGCCGCTGACCAGTATATGTTTCAAAGTGCAAAAGCAGCATTAAAAGATGGCAACTGGGTACTGGAATCCAATCGGTTAATTACCAAATGGGGAAACACCATACCTGTTGATAGTAACACAAATTTTGTCGAACTACAAAATGGTACAGCTTATATGCAATTAGCCTTTGCCGGACATAACGGACCAAATGGAATGGGAGGAATCACACTGAAAGGCAAGCCTACCCAAATCAAAATGAGTACCGATAAAAATGGCGACGTATACTACCAAATGTCTGTAATTGGCAATGCACTGACTGCTGATATCATCGTCCGCCTAGGGAATGGGGACAATTATGCGAGCGCCCAGGTAAATGCAATTACCAATGGTGCCCGGCTTCAGTTTGCCGGACAACTCGTACCAGCAAGCGATTCGACAGTTTACCGGAGTGGAATGGATTTCTAGGCATGAATAAAAAGAAATGAAAGCGAGGCGAAGAACCCCGCTTTTATTTTGACTGAAAAGCAGAAACCTTACCTCTTCGATTGTAAACATCCAATTATGACTACCACGCCAGAAACCGATTGACGATAGACAACCTCAGTTATAAGAGTGCTTTGCAGGATCCGACACTTCTTCCGGCAGTAATTGATAAAAAGTCCTAATCATCGACATCCTATCGTTAAAAATTATTAATCACAACAACTGACATCTTGTTCACAAAAAGCCGTGAATCGACCGAAAACACTGCCAAGTCAAAACACATGCACCAATTTTATATTCCTCTCATCAATAGAAATATACAAATCATGGTCTAAGTTTTGCAATAGAAAAAGTGAAGTTCATAAAGCAGAAAAACAAAAGAATTGTATAACATAAAAAATTAACGTCATGAAAACAAAATTAGTCATAATGGTGATGGGTGTCCTGCTTGGACTGGGCACTGTCACACAGGTACATGCACAAAACTCCGACCCGATGATGACGCGCCAGGAGAAAAGAGCAATGAGGAAAAAACAACGGACAGCAGCCGATATGGCTCAATTCGAACAAGCCAAACAGGCGCTCGAAAACGGTGACTGGGTATTGGAAGCCAATCGTCTCTACACCAAATGGGGCCGGTTAATCAATGTAAGCGACCAAACCAATTTTGTATCGCTGGAAAACAACACTGCTTACATGCAATTGGCATTCAACGGCTACACAGGTCCCAATGGACTGGGTGGAATCACGCTGAAAGGAAAGCCGACCCAGATTAAAATGACAGAAGACAAGAATGGTAATATCACCTACCAGATGTCAGTTATTGGGAACGCCTTAACGGCTGATATAACAGTTCGGTTGAATAAGGGAAACAACTTCGCTGATGCAGAAGTCAATGCCGCGACGACCAGTGCCAGACTTCGTTTTGCCGGCCAGTTAGTTCCGCTCGACCAGTCTACTACCTACCGCAGTGGAATGGATTTCTAATAAAATGATGAAGAGAAATACAAAAAGCGGGACCTTGAAGGATCCCGCTTTTAATATGGTTAAAGCGAGGGAGCCGAAGCCCCCTCGACAATCTAAACTACCAGTATCTGAGATACTGAGTGAAAGGTCAAGTTAGGTTTATTTTGCCCACCACAATTTCGTGGCCTGAACATCTGGTCCCTGATCAGCAATTGCTTTCTGCAGATTGTCGTTGTTTGTACTGTACGGGCTGGAACCATACCGCATACGTTGCGGGTAAGCACCGTCTAAGTCACCCATAGAGAAAATATCCGCATCCTGCACACCCTGTGCAAGTGAAACAGGATATCCCAGTTTACGGACAACGGCCCACGCTTCAAAACCTTCGGTATAATTAGCTAACCAACGCTGTTCGGCAATTTTTTGCATATCGTTGGTGCCATCCAGATTGGCCATTGGAGAATTTGCCATAAAATCATCTACTGCAGCTAGATAATCATCTTTATTCATTCCAATTCCGTTATTCCACAACAGCAACGCTTGTTTTAAACCTTCGCGATAAAGCGTATTGGCATCGCCGGAACCATATCCATCCAAAGCAGCCTGTGCCTGCATGAAATACGATTCAGCTGTTGTCAACACAATCTCAGGAGCAATGGGTTGTCCCTCGTTCTTCGCCTGAATGATATATTGAGATGGTGTACTGAAAAACTCGGTTCGAGCATAATCGCGCATAGAACCATTAAAACGAACAGGTTGACCAATATAATATTTATTCTTGTCCATCGAAATGACGGTCTCACTTTTGTCATTGATTCGTTCGGTATAGGTAATACCGACATCATCAAATACACTAAGAATAAAATCCTTACGCTTTTGATACATGTCCGCATCGTCAGATTCAGGATGTGGAATAACAAGGCTATCGCCACCAGCTGCCGGTTGAGCATATTTCGACAAACGTGGGTCATCATTTTTTTGTAACAGGTCTATCAAAGATTGACTAACTGCCCAGCCTGAACCGATACCAAGATTATTCCATACATCACCATAGCAGGCACTGCTCCACTGGCTAATTACGTTGTCTTTAGGAAGCAATACGTTATCTGTCGCACTAGTAAGCAATGGATCTGCCAATGCTTCTTTAATAGCTTGGTCAACAAATGAAGCACCGGATGCACCACGGGCACGTAAGGCCACTTTCAATTTCAGTGTGTTGGCTAACTTTTTCCATTTACGAAGGTCTCCTCCATAGAATAAGTCATTTGAGCCCAAATCTTCGAATCCACTCCCTGTAACCGCAGTATCTCCTATCAGCGTCATGGCGGTATCCAGATCATTGATAATTCCTTTGTAAATGTCTAGCTGAGAATCAAATTTAGGATAGAGAATTTGGGTATTCCTAGCCTCCGAATAGGGTATCTCACCAAAGGTATCTGTAAATCTCTGATAAAACAAACTCTTCATAACTAGTGCTGTCGCATAAGCGAGCGGATTTTCCCTTCTTCCTCCCGCCTCAGTAAGTTTCAGATAGGTATCGATGGTACTTGTACACCCCTCAAAATAGTCCCAGACTGCATTCGTATAACCGACATCAAACGTATATCCAAATCCATCAGACCACTTGCAGTCCGAAGCCCCATAGCAAAACATGCCAGAATACCGATCGGCATTCGCCAAAAGAGCTTCCTGATATGAATTAAAACCAGGAGCAAAGAGTCTAACTTGTGCATTAGTCAAAATATAACGTGCATAGACCTGCGTTTCCTGTACTGCATTGGGATTCTTATTGATATCAACAAAATCTGAAGTGCAACAAGTCAACGACAGAGCCATAACAATAAGTACAAGAAATCTAATTAAATTCATAACTTTCAGTCATTAGTAATTAAAACTTCAGATTTAGGTAAACCCCCAGACTACGGGTTGTTGGTAATGGATAGAAAACAACACCTTGCGAACAAGATGACGAAGTATAAATTGATTCCGGATCAAAGTTATCTATCTTTTTATAAAGGAAGAAAAGATTTCGCCCAATTAACCCAAGCGAAGCTCCTTTGACCAATGAGTTATTTAACATATTAACAGGAACATTCCAAATCAACGAAAATTCGCGTAAACGAATATTGGTCCTATCATATACATATTCTGATGCAATTCCACTTACTGTTCCCCAATATTGCTGAGCAGAAATAGGCAGGCTATTAGTTTCCCAGATTGGGTTTTCAACTGTTCCGGTATTAACAACTCCATCAACTACCACGCCTCCGTCACGATATTGCAAGGTGCGTTTGCTAGTACCTGCTGCATCCATTTGGGCATCCAAACCAGAATATACTTTGCCACCGTAACACCCATCAATCAACAAATCTAATCGGAAGTTTCTATAAGTAAAAGTATTTGATACACCTCCTGTCCATTTGGGCTGATAACTTCCCAAGTATATTTTTTTGTTGCTTACCTGCGGCAAACCATCTGCATTCACAATAAGCCGACCGTCATCTGTCCTCGACATTGTAGTTCCATATATATCTCCTATCCCACCGCCAACAGTAGCTGCTACGATAACATCACCATTATCGGCCTCTGAAAAAACATAACGATCGACACCCGGAGCGAGTTGACTCACCTTGTTTTTATTCATGGCAAAATTCATCGCAATATCCCAGGTCAATTTCCTATTACGAACCGGGACTGCTCCCAGCGTCACCTCAACCCCTCGATTCCTAATTTCTCCCGTATTCTCTCTCATTAATTTATAACCAGTGGATGGAGATACGGGTACATCCAGAGACAAATTCTTCGACTTCATATCATAATATGACACATCTGTATACAAACGATTATCAAAAAAATGAAGTTCACAACCCACCTCCAGAGAACTAACCTGTTCCGGCTTCAGGCTGGGATTCATCTTGATAGAATCGCGCGACATGGTTATCTCACCTAAATAAGATCCACTAATCCCTGAAGCCCCATAAGTATTATATAACTGAAAAGGAGGTGTAGCATTACCGGTTTTCGCCCAACTTAACCGAACTTTTGAGTAATTCATGATAGAATTTTTCAACTCCAATAAGTTATTTAGCAATATGGAGGTACTAATCGCCGGATATAGATAGGACCAGCCGTTTTCCGGAAGAGTCGATGACCAGTCATTACGTGCTGAAACATCAAGATATAACCAATAATTAAATGAAAGACTAGCGGTTCCGTATAGTGAATTGATTTTCTTTTTCTCCAGAGGATAGAAACCTGGATGCAAAACAGATGCACTCAAGAAAGGAGCAGCTTCCGGGACAAGGAAGTCCTCACCACTGATTTCGTGCCCTCGAAAACTCTGTTGCATAGCATTTCCACCTATAGCTGCACTCAGGCTAATCCTTGGAGTCAATCCCTTCTTCGCCAGAAAGAGAAAGTCTGCATTCGTCTCCTGTATTTGACTTTCAAGATAATTAAATTTTCCCGTTGGATAATTCCAATTTCCATACTGGTTGACCGTTTCAATATTCATATTTGTTGCATCAGTACCGATACGGGCATAAGCAGACAACCAACTAGCTATATCATACCGTACTTTGACAAATCCTAAGAAACGATCCTTCCTAGCATCATAACGATCATGAAAAGTCGTCCAATATGGATTTGAATTTTGAGTAGTAGCTCCTACCGAGCTAAACGTTGTAGGCTCCTGATAATTTTTATAATCATTGATATCAACATTTCTTGGGATATTGAATAAGGAGGACATCAATCCTTCTGGTCCTGATCCCTGAAAGTTTTTATCATATTGTTCCAAATAGGTAGCTCGCGCATCAATAGTCAATTTGTTTGTTAGTCTTGCAGAACTTCTTAGGTTAAAATAATTCTTATCAACCCGGGAATTAGGAATGGTCAGATTTTTACTAGTATTAGTAAATGAAAAGCGCATCTTGACTTTTTCACGTCCACCAGTCAGGGCCAATGTGTTAATAAAAGTTGAACCCGTATCAAAAAAATCTTTAACATTATCCGGTTGTGGACTGTAAGGATGATTTTCACCGGTATAATACAGCTGGCTGGAACCATCCATTTTGGGTCCCCATGAACCTCCGCTCTGTTTCAATAAATCAACAGTCGAAGGAATCACCCCATGTGTTCCCTGACCATATTCATTCTGATAATCAGGAAGCAACATCGGATTTTCAAAAGTGGTATTCGATGAGAAAGTCACACCAATACCTTTCCGAGCCGAACCTTGCTTAGTTGTAATCATAATGACCCCGTTGGCAGCCCGCGAACCGTAAAGTGCTGCAGCATTTGGTCCCTTCAATACTGATATTGACGCGATATCATCCGGATTAATGTCAGCCATACCAGAACCGTAATCCACCAGAGAAAATACACTACTCTGATCCATGGGTATACCATCGACAACATAGAGCGGTTCATTACTACCTGTCAGTGAACTACGCCCTCGAATAATCACACAGGAATTACTGCCTGGCCCAAATGAGCCAGGGGTGATACTCACTCCGGCAATCCGACCTGCCAATGAGTTGACTGGATTGGTTTCTTTTATAATGGAAAAATAATTGCTACCGACCCCAGCAACAGCATATCCCAGTGATTTCTTTTCACGGGGAATCCCCAGGGCTGTAGTCACAACGTCATCGACATCTACCCCTTTGGTTATCATCGAGATATTAATTTTCGAACGACCATCTACAGGGACCTCTTTATTTTCCATCCACACAAATGAATATACAAGAACAGCATTTCCCGATTGAACAGCAATGGAGTAATTGCCATTGGTATCCGTAACGGTACCATTGTTTACTCCTTTCTCAACGATAGATACCCCGGGAATAGGCTGACCGTCGGACTCGGAAACAACTGTTCCTGTAACCGTGTGCTGGGGATATGCACTACTGATAAGTGCAAGCCACACCACCAAAGCCAAAAAAATTTTCTTCATAAGACTTTTATAAATTCTACAATAAAAACAGAATTTGTAAAATATTATTGCGACGTATGAAAGAAATGTAAATATTATCCAGCTTGATTTTTACTCCAAATAAGTATAGGGGCTCTTGGTCTCATTTCCCAAATGTTTTAACCATATTGAATTTGTCCGTTTTGATCCATTCAATGTCTTGCAAATACGATATAGGAAGATTCTACAGGACATTACATTTAGGCATTCCTGTCTTACACACTACGATGCCACTCTCCTATCAATGCCAACCATTTGCATCCTTAAATGACTTACCAAAACGAGGAATATGATATCTGTCATTAATCATTTACCTAACAGCCATTCAAAATATGCAAAGCTGCACTAAGAAATATATGAAAAACTGTCAGGCATAAACTGTATTTAATTCTCCACTATTCACATTATAGATAAAGACCAAGCTGTGAACTAATGCAAACAAACCAAACTGGTAACGCCTCCCTAAATAAATCTACTTATCTAATTTCATCCATTGCGTCACCAAAAACCTTTTGAAAAAGCATGGCAGCTATTCCGAGCAAACCCGAGTGCTCATCGATCTCCGAAATTTCGAGACGTACATTACTGCAGATATTTTCCAGGCAATACTGGTTTAAGGACTGTTGGATAGGTGTCATAATGTATTGATTGGCTTGTGAAATAGGACCACTCAGGACTATCAATTCCGGGTTAAGCAATTGAATCAGAATGGAAAGTCCTTTTCCTAAAGCACTGCCTACTTGATTTAAGATAGAGATGGCGAATTCGTCACCGCCGCGTGCGGCATTAATTACATCTTCCGTCTGCATCTCATCCGGATTGTTCTTGAAAATCCGGGTTAATTGCGAAATCGTGCCGTTCTTAACGCCACTTTTTGCCAGGTTGAGCAGTTTGTTGGCTGATGCCATGGTTTCGATACAACCCCGCTTACCACAGATACACAATTCGCCTTCATCTTCCAGCCTAATATGACTGAACTCGCCGGCAAACCCACGTGAACCGCTGTAAAGCTGGCCGTTTAATATCATCCCAACGCCAAGTCCCCAGCTCCAGTTCAGCACAACCGAATTCACGGTATTCTGCGCTTTACCGAAAACAAATTCACCAAAAGCCTGCATCCTGGCATCGTTATCGATGTAAACGGTCTTTTGAAACTTGGCACCGAAACGCCTTTTTACATTCTGTAAAGAAGCATTTTTAATGGTATAATTGATTCCTTCCACTGAATCAATCAATCCGGGCATATCGACACCAACAGCCACGATCTTTTCTTCGGGGATACCAGATTCGCGAACCAGTTCATTCGCCGCTTCGTGAAGCTTATCCACCAGTTTCGGATCGTCAATATTGGTTTCAATAAAACGAATAGGGGTTACTTCTTCGTTGTGGCAATTAAATATCGTCGCTTTCGCTTTATAGCGTCCCATATCGACGGCAACAATATAAAAAGCTTCAGCAACCAAACTGTAAAGAGCCGGTTTTCTTCCCCCCCGCGACTCTCCAATACCGCTGGTTTCAACCGCTTTTAAGGCGATTAACTCATCAAGCAGCGTTTTAGTCGTAGGCAGGCTAATACGAACCTCCTTACTCAGATCTGACGCCGACAGCGAACGGTGTTCATACAACAAACTCAGTATCTGCATGCGCTGACGATAGCGCTTAATACCGTTCACAGTCAACCTTCGACTTTCCTCTTTACCTATTAGAATCATTTATAGCGTTTCCAATATTTGCAGATACTAATTAAAGATAAATTTACATTTAAGTCAAGTCATTGTTAAAATTTTTTAAAAAGATTTAATAGTTGTGCATCTTTACTCAGAAGATCTTGTCATAAACACAATACTCAAAATAGGTCTTACTGAATTGTGTATGTTTGAACATTTTGCATTAGTTCGGCTTCTTATATTCTTTTTTCTCTTAAAACATCAACCAAGTGTTGAACCTCTGGAAAAACCGGAGTATTTCGGTATATTCCCAACCAAGGCATTGATGAAACCCAGTTGATCTCTTTCCCAATCAACATCGTTGCTTCCACATCAAACTTCACCGGCAATTTTTTGTTATCTTGTATCAAGCAGTCTGACTGGAAATTTTCCCCGACAACGGGAATTTTTTACCTTAGCAGGATTATTTTTCAGGCCGCTTGGTCAAACGATTTTCTTAACCTGACGACAAATTCACCTTATGCAGGAAATGGTTTCCAAAAGAGTTATCCAGGCATCCCGCCGAAGATTTCACCAATTTCTCGAGAACGATGCCTCGGGAGGTATTTTACTCATCGTCTGTACGATTGCAGCTCTCCTCTGGGCCAACTCGGCCTTTCATGCATCATACGAACATTTGTGGCATACCGAAATCGCTCTGAAAGTGGGTAGTTTTGAAGTGGGAATGCACCTGTTGCACTGGGTAAACGACGGGTTGATGGCCATTTTCTTTTTTGTTGTCGGATTGGAAATCAAACGGGAAGTCATTGCCGGTGAACTATCGAGCATGCGGAAAGCGGCACTTCCGGCGTTGGGAGCTTTGGGAGGAATGGTTTTACCCGCCCTACTGTTTTCGGCACTTACCATCGGGAAAGACGGCGCACAGGGATGGGGAATCCCCATGGCCACCGATATTGCATTTTCATTAGGTATCCTTAGTTTGCTGGGAAAACGGGTTCCGCTTTCGCTGAAAATATTTTTGGTGGCACTGGCCATAGTCGACGACCTGGGTGCCATTATGGTGATTGCCATCTTCTATTCCTCGAACCTTCAACTGGAATACCTGATGCAGGCGTTCGCTCTTATTTCGCTCCTGCTCATCATCAACTGGATGAAAGTTCGCAAGCCCTGGGTTTATGTGGTCATTGGAACCATTGTCTGGTATTTCTTCCTGAAGTCAGGCATACACGCAACCATCGCAGGAGTGTTGGTCGCCTTTACCGTTCCGGTCCGGCGCAACCTGATGACCAACGAATTCAACGAGCATGTCGAAAAATTCAACATGTGCGACGATTGCGCCACCTCATATACCCTTCCTGACCAGGAAATACATAAACTCGATAATCTGAAACGCCAAATCAAACTGGTCCAGAGCCCGGCCCAGCGCATCGAACACATGATGCACAAAATGGTGAATTACTTCATCATGCCAGCATTTGCTCTCGGAAATGCCGGTGTAGTGCTCGATGGCGGCAACATGGGCCCGTACGGATATTTAAGTCTAAGCGTGGCCCTTGCCCTATTTGTGGGAAAAGCGTTGGGTATCACGCTCCTTTCATGGGGTGGAGTGAAGCTAGGGTTAGCCGAATTACCACAAAATATCAAATGGTCGCACATGTTCGGGGTTGCTATTCTGGGAGGATTGGGATTTACTATGTCGCTCTTCATCTCTAACCTGGCCTATTTCGACCTTTCGATGTTGAACGCTGCGAAATTGGGTGTATTGGGAGGTTCACTGGTAGCTGGAGTTGTCGGATATTTACTACTGTCCAAAATTCTTCCCCGACCGAAAAATGAGGAATTCAGCTATCCCGTGGAACCGTGAAGACAGTGAACAATGAGAAATAAAAAATAAAGTTAAAAGAGTAGGCTCAGACAAAGACAAAGGCGAAAAAAATGAAAAAAGCAGGTCTGAAATCTCAAGTCTAATATCTAACGTCTATTATCTCGTTCTATGGATGTCAAAATAGAAGAAAGCTGGAAGAAAGTTTTAAACGAAGAATTTGATCAACCCTATTTTGAAACGTTGGTACAGTTTGTAAAAGACGAATACGCCCGTCACAAGGTATATCCTCCAGGTAAATGGATGTTCAATGCGTTCGATACCTGCTCGTTCGATGATGTAAAGGTGGTGGTACTCGGCCAGGATCCCTATCACGGTCCCGGACAAGCACATGGACTTTGTTTTTCCGTTCAGGATGGCGTAGCTTTTCCCCCTTCGCTTCAAAACATCTTTAAAGAATTGGACAACGATTTGAATATTCCTATGCCCAGAAGCGGTAATCTTGAACGCTGGGCACATCAGGGAGTATTTCTGCTTAACGCTACACTAACTGTTCGTGCCCGTCAGGCTGGTTCGCACCAGAACAAAGGCTGGGAAACTTTTACCGATGCAGTCGTTCGTAAACTAGCCGAAGAAAAGGAACACCTGGTTTTCTTGCTGTGGGGAGCCTACGCCCAGCGCAAAGGCGAATTCATCGACACCAATAAGCACCTCGTGCTAAAAGCACCGCACCCATCACCCTTCTCCGCTGACCGCGGCTTTTTCGGTTGCCGGCATTTCAGTAAAACCAATGCGTACCTGGAACAACACGGAAAAACACCTATTGAATGGTAAAACTGAATTGATAATGGAGAATGCGGGTTATTTAGTTCTCCTTCAAAAACTCTCCCAACTCCTCAACCGAGCCAACCAGTTTCCATGCACCGTTTTCATGGAGCTCTTCAGCTGAACCGTATCCGTAGGTAACGCCAACAGCTTTTATGTTGTGAACGCCCGCTCCTTTCATATCGTGCAGCCGGTCACCAATCATTAATGATTCATCCGGAACTATGCCATACACCTGGATAAGAAATTCAATCACTTCCGCCTTGTAGTTGCGGGTACCGTCCAGTTCAGGACCGGAAATTCCATCGAAAAAGGGCAACAGACCAAAATGACGAAGAATCTCAGTAGCATACACTTTCGGTTTACTGGTCGCCAGGTAAATCTTTTTCCCGGCGGTTTTCAATTGCGTCAGCAGCTCCGGAATTCCGTCATACAAATGGTTTTCGTACATCCCTTTTTCAGGAAAATAAACACGGTAGAGCTCCACCGCTTCCTCGGCCGCGTCATC
Organism: Prolixibacter bellariivorans ATCC BAA-1284; assembly: GCF_000621705.1. GTDB lineage: Bacteria > Bacteroidota > Bacteroidia > Bacteroidales > Prolixibacteraceae > Prolixibacter > Prolixibacter bellariivorans. The sequence goes on along the minus strand of NZ_JHXO01000005.1, from coordinate 472,922 downwards.
CGTAAGGGAAAAATGATGTTTGAATGAATCGAAAAGCGGCGGACCGATAAAAGAAAGCAGTTGCTCTTCTTCTGGCGTCTCGATATTCATTTCGCGCAAAGCGTAACGAATAGAGTTAAAGATTCCCTCTTTCGGGTCGGTCAGTGTACCATCAAGGTCGAAAAGGATATTCCGGTAGGCCATGAGTGTTTTCGCGCAAAGATAAAAAAGTCAGCCGGCATCTGTCAAATTTATTCCGATCGGAAAACATGGATAAAAATCATCGCAGGGAAAAAGGATATTGATTTACTTAACAAAATCTGTATTTTCACAGTAATCATTACACTGACCTATCGATGTACCGCTTTAAAGATTAACCGAGAACTCTGCTTTACAGAGATTCCGAACAGGAACACCGATGCAATTAAAGACGACCAATGAAAAAATTGATGACCATCCTTTTGCTTTTACCTTTTACATTAACAGCTCAACCGCTAATCTATCCACCCGCAAAGAAAAGTGCTACAGTGGATACATTTTATCACCATTATATCGTTCCTGATCCCTATCGATGGATGGAGAATTTGCAAACTCCCGAGCTAAAAGAATGGCTGGAAGCGGAAAAAGAACTTTCGAAAAAATACCTGAAGAAAACCGGCTATCAGTTCTCGACTAAAACCAAAATCGATCAGTACAGCTATGCCAAATACAAAATTGTCAGGAAGATAGGCAAGTACTACTTCGGATATGGCTATTACAACAACCTTGGTGTTGCGGCACTGGTTTTCAAAGATAATCTCAAAGCAGACTGGAACCTCTTAGTCGATCCTAACTACATTTCGTCTCACGACAAAATAACGCTCAGATACTATCGCCCGAACAAAAGTTCGAAGCTGTTGGCGTATGAGTACGTTCGCAACGGAAGTGACTGGGCAGAAGCCAACATTGTCTCACTCGAATCTGGACATCACCTGAAAGATCATTTGGTTAACCTCAAGTTCTCGCCCCTGGCCTGGCGAGGCAATGGTTTTTATTACAGTCGTTACCCAAATGAAAAAAGGCTTGAAAAGACATTGAATCAGGAAGTATTTTACCATAAAGTGGGAACGTCGCAGGACGAAGATCAACTGGTTTTCAAACGTAACGATCCGACACGACAATTCGATTTTAATACCACCAAAAACGAACGTTTTTTCGTTCTGAAGGAAGAAGTTCCTGCGACGGGAACCTGCAATATTTTTTACATCGATTTTAATGATCCCAATCCCATACTCAAACCACTGTTGATGAAATTTCCGGACGATATCAATATCGTTGGAGCATGCAATGGTAAGTTCATTGCAAAAACATGGCATAATTCACAAAATGGTATAGTGGTCGAAATTGACCCCAAAAATCCATATCAATGGAAGACGTTGGTTCCTGAATTTCCGAATGCCGTTCTTACAGACGTCATCCTCACAGATGAAAAATTAGTAGTAGCTCACCAAAGCCCGTTTCAACCTATCCTATCCGTTTACAGTTATGAAGGGAAATTGCTTCATTCAAAAGAATTGATGCTCGGAACCGATGTTTCCGGATTCAGCGAAAGCGCGGATGGTGAAGAACTCCTATATTATCTGTCAGGGTTCACTTTGCCAAGAGTACTTTTCTCGTTGAATCTGTATAACTACGAAAACAAGCCGGTTGAGAAAACAGAAGTATCCTTTGACTACGAAGATATTGTGGTAAAAAGGGCTTTTTATACCGCTCGCGACAGTACTCAGGTTCCCATCTTTCTGGTGTATATGAAAGGCATGGAAAAGAATGGAAATAATCCCATGTTACTGGAAGGATACGGAGGTTTTGGCGTGCTGTCCACTCCTCATTTCGATCCGGGGATTATTTTGTTCCTGAAGAAGGGTGGCATTTTCGCCTATGCGGCGGTACGTGGCGGTGGCGATTTGGGTAGTGACTGGGTCCTGGCCGGACAAAATTTGCACAAACAAACCTGCATCAACGATTTCATCGACGGGGCCACCTGGCTCATCAGCCAGCAATATACGAATCCAACTAAACTGGCCATTACCGGGGCATCGCACGGTGGAATGCTGGTAGCGGCCGCGGCCATTCAGCGTCCGGAACTATTCCGGGCTGTAGTGCCGCAAGTAGGAGTATTCGATATATTAAGACTGGAAAAATTCACGGTGGGAAATGTCAACACATACGAATTTGGGACAGTCACCGACTCCACTGAGTTTGTTAATATGCTTAGCTATTCCCCGCTGCAGAACATTCAACCCGACGTGGATTACCCGGCCATGCTCATTATGACGTCCGATAACGACGACCGCGTGCCACCATTCCAATCCTATAAATTTGCTGCTGCGCTACAGAACCGCCCGGCACAAAAGCATCCGATTCTGTTACGAGTGGAAAATAAAGCAGGTCATTACGGTTCCGTAACACTACGGGATGACATTGACGCGACAGCCGATAAATATTCTTTCATTTTCGATCAATTAATTAAAAAGAAATAACCTGTTTTTTAAGGGCAGCTCCATGATGAAAATGGTTAACGCCTTTTCACAAAATATGCCATAATTTTTTGTCGATTGAAACGACTCATTTAATGCATTTTTCGAACAATCGCCTTAACTTACGGCATATGTTTTGTAAAAGAGAAAACGGAAAATAGATTGTAACCAAAAGACATCATCATGAAAAACCAAATTCGACTAATCGCACTGATAACTTTTGCCCTTGTTTTGGGCTCCTGTTCACGACAAGTAACCCGCGTTGCCACCGACCAGGCCATCGACCTAAGCGGCCGCTGGAACGATACCGACTCGCGCCTCACGGCCGAAGCCCTTACCGAGCAAGTGCTCAACCAACGTTGGCTACACGATTTTGAACAGTCTCACGGGCGCAAACCCGTAGTAGTGGTTGGATTGGTGTACAACAAATCAACCGAACACATCGACACCGACACCTATATAAAGGACGTCGAACGGTCGTTCATCAATAGTGGACAGGTACGCCTCGTACAGGCTGGTGAAAAACGCGAGGAACTCCGTGCCGAACGTCAGGATCAAAATACCTACGCCGCCCCGTCTACCGCAGCCAAGTGGGGCCGCGAACTGGGTGCCGATTTCATCATGCAGGGCGACATCAGCTCCATCGTTGATGCGTACAAACGAAATAAGGTGGTTTACTACCAGGTAAACGAGGAGCTCACCAACCTCGAAACCAATGAGGTAGTTTGGATGGGCGAAAAGAAAATCAAGAAAGCCATCCGCAACTAATTCCCTAATAAAAAATACCACAGCCCTGTTTCGTTCACCGGAAAGAATGGGGCTGTGCTTCCTTTTTCTGCAACCCGGCCAAATCTTTTCCCGGCATGAAGAAAATTGTTGTCCTCATCGGATTATGTATTCTTCCGTTGTTTTTTTTCACCGGATGTGCCACCTATTACCAAAAAAATCAGGCTTTTTACCAAGCTTTCGAAAGCGGCAATATCGACAATGCTGAGAAGATTATTGTTCAGGCCAAGAGTAAAGTGAAGCCCAAAGACCGGTTACTCTATCTCCTCAACCGGGGAGTAACTACGCGTATGTTAGGTGACTACCGCGAGAGCATCAAACTGTTTGGTGAAGCCGACCATATGATTGAAGATTACAGCACCAATTACGGTGCCGAAGCGCTGGCGCTGATTTCCAATCCGATGGCCACTCCGTACCGTGCCGAAGATTTTGAAAAGGTGCTTATCCATTTTTACCAGGCCCTCAACTACATCGACCTGAAGCAGTACGACGATGCACTGGTAGAGTGCCGCCGCATCAATCTGCAACTGTACGCCATCAACGACAAGTATCCCGACCACAAAAACCGGTATCAGGACGATGCTTTTGCTCAACTGCTCACCGGTCTTATATATGATGCCCTGAAGGATTACAACAACGCTTTCATCTCCTACCGGAATGCTTATAACGTGTACCAAAACAGTTACGCCAAAGAATTTGGCCTCACGGCACCCGAACAGTTGAAGCACGACCTGGTGCGCACCGCTGCTCTCACCGGTTTTGGGCAGGAACAGCATAAGTACGAAGCAGAGTTCGGTTTCCAGTACCAACCGACCGATACCATTGGTTCCTCGGCAGTATTCTTCTGGCTCAACGGTCTTGGCCCGGTAAAGAGCGAATGGTCGGTGAATTTTGCCTTGGTGAAAGGCGAAGGAGGCTGGGGAACTTTCGTGAACGACGAGTACGGACTCTCTTTCCCTGTCTATCTGGGGGGGTTGTCGTCGAATGAGAAATCGGGACTCAATGATTTGCGCTTCATCCGGGTGGCCATGCCCCGCTACTCCGACAGGCAACCGGTATACAACGAAGCAACCCTGACGACAGCATCGGGAAAAAGTTATCCGTTGGAAATTGCCGAAGACATCGACGCCATTACACACAAAACGTTGCACGACCGGTTACTGCGCGAAATGGGAAAAGCCATTCTCCGCTTGGCTGCAAAAAAGAGCGTTGAAGCGGTAGCCACCAAAAAAAACGATGCACTGGGCATGCTGGTAAGTCTGGCAAATGCCGTTACCGAAAAAGCCGATACCCGCAACTGGCAAACCTTGCCTTATGAGGTAGGCTATATTCGCATTCCGCTGAAAACCGGCTCCAACAACCTCACGTTGCACCTCGCTCCTGGAAATCAAACCCAAACCTTCAACGTGAATGGGCAAAGCGGCGAAACACGCTTTATCACGTATCACACGTTGGAAAGCTTTCCTCCGAAACCGTAGAAAATTCTGATACAACATAAAAAAAGGGTACCTGCCAATGCAGATACCCTCAGGGTTAATACTATCAGAATATGGGAACAGAACTTATTTCTTCACCACGCTTTTCATTCCGGGTCATCGATACTACTTCCCATGCTTTTCCGATAGTTTGCTTTTTATTCGAACGTTCTGACTTTAGGATAATGTAGTATTCAGCATCCACAGCTTTTTCTCCGTAGAGGCAATTAATTCACTGATCAGCGCCACCGTTCCCTCGTCACCATTATTCGACGCAGCTTCCAGTACCTCACGATACTCGCCCAGCAGGTGCTCAAAATTCTCCACGGTGATTTTCAACGTTTCCTTGCCGCGAGGAACTTCAGCTACCGGCTCTACGCTGGTCTGGTCGAGGTATTCGCTGAACTGATGGTACGGCACACCACCCAGTGTCAGAATCCGCTCAGCCACATCATCTACCACATCGGACAGTTCGGTATAAAAACCTTCGTACATCTTGTGTAACTGATAAAAATCGGGGCCTTTCACCAGCCAATGCATCGCCCGCATATTTTGATAAACGACCTGTAAGTCGGCCAATACATTGTTCAGTTGATTCACTACACTGTTGTTGTTTGTTCTTTTTGTTTCCATGATTCGATATTTAAATTGTTTGTTATTCTGTTTTGTTACTACAAAGATGATATTTTCTATTTTTATAAATATTTATAGATACATAAGCAAAAGATTATACCATGACCTTATTACAATTGTCGTATGTACTCGAATTGAGCCAGCATGATTCATTCTCTCTAGCAGCCAAACGGCTTCACATTTCCCAACCGGCACTGAGCCTGCAAGTCAGCAAGCTGGAAGAAGAGCTGGGGATGAAGCTGTTCAAGCGCTCTCCCAACCGGGTAGCACTAACGGCCGAAGGGGAACTGTTTGCTGAAAAGGCCCGTGAACTCCTGCAATTGGCCGATAATCTGAAGGATTTGCCTTTCGAGCTGGAGAAAAAGCCTGAAGGAGAATTGCGGGTGGGTGTCATCTCAACATTGGCACCATACTGGTTCGCTATGTTCATGGACCAATTCGCACAAGTCTACCCTAACATCCGGTTAACCGTCAAGGAATTAAAGACCGAGGAGATAATCGGCCAACTCAAAAACGGACAGCTGGATGCCGGCTTCATTTCGACTCCGGTTTCGGCAGCGGGAATGGTCTTCCGCCCACTCTTCTATGAAAGATTCTATCTGTATGTGTCGGAACAACACGAACTGTACGCCTCCGAAAGTATCGATCTGGACAAGGTTGATTTAAAGGAGATGTGGTATCTACAGGAGGGAAACTGCTTCCAGAACCAGGTCGATTCGGTATGCATGTACGCGAAGGAACCGGGCGAATACCAGAACATCGTTTACCTGTCGAATTCCATCGAATCGCTTTGCCGCGTAGTGGAAAACAGTGGCGGAATTACTTTCATTCCGGAGCTGGCCACCCTTTCGGTGAGCCCGGAAAAAGAATTGATGATCAAAGAAATAGACAGAACACCACCGGTACGTGAAATTAGTCTGGCAACCACCCGCATTTCGAAGAGCGACCGCCTCATCGGATTTCTGCTGGAGGAGGCTTTGAAGGTCATTCCCAAACGAATGCTGGCCAAACCGGTAGAGAAAACGCTGGATACCGGATTGAAGTTCTAAAATGAATATATGCTGTCTCTATTTAAGCCCTAAAACCATTAAATTTCATCTTAGTGACGAATTGCATTGCATCCAAAAATGAAAAAAGGGTGCCCCGACCGGAACACCCTTTATGTGCAGATGGCACAAACATTTGCCTTTCACCTGAAATGTAACCTAAGCACAAAACTCAAAATGTGTAATGTGAACCAAGTTGCCACCTGCAGCTGTGACAGACACAAACGACAGGAGAGAGAAACAGGTGTATCTACTCCAAAAAAACACCCAAAAAAAACACTGTATTCATTTACCTTAATGCGAATGAAAGTATGACAAAAAGATTATTTGTACCTTGCAGAAGGTAAAAACCAATTTTCAATTGGTACATTTTTCCTCCCCCCTTGGTAGTTGATCGCATTTTGTAGCTTTCAAGAATTAATTGTTTTACTGTACCAACCTTATGATACGTTACCTGGCTGTGCTCAATCCACTGTACGCGACCCTTTTTTGGGCCATTGTTCTCGTTATGGGAACATACCGGATGAACCGCGCCAAGTTCATGCTTGGGGTATTCATGACGGTGGCTTTTTTGCTTTACCTGGGACATGCTTTCTACTTTACACGCGAGTTCCGGATTTTTACCTGGTACGAATGGATATATACGCTCACCAGTCTATCGGTTTTTCCTTTGTACTACCATTATATCAGACTATTGACCGTACAGGTAAAACTAACACTCTCCGATTTCCTTCATTATATTCCGGCTCTAATTATTGCCATAACTAGTTTGTTGCTCATCATTTTTATGGGGCCAATAAACCGTCTGACCTACCTTCATCAGCTGGAGCATGGTTCGCACAACTTCTATCTTTCCGACAATCCGTGGATTGATGCCTATCAAATGCTTTTCATACTGAGCCGCCTCGTTTTTGGAATCCAGGTTTTTGCTTATCTGGGACTGAATATCCGGCTCATCCGGAAGCACAAGGAAAATATTGCGCAATACTATTCCAATCCGGAAGAACTGAGTCTGAACTGGGCACAACTAATGTATATTTTTCTTTTGCTCACCTCGGTGGCAGGTTTTATTTTCAATGTCATGGGGCGAAGTACCTTTCTTGACAACAGCCTGAAACTGCTCATCCCGTCGTTCACTTTCTCCGTACTTCTGTTTATCATCGGTTACCTGGGCAACCGCCAGGACCAGATCGTGAAACAGATTGTCAAACTCGATGAGATGTACCCTGAAGGAGATGCGACAGAGAATGAATCAAACGATGTGGTTGTCAAACTGGAAGCGTATTTCACTTCGCAAAAAGCCTACTTAAACAAAGACCTGAAAATATGGGAGGTCTCGAAAATACTCAACAGTAACCGAACATATATTTCAGGCATCATAAATAAGCATTACGGAATGAATTTCTGCAGCTACGTCAATCATTATCGTGTCGAAGAAGCACGCCGGATGCTCGAATCTGAATCATTTGACGGCTATACACTGGATCATATTGGTGACCTGTCGGGATTTGGTTCGCTAAACTCCTTCATCCGTGCCTTTCAAAAAGAAACCGACATTACGCCAGGAAAATATCGCGAAGACCGCAAAATCAGGAAGAGCGAGCAAGCATTTGCCCGGACCAAATCATAAGCACTGGATTACACCTTAATTTTCTGTATTCCCGAAAGGGACTTACCTGCACTTTACTCCTCATGATCCCGATTGAAGATGTGATTTTTTTTTCTCACTTTTACCATTCGAAACGGGAAAAGAATGGTAAGCTGACAAAAAAATGATAGGTTGCCTTAACTGAAACAATGAACGAAACCACAGACCTGAAACTAATATCCAGCCTGAAAAAAGGGAATCACAAAGCATTCGACACACTTTACGGAAGGTATGCCGAAGGATTGTATGCTTTTATTACCAGCATCCTGAAAAATCCGGCGGATGCCGAAGAGATTGTGCAGAATGTTTTCGTCAAGATTTGGGAAAGGCGTAACACCATCGAAGAAAAATTCTCGTTCAAATCATACCTATTCACCATTGCCTACCGGGATGTCATTACTCTAATCAGAAAACAAAACCTGTTGGCATCCATTCAATCCGATAGCAATCAGGAGTTACCGGTAAATGATGACAATGCCGAACTGGAAATCGAGTTCTTCAGTATCGATAAAATTTATCATGACATTCTGGAGAAACTACCGGAAAAACGAAAAGAGATATTCCTGCTAAGCAGGGAAAAGGGATTATCGAACAAAGAAATTGCTGAACAGCTAGATATTTCTGTAAAAACAGTGGAAAACCAGATGACCGCAGCCTTGCGCACATTCCGGGAAAAACTATCGAAATACGGCATCCTGGGCATGCTCTTTTTCTTCCTTTTTGTTCGGTAAACCGCCGAAAGCCAAACAAACGACCATAACAGCTAAGCCTTTACTCAGAAAGTGAAAACGGGACACCCCCACTCCAAAAATGTGTTATAAAACACACCAATAGGGGTTGAGAGGGTTCCCCACGTATTATCTGTGTAAAACGATTTGCTGTTGATGAATAAAAACTTGCTCTTACAATATTTAAGTGGAAAACTGGACAAGCACGCCGCCCGGGAAGTAGTCACATGGATGGCCCTTCCGGAGAACGAGATGTTGGTGCGTAGCTACCTGGCCGAAATTTGGGAGGAGAACCGGCTAGCCATAAAAGGGCCGGCTCCCGATTTCGATTCCATGCTGCATTCCATTCACCGCCGCATAGAGTTGCTTGATGAAGACAGCCCGGAAAAGATTAACCGGTCAACATCACGTACCAAGCGCTTTATCGACGGATTCCGAAAGGTGGCGGCAATACTTGTTGTTCCGCTACTGGTTTTAACCGGATGGTGGTCCGTTCGTCACTACCAGTCTACACGTACCCAGGAACTCACCTACCGGGAAATATTCACCAAACCCGGCTGCATTACCAAAGTGGAGCTGGCCGATGGCACACAGGTTTGGCTTAACGACGGGACCCGGCTGCGTTATCCGGAAAAATTTGCCCGAAAAGAACGCCGGGTTTTTGTCGACGGAGAAGCCTATTTTAAAGTAACACACAACTCCAAACGGCCGTTCATTGTCGAGAATCCGCTCATGACCACCACCGTCACCGGAACCGAGTTCAACCTGAATGCCTACTCACAAGACAAATACTTTGAAGCAACGTTAACCCGGGGGCATATTTCCCTCACTTCGGAACACATTAACAAGAAAGTAGATATTATGCCGGGCCAACAGGCTCGCCTGAACCTCGAAAATAAAACCTTTACCATCAATCAGGTTAACCCGATGCAATATGCTGCATGGCGCGAGGGAAAACTGATTTTTGTGGACGAAAAACTAGAAATCGCCATTAAGAAGCTAAGCCGGTGGTACAATGTCGATATCATCCTGGCAGACGCAATCCTGAAAGATATGCCGATTACGGCCACATTCCAAAAGGAACAATTGATGCAAACTCTGAACCTGTTGAAAAAAGCCCTGCCCATTCGCTATGAGGTTACGGCGGAAAAACAGCGGGCAGATCAAACATATTCACGAAAACAAATTAAAATCTATGCAAAACTGTAAATGAAAAAGGCCGGTGAGATTGGGCAGAACCTCACCGGCCGAAAAACCATATCCGTAAATATAGTTTAATCAAAAGTGTTTCAAATCTATGAAAAAAGTCTTTAAACAAGCACCTCCTTCCATAAAGGAAATGTGGGGAGCTAAAATCTTTGTCAAGATGAGAGTGACGCTACTCATGGTCTTACTGGCCACATTCAGCTCATTTGCGAACAAAACAACCGCGCAAAACGCCAGCTTATCGCTGAGCGTAAACAACATGACCGTCAGGAATGTCCTGAAAAACATCGAGAAGCAAACCGGTTATTCCTTTATCTACAGCAGCGAATTGATTGATGTCAACCGCAGAGTTAGTCTGGATGAACAGGAAACCAGCCTGCAGGATGTGCTCGACGCCTTATTCGCAGGCACACCGGTTAGCTACAGCATCAACGATGATCACATCGTACTTTCCCGCGCTTCGGGAGATGCCACTGGCAAAGCACAGCCGCAGGGGCATACCGTAACCGGAAAGGTAACCGACGGCAGTGGAGGCCCGCTTCCGGGTGTAACCGTTGTGATTAAAGGAACCACACACGGAACCATCACCGATGCCAACGGCGTTTATCACCTGGCTGATGTTCCGGCCAATACGACCCTGCTTTACTCCTTTGTAGGAATGAAGAATAAAGAGATTGCCTACACGGGTCAAAGCGCCATCAATGTGAAGATGGAGGAAGAAACCATCGGTCTGGGCGAGGTTGTCGCTGTAGGATACGGTGTACAAAAGAAAAGCGTTGTAACCGGCGCCATTGCCAGCGTTAATTCGTCTGACATCGGCAACACTTCGGTTTCGCAGGCACAGCAGGCACTTCAGGGAAAAACTTCCGGTGTGCAGGTTATTAACGCATCCGGAGCTCCGGGAGCCCCTATCAAAGTGAGGATTCGCGGATATTCATCGAACAACAACTCCAATCCGATCTACATTGTCGATGGTATCAAAACCACCGATATTTCTAACCTCGATCCGGATGATATCAGTTCCATGGAGGTATTGAAAGATGCCGCATCCACAGCCATTTACGGAGCCGAGGGTGGTAACGGTGTTGTCATCATCACCACGAAAAAAGGTAAATCAGGGAAACCCACCATTACTTACGATTTCCAATATGGATTGCAGAGCGTAGGACACACCCCTAAACTGATGAATACCTCGCAGTACAGCACCTTCATGAACGAAGCGGGATTAATTTCAAATGTCGACCAGACCTACAACACCGACTGGCTGGGTGCCATTTTCGAAACAGCTCCCATGCAGAAACATCACATCTCCTTCTCCGGAGGTAAAGATGGTTCCACCTACATGCTGTCGATGTCATACCTCAATCAGGATGGTATTGTGGTAGGTCCGCAGGACAAATACAAACGCTACACTGTTCGATTGAACTCCGATCATCAGATTCTGCCCTGGATGAAAGTCGGAAATACATTCGCCTACTCCAACAGCCAACGTGCCGCCATCAACGAATCAGGTGGTGAATTTGGAGGTGTCATTGGTAGCGCCCTGATGATTGACCCGGCGACTCCTGTAGAATATACCGGCGATGTACCCGCACATGTTCAGACTTTCATTAACAACGGAAATCCGATTCTGAAAGCGCCGGACGGAAATTACTATGGCATTTCCAAATACGTCTTCGGAGAAATCGTCAATCCATTCGTTACGCAGGCCATCACCAAAGGCAGTACACAACAGGATCAACTGCAGGGAAATGTGTATGCCGTGCTGACGCCGCTAAAGGGATTGACCATCACCTCACGGTTCAACCTGAACCTTACCTACCAGAATTATCACACCTGGAATCCGACCTATTACTATACCGCAGAGCGGAATAACAGCGCAACCAAGGTGATTGATAACAATGATCTTTGGAAAGACTGGATGTTCGAAAACTTTGCTTCATATAACCACAAGTTCGGCGAGCATGACCTGACGTTACTGCTGGGTATATCAGCCGAGAAAGCCACACACCGCATTACCAATGCACAGGGTGGTCCGATGATTATGGAAAACCCGGCGTATGCACAACTCGACTTCATTTCGTCGCAGAAAAACGACCAGGTCAATGGCCGCATAGACGACAACCGCAAAGAGAGTTACTTCAGCCGTTTGTCATACAACTACAAAGACAAATACCTGCTCGAAGGTAGTCTGCGTCGCGATGGTGCCGGCCTGTCACAACTGCCCAAAAGCGGCCGTTGGGGAATCTTCCCTGCCGTTTCCGGTGGATGGGTTATCTCGAACGAAGATTTCTTCCCGAAATCATTCATCACCAATGCTAAGCTTCGTGCCAGCTGGGGCCAGAACGGTAGCCTCTCCAACCTGGGGAACTACAGCTATGCTTCACTCATCTCATCGACGAGTAACGGATACGCTCTGACCTACCCAATGGCCGATGGTTCATTCGGAACAATATTCGAACCGTCACAGCTCGAAAACCCGAACCTCCGCTGGGAGACCAGTGTTCAGACGGATGTGGGTCTTGACCTTCGTGCTTTCCGCGATCGGTTGACTTTCACCATGGACTACTACAACAAGAAAACCACCGACCTCATCACGCAGAATACGCCTGCACTGGAAGCCGGAAACGCAGCATCGCCCATCAACGCCGGCGACGTAACGAATAAAGGTTTTGAATTCGAATTGGGATACCGCAATAAAATCCATGATTTCAACTACGGTATTCACCTGAACATGTCGACACTGAAGAACGAAGTAACCTACCTCAACCCGACACTCGACCGTCTCTACGGTGCCCAGGTGGGTCCGGGATGGACTGCCACAGCGGTTCAAAAAGGCGAGCCGCTCTGGTTCTTCTATGGTTACAAAACTAAAGGTATCGACCCGAAAACCGGAGATCCCATCTTCCTCGACAAAAGTGGTCAGCCGACTAATAATGTAACGGAAGCCGACAAACAGTACATTGGAAGCGCTATTCCAAACCTCTACTACGGTGGAAGTCTGGATGCATCATACAAAAACTTCGATTTCAATGTGAACTTCCAGGGAACTTCCGGTAACGATGTAATGATGGGCTGGATTCGTAACGACCGTCCGACCATTAACCGTCCGGAATATTTCTTCAAGAACCGCTGGACAGCCGACAACACCACGGCAACCGAGCCGCGTGCAGGAACGAATCCAAAAGCATGGAACAGTGACCTCCTGGTATTCAACGGAGCTTTCATGCGAATCAAACAGATTCAGTTGGGATACAACCTTCCCAAATCACTGATGAATAACTTACATATGAAATCTGCCCGGTTCTACATATCACTCGATGATTTCTTCACATTCACCAATTACATCGGGATGGACCCGGAAGCTGGTACCAACAACAACAATAACAACAACATTGGTATCGACCGGGGAACGTATCCAACCGCTCGTAAAGTGATGTTCGGAACATCCATTTCATTCTAATCAACTAAAACGCAATGAACATGCAGATCAAAAAATATAAATTCAAGGTGGCGCTACTATCCGCCATTTTCTTCCTGTCGGGCTGTTCTCAATCATTTCTCGATACCACACCCGAAGGATCTATCCCTGTGGATAACTTCTATAAAACCGATGCCGACGCGAAAGGCGCCGTGCTGGGGGTTTACGACATTCTTCAATCGATGTACGCCTACGACTGGGACAGTATGTGGATGCTGAAGACCCTGTTGTCTGATGAAATCTATACCGGTGGCGGACACCGCGGTGACCAGCCTCCCTATGAGGAAATCAACGAGTTTCGTTACAGCTCAAGCAACCCGGTTATTACCTGGTTGTTCCAGATGTCGTACTGGGGCATCTACCGCGCCAACCTGGTGATTGCGAACATCAAGCCCGAATCGCCCGCGAAAAAGCAGGCCATCGCCGAAGCTAAATCGCTACGAGCCATGCTTTATTTCGACCTGGTAACTTTGTGGGGTAAAGTGCCGTTGGTAACCGAACCGGCAGCATCGCCAGATCAATACAACCAGCCACGTGCTGCAGTAGCCGATATCTGGGCGCAGATTGAAAAAGACCTCAACGAGGCTATCCCGGATCTACCGCTGAAAAGCCAGCAATCAGCCGCTGATAAAGTACGCGTTTCGAAAGGTATGGCTCAGGCTATGCTAGGTAAATCGCTGCTTTATGAGAAAAAGTATGCTGATGCAGCTGCTGAATTCCAAAAAGTAATCGATTCAGGTGAGTACGGATTGATTTCCGATTATTCGCAAGTTCTCCGCAAAGGACAGGAATTTGGAAAGGAGTCATTGTTCGAGATTTCCTACTCAGCAGAGAAGAACTACGACTGGGGTAACTTCCAGTGGGGTAATAACGGCCGCAACACCGAAAGCAACATCCACTGGCAGCTTTGCGGTCCGCGTGGTGATGGTTGGTTCGACGGTGGTTCAACCGGACTGGTAGCCGGATGGGGATTTGCTTATCCGCAGAAATCACTTTGGAATGCGTATACCGCTGCGAACGATACCGTACGCCGGAATGCAGCCATGATAAGCGAAAAACAGTTAATCGCGAAAGGCGGAAAACTGCGGAACCCCGACCAGAACAACTCCTATCCGTGGGGTTGTGAAGGTTACATCCGCTTAAAGTACGGCTCCTGGGCCGATGAATCGAATACCAACGCAACCAGTGTAAAAGAGCTGAACTACGCCACCAACATCCGGTTGATGCGTTATGCCGATGTATTGCTGATGGCAGCCGAAGCATACAATCGTGCCGGCGATGATGCCAAAGCACTTCCGTTGATTAACCAGGTACGGGCAAGGGTTAATCTGCCTGCGCTCACTTCATCAGGCGACCAGCTTTTCGCTGACATCAAGAATGAACGTCGTCTGGAACTTTCGTTCGAAGGAGTACGCTTCCAGGACCTGGTTCGCTGGGGTGATGCTAAAACCGTATTGGGCGACCAGGGTAAGATGATTCCGGAAGGAACCTTTACCAACGGAAAAGAAGATTACATGAGTATTTCGGGTGCCGGCTTCAAGGACAAAAATGTTCTGTTGCCCATTCCGGAACAGGAGATTTCTGTTAACCCACAGAGTTCACAAAACGACGGATATTAATCTTTCCTGATAAGGAACGATAAAAACAAACAAATCATTCATACAGTTGGGTTTTTACCCGGGGCCATCCTGCAGCTGCAGCGGTGGCCCTTTTTTTGAATGCCTCTGTAGCCCTTACAATATTAGCACCTGATTAACAAAAGGATGTCATCATTTTTCTGGAATAACATCCTTCCAGCTACAACAATTAAAATGGAACGGAGCTTGTCAAAATGGCTTTGTTTATCAACATTTGTTCCTTACAAACTCAATTCCATGAAACACACCATCCTTCTTTTGCTACTGCTTTTGTTTGCAACAGAAATCGTCTCTGCACAAACCAACGCTTTAAAGCCGATTCCGCGTGACACATCGTACACCCCTTATTCGGCCTGGGTGAAAATAAAAAAGCATTATCCCAATGTCACGCCGGTGAAACCTCTTTTGCCCAAAGGAGTAAAAGCCGAATACAATATTGTTTACGCCACATTACTTAACACGCCGTATGGCAAGCGTGATTTGCATCTGGATTTGTTTCGACCGAAAAAAGCGGGAAAGTACCCCGCATTGATTTTAGTCTTTGGCGGTGGCTGGCGATCTGGAAGTAAAGCAGCCCAGGTCCCCATGGCTCAGCAAATCGCTGCCAAAGGTTATGTCACCGCAGCAATCGAGTACCGGTTATCTCCCGAAGCATTGTATCCGGCTGCTGTATACGACATCAAAGCGGCCATCCGTTATTTGCGGGCCAATGCCCAAAAGTATGGTATTGATGCGAACAAAATCGCCATTTCAGGAAGTTCGGCAGGAGGCCAACTGGCTGCATTGGTCGGTATGACTGGTGAAATGAAAAAATTTGAAGGAGACGAAGGTAATAATCACGTTTCTTCCAGGGTACAGGCCATTATCGATATGGATGGGATACTTGATTTCACGACACCGACCGAAAGTGCAAAGGATAAAGTTCCCGGGAAACGCTCAGCAGGAGCTTGGTGGTTTGGGGCCACCCTAAAAGAGGCCCCGGCCAAATGGATGGAAGCTTCTCCCATGACTTATGCCAGAAAGGATACGCCCCCGATGTTATTCATCAATAGTGCGCAACCCCGTTTTCATGCCGGTCGCGACAGTGTCATCACGGTCTTAAACAGGTACCATATTTACACCAAAGTACATACCATCCCCAACAGTGTACATTCATTCTGGCAGGTACATCCCTGGTTCGACCAAACCGTAAAATATATGGTAGCATTCCTGGACAAAACATTGAAGAAACACTGAATTTCCAGGAAGCCTGATTGTTTGATACCTAAAAAATAATTATGCCAAATGCATGCGAAATTCTATCTTTATTCATGCTAAACGGATAATGTAAACAACTGATGAACTTTATTCCCAACATCCCCGATGAAATTGTCCACTTCCTGCTGGTGCTCGTTTTCTCGCTACTGATTGGACTGGAGCAACGTCGTCACCACTCCTCCAAAGAGAACGCCGAACTGTTTGGTACCGACCGGACCTTTACCTTCATCGGGTTACTCGGTTACCTGCTCATCGTTATCAACGAAAAGTCGTTCATTCCCTTTCTCACCGGCTTTGTCATTCTCGGATTGCTTCTCGGCATTCACTATTACCAAAAAATCAAGACGCAGCAGAAATACGGGCTGACCAGCACTATCCTGGCACTGCTCACCTACTCCATTCCGTTGCTCGTCATGACGCAGCCCATCTGGCTGACGCTGTCGTTTGTGGTAGCCATTTTAGTGATTACCGAAATGAAGGATGAGTTTGTCACCATCATGCAAAAAGTGTCGCAGGACGAATTTATCACGCTGGCTAAGTTTATCGCTTTCGCGGGAATCATTCTTCCGTTGCTCCCGCACGAAAACATATCCGATTCCATTCCCGTTTCGCCGTATCATGTCTGGCTGGCCATTGTGGTCGTCTCTGGTATTTCGTATGCCAGTTACCTGCTGAAGAAGTTGGTTTTTCCCCATTCCAGCCTTACCGTTACCGGGATTTTGGGCGGACTCTACAGTTCCACCGCTACCACGGTGATTCTGGCCCGGAAAGAGAAGAGCGAAAGTTTAGGTGCTGAAGCCGTCTCGGCCATCATGATGGCCAACGGCATGATGTACCTGCGCATTCTCTTGTTGGCGTTTCTGTTCAACACAGCTGTGGCAATGCGACTGATTGTTCCCTTTCTCCTGTTGTTTGTGGTTTCGATGGTACTGTCGCGGACAGCCCTGATGAAAGCCAAAAAACAGGAGCTCACCGGCAAACAGGTAGAAAGCACCCACCGGAATCCGCTCGAATTCCGGACCGCCCTGGTATTTGGTCTGTTGTTCGTGTTGTTCGGACTGATTACCCACTATGTTTCGCAAGCATACGGCAATGCGGGCGTCACCAGCCTCGCCTTTGTGGTGGGGGTCACCGATATCGATCCGTTCCTGATGAACCTGCTGCAGCAAAAGAGCACCCTCGATGTATTTGTGGTAGCGCTGGCCATTCTGAATGCCACCAACAGCAACAATCTCCTGAAAATGATTTACGCCCTTTCGCTGAGTAGTAAAGCTGTGAAAAGAAGAATGAGCCTCCATTTTGGCATCCTGCTGACAACCGGTATCCTTTGTTCGCTTTGGTTTTACGTGATGAAATAATATACTACAATGTAAACTTGCAAGAATCTGACAGCGTCATGAGACCTGTCAGCGTTAAAGGTTGGAGGTGCATTAATCCCGTCATTCTTTCATTTAACCTTCAGATTCATGGCTTCCTTCCGCGATTTGATATTCAGTTTTGAGAAAATATTGCTTACATGCGATTTTACGGTACTAAGTTCGATGTTACACTCATCAGAAATTTCCTGATTCGTCGCTCCTTGTTGCAGCAATTCAAAAATTCTTCGTTCCTGCACGCTTAAGCTTCTGATTCTTCTTCTCTTTCCGTTCCTAACAAATATCATTACAGAAATAAAGGCACCGATGAATAAGAGTATCAAAATATATGGCCACACAGATCTTTCTGAAAGAGGGAATTGTCGTCTGAACGATTTAAAATAGGTGCTATTGTTATTGCTCCATTTAGACAAATATTTTTTATAAAAAATGGGATCTTTCGCATAGTCAGAAAGAAAATCGGTCTGATACAATGAATAAAGAGATATCACTGGATTTTCACAGGTATCTGCAATTAATTTCAGTTTTTCCGAAACCACCTCTTCAACAAACTCCTTCTCAATCAATGAATGTTCATAGTCGATAGAATTGGGATAGTCCGACAGATTGGTGATGTATTCCATCGTTTTCAGATAGGGAGCACCGGAGATGGATAAATTTTGGAATACGGGTTTACCCAACGTATTACGAATTTCTATTTTGGAATGACGGTTAGCAACAATGAAGCAGTAATTCTCATCTAAACCACCAATCATAAGCGATGCCGGAGGATCTCCTTTTTTAACCACATGCAAACGAAGAAGGCACCATCCGGCAGGCAAATTATCCAGTTTAATGGTAAATCTGCCCGTACTATCGATTGGCGAACGGCCAACAATCATATGATCCGATACAGCATATTCTTTCTCAAAAGTCTCAATCCGCGACAGGTAAATGTTCCGCGTCCAACTATCATCAAGTAATACTGTTCCCCTGATATAACCTGACGTGTCAGCAAAAACAATAGGACTAATGGTGACACTGAGGAACAGGCTGATTATAATCGTTGTAAACATTTTACTCATCAATAGCCGGTTTTATATACTGCGCAATGGATATATGAATATGACCAGTTGATTTTTCAGGTGTAATTGTTACAACCCAATCTCCGGTTTCCGGAGAATTAATTATTTTATTCAGAGAACCCGAAGTATTGTCCGAAAGCCCGGAGTTGGTTTTGGAACCTGATTCTCTATGATGCTCCAGGGAAAGCTCTCCCTCCTTCTGTCCTTTGGGATTGAAAATCTCAATTAAAACATTGCCCGAGTTTATCTCGCCATCAACATTAAAAAACAAGGGATTTCTTTGGGCAACTTCTAGTTTGACCGATTTAGCCTTCGAGTCTTTGCCCGACAACGTGACGTTTTCATCCAACAAACTTTTCACATTCTTCCTCCATTCCTCTGCCATTTTTCGCTGCGCCTCCGCTTTCAGCCTTTGAGCTGCCGCTTCCTTTCGTTGCTCGCCGGCCTTCTGTCTCTGAATTTCAGCTAATTTTCGCTGTTCAGACGCTTTTTCCCGTTCAACGCGGGCTTGCTCCCGTTGTCTGGCAGACATCTGCCTTTGTTTTTCGGCTTCCTGCCTCTGGGCCACCGCCTCTTTCCGCTGCTCTTCAGCCTTTTGTCGTTGAATTTCGGCCAGTTGTCTTTGTTTCTCCGCTAATTTCTGCTGCTTCTTAATTTTTTCAATTAATGCGGATTTCATTTCCTCAAACTTCTGGATCTTTTGGTTGACTTTATCAGCAGACAATCCCTCCGCTTCTAATTGTTTTCTGTAGGCTTCCTTAGTTATCTGCCAACTTTGTTCTGTCGAAAAATACCCCCGAAAAGGATAAACGGAATCCCTCCGTACGGTATCTTTTGACACCTGACCAAAAGCCAAACTGCTACTGATGATTAAGCCAACGATTAATAAAATTGCTCTGTTTTTCATAACGATAAGATTTAATGGTTCATCAAATACTTCCTGAGCAAAATTATTCCAGGTCGCTTATTATCAGGGTACGACTGTGGTAGGAAAAAAGTATGATTGAGGTATGAATTACACATTCTGCTGCTGCGATGCCCCCATATTGAGATGTATTGAGCATGATAGTATGTTTGGTTTCCGAAAAGTTCACCTACACTAAATTAACAAAATATTCATGGCAAACACTTCCGGTATTTATATGTAAAAAACCCTGACAGGTTTCGAGAAACTGTCAGGGTTATAAAGTGCTCCTTCCAAACTCTGATTTCACTTTAATCCAATATTCTGTTGACGAATGCTCTATCAAACGCATCTTACAATCACTGACGAATCAATGTATGACTCTAAAGGAAAATAGCTGAGACAATACAGAAGCCAAAAGTCTTCTAAAAAGGTTAAGTAATTGAGTCGGCCTATTATCATCGGAAAGCAGGCGAAAATATCCACGTTCGACTTACAAGTATTCACAGAATTTGGAAAACAGAAACCATGCGGTTACTATTTATTATCAAGTCATTGAAGAGATACAAAATCTCTCCAACAACCCTATAACGAATCCAATTTGTTTATTTAAACAACAACGGGGCAAAATCGGAGATGTAAATTCTCCAGTTTTTCCAGATATGTCCGCCGTCCGTTTCAACATACGTATATTTCATACCCATTTTGTCCAACTCCGCACGGTAGTCGGCCACAGCCTTGTAAAGGAAATCGGATTTGCCAATGCCAATCCAATATAGTTTATAACCATTGTCCATCTGTGCTTTTAGTGTGCTATCGAAATTATCGAATACTTTTGACTGAACATTCGCGTTTGGCATAATTGCAGGCGAGAACAGACCTACATAATCGAAGGTATTAGGAAAATACCTCGAAATATGCAACGAGTGAAAACCTCCCATCGAAAGGCCGGCAATTGCACGGTTCTCCTTGTTAGCTTTAACCTTGTAGTTCTTTTCTACAAAATTGATAATGTCCATAAAAGTACCAATGTAGCTTCCGCTCATGGTTTTCGGTTCCATAAACTGAGGTTTGTAAAATCCACGGATTCCTTCACCGGGAGCTGCTTCCTGGGTTACATTACCGTTGGGCATGACAACAATCATGGGTTTGGCTTTGCCTTCAGCAATCAGGTTATCCATGATCTGCGATAACCGGCCTAAAGCCATCCATGCTTCTTCATCGCCCCCGGCACCATGCAGCAGGTAAAGTACCGGATATTCTTGGGTACTGCTTTCGTAACCCGGAGGAGTATAAATAGTCAGGCGCCGTTTCATATTTAATCCGGGTGAATCGTACCACCGGCGGGCAACCGTCCCGTGAGGCACATCATTTACCTTATACAGGCCTCCGGGTCCGCCACCCACCAGGAAAATATTAGTCACGGTTGCAACGTCACGGATTAGAAATGCATTGTTGGGATCGGTGGATTTCAAACCATCGACAATAAATGAATAGCCATACAATTCAGGCTTTAGAGATTCTGATGTATAGGTCCATATTCCATTGGCATCCTTTTTTAGATATGCCTTACCGGGACCATCGAATAAGCCCATCGGTGTTTTGATTTTTTCTGTCGGCAAGAAATCGCCTGTAATCTGAACCGTATCGGCATTAGGTGCCTTGAAACGAAATGTCACAGTGTAATCGTCGTGCACTTCCGGCGAAACAATCGGTGTTCCTCCCCATAGCGCTTGCTGTGCAAAAGACGTCAAACACAACAATATTCCAATTGTTAGAAGACTTAATTTTTTCATTCACTTTAAGTTTTTATTGTTTGTATAAAATCCTGTAAAGGTTTATATAGTGTTTACTAAGAAACATGAACAGGTTAAACTTATTGGATTGTTATCGCTCCTGAATAAGTAGCCTTCACTCTGCCAGAGCCAATAGTAGCGTTAACTGTAATCGAATAGATGCCGTCGGTTTCAGATACTTCAACGGTTCCCCCCGTTATTGCCATATCTGAAGCGGTACCATCGGTTACTGTACCCAAAACTGATCCCCAGAGTCCATCACCATACAAAGCGGGATATCCGGCTACACAGTCTCCTGTGCTTGCTGACTCATTAGCAACAATGTTATAGGTACCTGCTGCAAGTGTGGCATCGTCTCTCAGGAAATCGAGCGAAATGTAATTTCCATTGCCTGAGAATGTAAAACCACCTGCTCCGTCCGATACTGCGGTTACGCCGTCAGTAGAAATTTTCAGGGTAATATCGTAGCCTGTTCCGCCATAAGCGCTTAAATCCATTGCCGAGGCTGAAAAAACGTTCGTCACCGTAAGGCCTTTCAATGAAACGTCAGTATAGCTAAAATTACCCATTTCTGTCTTGTTGCCGAAGCTTGAGCCTGTCGAGATATCCTGTATATAAAGATTACTACCGGAAATGGTCAGCGTTCCGTTGCTATCGTCCACATGAATTACACTACCTGCGCGGATATACTGCGCTTCGCTGTTGGAAATGTAATAGCATCCTCCGGTGGTAACGCCTTCTCCTCCGAACCAACTCATATCAACATAGTAACCTGAATTGGCATCTCCAATCGCCATCGTACTACCCGAGCCATCCAAAACATTGTAATCGCCGGACAGTGAGGTTGCACCTTCCGCTGTAATCAACTCAAAAACGGCTAGGGTATCTGTACCATTGGTCACAGTAAGTTGATTGAGCTGCGATCCATCGATAGCGGTTCCTGCCATGCCGTATGTAGCCGGAACAGTTATGGTATTAGTGTATGCAAACTGTGGCTGCTCATATACAATGGTAAACTGTGAACTTACTTTAATGACAGATTCATCAGCTAAATAGAGTATGCCCGACATCGTGTACACACTATCCTCAAATGCAACACTTAATGTTCCGTTTGATATTTGTGTTCCGTCAAAGGTCGAACCGTCGGTACCAATGAGATACGTATTTTTTACATTCGTCTCACTGGGCGTGAAGTCGGATGCCGGCAAAAAGTAATCACTGGCAATAAACTTCATATTCAAGTCATTTCCTGAATCATCGGTCACGTTAATGGAAAAAATATTGTACTGACCGTCAGAGGTTTTCGCCTTGCTCTGTGAGCTGAGTGTTGTCAAATTATATGAAGTCGCCGGGGTGTATATACCGGAAAGCGGATCAATTGCCTCTTTCTCACATGACGTCATTACCAACGACGCAAACATGAGATAGCCAAATAACCTTAATGCTGTTTTTATATTCATTTTCTTTTGTTTTAACAGTTCAATAAAATCTAGTCAGGTTCATGATCATACCCAAATAACTTACCGGTATTACCAACCGGGATTTTGTACAATATTGCTGTTCAACTGAATTTCGGTTGATGGGAACGGGAATAGATTATTCCGATCCTGAAATCCGTATTTCCCGGCAGTATTACCGGTTGATTTATATGTCACAACCCCGTTGGCACTCATGTTGGGATAAGTTTCACCCTGGTTGGCCAAAACCGTCGGAGCATCTCCCCATCGAATCAAATCCTGGTAGCGGACATCTTCGAAGCAGAGTTCCAGTCGTTTCTCCTTCTTGATATTATCCATGGTTGCCGTTTCACTTGTCAGATGGGCACGCGTACGTATCATGTTAAGGTATTCATCTGCTTTGGATTGGTTTCCTGACTGCAAATTGGCTTCTGCTGCCAATAACAATACTTCGGCGTAACGCATGATCCTAAAATTGGCATCCCAGGCAAATCCACCACTGGTTGCAGGAACTTCTTCACTGGTCACCCTGTTTTTCCAGTTGAAAAGACCGTCGCTGATCATGGACGTACCGCCATCCATCGACACACCCATATCCTGTATCTGCTGATAGGTTTTCAGCGTGAAGTTCAAACGATAACCATCGGCACCTTCCTCCTGAACAAATGCATTGTACAATCCTTTTTGCGGAACGCAAAAGCCCCATCCAAGAGAGGCCATGCCCAACAACGTAACCGGAGTCTCTGTAAAACGGTCGGTACGCCACCCTATCATTAAGTGATAGAAATCGAAGTTATTCATCACACTATTTTCATCTGACACACGATTCAATTCAAACAGAGACTCGCAATTGTTCTTGTTATCAAAAGAAAAGATCTTGTCGTAATCACCCTGGTATAAAGCATATAATCCGGAACCAATGACTTTTTCAAAGGCTGACGACGACTCAGCATATTTTCCCTGAAACAGATAGGCTTTTCCAAGAAGCGCTTGTGCAAATTGTTTGGTTACCCGATAATTCGACTTATCGTCAACATTGCTTTTCTCAGTCAGACTCCCCGATTCGATCGCTTCATTCAAATTGCTTTCAACAAATGCCCACAGCTCTACCGGATCACCATTTGACATTTGGTATTCTGATGGTTGCAATGGATGATCAACCAAAGGAGGAGTTCCCCACATGCTGATCAGGTCAATGTAAGCCCAGGCACGAAACACCTTTGCTTCAGCTATCATTTGTTTTTTGATGTCCGACTCAGGTTTGGTGTATGTCAATACAATATTAGCATCGTAAATAATACTGTAGTACGATTGAAAACATCCCGATAAGAAGGAGTGTTCGGCGCTAAATGTATATTCATTCATTTTCTCCAAATCCGGATTATCGCCACGATCAGCCCCACCAGCCCACATATCATCGGAACAGATATTCTTCAGAAATTTATAGTTATACTGCATCAAACGTAGCTCGAGGTAAATGGAAGTTACCGCTTCTTTCGCACTCTCATCTGAGTTATAAAACTCTTCAAAGCTTACTGCTCCTTTCTGCTCTATATCCAGCTGATCTTCGCAGGAAACAACTGTAGAAAGCAGCAATGCTATTATTATATAATTGATTAACTTTTTCATAATTATACAGGAGGTTTTAGTTTGATTGATTAAAAAATGACATTAACACCGAAAATTACTTTTCGGGAAGTAGGATAACTGCCTTTATCTACACCTAGTGCATTACCAACACCGGTAACCTCAGGATCAAAACCGATATAGTTAGTAAAAGTGAAGAAATCCTCCAGCGAAGTATATACGCGTAAATTATTTAGCTTAACTTTTTGAGTTATTTTCTTAGGGAAGGTGTATCCCAACTGTATCTCCTTGATCTTAAAATAAGAACCATCAAATACAGAAGCTGAAGAAGTATAATACTTATCCAGATCGTTAGCCCCGGCACGAGGTTCTGTACCATTTGTATGATCAGATTTCCAACGATCTTCAGTAAAATAAGTCAACTTATTAACGGCATAATCGGTTCGGTTAAGACAACTATAAACATCATTGCCTTGCGAGCCCTGTCCGAATAAAACTAAATCCACCCCTTTCCATTCGGCACTCAACGTAATACCATAGGTAAAGTCAGGAAGCCCCTTGCCAATCATAACTTTATCCGCGTCGTTGATAAGCCCGTCATCATTTTGGTCAACAAAAAGCGGGTCTCCCGTTGCAGAATCCACTCCTTTGTACTCGTATCCACTGAAATACCAAGCCGGTTTACCAACTTCAAAACGGGTAATACCGTCAGTCGTATGGAACGAAGCTCCCGCTATATAATCCAGAGATTGGTGAATATAAGTCACCTTATTTTTGATGGTGGAGATATTGCCACGAATCGAATAATGAAAACCTTTGATATTGTCCTGCCACCCTAATTCGAGTTCTACTCCTTTGTTCTCAATATCTCCGGCATTAATTGGCGAGGCTGTATTCCCAACAATGGTTGAAGGAGTGATACCTGTTACAATCAGGTCTTTTGTCTTTTTATAGAAATAATCTAAGGTCAGGTTGAACCGACTTTTCAACAGCCTTGCGTCGAGACCTATGTCGGTTTGCTGTTGTGTTTCCCATTTTAATTCATCGTTCCCGGTTGTTGAAGGTTTATACCCTGTACTATAAACCAACTCCGACGAAAAAGGATAAGGTAACGTATTACCGGTTATATCTGATGTAATACTTGATATGGATGATAAGTAGGCGTAATCACCAAGCCCCGCCAGAGAACCATTTTGGCCCCAACTAAAACGTAATTTCAATTGGTCCAGCCACCTCGCAGTTGATGTCATGAAGGACTCCCTGGAAATAACCCACCCCAGCGAACCTGCAGGGAAGTATCCCCACCGGTTTTCGATAGGAAGGTAAGCGGAGTCAAATGCATCGGAACGCAATGAGACTTGTGCCAGGTATTTTCCGTCATAGTCATAGCTAAGACGTCCGAAATAGGCATCCTGGGTTTGTACATTTGGTTCGCCTCCCGATACGGTTTGTACCGCCTCTCCGGTAGCGTAAGCAAAGTAGTAAAACCGGGGATCATCTCTCAACACGCCCAGGTTGGTCTCACTTCCGTTTTTAGTTCCGGAAACACTGTATGAACGGATTTTCGTAAAAGAGGTACCGAGCATAGCAGTAAGATCATGTTCTCCGAAAGAATGCTTATAGTTGACAAAATTCTCCCACTGCGTTCTGGTTTTGTTACCCGTCGAAGCATTTAGCCCTACATAATACTGAAAAGCCATTGAATTGGCGTAATAATCATTCGAGTATCCATACGTCTCGGTGCTTCCCAACAAGTAACCAAAACGGGAAGTTATCACGAGTCCTTCTACCGGTTTCAGGTTGATATAAGTTGTTCCGCTTAAGTTATAACCCCTCAACTCTGAATAGCTGCGGTCACGCATAATTAATGGGTTAATATTCTCGCTTGACAGGTAAGGCGATACCCCATAGTAATTACCCTGACCATCTCCCAATAACTCTCCTTTGCCTGTTGCCCGGTAATTTTCCAGAATTCGGTGCATATTATCAGGCATATTCTCCTCTGTGTAAGTAACTGCAGTCATCGGGTCGAGCTGCAGCGTACTTAAAATAAGTGATGAATATTCAGAGCCCTCTGAAACCGAACGTGTTTTATAATACTCGATTTGGTTATTGGTTCCAACCTCCAGCCAGGGTTTGATATGGTAGCTGCCATTGATCATGCCCGTATAACGCTTGTAGGTATCAGCATCGCCTACTACCATTCCATTATTATCCAACATACTTCCGGATACATAAAAAGCGCCGTCTTTATTGGCTCCCTGCAAAGTCAGATTATGTCGTTGCATCAACGAAGGTTGAAAAATTTCGTTAATCCAATCCGTATTTTGTTTGAAGTCCCAATTCTGATAAACCTTGTCCATGGAAAATTTCCCGGCTTCAACCCAATAGTTGATAAATTGCTCTGAATTCATCATGTGAGGGACTTTCCCAAGCCTTTGCGAACTCAACTGGTAATCATAGGTAATGGTTCCCTTACCAACTTTGCCCTTTTTGGTCGTAATAAGAACCACCCCGTTACCTGCCTGAGCTCCGTATATAGCAGCAGAAGCGGCATCTTTCAGAATCTCCATACTTTCAATATCGTTTGGATCGATACCTGCAATAGAGGAAGCAATGCGACCATCTACAACAAACAAAGGATTAATGGCATTATTTGAATTAATACCACGAATACGGATGGTTGGAGAACTACCCGGAGCTGCAGATGATGAATAAACCTGGACTCCTGACATCTTTCCTGAGAGTGATTGAAGTGGGTTAGCCGCCGTACGGTTCTCCAAATCCTCGGATTTTACCTGCGAGATGGCTCCGGTTACCGAGCTCTTTTTCTGAACGCCATAACCAACTGCCACTACTTCATCGATGGCTACCGTTTGTTCTTTTAGCGTTACATTTATCACTTTCCTCCCCTCAATAGCTATCTCCTGTTTTTCCATTCCAATAAATGAAAAGGCCAGTGTTCCGTTGGAAGCTACATTCGGAAGTCTGTATTTTCCGTCAATGTCAGTTGTGATGCCTTGTGTAGTTCCTTTAAGCACTACTGTAACCCCAATAAGAGGTTCACCCTCAGTATCAGTCACAACCCCCGAAACATCAATGGGTTCCTGTGCTTTTACGAATGAAAAATTCAAAAGCAAACAAAGAATCAGTAATCCCAACCGGGGTATCGTAGCCAATGCTACTTGCCCGCGTTGGGTCGTTTTTTCATTTCTCATGATTTAATTAGTTTAATGGTTGAATACAGGTGGTTTACGGTTGGATATGTTAGATTATTCAGAATCCTCTGAATGGAAATGAATTCATGAATTCCATCAACGCTCTGTCGTGATGATGTTTTATCTCAGATGTGTTGTTGAAATACATCGTGGCCCCTGATTCGGGAGTATAAGGCTCCCAGTGAGGTAATCCTTTGGCATCCGGATTTCCGGTTTTCGCAAAATTTATCCAGGCGTTGCTCATCCTGTCAGCCAGCTCATAAGCAGCTTCGCCTCCCCCGGTCATTTGGCGGGAACGATAAATGTTATCGAAAACAAACGGTAATTCCATGCAGTGTGTCGAACGGAGGATGCCATCGAGTACAGGCGACTGCCATCCAAACAGATACATATAAATCGGGGCGCCCTTGGCAGCTGCTTTCAATGTAGCTTGTTTGATTGCTCCAGGGCGAAAGATGAAATCAACATCAAATAAATCCTGTGGCTTATAGCCCGGATAAGCTTTGGCAAAATCGGCCAAAAATTCATTGGTCTTGTCGCCGTACTTTTTTTGCAGCATAACCTTTGCCGAATCCATGGAAATTCCCCTCAAGGCAGGGAAATAGGTACTTGCCGTGAACTCATTCTGTGTTGTTCCGATAATCATCGGGATATCTTTGGTCTGCTCGTACACCCGGGGATCGGACGGCTGCAATGGTAACACCAAGCCATCTACAGTGGGAGCCCATCCAAAGAGAGACGGATAGAATCCTTCTTTTTTTGCCTCTTCTTTTACCATTGCAACTGCCCGGTCTCCCGCATCCAGAAGCTCGTCATAAGGGATATCCTGCATTTTATCTATTTGACCGGCTTTTAGATTCAGGAGTTCAGCGACTTTTATCCCAATTCGGCGCGAATACTTCGAATCCATGGCATCCAGCAATGAGCCGCTTTCCACGATAGCTTTCTGAAACAAGCCTTTGGCGCTTGGGGTAGCAATCAGCGAAGTAACCTTTCCTCCGCCGCCTGATTGTCCGAAGATGGTTACATTATCAGGGTCACCACCAAAACTGGCAATATTGGCTTTCACCCATTTCAACGCAGCTACCAGATCAAGCAATCCCACATTGCCCGATTTTGCATACTTCGCTCCAAATGCAGACAAATCGAGAAAGCCCAGTACATTTAACCGATGGTTCAACGAAACAACCACCACATCGCCTTTCCGGGCCAGACGGGTACCATCGTATGCCGGTAATTCCTGCCCCGAACCGGCAGAATAACCTCCGCCGTGCAGCCAAACCATTACCGGGCGTTTTTCCCCATCATTTATTCCGGGGGTCCATACATTCACCCTCAAACAATCTTCGTTGGGATAACCATCGTCCCAATCAAAAGCAAAAGCCTGTATATCGGAATACCAACCCATCCGCTTTCCTTGAGGACAGGTGGGGCCATACGCCCGCGAACTTCTGATGCCATCCCATTTATCGGGTTCTTGCGGAGGCATAAAACGCTCTGCTTTTGCATATGGGATACCTTTATAAATATAGGTCCCGTCTTCGATATATCCGGCGACTTTTCCCGATTCGGTTTTAACCACTGCAACATTGTCCGAGGCCGTAATCTTTCCGGTTTCCGGACTTTTATCTGCCACCACTTTTGAGTTATTACAAGCCCAAAAAGGAATGAGACAGATTGATAACAGTGCAATTTTTAGTTTCATAAGTACCAGGTTTTATGTCGGTTTTTTTGATAGGATAAGTTTAATGTACTGTACTGAAAGGGAGTTGCCGATACGTTCTTCGGAATTGTCAATCTGTTCAGTTTAACTTTTCTATTTGTTCAATTCCTTTCGTATTTATTCAAAATGTGTTGACGAACAGTTTTTCAGAAATGGAAGACCTGTTTTATTTTTACTTTTGAAAGAATCAAGCGCTAACCAAATGAAGAGACGTTTCGTTTTTCTGTTCACTTTACTTCTGGCTTTTTCAATTTATGGGA
The DNA here is from genome assembly GCF_000621705.1 of Prolixibacter bellariivorans ATCC BAA-1284. Classification (GTDB taxonomy): domain Bacteria; phylum Bacteroidota; class Bacteroidia; order Bacteroidales; family Prolixibacteraceae; genus Prolixibacter; species Prolixibacter bellariivorans. The sequence continues at coordinate 443,145 of NZ_JHXO01000005.1, read as the reverse complement.
AAGGAGAAAGCTTTAATGAGACGGGATTTGAAGAGAGCCCTGTTATTTCCAATGACATTTCCAATCAAGAAGTTACTTCGTTTGCTGAAGACGCTTTCGGGCATATTTGGATCAGTACCATCAGGGGGCTGAATAAATACAATGGTTATGAATTTCACCAATATTTTAAAACAAACGATTCGTTAAGTCTTTGCGAAAACCGCATTCAGCATTTATATAACGATTCGAAAAACCGGCTGTGGGTCGCTACGGTGAATGGAGTATGTCGTTATAATGACCAGGATTGCTTCGAGCAAATTCCGATTGAAAGTGACAGTAAGAATGCTTTTCAGTTCTTTGAAAACAATGATGGTAAACTTTTCCTTAGCCTGAACTATCAAATCTGTGTTTATGAACCCGGTAAAAATAAATTTGTACCGGTAATCGATAGCTTGTCCTGGGAACACAGTATTACCCAATGTTTTGTTGATAAATCGAACAACATTTGGCTGGTTACACCTCATGAAGTGCGATGTTGCAGTAGTCATACTTATAAGATAAAAAAACAGCTTAAACCCACCCGGTTTATTACATTTTCCTATTTAACCAAAGACGGTAAATTATGGTTGGCCTCGTGGGATCACCTGGAAATATATGATACCCGTACAGAAACTTATCAAAGTGTTCCTAAAGAAATTACCAATCATCCGGTACTGGGGAAAGCAATTATTACAGGTATGTATCCCTACAATAACTCCTCTTTTTTGATCAAGACTCAAAAAGACGGCGTGTTTTTATACAATAAATTTACAGGAACTGTTGTGCACCAATCGGAAAACGGTTTCCCGTTTGAAATGCCCAACGTTGAAATTACTACATTCTTCACCGATTCGCAGAAAAACCTTTGGATCGGTTCGTACGACCAGGGCTTTACGGTCCGGTACAGCTACAAAGAACGTTTTAATAACAATAACTACCTGCGTTCGAAACTGGATGGCATATCAGTCACATCGGTTACGCCTGACAAGGAAAATAACCTTTGGATTGTTACCCGTTCGCACAGTGTCCAAATTTACCGGAATGACACCAAAAAGCTCCAGCAGATCCCATTGGAAAGCCTGTCACCTCACTGGTCACCGTTTCAACACAGGGTAAGGAAAGTATTCGTCGATCGGGAAAACAATATCTGGCTATTATCCGATTGGCTTCTGCTAAAAGCCCGCTACCATAAAGGCAAGTTAGAAATAAAAAAAGACTGGTATTTCCCCACCGGAATCATGTGCATCACGCAAGATCCGAGAGGAACAATCTGGCTGGGAGGCAGAAATGAGAATATCTACGTGATGCGAAAAGGCGAAAACCGTTTTGAGCTATTCCCGCTTTACGGCAAAGGATTTAAGTTTACACCTAAAATGATAACACTCTCGACCGGACAGGTGTTGGTGGCAACATTTGAAGAAGACTTACAGCTAATCGATCCCGATACATGGAAAGTGTCAACCATCCCGATATTGAAATACATCAAGTCGTCTAAGTTTATTCCGGTTTCGCTTTATGAAGACACGGTTGGAGACATCTGGATTGGCACCATCGCAAACGGCCTTTTTCGCTATTCAACGAAAAACCGGAAAATGGAAGCCCTTCAAGGAACTGCATGTCCGGATATCAGTAGCATAACCGAAGATGCACTGGGAAACATCTGGGTGGGAACGCTTTACGGTTTAAGTAAATACGACCGGACAACCGGCCATTTTATCAATTACTACAAAGAAGACGGAATTGGTGGGAATCAGTTCAACGAACAGAGTGTATGCCGCTTACCCGATAACAGCCTGATTTTTGGCGGAACGCACGGACTAACTTTTTTCAATCCCGTCGATATCACCTATAAACGAAATATTCCGTTGGTTTTCGAAGACCTTAAAATCCATAATAAGCTGGAACACCCATTCGTCAGCCGAAATATTGACAAACACCTCTCTTTCAATCCTAAAATCGACCTGAAGCATAGCGAGAACAGCTTTACCATTTCGTTTGCCGCTCTCGATTATTGTGAGTTCGAACGGGTACACTATCTGTATAAGCTGGAAGGTTTCGACAAAATGTGGATTGATGCCAACAACAACCACGAAGCCTATTACTCCAATGTTCCCGCTGGTAAATACACATTCAGGGTGAAAATTTACAATAAAGAGAGGAACATCAACGAGACTGAAAATTCAATTGCGGTCAGGGTCAGGCCTGCACCCTGGCTGAGCTGGCCGGCTATTTTAGCGTATATAGTCATCCTGGTATTGATTTTGAAGTTATCCGTTAATACCTATAGACGTATCAAAACTGAACGCGATAAAGCTATACAAGCCGAACGTGAAAAAGAACAGGAACAGCGGGTAAATAAGATGAACATGAGTTTCTTCTCCAACCTGTCGCATGAATTCAGAACACCGCTAACCATGATTTCCGGACCTGTTTCGATGTTGTGTTCCGATGAAACCATACAGGGAGAGAATAAGCAACTACTAAGCATTGTCAGGCGAAGTGTCAACCGGATGTTGCGCCTGGTCAATCAACTCATGGATTTTAATAAACTGGAAAACGACACCCTGAAACTAAAGGTTGAACCAACCGATATGATTAACGAGTTAAAGCGCTCGATTGACATATTCCACTTAAATGCCAGGGAGAAAGGAATCAAACTAAACACCTATGGTTTGGAAGATAGTTACGTCGCGTGGATTGACAGTGACAAGCTGGAAAAGATTACCGCTAACCTAATATCAAATGCGTTGAAATTTACCCCGCCCGGTGGCGAAATAGATATCTCGTTCGATACCATTACACGGGATAAAGCAGCCCGGATGTTTCCTCTAACCGAAAAGGACATTGATATACAATATGCTAAAATTTCGGTTGCCGATACCGGTAAAGGAATTCCGGATGATAAACTGGAGAAGGTATTCGAACGTTTTTATCAACTAAATAACCAATCGAACGAATTCTACAATTGGGGAACCGGCATCGGGCTCTATTACGCTCAACGCCTGACGCAGTTACATCATGGCTTTATCAAAGCCGGCAACCGGGAAAGAGGAGGTGCCGTATTTACCTTTATCGTACCGGTTTCAGAAATCGCTTACTCCGAAGAAGAGCGCATGGCCCCTGCATCCGATGATATCGAAACAGCATACATACAACAAACTGAAGAACAAACGCAGGTTATTGCCCCACCTCCTTCGAAGAATAAACCCAAGGTATTGATCATCGACGATGATACCGAAATTGTACATTATCTTCGTTCCATTCTCTCCGTTCAATATCATGTAGAATATAAGTTTGATGCAGACTCCGCTTATAAATCACTGAAAGTTTTGGAACCTGACCTCATTCTATGCGATGTGGTAATGCCCGGAACGGATGGGTTCGAGTTCTGTCGGATGGTAAAAGAGAACCTTTCATTCAGTCACATTCCGGTTATCTTAGTCACAGCAAAGGCTACCGTCGAAAACCAGGTGGAAGGTCTGAATACCGGTGCCGATGCTTATGTAACCAAACCTTTTGACCCGAGCTACCTGGTCGCATTAATCAATTCGCAGCTGAACAACCGTAAAAAACTTCAAAACCTGCTGGGAAGTACCACTAAAGGAGAAAAGATTGACAAGGAATTGCTGACCCCGCATGATAACAGTTTTATGACTAACCTCTACGAATTGATGGAGAATGAACTTTCGAATTCGGAACTGAATGTCAACCGGATGACCGAGGTGCTGAAAATCTCACGAACCAAATTCTATTACAAGGTAAAAGGGTTGACCGGCAAGAACCCCAATGTATTTTTCAAGACCTACAAATTGAACCGTGCAGCTGAGCTATTAAATGAAGGAAAACTAAATATATCGGAAATTGCCGACATGACCGGTTTTAGCACACCCTCTCATTTCTCGGTAAGTTTCAAAAAGCAATTTGGTGTTTCGCCGAGTGAATTTGTTCGAAAAAACCACGGGTAAAAACAGAAGCAAATGATAAAACCGAACAAATAAATTCACGAACCACTTCTTTTCGGAAATGATAAACAATGGTCACATAACCCAACGTTTGTACTCAGAACATATAACTAACTTTCATAGACTATGAGAAACCTATTCCTAATAAGCATCATTCTTATCACCATCCCCCTTACTGCTTTTACACAAAGCAATAAAGGGAAAGTGGTAACCGATACGATTTACTCAAAGAACCTGGAAAATGATTTTGGAGAAAATCCCAGTCGTGCCGTTTCAGTTTATCTTCCTCCGGGCTACAATGATAGTGAGCAACGATATCCCGTCATCTATTTCCTGCATGGTTTTACAGTCGACAATCGGATGTTGACTCCCATGGCTGAGTTGTTGGATTTTGCCATAGCAAAACATAAAATCCGACCATTTATTTTGGTGATATCCGACCAAAAGACAACTTATGACGGGAGCTTTTACAGTAATAGTCGCCTATTTGGCAACTGGGAAGATTTTACAGCGTACGATCTGGTAAAATACATGGATAGTCATTTTCGAACGCTGGCTAACAGAGAGAGTCGGGGAATTACCGGACACAGCATGGGAGGATATGGAGCACTTAAACTAGCCATGCATCACCCCGACATATTCAGCAGCGTATATGCATTAAGTCCCGGTGCACTGGCAATCGTTAGGGAATATGGCCCCAACAGTAATACATATAAAGAATTGGCAGCTGCAAAAACGCAGGACGAACTGGATAAAACCTATTTTGGCCGGGTAATCGTGGCCTTTGGAAAATCATGGTCGCCCAATCCGAATAAACCACCGTTTTATTGTGATGTTCCTTTCGAATACAAGGACGGGGATTTAATCGTGAACCAGCCTGTTCTGAGAAAGTGGTACCAAAACATGCCTTTATATATGATTGATGACAACCTGGACAACTTAAGAAAACTAAGGGCTATCAAATTAGACTGGGGAAGAAATGCCGGCGACCGGTTTACCATACAATGCAACATGTTCAGTCAGAGATTGGAAAACGCAGGCATTAAACATTTTGCAGAAGAATACATAGGAACCCACGTAAACAACATATACACAAGAGACGGACGTATCCCCAACCAGATGTTGCCGTTTTTTGATTTCTATCTTGATTTCGGCAAAGAATAATAAGCACTATACAAACAAGGGAAAAACACTGACGGGGAAAGAGCCGCTACCCTGTTGGTGGTCGGAGACCCCGACAATTGCTATAACCACCCATTGGACAACACCAACAAAGAAAAAACTGGTTATCATCACTTTAAGAAAAGTATAATCAAAAACATATAACACAACCAAAGCCACAATACCGTTATAGGTCGGAACCTTATGCCGGAATTCGGGTGAATAATTTTAACCTTTTCGCCTGACCACTGTTTCTCCTATTATAATTTATACTGATAGAAGAGTCAGTAGCACTAAAAACAATTCCTCATGAGAAAGATGATTCGATTTTCTGTCAGCATGATGGTAATGCTGCTAATGGTTGGACACGTAATGGCCCAGGATTGTGTGCCTTATTTCGCCGTAAAGAAAGGTTCGGTCAGGGAGATGACCAGTTATAACAGCAAAGACAAGGTCACCGGAACAGTGACACAGACAGTCAAAGAAATCACGACAAGCGGTGACACAACAAAATGGACAGTTGGAGTGGTATCCAGAGACAAAAAGGGCAAAGAAGTCTTTTCAAGGGATATGCACATGAGTTGTGTAAAAGGAATCTTCAGTGTAGACATGAAGAACCTAATCAATGACAAGACCATGGAAAGCTTCAAAGATATGAAGGTGAACATGAATGCCTCCGAGCTGGATTACCCCTCGAATATGAAAGCGGGGCAAACCCTGAATGGAGGAACCATCACGATTAACCTATCCAACTCGGGTGTCCATATGATGGATATGTCGATAACCGTATCGAACCGAAAAGTGGAAGCCTTGGAGAATATAACCACACCCGCCGGCACATTCAAGTGTTATAAGATTTCTTCCACCATAAAAACCAAAAGCATGATTAGCATAACAATCAAAAACATCGAATGGATGGCTAAGGATGTGGGAGTAGTCAGGAGCGAGAACTACAACAAGAAAGGCAAATTAACTTCATACTCCGTGCTGACCTCATTTAAATAGATGGCCGATAACCTTTTCACCATCTGTTTTCTGCGATGATGCAACAAAAAACCTGACAGGTTTCGAAAACCTGTCAGGTTGGAGTTAGCTGCAGTTTTTTACAGTAATTCTTTCCATTGGGATTCGTACACTACCCGTGAACCATCATCCGTGGTATGTTCTTCTAATGAATTCATTTTGGACTGAACACAGATATACACCATATCCTCATCCGACGTGTTGCACAAACTTCTCACTCCCTCCGGAGCAACCCGTATAACACTGCCTTCTTGAATGGGAAAACAATCGTCATTCACCTGATAAAAACCAGCTCCTTTAATAATGATATACGTTTCTTCATCGTTGTTGTGAATATGGAAATATCCCAACTCTGTTTTAGGTGGCAATGAGGTAAAAGATATCTCTGTTCCGGTGGCTTTTGTTAGTTCCTTTAAGAATACCTTTCCTTTAACCTCTTTTCCCGATTTGGGATGAATTAAAGAATGATTTTTTATCTCATCCATACTGCCCAGGTTAACGGCAGTGAATTCTTTATTTTCTGCAATCTTCTCCGATCGTTTCATTTCCTCTTTCCGATAAGCTCTTGTTGATTTGATTCTTCTACATTACTGTTCTCCAATAACAATCATCATCGTCAACGGTTCCGGTTAAGTGAGCTGAAAACCGCTAAATTTACGACAATCCCCGATTTATATTCTATCCACGGTATAATTCAGTTCTGTTACCCCATTACTAAATGGCCGGGTAGTCACCAGGTTCAGTTTTGTTTTGTCTTTAATGCCTTCAAACAAGGGAATGCCACGCCCAAGGATAATCGGGTTAACAAACAGCCAGTAGCCGTCAATTAAGTCCAGTTGAATAAGTGAATGTGTTGCTGTCGGGCTGCCAAAAAGCAAAATCTCTTTACCCCCGCCATCGTGCGATTGTTTTATTTCATTTATCCTGTCAGGAAGGTTATCGCTAATGATTGTGGTGTCAGGCAAATCCGCATTTTTCATCGATTTTGATAAAACAACCTTGTGAACTTTGCTATACCACTTTGAATGTTCAATGTCGTGTTTGGAAGCTGTCAGCTGGTCTCCTGCGGTCGGCCAGTAATCTTCCATCATCTGGTACGTTACTCTACCATATAATGCCGTGTCGCCCTCACTTATCCGCTTACCGACATAATCAAAAATTTCCTCATCAACATTAATCCAGTCCATTTCTCCGTTCGGTCCTGCCACAAAACCGTCAAGCGACAGGTGCATAAATGAAATTATTTTTCTCATCGGATTCTGTTTTTTATGGTTGTCTATAATTGGGTACTGCCTTTTTTACAATAACCGTTAACTGGTTTGCCTGTACTTCGTTCTTATCTGCACCGGCAAATACTCCGGTATTTATATGGGAAAGAACCTGCGGGGTTTCAAAACCCTGACAGGGTTTGGAACCCTGTCAGGGGTAGATGAAGCAATTCGGCTATCCTTTCATCTCCCGACACTGTCAGGTGCTTTCCACGCTGACCGATCTGCGGGCTGTTCTTATACCACCGTCAGGGTTTACAACCACTGACGGGGAAGGAGTATCCTACCACATCGGACGAACTTGGCTCTTCTCCTTCTCAATCTCACTACCTACCAGCCGGTCCCACAGTTTTATTCCGGCATATCGTTCCACTTTAGCTGTTGGTACAAGGAAATCAGAAAGCGGTTGATCGCTCCCTTCATTTTTCATCATAAACGACCACATCCTGAGATTTCCCCTCTTGTCTTCCGTTAGGATGGATTTGAAATAAGCATGCGGTACCGGGATGGTCACATCATTCGAATCATTCGTCCCGATGACCGACACAGGCAGGTCAAAGTTAAAGACCGGTCCGGTAACGACATATGTTTCCAGGATGTCCTCTTCGTTATTTAAAACGCGCACTTCATTTTCGAGCTTTCGCCAAATATGCCGGTTCAAACCGGGCTTTTGAGGAGACATATTGGTTAAAAGAAAGGTCTCGCTGTTTTGAATATCCAGGCCTCTTTGGTCAGCGCTGGGAACCATATGCCCGCGGTCGAACCCCGAACTTTTAAAGTCCACCAAATCGGCCCTGAACATTTGGGGAATCCGGTAATCAGGGCGAAAGTTATCGGAACGCGCAACACCTTCCGGTTCAGCATTTATTACCGGCGGGTTAACAATCTCCAGCGTCCATTTGGGTTGACGAAAGTAATAGGAATAACCGGTAACATAGTATCGGTTAAAAAGAATCTGGTCGGCTGCCGGCGCCCCGTACCTGGTTTCTTTACGCAAACTTGGTAAGTCAATCATAACGGTCGTTTTTGGTTACTATCATTAAATACGCTCAGGTTTCCCTTTGCACTTTGGGATATCTCTCAGTCTTTCGAAGTTCAAATTACGAATTTCCGGTCACAAGAGCGTATGCTGATACGTTATTCGATAGCCAGGGAAGAACTGGTCCTTATCTCATTTGCTCCCGCTACCCTTTCGGTGGTCGCAGACCCCGACAGGGGTCTGGGACGCTGCAAAAAAAACCTGACAGGTTTCGGAAACCTGTCAGGTTAGAGATCATCTCCATATTTTGGACAATTAAATGTATTGAAACAACCCGATTGTTAAGCCGTTAGGGTCTTCCATCTTGAATGAGCGATGACCGTAGGATGTGTCGGAAATTGGTTGTTTGATTTGAATACGTTGAGCGACTGCTTTGCGATACCAATCATCGACATCATCGACCTCCATATAAAGGCCGGCTCCATAAAATGAAGGTGCTTCTTCGCTTTCTTCAACTTCTAACAGGAATTCACTTTTTGGAAATTTAAAGATGGTTCCTTTGTTGCAATGACCCCGATCCCACGACCTCACTTCTTCAAGTTGCATAACACTTTTGTAGAAATTTACGGTATCAGCATATCGATTCGTAAAATAGTAAAATCGAAATTCGTTGGTGTCGGTAAGTCTGTGTTGTAGCATTTATTAAATCTTTTATTAAGAATTTACGCTAACGGTGGCGGTATGGTTAGTAAAGGATTGCGGGCAAATTATCAGTCAAAGAACAGGAAATTTTGAGGCGGGCTACTGCGCTCCGAAAAACAAAGAAACCCTTATTAACTATACCGCGTGTTAGCAACTGAGCTTTTTCTTCAATTCGTTTCCGATGATATTTGCTAATCTAACTGGTACTGCATTTCCTAGTTGACGCATTCCTTCTGTCCATGAACCAGTTATTTCGTAATTGTCAGGAAAAGTTTGAATTCTTTTCGCTTCCAGAATAGTCAAATATCTTACTTTCCCTGTCTCAAAGCGAATCATATTTTCTCCTCCGGGAACTCCATGGTCTCCTGCTTTAATAGTTTTTGACGGTTCGTCAATATAACTACCTGTATGTCCCGGATAAATTCTTGCTCCGTCGCGAAAAATATGTTCGCTATGAAAATTTGATTCTCTCGGGTCAGGAAGTCCAGATAGTGCTTCTCTGATTGTTACCCAAGGCTTAGTATCTGGTGAAAAAAAGCCGTATTGGTATCTTAATTTGTTAATTTGTTTTTTAAGTTTTAAATCTGGAATTTCTTTAAACCTATTTTCAATTTTATTTCTATCCCAATATTCACCAGTAACAAATTTATCCCAAAGTAATCTTTCCTCTGAGTGTGTCTCTTTAGGGAAAGACCAATCAATGCCCAAATCGTCTCTAATACCAACTATTATAACTCGTTCTCTTTTCTGGGGAACTCCATAATTTGCTGCATTTACTAACCGAAAAACAATATTGTATTTCAGCCCTGAATACAAACCAGCAGTATGAACTTTTTCAAGTCTTGTTAAATGGCTTTCCCAGCTCTCTTTTTTTTCAATATTTATTTCAGGATAAGTGAGTTGAAGAATTATGTAATTGAAATATGAAGAAAAAGATTGCCTTAATAAACCTTTTACATTTTCAAAAATGAATGCTTTCGGAGTTAATTCTTTTATCCCTTTTATTGCAAACGGGAACATATCTCTGTGGTCATTATTCCCTTTAGCTTTACCTCCCAAAGAAAAGGGTTGACATGGAGGTCCACCGCCAATTAAGTCAACTTTTCCAATTTCACTAAAATTAAACTCTCTAACATCTTGCTCAAAAACTTTTGACTCTGGAAAATTAACTTTTAAAGTATTGCAAGCGTCCTTATTATATTCGAGTAAAGCAATATGATTAAATCCCGAAATCTTTAATCCTTCGGCTAAACCTCCTGCGCCAGAAAATAATTCAAAAGATTTCATTATGATTTTTTCTTTGAGTAATATTCAATTGCTTTTTCTTCTACTTTGTCAAAATTTGGAGCATCTCCTAAACACTTATCAGCCCATGGTCTTCCCGGGTGAAGTACATCCCATTCTGATTTCGCTTGATTGTATCTTCCCTTGCCGGGGTCATGATTTCCAAACCCATCTATTTGGGTATTCCATATTGGTTTGTAATATCTAATAAGTGCAGCTTCAACTGTGCTTATTAAGCTACTTGCTGCATTTTCTAAAATAATAAAACGACAATAAAAATCCTCAATCGATAGATTATTAACTTGTTCAATGCTTCTGCCATGCTCATTAAGTCTTCCATTTAATTCATAAGACTTTTTGCTGCTTTGTGTTTCTATTCGTGCCTGTCTCCAACCTCTTGGAACAGCTTTCCCAACATAGATAGGCATCGAAAATTCAATTCTATTTTGCGCAGCTAATTTTGAATATAATTTGCTTTTCCCAATAAAATAGATAGCATAAACACCAGTTCCATGAAATTTTTCTGGTGGCGGTAGCTTTATTACTGGAGTACCGTTAAAGAATCGTATGGTGTCTTTGATTATTTCCTCAAAGGCTTCTGATGAATAAACGTGTTCTTCTCTTTTAAAATCTCTGTTCATTCTACAAATTTATAATTTTTCAGTACTTGTTTTTTTGTTTTTCAGCTTTGTTGCTAACGAATGTGTATCAAACATGGTTGTTATTTCTCTTTTAACAAATTCTCAGGTGTTGTTATTCCTCCAAAATCAGGGTTATAACAACACCTATTATGTTGAGTCTTCAATTGTCCAGCCATCCCAAGTTAACAAAACATTTCCAATCAACCACTTCGGGGTGTGTTCCTTTTCAACCTGACAGGTTTTAAAAACCTGTCAGGTTAGTAGGTAGTCCTTTCACTTTCCCGCCGGTGGTACCAGGCCGGCGGAGAATGAAAGTTTATAGTTCGTCAGACGATTGGTCTGTGCCGCCTGCCGGTTTTGCGCTGGTCAGTGTATACTTGCTCAGGCGGGCCGGGTCGTCGCGATAGATAATTTGTGCCGCGTCGCTGAGGGGAACCAGCAACTGGTACACCTCGTTCAGCCGTTTTACCCGTTCCTGGGTCAACACGCCCCGCTCCTTTTTGTACTTCTCCTGATTGATATTGGCCTCGCGCAGTTCGGTGGCTACTTCAGTAATGGAAGTAATCACACTTTCGCCGCATCCTGCGGCCACCAACTCGTCGTGATGCGCTGTGCCCATGTCGCCCAGTGTTTCCATGAACAACACCATTTTAGCCTGACTATCGCGAACTTTCATATAGTCGTTCAAACCAAACTGGTTCTGAACAGCCGTGTTACCATTGTAAGCCTTTCGAATAAAATAGGCCACGTTATTGTAGGCATTGCTGCACTTTTTCATGGCAGCATCCACCTTCTGTGTCCATTCACTCATCTCGTCGATGATAACTGCGTCCGGCTTGATTTCCTTCACCCGGCCAACAGCTCCCTGAACCGTTGTTACATAATCGGGTGTCATGGTTGAATCAAATGCGGTAAAATCGCCGATATCATCACTTAATGACGCAGCAATAACCTCGGCTGATTCCAGCATTTCGGCATCCGATGTCGAATACATTCGATCGTTTTTGCTCATTTTACTTAATTTTAAATGATTAATTCAATTAATTAGGGGGCCGAGCGGATGTACAACGTAGTAACCTGTCCGGAGATGCGCCACTGCATCCGCCTGCCCCATTTTACTGCCACCGGCAGTCACGCCCGTATCATGGCGGATGTCGCCCACCGCATAGCGGACAATCCCCACCACATAGCGGATGTCGCCCACCACTTAGCGGACAATCCCCACCACATAGCGGATGTCGCCCACCACTTAGCGGACAATCCCCACCACATAGCGGATGTCACCCACCACTTAGCGGACGGTCCCCACCACATAGCGGACGTCGCCCACCACTTAGCGGACGTCGCCCACCACTTAGCGGACAGTCCCCACCACTTAGCGGACAGTCCCCACCACTTAGCGGACGTCGCCCACCACTTAGCGGACGATCCCCACCAGTGGTTACACCCGGGTGTGGGCCGGCCACCAACGCCTTGGTACCGGTCGGCGTTATGGAAGTAGTGTGGTTCATTGTTGTTGGTTGTATTGTCTTAGTTTTTCTTTATTTCCGACGCTGCCAGCGTTAAAAGGATATTTGGTTTTTCGTTTGGTCATATCGTCGTTGGTCTACCCTGTCAGGGTTATGCGTCGCGTTTCCATTTTATGCCTTCCACCACCGACGGGGAGAAGGCTACTAATTCCGGTTCACTTGATCGATAAGGATTTGCTGATACCATGGTCCCAGATCATCGACAATTTTCTGAGCCTGTACATCACCCGCTGCAGCTTTTTCCTTTATCACACAATAAAAAGTCAATGATGCATCGAAGAGCTTCCCATCGAGATAATCTCTCAGGTCACTCAGCGACCACTTCAACTGGTCGAAGATTCCCAGCAACTTTTGCAACTCCTCTTCCTCCCCGGGTGTACGCGACGACAGCCCGGCCAGTTGTTGTATACTCTCAAGCAGACAGGGCACCGTTTCCTTTATCTGTTTCAGTGCTTTAAATAGATCTTCGCTGTTGTAGTCTTCATTGTTTTTCATCCGTTGTTAATTTTGCAGAACCCCGTCAGGGTCTACGACCACTGACGAGGTGGGGAAATTCACCCCAAATACTTGCCGCTCACCCAGCCTTCGACATAGATGCGGGACCAGCCGTCGCGTTGTTCAATGGTTTCGACGCCGGTGTTTTCGAACAAAACACCCATCCGGTTACCGCCCGGCGAGGCGCGGAAGTTGAGCTGGTCGGCCACCACCAGTTGGTCCGCTTCTGCCGGTTCCGACTTGCCGTTCAGGCTGTCCCGGTAGGTTATCCATACTGCCTCGCCCAGTTCGAGCACATTGGCTATCATTGGGTAGATGCGTTGATAGGCTTTCCGGCTTTCGCCGATAAAACCATCGCGATTGATGTTGACCTGCGAGGTATCGCCCACCAGCAGGCAGCCGTCGGTGTCGTCATCGGTATTCCCGGTGTGGATAAGAATCCCTTCGAAGCCCGGGACACCAACAATGTGCAGCATTCCCTTGTGGAAGTCGGGACCATACCGTTCGAGGTATTTCGCATGCAGCCGTCCCTGCGTATACAGTTCGACGCGGTAACGTCCGGCCGGGATGCCGGTTTTACCGTTTACTTTAGCCTCACGTGGCCGGTCTTCGAGGGTATAACAGGCAAAGGTGCCGTTGATGAACAACATTCCCAACGCCGATTCGCCGACGGTGCTGTACCGTATCACTTGCAGTTCCATAGGCTATCCTTTTGCGTTGGTAAACGGTTCGGTAGTAGTCGGCAGAGCCGTCGGCTGCGTTTGGAAACGACGTTCCATCAGGTTGGTTTTGTCGGCACTGCCTTTGCTGGAACCAAAGAAGTACGAGAGTACCATGGTGAAACCGGCGACCAATGCGCCAAACAGCTGGTTAATGGCTCCATTCGTCGAGAAACTCTTCCCGTTGAACGAACCGATGACAGCCACCATCACCAGGGTGAAAAAGCCAACCACCACGATAATGGCTAATGCCAGGAAAAGCCAGTCTCGACGCCCCGTAGCGTTAGTTACCTGGATTTCGCGCCGACGGGCATCTTGTACGTCGCCAAGGTACGATTGTGTCTCTTCCAGTTCGATACGGGCCGACTGCAGCAACAGTTCCTGCAGCTGCACCTTGTTGGTCGCTTCCAATTCCTTCAGTTTGACCAGCAGCTCGGGATGGTCGCTCAACTGTTGCTCGATGGCTTCCGGGTCATCATCGAGGATGCCGGTGGCGCCTTTCACGAGGTTAATAATCCGGTCGGATGCTCCGCCGGTAACAATGCTCCCCAGCAGGGGAAGGCCCTTTTTGAGCAAGGTTTCGCCCAGCTTTCGCAGGCCGCTTTTCTTGTCTTTCTTCATGTGTATAGGATTGGTAGGTAAATGATTGATCGGCTTAGTCTCGCCTGCCCGGAACGGGCAGGATATTTTTCTCTTTGATAGGATAAACACAGGAATAGGTTACCTCCGGAGTGAGGTTTCCCTGTCGGGTCAGTCGGTTGTTCTTCGGTCGTTTCATCAGTCTAGGTTTGATGTTATACTTAACTCTTTCAGCCGGGAATCATATTCAAATTCCGGTTGTTTTCTTTTTCCCCTAAAAACTGATGCTATTGTTTTCTGTCTGTTGTTAGCCGGATGGTCACCCGGTTTAACCAAAATGTTAGCCTAACTTAATCATTATATAGTTAAGAAACAATCTAAAAAGTCAACCATATGCATTCGTCATGCTCATGCATAAAAACAAAGACAAAATATCCCACAAATATTTTTCCATGGTAACAGAACCGGTCAATTGTCCCTGGTGCAACAGCTTAACTGTTCCGCTTGATAATAAAACGAAATTCAATCACCTCCTAAAGCACATGAAATTTTATAGCGTAGTGGTTCGTGAAGGAAACATCACCGGACAACCTGTCCCTTAAGAATTAAGACAATAAAGCATAAACAAAAAAACCGGATTGCCTCTTTTTACAGGCTCAAAGCCCCAATACCCTACAGAGCATTCATTTTGTTATGATAAAAGCTCCAGGTTGCTAAACAGGAATCAAATTTCTCAAATTATAGTCGACCTATATGCCGAATAGGAGACATAATAGAGATATTAAACATATTCCTAACATCAAGCCACTACGCTTTCATCAAAAAGTCTTCCGAAAGGATTGAATTACTTGCAAATTTTTAGATTCCCTTTTTATGGTTCCATGTGTATACTTTTGTCCCACCATTTTCGTTATAAATAAAAAGACTGGCCCGGCAAACTGCATTAGGATTAGTTTATGCATCATACATCTATCAAAATATTTTTCGCCTTAAACAGATTATTCCGTACCGGCCTAATATACGGTATTGTGCTGCTCCTGGGTGGAATTATTTATCCCGCCACGGCATTTCCCCATGAATATTCCATAAGTAAGATAAAGGCAGATGGTGATAACAACGATATTCCGGATTTTTTGGGTGACACTGTGAGCATTGCCGGAAGGGTTAGTGCTTCGTCGGGAATTTTCGATATGAAGGTATTTACACTTCAAGACCACACCGCTGGCATTTTTGTATTGGAAGACAGCGAACAGCAAATAGCCGTAACAGCAGGAGACAGCATACAAGTTACGGGTATCATAGACCAGAAGAATGGCCTCACCAGATTGATTCATCCACAAATTGAATTTCTCGACACCATTAACCGATATATTCCAGTCCCGGCTCCACTATTGAGCAGTAACCTGGAATCCGAGGAAGGCAAATTGGTTTTTTTGACGGGAATTATTACCAATACAGGGTTTAATAAAGCCGGACATTATATGTTGGTAGCTCCGCATGCCGGAAGAGATACGGCAATATATGTTTTCAATTCAATTTTGCAGAAGAATTCGCACTTATTCGATGGTTTTAAAATTGGTGAAAGTGTAAAAGTAACAGGGATTCTTGCGCAATGTGACAGCCGCAAGTCTCCCGACCGTGTTTATCAAATATGGCCTCGCACAGAAGATGATCTGAAACAATTGCATCGGACTCCCTTATTCTATGCCCGCCTAACATCAATCATTGCCGGAATCGCCTTACTGATCTTTGTTTTTAACATTATCCTTCGTTTTAGAGTAAAACGACATTTCAAGGAATTAACCGAGTCTGAAAAACGTTTTTCGGATTTGGCCGGAATGACAACATCAACGATATTAATCTTCCAGAATGGTAAATTTGTATACAAAAATACGGCCCTGGAAAGAATAACAAGAAGGTCGGTAAGCTCACTTCTTCTCCCTCAACTGGCCGAAGAAATCAGCGATTTTGTTAAGACGAATCCCAACGTAATTGCGCTAAACGAAGGAAGGCATAAAGAATTTCATTACCATTCCGGGCCCGACGATGATATATGGCTTGATTATACCCTGGGCCCCATTAAGTGGAAAGGCCATGATGCCGTCATCCTGACAGCGACCGACATTACAGCCAGAAAGCGGGCGGAAGAAGAAGTTAAACGCAACGAAAAGCTTTTCTATACAATGGCCGAATCGGCCCCCGTAGGCATTTTTCGTACCCTTCCTGATGGTTATACCACGTATGTTAATCCAAAATGGTCGGAACTATCCGGTATGCCAGGGAATCTGGCCAAAGGTAATGCCTGGATAACGGCCGTTCATCCTAAGGATCGTAAATGGTTGATGGATTTATGGCAACACGAAAGCAGCCAGCATCATTCATCAGTGACCGAATACAGATTTCTGCATCCCGACGGGAGAATTGTTTGGGTATTGTGGCAGGCTACCCCTGAATTCAATGAGCATGGTAAGTTGGTAGGTTATGTTGGTACTATCACTGATATCACCGAACAAAAGACCACAGAGGAATTGATCAGACGAAGTGAAGAAAAGTATCGTTACTTATTCTTAAACAATCCGCAAATTATGTGGATTTGTGAACGTGAAACCTTGCAATTCCTGGAAGCAAACAAAAGTGCCATTCAACACTATGGTTTCTCCCGAGAGGAATTTCTCGACATGACTGTTTTGGATATCCATACCCCGGAAAATGCGAAAAAAATAAGAAAAATTCGGGAACAAGGAGGTTCAGCTGCCTGCGAAGGAAGGTGGCAACACATGCTAAAGAACGGAGAAATAATAGATGTAGAGGTAACTTCTCATCTATTCGATTTTGAAGGGAAACAAGCACGACTGGTACTAGTTGATGATGTAACAGAACGGCTTAAGGTGCAAGAAGCCTTGCAGAAAAGTGAATTATCATTAAATGAATCCCAGGAGCTTGCCCAAATGGGATCATGGGAATTCGATTTGGTCAACAATAAATCGTTCTGGTCTGAAAACTGTTTCCGTCTCTTCGGGTTGGAGCCGTACGAAATAGAACCTACTTATGAGTATTTCAGGAGTCGTATTCATCCTGACGATCTGCATCTGGTTGACAATTATTCCCGGGTAACTCACGACACAAGGGAGCCGCAGGAAATAGAGCTGCGTATTGTTTTTCCCGAAGGCAAGATTAAATGGCTACTTGATAAAATCATCCCGGTCTTTAAGGGCAATAAATTAGTATTGCTTAAAGGTATCAATGTTGACATAACGGGAAAAAAAGAAACTGAATCACTTCTTAATATCTTAAATCAGGCCGTTGACCAAAGCCAGGTTAGTGTCTTGATACTGAATAATGACGGGCAAATCGAATATGCAAATCCTAACTTTACCCGGGTTACAGGTTATTCGCAGGAAGAAGTCATTGGCGAGACACCCTTTATCCTGCGAACAGAGGAACATTCCGACGAATTTTTTGAACACATGCTGAACACCATCCGGGCCGGCAAGATTTGGAACGGAGAGATTCTGACTAAGAAAAAAAACGGAGAGGTGTTGTGGGAAAACGTTATCATCACTCCTGTCCAGCAAAAGTCAGGGAATATAAGTCACTATGTAGTGCTACAGGAAGATATCAGCGAGAAGAAAAAGCTTTTTGACGAACTGGTGGAAGCCAAAGAAAAGGCAGAAGAGAGCAGCAGATTAAAAACGGCCTTTCTGGCCAATATCAGCCATGAGATTCGCACCCCAATGAACGGCATTCTGGGCTTTACCGAGTTACTCAGATCGGCTGAACTCACCAATGAAGAAAAAGAAGAATTCACTGCGCTCATCGAACAAAGCGGGCAACGCATGCTCGATACCATTACGAAAATCGTTGAAATTTCGCGTATCGACGCAGGCCAGGAGCAGGTGAACCAAAATGAGGTTCACTTAAATCAATTGCTTGATAAACTCCACAAAACCTATCATGGGAAGGCCGAATTCCTTGACCTTGAGCTCACATTCCTCAAAGGATTACCTGACGAGAAAGCAACCATAATTTCCGATACG
Source organism: Prolixibacter bellariivorans ATCC BAA-1284 (assembly GCF_000621705.1). Classification (GTDB taxonomy): domain Bacteria; phylum Bacteroidota; class Bacteroidia; order Bacteroidales; family Prolixibacteraceae; genus Prolixibacter; species Prolixibacter bellariivorans. The sequence continues at coordinate 424,748 of NZ_JHXO01000005.1, read as the reverse complement.
AGAAAGCTGGAACAAATCCTCCTTAATCTCCTCGACAACGCGATGAAATTCACCCCCGAGGGAATGATACAATGCGGTTATACCGCGACTGACCATACCATAAACTTTTATGTTCATGACACGGGCATTGGAATGACTTCAGAACAATGCGAAGCGGTCTTTCAGCCTTTTGTTCAAATATCACTTTCACTGAACAGACAGTACGAGGGAATAGGCTTAGGGCTTTCGATTGCAAAATCATATGTAGAAATGTTGGGCGGAACGATGAAGGTAAAAACGGAGAAAAACAAAGGAAGCCAGTTCAGTTTCTCAATCCCATACAACCCGGTTAGAACATAGAACGTTCATTTTAATCATATCTGTTGGGCACCAGATGAAAGCAAGAGGGAGTTTTTACTTTTCGCGTCACATCTCCCCTCACGGACCTACCAATCAATTAATTCTCGATGTAATCTGTTCCCACGTTCCTTTGGTCAGGAAGCTCTCTTCAACCTGCTCTTCCAACTCTAAAAAGCGTTGATACGGAAGGGCGAAGGAAAGCGTATCTTTGTCAACCAGTTTTCGCACAGAAATATCTGTCAGCCCGATAAAGCACGTTGAACCTCCTTTTTCAGCCTCCGCCAGCGGATACAATATGGTTTGCTGGCATCCCGCCGCAAAGTCTATTTTCACGTTATCCTGCGTCTCTTTATCGTAGTTGGCGAGGGTTACCAGCGCAGAAAGCTGATCGGCATTGACCAGAAAAATAATCACTTCCGGAGTTTCATCTTCCTGCAATTCCGAAAGAGGTTTAAACACCATGTACTTCTCGGTCACAATCTCAGGTAAACCCATAGCAAATTTTTCGGCAAGCTCGGTGTTTTTCAGATAATATTCGCCTTCCCGTCCCTCACCTTCGGGCCAACCGGTTGATAAAAGTCGTTTAATAAAATCCATATCGAAACAGCCCAGTCCCAGTCCAACCTGTCCGCCCATACAAGGGGTCGATTTTTCATCGAATACCGCTGTTCGACCTTTCGCAGCATTGTTCAACAATGAAACGACACATCCCCATCGTCCTTCCTTAAACTGGGAGGCATTATCGGGTTTAACCGTTGAACGGAATGCGGCAACCGGATGATTTTTTAACCCGATGGCCTCTGCAATTTTACTTCGAATCATCACACGCATAATTTTTATCCACAAATTATTCTTCGGCTTATCAAAAGCTCTTTTCAGAGATATGACTTTCGTTTAAAGATATCGTTCTAAACAATTCGTCCTTTTTTCAGGCATCTTTGAATGAATTTAAATTAGGTAGCCTATAAGCAAAGTATTTTTTTCGGGTCAATTTAGACCAACGTCGGGGTTGGACATCCTACGATGAGTAGACACCTGAAGGACATTGAACGAATTCTATTTTCAGCTTTTACCCCGGCGGGATGACATGTTGTTAGCTACAGGAAGTCCAGACAGAAACATAGGACCCGGCCGGGGTCCCACAGACGCAAGGGTATTTCAGTTCAAACAATATACGACTCCTCCGGAATCCTCATTCAAACCGCTTCCGGGGTGTATCCCGGATGGGATAAATATTCATCACCGTCAGGGTTTGGCAACCACTGACGGGATGAAAAAAGAAAAAGCCCGACTGATAGCAGCCGGGCCCTTTCCAATCCAAACCTATGTAATATTTTACGGATCAAGTGGGTCTTTCGGATCGATAGTCAACGATTCCATGCGGGGAGTAAACTCTGTATCGTTCCGGCTTAACCGTTTGCCGGGCACATAAGGCATGTAGCCAAACGCTTCCACACAGCGCTTTTCAAATCCCATATTGGTGATGTAGTAACTCTGCCCTTTCGTAGTAGTGCAAAGCGCTTTTTTATTGATCGGTATTCCATAATGAATCATCAAACGTGCAGCATTCCGGTAATTCGTGGTGGTATGCCGTGCATGGGGTTCGATGATGATTGCGCTTTCCGGGACACCGTATTGCTTCATCAACTCTTTCTTCATCTCTATCGCTTCGCAGAAAGGCGTCTGGTCGGGATGCACATAGCCACCGGAAGCGATGATAAACGGCGCCTTTTTCTCAAAGTATCGTTCGGCAGCCAGTTTGCAGCGCAACATGCCGGCCGGGCTTAAATCGACGCCTTTCTTTTCAGGGCCGTATCCGGGCAACATGATAACCGTATAGGGATAATCATCGAAGTTCGTTCGCTGTACCTGTTCGTATGCTTTGCTGTTTTCGCCGGTCATCATCGGTTCAAAACGGGCCGCCTCATCACGGTGGTTCATCTTCAACAGCCACAGCGAAAAGGAAAGGGATGGTTGAAAGAACAGCGTCATTTGTTTCGTATCATCGCCTACATTGCAGGCCAGCATATTGATCAGCATCCGGTAATACTGCGAATTCACATCGTAGCTCACCGAATCGATTTTCGGATAGAGCGGCTTTTCACCCAGCGCATACGTCCGGATAATACCATTCATTCCTTCGGCTGCACTTTTCCAGGCCTGCGCCAGTAATGCGGCATCATCCAAACCGGCAAAGTGTTCGTAAGCTCCGCTGGGGCGAATCTGTTCATTCACCAGAGCCTGCAGAGCGGCATCCGACTGGTATATTTTTTTCAGCTCAGCGCCTACCTTTTCAATTTCGTCATTGCTTAGCAGGAATAGATCGGCCCAACGGGAAGTTTTCTCCCGCACCGATTCCATGGACTGGTTCGGCAAATCATAGCCAGTAGCTTCTTTAATGCTTTTCACGTGTTCGGCCAATAGTGATTTCAATACCGGGTCGGCTGCGAGTTTTTGCTGTACCGCCGGTAATTTCTCCATCAGGGTCAGCAGGTAAAAGTTCTTATCCTGCACATAGTTTCCCGATAAAATCCATCGGTATCCCGGCTGAAAATCAACCTTCGTGGAAGTGGACTGCGCCTTTCCCCCCAGTGTGAACAACACCAGGATGGCCATCAATACTATTTTTCGCTTGCTCATAAGTTGAAAATGTTTTCCGGCATACCGGAATTGGTTGTAACACATATCCGTTGTGTGAAATTCAGTGATGCGAAGATTTTCCCACGCTACTATTCGTTCCACACAACCTGTCAACACATTTTCCCGAAAGGAAAAAAAACGGCCCCCGTCGATGCAATTCAGGGGGCCGGGTACTTTGGTGTTATCTAAATAGAGAATGTATGAACTTAATAACCGGGATTTTGCGTAATCATGCCTTTACCCAGGTCAACCATTGCCTGCGGAATGGGGTCGTACTCATTCTTACCAGCCGTAAAGTGGGCATTAGACAAGTGTGTACGACGTGTTTTCTCTACCGCGAAGTAGTTATTCATCACGCTGTCAGCGATACCCCAACGAACGAGGTCAAAGAAGCGATGTCCTTCCAGCGCAAACTCCAGACGGCGCTCCGTACGCAGAGCCGTAGTAGCTTCCGCCTTGTCGGCGAACGGCGTGTTGTACGTGTCGATGCTGTAGTTGGCAGCCGGTGTTCCATCGTCAAATTTCACCACTTCGCTGTTTTTAGCCCGTCCGCGAACCATATTGATATAGGTACGTCCGGTTTCCAGATCGCCGGTCTCGATGGCAGCTTCTGCTCTCCACAACAGTACATCGGCATAGCGAATAATGTAATAGTTCATCGAAGTTACATAAGGCCAAACCTGCAGATATGCTGGTGAGTTCTTCGAAACCTGACGTTTCTTTTGAATGAATTCGCCATAAGTTACCGGATCACGAGGTTCCCAGTTGTAGATTCCCATATCGAGATACGGAATTCCGTGACGACCAACCGTATGATCGAGACGCGGATCGACATAATCGTTATCCGTTACGTTAACGTTGTCCTCAACAGGCATACCCGATGCATTGGTTTTAAATGAATTCACCAGGTTTTGCGAAGGACGCAGGAAACCGTAGTTCGGATAAGGACCTCCGGGAGTCAACAAACGGTCGCCAATGGAACCATTGTAGTTATCGGGCGAACCATCGTTGATGGAGTTCTGCACGGCAAAAACAACCTCCGGACCATTGTCGTTATCCGGAAGGAAAACATCGCGGAAATTGTCCATCAGATGGTATTTCCCTGAACTGATTACATCGTCGGCCGCGGTAATGGCATCGTTCCAATCCTGCATGAAGATGTAACACTTCGCCATGTAGGCACGGGCAGCCCACTTGGTGGGGCGAGCCGGCTCATCCTGGGTGGCGGGCAATACTTTGTAGGCCGCATCGAAATCATCCAGAATTTTCTGCCAGAGCTGATCTGATGTCAATTCCGTATTAGATTTATAATAGGCATCAGTGCTTTCGGCAGTCTCATCAATCCACGGAATGCGATTGTAAATCTTCTTCAGTTCGAAGTAATAGTGACCACGCAGGAAACGCATTTCAGCAATACGTTGTGTCTTTAATGTCGGGTCGAAAGTTTCTGATTGATTCAGTTCCCTGATGGCGAGATTAGCGCGTTTCACACCTTCGTAAAGCGCCATCCATTTCCGGTCCATATCAATGATAGACGGATTGGTCTGGAAAATTTCCATCAGGTGAATCTGGTTTTGGTCACCAGTACCACCACCACCTTTATAAGCATCGTCCGAAACGACGTCACCGAAGCTCCAGTTCGAAGCCGGAGAGTTAAAGGCATTCGACGCCTCATCGAACTGACCGTTCAAAACCGAATAGGCTGAAACGACGAGCCCTTCCAGGTTATCAGGCGTCTGAACCTGAGTTTCCGATAATTCCCCGATGGGAGTATCGTTGAGAAAGCTTTTGCTACAGGAAGAAAAAGCAAAGCCGATTATGATGATAAATAAATATATACGTCTCATTTTTCTATTCATTTTATACACTCCGTTTTACCTTTTAAAATTCCAGATTCACACCCAGTGTATAGGTACGCGCTGCAGGATAAATACCGCGGTCGACACCGATATCCAGGTTTTTGTGAGCTGAACTGTAGTTCTGCAATCCGACTTCCGGATCCAAACCTTTGTAATTGGTAATAGTGAACAGGTTTTGTGCCTGTACATAGAGGTAGAACCGCTTGCTGTGCAGTTTTCCTGCCGGGAGTGTGTATCCCAGCTTCACATTCTGCAAGCGGACATAATCGGCGTCCTGAACGTAATAGCTCGAAGGACGAATATTGTTGTTCGGGTCGTCAAGCGACAAACGCGGAACGGTAGCATTCGGATTATCCGTTGTCCAGGCATTCAACGTACGCGACTGCTTGTTGTAAGCCGACAGGTCGAAGAAATCGCCGTAGTAACGGGTCAGGTCGTAAATCTGGGCACCCACGCTTCCCCGTGCGAACAGGGAGAAGTCCCAGCTGCGGTAGTTCAGACTGAAATTCAGGCCGAACGTTAAATCGGGGTGAGGGCTACCAATAAATGTACGGTCGCTAGCGTCGATCGTACCGTCGTTGTTCAGGTCAGCAAACTTGATATCACCTGGCTGAGCATTGGGTTGTTTTCCCCATGCATCCACTTCTGCCTGCGTTTTAAACAGACCCAGCGCCTTGTATCCATAGAAAGACGAAATCGGTTCACCCACTGCGGAACGCGACGTCTCCTGATCGAAGTTGACACTATGCAGATACGAACCCGGCAAGCCGATGTATTCGATATCTTGTGGCAACGAAGTCAGTTTATTGGTCACATGCGCCAGATTTAAACCAACATTCCATTGCAGGTCGTTCACTTTCTTGCTCCGGTAATTGATGGTCATCTCAAAACCTTTGTTCTGCATTTCACCTGCGTTGGTCCAAACCGTCTGCGTTGTACCACCAATGGTTGGAGGTAGCGGACGCTCCATCAACAGATCTTTGGTTGTCTTGATGAAATAATCGCCGGTAAACTCGATCCGGTTACTGAGAAGTCCGAGGTCAACTCCAAAGTTGGTTTGGGTGGTTGTTTCCCATTTCAAATTCGGGTTACCATTTCTACTTGGTGTAAAACCGGTATATACCGAATTTTGTGCACCATCCATGGCATAATTGGAATAGTAGGGATTGCTGTAATAGGACGAAACCGTGCTGTAAGCCGGTACATCCTGGTTACCGTTCTGTCCCCATCCAAAACGCAGTTTCAGGTTACTAATAGCGTCGACATTGAAGAATTTCTCTTCACTTACACGCCATCCGGCAGAAATAGCCGGAAAGTTTCCCCATTTGTTGTTACCCAGTTTCGAAGAACCGTCACGACGGAAAGTAGCCGACAACAGGTAACGGTTATCGTAGCTATAGTCTACTTTACTGATATAGGAAATCATGCTCCACTCAATACCTGTACCTGTATTTTTCTGCGAACCACCATCGCCGGCGTCCAGGTAGCGGAAGTTAGGATCATCATAAGCAAATCCTTCACGGAAACCGGTAAATCCTTCCATTTGCGATTTCAGCGTTTCCATACCAGCCAACACGTTCAGTGAGTGTTTACCAAACTGGTGAACGTAATTCAAGGTATTGGTCCAAACCCAGTCGAACTTCCAGTTATTACTGGTTGTCAACGAACTCAGATTCTGCTGGGTATAGGTCTCCACATATTTGGGGCTGTAATTGCGCTCGTAGAAGTTGGTATAATCGATACCGAAATTGGTTTTGGCTGTCAGCCCCTCAATAATTTTGTACTCAACGTAGCCGTTACCAAACAATTTAAGTGTCTTGCCTTTATTATCCTTATTCCGGTAGAGTTTCCCCATGGGATTCTGGATATCGTTCAGCGGAGAACTGGCATATTCGCCGTTCAGGTCTTTTATCGGCGCAATGGATGGCATTTTATAGGCTTCGTACACAACACCTCCCAATGCCGAGTTATTCTCGGCCACATTGCTCCAGGTATGTGAAAGGCTTATATTCTCACCAACTTTCAGTTTCTTGTCGAAGAAATTATATTCCGAATTCAACCGTCCTGAAATACGCTCGAAACCGGTATACTTAATAATACCGTCCTGATTAAAGTAACCGAGTGACCAGGCTTGTCTCGACTTATCATCTCCTTTCGAAAAGGAAACATTATAGGACTGTACCGGAGCTATACGGAAGATTTCATCCACCCAGTTAGTGTTGGCTGAAGGTTCCGTTTGAGCGGCATCGAGGTATTGCGGAATAACCGGTGTTGCTCCGCTTCCATAAATTTCGCTAGCCGGAGTTGCACCATCATTTTTCACGGCCTGCCACAGCATATCGCCATATTGTTGTGCATTCAGCATAGTCAATTTATTGGCTGCCTGCTGCAAACCAACATAAGCATCCAACCGAATGGAAGGGTCTTTTGATTTTCCCTGACGGGTAGTAATAATAACGACACCATTCGCAGCACGCGCTCCGTAAATGGAAGCTGATGAAGCATCTTTCAGCACCTGAATGGAGGCGATATCGTTGGGGTTAACCATATTGATTCCCTCCGAAACCGGAACTCCGTCGATAATATAAAGCGGCTCATTGTTCCTGATGGTACTGTAACCACGCACACGGACGGCAACACCGCCACCCGGTGAGTTATCAGCAACCACATCCACACCAGCCATACGTCCCTGCAGCATCTTATCGACACTTTCGGTTGGCTGCGTCTCTATATCGCTTGACTTAACAATTCCAACGGCTCCGGTCAGGTCTTTCTTTTTCACGGTTCCGTAACCAATGGCTACTACTTCGTCCAGGCCAACTGTTTCCGGACGCATATTAATGGTATAGCTGGCGCGTCCGTCAAGTGTGAGGTCCTGGCTCTGCATGCCAATAAATGTAACCGACAGCATAGTTGCATCGGCCGGCGCAGTCAGTGAAAAGGTACCATCGAGACCAGTAACTGTACCAGTCGTTGTACCTTTAATAACCACGGTTGCTCCGGGAAGCGGCTGACCACTATCGTCCAGCACTTTCCCTTTAATGGTTTTGGTATCCTGTTTCCCCTTGGCATCGCCTGGTTTCAGGATAATGTTGTTGTTAAGGATGTTAACTTTTAATTGAAAGGTTTTAGCCAGTTTCTCTGTTGCTTTATCAACAGTTTCATCTTGCATCGGAATGCTGGCTTTCTTCGTCAAAGGCAGCTCAGTTGCCTGGTAGGTGAAGTCATAGCCCGACTGATCAGTAATCATATTAATGAACTGACCCAGTGTATACGAGCCTTCATCGATATTTATCCGTTTGGATAAATCACTGGCCGAAGCCGGAGTGTCTAAGAACAACAGACTGGTTAGGACAAACAATCCCAGCCTGAAAATTGTCAGGAACAATTTTTTTTTCATAATTTTGTAACAGTTTTGAATTAATTACTAATTCTCTCCAGAGTAAAAGTGACGGTCGCCAAACTTCATTTTTACTCTTTTTTTGTGCTCATTTTTTTAAGCCCTGAAAGAATCCGGACCCATTAGTTAAACCATATATTCCATTTAGTATTGATTTCTCTTTTTCATGCTATTATCTTTAACAGCCAATATGCTGTCCCCTTTATCGATAAATCTGACCCCCACTGCATACGATAACACCTCAAGCACCTGATTCAATGATTTTTGCTTAAACTGCGTAGTTAGAACGATACTATTTAATGAACTGTCACTGAAAACAATTGGCTTTCCGTAATACCGGGAAATTTTTTCCAGCACAACCGGAAGGGGTTTATTATGAAACATCAGAAGCTGATCTTTCCAGCCGGTCAATTCGGCCACATTGAAGGAATTCACTTCCTGACGATTTTCATCCATATGGTAAGTAAGCTTCTGAAGAGGCTTCAGTTGCAGGTGCCTGGTTACCGGTGAATTCACTTCGATAGCGCCATCGACCAATGCCACAGTAATAACCGAATCTTTCGCATACGCTTCGATATTAAAACGTGTACCCAAATCGCGGGTAACAACATGACCGGTGACTACTTCAAATTCCTGTTGATCATTATGCTTTACACTGAAGAATGCCTCGCCACTCAAATATACTTTTCGGACGGATTGAGAAGAATAATCAGCAGCGTAACGAAGTTTACTATTACCGTTTAATACAATACGGGTTCCATCGGAGAGCACAACACTAATTTGCTGTCCGGCAGGCGCTGATTTCTCGAGCCAGGCAACCTGCTCAATTTTGGGCTGAGCATCTTCTTTACCTGAATGGAACTTTAGCACCATAACCACCGCAATTACCGCTGCAACGGATGCAGCAACAAGACTTCGTTTAAACAACGTTGACCTACCTCTTCTTTTATTCTTGTCAAGAAAAGACATACGCTGGCGGAGAAGATTCAGACCTCTTTCAAGATTGTATTGTTGGGAGGATTTTTCGTCGGATGAAAATGAGGTAGCTAGTTTCCCGTAGAGTTGACGGTATTCCTTTTTCTGGAGGAACACTTCAAGTTCTTTCCAGTCTTCGTCCGTGCCTTCTTCTGTTAGGCACCGGATAGCAAGCTCATAAAATTCCGTCGTACTCATTAGGTTGTGTTTCTCATAAGTGAGACACAAATGAGTAAATCAACCTACTACTTTCGAATGTTAATTAATTGTTAAGCGACGGAATTAAACTTAATTCATCAGATTATCAAAGGAATACATTGAAACGTGACATAAATCTTTTTGCTTCGAGCATCTGATTCTGTACGGTATGAACAGAAATGGAAAGTCGATCGGCAATCTCATGGTATTTCAAACCTTCCAGTTTATTTAACCGAAAGATTTCCTGTCGTTTTTTCGGCATCTTATCGATAATGCCTTCCACTTGTTCCAGCAATTCGTAATATTCAAGGCCGGCATCAACACCCTCTACAAATCCCGGTTCAACAGCTTGTTCATGCAAATAGACGATTTTTCCTTTTGTATTACCACGAAGATGGTTCAGAGCAGTATTGCGGGCAGCAGCAAAAAGATAGGCCCGCACTGATGTGTGAATAATAAGCTCCTTCCGTTTGGTCCACATGCTGAAAAAAATATCAGCCACCAACTCTTCGGCCGTCATCTGATTCTCTACAAAAGAATCAGCAAAACGGCATAAAGGAGCAAAATACTTTGCAAACAACGACTCCAACGCTTTTTTATCATCCCGGATAATCTGGTTCCATAATACGCCATCCGGACTAGTCTGTTGTTTCATTTTAAGTCAGGCTTATATTTGGACTAAATAAGTAATTATTTAAACAGACCTCAACGATTTTTTAAACAAATTTGTTAAGCCAGTATTAACAGAATGTTCCCCGCTTAAATGTAACTATTTATATTTCAATTTGTAACAACAACGAAACAAATTTTGTTTTAATCAGATGTTCAAGAACATCAACTCTGTTCAGTGTCTCGTGTCCATCATGACAAATGACGCTTTAGTTCATTATTCTTTCATTTTCCTTCCCTTCTTCGTCAAAATCATAGAAATAATAGAGCACAAAAAAGCCCGGACCAATGGCCCGGGCTCCATGTATCAACAAATATTTTACTTATTGAATTGCACCGTTGATAAGGAATGCCGATGCAAACGCTACAATTGCGTAAAGCTCCGGGAATACCGCAAGAATAAGCGTATTACCAAAAACATCGTAACCGGCACCAATGGCAGCAATACCATTTGCACCAACTTGTCCCTGACGAATAGCAGAGAACAAACCAACCACACCTAATGCCAGACCAGCACCAAAGATAGCAGCAGCCTGCAGCATCGTGATATCAGGACCCAGTGCAGTTCCGAAGTTGGCAAATACGAAGTAACCGGCAAATCCGTAAAGTCCCTGTGTACCGGGAAGAGCCGAAAGAATCATGTAACTACCGAATGCATCAGGATTCTTTTTCATTGCACCAATGGCAGCATTACCACCGATGGTTACGCCAAACGCACTACCGATGCCGGAGAGGCCAATCATCAGTCCAATTCCAATGTAAGCTAATGTAATAGGTTCCATTTCTTGATTATTTATACAGGTTAATAATTTTAATTATTTACTTACTTATGATATTTTCTTTTTGAAAGGCGTGTAGCGTAAACCACCGCCAGCAAAACCGGAATTCTTGTAAAACTCTACAAATGTTAAACGCATGGGGTGTACAAAGGCTCCCAATGTTGACATGAATATCGTGATACCGTGGCCAATGAGTAAAATAATAATCATTACCACAATTTTCAGTACCGGAATATCGGGTGACAACTGCATGGCCAAACTATTGAATACATACCCGAGAATTGCACTGGAAACACCCAGCGCAAACAGACGAATGTATGACAATAAGTCGCCCATCACACCGGTTACCATATTGTATGCATCCCACAGACCAACACCGAAATTAGCAAATACATTTCGCTCCGGGTTATTGAACAGGAAAGCACCGGCAAAACCGACTCCCAGCACTACGTACATCACAATGTTCGTCACCAGCGGATTGACACCCAAATATTTCATTAGGTATACAAGCAATCCACCAACTATCAGGACCAGCCACCCAGCCGTTCCAAAAGCATATTTCCACCCAAACTGATGCTTTTCGTTCGCCACTTTTATGAACATCCCGAAGATGATCTGAATGGCTCCCAGCAACAGCGCCAGTGTGAAAAGTTGATCGTTGATGGTTTTTCCCTGCGCAGCCATACGATCAGCTAGTGTGCCGTAAAAGGAGAAATGCATTTCGTACAGACTCATCCCGAAAACGGTACCACTGATGAGACCAAAAATAATGGTCGCCAATCCCAGTGAGCCAAGAAGCTTCATCGGCCCTTTCATCGAAGGCTTTACACGACCGACCATGAGGAATCCAATCAACGTCAGTACCAAACCGTACCCTGCGTCACCAAGACAGAATCCGAAAAAGACCCAATAAAATGGTGCGTAGTATGGTGTCAAATCCAATTCCTTGTAATTGGGCAAGGCATACAAATCGCCAATCGTTTCGAACATCCGGGTAAACCAGTTGTTTTTCAGCAATACCGGTACCTTTTCTTTCAAGTCGGGATAAACCGATTCGTAGTAAACGCCCTGTGATTCCAGGAATTGATCGAATTCTTCCGATGCATTTTCCGGAATAAATCCCTCCAGAATCACCACCTTATCTTCTGCAGAACGCGGTGAACTAAGCACCACTTTATCAAAGTCGAATTCCTGCTGAACCTTAAGATGCAATTGCTCCAATGCCGGCATATAGGACGCAGCATATTGGTCATAAGAGGCATCAATTTCAGCCATCTTATCTTCCATCTTTTTCAGTTCACTGCGAACGTAGCTAATGGAATGCTCGGGCAAGCGAACCGGATCGGCATCAACTTCGACCTTTTCACCCTTATGAGTTACCGTCACAAAATAGGTGGTAGTACCCAACTCTGAAATGATAAAGGCATTGTATTTCTCGGGCCAGTCTTTCTCCCAGCGACGTGATGATGTGGAGAAGAAATTAATCTCCCAACCATCTTCCGCTAAGCGATCGACAGACTCCCAGGAAAAGTCGCCCCAGGGCTCCAATTGATGGATATCCTTCTGCAGCGACTGCACTTCCTGCTCTGCCACTTCCCGTTCGCGCCGCATGGCTTCGAAATCGTGAAGGACCTTCAGGCTGTCGATGTCAGTTCCGGCATTTTCTAACGGTTGAGCTTCGCGTGTGTGCAAAAATCGCATCGCATCTGAAACGCGCTTCAGCAACTGCATTTTTTCGCGCAGTGCAGCATCATCCATTCCTCCACCTTTCCGCTCTTTCACATGCAATAATCCGCGTTCCCGGACAGCATCCAGAAACGTTTCATACTCCCTGTGATAGACGAGAAAAGTGTATTTTTTCATCCGTATAATCATGATTCCACCTCCCTTGCTTCCTGACGAGATTTCACAATCTTCTGGGCCGACTTGGAAAGGTTTTCCTTGTCTTCCAGGAATCGTTTGATTTTTCGAATGGCATCTTCGTAGCCGGGAATCTGTACCTTTTCGAAGAGGTTCACCTTTTGGGTGGTCTTCTTACGGGCATGATCCAACAGAACCATTTTCTGATTGAAAAACTCCTGTTCGATCCCAATTTCGGCCAGTTCTTTCACCACTTTGATGCCATCGAGGAACCATTTAGGCTTGCTGAAAACGCTGAACGGCGCAATATCGAACTCCACACCGTCAAGGATAGGTGTCTGTACACCGGCAATCTTTTTCACCGACATCTTCACATCCTTTACCCTGACGAGTGAAACATCGAACTCGCCCCAAAGTGCCATCATCGAATCGTATTCTTCGATGGTTTCTTCGAGGAGTTTGTTCAGCCTTTTCACCTCATCTTTTGCCCTCTTTACTTCGACCCGCAGCGCCGACTCCTTGTTCTTGATGGTAGGCAATGCCTTCACCCGAACCTTGAGTTGCTTCTCGAGTCCCTGTAAAGCGGTTTTATTGTATTGAAAATTTATTGCCACTGTTTCAAAATTTTGAATTTTGAATGCTACATTTTGAATTAATCCTGAACCGGGTTCTGAATATGAGATTGAGTTGTCTTGACGATTTTGGTCAGAATATTAATGATAGCCTCTATCTCAGTTATATAATCCGTCACATCGATATTTGACAAATCAGTTTCCTTTAATAATCGTAACCAATACCTTGTCTCTCGGGCTTCTTTGGAAGCGATGGCCATTTTCGCCGCAAAATCCTTTCGGGACTGACCGGCAATAGCCTCTTCCACATTTGCTCCCACAGAGGTACCACTCTTTAGAAGTTGCCGCGAAAGAACAAATTCATTCTCATGCTGAAGCTTCGAATACAAATCAATGATCTGCTTCGCAAAATCGAAAGACCGTTGCTGTATGAGATTCGTTGTCTTCAAAGCTTCATTCAACATTTATAATTCAGAATTCAAAATTTCTACGCCTCTTTCGGCCAGTACTTGTTCATCAGCTCCTGCTTGATACCAACCTCTTCAGGCTTGAAGTGTCTGCCAAGAAGTTTCCAGCCGGTATCCAACATTTCGGTTGTACCAATGTTCACGTCAATCGCCAGCAAATCGTTGGAGTACTCTTTAGCAAAATCAAGCGTACGCTGGTCATATTCCGTCAGGTCGAAACCGTTCTCCAGTTTCGTTTTGGCGCTGGCTGCATCGGCGTAAAGCCGGATGGCTGCGTTCATTACCTGCGGGTGATCCTCTCGGGTTTTATCGCCGATAACCAACTGCTTCAGTCGCGACAGCGAACGGAACGGGTCAACAATTACTTTACCTACATCCGAGTCACGGCGCAGGAACAACTGTCCTTCCGTAATGTAACCAGTATTATCCGGAATCGCGTGGGTAATATCGCCGCCAGACAGCGTAGTTACCGCAATAATGGTAATCGAACCACCACTCGGGAACTGCACCGCTTTCTCGTAAATCTTCGCGAGGTCGGAATAGAGCGAACCCGGCATTGAGTCTTTCGACGGAATCTGGTCCATACGGTTCGATACAATCGAAAGCGCATCCGCGTACAGCGTCATGTCGGTCAACAGTACCAGCACACTCTCATTTTTCTCTACCGCGAAATATTCGGCAGCTGTCAGCGCCATATCAGGAACCAGCAGACGTTCTACCGGAGGATTCTCCGTCGTATTCACAAACGATACGATACGGTCGAGTGCACCGGCATTATCGAAGACGTTACGGAAAAAGAGGTAGTCGTCGTTCGTCAGTCCCATCCCGCCAAGGATAATTTTATCGGCTTTCGCACGAAGCGCTACCATCGCCATTACCTGGTTGAACGGCTGATCCGGGTCGGCGAAGAACGGAATCTTCTGTCCCGATACCAGCGTGTTGTTCAGGTCGATACCAGCAATACCGGTAGCAATCAATTCGGACGGTTGCTTACGACGTACGGGGTTTACTGACGGTCCGCCAATTGCGACTTCCTGCCCTTCAATAGCAGGTCCGCCATCGATTGGGTCGCCAAAAGCGTTGAAAAAGCGTCCGGCAAGCTGGTCACTTACTTTCAGCGAAGGCGATTTCCCCAGGAAAGTTACCTCTGCATTGGTCGGGATACCTTCGGTACCACCAAACACCTGCAGGGTCACATCGTCACCAATGATTTTCACCACCTGTGCCAGCCGGCCGTTAATTTCGGCCAGCTCATCGTAGCCAATCCCTTCGGCTTTCAGGGTACAGGTTGCTTTCGTAATCTGTGTGACTTTGGTATATATTTTCTGAAAAGCTTTCGTTGCCATTATGCTACTTTTCTTTCGTTAATGATCTGATTCAATTCTTCTTCAAACTTCTTAAACTCGTCAGTTTCAAACTCCGAGTAGTTCATTTGGCGCAGGTTGTTGATCACACGTTTGAAGTAGCTACCCACTTCGTTGAATGATTCAAACTGAAAATCGGTATGACAGATGCCCATTACCTTATTCAACATATATTCCTGCCGTTCGAGCGGAGTATTCATATCGACCTTATCGAATGCATCCTGCTGAAGAATCACAAAGTCGATAACTTCCGACTTCCAGAAACGGATGTGATATTCAACCGGTACACCATCATCACCAAGGATGTTGATCTGCTCACTAACTTCCTGGCCACGAAGCAGAATCGTTTTCAGCTCATTAATGGAAGCAATCCACTTGTCGCCAATACGTTTGGCAATATATTCTTCGAACTCGGGATATTCCAGGTATTTGGAGTACGATTCAATTGGGTTGATGGCCGGGTAACGTTTTCCGTCGGCGCGGCTCTGCTGCAGTGCGTAGAAACAACGGGCCACTTTTTTGGTCGACTCGGTTACCGGCTCTTTCAGGTTACCACCGGCAGGTGATACGGTACCGATAAAGGTTACTGAACCTGATTCTCCATTGTTCAGGTAAACGAAACCGGCACGGGCGTAGAAGTTGGCAATAACAGCCGAAAGGTCCATCGGGAAAGCGTCCTGTCCGGGCAGCTCTTCCAAACGGTTCGACATCTCACGCAAGGCCTGAGCCCAACGGGAAGTAGAGTCGGCCATCATCAAAACCTTCAGTCCCATGGAGCGGTAATATTCCGAAAGGGTCATCGCGGTGTAAACCGAAGCTTCACGAGCGGCAACCGGCATGTTCGAAGTATTCGCCACAATGATGGTACGCTCCATCAATTTACGACCTGTATGCGGGTCATCCAGTTCGGGGAATTCGGTAAAGATTTCCACCACCTCGTTGGCACGCTCACCACAGGCAGCAATCACTACGATGTCGGCCTCGGCCTGTTTCGAGATGGCATGCTGCAATACCGTTTTACCCGTTCCGAAAGGTCCGGGAATAAATCCGGTTCCACCTTCTACAATCGGGTTAATGGTATCAATGGTACGAACACCGGTTTCGAGCAATTTAAACGGACGGGGTTTTTCCCGGTAGGCCGTGATGGCTTTTTTCACCGGCCATTTCTGAACCATCGTCACATTATGCTCCTTGCCGTTGGCATCGACCAACACAGCAATGATGTCGTTTATTTTATATTCGCCTGCTTCGACGACCGATTTAACGGTGTATTTACCTTCAAACACAAATGGCACCATGATGCGGTGAGGTTTACCGTTTTCGTTTACCTCACCCAGCCAGTCGGCAGCTTCCACTTCGTCGCCCGATTTGGCCAGCGGTTTGAAGTCCCAGAGTGTATCATCATCCAACGGATTGGTATAATCTCCCCTTTTCAGGAAGACGCCATCCATTTTGTCGAGGTCGTTTTGCAGACCATCGTAGTTTTTGGAGAGGATGCCTGGCCCGAGTGTCACTTCGAGCATATGTCCGGTGAAACGAACAGAATCACCGATTTTCAGTCCCCTGGTGCTTTCGAAAACCTGTACAAAGGCGTTGGCTCCGTTCACCTTAATCACCTCTGCCATCAGGTCGGTACCGCGGGTCTGAAGGTAGCAGATTTCGTTCTGCGCTACCGGACCGTCGGCTTCCACTGTCACCAGGTTGGCAATAATTCCTTTGACTTTACCTTGCGTAGACATATTCGTTGTTTACTTGTTTAATTTAAATTCATCGGGGAATTCGAACGAGTGTTGCAGTTCCTGAACAAAATCGCGGAAAATCTTCAGGCCGGTTTCCTGGCTCAGTTTCACCCATCGCTCAATCATTTCGAGTTGCAACAGGTAAGCAAAGACTTTCTCAACAGTGAAATACTTGAAGAAGGAATTTTCTTCGAGCCATTTCCAGCGCAGCGCATCAATACGACGTTCGCGTTCGTAAAGATTGGCCTCTTCGGCGATATGCAATACATCGTCCAGATAGGGGAAGATAGCTGCCAGACCGAAATCTTTCGAATTGCTTTCGCGGATGGTATTGGCGATTTCGCTGTTTCCGACAATCGCGGGGCCTAAATCCAGGTCATAATTCCGACAATTGATTGCCGTCAGAATATTCTGCACATTCAGGTTAAAGGCGAACCAACTGCTGACAAACTCATTCCGGCTGTTCAGGGCATCATCGTAATAAAGTGTTGCCAACTGATCTTCCCAGGCCATATCCGGAAACAGCGGTTTCTCTTCGAGCCAGGCAGGAATAAACTCCTTAAAATACACAGGAATTCGCTCATCTTTCGGATTTTCTTCCTCCTTCACCTTTTGCAGAATCTCGGCGAAATCATCCTCGGTAAGATTACCGCGGTCGTCGAGTTTTGCCTCCGCATCTTTCAGGTATGCTATCAGGTTCAGGTTGTCGAATTTCCGGTAAAAGAGTTTAATCAACTCAAAGTCGTCTTCCGACAGGTTCGCACGCAACTCTTCCTTGAACTCTTTCAAATCAAAGTTCTGCTTATTGTCATCTATGCGAATTTCGGGAAGCCCGGCAACCAGACAGTAATATTTTTTCATTCGAAACGGTTTTCCAAAACAAACAGCCTGCCGGATTCAATGGAAATGATTTTTATTCCTGATTTGCCATGGCAAAAGTCCGGAAATAGAAATCCTGGCTCGGTTGATTGTTTTATTCGTAAAAGGTTCTCATCCAAAAGCACTGGGAAATGACCCGGTGTTTTAATTACTTTTCGAAAAGAAGTTCAACGATTTTCGGACGCAGGAACTCTTTAAAGAAGTTGATGAAATCCTCATCAGTAAAACTGACCTTGTAGCTTCCGTCAGCCGGAGCCACATGGAAACCAGCTTTCAGATCGTTCACAGTTTCGATGGAAAAGCCTTTATCGAGCACACTTTTGGCAGCACCTGCGAAATAATCACCGATGGCTTTTTCGTCCTCTTGTGGAATGAGAACCTGCATGTCGATAGCTTCATCGTTATGTGCAGCCCAGTTTTTCACAGCCGTTTCGATGGCTTTCTGGATAAACTTGGTATCCCCCATCGCTGCTTTGATCTCGGAAGTAGTAATGGTGCCGTTAATGATACCGACGAGTTCCTGCTTCAGGGCATCAACTGCCTGACGGGAAGCCAGCTTGAGTTCGGATTTAGTATTCTGATCAAATTCGGCTGATTTTTTCTCGGCGTCAGAAACGATATTCTCAGCATCTTTCTTTGCTTCAGCCAAAATTTTCTCCGCCTCTGCACGGGCATCGGACACAATTTTTTCGGCCTCCTCGTTTCCTTTCGAGATTCCTTCCTGATAAATCTTATCAGTCAGCTCTTGAAGTCTGTTGTCCATATCTATTAGTTATTTGTTGTATGCATTGATTTTGGTTGTCTACACGCCAAAAGTTGAATTCGAAAGATACAATTCCCCCGACAAAAAAAAGAAGAGAAAATACAGGTTGTAATGTCATCAACTAACCGAACAACATCCTTTAAAATCTATACGCTCCGGGCCTACTTCTGTCAAATACCACTGCCGCCTCACCTCTGGCCCGGAAAAACACAGACAAAGGAATAATAAAACACGACAACCTAATTTCATTCGGCGCCCGAATTTAACAATTTTTTAACAACCTAAAAACATATTTCCTCCGAAAAGACTTCCCCTTTTTTCGAGGCTAAATCTCTCAAATTATGTTACATAATTACACCACTTTTAAATTTTCAGTAATTCACTTTCAAACCTTCTTCAGTAATTGTAACTTCAAGCATTCTGCCGGCAATTCGTTTTTCGGCACACTGTTTGCTGGCTGCGTGACGCAAGCCGGCGTCAGATAAACATCCGGACGGACTATTGGTTTTGGGAAATTTTAACTTTTCCAGCACAAAATTCTTAACCCATTGATTATCTAATATAATTTTGATTATTTTTTTGAGATGACAGGAATAAAAATGGTGATAACCGACCTGGACGGCACGCTGTTGCAGGCAGATCATACTATCAGCACAACAGACTACGAAACACTGGAAAATTTGGGGAAGCTGGGAATTTGTCGGGTGGCCGCCACGGGAAGAAACCTGATGAAAGTAAAACAGGTTCTTACTCCAGGCATGCCGTTCGATTTTGTCATTTTCAGCTCAGGCGCTGGTCTGATGGATTGGAATAAGCAACAACTGCTGATGGCCATGAGTATCCCTTCTCAGGAAACTGGTAAAATTGTTCGTTTTCTGATGGAAGAGAAACTGAATTTTAAAGTATCAAGAGAGATACCGGACAATCACCATTTTGCCTGGTGGAGAAGTACCCCGTGCGAAGAATTTGAACGTTACCTGAATTACCACAAAGCGTTGGGCGATGCAGTTCCGTTAAAACAGGGCGATGCTTTTCCCATCTCGCAGGTTCTGATATTTCTGCCGCAAGGTTCTGAAGAGTTTGAGATTATCAAACAAAAGGTGCTGAACCATTTCCCGCACGTCAGTGTTATTAGGGCCACTTCCCCGCTACATCCCGATTTCACCTGGATGGAAATTTTTCCCGAAGGAGTTACCAAAGCACATGGAGTGGAAGAAGTTTGCCGCATTACCGGAATCGCGAAAGAAAATACCCTGGGTGTTGGAAACGATTTTAACGATATGGAATTACTCGATTATACCCAACATTCATATGTTGTAGACAACGCTCCGGACGAACTCAAATTTCGATACAGGAATAGTCTGGCTCACCATGAGGACGGATTTTCGTATGCTGTTCGACAACATTTGTAACGAATTGAAGAAACACGATACAAATTGAAAAACACCCACTAAATACATATAAATTATTTACTCCAAGACGAATTACTTATGAAAAAGTTACTCTTTGGTCTGCTGACCATTTTTATGGTAACGGGCGCTTATGCCCAAATGCCGGACTTAAATTCAAAAATTCCTTTCGAT
The DNA here is from genome assembly GCF_000621705.1 of Prolixibacter bellariivorans ATCC BAA-1284. Taxonomy (GTDB): domain Bacteria; phylum Bacteroidota; class Bacteroidia; order Bacteroidales; family Prolixibacteraceae; genus Prolixibacter; species Prolixibacter bellariivorans. Next base: position 404,662 of record NZ_JHXO01000005.1, on the reverse strand, counting down.
CCCCAGACAGACAAAGGTGTATTGAAAAACGGACTAACCTACTATGTCAGGGCTAACCACACACCTAAAAACCGCGCAGAACTAATGCTCGTTGTATCGGCTGGCTCCATTCTCGAAGACAACGACCAACAGGGGCTCGCCCACTTTTGCGAGCACATGAGCTTTAACGGAACCAAAAATTTCCCAAAAAATGAGCTCGTCAACTATTTCGAATCCATTGGTATGGAGTTCGGACCGGAAATCAATGCCTACACCGGGTTCGACCAGACAGTTTACATGTTGAAAGTGCCGCTTGACAGCACTAAATTCATGGACAAAGGCCTACAGGTTCTTTACGACTGGGCTTGCCAGGTTACCGATTCGAATGATGAAATCAACAAAGAACGTGGAGTGATTCATGAAGAATGGCGCGGTGGTCAAGGTGCACAGCAGCGTATGATGAAGCAATGGTTGCCGGTATTCTTCAAAGATTCGCACTACGCCGACCGGTTACCTATCGGGAAAATGTCGGTAGTAGACAGCTGCCCGCCGTCGGCCCTTCGTCGCTTCCGCAACGATTGGTATCGTCCCGATCTGCAGGCAATAATTGTAGTGGGTGATTTTGACCAAAAGAAAATGGTTCAGGAAGTGAAAGAGAAATTCTCCAACATTCCCGTCCACAAACCCGAACGCAAAAAACCTTCGTATGATGTTCCTTCTCAGAAAGGCACGCTTATCAAAGTTGTAACCGATCCGGAAGCACGCTATTCTTCAGCCACCCTGTACATCAAGCACCCGATGGAACTTGATACAACCGTTGGTGGCTACCGCGAAATGATGATGCATAGCCTCTACAACAGCATGATCAATGCCCGTTTGTCGGAGATCACGCAGAAAGAAAATCCGCCGTTTGTATTCGCCCGCTCCAGTTATGGAGGTCTGGTTGGACCGGTTGATGTTTATTCTTCCATGGTGGTTACCCATCCCGGGAAAATTCCGGAAGGTTTGAAAGCTGCTCTAATCGAGAATCAGCGTGTAAAAGATTATGGCTTCACCGATAGTGAGTTAAAACGTGCGAAAGCATCCATGATGAGTTCCATGGAAACTGCTTACAACGATCGGGACAAACGTCAATCCATCAGCATCGCCAACGAATACAGCCGTAATTTCCTGATGCGGAAAGAGCCGGTTCCAGGACTTGACAAAGAGTATCAGTATTACAAAGAACTGATGCCGACCATCAAGTTAGCTGACGTAAACGCGCTGGCGAAAAAGTGGTTGACCGAGGACAACCGGGTGGTTATTATTACTGCTCCGGATGTAAAAGGTGTTCCGGTTCCGACGAACGACGATATCAAGAAACTGTTGGCAGAGGTAGATACGGCCAAAATCAAGCCATACAAAGACCAGGTTTCGGATGCGCCACTGATGCCTAAACAGCCTACTCCGGGTAAGATTGTCAGCGAAAAGAAAATACCGGAAGTAAATGCTGTAGAATGGACCCTTTCGAACGGTGCCAAAGTGATTCTGAAGAAAACAGATTTCAAAGATGACGAAATTCTGTTTAGTGCTTACGGACCGGGCGGATATTCGGTTTACCCGTCTTCTGACGACGTTTCCACCGATTTTGCAGCAACTATTCTGCAAATGAGCGGACTTTCCGATTTCACAGCTCCCGAGCTGGACAAAAAACTGGCTGGCAAAGTAGCAAGCGTCGAGCCTTTTATCCGTCAGATTACACAAGGCTTCCAGGGTTCTTCGTCCAAGAAGGATGTTGAAACGCTAATGCAATTGGTGAACCTTTATTTCACTCATCCGCGTCTTGACCAATCGGCATTTAATTCATTCATGACCCGAATGGAAAGTCAGCTTGATAACCGGAAAGCGTCGCCGGAAGCAGCCTTCTCTGATACCTTCCGCGTAGTGACCAGCAATTACAGCCCGTGGGTTCGTCCTTTGACTAAAGAAACCTTGAAAGAAGCGAATTTCGATCGCATCAAAGCCATCGATAAGGACCGTTTCTCCAACGCCGGTGATTTCAAATTCATTTTTGTCGGTAATGTCGACTTCGACAAGATGAAACCACTGGTAAAAACCTACCTGGCTTCGTTACCGACAACCGGTAAAACCGAGCATTGGAAAGATTTGGGTATTCGTCCGCCGAAAGGTGCTGTTGTGAAAAAAGTATACAAGGGAACCGAACCCAAGAGTATTCAGTACATCCAGTTCCATGGTCCGCTGAACTACGATACGAAGGATATTGTTGAACTCGATGCACTGTCCAAGATTCTGACCACCCGTTTGCTGGAAAGCATTCGTGAGGACAAATCCAGCGTATATTACATCGGAGCACAGCCCTCGTTTAATAAACTTCCGGAACCGGAATACACCATGACTATTTATTATGGTACCGATCCGAAGAAAATTGACACATTGAAAGCGGCTGTTTTCGATGAAATCAAGGATTTGATTAAGAATGGTCCGACCCAGGAAGAAGTACACAAAGCAATGGAAAAAATGCTGCGTGAACGGGAAACCAATTTGCGTGAAAACAGCTATTGGCTGACTGCATTGAAATCGTACTATCTGAATCACGATGGCGATTTCTCTACCTTCAACCAGTTTAACACGGAAGTGAATGCACTGAACCCGGAGGAGTTGCAAAAAGCAGCAAAATGGGTTTGGGATTTGAACAACTACGTAAGTGTTGCCCTGCTTCCTGAAAAAGGAACCAAAGACGAATAAACAATAAGATCATAAATTAGAAAAGGCCTCTGCACTAGCTGCAAAGGCCTTTTTTTCTAATCCGACTTATGATTTCATCTTATTAAAATTGTTAACTCAAATTGGCATAAGATGGAACTTGCATGATATTTAATTCCTTACGTGTGAGTCAAAAATTGCTGTCTTGCTCGTTTCATCTATTCTGAAGCATTTCTTCTGCCACTTTCAATTGCTCCAGCTTACCCAAATCCATCCATAAATCCGAAGTATCCTCAAAACCATAAATGGCATTTTGCGCGGCCAAATGTAAATACATCGGAATAATCGGGAACTTGCCGGTTTCTGTAATCAAAGGGAAAACAGAAGGCTCGATGATGTGAATGCCACTGAAAGCAAACTTACCGACTTCCGGTGTTTGCCTGGCCATCTTCACTTCGCCGGTTTTGATGTTGGTCCATCCGGAGAGCTGCATTTCTTTATCAAACAGGAGGTAGCGGGCAGTTTCACGTTTCCGTACAACGAGCGTTGCCAGCGCCTGATGTTCCCGGTGCCATCGCAGCAACTTCTTCAAATCTAGCGAACACAACACATCCACGTTGTACACCAGGAAAGGTTCCGAACCTTCTAACAACGGCCGGGCCTTGAGTATGCCACCACCCGTATCGAGCAACTCATCGCGCTCATCGGAAATTTGAATATCCAACCCAAAGTTGTTATTCCCTTCCAGGAAGTCAATAATCTGGTCGCCATAATGATGAATGTTCACCACAATTTCTTCGAAGCCGGCGCCACTCACTTTTTCGATGGCCCGCTGGAGCAACGTTTTTCCCGCGACTTCCACCAGGGCTTTGGGCTTGTTATCGGTGAACGGACGAAGCCTGGTTCCCAGCCCCGCTGCAAAAATCATGGCTTTCATAAGTTTCGGCAATATTTAAAAACTGACTTTTTATTTCTTCACGAAAATAAAAAAACATCGGCGGTTCACAGAGTAAACCGCCGATATCATGTATTCTATTGAATAAATTAACTTTTTACCTTCCGAGGCTTGCAGACCTTTTTTTCTTTCATGGTAACCTTGCCGCATTTCTTGCACTCGTACTTCGGATTCTCCGGAGGTTGATACTCCTTCTTCGACTTACACAAAGTTTTTGACATAACTACTTTTTGCTACTAATCACAGAGCTTCCTGCTCTCTGTGGAAAGTAACAACACGGACCGGATATTTGTTTTTCAGATGTTCCGAAAGGCGCTCTGCTGCGTATACCGAACGGTGTTGTCCACCGGTACACCCGAAATTGACCATTAAATGATTGAACTTACGTTCCAAATATTTCTCCACACTTTGGTCTACCAAATTGAATACCGGCCGCAGAAAATTCTCCATTTCCGATTCCTCTTCGAAAAAAGCAATCACCTCAGGGTCTTTTCCCGTAAGCGTTTTGTATTGCTCGTACCGACCAGGATTATGAACCGCGCGGCAGTCGAAAACGTAACCACCTCCGTTACCTGAAGGATCTTGTGGAACCCCTTTTTTGTATGAAAAACTAGTAATCCGAACCGTCATCTCATCCTGCTTCGACGCAATTTTTTTCAGCGTTTCCGATTGCGGTAATGAACGAAGCACTTTTTCCAATTCCGGTAATTCAACCGGGAATGAAAATTTATCGAGTACTACGACCAGGTTTTCCAATGCGTATGGAATACTTTTCAGAAAATGCTCTTTCTTTTCATAAAATCCACGGAATCCGTAAGCACCCATCGACTGCATCATACGAATCAGCACATAGCCGTAGAAATATTCACGGAAATCCTTCCGGTTAACCGGATGATATTTTTCTAATTCATCAAGGTATGATTCCAGCAATTCATCACGAACCGGTTGCGGAATATCAGCCTTAGAATCGTATAGCAACGAAGCCAAATCGTACTGCAAAGCTCCTTTTCGTCCTCCCTGGTAATCGATAAACCAAGGCTCGCCATCCATCAACATCACGTTCCGGCTCTGAAAATCACGATACAGGAAGAAGTCTCTCTCAACCTCCAGCAGATAGTCGGTGAAACGCTGAAAATCATCTTCGAGCGATTGTTCGTCAAACGAAATCTTGGCCAACTTGAGAAAATAATATTTGAAATAATTCAGGTCCCACATCATCGATTGCCGATCGAACGCATCGCGCGGATAACAGTAGTCGTAATTGATGTTTCCACCTGCCTTTACCTGAATATGCGGCAACTGAGCCACAACTTTGCGATATACATCAATAATTTCCGGCGAAAATCCATCCTTTTCACGCACATCACTCAAAAACTGAAACAATGTAGTATTGCCCAAATCCTGTTGCAGGTATATATGCTTTCCGGTTTCTTCACCGTAAATCTCAGGCACATTAATGCCGCTACCTCTCAACGCTTTTGAGAATTCGATAAACGCGCGGTTTTCCTTATCATCCTCATTCCAGGCGCCAATTACCCTCCGGTTTTCTGAAATCAACCGGCAATATTCCCGGTAGGAACCGGAAGGAGGCAATACCTCGATATCTGTTACTTTTTCACCAAACGTTTTCTCAAATAATCCGATAATATGTTCTTGTGTCGTCTTTTTCAAAGTATCAATGGTTTTAGCAATTCAAATGTAAGGATTCACGCGGAAATTCTGAACCTATCTGTCTCGCGTAAAGAAAAACATTTTTCGTTGAACATGAATCATAACGTTAAGGCAAATTCGATTCTCAAAGCAGTTTCGGATTGCCTCAACTGACGTATCAAATCAAAATCACCGAGGCGGTTTCAAACTTTTTCATTAAATTATCTGTACTAATAAATGTAGCCTAATCTAACAAACGTATGAGAAAGTATCTTAATATATTTCCTGCCATCAGTACTGTCTTTTTAATCATAACAACAGTATTCCTTTTGAGTGGCTGTGATGAGAATCCAACCACTTCCCGGACGGTGATTGCTCCCGACGAAAAGTTGAACGTGACGTTTTATCTCGATCACGAAGGAAAGCCCTACTATTCGGCAAAGCTTGGCGAAAAACCGCTGTTCTACAAGTCACAACTTGGTTTCGAACTAAAAGGCGCCCCAAACCTGCTGGACGATTTTATAGCGACACGCTTTGACCGCAACCAGGTCGACCAAACCTGGACACAGCCCTGGGGAGAACAAAAAGAAATCAAGAATCACTACCGTGAATTGAAAATTGAGCTAAAAGAGCAACACGGTTTGCACCGGAAGATGAACATTATTTTCAGAGTATATAACGAAGGGTTTGCTTTCCGCTATGAGTTTCCGGAGCAGGAAAACCTGAAGGATTTTGAAATTTCCAACGAAGTGACAGGGTTCGCTTTTAGTGGCGACCACACTGCCTGGTCGATTCCGGCTTATGGCGACAACCGGTACGAATATCTCTATACTAGTCATCCGCTGTCCGAACTGACGGATACCGTTTGCACACCGCTAACGCTGGAAACCAAAAGTGGCAACTACATCAGCATTCATGAAGCGGCGCTGGTTGATTATGCTTCCATGTCGCTGTACCATTCAGGAAACAATAAACTGCGCTGCGATTTGGTTCCCTGGTCCGATGGTGTGAAAGTAAAGACCTCGGCTCCGCGATTCACTCCCTGGCGGACGGTTTTGGTTTCTTCGAACGCTGCCGGCTTACTGAACTCGCGTATGATTCTGAATCTGAATGAGCCAAATAAACTGGGCGATGTGTCGTGGATAAAACCGACCAAATTTTTGGGTGTCTGGTGGTCATTACACCTGGGAAAAGAAACCTGGCAATACTCGCCGACTCATGGCGCCAATACCCCAAATGTGATGAAATACATCGACTTTGCCGCAAAGGCTGGTATTGGAGCGGTGCTGGTAGAGGGCTGGAACAAAGGATGGGAAGACTGGAAATTCAGTTTTACTGAACCGTACCCGAATTTCGATATCAAAAAAATAACCGATTACGCGCGCAAAAAAGGTGTTCAGCTAATCGGTCACAACGAAACGGGTGCCGATGTCGCCAACTATGAACAACAACTCGATTCGGCTTTCAACTTTTATCAACGGTACGGCGTCCACTATGTGAAAACCGGTTACGTTGGCTCGCGGGTAAATGCAAAGGAATGGCATCATGGACAGTTTATGGTTAACCATTATATGTCTGTTGTTAAGGAAGCAGCTAAACGGCACATCATGCTCGATGTTCATGAACCCATTATTCCCACCGGTTTACGGCGAACGTATCCCAATCTGATGTCAGGCGAAGGAGCACGCGGCCAGGAATACAATGCATGGAGCGAAGACGGTGGCAATCCTCCGGAACACACCACGATTCTGCCTTTCACCCGTTTATTGGCAGGTCCGATGGACTTTACGCCTGGTATTTTCGAGCTTACGCTGAAAGACAAACCCAACAACCGGGTGAATACAACATTGGCCAAGCAACTGGCACTTTATGTGGTGATATACAGTCCTCTGCAAATGGTTCCTGATTTGCCGGAAAACTACCAGGGACATTCGGCGTTTCAGTTTATTCATGATGTTCCGGTCGATTGGGAATATTCCGAAGCCATCAATGGTGAAATCGGCGATTATGTGACCATTATCCGAAAGGATAGAAACAGCCGGGATTGGTACCTGGGAGCCATTACGGATGAAGACCCGCGGAAGATAGAAATCCCGTTAGATTTCCTGTCAAAGGGACGAAAATATACCGCTGAAATGTATCTTGATGGTCCGGGCGCGAACTACAACAACAATCCGGGATCCATTGAAATTACACAGAAAGAAGTGAACCGTCGCACCACATTGCGCCTGGATTTGGCTCCCGGCGGAGGTGCAGCCATCCGGTTTACTCCTGTCCGTTAAAAATTCAGTCAACCAGCTCATTCACACATACAAAAAGAGAGGATGTCCTTTTCAGAACATCCTCTCCGTGTTAAAGGCATTTATCAAGCAACTTTAATCATCAACCAAATCAACACCTGATAGAATTTTGATAAATGCTTTTTAACGAAAATTGTCATCGGGATATCATGACCATTTTCCCGCAACATTTTCACTTTAATAAACAACAGGCAAGCTCCATAGTTTACGAACTTGCTCGTTTTTAAGAATAATTCTTAATAATAAACATTACTTGATCAACTTCTCATTAAGATACCCCTGAAAGAATTATATAACGTAACGTTTAGGGCTATTTTTCAGGCACCATAAAAGTCGTTTCACCACTTTGACGGTATCCAATCCGTATGGCAACAGCACGAATTTGCTTGCCCGGCGTCATTTTCACCGGTTTATGATACAATGACCAGTGTTTTGTACCGATGGAATCGCCCGATTGATAGGCGATGGAAGCACCGGGAGTCTCACTCGATAATACCAACTGGCTTTTATTATCCGGATGAAAACTCACGGGTTGGGTAACCGGCTGAATTCCTCCCGGCCACATCATCTCCACTAAATCACGTTCCGGAATAAACCCCTTGTCTGCTACTTCGAGTTGCCAGTGCGATAACGCCTTTCTCAGTTCCTTCAACTTTGCTTCGTATTCAGGATTACCCGCCAGATTATGCACCTCGTCCGGATCGGTAGATAAATCGTACAATTCTTCGGCGGGTTTGGTCGGCTTCCAAATGTAAGCTGCATCACCGTGAAGTTCGCCCAACCGGCTCATTTCTATCAGATCGCGCGTCATATCAATCTGCTCGCGGTATTTATTCCTGAATATCAGCGGTAACTCGGGATAAAAATTCCTGATATATACAAAACGCCCATCTATCACAGAACGCCTCATATCAACAGCTTCATCGAAACGATCGGCCGAACCAAAAATGTATTCATGTGGTTTTTCGACAGCATATTCGCCCAGAAAAGGTTTTCCCTGCATGTATGCCGGAGGTTTAATACCGACCAGTGACAACGTCGTCGGTCCTAAATCCATCAACGAAACCAATCGGTCGTCGACCGTTCCGGCCATTCGCTTATCAGGAAACCGGATAATAAGCGGAACATGCAACCCGGCATTTCCCACATCCCTTTTCTGTCGTAAGAGCGGTCCTCCATGATCGGACCAGAACACAATAATGGTTTTATCCAGTAGTCCATCCTTTTTCAGGGAGTCGAGAAAAGCACCGATTTGCTGATCCAATTCCATGATGTTGGAATAGTTCCGGGAAACGTCTTTCCGGACGACCGGAATATCGGGATAGTAAGCAGGAATCCGCACGGCTGCTGTATCTGCCAGCATTGGGTCATCTTTCTTCAACCAAATCCGCGACTCATGCGTCACCTCAAAATTGAACACTGAAAAGAACGGCTTTCCATCAGGCCGGTTGCGCCAGTGCGCCTGATGATTGCATTCATCCCAGGCAGTAATCGGTGCATTGAACTGATAATCCGTTTTGGCATTGTTGGTACAGAAATAGCCGGCCGCCCGAAGATACTCCGGAAAACATCTCACATCTTCTGGAAGAACAGCCGCATATTGCGGAACATTGCGCCCCCTGACATCCCGTACTCCCCAATAAGTTTCGTAGGTTTCCTTTTCAGCTGGTCGGTAAGCCCAATGCGGCCCGGTGCGCATATTCTGCGTTCCGATGCTCACCGGATACATCCCGGTAATGATAGAAGAACGGCTTGGCGCACAAACCCCCACTGTTGAATAAACATGTGTATAACGAATCCCTTCGGCAGCTAACCGATCGAGATTAGGCGTCTTGACACCGGTCGCGCCGTAACAACCCAAACCAGGATTGATGTCTTCGCAGCTCAGCCATAAAATATTGTAGTGCGTATCATTCGATTTTTGCTGCGGTATCTCCGCGTGCGCGGAAGTGGAAACAATTCCGGTCAGACCGATAATCGCCGGAAGAATTTTAACAGACATGATGTTAGTTAGTTTGGTTTCTTCTTTCGAAGTTAAAAAAAGATTTCACCCGTTTTCCCGGTATAAAGATTAAGTGACATCTCTTCACATTATTAAACAGGAAATTCTTTTAGCCGTGGCTGCTTTATCGTAAATTTAAGGGAATAGAGCTCTTTCCCCTTGAATCGTTCAAATAAGACAACTATAAAATACAAAAAGATGAAAGACCACAATGATCATTTAGCAGTAATCTGGGCCAGCGGCGATCCGGACGTTGCCGAAAAGGTATGTCTCATGTACACTCACAATGCGCATCTTCAACATTGGTTTCAGGAAGTGCGATTAGTTGTATGGGGACCATCGGCAAAGTTGCTGACCGAAAACGACAGTCTACAAAACCAGATACGCGACATGCTGAACAACGGACTGACCGTTGAAGCATGTGCCACCTGTGCCAGCATGTACGGCATAACCGATCAGCTCCATCAGCTGGGCATCGACGTGCGTCCGATGGGCGTACCGTTGACCAGCTACCTAAAAGATGGCTGGAAAGTGCTCACATTTTGATTGGTTGCAGATTAAAGTAAATCCGGATCAATGTACATATCTTCCGGTGGTGTCGTTGCCATATCATAAAAGAAGGTTCCAACCTTTTCGGTGACATAGCGGAAAAACTGTTCTCCCTTTTCTCGTGTAGCCTGTTTAGGGTTTCCTATTCCCGTATCGGAAGTAACCTGCGTCCATTTACGTTCGGACCAGGCCCAACCTTCGCGCAACGCCGGAATGCGGGGAACTTTTGCTTTACCTTCGCCAGCCTCATCCAGCGAGCGCACCAAATCGGGCCGAAACAGTTGCATCAGGCTGGTTTCCATCTCACCGGCATGTTCGCCCGTTTCCTCGAAAAAGGCTTCAATTCCCGGCATCTTGAACCAATGACATTGCGACAACAACATTTCCGGAAAACGAAGATTCAGTTCCCGTATGTGCATTTTAAAATCGTTACCCCCATGCGAATTGAGGATCACCAGTTTCTTTATTCCCTGGCGATTTAACACGGTAATTAAGTCATCGAGAATAGCCAATTGAGTAGAAGGATTCAGGTTCATATCCAGTTTCACGTCCGGCTGGCCGGTATTCACCCCATAAGCCATCACTGGAAGGACGATCACTTTGGCTCCCTTTTCCCAGGCAATTTTAGCCGATTCCCAGGCAAAGTATTCCGATTCGAAAACATCAGTAGCATAGGGAAGATGGAGATTGTGCGCTTCAACTGCCCCCCAGGGCAGAATAGCCAGTTCATAATCGATTTCACGAACAGTTTTCCAATTGGTTTCAGCAAGAATATACGGTCTCATAGCTCGTTAGTTTTTCCCGAAAATAGTCATTTTCAAGAAAGAATGCCATTCATCATCCGATACAAAACCGATGGATGATTTTCGACAAACACTATTTATACTTATTATAATCAGCTTCATACAAACAATTTCCAACCATAATCTTCAGCGATTTTTGATGAATGATTCAGGCTATTTCTTAATTTTAAAGGTAAACCAATACTACCTGAGCAATGAAAACAAACATTCCGTTTCGGGTCATCGTGGTTTTGCTATTGCTATTTTCGGGATACCTAAAGGCACAGGACAGGCAACCTGCTGTGGCCGGTTCGTTCTATCCGGGAAATGCTGAAGCGTTGAAAAAAGAGCTTCGACAGCTTTTTCAGAATACAAGCCCCCAAACTGATTCTTCCGTTGCCGCGCTAATTATTCCTCACGCCGGTTATATCTTTTCGGGAAAAGTAGCAGCCACAGGCTATGCTCAAATTCCTACCGAAAAAGCATACAAAAATGTATTTGTCATTGGGGTCTCACATCGTATTCGGTTCAACGGAGTTTCTATTTATCCTCACGGTAATTACGTCACACCATTTGGAAGAATTCCGGTGAATGAAACGCTGTCCCAAAAGTTGATAAATGAGAATCGAATCATTCATTTTATTCCCGAAGCGCACCAAAGTGAACACTCTATCGAAGTTCAGTTGCCTTTCCTTCAGTATCATTTAAAGAAAGGATTTCGTATTATTCCCATTCTGACCGGCGATTCCAATCCGGCAACCACCCGAAAACTGGCGGAGGCACTTTTACCTTACTTTACCAGCGATAACCTTTTCATCATTAGCACCGATTTTTCCCATTATCCAGCTAATGCAACCGCACAAAAAGTGGACAAGGAAACAGCTAATGCTATTCTTTCGGGAAAACCGGAACAGTTACAAAAGGTTTGTCAGATGCTAGAGCCAAACCTACCGGAAAATGTTTTGACCCGCCTTTGCGGCGAAAGTGGTGTTCTCACACTGATGGAAATGATTTCCGGGAAACCGGAGTATCACTACCATCAAATTATGTATCAGAACTCTAGTGGTAGTTCGGCAGGCGATCCCAACCGGGTAGTTGGCTACTATGCGATTTCCGTAACGAGAGACAAAGCTCAGGCATTCCATTTGACTGACAGGGACAAAAGCTATTTACTAAAGTTGGCCCGAAATACCATTGAAACGTATTTGAGAACCGGTATGCCACCGAAAATTGCCGCGAATTATCCTAAGAACCTGCAGCAACATTGTGGTGCTTTTGTGACTTTAACCAAAGAGGGAAAACTGCGCGGTTGCATCGGGCAATTCAATCCTCCTATCCCGCTGGTGGAAGTCGTCAGGAACATGGCCATTGCCGCTGCCACGAAGGACTCCCGGTTTCAGCCCGTGCAGCTTTCCGAAATGAATTCGATTGAAATAGAAATTTCGGTATTGACCCCTTTGCTCAAAATTGACAACGCTGAAGAATTCCTTCCCAGGAAGCAGGGAATCTACATCAAAAAAGGTAATCGTGGCGGTACGTATCTGCCGCAGGTGGCCGAACAAACCGGTTGGGACCGCGAAACCATGCTGGGACATTGCGCCCGCGACAAAGCCGGTATTGGATGGAATGGTTGGAAAAACGCCGAACTCTATACGTACGAAGCCATTGTCTTTCATGAAAAAGAACCATGAATACGCCTTACAGCATCATACCCATCTTGTCAGGTACTTTACTGGCTTATTTTACTACCTGGATGCTGAGCCGTCAGAAATGGATTTCCCGTAATATTCACCGACAAATCTGGAACACACTGCTGCTGATTACTTTTCTATTTACTGGTATTTTAGGACTTTTACTAGCACTAAAAGCCAATTACAACCTGAAATTTTCCTTTCTCGACGAAGCGTTACCGGTGCATGTCGATTTTGGTATCGCTATGAGCATAATTGGATTGCTGCATATTTTCTGGCACGTCAATTATTTCAAACGACTGTTTGGAAAAGAGAAAGAAAGAAAATCACCGGAGACACAAGAGGAGAAACATATTGACGTCCGGAAAACACCTTTACTTTTTCCGTTCCTTCTGGGATTCATCACCCTCACCGGACAACTGGTCCTTTTCCGCGACTATCTGGCTATTTTCGGAGGCAATGCGTTGTATGTCGGCATATTACTTTCCCTTTGGTTAATACTCACCGGATTCGGTACGCAGCTTGCCCGAAACAGAACGTTCTCCATCACCACGATAATTCGATTGTTATTGTTACTGTCTTTGCTTCCCCCTATCAGCATTCTCGTCATTCGGGTGGCACATGGCTGGCTTTTCGAAACGGGAGCCGAAACCGGGCCATTAAGCTTTGCTTTCTTCGCCTTGTTTACACTTTCACCACTATGTCTGGCAGGCGGATTATTGTTTCCTGTGCTAAGTCAGCACCGGCCGGGAGAAACCACGGGGCTGATTTATTCATGGGAGTCGGCAGGAAGTTTGCTTGCCGGTATGTTATTCAGTTTTGTCTGGGTATTCCTCTTCTCTCCCATCCAAACGCTGGCGCTCACTGGTACTATCAGTCTGATGCTTTTGCTATTTCTTCGAAAAAAGGTAAAGGAGATTCCCCTCTATTCGACCACTCTCATCACATTCCTTCTGGTCCTCCTGTTCATCTTCCCACCTGAAAAATTAACACGGGCCTCCCTTTACCCTGGGCAGCAAATTCAAAGCATTATTCAAAGCACTTCCGGAGAATTGGTGATTACCCGGGCCGAGAACCAATCCAACGTTTTCGAAAACAGCAGGCTGCTCTATTCGCAAGGGAGTCCTTCAGCCGCTGAAGAGCCCGTTCATTATACTTTATCTCAACGTGACCATGTCCATCAAATAGCCGTTGTTTCCGGTGCATTAACAGGAGTTCTCACGGAATGCCTAAAATACCATCCAACCCGGATAGATTACTTTGAAGTGAACGGGAAGTTACTAGAGTTGGAAAAACAAAGCCATTCGATTCCGGATGATTCAATCCTTCACATCCACCGAACCGATTTTCAACGCTGGATTTCCAAACATCCGTTCCGATATGATGGTGTAATTTTAAACATTCCGCCTCCGGAAACGCCATCGGCCAGTCGGTACTATACCAGAGAATTCTTCCACAACATCCGAAAAAATCTTTCCGATAGCGGAGTAGTTGCCATTCCTTTGCTATCCACCGTCAATTATCTCGAACCAACCACTGTTCATCTATACCAAACCCTCATTGCTACGATTCAGCCTTATTTCAGAAATTGGCTCATCCTTCCGGGAAACTATGATATTTTACTGGTTTCCAATGAACAAATACACGCCAACATTTTGACCCGGATCGAAGATTTAGGTATCATGACCAATTACATTGCTTATTTTATTGATGAAACGGATCTGGTTACCCGAAGTCATGAATATGCGGAATTGATGACAGATGGAGCACAAATGGTCTCGGTCAATCATCCCATCGCGGTAAGTTATTTTACGGGTTTCTGGCTAAAAAAACACGGTCTTTCGTACATTCTTTTCGGAACGATACTTTTCGTCATCTTCATCTTCCTGATAAGTTTCGTCCGGGGAATTTCCAGAAGTATGTTTGCTGCAGGTTTTACCGCTTCGACCATGGAAATTATTCCGTTGGTACTGATACAATCCGCATTTGGGTATTCCTACTACCTGATTGGCATTATTTTCACCCTCTTTATGGCTGGATTGACACTGGGAGCCCGATGGAAGATAGTTGAAGAGACTGAAGTTTCCCGGCATCATATCTGGTTTATGCTGTTGCTGATATCCCAATGGGTAGTTGTCCAATGGCTTTCGCCCGGTAGAACGGTCATCTACATTTCCTCGGAACTGCTATTGATTGCAGGTAGCGGATGGCTGACCGGACGTATGTTCCAATTAATTTCCAGCCAATTTCACCCCAGATCAGAAGCTCCGTCAATGGTTTACAAAGCCGATTTATATGGGTCAGCCGGAGGCGCCATGCTGGTATCGGTTTTTTTGGTTCCATTACTTGGAATTAACCTGACGCTCTTAGTACTTTTAGTGATGCATCTCTTCCTGACCTTCGTGTCGAAACGCAGAATCTCTTCGGTCTGAACCTGAAAACGTAAACGCCAAAAACTTTCGTCATGAAACCGCCTTCGATATCCAGACGCAAATGCATCAAAACCGGGTTGATGGGAACGCTGGGAATGGCCTTTATTCCGACACTGGCAGCCAATAACTCAGTGCCGAAAAAATACCAGCGCGAAGCTCGTTATTACAAGGTAACAGGTCGCGGTGTGAAATGTACTCTTTGCCCGAATGAATGCAACATCAGCCTGAACGATACCGGTGACTGCCGAACGAGAATCAACCGGGACAACAAGCTTTATACAACGGCCTATGGAAACCCGTGCGCTATTCACATCGATCCGGTGGAAAAAAAACCGTTGTATCATTTCCTGCCGGGAAGCCGTTCCTTTTCCATCGCTACAGCGGGATGTAATCTTGTTTGCCTGAACTGCCAGAACTGGCAAATTTCACAGGCAACTCCGGCAGAAACCCGGAATCAGGAACTGTTTCCGGAGCAAGTGGTTGCTTCATCCATCGGCAACAACTGCCAATCGATTGCTTACACATATGCCGAGCCGCTTGTTTTCTATGAATACACTTACGATTCATCGGAAAAAGCTCACCAGGAAGGCATTAAAAACATCCTCGTTTCCAATGGCTACGTAAATGAAGAACCACTGCGAAAACTCACCAAAGTCATCGATGCGGCCAACATCGACCTGAAATCCTTTAGCGATGATATTTACGTCCGGTTGAACACCGGTTCGCTCGAGCCCGTTCTTCGTACCCTGAAAATATTGAAAGAGGAAGGAGTTTGGCTCGAAATCACCAACCTGGTCATTCCCGGGTGGACCGACGACATGGATATGGTAAAAGAGATGTGTGGCTGGCTGACAAAAAACAGCTTTGATGAAACGCCGATACACTTCAGCCGGTTTTTTCCTCAATATAAATTACAGCAACTGCCGGCAACCCCCGCCAATACACTCACAAAAGCAAGGAATATCGCGCTTCAGGAAGGCCTGAAGTTTGTCTATATCGGGAACCTGCCGGGAAGCAATGCCTCCAATACGCTTTGTCCCAAATGCCATCAGGTGGTTATTGAACGAAAAGGTTTTCGTATCATGAAAAACAATCTGACGGAAGGAAAATGTCAGTTCTGCCACGCTCCGGTTCCCGGGGTTTGGAGTTAGACCGAAAACAGAAGAGTTCAACCGATACCAAAAGTTATTATCTTTGGTTCTCGGCGGATTGTGGTAGAAATCACGTTTCATTTCGATGAGAAAACCGCCATGCTGATGACCAGTTGCTAACCTTCATTCCTGTTAAGGTTGAATACAGTATCGTTAAAAACAAACACATGAAAATACCCGTTTTTCAGGTCGACGCCTTTACCTCCAAGTTATTTGAAGGAAATCCGGCTGCTGTTTGCCCGCTGGAAGAGTGGCCCGAAGATAATGTCCTACAACAAATTGCCATGGAGAATAATTTATCGGAAACGGCCTTTTTCGTGCGCAGCCTACATGACTACGAACTCCGGTGGTTTACACCTAAAGTGGAAGTAGCCTTATGTGGACATGCCACGCTGGCAACGGCCCATGTTCTTTTCCATCACATGGGATGCACCAAGAATCCACTCGTTTTCAAAACGCGCAAAAGCGGCGAACTACAGGTAAAAAAAGACAAAGGTCTTCTGACCCTCAATTTCCCGGCTGATAAACTGGAACCGGCAATACCTCCTAAAGGATTAATTGAAGCTTTGGGCAAAAAACCGGAAGAAATCTGGAAAGGAAAAACCGACTATTTGCTCTATTACCCGGCACAGGAAGACATTGAAGAAATGACCCCTGACTTTTCCCGTCTGGCCGATGTAGAAGCACGAGGCGTTATCGTAACGGCTCCGGGCTACAATAGTGACTTCGTATCCCGTTTCTTTGCTCCGGCTGTAGGAGTCAACGAAGATCCGGTGACTGGCTCTGCGCATACATCCTTGACTCCTTTCTGGGCACACCGGATGAACCAGCTCGAATTTGAAGCCATCCAACTTAGTGAACGTGGCGGGAAAATGCGGTGTCACCTTACCGGCGACCGCGTTTTGCTTTCCGGGCAGGCCAAAACATTCCTTGAAGGAACCATCACGCTGTAAATCATCCAATACGATTCAAGCTATTATATTAAAACGCACATTATGAAAATTTTTTCACACAATCTTACCAGGACAATGCTGGTAATGTTGATCGCCATGTCTTTTTCTTTCCAGGGAAAAGCACAGATAACGATGCCGCGCATATTCAACTGCGGTATGGTGCTGCAACAA
This sequence comes from Prolixibacter bellariivorans ATCC BAA-1284, assembly GCF_000621705.1. Lineage (GTDB taxonomy): Bacteria > Bacteroidota > Bacteroidia > Bacteroidales > Prolixibacteraceae > Prolixibacter > Prolixibacter bellariivorans. Next base: position 387,344 of record NZ_JHXO01000005.1, on the reverse strand, counting down.
GGCATGGAAATACCGGTTTGGGGCTGGGCCTCACCACATGAAAAAGTAAGTGTTTCCATAGATGGAAATACCGTTAAAACCCGGGCCGGCAATGACGGAAAATGGAAATTAAAACTTCCGGAAATGAATGCCGGAGGTCCTTACTCGATGACCATCAAAGGCAAAAACACGATGGTTTTCGAAAACATCATGGTGGGTGAAGTGTGGGTTTGTTCCGGACAATCCAATATGGAGTTTCCGGTCGACAGCATCAATCAAAGCTACCGCGGAGTAAATAACTATCAGCAAGAAATATCTGATGCTGACAACTATCCCGAAATAAGACTTTTCACAGTTCCGAAAAAGATTGCCCAGACTCCGCAAAAGGATTTGGAAGATGGTGAATGGCTCGAATGTTCGTCAGCAACCGTAGGAGATTTCTCGGCAGTAGGATATTTTTTCGCCCGCGATTTGTACAAAAAACTGGGTGTCCCCGTCGGTATCATTTGCACCTCATGGGGAGGTACCGTTGCCGAATCATGGACCAGTGCGGAAACCATGGCAAACGATTCTGATTTTGCCCCAATGCTGGCCGCATTGCACAAACTGGATCTGAAGAAATACAAGGAGAGCAAAGAAGCTGAAATCAAAGCTAAACTGGGTGAATTCCCGGTGAAGGACGAAGGCCTTGTCGATGGAAAAGCACTCTGGGCTGCTACCAGCTATGACGACTCAGGCTGGAAGTCGATGCAACTCCCGGGATTATGGGAAAGTCGTGGCTATGAGTCAATCGATGGTGTTGCATGGTTCCGAAAAACGATCGAGATTTCGCCGGAGGATGCTGGCAAACCAGCCAAACTGAACCTCCAGAAAATTGATGACTCTGACCAAACCTGGGTCAACGGTGTCCCGGTAGGAAAAACCATGAACGCCTACGACAAGGACCGGCATTACGAAATTCCAGAGGGCGTGCTGAAAAGTGGCAAGAATGTAATTACTGTTCGGGTAGAAGATACCGGTGGTGGCGGCGGAATATATGGCAGCGCAAACCAATTAAATCTGCAGATTGATGGTGAAAACATTCCGCTGGCAGGCAACTGGAAATTCAGATTCGGCAAGATAAACGCCAATGCCATTTCGCCTGGCCCCAACGACTATCCTACGTTGTTGTACAATGGGATGGTCAATCCAATTATACCTTACGGAATTAAAGGAGTAATCTGGTACCAGGGTGAGTCGAACGCTGACCGTCCGACTCAATATCAACGGATTTTCCCAAATTTGATCAAAGACTGGCGGATGCATTGGAATGAAGGAGATTTTCCCTTCCTTTTTGTTCAGTTGGCAAATTACATGGCTCCTCAAAAACAACCAGGTGACAGTAACTGGGCACGCTTACGCGAAGCTCAAACCAAAGCGTTGGAATTACCGAATACCGGAATGGCAGTAGCTATCGACGTCGGTGAAGGAGGAAATATTCATCCGAAGGATAAGCAATCCGTTGGTTACAGACTGTCGTTGCCGGCGCTGAAGATTGCATACAACAAGGATTTGGTATATTCCGGACCGATGTTTGACCACATGGATATTGATAAATCGAGAGTTTTCCTCACATTCGACCATGTGGGTGACGGGCTTAAAGTTCATGATAAATATGGCTATCTGAAAGGCTTTGCCGTAGCCGGAGCCGATAAGAAGTTTCACTGGGCGAAAGCTGTTTTAGTCAATTCCGCCACGGTTGTGGTCTTCAGCTCCGACGTAAAAAATCCAGTGGCAGTTCGCTATGGCTGGGCAGACAATCCGGATGACGCTAACCTGTATAACAGCGCTGATTTACCGGCATCTCCCTTTCGAACGGATAACTGGTAATTAAAAAGCAAAATAAAAACGGCTCACACGATAAAATGCGAGCCGTTTTTATTTTGTTCAATGCAAATCTATGGTTCAAGCAAATAGGGCCATTGCATACCTGCTAGCATTGCTTTCTCCCATATTTTATAAGGTTTCCCTGACATCGAGATACCATATTCAGCAACAGCCTGCGGAAATGATACCCCCTTTCGGAACAGCCAAAACAGATGACTGTCGAATAAACTGCCGGGAGTAATTTTTTGATTCATGGTAACAGCCACATCAAATAAATCATTCTTAATCAATGCTTCCGATACTGGCATATTTTTATCTTTGTGTAACAAAGTCTCATGATCCTGAAGGCCCTTTAAAACCCGATAAAACAAGCGATAATTTTCAAATTGGATTTTATAGTGGTGTTCCTTCTTTGTACTCTCCCTGATAAATTTGAAAATAATAAATTCACGCTTGACCATAAACTGGGCCGAAGTTATCTGAATCATCTCAGGTACAGTAATACCGTAATTATATAAGAGAAACAGTATTAACCGTTGCCGATCGGTTGTACTTCTGTTCATAAAATTACGCACATCATCCGGCGAAAAAAACTCATCCATAAGTAGTGAATTTCTCGAAATACGTTAACTATCCACACAAAATAATACACATGCATAAGTAAAGGTCACTGTTCTATTCCAGGAAGATGATAGCTTTCAATAAAATTAAACCCCTATTTTAAGTAGCTTTCCCAAAAAAAACTGATAGACCTAAACGGTAATCCATATCACAAAAATACATATTTTTTCAGAGATTCAAATACCAGTAATATATATTCTTACATATATTATTAACACTTATCGATTGATTACATACAGTTGAAGAAAAACATTTGCTATCAATCCAACTATTCTCAAGGCTATACCCATATATTCTTCTGCTATTTCAGCTATTTATGTCTGAATTCATCCTCGCTGTACGACCACCCCAAAACGGAAGCCATTACCGGAACTAAAAATGCAGCTGATTTTTTTTGCCCGGAATAATTTGGATGAGAGTCGGCCCCCAAATCATGGTCAGAAACCATCAAATAGGTAGGAATACCGACAAAATAAACATTATTGACTTTGTGAACCTCCCGGAAGGCTTCGACCATCTCCTTTACGTAGGAATAACAAGGTTCGTCTGTCATGGGACCAACGATGCAGAAAACCGGCACCCCCGGATAGTTCTTTTTCACCTGTAAAATCATATTCTCATAACCTCTTTGAAATACAGCCTTATCAGGAAAAGGATGGGTGGAAAAATCGTTAGTTCCCAGGTTAATCACCACTGCATCCGGTATCCATGATGAGAAATCCCACTTGGGCTCCTCCTTCATATCATACACCTGATCATATTTCGAAGGCATTGGGTTGGGCGAAGTTTTCTCTTTATAGCCATAATTCCGAACGACTCCATAGCCCGAATGAGATACCAGGTGATAATCGGCATCAAATGCTCGAGCCGTTATGGGTGCATAACTTTCATAACTATTTTCCGTCTCCGGTTTGAAGTGCTCATTTTTCGATTTTCCTTCCACACCATAGCCACAGGTAATGGAATTCCCGATGAACTGAATCTTGTGTTTCGGTATCTCAGGCCATGGAGAGACTTTAGCGCCTTTATCCAAATAAATCCCACTGAAAGTTGCCGTTCCCTGCTCACCTTCTGTCCTCTTAACTATCTGAACCCTGTGTAGCCCATTTTTTAGTTCTTCAGCAATCACCAAAACCGTATCGCTATTCACCTTCATTACCTTAGCAGATAAATCATCAACCAACACTTGAAAATAATCATGTCGTGTATCACTCATTTTCACCGCACATGATTTTCCGGTAAACTGAAACTGGATATAGACTCCGGGCCAGTCAAACCGAGGGTTCTCCTTGTTTGAAAAATCAATCCGCCCTACATACCGAATAGCCGGATTAGCGGCATCGATAAATTGCTTCTCCGGTTGTCCGGCAAAAGCCTTAAAATGAAAGAGAATTACAATGGTGAAAACGAGAGAGAGCTGAGCTTTTCGGAAATTCATAGGATAACTATTACGTATTGAATGGATAAAAATAATGATTCCTGGCAGCCTGCAGACTGTTTTAACAAGAATTATGAACTCAAAAAGCCGACAAAACTATTGCAGAGACTCCCTTAATTGTTCATCGAAATCACTCATCGTACGAGTCATTTCCTCGACTTTTTCAGGGAATTCCTTCGCCCGGTTATACATCTCATACGGATCTGAATCCATGTTAAAAAGTTGAAGAGTTGATTTCTCAGGATTTTTTTCATTTGGAAGATATCGCAATTTCCAGCTATCCCTCCGGTATGCCTGCAACATTTCGTGCCGGTAAAAGTAAAACTGATGCACTGGTGAAGGAGTTTTTCCTTCCAGAAAATCGATAATATTAACACCGTCAATCACCCTGTCTTCCGGAATAGAAATATCCGCTAGAGATAACAGGGTCGGAAAAATATCCAGCGTTGAAGCCATATCAGCAGAAACCTGTCCCGCCGGAATCGTTCCCGGCCACCTAAAAATACCCGGCACTCGCTGGCCGCCATCAAAAGTCAGGTGCTTATGCCCACGTAATCCAGCGGTATTTCCGCAATCCCATGGCTGGACAGAGTCATTGCCAAACATCCGGTCAGGCATCTCCTGCCATGGTCCGTTGTCAGACGAAAATACAACCATCGTGCGTTCATCGAGTCCCAGCTCTTTTAACGTAGCCAGAATCTGCCCGACACTCCAATCGATTTCTTCAATCACATCACCATACTCTCCTGCCCGCGAATGTCCCTTAAACTCATCCGATGCAAAAATGGGAACGTGTGGCATGGAATAAGCCAGGTACAGAAAAAAAGGTTTGTCAGCATGTGTGCGAATAAACTTCGTTCCCCATTCCGTGTAGCGTTTCGTTAGTGTTTGTTGAATAACCGGATGCTCAATCGCTTCAGTATTGTGATAAAGTGCCAGCGGTTTATCGGTATTCACCCAGGGCGGCTGCATATCATTCGAGTAGAGAAGTCCGTAATACTCATCAAATCCATTGTTAACCGGATTGAACTTCTCCTGATCGCCCAGGTGCCATTTCCCGATGCACATGGTAGCATACCTTTTCTCTTTCAAGGCCTCGGCAATCGTTATCTCTGAAGCAGGCAGACCAATGGAAGCTTCCGGTCCAATCACACGCGGTAATCCGGTTCGCATGGGCAATCGCCCGGTTAGCAGGCTCGCCCTCGACGGAGTACAGGATGGCGCTGCAACATAAAAGGAAGTCAAGCGAATCCCTTCGGACGCCATTTTATCCAGATTAGGCGTTTTAATCGTTGGATGCCCATAACAGGCTAAATCTCCGTAACCTAAATCGTCGGCAAACAGAATAATGAAATTGGGCGAATGTTTGTTGTTATCTTCCGTGGGCTGTGTTTTTGCACTCGAACAGGATGCCACCAGAGCTCCTGTCGCAACCGACATAGTTAGAAAATGTACAACGGAATATTTTTTCATTGTCTTTAGTTAGATGGTAGTGAAAAAGCAGAAAGTTGGGCAACTCCACTTTTACGTTTGGTTTACTAACCTTAAATGTAACAATTACAAAGATATCGGAGAAATAACTCAATCAGGAATAGTCACTTTTTTACCCAGAAAATGGGGTTGAGCGCCCGTCAACAAATCAAAATATCCCCGTATTCTCGCACCAGCTTCGCGTATGTGCACTTTCCAGGCCGGCACTCCGGAGACTTCGCGTGCATTGTAACCAATGGCTTCTATCCCCTTTGTACGGGCAATAAAAACGGCCCGCTCGTTATGAAAAGGCTGACTGATGATGGTAAATTTCTGTTGACCAAAAATTTCGCGGCAGCGTACCACGGAATCAAAAGTCCGAAAACCGGCATAATCAAGATAGATATGATTAACCGGAACACCAGCCTCCACCAAATCTTTTTGCATGGTTACCGGCTCGTTGTAATTCCGGTAACGGTTATCGCCACTCACAATCAGATATCGAACCTTCTTGCTTTTGTAGAGCCGAACAGCAGCTTCTATCCGGTAACGATAGAACAGATTTTCGGTCCCTTCCGCAACATATTTACTCGTTCCCAGAACAAGCCCGCATTTATTTTCGGGAATTTCAGTCAGCGACTGATACAGATAGGGCTGGGAATACGCAGAAATAATAAAATAACCAGCTATCAGAAGCAAAAATCCGGCAAGGAGCATCCCCGATAGCCACTTTATCAAATTTTTCCACCACCAACGTCCCATCATAAATTTTTTCGGTTAAAACCGGAGGGTAAAAATTGTCTCCACGTCCGGTTCGGAATGCACTGTTAATGTTCCGCCATGAAGTCGCAGAATCTGTCTTGACAAACTTAACCCGATGCCGCTACCCTTTGGTTTCGTAGTGAAGAAAGGTACAAAAATTCTATCCAATACTTCAGGTAGAATTCCTTGTCCGTTATCAGAAATCTGTATCAAAATCCGACCGCGTTGATCCAGTAACGACTTCATCGAAATTCGCGGATTATCCGTTTTTTCAAGCGCCTGAATGGAATTCCGGACAAGGTTAATAATAACCTGTTCGATGAGTTGTTCGTCGGCCGAAAGCTCCAGGTTGGGTGGTTCTACATTCACCTCACAGGTAATTCCCTTCCGGTGAATTTCTTCTTTCATCAACGATGAAATCGTCTCGAACAATCGACTCACTGAAAATATGGAATAATTCGGATTGGGAATCCGTGTCAGGTTCCGGTACGATTCGACGAAATGAAGCAAACCCGTACTTCTCTTATGAATCGTTTTCAACGCCATTTCAACCTCCTCAACGACTTCGGCTTCCCCTTCGTCAGAAAAAATATTATCATATCGTTCACGAACATCCTTAATCAAATAATCAAGCGTTTGAGTCAACGAAGCAATGGGCGTGATGGAGTTCATGATTTCGTGCGTCAGCACCCTGATAAGTTTCTGCCAACTCTCCATCTCCTTCTCTTCTAACTCGCTTTGGATATCTTTGATGGAAACGAGACGAATATTCTTATCAGACACTTTGAACTCTGTGGCATAAATAGCCAATTGCAAAATTTCATCTTTCGCCCTTATCCGAACCAGAATATTATCGCCATTACTAATATTCATTAGACCATTCATCAGTTCCGGTGAAACCGATTCCAATTCCTTCAGATTATTCAACTGCACAAGCTGAAATAATTTTTTTGTGGCATTATTTATCAACTCAACCTCACCATTCTGACGATAAGCGATTAACCCAATACCTATATGTTCAACTACTGTCCGCAAATAGAAATAATTTTGCTCCCGCTCTTCACGAACTTTTCTAAAATCACTGATAACCTGATTAAATGATTCGTTTAACCGGTCAAATGATTTCCCGGCACCGGAAATTTCGTATGTGCGCGAAAAATCGGAATACCGAAGGGATTCCAGAAAGTTAGTCAGTAAGGTATTGGTTGTCTCGACAAACGATATCAGTGAATATACCTCATAAATCAGCACTATCAGTACCAATAAGCTGGTCAGATAGTAATCTGTCAACAGAAAGAGAACCACCATCAGCACGATAGTAGCAATCAGGGCCAATACCCTTAGTACAACGGAAAGTCGAAAATTCCTAGAGCCCATATTTTTCAAGTCTTCGATAAAGAGAGGTTCGTGTCAGGCCAAGTTCCGAAGCAGCCTTGGATATATTACCATGATGCATCTTCATCACCTTCAGGATAACTGTTTTTTCTACCTCATCAAGGTTATAATTGTCCAGATCAAGCCCTTCACTAGATTGGGACACGGTACGTAACTGAAGGTCATCCGCGCTAATCCATTCACCTTCACTCATAATCACCGCCCTTTCAACCACATGTTGGAGTTCCCGAACGTTTCCAGGCCATTTATATTCTTCAAGCCGCTGCATGGCATCTTTAGTTATCCCCCGAACAGCCTTTTTATACTTCCGGACATAAACCGCAAAAAAGTGATTCGCCAACAACGGAATATCGCCATCGCGTTCGCGTAACGGAGGTAAATCGACCTCAACCGTGTTGATACGATAAAGTAAATCCTGCCTGAATTTGCCTTCGGCTATCATCTGCGGTAAATTCATATTTGTCGCACAAATCAGTCTGACATCAATTGGCTTGGGTTTATTTGAGCCCACACGCAATACTTCTCTTCGTTCAAGCACTGTCAGTAGCTTGGCCTGCAAAGGGAGCGAAAGGTTGCCTATCTCGTCCAGGAACAGGGTTCCTCCGGAAGCTATTTCGAAACGTCCGGGCCGGTCCACTTTCGCATCCGTAAATGAGCCTTTCACATGTCCGAAAAGTTCACTTTCGAACAGTGTCTCACTGATAGCACCCAGGTCCACACTAATAAAGGTTTCATCTTTCCGAAGTGAATTCGCATGTAACGCACGCGCCACCAGCTCTTTTCCCGTACCATTTTCACCGAGAATCAACACGCTGGCATCCGTTTCGGCCACCTTACTGATGGAATCGTAAACGTCCTGCATCTCTGGTGATTTACCCACGAAATCGGCAAATGATTTATTCATCACCCGGTTTATCGCTTGCTGGCGAATACGCAGCTGGGCCAGTTCTCTTTTCGATTTACAAAGGTTTAGGGCTGAATTGACGGTTGCCAGAAGCTTCTCATTTTGCCAGGGTTTCAGAATAAAATCAGTCGCACCTTCTTTAATTGCCCTGACACTCTTTTCCACATCACCATAGGCCGTAATGAAAAGGACAACTGCCGATGGTTCAATTTCCAGGATTTTCTGCAACCAGAAAAAACCTTCCTGTCCGCTGATGGCATCCTTAGTAAAATTCATGTCAAGCAGAATGACATCAAACTCCTCTTTTTTCAGTAAAACGGGAATATTCCCAGGATCACTTTCAGTGGTTACCTTTTCGACATGTTGCCTTAACAGCAGGCGAAGAGAGAATAAAATATCCTCATTGTCATCTACAACAAGAATCTTCCCAAATTTTTCCATAGGTAGTTTTTTACTGGCATTCACAAGTATTAAGCCACAATTCAGACCGTGTAGCGCAGTCAAATTATTTCTTAATCCTAATCAGGTAACTATCAACACATACTCAATAGATGCAATTTACTAAAATAAATTTTCTGTACTTTCAGGAACTGAAATAAATGTACGAATTCGAACAGGGACTGTACGTAATCGCACACAAAAAATGAAACACAAAAATATATTTAACTGATTATATGACTGTTGTAAATTGGCACAATTCATGGTTGCATCAGTCATAAAGCGATAAAAGCATTCGAACTATATAACTTATGATAAACTTACAAGATATCTCTAAGATTTTCACTGCAAGAGAAGTGGAAACCAGAGCATTAACTAACATAAACCTAAAAATCGATGAAGGAGAATTTGTCAGTGTAATGGGACCTTCCGGTTGTGGAAAAACTACCCTATTGAATATCATTGGATTAATAGAAACCCCAACATCAGGCACCTATTACCTTGACAACAGAAAAGTGTCACATCTAACCGAACGTCAACGCACCGATATCCGAAAAGAAAGTTTCTCATATGTTTTTCAAAGCTTCAACCTTATCGATGAACTGACCGTGAGAGAGAACATCGAATTACCATTAATTTATCAGAAAATACATTCCGGAGAGCGCACGAAAAGAGTAAATAATCTGCTTGACCGCTTTAATCTGGGGCACCGCTCTGACTACTTTCCTCAACAACTTTCAGGAGGTCAACAGCAAAGAGTAGCTGTCGCCAGAGCAATCATCAGCCGTCCACGCATCATTTTGGCAGATGAGCCGACAGGAAACCTCGACAGTACGCATGGTGAAGAAATCATGCAACTGCTGACCAGTTTAAACGAAGAAGGAACTACCGTTGTCATGGTCACTCATTCAAAAATGCAGGCTCAGCGAGCTCAGCGCATTATTCATTTGTTCGATGGCCATGTTGTGACCGAAAATTTTACTGTTCCAACCGGTATTTAATCGTCATAGTATCATGATGACCAAAAACTACATAAAGCTGGCTATCCGCAACCTGCGTCGAAACAAGGATTATTTTTTCATCAATACTTTTGGATTAGCTATAGGTATGGCGTGCGCCATCCTGGTCATGCTTCATGTGTGGACCCAAACCCACTTTGATGATTTTCATCCGGATGATGACAGGCTTTACCGGGTCATCATCGAATCAAAAATGGGAAGCATCGGAACCAATTTTGCAGTTACCTCCCCGAAGTTTGCCTTTGGTTTAAAAAAGCGTGTTCCGGAAATTGAGCAGGCATGCCGTGTTAGTAAAAGTGAACGAAAAATACTGTTAAAGACCCAAAACGGAGAAATACTGAATGCTCCATCCCTTCTGTTCGTCGATTCCACCTTCTTCGACATGTTTGGCTTCAAACTACTGCAAGGCAATCCGGCCACCTGTTTGTCAAAAGAGAAAAGCATTGTTATTCCGGAGTCAATGGCAAAAACCTACTACCCGGAAGGTGCCATAGGCAAAAAGATTATTTCGGAAAATGACACGGAATGGACCATTACCGGTGTGGTGCAAGACTGCCCCTACAATACGCACATGCAATACAGTGCACTGGTTTCTCTGTCCACATTAGAGCTTCCAGATAATTCATGGCTGACCAGCTTTCTTTACACATATTACCGGTTCAAACCCGGAGTTGATATGAATAAGCCCGCTCCGCAAAATGACATAGGCGGAGTGACCAACATTGAAATGAAACTTCAAAGCGCATTCCTGGATGCGGCTACACCAGAAATTGAACAAAACACTAAAATGACACCCCAGGAATTCCACAACATGGGGAATAATTTTGTTATTAAACTACAACAAATCAGAAGAATACACCTATTCTCGCATCTTAACTACGAAATGTCGAAGAATGCGAATATTGAAACCCTCATTGTCCTTGGGGCAATTTCATTACTTATCATTCTTATCGCTGCCATCAATTATGCCAACCTATCAACGGCAAGATTAGCTGGAAGAACGCGCGAAATAGGTATTCGAAAACTCCTGGGATCGCACCGGAGAGATATGGCCCGTCAATTTCTGGCTGAATCAATTACCATAAGTTTTATTTCACTATTTCTGGCCCTGGTAATTGTTGAACTGGCTTTTCCTCAGCTCGAAAAGATGTATCAATTTTCGAGTCCGTCATTATCTCAATCGTTGCTCAAACTCTCACCAATCATATTTGGAATTGCATTAATTACCGGCATACTTGCTGGTTTGTATCCAGCCTTTTATGTTACACGCTTTACACCGGCAACCATTTTGCAAAACCAGAAAAAACTGGGGCCGCGTGCCAAAGGATTACGAGGTGTTTTAGTAATTCTTCAATTCCTTTTTTCCATTGTCATCATCTACTCAACCTCAACTATCTATCGGCAGCTCAACTTCATCCAATCAAAGAGTATTGGTTTTGATAAGAATAATTTGCTGGTACTCGATAATTCAACCGGACTAGGCGACAATCGTGCACAATTCACTGAACGAATAAAAGATTTGCCGCATGTTACAGATCTGTCGTACTCAAGTTCGGTGCCGGGGCAACTTATTGACATGTATACCTTCCACAAAACGAACGATTCAACCAACCAGAATTATTTATTGCAGGTTAACTGGGCAGATAATCATTTTCTGAAGACCTATGGGATGCATTTTATCGATTCGACAAAATCTATTCCGGGAGAATCGGCTGAACCCAAACAGCCGATCAGCCACAGCAACGATACTCTTCGTCACAAAAATTCGAAGCAAGTAGCTCAACCAATCAATGTAGTCGTCAATGAAAAAGCAGTTCAATACATGGGATTAAAAAATCCGGTTGGGGCACATCTCATCAGGCTTCTTCAAAATGGCGATCAAGTTGAATATACCATTAAGGGTGTAGTGCGGAATTTTCACTTCGAATCATTTCACGAGGAAGTACAGCCCATGGTTTTTCTACCGGAAGTCCCAAGATTCAGCAGATTTACCTCTATACGGTTTTCATCACCACCTACCGATAAAGACATTGCTCAAGTTCAAAAGATATGGGAAGAGGAAAACCCAACCACACTATTTAGTGAGTTCTCCATGTCGGATAACCTGCAAAAACAGTACACCGAAGAACGCTCAACTGGTGAGGTAGCCGTTGCATTCTCATTCTTCGCCATTTTTATTGCCTGCATGGGCTTATATTCATTGATGGCACTAATAACCGTTTACCGGACCAAAGAGATCGGTATCAGGAAGGTATTAGGGGCTGGTACACGCGAATTGGTTTTCCTTCTGTCGAAGGAGACGCTTCAATTAGTCATACTTGCCAGTCTGCTTGCGCTTCCGCTCGCTTACCAAATATCCAGATTATGGCTATCGAGGTTCGCCTACCAGGTTAATCTTAGCGTCACCAATTATCTGTTCGTTTCAGCAGCTGTGTTTGCTATTGCCATATTCACTGTTTACCGTCAGTTATGGAGAACAATTAATGCCGATCCGGCCGAATCTCTTCGTTACGAATAAAAACATGATGCCACATCAAATAGTCAGGGGAGGAAACCATAAAGATTTTCCTCCCCTTTGCTGTTTATTACAGGAGTCCATCCAGACTCAGACTCACACACACTCCATTAACAACAGCAATACGACCTAACTTATAAACTCAAAATTTTACTCGCATAGAAGACAGATTTCTGTGTAACATGATGCAAAAAGTAATTCGATATAATAAAAGACAGGTACAGGCACTTTTCCCCTTAACGCTCCTAGCCTTCTTCCTGTCGAATTTCAGGGTTGTATAATTTAGTTAGTCCCATAACCTAATTAGCCAACGACAATTAAAGAAAAACCTATTTCAACATAAAGGAAGATTTTGTTCGAATTCGCACAACCGAACGAACTAATCCGTTCACTTTTCATACTGCAGACAAAACACAGAGCACTCACAATACATTAACTACGTGATAGTTAAAAACTATGGCACACATCATGTTTTATGGTTGGTGATTAACAATCAAAACAAAGAGGGCCATAAAATGAAAACAAGAGTATTAACCACACAAACGAACCACCAACTGGCAGCAGTCCTTTTGGCAGTTCTTCTGAGTCTGGCATTCGTTTTTCAGGCTCATTCACAAAGCTCATCTGAGCAACTGGCTTTGAATGAATCTCAAACCTCTTCGGCAGCCATCGAAGCATCTGAAAATAACGTTCAGCTGGGTAACGCTGAAATGGAAGAGAATTTCGGACGGGACGTCGTCTTCACCCGCTTCGAGACAGATAATGAATTGAACGTTGAATTGTGGATGTATTGCGACTACTACTGGACAGGTCAACCATGTGATGCATTACTTAATCCCTCAGTAATTGAGGAAGAACCTCTCAAAGTAGAAAAGTGGATGCAAGATGACCATTACTGGAGTGGAAAATAAACACCCAGCGTGCCCTCTCCTGTAATTCAATATACCCCAAACCCGGATTATTCCGGGTTTTATTTTTCTTATGCGATGAATGAAATAACCTCCTTCATGATTCTACATTTCACCTCAGCAAAAGACAAATTATGGCACACTTTATGTATAACATGAAATATACCGTTTAACAAGAAATAATTTTCAAGATATAAAAAGATTGGTTTTAAATTTTGATTACAGCACCAGTTATTAAGTAATTGTATTGAAAGAGTGCCCGGCGTTTCCGGGCATTTTTTTCCTCGCTAAAACAACCAACATTTTCACGATCTCTCACATCACCATCACGTTCGTACCCCGAATCAGATTATAAAAGGCAGTATATAACGATCGAGAACTCCATTCATTCTGTTCGAAATCGTACATGACGTGTTCCAAATCGGTCAAAATTATACGCGCTACAAACATCTACCACACCACACTAGCACCTATAAATAAGCACAATACAATGTTTGGCACGCAAACTGTTGCATCTGGGCAAACGGACAAAAAGCAAGTAAAAAAATAAAGCCATGAAAGCACAAGTATTAAAATCAACCAAAAAGGTCATCGCTACCATCATGATAGTTTTAACAGTAAGTGTAACAAGTATTGCCAATGCTCAGGGAATTTCAGCATTCATCGCTATGCTTTCACCTGCTGCCAGTCTCACCAATACTTCAATAGAATTATTCTCCGATATGAAAACTACTGCAGAAACCGATAATAATCTCGAGGTAGAAGAATGGATGAGTAACGACGACTATTGGACCGGAAGCGAACAAGATAACCAGCTGAATATTGAGAACTGGATGAGCAATGAAAATTACTGGGGTGTGAATGAAAATGAAGAAGTTTCAGATAGCCCGCTGACCGTCCAAAACTGGATGACCTCTAACGACTACTGGATGGGTTCTGATAAGGCAGCCGACCAAACACTGGCACTGGAAAACTGGATGACGTCGAATAAATACTGGGGAATACAATAAATATAATTTTCAATACAGAGATTTTAGTAAGCATACAGCACAAGTGAGTTAGTTTTTCGATTTTCTTCAAAAAAGGCCCGGCAATCATACCGGGCTTTTTCATGTAAAAAAAGAGGTTGCAGGATCTGAACCTGCAACCTCTTCTGCATATTTTTGGTCCTTATTTTAAAGTCCAAGCTTCTTCCTGATATCTTGTGGAATAGCGTTCTTATTCACCATGATACAAGTCGTTTTATAACGAACATAAGGTTTGGATGCATAAAAATACCCATCGTATGAATTGTAATCACCCCACGAGTTTTTCACTTTGTAGTACATGGTGCCATTCTGATCTTTAGCCAAACCAATAATATGCATTCCATGATCGTCGGTTGTTTGCCAATCGTCGAATGCTTCCTGGCGCATTGCCTGGGTAATGTGCTTCTCTTTTCCGGGTTTATCCAGTTTGTAGAGTTGCTCTTTTTTCTCTTTTGCGGTCAGTTTCTCCCACTTTGAAAGCTCCGAGTCTGTCATATCCTTCACGTCTGCATCCGGAACAACTGCCACACCTTTTTTCGAAGTAGAAAATCCTTTCTCGCTCACGTCGGCAGCCCAGGCAACGGTATAACCGGTATTCAGCGAATTGTCGATAATCTTCATCATCTCGTCCAGCGGAACATTATACACTTCGTCCCACTCCCAGTTATCGGGGACCTCTAGTTTGAACTTCGAGTAGAAAGGATGATGCGTAAACGAAGTAATTTCTACATAATCATCAGGATTCAATCCACAATATTCGTTGGCAAAAGTCTTCGGAGTATAATCTTTCCCTTTGTATTCAAATTTTGTCGGCAAGTCACCAAGATACGCGTCCAGCGTTCCGGTTACAGATTCTTCCCACGCAGTAGAAAGCTTCTTGTTTTTATTCTCGATCACTGCATCAACAATGCCTTTCAACACATCGTCCATCTCACCATGAACGTGCTTTTTCTCGCCGTAGTTAAGACCGGTGTATACATCTTCCGGAACAATACCGTAGTTTTTCAGCACGTAGGTCACATCGTGAAATGCGCCACCGGGACCAAAATTCAGGTTTCCGTGCATACGAACAGTTTTGATGGCCTTGTCGATATAGCAATGATAAACTACGTACATTTCCGAAAGATCGACCTTCGGTTTGCCCATACGCAGCATTTCCGACTCGAGAAAAGAGAGGCCACTGAACGCCCAACAAGTTCCCGAACGATATTGATCTTTAACCGAAGTATGCGGTAATTCTTTAACGGTAGTAAAATGATAGCCTTCTTCCTTGCTACTTTTCTCCTTATCCTGCGCCGATACATTCCATGTAAATGCCAATAATCCAGCCAGGAGAATAAAAAACTTAAATTGATTCATTAGAGATATAAAATTTATATGTTAATCACAATTAACTCACAGCCAACGAAAATATGAAAATAATTAACGGTAACAAACGACTGAGATCACAATTGGTTAACGGGAAATTAACAAGAGACGCAGATAAGAGTCAGAAAAAAACTTATTACCTGTTACTTACTGTTCTTTCGCAAAAGGACTTTGTAAAAATCGGTCACCATTAAAAACAGTAAAAATAAATAGATAAAATCCTCCACGGGGATGGTCAAAAAACGAATCCCGAGATTATCAGTGGGGTTGTACCAAACAACCGGAAGACTGGTGAGAAGCCCATTCACTATACTAAACGGGATTAATACAATAAGATAGGCGACAAGAAAATGAGCGAGCCAGCCAAGATGTCGTCTGAAGATTAAAATCATAAGAAGGTAAGAAGCCGTAAGGAGCGATACAATGAAGGTGTAATACTGGCGCCGAAAATAGAGGGAAAGACCTAACAATAAGACAGCCAAAACTGCCAGTACCACTCGATTTAAGGCATTCGATGGAAACTTTAATCTTGGAAAATAGAAGACCATTACATCAAAAATAAACAGGCAATTGAATGGAATGATCAGGAAAAACAACCACTCTTCAACCGGAAGATGCCAAACTTGCCAACCAACAATGTACTTCTCGTTAAAGCCCCAAATAGCGGTACGGGTAAAAATGATATCCCATAAAATGAATAAGACCGCTGCCCGCAAGATGGCAGGAAACAGAAATTTCCATCGCTTATAGTAATGAACCTTCTTGTCGAAACTAAGCAATAGCGGCCCAAGAAGACTCAGGAATAACAGAATAAAATATGTAAACTTTCCGGTTGCCATTTATCAGATTATCAAACCAAAGGCATGACGAGCGTAAGCTGTAAAAAGCAACGTCATTTTTCGAAATCCCGGAACACGCAAACGCGATTTCAGGATATGATTGGGTGCAGTTCGTTTAATTTTTTCGAATAATTTACGATAATACAAATAGGCAAGGTAGACGCCAAGCCGGACATCCCTGTGCAACTTGATAATTCCCTGAAAAGCTTCCTTAAAATCCGACTCAATGTCCTGTTCGATTTTCTGCTTGGTTCCTTTATCAAAACTATCGAAATCAATATCCCGAAAATAGAGTCTTCCCTTCCCCTGGTAATCATCTTTGATATCGCGCAGGAAATTTACTTTCTGAAAAACGGCTCCCAGTTTTTTTGCCGGATAAACCAATTCCAGGTACGTTTTATCATCATCGGGATAAAAAACGCGCAAACACATCAAGCCAACCACTTCGGCTGAGCCATAAATGTAAGTCTTGAGGCGCTTTTCGTCGTACACATCAAAATCCAGATCCATCTCCATACTATCGAGGAAGGCATCGATAAGCTGATGATCGATATGATACTTGTTTACCACATGCTGGAAACTATTCAGCACCGGGTTCATACTGATGCCCCGCTCAATTGCCTCGTAGGTTTGCTTACGGAACTCTTGCAAAAGCTCACGTTGCTGATACTCGAAAAAGGTATCGACAATCTCATCCGCAAAACGGACATAGCCATAAATGGAATAAATAGCATCCCGATATTGAGATTTCAGCATCAAAATCCCAAGAGAGAATGATGTACTATAGTTCCGGGTCGTTATACGACTACAGTCAATGCTGGTTTTCAGATACAAGTCCATAGGCTTGGTTTATTCGTTCAGTTACTAACCGGGAGCTGATGACCGTCATAGGCAAACCGGTTCCAGGCGTGGTGGAAGCTCCCACATAAAATACATTGCGGTAGTATTCATCGAAGTTGCGGGGGCGTAATCCGCCAACCTGCATCAAATTGTGTCCCAATCCGAGACCACTACCCCGGAACAGCCGGAATTTAGATTCCCACTCAATCGGAGAAAACACCGTTCGCGAAACAATACGCTCCTTCAAATTCGTTCCGGTCCGTTCAGAAAGATCATCGATAATGCGGTCGGCAATCTCATCGGCATCGTCCCACGAAGGCTTGAACCTTCTATCGGGAACAGGACAAAGGATAAACACACTTTCGTGGTCGTCTGGAGCGTACTCCGGATTATGCATCGAAGGAATATTGACATAATAATAAGGCTGATCGAGACTCACTTTGTTTTGGAAAATCCCTCCCGCGTATTCCTTAAAGTTCTTTCGCAGGAAATAATTGTGATGATACATACCATCAAGCTTCCCTTTGATTCCAAGATAAATCGTCAGTGGAGCCATGGTCCAGTTCATTTTATCCAGCTTGGCTTCAGAATAAGCCGGTCGTTTCAAAACCGCTCCACGAAACCAGGCCGCATCGGAATTAATCACATAAGCATCAGCATTCCATTCCTTACCGTCATCATCAATTAGCCCGTTTATCTTTTTCCCGTCAGCTTTGTAATCGACTACCTCCGTATTAAAGGCAAACTGCACGCCTTTCTTTTTTAGCTCGTCCATCAGGGTAGTGACAATTTTGTACATCCCGCCTTCCACGTTGTAATAGCCGTCATGTTCCATTTCGGTATAGGATAGCAGAGTGAAAACCGCCGGTGTGTTAAACGGAGTATTTCCCAGGAAGAAACCGACCAACGAAAAAATTACTTTTACTTCGAACGAGGTAAAATGACGCTCCAGTTCTTTCCACATGGTTCGAAACAATTTCGGCGCATGCTTCAGCGGTACCCGTGTCAATTGCAGCGCATACTGCAAAATCGAATCAAAGTTTCTGCGAATGATTACTTGTTCGGTATCATGAAACAAACGACCTGTTTCATCCAGGAAACGGCGCATTTTCTTTTCGAAATCGGGTTCCACATCACGAAACTCCTCAACCAGTTTCTTCAGATCTTTATAAATTATCCTTGGCTTAGTTTCGTCGGCGAAATGAACGGCATATAAAGGGTCCAGCTCAACAAAACGGAAAGGCATTTCCATTTTGCAATAATGTATTAGCTCGCGAAACTCGTAGCTCATGCTAAAAAAGGTAGGTCCCAGGTCCCAGGAAAAGCCATCTTTTTGTAATAAATTTAAACGGCCACCTGCTTTACTATTCTTCTCTACCACCGTCACATCATAACCATCGGATGAGAGACGTAGAGCCGTAGATAATCCTCCAAGGCCGGCACCAACTACCAAGACTGATTTCCCCATTTGTCAATAAATTAGAAAGATTCTTCTTGTATAAATCGTTAAATTGAATTGTCAAAATAATATGAAACGAGCAAGTCGTTTAACTATTTTTGCAAATCATTAAACAAATAAGTTTTCCTCTTGTTCAAAATACTGAGGATCTTCTTACTGTTATAGATAGAAATATTGGTACTCAGTCAAAGGCTCTGTAGAAGGAATCAGTTATAATTTACACAAATTCAAGGACAATCCATACACTAGCATGAAAAAGGCAGTCGTCATTGGCGCAGGAATTGGAGGATTAGCATCAGCTATCCGCATGGCAGCGAAGAATTACGAAGTCACTGTTATTGAGCAGGAAGCTTATCCCGGAGGAAAAATGTCTGAAATCCGGACCGAAGATTTCCGCTTCGACACAGGTCCGTCGTTGCTAACCTTACCGCATCTGGTGGAAGAACTCTTTACCCTGGTAGGTGAAAAAGCCGAAGACTATCTGACCATTAGAAAACTGGACGAATCGTGCCGGTATTTTTATCCTGAAGGGAAAAAAGTTCATGCATGGACATCACCGGAAAAGTTCAGTAGCGAACTGGAATCGAAGCTTGGAGAGCCCAAAGAGAATACACTCCGCTATCTGAAAAAAGCAAAACGGCTGTATCATTTTACAGCAGATTTGTTTCTGTTCTCTTCTCTTCACCGGATGAAAACGTTCCGTAACCGGAAAGCGTTTGGTACATTGATGCGTCCCGGATTACTTGATCCCTTCCGTTCTCTTCACCAGGCTAACCGGAAATCGTTCCAAACCAAGGAAGTGCAACAGATATTTGACCGATACGCAACATACAATGGCTCCGACCCTTTCCGGGCTCCCGCCACCCTAAAAATCATTTCCCATTTGGAACACAATACCGGAGCATTCTTTCCTTCCGGAGGGATGTACAAAATAGCCAGCGAATTGCATCGGCTGGCCGCACGCCACGGAGTCACTTTCCGGTTCAATACCCGGGTCAATTCGCTGACAACCGCCGACGGTAAAGTTACCGGCGTCGAAGCAGGTAACATGCATGTACCAGCTGATATCGTTATCAGCGATGTGGATATCCACCATTTCAAAAGGCAGTTCCTGAATCAAGAAGTTCGGCGAAGAGAACAACCGGAGTTGTCTTCCTCGGCATTGATTTTCTTTTGGGGAATGAATACCAACAGCAAAGAAACAGGCTTGCACAATATTTTATTCAGTACCAACTACATGGAAGAGTTCAGGATGTTATTTTCGCAATCAGCCATCAGCGACGACCCGACCATTTATTTATACATCAGCAGTAAAATGGAAGCAAACGATGCACCTCCCGGAAAGGAAAACTGGTTTGTTATGGTGAATGCCCCGGCTGACAACGGACAAAACTGGGACAACCTCGTAGAGCGGACCCGCCGGCATATTATTGCCAAACTGGAGTCTCAACTTGACATGCAGATAGAAAAACATATTGTAGTAGAAAAACGTTTAACTCCCAGAGATATCGAGCACCGTACCAGCTCTGAAGCCGGAGCTTTATATGGCTCCAGCTCCAACAATATTTTCTCCGCTTTCATGCGGCATCCAAATTTCAGCAAACAACTGAAAGGATTGTATTTTACCGGAGGAAGTGTGCATCCGGGCGGTGGCATTCCTCTTTGCCTGGCTTCGGCAAAAATTGTGTCCGACATGATACCCAAAGAATAACGACCATGAAAAACCTTCGAAAATCATTACAAAACGTTTCACAGGTTACCTTACGCAGAATATTGATGTTGTTTTATGCCGTTGGCCTTATCGGGTTGATTTTCCCCGATTCACGTCCTTTTTTCCAGGCTATTACCCCCATCTTTTTGCTTGGAACCGTCATCTTACTTTACCTTTTCGAGGAAAATCCAACTTCCGGATTATACGTCGCATCGTTCTTGGTTTTTGCCATTGGATTTCTGGTAGAAGTGTTGGGCGTAAAAACAGGACACGTCTTCGGAGTTTATGAATACGGCAGCACACTGGGTCCCAAGCTTTTTGAGACGCCACTTATCATTGGGATTTTATGGCTTATACAAATCTACTCTGTTTACACCATTCTCGAGCCATTTTCATTTCCACTTTGGCTGAAAGCACTCATTGGCGCAGTAGTACTGGTCGTATTTGATTTATTACTGGAACCGGCTGCCGTTAAAACCGGTATGTGGAACTGGAGTAATGGTGAAGTTCCGTTCCAGAACTATCTGGCCTGGTTTATCACATCGATTGTGATGCTCGACCTGTTCCACCTGTTTCGTTTGAAAACGAAGAACCACATGGCTCTGCCACTAATGGCGATTCAGCTGGTCTTTTTTCTTATTCTGGGAATCTTATTGTAGCAATGGGAATTCTAATGGCGTTCATTATCATCTTTTTCTGGACTGCTCATCTTCTTTATTCTCTGTTATATGTTCAGACCTCCATGGCAAATCCGTGGATGTGGTTTCATATGCTGGTGCAGGGATACCTCTATACCGGGCTTTTTATCACTGCTCACGACGCTATGCACGGTACGATTTCCGTTAACCGGAAAATAAATAATGCGTTGGGCAGAACCGCAGCGTTTTTGTTTGCCGGCATGTGGTTTCCGCGGCTCCGCCGCAAGCACATGCTTCATCACCAGTTTCCGGGTACGGGAAAAGACCCTGATTTCAATGAGCGGCACCAGAATTTCTGGCTTTGGTGGTTTGGCTTCATGAAAAATTATGTCACCTGGTACCAGCTATTAATCATGGCAGTTGTTTTCAACCTGTTGACACTTGCCTTCCCTCAACCGGCCATTTTCGCCTTCTGGGTAGTTCCGGCTTTTTTGGGTACGCTTCAACTTTTTTACTTCGGCACCTATGTTCCTCACCGGAAACCACACACCCCGGACATGGATGTTCACCGTACACGCACACAAAAACGCAACCATCTGAAAGCAATGCTCACCTGCTACTTTTTCGGATATCACCACGAACATCACCTGTTTCCGCGCATTCCCTGGTGGAGACTCTACCAAACAAAAGAGAAACAAACATGATAAAAGCGAGACACCTCTTTTGGCATACCCATTTCTTCAACACGTATGTTCCCATCATCCTTCATTGGGACTTTAGCAAGATTACATTCGTGAATCAACCTCCGGTTTCGGATGAACCGATTCTTTTAATCGGCAATCATTTTTCGTGGTGGGATGGATTTATTGCTTATCGCATTAACCGCAAGTTCTGGAAAAAGCAATTCCATGTCATGATGCTGGAAAAGGAACTTTCACAGAGGATGTTCTTAAATAATGCCGGAGCCTACTCCATCAATAAGGGAAATCGCAGCATCCTGGAAACAATGAATTATACGGCCGAAATACTACAAACCCCCAATAATCTGGTGGTGATTTACCCACAGGGAAGAATTCAATCGTTATACAACCACTCTTTTTCTTTCGAAAAGGGAATAAGATACCTAACCAACCGTAGCAACCTCAATTTTCGCATAGTTTATTATGTAGCATTGGTTGATTATTTTTCCAACCGCCGACCGGGCCTCTATCTCTACTTTCAGGACAAGGGACTTTCCGGAAGTTCCTCCTATCCTGACATTGAGAATGATTTCAATCATTTTTACCGGGAATGTATCAAGCAGCAAACGGAACAATAGGCATGCACATCCTGGCAGTCATATCATTCATGTTTTTGAGTCTACGACTTTTCATTGCTGTGGTGAATGTTCTCACCCGCCCCCGGAACTTAGCAGCTTCCCTTACGGGGAAAAAACCAATGATTTCTATTCTTATTCCGGCACGCAACGAAGAACATAATTTACCGGCTTTGCTCAAATCGCTCATAAAGCTGAACTATCGGGACTACGAAGTCATTGTCTGCAACGATCACTCCACGGACAATACCCCGGAGATCCTTGAAAAATTCGTTCAAACAGAGAAAAATTTTCAGTGGTTCACCAGCGAAAAGCTTCCCACCGGTTGGTTAGGGAAGAATTTCGCCTGCCACCAACTTGCCCAAAAGGCAAAAGGTGACTACCTGCTCTTTCTCGATGCAGATGTACATGTTCAATCCGGATTTCTGTCACCGATTATCAACCGGGTAATCCATAAAAATCTCTCTCTCCTATCGCTGTTTCCGCGGCAAATCATGTATTCAACGGGTGAAAAATCCACTGTCCCATTAATGAACTGGATTTTGATCAGTCTCCTCCCCTTACCGTTGGTCAGATTATTGAAACAGTCGTCTCTGGCTGCAGCCAATGGTCAGTTTATGCTTTTCGAGGCAAAAAACTACAGTGAAAATCAATGGCACCAACAGGTGAAGCACGAGAATGTGGAGGATATCCTGCTCATGCGAAAAATGAAAAAGGCAGGATTTCGGGTAGAAGTACTGGCGAACTTCGGCGCTGTTTCCTGTCGTATGTACTCCTCCTACCGGGAAGCAGTGGAAGGGTTTTCCCGAAATATCCACCAGTATTTTGGAGGCTATTCAGCAATAATGATCCTCTTTTGGCTACTTACCATACCGGGAATCTTAATTGGCCTACTACTGCTCCCCGTCGCAACAACGCTGGTATTAATCTGTCAGGCTATTTTATTACGAATAATCATCTCCTTACACAGCAGGCAACCAGTTTGGACCAATCTGTATTATCATCCGTTGCAAATGGCAGCATTAACACACATATTGGTACGGAACTTATTGGGCAAACGCAAAAAAACCGTAAGATGGAAAGAGCGGGAAGTACCTTTTGGCTAATAATATTTTTCCTACTGGTCGCCGGTCTGTCCAATGCTTTTCCGCAAGAAGAGCAACCGGGAAAAACAAAGCTTGATTCCATCCAACATCAGTTAAAAACCAGCTACCTTCGAAGTCAGATGGTTCGTTGGCCGGCATTGATTGAACAACTTTACCGGCAAAAACAGCACAATGATTTCGACCGGATATTTACCCTCTGTGAGGCACAATACGGGTACATTGGTTATCTCCTTTCGGAAAAACGTAAAAAAGAGGCACAACAACGTATCGACCAAACAATGGCAATCCTGGATGAAGGTATCAACCGTTATCCCGATTCAGCCAAACTATATACCATCAAAGCGGCACTAATCGGCTATCAAATAGGTTTAAAACCCTGGAAGGCTCCCTGGCTGGGGCCTAAAAGTCAGGACAATATTGAGCTGGCGAAAAAGTTAAATGCACAGGAACCCCGCGTTTGGTTTGAAGAGGGAAACAGTTACTTCTTTCGTCCGGCCATCTTCGGAGGCAGCCGGAAAACAGCCATTCAGCAATATGAAAAAGCCTGGAAACTGATGAATGCCGAACCGGACGCAAAACAAACATGGTTCTATTATTACACAGGAGCCTGGCTCGGAAAAACTTACATGGATGAAGATCGTAAAGGAGAGGCAAATAGACTATTCAAACAACTATTGAACGAAGCCCCCAACTTTCGATGGGTGAAGGAAGAACTACTCCCCCTAAGCCGGTAAGAAAAGGCTCCTTTTTAGCCGCAAATCAAAAGTTGTAAAATTGGAAAAAACAATAAAAAACCTTAGTAAATTAAGGGAATACATAACATTTTCTTATTTTAATGGTTAGTAGAATTCGCAACGAAGACAGAAAAGCAAACAGATAAAATGAATCCCATTATCAGGAAAAATAAAATCATTGACGCATTAAAACTTGAGCTTCGCTGGCATCCGGAAGCTCGGCTAACAGATTTATACAAAAACTTCTTTCAGGACCGGTATGGCCCCGGACATTTGGTAGAGGATGTCGATCGGGCTTACAACTACATGGAAAAGGAAGTCAAAGAGGCGGAACATTTCGATGTTCCCGATTTACTTCCATTGGGTTACCACCAACAATTTTTCAGGATAAACCTTAGATTGCTAAAAGAAGACATTATACCGATAGAGATATTCTTTCCGCTTTTTCTGGAAAGTGCCCAGTCGGTCAATCCACCTGAGATTAGTGAGTGGAGAGCTGAGTGGGACAATATTCTTGAAGTCATACGGGAAATAACACCGGCATTGACCGGTTTTGCCGAAGATGAAAAAGCGATAGAAGAGCAACTGCAAAAAGGAAATTATGTTGGTCATCACAGCAGGCAGTACGAAACACTTTATCATCCGCACTACCGGTTACTTGACTCTTCGCGGGCCAACTTTCTGAAAAAACGGTATTTATGAACGGACTATTCTGAGACTTCGTTGTGCCGGAAACAATCCACCAGGTGATCATTCACCATGCCGGTGGCTTGCATATGCGCATAAACGATGGTGGGCCCCACAAATTTAAATCCACGTTTTTTCAAATCCTTGGAAATTTTTAACGATAGCGGAGTTTGGGCAGGAATTTCACTTAGTTTTTCCCATTTGTTCTGAATCGGTTTTCCGTCAACAAAGCTCCAGATATATTGATCGAACGAGCCGAATTCCTCCTGCACTTTCAGAAAAGCTTGTGCATTGGTAACTGCCGAGCGAATTTTCAATTTGTTCCGTATTAAATCGGACCGCTGCATCAGTTCCCCGATTTTGGCTTCGTCGTAACGAGCTACTTTTTCCGGGTCGAACTGGTCGAACGCATCCCGGTAGGCTTCACGACGTTTCAGGATAGTTATCCAACTTAAGCCGGCCTGTGCGCCTTCCAAAATCAGGAATTCAAACAGTTTCCGGTCATCGTGAACAGGAACGCCCCATTCTTCATCGTGGTAACGAATATAAATATCTTCGTTGGTACTCCAGGAACATCGTTGCATCATGGCTTATTTTTTGTTGCAGGGTAAAATTAAAAAACCATCAGGTACGAAACACCTATAAAATGTTATTTTTGTTCATCACATAATCCCGGAATCTTGCCGATGAAAAGACTGATTTCATTATTATTTCTTGTTATGAGCGTGTTGCCGGCCATGGCCCAGCTCAACACCGACCACTATTTTTATGTCGGCAAGAGTCGAATCTATTTTGGTAATTACGTAGGCGCTATCGAAAATTTCAATATTGTTATTAAGCTGAAGCCCTACCTTCCGGAACCCTATTTCTACCGGGCTGTTGCCAAGTATTACCTCGAAGATTTTCGTGGAGCCAAAGAAGATTTGGACAAAGCCATTTCCATTAAGCCTTTCTATCCGGAAGCATACATGGAACGCGGCATGGCCAATCATGAACTGGGCGATTTGAAAGCCGCCGTTGCCGATTACGATAAAGCCATTCAGCTCGATAATGATAATGCAGCCATATACAATAACCGCGGAATTGCCAAGGTGACGATGGACAGCATTGATTCGGGAATAGCAGATTACACAAAAGCCATTGAGCTCGATCCGACCATGGCCAACGCATACCTGAACCGGAGCTCGGCAAAACAGATGAAAGATGATCTGAACGGTGCAATTGCCGATTGTAACAAAGCCATACACCTGCGTCCGCACTTTGCCAGCGCCTACCTGATGCGTGGTATTGCGAAATTCGAGAAGGAAGACTATGCCGGTGCACTGAAAGATTACGACATCTGTATCCGGCTCGATTCAAAAATGGCCCAGGCATTTGTCAATCGGGGAATCGTCAAACACAAGCTGGGCGACGCCGAAGGAGCAATTATTGATTACGACATGGCCATCAAGCTAAATCCGAATATCGCTGTAGCATGGCTAAACCGCGGAATTGCCCGGGAAACACTTGGAAGACCGGGAGCCAAACAGGATTACGAAATGGCGAAACAGCTTGATCCGCGTTTTGCTGAACAAGAAAAGAGATACCAGGAGGAACAGCGTCGTCAGCAACAGCAATATTATGCTTCGGCCGGCACCTCCTCCTCGCAAAAAGGAAGTCAACAAAAAGGCCAAAAGGCCGGAACTGCTCAAAATCAACAGTCAACTGCAAAAGCTGATTCAACGGTTACGAAAACTTCGGCACAAGCCGGGAATGCTATTGCCGCAGCCGACTCGACCAATAACAAATCGAAAACGTCCGGCCCTTATACCCGGAAACGCCGTCGCCGTCTTATCGTAGTGGATGATGAAGGACAGGTGAAAGAGACCGAAGTAACCGATGGCCGAGTGCAGAACCGGAATGTCATCATCAAATTGGAACCTGACTTCTCCATTTCCATGTTCCACAAAGATTCAGTTGATTACGACAAGTTGCAATATTACAGCATGATCATCGACGCGTTGAACCAGAAAAATCACAATGATCCGTTCCTGGTCATCACCAATAAACCGGCGAGAGATAATAACTGGCGGATGCAGCAATACCGCGACCGGATTGCTGTAGAAACGGCCATCTTAAAAACCGATCCAAAAGACGAACGAGCTTACCTGAACCGCGCGATTTATTATGCCCTCGATAATAAGTTCAACGAGTCGATTCAGGACTATGACCAGGTCATTTCACTTAATTCGCACAACTTACTGGCATACTTCGGAAGAGCGACAGCCCGCTTGCTAATGACTGATTACATCCAGTCGCTGAACACGTTGCCCGAACCAGAAACCATTAACATCGGCAGTAAAAAGTCCGGTCAGGACGATAAGCAGAAAACACACGCACAGATACTCGACTATGAAAAGGTAATCAAGGATTACCAAACGGTTATTTACATGAATCCGAAATTCATTTTTGCGTGGTTCAACATGGGCAATACCAAGGTGAAAGAACGGGATTATTACGGTGCGTTGGATGATTATTCAAAAGCCATTGAACTGGAACCCGACTTTGCGGAAGCTTATTTTAACCGGGGCTTAACCCGAATTTACCTGAACGATATCGATGGAGGAGCGCTAGATTTGAGTAAGGCAGGCGAACTCGGAATTGATGAAGCCTACAGTATTATTAAACAATATTGTAATTGATGTATGGACGATTATCGGCTGAGAAATCTTTCAGATAGTGAACTAAAGCGACGCATAAATCAACTGCGTGTACTCATTTGGTCAGCGGTTGGCGTTATTCTGGCGCTCCAGGTATTTCTGTTAGCAACTGGTCGAAGCAGTGTCCTTTTGATTGCGCTGGTCTTTCCGCTAACACCTTTTATCCTGCGTTCGAACAAATATTACAAAGAATACCGAAAAAGAAAAGGAGAATTATGAGCAGCAACCAGCCACTTGCTGAACGTCTGCGCCCGAAAACCTTGCATGATTATATCGGGCAGAAACACCTGGTAGGTGAAAATGCCGTCCTGCGCAAAATGATAGAATCGGGCAACATCTCCTCCATCATTTTGTGGGGACCTCCCGGTGTGGGAAAAACCACACTGGCCAAAATCATCGCCAACACGCTACATCGCCCGTTTTATATACTGAGTGCCATTAACTCCGGCGTAAAAGACGTGCGGGAAGTAATTGACAAAGCGCAGAAGCAACAGTTCTTCTCCTCTCCTAACCCGATTCTCTTTATCGATGAAATTCACCGTTTCAGTAAAGCGCAACAGGATTCGTTGCTGGGAGCGGTCGAACAGGGAATCGTCACGTTGATTGGCGCAACGACGGAAAATCCTTCGTTCGAGGTCATCTCTCCGCTCCTTAGCCGTTGTCAGGTGTATGTTTTGAAATCACTGGAAACAGATGATTTACTGGAGCTCCTCAATCGGGCTTTGACCGAAGATTCGGACCTATCGAAAAAGAAAATCACGGTAGAAGAACATGAATCGCTATTGCGTTATTCCAGTGGCGATGCGCGGAAACTGCTGAATATTCTGGAAGTAGTTCTTAACTCAGAGGAAGAAGGCGAAGAAATCGTTTTAACCAACGAAAAAGTCACCAACCGGCTACAGGAAAACCTGTCCATGTACGATAAGAAAGGTGAAATGCACTACGATGTTATTTCGGCTTTCATCAAATCCGTTCGTGGCAGCGATCCCGATGCAGCTATTTACTACCTTGCCCGCATGCTGGAAGGTGGTGAAGACATCAAATTCATTGCCAGGCGACTGCTAATTTTGGCTGCTGAAGACATTGGACTGGCTAATCCCAATGCATTGCTTTTGAGTCAAAGCACTTTCGACGCTGTGCACAAAGTAGGTATGCCTGAGGCCCGGATTATCCTTTCGGAATGCACGATTTACCTGGCCACTTCGCCCAAAAGTAATTCGGCGTACGAGGCTATCGACAGTGCCCTGGCCGAAGTGCGAAACTCCGGACATCAGCCCGTACCGCTACACTTAAGAAATGCACCAACCAAACTCATGAAAGACCTGGGCTACCAACAAGGTTACAAATACGCTCACTCATACGATGGTAATTTTACCGAACAGGATTTCCTCCCGGAAAAACTGCATTCGAAACGCTTCTATCACCCCCAAAACAATCCAACAGAGCAGAAGATTTTGGAACGACTGAAACTGTGGTGGAAGCAACGTTTTACCAAGTAATTCACCAACAGGTATTTCTTCCGGTTATGAAAACAGCCGGAGTCAGGTTAAAATTCAACGGTTTTTTACTACCATTGCAATCCCGTTTTCAGGCATACGAATGTCTGACTTCGGGGTAATCTGAATAAGAAAGAACAAGCATATTACCATGATTTTTAATGGAATTGACCATATCCGGCACAACGAGAGTGATAATTTCTTTCTGCTGGCAGGCCCCTGCGCCATCGAAGACGAAACCCTGGCTTTAAAAATTGCCGAGCGCATTGTCCGCATCACCGATGATTTGAAAATTCCCTATGTGTTCAAAGGTTCGTACCGGAAAGCCAATCGTTCACGCCTTGATTCCTTCACCGGTATCGGCGATGAAAAAGCATTGAAAATTCTGCGAAAGGTAAATGAAACATTTGGGGTACCAACCGTAACCGACTTTCACAGTGCTCCCGAAGCAGCTATGGCGGCCGAATATGTCGATATGCTGCAAATACCCGCATTTCTTTGCCGCCAAACCGATATTCTGGTAGCTGCCGCCAATACAGGAAAGGTGGTCAATATCAAAAAAGGACAGTTTCTTTCCGCCGGAGCCATGAAATTTGCCGTCGACAAAGTGAGAGAATCAGGTAATTCAAACATTGTCATCACCGAAAGGGGAACAACCTTGGGATACCAGGATTTAGTCGTCGATTACCGTGGGATACCGGAAATGAAAGAATCAAACAATTGCCCTGTGGTAATGGATATTACCCACTCGCTACAACAACCGAATCAGTTATCAGGAGTAACCGGCGGAAAACCCGAGCTGATTGAGACCATCGCGCGGGCTGCCATTGCCGTTGGTGCGGACGGCCTGTTCATCGAAACGCATCCCGATCCGGCCAACGCCAAATCGGATGGTGCCAACATGCTCCACCTCGACAAATTGGAAACCATGCTGAAAAGGCTGACCATTTTACGACAAGCCGTCAATCAGCTATAAGAAAATTTCGTACAGGAATTTAACGGAATAGCAGGAATGTGGAATCTCCCCTTTCCTGCTTTTTGTTTTAATGGAAGAACATGTAGGAAAGCAAAATAGCCGCGACAATACCCGTAAAATCGGCAATTAGTCCACAAGTTACCGCGTACTTGGTATTGCGAATGCCAACCGAACCAAAATACACGGCCAGAATATAAAAGGTCGTATCGGTCGCCCCCTGAACAGTTGAAGCCACATGACCAACAAACGAGTCAGGACCGTAGTTCTTCATCGCATCCACCATCATCCCCCGTGCGCCACTACCGCTAAGTGGTTTCATCAAGGCAGTTGGCAGTGCATCGACAAAATCAGTATTCACACCCAGTGAACGAAATACCCAGGCAATTCCATCGGTAAGAAAGTCTAATGCCCCCGAAGCCCTGAAAACGCCAATCGCCACCAAAATAGCCACCAGGTACGGGATGATCTTAATAGCGGTAGAAAAGCCATCTTTTGCCCCTTCAATAAACGTTTGGTACACGTTAATCTTCCTGATAACACCGAGCGTTATGAACGAGATAATGGTAGAAAAGAGAATCAAATTACTGGCAACTTGTGAATAGAGCGTAACCTGGTCCTTCGACAAAGTAGACATCCAGGCAATAATACCGAAGATGACGAGGGACAAACCTCCCAGATAGGCCAGGATGACTTTATCGAAAAGTTTTATTTTCTGGTAAATGGAAACACTAATAACACCGGCAAGCGTTGAAAAGAAAGTCGCCAGCAATATGGGTATAAAAATATCTGCCGGATCGGCCGCCCCCATCTGGGCGCGGTACACCATTACCGAAATAGGAATGATGGTCAACCCCGACGTATTCAATACCAGGAACATGATTTGCGGATTCGATGCCGTCTTTTTTGATGGATTCGTCTCCTGCATCTCCTTCATTGCCTGCAATCCCATCGGTGTAGCAGCATTATCGAGCCCGAGCATATTGGCTGCAAGGTTCATCATGATTGAACCATAAGCCGGGTGATCTTTCCCCAGATCGGGAAACAACTTATTGAAAAAAGGCCCTATCAGGCGGGAAAAAATCCTCACGACTCCTCCTTTTTCGCCTATCCGCATAATACCCATCCACAAAGTTAAAACGCCGGTTAGCCCCAGTGAAATTTGGAATCCTGTTTTAGCCATATCGAAAGTTGAGGCCACCATTTCGGTAAAAACCGACGTGTCGCCAAAGAAAATGAGCTTAACCAGGCCAAAAACAAATGCTGTAAGAAAGAAGAAAATCCAAATGTAATTCAATGCCATAAAAAGCGTTTTATATTTCAGGATGGTTCCGGATAAGGTAACAAATTGTTACTACCGGAGGCGAATCAGGCGTAAATTTAAAAAAATCCGGGAGCATATCTTAGCCATAATCCGGTCGGTTGCATATTTAATTTCGGACATGTGGTGATTATTGAAAAAAAAATCAATAGCAGAAAGACGGACTTCGAATCAATAAACACTGGTAGTCAGGTAATTTAAAGAGAATTGTCATTTTTTAGACATCAGCAACGAAACGTTATGTGATTTTCTCCCGTCATATAGATGTATCCTGTTGAGAAGAAATTCAATATTCCATCCGGTTAATACGAATAAAAAATATACTTTGGTATAAAGTACCACATTGTTTTAACAGTAAACAGAAGGTTAATTACAGCATTTAATATCTGACGAACAGAAAAACACACCGCATGAAACGAGCCATAACAAAAACTACTGCCCCACAAAAAAATGCGATTTCGAGTACTACCTGGCAGTTAAAAATAAATATCAGAAACATGAAATATCTATCAGTCCTTTCGCTGCTTTTATTCGTTGGTTTGAGTGCATCCGCACAAACTGAAAACTGGTCATTTTCGCTGTCAATGGGTGGAGCCTGGCCTCTAAGCACGTTCAAAGACAATAACCCCGACAATACAAAAGCCGGACATGCCAGGCAGGGATTCAACATGACACTTGAATCGAACTATGCGTTACAGGATAATCTGGCACTCACCGGGATGCTCAATTTCGGCAATAATCCGGTCAACCGCGATGGTGTTGGCACCAGGTTGGAAAATATGTTCAACGAAAATTACAGCATCACTCCAACCGAGCGCGATAACCTGAAACTGAACGCTAATTCATGGCTGTGGGGAAGTATTTTAACGGGACTGCGATACAGTATCAACTTTAACACCTTTAGCTGGGATTTTCAGGCGTTGGGAGGCGTGAATGTAAATTTTCTGCCTAACCAGCAACTGATTTATGATAATCCCAACAACGACTGGTATTATATCAATCAGGCCACGAACCGGAATAACCTCGCATTTGCCTGGAAGGCCGGGACAGCTTTACGCTTTGCGGTATCGCCACGAACAAATTTGCAGCTTGGCCTTAGTTACTTCCAGTCTTCGGCCAAAATCTCACGCGAAGAAAAGGAGGTAGAAAAAGGAACCATCACAAATTCAACGAGAACTTTTATTGGCAAAGAAGACAATTGTTACACTCTTTCGACACTGAATGCAACCATTGGATTTGTTTACTATCTTGAATAATCCGGAAACAGTCATTCATCTTCTAAACGACGGACAAACGCCCCTGTCTTTTCAAGACATAACAACTCCTCAAGTACAAATCAGAAGAACCTTGTGGTAAAAATTTAGTCCAGCGCATCCATCGTCATTACCTGAGTGGTGCTTTAGCGGACTGTGAATGAATAAGAAAGAGGGCAACCATCAGGCCGCCCTCTTTTTTATCCAAGCTTATAAACAGTTCTATTCAAGATATTTGCGCTCAAAACTAATCGCTACCTGATCTTCCTGACCAGCAAAAGCACCCTGTATCTCAGTTACCTTAAGCAAACCGTAGTAGGTTTCCGTCTGGCCGCTAACCGTACGGATGGTTTTGTAGATGTAGTACTCATCAACCGAAACATCTGGCATCGTGGTAACAGCAACACCAGCATTAAATTCGTCCTCAATCGTATTAACATCAGCAGTAGTGTAAACCAATTCCGTAGTTTCAACAAACTGGGCATTCCCAATAGTTTTAAATCCAACAGATTGTCCGGGCACGACAACCCTGGCTATATCGCTGGAATCAATATTGGTAGCTTTTACAAATGCACCACCTACAAAATCATAAGCCATAGTATCCTGACTAAGCGTGAAGTTATCAGAAGCAGTGAAAGTGTACTTGCCAACAACAAAGGATACCGAATGGCTTATTGAACCATTTGTATTTGTTGCGGTAACGCTATAAGTCACAGTATCTCCCTCTGCAAATTCATCGCCACTAAAAACGATATCATCACTACTTACATCCCATCCACCGGTTTTTGGTACTGTAACTGCTGAACCACTGTTTATTTTCTGCGTAACAGTAATTGCATCAGGAGCAGTTGAAGCCGCATTGATTTCATAGGTAATGGTATCATTCACTGAATTCAAAATCACTGCACCAGGCTCAGACACAGACAGCGGATCCATCATGGTGAAAATAGCATATGCATAAGAAACATATCCATTAATGGTTGCTGTAAACTCAACTTGTTTGGTGTCATCTACAGCTGAGATTCCGAGTTGAGATTTCGTCGCAGTAAAGGTCCCTTTTCCACTTGATAAAGAAACAGTCACACCGACATTTGTATTTACCTCTGTTGCAGCTGCATCAGTCTCAATACTGGCAGAAGCACCTGGATCCAGAAGATAAACATTAGTATTCTGGACTATAATATCTGTACGATTTGCATTATATCCCCAGTTATTATCTTCTTCGCATGCAGCAAAGAACATTGCCAGAACTGGTAATAAAAGAAATATTTTCTTCATCATAATTCAATTTTATTAATATCCGGGATTTTGAGTTAATACACTTTGACCATCAACCACTGATAGGTCCATCTGCGTCTGCGGAATCGGGAAATACTCATTCTTACCGGCCGTAAAGCTGGTACCGCTAAGGTGAGTACGCTTAGTCGATTCTTCTGTGAGGTAAGCATTCATTACGTCTCCAGCAATACCCCATCGTACCAGGTCGAAGAAACGCATACCTTCCATTGCGAATTCCAGACGCAATTCCCACTGTACTGCACGTAAGGCATAATCCTGATTCGGGAACGAGGTATAAGGCTCGATACTATAATTAGCGGCAGGCGTACCATCGTCAAAGGTAACAACAGCACTACTCTTCGCACGGTTACGAATCTCATTCACCAGCTTCAGAGCAGTAGGCAGATCGTTCTCCTGAGCAGCGACTTCTGCACGCCACAGAATAACGTGAGCCAAACGATACATACGGTAGTTGTTGGCGTTCACACCCGTTGCCCAACCGGAAGTAGTTGACAAGGTTCCTTTTTCCGATTTCAGGAACATGTTTTTCTTGTACAGGTAAGGACCACCATTACCGACATCGCGAACCCATGTTTTTCCGCCTTGAACACCCCAGTCAAGATAAGGAAGTCCAGGACGACCAACAGTGAAATCCAGACGTGGGTCAACAGTACCAGTATAGGTATCTCCAATCGGATTTCCATCAGCATCGAGACTTGGGATATCAGAATCATTGAAAGTATCGAACAATGGAAGACCATTGGCATCTACTTTGAAGGCGTTCACCAAGTTCTGAGAAGGCTGGTGGAATCCACAACATACACCAATTTCAGAAGCATAAGGGAAGTTCAGGGCATCGCCGTAACCACCATTGAACGAATCAGGAGTACCGTCATTCACAGCATACTGAATCTCAAAAATGGATTCTTCGTTGTTATTATCCGCAATCAGGTAGTTCTTGGTATAATCATCCATCAAAACGAACGGACCATTGTTGAGAATATCATCCAGCAACGTTTTGGCTTCGCCGTATTTTGCCTCGAACATATATACCCTTGCCAAAGCCGTTTCGGCAGCCCATTTGGTTGCATAACCTTTATTCGATTCTGATGTATTCAGATTCGATACGGCAAACTGGAAGTCTGCCTCGATTTCCGGCCATAACATATGGTCGTTCGACACTGATTCCGGCGCTTCGGTATTCTCATCAATATAAGGCACTTGCTTATAAGTACGGGTCAGATCAAAATAGAAATGAGCACGCAAGAACCTTGCTTGACCAGCAAACCAGGCCTTCTTGTCAGCCGCTACAACATCATCAGGTGTTTCAGCAATGGCCTTCAATACCTCGTTACAACGAGCGATACCCTCGTACATAGCGTGCCATTTATCGGATACATAACCGTTCGTTGAGGTAACTTCAAAACGCTCAATCGGGTTGATGGTTGATTGGTCACCAGCCTCTGAACCTTTGTAAGCGTCATCCGAGGCAACCGATCCCCATACCCAGTTAGTTACAGAACCAGCCCAGGCATAGGTACCACCCCATCCGGCATCAGTACCGGCACCATCGAGCGCGGCATAAGCTCCGGTTAACAGAGCATTGATTCCCTTTTCGTTGTAGAATTGGGAAATTGATGCTGACCCCTTTGGTTTTAATTCAAACCAGCTGTCGGAGCAAGAATAAAACGTTCCGACAACAGCCAATAAGGTTAGGAAAATTATCTTTTTCATAATCAAATTCTTTTTAAGTTCCTTTTAATTACAAGTTCAGATTCACACCAAACATGAAGGTTTGTGCTGTCGGATAAATACCCTCATCTACACCAAGGCGTTGATCCGCATTAGTATCCGTATCACGAATTTCCGGATCCAATCCACTGTATTTGGTCACAGTGAACAAGTTGGTAGCCTGGAAGTAAACACGCAGGCGGTCAATTCCCCAACGGTTGGCAATACGCGATGGTAATGTATAACCCAACTGGAAATCCTTCATACGGAAATAGGAACCATCCTCAACAAAGAAACTGTTCGGATCCTGACTGGACTCGTCGTTTGATTCAGCAATCGGCAACGAAATCTTTTCACCATTGGCATAACGCTCAACACTCCATGATTCATACAAACGCTTTTTACTACGGTTACCGGCAAAGTTGTTAAAGTCAATCCAGCGGTTTACGTAGTTGATTACGTCGTTTCCAAGTGAACCCTGGAAGAACATGGTCATATCCCAGTTCTTATAGGTCATGTCAAGGTTCAAACCATAAGTCAGATCGGGATGCGGGCTTCCAATATAGGTACGGTCATTATCCGCGTCAATTACACCGTCACCATTCTGATCTTTGTACTTAAAGCGACCAGGTTTGTTGTAATCACCGAAAGTTGGCCAGGCATTGGCCTCATCCCAGCTATTGAAAATACCAACAACCTCATAACCGTAGAAAGATGAAATCGGCTGACCAGCTTCCGAGCGCGTATAAGTACGCTGACGAAGCGTTGCTCCCCAAAGAACCTCACCGGCATTATCATTCAGTTTTACCACCTCATTCTTGTAATGAGACGCATTAGCCCGGATATTGAAAAGGAAGTCCTTTCCTACTTTTCCGTGGTAGGTAATCATTGCATCGATACCGGTGTTTTTCATGTCACCAATATTCACATTCGGACGGCTCGCGTTACCATAGGTAGCTGGTAGCGCAACCGGGTATAACATATCTGCAGTTTTCTTGTTATACCAGTCAAGACTGATCTCCAACCGGTTATCCAAAACGGTCATATCCAAACCAATGTCCGTCGTGGTAGTGGTTTCCCACTTCACATCCGGGTTAGCCAGTGAACTGGCGTTAAAACCAGCCGATGTAGATGTGTTGTCACCCGAAATTGAATAATAGGAAGTAATACGGTTGGCACTATAAATTGCATAAGTATCATAGTCACCAATCTGATCGTTACCGTTCTGTCCCCAACCGGCACGCAGTTTCAGGTCATCCAGCCATGGAACGTCGCCCATGAAACCTTCTTCTGAAATCCGCCATCCAGCAGAGAATGCCGGAAAAGTACCCCAACGGTTAGCAGCACCGAAACGGGAAGAAGCATCCCGACGAACAACCGCTTCCAGCAGGTATTTGTGCATATAATCGTAATTCAAACGACCAAAGTAGGAGAATGTTTTCCAGTCATTAGCAAAACCGCCGTTGGTTTGGTCGCCCTCACCTGCATTCAGGTAACGGTAATCCACATCATTGGAGAAGAACTTACTACGCCCGGCAGTGAACTCCTCATACTTGTTCGAGACGGCCTCAGAACCCACCAGCACATTGATGTAATGCGTATTATCAATGGTTTTGTTGTAATTAAGCGTATTTGCCCAGTTCCACTGCAAAGTGTAACCATGATATTCGGACAAACTGTTGGTAGCAATCGCTTCAGCGAATTCGATATTGCGAATCGTGTAGTTTTTGCTACGACCATTAGTAAGGTCGACACCACCCAATGTCTTGAAAGTTAAATCCTTCATTAGTTTCACTTCCATATAAGCATTGGCCAAAACGCGTAAATCAGTTCCCCAATCGTCCTTGTCACGAGTCAGGTTAGCAACCGGGTTGGCACCGTTACCGGTTCCGGCTGCTTTGGTACCGGCAAAATTACCCATGATATCATAAACAGGTATAATCGGTTGCATACGATAAGCCTGCGAAACAGCGTTACCTTCATCGTTATTGGTTCCGTACGAACCGGACCGTTTTGTATAACCAACGCCCAGACTCTGACCAATTTTTAACCAATCGGTCACCTGAGCATCCATATTCGAGCGCATGGAATAACGCTCAAAACCTGTATGGATAACTACACCTTCCTGGTTCAGGTAACCCAGACTAATAGCATAGGTAGCCTTGTCAGTACCACCGGAAACGCCAAGGTTATATTCCTGAATAGGAGCCGGAGAGAAAATCTCACCGTACCAGTCAGTACCTTGTTTATTCGCACGGGTAATCAGGTTGAGTACTCCAGCCGTATCATCATTGTTATAAGTAGATGGATCGGTATTCGGATCACCTTCAAATGCAAAAGTAGGGATGACATAATCCGGAATTTGTGGCGAAGCACCACTACCATACTGCGGATGATTCGGTGTTACGGTAGTACCGGTTAAATAACTGTCGTTAGCAGCTACCATCCAAACCAAATCACCATATTCCTGAGTGTTCAACAGGTTAAGTTTATTGGTCGTACGTTGTACACCATAGCGGGCATCGAAGCTCACTTTCGGCTTACCGGCTTTACCACGTTTAGTCGTGATAATCACCACACCGTTTGCAGCGCGAACCCCGTAAATAGCAGCCGAAGAAGCATCTTTCAATACAGTCATCGACTCAATATCGTTCGGGTTAATGCGGCTCAAACCACCGGTAGTAGGTACTCCGTCAATTACAAACAACGGATCGTTGTTATTAATAGTACCGTAACCGCGAATACGTACGGTGGCATCACCACCAGGAGAGTTGTCGTTCGTAATGGTTACACCGGCAACACGTCCTTGCAGACGGGAAGCAGCGTTCGCTGCAGGAACAGCACGCAGCTCATCCGCCGAAACGGAAGCTACCGAACCAGTTAACGATTTCTTCTGCTGAGTACCATAACCCACAACCACCACTTCATCTACTCCTACAACATCAGGAGCCAAAGTGGCATTAATGACGGTCTGGTTCCCTATTTCGATTTCCTGCGTTTTCATACCAATGTAGGAAACCACCAATGTTTCAGCATCAGCAGGAATACCAGTCAGGTTGTATTTACCATCAAGGTCAGTAACGGTACCGACTGCTGTACCTTTTACCATGACAGTCACACCCGGAATGGGTGCTCCGTCCTCACCGGTTACTGTACCGCTTAAGGTCTTTGTTTGCGCAAAGACTGATCCTGCCATAAAAACAAACAGAAGGAGCATGGTAAGGAGTTTCCTTGTCCAATTTCCATCCGGAACAGAACTCAGATTACATTTTTTCATAGATAATAGATTTAGATTAGTAAAAAATGGATACTTGTTGCGTGTATCTGTTAGTTTTGTCGAACAGCACAAGGCCAATCAACAACTACTAGTTAGTTTCAAAGTGAAAAAGCGATCCCGGAACGGATCAGGGTAAGCTACAGTTAGTTCCAACACACGTGACCACAATGAGCCACGTCGATGCAGCGTTTCATTGTACTTCATAATATTTGGTTCAGTTAGCTTCGTTAGTTTATTAGCAGTGGCAATTTAAACATTTTTTTACAAATTTTAATTTATTCCCAAAAAACTTTCCTCTACCATATATCACCCCGACATAAAACAACCGCAACACACTAATTATATGAACAATACACACACATTCAAGACAGCAAAATGTATTAACATTTTTTTACATAAGTCGTTTCGAGTCGGTAAAATCCACCCAAAAACGCACATCTTCTTGTCAAAAACACAGATTGCAATATCATATTCATCGACGATCTCAGAATGAATAATTTACATAATCATGTATTCAGTGAAATGAATTAAATACTTTTCTGCAGCACGCTCCCGATATTCTGTTCGTATCAACAAAGCCACCATCGCTAAACATATTACAGCAATTCAAATCTCTACTTTTCATCTTGTCCTTCGCGAAAAATACGCCCAGAACTTCCTACTCTATCATCCGATTTTTTAGATTTGCAAACAGAATAAATCCGAACCACGAAAGACATGTGAATGATGTATTGATTCGGAATAAAATTCATTCAGTAAAATCATCAGCAAATGTTTCATCAGGGTTCAGCGATTAATGCATAGTAACCCAACTTAATTTTCCCAGGGATGGAAGCCACAAAAGAAACTTCGGCACAATGGTATGCCATTTATGTGAAAAGCCGCTCCGAAAAAAAGGTGCTGCAAACTCTCACCGAAAAAGGTATCGAGGCCTACCTTCCCATCCATAAAAAGCTTCGCCAATGGAGCGATCGCAAGAAACTGGTGGAAATGCCCCTGATGCCGGGCTACGTCTTCGTTCTCATTACCCGGAAGGATTATGATCGGGTGCTGCAAACCGACCATGTTGTATGTTATATTACGTTCGGAGGCAAAGCAGCACCGATTCGTGATGAAGACATCGAATCACTGAAGCGCATGCTCCGCCAGGACAAAGTGAAAGTGGAACTGACACGCGAAGACCTGACTCCCGGCGAACAGGTCGAGATTATCTCCGGCCCGTTAATGGGTATGAAAGGCGAACTGGTTCAAATCAAAGGAAAAAACAAAGTAGGTATTCGTATTCAACCGGTTGGATACACCGTCATGATAGAAGTTCCCATCTCCGAACTGGCCATTGTCCGATAACCGTTCATCAAAAAGTTTTGCACATTCATCAAAGATTTTGATACGTTCACCATCAATTTTTGACCATTCACCACAATTTTAACAATTCCCTTACGTTCCAGACTTTGAGTAATATTTTTATTCATTACATTTGACCGTGTAATCGTGTTACGGCAGGATTACAATCAAAGAACAAAGACAAAAGCAGATGAATCACTGGCACACTGAAGGTTAATAACGAACAAGATTTATAGTTCGATTTTAACTGCGTGTCAAATTTTCGCCCGACTCACCCATCCATTGTGGGACTGAGGAGGCGAAGCTGTGAAAAGACGAATAAATAAATCTAGGTGTTAAGTTTAAAGTAGTAAGTTTTAAGACGGTTTCAGGTTGAGCGCTCCTTACGCCTTATCCCGTAAACCCTACACCAATTAAATTTTTCATTACTCATTGATTTGAGGGTTT
This sequence comes from Prolixibacter bellariivorans ATCC BAA-1284, assembly GCF_000621705.1. Taxonomy (GTDB): domain Bacteria; phylum Bacteroidota; class Bacteroidia; order Bacteroidales; family Prolixibacteraceae; genus Prolixibacter; species Prolixibacter bellariivorans. The sequence continues at coordinate 346,485 of NZ_JHXO01000005.1, read as the reverse complement.
CAGGTTATCACCATTTACCTTACACCATACACCTTAAGCAGTTTACTTTTGCCTTCTTACTTTTTACTTGATTTGTTCAATAATTTACAAATAACCATATAATCTGAATATGTTGAAGTTGAAAACCATTTTCACCCTGTTAGTTCTGTCGCTGACCCTAGCGGTATCACAGGGGATGGCGCAGACCCAAAGCAATATCAATCCATCGCAAGTGGACGTAAGCAAATTGAGCGACGCCCAGGTCCGGAAAATCATGAAGGAGATACAGGACCGCGGTTTAACGCAGGAGCAAGCCATTGCGCTGGCCAAAGCACGGGGTGCATCGCAGGCCCAGGTTGACCAGCTAATGACGCGAATTCGGGAACTCCAGAATGGCACGGGGTTAGAACAACCGGACAAGGGAGACACTTCAACAGAAATGCCAACAGCACAAACCGACTCCTTATCTGTAAAGGCACCCATATCACCTACGCCGGAGAATGAAAAGGTTTTTGGTTTCAAATTATTCAATTCGAAGAATTTGACCTTCGAACCTTCGGTCAATATTCCAACTCCCAAAAGCTATGTGTTGGGCATTGGCGACGAAATGGTTATTACGATATGGGGTGCTTCACAGGCAACCTATCAGCTGAGCATCGACCAAAACGGAGCCATCAACATCCCCGATATCGGTCCGGTATACGTGGCAGGCCGTACGTTCGAAGAGGCCAGCAAACAGATTCAAAAACGACTCATCAGTATCTACAGCGGACTTTCAGGTGCTAATCCCAATACCTATGCAGAAGTCAGCATGGGCACCGTTCGCAGTATTAAGGTCAATGTAATTGGCGACGTAAACGCCCCCGGAACCTATACTCTGCCGGCTACAGCATCGGCATTCAACGCCCTGTATTTATCGGGCGGTCCTACCGAAAATGGTTCTTTCCGGGATATCCAGGTGATTCGGGGCGGAAAAGTGGTTCACACCATCGATGTATACGACTTTCTGGTCAACGGCAATCCCAAAGCCAATGTGCAGTTACGCGATCAGGACATATTATTGGTTCCAACCTACGAAAACCGCATTGATGTGGAAGGCGCTTTTAAACGCAACGGCCTTTTCGAAGTGAAAAAAGGAGAAACACTGGCCAACCTGATTAAATATGCCGGTGGTTTTGCCGAAAACGCCTATACGCAAAATCTTTCGGTTACCCGGAATACCAAACGGGAAAAGAGCATCCAGGACGTCGACCACGCTCATTTCAACCAATTTGCCATGCAAAACGGTGATATGGTGAAAGCCGACACCTTGCTCGACCGATACACCAACCGGGTCACCATCAACGGAGCAGTTTTCCGCCCAGGCTCGTATGAGTGGAAGGAAGGCATGAAACTTTCCGATCTGCTGAAAAAAGCCGATGGCCCTAAGGAGGAAGCTTTCCGTAACCGAGCCATCCTCTCCCGCCGCAAAGCCAACTGGGAATGGGAAAACATCGCCTTCAACCTCGGCGACGTAGAGAAAGGTACGTTTGACATGGACCTCAAGCCCAACGACGAGATCACCATTCGCTCCATCTTCGAGATGCGCGAAAACCAAACGGTGAATATTACCGGCGAAGTGCTCAACCCCGGCAAGTTTCCTTATAACGAAAAAATGACGCTGGAAGATCTGATCTTCCGGGCTGGTGGCTTCAAGGAGAATGCCGATGTAGCATTCATCGAGGTCGCGCGCCGGCTCAGCCATTCCGAGGCAGCCGAAACCACCAACCAGCTGTCGCACATCTTCACCTTCCAGGTACCCCGGAACCTGAAGCTGAATCCGAAAGACGCGGGCTTCGTCCTGCAGCCTTTCGACCAGGTTTACATTCGGCGGGCACCGGGCTACCGCGACCAGGGAAGTGTAATGGTTAACGGCGAAGTGGTTTACTCTGGTAGTTACAGTATTGCTCACAAGAATGAGCGTATTTCCGATATCATCAACCGGGCCGGAGGTTTTACACAGGATGCCTACCTGAAAGGCGCCACCCTCACCCGCAGTACCGGTTTAACCGAAGAGGAAATCGCTGCCCGCAAAGCGTTGATGGAAAAAGATACCACGCTGAAGCTGGACATTACCCCCAAGCAATTGGTCGGAATTGATCTGCAAAAAATCATGGCCAATCCCGGCAGCGACATTGACCTGATGCTGATGCCCGGCGATGAAATTCACATCCCCAAAAAGATGCAAACCATCAAGGTATCCGGAGGGGTAATGAACCCCGTAGCACAAACGTTTGAAGATGGGAAGTCATTGCGAAGCTACGTCAACAAGGCCGGAGGTTTTGTCCCACGCGCACGGCGCGGCAAGGTGTATGTCATTTACCCCAACGGTACAACAGCCACCACGCATTCGTTCCTTTTCTTCGCCCGGAATTATCCGAAGGTAACACCCGGCAGCGAAATCATCGTTCCGGCCCGCCCCGATAAAGAAGGCATGTCAGCAGGCCAGTGGATTAGCATATCCAGCGCCCTCAGCGCCATGTCGTTAACCATTGTGACGTTAGTAAATAAACTGTAAACTATTAGGTAAACGGCAGAGGGTATAGGGTGTAAGGTTTAAGAGTTGATTAAGGCAAAAGTAAGAAGTGAAAAGTAAAGAAAACGAGCTGTCTAACAGACTATTCAACTTTGCGGTAAAAGCTATAAAGTTTCTTCGGAAATTGCCCGAATCGACAGAATTCAAGGTTATTCGATACCAACTGTCAAAATCATCCACCTCATCAGGTGCCAATTATGAAGAGGCTCAAGCTGCTTCATCGACTGCTGACTTTATATATAAAGTCGAAATCGCCTATCGGGAAATGCGCGAAAGCAACTATTGGTTAAGAATCATTCAGTCAACAACCAACAGTCGCGACGAGGAATTTGCCAATGAGCTAAAAACTTTGTTAAATGAATCAAAGGAATTAAAATTGATTTTAGCGAGTATCATCATAAAAGCAAAAAGCAACCGCAAAAGCTAACTTTTGACTTTTGCCTTCTTACTTTTTCCTTTTGACTTTTGACTTAAATAAATTATTGCAATGACAACAGAATCACAACATACCCCCACTCCCGAAGTTGCCGACGACGAAATCGATCTCATTCAACTGGCGAAGACCTTCTGGGAAGGACGGAAAACCATCATCAAAACGGTCGCCGTATTTGCAGTGCTGGGCCTGTTGGTAGCGCTCTTCAGCGCCAAGCAATACACGGCAACAACCACGATGGTGCCACAGGGAACCGATGCCCAGTCAAAACTGGGAGGTCTTTCCGGTCTGGCAGCTATGGCAGGTTTTAACCTCAACATCGGTGGAGCTTCCGACATCACGCCGGCCGTCTATCCGCAAATCATCTCCAGTGTGCCTTTCCAGCTGGGACTGATGAATACGAAGCTTACCTTCAAAGGCATCGACCATCCGGTATCACTTTTCGATTATTATACTGAGTATGATAAACCGAATCCGTTGATTAAATATACCATCGGCCTGCCGGGCGTCATCCTCAAAGCCATCAAGGGAAAACCGGAAGAAGGAATCTCGGCCAATAATAATGGCCCCATCCGGTTAACCGATGACCAACGAAAAGTTCAAAAGAGACTGGCGGACCTGGTTTCCATCGACTACAACGACAAAGACGGTTACGTCACCCTCACCTGCAACATGCCCGAAGCGCTGCCTGCCGCACAGCTGGCACAGCACACGCAAAAAATGCTGCAGCAATACATCACCGATTTCAAGGTGAAAAAAGCCAAGGCCAATCTCGAGTTCGTGCAGCAGCGATACGACGAAACAAAGAAACAGTTTGAAAAAGCACAGGACGGACTGGCCCGTTTCCGCGACCGTAACAAGAACGTCGCCACCGCCATGGCACAAACCGAACTGGAACGTTTGAACAGCAACTACAACCTCTTATCGAGTGTTTATACCGAGCTGGCCAAACAACTGGAGCAGGCCAAAATTCAGGTCAAAGAAGATACGCCAGTCTTCACCATCATCGAGCCGGTATCCGTCCCACTGGAAAAATCGAAACCCAAACGGGCGATGATTCTCATTATCTGGATCTTCCTCGGCGGCATCATCGGCACCGGGATGGTCTTTGGAAGAGAGTATTTACAGCAGTTCAAAGAGCGGTGGAATACAATAGATGAAAGTGACAGCTAAAAAATCGAAGGTTAACCCCTACATTACGACACAATAGATTCACGCGGATTTTAATCACGGATGAACACTGTTATGCCGCTGCTCTCCGAAAAGGAAGGACATACAATTATTAAATCATTTTTCAATGTATATAATCAGTTAGGTTCCGGGTTCATGGAAGCTGTCTACCAGGAAGCTCTTTGCGAAGAATTTAAACTGAACAATGTACCTTTTCAAAAAGAGGCTAAATTGAACATTTGGTATAACGACAACAAACTTGACAAATATTACAAAGCTGATTTCATTTGTTACGAGCAAATTATCATTGAATTAAAAACGACGCCTGTTTTAATTGATGCACACTTCAAACAAGTCATCAACTATCTGAAAGCAACGAAATATCCGCTGGCCTATTTGGTAACTTTCGGTGGGAAAAGTTTAAAATCCAAACGAATCATTAATACAAACAGCGTAAATCCCTCAGTGTAAATCAGTGAGGTCATCAGTGTTAATCCGCGATTTCAAACCCGTGTAAATCCTTTCGACCTTCAAGGAGAAGTAATAACCAATTCCTCTAAACATTATTTTGTAGCCTAATACCCTAATCATACGATTAAACGTGCTGGAATCCCTCATTACATCTCAAACAAGAATTAAACTGTTGCTGAAGTTCTTCCTCAACAGCAGTACCTCTTCCTACCTGCGTGGACTGGCCGATGAGTTCAACGAGTCGTCCAATGCCATTAGGGTGGAACTGAACCGCTTTGAACAGGCCGGCTTGCTCACATCGAGCTTCGACGGCAACAAGAAAATGTTCACCGCAAACACCAAACATCCGCTCTTCCGCGACATCCACAACATCCTCATGAAACATGTGGGGGTTGACCGGGTGGTCAACGATTTAATCAGTAAGCTGGGGCATGTATCCCGGGCCTGGCTCACGGGTGAAATGGCCGCCGGCCGTGACAGCCGCATCATCGACATTATACTGGTAGGCGAAAACATCGATCGCAATTACCTCGGACGCCTAACCTCCAGCGCCGAGAAAATGACCGGTCGCAAAATACGCACCCTCAGCATCACGCCGGAGGAAGAACCGGAATACCTAAAAAGTGAAAAAAACGCCCTGCTCCTCTGGGAAGGCAACGAGAGAGAATTGTAGAGTGGGAGAAATGGAGTAGTTAAGGGCGATATGCTTATCGCCCCGGATAGAATGCCCCACATGGAAAAGAGGCGCACATTATAAAGTGGATTGAATTGGTGATGTTCCTGTGCCGCATACACTGCATCGAAAAGGAGTTCGACAAAGTGTATGGTTTGAAATTATTGTAACGGATTGAACAAAACAAATACGAAAGCCGCTGCGATTGCCCCTCTCCCAGCCTCTCCCCAAATTGGAGAAAGGAGTTTGGCCGGAGCCTTCGAAGCACAGTCAGCGTTAATCCGTGAACCCAATCCGTGTTAATCCGCGATTTCAAAATCCGTGTTAATCCAAACCATATTTGAAAAATATTCCTTAATCAACATACAACCCGCAACAACAACGAAAATATGATCCCTAACAAAGTAACAAACATCGCCTGCATAGGCGCCGGATACGTGGGAGGGCCCACCATGGCCGTTATCGCGCAGAAATGCCCCCACATTAAAGTTACTGTGGTAGATATTAACCCCGAACGCATTGCAGACTGGAACGACACCGACCTCTCGAAGTTGCCGGTGTACGAACCCGGCCTCGACCAGGTGGTAGCCGAAGCCCGCGACCGGAACCTCTTTTTCTCCACCGATGTGGAAAGTGCTATCCGCGAAGCGCAGATGATCTTCATCTCCGTCAACACCCCCACCAAAACCTACGGCGTAGGCAAAGGCATGGCCGCCGACCTGAAATACGTAGAGCTATGCGCCCGCCAAATTGCGGAAGTCGCCACCGAGGACAAAATCGTCGTCGAAAAATCCACTCTGCCCGTACGAACTGCCCAGGCCATCCGTACGATATTGGATTCAAGTACAGACGCCATGCCTGGCGTTTCCCCACGCTTCTCTGTATTAAGCAACCCGGAATTCCTCGCCGAAGGCACCGCCGTGAAAGACTTACACAATCCCGACCGCGTCCTCATTGGGGGCGAAGAAGACGAAGACGGCCAACGCGCCATGGAAGCTTTGGTGGAGGTATATGCCAACTGGGTACCCCGGGAGCGCATCCTCACTACCCGCATCTGGTCTTCTGAGCTGTCAAAACTCACGGCCAATGCTTTCCTGGCACAGCGCATCTCTTCTATCAATGCCCTCTCCGCCTTGTGCGAAAAAACCGGCGCCGATGTCGACGAGGTCGCCCATGCCATCGGGACCGACACCCGCATTGGTCCGAAGTTCCTGAAAGCCTCCGTCGGTTTCGGCGGAAGCTGCTTTCAGAAGGACATTCTCAACCTGGTCTATCTCTGCCGCCACTTCAACCTGCCCGAGGTAGCCGATTACTGGGAGCAGGTAGTGAAGTTGAACGACTACCAGAAACACCGTTTTACCAAGCAAATCATCGATACGTTATTCAATACCGTTTCCGGGAAGAAAATAGCCTTCCTGGGCTGGGCCTTCAAAAAAGATACCAACGATACACGCGAGTCCGCCGCCATCTACGTAGCCGACGAACTCCTCCAGGACCACGCCGAAATCCATGTCTATGATCCAAAGGTACCGGCGGTACGCATTTATGCCGACCTCGAATATCTGCAAGCCCACCGCCGCCCACAGTTTGTCATTGCGACCCCGACCATTCGGGGGATGCAATCTGACGCACCGGCAACACTCAGTTCACAGGAAATTCGTCAGCTGGTCCACGTCCACAAAACACCTTACGCTGCCACGGAAAAAGCCCATGCAATAGCGGTCTTAACTGAATGGAACGAGTTTCGCACCTACGACTGGCAGAAAATCTACGATGCCATGCGCAAACCGGCTTTTGTGTTCGATGGGCGGAATATCCTGGACCGGGAGGAATTGAAAAAAATTGGATTCGAAATAAAAGGAATCGGGAAAGGTTAAAAAAAGCACCGTTTCACTGTTCCACTTTTTCACAGAAAAAAAACAAACGGAATCAGAAAAGGCTGAACATAGCATTACGGCACTGACCACTCTTCCACCTTTTCACTATTCCACTAAAATTCAACAACAACATGACCAACACAAATTTCAAAGCCTGCTTCGTCGGATTGGGATACATCGGGTTGCCCACAGCTACTATTGCTGCCCGCGAAGGTATTCAAGTACTCGGAGTAGACATTAACAGCAAAGTTGTAGATACCATCAATCGTGGAGAAATCCACATCATTGAGCCCGGCCTCGGTGACCTGGTGAAACAGGTAGTTGAGAAAGGACAATTAAAAGCAGCCACACAACCGGAAGTCAGCGACGTCTATCTTGTTGTTGTGCCAACTCCCTTTAAAGGCGACCACGAACCGGATATATCCTTTGTCGAGTCAGCCACCCGCGCAGTGCTTCCCCTGCTGAAAAAAGATGATCTCTATATCATCGAATCGACATCGCCGGTTGGCACCACCGAAAAGATGGCGGAACTCATTTTCGAAGAGCGTCCCGAATTAAAAGGACAACTTCATATCGCCTACTGTCCCGAACGCGTACTACCGGGCAATGTTATCCACGAATTGGTTCATAACGACCGGGTAATAGGTGGTATCGATGATATATCCACACAAAAGGCGATGGAATTTTACCGCACTTTCGTGAAGGGTGAACTACACGCTACGAATGCCCGTACAGCTGAGATGTGCAAACTGACGGAAAACTCCTCACGGGACGTACAAATTGCTTTTGCCAACGAGTTGTCCCTCATTTGTGATAAAGCAGACATCAACGTTTGGGAATTGATACAATTAGCCAACAAACATCCGCGGGTCAATATTCTGCAACCCGGAGCCGGCGTAGGCGGACACTGTATTGCTGTCGATCCGTGGTTTATCGTATCAGATTTCCCGGCTGAATCCAACCTGATTGGTCAGGCGCGGAAAATCAATAACTACAAAGCCTTCTGGGTATCCGAAAAGATACACAACACCATGCTGGAGTTTCAGCTAAAGCACGGTCGTGAGCCCAGGGTAGCGTTGATGGGCATTGCCTTCAAACCCGATATCGACGATCTGCGCGAATCACCGGCCAAATACATTACCCAAAAAGTGATGCAAGGCACCAACAACAACAGCATCATGGTGGTCGAACCCAACGTCAAAGAACATAACGTTTTCAAGTTAACCGATTACAAAGAAGCCTACGAAACTGCTGACATCGTAGCTTTCCTCGTAGCACACAAAGAATTCAAAGCATTGGAATACCGCGAAGACGCAAAGATTCTGGACTTCTGCGGAGTGTTTAGAAAATAGATGCCAGTGGTCAGCCATCAGTGGACAGTGGAGGCCCACACACTACATCACTGACCGCTGATCACTGATCACTCTTTACTCATTCCTGCAATATGAATTCTTTCCGTGAACTAACCGTTTGGCAACAATCCATGATACTCGTCGAAGAGGTATACACAATAACGAAGCAATTCCCCAATGACGAAACCTTTGGATTGACATCCCAAATGAGAAGAGCTACAGTTTCGATTCCTTCGAACATTGCAGAAGGCTACGTGAGAAAAAATACGAAGGAGTATATTCACTTTCTCTATATTGCCTTGGGTTCATTGGGTGAATTGGATACGCAGATTGAGATAGCAGATCGGCTAAAATATTTTCAAACACAAAAAGAACTAACAAGTCGAATCACTGAAATACGACAAATGCTTTACGGTTTGATTCAAGCCTTGAAAAGAAAAATTCAATAATAGAAAATAGCATACACTTGATTAATAGCTTCTCTGACCACTGATCACACACCACTGATCTCTGATCACCGTTCCACTATTCCACAAAAACTCGACAAATGCTTTACGGCTTAATTCAATCCTTAAAAAGAAAAATTTAATACAAAAAAAGAGCACACCCTGATTGGCAGCGCCACTGACCACTGACCACTCGCCACTGCTCACTATCCACTAATATTATGCAAGATACCCACAAAAAACGCGTCCTTCTCGTTTTCGGAACGCGCCCCGAAGCCATCAAAATGGCACCGCTGGTAAAAGAATTCGAAAAGCACCCCGATAATTTTGAAACTCTGGTTTGCGTTACCGGCCAGCACCGCGAAATGCTCGACCAGGTATTACAATTGTTTAAGATTACACCCGACTATGATTTGAACATCATGAAAGCCGGTCAGGATTTGTACGATGTGACATCGCGGGTACTGCTGGGCATGCGCGATGTACTGAAGGAAGCACAGCCTGATGTGGTACTGGTGCATGGCGATACCTCCACCTCCACCGCTTCGGCGTTGGCGGCCTTTTACCAACAAATTCCGGTCGGTCATGTGGAAGCAGGCTTGCGGACAGGGAACATCTATAGCCCCTGGCCCGAAGAGATGAACCGGCAACTCACCGGGCGAATCACCACATACCACTTCGCCCCCACCCCCTTGAGCAAACAAAACCTGTTGAACGAGGGGGTCAAAGAGGAAAACATCTTCGTCACCGGCAACACCGTCATCGACGCCCTCTACTGGGTCACCGACAAGATGCAACAAGACAAAAGCCTCGAACAAACCATTACCGATAAGCTCGTTCAGTTTGGTTTACCTGCAGAGAAGCTGATACAGTGGAAAAACAGAGCACAGTCCAAGTGGAATAGTGAAACAGTGGAACAGAGAAAAAGTGAGGAGGCACAACGAAGCTCCACTATTCCACCTTTCCACCCTTCCACCGTTTCACAGCGCAAGCTGGTATTAATCACCGGCCACCGCCGCGAAAACTTCGGCCAGGGCTTCATCAACATCTGCGAAGCCATCAAAGAACTGGCAGAAACCTTTCCGGATGTCGATTTCGTTTACCCCATGCACCTCAATCCCAATGTCCGCAACGCAATCACCCAGGTTTTTGGTGAAATTCGCTCTAATTCGGGTAATTCGCGAGTGGACAACGTCCACTTCATCGAGCCCCTCGACTACCTCCCCTTCATCTTCCTCATGAACGCCTCCTACTTGGTACTCACCGACTCAGGCGGTATTCAGGAAGAAGCGCCGGGACTGGGCAAACCCGTATTGGTGATGCGTGACACCACCGAACGGCCGGAGGCGTTGGACGCAGGCACTGTAAAATTAGTCGGTACTGACAAATCCGCAATCATCCGCGAAGTTGCAGCATTAATCCGGGAAAAAGATATATATGAAAGTATGAGTAAAGCGAATAATCCATATGGAGATGGAAATAGCTGTGTTAAAATAATAAATATTCTTAATCATTAAATAACTGAAAAAGATATAGAAATTATTGGTTCTTACCTGAATTATGACATTAAAGCATAAAACAGTAAACGGTTTATTCTGGAGTTTTATTGATACTTTCGCGAACCAAGGGGTTCAGTTTGTTGTCGGTATAGTTTTAGCACGTATCCTTTCACCGAAGGAATTTGGATTAATTGGAATGCTCACTATTTTTATCGCGATTTCCCAATCGCTAATAGACAGTGGCTTTACGCAAGCATTGATTCGAAAAAAAAATTGCACCGATGCTGATTATTCGACAGTTTTTTATTTTAATCTGGCAGTAAGTTTTCTTACCTATGCCATCTTGTTGACTTTTTCTGGTGCAATAGGTTCATTTTTCAAAGAACCGTTATTAAAACCTTTAATTCAGGTCCTGGGAATAGGATTAATATTAAATTCATTTGGAATTATTCAACGCGCGATTCTTACAAAAACGATTAATTTCAAGCTTCAAACAAAAATTTCTTTAATCGCATCCTCGGGGTCCGGCATTATCGCTGTAACGATGGCACTTAACGGCTTTGGTGTTTGGAGTTTGATTGCTCTCACCCTTAGTCGATTTGGATTAACTTCTATTTTCTTATGGATCTGGGCCAAGTGGAAACCAAGAGCAGTATTTAGTAAAAAATCCTTTAATGAATTGTTCGGATTTGGTAGTAAATTACTGCTTAGTGGGATCATTGATACAGCATACAGAAACATTTACTACCTCATCATCGGAAAATACTTCTCAGCTGTCGAGCTGGGATATTATACCAGAGCTGATCAGTTTAATTCTTTACCATCTCAAAATATTACAGGAGTAATACAGCGGGTTACCTATCCGGTGCTAGCAAACATTCAGGATGATATTCCACGTCTAAGAGCAAATTACAGGAAGCTTATACGGAGTACCATGCTTATAACATTTGTGTTAATGCTGGGCATGGCAGCCACGGCTAAACCAATGATTCTGACGCTCATTGGCGAAAAATGGAGCCCTGCTATTATCTATCTCCAAATGTTATGTTTTGTGGGCATGTTCTATCCTCTCCATGCACTCAATTTGAATATGCTACAGGTCCAGGGTAGATCTGATCTCTTCTTAAAGCTTGAAATAATAAAAAAAATACTCGCTATTCCAACTATTATAATTGGGGTTTACTGGGGGATTAAAATTATGATAGCCGGCATGATCGTCAATACAGTGATTGCATATTACCTGAATAGCTATTGGTCCGGACGTATGATGGGATATTCATTTAAACAACAAGTTATAGATATTCTACCGGCCTTTATGATGGCTGTTTTTGTGAACGGTATAGTATTCATAGTTGGCAAGATGACAACTTTTGCACCAATGATACTCCTCTTTACTCAAATAGGATTAGGAGCAATATTAACTATTCTAACAGGAGAAATCATAAAACAAGATGATTATATTTTTTTAAAGAAATTAGTTTTGGAAAAGTTAATAACGATTAAAAGAACAAACAATGAAGAAACAAAATAAGCCAATCTATGTAACTCAGCCAGCTATGCCCCCTTTAGATGAATTTACAGAATATTTAAAGAAAATCTGGCAAAACAAAATACTAACCAACAATGGACCTCTACATCAACAACTTGAACAAGAACTGGCAGAATATTTGGGAGTCAAATACATATCACTTTTTTCCAATGGAACGTTAGCACTTGTAACAGCTCTTCAAGCTCTTAGAATCACGGGTGAAGTGATTACCACTCCATATAGTTTTGTCGCAACGACGCATTCCCTGTGGTGGAACAACATAAAACCCGTTTTCGCGGATATAGAGCCTAATACTTTTAATCTCGATCCGGAAAAAGTGGAAGCGGCAATCACTCCCCAAACAACAGCCATTATGCCTGTACATGTATACGGCAATCCATGTAATCTTGATGCATTGCAACAAATTGCCGATACCTACGGATTGAAACTCATATACGATGCTGCACATGCCTTTGGCGTTAAAGTGAATGGAAATTCGGTGCTCAATTATGGTGACTTATCTATTTTAAGCTTTCATGCCACGAAAGTTTTTAATACAATTGAAGGTGGAGCAATCATTTGTCCTGATGAAAAGACCAAAAAACGTATAGACTTTTTAAAGAACTTTGGTTTTGCTGGTGAAACAACAGTAATTGAACCAGGAATAAATGCAAAGATGAATGAACTACAATCTGCATATGGATTATTACAACTTAAATATGTAGATGATAATATAGCCAAAAGAAAAACTATTGCGGATATATATAGAAAAAATCTGATCGGAATCAAGGGTTTGAGATTTCTCAACGACATAGAGGGAGTCACACACTCATATTCATATTTCCCGATACTAATCGATTCGAAAGAATACGCGATGACTCGCGATGGACTGTATGAAGAACTTAAGTCTAACAATATTTTTGGAAGACGATATTTTTTTCCCCTTATTAGTCAATTCCCCAGCTATAAAGGATTACCCTCTGCACAAGCAGACAATTTGCCCGTTGCAGAAGGAATCACAAAACAAGTAATTTGTTTGCCTATCTATCCGGATCTGACAATGGACGAACAAATGAATGTTTGCGATATTATCAAGGCAAATCAAAGAACCTAACGATAAAAATATGACAACCTCATTTTATACAGAAAAAGAATTGACCCAAATTGGATTTAAGGAGGTCGGAAAGAATGTTTTGATTAGTAGATATGCTCAATTTTATGGGGCCAGTGATATGATCATTGGAAACAATGTGAGAATTGATGATTTTTGCATTCTTTCGGGAAAAATAAAATTAGGTAGTTACATTCACATTTCTGCATATAATGCGTTATATGGAAAGTTCGGAATCGAGATGGAAGATTATACTGGACTCTCGCCTCGTTGCACTCTATTTAGTGCAACTGATGATTTTTCAGGAGAATATTTGATTGGCCCAACAATTGATTCTAAATACACAAATGTTACTGGTGGAAAGATTATAATTAAAAAATATAGTCAACTGGGTAGCAATTGCGTGGTTTTACCTGAGGTTACAATAGAAGAAGGTGTTGCAGTGGGGGCAATGTCTCTAATAAACAAAAACCTATCCGGATGGGGTATTTATAAAGGAATTCCCGCCAAGCTACATTCTAAAAGAAGCAATAAATTACTTAATCTTTTAATAAATGAATACTAGCCCCATGTTGGTCAGCGTCTGCATGATAACATATAATCATGAATCATATATCAAACAAGCGATTGAAGGTGTTCTGATGCAAAAAACAAATTTCAGAGTTGAATTGGTAATTGGCGAAGATTGCAGCCCTGACAGAACAAGACAGATATGTAAAGAATATTCTTCAAGATACTCTAATATAAGGTTGTTACCTTCTGAAAAAAATCTTGGCGTTATACCAAATCTTATCAGAACCTTAGAGTCATGCACTGGAGACTATATTGCCTTTTGTGAAGGTGATGACTATTGGATTGATCCTCATAAATTGCAAAAACAGGTTGATTTCCTCAATAAGAATAATGACCATGGATTGTGTTATTCCAAAGCGAAAGTATATAAAGAGAAAGAAAAAACTTTTAAAAAATCTTTTGGCGTAGAGGCTTTGACTTTTGACGATCTTTTGGTTAATAATACAATCTCGACGCCAACAGTTTTACTTCGGAGGGAATTATATGATCGATATAATGGCGATATACAACCAGAGAATAAAGATTGGATAATGGGAGATTACCCACTTTGGCTATGGGTAGCACACAATAGTAAAATAAAATTTTTTGATGCAGAATTTGCCGTTTATCGGGTACTGGAAAATTCGGCCAGTCATTCTACCGATTATAAAAAAGACCTGGCATTCTTAACTAACTATCACAAAATTAAGGTATTTTATATCAACAAATATGGCCATTCCAATATGGAAAATAGAGTGTGGCAAAGATACTATTCTAACAAAGCATATCTTTTCCTTTTCAAAAATGAAAAGAAAATCGATGAATTGTTATCTGAAATTAAAGAGTTCGAAACCCCAACATTAAAGCTGAGAGTATTAACATTCTTATTAGAAAAAAAGTTTCTCAGGTTATTTTTAAAACTATACTGGAAGAAAAATTCATAACAATTATGTCTTCGCTTTGATCCGTTGTGTCAAAAAAGCGATATAAATAATTAAAAATAAAATCAGAAAAATCACTAATTTTTCAATTGTCTATTGATAATCATAATTTATTAGAAGAAATGCACGAAAGAGTGAATATTATTGTTTTAAATTGGAATGGAACAGATGATACTATAGCATGCTTGAAGTCAGTCAGGGAAAACGATTATGAAAATTATAAAATAATTCTTGTTGACAACGGTTCTGAACCAGAATCAATTTCTAATTTGATAAATTGGTGTGAGAATAATTTCTCGCAGATTGCCTTTTATGAAAAAACTCAAGCTGAGTTAGGAGGTAAAGACGACCTCGAAGAGCTTTTAGAAAAAACGAAATCATCCGAGCGGTTAGTATTTGTAAAAAACAATGATAATTTGGGATTTGCCGCAGGAAATAATGTTGCGCTACGATATCTTCTAGAAAGCAATTCAGAATATGCTATGTTGCTTAATAATGACACAGTTGTAGATAAAAATTCTATTTCATCCCTAATGACTTTTTTATCATCAAAAAAAGATTACGTGGCGGTAATACCTCAAATTAGATACTTCGAACCAAGTAACAGGATATGGAATTGTGGGGGAAAGATAATGTGGTATGGCAATCGCAAATATTTTTATGCAAAAAAACACATTGCCAGCGTCCCCCAACATGGATTTAGGGATATTACATTTGCCAGTGGTTGTGCCTTGTTATTAAAACCTGACAAAACAGGAATATTGTCAGAAAGATTTTTCTTCGGAGAAGAAGATATGGAATTTTCGTTGCGACAACAAAAAAACAAAAATAAGATGGCATGTTGCTACGATGCCATCATTTATCACAAGGTCAATACAAGTGTCAAAAGAATGAAGCCTAATACTCTTGGCATTGCATATATCAATTATTTATCGAGATTTTTAAACAATAAGCATTATTCATCTAAACCAATCTACGTTGTCAAGATAGCTGTGCAGATTTTTTATGCTATTCCAATGATTTATTTGAAATATAAAATAAATCCGGTGCACACTATAAAAATGTTTAATAAAATAATTTCAGAATCAACTAAGATTAACAAAATAGATAAAGCCTATTACATGAAATATTCTCAAAAAGATTTCAAATAATAATGAGTCAATATATCTTAATAATCTTTATAATTGAAATAGTTGTCTTATCCAAGATTGATAGACTAATATATGGTACCATCATAACTCCAATCACGATTCTTTCAATCCCCTATGGAATAATTGTTCTATTGGCAATTTTCGTTGGCCCCTCACTAGGATTTGTTTCATTCAATTTTGATTCTTTATGGATATGGATATTTGGTATATTCATTTTTTGGTTACCAGGAATATTTCTATCAGTTCTAATTTTACCAAAAACAAACATTCATAAAAACCCATTCCTTCTATATGACAACCAACACCTTGACAAGGTAATACTTAAATTATCCTACATCGCTATAGTCATACTTTCGGTAGAATTGCTTCTTACTTTGAAAATTGCACCAATCGGCAGTGATAATTTTCAGGCGGCTTTTGGAGGTGGTATTTCTGGTCATACTCTTATGGCATCAAGATTCTTCTTTATTGCTCTAATTGTTAAGTACAAAAAAAAATACAATATTCCCCTACTTATACTACTCTTCTTCTTCATCTCTTATGGGGTAAAAGGCTGGATATTTATACCAATCATTTCGGGGCTTTTCGTAAGAATTATATTAAGGAAAACAACTTTATCAATCTGGTTCATAACAAAATTACTATTATCAAGCTTTCTTTTATTTTACACCGTATACAGAATTGCTATAGGCCCTCAAATGCCAATTAAATTCGTTTTTACTCACTTTATGACATATATTTTCTCGGGACCTTTAGGGCTTTCAGAATATTTAAAACAAAATAATGAGATTGGCTTTGACCCCGGCGTCATAGTTAATCCACTTATTAACATTTACAATCACTTTTTGGGAGATGGAGAGCTATACAACTATAAAAATATAATGACGAACATAGGTGGCGACATAAGTACTAACACTAAAACCTTCTTCGGAACCATATATATATATAGTGGAAGTTTCTGGGGAATTATTTATACTCTGATTTTTGGAGCAATGACATACTCCTTCTTAATCATTTCCTTAAAAACAAAGGATTTAATTTTCCTTGTTATTTATGGAACATTCCTTACCATGTTATTTTTTGCTTGGTTTGACTCTTATACAGGTAATCTATTCTTTTATGAATTTCCAACATTTGGGATTCTATTATATTTAACTTACAACACATTAAGAAAAAAGAATAATCCAATCATGCAACACACTTAATGTCGAATTATTATCAACAAAAAAAATCATAAAACACTGAATATCTGACATGATATGAAAAATAAAAAAATCTGTTTCTTTGTTAAGATAGATGATATCAAGATACTAGACGATGTTAATTTCTATGCTCAAGACATAAGAATTTTAAAAGAACTCGGGTACGAAGTTATAATAACCAACCGCATATCTGAATTATTTAGAATAAAATATGATTTGTATTTTGTATGGTGGTGGACTTACGCGATATTTCCTCTGATTGCAAGTATAATTAATAGAAAACCCTTAATAATAACTGGAACATTCAACATTGCTAATCCTCACAATAGTTACCATAGCAGGTCATTTATTGAAAGAATACTAATAAAAACACCATTAAAATATTCAGATGCAAACATATTTGTATCTGAATATGAACTAATTGAAATGAAAAAGCACTTCAATTATAATAATTTCAACTACATACCACACATTGTTGAACCTAAGTATCAAAACCAAACATCACCTATTCTTCCAAAAGAAAAATTTTTTCTCTCTGTCTCTTGGCTTCAAAAAGCAAATTATAAAAGAAAATGCATTGACTTAACGATAAAGGCTATTGCACTAATAAAAGACCAACTAAAAGATTATAAGTATATCATTGTAGGTAGATATGGGGATGGCATTCACGAATTAGAAAAACTAGTAAAAGACCTTAAGATAGAAAACCTTGTTCAATTTAGGGGTAGTGTTTCGGAGGAAGAGAAAATAGAATTGATGAAGAAATGTAGTATATTCATTTCACCAACATATTATGAAGGGTTTGGATTAGCAATGTTAGAAGCAAGCTCATGCGGGGCAGTTGTCTTATCAACAAAAAACTCTGCAGTCCCTTACGTTCTTGATAACTTACCTGTTTACACAAAAGAAAATACACCTGAAGAAATAGCGAAATCGATACTTTCAACAATTAGTAACCATAATATCATAGAAGAAAAAGCCAGACAAGGTATAGAAAGAAGTAAAGAACTTTTCTCATATTCTACCAGGCTTAATGGTCTAAAAAATATTATTGAAAAAATTATCAAATGAAACAAATCATCCAGGACCTTAAAAAAGGCAATACCATATTAGAAGAAGTTCCAACACCGCAAGTCAGACCAGGAACCGTATTAGTTCGGACAACCCGAAGTTTAGTTTCATTAGGGACAGAGCGCATGTTGGTTGAATTTGGCAAAGCCGGCTTTATTGACAAAGCACGCCAGCAACCCGATAAGGTAAAGCAGGTGTTGGATAAAATGAAAGCTGAGGGAGTTTTGCCTACCGTAGAGGCAGTGTTTAACAAACTAAACCAACCACTTCCTTTGGGCTATTGTAACGTAGGTATTGTGGAAGCTGTTGGCAAAGGAGTACATAGCTTTCAGGTAGGTGATCGGGTGGCCTCCAATGGGAATCATGCTGAATTTGTTTGCATTCCTGAAAATTTAGTCGCCAAAATTCCTGACAATGTAACAGATTCGGAAGCTGCCTTCACCGTTATCGGTTCCATTGGCCTGGAAGGAATTCGTCTTTGTAACCCGACCTTCGGAGAAACAATCGTGGTTGTTGGCCTTGGACTTATCGGGCTTGTTACGGCAGAATTATTGAAGGCCAATGGCTGCAACGTCATTGGCTACGACTTTGACCAGCAAAAAGTCGATATGGCCGCATCCAAAGGAATTACAGCATTTAATCCTGGAAACGGAACCGATCCAGTGAAATACGTTCTGCAGCAAACAAACGAAATTGGTGCGGATGGAGTAATTATAACTGCTTCCAACAAAAGCGATGAAATCATCCACCAGGCTGCAGAAATGAGCCGCAAGAGGGGACGAGTTATTCTGGTTGGAGTGATTGGATTAAATATACGCCGGGACGATTTTTACAAAAAAGAACTAACATTCCAGGTGTCCTGCTCATACGGCCCCGGACGTTATGATGAAAACTACGAACAAAAAGGACAGGATTATCCCATCGGTTATGTCCGATGGACGGAAAAAAGAAATTTTGAAGCCATCCTGAACGCCATCTCCAAAGGACAACTGGATGTGAAGCCACTAATTACGGAAGAAGTACCACTGGAAGAATTCGATATCATTTATGGTAACATGCGAAAACAGGGCTCCATTGCTTCCATCCTGACCTATCCGGAACAAGCCAATAAAAAAGTGACAGTGGAAGTAACCTCCAGCCAATTCAATGGACAAAAAGGAGTTTTTGGAATTATTGGAGCCGGCAACTTCACGTCATCGACCATTATTCCCGGAATGTTGGCAGCCGATGCCAAAATGAAAATAATTGCCAGCGCAGGGGGATTATCAGCCAAGACGTTAGCAAGAAAAGGAAACATTACTCAGGCAACATCCGATTATCAGGAAATACTAAAGGATGCAGAGGTCGATACGATCATGATTACCACGCGCCACAATTTACACGCTCCAATGACCATCGAGGCATTAAAGGCCGGGAAAAATGTATTTGTTGAGAAACCGCTTTGTCTGAATGAAACAGAACTGGATGAAATTACGAAAGCAGCCAATCAAAATGACAGAATGGTGGTCGTGGGTTTCAACCGGCGTTTCGCTCCCCTGGCGCAAAAAATGAAAAAATTGTTAGGTGAAGGCCCTAAAAATATCGTGGCCACGATGAATGCCGGTTTTATCCCTCCCGAAGTATGGGTACACGATTTAGAAATTGGTGGCGGACGCATTATCGGTGAAGCCTGTCACTACATCGATCTTTGCACTTTCTTAGCCGGAAGTAAGGTCAAGGCAGTAGCCATGAACAGTATGGGAATCAATCCTGAGGAGAATACCGACAATGCCAGTATTTTACTAAAATATGAAAACGGAACGAATGCAGTAATCAACTATTTTGCTAACGGCAGTAAAGCCTATTCCAAGGAGCGCATCGAAGCCTACAACCAGGAAAAAACACTGATTATTGACAACTGGCGTACGTTAAAGGGGTATGGTGTAAAAGGTTTTTCTAAAACGAAAACCAAACTAGACAAAGGACACAAGAAGCAGTTTAAACTGTTGGTGGAGTCTGTCAAAAGCGGTCACCCCATTATCCCTTTCGATGAGATTGTAAACACCACCAAGGCTAGCTTTGCGGCCATTCAATCTTTGAAAGAAGGACGCTGGATTGAAATATAAACTTGACCAATCAATTCAAATCAGTATTCAAGTGGATATTTCCAAATATTATCATACAGTAAAACACCTCAAACCCATTCAGCTCCGGTACCAGCTTTGGTACCGGATTCGTCATAAGATGAGGCAGCTATTGCGGTTTAATGATTCGCTAAGTATACCATCAGAAGCTACACCTGTAAAGTTGGTGCCCTGGCTTGCAAAATCAGAAAGCTATAAGGCCGGCAAATTTACCTTTTTAAATATTTCTCACTCATTTCCGGAAGAATTCGATTGGAACCTGGCACAGTATGGCAAACTTTGGGCATATAACCTCAACTACATGGATTATCTGTTGCAGCCCAATATGGACATAGCAACAGGGATAAAGCTCATTGAAAGGTTCATTCATAATTTACCACCAAATTCTACAGGTCAGGAACCTTACCCAATTGCATTGAGAGGTATCAATTGGATTAAGTTCCTGTCTCTACATCATCCACAGCTCACTGACCACTCATCACTGATCACCATCAACAATTCCTTATACGCCCAATACCATATCCTCCTCAACAACCTGGAGTACCACCTTCTGGGTAATCACTTGCTGGAAGATGCTATGAGTCTGTTGTATGGTGCCTACTATTTTAGAGACAGAAAATTCTTTTCAAAGGCAAAGAAAATACTGGAAAAGGAACTGGAGGAACAGATATTGGAAGATGGTGGGCATTTTGAGTTAAGTACCATGTACCACCAAATTTTGCTTGATAGACTATTGGATTGCATCAACCTGATCAGCCATAACGACGTATTCCAGGATCAGGATGAACTAAGTTCTCTGATGCAATTGAAGGCACAGAAAATGTTGCAATGGCTGAACGCTATGACCTTCTCCAATGGAGAAGTCCCCTTATTGAATGATGCAGCGCCGGGTATAGCTCCTGCAACAAAGGAAATAAACAACTATGCTATTCGTCTAAAACTCTTATCTGAGGAGGAAATTCGTGACATTTGCGAAAATTTTTATAATTCGTGCCTCTCTCAATCAGGATATCGCCGTTATAATGGTGAAAATTATGAGTGCTTAGTCGATATCGGCCCTATTGGCCCATCCTACCAACCCGGGCACGCTCATGCCGACACCTCCAACTTTGTTTTGAATGTCAATAATCAGCCCATCATAGTTGACACAGGTATCTCTACCTATGACGCAGGCAAAACAAGGTTAAAAGAGCGAGGAACGTCTGCACACAATACAGTCACTGTCCAGGACAAAGATTCATCGAAAATCTGGTCATCCTTCCGAGTCGCCAAACGGGCCGAAGTGAAGATTATTGAAGACAACAACCAGCGAATCATTGCGCAACACGATGGGTATAAGAGTTTAGGAACCACACACAAACGAGAATGGCAATTTGATGAAAATCAAATTCTGATAAATGATATGCTTGAGGGCAAAATAACAGAGGGGAAAGCACATATTTGGTTGGGGCGCGGTTTAACCCCTATCCAAAATCAACAAAGCATCAAAATAGAGGGAATTTTTATCTCGTTTCAAAATGCAGAATCTGTTCGATTGATTCAGACAAAAATACCCGATGGGTATAATCGTTGTGCAGATAATTACAAAATTGAAATACGCTTTAACAAAGAATTAAATACCATTATTGCAACCGCATAATATCCAATGAAAATCTTATTTCTAACCGATAACTTCCCGCCGGAAGTAAATGCACCAGCTACCCGCACTTACGAACACTGTCGTGAGTGGGTGAAAATGGGGGCCGAAGTCACAGTGATAACCTGCTTTCCGAACTTTCCGGAAGGGAAAATATATGCCGGTTACAAAAACAAATGGAAAGCCGTAGAATGGATCGATGGCATTAAGGTGATCCGGGTTTGGAGTTACATCACAGCCAATGAAGGATTCGTTAAACGGACATTGGATTACATTTCATATGCCATAAGGGCATTCATGGCTGGCCTGTTCATTAAGACGGACTTGATTATAGCTACATCACCACAGTTTTTCACGGCACTATCGGGAAGAAATCTCGCTTTCTGGAAACGAACCCCCTGGATCATGGAGGTACGGGACCTCTGGCCCGAATCCATTAAAACGGTGGGTGCAATGAAAGACAATTGGATTCTCCGTCACTTTGAATGGCAGGAACGTCGTTGTTACAAAAAAGCAGCAAAAATTGTCGTGGTTACCGATGCATTCAAAAAAGCCATTGAAACAAAGGGCGTTGATTCTGAGAAGATAAAAGTGGTAAAAAATGGTGCAAACATGGACCTGTATAATCCGCTACCCAAAGACGCAGAATTGCTAAAGGAGCTGCAATTGGAAAATAAAATCGTGGTGGGTTATATTGGAACACATGGAATGGCACACAAACTCGATTTCATCTTGAATTGTGCTGGCAAACTAGAAAATAAAGACATCCACTTCATTCTGCTCGGAACGGGAGCAGAAAAGAAAAAACTTTTGGAACAACACAAGGAGATGAAATTGTCTAACGTCACCATGCTGAATCCCGTCCCCAAAGATCAGGTAAAACGATATATATCCATCCTCGATATTTCACTAATCAACCTAAAGAAATCACCTCTGTTCCATACTGTAATTCCATCGAAAATTTTCGAAAACGCGGCTATGGAAATCCCAATTCTGCTGGGCGTCGAGGGAGAATCAAAAGGCATGATAGAACAATACAACGCAGGCGTTTGCTTCGACCCGGAGAATGAAAAAGATTTTCTCGAGAAATTAAACGCTTTGGTGACCGATAAAGCATTATATCTACAATGTAAAAAAGGAGGCGCCCAACTGGCCAAAGACTATGATCGAAAGGTACTATCTAAAAAAATGTATGAAATAATAAAAGAAGTTTCACGATAAAACATAATGACCTACCTTAATTCTTTTTACATCAAAAAAACTAAAAATCGTTTCCATATGAAAGGCATCATCCTCGCCGGCGGGTCCGGCACGCGTCTCTACCCCATCACCAAGGGGATTTCCAAGCAACTGCTACCCATTTTTGACAAACCGATGATCTATTACCCCTTGTCAGTGCTCATGCTGGCGGGCATCAGGGAAATCCTCATCATCTCCACACCAGAAGACCTGCCCGGTTTTGAAAAACTACTGGGAAGTGGAAAAGATTTGGGAATGCAGTTTAGTTACAAGGAACAACCGAGTCCGGACGGTTTGGCCCAGGCATTCACGATTGGTGAAGAATTCATTGGAGACGATAGCGTCTGCATGGTGTTGGGTGATAACATCTTTTATGGCCACGGCCTGGTAGATTTAATGAAACAAGCTCGCCATAATATAGAAGAAGAGGGCAAACCCACTGTATTTGGATACTATGTGAACGACCCGGAGCGTTACGGAGTGGCCACATTCGATAAGGAAGGCAATGTCACGTCCATCGAGGAGAAACCGGAAAAACCAGCGTCCAACTATGCAGTGGTGGGTCTCTACTTTTACACCAACGACGTGGTGGACGTTGCCAAAAACATTCAACCTTCCACCCGCGGAGAATACGAAATTACCACCGTCAACCAGCACTATCTGGACGAAGGCCGCTTAAAGGTGGAACTGATGGGCCGTGGCTATGCCTGGCTCGATACCGGTACGCACGAATCCTTCCTCGATGCCAGCCAGTTCATCCAAACCGTCGAAACCCGCCAGGGTCTCAAAATCGCCTGCATCGAAGAAATCGCCTACAAGATGGGCTACATTGATGCCGACCAGGTCCGCAAACTTGCCGAACCGTTGAAGAAAAACGGTTACGGGCAGTACCTGTTACAGCTGGTCGCTGAAAAGTAAATGCTGGGATAACTGACAAAAAAAAGATTGATAACAAATCAAGAGAATAGACGAGTGGGAGAAAGGGCGAGTGGGGGACATAAATAGAGCTCATTAAATTGGAGACGATAAAGACACATAAAGAGCTTCGGGTTTATCAGGCAGCATTTCAGGCGGCATTGGAAATTTACCAACTGTCTAAGAATTTTCCGGCTGAAGAGAAATATTCATTAACCGATCAGGTTCGTAGAAGTTCACGTTCGGTCGCTGCCAATATTGCTGAAGCTTATCGAAAAAGAAAATATCCCAAACATTTCGTCTAGAAACTATCGGATGCCGAAAGTGAAGCCGCCGAAACCCAGGTTTGGCTCGACTTTGCCAAATCCTTCAATTATATTGAACTATCGGATTATGACCGTTTGTACGATGCCTATGACCATGTTCTGTCCCAACTCGTACTGATGGCTAACAATCCTGATAAATGGTGCCACTAAATCGCCCCATCGCTAGTCGCCCCATCGCCCATTCACTTGATAAAAAGCATTTCAAAAAATATTGAACCCATGACCTTCACCAAAACATCCATCCCCGGTGTTTTCATCATCGAACCGAAAGTTTTCGGCGACGCACGCGGGTATTTTTTTGAATCATTCAGTCAGAAAGAATTTGAACAACATATTGGCAACATCAACTTTGTGCAGGACAACGAATCCCGTTCAACACGTGGTGTTCTGCGCGGACTCCATTTCCAACGTCCGCCATTTGCCCAGGCCAAACTCGTCCGCTGCATCGAAGGAGAAGTACTGGATGTAGCCGTCGATCTGCGCCTGGGTTCACCGACCTATAAACAATACGTGGCGGTAAAACTGACAGGAGAAAATAAGCACCAGCTATTCATTCCCCGCGGTTTTGCCCATGGCTTTGTGGTATTGAGTGAAACGGCCACCTTTGCATACAAAGTAGACAATGTCTATGCACCTGACCACGATGGTGGCATTGCCTGGAACGATCCGGAAATCAACGTCGACTGGCAAATCGATGAAGCAGAAGTAAAGCTTTCAGCAAAAGACGAAGCTTTAAAACCATTGAACGAAACAGATAATCCTTTTAAATACTAATTCACAGGAACTGGCTAACGAACATTGAGAAAGGCTTAAATCGCCCCTTCTCCCATTCGCCCTCAAGTCCCCCACTTCGCCAACAGGCGAAAAGCGGGTAGGCCCGTCAAAGTCGTCCGGGCCAGCCCAGTGAAATCAATTTCATATTTCACAGGGCCGGCGAGAGCGGGATTGATTTTTGGCGGGGATTCCGGACAGTGGGTCCGCAAGAAAAAATCATGACGCGGGAGGAAAGGAATCACTTTGACTTGATTCTTTTTGTTTCGTTTTTCTCATCTAAGGAGAAAAATGAAAAGCCCGTCCGGCTTGAGGGCAGAATCCTCGAGAGGTATAACAAATAAATATCACTCATTAGTTCTTTTGATCGCAATTCAAAGGAATAAAAACATGATAAAAATGCAACACATCCTAGTTACCGGCGGTGCCGGATTCATTGGCGCCAACTTCATTCCCTATTACCTGGAAGCCCATCCGGAAGCTTTCATCATCAACCTTGACAAACTGACCTATGCAGGAGACCTGAACAACCTCTCCGAGGTGGAAAACCACGAGCGCTATGAGTTGGTCAAAGGAGATATTGGCAACCGCGAACTGGTGGAATACCTCTTTGCCAAATACGATATTCGGGGCGTTTTCCATTTTGCCGCCGAGTCGCATGTCGACAACTCCATCACCGGCCCCGAAGTTTTCATCCGCACCAACGTGAATGGTACTTTCAACCTGCTGGATGTAGCCTACAAACAGTGGATGGAAAAACCCTTCACGGTAAAACCGGGTTACGAAACATGCCGTTTCCACCATATCTCAACCGATGAGGTTTACGGAACGCTGGGTGCCGAAGGCCTGTTCGAAGAAACCACGCCCTATGCGCCTAACAGTCCCTATTCCGCATCAAAAGCCAGTTCCGATCTGATTGTCCGGGCTTATTTCCATACCTACGGAATGAATGTAACCACCAGCAATTGTTCCAACAACTATGGTCCCAAACAACACGATGAGAAGCTCATCCCGACCATCATCCGGAAAGCATTGTCTGAACAGCCCATCCCCATCTATGGTGATGGCAAAAACATCCGCGACTGGTTATATGTACTCGATCACTGCAAAGGAATCGACCTGGTGGAACAGAAAGGAAAATCCGGTGAAACCTATAACATTGGCGGCCGAAACGAACGCGATAATCTGTTCATCGTGAATCATATCTGTCAGCTGCTCGATGAACGGGCACCGCGTAATGACGGGAAAAAGTATGCCGACCTCATCACCTTTGTCACCGACCGGGCCGGCCACGATCGCCGCTACGCCATCGATGCCACCAAGATCGAAACCCAACTCGGCTGGCAAGCCGACGAAAACTTCGAGTCCGGCATCATCAAAACAGTCGATTGGTATTTGGAGAAATACACGAAGAAGTAACACAACAAAAAAACACACAATAGCAACGCCGGCTGAATAACCAACTCAGCCGGCTTTTTTTATGCCTTTTCCACACCGTGTCAGTGGTCTTGTACCCTGACAGTGGTTATCTAATATCGACCGGAAAAGATGAAATATGTTAGCTAAACCCCATTCCTTTTCCCCTTTGCCGTTTTACTTTTGACTGTTCGCCTTACCCATCACCAATTCTTCGCTTCTCCATTTCTCTCACTCACCCAATCTCCCCTTCTCTGCTTGTCCGACTCGGCATTAACATGTGCGACGCAACAACATATCCGCCCCGAATGTGAACCTCTTCTGAAAGCATAGTATTCGATTCTTTACAATTTTGGAATCCAAATCCAGAATTGTAAATTTATACCATGATACATCGGGAAGCAGAAAAAGAACTAATAAAACTGGCCGAACAGTTTAAGGCAGTTGCAGTAACAGGTCCACGGCAATCGGGTAAAACCACCCTGGTACGTAAGGTGTTTAGCCAAAAACCGTATGTCAATTTGGAGAATCCGGATATTCGTCGGTTTGCAGTAGAAGATCCAAGAGGCTTTTTATCTAATTATCCCCATGGGGCCATATTAGATGAGGCACAGCGTGCACCGGAACTGTTCTCCTATCTCCAGCAAATACTGGATGAACATGATGATAAGGGCCTATTTATTTTAACCGGCTCCAATAATTTTCTTCTGCAGGATAACATCTCTCAAAGTCTGGCCGGAAGGGTCGCCTATCTGTTTTTGTTGCCGCTTAGCCTCGCAGAAATCAGTACGCAAGGGAAACAGGATAACAATCAAAGCTTATTCAAAGGAGGTTATCCGGCTCTTTACAATGAGTCTGTTGAACCGGCAAAATTCTATGCCAATTACATCCGTACATATATCGAGCGGGATGTACGTTTATTGAAAAACATTACCGACTTATTTGCGTTCGAACGTTTTCTGCGCTTATGTGCAGGAAGGACAGGTCAATTACTGAACATGAGCAGCCTGGCGACCGAAGTCGGTGTGGATGTAAAAACCATTGGTTCCTGGATAGGGATATTGGAAACCAGTTTTATCGTTTTCAGGTTGCAACCATATCACAAAAATTTCAATAAGCGGATAGTAAAAATGCCCAAACTCTATTTTTACGATACCGGCCTGGCCCTGGCTTTGCTCGGTGTGGAAAACAGTTCCCAACTGGCACTGCATCCGTTCAGGGGAAACCTGTTTGAAAACCTGGTCATCGTTGACTTCCTGAAGCGACGATATAACAATGGCCAGACAAACAACCTGTTCTTTTGGCGCGACAACACCGGCAACGAAATCGATTTACTGATTGAAATAAACAACCGGCGCGTCCCCGTCGAAATCAAATCCGGGCAAACCATTACCAATGATTTCTTCAAAGGAATCCGCTACTGGAATAAACTCACAAAAACCGAAGGGGGGATATTGATTTATGGTGGAGACACCAGGCAAAAACGAAGCAATGACATCACGATCGTCCCAATAACCGAAATGCATTCAATAGAAATGTAACCCATGAGGTCCCTGGAAAGGGGTTGGGGTGAGTAGTTAAAAATAAATAAGTGTTAAGCATTTAAAAAATAAGACGCAAGCAAGAGGTCAGACTTTCGGCAACCTTTTTACCACTGGCCCCAAAGTCCCCTTCAGGGGATATAGGGGTGAAATTCTGACCAAGGTCATTCCCGCACAACCATTAAAATACGCCCCCCATCACAACCACCGGCCAAAGCCCATCTCTATGTTAGAGAGGGGTTGGGGTGAGTAGAAATCAACCGGCCGACCAAAAAAACACCGCCAGAACAAACAGAAAAACAGATTTTAAACCTATCCGTGAACATCAGTGAAAACAATCTGTGCCCATCCGTGGAAACTTAAGACTGACACAGTTCATTGAACAGACCCTCCGGGTACATACTTTTTCCTGCGGCATACCTTAAAACATGTTCCGGATACATACTTTTTCTTGCGGCACACTTCAAAATATGTTCTGGGGACATACTTTTTTCCACGGCACACCCTAAAACATGTTCTGGGGACATACTTTTTCAAACGGGGATGTCTCAAAAAAAGCCATGAAAAACTCCTCGAGATTGGAAAATGAGAAAAAAAATTTCCAAAAACATGAAATAGACAATATAGAGCTATAAATAAGAATTATTACTCCAATTGCAATTTCTAGTACAGTACAACGTCCGCAGGGAAGAAAAAATGAAAGAACTTTCATCAGGATAATTGAATAATAAACATAGTTGGTCGATTTCTTTATCCATTGAAATTTAATAACTTCCTACAACCTAATTTTCTAACATAAAAATTTTCCACTATGAAAGACCAATCAATTAACGACTTCATGGAAGACTGTCGCATCAAGATTTACAATGCATCCAGCGACGACGTCATCAGTGCCCGCCTCCTCCCCTTCGGATACGATGAGGCCAAACACACCGCCAACAAAACAATTTACACCGACACGGTAGCGCTCGTTAAAAAAAATGAAAACGAAAATGCCGAATGGCGAACAGCCAGTGAATTGTTCAACAACCAGCAGAAAAAGACCCGGAAGGATTTCTCCCAAATCAGGAAAAAACTGAAATTCTTCTATCCGGCCAACTCCGCCGAAGCCAATACGCTGGGACTCTACGAAGACAAAATCACCAAATACACCGATTTCCTGCAGGTAGCCAAAAACTTTTATGGTAACCTGCTGGGCATGCAGGAAGTGCTCGATAAACTCGCTCCGTTTGGTTATACCCTCGAATCGGTTCAGGCTTTGCAGGCAGACGTAGACGAACTCGATGTTCTCCGTGCCAACCGCGAA
The DNA here is from genome assembly GCF_000621705.1 of Prolixibacter bellariivorans ATCC BAA-1284. GTDB lineage: Bacteria > Bacteroidota > Bacteroidia > Bacteroidales > Prolixibacteraceae > Prolixibacter > Prolixibacter bellariivorans. Next base: position 317,181 of record NZ_JHXO01000005.1, on the reverse strand, counting down.
AAAGAAGGCGGGGATGCCCAATACGCCACCAAAGAGCGGAACACCAAAATGGATAAACTCTACGAAGCAGCCAACGAGATTACCCGGTTAGCCAAACTCATCTTCGAAGATGACGAAGCACAGTATCTCGAGAAACTCGGCATTATCGCCCGTTCATAAAAAAATGAATCAGGTAACCCAATCCGTTACCCAATGCTCACAAGCACACGCGATCCCATCTTATCAACAAGGTGGGATCGCGCACTTAATATCTCAATGAACGGAGGAAGCGCGACGACCTTCTACATTAGGCTTTACCCTAGACCATACACCTTATACCATAATCTTTAAACCCTATCCCCTATTCCGAACAACTTGTTATAGAAAAACTCAATTGACTGCGTCGAACGTCGTTTCGCGTAATTAGCCCTAATTCGCGTAATCTTTGTTATCGTTATTAATATTTGCACTTTTGACTTTCAGTCGATAATATCAACAATAAAATACCTTAAAAACATGTCACAAAAAGTAGCTTTGATTACCGGTGTCACCGGACAGGATGGCGCCTACCTGAGTGAATACCTGCTGAAAAAAGGATACATCGTACACGGCATCAAGCGCCGTTCATCACTGTTCAATACCGACCGCATTGATCACCTCTACCAGGACCCGCATGTGGAGCACCGGAACTTCATTCTCCACTACGGCGACCTCACCGACTCGATGAACCTGACCCGTATCATCCAGGAGATGCAACCCGACGAAATATACAACCTGGCAGCCATGAGTCACGTGGCAGTTAGCTTCGAAACACCCGAATATGTGGGCAATGCCGATGGTCTGGGAACACTCCGTATCCTCGAAGCCGTTCGCCTGCTGGAACTCACCGATAAAACACGTATTTACCAGGCATCCACCTCCGAACTGTACGGCATGGTGCAGGAGGTGCCGCAAACCGAGAAAACGCCGTTCTATCCCCGTTCACCCTATGCGGTAGCCAAACTATATGCGTACTGGATTACGGTCAACTACCGTGAAGCATACAACATGCACGCCAGCAATGGGATTCTCTTCAATCATGAGTCGCCTATTCGTGGTGAAACCTTTGTAACCCGGAAAGTGACCCGCGCCCTGAGCCGCATTGCCCTGGGGATGCAGGACAAAGTCTTCATGGGGAACCTGTCGAGCAAACGTGACTGGGGGCATGCCAAGGATTATATCCGTGCTATGTACCTCATCCTGCAACAGGATCAACCGGATGACTACGTGATTGCTACCGGCATTACCACCACCATTCGGGATTTCATCAAGAAGGCTGCAGCAGAAGTGGGTATGGAGCTAACCTTCAAAGGCGAAGGAGCCGATGAAAAAGGATACCTGACCGCAGTGGATGAAAAGATATTTATAGAGAAGGTAGGAGAATCATATCTCGAAAATATCAAATCGCATATCTCCTCTTCTCCCACTAACCCCTTCACCTCTTCCCCATTAGTGGCAGTCGACCCGGCTTATTTCCGTCCCACGGAAGTGGACCTCCTCATTGGCGATCCGACCAAATCGAAAACAGTACTGGGATGGGAACCGAAATACGACCTCGACGGCCTCATCAAAGACATGATGCAATCCGACATCAAACTCATGCAAAAAGATGCCTGGCTGAAAGAAGGCGGGTACCGCATTATGAACTATTTTGAATAAAAAGATGTCTAAACGTCACAGATCTAACGTCTAAAGTCATGGGTACCGTTCACCGATTTGAAGATTTGGATATATGGAAAGAGAGCAAAGCATGTTCTCTAATCATTTATCAACATTTTCAAAATACAAAGGATTATGGTTTTCGGGATCAGATTTGCAGAGCGGCAATTTCGGTAATGAATAATATTGCAGAGGGATTTGAGCGAGATTCAGATAAAGAATTTCAACGATTCCTGAAAATTGCAAAAGGCTCAGCCGGTGAGGTTCGTAGTATGCTTTCCATTTCTGTTGACTTGAATTATATGAGTAAGGAAGAGGCAGAGACTATTGTCAATAGGTATATTACCCTCTCATCCCGAATATCCAGATTCATTCAGTACCTGAACAGCTCAATTAAAAAATGATATTCGACCTTAGACCTTTGACATTCGACTTTTGACTTTTGACTTAGTATATAATACATGGAACAAAACAGCAAAATATACATCGCCGGGCACCGCGGCCTGGTGGGTTCAGCTATTCTGAAAAACTTAAAAGAGAAAGGCTACACCAATTTCGTGTTACGCACACACAGTGAACTAGACCTGACCAATCAGAAGGCAGTGGCTAATTTCTTTGCCGAAGAGAAGCCCGAATATGTATTTCTGGCGGCAGCCAAAGTAGGAGGCATCGTAGCCAACAACACCTACCGCGGACAGTTCATCTACGAGAACCTGATGATTCAGAACAATGTCATCCATGCCGCGTACAAAAACAATGTTAAAAAACTGATGTTCCTGGGCAGTACCTGTATCTATCCGCGGGAAGCGCCGCAGCCCATGCCCGAGGATTCGCTCCTCACCTCTCCGCTGGAATACACCAATGAGCCCTATGCCATTGCCAAGATAGCCGGCATCAAATTGTGTGAGAGCTACAACCTGCAATATGGCACCAACTACATCTCGGTAATGCCGACCAATCTCTATGGTCCCAACGATAACTTCGATCTGGAGAAATCACACGTGCTCCCAGCCCTGCTTCGCAAAGCGCACCTTGGTAAATGCTTGGAAGATGGCGACTGGGAAACGCTGCGTACCGATTTGGATAAAAATCCCATCGAAGGAGTTGATGGACAGGCAACAGATGAAGCCATCGTCAACATCCTCGCCAAATATGGCATCCGTGTCAATCCGTCTAAATCCGTGAATTCTGTGTCGATCGAGATTTGGGGCTCCGGCAAACCCATGCGCGAGTTCCTTTGGTCAGAAGACATGGCGGATGCATGTGTATTCTTAATGGAAAATGTTGAATTCAACGATATCATTGAAAGTCAAAAGTCAAAAGTCAAAGGTCAAAAGTATGATAAGGACCTTCGACTTTCAGACCTTCGACATTCGACAGAAATTAGAAATACCCATATCAACATCGGTACCGGCAAGGAAGTCTCCATCAAAGAACTGGCAGAGCTCATCAAGGAGAAAGTCGGGTTTAACGGCAATTTGGTCTTCAATGCAGACAAACCAGATGGTACCCTGCGTAAACTCACCGACCCAAACAAGCTCCATCAGCTCGGCTGGCAGCACAAGATCGAAATCGAAGACGGTATCGAACAGATGTACAGCTGGTACCTCGGTTAGTTAAAACCCTGTCAGTGGTTCGTTGTTAAAGACAGGGGAAGATAAAGAACGAAGATGAGAATGTAGCTCCCAATTGCCATAGGGAGCCAAAGGTCGAAGATGAGGCGCTGATTAAAACTCAACAAGAGAAATAATAATAACGATAGTAACAACATTAACAGCGAAGCTCAACCTGTAACCACTTTAACTTATCATTACAGCGATGCCAAACCGAAAAGTATTTGTATCCGGCTGTTTTGATATGCTCCATTCGGGGCATGTCGCATTTTTCGAGGAAGCAGCCTCTCATGGTGACCTCTATGTTGGTCTGGGTTCCGATCGAAACATAGAACAGTTAAAAGGGCGAAAAACCATCAATACCGAGCAGGAACGCCTCTATATGGTCAAATCTTTGCGCCATGTAAAAGATGCGTGGATAAATCAGGGAATGGGCCTACTCGATTTTGTGGAAGAGCTGGAGTCATTGCGTCCTGACATTTTCTTTGTGAACGAAGATGGTTACACACCCGATAAGAAAACCTTGTGCGGCCGACTCGGCATCGAATTAAAGGTGAGCAAACGTATCCCGCATGATGATTTACCGGCCCGCTCCACCACCGCATTACGCCAGGAGTGCCGCATTCCTTACCGGCTCGATCTGGCCGGTGGATGGTTAGACCAACCCTATGTATCGAAATTTCATCCCGGACCGGTCATTACCATCTCCATCGAACCCGACTTTGAGTTCAACGATCGCAGTGGCATGTCGAGCAGTACGCACAAAAAGGCTATCGAATTATGGCATACTGACATTCCCGAAGACAATCATGAGAAACTGGCTTATTCCCTTTTCTGTGTGGAAAATCCTCCCGGCCGGAAATACGTCAGTGGATCGCAGGATGCCATTGGGATTGTCTTTCCCGGTATCAATAAACTCGATTACTCACGGGAACAGTATTGGCCCGAAAAGATTACTCCCTTTACCGACGAAGACACGTTAAAATGGCTGGAGCAACGTTTATGGTTCATTAATCTTTCACCTCGGGAAAGTGGTTATGACGTCCTTTCCGATACAACAATTACAGAACGGGGAGCCCGGGAACTGGCTGAAGCAGCCGAAGGTGTATGGAAAGCCATCCAGAAAAAGGATATTGAATCATTCGGACAGCAATTCCGTCGTTCATTTGAAGCACAAATCAGCATGTTCCCAAACATGGTGAATGAACACATCCTTGAACAGATTAAGCAATACGAAAACAGAGCAATGGGATGGAAAATATCCGGTGCCGGCGGCGGTGGCTACCTGGTATTGGTTTCAGAAAAACCAGTTCCCAATGCCATGCAAATTAAGATCAGAAGGCCGTAGGTGAAAGAGTCAAGTTAAAGAGTTTCAGGTTGGGCTTCGCGGTTACTGTCGTTCAATTCTAATCAATAGTTCATTTTAGCGTATTTTGCGGTAATCTTTTGCGCCTTTCGCGTTAAACTAAGCCTGCCTATCCATTTGAATCCTTTATTCCATGCAGTCTTGAAGTGCAATTGGCTGCGTCAAACATCGTTTCGCGTAATTAGCTTTAATTCGTGTAATTTAATCTCGACAAGCATAAATACACTAAAAGCATTAAATTCGCATCTTTGAAAATCCAATAAACAAATGAACACCAACAACTATCTCGTCATCATGGCCGGAGGCATTGGAAGCCGGTTCTGGCCCATGAGTACGGCCGAAAAACCCAAACAGTTTCTGGATGTCCTGGGAACCGGAAAACCCCTGCTACAGCAAACCGTCCACCGTTTCCGGAACATCGTTCCCGCTGAAAACATCTACATTGTTACCTCAGCCAACTACCAGGAACTGGTGCTGGAACAAATTCCGGGACTGACCGCCGGACAGGTCTTACTGGAGCCCTGCATGCGGAATACCGCGCCATGCATCGCTTACGCAGCCTGGAAAATCAATCAGCAAAATCCGGAAGCGAACATCGTGGTGGCTCCCTCCGACCACCTCATCACCGATGAGACACAGTTCGAACAGGTCATCCAGACCGGACTGAATTTCACCGCTGCGAACGATACACTCCTGACACTGGGTATGAAACCCCATCGCCCCGAAACGGGATATGGATATATTCAGGCCAACGAAGAAAGAAATGAATTATCCATCCATCCGGTAAAAGCGTTCAAAGAGAAACCCAACCGCGAAACCGCTCAGCAGTATCTGGCAGAAGGAAGCTATTATTGGAACTCAGGCATCTTTATCTGGAGTGTACAAAGCATCATGAACGCCATTCGGTCCTACCTCCCGGAGATTGCTGAAATATTTGAGCAAGGGAAAAATATTTTCTACACCGGGAAAGAGCAGGCATTCATCAACCAGAACTTCCCTGCCTGTCCGAAAATTTCGGTCGACTACGGCATCATGGAAAAAGCCGACAACATTTTTGTATTGCCGGCTGACTTTGGCTGGAGCGACCTGGGAACCTGGGGCAGCCTGTGGGAAAAACGGGACCGCAATAGCGATGGTAATACCGTAGTGGGAAGCGGTGTTCATCTCTTCGAATGTTCCGATACCATCGTCCATGTACCCAACGAGCGCCCCATGGTGTTACAGGGGCTGGATGGTTACATTGTAGTAGAAGCCAACGGCGTACTACTGGTCTGCAAAAAGGAAGAAGAACAACGCATCAAGGATTTCCGCGAAAGCGTAATTACAAAGACCAGTGTGCAATAAAAAATGACAAAATAAACATAATTGAACAGAATCATTGACCGGCTCATCGATGTACCCCATTGGTGAGCCGGTTCTTTATTCAACTATCTTATCTCATCCCTGTTTATCACCGAACATACTCCTGGCTTATCCGCGAATAGAATCTATGACCAACGGTGTAAAGTCCCCTGTGCGCTCCACGTGGAAAAAAAATCAAATGCCAGAAGCAAGAACTTTTGACACCGGACTTTCGACTACCTTTTTATCACCGGCCAAAGCCCCTCTTTATTTTAGAGAGGGGTTGGGGTGAGTAGTTATTAAAACAATTATAAGTGCCAATAAATAAGTTTTAGGAAAGAAAAAAGACATAAGAAGAGATCCGATTTCTTCCTTTCGACCTTCCACATCCGTTCCCATCCGTGGATAATCCTCCGCGTTCTCTGCGGAAACCTATTCTCTATGCACTTTTCGACTCTTCACCCACTCTCCTCATCTCCCGTTCTCCATTTTCTTCGCCTTGGCCACTTTACTCTTTCTCCCATTCTCCGTTTCTCTCCTTCTCCCCCGCTCCCCATAGCAACGATCATCGATGGCTATAAATGAATGCAATACGCGTTAATCCATCAACGAAAGCAACCCCGAAGCACCAATCATTTTCAATTCTCAACTATCCATTTTCAATTTCAAACACGCCTTCTCATAATCAACGTCGAAACTCAACAACGTCAATCTGTGAAAAAATCCATAAAATTCTGTCCCTTCAGGCAACCTTTTCCAACCCGGGAGCATCATTTATGGAGATGCACACAATGAAAACCCAACTACTACGTTAAAGTTAAGTATGAATTAAAGTTGAAGTAATACGGGGTATAGAGCAGATTGTCTACATTTGTGCTGCATTTAACCTCAAACTTAGAAAGAAGACATGCCAGAATTCATTTACGTGATACTGAGTTTCGGACTTTCGCTGCTGATTGCCGTCAGGAGCATTCCGACCATCATCAGTGTCGCCCATCAAAAACACCTGTTCGACGAACCGAACGGGCGTTCAGCTGCTACACAGGTGGTCCCTACCCTCGGAGGAATTGCCATCTTCCTGGGATTTGTGTTGAGTGTGACCATTGCCGGAAACGGCTTTGTAATGCCCGGGTTGAAATACATCATTGCAGCAGTTATCATCATGTTTTTTGTGGGTTTGAAAGACGATATCCTGAATGTGTCGCCCTGGAAAAAGCTGGTAGCGCAGATGACGTCAGCCTTCATGCTGATTGTTTTGGCGGATATCCGTTTTACCAATCTTCATGGATTCATGGGAATTCACGAGATAAGTTATACCGTTAGTCTGTTACTTTCCGGTTTTGTGATGATCGTGTTCATCAACTCGTTCAACCTGATTGATGGCATCGACGGCCTCGCTTCCGGCATCAGTATCATTGCAGCCGGGGTATTGGGCGTATGGTTCTACCTGGCAGGAAACATAGAATACACCATCCTGTCCTTCTCCCTTATCGGTGCCTTAAGCGGATTCTTCTGGTTCAATGTCTATGGTAAGAAAAATAAGATATTCATGGGCGATACCGGTTCTCTCATTCTCGGGACCATCATGTCGGTGCTGGTGATTCAGTTCAACGAACTGAACATCATACAGACCCGCCCATTTGCCATTGCTTCGGCTCCGGCGGTTTCATTTGGCATCCTTATCTACCCGTTGTTCGATACCATTCGGGTATTTGCCATTCGAATCTACCAGCGACGCTCACCATTTTCACCCGACAAAAATCACATTCATCATAGGTTACTGGCAATGGGCATGTCACACAAACAAGCCACCCTCACCCTGATGGCTGTTACAGCAGTTTATCTGGTTCCGGTATTTTTGCTTCAGGGAATCGGAATATGGGGATTGATGGCAGTGAATTTTGTTTTTGCCATGGGCTCGGTTATGCTACTGGGACGACACCTCCAGGTAAAACAGCTCATCCGCAAGGATGACCCCTTCCAGCAGATATTAATCCCCCGCCACAACGAACGCCTGATTGATATGCCTAGTCTGGAAAGGCAGGATAAGAAACCTGCTCCTGTGCGACGCGGACTCGTCAGAGCATTGAGCCAACTCGATAAGATTAGTTTCTGGTAAAAAAGATTTAATGATATTTAGAAAAGCTCTCCTCTCACAAATGAAGGGCTTTTTGTGTATCAATCGCCAGTCGCTCCCTAGGGTGAACACAAACATCAAAAAGGTTAAAGAAAATCACCAGTGAAAATTGAACAATGAAAAAATTCAAAATCTGACTTCTGGCATCTAATATCCTTCAACTTTAACATTTTTCCAACAATAGAAACAACAGAAACATTTTTAACCACAAAAATTAATTTGAAACAATTCCAGCAGCAATCAGCTATAAATCAAGCATCGAAGCCCCAAAATATGCTGCAGAATTATTTTGTTTACAAAAATATTCATTTAACTTTGCACAGATTATAATTAAGACAGACACCAACAGTTCTTATTATAATAATATTTAACCTCAAAAAATGAATACATTGAAGGAAGTCATTTATTTGTTTGTCACCTTCATCATGGCCGCCGGATTAACCTATTTTTCCATTCCGACCTTAATTAAGGTAGCCCGATTGAAGCACCTCTATGACGAACCCAATCATCGCTCCGCTGCGACGACGATTGTTCCCACATTGGGTGGCGTTGCCATTTATGTCGGTTTTATCATTAGCATGATTATCGGCAGCAACGGTTTTATGTTTTCCGAAATCAAGTACATCATTGCGGCATTAACCATTATGCTGTTCATTGGTTTGAAGGATGATATTGTTGAAATGGCGCCAAAGAAAAAACTGCTTGGCCAGGTTTTAGCTGCACTCATCGTGATCATTCTGGGCAATATCCGGTTCACCAGTTTGCACGGATTTCTAAGCATCTATGAAATCCCGTTCCTGGTAAGTGTACCCCTGACATTATTTGTCATGATTGTCCTGATTAACGCGCTCAATCTGATTGACGGCATCGATGGACTGGCTTCGGGAATCACCATCCTGACGTCGGCAACATTTGGCGGCTGGTTTTTTGCTACCGGCCATTATGCCTACGCGATAACCGCTTTTGCGCTGGCCGGATCGCTGACCTCCTTCTTCTGGTTCAACGTATTCGGAAAAGAGAATAAGATATTTATGGGGGACACGGGTTCTCTCATTCTGGGAATGATTATGTCGGTTCTGGTTATCCAGTTCAACGAATTTAATATCGGGTTATCCGGAATCCATGCCTTCAGGGGGGCGCCGGCTGTTTCCATCGGAATCATGATTATCCCGTTGATCGATACGCTGCGGGTATTCGTATTGCGCATTCTTCGCGGTACTTCGCCTTTCACGGCCGACCGGAACCACATTCATCACAAGCTCCTCGATTTAGGTATGAGTCACCTGCAGGCTACATTAACAATTCTGACGGTTAACCTGGGATTCATTGTTTTAAGCATCTCGTTACAAAACGTCCCGGTAGGAAAAGCATTTATGATTATTGCCCCGTTGGCCGTTCTAATGTCCAGTCTCCCGTCGTACCTGTTGCGCCGCAAAAAAATCCGCGAGACCGCTTTACGTACTTATCCGGATTGAGAACAGACATTTAGACAGACTATAGAATAAAGACATTAGATATTTCAAAAGCAAAGCTGGGTTCGAATAGCCCGGCTTTGCTTTTCTGATCAATATACAACCTCGCATCCAGACCTTAAACATTACAACAACAGATACAACCTAAAACCACTCTTAACACTTAAAACTCTCCTAACAACAGAAACTTTTTTAATAACAGAAACCACAGAAACAATGAGCCCCATCTAACGTCTGGGGTCTGCTATCTTTTTTATTACCTTCGCGAGAACAAAAAACAGACAGTAACATGCAAATCAAGATAGGAGACCGCGTACGGTTTTTAAACGATGTAGGCGGCGGTAAGGTAACATCCATTATCAACCCCAACATGGTGAATGTGGAAACGGAAGACGGCTTTGAGTTACCAACCCTGGTGACCGAACTGGTTGTAGTGAGCGGCGGCGACACCTACGGAATACCCGACGAGGCTTCCGAAAAGAATACGGCAGTCGAGACGACCAAAGCAACGAAAGCAACTCCCGAAGAAGAGGAGGAAGAAATCGAACCGGAATTCGTTGGGTTCGCCGAAATCAACCAGGTGGAAGGAAATGATCAGCCACACTTTATATTCGCTGTAGTACCCGAAGATGCCAACAACGCAGTAGGGGCAGGTATTACGCTTTATCTGATCAATGATTGCAATTACTCCGTTTTGTACCAATTTGCCTATCGTCGCGACCAAAATTACGAAACCCGCGACAGTGGTACCCTCGAGCCCAATACCCGCATTCAGCTGGAACAACTTACGCAGGCCGATTTAAGTGACCTTCCGGCTTTCTGTTTCCAACTGCTTTACTTCCGGAAACATGCGACATCGATGGAAGCGCCGGTACAAAAGGAAATTACCCTCAACCCGGTAAAGTTTTACAAACAGAACTCCTTTTCAAAAAACGACTACTTCCGGAACCCCGCCATGACTTTCTCACTGGTAACCGACCCGCTCACAGCCGAGCTTGAAAAGTTATCCGACAAGGAATTCAAGAAAATAGTCAGGGAAAAAGAAAAACCGGCCCAAAAGAAGATGCAACCAGTAAGTCTGCCGAATCAGGATCTGGTGGAAATCGATTTACATATCCAGGAACTGCTCGACAATATCAGTGGTCTGTCAAACGCCGATATGCTGAAGGTACAGATGGATACCTTCCGGGAAGAGATGGCCAAAGCCATTGATTTAGGCGTTAAAAAGATTGTTTTTATCCATGGAGTGGGCAATGGCGTACTGAAGAACGAATTGCGCCGCGAGTTGCAACGTAAGTACCGTAAATACTCCTTTCAGGATGCCTCTTTCCAGGAATACGGATTCGGTGCCACCATGGTGAACCTGAAACGATGAATACGAGAAATTTTGAATGTTGAATTACAGTCAAAACACGGGTAACGTAATTTTGACTTCTTTGCAGTCATTTTTTTGACGACCTCAGTTTACGCAAACCCGGTTGTTTGGCACTTCGATGTTATGTGTAAACCTGGGAATGAAGAACTTTTTTGCGCAATTTGTGCTGAAGCGAACTCACTAAAATGAATTCCAGCTAGACTCCATAATGCAAAATGGATAATTCAGCACTCAAAATTTCCCGTTAGCTCTCCGTTTCTCCCAATCTCAACTTCTCCCTCTCCTATACAGTTCTCGAAATAATTCAGTATTTTCGCCCCGTCGCAGACCGTTCTATCGCGTTCCTTTCGGGGAATGAGGAAAGTCCGGGCAACACAGGGCGCCATGCTTCCTAACGGGAAGGCGGGTGTAAGCTTGCAGCAGTGTAACAGAAAATAACCGCTGTTCCGGATTTCGGTTCGAAACAGTAAGGGTGAAAAGGCGGGGTAAAAGCCCACCGGTATCTGTGGCAACACAGGTAGCCGTACGCCTCATGGGTTGTAAGGCCAAATATACTGTGAGTCCACAAGGACACAGTGCGGCCCGCGCTGGTTCCGGTTCGCCGGATATCGCAGGGGGTAGGCTGCTCGAGGCTGCCGGTGACGGTAGTCCCAGATAAATGATAGAAGCCTTGCTTCGGTAAGGTACAGAACCCGGCTTACAGGTCTGCGATTTTTTATTTATTAGACAACAGACACCTGAGGAAAGAAAAAAGACAGTTCATGCCACATGCATTCGATAAACTGGAAGTTTGGAAACGCAGCTTCAATTTAACATTGAGGATTTATCTGGAATTTGAAAAGTATCCAATTTACGCACTGCGTGAACAAATTCTTCGCTCATCCCTTTCCATTCCCAGTAACATTGCTGAAGGTGCAGAACGGAGTTCCAACAAGGATTTTATTCGTTTTTTGCATATAGCCAAAGGTTCATCGGCAGAATTACGTACGCAACTTATGCTTGTTGAAAAGTTGAACAATCATTCTTCAAAAACGGTCACTGAAATGATTAAGGAGTTAAATGAAATTTCTTCCATGCTTCATGGCTTAATCGAAAGACTGAAACAACAATTATGATACTTTGTCCAATGTTTCTCATCTAATATCTGGAGTCTATCATCTAAAATCTTATTCATGAAAATGATAAAGAAAATCGAGGCATCTCAAAACAAAACCTCAAAGCAATAATCGAGGAGCATTGCCCCCTTCTCTTAAAACTTAAAACATAACACTTAACACTCATTTTTAATGAAATATTTCGCCACCATCATCCTGCTGAGCATTAGTTCGGTGTTATTTGCCCAAAAAACCGGGTTCACGCCGGATTTTAATACGTCCTTCAGCAGTTATGCCTCTTCGGGCGACGACCTACCCTTTTGGATGACTGCCAATCAAAATGGGGTGTTCACCATGCAGAACAATACATACCAGTTGCTGCAAGTCGGACTGACAAGAAGTCTGGAACGTGACTCTACCAAAACCTGGGGATATATGTACGGAGCCAATTTGGTATATGGCTATGCCGGCGCTTCCGACTTTCAGGTCAATCAATACTGGGCTGGATTGCGATACAAGTGGCTGGTATTGCGGGCAGGTGCCAAACCGGAACCAATTCAGGATGCCGGACTTTCTTCCACCAATGGCAACATGTACTGGTCCAATAATTCACGCCCGCTGCCGGGAGTTACCCTCTCGACCGATGGCTTCATTCCGTTTTTCTTCTGGAAGAACTGGTTCTCGTTTAAGGCCGAATACCAGGAAAATTTCCTTCGCGATGACCGCTATGTAATGGACAGTCATTTCCATCACAAAAAACTTTATTTACGGGCGCAATTACCTAAAGACTGGCGCATCACAGCTGGATTGGACCACAACGTATTCTGGGGAGGTACTTCCCCCCATTATGGACAATTGCCTGGTATGAAAGACTACTTCAGGTACATTCTGGGCATGTCTGGAAGCACAATTGCCCCGGAAACCGACATTTTAAATGCCGAAGGCAATACACTTGGGATGTACAGCTTGGAAATCAGGAAGAGCTATGCGAATATGTCACTCGCATTCTATTACAACCATCCTTTTGAAGACCGATCCGGCCTGGAAATGGCCAACCTGCGTGACGGTTTGTGGGGCCTGCATTATGCCAACACCAACCGAAAAGCATTCCTCACCGACGCCGTCGTCGAATACATGAATACCCGCAACCAAAGTGGCTCTTTTCATTTAATGCCCGATCCGACACCAACCGATCCGAATCGTCGTCATGGGCGTGGACGAGACAATTATTTCAATCACAGCGTTTACAGATCGGGATATGTGTACGAGAACCGCATGATGGGAACACCGTTCTTCATTCCCTCCATCAACAGCGAAGGAATCTCAACCGGTTTTCGCAGCACAAGAATGTGGATGCAGCATTTTGGGCTGAAAGGAAATCTATGCACTCATTTTACCTGGAAAACCATGCTATCGTGGTCACGCAATTTTGGACGATATAATGCTCCCTATCCGTCGCCGTTGAATGAATTCTCTTTTCTGGCGGAAAGCCGGTACCGCAGCAGCAAATTACCATTCGATGTGAAATTCGGTCTGGCTGGCGATTATGGCGACCGTTTTCAAAACCGAATCGGTGCATTTGCCGGAATTCACTTCTCATTCTAATCGTTCAATCATTCACCTAAATCAGGATTTCCCGTTTTTATGGTTCAGGCAAAGAATCTTCAAAATATCTCCGTACAGGAGTTCACCTACGAGTTACCCGACGAACGCATTGCCAAATATCCGTTGGAAGAACGCGATCAATCGCAATTGCTCATTTGGAACAGGGGAGAAATCTCGGATGACACTTTCCGTAATCTTTCGGCCCATTTACCGGAAAATTCGCTGTTGGTATTCAACAACACCCGGGTCATCCGCGCGCGATTGCATTTCCGAAAACAGACCGGCGCCCGTATCGAGATATTTTGCCTGGAACCCACCACGCCTGCTGATTATGCGCTTTCCTTTACGCAAACAGAGCGATGCCGTTGGAAGTGCATTGTGGGCAACCTGAAGAAGTGGAAGGGAGAAATACTGGAAGAGACACTGGAACTGGATAACCAACCGGTAAAATTCCGCGCCGAAAGAATTGGCGAGGCAGGCAATGCGCAGGAAATTGAATTTTCATGGGATAACCTGACCTTCACTTTCTCAGAATTACTGGAAGCTACCGGAAATATTCCCATTCCTCCCTACCTGCACCGTGAATCGGAAGAGAGCGACCTGACCCGTTACCAAACGGTTTATTCCCGTATCAAAGGCTCGGTTGCTGCGCCAACAGCAGGTTTGCACTTCACCGAAAGAGTATTCGATTCGCTATCGGGAAAAAATATCGAACGGGCCGAGCTTACGCTTCATGTCGGTGCCGGCACCTTTCAACCAGTCAAATCGGACACCATCGGAGGTCACGAAATGCATACGGAGCATATCCTGGTCGAGAAAACGTTCATTGAGAAACTTCGTGATAAACTGGACTCGGTAATTGCCGTAGGAACCACTTCCATCCGCACACTGGAGAGTCTGTACTGGATTGGGAAAAAACTGACAGAAAATCCGGACCTGAGTGAAAAGGAATTACTGGTAGCCCAATGGGAACCTTATCAGGAAGAAAATCATCTTCCCTCGCCCGAAGAGGCCTTGTCAGCAGTGATTGACTACCTCGCTAGCAACAACATGGATAAACTGAATACGGCCACACAGATTATTATCCTGCCGGGATACGAGTTTCGCATCGTCAGGGGAATGATTACCAACTTCCACCAGCCGCAAAGCACCTTGTTGCTGCTCATCTCAGCTTTTCTGGGCGACGACTGGAAGCGTGTCTACCAACATGCACTGGACAGCAACTACCGGTTCCTCAGCTATGGCGATTCGAATTTATATATCAAATAAGTACGAAAACTCCAACCGTTAGAGTTTAGACGATTCCAAGTTCCATTGGATACCCATGAAACGGGGCGTCAACAAAAGAAACCGCGAAGCTCAACCAGAAACTTGCAACCTGAAATCTCTTAAAACTTATTTTTACCCTTTCGGGACTTTTTCTCCGGGAAAACGTGACGCATATTCCACCCAAAAACTCTTGACCTCCGATTTCATCTCCTTCCGGAGCAATAAAATACCAATCAGGTTGGGAATAGTCATCATGGCTATGGTAATACCGGAAAATGTCCAGACGATGGTCGTATCGACAAAAGACGCGAGGAAAAAGCCGATAACGTACACAATCCGGTAATAAATAACCGTATGTACGCCGAAAAGATAGGTCATCGCCCGGCCGCCATAATATGACCAAGAAATAGCCGTAGAAAAGGCAAACAACAGCAGCCCGATAGACACAATGTAACTACCGTACTTGCCGAACCAACTTTTCGTGAAGGCCACCGTTGTTAACGGCGCACTGTGCAATAGCGATCTTCCTTCGAGGTAATAATCCTCCAGCTCAGGAATCTTCCCGTCATCTACCTCTATTTTCCCATTATACGGTTCATTGTCCCGCGTGTAGACTTTCACATGATCGGCAATGGAACGTGCATGAATGATGGTCAGATTATTCTGGATGACACCATCTTTCACCGTCAGGTTACCGGTAAAACGAGGAAACTCAGGATTATCGCTTAACCCGTTCATATCTTTTCGCAATGCTTTTATTTCCGCAGCATTATGCTGATCGACCGGGTTAGCCAATATTTCCAGATCAGCCGCCTGAAAACGGTTCTCATATTTCTTGTTCCACACGCCTGATGACAACAATACCAGTCCGGTGAGCGAACAGATAATGATGGTGTCAATAAACGGTTCCAGCAACGCAACCAACCCTTCCGATACCGGCTCGTGTGCACGGGCAGCGGCGTGGGCAATCGGGGCTGACCCCTGACCAGCCTCGTTCGAAAACAATCCCCGGTTTACTCCCCGGTTAAAGGCAAACGAAAAGCCTGCTCCCAGGAATCCGCCAACAGCAGCCGTTCCGGAAAATACATCGTGGAAGATGGAAATAAAAGACGGGATAATATTTTCGTAGTTATACAAAATAACCGCAAAAGCCCCAACAAAATAGATGAGTGCCATGGCTGGTACCAGCTTGGATGTAACCTTGGCAATTCGCTTGATACCACCAATGATTACCAATCCGAGTAAAACAGCCAGAATAGCCCCTGATAATATTTTATTGATTCCCCAGGTGGCAAACAGTGAATTGGAGATACTGTTTATCTGTGGTAAACTTCCGGTTCCAAATGAAGAAAGAATGGTGGCAATGGCAAAAATCACCGCGAGCCACCGCATGTTTAGCCGGTTTTTCATGTAATACATCGGTCCGCCGGCAATACTGCCATCCGATGCTTTTTCACGGTATTTATGCGATAAGGTAACCTCCACAAACTTGGTCGTCATACCCAGCATCGCGGTCACCAGCATCCAGAATAGGGCGGCTGGTCCTCCCAGGTGAATAGCCAAAGCTACACCGGCAATGTTTCCTGTTCCAACAGTTCCCGAAAGTGCAGTTGTTAATGCCTGAAAATGGGAGGTATCTCCCTCATCACCTTCTTTATCGAATTTCCCCCGAACAATGCGAAGGGAATGTTTCAAATATCGGAATTGGGGAAATTTCAGGTAAATGGTAAAAAAGACACCGGTTCCCAACAGCAAAAAAACAAACCATTGCGAACCGCCTACATAACTGTCAATTAGGGAAAGAATATCGTTCAGTTTTTCCATGAAACAGGTTTTAGGGTTAAGCGACAGCTTCCAAAAATAGAAATATTAAGACGGAATCAAAGATTAAGTCTTGATTAATCCGCCCATTCAATAGCCACATCACACGAAAAGTCACAATCTGTTAACATCAAGGAAGAAATATCGTACAATGAGTTTTTAAACGCTGAAATATCTTCCCGACCCTCAATATTTTGGGGGGATTCCGGTAGAATAGAGTAAAACGGAAGATTAACACGTGAACATCGATTCCTTTACAAAAAATCCTTACTTTTGGTAAGGATTCCGGCTGGTCCGGTCAATTTGAATTTTAATCAATCAAATTCAGATACTATGTTACCAAAGTTTCTATTTGCTGATAACTCACAGGTGTTACCTGATAATGTCTTTATTGTCCACACCGAACAACCCCGGTTTATCGTTGAATGCGACATTGAAGGTTTCTGGACCAACCAGGAAATTTACTGGCTCGATGACAAACCGGAAAGCGATGAATTGATTTCTGAATTGCTCGACCAGGCAGCCGACTTTATGGAGATGGAGCTGGAAAACCAGGAGCGGCTGTATGACGAAGAAGAGGATGATGACTAAATATTCTAATCATGCAAACCGAATCACCTAAACGACTGATACGATCGAGAACCGATCGAATGATTGCCGGCGTTTGCGGAGGGTTAGCCGAATATTTCGATCTGGATGTTAGTATCATCCGGATTTTGTTCGTGGTGTTAACCATCTTCACCGCAGGATTTCCCGGTATTCTGGTATACATCATTATGTGGATTGTGGTACCGGAACAATAATCCTTCTTCTTACCTGCAGTTTTTCACTTCATGTTAATGGAGCAGGAATTGTTCTGTTCTGTCTAAATTGATCATTTTTTCGTTCCGGACAATCGTTCCTGTACACATTCCGGAACCACTTCCCATTAAAGAACACATTGCCAACCTATTGACTTTCTCAAATAGATTCCTTAATTTTCATTAAGTAAACTAACCGAAATTAATTGTATTACTGAGCACCTCCCCCTTATCACCCGGATCAGTAATCATCATAACTATCTCTTACAGAAAACATACAGGGGAGTGTTCACCCTTCACGGGAAAAATACACCCTGAATTTCGTGCGTTCAAGAAAAATGAAACCAATCAAAACCCAAATACAATTAACCAATCTTAAAACGTAAAATTATGAAACGACTTTTTACTCTAATCTTTTCCCTGTTGATCTGCATGTCGCTTTCAGCCATTGCTGATGAAGGCGGCGGAAACAATGGCAACAACGGAAATAATTCCGGTCAACAACAGGGTAACAATGGAAATGGTAACCAGGGCAACTCTGGCAATCAGGGAAACCAAGGTAATAGTGGCAACCATGAAAATGGTGAAGAAGGTGAAGACGAAGGTGGTGAGCACGAAGGAGGCTCCGGAGGCAATCACGACGGCGGAAGTGGTGGCTCCGGTGGTCATGAAGAAGGCGAAGAAGGTGGCGGACAAGGCAACAATTATGCCTACGTCATGCAAATTGGAGTCAACAACCATGCACTCATCAACCAGGAAGAGGTGCATAATGGTCTTGCTTCCATCGTTATCAACGGAAACGACAACGATGCCTACATCATGCAAAAAGGCAATGGTGGCATCGCCGGTTCGTCCTACGAAACCACAACCGATCCCTGTCATGGCTTTTCCGTCATCCTACCTAACGGAGATCCGTCGGGATGGAGTTCCACACAATGCCTGAACAACATCGAGCTGGCCTGCGGGAACGAATTGGTTATCACACCAGCAAGTTTTTCGTTTGCACTGATAGCCCCGGGAATACACATCAATGGCGATAAGAACAAAGCCATGATTGAACAACGGGGAAAAACCGGAACAGCGGGAATTCTGATTACCGGCGACAAAAACATGGCAAAAATTGACCAGCGGGGTAATTCCGGGCAGGCCTATATCAACATTACTTCAGGTGATTTGCATGGTAACGTAAGAGGTTTGATCGCATACATTTCACAACGAGGTAAAACCAACTTTGCTTACAGTATCCTGAAGGGTGTTTCAAATGACCCGACCATCAAAGCCGGAGCAATCATCCTGCAGGAAGGTAATTCCAACAACGCGTTGCAGTATTCCGAAGGGGATAATATTCAACTGGGAATTGAGCAAAATGGTAGTACCAACATTGCCCGGCAGGTCAATAAAGGTGACTACACATTCATGGGCATTAAACAAAGCGGCAGTCAAAATATTGCCATTGAAATGTCCACAGGGAACTATAACAAAAGCTATATCTATCAGGATGGAAGCCGGAATGAAGCGCTGATTCTGCAGGGTAGACCTAATGTTGCCGGCGTAATAATTCCGACGATAACCATGAATTAATGCGATGCAAGGAATAAGCTAAACAGTCTTGCAAATTTTAAATATCGTAATTTGGGTGAGGAGAGGCAGATCTGGCGGTCTGCCTCTTATTTTGAACTAGTAATCTCCTGCTTTTTGCCTATCTGTCAGCTTGTTTAAGCGAAAGAGAAATGCGCTTCCGCGGAATATCGACCTCCAATACTTTCACCATCACATGCTGGTGCAATTTCACCACCTCATTCGGATCACTGATAAACCGGTCGGCCAGTTCACTGATGTGCACCAAGCCATCCTGTTTCACCCCAACATCCACAAAGCAACCAAACTTCGTCATGTTAGTCACGATACCCGGAAGCACCATTCCCGGCTGCAAATCATTAATGGAGAAAATACCATCGGCAAATTCAAAGACCTTGATTCCGGAACGCGGATCTCGTCCTGGCTTAGCCAATTCAGCGATAATATCAGTTAGCGTGGGCAATCCCACCTCATCGTTCACGTATCGGTTTAAATCTATCGATTTCCTTAGCTCCTCACTCGCCACCAAATCGGTTACCTGCTTGCCCAGGTCTTTCGCCATTTTTTGCACCAACGAATATCGCTCCGGGTGTACAGCCGAGTTGTCCAGCGGATTCGCAGCGTCCGGGATACGCAGGAAACCGGCACCTTGTTCGTATGCTTTGGGGCCCATCCGGGGAACGGTCTTCAACGCTTCACGCGAAGCAAACGGTCCGTTTTCCTTCCGGTAATCGACAATATTCTGCGCCAGCGTAGCCCCCAAACCGGAAACGTAAGTCAGCAAATGTTTGCTGGCGGTATTCACATTCACACCCACCAGGTTCACACACGACTCCACCACCGAATCCAGACTTTTCTGCAATTGCTTTTGGTCAACATCGTGCTGGTACTGCCCCACTCCAATGGATTTCGGCTCAATCTTCACCAACTCGGCCAGCGGGTCCATCAAACGACGACCGATGGATACCGAACCACGAACCGTCACATCATATTGCGGAAACTCTTCACGCGCCACTTTCGATGCGGAATAAATGGAGGCACCATCTTCACTGACGACAAAAACCTGCAAATCGCGATCATAGTGGGTATTCTTCACGAAATGCTCTGTTTCGCGGCTGGCAGTTCCGTTTCCAATGGCAATAGCTTCAATTTTATAGGTACTGACCAATGCTGAGAGTTTCTTTTTCGATTGTTTCACTTCCGATTGTGGCGGATGCGGATAAATCGTTTCGTTGTGCAACAGATTTCCCTGCGCATCGAGGCAAACCACCTTGCAACCGGTCCGGTATCCCGGGTCAACCGCCAGCACGCGTTTTTGTCCAAGCGGTGCAGAAAGCAACAATTGGCGCAGGTTCTCAGCAAATACATTAATCGCTTCTGTATCGGCTTCCTCTTTCGAGGAATTAAAGAATTCGGTTTCGATGGAGGGTGCCAGCAAACGTTTATAGCTATCCTTCACCGCAAGAGAAACCTGATCGGCGCTGGCATTACGTCCTTTTACAAAAAGCCGCTCCAAACGCTCCATTACACGGTCTTCATCGGGTGAAATGCTCAGTTTCAGAAATCCTTCCTTCTCTCCACGACGCATAGCCAGCATCCGGTGCGACGGACAGCGTTTCAGAGGTTCTTCCCACTCAAAATAATCCCGGTATTTGATACCGTCCTCCGCCTTGCCTTTCACCAAACGGGAACGAATCACGCCATCCCGCGCGAAAATATTCCGTACAATGTTCCGGGCTGCGGGATTCTCGTTCACCCATTCAGCGATGATATCACGGGCTCCAGCCAACGCGTCCTCAACGGTAGGGACTTCATCCGATAGGAAGCGCCCGGCACGTCCTTCCGGATCGTTCTCAAACTGCTTCATCACAATCTTCGCCAGCGGCTCAAGTCCTTTTTCCCGCGCAATGGTGGCACGTGTCCGACGCTTGGGTTTATAAGGCAGATAAATGTCTTCCAACTCATTCGGATCGAGGCATTGCTCAATTTTCTGCTGAAGTTCCGGAGTTAATTGTTCCTGCTCCTCAATGGTTTTCAGAATGGTCGCCTTACGTTTATCCAGCTCGACCAACTTCTCCATTTCCTCCTTGATGTTACCAACAGCTACTTCATCCAGGCTATTGGTCGCTTCTTTTCGGTAACGGGAAATAAACGGAACCGTAGCCCCTTCTTCGAGCAATGAAACGGTATTTCGAACCTGACGTTCACTGATATTCAGCCTTTCGGCGATAATATGATTGAATTTCGTATCCATTTAGATTGAATTAAGGAACCCAAATTTACTGAAAACAGAAGGGATTTCCGCACGATAGTTTTCCACAACAGTCCTATTTCATCGCAAAGAACAATTCCGGTTCACCGAAAAAAAACAACGACTCATGGAGAGGATTCTCCCACCCGGCTTCTTTTTCTTTTTTTCGCGTGATTCCGGTCGTTACTTTGAGTAAACCATTGAAAAAGAAGCCATGAAAAAATCAAACTTTATTTATCAATTCAGCACCATGATGCTAATGCTTACTTTCGGTTCAGGACAGCATGTAATAGCACAGCCGTTAACCGAAAACTTGGCCGGAACATATAATCTGGCAGCTCAGCGCACCGCTAAAGTGCAGTATTTTCATATGAAAACTGTGTTAACAAACCGTGCGCCGGACGGCAAGGAAACCGGAAGAGAGACGTATATACTCGACCTGAAATGCGAACCTTCAGGATTAACCGGGAAAAACGGAGATACCTACACCTGTTTGCAGTTTGCCGTTCAAAAGGACAGTAATCAAATCGTCACTATTCCGGCGCTGAAAGGATGGACATACCTTTTCAATCCAACGGAAGGTTCTGACAATAAAGGCCAGGTACTGGGCATTGACCATGCAAAGTTTGAAAATCTAACCGACGCTAACGGTCAAGCATTGGCGGCCAATCAATCGTACTTTGTGTACAACACATTCATCGATTTTCATTCGTTTTGCGATGTGTTTGGAGGTCCATCTCCGGCAGGGAAAAGCATCGGGGATTTGCATAAAATCAATGACAAAATTGTCCATTATGCAGCCCATTCTCAACCACCGGTCGATTTGGGCAGTACTGTGGGCAAAGGCTCTACATTCACCAACGGGGAAATCACGTTAACCTTCAAAGGCCTGTCAAAAGAAAAAGATACGCCGCTGGCATTGGTCGGGTTCGATTCAGGCGACAGCCACTTCGTGATGAACATGGAACCAGCTCCCGGCTTTGCGATAAAAACCCGCGGAAGCTCGCACTACTGGGGTGATTTGTACGTCAACCTGAAAACCCACTGGATTAGCCATGTCGAGATGGAAGAAGTGGTGGTAGCCCAGACCAAACTTCCGGCTCCGCACGATCCCGTATCATCAGTCACTGTTCGTCATTCCGTTATACGGAACATTGCCAAACCGGAAATTCTCTCAGCCAAATAATTTGTAACTTTTAGCCGGATGAAACGATTGCAAGCCATTCGATTCATCCGGCTAACAAAACCAACAAAGCCATGAAACGCCAGTATAAAAGAAGTTTTTTCCGCCCTGATACGCTGGGATACCACATCAAGTTGATATCCGTATCCGCTGCACTCATTCTCATAGTATCCCTGTTGCAAAGCTCACCAGTATTTTCCGAGGGACATATCGTCGGATTCATTTTGATACTGCTGCAGGTCGAATTCTTTACATGGCTAGGAGTTAGCCTTTTCCGTTCTCTTCCCGGAGAATCAGGCAAAGATGTAACCCGCAAAATACTGAAGCGTTTTATCTGGTTCTACTTGATCTGTTTCGTTGCTGCCGCCATCATTTTCACACTGGTAACGGCTGGATTATTTCTTTGGCACGGAGATTCCCTCAGTGGATTGTTTCCACATCTTATTCATCAGGAATTGAAAGGTTGGTTAATTGGAACCAACTTCGGATTGCTGGGCGGTACCCTTATCTTCTTTTATATCCAGTGGAATGATGCCATGAAACGTGAACAGAAATTAAGAGAGGAAAATCTCATTTTTCAGAATCAGACGTTGAAGAATCAGGTCAATCCACATTTTCTGTTCAATAGTCTGAACACCTTATCTTCATTGGTCAATACCAATCCGGAGCTGGCCGAACAATTTACCGATAAACTGGCTCAAATCTATCGCTACATCCTCGAAAACAGCTCCAAAGACACTGTATCATTGAGTGAAGAGCTGGCGTTTATCGAGGATTACTTTTACCTGCACAAAATTCGCGATGAGAATAAAATAGATCTGAACATCAATATTCCGGATACGGACGGACACACCATTCTTCCGGTTTCTCTGCAATTACTCATCGAAAATGCGCTGAAACACAATATGGCCACCCGCGAAAATCCTCTGCAAATAAACCTGGTATTGGAGGACAAATCGATTGCTGTATCAAATAATAAACAGCCCATGGCCACACTTCCGCATTCGGTGGGCACGGGCTTAAAGAATCTTGCGGAACGAGTCCGGCTTTCAACCGGAAAAGAGTTAATCATTGAAGATAACCGGGAAACCTTCACTGTAAAAATACCTTTGATGCAATGAACGTATTATTAGTAGAAGATGAGAAGCCGGCGGCACAGAAAATGACCCGGCTACTAAAACAGACGGCTCCTGATGCTGATTTGGTCGCGATAACCGAAACCGTGGAAGAAACGGTGAATTGGCTGCAGGAGCGCGGTGAACCTGATTTAATCCTGATGGACATTCATCTTGATGATGGGCTATGCTTCGAAATCTTTGATACAGTCAAAGTAACCGCTCCGGTAATTTTCACCACGGCCTACGACGAGTATGCCATCCGGGCATTCAAAGTCAACAGCATCGATTACTTGCTAAAACCAGTCAACCAGAAAGATCTGGAAAAAGCGCTGTCCAAGTACCGCGCTATCCATGAGAAACACAATCATGGACAGGCAGAATATCAACATCTTTTACAGGAATTTTCACCGGCATACAAATCACGTTTCCTGCTGAAAATCGGGAATCGATACAAATCGGTATCCGTCAACCAGATTAAGTATATCTTCAGCAGAGAAGGAAACGTTTTTCTGCAAAGCATCGACGGACAGGCATTCGCATTGGAATTTTCACTCGACCATGTTCAAAAGCTGCTCGATCCTTCGGAATTCTTCCGGATTAACCGCAATTGTCTGATTCACATTAATAGCGTAGAAGAGATGATTGCTTATTCTTCTAGCCGTTTGCAATTGCGCATTACGGACGAAAAACCACAGGAAATGTTCGTGGTAAGCCGTGATCGTGTTCCGGAATTTAAGCGGTGGATGGATAGGTAGGCAGGAAAAATCTGATATCTTCGTGAGAAGATTATTCACCACAAAAAATCATATCATGAAGAATCCTATCGCATCCATTATCATTTTTGCCATCATCGGCCTGGTGCTGGGTTATTTGATTTTCGGGCGTATTTCAGGCGAATATGTTGATATCAGCACCATATTCCACGGTTCATCAGGTGCGCTGGAGTCGTTTGGACGCAAACTGGCCGGAATTACGAAAATGCGCCAGAACATCCTGATTACCGGAGGTGTCGGAGCCATTGTCGGATACGTTATCTACCTGATTCGCAAGAAATAAATTTGCTGACAACTGTTGGCAAAAGATAAATTTACCAACCGCCCTGAAGGCCCTCCTTCAGGGCTTTTTGATATTGTTCCAGATTGAATTTGTACAAATACGGCGCCTTATGCGCACCTCCTTTACGTCGCTCTTCCAATCTGTCGAGAATTCCGTAACCCAGCATCTTCCGCTGAAAGTTTCTTCGGTCGAGCGTTTTGCCCAGAATGGTTTCATACAACCTTTGCAGCTCCGGCATCGTAAATTTTTCCGGAAGCAGATTATACCCGATGGGTTGGAAATTCAATTGGCGTCGCATGGTTTCCAGTGCCGACTCAATAATTTTATTGTGATCGAGGATTAGTTCTCCTACATTTTGCAAGTCGAACCATTCACACACTTCCGAATCCCAATTGCTTGACGGAATTGCGTCCTCATAATTTACCAGCGCATAAAATCCCACCGAGATGAAACGTTGCGTTAACCAGTTATTCTTCTTTACCTCGATTCCTTCGCTTCGCATCAACTCCAGAAATTTCTCCGTATTGGACCGATGGATATCACTGAATACATGAAACTGCCGAAGAAATATATTATTTAGCCCTGTGCGTTCCCTCAAAACACGGTCGGCAGCTTCCTCCATGGTCTCCTCCTTTCGGACAAAACCTCCGGGCAACGCCCACCGATCATCATGACGGATTTTCACCAGCAAAACTTTAAGCTGGTTGGCATGAAAACCAAAAATGACAGAATCGATTGAAATATGCGCCATATAGTGCTCATCTCCTCGATTGACAAACTCATACATTTCCTGTTTTTGATCCATCATGAAAATTTTACTGCAAATAAAATCAATTTTTTGTTTCAGTTTCGAATGAAATTAAATATCATTGTGTCAGTAAAACACATTGATAAATGTAAACATTTTCGCGACCACGAAAAAACAGTACTTAAAATTATCTGGCAGAGGCTGATTTAATATCAGAGCAGAGCAAACCTTACCTGTGATGCTTTACCACGAACTAGTTAAAAGGTGTTGTACCGGCTAAAGATAGACCTGTAAATAAACGATAAAACTTAAGAACCTATGAAACATTTTCACAAACATTTGCTGCTTGGAGCACTCTTGTTGATGCTCTCATCCCATTGGGTGAATGCTCAGGAACCGAAGCTGGGTGAAGAGCCCATCTCGAAAGTTATTTCGGCAATGACGCTACAACAAAAAGCCGAGCTGGTGATCGGTACCGGAATGCATTTCGAAATTCCCGATTCCATCAAAGCAAAATTACCCGGAGGAGGAGAAAATTCTCCTTTCTTCCAGGCCCCTGATACAACGCTGGGAAAAGCCTACAATCAAATGTTGGACGAACTGCAAAAAATTGTTCCCGGTGCTGCCGGACATACAGCTATGTTCCCTGAATTCAACATCTCAACCATGGTATTAACTGACGGTCCTGCCGGTTTGCGCATTCAGCCCAAACGCAAAGGAACCGACCAAACTTATTACTGTACGGCTTTCCCTATTGCCACCTTACTGGCTTCAACATGGGACAAAGACCTGGTGACAAAAGTAGGCGAAGCAATGGGTAACGAAGTATTGGAATATGGCTCCGATGTATTACTGGCTCCGGGAATGAATATACAGCGCAATCCGCTTTGCGGCCGTAACTTCGAATATTATTCGGAAGATCCTTTTGTTACCGGACAAATGGCAGCCTCTATGGTGAAAGGTA
Source organism: Prolixibacter bellariivorans ATCC BAA-1284 (assembly GCF_000621705.1). Lineage (GTDB taxonomy): Bacteria > Bacteroidota > Bacteroidia > Bacteroidales > Prolixibacteraceae > Prolixibacter > Prolixibacter bellariivorans. The sequence continues at coordinate 290,713 of NZ_JHXO01000005.1, read as the reverse complement.
TTCAGTCGGAAGGCGTGGGGACATCCATCAAGCACTTTGTAGCCAATAACCAGGAAACCAACCGGCTTTCAGTAAATACCATTGTCAGTGAGCGGGCACTTCGCGAAATTTATCTCGAAGGATTCAGGATTGCTGTAGAAGAAGCCAATCCATGGACCGTGATGTCATCCTACAACAAAGTCAATGGAACCTACACTTCTGAGAGTGGCGACCTGCTGACCAAAATTTTGCGCGACGATTGGGGATTCAAAGGTTATGTTATGACTGACTGGACTGGCGGAAGCGATGTGATTGCACAAATGGAAGCCGGCAATGATCTGATTCAACCTGGAAATCCGAAACAGATTCACGAAATTATTGATGCCGTAAAATCCGGAAAGCTGGATGAAAAAGTACTGGATCGAAACATCGCCCGTATCCTGAAAGTATTGATGATGACACCCGATTTCAAAGGTTTTCATCATACGGACAAACCTGATTTGAAAGCACACGCTGCCATCACCCGGAAAGCTGCTACCGACGGAATGATATTGTTGAAGAACAATAACTCAGCTCTTCCTTTCGCAGGAAACGTAAAAAATGTAGCTGCATTTGGAAATACTTCCTACGAAATGATTACCGGCGGAACCGGAAGTGGTGATGTAAACGAAGCTTACACCATTTCACTGACCGATGGCCTTAAAAACGACGGCTATATCACCGATGCGTCCTTGAAAGGTACTTACGAATCTTATATCAAGGATGAAAGAGCTCATCAGCCAAAACCGAAGAACATCCTGGCTGCCATGATGGGCGTCAAGATGCCGGTTGCAGAAATGAATGTAACACCCGAGCTAGCCAAAGACATGGCCGCCAAAACGGATGTGGCACTGATAACCATTGGCCGTAATTCCGGTGAAGGTAGTGACCGCTCTGCTGGTCCCGGTGATTTTGAGTTGACAAACACCGAAAAAACGATGATTAAAAACGTAACCGACGCTTATCATGCTGCCGGCAAAAAAGCCATCGTTATTCTGAATATTGGTGGCGTAATCGAAACAGCCAGCTGGCGCGACATTCCGGATGCTATTTTGCTAGCATGGCAACCCGGACAGGAATCAGGCAACTCCATTGCTGATGTATTGAGCGGTAAAGCCAATCCGTCCGGAAAACTTGCCGTTACTTTCCCAATGAAATACGCTGATGTGCCTTCTTCCGACAATTTCCCTGGCCACGCCATAAAAAGTGACAAGCCAGCGGATAACAAAGCTGATGGTTCGGGTTTCTCCTTCATGCGCCGCGTGCCGTGGGAAGTAACCTATCACGATGGTATTTATGTAGGTTATCGGTATTATGATGCATTTAACGTGAAACCGGCTTATGAATTCGGTTACGGACTATCCTACACCACATTCGAATACAGTAACCTGAAACTAAGTTCCGATAAATTTGACGGACAGCTGACTGTTACCGTGGATGTAAAAAACACCGGGAAAGTAGCCGGACAAGAAGCTGTTCAGCTTTACCTGAGCGCCCCTAAAGGCACCATTGCAAAACCAGTGAAAGAGCTGAAGGATTTCGGTAAAACGAGATCGCTGAAACCGGGAGAATCGCAAACACTTACGTTCAAACTCAGCCCACGGAGTCTGGCATCGTTCCACACCGATTCATCGGAATGGATTGCTGACGCAGGAACCTATAAAGTTGAGATTGGTGCCTCGTCACGGAACATCCGCTTAGACGATACGTTCAGTCTTGATAAGACGCTGATGGTGAAAAAAGTGACGAAAGCTTTAGCACCAGCAGCTCCGGTTAAAGAAATTAAACCGAATTAAATTTTAGGTAAATCGATTGGTAGTTCAAGGTATTTCCCTGAGTATCTCTTACCGGGGAACGCCTTTTCTCCAAATGATTGAAGAGAAGATTTTAGATTTTCATGGATTAGGAAATAACAAGGAAAGAGTTTTAGACAACTCGATTTTTTTCACTTTTTGATTGACTGTTAATTTACATTTGAAGTGCAAAAAAAGCGCCCCTGAGCAGGGCGCTTTTTTCGTTTGTATGATATGTGTTCTTAATCAAGATTTTCCCGGATGGCTTTGTTGATCTTTTGCAAGTCATCAAGGGTAAGTGTAAAGCTGCAGGCTTCTGCATTCTCGCGAGCTTGCTTATCGCTCTTCGCTCCCACCAAAACAGAAGTAACTCCCAACTGACTGAATGTCCAGTTAATTGCCACCTGTGCAACTGTCTTATTATGATCACGGGCTACGGATTTCAGCACTTTAATAACCTCTTGCACCTTCGACCACTCTGGTTCATGGTAATAGTCATAGAACTTATCCCGGAAATCACCTTCTTTAAACGCAGGAATCTGCTTAAACTTTCCGGTCAGCAAACCTCCGGCTAATGTTCCGTACGAAATAATTCCCAAACCATTTTCCTGGCAATACGATACAACGTTCTTCTCGATGCTTCGCTCGAGCATGGAATACTGAGGCTGCAAACTAACAAGCGGGGTAATTTTCCTTACCTCATCCATCTGCTCCGGAGTGAAATTGGAAACGCCCAGATATCGAAATTTGCCCGCTTTCTTGATTTTCTCAATCGCCTCCAGCGTTTCCTCAATCGGGGTGTTGGGATCGGGCCAGTGCAACTGATACAGGTCGATGTAGTCGGTATTCAGGCGACGGAGGGAATCATCAATCTCTTTCATCACCGATTCCGGCTTCAGGTTCTTGATGAAATCATCTTTGGTACGCACAATTCCGCACTTGGTCGCCACCACCACTTGATCGCGGTAGCCTTTAATAGCTTTTCCAACCACCTCCTCAGCATGGCCGGCTCCATATGCCGGAGCTGTATCAATCAGATTTATCCCGGCATCGATTCCGGCCCGAAGCGCATAAATCGATTCACTGTCATCTACATGGCCGAAAAAATCATTTCCCATCGCCCATGTTCCCAGCCCAACGGCAGTAACACTCAGGTCCGTGTTATGGATTCTTCGTATGAACATAATAACAATTTAATTTTAGTAGGTCCACTGCAAAATGCACACAAACAATGAATCAGCTTAATTTGCATGCGCTGCAACGTTTTATCTATTTTCAACTTAAGCTAAACACTCAACACATAACCGAAGTTAACGGTTCAGTCGAACAGGCAAAGAGGTCAGGCTTAAAGTCCCGACAAGAAGGACATCAGGTTGTTGGCAGCTTTCGTCAGACTCGAACAGACAACTAAAGATAAAAAGTCGTCCGTCTCATCCCCAAAAGAAATCCGGTTCAAATCCGGAAAAATGGTCTTGGGATGCATTATCTTTACGATGGCATAAAGTTAATTAACCTAAAGTCATTACAAAATCGTACCATCGGGTATTTTAAGTAGTAAAACCTGATGACATGACAGACCATCTTTACACCTGAACCAGAATGACTAAACACGATAACCCATGAAAAAACTGCTTCTTGCCCTATTCCTGCTGACCGGCACTTATGTTCCGGGGCATTCCCAGAACACATCAAGTGAAATCGTGCCTTGCCTGCCCGAATTAATGGAACGTTTTCCAAATGTCCGCGACATAGCCATATCACCCGATGGCTCCCAGATTTACTTTTCAGTTTCGTCCTTCCGGAAGGAATTTTACGCCATTGTCGTCATACAAAAAGATGGAGATGATTGGAGCGATCCCGAAGTTGCGCCGTTCTCGGGTCAGTATAACGATTTGGAGCCCGCCTTCTCACCTGATGGCTTGCGGCTCTTTTTTGCATCACAACGTCCGGTAAACGATACCATCAACCAGCCAAAAGACTGGGACATTTGGTACGTTGAGCGGAAAAGTCCGGATGCCAAATGGTCGGCACCAATCAATCCCGGAGCGCCACTCAACTCCGTTGGAAACGAGTTCTATCCTTCTGTAACCAACAATGGTGATGTATATTTCACGACCACGCCGAATAAAGACAGCAAAAAGGAAGACATTTTCGTTAGTCGGTACAGCAAAAAAGGATTTTCTCAACCGGTCGCTCTTCCATCCGAAATAAATACCGACGGATATGAATTCAACGCTTTCATTGCGCCCGATGAATCATACCTGATTTTTTCATCTTTCGGGCGAAAAGATGACAACGGAGGCGGCGATCTCTATATCGCTTTCCGCGGAAGCGACGGAAAATGGCAACCGGCGAAAAACATGGGGCCGGAGATTAACAGTGAACAGCTCGATTACTGCCCGTTTGTCGATGGCAATACACAAACCTTTTACTTTACCAGCGAAAGCAGCAATATCCGGAAATATTTCGACCGACCACAAACACTGGAAGCGCTTGAAGACGAGTTTTATCAATTCGAAAACGGTCTGAGCCGGATTTACCAAATGCCATTTTCAGCAGACGATTATCAAACAAAAACCGAGTAAAACGGTATAAATGGAAACCGCGGGACTTCTATTAAAATCCCGGCAGGAATGACGCTTAGAAATGAAAAACATCAAAGTTATTGCTTTCGACGGTGACGACACCCTTTGGGTAAATGAACCGTATTACCAGGAAACAGAAACACAATTCTGCAACTTACTAACGGCTTACCTTCCGGAAGAAGAGATTAAGAAAATCCTTTTCCAAACCGAAATGGCAAACCTCCCGCTTTACGGTTACGGAGCCAAAGGTTTTATGCTTTCGATGATGGAAACAGCGTTGAAAATATCGGAAAACCGTGTGGAACCATCTGTTTTGCAGCAAATCATTAGCTTAGGAAAAGCGTTGCTCGAAAAGCCCATTGACTTGCTCGACGGCGTTCAGTCGGTTCTTGCCGTTCTTCAAAACCGATACAAACTCGTATTGGCCACCAAAGGAGATTTGCTTGATCAGGAACGAAAACTGCTCAAATCCGGCTTAAACCCGTTTTTTCATCACATCGAGATTATGAGCAACAAAAAGGAAAGTGACTATGAAAAGCTGCTCCATCATCTCGATATTGCACCGGAAGAATTTCTCATGGTAGGCAATTCGCTGCCTTCCGATATCATTCCGGTAATAGAACTCGGTGGATTCGGCATCCACGTACCCTATCACACCACCTGGCAACACGAACAGGTCAATCAACATAACCTCGATAATTCACGCTACCGCGAAGTCAAAAAACTCAGTGAAATTCCCGAACTTTTGCTTCATGAAAAAAATTGATTTGAATAGCTGGAATCGGCGCGAACATTTCGCTTTCTTCAGCCAGTTTGACGAACCTTTCTTTAGTATCGTTGCTGAAGTTGATTGCACCGTAGCATACCGAAAAGCGAAGGAACAAGACATTCCTTTCTTTATTTGGTATCTCTATCAATCGCTTCTGGCAGCCAATCAGGTGGAACCTTTTCGCTATCGTATCATCGACAATGAAGTGGTTGTGCTTGACGAAATCCATGCATCCTCAACCGTCGCCCGCGAAGACCACACATTTGGTTTCACGTTCATGCCCTACCGGGAAGATATTAAGGCCTTTGTTGCAGAAGCCTTACCCGAAATCGAACGGGTTCAACAACTGGAAGGACTTTGCTTTGACGAAAAAACCAGTCGTACCGATGTCATTCATTACTCATCGATACCTTGGATCAACTTTACTGCATTAACGCATGCACGGCATAATGCCCGGAAGGATTCCGTTCCAAAAATTTCGTTCGGACAATACCAGGAAAAAGAAGGAAAACTCATGATGCCGGTTTCCGTCACAGTTCACCATGGATTGATGGACGGATACCATGTTGGGCTGTTTCTGACGAAGTTTCAGAAATTGCTTGAATCATAAACCAAACAGAATTCGTATCGAAAGATAGCACTGAACATATTTTTTATTTTTCGGTTTTAACCGGAAAGCATCATAGCTTGAGACTGAATGACAGAATGTAACCTAATAACGAATGACCATGCAAACCATTTTAGGAGCAGGCGGTGCCATTGGCATTGACCTCGCTAAAGAATTATTGGCATATACCGACAAAATCCGGTTGGTAAGCCGAAATCCTGTTAAGGTAAATGCCGGAGACGAACTCTTCCCGGCTGATTTGACGAACGCCGAAAGCATTGATGAGGCCGTGAAAGGCTCCGAAGTTGTTTACCTGGTGGTAGGATTTCCATACGACATCAAAGTGTGGCGTAAAGTATGGCCACAGGTAATGAACGACGTGATTGCCGCCTGTAAGAAACACAACGCCAAACTGGTTTTCTTCGACAATGTTTACATGTACGACCGCGATTCGTTGGGCTACATGACTGAAGAAACCTCTATTCGGCCAACCAGTAAAAAAGGCGAGATACGCCGCCAAATTGCACAGACGTTGCAGGAAGAAACGGCTTCCGGGGAACTCACCGCTCTCATTGCCCGCTCGGCCGATTTCCTTGGGTTAACCAACAGTGTTCCCGTAGAGATGGTCTATAAAAACCTGGCCAAAGGGAAAAAGGCTCAATGGCTTGCCAACGCCAACAAAGTGCATCAGTACACATTTGTTCCCGATGCAGCCAAAGCGACTGCGATGTTAGGAAACACTCCCGATGTATGGAACCAGGTCTGGCATTTGCCCACCGACCATTCCCGGTTAACCGGAAAAGACTGGATTACACTTTTTGCCAAAGCGATGAATGTGGAGCCAAAATTCACGGTCGTTCCCAACTGGATGTTGGGCATCATCGGCCTGTTCGTTCCCATCATGCGGGAGCTGAAAGAGATGAACTACCAAAACGATCGCGACTATGTTTTCGACAGTAGTAAGTTTGAAGAGCGCTTCGATTTTACGCCGACCCAACCCGAAGATGCCGTCAAATACGTGGTTGAAAAATTAAACGAGTCGGCAAGCTAAATTGTGTTACAGGTTATATTTATCTAAAACTATCGCGATGAATGGCGGTACCTACAGGGCACAACAACGCTTACTTGAAAAATTTCCTAAATTTGCTCAGCTAAAAATTAAAAACAAACACACATGATTTACCTGGCATCTGACCACGCGGGATACGAACTGAAAAATCAAATCGGTGAGTTCCTGAAAGAGATGAACCTTGATTTTGAAGATGTGGGTCCACACACCTATGACGCACAGGATGATTATCCTGATTTCATTATCCCCGCAGCCGAGAAAGTAGCTGAAAAGCCGTTGGAGAACAAAGCCATTGTACTGGGGGGGTCCGGTCAGGGCGAGGCTCTGGCTGCCAACAAAGTAAAAGGCGTGCGGGCAGCGCTTTATTACGGTGGACCGAAAGACATCATTACCCTGTCGCGCGTGCACAACAATGCCAACGTACTTTCGCTGGGTGCCCGCTTCCTGACCATGGACGAGATTAAAGAAGTCATCAAGCTCTGGCTGGCGACCGATTTTACCGAAGAAGAGCGTCATGCCCGTCGTTTGGAAAAAATACTTGCCTACGAGATGAAGAAATAAGTCGGTTCAAAAATATTTGGATATAGGCTAAAGAAGGCTTCCTGTTAACGGGAAGTTTTTTTTTTCAGCAGGAAGGCGCAAAGTCATCCGGGAATAGGACAAAAGCAGTGTGCGTTTCGCAAAAAAAGAATGTAACCAAAGCATCGTTCAAGCGGGGAGCGATACCGGGTCGTTCCGACCTCATAACGGTCAAGAAAGTAGCAGAGACAACGCACCGCACGAACACCGCAATGCAATTTACAATTTGTTGGCGGGGCGTTTTTTCTTTCTTGTTGAATTATTAATAGAGTCTACTAATTATTTAGACCTATTGATTTAACCAACTTGCCGAAAATGGTGTAACTACTATTCGTAGTGGTGGTTCTGCGAGGAGCTCAAGTATTTCGTCCCGAAGTTGGTCTGCAAGGTCGCTTTCCTCATATTTAACTTTAGCTTCTTCACTCTCAAAAAATTCAAATGTCCATAAAGTATCTGGTTCGTTTTCCACCAGACAGTGAACCCAATTACCTCCTTCATTTGCTATTCTCATTCCATCTGTGGCAAGTTTCCGTAACAATTTGCCCTTTCCTGGTTTTGCAACCATTTTCATCACATAACCTGGTTGTCTTTTAGTCGCTGTTTCCTTTTTTTGATTTTCTAATAACATAATCTTGTTATTTGCAATTAAACGCGGCAAAATTACTTTTGAGGAAAAGTCGATAATAGTATAAATCGGTCGTTCTTATGTTTGAATAATTCTTTCGGTACAACACCCGAAAATTTTTTTATCTGCTTGATGAAATGATTTTGGTCGGCAAAATCAAGTTCAGGAAAAAGTTTTCCTTTTGCAATATGTTCTAATGAAGCTCTAAATCGTAAGATATTACAATACTCCTTTAATGAAAGTCCGAATTGTTGATTGAAATAACGATTGATTTGTCTGCTACTCCAAAATACTTTTTCTGAAAGTTCATGCACAGTTAGTTCTCCTTTAGAAGCATAGATAAGCTGAGAAAGCTTTTGTTTTCTGCTGTCAATTTCTTTGGGTAATAGCTTTTTTATTTTGTGAGATACTTTGTTACAAAATAGTTCAAAATCATTCAAGTCATTCACATTTAAATTCCAAAAATCATTTGGCAAATCTTTTCCTTTGTCTAATAATTCTGCAACGGAAGAACTTAAGATAAATTCCGTGGCAAGTATTTTGAAACTAATCGCAAAAATTAAACTTCTCCGGGGAATAATAGCTTGGATCGGTTTCGTACCAATCCCTAAAAGGGAAATGCCAAAAGGTTCTGAAGTTGATTTTGATAAAAACAAATCAATTCGTCCGTCTGGTAGTGCAATGGCTTTTTTATCACAATCAGATAGATTCTCTAAATACCAAAAGCTTTCAACATAGTCAGCAATTGATTTGTCAGGTTTTTTTAGCTTATAATCCAAGCCATTGCTCATCATTTTCTCTATTTGTAGTTGAGCCATTCAAAATGACCGCCAAACGTTGGCAACAGTATTTATTTGTTTTTAATAAATACATCAATTGCTTGTGCTACAAACTCAGGATTTTCTTCTGGACCAAAATGGGCACTATCAGGAATAGACTTTCCTATTATATTATTTATTCCACTTTCCTTAAATCCTTGAATATAAGTAGCTATATCTCCATAATCCTCAGCGCCCTTAAGATATAATATGGGAGTGTTTACAGGATGGTTTTGAGCATTCTCTTTCTCATCAGAAAAAAATGTTCTGTACCAACCTAATCCTGTTTTAAGGCTATGTTTAGAATTATATGCATCGATATATGCGTTTTTATTTTCCTGGTTTATAGCTGTTTTATTGTAAGATATTGCGTTATAGAAATATTCAAACAATATCGAATGTTTTCCTTCAATAAGTGATTCTGGTAGTTCTGGAACAGAATAAAACGCAAAATGCCATATATAAGGATTCCTTTTAACATCTTCCCATGGATTAACTCCTGGTATTGCTGTGCAAATTATGACAGCTTTTGAAAGAAAATCTGAGAAATGTTTTACAAATGGATAAGTTATCATTCCTCCGACATCGTGTCCAACTAAAACTATATTTTTCAAATCAAGGGTAAGCAAAAGATTTTTAACAAAATCTGCAATTGATAATTTATCATATTTATCAATTGGTGCAGAAGAGCCAATCCCAGGAAGGTCTATCGCCAAAACATAGTAGTCATCCTTTAATAAGGTCATCACTTTTTCATATTCTTTCCAGTTCTCAGGATATCCATGTAAGAAAAGAATTGGTTGCTTTTCTTTATTCCCAGCTTCTATTACATGAGTTAGAATGTCATTCACATTTACTTCTCGGTGATTAAATAATTGTTGTTCCATCTTTCGTTTTTTTCTAAAACTAAACTTTCAAACTGACAACCCTATGTCATCAGTGATTTACAATATTGCTACCAACGGTCACTTGTAAGTTGTCGTTGCGGATTTCGAAGAGCGTTCCTGTCCGAAGGACACGGAACTGCAAAACAAGAATCCAGCGTACGACACCGCACGAACCCCGCAATGCAATTTACAATTTGTTGTGTATAGTACTTATTCTAATCTGTCATTTTTTCTAAACTCTCTAATCAGCTTTAATGCCATACTCTTTTCCAGAAAACGAAAAATTTTCGTTGCAAAATAGTAGTTCTTAAACGCTGTTGGAAATATGATGATTTCTTTATTCTTCAAAACATCTTTTAAGACTTTTTCTGCAGCCAAATCGGGTGATATTCCTTTATCGATAAATTCAATCGCACGCTTCTTTGCATTTTCGTTTGAATTAATATGCTCCATTTTGTCGGCGATGTTTGTCTTAATTGCTCCAGGGCAAACAGTGGTAACCTTTACATTAAAATCCATAGCTTCTAAAGCTAGTGCTTTAGAAAAGGTAACAGCACCGTGTTTTGAAACTGCGTAAGGAGTGCTTAGAGCAGTATATTCCAGCAGTCCAGAAATAGAAGTTATATTAATAATGTGTCCCTGTTTATAAGCACTCATAATTTTAAATACTTTCGAAGAGCAATTTATAATACCCAAAAGGTTCACATCAATTACTTTTTTCCAATGACGTATTTTTAAGTCTCTTATTTCTCCACCAATTGTAATGCCCGCATTATTAAAGAAGTAATCAATTTTTCCATAATTTGAATTGATGCTGTCAATAACTTCTGACACTTGCTGTTCATCCGTAACATCCATTTGAAAGGCTATAGAATCACTTTCCTTAATTTGGGATTTAATGAATGTTGTAGTATTTTTTGCTAAATTAAAATCTTTGTCTGTACAAATAACTGTAGCTCCGTATTTGGCTAAAGCAATACAGATTTCTCGACCCAGTCCATCTCCACCTCCCGTTACTATCGCATTTTTCCCTTTGTAATTTGAATTGTTCATAGTTTTAGATTTGTCTGTTTAGTATTATACACAACGTTTAGTATAAGAATTGTAGCCGACTGCGTGGCACTTTCCTGTCAAGTTACAAGAAAATTGAAGCGGGCTAAAACCCTTGAATTTACTACTGTCTCGGCTATTATTTTTATACATTGTTAGCGGTTGGTGTTTTATTATTCTCATTGAATTAGATAGAATCGTAAGGAGATGGATGTTTGCTTTTTTTCAAAATATTTAATATTCGTATTCTATTATAACGTTGAAGAAAAATAGGATATATATTAATATATAGGTTCATAGCTGGTAAAAAAGTCACGTCCATTACAGTCAACCTTAAATTACTATCAAATAAAAACCTAAATGCAATAAATAAAAAGGCCCCAATAATATGTCTCCACTCGTAATTTCTTGTTTTTCGTTCATAGCGATATAATTCTTCATACCTGTTGGAGTCTTCCAGGTTAATCTGTTTGATTTTTCTCTTACGCCTTACTATATCTCCTGTTGTTGGCAAATACTTTTTATAAATTTTAATTCCTATCAGATCATAGATCGTTTTGTCACGATAATATTCAAATTTCTTTGGTCTGAAATATTTAATAAAAATTGAATTCATATTTATATTTTTTTTCACCTACCGCTAACGGATTGGTATATGAAACGTTTGGCATTTCGAAGCACATTCCTGTCAAGTTACAAGTACGTTTGATACGAGCTGAAACGCTCAATATCCCACTGACTGCCAAATATTTTATATGCAATGTTGCCAATAGTTTTTATTTGTCAATTTTAAAAGTCAAACTTGGTGTTTTATATAGATTTGACTTTACAATCCTTTTTTTGAATCCCACAAGCTTTAGTTTCTCTTTCTCCTGTTTGAAATTATCATATTTCATCCTTGGGTCAAATACGATGTCATCAAATAAGTCATACGGGTCAATATCAAATTTATATAAGTCACCATTTGTTTTCCCATTTGAATTATAAATCAGTCTTACTTCGTTTTCATGTTTAAAAGGAGTCCTTTTAAATAGAAGAGTTTGTGCATGACCAGCTCCAGTGGAATCTAATAACCAAGAACTCATTGTATTTGAATCTGTCAATAAATTTTTTAATCCTTTTGTTGTATAATATTGTACTTTTCCTACAAAACAATGTAAATCTCGAAATTTGTCTTGTTGGTCATATAATGCTTTTAATAGTTTTCGAGGTGTTGTCGTTACTCTAACTCCGTCCTTATTTGGAGAATAAATCCGCCAAATCGCATCACTTTCTCGTGTGTAAGTCCAACATTGGGCATAAAAATTATTTCTAAAATCTATTGTAAAGTATCGCCCGTCTTTCAACTCCCCGGTTGAATTCATTATGAAGTTTTCAAATGGGTCATCCCATAATTTAGGGCGAACAAGAGTCAGTTTCTTTTCATCAAATATTTCGTGAAGTCTGTTGACAGAGAATACCCGATAAATTGGTCTATCTTTCATTTTCTCTGTCATATTTAGGAAGTTTCTTATCATTGGAAGTCTGTTTTTAAATTATTGGCAACTAGTTTATATGTCTACTAAAACTACCATATATTTCCCGTACGGGAGTGTTATGTGTACCTTTTGTATTTCATATTTCCGGTTCAGGTTGACAACGGCTACTCGTTCGATTCACGTGTTGTTGGTTCATTTGGTCTCTCAAGGTAAAAAAACTCCCCGGAATTCATTTTCAACTTCTTCAGTGAGTCCTGTTTTTGGAACTCCAAAATTTCCGTTCGCATACCAGATCGATACGTTCACCATAAAAAATCGACCGTTCATCAAAAAGATCGGGCCGTTCGTCAAAAAAATTGGGTAGGCTAAAATTTTCAAATTATATTCAATTCACGGTTTTAGGCAGACAGATTTATCAGCAAAAATTTAGTGGGGAATGAAACGAGAGATGGAGAAACCGTCACCGCGTTCATTGACCAAATCAGCTTGTTATACTCACACACTGCAGAACAATTCGCTGTGGCTGCCGATGGCATGTTAGCACATTAACTGAGGAATCTGGCTTCAGCCAGGCTATTCGTCTGCGTTAAACGGAGCATCTGGCTCCAGCTAGCCTGTCCGTCCGAATTTTTTGGTGTGTCTGGCGCGAGCCAGCCTGTTCATCAAAATTAATCGGAGTACCTGTCGCCGGCCAGCCTCTTCGTTTAAGATTTTCGGACTATCTGGCGCGGGCCAGGCTGTTCATTTGCGTCACGCGATGTAGCTGGCTCCAGCCAGGTTGTTTATCTGGATTAAACAAAGCGTCTGGCCTCAGCCAGGGAATTCATTTGAATCACACGGGGCGTCTGGGTAGCGCCATGCAGTTCAAAGCGGTCTGGCAGGGTACACCGGAAGCTGATAGCTGTTACCGCCATACCAAATGAAGACTAATTAACAAACCACTAATAAAATCAATACTTATGGAAAGACCAGCATTTTATCAACTCACCCAGGATGATGTTTATACATTTACCGATCGCTTTTTAGCCTTGCAGAAAAATGCCACTTCTGAAACATTGAATTTATCACTCATTATTAGTCCGCTGGATAGTATCTTTCAACGGTATGAATTAGTTCTCCGTAAGGAGCGAAAGAGTGAATATACCGCGAAGTTAGCTGCAGCCGACGAGGTGCGCGACCGCGCCTACCTGGCGTTGCGCCATTACCTGGTGGCCTGCTCGTATGCCAGTTTGGAGGGGTATACTGCTGCCGCCGATACCCTACTGAGCATTTTCAAACGGCTGGGCTGGTCGATGCACAGTTTAGGATACCAGAACGAATCGTCGCGGATGGGAAACCTGATTGCCGAACTGCAGACGGACGAAAACGCCGCTCTGCTGAACACGGTTCAGGCAACGGCCTGGCTGGAGCGTATGATGACGGCAGCCGATGCTTTTGAGGCAATGTTCCAGCAGAAACTGACCGCGGAGGCCGCCGATGATACCACTTCGGCGTACCGATTGCGGAAGGATCTGCAACAACAAATCGAAATGAACTTGTCGTGGATGGAAGTGCAGCAACAGTTCAACAAATCGGACGAACTGGCCACCCTCATTAAGCAAGTAAACGAGTTAACAGCAAATACCATGACCACCGCCCGGGCCAACAGCACCCGGAAGTCGTCGGCGGAAGAAGAATAATTGTTTTATTGGTTATCATTTTTGTTACTCATACTTGTAGTTACATTTTTGGTTCAGTCGCCGGGCAAATGTCCGGCGGCTTTTTTTATTCTACCCTGTCGGTGGTTGGATACCCCGACAGGAGTTTGGTTTGGAGCTGATGCGGGTCGCGAAGGATGAGGGTGTCCGAAAAGTTTCACTGCAAAATTTAAAACTTACAAATTGTAAGCGGCGTTCTGTTTTACCCCTCCAAACCTCCCCTAAAGGGGCGGCTTAAAGTCCCCTTTAGGGGATTTAGGGGTGAAATTCTGGTGGAGACTTTCAATTTGATAGTTTTGAAAATGTTTGATGTACTTTTTGTACGGCCTGAAAGGCCAGGTTACTTCAGCCCGGTGGCAACGCCCCGGGAAAACGTGATGCAATATAGAGGCGCGGTCGCGTGACAGTAATGATTGAAAAGAGGATATTGTTTCGACCGCCATGGTGCGGAGCATTTCAAAAGAGATAAATTTCATGTTAACCTGCCCTTACTGGGCGACGGTCATTTCGTGGGCTAATATCCCAAGGCGGTGCCATTGGGCTGAATTAAACGGTCCCTTCGCAATGAATATCATGATCTGCAAAAGTCGCGTGAAGGACAATATGATGGTAGAAACGGGGTACACCGGAACATCAGGAAACAATCGGGCAACCTGATTCGTTGAGAAAATAAAAAGCCGTATGAACTGGGAAGAGATAAACAATCAACTGGAGAAAGAATTTACTTTCACCAATTTTGTGGAAGCCATCGATTTTGTGAACCGCGTGAAAGAACCGGCCGAAGCAATGCAACACCATCCCGATATTTTGATTCACAGTTACAAGAAGGTCAAGATCATGCTCACCACACACAGCGAAGGACATGTTACCTTAAAAGACCACGAACTGGCTGGAAAGATAGATAAGCTGGCCTAAACTTGGAAACCGTTTAAATCTCTCTGAAGAAAAGTTGTGATGACTCAGTTTTCTCCATTTTTTGTTTTGCTCCGACCAAAACGGGAGCCAAAAATGAAGAAAACCGGAGCTTTTTCACTTCGGAATAACACCCTGAATCATTTTAAACAGTTTCTTAAGGCTTGATGACCTTTCGTAAAACGCCCGGCAAGCTAAACAGATCGTAATCGTTGTTGTAGATGATGTACTTGTTAACCCAGCGGGGCGAAAACTTATCCTTAAAGCTTTTCAAGCCCTTGTAGTGGGCAAACGAGCGAAGTTTTTCGTACGCAAAGCGGATAGACTTCTCGGGGAAATTACGCCCGGCATCGATGCCGGCCATTGGGGCAAATCCCATATTTACGGCCTTAAATCCCTCCTTTTTCAGGAAGAAGAACATTTCCACCATCAGGAACTCGATGGTGCCGTTGGGCGCGTCCTTGGTCTTCCGAATTAAATCGTAGGTGGCCTCACCTTCCGCATAATCGGGCATGATGTTGGCAAAAGCAATCACTTTTTCCTCCGGGCTTTCGATGGTCAGAATGGTCTGCTGTTTCAATTCATCAAAATCGAAAAAGCCCTGCGAGAAAACCATTTCGCCATAACCCCTGTCGTCAAGCCAATCGTTCGACACGGCATGAATTTTCTGCAATGTACCGTCCATCACCGGAGGACGATGCACTTTGAACGTATACCCGGCATCGCGCAGTTTGTTATTCGAGTTCCGAAGCGACTTTTTCTCCTTTCCATCGGTATTAAAGGTCTCCATCTCCAGGATGGCCTCCTGCCCAAAATTCAGCGATTTCAGTTCGAGCGATTCGTACACCGGCAAACTCTCTTCCGGCACCCGGTAATAAAGGCTCTTCATTCCGTTGCCTTTACAAAACCGTTCGAACGCCAGGATGATAACCGCCATATCCTCATCGTTGGCACAAACCGGATTTTCCAGCACCATGGCATAATTGCCGGCCACCCGATAGGACACAAATCCATCAGCCCCTTCCGGGAAGAACAAAAGTTTGTCGGCGTAGGTCTTGAAATAATCAAGCGGCGACCGGCCATATTTCTGTACCAGCTTTTTCGCTTTCTCCATCTCCGATTCATCAATTTCCACCTCTATCACGTAAGGACGGATGAGGGAATAGATTAGAAAGGCCATGGACAGAAAACCGGAAATATTGATGGAACGCAGAAAAGCTCTTGCATAAGCATCGGTCGGATGCAGAATATCGCTGCGATATAGAAAAAAGTTTTCGATGGTATATCTTACCGACTGCGAGAAACTGAAGTCGATATTAAACCGGGTTTTGTCGAGGAAATAGAAGCCCACTACTCCGTAAATAATCACTGCCAGCATGGTCAAAAGCGAAGCCGCCAACCCAATTCGGCCCAACCGGGCGCTGTTCTGGACATAGTACTGTTTGCGGGTAATCACCAGGGCAATCAACAAAAAGACAGAAAGCGTTGCCTCTTCGTAATCGATGGCTTTGAACAGGTTTCCCAGGATGGAAACCACGACCAGCCCCATAGCCATATACCAGGCCGTTTTCGAGCCCTTTAACAGGAAAGCGGAAACCACCAGCAGCATCAAACCCACGGCAAAAACCGCATCGTTGGAAATATGAATAGCCGACAACGGCAGAAAATCGCGCAGTAACAACACCCGGCTATGAATGGCCGGCGTCAAAGCTGAAACAATGTTGACAATTCCGACAGCAAACGTCAGAAATACCGGCAGCACACGCAATATCAGGTTATTCCTGACAAAGAGAAAACTGAACGCCCCGGCCAGCAACATCAGCCAGAACTCGAAAAAGCGGTACAGGAAAGTGGCCGCAACAGCATCGGTCAGTGAATAGCCATAGCGCACGAGGATGAAACTCAGCGAAAGCTCAATGGCCCCCAAGCCGCGTAAAAACGGCGAGGCAATGAGAAACAGCACCGATATGATGTAGCCCATCACCGCAGCTTCTATCGAAATGGGCAATCCCAGCGCCCACATCGCGATAAGCAGATGAGCAATACCGATAAATTCGATGACTACCGAGACGATAACTGTGGCCAGAAAGCCTTTCCGGTTAACGGCCACTGCCAGTATTTCGTTGATCTGAGCCTCGAATGACGGACTCAGTTTGACAATCCACTGATACAGTTTCCCTCTCCTGACAATGGAGCGGAAAGCCCAGACAAATAAAAGAATCAATAAGATGGAACCACCCAGGGCGTACACCTCGTCGGATGAGACGGTATGTTGAACGGCTGAAATGAGAATAGCCGGAACCGCCACGATTACCACCGACAGAATTCCCACGAAAGCATAAATGGAAGAGGCAAAGTGAATCTGCGATTTGGTTACCTGCTGCTCTTCGATGTCGCGGGTGAAGAAAGCCAGCGAGGAAATTCCGCCTGCCGGCAAAAAGACGCTCACGAAATTGCGTTTCAGGAATAAAATCATGGCGCTACGCAAGGTGATGCGTTGGTTTACACTTCGAAAGCTAAAGAAGTACATGAGTCCTTGTACCACTATATAGATGGCAGCCAGGACAACACCCGCCAGCACCTTTAGCCGGGAGGCGTTTTCCAATGTTTCACGAATCTGAACCAATTCCGACCGCTCATGCTTCACAAAGTAAATGGCCAGGCCAATAAACAGAAAAGCCAAAATGGCCTGAAAGACAATACGGCGGTTTTCGCGTATTAAAGTGATGGTCATTTGCGGTAATTCGCGCCGCCAGCGAGCACTCTTCAAATTTATCTGCATCAGTGATTGTGATTATACCACGGTAAACAAAGTTAACAAAATGAAGTTTCAACTTTGCGACTTTTTATGAACGGAAATATTTTGCAAATGGAAACGCTCTTTCTGTTAAATCTCCCATCGTATCTCTAAAAGAATACGTTTTGACCTGACGAAAACAAAAAATCGCTCCAGGCTCCCTCCGTTCAATTTAGCGATTCAACGATACAGCAGTAATTCTTTATTTCGATACGATTTGTTTGGGTTCATTGTTTTCGCAATCGGTAATTTCTTTCACCTGACAGGCGGCGCATCCTTCCGAACTGTCGTTGGGATCCATTGAGCAGGAATGAGCCTCAAATGTTGCTTTCGGATCGAAAAGCATTTTCACTCCCAACGCCAGCATCACGATGGCGACCAGTACAATTGATATGAGAAATATTTTTAGAAACATGGCTTCTGATTTTAGTGATTCAACTTTTCAGTGATTTACCTACCGGTGAAGCATAGTTACCAATGCCAACCGTTTTGTTCTTGATGGAGTATCAATTTCATCGTAGCCTCCTTTCACTTTATCCTCAAAGTTAAGGCCACCCAATGGTTTAGCTGTTACACAATCCGTGATATGATTTATATATTCTACAGATTATCCTCTATTTTATATTTTATTAACAAAGAACCTTGTCATCAGGGAAATGCCGGCTCATCATTTCTCTTCACAGAAATTGAGTTTTATGAATTATCTGCTAACTTTAATGGCAAATCATAGAAACAATAACCATGAATGATATAAAAGCCGTTGAAATATTTGCCGGAACCAGTTGGGAAGCCGGTCTGGTGAAAAGTCTGCTGGAAAATGCGGAGATCGAGGTATTTGTTCAGGATGAAATACAGGGAAACTTAGTGCCCTGGTACACGAGCCCCGGAGGGACAAGTTCGATCCGGTTGGTGGTTTCCAGCGAATATGAGGAAAAAGCCCGCGAAGTAGTGAACCAGTACATGACCGATATAGCCCGCCGCTAGTTGTAAATGGAAAAGTCGAACGATAACTTTTTTGTCCGGAGAAAACGGGCCTTTGGCCATGCCGGGCGGGGATTACGTCTCCTTGCAGCGAACGAAGTTCATTTCCGGATACATCTGTTTGCCTTCGTTTTGGTCATGTTAGCCGGTTGGTGGGTTGGCCTTTCTACCACCGAATGGCTCATCATCGTCATTGTGAGCGGACTGGTTTTTTCGGCCGAAGCATTTAACAGCGTAATGGAACGTCTTTGCGATTTCGTATCGCCGGAATATCATGCGCGGATAAAAGACATCAAAGATATGTCGGCGGCAGCGGTTACGTTGGCGGCCATTACGGCCTTTGTCGCCGGATTGATCATCTTCATTCCCAAAATTATTTTCCCACTGTTTTCGTAATTGAAAAATAGATGAAGATTGAACACATTGCCATCTGGACGCTCCATCTGGAGGAGATGAAAGCGTTCTATGAAAAATATTTCTCGGCAAAAGCCGGAAAACAATACCACAATTCGGCCAAACAGTTTACCTCGTATTTTCTTTCGTATGACGAAGGTCCGCGAATGGAACTAATGTACCGCCCGGGAATGAGTCAATCCTCCGGCAGTACCGACCTGACCGGAATTACGCATCTGGCTTTTTCGGTAGGCAACCGGGCAACCGTCGATCAACTCACCGAAAGACTGCGCCGCGATGGTTACGTGATTGCCGGCGAGCCGCGGGTAACCGGTGACGGATACTACGAAAGTGTCATTCTAGACCCCGATGGAAACCATATCGAAATTACCGAGTAGTCTGAAAACAGGATATTTATATCTTTATTTTTTGTGCTTTGATTGATTTGCAGTGACGAATCGTGTAATTTTACTTAGCAGGCACCAATCTATTTTCCAAACCAGGTTGTCTGACAATGCCGTACTGAACAATAAACACCGTTCCTGTGAAGACATCGATTTATAACAACCTGAATAATCCCGAAAAGTTGGAAGAACTTTATCAGACCGAGCCCAAACGGTTCGAGCAGGCCTTCCGGGAGCTTTACCCCTACATTGCAGAAAAGCCGGGTACTAAATTTTGGATGGTCCGTTTGGATTTCAAAAAGACGGAAACACCAGCTGAGCGCGAACAGAACCGAAAAAGCATTTGGCTATTAATTCTTTGCTCTGTTTTCGCCATTTTTCTGATAAAACTTCCCGACATCGCCGGACGGAAAACAGAAGACTACTATTCCGCCAACGCAGCGTTTATTGTTTTCGCCGCCATGACCATCTACATTTTTTTCGACCGAAAAATATGGAGCAAGAGTCGGTTTGGACAGGTTGCTGCTTTGTTGATTGTGCCGGTCATTTACATTAATCTTTTTCCGGGCAATTTCAGTACAGACATCAGAAATTTAACCTACATCCATTTTCCGGTACTTCTTTGGGGAATTTTTGGCTGGGTTTACATCAATTTCTACCGGAGGGATTATTCGCGTCGCGCTGATTTTATCCGGGCCAACGGAGATATCATTATTCTCACCGGATTAATTCTGATTGCAGGTGGCATCATGACCGGTTTAACCATGGGCCTCTTCAACGTCATCCACCTCGATATCGAAAAGTTTTACCTGCAAAATATTGTTCCGGCTGGCCTTGTTTCTGCTCCGCTTGTCAGTTTGTGGGTCATCCGGCACTATCCGAACATCACGAATCGACTGGCCCCAATCATTGCCCGGATTTTCACGCCGCTGGTTTTTCTGTCGCTGCTCGCCTATCTCATTGCGATTCCCTGGGCAGGAACAAATCTATTCAGCGACCGGGAATTTCTGCTGCTTTTTAATCTGATGCTGCTGGCTGTTGCGGCCATCATCGCTTTCTCGCTATCCGAAACGAAACAGCAACCAAGTCGTTTTAATCTGTTCATGTTGTTCGGGCTAACCATTATGGCCGGCCTTGCCAATCTGCTGGCACTAGCCGCCATTACATACCGCATTGGTGAATTTGGTATTACGCCCAACCGTTTTTCGGTTATCGCTATCAATTTGCTGCTTTTCGTTCATCTGATATTTATCGGGCGACGGTTGGGACAAGTAATATTTCAGGATAGGGAAACCCGGATTGTTGAGAAAGCCATTACAGCCTATATTCCGGTTTACCTGATATGGGCTGCCATTGTTATATTCTTCTTCCCGATTATTTTCTGTTCGTATTAAAATTCCAGCGTCAATTGAACCGGAGTTCCTTCTCCCGGAAGGGTCAGATTGGATAGCGTTAATCCCAGGAGGCGCACACCTTTCTGAGCTGCTTCGTAATACGGCAACAGATCAACGCCGGTACGGTAAAGTTGTTCCATTCCAATAACATTTCCACTAAATGTATGACTTCGGGTAATCTGTTCGAAATCGGCATATTTCACCTTGAGTGTTATCGTCTTTCCCATGGCCTGCTTTTTCTTCACCCGGTTCCAGACAATTTCGGCAATGATTTCCAATTCGTGCTTCAACTCCTGCGCATCATAAAGATCCTGAGAAAATGTACGCTCCCCACCAATCGATTTCCGCTCCCGGTTTGGATTTACCGGCCGGTTATCAATGCCACGGGCGATATCGTAGTAATAACTTCCGGCCTTACCAAAAGAACGAATGAGCTCAGTGCGTTCCAGTTTTTTCAGGTCACGCCCAAAATGAATACCCATTTCATGAAAACGGCTAGCCGTTACTTTACCTACGCCAAAAAATTTATCAATCTCCAGTTTCTCTACAAATGCTTCGGCCTCTTCCGGCGGAATGACAAAGATGCCATCCGGTTTACGGTAGTCAGACGCAATTTTCGCCAAAAACTTGTTACAGGAAACCCCCGCTGATGCGGTCAGGTTAACTTCGTCCTTTATCCGTTGCTTGATTTCGCGGGCAATTAGGGTTGCCGATGGTTTTCCCTTTTTATGAAAAGTAACATCCAGGAAAGCCTCGTCGAGCGAAAGCGGCTCGACCAGATCGGTATATTCGTGAAAAATGGACTGAATTTGTTCTGATACCTGGCGATATGCGTCAAATCGCGGTTTGATGAAGATAAGCCCGGGACATTTTCGGGAGGCGGTAACAGAGGGCATGGCCGACCGGACACCAAACTTACGCGCTTCGTAACTGGCAGCAGCCACTACACCACGCTGCCGGCTTCCACCCACAGCCACAGGTTTCCCCCGCAATTCGGGATTATCGCGTTGCTCTACTGATGCATAGAATGCGTCCATGTCGATATGGATAATTTTCCTGACCGGTTCCATAACAGGATTTCCTTCGTACAAATGTAACAGGGAAATCCGAAATGTAGCTTCCCCTGTTATCTCAGACTTTTAAAACCGGCATTTTTATTGGCATTGCAAACAGCAAGCACTACTTTTGTCAGCCTTTTAAATTCTGAAAACGATGCACCATTTAGCCAACAATATTAAATACCTCAGGGGAAGAAGAACCATGTCGCAACGCCAGCTGGCGGCAAAGGCAGAACTCAGCGTTTCCACCATCCGAGCCATTGAGAAAGGGACTTCCCTACCCCGCGTCAACAATCTGCGAAAGCTGGCTGAAGTCTTCAATTATTCGCTGGATGAGTTATTAGATACCGATTTGGAAAGTCAGGCGGGAAGCATTCCCGAAAATCTGAACGGCTCAAGAATAAGGGTTCTGCCCATTATGGTGAATGAAGAAAATCAACGTGAGAAGGTTTCGCTGGTTCCCGTCAAAGCAGTTGCCGGTTACGTTCGCGGTCATTCCGACACGACATTTATCGCCGGACTTTCACACTTTGCCATGCCGTTTCCCGAACTATCGGCTGAGCGTACCTACCGGGTTTTCCAGATTGAAGGAGAAAGTATGCTTCCGGTACTACCCGGATCATACATCATTTGTGAATATTTGCAGGATTGGACGCTCATTCGTCCGGGAGCACTTTATGTGGTAGCTACCCGTGACGACGGCATTGTATTCAAAAGACTTTATAAAGGGGATAAAGAGCATCTGCTCGAATTCCATTCCGATAATCCGGAATTCGAGCCTTACTCATTGGAGCTAAGTAATATTCTTGAAATCTGGCCAGCCCGCGGATATGTCAGCTTTCAATTTCCGGAGTTACCGGAAAACAAGTAAGCTATTTCTTTTGGGATGAATTGCCTGGTTTGCGTCCTTTGCCACCGGAACGATTTCCGCCACCTTTTCCGCCTTTGCGAAAGGGTTTTCCGTTCCCCCGGCCTCTGCCTCTGAACTCTTTCGGGTTATAAACCGGCGATTCGCCCAATTCGGGAGGCACTGGAATTTTGGTCACTTCCCGCTCAATCAGATCTTCAATCTTCTTGAAATCGTGCTGATCCTTCTCGGTAATGAAGGTGATGGCAACACCGGAACGTTGAGCCCGTGCCGTACGACCAATCCGGTGCACATAATCTTCCGCATCGTTAGGCACATCAAAGTTCAGCACTAAGTCAATGCCTTCGATATCAATACCGCGTGATAAAATATCGGTAGCGACCATTATCTGCGTCTTCCTGTTACGGAAGTTGCGCAGAACTTCCTCCCGCTCGCCCTGCTCCAAATCAGAACTGATACCATCGGCACGGAATTTCATCTTTTTCAGCTCCCGGACAATCTGTGTTACATTGGCCTTACGGGAAGTAAAAATGAGGATACTCTCGAAATCATCCTTATCCTTTAACAGATCACTTACCAACGGTAACTTCTGATTTTCGTAAGTCATGTACGCCACCTGCAGAATATTTTCAGCCGGCTTGGAAATAGCAATATTTACCTCATGAGGCTCTCTTAGTATGCTGTTGGCCAGTTTGCGGATTTTGGGCGGCATAGTAGCCGAAAAAAGCAGCGTTTGCCGTTCGACCGGCAATTCACGTACAATGCGCATAATGTCTTCAAAAAAGCCCATATCCAGCATCCGGTCGGCCTCATCTAAAATGAGGTGACGAACCGTGGAGAAATCGCCGTAACGCAAATTCATGTGCGCCAGCAATCGGCCCGGTGTAGCCACAATAATGTCAGCACCTTTCCGCAGTGCCACCCGCTGCCGCTCAAAAGCATTGGCCTCGCCGCCACCGTAGACGGCAATAGACGAAACAGGGCAGAAATAAGAAAAACCTTCGATCTGCTGATCGATTTGCAATACCAGCTCCCGTGTTGGGGCAATAATAAGTGTATCGATTCCTTTACTACCTCCGCGTGCAACGCGGTTGAGCACCGGAAGCAGATAGGCAGCTGTTTTTCCGGTACCCGTCTGGGCACAGGCTATCAGGTCTTCTTCCTGAAAAATAACCGGCATGGCTAACTCCTGCACGGGCGTGCATTCCTCAAATCCCATGGATTCGAGTCCATCCATTACTTCCGGTTCAAAATCAAATTCGGTGAATTTCAATGTTATTTGGTTTACTGTTTTTACTTCTATAAACTGAGTTTGGCATCTTCTCCCGGCCCTTCTTACCGGATGTTTTCATTTTCCTGCTAAGCTATAAACTATTCGACATAAAGCACTAATCCTTTCAAATATTCTCCTTCCGGATGATAAATATCGATGGGATGATCAGCCGGTTGTGTCAGTTGGTGCAGGATGCGGACCTTCCGCTGAGCAATGGCAGCACCTGAAAAAACAGCCTGCCGGAATTGATCTTTGCTAACTGCCTGTGAACAGGAAAAAGTGAATACTATTCCGCCGGGACGAATCTGTGAAAAAGCCCGCGCATTAAGTTTTTTGTATCCCTGCAAAGCTTGTCGCACCACACGCTGATGTTTGGCAAAAGCCGGTGGATCAAGGACAATCAAATCGTATTTGTCCTTTATTTCGCGCATAAAATCAAACGCATCAGCGGTAAAGGCCTCATGGCGTTGATCGCCCGGAAAGTTCAATTCCACATTCCGATTCGTCAGTTCAATCGCTTTCGCCGAAGCATCGACTGAATGAACCATGCGTGCTCCTCCATTCATGGCATAAAACGAGAAACCGCCGGAATAACAAAACATATTCAACACATCGCGGTCTTTCGCATAATCGGCCAGCAGTTTGCGATTTTCCCGCTGATCGACGAAGAATCCGGTCTTCTGTCCGGTTTCCCAGTCCACTTCAAACTTATTCCCATACTCCATCACTTCATGCGTGGTGGATTCGCCCCACAGATAACCATCTTCCGGTTCCACATCCGCTTTAAACGGAAGCGTTTTCGCGCTTTTATCGTAAATCGTCGAAACCCTCTCTCCCAGAACATTCCGGATGGCTTCCGCAATCAATGACCGATTGAGCCACATTCCCACCGAATGAGCCTGGTAAACAACGGTTCCATTGTAATAATCGACAATGAGTCCCGGCATACCATCACCTTCGCCGTGAATTAGCCTGAATACATTGGTATCTTGCCGTTCAGCCAGCCCAATATCTTGTCGCAGCTTCCAGGCCGACGCAATTTTCTCTGTCCAGAAAGCCAAATCGGGAACTTCTTCCTCAAAAGAGAAAACCCGCACCATGATGGAACCAATCTGGTAATGTCCAAATCCCAGAAAACGGCGTTCGTGATTGTAAACAGCCACCACATCGCCTTCCTCTACCGGACCTTTTATTTTTTGAATAGCACCCGAAAAAATCCAGGGATGAAACCTCAGCAGTGATTCATCCTTCCCTTTTTTCAGAATGACTTTTGAAAAACCTTGCATCTATTTGTTTGATTATTAATTAACGATACCGGGAATGAATAAGGTATCGTCCTGTCGGGATCAAATTGCCATCTGACCTTCCATTTCGAGCAGCCGAACATATATTTCGTACGAAACCCAGGCATCCGTAGCTGCATAAATTTGCTGCGGGGGAGTTAAAACCGGGGCTTCCCAGTTAGTCAGGCGTTGAGATTTGGAAATACGGAATCCCAGCACAATTCCGGCCAGTTTCTTCAGGCTGAAATTTTCGATTCCGAAATCCTTCACATATTCCTGCAATTCGACAAATCCTCCCGGACGGAAATGATTGACATTCTTCAAAATCTTAATGTCATCGCGAATTGCTGCGCCACTTTTCACAATTTTCGGATCAGCCAAAATACGAAGCAGACTTTCCGGCAAACCGATTTTATTGATTCGGAACAAAAATGCTCTATTGGCAGTAGAAAGCTGAAGAAGAGCAACCGGATTGGTTTGCCCTTTTTTGAAAGAAGGACGCGTTTCGGTATCGAAACCAAGAATTAACTGCCGTTCCAGATAGCGAACCGCTTCGTCTACCTGTTCCAGTGTCTCGACAAGCTGAATATCACCCTCGAAATGATTCAATGGCAATTCGTTCAGTTCATCTTTCGAAATACACTTATGTAAAACAGTTGTTTCCTCCTTCATAACAATAAAATCTTCCTATTCCCCTCTGAAATTCTTGAATTGTTGTTTCAAAATCCAGTCGGGACTATCAATTTGTTCCTCTTCTTTAGTCTGCACGGAATCTTTCGTCTTCGCATCTTCCGACAAATCCACATCGCCAAAAGTCAAATTGTGCAATGCCCGAAGACCGTTTACCAATCGTTGTCCCCAATAATCGGCAAAGTTACTCCGACACTCCAACAAAGCATCATTCATGACCTCGACAGTACCAATGCGATACGACAGAATGAAATCCTTCAAATCCTGGTAAATATCGGCCATATTCTCCGCCAGACTTCCTTCAACAGGATCTTCGCTGTATTGCATCGCCGGATCGAAAACTTCCAGGTAAGCATCGTGCTCCCCCAGTTTGGCTTGCAGTTTGCGATGCAGATAATTATAATCTTCCTCCGAAACAAACTTCTCCGGCTCATCCTCCAGCATATCTTCCACTTCCGGAAGCAGCGACGCTTTCAGATACAACAATGGAAAAATCTTCTGCATTTTGTGCACAAAATCCTTCCGGTTGAGTTCATCTATAATCTCCAGTGTAGCACAGTACTCGTTGGCTACAGTCACAAACTCGATAACGTTTACTGAATAGACAATATGTGAAGTATCTTCTTCCATTAACCGATGACAGATTATTTTTCTAAATCAGGCACAAAGGTAATATAAAAAAGCGAGAGAACTCAGGAGCGCGCGTTTAGCTTTTGTCAGGATTCTCTACTATGTAAACGCCCATCCGAACCATTTATTATATCGCCATTATCCAGCATCCAGCGGGTTACACCCAGCACCTGCTTTTCCTTCCCATCTAATTCTTGCACCAAATCCTGAATCGGCAATGGCTTCTCCAGTAACAAATCATTCACCTTCCGGGAAATCTGCTCAAACTCCGAACGGGTAACACCGGCCTGATGCTCCTGCCGGCAGACATCACACTCACCACAAGGTTGACCATCGGTCTGCCCAAAATAATCGAGCAGAACCACACTCCGGCATTGCTCCTCCCGGGCAGCATAGCGAATAACGGCATCTACCCTGTCGAGGAACCGTTGCTTACGAATGGCGTAATTCTCCGGACTGATTTTGATCCGTTTTTCGTCAATCCGCTCCTTGGTAAAAATAATCAGTGCACTCTTCCGTCTGGGAATGTAGCGGATCACATTCAATGCATTCAACCGGGTCAGGTATTCCTTCACCACATCAACGGTGGTTTTGGCCCGTTGTGCTAAAATCCGTTCATTTACTACCGTGAATTCGCTAAAAACGCCGGTATACGAACGAAGTATTAGCTTGATGAATGCATCGAAAGAGGCATTGGCTACCTGGAATTTATATAGCTCATCGCGGTTCACCCGGAAAAAAATGCGTGACGAATGTTCCAGTTCATCGGTGAATTCGAGGTAGCCTTCGCGTTGCAATATTTTCAGGCAATGAAAAACAGCCAGCGGCTGAAAATTGAAATTGCGCGAAAAATCGGCCAGGTTAAAATCGAGAACCCGTCCTTTGGCCGTTCCGACAGCCACGCTGAAATAGTTCCCTAACGCCTGGTAAACCCGGCGAATCATATCCATTTGTGGAAAACTATCTGTCACCTGTTTGTGCAGTCGTCGTTTATCGGTGGCATTGAACAGCAGAACAGCTGCGGCTTTTTTCCCGTCACGACCAGCCCGGCCAGCTTCCTGAAAGTAAGCCTCCAGTGAATCGGGCAAATCGACGTGAATCACAAAACGAACATCCGGCTTGTCGATTCCCATGCCAAACGCATTAGTCGCCACAATCACCCTCGATTTACCATTCATCCACTCATCCTGCTTCGTGGCCCGGATTTCCGGTGCCAGCCCGGCATGGTAAAAATCGGCAGAAACACGCTCCCGTCTTAGCAATTCGGTAATCTCCCGCGTTTTCTTTCGACTGCGGACATATATTACACCGCTGCCTTTCGCCTTTTTCACCGTTTCGACCAGGTAGCCCAGCTTATCTTCCTTCTGCCGGACCATGTACACCAGATTTTCACGGTAGAAGCTTTTTTGCAGGACATTCTTCTCGGCAAACTTCAGTTTGTCCTGAATATCGTCGACCACATCTGGAGTAGCTGTTGCTGTAAGCGCTAAAACCGGAACATCGGGGAAATGCTCACGCAAAGAAGCAATATTCAGGTACGAAGGACGGAAATCATATCCCCACTGCGAAATACAATGCGCTTCGTCAACCGTAATCAGGTTGAGTTTCATCCGGTGCAAGTAATCCTGAAAGGAACTGCTGGCCAGCCGTTCCGGAGAAACATACAGAAACTTATAATCTCCGTAAACTGCATTCTTCAGCGTAACGTCAATCTCCATGGAGGTCATTCCCGAATACACGGCCAAGGCTTTAATACGGCGCTTTTTCAGGTTTTCCACCTGGTCCTTCATGAGCGCAATCAATGGCGTTACCACCAGGCATATCCCCTCGTTGGCCATCGAGAAAACCTGGAACGTGATGGACTTTCCCCCGCCAGTGGGCATCAACCCCAGTGTATCCTTTCCGGATTCAACCGAACGGATGATCTCTTCCTGCAGTGGACGAAAATCGTCGTACCCCCAGTATTTCTTTAATATTTGATGAAAATCGCTCATATAATCAGTTGCACAAATTTAGGAAATACCCTCATCAAAAACAGTGCGATTCATTTTCTTTCGCATCACTGATAATTTCACGTCTAAACCACGGCAACAGATGAAGTACATTTCGCACATTTTTCTTATTTTAGCCCATCATTCACCTAAAAGCTTTACCCATGTCGTTTCTGTCCGATAAAGTTGTTCATGAAGGCCTGACCTTTGATGATGTACTCTTGGTACCCGCATACTCCGAAGTACTTCCCAGAGACGTGGATATTTCCTCCAAATTTACACGGAACATCCAGTTGAATACGCCAATTGTTTCCGCGGCTATGGATACGGTAACCGATGCGAAGTTAGCTATGGCCATCGCTCGCGAAGGAGGTATCGGGGTGATTCATAAAAACATGAGCATCGAAGCGCAGGCAAAGCAGGTGACCATTGTGAAGCGGGCAGAAAACGGGATGATCTACGATCCGATTACCATCTCGAAAGAGAAGAAAGTAGGTGATGCCCTTTCGATTATGGAAACGTTCAAGATTGGTGGTATTCCGGTTGTGGATGCAGCCGGCTTGCTAGTGGGGATTGTGACCAACCGTGATCTTCGCTTCGAAAGAGATTTACAGCGTCCGATTGCAGAAGTAATGACGGTGGAAAACCTGATTACGACGGATGTATCGACCAACCTGGAAAAGGCGGCCGATATCTTACAACAATACAAAATTGAAAAGTTGCCGGTCGTCGACAAGCACAATAAACTTATTGGATTGGTGACATATAAAGACATTACCAAAGCGAAAGACAAGCCCCGCGCCTGCAAAGACGAGAAAGGCCGCCTGCGGGTGGCTGCAGCCGTCGGTGTAACGCACGACACCATCGACCGGATTGATGCGCTGGTAGAAGCACAGGTCGATGCGATTGTCATTGACACGGCACACGGTCATTCGCGTGGCGTTTTAGAGATGCTCAAGAAGGCAAAAAATAAGTACCCTGAAAAGGAATTCGTTGTTGGAAACATTGGAACGGCCGAAGCCGCTTCCGAACTGGTTTTTGCCGGAGCAGATGCAGTTAAAGTCGGTATTGGTCCGGGTTCCATTTGCACAACCCGTATCGTAGCAGGAGTCGGAATTCCCCAGCTCTCCGCCATTTACAATGTAGCCAAAGCCATTAAAAACAGCGGCGTTCCGGTCATTGCTGACGGCGGTTTACGTTATTCCGGCGATATTGTGAAGGCGTTGGCGGCCGGGGCGCACAGTGTGATGGCAGGTTCCTTGTTTGCCGGTGTGGAAGAATCGCCCGGCGAAACCATCATTTACCAGGGGAGGAAATTCAAATCCTATCGTGGAATGGGCTCCATCGAGGCTATGCAACAAGGCTCGAAAGACCGCTACTTCCAGGATGTGGAAGACGATATCAAGAAGCTGGTTCCCGAAGGCATCGTAGCCCGGGTTCCTTATAAAGGCACGCTGGATGAAGTCCTCTTCCAGATGATTGGCGGCTTACGTGCCGGAATGGGTTATTGCGGTGCTCACAACATTCACAAACTGCACGAGGCAAAATTCACCCGAATCACCAACGCAGGCGTTACCGAAAGTCATCCACATGACGTTTCTATTACCCGTGAAGCCCCCAATTATTCACGGGAATAAACACTTAACTTCAATTTCAAAACCGGAGCAACCGACAGACTTATTTCATTTTTTAGCTAAATAGCCCTTAAGTTCATGTTCAAATCCATTTGCAGTGTACTGCTTCTTCTCCTGCTGACGTTAACCGGAATTTCGGCTAACGCGAAAGAGAAACAAGTCATCATGACCATTGGCGGAGATAAAATTTACAGCGACGAATTTCTCCGGATGTACCGGAAAAATAACCTGAGTCTGCCGGATTCGCTTCAAAAAACACCTCAACAGTATTTACAGCTTTTCATCGACTTTAAATTGAAAGTTCGCGCAGCGGAAGCGCTTGGAATGGATACGCTGAGTTCATTCAAAAGTGAACTTGCCCGTTACCGGGAAGAATCAGCGTCACCTTATCTCACCGATTCCACCATCGACGAGCAATTGATCCGTACGATGTACAACCGGATGATAACAGAGGTAAAAGCGTCTCATATCCTGATAAGGATTCCGCCCAATGCATCACCGGCCGATACTCTGAAAGCGTGGAAGCAAATCAACGCTTTACGACAACGCGCCGTTAATGGAGACGATTTTGCCAAATTAGCTCTTAACTACTCAGAAGATCCGTCAGCCAGAACAAACAAAGGAGAGTTGGGATATTTCAGCGGATTCATGATGGTTTATCCGTTCGAAAAGGCAGCTTATAATACACCAGTGGGACACATCTCGCCGATTGTTCGTACGCGTTTCGGTTATCATCTGATTAAAGTAGAAGACAAACGACCTTCGCCAGGCGAAATGCATGCCGCCCACATCATGTTTTTTGTGCGACCGGGAAGCAGCCCTGAAGTCGATGCACAAATTCACGCCAAAGCCGACAGCATTTATCAAATGTTGCAAAATGGAGCCGACTTCGCCCAACTGGCAAAAAAATACTCCGACGATAAAAAGAGCGGTGCCAACGGCGGTGCGCTACCGTGGTTTCGTGCCGGGCGTATGATTCCCGAAATTGCAGAAGCGGCTTTTGCACTGAAAAAAGACGGAGATTATTCAAAGCCCATTCGTTCACAATATGGATGGCACATCGTTAAAAGGCTTGCCATCAAACCGGTTCCCTCATTCGATGAGTTGCGTCCAAAAATTGTTGAGAATCTGAAAAAGTCGCCGGAAAGAAACCAGAAAGCCAAAGCAGCATTCATCAGGAAACTGAAATCGGAATATCCATTCAACGAAAATTCGGCAACCCCAGAATGGTTAGCATCACTGGAAGGTTTCAGCAAGGACTCTCTTCAGACGAAAGTCGAGTCAACAACTAACTTATTCAGCATTAACCTCAAACCGGTTAACGGCGATAAGTTCCTCAATTTCATCAAACAAAAAGACCACACACACCAGCCATTGACGCAGACTCAAATTGACAATTACTACAATCGTTTCAAGGACCAAAGTTTTCTGAATTACGAAGATTCGCAACTCGAAAAAAAATACCCGGAATTCCGGTTACTGGTGAAAGAGTATCATGATGGCCTGTTGTTATTCAACATTACCGACCAAAAAGTCTGGCAAAAAGCAGTAAAAGACACTACCGGATTAAAGGAATTTTATGCAAATCATCGTGAAAAATTCAGAACGGAAAGGTATTTTGATGGGACTGTTTATCTTTGTCCCTCGCAGAAAACGGCAACAGAGGTTGACAAAATGGTAGAAGCGGGGAAAGACAGTACAACCATCATCGAAAAATTTAAGGACCTGAAGGGATTTTCACAGCGAACGGGAAAATTTAAATTAGGAGACAACCCCATTGTCGATTTTTACATCTTCAATGATAAGGATGCTGCCACAAATGCACATTCCGAATTGGCAGTACTGCAGGGGAAACAGCAACCTGGAGGATTCAAACCGTTAAACGAAGTGCGGGGAACATGTCTGGCCGATTACCAGGATTTCCTGGAAAAACAATGGGTAAAGCAACTTCGGCAAAAATATCCGGTTAAGATAAAACATCAGGTGATGAACAAAATATTGAAGCACACGGCAGAAAAATGAGGAAGATATTTTTAGCACTAACAGGCATGATGATTCTTTTTACTGCCTGTCAAAAAGGAAATAAAGAAAACGGGAAAGATGCGATTGCCAAAGTTGGCGATAAATACCTTTACAGGAAAGATTTAGCCAGTGCAATTCCGAATGATTTGAACAGCACAGACAGCACCCGCCTGGCCAGCGATTACATCCAACGATGGATTCATCAGGAATTGATTTTGCAAAAAGCGGAAGAAAACCTGACTTCCGAACAAAAAAATGTTCAACATGAGTTGGAGGAGTACCGGGCATCGCTGTTAATTCATAAATACCAGGAAGAATGGGTACGACAACGACTCGACACCGTTGTGACAGAAAAAGATATTCGCGATTTTTATGACCACAATCCGGAGAAATTCAATCTCAATCAGGATCTGATTCAGGGAATATACATGGAGGTTCCCAAGGAGGTTGGCAGGGCTGGCGAAATAAAAAAGTGGATGCTGTCCAATAAGTCGAAAGATATGTCAGCGTTGGAAGTATTTAGTTTTCAATACGCTACCAAATACGACAATTTTTCCGATAAATGGATGGAATTCAGTCGCATTGAGTCGCGTTTACCTATGGAAATTATGAACGCGGATCGATATTTGCATCGAAACAATTTCATTGAAACGACTGATTCGACAAGCACCTATTACGTTGCTATTAAAGATTTTCGCTTAAAAGGGGAAAAAGCACCATTCAACTTTGTGAAGGATCGGATAGAAAACTTAATTTTGAACAGCCGAAAAATGGAGCTAATTAAGGAGCTCGAGAAAAAAATATACGAAAAAGGCGAAGAAGAAGATCTTTTTACCATTATGAAATGATAATCACTACGATATGCTGAAACATACATTAAAAATTTTACTGCCTGTTCTGTTTTTGTTCGCAGCTTCGGCTCAAACGTTTGGCCAGGACAAAGTCATTGACCAGATAGTTGCTGTGGTTGGAGGAAATGTTATTCTGAAATCTGACATCGAAACACAGTATCTTCAGATGCAGGCACAGGGTGCCACTTCAACCGGGGACATGAAATGCGAGATTCTGGAGAATTTACTCGAACAAAAACTGTTGCTGGCGGAAGCTGAACTCGACACGACTATTACAGTAACGGACAACCAGATCAACCAGGAGATGGACCGCCGTATGCAATATTTCATCGAACACATTGGATCGGAAAAAGAAGTGGAAGAATATTTCCACAAACCCATCATCCAAATCAAAGCCGACATGGAGGATGCCATCCGTGAACAGCTGATGACGCAGCAGATGCATTCTAAAATCACCGAAGATGTGACCGTTACACCATCAGAAGTTCGCCGTTTTTATAAAAATATGAAGCCGGATGAAATCCCGATGGTGAAAGAACAGTTGGAATACGCCGAAATTACGGTACTTCCCAAGATTAGTGAGAAAGAAGATCTTCGGGTTAAAACGCAGCTTCGTGATTTGAAAAAGAGAGTTGAAAACGGAGAAAATTTTGCCACACTGGCTGTTCTGTATTCCGAAGGTCCTTCAGCACGAAACGGTGGAGAATTGGGTTACCTGGGACGTGGTCAGCTCGATCCGGCATTCGCAGCCGTAGCTTTCAACCTGAAACCGGGAAAAGTATCGAAAGTAGTGAAGAGTGAAATGGGTTACCACATCATTCAGCTCATCGACCGGAAAGGTGAAAAAGTGAATGTTCGCCATATCATTATCAAACCCAAAGTGGAACCGGAAGAGCTGGAGCATGCCAAACAGCACATCGACAGTATTGCCGATTACATTCGTCGCGACAGTATTTCATGGGAAAAAGCTGCTTATCTCTACTCATTCGACAAAGATACCCGGAACAACAAAGGATTGGTAATTAATCCGCAAACCGGTTCTTCCAAGTTCGAAGCCAGCCAATTAGATCCGGCAGTAAGTAAGGTGATTACCAAGATGAAAATCGGTGAAATCTCCGATCCGTTCCTCATGCTCGACCCAAAACGTCAGCGTCAGGTATATACGATTGTCAAACTGCTTGATAAAACGGAACCGCACAAAGCTAACCTGGCAGAAGACTACCAGACGCTAAGTGATATGTGCCTACAAAAGAAAAAAGAAAAGGTATACGAGGACTGGATTGCTGACCGGGTGGCAAAAACATATGTCCGCATTGACGATTCGTATGTTAATTGTAACTTCAAGTTCAAGAACTGGGTTAAATAATCACCTGGAACATGATGTTTAAGAATGATACAGAAGCCGTCGACGCTTTACGTGTAAAGCACGGCGAGCTTCTTCGCGAAATACAAAAGGTTATCTATGGTCAGGACGAAATCATCAAACAAGTCCTGATTTCCATTTTCAGTAAAGGACATTGTCTGCTGATTGGAGTTCCGGGGTTAGCCAAAACACTCCTGGTGAACACCATTGCCCAGGTTCTCGGTCTCCACTACAAGCGCATTCAGTTTACTCCAGATCTGATGCCGTCCGATATTATTGGTACGGAAATTTTGGACAAAGACCGGGCATTCAAGTTTGTGAAAGGCCCGTTGTTCGCTAACATCATTCTTGCCGACGAAATCAACCGGACACCGCCCAAAACGCAGGCAGCGTTGCTCGAGGCCATGCAGGAAAAGGCGATAACTTCGGCTGGCACTAGCTATAAACTGGATGAGCCGTTTTTCGTATTGGCCACACAAAACCCGATTGAGCAGGAAGGAACCTATCCCCTGCCCGAAGCGCAGCTCGATCGTTTTATGTTTTCCATCTGGCTGGACTATCCTGCTCATGAAGATGAAATGACTATCGTGAGGAACACCACTTCCGACTATTATAACGAGGCAAAAAATATTATTTCAGCCGAAGAGATTTTGCATTTTCAGGAATTGATAAAACGTGTTCCGATTAACGACAACGTGCTGAGGTATGCCGTTACACTGGCAGCAAAAACCCGTCCGGGGACAGAGCACGCTCCGGATATAACCAACGAATACCTCAAGTGGGGAGCTGGTCCGAGAGCATCTCAGTTTCTGGTTCTGGGCGCGAAAACACATGCCGCGTTGCATGGCAAGTATTCGCCCGATATCGAAGATGTAAAAGCTGTAGCAACAGCCATCTTACGCCACCGGATTATCAAGAACTACAAGGCGGAAGCGGAAGGAATCGGAGTCGATGACATCATCGCCCAACTTATGAAATAGTCACTTCTACCATTAATTTGAAAAATCAATAATGAAGCTATTGGCAACATATCGAAATGCCTTTCTTTTTTTGATAACAGTTATTGCCCTGTTTTCACTGCAATCGTATACACCTCAACCACAGCCGCAGAAGAAAAAGAGAAGAATTGAACTGGATCATGCCGATAGTTTAATGTATAATGAGAAAATCGTTGCTGATGCGCAACGATTGATTGGTCATGTGAGGCTGCACCACCAGGGCATTGTCATGACCTGCGACAGCGCATACTCATACAACAGCAAAAATATGGTCGATGCCTTTGGCCATGTTCACATCATCCAGGGAGACACACTCCACCTTTACGGACAGTACCTGAATTACAATGGCGACACCCGGATGGCCAGGGTTCGCCGGGATGTTAAACTCATCAACAAAAATGTTACGCTGACCACCGATTCACTTGATTTTAACATGAATACCAATATCGGGTATTACAACCACGGAGGAAAAATTGTGGATACAGCCAACGTGCTGACCAGCTGGATTGGACGCTATTACGCTGATCGGGATCTTCTCTTCTTCAAAGACTCGGTGAAAGTAACCAACAAGGATTTTGTGATGCATGCCGATACACTCGAGTATTTGAGCAAAATAAAACGTGTTCGCATTGTTGGCCCTACTACCATCGTGGGAACCAAAGAAAAAGGTCAACTCTTCTCGAAAAGCGGATGGTACGATACCCAGACCAATATCTCCGAATTATATAAAGATTCACGCCTCGAACGCAATGACCAGATTCTGGAAGGCGACACATTGTACTACAACAAGAATACCGGCGATGGGAAAGCTTTTCACAAGGTAAAACTGACCGACCTAAAAAATCATACGGTTATTACCGGGAAACATGCGATATACAACGAAATCAGTGATAAAGCAATGGTCACCGATTCGGCGTTGTTTATGCAATATTCCCCAAAGGATACGTTATTCATGCATGCCGACACGTTGCGTTCCATTCCGGATACATCATTAACAAAAAAAGACCAGAAGATATTCCTCGCCTATTATGGTGTTCGCTTTTTCCGTTCCGACATACAGGGAAAGTGCGATTCGCTGGCTTATCAAATGAATGATTCGACCATCGAAATGTATCACGACCCGATATTGTGGTCACAGAACAATCAGATGACTGCTGACGTGGTAAAAATGACCACACACGAAAAATCACCGGACATCGTGAATATGGAGAATAATGCCTTCATTATTTCGGAAGAAGATTCAGCGAAGTTCAACCAAATCAGCGGAAAAGACATGCTCGGTTATATCCGTGACAATAACCTGTATAAAGTAGAAGTGAATGGCAACGGCCGTTCGATATATTTTGCCAAAGATAAAAACAGCTACATCGGGCTAAACCGGGTAGAGAGCAGCAATATCAACATTTACCTGACCGACGGCCACATTAACAACATTACCTTCATTACCCGCCCCGACGCCAAAATGCTTCCGTTGGATGACGTGAATACAAGTGAAACGATGTTGCAGGGATTTAACTGGAGACCGGAAGAGAGACCCAAAAACCGGTACGATGTTTTTCAAAAGGAGAAGAAGAAAGTGTTGCGCCCCAAAGAAAAAGCGCAGACACAAAACAAAATTGAATCTGCGCCCAAATAATTTCCTTAAGGACACGTCGCTAAATAAAAACCTATTTAATACTCATCTTCGTTGAAGAAGAAATCATCCTTACTTGGATAATCCGGCCAAATATCTTCGATGGATTCGTATATTTCGCCCTCATCCTCAATCTCCTGTAAATTCTCGATGACTTCTAAGGGTGCTCCTGATCGGATGCCATAATCGATCAACTCATCCTTGCTTGCAGGCCAGGGAGCATCCTCCAATTTTGACGCTAGTTCCAATGTCCAATACATAATATTATTTAATTATATTATACCTCGCTTTTTTTGCGATTATAAGCATTTTTTTTTAAAAGTTGATGCCTAATTTTCAATCTTTTTTACGCTTTCCAGGCGATTTCTTCCGCCCCTGTCTCATAGGATACCTTCCGGGATAAGACAAACAGGTAATCTGACAAACGGTTCAAATATTTAATTATTTCGTGTGGTATGTCGACATTTTGGGACAATTTATAAACATTTCGTTCGGCGCGGCGACAAACCGTACGTGCCAGATGGCAGTACGATACCGGGTTATTTCCTCCCGGAAGGATGAAATGTGTAAGCGCCGGAAGCCCAGACAGAATCTTGTCCATCTCATTCTCGAGTTGTTTCACATCTTCTTCGCAACACGGCAAATGATCTTTGCTGTCTACCCTGTCGGTATCGGTGGCTAACCGGGCACCAATAACAAATAATTTATTCTGAATCTGAATAAGTTCTTCTTTATCAGACTGCATGATATCCTGCGAACGAATCAAACCGATCCATGAGTTCAATTCGTCAACAGTACCATAGGCCTCCAGACGTGAATCTGACTTGGGGACGCGTGAGCCACCTATCAGGCCGGTTGTTCCGTCGTCTCCGGTGCGGGTATATACACTCATTTGAAAAAGATTTAACGTTAATAAATCGGATTACTGTTACGGTAATCAGCTTCAACTTCACCATCCTTGAGTTTGATAATGCGATGCGCGTGCAGAGCAATATCTTCCTCGTGAGTAACCAGAATAATGGTATTTCCCAGTTTATGAATCTCGGCAAAGAGTTTCATGATATCTTCCGAAATCTTTGAATCGAGATTACCAGTCGGTTCATCGGCCAATAAAATGGAAGGATGATTCACCAGAGCTCTGGCGACAGCGACCCGTTGCCGCTGACCGCCCGACAACTCATTCGGTTTGTGTTCTACCCGATCTTCAAGGCCCACCTGAATTAGTTGGTCCAAAGCTTGCTGCTCACGCTTTTTCCGGCCAATACCGGCATAAACAAGCGGCAACATCACATTCTCGAGAGCCGAATAACGGGGCAGTAAATTAAAGGTTTGAAAAACAAAACCGATTTCATCGTTGCGAATTTCCGCCAGCCGATCATCATCCAACGATCCCACATCAATGTTATTCAGGTGATAAGAACCTCCTGTCGGTGTATCAAGGCATCCGATGATGTTCATCAATGTGGACTTGCCAGAACCTGACGCCCCCATAATGGTCACATAATCTCCTTTGTCAATCGAAAGAGAAACCGAACGCAAGGCGTGCACAACTTGTGTGCCTACATAATAGTTCTTAATGACGTTGTTGAGTTGAATGACTTTTTCCATTTAACAGAATATTTCAACTTTATACAAAGTTAACGGAATTGCAACGGTTCATCCAATGCCTTGTTAATATCTTATCACAAAATTTTCTTTCTGCAAATCCGTCAGGCAGATAGCCAAACCTAAGGTAAAAAAATCAAGTGAAACACGCACTGATTCCTGTTCTGTCAATTCTTTCCAGATAGTTTCCATTTGCGAACTATGATGGATTCCGTTCACGACAATGGCCTTAGGCTTTTTCCCTTGATTTCGGATGATATCTTGAATCAATTCACGGCAACGTTCCGGAGCTTCGGGATAACTAATGAGCACGAAAGAATTGTCTAACTCGGCTGCTGAAAAATCCGGCAAATCCTGATAAACTGATACATTCGCAACCTTCGATTTCTCCAACAAATAGTTCGTCACCGGAAGAAGTTCGGGTTTTCCGTCGTAATGAAAAACAGGAATCCGGCTATCAGCTTTTGCCAGATACAACAAACTCATTCCGGAAACCGGCCCTGCACAAATGACGGTTTTCGGTTGAAATTCGTTGACCAGCCGAAACAACATTTTCCCGTATTTCGGCAGTAAATCATATCTCCGGACCAGCAGCTTCAGTTTTTCCGATATATCCTCATACTCCGAAGCACTTCCGGGAACCTGCACGTTGGAACGCATCAACGATGCCCACGCTTTGTCTATCGTTTCATAAGCATAGTAACTTCCCTGATTTTCAACCACGTTTGTCAGCAATCCAAAAAGATAAGGAGAATGTATACCATGACCATACCGGTGCCGGGCTGTTAACCAATAAGCAATATGACGTTTCAGCTGAAATAGGGACATAAACGGAAATTGAAAAGATGCATTTCTTTTTCGCAAAAGTCAGGTTTTTCCTCCATTCTGCACGCAGGAAGTAAGTATATTTTATTGTTATATTTGCTTCATGCCTGAATTTCTTGACCAAGATATCAAATTCCTGCCGGGAGTAGGCCCCAGGCGAGCCAGTTTGCTAAACAGTGAACTGAAAATTTTCACTTTCCGGGATCTGCTTTACTACTTCCCATTCAAATATGTCGACCGGACCCGGTTTTACAACATCAAGGAAATTGATTCGAAATTGCCCTACATCCAGGTAAAAGGACGAATTACCGGCACCGAAGTCGTTGGTGAAGGACGCAGTCAGCGTCTGGTCGCCTTTTTCACCGATGGCACCGGAATACTCGAACTGGTTTGGTTCAAAGGAATCAAATATGTCCGTTCAACGCTAAATACAACCAAGCAGTACGTTGTTTTCGGGAAACCAACCGAATTCAACGGCCAGTACAACATTGTCCACCCGGAATTGGAAGAAGCCGACAATCAACAAGGAAAGCAGGTACAGGGTTACATTCAGGCATTTTATAATACGACGGAGAAACTGAAGAAGGGTTTTCTAAACTCGAAAGCGATTCTAAAACTTCAGCAAAATCTTTTTCCGTTAGCCAAAGGAAAACTCAAAGAAACTTTGCCGGCCTGGCTGGTCGAAAAGTATCACCTCTTGTCGTTACCCGAGGCCATCGGAAACATTCATTTTCCGCAAAATCCCAATGCGTTACGCAAAGCGGAATACCGTCTTAAATTTGAAGAACTGTTTTACATTCAGTTGAAAATTCTTCACCTGAAAGCCGACCGCCAAACGAAATTCAGGGGGCACCCCTTCACCATTATCGGCGATTACTTCAATGAATTTTTTCACAACCATCTGCCGTTCGAGCTCACGGGAGCACAAAAGCGGGTGATTAAAGAAATAAGGAAAGATGTGGGTTCGGGCAAACAGATGAACCGTCTGCTCCAGGGAGATGTAGGAAGTGGAAAAACGATGGTTGGGCTGATGACCATGCTCATGGCGCTCGACAACGGTTTCCAGTCAAGCATGATGG
The DNA here is from genome assembly GCF_000621705.1 of Prolixibacter bellariivorans ATCC BAA-1284. Lineage (GTDB taxonomy): Bacteria > Bacteroidota > Bacteroidia > Bacteroidales > Prolixibacteraceae > Prolixibacter > Prolixibacter bellariivorans. The sequence continues at coordinate 250,054 of NZ_JHXO01000005.1, read as the reverse complement.
CGCCGACGGAAATTCTGGCCAACCAGCACTACGACTCCATTAAGAAATTTCTGGGCAATATGTCGGTAAATGTCCGTTTGCTCACCGGCTCTACGAAGAAATCGGAACGAAAAGAAATCCATGAACAGCTGGAAAACGGCGAACTTCATATTCTGATTGGAACCCATGCCCTACTGGAAGAAAAAGTAAAGTTCAAAAATCTCGGGATGGTCATCGTCGACGAGCAACACCGGTTTGGCGTGGCTCAGCGTGCCCGTTTATGGCGAAAGAACTATGTCCCGCCTCATGTGCTGGTGATGACAGCAACTCCTATTCCGCGTACGCTGGCCATGACCGTTTACGGTGATTTGGATGTCTCCGTCATCGACGAACTGCCACCGGGACGAAAGCCCATTAAAACCATGCACTATTTCGAGAATAACCGCAAAAAAGTGTATGATTTTATGCGGAAGGAGATTGAGATTGGCCGCCAGATTTATATGGTTTACCCACTCATTTCCGAATCGGAAAAAATGGACTTCAAAAATCTTGAAGAAGGATACAAACACATCAAAACAGCTTTTCCCGAGCCCAAGTATCATGTGAGTATGGTGCATGGGAAAATGCGTCCGAAAGACAAAGATGCCGAGATGATGCGTTTCAAGAACGGAGAAACCAACATCATGGTAGCTACCACCGTGATTGAAGTTGGTGTAGATGTTCCCAATGCTTCTGTGATGATCATCGAAAGTACTGAACGTTTTGGCCTGTCACAACTGCACCAGTTACGCGGTCGTGTGGGACGCGGTGCCGAGCAGTCGTTTTGTATCCTGATGTCGAAATACAAGTTAGGCGCCGAAAGCAGGAAACGCATTGAAACCATGGTGGCAACAAACGACGGTTTCGAAATTGCCGAAGCGGATATGAAACTTCGTGGGCCTGGTGATATCGAAGGCACACAACAATCGGGTATGGCCTTCGACATGAAGATTGCCAACCTGGCTAAAGACGGTCAGATTTTACAATACGCCCGTGATATTGCAACTGATATTCTGACCGAGGACCCGGCGTTGGCGAAGCCTGAAAACAATTTGCTTCGTAAACAATTGATTGCTTTACGAAAAAACCATTTAAATTGGAGCTCGATAAGTTGACGACAACTTGGAACTTGAACTTAACCTGATTTTGCTTTTTTACTAATGAATAATACATCCGGAAATAACGACCAACGAAGCATCTTTTACCGGTACTTTTTCACCTATGCGCTGCTTTTCGGTGGTTTCGCGGCCCTGTTTTTCCTTCCGTATCTGCGCATTCGTATCGACGAATTCACCAGCAATATTGAATTGCAGGAAAAGAATAAGATTGCCGTTCAATACCGGAGTTTGCTTGACGATATCGCTTTCGTGGTTACCGATATCATGTTCCTTTCGCACGAAGAGCACATGAGTGAGTATGTCAACAAGCCAAATATTCAGGATAAAACGGCACTTTCGCATGAGTTCAGTAACCTGATGATACAAAAGTCTTTCTACGACCAGATTCGGTATATCGACAGAAACGGGATGGAACGTCTGCGGATGAAAATGAATAAAGACGGAAAACCTTATCTGGTGAAGGAAGATGCCTTACAGAGTAAAGCCGATCAGGAATTTTTTATCCATACCATTCATCTCAAACCATACGAAGTTTATCTTTCTCCACTCGATATGAATGAAGAAAACGGCAAAATTGAACTTCCGCTGAAGCCCATCATCCGTATTGCAACGCCCATTCCTGACAAAGACGGTTCGGTGAAAGGCATATTGGTTCTCAATCTGAATGCCGGCTATGCCTTGCGAAAATACCTGGAAGGAGACGGAAGCCGTCAGGGAAATTCACTGCTCGTAAATCGTTCGGGCTATTACCTCCTCCATCCCGACCCAACAAGGACCTGGTCGTTTATTAATGACGGAAGTTCACGCAAGACCTTCCGGGAAGATTTTCCGGAGGCTCATAAAAAAATATGGGCCGAAAAAAACGGTCAGTTCCAGAACGAAGAAGGCCTTTTTACCTTCCAAACCCTGCATCCACTAACACGAATAAAAGAAGTTTACCGTGCCTTGAATCTCCCGCTCGACAGTCTTCCCATCTTTGGGGAATCGCAGGATTATCTCTTCAAAGTAATTTCACATGTACCCGAATCGAGAATACAAGAGGGCATACGCAGAATATACGGAAGATTGGGGGCGCTGTTTTCGGCAGTCGTTATCCTGTTGCTTTTCCTGGCACGTTCCGTCGCCAAAACCCTCACTTACCGCCGGCTGGATGAGATTAAACTAAAGCTCTCTGAAGAGGAATTGCGCAAAGCCAATGTTACCAAGGATAAATTCATTAGTCTGCTGGCACATGACCTGAAAAATCCGCTTTCATCCATCATGGGATTTGCGGAAGTTTTGCAAAGCAAGGATGAAGCCTTCTCGGAAGAGCAACGACGAAGTTTTGCCAAAGTCATTCGTTATTCATCACGCAGCATGGTCGAATTAATTGACGATGTGCTTGACTGGTGGAATGCGCAAAGCGGAACACTCACGGTTCAGGCCGAAGACTTCGATGTAAAAGAGCTGGTTGAAGCGGTATTAATCTTACCATCCGGTCAGGCAGAAAAAAAGGATATCAAACTGGTTACTCGTATCGACGAAGGATTACACGCTTATGCCGACCCGAAAATGATTGCTACGGTCATCCGGAATCTCGTTTCCAATGCTATCAAATTCTCATTCCGCGAAAACGAAGTAATTATTAGCGCTGAACCAATCAATAATCATATTCTCATTAGTATTCAGGATTTTGGCGTAGGTATCTCACAAAGCAATCAGAAGAAATTATTTCAGGTAGGACATAAATTCTATACCAAAGGAACCGAAAATGAATCGGGAACAGGTATTGGTCTGATCCTGTCTAAAGAATTCCTGGAAAAAAACAATAGCGCGATCGAAGTAATAAGCGCCGAAAACAAAGGAACCACCTTCCGATTTCGGCTTCCCGCATCGGAAATTGAGAACACATAACTTTCTTGTTTTTTTGAAAAATACGCTCTCTCCTGATTATCAATAATATTATCATGCCTGTCATTTCGAATTATCTATATATCGAATTGTATATATTTTATTTAAAACAATGCTAAATTACCAATAGGTGTTTAAAGATATATCCTCAATAATCTGATAGATAAAAAAGCTCGTTACATTTGCGGGAAAATTTTCTACCGTTTAGGAAAAATGGAAAACAAGGGAAATATCTTCCATCGGGGAGTTGTAAAGTTTGTGGATGACCATCGGATTGTGGTTGGAATCGTTTCCCAGTCAGCCTGCGTATCATGTCAGGTCGGTGGCTCGTGCAACATGTCCGATATGAAGGAGAAGGAAGTGGAGATTGAAAATTGGAATGGTACCTATTCCAGGGGAGAATTTGTCGAAGTAATTGCCAGTGAATCACAGGGATTCCGGGCACTTTTTGTTGCATACATCCTGCCCCTTATCATACTTTTATTCACACTCATTATTTTGCTTCAGACTACTGGCGACGAATCGCTGGCGGCGCTGGCTGCATTGGGTATTTTGGTGCCTTATTACGGTATTCTATATCTCCTGAAAGAAAAAATCAAACAAACACTGAATTTTAGTATTCGAAAACTGAACTAAACCTCAGATAAAATGAGCATTACACTGATCTATACTGTTGTTGTTCTCAGCGCCATCGGGATCGTCGCTGCGATCATCCTGTACTACGTATCACAAAAATTTATGGTTCACGAAGATCCGCGTATCGACCAGATCGAGGAAGCGCTTCCCAGCGCCAATTGTGGTGGTTGTGGATATGCCGGTTGTCGTGCTTTCGCCGAAGCCTGTGTGGCAGAAAACGAACTGAGCAACCTTTTCTGTCCGGTTGGCGGCAATGACTGCATGAATGACATCGCCGGTATTCTCGGATTGGAAGCAGTGCAGAAAGCACCCAAAGTTGCTGTTCTTCGTTGTAACGGAACTTGCGACCTTCGTCCAAAAACTAACGCGTTCGACGGAGCTAAGTCCTGTACAGCCGCTTCCGCGCTTTACAGCGGCGAAACTGGTTGTGCCTTTGGTTGCCTCGGTTATGGTGATTGCGTTGATGTCTGCGATTTCGATGCCCTGCACATGAATCCTGAAACCGGTCTTCCGGAAGTAGATGATGAAAAATGTGTGGCTTGTGGTGCCTGCGTCGATGCTTGTCCGAAAGACTTGTTCGAGCTTCGCAAGAAAATGCCGAAAGACCGTAAGATTTATGTGGCTTGCCGTAATGAGGATAAAGGAGCTGCAGCAAAGAAATCATGCGAAGTAGCCTGTATCGGTTGTAGCAAATGTGTCAAAGAGTGTCCGTTCGATGCCATTACCATGGAAAACAACCTGGCCTTCATCGATTCGGATAAGTGTAAACTTTGCCGCAAGTGTGTAGCCGTTTGTCCGACGGGAGCTATCATCGAAGAGAATTTCCCGCCAAGGAAAATCAAAACCGAAAAGGTAGCCGAGCCGACATCAGCCGGACCCGATACAACAGATAAAGCCTGATAAAACTAAACGAATAATTAACGATAAACTGGAGGTCAACGTGTTAAAGACATTCAAAATGGGAGGTGTTCACCCGGTCGAAAATAAATTGTCAGCCGGTAAAGCCATCGAAAAGCTTCCCCTCCCGAAAACCGTCAGTATTCCCGTTGCTCAACATATCGGTGCTCCCGCCACCGTAGTGGTTAAACGCGGCGACGAAGTGAAAGTCGGTACGATAATCGCGCAAAGTTCGGGATTTGTATCCACCAATATCCATTCATCCGTTTCCGGAAAAGTGAAGAAGATTGATGATGTGATGGATTCTTCGGGATACAAGAAAAAAGCAGTCATCATCGATGTAGCAGGTGATGAATGGGAACAAGGTATCGATACATCCAATAACCTGATTAAAGAAACTCATCTGGACGCTAAGGAAATCAATGCCAAAATTTTGGCAGCCGGAATCGTTGGTTTAGGTGGAGCGACTTTCCCCACGCACGTGAAACTGAGTCCGCCTCCGGGAATGACCGCCGAGGTACTGCTCATCAACGGTGTGGAATGTGAACCTTACCTCACCTCCGACCATCGTCTGATGCTGGAAAAAGGCGCCGAAATTATCGTCGGCACCAAGTTGCTGATGAAATCGCTGGGCGTGAATAAAGCGGTGATTGGCATCGAAAACAACAAACCCGATGCAATTACCCGCATGAAGGATCTCACTGCCAACGAACCGGAGATCAGTGTTCAACCGCTGAAAGTAAAATATCCGCAGGGTGGAGAAAAACAACTCATCAAAGCCGTTACCGGCAAAGAAGTTCCCTCGGGAGCATTGCCTATTGCCGTTGGTGCGGTGGTCAATAACGTAGGTACAGCCTTCGCCGTTTACGAAGCGGTGATGAAAAATAAACCCCTTGTTGAGCGAGTGGTTACCGTAACCGGAAAATCGGTCAAAGAACCGTCGAACCTGATGGTGCGTGTCGGAACACCGGTTACCGAACTGGTAGAGGCCGCTGGTGGCATGCCCGAAGATACCGGTAAAGTGATTAGCGGTGGCCCCATGATGGGACGCGCCGTTACCACGCTGGAGGTTCCGGTTACCAAAGGTACATCCGGAATTTTGCTCATTCGTGATAAAGAATCGAAACGGAATGAGATGGAACCGTGTATCCGGTGCGGCAAATGTGTGAGCGTTTGCCCGATGGGACTCGAGCCATTTCTGTTGATGACCATGTCGGAAAAGAAACTGTGGGAACGCAGTGAGGACCGCCATGTGATGGATTGCATCGAGTGTGGTTCCTGTTCGTTCACTTGTCCGTCAAATCGTCCTTTACTGGATTATATCCGGTTGGGAAAAGGAACAGTGGGCAAACTCATCCGGGCAAGGAAATCGCAAAACTAAACGAATATTAATCAGACAAATCAAACAGCAAAAATACCGATGAATAAACTGCTAACCGTATCACCTTCCCCGCACGTAAAGGGTGACGAGTCTATACGGAAAATCATGTACGGAGTGGTACTGGCCATGTTACCGGCCTTTGCCATGTCGGCCATGTTTTTCGGCTGGGAAAGCGTAAAGGTGACACTCATTGCCGTAGCGGCGAGTGTATTCTTCGAATATGTAATTCAAAAGTATCTCATGAAGGTCAAGCCCACGGTTGACGATGGTTCTGCTATCGTTACGGGAATTCTGCTGGCCTTCAACGTACCGGTGGGATTGCCGGTGTGGCTCATTGTTCTGGGAGCATTGGTAGCTATTGGCGTTGGAAAGATGTCGTTTGGCGGCCTGGGCCAAAACCCGTTCAACCCCGCATTGGTAGGACGTGTTTTCCTGCTCATCTCCTTCCCGGTTCAGATGACCACGTGGGCTCCGAACAAGCTGGTTGCCGACGGATTTTCGGGAGCGACTCCGCTCGGACTTTTGAAAGAGGGCCTGAAAAGCGGAAAAACCATCAGCGAGATTACATCTCAACTTCCCAATCATTTCGACCTGTTCTGGGGGAACATGAGTGGTTCGCTGGGTGAAATTTCAGCGGTAGCACTTCTTTTAGGTGGCCTTTACATGCTGTGGAAGAAAATCATCAGCTGGCATACGCCTGTTGCCGTTTTGGGAACCATCTTTATTTTCGAAGGTATTTTATGGTTGGCTAATCCGGAACGTTTCATGGACCCGATGTTCCACCTGTTTACCGGTGGTGCCATGCTCGGAGCCATTTTCATGGCAACTGATATGGTCAGCTCACCGATGACGCGTGTTGGACAATTGATTTTCGGAGTCGGTATCGGAATTATCACCGTACTCATCCGAAATTTTGGGGCGTATCCGGAAGGTATTTCCTTCGCGATACTCATCATGAACGCCTTCACTCCGTTGATTAACGCCTATGTCAAACCTACTAGATTCGGGAGGGTTGCATGATGGCTAAAAGAGAATCGAACTTCATTAATATGCTGGTAACGCTGTTTGCCGTTACCTTCATCGCATCAGCATCACTGGGTCTGGTGAACGAATTCACCCGCGATGCCATTAAGAATGCGAATGCCAAGGCACAGGAAAAAGCCATTGCCTCGGTGCTTCCCAACTTCGACAAGCTGGGCAAAAGTTTGAAAATACTCCCAAAGGACGGGCCCGACAGCCTTGAATTATTCCCGGCGTACGATGCACGGGGTAACGAAGTTGGAACGGCCGTTAAAACGTATACCAACAAAGGTTTCTCTGGTCACTTCACCGTCATGGTAGGCTTCAAACCCGACGGCACTATTTCCGGATACGAAGTACTGCAACACCAGGAGACACCGGGTTTGGGTTCCAAAATGGGCCAATGGTTCCGGAACAAGGACAAACCGAAACAAGATATCATCGGGAAGAATCCCGGTAAGGTTAATTTCCACGTATCGAAAGACGGTGGAGATATCGATGCCATTACGGCGGCCACCATTTCATCACGCGCTTTTCTGGATGCTGTACGCAGAGCTTACAACACCTGGAAAAACGAATCGGATGCAACGATTGGTTCAACCACGAAAAAAGACGATCAAACGAAAGGAGGTAACTCATGAGCCAGATGAAAAACTTCACCAAAGGATTCCTGAAAGAGAATCCGGTATTTGTACTCCTGCTGGGAATGTGTCCCACACTGGGAGTCACCTCATCTGCCATCAACGGGATGGGCATGGGATTAGCCACAACCTTTGTGCTGGTGATGGCCAACTTTGTGGTATCGCTGGTGAAAAGTGGTATTCCCGATAAGGTCCGTATCCCGAGCTTCATCGTTATCATCGCCACCTTCGTGACCATTGTCCAGCTAACCATGCAGGCTTACCTGCCTTCGCTTTACGAAAGCCTGGGATTGTTTATCCCGCTTATCGTGGTCAACTGTATCGTACTGGGACGTGCCGAAGCGTTTGCTTCCAAAAACACCGTATGGTCGTCCATCGTCGATGGATTGGGCATGGGACTGGGTTTCACCTTCGCGCTGACTTTGCTGGGTGCCGTTCGCGAATTCCTCGGAAGCGGTAAGGTTTTCGGATTAACCATCTATCCGGAACACTACGGCAGCCTGATTTTCGTACTCGCTCCCGGAGCCTTCATCGCGCTGGGCTACCTGATTGCCATCATCAATAAACTCAAAAAAGCCTGATAAGTTATGCAATACATTATCATTATCATATCGGCCATTTTTGTCAACAACATCGTACTGGCGCAATTCCTCGGAATCTGTCCGTTCCTTGGTGTTTCAAAAAAGACCTCAACTGCCGTAGGGATGGCCGGAGCCGTTGCCTTTGTAATGACACTGGCCACCATCGTTACCTACCTGATTCAGCACAATATTCTGAATCCGCTACACGTAGAGTACCTGCAAACCATATCATTTATTCTGGTGATTGCTGCACTGGTTCAGCTGGTCGAAATCATCCTGAAAAAGGTAAGTCCCGCGCTTTATCAGGCATTGGGCGTTTTCCTTCCGCTGATTACTACCAACTGCGCCATTTTGGGTGTAGCCATTCTGACCATTCAGAAAGACTTTAACCTGATGGAAGGTGTAGTATATGCCATCTCTACCGCTATCGGTTTTGGACTGGCGCTGGTGATTTTCGCCGGATTGCGCGAGCACCTCGACCTGATGAATGTACCGAAAGGTTTAAAAGGAACGCCTATCGCCTTGATTACAGCCGGTATTCTGGCCATGGCCTTCATGGGATTCTCCGGAATCGTTTAAGCCGAAAATTCATACAAATTCGATATACAAAAGCTGCCTCGATACTGTCGGGGCAGCTTTTTTTCGTTTGCTCCCGTTTTCCCAATAGGTGAAGATTTCCTCCGCTTTTGTAATTCTTTTCTCTCCTTTGGCCAATATTTCCTCATCGCTGGTAGAGTCTTTCTCTACATTGGGAGAGTTTTTCTCTCTTCTGGTTAACACTATCACCACTCTTTCAGATATTCCCGCGTCTCTTTCAATGTTTTTCGCCAGTTTAGCACTCATTTTCTCCTCTCTTTCGACCTTTTTCCCACCTCTTTCAGTGTCTTCCTCCATTCTTTCGATGTTTTCCTCCGCGGGGAAAATGGTTCCTAAACAGCGACAACATTGTACGCATTTCCTGGAAAAACGTTATTACACAAAAAAGGCCACCTCAACCGAGGCAGCCTTTTATATCTTATCAGGAAAAATCCTTATTTCAGGTATTTATCAAGCCAGTTGAAGAAGACCCGTTGCCACAGAATACCATCCTGTGCCTGCAGCACCCAATGACTTTCTTCCGGGAAATAAAGGAACTCAGCCGGAATTCCGCGCAAACGTGCGGCATTAAAGGCAGCTTCGCCTTGTGTATAAGGAATCCGGTAGTCATGTCCGCCATGAATGACCAAAATCGGGGCATCCCAATTCTGAACGTACTTATGCGGAGAGAACTTGGCATATGACTTCATCGCTACCGGGTTTTTGAAGTCCCAGTACGAACCGCCCAAATCCCAGTTCACAAACCACATCTCTTCGGTGGTGGTGTACATCGCTTCGAAGTTGAAGATACCGTCGTGTGCAATAAAGGCTTTGAAGTAGCCGTTATTGTGTCCGGCCAGGTAGTAAACCGAATAACCACCAAAGCTCGCGCCCACTGCTCCCAGTCGGTTGTTATCAACATAAGGCTCTTTGGCTACGTCTTTGATGGCCGACATGTAATCGTCCATCGCCAAACCGCCGTAATCGCCGGAGATTTCTTCGTTCCACTTGGTCCCGAAACCGGGTAGTCCACGGCGGTTCGGAGCCACGATGATGTAGTCGTTAGCCGCCATCATCTGGAAATTCCAGCGGTACGACCAAAACTGACTAACCGTACTCTGCGGTCCACCTTCGCAATACAGCAATGTTGGATATTTCTTATTCGGATCGAAATGCGGAGGATAAATCACCCACACCAGTTCCTTTTTGTTATCGACGGTTTTCACCCAACGTTTTTCCACTTTCCCAAACGTGAGCTGGTCGAGATATTTCTTATTGATAGCGGTAATCTGTGTCTCTTTGCCATCTGCCGGATTCACACTGTACAGGTCGGCCGGATGCGACATTGAAACACGCTGCCCGATAAGCTTGTCGCCGGCCGGCATCACACTCTGGTAATTGTGAACGCCATCGGTAATACGGGTAATGCTGTCAGCAGCTACATCGAGCGCATACATTTCGTCGGTAGCATGAAAATCCGAGATAAAATAAATCTTCTTGCTATCGGCTGACCAAACCAGTCCGTTGGCATTCTGATCGAAATTCTTCGAATAATCCATCTTGTCACCGGTTGCCAAATCGGCAATGAAGAGGCGGTTTTTATCCGATTCGTAACCATCGTGTTCCATACTCTCCCACGCCAGTTTTTTGCCGTCGGGCGAGAAAACCGGGTTAATATCGTAGCCCATCATCCCTTTGGTGTAGTTGATGGTTTCGCCATTAGCGATATCATACAGATAGATATCGGAATTCGTGGAAAGCGCATAGGCACGGCCCACTTTCTTCTTGCAGGTGTAGGCAATCTTTTTTCCGTCGGGCGAGAAATTAATCTGCTCGATGCCGCCGAACGGTTTCATTGGCGTATCGAAGCGCTCGCCTTTCATGATGTCGGTTCCGGCTACCACGTTGTTCTCGTTGTAATCGGTTACAAACACATGCTGGTAAGTGTAATCGTGCCACTGATCCCAGTGCACATACATCAGGTCGGTTTCGAGGCGGGCATTGGCCTTCGGAAGATCCGGGAACAGATCGTGCACACTCTTGTCGAGTTTCACATTCTGAACGTAGAGAATGCGATCCTGGGTAGGCGCATACTTGAATCCGATGATGCCACCATCGATATGAGAAACCTGGTGCTGACCGGAACCGTCGGGATTCATTTCCCATAACTGCACGCTACCGGATTTGGAAGAAAGGTAACCAATCTTCTTGCCGTCGGGGCGCCATTGCGGATTAAACTCTTTTTCCGGTGTGTCGGTCAGTTGTACCGGAGTTCCCCCATCGGTGGAAACCGAATACAAGTCGCGGTACGATTTATTTTCCGGAATATTGAAATAGGTTACAGCATACACCACCGATTTTCCGTCAGGCGAAACTTCGGCTTCGCTCATTCGTCCAAAGGACCAGAGCACTTCCGGTGTCATGATGTCGGAGGTCAATTTGGGAACCTCAGGCACAAAATTCTTTTTCTCCACTTTCGGCGCTTTAGTGGCAGTGGTGCAGGCCATCAGGCCAACCATCAACAGCGGAAGTGTAAAAAGAGCTAGTTTTTTCATTGTACAACAATTTTCTGATTTGACACAAATTTAATCCGAATAATCATTCGGTCAAGAAAGGACAAAACAAAACCCGCTATGTTACACAGCGGGTTTCGACTTTCTGCCTATGAATTATCCCTGCTCAGGTCCCGTAATGATAGGTCATAACCGGTTCTTGAATAGTCTGTCCGTCATAGTTGGTGTACCGAACAATAAAATTAATCGAATTATTGCCAGCTGCCTTCAGGGTTCCCAGCTTGAAGCTGACGATGCCCGAAGTCCGGTAAGCCTGCTCATCCCCGCGTGCATTGTGTTTCAAGTCGAGCATATACGGTTGTGCCACTCCATCCCCGGTTTCATCGTTCACCAGGTTAATGTAGTGCGTTGAACCGGCCGTGTAGAAGGAAATCTCAACATTCAGGATACTATCCTGCGACATCCAGATGTCTTTCACATCGATGGGATCATAGCCCATGCTGTCAGCATCCACTTGTGAAGCAACGGAAATATCCTTATAAAGAATATTCCGTAAATCGTTCAATTTTCCGTAATAAATGAGCGAACCATCACTATTGGTTTTATCGTCCAGTGGATTAAAATTCATCCATACCCGTTGATTGTTATAGATGTTCGCAAAGGGAACCGACGTAGCTACCGGAACAAACGAATCGCCATTGTCCATTTTAATGACATACGAGCTCGCATCCGGACTCTCTTTCTGGACAACGCCGAGGCTAACAATAAAATCACCGACGGAATATTTTCCATCATCATCGGTATCGCAGGATGTTGTTACAACAGCCAGAAACGATACGCCTAACAGCAATAAAAACACCTTTCTCATAATCAGACCTTTCTCTCTTTATTAACTCAATTGGTATAAACATGACGACAAAAATCGTGTCAAAGGTTGCGTTCCGGAGTGTTAATTCAGAAAATCATCGAAGTGATAGCGTAAATCATTGCCGGGAATAATTCTTTTTCTCCTTTCATCCCTTTAATTAACCTTTGCAAGTACAAAATCATCGAAGTTCTTGTCTGAAGTTGTCTTTCCAGGAAGTAAAATAATGGATCAATCCGATGATTTTGAGGTGTGACACGATAAATTTACCCTTCCACACATTAAATAACGTAATCGAAGCCCCAAAAGAGTTAAAGAATAGACTAAAAAAACTAATCGATTAGTTTCCGGACTGAAAATTTTAGCCAGGGGACCCAATTTTTTGACTAAACAACCTAATAGATTACGTTAACCAGTTCCCTGAAATAAAAATGCTTCGCATTAACCCCCTAAATCCTCTAAAAGGGACTTTAAGCCGCCCCTTTAGGGGAAGTTTGGAGGGGTAAAACGGAGAAAACTTACAATGAAGAATCAATTTCTATTCAGCGTGCTCCAGCAAGAAGGTTTTGAATGCATCGAACGAAGCGTTAAGCGAATCAATCATGTGTTCGTTGCGTAGGAAATTCTCCAGGCGTTCGGGCATCGGTACATTCCCTTTCCCAATCACACCCTCTACCGTTTCAGTAAATTTGGCCGGGTGGGCTGTTTCCAGGAAAATTCCGGCCTCACCGGGATGAAGATTATCTTCCAGCGCCTGGTAGCCGATGGCTCCATGCGGATCGAGCAGGTAGCCCGTCTGTTTGTATACACGGCCCAACGTTTCGCGAATCTCTTCGTCGGTATATCGAGTTCCGGAGATATCTTTCCGAATGGCTTTCACATCATTCTGATACAAATCGAGAATGCGGGCAAAGTTGCTCGGATCGCCTACGTCCATGGCATTGGCAATGGTAGCCACCGACGGCCGTGGCTTGAAGTCTCCTGTTTTCAGGTACTCAAACACCACATCGTTGCGGTTGTTGGCTGCAATAAAACGATGCACCGGAAGGCCCATTCGTTTGGCAAATAAGCCGGCGGTCAGGTTTCCGAAATTGCCACTGGGCACCGAGAAGACTAGTTTTTTATCCTTTTCGGGAAGATGGGCCCAGGCATTGAAATAGTAAAACGCCTGCGGCAGAAAACGCGCCACATTGATGGAATTAGCCGAAGTTAGCGTCAGTTGTTTCTTCAGGTCTTCATCCATAAAGGCTGATTTCACCAATCGCTGGCAATCGTCGAACGTACCGTCAATTTCCAGCGCGGTAATGTTATGTCCCAGCGTGGTGAACTGTTTCTCCTGAATTTCGCTCACTTTCCCTTTCGGGTACAGTACGTAAACGTGAATTCCGGGTACGTTGAAAAAACCATTGGCTACAGCACTTCCTGTATCGCCCGAAGTGGCCACCAGCACATTTACCTTTCCCTTTTGCTGCGACAGAAAATAGCCAAGCAGACGAGCCATGAACCGGGCGCCAACATCTTTGAACGCGAGTGTCGGGCCATGGAAAAGTTCGAGCGAATAAATGGAATCGCGCACATGCACCAGCGGCGCATCGAACGAGAGCGTATCGAACACAATCTCCCGCAAATCGGCTTCCGGAATGTCCTCGCCAAAGAAATGCTTCGCTACTTCGAATGCAATTTCACGGAAAGTGAATGATTCCATCTCTTTGAAAAACCATTCCGGCAACGGAACAATGCGTTCGGGCATATACAATCCGCGGTCGGGTGCCAGACCTTCGGTTACGGCCGTGCGTAAATCAACGTTAGGTGCTTCGTTATTGGTACTGTAATATTTCATGACTCTATTCGATTCCGAGAAATTTTTTCATAAACTGGTTACCTTCCACCGTGCCATATGCGCCTTTGGCCGCAGCTTGTTCGGTGTAAGCGGTCACCTCGTCAGGTGTTTCACCCGGGCGGTAAATCACGAAAGGAATGGCATCCCGCGTGTGCGTCCGTATTTTCCAGGGCGTGGGATGATCGGGCAACAATGACAGCGCTACCGATTCGTCCATTTTCTCCGTTTCTTCCAAAAGGAAACGAACCACACGATTATCGAGATATTCAATCGTTTTTACCTTCAAATCGTAATCACCTTCGTGGCCCGCTTCGTCACTCGCTTCAATGTGAAGATAGACAAAATCGTGATCGCGCAATGCATCGATGGTGGCTTGCGCCTTGCCTTCGTAATTGGTATCGTACAAACCGGTGGCGCCTTCCACTTTGATCACATCCATGCCGGCATACACGCCAATGCCCTGAATGAGATCGACTGCGGAAATTACGGCTGCAGGCCCAAGACCATACATCTCCTGCAAAGTCTGCATTTTCGGTTTGTTACCGGGTGACCATGGCCACACGGAAGTTGCCGGATCTTTTCCGGCCTCTCTCCTCTTCCGGTTAACCGGATGATCGGCCAGTATTTTCTGTGAATCCAAAATCAGCTGACGGATAAGTGCGGCTGTTTCTTCGCCTTCCGGCGATGAAGCTTCGGGCAGCAAACCGGCAAAAGGCTTCTCCGGCACATCGTGCGGAGGCACACATTTCACCATTTTGTTTCCGCCTTTAATAACCAGCAAATGACGATATGAAACACCCGGATAAAACCGAACCTTGTCGGTTCCCAGTTTTTCATTCAGATAAGCAATCAGTTCGGCACCTTCTTCGGTACCGATATGTCCGGCTGAATGGTTTTTCAGGATGTCACCTTCGACACACACCAGGTTACAGCGCATGGCTAAATCATCAGGCTGAAGTTCGACACCAATGCTGGCCGCTTCGAGCACACCACGGCCTTCGAAAACCGCTTCCACATCGTAACCCAGCACCGCCATATTGGCCACTTCACTTCCCGGGTGCAACGATTCGGGGATGGTTTTGAACAACCCACTCTTCCCCATCGCCGCCAGCTTGTCCAAATGCGGTGTATTGGCGGCCATCAGCGGAGTGAGGTTTCCTTTTGATGGCTCGGGCAAATCAGCCATTCCGTCTCCAAGGATTACTATATATTTCATGGCATTAAGTTACATTCATAAATTATCAATCAGGAAAGATTACCTCATCCTGTTACATTAAATCAACTTACAATTTGTAAGTAACCAATTTCAAATCCGCATCAGATATTCGAAACCTTAATCAAATCGGCAAATACGCCGGCTGCTGTTACGGCGGCACCTGCTCCGTATCCTTTGATTAGCATCGGAAACTCGTTGTACCGTTCGCTGGTAAGCAATACAATATTATTACTGCCTTCGAGGTCGAAGAATGGATGACGGGCATCTACTATGCGCAAAGCCACTTCAGCCTGACCATTCTCGAGCTTTCCGACAAAACGCCAGCGTTGATTATTTGCTGCCAGTTCTTTCCGGCGCTGTTCAAACTCTTCATCCATCTCGTTGATGTTTTTCCAGAATTCGTCCAGCATTCCATCAAAGTATTTCTGCGGAATAAATGGTTCCATTTTCACATCTTCCTTCTCTATTTCGTACCCCGATTCACGGGCAAGGATAACCAGCTTACGTACCACATCGATACCGCTTAAATCGACGCGCGGATCAGGTTCTGCATATCCTTCTTCCTTTGCCATTCGGATGGCCTGACTCAACGGAATTTCTTCGCTTAGCGTATTGAAAATGAAGTTCAGTGTTCCGGAAAGAACCGCTTCGATGCGTTGGATACGATCACCCGAACGTTGCAGATCGTTAATGGTGGAAATCAATGGTAATCCTGCACCCACATTCGTTTCGAACAAAAACTTCACACCTTTTTTACTGGCCGTATCTTTCAGTTTTTTGTACCGGCTAAAAGACGATGAAGCTGCTACCTTATTTGCGGCCACCACTGAAATGAAGTTATCGAGAATATGGTGGTAATGTTCTGCTATTTCGGCATTAGCCGTACAATCGACAAACACCGAGTTGAACATGTTCATTCCAATCATTTCCTGGCAGAATGCCGTCATATTGGACTTCTCTTCCGAGGATTTCAAAAGGCTCTCCACCTCACTGATTTGAATCCCGGCCCGGTCGAAATACATCTTCCGGGAGTTAGCCACGCCGGCCAGCTTTATCTTCAAACGATGATCGCGCATCAAACGTGGTTGCTGCTGTTCTATCTGTTTCAACAGGTCGCGTCCCACCGTCCCTATTCCGACCAGAAAGATGTTTAATTCGATATATGGCGACAGAAAGAATGATTCATGAACCACATTCAATGTTTTCCGTAAATCGGAATGCTTCACGACCCACGAAATATTTTGCTCGGAAGCCCCCTGTGCAATGGCGACCACGTTAATCCCGTTTTTCCCGATGGTATGGAACAATTTTCCGGCAATACCGGCAGAATGTTTCATGTGCTCACCGACAATTGCCACGATAGAAAGATTTTCCTCCACCGTAATCTTATTGATACGCCCGGAAGCTATTTCCGCGGTAAACTCTTCTTCAATTCCTTCACGCGCCACCTCGGCACATCCCGAATCAACCGCAAAACTAATGGAGTTCTCCGACGAAGCCTGTGAAATGAGAATCACATTGATTTCTTTCCGCGCCAGGACACCGAAAATCCGGGACGATATTCCGGTTACGCCAATCATTCCGAGGCCCTGAACGGTAATCAGCGTAATCCCCGACATGGATGAAATCCCTTTGATGGGCCGATCTTTCCAATCAGTCTCCTCCAACCCAATGAGTGTTCCCTCGGCTTCGGGGGCCATCGTATTCTTTATCTGAACCGGAATGCCTTTTTTATAAACGGGTAAGATTGTAGGCGGATAAATCACCTTCGCACCAAAGTGCGACAACTCCATTGCCTCCGAATAAGTCAGCGAGGGAATAGGATAGGCTTTGCTGATGACACGTGGATCAGCGGTCATAAATCCATCTACGTCAGTCCAAATTTCCAGCTTTTCAGCGTCCATCGCTGCAGCGAATAATGCCGCTGTATAATCGGAACCTCCGCGTCCAAGCGTGGTCATCACGCCATTTGACGAAGACGAAATGAAACCGGGAGCCACAGCTACCCCTTTCAGGTTACCACATCGTTCAGCTATTAATTGGTAGGTTTTGTCCAAGTCCACATACGCCCGGCCAAAATTCTCATCCGTTTTGATGACTGCCGCACTGTCAATCAGTTCTGCCTTCAAAAATTCGCTAATCAGCAACGACGACATCCGCTCTCCAAAGCCCACAATTTTATCGAGGGTTTTCGGAGTGAGTTCATAAATCAATGAAACACCCTGAAAAATTTTTTCCAGCTCTTCGAAATAAGGATGCAATTTGGACAACACCCGGTTCAATTGCTCACCGGCAAAAAGTTGTCCGGCCATCTCTTCATGCCGTGTTCGAATGGCTGATAAACCTGTTGTAAATTCTCCGCCCTCAGCTGTTGTTCGGGCTGTCAGCAGCAATGTATCCGTAATGCCGCTCAGTGCCGATACCACCACGATGACAGGGGTATTTTGTCCTTTTACTATTTCGTCAATCCTTCTTACATTTTCATGCGATCCGACTGACGTTCCTCCGAATTTCAAAATCTTCATGGGCAAAATATTATGAATTATCAGCTATTCACTTGCACAAAGGTTAAAAAAAATCTGAACCGGGATTTCCCCGGTCCAGAATCACATGTATTTCTTAAGAAAAATTTATTGCTCGACCGACGAAGTAATGGCTTCCAGAATTTTTGTTTCCAATTCCTCTGCCAACTCCGGGTTATCTTTCAATAGGTTTTTCACACTTTCGCGCCCCTGTCCGAGTTTTGTTTCACCATAACTGAACCAGGAACCACTCTTCTTAATAATATTCAAATCAACCCCCAGGTCAATAATTTCACCTGTTTTCGAAATTCCTTCACCATACATGATGTCGAATTCCGCTTTGCGGAAAGGTGGAGCGACTTTATTTTTCACAACCTTCACGCGCGTATGGTTTCCCTGTACCTCTTCGCCATCTTTAATCTGACCGATACGGCGGATATCGAGACGAACGGAAGCATAAAATTTCAGAGCATTACCACCGGTGGTTGTTTCCGGGTTACCGAACATCACACCGATTTTTTCACGCAACTGGTTAATAAAGATACAGCAGGTTTTGGTGCGGCTAATGTTACCTGTCAGTTTACGCAACGCCTGCGACATCAGGCGGGCCTGCAAGCCAACACGTGCATCACCCATTTCACCTTCAATTTCCGCTTTCGGAGTCAAAGCAGCTACTGAGTCAATCACAACCAGGTCAACTGCTCCGGAGCGAATCAGGTTATCAGCAATTTCCAGTGCCTGTTCACCGTTATCGGGCTGCGAAATCAGCAACTCATCGATATCGACACCTAGCTTACGGGCATAAAACGGGTCGAATGCGTGTTCCGCATCAATGATGGCAGCAATACCACCCTGTTTTTGTGATTCAGCAATGGCATGAATGGCCAGCGTGGTTTTACCCGACGATTCCGGTCCGTATATTTCGATGACACGACCTTTGGGGAATCCACCAACTCCCAAAGCCACGTCGAGTGAGATTGAGCCTGAAGGAATGGCCGGAACATCTTCGTGCGCACGGTCGCCCATACGCATGATAGAGCCTTTTCCGTAGCTCTTCTCAATTTTGTCCATTGTCAGCTGAAGTGCTTTCAGCTTTTCTTTGTTTACATTCTGCTGTTCTTCTTTAGCCATATAATTAAGCGTAATTTAGTTTCAGAGGTTGAGTTCTCCGGCTATTTGTTTTGTATGTTCCTTCGTTTTTACTTTCCGGAAGATTTTCTCAATAATTCCTTCTTCATTAATAACAAATGTGGTACGCAACACTCCCATGTAAGTCTTGCCGTACAAATTTTTTTCACCCCAGGCACCATATGCCTGAAGGAGATCTTTTTCCGGGTCAGAAATTAAATTGAATTTCAATCCGAACTTATCGATAAATTTCCGGTGCGATTCTTCGGAGTCGGGACTGACTCCAACTACTTCATATCCTTTTGAAATCCAGTAATCGTAGTTATCATTCAGGTCACAGGCTTCGGCAGTGCATCCCGGTGTATTATCTTTCGGGTAAAAATACAGAATTAACTTCTTCCCTTTGAAATCATCGAGCGAAATAGTTTTACCTTCTTGGTTTTTACCTTTAAAATCAGGAGCTTTACCTCCTTCGTTTAGTTCTTTCATAACCATAAATTTGGGCTGCTTATTACAAATATACTTTAAAATAGGATCACCACATAAAACAGATTATTAAAAGTGGAGTTCAAATTGATGACAGGTATAGCGGAAAATAACCCAAAATTTGTATTTTTAACTCACGGACATCAATCAAAATGAGCTTTTCACTCCCAAAGAGAAAAAACATGAAACCAAAGCACCGGATTTTAAACATTTTCCTCGCACTAATTCTACTCTTTCTGTTGCCATTTAATGTATCGGCACAAAGGGAAAGAGATATGGAGGCTAAGGCCGCGAATTATTTTCACGATCAGAATTATCAGGATGCACTACCACTCTACAAAGAGCTTATTAAAATGTATCCCGAAGATGAAGAACTCAATTACTGCTATGGAGTTTCCATGGTAGAAACGGAGCACTACGGCCCCGATGCCTGGAAAGCGTTGTTGACTGCCTCACTTGGGCGGGTTCCTGCGGATGTTTACTTCTACCTGGGAAAATGTTTCCACGCCGAATCGGATTGGGATTTGGCCACGAAATACTATCAGCGTTTTGCCGATTACGGCCGGAATAAAGATTTAAAACGATTGGGATTACGGGAGTACATGGATTTATGTTCCCGGAAAATCAATCCATTTAAAGCAGCCACCGCAGATAAAAAAACACCGAAAGATACGGTTAAGCCGGCTCAGGCTCAGGAAAAGCCATCGTATGAATCATTTATCGCATTAACTGCGGAACAGAAAAAACATCATCCGGAGTTATTTTCGACAGACGAAGCTCAGTCAGTAGCAACTGAGAATATTGACAGTTCCAACGTTCCGGTATCGGAAGTAACAGCGGAACAGAAAGAAAGATATCCTCATTTATTTGCTACCGAGAAGATCAATTCCGGACAGGAATCTGCAGAAGATAACATCCCTGTTCCAGTTCAAACGAAGACATTTTCTCCGCCAGCGGGCCTCGATAATGCCTGGTTCAACTTCCAGGTAAACAGCCGCATTAAATACCACGAGCTGAAAGACTTCCGCACACCGGACGGAAAATCCATTTTTGCAAAAGGTTGGATTGCCAGCATACGTCAGGACTCACTGGCAGCAGCAACACATCATCTGCGGAAAGAATATGAAGGGCAAGATCCGAAGAATAATGCCGAACTGTCACAAAAAATTCTTCAGGCAGAACAGCTTTCTTACAAATTAATGAGAGAAAGAGAGGATTTTTTCCGAAGGGCTCGCCAGGAAGAACAGCAATACTGGGACAATCAACCCGACAATGAGATTGAACAATTCTCCGCAACTCTATTAAAAAAACAAGAGCAGCACGTTAAAAAGCGGGAAGAAGCATTAGCCGCCGAACAACCGGCACCTCCTGCCCCGAAAGTAAATAAGCCAGTGGTAAAAAAACCGGTCGTAACACCAGCTTCCGATGAAATTGAGTATCGCGTTCAAATCGGTTCATTTAGCAAAGGCTTACCGTCTTACGTACAACGCTTGTACGATAAACTTTCCAAGTTCAGGAAAATCGATCATTATACCGACGATAAGGGAGTCGTTGTCTATACCGTTGGAAAACTGAGTGATTATCATGCGGCAGTCAATCTAAAAAAACAACTTCGGCAGGAAGGTGCCAGTGACGCATTTGTGGTTGCATACAAGAACGGGGAAAGGATTAAGGTGAGTGATGCATTGAAAATTCAGAAGGGTAAATAAATGTTTTTGCTAACCAATGTTCTTTCTTTCCGTGAAATTTGGAAATTGTTACTAATTTTAGTGGAGAGTTACCTGCAAAAGATTCAGTATGCAAAACAACGATTTTACATGGGAACACAGAAAAAAAAGCAACACAGTTTAACAGAAGAGGTCGACAAGGAAAAAAGATATTCGTTGTTTCTTCATAACGATGATTTCCATTCATTCGATTTTGTTATCGATGCGCTAATGGATATTTGTCATCACAGTACGCAACAAGCCACACAATGTACTTACCTTATTCATTTCAAGGGGAAGTGCGACATTAAGCAAGGCTCTATGGAATTTCTGCGGCCAATGCGTCAGGCCCTTGCAGGCAGAAGCCTTAAAGCGACAATTAAATAAGGTATAAATTAATTTATTCACCCACTTTCATACACAAATGACAATCCTGACCATACTGCTTCTCATTTTCCTGGGAATCATATTATTACTTCTTGAATTTGCCGTAATCCCCGGAATCACCATTGCCGGAATCGGAGGTATAGTACTCTTTGGTTACAGCATCTACCTGGCGTTTGGAGCCTATGGTACAGCCGCAGGAATCGGAACACTGCTTTTCATTATTATTGTTGTTCCCATCCTGATGTTTAAGCTCCTTAAAGGAAAAATAGGAGATAAAATGTCATTGAAATCCACCATAATCGGAAAAACGAACCTGATTGAGGATACCCGGTTTCATGCAGGAGACAAGGGAGTAACAGTTACCCGGCTTGGCCCTGTCGGGAAGGTTGAATTTGACGGGCAGGTGATGGAAGGGAAATCAACCGGCCCCATGATGGACGCCGGTACCGAAGTTGAAATTGTAAAAGTTTTAAAGAATCAAATAATCGTTAAACCTATAAAAAAAGAAGAGTTATGATTCCAGGTACTGTGGGAATAATTGTCGGGATAGTCGTCCTGCTGATTATCTTCCTTTATTTTATACCTATTGGACTTTGGTTTTCAGCCATTGTATCAGGGGTACGAATTTCGTTGATGCAACTATTTCTGATGCGCTTCCGTAAAGTTCCTCCGGGTGTGATAACCCGGGCGATGATTGAAGCACATAAAGCAGGATTGGGAGGAATCAAACGTGATTTGCTTGAAGCGCACTACCTTGCCGGTGGGCATGTTGAGAGTGTGGTGCACGCACTGGTTTCCGCTGAAAAAGCCAACATCGAACTTTCCTTTAATATGGCTACAGCCATCGACCTTGCAGGTCGCGATGTTTTCCAGGCAGTACAAATGTCGGTGAATCCCAAAGTTATCGATACACCACCGGTAACAGCCGTATCAAAAGATGGTATTCAGCTGATTTGTAAAGCCCGCGTAACCGTCAGGGCCAATATCAAGCAGCTGGTAGGTGGAGCTGGCGAAGAGACTGTTCTGGCCCGTGTTGGTGAAGGTATTGTATCATCAATTGGTTCGTCATTCTCGCATAAAGAAGTGTTGGAAAATCCGGATTCTATCTCACGCGTAGTGTTGGAAAAAGGGTTGGATGCCGGTACTGCTTTCGAGATTCTGTCTATCGATATTGCCGATATCGACATTGGTAAAAACATTGGTGCGGTATTGCAAATGGACCAGGCCGAAGCGGATAAAAATATCGCTCAGGCAAAAGCCGAAGAACGCCGCGCGATGGCTGTCGCTCTCGAGCAGGAAATGAAAGCCAAAGCTCAGGAAGCACGTGCCAAAGTAATTGAAGCCGAAGCGCAGGTACCGCTTGCCATTTCAGAGGCTTTTAAAAATGGTAACCTTGGCATTATGGACTATATGAAGTACAAAAACATTAATGCCGACACAGCCATGCGTGATTCGATTGCAAAAGATGAAAGCAGTTCATCATCATCCATCGGCAATCAATCGGAATAGAAAAAAATCACTCATTATATCAAAAGGAAAAGGAACGAATAATCGTTCCTTTTTTTGCTTACGTTCCTTCCTAAAAAATTGCCCACTGCAATCGTTTGCGAAATATTTTTAACATTGTCTTAATGAAATCAAGTGTTTTAAAACATACATTTGTCATGTGATTTTTATTCATAGGTTTGGATTTAGTTAGTTTTTATTGGTTTAGTTAGTTTTAGTTAGGTTGGAAAAGGATAGATGCCCGTCTATCCTTTTTTTCATTGACAAAAACCTGAAAGACAACCAGGTTAACAAAAGATTGAGTCGTAAGGAAAGATGTAAAATGGTCGAAACAAAAAATATAAGGACAATGAAAAACAGCCATTCCAAAAAGATCACCTTTTTAAAATTCTTTTAAAAGTAGCTTAACACACAAACATGTTTTTCAGCATATATTTGTAATAGATTTTTATTCATAGGTTTGGATTTAGTTAGTTTTATTGGTTTAGTTAGGTTGGAAAGGATAGATGCCCGTCTATCCTTTTTTTATGCCTTAAATTCTGGAATTTTCCAATGTGTTTTGAATCGTAAACAGAAATTGAATTTCAGGCAGAATCAACTCCGATATTGGTATGACTTATTATCGATTTAATCTTCTTTTAAAAATGACTTAACACAGAAACATGTTTTTCAGCATATATTTGTAATAGATTTTTTATTCATAGGTTTGGATTTAGTTAGTTTTATTGGTTTAGTTAGGTTGGAAAGGATAGATGCCCGTCTATCCTTTTTTTATGCCTTAAAATTGCTGCCTTCAAAATCCGCAATTCAGCTCGCAGGTGACCATCACCGCACCCCCGCTGCCGATACTAGTTACAAACAAAAATGAAGCTTATGGCGATGAAAAATATTTTGACCTCGTCTTCATTTTTTAAAGCACGCTTAACATACAAATTATGTTTTTCAACATATATTTGCAGCGATTTTCAAACACAAGTTTGGAATTCGTTTTATGGATTAGTTAGTTTAGTTAGGTTGGAAAAGGATAGATGGCATCTATCCTTTTTTTTACGCCATTAAATTATCTCCACTCAATCCTGGCACGGAAATCCGAAGAGACTGAAATTTGTGCTTTTCAATCGCAATTCAGTTCTTTTTAAAATATTTTTAAAAGTAGCTTAACACAAACACATGTTTTTCAGCATATATTTGTAACAGATTTTTTATTCATAGGTTTGGATTTAGTTAGTTTTATTGGTTTAGTTAGGTTGGAAAGGATAGATGCCCGTCTATCCTTTTTTTATGCCTTCACTTCAGATGAAAATTCAGCATGCTAATAAATTTCATTTTGCTGAATCGTGGCGGAACCGAACGATTCGACGAATCATCCCACGAAAAATAAAGAAGTGAAATGGCTGGCTCAAATACCAGTATAAACGTCCAAACACTCCCTTCGGACGAAAAGTAGCCACCTGATACAACCAGGTATGCTCATTCCCACGGACCAATTTAAATTCGAGCCAAGCCTCGCCCGGCAGTTTCATTTCAGCGAAAAGCAATAGTCTTCTCTCTTCTTTATCAGCATACAAAACCCGCCAGAAATCCAATGCATCGCCGGTTCTTATTTCATTAGGAAGTCGCCGGCCTCTCCTTAAACCAACTCCTCCTACCAATTTATCGAGAAATCCGCGCAGACGCCAAAGCCAATTCGCATAGTACCAGCCCCGGTCTCCACCGATTGACCAAATATTTTCCATGACAGCATTTTCAGACACATCCACTTTCTTGCGCTTTACTACTTTAAAACATCCAAAATGCGGTACCTCGATGTGCCGGGACAGGCTACCTTCCAGTCGCCCGCTTGCAAAGGCATCCTTCCAGCTCGAAATGACCATATTTTGCTCAATCCGGTCGTATGCCAATTTCACTGCGTCCCGGAAGGAAACAGGTTGGTGTTTTAATATTTCGGCAAGACGATTGTCCTTGCACACCACTTCAACTTTCATGCTGTCGACCAAATTAACAGCCAGGTTGTATGATATGGCCGTAACAAAATAGAGCCAGTAAGACGACAAACGGGGCGTCATAACCGGAACCGTTACAATGTATCGCTTCAACCCTCTCACCCCGGCAAATTCAAGCATCATTTCCCGGTAGGTAAGTATCTCCGGACCACCAATATCAAAGCGTTGATCGAAAAATCGCTCATCCAACAGAACCTGCGTCAGGTAATAAATAACATCCCGGATGGCAATGGGCTGTGACTTGGTGAGTACCCAGCGGGGTGTTAGCATAAAAGGGAGCTTTTCTACCAAATCACGCATAATCTCAAACGAGGCACTCCCGGAACCGACAATAATCCCGGCCTGCAAAATGGTTGTATGATACTCACCACCGGCTAAGATATCGCCAACTTTCTGCCTCGAACGTAAATGTTTCGAAAGTTTTTGGTCGTTACTGATGCCGCCCAGATAAATTACCTGCTTAACACCAACTTCCTCCACAAACTTCCGAAAGTTCATGGCCGTTTGAGCTTCCAATACATCAAACGAATCGATAGACGAAGACATGGAATGTATCAGATAGTATGCAACATCAATTCCGGCAGGAAATTGATCAACCGACTGAATATTCAAAAAATCAATCTCCAGAACCGAGAGCTGCCTGGATGGTAAACCAATCGTGGAGAAGCGTTGTTTGTCACGCACGCAGCAAATCACTTCGTGTCCTTGCTCCAATAAAACCGGAAGAAGCCGTTTTCCAATATATCCCGTTGCACCGGTAAGTAATATCTTCACATCAATAATAATTTACACGATTACTCGCTATACGAAACCACGGCTTTCAGATTACAGTCAGAATCCCGTTAGTAGGTAAAGTCATCGCTCTGTACAATAAACGTAAAATCTATGATGAAGGATTAACTATTACAAGAAATCCTCAGAATTCCTGCCACAATTACCCTTCAACAGCGTATTCCGTGCGCTATTGTTATGCACGAATTAAGTCGATGCTACAATCATATGACAGATAGTACTCCGCTAACAATAACCTTTCGTTTTGTTCACCATACCATCATTTCAGCTTAACAAGCAAGTCACTGAACATGACTTAATTGCCATATGCCAATTTTGATTAAAACGTATGACTAAACGAAGAAGAATTGACCTGGTGGTTCTATCCGACATCCACCTTGGAACAACAGGCAGCCACGCCGTCGAATTGCTAAAATACCTGAAAAGCATTCGTCCGAAAACCTTAATCCTGAATGGTGACATCATCGACATCTGGCAATTCAGGAAACGCTATTTCCCAAAATCACACCTGAAAGTAATTAAGCATCTGCTGGGAATGGCCTCCAAGCACACCACCGTTTATTATATTACCGGCAACCACGACGAAATGTTCCGCCGTTTCAGCGGACTAAAAATCGGGAAACTGAAGATTGTGAATCAGCTTGAACTTGATTTGGACGGCAACCGCAGCTGGTTTTTCCATGGCGATGTATTCGATGTGGTGATGCAATATTCCAAATGGCTGGCGAAACTCGGAGCAATTGGCTACGATAGTCTGATTTGGCTGAATACTAAAATCAACTGGCTGAACCGTCAACTGGGTTTCGAACCGGTTTCTTTCTCCAAAAAGATAAAAAACTCAGTGAAGGGCGCTGTTAAGTACATCAACTCTTTCGAAGATACCGCTGCAGCACTAGGTGCCCGGAAAGGTTATAAAAATATTGTTTGCGGACACATTCACCACCCGGAAATCAAGGAACTGGAATTCCCGCAAGGAAACATTACATACCTGAATTCGGGCGATTGGATTGAAAACCTCACCAGTTTGGAGTATAACAATGGTGAATGGAAAATATTCAGCTTTCGCGACGATTTTGTGGAAGAAGATGGTTTTACACCGAACGAACGCGAACAGCTGGTGGACTTCGACCCCAAGGAGCTTTTCCAAATTCTGTTAAACGAATTTCAAACGGAAGCGTGAAAGTACTCTATGCCATACAAGGAACCGGAAACGGCCATCTGAGCCGGGCCAGAGACATTATTCCAATTTTGGAAGAATATGCGCAACTGGACATTCTGGTAAGCGGAACGCAGGCGGAAGTTGCGCTGGGATATCCGGTGAAATTTCGGAAGAAAGGCCTGGGTTTTGTTTTCGGTAAAAACGGAGGGATTGACCTGCTGGGCACTTATCGCGATGCCAACATTTCCAATCTATTGAAAGAGATTGAGACTCTTCCGGTAGAAAGCTACGATTTGGTCATCAATGATTTCGAACCGGTTTCGGCATGGGCCTGCCGTCGGAAAAACGTACCGTGCATTTCACTCAGTCATCAGGCTTCGCTGTTAAGCAAAAAAGTGCCGCGCCCATCGAAAAAAGATCCGGTAGCGACTTTCCTGTTAGAAAACTATGCTCCTACCGATTTTCAGATCAGTTTTCATTTCGCCCCCTACGACGAGCATATTTTCACGCCGGTCATACGGAAACAGGTCCGGAATACCGAACCTGATGACAAAGGACACTACACAGTGTACCTCCCGGCATTTGACGATAAAAAGTTGATAAAGAAACTATCATTTTTTCAGGACACACGCTGGGAGATTTTTTCCAAACACGCACAATCAACTTACCGGAAGGGAAATATCACAGTTCGTCCCATTTCGAATGAGGCATTTCTTAGAAGTATGTCCGAATCGACTGGTGTACTTTGCGGAGCTGGTTTTGAAACCCCTGCCGAAGCCTTGTATTTGGGCAAGAAGTTGATGGTTGTCCCGATGAAAGGCCAGTACGAACAGCAATGTAATGCAGCTGCTCTGAAGCAGATGGGTGTACCTGTTATCAAAAATCTAAAAGAAAAGAATCTGCCGAAGATTGGTGACTGGTTAACGAATGGCGAGCCCATTCCGGTATTCTATCCCGATCAAACACGGAGTATTGTTAAAAAGATATTTGAAGAACACATCGAATGGCTTATAAAGTTTTATAATAGAGAAGTATCTACAACGAAATATCAACACACCAATGTACCCGAATATGAATTAGCTGACTAACCGACTGAGTCGCAATAATACACACACAGTCCCTCCCTATTTATCAAATAACAGTAATCCATTTCCCGTACAAAAGCTGCCCGGAATCTCCCTCCGGGCTCTTTTCACTATATGTATCCTGGCTTTCCTGACAAAGGAATTGTGAAGTAAAAAACAGAGCCTTTTTCGGGATTCGATTCAACACCTATCTCTCCCCCCATCAGATGTACCAGACTTTCAGCAATACTGAGTCCTAAACCGGTTCCACCAATGGCTTGTTTCTGAACACTCACGGTCCGGTAAAAGCGTTCGAATATTTTTTTCTGCTCTTCCTTCCGAATTCCCATTCCTGTATCCCGAACAAAAAAGCGCACCTGATTGGAAGCAATTGAATAGCCGATTTCGATGATTCCTTCATGGGTATATTTTATTGCATTGGAAAGGAAACTGGACATAACCTGGCGAATTTTCTCCCGATCAGCCTTCAGCTTGTCGTGTTCGGCTCCTGCCGGAAGACTCTTAGTCAGGGCAATCGGCTTGTTACGCACTTCCCGCCGAAACGAGAGATGCAAATCCTCCATCAACTCCAATGGACTGAAATCCATTTCTTTAAGCGGAATCGACTCAGTATCTAAGCGGGAAACTGCCATCACATCGTCGATAATATTCAACAGATGGTCAGCATTTGAATTGATGATACGAATAAACTGCTCACGCTCATCCGATGCGATGTGTTCTTCCAGCAAATTGGTAAAACCAACGATAGCATTCATTGGCGTTCTGATCTCATGACTGATATTTGCCAAAAAAGCAGACTTCAGCTTATCACCTTCTTCCGCCTGCTCCTTCGCTTTCACCAGGGCTTTTTCCATTTGCTTATATTCGGTAACATCCATTATCACCCCCTTAAGCCTGATGAGCACACCGTTTTCAAAAATCGGAACAATGCGGTTATTTAACCATCGTTGCTGTCCATCGGGAAGAACAATACGTATCTCATCCTCAAGCATCTGTTTCTCGACCGAGAGTCGATCGAATAATTTCTGAATCAGATATTGATCGTCGGGTATCAAACGCTCCAGAAAGTCATTATAAGATCGCATTCCCTTTGCCGGTTGCAGACCGAATATCTTGTTGCAATTATCTGAAGAATGCATGGTTTCATTGACCAAATCATACTCCCAGTCCCCCATCCGGGCAATTTCCTGCGCTTCCCTCAGCGATGCCTCACTTTTCTTCAGTTCATTTTCAGCCCGCTTCTTGTCAGTCACATCTTCCATGATAACAATGTACTGCGTGATTTCACCGACATTATTAACAATGGGTGATACAGTAACATTTTCCCAGTAATACTTACCGTCCTTTTTTCTATTCAGAAATTCGCCTTTCCACTCTTTCCCTTGTCGCAGGGCTGCCAGCATCGTATTAAAATCTTCTTCAGGAAGGTGCCCAGGGTTCATAATTCTCGGGCTACGGCCTTTCACATCTTCCAATGAATAGCCGGTCAAGGAAGAAAAACGCGGATTAACATACTGTATCAATCCATCGGCTCCGGTAATGATAAAAGATGCCGGACTCTGCTCTACCGCGACACTTAGGGTCAACAGCATTTCCTCAGCCTTTTTTCGTGGAGTAACATCATGCACAATGGCATGAACCATCGGTATACCACGAAGAACTATTGGGCCGCTGAATACTTCTACACTACAGGTAGAATAATCGGCTTTCCGGTGCTTAAATTCGTAGTGATTATGTGTTGAATAATCGACGTTCTGCAGCTTATCTCTAATTTCATTTGACGGAAGCGTGTTAATATCCGCGATATTCATGGATGTGAGCTCTTCGTACGTCCAACCATAAAAATCCACAGCCGCCTGATTTGCATCGATAATGTTTCCGGTGTTTTTATCAATCAGGAACATGGTTGCATGGTTATTACTGAACAGTGTCCGGTAACGCTCCTCACTATCATGCAAAGCTTTCAGGGCTTTATTTCGTTCGGTAACATCGGTTGTCAATACCAGTCGGGCAGGACGATCGTTAAAGGTTAAACGATGGGAACTGACTGCGACACTGATGATCTCACCATTTTTCTTTTTATGCCGCCACTCTCCTGCCCAATCAAAGTCATCTTCATGTCTTCCCAAATCTATCATCAATTGCGCAACATCTTCCTCCGGGCGAATATCTTTAATGGTCATCGACAGAAACTCAGCTCTTGAGTATCCGTAATGTTTTACTGCAGCATTATTTACTTCGATAAATTGATACGTTTCCAGATCATAAATCCACATGGGATGCGGATTGTTGTGAAACAGGTATTTGTACTTCTGCTTACTTTCCACTAAGGCCTCTTCGGCTCTCTTATCCTCAGTGATATCCTGAATGACGCCAAACATCTTTACCGGTTGGCCGGCATCATTAAACTCCAACACACCTATTCCGTGCAACCAACGAACCTCCTGATCATTTTTTCGACGAACAGGATAAACTCTGTCAAAAGGTTTGCCTTCTCCTATAACCTCATTCAGGAAATAATTTTCGATGCTTTTACGGTATTCCGGAAGAATAAATCCCAGCCACGACTCCACGGTCTTCATTTCCGTTGATTCAATACCAAACAATCGATCCAACGTTTCAGAACTGGTCCACGTTCCTGAAGCCATATCAAGAACATAATGTCCCATTCGTCCAACGCGCTGCGCCTCTTTCAGCAATGATTCGCTCTCTTTCAGCGCTTTTTCAGCTTGTTTTTGCTCAGAAATATCTTCTACACTTGCCCATATATATTTCACCCCCTTCTCTACCAGAATCTGCCCTTTCAACCGAACCGGTATCAAATGCCCGTCCTTATGGATATATTCCTTTTCACATAGGCCAAAATGTCCCTGGTTTAGTAAACTATTCAGCTGCTCCTCTTCCTGCTCACGGTACACCGATGGTATTAAATCCCGATAAGCCAATCTCAGCGCTTCTTCCCTTGTATATCCGATAATACCGAGCATGGCGGGATTCATATCAACCAATTTTCCGTCCAGCGTCGTCAATACCAATCCAATCGACGCCAGGTTAAACAGAGTCCGATTATACTCCCGGCTCGCTTTCAATTCATTTTCAGTCTCCTTTTTCCCGGTAATATCCATGACGATGCCTTCCAGTGCAATCAATTCACCATCGCCATTGTATATGCCACTTCCCTGCTCCCACACCCATTTTATTTTCCCGTCTGCAGAACGAATCTGATATTCTCCCTGAAAAACATCTCCATTCTCTAAAACTTTCTGCCATTGTTCCCACAATGATTCCCGATGTTCTTCGAGAACTAACTCTCCATACGATATTGCCTTGCTTCCAATCATCTCGTCCGGTTGATATCCTGTCAGGCTGAGGCATCCCTGACTGACAAATTCCATTGTCCAGTCGCGATCGTTTTTGCAGCGATAGATTAGGCCGGGAACATTTCCCAGGATTGATGAGTACAATCGAAGATTATCTTGTAAGGAGATATCTGGCAGCGGAGAAGATTCTTCCAAAATCTGATTTGCAGTTATCTCCCCGGATATTTTCCCGACACCTTGCTCAACCAATAAAGCCAACACCGGAGCCATCCGGGCCAGTTGCTGAAAGGAGTCATCATCAATATCTGCATCTTCCGGAATACCCCAGAACAGGATCAGTCCAGTTAACCTGCCTCCAACCAAAAGCGGAAGACTGAAAACGGGAATTGTATTTTCGGACAACAACTCTTCAACCAAAACCACGTCGTCTGAGCAAATTATGTGGGGTTGACGAAGGTTGCTCCATCGATGTATGATAGGGGATAAATCGGAGAAATCCTTACCTGCCGCAATTACTGAGAGGTTGGAAAAAACAATATCAAAATCCTTCCCGTTGACACGAGACAAAACCGAGATGGCCCGGGCTTTCGCTAAATCCTGAAGCAAAGACAACAAAGACATCGAGAAGGAACCGTCTCTCGAAATAATTGCCAGAAAATTGTCAAAGGCTTTTTCAGCAATATCGTTATCACTTTGCGTCAGGCTGGCTTCCGGGGTTAAATTCTTCATCATGAAACAAGCGTCCAGGTTAGCAGGTTAAAGATTGGTAAGTTAATTAAAATCTTTATGTTGTCGAAAAAAAAACATTTTTTCGACACTAAATATCAGAACAGATAATCGGATAAAATAGCCAGGGAAGGTATACCATATAACTACTTCTCTGCAGCCAACCGCTGGTATACTCCATTTGTCCAGCCAAACCCATCCTGATTAGGATATTCGCCACCACCGCCGGGAACTTCGGGATTCACCACATTGTACTTTTCTTCCATTCGGTGATACTTCCGGTATACTTCCTCATTCACTTTCATCCAACGCTGTTTGATTTCGTTCGCCAGCGCATCGTAACCATAATTGCGAAGTCCCTGAATCGAAATCCACTGCAGTGGTGCCCACCCATTAGGCGAGTCCCATTGTTGTCCGGTAGCATAAGGAGTCGTGACTACCCCTCCGGTCTTCAGGAGTTCGTCCTCTACCACTTTCATCACTTCGGAAGCTTGTTTCGCGGAAGCCATATGAAAGAATAGCGGATAAACAGCAGCGAGCGAAACAATACTTGTCTGTTTTCCCGTGGTATAATCGTAGTCGAAATAATAGCCTTTCTCACTATTCCAGCAATAGCGGTTCAATGCTTCCAGCCTTTTTTGCGCTTTTTGCTCAAACCGGGCTGACGAAACCGAATCGCCCTTTACCTTGTATGCATGAGCAATGGTTTTTTCCATATTGAACATCAATGCATTCAGGTCGACCGGAACAATATCCGTCGTGTGCATGGTATATAAAGGAAAACTTCCGTCCGGTGATTCCTTCAGCCAACGGCTGGAAAAATCCCATCCCGACTCGGCAGCCGAACGGAGATCACGATACATCTTCAACGTATCCAACGACGGATTGAGAGCCAGTGCCTGTCTAACCGTATGAACATCTTCGCTGTAAGCCTCCGAACGCGGAAAATCCCCTTTGTCATAATAACGGTTCAATAAAGTACCGTCTTCCATTCGAACAACATGCCCGCACGCTGTTTTATCAGCACTGACTTTATCTGCGCCATGCATCCAAAAATGATATTCCTCAACCATTTGGGGTAAATAGTGTACATAAACGGAATCATCTTTCTTCAGTCGGGCAAGTAAACTGACCATTAACGCAAAGAAAGGTGGTTGTGAACGTGTCAGGTAATAGGTCCGGTTTCCGTTGGGAATAAATCCAATGGTATCGATAATATAGGCAAAGTTATCAATCATCGAATTGATTACATCTATCTCTCCGTCGGTAGCCAATCCCAACATCGTAAAATAGCTATCCCAGTAATAAACTTCACGGAAACGTCCTCCGGGGATTACATACTTATTAGGCAAAGGTATAAGTGTTCCTGAATGAGCAACATCGGGTTGCCGCAACAAAACCGACCACAAGTGCCGGATATGTTTTTGGATAGCTAACGTATCCGGATTACTCATAGGATGATAGGCTGGAATAATAAAGTGCTTCTCTACAAACTGCTTCAACACCTTAGTATCATCCTTTCCTGCAATACCTTCGTATGCTTCACGAATTTTGGCCGGAGATTCCTTGGGAACGCAATCGACAAACGTCTTGCTATCGGGGAAGATATCTGTCTTTTGTACATCGTAGAACAACTGGCCGTAAAGGGCCTCGGGAGTGCCAACATCTACGGGTTCGGTGGCTTGTTTCTGACAACTGGTTGAAAACGCAACCAATAAGGTTAGAAACAGCCAGAAAAACGGACGGTGGATTGCCTGCCGGAAAGCAAAATAATTCTTCATATGTTCAATATTTACTCCTAAATTGCCTAATACCTAGACCATTTCGTCAGGAAAGGATACCAATTAAATGGTAAAAAGACATTTTAATGGTTAGGTTTACTTATTTTCCTTAATCCAAAGTTTCCAGCAAAACTTTGTTTGCTCCTACAAAATACATTCTACCGAAAACTTACCGAACCAAAAATAAGATTTCTTAACCAAAAAAAACAGTTAAAACGGGAAATACGGAAGGTTTATTGCAGTTCACCAAAAGAAACGGTCTCATCAATCCGGATAAATCACTCTAGTATTGCTTGTTATGAAATATAATATCTAAATAAAAAATAATATGTTTTACAGCTAGTCAGCCAACACCTTTTCCACAAAGAGAACATTTACCAGTATCTATTGTTTTTGACACAGTTGCTCGCAGCTTAACAACTTAAAATTACATATGCCCGGTCCCTCAAAAGATGCCAAATTCCCACTGGAAGGCTACAATCGTCTTTGCTTCCTGAAGAACATCGTTACCCGCCCCAACATTATTGTGGGCGACTACACCTATTACGATGATTTTGAAGATGTACACAACTTCGAGAAGAATGTGAAATACCATTTCGATTTTATCGGCGATAAACTGATTATCGGGAAGTTTTGCATGATTGCTTCGGGAGTGACCTTCATTATGAACGGAGCCAACCACCCGATGGATGGGATTACCGCCTACCCGTTTTACATTTTCGGAAACGGATGGGAGAAAGCAACGCCACAACCAGGAGAATTACCATACAAAGGCGATACAGTTATCGACAATGATGTTTGGATTGGTTCCAACGCCACTATCATGCCGGGAGTACATATTGGCGACGGCGCCATCATTGCCACCAATTCAACCGTCACCAAAGACGTGGCCCCCTATTCCATTGTCGGCGGAAATCCGGCCGAAGTCCTGCGAAAGCGATTTTCGGAAAAGAAAATTAAGGAATTACTGGAAATGCAGTGGTGGAACTGGGAGCTGGACAAAATCACTGACAACCTTGCCTTCTTAACCCAAAAAACAGACGAGGATTAACCTGATTTTTCCGAACAACATGGTGCGGATTTGTTAATTTTGGGGTTCGAAAAGAATTATGCATACACCCGGAAACAATTATCTCTCGAGACCTCTCAACGGACTAAAAAATACTTTTCGTTCGCTGCAATACCGGAATTACCGGCTCTTTTTTGGCGGACAAAGCATTTCGCTCACCGGCACCTGGATTCAACGGATTGCCATGCCCTGGCTGGTTTACCACTTAACCGGCTCGGTCGTGTTGTTGGGAGTTGTCGGTTTTGCGGGCCAGATTCCCACCTTTCTGTTGGCGTCTTACGCAGGTGTCATCACCGACCGCCGGAACCGATACCATATTCTCATTGCGACTCAAGTGCTGGCTATGCTCCAGGCACTCACCCTGGCGCTGCTCTACTTTCTCGGCATCATCGAGGTATGGCACATACTGGCATTGAGCGTTATGCTCGGCCTCATTAACGCGTTCGATGTGCCGGCCCGGCAATCGTTTGTCATCGAAATGGTCGAGAAGAAAAAGGATTTGGGCAACGCCATCGCCCTAAACTCCTCCATGGTGAACGGTGCCCGCCTGATCGGTCCTTCCGTTGCCGGAGTATTGATTGCCACTACCGGCGAAGGCGTCTGCTTCCTTATCAACGGGCTGAGTTACCTCGTCGTCATCGCATCGCTGATAGGCATGAAAGTAACCCCGCGCGTTATCGCGAAGAAATCAACCCGCGTTATGCAAGAATTGAAGGAGGGTTTTCATTACACCTTCGGCTTTGCTCCCATCAAATCCATCATTCTGTTGCTGGCGCTCGTCAGCCTGATGGGCATGCCCTACAATGTGCTGATGCCGGTTTTCGCCAAGGAAGTGCTTCACGGCGATTCGCATACCTTCGGATTTCTGATGGGAGCTACCGGACTGGGCGCCATTACCGGAGCCATGTACCTGGCTTCACGCAAAAGCGTGGACGGATTGGAACGTCTCATTCCTGCAGCGGCTGCTGTGTTTGGGCTGGGACTCATTGCCTTTTCACAGTCGCGCCTATTCTGGCTGTCGATGATACTCATGGTTTTGACTGGCCTCGGGATGATGCTCACGATGGCTTCCAGCAATACCATCATTCAAACCGTTGTTGATGACAGCAAACGAGGCCGCGTAATGAGCTTTTATGCCATGGCTTTTATGGGAACCGCTCCATTCGGCAGTCTGTTTGCCGGAGCCGTAGCCAAAGTAGTGGGCGCCCCACTGACCTTAGCCATTGGCGGTGCTGCGGTTGTGGCAGGAGCCCTTCTGTTTGCCCGCCAGCTTCCCAAAATCCAGGAAACCATTCTTCCGGTATACCGGGAAATGGGCATTCGCCCGAACAAAAGCTCTACACAACCATAATTACGGTAAATATCTTTCACTATTCTTCAGACTTCTGCAACCAAACATAAATTTTTATAAATTGGGAAACAAAATTAGATTTTCATCCTCTATATTATGCAAGACATGCCCAATCACAAATCCCAACCGTTGGTCTTAAAGGCTATCGCTATTATTTTTATTAGCTTCTTATTTTTCGGTTGCAATTCAAATCTTCTTCATAAAACCCCAATCGATAATTTCAAGGGAACATGGAAACTTCAGGGAAGAACTATGTTCGACGGAATTAAAATTAAAATCACTGAGGATAAGAATGGTAATTTTGTGGGCAAAGTAGTGGAACTGAATGACAACAAATATGTCGACCTGTTTGTCAGTGTAGGAGATACATGGGTAACCGGCATCGGTCGTTCATCTAATTTTGAGTTTGTTCTTACCGAAAAGAAAATTGCCAGTCAATTGTTTTCACTTTATGGATTAGATACGACTCAGGATTACAAGGCTGAGTTTATTGATAATAATACCTTTGGCCTTGGAACAGGCAGCGCTGCTCCGAGCCAGTCACCCATCAGATATAGCAGAATAGCACCTTGAAAGATTAAAACACGATAAGAACAATAAAACCTCTACATTCTTCTCCAATCATAATATCCATACCGTTAAAAATTTAAATTGACTCTAAATAGTTATTATGCTAACTTTAAGAGACAATTACCAGGATAGAATCCTATTTTACTAACTTTAATTTTTAACCGAATGAGTATCAATTACAAGGTGATACCACGGAAAAATCCGCGCGATGTTGCCGCCAATCCCAAGTATTATGCGTCGATCAACAGCAAAGGACGCAGAAATCATCGCTTTATAGCTAAAGAAATTGCCGACCGCTCTTCCCTCAACGAAATGGATGTATTATCGGTTATCGAAGGTTTCCTGCAAATTGTTCCCACCACCCTAACCGACGGCTATACAGTCGACCTGGGTGACTTCGGCACCATGGGACTTTCGGCAAAAAGCCAGCCCGCCGACACCGAAGAAGAATTCAATGCCAGCTTAATAGATGGCTCCAAGGTAATCTTCCGCCCCGGTAAACTGTTCAAAAAAGAACTGGGAGGAGCCGAATACGTTAAGATACACGATGGAACAGAATAAAGTCTGCTATTTCAGATAGCTGAATATTAGTTTTATCTAAAAGCTCAGAACCATACAACAAAAAGGTCCTGAGCTTTTTTTATTTTGTCTTTATCTTTTAAGAAAAAGTCTAGACCTTTTTTATTTTTCTCAAGACATTATTATAAAATCTCTTGATGTTTTTACCAAAATGTCTTGATGTTTCCCCTTAAATGTCAAGACGTTTAAAAATAAAGTCTTGATGTTTTTAAATTTCATAAGGACATTCTAAAATAATACCTTGAGATTTTTCCAAAACATCAAGACGTGTTGGAAGCAACGCTAACATGTTGCAAACAAAATTTTGTACCTTTCGGCCCGGAATTTTCGGAACATTCAGCTCATGAGCAAGAAAGAGAAAAAAGATATCAGCAGCAGATTGGCCGGTAAAGGCGTGTTTCCACACGAGATGGCGTTTACCCTGCTCATTCCCTTGCGGAATATGTTTCTCTCGCCCAGGCAGCTCATCAAACGACTCGAACTGAATGAATCGTCCAAAGTACTGGAAGTCGGTCCCGGACCGGGCTATTTTAGTGTGAAAGTGGCGAAAGCCATTCCTCAGGGCCAACTGGTACTGGCGGACATTCAGCAGGAGATGCTCGATTACGCTAAAAAGCGCGTCGACAAACGCGGCCTCACCAACGTATCGTATTCGTTGTGCGACGGTCATACGTTCCCCTTTCCCGATAACCATTTCGACCGCATATTCCTGGTAACCGTTATCGGAGAAGTGCAAAACAAGGAAGCTTACCAGAAAGAATTCCTCCGGATACTGAAAAAGGGAGGCATCCTCTCCATTTCAGAATTAGCTGGCGACCCGGACAAAATGAGCACCGCCGAAATCAAGGAGCTTTGTGAAAATGCCGGATTCAAGTTGGACAAAATTCACGGTAACGAACGGAATTACACTGCCAACTTCCGGAAAGCCTGACATTACTTTCCGCTCCCGCCTTTATCACGTCCCCACATGCTATCAAACACATGCGGGTAATGATGAAATCACATAACTATTTAAAAGGTTAAATATATTTTTACATGGATAACTAAAATCATAACCTTTAAATCAAACCAATCATGAGAATTACGGGAATCATCCTGCTAACCTTTTTGTCTTTTCAATGGGCGGTGGCCCAAAACCTGAAACCCTACATCCTCGGGGTGGAGTCGACTGAAAGCGTAGCTGACCTCAAAGGAAAAGTTGCTTCGAACCTGGAAGAAAACGGCATTCAAATCGTGGGACAATACGAACCTGCCGCCGATGCCAACCGATGGTTGATAGTGGTTACCTCGCCCGAATTGCAAAAAGCGGTGGAAACCGTTGGCGGCCTCACCGGCTTTGCCTCCACCCTGCGCGTAGCCATTACAAAAGAGGACGGAAAAACGCTGGTTACTTACACCAATCCCGTGTATTGGGGAAACGCCTATTTTCGCGATGATTACGACAAAGTAGCTTCCGATTACGCAGCCCTGACGGCTCACCTGGAAAATGCCATGAAAGCCACCGGCACCTTCGTGGGAAAACCGTTTGGCTCAGAAAAGGGCCTGGCGATAAAAAACCTGCGCAAATACCATTACATGATGGGCATGCCTCGTTTCGACGATACCGTGGAACTGGGTGAATTTGACAACTATCAGACGGCTTTGAATAAAGTCAATTCGTCGGTTAACAAGGGCGTACCGAATGTAAAAGAGGTATACAAAGTGACGATTCCCGGCAAGGATTTGACCCTGTATGGCTTTGCCCTTTCGGGAGAAGACGGCGAAAGCGATTTCCTTCCGACGATCGACATTAGCCAACCGAAGCATACCGCCTTTCTGCCTTACGAAGTGCTCGTGGACGGCAACAAAGTACTGATGCTACACGGCCGGTACCGCATTGCCATCGCGTTCCCTGACCTGACCATGGGAACCTTTACCAAAATCATGTCGACACCCGGCAACATTAAAGATATGCTGGAGCAATTGACGAAATAACGGGTAAGAACCAATTGCCTAACTATCAACTATACCCTCTATCTAGGGACAAAGGCCAGTGAATATTAAATTCGCTGGTCTTTTTTTATTACTCTTTAACCCCCTCTCCGAAACTCTGCGTACCAACTGTTCGTTATGAGGAAAGATTACTCCTGATAAAACGAAGTTATATGATACGTACGGAAACCATCACTTACACTGATTCAGAACAAACTTTTGAAGGCAAAATTAGTTGGGACGATTCCCTTAACGGGAAAAAACCGGGCATTCTTATTGCTCACGCCTTTGGTGGCCAGTCAGATTTTGAAACCGGTAAATCGGTCGAGTTGGCAAAACTCGGTTATGTAGGAATGGCCATCGACATTTACGGGAAAGGGCGCCGGGCTTCCAATCTGGAAGAAGCTGCGAAGCTAATGTCCGAATTCAACAACGACCGCGCCTTGTTGCTGAAACGCATGGAACTATCACTGGATACTCTTCGAAAACATCCGGAAGTTGACGCATCGAAAACAGGAGCCATCGGCTTTTGCTTTGGTGGAAAATGCGTGCTCGACTTGGCCCGCTCAGGCGCCGATGTGCGAGGCGTTGTTAGTTTTCACGGGATGTTCGATAAACCCGGTCTTCCGGAAGAGAAGTCAATAAAAGCTTCTATTCTGGTTATGCATGGCTGGGACGATCCGATGGCTAAACCCGAAATGTTTGTGGAGTTCGCCCATGAAATGACCGAAAGAAAAGCCGACTGGCAGATGCACGCCTTTGGTCATACCGGACATGCGTTCACCAATCCGAAAGCCAACGCCCCCGAAAGAGGAGTCTTTTATCAGCCCGCATCGAGCAATCGTGCATGGAAAGGCATGAGCGACTTTTTTGAGGAAGTTTTTGCCTGAAAAAGAAAACAGGACAGTACGTAAAATGTACTGCCCTGAATTCAACGATTCAACTACA
Organism: Prolixibacter bellariivorans ATCC BAA-1284; assembly: GCF_000621705.1. Lineage (GTDB taxonomy): Bacteria > Bacteroidota > Bacteroidia > Bacteroidales > Prolixibacteraceae > Prolixibacter > Prolixibacter bellariivorans. Next base: position 209,773 of record NZ_JHXO01000005.1, on the reverse strand, counting down.
CATCTGAGGTTTGAAGTCTTTTGTGCTTACATACCCTTCTTGGTAACCGATAAATCTTTTCGACGATGCACAATAAATCCATGAACATCTGAATAACTATTCATGAATTCCTCACTCACCTTTTTTGCCTTTTCCTCTCCCAAAACACGTTTGGTAAAATCTCTCCACTTTTCTTTGGGGCCTTCCATTTCTGCCCAGTTTTTATAGGGAAAAACCAGTTCAGCAATTAGCTCCGAAGCTCCTCCGTTAACAGTCCAGATTACTCCATAGTAATCCTTCCGGTTCTCCTTCTTTATGGCTTTACCGTATTCACTGATGGCCTTATAGAAATCCGCTCCATGCCCTGGCTTTAGTTTGTACATATATACCTGAACAAGATTCACATCATTATTATTGGGATACCAGTTCACAAGCGTTGTGTCGTTGGCTGATATCGTGCTCGTAATTTTGGCTATGTACGGGCTCACATTCTTTCCAAACTCAGCTGAGCCTTTTGCATTAAAATCCTGATAACTGTCAAAATCAGCCCAGCTATGTCCGCCCGAACGGATGATGAAATCTCCCATGTTTTTACCATTTACCACCTCATAAACATTCCAGCTCCAGGGATCACCATTTTCCATCCTCCATTGAGCATGTTGCTTCAAGGCAGTTTGAAATGCCCCACTCTCACCATTCTTTACTTTTATGAAATATACCTTAGCCAAATTCTTCGACTGAGCAAACAAGTCATTTCCAGTAAGGCCGAACATAAAAACGACCATCAAACCAATTAGCAGTGTTCTCTTTTTCATAGTACTTTTTTTAAGTTAATTTATTCAAATTGAATTTTTTATATTCCGGAATAATGTTGGTTAGACCTCTAAGCCCAGCGGGCACCCAGTTTATCCAATCCGGCTTGTCCCAGTTCATCAGGTCCCATTACCACATGAAACTCTACATTGGCTTCAAATGCCAGGAACCAGGGTTCTGACAACGATGGAATCATAGATGGTTTTTCCAGGTTAACCAGAATAACAGCGGCCCGCAGGCCTTCCAATTCAGTGAAATAAACAGCTTCGGGTTTCGTCGCTTCCAAAATGCTTTTCATTTTCTTTTCCACACTTCCGTCGCCAACTGACGCATTAAAATTCTTGTGCGGCATCCGGACAATCATTAACATACGCATGATCCAAACTCCTTCCTTTTAGTGATTATCATACCAGATGTAGCTTTTTACTAATTGCGGTATCGTATGCAATCGCATCAACATCTGTTGGAATAAATGTCTTTGTTGTCAACATCTCCTTACCGTTTCATATTTCCCGGTAGGAAGATTTTTCACAATGTTTTGCCACAACAAGGACGAGATGAAGTGGATGCATCTTGGGGAGAGTTCGACGATTTTTTAGTTTGTCACGCTATAAAAAAGAAACAAGTACGGTCGTTGGTACATTGAGCAGGCGAAGCTCATAAAAACTACCTCTTTGCTTCGGTTTATTATCTTTCACGACCGCATCACTAAATTTACAACACATTACACAGGGCATCAACAGGATATACAAAAAGCATAGTACGAGATATACCGTCAGAACATAGCTTTTTGAGAGATAATAGCTTAGATTTGTAGTAATATGCATTAAATGATTATCCCAAAATGGAACAAACCATTCTTTTTAATGAAATCAGGGATGTCATCCAGGCCAACCGTTTTAGCAACAGTACTGAGAAAAGTTATGTAGGTTGGATTTACCGGTTTATTATCTTTAATAACAAGCGACACCCGAAGGAAATGGGCGATAGCGAGGTAACTGAATACCTCAACTACCTGACAGAAAAACGCCATGTGTCGCCTTCGACCCGCAACCAGGCAATGAATGCACTTGTTTTTCTATACGACAAAGTATTGAACACTCCACTTTCCAGCCTGAACTTTAAACATGCAAAAATCAGGAAACGGCTACCGGTGGTGCTAAGTCGTGAAGAAGTGCAGGAAATTCTTGACAATCTCCAGGGTGAATATCAACTCATGACATCCTTAATTTATGGTAGTGGCCTCAAACTAAACGAATGCCTGAGTTTACGTATTCGTGACATTCATATTGAAAAAGAAGAGATTACCATCCGGAATGACAACGATGAAACCGAACGAAAGACGTTGTTACCCAACCGGATCGTTCCACGATTGTCCAGACAAATTCAAAAAATAAGTATTCAATTCGAAGAAAATAGGTTGATACCTGATTTCACGGGTGCTACCCTTCCGGACCATATCGAAGAAGCCCATCCGGAATATGCCATGGAATGGGATTGGCAATATCTTTTCCCATCCGGGAAACCAACTGCTGAAAACGGAACTGATAAACTACGCCAACATCACCTAAACGAAAGCTATCTGCAGAAAGCAGTTAAAGAAGCCGTTCGTCACACCCGAATTACCAAGCATGTTTCGTGTTATACCTTCCGTCACAGTTTTGCCACGCATCTGCTGGAAGACGGCTATTGCATCGAAACAGTTCAAAAACTACTTGGACACAAGGACATTCGGAATACAATGATATACCGGCAGGTATTGAATAAAAATAAGTTCACTGTCCGAAGTCCGCTGGATTTGTGAGTCACTCTCATCTGAATAAAAAATCTTTTCATCTCACCTCAGATTTCAAATCTACTGTAAGTCTGTCAGTTCAAAATCTAACCTGACATAAATCATTCTTCCACAAAGCTTCTCATGTCTAAAAGCATTCATTTTTAGGCAATTATTCATCCGCAAACAACTAATATTGTCCTTATTTATTTGGATGAAAAAGTCGATTGCTAAAAAACTCATTGTTTACTTTCTGCTGCTCAGTTTAATCTCTACAGCAATCGTTGGTTTATACTCCTACGACAAAGCCCGAAAGGCGCTAATCGACCGTACCTTTGAACAATTGATCTCGCTTCGTACCGAAAAACAGAACCGGCTCAAAGGTTTCTTCAATCAACGTATCAACGATATCTCGTCCATTGCCGGTTTATTCTCTACCGAGAATCAAAGTTCCTCAATCACAAAGGACAAAAATTTTCTTAAATATCTGAATGGCTACTTGCAGGCAAGCAAGAGTTACACTCACCTGATGCTGATGAACTCCGATTCGAGTCTGATTACATTAGATTATTCCAAAGACTCTCAACATCCCATTGAATCGCAATCGACTCCCAACCAGGCATTGATTCATTTCTTTAAGATTCATAAAAACCAAACCACACCATTTATCACCGAGCTTCACCCCGGGTTAAACCATCATTTTTCATCCGTACTGGTTTGTACGCCTTACCAGATAAACCACCAACCTGGCATTCTCTTACTCGAAGTCAGTGCTGCCTCAATTAACAACATCATGTTCGAGAACAATCCGTACAATGGATTGGGAAAAACGGGTGAAACATACCTAGTTGGGAAAGATTATCTGATGCGGAGCAATTCCCGTTTTAAGAAAGATGCTCCTTATAATATATCGGTTAAAACGGTGGGTGTAGAGGAAGCCTTCCGAAACAAAACCGGTACGAAAAAAATCCGGGATTACCGCAATATTCCTGTTTTTAGCTCTTTTTCAAAAGTCAATATTGAAGGATTAGACTGGGTCATTCTGGCAGAAATAGATGTGCAGGAAGCGATGATTCCGATTACCAACATTCGCAACAACATCATTTACCTAAGTGTACTGATCGCCCTCTTTCTGGTAAGTATTGTTGCGGTGTTGGCCAATATGATAGCTGCTCCCATTAAAAAGCTCAAGCTGGAAACCGAAAAGGTTTCGCAGGGAATTTTCGGCGAAACCATTCAGGAGGCGCGTGAAGATGAAATTGGGGCGTTGATTACATCTTTCAACCAAATGACTATGCAACTAAAGGAGCAGACAGAGAGGCTCGAAACAGAAAGGATGTTGCGTTTGTCATCGATGATTGACGGGCAGGAAATGGAACGGCAAAGGCTTTCCCGCGAATTACACGACAGTTTGGGGCAGATGATGCTGGCCATCAAGATGAAACTGGAAAGAGCCTTGCACACCAACTTCATGAAGTCGCGTGACATTATTCAGGAAACCCAGACGCTGTTCTCATCCACCATTCAGGAAGTGAGAAACATCTCTAATGACCTTATGCCGGCCGTTTTAAATGAATTCGGATTAATCACAGCACTCCGAAATCTGGTATCGGAAATCGATAAAAACACACCGGCAGAAGTAACCTTCCGTAGAGAAAATACCAAAGAGAAATACAACCAAAGAGCCGACACCTATCTCTACCGGATTGCTCAGGAAGCCCTCAACAACGCCATTAAATATGCCGGAGCAACCCACATTGAAGTTCATTTTCAGGAAACCGAGTACGAACTCGTGCTCGAAATATCAGATGACGGGAAGGGATTGGACGAAAATATTCATTGGGGAAACGGAATACCCAACATGAAAGAGCGAGCCAGTCTCATTGGGGGCAAATTAACGATGGGTAAAAACGAAGAAGGAAAAGGTTGCCGTATTATAGTTACAGTTCCAAGTAGTTTATTATGAAAAAGATTCAGGTCATTTTAGCAGACGATCATCAGATGTTTCGTGACGGCATTAAGTCGTTGCTCAGCGAAGAACCCGATATCCAGATTATCGGGGAAGCATCCACCGGAGAGGAACTCATCAAGTTGCTTCATCATACCATTCCCAACGTCATCATCACCGACATTACGATGCCTGACCTTTCAGGAATTGAGGCGACCCGTGTGTTAACGGCCAAGTATCCATATGTTCGGGTGCTGATGTTGTCGATGCATACCAATGAGGAATTCGTTATGAACGCCATCAAAGCCGGTGCTTCGGGATACCTGCCCAAAGATGTAGGCTGTGATGAACTGTTGAAAGCTATTCGCACATTGAATGCCGGTGACGAATATTTCACCAACGATGTTTCCCAAACCATTGCCAAGGGTTATCTGAAACAAACAAAATCAGACGCAAAGAAGACTGAACAGCATCACCAGCTAACTCCCAGGGAGCTGGAAATCATCAAATGCGTTTCCGAAGGAATGATGAACAAGGAAATAGCTGAAGAGTTGTGCATTAGCATCCGAACCGTCGATACACACAAAAGCAACATTCTGTCCAAACTGGAAATGAAATCAACAGTCGAGCTGGTGAAATACGCCATCAAAAATGAAATTATTCAACTGTAAGACAGAAATCTGCTTTTCCCTCTATTGACGTCCGGAGTAAATAATCTGCGTGTTTTAAAACAGTTTGTGAATAGTTCATCCTCTTTGCAGGATTAACTTTCTATTTGATATTCCAACTTTTGAATTCAGTGAAAATCATTACCTCAATTTTCGACACCTACGGAAATTACGTAGAAATATTCCCGTTTCCCGTACAGATAATTTCCGTATAACTCCGTATTTATTGACCGGACATTCCCTGATAGTTTTAATCAACGCTTTTGCAATTAAAACCTAACGGGAATGAATCAAAAGAAACTCTTCGCTTCTATTCTGCTTATTATTATCCTTTTCTTCGGAAATCAGCTCTGGGCCAAGGATGCCACTCAAAAGGCAACCAAAGTTTCTTTCGAGATGGGTGCCGATGTTATGAGTCGTTACATTTGGCGCGGCTCGCAGTTTGGCGGAAATTCACCCAGTTTGCAACCTTCGGTGTCCGTTGGTTACGGAAACCTGACATTGGGTGCATGGGGAGCTTATTCTTTAAGCGGTTCCAATACCGGTCAGGAATTCGATTTATCGCTCAATTATACCTTTCTGAACGATGCATTAACTGCGGGTATCTGCGATTATTATTTCCCTGAGGAGTCAGCCGATTACCAATACTTCAACTGGAATAAAGATATAACGGGCCATGTACTCGAAGCCTCGCTGGCATTTAACGGAACTGATAAGGTGCCGTTGACACTTCTCGTTGCTGTCAACTTCTACGGAGCGGATGCCACTAAAGTAAATGACGATCCGTCAAGTCCCGGTTTCAACTCCAGGGATGGTATCAAGTATTCCAATTACTTCGAGTTGGGCTACTCATTCAATGTGAATGATATCTCATGTAATGCGTTTGTGGGCGGCACACTCAACCAGGTTAATAAAGCCGATAACCTCACGGGCTATTTAGGCGAATTAGGTTATTACGGAACCGGTCCAGGAATTGTCAATCTGGGTATTACGGCCACCGAAAGTCTTCCGGTTACAGAAAAATTCTTTTTGCCACTTTCTGCCTCAATAATAACTAATCCGCAGACGCAAAAAGTATTCTTCGTATTTGGATTTTCTCTTTAAAACAAACCAATAAACACTTTAAAACGTAATTCATATGGCTACGTTCGACACTGGCACAACAGCCTTTATGATTCTCAGCACCAGCTTGGTGATGCTCATGACACCAGGACTCGCCTTCTTCTATGGTGGGTTAGCCGGGAAAAGAAATATTCTGGGCATTATGATGCAAACCTTTGTATCATTAGGAATTACCACCATCATGTGGATTTCGGTGGGATATTCACTTTGTTTTAGTGGTGGAGAAGGCGGCATCATCGGTGACTTGTCACATGCTTTCCTTAAGGGTATTCCATTTACTGAAAGCTTCGGTGGGGCCGGGGAGCAATACCCTGTCTATATTTTCATTGCTTACCAGATGATGTTCGCGATTATTACCCCGGCCCTTATCACCGGAGCTTTTGTCAACCGGGTTACCTTTAAGGCTTATCTGGTTTTCCTCGTACTCTGGCAACTATTCGTTTACTACCCATTCGTACACATGATTTGGGGTGGAGGAATTCTGGCTCAATGGGGTGTTCTCGATTTCGCCGGTGGAGTTGTGGTTCATGCAACAGCTGGATTTGCCGCGTTGGCTTCGGTATTCTATGTCGGGAAACGCCGCGATAAAGCTTCTAAGCCTAACAGCATTCCGCTCGTTGCTATCGGCACCGGTTTGCTTTGGTTTGGCTGGTACGGTTTTAATGCAGGAAGCGAACTGAAAGTGAATGCCGTTACCACATTGGCATTTCTCAATACCGACGTAGCCGCTTCGTTTGCTACCATTACCTGGTTAATTATCGAATGGGTACGCGAAGGAAAACCGAAGTTCGTCGGCTTGCTCACCGGAGCAGTTGCCGGTATGGCAACCATTACACCGGCAGCTGGTTTCGTTCCGCTTTGGGCTGCCATCGTTATTGGCATTGCTGCCGGATCACTATGTTATGTTGCAGTTCAGCTGAAAAACAAGTGGGGCTGGGACGACGCATTGGACGTTTGGGGAGTTCATGGAATGGGTGGTGTTATCGGAACCATCAGCCTTGGAATTTTCGCATCCGCTGCGGTAAACGGACAATCCGGATTGATTGAAGGAAACGGTGGTTTCTTTATGAAAGAAGTGGTAGCTGTTTTGATTGGAGCTGTATATGCATTTGTCTTTACCTATTTAATGCTTGCCGTTATCAATCTGTTCACCAAGGTAAAAGTGAGTGAGGAAATGGAAGACCTGGGACTCGATGAATCACTGCACGGAGAAAGAGCTTATGACGAAGGTGCATTGTAATTAACATATAGTCAGACTTAGATTAAAAGGGGGTTGTCTCTGAGTAGAGGCAGCCTCTTTTTGTAGTCTGCAAAAACCACCTTGAAATAAGATCAATATATAAAAAATCTGTTAGTAAAAGGTCAAAAAAAAGAGAGAGGTTACCTGCTCAATCAAAAAGAACAGTAACCTCTCTCATCTTAACGACTAAAACTACCAAAGAAAAAACAAACCTGCTAACGTCCTGTCACTTCCAGGTAATGAACTTTCGCAACCAGATATTGCGTGAGGGCATCTACATACCGGTCGTGTGACTGCTGAACCTGAGCCTGGGCCTCCATCATATCTGAAACCCGTATCATTCCGGCTTTGTAATTATCATTGTTCTCCTTCAGATTTTCCTCCGCCTGCTGAACGGATATCTTTGCCAACTGCACCTGTTGATAAACTTCGTCGAGCTGGTCGCGGACCTGTTGCATTTGCAGCAGCAACTTCTGCGTGTTATCATTTACTGTGTTCACATTCTGCTCCTCCTTCAGCCGGCGCTCTTTTAACTTGTACGAGGCTTCCCACCACCCGGAAATCGGAATTTTAACAGTTCCGAAAACCATACCTGTGGTGGAGCTATTGTTGTCGATATCCAGGTACTGACCACCAACTCCCACTCCCACCTGAGGCATATACTCGCCGCGTTGCAGTTTTGTTTTGTACTTCTCGGCTTCCGAACTTTTTTGCAGCAATTGGTATTGCGGCCGTTGCGTCAATGCTTCTGCATGATTGATATAATACGCTTCCGGAGCCTTCGCCTGAGGGATGGTATCAGCAAAATGAATTCCTGTTTGATAGTCCATGCCGATGTACTGGCAGAAAGCCATCTTGGCCAGTTCAATCCCATTTTCCAGCTTCAGGTGGTTCATCTTTAATTCATTCTGTTTCAATTCCACCTTTAGCAAATCGTTTCGGGTAATTAAACCAGCCTGATATGAATCAGTCACCTCTTTGTGCAACGTATCCACCATCTGCATGTAACGTTCCAGCGTTTTCATCTTTTCGTTCAATGCCTCAATCTGCCAATATTGCTTTTCAGTATTGAGAGCGACTTCCTTTTCGGTAGAATTCAGCTGAAGTTGGTTGACCTCAATGCCCAGGTTGGCTAGTTTGTTTCCGGTAGTCACCCGTCCTCCTGCAAAAACCGGTTGCGTGGCAGTGACCAATCCCACTGCACCTTTCTCCAGCAGGGAAATATTCATCCCCGGAAAGTAAGCATACTGTGTGGCCGAACTCAGATTCGCCGGATTTCCATCGTACACCGGAAGATCTCCTCCCGGGATGCTCATATCAAAAATCGACTTATTGTATTTGAAAGCCATAGTCGTCGCTTCAACTTGCGGAAAATATTTGGTAAAGGCTGCCTTTTTCTCCTGTTCGGCCGATTGAACATCCAGCATTTTATTTTTGACCTGAGCATTATTCTGTAAAGCCAGTGTTTTGCATTGCTCCAGGGAGTACTCACGGTCCTGCGCCTGAACCACCGGGCTCATCACCAGTAAAGCCAGCAACGTTAATATAACCGGTTTCATCTTTCCTCTGTTTGAAAGTTCATCGACAGTTACCTTTTCCCTTATTTTATCGGTGCCCCGGAAGATCAACCAGTAGGCTACCGGAAGAATCAATACCAGCAAAACCATTGAGGTTAGCGTACCGAAACAGATAACGGTTCCCATGGGTGCCCATAACGAACTATTACTAATAATCATGGGGATAACGCCCATTGATGCTGCGGCGGAAGTGAGGAAGATGGGGCGCATTCTCCGTTTGCCGGCTTCAAAAGCCGCTTCGAGAACCGTTTTCTTATGCTTATGCCTCAATTCTTCGGCATAATCAAGCATGATGATACCATTTCGCACCAGAATTCCAATCAGGCTGATAACTCCCAGAATAGAGGTAACACCAAAATCTTTTCCCATGATTAACATGCCAAGAGCAGCACCAACAATACTCAATGTAGCCGAACTCAAAACGAGCAGGGCCAGGCTAGGCTTCTTGAAATGGAAAACCAGAATCATAAAAATGATAAAAACACTGATGAGCAAAGCTCCAATCACTTGAGGTAGCATCTCGGAATCAGCCTCATGTGCTCCGCCATATGAGATGCTATTTCCTTCCGGTAACTTCTGATTATCCGCTATTTCTTTCACCGCCTCGAAAACCTTATTGGTATTAGCTCCCATAACAACATCTCCTTGAATGGTGATTGTCCGAACGCCGTTTCTACGGACTATTTGTCCCTGTGTCCAATCCGGTTTCACATTGGCGATCTGCCGTAACGGAACCGAAATGCCCGGTATAATTGAATGGATATACTCATCTTCAATATCTCCATATGAAGCAGCTTTATAATGGCGTTCGCTTTTCAATTTAACCGGAATCTTATAATCACCTTCCCACAGCGTGGTTAATGGCAACCCATCAAAATCAATAGCCAGATTCGTCGAAACAAGTGTTTTGGTAATCCCTAAACGATTGGCCTCCGTATCATTGATACTCACCTCCGTTCCGGGCAGCATTCCTTTAAAATTAGTATGTACCCAGATTATTCCCGGAACTGTTCTCATTTTGGTGATAAGCGAATCAGCTATCGATTTCAAATCACTCAGATTACTCCCGGAAACTCTCACTTCAATAGGATTTGCGGCCTCCTGATAGCTCAGCTGTTTGAAACGAATATGGGCATTGGGAAAATAATCGGCATACTTTTGAGAATATTCATTCAACATTTCCTCTGTCTCGCGATTTGAATGTGTATTGACAATGAACTGGGCATAATTCTTAGCCGGCATCTGAGGGGCATAGGTGGTGTGAAATCGCGGTGAGCTAGTTCCAATAAATGCCGTAATCGATTTTACCCGGGCATCCTTATTCAAAATCTGCTCCAAACTATCAGCCACCTGCGCAGTCTGCTCCAGAGAACTCCCTTGTGGCAGATAAATCTCAACCGGAAACTGGTCACGTTCGGCAATAGGCATTAGTTGTCGTGGCAAAACAGCGAACAAGATGCCTCCCACCAAAATCGCAACAACTCCTGATCCAATGGTTACTTTGGGATGTCTAAAAGCCCTGCCCAACCATTTTTCATAGGTTTGTTGTATAATATCAAGAAAGCTATGCCCACCTTCTTTTTTCTTCCGCTTCGATTTTTCGAATCCGTTTTTAATAAAAACATACTGAAGGAATGGGATCAAAAACATGGCAACGAGCAGGGAAATACCCAATGTAAGGGTAACAGTCCATGGGAAAAAATGGACGAAATCATTGATCATTCCTTTGGTCGTGGCCAGAAATGGAAAGAAGGTGATACTGATGGCGAGTGTTGCCGAAAAAATTGCTTTAAAAAAGCCTTTTGCACTACTAACAGATGCATGCCAACGCGACATACCCAGATCGAGTTTTTCCATATAACTATCCACAATAACAATGGAGTTATCGACTATCATCCCCAGTACTACGATCAGAGCTGCCAAACTCACCGTGTTCAGCTCAATGCCGGTCAGGTACATGATTCCAAGCGAAATAAAAACGGTAATCGGAATGGAAGTCGATGCGACGGCAGCTACCCGGAATGGCAACAGAACCATCGTAACCAAAATGACCGCTATGATGGCATAAAGCATTTCGAGCAGGAAGGTGGAAATGGAATCGCTAACCACCTTCGGTTGATTGGCCACACGCTCAATATTGACGCCATCGGGTAGTTCAGACTGAAACTGATTCAGTACCTCTTCCACATCCTTTCCGTACTGAACAATATTATTTCCAGACTGCATCTCCATCGAAATCAGCAAACATTTATGCCCATTGTTGGTGATGTAGCTATCAGGCTTGGGATACTCCCTCACAATGCGGGCAACATCTTTCAGGCGAATGATATTCCCGGCAGGATCTGCATAAAGAATCTGCTCTCCAATCTCCTTTTCGTTGTTATAGGTTGGCGCTATATGAATAGGGGCACTATAATCAGTATTATCCACCGTTCCGCTGATCGTAGTAAAACCTTGCGTGAATAAGTTCGTCAACAGTGTTGTTGGAGTTATTCCATAATTGGTCAGTTTTTCCTTGTTCAGGTAAATACTGATTTGCTCATTCTGCAACCCGTAATTCCGCAATTTGGATACGGATTGAAGCCTGCGCAATCGGTTTTCCAACTCGTCCATATAGTTTTGCAACTCATGATAGGACTTATGGTCCGATTCAATCGTTACCAACAAGGCAGAAGTATCGCCGAAGTCACTATTCGTGTACAAAGCCAGCACACCTGCCGGTAACTGGGCTTTGAAATTGCTTAACCCGTCATTCAGCTTTGCCCAGAACTTATCTTTATCCTTAACGTCGTCGTTCAGCTTGACGTAAACAATCATCAAGCCATCCTTGGATATGGAATAGGTATCCTTCTTTTTAATTTCCTGGAAACTATACAAATACTTCTCAACTTTCGAAGTCAGTTGCTCTTCAACTTCCGCCGAGCTGGCTCCCGGATATACGCCAATCACCAATCCCTGCCGGATGGTAAACGACGGAAACTCCTGGCGAGGCATCACAAAAAGTGCATAGACTCCTAACACCAATAACATGGTGGTAATCAAAAATACAATCTGTCTGTGCCGCATGGCAGACTCAACAATACCCAACGTTTTCCTCATCACTTAATCATTTGAATGATTGAGTTATCTTCCAGTTTCTGGGACCCTTCGGTGATCAACAAATCACCATTGGAAAGACCTTTATTGATAGTCACTCCATTGGTTACTAAAGCACCTGTTTCGATGTATTCTTTTCTGGCTTTCTTCGACTTTGCATCAGCAATAAAAACAAACCGCTTACCATTCCCATCAGTTTGAACGGCCGAAAGCGGAATAACAATCCGGCTGCCAAGAACCGGATTACTAATGTTCACAGAACAAATCATACCCGGTTTCAATACCTTATCAGGATTATCGAGTTCCACTTTCACCGCATAGGTATGCGAAAGTGGATTAGAGATGACACCAATTTCCGTTACCTGCCCTTTAAACTGCTGCTCTCCAAGTGCCGACACCTTTACAACGGCATCCATTCTTTTGGAAATGCCGGCAATCTCATTTTCAGGAACCGGAACCTTGACCTTTACCGTACTGATTTTAACAAGCTGTAATGCAGGATTTCCAGGAATAATGTTCATGCCTGGCTCAATCATTTTCCGACCGATAACTCCACTGGTTGGTGCATAAAGTAAGCAGTCGGTCACTTTCCCTTTTGCAAGGAGCGCTGCCGCATGCGCCTGGGCCAAACCGGTTTTAACCTCTACAAATTTCACTTCAGGAAGACTCCCTTTCCGGTAAACCGGTTCCAACCGGTCATAAGCATCCTGAGCCTGTTGTTCTTTGGCCAATGCCATTTGATACGCATTCTCGTAGCTTTCATTATCCAGTGCTGCAAGTAACTGACCTTTTACTACAGATTGTCCCTCTTCAACTTTCACCTGATCAGCTGTTCCTGGAATCAGGAAACTAAGCGGAATGGAAACGGATTCTTCGACGGTTCCGATATAGGATTCCTCCTGGCTACCTGCATCCGCTTCAATCTTTTGAATCGCGACCTTGATGCCTTCCTTACCTTTTTCTCCTACGGTATTCTTTACGTTGGAGTTGCATCCTGCCAATACAGTCGTTATCAGGAGCAGGCTTATCCTTACATGTTTCATTTTCGCTATCATAATTTAATTAAACCTCAATACTATTTTGGTTTTTTAGTCGGTTTCTGGTCAAAAAAAATCATGCCCTCATCATTAAAGAATAATTTGACAAATTATTGCTTGATATCCGCAGATACATCGCAAAAACGATACTACTCATTTGGTATTTTGGTCGATTTCATAATAAAAAAATTAGCTGAAAAGCTTAGGGACAAAAAGCAGAGCTGCTTTGGTTAATTTCTCTTCATCAAATGTCCCATCCCGCTCAACTGAATATTGTACCACGCCATAAAATGCTGCCAGAAACAGTTCAGCAATCCAGGGAATATCCTCCCGTTCAACACCACGGTATTCTCCTGAATCATAACCATCTTCCAAAATTCGCATAATGTACGATTTTTCAAAATCAAGCATCTGAAAGAAATGCTTTTTCGCTCTGGCTTCAAACATACTATCCTGTTTTACAATATGATAAAGATTAGTCTTTTGAATAATTCCTAAATTGAACTCAATCACATAAGCTTGGAGTTTGTCCAGCATTTTCTTGTGCTCTTCCACCTTATCTTTCACATGCTGTCTGAGATTAATCACTTCCATATGAATGACTGCATCAAAAACCTCCTCTTTACTTTTAAAATAGTGATATAGTGTACTCTTGGCTTTACCACAGGCAAGAGCAATCTCATCCATGGTTGTCTTTTTCAGTCCAAACTGCTGAAACAACTTTTGCGCTTGTTCCAGAATTTCAGCTTTTACGATTTCATCTTTTGACACTGACATATTTTTCGACCGAATTCGTTTTTCAGTAGTTAAATGAACAAATAATAAAAATGCCATCCAAACATTTTTCCAAAAAATTTACGAAGGATATATTTCTTCACATTCTGGTAATCTAACTCTCCATTTACAATTTGCTTAAACATATTTTGGTGTGACTTGTATACCACCGACAACAAATCACCTATTAAATAACTCACACACAGCAATTTGACCACGCACTATGTAAATATGTTGTTACTATCCAGGAAAAAATTGAGTCAACCACAGAAGAACCCTTCCAAAAATCCGTACTAAGACAGATGATCCAGTTATTACAGTCGTTCACTACCATGTACCGCCCACACGAAGCAAGAGAAGATACGGTGCTTTTCCCCGCACTGCGGAAGATCATTTCCAAAAATGAATTCTATGCGCTAGGCGAAGATTTTGAAAAAAAACATGAACTGTTTGGCCAGAACGGCTTTGAAAATGTGGTGGAAAATGTGGCAGCACAGGAAAAACAGTTGGGCATTTATGATTTGAACCAGTTCACACCGCGAACACCTACAGAATAGCAACGTATGCCTTTCCATCCTTACGGAGGGCATAATGTTTTTTTAGCTCAAATTCCAGCATTGGCGGTTCTGCTTTCAGGTAATTCAAAATCTGTTCAGCCCGGGGAATTTTTTTTGCTGGCTTTTTAGTTTTGTCTTTCGCAAATTCGAGGACAGGACCGCACCCCGCCTCTTCAAACATTACTCTTAATGTTTGATTTTCATAAATATCCGAATCGGCAAATGAACTCAACTTGCATAAATTCAGATAGGTAATGTCTTCTTTGGACAAACCGGTATTCGAACACAATTTTTGTTCTTCCGGTGTACCGCACTGCGTAACCAGAAGAAAAGTCCGAATAATTATCTTCCTTTTCATCAAGTCGGCAACCAGATAACCGATTTTATATCCCAGCACACGATACTCAATTAAATAGGAATGGTGGCGATACGGAATAACCGTTGGCTCTGCGAGAGAATCATACATACACCAGCGAAGCTCTCCCGGAGCTAACAAATCCACCCGCTCACCCAATCGGCGAAGTGCATGACTTTGTATATAAACATTTAATAGTTCGGGATATTCCGATTTTTCGAGATGTAGTACTTCAGCTTTAAGTTGCAGCGGCACAAAATGTTCGAGAGCAAAGCCTACCTGGTAAGCCGGGCGCCGTGAACCGTTGGTTTTAATATGAATGATTGGATTTATCACTTTACTAACGATAAATGCAGCAAACACTCCCTGGTGGGCACCTTGCCCTCCTCCCCACTCGAACTGAACCGGGTAATGATCGATATCAATTCCATCATAAATCATTCCCAGAACTGTTTCTAGTTGTTTGATCATCAGCTCCAGTTCGTCACCAAACAGATTTTCTACAATTGGGCGCATTTCCTCATAAAACTCATCACCTTTCGGAAAATTCTGATTTGGTTCCCGCAGGATAAAAGAATAAACAGTCAAACCTGTAGTCAAATACTCATACGCATTGATTTGATTACCAGCAACCGGAATATCCACTTGATAATCATTCAGGTAATAATACAAAGCCTCTGTCATCATTTTCACATGCTTTGCAGATAGAGAACAACCGTCTTCCGGTTTTACTTTTGGTGCGCGCATTCTCAACTTCCAGAGATATTGCAATTCACGTTCGGAAATCTGTCCGAATAAATGTTCCTTTTCAATAAGGGTAAAAAAAAGCCTGATTTTCCGGTAAAACTTTTTGCGCTGTTCGGCTTGCTCTTGTTTTCGTTGCTGTGCCGATGGTCGTTTTTTTCTTCGCTTCGACATGGGACGTGAGTTAGGTTAAATACAATTCCACCTCTCCATATCGCATATCGGAATTTCAGTATTGGTCAGTTAGACGACAGGAGAAGGTTAGGTTTCTCCTGAATTTAATAATTAAAGTGCTAAACTGTTCAAATTATATTGCAAAACATATAGAAATCAAAACATAAAAACTCATACTCCGAGCTGATTGAGCAAAAATAGCTGACTACTGATATGATATAAAGTATCGTAAATAGCCAGCTATTAATTCCCAAACCTATGAAAAAAGCTACTAACTCTTAGTATGATAACGAAATGCTCAAAGTAATAACAATCGGAATTCGAACGAGCGTTAAAATATTATTGTCCAATAATTGCATTATAAGCATCGGCATCCAGAACCTGTGGCTCGTAAGTAATTCCCAATGAAGCCAGGTTACGGACAAAAGCACGTAGATGATTTGTCGACCCTTTCAGCAGACTGGCATAAACCAACTCTACATTGGCATTCTCAACTTTCGTCAGCCAGTTATTCAGATCGACAATATCCGACTCCTCGATAAATGCACCGACTTTCAGAGCGTCTTCCAAACTCTGTTTTCCATCTTCAATCAAATTGGCATATAGTTGGGCTAATGTTTCATTAACAAAAACACCACGCTCATCGGAAGCCGGATTTACAATGTTGTAACCATCAATTAGAAACAGGACAGCATCCATGTGCCGCTGTTCACTATTTGAGATATTGGCAAATACTTTAAGTCCATAAAGATCGTTCATCTCCAGATACACATCCCGGGCGAGTTTTTCTTCTTCAATCATAAACTGCAAACTGGCGACTTCCTCATCTGTCAGGTCACCGGCCAAATTACCATCATCGTCAATTATTAAAGAGAGTGCTTTTACTTCAGAAGTCTGAACTTCATCGGCAGATACGGAGGGGTTTTCGCTACAGGAGGTTACGATAATTAATGCTGCTATTGCAAGGAATGCAATAAAGAAACTTGTCTTTTTCATCACAACTGATTTTAGTTAGACTACAAATAATTCAAAAAATGCAGCATTTGTAAAGTCTCAGTATATTTGTCGGCAAACAACTATTTAACAGTGAGTTATTCTCAACAAATACCACATTTTTTCACTGTACCGCATGAGACGAACTTTACCCTACATCGATTCGAAAATAATCTACACTAAATCAGTTTCTTCCTTTAAATTTTACATTTCAGGCAATATTACCCTTCCGGAAAATAAAAAAGCTGACAACAGATACGTCCATATCCGTCGTCAGCTGACTTGCAAACCTTTGAAATCCTATACGTTTAAATTCTTCTAATATACCAGTGTTTGAATGGCGCGTGCCGGAATTTCAAGTTGGGTTTCGGCTTCTCCTACAATCAGGTTGTAGGTAACCGGACTGTCAGAACCATTCATCACGACGGTAGCCATCTTTCCGTCTTTGTTCAGGAATGAAGTACTGAGCAAGGTACTCCGACTGGAAGCTGTACTGATTCGCTTCGCCCCCGGATGAATGAATTTGGAGAAATGGCCGATGTAATAATAGGCCGGTGTAAAAATCAGTTCACCGGTGCGGGTATCGGCATGAACCGGAGCAAAGCAGAAGTTGCCCACATGGTTCGGACCACCATTCTGATCGAGGAGAATGTTCCAGTCGGTCCAGCCTACCGTTCCGTTATTGAAATCGTGAATCATATTGCTACCATAGCGTTCGGCATTCGACCAGCGTTGGTACCCTTCGGGAGTAAATGCTTCGTTACACCCTTCGGTGAAGAGCAAATTTTTATCCGGATAGGATTCTTTCACCACTTGCTCATTGTCCCATTTGGGTTTTGCACCTGTCCAGGTTTCGTACCAGTGCATCCCCATTCCCCAGGCATATTTGGCTGCATCCGGATCACCGAAAATGGTATTGGCACGGTCGACCATCAAATCGCGGTTGTGGTCCCAAACAATGATTTTTTTATCGCCCAAACCTGCCTTTTCCATAGTAGGGCCGAGGAAATTTTTTAGAAAATCCCGCTCTTCATCCGCAGTATACACGCATGATTCCCATGTCTGCACAGCCATCGGCTCATTTTGAATGGTGATTCCCCAAATCGGAATTCCTTGTTTCTGGTATGCCTGAATAAATTTCACGTAGTAATTCGCCCACGCCTGATCATATTCCGGAAGTAATTTACCGCCATGCAGCAAACTCTTGTTACTTTTCATGAAAGCCGGCGGACTCCACGGACTGGCAAACAAAACCATATGACCGCCAGCCTCGGCAATCGCTCTTTTAATCATCGGAATACGATACTTCATATCGTGAGCAACCGAGAATGTTTTCAGGTCTTTATCCCCATCTTCCACATAAGTGTAACTTTCGCTACTGAAGTCGCAACTACCAATGTTCGTCCGCATCAACGAATAATCGATGCCACTCTTTCCGTAATAAGCGGCTAAGAACTCTTTTTGCTTATCAGCAGGAAGCTTAGCAAATACTTCTGCTGATGCATCGGTAATGGCACCACCAATTCCCAGGAATGACTGGAAAGATTTCTTCGGATTAACGAAGATGGAAATCTCCGTTTCTTTGGGCTGAACGGCTTTCTGAAACGCTAACTCACCGGTATGAGCCAGACGTAAGTTGGTATCTTTCGCCGTGGTAAATACCTCAATCTTCTTTCCGCTGGTTGAAAAACCGGGAGCGGCAGTCTCTTTCTTTTCCTGCACCGGCTGAGCACATGACCAGGCCAGAAAGGCGCTAACTAATAATAGGGAATACTTCATCGGATTATATTTATATTGGGACTACCAAATATACGTACCTACGGCACCTCCCGCAAGTGTGCTGCTAACTGTTTCGTCGCCGAGTTTCATATTGAATGCCTGTGTAACCAAAGCATCGTTCAGAACAATCAGCACGGTTGAACCGTCGGGTGTTTTAAAAGCCACATTTGGCAAATTGTTAGGTTGATTGCTTGAGATGCGCTTAGAGCCTGGACGAACAAACTTGGAAGCATGAGCGATGATATAATACGCCGGATTCCGTTTAACATTATCGCCGTCGATGGTTAATGCTCCCAGACATTGGGAACAACCTCCATCGGTGTGTGGCTGAAGACTCGAATCTGCTGCCAGGTTCCATTCCAGAACGGTTTTGCACCAGTTCCGGCTGGCGCCAATAATCAATTCGCGGGTGTGCCATTTCAAATCGTTCGGGAAGTCGCCCGGAGCACCAATCCATTGTTCGGTGAAGTACAGACTCTTATCAGGATAGCTGTTATGCAAAGCCGCCAGGCTGTTGATAGAGCCGGCGTAAAGGTGAAAAGCCGCTCCATCGACATATTGCAAGGCATCAGCATCTTTATATATCTCAGCCGGATAATCGGTGCGGTCGCAGTTATGATCGTATACAATAATTTTCGTGTTGATATCGGCCGCTTTAAATGCAGGCCCGAGACTGGTTTTGATAAACGCCGCCTGCTCCGAGGCCGGCATGTACATGCTCGGATTGTTTCCGTCGTGCAGCGGCTCATTCTGAATGGTAATCGCATCAATGGTAATGCCTTCCTGGGCCATTCCCTGGATATACTTTACAAAATATTTCGCATACGCATCGTAATATTCAGGTTTCAGGCTTCCGCCGACGGAATTGTTATCGGTCTTCATCCACAGTGGTGCCGACCAGGGGGAACCCAGGATTTTGATATTCGGATCAATCGTCAGAATTTCCTTCAGAACCGGAATCAGGTATTGCCGGTCGGGAGCCAACGAAAAGTGGTCCATGTTGACATCGGTTTCCCCGGAAGGTAAATCATCGTATGAAAATACGGAAGCATCCAAATCGGAAGCTCCGATGCTGACACGAAGGTAGCTGATACCGATGTTGTTGTCGTTGTCATCGAACAACTCCATCAGCAAGGCGTGTCGCTTCGCTGCTGACATGTTATGGAGGTGCATGGCGCTTCCACCAGTCAGGGCGAAGCCAAAACCATCCATTGTCTGAAATGTTGTTGCGGGATCTATTTCAATCAGCGGCAAATTACTATTCGTCGCCTCGGATACACTGTTTTCCTGCGGTGTAAAAAGCACCGATTTATCGGGTTTAGTCAGATAAAAAGCCACATCTACCGGCACCGAAGGTGGAGGTGGTGGTGTTGGAGTTGCTTCTTTTTTGTCATTGCATCTCCATCCCATCATACTCAACGTCAGCAGAGCAGTCAGTCCAACAGTTAATTTTCTTTTTCCAACCATCATTCAATTCGTTAAGTAACCAGGTGGCCGAAACCACCTGGTGTTATTTCAGTTTAGTTTTTGACAAACTCGTAAGTTCCTGTCTGATAATCATCACTTACAACAATCGTTGCCGTATAGTTACCATCGGCTGTGAGGTTGTCAAAGTTGTCTCCACCATTATTGGTCATCGTGCCACTCAGGGCCGAAGGATCATCAGCACCAAACTGTATATCCCACGGTGAGTTAAACTTCATCAGGTAACTAGCTTTCAAATCTGCTGTTACTGTAAAGGTATACGGATGAACATAAGTCATCACAATCTCATCGCGCGTATCCCAATTCGACCAGTGGAACAACTTCAGGTTGTAATAATACCAGCTCGCTTTCGCTGAAGAGAAATCAATATTCAGCATGTAAGCCTGGTCTTGCTCAACCGTCATACCATCAGCGCCTTCTGACAAATCAGAAGTTCCGGCTACCCTATCGGCAGTGGGATTATCAGAAGCTCCCACATTCCCACTCAATGCGTAACTGGTTCCCGAACCATCGGATGCACTGTTGAGCGTGTACGTTACGCTGCTTTGCAATGCCAGATAAGTTCCCGACGTAAAGGTATCACCATCTTTGGTCAATTCCTTCATAATTGTTCCATCAGCCAGCAAATAAAGATGATCGGGTGTGGTTACCGGACCCACAGCATTCGGATCGCGTTCAATGGTGTAGGTGTACGGATCGGCTGACAAGTCGAGGGTGAAGATGCACTGACCGGACAATGTTGACTGATCATCTTCGAAGGCGATACCCAATTCATTTCCTTCTGATTCCATGATGAGCGAATTGTCGGTACCGACAATGTGTTTCAACAGATAGCCCCAGTCGCCGTTAGCGCGGAATACGAATCCACCTTTATCAACCAAGTTGATACTGCCTTTCCAGACACCGCCTCCCTGGTACTGCAGGGGTTCGTCGCCTCCCCAGCCGCCGTCGATGATACCACCAACAATGCTCCATTTATCAATTTTCTGTAGTGCATAAGTATTATTATCCAGATCAACTGAAATACGATAAACAGCTGAATCAGGAGCAACAATTGACGTACCCGACTTTACCAGGTTTCCGTCGGAACCACCATACTGGTGAGCCGGTAAACTGGTAGCGCTAAAAAACTTAAAGGCTTTTCCCTTATCCAAATGTGTATAAGCTTCGTACCGGTTCAGACCGTTTCCGTTGGCATCCTTCAGGCGACGCATGGGAATCGCCTTCGACAAATCAGTCCCCGTCTCTGTAGCTTCTCCTGAAACATACAGAGAGGTCGGAATAATTTCGTGCTTAAAGCGAGTCACGGACAGATCACCTGATGAGTAACTACTTTTCGTCAAACAACTAGCCACCACGGCCCAGGTCACTTTCGACTCGGCATCCGCCGGATAACCGGCCAGCGACATTGCTTCGTTCAACTGACTAAAGGTAATGGAAGCTGAAAGAGCCGTACCGCTATTCCCCGATTTAACGGTAAGAATAGGTGTATCGAAACTCGTTGAACCAGCCGTATCAATCACGACCGAATAGTAAACCCCAAAGCCGGCCGTGGAAGAAGCTCCCGTCCAGGTAAAGACGATGGTAGAATCGGGTTTGGTTTCATCCAGAACAATGGATGAATTCGCCGCTGGAGAAACAATGGCAGGATCACTTAACTTCCAGTTTCCTTCCGGCGCAAGATTATCTTTTTCGGTGCACGACCATCCGGCAAACAACAGCACGATGATGGTGAGCAATAAACTATATCTTGTTTTCATTTTTTTCATTGGTTGTTTGAAAGAGACATGGTCCGGGCGTCACCATAAATGCCCTTAAATCGCTGCTCTCTATTCCGGAGAATACAACCGGCAACCACCTTTCCATGTCCTTTCATGTCACATAAATATCTATATCACCCTATTTACAAAGGATTCTGAACCAGTTGCGGGTTCCGGTCCAGTTCCTGCTGCGGAATCGGGAGCAGTGTTTTGGCTTCCGTTACATTGTACTGGGTTGGTTGACCGGTTCTCAGGTCAATTTCCTGCAAGTTGTTCATGGTCGAAACCACCAGGTTGTGACGTTTCAGGTCATCCCAACGTTGTCCTTCCTGGGCCAGCTCCAGACGGCGTTCGTTCAGAATCGCCGTACGCAAGGCATCTTTCGTAGCCGTTTGCGCGGCAGTCAGTGGTGCCAGGTTTACGCGGGCGCGGATTTTATTTACCTCAGCAGCTGCATCGGTCAAGTCACCGGTTTCGTTCAAAGCTTCTGCTTTCAGCAAGACAATGTCGCCGTACCGAAGAATATAAAGTCGGTCGGTACTGGCCCATCCCATGGCGTTCTTCATTTTGTAGGCAAACGGAATACTACTGCCTTTGGCATTGCCCCAATATTCATCAACCCAGTCGGTTACTTTTTCGAAAATAACACTGGCATTTTTCCGCACCACATCGCCTTCCGCATCGTAAGCATCAATCAGGTTATGCGATGGTACAACAAATTTTCGCCAGGTGTCACCACTCAGCGACGGAGGCAACATCATCTGCGGGGCCCAGTTTCCTTCACTTCCGCCGGTATATTGTACTTCCAGAATCGATTCGGCATTGTTGTAATGATTACCGTCAAACAGATCGGCATAGCTATCCAGCAAACGGTAATTGGCGGTGCTGGCTTCCACTTTGGCAATGTATTCCAACGCTTTGGCATAGTTATGCGCAGGCTCCTGAGCACAGGCTTTCGCGGCAAGCGCATAAGCGGCACCGGCAGTGGCACGGGCCTTGTTCACCGTTGCATCGCGACCATATGTATCCGGTAACAGTTTGGCTGCTTCGTCCAGATCTTTCAGAATCTGAGCATACACTTCTGCTTCGGTAGCACGAGGCAGTTGTATTTTACCCGGATCCGTCGTTGTTGTCGATTCGAGAACCAGGGGTACCCCGCCCCAGTTTTTTGCCAGGTTGTAGTAGTGCAGCGCTCTCAGAAACAGAGCTTCTCCTTTAATCTGCTGTCTGCGTTCATCAGTCAATTTCGGATCGGTAACGTCCTGAATCCGGTCAAGTACGGTGTTGGCCTTCAAAATCCCGTTATAGAGAGACGACCACCATCCCAGTACACGACTATTCGTGGGAGTAATATTGAATAGATCAATCGCAAAAATCTCCGGGTTGTCTCCTCCGGCATAGTCATTATCCGTGCGAACATCTTCCAGGAGAATCTGATCCCACACATAATAGTCAGACGACTGAAAAGTCTCATACGCACCGGTCAGTGCGGCCTCGATTTGATTAGCGGTAGAATACGCAATGCTGCTCGTCTCTTCCGAGATAGGAGTCAAATCGAGATAGTTGTCACAGGCAGCCGCCGAAAAAAGGAGAGCTGCGCTGAGGATATATTTTTTGAATGAATACAAATTCATATCTCAATCTTTTTTAGAAAGTTATATTTAAACCAAAGATGATGTTCCGGGTCTGCGGATAGGTACCGTAATCGATGCCTTTTGCCGTATTTTGCGTACCGAAGGCATTCACTTCCGGGTCAAATCCGGAATAGTTGGTGAGTGTCCAGAGGTTCTCTCCGGTTGCATACACTTTCACATTCTGCATTTTCACCTTTTCAGTCAAAGTTTTCGGAAGCTGGTAGCTCAGTGTCACCGTTTTCAAACGGAGATAGGAACCATCTTCGATAAAACGGCTGGAGATACGTGAATTATCATAGCTACCCCAGCTGGCTTTGGGAATATCGGTCTGGTCACCGGGTTGTCTCCAGCGGCGCAATACGGCAGTCGACTGGTTCTGCGGTCCGGTCATTCCTTCAGTCTCCATACGGGAAGCATTCAGCATATCGTTGCCTTGTGAGCCTTGCAGGAAGATGGATAAAGACAGCGATTTATATGAAATGTCATTGGTCATACCATAAATAAACTTCGGGTTGGCATCACCAATCACCACACGGTCGTCAGCTGAAGGAGTGAACGTGCTAGTTCCGTCTTTAGCGATGTAATATGCACTACCAGTTTGTGGATCAACACCTCCCCAAACATAACCAAACAGCGTTCCCAGTGGCAAGCCTTCTTTCACCAGACTGGCATCACCACGGTTGGTAATGGTACCGGCAAAAATCTCCTGACCAACCAGGTCAACTACTTTATTCCGGTTAAACGAGATGTTGAAATTCGTTGACCAATTGATGGCTTTCTTCACATTCACCGTAGTCAGATTGAATTCCAAACCTTTGTTCTGCAGTTTTCCTACGTTCTGAATGGCCGAATCGAAACCGGTACTGCGGGGCAGCGGTGCATTCAGCAACAGGTCGCTGGTATTCCGGATGTATACATCAGCTGAAAACTGGATACGTCCGCGGAAAGCCATAAAGTCAAGACCAACGTTGGTTTGTTCCGATTGCTCCCATTTCAGGTTGCGGTTTTCTACCGAAGAAGGATACGTTCCTGGCATTGTCGAACCGCCAATCGGATAGTTGGCTCCACTACCCACACGCCCGAACCAGGCGTAGTTGGTGATCTGATCGTTACCGACGACACCCCAACCGGCACGCAACTTCAGGTCGTCGAGGAAACTCAGGTCCTGCATGAACGGTTCCTGCGAGATACGCCATCCGATGGATGATGACGGGAAATATCCCCAACGGTTATCCGGACCGAAAACGCTCGAAGCATCGGCACGGAAGTTAACGGTCAGCAGGTATTTGTCTTTGAAGCTGTAGTTAACACGTCCGAGGAAAGAGGTATTCCGTTTTTTAGCCTTATCGGAAGAAGCCGCAATCATTTCCGAACCACCATTAGTGGTCTGCACACCGTTACCGGAGAAATTGCGGGTTTCAATATGGGCGTTTTCCCAGTAAAATTCCTGTATAACACTACCGGCTAACGCTTCGATTTTGTGTGAACCCAACGTTTTATTGAAGGTCAAGGTGTTATCCCAGATGTAGTAGCTGGTTTTATTGGTATTGTTAATTCCCTGTCCGTTCAAAGCACGACCGTAGCTGGTCAGGAACGGATCGAGGAAATAATCGTAAATGTCATTCCGATCATCGATACCCAGATTCGCTTTAAAGCTGAAACCTTTGAGGAAATCGATTTTAGCATACACATTACCCAGCACACGCTGACTTTTGTATTTGCGGTTTGAACCATCGGTACTGGCAATCGGGTTTTCCCAGTTCTGGAACGGATTGCTGGTAAACGTCCCATCCGGATTATAAATGCCAATAACGGGAGGAGTTGTCAATGCACCGAGCAGAACTCCACCTTTGTCGACACCCTGGTTGTCATTCACGTCCACATCCGAATAAACCGAGTAAGCCATGCGTGTTCCCACGGTCAGCCACTTATTTACTTCCTGGTCGAGGTTGATTTTGAAGTTATACCGATTCATCTGTGCACTACGCACAGCGCCAACCTGTTCTACCCAACCACCTGACATGTAGTAGGAAGTCTTGTTGCTTTTCCCGGAAACAGATAACTGATAATTCTGCGAGCGTCCGTTCTGGAAAATCTCTTTCTGCCAGTCGGTATTGTGATTGTAGAGCGACCAATCGGTGTTTTTTCCCATTTCGGTCATCAGGTCGCGATACTGCTCACCATTCAGCACTGGCAAAGTTCTCCAAACCTGTGAGAAACCATTGTACACATCCAGTTTCACGGTCGGGCGATCGGAAGTTCCCTTATACGTCGTAATCAATACAACACCGTTTGCTCCCTGGGCACCATAAATAGCCGCCGAAGAAGCATCTTTCAGAATGGAAATACTCTGAATATCGGCCGGGTTGATAGAACGGGTATCCGTTGTGGGCACACCGTCAACCACGTAGAGCGGCTCGCTACCGGCGGTAATGGAGTTCGTTCCGCGAATGCGAATACTAAATCCCTGCGACGGTTTGCCCGAACTGGAAAGTACCTGTACCCCGGCTGCTTTACCCTCGATAAGCGCTCCCATTTGCGTATTGGGACGCGAGTTCATCTGGTCGGCATCGACCATGGCAACCGAACCGGTTACATCTTTTTTCTGCTGGGTACCATAACCAACCACAACCACTTCATCGAGGCCCGTTACACTTTCCTGTAAAGTGACATCGATGGTTGAGCGGCCACCAATGTTCACATCCTGTGTCTTCATCCCGATAAAGCTGAAGGTCAGCACGCCATCGGCAGGAATATCTCCCGATAGGCTATACTTACCGTCGAAATCGGTAATGGTACCGGTTGCAGTTCCTTTCACCATAACGGTTACCGAAGGAATTGGCTCCCCGGATTTGTCCGTCACAGTTCCTGTAATCGTTCGCTGCTGAGCATACGAACTTACCGACAGGAGCAATCCTGCCAGAAGGCATAAAACCGATTTATGCCAGAGACGAAATTTCAAGAACGTCATTGTTTTTTCTTTTTTCATAGGATTATTTGTTTACCTTCCATTGCAACATCAAGCTGTCTATCTGCATATTAGACCACAGTAGTTATTTACCGAAGAACTGTTTTCAAACAGCAGCCGGACATATCGATGCCAATCTCATAGTAATCACCGGACTCAGTATCAGACCGGAATAACTGCACTCATATTTTTTGTGAATTTGTCACCTTTTGCAGGCGTCGGAGTCAAGGTATACTCCAAAACAAAAGGGCAAAACAGGATGGTTTCACACACAGAAGTGTTAAACGTCTTCTTCATAGCGATTGAAATTTTAGTTAGCAATTGTGCCAAATTGGTCGCCGGACAGAATTCAGGAAAGTCCGACCGATTTTTCAGGTTTTATAGCGATGGTAAATAGAATGAGATTGGGAAAGAATTACGAATGGCGGTAGAGAAAATATAGATAACAGTGGAACACCAAAAACACTTAAAGTCTCATTTTCTGATGTTTGTATTTTTCGATAGATTTAAAAAAAGTGGACGGTTTAAACCGGATATGAGTACACTTTTATCACTCCGAAGATAAAAATGGCTAAAATTTTAGTTTATGATTCGCGTGAGAATTCTCCAATTTTCATCACGTAATCTTCAAAGCCGTCGCGGGGAACGACGGCCCTGTTTTTCACTTTCACCCGGTAATTGTAAATGGTATTTACCGAATAGCGCAAAAGTTTGGCAATGTTGGCACTGTCGGTTATTCCCAGTCGGATAAGGGCAAAAATGCGCAATTCGGTATTCAACAACTCCCCTTTTCTGAGAACAATTTGCTCATCTTCATTTAGCAGAGCATTGAAATCCTCCACAAAATCGGGATAGATCTGCAGGAAGGTATGATCGAAGTTATCGTAAAACTCCCTGATTTCATCATCGATTAGCCTTTTGGACTTGGTTTTCTCGAACAACTCAGCCACTTCCCGATCGGCAATCTGCTTATTCACGTTCCGGCGGAAACCATCCAGCTTATCAATGTAATCGGAGCAAATGCTGAAGAAGTTTCCTATGTATTGCTCCTTCACGTGATTCGACTCTGACAACTGGCTATTAAGTTCGTTCAATTGCGTATTGGCTTCGGAAAGATGACCGTTCAAATCCCGGAGTTTCAGATTGACGGTCTGCAAATCCTTCCGGGCCCGGGCCAGTTTCTTCACCTGACTGTAAATAAACAATATGGAGAGCAACAACACGATCGACAACAGACTAATAATAATAAGCAGGATGCGTAAATGTGCCTTCTGCTTGTCGCTTTTCTTCTGATAAGCTGCTGTCACAACGGGCAGGATGTTCGATATCTGCATGTACCGAAGTCGCGAATTAAAATAAGCCGCATCTTCAAACGAGAACTTGATGTATTCGTAGGCCCGGTCAATCTTGTTTTGATGGTAGAGAATCGTCGACAGAGCTGCCATCGAAGCGTTATCTTTCACAGCCGCCCGGATGTCGGACATCGCCGATAGAATCAGGTATTTTTCGCGTTGTTCCGTATTGTTTTGCAGCTGATAGGACAAGGAGCGGTCGAACGTAATCATCGAATACTCCCGGGTACCCATTTGGGTCATTGCCAACCGCTTGCTGTTCACCCAACGGCACGAATCATATTCGCCGGCATCGCGGTACTGTTTTTCCCTGATAGCCAGGTAAGCTTCCGAATTGGGGTCGAGCAGTTTCATAACCGAATCGCGATAGGCTTTATACAGTTTGTAGTATTTCCCTGCATTTTCCCTAACCTGATTGTAAACGTTTAGATCAGAATAAACGTGCATGAAATCGCGATAGTAATCAGGAAGCAATTTTTCGGGGAGATGGTTACGGTCAACTTCGTGCAAAATATCCAGCGCCTCTTTGTACCTCCCCGATGAAGCAAGAATTCCCGAAAGGTTAATACGCGTTTCATTCAGCATCGTCTTGTTGCTCAGGTCGCGTGCCAGCTGAAAATTGAGGTCGATATAATGAAGGGCCGAATCGAAATTGAAAGGAATGTATTCGTCGAGTATACGGTTATTGATATAATACCGTTGAGACGAACGCAATCCCGGTTCATTGAGTAAGCTTTTGATGTTCTTTATCTTTTTCAGTTTCACCTGCTCGTATTGCTTTCGCTGCTTCATGGTTACATCCAATTGATGCAACAACGAATCAATCTCACCGGCCATGGTCATCTGCCAGCTTCCTGCGGAAAGAATAAGCAACAAGAGTAGCTTCCTCATTCTGCAAAATTAAAAAAACAACAACATGTCATCACCATCCTGATTTTGACAAAATAATCCGAAGCCTTTAATCACCCTGTATCAAACAGTAAGTAAGCATCTTAGCCAACATCAAAATACACGCATTGGTCTTTGAAAGCCATTAAGCATAACATCATCAAATCATTCGTCACAAATTTTCCCAACATATTTTTTTACTTTCGTTGGTTATTTAGAACGACTCTGTCTAATACACCCAGTTAGATTAGAGCCAATATACACGCATTTATTCATTCAAATTTTTAAAACAGACAGAATGAAACGACATTTTTCTTTTCTGCTTATTGCGCTGGCGGTTGTGATAACCTCCTGCAGCAATGGCAACAGCGGCAAATCTGCCGAAAAAAAAACCACCGATTTGAGCAACAACCCCTTTATGAAACCCAGCACCCTGCCTTTTGGCGCTCCGGACTTCACCAAAATCAAAGACAGCGATTTTCAGCCTGCCATGGAAGCCGGAATGAAAGAACAATTATCCGAAGTCATTAAGATCGCCAACAATCCGGAAGGCCCTACCTTCCAAAATACGCTGGTAGCCTTGGAGAAAAGTGGTCAGACACTGAAACGCGTATACGGCGTATTCAACTTACTGGCTGGTGCCAACACCAATCCTACCCTCCAAAAGATAGGAGAAGAAGAGGCGCCGAAGCTGGCCGCACACGAGGATGCCATTTACCTCAACAAAGAGTTGTTCTACCGCGTGAAACGGTTATACAACCTGCGTAACAGTATGAACCTCGACCCGGAATCGAAACGACTGGTTGAATATTACTACCAGCAATTCGAACTGGCTGGAGCGAATCTTTCGGAAGCCGATAAGACAAAACTCAAAAAATTAAACGAAGAAGAAGCCACGCTCAGCGCTCAATTCACCAACCGCCTGATGGCTGCAGCCAAAGACGGAGCCATGGTCGTGGATAATAAGGCAAAGCTGGCCGGACTTTCGGACAATGCAATACAGGCCGCAGCACAGGATGCCAAAGCCAATAATATGGACGGCAAATACCTGATTCCGCTGCAGAATACCACACAGCAGCCGGCATTGCAATCGCTCACCAACCGCGCCGTTCGTCACGAACTCTTTGAACACTCGTGGACCCGCGCCGAAAAAGGCGACAAGAACGATACCCGAGCCATCATTTCCCGCTTAGCGGAAATTCGTGCAGAGCAGGCAAAATTGTTAGGCTTCAAGAATTATGCTGCCTGGAAGCTTCAGGATCAGATGGCTAAAACGCCCGAAGCTGTTGAGAACTTCCTGAACAAACTTGTTCCGGCCGCTACCGCGAAAGCCAAAGGCGAAGCCGCCGAAATTCAGAAAGTCATCGATAAGGAAAAAGGCGGTTTCAAGCTGCAACCATGGGACTGGAACTTCTACGCCGAAAAAGTGCGCAAAGCCAAATATGACCTCGACGAAAGTCAGATTAAACCTTATTTCGAGCTGAACAACGTACTGGAAAACGGAGTATTCTACGCCGCACACGAACTGTACGGACTGACCTTCAAAGAGCGTCACGACATTCCGGTTTACCAGAAGGATGTGCGTGTATTCGACGTGATAGACAAGGACAGCACCACCATCGGTTTGTTCTACTGCGATTACTTCAAACGCGATAACAAATCAGGCGGCGCCTGGATGGATAACATCATCGGCCAGTCGAAATTACTGAACACCAAACCGGTGATTTACAACGTATGTAACTTCACCAAACCCGCTCCCGGACAACCGGCTCTGCTTAGCTTCGACGATGTAACCACCATGTTCCACGAATTTGGTCACGCACTGCACGGCTTCTTTGCCAACGAGGAGTATCCAAGTCTTTCGGGAACAAATGTTGCCCGCGACTTTGTGGAATTCCCATCGCAGTTCAACGAGCACTGGGCAATGTATCCGAAAGTATTCAAGCACTACGCCGTTAATTACAAAACCGGCAAACCGATGCCGAAAGAATTGGTTGACAAAATCAAGAAATCGGCAACGTTCAACCAGGGTTATGCTTTGACTGAATTGCTGGCTGCTGCCGAACTGGATATGCAATGGCACACCATTCCGGCCGGCGATTCCATCAAGAATGTAGACCAGTTTGAGGCCAATGCCCTGCAGAAAACACATCTGAATCTGGAACAGGTTCCGCCGCGTTACCGCTCATCGTATTTCCTCCATATCTGGGGAAATGGTTATGCAGCCGGTTACTACGCTTACCTGTGGACCGAAATGCTGGACGACGATGCCTATGCATGGTTTGAAGAGAACGGCGGTTTAACCCGCGCCAATGGTCAGCGGTTCCGCGACATGATCCTGTCGCGTGGTAACACCGAAGATTACAACAAAATGTACAAAGACTTCCGCGGACGCGCTCCGGAGATTACTCCGATGTTAAAAAAACGTGGTTTGCTGAAGTAACCCTTTCTGAATCGGTTCAGAAAGCATAAATAACTACCCCTGATTCCAGAGAATGGAGTCAGGGGTAGTTTTTATAAGAAGAAATCCGGACAATGTCCGGATTTTAGAAGGTAGAAGACCCTTGAAATGATTTCTTTATTGGCTTTGAAAAGAAGCCCTGTACCATCCATATTATATTTCTTTTAATGATGCATACGCGGGGTTTCCTTATCAGTTTCTGCTGTATTCAACAGCTACTTCCTCTGCCGCCTTCTTTTCATGCAGCGCTTCGGCAAACCAAAGAAAGTCCGATACAAATTGATTGACCTGTTCAACAATCAAATCATTCTGTGGCTCGTAATGATCATCGAATGCTTCATGGATTCCGGCAATCAGTAATTTACCCGGAAGAGGGAAAGCTCCCAGGCTCAGGATAACGTGCTGCAGTTGGGTCGAAGCGTTTATTCCTCCCATTTTACCTGTCGAAGCAGACACCACTCCGATGGGTTTTCGTTTGAACTCTGCCCAATAGTAATCCAGTGCATTCTTCAGCGCTCCCGAAAAACTTCCCTGGTACTCGGGGGTTACAAAAATAAGGGCATCGGCTTCTTCCAGCCGCAGGCGGATATTTTCAACGACCTTTCCGGCCACCGGATTATCATCGTGACTGCCAAAAACAGGAAGCGGCGTTTTCAGCAAATCAATTACATCGGCTTCAACGTCATGTTCCTTCAGTAATTTACCCAAATAGTAAGCTGCTTTGTGGGACTGACGTCCTGGTCGGACGGCTCCCAGTAGTATGGCTATTTTCATCTTTGTATCTGTTTTATTTCACTTTACATTTATCGATGCTTCGCCCACCATACAAATAATGAACGACAGTACAAAGATTACACAAACCGGGCTCTCCGGGGCCAGACTAAAGGACAGAAGTGAACCTGTACCATCGGACAGGTCGGCAATGGCTGACATTGTGTTTGATATTAATAATCAAAGCAATCCGCGTTGAATGGCCGTCTCTACAGCTTCGGTGCGGGTTTGGGCAAAAAGTTTGGACAGGATGGATGAGATATGGTATTTAACCGTGCGTTCGGAAATAAACAGCTGGTCGGCAATTTGCTTGTTGGTCATTCCTTTTTTCACCAGAACCAATACCTCCAGTTCCCGATTGGTTAACGGCGACGTGGGATAATGGAAAGCATTGTCAGCAACCTTTTCAGTGGTTTCTTCGCCTACCTCCTCACGAATAAGAAGCAGTTGCCGGTGCAATTCCCCGGCTTTCTCCAACGCCAATTGCACATTCTTATCTGCACTTTTTGTCTGCTGAAGTGATTGTACCAGCTCCTCCATTCCGGGTTCAATCACCCGGTTGAGCACTTCCATTACTGCCGACGGCTGATTCTGCTGTTCTTCCTGCCGGCGCGTCCGCTGTACCGCGATACTAATTAGCTCGGCAATGGTATTCAAAACCGACAGTTTCTTTTCGTCCAGCTCCTGGGTTTGCTTACTCACCAGGTTAATCAAGCCCACCTTTTGTCCTTCGATGGTAATGGGAATAGTGGCATGGAACTTCAGGCCTCGTGTCCCGGCCGTGATGTCCTTCAAACGGGTACAGGTAATCTCGCTGATATTCCGAGCTTCTGAAATGCCATCCGCCAGGTAACAGTCGATACAGTAACAATTTCCGGAAAGTCGCTCCGGATATCGGCTGAGTGCCGGGGGCAAATTATAGGAAGCTGCGAGGTAAACCGAGTGTGTTCCCTCCTGTACCAGCCAAATCCAGCCTGTTTCCAGGTGCAACAATTCCACGGTCTTTTCCAGGGCTATTCGCAAAGCGGAATGCAACGAGAATTCCTTGTTCAGGTTCCTGGCAATTTCGTACAGATGGGCAAAATACTCGTTGTCTTCCATGCTCTGATTTTTCCGGGTAATATGACATCAACAAACATACGCAGTTCTGGTTTCCGGAACAAAGAAGTCAGGTTTTGAAATCTGTCTTGTTCTGAAATAGGTTAACCGCATTTATTCCGCTCACTACGAGTAAAGAGTGAAAATTCGGATGGGGTAAATAGAACATCTTTCCAAAGACAAAAAACTGCCCAAAAAAACGTCTACGGTTCTCATCAAATCTTTATACGTTTCTCCTTACCACCTTTATACGTTTCTCCCTATCATCTTAATACGGTTCTCGTCGAAGTTTTATACGGTTCTCATTTCCGCTTTCTATTGAGAAAGGTAAAAGCGGACTGCAATAAGCAATGAGTGGCAAAGCGCAAAGGAAATGTTTAGAATAAGACAGGGAAGGAAAAATTCCCGGAACTGGCGGGTCCCGGGAACGTATAAACAGATCAACGGGGAGTGAACGAAGCCTTCGCAACGGCCTCTCTCATCTCCTTACCGGGACGAAATCGAATGTTTACCGCTTTTATTTTATCTGCAGTACAATCGGATATCCGGTTTTGAGAGATTTTTTTTACCTTGAAGTGCCTTAACAGCCAACAAATGAAAACGGACCGAAGTATATCGAGATTTAGAGCAAGTACAACCTCAGAAATTCTCACTCTCCTAAGCCAATCGGCTCTTGCAAAATTAAAAAGTCCGACAGACTTAATCTTGACAGGTAAAACATAGGTTTACAAGACATTGCAAGCCGAAACATATAGGCGATATATAACGCACATGCAATATACACATACGTTAGGGGTAATTTTGTTTTGATATGTGATCTCATCTATATAAACCTGTCAGCTCGATTTATTTTAGCGTTATGTGCACTTTATTCGGGTGAATATTAGGGATAGAAATCTTACAATGGCCAGATTAAGACCCCCTGCCTTTGGAATCCGACGAAACCTTCCGAGTAAATCGATAATCTAAACCTATGAGAGGATTTACCCCCGATAATTCACGCTCATGTACTTTGTCTTTTTTAATTGGTAAAATCACGTTTCCTTTACTTCATCAATGGGTGGATCAAAAAACATATCAGACAACAAGAGCATTAGTCTCTATTGGAAATGTCAGCTTTTAGGATGGGGAACAGTCTCCTTATATTGGGCATACACGGTATATACCAGGGACCATTATGGAGTATTCTTCACCTTCCTCAATTATGTGCTTGATATTGTCGTTGGGGTCTTGCTCACGCACCTCTATAGATATTTTGCTAAAAAATTGAACTGGAATGCACTTAATCTTGGCAGTTTAGCCATCAGGGTTATTCCTTCGGTCATTCTGTTGTCAGTGGCTTACATGGAGCTTGTTGATCTCAAATGGCACCTTTACTGGGTTTTTGTGGAAAACAAAGATTACACCCTATGGTATTCTTTGAGTTACTGGAACCCTGTTTTTATAACAGGTCTACGTTTAATGGCCATCTGGATCTTAGCCTATCACTTATATCATTATCATCAAAATAAACTGGAAACGGCCAAACAAAATGCTGAGCTTTTGGTCATCGCGAAACAGGCTCAACTCGATAATCTATCGAAACAACTCAATCCTCATTTTTTATTTAATTCCCTCAACTCCATAAAATCGTTGATCATTGAGAATACTACGATGGCCAGAAGAGCTGTGGATTTACTGTCCGACATTTTGCGCACCTCTCTTTATGAAAAAGACGTTCCGTTTATCACGATAAAAGAAGAGCTCGAACTGGTGAAAGATTACGTAGACCTTGAAAAGATTAGGTTCGAAGAGCGTTTAAATATGTCAATAGAAATGGATAGCGAACTGGAAAACTACCTTATTCTGCCATTAAGTATTCAACTGCTGGTAGAGAACGGTATAAAGCACGGCATTGACAAACGAATTAACGGAGGTACTATTCAACTAACCATAAAGAAAACAACAGAAACCATTGAAATCATCGTCCAGAATCCCGGCAAAATTGCCGGCAACAATGCGGAAGCAGGCATCGGAATTAAAAACCTAACGAAAAGATTGCAACTGCATTACGATGGAGGCGCCAGTTTCGAATTGCAGAATATAGATAACGATCTGGTGAGGGCTACTTTAATCATACCAATTCGAAAAAAATGAATACCTATAAAACCATCATCATAGATGATGAACGACTGGCCAGGGAAGAGGTGAAAAGAGCCCTGGCGAATTACCCAGAATTCATTGTCGCCGGGGAAGCATCCAATGTTAATGATGCCGCCAATCTGATAGAAAAGGAACATCCGGATCTGATATTCCTGGACATTCATATGCCTGAAAAATCAGGATTCGATTTGCTGGAAGAGCTTGCGGTGGTACCCAAAGTAGTATTCACAACGGCATATGATCAATACGCTGTCAAGGCTTTTGAAGTAAATGCGTTGGATTATTTGGTGAAGCCATTGAGAGACGAGCGATTTGCTGTCACTATTGAAAAGATTCAGGCAGAGTTCTCAAAAATTGAGGCAAGAAAAAATCCTTTACCGATGCACTATAAGATATTTATAAAGGATGGTGAGCATTGTTATTTCGTTCCCTTAAAAGACATTCGGCTTATCCAGTCGATGGATAACTATGCGCGCTTCTTTTTTGGGAATAATAAGGCCATGATTAAACGATCGCTAAACCTGATTGAAGAAAAGCTGGACCCGAATGTATTCTTTCGCATTAATCGCAGCCAGATTGTGAATACGGAATATATAGAAAGAATAACTCCCGGCTTCAAGCACAAATTGAATATTGAATTGACCACCGGAGAAACACTGGAGGTTTCCAGTCGTCAATCTGCCCGATTCAAAAACTGGAATAGTTTATAAGAGATGAAAAATTTACTGATCTTATTGATTTTAGTAAGCCTTAGCATAACGCTTAAAGGCCAGTCGATAAAATTTGAAAAAGCAGCATTATCCGACACCGCATCTTTGACAAAGGCAATGCAAAATCTGGCAAAAGATTACTTGCAGCAAAGCCAAATCAAAGGCCAGAACATCGAACCAAACGACCTTTACTTGATTGAAATTCTGGCCGGCAAGTATGAGCGCGCTATCAAAACAATTCAATCTACCAGAGACGGTGTTTCCGGTCAAAACGGTCACCCCGACAAGCTTCCTTATGAGCTGTTTGCCAAGGCAAAAATTAAGCAGTCAGAGAAGCAAACCGGTTTTGAAACCGCCTACCGAAAGGTATTGTCTGATTATTTGGAAAACTGTAGTGATCAGCTGCTCTCTTCGGTCAATATCGTTTTGACAACGAATGATCAGGTGGCTCACTTTACGAACCAGTTTAAGGAGAACTACACCAAAGCTTCAGGGCCAGCAATCACTCAGGAGGAAGCTTTAACGCTGTTAAAGTCATATTTCCTTTACCAGGTGTTTCATCGTACAGAGCCGATTGTATTCGGGGAAATAAAAAGAGAACAAAACAGAAGATATCATATCGAACGAAAGTTGATCATTTCCCCCATAGACAGCGCTGAGATTTCGGTTACTGTTGTTCGCAAAAGAGGAACCGGCCCCCTTCCTGCCATCCTGACTTTTACCATTTATGCGGATTCATCCAATATTAATCAAGCCATATTACCGGCATCCAAAGGTTATGTAGGAGTTTTAGCTACTTCCAGAGGCAAGGGCCTGAGTAATGACTCTATTGAGCCTTACAAGCATGAACACAATGATGTTTATGCCGTGATTGACTGGATTAGTAAACAGCCCTGGAATAATGGTAAAGTGGGAATGTTCGGAGGTAGCTACAATGGTTTTGCCCAGTGGGCATCGATGAAAGACAGCGTACCCCCGGCTTTAAAAACCATTGTGCCTTGTGTCTCGGCTGCTCCAGGGATTGACGTACCGATGGAGAACAATATCTTCTACAACTTTCCCTACAAGTGGATCTCCTATGTTACAGCAAATAAATACTTGTATCATACCGATTTTCAAAGGTGGAACAACCTCCAAAACGCTTGGTTTCAATCGGGCGCACCTTACAACAAAATGGATTCTATTGATGGAACACCCAATCCTTTATTTCACGAGTGGATCAGCCACCCCAGCTATGATAGTTACTGGCAAAGCATGATTCCCTATAAAGACGAATTTGCGCATATCAATATTCCCATACTTAATATCACTGGTTATTATGATGACGGGCAACGGGGTGCCATGTATTACTACAATCAGCATTTAAAATACAATCCGGATGCAGAGGACTATCTGGTGATAGGCCCCTGGGATCACTGGGGCGCACAAACAACACCCGGTGCCAATCTGCGCGGCTACCAGCTGGATAAAGCAGCGCAGATAGATATTCAGAATCAACTGATCTTCGACTGGTTCGATTACATCTTAAAGGGAAAGAAAAAGCCAGCTATCTTAAAAGACAAGGTAAACTTTGAAGTGATGGGTGCAAACAAATGGATGCATAAGCCGTCGGTTGCAGCCATGAGTAATGAAACGGATACTTTTTATTTGGGCAGTCATCAATCAAACGGTCACTATACCCTGCTTAGTAAGAAACCCCAAAAAGAATATCTAAACCTTCAGGTTGATTTAGCCGACAGAACAAAACAGAATAATGCGGACTATTATCCCTGGCCCATTGTAGCGGATAGCATCAATTTAAATGATGGTCTTGTTTTTATCAGCAAACCGTTCCAAAAGGATAAAATCATGAATGGTTCGTTTACGGGAGAATTAACCATAGTAAGTAATAAAAAGGATTTTGACTACTCGGTAACGCTGTATGAGTTAACTCCGGAAGGGAAATATTTTCACCTGAGCTATTATATCGGCAGGGCCAGTTATGCCAAAAGCAGGGAAATAAGAGAACTCCTGACTCCTAATAAAGAGACAACCATCACTTTCGACAACACCCGAATAGTTAGTAAAAAGATGTCAAAAGGAAGTCGGCTTGTCGTGATTATCAACGGAAATAAAAATCCATATGCCCAAATTAATTACGGAACAGGCAAGGATGTCAGTACTGAATCGATTGAAGACGCCAATGCCCCCTTGTTATTAAAGATTAGTACCGACAGCAAAATAAACATTCCGATATGGAATGAAGAATAAAGGCAGCAGCAGAAATAAATGGCAATTACAAAATTAAAGATTAACCAAAAAACTACCACGATGACAAATAAAGTAATATTACAACTAACAGCGTTACTATTGCTTCTTTCCGGTTGTTCACCTTCGACAACAAACAAACCAAGTCTAAATGATTATAAAATTGGAGAAAAATGGGTTTGGAATTGGAAACGCACCGTAGAAGGAGAGGTTCGTGCGGAAGGAAAAGATATACAGGAGGTGGTAGACTATCATGGAGAATTAGGCTTTTGGAATGGCAATGATACCGTCCGGATTTCGACTACTTTAGACCAAAAGCAGAGCAGCACACCCTTTCGAAGTTGGCCACTGTATGTAGGAAAAAAATGGAAATACGAATCGGAATGGGAAAATAATGAAGGTACCAAAGGAAAAACCAGCCAGGACGCAGAAGTCGTTTCATTTGGAGAAGTAACTGTTGCAGCCGGAAAATTCATGGCCTACAAAATAGAATACAAGGGAATGGTAACAAATTCCAGAGGCTATAAAGGGAAGATGTCTGATACATGGTGGTATGCCCCTGAATTAAAAACATATATCAAGCATGTCAATAATGACGGCTATGGTGTTTATAAAAATGAATTAATCAGTTATTCAAAAGCGCAGTAGAAAAACGATGCATACAAGTGCCACACAGCAGGCTACTATTCTCATACTCTCCGCTCTGCATTTCTTCCATCAAAAATTTAAAATCAGACTTTTGGGTTCGCAATTATAATCCCGAACTTTTACGCAGAACATCGCTGTTACTTTTGCTTCAACGAAAAACAGAATTATTAAAGGAAGCAAAACCAGAATTAATATCCTTTGCTACGGTTTAGCGAATACTTTTGAATAATAAAACCTGAAAGATGGCATTACAAACAAATGACTTCCCAAAGCATGGCTTCAGAAAAAAAATATACTTCACCCTGTTTTTACTCGGTACTACACTATTCGCTCATTCGCAAAATGTAAACGAAAAAGAAAAAATAACAGCGCATAAAACAAACAGTACAATAAATATTGATGGCATACTAAACGACCCCATCTGGCAAAAAACACCTCTTACCAACCAATTGTGCGATGAAAATGGCCAATACAATAACACAGCGGCCTGGTTTGCCTATGATGCAGATAATCTTTATGCCGGCCTGATATGCAAGGTAAACAACACTTCAAAATTGAATACCAAACTTCTGGATAGGGACAACCAGTTCATGTTACGTAATGATTGGGTTGCATTTTGTGTCGATACGTATCATGATGGAATCAAGGCCTATGCCTTTCTTGTCGATGCTGCCGGCAATGAATTGGATGGTTCTTTAAACCCGCCCACAAGGGATTTGTCATTTTCTTTTTCTTCAAAATGGACTTCTGCTATTAAAAGAAATCAAGATGGATACACGGTAGAAATGAAAATCCCATTGGAGAACCTTCCCGTGAGATGGAACAAGGACAGTGTGACAATGGCCATACAAATTATCAGGTACGATAAACAAAACAACCGGATGGTTCAATGGCCGGCCACCAAGGATATAGGAAAGTTTCAAACCATCGTTCTGCATGGAATCAATCAAACACATCCCCAAAATTTATCGGGAGTAAATCTGGAAGACAGATTGGCCTATAAAAAATCAAAAATTGATGTTACCACCTTGTTGGGCAGGTGCCAGGGAGGAGATGCTTCCGTAATGGACTATCTACTATTCAAGAAGAGGGATATTAGCGGGGCTGAACATCCCCGGATGCTTCATTACCATTTGCAAACAGAAAAGGTTAACCGAATATTTGAAAACACTTCGTATTTCAAAAATCTAAATACAAATATCGATTTCGAAACCATGCTGGAAAGATCGCAGACCACAGCATTTATTGTATTGCGAAATGATACCATTCTTAACGAAAACTATTTTAATGGCTTTCATAAAGATTCAACATTCACCTCATTTTCGGTTGCTAAATCATTTGTCAGCACATTAGTAGGATTGGCTATTTCGGATGGTTTTATTAAAAGCGAAGAGGATAAAATAACCAAGTATCTGCCTGAGTTGATGAAAAAGGATGCCCGTTTTTCAGAAATTACCATCAGGGATTTGTTAAGTATGAGTTCAGGCCTTGCCTATTCGCATGATGGATTTCCTTCTGATGATGAGTTTACATATCAATCTCCGGATTTACGAAGTGCGGTCTTAGAACATGTCAGAATCTCGGACCACCCCGGCAAACATTGGCTTTACAATAACTACAATCCTTTATTACTGGGCATGATACTGGAACGAACCACTGGCAAATCAGTTGCTAAATATGCAGAAGAAAAACTCTGGAAAAAAATGGGAGGAAGCAATGCCAGTTGGAGCCTTGATGAGCATGGTTTTGAGAAAATGGAA
Source organism: Prolixibacter bellariivorans ATCC BAA-1284 (assembly GCF_000621705.1). Classification (GTDB taxonomy): domain Bacteria; phylum Bacteroidota; class Bacteroidia; order Bacteroidales; family Prolixibacteraceae; genus Prolixibacter; species Prolixibacter bellariivorans. Next base: position 169,219 of record NZ_JHXO01000005.1, on the reverse strand, counting down.
AGCGGTATCAACTGTAAAGCTCACGATTATGCACGATTCGCTTTGCTGTTGCTTAATAAAGGCAAATACAATGGTATTCAGGTAATACCTGAAAGCTGGGTACAAAAAGCAACGCAACCACAAGAAAGACCAACGGGTTATTACGATTATCTTTTGAAAAATAATACGTATTACAACTATCTCTGGTGGGGGAAATTTCGTGACGGACAGGAAAATGCCAATGACTTTTTTGCAATGGGAAACAAGGGCGAATATGTTTATATCTGTCCACAGAAAAAACTTACAATAATCAGACTTGGCTTTGAATATGGCTTCACTCCCGCATCAATGTCGTGGCCAGATATGTTTTATCAGTTTGCTACACATTTTTAGATAGTATCAAATAAGTTAGCAATGGTTAAAATATAAAAAACGCAACACAACAATTAAGCGTTCAACCTGTGCGCAGCACGGTGGCTAAATCCCGAAACACGTCGGAATTGACGTAAACTGAGATCAATCGAGGGTGCTGTATTATAAGTTTTACGAGGTAGGAAGTGCCCTGCTGTGGTTCACCCGGAGCGCTCCAACCCCCTCATGGAAAAGTCTTATTGCCTGTTTCAGCCATTTTCTTCGTTCCGGGTAAAGCTCCGTCAAGTCCTATTGGCAGTTTTTTCCACAAATATTCCATTTCCCTGTAAGAATTTTTGTTTTCAGCCACTAACCCGGGAAACAGGAAAAATGAAGACACTGAAAGATGCACTGAACTATTTTGAAAGTTTAAAAGCCAAAACAACGAATCAATCGGAAATCAGGGTTTGCGATCAATTTATATACATACTATCCGCATTGAAGGCAAGAGAGTTTTCTCATGTTGAAATGCAATCCATCGAAGCGGAACTGGAGCGTTTAAATTTAGAATCGAATCCAAACAACAGAAAAAGAGGGTTGAAGAAAGCACTCAATCAATTTGAAAAATATTTAAAGGATACATTCTCCTTAACCCCCAAGGGATATTACATCCGTATGGGGATATCTGCCGGAGCAGCCTTCGGGGTTGTTGCAGGCATTCTCATGGGCGGGCATTTTGAGCGGTCGTTGGGGATATCCTTTGGAGTTGCCTTTGGTATGTTGGCTGGTATGTTGGTAGGCCGTTACATGGATGCTCAGGCTAAGACTCAGGGTAGGGTTCTTTAGCTCAAACCACGAATATATAAACCATAAGCTCCCATAGAAGAAAGTACGAAACACATGGGAATCGCAACCTTCTTCATCGTTCAGTATGCTGACTCCATCCGCAGCTTACACTGGATTTATCCGGTGGCCTTTTTCATCCTGGGGATTGCACACCAGGGCGTCCGGTGGAAGGCGTTGTTTTGTTTCTTTCGTTGTTGGGGCTGCCGGCGCTTACCGAAGCTATAAACTTCCGAATGTAAAGAAGCGGGTGAAGACCGATGTCCAATGAAAACGTTACTCAGCGTTAATACAGAAGCGTAAAGCACCCGAATATTTTTCCGGTACTCTTACTTATGCTATTTTTGCAGCCGAATAATGAACCTTTGCAAAGGAGTGTTGTAGTTATGACAACATTTCGAATTTGGTAAGAAGAAGCATGGATCGACAAAATAACATGGAGCTGGCGGCTCAATTGATTCAGGAAGGGAAACTGGTAGCCTTCCCCACCGAAACCGTTTACGGACTGGGAGCCAATGCGCTTGACCCGATGGCGGTGGCCAAGATTTTTTTACTGAAGGAACGCCCGTCATTCGACCCGCTCATCATCCACATTGCCGACCTGGAAGACATAAAGAAGCTTACCACTGAAGAGGATGAACGGGTTTACCAACTGGCAGAGAGATTCTGGCCCGGCTCGTTAACATTGGTACTGCCCAAAAGCAAACTGGTTCCCGATATCATCACTTCGGGATTACCTACCGTTGGTATTCGCATGCCGGCCAACGAAATAGCCCTTGAACTCATCAGAACGTCAGGTCGCCCGATTGCCGCTCCCAGCGCCAATAAATTTGGCCGTATCAGTCCCACCACAGCCGCCCATGTAAGAAAGCAATTGCCCGACGTCGATTACATTCTGGACGGCGGAAAAACCACGGTTGGTATCGAATCCACCATCATCGAGCTCACCGAAAAAGGGTTCCGGATTTTACGCAACGGTATCATTACGAAGGAGGACATCGAAGAAGTTCTGCCATTTGACGATTCCGAAAAAACGGAGTCGATCGTTGCCCCGGGAATGGTGAAATCGCACTACAGCCCGGTGAAAAAGATGATTGTAGCCGACGAAGATATCCCACTTGATATCGATAAGAGCAAAGCCGGCTTGTTATCGTTTACCGGGAAATATGAAAACGGCTACCGGAAAATTATCAGGGTATCTGAAAACAATGATCTGAAAGAGTATGCCGTAAACATGTTCGATGCGATGCATACCTTTGAAGACGATAATGAGATTGATATCATTGTGGCCGAACCGGTGGCCGAAACCGGTATTGGGAAAGCCATCATGGACCGCCTGCGGAAAGCGGAATACAACTGGAGAAGAGGTTAATCCCCGCCGTCGCATTCGCCACACTCTTTCGTCGTTTATCGCTTTGCTACCCCCACACTTGCCCTTGCGACAATCAACCTAGACATCTTCCTGAACAATCATCGTACATCTGTTTTCATCGCCCCACCGGAACGTGGGGATAAAAAAAATTCACCGGCGTGTGATTTTTTTGAAGGCCGTACGATAAATGGGGTAAACAGAACCGAAAAAGAAAACGAGATGTTTAGATGGAAAACTGCAAGAACCACAAAAGAGAGCGGGATGGAGCCGTTAAAAACCAAATGAGATGAAAAACAGGAAAATGGGAAGTCACACCGAAATAATCCATCTCATTGAGCAACACCGGAGACTCATATACAAGGTCGTCAACAGTTATTGCTCCGATGTTCACGAACAGGAGGATCTAATCCAGGAAATCATTTTTCAAATCATCAAAGGATACGAGAAATTCGATCACCGGGTGAAAGTAACCACCTGGATGTACAAAGTAGCCTTCAACGTTTCTATCTCACACTACCGGAAACTAAAAAGCCGGCAAAAATATGTGGTACCAATGCCGGACAAACTGATCAGCGTGGAAGAAGACGAAGCGCCTGAAATCGATGAAAACCTCAAACGGCTGCGGGAACTCATCGACGAACTCGACCCGTTAAACAAAGCGATTTTAATTATGTATCTGGATGACAACAGCCACTCCGAAATCTCGGAAGCAATGGGAATTTCGGTCAGTAATGTTGGCACCAAAATCAACCGGATCAAAAAACAACTCAAGAAAAAATTTAATCAGTAACATCATGGAAAATGTCAATATACACGAACTCTGGAAACAGAATGAAGCATTGCTCGATAGTACCCGAAAACTCAATTCGACACTCTTGCGGGAAGTCAAACTGGACAAAGCCAAATCATCCTTGAGAAGTTTGCTTTTTCTTCCCATCAGTACCCTGATTTTTTTCCTCTTTGCCGCATCGTATGCCCTCTATTTCGCGGTAGCGAATTGGGGAACCTGGTACTTCATGTTCTCAGCCGCTGTTGTGGCCCTATTCTCCGTGATGCTCGTCGTTTCATCCGTCAAGCAACTGCAGCAGATTCTTTCGGTCGATTACAACGCCCCTATCGTGAAACTTCAGAAAGATATTTCGAAGATTAAATTCTCGGTGGTGACTAATTTGCGAATTGGAGCATGGATTCTTCCGTTCAGCCCATTCATTGGCCTTTTTATCATAAAAGCGTTGTTTCATTTCGATATGGTGAAAGTGATGAATTACGACATGGTCATTTCTTTCGGGATTGCTACCATCATACTGGAAGCACTTTCACTGATAGCGCTCAGAGCCCTCAGGCCCAAAAACATCAATAAAAAATGGCTGAACTGGCTGTTACAGGGAAGCGGTAGCCAGGTAGATGAAGCACTCGGCTTTTTGAAGCAGATTGAAGAATTTGAGCAAGAATAAAAGTGACGAAGCGTTTAAACCTCATTCGATGAAAACATTTCTGACATCTGATTTTAACCTAAATTTTACGGAAGATTGAATGGTTTCCTGTTCCTTTATGTGGAATGAATTTAATTAATGCATCTTTGTTCTCTATAATATGAGAAGGTGTAAACCCTCTTTGCTTTAGAGCGTTTACAATCATGATTCAATAACATGCTTATCTAGTTTCAAGCAAAATGAACAGTCGTATGAACAAAAAATTCCTGCTCCTGGCCCTATCGGGAATGCTGAGTTTCTCAGCCATGGCACAAACCATTGAAGACAACAATCTGTATGTTGAGCCATCCAACCGAACCCCGGAACCTTTTCTCTTCTCAGTTTCAACACTTACTCCGGACGATCATTCCTGGAGTGTTAACTATTCCAGCAGCTACGGCAAACGCTCCGAAGAACTATTTGGTTACGATGGTGTTGGCCAACAATTTGCCTTGAAAGGTTATTTAGGCCATCGGTTCACCTTAAACGTGAATGCCGCACTGGGGTTCCAGGCAAACCAGAACGTTGTCAGTTCACAACAAGTGGAAATCATCCGCGACGTTATCGGGGGTAAAAAAGTCAGTGGATTACGGCTTGGAATCGGTCTGGGACTGCAGCGTGATTTCAGCAGTGTCACATCAGCCTTAAGCCGGATAACTGCTTCCTGGGAGGCGTCCCGCTGGAACATTGGAGGAAATGTATTACTGGGAAAGGCATTTTCCAGCAACCGTGATAAAATTGACATTCTGACAAGTCTGGGAGTCCAATATCAGTTATTAGGCAGTTTGTATGGCGGAGTTGAAGCCGTAGGAGAAGATTTGGAAGGCCTTTGGGATCCGGAAGAAGCCGAAGGTGGTGCCAAAATACTGGTCGGCCCCTCGCTCAATCTGGTCCCCAGTGCATCCCGTTTTTCCTTTTCGCTCTCAGGCGGCCCTGTCATGTTCGCCTCACGCAGCAATGAAACGAATCCGGCAGCCATCCGGGAACTCCCTTCCCAGGCGGGTTTAATGGTACGCGCACGAATTGTCTTTAATCTTTCTGGTAGTTAAAAATAAATTCACTAGATGAATCACTTTTACAAAGCCGGGGTCATCCTGGCTTCCATTATTATTTCGTTATTCCAGGGTAAACCGAGCTCGGCACAAACGCCGGGCCCCACCGGCCAGGCCAAACAGGTTTTATTATCGAACGGCTGGAAACTAAGCCCCGCAGGAACCGCTTTAACACTTGGCGATTTGCCGCTCAACCTGCGAGTCAGCCCTTCAGGGAAATACGCGGCTGTGACCAATAATGGCCAAAGCACACAAACCGTCCAGTTAATCGATCCGAAGAACGAGAAGTTACTCGACACAAAAGTAGTTGGCAAATCGTGGTACGGGTTGGCTTTCAGTCACAATGAGAAGCACCTGTATGCGTCAGGAGGATATGACAATATCATCCTGGATTTTCACATTGCCGACAATCAACTCAGTGTCCCCGATACCATTCGGCTGGCAAACCCCTGGCCCAAAGGTAGAGTTTGTCCGACCGGGATAGCCGTTAGTAAAAACGACCGGGTGCTGTACACGGTGACCAAAGAGGACAGTCGCATCTATACCATCGACCTGAAATCGAAAAAGGTCACCGATAGTGTTTCCTTGCCGGGAATAGCGTACAGCTGCGTCTTGTCGCCCGACCAGAAAAAATTGTATGTTTCGCTGTGGGGCAAGAATCATGTGGTTGTTTTCAACACAACTAAAAAGAAGATGACCAATGAAATCAAAACCGGCAGTCATCCCAATGAGTTGGTGCTAAATAAAAAAGGCACGATTCTGTTTGTTGCTAACGCGAATGACAACACCGTTTCGGTTATCAATACTGCCAAAAACAAGGTCATCGAAACACTTTCGGCGGCACTCTATCCCACCCGTCTAACAGGCTCAACTACCGATGGCGTAGCTTTGTCGAAGGACGAAAAGACCCTGTACATTGCCAATGCCGATAATAATTGCCTGGCCGTTTTTGATGTTTCCGAACCGGGAGAAAGCAAAAGCAAAGGGTTCATCCCGGTAGGCTGGTACCCTACTAACGTGAAGACACTAGGCAACAAAATTCTGGTGACCAACGGGAAGGGCTTCTCTTCGATGGCCAACCCGGACGGACCGCAACCGGTATCGAAAAAAGACGATAGCGGCTATCAGCATGGGGTTTCGGCTAAAAAACATGTACAATACATTGCCGGCTTATTCAAAGGCGCTCTCTCCTTTATCGACGACCCGGATGAAGGACTGCTGAAGAAATACACCCGCGAAGTTTACGCGAATACGCCGTTCAACGAGAAGAAAGTGAAAGATGCGCCGGGCGAAAAGGGAAATCCCATCCCCCGGAAAAAAGGTGACGTCTCTCCCATCAAATATGTTTTCTACATCATCAAGGAAAACCGCACCTACGACCAGGTAATGGGCGATGTGAAGAAAGGGAACGGCGTCGATTCGCTGTGTATTTTCGGAAAAAGGGTAACACCCAACCATCACGCCATTGCCAACGATTTTGTGTTGTTGGATAACTTCTACACCGATGCGGAGGTGAGTGCCGACGGTCACAACTGGAGTACGGCCGCCTACGCCACTGACGTGGTGGAAAAAACCTGGCCTACCTATTACGGTAACCGGGGTGGAACTTACGGCTACGAAGGGCAAATGAAAGCCAGCTACCCGCGCGATGGCTACATTTGGAATTATTGCCAGCGGGCCGGTGTGAGTTACCGCAGTTATGGCGAATTCTGCAACATGGGCAAAACGTCGTTGAAAGCATTGAAAGGACACGTGTGCCCTCAATCGCCCGGCTTCAATCTGGGCATCAAGGATCAGGTACGGGTAGATGCCTGGGAACACGATTTCGATTCATTAGTGGTACGACATGCTGTTCCGCATTTCAACACCATCCGTTTATCGAACGACCATACCAGCGGACAACATCTGGGAAGTATTGCACCACGGTCAGCTGTCGCCGATAACGATTTGGCGCTGGGGCGTTTTCTCGAACATCTCTCGCACAGTCCCATCTGGAAAGAATCGGTGGTTTTTGTGCTGGAAGACGATGCACAGAATGGCCCCGACCATGTGGACGCGCACCGCTCACCGGTATTTGTAGCCGGCCCGTATGTGAAACGCAACGCCGTGATTCACGACATGTATTCCACTTCGGGTGTACTGCGAACCATTGAGCTGATTCTCGGTCTGCCGCCCATGAGCCAGTACGATGCAGCAGCCACTCCGCTCTATAAGTGTTTCACCAATCATCCCAACTTCACGCCCTACGTGCATAAGCCGGCCAACATCGACCTGAACAAACGCAATGTGGCCGTAAATGCCAGCAGCAAGCTATCCGCCACCTTCGACTTTTCGCACGAAGATGCAGCGCCCGATATCGCTTTGAACGAAGTCATCTGGAAAGCGATTAAGGGCGAAAATGCCGTCATGCCGGCACCGCGCCACAGTGCCTTTGTCGTTCCGGTGAAAGACGATGATGACGATTAGGCAAAGAGAAACAAGATATTGATAACAAAAAGAGCCGGAACGTTTGTCCCGGCTCTTTCTATCATATCGAAATCTTACAATTCATTCCGGGTAACTCATCTCCGCCAGGGAAAATTCGCCAACCGGTATATCGCATCTTACCTGAAAAGTTTAGCAACATCAACAGACGTTTCCTGGCATTTCGATGCCCCTAACGCTGTGCTCCGGTTCCCGGGAAGCGATCCGCCAATCCAAAGTTTATATTCGCCTTTCCGAAGCACCCGTTTTCCCGCTTCATTAACCTCCATGAACGCCTTCTCGGGCAGCTCAAACTGAACAACTTTCGACTGGCCTGCAGGCACCGATACACGTTGAAAAGCGACCAGTGAATAAAAGGGATCGCCCTTTCCGGCTAACGGAGAACTGGTATACATCTGAGCCACCTCCTCTGCATCAAATTTACCGGTGTTTGAAATCGTTACGTTGGCGGTTATCTTGCCATCCGGGCCTGCGCCGATATTCATTTTACTATATTCGAATTTGGAATAGGACAGTCCAAAGCCAAACGGGAAAAGAGGTTCCTTCTCCATGTATTTGTAGGTACGCCCCTTCATCGAATAATCCTCGTAAGGAGGAAGATCGTTAACCGATTTGGGCACCGTAAACGGCAAGCGTCCGGAAGGAACGGCATCACCAAAAAGAATATTACCAACGGCGGTTCCGCCTTCTTCACCCGGGTACCAGACATATAAAACGGCATCGGCAATATCATAAATTTCGGGAATGGCGATTGGCGAACCACCTGTAATCACGACAACCAATGGGTTACCTTTCCCCTGCGCTTTAATTTTCTTAAGAAAGTCGATCTGACTTTGCGGAAGCCTGATGTCTTTCCGGTCACCTTTATGCTCTGAAGCAATGGCAGCCCCCTCTTCGCCTTCCACTAATCCATTAAGCCCCATCACAGCAATACAAACATCGGCCGCAGCTGCTCCTCCTGTCACGTAATCTATCGGATTGACATTTTTTCGGTAGGGAAGTTGACCATAACGGTAATTAATGGTCGTTCCCAGGCTCAATTGGCTGACAATTCCGTCCAGGATGTTGACTGTATTGTTGTTTACGCCATAGTAATTCCCCAACAGTACCTCCTCGTTAGCCGCTTGCGGACCGGTAACAAAAACACTTTTCAAATCCTTTTTTAGTGGAAGAACATGGTTTTTATTCTTCACCAGGACGATTGACTTTTCTGCTTCCTCTAGCGCCAGTTTTCGATGTTCATTGGAGCCAATAACATCCGGCGAAATATGCGCATACGGATTATCCCGGTTGTCATCAAAAAATCCAAGGCGAAACTTGGTTCTCAACAAATCGCGCAACGCTTTGTCAATATCTTTTTCTGTCACCAGTTTTTCATCCAATGCTTTTTTCAGGCTTTCAAATGTTCTCCCGCAATTCAAATCCAGGCCGGCTTTAATCGCCATTGATGAAGCTTCCGCTGGTGTTTTCGCCAGATGATGGTCCTTCCAGATATCCTGAATTGCTCCGCAATCGGAAACAATGTGCCCTTTAAAACCCCATTGTTTGGTGAGGATATCCTGCAACAGAAAGGGACTCGCACAGCAGGCTTGTCCATCCGTTCGGTTGTATGCACCCATAACGGCCTCAACCTTTGCCTCCTTCACAAGGGCTTCAAAAGCCGGCAGATAAGTTTCCCATAAGTCTTTGGAAGAAACCACAGCGTCGAACTGATGCCTAAGCGCTTCTGGTCCTGAGTGTACGGCAAAATGCTTCGCACAGGCAGCAGCTTTCAGGTATTTGGGATTGTTTCCCTGCAATCCTTCAACGAATGCCACTCCGATGCGGGAAGTCAGAAAAGGATCTTCGCCATACGTTTCCTGTCCCCGGCCCCAACGTGGGTCACGAAAGATATTCACATTCGGTGTCCAGAAGGTCAGACCGGCATACCGGTGATAATTCCCCATTTTCTGGGCGATGTTGAACTTTGCCCGGGCTTCATCGGAAATGGCTGTTGCTACCTGAAAAGCCAGTTTGGTATCGAAGGTAGCCCCTAAAGCAATGGCCTGCGGAAACACCGTCGCTCTTCCGTTGCGCGCCACGCCGTGGAGGCATTCGTTCCACCAGTCGTATTCCTTTACGCCCAGTCGCGGTATCGGGGCGTTGGCATTCATCAACTGACTAATTTTCTCATCGACGGTCATCGCCGAAATCAGGGCATCGATTCGGTCTTCCATCGGCAACGACATGTCGTACCACTCAAAGCTGGTGTCATTGGGCTTTTTTTCCTGAGCCATTAATCCTGCATGGAAAAAATGAAACAGGACGAGCAAGGCAATTGCTTTTGTCTTCATAGGAGTTATCAGTATAAGTTATTATTCAAATTGGTTTAATTTGCTACCTCCTTTAACCAGCCCTTTCCCGATGTACCGTCCCCTAACGGCTCCCTTCTATCTCATCTCCAGTCCGTAGCAGAACCATACCTGCCATCACCGATAGAGACAGGATTCCGCAACGTTATTTCGTAAAGGTCTGAGAAAACAAATTTGCAGAAAAAGTGTAAAAGAAACACGAATTCCACCATGAAACTTAGCCGACAACTTCCAATAACGCTACGTATCAGTTGGTTTACTGTTTTGCTTCTCTGTAATACCGGCAAACCGGATTCATGACACATGTTTCACATTTGGGATTTGTCGGGCGGCAAATCTCACGCCCCAGGAAAGAGATAGACATACCGGCCTCGTTCCATCGCTCCTGCGGGATGGCTGCCATGAGTTGCTTTTCGATTTTTTCCGGCTTGGGCTTTTCTTCCTGCATAGCAATCCCCAACCGAGGAGCTACACGCACAACATGTAAATCGACGATAATGCCTTCGGCGGTATCTCCCGATTCCCGAATAATTACATTAGCCGATTTTCTTCCGATTCCCGGTAGCTTAACCAGCTCGTCCAGGGTTCGGGGAATATGTTTATCTGTTCCAACCATCCCGGCCATCTTAATCAGCCACTTCGATTTGTTGCCAAAATTCCGGACCGAACCAATGTGTTGCTGTAAATCGGCTGGCTCAGCCCTCGAAAGCGCCTCCATATCCGGGTAAGCGGCAAAAAATCCGGGCGCCACCTCGTTGATGTGTTTATCCGAATCCTGGGCAGACAAAACAACCATCACCACCAGTTGGTAGCGGTTTTTATAATCCAGGGGGTGCTGACGTTTTCCGTATTGCTGAAATAGAGGTTCTAATTCCTTCGTCCAATTTATTTCCATAACCATCATCATTTAGTTACAACAAGAATATCTGTTACAATTAAAAGTAACGAAAATCGGTCGGTTACAAAACTCCGTGAAACGAAGAAGGAGCTAAAGCATTGCTCTAACTCCTTCTTTACCTAGTATGTGATTATCTGCTATTGTTTTTTGGGGAAGAACAACGTGGAAGCCTTCACATAGAACCGCCGCTCAATCACCTCAATCTTATTTTTCAACACATAAAAAAACCTGACAGGGTTCGGAAATCTGTCAGGGTTAAATATGCAGCAGCAAAGGCGCAACACCCCTCCCGCAATACTATTTACAATTTGTTAGGCAATGTAATTTATTCATATTCTTTAAATATTAACGGGTCTGGTTGTCCCCATGCTAAAACACTTTCTTTGTCTTTTAGAGATTTGGCTAAACCAACTAAGTCAGGGAAAATAGTCCGGTGAGTAATTCCCAAATTGTTTAAATTACTTCTGAAAGTCTTTTTCAGATTTTTAGGAATAATATATCTCATCAAATATCTATTACTTGGAATAAGCTCAGGAATGCTATATCCTTTTTGGGGATGGGGATGAATTGTGAAACAACTTTGTTGGGCATTCATTCGAGGATGCATCAGCGGAGGAAGAAAAGCCATTGGTGCTTTGGGAGTGTCCGACAGCCCATATTCTTCCCTCAGTTTTTCAGGATTGTCATGAAATATCTCATGTGATAGAAACTGCAGTGTCTTGTTTTTGCTATTTGAAGGAAGTCCATAAAAGCCATGGCTTTCGTTTAATTGCCATGGTAAAAAAGTCCATAATTCACCATCTTTGTCTAAATCTGAATCAACAACAAAAAAAGTTGCTATTAGAATATTTTCTGTCCAGTCGAGTAATCTTGTCGGCACACCATGATGTTGCATTAAAAATAACCATTCTATGTGATTGTCATTATTAGGTAGATTTGTCGCAATGGAAGGTGCTTTTCTTTTAAAATCCTCTGCAAATTGAAATTCTATATCGGGTCTAAACTCTCTATAGATTCTACTCGAATATGGCTTTCTATATATCCCAGGAGTCAATTCTTTAATAATTCTCGAATGACCTCTGAACCAATTTTCACCTAATGTTGTGCCAATTTTTATGATATTGTCAAACTTTTCTATAATTGAGGTTTGTGTCATGTTGTAGTCTTTATGTTGCCTACCGGTTGATGTATTTTTTTGTAGCGGAGTCTCAGGGCGATTTCTAATTCGGCAGGACGGAAATCGCCCCAAACACCATAGAACCCGGTATAAAATTTACACATTGTTAGCAAGCAAATTTTTTATTTTCTTTTCTGTATCTCATTTTTCACTCCAGTATAGTTCATTAAGAAATCCATACCTGTCCCCCTCGGCAAATGAACAATTGATAAAGTATTATCCTCTTTTAGGCGAAAGAAATTTAGATTCTCGTCAATGGAATTTTCAGATACAAAATAAAGGATTATATATCCATTTAAAATTATTGAATAATATGTTTTCCCATTCTTTCTATGCTTTATTGGTTGTGCGATTACATCAGTTGCTAATTCTGAATCATTTCTCCATGACATTATTACAATTGGAATATCAGAGTCAGACGAAGGCTCCTCTTCAAAAAGTTGTTCTCTTATTTTTTCTTCATAAGGCCCTAATGATACTTCTTTATATGTTTGTCTACTTGAAATTCCTGAACGCCAAAGTATCGTTAGAAGGCTGAGCTTTAAAAGTCGATAATCAATATTCTCAATTTTTAAGAACTCAACTCCTGTTTCATTTACGATTCTTTCACAATGCAACTTCTGTTCTTCAGGCATATCAGAGTTTACTAATATTTTGCCTAAGTAGCTTTCATATTTTCCAAGCCTTTCTCCATCACATTCTCGACATAGCAATCCTCCTTCATATTCTCCTGTAGGCGGTTTTGATACTTTCTCAATGCCTTTAGCCTTTGCTATTGCATCAAACTTTCGCATTCGATGGCTTCTGTCATAAAGTTCTTTGTAAAGAAACTCAGGAATAATATGGGACTTCTTTATTAGATCTGTTTCGTTTTTACATAATTTACAGATTGCCATTTTCTTTTTTTATGCTTGCTAACGTTTCGTGTAAGTTTTGTAGCGGATTCTCGGAGTGATTTCCAGTCCGGCAGGACGGAAATTGATGCGAGAATCTGCCCCCCGCACACCACCGAACCCGCTATAAAATTTACACATTGTTATGCACTGGTTTTATTTATTTTTTAGTTTTTTCTCATTGTCGCTTAATTGGATTACACAAGCTTTTAGCACATACCAATTTATTTTAGATGTACCTTCATCTGGATTAAACAGTGATTTGAGTTGTTCTTTCGGATGAATATAGTTCCTAAAGTCTCTCAATGTGTGGCTATGTTTTTTTACATCTTCATTTAATAGTCCAAGTTGAGACGCAACATTTATGAAATCTGATAATGTCCAGTTATTAAGTGTTTTTACTTTATTAGACTCATCCTTGGGAACAGACGGTGAAGAGTTGAATAGTTTTGGGTATTGCAATGCATAGCCAAGTAAAAGTCCTTCCATTACACTTCCAGTCAAAAAGAGAACTGATAAATAAGCTTTTGATTTTATACATTTTTTTATTTCATCAATCCTTGAAAGCAAAATTTGTTTGAGGTTCGTGTCAATGTTTAAATTGTCAAAGGAGATTTCATCTATATCCTTGTCTTGAAAATTTTCTGTCTCCTTGAGATTGTTGATTTTCAATCTTGCAATCATCGTTTGAATCCAATCTTTTAATTCCGCAGTTATATCAGGCGCTTCACTCGGCAAATTATCTTGGATAATGAATTTTTGATTTAAAAGAGTCTCCAAATAGTAGATTTTTATTTCTGTTGGATAGTCAGATATTTCATTGGCAATTATAGTCGTTTCATAATATAATCTCCCACCTTGATATCGAACCTGCTTCCATGTCGAAAGTTGAGAAACTTTACTTCGTACTTGTTGCTTTATGATTTCTTTAAACTCTTTTTTTATCATCTTTTCAACAGTTTCTATTCATTTCAACTTGTGCATAACTAGTGTGTAAATACAATTGTTCTTATACCCCCGTATAGGTATGTATTGTTAACCTATTATGTTGAGTCTTCAAACTCAGCCATACTAAATTAACAAAATATTTTACCATTCACTCCAATAACCATTGAACCAAAAACCTGACAGGTTTCGCAAACCTGTCAGGTTAGGAAGCTTTTCAGCAGTCCCTAATTACCACCGTCAGGGCTTGCAACAAAAACCCTGACAGGGTTCAGAACCCTGTCAGGGTAATGGTTCTTTCATTTCCCCGCCGGTGGTACCAGGCCGGCGGGGAAAGAAAGTTTAGAGGTCGTCAGACGGCTCGTCTGTGCCGCCCGGAGCGCTGCTCGTGCTGGTCAGGGTATACTTGGCCAGGCGGGCCGGGTCGTCGCGATAGATGATTTGCGCCGCCTCGCTGAGGGGAACCAGCAACTGGTACACCTCGTTCAGGCGTTTCACCCGTTCCTGGGTCAGCACGCCCCGCTCCTTCTTGAACTTCTCCTGCCCAATATTCGAGTCGCGCAGTTCGGTGGCTACCTCAGAGACGGTTGTGATCACATCTTCGCCGCAACCTGCGGCCACCAGCTCATCGTGATGTGCAGTGGCCTGGTCGCCCAGCGTTTCCATGAACAATACCATCCTCGCCTGGCTGTCGCGCGCCTTTTTATAGTCGTTCAAACCAAACTGGTTCTGAACCGCCACATTTCCGTTGAACGCCTTGCGGACAAAGTAGGCCAGGTTGGAGTAGGCATCGCTGCTCTTTTTCATCGCAGCATCCACCTTCTGGGTCCATTCGCTCATCTCGTCGATGACCACATCATCCGGCTTGATTTCCTTCACCCGGCCAACTGCTCCCTGAACCGTTGTTACATAATCAGCCGTCAGGGTGGAATCAAAGGCCGTAAAATCAGCGATATCATCATTCAACGACGCAGCTATCACGTCGGCTGTTTCCAGCATTTCTGCATCCGATGTCGAATACATTCGATTATTAATTCCCATTTTACTTACTTTTAAATTTCTATTTCATTTAACGATGGGGGTAAGCGGATGTAGCAGGTGTTGACCTGTCAAAGTAGCACCATTTCATCCACTTCCCCCGTTTTTATATTCAGCATCCACGCCCACGTCATGGCGGATGCCGACCACCACCCAGCGAACAGTCCCCACTACTCAGCGAAGTCTGCCCACCACATAGCGAAGTCCGCCCACCACTTAGCGAACGATCCCCACCACTCAGCGAAGTCTGCCCACCACTTAGCGAACGATCCCCACCAGTTAGCGAAGTCTGCCCACCACTTAGCGAACGATCCCCACCAGTGGTTACACCCGGGTGTGGGCCGGCCACCAACGCCCTGGTACCTGTTGGCGTTATGGAAGTGGTGTGGTTCATTGTTTTTTTGTATTGGCTTAGTTTTTTTCTATTGCAGTTTTCCTACCCTGTCAGGGTTACGATTCAAATCTTTAACCACTGTTCAATCTTTTCCCGGTCAATGCTTCGTCGGTGCATGGCAATAAAGTTGGCGCGGTCGTCGAACCATTCCAACACTTCTTTACGGTGTAACCGGGTCGGTTTAACCGATACACAAGCCGCGTAGGAACTCCATGGATAACCCAATGGATGGTCGCAGAAACCGTGGTGGATTGGATTGTTGTGAATGTACATCACCGCCTGTCGGAGGTAATCTTTATCAGTAATCAACTTCCGTTTAAAAGGGCGTTCGAAGAGTGCTCCGTGGCGCGCGTGGCGTTTGTTGAAGGCCTTTGTGTATGCGTTGAATAAATTGGAGAAATGTTGAAAGGGTGGTTTTAAACCTGACAGGTTTTGAAAACCTGTCAGGTTAGGTGCTCCGATGCTGTTTGAAGCCCTGTCAGGGTTAGTAAAATCAAACTCCTTCTCCTCTTTTATCCGCACCAACAGATGAAAATGATTGGGCATTAACACCCACGCGTACGTATCAGCAATAGGATGAATGAATTTATCGTACAACCGCAGGAAATGGAAATAGTTATCCTCTCCCGCAAACAGGTTTTCACCGTTGATTCCGCGATTATAAATGTGATAAAAACGGTCGGAGATGATGGGTTCGATTTTTTGCATGGTTTTGTCTTTTTTCTACCCTGACAGGATAAGGAACGACTGTTCGTGGGTTTAGTCTCTCCTGCCCGGAGCGGGCAGAAGATTTTTCTCGTTGATAGGATAAACACGGGAATAGGTTACCCCGGGAGTGAGGTTTACCTGTCGGGTCAAAAGGTTGTTCGTCGTTCGTTTCATCAGTCTCGGTTTGAGGTTATACTTATCTCTTTCAGCCGGGAATCATATCCAAATTCCGGTTGTTTTCTTTTTCCCCCGTAAACTGATGCTATTGTTTTCTGTCTTCTTGTTAACCGGACGATCGTCCGGTTGAACCAAAATGATAGCCTAACTTAATCATTATATGATTAAGAATCAATCTAAAAAAAGTCAATTACCCTACAATATAGCTTCTTACTGCGTGTATTAATGACCGATCACTTATTGCCAGCTGGTGACTCTTCTACCGAAAAACGGAAGATATCACCAATAAAGAAGGAGCTAAAGCATTGCTCTAACTCCTTCTTTACCTAGAATGTTACTATCGGTTATTGCTCGTTGGGAAAGAACAGCTTATCCATGAACCGGTAGCGGGCCTCCAGTTCCAGATCTTTTTTCTGATAGGTATCTACATTGATTTGCATGACCGGGGCTACGGGCTGGTTGCTCACCGCCTCCCATTCGGGGACACCCAGGCCGTTCGGGTTACCGGTTTTCACGAAGTTGGCGTAATACATCTGGAAGATATCCGAAACAATGTAGTCGCCCGGTTGCCAATCGTACACCCGGTTGGTGGGCAGGTTCCCCATCGCGTATTCGATATCGGCCGAATGGACCGCACCGGTTGCTCTCGGTGGCTTGGGTGCGCTCTTATCTTTATTATCCTGAACACCGCCGGCCAGTCCGGCTGTTTTGCCCGCCATCGCCGCTACCATTTCGGGCCGGGGATGACAGAAGCGGTAACGGAATACCTTTTCGCCACCGGTTTTGGCCTGCATCTCACTCCACTTCCAGGTACTGAACGCGATGAACAGGTCGGAAGCCAAATCGATGCCTCCCTGCCCCATCACGGAGGCGTCGTCGGTAATATGATACTTCTGCAGCACTTCGTCGGTTTGATCGCCGAACCGTCCTTTGAGCGCTTCTTTCAGATTTTCCAGTGTCGGTTTTTTCCCGCGCAGCAAAAAGCCCGGCGCCATCTCCTCGGAGTTCCAGCCCACCAACAACGGTACATGAGCCTGTTTCCCTTCGGAAAAGATTTTCACCGGTTGTTCGGGCAGGAAATAGCCGTCGATGACGGTGGCAAAGCGGGGCGCTTTCATGTGCAGCAATTTCTTAGCCGGGATAGCCCTCAGGTCAGCCAGCGATTGGTATCCCTCCTTTTCAGCATATTCTTCACCCGCTTTCTCGGCCTCGTTCAACGGCTCGGGCGACAGGGCTCCCATGAGTGAACCACTGGAACCGATCGCCTGCTCAAACAGGTTCTTCGATAGCGGGGAACACATCAGGGCGCTCACCGAAATCGATCCGGCCGACTCACCGGCAATGGTAATGCGATTGGGATCGCCGCCAAATGCCTTAATATTTTCTTTCACCCATTTCAACGCGGCTACCTGATCGAGAAATCCGTAGTTGCCCGATGCATGATTGGGCGACTCCTTCGTCAGGCCGGGATAGGAAAAGAACCCGAATATGCCGAGCCGGTAATTGGCGGTAATGGTAATCATTCCCCTCCGGGCCATCCGTTCGCCACCGTAACGGGGTTCACTGCCCGCACCGGCAATCAGTCCGCCGCCATAAAAATAAACCAGCACGGGAAGACCTTCTTTCCCGGTTTTGGAAGGCGTCCATACATTTAGGTAGAGGCAATCCTCGCTCATCGAATCGGTGCCAAAATTCATATCGCCAAACACCGGCAATTGCATGGGATTGGGGCCAAAATGGTCCGCTTTGCGAACGCCCTGCCAGTTTTTCGCCGGCTGTGGTTCCCTCCAGCGCAACTTTCCTACCGGTGGAGCAGCAAATGGAATTCCTTTAAAAACGTCGACCCCCGACTCGTTGACACCTTCCAGTACCCCGTTTTTAGTCGTCACGCGGGGATGCTTGCCGGTTAACTGGGCAAAAACACCAACAGCCAGGAAGAGTAGTGCGATGGTTAGAAAACTTCTTTTAGTATGCATATCCATTTGCTTTATATGATTTAATATGGGATTCACTTCCGTGAAAAGAAGCGTTACTGTGCAAAATACATTTTCATTGACATAAAACCAACATTAATAGCGGTCGGAATAAGAATTACGCACGTATCAGAAATATCCGGAAGCAAACCCCAAAACAGAAATAAGTAATTCAATTCAAATGCCTTGTACAGATTACAACAACCTACCACTACATACAAAATATCCACAATGAGAATTCAAATAACCAAAATTGGAACAACATTTATTCCCGGAGTAATAACTTCATCATCGAATTCGTCATCACATTAAACCAATAAATCTATGAAACCAGTTTGGATATTTTTCTTGCTTCTGTCTTTTAGCTACCCGGCGCTTTCGCAGGTTTCTCAAACGACAATCAACTTAGATAATCTTTCTGACAAAATCAGCTATGAGGAGAGTAAAACCAATACACTCGACGGTATTTACGTAAAGGGAACTCCTTATTTAAACAAAGAATTTACTCCGGGAGAGGTAGTCATAGATGATAGCATTACATACCCCAACATTCCGCTGAGATATAATATCTACACAGATAAAATCCAGTTTCTGAATGCTCAAAAACAAATACGGGTACTCGACAATTCGCAACAGACCTACAGATTTGAGTTTGGAAACCACACATTTACGATTCGTGATTACCTGGGCGACCAGGGTAAGGTCAAACACGGCGTTTTGGAAGTACTGGCCGATGGGCACATTCAACTATACAAAAAATATCAGGTTGATTTTGAACAAGCCACAAAGGCCATTGGATACAAAGACGCCGAACCCAACCGATTTGTCAGGCAGGATGACGAATTCCTGATTGCTATGGGAAAAGCTGTTCCTCAAAGAATTCGGCCCAACAAAAAACTGCTAAAAAAACTGGCCCGGTTTAAACCCAATATTGAACAATACGCCAAAAGTCATAAACTGAAACCGAAATCAGAGCAAGATCTCATTCAACTCATACAATACTGCAATAACTAAAAGATACCAGCAAAGCATCTGGTGGGCAAATAGAACAACCATTCAATGAGAACGCCCCTGACGATATTGTTGATTCGAAACCAGAGAGAGTTGCTGTTTTTTGTTTCGTGCAAAATATAATATCTGATACTGGTTAACAGGACCTGTATCAGATATTACGTTCGTTTGTTCTTTATCGTTTATTTTATCACTGCAACAAATCCTCCTCGCGGAAGACACGCCACGCTCATTTTCCGGTTCTTCCTGCTAAGACGAATGTTCTCGTGAATATCAAAACTTTTGTCATTGGCACCATCTTCAATGATGGTCATTCTCTTACCCAAAGAAGAAAGTCCGCTCAGCGAGAACGAAAGTGTTTTCGAATCGTTTGTTCCGTTAATGCCAGCCACATACCAAACCTTTCCTTTTCTACGCGCAATAACCACGTCAACACCCGGATACCCGGCCAACAGTTTTGTGTCATCCCATGCAGTAGGAAGGTTGGAAAGAAAATCTTTGACTGGCTTTGCAAATGAATCGTAAACCGAAGGCCTGTCCGGCATGTGCTGTATCCCGGATTCAAAAAGAAGAGGAAGCGCCAGTTCCTGCCCGTAAGTAGTAATGTGCGGATGTTGTGAATTAGAGAAAGTACCGGGAGTATAATCCATCGATCCAATAACATTCCGGGTAAAGGGCAATGTAGCATTGTGTTCAGCAGCCCGGTTGGTCAGGACACCATTATTGTTATACCATTCGGCACCATACACGGCTTCCATGCTCATCAGATTTGGATAGGTACGCTGCCAGCCCCGGGGAATGGTACATCCATGAAAATTGAGCAGTAGCTTATATGGAATAGCATCTTCTAACAGATCAAGGTAATAATTCATTGTAGAGGCGTTATCGTCAGAGAAAAAATCCACTTTGATACCGGCAACTCCAATTTTGTGCAACCATGCGTATTCTTTCAACCGTTTTTCTTTTTTATTTAACCGGAAAAACGGTCCCCCACCAGCGGGCATCCAGGCCGTACTGGAATTATACCATAACAAGGGTTTGATGCCTTTACTTAAGGCATACTTTACTGCATCTTCTATATTTCCCCCATTGGTCATAACATCCCATTGCCAATCGATTAAAGCGTAGGGCCACTTCATGTTAGCTGCCAAATCGATATATTTTTTTACAATCTCAAAATCCTTTGAGCCGTGATTATTTGCCCAGTAAACCCACGAGGCCAGCCCTGGTTTGACCCAATCGGTGTTACTTATCACTGAAGGATCAGACACGTCGGTGACCAACGTTGACTCAACGATTTTATCTAGCGGACCGATAATAAGAACCCGCCAGGGAGAAGTCCATTCGCCGGAAAAGGCCAGTTTTTTGTCAACCAATTTCACCCGATAAGTATTCGGATCCCTAGTATTGTCCAGAAAAGAACCACAATGGTTACGCTCTATATTAGCTTCGGTAACTAACACGAAAACCGAATCTTGCGGTTCGATAAGAGCCGGATAATTCCATCGGGTGCCGGTCTGCTTCTTACTACCGATACCATTGGTCGCCATTGGATAGAAACCTTCGTAGCCACCGTTATATTTTTGCATCCAACGTTTTTTACCGTTAGCAACAGGATAATCAGTAAATTCATTCGTAATATTTCCCGATGCACCGGAAGCTTTCAGGTTATATCGGAACGCGATGCCGTCATTGTATACGCGGAACGTAACATCGAGCGCCTGCCCTTTACTATTTTTAAAACGGTAAGTGCTTTCGTTAGCCGAATTGACACAATGGCTTCTTTTGCCAGTCAGCATCATATAATCATCCTTGTGTAACCTGGGCTTTGAAGCGGATACCATTTCCAGGCCTCCTGAGAAATCCTGCGACTCAGTCGACATTCCTAATTTTACTTTAGAAAAAACACTTTGCCCGTTATAGTCAACAGAAAAATAAGCTTCACCGCCATTCAAAAGCCTGGAACAGGCTACATCAACCTGCAGTTTACCATCCGGAGAAGACAGAACATCGGAAGCATATAAACATCCATCTCCCAAAAAGAAGACCAGTACTAATGTTAAAACTTTAAATAATCTCATACTGTTAAGCGTTTTACTTGCCTGTTTATGTATCAAGAAACCAGGCATTCCCAATAAAAAAGCGTTCCTTCGATCTTGCCTTCGGATTACTACCTTAACCTGGAAAACATTCACGAACGAATCTTCAAGGCAAATGCTATCTTACCCGGAACTTTTCCCGGCAAGGTTACATGTAAGCCTTCTGTGTCGCGGGTAAATGGTAATGATTGTGATATTCCCAACATCTGAACCGAGCGAATCTGCCCGGGCCAATGCTCCGAATTCCCCGATAAGGAACGAATCGTAACCTTTCCGTCTTTGGGGAAACTCAATACCATCGCATAAAGCGTGCTTTTATCTTTAGATTGTGTAAAGCGGATATCCTGCGCCGTAAACGGTTTCTTCTGTACATCGCTCTGCCCGTCAAATTGTCCTTTCTCGGACGATTTGGTAGATGGTCCCTCACCATATACTTTCCACGGACGAGTGGCATAAATAGCTTCGCCGTTTACTTTCAGCCATTCGCCAATTTCTTTGACAATTTGTATCTCATCGGAATCGGGCATACCACCACGTTGCAGAGGCACACTCAACATCAGGTTCCCATTTTTACTGACGATATCTGCCAACATGGGGATGACGGTAGAGGCCGTTTTATAGGAATGATTCTCGAAAATGGCACGATCGTAATGCCACGACCCGATACAGGTATCTGTCTGCCAGGGCAAGGGCAATATTCCATCCGCCTTTCCTCGTTCAATGTCGTACACGATGGAACGCTTCTGAATATCATTGAGGTGTTTTCCCGTGATAACTGCCTCGAGCTTTCCGTGATTCCATTGCAGGTTCGAGTTGTAAAAATGAGCCGCCAGCTTCAGGCCAATTTCCTTGTCGACCTCATACAAAGGCAGGATATCGTCATCGAAATAAACCATGTCAGGTTTATAATCATCCAGCAACTGTTTGGTCCGCCTGAAGAACTTTTCCATATAGGCTTTATCGGGAACACTACTCCCCTGTTTGGGGTCCCAGTCCCACACCAGTTTCTTTCCCGGCTTATGATTCTGGGCATAAAGCGCCTGAGGATCGAGTCCTTCCCACCATTTACCCCGTCCGTCTTCTTTGGTCATGGTCCCGTCGTAAGGAACACCAGCCAACGGGCCACTTTTGTCAGCTCCCCGTGCTGGTTCATACCACGACCAGGTGTGAGAAGCATGAACACTGACCGCAAAACGAAGTCCGTGTTTCCGGGCTGCCTTTTCCCAGCCCCCGATCAAATCCTTCCCGGGACCTAATTTAACCGAGTTCCACGGTTGATACCGGGAATTAAAATTATCGAAATTATCATGGTGATTGGCCAGTGCCATAAAGTACTGAGCTCCATTTTCCCTGTAAAAGGATAACAATTGATCCGGATTAAAATCGGCTGCCTTCCACTGGTGAATAATGTCTTTAAAACCTTTCACCGAAGGATGGCCATACTCAGCCAGGTGCGATTTATAATCCCTGCTTCCTTCAATGTACATTTCACGTGCATACCAATCGCCATGCTCCGGTTGGCACTGTGGTCCCCAATGTGCCCATATTCCGAATTTAGCATCGCGAAACCATTCCGGCACCTCGTAGCGTTGCAAAGAATCCCATCCAGGTGAAAAAGGCCCCCCGGCTATTTCATCTTCCGATTGTGGGTTAAGCAGTCCGGATGCAACGCTTTGACGCGCCAGCATCACTCCCGGTACCGATAATCCCAGTAGTTTAATCAGTGATCTTCGTTTCATGTCAATGGCTTTATGATATTGGACAATTAATCAAGTATTTATTTCATCGATGCAGCTATGCATTACCCGATGACAAGCTGAACCGTTGGCACCGCCAGCCATACAAAGCGACAATGATAAAACAGAAGAGTGGCAGGATAAATGAAAAATTAACCGCTGGTAAGCCGGCCACCTGCCCCAAATCAATGATGGCTCCCTGCAATGGTGGAAGCAAAGCGCCTCCCACAATCGCCATCACGAGTCCGGATGCGCCCAAAGGCGTGTCATTCGGATCAACTTTCTCCAATGCGATTCCATAAATTGTGGGAAACATCAACGACATAAAAGCCGATGTTGCAATGAGGCTATATAAACCGCCCATACCCTGAATAAAAATCGCCCCTGCCGACGTAACTATTCCACCTAGCGCAAATACGGTCAATAATTTCCGGGAATTAACATATTTCATCAGAAAGGTGCTGATAAAGCGGCTACTCAGAAAAACACCCATTGCTACCATATTATACCGCTCGGCTGCTGAATAAGAAATACCAAGATGATCGGCATATTGAATAATGAAAGTCCAGCACATAATTTGAGCCGCCACATAAAACAACTGGGCGATTACCCCTTCTCTGTATAACTTGTTTTTCAATAAACGCTTTGTCGTTTTTCTGATGTGAATTTGATGTTCCGGATTGGTTACCGGAATTTTAGCCAATGCTATTACCACAAACATCACGCAGACCACAATCCCAAGCAAAACATAGGGGTTTCTGATAATCATGAGATCGTGAGCCCGGATAACTGCTTTTTGCGAAGCTCCCAGTGTATTAAAGATCAAATTCCCGGTCGAATCCTTAGCACTCGATTGCAATGAATTAAGAATATATGTTGAAGCCACAAACATGCCTAAAAGTGAGCCCATAGGGTTGAATGCCTGTGCCAGATTCAGTCGCCGGGTTGCTGTTTCTTTCCTGCCCATGGAAAGAATGAACGGATTGGATGTGGTTTCCAGAAATGCCAGTCCAAAGGTCAAAATGTACAGGGACAACAAAAAGAACCCAAACATTTCGAACCGGGCTGCAGGATAAAACATCAGTGCCCCGATGGCATATAACCCCAACCCCATTAAAATTCCCTTCTTGTAGCTAAAACGCTGGATAAACAACGCTGCAGGAATCGCCATGGTAGCATAGCCTCCGTAAAAAGCAAACTGTACCAATGCTGCCTTGGCATTGGATATCTCCATTACGGTCCGGAAGGCTGCCACCATCGGATTGGTAATATCATTGGCAAATCCCCACAGGGCAAACAAACTGGTGATCAAAACAAAAGGGAAAAGATATTTTCGTTCGACCACAGGTAAAGACTTATTCATTGGATGATGGATTTAATAGCGTTTCATTGAAATTTGACACTGGAATTACTAAAACCGGACCAGTATTTTCATAACTTTTCCCGGGTTCTCAACCCACTTCTGCATTGCCGCTCCTGCCTCTTCCGGTACTACAATATCGGAAATCAAATTTGTTTCATCTAAACTACCTGCCTTAAGAAACCGGATAACCGATTCAAAGTCGGATGGATTAGCATTCCTTGATCCCATTATCTTCAGTTCCTTCTGGACCCACAGCTTCGTTTTAAACTGAATTTCGTCGCTCGCATAGCCGATGCAAACCACCCGTCCGGCAAAACTCACCTCCTGAATGGCTGCCTGATAAGTTTCTGGCCTGCCCACGGCCTCAACTACCACCGAAGGACCGTTGCCCCTGGTTATTTTCATCAATTCTTCATGAAGATCTTGTCGGACCGAATTAATCACATAGTTCGCTCCGGCAGATTTGGCTTTTTCCAGTTTTACATCATCCACATCTGCCGCAATAACAGTTGCTCCACGAAGGTTTGCCCGAACAATCGCTCCATAACCAATCATTCCGCACCCGATGACCAGCACCGTATCCCAGTCGGTCACCATCCCGTTATCCACGGCATGAAACCCAACCGTTAAGGGTTCGACCAGTGCCAGCTGTTTTTCATTCAATGCATCTTCCGACAATACCTTTTGCCATGGTACCGATATGTACCCGGCCATAGCACCATCGCGCTGTACACCCAAAGTCTCATTGTTCTCACAGGCATTGAACCTTTTTTGCCGGCAGGCCATACATTGCCCGCAATGGGTATAAGGCACAACTGTTACCTGCTGTCCTTTCAGAAAACTTTCCGGAACATCAGCTCCCAACTCCTCAATAACGGCCGAAATCTCATGGCCGGGTATTCGGGGATAGCTTACCAACGGATTTTTCCCAAGATATGAGCTTAGGTCGGAACCGCAAAAACCAACATATTTCACTTTCAACAGTATTTCGCCTGCCCCCGGGGCAGGCTTTTCCCGTTCATTAATACGTATTAATCCCGGTTCTACTATCTCGATTGTCTTCATTTGATTTTTCATTACAGATGATATACATATTGTGCATTCCCACCGAAAATCAGCTCCTGTTCATCATGACTCAACGTCGAAAAAAAACGCGAAACCAAATCATACCACTTACCATATTCTGTTGCGACCAAACACACTGGCCAATCGGAACCAAAAAGCAAACGCCCTGGCCCAAAAGCATCCAACACCGTTTCCAGATAAGGTTGAAGCTGCTCCTCCGTCCAGGTCCGGTAATTGGCTTCTGTCACCATCCCGCTTACCTTGCAAAACACATTTTCACATTGCGCCAATTCTTTCAAGTCTTTTCTCCACGCGACTATCTTATCATGTCTGATTTCCGGTTTGCCAATATGATCCAGTACAAAAAGCTGTTCGGGATGTTGTTTTACAAAGCGGATAGCTGCAGGCAATTGATGAGCAAAAATCAATACATCATAAGTAAGCCCGTAATCTTTTAGCAGGGCAATTCCCCTGTTAAATTCGCGGCCCATCAAAAATTCAGGGTCCGGTTCTCCCTGCACAACATGTCGTACGCCTTTCAACGCTGGGAACCCCAAATACTTTTCGAGCAAATCTTTTATATTCTTTTGTCGAAGCGGCAACCAGCCAACAATTCCTTTGATAAATTCGTTTTCTGATGCCAGTTTCAATAACCAGTCAGTTTCCTCAAGCGATTGTCGTGCCTGTACTGAAATAACTCCCTCAACCGGTGTTTCCAATATGTTTTCCTGCAGGTTTACCGGTAAGAAATCTCTTCGAATAACGGACATCTCATCATCAATCCAGTCATATTCCACCGGATCATATTGCCAAAAATGATGATGTGCATCAATGATCATACAAATACAATTGTTACAGGTATGGATAATTCCTACTAATTATTCCCTCATTCTTCAACTCCTTCCAAAAATCCGTCGGCAATGTATTTTCCAATACCCTCCTATTGTCTGCAATACGTTCAGGTTTACTGGGATTCAGTGCCACTCCCTTCACGGCGTGTGGTGAAATACCAAATTTCAGGCAGGCATCTCCCGGCTTTACATTGTGCTTACTGCAGATACGGAAAAAATTATCGCGCCAACGAAACAGCTGACGGTCCTCCGGAAGCTCAGGGTTTAGCTTCCGATAATTAAAATAAGCTCCGCCTGTAAGGAATCCGGCATTAAATACAGCTGAGTTAATCACGCATACACCATCTTGTTCCAACTCATCCATGAAACGAAGTAACTCAGCGGGATGATTATATATGGTAAATGAATTGGCAAACATCACCCAATCGAAGCCAATACGGTGGGATAATTCCCTGATAACGGCCCAGTCTTTGGCACCAATACCTACTGCTCTTACCAATCCTTTATTCTTCAGCTCAAACAGAGCCTGATAAGCTTCAACGATATCTTCCAAACGCTCTTCTCGTTCTTGCTCATTTGAAGCCCCGGCAAGATATTCGTCCGGATCATGCACCGAAACCACCTCACTTTTGTACCTGCCCCCCAATAAATTATTTCCCTGTTTCCAGCACTTTAAAATTCCATTATAACTAATTTTCTGGACCGCATCGAACCGGAGATTCGCCCAAACCCCCCGCTCAAATGAAGGTTCGCTTCCCTCCAGGGGAACACGGTACCACCCAAGTTTATTACTGATTATCACCTTTTCCGGATGAACTCCCAGTTTTTCCAAACCGGCACCAATTACCTCAAGGGCCAAACCGGCACCATATTTACCGGCACTGTCAATCATTACAGGACCTTCGGATTCGTGAAACCAAGCCTTCATAATGGCCATTTTTTCATCCTCCGTCAACTCCCTATAAAGATTTCCCAGAAAACTGGTTCCATAGATGATCGTTGGAAAACAAAGGCCTGTTTTACCAAGTGTTCCTTGCTCGCTCATTAATCGTTCTTTTTTAGCTGCCCTTCACTGGCAGAATAAAACTCTTGCTGGTCCATCTCGAAAATGCGTTCCATCAGCTGCCACTTCTCATCTGCCGAAGCTTTATCAGATCCTTGCTGGTACTGAGATACATGAGCCTCCCATTCAGACTGACGGGGCATCGCTGCTAATCGTTTCATATCCCGCTCATGGTCAAATTCGGGCACAGTATCCATAATCATGAATAGAATATTACCATGTATGTAGATTTCCATATCCAGAATTCCGACTGCTTTCATGCCCTCCGTTATCTCCGGCCACGATGCTCCAGGCGCATGTACCTTTTTATAGGCCTCAATTAACCGCGGATCGTTTTCCAAAGACAAAGTCTTACAATAGCGTTTATATTTCATGTGCTTATATCTTATTTTCTTAATTGCCGCGTAGAACGCGCCAACAACATATGAATGCCGTTATAGATTCCCTATCGCGGCTCGTTTCACGAAAACATTTTTCAACAAGTTCTATAAAATTGAAAATCAAACAACACAATACATATAGATTTCTTCATGCAAAGCTTTGCACAAAGCTTTGCGGTGACTAAAAAATGTTTTATAACATTAATGAAGAAATCATCCGTGATAAATTAATTAGCTTTGAGCAAGAATCGCATAAGCTATGGGGAATCGGTATATTTCATTGAAAGATCTGGCAAACGAACTGAATGTTTCTATATCGACCGTTTCCAGAGCACTGAAAGACCATCCGGATATCAGTGTGGAAATGCGGCAAAAAGTAAAAAAGTTGGCGCAGGAGAGAAACTACTCTCCTAATCCGCTGGCCATGGGATTACTGAAACAAACGACTGGGATGATAGGTGTTATTGTTCCTGATGTAGTCACCCATTTTTATGCTTCTATCATTGCTGGGATTGAAAGCCTTGCACGAAAGAAAGGCTATTTTGTTGTGATTGCCAGTTCGGGCGAATCGTACGAAAAAGAGGTTGAAGCCGTTGAAAATCTGGTAAAGGCAAGAGTAGACGGCCTGATTGTATGCCTAAGTAGGGAAACACAAACCTATCACCATTTCGAAAAAATAATCGAACAAAATATTCCGCTGGTTTTCTTCGACCGGGTGTGCCTGGAAGACAGAGTTTCTTGCGTAACAGCAGACAATATAGATGCTTCCAAACGAATTGTACACCATTTTAAAAATCAAGGTTACAAGCGTATTGCATTCATATCCGGACCTCGTCATTTAAATATTTCAAAGGAACGATTAGCTGGTTACATGGAAGGCTTGAATGAAGCTGGTTATCCTTTTTCTCCAGAGTTGGTTGAACAGTGTAATTTAAGTTTGGAGTCAGCCAAATCAGCAATGAGTCGTCTGTTACAACTACCCAATCCTCCCGATGCTGTTTTTGGTATCAATGATACTGTTGCTTTCGGCGCGATGAAGGGAATAAAGGAACGAAAACTACGAATCCCGGAAGATATTGGTTTAGTAGGGTTTACAGATGAGTTTCACGCAACGGTCGTAGAGCCTCCACTAACCTCCATCACACATCCGACATTTAAAATTGGCCAGGAAGCGGCTAAACAATTTTTTAAAAGGATGAAGCATCAAGACACGCATCATGTTAGCATCCTCAAAACAAATCTAATAGAAAGAGCCTCGTCAGTAAGAAACAGTTAAGTAAGCATAACTTTCACTCAGATACATCATTATTCGAAATACGTTGAATATCTTTATGAATAAAGGGTGGACTCTGTTCTACTAAAAATCAGAGTCCACCAACTGCTACATCTATGAAAAAATGCCAATACTAATAAACGGAGCTATTTTTTGTCTAGCTGAATCCTGTTACTTATCCACCAAATCTTTCTTCATGAATTCCTACTTACTTGTAGCATACATTCCAATGGTTGTTCCCGTAAATCCAAATGAATTGGCGGTGGACAAATAGTACGCATCGATATCCTTGCACAAACTCAGCCAGGGTCCATCGCCTAATGCATAGTAAAAGTCATAAGTCTTCCCTTTTGACACGACTTTTAATCGAATGGGAGAATTGCCCCCGGCAATCTGATTACTTGCTATAGTAGAGTTTCCTGAAGCCGTTAGCTTCTCAAGACTTACTTTTCTGCCTCCATCTAGTTTTCCTACTGAAAGAAAATATTGGTGCTTTTCATCTTTCAGGAGCAAGAGACCTGCTGTTTCCCGTCCATTGGTTGGCTCGAAATACAATTTTGTCGTGCATACAAATTTGTGATGTTGCATTCTTCGACAAATATAGGCAGGAGCCTTTAGCTCTGTAGATGAGACATTCGCACACCTAAGACTTAAATATCCGGGATTGTCAGTTAAAGAGTAAAGTGAATCAATTGGTTCCCTCAGTGTCATCCATTCAATATCCAGCTTCCGGGAGTTAAAATCATCGTTCTTTTCGAAATTCCCAAATGTGCAAAGAGAATCTCTTTTCACACCGTTCATTCGAACGATTCTTGGAACTACCTCATTACCCTTTGTTATGTATGGGAAACCATCATTACTCCATTTTACAGGCAACAAAAATGTCTCACGTCCCAGGTTTTCGAACTTGTTCCCGATGGGACGACACGCCAGAAAAACGGCCCACCATTCCCCGTTTTCTTTCTGTACCAAATCTGCATGACCTGCACATGTAATTGGGACAGGCCGATTCGGGTCCAGATTTTTCTGAGTCAGTATTGGATTTTTGTCCCAGGGAGTGAATTTCCCCATGGGTGTATCGCCTCTGAATATTACCTCCGAATGATTGACCGATGTGCCTCCCTCCGCACACATCAGGTAATACTTACCATTGATCTTATACATGTGTGGACCTTCTATCCATATCGGCTTTTCAGCAAGATTCACCCCACCATTAACCAACATAATCCTTGGACCAAACGTCTTCTCCTTTTCTACATCAAATTGTTGAATACGGATGGCCCGATGTCCTTCGTATTTCGAACCACCAACCGGCTCGTCATTATTGACTATGTATGCTTTACCATCATCATCGAAAAAGAAAGAAGGATCAATTCCATGTACGTCAGGTAACCACACAGGATCGGACCATTCACCAAACGGATCTTTCGTTTTCACGAAGAAATTTCCGCCTCCGATATTGGTGGTTATCATATAGTAAGTCTGATTATGGGGATTATAACTTATAGCCGGAGCAAAAATTCCCTGGCTTACTCGTTGTCCATTAAGCTTTAATTGAGAAGGCCTGTCCAGAACATTCCCAATTTGCTTCCAGTTGACCAAATCCTTACTATGAAAAATCGGTACGCCGGGGAAATACGAGAAAGTAGATGTCACCAAAAAGTAGTCATCGCCATTTTTACAAATGCTGGGGTCGGAATACCATCCGGGCAAAATAGGATTGTAGAAGTAATCGTCACCTGGCAAGGGATTTTTTTTGTAAAAATCATCGTCTCCACGATAATTGAAATAATCGAAATGGGCTACAAAACCATCTTTCGAAAAATGAACTGTTTTTGATTTTGCACCAGAGGAACACCCCGAAAGCGAAAAACAGCACAAAAAGGTCAGTCCCAAATAGAGGTAAGAAAGCAGTCTAGTCATCAGGAATGTAGTTAATATTAGTAACAACGAATCTGCCCGATAATAGAAACAGATTCAACAAATGATTTATCGGTCAAAAATGATTCTCCAACCATTACTGCAATGTAAACATCGCACCACAATCTGCGTTTGAATTTTGAGTATCTGATTTTTGATTTGAGGTATTTTTATGCCTTGGCTTGCTGATACGAAAAACAAAACATTCGCAAAGACCTCAAGATTTCCTCTGACGGTTTCCTTTTTTAACAATAAAGGGAATCTGCATTTGAAGACAATAAGTTTGTGCCAAAGTAGCGCTGGAGAAAACACAGTTTATCTATTTTCTCAAAAAGATTATCCGGATTTGAAACCTTAACAACAGAGCAATTTGTAATTTTTCAACATGAATATTCAACCGTAGTAGTCACATTCCAAGCCGCTGCAACATCAACAACCTGAAGAGACAAATAAAAACACTAAATCAATATTTACGATAACCTATGAAAAGACTAATTTTTGTTCTCTGTGCCATGCTGCTTATCAGTATGACAGCTGTTTCGCAAAATCTTGTGAAAAAGGTACCGCAAGGTTTCGACGTGGTAAAATCCGACATTCCTTACGGAAAAATCGATACCATCGTCTACCATTCGTCAACTGTGGAAACAAACCGCAAAGCCTTGGTTTATACCCCACCAGGATATTCAAAAAAGAAGAAATACCCGGTCCTTTACCTTTTACACGGGATAGGCGGAGATGAATACGCATGGCAGAAGAACGGGCATATGCAGAATATACTTGACAATTTGTATGCTGAGAAAAAGGTGGAACCCATGATTGTGGTGATGCCCAACGGTCGCGCCATGAAAGACGACCGGCCGGTTGGAAACATATTTGACAAGGACAAAGTCGAGGCTTTTGCAACGTTCGAAAAGGATTTACTCAATGACCTGATTCCTTACATTGAAAAGAACTATCCGGCCATGAAAGATCGCAAACATCGTGCACTTGCGGGTCTGTCGATGGGCGGCGGACAATCGTTGAATTTTGGGCTGGGGCATCTCGATAAATTCGCATGGGTAGGTGGTTTTTCTTCCGCCCCGAACACAAAAAAACCGGAAGTACTGGTGCCCAGTCCGGAAAAAGCAAAAGAACAGCTCAAATTGCTATGGATTTCCTGTGGCGACCAGGATAATCTGATCACTTTCAGCAAGCGGACTCATGATTACCTCGCTGCACATCATATTCCCCATATTTATCAAGTCATCCCGGGTGGACATCATGATTTCGAGGTATGGAAGAATAACCTGTACATGTTCTCACAACTGCTTTTTAAGCCGGTTCCTCCCGCCGTTTTTACAGAAAATGATTGACGACATCGGGGAAAACAAAAAATCACCCGAACGAGATACGTTGGCATTTTGACCTGACGCTAAACGGGAAGACGAGCATCATCCTTATGAACCCGGTTCCCACTCAATGGCCAAAGCAACTGATAGCTCGCTATTTCAATGAAGATGAAAAAAATACGAAACAAGCCAATTTATCCGATGAAAGTAGAAATCAGCTGTCTGTTGCTTTTGCTTTCATTTCCCGCATTTGTAAATGCGCAAAAGATCATCAAATTATATCCCGACACCATCCCGAATGCAAAGGTCAACGGCATTAAAGAAGTATATACCTCAGGAATGTACCGGGGAGTAACCCACCCTACTCTGGAAATATATCTTCCGGAAAAAGAAAATGCTTCCGGAACGGCTGTTGTAATTTGTCCGGGAGGTGGTTATAGTGTATTGGTTTACCAGGGAGAAGGTGTGTCGACGGCAAAGAAATTTGCAGCGCACGGAGTTGCTGCTTTTGTGCTTAAATATCGGCTTCCCGATGATTCGACCATGAGGAATAAAACAATTGGCCCTCTGCAGGATGCGCAACAAGCCATTAAAGTAGTCAGAGAAAACGCAGCCAAATGGGGGATTGATCCAAATAAGATTGGAATCATGGGCTTTTCGGCCGGCGGACATCTGGCTTCAACTGAAGCAACCCATTATGAGAAGGCACTCATTGAAAACAATCATCATACAAGCCTTCGTCCCGATTTTCAAATTTTGGCTTACCCGGTCATAAGCATGGAGGATAGTTTGACTCACTTCGGTTCGAGGATCATGCTACTGGGTAAGAATCCGACCCAGGCGACGATTGACGAATTATCAAACGAATTGCATGTCAATGAAAATACTCCACGTGCATATATAACCCATGCAGGCGACGATACATTAGTTGACGTAGACAACAGCATCATCTATTTCGAGAAATTGAGACATCACCACGTTCCCGCTGAATTGCATATTTACCAAAAAGGCGGCCATGGCTTTATTTTCAGACAGGAAGGTTGGATGGTCCCTCTATTTCAATGGATGAAGGATTCGAACTTAATTGATCATTAATCAGCCGCTATCGCATTCACTAAAAGCACAAATAAAAAAAGCAAAAGGGGCGGACGATCGCTTCAATTGCGTCGGCGCTCTTAACGTTCAGACACTTTTAAAATACAACGTTGACTACCGGGCGGCCCCTGACCGCCTTTTCTGAAATGAACCTGATAATAACAAACATAAAATAAGCCAAATAAACATCATGAAAATAAAACTATTCGCAATTGTTGGATTACTTCTGTTCAGTATGAACGCTTTTTCACAGGATCCTAATTTCTATATCTTTTTGTGCTTCGGACAATCGAACATGGAAGGCCATGCCAAATTTGAACCTCAGGACACCACCGTAGACAGTCGGTTCCAGGTTTTGGAAGCAGTAGATTGCCCAAAGCTAGAAAGAGAAATGGGCCATTGGTATACAGCTGTTCCCCCTTTGTGTCGATGCAATACGGGCTTAACTCCCGCTGACTATTTCGGTCGAACTTTGGTTGCCAATCTTCCGAAGAATATTAAAGTCGGCGTAATCAATGTTGCTGTTGGAGGCTGCAAAATCGAACTATTTGAAAAAGATCACTACAAGGCATATATCAAAACGGCGCCGGACTGGATGATCAATATGATCAACCAATACGACGGAAATCCCTACGGCCGTCTTGTGGAAATGGCTAAGATCGCTCAGAAATCCGGCGTAATTAAAGGAATCCTTTTGCACCAGGGAGAGTCAAACACCGGAGACAAGGAATGGCCCGATAAAGTGAAAGGGATTTACGATAACCTGATCAACGATCTAAACCTGAATCCCAAATCGGTTCCATTATTGGCCGGTGAACTTGTGAGCAAGGGAGAAGGTGGCGCTTGCGCAAGTATGAACGCCATTATCGACAAGCTACCCGAAACGATTCCGAACTCGTATATCATTTCGTCCGAAGGATGTCCGGGCATATCTGACCACTTGCACTTTACCGCCGAAGGTTACCGGATTTTAGGAAAACGCTACGGAGAGAAGATGCTTTCGATATTGGGCTATAACGTCAATAATAAAAAATAGCTAAACGTTGTACATCACGAAGTGCGAAAACTGGTTAAAGTGATAAAAACATTGGAATGAAGAATTTTTCGAAGATCATATCTATAATATTACTGTCCTTAGCCATAATGCCTTTTGCAGGACATGCTCAAAACCCAATCGTTCAGACCATTTATACAGCCGATCCGGCACCAATGGTCTATAACGACACGGTATACTTATATACGGGGCATGACGAAGATGGCTCCAACTGGTTCACCATGAAGGACTGGCACGTTTATTCCACCACCGACATGGTTAACTGGACAGACCATGGTTCACCATTGTCTCTCAAAACGTTCAAATGGGCTAAAAAGGATGCCTGGGCCGGACAATGCATCGAACGAAATGGCAAATTTTATTGGTATGTACCCATGAATCAAGCCAATGGTAAAGGCATGGCAATTGGCGTTGCTGTATCCGACAGGCCAACAGGCCCCTTTGTTGATGCACTTGGTAAACTGCTCGTGACCACCGGCTGGGGAGATATTGATCCTACCGTGTATATCGACGATGACGGACAAGCCTATCTGTACTGGGGAAATCCGCAGCTTTACTATGTCAAGCTCAACAAAGACATGATTTCGTATGACAAGAATGTGGGAATTGTGAAAGTTCCACTCACCACAAAAAGCTTTAAACTCAGGATTATCAATGCTAAAAATACTTTTAAGTGGGCAAAATCAATTAACGGGCTGGCATCGCATACCGTTAAAAACACTTCCAGAAACAAGTACTACTGGTACGTAAGTGCAATCGATAAGCGGACAAATAAAAAAGTGATTGGCGTGGCCGTCGGTGACAAAGCCATCGGCCCGTTTACGGATGTGCTTGGTAAGCCCCTGATTTCGGAAGATTGCGGTAACGGGAATATTAACCCGACAGTTGTCTTTAACGACGCCAAACAACCCTATTTAACCTGGGGAAATTCAAAGCTTTGGTATGTAAAGCTTAACAGTGATATGAGTTCGTACGATCAAAAGGCCGGTATCAGGCCAATTCCCTCGGACAAAAAAGATTGGTTTGTTTCCCAAATAAAAAGAACAGTAAACAGCACCGGCAAACGATTTACGACCTATGAGGAAGGACCATGGTTCTACAAACGAAATGGCTTGTATTATCTGATATATCCGGCCGGTGGCGTACCTGAACATTTGGCCTACTCTACCAGTTCAGGCCCGACCGGGCCATGGGTATACCAGGATACAATTATGCCGGTCATTGGCACAGGTGGTGCTTTCACCAATCATCCTGGAATTATTGACTATAAAGGGAAATCGTTCCTCTTTTATCATGACGGAGCCTTACCCGGCGGCGGCGGTTTCGACCGTTCTGTTTGTGTTGAAGAATTTAAATACAACCCGGACGGGACCATTCCCCGAATTGCCGCGACAAAAGCGGGAGTCGTTAAAGGAGTTGCCAACCTGAATCCGTATATCCGCCGGCAAGCCGAAACAATCGCCTGGGAAGAAGGTGTAGAAACAGCCTCAGACAGTATTACCGGCATTTATGTAACCGATATCAACAACGGCGACTACATCAAAGTACGCAGTGTCGATTTTGGCAAGAGGGCTGAGTCATTCGAAGCCAGTGTCGCGTCTGCTTCTGGCGGAGGTAAAATTGAAATTCATCTCGATAGTGTAACCGGTACCTTATTGGGTGTGTGCCCTGTAAAAAACACCGGTGGATGGCAGGATTGGGATGTTCAATCCTGTAAGGTAAAAAAGGTGAAAGGAGTACATGATCTGTTTTTTGTGTTCAAAGGTGCTCAAGGCAATTTATTCAACTTCGACTGGTGGGGATTTATACCCCAATAACTCCTCAATATTCATATGATATGTTAAACAACCTATACCTTAATCATGAAAGCTACATCTAAAGTTCTTGCAACATTATTTCTCTTGCTGACAATCGTTTTTGTCGGTGCTGCTCAGAATCCCATTATTCAAACCAAATATACCGCCGACCCGGCACCAATGGTTTATAACGATACGGTATTCCTTTATACGACCCATGATGAAGACGATGCAACCGGTTTCAAGATGCTCAATTGGTTGCTCTATACCTCTACGGATATGGTCAACTGGACCGACCACGGAATTGTAGCCTCATTGAAGAATTTTAGCTGGGCCAGGCAGGACAATGGCGCCTGGGCTCCGCAATGTGTCGAGCGGAACGGAAAGTTTTACCTCTATTGTCCGATGCATGGCAATGGAATTGGTGTTTTGGTTTCCGACAGTCCGTACGGCCCCTTTAAAGATCCGTTGGGAAAGAGGTTGATCAACGACGATCACATCTGGAATGATATTGATCCGACCGTTTTGATTGATGACGATGGGCAGGCTTATTTATATTGGGGAAATCCTGATCTTTACTATGTGAAACTAAATAAAGATATGATTTCCTACTCTGGCGAAATTGTCAAGGTAGCGTCCAAGCCTCAAAATTATCAGGAAGGCCCATGGGTTTGGAAGCGAAACGGACATTACTACTTGGCCTACGCCTCCACCTGTTGTCCGGAAGCCATTGGTTATGCAATGAGTGATTCGCCCACAGGTCCCTGGGAATATAAAGGGATGATCATGGACGTGACACCGAAGTCAAGGGGAAACCATCCCGGAATTATTGACTACAAAGGAAATTCGTATTGTTTCGGTCTGAATTATGATTTACTCAAACAGACCACCCAAAAACACTTCGAGCGTCGTTCCGTGTCGATCGACCAAATGACCTACAACGATGACGGGACCATTCAAAAACTACCCTATTGGTCAGCAACAGGCCCCAAAAGGTTAGGAACGATAAATCCATATCGACGAGTGGAAGCCGGGACCATTGCCTGGAGTCACGGTCTGAAAACAAGGCAGAACAGCAAGGTGGGAGTTTACGTAACAGACGTCGACAATGGCGATTACATTAAAGTGCAGGGTGTCGATTTTCGGAAGGGTGCTAAATCATTCGAAGCCAGCGTCGCATCGGCATCTGCGGGAGGCAAGATCGAAATCCGTATCGATAGTGAAACCGGTACGTTACTGGGCGTGTGCCCTGTCAAAAATACCGACGGATGGCAGAAATGGTCGCTCCAATCCTGCAAGGTGAAAAAAGTAAAGGGGGTTCATGATCTCTTCTTTGTTTTCAAAGGTACTCCGGGCGATTTGT
Source organism: Prolixibacter bellariivorans ATCC BAA-1284 (assembly GCF_000621705.1). Taxonomy (GTDB): domain Bacteria; phylum Bacteroidota; class Bacteroidia; order Bacteroidales; family Prolixibacteraceae; genus Prolixibacter; species Prolixibacter bellariivorans. Next base: position 131,715 of record NZ_JHXO01000005.1, on the reverse strand, counting down.
TCAACTTCGACTGGTGGGAATTCAAAGCCAGATGAATCAACATAGCAGATAATAAACCAACTAAAAAACGAATCGAATGAAACTGCTGCGTATTTATATATTGATGCCGCTGATTTTTGTAGCAGCCATGACGGCCAACGGCCAATCTTATCAACAAACCGCTACCGGGATTCAAACGGTTATTGACTCGGTTCAAATTGAAATCGGGTTTTATTCCCCCTCAACGGTAAGGATATTAAAATGGCCGGCCGGAACAACCTTTACAAAAAAAAGCCTTTCGGTTATTGAAAAGCCACAAAAAACAGCTTTCCGGGTCAGTCAATCCGGTGATAACCTTGTACTCAAAAGTAAAAAGCTGCGTGTCAGTCTGAATTTATCCAGCGGACAGGTTGAATTTTCTACTCCATCAGGGAAGTCTCTGCTAAAGGAAGAAAAGTCGGGCGTTAAATTCACCAACTACAACGATGCCGGGGAAAAAACATACCATGTATACCAGGCATTTGTTCTGGATAAGAACGAAGACATTTATGGTCTCGGGCAGCAACAACAAGGCAGAATGGTCCAGCGAAACCTGAAGCTACACATGATACAGGGAAATACTGACGATTATGTCCCCTTTTTCGTGTCGGACAAAGGCTATGGAATGTTTTGGGATAATTACTCTCCAACCACTTTTTCTGACAACCAGGAAAGAACATTCTTCAAATCAGACGTAGGTAATTGTGTTGACTACTATTTTATGTACGGCAATAATCCCGACGGAGCAATCGCACGTATGCGCGACCTGACCGGGCAAGCTCCTATGTTCCCTTTGTGGACATTCGGCTACTGGCAAAGTAAGGAACGGTACAAAAGTCAGGACGAACTGGTTGGCGTAGTCAGGAAATACCGTGAGTTAGGCGTTCCGTTGGATGGAATTATACAGGACTGGCAGTATTGGGGTAACAATTACCTGTGGAATGCCATGGAGTTCCTGAATACGGAATACTATAGTCCGCAAAAAATGGTTGATGATGTGCACAGTATGAACGCACACATGATTATCTCCATTTGGTCGTCGTTTGGCCCAATGACCAAACCTTACCGGGAGCTGAACAAGATAGGTGCACTTTTAAGCTTTAAAACCTGGCCTGAATCAGGCGTTCAAAAGTGGCCACCCAATATGGACTATCCGTCAGGAGTCAGAGTTTATGATGCCTATAATCCCAAAGCACGCGACATTTACTGGAAGTACTTAAACAAAGGAATTTTCTCCCTGGGAATCGACGGATGGTGGATGGATTCTACCGAGCCGGATCATTTGGAATTCAAACCTTCCGACCTGGATGAAAAAACCTACCTTGGCCCGTTCCGTAAAGTTCGGAATGCCTATCCATTGATGACAGTCGGCGGGGTTTACACCCACCAGCGCGCTGTCACGTCTGCCAAACGCGTGTTCATCCTTACCCGGTCGGCATTTGCCGGTCAGCAGCGTTATGCGGCCAACACCTGGTCAGGTGATGTTAGCTCGTCGTGGCAATCATTGCGCAATCAAATTCCGGCAGGGCTGAACTTCTCCCTAAGTGGTATTCCCTACTGGAATTCCGATATCGGCGGTTTCTTTGCCGGTGCCTATAACCGAAGCTGGAATGGGACTAAGGGAGCAAAAAATCCATTATTCCAGGAACTTTACGTTCGATGGCTGCAGTTTGGAGCCTTCACACCAATGATGCGTTCGCACGGAACCGATATCCCCCGGGAGATTTATCAGTTTGGGAAAAAGGGAGAGCCTGTTTACGATGCAATAGCCAAAGCCATAAATCTGCGTTATTCCCTTCTGCCTTACATATACGCTGATGCATGGCAAGTCACACACAACCAATCGACGATGATGCGGGCTTTGATGATGGATTTTAACGATCCAAAAGTCAGGAATATGAATAATGAGTACATGTTTGGGAAATCAATATTGGTAGCCCCGGTTGTTCATGCACAATATACGCCCGAAAAAATACCGCAAAACAAGCCAGGTTCCGGCCCGGACGAAGCGCCTGCATCAAACAAGACCCAATCCACGATTGATTTCACCCAGTCAAAATCAAAAAAGGTTTATTTACCTGCCGGAACAGTATGGTACGACTTCTGGACAAATGAGAAGCACAAAGGCGGTCAGGAAATTAATCAAAAAACAGAGATTGACGAGATTCCTTTGTACATCAAAGCCGGAAGCATCATCCCATTCGGGCCCAAAGTACAGTATGCCACCCAGAAAAAATGGGACGACCTGGAAATACGCGTTTATCCCGGCGCTAATGGTCAATTCACCTTATATGAGGATGAAAACGACAATTATGATTATGAAAAAGGAATCTATTCGACCATTACCTTCAACTGGAATAATGCACGGAAAATTTTAACCATCAACAGCCGGAAAGGGACTTTCCCGGGAATGCTCGAGCAACGAAAATTCCGAATCATCCTGGTTTCGCCCAACAACGGTGCCGGAATGAGTACAAATGAACGTAATGGTAAAACAGTGACTTATACCGGAAAGAAAATATCAGTAAGATTCTAGGCGATTCAAGCTGAAGAGGCGATGACTAAAGATGCCGCATCTTACGGAAAGCCCGAAGTAACAGATGGTCGACGACAGACCTAAGCCATTCAACGAAAGGAAAAATCAAAACAAATGTTCATCATTGTTCCGGAAGCGTGACTCCGGAACAATGATGAACGAAACGTTTTCGTGAAAAGGATACACCATTTTTTCTATTCGCCGCGTTTTTTCCCGTAGCTGTCATCAACGTCCTTTCCGTCCCTACCTGAAGCACACCATATATCCCAATTTTAAAACAGCGTATCTAAAATTAAAAACGCAACAGAGACTCAATGATTAACTTTAAATCCAAATGAACCTAATTAAAGCAATTGTGAAAAAATACTTGATTTTAGTTGTTTGCCTCTGGGCTTCAACGACCGTCCGGGCACAGCAATATCCATTTCAAAATCCTCAATTAACTTCTAAGGAGAGAGCTGAAGATTTAATTTCAAGACTAACCCTCGATGAAAAGGTGACACTGATGTGCGACCAATCAGATCCGGTACCCCGATTAGGGATCAAACGGTTCAACTGGTGGAGCGAAGCGTTACACGGATATGCGAACAACAACAATGTTACGGTTTTTCCTGAACCAATCGGTATGGCTGCTTCCTTCGACGATGCGTTGCTGTATAAAATTTACAACGCCGTTTCGGATGAAGCTCGTGCCAAATACAACCAATGGATCAAGGCGGGAAACGAAAATAAGCGCTTCCTCAGCCTTTCGGTGTGGACGCCCAATGTAAATATCTTCCGCGACCCTCGCTGGGGACGTGGTCAGGAGACGTATGGCGAAGACCCCTACCTGACTTCCCGGATGGGCATTCAGGTAGTCAAAGGTTTACAGGGCCCGGAGAATGCTAAATACCGTAAATTACTGGCTTGTGCCAAACACTTTGCTGTTCATTCAGGTCCGGAATGGAGCCGCCACGAACTCAACCTGAATAGTGTTAGTCCGCGAGAGCTATACGAAACCTATCTGCCGGCATTCAAAGCACTGGTGCAAAAAGCAGACGTGCGGCAGGTAATGTGTGCTTATCAGCGTTTGGATGACGAACCTTGCTGCGGAAGCACCCGCTTGTTACAACGGATTCTTCGTGATGACTGGGGATATAAATATTTGGTTGTATCAGACTGTGGCGCAATCACCGATTTTTTTACATCACACAAAGTTTCTTCCGACGCAGTTCACGCGGCATCAAAAGCCGTATTAGCCGGGACCGATGTGGAATGTGTCTGGCAAAATTATCCTTTTAAGAAATTGACAGATGCAGTCGAGAGAGGTTTGATCAGGGAAGAAGACATCAACAAAAGTTTGATGCGTGTGCTGGAAGGACGGTTCGACCTCGGAGAAATGGATCCCGATTCAATCGTTCCCTGGGCACAAATCCCGCCATCGGTTTTGAATGAAAAAGAACATCAGGAGCTTGCCCTTGAGATGGCCCGTGAAACCATGACGCTGCTTCAGAACAAAAATCATGTCTTACCACTGTCAAAATCGGGAAAGAAAATAGCCGTGATTGGACCCAATGCCGACGACAAACCCATGTTGTGGGGTAATTACAATGGTACCCCCGTGCGCACCATCTCAATTCTGGACGGGATAAAAACAAAACTTCCGGCTGGAAAGATTCTATACGATAAGGGGTGTGACCTGGTCGAAGATAAAGTGACCCAAAGTTATTTCGATCAATGCTCGTTCGATGGCAAGCCTGGATTTAAAGCAACTTATTGGAATAATCCCGACCGCAAAGGAGATGCTGTAATCACGCAGCAGATTGTCAATCCGATAAAGATGACAACTGCCGGGCAACACGAATTTGCATCGGGTGTGAAACTGGAAGGTTTTTCGGCTATCTACCAAACCGAATTTGTACCTAAAACTACCGAAGAAATCGTGTTTAAAGGAGGCGCAACCGGGCATTTTGAACTATTGGTGAATGGAGAATCCCTGAAAAAATATGATAACTGGAGAACACTTTCATCAAGAGTCCCTTTTAAGGTTGAAGCTGGTAAAAAATATTCTATTGAAATTCGCTACGCACAGCTAAATAACTGGCAGGCAAACATCGAATTCAATTTTGGGAAAGAAGTGGATGTGGATTATACCGACCTGATTAAGAAACTGAAAGGCATTGATGAGGTGGTATTTGTCGGCGGTCTTTCCGGTAAGTTGGAAGGCGAGGAAATGCCGGTTTCCTATCCCGGATTCAAAGGTGGCGACCGCACCAATATTGAGCTTCCGGCCGTACAGCGCAATTGTTTAAAAGCGTTGAAAGAAGCAGGTAAGCAGGTGATTTTTGTGAATTGCTCTGGTTCTGCCATCGCTTTCACTCCTGAAACTGAAAGTTGCGATGCTATTTTGCAGGCATGGTATGGCGGTGAGTCGGGCGGACAAGCCGTTGCCGACGTGCTGTTTGGCGATTACAACCCTTCAGGGAAACTGCCGATCACGTTCTATAAAAGTTCAGATCAACTCAAAGATTTTGAAGACTATTCGATGCAGGGTCGCACGTATCGTTACATGAACGATGCCCTGTTCCCCTTCGGTTATGGATTGAGCTACACGACATTTGATATTGGAACAGCCAAACTTGACAAGACAAAGATAAATCCGGATGAATCCATTCGAATGACGATCCCGGTGACCAACACAGGGGAAAGAGACGGTACCGAAATCGTGCAGGTGTATGTGCATAAGGTCAATGACATTGATGGACCAATAAAAACACTGAAGGGTTTTAATCGAGTCAGTGTTACTGCCGGCAAAACAGAGCAGGCCACCATTATGCTTCCACCTTCATCGTTCGAATTCTATGATTGGAATACACGTCGAATGAAGGTATCTCCTGGTGAATATCAAGTGTTTTATGGAACCAGTTCGGATTCAAATGATTTAAAAAAGCTCAACATTACCGTCCTGTAAGGGTAAAATATCAGTTTAAAGAATCATAACCTATAACAATAAAACAATGAAAACTCATCTGACAATTCTTGCATTCCTACTTCTGTTGGCCGGTTCGCCGTGTGTAGCGCAGACCAGCCAGTCAGCGATCAAAGAAGATTTCAAATCTTCAAGTCTCAATCAACCCGGGAAAAAATATCCGATGGTCAACTCACAAGGCTATGCCCGGTTTCGCATTGAAGCTCCGGACGCGCAAAGTGTTGTCGTAAGTCTGGGCCTCGGTGGTACCAAAGGCGGCACTCCCCTCACAAAAGCCAAAGATGGCTCCTGGATGGGAACCACGGCAGGCCCGATGGACGAAGGTTTCCACTACTATCATGTAACAATTGATGGCGGTGTTTTCAACGACCCCGGAGCATGTAATTTTTATGGTTCAACCCGTTGGGAAAGTGGCATCGAGATACCAGCCCATGACCAGGATTTTTACGCACTGAAAGATGTGCCTCACGGGAATGTTCAGCAAATTCTTTTTCCTTCGAAAAGCACCAATTCGGTTCGTAGAGCTTTTGTCTACACGCCTCCCACTTACGATAAAGATGTGAACCAACGGTATCCTGTTCTGTACCTGCAACACGGCTGGGGCGAAAACGAAACAGCATGGTTCAATCAGGGGCACGCTAATTTGATTATGGACAACCTGATTGCTGAAGGTAAAATCAAACCGTTCATCATTGTAACGACTTATGGAATGACCAACGAAATCAGATTCGGAGGACTCCGGAATTTCGATATCAAACCATTCCAGACCGTTTTGACTGAAGAGTTGATCCCTTACGTTGATAAGCATTTCAGGACAAAAGCCGACCAGGCTCATCGGGCAATGGCCGGACTTTCAATGGGTGGCATGGAAACACACATGATCACGCTAAACAAGCCCGAAGTATTTTCTTATTATGCCTTGTTGAGTGGCGGTTTATACAAGCCGGAGGAAATCAAAGACAAATCAAAGGTTAAACTCATCTTTATAAGTTGCGGCAGCAAAGAAAGACCCGATGCGGTTAAGAATGCGGTTACTGCACTTAAAGAAGCCGGATTCAATGCGGTTTCCTATGTGTCAGAAGGTACAGCGCACGAGTTCCTGACCTGGCGGCGCAGCTTGCATGAATTGGCACCATTATTATTTAAATAAAAGACTAAGAAACCAATGAAACGAATAACTTTTTTACTTGTATCAATCATGATCCTTGCGTGGGGATGCAACACCTCTCTCCCCCCCGGACAAGTTAGAGTGGAACAAGGAATTTTGCAGGGAACAGTCACCGATAGTCTGACAATTTTTAAAGGTATTCCCTTTGCGGCGCCTCCAGTAGGTGACTTGCGCTGGAAAGCACCTCAACCCGCAGCAAAATGGGAAGGTGTGAGAGAGGCAACTAAATTTGCCCCGGCCCCCATGCAGGCAGGAAATCCTCCGTCGGGTAAAAGTGAAGATTGTCTGTATTTGAACGTATGGACTCCGGCAAAATCAGCCAATGACAAGATTCCGGTACTCGTTTGGATTTATGGTGGAGGCTTTAGCTTTGGCTCCACGTCAGAACCGGGATATGACGGAGCGAAACTGGCAAAAAAAGGTGTCGTGTTGGTAAGTATAGCCTATCGGGTCGGTCAGCTTGGATTTTTAGCTCATCCCGAATTGAGTGCTGAAAGCCCCAATCACGTTTCCGGGAATTATGGAATACTTGACCAGATAGCCGGATTAAAATGGATTAGGAAAAATATTGCCGCATTTGGTGGCGACCCGAATAAGGTGACCATTTTCGGCGAGTCCGCAGGCGGAATTTCCGTGAGTATGCTGTGTGCCTCACCGTTGGCCAAAGGATTGTTCGAAGGAGCGATCTCTGAAAGCGGTGGTTCATTTGGGCCAACACGACCGACAACTTACCCCGGTGAAAATATGAAAACGCTCAAACAAGCGGAAGCAGATGGCGAAGCCTACATGCATAAACTTGGTGCGTCATCCATTGCCGAACTTCGTCAGATGGATGCTGAAAAGTTTATCCCTTCAGGCTGGGCAATGGCTAGTGGTTGGCCAATTGTAGATGGCTATGTCATTCCCGGCGACCAGCACAATCTTTACGAAGAAGGAAAATATAATGATGTTCCAGTTCTAATCGGGTATAACTCGGATGAAGGGGCTAGTTTTTCACATTACAAAACACCCGAAGATTATATTGCCAATGTAAAGAAACGCTATGGTAAATTTGCCGATGAATTAATCAAAGCTTATCCGGCCGGAACGAATACAGTACCGAAAACAGCACGCGACCTGATGCGTGACGCCGCATTTGGATGGCAAACATGGAGTTGGGCTCGGCTTCAATCGGAAACCGGCAAATCAAAAGTTTTCTATTATTACTTCGACCAGCACCCTGACTACCCCAAAGATTCTCCATGGGCTGGTCACGGCTCGCCTCACGGGCAGGAAGTGGCTTACGTATTCAATCATATCGACCCCAATAGTCCGCATACCTCTGCGACAGATGTGAAAATCTCAGATGCCATGGCAACCTATTGGACCAACTTTGCCAAATACGGTGATCCGAACGGTGAAGGACTTCCCAAATGGCCTGCTTTTAGCGATGCCAACCCGGAAGTGATGTATTTCAGTCAGACACCACATGTGGGACCAGTGCCCAGCGCAAAATCTTTACAGGTTTTGGATGAGTATTTCAAATGGAGAAGAACACCGGAAGGTGAAGCCTGGGCGAAATAGATTGTGGTTGCGCTGATTTGCCTGATACCTTCCATTGCATTCGGAAAGGCATATCAAACATATACGCTGCAGGATGATCGCCTTTCCATACAACTCGGCAAGGGTGTGCTGGATATCATTCCGCATATACCGGAAAAAGAATTGAAATAAAGATGAACTAAATCAAAATATTGTTCGAGATGAAAAAACAGCTAAAAACGTACATCCTGATTTTAATTGCGATGGTGACAGTTGAAAGCGGGCGAGCACAGAATCCTATCATCACCAAATTGTTTACAGCCGATCCGGCTCCGATGGTATACCACGATACGGTTTTCCTGTATACCGGACACGATACAGCATCTGTAACGGCAACCAATTATCACATGCCAGACTGGCATGTTTTCTCGTCTACGGATATGGTTCACTGGAAAGATTATGGTGCCTGCTTATCCCCGAAAAACTTTTCCTGGGCTACCGGAGATGCCTACGCTGCACAATGTATCTATCGTAATGGCAAATTCTATTGGTATGTGGCGACTTTTCACAAAAAGGACAAAAACAGTAACGGAGGGGCGGCTATTGGCGTGGCTGTTTCCGACAGGCCGACCGGCCCGTTTAAGGATGCTATTGGAAAAGCGCTCATCACGAACGAAATGACAACCGACATGAAATACGGCTGGGATGATATCGACCCAACTGTATTTATCGACGACGACGGGCAGGCCTATCTATTCTGGGGAAACGGGAGTTGCAAGTGGATTAAGTTAAAAGATAATATGATTGAAGCTGACGGTCCCATCCATACGTTTAAGCCCAAACACTACATCGAAGGCCCCTGGGTTTATAAACGAAAAGGCTTGTATTATTTGGTTTATGCCGGTGCCGGAACCAAACCGGAAATGATTGAGTACTGCACGGCGGAAAGTCCGGAAGGGCCGTGGACCTACCGGGGAATCATCGAAGGAAATGTCGAGAACAGCTTCACAACCCATCCCGGCATCATCGACTATCACGGCAAGACCTACTTCTTTTATCACAACGGAGCACTTCCGACGGGAGGAAGTTACCGACGTTCGATATGTGTCGACTATATGTATTACAATCCGGACGGAACGATAAAGAAAGTAATACAGACAAAGAAGGGAGTAAAACCAGTCAAATAATCTTTTGACCAAGGTGTTACAACGATTAAACGCTAAGTAAGTCAAAATACGTTACCATGAAAAAACTACATATCATCTTCATCATCCTGCTTGCGGGGATATCCATAAAAGCAGTTGCTCAGGAAAAATCAGCTCACAACCCCATCATTTACGCCGATGTGCCGGACGAGTCAATGATTCGGGTGGGCGACACCTATTACATGAGTAGCACGACGATGCACATGAGTCCGGGAGTGCCGATCATGAAATCGAAAGACCTTGTCAACTGGCAAATTGTGAGTTATGCCTACGACACCCTTGCCAATGTGGATGCACTGAACCTGGTGAATGGAAAAAGTTCATACGGAAGGGGTTCCTGGGCCAGCAGCCTGCGATACCACAACGGAACGTACTACGTTTCCACCTTCTCTCAAACAACCGGGAAAACCTACATCTATTCTACAAAGGACATAGAGAAAGGTCCGTGGAAGGAATCTTCCTTCCGACCCAGCTTCCACGATAACTCGCTGTTTTTTGATGATGATGGCCGCATTTACATGATTTACGGTGCCGGAAAACTTCACATGGTTGAATTGAAAAAGGACCTTTCAGGTGTGAAAGAAGGCTCGGATCGGGTGCTCATCGAGAATGCAAGCGCGCCGGCAGGTTCCAACATCATGCTTGGTGCCGAAGGCTCCCAGCTGTTCAAAGTGAATGGTAAATACTACTTGTTTAATATTACCTGGCCGCGCGGTGGAATGCGTACCGTTGTGATTCACCGGGCCGATAAAATTGCGGGTCCTTATGAAGGGAAACTGGGACTGCAGGACAAAGGAGTAGCTCAGGGTGGCTTGATAGATACACCGGATGGAAGATGGTTTGCCTATCTGTTCCAGGATCATGGCTCCGTTGGACGTATTCCGTATCTGGTTCCCGTAAAATGGGAAAATGGCTGGCCTGTGTTGGGCGTCGACGGTAAAGTGCCCGAGGTCCTGCCGGGATTGCCGCCCAATAAAAGCTTAATTCCGGGAATTGTTAACTCCGATGATTTTAGCCGGAGCAAAGGTGAAGCGGCGTTGCCTTTGGTTTGGCAATGGAACCACAACCCCGACAATAAATTATGGTCGGTAACCCAACGAAAAGGGTACCTGCGCCTGACAACCGGCCGTGTTGATACCAGTTTCCTGATGGCCCGAAACACCCTGACTCAACGTACAATCGGACCGGTATGCTCCGGGACTACATCAATTGATGTGTCGAACATGAAAGAAGGCGATTTTGCCGGACTGGCCCTTTTGCAGAAAAAGTACGGACTGGTAGGAGTGAAATTCAAGAAAGGCGGGAAATCGATTGTGATGGTAAGTGCCGAATCAGGAAAGCCGGTTGAGATTACAAGTATTCCGTTAAACCAGAAAACAGTTTACCTGAAAGCTGAGTGCGATTTCAGAAACCGTACCGACAAAGCGCATTTTTTCTATAGCCTCGATGGCAAATTGTGGAAATCAATCGGAGCACAACTTCAAATGCAATACACTATTCCGCAGTTCATGGGGTACCGGTTCGGATTATTCAATTATGCTACCCAAACCCCCGGCGGTCATGTCGATTTCGATTATTTCCACATAACTAATCACATTTCGTCAGAAAAGTAAAATAAGTAATACCACAGACAATTATCCAAACCGATGATAACACATAAATCAACACCCGGAAGATATCGGATGACAGCAATGAGAAAAGTGGTGATATCCTCACTGCTTGCTTTCCTTCTTTCCGTTCCGGTTAAAGCTCAGCATAAGTCGGATACCAACCATTCCCAGACACCGCTAATGGGATGGGCCAGTTGGAATCAGTTCGGTCCCCATATCAGCGAAAGCCTGATTGAAAGGCAAGCCGACGCCATGGTATCATCAGGATTATCGGCTGCAGGATTTCAATACATCAACATCGATGATGGTTTCTTCGATGGTCGCTATCCCGACGGAAAGTTAAGAATTGATTCGGTGAAATTCCCTGACGGAATGAAAGCTGTGGCCGATTATATTCACTCCAAAGGATTAAAAGCTGGCTTTTATACAGAAGCCGGAGAAAACACCTGCGGTTCGATATACAGCCATCAGCCCGGTGGTGTTGGTGGCGGACTTTACGGTCACGACCAGCAAGACATCGACCTGATTTTTAAAACATGGGGATTCGATTTCCTGAAGGTAGATTATTGCGGCGGCCTGAAGCAAAAGCTCGACGAAAAAACAAGGTATACCGCAATTCGCAAAGCGATTGACAACACGGGTCGCACAAATATCAACTTTAACGTTTGCCGATGGCAATTCCCCGGTACCTGGGTTACCCGAATAGCCAGTTCATGGCGAATGTCGCATGACATCAACTATGTTCCCGGTTCCAAACCCAAATGGAAGAGTATCATTAGTATTATTAACCTGAGCAAATACCTGGCTCCCTATGCCAGTCCGGGTCATTATAATGATATGGACATGCTGGAAGTTGGCCGGGGAATGACTGCCAGTGAAGACAGAAGTCACTTCTCGATGTGGTGCATCCTTTCGTCGCCTTTGGTACTAGGTCTTGACATGACCAAAATGAGCGATGAAACGAAGGCTATCATTACCAACCCGGAGGTTATCGCCGTCAATCAAGATACAACGGGCTTACAGGCTCATTTGCTGTATGAACAAGACAGTCTGCAGGTTTGGGCAAAGCATCTGAACGGGCGGCAAAGTAAGGAATTTGCCGTGGCGTTATTGAATCAGAGCATCACTCCGGCAACGATTTCGGTTAAATGGAAAGACTTAAATATCGTTGGAAGCGCTAAAGTACGCGACCTCTGGGCTCGTGCAGATTTGGGTTCAAGAGATTCGGTGTATTCAGCAACCGTACCGGGCCACGGTATTTCATTCATTAAGGTAACAGCTCATAAAACGAGGCTGAAAGATGTCTTTGAAGCGGAGTATGCGTGGCTCAACGACTTCAACCTGACACAAAACGGTGAGACAGTTCCGGGTCTGGCAAAACCTGCTGGAGACAGTATTTGCTCCGGTAAGGCAAAAGTCATTCAAATCGGTAACCGGCCCGATAATTATATCGAATTTCAACATGTCTTCGCCCGGAAAGCCGGCCAATACAACCTCTCCCTTTACTACTTATCAGGAGAAGACCGTAACGCAACGCTTTCTGTCAACGGAACCGATATCCCCCTCTCCTGCCTCAACTCGGGCGGATGGGACAAAATTGCCCGGGAAACGCTGCCGGTTAAATTGCTTAAAGGATACAATATCATTCGCATTTCAAATGCTACAGACTGGGCGCCTGACATAGACAGAATTGAAATCGACTTAAATAAAAATCACAGGTAATCGCCGAAATTTTAAATCTGCCAAATCATTTCTTCAATCAAAAGCTTAAACCAATGAAAAAACACCATCGCAAACTATCCGTACTAATTGTACTGACGCTCTTCTTCCTGAACAATACTCACGCTCAGAATCCCATCGTTCGGGATCAGTTTTCTGCCGATCCTTCGGCCCGGGTGTTTAACGGTAAAGTGTATGTGTTTCCGTCGCACGATATTCCTACGCCTCCCGGGAAAGGACTGAGAGAGAAATGGTTCTGCATGGAAGACTATCATGTGTTTTCATCCTCCAACCTGACGGATTGGACGGATCATGGCATCGTGGTGAGCCAATACAATGTCCCCTGGGTCGATTCAACATCCTACAGCATGTGGGCACCCGATTGCATCGAACGGAACGGGAAGTATTACTTCTATTTCCCGGCCAACACTAAGACTGTCGGCCCCAACGGCAGAAAGAACTTCGGCATTGGTGTGGCTATCGCCGACAAACCGGAAGGCCCGTATGTTCCGCAGGCAAAGCCTATTGAAGGAGTCCATGGTATTGATCCGAACGTGTTTATCGACAAAGACGGGCAGGCCTATCTCTATTGGGCAATGGGAAATATTTATGTGGCCAAACTGAAAGACAACATGCTGGAACTGGCCTCAGAACCTCAGAAGATTGAAAACCTTCCTCAAAAAGGATTGAAAGAAGGCCCTTATTTATTCGAACGAAAGGGAATTTACTACCTGACTTATCCGCATGTTGAGCACAGTATTGAGCGGCTTGAATATGCAATAGGAGACAGCCCTGTGGGACCATTCAAAGTTGCCGGAGTCGTCATGGATGAATCGCCAATGCATTGCTGGACGAACCATCAATCAATGATTCAATATAAGAATCAGTGGTATCTTTTCTATCACCAGGATGCTTATTCTCCTCACTTTGATAAAAATCGGTCGATTTGTATTGACAGCCTGTTCTTCAATCCTGACGGTACCATACAAAAAGTAACACCGACGTTACGCGGAGTGGGAATAACCCAGGCAACCCGCGAAATCCAGATTGACAGGTACAGCCACATCAGCGGAAAGGGTGTATCCGTTGCATTCCTCGATTCGCTCGATACCTTCAAAGGCTGGAAGACCCTGTTCAATACCCAGGGCGCCTGGCTCCGGTACAATGCCGTCGACTTCGGGAATAAAAAACTCAAGTCCGTTCAGGTAAGGGCCATGTCACAACAGGGAGGAAAAATACAGATACGGTTGGACAAACCTGACGGTCCTCTGTTGTCTGAAGTAAAAATCCCCAAAGGAAACCAATGGGCAACCACCGATGTGCCCGTTTCGAACTATCAAAGAGGAGTTCACAACCTGGTCGTTGTACAACAATCCAACTCACTGGTCGAAATTGACTGGGTTCAATTTAAACGGTAAGAAAAAACTAAATCAATAAAAATATCTTTCATGAAAAAAGTATTCACACTTTTGGGCCTTGCTCTTCCTCTTTTCCTGAGTGCCCAAACAGCTAAAATTAGAATCGATGTTGACCGGACTATCGGAAAGATTGATCCGAATATTTATGGTGTATTTATGGAGCCTATCCACTTTAACGGAGCAAGGATGGGATTACCCGATACGGTAAGCTTCAATACCCTTTACGGGAATTTGTACGATCCCTCTTCCCCGCTTGCCGATAAAGACGGCTTCCGCAAGGATTACATTGATGCCGGGAAAGAACTCAAGGTAACCAACATGCGCTGGCCGGGCGGAAACTACGTTATGGCCTATAACTGGGAGGATGGTATCGGGCCGAAAAGCCAACGCCCCGTTCGCGTGAATATGGCCTGGGGCGGTACCGACAACAACCACGTAGGAACCGACGAATGGGTGGAATTAAATAAGTCCATCGGAAGTGACAACGTGGTATGTGTCAACCTCGGCCTTGGCGACATCCAAAACGCATGCCATTGGCTGGAATACTGCAACTACCCGAAAGGCACCTACTACTCCGATTTGCGCATTAAATACGGGCATAAAGAACCTTACAACATCAAAATATGGGACCTCGGCAACGAAGTAGACGGCGCCCCGTGGGAACTGGGCCACAAAACGGCCGAAGACTACGTTAAGACAGCAAGGGAAGCCGCCAAGGCAATGAAGTCCATCGACCCGACCATCCGTTTTGTCGCTTCCGGATCGTCGTACTACGAAAGTACCGGCAAATGGATTGACTGGAACCGGAAGGTACTGGAAGGCCTCGGCGATAAGATTAATTACCTCTCCATTCACCGTTACTGGGAAAAGTCGCCCGACTATTACACCTACATGGGGCAAAGTGCGATGGATTTTGACGAGAAGATTCGCATAACCGCCGATGAGATTCAAACCGCCAAAACAAAGAAAGACTTCACCAACCCGATTTATGTTTCGGTAGATGAATATGGCGCTTTCGGGAGTAATTTCCGGTCAGTACTGTCCGTGGCACAATGCCTGAACTCCTTTGTTCGTCATGCCGATGTGGTGAAGATGGCCAACTTTACCATGTTCACTTCATTGCTGGGAAGCGACCGCGAAAAAGGAACTTATAAAACGCCGCTGTTCTATATCTTCAAGTCATTTTCCAACAATTGCCTGGGCAATTCGGTCGATACCTATGTGGCCTGCGATACCTTCAATACCGAAAAATACAAAGGCATTCCATACCTCGACGTTACGTCGGTCTATTCGCCCGAAACCCAAACACTTTACATCAACGTGATTAACCGGAACAAGGACAAGGCAATTACCGCCGACATACTGCCCACCTCCGGCGAAATGACAGGGAAAGCAGTGGCCGGCATCATCGACAGTCAGTCGCTCGAGGCCCCGTTCTCATTCGATAAACAATCACAATATATTCCGGTAACGAAGGAAATTAAAACAAACAAAAACGGGTTGACCTATTCATTTCTTCCCCATTCGTTTACCCAGATAAAAGTGGAAATCAAAAAATAGTAACCGTGAAGAGAATCCTTTTATTCTGGCTCGTGATGGGGGCTATTGCCGGAGCCTACGCTCAAAACGACTCACTTTTGAAGCTTTGGTACCTGCACCCGGCCAAACAATGGGTCGAAGCTCTGCCGGTTGGAAACGGCCGTCTGGGGGCCATGGTTTTTGGCGACCCGTGCCACGAAACCATTCAACTGAACGAGAGCACGGTATGGGCTGGTCAACCCAACAGGAACGATAACCCGAAGGCCAGAGAGGCCTTGCCCGAAGTCCGCAAATTGATTTTCGAAGGGAAATACAAAGAAGTAGAGACGCTGGTTAACCAGGATTTTATCAGCAAAAAGTCCCAGGGCATGCCCTATCAAACGGTGGGAAACCTCCGGCTTTCCTTTCCGGAACATGAAAATTACTCGGGCTACTACCGTGAACTCGACATCGACAAAGCTGTGGCGACCAGTCGTTATAACGTGAACGGCGTACATTATACTACGCATGTACTGTCCTCGTATCCCGACCAGGTAATTGTTGCCCGAATTTCGGCCGATAAGCCGGGTGCCGTAAGCTTTTCTGCCACGATGGACCGTCCGGGAGCGTCGAAAATGCTCAACCTGTCAACACAGGGGAACGACGAACTCGTGCTGTCGGGTACAACAAGCGACCACGAAACAGTTAAAGGCGCTGTCCGGTTCGAAGCCCGGGTAAAAGTGGTTCCCCGGGGCGGTACAGTATCCGCCAATGATACCGTCGTGAATGTTTCCAATGCCGATGCGGCAACCATCTACATCTCCATTGCCACCAACTTTAAAAACGACAATGACATCAGTGGCAATGCCGATGCACTGGCAAGTTCCTATCTTCAGCAGGCGCTGAAAAAAAGTTACGAGCAGATTCAGAAAACCAGCACAGCCGACTACCGGAAATATTTTCAACGGGTAAAACTCGACCTGGGCGTAACGGATTCGGTGAAAAATCCCACCGATGTTCGCCTCGCGCAATTTGCCGGCGATAATGATCCGCAACTGGTAGCTCTGTACTTCCAGTTTGGCCGCTACCTGCTCATCTCCTCTTCGCGACCGGGAGGACAGCCGGCGAACCTGCAAGGAATATGGAACAACCAGCTTTTCCCGCCATGGGACAGCAAATATACCATCAACATCAATACCGAGATGAACTACTGGCCGTCGGAAGTCACCAACCTGACGGAGATGAATGAGCCCCTGATTCAGATGGTCCGCGAACTTTCGCAAACCGGAAGAAAAACCGCAGAGGATATGTACGGAGCCGGTGGCTGGACAGCCCATCATAATACTGATATTTGGCGCATTACCGGCCCCATAGACGGAGCCAACTGGGGAATGTGGCCCATGGGCGGCGTGTGGCTTTCACAGCATCTGTTCTACAAATACGCTTTCGGTGGCGATAAAGAGTACCTGAAGTCCATCTATCCGGTAGTGAAAGGAGCGGCAGAGTTTCTGCTCGATTTCATGGTGGAAGAGCCGGAACATCACTGGCTGGTCGTTTGTCCCTCCATTTCGCCGGAGCATATTCCGCCGGGACACCACACTGCTTTAACGGCCGGCGCGACCATGGATAATCAGCTGGCGTTCGATCTGTTTACAAAAACCATGATGGCCGCAAAAATCCTGCATACCGACGATGCCTTTGTTGCCCGGCTGCAGGATGCCATCAAACGTCTTCCTCCGATGCAAATAGGGCGTTGGGGGCAGTTACAGGAGTGGTTGCACGACTGGGATAGTCCTAGTGATCATCACCGCCATGTATCGCATTTGTACGGCTTATACCCGTCGAATCAAATTTCGCCGTACCGTACCCCAGAATTGTTTTCTGCTGCCAGAACATCGCTACTGGCACGTGGCGACGAATCGACCGGATGGTCGATGGGATGGAAAGTAAACCTCTGGGCGCGGCTGCTCGACGGAAACCATGCCTATAAATTAATCACAGATCAGCTAAGACCGGTGAACCATTCGAGAGGAATGGAAGGCGGAGGTACCTACCCCAACCTGTTCGATGCCCATCCCCCTTTCCAGATTGACGGTAACTTCGGTTGTACCTCGGGTATTGCAGAGATGCTGTTACAAAGCCAGGATGGCGCCGTTCAACTCTTGCCGGCGCTTCCAACGGCATGGCAGAAAGGTAGCGTAACCGGACTCAGGGCCCGCGGCGGTTTCACAGTCGACTTGAAATGGGAAAACGGTGGACTGGCCCATGCAACCATCCGTTCAACCGAAGGAGGTAATTGTCGCCTGCGCTCATATGTTCCGCTAAAAGGTAAAGGTCTGACGAAAGCAAAAGGGCAGAATCCCAATCCTTTTTTCGCCATTCCGGCTCAGAAGAGTCCGCTGGTGCACTCGGAAGTTCCGTTAGACATGCCCAAATTAAAAAAAGTATACGAGTATGATGTCCCGACCCGAAAAGGCGATGTTATTGAAGTAAGTAAAATGTAGTTTGATAAATAACGACATGCAATAAGGAATAAAAGCAAACCTTAATCAAACAACCAACTACTACAAAGGCCGTCCCATTATTTCGGACGGCTTTTTTTGTTTGCTATAATTCAAAAATCAAGAAGATAATTGTAGTTGTATCCGATAAGAATAAAGCGAATTTTCCGTGGAATGAAGTTCACTTTTGAACGACGAAATAACAAGTCCAAAACCTTCTGCGATTCGTGTCAAAAACTTCTACGTAGAAGTTCTCATCTTTATAAGTAGAAGTCTCCATCTTTCTACGTAGAAGTGATCCTCCTTTCTACGTAGAAAGATGGAAAAAGAACAGTATAAAGATGACAAGAGAACAGTATAAGTTTTCACCGTTCGGACATTAAGCATCATTTAACATCTTCCTGTGATGATTCAATCATCAGCTATACAACTCATTCACAACTTCTTTTAGCGACAGTGCATATTCCGTCACAGTATGCTCTATTGTTATAAACTGTCATTCATAACTACCTGGAAATATCTTTAATCTTAAATGGCTGAAGAATGTAAATGAACATACCAGAATAACCTGTGCTAAATAAATAATCGGAAGCTTCTTTTTAAGGAGCTTCCGATATTTACTAATCAAGCTAACTGAAACAAAACTAACTAAACCTATTTCTATAACAACTTTGGAAGTGTTTATTCTGACAGATACATTAGGTATCTCGAACTCTAATCTTCTATTCCTTCAATCGTTTCAATGCCCCCGTCTTCTGTATATTCCAGTTCAATCACTTTCATACTTCGCAACCATGTTTTGCCACCCGACGGGACACTATCGTGATAAAACAGGTACCACTTGCCTTTAAACTCCACAATGGAGTGATGAGTAGTCCAGCCAACAACCGGTGTAAGAATCACTCCCTGGTAAGTAAACGGACCGTAAGGATTGTCACCAATAGCATAGCACAGCTTATGCGTGTCACCTGTTGAATACGAGAAATAGTATTTCCCTTTGTATTTGTGTATCCACGATGCCTCAAAGAACCGGCGTTCGTTATCACCTGCCTTCAGAGGCTCTCTGTTGTCGTCCAGTATAACCACAGCTTTCGGCTCTTCAGCAAATTCCAGCATATTGTCATCGAGTTTCACCACCCGCGAAGGCAATGCAGGCTGCCCGTCCTCGGGAAGCTGTCCGCATTCAATGGCTTTATTATCGCGGTAGCGCTGCAATTGTCCGCCCCACAAGCCTCCAAAGTACATGTAATGAGTACCATCGTCATCACAAAAAACACAGGGATCAATCGAATAACTTCCTCTGATTGGATTATCAAGCGGAACGAAAGGTCCTTCAGGTTTCTCACTCACAGCTACACCTATACGGAAAATATCAGTCTTGTCCTTCAACGGAAAGTACAAATAGTACTTCCCATTCTTAAAAGCTGCATCACAATCCCACAGTTGTCTTCCGGCCCAGGGAATATCCTTTACGTCCAAGGCAACCCCATGATCGGTCACTTCCCCTTCAATGGAGTCCATTGAAAACACGTGATAGTCACGCATATCGAAATGGTCGCCGTTATCATTCTCGGGAATGCCCGCATCGATATCGTGCGAAGGGTAGATATACAGTTTGCCATTAAAAACGTGTACAGCCGGGTCCGCGGTATACATGTGTTCAACCAGGTATCTTGCTTTTTTCATTGCTATATAAGTTTAATCGGCTTTCGGATAATTCATCGCCGCATCAATAATTTCTTTTACTACAGGTTTAGGCAGATTATTCCGATCGAATAACAACGGATAATCGGTGCGACCTCTGACCGGCCAGTTGTTCTTCCACGATTGTCCGTCGTTTACTCCCCAGAGCGTAACCCGTTCGATTACATCCTGATGCTTCAAAAAGAGGTTGAAGAAGTCGAGACAGCGCTGGTTGAATGCCTTAGCTACACTGTCGGGAAGTGCTTCTGCATAAGGATTCAATTTCTTATCATACTTGAAATTATCAGACACATTCGCGCCTGTATGGAAGTCCGGGTTAGGTAGAACAGAGAGATCCAATTCGGAGATATTTATTTGCACCCCCAGACTGGCAAAGGCTTCGAGGCTTTTTTCAAACTCATCAATATCAGGATGTGTTAATCCAATATGTCCTTGCATGCCAATGCCATCAATCCGGACGCCCTCACTCTGAAGCTCTTTCACCATCCGAATAACTCCTTCCCTTTTCTGCGGATTCGCCATCGAATAATCGTTGTAGTATAGTTCGGCGTTTGGATCCGCTTCATGGGCGAATTCGAAAGCAAGCTTGATAAAATCGGGACCAATAATTTGGTAAAATTTGCTTTTCCGTAAGGAACCATCGTCCAGTACCGCTTCATTAACCACGTCCCATCCTTTAACTTTTCCTTTGAAGTGCCCCACCACAGTGGATATGTAATTCTTCATCCGCGCAATCATAACGTCGCGTGATACATCATGTCCCAGACTATCCGTAAAGAACCACCGAGGAGCCTGAGAATGCCAGATTAAGGTATGACCGGTGACAAACAAATGATTATCTAATCCAAACTGGACAAACTTATCAGCCGTCGAAAAGTCAAAAAAACCTTCCTGAGGTTCCAGATGCCCGCTCTTCATACAATTTTCAGCAACGATCGCATCAAACTGATTTTTAACCACCTTCAGGGAAGCAGAATCTCGTCCAAGTATCTGTGGAATATTTAGTGCCGTACCAATATAAAATTTACCGGCAAAAGCATCTTTCAGTGTAGGTTCTTTTTTAGTATCCGGGCTCTTTGCACAACCACTCATCACTATAGTAGCAAGCAATAACAACACGGCGATTTGGTTTCGTTGTTTATTCATTTTCATAAGAATCAATCTATTATTTACAAATTCTCTTTTCTTCGAAGCATTAAATCTTTCTGAATTTGGAGTTCCTTTTTCTTATCGATCTCATAGAGGAATAGAAAGGCGACTCCAATACAAAAAGTCAAAGCAGGAAAAACACTGACAGATAATTTTATGCCGGTAATCGTTCCGGGAGATTGAATCGGTAATTGTGGATCGTAGCCGTATACAGCCAGGATACCGGCAACTAATGCCCCGCCAATGCTAAGACCAGCTTTCAAACCAAAAATCATGGCAGAAAAGACAATGGCGGTTGCCCTGCGTTTGTTCTTCCACTCGGAATAGTCGGCCACATCGGCAATCATTGCCCATAATAAGGGAGTAGATATTCCGTAGAAGAATCCGTGGGCAAGTTGAGTCCCGAAAACCAGCGCAATAGATTGCGGACTATAGAAGAGGAAAAGCAACAGACACACAGCCGAAAGAAACAGACTAGCTCCAAAAACATCACGCTTACCAAATTTGTCAGCCAGTTTTTTGGAAAAAGCAATTCCCACAATCATCATGATGATACCTCCCCCGTTGAAAAGGCTAAATCCGGAGGTCGGGGCATCCTTTGGCCAGGTAAAACCATGCAGTCCCATACCGATGAGGAGATTGTTCAATCCATTAATGAAATCATTGAAACCAATATTCTGAAGGAAATCGGCCAGATGTTTCGCGCTCAGGTAATTTTCAAAATAATAAACATACATTCCCCCCTTAAGTGATAAGGTAATGAAAACAAATATGGTGAGGATGAGCATAATGATCCAGGGCCTGTTCCTGATTAAATCTCTCAAATCATCTTTTACACTGGTTTTCTGCTCCGGATTAGGCAAAATTCGTTCGCGTGTAGTCAGAAACGTAATCAAAAAGAAAATAACCCCGGTTACAGCGAAGATGCCGATTGTATGTTCAAATCCTTTAGTCTTGTCTCCATCTCCCAGAATAAGTACGAGGGGCAACAACAATCCCTGCACAATAAACTGGGCAATCATTACGGCAACAAAGCGGTAAGACGAGATACTGTTACGTTCGGCCATATCGCCCGTCAGCACGCCACTCAGTGATGCATAAGGCAGGTTATTGGCAGAATAGGTAATGACCAATAGAATGTACGTAATCAGTGCATAAGCAATTTTTCCCCCCGGGCTAAAGTCGGGAGTACTGAAGGCCAGTATGGCAATGATACCGAATGGCAAAGCTGTCCATAATATCCAGGGCCGGAACTTACCCCAGCGTGTATTAGTCCGATCGGCGATAATACCCATAACCGGATTAAAAAACGCGCCAATCATACCACCAGTGAATATAATAGCTGATGCTGTTCCCGGCGGAATTTTGTATACGTCGGTATAAAAGAATGCCAAAAAGGTCATTAAGGTTTGAAAAATCAGGTTCGCGGCCAAATCACCAAGACTATAGCCGATTTTTTCAAGGACCGTAACTTTCGAAGAAGTTGTTTTCATATGTAGATTTTTTACCGTGCCAATCAAATGTGACGAGCCACCACCTTTTGCACAAATTGATTTTTGATTCGGGATTGCTTAGCAATCTCAGTTGAGACACTCGTTGCGTAATAGAATTCCGGTTTTTCGCCGGACTAATCTTCTGTTAAGGCTCACTTCACTGTAGAGTTCCACGTTTAGAAGGCGCGTAATGTCTGGATTCATTTTATCTGTTTTATTTATTGGACGGAGAAAGAATTAACACCTCTTGATCATCTATTATTCGACGAAAATCCGGCTCAATTCAAACTCCTTAATTAAGTTAGATGCCTAAAATTATCGATACCACCCCATATAGACTTTTGATTTGAGATATTTCACTTCAAATTTGAGACATGAAATTTCCCTTCGAAAAATTGCTTCCAGTCGTCACCTGGAAGAACGAAGTTCTACCCACACCCAAACTCAGTTCAGTCAATCATACACACACCAATTTTTCTTCAAAAGAAATAATTCGCTTCTGGAACTCGCTCCTTCCCTAGCAGAACCGTATACGTATCTATTGAACTTAGTACCTAATGATTAACCACTTCCGAGCTAGGAGAGGTAATAAAAACCAAATTTCTCAACGACATGATATTTTCGTCACCTGGGCCGAGAAACCGAAGATAAACATCATGCATTCCTTTACTTTTATCGGTCTTGGCAGAGAAAGTATGATATGAATTTAACCCGCCGGTTTTGAAAATATGACATGAGGCAATCCTCTTTCCCGTACCAATAGAATCCAGCCAAACCTCTACTGTAGCATCGTGAATGCTTGAAGCCGTAATCTTTACAGAATCACAGTTTCTGGCATAATCATCTTCACCAAACTCGACACCTGCGTAAAGGGCCCAGTCTCCATTATTAATATCACCCAATGCATAATCACCTGCTGACACCTGAATACGCTTGGTACCAGACTGGTTTGCCGGACACTCAGCCAGAATGGGCGTGTAGGCATCCCGATAGATATACAGATCGAAATCTGCACTTTTACTACCCTGTACATATAATCCCTGCCGGTTACCACACCAACCATCAAAATCGGCACTGTAACTATCCAGCTTGGAAACATCGATATCCTGCCCCACTTTGGTCCAATCGAATCCATCTGAACTGTAATAGCCAGAAAGTATATGATCATCTCTTACCAGCTTCAGCCAGATGATATTTTCAGTTTGATTTTCTGAACTATAGCTCGTATTATCAAAACTGAACCGTACGACTTCTTTTCCCTCAGAATTTAGCGTACAGAAGACTTTTGCAAAAAGATTTTCCATCCCGTTCATAATACGGATACCTGCTTCATCATTGATGGAAGACGGAGCAAAATCAACCCGGGTTATCAGTGAATAGTTATGCTCCGGATCGGTTTTGATAATTGTATTCGGTTTGTCAATTGATTTCGGTGTTAACCGAATCCAACCCGGACGAACAGACAGGGACCATGTATTATCAGGTGTATAGCCTAAAAAAGACCATTCCGGATTAAGCTTGTCGCTGGTAAAAAAATCAGCTTTGGGAACCATCCACGGTATTCCGCTACTAGATAATTTGGGTGCCGTAAAACTCCGGTTAGAAGGATAATCGGCTACCGCATTATTATTTGCATCATAGTATACCTGACTCAACAATCCTTGCCTGCCCTGGCCAAACCATTCACCTTTATTTCCCCGCGCCCATACAGGGTGTACAACCCAGCTGGTACTATCGTCAATCATCACTGCAGCCGAGCTATGATTCGGTCCAGAAAATATGGCAGTGGCTTTTCCCTGATCGTTTTCATTAAAAAAATCGACAGGAGTTGTCCAGGCAGAAGAATCGGCAGTTAAAACCTTACTCCTCATATATTTTTGCCCGCCACTTACATCCCTCGCAAATGAATAATAGTAGTATCCATTGTGCTTCCACATAACAGGTCCCTCTGCCCAACTATAAGGGAAACTTCCATCGGAAGATTTTGCATTCAACCAACTAAGATCATAAACAACTCCGGTCGGCTGCCCATTCGGTCCCAGTTCAACAATACCATTGTTCGCCTGTCCATTCTTAACTATCATATACCATTTCCCATTGTCGTCAATGAAGATGGAATTATCATAACCTAAAGAATAAGGCAGTTCTGAAGGATTCTGAACTCTTACCGGCATACTCCAGGGGCCCTCTGGCCGATCGGCTGTAGTGAACATCATTCCACCATGGCTAAAAAAGAACCAGTATTTATGATTATAATATACCATTTGCCCACCCCAGCAACCGCCTTGAGGCTTATCGCCATAATCTTTCCAATTTGCTGATACAGGTTGAGCGATAGCTTCCCAATGCACCAAATCGGTCGAGTGATAAATAACCGGAGTCGGATTAAAAGATGAGCCCGTTGTATAAAAGTCGTGTCCAACTTTTGTTAATGTACAGTCGGAATGATCGCCCGGAATTACCGGATTATTGTAGGTTTTAAATGATACTGACTGACAATGAGCAGCACTAGTCCCCAGCATATATAAAATCATATATAACAGGACAAAAAATATCTTTTTCACGCTATAAACCGTTTTTAACTTTGATGTTTTAATAAGATGAGAAATTCTGCTCTCCCAATATGAAACCCCGACGACCTCCATATCACTCCTAGTGTGATGTCATGCACCAGGCACATTTGCATACTTTGCGTAATATCCTTCGCTGACGACACCTTCATTTTTCCATATACCGAACCCATCACGTATCCAAATGACTGACAAGTGCCTTCAACCAGAATCGTTACTACATCCAACTGATGTCACACACGCCTTCTCATATAAAAATATTGGAGAGGCTTTGAAGACCTCTCCAATATGATATAGCTCTAACTTATTTGATTAATTGCCGACAACATAGGGGGTAAACGTTTCCATTTTTACGTTCCGATCCCGAATGACCAGTGTATCGGTAAATGAATGTGTTGTCGTTCCAAAATCGACGTTGTATTTCAGGTGCATCACGTCGTGTTTCTCACCGCCCCAGGAATCTCCATTTTCTACAAAATCACCACTGCCAGAGATAGTATAACCAGCCGAATTCGGATTGGTGACAGTGCATTTCCCTGAATCATCGACTTTAACTCTGAGCTCGAACGGCATTTCCGTTGCATCTCCTTTGTTTACTGTTTTAAGCGCAATAGAAACCTCATCCATCGACAACGTTCTGGCGGTAACGACTTCATCTTCTACCGTATATTCCTGATGATAAACGATTGTCGTATCCATAGAACTGTTTCCACCGTTGCCTTTTACATCGTCTACACCTCTCCGCAAGTAACTGCCATTCCAAGGATTCACATACTTGACACCGTAAAGAATGTAATTCTTAGGAACAATTGTCCAATCAGCAGCCACCCGCGGATCAGGGTTATCCATACTGCTCTTTCCGCTCAATATTGAATCAGCATTTTCTACCGATGTAATACGCACAGGAATAACAAACGTGTTTTTAATCGAACGGGGATCAGCAAAGAAGGCATCGGTAAGTTGCACTTCAATTCCCCCCGCGATGGAATCAGCAGGAATGACGAGCTGCTTATCACTTGAAAGCGTGTAATAATTTGATGGCATAGCGATCACATCATCTCCGGATGCATCATCAAATTTCAGATTGTCACAGAGCGAATTGTCTACTTCAATGTGAAGTATCCTGTCAACGTTATTATTATACACTCCCCCCATAGTTGCCATTATTTTGCATTTGTGCGCATTATCGAGGGTGTTGTCGTAGATATCCTTTCCGAGTACCAATGTCCTCACCGGAGCCTGGTAAGGAAAATACACCGTAGTATATTTATAATCAGGGAACGACCAGTCCTGATTATGGCAAGCACTCATCAGGAAAGGAAAAGCTATTAATAAGATATAAAAAATCCTTTTCATTGTTCTAAAGTTTAAAGTTGTAACTGAGCACTACCAACCTGCATTCTGTTCCAGATTATTTGCTTTAAGTATTTCATTGTATGGAATCGGTCCATAGTACATGTAATCACTATATTGCCTTTTTTCGACAGTACTAAACTGGAAATTTCCATTTGTAATACGCACGCCTTGAGCAGGATCGGTAATGCTTTCCTTCCAACGACGCAGATCCCAAAAGCGGAAGCCTTCAAAGCATAATTCCAATCGTCTTTCGTTGTGGATCAGTTTTCTCATATCCTCCTTTGTGCTAATGGATGCCAAATAGTCATCAGGTTGAGAAATACCAGCTCTTTCACGTAATGCAGCAATGACATCACGTGCAGAATATCCGTGAGTTCCTTCACCATCTGGTCCCCAGGCTTCGTTTGCCGCCTCTGCATAATCGAGGAATATCTCTGTATAACGAATACGCGCAACATAATGCTTTTGTGTATTGGTATTCACTGGGTCAAGATTGACATCTTCACGAAGCAGTTTGCGCATATAGTAACCGGTACGTGTAGAGGTTGAAATAGCATCCAGTCCGTCGTCTGTTTTTCCTACCTCGGTATAAACAGTCGATCCACCGGGACCTTCCGAACTTCCGTTCACAACAACATACTTGTTTAACCGAGGGTCGCGATTCGCGTAAGGGTTGTTGGGATCATAGCCACTGGCAGCGTCTGTTATAGGATAACCATTAGCCATAGGAAAAGCATTTACCAGATTCTGGGTTGGATTAACTCGTCCCTCACCATACAGACTGGGCGGATAATTATCTGATTCC
Organism: Prolixibacter bellariivorans ATCC BAA-1284; assembly: GCF_000621705.1. Classification (GTDB taxonomy): domain Bacteria; phylum Bacteroidota; class Bacteroidia; order Bacteroidales; family Prolixibacteraceae; genus Prolixibacter; species Prolixibacter bellariivorans. Next base: position 104,456 of record NZ_JHXO01000005.1, on the reverse strand, counting down.
AAAGTGTTCTCATCACTTACATTCGTTCTCCAAAGCACCTCTGCCGGATTAGCCCCCGCGGATAAACCATCAATCTCACCGGAGTTGGATTTGGCATACCAGGAGCCTCCATTACTTGCCATGCCGGAGACACCACCGATCAAATCAAGTACCTTCGCGGCATCATCCGCTGCATCCGACCATTTAACAGTGGTTCCCTGATTAAAGGCAGGACTTGCTGCCAGTATCGAAACTCGGGCACGTATCGCTTTAACAATACGAGCAGTTAGTCGTTGCCGGTTATAAGCACCAAACACCCTGTTATAATCAGAAACATTTGTTTTGCCTGCATATTTGTCTGGTATCTCACTGGTGCTATTGATATCCTCAAAGTCAAGAGGCAAATACTTCTCAGCTTGATCGAGGTCCTTATAAATTTGCTGCACACACTCTTCAAATGTATTACGCGGGAGATTAAAATCGGACTTAGCATCCAGAGGTTCAGTCAGGATCGGTACTCCTAAAAGTCTACCGTCTGAAGTCCATCCACCATGAGCCTGTAGGAGGTAGTACATAAAGAGAGCACGTAATCCATACGCTTCTCCTTTAGTCCGATCATTGAACATTTCTTTAGTGTACTCACCGGTGGTCGCCCAATCGACCTTATCTGTTTCTTTCAATATCCTGTTTAAATATTGAATGGCTGCAAAACCGCTGCTCCATTCTTCCATCGGGTTATTCATAGCCGACCATTGACCAGTAGCCATAGAGAGATATTGGTTATTTCCGTCATTCGTTACCGCATCATCTGTGGCAACATCATTGAATGAATAACTTCCGGAGGGTAGCCTAACGTAGCCGTTTAGCAAGAGTCCCTCTGCGAATGCTGCATCGCCATATATATCGTCCAAGCCACGGTTGTTTTCATCAGCGGGAGACAGGAAATCCTGACAACCGGAGAAAACCAAGGCCATGGCTAATAATATGATTAATTTCTTTTTCATATTCATGTCTGTTTTTTAGTCCCTTAAAATTCAGCTTTGATACCCATATTGTAGAAACGTGTCTGGGGTACACCACCAACGTTCAGCTGCAGAATATCCCTATTCTTTGAAATAGTCAGCAGGTTTGAGCCACTGACATAAATATTCAAACCTTTCAGATAAGAGTTTTGCAAAACACTCTTCGGCAAAGAATAAGTCAACTGTACTTTAGAAAGATCTACACGATCAGTACTATAAGTCCAGAAATCTGAGTTACGGAAGTTATTGTTTCCACTTAGAGTAGTTAACCGAGGATAGGTTGCAGTATTCTTATTTTCTTCAGTCCAGCTGTCGCGGACGACATCTGAATACTTTCTATCACCGTATACCCAATAATAGTCACTGTTCTTCATGCCTGTTCCTCCAATCGACGTTGTTCCGAGAACAAAGAGTGTCAAGTCTTTCCATTGAGCTGTAAAATTTAATCCACCGGTAAACGTACTTCCCCAATGTCCGATCATTACTTCATCTCGTTCATCAATCACACCGTCTCCGTTCTGGTCTTTGTACTTAATATCACCCGGCTTGACCTCACCAAATTTCTGCAATGCATGGCTATCAATATCAGCTTGGTCGGCGAAAAAACCTTCGCTCTGCAAGCCGAAAATAGCGTCGACCGGTTTACCGGCACGATTGCGATACGAGTCTTCATAAAGCTCATCGCGCTTCAATGCTTTCGTCTTTACATAGGTTCCGGCTGCACCAATCGTCAAATTCACTTCTCCCAACTGTTTATGGAAATTCAACTGAAAATCAAATCCATGATAGCCGTTTGCTTCAAAATTTGTATAAGGCACAAAAGATGTTTCGGGGTAAGAAGTATAGAAATAACTCGGATATTGTGTATAAGCCAGAACAGGCATTCCATCCTTTTTGATAAAGAATGCAGTCGCCTTGAGATCCAGTTTCCTGTTAAACAAAGAACTTTCTATTCCGAAATTGACTTCCTTTCGCTTGGTATAGGTCAAATTTCTGTTTGCCCCACGTAAAATGGTAGTCGTTCTGTTCGTGAAGTTTCCATCCTGCCATGAAAAATAGGCAGTGGGAGCATAAACAGCATCGTACAAATAATAGTTGTCAATATCCAAATCGGTGTTAACAATACCAGCGGAGGCGGTCAGCTTTAAGTGATTAATTACGTCAGAACCTTTCAGAAAACCTTCATCGCTCAATACCCATCCCAAATTCAGCGTTGGTGAAAAAGCAACTCGTTTTTTGGTAGACAATTTGGTCGAGTTAACAACTGCGCCACTGAAGTCTACATAGTATTTGTGCGCATAATTGTATGCCATTTGAACTCCAAGATTGGCGTTAGTGCCATACTGGAAATTGTCGGTTTGTCGTTGCCGGGTTGCCGCAGCAACTAACATGGCAGATACATTATGCTTTTCCTTGAAAGTATTCACATAGTCGAAGTGAAAATTAAAATCAATCACCTGATCGTTCCAATTGTCACTCAGATTTTGAGTACCGGTATTACTATCTTTATTGTATTTGGTAAGACTGGTAATGGAGTCATTATTAGCGTCCCAAGTCGGAACATAGACAGCATACGTATTATTAATCGATTCATTATACGTATTCGAATAGTCGACACTCATTTGTCCATGAAAGGACAAGCCTTGCAAAAACTTGTTAAGATCGGCATTAACTCCGCCAGTATACTGAAACTGACGACTGGTGAAAGTAGTATATCCAGCCGCATATGCATCGGCAATCGGGTTTGTGAGATATTGCTGAGAGCCTCCCAACAAATATTTTCCACCAATAATATGCCGGCTATTAGCCACCAACTGCTGAGCAGCATCCGAGGTTTTCGAAATTAAATCAATCGGGATAAGTGGTGAAAAACGATGAGGCTGAATAGAAGCTGCCTCATTCCAATAATTACCATTTGCCGAGCGGCTGTCATAGAATACTGTTGAGACATTAACATAGGTAGTGATATAGTCATTAATCTTTAAATCAATATTACCACGCACGTTCAACCGATTATTCGTCTCGTTGTTTCCTTCACCAATTTTCAACAACGAATTCTGGTTCTGAAAGCCAACCTCTGCATAGAATCGGGCACGATCGTTACCACCCGAAAATTGCGCATTAGCGGAATAGGTGTTAAACAACTTGCGCAAATAATCGGACGAATAGTAGTTAACGTCCGGGTATCGATATGGATTTGATTGAGTTGCATAATTACTAATCGTGGCATCATCATACAAAGGAGCAAGTCCATCATTCACCGAAGCCTGATTGTAATACTTCATGTATTCAGCTGAGCCAAGATATTTTGGATAAGCTATCGGCATGTTAACACCTGCGTTAGCACGAACACTAGTCCAACGTTTACCGGCTTTTCCTCGTTTTGTCGTAATCTGAATTACTCCGTTGGCGGCACGACTACCATATAATACAACTGCATTAGCGCCTTTTAAAAATGTAATCTGCGCTATTTCACTTGGCGTAACATCATTTATAGAACGAGGGACTCCGTCAATTAGTACTAACGCATTTCCCATATTCCACAGATTATTTCCGCCAACATAAGCGGCAACACCATCCAACGTATTAGTACTATATCCCTTATCCAGGTAATCCGAAGGATTCAATACGGAGATAGCACCGGACACGTCTTTCTCTTCTTCAGTCCTATATGCTACATTCACCGTTTTATCACCGGCTCCGTAAACCACATGCACCAAAGAGTCATTTCCGGAAATGGCATTATTTTCAATATTGGAAGTTTGTCCTGCAGCTCCCCCAATGAAACCGAAGCACATTCCGAATAAAATCATTCCTATTCTTATAAGTTTCATTATTCTTCCTTTTTTAGTTAAGTTATTTACCATCCCGGATTCTGACCAAATGAAGGATAGAGGGATACATCGTCAATTTTCAGTGGCAACCAATAGTCTTTGGGTTCAAAGGGACGTGTCAAAATCACTTTTTCTTTCATATTGATTGGTTTACCATCAGCACCACGGTCAAAATCGACTTCGGTTTTTTCCCGATATTTCAATTCTCCCGCAAGCATCCAACGCCGTAGATCATTAAAACGGAAGTCACCCTCAAAACCGAGTTCAACAGCACGCTCACGGACAATCTCGCCCATAAACTTATCTTTGTCGGCTACATATTTCTGTGCAACCGGACCAGCTCCACTGCGGGTTCTCACCTTGTTGAATGCCTCCTCAGCAGTCATATATCCTGGATAACTAGCAGTTGCCGAACCATATCCTTGCAAAACTGCTTCGGAATACATCAGGTAAACATCTGCCAAACGCATATAGGACAAGTGCATGTAATTGTCAGGGAAATTATCAATGCTATTGGCCGTCATTGGCGTAAGTTTTCGAAGCAAATAGCCGGTACGACCTGTAGCCTGGGCATTTCGACTGTGTCCTCCGTTATATAATGCCGCATAACGATACTTTTCTTTGTCTGCCGGAGCCGAACCTTTAATTACCTGATCGCCGTCAATAACAATGTCGTGGTAAAAGCGCGGATCACGATTAGCCCAGGGATCTGCCGGATCATAACCAGATTGGGGATCATCGATCGGCAAACCATTAGCCATACCATAATTTTCAACAAACCGGGCATTCGGTGATGAATAACCACCACCAATATTTGCCTCCGTAAAAAGAGAACTTGGCCCCCAGGGACAACCTAAAAACCAAGAGCTATAAACAGGTGACTGAAAAATGGTTTCAGGATATCCAGGTATTGCTCCGTTTCGTCCACTACTATAAAAAAGATTGCTGTAATTCGAGAAATCAACCAACCTTACTTTAGTAGCTCCGCTATCGACATACTTCAATAATTCAGCAAATGCTGCTGCCGCCTTCTGACAATAATCGGCATTAAAAGTAGCATTGCCGGTAGAAGATTTATTCATCAAGGGGCTTCCTGCATAGAGATAATCTTTGCCTAAATAGCCCAACGCTGTTATCTTGGTGATTCGTTGTTCGTTTTTCCCCAGTGTAAGCTTACCTGCCTCTGTATTATCCCAATCAACTGGTAAAAGGTTGGCAGCTTCCCTAAAGTCACGAGCCACACTATCGGCCAGCTGCTGATAACTCAGACGCGGCAATTCCAGCTTTTCGTTGGATGACAACACATGATTTATGTACGGAAGTCCTCCCCAGTAACTCATCAGCTCGAAATGGAACCAGCCTCTGAAAAACAACAATTGACCTTTAATCAGATCCTTCTCCTCCTGAGTCGCATCTGTTAGCAGATCCAAATTCTCCAAACCTAAATTAGCTTTACGAATAGCGTACCAAGCATTGGGCCACAAGCCTCTCCCCCGATCACCAGCTCCAGTTACAACAGAGCCATTATCTAACCAGGAAATCCAAGCGCTGTTTGTCCAACCCCAGTAGTCTCCCTTATCAAATATGTCATCCAACCATATTCCACCATCTTTGTGAACAACTTCGTCCCCCATATTCCAGTCACAGGCCCAAGTCGCCGAAGTATAATCCGGAACACAGCTATATAACATTTCTGTATATCCCTGGAAATTAATGAAGTTAATAAAAGCATCCGTTGACGAAACTTCCGCCTCAGGTGCCCTGTCGAGAAATTTAGTACAAGCGGTTAGTCCTATTATCGAGAAAAAGACCAGACCTCTTAAAATATTTTTTATATATCTTTTCATTACGCCTGTTTTAGAAAGTTAAATTAAGCCCAAGATTGATACGTCTCACGGTAGGATAGGCAGTAGATGCCCCCATATTAACTTCACGATCATCCGGCATCTTCGTCCATAACAATAAATTATCGCCGTTCAAATAAACACGAAGAGAATTAGCACCAATTCGGTCAAGCCAGGATGATATATTGCTCCTGAACGTATAAGCAATCTCAGCATTCTTCAATCGAACATAGGATCCATCGTACAAATAAGTGGTTCCCGTATAGGCCATGTGAGAATCCCACCGCGGCATCGGTATATTCGCATTCGGATTATCTTTCGTCCAAACGGTACCGTTGTTGTAAGCCCTGTCAATATGTCCCGAGAAATCGGCCAGTGACAAATAGCGATTGGCATTGTTTACACCGTAGAACTGCACAAAAGCACTAAATCCTTTCCAATCGACACCGACTTTTGCACTATATGTATTCTGAGGACGCTCGGGATATCCATAGGGCACATTATCGTAAGAGTCAATAACACCATCGCCATTAAAATCCACGATATAAAGGTTCCCAGGTAGCTTCTCTGCATCATATGTATTCAACTGAGTACTACTGTAAACCTGATCCCAAGTATTATAGTAACCGTCACTTATCATTGAACGGGTTTGTCCAATCTGTTTTCCTTCAGTTTTCAGATAATTATCCTTGAGCAGCGGATCATCCGCTTCAATAACCCGATCTTTCGAATGTGACATATTAAAGTTCCCCCACAGGTGAACTCCGTTAGGTAATGTCTTATTAACACGTAATTCTAATTCATAACCTTTTACCCGAACCTTACCGAGGTTAGCCATTGCCGGTGTACCGCCAAAATAGGAAGGAACAGCCCGGCGGTCGCCTGCCAACAGAATATCTGTCCGATAATCGTTAAAAACGTCTACACTACCTGCAAATAAGTTATTCAGGAAAGAGTAGTCTACCCCAAAGTTGGCTTTCGCGACCTTCTCCCAATGAATATCCGGGTTTCCGATTTTAGATTCCGACCACCACGTATAGGGACTGGTATCGGAACTGGTTGACCCCAGATGCGTATTACCTCCGTAGGACCACTGGGTCATGTAGAGCCACCGTTCACTCACGTTGTCATCCCCTACCAATCCATAGGAAGCACGAAGTTTCAGCATATCCAGAAATTTCAATGATTTCATAAACCCTTCCTGGCTAATCATCCATCCTACAGCTCCGGAAGGGAAAAAAGCAAAACGATTGTTAGGGCCAAATTTCTCCGATCCGTTATAGGCACCATTTACCTCGAGAAAGTATTTGGATGCATAATTATAAGTAACACGGGAAACCCAGTCCTCACGAAAATGCTGAAATTCACTACCGGTAGCGTATTGGTCACGACTAAACACTCCCATCGCTGTTACGTCGTGCTGACCGAATTTTCTGCCATAATTTAACTGCAATTCATAATACAACTTGCGGTAGTTCTCACTTCCTCCCCACTTGTTTTTATACGTTTCATCAGCCCGGGGGCTCCAACGCGTTGGTATAAAGTCAAACTGGTTTGTGCCTAAATATTGAGTATAGGTTGCTTCTCCAGTAGCAGGATCTATCCATTTTTGCTGGATATTACCATTGTCATAAATTCCTCCGACGGTTTTAAAGGTATTATCGTAAGAGAAAGTACCTTTTGCATTCAGCCCCTTTAGGATCATACTTAAATCCTGCTTCAAAGTATAATCAGTATTAATCCGGGTAGTTGTAATTTTCCGGATACCGTTATTGGCTATTGTAGCAGCAGAGTTAATAGCATCAACCTCATGCTTGAAATAGTATCCCCACGAACCATCCGGATACTTAGGTAAATAGGCGTCTGGTGGGGTACTGTAAATACTACTCCATATACGATATTCCCAATCGTCCTGACCGTATGCATCCTGCTTAACGCCGTATGAACCGGAAAGATTGACTGTAAGTACCGTTGTTTTAGTCAAATTGAAATCCAAATTGCTTCGAACATTAAGGCGATTATATCCATATCCGGGACTATAAGATTTTCCATTGGGGATCTTCTTTAAAATATCGCCTTCGTATAAATAGTCAACCGAAGTGAAGTATTTTACAAACGAAGTACCACCCGAAGCATTTACATTAACATTATGATCCATGGCAAATTTCTTGATCATCACGTCATGCCAATCTACGTTTGGGTAACGCTCTCTTTCTGTTTCATTGGCAGGATTACGATATTTGTTGAGTATTTCTTGAGGCAGATATTCATTCCACGCTGACGGATAAAGCGCCAATTCACGTTCGATTGCTTGATTTCGCAAATTCAGCGCATCATAAGAGTCATATTTACTCGCCAGTTTCGATGGCAATTTCATGGTTGTATTGGTAGTAACCCGGATCTGAGCCTTACCTTCCTTTCCATGCTTTGTGGTAATCAAAATTACACCATTCGCACCTCTTACACCATACACCGCAGTAGCCGAAGCATCCTTTAATACAGAGATACTGGCAATCGAACTAACATCCACACTGTTCATTGGTCGTTCGATTCCATCAACCAAAATCAGCGGGTCGCTGTTATTCCACGTACTTTGGCCCCGAATATAAATCTTGGGATCTTCGGCTCCTGGAGTTCCTTGTGTTGAGACTGTTATAACTCCCGGCAAATTACCGGTTAAAGCTTGCCCCACAGTCGGAACACCTCCAGACTTCTCCAGTACTTCGCCCTTGGTCTGCGCTATTGCGCCAACCACACTCTTCTTTTTCTGCTGACCATATCCAACCACAACTGTTTCATTCAACTGAACCGATTGAGGCTTTAAGACAACAGTAATACTCTTTTTTGTATCAACCGGAATTTCCTGTGCCTTCATACCGATGAAAGAAACCATGAGTGCTTTTGCCCCTTCTGGCACTCTGAGAGAGAACTTTCCGTTTACATCAGTAACAACACCAATCGTTGGCTCTCCTTTTACCACAACTGCAGCTCCGACAATTGGTTCGTGCTGTTCGTCTACCACAGTACCGTGAACATAAGTCTCGTTTTGTGCAAACACTGATGTACTACTGCAAATTAGCAATAAGACAATCCCGATTCCTGAGACAAACAACTTCAATCTTAATGCTGATAAAGAAATTGTTTGATATTGTATCTTTCTGTTTTTCATTTCCTATATTAATTTCATTATCTATATCTTTTGACAGTTTTCCACTAACAAGAAATATTCAGGTGACTATTTTGTCGCAAATAATCATTGACCTCCCAAGAGGCATACAGTAGTTGTTCTTTGTCTTAATCATAGGCTTGAATTTTAAATCGATTTTAGTTATTCAATAGTAGTAGTTACAAATCACTTGAGAATCAATCCCAAATAAGTGTGCTGCAGAAGAAGTCAGAAAATTCCTGGAAATGAAAAAGTAATCCCTAATCCAGGTGATATGCTTTTTGTCTGAGCCAATTGGAGTAAAGTGAATCACAAGAGATCCCAAGACACAAAATACCCGATAAGTATTTCGATAACTCCGCTTACGAATACAGCTTCTAAAGCTATGCACAACAAGCTATTTGAATGATACCTATCATCGCAATACTGAAATATCCACGCATTGCAGATCACATTCCAAATCAAATCAACCTGCCATTTGGCAATGTTGATTTATCACCCGGAATCAGCAGGTAATCAAACTCGTGCACACAACAAGTGACACTACACAATCTCCTGAACAATAGAAAAATGAGGGTGTGGGAATTTTAGTTTTAGAAAAAGCCAAACGCTTTACTGGTCGTAATGATAATTTATTCATAGCAACAATGTTAGGTTTGAAACATTTATCGTACTAGCGTAAAACTAAACCCTGACATTATTTTGATATTTCAATTACAGACACAGATTTTTAAATTTGAGACACAAATAAATGGAAGGAATCAAAAAACAACACAACACGCTCATATTATGACCATTAACAACAAGCAATCTCACCTCAATTCTGAACTGTATGTTAAATCAACTTCTTGATGGTATGCTTTTGTAATTTTAGATATTGATTTTAAAATTTAGATTTTTACACTCAAGCAAAACACATTAAAATCTAAATATCAATCACTTAGCGAAAACATAAATAACTAAAATATATGACAACTCTTCGTATATCATTTTAACGAACATACATCAGCTACAACAACGACCAGACCAATCCATACCGAGCTACAATACATCTGTCGGGGATTTTCCAAAATGCTTTTTAAATACAGTGCTAAAATATCCGACACTGGAGAATCCACATAGCTCACTAATCTCTGTGACCGTGTGACGTCCCTCCTGCAAGAGCTCCAACGCATGATCCAGCCGAACGCTTTTTACAAAATCCGTAGGAGATTGATCCGTCAGAGATTTAACCTTTTTGTACAGTAGAGATGAACTCACGTTCATGGCAGATGCAAATTCATCTTTGTTGAATTCGGTATTGGAAATATTTGCCCTGACAACCTCTAACATCTGTTTTACAAACTTATCATTCATCTCATTTGTCAGTATAGATTCCTGTTCGTCACTTCTTATTAATTTCAGAGCCTTTTCCCTTACCGCATTTCGGTTCTGAACAATTGATTTTATCTTCTGTATCAAAACAGACACATCAAATGGTTTGGTCAAATAATCATCGGCCCCAAGACCCAGACCATGCAACTCCTGCGCTTTTGCAGACATGGATGTAAGAAGAATGACAGGAATATGGGAAGTCTCATAAGTTAACTTCATCTTTTGGCACAATTCGAAGCCATTCATATTAGGCATCATAATATCCGAAACAACCAAGTCGGGCATACTTTTCTGAATGAGTCTCCACGCCTCATCACCATCGCCAGCATCGTGTACTTCAAATTGTTCCCCAAATGCATTCTTCAAAAACCCTCTTAAATCATCATTATCCTCAACCACCAAGATCCGCATTTTAGTTAGCGGAGCCTGAACAGGTGGTTCTTCAATCTCCCCGTCATCCAAATATAAAGGCGAACCAATTTTCTTGCTTTTTTCATCTTTTCTGAGGGACTCTTCATCCGGTAATATCTTTTTCTTTGGAATAACCACCTGAAATGTAGTTCCTGTATTCTCCTGGCTGGTGCAAAAAATATCGCCGCCATGCATATGAATATAATTCCTGGTCAGTATAAGCCCGATGCCTGAACCAACAATTTTTGAGTTTATAGCATTCTCTGCCCGGTAAAACTCTTTAAAAAGCTGCCGTTGAGCCTTTTTACTTATACCAATACCATGATCTGTTACTTCCAAACTCCATTTACTATCGTTACATTCCAAACTAATGTGAACCTCAGAATTAGGATGAGAATACTTGATTGCATTTGATAAGAGATTATCCAAAACTTTCTCAATCAAAACTTCATCCAAAGCCGCTTCATACCTCGATTGATCTGAATCAAAGACAAGGCTTATATCTTTACTTTTCGCCAGCGATTCAAACATCTGGATTCTATTTTGAATCACTTTCACTACATCTGTCATCGTCAGATTAAGCTGCTCCTTTCCAACATCTACTTTCTCGAAATCCATTAACTGTGTTACCACGGAAGATAGGCGTCGGGTTTGCTCTGTTGCCAGGTTTAAATAGTAGCGTCCAAGTTTGCTCAGGTTCGACTCTTTATTCAGTTCCTCAATAGGTGCACCAATAAGAGTCAGCGAAGTACGAATATCATGCACCGTATTTGTAAAAAAACGAATTTTTTCTTCCGAGTGCTGTTTCTTGAGTCTATCGATATAATAGGCAAAAACAATTATTGTTATTCCCATGACAAAAAGGAACATCAGAAACTTAAACCAACCCAGTTGCCAAAAAGGGGGAATCATATGCAAAACGATGGCTCGAGCATCAATCAAATGAGACATTGAACCATCATACATCCTGATCTTCAACACATAATCTCCACTCGGGATATTAGCATAAGTAAGTGTATGATTACCAGAAGGCGTACTCCATTTATTATCCAATCCTTCCAATTTCCACGAAAATTTCGAATCTGCAACAGAAGTACCAACCGATACTAAACTAAGAGCCAGCGTATTCTGTGTATACTTTAGAGAAATAGATTTCAGACTATCAAGAGGGCTTTTTAATTTGAATTTGGGAATATCACGAATTGAGCGTCCCGAAATTAAAAGATCCTGGAAATAGATTTTTCCTTTGGGGTTTACCCGACGTATTGACTTGGGATTGAATATCACGGCTCCGCGATTAGTTCCCCAAATCAATCGACCATCCCTAAGTTGATAGTTTGCATCCCGGTTAAATGAGACGTGAGAAAGCGCCACACGCGTTGGATACACGAGCACACTGTTGTCATTAGGATCGAAACGACATAAGCCATTTTCGGTACCTATCCACAAGAAGCCGTTGGCATAAGTGATGCTGTTCAAGAAATTAGACGGCAAACCTGTCTTCGTAGTAAACTTCCCTGATTTATGAGTTTTGATGTTATACCAAACCAGCCCATCCCCACTGGTACACAACCAGATAACATCACCCCGTACCAGAATATCATAGACCAGAAATCCATCCAACAACCTGGTCGCTTCTCCGGTGCGTTTATCCAACATCACCAATCCATACGTGCAACCGAGCAAAATTTTATTAGGTGAAAGTTCCTTAATAACATCAACAGGAAAGTTGGAATATGAACGAACTTTATTTTCTTTTCCCGAGTAACAAGTTAAATCACCTTGAACCCCTCCAATCCAAATATCTCCCTGAGAATCGTTGAGAATACTAAAGACATAGTTAACGGAGATTTTTGAGTTTTTACCTCCCTTGGAATAATGTGCCAATTCCCTCCCATTCCGACTATCCAACACATATATACCCGAAGAATAAGTACCTGCCCAAATTCTTCCTTGACTGTCTTCTGATAGTGAAAGAAAAACCTGCGCTTGTTTTTTCTCGTTCTCGTAATAGGAACTCCACTTATTGTTTTTTGTATCCCAGCGACTTATCCCATTATTTGTTGCAAACCAAATATTTCGGTTCTCATCTTCAACAACGCTATTAACATCATTATCTACCAGCGAGTTATGATTATTAATCATATGCTCCACTCGCTCAACCTGAGGAGTTGCCTGTTCAAAATATGAAAGCCCCCCGCTGTATGTGCATACCCAAACTCTTCTTGAATCATCGCAAAAAATATCGTAGACTCCATTTCCATTAAGAGATGTTGGATTATCAGCATCTTGTTTGTACACGTTAAGAATCTGATCGTTACTTTTATTCAACTCCCAAATTCCTTGCCCATCAATCCCAACTAATATGGTTGAATCGGAATTCGTCTCAATAGCCAAGACCGGCTGTTTTGGTAAACCATTTATCTTATGGCTGGATACATCTTTATTATCTGTAGTAAGATAAAACATCCCATTAGATAGGGTTCCAACCCAAAGTCGATCGGATTCTTTATCATAAAACAACTTTGATACAATGATGCCCTCCGATATTCCTTTATAAAATGGCTCTGTTTCTTCATCAATTGTATTAAAGAGCATGATCTTACCTTGATAAGCAACAAATAACCGATCTCTTGTATACCATTCCAATCCGTGAATATTAGTATCGTACTTCCCAACTTGTTTCAGCTTTCCATCAGCATATCGATAAAGCCCCGCCGATGTTCCCAGCCAGATGATATTGTTGTCGTTAACCAGCACATTATTTACACTTAAATACTGGTTGGACATCATTTTACTAAGATTGGCCAGCAAATCAAAACGGTCATAGATGGAGTTATATTTAAAAATCTGCCCGTTGTTCGTATAGGCAAAAAGAACCGATTTTTTCTTGTTAAAAGCGAGTTTAACGCTAATAACGTCAGCTGTTTCGTACGGGAGCTTATAAATGTGGTAATCGTCCTCGGCAAGTCTTAAAACTCCCATTTTGGAAGAAACCCAAATGAAACCATAATTATCCTTCAGGACTTCATTAGTCTCTCTTAAAGAAATGCCAAATTTCTTGTTCATATCATGAAACTGAACATTGGCAGAAAATGAGACTATACTTGAAAACAACAAATATATAAAGAGTAACCCCTTCACTATGATAAGCTTACTTTTCCCCATTTTTTCGGCATAAGTTCCATTTTTGGAATAAGTGTAAAATATACAAATCTAAACAATACAAACAGCCATCCAAATAAATTCGCTTCCAATTCGCCCCAAAATCCCTCGTATGTTTTCCTCAGTAACAGGATAATAATTGGATTCAGATTCTCCTGGAGAAAGGTATTCCTGTCAGGTCAAGTTGTTCGTCGGTTGTTTCATCAATCACGGTTTGTGGTTGTAATAATCCGTTTCAGCCGGGAGTCATCTGTCCATTCCGGTTGTTCTCTTTTCCCCATAAACTGATCCTATCGAAAGTTCTGTCTGGTGCGCGCCGGAAAAAAGCCGGAGCCGCCACAAGCTCAGTTTAACTGAATCATTATATGACTAATAATCAATCTAAACAAAAAGCAATTTCACCAATATATGAGGTTTCATTAGCTGCATTAATGATCCTTCACTAATGCACCATTAATGACTCTTTTCCGGAGAACAGAAGATATTACAAACAAAAAAGGAGTTAAAGCAATGCTCTAACTCCCTTATTTTCGTCGGGGTACCAGGATTCGAACCTGGGACCCCCTGCTCCCAAAGCAGGTGCGCTAACCGGACTGCGCTACACCCCGAAACATATGTGACTCCCGGAGGAGTCTAAAACTGTGGCGGAGAGAGGGGGATTCGAACCCCCGGTACGGTTACCCGTACGGCAGTTTAGCAAACTGCTGGTTTCAGCCACTCACCCACCTCTCCTTTGATTTTGGGTGCTGCAAATGTAGAAATGATTTTCACTTGCTCAAAATAATTTTTGCAAAAAATAACCACTCATTGCACTTTAACTTAACAACACTACACATTTATTTGATTTTAAGAACACTACGCTAACCACTTTAACATAAACGTTAAATATTGCAAAACAGGTATTCCCAATGATTTAAGAATCAGATAGGTTTACCTCTGAATATGGGACCCAAGCACAAAAAAGCTTCCGAATGCTTGGAAAATTAGGAGATGCGGTGTACTTTCGATGTATAGATATTCAAGAACGTTCATTGAAAACGAAATAATTTTTCCGCATTAATTCCTGTATATTGGTAAACTCAACGTTATTAATAGTACCGAGTAAGCTTATGACTGTTAAGACAGGCCTCGCTCTACCTTCGGGTAGAGGCAGTTTTACTGCCGTTGGAAGTCTGACCAGCCAGGCACTCAAATCCTGTTTCATCGGGGTTTTACACAACTAGGGGTTAATGCGGTTTTTTTATGTCTTTTTCAATCAAATCTAATGCGTTCCCGTTCCACATCATCATATACAATAAAAAATCCCCAACCAAGCAGGCCGGGGATATATCGTCTCATTGTCTTGTTCTCGTTATTTAATCGGGATGGCTGTATACTCCGATTTAGCGTGTCCTCGGCGGGTTACATAAAAATCGATACGCCCCAGTAACAAACCGGCCCAGCCGACCTGATTCACCAAAATCTGCTTATTGGCTTTGTTCGTATGCATTTCCGGATGCTCGAGGAAAGTATGTGTATGTCCACCGATAATCAGGTCAGTTGCATAGGTATTATCGGCAATAATCTGATCGCTTACTTTGTCACTCCGATACTTATACCCCAGGTGCGAGAGACAAATCACCATGTCTGCGCCCTGCTGCTCCCGCAATAACTTCTCTTGCTCCAAAGCCACCTTTAGCGGATCAAGATAGCGGGTTTTTCCAAAGTTATCGGGAGCCACCAAACCATCCAGCTCTACGCCCAATCCGTAAACACCGATACGAAGGCCTCCTCGCTCAAATACTTTGTTTGGAATCGTTTTCCCGGCAAGAATGGTATCCGAGAAATCGTAATTGGAGCAGATAAACGGAAATTTGGCGTGCGGCAACTGGCTGTCGATACCTTCCAGTCCATTGTCGAACTCATGGTTTCCAATGGTCGCGGCATCGTATCCAATTTCGCTCATCAGTTCAAACTCTATTTTTCCTTTATAGAAATTGAAATAAGGAGTACCCTGAAATACATCTCCGGCATCGAGCAACAGCACGTTTTCTTCCTCTTTTCGTATCTGGTTGATTAACGCACTACGGCGGGCAATTCCTCCTTCGTTGGCATGCCGCGGCGCATCCGCCGGAAACGGATCAATATGCGAATGCCAGTCATTGGTATGTAGTACCGTCAGTTTTATGTACTCATTACTTTGGGCAGCCAGCGAAACAGCTGCTTCTCCCAACAGACCTACACCAACCGAGCCGGCAGCCAGATTTTTAATGAACGCTCTCCTATTTTGCATGATAAATCCTCCCGTCAAGTTTTGCCGTTGCCATTTTTCCTTCGTCTCCCAGTTTCCGCATATGAGCAATAATCATATCGCGCAGTTTCACGCCGGTATTCACCCGCTGCAAATTTTTCGACAATGACTTACTGCCGTCGCCTCCGTCGGCCAGGTAATCGCTGGTTATCATCCAATATGTTTTGTCGTTATCCAGCGGAGCTCCGTCAACTTTGCATTTTATGGCCTTATCCTTTCGGATACCCAACCGCATTCCGGCAACACCTTCTCCCCCTCTCGAGGCCATATGATTCATCAGGCGCCGCAGGTCGCTTCCTTTCAACTTTAGTAAAACGACTTCATTCTCAAAAGGCATTAGTTCAAAAATGCTTTTTACGGTCACTTCTCCTTTCGGAATGGGAGCCCGAAAACCGCCCCTGTTCATGTAACTTACTACCGGATGAATGTCCGGATATTTCTTTTGACACAATACTTTTCCTTCGGAAAGGACCAAATCGGAAACAAAATTGCCCAACAAGCTCTCCGGCCGGCCGGCAAACAGATCTTCTGAAGCCACACAAAGTTTTTGCGACATCTGTGCCTGGAGACTATCTCGATAAGGTTTAATCTGAGCTTCAATTTTTGGATCGATCGATACCTTTAGTGTGGAATCTAGTTTTATATTTTGGTACCGTACCTGGTCTACCGTTGCGGTATGTTGCTTACATGCTGCAAGAGCCATTGCAAATACCAGCAACAGAAAAAACTTCCTCATTTTCTCATTTTTCGTTAGTGGATAAAATGACTTGTCTTTTTAATAGTCATTCAAAATAACAAAACATTCAGCAAACTATTTATTACCGAAAGAGTTTAATTGTAAAATACCTTGGCTGCAATGTTGGTTTTGTCTGAATCTGAGGTTATTTTAGCGAAAAGTGAAGTAGGATTAAAAAAAGGCACTAACCTGATGCATAAAACAACTCCCGGTCCCGGTTTCCCCTCCATTTTCATACGTATCACCATTCATACCCTTTTTATCTTTCTTTGGTTCAGCAATAGTTATGCACAAAGTTCCGGTCATCCGGAAGTAAAAGCAAAAAGAGGAGACGGAATATACAATTTACTGGAACGAAATGGTTTACCTGCCGGTGAATACCTGAATAAGTTTATCCAACTGAACAAATCGAAGTTGGGGCCAAACAATTCGCTTTACGAAGGACGGAGTTATTCACTCCCGGTAGCTACCTTATATGCAGAAGAACCACTATTCGGGAAAGAGCATGAGAAGGTACGCATTCAGGACCGGAAACTGGAGGGCGCTGTATTTTACCTGGTGAGTGGTCATGGAGGTCCCGACCCGGGAGCCATCGGAAAAATCGGTAAACACCGGTTGACTGAAGATGAATATGCCTACGATGTCACGTTGCGTTTGGGACGCGCACTACTTCAACACGGAGCCAAAGTATATTTCATCATTCGTGACCCGAAAGACGGAATCCGCGATGACCATTACCTGAAAAACCGCTCGGATGAGTATTGCTATCCACATCAAAAAATTCCACTTGACCAAAACCAGAGGCTTCGCCAACGGGCTGCCACCGTAAATGAACTCTACCGGAAAGATCCTTCAGCGAAATACAAACGCTGCATTATCATTCATGTTGATGCGCGTAACCGCCACCGGAACATCGATCTCTTTTTCTATCATTACGAAAAGAGTAAAAGCGGAGAGCAACTGGCCGATGCTATGCGGCATTCGATGATGGAGAATTACAAGGAAAATCAACCGAACCGGGGATACAATGGAACAGTGTCGAGCCGGCGGCTTTACATGCTGACGCGAACAAATCCAACGGCGGTTTACATTGAAATGGGAAACATTAATCATTCGCGCGACCAACAACGGATTATTTATCCAAGTAATCGCCAGGCACTGGCTGATTGGTTGACCGAAGGCATAGTAAAAGACTACCAATCGCGACAATAAAATCGGGAGGCATGAATAGAGAGGAGAATGAACCGGTTATACTCTATGATGGTGTTTGCAACTTATGCAATGCATCCGTGCGGTTTATCCTGAAATATGAAAAAAATCCCCGCTACCGGTTTGCTCCGCTACAAGGCGGATTTGCTTCAAAAGTTCGCCATGAATATGCCCTTCCGGAAGATGCCGACAGCGTGGTTTTAATCGAAAACAACCAGATTTTTACGGCCTCAACAGCAGCACTCCGAATCGCCAAACAGTTGAAAGTGCCATGGAGCTGGCTGATTATTTTCGAAGTATTACCGGTTTCCTTTCGGGATGCTGTTTACCATTGGATTGCCAGAAATCGGTATCGCTGGTTTGGAAAGAAAGATTATTGTGAAGTGCCTTTACCGGAAGTAGCTCACCGGTTTCTTAGCTGAAGAAAGCAGAATCGCTAAAGTTCCAGTTTTCCGCTTTCGTATTGCTTGTAATAGTGTGCCAAATGCGCCAAAAACTGGCTAAACATTTTCACCGAAGCCAACGTTCCCGGCGATACCTCCTCGCCCTTCAGTTTTAATAACAGTACTCCGTAAAGCGCATTCAGGCTGGTTTCTACATCATTTTCCCCGGCTCCTCCGGCTTTCGCCGAAAATTCATCAATAAAGGGTTTCGCCTGACGAAAGAGCGTATCATATTGAGGAAGCTGACCGCTTTTCATCACCAACAAATGGAACTCATACAAATCGTTCACCTGGTTCCGGTTGATTTGCAAATGCCCTTTTTCCTTGACATTCTCGCGCTCCATCATCTGAAGCAGATTTTCATACCAACGGGCAATCTCTTCCTGCTCTCCGTTTTTACTGTCAAACTTGTCCACAATGTTTTTGCGGATGCGGGCCATGTCGAATTGATGCGCACGAATCAAATCTTCCACCTGCCACATGTAGAGGATGTACTCAACAATATTCTCTTTGCGTTTCTGACGAGCAATTAACATCGAACAAAAAATTTAGTGCTGATTTTGAAAATAGCCTTTGAGAAGTATACCGGAATCACCAGTCTCCTTTCAGTCGATCGATATCGCGACGTTCCTTTTTGGTTGGACGGCCGGTTCCGCGTTCGCGCTCGAACCAACTCATATTCTTTTGCATTTCCAGAATTTCCAGTTCTGAAGCCGGTGTAACATCCTCCATGTATTCCGGAACCAACTTAGCTCCCACCCGTTTCCCGATTAACTGTTTTACTTTGTACGAGTAAGTCACCGGATTTTTACGGACTTTCACCACTTCACCGGGTTTCAATGTCCGCGAGGGTTTTGCCGACTGACCATCAATGGTTACCCGTCCTTTTTTGCATGCATCGGTAGCGATACTGCGGGTTTTGAAAACCCGTACCGCCCACAACCATTTATCGATACGAACCTGATCTTCCATGATGCAAAATTAAAAAATGGAGGTTGTTCCAGCAACAATCACTTGCTGTTGAACTGGCTCATGGTCCGGTGCACACCAATCATTGCAAATGCCTTGACAATATCGATGCAAAGGTCAATTCGCTCCGGAAGAATCTTCTCTTCTTCCCGTGACCATTTTCCCAGAACATGGTCGATCTGGTAACCTTGCGGGAAATCATCGCCAATACCAAACCGCAAACGGGCATAATCCTGTCGGCCCAATACCTGGTTGATATTTTTCAGACCGTTGTGACCGGCGTCGCTTCCTTTGGCTCGCAGGCGAATTTTACCTACCGGTAAAGCCAAATCGTCAACCAGTATTAAAACTTTATCGATTGGAATCTTCTCCTTCTGCATCCAGTACTGAACCGCCTTTCCACTCAGATTCATAAATGTGGAGGGCTTCAGAAGAATAAAGGTACGCCCGGCATGTTTCATTTCAGCGACAGCGCCATAACGCTTATCGCTAAAAGAAATATTGGACGCTCCGGCAAGAGCATCCAATATTTTAAATCCGATATTGTGTCGGGTATTTTGATATTCTTCCCCGATATTTCCTAAACCTACTATCAGGTACTTCAAAACACAATTGCTTTATTAGTTTCCGCCTTTGGCAGCTGCAGTCAATGCCGCACGAGCTGCACGGGTAATTACTACGCTGGCTACCGGAACTGATTTCGTATTCAAAATTTCAAGTCCTTCAGCTTTTACATCGCCAACACGAATACTTTCACCTAATTCCAGCTCCGTTACATCGATATCGATGGTATCAGGCAGGTTTTTTGCCAGACCTTTCACGCGCAATACGCGAAGGTTGGTTTTCAAACGTCCACCTTTCTGGATACCTTTCGCGAAACCAGTCAGTTTAACAGGAATATCGATTTTAACCGGTTTGTCATCCGTAATGCGAAGGAAGTCGATATGCTGAACTTTGTCGGTTACAGGATGAAACTGAATATCCTGCATAGAGGCCTGGTATTTTTTACCACCAATTTCAATGTTAATCAAGTAAACATTGGGCGTATAGATTACGTGACGGAATTCGCCTGCTTCAGCTTCGAAATGAATAACTTCGTCGCCACCGTAAAGTACACAAGGAACTTTTCCTTCGGCGCGCAGTTTTTTTGTCTCTTTTTTTCCTACTGCTGTACGGGCAGTACCTTTTACTTCAAACGTTTTCATCGTAAATAAATTAATTAAATTTTTAAGTGCTTACTCAGATCTCCCTCCTTTAACAGGAAGGCATCCGCATCACACCAGTAAAGGTATGCTGCAAAATCGGGCGCAAATATAGCAAATAATCAGATGAAAACTTCACCCAAGAAGAATTTTCATGAATATTCTCCGGCAAAGTATTTCAACGGATTGATAAGTCAATCATCATTAAATGAACGAAGTACTAATGGATTCGTTCTTGTAAACTTTCTGAATAACGTCGGCAATCAGTCCGGAACACGAAATAATCTTAATTTTGTCTGACTTTTTCCTCAACGGGATGGAATCGGTAAAATAAATTTCGTCCAGGTCTGATTCGTCAATGCGTTCGTATGCCGGTCCTGAAAGAACAGCATGAGTTGCAAAGGCACGTACGCTGTTGGCTCCCTTAGCTTTCATCAGATTGGCGGCTTTGGCGATGGTTCCGGCCGTATCAATCATGTCATCAACAATAACGACATCTTTGCCTTTCACATCACCAATAACGGTCATATTACCCACCACGTTGGCCTGACTGCGTGATTTATGACAAATCACCAAATCAGTTCCCAGCAATTTGGAATAAGTGTTAGCACGCTTGGTTCCCCCAACATCCGGCGATGCCACCACCAGATTTTCCAGGTTCATTTTCCGGATATGCGGAATAAAAAGCGTTGATGCAGTTAAATGATCAACCGGCACATCGAAAAATCCCTGAATCTGATCGGCGTGTAAGTCCATGGTAATCAATCGATCGATTCCTGCAGCTGAAAGCATATCGGCCATCAACTTTGCACCAATTGAAACACGGGGCTTGTCTTTCCGGTCCTGGCGAGCATATCCGAAATAAGGCATAACTGCAATGATTTTGTATGCCGATGCCCGTTTGGCAGCGTCAATCATCAACAGCAGTTCCAGAATATTATCAGCCGGCGGAAAGGTGGACTGAATGATGAAACAGTGCGAACCGCGAATCGTCTCTTCGTAACACGGTTCAAATTCACCGTCAGAAAATACCGGACAAGACGAGCGGCCCAAATGCACGTCGGCACTCTCGGATATTTTTTCTGCTAAGTAACGGGTTTGGGTTCCTGAAAAGATTTTGATGGGAGCATTTACAGCCATTTCCTCTGATTTTCAAGTTTGAAGTTGCATGTAGTTCAGGTGCGCAAATGTAGCAATAATGCATCAACTACTAAATGGGTAAAATCACTTTTTATCAAAAATATAGCAAAGCGGACTACTGACGAAGTCGATTTTTTGTTTACTGGTAGTTGCCTTCGTTAATCTGCTGAATAAAGTCCAGTATCTCGTCCTTTCCGGCTTCTGATGTAGCCGATGTAACAAATTGAGGTGGCAATTCTTCCCAGCTTTTCAACATTTCACGACGATAAGCCGCCAGGTTTTTATCCAGTTGTGTTTTTCCCAGTTTGTCAGCTTTAGTAAACACCATAGCAAACGGGATACCGCTCACTCCCAACCAGTTCATAAAATCCATGTCGAGCTCCTGCGGCTCCAGCCGTACATCAATCAGCACCATGACACAGTAGAGATTTTTCCGCGAAAGCATGTACTCGCGGATAAACCCCATCCACTTATTGCGCTGGTTGCGCATTACTTTAGCGTAACCGTAACCGGGAAGGTCGACCAGGTACCACTCGTTGTTAATCACAAAATGATTAATCAGCTGCGTCTTTCCTGGCTGCGAGGATGTTTTGGCCAACTTTTTATGCTGGGTCAGCATGTTTATCAGCGATGACTTTCCCACATTGGAACGGCCAATAAATGCATATTCGGGCCGATCGCTTTTCGGGCATTTGGCCGGGTCGGTATTACTAATAACAAATTTGGCGCTTTTTATCTGCATAAGTCAATCGTGATTAATAAAAGCAGAAGGGAAACGTTTGTCGTTGTTTCCCTTCTTCATATTTTACTTAACAAAAACTTCCAGCATTTTCACTTTCTGCCCGTCCTTGGGCACCAGGATGAAATTCTCTATTGAGGCCGGGACCAGAATGGTTTCTCCTTTCGAAACTTCCATCGCCTTGTCTTCACCCCAGCTGATGGCATAATTTCCTTCGAGGCACATATAAATGATGAAGGAATCGAGGTCGTTGTAATCCTTCTCAATCGAATGTGTCAACTCAATCATATTGGTGGTAAAATACGGACAACTCACCAATTCAGAGGACTGATTCTTGTGCGTATGATAATGTGTCCGGTACTCTTTCTCGAAAGTGTAATCAATCGCATCCAGTGCCAGATCCGTATGAAGTTCGCGGGTATTTCCCTTATCGTCCTTCCGGTTATAATCGTAAATGCGATAAGTCACATCGGATGTTTGCTGAATCTCAGCCACCACAATCCCTTTTCCTATCGCGTGAACCCTTCCGGCCGGCATGAAGAAAACATCACCCGCTTTCACCTTTTCGGTATTGAGGATTTCCATCAGGGTATTTTTTTCCAGGTGTTCCAGGTACTTCTTCTGGTCGACCTCCTGATTAAATCCGGCAATCAGTTCAGAGCCCTCATCAGCCTGAAGCACATACCACATTTCGGTCTTCCCGAAAGCATTGTGCCGTTCTTTCGACATTTCGTCATCGGGGTGTACCTGGATGGAAAGATCGTCATTGGCGTCGATAAACTTAATGAGCAGCGGAAACTCCACTCCGAACTTCTCGTACACTTTTTCGCCAACCAGTTCGCCCATGTAAATTTCGATGAGCTCTTCCAGATTATTCCCCTCAAGGAATCCATTGGCTACTACAGAAATTTCATCCTGTACTCCGGATATTTCCCATGATTCCCCACAATTTGGCAACGGTGAAAATTCTTTGTTCAGAAGTTTCTTCAACTTCTGTCCACCCCAAATCTTATCTTTATTAATCGGCTTAAACTTAAAAGGATACAATTCCTGCACGTCTTACGCTTTTGGATGTTAACTATTCAGTTTATTTCTATACGGAATTCAAACTCGAAATGAGTCTATCTCCCTAACGGGAAAAAATCAGAAGTTGAAATCAACGGCGGCTCGTTCGGTAGTCAGCTCTTTCACCAGATCAATAACTTTCAGATGCTCCGGATGAACGCGATAAACGTCCAGGTCGGCAATACTTTCAAAATGAGTAATCAGGCAAATATCGAATGATGGTGCATCCAGCGTATAGTGCGGATTCACTTCGATATGTTTCAACTCTGAAATTTCATTTTTTAAATTAAGAAGAACGGCTGTCAATCTTTCAATTGCCTCTTTTTTAGCTGAATCCGAATCAAAATCTTTGAATTTAAACAGCACGGTATGGTTAATCATAACAGCAATGGTTTTTTATTGTTGTTCCAAATTTCTTTTGCGAAATTAATACTTTATAATTTTACAGCCACTTTTTTTCAAAAGGCAGCGTAAATGATCCTTCAGATTTAACGAAGATTGATATATTTGGTTAGATCAGGCAAAGGGCTGATTGATGCAATACACTCAACTATTAAAACGCAAACATGCTTGTTATTGGAATTGCCGGGGGAACCGGATCGGGGAAAACAACCGTCGTAAAAAAGATTATTGAACGTCTTCCGGAAGGCGATGTGGAAGTTCTGGCACAGGATGCTTACTACCGCGACAATAGTGACATTCCGTTGGAAGAACGACAGAAAATTAACTTTGACCACCCCGATGCCATCGAGTTTGAGTTGCTCGCCGAGCATATTCGCCAGTTGCGAAAAGGAAGCACGGTAAAGCAGCCCATTTATTCCTACCTCACGTGTACACGTGCCGAAGAAACCATTCCGGTGAGTCCGAAAAAAGTAGTCATTGTGGAAGGAATTCTCTGTCTGGCCCCTAAAGAGCTGCGCGACTTGATGAATATCCGGATATTTGTGGATTGCGAAGCGGATTTACGACTTTCCCGTGTCATCCAGCGCGACATCATCGAACGTGGGCGAAATGTAGCTCAAGTGCTTGAACGTTATGAGAAAACCGTACGACCAAGTCACCTACAATTCATCGAGCCCACAAAACGTTACGCTGATATTATTGTCCCACAGGGCGGACAAAACACAGTCGCCATCGACATTATTACCCAGTTCATTGAGAAACACCTGAACGATAACGCCTAAAACCGTCCAACCATGCTCGAACACCTCAAACCTGAACACGTACTTTACCTCGACATCGAAACGGTTCCACTGACCAAATCGCTGGAGGAAATGCCCGAGCGCCTGCAGGAACAATGGGCCAAAAAGGCAGGCAACATTGGCTCCGAAGAAGATACACCGGAAAGTTTATTTCAACGTGCCGGTATCTATGCTGAATTCGGAAAGATCATCTGCATTTCAGCCGGAACCATTTACCGGAAGGCCAAACAACGGGTTTACCGGGTAAAATCTTTTTATGGCGACGACGAAAAACAATTGCTGGTTGATTTTGCCGATATGCTGGATAAATTCACTTCCAATCCGGCACATAAACTTTGTGCACACAATGGGCAGGAATTTGATTTTCCGTGGATAGCGCGTCGCATGTTAATTCATGGTCTGAAACTTCCTAAGATACTCGATATCGCCGGTGCCAAGCCCTGGGAAATAAGGGACACGTTAATTGACACCATGCAGCTGTGGAAGTTTGGCGATTATAAGCATTACACTTCACTGAACCTGTTATGCGCCGTTTTCGATATTCCCACGCCGAAAGACGACATCGACGGAAGTCAGGTAGCTGAGGTTTATTATGAACAAGGAGATCTGGAACGAATCGCCCGTTACTGTGAAAAAGACACGCTTGCCGTTGCCCAACTATTGCTTCGTTACAAAGGCGAACCGCTGATCGCTCCGGACAATATTGAATTGGCTCTACCGAATTAAACCAACTAAAAAATCCCTGGAGGGAATAACCTTCAGGGATTAATATCGATAAAATCAGATTTTACACTTTCCGCATACGGTCCATTTCCCGTTTGGCATCTTTCTTTTTCAGCGTCTCTCGCTTATCGTGCTGTTTCTTTCCTTTGGCCAACGCAATTTCCAGTTTGGCCAACCCCCGGTCGTTAATAAACAGCCTGGTGGGAATAATCGTTAATCCCGATTCTTTTGTCTTCCGTTCCAGCTTACGCAATTCCTTCTTATTCAATAACAGCTTCCGTTCGCGTCGCGTTTCGTGATTATAATGCGTACCGTAAGCATATTCAGCAATATGTAAGTTCTTCACATACAACTCTCCTTTCATAAAATAACAGTAAGCATCAGACAAACCCGCTTTCCCCAGTCGTATCGACTTAATTTCGGTGCCCAATAAAACCAGCCCGGTCACGAATTTATCGATAAACTCGTACTCAAAACTCGCCCTACGGTTCTTAATATTTATTTTTTGTTGTAATGCCATCGTTTTCCTTTGATAGTAAATTGCAAAATCAATGCCTGATGTTTCAGGCAAATGCCATCAGGAAGGTAGTCAGAAAATAGCGGATGAAGGCAAAAACAATAATCATTAATAATGCCGACGTGAGAAAAAATCCCACGTGTTTCTGTTCCGGCACATCGAATAATACAGGTATCCCGACATAAAACAGGTAAAAGGAATACAATCCCAGTACACCCAACGGATACAAAGCAGGAATCAGGCCGGTAACCATCGATACCACCAATGACGGTACCGTCGAATAAATCACCAGGTTAGCCGAACGCCTCAGATTCTTTTCCCCGCCAAAACTTTTGACCAACTCGTTGACCAAATACGTACTGGCATATACCG
Source organism: Prolixibacter bellariivorans ATCC BAA-1284 (assembly GCF_000621705.1). GTDB lineage: Bacteria > Bacteroidota > Bacteroidia > Bacteroidales > Prolixibacteraceae > Prolixibacter > Prolixibacter bellariivorans. Next base: position 78,054 of record NZ_JHXO01000005.1, on the reverse strand, counting down.
AAAGTAGAAAGCCAAAGAACTCACGCAACCCATCTGCCATCAACAAATTTCCATCCAGTCCGATATTGACTTTTTGAATAATACGCCCAAGCAATGAAGCCAATGTTGCGACCAACAACAATGGCAAAAGAAAATTCCGAACAACCAAATTCATGGTAACATTCTCTTCTTCGATAACCTTCCATTCTTCCTTCGGTTGCAGAATTAACGCCTTACTGCGCTCATAAATTCCGGAAGCCAGTTTTTTAAAATCCATTAATCCTTCCTTTAATTCTACAAAAATAACTTATTTTGACATTCTCAAAATATTTCATCAATAAATCGGAACCTTCCGGAATACAATGGCAGCATTAAGATACAATATGGTAACTATTCTCGGCGCAACGGCATCAGGGAAAACAGCTATTGCAGCTCATCTGGCCAAATCCATCGGAGGAGAAATTATCTCAGCCGATTCCCGGCAGGTTTACAGGGGAATGGATATCGGTACAGGGAAGGATCTTTCCGATTACATCATTGATGGAACATTAGTGCCTTACCACCTGATTGATATCGCCAATGCCGGCTACCAGTACAACGTATTCGAATATCAGCGCGACTTTCTGAACGTTTTTGACAAACTGCAAAAACGCGGGAAGTTTCCGGTACTATGCGGAGGAACAGGTTTATACATCGAGGCCATACTGAAAGGCTACAAATTAATTCAGGTTCCGGTGAATGAAATTCGCCGGAAAGAACTTCAGGAGATGTCGCTGGAAGAGCTGACCAAAATTCTTTCCGGATACAAAGAGCTGCACAACACCAGCGATATAGAAAACAAGAAGCGAGCAGTCCGTGCTATAGAAATTGAAGAATATTACCAAAAGCATCCCGAAATCGACTTATCCTTCCCCGAAATCAATAGTCTGATTGTGGGCGTAAAGTTTGACCGGGATTCCCGGCGTCGCCGCATTACGCAACGACTAAAAGACCGGTTGCAAAATGGAATGATTGAAGAGGTGGAAAAACTACTGGCCAGCGGGCTTTCGCCCGAATCACTAACATACTACGGACTGGAGTACAAATACCTGACAATGTATGTGACCGGCGAGATCTCGTATGATGAAATGTTTCAAAGCCTGAACACAGCCATCCATCAGTTTTCCAAAAGACAAATGACCTGGTTCCGGAAAATGGAGCGAGAAGGCTTTCAGATTCATTGGCTTGACGGATACATGCCCCTTCCGGAGAAAATCGAGCAAATTAAGCGCTGGATGCAATCGTAACTCCCCTTATTTTCTTTTCAAAATATTATTCGAAACAAAAGACAGGTAGCTTCTGTTATTTTGAATTGATTATGAATTTATTCAATTTTGCGCAAACTTATCGAACATAATTTAATATGAGCATTCGCATAAAAACCCAGGAACAAATTGACGGCATACGCAAAAGCTCTAAACTGGCAGCGGAAACGCTGAAATTTATTGAACCACATGTTAAAGAAGGGGTTACAACAGAACACCTCGACAACCTGATTCATCAGTTTATTCTTGACCACGGCGCTATTCCCGCCACTTTAAATTATAACGGTTACCCGAAATCAAGTTGCATTTCACTGAATGAAGTGGTTTGCCACGGCATTCCATCACCTGATATTACCTTGAAAAACGGAGACATTCTGAATATCGATGTAACGACAATACTCGATGGCTACTATGGTGACACCAGTAGAATGTTCACTGTAGGTGAAGTAAGTGAGAAAGCACAAAAGCTTATTGAAGTAACCAAGCATTGCCTCGATTTGGCCATTCAGCAGGTTCGTCCCGGAAATTACCTGGGAAATATCGGCTATGTCATTTCACGGTACGCCACATCACAAGGCTTTAGTGTGGTTTACGAATTCTGTGGACACGGTGTGGGCGTGGAATTTCATGAAGACCCACAGGTTGACCACTCATCGAGAAAGAACAGCGGTCCTAAAATGCGCCCGGGAATGACGTTTACCATCGAGCCCATGATTAATGAAGGACGTCCGCGTGTAAAACTCGACAAGCATGACGGATGGACCGCCCGTACCATTGACGAGCAGCTTTCGGCACAATTTGAACACACGATACTGGTAACCGAAACCGGTTTTGAAGTTCTGACCGACATCTCGGATGAATATCCGGTTTCCTGAAAAAAATGAAACTAAAAAGGATTGCAAAACTTGCAATCCTTTTTTATGTTTTGTTCATTAAAGACTAAGCAATCTATCCCATATACTTTTCAACATCGTTGAAAGGAATCATCATCACTCCCAGCGTCTTCCATTTTTCAAATGGCAAGGGAATATTCGGCAGTTCTTTTATGGCATCAGAAAATACAAAAACTTCCTTTCCTCTTTCCGCTAAACCCGTCACGGCCTGATCAACACACACATTGGTGGTTACGCCATACACAAATATCCGATCGGGTTGGATAATATCGAGCACTCTCTCTGTATATGGATTTCCGGCAAATACATCAAAAGCATCTTTTCGGATAAGCACGTTCCTGAAACGCTCGGGGTTATCTAAGCGGGAATCCAGCATCAACTCCTGATTCCAGTCAATAATAAGAGGTCGTTCCGGATCGGTTTCGGAAATATACATGGCTCCCTTCGTTTCGGCCATGCAGTGTGGAGGAAAAGTATTGACAAAATCCGGAGAGTTTGAAAGCTCGGCCGAATTGACCAAATGATAATCAGCCGTGTTCACTACCCGGATGTTGTTATCACTGGCAAAACGGGTAATTTTTCCAAGAATCGGCCGAATCTCCTCTGCCCCCTGAACGTAAAGTTTTCCATCAGGCTCCATGAAATCGACCTGCGTATCAACGTTCCAGAAAATAATTTTCGGACTTTTCATATCATTTGCATTTTATCAAACTCAGTAAAGTTATAATAAAACACTTCTAAAAAAAGAAAAACCCTCCGGTTTTCGGAGGGTTCATCCTATTGTGTTATTCTTCATTTCGTTTCTTATACTCCGCTAATCCCTTATCCAGGAAATCGACAAAGTGATCGGGATTCAAATCTCTTGCAGTTGGCTGAGTGAGCATCTTCCCATTGTTATCGAGTAACACGTAATAAGGCTGTGCATTCACGCCAAACCGGGAAATCTGGAAATCAGCATATTTCTTTCCCAATGTTTTCTTAATCTTCCCGTCATAGGTTGACTTCACCCAATCCCCTTCCGGCAACTTGGTCTTATCATCCACATACAGGGCGATAATCACATAGTCATTTTCCAAACGCTCCAACACCCGGGGATCGGACCAAACATTCGCTTCCATTTCACGACAGTTCACACAACCGTGACCGGTGAAATCGATGAATACTGGCTTGTGTTGTTCTTTCGCACAAGCCATTCCCTGGTCGTAATCAAAATATCCCTGCAATCCATGAGGTAACTCCAGAAAGTCGGAATATTTAGGTTTTTCACAAAGCTCAGATTCTCCTTTCTTAAAATCGTATGTACCACTGGTATTATTGACAAGTCTCACTTCATCCCGAATAATTTTATGCAAATCAAAATCATGCGTAGCCATAGGCGGCAGGTATCCTGAAATCGCTTTCAGCGGAGCACCAAACATACCGGGAATCAGATAAACAACGAATGAAAATGTTATTATCGAGAGTATTAATCGGGGTACAGTTACATGAGGTACGTCACTGTCATGAGCAAATTTGAGTTTTCCCAAGAGGTAGAAACCTAAGAGGGCAAATATGACAATCCAGAAAGCCAGGTAAACTTCCCTGTCGAGTATTCCCCAATGATAAGTTTGGTCGGCAATACTCAGAAATTTTAATCCGAGGGCAAGCTCCAGGAATCCAAGAACCACTTTTACTGAATTCAGCCAACCACCCGACTTGGGCAGATTGCTCAGCCACTGCGGGAAGAAAGCAAACAATGTAAATGGCAAGGCAAATGCCATAGCAAAGCCAAACATACCAATCACCGGTTTCAGAATCATCCCCCCTGCCGATTCAACCAAAATAGCTCCGACAATCGGTCCCGTACAAGAGAACGATACCAACACCAGCGTCAAAGCCATAAAGAATGCTCCTCCAAACCCACCTTTATCCGCTTTGCGATCGCTCCTGTTCACCCAACTACTGGGTAACACAATTTCGAATGCGCCAAAGAATGAGAAGGCAAACACAAGGAAAATGATAAAGAATAGGGTATTCGGCAACCAGTGAGTGCTAAGCCAGTTAGCAAAACCAGGCCCCAAGGTCACCGCCACAATCGTTCCAATCAAGGTGTATATCAAAATAATAGACAGACCATAGACCAACGCCTGCATTTTCGCTTTTACCTTTGATTCGCTGCTGTGCATAAAGAACGACACCGTCATCGGAATCATCGGGAAAACACAGGGAGTCAGAATCGCAGCCAATCCGGCCAGAAAACTGAACAGGAAAAACCATCCCAAGCCGTGATGCTTAGTTCCAACGGGGTCTATCGGTTCAACAGGTGTTGTTTTCTCAGCAGCGGGCGCGGCTACTGCCTCTTTTCCTCCTCCGTTAAATGAAAAAGAGAAATCCTTCTCGGTAGGTGGCAGGCAGGTTTCATCGTTACAACTCATAAACTCAACCGAGCCTTTTATTTCCAAAGGCTTATTGGTTAAAAGTTTCACACGTTGCACAAACACTGCTTCATGTGCATAATACTCCAGTTCCATCTGGAAAGTCTGATCAAACTTTTTGATCATGGAACTTTTGGCATCCAGTTTTCCATCCAACTCGAAACCGTCGCCTGGTTTAATATTGATGGAGGTTTTTACCGGACCACCTGATGGAAGGTCAGTAGAATAGAGGTGCCATCCCTGGTCGATTGACGCCTTGAATGTCAGATCGTATACACTGTCGGACACCTGTTTTTGCTCAAAAGTCCATTTTACCGGCTCGAGAATCTGAGAAAAAGCAGGCAATGAGCCCAACACCAGGAATAATGTAAACAGGATATATCTTTTCATCGGGTCACGTTTCGATTATTAACGTATTTAAATTCTTGAATAAGTTCAAAAATATAAAAAAAAACCGCCCGATCATGTGACTAATGACCGGGCGATTCTTAAAACTTTTTAGAATACGATTTCCTCTCTGTTTTCATCGAAATATTTCGATTCAAGGAAATTAAGCGAGCCGACCTCGTCGACGGTGACCCGCTTTCGGAATTCAAGCATCCATCGGAGCCTTCGCGAAGGAAATCCCTTCTTCAAATAGGCAGCTACAAATGGATGCAACTGAATTGTCAATCTTTTCTTTGCCAGCTCACCGAAAATGAATTTGACCCGCTGTTCGATTTCTTCTGTAAACAGAACGGTTGGTGTTACTTTTCCGGTCCCTTTACATACCGGACACACCTCAGTCGTATCAATATTCATTTCGGGCCGCACCCTCTGTCTGGTGATCTGCATCAGACAGAATTTGCTCAGAGGAAGGATGTTGTGCTTTGTTCTGTCGGCACCCATCGCCTCCTTCATCTTATCGAAAACTTTCTGACGGTTTTCATTACCGTGCATATCGATAAAATCGATCACGATAATGCCACCCATATCGCGCAACCTGAGTTGTCTAGCAATCTCATCAGCTGCAGCCAGGTTAACCTCCAGGGCATTTGTTTCCTGATTTCCGCTTTTTGACCGATTCCCGCTATTAACATCAATAACATGGAATGCTTCGGTATGCTCGATAATCAGGTAGGCACCGCTCTTAAACGAGACGGTTTTACCAAAAGATGCTTTAATCTGTTTGTCAATTCCAAAGTGTTCGAAAATTGGAGCCCGACCGCTGTAATATTTTAAAATCTTTTTCTTTTCCGGTGCAATGGTGCCCAGATAATCTTTTATTTCAATGGCAGCTTCCTGATCATTGATCATGATAGCACCAAAGTCTGGCGTGTACACATCACGAATCATCGCAATAGTACGGTCGAGTTCGCCCAGAACAAGCGACGGAGCAGTATGCCGGCCTAATTTAGCCATGGCATTTTCAAATTTTGCCACCAGTCGTTTCAGTTCCTGATCCAATTCTGCAACACGTTTTCCTTCAGCAGCTGTTCGAATGATTACCCCATACCGTTTGGGGCGAATGCTTTGAATTAATTTTTTCAGCCGATTTTTCTCTTCGGTCGATTTAATTTTCTGCGAAACAGAAACTTTATCGCTGAATGGCATTAACACCATATTACGGCCAGCGACAGAAATTTCAGAGGTTAACCGGGGGCCTTTGGTAGAGATGGGCTCTTTGGCAATTTGAACCAGAATACTCTGGCCTTGTTTTACCACCTCGGTTATTTTTCCCTCTTTGTTAATGTCCGGATCCGATTGGATTTTGGAAACGGGCACAAACTTGCTTTTCTTCGAACCTGCAAGCTTCAGGAATTTGTTCAGTGTCTGGAATTGCGGTCCCAGATCCAAATAATGAAGGAACGCATCTTTTTCATAGCCTACATCAACAAAGGCAGCATTCAAGCCGGGCATAATCTTTTTGACTTTCCCGAGGTAGATGTCTCCTACCGCGAACTTGGCATTGCTGTCCTCCCTATTGAGTTCAACCAGTCTTTTGTTTTCGAGTAAGGCAATTTCTACGTGTGAGGGTGATACATCAATAATTAGTTCATTACTCACGGCCTTTACTCATTTTACGAAAAATAAATTCAACTTCAGCTTAAACACAATAAACCTAAAGCGCTTTTGCACTTTAGGTTTACCGATAGTTAAGCCATTATCGAAAGCTTACTTACTTCTTCTTCTTATGACGATTCTTCCGCAAGCGTTTTTTCCGCTTGTGGGTCGCCATCTTATGTCTTTTTCTTTTTTTACCGCTCGGCATAATTTCAGGCTTTAAAATTATTTTACGTTATTCTTAACCTTATTCACGAACGACTTAGCAGGTTTGAAAGCCGGGATGAAGTGTTCAGGAATAATAATCGTGGTATTCTTTGAGATGTTGCGGGCAGTTTTCTCAGCGCGCTTTTTAACGATAAAGCTACCGAAGCCTCGCAAATAAACATTTTTTCCATCAACCAATGAACCGGAAACGGTTTCCATGAATGCTTCAACAGTTTTCTGTACAGTAACTTTTTCGATACCAGTGTTCTTCGAAATCTCGTTTACGATATCTGCCTTTGTCATTGCTATTAATTTAATTATACACTTCTTTCTTAAAATTTTGGTGAACAAAGATAGACTTTTTCGTATGATTAAAGAAATACAAATCAATTATTTTTGTCCCGTAGAACTAAAATTTAGCTTATTTAACAATATATGAACATTTTCGCCAAACATCTGATTGACTGGTATAAATACGAAGGGCGTGAACTTCCATGGCGCGAAACCCGTGATCCGTATACAATTTGGGTATCTGAAATCATTCTCCAGCAAACACGAATTAGCCAGGGAACAGCTTATTTCCATCGTTTTATTGAACAATATCCTGATGTTTCTAAATTAGCTTCAGCCGACGAACATGATGTACTAAAACTTTGGCAGGGACTGGGCTATTACTCCCGAGCCCGCAATATGCTTACCGCAGCCAAACAGGTTATGGAACAATTTGGTGGTAAGTTTCCGGGCACGTACAAAGAGTTGTTGCAATTAAAAGGCGTTGGTGAATATACTGCAGGAGCCATTGCATCCATTGCGTACAACCTGCCGCATGCCGCAGTCGATGGAAATGTGTTGCGTGTGCTATCGCGGCTTTATGCCATCGATACGCCAATCAATTCAACCAAGGGGAAAAAACTTTTTTCCCAACTCGCAACCGAAATGGTTCCGAAAGAAGCCCCGGGGACGTTTAATCAGGCTATAATGGATTTCGGAGCAACTCTTTGCACTCCCGGCAAGCCAGATTGTCCCGGTTGTCCACTTTCAGATATGTGCGAGGCCTATATTAATAACAGCGTAGAGAATTATCCTGTAAAAGAAAAAAAGACCAAAGTTCTCGACCGCTACATGCACTATCTGTTCATCAGGCATGAAGACCGGCTTTGGCTGGAAAAGAGAAATGACCAGGATATTTGGAAAAACATGTACCAGCTTCCGCTGATTGAATCATACGAAGTACTACTCCCCGAACAGGTTCTACACTCGAAGGAATGGCAGGCAATCTTTGACAATGCGCAAGTCGAGGTACGTTCAGTTTCCAACGAAATCATTCATTTGCTAAGTCATCGGAAGATACATGCCTTTTTTTATGAAATACAATTGATAAAAGGCGAAGTTCATCATCCGGCAAAACCGGTTTATTTGAAAGATATTTTTAATTTTGCCGTACCAAAACTAATCGAAAACTACCTGACTGAGAAGATTCAAATAACTCAATCATAGTAAGAATTTTAGTAAACAGAGGTGGAGAATCGATTTTTAAAAATTAATCGGTTTTCGTAAATTTAATTTTATTCATTAAAATTGCTTTTAATATGTCTATCAACAAAGTTATCTTAGTCGGAAATGTCGGGAAAGATCCCGAAATCAGGCATCTGGACAACAATGTATCCGTTGCCAATTTTCCATTGGCCACCTCTGAAACCTACACCAACAAAAACGGTGAGAGAGTAACAACAACTGAGTGGCACAATATTGTCGCATGGCGCGGTCTTGCCGAGGTATGCGAAAAGTACATTCAGAAAGGGAAACAGCTGTACATTGAAGGAAAGATTCGTACACGTTCCTACGATGCGCAAGACGGAACGAAAAGATACATGACGGAGATTTATGCCGACGCGCTGCAAATGCTGGGCCGCAAGGATGATTTCCAAAACGACTCAGCACCCGATCGCTCTTCGGCTACCGTAAATGAGCCAAGTGGCAACAATGGCCCACTCGATAGTTCTCCGGGTGATGCTGAAGAAGACGATTTACCATTTTGATACTAAAACTTTTATAGTTTGGAAACAGACATAGTTCCTCCGGCGGGAGCCCATTTTGGAGATATTCAATTTTATCCGTTTACGATCGAGACGTTGATTGGGCTCTTCGTGCTGGTAATTTTACTAATTATTTCTGCATTAATTTCAGGATCCGAAGTTGCATTTTTCTCTTTGGGCCCAAAAGATAAACACGAGCTGGAAGAGAACAAGGGCCGTTCCAATGCCCTTGTTCTCCGACTGCTTACCATCCCTGAGCAACTGCTAGCCACAATCCTGGTTGGGAATAATTTTGTCAATATTGGAATTGTTATTCTATCGGCTCACATCACCAATATGCTGATTGATTTTTCGGCAGTTCCCACGCTGGGATTTATATTTCAGGCAGTTGTCATTACCTTTTTATTGCTTCTGTTTGGTGAAATTATTCCAAAGGTATACGCAACGCAATATCCGCGTTCGTTTGCCATACGAATGGCTCCCATGTTGAACGGACTCGAAAAAATAACCCGTCCACTGAACCATATTCTAATTTCGTCGACCGCGTTTGTCAACAAACGGGCTACAAAGCACCGAAAATATCTTTCCATCGACGAAATATCGAAAGCGCTTGAGCTAACCGATGAAATGGAGTTTACCGAGGATAAGGAGATTCTGGAAGGGATTGTCAAATTTGGGAACAAGAGCGTGACCGATATTATGCGTTCCCGTGTCGATTTGGTAACTCTTAATATACGCGACGATTACACCGAAGTACTGCGGTTGATCAGTGAATCGGGATACAGCCGAATTCCGGTTTATTCCGAAACTTTCGACAACATTCGTGGCATACTATATATCAAGGATTTGCTGGCTCATCTCCCAAAAGGCAATACATTCCGGTGGCAATCGCTGCTTCGACCGCCTTTCTATGTTCCTGAATCGAAAAAGATTGACGAACTGTTGGAAGAGTTCCAGAAAAACAAAGTCCACATGGCCATTGTAGTCGATGAATATGGAGGAACCTCCGGGCTGGTAACGTTGGAGGATGTCCTGGAAGAGATTGTCGGTGATATTGCCGACGAATTCGACGAAGAAGAAGAATATTATACCCGCATTGGCGAAAACGAATATCTGTTCGATGGAAAAACAATGCTCAATGACTTTTACAAAGTATTTGATGTCCCGGATAATATTTTCGATGACAAGAAGGGCGACGCCGATACACTTGCCGGATTAATACTGGAGCTCCAGGGAGAAATCCCGGCTAAAAACGAGAAAATTGAGTGCGACGATTTTCTTTTCCAGATTGAAGAATCAGATGCGCGTCGAATCAAAAGGATTCGGGTATTCGATACACGTGATAATGAGAAGGGAGAAAATATTTGATATGGGAAGAAGGATTCACCGGATGCAATTGCCAATCGCCATTATCCTTATAGTGATAACGGTAAGTATGATTTCATGCAAACATGATTATACCCCAAAACCAAGGGGCTATTTTCGCATTGCATTCCCACAGAAGGCTTACCATCAAATGAATAAGAATCTGCCTTATACCTTTAAAATCCCCAACTATTCCAGTGTATCAAAAGACTCTGACTACCAGGCAAAGCGATATTGGATTAACATTGATGTACCGTCCAATAAAGCTTCAATACACATCAGTTACAAAGCGATACACAATAATCTGGCAAAATACACCGAAGAATCACGGATGCTGGCATACAAACATGCTCAGAAAGCCAGTGCCATCGATGAGAAAATATACGTTAACCGGGCGAAAAAGGTTTATGGAACACTCTACAACATCAAAGGGAATGTTGCCTCGCCCATGCAATTTTACCTGACTGACAGCACACGTCACTTCATTCGCGGAGCACTGTATATTCGCGAAATTCCTAATATTGACAGCTTACAACCTGTCATTAATTTTCTGGAACAGGATGTTCTTCAACTGGTCGAATCAACTGAATGGAAAGACGTTAAATAATGCCTCTTTTTACCACTGAAAACGTAGATGATTCCCTTCTGGGATTATGGGAGATAACCGAAAGGCCTGAAGAATTAAGGCAAATAGTTTCCCTGACGCCTGCAGAAGAAAAAGAATTCAAGACCTTCACAAATATTCGCAGGCAACGTGAATGGCTGGCCACCCGGGCACTGTTGCAACAGATGCTCGACGAACCATTCGAAATCCGCCACCTCATGGATGGTAGACCGGTATTGGAAAATGCGCCCTACCATATCAGCATTTCGCATTCGACGGAATACGCTGCCGTTCTGCTGCACAAGGAAATGCAAACCGGCATCGATATTGAAAACGTATCACGTTCCATCGATAAAGTTGCGCCCCGTTTTCTTTCAGCCGAAGAGCTGCAAAACTGCCTGACCAATGACGGCTATTCAAACATCAAGTTGTTTATGCATTGGTGCGCAAAAGAAGCCATCTTCAAAATGATTCCTCATCAGGGAGTTGAATTTTCAACGCAAATTCAAATTCCCGCTTTCGAAATGACTGGCTCAAACGGATCGTTCTCCGGACTATTCAAGGGACTTTTCGGCACCGATCACATCGACCTCAACTATCGTTTCGTTGAAGATAACCTGATGGTTTGGGGCCTTTATGAATAACCCACACCGTAACCGCAACAGATTTCCTGCTAATCGTATCTGAGATTCTAAGGCTTAACGGTTTGATGTAAAATAGCATGCCTCAATTTCGGTTTGGAACATCGAGTTTCACTACTTTTAACAGAAGCTTATCCTTCCCGACTAAACAAATAGTGGGGGATTTGTTTTATATAGGTGAGTAAATTTAGCATTCGAAAAACGATATAAGCAATGAATACACCCGAATCACATATTCTAGTCATATTCGGCGCATCAGGCGATTTAACCAAAAGGAAACTGATCCCGGCTATCTGTAAATTACACCACGAAAAGAGGTTACCCGAGAAGTTTGCTATTCTGGGCGCCAGCCGCACCGAAATGACAGATGAAGAGTTCCGCAAAAGTGTCACCGATTTTCTTCCGCAAGAAGACAATAAATGTAAGTGTGATGAATTCCTCGACAAACTGTACTACCAACCTCTGGGAACTGCAAATGCCGATGAATATGGCAAACTGAAAGACAGGCTAGAGGAGTTGAAAGAGAAGCTGGATATTCCCGGCAATTACATTTTCTACCTCTCCACCCCACCCAAATTGTACGGAATTATCCCGGCAAACCTGGCGTCGGTCGGACTAAACAAACAGGACGATGGCTATACCCGGTTGATTGTGGAAAAACCTTTCGGGAATAACCTGGAAACCGCGCAAAAACTGAACAAAGAACTGCTCGACTATTTCGACGAGAAGCAGATTTACCGTATCGATCACTATTTGGGCAAAGAAACCGTGCAGAATATGCTTGTTGCCCGATTCTCTAACGGAATTTTTGAGCCGATTTGGAACAGGAATTTCATTGAACGTGTGGAAATTTCCTCGGCTGAAAGCCTCGGTGTAGAAGGCCGTGGTGGCTACTACGACCAATCCGGAGCAATGCGCGACATGGTACAGAACCACCTGCTTCAGCTTGTTGGGATGGTTGGAATGGAACCTCCGGTTGTTGCCGAAGCAGATGCGATCCGTAACGAAACATTAAAGGTATTCCAATCACTCAGGCCACTCAAACCGGAGGAAATCAGCAGCAATGTTATTCGCGGTCAGTACATTGAATCGCATATCAAAAATGAGTTGGTCAATGGTTACCGTAGTGAAAAAGGTGTAGATCCGGAATCGCGGACTGAAACTTTTTTGGCCATGAAATTTTACATTGATAACTGGCGCTGGGCCGGCGTTCCTTTTTATATTCGTACCGGGAAAAAATTACCAACTCGTGTAACGGAGGTGGTCATTAAATTCCGTCCGACTCCACATCACCTTTTCCAGGAAGACGGTGTCACAGCGCATGTCACCAACCAGCTAATCATTCGCATCCAACCGGATGAAGGAATTCTGCTCAAATTTGGTTTGAAGGAACCGGGAGCCGGTTTCCGGGTACAACCGGTAAACATGGATTTCCATTACAGTGATTTATCGGATGTCGGGTTACCAACAGCGTACGAACGTCTTCTTCTCGACTGTATGATGGGTGACCAAACGCTTTACCTGCGCGGCGATGCAGTAGAAGCAGCCTGGAGTTTTGTTCAGCCGATCCTGGATGCATGGGAAGAAAATCCGTCACTTCCGATTTATGGATATCCCGCCGGTTCGTGGGGACCACAGGAGGCTGACGCTTTGATTGAAGGTGAAGATACCTGGCGTTATCCATGTAAAAATCTTTCCGACGACGGAACATATTGCGAATTGTAAATGAAAACAAACAGGATTGATGGAACCTGAATTAAAAATATACGACAATGCAGCCAGCGTGACTGAGGCGTTTGCGAAACATCTGGCGCAGTGGATTAAAGAAAGTAGAAGTCCGTTTTTTCACATTGCCCTTTCGGGCGGAAGCACGCCTAAGCTGCTATTCAAACATTTAGCCGAAAACTGCAAAAATACCATCGAATGGAATAAAGTACATTTTTGGTGGGGCGATGAACGGATGGTTCCGGCCGATGATGACGAAAGCAACTACAAAATGACCAATGAACTGTTGCTTTCCAAAATTGATATCCCGGAAGGCAATATTCACCGGGTTCATGGCGAAGAAGATCCGCCAACTGAATCGGTTCGGTATGGTGACGAAATTGAAATGCTGGTTCCGGAAAAGGAAACCTGGCCGGCTTTTGATTTGATTATTCTGGGTATGGGTGATGATGGGCACACCGCCTCCATCTTCCCGAATCAAATGGAACTGCTCCACTCGCTCGATGTTTGCGAAGTGGCCACACATCCTTCTTCGGGACAAAAAAGAATAACCTTAACGGGAAAAGTGCTGAACAGCGCAGAGAAGACTGCCTTCCTGGTTACAGGAGAAAACAAGGCAGAACGTTTGCAGGAAATATTTTCCGACCCGAATAAAGGTCGCTTACTGCCTGCTTACCACATTCACCCGGCAGGGGAATTATACTGGTTTTTGGATCAGGCAGCAGCCGAAAAACTGGAGAAATAATAAAAAATTACCCGTATACTATTGGGTCGACTTATGCCCAATAAAAGTATACGGGTTTGTTTTTTTCAAGCTTAAGCTTCCGATAAATCTTTCTGCTTTCGCTTTATTTCGTTGACATATTCTGCAGCAGAGAGAGCTGCTATTGTGCCGTCGGCAACGGCTGTTGTTACCTGACGGTAGGGTTTTTTAATACTATCGCCGGCACCATACACTCCGGGAATATTAGTTTTCATACGGCCGTCCGTCAAAAGTTCGCCGTATTCATTCAGCTCAACCACATCCTTAAAGAAAGCGGTATTCGGAACGTAACCGATGAAAATAAACGTTCCCTCTACATTGATAATCTTCTCCTCGCCTGTCCGCATATTCTTCACCCTGGCTGCTTCGAGGTTTTCGCTTCCGATGAACTCCTGAATCATGGATTCCATCTCGAACTCAATTTTTTCATTTTCGCGGGCGTCACGGATGGCGTGTTCAAATCCCTGAAAATGATCGAACTGGTGGACGATGGTCACTTTCGATGCATATTTCGTCAGCGAAACGGCTTCTTCCAGCGCGGAGTTACCACCGCCAACTACAATAATTTCCTTATCCTGGAAGAAGTCGCCATCGCAAGTAGCACAGTAGGAAATACCTTTTCCCTTAAATTCTTCTTCACCCGGAACATTCAGCATGCGTGGACGCCCCCCCGGTGCCAGAATGACTGTATGGGCAGCGTATGTATCTTTTCCGTTGACCTCAACGGTTTTGGTTTCGCTCTTCAGATCGACTGCGGTGATGTGCAGATTCGATTTTATTTTGCAGCCAAACGATTTGGCCTGCTTCTTCATAATATTTCCCAGTTGATATCCGCTGGTGGATTCAACTCCGGGATAGTTGGCAATTTCGTGTGTCAGTACCAATTGCCCACCGGGTGTACCCTCATTAAGAATAAGCGTACTGAGTTTAGCCCGTGATGTATAAATTCCGGCAGCTAAACCGGCAGCTCCTGCCCCCAGAATAATGACATCATAAATGGTATCTTCTTTCATCTGATTCCAATCTTAAAGTGTTTTCCGGTTTAACCGGAAGAAAGCTGAACCCGCTGCAACTTCCGTCTGACAGCAGGTCAGCTTTGTGTGTTTTATTTCGGCTCGCCAAACTGTTCGTTAAGAATAGCAGTAACCTGATCCATGGACTGAATGCTGCTGGTAGCTTTTACCAGTTTGCCATTTTTGTAATATACAGTGAACGGCAGTCCCATAAATCCACGGCACTCAGGAGCGTTTCGAATGACAGCTGCTTCTGGATTATCAAATTCCATATCAGCAAAAGTTACGTGAGTATAGTCATCTTCCAGCTCTTCCATAATTCCGTAAACCGGAATACACATGGGACCCATACGACCACAGCAAATCATTACATTATCATTCTCTTCGATGAACTTCTGATGTTCATCAGCGGTCATAATGTGTTTCAAGTTGGTTTGTAACATGATTTCAACTAATTAATGAATAAACTATATTTTTAAATATCTTGATGTATCGATATCAAATGACATACCAAAAGATCAAGCTCAAACACAAAACACATCTATTCGATTAATTTTTAACCCAATACAACACATTCAGCTATCGTCACATTGTCCTGACGTAGTGCCTGCCAAACAGAAAATACTGTCAAATCGTCACTTTTATTGCCATTAGCAAACTTTTTCATTGGAAAATAAAAAAGAGCCATCCGTCATCGGATAGCCCTTTATTTCAAAACCAAATATAGTAACAACAATATTCTCAATTCTCCCAAACAATCAGTCGGCCATCCTGCAGTTCAAAATCTTTGGAAGCAATACTGCGAGGCAAATCGGTTTCCTTTCCTGATGTCAGTAGTTCTTTAAACTTGGGTGGGATAACTCCGGAGTTCCATGTCAGCACCAGCAATGTCTTATCTTCAACAGGTAACATCCACAAATGATAATTTTCCCAACCAGACAAAAATTCGGACCAGTCAGGGTATCCATTCTGCACACCAAGTCGTCCCACCATCAATTTCAGTTTTATCCGGTTATTGGCTGTCAGGTTTTTCTCGATCTCACTTGGGAAAGCAACTTCCGGTTGTCCTTTCAGCTTTTGCTCAAACAGTCGACCTATTTGCAATGACGTTTCGATGGCTTTGGAACTTCCCACTTGATTCACAATGTTGATGTAATACTTTCCCGCGACGATTTGGTATTGGTAAGCATTCAGGCAATCGTTCGAAACCAGCGTGTCACAACCTAACTTACAACGAAAGCGGTTTACCGAATAAATGCCAAAAGCGGACAGCGGGTTGTTCATCTCAAAAATGTCTACCTGAAAAGAAACATCGTCGCATGTCACCGTTTGAGAAGTCAGTTTCTGAAAACCATACTCGAGATAGAGATCGGCACCACCATCCATGTATCCCCACAGGGAACCACCATCATATATTTTCGTTTCGGTTACTTTCAAACCGGGAAATTCATTATCATTCAACTCCACTTTATCAGCAGCAATCGCCTGCGATATCATGACAAAAAGGGAAAAAACCAGGTAATAGATACTCTTGAACATTATGCTTTTATTTCGATGTTTTCCAATGTTATTTTCGACGGGGTGGCTTCGCCCAAACCGTAACCGGAAGCCAATTCCATAAACTTTGTTCCGTTAGGAGATTCTTTTTTCTGAACACCTTCTTCCATTCTTTTCTTCAGAACGATGTCATATGCAATGCGGTCAACGGCCACCGGATCACTACCGAGCAGAATCGTTTTGTAATTAGTCAGAAACTGCGGGTTAGCTGCGGGTCCACCGTCGAAGCAACCTTTCAAACCATCCACAATGTTCAGCACCACTTTATCGCGCAAAGGCGGAAAGGCACAAACCTGTGCTGTTGTCTCTGACCAAAGCTGCTTGTGCAATCTTCCGGTATTGCTGATACTTCCGTACGCCAGATTTTTCATGCAACAGGTAACTGTGGTTCCGGCATTTTTTAAAATCGGAATGTTGATGATCTTATCCACCTCCTGCGTAATAATTTTTGTGAAGTACGATTCTTTTCCACCGTTTACCATGTAAGGCAAGGTGTACTCATCGTATTCGCCGTTGACATCAGCCCAGTAAAACCAATTTTTGTCGATGTTTTTTTCTCCATAAAGAATGCCGTCTTTGTCGAAAAATCCCCCGTCTTTGTCCTGCTGCTCCGTTCCGCGGATTGCGATTCCCGGATAATTATCTTCGGTAAAACCGGTTTCGTGCAACTGCATTTCCCTGCGGTCCCAAATGACAATATCCGAACGCGAAATGCCCGAATCTTCCAACTGCTTCACGACAGCCTGCACAACAGCGTGACTTGTCGTCAACAATTTCCCGGCTACGGGATTCACTTTCAAACCAATCTTCTCTCCCGGCTTCACAAACTTCCGCCAGGCTTTGTGCAGTTTCTTCTCTCCGGTCAATTTGAGGAGTCCATCTGCAATCATGCGATACGCTTCAGATTCAACCGGTTGGTTATCGACCACACTACCCGGATGGACCACTTTCACAACCCGGGCAGGATATTTCCCCGGCATGGAATTTTTATTGCGCGGATGTTGAAGCGCTTTGTCAATATTGGTTTCCGGTTTTTCGTTTTCGTCGGAAGCCATTACACTTTTCGGTATTCCGGCCATCAAGACCGAGCCGGCACCCCCGGCTGACAGCAGCCTAAAGAAGCTTCGACGTGAAAAGGAAGATTTCTGTTTCATAAGTTAACTGGTTTTTCATGTTAGTATGGATGGGTACCAAAATGTTACATTCAGAAACCAAAGATTTATCTTTTCATATTTCAGAAAATTAGGATAAACTTGCAGTATCAACAAAAGTGTCCGTTTGACACGTGAAACTTATTTAACGATGGTGGAATATTATTCCCAACAAACACCCTTTCTGTTAGCGCTCGACGTTATTATTTTCGGATTCGACGAGGAAGAATTGAAGCTGTTACTGATTAAAAGAGGCTTTGAACCCCGCAAAGGCCAATGGTCGCTGATGGGCGGTTTCCTAAAAGAAGATGAAGATATGGAACAAGCCGCCGACCGGGTTTTGCATCAACTGACCGGGCTGAGCGGTTTATATCTCGAACAACTTCGCCTTTACAGCAAACCCGACCGCGATTCGGATGGACGGGTGATTTCGATGGCCTACTATGCCCTGATGAAAACCGACCATCAGGATTCGGAACAATTGGAAAAACACAATGCGCAGTGGTTTAAAATAGACGAAATACCCGAGTTGGTTTTCGATCACCGGGAAATGGTTAATCACGCGCTGGCGCGATTACGCCGGAGATGCAAGACGCAGCCTATTGGTTTCGAGCTTCTGCCTGACAAGTTTACCATTCCGCAACTACAAAAATTGTACGAAGCCATTTTAGGTGTCGAGCTGGACAAACGAAACTTCCGGAAGAAAATCTTGTCGATGGAACTCCTTCAGAAACTGGAGGAAAAGGATAAACGTAGTTCCCGAAAAGGTGCCTTCTTGTATCGGTTCGATAAAGAAAAATATGATCGGTTAATTGGCGAAGGATTCAGCTTTGCTGTATAACTAACATAAAAAACTAAGCGGGGCACGCATCTTTCAACGTGCCCCGCTCATTTTCATCCAGGATACGGGATTAATTTAACATACTAAATCCTACCTCAGAAATCTTTTCCTCATTGCGGTTTCGGTAAAATCAGACTTCCTGGCAGTTCTCAATATACCAGGAAACCGGATGTTCTCTACCGGAAATCAACTCTTCGAGCAATTTATGATCATCCCATTTGCTGTGATAACTGCAAGTTTGATCTAGCGCCCTGGAGAGCAAAAGCCACTCCTGAACGACCCCCATGGTCAGCCGGCCTTCGAATTCCTTCAAAATAGCCAGGCAACGAGGATTAATCAGATCAACTTTGGGCTCTTCCCGCTTGAGTGAATCACGTGTAGTGAAAAGATGATCTTCAACTTTGATGAACTCATTTTCATCCAGCGTTACACTGAAATTGAATGTTACTGTACTCATGTTGGCACCTCCTGATAGATTAATTCCACATATCAGTAATTTAATACATTAGTGGGAATAATTGAAGCAAAAATGCTCCTGAACAGTAGGTTATTAAACATATCTTTCTCGTTGTAAAGAAAGGAGGTCAGTAAAACTGAATCATCCGGCTTATGTAGAATGCTACCAAATAAGAAAGCCGGACACAAATGTAGCCGGCTCTATTCTATAATGATTGACTTGAATGTTAAACATTAAAGCGGAAATGCATGATATCTCCGTCCTGTACAACGTACTCCTTTCCTTCCACAGAAATCTTTCCGGCATCACGGCAAGCTGCTTCGGACCCTAAACTCACGTAGTCGTCGTACTTAATTACTTCGGCACGAATAAATCCCTTTTCGAAATCGGTATGAATAATACCGGCTGCCCCCGGAGCTTTGGTTCCTTTTTTAAACGTCCAGGCTCTCGATTCGTCCGCACCGGTAGTGAAATAGGTTTCCAGATTCAACAACTGGTATGCCGAATGAATCAGCTTATTCACTCCGGGCTCATCCAATCCCAGGTCTTCCAGGAAAAGTTGTTTTTCTTCGTATGTTTCCAGCTCAGCAATATCTGCTTCAGTCGCTGCGGCAATAATCAGGATTTCGGCATTCTCGTTGGCAATATTTTCTTTCACCTTTTCGGTAAAAGCATTTCCCGAAGCAGCCGACGCCTCATCGACGTTGCAAACATACAATACAGGCTTATCGGTCAGGAGGAAGAAATCGTGAATCAACTCTTTTTCATCATCGGTTAGTTCGATGGCGCGCACTGAAATTCCTGATTCCAACGAAGCTTTCAGTTTCTCAGCTACAGCCAACGCTTTCATAGCCGCTTTATCCATTCCGACACGCGCCTGTTTTTGCAAACGGGCAATACGGTTTTCCACGGTTTCCAAATCCTTCAGCTGAAGCTCGGTGTCAATTACCTCCTTGTCGCGAACCGGATCAATTGTTCCGTCGACGTGCGTAATATTTTCGTTTTCGAAACAACGCAAAACATGAATGATGGCATCCACTTCACGAATATTGGCCAGGAACTGGTTACCCAATCCTTCACCCTTGCTCGCTCCTTTCACCAAACCAGCGATGTCAACAATTTCTACGGTAGTAGGCACAACCCGTTTAGGATTGTCAATCTTCTCCAACTCAATCAACCGCTTGTCGGGAACAGTAATAACGCCCACATTTGGTTCAATGGTGCAAAAGGGAAAATTGGCCGATTGCGCCCGGGCATTCGACAAACAGTTAAACAAGGTTGATTTTCCAACGTTGGGTAGCCCAACGATTCCACATTGCAATGCCATCTTATTCTCCTTACGTTTAAATTTTTCGGTGGGCAAAGTTACTATTTTCTGTGAGAAGATGCGCGTCCTATTTTCCAATCTAATTCAGTCAACCAATTCACCTTTATATCAGGATTTCAGCATTAATTCATCTCCTTTTTTATATGTAAACCTATTTAAGAACATCATTTAAAGGGAAAATCATGAGATTTTAATGAGGATTTCTACTTTTGTAGAAAAGTGAAAATATGAACATTATCCCTTCGCTGTCGATTGATTGCGTGATCTTTGGTTTCCACGAGAAGAAATTGAAAGTGTTATTGCTGGAATATGACAAGGAACAACTTGATGCACCAGTCAAGAATCCTGATGCCTTTGCACCATATACCGAAACAGAGCCTGACGGAAAGTTCCCTTACGAAAAACCAATCGGTTTGCCTGGCGGCCATGTTCCGGTTGATCGTTCCATTAACGATTATGCCAGAGACATACTGGAAACAGCAACAGGGATAAAAGATATCTATTTGAAACAGTTGGGTGCGTTTGGTGAAACCGAGCGTGTTTCCTTTCTCCGGGTTGTGTCGGTTGTTTATTACGCTTTGATTAATCCCGAACATTATAGCATTCGCGGTTCCAGCCTGCTGAAATCGCTGGAATGGTACGATATCGACAAAGTTCCTGAATTGATTTTCGACCACAATGCCATGATTGAAAAAGCACTCAAGCGCCTGCGCGAGGAAGTGCAAATCAGGCCGGTTGGATTCCATTTGCTTCCTGAAATGTTTACACTGACGCAACTCCAGCAGTTGTACGAAACTGTTTTGGGAATCGAACTTGACACCAGGAACTTTCGTAAAAAAATTCAAAAAATGCATCTGGTCGTCGATACCGGGAAAATGCAAACAGGTGTAGCGCATCGTGCAGCCCGGCTTTTCAGGTTCGATAAGAAGGTTTATGAGATGCTGGCAGAACAAAGTTTCTCATTCCGGGTATAACAATCGGTTAAACCTTTACCTTTATTCACAGTCTCATTCTTTGATTGAACAAGAAGGGAATTCTGCATCTGCATGCACATCGACGAAAAAGAATTAATAAACGACCTGAAGGACGAAACCAGGCGAGCCATGGCCTTTCACATTCTGGTAAAATCATATCAGGAGCGATTATATTGGCATATCCGCAAGATTGTGGTGAATCATGATGATACTGATGATGTATTGCAGAATGTCTTCTTGAAAGTCTGGAAAAGTGTTGAGAATTTTCGGGCCGATTCCAGTCTTTTTACCTGGTTGTACCGCATAGCCACCAACGAAGCGTTAAGTTTTATCAACGAGCGCAAACGAAAATCCCACCATTTACTGGATGAAGGAAGTGAATTTCTTTTGTCGACACTGGAAGCCGACGAATATTTTGAAGGCGACCAGGCACAACTGAAATTACAGAAAGCCATCCTCACGTTACCCGATAAACAGCGGTTGGTTTTCAATATGAAATACTTTGATGAAATGAAATATCATGAGATGTCTGAAATTCTGGAAACATCGGTCGGAGCACTGAAAGCTTCCTACCATCATGCCGTAAAAAAGATTGAGGCATATATTGAAGACAATTAACTTTAGTGGATTAAACCTTTGATAGCGAATCTTGTCTAAATTTTTGAAAGTTAAAAAATCCAATGAAGGAGAAAAAAGAACATAAAGAGTCACCACTCTCCCATATTAAAAAGGAGAATCCGTTTGGTACCCCGGAGGCTTATTTTGATACCTTCTCCGAACGGTTGAACAGTCGCATTAAGGCAGAAGAACAACCTGCCCATAGGCTACAGTGGCTAAATATTCTCAAACCTGTTCTGGGACTGGCAGCCAGTTTTGCGTTGGTTTTTTTCCTGTTGTATGTTCCATTGGAAAATTTCCTTCCGGGAATATGGAATAATTACCTGGCTAAACATCCGGGTAATACGGTTCAGACAGATGCACCGGGAGACAATTATTTTGAAACATTAATGAACTACCAACTTTTTTCCAGCTCTGACGATCTTCAGATTTTGAGTACACTGAACGATGTAGACAACACAATGGCTACCGATACCTTGACGTCACAGCAAATAGAAGATTATATTGTTATGAATTACTCTGATTGGGAAATCCTTCGAAATTACAATCAATAAAATACCGGAATAATGAAAAAGCTGATACTTATCGCCATATTGTTCCTCTCCGGACCGTCGCTCTTTGCTCAACACCACTCAAAAAAAGATTTTCCCGGATGGGATGCCATCAAAAACCAGAAAATTGCCTTCCTGACAGAACAACTGTCGTTGACTCCGGAAGAAGCACAAAACTTCTGGCCAGTATATAACATGCTGGAAAGCGAACGTGCAAAGATATGGCACGAGAAAAAGGATCTGGAAGATGCGTTTCACAAAGATTCAACCAATATGACCGATGCCCAATTTCGTCAAATGGCAGAAAAATATGCCGACATTCATCTCCGTGAAGGGCAAATGATGAAAGAATACAACGAGAAATTGCTCAAAGTGCTTCCGGCCAACAAGGTTGTGACACTCTATTTTGCTGAACGAAAATTTATGGGTTACCTAATGAAAGAGTATCGAAGAAAACACGATAAAGACTAAAAGAAAAGCCGGAGCAATTTACTCCGGCTTTTTTTATTTTATCAGGCAAATCTGCCTTTGTCCAAAAAGTCGATGGTTTGGTTGATACCTTCGTACATCAAGGTATCTTCTTCTACAAAATCAACACGAGTTCGGTATTGCTTCAGGAAATCCTCCAGGTAAGGTGAGGTCTTCATCGGCCGGCGGAACTCCAGTGCTTGTGATGCATTATAAAGCTCAATAGAAAGAATCTTCAACGTATTGTCTGCGACCTTCAGCACCTTGGTTGCCGCATTGCCACCCATACTCACATGGTCCTCTTGTTCATTCGACGATGGAATGGAATCGACTGATGCCGGTGTACACAATTGTTTACTTTGACTCACAATCGAAGCGGCCGCGTATTGCGGAATCATAAAACCGGAATTCAATCCCGGATTAGCTACAAGAAATTCGGGCAAATCGCGTTCACCGGAAATCAACCGGTAGGTACGTCTTTCAGAGATGCTACCAAGCTCCGATATGGCGATAGACAAAAAGTCCAACGAAAGCGCCAACGGCTCACCGTGGAAATTACCTCCCGAAACAATCATGTCGTCTTCCGGAAAAATGGTTGGATTATCGGTGACCGAGTTCATCTCCACTTCAATAACATTAGCCACATAATCAATCGCATCCTTCACGGCACCATGAACCTGCGGAATACAACGAAATGAATAAGGATCCTGCACATGCTTTTTCGGTCGTTCTATCAGCTCACTTCCGGACAAAATGGAGCGAAAGTTACGTGCCGTTTCAATTTGACCGTGATGCGGACGAATTCGCTGAATACGCTCCTCGAATGGTCCGATAAGTCCATTGAAAGCGTCGAGCGACAATGCTCCGATGATATCGGCGTATTTAGCAATCCGGAAAGCCTTCAGCAGCGTGAAGATACCGTGAGCCAGCATAAATTGTGTACCATTCAGCAAGGCCAATCCTTCTTTCGCCTCCAGACGAATCGGTTCCCAACCTAATGATTCAAGCACATAGGAAGCTTCCATGCGTTCGCCGCGATAGTAAACCTCTCCTCTCCCCAAAAGAGGCAGGAATAACATAGCCAACGGAGCCAAGTCACCAGATGCGCCAAGCGAGCCTTGTTCACATACCACTGGTATAACATCGTGGTTAAACATGTCGATAATACGCTGTACGGTTTTTACTTGCACACCCGATTTTCCGTAAGATAAGGCATGTGCTTTCAAAAACAGCATCAGTTTTATTACCGCGTGGGGAAGCTCTGGACCAATATTACAGGCATGCGATAAAACAAGGTTTTCCTGAAGTTTGCTCAAATCGTCTTTCGATATTTCCCGATCACACAGCGCTCCGAATCCGGTATTGATACCATAAATCGGTTCTTCGCTGCCAGCCAGCTTCTTATCAAGCCAGTTTTTACAATCGCTTATCAGCTTTTCTGATTCCTCCGAAAGGGCGAGGGTCTTATGTTTTTCCAGCAAATCCTCAACATCTTCAAATGTTAGTTTTGCCGGAGAGATGTAGTGAATATTTTCAGACATAAAAATTCCGGATAAATAGTTAAACATAAATCTTACGTATTCCATTAACCGGAATACGGTATTCTGCTAACATTTCATCCGGATTCACGGGAAGCGAATATCGCCTCCTGCCAGCTTGACCATTCGATATGATTTATTTTCCCGGCTCCTTTTCATGGTGCCGGAAAAATAAGAACCTTATCGGTAATAAAAAATCTATTTTGTCAGGGTTTCCAATAACTGACGGGAATCAAATTGTTGCTGCCCGCCGGTTTCCATATTTTTTAACGTAAATAAGCCATCGGCAATTTCATTTTCACCGGCCATAGCCACAAACGCAATTCCCTTCTTATTCGCGTAATTCATCTGCTTCTTCATTTTGGCAGCCTCCGGAAATATCTCGGCATTTACGCCGGCAGCACGCAACTTCGCCAACATCGGCAAGCAGTATTTTTCTTCTTCCGGACCAAAATTGACAAACATGAGACGCGTAGTAGTTACCTTATCTTTTGGGAAAAGATCGAGCTGTGTCATGACATCATAAATACGGTCGGCACCAAACGAAATACCCACACCGGATACATCAGGCAAACCGAAAATGCCGGTCAAATCATCGTAGCGGCCACCACCCGTAATGGAACCAATCTCCACATCTTTCGCTTTTACCTCGAATATTGCCCCCGTGTAGTAATTCAACCCACGAGCCAATGTCAAGTCCAATTCCACTTCGGTCCCCAAATCGAGTTGCTTCAGGTAATTGAAAATGGTACGAACTTCGTCAATACCTTTGCGTCCGGTTTCCGAACCACCGATTACCTGTTCAATCTGATCCAGCTTTTCCTCATTGGTTCCGCTCAATTTCAGAATAGGTTGCAGCTTCGCAATAGCATCAGTCGAAACACCTTTCTCTCCGAGCTCTGCATTTACTTTTTCCAATCCAATCTTATCGAGCTTATCAATCGCCACCGTGATATCGACAATCCGATCGATTTCACCAATTGTTTCTGCTATTCCCGAAAGAATTTTCCGGTTATTCAGCTTTAATACCACATTGATGTTCAGTCTCCTGAAGACCTCATCCACAATCTGAATCAATTCCACTTCATTCAGCAATGAATCGGAACCAATCACATCTACATCACACTGGAAGAATTCGCGATAACGGCCTTTCTGCGGGCGATCGGCACGCCAAACCGGCTGAATCTGGAAACGTTTAAACGGAAAAGTAATTTCGTTTCGGTGTTGCACCACGTAACGGGCAAAAGGCACTGTCAAGTCATAACGCAGTCCTTTTTCCGAAATCTGGTTGGTCAGTTTTATCGAGTCTTTCCCGGCCAGTTCGCTGTCGTTAACTTTCGACAGGAAATCGCCGGAATTCAGAATCTTAAAAAGAAGTTTATCCCCTTCTTCACCATATTTACCCATCAAAGTAGAAAGGTTCTCCATGGCCGGAGTTTCGATGGATTGAAAACCATACAAACGAAACACCTGTTTGATGGTATCGAATATGTAATTCCGTTTCACCATTTCTTCTGGTGAAAAATCGCGCGTTCCTTTGGGGATAGACGGTTTCTGTGCCATGAGTCGTATATGATTTTCTTTACGTTGCGTTATCGTTTATCTGAGAAACTGCAAAATTAAAGAAAATATTGAAACCGCTATGTTTCACGGTGGTTTACCATTTATTTATAAGGCAATATCCCCCACCAGTCTCCTTCCGTGAAATTCACCGGATGGCACCAGGCTTTTTACCTGCTCAAAATTCTCATTGGTTACTTTTCCGGCCACAATGATGTGCATATTTTTACCGGCAATTTCCATCATACGTTTCAGCATAACAGCACCTTCCATGGCTGTTGGTTTGCCTCCGGAAGAGAGTATCCGGTTTACTCCAAGTTCTTTTAACTGCCGGGTTGCTTCCGGAATATCAGTCGCTTCATCAATAGCTTTGTGAAATGTAATCTGCATTGGCCTGGCCAACTCAATCAATTCACGCGTTCGCGGAATATCGATTTGTCCTGATGTAGTCAGTAGTCCGAAAACAACTCCCGGGGCTTGCAACTCCTTACAAATCCTGATATCCTCCTTCATCAAGTCAAATTCATCATCAGTGTAAACAAAATCACCGCCTCTCGGTCGTATCATAACCATAAAGGGAACCGGCAAAGTCTCTTTGCTCTTTTTTATTGTCCCATACGATGGCGTAGTTCCTCCCACTGCCAAGTTTTCACACAGTTCAATTCGGCTAGCACCTGCATGAACTGCATTCAGTGCTTCGGCCAGACTTTCCACACATACTTCCTTCAGCACACTCATGATAAATAAACCTATTGAATAAAACGAATAGTAATCGGATACCGGAAGCTTCGACCTTCCGAATTCTTCACGGCAGCAACAATCACTACAGTAATCCAGAAAATAAGCAAGGCCGGTAAAATAATGATACCGATAATGACAAAAATCAATGGGATACAAATCAACAGGTAGATGGTCATCGTGATTTGGAAATTCAGCGACTCTTTTCCCTGCTCTTCCACAAACCGGTAAATATCCTTCTTCATCAGATAAACCAAAAGTGGTCCGAGGATATTCCCCAGCGGTACAACAAAACCAAGGAATGAGGCAAAATGGCACATCATACCCCAGGTTTTTTCGTCGTGATCAGTTACAATGAGTTCCATGGCAAAATGTTTTTATAAAAATACAGCAAAAAAACGGCACCCCAAATGCTTTTTGAATGCATTATAGTTAAGTACAAGTTAACCGTTTTTCGCCAAAATGAAGAAAGGATTAACTTCCTGTTTTTACATCCAGATGGCGGTTTTAAAATGAGACTCCCCCTGAAATAATTTCTACCTTTGGGCAAAATCACGATACATGGCACAAGAAACTGAACGGAAATTTCTCGTTACCAACGACGACTGGCGGATTATGGCACCGCCCGTACATTATATTCAAGGATACTTAACCACCGATCCGGAAAGAACGATAAGAATCCGGATCGCCGGAAATCGTGGTTACCTGACACTCAAAGGAAAGGTGGAGAGTTTTACTCGTCCTGAGTTTGAATATGAAATCCCCGTTAGTGATGCCCGGGAGCTGATGAATTTAAGTGTAACCCAAGCGGTTGAAAAGTTCAGAAGCAAAATTCCCTATGAAGGGAAAATATGGGAAGTTGATGAGTTTATTGGAGCCAACGAAGGACTGATTATAGCGGAAATTGAGCTTGAGTCGGAAGATGAGAATTTTGAACTTCCTCCGTGGATTGGAGAAGAAGTAACCGGTAATACGCATTATTTTAATTCCTATCTTGCCAGAAATCCATTTTCGAAATGGTAAAAGCATGTGAGTTTACCTGAATTTAATTGATTACTTTCGACACATATTCTGATGTATACCAAACGTTTTGCAATTTTTCTCCTCGGATTATTAAGTCCCATTCTGCTGCATGCACAGTCGCACGCTAACGGAAAAACCTATCGACCGAAACTGGTGGTGGGGATTGTGGTGGAAGATATTCGTCCCGATTACATCGATCGTTACTGGGATAAATTCCGGACTGACGGTTTCCGCCGATTGGTTAACCAGGGATTTGTTTGCCGAAACAATCATATCGACAACCTGATTCAACGTCCTTCAGTTGGAATGGCAACACTCTTTACCGGTGCTGCTCCTTCGTTCAACGGTATAGTGAATGATCAATGGATTGATCGCCTCAGGAAGAAAGTAATCGATTGCACTCACGACGATTATTATACAACAGTTGGTTCAAACAGCACGGAAGGTGACCGTTCGGCCATGAAACTGATGACACCAACCATTGGTGATGCACTAAAGATAATGACCAATGGAAAAGCAAAGGTATACAGCGTTGCACTAAATGCACCTGCAGCAGTTTTTTCTGCAGGCCACGCGGGGGATGGAGCATACTGGTTCGATCCGGAAAGTGGTAACATGATTTCCAGTTCCTATTATGTGGAAACCTTCCCCGATTGGGCTTTCAATTTCAACAACCAAAAACTTGCTGACGATTATATTCACCGCAAATGGGAAACACTATATCCCATTTCAAGTTACACCGAAAGTATTGCAGACGATTACATTCTCGAACCCGGCTATTACGATAAGTGGAATACTTTCCCGTACGAACTATCGAAGTTACAGAAGCGAACCGAAGACTACCGTGTACTGAAAACCACCCCGTACGGGAATCTAATGGTTTCGGACTTTGCCACATCGCTAATTGCCAATGAGGGGCTTGGCCAGGACAGCATTCCAGATATGTTGACCGTTACCTTCTCATCGATGGATTACGAACGGAATTCTTTTGGTCCGGCATCTGTTGAGATGGAAGATACTTACCTTCGGATGGACCAGAATATTGCTCATTTGCTGAATTACCTCGATCGTACCATCGGAAAAGACAATGTCGTTGTTTTTCTGACAGGCACTTCCAGCGAATCTTATCCTTCGTCCTATTTGAAGGAAGAATTTCACATGCAAGCTGGCACCTTCAATCCCGAAGGAGCCGTTGCGTTGCTGAAGGCGTACCTCAACATTAAATTCGGGCAAGGAAACTATGTGGAGAGCTACATGAACCAGCAAGTTTATTTTGACCGTGACCTCATTAGCGAACGAAAAATTGATTTGGCAACCATACAAAAAGAGGCTGCCAGTTTCTTAAACCAATTTGAGGGAGTTGCCAGTTGCCGCGCAGCATCCGAACTCGAGTCAGTCAATTTGCTGGGAAGCTCTTTTGCTCCTTTCCAGAATAGCTACAATCCCAAGCGCTCGGGAGACATCTTACTTCGATTTGAGGAAGGCTGGCAACCCAAAGAGAAATATCGACGCATTGATTACACCGAAAATAGCCAGGTTCCTTTAATTTTTTGGGGTGGACACGTAAAGCATGGCACTCTCAACCAGCGCACAAATATTATGGATGTGGTTCCCACACTGGCCGATTTTCTGGGAATTATGCCGCCCAATGCTGCTAAAGGAAGTATTATTAATGTAAGAAAGTAACATCTTACTTATAATAAATATGTTAAGCCGGAACATACAAGCCGGCTTATTTTTTACCCTATTCATTCTACATTCGTCTCATCGAACGTTAAGCATCTGTTAATCAAGACGCGGCCTCTTGACTCATATCCTAATATTCATTAAATTAGAAGGTTGTAAGCGTGGTAAAAGAGAAAACGAAAAAGGAATATTATCCATTGCCTGCAATCAGCAAACCAACAGCCAAACTTGTATCCTGTATTTTATTGCTTAATTCCTTGATTTATTAGGGATTTATGTGTGCAAAAACCTGTTTCAGGTAACCGTTACACATCCTGAAATGGAAACATTGTGGAATTGCTTTGCTGTCTACATTGGTGCCGAAATTGCTTATTTACGACTACTGGGAAATCCAATTATTAACTTAAAATTTTTACTTATGTCACATGCCGGAACCATATCGATACCGGATATCGATTTTGACTACAAAATCTGGAAAAACCGGATTGCCTTTTTACGGAATAGAATCCGCTTGTACCAAGCCCGGATTAAGGAGTTGAAAGCTGCATCACCTGAGTGGAAACACGAACAAAACTTGTTGGAATTGGAACTGGCGTTTCACAGTCTTCGCAACGATTTAATTGATGTACAAACAGAAATCAGAGTTCAGGAGGAACAAATACCGTCCCATGCCCCGGATTATCCAATTACTGAAACTCACCAGGATTTTGATTCTCACGAAACCATTAACCTGATGATGAAAGATGCTTCGATGAAGATGGATGAACTGGAAAGAGCTTTTCTTCCTTATCGTTTATGAGACAGATTTTCTCTTTATTAACAGATTTTCAGTCTCATTAACCAGAGAAACATGTATTTTTACAGCAATATTCTTAGAGATATTTAAAACGATTAGGGCTGTAAAAAAAGAGGATGATCAAATGATCATCCTCTTTTTTATTTATTCTCCGCTTTCCAGCGAATATTCCTTTAAATAGCTTTTGGGCGTTTTGCCGTAAGCTTTCTTAAATGCTTTGATAAACTGGCTGATATTGGAATAGCCAAGTGAATAACCCACTTCTTTCACCGAATATTCACGCGAAATCAATTGCAGGCGGGCAACTTCCATTCGTGCTTCCAACCGGTATTGATACACCGATTTTCCGAATACCTGCTTAAACGTTTTGTGCAATTTGCTTTCGCTCATTACGGCTATCGAAGCCAATTCCGGTATACCGGGATGGGCATTCAAATCCGACAAAATCTGTTCGCGTACTTGCAGTATCCGGGTAATATCGTCGGGCTTGGCCGTGAACTCGAACTTTCCCTGGTACTTCTCTTCCAGGGCGTCCAGCAACATACTGATAAATTCCAGAGACTTTCCGTGAAGAAATATTCCCCTTACGGAAGAATTCACGGAAGGAGAAATCAGCTTAGCCGTTATTTTCTGTAAGTCAGGTGTAATTGGATGTTGCATCAGGAACGGGCGTCCGGAATAGAAAACTCCTTCGAGGTATTCATTATCAATATCCGGAAAGAACTCCCGCACCGACGGAGAAGAGAACAGCAACGTAACTACCGAAGTGGTTTTACCAACCTCAAAGCCCAGCAAACGACTTTGCTCAGCCGAGCCGAAGAAAACACCATTGGCAGACACCAGATTGGGACCGAGACGATGATCGTTGTAAAACAGTGTTGACTGATCCTTTTGATTAAAGAGATGAATCTGAAAGTAACCTTCCATGAAAGATGGAACCTTCAATAAAATGGAAGGGACAGGTTCTTTTAGCTTCAACTCTGTGATGGCGGCATAGAACGATGGAGTAAATTCCACCAGTTCAAAAGAGCCTTCACCCATCGATTGAGGGATAATAACCTTGTTTCCTTTTATTTCACCACCGGTCTGCTTGGCAAAATCGCTTAGCCAGTCACTAAGTTTTGTCGATTGAATACGGAAGTTCATTATTCATCCATTTTTGATAGAAAACACTCATGAAACCTAAAAGGTTTATGACTTATGCAATATACTGTATATAATTAGAATAATATCTGCATATGTTTAATAACAAATCATCCTTGTTTTTCAATTTAGTGATTAATAGTGATTTCTGGTAATAATCTCATCAGCATTTTTTCGAAGCTTCTTTCGCACCAGTTTGTCTGTGTATCCTATCGTTATAATTAAAGGTATACGTTTACTATCCGGAACTCCCAGTGTATTACGGACTTTTGCCTCATTGAACCAGCCAATCATACAACTTCCCAATCCTTCGGCAGCAGCAGCTAAACAAATATGTTCTGCAACAATTCCGATATCCATCAATGGGAAATGCTTCTTTTTAATCCAGCCACCGGCCTTTGAGGTGAAGTTCGGCTTCTCCTCCACAATGACGATTTGAACAGGCGCTTCCCATGAAAAATGGTTCATCCCAAGTGCACGACTTGATGCTGCCTCCGCAATTTTGTGTCGCTTATCCTCGTCATCCACCACTATCAGGTGCCAGGGTTGAGCGTTGCAAGCCGACGGAGCCAACCGGGCACACTCCAGAATCCGTTCCAGTTTTTCCGGTTCAAGTGCCCTGTCGGTATAAGAACGGTCGCTTTGACGAATGGTAACTAGTTCAAGAAAATCCATAGTTAAATCATTCTGGTACAAACAAGAAAAGCAGCACCGAAATAACCGGTAACTGCTTTTCCATCAATTGTAAGATATATTACTTCAGTAAATCAAGCTTAACTAAGTCCTGTACATCAAGCATTCCAACCGGTTTGCCTTCCTTCACAACCACAAGGTTATCAACCTGACTTTCCTCAATCAAAGCTGCTGCTTCTTTCAGCATGGCTTTTGAATCGATGGAAAGTGGATTTGCCGTCATATGTTTTTCAATCTGCTCGTGCAGAATATCCTGTCCGTTATTACGCAGCTGACGTCGTAAATCACCGTCAGTAAAAATACCTTCCAGCTTACCGTCGCCATCAACAACTGATACCGCGCCCAGCCCCGATTCACTCATTTTAATCAAGGCGTCCATCACAATTGCTGATTTTTCAATCACCGGATTGTGATCGGAAATCACCTCTTTCACCTGCATGGTAATCATTCGTGTATCGGCAACAAACTGGTCAGTTCCCACTTTCGTGAAATTGTTATCAGCCAGTTTCTTCATTACCTTCCAGGGGATGGTAATGTTATGTGCTCCCAGCAACATCGCATTACGGATATGCTCGGCATGGCGCACTGATGAAAACATCAGTTTCGAATCATAACCATAATGATTAATGGTATCGACGATATCGCTAGCCAACTCCAACGCGTTGTGCCCCTGGTCCTGCATCCGGCCAACCAATACACAAACGTAGTTGGCACCGGCAGTAAGTGCCAGCAATGCCTGCTGTATATTGTAAACGAGGTGGATGTTCACCATGATATCTTCGTCGCGCAACATTTTACAGGCGCGAATTCCTTCCATCGATACCGGAATCTTGAAAACAGTTTTCTTTTTATCGAGCCCCAGGGCCAATTGCCTGTGAGCCTCCGCAACAATGTCCTCTGCTTTTTCACCAAGCGCTTCGATCATCAATACAGGAACCATTTTCGACAATTTCACAATGGCACCGTCAACATCGGTCAGGCCATTCAGGTGCATAAAAGTCGGGGTGGTCGTAACACCGTCGATGAATCCAAGCTTAAGCGCTTCTTCAATTTCTTCGAAGTTGGCTGAGTCAAGGAAAAATTCCATTCTTTGTGAGTTTATTTGTTTAATTAATCACGATATTTTACTTCCAGGTCATGAAATTCGATGAGTGGTTTCAAAAATGACTCCACATCATCGATGCACATTTGGCTGGCTGCATCACATAATGCCCTTGAAGGATCGGGATGAGTTTCCAGGAACAATCCATCGATACCTGCCGCCACTCCTGCCCGCGCCAATGTGGGAATAAATTCCCGTGAACCGCCGGCTGGATCCGCGCTCGGAATTCCATACTTCCGAATGGAGTGCGTTACATCAAAGATTACCGGGTAACCAGTTTGTCTTAAATGATAAAAACTCCGGGGATCGACAACCAAATCGTTGTACCCAAAAGTATATCCGCGTTCCGTTAGCAAAATCTGATCATTTCCCGCACTAATTGCTTTTTCAACCGGTTTGATCATATTCTCAGGAGCCAAAAATTGCCCATGTTTAATATTGATAACCTTCCCGGTTTTGGCTGCATCGACAACCAGCGTGCTTTGCATACACAGATAAGCCGGAATCTGAATGATATCGACTACATCGGCTGCCATTTTAATCTGATCAGGGTAATGAACATCAGTTATGATGGGAACCTGAAACTGTTCCTTAATCTTACGCAAAATCTCCAGGCCACGCTCCATCCCCGGCCCCGAATAATATTCGAGAGAACTCCGGTTATCCTTTTGGAAGGATGATTTGAAAATGAGCGGAATATTCAGTTTCTGAGAAAGATCGACCAAAAACTCGGCCGTGACCATCATGGTCTTCACGTCTTCTACCACACATGGACCCGCAATTAAGAATAACTTATCAGAGCCACAGGCAATATCACCAACGTTTACAATTTTCTTATCCATGATTCAAAATTACATTTTCATGTATAAATCCCTGAGCTTTTCACGGGTAATTACACTTTCCCACTCAGGTCCTGCCACATGTGCCCACATGAATGTCAATGTCAGAGCCACATCCACCATTTTTTCGATATCGTCGGAAGAATAATCTTTCAGAACACCTTTTGGCAAATCGACTTTATTAATCTCCATCATTTTGCGGAACTCTTTCACTTCGTCCGGATAAAACTCATCGAGCTGATTAAATACAATGCAGTTTCCAATACCATGATGAATTCCGGTTACGGTAGCCAAACCATATGAAATAGCGTGGCAAGCACCCACTTCAGAATAGGTCAGAGAGAGTCCGCCAAGATAAGACGCAACCATCAGCTTTTCATCGTTCTCAGGCGTCCGGCTATTTCCCGAAAGGAAAATCTCCTGGCACAAATGCAACGATTCGCGACCGAGTGAAGCTCCCATAACCGTTCTACGGTTTCCATTCAATGCCTCAACATTGTGAATGTAACAGTCCATTGCCGTATAGAAGTGTTGCGGATCGGGAACCGACTTGATTAAATCGGGATCAAGTACAACCTGATCAGCCGGAGTGTAATCTCCTTTGATTCCCAGTTTTTTCTCAGGACCGGTTAAAACGGTTGTCATCGAAACTTCGGCACCGGTTCCTGAAATGGTCGGTACAACCGTACAATGAACTCCCTTGTTCTTAATCAGATCTAATCCCTGGTAACGGGATGATGATCCGGGGTTGGTAAACATGAGTCGGACAGCCTTGGCATAGTCCATGACACTACCACCGCCAATTCCGACAACCGAAACCGGAGGCTTACCCATTTCACTCATTACTTCTTCCACCAGAGCATCAACTACTTTGGTTTTGGGCTCGTCAGTCACATCCATAAACCGGATCATATCCGCATCTTTCATCGGAATTCTGTCCACCAGTTCATTCCCTTCAAAATATTCATCCAAAAGAAAAAGAACATAGGAACCGGCGTCGACACGAAGCGGCTCGAAAATGTCATCTAACTGAGCCAATGCATTACGGCCGTAAAGTACACGGCCGACAGCTTTATAATTCCTAAACATCTATTATTTATTTAGTGCGCTTTTAAGTGCAGTTCTTACTTTCGATTGCAACTCTTTCAGTTTCTCATCACTCCAGTTTACCATAACCTGAATCATCACCAGTCGTTGCATAATCGCATCAGTAACAGGTAATGAAAGATTCTCGTAATCCGGAACATTGTCGACGGCAGTCAGCGGTAGCGGATAAATCGATCTCAGTTTTTTCAGATGTTCCCACTGCCGATGGAAGTGGAAGTTATTCTGATACCAATAAGCTGAACCAATACCCTGTTCCTGCAATGCATCAAACACTGCCTTTGCTTTTGTGGCTTCCGGCAGGAAGAAGCTCAGGAAAGTAGCTGAATCACCTTCCGGGTCCGGAACCTCCCTGAGTTGAATTTCGTCAAACTCACTGAGTACTTCTTTCAACGCAGCCTGATTTTTCCTTTGCTGCTCAATAATATGAGGCAATTTACGCAACTGTGCCAATGCAACTGCCGCATGCAACTCCGAACCACGGAAATTAAATCCGAGTATCGGGTGTTGCTCTGCTCCCCGGTTATTCCCAATGTGATCGTGTCCATGATCGGCATACATATGAGCCTTTTCATAAAGCTCATCGCTATTCATGGCAACAGCTCCACCTTCGCCGGCTGTGATGATCTTGTAGAAGTCAAATGAAAACGCAGAAACATCACCAAATGTTCCAAGCATTTTGCCTTTATAGCTTCCGCCTAACGCAGGAGCGGCATCTTCAATCAGTTTCAGGTTATTTTTTCGACACACCTCAACAATTTCGTCCATCCGTCCCATTGAGCCGAACACCTGTATCAGCAAAACAGCTTTGGTTCTCGGTGTAATAGCTTTCTCAATGGCTTCAGGACTCAAACACAAAGTTTCGTCGATATCAGCGAACACGGGTACACCGCCAGCCATCAGCACTGCTTCAATCGGTGCGATAAATGTATAGGGTGGAACAATTACTTCGTCTCCTACGCCAATACCGCTAACGGCAAGAGAAATGGCATCAGCCGCTGTTCCGCTGGAACAAAAATGGGCATGTTTACTACCAAGATATTGGGCAAACTCCTGTTCAAATGTTTTTGCTTTCCAGATATTTTCCCGTTGGTCATCGTGATTATAGCGAAAAAGAATGCCTGTCTCCAGCACATCCATTACCTCTTTTTTCTCTTCCGCACCGAAAAGTTCCGTTCCGGCCATAATAATTATGTTTTTTAGATTATTTTATTAAAAACTACTCTGAAAAATCAACAATAAAACAAAGCGAACGCCTTGTCTGTGAAGCAGAAATGAATGTAAATAATTGCATCATTAAATGTGGAATTTGGTCACGCTAAAATTAACTAACATATTCCTGATAGGAAAGTGGGCTTAATTTTTTTTTCTATCAGTACAAAAACGGCGGTTTTATTGCATAAGAAGGGAAATACCTGCTCGATATCTCCCTTTAATTTTGCTCAAAAGAATTACTGAAGAGGGTCAAAAACTCCATTTTAAACGGGCAAACCATGCTTTTCCGTAGTCACCAAACTCTGTTCCCGGATTCCCTTCAAACAGTTGCCCCATGAGGAAAAAATCCAGATTGTCGGTTATCGAGAGGGTTGCTCCAGGGCCAAGATAGAATGAACCGTCACCCGGATTAACTATCGAAGAAAAATCAACATTGATGAGCGGGGTGACCGGATAACTTACCTGCCCGAACAACGACCACTTAGCCAGCGACAGCATTTTAGCCGACAGGTTCGAATTCATCAGGTAATCCATCCCTCCCGCCAGGCCGTTAGTTCCATGGCTGTTATAGAGAACACTGCTGTGAATATACAGGCTGTTAGTAAAGGTATAGTCGGCCGAGACGGAAGCCACCGTCGATGCAAAAGAGACGTCTTTCTTATCGGGTAAAGGCTCAAAATGGGTGATCTCGCCGCGAAAACCAGCTCCTTGAATATCTCCCGACCATCCGGTTCCAACAACCCAGTCTGTCCCGACCCAGCCACCGATGACCTGAAAATCATAATTATTTACGTTAAAACGGTAACGCCCCGCCAGTGCCATTTGATCGCTGTTGCGACCTCCTTTGTAAACCAATTCTGCCGACGACATCACGCCGGTGTATCGGGTAATTTTCACCGCATCAGTTCCCGGACGTTCTTCGTAATCAAAATCAAAATAATCGAAGGCATTAAACACATCGTTGGGATTCCAAACCAGATTGATTCCCCAGTTGATACGTTGGCGGCCAACCCGAACATTCCATTTATTGAAATTCATATCGAAATAAACCCGGTCAATCGTGGTATTCACAAACCAGCCTTTTCCGGTTGCCCAGTTCCATGACAAATCCATCCATCCATTGTCCTTTTCAATCATACTGGCATATTCCGGAAAGTCGTTGATGAACTTACCGGAAAACAACCGGTTTCGAAATTCAAAAGTTGTGGTTAGCCACGAATTGGTGTACCATTTAAAATTCAACCTGTTGTGCAGCAAGTTGTAACTGATATTGTCGAATGTTTGACCGGGTCCAAGAACTATCGGTGTTTTCAGATTATAAAAAGTCTGCATGTCCTTCACATAACCATTGAAGGCAAGCTTACTTCCCTGAGCCGATACCGTCCAGGTTATCCCAATCATAGCCAATAAAACCAAGTATTTTTTGATCCTGCTTATCAACATCATACAAGCATTTTACGAATGTTCCTATTTACTCATTCGGGCCGTTCACTACTTCTTTCTTCCGGACCTCATCGGAAATCACCTTGCCATCTTCGAGAACAATCACACGATGTGCCTTTTTCACCACGCGGGCATCGTGAGTAGAAAATACGAAAGTGATGTTCTCCTTCCTGTTCAACTCCTCCATAATGTCCAGCAGATTCTCTGTAGAATGCGAATCGAGGTTGGCAGTTGGCTCATCAGCCAAAACGTAGCGGGGCTTCGACGCAAGTGCCCGGGCTACAGCCACACGTTGCTGCTGTCCGCCAGAAAGTTGTCCGGGACGACTGTTCAGGCGGTCGCCGAGCCCTACAGCTTCGAGCAGTTCTTTGGCTCGTGCATATCTTTCGGCACTCGGAATTCCCTGCAAGTGCATGATGAATTCCACGTTCTCCAGAGCCGTTAACACCGGAATCAGGTTATACGACTGGAATACAAAACCGATGTGGTGGAGCCGGAAATCAATCAACTCGGAATCTTTCAGTTGACTCAAATCAGTTCCGTTGATCATCACCTGGCCGGAAGTTGGTCGGTCGAGGCCACCAAGCATATTCATCAGGGTTGTTTTTCCTGAACCGGAAGGTCCAACCAAAGCAGAGAATTCGCCTTCTTCAATATTCAGGGTAACGCCATTTACAGCATGAACCTCAACCTGGGTTCCATCGTAAACTTTATGCAGATCTTTTATTGTTATAATTGACATGGCTTGACTTATTATATTGTGTTTTCGATATTATTCAGTTCGCAAGGCTTCCGCCGGATTCAGTTTCAACGCTTTGAGCGCCGGGTAAACAGCAGCCACAATTCCGGTCACAAAAACCAATACCATTACATTAATCGTAATGCCCCAGTCGATTATGGGATGGACAGTTGTTCCGTATCCAAGGGCTTCAAAACCGGTTTTGTAGCTATCGAAGCTAATACCGGTATGATTCGTCCAAATAGTGACCAACAGGCCGATGCCTACCCCGAGCGTGCCGCCGATAATGCTCATCATCACCGATTCCCACATAATCATCCGGAATATCCGGCCCTTTTTCATGCCAATTGCCATCAACATTCCCAACTCTTTCACCCGTTCCAGAACGGCCATCAAAATGGTGTTGACAATACCGAAGCCAAGCGCCAGCAAAATGATGATAATGAAAACATACAGGTAGTAATCATACACATCGTTGATGTAACCAAACTCCGGATTCAGCTTTTTCCATGTCAGCACTTCCAAATTAGGATACATGTCGCTCAATTTGTTTTTTACCTGGTTCAGATATTTCTGACTGGAAAGATGGACGGCAATTTCCTGGGCAGCTCCCTGAGGCAATGCAGCCAGTTGATCCAGGTCGTCGAAGCGAACATAAACGTGTGTTTCATCAAAGCTGGTATTTACGGTTTGATAAATCCCGGCGATCCTAAAGGCGCCGCTTGTTATGTTTCCCTCATCATCCTGGAAAGTGAGGACTATTTTTGAGCGGACATGTACACTCAGCTTGTCGGCCAGCTTCTGTCCGATAACCACCGGATTCCGTGAAATTCCTTCGAACCATTTCCCTTTTTTGATATAGGTATACAGGTTCGAAACCGTTTTTTCCCTGTCGGGATCGGTTCCAATCAATTTCACGCCGGAACCGGTTTCGGCGGAAGCAACCATGGCTTGAATGACAATTCGCGGACTCACGCCGTTCACACCTTCAATCTGTTCAATGTCCTTAATTTTCTGAAAGACATCCTTAATCTGATACTTCAGTTCATCGGCTTCGCGGAATTTGGGATGATGAATCTGAATGTGGCTCACCTCCGTTTCGATACCGCGATTGAGGCGTTCCTTCATCATTCCTTTAGCAAAACTGACCATGAAGATGCCGGCAAACATCCCAACCACCATCGCCAGAATAACGACCAGACTTCGTGTTGGATTCCGCCAGATATTTCTCCATGCTACATGTATAATCATGACAGTAATTTTTTCGGTTAATCAATCAGGCCCGTAAGGCTTTATTTTCCTTCAACATTAAAGCACTGGCAAATGGGTAAATCGAAATCACCATGATGATGATGAAAATGATTAACACCTGGAACGTGAACACTTTGGGGGCCAGCGAGAAATACATATAGGGTTCGAATCCCATATCGACCATCATCTGGCCGGCTTGTCCACCTAATTTAATCGGGTGGAAATACTGGTAATACAAAATAGGTAAAGCAGCCAGCGAACCGCTAAGAATTCCCAACAACCCGATGATAAATGTTTCGTAAATCAACATCCAGGCCAGGCGTATTTTCTGCATTCCCACCGATACCATGACACCAAACTCACGCCGCCGCTCGGCTACCATCATGATAATGGTTCCCAGTATACCGAATCCGATGACGAGAAACAGAATGACTTTCATGATGGCTCCACTATCACGGTCTCCGTTAATTTGCTGCACCAGTTCCGGCTGCATCTCATCCCAGCTCATAATGCGATATGGACTGTGAATCTTTGCTTTCAACTCGTTCACGATATACGGAACCTCGTCTGCTTCATTCACCAACATCGCCAGCGAAGTTAGCAGATGATCGGCTGAATAGAAATCCTGTGCCGTAGCTAAATCCATGTATATCAGCTGTCGGTCAAGAGTCGGCGAAGGATGTTTGAATATTCCCCTGATGGGGAAAAGTCCGGCTGCATTGATTCCGTGGTAACCTTGTCCAAGCAAAACCAGCGTATCACCCACATCAACCTGAAGATATTTGGCCAGCGTTTCGCCCATTAGAATTCCGTCGCTGCCTTTTTTCAGGTATTTGCCCCGAACCATCTTCTTGCTGATTTCCGTCAGATGATCTTCTTTTTCAGGATCAACGCCAAGAACCATCGCTCCCTTGGTTAGTTGCTTACTGGAAGCCAGAGCAAATGACTCCAGCCGGGGAACCACCAGTTGAATACCGGAAACCGAAGCAATTTTAGCTTTCATCGAATCGGTTTCTACGAAAGTATTATTGATGGTTTTGTTCTCCCAGAAATCCTCATTCTGCACCTGAATATGGCCGGAATAGAACCGAACGGCGTTCTCCACCATTTTTGCGTACGAGCCTTCCTGCATCGAGGTCATGTAAGTGGAGAGAATCACCCCAAAAAAAATCGATGCGATGGTGATGATGGTCCTCCGCTTATTGCGCCACAGATTGCGCCAGGCCAGTTTTAAATCTGTTTTCATGCGTTGGTATTTTTTACCTGATTAAGTAATTCCCCATGGTCTTCCTTAGTGAACTCGTTTCATATTCTGGATACTGAAAAAACTATCCTTGATGGGCATATCAAATTTCACATTGTTGAATTCCATCGTTGTTTTATGTCCCTTCTTGTCAACCGGAACCATCTCGAAATAAGTAGGCAAGGTACGGTCGCCCATCTTTTTAATTTTTGATAGTGTTTCCTCGTTGATCAGGTAGCCATCTTCGTCATAATATTCATTTTTCAACGTATAGTAGTGCTCTTTGCTAATCCATGTAATAATTTTTCCCCACACAACCGCAGCATCTTCCTTGGGGATCATCTCAATTTTGTAGCAATTGTATCCGTTAATTTTCTCCTCCCCGATAATTTTATGGTTGTAGTCTTCAACAATCGATGACTCCTTCACCAAGTCGTCATTTGTCAGGTCTGAGCCCATCCACGACTGCATCATCATGCTCGGCGGAATTTTGATCATTCGCTCAATGGAAGGCACCCAATTCCAAATTTCCTTCCCCCTTTTCAGGAAAACCTGCCCTTTTTCTTTTGCCGGAGCCAATACATAAATGAGGGAATACTCCGTTCCTTTCGACCAACTTTTAAACTGTAATGTACGCTCCCATTTGGGGCGAATAATCTTCATGGTCATCACCGATTCACTCGACTGTCCGCGAAGAAGATCGTTGGCTTTGTTCACAATTTCTTTAGCATCCTGTGCTTTGGCAGTTAAACTCCCAAATGCCATAACCAGAAGAAATACAAGTACCTGTTGTGTTTTCATGATTCAGTTTTTTTATTCTGACGGTGTATTCTGTTAAATACCTTACCGGGAAAAATACTTCACTGTTTGCAATCAGATTTTATGATCAACAGTAGTATTTTTTGCATATAGCTTTACAATTCGGTCCCGAACCGGGCTGATATCGAAATCTAACGGACTGAATAACAATTGAAGTGTAGCTCCTTTCAATGTCGATGAAAGGAAAAACAGCTCTCCGGCTGGATCTTCGAACCCTTCCTCTTTCAAATAATTCATTAGTATCTGAACGACAGGCACGAAACTCTCTCGCAACTGGGTCCCAACAAAATCAACCACATTGGGTTGCATCAGGATATGTGTATAAAAGAGCCAGAATTTTTTATTCTTATTGATGATCTCGATAAGCCGATCGATGAAGTAAACGAACTCCTCCTCAGTAAGAACACCATCGTGATTGATGTCCAGGTTCTCATAAACTTCCTGAAATCCGACTTGAGCAATCTCTT
Source organism: Prolixibacter bellariivorans ATCC BAA-1284 (assembly GCF_000621705.1). Classification (GTDB taxonomy): domain Bacteria; phylum Bacteroidota; class Bacteroidia; order Bacteroidales; family Prolixibacteraceae; genus Prolixibacter; species Prolixibacter bellariivorans. The sequence goes on along the minus strand of NZ_JHXO01000005.1, from coordinate 35,724 downwards.
TCAGCAAATCATCCTTACTTTCGAAATAGTTGTACAGCAGACCTTTTGAGATATCGGCCTTCTCTGCAATTTTGGCAACCGATGTGGCGTGATACCCCTTGCTGGCAAACAACTCAAGGGCCACATCCATTATCTTGCGCCGCTTCTCCTGACGCATCTGTTCATATTGTTCGGGCGTACGTGGCATAGCTTTATTTTTTATGACTGAACGCACAGTCATTTTTTGACTAAACGATTGGTCAAAGTTAAAGACAAAAAAATATATTTGTCAAGTTTTTGGCAATAAAAGATTGAAAATTAGGAATGAAAACAGCGAAAAGGCCTAAAAAACCGAGTCGTCAGAGAGGAAAAAATTCCGCGAAAAAAAATTTGAATGAATCTAACGAATGAAGAAAACAGCGATACCACCAACGGTAACGAACGCCCCCAACACTTCACGCCAGGTAAGTTTTTCACCGAAAAAGAGAACGGATGGTAAAAGGATAAACACAGGAACGGTAGCCATCAGAGTAGAGGCAATTCCGGCTGAAGTATGTTGAAGGGCAACCATGCTCAAACCGACACCAATAAAAGGACCGAAAAAAGCTCCGATTAAAATCGGTTTCATGGCTTTAATATCCTTAACTGTTGAGAAAACACCTTTCCATTTGCGAGTTAAGGTAAAAATGAGCGAGAATCCTAATACACCGGCAATTACCCTGATTTGTGATGCAGAGAAAGCGTCGTAGCTTCCCATTCCAAATTTTGACAAAACAGCTCCTGAGCCTTGTCCAACTGCTCCCCCAAAAGCCAGCAATATTCCTTTTAAAGGATATTTGAATCGGCGATTACTTTCTGTTTTATCGCCGCGATTGAGAATCACCATCGCAATTCCCGACAACACCAGAAGTAATCCAACAGTATTTAACAGGGTAAAACGTTCGCCCAAAATAATGTATCCGAGTAAAGCAGCTACCGGAGGGGCTAACGACATCATCAACATGGAAATTCGTGCGCTGACAAAAGCATAGGATTGAAACAGAAAAAAATCTCCAAGTACAAAGCCGATAAGACCTGATATGCCCAGCCATTTCCATGCCTCAGGAGATGCATCGGTAGGCAGCCAGATACCGCGACTCATGCGCATGTACAGCATATAAAAAACAAACGCTAATACGAGGCGTATAATATTGACATTTAATGAGCCAACTCTACGTGTAGCCACCTGAAATGACATGGATGTTACCGTCCAAAACACAGCAGTAGCAATACCAGCTATTTCTCCGATATATTGCATTTATTTCCTCAATCCAATCAATAATACAATGCAAGCCATTTCCCTTACCTGCAAACTCATCTCAACGGTGTAAAAATGAAGGCCCGAAAATAAAAACAATCCGGTTATTTGTGGAGATCCTTCGCTCCTAAAATGGCATTGACCAACGACACCAGCAAACTGAAAATAATGGCCCAAAATAATCCAGAGACATAAAATCCGTCAACCAAAGCGCCGGCCAGCATCACGATTAATCCATTCAGTATCAACAGAAATATGCCTAACGTGACAATCGTGAGCGGAAGCGTTAAAATTATCAATACTGGTTTAACAAGCAGGTTCAGAAGAGCAAGAACAACTGCCACAACCAGGGCATCGAAAAAACTGCTGATTTCAATTCCCGGAAGGATATAACTTACCACAAGTACAGCTATGGTATTGATTACAATTTTCGCCAGTACATTCATAGCATATATTTTTCGGTTAATTTAATGCTTTCTGGTAAAACTCTTTATAAAAATCTTGTTTCTTCGGGTTTTGCAAATTTAATTAGCGTTTTTCCAATAATTGCACCTAATTTTGTTACCTGATTCAAGAAAAAATCTGTTATGAGACTAATCATTCAACCTGCACCTGATGATGTGGCACACTGGGCAGCCAATTACATTGTACGCAAGATCAATTTGGCTAATCCCACAAATGAAAAACCTTTTGTTCTGGGATTACCTACAGGAAGCACTCCACTGAATACGTATCGCGAACTGATACAATTACATCAGGAAGGAAAGGTTTCATTTAAGCATGTCATCACATTTAATATGGATGAATATGTCGGTCTGCCGGAAGAACATCCCGAAAGTTATCACTCCTTTATGTGGAATAACTTCTTCAATCACATTGACATACAAGAGAAAAATGTCAACATATTGAATGGGAATGCCGAGGATATAAAAGCCGAATGTGCACGCTACGAAGAAAAAATCAAATCGGTTGGCGGAATTGATTTGTTTATGGGAGGTGTTGGTGCTGACGGACATGTCGCATTTAACGAACCCGGTTCCAGTTTAGCTTCGCGAACCCGTGACAAGGAACTAAATTACGATACACTGGTCGCCAATTCCCGTTTTTTCGATAACAATATCGATAAAGTGCCCAAATCAGCATTGACAGTAGGTGTTGGGACCGTGATGGACTCAAAAGAAGTTTTAGTTTTGGTTACCGGACACAATAAGGCCCGCGCTCTGCACCAGGCAATTGAAGGAGGTGTTAATCACATGTGGACCATTACTGCATTGCAACTTCATCCGCGTGGCATCATTATTTGCGATGAAGATGCTACTGTTGAACTAAAGGTAGGGACCTACAAACACTTCAAAGACATTGAGAAAAACAATCTTTCTCCCGATGCAATCTGGGAAAAAGATGGCAACCTGGGGTGGTAAAAACACGGCATATCTGCTCGACAAGGAATGATTGTCCAACAAATTACCACTCCCAAAACTAAGCCATACAAATTGATAATGTGACAATTAAGTCAACAACGAATAATATTTTAGTTGAAAATCACGATAATTTTTCATTCAGTCGATGCATTGAACATCATAATTTCATATATTTATAGCAAGAAACAGGACATATAAAAAAAGAGAAAGGAAGAATTTTCGTTTGAAACAAATTCCTTAACTTTATGTTCTGTTAGTAAAAGTGACCTGTAATTATCCCTCCTCATATCTGTCTTGGTCTTTTATGAACAGTTGCCTGTCAATCCCCGACGGGCAACTTTCTTTTTTTATGGCTACTCAGTGATGTTTTAAAACACAGCAGAATGCCGAATTCGCATTTAAGCCGTTCAAGATTTATTGGTTACCTTTGATCCCCGGACAACAGAAAATATTAACTTCCAGATTTTGAATGAATTTATCAGTATGCAGATTATATTATTAATGAATAAATAAGTATCTGCTCCCCGAACTGATGTGAATTTCATTCAAACCAAGAACATAGTTTTGTGTTTAGATATATTTATCATTGAAAATAAAGATTAGTTTTGCAACAAATTCATCATAGTTAATTCGAATTAATATTCAACACTTTATGGCTAAGAATGTATACAAATTCGGTAATGGCCAGGCGGAGGGTCGTGCCGATATGCGTAATCTGTTAGGAGGTAAAGGAGCCAATCTGGCAGAAATGAACCTGATTGGAGTACCGGTTCCTCCGGGCTTCACCATTACCACTGATGTATGTACCGTTTACACCAAAGAAGGTCGTGATGCAGCACTCAAACTCATCAGTGATGAAGTAAAAGATGCTGTTGCTCATATTGAAGAACTGACCGGAACGAAATTCGGGGATAAAAATAATCCGTGTCTGGTTTCTGTCCGTTCAGGTGCCAGGGCCTCCATGCCAGGTATGATGGATACCATCCTCAACCTTGGTTTGAATGATATGGCAGTGGAAGGAATGTCGAAAAAAACCGGCAACAATCGTTTTGGATGGGATTCATACCGTCGTTTTATCCAGATGTATGGTGACGTGGTCATGGACCTGAAACCGAAAAACAAAGAAGATATCGATCCTTTCGAAGAAATCATCGAAGCGATGAAAGAAGAGAAAGGAATCGAACAGGATACCGAGTTTACCATTGACGATCTGAAAGTTCTGGTTCTTCGTTTTAAAGAAGCGATTAAAAAAGAGACCGGTAAAGAATTTCCAACGGATCCATGGGAGCAGCTTTGGGGAGCCATCACAGCTGTATTTGACAGCTGGATGAACGACCGTGCAATCTTGTATCGTCGCCTGAACAACATTCCTGAAGAATGGGGAACTGCCGTTAATGTTCAAGCCATGGTATTCGGTAACATGGGTGATAATTCAGCTACTGGTGTAGCCTTCACCCGCGATGCTGCTACCGGCGAAAACCTGTTTAACGGTGAGTATCTCATCAACGCGCAGGGTGAAGATGTTGTTGCCGGTACCCGTACTCCGCAGCAAATTACCAAAGAGGGTTCTCTCCGTTGGGCCAAACTTCAAGGCATTAGCGAAGAAGAACGCGCCAGCAAATATCCTTCACTGGAAGAATCAATGCCTGCAGCTTACAAAGAGCTGGACGAAACACAGCATAAACTGGAACAACACTACCATGACATGCAGGACCTGGAATTCACTATTCAGGAAGGCAAACTGTGGTTGCTTCAAACACGTAACGGGAAACGTACCGGTGCTGCTATGGTGACAATTGCCATGGATATGTTGAAAGCTGGAGAAATTGACGAAGAAACAGCCATTCTTCGCCTCGAGCCCAACAAACTCGATGAGCTTCTTCACCCGATTTTCGACACCAAAGCTCTCGAGCAGGCAACTGTTATTGCCAAAGGTCTTCCGGCATCTCCCGGCGCTGCTACCGGTCAGGTAGTATTCTTCGCCGACGAAGCTGAAAAATTTGAGAACTCCGTCCTCGTTCGTATCGAAACTTCTCCTGAGGATCTCGAAGGCATGAACGTTGCACGTGGAATTCTTACTGCACGCGGAGGTATGACTTCTCACGCAGCTGTAGTTGCACGTGGTATGGGGAAATGCTGTGTTTCCGGAACCGGAGGTATTAAAATTGACTACAAAACCCGTTCTTTCGTTGCTAACGGAAAAGTTTACAAAGAAGGCGACTGGATTTCACTCAATGGAACGACCGGAGAAGTTTATGACGGTAAAGTAGTTACCAAAACTCCCGATCTTAGCGGAGACTTTGGTTACATCATGGAACTGTCCGACAAATACACCCGCATGCATGTGCGCACCAATGCCGATACCCCAAAAGATGCTCAGGTTGCCCGCAACTTTGGTGCACAGGGAATCGGACTTTGTCGTACCGAGCACATGTTCTTCGAAGGCGAGCGTATCAAAGCCATGCGCGAAATGATTCTTGCTTCCGATGTAGAAGGACGCAAAAAAGGGTTGGACAAACTCCTCCCATACCAGCGTGAAGACTTTGAAGGTATTTTCGAAGCAATGGCCGGTTATGGCGTAACCGTTCGTCTGCTTGATCCGCCGCTTCACGAATTTGTTCCTCACCAGCAGGCAACTCAGAAAGAGCTGGCCAAGGAAATGGGTGTTGACATTGATGTTATTCGTTCGAAAGTAGCCGAACTGGAAGAGTTCAACCCAATGCTCGGACACCGCGGCTGCCGTCTGGGTAACACTTATCCGGAAATTACCGAAATGCAGGCTCGTGCCATTATTGAAGCAGCAATGAACCTGAAAGCTAAAGGTATTGATGCACGTCCGGAAATTATGGTTCCACTCGTAGGTACCCTGAAAGAACTGAAACTTCAGGCAGACCTCATTAATGAGACTGCTGAGAAGGTATTCCAGGAAAAAGGTGACCGCATCGATTACAAAGTTGGTACCATGATTGAAGTTCCGCGTGCAGCACTTACTGCTGCCGAGATTGCGGAAGTTGCTGAATTCTTCTCATTCGGAACCAATGACCTTACGCAGATGACCTTTGGTTATTCGCGTGATGATGCTGGTAAATTTCTACCGATTTACATCAAGAAAGGTATCCTGAAGCACGATCCGTTCCAGGTTCTCGATCAGGAAGGTGTCGGCCAATTGGTTGATATGGCCACTAAACGTGGTCGTGGAACCAACCCGAAACTGAAAGTTGGTATCTGTGGTGAGCATGGTGGTGAACCGAGTTCAGTTGAGTTCTGCAACAGTGTAGGTCTCGATTATGTAAGTTGTTCTCCTTACCGTGTTCCGATTGCACGTCTGGCAGCAGCACAAGCTAATCTGAAACAAGGGAAAGCATAATTATTTGCTTTTTCGTAAATAAATAAAAAGGGTGTCCAATGGACACCCTTACTTTTTGTTGCAAACTATTCTGATTGATTAATAACGGTCGATATATCCATACATTTCGGGATATGCTCTGTAATTGGAAACACGATATCCACCTGAGCCAAATTCAAAATACACATCTCCCAATCGGAACATCAAATGACCATCGACTCTTACCCTTACTGCGTTTCTTGGTAACGAGGTGAATACGATGTCACGAGGTAATTCAATCTGCACATATCCGTATCTTGGATAATAAGAATAAAAATTCCCTCCGAAGCAATAGACGTCTCCATACCGATGTCTGATAACTACCGGATGACGGTTTCCCCAGGGAGCTCTGGCATAAACCCGTACTCTTCCGTTGTAACGTGGAATTCGATAATGGCGGTGATTTACGTAAACCGGATGCTCTCTGTGCCAGCGCTGGTTATTCCAGTGTTTGTTCTTATTCCAGCTGCGGTGGCTATCATGGCGCTCATAACGGGGTGAGTGATATGTGTAATTTCTATCGCGAACGCGATCCCGATCATGATTGTTTTTTTTAAACCGGTCATCATTCCGTTGATTTCGGTTCGTCCTTTCCTTCTTTGATTGATGATCACGCTTATTGTAATTCCTTTTAGAATGCTCTCGCTTTTCGGGTTGATATTCCCGGGTGCGCCGTTGGGCAAATACAGGATTTACGGAAACAACTGCCAAAGCAGTCATCATAAATACAGCAGCGCTTATTTTATGTAATTGAGTCGTTTTCATAGCTTTCGGGTTTTTAAAGTTAAACTTCAAGATTTCCCGACGTCGTCAAAATTGGTATACCTTCATTCTTTGCCGTATCAAAATCAAAGCCCGTGCCAAAATCATGTCTTTTGTTAAGAAAAAATAAGAGCAACCATAAAGCACTACTACAAAACGCTTTAGCTCATATCATTTTTTACTCCTCCACTTCACTTTCATTATACAGAATCCCGGATTCATCTTCTGAAACGACAAATCACTATACCAAATCCCTTTATATTGAAATGAAAAAAAATCAAATAAACATGTATCTTTGCCCTCTGAAAATCAAAAAGAACATGGGAAGGATTCTGGCCCTTGATTACGGCAGAAAGCGAGTTGGAGTAGCAGTGACCGATCCACTACAGTTAATTGCCAGCAGGCTTACAACCATAGCTACACACGAAATCTGGGATTTTCTGAGTGAATATTTACAAAAGGAAGATGTTGAAACTCTTGTGATCGGTTATCCGGTGCAGTTAAACAACGAACCTTCTGAGTCCATTCGGTACATCAATCCGTTTCTGAAAAAATTCAGGAAACTCTATCCTGACATGCCCGTTAAACAAATAGATGAGCGCTTTACGTCCAAAATGGCATTTCAAAGTATGATTGATGCCGGCTTGCGAAAAAAATCGCGACAGGATAAAGCAATGGTGGATGCTGTAAGTGCCACAATCATTTTACAATCATATCTGGAAGAAAATAAATACAAAAAATAAGTAGCATGATTTTACCTGTAACCGTTTTCGGAGATCCCATTTTACGAAAGGTGACTCCGGATATTGACAAAGACTACGAGGGTCTGCAGGAGCTCATTGATAACATGTTTGAAACCATGTACAATGCAGAAGGTGTCGGACTGGCCGCGCCGCAGGTTGGCTTGTCTGTTCGTATTTTTGTTGTTGATGCCACGCCTATGGCCGAAGAAGAGCCTGCTCTAAAAGACTTTAAAAAAGCATTCATTAATCCCCACATCATCGAAAAAGATGGTGAAGAAGTTATCATGGAAGAAGGTTGCCTGAGCATTCCGTTTATCAGGGAAGAAGTAAAACGGAAAGACCGCATCCGCATGAAATATTTCGATGAGAACTGGGTAGAACATGATGAAGTATTCGAAGGGTATGCAGCGAGAGTTTTGCAACATGAATACGATCACCTGGACGGAGTGCTGTTTGTTGACTACGCTACTCCATTGAAAAAGCGTTTGCTGAAAAGTAAACTAACGGCTATCACGAAAGGAAAAGTACAGCCGTCGTACCGGATTAAGCTCCCAAAAGTCTGATTCGGGAAAATTACCAGCTGATATTCAAGGTATTTTAATGAGATTATCGTAATTTAAATAATGTGATTACGGTAATCTCATTTTTATGACCAACCTGACTGACCATCTTCGCCGTGTTCCCTTTTTCCGATTTATCCTTCCTTTCATTGCAGGAATCCTGGCCGGATATTTCACTCAGCCGTTCCCACTATTTGTCGGCCTCACTTCCCTCTTTATTCTTTTTGCCCTACTAGTCGTTTTTCGCCAATCGGGCTATCGAACAACACCGGTATTCGGTACTATTCTTTACTTTTTTCTGTTCATTTTCGGATGGTACTGGTACCAACAACGACAATACCGCCCCCAACCTGTTCCGGAGCAAACAACACACTTTGCCATAGTAAGCGGTTTCCCGGAAGAAAAAACGAACTCCTACAAAACCATTCTGCAAATCCTACCCGACAAACAAAACATACTAACATATCTGGAAAAAGACTCGATAGCTGCCGGTTTAACTCCCGGGCAGGTTATTGCCCTTCATCGTCCACCAACGGCCATTCAACCTCCCACAAACCCAGGCGAATTTAATTACCGGGAATACATGATAAGGCACAGTATTGCTTACCGGTTTTATCTTCGTACTGAAGATTACTTCGTTACCTCCGCAAAAGTCCGCTTGAACCTCCGTCAGCAAGCGCTGGTCATCCGCAAGCAGCTGCAAAATGTATTCGTCCGTTACGGCTATTCCGGCGACGAGATGAGCATACTGTCAGCATTGGTTTTGGGAGATCGGGAAAATATTGATCCGGAAATAAAAAAGGAGTTTGCCAATTCCGGTGCCATTCACATTCTGGCCGTATCAGGGCTGCATGTCGGAATTATCTACTTCGTATTCAGCTTTCTACTCAAATTCCTCAAAACATATCGGAAAGGTCGTTTAGTAAGACTTTTCATACTACTCTCAGTTGTTTGGATATACGCATTCGTCACCGGATTGTCTCCCTCGGTTCAACGTGCGGCCACCATGTTTTCGTTCATTGCCATTAGCGAAAACATCAACCGGCAGAACAACATCTACAATACATTGGCAGCATCGGCTTTTTTGCTGCTGCTTATCAATCCCATGTTGCTTTTTGAGGTGGGTTTCCAACTATCCTATGCCGCTGTTCTTTCCATCGTCTTTTTTCAGCCACTAATCTACCATACCATTTACATAAGCAACTGGTGGCTCGATAAACTTTGGGCACTCCTGACCGTTTCGCTGGCAGCTCAAATCGGCGTCTCCCCGCTTTCCATCTACTATTTCCACCAATTTCCGGTTTATTTCTGGCTGACCAACCTGTTTGCGATTCCCCTGACCACTCTCATTATTTACACTGCATTTCTACTTCTTTCACTCTCCTTTATTCCTGTTGTCGCGAAAGTCATAACACTTTTCCTCCACATTGTGGTAAAGGCCCTATTATACGCAGTGTCGACTGTTAACATGCTTCCAGGATCAATTATTTCCAATATTTCATTCACTCCCTTAATGCTGGTTACTTCGTTCCTGGTTATCATTTTTCTTACCCTGTTTATTGTTGGAAAACAAAGGATATATCTTCAGCTCATACTACTTTCACTCATCGTTTTATCGGGAATAACAACCCTCAACAAGTATCAACTTCTAACGCAACGGGAAATTGTATTTTTTAATATCCCCCGTAAAACGTTGATTGCTGCAGTCCAGAGAAAAGCCATCGTCTGGATTTCATCGGATGATTCGGTAACAACCAGGAAAAAGATGGCCATTTACATGGAACCTTTCGAACAAATGCATGGCACAAACGCCTCCGTAATAATTCCGTTATCGGGGAAAAGGTTCAGGCAATTTTCCTTTCTATGCAAGAAAAACGATATGATAAACTTCGCTGGCATGAGAATATGGGCCCAAAAAAAAGCAGAAATACCGGAGTTCATGCCACCCGCTGATCTGATTTACTTGCACAAAATCGACCCTGAGGATATTACGAAATTTAAAGTGGAAGAACATCCTGCTATGCAATTTGTTACGAACACCCCATCGTTTCCTGATAAAAGATCGAAAAAGCCAGAAAAAAGTAAAATGCTTCCGGAAAATGTATACTCTCTTCCTGACAAAGGAGCATTACGCGCAAACATCTTTATTTCAGACAAAAACAAAAAAAGTGGCATCAAAATTGGATATATAACTCATTAATAATTTACTTTGCGGTGCATTTAAAATTTGGCTGGGAGAATTATGAAAATTGTAATTGCCGGTGCCGGTGAGGTGGGAACACACCTCGCTAAAATGTTGTCAAAAGAAGATCACGATATTGTCTTGCTGGACGACAACGAGGAAAAATTGAATAATCTTTCCTCCATGCTCGATGTACTGACAGTGATTGGTTCTGCAATATCGATTAGCGATCTCAAGGAAACCAGCGTTCAGCATGCCGACTTGTTCATTGCAGTAACGCCTTATGAAGAGCGTAATATCGTGGCCTGTCAGTTAGCCAAACATCTTGGGGCCGGTAAAACAGTCGCCCGAATAGACAACCAGGAATTTCTGTTTCCACAAAACAGAGAATACTTTGCCAGTCTGGGTATCGACGAATTGATTTACCCGGAACACCTGGCTGCTAAAGAAATTGTTACTTACCTGAAACAGACCAGCACACGACTGATCCACGAGTTTTCGGGCGGTAAGCTTATTTTGTTTGGAGTAAAAATCCGCAGCAATAACAAAATTGTTGGCAAAACACTTCGCGAATTGGCTCAAGGGAAAGAAGAATTCCGAGCCGTAGCTATTACCCGCGAATCGGAAACACTGATTCCTCACGGAGATGACATGATCCTGGTCGGAGACATCGTTTTCTTTGTCTCGAGTCCTTCCACTGTTCCATCCATTCTTGAAAAAGCAGGGAAGAAAAAGTTTGAGGTAAAGAATGTGATGATTCTGGGTGGTAGCCGAATTGGAATGAAAACGGCCATGCGATTGGGTGAGCATTTCAATGTAAAACTAATCGAGCAGGATAAAGCCCGCAGCATGAAAGTTGCCGAGAAAGCCAATAAAGCTCTGGTCATTCATGGTGATGGTCGTGACATGGATCTACTAAAGACCGAAGGAATCGACCAAATGGACGCTTTTATTGCGGTAACAGGAAATTCCGAGACGAATATCCTTTCCTGTCAGCTAGCTAAAAAGGTAGGTGTTAAGCGCACGATTGCCGAAGTGGAAAACATCGATTACATTGACTTTGCCGAACGAATCGGTATTGGTGGTGTGATCAATAAGAAACTGTTGGCTGCATCGTATATTTATCGTTTTACGTTAAACGCCGAAGTATCGCATGTAAAGTGCCTGACTGCTTCAGATGCAGAGGTTCTCGAGTTCATCGTGAAAAAAGATTCACTCGTCACCAGGAAAGCCATCCATGAACTAAGTTTCCCGGAAAATGCAACGATTGGAGGCTATATCAGGCAGGATCAGGGGTATATTGCCAATGGTGACACAAAATTTATTGAAGGAGATAAGGTTGTTGTTTTCACCCTGCCCTCAGCGCTGAAGAAACTTTCTAAATTCTTTAAATAATTTCCAAACCAGCCAAAAGAGAAGAAATTCTGTGTTTAACTTCAAGGTCATCGTAAAAATAATGGGACTGCTTCTCGTGGTAGAAGCGGCGGCCATGATTCTGGCACTACTCGTGGCAATTGGATACGGTGGACCCGATGTAAATTCATTTCTCTACTCAATTGGAATTACAGCCGTATCCGGAGGTATTCTTTTTCTACTCGGAAGAAAAAGCTCAAATAATATCGCCAAGCGTGATGGCTATATCATCGTTACGTTAACCTGGATTGTATTTTCCCTGTTCGGAAGCCTGCCTTTCATGATGGGAGGTTTTATTCCCTCATTTACCAACGCTTTTTTTGAAACCATGTCGGGATTTACCACGACAGGGTCATCCATTCTGACGGATATTGAAGCACTTCCTCACGGGATATTGTTTTGGCGTAGTATGACGCAATGGTTAGGCGGTATGGGAATCATTGTTCTTTCGCTCGCAATTCTTCCGGCCTTAGGAATCGGAGGAATGCAGCTGTTTGTTGCTGAAGTTCCCGGCCCAACACCAGACAAGCTACATCCGCGAATCAAGCAGACAGCCAAGCGCCTGTGGGGCATCTACGTGCTCTTTACCGTTCTGGAAACCATTTTGCTCTACATCGGGAAAATGCCGCTATTCGATGCGGTTTGCCACTCCTTCACGACCATGGCAACGGGAGGTTACTCGACTAAGCAAGCCAGCATCGCATTCTTCACATCGCCATACATTCAATATGTTATAACCATATTTATGTTTCTGGCAGGTACTAACTTTACACTGTCATATCTTGCCCTTAACGGGAAACTGAAAAAGGCATGGGCAAATGAAGAATTCAGGTGGTACGGATTCTTTGTTTTATTCTTCACGGCAATCATCACGCTGGGATTGATGCGAAATACCAATACCGGTTTTGAACTTTCATTCAGGGAATCACTCTTTCAGGTAGTATCCATCATCACAACGACAGGTTATGCTACTGCCGATTACCTGAAATGGCCGGCGATCATGACGGTGTTTCTTTTTTCACTTTTCTTCTTCGGAGGTTCGGCCGGATCGACGGGAGGTAGTATCAAAATTGTACGAATTGTACTCCTTCTGAAAAACAGCTGGTACGAACTGCGCCGATTGATTCACCCAAATGCCGTTATTCCTGTTCGATTCAATCAACGAACGGTTTCCGATCAGATTATGCTGAACGTTCTGGCTTTCTTTATGATTTACGTATTGGTCTTTTTCGGAAGTGTAGTCGTTTACACATTCATCGAACCCGATTTAAGTTCGGCTATTGGCGCTGTAGCAACCAGTTTGGGTAATATCGGCCCCGGCTTGGGTAATGTGGGACCGGCGGAAAATTTCTATCACGTGCCAGCTTTCGGCAAATGGTTTCTTTCGTTCCTGATGCTACTCGGACGTTTGGAGCTCTTCACCATTCTGATTCTGTTCACTCCTTCATTCTGGAGAAATTAAGCCAAAAGAATTACTCGAGTAGTTCGCCTTTCCCCTGCCGAATAATTTGTGGAACATCGCCGGTACAATCCACGACCGTCGAGGGAACATTATCACCATATCCACCGTCGATAACCAAATCAATCAAATCGCCGAACTTCTCTTCAATCAATTCGGGGTCTGTGGTATACTCCAGAATTTCATCCTCATCACGCACCGAAGTCGACATAACCGGATTTCCCAATTCACGAACGATTTCGCGAATGATATTATTATCAGGGACCCTTACGCCAACGCTCTTCTTCCGGTTCTTAAACATTTTCGGTACCTGGCTATTGGCCTGAATAATAAAGGTAAACGGACCCGGAAGATTTTTTTTCATTAGCTTGAAAACCGGGTTGGGGATCGGCTTGCTAAAATCGGATATATGACTCAAATCATGACAAATAAATGAAAAATCAGCTTTTTCCGGTTTCATATTTTTTAGTCGAGCTACCCGCTCAACTGCCTTGGGTTGTGTAATGTCGCAACCAATACCATAAATTGTATCGGTTGGATAAACAATGACCCCACCGTTTCGCAACACATCAACCACGGTCAGAATATCTTTCTGATTCGGATTCTCATCATAAATGCGTATCAACATAGCTTACCTGCTTTATGTCGGAGCAATATCCGGCAAGATTGCCTAAAATTAATTTTTTCAAACTAAATTCGCCCGCGATTAATATTAAAAGATTTACAGCTTTGAAGCAGTCAACTGATCTGACATACGGACATATACCACAACAGATAATTAAGCTATCAGTTCCCATTATGGGCACATCTTTCATTCAGATGGCCTACAGCATGATCGATATGATTTGGTTGGGACGCGTAGGTAGTGATGCGGTAGCCGCTGTCGGCGCAGCTACGTTCTTCACCTGGCTCGGTATTTCGCTGATGCTGATAACCCGAACAGGAGCTGAAGTAGGTGTTTCGCAATCACTCGGGTCCGGAGACAATAAAAGGGCTATCTCATTTGCCCAACAATCGCTTACCGGAGCGTTAGTACTGGCAATTTTGTATGGGATTTTAACCTATATTTTTGCCCCCGGACTAATCGGTTTTTTTAAGTTGACGAACACAGATGTCAATCATAACGCTGTTTCTTATCTCCGAATTATTTCGGCCGGCTCCCTCCTCTATTACAGCAATCCGACTTTTTCCGGCGTATTCAACGGGGCTGGCAATTCCAAACTACCATTCCGGATTAACTCCATTGGGTTAATGCTGAATATTGTTGCCGATCCGCTCCTTATTTTTGGCGTTGGCCCCATTCCGCAAATGGGTTCTGATGGCGCAGCCTATGCAACCGTTGCCTCACAGGGGCTGGTGTTGTTATTGTTTATCATTCGAATAAAAAGAGGAAAGTCGCCATTAAAAAAGGCCAGCATTCTTTCCCGCTTGGATCTTCCGTACATGCGGAAAATTTTCAAACTGGGTTTGCCGGTCGCTATGCAAAGCATTCTGTTCGCCATTTTCGCCATGATTCTGGCCCGCATTGTTGGACGTTGGGGAGCACTTCCTATTGCCGTACAGAGTGTTGGCGCGCAAATTGAGGCACTAAGCTGGATGACTGCCAGTGGATTTGCCACGGCTCTGGGCGCTTTTGTCGGGCAAAATTTTGGTGCAGCAAAATGGGAACGCATTTACAAAGGATTCCTCATTACGGTTGGACTTAGCAGTGTCGTTGGCTTTATTGTCGGCATTCTTTTTGTCGGTTTCGGCCAACAGGTATTTGGCATCTTCATCCCCGAACCCGACGCCATCCAAATGGGAGGTAAGTATCTTGAGATTCTGGGCTACTCACAAATATTCATGTGTATGGAAATTGCCACATCCGGAGCATTTAACGGAATCGGACGTACCATGCCCCCTTCGATTATTGGAATTACGTTAACCGGAATGCGAATTCCCCTCGCCTTAGTGCTGGCACTCGGCACATCACTAGGATTGTTGGGTGTATGGTGGAGTCTGTCTTTAACGTCCATCTTAAAGGGTATCATTCTTTTTGTCTGGTTCTACCGGCTGGCTACCAAGCATCCCGATAATTTAGCCATGCAAGGACGACCGTTGCAGTTTATTCGCCTGATTCCAAACCGCATCAGACAACAATTTCTTGGAATAAAAACCAAATAATCAATGAGACGGCAAATATTGAAAACGGAAGACGGTTCGCATACCCTGTATGTTCCCGCAATAGATGAGCATTACCACTCCATTCACGGAGCCAGGCAGGAATCGATGCACGTTTTTATTGAAGCCGGATTAAATGCCCATCCCGGGAAAGAACTGACCATTTTTGAAGTAGGTTTTGGTACCGGACTGAATGCTTTTCTTACTGCCCTGGAAAGTAAGCGTCAACAAAAAAAGATCGCCTACTATGCCATCGAAAAATTTCCCCTACGGGAAGAAGAATGGAAAAGCCTGAATACTGAAAAGGATACATATAATCAAGAAAGCCAGCTTTTTACCCAACTCCATAATTATCAATGGGAAAAGCTTACCAATATTGATGACAAATTTCAGCTACAGAAAATAGAAGGCGATTTAACCGACTTCAGTTTCCAGGCACTTCCTCCAATTGATTTGGTCTATTTCGACGCCTTTGCGCCCGACAAGCAACCACAACTTTGGTCCCCCGAAATATTTGTTGCCATTTTCAATCATATGGCTCACGGCGGAATACTTGTTACCTACAGTGCCAAAGGCGCAGTCAGGCGAACCATGCAATCAGCAGGTTTTCAGATGGAAAGAATTCCCGGACCTCCGGGAAAAAGAGAAATGCTCAGGGGAAGAAAGCCCTGATTATCTTTTGCTTTTTTTAACAGCTAGCCAAAGGACTCCTCATCGAAAAAGTATATCTTCGCAAGACATAAAAAGCTCAATATTATTATGTCAAAAAAGGAGTTAAACTCACAAGTAGAAAAATTTAGTTATTCCATTGGTTTAAGTGTTGCAAGCAATCTAATCGGGTCGGGAATCAAAACGATTGATGCCGAAGCTTTTAATATGGCTATTGAAGATGCATATGAAGGACAGATGCCGAAAATAAGTGCTGACGAAGCCAATCAGATAATCCAGGAATATATCAGCCGGGTTCAGGATAAAGAGAAAGACGAAAACCTGAACGCAGGAAAAACATATTTAGAAGAAAATAAAAAGAAGCAGCACGTCGAAGAACTTCCCAGCGGGATGCAGTTTGAGGTGATGGTTCAGGGAGACGGCGAGTTGCCTTCCGCTTCTGATAACGTAAAATGTCACTATCACGGAACATTAATTGACGGTACCGTGTTCGATAGTTCCGTTCAGCGGGGCGAACCGGCTCAGTTTCCGGTAAACGGCGTCATCCAGGGATGGCAGGAAGCTCTTCAGCTCATGCCGGTAGGTTCGAAGTGGAAACTGTTTATTCCGCCGCACCTTGCTTATGGTGAAAATGGTGCAGGTGGTGTAATTGGTCCCAATGCAACCTTAATTTTTGAAGTAGAATTACTGGAGATTGTAAAATAATCAAAAGCTTAATTATAAAGTCTTTGCACTAAAATTCTTAACATTTTAACAACTATGAAAATTTTCAAAATTGCACTTATCCTTGTTGCCGCAGTATTGGTGATGGCATCATGCAATCAGCAGGCAAGCCGCAATGTTACGCTTAAAACGGCTGCTGACTCTGCCAGTTACGCCATTGGTGTCGACCTGGGAAACAACATCAAAAACAATCTGAAAAATACTCCGGGTGGTGTAAAGCTTGATTCAAGTGTTATGCTGGCTGGATTTGAAGATATGCTGATGGAAAATGACCTGAAAATACCCGCAGAAAAAGGACGGACTATCATTCAGGCTTTCTTCACCAAAATTCAGGATCAGGTAGCTCAGCAAAACCTGGAAAAAGGACAGAAATTTCTGGAAGAAAACGCGAAGAACGACAGCGTAAAAACA
This sequence comes from Prolixibacter bellariivorans ATCC BAA-1284, assembly GCF_000621705.1. GTDB lineage: Bacteria > Bacteroidota > Bacteroidia > Bacteroidales > Prolixibacteraceae > Prolixibacter > Prolixibacter bellariivorans. The sequence goes on along the minus strand of NZ_JHXO01000005.1, from coordinate 18,560 downwards.
ACTGACAGCGGACTGCAGTACAAAGTCATCAAGCAAGGTAACGGTGCGGTTCCGAAAGCAGGACAAAAAGTAAAAGTAGACTACACCGGAAAAACGATTGACGGAAAAGTATTCGACAGCTCTATCGAGCGCGGCAAACCGGTTACTTTCCAGGTTGACCGTGTCATTAAAGGATGGACAGAAGCTTTAGAGATGATGCCTGTTGGTTCTGAGTGGATGCTTTATATCCCTGCTGATTTGGCTTACGGTAAGCGCGGTGCAGGTAAAGATATCGGTCCTAATTCGACCCTGATTTTTGAAGTTCACCTTTTAGGAATTGAAAAATAATCCCAATTGATGGGCTGATATTGGCCCTGAAAAAGGAACACAATCAGGACTCGGAACGGCAGACGCTCTTCCGGGTCTTGCTTTTTTCAACCGATAAACAAACGTTACTTAAAAGAAACCAGATTATGAGTTTTAAAGTGAAGGGACAGATTGAGCAGTTGCTTCCGGTTGTGACAGGTACCAGTAACAGAGGAGAATGGCGGAAACAGGAATTTGTCATTCAGACCGATGAGCAATACCCCAAAAAGATTTGCTTTACCTTATTCAACGACAAAATTAATTTGTTGGAAGGCTTCAATGCCAACATGGAAGTGGAAGTGTCGTTTAGTGTGGAGTCAAGAGAATATAATGGAAGATGGTTCCATAATGTGAATGCCTATCGTATCGATAAGGCGAATGCTGAACCGGAAGGATTCAATCCGCCACCGTTTAACGAGAATGATATCCCTCCGGAAGCGGAGGATGATGGTGGCGATTTACCATTCTAAAAAAAACTCCCGGTTGATGAGCCGGGAGTTTTTTTTATTTTATTGGAATTTGCCTTTTAAATTCCTGCTCTAACGAGATAAAGGTCTCCGTTCGGGAAATTCCATCGATAGCCTGAAGATCGGTATCGATAATCTTTTTCAGGTGCTTATTCGTTTTGGTCTGTATCTTAATAAAAATTGCATACTGACCCGTCGTATGATGACACTCTACAATTTCTGAGATTTCGCGCAATTGCTTCACAACTTTTCTATCGTAGCTTGCTTTTTCGAGATATATCCCCATATAAGCACAAGTGTTGTATCCAAGCTTTTGCGGGCTCACAATAAATTCAGAACCGGTAACTACACCCAAATTCAACAGGCGCTGAACACGTTGGTGAATAGCAGCGCCGGAAACACCACACTCACGGGCCACTTCCAAAAATGGAATACGGGCATTGGTGGTGATGAGCTTCAATATTTTCCTATCCAAATCATCTATTTGGATGATCTGCTCCTGAAACTCCTCTTCATTTTCTGCATTATACTTTTTTACCATACTTTCAATTTGTCACAAAAATGGCTATTTTTTTTATATATTAAAAGAGTCAATGTTATAAAACATCAGCCAGTATCAAGCAATAAACCGACATTGAAAAATGTCCGGCAGTCAGCCCTGTATGCCGTTATTAATGAATCCAACACGAGGTCGTTAACATGCATTAAAAGGTTTTATAACGGACTGCAAACATACGAAATTCAGGCTTCATTATTGTTTACTTGCTTCAGATTGCGAAAATCTTCGCCGGAAGGATTCTGAAAAACCCGTAACCCGAATTCAGGCAGCACAGCCAGAATGTGATCGAAGATATCTGCCTGCAATTCTTCATAGTTCGCCCAGCGCTGATCTTTACTAAATACGTATATCTCAACAGGAATTCCTTTCTCAGTGGGCTGCAAATGGCGAACCAGGAATGTCATCTCATCATGCACCAATGGATGGTCATGTAAATAGGCTTCCAGATACTTGCGGAAAATTCCGAGATTGGTTTGTCTCCTACCGGAAACATAATCACGCTCATCAAGCTGCTTTGCTTTATTGTACTCGCGAACTTCTTCCTCTTTTTTTTCTACATATTCTCTGATAAGGGAAAATTTCCGAAGGTGCTCCAGCAATTCGGTATCAGCAAAACGCACCGTCGTCATATCGATATTAATCGAGCGCTTGATCCGCCGTCCACCAGATTCTTCCATGCCAATCCAGTTGGTCATCGATCCTGAAACGAGGGCATATGTGGGAATCGTCGTTATGGTCTTATCCCAGTTCTGCACTTTCACCGATGTGAGCGAAATATCTTCGACCGTTCCATCGGCGTTGTACGAAGGTAAGGAAATCCAGTCGCCAGGCTTCACCATTTTATTGGCAGCCAACTGAATACTGGCAATAAAACCAAGAATGGGATCTTTAAATACGAACAGCAACACAGCGGCCATAGCTCCCAGACCCGTAAACAACTTACCAGGATCTTTAGAGATGAGGACTGAAACAAGGAATATACCACCAACGAAGTACAGCAAAAGCTTCATCAGCTGAATGTACCCCTTTATTGGCCGGGCCTTGGAGAATGGATATGTTTGATAAATATCGAGTGATGAGTTCAGCAACCGGTTAAAGACGGAAATGAGGATAATAATCAAATAGACCTTGGCCAATCCGGAAAGCGCTTCAGCCATCCACGCAATATCGTCCCCGGCAAAGTGTGCCGCCCACCGGATAATTAAAACCGGAGCGACATGCGCCAGCACGTTAAAAACCCGGTTTTTAAACAAGATATCGTCCCACTCAAAACGAGTGCGTTTTACAATTTTGGAAAATATTCCCCGCAATGCAGACCTCAAAATCAGATGGGAAATACCAGAAACAGCTGCAATACTGAGGAGAACGACAACAGCTGCAAACAGGATTGCCATTTGCTCATTTTGAGAGAAGTCGAGAAAAAGATTCTTTATCCAGGTATAATATGTTGACATTTTTATGGTTTTAAATAAAAAAGGTTGATTAATTTTCCGTCCAAGAAAACAAAAATAAACAAAGATACCTTCATGAAAAACATCCTTGTAAACTTACTTTTCATATTACTGCCTTTTTCGGGTATTGCGTCTCCCCGGTTTGGTCAATATTTCACGGAAGGCGCTCTTCGCTTCGATTATTTACTGGCAGGCAACAACAAAACCGTTCATGTTTTTCCGGCTGCCACCAAAAGAGAAAAATTCTGGAGTGGTTCACACGATTACCTGGTCGACACACTAAACTTAGGAGCTTACCGCTACAGGGTATTCGACAAAAACAGCGGCAAATTGATTTTTAGCCGGGGATTTGCCCCGCTTTTCCAGGAATGGCAAACCACACCTGAAGCAAAAAAGCAAGAACGCTCATTTTACCAGGTGCTTCGCTTTCCGTTTCCTCAAAACGAGGTAAAACTTGAAATCGATCAACGGAACTGGGACGGTAAATTTGTTTCTGTTTTTCAAACCGATATCAATCCGAAAAATTATTTCATCATTAATGAAACGCCTCAAAAAGAGAAAGTAGTCGATGTTTTGAATTCGGGTAAACCGGAAAACCATGTAGATATTGCCATTCTGGCTGAAGGCTACACTGCTGACCAAATGGACAAGTTTGTGCGTGATGCCACCCGTCTGACTGATTATCTCTTCACTGTATCACCATTTTCGGAAAACAAGAACAAATTCAATGTGTATGCCGTGGAAACGCCATCGGTTGAATCGGGAACAGATATTCCCGGACAACATGTATACAAAAACACAGCTTTTAATACGACCTTTTACACTTTCGGTGTGCCCCGTTATTTAACTACGACGGATATGAAGTCGGTTAGTGATGCCGCGGCATGCGTCCCGTACGACCAGATAATTGTTCTGGTCAATTCTGTAAAATACGGTGGCGGCGGATTTTATAATTTCGTTAATGTTTGCACGGCCGACCACAACCTGTCAAACCTGGTTTTCGTCCACGAATTTGGACATGGATTTGCCGGGCTTGGAGACGAATATTACACATCGACGGTAGCTTACGAAGATTACTACAATCTGAAAGTGGAACCATGGGAACCCAACCTGACCACATTGGTTGATTTTGGGAAAAAATGGAAAGACATGGTAGCTCCCTCTACGCCAATTCCTACACCTCGTACTCCTGAATACAATAATAAAGTAGGTGCTTTCGAAGGTGGAGGCTACATGAGTAAAGGAGTGTACAGCCCCTACGAAGACTGCCGGATGAAATCCAACGAAGCATCAGGTTTTTGTCCTGTTTGCAAAAGAGCCATCATTCGGACCATTGATACGTATACGAAGTAACCTCTCAGCGAAGGAAATAAAAAAAGGGTTGCAGATTGCTGCAGCCCTTTTTCTTGTCCATCAACAGATTATGCCCACACTTATTCAGTCTTTTGTCGTTTCTTCTCAATCAAATGGACAATAATAAGTGACAAGCCGCCGAAAAGGAATATCATTGAAGGATACGAAACTCCTTCATCCAGAATATCAGCTGAAGCAAAAGCCGACCCGAGAATAATTCCGACTGCAATACCGACCATAAACATTCCCCACTTAAAAATATTGGAAATACGATCGGGATCTTGGAACAAAGAAGCATCTGCTCCCTTCTCAATCATCGCCAGACGCTCACGGTTACGTGTAGTGTAATACACGTAAAGAATTCCGAACAACATGACAAAAAAGCCAATCGGAACTAATATTGATACAACAAATGGTGCCATAATTTCTATTTTTTAGTTCAACTTTCTGTCCCTTTGACGCCAGATGATTACAACCGGTTACAAATCAAACTCATTTTTTCGCCATGAAGATTTTATTCTTACGACAGATACAACGCAACATCTTATACATTTTTGGAGTCTTTATTGTAAATTTATTCGTTAGCGTGTAACGAATCAACGTTGGCCATCGTCTAATAAGTCAGAAATGGTAACCAACAAAGACGAATATTACATCCGGGAAATTTTAAATGGCGACCCGGGTTCGTTTTCTCACCTGGTTGAAAAGTACAAAGATTTAGCTTTTCATGTATCTCTGAAGATACTGATCAACAGAGAAGAGGCAGAGGAAGCGGCACAGGACGCCTTTATAAAAGCCTATCGTGCTTTGCCCTCGTTTAAAGGTGGCGCTGCATTCAAAACGTGGTTTTACCGGATTGTATATAACACAGCCATTTCACGACTCCGTTCATCACAAAATAAAAGAGATGTTAGCCTGGAAGACGTGCGAATCACCGATCATGAGGTAGAACAAACAGAAACTGCATTCGGTCGTTTAAGTTCCGAAGAACGGCAACGTTACCTTCAGGAAGCGCTGAACAAAATGAATCCTGAAGACCGCAGTCTGCTGATGATGTTTTACTTTGATGAGCTTTCGGTAGTTGAAATAACCGAAATCACCAGTATGACCGAGTCGAATGTAAAGGTGAAACTTCACCGGGGACGTAAGAAGCTTTTCGAGTTATTAAAGGGTATATTGAAGGACGAGATAATTTCGATATTATGAGCGCAAACGACAAATTACAGGATTGGTTCCGCGAAATGCCGGATGAAAAGGCATCCGATGATTTCAGCCGGAAAGTGATGCAGGGAATTATGGCAGAGTGGTCAAAAAATCCTACAACGTACAAGCCAATCATCAGTCGAAAAGCCTGGTGGATTGTAGGAATATTTTTCGTCCTATTGACCATCGTGCTATTTATGCTGAAGAATGCAATGGGAGTTTCTGATTCCACTATTGCAACACAAAATGTTGCCGGGGTGAATCTGGAATATGTGTGGTCGTTTATTGCCAGCTTTTTTGAGAAATTAAATAACATTTCGCCTGCAGTAGGGGTCGGTGCGCTAAGTATTATTGCCTTATGGTTTTTTGATCAGCTCTATACACGCATGGCTCGTCACAATTAAACTTTTACCATCCATCATACAAGCAGAATCCTTCATTTCAAAATGAAGGATTTTTTGTTTCCTAATGTTAAACAGCGCCCCTGACATTTTAAATATCGATCGATAAATTAGCAAAAATGCCTATTTTGCTTTCAATTCGTAACAAAAAATTGAATTGTTTCGATTTCCATCAAGAGAAAAGTCTGTTATTCCATATTTGTAATACATGTTCATATATTGATTTATTGGATATTACAGCAATATATCGCCATTTTCATGCTGCACAACATATAACTTTCAATCTGTTACCCAAAAGAACAAATTGAAATGTAACCGAAATTAAAAATCCATCGAATACTTCCAAGAAATCAAAAACCTGAACTACCTAATTTAAAAGATAAAGTAGACACATTTTCGTAATGCACACAGACCGAATTTTACCTTTCAAAAAGCAATGACGGAATGCAAAAAAAGTAGTTGATTTGTATCGTTAATTACAATTTAAAACTAGTTAAACAGATAAAAAAAATTCGAGGTCATGAAAAACTTGAAACAATATTTCGCAATTACAATCATGGCATTGGTTATATCACTCTTCAGCAGTACAACATTTGCCATTGGTAATGAAAACAGCAACGATTTAAATGATTTTAAAATCACAGCTGTTGAAAATATGGGAACCAGCCATACCGACGTATGGAACCTGGAGTATTCCAATTCAGCCAACAGTATTAAAATTGTAAAATCGGTTGAGAAAGGTGTAACTCAGTACATTGTTCGCGGTAAATTCCTCGAAGTACGTTATGTATCTTCAAAGAAGGGTTTTGGTGCGCGCCTGATTAAAAATTCTGAAGCTCACGTACCCAGTGCCATTCGCGACAACGTTATTAACCTGGATGCAGTGAAACAACAACGCATCATTAGCTCTGAACCTGTAAACGACCAAACAGCGCTCAGTCTCATTGCAGCATACCTGCCTGAGTTGGTTAACAACAATTATAAGCACATTTTACAGTAAGTATCCACACAAGGTTAAACGATGTAAAGCCTTCCGGTTTCGGGAGGCTTTTTTTATGTGCCGAAGGAATACACAATTGTAAGAAAGGTTATAATTTTGCTGAAAATAAAATGTCTATGATTGACCTTCTCTACCACCGTCGCAGCACGAGAAAATTTCTCGACAAACCGGTTGAAGTTGACAAAGTTAAACAACTCATAACCGCCGGCTTACTGGCCCCTTCTTCCAAGAATAATCGTCCTTGGGAGTTTTTAATTGTTGATGAGCCGGAGAAACTCAAAGTATTGTCATATTCCAGACACTATGGCTCTTCTTTTCTGGCCAATACCCCATTAGCCATTATTGTTTTAGGTTCTCCGGAAAAGAGCGATGTATGGGTGGAAGATTGCTCCCTTGCCTCGCTGCTCATTCAACTGGAAGCTGAATCCATGGGACTGGGTTCTTGCTGGGTTCAGATTAGAAGCCGTTCGCATGATGAAGAACTTAGTGCATCTGAATACCTGAGGCGTCATTTCGATATTCCGGCCGACAAGGAAGTTCTCTCAATTATTGGAGTTGGCTACAAAGAACAAGAACGAAGGCCACGAACCGAGCAAGATTTGGTATGGGACAAAGTGAGAAGGAATAGTTACGATTCGAAAATGAAATTCTGAAAAAAGAATTCCGGAAATAGAAAAGAGAAGCCCACACGGACTTCTCTTTTTTATTTCGAACCAATTAATTTACTGATAAAGGCGCAATATTTCTTCGTCGTTATCACCCGTTGTGATTGTCTTGTTCTTCAACTCGCCATTTTTTCCCTTATACTCGAACTGGTAACTTGTTGCTTTCTTCAGACGAAAAGGCAAAAGGCGGTTCAAATCATCCGTAGGTGACGGAGAAAATCCAAAATCAACCTTCTCGCCATTTTGGGTAACAGTCACCTTCTCGTGTACCCGGCTATTGCTATCGTCCGCTGCAGCTGATGAATCTTTCAGAACGACCACCTTCACCCACAATTCGTTGTCGCCCAATTGTTCATCGGTAAGTTGTTTCCTATACAGGTCAATATAACGCTGAGTTACATCAACTCCGTGTACATAATTGGCCTGTTCATCCCAAACCAGCGGATATTTCTTCCCGGTAGGTTTATAAGATGTAGCATAGATGCAATGTTCGGGCTTTTCAGGATCAGCTTTTCCGGCATCGGCCAAAAACCAGCTCTTATTCAGCGCATCCATATAATATTCGGTAAAGTACCATTTCCCATCGATCCAAACTTCCACCCAGGTATGATTTCCCCGCATATTGGTCCACATGGGCGTACCGGCAATGCGTGCAGGAATTCCAACCGACCGAAAAGCATCGACAAGCAGAATCGATAGACCAGTACAGGTTGCCATACCCTGTTGAATGGATTCATAAGGCGCCTGATCGACTTTCTTGCGCTTGGTGTTGTATTCCACCTTTAGGATATCCTTTACATGGCGATTTACGCTGTCAACGGCAGCCCGCATATTGGGGGCTTCTTTAACCAACGGAGTAAACCATTTGAAAAAATCGGCCCGCCAACATTCTCTCTTTTCGGAAAGAACGGCATAGGGTAAAACTTCATTATAAAAAATAGAATCGGGTAACGCAGCACACCATTTAAATTTATCGCGTGCCTCAAAAGCTTTATCCACATCTTCTATCAAAAACTCGGCTGAAAGGCTTTTTAGATCACGTTCGGGCATGTACCCGATTAAAAAAGCCATCGCTGGCTTTTCGTCATGACTGGCATCTTCCAGTGCAATCTTCAGTTCTTTTCGGTTATCGTCCGCCTTCCGTAACGCTTTACGGACAAGCTGCGTCTCCTGTCGGCTCAGGTCACGATGCCACGAATCATGGCAGGAAGTAATAAAACCGGCAATTAATAGGATGGTTAGTATTCGATACATCGATATGTTTAACTAAATAATATTTACACGAATTAAGATATTTTTACTTGCCTCGCAAAATATTTGATAAAGCAATAATATTCTGGTTATCAGAAGAGCTTAATTCATATTGAATCCAAATTTACACAACAACTTTCCCCTCAAGGTAATTATTTTCGTAACCGGAAAGAACCAGAAATAAATGTTGCCCTCGCTACCACTGTCTTTCAACCGAAATTAAATACCGCCTTTTACTGACAAAAAGTTAAGAATTGTTACAAATGGAGATAAAGATGAATTGTTTATTGAAGATTTATAAACATTTATCTTATTTTTGGAAAAGGAAAAATTTGCGACCATGACACATAAACACCATCTCGACGAAATCGATCTGAAAATTCTGGATATCATCAGTCAGAATGCCCGTATACCCTTTAAAGATGTTGCTTCGGAGTGCGGAATTTCGCGTGCTGCGGTGCATCAACGAGTCAACCGGATGATTGAGATGAAGGTCATCACCGGTTCAGGATACAACATCGATCCGAAAAAAGTGGATTACCATACCTGCACCTACATTGGAATTTTTCTGGACAAAGGTGAACTGTATCACAAGGTTGCCCGGGAATTGATGTCAATTCGTGAAATTGTTGAATGCCATTATACTACAGGACAATACGCGATTTTTGCCAAGGTTTATGCCAAAAATAATGAGCATTTAAAAGAAATTCTGAACGACCAGATTCAGCGAATTTCAGGAATCTCGAGTACAGAAACCTTTATTTCGTTAGAAGAGACGTTCAACCGGCAGGTTCCCATTTATAAAAATCAGGAATGAGCCTGTATGCGTTGACGAACGGCTTCGAAAATTAATACCGAAGCGGCCACTGAAACGTTCAGCGACGCAATCTGTCCAAATTGCGGAATTTTCACCCACTCATTAGCTAATTTCAGTAATTCGGACTCAATTCCTTTATCCTCGGCCCCCATCACAATGGCGGTAGGTTCCCGCATGGAAGTTTCGAAGTAATTTTTCTCTCCTTTTTCAGTTGCCGCCAGAACATGCAAACCGCTCTCCCTTAGAAAAATAATAGTATCTGAAAGACTCTTCACCCGGCAAACCGGAATAATATTCAAGGCACCGGCAGAAGTTTTCAGTGCATCAGCATTAATCTGGGCTGCTCCTTTTTCAGGAATAACAATGGCGTGCGCACCGGCAACTTCAGCCGAACGGGCTATCGCACCAAAATTCCGCACATCGGAAATTTTATCGAGCACCAGCACCAAAGGAACTTCACCCTTCTCATAAATTCCGGGAATCACATTTTCAATCTTCTGATAGGTGATTGGAGAAAGAAATGCCACAACACCCTGATGATTCTTCCGCGTAATCCGGTCGATGCGCTCTATCGGAACATTCTGAACAGGAATATCCATCTGGCGGACCAACGTGAAAAGCTCACGTGACAATTCATTGGAAAGGCCTTTCCTTACCAGGATTTTCTCTATTTCCTTACCGGCCTTAATCGCCTCAATGACAGATCGTGTTCCAAATACGAAGCTGCTTTTATCAATCGGGGCGCGATGCCTTACCACGTTTTTTTTGCGTTCCATTCTTCCAGTTCCTCCGTTGTTTCTCCCCATTCCTCCATCTTCTTATCCAACTCTTTCTTTTTCAGGGAATATTTTTCGAGCAATTGCTCCATATCTTCACTATCAGGATTGGCTAATCGCCCGTCCATTTCTTCAATTTCTGTTTCCAGTGAGGTAATTTTCGCCTCTGTTTCGTTCAGATGTTTTTCCAGTCGGGAGATGGTTCGATTAACCTCTTTGCGCTCCTCGTAGTTGAGCTCGGGCCCGTCGTTTTGTTTTTCTTCCTTTTCAACGACTTGCTCAACCGGCTGGTTATTTTTCCGCTCCAACTCTTTCAAAGAATCCATCTTTTTCCGGCGAAGGAACTCATAAATACCACCCAAATGTTGTTTTGCTTTCTTATCACGAAATTCGTAAACCACATCAACCAATCCATCCAAAAATTCACGGTCGTGCGAAACCAGCAACAGCGTCCCGTCATAATCCTGAAGCGCTTGCTTCAAAATATCCTTCGAATGCATATCCAGGTGGTTGGTCGGCTCATCGAGTACCAGGAAATTAACTGGTTCAAGCAGCAAGCGAATCATCGCCAAACGGGACCGCTCTCCACCGGAAAGCACTTTTACTTTTTTATCTACATCTTCGCCGCTAAACATGAATGCTCCGAGAATATCACGGATTTTGGTCCGAACATCGCCGACAGCAATCCGGTCGATGGTATCGAACGCCGTAGCACTCTCATCCAACAACGAAGCTTGGTTCTGTGCAAAGTACCCGATTTTTACATTGTGACCTAATTTAGCGTAACCATCAAATTCGAGCTCCTGCATGATGATTCGCGCCAACGTGGTCTTTCCTTCGCCGTTCTTCCCAACGAAAGCAACACGATTGCCTCGCTCGATGGTCAAATCAATATCATTCAGCACCAGGTTATCACCATAGCTTTTGCTCATCTGTTTCGCTTCAAAAACTACATTTCCGGAACGAGGAGATGGTGGAAACTTGATATTCAACGAACGGACATCTTCTTCGTCAATTTCAATGCGATCAACCTTTTCCAGTTGTTTGATCCGCGACTGAACCTGAACCGCTTTCGTTGCCTTGTAGCGAAAACGTTCGATGAATTCTTCCGTATCCTGAATCATTTTTTGTTGATTGCGGTAAGCAGCCATCTGCTGTTCACGGCGTTCTTTGCGCAATTCAACATATTTCGAGTAACTAACTTTGTAATCGTATACCTGACCAAGTGAAATTTCGACCGTCCGGTTAGTTACATTATCGAGAAATGCCCGGTCGTGCGAAACCAACACAACTGCTCCGGCGTAATCTTTCAGGAAATTCTCCAGCCACTGAATCGATTCGATATCCAGGTGGTTGGTCGGCTCATCGAGCAGGAAAACATCCGGCTTAGCCAATAGAATTTTAGCCAGCTCGATACGCATTCGCCAACCTCCGGAAAACTCGGTTGTCTGTCGATTGAAATCAGAACGTTTGAATCCAAGACCAACCAGGGTTTGCTCAATATCGGCATGAAAATTACCACCACCCAACAACTGAAAACGGTCATTGGCTTCGGTAACCTCATCAATTATTTTGTGATAAGCCTCCGATTCATAATCTTCGCGGGTAGCCAGTTGATGATTCAGATACTCGATTCGCTTTTCCAGTGCTACAATTTCGTCAAAAGCAGCAACAGCCTCTTCCATCACTGTTCGACCATCGGCGGTAATCATGTGCTGTGGTAAATAACCAACGCGTACATCACGAGGTGAAACTACCCGGCCCGAACTTGGTTGCAACTGTCCGGAAAAGATTTTCAGCAGGGTCGATTTACCTGCACCATTTCGTCCGACAAGACCAATGCGGTCACGCGGATTCACGATGAAACTTATCTGCTTGAATAATTCAAATCCACCAAACTCGAGGTGTAAATCTTCAACTGAAATCATAAAACACTACTCCTTCTAAAATTGGGACAAAGATAACAGAAATTACAGGGGGAGACCACTGGTTTCATCCGATTATCAGCGTTGGTTCTCATTCTTTTCCAGCACCGAATTACAGACTTTCAATCAATCAATTCCGCCAGCCAAAACCAACGTTTTCCGTACAAGATGAATTTATATCTTTGGGGAAATTAAAAACAGAAGATTTTGGGCAGAAGAAAAAAACCGCTTCCCCTATTCGAAAGGGTAACCATTGCGGATGTAGGAGCTGAAGGAAAGGCCGTTGCCAAGGTAGATGATGTTGTTATTTTCACCACGCATGTGGTTCCCGGCGACATAGTTGATTTGCAAGTATTCCGGAAAAAGCGCCGGTTTATGGAGGCAAGGGTTGTGAACATTCATAAATATTCTTCCGAACGAACCGATGCATTTTGCCAGCATTTTGGCACCTGCGGCGGTTGTAAATGGCAATATTTACCCTATGACAAACAACTTTTCTACAAAGAAAAACAGGTAACAGAACAGCTGCGACGTATCGGGCATTTGGAGCTGCCTGAAATTACGCCCATCAAGGGTTCGGACAAAACGACCTTTTACCGGAACAAACTGGAGTTTACCTTTTCGAATAAACGCTGGCTTACGCAGGACGAAATTGATACAGAAAAGACCTTCGAGAACATGAATGCGCTGGGATTTCACATTCCCGGAATGTTCGACAAGGTGCTCGACATTGAAAAATGCTGGCTTCAGACTGAATCTTCGAACGACATACGGAACGAAATCAGAGCGTATGCATTGAAAAATAATCTTTCATTCTTCGATATCCGAAATCAGGAAGGCTTTCTGCGCAACCTGATTATCCGAACCGCCAGCACAGGTGAACTCATGGTTATTGTTTCCTTCTTCCACGAAAGTGAAGAGGAACGAATTAGTTTGCTGGAACATGTAAAAACGAAATTCCCGGAAATCACATCGCTGATGTATGTGATTAACGAGAAAGCCAACGACACCATCACCGACCAGGAAATCATCTGTTTTTCCGGACGCGACCACATCTTCGAAGAAATGGAAGGGCTACAGTTCAAAATCGGTCCCAAGTCGTTCTACCAAACCAACTCAGAGCAGGCTTACGAACTATACAAAATTGCACGTGAATATGCTTCCCTCACGGGAGATGAAGTGGTTTATGACCTCTACACCGGAACCGGAACCATCGCCAATTTTGTAGCCGGGAAAGCAAAAAAAGTGGTAGGAATCGAATATGTACCCGAAGCCATCGAGGATGCGAAAGTCAATTCGGAATTGAATGATATTAAGAATACGTCCTTTTTTGCTGGCGACATGAAAGCCATTCTTACGCCGGAGTTCGTCGAAGAAAACGGACAACCGGATGTCATCATCACCGACCCGCCGCGTGCAGGAATGCACGATGATGTGGTGAAAGTGATGCTCCAGGCGGCACCAAAGAAGATTGTTTACGTAAGTTGCAATCCAGCCACGCAAGCGCGTGATTTAACCCTACTCGATGAAGGCTACCGGATAGTGAAAGTTCAGCCGGTTGATATGTTCCCCCACACGCATCATGTGGAAAACGTTGTATTACTGGAAAGAAGGGAAAACTAAGCAGATAATTTCCGCTTTGCGAAATAAAATAAAAAACGCCGGTTGGAAGCACGAACTTCCCGACCGGCGTTTTTTCGTATATCGCTAAATTATTACGATTGGTCTTTCAAAATCACATCGTGCGCTCCACCTTCCACAATACTGGTCGATGAAACCAATGTCACTTTACCATTTTCCTGCAACTCTTTAACGGATAAAACACCGCAGCTGCACATGGTCGACTTAATCTTTCCGAGCGTAATGTCCAGGTTATCCTTCAGTTTTCCGGCATACGGCACGTAGCTGTCAACACCTTCCTCGAACTTCAGGTTTTCGCTGCCGCCCATGTCGTAGCGTTGCCAGTTCCGGGCACGGTTTGAACCTTCGCCCCAATACTCCTTCACATAGTTGTTACCAACTTTCAGTTTCCGGGTCGGACTTTCGTCGAAACGAGCGAAGTAGCGTCCCATCATCAGGAAGTCAGCTCCCATCGCTAACGCTAGTACCATATGATAATCGTGCACAATACCACCGTCGCTGCTAATCGGAATATAAATACCGGTTTCCCTGAAATACTCATCGCGGGCTTCGGCCACCTCAATCAGAGCTGTAGCCTGTCCACGTCCAATACCTTTTGTCTCGCGGGTAATGCAAATAGAACCACCGCCGATTCCAACTTTTACAAAATCAGCACCGGCTTCCACCAGGTAACGGAAACCTTCTTTATCGACCACGTTTCCAGCACCCACTTTTACATCCTCGCCGTAAGTCTTTTTGATGTACTGAAGCGTTTCGCCCTGCCATTCCGAAAAACCGTCGGATGAATCGATACAGAGCACATCGGCACCAGCTTCAATCAATGCAGGAACCCTTTCTTTGAAATCGCGGGTGTTGATACCTGCACCGACCATCAACTTTTTGTTGATATCTGACAATTCGTTGGGATTCTCTTTGTGATCGTCATAATCCTTCCGGAAAACAAAGTATTGTAGTTTCCGGTTTTCGTCGATAATCGGGAGACTATTCAGTTTATTGTCCCAAATAATATCATTTGCTTCGTTTAGTGTAATCCCCAATTTCCCGACAACCAAATTGGTAAAAGGAGTCATAAAATCTTTTACCGGTTTATCGAGACTGTCTCTCGATATTCGGTAATCGCGTCCAGTCACAACCCCCATCAGCACACCGTTCGATGTGCCATCGTCGGTAATACCTACCGTAGAATGACCGGTTTTTCTCTTCAGTGCAATAATGTCAGCCAGGGTATGCTCCGGTGTGAGATTCGAATCGCTTACCACGAAACCAGACTTGAACTTCTTCACTCTCCGCACCATGTCAACCTGCGAATCGATGGGCTGAGAACCAAAAATGAAGGACAAACCACCATTTCGCGCCAGTTCAATGGCCAAATTATGGTCTGAAACCGATTGCATAATGGCTGAAACAAAGGGAACATTCAGTTCAAGAGATGGAGTTTCTCCTTTCCGGTACTTAACCAGTGGAGCTTTCAGGGAGACATTGTTGGGAGTACATTCTTTCGTCGTGAGTCCGGGAATCAGAAGGTACTCATTAAATGTCCGGGATACTTCATTAAAATACTGGGCCATATCGATTGGATTGTTGTTATTAGCACACCTTTTGCTTAAAAAATTTCGCAAAGGTAACCAGCCCAATTATAAAATACAAAATATCGGGAAGTTTTCGATAACGCCAAAGCGGACAATTTATTTTCAATATAAAATGCTAAGTCAACTACAAGGAAGTGGAACTGTCAGTTCGCTTAATCTCAATGTAAAAGGTCGAGCCTTTTCCAGGCTTACTTTCCAGCCATATTTTCCCGCCACTTTTTTCCACGAAGTTCCGGCAAAGTTTAAGTCCGAGTCCATTTCCACGCTCACCCCGAACGCCATTAGTCGTGAAATATTTTTCCTCGCTGAAGATTTTTGATTGATCCTCCGGTTTTATTCCAACTCCCGTATCGATCACATATAGAATAACATGCCCGTTAGTTTTCGAAACTCCCATTTCGATATACCCACCTGAAGGGGTAAATTTCAGAGCATTGGAAAACAGGTTACGAATGACCATCTTGAGCATTTGATAGTCGCTATATACAGTAGTTTCCGGTGAACAGGCATTCACCAGATTGATATTCATTTCGCGGGCATCCGGCTGGAAGAAAGTAATAATCTCATTCCCCAGATCATATACATTGATAGTGGTGTAATTGACTGTTGTCGTGTTCAGCTGTTGCCGGGTCCACGATAAGAGATCTTCCACCATATTCAAGGCACGGTCCGTCAACTGCATGTTGTCCCTGATAAGTTCGCGCTTTTCCTGTTCCGATAATTCATCCACTGAAAGTAATTCCAGAATATTATAAAGCGACATCATCGGACTTTTAATGTCGTGCGAAATAATGGAGATCAGTTTATTCTTAAAGGCATTTTCCTTTTCCAGTAAATTATTTTGCTCAGTTATCTCGTTGTTATTTATAATCAAAGCTTCGTTCAGACGCGATTTCAATCGGGAACGGTAATACAACAAAATAGCGATCAACAGAATACTAATAATTGTAATAATTGAAAATATGATTAATATTCGCTGTTGTTCAAGTTCCAAACTAACATTGGTCAATACCTGCTTATCCAATTGCTGCTGCTGCACCAGGAGCTTATTCGCCGTTTCCTTTTTCTGTAATTCATAAAGGAAAGCAAAATTACGTGTTGTCTTATTATTGATGGTATCCTGATACTGCGTGTTGTATTTACTGTATAAATCGTAAAACTTTAATGCCTGAGAAGCATTTCCTGCGTTACGATAATTATCGGCCAGTAACTTGGTTGCTTCAGGCAAAAGATTCAACATATTGTTTTCGGTAGCAAGTTGGAATGCCTCATTAGCAAACCTGGCGGCTAGATGAAATTTCTGATGAGCTTCATAATACTTTGCCATTTGCATTGTCCCTTCAGCCAACACATCATAAATATGAAACTTACGCGCCAGGGCAATGGATTTAGTCAGCTCTTTCAACGAACTCTCAGTCTTCCCCAGATTTCGCTGAATGAGGCCTAAATTCAGGTAGATAATGGAATGTAAATACGATTCACATTGTCCTGCAAGCAAAGCTTTTGCCTCGTTGGTATATTTTAATGCCTTCTCATTCTGATTATTTTCATAGTTCAAATTCCCAATATTAATCAAGGCCGCAGCCTGCATATTCCGGTAATTAAGGGAATCTGATAATTTTCTCACCTTCTGATAATACTCCATGGCAAGAGCATCGTTACCTAAATAAAGATAGATATTGGCCAGGTTGTTTAGTGGTTCCAGGTAGTATTCCCGGCTCTTCATCTTCTCTAGCGTATCAATAGCAGAGCGATAATACTGCAGCGCTATCGAATAACTCCCGCGGATATCATATGCTTTCCCCAGGTTATTGTACAAAACAGCCATGAATTTTTTATTATTCCTTTTCGTGGCAATCTCGAGAGCCTCTTTGAGATAATTAATACCTGTTTCAGAGTTATGCCGATCAATCATCGCATTTCCCAGGTTAATCATCGCCGGTAATGCTGCTACGGAATCATGGCGTAATTGTGCCAGATGCAAAGACTTGCTGTAGTAATAAAAGGCAGAATCGCGCCGTCCTTTTATTTGCATAATCTTGCCTTTGGCATTCAAAACAACCGCAAGTAATGAAGAGTCATTTAGTTGAATGGCATATGTCTCTGCAAGATTTGACAAGCTGTCTGACAGATGAATATTCCCCTTACTCACTTCCCGTCCCGCAATATGGGCCAATACCGCTACAGCCGAATCGGGATTAACCGCACCTATCGAATCAAGCTTTTGCAGTAATTTCGGCAAAATAACACGGGAAGAATCGTAAGCAGTGGTCAAATACCTGTCGTATTTTTTGACAAGCAGATGTAACTCTCCTGACGACTGTACCAGCTGTTGCTCTTTATCAGCTTTGCTCTGACAACCAGAAACAAATAGAAAAAGAACAATAATCAGGAGTTCAGTTACTGATAATGAATATATTGACTTATAGTATTTTCTGTCCAATAGTATTTAAATGTTTGTCCTTAGAATGCACTTTACAACCAATGTCCTTTCGAAGATATAATTCAATTACCTCTGATTCATACGTAACCAGAATGAGATAAAAGGAAAACGATAGTTAGTATGGATTTATTTCACTAAATGCATAGAAAATCCGGCCTATTTATTTAGTTCACTAATCATAAAATAGTTAGAAGATAGTTTGTTTTCATTCTACACTGTGACAGTGTATTTATTTAACCCTCGCCCCCGGGAGTTTGTGCAAAAAAACAATACTGCCTGAAACAAAAAAAGGCAGCCAATTGGCTACCTTCACACACAACACTCGTATCATTTCCGGTCGAACCGGAACTCACTAATCAATCCCATCAAAGCGTACAATATTTCCTTAATCTCTTCGCTTTTATCTGGTGTCTGTCTCCTAATATCTTTATCACACAAAAAAGCCCGACTCCAATACAGGAACCGGGCTTTGTGTAAAATAAGCGGCGACCTACTCTCCCACATTTCTGCAGTACCATCGGCGCTGGCGGGCTTAACTTCTCTGTTCGGAATGGGAAGAGGTGGGGCCCCGTCGCTATAGCCACCTAAAGTTTTCAGCTTGCTTTTCAGCTATACAATATCTTGTTGTAAAACAGTGCCAAGTATCAGCTTTTTAGTGTTTAGAAACTATTCTT
>NZ_KK211332.1:350322-677509 GCF_000621705.1 Prolixibacter bellariivorans ATCC BAA-1284 | reverse complement strand
AGGCAAAAGTGAGAAGTAAGAATAGTTTCTAAACACTAAAAAGCTGATACTTGGCACTGTTTTACAACAAGATATTGTATAGCTGAAAAGCAAGCTGAAAACTTTAGGTGGCTATAGCGACGGGGCCCCACCTCTTCCCATTCCGAACAGAGAAGTTAAGCCCGCCAGCGCCGATGGTACTGCAGAAATGTGGGAGAGTAGGTCGCCGCTTATTTTACACAAAGCCCGGTTCCTGTATTGGAGTCGGGCTTTTTTATATCCGAAAGACAATAGACTTCAGATATTAGACAACAGATAAGAGACAAAAAATACAGGGCTTTGTATTTAAGATATTGTATACTCTGAAGGGATTGATTAGTGAGTTCCGGTACATGCCGGGAAAGGACAGGAGTGTTGTGTGTGTGAAGGTAGCCAATTGGCTGCCTTTTTTTTTGAATAAGACGCCAGACATCAGAGGAGTGATTTCAGACATTTATCCTATATCCATCCTATATCGGTTCTATATCGACTTCGGGAAGGTAACCGGGGGTACGTTCTTTTTGACTTTTCCGCAGAAGCGGGAAAAATGCCCACCGTTTTTCCAGCGATTTCTCTTTCGTTTATCCTATACTCATCTCATACTACTCCTATACTCAACTCAGGAAGGTTATTTGGCCATGGCCTATTTTTAATTTTTACAATAGGATCATCTGGTTGAACGGATGTTTGCCCCGATTTTCCGTAGTTTTGGAAAAAATTTGAACGATGGATATTGTTCTGATTGGAGCTGGTAATCTGGCGACCCGTTTGGGATTACGACTCAGGGAGTGCAACCACAGGATTGTACAGGTTTACTCGCGGACCGAAAGCTCGGCAACGGAACTGGCGAATAAGTTGCATTCAGCCTGGACGACTCATCCGGAAAAAATTTCCCCGGAAGGACTGCTGTATCTGGTATCGGTGAGTGACAAAGCAGTGGAATCGTTGCTTTCCAAAATCAGTTTTGGGAATCGCTTGGTAGCACATACAGCCGGAAGCTTGCCGATGGATGTGTTGAAGCCGTTTTCAGCCAACTACGGTGTTTTTTATCCGCTGCAAACCTTTTCCAAATCGAGGGAGGTGGACTTCGCTCAGATTCCTGTTTGTATAGAAGCCAATAATCCGGAGAATCTAGACATTCTGCGTAAGCTTGGTGCGTCCATATCCAACGATGTGCGCGAAATAGACTCGGAGGAGCGTCGTCAACTTCATCTCTCCGCAGTATTTGTGTGCAATTTCGTAAACCACCTTTATTCTATCGGTGACGAGTTGTTGAAGGAGAAGGAGATCGATTTTGATATTCTGAAACCGTTAATTGCCGAAACGGCAGCAAAAGCACTGGAATTTTCACCCAAGAATGTTCAAACGGGTCCGGCTGTCCGGTTCGATCGGAACGTAATTGACCGGCATCTGGAAATGTTGAAAGAGCACCCGCAGTGGAACGATATCTACAAATTACTTAGCGAGAGTATTCATCAATTACATACAAAATAAAATATGGCATTTTTTAAGGAAGAACTAATGAACGTCAAAGGCTTCGCTTTCGATGTTGACGGCGTTTTGTCCCGAATTATACAACCCCTCACCGCGGAAGGTGATCCGGTCAGAACGGCTAATATTCGCGATGGATTTGCAATGGTTCATGCGATCCGCACCGGTTATCCATTGGCGATCATTACTGGTGGAAATACCACCGAAGTGCGGAAACGTTACCAAAAACTAGGCGTGACACATCTGTATATGGGCTCGCTGGATAAGATTACCTTTTTCGAGGATTTCCTGAAAAAAACCGGTTTGAAGGAATCGGAAATCATGTATATGGGTGATGACTTACCCGATTACCTCGTTATGAAACGCGTAGGGGTTCCGGTTTGTCCGAATGATGCCGTAACTGAAATTAAATCGGTTTCGAAATACATTTCTGACCGGAATGGTGGCGAAGGCTGCGTACGCGATGTGATAGAGCAAGTCTTACGTGCGCAGGGGAAATGGATTGATCCGGAAAAATTACATTGGAGCAGCTTTTAGTAAATTGAGAATGGAGTCCCGTATGCTCGGGAGAAAGTGGAAAATGCTTTAGACGTGTTCTCCATTTCGATTTAAAATGAATTTATGATACCGAAAAACCTGGAGAATTATCGTATTGTGTTGGCATCGAAATCGCCCCGGCGGCAACAGTTGTTGGCTGATTTAGGCATTGATTTCGAAACGGAAATACATGAAGTAGACGAAGTTTTCCCGGAAGGTTTGCCGATGGAGGAAATACCGCAATACCTGGCCCGGTTGAAAGCTGAGCCGTTCGTCGAAACCCTGAAGGAGAAGGACCTGGTTATAACGTCTGATACCATTGTTTACGTGGATGGCGAAGTGTTAGGAAAACCAGCTGATTACGAAGAAGCGGTTGCCATGCTCCAAAAACTTTCGGGGCGCCGACATGAAGTAGTGACCGGTGTTTGCCTGACATCGACAACTAAGCAAGTCAGTTTTGCTTCCGTAACAGACGTTTTCTTCAAAGAGCTTTCGCAGGAAGAAATCGACTATTACATTACGCATTACAAACCCTATGACAAAGCCGGGGCATACGGTATCCAGGAGTGGATCGGATACATTGGCATTGAACGAATCGAAGGTTCCTATTTCAACGTGATGGGATTGCCGGTGCAGCATTTGTATGAAGAGCTGAGTAAGTGGTAATTATTGGGTAACCGGTGCGGAATATAGTCATGAAAGTTGAAATCTTGCTTGGCTATGCTGATTGCTTTTTTGAACGGCTTTTTGGCCAATTGGCTGCGGAAATTGGTCAAAAAGTTCCTGGTTGCATAACATCTTCCCGTAAGACACTTTCCTATTGTTCATAAATCTTCTTTTCCTAATTTTGAGCACTCGTGAACAAACAAACCTACTTATAAGATGAATTTTAAGAACTTGCTACTTTCCTTTTTCCTGGTGTGGGGAATATTTTTTTCCGCTTCCGCGAAGGAGGGAATGTGGATTCCAACGCTGTTGCAGAAATACAACATCGAAGAGATGCAGCAGATGGGATTCAAACTAACTGCCGACGATATTTACAGTGTGAACCACGCCAGCATGAAAGATGCGGTGGTGATATTCGGCGGAGGGTGTACCGGCGAAGTGATTTCGCCCGACGGATTGCTGATTACCAACCATCATTGCGGATACAGCTCCATCCAAAAACATTCGTCTGTTGAGCACGATTATCTGACTGATGGCTTTTGGGCGATGAACCGCGATGAAGAGCTTCCTAATCCCGACTTAACGGTTAAATTCCTGGTAAGAATGGATGATGTGACAGCCCAGGCTCTGGAAGGAGTGACAGATTCGCTGACGGAAAGTGAGAAGCAAATGCGCATCAACGAAAACACGGCGAGGATTGAAAAGGAAGCGACCGAAGGAACGGATTACACTGCTGTGGTCAAACCACTGTTTTATGGCAATCAGTATTTTGTGTATGTCTACGAAGTGTATAAGGATATTCGTCTGGTAGGAGCACCGCCCTCGGCAATTGGTAAATTCGGTGGCGATACCGATAACTGGATGTGGCCGCGACATACCGGTGATTTTTCTGTTTTCCGCATTTATGCAGGAAAGGATAATAAGCCGGCTGAATATTCCCCCGATAATGTTCCTTACAAGCCGAAGAAATTTTTCCCCATTTCGATGCGTGGAGTGAAAAAAGGCGATTTCACGATGGTTTTCGGTTATCCGGGAACAACGCAGGAATATTTGCCTTCGCAGGCAGTGAACCTGATAATGACACAAAGCGATCCTGAAAAGGTCGATATCCGGACAAAGAAATTGAATATTCTGGCTGCTGACATGGAAGCTGATCGGGCCGTTCGCATTCAGTATGCTTCGAAATACGCCCGTACGTCCAATTCCTGGAAACGGTGGCAAGGCGAGGTGAAAGGATTGAAACGACTGAACGCTGTAGAGAAAAAACAGGAAGGTGAGAAGGCTTTCACGAGGTGGGTAGACGCTTCTTCTTCCCGGAAGGAAAAATACGGTAATGTTTTGCCGCGCTTTGATGAGTTGTATTCGGAGTTTGCACCTTATCAAAGGGCCGATGATTACTACTCGGAAGTCGTGAAGCGGGGAACGGATATTTTCAGCCTTGCGCGAAAGTTCGACCGCATTCGCCGCCTGGCTGAATACAATGCGGAGAGTCGGCTGG
This sequence comes from Prolixibacter bellariivorans ATCC BAA-1284, assembly GCF_000621705.1. Taxonomy (GTDB): domain Bacteria; phylum Bacteroidota; class Bacteroidia; order Bacteroidales; family Prolixibacteraceae; genus Prolixibacter; species Prolixibacter bellariivorans. Next base: position 673,299 of record NZ_KK211332.1, on the reverse strand, counting down.
AAGGAGCCATTCCGGAATTGAAGGATGAAGTAGCCGCCTATTTTAAGGACTACCATCAGCCAACTGATGAGAAAGTGTTTTCTACATTACTGACCATGTATGCTCACGACCTTCCGGGAAAATGGGTGCCGGAAGAGTTGACCAAACTCACTCCCGAAAAATTGACGAAACTCTATCAGAAATCGGTGCTGACAGATGAGAATGCGCTGAATGAAATGTTGAATGATTTCGATAACGGCTCAGTGAAGAAGCTGGAAAAAGATCCGGTGATGCAGCTGTACCGGGCGCTTCGAAATACCTATGAAGCAAAAGTTGAATCGCGTTACCGCGAACTGAACGATTCGATAAAAGCCAACCAGAAGTTGTACATGGCGGGTCTGCTGGAAAAGAATGAAGGCAAACGCATGATGGCAGACGCAAACTTTACGCTGCGTGTGGCATACGGAAAGGTGGAAGGATACGATCCGCGTGACGGCGTGCATTACAAGTACTACACAACGCTGAAAGGGATCATGGAAAAAGACAATCCGGATGTGTACGATTATGATGTTCCGGATCGGTTGAAAGAATTATTTCAGGAGAAAGATTTTGGTTCGTATACGAATGGAAAAGGACAAGTTCCCGTCGCTTTTTGTGCTTCCAATCATACAACCGGAGGAAATTCCGGAAGTCCGGTAGTAGATGCGGAAGGAAACCTGATTGGTGTGAATTTCGATCGTGCCTGGGAAGGAACCATGAGTGACATCATGTTCGATCCGGATGAGTGCCGGAACATTATGTTGGACATTCGCTATGCGTTGTTCGTCATTGATAAATTTGCGGGAGCGGGCTACCTGTTAGACGAAATGGAACTAGTGAACTAATTCGTTCCTCAGAATAAAAAGAAGCCCCGCTGGTAATTACCGACGGGGCTTTTTGTTTCTTTTCGATATTTCGGAAAGAAGCTTTGCTGGAAATTTACTATCTAATCTTTTTGAGTAACCGCTACCTTGACACGCGGGGCTATCATGTCCGAATCACTTTCGTTGTTTTGATAATTGCAACGTATTCTTCCATCCACCGATGAAACATTCCATGGAGACAAATATTTCACGGTCCCGTCTGAATTGCGTTTTGTCCTTTCCGGAAGAACTGCATAGCGGTCAAGATTTTGGTCATGAAGAATCAAGGCAAACATATCGTTATTATCGCTCAATGCTGAAGGCGACTGGATTCGTAGCCGGGTAATTTCCTTCATTGCCCGGTCTAAAAACGATGGGGTGTCATCTCCATTAATATTTTGTTGAAATGAAATCCGGTTCCCATTGGAAAGTTTTCCAACGGCTGCTACCGAAAAATCTTCATTTCCTTCCTGATCAATAAATCCCAGTCGGCCGTCTTTACGAACCAAGGCCCATGGCGGACCGTATGTTCCAAAGTGGTCAATCATTTCGTATTGTGGTTTGACAACTTCCTTACCTTGTTTGTCGATAAAGCCCAACTTGCCGTCTTTCTCCACCAATGCCCATGAAACGCCGTGTGCACCAAACTTTTCGATGGAATCATATTGAGGAGAAACAACCAGATTTCCCTTCTGGTCAATGAAACCAAACTTCCCGTCTTTTTTGATCAAAGCCCACGGAACGCCATAGTCACCATATTTGCCTACGATCTCGAAGTCGGTAGTCGCTTTTGTGGTTTGTGCTTCAGAAAAGGATATGCAAAAGATGATTGCTGTGAGAGTAAATAGAATGTGTTTCATGACGCCCTTCGTGCTTGGTACCATTAATATCAACGAAGCATGAGGGTGATTTATTGAGTGATATGTCAAAAAAAAATGGCCAAACCCTTAGAAAAAAGAAATCCCGTAACGGCTTAGCCGGATACGGGATTTTCTGATTGAAAAAAGAGAATCAGATTTCGTCGGTTTCCACTACTTTCGACAAGATGTCGGCGTAGGGAAGCAACAGATATTTTTTCCCTTCGAATTCAACTTCATTACCGCTGAACTCTTTGTACAGCACCATGTCACCCACGGCAATCTCCGGGTTTTCAACGTTGCTGATGGCAGCTACTTTGCCAATGTTCTTTTTTGCTTTTGCCGAATCGGGAATAATAATTCCGCCAGCCGTTTTTTCTTCGTGGCTATCTTCGGTTAACTCAATCAGTACATTCTGATTTACTGGTTGAAGCTCTCTCATGGTACCTAAATAATTATGGTTTAACAAATTAAATATCACAGTCGAAAATCAGTGTCAATGAATAACTATGGCTATTAAAAATACAACCAAAATCAGGAACCCAAAAGATACTTCGGCAAAAGAATCGGCTTCAGCAACGCCTTTCCGGAAAAACCGGTTCATGGCGCGACAGGAAAATTACCTGATTCCCAACAGCGCGTCGATACGGGCTTTATCAAACCCCACAACGACCTGTCCGTTAATGAGCGTCTGTGGAACGCCCTGCTGTCCGCTGCGTTTGACCATTTCCTCGGCAGCCTTCTGGTCGCGAGAAACGTCAATGTCGCGGAAGCGAATATTGTTATCCCTGAAGTAGGATTTGATGGTATTACACCAGGTGCAGGTTGGCGTCGAATAAACCACAACATTCTTTTGTGGTTTTTCTTTGTCGCCGGTTGCTGACGCGTGAAAAGCTCCGCCTTCGAACAGGTTTTGATAGAAGTTTTCTTCACTACAGCCTTTTACCACCTTTTTCAGCCCTCCGTTCTCGAATTCAAGCAAGCTGGGTACAGAGGTAATTCCGTATTCCGGATGAATATCCCGAACGGTCGCTACATCAGCGGTCAGTACAATCGCTTTTTCTGCTTTGTCTGCTGCTGATTCTACGGCTTTTAGTGCACAATTGTTTTGCTCCGAACCACTCGATTTGTATAGCAGCAGGTATGATTTCCCTTCGGTTTCTACTGCTTCTTTTAGTTCTTCGAATGAATGAATTTGTTTCATACGATTAATCTATCTCTAACTGTTTCACTTCTTTTTCATGCTCACCTGTTTTTCCGTCTTCAACGGAGAAAAGGCAAACTTGTATGTCAAACTTCCGTTGGGGCACTCCGAAACGCATTGTAAACATTTCGAGCAGCTGAAGCTGGCCCCGGGACGCTCTTTCCCGTTTTGGTAAATGCTGTATTTCGCCGAGTTCAATGTTGAAATATAGCATTGCTTATCGCAGATGCCGCATGATTTACAGGTGTCTTTATTCAGTGAAATCCGGTAAAATGAGAACCGGTTCAGCCAGCCTGAAATCCATGCAATCGGACATCCCAGCTTGTGGTATTGATACGTTTGTCGGAACGATTCTCCGGGAGTCATACTCATGAGAAATTCCATCATGACACCCATCGGACACATCCAGCGACAAAATACCTTTCCCAGGATGACTCCTGTAAAGGCTCCGAAAAGGAGCACGTACCACAGCGAAATGTGATAATAACCAATTGTGATGTAGAGCGCGACGCCAATGATTACCTGAATCACTTTGCGTTGTTTGATGGCCCACCGTAACAGTTTCTGTTTCTTCATCGCTTTATTGCTTTTGAGAATTGCGATTCTTGCAATTCACATTTTCAACGCTTTATCTGTCGGGCAGAACATCCGATTGTGCTGTCACAATCAACTCTCTTCTGCCAACAAGCGTGCCAAGTTGCGAAAAAATGACATACTGACATATCCAGATGATTAAATATATAATTTGTCTGAATAAGCACTGTTTGAATATAATTTGCAGGGCGCAATTTTCTTCCATGAAACGGGTGTGTGAGTGGTTTTAATTGATTGAAAGTGTGATTTGTGTGTTTTGGAATGGAGTTTCGAAAGCTTTATTACCCAACTGACAAAATGGACTTTGTTGCCGCCGATGATGAGACGGGTTATTGTGTGGGTCGGAAGAAAGCGCAAAATTTGAGGAAACAGAAATAGCGATAACCTAAAAATAACCTCAATGAAGGATATTGAATCCATCGATGATGTGAAATTCCTGGTCGATCATTTTTATGCCAAAGTACAAGTTGACGATCTGCTCGGGCCCATATTTAATAGTCGGCTTGAAGGGCGATGGGAAAAGCATCATAAGCGGCTTTACCGGTTTTGGAATACCGTGTTGTTACGCAAGCCGGATTATTACGGGAAACCGGTGGAAATGCATTTTGATATGAATATCGACGGAGAACATTTCACACGTTGGTTAGAGATATGGAACGAAACGGTGAAAAATAACTTCGAAGGAACGATAGCTGAGCGCGCCTTACTTCGCGGAAAAACAATGGCAATGGCCTTTCTCGAAAAAATTGAGAAGCACCGACAAAACAGCTGGGAGTCTAAAGAAATTTAACCGCACAGCGTGTATAAATCGAGGTAGGAATTGATACACATCACCGGGATGTTTCCTGATTTCCTCAGTAGTTTTCGGATAGTTAATCCCAACCAATTATCGATGAAGGTGGTTTTGTCATTTCCCGAAACAATTAACAAGGCTTCTGGGACACCAAGCGCATGTTCCAGTGCCGATCTGGAAAGTTTCCAGGTCTGAGAGCTACTTTCGATTACCTGGTAAGGGAAGGCAAATTTGTCGAACAAAATCTCAATTGCTGACAAATTCTTTTCAACCCGCTTGCGATCATCTACTCCCGGTTCACGGGCGGCCAGTAAGTCAACCAGAGCCTGATTATTCCGGCCAATGTAACTGGCCCAAAGAGCCAAATCTTTGCTGCGTCGCATGTAGCCAACGGGTATTACCAGTCGTTTGTAAAGGTTCTCGATTTCTTTTTCACCATTGACAAACAGGAATGGAAAACCTGACAACTTCAGTTTGGGGAGCAGATGTTTTGAAGATGTTTTGCCTGCCGTCATCAGAATGACATCGTAGACTTCCGACAAATCCATTAACATTTCTTGCGAAAGCTCGTGGTTGCGAACAAGGTACCGAACTCTGACTGACGGAATCATATCGGACGTTCGTCCAGCCACTCCGCGCATTTTGGCTTCGGCCATCAGTTTATCTTCCTGGCGCTTTTTGTCTATCAGATGGAGCAACAACAACTCCTTCTTCAGGATACTTGCCAGGTAGATTCCATGAACCAAAGCGGCGTCCATGCCGGGCGAGAAATCGCACCAAACCACTATCTTTTGTTCCATATCAGCCATTGTTGAAAGATAGCAATTATTCGTTTTTTATTACCATAATGACGAAGTCTGTAATGGCCGGATATGTGCTGAAGGTCATGTTTCCGCCTGTCATCTATCAGCTTTTCCATCTGCATATTTTAATACATTTGGCTCGGGTTGATTAAAATTAATATGCTGTCATATGCTAAACAAACAACTATTATCGCCAAAAAGTATTGCCGTTATTGGCGCTTCGAATGATGTTTCGAAACCGGGAGGAAAAGTTCTGCTAAACCTTCAGGAACATAAATATAAGGGTAAGCTCTATGCTGTAAACCCTCGCGATCCCGAGATTCAGGGAATCAAGACTTTTGCAACAGTTGATGAATTGCCGATGATTGATTTGGCGATTTTGGCCATCCCGGCCAAGCTGTGTCCGCAGACGGTGGAGACACTGGCTCACACCAAAAAGACAAAAGCGTTTATTGTTATTTCGGCTGGCTTCAGCGAGGAAAGCGAGCAGGGAGCAGAATGGGAACGCCAGATGGTAGAGACAGTAAAATCAGTCGGCGGTGTGTTAATTGGCCCTAACTGTATTGGTGTGCTGACTCCGGAGTATGCTGGCGTATTTACATCTCCTATTCCTCAGTTCGATCCGAAAGGATGCGATTTTGTAAGTGGTTCAGGAGCTACCGCCGTATTCATTATGGAATCGGGTATTCCGAAAGGATTGCATTTTGCCAACGTTTTCTCGGTAGGAAACTCGGCCCAGATTGGAGTAGAAGAAGTGTTGGAATATTGGGATAAGACCTACGATCCGGAAACATCAGCGCCGGTCAAACTGCTTTACGTAGAATCCATTCATAATCCCGATAAATTTCTGTGGCATGCTTCATCCCTTATCAGGAAAGGATGTAAGATTGCCGGTATCAAAGCCGGAAGTTCGGAAGCCGGAAGTCGTGCAGCTTCCTCGCATACCGGCGCCATGACGAGCTCTGATTCAGCTGTCGAAGCGTTGTTCCGTAAAGCCGGAATTGTTCGTTGTTACGGAAGAGAGGAGTTGACGACGGTTGCCGGCATTTTCATGTTTGAAGAATTACATGGCAAGAATATGGCCATCATCACCCATGCCGGCGGTCCGGCGGTTATGCTGACCGATGCGCTTGAAGACGGAGGCCTGCGAATTCCGCATTTGCCGGATACCAAAGTAAAAGCTGCCTTGAAGGATAAGTTGTTCCCAGGTTCATCGGTCGAAAATCCTATCGATTTCCTGGCAACCGGAAACGCAGACCAATTGGGTGCGATTATCGATGCCTGTGAAAATGATTTTGATGACATCGACGGTATGGCTGTTATTTTTGGTAGCCCCGGTTTGCAGCCGGTAACCGATGTGTACAAGGTGTTGAGTGACAAGATGAAGACCTGCAAAAAACCGATTTACCCGATTTTGCCGTCGGTTATTAATGTGCAGAAAGATGTCGCTTATTTTATCTCCAGCGGAAATGTGAACTTCCCGGATGAGGTGTTACTGGGTCGGGCGTTGACGAAAGTGTATCGTACGCCGAAACCATCAGACGAGAATATTTACCTGGAAGGAGTAGACGTTGCCGAAATCAGGCGCGTAGTCGAAAGTTGTGAGAATGGTTACATGCCGCCGGAAAAAATTCATGCGTTGCTGAAAGCAGCTTCCATTCCATTTGCTCAGGAGCGGGTTGTACAAAGTGTCGACGAAGCAGCTGAGGCTTCCAAAGAACTTGGCTTTCCGTTAGTGATGAAAGTGGTTGGGCCGGTACACAAAACCGAAGTTGGTGGCGTATCTTTGAATATTCGGGACGAAGAAATGGTCCGTAAAGAGTTCACCCGGCTGATGAAAATCAAAGGCACGACAGCTGTTTTAATGGCCGAGCAGGCCGAAGGCATCGAGCTGTTCATTGGAGCTTCTTACCAGGAAAAATTCGGTCACGTGATGCTGTGCGGAATGGGCGGTATTTTCGTGGAAGTATTTAAAGACGTAACTTCTGGTCTGGCGCCGCTTACATTCCCCGAAGCGCATTCGATGATTCGCAACCTGAAAGCGTACAAAATCATCAACGGCTATCGCGGAATGGAAGGCGTTGACAAAGATAAATTTGCGGAAATCATCGTTCGCTTGTCATCCATGTTGCGTTTTGCGGTGGAAATTAAAGAGATGGATTTGAATCCATTACTCGGAAAAGGCGATCGCATTTTGGCCGTGGATGCACGTATCCGCATCGAAAAATAGGCAACTAATTTTTACTTATAGAAGAGAGGAACATGCTCATGTTATGATGGGCCTCTTTGATTGGCTCTGTGTCTATTATCATTAATGGGCACAGAGTCGGTTTTTTAGACTATTGTCAAACGAATGGAAAACCTTCTGTACAGCCCCAATTATCCCGAGTCTTAAATTTCGTTTCCGACTTTTCCTTCCAGATTTATCTTTCCAAGAATATCCTCTCTGAATTCTGTTAATTTATAATTAGAATAAATATAAAAAATAGGAATTGAAAGTTTTATCTCCTTTTGAGTAGTAATATTATTAATTTTGTTTGCAAAGTGCTTGTTTCCAATCTGTCCACCCAACGATCCAATATTTTCAAGGGCAATAATATTTGGTTCTTAGGCAATATTCCGGCCAAATGATTTGAATTAGCACCATTTGCTCAACCTCAATAACGCTGCATAATCGGGGCATATCAGTTTTTCTGGTGTCCGGGAATAAAACCGAAGAAAAGCAAAATGATCTGGAATGAAAAAATAGAGTGTGCCACTCGCGATGAGATGAAGGCCATTCAAAGTGAGCGACTTATTGAAACCGTCAAACGGATTTATCACAATGTTGCCTACTATCGTGATAAGATGCAACAGGCGGGTTTAACGCCGTTTGATATAAAGGGAGTGGAGGATTTGCATAAGCTTCCGTTTACCACGAAATCTGATTTGCGCGATAATTATCCCTTTGGCTTGTTTACCGTTCCTATGAGCGAAATCGTCCGGTTGCATGCTTCTTCCGGGACAACCGGAAAACCGACTGTTGTGGGCTACACGCGGAAAGATATCAACATGTGGTCCGAAGTTGTTACCCGCTCGTTGTGTATGGCTGGCATTCATAAGAACGATATTGTTCAGATCGCATATGGCTATGGACTGTTTACAGGAGGTTTGGGAATTCATTACGGAACGGAAAACCTGGGGGCGTCCGTTATTCCCATTTCGGGAGGAAATACGCAAAAGCAGATTCAGTTAATGCAGGATTTCAACTCATCGGTGTTGTGTTGCACTCCTTCCTATGCGCTTTACATTTCGGATGTGTTGAACGAAGCAGGTATCGACCCGGAAACGCTGAACCTGCGTGTTGGCATATTCGGCGCTGAGCCCTGGTCGGAAGCCATGCGAAAAGAGATTGAGCGGAAACTGAAACTTCGGGCCATCGATATCTATGGGTTAAGCGAAATCGTTGGCCCTGGTGTTTCCTGCGAATGCGAATATCAGCAAGGAATGCATGTGCATGAAGATCATTTTGTTCCGGAGATCATCGATCCCGTTACGTTGGAGCCAGTGGCTGAAGGAGAGGTGGGAGAGTTGGTATTTTCCACGATTACCAAAGAAGGAATTCCGCTGCTTCGTTACCGGACCAGGGATTTAACCCGGTTGATATACGATAAATGCTCTTGTGGACGCACGCTTGTCCGAATGGAAAAGTGTAAAGGTCGCAGTGATGATATGCTCATTATTCGCGGGGTAAATGTCTTCCCGTCGCAGATTGAAACTGTTTTACTGGAAATGAGCGAAACCGAGCCACATTACCTGCTCATTGTGGAGCGGGAAAATACACTCGATACCTTAAGCCTGATGGTAGAGGTACAGGAGCAATTTTTCTCCGACGAAGTGAGGGTACTTCAGGATTTGAGAAAGCGAATCACACACAAGCTGGAAAGCACGCTGGGGTTGACTGTCGATGTAAAACTGGTTGAACCCAAAACGATTGAGCGAACGGCAGGCAAAGCCAAAAGAGTGATTGACAAGCGGAATATTTAATCTGGTCTCCCGGAAGAAATCACCATTATTTTGGTTAAATTAAGGGCAATAACCATAACACGTAAGCAAGATGCTGATTAAACAAATTTCTGTTTTTCTGGAAAATAAATCGGGGCGTTTGAATGAGGTCTCCCAGATTTTGGGAGAGGCAGGAATTAACATAAGTGCATTCTCCGTCGCAGATACCTCCGAATTTGGTATTCTGCGATTAATTGTATCCGATCCAGATAAGGCTTCCAATGTGTTGCACGAGAGAGGATTTACCGTTAGGGAATCAGGTGTTGTTGGCCTAAGTTGTCCCAATCAGGCGGGAGCATTAGCCCGGGCCCTGAAAATTCTCAGTAGAAATGAGATTTCGATTGAATATCTTTATGCGTTCTCAATGGGTACTTCGGCAAGTGTGATTATCAAACCCAATGATATCGATCGTTGCATTGAAGTACTACAGAAGAATAAACTGGAGTTAATAAAGGCCAGTGATTTATACAAGATTTAAGGATATGAAGAAGTTTCGGGATTTGAATTTACATGAAAAATTATTAGTGAGTGCCCTGGTCGTTATTCTGGCTCTGATTGCTTTTAACTGGAGTTCGTTTTCGGCAAGGGTGAAACATAGTTTTAGCGTGTATACCGAACAATCCAATGCAAAGAATTAACATTTGCGGAAGAACTGGAATGTGAGTTGATTCCGTTATGTAAAGCCTTGTTAGTCCGTTCACTGGCGCACTGAAACAGGCTAAAACAGTGGGGAAACAGGATTTTTTAGTTAACTTGCTCAGGATTAATAAACGGATTTAAACTTGATTTAGTGAAAAAGATATCCATACAGGGAATAAAAGGCTCCTTTCATGAAGATGCCGCCCGGAAATATTTTGGTGAGGATGTAGAAATAGTAGAGTGCCGGACGTTTCGTAAAGTTTGTGAATTGTTGGACCGCGATGAGGTTGACGGCGCTGTGATGGCTATCGAAAATTCCATAGCCGGTAGTTTACTGGCTAATTATGCCTTGCTTCAGGACTTTCATCTGCATGTTGTCGGCGAAATATACCTTCATATTCAAATGAATCTGATGGTTTATCCGGGAGTCAAATTTGAAGATATTCAGGAAATTCATTCCCATCCTATTGCCCTGCGGCAATGTTCGGAATACATCGACCAACATTTTGGTGAGATTGAGCTGCAGGAAAAATCAGATACTGCCGGAGCTGCACAGGAACTGGCAAGAGAAAAATACAAAGATGTGGCGGCCATCGGAAATCAGCGCTCAGCTGAAATTTATGGCCTTGAAGTCCTCGAGAGGGGAGTTGAGACAAACAAGAAGAACTATACGCGTTTTTTCGTATTGTCGAAGCATAACAATCCGATTGCAGGAACCAATAAAGCGTCCATCTCTTTTCAGTGCGGACACTATTATGGCGCGCTGGCAAAAGTGCTGACCATATTTGGTGACAATAAGATTAATTTGACAAAAATTCAATCAATACCCATTGTTGGGAAACCCAATGAATATTCATTCCATGTTGACCTGGAATACGATACAGAAGATAATTACGAACGTGCCATTCATTTGGTACTAAAAAATGTTTCGAGCCTCGCCATTATGGGTGAATACAAAAAGGGGGATATTGAGTTAAACAAACCATAAACCTCAAGTAATGGATAAAATCGCATTATTCTTTGGCCCGTTAAACGGTTCGGTACATCACGCTGCAAAGATTGTAGCACAGGAATTCGGTGAAGAGAACATCGATCTGATTCCGGTTAGTCAGGCATCCATTAATGATTTGAATAAGTACGGAAAAATCATTTTTGGAATTTCCACGGTAGGAAAAGATACCTGGGACCAGGAGTTTACCAATACCGATTGGGCTGAATTCTTCCCGGTGGTTCGTGATTTTGATTTCAGCACCAAGAAAGTGGCATTATTCGGACTGGGCGACCATATTACCTATGCCTACCATTTTGTCGATTCGATGGGCCTTCTGGCTAAGATCATTCTGAAGAATAAGGGTACCCTAATCGGGAAAACATCTCCGGAAGGATACAATTTTCAGGACTCTGAAGCATTGAAAGATGGTCTGTTTCTCGGCCTGCCGCTCGATGAAGATTATGAAAAGGACCTTACCCCTGAAAGAGTGAAGGCCTGGGTTGCTCAGCTAAAAAGTGAATTTTAACACATAGAGCGTTGTATCACCTAATGCGTGGTACAACGCTTTTTTGATGTATTTAAAAGCAAGAATAGGTTCAGGTAGATGTAATACGATGATTGAAATCGGAGTCTGAACAAAACATTTTTGAATAATTTCTGCAAAATGGTCAAAGAAGGCCAAAAAATCCTGACGCAGACATTGTAAAATTGAAGGCGAAAAAGGATAGTTTTTTATCAAACTGAAAGCGTCGGATCGCTAGTTTCACCCGGATCGTAAAAACATGTTGCCTAGCATTCTGCAAGGCTTTGCTAAACCTGCTATTCTTCGTTTATTTCCTAACAAATTACAACATCGAGATGACCAATACACCAATAAACAGAGAAGTTGTTGAACAAAATGTTCAGGCATTGGACGTCCCTAATTTGGGAAAAGCTTCCATCCGTGAAATCGTTCAACTGGTAAGTAATATCGAAGCTAAAACCGGCGATCGATATGTTCGTATGGAAATGGGAATTCCCGGATTACCTCCGGCCCGTATTGGTGTTGAAGCTGAAATTGAAGCGCTAAGAAATAATGTAGCCTCCATTTATCCGCGAATCGATGGAATTCAGCCATTGAAAGACGAGATTTCACGTTTCGTAAAACTCTTTATGAACATTGAAGTGGACCCGCTGGGATGTATTCCTACGGTAGGATCGATGCAAGGAGGTTATGCCGCCTTTCTGGTAGCCGGAAGTTGCCGGAAAGAAAGAGATACTATGTTGTTTATCGATCCGGGATTCCCGGTACAGAAACAACAAATGTTGGTGATGGGACAGAAGTACGAATCATTTGACGTGTACGATTTCAGGGGTGAAAGACTTCGGGAGAAGTTGGAGTCATTCCTTTCGAAAGGACACATTCACTCCATTATATATTCTAATCCGAACAATCCGACCTGGATATGTCTCACAGAGACGGAGCTTCAGATTATTGGCGAATTAGCTAATAAGTACGATGTAACGGTAATGGAAGATCTGGCTTATTTTGCCATGGATTTCCGCACAGACTTATCTAAACCGGGTGTGCCGCCCTATCAACCTACCGTGGCACGATATACCGATAATTATGTATTGCTGATTTCAAGCTCGAAAGTATTTTCTTATGCAGGTCAGCGAATTGGATCAATGGTTATTTCCGATGCCCTGTATCACCGGAAATATCCGAATCTGGAAGCACGATTGAATGTGCATACCTTTGGTGGAGCGATTGTTCACCGGGCGCTTTACTCGTTGTCGTCGGGTACTTCGCACTCGGCACAGTATGCTTTAGCGGCTATGTTAAAGGCGGCGAATGATGGAGAATTCGACTTTGTGGAAGATGTAAAGGAATATGGTGAACGGGCACACATCATGAAAGAAATGTTCCGTAAAAACGGATTCGTCATCGTATACGATAAAGATATGGAACAGGAGATAGGCGATGGTTTCTATTTCACAATAGCTTATCCCGGTATGACGGGAGGAGAGTTACTCCACAATCTGCTGTTCTACGGTGTCAGCGCCATCACATTGGGTAATACCGGAAGTACCAAAGAAGGGTTGCGAGCCTGTGTATCACACGTTGGGCGTGACCAGTTTACTGATTTGGAAAAACGACTCGAACAATTTCATCACGATTTCCCGGTAGGGGAGAAACGGGAGAAAAGTCGTGAGATGATATAGAAAATCAAAAAATCAACGATAACCAAAAAATCAATTTAGAATGGCTAAAGTTAAAGGAGCAGTAGTAGTTGACATGGATACGTGCAAAGGATGTAATTTGTGCGTGGTTGCTTGTCCTACTCAGACACTGGCTTTGCACCGCAACGTCAACGGAAAGGGATATCACTATTCGTATATGGAGAATCCGGACGCTTGCATTGGTTGCTCAAACTGCGCACTGGTATGTCCGGACAGTTGTATTACGGTGTATAAAGCCAAAATTGCTTAACTAACATTCAAGAAACGTTAACATAATGGGAGAACTAAGATTAATGAAAGGTAATGAGGTTATTGCCGAAGCAGCTATCCGTTGCGGATGTGACGGCTATTTCGGATATCCTATTACCCCGCAATCCGAAGTTATGGAAACCCTGATGAACCGTCGTCCCTGGGATGAAACCGGCATGGTGGTACTTCAGGCCGAAAGTGAGGTGGCTTCGATCAACATGGTTTACGGAGCAGCCGGAGCAGGAAAAAAAGTAATGACTTCCTCTTCAAGTCCGGGTATCAGCCTGATGGCAGAAGGAATTTCATATCTCGCCGGTGCTGAATTACCTTGTCTAATTGTGAATGTACAGCGTGGTGGTCCTGGTTTGGGAACTATCCAGCCTTCGCAGGCTGATTATTTCCAGGCAACCAAAGGCGGCGGCCACGGTGACTATCGATTGATCGTTTTGGCTCCTGCATCGGTTCAGGAGATGAACGATTTTGTCGATTTGAGTTTCGAGCTGGCTTTCAAATATCGTAATCCGGTGATGATTCTGTCGGATGGTGCGATAGGTCAGATGATGGAAAAAGTGGAACTGGCAGATTACAAGCCTCGTTGGACTGACGAGGAAGTAAAAGAGGTTTCGGGAAGTTGGGCAGCTATTGGCAAAAGCCCCGACCGCGAACAGAATATTATTACTTCGCTGGAGCTTGCATCGGATAAGATGGAGCAGAACAATATTCGTTTCCAGGCGAAATACCAGAAAATTCAGGAAAACGAAGTACGCTTTGAAGCCATCGACTGCGACGATGCCGATTATATCCTGGTAGCTTTTGGTTCTTCTGCACGGGTTTGCCAAAAAACCATACAACTGGCCAGAGCAAAAGGACACAAAGTTGGTTTACTCCGTCCGATTACCCTGTTCCCGTTCCCGACAGAAGAGATTAAGAGGTTGGCCGGACGCGTAAAAGGATTCCTCTCGGTAGAGATGAATGCCGGACAGATGGTGGAAGATGTTCGTTTGGCTGTGAACGGTAAAGTACCGGTTGAATATTACGGCCGAATGGGAGGTATCATTCCTTCACCTGATGAAGTTGAAAAGGCTCTTGAACAAAAATTGATAGGAGAATAAACCATGGCAGAAGTAGCAGAAAACATACAGAATATCATCAAACCGGAGAATTTGGTTTACCAGAAGTCTCCTGTATTGACGGATAAAGTGATGCACTATTGTCCGGGCTGCAGCCATGGTGTAGTGCACAAAATTATTGCGGAAGTAATTGATGAAATGGGCATTCAGGAAGATACCATCGGTGTTTCACCGGTAGGTTGCTCGGTTTTTGCCTACAACTACATCGATATTGACTGGCATGAAGCAGCTCACGGTCGGGCACCGGCAGTAGCTACGGGTGTAAAGCGGGTTTTCCCGAATAAGTTCGTCTTCAGTTATCAGGGTGACGGTGACCTGGCAGCGATTGGTACAGCTGAAACCATGCATGCGGTTAACCGCGGTGAGAATATCGTTATGGTATTTATCAACAACGCCATTTATGGAATGACTGGCGGACAAATGGCTCCGACAACGATGGTTGGTCAGGTCACAGCCACTACACCTTACGGACGTGATGTAGACCTGAACGGATACCCGCTGAAAATCACGGAGCTGATTGCTCAGCTACCTGGTGCAGCCTACGTTACTCGTCAGAGTGTACAAACAGCAGCAGCGGTAAAGAAAACCAAAAAAGCCATCCGGAAAGCATTCGAGATTCAGGCTAACAAAAAGGGAACAGCCTTCGTCGAAGTCGTTGCGACCTGTAATTCAGGATGGAAAATTTCTCCGGTCGATTCTAATGAATGGATGGAAGAACACATGTTCCCATTCTATCCGTTGGGAGATTTGAAAGACGGAGAGAAAGAAGATCCGGAAGCGTTGAAAATGAATGTTTAATTGATTCCCGAACCAAAAAATCAAGAGATGACAGAAGAAATCATTATAGCCGGATTCGGTGGACAAGGCGTTCTTTCCATGGGAAAAATCCTGGCGTATTCCGGTGTCATGCAGGATCAGGAAGTAACCTGGTTTCCGTCATACGGACCTGAAATGCGTGGTGGTACAGCCAATGTATCGGTTATCATCAGCGATGAGCGCATCAGTTCGCCCATCCTGCACGAATTCGATACCGCCATTATTCTGAACCAGCAATCGCTGGATAAATTTGAGGAGCAGGTAAAACCGGGTGGAGTTTTGTTATACGACCCAAACGGTATCGTTCATCCTCCAACACGTAAGGATATCAATATCTACAAGGTGGAAGGAGCACGTTTGGCTGCCGAAATGGGTAATCCGAAAACATTCAACATGATTGTTATGGGAGCCTACCTGAAAGTAAAACCCATATTTGGAATGGAGAAGGTGAAGAAAGGGTTGGAGAAATCACTTCCCGAACGGCACCACAAACTCATTCCGCTCAACCTCGAAGCCATTGAGGTAGGGCAGAAGAATATGGAAACTGTGCACACCGTTTAAACTTGATACAATAGAATCAGCCCGGGCATCTTGTCCGGGTTTTTTTATTCAGAATATTCAAATTACCAGCATTCCAGCAAAGAAACATCGAAAATCACTACTGCATTTGGGCCGATTCTTCCACCCGAACCTCGTTTACCCCAGGCCAGCTCCGGCGGAATATAAAATTTGTAACGACTTCCGGTTTTCATCATTAGCAAACCTTCCTGGTAACCTTCGATGGTTTCCTTTAGCCTGAACTCCATGGGCTCGTTGTTCTTGTAGGTGTCATCCAGTGTTTTACCACCAACCAGCATGGCCCTTTGGTGAACTTTCACATAGCCATCCGGATCGGGTAACGCACCGTCACCCTCCTTGATAATTTCGTATTGTAGTCCAGATTCCGTCACATTAATTTCTGGTTTCTTCAGATTCTTCTCGAGAAAATCTTCGCTGGTTTTGCGGTTCTGACCGGACGAACCTCCCTGCTTTTTGTTCTTCTTTTTCATCTTTTACAAAGAAAGGGAATCATGAGTAAATAGCGTTAGAAATACACTTGATATGTATTTTATGTTTTATAATAGTAATTTTTTTCACATCTAAATATTACAATGTTTCGATTTGTACGAGAACTTAAGTAATTGTGCTCCAAACAAAAAACTGGTGCTGTTTTTTAACTTAATTTTAGAATTTTTAAACTCATTATTCTAAAAATCTGAATGGCAACAAGTTATGTTTTGTGAATTAATATTTTGTTTCTACTTTCACGCCACTTTTAATATTACTTAATCGTTTAAATAGTTCGCATTATCAGTGAGTTACGTAGATTCATTCTGAATAGGCGAAAAGTTTAACAGACCATTTACGTTCAAAAAATAAGCAAATGAAATTACTGAAAACTATCGCAATCGCTATGATGGTGATGGGCATTGGCCAGTCACTCTCAGCACAGAATTTTTACCTCAAAGCACGAGGTGGTTACGGATGGGGTGTAGCCAAAGATGGTTATTACGTTGATTTAGGCCAGGGAAAAGTTACCGCAGATGGCTACCAGGAGCAAATTTATACTTCGATTGGTGCCGGTATTCCTGTTGGAATTTCTGCTGGTTATTACCTGAATGATAACATTGGTGCAGAAGTTGATTTCACTTATCTTATTGGTAAGACAGTAAATGTTGCCGATTACGGTGTGCCTAATTCAGCAGGTCAGCAACCCAAAATTGATGTTTACACACGTCAATATCGTGTTTCACCGACCATTATTATGAGCACCGGTCACTCGAAGAAATTCTCGGTTTACACCAAAGTTGGGTTTGTATTGCCTGTTGGTGGATACTCGATGGTGAATGCTAATATAACTCAGTTTATGCCAAATCCTTCTGACCCAACCCAATTGGTTCCGGTTGCAGATTTGAAAGTTGAACAGAAAATGTATGGTAAATTTTCTTTGGGTTTCAAAGGTGTTTTGGGTATGGAATATAAACTGAACGACAAGCTTTCGGTATTTACGGAAATCGAAGGTGTTTACCTGAACATTAAACGTAAGAAATCAAAGGTTACTAAGTATGAGGTAAATGGTAACGATGCATTGAGTACTTATCCCGGTCCGATAGAAGTTACCTACAAAGACAAAATCCAGGTAGACCAGAGTGGTAATCCGGTAAATGCGAACGAAGCATTGTCGACTACTTCGCCTTACAGCAAGCAGGGTATCAACCTTGGTTTCACCTACTATTTTTAAGAAACACAAAATCTTGAATCGAAGTCATTCTTTCGATTGACAAGGTTGTTAAGGAATAAAAAAGCCACACCGTAATCGGTGTGGCTTTTTCTTTAATTGAAATTTTTGGTTTGAATATAATCTGCAACTTTTTGTGGAACCAGCGGAACCAGCGATAGTCCTTTGCTCAAACGCTCCCTGATTTCGGTAGAAGAAATATCCAGAAGTGGAGCATTCAATAGGGTTACGTTCGGGTGGTTTGCCAGTTCTTCATTTTCGTAGCCCGGCCGGGGATAGACGATCAGCCCAAATTCATCGAGAATTTTCCGGTGGTCACGCCAATGATCAAACGCTTGAAGGTTATCTCCACCAATCAGTACGTTAAACGAGTGTTGAGGAAAATCTTGTTTCAAACGCAAAAGGGTTTGGTAGGTGTACGATGGACGAGGCAAGTGGAATTCATAGTCCGAGGCTTTAATTCCCTCTTTTCCTTCAATAGCCAGTTGAACCATGGCCAACCGATCTGCTTCCGGCCAAAGCAATTCTTCCTCTTTCAACGGATTCTGAGGTGAAACAACCAGCCACAATTCATCGGACAATTTCTCTTTTAGCAGCTTGTGTGCAATGGCCAAATGTCCGTTGTGAATTGGACTGAAGGAGCCAAAGTAGAGTGTAATTTTCATTACCCCGGTTTATTTTTCCAGAAAAGCTTTAACCGTCTCTTCTGCTTCTTTCAGTGCAGTTTGCAAGTCGTCGTTCACCAAAATGTAATCGAAATACTTGGCGTAAGTCAATTCATGTTTGGCCTTGGCTACGCGTTGAGCAATTACTTCGGGACTATCGGTTGAGCGGGCAATAAGCCTTTTCTCCAGTTCTTCGATGCCTGGAGGTTTGACAAACACGGCCAGGGCTTCGTCGCCGTAAAACTTTTTAATGTTCGTCCCGCCTACTACGTCCACATCGAACAGCACATGCTGTCCTTTCTCGCGAATGCGTTCCACTTCACTTTTCAGGGTACCGTAATAACTGCCGGCGTAAACTTCTTCCCATTCCAAAAATTCATCAGCCTCCAATCTCGACTTGAACTCGTCAACCGACAGAAAATAATAATCTTTGCCATCGGTTTCTCCATTTCTGGGCTTTCGTGTTGTTGCTGATATCGAAAATTCAAAGTCGAAAGGGCAGGTCAGGAGGTGCTTAACAATGGTTGTCTTACCCGAACCGGACGGTGCCGAGAATATAATCAGTTTGCCTTTCTTCATTTCTACAAATAATCGCTCTTCCGGAAGTTATAATACATTCAGTGTTTGTTCTTTCACTCTTTCGAGTGCGTCTTTCATCTGAATGACAATTTTCTGAATTTCGGCGTGGTTGGCTTTGGAGCCCATGGTATTGATTTCGCGCCCGATTTCCTGTGCAATAAATCCCAGCTTTTTCCCTACCTGCTCGTTTAGTCTCATGGTTTCGAGGAAATAGGTGCAATGGTTGGCCAATCGGACCTTCTCTTCGTTGATGTCCAGTTTTTCCAGGTAATAAATCATTTCTTGCTCCAGACGGTTGTTATCGACAGAATCTGAGGCTTCCAGTTCCTTCATGTTGTCCATGATGCGCTCTTTCACTTTGTCCAGGCGCTCTTTTTCGAAAGGTTCCACTTCCGGAAGTAAATCTTGAATACGCTGAATATTCGACTCAATATCTTTGTACAAGGCGTCACCTTCCTGAACTCTGAATTCATCGAGATGGAGGAGTGCTTCTTTTACTTTAGCGATAATTTGTTTCCATTCTTCTTCATCCAGCTCTTCACGCTCCGTTTTAACCGTATCCGGAAGGCGCATAATAATGTCGAGCAACGATTGATTTTCATCGATCCCAAGTTCTTTTCGGACCGAATTAAGTTGTTGGTAATAATCGCGTACCACAGCGCCATTAATGGTTGCATTGCTCTCCTCACCAAGCGATTCGAGGTACATGCTGTATTCCACTTTCCCGCGGCCCAATATGTCAGATATTAATTTCCGGATGGAAATATCTTTCTCTTTATAAATCCCCGGCATGCGGGTGTTAATATCAAGTTGCTTGCTGTTCAGCGATTTTACCTCGATGGTAATTTTCTTGTTAGGTAGTTCGCATTCGGCTTTACCATAGCCAGTCATCGATTTCATCATGGACGAAAAATTTTGTTCACAAAATTAGGCTTTTCCAACGGCATTCTAAAAAAGTGAGTGCCGAATGAGTATGTTTAATTGAAATTACTGGTAAATTACGTTTTAATTTACTGCAAAATGACAGATGATTTAGCTTATTTATAATTGCAAATCAGAATAAAAGCTTAATACATATTTGCGGAGACGAATAGAAATGAGCTTTTGTGGTACCAAATTTGTTTGGTGTAGCAGAAAAAGAATCCATTCAACCAAAATAATGTAACCAATGAAAATGACCTGCCGATTACTCCTTGCTTTATTGCTCTTCTCTCTTTTTTCAACAACTCAGGCTGCAATACCGCAATTTTCCTACCGGGAAAAATGGGCCGAAGCAGATTCGCTGGCACACATTCGAAAGCCTGAATCGGTTAAGAAGGTGATAAAGCAAATTGTCGCACGGGCAACGAAAGAGAACAATATTCCGCAAAGGGTGAAAGCATTTACAGCGCTTCAATTTTTTGCGGTGAAAGATTCTCTTCCGAAAAATCCGGTGCCAATCTGGCAAAACGAATATGAGAAATTGAACGTGCCGGGAAGAGCGGTACTGAAAGCATACGAAGGTTCATACCTGCTTCAAATATATCGGGATAATCGTTGGAAAATTCTTGACAGGGCCAGTGGAGGAGTCGATTCCATCGATATCAATACCTGGGATGCCGGTTATTTCGTCGAGCAAATCCACCAGTGCTTTAACGAGGCATTACAGCACACCGATAGCCTGGCAAAAATTCCGGCGAAGAATTGGCAAGCTCTCATCATTGACCAAAAAGTAGATTGGGAACGTACGCCGACTTTGCTCGATTTGGTCGTCCGGAAAGCGTTGAACTTTTACCAGGATGGCAGTTTGTTTACCCAGCCCGTTCGTAGGCCTTCGTTATCGGTTCCGAAAGCGGCTTTGGGGTTAAGACGACCAGGGGCAGTGATTATCGACCGGAAATCACCATTGAGCTATTACGATCATTCAATTATCCTGTACCGGTTGCTCGAAAGATACCACCAGCGCGACGGAAATTCAGTGGCGTTGTTCTATGCCCGGCTCGACCGGATTAAATTCACCTACCGGGAATCGTCGCTCAAGAATGCAGACCATTTGTTTTTGGATGGGATGCGCGGACTCGAAAAGACCGTCGCTCACTCCGGTTTGTTGGCAAATGTGTGGGAAGCGGAAGCTGATTTTTACCGGCAACGGGGAAACAAGTTTCGGGGAAATATTCAGCAGACAGCCGATTCCCGTATGGATTGGCAAAAAGCGGCACAGTTGTATGAAAAGACCTGGAAGAAATACCCAAAAACAGAGGCGGGCAAGAGAAGCTTTAACAGTCTTCAGCAATTGAAAAGGCCACAATTATCCCTTCAATCGGAGCCAGTGGTTAGGCCCGGTTTTCCATTTGCCATAAAATTGGATTACCAGAACCTGAAAAGTGTGAAGGTTTCCATTCGGAAAATCAATCAGGAGCTTTATCGAAAATATTTTCTGCAATATGGTCAGATGAGAACCAGGGAGGACTCCTCAAAGCTCCTTAATCGTCCGGTCATTCAGCAAGAAAAATACACACTCGTTCCCGACAGTGATTTACGTTCGCATAGCACCGAATTGGTGATGAAACCGCTAAATGCGGGGATATATGTGATGCAAACCGAGGGGAACGGCTGTAAGAGTCTTCTCCCGGTAGCGGTTTCCCGGATGTACATAGAACAGCAGCGAACGGAGGCAGGAACTATTTTTTCCGTTCGCCGGCAATCGAATGGCGAAGCTGTTGCCGGAGCTGAATTGAGTATACGAAATCTAAATGGTGAGAAACTCAATAAAGTGCTGCTCAAAACGAACGATAAGGGGCAGGCCTTCTGGTCGGGTGACGGCAATTTGGTGCAGATTAGTTCGTCTACTGACACGTTAAGTCTGCGTTGGCGTAAGCCGTATTACCGCAAACAAACCGAGACAACAAAAGAGAAGACCTGGTTCTTCACCGATCGGTCCATCTACCGGCCGGGACAGGTGGTTTTATTCAAAGCCATTACGTTCAAAACTCATGGCGATACAGATCGTGCCGTTGCAGGCAAACCGATGGTGGTTTTTCTGCGAGATGCGCATAACCAGGTGATCGATTCGCTGAGAATCCTGACTGACCGGTTCGGTAGTACTACCGGTCAGTTTCGTTTACCCGCCGGTAGTTTGGCGGGCAACTTTACGCTGAGAACATCCGAAGGATATCAGTCATTTCGGGTGGAAGCTTACCGGCGGCCCGGATTTCATATTACATTCGATAAATTCGACGGTCAGTACGAGGCGGGTCATCCGGTTACCGTAACTGGAAGAGTCAAATCGTTTAACGGTGTTCCGTTGGCTGGCGTACCCGGAATGTATAAAATAACCCGGCAGACTTTATGGTTCGAGCGCTCGGGGAACAATTCGGAAGATGTTATTTCGGGTATGTTTACCACCGATACAGATGGTCGCTTTCGCTTCACGTTCACACCAAAGTCTACCGAAAATGACTATGGTTTAAGCTATCAGATCGAAACAGAAGTAACAGATATCAGCGGAGAGACGCAGACGACGGAACAGTCATTGAGCATCTCCCAAAAGGCGCTGTTTGCTCAACTCAGCGCGCCCGGGCAAGTTGATGCTTCCGATAAAGGTATCCGGAAGGGAAAAGGAATAAAAGTGGGGGTGAAATTCAATAACTCAGCCAATCAGGTGGTTCCGGTTAAGGGAACGGTCACATTTGCCAGGCTTCAAACTCCTGACCAAGCGGTAAGAGAGCGGGTATGGAAAGCTCCTGATCTGCCAATCTATACGAAGGATGAATGGGAAAAGCAGTATCCCGGAAATGTGTATGGCGACGAAGTGAAGCCGGAAGATTTTCCGGTGGAGAAAGTTTTATCGACCCAAAAATTCAACACGGCCGAACGTTCGTGGTGTTTCCTTCCGGGGAAAAAACTGAAGCCCGGCTATTACAAGGTCACCGTTGAAACAGAGGATGCATTTGGTCAGAATGTTACCGGTGAGCGGGTTATCCGGGTATTTAGGTCCAAATGCCGGAAATATCCGTTCGCAGACCCATTTCATGTCAACCTGAACAAAACTACGGTAAAACCCGGTGATGATCTGAAACTGGAACTTGGTACTACTGGTGAAGCTTTCTGGCAAGTTGCGTTGGAAGAGCCGGATACATTGATTCAACTTCCGGCAGTGAAAACGAAAAAGAGCCGTCAACAAGTGGTTATCCCGGTAACGTCCGATATGGCAAACGGATTTGCAGTTCGTGTATCGACTATCCAGCATGGTAGGGCCTTTCGGAAGCTTTTCCGGATCAATGTGATGCAGCCAAATAAAAAACTACAGGTTACTACAGTTGATTTTCCTTCAACGACAGAACCCGGCAAAGAGGTCAGCTGGAAAATCCGTGTAACCGACGAAAGTGGCAAACCTGCACAGGCCGAAGTGGCAGGCGTTGTATATGATGCTTCGCTGGACGATATTCGAATGCATAACTGGAGTTTGAGCCTTTTCAATCATTGGTTTTACATCCGGCAAATGCCGCTGATGATTCGTCCGGTGCAAAATGATTACGCCCATAGTCCGAATACGCCCCTTCAAAAAGTGGAAACAGAGATGGTTCCGGAATTGGGACTTCCAAAATGGGTTAACACTTCTCCGGGAGGAGCTGTTTTTTTCGTGGCAGATGAGAAAGTTCCAGTGGGAGAGCAGGCGGCAAACGAGAGTATCAGAATCCGGGGAGCTAGTGCTGCACCGAAGGTTGAAGAACCGAAAATTCGAAGTGATTTCCGCGAAACAGCTTGGTTTGGGCCGCAGTTGAAAACCGATGCGAACGGAATGACTATCGTTCATTTCCGTATGCCCGATGCTTTGACGAAATGGAAATTCATGGCATTGGCACATACCGTTAACGGGAAAATCGGCACGACCGACACCTCGTTTGTCAGTCAAAAACCGTTGATGGTCGAGCCGTACCCGGTTCGTTTCCTGGTGGCCGGCGACCAGGTGGAGTTACCGGTGAAAGTAACCAACCTTTCGGGAAAAGAACTGGAAGCTGATATTCATTTGAATCTGATTGCAGTTGACTCGAATGATACGTTGGAACCCGGATTTGAGCCGCGTCACATCGGCTTGGAGAATGGAGAATCGGGAGTGGTGAAATGGTTGGTGCAGGCACCCGAAAAAGCGGGATTGTACCGGATTCAGGTAGTTGGCTCAGCCGGAAACCTGAGTGATGGTTACGAAAAAACTATTCAGGTTCTTCCCGCTAAGCAATGGATGGTACAGTCGGAAACGTTTCAGGTGAAACCGGGAGGAGTGAAGGTTTGGAGTCCCTTATTCCCGGAAGGAGGACAGGTGAACGACAAATGGACGCTGGAGTGGATGGGAAATCCGGTTTGGCAAGCCATCGAAGCATTACCATCAGTATTGAGTTCCCGGCCACAAAGTGCAACGGGGCTGGCCAACCGGCTGTATGCTTATGCAACGGTTCAGCAAATACTGGCCCGCCACCCCGAAATCGCAGCAGAACTGGCCAAACAACGAGCCAAATTGTTGAATAACCCCGATTCATTCAAAACCCGGATGGAGCAGAATGATGATTTGGCGAATATTCAGTTGAACGAAACCCCCTGGCTCGATGATGCGATTCGGGCGAAAAAACAATTGCAACTTTTCGTGCCCGATACAATTGCCGTAAATATTACCGATGATTTGTCGCGTCTCAAGGCAATGCAGCATGAGGATGGAGGTTTTTCCTGGTATCCGGAGATGAAAACCAGTCCATGGATTACGATGCAAGTGGTTAATGAGCTTTCCGCACTTGAGAAAGCAGATGCTTTAAAAGGAGAAGAAAAAACGCTTGTAGATACAATGCTGGTAAAAGCCATGCACTACCTCGAAACAGAAATGTTGGCAACCTATAAGCGATTGACGGAAAAACAGCGCGTACAATATATTCCTTCAGCCAATATCGTCGATTATTTATATGTCTGTTCAGGTTCGAAAATAAAACCTGCCGGGAAGGAAGTAATGGCTGCCTATCGGTTCTTCATTCAGTCGGTTTCCAAAAACTGGATGAAACTGAGCCTGTATCAGCAAGCACAAAGCGCCTCGATTTTGTGGCTGACAAATGACCGGAAAACAGCTCAAACGATCATCGAGTCGTTGAAAGAACGGGCAGCGAAGAGTAAAAAGTTGGGCATGCATTGGCGAACGAACAATTCACCCTGGTTCTACCGCGAGTCTTCACTTTCGTTGCAGGCCATCATGATGCAGTTGTTTGAGAAGACCGGTGCCCCGGAAACGGATTTGGCGGCCATGAAGCTATGGTTGTTGCAACAAAAGCGGACACATGCATGGTCAACTCCGGACGAAACGGTGAAAGCGGTTGAGGCGTTGCTGTTGGCAGGAAGTGGGGCCAATATGGAAACATCCGGACCGACGGTATTATTGAATGGAAAGCCATTGACGAGCTCGATTTCGGGCACACCGAAAGGATATTTCAAATACACATTGCCTTCGGGATTGCCCGAAAACTCAACGTTGGAGCTTCGGAATAACGGAAAGACGACAGGCTTTGGCGCGTTGTATCACCAGTTCTTTGCTCCGGTTGATAGTTCGTTGTCAACTGGGAACGGAATAAAAGTGACCAAATCGTTGTACCGCGTTATTCGCCGAAATGGTGGAGAATCTCTCTCATCCGATTTGAAAGGACTCAAACCAGGTGACTTAATTATGGTCCGGTTACGTATTCACACCCATCGCGATTTGGGATTTGTTTCCATTTCAGATACACGCCCGGCTGGTACAGAACCCGTGAAGCAGCTTTCCGGCTACGAATCGAGTGGTCGCTTGTGGTACTATCGGGTAAATACCGACGAGCAAACCCGCTTCTTTATTCAGGAGTTAAAACAAGGCGATTATCTGTTGGAATATCCGGTAAGGGTAAGCCACCGTGGTGATTTTAGCTTAGGTCGGGTAACCATTCAGTGCCAATTTGCACCGGCATTCAATGCATCCGATACGGCAGGAGAGGTTATCATCGAAAAATAGGTGGAGGACGAGCGGGGAAAAAGCCGATTCGCGGTGCGGGAGGTTCGGTAACCAGGTAGAAAGGGTCCGGACCGTGAAAGTAAGGCCCGATTCTGGGACAACGGTGGTGTTGAGTTGAGTAGAAAGAGGCAGGACCTAAGGAAAAAAGATCGGTACCGTGACAGAGATGCTCGGGAGCAGGGGAGAAAGAGTCGGGAGCCCGAAAAAACAGGTCTGGACCAGAATAAAAAGGGTACGGACTTGGGGAAATAAGGTCGGGAGCGGGATGGAAAAGCTACTTTGGTAGGAAAAGAAAAACGGAACGTGATGCAGCTAACGATAGTAGCCCGTCACGTTCCGCAGTTGTTTTATATTTTCCGTTTGTTGGCAATAAAGAAGTAAATAATGAAGCCAACCGAAACAAAGACCAATACAATTCCGAACGGAATCAGTGCATTGTAGGAATGAGCCCAGGGAATTCCCGGTAGATTTTGAACCACGTCAGCTACAATGAGACCAGCGCCACCCATAAAGGTCACCAAAGCCCATTTCAGGGTTTTGTACCGGCTGGGTTCCGGATCATCAACTGTTCGCGGAACGACTTCCAGAATACCGGCTTTTTCAAAGTGTCCTTCTTTAATGATACGGCGTCTCAGAAAATAGTCGGTTAAAGTTCTTAGCAGGTAATATATACCGTAAAAAACGACTGCGGTTACAATTGCGTCTTGCATGATGTTTTGTTTTAAGTGTTGTTTGCCCTATCAGTCGACACTGCGGTATCAAAGGTTGCAGTGAATCTCAATTTTTTCTCTTAGTTTTATTCTAATCCAGCTTAATGATTGAAAAACAGAGCGAAAGGATGATCGGTTTCTCTTTCTGGAAAATTTATTGAGCAGGAGTGCAACATTTCTTCAGGCTGCGA
Source organism: Prolixibacter bellariivorans ATCC BAA-1284 (assembly GCF_000621705.1). Classification (GTDB taxonomy): domain Bacteria; phylum Bacteroidota; class Bacteroidia; order Bacteroidales; family Prolixibacteraceae; genus Prolixibacter; species Prolixibacter bellariivorans. The sequence continues at coordinate 646,655 of NZ_KK211332.1, read as the reverse complement.
AGACATATACATACGTATGAACGATCACGATATCGTAAAACAGGTAATCAATGGAAATGAAAATGCTTTCCGGTTTTTGGTGCAAAAACATCAGAGGTTGGTTTGGCATGTGGTTTGGCGTATGGTTGGGAGACCGGATGAAATCGAAGATATTTGTCAGGATGTTTTCATGAAAGTGTATAAAAACATACCACGTTTTCGAAATGAGTCGAAACTCTCTACCTGGATTGCTTCCATTGCCTGGAACACGTGTTCCGATTACCTGAAAAAGCACAAACGTGATCGTTTGGATTTGTCGGAGACCATCCCGGTGAAAGCCGAATTGGCAATGACCGATGATTCAACCTGGCGGACAATTCACGAGAACGACATGAAAGCAGTGGTGCGCAAAAGTATCGATAAATTGCCGCTGCAATATCGAACAGTGTTGACGCTTTACCATCTGGAAGAGTTCTCGTACAGTGAAATTGAAGAAATTACCGGTATGCCGGAAGGAACGGTGAAAAGTTACCTGAACAGGGCACGAAAGCAGTTAAAGGAAATACTGGAGCATTCCCTTCCGGGAGAAGCTCCGGTTTTTCATCGAATGGAATCGTGATTTTGATTAAATTAGTACGCTATGAAAGAGGAAGCATACAACGAAATGGATCAGTTGATTGGTCAGGTTTTGAAAGAGGAACCGGAATTCTCTCTTCCAGCTGATTTTGCCAATCGTGTTAGCCGCAAAGTGGGCGATCGCATGTTGAGGAAACGCTTACTGTCAGAATATGCATGGAAAGTTGGCGTTATCGTTGTACCGCTATTGATTTTGGCAGGCATCTTTTTCTACTTCGATCCAAAAACAATCAGTCAGATGCTTTCGAATGTATCAAATGAATACCTTCCTTATATATTACTAATTGTGCTCGTCGGTTTGGTTATCTTCGCCGATCAGGTTATCCTCCGTTTCTTTTTATTACGAAGAAAATGACCTACTTCCGGTTATGTAGTTCTTAAACTATTTGATACCGTTGTCTTTTCGCAGGAAATATGCGAATTTTGCTCACGAAATTAAAATATTACTTCATGAGCGAAGACAGACAGATCATTTTTTCGATGTATAAGGTGAGTAAAACCTTCCCACCGCAGAAACAGGTCATCAAAGACATTTCCCTTTCCTTTTTCCTTGGAGCGAAAATCGGAATCATTGGTTTGAACGGTTCCGGTAAGTCAACTCTGCTGAAGATTATTGCCGGACTGGAAAAAGATTACCAGGGCGACGTGGTATTTTCGCCGGGGTATGATGTCGGTTACCTTCCCCAGGAACCTCAACTCGACGAATCCAAAACCGTCAAAGAGATTGTGCAGGAAGGTGTACAGGAAGTGGTGGACATTCTGAATGAATACGAAGCCATCAATCAAAAGTTCGGTCTGCCCGAATATTATGAAGATGCCGATAAGATGCAGAAGTTGATGGATCGTCAGGCTGCGTTACAGGAACAGATTGATGCTACAGATGCCTGGAATCTGGATAACAAACTGGAACGTGCCATGGATGCCTTGCGCTGTCCGGACGGTGAGGCGCCGGTGAATATTTTATCGGGTGGTGAGCGTCGTCGCGTGGCATTGTGCCGTCTTCTCCTTCAGGAACCTGATGTTTTGCTGCTCGATGAGCCGACCAACCATTTGGATGCCGAATCGGTGCAGTGGCTCGAAATGCACTTGCAGCAATATAAAGGTACGGTCATCTCCATTACGCACGACCGCTACTTCCTCGATAATGTAGCCGGTTGGATTTTGGAACTGGATCGTGGCGAAGGTATTCCCTGGAAAGGAAACTATACCGGATGGCTGGAGCAGAAACAAAAGAAGATGGCCCAGGAAGCGAAAGGAAATGCAAAGCGCCGGAAGACATTGGAACATGAGCTGGAATGGGTACGGATGAGCCCCAAGGCCCGTCATGCCAAATCAAAAGCCCGTTTGGGAGCATACGAAAAGTTGCTAAACGAGGATGTGAAACAGAAAGAGGAGAAGCTGGAGATATTTATTCCGAATGGCCCGCGTCTTGGCGATAAAGTGATTGAAGCACACGGCGTTTCCAAAGGATTTAGTGAACGACTGCTATTCGAAAATCTTGATTTTGTTTTGCCGCCTAACGGAATTGTCGGGGTAATTGGTCCCAACGGTGCTGGTAAAACCACCTTGTTCAAGATGATTATGGACATGGAGAAACCGGATAACGGAACTTTTTCTATTGGAGAAACAGTTACGCTTGGATATGCCGATCAAACACACACCGATATTGATCCGGAGAAGACGGTATACCAGGTCATTTCAGGAGGTAACGATGAGGTTCAGGTCGGAGGGCGCTCTATCAACGCAAGAGCTTATGCGGCCCGGTTCAACTTCAGTGGTGCTGATCAGGAGAAAAAATGCGGAGTGCTTTCGGGAGGTGAACGCAACAGGCTGCATCTGGCACTTACGTTGAAGTCGGGTGCCAACGTGCTGCTTCTCGATGAGCCAACCAACGATATTGATGTGAATACATTGCGGGCGCTGGAAGAAGGTCTCGACAATTTTGCCGGTTGTGGGGTTGTTATTTCCCACGATCGATGGTTTTTGGATCGTGTTGCGACCCATATTTTAGCCTTCGAAGGCAACTCTTCCGTGTACTTTTTCGAAGGAAGTTACTCCGAATACGAAGAAAATAAGAAGAAACGGCTTGGTGATACCGGTCCACACCGGATAAAATACAAGAAGTTAGTTAAATAGACATAGTTATATGTATCTATAAGTAAAGCCGGGTTTTCCCGGCTTTTTTCATCTATATCAGATAGTGATATTTTCAATTGTCAGGTATACAGGCTTTTTTGGTGCTGAGCGTAAGGTTGGTTTATTCTTTTTCATAGATATTAAGAATAAAGGGATGGTACATAGAATGATTCCAATTATTTGTTAACTTTATTTAAAGTTGGTTTAAATAAGATTAACATTATGCGTGTATCTGTCACTTTATAAGGTTGTTGTGTGTTATTTTCTAGCTTTGTGACGATGTGTTTGGGCTGATTTTGTTAAAAATCTAATATGAAACCTATCCTTTAACATTTGGACGGATAAAAAAAATACCTACGTTTATCCCACCAAAACGATAGGAAAAGTAGGACATTAAAATCGAATGAAAATGAGAGTAATATCGTTGATTGCTGCCGTCCTTTTTATTTGGAACTGGCAGGTGAAAGCGCAGGAATCATTCCACTTGGTAGCCGATAAAAGTTCTGCAGAGATAGATGGGACTTCTACACTACACGATTGGAATATGAAAACAACCGATTTGAAATGTACCGCAGTGATGGGAATGGATGGAACAGTTGTTAATAGTATTGAAAGCGTGACATTCTCTTGTCCGGCGGAAAGCCTTAAGAGCGGTGAAAGCTCCATTATGGATAAGAAGGCTTATAAGGCTATTAAGAGTGATAAGTACCCGGAAATTCGTTTTACATCCGATAATGTTGAGAATTTGAAGAGTAGCGGAAACGAATTTAGTGGTGAGTTGGTTGGAAAACTTCAGCTGGTCGGAGTAACCAAAACCGTAAAAATACCTTTTAAAGGTAAGGTTACCGATGCTTCGCATGCAGTTGTTGATGGAAGTTTCAAACTGAAAATGTCAGAATACGGAATTGAGCAAGTAACCGCCATGTTTGGTGCTATCAAAACCGGTGATGACCTGACCATCAAATATAATTTTGAATTAGGTAAATAGAGAAAACGCAGTGTTCGACCGTGAGTTGGATTAGTGTGAATTGCGGAGACATTGCACCAATAAATAAATAATAACCACAGATTTTAACCATTTGTTATGAAAAGAGTATTCTTTCTTTTTGCAGGGTTATTGATTGCGTCCTTAACTTTTGGACAGCAGTTCGAACAGCCCAAGCTCGATGGAAGCAATTTTACAAAAGTAAAAGCACACGTTGGAGCTGATTTTGCGTTGCAATATCAGGCCCTTACCCAATCAAGTGATGGTACTACACCATTAACTCCGCTGGGTAAAGGATTGAACCTGCCTACTGCCAATATGAAAATCTATGCCGATTTGGCCCCCGGAGTACAGGTTCACCTGACGACTTATTTGTCATCTCGTCACCACGAGGAAACCTGGGTTAAGGGTGGATATTTGCTGATGGATCAGCTTCCCTTCCTGAACTCGGATGCTATTGACAAACTGATGCAGAAACTAACCCTTAAAGTTGGTATGATGGAACTCAACTATGGTGATGAGCACTTCCGTCGTTCCGATAACGGAAATATTAGTCGTAATGCATTTGTCGGTAACTACATCATGGATGCCTTCACTACTGCTGGAGGTGCTGAGCTTATGTACCGCAACAATGGTTGGTTGGCAATGGGTGCCGTTTCCAATGGTACGTTGAAGCCTGCAATCGCTGCTTACAGTGCAAGAAGTAATTCTTATACAACCTATAATACTGCGGATGAGTTGGCCTTCTATGGTAAGGTTGGTTTTGATAAACAGCTGAGTGAAAACTTCCGTCTGCGTACAACTGTGTCACTTTACAGCTGTGCTAAAAACCACTTCGGTTCGCTTTATTATGGTGACCGTACCGGTTCTCGCTACTATTTGGTAATGAAGCCGCAAACCGGAAGTGCTGATGACGTAGATATTTCTTCAGATCACACAACTGGTCGTTGGGGCCCGGGTTTCACCAACAAAGACAATTCTACCATGGTTAACTTATTTGCAAAATACTATGGTTTTGAAATGTTCGGAACATACGAGAAAGCAAAAGGCACAGGCGCGTTTGGTGGTGATTTTGATTTCAACCAGTTCGCAATCGAAGGTATTTACCACTTTGGTGGACAGGAGCAGTTCTATCTGGGTACTCGCTACAACAAAGTGAAGAACAGCAATGACATGAACATTGACCGTGTACAGATTGCCGGAGGATGGCACATGACCAAGAACATTCTGGCCAAATTGGAGTATGTAAACCAGAACTACAATAACTTTAACGGTAATTATACTACAAGTGCTGGATACCAAGCCGGAACTAAGGCTGGATTCAAAGGCATTATGTTCGAAGCTGGAATTTCTTTCTAAGTTCATCCAGGTTACATCCATTATATATTGTTTAGTAAAGGCCTTCCCCCCTGCGGGGGAAGGTTCTGTTTTTTCAGCTAGTGATGTAATTTCACATAAGTTCCGTGGCAGTTTGGAACAAAAGAGTTCCAATTCGGGTTTACTTAACTATAACCGGGAAACAAAATGAGAAGAAGCGGTTACATAGGGAAGGTATTATTTCAGGTTATTCTTCTTGTATTCCTGCTGAATTCAAGCGGATGGGCAAAAAATGCCCGTTACAGTGGAGTGTGTCAACTTGCCAAAGTGCGTATTGACGGTTCCACAAATGTCAACCAATTCCACTTTTACTATCGTCACGTATTGACGGAAGGCTTTTCATTAGCAGTGCTTCCTGCTGGTTCCAACTCCCTTGACTCTCTTTCGTTTTTCATCCCCATTGAGCATATCGATGCCAGTAATCCAGCTATGTTTGATGATTTCAAGGAATTGTTGAAGGCATCGAAGTATCCGGAAATCAAAATTACCATTAGTGACGCTGAGTTGCTGCATATTTTTACCTCAAGGGATGTAAAGAATATCCCGCTGAATATAACTATCGCGGGCATGACAAATGATTACGTTTCGCCCATTGAAGTGGTTAATAACGAGGAAAATCAGCTTGTCGTCAGAGGAAGAACCCGCATTCAATTGACGGATTACAACATTTCTCCTCCACGTCGTTTCCTGGGAATGATTCGGGTAAAAGATGAAGTATTTATTAATTTTGAGATCAAACTAATCACCCAAAAAGCCAATTCGCCGTGAAATTCAATACGAAAACCAGATATGGGATGCGTGTAATGATTGAAATAGCATTAAACGGAGATCCCGATGGCATATTTCAGAAGGATATTGCCCAAAATCAAGACTTGTCAGTAAAGTACCTCGACCAGATTATTGCTTCGTTAAAAACAGCCGGACTTGTTGCCAACTTACGTGGCCGAAAGAGTGGATACATTCTTGGTCGCGATCCCTCTCAAATTACCATTTACGATATACACCGGGCCTTTGAACCCGGGATTTGCATCGTCGATTGCCTTTCAAAAAACTTCGAGTGTGATAAAGCGAGTAGTTGCACAGCCCGTGATTTTTGGGATGTATTAAATCAAAAGATTGTCGATCATTTCAAAAGTATGACGTTGGAGACATTGGTTGCTGATGTCAGAAGTCGGCATGAACCAATTGATTAAGAACTATTTCTTAATTCATTTTATCCATTATTCCAAAATACTTCACCAAGGAGACGTCAATATCCCCTCCGGATCTTGTTTTGGCGCTTTGGTATTTTCCTGCCCGAGAAAAAATTGAGAAGTTTTTGTATTTGATAATTGCACAAGTCCTGTTACAAAAGAGGACCAAGGGTGTGTTACAAAAATGTTTTCATCATTATCCACCCGGATACATTTCCATAGATGTAAAACGAATATCCAGTAAGTTGAATTTTTCCAGATAACTGTCAAGGTGTTGTTAGGTATGTATTTATAGCGAGGTTCGCGCTGTTGTTTTCGTGTGACGAAAGAATCATGTCTTGTAACAATATTGTAATTTTTCCTTAACCGCGGTGTAACAACCTCGTACCACATTTGCCAGTGGAAAGTTACTTTAAGTTATCTAACAATGAGAAAAATTCAATTCAGCCTGTTACTGCTGATCATGATCAGTGGTAGCGTGTTTGCGCAATCAGTGAATTCGGAAAAGAGTAATGCTGATTTTAAACCACACGGAAAAGCTTTTGCAAAGGTTTTCAGTGATTTCAAGTATGAGCAAAGTCAGCCGGCATTTGAGATAACCAGAGCTTATTTTGGTTATGAATATGCCTTTAGTCAGCAATTTTCCGGGAAAGTCAACTTCGACGTTGGAAATCCTGGTGTAGGGGGCTTGCAAATGACAGCATACCTGAAAAATGCATACTTGCAGTATGCGAATGATAACCTGAAATTTAATTTCGGTTTAATCGGAACGAAACAGTTTAATCTTCAGGAGAGCATGTGGGGACATCGCTACCTCTACAAATCGTTCATGGACCAGCATGGGTACGGCGCTAGCGCTGATTTGGGTGCTTCCATGGTGCTCAAACTCGATCCTGCACTAAGTGTAGATGCGTCGGTTTTGAACGGTGAAGGTTACAAGCATCTGCAAAGAGACAGCGTTTTGATGTACACCGCAGGTGTTACTGTAAAGCCGGTTAAGAACCTTTATGCCCGACTGTATGTTGATTACATGAAAAAAACGGTTGCTCAAACAACGTACACCGCTTTTCTGGGGTACACCGGCGATAAGTTTACAGCCGGGGCTGAATACAACATTCAGCAGGGACATGGTAGTGTAACCGACCATAATCTCTCAGGTGTATCAGTTTACACGACCGTGAATGTTGGGAAAAAATCGGATGTTTTTGTTCGTTACGATAATCTGACATCGAAAAAAATTAACGGCGCAACTAACGGATGGAATGTAGCGAAGGATGGAAGCCTGATTTTAGCAGGTTTGGAGTTCAATCCAGTTAAGGGAGTGAAAGTATCGCCAAACTTCAGGGTTTGGAGTCCGGCGCAAAGTGGCAGCAACACCGAGACGGGGTTCTATCTTAGTCTCGAAATGAAATTTTAATTTGTTCTTCAATACATCAAGCAACTTATAAGTAGTTGAATAATAAAACCTTTCAAAATGAAAAAGATCATAATTTTATTGGCTGTCGTAACAGCGTTTACAGCGTGCAAAAGCGGCAGTAAGAAAAAAGGTGCCGCTGAGAAATCGGCCAAGAGTGAAATCTCACTGAGCGCAGCCGGTTCTACTTTCGCTGGACCTTTCTACAAAACTGCTTTCAAAAAGTATTTCGATCAAACCGGCGTTCAAACCTCCTACGGTCTGACTGGGTCGGGTGCTGGTATCCGCAGCCTGAAGGATCGCGTAGTTGACTTCTGCGGAAGTGATGCGTTTTTAAGCGATGCTGAAGCAGCCAAAATGCCTGCGCCGGTTGTTCACGTAGCGACCTGTAGCGGTGCTGTTGACATTGCTTTCAACGTACCCGGAATTGAATCCGTCAAGTTGGATCCCGAAGTCTTAGCTGATATTTTCCTTGGAAAAATCACTAAATGGAATGATGCAAAGTTGAAAGCAATCAACCCCGGTGTTAAATTCCCCGATATGGCTATCTCAGTAGTTCATCGTTCAGACGGTAGTGGTACTACCTTTATCTTCAGCGACTACATGTCAAAGATCAGCAAAGAATGGAAGGATAACGTTGGCGTTGGAAAGTCCCTGAACTGGCCTACCGGAATGGGTGCCAAAGGAAATCCTGGCGTTGCCGGAACCATCAGCTCGACCGTGGGTGCTATCGGATACATCGGCTCTGACTATGCATTTGCCCAAAAAATCTCTTTTGCGCTGCTGAAAAATGCTGCCGGAAACTATGTGGCTCCTACCATCGCTGCTGTAAGTGCAGCTGGTAATGGTGATATGCCTGCCGACACCCGTATCATGGAAACTAATTCAACAGCTCCTGATGCTTACCCGATCAGTGGATTTACCTGGATCATTCTTTATAAAGAACAAGCATACAACGGACGTTCTTTAGCTCAGGCTGAAGCTACCCTGAAACTGATCGACTGGATGCTGGATCCCGCTGCACAGGCAATTGGTAAAGAATTGAAATATGCACCACTGCCCGAGAAAGTAGTGCAAATTGACAAAGCTATTTTGCGGACCGTGACTTATAACGGAAAACCGATTCTCAAATAGAATGCTTCTAATTCATTTCAATGAACAGCGATAAGATTACAAAATACTTTTTATTTGCAGGATCGTTATTGATTCTGGTTGTTGCAGGCGGTATGGTTTTCTCTCTTGTTGGAGGAGCCATACCGGCTTTTCATAAATTTGGGTGGCATTTTATTGTCTCATCGGATTGGAATCCGACTGAGGGCCGGGAAAATTACGGAGCACTGCCCTTTATTGCCGGTACGTTGATTACTTCTGTACTGGCTTTGTTGATCTCGATACCCATGGCATTTTCGACTTCGTTGTTCGTGGCCGAATACTTCAGAAAAACCCCGGTTGCATCCGTCTTGAGTTCACTGGTGGATTTGTTGGCCGGAATACCCTCCATTGTGTATGGTCTCTGGGGCTTCTACACTCTACGCCCGTTTATCATGCATCTTGGCCTCAGTCCGCAGGGATTTGGCGTTTTTACTTCAGGAATCATCCTGGCTATCATGATTATACCTTACGCGACCTCGCTTAGTAATGAAATCATAACCATGGTGCCTAACGAGTTGAAGGAAGCGGCCTACTCGCTGGGGGCGACACGACTAGAAGTGATTTTTAATGTGATTGTTCCCAATGCCCGTTCCGGAATTGTGGCCAGTTATATTTTGGCTTTCGGACGTGCTTTAGGTGAAACCATGGCTGTTACCATGTTGATTGGTAATGATAATAAGATACCTCATAGTTTATTCGATACAGGAAATACGATGGCTAGTGTCATTGCCAATCAATTTGGTGAAGCAGACGGCCTGAAGTTGAGTTCACTGATAGCCATCGGCCTTTTACTTTTCATTATTACCGCACTGGTAAATACCGCTGGTAAATTTATTATCAAAAGATTGTCCTGACGGATTAACTATTTTCAAACTGTAATGAAATGAAAGTGACAACTATCCGTGATAATTCAAACGCCCGAAATACAAAGAATAATATTTTTCTGGGTGTTGTCATCTTTTTCTCTCTATTGACCGTTTTGCCGATTATCCTTATTGTGGGAGAATTGGTTGTTAAGGGAATTGGGCAGATCAATCTCTCGTTTTTTACAGAAATTGCTCCTGATACGCTCCAGGCGATGGTCGCCAAAGCCAATGGAGAAACCATTCCCGGTGGAATTGCAAACGGTATCACTGGTTCGTTACTGATCGTTGCCCTGGCTGCCGTGATAGCGATTCCGTTTGGCATTATTACCGGAGTTTATCTTTACGAGACCCCGGGTAAACGTTATTCCAATCTTATTCGTGATATCGCTGATGTACTGCAGGGAGTTCCGTCTATTGTGCTGGGCCTCATCGTCTACCTTTGGGTGGTGAAGCATATTACTCATAGCTATTCGGCTCTGGCGGGAAGTGTATCATTGGCCATCATGATGTTGCCCTTAATTATTCGCTCAACAGAGGAAACTCTCAAAATGATTCCCGGAACACTCAAAGAAGCTGCGGTTGCCCTGGGTGTACCTTATCATAAAATCATTCTTCGGGTTTTAATTCCATCCAGCTTTAGTGGATTGCTAACGGGGATCCTGATTTCGATTTCCAGGATTTTGGGTGAAACGGCACCACTGATGTTGACGACCCTGGGAAACCCCCGGATTAACTGGGATATTACTCATCCCACCAGTGCTGTGCCACTATTGATCTGGCAGTTCTATAACGACCCGAACATGGTTGAATTGATTTGGAGTTCTTCTCTCTTCCTGATGGGATTTGTACTCACGTTAAACATCATTTCAAAACGAATTTCGGCAAAGCACAGTATTAATTAACTTTGTAGCAAATGATACTGCCGGTTGGTAGGTGTGACAATAAAATGAAATTTTGAACAGAAAAGCATTTCCGGCTTAAATCGAACAATATCGATGAACGAAAATATTACTGAAGTTAAAAACCCTGTTTTATCCATTCAAGACTTGTCGATTGCATATGACAAGGGAGGTAAGTATGCCGTTAAGAATGTTTCGGTTGACGTAAAACGTGATGCCATTACGGCGATAATGGGACCCTCGGGATGTGGAAAAAGCACATTGTTGAGGGCGATTAACCGGATGCATGAGTTGTATCCGAACATTGTTACTGAAGGGAAAATCATGTTGAATGATGAAGACGTTTATGGGATGTCGACCATCAAGCTCAGGCGGAAGATTGGAATGGTTTTTCAACGCCCGAATCCATTCCCGACGATGAGTATTGCTGACAATGTGATTGCCGGATACAAGCTCAATGGAATTCGTTTGAAGAAAAGTGAGAAAGAAGAGATCGTCGAAACGTCGCTCCGTGATGTGGCTTTGTGGGACGAAGTAAGGGAATCGCTCTTTAAGAAAGGTACTTTCCTTTCGGGTGGACAGCAGCAACGGTTGTGTATTGCCCGGGCGCTGGCATTTAAGCCGGATGTGATTTTATTGGATGAGCCAACTTCAGCGCTCGACCCGGTAGCTACGGCTCGCGTGGAAGATTTGCTGGTCGAGTTGAAGAAAAATTACACCATCGTTTTGGTGACGCATAACATGTCGCAGGCGGCCCGTATTTCAGATAACGCCATGTTTATGTATCTTGGAGAATTGGTGGAATATGACAAAACCAAAACCATGTTCACCAATCCCAAAGATCCGCGTACCGAAGGATACCTTACCGGAAAATTCGGTTAATGAGAAACTGGTGACGCAGTATATTTGGAAAAAGTAACCAACTTAACCAAACGAAAATTCAAACTTTCCTTAAATCGAAAAACAAATGAATGTAAAAAAGGAAAACGCGATACTTGATATTCTTTCCCGTTTTGAGGATATGGCCAACCTTATCCTTCATCAACTCGATCTGATTGAGGGAATAATGAGCCAGGGTGAGACCGAGGTTCCGGACGAGGTTTCGAAAGAGATTAAAAGTAACGAGAAAAAAATCAATAAGCTGGATGTGAAAATCGGCGAAAAAATCATTAACACCATTGTACTGCAAAAGCCCGTTGCTTCCGACTTACGTCAGATGATGGCAATTTATCAGATGGTTAGTGATTTGGAACGAATTGGCGATTTAGTGACCAATATTGCTGGTTCGATACCCCGAATTAAAGATGAAGCGGTATTTGAGCGTTTGTCAGATGTTATATCCAACATGTTGATTTCGAGCGTTAATATGGTTCGGAAGTCGATTCTTTCGTTTATTAATAACGATAAGGAATATGCCATTTGGACCATTAAAAACGATTCGGTGATTGATGAACTTAACCACAAACTTATTAAGAAAACCGTGAAAAAGAGCAGCCTACCCAAGGAGACACAGGATATGTTGCTCAGCTTCATTAATATCAACAGTATTATTTCGAATATAGAACGAATTGCTGATCACGCAACTAACGTAGCCGAAGCATCGATTTACTCACTCGAGGGGACTGATATCCGCCACCAACACATTGATTTGGACGGTGATGATTAATGGCGGGAGCAGGGCATGACAGTGGTGAAGGAGCATGGTCGGCTTAAAACTTATGAAAAATGGCAAAAGATAAACCTCGCATTTTAATTGTTGACGATGAAGAGGACATTTGCGAAATCCTTCAATTTAATTTAGAAAGTGAAGGTTACGAGACTGATGTAGCCTATTCGGCTGAAGATGCCGTGACCAAAAAGCTCAAAAAGTATAACCTGATTTTGCTGGATGTGATGATGGGAAAAATGTCAGGTTTTCGCCTGGCAGAAAAGATACGGAAGGACATGGGCCTGACGGTTCCAATCATTTTTCTCACAGCAAAGGATACTGAGAATGATGTTGTAACAGGCTTCAATATAGGAGCCGACGATTATATTCCAAAACCATTTTCGATAAAAGAGGTGGTGGTACGGGTAAAAGCGGTATTGCGTCGCTCCAGCGGCGAAATACAGCATGTTGAGCCCGTTATTACTTCCGGTAAGTTTAAACTCGACACCGAAGTAAAACGCCTGCTGATTGAAGATAAGAAAATTGATTTGACTCGAAAAGAGTTCGAAGTGATGCGGTTGTTAATGGAAAATGAAGGAAGAATCTTTCCCCGAGAAGATATTCTTAGCCGTGTTTGGAGTGATGATGTGGTGGTGACCGACCGGACCGTTGATGTAAATATTACACGGTTGCGTAAGAAATTGGGAGAGTATGGAAAGTGCATCCGGAATAAGTCGGGTTTTGGCTATTATTTTGAGGTTTAATACTGACAAAATTTAAATACAACGATGTTTACAAAAGACAGTTTTCAGCGGAAATTATTCGTCTATTACTTCTCTCTTTTTGCCGTGTTTACTGCGTCGATACTGATCTATCAGTATCAGCGCGAAAAAGAATACCGAATCGGGCAACTCGATGCTGCACTCGAGAGTTATACCAATCTGACGGACCAATACATTCGTCACGAGGGAATTTATTCCAGCGGCAACTTTGCCAAACTCGATTCACTAAAAGCACTGATTCCGACCAGCGATGTTCGTATTACCGTCATTAATCACGATGGCAAAGTGTTGTACGATAGTTCGGTGAAGGATTATACACACTTGGAGAACCATTTGCATCGTCCTGAGGTACAAAAGTCCATTTACTCTGATTTTGGAGCTAAGCTAAGAGAATCGGCAACTACCGGGAAAGACTATTATTACTATGCCCGTTTCTATCAGGATTATTTTGTTCGGGCGGCTGCTGTGTACAATATGCAAATTCAGCATTTTCTGAAAGCTGAAAAAACATTCATCATCTTCATCCTTTTCCTGTTTTTTGTTATTTGGTTGGTCCTGCGCATCGTTTCGCGCCGTATGGGTGACAGTATTAACAAACTGAAGGATTTTGCGGTGACCATTCGTCGTGGAGGAACTTACGATAGGAATATTCAGTTTCCTGATGATGAACTCGGAGTGATTAGTCACGAAATCATCAAGCTTTATAAGCAGCTACGGAGAACCAAGGATGAGTTGACACAGGAGAAGGAGAAGTTGTTTAGCCACCTTTTTGTTTTGAATGAGGGTGTAGCGTTCTTCTCAGCAGAGAAGAAGACAATGCTGTCAAACAACCACTTTATTCAGTTCATCAATATTATTTCCGAGGAATCGACCATCTCAGCAGAACAGGTATTTCAAATAAAAGCGTTTGAAGCGGTAAATCAGTTCCTGGATGAAACACTCAAATCAGGAACCGAGTTTTTTCTGCACGATTTACCGAGAACGGAAATGAATATTCAGGTTGGTGGACGATATTTTCACGTACAATGCATTGTTTTCCAGGATAAAGCATTTGAGATTATCATTACAGACAATTCCAAACTGGTGAAGCAGCGTTTGATGAAGCAACAAATGACCTCGAACATTGCACACGAGTTAAAAACACCGATTGCTTCAGCAAAAGGGTATCTCGAAACAATTCTCGAGTCAGTGGATCTGGATCCGGAAAAACAGCGCCATTTCATCGAAAAAGCGAATAGTCAGGTAAACCGGCTAACCAAGTTGGTGGGAGACATTGCTCTGTTGAATAAGATTGAAGAAGCAGGAGAGTATTATACTATCGAGAAAGTATCGGTTGGAAAACTGATTTCGGAAGTTGTCGACAGTTTCCAGACGATGATTAACCGGAAAAGTGTGGAGGTGGAGATTGATGTCGATCCGGAGCTGGTTTTAAAAGGAAATTACTCGTTGGTATTTTCCATCTTCCAGAACTTAATGGAAAATGCATTGAACTACGCCGGTGAAAATATTACCATCTCCATAAAGCATTATCTGGAAGATGACAAATTCCACTATTTTGCTTTCTCCGATAATGGTATTGGTATCGCAGAAGAGCACCTTTCGAGAATCTTCGAACGCTTCTACCGGATTGATTCAGGACGTTCTCGCAAATTGGGTGGAACAGGCCTCGGTCTCGCCATCGTGAAACATGCTGTGGTTTATCAAAAAGGCGAGATTACCGTACGTAACCGGAAAGAAGGAGGACTCGAGTTCCTGTTCTCGTTACCTCGTTTTATTGAGACGAAATAATTCATAATATTATTCAGGTGAAGGCTGTCTCGTGAATGGGGCGGCCTTTCTTTTTATCTGTCAAAATTGCATTTTATAGCGACATAATGTCTTGAACCGTAGTTGTTTATCTGTATTTGTGACAGATCCTTTTTTGCTCGCTGAGAATGCTTTGTCAATAAATAGATTGTAAATCAATCCGTTTCCGGAAATCTGTCTTTGGCAAACAGAAAATCCCTTAGGTATGGCACACAACTTGTTTTTTTACGTTGTGAATTTGATTATTGAAATTAGATGTAAGAAATCGAATGTTAAACTAAAGAGTCAGGAGGGTTTATCATGGCAATTGTAAAAGCTAATAACCGAATGTTCCCGTCAGTCCCTTCTTTCTTCGATAATTTTTTATCAAGGGATTGGATGGATTGGACAAATTCTAATTTTGCTGAAATCGACAGCACATTACCTGCCGTCAATATCAAAGAATCGGATGATGACTATCTAATTGAAGTCGCTGCTCCGGGATTGTCCAAAGACGATTTCAAAATCAACCTGGATAATGATCGGTTGACCATTTCTTCTGAAAAGAAAGAAGCAAACAAAACAGAAGAGGACGGTAAATATACGCAGCGCGAATTCAGGTATCAGGCTTTCCAGCGTACGTTCCATTTACCAGGAAATGTGGTAAACAGCGAAAAAATTTCCGCGAAGTACAACGATGGAATATTGTGCGTGACGCTTCCAAAACGGGAAGAAGTGAAGCCGAAACCTGCCAAACAAATTAGAATTTCATAAAGCATTGAAAAGGCCGTCACAATCGACGGCCTTTTTCTATTACAGGTATTACATGTTTGGTTTACAACTAATTACTTTCGATTACCTGTCCTTTCTCCCGGTACAAATCAATCTTCCCATCAAGCAGAACTGCAATCACAGTAACCTGTGAGTCAAGTACCCGCTCGGGAACATCGATATAGACAATGCCCGGTACGTTACTCCAATATTGTTTTCCAATCACTTTCCAGTTGAGCTTGGTACCGTTGCCAACAACCCAGATTCGGTTTATCTTGTTTTTCAATCCCTTAATCATAAGCGGACCTACCGGTTTATACGGTAAGTACAGGTAAAGAATATCACGAGATTTGTTGAGTGCGGTCGGGCCGTAAAAATGTTCGGGTGGAATGCCTGCCCGGGTTCCATAAATTGCTTCCTTGTGTTTAGATGTCCAGCGCCCCAGTTCTTTTAAAATATCAACTTGTTGTTGCGGAATGGTTCCGTCTGCTTTCGGACCAATGTCCAGTAGCAAATTGCCGCCCATGCTGATGCATTCCACCAGCATCCGGATGATTTGATTTGCCGACTTGTAGTTGGTATCGTTGGGCTGGTATCCCCACGAATCATTCATGGTCATGCACAGTTCCCAGTATTTACTGTCAGGTTTCGTAACCGGAAGACCTTGCTCGGGGGTTTCATAATCGCCGTAGCCCTGAATGCGGGAGTTCAGGATGACGTTCTTGTTGTATTTCCTTAAGTCAGCGGCCAGTTCCTTAGCATGCCACTTTTCAGCGGATTGTTCCCAGTCGCCGTCAAACCAAAACAAATCGGGATGGAATTTCTTAGAAAGTTCTTCCAGTTGGCAAAAATTGAACTTAACAAAGCGGTTCCAGCGTACAGAATCGTTAGTATACCGTTTCTTTTCCCGTGTCCAGTTGGGGTAATCCGGGTTGCTCCAGTCGAGTAGCGAGTAATATAGTCCGACCTTTAAACCTTCTTTTCGGGCAGCCTTAACAAAAGGAGCAACCAAATCGCGACCGGCCGGTGTTTTCTTTACTACGTTCAAATCACTGCACTTCGTATCCCACAAGGCAACACCGTCGTGGTGTTTTGTGGTTAGTACGGCATATTTGGCTCCACTCTCCTTAATCAACTTAGCCCATTGTTGCGGATGATAATTGGCGGCCGTAAAACCATTAAGTTGTTTCATGTAATCCGGATACGAAATGTATCCGTTGTAAAACGACCAGCTTTCATCGATTCCATTTACCGCATAAATGCCCCAGTGGATAAAAATACCCAGCTTGGCATCTTTGAACCAGGCTATTCGTTCTGCTTTTTCTTGCGAAGATTCCGCCGTTTGGCCTTTTGCGTTGAGACTGACGAAGAGAAACAGAAGTGAAAATGACAAAAGAATACGATTCATTATAGTGATTTAGTCTCCTCAATTACTGAAAGCAATTTACGGTATTCCGGAATCTTCTTAAAAACTTTTATAAAGTTTGTGTAGGATATGAATTTTATTCCTGATGGAATGAAATGAAGAATACTGAGATTATTATTAACTTTAAGGTTGATATTTAGTGTACTGCGGTAGTTTGTCGTTTTAAGACAAGTTGCCAACGCTTTATTCTCCCCGGGGCGTTTCCCCTCTGGTGTGTGATTCTCATCAAATAGCGTTCGTTTTAAATGGCTAAGTCATGCAAAGGCTGAAAATCATCACCATCGTTTTACTAACCATCTGGCTGGGTACTTCCTGCCGGACGGAGAGAAGCATGTCGGGCATTGTAGGAACACCAATTCCTGGCGAAATTGAGAATTTCCCAGACTGGGCACATGAACTGATGGCCGATACATTGAAGGTGGATATGCCCGATCGTTCGTCAGTTTCGCGCAACCCGATGATTTGGGAGCCAGGTGATGAAAGAGCACCTATGCCGATTATGATTCCTAACGAAACGAAAAGTTTCTATCACTTGAAGATTTATCAGCCTAAAAATAATGATGGTTGGTATTCGCCGGATTATCGTGGAAATTTCTACCGGCAACATGAAGAACCCCGAGATACACTTCAGCAGATTTATTAAATGATGCCGGGTTTTGCTTTTGTAATCCCTTAAAACTATCGCTCCAAACGGTTTAATGTCAAGATTTCTTCTTTCAGAATATCCCTGATATCGACGAAATTGCTCTGTAATTGCAACATGTTCTTTGCGAAAAAGGCAAATATCTCGTTCCATTGCTTTTGCCGGTGCATGTCTACATCGTATTTCCGGGTGTATATACGGCATACATCCTGTCCGTTATCGCGAACAAAGGCAAAATCCCAAATCAATCCTTCCGGGAAACCATCTTCCAGCAACAGCTTGTATTTTTCCACCAGTTCATAGACCTCCAATCGGCGCGCTTCATTTTTATGGTTGATTTCCAGAATGACATCGGCAAACTTGCGCCCGGCCTCAAATTTCATGGCTAGATGGCTGATTTTGGTTCGGTGCAACAGCCATTTCTTTTTGGCACCGGCCAGTTCAGGAAGTTGACTGCAATACTCGTCAAATTCTATCCAAAAGCGCTTAACTAATTCTTTCTTCTCCTCTTTCGTATACATGCAGATGTGGAAATTTCCGCAAAGATAATGTTCCGCAGGCATTTAAGAAACTCTACCGATTGAAGCGTCGGTGTTTGTGCGTTGCACCAATGATTTTGTACATTTAATGGAAAAATATTTTGCGTTATGAAGTCAGTTAATCCGGCAACAGGAGAAGTAATACAGGAATATTCAGAAATGAGTGAAGTCCAGGTAAAGGACGTAATTGAACTCAACCTGGAAGTCTGGAAAGAGTACCGTGAAACGAGGTTTACACAGCGATCTCAATGGATGCAGAATGCTGCTGCATTATTGCGTACCCGGAAAGAGGAATACGCCCGGCTGATTACCGCGGAAATGGGCAAGCGCATTGCCGAGTCGCGCTCCGAAGTGGAAAAGTGCGCCTGGGTTTGCGAATATTATGCGGAACACGCTGAATCGATGCTGGCTGATGAGCTGATGGAATCGGATGCATCGAAAAGCATGGCGGTGTTTAATCCGCTGGGGCCGGTTCTGGCGGTTATGCCGTGGAACTTCCCGTTTTGGCAGGTCTTCCGATTTGCGGCGCCGGCACTTATGGCGGGCAACGCCGGTTTGCTAAAACATGCATCCAACGTGCAAGGCTGTGCTCTGGCCATCGAGCAGGTTTTCAGCGATGCTGGTTTCCCCGAAAATATCTTTCGTTCGCTGATTATTTCTTCATCCAAAGTGGAGGCTGTTATTGCCCATCCGGCGGTGCGGGCGGTTACCCTAACAGGAAGTGAATATGCTGGAAGCCAGGTCGCTTCACTGGCGGGCAAATATCTAAAGAAATCGGTGTTGGAATTGGGCGGTTCCGATCCGTTCATCGTTCTCGCTGATGCCGATTTGGAAGAAGCGGCCAAAGTCGCTGTGGCCTCCCGGATGATTACTTCGGGACAGACCTGTATAGCGGCCAAGCGGTTTATCGTGGAAGAGAACGTTGCTGCACCTTTCCTCGAAAAGGTTAAAACATTAATGGAAGCTTATCAGCCCGGTGATCCCGGAAGTGAAGAAACTTCGCTGGCTCCGCTTGCCCGTCGCGATTTGGTGGATGACATCGAGCAACAGGTGAATAAATCGGTGGAACAGGGAGCTGAGATTATTTCCGGCGGAAGCCGTATACCGGGCATTGGTAATTACTATTCTCCCACTATTTTAACCAATGTAAAAAAGGGAATGCCTGTTTACATGGAAGAGACTTTTGGTCCGGTTGCGGTTGTTCTTCCCGTAAAGGATGAACAGGAAGCCATTGAAGTAGCGAACGATAGTTTGTATGGACTGGGCGCATCGCTCTGGACTTCGGATTTGGAGAAAGGGGAGGAACTGGCCCGAAAGATTGAGGCCGGGGCAATATTTATCAATGGTCTGGTGAAATCCGATCCCCGGTTGCCGTTTGGTGGAATCAAGAATTCCGGGTACGGAAGAGAGCTTTCCGGTTATGGAATTAAAGAATTTGTAAATATTAAGACTGTTTGGATCAAATAGTTGACAAGATTTCTTAAAAAGAAAAGCGGTCCGGAATAGACCGCTTTTTTATTTTTTATCTCTAATTGCTCATTGGGATGGTTCCTTTTTCGGCTGCCTTCTTCAGTTTTTCGTTGGCGAAGATGGCAATTTCCACGCGGCGGTTCAGTGCCCGGTGTTCCGGCGTGTCGTTGGCGACGATAGGCTGTTCTTCTCCATAGCCTTTAGTCGTGATCCGGGAGTAAGCAACATTGTGACCTTCCAGGTAGGTAGAAACGCTCTGGGCCCGACGCTCCGACAGTTTCATGTTGTACTCAGCCGTTCCGGTGTTATCGGTATGTCCTTCCACCAAAATATTTGTATCGTTATACTTATTCAGAATCTGAGAAAGCTTGTCCAGCTGATCTTTTGACTGCTGGCTCAGGGCACTGGAGTTGAGCGCGAAAAGAATACCGGAATCGAAGGTGATTTTGATTCCTTCGCCAACCCGTTCTACTTTGGCACCTTCCAGGTCCTTCTGCATTTCAGCGGCCTGCTTGTCCATGTAGTTACCGATGGCTGCACCGGTTGCTCCACCCACGCCGGCACCGATAATGGCTCCGATAGCAGTGTTACCTGCCAGTTTTCCAATTCCGGCACCTAAAGCAGCCCCTGCACCGGTCCCGATAATGGCACCTTTTCCTGCGTTACTCATGGTTTTACAACCAGTTAACGAAATAGTCAGTAAAAGAATTAATGCCGCATACCTCTTCCCCTTGGAGATAAATAATTTTTGAATGCTCATGGTCTTTCTATTTTATTGTGGTGAGTAAATTTCAGAATATATAACAGTAGAATTGGTCAAATTCCTATTCAATACCATAAAAAAAACCCCGCCTTTTCAGGCGAGGTTCGTGTATGATAAAATCCTGTTAAGATCAGGCTTTTTTCACTTTTTTATAACCGTAGATGGCTGATTTACCCAGCTCTTCTTCGATACGAAGGAGTTGGTTGTATTTTGCCATACGGTCGGAACGGCTCAAAGAACCTGTTTTGATCTGTCCGCTGTTGGTAGCTACCGCGATGTCAGCAATTGTTGAATCTTCGGTTTCACCGGAACGGTGAGAAGTTACACTGGTGTAACCTGCACGGTGAGCCATTTCAATAGCATCCAGCGTTTCGGTCAACGTACCAATCTGGTTTACTTTGATCAGGATAGAGTTGGCAGCATCCAGTTCGATACCTTTCTGCAGGTATTCTACGTTGGTTACGAACAGGTCGTCACCAACCAACTGGCATTTGTCACCCAATTTTGCATTCAGCATTACCCAACCATCCCAGTCGCCTTCGTCGCAACCATCTTCTACTGAATCAATCGGGAATTTCTCAACCAATTCTGCCAGGTAATTAACCTGCTCTTCACGATTACGCTTGGCACCGTTGGCACCTTCGAATTTCGAGTAATCGTAAACACCATCACTGTAAAATTCGGAAGCAGCACAGTCGAGAGCGATAGATACATCACCACCTTCTTCAACACGACCTGGTTTGTAACCAGCGTTTTTGATGGCTTCGATGATGCTGTTCAGTGCATCTTCGGTACCGTCGAGTGCAGGAGCGAAACCACCTTCGTCACCAACTGCGGTGCTGAGGTTACGTTTGCTAAGCACTTTTTTCAGATGATGGAAAACTTCAGCACCCATGCGCAGACCTTCACGGAAAGAAGGAGCACCAACCGGGCGAATCATGAATTCCTGGAAAGCAATCGGAGCATCGGAGTGAGACCCACCGTTGATGATGTTCATCATTGGTACCGGCAAGGTTTTAGCGTTGGTTCCGCCGATGTAGCGATACAATGGCATATCGAGGTACGTAGCAGCAGCTCTTGCTACAGCCAGCGAAACACCCAACATGGCGTTAGCACCCAGTTTAGATTTTGTTTTGGTACCATCGATTTCGAGCAATTTCTTGTCGAGGGCAACCTGATCGAGAGCGCTCATGCCGATTACTTCTTCGGCAATCACGTTATTTACGTTATCAACAGCTTTCAGTACGCCTTTACCGAGGTAACGGCCTTTGTCACCATCACGAAGTTCGAGCGCTTCGTTTTCGCCGGTTGATGCACCTGACGGTACAGCAGCACGACCTACAACACCGCTTTCGAGGGTAACTTCTACTTCAACGGTTGGGTTCCCGCGGGAATCCAGAATTTCTCTTCCGACTACTTTGTAAATCAACATTGTTTTTTGCTGTTTTATGTTCAACATTTTTGTTACTGCCGGACAGACAGTAACGCAATAATTTTTATGCATAATAAATCCTGACAAAGATAAACATTCCCTGTGAATTACGTCTACCTTTTATCGACCGGAAATGAAAATTGAGATTAAGTTAATAAAGAATGGAATTGCCTTAATTTATTGGCATTTTCAAAATTCGTTATGTCAGAATTAGGGTATTTCGATATATAGAAAAATAGATATAAATCGACTATCCGCTTACTCTTCTTTTCGGTGCTTTTTTCCGGGAAGGTAACGATGCACTTCCACCTCCTGAGTGGTTATCAAGCCGCCCTTACCTGACTTTTCCATCATCTCTTCTACGATTGGGATAAAATTGTTCACCCGTTCTCTGGTATCAGTAATATCAATTAAAACGGGAAGATCGCCACCCAGCGCGAATATTTTGATGGTATGAATGGAGTGACTGGGACCAAACGACATGATGCCGCGGAAGACTGTGGCACCCGCCATGCCCTCTTTTCGGGCAGCATACACAATGGCTTCGTATAAGGGTTGACTTTCGTATTTATCGGTTTCACCACATTGAATGCGGAGATTGATCGCTTTTCCGTGCAGTTGCATACGGTTAAATTTTTCGGTTTAACTAAAAATCTGAATAATCAGAAAATAAATCGGACCAGAACAATTCCCAAATAAACGGCCACTATTCCGGCAAACAGGCTTCCGCCTACATTCAGGAAGAGGAACTGCCAAAGTCTTTCGTTGATCAGTGTCAGGTTGTTATAGGCAAATGATGAGAAAGTAGTAAAGCCACCGCAAAAACCGACTGCGAGAAACAGTCGGGCTTCAGGCGTTAACAGGTTACCCCGGCTGGCCATTTCATATACGATTCCAATGATGAGGCTACCCACAACGTTTACAACGAATGTTCCCATCGGAAATGAACTATCCATGAATCTCTCTACGCCTTTTTGCGAAAGAAAACGGGATATACTCCCCAAACCTCCTCCCAAACCTACAATTAGTGCTTCTTTCCACATAACAATACTTTCGGTGAATGGAATTAAGGTGATTAGGATCAGAGTAATCCGTCACTTCTATCCATTCCTGTCCTAACAATTTTACATTTATATAACAATAATCATCTGTAAAAGTAATAAAACAAGTCATGAAAAGAATTATCTTAAACCATTCAAAAGCTTCGTCAATCCTTATTTGAAAAATACGTTATCCGGGGGAAGATAATTCTCCGACAGACTAAACCGAGCATGAAAAGAAGACAAATCTTGCTTTTTATCCTTTTAATTTTCATTGGGTATTCGCTTCGCGCCCAGGAAACAAAGCACCGGCCCAAAATCGGATTGGTGTTGAGTGGAGGTGGTGCCAAAGGCTTTGCTCATGTTGGCGTATTGAAGGTTTTGGAGGAAGCCGGTATTCCAATTGATTATGTGGCCGGTACCAGTATCGGAAGCATCGTTGGGGGATTTTATGCGATGGGGTATGATGCCGACACGCTGGAGAAAATTGTCAAGAGTCAGGATTGGGCTACATTATTGAGTGATCAGGTCGATAGACGATATATCCCGGTTTTTGATAAACATGAACTGGATCGCTATAATTTAAGTTTTCCCATACGCTCTAAACGAATTAGTCTGCCTAGTGGTGCATTGAACGGACAAAACGTACAGGATCTCTTTTCCTATCTGGCACTCGATTACCAAAATGTAACCGACTTTTCTAAACTGCCGCGCTCTTTTCTTTGTGTGGCAGCTGATATTGAAACCGGGAAAGAGGTTGTATTGAAGCATGGGTATCTTCCGCTGGCCATTCGGGCAAGTATGTCTGTTCCAACAGCCTTTTCAGCTGCGGATGTGGATGGGCGGCTTTTAGTGGATGGAGGTATTATCAACAATTTTCCGGTTGACCGATGTAAAGAGATGGGGGCGGACATCATCATTGGCGTTGATATTCAGTATGGCCTGCGCGATAGAAAAGAGTTGCAATCGATTCCGGATGTGGTGAATCAGATGATTAACCTGATGTCATATCAGAAATCTAAAGAAAACAGGAAGCTGGTTGATTATTACATAAAACCAGATATTTCAGGTTTTTCAGCTTCGAGTTTTGATGCTGCTTCGGCTGATGAGCTGATTAAAAGAGGTGAAGCGGCTGCCCGAAAAGTACTGCCACAACTGATCAAATTAAGGGATTCATTGCATTTAAAACCTAATCCCATCAAACCGGAGGCGATACCAAATTTAGACCGCAAACTGATTATCGAGCGAGTGACGGTTGACGGTGCCAAGAGCCAGGGATTGAATTATTTTCTGGGACTGCTGGATCTTGAGCCTCCGCAGGTGATGACTGTTCGTCAGTTACGTGAGGGTATCAAACGAATTTATGGTTCCGGGAATTTTGATTTTGTTCGTTATCGTTTGTTGGGGGACGAAAACAAAACACTCCATTTGACAGTGAAAGAGCGGATCCATGATCGGTTAAATCTGGGAATTCACTACGATACCGATCGGAAGGCTGCATTGTTGATAAATACAACATTTAAAAATAGCCGGAAAACCGGAGCAAAGCTGTCGATGGATGCAATTCTGGCAACAAATCCTGCATTTGCTGTACGATACACCATTGATAATGGTTGGAAACCAGGCCTTTTTGTCGGAGCTAGTATTCATGATGAAACCATTTCTCAATACACAAACGGCGACAAGTCATCATTGGTCAACCTACAATTATATAAAGGACAGCTGGCAACTCACTCGGTTTATTTTGATGCTTTCCGGATTTCGCTCGGCGCTGAGGTGGAGCATTTCAATGTTGAGTCGGTGATTGGTTCAATACCGTCGGATATTGATTTGAATAACCAAACACTTTTAAATTACTATGCACAGATTGATCTGGATCAAATGAATCGGGCTTATTTCCCGACAGTCGGTTGGAAATTTCTGGGAGAGGCGAAAATAGTGACGGATAATGGCTGGCTGTTTAACGAGAGCAATCCGTTTATGCCGGTAAAATTAAGTATCCAGTTGGCGAAATCTTTTGGGTCCCGATTCACAATTCTACCCTCTGTTAAAGGGCGAATTATTGTTGGTTCGGGGGAGCCAATATATTATAAAACCTTTGTGGGAGGAGTGGAGCAGACTGACTATTTGAATGCACAGGTCCCTTTTATCGGACTCAGACGGATGGAGATGATGACCCGTAACGTTGCTGTAGGCGAAATGGACTTTCGTTTTCGTTTTTGGGAAAACATTTACCTGACACTTAATACGAACCTTGGGTTCTATGGTGACGATAACGACTTTTTGTCCAAAGGAGATGTGTTGGCTGGCGGTGGCGTGACTGCCTCGTATGATAGTATGGTAGGCCCCGTAGAGTTAATGATAAGTAGTTCGAATATATCGAAGGAGCCTTCTGTCTTTTTGTCTCTTGGATATTGGTTTTAGTTTGGCCATTTTCGTTGATCAATCTTTGTCTTATTTATATGATTGCAGGCCTGAATTTTTCTGCAATCAGCAAAATTATGTTTTCTCATGAACAGAATATTTATCGCATTATTCCTTCTCTTCGTCTCATCGCAAGTAAAATCACAATCAGATACCCTTTCAACATTACCTGATTTGCCGGAGTTGCAAACGGCTGAGTACAGTTTCTATGTGTATGATGCCACAATGGGGCAGGTAGTCGCTCAGTCTCCTCAAAAAAGTCTGACGCCAGCATCGGTGTTAAAATTGGTGACCACGGCAACGGCTATGCGTTTGCTTGGACCTGACTTTCGGTTTAAAACCCGGTTTGGTTATACTGGAAAGATAGACCATAAGACAGGTACTTTAAAAGGAGATTTGATTATCAAAGGAGGGGCAGACCCCGCTTTTTACTCGGAATATTTTCCGATGGATTACCTTGGCGTATTTGAACAATGGGCGTATCAATTAAAGCAACTCGGGATAAAACAGGTGGATGGTGATATTATTGGTGATGCATCGGCACTTGATGATACGGCTATTCCCGGTGGCTGGATTTGGGAAGATATGGGGAATTATTATGGTGCGGGTGTTTATGGCCTTACGTTTGCCGATAATATGTACCGGATTCATTTTCAATCGCCGGCTGAAGCTGGAAAACAAACCAACGTAATTAAGGTCCAGCCGAAAACTCCCGGTTTTACGTTGGATAATCGAGTCGTATCGTCGGATGAAAAAAGTGACCAATCGTATGTATATGGTGCACCTTATGCACAACAACAGATGGTCATGGGAGCAATTCCGAAAGGGAAGAATGATTTTGTGGTAAAAGGCGCGATGCCTAATCCTCCACTCGAAGCTGCCGATTCGTTACGAAAAGTGATAAATAACTTAGGAATCGAAATTACCGGTGAGGCAAAAGCCAGTTTTACGAGCGTGGATGGTGATTTCCATCAGATGGCAGTGCAGGAGTCTCCAACGTTGCAAAACATCATTGACGTAACGAATCACGAAAGTGTGAATTTGTTTGCTGAGCATCTCCTTCGGGAAATTGGGCGAAAGGTATTCGGAAAGCCGACTTTGGACGAAGGCCTGAAAGCA
The DNA here is from genome assembly GCF_000621705.1 of Prolixibacter bellariivorans ATCC BAA-1284. GTDB lineage: Bacteria > Bacteroidota > Bacteroidia > Bacteroidales > Prolixibacteraceae > Prolixibacter > Prolixibacter bellariivorans. The sequence goes on along the minus strand of NZ_KK211332.1, from coordinate 620,176 downwards.
ATTAAGTCATACTGGATGGATCGGGGAATCGATTTGCAGGGATTCTACCAGACTGATGGAAGTGGACTTTCCCGGTCGAATGCCATCTGTACAAAAACTTTGGTTGAGGTGATGTTGAATATGTACCGGGTCCCGGGCGATGAGATATTTTTTGATTCTCTTCCGCTTGCTGGCGAAGATGGTACATTGCAATACTTCTTTCAGGGAACTCCGCTTGATGGGAAGTTACGGGCCAAAACAGGTTCGATGGAACGGGTGAGAAGTTTTGCCGGTGAATTTACAAATCGTAACGGTCACCAATTATTTTTTGCAGTAATTGTAAATAATTTCTCAGGTTCGTCTTATAAAATGGGGAAGAAATTAGAGCCATGGTTGCTTACTTTTTATTAGACTAATTCTAATTAGCACTGTCGTAAGTTTGAGATTTACAGGAGATTGTGAAGGTTTGATTTTTCGAACAAAAATGTGGTTTGTTAGAATTAGATCCTTCTGTTTCATACTTCAATGTTAATTTTACTTTTAATTATTTATTAAATCGGCGTAAATACTTACATTTTCGTTTTGTCTTTTTGTATTTATTTCTACATTTGCCTTTGTAGTTCATAAGCGATAATTGATTAAGGAAATTTATTGCGGACATTGAGCGGTATTTTTGTAATCAACCCCATGACAACCATTCTCTCTGGGAATGGTTTTCTTGCAGCTTATAAAGAAAAAAATTAGATATGATGCGTAAAATAGTAGATAACCTTCTTCTCGTGGTCATTATTATTCTCGTCTATACCGGTTGAGAAAGGTTGACTATTGCATACATCAAAACGAACAAGCCTTTCTCAAGAAAACGAGAAAGGCTTTTTTTTAAACGTAAATCCAGGCATGGAAAAAAAACTGAGAAGCGAAACAACAACCCGCGGGCGTCGTATGGCAGGTGCCCGAAGCCTGTGGAGAGCAAATGGGATGAAAGAGGAGCACTTTGGCAAACCGCTGATTGCCGTTGTCAACTCATTCACCCAGTTTGTGCCCGGACACGCTCATTTGCATGACGTAGGGCAAATGGTAAAGAAAGAGATTGAAAAATTGGGCTGCTTCGCTGCAGAATTCAACACCATTGCAGTTGACGATGGGATAGCCATGGGACATGATGGAATGTTGTATTCATTGCCGTCGCGCGAGATAATCGCCGATAGTGTTGAGTACATGGTTAATGCGCACAAGGCGGACGCGATGATCTGCATCTCCAATTGTGATAAAATCACTCCCGGGATGTTAATGGCCGCAATGCGTTTGAACATTCCGGCCATTTTTGTATCTGGTGGTCCCATGGAAGCCGGCGAGGCGCAAGGCCGCCAGTTCGACCTGGTTGATGCGATGGTAATGGCTGCCGACGATTCGGTGAGCGACAGCGTACTGCTCGATGTGGAGCAAAATGCTTGTCCTACATGTGGTTCCTGTTCAGGAATGTTCACTGCCAATTCGATGAACTGTCTGACAGAGGCATTGGGACTTTCCCTTCCGGGAAACGGAACCGTAGTGGCAACGCATGCCCGCCGGAAAGATTTGTTCATTAAAGGAGCGAAAGCGATTGTCGATATCACTTACGATTATTACCAAAATGGCAATGAAGAAGTATTGCCCCGAAATATTGGTACCCGTGAAGCTTTCATGAATGCGATGACTCTTGACATTGCGATGGGCGGTTCAACCAACACGGTGTTGCACTTGCTGGCAATTGCCCGTGAAGCTGGAGTTGATTTCACGATGAAAGACATGGATGAACTTTCGAGGAGAGTTCCTTGCGTTTGCAAAGTCGCCCCCAACTCGCACTATCATATTCAGGATGTGAACCGTGCGGGAGGTATTCTGGGAATTCTTGGCGAATTGGATCGCGGTGGTTTGCTGAACCGTTCGGTCAGCCGGGTATCCGATAATACGTTGGGTGAAGCCATCGATAAGTGGGACGTTTTGCGTGACACGGCAGTTGCCGAAGCCAGAGAACTTTATTCTGCTGCCCCCGGAAACATTGGTCGCAACCTGGTGATGGGGTCACAACAAATGCACTACGGAAAACTCGATTTGGATCGGGAAGAAGGCTGCGTCCGTGATTTGGAACATGCCTATACCAAAGAAGGCGGACTGGCTGTATTGTTTGGAAATTTAGCCAGAAAAGGATGTATCATTAAAACTGCAGGAGTTGATCCTTCGGTTTTTCAATTCAAGGGAACGGCCCGGGTCTTTGAATCGCAGGATGACGCTATTCGCGGAATTCTTGGCGATGCGGTCCAGGCCGGCGATGTGGTCATTATCCGGTACGAAGGCCCCAAAGGTGGTCCGGGAATGCAGGAAATGCTTTACCCAACTTCATACCTGAAATCAGTTCGACTAGACAAACAATGTGCTTTGGTGACCGACGGTCGTTTTTCCGGAGGAACTTCCGGGTTATCCATAGGACATGTGTCACCTGAAGCCGCTGGCGGTGGTGAAATCGCACTGGTTCGGGATGGAGATCCCATTGAAATAGATATTCCGGCCCGCCGGATTGAATTAATGGTCTCAGAGGAAGAGCTTACCAAACGCCGTACTGAAGAGGAAGCGCGGGGAGCTCAGGCCTATACTCCGAAAGATCGTGACCGGCAGGTCAGCCGGGCACTGAAAGCTTATGCAAGTCTTGTTTCGTCAGCTGACGAAGGAGCAGTAAGATTAATTGATTAACAACTAAATCCAGATAGCCATGACGGCACCATCAAAAGAATTTATGGAAATGAAACAGGAAGCCATCCAGATGACGGGAGCTGAAGCAGTTATCCGTTCGTTGCTGGAAGAAGGAGTTGAAACCATATTTGGCTACCCGGGAGGGGCAATTATGCCGGTGTACGATGCGTTGTACGATTTTGACAAGCAGGTACGGCATATTTTGACAAGGCATGAGCAGGGAGCTGTTCACGCTGCTCAGGGGTACGCCCGTGTAACGGGAAAAGTTGGTGTTTGTTTCGCCACATCCGGACCGGGTGCTACAAACTTAATTACGGGCATTGCCGATGCTATGATCGATTCCACGCCGTTGGTGTGTATTACAGGTCAGGTGGCATCGCCGCTTTTGGGAACCGATGCGTTCCAGGAGTCAGATGTTGTGGGTATTTCGATGCCGGTAACTAAGTGGAACTACCAAATTACCACTCCTGAAGAAATCCCAACTGCTATCGCACAGGCATTTTATATTGCACGTAGCGGCCGTCCGGGACCAGTACTTCTCGATTTGACGAAGGATGCTCAATTCGGAAAGTTCGATTTTTCGTACACCCGTTGTGAGAAAATCAGAAGCTATGTCCCTGAATATCCACTTGATAAAGGGAGCCTGAAGACTGCAGCAGACCTGATTGACGGTGCCAAAAAGCCGTTTCTGCTCTTCGGGCAGGGAGTTATACTTTCCGGTGCCGAGCGTGAATTGCAGGAATTCATCGAAAAAGCCGGGATTCCGGCAGCTGGAACGCTGCTTGGGCTTTCTGCGCTGGATTCCGATCATAAATTGCATACCGGAATGTTGGGGATGCACGGGAATTATGGCCCGAACATCAAAACAAACGAATGCGATGTATTGATTGCTGTTGGGATGCGTTTCGACGACCGGGTAACCGGCGATGTGAAACGATATGCCCGACAGGCGAAAGTGATTCATCTGGAAATAGATCCGTCAGAGATCGATAAGATCATCAAAGCAGATGTAGCCGTTTTGGGCGATGCCAAGAAATCGCTGCGCATGCTGACCCGTTTGGTGAAAAAACAGGAGCATAAAGAGTGGGTGAACGAATTCCACCAGGCAGCAGATATTGAAATGGAGCAGGTCATCCAAAGAGATCTTTTTCCTGCGAAAGCGGGACTGACCATGGGAGAAGTAGTTCGGATGTCTTCTGAACTGACCAATAATCATTCGGTAGTAGTAGCCGATGTGGGTCAGAATCAAATGGCTGCTGCCCGTTATTCGAAATTTTCCCAAACGCGTAGTCACATCAGTTCGGGGGGATTGGGAACCATGGGCTTTGGACTTCCAGCGGCCATTGGTGCTAAAATTGGTGCGCCCGACAGAGACGTAGTTGCTTTTGTTGGTGACGGCGGACTGCAGATGACCATCCAGGAACTGGGAACCATTGCACAGGAACATCTTCCTGTGAAGGTGGTCGTGCTGAATAATCATTTTCTGGGAATGGTACGGCAGTGGCAGCAGCTCTTTTTCGAACGCCGTTATTCATTTACCGAAATGGTGAATCCCAATTTCGTGAAGATAGCTGAAGGCTTTGGAATTCCGGGTAAGCAGGTAACAACCCGCGAGGAATTGCAGGTTGCCATGAAGGAAATGATTGAGCATCCCGGTCCTTATTTGTTGGATGTTCTGGTGGAAAAAGAAGATAATATTTTCCCAATGGTTCCTTCAGGTGCTTCTGTTTCAGATATTTTATTGTCGGCTGAAGAATAATCACTGTTGACCTTTACCGGTTTCGCGAAAGCGGTAAAGAAAGAAACAACGGAATAAAACTCGAATGAGATGAAAGAAGAATTTATCATATCGGCTTACAGCGAAAACCATATTGGTTTGCTGAACCGCATCACCATCATATTTACCCGCCGGAAAGTCAACATCGAAAGTCTGACGGTTTCTGAGTCAGCCTTGCGGGGAATTTCCAAATTCACCATCGTTGTTCGCGAAGAGCGTTCACGTGTGGAGAACATTGTGAAGCAGATTGAAAAGCAGGTGGATGTACTGAAAGCCTATTTCCATATGAACGATGAAATGATCTTCCAGGAAATTGCGTTGTACAAAGTTCCAACCCAGGCACTGATGGAGTCTGACCAGATTGAAAGAATGGTACGGCAACACAATGCCCGAATTCTGGAAATTACCAAAGACTATACGGTAATTGAAAAAACCGGTCATAAGGAGGAAACGCAGGAGCTTTTCGAAGGACTGAACCGTTTTGGCGTACTTCAGTTTATTCGGTCGGGCCGCGTAGCGATTACCCGTTCCTCGAATGAGCGTCTTTCCGAATTCCTTGCTGAGCGTGATGCACTTCTCGCAAGCATTGAAATGAAATCGAATTAGTAAAAAGTTTTATAACAACACCTTTAACAAAATCAGATCAAAATGGCTAAAATGAATTTTGGCGGCGTCGAAGAAAATGTGGTGACCCGCGAAGAATTTCCCCTTGCAAAAGCGCAGGAAGTACTCAAAGAAGAAACCATTGCCGTACTCGGTTACGGTGTACAGGGACCCGGTCAGTCACTAAATCTTCGTGATAACGGATTGAATGTAATTGTCGGACAGCGGAAAAATTCCAAATCATGGGATAAAGCCGTAGCTGACGGTTGGGTACCCGGTGAAACACTTTTCGAACTGGAAGAAGCTTGTGAAAAAGCTACAATTATTCAATACCTGCTATCCGATGCCGGCCAGATTGCTCTTTGGCCTACCGTGAAAAAGCACTTGACTCCCGGTAAAGCGCTTTATTTCTCTCATGGATTTGGCGTAACCTATAAAGAACGTACGGGCATTATTCCTCCGGAAGATGTGGATGTAATTCTGATTGCTCCGAAAGGTTCAGGTACCAGTTTACGCCGTATGTTCCTCGAAGGTCGTGGTCTGAACTCCAGCTACGCTATCTTCCAGGATGCTACCGGAAAAGCAAAGGAACGCGTTGTTGCTTTGGGAATTGGTGTTGGTTCGGGCTACCTGTTCGAAACCACTTTCAAACGCGAAGTATACTCCGACCTGACAGGTGAGCGCGGTACCCTGATGGGAGCCATCCAGGGAATTTTTGCTGCTCAGTACGAAGTGTTGCGTAAAAATGGTCATACACCTTCCGAGGCTTTCAACGAAACGGTTGAAGAGCTGACCCAGAGTTTGATGCCTTTGGTGGCTGAAAACGGAATGGACTGGATGTATGCCAACTGCTCTACCACTGCACAACGTGGTGCGTTGGATTGGTGGAAGAAATTCCGTGATGCAACCCAACCGGTCTTTGAAGAACTGTACAGCGAAGTCGCTGCCGGAAATGAAGCGCAACGTTCTATCGATTCCAACAGTAAGTCAGACTACCGAGTCAAGCTGGAAGCGGAATTGAAGGAATTGCATGATTCTGAAATGTGGAAAGCTGGTGCCACCGTGCGCCAATTGCGTCCCGAAAATAACGGCTGATGCCGAATGATGTATGAATGGAGAGAACCTGGTTCTTTCCATTCTTCATAATAGCAGAAAGCCGGGAATAGTTTGAAAAAGTAAATTAAGAAAATTCAATACAGAAAATCATGGATGATAACAGGGTATATGTATTTGATACCACACTGCGAGACGGAGAGCAGGTACCGGGTTGCCAGCTGAATACGATTGAAAAAATCGAAGTAGCGAAAGCCTTGGAACTGCTAGGGGTTGACGTGATTGAAGCCGGCTTTCCTATTTCTAGCCCTGGCGATTTTCAGTCGGTGGTCGAAATTTCCAAAGCGGTTACCTGGCCTACCATTTGTGCCCTGACCCGTGCAGTGGAAAAAGATATTGACGTGGCTGCCGAAGCGTTGAAATATGCCAAACGCGGACGAATTCACACCGGTATTGGTACGTCGCCTTATCACATCAAATATAAACTGAATTCCAATCAGGATGAGATTGTCGAACGTGCTGTGGCTGCTGTAAAATATGCCAAAAAATACGTTGAAGACGTAGAGTTTTATGCCGAAGATGCCGGCCGGACTGACAATGTTTACCTGGCCAGAGTAATTGAGGCTGTTATTAAAGCCGGCGCCACCGTGGTCAATATTCCGGATACAACCGGATATTGTTTGCCCAACGAATTCGGTGAGAAAATTCGTTTCCTGAAAGAGAACGTAAAGGGAATTGACAAAGCTGTCATTTCAACGCACTGCCACAACGATTTGGGAATGGCTACTGCCAATTCCGTTTCCGGAATTATGAATGGTGCCCGTCAGGTTGAGGTAACGTTAAATGGTATTGGTGAACGTGCGGGAAATACCTCTCTTGAAGAGGTGGTGATGACACTTCGCTCGCATAAGGAGTTGGAGCTGTTTACCAATATCAATACAAAAAATATATACAAAACCAGCCGGTTGGTTTCCAGCCTGATGAATATGCCGGTTCAGCCGAACAAGGCTATTGTGGGGCGGAATGCATTTGCTCATTCAAGTGGTATTCACCAGGATGGGGTACTGAAAAACCGTGAAAACTATGAAATCATTGATCCGGCAGAAGTTGGTATCAATGAATCATCCATTCTGCTGACAGCTCGTAGTGGTCGCGCGGCATTGAAACACCGTTTGGAAATACTGGGCTTCAAACTGGACAAGGCAAAATTGGATGAAGTTTATGAAGATTTCCTGAAGCTAGCTGACAAGAAGAAACAGATAAAAGACGACGATCTGCTGGTATTGTTGGGCGAGCTTGGTAAAGGAGACCGTCGGATTAAACTGGACTTCCTTCAGGTGGTGACCGGAAAAGATCTGGTACCGATGGCTACCGTGAAACTGGACATTGCCGGAGAGAAATTCACCGCTACCGAATCGGGTAACGGACCGGTTGATGCGGCCATTTCTGCCGTAAAGGATATTATTCACCGGAAGGTTGTTTTGGAAGAGTTCCTGATTCAGGCCATTACACGTGGAAGCGATGATATTGGTAAGGTACATATGCAGGTTGAATCCGAAGGCGTTATTTACAACGGCTTTGGCGCCAATACCGATATTGTAACCGCTTCTGTTGAAGCCTTTATCGATGCAGTTAATAAAATTGGAAACGGAACAGGTAATAAAATCTGATTCGCGTTTGTACAGTATTAATTTTGAATGATTTTCAAATGAGTTCAGAAGCAAAAACACTTTTTGATAAGATATGGGATGCTCACGTGGTGGAGCATGTGGAAGCTGGCCCTGATGTGCTTTACATCGATCGTCATTTAATCCATGAAGTGACCAGCCCTGTAGCATTTGGAGGACTGGAGCGTCGTGGATTGAAAGTCTTCCGTCCGGAAAATACCATCGCGACTCCCGACCATAATGTCCCGACCGAAGGTCAGGAACAGCCCATCAAGGAACTGCTTTCGCGTAAACAAGTCGATACGCTTACCGCGAATTGTCAAAAGCATAATATTAACCTGTATGGACTGAATCACCCTTTCCATGGAATTGTTCATGTGATTGGACCGGAACTGGGAATTACCCAACCCGGTATGACCATTGTCTGTGGTGATAGTCATACTTCAACGCACGGAGCTTTCGGAAGTATTGCTTTCGGTATTGGTACCAGTGAAGTGGAAATGGTGTTTGCCAGTCAGTGTATTCTTCAGCCTAAGCCGAAGAAAATGCGCGTCAATGTGGACGGTGAATTGCACAAAGGGGTAACAGCAAAAGATATTGCGCTATATATCATTTCGCAGATTTCAACTTCAGGTGGTACCGGACACTTCATTGAGTACACAGGTTCGGCTATTCGCAGTCTTTCGATGGAAGGACGGATGACCCTTTGTAACATGAGTATTGAAAGTGGTGCCCGTGGTGGAATGATTGCTCCGGATGAAGTTACCTTCGAATACATCAAAGGTCGTGAATTCGCGCCCAAAGGTGAAGAGTGGGAAAAAGAGCTTGCTCGTTGGAAAAGCCTGAAATCGGATGACGATGCCGTATTCGACTCGGAATACAACTTTGATGCAGCCGATATCTCTCCAATGATTACTTACGGCACCAATCCCGGAATGGGTGTCGGTGTCGATGGTAATATTCCTACCGGAGATGACATGGGTAAGAGTGATCGCTTCACCTTCAACAAGTCGTTGGAATATATGGGATTTCATCCCGGAGATCAAATGATGGGTAAAGAGGTCGACTATGTATTCATCGGTAGTTGCACCAATGGTCGTATTGAAGACTTTCGTGCTTTCACTCAGTTTGTAAAAGGAAAGAAAAAAGCCGATAACATAACGGCCTGGCTGGTTCCGGGTTCACACCAGGTGGAAGATCAGATCCGGAAAGAAGGACTGGTGGAAATTCTGGAGGAAGCCGGCTTTGAGCTTCGCCAACCGGGATGCTCAGCTTGTCTGGCTATGAACGAAGACAAAATCCCGGAAGGGAAATATGCCGTTTCCACCTCGAACCGGAACTTCGAAGGACGTCAGGGGCCGGGAGCCCGCACCATGCTGGCTAGTCCCATTATGGCTGCTGCCGCTGCCGTCACTGGCCGTGTAACCGATCCGCGTGAATTTTTGTAATGTGAACTTTGAATTGATTGATTATGCCTATCGATAAATTTGTAAAATTCCGGAGTCCGGCAGTGCCACTGCCCATCGAGAATGTGGATACCGACCAGATTATTCCGGCCCGCTTCCTGAAAGCGGTAGAGCGCAAGGGATTTGGTGATAACCTTTTCCGCGACTGGCGCTACAAAAAAGATAATACGCCGAATCCTGATTTTGTTTTGAATCAGTCCCGCTATAGCGGAAAGATTCTGGTAGCAGGAAAGAATTTCGGAAGCGGTTCGAGCCGTGAACATGCAGCCTGGTCTATTTATGACTATGGTTTCCGTGTGGTGGTATCGAGCTTCTTTGCCGATATTTTTAAGAACAATGCGTTGAATAACGGGTTATTACCAGTGGTGGTATCACCTGAATACCTGGAGAAATTGTTCGAAACCATTGAAGCTAATCCTGAAGCAGAGTTTGAAGTGAACCTGGAAGAGCAGACTTTCACGAACCTCGAAACAGGAGAGACAACTGATTACGAAATCAATGCATATAAAAAGAAATGCCTGTTGAACGGGTATGATGATATCGATTTTCTGGTTACTCTAAAGGATAAAGTGGCCAAATTCGAAGAATCGCTACGATAAAAACACGTGTGACTGATGAGCAGAGCTATGGCAAAAAAAGTGTATATCATGGATACAACCCTGAGGGATGGCGAGCAGACCTCGGGGGTTTCTTTCTCGGAAACCGAGAAGCTGAGCATCGCAAAAATTTTACTCGAAGAGGTCAAGATTGACTATCTGGAGATTGCGTCGGCTCGGGTTTCTGACGGAGAGTTCCGGGCTGCTCAAAAAGTTATCGAATGGGCTGGAAAAGCCGGCTATCGTGATAAGATTGAAATTCTTGGTTTTGTCGATGGTGGAACATCCCTAAACTGGATAAAGGATGCCGGTGGTGAGGTGATGAACCTTTTGACCAAAGGCTCGCATCGGCATTTGACTCAGCAATTGAAAAAAACCACGGAACAGCACATCCAGGATATCCGTGATGCGATCAGTCGTGCCGGAGAAATGGGCATTAAGGTGAACATTTACCTGGAAGACTGGTCGAATGGAATGCGTCACTCTCCCGAGTACGTCGAAAAACTTCTCGACGGATTGAAAGATGAGCCGATTCAACGGGTGATGCTGCCCGATACGCTTGGTATTTTATCGCCACTGGAAGCGTTCGAGTTCTGCCGGATGATGATCGAGAAGTTTCCCAAAATGCATTTCGATTTTCATGCACATAACGATTACGATCTCGCAGTGGCCAATGTTGAGGCGGCGATACGTGCCGGTATCAATTGTGTACATACCACCGTGAACGGGTTGGGCGAACGGGCTGGAAATGCACCGCTGGCCAGTGTTATTGCATTGCTGAATGACCATTTGAAACGTCCGAACTCTGTTAATGAGCGGAAACTGGCGATGGTCAGCCGTTTGGTTGAGAGTTTTTCCGGGGTTCGTATTCCAACGAACAAGCCCGTTATCGGAGAGAATGTCTTCACGCAAACCAGTGGTATTCATGCCGATGGAGATAAAAAGGACAAGTTGTATTTCAACGAGTTGCTTCCCGAGCGTTTTGGGCGTACCCGGAAATATGCTTTAGGTAAAACTTCCGGCAAAGCGAATATTGCCAAAAATCTGGAGGAGATGGGAATTCATCTCGACCCGGATGAACTAAAGAAGGTAACTGAAAAGATCATTGAATTAGGCGATCGGAAAGAATCGGTTACCGCGGAAGATTTACCATACATTCTTTCGGATGTACTAAAAAGCGAATCGATTGTTACGCATATTGAACTGAAGAATTATGCTATTTCGCATGCGCTGGGATTGCGTCCAATGGCAACTGTTCGCATTTCTATTGATGGGAACGAGTACGAGGAGGCAACATCCGGCGACGGTCAGTATGATGCTTTCATGAATGCGTTGCGCAGAATCTATCATAAGCTGAATAAGCCTTTCCCGGCACTAGCCGATTATACGGTAGCCATTCCTCCGGGAGGAAATACAGATGCGCTGGTTGAAACGTTGATTACCTGGCGTATGGGCCGTGAATTTAAAACCCGTGGATTGGACCCTGATCAGACGGCAGCAGCAATCAAAGCGACAATGAAAATGTTAAACATAGTAGAAAACGATAATCAGCTTTTTTGATTCGGATTTCGAAAAAATATGAACCGATAAATATGAAATTAAACGTTGCAGTTTTAGCCGGCGATGGAATCGGACCGGAAATTGTCGAACAAGCCCTTAAGGTAACCAATGCCATTTGTGCCCGGTTCGGACACGAGCTAATCACCAAAACTGGTCTGGTGGGAGCGGTTGCCATCGATGAAACCGGTAATCCGTATCCCGACGAAACACATCAGCTTTGTATGGATTCGGATGCCGTATTGTTCGGTGCCATCGGACATCCGCGCTTCGATAACGATCCTTCGGCAAAAGTGCGTCCGGAGCAGGGCCTTCTGGCTATGCGGAAAAAACTGGGCCTGTATGCCAATATTCGTCCAACAATTACTTTCCCTTCATTGCTTGATATGTCGCCGCTGAGGCGTGATCGTATTGAAGGAGCCGATTTTGTTGCCATTCGTGAATTAACCGGTGGAATTTATTTTGGTCAGCCACAAGGACGTTCTGAAGATGGAAATACGGCTTATGATACCAGTATTTATACACGGCAAGAAATTGAGCGTATCCTGAAACTGGCCTTTGAATTTGCGATGCAACGTCGTAAAAAGCTGACCATCGTCGATAAGGCAAATGTTTTGGCAACCTCGCGGTTATGGCGTACTATTTCGCAGGAAATGGCACCCAAGTATCCTGAAGTGGAAGTAGAATACATGTTTGTGGACAACGCTGCCATGCAGATTATTCAGTGGCCCAAACGCTTCGACGTGATGGTTACCGAGAACATGTTCGGTGATATTCTGACCGATGAAGCCAGTGTGATTTCCGGTTCGCTGGGCTTGTTACCGTCAGCATCGATGGGAATTCACACGTCGGTATTCGAACCCATTCACGGCTCTTATCCACAAGCCGCAGGCAAGAATATTGCTAATCCGTGTGCAACCATTCTTTCGGCTGCTATGATGTTTGAGTATGCATTCAAACTACAGGATGAAGCATCTCTCATTACCGAGGCGGTGAATGCTTCGATTGAAGCAAAAGCCGTTACCGAAGACTTGGCCGGAGAAGGCGGGAAAGCGCTTGGAACCGATGAAGTAGGAGATTGGATTGTCGAGTATATCCGGAAGAAATAGCACTTTTCATTTAACGATAATAATGGCGGGGTAATCATAACTATTGATTATCCCGCTTTTTTCGTATATTAGTTAACAGTAATCAGAAGTATCAAAGTTTACAGGCTTTTACACTTATCAAGAAAATGTGCAATCGGCATATAAATCATCCAAAATCATAAAAAATGTACAGATCTCTAACCTTCTCCGTTCTCTCCCTGGTATTTGTGCTGCTATTCTCAATTGAATCAGTAGCACAGGAGGCCTCAACTGTTGTAGACACAACTGGAGCAAAGAAAAAGTATAAGACGTGGATCGGCGCAAATTATGAAGCCGGGACGGTATTCAAGCTGAATAACTCATTTCCGGCCGGGAATGGTTTCTTTAATTATCATGCTGCAGATATCCGTTTAGGATGGCAAACCAATGGCTCTAAGGTGTGGCATGGTTTGTCTAACTATCCGTATTACGGAATTGGACTTACTTCAGCGTCATTCTTTGATGATGTGAACCAGATTGGACAACCCGCAGCACTCTATTTTTTCTATGGAGGAAATATCAAAAGGTGGAAACGCAGCGGGATAAATTATGAGTGGAGAATGGGATTGTCATCCAATTTTGATTCCAACACGGCTACTACCTGGGAACAGATTATCGGGGCCCGGAAAAATATGTACATGCATTTAGGCTTTGAATATGCCTACCAATTGAGCCAGCGGTTCGATTTGGCGGCAGGCATTGGCTACACTCATTACACCAATGCTCAATTAGCTGTCGACTCGCGGGGACTGAACATGTTTGCTCCTAAAATCGAATTGCGTTATCACCTCTCCGATTCGAGACCCGTCATGGTTCCGGTGCAGAAGAGTAAATATAAGGGCGAAGATGAATTGGTTTTATCCTTCAATGCAGGAGCTAAAGAGATGGAATATAGCCGCTCATTGGCCGAGGAATACTGGGGAAAGAATTTCTTTGTCGGAACTTTTTCAGCTGCATGGTTGAGTGGGATGAGTCGCACGTTGAAGGCCGGTCTTGGCTTTGATATGGGCTACGATGCATCGATGAAAGCGGAAATGATGGTCGACAACGATGTAGAAAAACCGGTTACTGTGGAAGGTTCCGATTATTTTACATTAGGAACATTTGGAACCATTGAGTATGCAATGGATCGTATTAGCCTGGTGGGCGATTTGGGAATTTTCCTGCTGAACAAGGATGTGCCGAAAGCTGAGCCAAGGTTTTATCAGCGGATAGGGGTGAGGTATCATCTCAATAACGATATGTTTGCCGGCGTTCGCTTACGGGCAACAGATTTTTCGCAGGCCGAATTTGTGGAGTGGTCTATCGGTTACCGCTTTCGCTGGAATCGGAAGTGATCCATTTTCATGAAATAGAAAAAGGCATCTGCGAACAACAGATGCCTTTTTTATGCAATAGCGTTATTGATTGAATTTTATTTCTTCAGCAGTGCAGATAGTTCGTTCCGTAAATCTTCTCCGCGAAGATTGTGTGCGATAATTTTTCCAGTCTGGTCTAACAGAATATTGGAAGGAATGGAATTGACTCCGTATAAAGCCGCAGCCGAATTTTTCCAGCCCTGTAAGTCCGATACCTGAGTCCAGGTTAGATTATCGTCTTTAACGGCCTTTAACCATGCATCCTTTTTGGAATCGAGCGATACACCCATGACACTAAATCCATCGTTATGGTATTTTTCCCATACCGAAACTACATTTGGATTTTCCTGTCGACAGGGACCACACCAGGAAGCCCAGAAATCAACCAGAAGGTATTTGTGCTGCTTATACACATCTGAAAGTTTAACCGGCTTACCATTGGCATCATTCATCGTAAAATCAGGAGCCTGCTGACCGACAGCTACCTTTTCGAGCTTTTTAATTCGCATGCTTAGTGTTTGTGCACTGGGCGTCTTCAGTACATCAGCCGAGAAATTCTTCACATAGCTGTTTAATTCACTGGCATCCATTCCATACTGAATTTGTAGTAAGATGTAAGGTGCAACAAACGAATTGGGATTATCCAGCACAAAAGCTTTCTGGATATCGGTTTGTATCTTATACAAGTCGTTTAATTCTTTTTCTATTTTGGCCGTTGCAGTAGTATCGTTCTCCGAGCGTGCCTTAGCATATCTTTGATAATACGATTGCATCCGGTCGGAAATACTATCCACACGAGCATAAAAGTCTCTGAATTCGTCTTGCGCTGCTGAGCCTTTTACGACAACATCTTTCGGATCGTCACTGCTGCCAGTAACGGTAATGTTGCTATTCTCCAGGAAGAAAGGAATGGCATCTCTTCGGCCCGAAGGCGGTATAACGTAATACATTCCAGGAACATCAACGGTTCCTGTAAAGTTGAACTTTCCTTTTTTCATTTGTGTAGAATCAACAGTAATCCAGTTTCCGTCAATTCTCTTCTTAAGTGTCACTGGGCCATCTTTCCAGCCTTTAATGTTTCCATCAACTAAAAAGCCCGGATTGGTGGAACAGGATACGGCAACTACTGCCAGGGCGAATAAGTAAATTAGCTTCTTCATAACGAAACGATTTAATTTCTTGGAAAAACCCCGGACAGCCACTGCGTTGTACGGGTATATTTATATTAAAAATTTGTCTAAACTTAACTATAAACTGTTAGTTAAACAACTGCGATTTTCGAAGGTTTTATCGATTATGTCTTGATTATCATTGTTTAACAATATTTAGCGAAACGTAAGATTGTGAACTATTTATAAAATAGGCTGTTTCGATAATGAAAACTGACAAACCAATTAAACCATGAAAAAAAGAAGAGAATTTATTCAAACTATGCTAGGGCTAACTGCCGGCATGATGCTTCCCTGGCGGAGCTTTGGCAATCCCTCGGCGAATGACAAATGGGGCGAAATTTTACCACAACGAAAACTGGGGAGTACCGGAGAAAATGTAACCATGCTTGGCGTTGGAGGCTACCATGTGGGATGGACGACCGAGCGGGATGCACAAGAGGTAATTGAAGCGGCCATTGAAGGCGGAATCCGTTTTTTTGATACGGCCGAATCATATGCTGACGGCGAAAGTGAGCGTCGTTACGGGAAATATCTGGTACCCAAATACCGCGATGATATTTTCCTGATGACCAAAACCTTTACGCAGGATGCCAAAACCGCACGAGAACATCTTGAAGGATCGCTAAAGCGGCTTCATACAGATCATCTGGATTTATGGCAAATTCATTCTCTGCAGTCACCCGAAGATGTCGATACGCGCATTGCCAATGGTTTATTGGATGTTGTTCGGGAAGCTAAAGAGTCAGGGAAAGCCCGACATATTGGATTTACCGGGCATCAGAACCCATATGCTCATTTGCGCATGCTGGAAAAGACCGGAGGAATGGAACTCTTCAGTACTTGCCAGTTTCCTGTTAATCTGGTCGATTTCGCTTCAGAACATAGCTTTGTCAAGGAAGTAATACCGAAGGCCATCGATAGTAAACTGGCGGTATTGGCGATGAAAACTCTGGCAGATGGTCGTTTCTTTGGCAAGAAGGTGATGAATGGAAATGACGTGTGGAAATCGGATGACCCGGTGGTGCCTGGAAGATTATCGATGCGAGAAGCGCTGTTTTTCTCCTGGTCGATGCCCGTTAGTGTATTGATAACCGGAGCGGAAAATGCCGGCTATATTAAAGAAAAAATAGCGCTGGCAAAGGAATTCAGGAAGATGGATGAAGTGACGCGGGAAACATTGGCAAAAAAAGTGGCTGATTTGGCTGAAGAGGGGAAAGTGGAGTACTATAAGAAAGTTTGAAGCTGAATTCGAAAAAAATGCCAGCCGGTATTGCAAAATAGCTTATTCCGGTTGGCATTTCAATAATCAGAACTATTTTCTATTGATAAGAATGTCGGGATGTTGCTTTAACTCTTTTTTCGGCTCGGGTACCACCAGCCTGATGTCCAAACCGGACGACCATTTTACGATCGGCAACAAATAGTCCGTTTGCATTATCAACGGCCCGGTTGGCTTCAAAATCATGTTCCATTTCCACAAAACCAAATCCCTTGCTCCGGTGTGAGATTTTGTCTCGTACAATTCGCACCGATGTCACATGTCCATATTCTGAAAAAAGTTCGTATAAATCTTCTTCAGATATTCGGTAATCAAGATTTCCAATATAAAGCATCATAATAAGGAATTTAAGATTGGTATAGGCTGTGTTATAAGATTAATATAACCTGTCGAAAGCTACCTGGCTTATTTAACGTGTAACTTTAAAATTAATGAATTTTGTTCTGAATTAAAATGCTTTACGATTACTTTTTGATGAGAATATTTATATGACAACCCGACCTCATACAGATGTGATACGGGTGTGCTAAAAAATAAACGCCGGTAATTACCGGCGTTTTCTAGTATTATAATTAAGGGGTTAAAATCGTAGAATAGCGGCACCTGCAGAATAGCCACCTCCAAAGACAGTAATACCTAAAAGAGCATCTTTTTGTATCGTGTCCATATTTTGAGAGAGGCAAATGCCTGTGCTGGCAGACCCGGTATTTCCAAGCTCCCTGATATTGGTAAATATCTTATCCTCGTTAAGCGAAAGCTGACCGGCCAGATTTTTGATGATGCGGTGATTGGCCTGGTGTGGAATTATCCAATCCAGGTCGTCGACGGCTAATCCACACTGTTCCGACGCTTCTTCCAATGCTACACGCATGTATTGGCAAGCCTGAATGAAAACATCTCTTCCATCGGGCATTTGCAGACCTTCGCGTCCCGGTGTCAGATAAACACCTTCCGGACCTTTACTGATATGTCCCAAACCACGGCTGTAAACGCTCAGAATCTCCGCCGGTTTTTCACCCAAAGGCTCATCACTGATAAATAGCGCCGTGGCTCCGTCTCCCCATAAGTGGCCGCTCTTTTCACAGGTTTCATCGCTAAAAGCAGTGTTGTGCTCAGAGGCGATGACCAGAGCCTGCCTTGATTTTCCCATGGCGAAATAACCTTCGACGACTTCCAGGGCATTGACTAAAGAAGAACAAGCCGATGAAATATATACCACCTGTGCGTCTTTGATATGAAATTCCCGTTGAACAACGTGTCCCATAGTGGCAACTGTGTCATAGGGCGTGTAAGAGGCTCCGACAATCAGATCGACATCCCTGATATCGAAAGGGAGCGATGTAATTGCATTCCGTACGGCTTCAACGGCCATGGTCGTGGTATTCTCCTCTTTCCCCGCTTTCGACCGGGTTTTGATGCCGGTCCGTTCAAATATCCACGTGTCGGATAAGCCATTTACCTTCTCGAAGTATTCATTGGGAACTCTTTCCTTGGGTAAATAATGTGATACTTTGTTTAAAAACATTTTCATATGATGATGGTATATAATAAATATCTATTTGATCTGCGGTCTGATTCCCTGAAACAGAATTTTGATGCAAAGGTTTAGTGTGGTTTGGTAATTTGAGCCAAAACCATCCCTGATGAATACCGGTTCAAAACCTTTAATTGTCGTATGGGCAATGGTAGCTGTGATTTCGGGGTTTTCAATCCGGAAAGTGCCCCGTTTATCACCTTCCTTTAGAATTTTTGTCAAATAAACCTTTTCCTGAAGATCCAGCTCTTTTCTTATTTCTTCAATCCGCGATTGGTTATTCAGAAAATCGGAACGAATGGACCGGTTTCGTCTGACCAGATCTTCGAGAGCTTGCATACGAACTGCCACAAAACGAATGAATTTCTTATCTGGAGAGATATTGGTTTTCATTACGTCTTGCAGTCGGCTGATAATTAGTTCAATTTCGCTCTTGACGACTGCTCTGTAAAGCTCATCACGGGTTTTGTAATACATATAAAGCGTTCTTCTTCCCAATCCCGACGCATGTGCTACATCCATCATGGTTGTTTTCCCGATTCCTTGTTGGGCAAAAAGTCGTTTTGCCACATTTAATATATTACACCGTGTCTCTTCCTTCATAAAACAGAAATTGCACATTATTACTTGTTATGTGCAAAAATAGTGTTTTTGTTGTTTCATTTTCCACTATCGAATACCAAGATAGTAACTGATAATCACGAGATAGCTAATCGGTGTTTTGGTTTTTGTAATTAAATAGCTGTTTGATAATGCTGTATGATGTCTTATTCTTTGTTGAAAAATTTGTGAGGGAATTGATGTGGTATTATCCGTAAAAGGTTAGTTGAAGAATTATAAATGGTATTATTTGTCTAACATAAATTGTGTGTGATATTAGAGTGGCAATAGGGAAATTGATTCGCTGAGGAGGCTGTGTTTATCCGTTGTTTATAATGATTAGGTTGTAGGACATGTAAATAAATAATAATTTATTATTGATAAATTGTTACATAATGTTAAATTCGCAGAAGTTAAAACAAAGACCAAAATATTTATGGGGCGTTTAAGCAAGAAACAAGTGTTTCTGTTAGCACTTTTTATCTTCGCACTAACTCCGTTTCAATACTTATTCGGACAGAGTGATAAGGAACAGGAGCCGGGAGTGCTTAGAGGTCGCATTCTTGATCTCAAGTCAAAAGAACCGATTGAGTATGCTAATATAGCCTTATTTCGTTCCGTTGATTCAGTGTTAATTAATGGGACAGCTTCGGCAAGAAACGGTTCGTTTGTGCTAAAGAATATTCCTTACGGGAAATACTTTATGAAAATTCGTTTTATGGGTTATTCGCCGCGCGTAATGACGAATGTAGAACTTGCTCAAAAACGAAATCCATTTGTCCTTGGAGATTTATTTCTGGAACCGGATGTGAAGCAACTTGGCGAGGTCGATGTTGTTGAACGTACCGGGGGTGTGAGCACCAAACTGGACAAAACGGTGGTGAACGTTGCTAACCGGATGGAAGGAGCCGGAGGAACAGTAGTTGACTTACTGCAACGTGTTCCGTCGGTGAATGTAACGCCCAGCGGTAACCTGACATTGAAGGGTAGCGAAAATTTCCTGGTATTGATTGACGGGAAACCTTCTCCATTGAAAAGCAATGAAGCTCTAAAAAGCATTCCCAGCGACAATGTGCAAAAGGTTGAGGTAATCACCAATCCATCCGCCAAATATGACTCGGATGGAACAGCTGGTATCTTGAATATTATCACGAAAAAAGGCCGGGGCGAAGGATGGAATGGTAACATTACGCTTGCCCACACTCAGATAGGCGGTTATGCTTCCGATTTTATCATTAATCATAAAGCCGGAAAACTAAGCTTTTTTGTTGGGGCCGATCACAACAAACGGAACAGGGAAGGAGATGCAACATCCGTGGTGAAGAACTACCAAAATGGTTATTTGCTTCAAAGTAATCAGGACGGTAGGCGCTATTCCTACCGAAAAAATACTGGTGTTAGGGGCGGCATCGAATTTGCCCCATCGAAAAAAGATGACCTGTTACTGTCGGCAACCGCCGGAACTTACTATGTGTTGAATCATGCCGATTTTGATATGACCTATTCTTCTAACGGGCCTGATTCCTATGATATAAAACGTTTGAGTGTCGGGGAAAACCGAAGACCCGGAGATTACCGGGGAGCCTCGTTGTCGTATTCCCATGCGTTTAACAACAAAGGGCATAAGCTGGAAATCACCGGGCAGTGGAATAATACTTCGTTCGATAACCGGATGCATAATGAGCTGAAAGACGAAGCCGGAAACCTCACCAACTGGATGAAGACGAAGGATTCGCGCAACGACGATGATAGTCGGATTAATCTGGATTATTCTTTGCCGTTAGGCGATAAAAGTAAGTTCGAAGCCGGGTATCAGTTTCGCAAAGAGAAGGAATCTTCTGATTATACGGCAGATTTAACTCAGGCAGGTACCGAGTTGTCCGCTTTTTCGGTTGGGGGCTCAAAAAGCAGTTTGAGCCGTGAGATTCACGCGTTCTACAGCCAGTACCGGAAGAATTGGGAGAAAATGGAACTTCAGCTGGGATTACGAGCTGAACACACGTCGAGATTGCTGAATAGTGTGACCGATAACTGGCAGAAGAAAGTTGATAAGTGGGATTTATTTCCCTCATTTTTCCTCAATTATCATTTGCCCCATAAGCAAACGATGAATCTTGCTTTTTCGCGAAGAATTGATCGGTTGACGACTATTCAAATGGAGGCCAATCCCAGGTGGTTTGATTTTGATTACGTTCAATCAGGAAATCCATTCCTCGATAACGAATACAACAACTCGTTGTCGTTAACTTACTCTAATTCCTTCAAGAGCAATAGTATCACGTTGAAAGGCTATTACGATCACTACACGAATCATATTTTCAAGGTGCAAAGCATTTACGCGGGAACTGTTGTCAATTACAAATTCGAAAATGTGGGAGACGAAGATGCGCTGGGATTGGACGCCACGTTCAGTTTTAAGATGAATAGTTTTTGGACGATGATGCCCATCTTTAATTTCTATAAGTTCAGGGTGAAGACGGAGGGCGAGCTTGCTCCGATTTATGGTACCCGGGGTGATGCCGGAGTGAATATTCGTTGGTCGAATTCGTTCAGAATCAGCGATAATACCTTTTTTCAGATTATGCCCACCTACGGAACCGGTGTGAAGAGACCGCAGGGTAGTAATGAGCATGTTTTTTACACCTATATATCTTTTCGCCAGCAGTTCCTGAAAAAAAGACTGTCGTTAACCTTAATGGCATATGATATTTTCCGTACAACGGATATTGTGACGAAAATTGACGAACCGAAGTTTTACCAAACCACGTCTATGAAGCCAAATTATCCAATCCGCTTGACAATCTCGTACCGTATCAACAATTACAAGCGTGATAAACGGAAACAGGCGACTAAAGTCAATATGGATTAAAACGAAATTTCCCGGTTTTCATTTCGATGCAATAGGAAGTGAGGACCGGGAGTTTTCTTTATTGCCTCAATAATTTAGACGAAAGTTTTTCCGGAGAGATCAGATTAACGGGTAAGAGTTGCGCATGACTGGCTCTCGAAGGGCAAATATCAATTCCTCCACGGCGGGTGTAAACGCAGGTAACCATCAGTTTTTCAGGTTGAAACTTATCCCACAATCGTTTGTAAAGCATTTCGCAAATCTCTTCGTGAAAATGGTTTTCATTCCGAAAGGAAACAATGTATTCCAGCAATCCGGTTGGTTCCGGCAATGTTTCGCCTTCGATGAGCACAAAGGCACTTCCCCAGTCGGGCTGATGGGTTACTTTGCAATTACTGCGTAGAAGATGAGTAGCCAGTTTTAGTTCCTTTTCACCCGATTTTGATGGTTTTAATAACTCCGGATTTTCCGAGAAATCGTTGAACTGAATGCTTTCCAGCTCTAACGTATCTTCCATTACCATGAAATCCTGAAAATCATGACCAGCAACTTCCGATTCTTTATCGAAAAATGCCAGTTTGACTTCGCATTTCAGCAATGCCTCCAGGTCATTTTTAATCATCCCGGTCACCTGTTCAATACCTGATTTCCGATCTTTTCCGTAGGAAGACATGTTGAACGAGTTGAGGTACAGCTTCAACGATTTGCTTTCCACCAGAAATGAACTGTCGGAAGGATAAACCAACTTGAGCAGACCGGTGACTGGTAAACCATTTTCGGTCAGAAATCCCACCTCGTAGGCATGCCATGTATCCAGTCCGATAAATTCAGTTGGCGGCTCGCTGATGCCGTATTGTTCGCGGTTCACCTTGCGGGGAACAGCAACCAGCACTTCAGGTGCATATTGTTTAGGGTAGTCAACTTTTCTGCCCAGCAGCTTGTCTTCGGTCGAGATGGTATTCTTCATGGTAATAGTTTGGTCAAGAAATTTTGTAATTAAACACCCGGTTTGTCACCGAACAGATCGATGTGGATGCGAGGGCAATAACGCCAGCCATGCTGAATAGCCGTTTCGAGCACCCGATGGCTGGTTTTTCCCAAAGTATGGTGGTTACCTCCCAACGGCATCGCCAGAATATCAGAAGGTTCCCATCCGCTGATATGATTCAGAACTTCGTTGTGAATGGACTTTGCATTTTCCGGTCCGGTCATCACAAACTTCAGTTGGAAATCCTTTTCTCCACCGGAATTCCGGCACACATCGATGTACTGCTGAATAACTTCCGGGCACGGCGATTTTTGTGACGGTGCTGCAGCCACTTTTCCTGCCAGCTGTCGAGGCAACTGCATCAGCTTCTCTTCGGTCACCAACGAGTCGCTCAGTTTCGGTGAAATACTGAACAGATCAATGTAACTGGCCAGCTCTTCATCAAACAGGGTTCCATTGGTTTCGATGGTAATGTGAACGTCAAATTCTTCCTTTAGTCGGTGGCAAAGCTCTTTGAGAGACCGGTGCTGAATGGTCGGTTCACCGCCGGTAATCACAACATGGCGCATGTTGCCCAGGTTGTGCCTTACTGTTTCTATGATTTCATCAACCTTCCACAACCAGTTTTTGCTCACATCGAACGAGGAGTCCGGCGTATCGCAGGCGCTCACACCACCTTCCGGCACATTCCACATGCAACGTAGATTACATCCCGACAACCGGATGAAAAGCGAGGCTGTACCTACCAGTTTCCCTTCGCCTTGTATGGTTCCCGGATTTTGCAGGCCGGTAGCCGGCACATCAGCCAGCAACTTACCTTCAGCATCCCGGGTGATAGGGAAAATACCATTGTTGACCAAAAGAAGTGACGCAGCCATGCGAATTTAATTTTCGAGATGGGTATTTGGGAATACTTTCTGCTCTTTCAGTTCCTGCCACCAATCCATGTCATCCCACTCGGTTTGAATGCCTTCACTCAGTTTAATGTCGTCCAGCGTAAAATCAACCAACGCGAAGTCTTCAGTGAATGCTTCGGCGTAACCGGTTTGCGTTTCATGGACTCTTACCGACTGAAGTTGAATATCACCTTCTCCGTTTTTTAGTTCGGTGTTCCGGATGATTTTGTCGATCACATACAGGAACATCAGTGCATATCCTTCTGCCGACGGCGAAACAGGAATTTCCGCTACCCGCTGGTTGATTTGATAGATGGCTCCTTTAATTTCCGGTTTCTCTCCCTGCCAAAGTGAATAAGCATGATCGAAACTGTTGATGAATTCGCCCACCTTGCTCAGGAGGATGAAATCGAGCACCATATATCCTTTATCCAGCTTGTTCGATTTAATGAACACTTCCACTTCATACGAATGTCCGTGAATGTTTTCGCGGCACAACTTCGATGAACAATTACGCACAATATGGGCTCCTTCGAACCGGAATTTTTTTCTGATAATCATTTCTCTGTCTTTTATTTTTCCAACAACGGATCAGTATAACCGGCTTCCTCAAACGCTTTCGCGCGAAGCAGACAACTGTCACACGTTCCACACGATTTTTCGCCACCCCGGTAGCACGACCAGGTGAGGCCAAAATCAACTCCCAATTCCATTCCGAGACGGATTTCGTCAGCTTTCGTTTTATCGATAAACGGGGCATGAACATGAATGGGATCATCCATCTCAGCACCGCAAACCGTTCCCTTATTGATGGCTGCTTCCATAGCATCGATGAATTCCTGACGGCAATCTACGTAGCCTGAATAATCTACCTGGCTAACCCCGATAAAAATATCGCGGGAACCAATGGCTTCGGCATACGAAGCTGCAACCGACAGAAAGACCATATTTCGGGCCGGAACATAAGTAACGGGAATATCGGTGCGTGTAACGTCTCCGTTTTCAACCTCGATGGATTGGTCGGTCAGCGCTGAGCCGCCCCACAAATCCAGTCGCATATTGACAATGTGATGTTCTTTTACTCCGGCACTTTTGGCTGTTTCTCGTGCGCTTTGCAACTCACGTTCATGGCGCTGACCATAGTCGAACGAAAGTGCATACACATCAAAACCCTGTGATTTGGCCAGGTGTAAAGCTACCGATGAATCGAGACCGCCGGATAAAAGGACAATTGCTTTTTTCATATTCTGATATAATTAAGACATATCCAAAATCATCAGAAGTCGGAAACCTTATTCCTGAAAAAGCAATAAACATACGAGGTAACATCCGAACATATAGTTCGAAGAGGGAGGGAAAATCTTCTCTCTCGATGGGCCCTAGTTTTGTTTATAGACAGGATGGTTTCGAACTGTCTGTTGATTCAATCAACTGCGCAAAGTTAGGAAAGATTTGGCTTCCTGCAAGCCGCTTCCGAGAGTAAAAGAGCACGAAAAATGGGCCGTAAAGAAGTGGTATTTCTTCGCGGCCCATCGGTTACCTGTTTCAGCGGGCTACTTGCTCTCCTCGTTTTCCAGCGCACTGATTTTTCCGTAATAACTGATAGAATTGCGGTTATTGCTGTTGATAGTAAGTGTTCCATAGCCATCGTTGCTTACCGAAAGTGTTAGCGAGTAACTATCGCTGGTATCATTCACGGTTGCTTTTATCAGGTAGCCTTTGCCCTTCTTTTGTGGTGTGATGGTAATTTTTTTAGGTTTGCCATCAAATTTTATTCCTCCCGATCCGCCGTAAGGTACGCTATAAGCCCGGCCGAAGAACGGCATATCTGCCTGAATACTGTCGGGATAGAATTTGGTAAAGTTGGGGTTGGTCGTTAAGTCCACTGATTTACCTCCCATGGGCAAAGCCTGTCGTGCGACAAACTGAAACTGTTTTGAGTTCACCAGTTTTTCTGTTTGTTCTTTCTGTTTCTGCTTTTTATCCTGTTTTTGTGGATTCTCAGCGGCATACACCGAAGCTCCCAGCAACGCTAGTGTTATCAATAATGCTACGATTCTTCCTTTCATCATTATGTGTGTTTTTTGAATTCGTTGACTCTACTTGTACACCCCCAAAGGATGTGCCACGAAGTTGATTGATAACATTAATTATGAATTAATTCGGAGATTTAAGGAACGCAACCTATAAGTTACGAAAAACATTGTTTTTATCCTTCATTTCAAGAGAGGAATCAAATAATACTTCCTATTAAAATTAAGAAAGTAGATATTCTTATAATTAAACTTTTTAAAAGTTTCCATTTCAATAAAATCCTGATGTAAATTTGAGTGAATGTGAAAAATGATGCTGAAAAAACGTGAGAATAATTGGAATGGCTAGTGTTCGAAAGACGGTTTGGTGTGTAACATGGATATGTGGTATTTTACTCTTTGTCAGCCATGTTTATGCAGGAAACAAATCAAAAATCAAATCCGGAGAAGTTTTCAAAAGCCGGATAATGAGTCCTGTTCGCTCGTTTCATCCTAAAACCTACGTTTGTTATCGTGCTTCGAAGCCCCTTAAGATCGATGGGAAATTGAATGAAGAAGCCTGGCAAAGTGCCGAATGGACAGACGATTTTCAGGACATTGAAGGTGGTTCACAACCGGTTCCCCGATTTCGCACCCGAGCTAAAATGCTTTGGAATGATAATTTTTTATACGTGGCGGCTGAGTTGGAAGAGCCCAACGTTTGGGCCAATATAACACAGCGGGATGCAGTCATTTTTCACGATAACGATTTTGAGGTGTTCATTGATCCGGATGGCGACACGCACAACTACACCGAATATGAGATGAATGCACTGAATACGGTGTGGGATTTATTGCTGGAGCAGCCATACCGCGATCGCAATTTTGTATTGAATAATTACGATTTGAAAGGACTCATTTCGGCTGTTTTGGTAGATGGAACATTGAATAATCCTTCTGACAAGGATAAAAAGTGGACGGTAGAAATTGCTTTCCCGTTAAGTGCTTACGCTGAATTGAAAGCCAGGCCGGCTGACGGAGTGCAATGGCGTATAAACTTTTCGCGTGTGGAATGGCAGATTGAAAAAGTTGATGGAAAATATCAGAAGAAAGTAAATCCGGCTACCGGTTTATCGTATCCCGAAGATAACTGGGTGTGGTCGCCGCAGGGAGTGGTCAATATGCATTTGCCCGAAATGTGGGGCTTTGTTCAGTTTTCAGATATTCCTTCAGGAGAAGGGAAAACGTCCTTCAAATGGAATCGTGATGAAGAGGTAAAATGGGCTTTGCGACAGGTTTATTACGCACAACGGAGGTATGTCTCATCCAATCGTCGTTATGCATCAGATGTCAATCAGTTTGCGGATATTGAGAAGGCACCCGGTTCTTTTGATGTGAAAATATATACAACTCCTGAGATGTATGAGGCGGTAATTCAATCACCTTTTTCGGGAAAGAATTGGCACATCAATCAGGAAGGGCGGACGTGGAGCGATTAGTAACTAACCAAATGATAAACTATGGACAAACGAACTTTTCTGAAAACCATCGGGGCTGTGGCGGCCGGCGTTACCTTTTCGGGGAACCAATTGCTGGCCGGGAATGCAGAACCTAAGCGTCGGAAAACAGAAGGAAATCAGCTTTGGCTTTGGATTGGAGGCAAGAGTGACTGGACTGACGAACAGCTCAAGGACACTTATGCCAAAATCAAAGAATACGGATTCGATGGTGTGTGTTCCAATGGTGATTTGGACTATTTCAAACGACTGGCTCCGATCACAAAATCCCTGGGGATCCAGCTTCATGCCTGGTATGTCACTATGAATCATCCGGGCGATAAAGAAGCCCAGGAAGATCCCGAATGGTATCAGGTGAGTCGCGAAGGATATTCATGCCTGAAGAAACGGCCGTATGTTGAGTATTACCAGTGGCTGTGTCCTTCGCAGGAAGCGGTTTATCAGTACATCGAAAGTCAGGTGATGGCCCGCGCAGCAATTGATGGAGTCGACGCGGTTCACCTCGATTACATCCGCTACCCGGATGTGATTTTACCAATAGATTTGCAGCCCAAATACAATTTGGTTCAGGATCACGAATTTCCGGAGTATGATTACTGCTATTGCGATACCTGCAAGCAAAAGTTCAAGGAAGAGTACGATCAGGATTTGGACGAAATGAAAGATCCGACGAAGAGCAAAGACTGGCGGCAGTTCCGTTACGATAGAATAACCCGTTTGGTGAACAGGTTGACAGAAAAAGTGCACGGGCAGGGAAAGAAGATTTCTGCGGCAGTTTTTCCGTACCCGGATTTGGCGCGTACTATTTGCCGGCAGTCGTGGGACGATTGGAACCTGGATATGTTCTTCCCGATGATATACAACAACTTTTACAACGAAGATGCGCGTTGGGTGGGGAAAGCTACCCGAAAAGGTGTCCGCGATTTGAAAGGAAAAGCGGGATTGATTTCCGGCCTGTTTTTACCCGCTTTTAAAACTGATGCAGAAATGGAAAGTGCTATTCATTTTGCGAAAAAGAATGGAGCTGCCGGCATCGCCATATTTGATTACAATGGAATGAAGGACAATCACTGGAATTTACTGAAGACCCTGAGTTAATTCGTTTATATACGTTTATTGCAGTAACAAAAAGCGGCACTGGATGAGCATACAGTGCCGCTAATTTTTTATTTTTTCAGAAGGCTGATTGCATCGGTCAAGGTGTTTTGACCATCTTTCCACAAAGCATAGTTAAATCCCGGATGAATACAGTAAGCGCCCGTTTCTCCTGCTTTGTTAATGGCGATGTACCCGATTTGAAATTTCTCGTAACCCGGAATCTTTTCTGCAATTCGGTGAACGGCTTCCTCACAGGCCTGTTGAGGGCTCATCCCGTTTCGCATCAGTTCCACGACCAGAAAACTACCAACGGTTTTCATTACCAGCTCACCCATCCCGGTTGAGGCGGCTCCTCCCACTTCGTTATCGCAGAATAATCCGGCTCCAATAATGGGGGAATCGCCAACGCGGCCATGCATTTTAAAAGCGGCTCCGCTGGTGGTGCAGGCTCCGGAGAGGTCGCCGTTGGTATCGATGGCCAGCATGGAAATGGTGTCATGGTTCTCGATGTTGATCACTGGCTCATACTTCGATTTCTTTTTCCACTCTTCCCAGGCCTCACGGGCTTTATCGGTAAGAAGGTTTTGCTTCTTAAAACCTTTTTCCAGTGCAAACTGCAAAGCACCTTCGCCCGAGAGCATCACGTGGGGCGTATCTTCCATCACTTTCCGGGCCACCGAAACCGGGTGAACAATGTCTTGCAAAAATGTAACCGAGCCAGCATTTCCTTTTTCGTCCATGATGCAGGCGTCTAGCGTGACACAGCCGTCGCGATCGGGATAGCCGCCTAAACCAACAGTCATGATGTTGGGATCGGCTTCGGGAACACGTGCACCAGCTTCCACGGCGTCCAGCGAACGGCCACCTTTCTGCAGAATTTTTGCTGCTGCTTCGTTAGCTGGCAGTCCGTGTTTCCATGTCGAAATGATGATAGGTTTTCCTTTCAATGGTGTTGAGGAAGTTGATTTTTCCGCTGCAACGGAAACCTTTTGATTGAGAAGTAATCCGGACGTTGCGACAACTGAACCGGCTAAAAATTTTCTTCGTGAAATCATAAGTCGTCATTCATTTTTATACTCGAAATGCAACTTATGTAGAATTTTTCTAAAGTGTATTAGTTTTAAAAAGGATTTGCGTAATTAATATGTCAATTACTGAGGATGTAGTAGGCTTAGTAAAAAGAAATTGGTATTTTTTAGAAACGAAAGATTAAAACGTAACCAAATCATTTCAAAATGCAGAATCGTATGTTTACCAGTTATCGAGGTGCACTTATCCGTGGGATTATTGCATTGATTGCCGGCGGATTGGCAGTGTTTGTTCCCAATATTACTTTGCAAAGTATTGTTGTTTATATCGGGTTGCTTATCCTGTTAGGAGGATTGGTGTCTTTATTATTTGCGCTGAGAAGTAAAAACCCTTCCGGGCGGAATATGCTGATGACACAGGCTGTATTCAATTTGATAATCGGAATTCTGTTTGTGGCGCTTCCGGCTACCATGGTGAAAATATTTGTCATTGTTCTAGGTGTAGGATTCCTGTTTATTGGTATTTTCCAATTGATGGGCGCTTTAAATACGCGACACGATTACGGTTGGTCGTGGATTTATTTTATCATTTCAATATTAATGATCATTGCTGGAGCCGTCATGCTGACAAATCCGTTTAGCAGCGCCGAAACCATTCTTACATTCATTGGCGTGTTAATGTTGATTTACGGTGTGTCTGAGTTATACATGGCTTGGAAATTAAGTAGTAAACCGAAAACATATCAAGGCCGGGAGGTCGAGGACACACATTTTAAGGAGTTGTAACTGTCAGATAACCAACTAAGATTTCTTTTTTTACTTTGCTTTTCGGGAAAACTTAAGGAAATTTTAAGAAAGACGGGGCAGGAAACCTTCAGGAAATTAAGACGTTTCAGGCGAAAATCGCTATATTCAATCGCTGAAAGTGCTTAACATCGATTCTCTAATCCTATTTCTGAAACGCCATGATTCTTGCCCGTGTACTGGCATATCTGCCATTGGTTCTACTAACCGCCTGCCACTCTCCTTCGTATGATGCCGTTGAAGAGGAGCATGGCAATCTGACTGCTTTTGTCAATCCGTTAATTGGAACAGGAGATGCAACGACTCCTTCGTCGAAAAAATTTGGTGGAGGCAATTATAGTCATGCACAAGTGATTCCCGGTGTTGGGTTTCCTTTTGGAATGACGCAGTGGACTCCTCAAACACGAGTTTCGGAAGCACATTGTCTGGCCCCGTATTATTACGCTGATACAAAGATACAGGGATTTAGGGGTAGCCATTGGATGAGCGGCTCGTGTACCCAGGATTATGGCAGTATGACCATTATGCCGTTGTCGGGAAAAGTAATTCCGGACGTGAAGCAAAGAGCCTCCTCTTTTTCGCACGAACGTGAAACAGCCAAAGCGAATTACTACCAGGTCTTTCTGGACGATTATAAGGTGAATGCAGAAGTAACGGCCGAAAATCACTCTTCTGTTTTGCGGTTTACCTGGATGACCAATTCAGCAAAGTACATTCTCATCAATCCAAACTCCGACGAAGGTCAGGGCTTTGTTGAAGTGGATACCGCCAGGAATGAAATCAGGTGCTATAATCCGGTCCATCGCATCTACCAGGGACTGGGGGAGCCGGCCGGTTTTAATGGTTGGTTTGTTATTAAGTTGCCTGAAAAGATTACTGATTTTGGTGTTTGGAAAGGAGATTCGATTCTTTCAGGTGTTACTACCGTGAAGAATGAAAAGAATATCGGGGCCTGGATAAAGTTATCGCAGCCAGCAGGCGAGTCAATCAGTCTGAAAGTCGGAGCATCTTTCACTTCGTTTGCTGCTGCAGAAGATAATCTGGAAATGGAGATTGGTGAGCACAACTTTGATTACGTCCGGAAAGAAGGTCGCCAAATCTGGAATCATGTGCTGCAGCGGGTTGATGTGACCGGTGGCACGGACAAAGACAAAGAGAAGTTTTATACCGCTTTATACCACAGTATGTTGTTGCCGCGTCAGTTTTCTGACGACAGCGGCACATTTCCCAAATTCGACAAACAATATCAGACCGAAACCGATAAGACTTTTGTATACTACGGAGACTTCTCGATGTGGGACACTTTTCGTGCCGAACATCCGTTGCTCGATTTGCTGCAACCCGGTCGGAGCCACGATATGATGGAGTCGTTGCTGGAAAAAGGGTTCAGTGGTGGTTGGCTGCCGATTTTTCCGGCGTGGAACAATTACACTTCCGAGATGATTGGGGATCATGCCGTCGCGACGTTAGCAGACGCAGCCATGAAAGGCATTATCGATTTAACGGATGATGATTACGAACTTCTACGGAAGAATGCCATGGAAACGCCTGCTGATTCAGCTGACTATATTAACGGGAAAGGTCGCCGGGCACTCACCAGTTATTTGAAATACGGCTACATTCCATTGGAGGATGAGGTGAAAGATGCGTATCATCACCGCGAGCAGGTTTCGCGTACGCTGGAATACGCCTACGATGATTTCGCACTAAGCCAGGTTGCAGGTTTGGTCGGTGAGCGGAAAGACAAGAAACTCTTCCGGAAACGGTCGATGAACTATAAAAATGTATTTGACCCGACAGTGAAAAGTGTTCGCGGGCGCCATGCCGATGGTGCATGGAGCAAGGATTTTGACCGTGAAAAGAGCGCTTCGTTTATCTCAGAAGGAACGCCGTGGCAGTACACTTGGTTTGTTCCACAGGATATTGGCGGTTTGATGAAACTGATGGGCGGTGAAAAGGAATTCAATCATCAACTCGATGAATTTTTTGCCAAAGGGCAATACTGGCATGGAAACGAACCGGGGCATCAGATTCCGTTTCTGTACAATTATTCCGGACAACCATGGAAAACACAGGAGCATGTGGCACAAATCCGTCACGATGAATACAGTAACGGACCAGGTGGCTTGAGCGGTAATGACGATGCCGGTCAGATATCGGCCTGGTATGTTTTCAGCTGCATGGGCTTATACCAGGTTTGTCCATCGGTTCCGGAGTATGTGCTTTTCACACCAGCATTCGATAAAATCACACTAAATCTGGAGAACGGAAATAAGTTTACTATTCTGGCACCGGGCGCTTCTTCCGGTAAGCTGTATATTCAGTCGGTGAAATTGAACGGAAAAGTATACCGCAAGAACTATATCCGGCATTCCGATATCGTGAAAGGAGGCGTGCTGGAAATGAAACTGGGAGATACGCCGAACAAGAAATGGGGAACGGCCCGTAGCGATCGTCCTTTTTCGTTGGAATGGTAATAGAATATTATACCCTACTATACCGCTTGATATAAATTAGAAATTGTAGCTGACGGGGAGGAGTCATTTATTTTGGGTCGCTTTTCGATAATGCGAGTGAACGTAGTAAATGGTTTGTTATTGTTTAAAATCAGTATAAGTTATCGGAAAGTCGTATCTTCGTATAAGTGAATTTGCTTTTTCCTTTTTGGATACGGCTAAAAAAACCTGATTTATGACACCCCGTTTACTAATCTTGTTGGCCGTCCTATGCCTGTTTGGTCCCCCTAAAGCCACAGCGCAGAAAAAGAACTTGTTTGTTCTGGATGGACGAGCCTCCACGGATAGGAATGTTTCGGAGGGTATCCGTATTACCATTTTTAATGAAACGGATAATAAAGCCCTGCCCGGAATTGACCTTGATGACCGTGGTTATTTCCACATCACACTCTCTTATCAGAAGAAGTACTTAGTTGGCTTTCAGTATGAAGGCTATTTCACCAAAATTTTCGAAGTCTCGACAATTGTGCCTGAAGAGGTTTGGTCGGTTGATCCCTATTTCAAACCGTTCCGTTTCCAGGTCATTCTCCATCCGGCTGTCGAGGGATTACATCCCGAATTCAGCCGGAAGCCTATTGCTAAAATTCATTACTCGAAGGACGTAGATGGATTTATGGCGGAAGCAATTTACAGCGATAAAAAAATTCATCATCAGATTGAAAAAGCTGTCGCTGAAAATATAGAGCGAAAAGTAGATGCTCAGTTGGCACGGGCGGAGGAGTATCAGACCCAGGGACAATGGGCGCTGGCCATGGCAGCGATTAAACAGGCGAAGGATTTGGATCCCCGGGATTCAGACTTGAAGAAAAAGATTCGCGATGCCGAGAAGGAAGTAAAGTCTAACGAAAAGGAACCGGATACATCCAAACAGCAATATGCCATGTATATCAGCGAAGGCGACACCCGGTTCAACGAAAAATCGTTTGACGACGCCAAAAGCGCTTACCAAAAGGCATTAAAACTGGTGCCTGGCGATTCTTTGGCGCAAGCCAAACTCAGATTGGTCGATGAGCATTTGCAGGCGATGGCTGATGAGAAGGCGCGGTTGTTTGCCGAAGCCGCTGCTAAAGACAAAGCTTTTAGTCAGGCCATGAACAAGGCAGACAGTCTTTTTGGCCTGAAGGAATACCCTAATGCAAAACTGGCTTATCAGCAGGCGCTGAAGATTTTGCCCAGCAGCGAAGAACCGCATCGGCAGATTGCCGAAATCAACCGTTTGATTGCCCGGAATGCTTCGCTGGCAGCAGCTTTTACCGGTGCAGTTTCCAGGGGAAATCAACAGCTGGAGGCGAAGAACTATCGCTCGGCAGTCGATATTTTTAACGAAGCATTGAGCATGAAGCCCGATGATGCAACCGTGACCGCGCTTCGCGATTCGGCTTCGGTGCTATTGAAAAATCAGCAGGAGCAGCAACGAGCATTGGCCGAGGCCAGAGCGAAAGAAGAGCATTTTCGGAGTTTGATGGAGCAGGGCGATCAGGCTTTTGCAGCAGCCAGCTATGAACAGGCTGCTAATTTCTTTGGTCAGGCCTATAGTCTGAAAAAGGATTCGGTTGCCCGGGAAAAAGGTTTGAAAGCACAGCACATGCTGAATCAGCAACAACTGGCTGCAGCCTCCCAGTCTTCTGCACCATCGGTTGTTAGTACTGTTGCGTCAAAGCCGACACATGTTTCTACCGATTACCAGAAACAGATTACTCAGGCAGAACAGGCCTTTAAGCGAGGTGAGTGGTCGGGAGCCCGTTTTTACTATTTCGAAGCGCTGAAGGAAAAGCCCGGAGACGCCTATGCCGAAAAGCAGGTGAACGAATGTGACAAATTGATTGCAGCGCACATTACCGCTGA
This sequence comes from Prolixibacter bellariivorans ATCC BAA-1284, assembly GCF_000621705.1. Taxonomy (GTDB): domain Bacteria; phylum Bacteroidota; class Bacteroidia; order Bacteroidales; family Prolixibacteraceae; genus Prolixibacter; species Prolixibacter bellariivorans. Next base: position 586,126 of record NZ_KK211332.1, on the reverse strand, counting down.
TATGCAACAAAAATACCTGGCTTTCATTGCTAACGGCGATAACAGTTTTTTGCAGGAAAATTACGCAAATGCGCGTCTGAATTACCGAAAGGCATTAGATATCAAACCCTGGGAAAAATATCCACGTCGTAAGATGGAGGCGATTGACCGCGCCATGCAGGATTGGAAATCGGATGAACAGCGCCGGCAGTTTACTGCTGCCATCGAAAAAGCTGATGATGCCTTTGATAAGGGAGAATATGCAGTGGCTCGTTTCTATTACCGGCGGGCAGCTAATATAAAAGCTGACACAGTGGCCGACGAGCGTTTGAAGGAAATTGCCTCCATTATTGCAGGGGCACGGCAAAGCAGCATCGACAATCTATATAAAGAGGAAATTCGCAAAGCGGATACCGCCTTTCATCAAAAAAATCCTACGGTGGCAAGGTTTTATTATCAGAAAGCCTTGCAGTTAAAACCGGATGAAACTTATCCGCAGGAGCAACTGAAGAAAATTCAGGCAGCCGATTAGTTCGCTTTCTGTTGGTGGTTAATTTAGTAACAATAAAAGCCCTGTCGGAAACGGCAGGGCTTTTTCGGTTGTTTGGAAAGCGAAGTCAGGCATGATGGGCCATCGGACGTTTCGAGAACTTCAACACAGTAGGGTGTACCAACTGGTCGAAATCGCGGTAAGCCATCCGAATCAGTTCGATGTGCGTTCCGGCATTGAACGCAATCATTTTATCTTCCGAAAGGCTGTGTGCTACATAAACACGCATGTCGTAGAGGTTGCCGAACGGAGGCATAGCACCTGGTTCGCAGTCGGGGAAACGGCTTTTGAATTCCATTTCCGAAGCCAGTTCAACCAGGTGGGCTCCTGTGGCAATTTTCAGCTGGTCGAGGTCGATCTTAAACGATGCGGGCAACACCGCCATTGACATTTCGCCATCGACTTTTACCACTACAGTTTTGGCCATCTCCTTTCCGGGAATGTGGGTGGTTGCGGCCACCCGTTGGGCGTTGAACGCCATGGAATGGCTGATGGTCTCGTAATGGATGTGGTGGCTGTCGAGGTACTCTTTTAACTTTTTTGCAGGCATGATGAATCCTCCTTTTATTGATTGGTAAAGCATGTGTTCCTGTTTGTCGGGTTCGGCTGTTCTGTCAGGCGAACCTGCCTGCTACATCCGGGTGCGGTAAAAGAGAGAAGTACATGCCGCACATGCCGGGGAGAAGGATGGCTTTGAGTATTCGGGCTGGTTAGTTGCTTTGATTGAGAGTATGGTTAAGTTACGAAAAAATACGGTTTGGAGGCAACTGCGTAAGAATAAGAGGATATGCCGGCATGGAATTTTTTATAGAACAATATTGATCATTATGTATTGTCTTTTACTCCAAAATGCCTTATCTTTTTTATAAATATCGTTTGTCGTTAGTGTGCACTGAATTTAATGAGATAATATGAATTGCGTTTTTCGTGAATTGCTCTGGTATTCAGACTAATGAAATTTGAAAAATCAATTTTAACTTTTTAAACAACAGGTTAGTGGAAGCTACGTGCTTCAAATGCACCGCCCCGGAGCCATTGGCACCCGGGGCGGTTTTTCTTTGTCGGTACAGCTAGCGGAGACCTGTCTGATGATTCGTTTAAAAATCCTTTTTCTCACGCTTGGCTTTCTTCGCCTTGCGTTTTTCTTTCAGATTCATTTCCGGTTCTTTCCTTGAAAGTCGGTTTTTGTCCGGAGCTTTTTCTTTTACCATGGTTATCCAAAATTAAAATGATTGAATAATAGTTGATGGTATCATCTGCCGGTGTTCTTTGAAAATCTGTCTGCCGGCTTAGTCAAATTTAAGTGGAAAAATTGCATGTTGTACCAGTGCTGATTGAATTTTTTTTATGCTGTTTAATGATATGAATCCATTGAAAAATTTGGTCGTTAAGGGTTGTGTTATACCGAAAAGCCTCCGTAACTTATACGAATGGGAAAGGCCGAAAAACATAAGTATTTGGGTGAGAAACGGAAACTTTCGTATATCACTGGTTCGGTAAAAGGAATACAGCGTGAGCGGAATCAAGACCGTGTGTACATACTGGATGAGCCGGGATACCATTTGTTCATCATCTTCGATGGAGTCAGTTCTTATCCTGAAAGTTACCGCTACATCGAAACTTTTATGGAATTTCTGGAAGAGTATCATCATGAGTGGCTCGGCAAGGAAAAGAACGGATTGGGGCAATTGCTTTATTTGGCTTATCTGCATTGCCGGAAGACGTTTGTTGCCGGCAGTACAACCATTTCGGCGCTTTTTATCCCTGATGAGAAACAGTTGCCCGAGATGATTAGTATTGGTGATTCACGGATTTACGCTTTTCGCAGAAAAAATATGGTCAGTTTGACCGAGGATGACAATGTTCCGGAAATGCCGAATATTCTTACCCGTTGGGTGGGACATGACTACCTCTCGGCAGAAGACTTCAGACCTGTAGAGGTCGCTATTGACAAACAGTTTCTTCTTTGTTCCGATGGTTTTTACAGCGTTATGGAACAAAGCCATGAGGCTTTTTACCCTACATTGAAGTTGCCGGAGCTGGAACGGGTGAGAGAAGAGCTGCATCGCCTGATGGAGGGAAACAACAGCGATGATGCTTCATATATCCTGGTAAGGATGGGATAGAAGAAAAGGCCGGAGTCCCCAATAATTCCGGTATAACCTTGATGCGAAAGATGGCATCGCTTGTGTATCAACTAAAAATATGAATCCGAAATGAAGCCTGTTATTGATTACACCGAATTTGGCTGCATCTCCATCGATGGACAACGTTATGAACATGATGTAGTCATTCGCCTCGACGGCTCGGTCGAGAAGCGAAAAAAGAACCTCTCGAAAGAAAAGTATGGTACCTCACACCGGGTTTCGCTCGACGAAGCCCACCATCTCTATGAAGCGGGAGCCGAACGGATGATTGTGGGGGCAGGGCAGTACGATCAGGTCACCTTTTCTGAGGATGCCATTCAGTATTTGAGCGATCAAAATTGCTTACTCATTGTACTACCCACGCCTAAAGCCATTAAGTACTGGAACAAATACGACAAACCAGCATGTGGAATGTTCCATACTACGTGCTAAAGCTGACAAGCAGGATGTAAACCAGAAATTTTCAGGCAAAAAAAGAGGTACCCAAAACTGGATACCCATTGAATTGTGGAGCTGCGGGGAATCGAACCCCGGTCCAAACGAGGAAGCAATACGCTTTCTACATGCTTAGCTCTGACTTGATTTTCGAGTGTCGGCAGGATCAAAGCCACCAACCGGCACCTTAGCTCCTTTCATTTCACAGGCTGCGCGGAGCAAACTGCCTGCTATTCCCGATTTTTCTGCACCTCCGGTTCGGGCCGCTTCAGGACGTTAGCACCCGGGAGATGTCTCGTTCCAGCATCTAATGCCGGAAGATGCTTATCTACTATTATTCGATTAAGCTGCGAGAGCGTAATTGTTTTCGCCAATTAAGAGTCTGGAAATTGAGATTATCGAGCCAACCTCCAAAGCTCGGCATGCTTACGCACCTCTTCATCCCGCTGTCAAAACCAGTCAGCCCCGAGATGCGGGATACAAAAGTACAAAATATTGCAGAGATGTCAACGTGTAACCGTCGAAAAGAAAAGAGGAAAACAGACTTACAAATTTTTCAGGTTGCGAATTGTTTCGGTCGGATTTTCAGAACCAAAAACAAAGCTTCCGGCTACCAGAACATTGGCTCCTGCTTCGAACAGTTTTTTCCCGGTTTCGTAGTTTACACCACCATCCACTTCAATCAATGTATTGGTGTTTCTTTTTTCGATGAGTTGCCGCAGTTGCGATACCTTGTGGTAGGTATGTTCAATGAATTTTTGTCCTCCGAATCCGGGATTGACCGACATCAGTAACACCATGTCCAGTTCCTGAATGATATCTTCCAGTAAATGAATGGGAGTGTGCGGATTCAGGCAGACACTGGCGCGCATTCCTTCATCCTTAATGGACTGAACGGTACGATGCAGGTGTGTGCACGCTTCGTAATGAACCGTAAGGATATCGGCACCTGCTTTTTTAAATGCTTTGATGTACCGGTCAGGATCAACAATCATTAAATGCACATCCAACGGTTTATTGGCTATTTTATTGATCTGATCGATTACCGGAATTCCGAAAGAGATATTGGGCACAAAAACACCATCCATTACATCGCAATGAATGTAATCGGCATCACTTTGATTCAACATTTCGATTTCGTTTCCCAATCGGGTAAAATCAGAAGCCAGAATGGACGGTGCTATCAGTTTTTCCATGGATTTATTCAAGATAATTTATACCGTTGCTAACGGAATTTTCGGTTGATTGTTCACCAAACCAGACGAGTTAATGTTCAACTCAGTCTTTTAACAATGACACAAATATAGTTGAAATCTGCAGGGAAATAAAAAAGCCGGTAAGTACCGGCTTTCATAATATTTTTGGTTACCCCAGATAGGATTTCAGTAACCGGTTCCGGTACTGATTTTTCAGTTTCTTGATGGCTTTTTCCTTTATTTGCCTAACGCGCTCACGAGTCAAGTCAAATTCCTGACCAATTTCTTCGAGCGTGTGTGGGCGATATCCGTTCAACCCGAAATAATAACGGAGTACTTCAGCTTCCCGCTCACCCAGTGTTGCCAATGAGCGCTCAATTTCTTCCCGAAGTGATTCGCCAATGAGCTTCGTATCCGGACTTGGAGAATCATCGCTGAACATGATGTCATACAGGTTATTGCCAGTATTCTCATCTTCTTTTAGAGGAGCATCCATCGAAACGTGATGGTTGCTGGCATTCATGGAATCTTCCACTACTTTGGGGTGCAGATCCAGAATTTTAGCTACTTCTTCAGGCGATGGCTCACGTTGAAACTCTTGCTCGAGTTGAGCAAAGGTTTTGTTAATCTTGTTGATAGAGCCAATCTTGTTCAACGGCAATCGCACAATGCGTGATTGTTCGGCTAATGCCTGAAGGATAGATTGACGTATCCACCAAACGGCATAGGAAATAAATTTAAAACCCCTGGTTTCATCAAAACGTTGTGCTGCTTTGATGAGTCCGAGGTTACCTTCGTTAATTAAATCGGGAAGGCTCAGTCCCTGATTTTGGTATTGTTTGGATACTGAAACGACGAATCGGAGATTGGCATTTACGAGTCTTTCCAGCGCCTTTCGGTCACCTTTTTTGATACGTTTAGCCAGGGTTACTTCTTCATCGGCTGTTAATAATTCTACCTTTCCTATCTCGTGGAGGTACTTATCAAGCGATAGAGCTTCGCGGTTGGTTACTTGTTTTGTTATTTTCAGCTGCCTCATAGGTGAATGTAAGACTTTGACGAAACAATTTTAGTTTTGGTTTTTAGAATATACGGCAATTACGCCTCATGGTTATAATGGTTGATGTAAAAAGTTATTGAATGTGAATTTATATAAAAAAATGATTTTCATCAAAGAAAGTGCTTCATATTGCAAATTATTTCTTAACTTATAACGTAATCGCAGGCTTACTGTTGTGGTGTTTAAAAGCATGTTCGCAGAAAAAACATTTTTTAATACGATGAAAATAACGCATATTTGAAAAAAAGTGCGTGAACTTTTGTGAATTTAAAGCATTTACTTATAATTGCAGAAAATTCGATTATTCGTTTTACTAAACAAGTCCCTTTTTCTTCTTCCAATAAATCAATAAGGAATTTTTTAATGTGCCACTTTCCCAAAATATTATACTCAGTGGGAAATCAGGGCTTTATGTTAAGTTAAATCATAATAACATGTACGACATTCTTGAGCTTAGCAAGAAACTGGTTCCCGAGTTACGGGATATTGCTAAGGAGTTGAAAATTAAAAGAGTTGAGTCATTTAAGAAGCAAGACCTTATCTATAAAATACTGGATACACAGGCCATTCTTGCTTCTGAGGGCAAGACGGCTGATAAAAAACCCGCCCCAAAGAAAGGTCCCAAGACAGACAAGGCTGAAGTTGATAAAAATATTTCACCTGTAGAAAAACCGGTTGAAACTCCTCCGGTAAGAAAAGCCACGCCCGTGGTTAACGAAGGACACCGTTCTAAATCAAATGACGATAAGAATGACCGTCGTCGCTCGCGCCGGCCGCGAGTAGGGCGGGACCAGGAATATGCATCTCCGGCTGAAAAACGTCCAGCAGAAAAACGACCGATGGAAAGTTCCAAACCGGCAGATAACCGGTTTTCAGGATCATCTGATCCCGCGCCAAAACCACGCAGGGACGATTCTCGTAAAGATGATTCCCGCAGGGAGCGGAACGACCGTGACCAGGGGGGGCCATCTAAATATCCGCATCAGCCTCAGCAACAGCGTCAGGCTCCTGCTCCTCACCGGAATACACAAAACCAGGGAGGACGTCAGCGGGATAATGAAAAGGCTTTTGAATTTGATGGAATTATCCAGGCTTCCGGTGTTTTGGAAATTATGCAGGATGGTTATGGATTCCTTCGTTCTTCGGATTACAACTATTTGAATTCACCTGACGATATTTACGTTTCGCAGTCGCAGATTAAACTCTTCGGTTTGAAAACCGGCGATAACGTGACTGGTGCCATACGTCCTCCGAAAGAGGGTGAAAAATATTTCCCGCTGATTAAAGTAGTGGAGATCAACGGTCGCAGTCCTGAGTATATTCGTGACCGGGTACCGTTTGATCACCTGACACCGCTTTTCCCCGATGAAAAATTCAATGTCACCGGAAAAGGTTATTCGAGTTTATCGAGCCGGGTAGTTGATATGTTCTCACCCATCGGTAAAGGACAGCGTGGTTTGATTGTAGCCCAGCCGAAAACCGGTAAAACGGTATTACTGAAAGAGATTGCTAACGCTATTGCCGGCAATCATCCGGAAGTTTACATGATTGTTTTGCTGATTGATGAGCGTCCGGAAGAGGTGACCGACATGGCCCGCAGTGTGAATGCCGAAGTGATTTCGTCAACTTTTGATGAACCGGCAGAGCGTCACGTACGTGTAGCCAATATGGTGCTCGAAAAAGCCAAGCGTATGGTGGAATGTGGTCATGATGTGGTTATTTTGCTTGACTCGATTACTCGTCTGGCCCGTGCTTATAACACCGTAGCTCCGGCATCTGGTAAAGTATTGTCGGGTGGTGTTGATGCCAACGCACTACACAAACCGAAGCGCTTCTTCGGTGCTGCCCGTAACATTGAAGAGGGCGGTTCATTGACAATTCTGGCAACGGCGCTTACCGAAACCGGTTCAAAAATGGATGATGTGATTTTCGAAGAGTTTAAAGGAACCGGTAACATGGAACTTCAGCTCGATCGGAAATTGTCCAACCGTCGTATCTTCCCGGCAGTGGATATTACCGCTTCAAGTACGCGTCGCGAGGATCTGCTGATGGAAAAATATGCACTGGATAAAATCTGGATTCTGCGTAATTACCTTACCGATATGAACTCTGTTGAGGCTATGCAGTTCCTGAAAGATCGTCTCCAGAAAACTTCGAGCAACGAAGAATTCCTGGTTTCGATGAATGACAATTAGTCAAAATCATTTCAGATATATAGAAAAGGCGGATTCTCTTGTTGAATCCGCCTTTTTTCAATGTAAATTTTCGCGTTTAGCGGTCCTGTTCAAAGCAGTAACCGTATCCCTGGCGGGTGACAATCTTTTTACTATGACTTCCAATCTTTTTCCGCAGGCGTGTAATATTTACATCAACCGTCCGGTCGAGAATATACGATTCATGTTCCCATATTTGAGTGAGTATCTTTTCCCGGGTAAATACCTTACCAGGATGCTGGCATAGTAGCAGTAGAATTTCAAACTCCTTTTTGGTCAGATTTATGGTTCGACCATCAATGACCAGTTTCTTTTCTTCGGGAAAGATTTTCAGGTCACCAATATTAATTACGGATGTTTTGTTTTCGGGGCGGTTCTTCAGATGCCGCAATGTAACCTTTACCCGGGCAATAACCTCTTTTACCGAGAAGGGTTTGGAAATATAATCTTCGGCTCCGAGATTGAAGCCGGTCAGTGTGTCATTTTCCGTGCTTTTGGCAGTCACAAATATGACCGGAATATTTTTTAGTCTTTCATCTTTCTTCAGAATGTTGGCCAGTTTAAACCCCGAGATTTCGCCCATCATTACGTCCAGCAAAATCAGGTCATATTTTTCTAAGGGGAGTTCAAGTGCCTCTTCAGCTGAGTAAGCGGTATCCACATTAAATCCTTCACTCTCTAAATTGAATTGAAGAATTTCACACAGGTCGGCTTCATCATCAACTACTAAAATATGGCTGGCTCTTATCTGGTCAGGTCGCATGGTTACTGGTTGCTCAAATATTGTTGTTTTCATGGAATCAAAATAAAATTGACACCCGGTAACCGGGTTGTTTCGAAATTCATTGCTGTAGATAAATCCCTTATGAAATGTTGGTTATGGAAAACATAACTAAAGTGAAAAGATGTCTTCTCAATAAGTTCAGTTTTTCGAAGCAATCTTCGTTTCAGAATCTACTGTTCGTGCCGTTAGTTTCCAATAGCAAGAATAATGTGATGTTGTTTCATTGCGGATAAAAAGATGTATCATTTGTATTACAAATCAACAGATTGGAGTTAATGTGCATATTATCAGGTCTTAAAAGGTGTGCTGGGAAGGTTAAAAAATAATAAAAAGCAAAATCACACCTTGTTGAATATCATAATGTTCATATCTTGATGAAATGTTACTTTTATTTTTACCAGATATAAATTGCATTCAAAAGACAAAATTGTAATCTATGGATAGCAAAATGGTGATGTGAATGTTTATTTTTGTTGAAAATAGTTTACTCAAGGTGGAATACTTTCTTAACACACATCGCTATTTAGTCCGTGAATCAAATGAATTGATTCACCGGGAACTGGTCGAAGATATTGATTGGGAACATCGCCTGATTGGTATTAAAGGATTCAGAGGAGTAGGAAAGACTACCTTTCTGCTGGAATATGTAAGGGAACATTTTGGCGAAGACAAGAGCTGTCTGTATGTCAACCTGAATCATTTCTATTTCACTAAGCGTCGTATTTTTTCATTTGCCGACGAATTTTACAAACGGGGTGGGAAAGTGCTGATACTTGATCAGGTTCACAAGTATCCGGAATGGGCAACCGAGTTGCGTCAGTGCTATGATGAATTGCCCGGATTGAAAATTATTTTCAGTGGTTCGCCGGTTCTTCGTGTGATTGAAGGAAACGAGGCGTTAAAAGACATCGCCCGTGTTTATCATCTGGAAGGTCTTTCGTTTCGCGAATATTTAAATTACCGTGCGGGGAAAAGCTTCTCAAAAGTTACGTTGGAAGATATTATTAACCGGCACGAGGAAATTGTTCGGGATATCATTAGTGAAGTAAGGCCGTTGGCATATTTCCCCGATTATTTGAAATTCGGTTATTACCCTTACTTTATCAACAACCAGGTTTTTTATACAGAGAATTTATTGAAGCATGTGAACCTGGCTCTTGAAATTGACGTGACGTATCTCAACCAGATAGAGTTAAAATATTTGCCAAAACTGCGAAAGCTGTTGCAGATCATCAGTGCTCAGATGCCTTTGGCCCCAAATGTGAGTAAATTGAGCTCCGAAGTGGAGACATCACGGGCAACCGTACTGAATTACCTCCGTTACCTGAAAAATGCACGACTTATCAACATGCTTTTTCCGAATGGTAATAACGGACAGTTAAAGAAACCCGACCTGGTATACCTGCACAACACCAATCTGCTGCATGCCATCGCTCCCGAAAATATTAATAACCGTAACCTGAGGCAAACATTTTTCTATAATCAGGTGGGATATCAGCATAAATTGACCTCGACGCCGGAGGCCGATTTCCGTGTCGACGGAAAATACGATTTCTGGGTGGGAGGAAAATATACACAGCCAGAAAAAATGAAGCAATATGGAGCGGCCGATATGATTGAAATCGGTGATGGCAACATCATTCCATTGTGGCTTTTTGGTTTTCTGTATTGAAAAAGGATTTACGATTCAACTAATTATACGACAAACGATTATTATACTTTTAAAGTCAAAATCAAATGGCAAACAAAAAAAAGTTCATAACCTGTGATGGTAACTACGCTGCTTCACACGTCAGCTATATTTTTAGCGAAGTAGCTTGTATTTATCCCATTACGCCGTCATCTCCCATGGCGGAAAGCGTAGATGAGTGGGCGGCTAAAGGCCGTGAAAACCTTTTTGGACAACCGGTTCGTCTGGCAGAAATGCAGAGTGAGGGTGGAGCATCCGGTGCTGTCCACGGTGCACTGCAGTCGGGTGCACTTACCACAACGTATACTGCATCGCAAGGGCTTTTGCTGATGATCCCCAATATGTATAAAATTGCGGGCGAACTTTTACCTACCGTATTCCACGTAAGTGCCCGTGCTTTGGCAACGCATGCATTGTCAATCTTTGGCGATCATAGTGACGTTTACGCAGCCCGTCAAACGGGTTTTGCCATGCTGGCTTCAGGTTCCGTTCAGGAAGCAATGGATTTGGCCGGTATCGCTCACCTTTCAACCATTAAGAGTCGTGTGCCTTTCGTTCACTTCTTCGATGGTTTCCGTACTTCGCACGAGATTCAGAAAATCGAAGTGCTGGAAAATGATGATTTGGCACCGCTGGTTGATATGGAAGCTTTACAGGAATTCCGTGACCGTGCCTTAAACCCGGAACATCCGGTGACCCGTGGTACCGCACAGAACCCTGATATTTTCTTCCAGGCAAAAGAGGCTTCGAATGTATTCTACGATGCCGTTCCGGATATTGTTGAAGACTACATGAAGGAAGTCAGCAAACTTACTGGTCGTGAATATCATCCGTTTACTTATTACGGTGCACCTGATGCTGAAAATATCATCATGGCAATGGGCTCGGTTACCGAAACCATCCGCGAAACCATCGATTACCTGACAGGTCAGGGTAAAAAAGTAGGTTTGGTTACAGTTCATTTGTATCGTCCGTTCTCAACCAAATACTTCCTCAATGTACTGCCTAAGTCAGTAAAACGTATTTCTGTTCTCGATCGGACTAAAGAGCCGGGAGCAAACGGTGAGCCTTTGTATCTCGATGTTCGCGACGTATTTTATGGCCAGAAAGATGCTCCGCTGGTAGTAGGTGGTCGTTACGGATTAGGATCAAAAGATACTACACCCGCGCAAATCATTTCGATTTACAATAACCTGGAATTGCCCGAACCAAAAAATCAATTTACCGTTGGTATCGAAGACGACGTGACCTTCAAATCGCTGCCTTTACTGCCCGAGGTAAAAGTATCTCCTGATGAGCTGTACGAAGCAAAATTCTACGGTCTGGGATCGGATGGTACGGTTGGTGCAAACAAAAACTCCATCAAAATCATCGGTGGTTCAACCGACAAATACTGCCAGGCGTATTTCGCTTACGACTCGAAAAAATCAGGTGGTTTTACCGCATCACACCTGCGTTTCGGTGACGCGCCAATTCGTTCGACCTATCTAATTACTACACCTGACTTCGTTGCCTGTCACGTACCGGCTTATCTAAATCAATACGAAGTATTGAAAGGATTGAAAAAAGGTGGTTCCTTCCTGTTGAATACCATCTGGGATGAAGAAGAAACGAAGAAACGTCTGCCGGATCACATGAAACGTTACATGGCAGAGAACGACATTAGTTTCTATATCATCAATGGTACCAAGCTGGCTACCGAAATTGGTTTGGGTAACCGTACCAATACCATCATGCAGTCGGCTTTCTTTAAAATCACGGGAGTCATTCCTTACGAAATGGCTGTAGATGAAATGAAGAAAGCGATTGTTAAATCGTATGGTAATAAAGGTGAGACCATTGTCAACATGAACTTTGCTGCCGTTGATGCCGGAGGTAAAAACGTACAAAAAATCGACGTTCCTGCTGAATGGGCCAAGCTGAGCGCAAACGAAGACGCTGCAACGATTAGTGGTCGTCCTGATTTCATCAAGAATGTGGTTGATGTCATTAATGCACAGAAAGGCGATGACCTGCCGGTTTCTACATTCAAAGGAATCGAAGACGGTACGTTCCCAGCCGGAACTACTGCTTTCGAGAAACGTGGTATTGCCGTTGATGTGCCGGAATGGGTACCGGAAAACTGTATCCAGTGTAACCAGTGTGCGTATGTTTGTCCTCACGCTGCCATTCGTCCATTCCTGGTAAATGAGGAAGAAATGGCTGGTGTTCCTGCCGGAACCGAAACCATTAAAGCCAATGGAAAACAATTTGCCGGATTGCAATTCCGTATTCAGGTAGATCCACTCGATTGTACAGGATGTAGTAACTGTGCCGATGTTTGTCCGGCCAAGGAAAAAGCATTGGTAATGAAGCCGCTGGGTACTCAGGAAGCGGAAGTAGAGCGTTGGGATTATTTTGCAGCCAACGTATCGTACAAAGACAAGTTGGTTGACAAGAATAAAACGGTTAAGAATTCGCAGTTTGCACAGCCTCTCTTCGAATTCTCTGGTGCTTGTGCCGGTTGTGGTGAAACACCTTACGTAAAATTGACAACTCAGCTCTTCGGTGAGCGCATGATGATTGCCAATGCTACCGGTTGTTCGTCTATTTACGGTGGTTCGGCTCCGGCAACTCCGTACTGCTCGAACAACGAGAGTGGACACGGACCTGCTTGGGCAAACTCGCTCTTCGAAGACAACGCCGAATATGGTTTCGGTATGGCCGAAGGTGTAAAAGCACAACGTGAACGACTGGCCAATGTGATGAGTAAAGCGCTCAATAACGGCGTTTCGGATGCTGAACGCGAAGCTTTCACCGAATGGTTGGAAAGTATGGCCAATGCTGAGAAATCAGAAGAAGCTACCGCGAAAGTGCTGGATGCGATCAAAGGAAAAGATGCAGCTTACGCAAAAGAGATCGAATCATTGAAGCAGTATCTCGTGAAGAAATCGATGTGGATCTTCGGTGGTGACGGATGGGCTTACGATATCGGCTACGGAGGTTTGGATCACGTATTGGCGTCAGGTGAAGATGTGAACGTATTGGTTCTCGATACCGAGGTTTACTCGAATACCGGTGGACAGGCTTCGAAATCAACTCCGGTTGGTGCTGTAGCTAAGTTTGCCGCTTCCGGTAAGAAAATCCGGAAAAAAGACCTGGGAGCTATGGCGATGAGCTACGGTTACGTATATGTTGCTCAGGTGGCAATGGGCTCAAGCCAGTCACAATACCTGAAAGCGCTGCGCGAAGCTGAAGCTTATCCAGGACCGTCGTTGATTATTGCTTACGCACCTTGTATTGCTCACGGATTGCGTAGCTCAATGGGACGCTCACAGGAAGAAGAAAAACGTGCCGTTGATAGTGGTTACTGGTCGCTTTTCCGTTTCAATCCTCTGCTCGAGGAAGAAGGCAAGAATCCGTTCCAGCTTGATTCGAAAGAGCCGGATTGGAGCAAATTCCAGGACTTCCTGAATGGTGAGGTACGTTATACTGCACTGAAGAAGTCGTTCCCGGCTGAAGCCGATCAGCTCTTCAAAGCTGCTGAGTCGAATGCCAAATGGCGTTACCGTTCATACCAGCGTATGGCTGCTATGGACTGGGCTCTTGAGGAATAATTTAAAGCTCAAAATAATTGAAAAGCCACCTTTTTTAGGGTGGCTTTTTTTATGGATTTAGATCCGAATAAAAATCTTTCTCTTGTAGAGGAAATAGCAGATATACCACAATAAAAACCAAACGATAGATGCGGTGATTATTTCTGTCGGGACTTTTCCCATCCAGCCGAAAATGCCAAAGCTAAACGGTTTGACTATTCCCCAAAGCCATCCGGAACCGCCGGTGTTGGTCAGTAAATAGATGAACAACGGGTTCATCCCGACGATGGCGAAAAATGCAGGTGCTTTTTTAAAACCAACTACATCGATGATCCAGAAGGAGAGTGCCAAAGCGATGAAACTCCAGCCTCCGCTGGCCAGAACAAAGGAACTGGTGCAGATGCGTTTGATAATTGGCGTAACCGGATTAAGCGCATAGCCTATGATAATTCCAATTAAACCGGCAAGTAACAGTATCTGAATTTTCTTTCGGTTGGGACGGCTGCTTTTCAGTACCATGCCGGCCAATACGCCCCACATCGTGTGGGCAGTGGTTGGAACTGCGTTGAAAGCCACCCAATGTCCGCCCGAAAGTTTGCCCATTAGTTGCAAATCGACCCACGAGCCGAAATTGTGGTCGGGCGTAAAAGGCTGGTTAAATCCGGGCACCCAAAATAAGCGGTACAGCAATTCGGAACCGATTAGAAGCAGAAATGTGACGATGATTTGGGTAGGAATGGATTTTCGCATCAAGAGAAACGCGACCAGGTAAGTAAATGACAGTTGTGCCAGAACATTCCATAACTCGAAGGTCAATTTACCCGGGCCAATGCAGTATAGGGCCCAACCAAAAAATAACAGCAGGAATGAGCGTTTTAGGGCATGGCGGAAGGTCAGGCTCCAAGGGGCTCCGCGCTGCCAACGCTTCCCGAAGGAAAATGGCATAGAAACGCCAACAATGAACATGAAAAACGGCTGGATTAAATCCCAAAAACGAAGCCCATTCCAAGGATGATGATGTAATTGTGTGCCAATGGCAGAAATAAGGGTTCCATCAAGTGAGGGATCAACCAGGTAATGAAACAAATGAGTTGATTCGCCAATGAGCAGGAACATGGTAATTCCACGAAAGAAGTCGATGGCAAAAATGCGGTCAGTCTTCAGCGTGGTAGCTGTTTGTTGATTCATGGTAATTCGGTTATTTCGTCCGTTTTCGATTTCCCGGAAGGGAGAAAGCCTCCCTGAAGATAGGTAAAACTCTCATTCTCAGAAAAGGGAAAAGCTGATGAAGTCGGTCGGTTTGTAATCCTTCTGCAAACTGTGTAAATTAATAAGTCTATTAACCAAACTAATAAAACAACCATGAAACGTCGCAACTTTCTTCGTTCCGCCATACTGGGGACTGCAAGTACGGCTGTATCCGCAAATGTTTTTGGAGCCGGAAGAGCCTCTTCTTCCCATAAACAGTTTTACGAATTACGGGATTATGAACTGGTTCGTCTCGAAAGGCAGGAGTTCCTCGATCAATATTTTAGGTATGCATTAATTCCGGCACTGAACAGGGCGGGCGTTGAGCATGTGGGTGTTTTTAGGGAGTTGAAGGCCAGATATCCTGCCAGGATGCTTTTGCTAATTCCTTACGATTCCGGTAAAGACTTTTTCAAGGTGAAGGAGGAATTGGCTGAGAATACGATTTTCCAGGAAGCATCGAAAAAGTACAATGCCCTTTCAGTCGATGATTACGTATATTCCCGTTATACGACTTACTTGTTGGAAGCCTTTTCGGGTTTTCCCGAAATAAAAATTCCTTCAGGGGAACCGAAAGTGTTTGAACTGCGCAATTATCAAAGTTACAGTGAAGATGCAGGAAGACGGAAAATAGAGATGTTCAACAGGGAGGAGCTGGCATTATTCAATGAAGTTGGACTTTCTCCTTTGTTTTTTGGTAAAGTATTGGCCGGCGACACCATGCCATCGTTAACTTATATGCTCAGTTTTAACAATATGGAAGAACGAGATGCCCTGTGGAAAAAATTTGGTGAGAGCGAAGGGTGGAAGCAGATGAAAGACAAGCCGGAATATGCTAATACGGTTTCTGAAATTGTCAACCGGTTTTATGAACCACTAAGTTATTCCCAGATATAGGAATGACAGATTCGGATAGAATAAAAATACAAAGGGGAGGTACAAAAAACTTCCTCTTTTTTTGTATCCTTTTGTGGCCTTTCCAGTATGAATGGAAACGAGAGCAAAGTGAATTTTGATTCAATTGAATAGCACGTTCGAATAGGCTAAGCAACGGGAATACTCATCGGATGTAAAAAAATTGAAACAATTGTTAAGTGCTTAACAGAATGAAATAGTACGTATGATATATTGTGTAACTTGAATGCATTGAAGTTTAATTATCCATCCCCAAAAAACTTCCCATTATGATTACAAATCGAGACAAAAGAATGGCTACGACGCTGGCCAGAATTGAGAATTCTATTTACCGCATCCTGAGCGAACCCGAAATCATGACACGGTTGGCAAATTATGGTTACGATTTTGGTGCGGTGCATTCAGCACGTAATCTTCTGGAAGAAGTTATCCGGTTGAATCGTTTGCCGGATAATTATGACGGGAAAGAACGTTTGTTACTTGAATCATTTAAAACAGTAAAAACCGATTTTGAAAGCTTCTATAACCGGCACCGTCAGCTAGTGCAGGAAATGGAAGATGCAGAAGCAAAAGGGATCTGGAGACATACTTATCCGGAACATCCCGATTACGAGAAATGGCTTTCTCAGGCTGACGTTTTTTACGGCTCTTTGATGGAAAACGAATCAATAAAAGAGGCCATGCTGAAAGTTAATGTGCCGGAAAGTGAATTAATACAGGCACGTCATTTAATTGATATTATGCGACAGGTTTTCCGGGAATACCGAAAGCAAAAAGGTTCCGAAATAAAAGAGGTGGTGGATTTGGAGAAAAAAATTCGCGACCTGGAGAACTGGTACGACCGGTTCGTCGAAATCAACCGGATTGCTTTTGAAGGAGAACCCCAGACACTTGAAATACTGGGTATTCCTATTGCAATGAATTAAAGAATAAGTAGTAATCAAACATAAGGTTCGTCTAATGCAGGCGGACCTTTTTTTTGAGGCGTATCGCCCAAAGAATTAAGGCATAATTTTATTTCGGATGTAGGATTCAATCTGTTCGTCGTACAGGCGTCCAATTCTTCTGACGAGCATATTCCCATTGTCAAATTCGTGATGATCGATATGTGAAACGGGCAAAACCTTAACGGATGTTCCCGAAATAAATACCGCATCGAACGTATCCAGCTCCGACAATTTAATCGGTTCTTCACTTATCAGGATGTCGTTTTCGATGCATAAACGAAGAATGACTTTCCGGGTGACGCCCGGCAACACTTGCATTGTAGGAGGAGTGTACAAGCGATTTCCTTTGACGAAAAATATGTTGGAGCGACTTCCTTCGGTGATGTAACCTTCGTGATTGACCAGCAATACTTCATAATACTTCCCATGCGCAATAATTTCATCGGTTCGTTGGCGCAATACCGGGCGGTAGATTTTCGCGTTAGGCAACTCACGCTGAGCCATCAGTGTTCTTAGCCGAACACCTTCGGCAAAGTTCCGGTCTTCCGGATAACGGTGCGGAATAAATGCCAGCGCTGGTTCGGGTACATCCTCTTCCGAACTAACGGTTAACGATAGCCGGATATTTCCTTCCGAAACATCGCTATTACGCAAAAACGAAATCAGCTTTTCCTCCAGTGCGACCGGGCCGGGCAAGTGATGTACTTCGGCCAACCGGGCCGATTGATATAACCGGTTCAGGTGTTCCTCCAGAAAAAGCGGAACTTTCCGGATAACTCGAATTACTTCGTAAAGCTCCACCGGAAAGTTGGATGACATGGGATGATCCTCCGATCGCATTTGCGCCATATTGCGTACATTTATTGAAATGGGAAGTTTAAAAGTACATAATTATTTTGACGTTCCGTCGCCCTTTATTTACAATCCACTGAAGCATCATCTGGGCTGCATTCGGCAGTTCATTACTGACGCAACTGACCATAAACAGGAAGATAAGGAATTAGAGGAAATCCTTTCGGGAATTGGTGCTCCCATGACCGATATTTATTCGGGGACGTTATCAGTGCAGGAACTATTGGATACAGTTTCATCCAGGCTCTTGGAGGAAAGAGCTTTCAACTTGTCATCCTACCGGGAATGGTTGAACAATGCGAAGAGATATCGTTTTTTGCTACTTCCCGATGACTCGAAATGGATATTCATGGAAGGACGAGATACAGACCGCTACATTCATTTTCATCCGGCAAAATACAGCGAGCTTACTTTCCGGGTACGCGGTTCTACACTACGCACCGTAATTGCGGTAAAAATAAAAGGTGCTGAGCAACCGGAAAACTGGTTTAATGTCTCATTCGTAAATGAGATTCGTTCGTCGCTGCTTGGTTTGTCGCCGGTGAAACGCATTGTTCGGGACAGGGGAATCGGGAGATTGATGGAGATGGTATAAACGAAAAAAGCCCGGTCGGTTGAACCAGGCTTTCGTGAGCCGATGACGAGAATTGAACTCGTGACCTCTTCCTTACCAAGGAAGCGCTCTACCCCTGAGCTACATCGGCGAATTGAGCGGGAGACGGGATTCAAACCCGCGACCCTCAGCTTGGAAGGCTGATGCTCTATCAGCTGAGCTACTCCCGCAGATACATATTTTACCAGGCGATAAAAGCCTGTAGCGGGTGAAATCAGTTGAGAAAACTTCCTTTTTTCAACTTTCCGGAAAAACAACCAGTAAAAGAACGTTCAGCATTCATTTGCTGAGCTTCGGTGGGGAGAGCAGGATTCGAACCTACGAAGGCATAAGCCAGCAGATTTACAGTCTGCCCCAGTTGGCCACTTTGGTATCTCCCCGTTGATGTTTTAATTATCCGCTATGTCCCGTTTTTATGGGAATGCAAAGCAAATAAATAAAATGTTACCGACAAAAAAATTAAGAACATAATGCCACAAATAGGGCGTAAAAAAAAGCCTTACTTTCGCTTCGAAAATAGGCTTACGTTATGCACATCATGATGAATCATTGTCGACTTCGAAACATCATCTGTGTGGGGAGAGCAGGATTCGAACCTACGAAGGCATAAGCCAGCAGATTTACAGTCTGCCCCAGTTGGCCACTTTGGTATCTCCCCAACAATCGTATAAAGAACTTTTTTGAGCCGGATGTCAGATTCGAACTGACGACCCCGAGATTACAAATCACGTGCTCTGGCCAACTGAGCTAATCCGGCAAGTGGGTAAGCGATCTACGTCGCACTGCTACAACCGCCTACCCTTGCTGCCTTCCGACCCTGGGGGAATTCAGCAGGAGCTAGTCGCGTAGGACTTACCCGGCGGCAAAAGTAGAAAAAAAAGCATTCGTACCAAACAAAATGGGGGGATTGGGGATGTTTTTTTTTCGCTGCACAGAATAAGGATTTTATTTTCAGTCCGGTATCTGTTTTTTTTTTTTAATGCAACTTTTTGCTGAATGGAGTCCCGTTCGCGCAAAAAGGGTATCTTTGTTTTATGTTTATTGAAAAATCATGATCATGGAAAATCAAAGTAAATCGGTATTTAGTTCAGCCATGTCCTATGGGTTGTATTTAGGACTAGCGCTCATTCTGACGCAGGTAATATTCTACGTAACCGGAAATCCGTTTTCCAAGGTAGCGTCATATATTGTGTATGCATTGCTTTTCGGTGGAATCGGCTGGGGTATGTACCTGTTCCGTGAGAAGAACGGGACTGATGGAATGCCTTACGGCAGAGCCTTGGGACTGGGAACTGCGCAATCGTTTTTTGCATCAATCCTGTTTGGATTTTTTATTTTCATCCTGTATAAATTTATCGATACGGGATTGATTGATAAGCTGTATATCTATACCGAGCAAACCTATTTGGAACATGGCATGTCGGAAGATCAGGTGGAAACCATCATGCAAATGGCTAAGAAGATGATGACACCGGCCATCATGGGTGTTTCGCAAGTCTTTACTTTGACCTTATTCGGATTTATCTTTTCTTTGATTCTTGGAATTTTCTTTAAACGAAATCCCGAAGAACCTTTCGGTGAAGTAGTGGACGAGGAAGAACAGAATTAAAAAGAAAGAGCTTTTGCCAGATGGATATATCGGTTGTAGTCCCTTTATTTAATGAGGAAGAGTCGCTGCCCGAACTGCACGCGTGGATCACAAGGGTGATGAATGAGCATGGTTTTTCATTCGAAGTAGTGTATGTGGATGATGGCAGTAACGATGGCTCGTGGAAATGGATTGAGGAAAAAGCCCGGGAAGATGAACACGCCCGCGGCGTTCGTTTTCGTCGCAATTACGGAAAATCGGCCGCGCTACACACTGCTTTCGAAGAAGTGAGAGGAGATGTGGTGATTACCATGGATGCCGATTTACAGGACAGTCCCGATGAAATCCCGGAACTGTACCGCATGGTTGTTGAAGGCGGATACGATTTGGTTTCGGGTTGGAAGAAGAAACGATACGATCCGATTTCCAAAACACTACCGAGCAAACTCTACAATTTTACTGCCAGCAAAGTAACCGGCATCAAATTGCACGATTTTAACTGTGGTTTGAAAGCGTATCGCAGCAAGGTGGTGAAGAGTATCGAAGTATACGGTGAAATGCACCGCTACATTCCCTACATTGCCAAACAGGCTGGTTTTACACAGATAGGAGAGAAGGTGGTTCAACACCGTGCCCGGAAGTATGGCAAAACCAAATTTGGTTTGAGCCGCTTCATTTACGGCTACCTCGATTTGATGTCCATTTATTTCATTTCCCGCTTTGGGAAACGACCGATGCACCTGTTCGGAACGATGGGAACGTTTATGTTTGTCATCGGTTTCCTGGCATCGTTATGGTTGGGCGGTTACAAGCTGTATTGTGTGGCCAATGGCATACACGCGGCCAAAGTGACTGAGAGTCCGTATTTCTACCTGGCGCTTTCGTTCATGCTTATGGGAACGCAACTTTTCCTGGCCGGCTTTTTGGGCGAACTGATTTCCCGTAGCGCCAGCGAACGAAATGTGTATCTCATCGAAACAAAAACCGATATAGAAGGGAAAGAATCGTAACCGGATTAATCTTTTTATAATCCGAAACAGGATATACAGACATGGGTACCCCGGCTGTATATCCTGTTTTTTGTATTACTTCAGCAGTATTCATAAACCGTATCAGGTCATGCGTTGCTTCTCGTTGTGCATGGCTTGCTACGGGTCCGTTTTGTGTTGCTTCTCGCGTGGCATGGCCTGCTACAGGGTAACCGTGCATTGCTACATGGCAACGGTGCGTTTCTACAGAGCACTTGTGCATTGCTACATGGCAACGATGCGTTGCTACAGGGCGGGCACCTGCTGCTACGGGGATTTTATCTGCTATTTGAGTTGCCTCTCTTATTGAACGTCTATACGTTTCCGGCAACTACTTGCGTCATCGAATCGGGCGATAAATATTGCTGAGCCAAATCCTGAATTTCTGTTGGCGTGATATTCCGGATGGTTTTGATAAGCCGTTCGTAGTATCCGTAAGTTAATCCAAACTCAAAAATGGTTTCAAAGCTTTGCGACATGGCAAATGGGCCATCGAATTCGCGCAAAACACGACCCATCATATAACTGCGGACCATCTCCAGTTCATCTTCCGGAACCAGTTCATTTTGCAACCGTTCCATTTCGTGGTAAATCTGTTTTACCGCATCCGCGGAAACTTCCGTTCCCACTTCCGAGAACGTCAGAAAAATGCCCTGATGTAAAAAGGGAATAGACGAAGAATGCACCGAATATGTGTAGCCTTTGTCTTCCCGGAGATTCTTCATCAGGCGCGAGCCATAAAAGCCACCAAGCAAGGTAATCAGTACTTTTAACGCAGGATAATCCGGATGATTCCGTGTGGGCATCAACCGGCCAATGGCAATGGCATTTTGCGAAGCTCCCTTTTTATGGATGTCGACCTTTTCGGGAGCCGGAAGTTGTAAGTGGCTTATGTCGGGGGCATAATCTGTTGAACCTCCCCATGGTGTACCAAACGATTCTTCCAGAATAGCCAATGTCTCATTGTCCACAAGTCCTGAAGCAATGATATTCATTCGTTCCGAGGTGTAGTGATTCCGGTAGAACTCGTGAGCATGATCGCGGGTGACCTTATCGTACAAATCGAATGAATTGATTGGTGCATACGGATGTTGATTTCCCATAATCTTGCGCAGAAAAGTGCGTTGAGCGGTTATGCTAACGGTTTTCGAGTCGACCAGTGCTTTTTGTTTCCGTTTTTGCCGCAGAATTTCAAATTCATTTTCCGGAAAAACCGAATCTCTGAAAATATCGGCCACAACCGGAAGGAGCGTTGGTAAGTGCTTTTTCAGGCTGAGAAACGAAACGTAGCTGTTATCGTAATACGGACTGGCACTAAATTGTGCTCCGTAAAAATCGAACGTGTCTGCTAACTGCGCAGCGGTTCGTGAAGTAGTACCTTCGTGCAGCATCGATGCTGCCATTACGCTATCAAGCTTGCGTTTATCGTACCAGCTGCCGGCGCGGAATAAAAAATCGAGTTTCACAATCTCCTGCTCACCGCCATGCATCAGGTAAACTGATGAACCGTTGCTCAGCTGATGTTTTTCCGGTTCCAGGAAGTTTATTTTGCCTACCGGAGAAATGTCCGGTTGTTGATTTCTATTGGGGTTTATCATTTTCCGTCTTTCTTCGATAAGTAGTTCAGGGTATTCATGTTTCCTTCGCGGAAGATTTTTCCGGCAACGCGAAGGATATCATCCGGTGTTACTTTACGGTAGTGCTCTACCTGTTCGTTGATTTGAGCAGCATCGCCCAATAGTTCGTAATTGGCCAGCTGGATGGCATTGTCGAGATATCCGACTTCGTGATAGAGCAGATGTGCTTCCACTTTGTTTTTCACTTTCTCCAACTCATAGTCCAGCGGTTTTTCCTGAACCGTTTTTTGTATTTCATCGAGCACGGCCTTTTTGGCCTTGTCAAAACCAATTCCCGGATTCACTCTGCCCACTACCGTGAAAAGGCCGGGATCATTTTCTCCCGAAAGGAAAGCATCCAGTTCGTTGAAAAGTTTTTTCTCCTTCACTAACCTTTGCTGGAATCGGGAAGATTTTCCGTTCGAAAGAATATCAGAAAGCAAATCGGCGGCAAAAAAGTCGTCGGCATCGCGGGCTCCCATATGCCACCCGATGTAGAATGCATCCATCGGAACATCACGCTCCACTGTCAGTTCTCTGTTTTCTGTCTGCTCTGGCTCAGGTTGTCTTGGAGGATTTTTCAATTCCCGGAAGGGAACTTCGCTGAACCATTTTTCGGCCAGTCGGAAAGCGTTATCGGGAACAATATTCCCGGAAAGAACCAGCACCGCGTTGTTGGGGGCGTAGTGATTGTAAAAGAATTGCTTCACCTCGTCCAGGGTCGCCTGAGCAACATGGTCGGGCGTGCTGCCAATGGTTGGCCAGCGGTAAGGATGCACCTTATAGGCCAGGTCACGAATCAAATGCCATACATCGCCGTATGGCTGGTTGAGGTAACGCTGGTTGAACTCTTCGATGACCACTTTTTTCTCCCTACTCAGTATTTCGTTTGTAAAGGCCGGTTCCAGTATACGGTCCGACTCAATCCACATGGCTGTTTCGATATTTTGCGCCGGAAGAGTGATATAGTAATTAGTGAGATCGACTGTAGTAAAGGCGTTGTTCGAACCTCCTGCCTGCTGTACCGGTGTATCGAAGTCGGGTACATGCCGGCTTCCGCCGAAAGTGAGGTGCTCGAACAAGTGCGCGAATCCGGTCCTGTCGGGGTTTTCATGCTTGGAACCCACATTATATGCCACATTAACGGCCGCAAATGGTGTTACTTTATCCTGATGAACAATGACTTTGAGGCCATTGGGAAGTGTATGTTTTTCAAATGAAATCATATACTGTTGTTAAAAAGGTGAATGTTGCTGAAGCGTTTCAAGCGTTTTTCGGTAATCGTTTATCAGCTCTTCCATAATTTCCGACACCGGCTGAATACGGTCGATGATGGAAGAAACCTGGCCGATTTCCAGTTCACCGTCTTCCATATCACCTTCGAAAATTCCTTTCCTGGAACGCCCTTTCCCGAGCAGGGTTCTTAATTCATCTGCATCGTCACAGCGTTCTTCGGCTTGTGAAACCAAATCGAAAAAGTGGTTTTTCATCAAACGAACGGGCGCCAGCTTTTTCAACATGAGCTTGGTGTCTCCTTCAACAGCATCAACCACGCGTTGTTTAAATAGTCGGTGGGCTGAGGATTCTTCCGCTACAGCGAAACGGGAGCCAATCTGAACGCCATCGGCACCCAAAGCCATAGCGGCAACCATCGCTGCGCCTGTTCCAATTCCCCCGGCTGCAATCAGCGGAAGTTTCGTCGCTCTCCGCACGGCCGGAATCAAGGTCATGGTGGTGGTTTCCTCGCGACCATTATGACCACCAGCTTCAAAACCTTCAGCAACGACTGCATCTACACCGGCTTCTTCCGCCTTTAAGGCAAATTTGGCCGAGGATACCACATGAACTACCGTCATCCCATGTTCTTTCAGGAACGGGGTCCATTTTTTGGGGTTTCCCGCTGAGGTAAACACAATCTCCACTTTCTCACGAATCAGTATGTCCATGACTTTATCCATCTCGGGATAGAGCAGGGGAACATTTACACCAAACGGTTTAGATGTGGCTTTTCGGGCCTTCCGGATATGCTCTTCCAATGTGTCGGGGTGCATCGATCCAGCTCCGATGATGCCTAATCCGCCATGGTTACTTACCGCGGAGGCCAGACGCCAGCCGGAACACCAAACCATGCCTGCCTGAATGATGGGAAATTCGATGTTGAAGAGTTCGCCTATTTTATTTTGTGCCATATTTTTCTGAATAAAAAGGTAAAGATAGCTTATTCAAACCTCCCTCAAATGTATTGTGAAAAGTATTATGAAGGACGAATTCATAGCAACACTTTCTCGGCATGAAAGGTTTTGTTTTCGTAACTTGACTTGTCAATTCGAAGCTAAAATCTGTCAATTCGAAGATGAGAAGAAGGAGGTGAATGTAGCGAGTCTGCATACCGTTTTCGTCGTCGCGTATGACTGTCAGGAGGTTGTATGAGTCCGGTTAAAATGTTGAACTTACTGGTTTTTTCTTACTTTTATGGCGCTTTCAGAACAGGAAAATATAGCAGATAGGAATAGCATGTCGTACCTGAATACCCCATTGGCCCGATTTCATAAGTGGAGGCTGACTCATATAAAACCGGGAACCTTTATTATCATGCTCAGTATTGTGGTGGGCATTGGTGGTGGTTTTTCCGCAGTGATTATTAAAAATTCGGTTTGGTTCATTGATGGACTACTAGACAATTTCATTCCAGAAAAGATTCATACCTACTTCAATTTCATATTCCCCATCTTCGGTCTTTCGCTTACGGTTCTTGTTATCAAATATGTGGTAAAGAGGCCGGTTCGACACGGGATTCCCAATGTACTGTATTCCCTCTCACAGCGTAACGGGAAAATCAGGCGGCACAACATGTTTTCGTCTATTATCACCAGTTCGCTAACAGTTGGATTTGGTGGTTCGGTTGGATTGGAGGGACCAACGGTGGCAACAGGTGCAGCCATTGGGTCGAATCTGGCTATTCTGTTTCACCTGGAGTACAAACAGATAATGCTGATGTTGGGATGTGCCTCGGCGGCTGCCATGGCAGCTATCTTCAAAGCTCCCATCACAGCCATCGTTTTTGCAGTTGAGGTGATCATGATTGATTTGACTTCCTTTTCCCTGATTCCGTTGCTGGTTTCATCCATAACAGCTGTGATCACATCTTATTTCTTCCTGGGGCAGGATGTATTGTATCCTTTTAAGTTTCAGGCAACCTTCACTCATGGTGATCTTCCCTGGTATATTTTACTGGGCGTTGTAACAGGTTTGGTTTCAGCTTACTTTTCCAAAATTTACCGGCTCATCAGTAAATGGTTCGATGGAATGTCGAGTGAATGGAAGCGATTGTTAATCGGTGGAGTGCTGTTGGGAGTAATTGTTTTTCTTTTTCCTCCTCTATTTGGTGAAGGCTATAACCCAATTAACAGCTGTCTCCAGGGACATATGGGGTATCTCTACGATAATTCCCTTTTCGACTTCATGCGTGGAAACATTTACTCCGTATTTGTTTTCATCATCCTACTGATATTGGTGAAGATTTTTGCAACCAGTATTACTTTCGGGGCTGGAGGTGTTGGAGGTATTTTCGCGCCGACGCTATTCATGGGAGTGCATACCGGAATGTTATTCGCTCTTTTTCTGAATACCACTGGAATTCATGTGGTGAATGAAAATACATTTGCCCTCATCGCAATGGCGGGGCTGATTGCCGGAGTGCTGCACGCACCGTTAACCGGAATATTCCTGATTGCCGAATTGACCGGCGGATACAAAATGTTTGTTCCGCTGATGATTGTGGCGTCGGTGTCGTACCTGACAGTTCGTTTGTTCGTGAAAAATTCGGTTTATACATACCAGTTGGCTCAACGCAAAGAGTTGTTTACACACGACAAGAACAAAGCGGTATTGTCGATGATGAAGGTAAACAAACTGATTGAAACCGATTTCAAACCGGTGAATGCGGACGCCAGCCTTGGCGATTTGGTGAAAATTATTGAAGTTTCGCACCGGAATATTTTCCCTGTAGTGGATAATGAAAATCATATGCGGGGCATGCTGAAGATGGATGATGTACGCCACCTTATTTTCCGGCCGGATAAATACGAGAAGGTCAAGGTGAAGGATTTGATGTACATGCCTGAATTTTATGTCTCCAGTAACGACTCAATGCAGGAGGTAGCCGATAAGTTCCATTCGTGTGGTCGGTATAACCTGGCGGTGATTGAT
Organism: Prolixibacter bellariivorans ATCC BAA-1284; assembly: GCF_000621705.1. Lineage (GTDB taxonomy): Bacteria > Bacteroidota > Bacteroidia > Bacteroidales > Prolixibacteraceae > Prolixibacter > Prolixibacter bellariivorans. Next base: position 559,481 of record NZ_KK211332.1, on the reverse strand, counting down.
GAAGGTAAATATGTGGGATTCATTTCGCGGGCAAGAGTGTTTTCTGCTTACCAGAAAATGTTAAGACACTTTTCGCACGATTAAACCATTATTTTATTAATGCAAAGATTACCGTAAATTGATGTTGCGTAACATGAATTAGACCTACTTTTGCGCATCATGAAAAACTTAGCTGATATACCGGTTACTATTCGGGAGTGGCGGCTAAAACACTTAAACGAGCACCAACTAACCATTCTGCTTAGCCTGACCGTTGGATTACTCAGCGGCCTTGCAGCCATTCTTCTGAAAAATGCCATTCATCTCGCCAATCATTATTTGACGCATGATTTTTCGTCATACGGACAGAGTTATCAATACCTGGCTTATCCGTTTATTGGTATCCTTGTTACCACGCTTTTTGTGAAGTATGTGGTGAAAGACGATATCGGGCATGGCGTGTCGAAAATTTTGTTCGCTATCTCTAACAAAAAAAGTATCATCAAAGTCCACAACACTTTCACTTCGATGATTGCCAGTGTGATTACCATTGGCTTTGGTGGCTCGGTGGGAGCGGAGGCCCCCGTTGTACTAACCGGTTCTTCTATTGGTTCGAACATCGCGCGAATGTTTCGGCTCAACTACCGGATGATGACGTTGATGGTAGGTTGCGGTGCGGCCGGAGCTATTGCCGGAATTTTTAAGGCACCATTGGCCGGTTTGCTGTTTGCCATCGAGGTGTTGATGCTCGACCTGACAATGTCGTCGTTGATTCCACTGTTGATATCAGCTGTTACTTCAGCTACCCTAACCTTCTTCTTCATGGGACAGGGATATCATTTCACTTTTAAACTGGCCGAATCATTCGACATTAAAAATGTACCGTGGTATATTTTGTTGGGCGTTTTTTGTGGTTTCATCTCGTTGCTCTTTACCCGAGGATCGATGTACATCGAAGGGAAATTTCACAAAATCAGGAATCCGCTGATGAAAGTATTGATTGGCGGCGGTATTTTGGGAATTCTGGTTTTCCTGTTTCCATCCCTGTGGGGTGAAGGATATTTTTCAATCGATGCCATATTAAATGAACGCAGTGCCGAGATTCTGAAGAATTCCATTTTTGTCGGATTACAGGACAATCATGTACTCTTTTTGGTCATTATCGCCGTCATATTGGTGATGAAAGTCGTTGCATCGGCGGTTACCACCGGAGCCGGAGGGATTGGAGGTATTTTTGCTCCGACGCTGTTCATGGGAGGAATGGCCGGGTTTCTGTTGGCCCAGTTGTTACTTTTTGGAAATATTTCCGTTCCGGCGCGTAACTTTGCTTTGGTGGGCATGGCCGGCGCCATGGCGGGCGTCATGCATGCCCCGATGACGGCCATCTTCCTCATCGCTGAAATTACCGGAGGCTTCAGTTTGTTTGTTCCACTCATGATTACCAGTGCTGTTTCGTACCTGACTATCATGCCGTTTGAACAACATTCTATTTACCACATACGCCTCGCACAGCGAGGAGAACTGATCACACATGACAAGGATAAAGCCATACTGACGTTGTTGAAACTCCGGAATGTGATTGAGACGGATTTACAAACCGTGTCGGTAGATGCCAATTTGGGCGAGCTGGTGAAAGTGATTTCCAAATCGAAACGAAACATTTTCCCGGTAGTGGACAAAAACAACCGATTCGAGGGAATTGTCCTGCTGGATGATATTCGGGAAATCATGTTCAACAACGAGATGTACGACAAAACATTCGTCACGGATGTAATGACTATGCCACCGACAACAGTCTCGAAAGATGAACGGATGGAAAGTGTGATGAAAAAGTTTCATGAAACGAGAGCGTGGAATTTACCTGTTCTGGAGGATGGAAAATACATCGGATTTATTTCAAAGGCGACGATTTTTAACGCCTACCGCAACGTGCTCGTCCACTTTTCGGAATAACCAAAGATAAAAGCTATTATAGAACATAAGGTTGGCGAAGAAACCATGAGATTATCCATAGTTTAAATTTGCATTTCGTAACATCTTGGCGCAACCGAAAAAGGGACGAAAAATTGTACCTTTGGGCAACACAAAACAGATTAAATTTTTACCATGAAAAAAGATACCCAGGTTTTTGAAATCATCGAAAAAGAAGACCAGCGACAGCGGAACGGAATTGAATTGATTGCTTCGGAGAACTTTGTATCGGAGCAGGTGATGGCAGCCATGGGCTCGTGCCTGACCAACAAATATGCAGAGGGTTACCCCGGACATCGTTATTACGGCGGATGTCAGCATGTTGATGAAGTGGAACAACTGGCCATCGACCGGATCAAAGAGCTGTTTGATGCCGAATATGCCAACGTGCAGCCGCACTCAGGTGCGCAGGCCAACATGGCGGTTTTGATGACGGTTCTGAAGCCTGGAGATACATTCATGGGACTCGACCTGTCGCACGGCGGTCACCTTTCACATGGTTCGCCGGTTAACTCATCCGGTCTGCTTTATAATCCGATTGCCTACAAAGTGAAGGAAGATACCGGCATGGTGGATTACGACATGATGGAAGAGCTGGCGCTGAAAGAAAAGCCGAAGTTGATTATCGGTGGTGCTTCGGCTTATTCACGTGAGTGGGATTATAAACGGATGCGCGAAATTGCAGACAAGATTGGAGCTATTTACATGGTGGACATGGCGCACCCGGCTGGTTTGATTGCTGCCGGCCTACTGGATAACCCGGTAAAATACGCGCACATTGTAACTTCAACTACGCATAAAACCCTGCGTGGTCCGCGTGGTGGTATTATCCTGATGGGTAAAGATTTTGAAAATCCATGGGGGATTACTACGAAGAAAGGTGAGGTGCGGATGATGTCTGCATTGCTCAATTCAGCTGTATTCCCCGGTATTCAGGGTGGACCACTCGAGCATGTAATTGCAGCCAAAGCCGTTTCATTTGGCGAAGCACTGAAGCCGGAATATAAAGAATACCAGCAACAGGTGCAGAAAAACGCCAGGGTAATGGCTCAGGCATTTATCGACAAAGGGTACAAAGTGATTTCCGGAGGAACCGATAATCACTCCATGTTGATTGACCTGCGAACCAAATTTCCGGATATTACCGGAAAAAAAGTGGAAAATACACTGGTTTTGGCCGACATTACCATCAACAAAAACATGGTACCGTTCGATAGCCGTTCTCCTTTCCAGACTTCTGGTTTGCGCGTCGGAACTCCGGCCATCACTACCCGTGGACTGAAAGAAGAGCACATGCCGTTAATCGTTGACTTGATTGATGAAGTGATTAGCAACATCGACGACGAAGCAACGCTCGACCGTGTTCGCGGAAAAGTGAATGAGATGATGAAAGACTTCCCGATTTTCGCATGGTAAGCGGGACTTAAAATATTTTTTCGAAATTAGGGGCTGATTTTAACAGCCCCTTTTTTTATGGAATGGTATCTGATTGCAGGTTTAATTGGTGTCGGTTTTCTGGCCGGATTTGTCAACACCTTAGCAGGCGGAGGCTCCATGCTGACACTGCCAATGCTGATGTTTCTGGGGCTTCCGGCGGGTGTAGCCAACGGAACCAACCGCGTAGCCATTTTGCTGCAGAATATTGCCGGTGTAAAAACCTTTCGTGATAACAAAGCCATTAATCTGAAAGTCGATTCGAGGCTGGCCATTCCGGCAGTAATCGGAGCCATACCCGGTGCTTTTATTGCGGCTGATTTGAATGAAGAGATCATGCGGCGGGTAATTGCCGTGGTGCTGGGGCTCATGTTTTTTCTGGTATTATTGAAACCAAAAACATGGGAGCGAAGCATGATAGCCGATCCCGAACGTCCCGTTTGGTGGCAGTATCTACTCTTTTTCTTCATTGGGATGTACGGAGGTTTTATTCAGGTGGGAACCGGATTTTTGCTGCTGGCAGGATTGGTAATGGGAAGCGGATACGATCTCGTTCGTGGTAACGCGGTGAAGAAATGGATCATACTACTCTATACTCCTTTGGCACTGGCTGTTTTCTTTTTTAATCACCAGGTGGATTTGAAAGCTGGTTTAATCCTGGCTGTCGGGAATATGTTGGGAGCAGTTGTCGGAGCTAAGTTTGCGGTTAGCTGGGGCCCTAAAGTGGTGAAATATTTTCTTCTGTTGGCGCTGGTAGTCGTGACGTTGAAATTATTTAACGTCTTCTGATATTCTTCCCGGAAGGGAAAAAAGAAAGCCCGGCTGTTGCTGCCAGGCTTCCCCCTGAATATTTTATTCGTTGTCTTATTTTTCATTGATGACCATCCGCGAGAACGGCGCGACATCCTGACCGACAAATTCGCCTTTCAGGTATTTGTAGTAACCGGTGATGGCAATCATGGCTGCATTATCGGTGGTGTAGGCAAATTTCGGAATGTGCAGTTTCCAATTGTGTTTTTCGGCTTCTTTTTGCAACGTTTCGCGTAAACCGCTGTTGGCCGAAACTCCACCGGCAATGGTAATCTCTTTGATGCCGGTTTCTTTAGCCGCTCTTTTTAATTTGGCCAGCAACACTTTGATGATGGTATGCTGAATAGAAGCACAAATGTCCGATTTGTTCTCTTCGATGAAGTCGGGATTGTTTTTGATGTTGTCGCGGATGAAATAAAGGAAAGATGTTTTTAGTCCACTGAAGCTGTAATCCAGTCCCTTAATTTTTGGTTCAGCAAATTTAAACGCTTTCGGATCTCCCTCTTTGGCCAGCTTGTCGATTAACGGGCCGCCGGGATAGGGGAGTCCCATCACTTTGGCACACTTGTCGAAAGCTTCGCCGGCTGCATCGTCGATGGTTTGTCCGATAACCTCCATGTCGAGGTAGTCGCGCACAATGATTATTTGTGAGTTTCCCCCGGAAACCAACAGGCAGAGGAACGGGAAGTTTGGGGCAGAATCATCATTTTCGTCTTCTTTGATGAAATGTGCCAGCACATGTCCTTGCAAGTGGTTAATTTCGATGAGCGGAATGCCGGAAGCCAAGGCAAAACCTTTGGCAAAAGATGTTCCGACTAACAAGGAACCCAACAATCCAGGCCCTCGTGTAAAGGCTACGGCTGAAATTTGATCGCGGGAGATACCGGCCTTTTTAATGGCTTGATCAACAACGGGAATAATATTCTGCTGGTGCGCCCGCGAGGCCAGTTCAGGAACAACTCCGCCATATGCTTTGTGAACAGCCTGGCCAGCTACTTCGTTACTCTTAATGACACCATTCTGAATGATGGCAGCAGAAGTATCATCGCAGGAGGATTCTATACCTAAAATGACAATATTTTCCTTGTTATTCATTGTGTATATTTTCCTTGAAAAATTTGGTGCAGACAGCTGTTGAATACTTGGATTGTCTGTTGAAAAAAACCTATTTTTATGTGCCCCAATATTAACATGATTTCCGGAGAGAATGTTTCTTCATAAAAGCGCAAAAGTATTAAAAAAAGCCATAAAATATTACTGATTGCCTTGCTGGTACTTGTGTCGTTACCGGTGCTGGCTTATCTTACTTTCCGTTCCAACAAAGTTCAGTTGAGGGTGGTGCAGTGGGTGACGCAACAACTTTCGGCCACGCTGAATACGCAGGTGAGTGTACAGGGGGTCGATATTGCGCTCTTTCACCAGATTGTACTGGAAGGAGTCTTAATTAAGGATCAGGCCAACGACACGTTAATTTATGCGAAAAACGTTAAGGCCGATATCGACAGTATTCGTTTGCAGAAGCGGAGCGTCCACTTCAGTAATCTCTATTTGTGGGACGCAGAGGTCAATCTGCGAAAGGATTCATCGAAGCTGAATCTTCAATTTTTGATTGATTCGCTTAATGCGATGCCGGCTGACACCGTTCATCCGTGGAAAGTTACATTCGACAATGTTCATTTACGAAATTCGGAATTCAAATACCGACAGCTCAGTGGTACCAATCCTCATAAGCATGGGGTTAATTTTCATGATGTTGCTGTTCATAATCTGAATTTGTCTCTCCTTGATTATCAGGATGCCGATTCGGCTATGTCCTTTCGCATCGATCATCTATCCTTTAAAGAAAAATCAGGGTTTGCGGTAAAAAACATCGCTTTTAATGCCCGGATTGACTCGTCGACGTTTACTGCTACGAACTTCTTTCTGGAGACAGACAGCACAAGACTGGATGCGGCGGAGTTGCAATTTAGTCCCCGAACCATACCTGTCGATTCGACTGAGTTGACTCAGAACGATGAGCTGTATCCATTCTTGTCGAAACTGAATAATTATCAGGTCAATTCGCAGTTTAACGATTCCCGTGTGTCGTTGCATGATTTAGCCTATTTCGTGCCGTCGCTGTGGGGAATGGACGCACCGTTTCACTTCTCAGGGGTGGTCAGAGGAACCGTGGATAACTTCAAGATTCGGGATTTCAAATTCAGAATCGGGAAATACACCCGTTTTCAGGCTGACCTCGATATGCAGGGATTGCCCGACTGGCAAAAGACCTACATCTTCTTTAAGTTTTACGACAACACGTTTGATTTTCGTGATTTAGCGGCACTGAAGTTGCCGGAAGGAATGAAGCCCATTCGGATTCCGAAGCAATTACTCGACAGTGTTCAGCTAACCTACCGGGGAAACTTTACCGGATTCCCGTCGGATTTTGTGGCTTATGGTACGCTCAACGGAGATTTGGGACAGATTTCCAGTGACCTTGCCTTTAAACCGACCGAAAATGGAAAGGTCGATTTTGAAGGACGAGTGATTACCCGTTCTTTCGATTTGGGAAAGGTGCTGAATAATCAATCGTTGGGAGCTATATCGATGCGTACCAAATTGAATGGAACCCGTTTGGGCAATGGGAAATTTAGTGCGAAAATTCAGGGGATGATCGATAGCTTGTATTACAACAATTACCGCATCAAATCGATATATCTGAATGGAAATGCGCGGGAGCGAGGGTTCGACGGGGAAATCTATGCAGACGATCCGAACCTGCAATTCTTCTTCTCTGGTAAGGCCGATTTGGAACCGAAAATTCCGGTTTTCAATTTTACGACAACGGTTGATAAGGCCAATCTTTATGTACTCGGTTTGGACAAAAAAGTAAAAAATGCCAGCGTTTCATTTGGATTGGAAGCCAATTTCCGCGGAAGCAATTTCGATAACATGAACGGGGAAATAAACTTCGACCAGATCAGTTATACCCGCGACATTGGAACATTGGATTTATCGGGTGTGAATCTGAAGACGGAGAATTCGCCCGAGCACAACTCCATTTCCCTTCGTTCCGACTTTGTTGATCTGGATATGGATGGAAAATACCGCTTCAATGATATTCTTCTGTCATTCCGCGATTATGTACAGCATTACCTGCCATCGGCTAAGCTACCATTTGCCGGGAAACAGGCTGTTGGAGAAAATCGGTTTCATTTCAATTTACAGCTCAAGGAGTCAGATCAGCTGAGTAAGTTTTTCCTTCCGGAATTGGAAGCGAAGCCTCCCGTGCGGATTTCGGGGAATTTCGATTCCAACAAACATCTTTTTAACCTGGATGGATTCGCTCCGGATATCACTTATCAGAACAATGAAATTGAAGGATTCTCTCTAAGGGCGCGCTCCGATGCTGACAGGACCAGTATTCGTGCCGGAATTAACAAAGTAACCCTGAAAGGGAAGCATGATATTTACAATCTGACTCTGAATAATACAGCGTTTAACGATAGTTTGGCTACGTGGTTAACATGGAATAATACGGATACGGTAACCTACAGTGGTGAGGTCAATACGTTGACCACGTTTAGTCGTGATTCGGTGACCGGAAGAAATCACACCGAAGTTGCCATTCATCCGACGAAAATTTGGGTGGCCGATAGTTTATGGCAAATCGAACCTTCGCATCTGACCATCGATTCAACCCGTTGGACAGTAGCTGATTTTCATGTTCATCACCGGAAGGAAGAGTTTAAAGTCGACGGTGTGGTGTCTAAAAATCCGGACGATAAACTCGATCTCTCTTTTGGGAACCTGAAATTAGGCGACTTTTCCGATTTGCTTGACAGCGATTTGATGATGAGCGGTACGCTTGATGGTAAAGCCAGTTTTAGTAACCTGTACCGAAAATTGGTTGTATCGGGTGATTTGGGAATTATGGACCTGATATTTCAGGATACTCCGTTGGGTGATGTTTCAATAAAAAGTAACTGGGATCCTGTAAGGCAAAAGGTTGTTTCGTCCCTGAATCTGACATCGGACGGAAAGGATCGGCTCGACATTTCCGGTGCATATACGCCTGACAGTAACCGAGTGGATTATTTGGCAAAAATAAAAGGTGTTCCGCTTCAGATGCTGTATCCTTTCATGACGAGTTTTGCCGACCAATTTAGCGGAGAGGGATATGGAAACCTGAGGATGTCGGGGAATCTGGACAAACCTCGGTTTGACGGAGATGTTTTTGTGCAGAGTGGTAAAATCGGAATCGATTACCTGAAAACCAATTACGATTATTCGGATACGGTATTTTTCAAGAATGATTCAATTATTTTTAACAGAATCTTACTGAGAGACGCGGATAATCACATTGCTCGTTTGGATGGTACCATCCGTCATACACTCTTCAGTGATATGAAGTATGATTTGTCCGTCACAACGGCTGATATAGAAGTATTGAATACGACGGCTCGTGACAACAACCTGTTCTACGGGAAGGCTCATGCTTCGGGTGGAATTCGGATTACTGGCGAGAGACAGCATGTGAGGCTCGACATTTCGTTGAGAACTGAACCCGGAACGCAGATATTTCTACCGATGGAACGGCCGGAATCGGCGAGTGAATATAACTTTATTACCTTTGTTAATTCGACAAAAACCGATAGTACTCAACATCTGACCGTTAAAAAGCCGGAGAATAATTCGGATTTTGAAATGTACATGGATGTAGAGGCAACGCCTAGTGCCAAGGTGCAAATCATTTTCGACTCGACCATTGGTGATGTGATTAAAGGACAGGGGAATGGCAACCTGCGTCTGGTTTACGACCGGGAAGGAAATTTCAGGGTATATGGCGATTATGTAGTGGAGAAAGGAGATTATCTTTTCACGCTGCAAAACGTTATCAATAAAAAATTCAGGATTGAACAGGGAGGAACCATTTCGTGGAATGGCGACCCGTATGATGCTGTTGTCAATTTAGATGCGGTCTACAAACTACGGGCATCGCTCTATGATTTGTTGCTGAATACAAGTAACGAAGGTGATTATTCGCGGCGCATTCCGGTTGAGGTGAAAATAAATCTTTCGAAAAAACTTTTTAATCCGGCAGTTAAATTCGATATTGAATTCCCGACGGCAGATAAACGAACGCGCGATGAAGTCCAGCAGTACATTAGTACGCAGGATGAAATTAACCGACAGATTCTCTCTTTACTGGTAATGGGACAGTTCTATACCCCGGAATATCTTCGTGGTAACCAGAATTTTGAAACAACCGGTGCCAGCATGGTCAATGCCACTACCTCGGAAATGTTGTCAAACCAGTTGTCGAACTGGCTTTCGCAGATTAGCAACGATTTCGATATTGGTTTCAATTATCGTCCGGGTGACCAGGTTAGTAACCGGGAAATTGAGGTGGCGTTGAGCACCCAGATTCTGGATGACCGGGTGACTATCAATGGTAATATCGGCAACAACGGTAGTTTACAGTCGAGCAATACCAACCAGATTGTGGGAGAGGTGGAAGTTTATGTGAATCTCGATAAATCGGGGAAACTGCAGCTGAAAGCTTACAACCGCTCCAACGATGATTTGATATACGATACCAGCCCGTATACGCAGGGTATTGGTATTTCCTTCCGGGAAGAATTCGATTCTTTCGATGATTTGTTCCAGCGTTATTTTAAGAAAAGTCAGGAGAAAAAACGAGAACAGGCATTGAAAAAGAAAAGAAAAAAGGCTGCTGAATCGTCATCCGGTCAGTAAGATTAATTAAGATTCATTATTTTTGCTTTCATCATATTTTCGCGATATTCAAGACATCAAAATCACAACGAAATTACGGTAATACATATGGTTAATCTCTTATTCCTCCAAAGTACAGATGCCGCTGCCGATACGGCCAATATGGCTGCACAGGCGGCGCAGGGAGCTGTCGAACTGAAGTTTTGGGACCTGGTTCTCAAAGGTGGTTGGATCATGATTCCTATTTTTCTCCTGTCGATTATTGCTGTTTACATTTTTGTGGAACGTTATTACGCCATTAAAAGAGCCGCAAAAATAGACGATCGTTTCATCGATCAAATAAAAGATAATATTCACAACAGCCGTTTCGATGCAGCGTTGGCGCTTTGCCGTAACAACGATACACCGGTTGCCCGGATGATTGAAAAAGGAGTATCACGCATTGGCCGGCCGTTGAACGACGTGAATACCGCCATCGAGAATGTTGGAAATCTCGAAATTTCCAAATTGGAAAAGGGACTTCCTACTTTGGCCAGTGTTTCCGGAGGTGCCCCGATGCTGGGATTCCTCGGAACCGTAATGGGAATGATTCAGGCCTTTTATGATATGTCGAATGCCGGAAGTAACGTGGATGTATCGTTGCTTTCAAGCGGTATCTATCAGGCCATGGTTACTACCGTTGCCGGATTGATTGTTGGTATTATCAGCTACTTTGCCTACAATATTTTGGTGGCACGCGTCGAAAAGGTTGTTTTTAAAATGGAAGCGACTACTTCTGAATTTATGGATTTACTGCACGAACCTGCAAAATAAACAAGCATTTGTATGGCATTACGTCGAAGAAATAAAGTGAACGCGGGTTTCAGTATGTCGTCAATGACGGACATTGTATTCCTGTTGCTCATTTTTTTCATGGTCACATCAACCTTGATTAGCCCCAATGCGCTGAAAATGTTGCTTCCGAAGAGCAACAATCAAACCAATGCCAAGCCGCTTACAACGATTTCGATTACGAAAGACCTAAACTATTATGTGAATAATAATGGTCGTCTGGTGAAGGTAAATTTCAGTGAAATTGAGCCCTATTTGCAGGAAACGCTGCATGGAAAGAATGACATCTATATTTCGCTGCATGCTGAGAAATCGGTTCCGATTGAACAAGTGGTGAAAGTGATGAATATTGCCAAACGAAATCATTATAAAATGATTTTGGCCACGAGTCCCGAACAAACCCGATAATAACTATATGTCCAACATCGGTAAACATAGAAGAGGAATTCTGGGGACCATCCTGTTTCACGGGGTGATTATCTTGTTGTTATTATTCTTCGGATTTGTTACGCCGCTTCCGTTGCCGGAAGAACAAGGGATTTTAGTTGATTTCGGAAATTCAGCCACAGGCTCCGGGGCCAGAGAACCTGCCAGGAGAGCAGCACAGGCGCCAGTCAAAAAGGTGGAGAAGAAAAAAGAACCGGTTGTTACTCCTCCTCCGGTAAGTAAACCAAAAGCACAACCCAAAACAGCACCTAATCAGGGAAAAGAGAAGGTGTTGACGCAGGATTTTGAAGAATCGGCTGCAGTTAATTCCGGAACGAAAAAAAGTAAGGTCGACGAGGAGAAGAAAAGACAGGAAGAACTTGCGCGCCAAAAGAAGATCGCGGAAGAAAAAGCCCGTCAGGAGGAGCTGGAAAAACAGCGTCAGGCTGAGCTGGAACGTCAGCGTAAGGCTGAAGCCGAGCGAAAGAAAAAAGAAGAAGAGCAACGCCAAATAGCGGAGATTAATTCAAGGGCACAATCAGCTTTTGGCGGCGGAAAAACCGATAATGGCTCCGATAGTAAGAGCCAGGGAGTTACTTACGGTGGTGGTAACCAGGGAAGCCCTGATGGTTCGCCCGGCGTAAACCGTTATGGCAATGGAGGAGGAAGTGGAAATACCTACAACCTCTCAGGCCGGAGCTTAGTTGGAGGACTGCCCAAACCCGACTTTCCGGGAAACGAAGAAGGAACAGTTGTCGTTGAAATAACCGTCGACAAATATGGAAAAGTAACCCAGGCAAATCCTGGCGTGAAAGGCTCCAATACCATCAATCCCTCATTGTTGGCTGCGGCCAAAAAAGCGGCCTTATCCGCCCGTTTTAATACCGATAACAACGCTTCCGCTTTCCAAAAAGGAACCATTACCTACCACTTCGTACTCGATTAACTTTCTCTTTTTTAACTTTCTTTATTTTTTATAAGCATTGATTTTGAGGCATTTTTTCTGTAATTTGTACTCAGTCTTTATAGGTAAAGAACAGACGAAAGAGGTTAAAAGGAGAAAAAGGGACATTCAAAGACAGATTCTTATCTCACACACTTAACCTTCCTAATCCCGCCTTTATGGCAAGTCCTGGCATTATGCCACTGTGTTTTCATACGTGAAACGACCGGTATTTGAGTTTTTCCTCAATTACAGGGTCTGCGTCACTTTCGCCGGGAGCGAAAGTGCGATTAATTACAGTAAAAATTTTATGATTATGGATGTAGGAAGAAATTACCAGTTCAGCGATGCGCAGTTGGTCCGGATCGGATCAGAAATTAAAAATCTTCTCCCATTGTACATTCGGCAGTTAACGGATCATACTCCGGCCATAAATGAAGATTTTTTGATTCAATTTCAACGTACCTTAAAGGAGGCAAAATCAGTGCCTGCAACCGACTCCCTGGATGAAGAAATTAGTCTGTTGGAGGAAGAGATTAAAGAAAAGATGGAAAATGCGTGCATTGTATTTCGGTCACTCCGATTGTACATTCAGGCAGCTTTTCCGCATGACAGAAGGGTTTGGGAGCAACTCGGTTTTTGTGATTATCAACGGGCCAGTGCCAATCGCAATCAAATGCTGATGAAATTGCAGGAGTTGCAAAAATTGGTGGAAAAACACCGTTCGGCCCTTCAGGGTGTCCATTGTCCACCAGATTATTATTGGCAAATTAGGGTCCTGAGAGGTGAACTACAGTCTATGGGCCAAAAACTCAATCAGCAACAGGTTGAACAGAAGCGGTTGCAATCATTGAGATTGGCACGTATGAATGAGTTGTATGCCAAGGTGCTGCTCATTTCGGATGTTGCGAAGAAAGTCTTTATAGGCAAGCCGCAAGTTATCGAAATGTTTCAGTTGCCGAAACATTTGGCAGCAGTAGGATAAAATTAATATGGAAAATGGAAGAAGAAAAGCGCAGAAAATATTCTGCCAGTTCTGGAAAATGGTTGTCTTGATGAAGGCAGCCATTTTTTTTGATTGTGCACACACAAAACGAGCGGTTGCTCGTTCATTCTGGTACGTCATCTTTCTTATCTTTGCGGCATTCCGATGTACGACCGGAACATAAATCGTCCCGATGAAACGAGAAAGTGGAATATTATTGCATCCTACATCCCTTCCGGGGAAATATGGAATAGGCTCAATTGGATCACAATCACGCTGGTTTGTTGACTGGCTGTACGCACATGGCCAAAAAGTGTGGCAAATTCTGCCGTTAAATCCAACCGGGTTCAACCATTCTCCTTATCAGTGTTATTCGGCTTTCGCCGGAAATCCAAATTTGATCGATTTGGATGAGTTGGTTTCATCAGGTTATCTGGAAACAGGTGACTTAAGTACGGTTCCTCATTTTTCCAGTCATTGCGCTGATTTTGCCGAAGCGATTGAATTTCGGGAACCTCTTTTGCAAAAAGCATTTATTCGTTTCCGGGAAACCGGTGGTTTCGGTCTTCCGGAATATACACAGTTTTGGGATGAACATGCCTGGTGGCTCGATTCGTATTCACTTTTTTACGCGTGTCACAAAAATCTGAAGGGTAAGAATTGGAACTATTGGGAAGATGCCCTGGCAACCCGGACTGAAGGAGCACTTCATTTCCATTTTCGCCGTTTTCGGGAAGATGTGGAATATCAGCGATTCCTGCAATTTGTTTTTTTTCGACAGTGGTTTGCATTAAAACACTATGCTAACGAAAAAGGAGTTGAAATTCTCGGTGATATTCCGCTTTATGTTTCGTATGACAGCGCCGATGTTTGGGCCAATCAGGATCTGTTTATGCTGGACGAAAAGCGAAAGCCTGTAAAAGTTGGCGGGGTTCCTCCCGATTATTTCAGCGAAACGGGGCAACGTTGGGGAAACCCACTTTACAAGTGGGAACGCATGAAAGAACGGGGATTTGACTGGTGGATGGCACGTATTCATTTCAACCTGAAAATGTTCGACCGGGTTCGTATTGATCATTTCAGGGGGCTGGAGTCATTTTGGGCGATTCCGTATGGCGAAAAAACGGCGGTAAAGGGAGAGTGGCTTCCTGCCATGGGAGATGAGTTGTTCCGTATTTTACGCGCTCAGTTGGGAAACTTGCCCATCATTGCGGAGGATTTGGGAACAATTACGGATGAAGTTCACGCATTGCGGAAGAAATACGGATTCCCCGGAATGAAAGTGCTTCAGTTTGCTTTTGAGAGTGGAAGCGACAACGAATACCTTCCGCACAATTACGAAACTGATTTTGTGGTTTACACCGGAACCCACGACAATAATACGACACGAGGCTGGTGGAAATCTCTAAAAGCTGAAGAGCGAAGAGAAGTGCTTCCCCATTTGCCAAATCCAAAAGAGGAGAAACACTGGCAGCTTATCCGGCTGGCCCTCTCATCGGTCGCTGAAACAGCTATTATTCCTTTGCAGGATGTAATGGGACTTAATGATCGGGCGCGAATGAACACACCGGGTACGGTCGACGGAAACTGGAATTGGCGATTTACCCAACGGGAGTTACATCGTCATCATGGCGAAAAGCTATTGAAACTAACCCGCCTGTACGCACGATAAAACTGCTTGCAGAAACAGTTTAGGTTGCTCGGCGTGTAACCAGTGACCTGCATCGGGAATATCGATGATGCGCGCATCCGGATAAATTTCTTCAATCGCCGGAATATCCTCATCATTAATGTACTTCGATTTCAAGCCTCGGATAAATGTCACCGGGTAGCGGAGAATGGGCTTTCTGTCTTCAAACCATTCAGCATTGACTTCGCTAATGATTTGTGGCAGATATTTTTTCAGCACAGGAACATTTAAGCGCCACATGAATTTGCCTTCCTTTGTGCGTTTGATGTTTTTCAGTAAAAATTGCCGTAGCCCCACAGCATCTAATTTGGTCGCCAAATACTGGTCGATCTCCTTTCGCGTTTCCACCTGACTTAAATCAAGCTCGTCCAATAATTCCAGGATGGTTTGATGCATGTGGAAATTCGATTTCGATCGGTCGAGTTCAGTGTAATCTTTGGGAGCTATATCGGCAACAATCAGGCAATTCACCTTGTCAGGGTAATCAGCAGCGAAATGCATGGCCACTTTTCCACCCATGCTGTGACCCAGGACGGTGGCTTTATCCAGCTCCTGTTCCTCGAAAAAGCCGGCCACATCTTCGCTCATGGCTTCAAAAGTATGGACATCAGCATTGGGCGAATCACCATGATTCCGAAGATTCAGGAGGTAAACTGTATAGGATTCTGAAAGATGTTTTCCGATGGTGAGCCAGTTATCCGAAGAGCCATATAGCCCATGCAGAATAACCATATTCGGGCCGGAGCCCATTTTCTTAAACTTCAGTGAAACACGCATAAATTACCTCAGGCACTCTTTGTATTTTAAAATAGTCAATTCCAAACCAAGATAAATGGCTTCGGAGATTAAGGCGTGGCCAATAGAGACTTCGAGCAGACCGGGAATGTTTTGATTGAAGAAGCGGAGATTCTCCAGGCTTAGATCATGACCGGCGTTCAGGCCCAACTCCGATTCCATGGCTACTTCAGCAGCCTGAATGAAAGGTGCAATGGCTTTTTCCGGCGCAGCAGGATAATCCGTGGCGTAAGGTTCAGTATACAATTCAACCCTATCGGCACCAACTTTGGCTGCTCCTTCGATAAAGCGGGCTTCAGTTCCCACAAAAACCGAAGTACGAATACCTGCCTTTTTAAATTCGCCGATTATTTCTGTCAGAAACTCTTTATTGTCAAGTGTATTCCAACCAGCATTGGAGGTCAATGCATCAGGGCCATCGGGGACAAGTGTTACCTGATGAGGTTTCACTTCCAGTACCAAATCCATAAATTTTTTGGAAGGATATCCTTCGATGTTGAACTCGGTGGTAATCAGTGGGCGAATCTCCCGAACATCGTTGTAACGGATATGTCGTTCATCCGGGCGGGGGTGTACGGTAACTCCTTCGGCTCCAAATTTCTCACAGTTCATGGCAGCCTCCAAAACGTTGGGAATATTGCCTCCCCGCGAATTTCGTAGTGTTGCTATTTTATTTATATTTACACTTAAGCGTGTCATCATTTACAAATATTGATTGAATGCGCAATTTACAATTTAGATTGCAAATGAATAAATAAATATATCATATTGTGACTGCCAGCGAACTCATATCCGACAGTATTCCGACAGTAAGTCTTGAAGAAACAGGACTTAAAGCTCTGAATTTAATGGAGGTGTTTCATGTGAACCATCTTCCGGTAGTGAATGGTGCGGAATATTTTGGCATTATATCCGATCAGGATATATATAATGCTGACAATTTTGAGGAACAAATTGAACAATATGGTATTAATATGCCGCAGCCGCATGTGCATCGAAATCAGCATATTTTTGAGGTCGTCGGTATTGCTTCGCAATGCGGTGTGACCGTTGTTCCGGTACTCGATATGGATCACTCTTATATGGGAGCCATTTCGCAAAGGGAAGTGAACCGGAAACTGTCGGATTTGGTGGCCGTAAACGAGCCTGGCGGAATTATAGTGCTGGAATTGTGTAAAACCGATTACTCGCTTTCGCAAATTGCACAGATTGTGGAAAGCAATGATGCCAAGATACTTAGTTTCTATGTAAGCCGCCCATCCGAATCGAGCAAGGAACTGGACGTGACCATCAAATTGAACAAAATGGATTTGTCGGGTGTCATACAAACATTCACCCGTTACGATTACAATATTAAGGCCACATACATGGACGATTCGCGCATAAATAATCTGTATGATGATCGCTTCGATCAGTTTATGCGTTATCTGAATACTTGAAAATGCCTGCAATTCATGAGAATAGCCATATTCGGTAGAACAATTAATCCGGTTTTTTACGATAGTCTGAAACGTTTGTTTGACATTCTGCATCTACACAATGTAGATGTGGTAATCTATCAGCCTTTCGCCGAATATCTCTGCAAGGAGGTTAAGTGCGATCCGGCTGTGCCGGGAGACTTCTCTACGCCGGAAGAACTGAAGAATGTAGATTTCTTTTTCAGTATTGGTGGAGATGGAACTTTTCTGGAGGGTGTTTCGTTTGTTCGTGACTCCGGAATTCCAATGGTGGGGATAAACAGTGGAAGGCTGGGATTTTTAGCCGACATTGCCCAGGAGGAACTGGAGTATGCCCTAGAGGACCTGTTCGCAGGACGCTATCGTCTGCAAACGCGTTCTTTGATAAAGCTGGAAGACGATAATGGTACGTTAGCCGATTTCCCGTATGCGCTGAATGAATTCACAGTGCATAAGAGGGATACTTCGCAAATGATAACAGTTCATACCCAAGTGGGGGATGAGTTTTTAAATTCCTATTGGGCCGACGGATTAATCGTATCGACACCAACCGGTTCAACCGCTTATTCGCTAAGTGTAGGAGGTCCGGTGATACCGCCGGTGGCTTCGAATTTCATCATTAGTCCGATTGCGCCGCATAATTTGAATATCCGGCCGGTAGTCATTCCCGATTACCAACAAATTACATTGACGGTTGAGGGGCGGGGTGGTCGTTTTATGACCACACTTGATTCCCGTTCAGCTGTATGTGAATCGGGAAAGGAAATTCGATTACGTAAAGCCGATTTCGGTATTAAGGTTCTCAAACTTTTCAATCACAGTTTTTACGGAACATTACGAACCAAATTAATGTGGGGAGTCGATCGTCGAAACTGAATTCTTTATCCGGTTAAAGATGCAATTTTTCACGCTTTTATCGGTTTATTATGGTAAGAGCGGAAGGAAAATTCTGCGAATCTATTACATTTGTAAACCTTGAGTCGGACAGATGAATTTTGGACTGATATATTCAACAGAACGGTTTTAAATTGTCGGCTCAATAATTTAAACTGGATGAAGAAACTGCTAATCATTACGGCAATTTTCCTGACCGGTATGAAGGTTCAGGCTCAGAAAACTGCGGATCTCGGTCTTATGACTGGGTTAGCATTTTATTGGGGAGATGTTCAGCAGGTTGATTACATGAAGTCGCTTTCACCGGCTTTTGGCGTATTTGCGCGTTGGAATATGAATAAACGAATGGCGGTAAAGGCACAGTTGATGATTGCCTCAATGAATGTGAAAGGAATATACAACGATGTGTATCTTTCGCAGCCCGATTTGGGATTTACTTTTCAGAATTCATTGGCATATCATTACCCACGTGATTTATCGCAGTATTATTCATTTCAACGATCCATCCAGATGCTCGAAGGGATTTTTGAGTTCAATTTTAAAGATTATGAACTGGGAAGCAAAAAGGCTTCCTTTACACCTTATATATCTGCTGGAATAGGCGTAATGTACACAAGGGCAAACGGTAGTGGTACGTTAATTTTGAATCAGCAGCCGAGAATTCCTCAGGGCGGCAATTTTTTTTATAATGCCTATGTTGATGCAAATGGACACACTACTAATGGGTTAGATGCTTTTTCTCCGGTTATTCCGGTTGGGATGGGTGTAAAGTGGAATATTTCCGATATTTTTGCCATCAATGTAGAAGCGATGGTTCGGAAAACCTTTACGGACAATATCGACAATCTGGATGATCCGATTCGGTTCCATTACTTCGACACATCCATGGTACCGGATCCAACGGATCCAACAGGAGTCAGGCAAACATATGCCGGCTATGTTGATAAGTTCTCGTCCAGTACCTTGCATAATAACGACTGGTTGTCAACGTTTACTGTTTCCTTCATCATCTTGTTGTGGGACGGTAAAAAGAATTGTCCGGTATACGACTAGTGATTAAGAAAATGGGAATTAATAAATTGAATAAGGAGTACATGCCGAATCACGTTGCCATAATAATGGATGGCAATGGAAGATGGGCACGACAACATGGGAATGAGCGGATCTTTGGTCATGAGCAAGGTGTGGAAGCAGTGCGTTCAACGGTTGAAGGTGCTGGTGAAGCTGGCTTGAAGTATTTGACGCTTTATGCATTCTCGACCGAAAACTGGAGTCGTCCCAAAGAGGAGGTGGAGGCGCTGATGTCGCTCCTTGTTCATGCTATTACTAGTGAAGCGGAGAATTTAAATAAGAATAATGTAAAACTGATGACCATTGGAGATACGGATAGCCTGCCTGAAAACGCCCGTATCAAGTTGCAGGAAGCAATGGTTCTGACATCAGAAAACACTGGATTGAATCTTGTATTGGCCCTGAGTTATTCAGGTCGATGGGAAATTCTGAATGCCGTGCGTCGTTTGGTGGAGGATTCCTGTAGCGAAAAAATAAAGACCACTCAGATTGATGAAAACCTTTTCGATAATTATCTCACAACAAAAGGGATACCTGATCCGGAATTGTTGATTCGAACCAGTGGAGAATACCGGGTAAGTAATTTCCTGCTGTGGCAGATTGCTTATACGGAATTTTATTTCACCACAAAATTATGGCCCGATTTTAGAAAAGATGACTTATTTGAAGCCATTGCCGATTTCCAGCAGCGAGAGAGAAGGTTTGGTAAAACTAGTGAACAAATCAGAATCTGACATGTACAAAAAACTGATACTCTTTTTCCTTTTAATTTTTAGTAGTAGTGCAGGTGTTTTTGCCCAGGTGGTAGCCGACAGTACCAACTTTTCCATTTATTACGACAGCCAGAAAATGTATACCATTGGTGGCATCGAAATTAGTGGAATTCGTTTTCTGGATAAAGAAGTCCTTAAAAAGCTTTCCGGCTTGCAGGTAGGAGACGAAGTCTCCGTGCCCGGCGATAAAATTACTGCCGCGATTAAAAAATATTGGCGTCAGGGATTATTTTCCGACGTGAAAATTACCGCAACGAAAATTGTTGGTAACAAAATTTGGCTCAATATCTATCTTCAGGAGCGTCCCCGATTGTCTCAGGTTAACTATAATGGTGTGACTAAGGGTGAAAAGGACGAAATTGAGAAGAAGGTATTGCTTATTATTGGTGGTCAGGTTACCGATAACCTGATTAACAATGCACAACGTCAGATTCTCAATTACTATCATGGTAAAGGCTTCTTCAATACCGAAGTGAACGTGGTTCAACGCGATGATCCTTCCAAGGAAAACCATGTGATTCTCGACGTTAATGTCAACAAAAAGGAGAAAGTGAAGATTCAGAAAATTTCCTTCTATGGAAATAAGGCATTAACTGAAGGACAGTTGGAACATGCCATGAAAAAGACCAAGGATAAAGGTCTGAAACACTTCTTCCGTTCCAAGAAATTCCTGGAAGACAAGTATGGGGAAGACAAAGTAAATATTATCAAGAAATATAATGAAGAAGGTTATCGTGATGCCCAGATCACGGCTGATTCAGTATATAAAAATCCCGATAATACGGTTAGTATTAAAATATGGATTAGCGAAGGCGATCGTTACTATTTCAGAAATATTAGCTGGGTAGGTAATACTGTCTACACTTCAGAATACCTGAGTCATATTCTTGGAATTAAGAAAGGCGACATCTTCGACCAAAAATTACTAAACAAGCGGCTCAGGGAAGATGACGATGCGGTAAGTAATTTGTACCTGAACCACGGTTACCTGTTCTTCAATATTAATCCGGTGGAAACGAAAGTGCAAAACGATTCCATCGATTACGAGATGCGTATTTATGAAGGGCAGCAGGCAACCATCAACCGCATTATTATTTCCGGAAATACAAAAACGCATGAGCACGTTGCTCGCCGCGAATTGCGTAC
The DNA here is from genome assembly GCF_000621705.1 of Prolixibacter bellariivorans ATCC BAA-1284. Taxonomy (GTDB): domain Bacteria; phylum Bacteroidota; class Bacteroidia; order Bacteroidales; family Prolixibacteraceae; genus Prolixibacter; species Prolixibacter bellariivorans. The sequence goes on along the minus strand of NZ_KK211332.1, from coordinate 538,555 downwards.
CCGTCCCGGACAGCTTTTCAGCAAGGATAACATTATTCGTTCGGTAAGGGAGTTGGCTCAGCTCGGACACTTTAATCCTGAAACCATTAATCCGCAAGTGATTCCGCATCCTGAAGATGGAACGGTGGATATCAACTATCATTTGGAAGAACGTGCCAACGACCAGATTGAGCTTTCTGGAGGTTGGGGAGCCGGTATGTTTGTGGGAACAGTTGGTTTGAAATTTACCAACTTCTCAGTTCGCAATATTTTCAACGGAAAAGCATGGCGCCCGCTTCCAACGGGTGACGGGCAAACGCTGAGCTTGCGTGCGCAGACCAACGGTTCGTATTATCAGTCATATAGTTTTTCATTTATTGAACCCTGGCTGGGAGGAAAGAAGCCGAACTCATTTAGCTTATCAGTTTCCTACACTAAACAAACAAGTGGTAACTCCGCCTATAACTATGGAGGCTACAACCCGTATGGTTACGGAAGTTACGGTTCCGGTAGTTACTATGGTAGTAGTTACGGTGGTTATGGCGGATACTCAAACATGTACGATTACCAGATTACCCAGCAGATGACAATGTTTGGTGCATCCGTTGGGTTAGGACGACGCCTGAGTTGGCCTGATGACTACTTTACTCTTTACAATGAGGTGTCGTACCAGTTGTTTAATCTTCAGAACTGGGATTATTTCCTATTTCGTAACGGGGCTTCTAATATCCTTAGTTTCAAGACGGTTCTCGGGCGCAACTCGCTTGACAATCCATTATATACCCGTAGAGGATCCAATTTTTCTTTATCGCTTCAGTTAACGCCGCCATATTCGTCTTTTGACGGGGTAAACTACGCTGACCCGAATTTATCCAAATCTCAGCGATATAAATGGATCGAATATCACAAGTGGAAATTCAAAGGTGACGTGTATACACCGGTTTCAAGAAATGACAAGTTAATACTTCGAACCAAATTTGAAGCTGGATTCTTGGGGTACTACAATAAAGATCGTCGTTCTCCGTTCGAGCAGTTCAAGCTGGGAGGTGATGGAATGTCTGGTTATAGTATGGTCGGTAGCGATGTCATTGGATTGAGAGGTTATGAGAATAACTCGTTAACACCAATTGGCGGAGGTAACCTTTATGAGAAATTTACGGTGGAGCTTCACTATCCGATTACACTGAGTCAGTCAGCCACAATTTATGGGTTGGCATTTGCCGAAGGTGGTAATTCCTGGTATGATTTCTCAGACTATAACCCGTTTGATATTCGCCGTTCAGCTGGTCTTGGAGTCCGTATCTTCCTGCCGATGTTTGGTTTGATGGGATTTGACTGGGGTTACGGATTTGATGATGCTTACAAGGCGAACGCAAACGGAAGTCAGTTCCACTTTATCATAGGCCAGCAATTCTAAGCTGAAAAGTTGGTCTGGTTTTTGCTTTTGTTTGAGAAATTTCATTCAAAACACGAATTATGAAAAAGATCGTTCTCCTTTTTACACTGTTAGTAAGCATGGTGGGCTATACATATGCCCAAAAGTATGCTTACGTCGATACAAAATATATTCTTGATAATATTCCAGCTTACCATGCGGCGCAGGATCAACTGGATAAAATTTCGAAGCAATATCAGAAAGAGCTGGAAACGCTTCACGCTGAGTTGGATCAAATGTACAAGGATTTTCAGGCCGAATCGGTGTTGTTGTCTGATGATATGAAACGCCGTCGGGAGGATGTCATCGTTTCGAAAGAGAAAGAATACAAGAAACTGCAGCGGCAGTATTTTGGCCCTGAGGGGGATTTGTATAAAAAGCGAGAGGCGCTGATTAAACCTATTCAGGACGACGTTTATAATGCAATCCAGGAAATTGCGGAACAAGGTAGTTATGCCGTAATCTTTGACCGTTCTTCGGGTATGAGTATGCTGTATACGAATCCCAAATACGATTTAAGTGATCAGGTACTGCAGAAACTTGGATATAAGAATTAATATCTATATTTATGCGAAATAATTTGTTAAATCAGTCAAGTATGAGAAACATTTTAAAGGTAATAGTACTTTTCGTAGCCCTTTTCGCCGGTAGCGCTTCAGCACAGACATATAAATTCGGGCATATCGATTTCAACCAGCTACTGCAGGTCATGCCGGAACGTGATGCTGCTCAGAAAGCGATGCAGAAACATGCTTCTGAGCTGGAGAGTCAGCTGACTACTATGCAGAAAGAGTACCAAACGAAGGTACAGGCCTACATTGCTCAGCGTGACAGCCTTTCAGAAGCTGTTCGTAGTGCAAAAGAAAATGATTTGCAGGATTTGCAGCAACGTATTCAGAACTTCCAGTCTGTAGCTCAGCAGGATCTTCAGAAAAAGCAGGAAGAGCAATTCCAACCCATTGTAAAGAAAGCTCGAGCAGCTGTCGCTGAAGTGGCAAAAGAAGAAGGTTTGATTTATGTTTTCGATGTCAACAATCTTCTTTATCACTCAACTCAATCAGAGGATATTCTTCCTTTGGTGAAGAAAAAACTGGGGATTCAGTAAGAAAAAATATTCGTACAGGAAAAAGGACGCTGTGAGACAGTGTCCTTTTTTTTGTTTTAAGGGTGTCGATAACACTTGGTTTAAGTAGAATTTTGTAGTTTCAGGTTGGAAATAGAACTGGAAATAATGTCTGAAAATTACAAGCCTATCGGCGTATTCGATTCCGGATATGGAGGATTGACGGTTCTCCGTTCGGTCATTGATGAATTGCCACAGTACGACTATCTCTACCTAGGCGATAATGCGCGCACTCCCTACGGTACCCGTTCATTCGAAGTGGTGTATGAGTATACACTTCAGGCTGTGGAAAAACTGTTTGAAATGGGCTGCCACCTGGTAATTCTGGCTTGTAATACGGCTTCAGCAAAAGCGTTACGTAGCATACAACAACGAGATTTGCCCAACATCGATCCCACTCGTCGGGTATTGGGAGTGATTCGTCCCAGTGTGGAACGAATCCCGGAGGTAACTCGTTCCGGTCATGTAGGAGTATTGGGGACAACTGGTACCGTAAAATCGGAATCGTATCCGATGGAAATCCGAAAAATATCGGTTGGCCATCCTGTACGGACTTATCAGGAAGCTTGCCCCATGTGGGTTCCCATTGTTGAAAACAATGAAATTGGCACGCCGGGAGCCGATTATTTCGTTGAAAAGAATGTGAAGCAATTGTTGGAGAAAGACGCCAAAATTGACACGGTCATTTTAGGTTGCACGCACTACCCGCTGCTATCGGAAACCATTCGGAAATTCCTCCCTAAACACATTCAGTTACTCGAACAAGGACCAATTGTAGCCGACCGACTGGCTGATTATTTGACGCGGCACCCGGAAATCGAGCAGAAATGTTCAACAGGTGGCTCGCGTCGGTTTCTCACAACCGAATCGGTGGAAAACTTCGAAACACGGGCAGGCATGTTTTTTGGCGAATCGTTGCAGGCAGAACATATTCATCTTTAATGTATGAAAAAACGGACGAAAAATCATCGTTCCCCGTCCGTTAGATATCATGAATATTTCAGGAAATTCTTACCCTGCTTTGCTGATAAAACTCTCCATCTTTTCACGGTTCTCTTCCAGTACTTCGAGGTACCGGAACTGAGCTTTGGTCCGAACCAGGTTGTGTTCCGGATACGCAGTTTTGTAATAGGTGTCTCCGTTCAGGTAATCGGTCATAAACCGGATGGCCTGTTCCCACGCCATGTAGAGGCACGAAAAGGCCAGATTCTCTCTTTCTTTTTGCGTTAAAAACTTACCGGCCTCTGTTAGGTAACCTTCTGCGAAAGCTTCGAAAATGTCCTTTGCAAAGCCAATTTTCGACAACTCAGGTTCGTCTTCCGCTGCGGTATTCCCGATGGTTCGGATGGCATCGCCAAAATCGTACAAAGCGCTTCCCGGCATCACCGTATCGAGATCGATAACGCACAACGGCCTGTTATTTTCATCAAACAAAATGTTGTTGATTTTGGTATCGTTGTGTGTAATCCGCAGGGGGAGTTCTCCTGAATCGAGCCATTTCTGCAAACGCGTCATTTCGTCTCCCCGCTTTGAAAGTTGTTCGAGTAGTTCCTGGTTTTCAGCTACACGCCCGGCTGCATCCTTTTCAATGGCTTTCCGGAAGTCATTGAGTCGGGAGATACCGTTGTGAAAATTGGGAATGGTTTCGACCAGTTTGTTGCCGGGTAAGTCCGCCAGTTGTAGCTGAAAATGACCGAATGCCCGTGCTGCCATCATCGCCTGCTCCGGATTTTCGATATTTTCGACACTATGGCTACCGGAAATGTAAAGAAATAACGTCCAGCAATTACCTTTTTGATCGTTAACAAACCATTTACCATCTCTGGCAGGAAAATACTTCATTACTCTCCTGTCGATATCATCTTCTTGGTACTTCTTAATACCTTCTCGAATGTGTTCTGTTACCGCAACAATGTTGTCCATCATTCCGGGAACATTCGTAAAGATTTTGTGATTTTTACGTTGAAGAATAAAATCAGAAGCTTCATTTTCCTGGTTTCGCCCTAGAAAGGTATCATTAATATGCCCGTTCCCGAAAGGTTCCCAGTGTTTTACATGACCTTTAGGGCTAAAAGATTTAAAAATTTGATTTAGTTGACGGTTAGTCATATAGCAGGTTTTAGTTTATTTCCATAGATTCTCGGGATAGACCTTGTCTGCGATTAATTTCTTCAATTTACCCTGAACATAAGGTTTGTCCTCCTTGTAGGTAACGCCGAACCAGGGCGAATCACAAGTTAGTACTTTTACCGAAACAGTTCCGTCGACAATTTTATCGTTAATGAGAAACGGTACAAAGAACTCTGACTTCAGCTTGTTACCTTTTTCTTGCAGAAATTCACGGAAACCTTCGTTGAGATACTTGAAAACAGAGGTTTTTACTCCCCAGAAATTCATTGAAACCGGCTCTTTCCCGGTCAACGGAAAGCGCTTTTCGTCTTCGTAATAAACAATCTCGTCATCTTCTTTCTGAATCTTGGTGCGTTCGTTGATTTCAGTCAGACGACCAGAACTGTCGGTTTGGCAAACGCCACGCGATACGGAACCGAATTCCGACAAGGTATTATCGAGCTGGTAACCGACCATTCCGTATTCATTTTTATCAGTGGATGAAGTCAAAAACGATGCGATTTCCTGGTAAGCCTGTGGTCCGTAAAAATCGTCGGCGTTGATAACTGCCATAGGTGAATTTACCTCCGGTTCAGCCATCAACAAAGCATGTCCGGTTCCCCAGGGTTTTACCCTTTCGGGATGAATATCGTAACCGGAAGGAATTTTGTCGAGTGCCTGGTAAACGTAAGCTACTTCTATTTTACCTTCGAGCTGTGGTGCAAAGCGTGCCTTGAATTCGTCGGCGAAGTCCTCACGGATGACAAATACTACCTTGCCAAATCCGGCTCTGATAGCATCGTAAAGCGAATAGTCGATAATGGCTTCTCCGTTAGGGCCAACTTCGTCCAATTGTTTGAGCCCTCCGTACCGGCTTCCCATACCGGCAGCCAGAATCACTAAAGTCGGTTTCATCATTTTGTTGTGTGTTTTGTCTTATGAAACTACAAAAAGTTGGAATCATTTGGTATTTATTCGAAGATTCCAGCTTACTAAAGTAGTTTCTTATTAAAAATTTTAGTCTTTTATGTAATGACTTGAATATAAATTCAGTTTCATTGGCGCACTTTCTAAAAGTTTATCGCCGGCGTTTTTGCCCTTCAAAAGTAGACATAACCCGCACTCAGACAAAGGGAAAATCGCAATAATCTATTAAAATAAAGTATTATATTCGTGAGCAACGTATTGTTCTATATAAACTAAACTGATTCAAAAATGGCAGCAGAAACAGCTACTTACTCAAGACGGAATAATTATGTGATTCCAATTATCATTATTGGAGTCATGTTTTTTGTGATTGGATTTGCTCTTGGAATTAACGGTTACCTGATTCCTTACCTGAAGAAGGCACTTGATTTATCTTCGGCCCAGTCGTACCTGGTGCTGGCAGCCACGTTCTCGGCATTTGTTGTATTTGGATATCCATCGGGGATGATCATCAGCAAAATTGGTTACCGTCGGGGAATGATGGTTTCGTTTTTCTTTTTTGCTGTAGGGCTTGCGCTTTTTGTTCCATCGGCCCGTTATGAGAGTCTGGGACTGTTTCTGCTGGCGTCTTTCATTAGTGGTATGGGAAACACGTTGCTTCAGGCATCGGTTAATCCGTATATTACTATTCTGGGACCGCAGGAAAGTGCAGCCATGCGCATCAGTATTATGGGAATCATCAATAAGGCGGCCTGGGCTGTGGCACCGATATTTTTGAGTTTGTTTCTGAATCTCGATGCACCATCACTTGGTAAAATGTACTTTCCATTCTACCTGATTGTTGGGATGTTCATTTTATTAGGCATCTTCTCTTACTTTGCTCCGCTGCCTGAGGTTAAAGCGGAAGGTGAGGATGAGAGTGAGGAAGAAACTCCGGTTTCAACATATGCACGGACAAAGACCAGCATTTTTCAATTTCCACACCTGATTTTGGGCGTTATTGCGCTCTTCTTTTATGTCGGTGTTGAAACCATTGCTCTGGCAACCATTGTGGATTATGCCGACAGTATTGGGCTGGGGAATCCTGCAACCTATACTACCTATACGGTAATTTTTATGGTTATTGGTTACTTGTTCGGAGTGTTCTTTATTCCGAAAGTAATTACGCAGAATACGGCATTAAAAATTAATTCCTGGCTAGGAATCGTCAGTTCGTTATTGATTGTCTTGGTTGCCGGAAGATATTCCATTTGGTTTGTTGCTTTGTTAGGCCTTGCGAACTCGTTGATGTGGCCTGCCATCTGGCCATTGGCTATTGCCGATTTGGGCCGTTTTACCAAAACCGGAGCTTCGTTGTTGGTAATGGGGATTGTTGGCGGTGCGATTCTTCCATTGATTTTCGGTGGAGTAAAGGACTTTGTGGGAATCCAGGCTGCTTACTGGGTTTGTTTCCCGGCTTATCTCTTCATACTCTTCTATGCTTATAAAGGACATAAAATAAGATAATATCATAATTTGAACTGAAAATAGATAAGGGTTACCAGCTGGTAACCCTTTCTTTTTGTTTTTCAACGATATCATCTCTCCGGGACGATGTAAATTCAACCACTTCAAAATTAATGTCCCGAATGGGTATTCTAAAACATATTATGTGATGCCAAATAATAATTAATCTTCACCTTCTTTGTACCAGCCCGCATACATATGGTAGTTGTTGGCAATCCGGTGAATTTCACCTTCCAGCAGTTCAGGACTGATTTCCTTGATCTTTCTGGCAGGTGAACCGGCATACACCGATCCGGAACGAACCACAGTACCTTTTGTAACAACGGCACCGGCAGCGATGATGGAGTTACTTTCAATGACTGCATCGTCGAGTACCACAGCGTTCATCCCGATAAGGACATTATCATGAATGGTGCATCCGTGAACGATGGCACCATGTGCAATGCTGACGTTATTTCCGATGTTAGTAGGAGACTTCTGATAGGTCGCATGAATGACTGCATTATCCTGGACGTTGACATTATCACCCAGTTTGATGTAATGCACGTCGCCACGCAATACCGCACCGAACCAGATACTACAGTTGTCGCCTGTTTCAACATCGCCAATGATGGCAGCATTTTCTGCAATAAAACAGTTACTGCCCATGGTTGGCGTTTTTCCGTTTAAAGGTTGTATAATGGCCATTATCTGAATTGATTTTAATTTACTACCAAAGTTAATATTATGGACGAAATAAGTCGAATGTCATAGTCGCTGATAGTCTTTAATCATTAAATTTGTCACATATGTTTATAATCTTTTCCCTTACGGTTAACTTTTTTGAGGAATTGATATAAAATATGTCTTGAAAATTGTTTTTCGTAAGCAGATTAACCTGTCGAACATAAGTTTTCGTAATTATGTCTAAGGAAACAAAAGTTATTGAACTTGAAGAGGTAGCCATCCGGTTTTCCGGTGATTCGGGAGATGGTATGCAGTTAACCGGAACGTTGTTTTCGGATGCCTCTGCTCTGATTGGGAATGATCTTTCGACATTCCCCGATTATCCTTCAGAAATACGCGCCCCACAGGGAACAGTTGGCGGAGTATCGGGCTTCCAGGTACAATTTGGAACCCGTCGTGTAACCACACCAGGTGATTACGCCCATGTACTGGTAGCCATGAATCCTGCGGCCGTAAAAGCAAATGCGCCGTTTATGCGCCCCGGAGGGACGATCATATACGACCAGGACAGTTTTACGGAGAAGAATTTTCAGAAGGCAAAATTTACCACGGATCAACCGTTCGAGGAGTTAAAGCTGGATGATTATTTTAAGATTCCGGTTCCTATAACAACCCTTACGAGGGAAGCGTTGAAAGATTTCGGTCTTGACAACAAGAGTATTCTGCGAAGCAAGAATATGTTTGCATTGGGCTTGGTTAGCTGGATGTTTAACCGTCCGATGGATTACATGGAACGTTTCATTCAGAATAAATTCAAGAAGAAACCTGCGGTGGTCGAAGCCAACCTCAAAGTGCTGAGAAGCGGCTGGAACTACGGTATGAACATGCAGCATATGACGCCGCGTTATATTGTGCATGCGGCTTCGATTGAACACGGAGTTTACCGGAACATCAATGGTAATCTGGCTACTGCATGGGGATTACTCGCAGCTGCGGAAAAAGCCAATTTGGAAATTTTTCTCGGTTCGTATCCCATTACCCCTGCAACAGAAGTGTTGCAGGCGCTTGCAGCCCGAAAAGATTTGGGGGTAAAAACATTTCAGGCGGAGGACGAAATAGCTGGTATATCAACCACTATCGGAGCTGCCTTTGCCGGTGATTTGGCGGTTACGTCGACCTCTGGTCCCGGTTTGGCCCTGAAATCTGAAGCATTAGGTTTGAGTGTAATGGCAGAGTTGCCGCTGGTATTGGTAAATGTACAGCGCGGCGGTCCTTCTACCGGTTTGCCAACCAAAACTGAACAATCGGACCTGTTGCAGGCGCTTTATGGCCGGAACGGTGAAAGTCCGGTTGTGGTGTTGGCTGCTTCCACGCCTTCCGATTGCTTCAACTATGCTTTCCATGCGGCTAAGATTGCGTTGGAAAGAATGGTGCCAGTAATACTGATGACTGACGGATTCCTCGGAAACGGTTCTGAACCCTGGAAGATTCCTAAAATGGCCGATATGCCGGAAATCACACCGCGTATTGCCAAAAATGCTGAAACATATAAGCCGTACGCCCGCGACGAAGAGACGTTGGCTCGTGAATGGGCATTTCCGGGAATGGATGGCTTCCAGCATCGAATTGGAGGCTTGGAAAAAGACCTGATGGGAAATGTTAGTCACGATCCGGAGAATCACCAAAAGATGGTGGAAATTCGTGCCGAAAAAGTCCGGCGGGTTGTTGACATGGTTCCGGAATTGGAAGTATGTGGCGAGCAGGAAGGCGATCTGCTGGTTGTTGGCTGGGGAGGCACATTTGGTCACCTGGAGAGTGCTGTTCGCGAGATGCGTTCGCTCGATCACAAAGTCAGCCTGGCACATTTCAATTACATTAATCCGATGCCGGCCAATGTACATGAGGTATTCAGCCGTTTTAAGAAGATTGTTGTATGCGAATTGAACATGGGACAGTTTGCAGCCTATCTTCGAGATAAAGAACCCGATTTCAAATACGAACAATTCAATAAGGTCAAAGGACTTCCGTTTACGGTTCATGAATTGTGCGAAAAATTTGAACAACTATTGGAGGAATAACAATGGCCGAAGAATTAGCATTAACAATAAAAGATTTCAAAAGCGAAAACGAAGTTCGCTGGTGTCCGGGGTGTGGCGATCATGCCATATTAAATTCCATTCAGAAGGCAATGGTTGCGCTCGGCATTCAACATAAAGATTATGCAGTGATATCAGGAATCGGATGTTCTTCCAGGTTCCCGTATTACATGAGTACATACGGCTTCCACACAATTCACGGACGGGCTGCAGCAGTTGCTTCCGGTGTAAAGTGTGCCAACCCGAATCTCTGCGTATGGGAAATCACCGGTGACGGTGATGCACTGGCCATCGGAGGAAACCATTTCATTCATCTGATCCGTCGGAATATCGACATCAATGTAATCTTGTTCAACAACAAGATTTATGGTTTGACGAAGGGACAATATTCGCCAACATCCGATAGGGGTTTTGTCACCAAAACTTCGCCCTATGGTACGGTGGAAGATCCGTTTGTTCCGGGACAACTGGTGTTAGGTGCCCGGGGAAAATTCTTTGCCCGTTCGGTGGATAACAACATCAAGATGAGCCAGGAAATATTTGAAGCAGCAGCCAGACACAAAGGAACTTCGGTTGTGGAAGTACTGCAGAACTGTATGATTTACAACAACGGAATTCATGCAGCTATCACCGATCCGAAAATGAAAAAAGAGCATCAGCTGATGCTGAAGCATGGTGAACCAATGATTTTCGGTGATAACGAGGATAAGGGTTTGGTCCTGGAATGCGGTCACCTCAAAGTGGTTAAGATTGGCGAAGACGGTGTTACCCGTGATGACATTCTGGTTCATGATGTAACTGAGCCTAATGGATTCGTTCATCAATTGTTGATTAACATGGCACTTCCCGATTTTCCGGTTGCCATGGGAGTAATCCGTGCGGTGGAAGCCACTTCCTACGATGAGGCTATGGTAGCCCAGATTGAAGAAGTGAAAGAGACCTCGAAAATTAAATCGGTTGACGATCTTTTGATGAGTGGAAACACCTGGGTAGTTGAATAAAGAACCAACATCATACAATTGAAAAGGAGGCTAAGGCCTCCTTTTTGTTTTTTAAGGGTAAAAATTTCGCTATTTTCAACCTAATCAATTCCGGACACCTGCCATCCGTATCGAAACCTTCGTAAGTTAGCCGGTATTGACTATTGTTGAATCGATCTACCAATACAATTGGTAAATCTAACCTATGGCGAATGAGTAAGTTTGATAGTATTTCACTCTCTTCCATTTATAAAAGAAGAAAGACCGACCGCGATATTTTTCAGGAACTGATGCCAACGAAAGTGAAGGAAATCCTTTTGGTGGCTACACTTTACGATTCCTATTCCATTGTCCGGGAGGGGCAGTTTTCCGATAAAATTTTTGGGGAGTATCTTCAGTTGAATTTGTACGCTGCTCCGCGTTTTACAAGCGTCAGTAGTTCCGAAGAAGCGTTGAGAGTGCTGAATACGCGCCATTTCGATATGGTCATTATTATGGCGGGAGTGGATAAGGAAGCTCCGTTGCGAACCGCAGAAGATATTCATTTCGTCAAAGCGCGCGTTCCGATTCTTCTCCTGGTCAACAATAACAGCGATTTGGCTTATTTCTATTCAGCTGCGCAGAGTGTAGCAGCCATCGACCGGGTTTTCGTCTGGAACGGGAACACCAATGTTTTCATGGCGATGATTAAATACATCGAGGACAAGAAGAATGTGGCGCGCGATACACAGTTGGGTAACGTTCGCATTATCCTGCTGGTGGAAGACTCGGTGAAATATTATTCGCGATACCTGCCATTACTTTACACCAGCGTGATGACGCAAACGCAAAGCCTGGTGTCGGACGAGTCGACGGATGAGCTGCACATGATTCTGAAAATGCGTGCCCGTCCTAAACTGCTGTTGGTTAGCACTTACGAAGACGCCGTTGAAATCATCAATAACTATCGTGAATACCTGCTTTGCGTGATTTCGGATGTGAAATTCGCCAAAAACGGTGTGGACGACGAAGATGCAGGAGTGGAGCTGCTGAAATTTGTGAAACGAACTCTTCGTTTCCCTATTCCCATTTTGTTGCAGTCGCACGACGTAACCAATGCCGAGCGGGCTAAAGATATTGGTGCTGATTTTATCAATAAAAATTCAGATAGCCTCGCGCTGGACATTAGCGAATTCATCAACTATAAGTTGGGATTTGGCGATTTTGTTTTCCGTAACGGGCAGGGTGAAAAAATTGCGGTCGCACGAAATCTTCACGAATTCGAGGAGTTGATCATTAAGGTTCCGGTCGAGTCGTTGGTGTATCATGCTAAACAAAATGCATTTTCTACCTGGCTCATGGCCCGCGGCGAGATTAATATGGCAGAAGAACTGCTGCCTTACCGGGTTGAGGATTTTGATGATCCCAGCCGTATTCGTGATTTATGTTTGAATGTATTCGAGAAAGTCAGGGAGCAGAAAAACCGGGGGCGTATAGTCAATTTCGATCCGCAACTCGTCAAAGGTAATCGTTATATTGTCCGGTTGGGAAGAGGATCACTGGGAGGCAAGGGACGTGGTTTGGCTTTCATCAGTAACCTGATTGAGAATCTCGATCTGAAAAAGCTAATTCCAGGTGTCAATATTCGTCTTCCCGCTACCGCGATAATTGGTGCGATTGAGTTCGACAAATTTCTGGAGCTGAATAATCTGTATCATATCGCATACCATCATCACCAGGATTACAATGTCATACGGGACAAGTTTCTGGAAGCCGAATTGAGCATGACATTGAAAGAACGATTATTTCAGTACATCAAAAGGATGGATCGGCCGTTGGCCATTCGTTCCAGCGGCTTGTTCGAGGACTCGTTACTGAGGCCGTTTTCCGGAGTTTATTCCACGTACCTGATTCCGAATAATCATCCGGATGTGGATGTTCGATTTGAACAGTTGATGACCGCCGTGAAACTGGTTTATTCCTCCATCTTTACGCCCGATGCTATTTCCTATTTCGAAGCCATCAACTATAAAATAGAAGAAGAGAAAATGGCCGTAATTATTCAGGAGGTTGTTGGACACGAGCGAAATAATAAGTTTTATCCGACCATTAGTGGAGTGGCGCAGTCGTTTAATTACTATCCGTATTCATACATGGAACCCGAGGACGGCTTTGCTGTAGCCGGTGTTGGTTTGGGAATGTTGGTTGTAGGAGGGGAGAAGGCCTTCCGTTTTTGCCCTAAATATCCAAACCTGAATAACAGTTCGGTTCATGATATGGTCCGGGATTCGCAGCGCGAGTTTTATGCCATCGATATGACCCGCGAATCATTTGATCTGACGCGGGATGGTGAAGACGCTGCGATTACGCAATATCGGATGGTTGAAGCGGAAAAAGACGGTGTATTACCTCATTGTGCCTCGACGTATGATGTGGAGAATGATTACCTGATTCCGGGAATCGATCAAAAAGGACCGCGGGTGATTGATTTTGCCAATATTCTGAAATACGATCACCTTCCGCTATCGGATACGTTGCAGTTGTTACTGAATCTTTTCAAACAAGCGATGGGTTCGCCTGTCGAACTCGAGTATTCTCTGGAGTTGGAGAACGGCGAATATGGTTTGCCTACTTTTTATTTGCTGCAGATTAAGCCACTTATCCGGCAGGAAGAGGAGATAAACATTGATTTGGGAGCAATGGATGACAAAAACACGTTGATGATCTCCCATCGGGGAATGGGACACGGGCGACTCGAAGGCATACGAGACGTGGTTTACGTGGACACTGATACTTTTGACCGGACGGAAACACGAGCTATTGCCAGGGAAATAGTGGAAGTAAACAATCGGCTGGGAAAAGAAGGACGAAAGTTTGTGTTGATTGGTCCCGGTCGCTGGGGAACGCGTGATCCGTTTACGGGTATCCCGGTTATCTGGGCAAACATCAACAATGCACGGGTGATTATTGAAATGGGATTGCCCGATTTCCCATTGGATGCATCATTGGGCTCGCATTTCTTCCATAATGTCACCTCAATGAATGTGGGCTATTTCTCTGTTCCTCATAAAACGAAGGAGAACTTTTTGAATCTTGATATTCTGAAAAAGCAGGAAGTGGTTTGGGAAAGTAAATTTGTCAAACACGTACGATTTGAAAATGAGTTGGAAATTTTGATGAACGGTAGGGAACGTACAGCCGTTATCCGGTTTGACGAATTGAACTCCGGTGGAGCAGACGTCAGTCCGGAATAGTAACGAGGCTGGTTATACTTTCGTTTTACACGTGATACCGGGATTGTTTATCGGACCGGCATAGTAAATTACTTCCTCGGCGGGATTTATAACCAGGCCGGTGCGGAGAAATACTCCGGTGAAGCAGTGACTGGACCTCGTTGTCGCGATAAATTACCCCGTCAACGCGGTTATGTACCCCGTCGGCGGGGTACCATAACCCCATTCACGCAGTAAAAGACCCCGTCAACGCGTAGAACGACCCCTTTGTCGGGGTAATTCATCGCGTGCACGCAGTAAATTACTCCGTCGACGGGGTTACCTGACGGGGTAAACGGGGTCATGTGACGGGGTAAATGGGGTCACTTGACGGGGTAGCGGGGTTATACGACCCCCTGGTTACGTTATTTGACAATGTTATGGGGCGAAGGTATAATGCTTGTTTATAGAGGATAAGCTACGATGAGAGTGAAACGAGATAATTCAGGCAATTAAATTTTATCAGACAGTAGGGCATTTGATTAACATAGCTGTTGAAATAAGAAATTTCAGAAGATGAAAAGAAGGTACATTCCGTTTGTGGTTATCGCCGTTCTGGCGATTGTGTATTTGCTGGGGCCGGTGATGCCGAAACCGGTATTGGATAATACCTTGCCAACGGTTCCGGTTTCGCTGGATTCTGTTGCCTGGTATGTCAATAAAATGGAATCGTCGGTGAAGACAAAGCCAGACAATGAAGCTCGCATTATCTGGGCAAACGATTCAATTCATCAAAAAACGGAATATGTACTACTGTATCTTCCGGGATTTTCAGCCAGTTACTACGAAGGTTATCCGGTTAATGCCGACTTTGCCAGGCGATATGGCTGCAATGCCTATTTTGCGCGCCTGGCTGGACATGGCCTGGTAACCGACGAGCCATTGCTGGACATGACGCCCGATAATTTATATGAATCGGCAAAGAAGGCATTGATGATTGCCAGTCGACTGGGGAAGAAAGTGATTATCATGAGTACGTCAACCGGAGGAACGTTAAGCTTGATGTTGGATGCCCGTTTTCCACAAATGATCGATGGCTTGATTCTCTATTCGCCAAATATTAAAATTCGGCAGAAATCAGCCGGATTCATTCTGTCAAAACCCTGGGGCCTGCAGATAGCCCGTTTGGTTTACGGAGGAAAATACCGGATTACCGGAGATGATCCGAACAGCAAAATCGGGCAATACTGGTATACTCGTTATCGCGCTGAAGCAACTGTTTATTTGCAACAACTACTCGATGCCGGGATGAAAAAACAGGTATTTGAGAAAGTGAAATGTCCGGTCTTTCTGGGCTACTATTACAAAGACGAAGAGCACCAGGATCCAACCGTCGATGTGGGTGCTGAATTGAAAATGTTTTCCGAAATCGGGACACCATCCGGTGAGAAGGTTAAAAAAGCATTTCCGGAAGCAGGCGTACACACCATCGCATGTAAACTTACTTCCGGAGCTGTTCCGCAGGTTGAAAAAGCTACATGGCATTTTGCCGACGATGTACTACACATGACGCCGGCTCATCCATAACGTTTTTTCAGAGTTTTTCCAGTTCCAGTTTTAATTCATCGACAGCGGCGTTACATTGCTTGTCGAACTCCTTTACGTAATCGGCGTAAGTTTCTTCGCCTTTGCCGTCTAGCGTAAGAAGTTGGAGCGTTTTCAGATCCTTTGCCAGTTGTTCCATTCCGACAACCAAAACAGATGATTTGGCTTTGTGGGCCTCTTTCCCCAGTTCAAGAAATTTCTTTTCAGCCAAAAAGTTATTCATGTTTTCCGAAAACTCCGGAATCTGGCTGATGAACAATTCAATCATTTCACGTATAATTTCGGATTCGCCACCCGTCACATTGCGCAGGTAATTCAGGTCTGTATATGCCATGTTTTCTCTTTTAGGGGAATATTCTACCACATGTAAATTACAAAATCAAATATACAATCAAAAGAACCTTATGTCAAGTTGATAATTTTCAGCTTTCCCGGCAGGAAAAATGCTTAGCTTTGTCTACATCACAGCAAAATGATATTGTAAAAACAAAAATAGAAGTGCGATGCAAGGTTCACAAAATAAGTTCTTTCCATCGTTTCTTCGGGCAAATGTAAAATAGCAGCGAAATGAAAAGAACCGCATTTTTCGACATTCATAACAGCAACGGGGCTAAAATAGTTGAGTTTGCTGGTTTCGAAATGCCAATCGAATATTCCGGAATTAAGGATGAGCACATGACCGTGCGCAATGGTGTTGGTGTTTTTGATGTGTCGCACATGGGAGAGTTTTGGGTAACGGGTCCGCATGCTTTGGCCTTTATTCAGAAGGTAACTTCCAACGATGCGTCCAAGTTAGCACCCGGACAGGCACAGTACTCTTGCTTACCTAACGGGAAAGGCGGCATCGTGGACGATTTAATTGTTTATTGTTTCGAGCCGGAGAAATACCTGTTGGTGGTTAACGCTGCCAATATTGAAAAAGACTGGCAGTGGCTGGTTAGCCAAAACACGGAAGAGGCAGAGATGCTGAATGCTTCCGACGAAATTAGCCAATTGGCTATTCAGGGACCGAAAGCAACCGGTATTCTTCAGAAACTGACAAAAGTCGATTTATCATCCATCAAATTTTACACTTTCACGGTAGGCGAATTTGCCGGAGTTCCTGATGTGATTATTTCGGCAACCGGGTATACTGGGGCAGGAGGCTTTGAGCTTTATTTCAATAACAAGGATGCTGAAGCTATCTGGAGCGCTATTTTCGATGCTGGTAAAGAAGAAGGTATCAAACCCATTGGCCTGGGGGCACGCGACACGCTTCGTCTGGAAATGGGATATTGCTTGTACGGAAACGATATCGACGATACCACATCACCGATCGAAGCCGGCCTGGGTTGGATTACAAAATTCACCGACGAGAAAGATTTCATCGATAAGGATGTACTGGCCCGCCAGAAAGAAGAAGGCGTAACCCGCCGTTTGCGTGGTTTTGAAATGATTGACCGTGGCATTCCCAGACATGGTTACGAAATAGTGAATGAGAATGACGAAGTAATTGGTGAAGTGACTTCCGGAAGTATGTCACCGGTTCGTGGCATCGGAATTGGCATGGGCTACCTGAAAACTGGTTATACCAAATTGGGAACGGAAATATACATCCGCGTACGAAATAAGAAATTGAAAGCAAAAGTGGTCAAATTGCCATTTATTTAAATTGAATGGTTTAAAATACTGTAAATTTTAAGATCATTTATCCTGATAATTGTCAGGAAATTCATATTTGTTATAATTTTACAGTCTTTAATAAAAGTGACCTGAAATATACTGTTTGTAAACTTTTTAATCAGTTGAAAAACTGAAAGGTTATTCGATTTTAAGACAGGGAAAAGGTTACATTAACTTGAATGACTGTTCTCAAATTTTAGTTGTCTAAATACAATTCAATATTCCTCTACTATGAAAACGCATAATTTTTATGCAGGACCTTCTATCCTGCCCGAATTCACAAAGGAACGGACTGCCGAAGCCGTTATGAATTTTGCCGGAACCGGATTATCGGTAATGGAAGTTTCGCACCGGAGCAAAGAATTTGTTGCCGTAATGGATGAAGCAAGGGACCTCGTAAAAGAACTTTTGGAGGTACCTGCTGATTACGAAGTTCTGTTTCTTCAGGGAGGAGCCAGCACACAGTTTTATATGGTTCCATTCAACCTGATGAAAACAAAAGCAGCTTACCTGAATACGGGTACCTGGGCTTCCAAAGCGATTAAAGAAGCAAAACTTTACGGAGAGGTTATTGAAATAGCATCGTCAAAAGATAAGAATTTCAACTACATCCCGCGTGGATACGAAGTTCCGGCGGATGTCGATTATTTCCATATTACTACCAATAACACCATTTTCGGCACCGAAATACTGGAAGACCTCGATGTTCCGGCTCGTATCGTTGCCGATATGTCATCTGACATCTTCAGCCGTCCGATTGACATCAAGAAATATGATGTTATTTATGCTGGTGCACAGAAGAACCTGGCTCCGTCGGGAGTGACCCTGGTCATTATTAAGAAAGACATTTTGGGTAAAGTTGATCGTCCGATTCCTACCATGATTGATTATCGTACGCATATCGATAAGGAATCGATGTTCAACACACCTCCGACCGTACCGGTATTTGCTGCATTGATGACACTCCGTTGGCTGAAAGAGAATGGTGGCATCAAGGAAATGGAAAAGAAAAACATTGCGAAAGCCAAGTTGCTTTACGACGAATTGGATCGCAACAAGATGTTTGTTCCGAATATTCCGAATCCGGAAGATCGTTCACGGATGAATGTAACGTTTGTAATGGCATCGGGATACGAGGAATTTGAGAAGGAATTCCTTGAAATTGCAGCTGCACACGATATTGTTGGTATCAAAGGTCACCGAAGTGTTGGTGGATTCAGAGCTTCGATTTACAATGCCATGCCGATCGAAAGCGTGGGAGTATTGGTTGAGGCGATGAAGGAATTTGAAGCGAAACATTAATGAAATAACCGAAAAGGGCGTGATTCTTTCACGCCTTTTTCGTGATCTGAATCATTGATTTCAATCATTGATTCCCTCAGGCGGTAGCCGTACCTTTTTCGTGTGATTACAAAAAACTGACTCAAACATGAAAAAAGTATTGGTTGCAACCGTTAAACCTTTTGCCAGTGAGGCGATTGACCACATGAGAGATGTTGTTGAAGCGGCGGGGTATGAATTGCGGTTGTTAGAAAAATATTCGGATAAGGCAGAGCTTTTAGCGGCAGTGGCCGATGTGCACGCTTTGATTGTCAGAAGTGACCAGTGTGATGCAGAGGTGTTGAATGCTGCTTCCGAATTGGAGATTGTGGTTCGTGCCGGAGCCGGTTATGATAATGTCGATATTGATGCGGCGAGCAAAAAGGGCATTGTTGTTATGAATACGCCCGGACAAAATTCAAACGCTGTTGCCGAATTGACATTCGGTTTGCTGCTGCATCTGGTTCGAAACGGATTTAACGGAACTGCCG
This sequence comes from Prolixibacter bellariivorans ATCC BAA-1284, assembly GCF_000621705.1. Taxonomy (GTDB): domain Bacteria; phylum Bacteroidota; class Bacteroidia; order Bacteroidales; family Prolixibacteraceae; genus Prolixibacter; species Prolixibacter bellariivorans. The sequence continues at coordinate 519,465 of NZ_KK211332.1, read as the reverse complement.
GAACCGAGTTGTTTGGCAAAACGTTTGGCATTATGGGGTACGGGAACATTGGAATGCATCTGGCCCGCATCGCCAAAGGTTTTGATATGGATGTCATGGGATGCAGCCCGACACTGGATGAGGAACTGGCGGCCGAAGCAGGTATTCGTTATGCGGATGGTCCTACAGTTTTGTTTTCTTCTTCCCGAATTATCTCGCTGAATATTCCAAGCAATCATGATACCCGGGGAATTATCAACCGGGAATTGATGATGATGATGCCGAAATGCCCTATTCTGGTCAATACTGCCCGGAAAGAGATTATCAACGAGGCTGATTTGGAGAAAGTTCTTGAGGAAAGAGAAGATTTTCGTTATGCTGCCGATGTGGCCCCTAACAATCGGGAAATACTGGAGAAGCGCTTCCCGGGAAGGGTAGTTTTCACTACCAAAAAAATGGGAGCCCAGACAGCTGAAGCGAACATTAACGCCGGCACAGCAGCTGCATCGCAGATTGTGGCATTTTTTCAAAAAGGAGATACAACTTTTCAGGTAAACTGACGATTGTTGCATCTAAGAGGGATAAATAATAGTTTGAATATAAAGAGATATGGCTGTTTTAAAACCTTTTAAAGGACTGCGTCCACCCCGGGAGCTGGCTCAAAAAGTAGCCTCCCGCCCATACGATGTGTTGAATTCAGAGGAAGCCCGCAAGGAAGCCGATGGTAATCCGCAATCGCTGTTACACATCATTAAACCTGAAATCGATTTCCCGTCAGGAACCGATGAACATTCGGAGCCTGTTTACGATAAGGCTGTTGAAAATTTCAACCTGTTCAGGGAAAAAGGTTGGCTGGTGCAGGATGAGCAGGAGAAGTTGTATATCTATGCTCAAACCATGAACGGCCGTACTCAGTATGGAATCGTTGGTGCCGCCTCGGTTGATGATTATATGAATGGTGTCATCAAAAAGCACGAGCTTACACGGAAAGATAAAGAGGAAGACCGGATGAAGCACGTTCGCAATACCAATGCCAACGTGGAACCGGTATTTTTTACGTTTCCTGCCGTTCAGGAATTAGATGATATCGTGGCAAAGATTGTCAAAGAGACCGAGCCGGTATATGATTTTGTGGCAGAAGACGGATTTGGTCACCACTTCTGGGTTATCGATGATGAAGCAACCATCAACCGGATTGTAGAGCTTTTCGCCAAAATTCCGGCAACTTATGTAGCTGACGGCCATCACCGGACTGCAGCTGCGGCACTGGTTGGAAACGAGAAGCGTCAGAATAATCCCAATCATACCGGTAACGAAGAGTACAACTACTTTTTGGCGGTTCATTTCCCCGACAATCAGCTTCAGATTATCGACTACAATCGGGTTGTAAAAGATCTGAATGGATTGACAGAAGCCGAGTTGCTGGCGAAACTGGAAGAAGATTTCGAGGTTACCGAAATGGGAACCGAAATTTTCAAACCGGCCGCACTACATACCTTCAGCATGTATTTAGGTGGAAAATGGTACAAGTTAGTAGCCCGTTCGGGACGTTATGATGACAACGATCCGATTGGTGTGCTGGATGTGACCATTCTGTCAAACCTGGTACTCGACAAAAATCTGGGAATTAAAGATCTGCGTACTGACAAACGTATCGATTTTGTTGGCGGAATTCGCGGATTAGGCGAGCTGAAACGCCGTGTAGATTCGGGTGAAATGAAAGCGGCATTTGCCCTTTATCCGGTTTCGATGCAGCAGTTGATTGACATAGCCGATACCGGAAATATCATGCCTCCGAAAACTACCTGGTTTGAGCCGAAGTTGCGTTCAGGTTTGGTGATTCACGAGCTGGATTAAACGAAACAAAAAACATATCATATAAAAAAAAAGGTGACCATTTTGGCCACCTTTTTTTTTATATGATTTTTAATCCTTCTTTTTCTTGTTTAATCGGAAGAGGTAAGCCATGGTAACTTCAATAGTTTGCAATTGCGATGAATCGTAGGTCGATTTTTTCGGGTCGAATAAACTGGGCAAACTGTAATACAGCCGGCTGTCGAGCATCAATCCGTTGCCATTCTTAAATCTCCATTCGAATCCGGCAGCACCGACAAATTGAAAATCGAAACCGGTATCGACGGGTTTTCCGTAGTAATCATTCGGCGTATAAGTTGCATCGGCAGCGGGGGTGAATATCTCTTTATCGGTATATAAATAGGAAACCGATGGGCCGAGATTAATAAAGAATCGAAAACCTTTGTTGCCAATGTTCACATGCGTCATTATGGGTAATACAAAATAATCAAGCTGTCGTTCGTAGTCCACACCCGCATCGGTATGCTCTTTCCATCCGCGCTGCGAATAATTTAGCTCGACCTGAAGACCAACATGAGGTTCTGAGATATCCCGAAACACAATTCCACCGGAATACCCCTCCAACATAACCTGTTTCACGGTAGGATGAAAGCGGACATGCGAAAAGGTGGAACCACCTTTTACACCAAGGTAAATTTCATTTGGGTAATTATTGGGTTGAGCCTGAAGTTGAAGTGCAAAAAAGGCACTTATAATCAGGAGAATCAGCTTTTTCATAAATTGCCTGCGGCTTTTAAATTATGCCCGATTTGGGTGTGGTAAAGTTAAAAAAAAATGTACACCTCAATTATGGTTAAACCATACAGGCAACGTAACCGGCGGATTTCGGGAAGATATCCCCAAAGGGACGATAATTTTTTCTTACTTTGGATGAAAAATTTGTTTGCATGAGTATTGCTGGGCATCTGACTGAAATTCGAAATTCATTACCGGAGAATGTCAAACTGGTCGCTGTTTCCAAGACTAAACCGAACGAGGATATTATGGAGGCGTACCAGACGGGACAACGGATATTTGGAGAGAACAAAGTACAGGAACTCGTCGGAAAATACGAATCACTTCCCAAAGATATTGAGTGGCATATGATAGGGCATCTGCAGCGTAACAAAGTCAAATATATTGCGCCTTTCGTTTCGCTAATTCATGGTGTCGACAGCTTCAGGTTATTGAAAGCCATCGATAAGGAAGGACGAAAACAGGAGCGTGTCCTTCGTGTCCTGCTGCAGTTTCACATTGCTGAAGAACAAACTAAATTCGGGTTGAGCCTGGAAGAAGCCGAGGAGATGTTAAACTCACAGGAGTTTAAAAATCTACAATTTGTGAGGATTGATGGCGTGATGGGAATGGCTACTTTTACTGATGTTATAGATCAGGTTCGAAGAGAATTTAAAAGCCTTTCGACTATCTTTGGCCAACTGAAAGAAACGTATTTCAGTGATGCACCAAATTTCAGTGAAATTTCGATGGGAATGTCGGGCGATTATAAATTAGCCGTTGAAGAGGGGAGTACCATGGTGCGCATTGGAAGCAATATTTTCGGCGAACGAAATTACCAGAATAACTGAATTTTAAACCAAAAAATCGATTTATAAAAATTTTCCGAATGGCAAATCTTACAACAACCTATTTAGGGCTAAACCTTAAGAATCCTTTGGTAGCCGGAAGTTCGGGGCTCACCAATTCCGTTGAGAAAATAGTTGAAATGGAAAAAAATGGTGTGGGAGCTGTAGTCCTGAAGTCTTTATTTGAGGAGCAAATTAATAACGAAGTAAACGTCTTGCTTAGCAAGGATTTGCAGAATACAGCTTATCCTGAGGCGGAGGATTATATCCGTACTTATTTGCATGACAATACGCTGAATCATTATATCGAGCTGGTAAAAGCAGCGAAAGAGGCAACTACTATCCCGATTATTGCCAGCATTAACTGCGTTTCCGGGAATGAATGGATCGGTTTTGCCCGCGAGATTGAAAAGGCCGGTGCCGATGCATTGGAGATTAATGCTTTTATCGTCCCGACCGACCGCAAAGTAAAATCGGAAGAGATTGAAGAGCGTTACCTCGAAATTTTGACTGAAGTCAAAAAGGTGGTCAATATTCCGATAGCTATGAAAATCGGGCCACAGTTCTCCAATCTGGTGAGCATGGTCGATCGGTTATATGCTCATGGTGCAGCCGGTGTAGTGATGTTTAATCGTTTTTACGAGCCGGATATCAACCTGGATAAACTGGCTATATCTGCCGCAGAGATATTCAGTACACCAGCTGATATACGGCAATCACTTCGTTGGGTTGGAATTATTTCCGGTACCCTGAAACGAATCGATATCGCTGCATCAACCGGTATTCATGATGGTGAAGGCCTTGTGAAACAGTTATTGGCCGGAGCTACGGTGGGACAGGTTTGTTCGACTATGTATGTAAACGGTATTCCGGTAGTGAAAGAGATGGTGGACTACCTGGAACAATTCATGAAAAAATGGAATTTCAAGAGTCTGGACGAATTCCGCGGACGGTTGAGTTATTCCAACCTGCCAAACCCGGTACTCTACGAGCGGGCTCAGTTCATGAAGTATTTCTCCAACAATATAAATGAATAATTGTCATCGAACATAAAACAAAAGAAGCTGTCCAATTCGGGCAGCTTCTTTTTATTTTGATGTTTTTCTTTTCTTAGAATTGTTGTTCTTTTTGTTCCGGTATTTCCGGAATAATTCTTTCCAGATCCTCCAGCAGCGACATCTTTTCTGTAGTTGCATTTTCCTTAGCCGCCTTTATTTTCTCTACCTGTTCGTTTTTGTATGAATCGTCAATTTTACCGACCATGTTTTCAATAACGGTAAAAGCTTCGAAAGCAACCATGAATTCCGACTCGATAACCAGGTCGACGAAAAGCGACAGGTACTGACTGAAATCAAGCCCGTTTTCCCAGCAAACGGATACCAATTCTTTTAATTCGGAGGCGTATTTCTTATCCTGGATGGCTTCCACAATACGTGGGATGGCATCACTGTATTTCAATTCAGCCAATAACCGGATAATCTTTTGTCTAATCTCCGGGTTATCGGTGGAATGAAGTAATTCAATCAGCACCGGAATATAACTACTGTTACCGGTTTCTCTCAACTCCTTAATCGTCTCAATAACCATTAATGAGTCTTCTGATTGCAGATTAGTCAATATCTTTTTTTTCTGTGGATCTTTTTCCATGATTGTCATCTCTTCTTCGTCGACAAAGATATAACTTTTACAAAAGGTGGAAACAGGTGTTGAATTGAAAGAGAAAATTCAATAACCGTATTTACTGGATATAATCCCTAAATTTGCGCTTTCAAAATTGGTCGTAATTCGAAATCAAACTAAAACCTGCAATTAAACCAATGCTCGAAAAAGCAACCAGAGATCTTGAACAACAAAAAGTTGGCCGTCTGATGTGGCAATACTTTGTGCCGGCATTCATTGGTGTGATGATGAATGCTTTGTACAATATTGTCGATCGGGTTTTTATCGGGCGGGGAGTAGGCGCTTTGGCACTTTCCGGACTATCGGTCATTTTTCCCATCATGATTTTGGTGGCTGCTTTCGGCATGCTCATTGGCGTAGGAGCAGGTGTCCGGATTTCCATTAATCTGGGGAAGAAAGACTATCGTCAGGCAGAAAAAGTGCTTGGAAATGGCCTTTCACTGATGGTCATCGTGTCGATACTGGTTACGGTGGTTGGTTTCATTGTGAAGAATCCATTGCTGCATTTATTTGGGGCAACCGGCGAAACCATCGGTTATGCCAACGATTATTTGAATATCATTCTGTTGGGTACCATCTTTCAGGTGGTCGGCTTTTCATTGAACAATATTATCCGATCCGAAGGAAATGCGAAAATTGCAATGCATTCCATGCTTCTGAGCGCCGGAACCAACTTAGTGCTTGATCCGATTTTTATTTTCGTTTTGAAGATGGGCGTGCAGGGAGCAGCAATTGCTACCGTTATATCGCAAGCTTTATTGACCTTTTGGGTCCTTCGTCATTTTACGAGCTCAAAATCTATTGTTAAGTTTCACCTTTTGAATCTGAAACTGGAACCAATCATTATTTTTCGGATTTTGTCTATCGGGATGGCACCGTTTGCCATGCAATTGGCCGCCAGTTTAGTTCAGGCTACTTTCAATACACAATTGATTCGGTTCGGTTCGGATGTGGCAGTGGGCGCAATGGGAATCATCAATTCTGTGGTCATTATGATTATTATGTCGATGATTGCCATTAACATGGCCCTGCAACCCATCGTTGGTTTTAACTACGGGGCAAGGAACTTTCACCGGGTGAAAGAGGCGTGGTTCCTGGCAATGAAGGCAGCCACATGGATTGCAGTAGTATCTTTCGTTGTCGTTCAGGTTTTCCCGGGTGAAATCGTTCGGTTGTTTAACAACGAGAACGAAGAACTTTTCAATATTGGTGTAAAGGGACTGCGCATCTTCACACTGATGCTTCCGGTGGTTGGTTACCAGGTAATTGTTTCCAGCTATTTCCAAAGTATTGGTAAAGCTGGCATAGCTATGTTCCTTACTTTATTGCGGCAGGTTATTGTACTCACGCCTTTACTCTTCATTTTACCTCAATTTTTTGCATTAACTGGCGTCTGGATGGCTGGTCCGGTTTCCGATTTTGTGTCAGCTTGTATCGTGCTGTTTGTCACCTTGCGGGAAGTGAAACATTTGAATAAGCTTCAGCAGCAGCAAGAGGAAAAGAAAAAACCGGTCAATGAAGTTGCTCACTGACCGGTTGTCTATTTTGTTACTTCAAATGAAGTTTCGGCTTCAAATATTGGCCGGTATACGATTCTTTGCAGCCAATTAATTTTTCGGGAGTTCCTTCAAAAATAATCTTTCCGCCTTTGTCTCCACCTTCCGGTCCCAAATCGATGATCCAATCAGCCGATTTAATGACATCCAGGTTGTGCTCGATAATAATAATGCTGTGTCCTCTTAATATCAGCGCATTGAAAGCATCAAGTAACTTGCGGATATCGTGAAAATGGAGCCCGGTAGTGGGTTCATCAAATACAAAAAGGGTAGGCGTATCTTTTTCCTTTGCCAGGAATGAAGCCAGTTTGATTCGCTGACTTTCACCTCCGGATAAGGTACTGGAAGATTGCCCTAGTTTCAGGTAGCCGAGTCCAACATCCTGAAGCGGGATTAGCTTCTTCACAATGCGTTTTTCGGTGGTTTTAGCCTTTTCGCTAAAAAAGTCGACCGCCTGGTTGACGGTCATTTCAAGGATATCGTAGATGTTTTTCTCGCGGTAGCGAACTTCCAGAATGTCCTGTTTGAAACGCTTTCCTCCGCAACTTTCACAGGTTAGCGAAATGTCGGCCATGAACTGCATTTCCACCTTAATAACACCTTCGCCCTGGCATTCTTCACATCGGCCGCCGTCGATGTTAAAAGAGAAGTGCGAGGCTTTGAATCCATTTATTTTGGAAGCCTGCTGGTCGGCGAAGAGTTTCCTGATTTCGTCGTAAGCCTTCAGGTAGGTCACCGGATTAGAACGGGACGATTTCCCGATAGGATTCTGATCGACAAATTCAATTCCGGTCAACAAATGCATGTCGCCATCTACCTTTTGGTGCGCTCCTGTTCTTTCACCATACCCACCGTAATATTTGACCAGGGCGGGGTATAGAATATTTTTTACCAAAGATGATTTTCCCGAACCACTAACGCCGGTCACAACGGTCATGGTATTCAACGGAAATTTCACATCGATGCTTTTCAGGTTATTTTCGCGGGCACCGGTTATTTCGATGAAATTATTCCACGAACGGCGCTTAGCAGGAATAGGAATTTCTTCTTCTCCGGTTAGGTATTTGGCCGTAAGACTGGTCCCTTCTTTTGCCAGTTTTTTGTGGTTTCCCTGGAATACAATCTCTCCTCCGTGCATTCCGGCCAACGGACCAATGTCAATGACTTCGTCAGCCGAACGAATAATTTCCTCGTCGTGCTCTACTACAATCACCGAATTACCAAGATCCTGAAGTTTTCTTAGAACATTGATGAGACGGCTGGTATCACGCGAATGCAATCCGATAGAGGGTTCATCCAGAATATACATCGAACCGACCAGACTGCTACCCAGCGAGGTTGCCAGATTAATTCGTTGCGATTCGCCACCGGAAAGTGTCGAAGACAATCGGTTCAACGTGAGATATCCCAGACCGACATCGCAAAGAAAATCTAAACGGTTGTTGATTTCAGTAAGTAACCGGCCGGCAATTTTCTGTTCGTGCTCAGTCAGTTGAATGTCGGCAAAATATTTTCTCAGCTCATTGGCGGGTGTTACGACCAACTCCTGGATGGATTTCCCAACCACTTTTACATAAGCTGCTTCCTTTTTTAGTCTGCTTCCGCGACAATCCGGGCAAATTGTTTTTCCGCGGTAGCGTGATAACATGACCCGGTACTGGATTTTGTAGGCTTTTTCTTCAAGATATTTAAAAAAACGGTTCAGTCCATGAAAATGTCGGTTTCCGGTCCAAAGCAGGTGTCGTTGCTCTTCGGTTAATTCGTAATAAGGCTTATGAATTGGGAAGTCGAATTTTTCGGCATTGAATAGCAATTGCTCTTTCCATTCACTCATTTTCTCACCTTTCCAACAGGCGATGGCATCGTTATAAATGGATAACGATTTGTTCGGAATCACCAAATCTTCGTCTATGCCGATAATTTTACCGTAGCCTTCGCAGGTTGGACAAGCACCAATGGGATTGTTGAAACTGAACATGTGCATAGTTGGCTCTTCGAACTCGATCCCATCTGCTTCGAACCGGTTAGAAAAGTGCTCGGTTATGATTTCATCGCCCATCACCTTGATGACACATTCCCCTTTTCCTTCGTAAAAGGCTGTTTGAACAGAATCTGCGGCACGGCTCTGTGTATCTTCATCTCGCGAAACAGCAATCCTGTCAATCACGATATGAACATCACTTTTGGTCTTGAGTTTCGTAGAATCGGCGAGCAGATCATCTATCCGATGAATTTCACCATCAATTTCGAGGCGGGTAAATCCCTGTTGCCGCAGCAAATCTGCTTCTGTTTCAAGCGAGCGATCCTTTTTTACATGGAGCGGCGATAAAACAAGTACACGCGTTTTTTCCGGGTGTGATAAAATAAAATCGACTACATCGGTTACCTGATATCGTGAAACTTCTTTCCCTGAAACGGGAGAAATTGTTTTTCCCACACGGGCAAAAAGCAACTTCAAATAATCGTATATCTCCGTAGAGGTTCCTACCGTCGATCTTGGGTTTCTCGTATTTACTTTCTGTTCAATGGCAATAGCTGGTGGTATTCCTTTAATGTAATCAACTTCGGGTTTGTCGATACGGCCAAGAAATTGACGTGCATAGCTTGAAAGACTCTCCACGTACCTTCTTTGTCCTTCGGCATAAAGCGTATCGAATGCCAGAGAAGACTTCCCGGAACCGGAAAGTCCGGTGATGACAATGAATCGGCTACGGGGAATTTTCAGATCAATGTTCTTTAAATTATGGACGCGAGCGCCTTTTATTTCGATGTATTCAGTAGGTTCTGAGAGCATTGGAATGAAAAAAAATGAATTTTTTTTGCGGAATGTTAATATTTGTAAAAAAATAATATATATTTGATGTCTGCAAAGTTAACAATTAGTCATTAACCACTTTAAAAAAGGAGACACGCCTATCGAAATATTTCTACCTTGAGAACCAACCCTATAGTATTATGGTAGAAATTAAGCACTTGGACGACTATGCGCTCGTTCAAAAATTTGTAGATGGCGAACACGAATGTCTCGAAATCCTGATTACACGTCACAAGAACCGGATTTACACGTACATTTTTATGATCGTGAAAAATCATGCGGTTGCTGAAGACATCTTCCAGGACACTTTCATCAAAGTTATTCAATCGCTGAAAAAAGGACGGTATACCGAAAACGGTAAGTTCGTATCCTGGGCTATCCGCATTGCTCACAATTTGATTATCGATCACTTCAGGAAAGAGAAGCACCTGAGTACGGTATCGAATGATGAGACAGAAGTGGACATTTTCAACAGCCCGAAATTCTCCGACATGAACATTGAGGACAACCTGGTCAGCGAACAAATTTTTCGCGAAGTCCGTCATTTAATTGACGAATTGCCTGACGATCAGCGGCAGGTTGTTATCATGCGTCACTATCTCGGATTCAGTTTCAGAGAAATCGCGGAGCACAGTGGAGTGTCGATTAACACGGCACTCGGAAGGATGCGCTACGCTTTAATTAACCTGAGAAAACTGATTGAAGAGCGTCAATTGAATTTGACACTGTCATAGTAATTGAAAAAAAAGAAGAAAAAAATAAAAGGGGATGACAATAAAATGTCATCCCCTTTCGTTTTAAAATCAAAGCAATCATAATATTAAATTCTCATAATTTGCCTATGAACCATATTTTTACTCTTTATTTTGATTTCCTTCTTGAAACAGATTTAAACGAGTCGAAGGACATGGCGGAAGCTGAGGGGCACATGGAAATGATACAAGAAACTCTTAAAAATAAGAAAGAATCTTGTATGTACAGCCCATCACAGGAAACCGTAGACAATATCTTAAGCTTTGCTAAGCAATACACCGTTTTAAGTTCAGGTGATACACAAGTAGAACTGAACCTTAATTAAATCTCGCTTTAAACGATTTATGAGTCCGCTTCGGCGGACTTTTTTTTGCTTTCATGATTATTAAAATGAAATAAAAGTGATATCTTTATGATATCATAAATCAAATCTTAAAATCATGGAAAAATCATTTAAGCCCATGTCAGGGTATCTTTATCTGTTCCTTGTTTTGGTCGTACTGGCTTTGTCAGTTTTTTCCTTCACAAGAGGAATGCTGATTCCCGGAATAATTGGGATCGTCTTATTCATCTTTTTAATCCCTGGTTTCCTTATCATCGCACCGAATGAGAGTGCTGTATTGGTATTATTTGGAGCTTACAAAGGAACAGCCAAAGCGAATGGTTTTTGGTGGGTGAATCCATTTTTAACCAAAGAGAAGATCTCGCTAAGGGCAAGAAACATTGATTCGGACCCTATAAAAGTGAACGATAAGATTGGTAATCCGGTCATGATTGGGGTCGTTGTTGTTTGGAAAGTATCCGACACATATAAAGCAGCCTTCGAAGTTGACAATTATGAGCAGTTTGTCGATATCCAAAGTGAAGCCGCCATCCGGAAGTTGGCCGGTTATTATCCGTATGACAACTTCGAAGATGAAGATGCTGAAATCACATTAAGAGGCGGAGGCGAAGAGGTTAACGAATTGCTGGAGAAGGAACTCACTGAGCGACTCTCGATTGCCGGTATCGAAATAATGGAAGCCCGGATTAATTATTTGGCGTATGCTTCGGAAATAGCCGGGGCCATGTTGCGCCGTCAACAAGCTACAGCGATTGTCGCGGCACGTACCAAAGTTGTGGAAGGTGCCGTTGGCATGGTCAAGCTGGCATTGGATGAATTAAAAGATAAAGATATTATTGAATTGGACGACGAGCGAAAGGCAAGCATGGTCAGTAACCTGATGGTTGTTTTGTGTTCGGATGAAGCAGCACAGCCGGTACTGAACGCAGGCTCGTTGTATTAAAAAATTTGTATGGCTAAGAAAAAATCATTCGTGCTCAGGATCGATCCGGAGACTTACGATGCGTTGGAAAAATGGGCATCGGATGAATTTCGCAGCACCAACGCACAAATTGAATACCTTTTACACCACGAACTTCGAAAGGCAGGCAGAGGTCCTGCAAAGAAGGACGATAAAACGATAACCGATAATCAGAAAAGTGATGAGCAGGAATAAATATGTATGCCCGAAATGTGGAAACCGTTCGTACGATGTAGGCGAAATTAGAGTAGCCGGCGGTTTCTGGTCAAAAATCTTTGATGTACAGGGCCGGAAATTTACTTCGGTCACCTGTAACAGGTGTTCTTACACCGAATTTTTTGCTGTTTCGAGTAGTAAACTAGGTAATGTCTTCGATTTCTTTACCAACTGATTTTCACGACACGAATAACTGATTTTAAGCAAGAGGTCCGTAACTGGCCTCTTGTTTTGTTTTTGTATGAAAACTAAACTTTAAATTTCCTATAAATCCGGCTCAGACTTTGGTGCCCTAGCGATAATCCGTTAATTTTACGCTGCTTTTTTGGATAGTTTTAACCTGTTACTAAATAATCAAGTAGGATGGCTATAAGTGCTTTACAATTTGAGCGATCAAAATACGCTCCCAAGTTACCCAAAGCTTTACAAGGACCAGTAAAAGTGGTCGTAGGAAAAGAAACCGAGTCGGTTGCCGATCAGGAAGAAATTCAGAAGCTCTTCCCGAATACCTATGGTATGCCGCTTATCACCTTTGAAGAGGGTGCTGATACTGGTTCTCTGCCGGTAATGAATGTCGGTGTAATTCTTTCCGGTGGCCAGGCGCCCGGAGGTCACAATGTTATTTCCGGTATTTATGACGGTTTGAAAAAACTGAACCCCGAAAACAAATTATACGGTTTTCTGGGTGGTCCCGGTGGTTTGGTTGATCACGAATACATGGAATTGACCGACGAAATTATTGACGAATATCGCAATACCGGTGGTTTCGACATTATCGGTTCCGGTCGCACCAAGCTCGAAGAAGAAGCTCAGTTCGACAAAGGCGTCGAGATATGCAAGGAGTTAAACATTAATGCTCTGGTGGTTATCGGTGGTGATGACTCAAACACCAATGCATGTGTATTGGCTGAGTACTATCTGCAGAAAGAAACCGGAATTCAGGTTATCGGTTGTCCCAAAACTATCGATGGTGACCTGAAAAATGAGATGATTGAAACCTCATTTGGTTTCGATACAGCCATCAAGGTATATTCCGAGCTCATCGGAAACATCATGCGTGATGCGAACTCAGCAAAAAAATACTGGCACTTCATTAAACTAATGGGACGTTCAGCGTCACACATTGCATTGGAGTGTGCATTGCAAACTCGGCCGAATGTTACCCTGATTTCGGAAGAAGTAGCTGAAAAAGAGCAAACGCTGGCCGAGATCGTAGACTATATAGCCAATGTTATTGCACGTCGTGCTGAAGATGACCATAATTTTGGTGTTATACTGGTACCGGAAGGATTGATTGAGTTTATTCCGGAAATGAAGACTTTGATTACCGAATTGAATGATTTGCTTGCCGAAGGTCAGCAGTCAGCCAATGAATTCAAAGCACTGGTGACCGATGCCGAAAAACGCACGTATGTTATTGGCAAGCTGAGTGAAACTTCTTCCAAGGTATTTGCATCACTTCCTGAAGGAATCGCCAAGCAGCTGACGCTCGATCGCGATCCGCACGGAAACGTACAGGTATCGAAAATCGAGACCGAGAAGTTATTGATTGAGATGGTTGATGTTCGTTTGGCTGAGATGACGGAAGAAGGTACTTACAAAGGTAGTTTCTCTGCTCAGAACCACTTCTTCGGTTACGAAGGTCGTTGCGCCGCTCCTTCTAATTTCGATGCTGATTACTGCTATTCACTGGGAGCAACGGCTTCGGTATTGATTGGAAATGGTAAAACTGGTTATATGTCTTCTGTCCGGAATACCACCAAACCAGCAGATAAATGGATTGCCGGAGGTGTTCCGATTACGATGATGATGAACATGGAGCGTCGTCACGGTCATATGAAACCGGTTATTCAGAAGGCGTTGGTTGAGCTGGATGCAGCACCGTTCCTTAAACTGGCTGAAAACCGTGAACAATGGGCTGTTGAAACCAGCTACGTTTATCCCGGACCGATCCAGTATTTTGGCCCGACTGAAGTCTGTGACGCGACTACCAAAACATTGGAGCTCGAGCAAGGTAAATAATCACAACCGCTATTATATGAAAGGCAGCTTGTATATCAGGTTGCCTTTTTTTGTGCTCGAAAAATGGGTAGCTTATTGATTAAGAGTGTGATGTTTTATTCCTCTTGCGCTTAATTCCGCCCAAAATGTAATTCCTGATGTTACTTTTCCTTAGCGTGTACGAAATCGAACATATCTTGTTCTTTACCGTTCAATTTTTTGACCCTCCACAATTCTGAAGAATAATAGATGGTTTTATAAGTATCACTAATACAGATAAATACAATCTTTGGCACATTTCCTGTTTTAAGCTGGTCAAACGGACAAAAAACAAAAGATTAAAAAAATAGGAGATAACGTCATGAAAACACAAACAACAAACTCAGCAAAAAAGGTAATCGTAACCTTCATGATAGTTCTGACAGTAAGTGTAATGAACATCGCTAATGCACAGGGAATCTCTGGTTTTGTAGCCATGCTTTCGCCGGTAAATGCAATGAACAGTACGAATGTTGAAAAGATGGCGGTCTTAGTAAACGAAGAACTGAACGACAGCGAATTGAAAGTAGAAAACTGGATGAGTAGCGATAGCTACTGGAGAATAAACGAACAGGACGAACAACTGGAAGTGGAAGATTGGATGAGTAATGAAAATTACTGGGGCGTGAAGGAACAGGCAGACTTTTCCGATAGCCCGTTAACCGTTGAAAACTGGATGTCATCTGATGCCTACTGGACCGGAAACAACCAGGAAAAAGACGATACGCTGGCAGTCGAGAACTGGATGGCTTCGAACGAATACTGGGGAGTTAAATAACGAGAAATTTCCAACGCAAATAGTTCATAATTAGGTTTAGTTGCATTATGCACAGTTTTTTCAGAGTGAAGGCTGCACCGCGAGGTTGCAGCCTTTCTTGTGTGTTAACTCAAATTTACCTTTCCATTGTCAACTTGGATGGGTGAGCTACAATCGCTATTTTTGTCGATTAATTAGATTAAATAAAAATAGAATCGATAGTTCACATAATGAATCATTTAATTATATATGCTCATCCCAATCCTGATTCACTAAGTCACGCATATTTGGAAGTGATGAAGGAGCAAACCAGGGCAAACGGCCACGACGTGGTTGTGAGAGATTTGTACCAAATGCATTTTAAACCGGTTGATTATGCTGCCGATTTTGAGAAATCGCGTAGAGGTGAGTACCCGGAAGAGATTTTAACCGAACAGGAATATTTGCGAAAAGCCGATCTTGTCAGTCTGATTTATCCGGTCTGGTGGGGCAGTATGCCTGCTATTTTGAAAGGTTATTTCGACCGTGTTTTTACTCGCGGGTTTGCATTTGATTATCATCCTGAAAAGGGATTGTTAAAGCTGCTCGAAGGCAAAAAAGCCCTGGTGGTAAATAATATGGGAGATTCGAGGAAACACGCCGATGCCAGTGGCATGACCGATTCGATTAAAAACTTTATTCGCTCTGGTGTTTTCGGATTTTGTGGAATTGAGACTGTTGAGCACTTGTTATTCGGAAATGCGACGACCCGCGACAAAACAGTACGAATCGGTTATATCGAAGAAGTACGAGAAAAAATATCTAAGCATTTGCCAATCGAAGCAACTGTTTAAATTTACTGCCAGGCCAAACGGTCTGGTTTTTTTATGGGTGGTCGAATACGTAGGAGATAATATTAGCGCCCATTTGTAAAGCTTTTTCCCGAAGTGACCACGGGTCGTGATGCACTGCAGGATTTTCCCACCCATCACCTAAATCACACTCGTACGTGTAGAAGAAAACCAGCCTTCCTTTATAGAAAATACCAAATCCCTGAGGCGGTTTCCCGTCGTGCTCGTGAATCTTAGGTAATCCGTTTGGGAAATCGTATTTCTGATGATATATGGGGTGCGTAAAGGGTAATTCCACCAATTTGCTTTCGGGGAAGACCTTTTTCATTTCTCTTCTGATATATTTATCAAGTCCATAGTTGTCATCGGCATGCAGAAAACCGCCCGATTCGAGATATTTACGTAGGTTCTTCACTTCAGCATCAGTAAAGAAAACATTCCCGTGACCAGTCATATCCAGGAACGGGTAATTGAAAATTTCCGGGCTTCCCACATCAACGGTAGCAGGCTCCGGATCGATGTTGGTGCCAATATTTTTATTGCAATACTGAATGAGATCACCCAACGAGGTTGGATTGGCATACCAGTCACCGCCGCCGCCATATTTCAACAGAGCAATCTTAACCGAAGTTTTCGATTGCGCATTGGCGGTGAAGGTCATGATAATAAAAGCCATGGCCCACAAAATATCCCGATATATCCTTTGCAACTTCATAACGCTATTTCAACTCGTTGATAAGGTTAACGGTATGGCAGGCCACCACCCCGGCAGTTTCGGTTCGTAATCTCGATTCGCCCAGCGAAACCGGTTGAAAACCATTATCAAATGCTAGCTGAATTTCTTCGGGTGAGAAGTCACCTTCGGGACCGATAAGGATCAACACATTTTTCCCTTTCGGGATAATATGACTGAAAAGTTTTCTTTCCGTTGGCTCAAGGTGAGCGATGTATTTCTCGCCGTCGAATTTCTGCGAAATGAACTCTTTGAAGCTGGTCATTTCATTCAGAACCGGGCGGTAGGCTTTCAGCGATTGCTTCATGGCCGATGTGATAATGTTCTCGAGCCTGACTGGCTTAATATTTTTCCGTTCGGAATAGCGGCACAAAAGCGGCGTGATTTCATCGATTCCGATTTCGGTTGATTTTTCCAGAAACCATTCAAACCGATCGATACTTTTGGTTGGACCGATGGCGATATGCAGCCTGAAATTGCGTTTGCCGACTTCGTGTTTTGCATCAGTAATTTCTACCTGACAGGCTTTGGGATGAGCGTGGCTGATGACTGCCTCGAAAAAGCTCCCTTTGCCATCAACCAACTGAATTTTATCGCCGTTGTTCAGTCGAAGAACCCTGACGCAATGCTTCGACTCGGTTTCATCTAAGGTATATTGATTCCCTTTTATATCGGGCGTATAGAAAAGGTGCATAATCACGCGGAATTGTTATTCTGCGACAAACTTAGCGAAACATTTTCGGATATTTATAGAAAGCCAGTTCTCCGCTGCGTGGTTCAATATCGGCCCATGCCTGTACCTCGAAACGAATAGCAACGGCTCCGGAAGTGGGGAGTATGCGGTCGAAATGGTTTAGCATCCGGTCGGCCAGTATCGTTTGCGTGGGATTATGGCCAAATACCAGGACACAGTCGGAATCTTCCGGTGTTTTTGCCAGCATTTCCAAAAAATCGGTTGTGGTGAGTCCATCATAGAGGTCCTCCTCTTCCCGGATGGAATCTTCGGGATAATCCAAAACCGAGGCAAAGAAGGTCGCAGTTTGCAGCGCCCTGTTGGCCGAACTCGAGATGAAATGGAGTGGTTGAGGGAGCATTGGTTTTATTTCTTCCGCTATTTTGGTGGCATCCACTTCGCCCCTGGTAGTTAAATCGCGCCGGAAATCAGGTTTTGGATCATCTGTATGCTCGGCTTTTCCGTGACGGACAAGAACAACGAGTTTCATAGGCTTTTTTTTAGATGAGAACAGATTCTTTTTATCCTACCGGGATATTTCCCGGCTGTTTCCCTCAATAATAAGAGAAAACAGGGAAGAATTCAAGTGTTAGCGAAGATTGTTGTCATCTTGCATGGCGCAATAGCAAATGGCTGTTTGTTCCCGTCACAGCGCGGCAGGTAATTGCCATTGGCGACGGTGCCTTTTTTCCTTGCGGGAAGCTTCTGCGAACGGCAGATGGTTCTTGTCCGGACGAATGAGAAAACGACAATCTGTAGTTCGTTCTCTCTACGTTACGGGGAACAACTACGATCTGTATTTCGTTCTCTTTTCGTTACGGGAAGTAACTACAATCTGTATTTCGTTCTCTTTTCGTTACGGGAAGCAACTACAAAATGTAGTTTGTTGCTGACGCCTTGCGGGAAGCAGCTACAAAATGTAGTTTATTCCCGGTAGGTAATAGCGAAACAACCTGGCAGCTATTTTTTCCGGAACGGATGTTCCAATATCAACCATGAAAAAAATTTCCCCGGCGGAACAAAAGGGTATCCAATTGTCCTCGTTTCGTGCACAATAGGTGGCGGAGAGCAATGGTAGCGGCTCGTCAAAAAGTTAACCTCCTGATAATTTGCCTGATGGAATTTTGCTGAAATTTCAATAATAAGTTAAATTAGTGAAAACCAAAGCTTGCAGCCAATTGATGCGTTTGCTAATCCTCTTTATCGTTATATGTGTTGCCTTCGCCTCCCCTTCAGATGCAACAACGCAAGCATCGCCGGGCGAAACAACAAAAGGATTTGCTCTGAGAGCTTCGGGAAATCTTGAAGATAGAATAGTCTACCGGATCCAGATTTGTGCCTTACGGAAACCGGTAAAGGATGCACGGATATTAAAACGGCGGACAAAAGTGCCGGGACCGTTTTATATTAGCCGCAGCGATGGATTTCACCGCTATGCAGTTGGCCGCTTTTTTAACTTCGAAGATGCCATGCGCTACCGGGCTTATCTCATCAATAAAGGTGTCGATAAATTCATTTTTGTGGTAGCATTCTATCAGGGAGAACAACTTACCGCCGGCCCCGATATAACGCCATCTTCATTTTCAAAGCCGTAAATCTCGCACTATCTTTACGCACAAATTTTTCTCATGAAGCGAATAGGCCTGTTATCGGATACGCACGGATATATGGACAATGCCATACTCAACTATCTTTCGGAATGCGACGAAATTTGGCACGCCGGCGACATCGGTAACCTGGAAGTGGTTGACCAATTGGCTGCCCTGAAGCCTCTGCGGGCAGTTTACGGAAATATCGATGGCGATAAAATCAGGCAGGAATATCCGTTACATCAACGATTTTTGTGCGAAGAAGTGGATGTTTGGATGACGCATATTGGCGGTTATCCCGGAAGGTATGAACGATATGTTACGCCGGAAATCTATCATAATCCACCCAAATTATTCATCTCCGGTCATTCCCATATTTTGAAAGTGGTGAATGATCAAAAGCTCGGGTTGCTGCATATTAATCCCGGAGCAGCAGGCGTGCAGGGCTTTCATCAAGTCAGAACCCTGATCCGCTTTTCAATCGATGGTTCGCGCATTTTCGATTTGGAAGTGGTGGAAATGGGACGTCGCGGTTCGTTTACCGAATGAAGCGTGCCGCTACCCAGTTGTTCCGTTCCTGGTAGCCGGCAGGTTTTAATCCTACTTCTTCCGCTTTCGCGGAAATGGTTGGCAAATCTTCGAGATAGAATCCACTCATGATAATTTCCGCCTCCTTGCACATGACGGAAGCATATATCGGCAAATCCTGAAGCAAAATATTCCGGTGGATGTTCGCGTAAATCACATCGAATTTATGTTTCCCCAAAAAGTTGGCATCGCCCAGAAAAACATCGATGTTGGTAATGTTATTGATTTCGGCATTTTCGAGTGTGTTGTTGTAGGCCCATTCATCAATATCGATGGCTTTCACCGTTTCGGCTCCCCGCATGGAAGCCAAGATGCCGAGAATACCGGTTCCACAACCCATATCGAGAACCTGTTTGCCTTGTAAATCCTGAGATAAGATGGCTGAAATCATCAGGTAAGTGGTCTCATGATTTCCGGTTCCGAAAGCCATCCGTGGATCAATCACAATTTCATACTCGGCTTTCGGAGTATCGGTATGGAACGGTGCCCTGATAAGACATCGGTTTTCTACCAGCAATGGTTTAAAATAGTTCTTTTCCCATACTTCGTTCCAGTTTTGGTCGGGAATAACTTCCGTCTGAAACCGTACTTTGAATAGTGGATTGTCTTTCAGGCTTTCACTTTGTAATACATCTTCTGTAAAAGCAGACGACGGGATGAAGGCTTCAACGGTTTTGTCTGTTTCACTAAAGCTGTCGAAGCCCAGTTCCCCCATTTGAGCAGTTAATATTTCACGGTTTATTTCGGAATCAGGTTCCAGAAAACAACTGACTTTCGTGTATTCCATTGCGATAAAATTTGGCTGGTAAAGATGCGAATTTCGATCGAATATAAACACTAATAAATGCGAATCACCAGGTTCATTCCTACACGGCTGTAGTGCCAGTCGTCAAATCCCGCAAACACACCAATATTCCCATTAAATAGTACCTCGATTAACGAATAACCGATTTCGGTGTACTGCGGGTAACTAGGCATGGAGTAGTAGCCAGCCCAAACCAATTCACGCCACAGCGTATTACTGATTCCCGGTAGGTATTTCAGTAGAATGTATGGCGCTTTGTAAGAAACGTGGCCTTCGATAAACCGGTTATCGGTCCGTAGTTCGTAATACCCCGGAATGAAAAATCCATGCCTGAATTCCTTGAATAATACAGGAGATGGCTGACTGTTAGTTTGGGAGAAGTCACTGAAGTGGATTTGTTTTCGATTTGGAAACCATCCCCCCCTTATTTCATACGTGAAGCTGGTCGCTGAATTGATCCGAATCCCTTGCTTCAGTCCTGCTTCCAGGTAATCGAAATCGGCCGTGCTGTTGAAAAGTCCTTTGATACCTTTATTGTACTGGAACCAGAATGTTGGAAAATCGGAATGGGCCATCTTTTTCACTCCATCTTTAACCCGGTAATAATAGCGCGGCGTGTATTCTATTTTCAATTTCAGCACCGTGTTGATTTGGCTATTCAGATTTGCATCGGTTACCACATGATTGTGCGGAAGATTGTTCAGGTAGTCAACATCCGTTCTGAAAAAGGAATAGTTGGTCGAGTTTTCCAGGCGGCGCCGGTCGTTCCAGCTGAATCCGCCGTAAAAAACCAATCCATTGGCCAGATCAATCCGGTTACGAAAATCGATGTAACGGTTTTCGTAGTAACGGGCATAGTTCTCTTTGAAAAAAAGCGAGGCTACCGCGTTGATAAAAGGATCGATAGCGTAGAGGCTGTTAAAGTCACTGGTTTTTCGTCCAAAATCGAGATTGGCTATACCGCGGTGCATGGGAGCGTAAGTCAGGGCAGTCTTGCCACCCCATAAAACGGCTTTCCGGTTAATCGCCCAGGTTCCCCATGGAGTAAACCAGAAGGCATGGCCAGGCCGGCCTGTTTTATTGAAAGTAATCTCCTGATGAACTTTCCAGCCATCAACGGCATTAAAACCAAAGGATTTTAGGTTGATAATCCCCGGATAGGAAACATGAAAAGTGGTATCGCGGTTGGTCCATTTCTTACCGGTGAAAAGTGGTCCGAAATATCGCGTTAAGAAATCACTCCGTTTTTGGGATGAGGTAAATATGTTGCTCTTTGGAGCCACGGTTTTCAACGAGTCGCGTTTCTCAAAACTTTCTATTTCGTTTTTAGTCAATGGAATTGGGCGAATTTCATTCCAGTAGGCACTGTCTTTGTTTTCCGCACCCGAAACAACCACCTGTTGATTTTTGTCTTTCAGCTCAAGCGATTGTTCTCCTTCATCTTCAGCAATTTTCGACTCACGCGACACCAGGCGCGAAAGCTTGTTCATGTCGCGGTTGGTGATATTTTCCTTGTTCAGGATTTTAGCAACTTTGGCGATACGTTTGCCATCTTCCACTTCGTGTCCCATCGGCTCGCTCTTATTTTCTTTGACTGAATCCTGATTCTCAGTTTGGGGCTCGGTTTTATCCGCAAACTGAGGCATCGTATTTATGGGATTGACAGCGATGAGCCTCGGATTTAAAACAACGTCCCGATATTTTACAGAGCCGCCGAAATGGACACTTCCTTTTACACCCAGAATACCACCTTCGAAGGCATAGTTGTGTCCCACCGGCATCCAAATACCAGGTTTCACTTCATCGAAAACCTGCCGGACGTTTACTTCACCGAAAGGTGTATCGAAGTTCAGGTCGGCACTGTGAAGGCACCATAAGCCATCGATGATGTATAAATACCCTGAAAAAAGCTGTTTACTGCGCCGTCGGGGAATAACTTTGATTTTGTCGATGGTATAATCGCCTTCGTAACTAAATCCTTCGTAAACGTATTTGTAGTGGTTAAAGGCGTTGCGCCCCAATGGCGAAATCAGGATATCGATGTTATCATCGTACAGACTGGCAGCAAAAAATTTCATTACCGGGAAGTCGACAATATCCGGGAAAGTAGAATTAACCGACTTGATCACCTGTTTATAATGGTCAGGAGCGTCGAAAGTAATGGTACTGTAGGTTTCGTCGACGAAAGTATCACCCGACTTGACTTCCACTTTTTGTTTACGCAACTGATTGCGGATAATCCTCGATACTTTTTTAAAATGAACGGTACCTCTCAGATAAACATCCGCTTTATATGATTCGATCTGGTTTTTATGGAAATTAGATAGACCGATAACGTGTCGCATAATCGGATAGGCCGGATCTTCGCCATTGCCATACACCCTGATTTCGCTAAGTTGATGAACCTGGTCGACCATGGTGATATTTTGGGAGACCGGCTTTTTATTGACCTTAACGGTAATGGATTGCGGAGCGTATCCCAGACTTCGGTATATAACGGTATAAGTTCCTTCCGGTACATCGATGCCATATTTCCCGTCAACATTGCTGGTGGTTCCCTGCGCAAGTTCCTTGATAAAAACGGTAGCATACGGAATCGGATCTCCTTTTTGGTCGGTGATTGTTCCATTTAATGCTTGCGACCTAACTAATTGCGGGAATAAAACAGCAGCAGTAAATAAAAGCAGACGGATATAGATTGGTATGGAAACAGGTTTGCTCATAAGTTCATTTATCTACTTAGATGCAATTTAGCAGCTATTCGTTGAATAATAACAATTGTTTATCCGAAATGCTCATAGAAAATAAAAAAGGTGACTGAACACAATGCTTCAGTCACCTTTATCTTGAAAAAATTACAGTTGCGAGTTTAATCGCAGCAGATATTTTTTAGTAAGCGTTGATAATTCCCAGGAATTCTTCAGCTTTCAATGATGCACCGCCAATCAGACCACCGTCGATGTCAGGCTGAGAGAATAATTCGGGAGCGTTGCTGGCTTTGCAGGAACCACCGTAAAGAATGGAAATTTCCTCGGCAACATCTTTACCGAATTTATCGGCAATCAGGCTGCGGATGAAGGCCAACATATCCTGTGCTTGTTGAGTTGATGCAGTTTTACCGGTTCCGATAGCCCAAATGGGTTCGTAAGCAATAACCAGTTTTTTGAATTCATCAACCGGAAGTTGGAAGACCGTTTCGTCGAGTTGTTTTTTGACGAAATCATTCTGTGTCTCAGCTTCGCGAATTTCCAATGGCTCACCACAGCAATAAATGGGAGTCAATCCGTTTTCCAGCGTCAAAGCCACTTTTTTGTTGAGGATCTCGCTGGTTTCGTTGTAATATTCGCGACGCTCGGAGTGACCAAGAATCACATAAGTTGCGCCGGTGGACTTAACCATTTCAGCAGAAACTTCACCGGTGAAGGCACCTTTGGCTTCTGCTCCACAGTTTTGAGCCGAAACACCAATACGGTTGTTGTCAACGCTTTCAACCACTTTTGTGAGGTGAGTGAAAGGCGTACCCAGTACTACCACAACATCTTTATCGCCTTTGGCAACGACCAGTTCGTTTACCGCTTTGGCCAGTTCAACACCTTCCTGCAGGTTTGTATTACATTTCCAGTTTCCGGCTACAATCTTCTTTCTCATTATGGTTTGATTTTAAAATGATGAATGGTTGCTATTCAAGTTCTTAAACTACCGACAAAGATAGAAACATCCCGCCGAAGTTGAAAATACCCGAAAGCCCTTAATCCTTATTTAACTTTTTATTCATTTCCGGCAGTATTTCTTGCCGGAAGGAAGTAGAATCGGGGATGTCGTTGTTATGCCACTTGGCCAAAATCGTTCCTTTGTAGGTTAAAATAAGACCCGGATTGGAGCGAATCATGGTTTTGAGGGTGATTTCGTCAGTGGACAGAAAAGGGTAGGGGACATTATTGTCTTCAGTAAATGCCTGTTGTTCATTTTCGAGCGATGCTGTGAGACAAATAAAGTTGTATCCTTGCGCTTCAGCCCATTTGGCCAGTGCGTTAATCCGCTCCTGATTTTTCGTGGATGATTGCTGTAAATCGTAGGCCACCAACATGAAGGTGTAGTTGTCATCCTTCAGGAAATAGTCCGTTACGTCGTCTCCCTGTGGTGTTAGTATCGAAAAATCGTGAATGGGTGGAACGTATCCTCGCTTAACCAGTACCGGCTGGTCCATGGACTGAAATTCCCACGTAAGTGAATCCCGCCAGGGAATATTTTCTTCCGAGAATTTCTTTACCTCACCGGTCTTCATGTTTTTATAGTAGAAGTTGTTTTTGTAAACGTCGGGTTGGGCATCCGGCGGAATTTCCATGGCCCTGGTAATATTTACACCCACTTTGTAGGGCCTGAAATCGATGATTGGTAGGTGATTGTACGACCAGGTAACTAACACAACATAAGTCAGAATGAGGCCGGAGAAAAGAAACCTGCCTGATTTTCCTTTCAGCGGATGATCCGCTTTGCGCCTTTCGGCGAAAAGGATAATGGCCAACAGGATGATGGCGATGTTTTTATAAAAAGTTTGCCAGTTGGTAATCACCAGCGCATCGCCGAAACAACCGCAATCGGTTACCGGATTGTTTAATGCGAGATAAAGTGTTAGCGGAGTGAAAAAGCTCATGAAAATGAGCGCCAGCCAGGAGAAAAAGCGGAGAAATGTTCCACTTAAGAGCCCTACACCTATCGCAAATTCGGCGAAGGAAAGGATAAATGAGAGTGGCAGTGCGATGGGAACCAGGAAATCGAGATGAAAGGCATAGAAGTAGTCGGTGATTTTATAAGTACCGCCCCACGGATCAATTCCTTTCACAAAGCCCGAAAAAATAAAAACCAGGCCGACCAGTACTCTGCTGATATTCCGGAGCCACTTCATCATTCTTCGCCAAACTCAAGTTTTACCATCGCAAAAATGGCGTAGTTGATAATGTCAAGATAGTTGGCTTCAATTCCTTCCGATACCAATGTTTTTCCCTGGTTATCTTCAATCTGCTTGGTGCGTTTCAGTTTCATCAAAATCAGATCGGTAAACGAACTGATGCGCATTTGCCGCCAGGCTTCACCATAGTCGTGGTTTTTGTCGAGCATCAAGGTTTTGGCCTTCTCCAGATTTTCCAAAAACATCCTTTCCGTGATGTCAGCCGGTAATTCTTCTTCCGAAGGTTTCAGCTCAAGCTGGATGATCGCCATGGAGCAGTAGTTGATAATACCGATGAACTCAGCACGTGCATCTTCATCAATTTTGGAAACTCCTTTTTCCTCAATGCTGCGGATTCGTTGTGCTTTGATGTATATCTGGTCGGTCATCGAACTGGGACGCAAGATACGCCACGCGGTTCCGTAATCGCGCATCTTCTTGACGAACAAATCGTGGCAAATGCTGATGATATGATCGAATTGCTGAGCTGTCTTCTCCATTGTCTTCTCTTGAATTGAACCATAAAAGTATAAAAATATGAAAATCGCCGAGTCAATTAATTATTACTTTTGTAGAAAGGCACTCCGAAATTGCTTTGACGGTGCTATTTGAAAAATATTCCTATGCTGTTTACGCGTAAAAAAGAACCGTTTTATGCCCGGAAGAAGACCATGACGCTCGATGGTCGTTTAATCGAAATCGATCATCCGATGGTGATGGGTATTTTAAACGTAACGCCCGATTCCTTCTTTGATGGCGGGAAATATGTGAGTCACAAGGCTATCCTGAAAAGGGCGGAGAAGATACTGGCAGAAGGAGGCGAAATCATCGATATTGGCGCTTATTCTACGCGTCCAGGTGCGATGGATGTGCCGGCCCCTGAAGAGACCAGCAAGTTAAAATCAGCCGTCGGCCTGGTTCGCAAAGAATTTCCCGAGGCCATTATTTCCATTGATACGTTCCGGGCTTCGGTGGCCCGTGAAGTCATCAATGAAGAAGGGCCATGCATTATCAACGATATTTCGGGGGGAACCATGGATGACCAGATGTTTAAAACGATAGCCGAACTGGGCGTTCCGTACATCATGATGCATATTCAGGGCACACCGCAAACCATGCAGCAAAATCCGCATTACGACGATGTGGTACAGGAAATTTTAATGTTTTTTGCCGAAAGGGTTCAACAACTAAAACTACTGGGAGTAAAAGACGTTATATTAGATCCCGGATTTGGATTTGGTAAATCGATCGACCATAATTTCGACCTGATGAACCGGCTCGATTCCTTCGGATTGTTTCAATTCCCGCTTCTGGCGGGTGTTTCCCGCAAATCGATGATTTGGAAATTTTTGGGAACATCGGCAGAGGATAGCCTAAACGGAACTACCGTGTTGAATACGGTAGCCCTGATGGGCGGAGCAGATATCCTGCGGGTACACGATGTGAAGGAAGCCGTGGAAACCATTAAAATATACAGCAAGCTGAAAAGCGTTGTCAAATGACGGAACTATTCATTACCATACGATTTCTCGATTTTTTGGATGTATTGCTGGTCGCTTTCCTTTTATACGAGCTATATATGCTGATAAAAGGAACGGTAGCCTTCAATATATTCATGGGAATATTTATTGTCTACCTCGTTTGGCTGGTGGTGAAGGCGCTGAACATGGAGTTGGTCAGCACCATCCTGGGGCAGTTGTTCGGCGTCGGAGTTTTGGCTTTGATTGTGGTTTTCCAGCAGGAGATCCGGAAGTTTCTGCTCTTGTTGGGAAGTCGTTACCAGGCCAACAATAAATTTTCGTTCGAGAATCTTTTCCCGCAGCATTTCAAATCGACGACAGAATCGAGCTTGCGGGCGATAGTTGATGCCTGCCAAGATATGGCGCGTACCAAGACCGGTGCATTGATTGTCATTGCGCGCAGTACCGAGTTGAGGGAGTTTGCTGAAACCGGTGAAATTATCGATGCGGGTATAACGTCAGAATTGCTGAAAAGTATTTTTTATAAAAATGCTCCGTTGCACGATGGAGCTGTCATAATAGTTGGAAACCGAGTCAGAGCAGCTCGATGTATTTTGCCTGTTTCGGCCAAGAAAAATCTGAGGCCTTCGTTAGGATTACGGCATCGTGCAGCACTTGGGATGTCGGAACAAACCGATGCTTATGTTGTTACGGTAAGTGAGGAGACCGGACGTATTTCGGTAGCTCACAACGGACAGCTTGATGAAAATCTGACTGTGGAAAATCTTTTTAAGAAACTGGAAGAAAACCATGCAGCCTGACCAAAAAATGAATTTATGGGAGTTGCTTAATTACTCTCTCTTCACCTATGGCGACTTGAAAATATCGATTCTTCGGGTTGCTCTTGTCGCATTAATATTGGTGGGCGCTTATTTTATCTTCCATTTCTTCCGTAAGTGGATGATGCATTTATCTATTGCGGAAAAGCTTGGATTGAAACGGTGGCGCTCTTTCATCCGCATTATCCGGTTATTCTTCTTTTTGGGAGCCGGTCTGGGCTCACTAAGTATGCTGGGGTTAAAAGCCACGCAAGTATTAGCCTTTCAGCTTTTCGAGACAGAAAAGATAAAATTTACCGTTACCCATCTTCTGGTTGTACTTACTATTCTGTTTATTACCCGGTTTATTCTGAACCTGATAGAGTACCATTTCGATAACAAAATTAACCAGAAGCGATTCGATCGAGGCCGGGGAAGGTCCATCTATACCATTATTCAATACCTGATTTGGTTTACGGCCATCGTGTTGTCCCTGCAGGCACTTGGGCTGCAATTGACATGGATAGTAGCTTCTTCAGCAGCCTTTCTGGCAGGTATTGGGTTTGGTTTGCAAAACCTCTTTAACGATTTTATTTCCGGTTTAATTATCCTGTTCGACCGTTCGCTCGAAGTATATGATATCGTCGAATTGAATGACGGAACGGTTGGGCGTGTGCTCGAAATTAATTTGCGGTCCTCGAAGATTCTGACGCGGAATAACCAAGTGCTGATTGTGCCCAATTCGAAGTTTACCCGCGATACCATTGTCAACTGGAGCCATAACGAAGAAAATACCCGCTTCCATGTGAGTGTAGGAGTTGCGTATGGCTCTGATGTGCGTTTGGTCGAAAAACTCCTCCTGGAGGCAGCCAACGGGCACGAGGACATCAGTACCAACCCCAGGCCTTTTGTGCGCTTCAACGATTTTGGCAACTCTTCGCTCGATTTTCAGCTTTACTTTTGGACGGCTAACAGTTTTTATGTGGAGAATTTAAAGAGTGAACTACGCTTTGCTATTGACGATTTGTTTCGTCAGAATAAAGTTGAAATTCCTTTCCCGCAGCGCGACATAAATTTCAAAAATCCGATCGTTATCCAGAAGGATCCATCTTGATCGCTTATTCTATCAACTTTTTTATCATTCCTTTCACAAACTTTTGGAGATATGGGCAGTTCTTGAATATTTTAGGAACCGTAAACCAAATATCAGAAGAATGAAGAATCGTCGCGAATTTGTAAAAACCGCTGGAGCTATTGGTGTTGGACTAACAGCCGCACCTTCTGTGTCCTTTGGAAATACAGCTGTCGCTGAATATCCATCGAAACGTCCGGCACCGGCTGAGCGGAATTTCACCAGCGAAGCAGTGGAAAAGGTAATAGGGGAGATGAAGCAGAAAATCAAGGATCCGAAACTGGCCTGGATGTTCTCCAACTGTTTTCCCAACACAATTGATACTACGGTTACCTACCGGGAAAAAGACGGAAAGCCCGACACATTTGTTATTACCGGCGATATACACGCCATGTGGCTGCGCGATTCGTCGGCGCAGGTGTGGCCCTATCTTCCGTTAATAAACGAAGACAAGAAGCTGAAAAACATGGTAGCCGGATTGATTAACCGACAGGCCGAGTGCATTCTGATTGACCCGTATGCTAATGCTTTTAACGATGGCAAAGGACACAGTGAGTGGTTGAGCGATAAAACCGATATGAAACCCGAGCTGCACGAGCGGAAATGGGAAATCGATTCACTCTGTTATCCCATCCGACTCAGTTATCATTACTGGAAGAATTCAGGCGATACTTCGCCGTTTGGAGATGAGTGGAAGAAGGCGATGGAGCTGGTGGTAAAGACTTTTCGGGTTCAGCAGCGCAAAGAAGGACGTGGTCCTTACTATTTCATGCGGAAAACATTTATTTCCACCGATACCATGCCCGGACGCGGATGGGGAAATCCTATTCGTCCCAACGGCCTTATCTGTTCTGGTTTCCGTCCGTCTGACGATGCGACCACCTACCTTTTCCTGGTACCTTCTAATTATTTCGCTTTGGTTTCGCTTCGCCAGCTGGCCGAAATGAGTAAGGCTATTTATCATGATAACGCTTTCGCTGAAAAGTGTAATGCTTTTGCGGATGAGGTAGAACAGGCATTGAAGCAATATGCCGTATTCGAGCACGAAAAACATGGCAAAATATTATCGTTCGAAGTGGATGGCTTCGGTAATACCAATTTCATGGACGATGCCAACGTGCCTAGTTTGCTGGCGCTTCCTTACCTGGAAGCTTTCAAGCCGGATGATCCATTGTATCACCGTACCCGGAATTTCGTGCTGAGCGAAGACAATCCGTGGTTCTGGAAGGGGAAAGCTGCCGAAGGCATTGGCGGACCACACGTGGGGTTGCACTATGTCTGGCCGATGGCGATCATTATGCGGGCCATGACCAGCAATGATAAGGAAGAGATTGCCTATTGCATTAAAATGTTGCGGAATACCGATGCCGGTACCGGTTTTATGCATGAGAGTTTTAATAAAGATAATCCGGAAGATTTCACACGAAAGTGGTTTGCCTGGGCCAACACCCTGTTCGGCGAACTGCTGATGAAAGTCGATAAAGAACATCCGGAGTTGCTCCAACGAAATTATGCCTGATTAAAGGCTTAATGGAAGACTTTTAAAAGGATGTCATCCGGTGACCGGGCGGCATCTTTTTTTATTCTGAAAAGTATAGCGCTGCACCGAAATGTTGCGTGAATTTTCCTTCCCCTGGGAGCCGGGCACCAAAATGTTGCATGACTTTTCTTTCCCCTGGGAGCCGGGCATCAAAATGTTGCATGACTTTTCCTTCCCCCGGGAGCAGGGCATTAAAATGTTGCGTGGTTTTTTCATCCTCTGAAGCGGCGACATGAGAAATACACACGTATTTTTGTTGACCTGAAGCCCGGTCATGAGAAATACCTGCGTATTTTTGTTCCCCCGGAGCCAAGGCACGAGAAATACGCCTGCATTTTTGTTCCCCTGAAGCCAGGGCATGAGAGATACACGCGTATTTTCCTTTCCGCTGTGCTGGAATAGCTTTAATTTTTCTTGCGGAAAGCGTTTCGGATTTTTTCCCAAATGCTGGAATGTTTCTTCTTCTGGTCGCCGGGCGACTGCGTACTGTCTTCCTGTTGTTGCAGTTGTTTCTTATCTTTTTCAGCCTTGTCTTTATGGCGACCGAATAACCAACCAAAGTCGATGAATTTCTTATGCGGGAGTTCATCACGGTAGTGGGGAATATCCAGCGATGCGAGTAATCGTTGGTCGTCTCCCATATCAAAGCTGTGATATCGCATTGACGCGAAAGAGCGGTCGCGGTAGAGTTTGTGGAAGAAATCTCCCACAATGGGTAATGCCATTCGTGCCCCTTGTCCGTAATACAATGTGCGAAAATGAACGGCCGGATCTTCGGCACCCACCCAGCAACCGGTCACCAAATCAGGCGAGTAACCAATAAACCAACCATCGGCATGGTTTTGCGTGGTTCCGGTCTTTCCGGCAAAGTCGCCGCGGATGCCAAACCGGGTACGAATAGCGCGGCCGGTACCACTGTCCACTACGGCTTCCAGGTAATGGGTCATAATGTGAGCCGTTTGTGCGGAAATGACCTGTTCTTCATCGGAATCTTCATCCTGATGGAATGTTTTCAGCACATGACCTTTGGAATCTTCAACGCGAAGGAGATAATACGGTTTTACGCTTTTTCCGCCATTGGCAAAAGGGGCATACGCCGTTACCATCTCTTTGAGCGGGATGTCGGCCACGCCTAATGCGAGAGAAGGTACTTCCGGTAGATCGACATCGATGCCCATTTGGTGTGCCAGCCTCACAGCATTCGACATGCCTGCGTCGAGCAGCACCTGCACCGAAACGGTATTGATGGATTCGCTGAGTGCTCCTTCAAGGGAATAGTAACCTCCGTATTCATCTTCTGCATTATGCGGGGTCCAGTCGTCGTATTCCGGATAAGTGACTTCTTCGTTCGCGTAGTATTTATCCGGATCAACACCGTTTTCCAATGCCGCAGCATACACAATTGGCTTGAAGGTGGAACCTACTTGCCGGCTGGCCATTACATGGTCGTATTGATAAAACCGGAAATCATTTCCGCCAATCCAAACCTTTACCGCACCATTTTTCGGCGAAAGCGCCAGGAAACCACATCGCAGGGTGCGGAGGGAATGTTTTACGGAGTCGATCGGAGTCATATTTACCGTCTCGATATCACCCCAGCTAAAAACCTTCATCGGAATTTTTTCATGAAATGCCGCGCTAATTTCTTTTTCCGTTTTTCCGGCATCTTTCATTCGTATGTAGCGGTCGGAACGCTGTACAGCCCTTTTAAAAACCTCCTCATCGTGTCCCCATGGCTGTCTGTTACTCCAGTGTTTATCGAATACGTTCTGCAGATTCTTCATTTGCTCCTGCATGGCTTCTTCTGCATAATGCTGCATTTTGTAGTCGATAGTGGTGTAAATTTTCAGTCCATCGGTATATAAATTATATGGGTTGCCGTTGGGTTTCGTTACATGGCTGCACCAATCCTCCATCTCCAACCGGATGCGTTCGCGCAAATAGGCAGCCGGACCAGTGTTGTATACCAGGTAATTGTAATGCAGCGTAAGTGGCGTTTTCTTGTATTTTTCACCTTCAGCTTCGGAAAGGTAATTGTTCTTTACCATGAGGCTAATGACCAGATCGCGACGGTCTTTCGAGCGTTTGGGGTGCAAACGCGGATTATAGGCATTGCTGGCTTTCAGTGTTCCAACCAGTGTTGCAGCTTCTGGAACGGTTAAATCGCCCGGTTTCTTATCGAAGAAACGCTCCGAAGCCGTTTCAATACCAAAGGTGTTTTCACTAAAAGGGACAGTATTCAGGTAAAGGGTCAAAATTTCGTTTTTTGTATAAATTTTCTCCAAACGGTAAGCAATGATCGCTTCCCTCAGTTTGTTGACCGGCATGGAAAGTGGTCCGTAATTATCACGGCCAAAAATATTCTTGGCAATTTGTTGTGAAAGGGTCGAGCCTCCTCCAGAGCTCCGCTCCCGTAGCAGAATGGATTTAACGAATACACGAAGCAAGGCCCATTCGTCAATTCCACGATGTTCATAAAAGCGGGAATCTTCGGTTGCTACCAGCGCATGAATGACGTTGGGGGATATTTGGTCGAAGGTTACATTGCTTCGGTTTTGGATGTAATAGCGTCCTAAAAGGTGCCCATCGGACGAATAAACTTCCGAAGCGACCGGGTTTTTGACATCTTTCAATTCCTGTGTAGTAGGCAGTGGGCCGAAGGCCCCGATGTATACCAGAACAAAGAGCGCTCCCAGCAGAAAGATGCCAAACAATGAAATATTAAGTACCCAACGCCAAACTCTTTGCTTCGTGATTTGTTTGGAATTATGATGCTTACCGTTCTTTTTGGCAGGTGTACGTTTTCCTTTTCCGCGTGTGGAAGATGTATTTTTTTTGTTTACCATGAATCTGTCTTTGTCCGATACAAAATAAAACTGTTTTAACGAAAACAGGTAATTTTATTGTAAAGAGTTTTCCATATGCCCGGACAGAGTTTAAATGACGCTATTCTTTCCGGTTCCTGGAAGAATTGAATTCGGACCTCTTCAGAATTCCATAGTACTATCCGCTCGGTTGGGAGAGTATTACGACAAGACAAGGATCAGAAATCTTAACAGAAAAATACGGCAAAATGAAAATTGCAATATCAGGAAGTACAGGATTTATTGGTGGCGCTCTACGCGAGGCATTTGTGAGTTCCGGCATTGAAGTAGTACCGTTACTACGAGCTGATTTTAAGCGCGGAGAAAACTATCTTGTGCAGCTTTTAACCGGCGTTGACGGGATTATCAACCTGGCTGGTGCGCCCATTGTGAAGCGTTGGACACCTGTATATAAACAGCAGATAATGGAAAGCCGGATTCAGGTTACCCGTCAGTTGGTGAATGCGCTGAAGGCGATGTCGACCGACGACAGACCGGAGATGTTTTTGTCGGCATCGGCTATCGGTATCTATGCCAATTCGGGAACGCATGACGAAGAAGTATTTGAGTATGGGCATGATTTTCTTGGTGAAGTAGCCACACGATGGGAAGGCGCTGCCGCGGAAGTGAAAAACCTGGGCGTACGGATGGTGATTATGCGGATTGGGCTGGTGCTTGGGAAGGAGGGAGGAATGTTTGGTCGTTTATTGCCCGTATTCAGGATGGGACTTGGTGGCACCGTGGCCGGCGGAAAGCAAGGATTCTCATTTATCCATTTGGATGATGTTGTGGGAGCGGTTCAATTTCTTCTGGCCAAGAAAGAGTTA
The DNA here is from genome assembly GCF_000621705.1 of Prolixibacter bellariivorans ATCC BAA-1284. Classification (GTDB taxonomy): domain Bacteria; phylum Bacteroidota; class Bacteroidia; order Bacteroidales; family Prolixibacteraceae; genus Prolixibacter; species Prolixibacter bellariivorans. The sequence continues at coordinate 486,061 of NZ_KK211332.1, read as the reverse complement.
AGTGGTGTATTTAATTTTACGGCTCCATATCCGGTGAATAATGAAACGTTTACCCGAAAACTGGCTCATAAACTGGGAAGACCTTCTTTTATGGCTGTTCCTGCGTTTGCTCTAAAATTGTTGTTCTCCGAAGGTGCTACAGCTCTTATTCATGGTCCAACTGTTTTGCCACGAAAATTAACAGAGGCAGGATACAAGTTTCAATTCCCCGATATTGATTCTGCGCTTGACGATTTAATTAAGTCATAAAAAAATCCCGGGAGACAGTCCCGGGATTCATATGTAAAGGGCTTTTAAAAAGCCAATTAGTCAAGTTGAGGTCCGGCAGCAACCAATGCTTTACCTTCGTCGTTATCGGTATATTTCTCGAAGTTTTTAATGAAACGTCCGGCCAGGTCTTTGGCTTTGGCATCCCATTCGGCTGCGTCAGTGTAGGTATTACGCGGGTCGAGGATATTGGTATCAACACCGTCGAGTGCAGTCGGTACTTCCAGATTGAAGATCGGTATCATTTTGGTTTCTGCTTTTTCAATCGAACCATCCAAAATACGGTCGATAATACCGCGGGTATCTTTAATGGAGATACGTTTTCCGGTTCCATTCCATCCTGTATTTACCAGGTAAGCTTCAGCACCGGCAGATTCCATCCGTTTAACCAGTTCCTGACCGTATTTGGTCGGGTGGAGAGAAAGGAATGCAGCACCGAAACAAGCGGAGAATGTAGGCTGTGGTGAAGTTACACCACGCTCGGTTCCAGCCAGTTTTGCGGTAAATCCTGAAAGGAAGTGATATTTAGTCTGCTCCGGAGTCAGTTTAGAAACGGGAGGCAATACACCAAAAGCATCAGCTGTCAGGAAGATAACTTTCTTTGCGTGACCTGCTTTCGATACCGGTTTTACGATATTATCGATGTGATAAATCGGGTAAGAAACACGTGTGTTTTCTGTTACCGAACCATCGTTGAAATCGATTTTACCATTTTCATCAACCGTAACATTCTCCAAAAGAGCATCACGTTTGATGGCATTGAAAATATCGGGTTCGCTATCTTTATCCAGGCGGATTGTTTTTGCATAACAACCACCTTCGAAGTTGAACACACCCTGATCGTCCCAACCGTGCTCGTCATCACCAATCAACTGGCGTTTCGGATCGGTTGACAAAGTGGTTTTACCAGTTCCGGAAAGGCCGAAGAAAATCGCTGTATCACCATCTTTACCTACGTTAGCAGAGCAGTGCATGGCAGCAATTCCGCGAAGAGGCAGGTAATAATTCATCATGGCGAACATACCTTTCTTCATTTCACCACCATACCAGGTTCCGCCAATTACCTGCATTTTTTCAGTCAGGTTAAATACGGTGAAAACATCAGAATTCAGACCCTGCTCTTTCCAGTTGGGGTTGGTTGTTTTTGAACCATTCAGTACCACGAAATCAGGTTCGCCATAGTTGGCCAGTTCTTCTTCTGTGGGGCGGATGAACATATTTTTTACAAAGTGAGCCTGCCAGGCAACTTCTGTAATGAAACGAATCTTCATGCGGGTATCTTCATTGGCACCACTGAAGGTATCCATAACATAAAGGCGTTTGCCGGAAAGCTGGTCGGTCACAACACCCTTCAGTTGTTTCCAAACACTTGGTGAAATGGGTTTATTGTCGTTAGGAGAATGAGGAGTAGTCCACCACATGGTATTCTCAGTTGTTTCGTCCTTAACGATATACTTATCCTTGGGCGAACGTCCGGTGAAAACACCTGTCATTACATTCACAGCACCCAACTCAGTCACAACACCTTTTTCATAACCGTCTAAACCGGGTTTCGTTTCTTCTTCGAAAAGCTGCTCGTAAGAGGGGTTGTAGAGAATCTCTGCTACATTTTCAATCCCGTAAACAGACAAATCTAAATTTTTCATAATGAGATAATTTGATAAAGGTTTAATGCTCGTAGTTTCGCAGTGGTCAAAGATAAATGAATAATTGAAAATACTATGCTCTAAAACATATTATTGCTGTAAAGCATATTCATTCTAAAAAGCTGTTTTGCAGTTGTCTTAGCCTGGGTGAAAGGGTAGGAAACAGTGAGGAAACAAACTATAATAAATGAAAAGAAGACAGTAACAAATCATAGAATTTGTCTGTCTTCTTTATAAATATTGTTATTTAATTTAAATAAATAGTTTCTTGTCAGGATCTGGGATGATGACGGTTAACGGTATCCTTCAAATAGTCTTTGTCGAGATGCGTATAAATCTCTGTTGTGAGAATTGATTCGTGTCCCAGCATTTCCTGAACGGCCCTTAAATCGGCTCCTCCATCAATCAATTGCGAAGCAAATGAATGGCGGAATGTATGAGGACTAATGTTCTTCTTGAGATTGATTTTTTGTGCCAGGTTTTTAATAATGGTAAAAATCATCACACGGCTGAGTTGTTTACCCCGACGGTTCAGGAAAAGAATATTTTCGCTGTCCTTGTCCACTTTCAGACGTTTGCGGTAACCAATCAGATATTTGTTAATATCTTCGATTGCTTGCTTGCTGATTGGAACCAGACGTTCTTTATCGCCTTTTCCTTCAATTTTTATGAATTCCTGATCGAAGTGCAGGTTGCTCAATTTCAGGTTAACAAGCTCAGAAACACGAAGGCCACAACTGTAAAGAGTTTCAATCATCGCTTTATTTCGCTGTCCTTCCGGTTTGCTTAAATCAATGGCATTGATTAAGTCGTTGATTTCCTGGTCGCTGAGTATATCCGGCAACTTTCTTCCGATTTTGGGAGATTCGAGCAAAGTTGTCGGGTCATTTTCAATCACACCTTCCATGAGTAAGTACTTGTAGAACGACTTTATGCCGGAAATGGTCCGGGCCTGCGTACGCGGACTTACACCCTTTTGGTTCATCCATTCAACAAATTCACGAAGATGTTGGAGTTTTACCATATCTGGCGGAAGTTCTTTAAATTTGCCTTCCAAAAACGAAATCAATTTATTGATATCGTTAATGTACGCGCTAATTGAGTTTTGAGAAAGCGATTTCTCAAGTCTCAAAAACGATTCGTATCCCTTTTTGCTCTCAACCCAATTCATAATGAAGCAATTTTAGTTTTAACTTGTAACAATTTTAGATAAATTTGGTTTAAGAAAACATTTATTATTGTTAATAAACAAGGGGGGATGCAAGAAAAGGTTTTTGAAATAATATGATGTTTTCTTTTTGACATCTAGTTAAATATAAGAATTATCTGAGTTAAATGAAAATTATTTTAATAAATGGCCCAAACCTTAATCTTTTGGGCGTTAGAGAGAAGACCATCTATGGTAATCAGTCCTTTGATGAATATTACGTAAAGTTGAAGGAACGGTTTCCTCAGGTTGAGTTTGACTACTTTCAATCGAATGTGGAAGGGGATATTGTGAACAAATTGCATGAATATGGTTTTTCATCTGATGGTATTATCATCAATGCAGGAGCTTATACGCATACATCAATTGCCATTCGCGATGCCATTTCCGGAATTAATACGACGGTAGTCGAAGTTCACATTTCCAATATTCTGACCCGGGAGAATTTTCGGCACGAGTCGGTTATCGGGCCGGTTTGCAAGGGGAGTATTATGGGATTTGGTCTCGACTCGTATCGCCTGGCAGTAGAAAGTTTTTTGGGTTGAGGGAATGTAATTTTAACGTTATGCCAGTGTATCGCTCCTGGTTTATTTAATAGACAAAAAATCAATTTGTTACGCTATTGAGGGGATGAGGTAATATTAAACAAATCTTATTTCCTGTTGTTAGAAGGATGAAAAGAGCGACTGTTACGCGAAATCGCTTAATTTCGCAGCTCAAATTACCATATTAAAATATCTTTCTATCAAGATGAATCGAAACAAGCATACCAAGATTGTCGCTACACTTTCCGACAAAACCAGTAATCCGGAATTTATTTCAAAATTGTATGAAGCAGGGATGAATGTTGTCCGAATCAACACGGCACACCAGACTCCCGAGACTGCCTTGCAACTGGTAAATGATGTCCGGGCTGTATCCGATTCTCTGGCTATATTACTCGATACCAAAGGACCTGAAGTCAGGACTAAAAATATTGCTGAGCCCATTCCCGTGAAGAAGGGAGATCGTCTTTTGATTAAAGGCGGTGACGGAGAATCCAATAAGGATGTATTTTACGTCGATTATCCCGGATTTGCGAATGATGTTACCGTTGATCGCTCTGTACTAATTGATGACGGTGAGCTGGAGCTGAAAGTCGAAGCTGTAAGAGATGATGCACTGGAAGTGATTGTCGTCAACGACGGTGAAATAAAGAACCGAAAAAGCATCAATGTTCCCGGTGTTTCATTTGCCTTGCCGGCCATTTCGCCCAAAGACGAGATGTTCATCGAATGGGCTGTCGATAACGATTTGGATTTCATCGCCCATTCATTCGTCCGTAACAAAGAGGATGTGTTGGCCGTTCAGGAGATTCTTGACCGCAAGGGAAGCAAAATCAAAATCATTGCAAAAATCGAAAACCTGGATGGCGTAAATAACGTCGACGAGATTTTGGACTATGCATATGGTATTATGGTCGCTCGCGGTGACTTGGGAATTGAAATTCCCGCCGAAAAAATTCCCGGGGTTCAGCGGCATATTATTCGCCGGTGTGTTAAACGGAAAAAGCCTGTTATCATTGCTACGCAGATGTTGCATACAATGATTCAGAATCCGAGACCAACCCGTGCAGAGGTTAGCGATGTGGCCAATGCAATTTATGCCCGGACCGATGCGATTATGCTTTCCGGTGAAACTGCTTACGGAAGTTATCCGGTTGAAGCTGTTGAAACCATGACCCGGATTGCGATGGAAGTTGAAAAGAGCAAGGATAGACGTAATGACCTGCCAGTACCGCGTCTCGACGGTGAAGTACCCGCATTCTTATCGGAAGCTGCTGTGATGGCTGCAGAGGAGCTGGATGTAAGAGCGATTGTTACCGACACCCTAACGGGAAGAACTGCCCGCTATCTGGCTGCATTCCGTAGTGGCCGTCCGGTATATGCGAAGTGTCACACCGGAAAAGTGAAAAGAGAACTTGCTCTTTCATACGGTATTCACGCCAGTGAAATTATCGTGAAAAAGAATAAAGATAAGCTGGTAAAACATGCACTTCGCGGTCTGGTTGAAGAAGGTTGCCTGGCCGAGGAAGACAAAGTGGTTTATGTGGGAGGAAGCTTTGGTGTAGGAGGTGGAACCTCTTTTATGGAAATTGCTGAAGTAGGACAATTGACCCGGAAGAATAAATCGGATCAGGGTGCCAACAATAAATGAGAATAAGTAATTGACAGAAAATATAAAAGGAGGCCGATTAGGTCTCCTTTTTTTTGTCTTGTTTGTTATCTATTTTGCTTATCGCATATCATTCACTTCAACATCGGGATGTTTTGACGGGTCAAATGTGAAATAACTGTCAGGCAAATCCTGATTGGTTTTCATATTTTTCAGTGCGACAGTATAGGTGTTACCATCTTTACTGTATGTTATGGCTTTAATGATGTGGTAGTTGGCAGCATCAATGTAAAGTTTAACCCGGGTGAAATCTTTATTCAGATCTTTCGGATAAAGGTCGATGACATAAGCATTTTTGTCACCTATCTTTTTTTCACCAATGTACCGGTATTTGAAACCCTTTTCGTAGATAGTGAAAAGATTGGCCGGATTAAGTGAATTATCCTGTCCTGGTGTGTTGTCTGTTACATTGACTTCGCCTGCATCGGGCAGATAACTCCAATTGGTTTTACCATTAGAATAAACATCCATCCCCAATGCCGGCATATGTAACCGGTATTTTTCTCCTTTCAAAGCTACCCAGCCACTGTTCGTTTCTTTGATGTCTTCCTGCTGGTTTTCCAGGGTGAAGGAAAAATCGATTTGAATGGTTTTATAACTTTTGGTTGTCGCCGAAAGCTTATCGAGAATTTCTTTCGCTTTGTTGTCCTGCTGAGCGAACAGCAGGCTGGTTGTCAAGACGAGCAAGACGGTTAATGTAAAATTTTTCATTCTACTCATGTTAGTACTCCCACTTAAAAAGTGGTTTTGTTTTTTAAAGGTTATTCAATAATTGTTCCAAAGAATATTCATCCTGTAATAATACCTGTCGGGCCTTGCTTCCTTCGTTCGGTCCCACAATACCAGCTGCTTCCAGTTGGTCCATTATCCGGCCGGCACGATTGTACCCAATCGAAAACTTCCGTTGAATGGCCGATGTGGAGCCAGTCTGGTTCATTACAACTAATTTTGCTGCCTCATCGAACAAGTCATCCCGGTTTTTCAAATCGACAGCACCTGGTTCATCAGAATTTCCATCGATGTATTCAGGTAATAAGAAAGCGGTAGGATACCCCGGCTGCTCGCCAATAAAATGCACAATCGATTCCACTTCGGGTGTGTCGACAAAGGCACATTGTACACGAGTAAGGCTGCTTCCGGTAGAAACCAGCATATCACCCTTACCGATCAACTGGTTGGCTCCCGGTGAATCAAGAATCGTTCTCGAGTCGACCATTGAAGCCACCCGGAAAGCGATCCTTGCCGGGAAGTTGGCTTTGATAACGCCGGTAATAATGTTGATTGAGGGACGCTGAGTGGCAATGATCATATGAATTCCAACGGCCCTGGCCAACTGAGCGATGCGGGCAATCGGTAATTCAATCTCTTTACCGGCTGTCATAATCAGGTCAGCAAATTCATCAATGATGACCACAATATAGGGCAGGTAACGGAAACCTTTTTCCGGATTTAATCTTCGCGAAATAAATTTCTGGTTGTACTCTTTAATGTTACGTGCGTGGGCTTTCTTTAGCAAATCATACCGATCGTCCATTTCCATATTCAGAGAACTCAGGGTATTTTTCACCTTTTGAACGTCCGTGATAATCGGATCATCATCGCCCGGCATTTTGGCCAGGAAATGTTTTTCTATCACAGAATAAAGGTTCAGCTCCACTTTCTTCGGATCGACGAAGACGAACTTCAGCTGCGACGGATGTTTTTTGTACAACAGCGACGTAATGATGGCGTTCAGACCAACCGACTTACCCTGACCCGTGGCTCCGGCAACCAGAATATGCGGCATCTTGGTCAAATCGACTGCGTATGTTTCGTTCGAAATGGTTTTCCCCAAGGCAATGGGCAGCTCAAACTCGGATTCCTGAAATGTCCGCGAAGCGATGATTGAACGCATGGAAACAATTTCCGGCTTCCGGTTCGGCACTTCAATACCTACTGTTCCTTTTCCGGGAATAGGCGCAATGATACGGATTCCGAGAGCTGCCAGACTCAGGGCAATGTCATCTTCCAGATTTTTAATTTTTGAAATACGGATTCCCGGTGCCGGGACAATTTCATATAAAGTAATCGTAGGACCGGAAGTTGCTTTGATTTTAACAATCTCGATGTTGTAGTTCTTCAGTGTCTCAACAATCCGGTTCTTGTTGGCAATTAACTCCTCATTGGTAACTTGCGGATTTCCCGTAGACCACTCCTTCAACAGATCGAGTGCCGGGAACTCATACCGGGAAAGATCGAGGGTGGGGTCGTAGTCTTCCAGCACATCCTGTTGAATGGACGCGACCACGTCGTCTTCGACTCGTTTCTCCACTTCCAGTTCCGGATCTTTGGGACCATCGTCCTTTTTGTCCTCGGCTTTTTTCTTAGGAGAAATATCATCAAACTCTGGTTCCAGTTCCAGCTCTATTTCTTCTTTGTTGTTATCGTCTGCATAAACCACTTCCACTTCATCATCCTCTTTAACGACTTTGGCGAAGGAATCATCTTTTTCATTAATAACAGGAGCTTTGGGCGTATTATAGACTTCCTCGTCAGAAAGCGTGGTATCGGTTGCCGGCTGTTTTTTCGGACGACTCATCCATTTACGCATTACCGGCCAGGCGTTCTCAAAGGCGATGATGATGCAGATTAGCATGGTCGCCATCAGCAGGAAGAAGGTTCCCACATTGCCGATAACGGAATTAAACCACTGGCTAACGAAAAAGCCGTAAGCACCACCAGGATAGAGATATGATTGTTCGTATAGTGGAGCCATGAAATACCCAAGTGCAACCGAAGACCAGATAATGAGGAATATTCCGAAGCCAAAGTTTCTCGACAACGACACCTTATGGATGCGGCCCAGCTTGACAGCCATTATAAATAGCAGATACACCACTCCAAATGAAGCAAGGCCGATGCCCCGGTTAATGAACCAGTCGGCCATTGTGGCTCCCCACTTTCCACCTACATTATCAATTTTCAAATTGGGATTGGTCAAAATCTCGCGCGCTGTGAGACTAAGCTGACTTTGGTCGGCACCTCCCGACAAGAGAAAGGAGATGAGTGATATGAGCAAATAAAGTGCAAAGAAGAATAACCCGATGGAGAGAATCCCACCGACTCGTTCCCAGTTACTGAGTTTGCTCAGACGGTTCCTGAAGTTGGATTTTTGATTGTTTTTTCTGGAAGTATTTGAGGTCTTTTTCTTGGCCATTTACCTGATAAAGGTTTAAATCTGAATGAAAAATATGCTAATGCTCTGCAAATTTAACCAAATTTTTAACGCGTGATGTGCTTTGAGGTGTACATCAAATATGGAGTGTGATGAAAATCATCTTTTGCATATGTTCAAATTTCTTTCTTTTTGCAACCATTAACAGTATCGAATGTTGTGATTTGTAGTTTGCCCGATTCTTTATAGGCCAAACTGTCAGATGTTGCTGCAAAGCATGATTATTATGAGTGAACAGGCGTTCCAACTCATTAATTTAGGGCAAAATTCAAAAAAATAAATAACATAAAACTATGAATAAACTGGCAGTGGTGGCCCTCGGTGGCAATGCCTTACTTCGCGGAGATGAAAAAGGTACCATCGAACAGCAGGAAAGCAATACGATGGATACGCTGGAAAATCTTGTTTTCCTGTTAGAAGAAGGGTACGATCTGGTAATTAGCCATGGCAATGGGCCTCAGGTGGGAAATATTTTGCTGCGAAATGATGCAGGCGAGCAAATGTACGGTGTTGCTCCCATGCCTTTGGATGTGTGCGTCGCTGACTCGCAAGGGGGGATTGGTTACATGATAGAACGGATGTTCCGGAACTTACTGAACAAGCACGGAATTCAGCGAAATATTATTTCCATGATTAGCATGGTGGAAGTTGATAAGGACGACCCGGCTTTCGAGAATCCCACCAAGCGTGTTGGAATGATTTACAGTGAAGAGCAGGCAAAAAAGTTGCAGGAAGAAAAAGGATGGGCATTTAAACCCAGTCCGAAAAAAGATGGAGGATGGCGTAGGGTGGTATCATCGCCTTTCCCTAAGCAGGTGATGAATAAAGAGGTGATCGAATCACTGGCCCGGCAGGGAAATATTGTGATCGCAGCAGGGGGTGGTGGTATTCCGGTTTATTTCGACGAAAATAAGGATTACCGTACCGTGGATGCCGTGGTGGACAAAGATTTGGCGTCGGCAACACTGGCATCAAGTATTGGTGCTGATGAGCTGTATATTCTCACGGATATTTCATTCATCTATAAGGATTTCGGTTTACCCACACAGGAAAAACTGGAGTTTCTGGATTATGCTGATACGGTAAAATATCTGGACGCAGGCACATTTGGAGAAGGAAATATGGCTCCGAAAATTCGGGCAGCTTTAAATTTCGTGGAAAATGGTGGGAAGAAATCGGTAATTACCGAAGCCAAAAAATTAGCTGATAGATCGTACGGTTCCAAAATAACCATGCACTACGACCAATAACCTTTCCGGGTGACCGAAAAAAATAAACGTTAGGTTGCCCGGCAAAGAATTATCAATTTTGTGAATCATTAATATCATCATAAAAACATTAAGAATATGGCATTCAATTTACGTAACCGGAATTTCCTGAAACTCCTCGATTTCACTCCGGAAGAAATAAAATATCTGTTGAAATTGTCGGCTGATTTGAAAGCGGCAAAATATGCAGGTACCGAACAACCCCGTATGACAGGGAAAAATATTGCGCTCATTTTTGAAAAATCGTCAACCCGTACACGTTGTGCTTTTGAGGTGGCAGCACATGATCAGGGGGCAAATGTGACCTATCTTGGTCCAAGTGGATCGCAAATCGGACACAAAGAATCGATGAAAGATACTGCCCGCGTATTGGGACGTATGTACGACGGAATTGAATACCGTGGTTTTGGACAGGATATTGTTGAGGAACTGGGTAAATATGCCGGTGTTCCGGTCTGGAACGGTTTAACCAACGAATTCCATCCAACCCAGATTTTGGCCGATTTCCTTACAATGATGGAGCACACGGATAAGCCACTTTCAGAAGTGAAATTCGCTTATATGGGTGATGCCCGGAATAACATGGGTAACTCACTAATGGTGGGAGCTGCCAAAATGGGAATGGATTTTCGTGCAGCAGCGCCGGCAGCAAGTCAGCCGTCTGAGGAACTGCAAAATGTTTGTCGTGAGATTGCCAAAGAAACGGGCGCGAAAATTACTGTAACCGACAATGTGGCTGAAGCAGTAAAAGATTGTGACTTCCTGTACACCGATGTTTGGGTATCGATGGGTGAACCGGAAGAAGTTTGGGCGGAGCGGATTGAATTGCTGAAACCTTACCAGATAAACAGCGAAGTACTGACGATGACTGGTAACCCAAATGTGAAGTTCCTGCACTGTTTGCCGGCATTCCATAATCGCGAAACCAAAGTAGGTGAGGATATTTTTCAGAAATTCGGATTAGACGCAATGGAAGTAACCGAGGAAGTCTTTGAAAGTCCTGCGTCCATTGTATTTGATGAGGCTGAAAACCGGATGCATACCATAAAAGCCATTATGGTTGCAACGCTGGGTCAGTAATATGCTTGTGGAAAGCTAAAAGTAAAGCCGGGATGCCCCGGCTTTTTTTATTCTTTAGATACAAATCCTACTCCACTTACGTTTTTTTCAACCACCGGATCGCCTTTGTATCGGACCCATCCAACGCCGTCGAGATCTACTTTCAGGTGATTTTTTACATTGACTGATGCATAACCGGCTCCGTTAATCGAAATTTCCGCCCGGTCGACTTTCAGATCATATGCCGAAATCTTGCCGGCACCTTCAATATGACTTGAAAGAAAACGTGCCTGACCGCCCAGTTCCATGCTTACACCACCTTCGACGCCGATTCGGAGCTTTTCGGCTACCAAATCCATTTTGAGTCGGCCTCCACCTTCCATCTCAATGTCCAGGTTATCCGTCATCAACGGCTCCTTTGTTTTTAGACTCACGTAGCCACTGATTCTTAAACTTTCAAGGCTTTTTATGGTGATGTTGAGATGGATTCTTCTGGCCATATTTTCCCAGTCGTCGTGATGTTCTCCTCGCTCAAAACGGGTGTCGACAATTTTTAATTCTCCATTATCAACCGATACTCTTAATTCGTTCATCAGTGCATTGGATGCTTCAATCGAGATTCCCGGTTTATCACCCTGTGAAAGGCTCACCGTAAATCCACCTCTAAGTGAAATGGAGTTGAATTCCTGTACGTTGTAAGTTTTCTTGTCTTCCGAATTTTTGTTGCTTTTTCCCGCACTGCACGATGTGGTAAAGGCAACCGAGAAAAGAAGGAAAAGAAAAAACTGTAGTTCCTTTTTCATTGGTTTAGATTTTAAAGGTTCCGTATTTCGAAATTAATCAGTTATCAAAAATTCTTCCGGTCAACCGAAAAATCTGCTTTATCTTACATTGAACGAAGTCGCCGGGTTAACTGCCAAATATTGATGGACGTGAATAACACGAGCCCAATAATCACAACAATAACCAGTATCTCCATGTAGCCTAACTTGTCAAGTTCCGACCAGAAATGATAAATGCTGTAGAGTGCGGTTAAGGTTGACACGATGACTAATTTTATGGCATCAGCTGGTTTTTCCGTCTTTGAGGTTCGGTAAGCAAAGTACAATGTGATAGCTCCAAGGATTGCACCTTTTGCTGCCATCAGGTAATCGCCCGAGGCAATATCAACTCCACCGTACAAAAAGGGAATTAAGGAGAAAACGTACATAATCAGTATCAAACTGGATAAAATTCCTTTCGCCTGCTTTTGGCTTTCTGCCCGAACAAATAATCCGAACCGTTTAAACGGAATCGGGTTAAACTCCTCCTTTTCCAGATCAGCTTCGCTCTTTATGATTTCGCGCTTTATACCCTCATTGATTGCTGCTTTGGCTGCTTTGGGATGATAATTATTCCTCTTCCGCAGCGCAATGAGCAAATCATCATCGGATAGTTCGGCCATTTTTTCGGCAAAATCAATTTTTTCAGGATCAAATACTTTATCTGTTTTCAGCATAAACTTTCTTTACGGTGTAATGTTTTTTTGATGTCGTATGACAATGCATTCTGTTTTGCAATTTACATCAAAATCACTGCAATGCACCGAATCAGTCAGTCTTCTTTCGTCAGACTTTTGCAAAGTGATGCAGTTTCAATGTTTATAAGGCAATCATTACTTTTGTGTTGCGCTTACGCGAATCAGTAAATAAGTATATCGAATACTAAATAAATTACTATGAACAACTTTGAATTCCATAATCCGGTGCGGATTGTTTTTGGGAAAGGTGAAATAGCTAAGCTGAAAGGTTTAATTCCCCGGGACGTAAAGGTGATGCTCACCTACGGTGGCGGAAGTATTATGAAAAATGGTGTGTACGACCAGGTAAAGGAAGCTCTTCAGGGAGTAGATGTGATCGAGTTTGGCGGAATTGAGCCTAATCCACACTATGAAACGTTGATGAAAGCCATTGATTTGGTACAAAAGGAGAAAGTAGGCTTCCTGCTTTCAGTTGGGGGCGGTTCTGTTCTCGACGGCACCAAATTTATTGCTGCCGGAGCGCTTTGGCCAGGTGAAGACCCGTGGGAAATTTTAACTGGTAAAACCGAATTTCCTTTGCTGAAAGCATTACCACTTGGAGCTGTTCTTACATTGCCGGCAACGGGATCAGAAATGAACGGAAACTCTGTAGTTACACGGGTTGAAACTCAGGAAAAACTGGCTTTTGGTTCGCCCCTGGTGATGCCGAAGTTCTCCATCCTCGATCCGACGGTTGTTTTTTCATTGCCTGACAGGCAAGTGGCTAATGGAGTTGTTGATGCCTTTGTACACGTGATGGAGCAATATCTTACTTATCCGGTTGATGCGCCAATTCAGGATCGCTTTGCTGAATCTATTCTGATCACGCTAATTGAAGAAGGTCCGAAAGTGTTGGCGAACCGGAACGATTACAATGCAGCGGCCAACTTTATGTGGGCGGCAACCATGGCGCTGAACGGATTGATAGGTGTTGGTGTTCCTCAGGATTGGTCGACACATACCATAGGACACGAGATTACCGCTTTCCATGGTGTCGATCATGCGCGTACACTGGCAGTTGTTCTACCGGGAATGATGCATATCAAACGAAGTAACAAGAAGGATAAGATCCTTCAGTATGGTGCCCGTGTCTGGAACATTACCGAAGGCACCGAAGACGAGCGAATTGATCAGATCATTGCTGCAACGGTTAAGTTCTTCGAGTCAGTAGGCATTCAAACGCATCTGAGTGATTATGATATCGATGAAAGCTTCATCACGAAAGTGAAGAACCGTTTCCTTCATCGTGGAATGATGGGGATTGGTGAACAGGGAGACATTTCACCCGATCAGGTTGCTGAAATTCTGGAGCACCAATTGTAAGAGAGCAATTTCTTCTTTTTATATTTTGAGCCGGAAGCAGGAATGTTTCCGGCTCTATTTTTTCTTCGATGTTTCGGAAGATGTCTTCTTGTTGTGTCCAGAATGGGGAAATTCAGTAATGGGACAGGTATTGCAGGAACCGCTACATCCCCGGCAAGGTGCTGGTTTCCGGAAATAGCGGATGGTTTCAATTGCCTTTTTAATGATGAAATAAGCTGCAATTGCAATAATGACGATGGTTATCAGTGTTTGAGCCATACGTTTTTTATCCAATAATTAACGTTCCCACCTGATATGCAAGAAATGCCATAAACCATGCCACACCGGTTGTGTAAACAACGGTAAGCAGCGCCCACTTCCAGCTTCCCGATTCTCTTCGGATAGTGGCAATCACGGCGATACACGGGAAATAGATAAGTACAAAAATAAGGAAAGAAAGCGCAACGAGTGGTGTAAAAAGTGGCTTCCCGGTATTGGGACCGGAGGTATACCGCTCGGTTTGCAGTTTTTCCTGTAAAAGGTGCGAATTCTCCGGATCGTCGTTTACCTGGAACAGAATAGCCATGGTACTAACCACAATCTCTTTAGCGGGAAGTCCGGCCAGCAAACTTACGCCCATTCGCCAATCAAAACCCAAAGGTCGGATAGCTGGCTCAATAGCTTTTCCCATTCGTCCAATGTAGGAGTTCTCGATACGCGACGATTCTTCAGCCATTGTCAGGTGATGCAGAACAGAATCACGTTCAGCTATTAACAATTCAGCATGTTCAGGGTGTGCATTGATTTTTGACTGGAATAAAGTGCTGGTTTCTTGTTTCTGTTGAATAAAGTGTTCTGCCTGGGGGCTTGTACGTGGAAAATATTCCAACGCCCAGATAGCGATTACCGCTACCAGGATGGTACCACCGATTTTTCTCAGGTATTGACTCCCTTTTTCCCACATGTGCAACAACGTATTTTTCAACGTAGGCATCCGGTAGGGGGGAAGCTCCATGACAAAAGGTGTTTCCTTTTGTTTGAATATGGTCCGGTTGAAAAGCTTGGCTGTTCCAACCGCCAGCAGAATCCCCAGCAGATAGAGGCCCATGAGTACCAATCCCGGATATTTTCCAAAAAAGGCGGAAATCAATACAATATATACCGGCAGTCGAGCTGAACAGGACATGAACGGAATGATCAGCATGGTCAGCAGTCGGTCATTCCGGTTACGTAAAGTACGGGTAGCCATAATGGCCGGAACATTGCAGCCAAATCCCATTACCATGGGAATGAAGGAACGTCCGTGAAGGCCAATTTTGTGCATTAGCTTGTCCATGATAAATGCGGCCCGTGCCATGTAGCCCGTATCTTCCATGAAGGAAAGAAAGAAGAACAGAATGAGGATGTTCGGTAGAAAGACAATTACGCTGCCCACACCATTGATGATTCCGTTAATGAGCAAGTCTTTCAGCATTCCGTTGGGCATTCCGTTACGGATCAGGTCTCCAATCCAGGATATGCCGGCGTTAATCCAGTCCATGGGATAAGCACCCAGGGTGAACGTGGCCGAAAATGTGGCCAGCATGAACAGCAGAAAAAGAGGAAAACCATAAATTTTATGGGTGACCAGTTTGTCTATTTGTTCCGTAATCGCGTGTCGCCTTCGTACTCCTTTACTGTAACTCTCTTTGAGTGCACCGGCGATAAAGCCATATTTGGCATCGGTGATCAGATGTGAGCTGTCGTCATCCAGGCGCTCTTCTAGTCGCTCAATTTCTTTCTTTGCGGTAGCGTTGATTTGCGCTGCATTAGGAAAATCGTCGATGATTTTGGTGGTTTCCGGATCTTTATCGAGAAGCCGCAGCGATAGGTAACGGGACGACGCCCTGGCCGGCGCTGGTTTTCCCTCACGGATGACTTTCTGCAACGCTTTGATGGATTTCTCCATCTCTGCACCGTAATTAATATGGATGTGCCGTACAATCGGATCGCGTTCTTCGTAGACGTCAATTACTTTGTTAAGCAATTTGTCAATACCAATACCTTTATTGGCCATGGTGGGAATAATGGGAATTCCCAACAGCTTTCCCAACTTTTCAATGTCGAGCTTAGCGCCACCAGCGACCAGTTCGTCGTACATGTTCAGTGCCAGTACGACCTTAATATCCATATCGATGAGCTGAGTTGTCAGGTAGAGGTTGCGCTCCAGGTTGGAGGCATCCACTACATTAACTACGATATCCGGCGTTTCATCGATGATGTATTTTCGCGAATAAAGTTCTTCAGGCGTATAAGCGGTCAATGAGTATGTTCCCGGAAGGTCAATGAGTGTCAATGAATAACCTTTCCAGTGCAGATTAGCTTTGGTTGCGTCAATGGTAACACCGCTGTAATTTCCGACATGCTCCTTAGCCCCGGAAGCGCGATTAAAAAGCGAAGTTTTGCCGCAATTCGGATTTCCGGCTAACGCAATGTTTATTTCCTTCCCTTTGACACCCGCCGATGTTTTTAGGGTTTCCAGATCAATGGTGCCGTCGTAGGTTGGTTCAATATAATGGAGTGCTTCTTCGGGCGATACCACTTCAATCAATCGTGCTTCTTCACGCCGTAGCGAAACATGATATCCCATGACTTGGTATTCAACCGGATCGCGTAAAGGAGCATTTTTTAGAACTTTTACTTCTTTTCCACGCACAAAACCCATTTCCGTTATCCTGCGACGAAAGGCTCCGTGGCCCATCACCTTGGAAATAACGACAGTATGGTTTTCATTGACTTCGGAAAGACGCATGTAAGATGCTAATTTTTACGTGGTTACTTTGTAATTAGAACAAATAAAAATAATGGCAAAGATATTTCTTATTTGTTAAAAAGCTGAATGAGAACGGGAATATTCGACGTGTGTATGCGAATATTTTGCAACTTCGCGCCGAACCTGAATCGTTGACTAATGGAATTTGAGAGTTTTTATGAGAAAATTCAGGATGCACTCCACCAGGTTCCGGATAATATCCGGATTTTAGAGAAGCAGATTGATATAGAACTTCAGACGGAATATTTCCGTCAATCGCGGGAAATGAAGGAGGGGCTTGATGCAGCTGAAGTGTTGGGACAGGCAGAAAATCTTTTCAATGATACCATTCCGCTTGACCAGAAGCAAAAACTATTGGTGCAGCTGGCCTCACTTGAGCGAATTGAAGCTTTACGACTAATCGAGCGTTTTAAGGAAGAAAACAAATCCGATTTGACTGATTGGACGGAGATGGCATTTCAGGAGAGTCGTATCAGGCTTGAGAGCTCATTGCTTGGAGAACGTCCCTTGTTTATTTCTTCCGGTCTGGGGGGACGAGGGCATAAGTTCCGGTATTTTGGAGCCCTGTTTGCGCTGGAGGACGAACCTTTTACCGACTGGCAGAAAGATTTGCTCGAAAAGGAAATTCTGTTTGCGCTTGAACGCTATGACTCTGAATTGGAATCCATCGAATTTCACGAAGGATTTGTTGCCCTGACCGCAATGATTCCTATCCGTGAGCCTTTGCGGAACATCTTTCGTGATATTATTTTGGAGTGTAATCAAATTGGCGGTTTCCTCAGGACCGATATGCTCATCACCAATGTAAAGCAATTCAACGCCGACGAATTGAGAGATATTTTGGTGAATAAAATCCTTAAAGAAGAAAATAACAATGAACAAGCAGATTAATTTGGCTTTGCAGGTATTACCGCGGGCAAAGGATAAAAATACGTACGATCTGGTTGATGAAGCCATCCGGATTATTAAAGAATCGGGTGTGAAATACCGGGTTTGTCCGTTCGAAACCGTTATGGAGGGTGAATTCGACGAGTTGATGAACGTTGTCAAAAAAGTGCATGAGGCTTGTTATGCTGCTGGTGCGGAAAATATGCTTGCCTATGTAAAAATTCAGAGCAATGGCGAAACACCGGTTACGATAGAAGACAAAATGGCCAAATACGACGGCGCATAAAGTTTTGAGTCTCGGAAGGCTACCGAAAATTGCATGTTTTTTTTCGAAAAAAGCCTGCCGAAAGTGACGGTGTTTATTGAAAACTCTTTATATTTGCACCGCTTTCAAAAACAAATGGACCCGTAGCTTAACTGGATAGAGCACTTGACTACGGATCAGGAGGTTGGGGGTTCGAATCCCTCCGGGTTCACAAAGAAGTTTCTTGCAGTGAGGAACTTCTATTTTTTTGAAAGGTTTTTATCACTGCGTTATCTGGACCCGTAGCTTAACTGGATAGAGCACTTGACTACGGATCAGGAGGTTGGGGGTTCGAATCCCTCCGGGTTCACAGAGGAGTCTCTTTTAGAAGAGGCTCCTTTTTTTGTGCTTCAAAATCTCAATCGGGCACGCCGTTTTTTTAACCAATTTGTTAAGTGTAGAAAGGGGATTCATCGACTTGGAGTAATCATAAGACCCTTTACTTTTATTAAGGTTTTTTAGATAAATCTTTACAATTTTTAACAGAAATAATTCGTCGAACCCCTGGTGCGGCGGTTATCTTTGTGGTACATTTTTTTTCATAAGTTTAGGTTTAGTTAGGTTAGTTAGTTTGGTTAGTTTTAGTAAAAGGATGGACCGCCCGGTCTGTCCTTTTCTTTTTTACTTTAAAAAGGACGAATGGAATCTTTGAGCGTAAGAAGTCTTGAAATGAAGAAAACGTTTATTTAATCTTTAGATAATATCAATTGAAGTGTCGCGGACTATTTTTGCGACGATTTCATAAGTTTAGGTTTAGTTAGGTTAGTTAGTTTGGTTAGTTTAGTAAAAGGATGGACCGCCCGGTCTGTCCTTTTCTTTTTTAATCTTCGAAAAGATGCATAAGTTCATCTTTGGAAACAGACTGGAACGGATTGTTGGTATTGATGAATTTTTCGGCCAGCGAAGACTTCTTTTCTTTTAGTTTTTGAATCTTCTCTTCGATGGTTCCTTCGGTGATAAACCGGTAAACAAATACATTTTTATCCTGCCCAATTCGGTGTGCCCGGTTGACCGCCTGCATTTCGGCTGCCGGGTTCCACCATGGATCGATAATAAAGACATAATCGGCTGATGTTAGATTTAAACCAACTCCGCCCGCTTTAAGCGAAATAAGAAATATACTGTTGTCCGGATTCTGCTGAAAATCGTCGATAACCGTTTTGCGATCGCGTGTTTGCCCGGTTAACAAACTGTAGTTCCAGCTATTCTTTTCAAATTCCTTGGCCAGCAGTTTCAATTGTCTGACGAAGGAAGAGAATATGAGGATTTTGTGCTTTTCGGCAACCAAAATGCTCAGCATGCGCAAAATTTCGTTGAATTTCCCCGATTCCATGTGTTGATTTTCCTCAATCATGGCCGGGTGATTGGCCAGTTGCCGGAGTCGTATAAGCCCTTGCAAAACAACAAAAGTCGATTTTTCCAGTCCGATTTCTTCAATATTCGAAAGAATGTTATTCCGGATGGAAGACTTTTCCGCTTCATAGGCTTTTTTCTGCTCTGGAGCCATATCAACATACCGGACGAGTTCGCTTAATGGCGGAAGATCGCGGGCTACTTGTTCCTTTGTCCGGCGCAGAATGAAAGGTTGGATGAGCTGTTGCAGTTTCTTTTGCGCTTCTTCATCGTTTTTCCGTTCGATAGGAGAGATGAATTCCCGTTTAAACCAGGCGAGACTGCCGAGTAAGCCGCGGTTCAGAAAATTGATTTGCGACCATAAATCGGAAAGTGAATTCTCTATAGGCGTACCGGTCAGTACCAACCGATGCGAAGCGTTCTGGTCGTTTATGGCCCGGTAGGTTTTTGAACCCGAATTTTTAATGTACTGCCCTTCGTCGAGTATGAGGTAATAAAACTGGTATTGCTTCAGAAATTCCCGGTCATTGCGCACTGTTCCGTATGTCGTGAGAATCACATCATGCTGATGAATAATATCCTGCATGTTGATTTTATGCCGTCGGCGTGCTCCTATATATTTATAGTATTTCAGCGTAGGTGCGAATTTCAGTATTTCATCTTCCCAGTTATGAACCAGCGAAGTAGGGAGCACAATTAAGCTGGCCGGCTGATGGTTTTTTGCAAATTGTCTGTTTTGAGCACTGTTTTTTTCATCTACTTTATCAAACAGTGTAGGGTATCCGTTGATTTTGCGTTGAGTCTTTACCAGTAAAGCCAAGGTTTGCACGGTCTTTCCCAGCCCCATGTCATCGGCCAGGCATCCGCCGAAATGATGCTGGTGAAGATGATACATCCACCCAAAACCTTCTTCCTGGTAAGCGCGCAACATGGCATTCAGTTTTTGGGGTACTTCAGGAGCTTCGGGTTGTTCCGTTGTCAGTTGTTCAAACTTTTGCAGGTATTTTTTATTGATTCCCTTCAGGTTGTTTTCCAGTACAGGGAAATGGTGTTTCCGGAGTTTTAGATGCTCTGCCTCAGTTTCCGAGAGTGTGAAAATATCGCGGTAGCGGGCAAACCACTCTTCCGGGAGAATAGCAATTTCGCCGTTAGGCAACTGAAATTCACGAACTCCATTGAGGATATTCTTCTTCAGTCGGACAAACGGAAAGCGGTAGTCTCCAAAATGTACATAGGCGTAAATATCGAACCAGTCGCTTTCGTCGCTGATTTCAATGTCGAGCATGTGACCACCGGTGTAATATTGCCGGTTGAGATTGTGCTGTTCCTGTTCAATGCCTACCTCTTCCAACTCCTGCTGATGCGTGTTGATCCAGTTGATTAATGAATAAAAGTAGCTGCTGCTGGAAGTATCCGAAATGCCTTCGGGATGTAAGCCGGCTGAAGTTTTGACGAGTCCCAGTTTACGGAGATGTTTCAGACAATTCTTTTCCCAGCTTTTGTCCCGTTCGAATTTATGGAAGATGTAGTTCCCGTTTTGTTTTCGAAGGTAAACAGCCTGCATCTCTTTGTCGGTATACGGAAAATCACGCTGGTTGTACCTGAATTTCAGCATTAGCCGAGAATTACCTCGTTGATCTTCTTCAAGAGAAAGAATGGCCTTTTTATCCGGATTGCCTTCCACAATGTCGAACCCCTTGGCGTGAACATGGTGGTGACGGATGGCATTGAGTACAAATGTTCGGTAATATTTGTCTTCCACGCTTCGCGGGATGCTTACGTAGTTTTTCTCGAAAAAGGGAAGAAGCTTATTTCCCGCCAGGTTATCGAAGAAATATAGTTTTCCCTGGTAGAGCAAGCGGCAGGGATGGTTGGTCAGCAAAATTACGTTGGGGTGCTTAAGGGCAATTTCCTGGTCGTGGAAGCGAATGGTCAGGTAGTATCGCGTTTCATGTTCCAGCCGCTCGAAATTGAAAACCGCACTGGTGTCGCGGTAGCAAAGTTCCACCAAATCCTCGTCATACAGGTTGCTGTATTTCGATTCTTTCCGGTAAAGCGGAATTGGGGCTTCCTTGAGCAATTCAAGGCATTTCAGAATCTGCTTTTCGATGTAAGGTACAACCTGTTTGGTGAAAGTATCCAGCTCTATGTTCTTGAAAAAATCGTTGAGACCGCCCCGGGAACCAAATCGTTCGAGCAAACTTTCGTTGCTGTATTTTTCAATGAGTTTAACCAGTTTCTCTTCAGTCGGAGAATAGGTATAATCTCCGTCTTCAAGATTATGTGTATGAACCTTTTTTGCGACTGAAAAGAACGTATTCTGGTTCTTTTTCTCAACCAAATACGGGGCAAGAATATATCCTAAGTTCCGATGTTCAGTTATGGCAATAATAAACTGTAGACTCACTAATACAATCCCCTATATTAAAGCTAATTCGTTCGAAATAGTGTATATGCAATGATTAACCGCCGGCTTTTTTCACTTTGTAACCTTCGTTGGTTAGAAGTTGGATGGCTTTGTCGCGAAAGTCGCCTTGTAGCAATATTTCACCATTTTTCACTGAACCTCCGACTCCGCATTTGCTTTTCAGTTGTTTTCCCAACGCTTTCAGAGCATCATCTGTGCCGACAAATCCGGTGATGAGTGTCACCTCTTTGCCTTTGCGCTGTTTTCGGTCGAGCATGATTTTCAGATTTTGCCGTGATGGTGGCAATGTTTCTGCTTCTTCCTGCTCGTCGTATTCGTAATCGAACTGGTTGTCGGTTGAATAAACGATTCCCTCGCGATCGTTCTTTCTCTTATTCTTTCCCATTCTCTCAATAGATTTAACGTGAAGCACACCGGATGCACAAAGTCGACTCGGGCATAATAGCAATACGGCCCCACGGAATTTCCTGACCGCAACGGGAACATTTCCCAAAATCAGGAGAATCGATCTTTTCGAGTGCTTGTCCCAGTTTCGATAATTTCAACTGCTTTTTCCGTATAGCTGCTTCGTTCACACTACGGTTGTTGATGGCGTCCATCCGGCTTACCCGGCCGATGGCACAATCCGGGGCCTCCGGTTGTGTCAGCTCTTTTAACTCAATTAGTTCTTCTTTGAGTCCGGCCACTTTATCCGTCATGGTCTTCCGTAGTCTTTCCCGATCTTCGTTTGTCATTTTTGTGTCCGGTATGAAACTGTTAAGTTCTCAATCCTTAATATTCAATACTTGCAAACATCACTTTGCGATGAAGAAAACTTTAAAAATAAATATTTCATTTGAAAAACATCGGAATCGAGATGAAAATATCAGGTGCCTTTTTGAACGTGCTGATTCATTAATACTTTGAGGTATAGGTTGTGTAGCACATGAAGAATACTTTGCATATTGACCTCTAATTTCACGAAATTCCTATTTTTGAAAAAATTATGTGAATTAATAAGAAACTATTTCCTGTTAGATGAATAAAGTTGTAAAAAAGGAGTTTTTCTCGGAAAAGGTTGTCAGATTGGTGGTTGAGGCCCCGTTGATTGCCCGCGCCAGGAAAGCAGGAAATTTCGTTATTCTCCGTGTGGGAGAAAAAGGAGAGCGGATTCCATTAACCATAGCTTCGGCTGATGCCGAAAAAGGAACTATCGACCTGGTTGCACAGGTGGTTGGGGTAAGTACCTCGAAACTGGCCGAGCTGGAACCGGGCGACTACATTACCGATTTGGTTGGACCGCTTGGGAAGCCCACTCACATCGAAAAGGTAGGAACAATTCTCGCAGCTGGCGGTGGCGTTGGTGTAGCGCCTTTGCTACCCATTGTCGAGGCATTTAAGAAAGCCGGAAACCGTGTCATTACGGTGTTGGCTGCACGCAGCAAGGATTTAATCATTCTGGAGGATCAGATGCGTCAGTGGTCCGATGAACTCATCGTGATGACGGACGATGGCTCGCATGGTCGGCAAGGTTTGGTGACGGCCGGGATGGAAGAGATATTACAGCGGGAGAAGGTAGATGAGTGCATTGTTATCGGCCCTGCTATCATGATGAAGTTTGCTGCTTTACTCACCGAGAAATATAAAGTGCCAACGCAGGCTAGCCTTAACTCCATCATGGTGGATGGAACCGGAATGTGCGGCGCCTGCCGGGTATCGGTCGGAGGGAAAACACGATTTACCTGTGTTGACGGTCCTGAGTTTGATGCACATCACATTGATTTTGACGAAATGTTGATGCGACTCGGCGGTTATCGCGAAGAAGAGAGAGAAGCGTTGGAACGTTATCATTTACAGCACAAATTGGTCGAAAAGTAATGGGATTAAATTCATTATATCTAAAACAGGAACGTGACGCGGAATGGCGCGCCGAACTGAGAAAAAAAACAAAGAATAAAGACCGGATGCTGATTAACCGGGTATCCATGCCCGAGCTGGAACCAGAAATCAGGGTAAACTACCAGGACCGGGAAGTAAATAGTGGATTGACCCGCGAAATGGCCATGCAGGAAGCAATTCGTTGTATGGACTGCGCCAATCCTACCTGCATCGAAGGCTGCCCGGTAAGTATCAACATACCGAAATTCATTAAAAATATTGAGCGTGGTGAAATTCAGCAGGCAGCTTCTGTGTTGAAGGAAACCAGCGCATTGCCGGCTGTTTGTGGACGCGTTTGTCCGCAGGAGAAACAATGTGAAGCACAATGTTTTTATGTGCAGAAACTGAATAAACCGGCTGTGGCAATTGGCCATTTGGAACGTTTTGCCGCTGATTATGAGCGCGAGAACGGAGAAATGAGTGTTCCGGAAACAGCTGAATCCAATGGAATTAAAGTAGCGACCGTAGGTTCAGGTCCGGCAGCGCTCTCGTTTGCCGGCGATATGATTAAGAAAGGGTACGATGTAACCGTTTTCGAAGCGTTACATGAAATTGGCGGCGTATTGAAATATGGTATTCCTGAATTCCGGTTACCGAATAATATTGTAGACAAGGAGTTGGAAAACCTGCAAAAGATGGGCGTTCATTTCGAAACCAATTTTATTGTGGGAAGAACGGCTTCTTTCGATGATTTGAAAGAGCAGGGATTTCAGGCCTTTTTCATCGGTAGTGGTGCTGGTTTGCCTCGATTTATGAATATTCCGGGTGAGAACTATAACGGAATTCTTTCATCTAATGAATACCTGACGCGTGTGAATTTGATGGGCGCTCAGTATGACGAAACAGATACTCCTGTTTTGCATGGTAAGCGTGTGGCGGTGGTTGGTGGCGGTAATACCGCGATGGATTCTGTCAGAACAGCTTTGCGGCTTGGTGCCGAAAAAGCCATGATTGTTTACCGGCGTTCGGAAGAAGAAATGCCGGCTCGTATCGAAGAGATTAAACATGCGAAGGAAGAGGGAGTAGAATTCCATAACCTTTGCAATCCGTTGGAATATTATGGCGACGAAAAAGGACGTGTCAGCGGAATGAAGTTGATTCGGATGGAGTTGGGAGAACCCGATGCTTCGGGGCGTCGCCGTCCGGTTCCGATGGAAGGTTCGGAATTTGAGATGGACGTTGATTTGGTGATTGTGGCTGTTGGTGTTTCACCAAATCCTTTAGTACCTTCGAGTTTGAAAGAATTGAATGTAACCAAATGGGGAACCATCGTCGTCGACGAGAACAATATGCAGTCTTCCATCCCGGAAATGTTTGCCGGTGGTGATATCGTTCGCGGTGGTGCAACCGTCATTTTAGCCATGGGAGATGGTCGTCTGGCTGCTGAAAAGATGGACCATTTTCTTCAGGAAAAATATACTGTGAATTAATATCTAAAGTAAATCGAATCATGCCAGATCTTTCTGTCTCATATCTTGGAATGGAACTGAAAAGCCCCATAATCGCTGGGAGTAGCGGATTAACCAATTCAATCGAAAGTCTTCGGGAAATTGAAAAAGCCGGGGCTGGGGCTGTAGTACTCAAGTCGGTTTTCGAGGAAGAAATTTACCTTGAATATGCCGAAGAGATGAATAAGCTGGGGCCAATGGATAACAACCTCGAGTTTCTGGATTATTACGATTACGAAATCCGTCAGGGAAACCTGAAACGTTATATTCAACTGGTTTATGACGCAAAAAAGGCATTAACCATCCCGGTGATTGCCAGCATCAACTGCGTTTCGAACCAGGAGTGGTCGTTCTTTGCCAAAAAACTAGAAGAGGCCGGTGCCGACGCCATTGAACTGAACATGTTCATCCGTCCTTCCGACTTGTCGCAAAACAGTCGCGAGAACGAAAGCATCTATTTTGATGTAGCCACCCGGGTTGCTTCCAACATTAAAATTCCGCTTTCGCTGAAAATCAGTTCATACTTTTCGAATCTGGGAGGTATGATACGCGATTTGTCCTTTGCGGAAATTAGCGGACTGGTACTTTTCAATAAGTTTTATAGCCCGGATATTGATGTGGAAAACGAAAAGCTGATCAGTGCCGATGTATTTTCAACGGATTCGGATTATACGTTGCCCCTCAGGTGGATTGGCATCATGGCAAAACGGGTTAATTGCGATTTGGCTGCATCGACCGGAGTACACGATTGGAAAACGGTTGTTCGGATGTTGCTGGCAGGTGCCTCGGCGGTTCAGGTCGTTTCGGCAATGTATATCGATGGAGTTGGTGTGCTGAAAGAATTAAATCAGGGACTTTCTGACTGGATGAAAAAGCGCAACTATTCCTCTATTGCCGATTTCAAAGGTAAACTGAGCATCGGAAATGATGTTGACCCGGCTGCCTATATGCGCGTACAGTTCATGCGCAACTTCGGCGAACACGATTAAACAAAATTTAATACTTCATACTAACCGGCTTTTAATGACAATTGAAAGCCGGCTTTTTTTTGTTTATCTGTCATTTGGCTGGAAGAGAGCATTCAGGAATGTTTGCAAAATTTCTTACCTTTCGGCCAACTATTTGACATTTCTGTAGATATTGAAAATGAAGACCAGAATAAGCCGTTTTACTATTGTTTTCACTTTTTTGTTTGCACTGACTGTTATCCCGGTAGTGGCTCAGGTGAAAGTTTCATCCGAGACCGTTGTTATTGGTGGGAAAAAGTACCTGTTACATACGGTTGAAAAGGGGCAAACCTTGTATTCTATCTCTCAGTCGTATGGCGTTTCGCAAACCGAAATTGTCGATGAGAATCCCTCTGTAAAAGATGGACTTTCGATTGGAGAAATTCTGCGCATACCTGTCGACAGGATGCAAAAAAGTGAATCGCGTAAGGAAAAAAGACGCCGCCGGCATCAGACACGTGAAAAGCAACATGCTTTGCCACCTTCGGCCGATTTCTTTTTTCATCCGGTAAAACCGCAGGAAACGGTTTACTCAATTTCTCGTCAGTACGGTGTGGATGTTCAGACCATTTACCAGTATAATCCGGAAGCAAAAAAGGAGTTGCTGGTAGGTGAAGTTTTGCGCATTCCAAGGCAGAAGCAAGTATCAACTGAGACAACTCAGCCGGCGCAAGCAAATGGCGATTATATTTACCACAAAGTGGAAAAAGGGGAAACACTCTATTCCATTTCGAAGCAATACAACCGGAAGATTAGTGAGATTGTAAAAGCTAATCCCGGAGCTGCCCAGTCACTCGAAACGGGGAGTATTCTGAGGATTCCAAAAATGGCTTCAACAGAACCAACACAGCTGGTTCCAACGGCGTCGGGACAATATTTTACTTATCGTTTGGAAACAGGTGACACCTATTTCAGTTTGAAACAGCGGTTTGGTATTTCGCAAGATGAATTGGTGAAATTAAATCCGCAATTGTACGACGGACTGAATGCCGGCCTCGTGATTCGCATTCCGGAAAAACAGGTGGCATCAACGAAAGTTGTTCCCATCAATAAAAGTCTTTTTCAGTATCATACCGTAACAAAAGGCGAGACAATTTACGGACTTTCACATCAGTACAATGTGAAAATCAGTCAGCTGAAAGAATTAAATCCGGTGCTGAAATTGCGTGGTCCGGTTGTTGGCGAACAGTTGCTCATTCCCAAGCCCGGTGTGCCTGAAGAGCTAAAGGAAAATCTTACGGATGAAATCAAGGCTAATGCTTCGGTCCAAACACCGGCGTACGAGGTCGAACCGAATCCGGCAGCTCCCAAAGCCGAATGCATGGGAATGGGATGGACAGGCAATGAACCAATTAAGATTGGTCTGTTCCTTCCGTTGTACCTGGAGGCCAACGATACGGTAAATTATATCCGGATGACACCGGATGAAATTCAGAAGCAGATTGCGGAACAGAAAGCGGCTGGTATTGATGACCCCGTCGTTGATTCCGTAAAGGTGCGGGAAAACAAAATCATCTATCAGCCATCGGTTAATTTCCTCGATTTCTATGAAGGAGTTCTATTGGCGCTTGATACGTTGAAACAGCAGGGAATCAAGACAGAGTTGTATGTATACGATACCAATCAGGACACCAGTGTTATTCGGCAATTGATACAACGTCCCGAGTTTTTGTCGCTGAACCTGATTATTGGTCCGGTTTACCCGAAATGCCAGAAACTGGTTTCTCAGCTTTCAGCCAAAAACCGGATCCCCATGGTTTCTCCGCTTTCTGCAAGTGGTGGCTGGGCGGCCAGTAACCCCTATTATTTTCAGATTAATCCGGATAAAATGTACCGCCTGAAAGCTACGGCTGATTATCTGGGAGACGATTATTTTAACAAGAACTTCATCGTGATGAAGATGGGCAACAATGCTCACCTTGATGAATCGCAGATGGTGGATTGGGTGCGGAATAAATTCTTCTCTACAGGTTATTACGATCAAACTCCGTCGGTACTTTTCCATGAATTCGATTTCCGTGAAGGCGGATATTACGGATTAATTCATCTGCTTGATCCGAACAAAGACAATGTGGTGATTGTGCCTATGACCAGCGAAGCAGATGTGAGTGTGGCCGTAACCAATCTGAATACGGCTGCCAAAAAGTATAGCATCACGTTGGTTGGCTTATCGGAATTTTCACGCTACCGGAGCATCGAAACCGATTACCTGCATAACCTGAAACTACATTATCTGACGCCTTATTACATCGACTATCGCGATAAAGGCGTGGTGCGATTTATCCAACGTTACCGGAACGATTTTTACGATGAACCCAATCAGTTCAGTTTCCAGGGGTACGACATCACCAATTATTTTGTGAATGCCATCCGGAAATTCGGAACCGGCTTTGCGAAATGCCTTCCATACCTGAATGTGCATTTATTGCAGGGAGATTATAATTTCCAGAAGGTGTCCGATTTTGGCGGTTACATGAATCATACGCTGTATATCATGAAATATACCCGCGATTATCGGGTAAAAGCAGTAGGGAAAGTAGGTGATTTGCCGTTGCTGCTTTCCGGTCAACCGGAAGAAATGCAGCCCGACAGTACCAATCAAACGAACAACGTGATGACTTTTCCGGGAAACCAGAATTAAAGATATTCAAGGAATAAAAAAAGGCCTTTCCAATTCGGGAAGGCCTTTTTAGTGTCTGACGTTTTTTATTTATTCGAATTCGGCGAATGCTTTCTTAATCAACTTAATCGCATCAGCCATTTGTTCTTCAGTGATGGTGAGCGGCGGTGTAAAGCGGATGGTGTGCTCGTGCGTTGGTTTGGCAATCAAGCCATGCTCTTTCATCGCTAAACAGACATCCCAGGCTGTTTTACCGTTGGTGGGTTTAATCTGAACGGCATTTAGCAAACCTTTACCGCGTACTTCCTGAATCAATGGAGAGTCGATGGCCTTCATTTCCTTACGGAAATAGGCACCAATCTTCTCAGAGTTTTCCACCAGTTTTTCTTCCTGCAGCACTTCCAGTGCAGCAATGGCTACTTTGGCGGCGATTGGGTTTCCACCGTAAGTGGAACCGTGTTCTCCCGGTTTAATGGTCAACATGATTTCATCGTCGGCCAAAACGCAGGAAACCGGCATCAATCCGCCTGAAATAGCTTTCCCGAGCACCAGAACATCGGGACGAACACCTTCGTGATCGCATGCCAGCATTTTTCCTGTACGGCCCAATCCGGTCTGTACTTCGTCGGCAACGAAAAGCACATTGTGTTTTTCACAAAGCGCTTTGGCTTTTGCCAGGTAACCGTCTTCCGGGACATAAACGCCGGCTTCCGCCTGAATCGGTTCAACAAGGAAACCGGCCGTATTCGGATTCTTCAGCTCTGCTTCCAGGGCTTCCAGATCGTTATAGGGGACTTTCACAAAACCGGGTGTATAAGGACCGTAATCGTCGTAAGCATCCGGGTCGGTCGACATGGAAATGATGGTAATGGTTCGTCCGTGGAAGTTGCCGTCGCAGCAAACAATGCGGGCTTCGTTTTGCGGAATGCCTTTCACTTTGTAGGCCCATTTGCGAATCAGCTTCAGCGCGGTTTCGTCTGCTTCGGCACCCGAGTTCATGGGCAACATTTTGTCGTAACCAAACAACTTGGTGATGTATTCTTCCCACTCACCCAGCACGTTGTTGTAAAAAGCACGTGATGTCAGTGCCAGCTTGGAGGCCTGGTCTGTCAATGCCTTCACAATTTTGGGGTGGGAGTGACCTTGGTTTACTGCTGAATAAGCAGCGAGGAAATCATAGTATTTTTTTCCTTCTACATCCCATACAAAAATTCCTTCACCACGTTCCAGCACAACGGGAAGCGGGTGGTAGTTATGTGCTCCGTATTGATCTTCACGAGCAATGTAATCTTTCGTCGTCATATTCATACGTAATCTGGTTTTATACTATGTGGAAATCTATCCGCGGGAGTTGAAGCTAACGGATTTTATTTGCATTATCAAAATGTTCTGCAATAGCCCGGTTTTTATTTTGCCGTTAAACCGGAAGCGAAAAATGAAAAGCTGTTGTTAATTGTAACCGGATTATTTCCAAAAACGGATAATTAAAACCTCTGCCAGCAAGGCACCAATAGCCATGATGAGGAAGAACCGCCAAAGTTGTCTTCCACTATGGATGACGTTAAATTGGTCGGAAATTTTTGCATCGGATGTTGTAAATAGTTGCACCTGTTTGAATCCGGCATGTTGGAGTTGTTCTGTGAGTTGGCTGGCATCATAGCAAACCGGTTCCGACTCTTTTCGGTTATAGTTAAACGCCAACGGTAGGGCTCCGTTTCCAGAGGTTAATTTATAATTCCCGGCTTTCGTAACCGCACCCGTTTTCATTTGAAACCGGTTTCCCGGAAGCGGTTGTATTGTGGGTAACCAATCAAACGAATTACCAACTCCCAACAGTTTCATTTCTCCCTGCGAATTCCCGTTTCCCGGAAAAGGAAGGTCAATCACTTTATTCCGTCCGATGGTGTAATACAACGGCGAACCTTGCACACTGTTCAATACCATTTTATAAATCAACGGTACAAACAGCGCATGGGTGAAAAATTGGCGGTTTTCGGAAGTTGATGGCAGCGTGAAGAGGAAGAATTTTCCTTTCCCGGGCTGACTTTCGCTGAGAAGTAAATTACCATTGGCCAATGTCAGAATGGGCAAGGCTTTGGATTGAACGGTTTGGCTGGGAAAATGAATTTTTACTTCAGGCAAATCTCCGTCAGGATTGGGGCCACTGAAAACGTCCTGAAAAAGAGGGTTCGTGACATCAAGCTTTGCAATGTGCATGGAAGTGGTGTCGGCGGTTGCGGAGTAAGGATTTCCCTGCATTTCGGTGATGAATTGGTTGTAAGATTCCAAATCACCGTTTTTCGCAGGGAAAAAGACAACCGTTCCGCCCTGCCTGATAAATTGCGCCAGACTTGCTGTCAATCCGGAAGAAAGCTCCGGAAGCTGAGTAAGGAAGATAATCTGTTGCTTACTGAAGTCGCCGGTCCGGACCTGTTGCCAGCCAGCTTCCTGGTAATGCACCAGACTGTCTGTTTTCAGTAATGCTGAGAGATATTTTTCGCTTTCACTGTTTCCGTGAATCACCAGCGCATTTATTCGTTCGGTTACCCGGAAACCGAGATAAAGCGTGTTGTCATACGTTACCGGATAATCGGTCAGTTCAACCCGGGCATTTTTGATTCCCGCACTCCGGGCGGTGAATTTCAGCGAAACGGTTTTTTTCTGGTTCGGCTTAAGGTCAAAACTGGTGACTGCCCGCAGCGAATCGTTTTCAATATAACGCATCGGAACGTCTGTCAATTCCTGGTCGCCGTTATTTTTGACGCGGGCATAAAGCGTTTCAGCAGTTCCTTTAATTCTTCCGGGTACGGCAAACCAAGCCGAATCGACCAGCAGGTTGTTGACTTGCTTTGCCTTCAATAAGTCAACATTCAGGCTCATCAAGGTATCCGTTTTTATTTGCTGAATATCCGCGATGTTCTTCTGGAAGTCGCTGAAGAGATAGACCGGAGTGGCACCCGAACTATTTTCACTTTTCAATCGTGTTGAAAGAACCCGCATGACTTGCGACAATTGCGGTCGGACAGGAGTGGCTTCCAGGGCACTGATTCGGTTGATCAACATACTCCGGTCGAGCAAACGCTGATTTTGCAGCGATAAATCGTTTGTGACCAAGGCAAATTTGGTGTCAGCCGGATAAGTATTGGCCAGATTCAATGCTTCCTGCTTGGCTTGTTCCAGTAGGTTGTTTCCCTCAGAGCCGGCCAGCATGCTAAAGGAATTGTCGATGTATATGCCGGCTCTATCGAAATTGGCTGTGCCTGATGCATTCTTCGGCGGAATAAACGGATGGGCGAAAGCCGTAACCAGGAACGCGATGGCCAGAATACGACTTGCCAGAATTAACAATTCTTTCAGGTGTTTTTGCTGCTTCTTCTCTTTTTTCAGTTGGCTGAGTGCCCTGACATTACTGAAGTAAACCGTGGTGTACCGTCTGAATTTGAAAATGTGGATAATAATGGGAATGAGAATGAGGAACAGTGCCCAGAAATATGTCGGATATAAAAAGGTCATTTGTTTCAGTGTTGATGAAAGGTTTGTGTCATTCCCGGCTCCGAAATTAGCTGAAAATCGGAAATCTGCCAAGGCCGTTAAAATCGGGCCGAAAGTTTCAGGTTGATTCTTCTTCCCGTCAGGTAGTTGGGCACCGCATGCATTTGGTTGTACACATCGGTTACCCAGAAATAGGAAATGGTATTGTTGATGTCCATCAGGTTGAAAACTTCCAGAGAAACGGAAGCATTTTTAACGCCTAATCGGGTTTTCATATTTCGGTTTTCACCGGAAAACAATGTTTTGGTAAAACCAATATCGACCCGGCGGTAAGGCGGCATCCGGAAAGTGTCCATCCAACGCTTGCTGTTCGGAGGGCCGAAAGGCAATTTCGAACCGTAATGAAGTGTCAGATACATTTTAATGGACGGATATCCCGGAAAGTAATCCTGAAAAAAGAGACTGAAATTGACGCGCTGGTCCGTTGGACGCGGAATGTATCCGGGATAAACAATCTGCGTATTTCCGTTGGCATCGGTTATAGTGTGTTGGTCACCGATGATGTCTTCTTCTGTTTTCATGAGTGAAAGACTGGCCCAGGACTGAATGCCGCTCACAAATTCGCCGTTCAGTTTCATATCGAGGCCGTACGCATAACCTTTGGCTACTTCTCCCGAAAGGTAACGGATACGAATGTTGTCAATCTGGTAAGGAATCAGGTTCCGGAGCGACTTGTAATACAACTCTGACGATAGTTTAAACGGGCGTTCCCACAGCCGAAACAAATGATCGACTCCAGCCACATAATGTGTCGCTTCCTGCGCCTTCACGTTCCGGTTGATTTGTCCATCGATGGTTTGCAATTCCTTGAAAAAAGGCATTTGCTGGTATTTACCCCACGCCACCCTAAAGACATAATTCTTTTTCCAGTTCGGATACCAGGTGGCCGAAATGCGTGGACTCACGATAGATTGGTTATTGAAATTCCAGTATTGTGCCCTGATTCCACCGTTAAGGTATACGTTACCACCGGCCACCGGAATGGTCCAGGTATCCTGCACAAAACCGGAAAACCGGTTGCTGCTGATATTGTTTTTTGCATTCACCGATTGATAAAGCTCCACAGACTGATCATTTCGCGGAAGCGAATAACCGGCTGAATCGCGCATTTGCCATTCGTTGATTTTCTCATCAAACGTTTCGTGCCGGAATTGCAATCCCCAGTCCACTTTGTGATTGCCTTCCCGAAGTTCGCCGCGGTGCTCAAGACTCATCACGCGGGCATCCAGATTGTTGCGTGCATGGTCGAGATAGGAGCCAATGCCAATGTTCATGGTGCTGTCGGCGTATGTGGCAGAACCGGGAGAGATGTCTACTTCATTCAGCAGGTATTGTCCCAGAATGTCGTATCGTTCTGTTTCCACCGAATGAAAAGCGGAAGCGGTTAGTTTCAAGTGAAGCTTATCTATTGGATGAAAATCGAGGTTCAACGCACCGAGTTTGGTTTCGTAGCGGTCTTTCTCTTGACCGTCGAAGTAAATTTTCAGCTGGTACACCTGGCTCCAGGTTCCGTATTGAGTTTCCCGGGTTGTCGGAATAAACTGGTAAACATTCGAGGCAATATTTCCCAAAAAGCCCAAAGTCAATTTAGGTGAAAACTGGTAGGTGAGGTAAGTCTGGAAATCGAGGAAGTTGGGGGAGTAATCACCTTTCTGGTCCAATGTTCCCAACAAATACCGGTTGGTTTTGTAGCGGATTCCGGTCGTATGTGTGAACCGGTTTTTCAACGCCGTCCCTTCGAAATGAGCCGAAGCTCCCAGCAAACTTATTTCCGCGGATGCGGCTGTTTGTTGAGGCTTCCGGTAATGAATATCGAGCACCGAGGACATTTTATCGCCATACGAAGCATCGAAACCTCCTGACGAAAACTCAATGGACGAAACCATGTCAGGATTGATGATGCTCAAACCTTCCTGCTGCCCCGAACGAACCAGGAACGGCCGGTAAACTTCAATTCCGTTGATGTACACCAGGTTTTCATCGAAGTTTCCACCGCGAACCGAGTAACGGGAACTGAGCTCATTGTTGGAATAAACGCCCGGCATGGTTTTCAGCAGTGCTTCCACACCTCCCCCCGAAACTTCTGGTATATGAGTCGTTAATTTCGGATTCAGCGTGCTCATCCCGTTTTTCTGCCGGCGGGCTTCCGAAACAGTCACTTCATCGATTTTTCCGGGAAGCAGCTTCAGCACCGGTGTAATCGTTTTTTCTTCACCCGGAGCGAGCAAAATTTTCATTTCTATCGACTGATACCCAACCCGGGAAATATAAAGCGTTTCTTCCTTTCGGGCCGGAACCTGCAGAATGAACTGACCATTTTCGTCGGAACTGGTACCAACGGCCAAACCTTCGAGGGAAATATTGACCAATTCGAGCGGCTTCCCTTTTTCGTCGGTCACCTGTCCTTTGACATGAGCTGTCAGTGTCTGACTTTTTCCTGTTAAAGAAATAGTCAGCAAGCAGATGAACATAGAAAAAGCGACGAAAAATTTTCTCATAAGAATCGGGCGCTTCAACGTAAATTTGGTTACCATAAAGATGGTTAAATCGTCTGAATTGAGCGAATTTAAACTAAATGAATGATTTTTCCCCGCTCATATTTTTGACTATGTTTGCAAATATCACACATTTGTGAGACTGAGAAAGAATTGTAGAGTATAGATTTTTCCGTGAGTGTACGTTACAAACCATTGAATTCGGTACTGGTAAAACCTGCCGGTCCTGACTGTAATCTCGATTGCAGTTACTGTTTTTACCTGGAGAAGGACGAGCTGTTTCCGGATACGAAAGTGCACCGGATGTCGCCGGAAATCCAGGAAGAGATGATCAGGCAGGTGATGCAGCAGTCCGGGCAGAACGTTTCCATTGCCTGGCAAGGTGGTGAACCGGCTTTGATGGGACTGGACTTCTACAAGCGGGCGATTGAGCTGGAGCAGAAATACGGTTACGGAAAAATTGTCGGTAACGGTTTTCAAACCAACGGTACATTGCTGGACCGTGACTGGGCCAAATTTTTCAAGGAATATGACTGGCTGATCGGTTTGTCGCTGGATGGCCCGCAACATATTCACGACCGCTTCCGTAAGGATAAAGGTGAACAGCCTACCTGGGAAAAGGTGGAGAATGTGGCGAAGATGTTGTTGGAAGAAGGCGTGGCGGTAAATGCCATGTGTTGTGTGACCGATTACTCGGCTGATTACGCAGAGGAACTCTACAATTATTATAAGCGTCTTGGTTTAACTTACATGCAGTTCATTCCTATTGTGGAACCGGACAAGGATGATCCCACCCAAGCAGCATCCTTTTCGGTGACGGCGGAGAAATATGGCAAGTTCCTGGTCGAACTTTTCGATCTGTGGCTGGCCGATTTTGAAAATGGACAACCCACCACGTCCATTCGTCATTTCGAAACGGTTTTTCACACGTACGTGGGAATGGAAGCCCCCGAGTGTGCTTTTATGCGCGAATGCGGCGTTTACACGGTGATTGAGCACAACGGCAACGTTTATTCATGTGACTTTTTTGTCGATCCGAAATACCGGTTGGGAAATATTCGACATGACAAAATTGTTAATATGTTGAATTCCAGGAAGCAACAGTCTTTTGGACGTGCGAAGAGTGCTGTTCCGGTAAAATGTCGTCAATGCCGTTGGTATACGAAGTGTTACGGTGGTTGCACCAAGGACCGTATTAAGGACCCGCGCGATCATCGGAAACCACGTTTTTGTGAAGCACATATGATGTTTTTCGAACATGCCGATGGCGTGCTGACACAGATGGCCGCTGAATGGAAAAAACAGCAGTCCGATTACCAGGAATATCAGCAGACCGGTGGGACGTATAACGCATTTAAGGATTTTGTGAAGAAGTAATTTATGGCGAAAGTTTTGATATTGACCACAGAAAATGCTGCCCGTTCGCAAATGTTGGAGGGATGGCTACGCTATTATACGCGGAATAATGTGGTAATTCGAAGTGCCGGTTTGAAGCCCTGCGACATGGATGCGTTTGCCGTGAAGGCGATGATTGAAGCGGTGGTGGATATCCGTGAAGCCAAAAGTAAAACACTGGGCGATTTGGAAGAAAGTGATTTCGACCAAGTCATTACGCTTACCCCCTTGGCGACCAGTGAAGCGATGAGTAAATACCCGTCGGCAACAGTGGAGGAGGCCATTTTTGACGATCCGAAACTGTCAACGGGTGAGGAGAAAGAGCGATTGAAAATATATCGCCAGAGTGTAGATGAGATAGATGATTATGCCTTCAACTATGCCGTTCGCAAGTTGGGGCTGGAATTTTAAAAGGGGGAAAATGAAACAGAAAAAACAGAAGAATTATTGGGTCGCCGGCCGGATAGTGGCCGTATTATTTTGGGTAGCGTTGGGATGGAGTTGTTCGCCGGACGAAACGTTGGTTCCTTTGCCGAATCAACCAGGTAGCGGGAGCGTTCAGGATTCAACGTCAACTGCCACGACGGACACCACGTCAACATCAACTTCTACACCGCCGGACACGACATCGACCACACCGTCGGGGAATGTGACCTTTAAAGATGCGATGCTGGCGGAAATTAATTTTGCCCGGACGAAGCCGGCGGATTATGCTAATCAACGATTGAAAAGTGAATATAACTCAGGTTCCGACAATGGTGCCTACAATGATTTAACCAGCCGCTCTGCTGTAAATGCCTTAGCATTGAATGATCTGTTGACAACTTCTGCAACGAAGTATGCGAAGTACATGGCCGACCATAATGTTTTTGGGCACACCGAAAACGGTACGCCGCAATCGCGTGCTCAGGCTGAAGGTTACACCGGTTCGGTAGGAGAAAACATCGCTGCCGGATCGTATCCATCCTACAATGCCGAATCGGATCCGAACGGAGCGGCTATCTCCTTTGTCAAGCTCCTGATTATCGACACAGGTATATCAGGTGTCGGTCATCGAAAAAATATTCTTAATAGTTCGTATAAAGTGGTTGGTATCGGTTTTTACCGGAATACAGCAAGCAAATTCCAAAACTACCTGGTTCAGGATTTCGGCACCAAATAACCATTCAGAAATCAATAAGATGAATCGTTATGATGAAGCAATTCGAAATTACTCTTTCTCCATATCTGCGAGGTTACCATTTAATCACGAGTGAAATTCAGCGGCAGCTTCCCGAGCTACCCAAAGCGGGACTGGTTCATTTGTTGATCAAGCATACGTCGGCGGCGCTTTCGCTGAATGAAAATGCCGATCCATCGGTGCGCGATGATTTCGAATCGTTCATGAACAAGTTGGTCCCGGAAAATGATCCGGTTTTTACGCATGTGTTGGAAGGTTCTGATGATATGCCTGCTCATTTAAAATCGTCACTTCTGGGGGCAAACCTCACGATTCCGGTAACCAATGGTCGCCTAAATCTGGGAACCTGGCAGGGAATTTATCTCTGCGAATTCCGGAACCGCGGTGGTTCGCGCAAGATTGTGGTGACGATTATGGGCGAATAGCCACAGATTGTACCTCTATTTATTCATCTGGTTTAGAAACATTTTATATTAGGTCATAGCGGATGCAGGACGTTGAATCCTGCATTCGGTCATTTTTATTGGTACGTTTTTTCCGTTGCTTTAAGAATCTAATGGACAAGATTCAACAACACAAACCGATAAAACGTACATACACGCTATGACTAAAAAATTACTGCTCGGGGTGGAGGCCATCGGACAGGGCGCGATCGACGGAGGAATGTCGGGCGTCTATGCCTATCCCGGGACTCCTTCCACCGAAATCACCGAATATGTTCAGGAGAATGCGATAGCAAAGGAGCGAAAAATTCATCGCGAATGGTCGGCTAACGAGAAAACGGCTATGGAAACAGCCCTGGGCATGTCGTATGCCGGCAAGCGCGCCATGGTTTGCATGAAACACGTGGGATTAAACGTAGCTGCCGATGCATTTGTCAATTCGGCCATTACCGGTGTGAACGGTGGATTGATTGTCACCGTTGCCGACGATCCTTCGATGCACTCGTCTCAGAACGAACAGGATTCCCGTTTCTACGGAAAGTTTTCCATGCTGCCTATCTTGGAGCCATCCAACCAGCAGGAGGCCTACGAAATGGCCCGTACCGGATTTGAATTATCCGAAAAGCTGGGCGTTCCGGTCTTGCTGCGCATTACCACCCGTTTGGCGCACTCGCGTGCCGGCGTGGAAACCGTAGAACCGATGCCTGAAAATACAGGTTCATTGCCGAAAGACCCCAGACAATTTGTGTTGCTTCCGGCCATTGCCCGCAAGCGTTACGCTGGTCTGCTGGAAAAGCAGGATTCTTTCCGCGAAAGTGCAGAAAAGGCATCGTTCAACCAGTTTTTTGATGGCGAGGATAAAAGCCTGGGAATTATTTGCTGCGGCATTACCTATAATTACCTGAAGGAAAACTACCCGGATGAATGCCCTTATCCGCATGTAAAACTCAGTCAGTACCCGTTGCCGGAAGACATGCTGACCAAGCTTGAACAGCAGGTAGATGAGATTTTGGTACTTGAAGAAGGTTACCCGCTGGTAGAAGAGTTGCTGAGTGGTTTCTTCTGTCGTGGCCGTCGCATTCTGGGCCGCCTCGATGGAACTTTACCGCGTATGGGAGAATTGAATCCCGACCATGTCGCGAAAGCGTTAGGAATTCCTGTAAAAGAAGGCGAAAAAGCGCCGGATGTGCTGGCGAATCGTCCACCGGCGCTGTGCAAAGGCTGCAGCCATCATGATACCTACAAAGCATTGAATTTGGTGATGGAGCCATTTGGCGACGGGCACGTGTTCTCCGATATCGGCTGTTACACGCTGGGTGCCTTGCCGCCTTACTCATCTATCAATTCCTGTGTGGATATGGGCGCCTCGATAACCATGGCCAAAGGTGCCGCTGATGCAGGATTGTTTCCATCGGTTGCCGTAATTGGCGATTCCACTTTTACCCATTCAGGAATGACGGGTTTGCTGGACGCTGTGAACGAGAAAACGCCGATTACGGTACTGATTTGCGACAACGAATCGGTTTCGATGACCGGCGGACAAGATTCGGCAGCTTTGGGCAAAATAGAATCCATTTGTCTTGGTCTGGGCGTTGATCCCGATCACTTACATACCATTGAAGCGCATCCCAAAAATCACGATCAACTGGTAGAATTGCTCGAAAAAGAAGTGAATTACGAGGGTGTGTCAGTGATTGTTCCGAGAAGGGAATGTATCCAGAAAGCAGCTCGCCGCATTCGCGCCGAAAAAATGAAGAGTGAACAGAACGCTTAGTCAAACCGAAAAATTTTTAAGCATATGAAATGTGATATTGTATTGGCAGGCGTTGGCGGACAGGGCATTTTGTCGATTGCCGCTGTGCTGGGAATGGCTGCCGTTGAAAACGATTTATACCTGAAACAGGCCGAAACGCACGGAATGAGTCAGCGTGGAGGAGCCGTTCAGTCGTATCTGCGATTGTCTGACAATCCCATTTATTCGGATTTAATTCCTACCGGAGAAGCCGATATCATTCTCTCGGTCGAGCCGATGGAATCACTGCGCTATCTACCTTTCCTGTCGAAAAAAGGCTATGTGGTGACCAATACCACGCCTTTTGTGAATATTCCGGATTATCCGGAAATGGAAAAGGTGTTGGGCGAAGTAAAAAAACAACCACATCACATTGCTATCGATGCCGATAAAGTGGCCAAAGAAGTGGGAAATTCACGCGCATCGAACATGGTGATGCTGGGAGCTGCTTCACCGTTTATCGATATTCCATTCGAACTTATTGAAAATGGAATTCGCAAAATCTTTACACGGAAAGGGGAGGCCATTGTCAATCTTAACCTGGAAGCTTTGCGGGCAGGAAGAAAGTTCGCGGAAGCCAACCGATAGATATTAGTTCCATATAAAAGAAAGAGTCTGTCCATTTGCTTTTTGGACAGACTCTTTTTTAGTATTCATTTGGGTAAAACATCAGGACATAAATAAAAATTGTCAAGACTTTATTTTAATACATCAAGACATAATTTGAAAACGTCAAGACATTTCAGACAAAATACTTAAGCATTTTCGCCAAAAGGTCTTGATGTTTTTGTAAAAGATCAAGACGTAATTTTAGGAAGTCCGTATTTTTTAAAATAAAGTCCGGACTTTTTTAAAAAAGATAAGGACCTTCTTTCAACAAAGTCCCGATCTCGTTGGAAAAAGATCGGGACCTCATTGCGAAAACGTACGGATCTGTTTTAAACGAGGTCTGTATACTCTTGAAGAACAAGTGGTGATTCTTGGAAAAAAGAGGCGGCTTCTTTTTTGTATCGCTAAGCTGCTTTTAGTCTTTTGCTTTGTCTGTTTCGGTATTGGAATAAAACCGTTCCAGGATACTCATATCGTTGGCTTCTTTCGATAGTGACACAATGGTTTCCTGCGGAACATCGAACAAGTCGAGCACAATCAGGCCATCGAGGCAGTTATTGAATTTCGGATCGACATTAAACCCGATAATTTTGGCATTCAGTCCGAGGTATTTTTTCAGCAGTACCGGCAACCCTTTGTTGTATTCATCAATGTCGCCAATGAATCTATCCAGTGAACGGATATCATCAGTCATATTCTCCAGCGCCACATTCAGATTTTCATCATGGGTGGTTACTTTGTGCCGATTTCGTGGGCGAATATGTTTGGCCCTTTTGTAATCGTAAAAATTGGCCATGATGTACCGAATGATCAATTCCTTCGATTTATCGGAATAGGTGCTGCTGATGCTCACCGGTCCCAGTAAATATCGGTATTCCGGATTACGGAGAAGAAAATACAGGATTCCTTTCCAAAGAAGAAACAGTGGAAGCGGTTTGCGTTGGTATTCTTTTACAATGAACGAACGGCCCAGTTCAAGCGATTGGTTTAGCGTGTCTTTGAAACCTTTTTTCATCCGGAAAAGGCTTTGGGAATAAAATCCCTGGACACCAAACTGCTGCAGGATATCTGCACCTTTCCCAATTCTGTATGCGCCTACTATCTTCTCTTCATCCCGGTCCCAAATGAACATTTGATTGTAGTACAGGTCAAATTCGTCGAGGTCGGTGGCCCGGTTGGTGCCTTCGCCCACTTCCCGGAAGGTGATTTCGCGTTGCCGCCCGATTTCGTGAAGAATATTGGGCATCACCTCCGATGGAGCGCAGAAGATTGAATAGTTCTTGATATCGAAGAGCCGGAAATCGGAATGGAGGTTGCGAACCTCTTCCAGAATTGCTTCTTTGGAAGCTGGTGCGATGATTTCTTCCGGTTTGGGTTTTCTTTTCAGCGAATAGTTGAAAAAGCGCTTGACTTCCAATCCGGTATCCAGACAGTAGGTTTTTGACCGAAGATACCGGCCATACTGGTGAATATCGGTGAAGGAATGTTGCTCCTTTACGGGAATGGGATTGCCGATACGTACCTTAATGGTTTTCCCTTTCTTGTTCAACAATTCGGACGCGAGTCGTGCGGTTCGGAGGGTCGGATGAATGCGTCCCAGCCAGTGGAACATCCGGCTGTTGGTTCCGTGAAAAAAGATGGGAACCACCGGCGCATCCGATTTTCGGATGAATTTGATGGCCGGATACAACCATTCCCGATCGGCAATAAAATTGGCCGAGTTGTAGTTGGTTGATACTTCCCCGGCAGGGAAAATACTGAGCACACCACCTTCACGAATGTGGTCTATTGCAGCTTTCATTCCGCTGACACTGGAGCCGGCTTCCGGCATATTCTCAAACGGGTTAACAGCGAAAAAGAACTCACTGATTGGCCCAACCTTCTTCAGCAAAAAGTTGGCCAGTACCTTCTGATCTTGGCGAACCATCGACAATAGCTTGATGAGCAAAATGCCATCGATGCCGCCAAACGGATGGTTCGAGACGGTAATTAATCCACCGGTTGCAGGAATGCGTTCCAGATCCTGTGGATTAAATTCCAGATGGATGTCGAGATAATCAATTAAGGCATCGACGAATTCAATCCCTGATTTATTTCCAATCTCGTCGTAGAGTGTATTTAACTCATTGAAGCGAAGGAGGTGCATTAGGAATTTGGCAAAATACTCGCCTCCAAGATATTGGATGAATGGACTGGCTTTGACCAGATCTTTAGAGCTAACGATTCCCATGGTTAATTTAACATGTGCTAGGTTGAGCCAAAGATAAAAAAAATGGTTCTTGAGCAACATGTTCTTCGAAGATGTAACCATTCTGTCTCGAAAATGTAAAAATGAAGGCATTTGAGAATGTGCATGCTGAAAAGTGTAACTTTGCCCGCAAAAGCAGCAATTTGAGTCAGTATTTGAATAAAACGGATTCGTCCGGATGGTTGCCGACCTCTGCGAAAGAGATGAAGGCATTGGGATGGGATGCACCAGATGTTATCCTGTTTACCGGTGATGCGTATGTGGACCATCCGTCGTTTGGGGCGGCGGTTATCGGGCGCATCCTGGAAGCTGCCGGATTGCGGGTGGCCGTTGTGCCGCAACCCAATTGGACGGACGATTTACGTGACTTCAAAAAACTGGGTGAACCTCGTTTGTTTTTTGGCGTTACCGCCGGAAATATGGATTCGATGGTGAATCACTACACGGCAAATCGCCGCCGTCGTTCCAACGACGCTTATACGCCGGGAGGCAGAGCAGGTGCCCGTCCTGATTATGCTTCGGTCGTTTACTCCAATATTCTCAAAAAACTTTATCCCGAAGTTCCCGTGGTGTTGGGAGGAATTGAAGCATCATTGCGCCGCCTGAGCCATTACGATTACTGGTCGGATAAACTCAAACCGGGAATACTGGAAGAGAGTGGTGCCGATTTGCTTTTTTATGGCATGGCCGAAAAATCCATTTCCGAATTTGCGCGATTGGTACAACGTGGCGTTCCGGTACAATCGTTGACCAATATTCCACAAACCGCTTTTATTCTTCCGTCGGGAGAAAATTATGCCACCAAATCCGATTGGGAAGCGCTTGACCTGAATGCGCATGAGGCGTGTCTGACGGATAAAAAGAAGTTTGCTGCTAATTTTCGGTACATCGAAGAAGAATCCAACAGGTGGCAGGCGAAGAAACTGATTCAGCAGATTGGGAACCGGCAGATAGTCGTTAATCCGCCGTGGCCGCCGCTTTCCACCAAGGAAATCGATCAGGTATACGATTTGCTGTTTACCCGGTTGCCCCATCCTCGTTACAACGGAAAAGGAGCAATTCCGGCCTACGAAATGATCCGGCATTCCATTAACATTCATCGCGGATGTTTTGGGGGCTGCTCATTTTGCACCATTTCAGCGCACCAGGGGAAGTTTGTGGTTTCCCGTTCCGAGAAATCGGTGATGAAAGAGGTAGAAGCCGTCGTGAACATGCCCGATTTCAAAGGAAATATTTCCGATGTGGGCGGTCCTTCAGCCAATATGTATCGCATGGCAGGTAAGGACTTGGAGCTTTGCCGACAGTGCAAACGGCCTTCGTGTATTTATCCATCGGTTTGCAAAAACCTGGAAACCGATCACCGTCCGTTAACCGGATTGTATCAAAGAGTTGCTGGTTTTTCCGGAGTAAAAAAAGCGTTCATCGGTAGCGGCATTCGTTACGATTTGGCTTTCCATGAAACCGGGGATGCAAAAAAAGATGAAGGGAATCTGGAATATTTGCGCGAAGTGATCCGGCATCATGTTTCCGGCCGCCTGAAAGTAGCGCCCGAACACACTTCGGACGAAGTGCTGAATGTAATGCGTAAACCTTCGTTTGAGTTGTTTCGTCGGTTAACAGCCTTTTTTCATACGGTCAACCGGAAAGAGGGACTAAATCAGCAGTTGATTCCTTACTTCATTTCCAGTCACCCGGGAAGTTCGCTTGAAGCGATGGCTGAGCTGGCAGCCGAAACAAAGGATTTGGATTTCAAACTGGAGCAGGTACAGGATTTTACCCCTACGCCCATGACGGTTGCGACGGTAATTTATTATTCGGGATACCATCCCTATACACTTGAAAAGGTATTCGTACCCCGAACGGAGAAGGAGAAACTGGCACAAAGAAAATTTTTCTTTTG
Organism: Prolixibacter bellariivorans ATCC BAA-1284; assembly: GCF_000621705.1. Lineage (GTDB taxonomy): Bacteria > Bacteroidota > Bacteroidia > Bacteroidales > Prolixibacteraceae > Prolixibacter > Prolixibacter bellariivorans. Next base: position 441,935 of record NZ_KK211332.1, on the reverse strand, counting down.
GTACAAAAAGGAATACCGAAACTCGCTAAAACAGGAGTTACAGCGACTTAACCGGCCTGACCTGGAGAAACGGTTGTTTGATGCACAACCACTGCCTTCCGGGAAAAAAAGAGAGCAACCGAAAAGAAGAAAGCCATCAAAAAAGCGGCGTTAAGCTTTCTGGAAAAGACGCCCCTGCCAGGTATCTCTTTCTTCCAGGCGCTTTTCTACCTTGGCAACAAACTCGAAATTTTTCAATCCCCATCGAGGTGCAATAAGCAAATCGGCTGGTGCCGAACTGACAAATCGTTCAACGATGATATGCGGATTCAACCGTTCGAGGTAATCGACAACCAATTCGCGATATTCTTCCACTGAAAACAGGTGGAACATGTCCGGTGTGTCGGCATACTGTTTGGCCATGAACGTACCTTTGTGAATTTGCAACTGATGTAATTTCAGGTTTTCCACCGGCAACCGGGAAATGACATCGGCCTGTTCCAGTATTTCGTCACGGCTTTCACCCGGAAGCCCGAGAATCATGTGCGCACAATTGTGAATGCCTCTTCGTGATGTTTCTTCCAACGCTCTGACGGATTCTTCCCAGGCATGGCCACGATTGACGGCTTCAAGCGTACGATCCTGCACCGATTCGATGCCCAATTCTACCATCACATAATACTTTTCCGAAAGTTCCTGTAAAAAGTCGAGCACGTCATTGTTGAGGCAATCGGGCCTTGTGGCAATAACCAAACCGATAACACCAGGATAGGCCAGGGCTTCATCATACAATTTCCGGAGATCTTTTACAGGTGCATACGTATTGGAGTACGCTTGAAAATAGGCCAGAAATTTGATGCTTTCGTATTTCTTGCGAAAGAACTGTATGCCTTCTTCCAGCTGACTGGTAACACTATTTTCCAGCTGACAGTACATAGGTTTGAAGGTTTTGTTATTGCAGTAAGTGCAACCGCCGGTTCCACGGCTTCCATCACGGTTGGGACAGGTAAATCCGGCATCGATTGAGATTTTCTGAACCCTTTCATTAAATTTGCGCCTGAAAAAGGTAGGAAAATCGTTGTATCTCCGTTGATGTCCCCAGGGAAAATTCCTGTTCGTTTGTGCATCAGCTGTCATGGTCGCAAAGATAGGGGTTATTTGTTTTTAGAACAGTTCTAAAATTATGTCTAACGGTTCATTTCTTCTTGATAACTTAAGGTTCCGGAAGGGTTAATTCGTTTTTATTTTTTAAACCTTTTTCTATCTTTAGCCACTAAAGTAACTGGTTGATTATGTTTACAGAAAAGGATATTCAGCAAATTAGTAATCGCGGTAGCCAATTACCGGAAGTAGAACATCAAATTGAGAATTTTAAGAAGGGATTTCCTTTCATGAATGTCCTTCGCCCGGCCACTGTAAACGACGGTATTATCCAGCTCGGTGAAAACCATATTGAAAAGTATATCGGCATCTTTGAGCATGAGGTCAACCGGGGAATCGCCATCGAAAAGTTTGTACCGGCGTCGGGAGCAGCCAGTCGGATGTTTCAGAAGCTTTTCGCTTTTCAGGATGCAGTAAAATCGCAGGAACAAGCAATTTCATTGCTGAATGAGGATATGCATTCCGATGTAAAATCCTTCTTCGACAACCTGCCGAAATTCGCTTTTTACCATCAATTACCCGAGGAATTGAAAGAGGCAGACGCCGATGGACATTTACCCTATCGGGAGATTCTGGAATTTCTGTTGACAGAGAAGGGATTGAATTACGGTTTCCTGCCAAAGGGATTGTTGCAGTTTCATCAATACGAAAAGGTATCCAGAACGCCGGTTGAGGAACATATGGTGGAAGGCGCCTTGTACGGCAAGGATTCGGGGAATAAAGTGAGTTTGCATTTCACGGTATCGCCGGAGCACCTTTCATTCTTTGAAGAAAAGACGGATGAAGCCGCTAAAAAATTTGAACATCAGTATGGTGTGCATTACGAAATTGGTTTTTCGGAACAAAAGCCATCGACCGATACCATAGCTGTATCACCTGAGAACGAACCGTTTCGTCAGGCAGACGGAACGTTACTATTCAGGCCGGGCGGACACGGGGCTTTGCTCGAAAATCTGAACGATATTGACAGTGACATCATCTTTGTTAAAAACATCGATAATGTTGTGCCTGACAGACTAAAAGACTCGACCGTACGTTATAAAAAAGCATTGGCTGGTGTATTAATGTATTACCGGCAAAAGGTTTTTAACTACCTTCGCGAGTTGGAAAAAGCCAGTGTTGCGGTACCCGATAAACTCATCGCAGAGATTTCGGATTTTCTGACGAAGGAACTTTGTGTGGAGCCAGCAGAAAGCCAGTATTATACAGAGAAGGAGGATTTAATTCCTTATCTGAGAAACAAATTAAACCGGCCCATCAGAGTTTGCGGAATGGTGAAAAATGAAGGTGAACCGGGCGGTGGTCCGTTTTGGGCACGCAATGCAGACAATACCATTTCGTTGCAGATTGTAGAAGGGAGTCAGATTGATAAAGAGAATGAGGAACAAACAAATATAGTCGGACAATCGACACATTTCAATCCGGTTGATTTGGTCTGCGGAGTTCGGAATAGCAAAGGCGAGAAATTTGACTTACTGAAATACCGCGATCCGAATACCGGGTTTATCTCTCACAAATCGAAAGAGGGAAAACCGTTGAAGGCGCAAGAGCTTCCGGGGCTTTGGAACGGAGCTATGGCCGACTGGATTACACTTTTTGTGGAAGTACCGGTCATTACCTTCAATCCGGTAAAAACCGTTAACGATTTATTGAGAGAAGAACACCAGAACTCCTAGGGAGAGGATGATATTGCGTTGGGGATTATTAACAGATACGCAGACAGGAAAATTTTATGGAACAAGGAGCTAAGGACGACTACGAAAGCAATGAAATTGCTCTCTTAATTGAACGTTATCAGAAGATGCAGCACGAGGAGCGTGTTGAGTTTTTTGATGTGGCCGAATTTGAATATATCATCGACCATTATACTGACCGGGGACATCATTCTCAGGCGGTAAAGGCGGTGGAAAGCGGTGTGATGCAGCATCCTCAGGCGATTTCACTCAAGGTGCGGCAGGCTCGTATTCTACTGACACAAGGAAAAGTGGAAGAGGCGAAGGAGATGCTCGAAATGGTCGCAGGAATCGAATCTTCGAACCCGGAGATTTTGCTAATGCTTGGTACATGCTACAATTTTTTGGGCGACAGCCCGAAAGCCACTTATTATTTTGAAGAGGCTGAGCGTTTTTCCTACGAAGAAAAAGACGAAGTACTGTATAGTATTGGAGTTGCATTTATTCAGAACAGCGAATACAGCCGGGCCATTCCGTTTTTTGAAAAGGCGCACCAGGAGAATCCGGAAAACGAAAATGTGATTTACGATTTGGCTTTCAGTTACGACAAGGTTGGTGAGAGTTACAAGTGTATTCAGTTTTACAACAAATACCTTGATTTGGATCCGTTTTCCGAATTTGTTTGGTACAACCTTGGGATTGCCTATAACCGGGTAAACGACTTCGATAGGGCGGTGGAAGCCTATGATTTTGCCCTGGCGTTGGATGACAATTATGCCTCGGCGCTTTTTAATAAGGCCAATTCGCTTGCTAATGCAGAAAAGCTTGACGAAGCGATTGCCACTTACGAGGAATATCTGAAAATTGATGGTGATTCGGACGAAACCTACTGTTACATTGCTGAATGCTATTTTCATCAGCGCAAATTCAAAGAATCATTCGATTACTATAAAAAGGCTTTGCAACTGAATGCTTACAATGCAGATGCGTGGTATGGAGCATCGGTGGTTTTACTGGTTGAGGATAAAGTACCGGAAAGTCTGGTATTCCTGAAGAAGGCCATAAAACTGGAAGAAGACAATGCCGATTTTTGGCTCACGTTTGGTAAAGTCAACTCCACGTTGAATTACTACGAAGAAGCTGAGCAAGCTTTCCAGAAAGCACTCGAGCTGGATGTGGATAATTCTGACAACTGGCTTTCGTTTGCCGATTTTTATTACGAATACGAGCAGCTGGGCATGTCAATCGATACGCTGATGAAAGCCAAAAAGCAAGGTGTTGTAAGTGCCACATTGAATTACCGTTTGACCGCGTATTTGTTGGAAAACGGCGATGAGCACCTGGCCATGCACTATTTGGAACAGGCGTTGAGTGAGGACTTTAGTCAGTACCACGATTTGTTTGATTTTTGTCCGAAAGCCCTGGAAAGTGATCATGTCAACCGATTGATTGATAAGTATAAGACGATTAATCATTATCATTAACAATGATTAACTTTTAAAATACTGACAGAATCCGGCCGGAAGAGATTTCGGCCGTTTTTTTATCTTATTTTAGCCAACCGGAAGTTTGAAAATATTAACATAAGCGATGAAAAAATACTTAAGCCTGTTTACCAAAGGTTTGGCCATGGGGGCTGCGAATGTCATTCCCGGTGTTTCGGGAGGAACGGTGGCCCTGATTACCGGGATATTTGAAAAGCTGATAGACAGCATCAAAGCATTTAATCTGACGGCACTGAAACTGTTACTGAGCGGAAAGCTCAAAGATTTCGCACGTTATATCAACCTCGATTTCCTGCTGGCGGTTTTTTCCGGTGTTGCCATTAGTATCCTGACCCTGGCCCGGTTGTTCGATTTTCTGTTCAAGAGTTATCCGGTTTACATCTGGTCGTTCTTCTTTGGTTTGATTCTGGCTTCGGTCTATTTTATTGGGAAGACCGTTGAGAAGTGGCGTCTGTCGGTAGTCATCAGCTTGATTGTGGGAACGGCGTTTGCTTTCTCCGTATCGGTGTTGAGTCCTGCATCCGAAAACTCATCAATGCTTTATCTATTTATTTGCGGAATCATCGCTGCCTGTAGTATGATTCTTCCGGGATTATCGGGTTCGTTTGTACTTATTCTGCTGGGTAACTACCAGTTGGTGATGATTGATTCGATTAATGATCTGAACCTGATGGTATTGCTGCCGGTTGTAATAGGCGCTGTAATTGGCTTGCTCGCTTTTTCACATGTTTTATCGTGGGTTTTCAAAAAATTCAAGGACCAGACTATCGCATTGCTCACAGGTTTTATCCTCGGTTCCATGGGAATTCTTTGGCCCTGGAAACATCCGGTTTATAAACTCGATTCATTAGGCCATATCCTGATTAAGAAAAGTGGAGAAAAAGTGGTTTCGGGTTACGATTGGTTTGTTCCGGACACGTTGACAACCGCGGTTGTAGTAGCTGTATTGTTGATGATTGCAGGAATTTTTACGATATATCTCTTGGAGAAATCGGCTCAAACAGTGGAAGAAGAATCATGAAACAAACATTCGGCCTTATTGGATATCCGCTGACGCATTCGTTCTCGAAGAAATTCTTCACCGAAAAGTTTTCCCGGGAAAGGATTGATTCGGTCTACGAAAACTTTGAAATCGATAACATCGGTAAGTTGTCGGCAATCATTCGGGAGAATCCAACGCTTAAGGGGCTGAATGTAACCATTCCGTACAAACAGGATGTGTTCTCTTATCTGGATGAGGTAGATGATGCGGCACAGGAAATCGGTGCCGTAAACACCATCCGGGTCGAATGGGAAGGTGAGAATTACCGTTTGCACGGATTTAATACCGACATCATTGGCTTTGGCGATTCCATTCAACCCTTGTTGAAAGCGCACCATAAAAAAGCTCTGGTTTTAGGAACGGGTGGCGCTTCCAAAGCGGTCGTTTGGGCATTGCAGAAACTGGGCTTATCCACCGTTTTAGTTTCCCGGTCCCCGAAAGGTGAGGGACAAATCAGCTACAGCGATTTGGACAAAAGTCTGATGACTGAATACACGGTCATCGTCAATACCACACCGCTGGGAACATATCCGAAAATGGAAGGAGCTCCGGACATTCCTTACCAGTTTATTAATGACACACATTTGTTGTACGACCTGGTCTACAACCCTGAAAAGACTCTTTTTCTAAAAAAAGGAGAAGAGCAGGGGGCTGTCATTAAAAACGGACTGGAAATGCTTCATGGGCAGGCGTTGGCTGCCTGGGGAATCTGGACTCGTGATTAGTTAAAGGTTCCTGGTTAGCCCCTGCGAAATTTCTTCCGGGTAACCGATATCGACCAGAAAAAGGCCACGGGCGGCAGCACTCGAACCAGCTACCCGACGGTCCTTGGCTTCGATAATGCGCGCAATTCCTTCCGGCTCCATTTTTTCCATGCCAATATCGAGCATGGTACCGACAATTGCCCGAACCATGTTCCGTAAAAAACGATCAGCCTTAATGGTCAAAATATATCGATCGGATTCTTCGGTCCAAAAAGCCTCCATAATCTTACAAATTCCGGTTTTTACATCGGTACCGGTGCGGCTGAAACTCGTGAAATCGGAATAGTTGAATAGCAGTTTGGCTGCTTCATTCATTTTTTCGGTGTCGAGCAACCGGTAGTGATGATATGCAAATGTGCGGCTGAAGGGATCTTTCTGTTTCGTGATGAAATACTGATAGGTGCGATACGTGGCGTCGAAACGGGCATGTGCCTTATCGTGTACTTTGTATATATTTTGTACCGAAATATCGGGCGGAAGGAACCGGTTCAACCGGAAGGTGAAATGCTGATCGTCCAGGTTTTCCGATTCGGCATCGAAATGTGCTACAAAAAAGCTGGCATGTACACCAGTGTCGGTTCGGCCGGCTCCGGTAACGTGAATGGTCTCACGTGAAATAGTAGACATGGATTGCTCCAGAACTTCCTGCACACTAACAGAGCCTGGCTGGATTTGCCAGCCGTGATAATTGGTGCCGTCGTATGCGAGTTGAATAAAATAGCGTTGCATCAAGTGTTGTTTGCCTTTGTATTTAAACGGGAATCCACGATGGATTGAATGCAGATTTCCCGGTCGTCAAAGGTAAAAAAAACTGACGTTGTTCGTCCTGGTCGGGCGATGCGGTAATCGCCAGAGGTGGTTATGGGGAAGCTTTCGGGATCACGGACTAACTTTTCCAGTAGCCAATCAATTTTTCGTTCGAGATTGATACCGACCCGTGGCGACCATTCCCCGGATAAAAAATCCCGAAGTTGACTGAACTCATTTTCGGCTTTAGGGGTTAATATGACTTTACGCTCTGTCATAGTAAAAAATATTTTTACAGCATCTTAAATTAAAGTATTTTAGGAAGTTTTCAAAGGTTTTAGGGTTAACTATTTTTAACAAAATGTTATTGGCTAATCGTCGGTAAACCATTAATTTCGTAGGCATTCAAAAAAAGAAGTTTTCAATTAATAGTAATAACGTTGCAGAAGTTTGAAACGAGCATGTTTTGATTATGACAAGTAAAATGGAGAAGATTTCAATAACATGTGCGTTCTATTCGACAATTAAAAAATAAATAATATACGAATGGATCAGTCAGTAGATATTAAAGAACTCAATGAGAGGATTCAACAGGAGAGCTCTTTCGTCGACATGATTACCATGGAGATGAATAAAGTGATTGTGGGACAAAAGCATTTGGTTGACAGTTTGTTGATTGGACTGTTATCCGACGGACACATTTTGCTGGAAGGTGTACCTGGTTTGGCGAAGACGCTGGCCATCAATACCCTTTCGCACATTGTGGATGCCAAATTTGCCCGCATCCAGTTTACACCAGACCTGTTGCCTGCCGACTTATTGGGTACCATGATTTACAGCCAGAAGAACGAAGAGTTCATGGTGAAGAAGGGGCCGATTTTTACCAATTTCGTATTGGCCGATGAGATCAATCGGGCACCTGCCAAAGTGCAGTCGGCATTACTAGAAGCCATGCAGGAGCGGCAAATCACCATTAGCGATCATACGTACAAACTGGAAGAGCCTTTCCTGGTAATGGCTACACAGAACCCGATTGAGCAGGAAGGTACCTATCCGCTTCCCGAAGCTCAGGTCGACCGTTTTATGCTGAAAGTCGTTCTGGATTATCCGAAGAAAGATGAAGAGCGGCTGATTATTCAGCAGAATTTGCTCAAGAAATTCCCGGAAGCATCACCGATTCTGAAACCGGAAGACATTATCCGTGCACGGGATATCGTGAAGGATGTATATATCGACGAAAAGATTCAGAAATACATTGTCGATATTGTTTATTCAACGCGTCAGCCTGCGGAACACGGATTGCCGAAATATGCAGAAATGATTACGTACGGTGCATCGCCTCGTGCCTCTATCAGTCTGGCACAGGCAGCCAAATCGTACGCTTTTATCAAGCGTCGCGGCTACGTGATTCCGGAAGACATCCGTGCCGTTTGCCACGATGTATTACGTCACCGTATCGGACTGAGTTACGAAGCGGAAGCCAATAACCTGACCAGCGAAGAGATCATCTCTGAAATTCTCAATACAGTTGAAGTACCGTAGTAACGGTTTCCCGGAAACGGGAGTTGAGAATTGAATGGAATGTATTAGGAACAAACAAGTTATTGTGCTGTGGAAACATCGGACCTGTTAAAGAAAGTTCGGAAAATTGAGATAAAGACGCGGGGATTGTCCCGCAACATCTTTGCCGGAGAGTATCACAGTGCTTTCAAAGGTCGTGGTATGGCCTTTAGTGAAGTGCGTGAATACCAATTTGGCGACGATGTGCGGAACATCGACTGGAACGTAACAGCCCGGTACAACAAACCCTTCATCAAGGTATTTGAAGAAGAGCGGGAGCTGACCGTGATGTTGATGATTGATGTGAGTGGTTCGCGTGACTTCGGTACTTCCGAAAAGCTGAAGAAGAATGTGATTACCGAAATCGGAGCGATCCTTTCATTCTCGGCCATTTCCAACAATGATAAGATTGGTGTGATTTTCTTTTCCGATAAAATCGAGAAGTTTATTCCGCCACAAAAAGGTCGGACACATACGTTGCGCATTATCCGGGAGCTTATCGAATTTAAGCCCGAATCAAAGCAGACGGATATCGCTCAAGCCCTGCAATATCTCACGAATGTGATGAAGCGCAGGGTTACGACGTTTGTCATTTCCGATTTCATGGATAATAATCCGGAGTTGGAAAAAGCGTTTCGTATTGCCAACAGCAAACACGATGTGGTTGGACTGCAGATATACGATGAGCGGGAAACGGAATTGCCTTCCATTGGTATGGTGAAGTTCAAAGATGCCGAATCGGGAGAATACCTTTGGGTCGATTCATCAAGCCGGAAAGTCCGGGACGCTTATCAGAAATGGTGGAACGAATACCGGTCGAAGTTCGACATCATGATGAAGCGCTCAGGCGTCGACTATGTGGGAATCAATACCAGTGAGGACTATGTGAAATCGCTTGTTTCACTGTTTAAGAAAAGAGAACAATAATCAATGAACGTTACACGAACGATGAAACATATAACCTACGTCCTGGCACTGTTGCTGATGGTGGCATCCGGTGTGCAGGCGCAGGAAATAAAAGCACGTGCCACGCTCGACCGTGATACCATTTTGCTTGGCGACCAGATTCAATTGAACCTGGAGCTGGAACAAAATATCGGTCCGAAGATTCAGTTTCCGCAAATTCCCGATAGCATTGGTAAATCGATCGAAGTGCTGGAACGCACCCCGATCGATACCATAAAGATGGGGGACAGGCGAATCATGCTGCGTCAAGACTTTTTGATCACCGCGTTTGACAGCGGTCCGCACCCGATTCCACCGGTTTGGTTCAAGCTGAAATACGATCAGTTGACCGATTCCGTTCACACGAATAGTTTGAGTCTGTTTGTGCAGGTTCCGAAAGTGGATTTAAAAAAGGGGCCAGCTGATATTAAAAAGCCGTTCGATGCACCGGTGACGCTGAAGGAAATTGCGCCCTGGCTGTTTGGTGGCATCTTAATTGCGGCCATTATCTTCCTGCTGATCTATGCGATTCGCCGGAGGAGAAAGAAACTGCCGTTGTTCCAAAAGCCACCCAAACCGAAGGAGCCGCCTTATCGCGTTGCTTTGCGTAAGCTCGATCAGATTAAAGAGGAGAAACTCTGGCAGCACGAGCACGTGAAGGAATATTACAGCCGCATCACCGATACCTTGCGGGAATACCTGGAAGGGCGGTATGAAGTGACGGCTATGGAGAAAACCACCGATGAAATTATGGCTGCCTTGAAGTACGATGCCGTTAAGTTGGATGAGAAGTCGTACAAGCAGTTGAAGGAAATTCTGGAGCTGTCCGATCTGGTGAAGTTCGCCAAACTCATTCCGGTGGAAGACGATAACCAGATGACGTTGGCCAATGCTTACTTCTTTGTCAACCAGACGAAAATTGAAGAAAAGTTGCCGGAGGAAGAGGAGAAAGAGAATGATGAAGATAACGGCGATGAGGAAGTAACCATCGATTTGTCGGATAAAAAGGGAAGAAGAAAATCATGAGTCAGATAACATACGCACATCCCGCATTTTTTTACCTGTTTCTGCTATTCATACCCATGATTGCTTGGTACGTATGGCAGCAGAAAAAATCGCGGGCAAGCATACAGATATCGACACTGAGAGGTTTTGATGCGGCACCCAGAACATGGAAGCATTACCTGCGCCATCTGCTTTTTGTTTTGCAATTAGGCGTGTTATCGTTGCTGATTATGGCGTTGGCCCGGCCGCAATCATCTTCCAGTTGGGAGAATGCTACTACCGAGGGAATCGATATCATTATTGCGCTGGATATTTCCAGTTCGATGCTGGCCCGTGACTTTCAGCCCGACCGGTTGGACGCGGCCAAAAATGTGGCAATTCAATTTATTTCCGGCCGGCCTTACGACCGGATTGGTCTGGTGGTTTTTGCCGGCGAGAGTTTTACGCAGTGTCCGTTGACAACCGATCATGCGGTTCTGATTAATCTTTTCAAGGATATCCATACCGGAATGATTGAAGACGGAACGGCTATCGGAGAAGGCCTTGCCACAGCGGTCTCGCGGTTGAAGGACAGCAAAGCCAAAAGCAAAGTAGTTATTCTGCTGACGGACGGAGAGAACAACCGCGGTGAAATCGCACCGGTTACCGCAGCTGAAATTGCCAAAACATTTGGTATCAGGGTCTATACCATTGGTGTGGGAACCATCGGAACGGCACCTTATCCCGTTCAAACACCTTTTGGCACGCAGATGAGGCAGATGCAGGTGAAAATTGACGAGCCGATGCTGAAGCAAATCGCTTCGATTACCGGAGGTGAGTACTTCCGGGCGACCGATAATGCGACGTTGAAATCGATTTATCAGCACATCGATAAGCTGGAGAAATCGAAAATTGACGTGAAGCAGTTCAGCAAGAAAACGGAAGAATACGAGCGGTTCGCAATTCCGGCCATGTTGCTGGCGCTGTTGCTGGTATTCCTGAAGAACACGATTTTCCGGAATATCCCGTAAGGAAAAGGTTGAGAGGAAAAAGGGCATAGCCCGGTGGTGAAGAATTATTAGTCAGAAATTAAAAGGAAAAATGGAATCATTTAGGTTCGCAAATCCCGAATATTTATATCTCTTGTTGGTGATACCGGCATTTGCCATCATCTTTTGGTTTGCCCGAAGGGGACGACGAAAAGCTATACGCAAATTTGGAAATCCGGAACTGCTGGCAGGCCTGATGCCTAGTGTATCGAATGGCCGTCCAATAGTGAAATTCTGGATTTGGATGTTGGCACTGGCGTTTATTATCGTTGGAGTAGCAAGGCCGCAGTTTGGCTCGAAGCTGAAAACTGTGAAACGGAAAGGAATCGAAATTATGATTGCCCTGGATGTTTCGAATAGTATGTTGGCGCAGGATATCAAACCCGATAGGTTGGACCGCGCGAAAAGAGCGATTGCCAAACTGACCGATCGACTCAATCAGGACAAAATTGGATTGATTGTTTTCGCCGGACAGGCATATATTCAGCTGCCCATTACCACCGATTATGCGTCGGCTAAACTGTTTTTGAGTTCGGTAAATACCAATATGGTTCCGGTACAGGGAACAGCTATTGGAGCAGCTATCAACCTGGCGGCCCGTTCGTTCTCTCCAAACTTTGAAGGAAATAAAACCATCATCGTTATCACCGACGGAGAAAACCATGAAGACGATGCGGTTGGGGCTGCTAAGGCGGCAAAGGAAAAAGGAATTACCGTTAATACCATTGGCATGGGACTTCCCGAAGGAGCGCCAATTCCGGTTACATTACCCAATGGGCAACAAGGTTACCGGAAAGACCGTCAGGGAAACACCATCATCACAAAGTTGGACGAGAAGATGCTGACCGAAATTGCCAATGCCGGCGGCGGCACCTACATTCGCGCAAACAATGCACAGGTTGGTCTGAATACGCTTTTCGATGAGCTGAACAAGATGCAAAAAACGGAAATCGAGTCACGGGTTTATTCCGATTACAACGATCAATATGGTTACTTTTTGGCCATGGCTCTGGCATTGATTTTGCTGGATTTCCTAGTGCTCGACCGGAAAAATAAGTGGTTGAGGAATTACAGTTTGTTTAAATAAAGAGAAGGATTTAGATACAATGAACATGAAAACATTCATGTCTGAAAACAAGATGCAGATGAGGCAAATCATTCTCATAACCATGATATTATTCCTGGCAGTTCCGGTATTTGCACAAAAAGAGCGCAAATTTATCCGGGAAGGTAACAGGGATTTCGCCAAAGGACTCGAGGATACCACCAGTCTCGATACGGTCAGTTTTAGCAAAGCGGAAGTGGCTTATCGCAGGGCACTGCAGGAAAAACCAGACAATTTTCAATGGAAGTTCAACCTGGCCGATGCGTTGTACAAACAAGCCAAGCCGGCGAAGGCAGCTGAGGAATTCGAGCAGTTGACCAAGGAGACTGACAACGCGAAGGATAAGGCGAAGGTCTATCATAACCTGGGGAATTCGTTGCTGGCGCAGAAGAAGATTGACGAAAGTATCGATGCGTACAAAAAGTCGTTGCGCTTGAATCCAAACGATATGGAAACCAAGTATAATCTTGCGTACGCCGAGAAGATGAAACAACAGCAAAAGAACAAGAAGAAGAATAAACAGAACCAGCAGGATAAGAACAACAAAGACAAGAATAAAAACAAACAGGATAAGAATAAACAAAACAAGGATCAGAACAAGAACAATAAAAACAAACAGAATCAGGACCAGAAGAAAAATCAAGATCAGAATAAACAGAATCAAAACAAGCAAAACCAGAAGAACCAAAACCAGCAGCAGCAACAGCAACCTCAGCAAAACAAAATTTCGAAACAGAATGCCGAGCAGATGTTGCAAGCCCTGCAAAATGATGAGAAAAAAACACAGGAAAAAGTGCGCAAGCTGAAGGCGAAAAAGGCGCAGCAATATAAGATTGAAAAGGATTGGTAACGGTTATTTTTTGGTAACCGGAGGCCCTCCGGAAAAATTCCGGGGTTTTGCTAATTTTGAGGCATGTTGACGATGCAATACAAATTAATCACGAAATATACAGGCATACAGATGATGAAGAAAAAGACCCTGTTTCTTCTCTTGTTTACACTCTTTGCCGGCTTAACGGCCCGTGCCGACGATGTTCGGTTTAACATGTCGGCGCCGAATGCGGTTGAGTTGGGAAGTCAGTTCCGGCTCTCTTTCGTTTTAAATACCGAAGGGGAGAACCTGAAGCTTCCGGAATTGAATGACTTCGATGTACTGATGGGCCCTTCTACTTCCAACAGTACCTCCATTCAAATGATCAACGGGAAAACCACCCGCTCGGTCACCTTTTCCTACACCTATATTTTACAGGCAAAAAAAGAGGGGAAGTTTACCATTCAACCGGCAACTATCGAGGCTGACGGCAAGACGTACACTTCCAATTCCGTGACCATTCAGGTGGTGAAAGGTTCCTCAAAGCCTGCCGGTGGAGGCGTTGACAAGCCGGCAGCGACACCGGGGCATATCGACTCGAAGGATTTGTTTGTCAACGTGGACTTGAGCCGGAAATCGGTTTATAAAGGGGAACATCTTTTAGCGACCATAAAAATTTACTCAAGGGTGAACCTGAGTGGATTCGATGATATTGAACTTCCTAATTTCGAAGGATTCTGGTCACAGGATATCGATATCCCCCAACAGATTTCATTGCATAGGGAAGCCTACAAAGGAGAAATATACAATGTGGGAACGTTGAAGAAAACCATCCTTTTCCCGCAGCAAACCGGAAATATAACCATCAAACCGGTGAAAATTGTCGCGTTGGTACGTCAGCGTATCCAGCAGCCGCAAAGCATTTTCGACGATTTCTTCGACCAGTTTTCAACGGTGAAAGCTACTGTATTGAGCCAGCCGGTAACCGTGCATGTGAAATCGTTACCCAAGGCTCCGGCTAACTATTCCGGAGGAGTAGGGAACTTCAGTCTCGAGTCGTCCATCACGGCAACCGATGTAAAAGCCAACGATGCGGTAACGCTGAAACTGAAGATTTCCGGTAACGGAAACCTGAAATTGATTGATGCGCCAAAGGTTGATTTCCCGGCGGATTTTGATACATATGATCCAAAAAATACCAACGACTTTAAAGCAACCGAGAATGGTCTTGTGGGTAGCACATCGTTCGAATACCTGGTTATTCCGCGTCATGCCGGCGATTTCACCATTCCGGCCGTCAACTTTGTTTATTTCAATCCGGCAACAGGAAGATATGTGACGAAGACCACCAAGTCGTATGATTTGCATGTGGAAAAAGGAGCCGGTAACCAGTCGAACACGGTTGTCAGCAGCGGACTTTCCAAAGAAGATGTGAAATTCCTCGGAAAGGATATTCGTTACATTAAAACCGATAACAATCAGCTGTTCCAGCGAAACGATACCTTCTTTGGTTCGGTGAATTTCTACCTGATTTATCTTGGAGGAGCGTTCCTCGTACTCATATTCTATCTCTTTAACATGAAGCGCATCCGCGAGAATGCCAATCTGGCCCGGGTGAAAAACCGGAAAGCCAGCAAGGTAGCGATGAAGCACCTGAAAGTGGCCCGCGGTGTTCTGAAGCAAAACGATGCCGAGAAGTTTTACGAAGCGGTAACCCGTGCGTTCTGGGGCTATCTAAGCGATAAGCTGACCATTCCGGTAGCCGACTTGAATAAAGAGCGCGCCGCAGAAGCCTTGCTGGAGCGAAGTGTTTCGCAGGAGTTGGTCGATCGGTTTATCGAAACGCTCGACACGTGTGAGTTTGCACGCTTTGCACCGGGCGGAGGCACAACAACGGCTATGAATGAAATGTACGACAAGGCTGTGGAGGTGATGAGCCGCATGGAAAAAGAGATTAAGTAACGATGAAACAGAATCAACAGAACAGGGATTCGATGAGACAAAAAGTATTATACGTCATAGGAATGTTGGCGCTGGTGTTGATTTCCGGTACCACTTTCGCTCAAAAAGCAGAACTGGATTCGATTACCCGGGCCGATACCTTGTACGCAAAAGGGCATTACCAACAGGCTGCCAGCGTTTATTCGGGTATTCTGAAGCGGGGATATGAATCAGCAGACCTCTATTTCAATTTGGGGAATGCTTATTACAAGTCGGGTCAAATTACCAAAGCTATTATCAATTATGAGCGGGCCCGCTTGCTGGCTCCCAACGACGAGGATATCAAGTACAACCTGAATCTCGCGCAGGCTCATGTGGTCGATAATATTGTGCCGTTACCCGAATTTTTCCTGACCAAATGGTGGCACAGCGTTATTAATACGCATTCGGCAGATGAATGGGGGACACAGAGCATGATCGCCTTTTTCCTCTTTCTCATCATCTTTGCTCTGTTTCTTTTTGCGCAAACGGTGCGTCGGAAGAAACTGGCATTCTGGGTTTCCATTTTGGCGCTTACCTGGTCGGGATTCACTTTTTCGTTTGCTTCAAGCCAGAAGAGTAAGCTGACGCACCGGAACACAGCCATCATTACGGCTCCGACCGTTACCGTGAAAGGTTCGCCCAGTGAAACCGGAACCGAGTTGTTTATTATTCACGAAGGACTGAAAGTGAAACTCACCGACAGTCTTGGTACCTGGAAGGAGATTCAGCTGGCCGATGGCAACAAAGGCTGGGTGCAGGACTCGACGATGGTACGGATTTAAGTATCTTATCAAATAATATTTCGCAGCGGAGGTAAGTAACTTTACCTCCGCTTTTCGTATATCCCTTTTCGATTGTTATTTTTGCAGTTCGAAAATGAATAGCGATGGTGGAAATTTATCCTGCGGGATTTGAATCAAAAATAGGTTTCGATAAAATACGCGACTTGCTGAGTCAGCGGTGCCTGAGTACGCTCGGGAAGGAAATTGCTGCGCAGTTTAGCTTCTCGTCCAACTACGAGGCCATTGTCCGTCAGCTCGACGAGACGGTGGAATTCATGCAGATTATCGGCGAGGAAACCAATTTCCCCACAGGATACTACCTCGATGTTCGTCCTGCACTGCAGAAAATCAAGGTGACCGGAACATTTCTCGAAGTCCACGAGTTGTTCGACCTGAAACGCTCGCTGGAAACCATCCGTGCCATCGTTAATTTTTTCCGTTCCCGGGAAGAAGAGGAATTTCCGCGGCTGCGTGATGTGGTCCGTGATGTACAGCTTTTTCCGTTTGTGTACGACCGCATCGACCAAATCATCAGCAAGCACGGAACGATAAAAGATAATGCGTCGCCGGAACTGGCGCACATTCGCCGCGAGATCTTTTCCCGGCAGGCCAGCGTGTCCAAAATCATGCAGAGTATTCTGCGTAAAGCACAGAAAGAGGGCCTGGTGGAAAAAGATGTGTCCACTTCCATTCGTGACGGCCGCACGGTGATTCCCATTGCTGCCGGAAACAAACGGAAGCTGAAAGGGATTGTGCACGATGAATCGGCTACCGGACGAACGGCTTATGTGGAGCCGGAAGAAGTGGTGGAAGTGAACAACCGCATTCGCGAACTGGAATCGGCCGAGAAGCGGGAAATCGTGAAAATACTGATTCACTTTACCGACGAAATCCGTCCGTATGCTGAAGATTTAGCATTTTCGTACGGCATTTTAGCCGAACTCGATTTCATTCGGGCGAAAGCCTTGTGGGCCATCGAAAGTGAATCGGTGAAGCCTAAAATGACCGACAAACAGGAACTGGAGTGGTTCAAGGCCCGTCACCCGTTGCTCGAGCGCAACCTGAAAGCGGAAAACCGGAAAGTTGTTCCGCTGGATATCACCCTGACGGAACAGAACCGCATTCTGCTGATTTCTGGCCCTAATGCCGGAGGTAAATCAGTCTGCCTGAAAACGGTAGGATTAGTGCAGTACATGTTGCAGTGTGGCTTGCCTGTACCGCTTAGTCCGGACAGCCGTTCGGGTATTTTCGAGCGCATGTTCATCGATATTGGCGACGACCAGTCGCTGGAGAACGACCTGAGTACCTACAGCTCGCATCTCACGAACATGAAGTTCTTTTCGAAGAACTGCACGCCCAAAACAATGGTGCTCATCGATGAGTTTGGAACCGGAACCGAGCCTATGCTGGGTGGCTCCATTGCCGAGGCAGTACTTAATCGCATCAACCAATTGGGAACCTACGGTGTCATCACCACGCACTATACCAACCTGAAGCACTTTGCCAGTTCGGCCGAGGGCATCGAGAACGGGGCGATGTTATATGACTCGCACCGGATGGAACCGCTTTTCCGGTTGCAGATTGGCAAACCGGGAAGTTCCTTCGCTTTCGAGATTGCCCGTAAAATCGGTCTGCCGGAAGATATCCTGAAAGAAGCCAGTGATAAAATCGGGCAGGAGCACATCGATTTCGACAAGCACTTGCGCGATATTGTCCGCGACAAGCGGTACTGGGAAAGCAAGCGTCAGCGTATCCGGAAGGTGGAACGCAATCTTGACGATATGGCCGGCAAGTACGAGTCCGACCTGGAAGAGACCGAACGGATGCGGAAAGAGATTCTGGCCAAAGCCAAACGCGAAGCCGAAGAGTTACTGTCCGGTACCAACCGCATGATTGAACGGACCATCCGCGAGATTAAAGAAGCGAACGCCGAAAAAGAACATACCCGGAAAGTGCGCCGCGAACTGGAAGATTTCCGCGACGAGGTGGACCGGAAAGCTACGGAAGACGAGGAAAAGATAGCCCGGAAGATGGAGAAGCTGCGGCAGAAGGAGCAGAAGCGCCGGGAAAAATTGCCACGAAAAGAACCGGAGAAGAAGAGTACCAAGCCCGCCAAACCGAAAACGCCTGTGTTGGAAGTAGGGGCGAAAGTGCGGCTGAAAGGTCAACAGACCGCCGGTGAGGTGCTCGAAATTAACGGGAAAAACATTGTCGTAGCCTTAGGCTCGTTGCGGTCAACTGTAAAAGCGGACAAGCTGGAAGTAGTGTCGAACAGCCAGTTGAAGAAGACGGAAGTACAAAAAAATAAAACCATTGCCCGGATCAACGATGCCATTGCCGACCGGAAAATGACCTTCAAACCGGAAGTTGACGTGCGGGGAATGCGTGCCGAGGAAGCGCTGCAGAAAATTCAGGAATTCGTCGATGAAGCCATTATGGTGGAAGCGGCCGAGCTGCGTATCCTGCACGGAAAAGGTACCGGTGTCCTGCGCGAACTCATCCGCAACTACCTTCGCACCGAACCGATGGTGCGGCACTACCGTGATGAACATGTACAGAACGGTGGTTCCGGCATAACCGTGGTAGAGCTGGCGTAACGAAGGTTAATCGTTCACCCGCTTCTCTTTCACAATCTTTCGTACATCTTTTAGCAACAGTGGAAAGGCCGGTGTGAGCATCATGTGTCCATAGCCCTGCATTTCGTATAGCTGGGTGTTTTTGTGTCCCACCACTTTCATCATGCGCATCAGGTAGGCATTCTCCTCGTAGCGTCCCAGCATTTCCATATGGCGGTCGCCGGTAATGAGGAGCAATGGCGGTGCATCTTTGCGCACCCAGTAAAGCGGCGCCAGGCTGTCGACGACCGGTTGAGTTCCGGGAATGCCCCGCTCGGCCCGGATAGTAAAGTGAGTGATGGTATGTCCGCTGAAGGGAATCAACCCGGCGATGCGATTGGCATCAATGTCCCATTTCTTCAGGTAGTTTTTGTCCAATCCAACCATCAGGGTGAGGTAACCACCAGCCGAGTGCCCCGAGACGAATATCAGCGTCGAATCGCCGCCAAATTGCTCCATGTGATGGAACGCCCAGGCCACAGCAGCTGCCGCATCGTCGATGCAATGCTCCGCTTTGATGTGAGGCGATAGCCGGTATCCTACGCCAATCACCGCCATTCCTTGTTCTTTCAATGCTTCCGGAATCTCTTTGTGTCCGCCCGTTAAACCACCGCCGTGAAACCAGACAATGGTCGGGAAATGCTTTACATTCTTCGGGTAATACAGGTCCAGTACACATTGCTGCCGGAGGTAATCGTCGGCTTTATTCAGCGAATCGCTGTAATACGGAATGTTGGTTTGGGTAACGTACTCGGTCTTTTGCGCGAATGCCGATGCCACCCAAAGCACCAGGGCGAGCAGCAGATAAGTTTTCTTCATGGGATGTTTTGTTTGATTACGATTAGGTGTTTTGCTTCGTGAGGTGTAAATATACGAATCATCTGCTTGTCGGGAGAGACGAAATATAGCGAGGAGTACGTAACTGCTGTGTATAACCTCTCCGAGGTAATAATATTGAGGCTGGAGCGTTTTTCAGCTACAATACTAAATCTCCTACGGAGAAAGTATCGCGACGTTTCCGAGGTTCCAAACTTCAGAATATGTACAGCGTACTTCCCCGGAAGTACTTCCGCGTAGCGGATAAAGTATTGTAGCAATTGGCATCCCCGATCCTGCATTTTCCGCGTAGCGGATACACAAAACGATCTCAGGTATCAGCAATTAAAAAAATACAGCCACACCCAATATCAGTAGAGCGACTGAAATGCTAAAACCAATCTTCATGAACTTCCAGGCTTCGCGGTATTTCCGTGTATAGCCGTTTTCTTTGTAGCCGTTGGCCATCACTAGCGTAAATACCCCCCAGAAGAAAAGGAGATACATCAGTTTTTGCGTCGTTCTCAAAGGGATGTCTTCTTTTTTCATCGTTAGGTTTTAAAAGATATCTTATGTCTCTTCTATTTAATTCGGTACCCAACTTTAAAGCCAGGAATTATGTTTGAAAAGGCAGTTTCCTCAACGTTTCTCATGAGCAGAGAGTAACGTAAATTGAGGTCTATCGTAATTTTCTTCCCGATGGTTCTTCTAAACCCCCATCCCGCATATATTCCGGAAATAGCGTCATGTAGTCCATCGCTGTTAACCGTTTGTAGTTTGATTCCGGGTGTCACAACCTCTGCTCCGGCGAAAAAGTAACCAGCACTATTATTAATTGTTTTTCTTCCTTTTTCCTGTCGTTTTAACAACCGGTAGTACCAGCGGTAGTTGATCTCTGCCGTTGGCAGAAATTCAAAATATTCTACATGGGAAGTTGAAGGATAGAGGGAGTTATCGTAGGAATAAAAATCTCCATAGGCGAGAGAAATATTAAATCCGGCACGATAACTCCAGGTGGTTACAGGAGAAAGTCGAAACTCTTGTTCAAATGATGGATAAATAGCATTTATTTTTGTCATCTTTTTTTCAACGCCTTCCGTCGGTTCTTGTGCCACTGCGGTTATTACAAATAAACAAGCAATAAGGGTTAGTGAGAGAGCTTTCATAAAAATTGAATGATTTATTTTTTTCGTCATGGTTATTCTTTATCATCTACCGGCGAATTCTATCCGTCTTCAAGTTAGAGCTTCAAACTTTCAATGTTCTTTTTTGTGCTGTGTTGAATAATTTCGCTTTTCTCAGCCTGGTAATCTGCCTCGGTAATCGGCTCTATCGATTTGAATTTTCCTTTTTTATCAAGAAAAACTTTTCCATAACGGGGCAGCGATATTGAAGAGTTAGCAATGGCGGGATCGATAAGTGGTGTTGCTTCAATGACGAATCGCTGTTGACCATAGATGTAGGGAATCCACCAAAACTTAGAATAGACGACTCCGTCCAGCAAAGCAACACATCCCGGAATTCTTTCAATCGTATTATCGATGGCCTGATCGATTCTGATGGTATGGGTAGGAACAAAAACGATAATACTCGCTTTATCTTCACCGGATGTCCTTTCCGATGATTTCTTTAAAGAGGATAATTTATCGAGTTCTATGTTTTTAGTCGATACAATCGTAAAATCAAATAGTCGTTGTGAGCAGCTGGTAAAGATGATGCTCAATAGTGTCAGGATAATTAGTTTCTTCATTTGATTCAAGTTTTATTGAGACAATGTTTGATGGTATGGTGTCGTGCGGGATTTATACCAGAAATCCTGTCATATTACAAAATGTAATAGGCTGCTGTTATTATTCCTTATAGTATTTCCTTAACAATCCATCGACTATAACTGCAGTCAGTCTTTTTTCCGGTTTTGTATATTTGCTGATATGTTCTGAAAATAGAATTAAGGAGTCTTTTAAATTTGTGTCGTTTATTTCAGGTGCTATTCTTTCTTTTGAATCTATTAACCCTGATATTTTATATAATTCACCATGTACAAAGTTTTGGATATGATCAAGTTGATACCCCATCCAAATAAATTTTTTATTTGATAGTTTACCCCAATATGCAGATGATTCCCTGTTTTTTACAATTATAATTTTAGGCTTAATAATATCTTCAATTATATGTTGGGTAATTTTTAGTTGGTCAACTAAAAATCGAATTCCTTCGGTATGCTTTAAGATTTCATTTTTTAGTTTTTTCTGCTCTTTTTCTCTAAAATAAAATGTATCCAAATATGCAGACCTGTTACTCAAATCAATATTTTTCTCATCGTCTATTACTATTTTTTTTATTGGTCCCCAGTAATTATTCCATTTTTTCTCTTTTAAAGTAACTTGAAAGTCAAATCCAAAAGAGTTTAAATCATCGTTGTCTATAAAAGAGGGATTAATACCCGTTATTAAGATATCCTTTTCAGTATCATTAATCGAGTAAACAAATCCACGCTCTTTAATGAAACTTGGGAGCTGATTGATATATTCTCGTGTCCAAATGGTACTTAACTGTTCTCTTATATTCATTTCAATTCTTTAATTTTTGGCTGCTTTTTTCACTTGCTCATAATGGTGAATGTATGGTGCATAGTGGATTGCGGGCTTCAAGCTATCATGTTACCACCCTAAAAAGATGCGGGTGGTAACACTTGAAAACTGCTTAACTCAATATGCACTATACACATTGCTGTAGGGCGTTAATCTAATCTCTCCATTACAATTCCTTTTTTATCTTGTTCCTCATCAATTGTGGTTAAGTTCCCTTTCTCATCAATTTGGCAGAAAACCTTTTTCCCATCTGAGAATCTTAATGCACTTAATTGAATTACGTCATCAGAAGACACTGTCATAGCATAAACTTCATACTCCCCCGTGTTGAGCAATTTACTATATGAATGGTCAGAAAAAGATACCTTGTACAGGTCTGTACCAGTAGCGATATAATAATATAAATCTGAATTTACGATAATTGCACCTTGTTCAATTGGAGGCAAGTCAATTAATCTAACCGTATTGGAAGATTCAAATAGCTCAAAACTTTTTATCCTATTAAAGTAAGTGTCAATAAAAACTACAGATTTATTTGTCCTGAGTAGATAACTTCCTTGATATTGAGTTCTAAAAAAACTGCCAACTGCATCATCTTCATCCGATGAACTTGATGTCCATACGGTATCTATTGACACATTCCCATTGTCAATATTTAATGAGTTTATCAAAGGCTTATAACCGTTAGACCAAGTGTATGTTGTAAAATAAATTTTTCCATTATTCCCAATCCAAAATTCCTTATTGTCTCTACCTGAAATATTAACCTCAAAGATACCTCCATCTGTCTTTTTTACCCTTAAATTGGATGTGGCATTACTATGAGTAATGCCACTACTCTCTCCATATTTATAAATGCAATTTCCTTGACTTTCAATTCCAAAACAATCAGCCTTCTGACCTGTTGGTAAATATTCTGATTTAACAATAGCTTCGGGATTAGATATATCAACTTTAAATACCATACCTGAATGATTGGAATAATAGAAATTACCAAAATTATCTAATTGAAATGGTTTATCTCCAAGTAATGAAGTACAATCGATATCATTATCATCACCCCCAAAATCAAAAATAGCACCATCACTTTTACGCACGAGCAAAGTATTATATGACTGTTTATTTCCCATACTATCCCATACAGAGAAAGAACCTGTTAAAATTAAAAAGTCTGAATTTACATTTAGAATACTTTTTACTGATACTTCTGTTTTTCCTTCATCAATATCCGAATCATTGGGGTTAATGAATTTCACCTCCTCAAATGAACCGTCAAGGGTGATTTTATAAAGAGGTCCTGATGAGCTTGTTGATTTATTATATGACTCTAATACAATTAAACTCTTAGCATTTGCTATATCCAAAACTGGCACTTCCTTCTCATTGGTATCGCGTTTTTCACAACCAAATATTATCAAACTGATGGTTAAAATGACTAAAAAATGCTTCTTCATACGATTTATTTTACTAATTATTAACTGTGTTTTATTATTTCTATGCTGCGTTAGTTAATTGTAATGCCTTACAACTAATTTATATGTGTACTAAAAGTGTCTTATATCTCTAATAGGAGAGTTATATGAGCTCTTTTGGATTTTATATTTTGGGAGCATCAAACGAATTTTTCATAGTTTGGTCAGTTTCCATTTTATTAGGTTATTTCAGCCTTCCAAAGTAGAAAATTTCCCTCAAAACCCCATCCGTCACTTCTTAAACGCGCCCCATTTCACCCCTCCCAATTTTCCGTTCGCATACCAGATCCGGTCGTTCATCAAAAAGTTTGATACGTTCGTCAAAAAAATGGGGATAAAAAGTTTTTTCAATTTATATTCAGTATACGGTTTTCGAGAGACAGATTTTAGCCGGATATATGTGAAGAAAGATGTTGGGAGTGATGAACCGTCGTGGCGTTCATTGACCAAATGTACCCTCGGTGTCACTGCATCGCGGAAAAATCCCTGTAAATAAACGAAGCATTTGTACAGTATGTTCCTGCACCCTGCATGAAGTGCCTGCAGCGGTACAGGCAGTCCGTGCACGTTGAACGAAGACCTCGTATCTGTACAGGTTGCTCGTGCAGGCTGAACGGAGGGCTCATATTTGTACAGGATAATGCTGCACCCTGCATGAAGAGCCCGTAGCGGTACAGGCAGTCCGTGCACGTTGCACGGAGACCTCGTATCTGTACAGGTTGCTCGTGCAAGCTGTACGGAGGACTCATATTTGTACAGGATAATGCTGCACCCTGCATGAAGAGCCCGTAGCGGTACAGGCAGTCCGTGCACGTTGCACGAAGACCTCATATCTGTACAGGACGTTCGTGCAAGCCGCGCGAGGCCGTTATTTCCGGCGAAACATGTCATCCCGGGGTGAAGCGAGTACTACGCGAGGCAAAACATTCACCGTGAATAAGAAAACCACTTAACTAACTCATAAAAACATCTGCTTATGGAAAATTTCGTATTTCGTTACCTCAGCCAGGACGTTGTGTACAATGTCACCCGTCGTTTCCTGGAACTCTTGAAAGCTGCCAATTCCGAAACCCTCGTTTTGACAGCCGTTATTACTCCCCTCGAGACCGTATTTCTCGATTTTGAATCGGCATACAAGAAAGAGCGGAAAAGTGAATACACCGCTAAGTTAGCGGCGGGCGACGAGGTGCGCGACCGGGCCTACCTGGCGTTGCGTCATTACCTGGTGGCCTGCTCGTATGCCAGTTTGGAGGGCTATCCTGCTGCTGCGGATACGCTGTTGAGTATTTTCAAACGACTGGGCTGGTCGATGCAGCTTGCCGGTTACCAGACCGAATCGTCGCGTTTAGGGAATCTGATAGCCGAACTGCAAACGGACGAAAACGCCGCTCTGCTGACTACCGTTGAGGCAACGCTCTGGCTGGAGCGTCTGATGACCGCTGCGGATGCTTTCGAGGCTATCTACCAGCAAAAGCTAACTGCCGAAGCAGCTGATACGACCACGTCGGCCTACCGGTTGCGGAAGGCCTTGCAGAATCAAATCGAGATGAGCCTGTCGTGGCTGGAAGTGCAGCAGCAGTTCAATAAATCGGATGAGTTATCCATCCTCATCGGACAGGTGAACGAGTTAATCGCGAATACCATGGCCACGGCCCGGGCCAATGCCACCCGGAAGTCGTCGGTGGAAGAAGAATAGCCATATTTTATTGTTGGGCATTTTTTTGATTTGAGGTTATACATAAATTTGGATTGAGTCGCCGGGCAGTTGTCCGGCGGCTTTTTTTTGTCTTGCCCCCTGTCAGTGGTCGAAGACTCTGACAGGGGTTTTACTGATGATATTAACCTGGCAGCGTTGGTAGACCTGTTATCATGCTAGCATTCATTGGCTGGATTTTATCTACTCACCCCATCCGAATTGCATTCGGATTGCCCCTCTCTACGAGTAAAGAGGGGCGGGGCCGCGGTGCATTCAGCGGTCGTAATTCCATGGTTTTGGCGGTTGGATTTTTTGTTTTGAAATCAGAAAGTTGTGATTTTGCAGCGACGCGGGCCCTTCTCTAACATAGAGAAGGGTCGGGATGAGTAGCTCCTGGTATGTAAATAATGGGGAATACCTATCCTGACAGGTTTCCAAAACTTGTCAGGATTGCTTTGTGTCGAAGAAATTCTCCACCCATACTGTACAATTAACATATATTCATTAATTTGTAGCCAGTTTTTCGGACACCGAACACTGAACTAGTAACTTAACCTATTAAATGTAAACTATGGAAAATAATGCGAAGAAGGGCGTCAGCCGCAGGCGCTTTCTGGGGACAACCGCTGCCGGAATGGCTGGACTGGCCGTGCTTCCGGGACTTTCCTCCTGTAAAGAAAAACCAGCTGCAACAGACAAAGTCATCCGCATGGGCTTCATTGGTATGGGCCGTCAGTCCATGTTTCTGCTCAACGGATTCCTGCAAATTCCGGGTACACAAGTAGTGGCCGGTTGTGATGTATATGGAAGAAAACGCAAACGTTTCGAGCAACGTGTGACCGATTTTTATGCAAAAGCCGGTCAGAAAGCGGAAGTAAATACGTATGAAAAATATGAAGACCTGTTGGGTCGCGACGATATTGATGCCGTAGTGATTGCTGTACCCGATCATGCACACGCCATGATTGCTGTGGCTGCTTGTAAAGCCGGCAAGGATGTGTATCTGGAAAAACCGATGACCTTTACCATCAAGGAAGGACAGGTTTTGTGTCAGGCTGTTCGCGACAATAACCGCATACTGGGTATTGGTAGCCAGCAACGCTCCGATCCCAACTTCCAGCATGCTGTTGAACTGGTACAGTCGGGCAAGCTGGGTAAAATCGAGAAAATAAATGCCTATGTAGGTGCACCGCCTACTCCCTATAACCTTCCTGAGCAGCCGGTTCCGGATGATTTGAACTGGGATCGTTGGTTAGGCCCGTTGCCCGGAGATATTCATTTCAATAATGAACTCGATCCGCCTATTTCGCTCAATCCGCCGCAGGATGAGCAGTTCTGGGGTGCCTGGCGCTGGTACAAGGAAATGGGCGGTGGATTCACGACCGACTGGGGCGCTCACATGTTCGATATTGCCCAGTGGGGCTTAGGCATGGATGGTAGTGGACCTATCGAGATTTCGCCTATCGGTGATGGAACTGAGTATATGACATTCAAATATGCCAACGGAACCGTGATGACTTCCGAGCCTTTCGATGAGAAGCTGACGAAGGGAGTGAAGTTCTGGGGCGAGACCGGCTGGATTGAAGTAGCCCGTGGTTATTTCAATGCGTCGGACGAGAAATTCATGCCTGCGGAAACAGCTAAGGACGATGGTCCGTACGAAACCAAGATTCCGCACCAGGTGAATTTCATCGAAGCCGTTCGCGAAAGGAAAGACCCGGTTGTTCCGGTAGAAATAGGACACAGTAGTGCTACTGTTTGTAACCTGGGTAACATTGCCTGCGACCTGCAACGTACCATCAAATGGGATCCGGATACGGAAACATTTGTGGATGACGAAGACGGTGCCGCTACCGCGAAGCTAAGTTATGAATACCGCGCACCCTGGAAACTGATTTGATTTCCCATAAGTTAAGTTTAGTTATATCAGACAGGTTCTTCAAGCAATTGGGGAGCCTGTTTTTATTTAAGATAAGAGAGACGAGATATTAGACTCCAGACTATGTAGATGGGAAATTTCACATTAAGTGAAATATTGTTGAGGAAGAAATCGGCCTGTAAGGCCAGATTATTTCAGCCCGGTGGCAGCGCCAGTGGTAGCGCGGATCTTTAATTCCCAATATTAGATTCCTTATTCTCTATTTTGGATTTATAAGCTGAAAAATTGCAGTGTCACAAGCCCTCTCTATGTTAGAGAGGGTTGGGTGAGTAGATTCTTGAGTGATGGATAAAGTGTAGGAAAAAGGCGGTTGCGATAGAAAGAGGATTGAAAATCAAAGGTTCTTTCGACCGCAACGGAATATGGCCTTCTGTTCGATGATTTCTTTTCTAATGTCTGGCATCTAATCTCTTTCTTCTATTGTCTGGCGTCTTGTGATGGCTAAGGTCTCGTGTTTTTCTTCCACTAAACAGAATGATCGCATTCACCGCGAAAGCGGAAATGATGATCCAATTGCCAATCATCCGGTCACCATACAAACTGTAGACTTTGCCGGCTAGAGCCAGAATACTTCCGGCTGCCATGGCTGCAGTGCTTCTTATCTCGCTGGTGCGGAACCCGAGTAACCCGGCGGCCGTCGGGACAATGAATGCACCGGAAAATACTGCCAGCGCAATCAGCAATACCTGGATGATGGACGTAACTTCCAGCGCCAGCAAAATGCTGAGTCCGCCCAGACCGAGAATAATCAGGCGGGTATTGAGCAACGAATTTTTCGTATCGAGTCCTTTGGAAATCGGGTCACTGATAATAATGGATGCTGTCAGTAATGTGGTATCGGCCGAGGACATGACTGCGGAAAGCAAAGCGGCCATCATCAGTCCGATGCCCCATTCGGGCATCACGTGAATAATGACCGGAATTAACGCCGAGCCTGTATGGTAATCCAAATCGGGATACTGGTAACTGGCAAAAACGCCCAGGAAGGCTATCAGGAAAGCGAACGGAATCAGAATGATTGCTGAAAGTCTGACACTTTTTCGGGCTGTTTCTTCACTATTGGCACAAAACAATCGCGAATAGATATCCGGTCCCACCACAAACGTGGTCGAGTAGGAGAGCAACAACACCAACAAGTCAAGCACGTCGAAATGCTGGTTGAACGGAAAACCGAGTGGCGTCATTTTTACTGGTGATACCGGAAAGTGGAAAAAGATGTATATGGCTGAGATCAGAACGCCGGTGAGGATAAAGAACGCCTGAAACTGATCGGTTTTCAGGATGGAAACCTGTCCGCCGATGAGGGTGTAGAACACGAAAACCAGTCCGGCCCCCATGACGCCGTAGCCGTAATCGAGCCCAAAAAAGCTGTTCATGATTTTGGCTGCACCGATGATTTGTGCCGCGACGATGCCTATCCACGCCAGTGGAATAATAATGGAAGCGAGCGTTTTGGCTTTGGGCCCGTAAAAATCGCCGACCAGTTGCGGTAGTGTATATTTCCCAAAACGGCTGACATATTTGGCCAATGGTATCAAAACAATGAATCCGGCAGCCGCCGAAAGCATGAGCCACGAAGCTGCCCATCCCTGTGTGTATGCCAGGTTAACGGTTCCCAAAATCGCCGAACTCCCCAGAATAGTGGCCAGCAGTGAACCGGTTACCTGCCACAAACTGCCACGTTTTCCGGCAACGAAAAAGTCACCCGTAGTTTTGATTTTCCGGGAGGAACGAATGCCCACCCAAATCATGATGACGAGATACAGTACCAGGAAAACGTATTTAATCATGCAGCCGGACGTTTTGGTGTGGTGCAAAAATCGGACAAAATATCGTTCTGCCCAAATGGATTGCTTTGCAGGCTACTTTCAGGAAGCATGTCCGGTTGCTTCATCTGTTTCACCTTCTTCCCGGAAGGGTGGACGAAATACCCATACGATTCCCCACAGCGATGCAAAAGCGGTGATGAGGTAAAACATAAAACTGAGGGCAATGGAAAGGTCGCCGGCCAGTCCTAGTTGTTGCGAGCCATACAGGAAAACCAGTTCGCGTGCTCCGGCTCCGCCAATGGTAATGGGCAGTGCTGCTGCCACCGACGAAAGGAAAAAGAGAAACAGGTAATCGACGAGGTGAGCTTGCTGATGGAAAGCGATCAGTATAAACAAAGCTGAAAGCAGTTGCGACAGTTGCAGTGCCAGTGACCAACCCGTAAGTGGCAGATGAATCCTCAGAAACAGTGGAAAGAATAGCTTCAGTAAAAGCAGAAATCCTCCGTATACCAAGAAGTATCCTAGCCAGGCCCATTGTCCGTAGGGAATTTGAATGGCCGAAAAGAAATAGAGCGTGATGGTGATAAGTCCAATGGCAACCAATCCGGAAACCCGATCGATGACCACAGCACCAAAATTCTTTTTCAGTCCGTTTTGCCGGAACTTGTTCACTAGGTAAATCTTGTAGCCATCTCCGCCAATTCCTCCCGGAAGGAACAAATTGTAGAACATCCCCATCCAGTAAAGCTTCAGGTTGAGCCACCACGACAGGTGTGCCCCGCTTTCGCGGAAAAGGAGGTTGAGCCGGAAGGCCGCCAATACTTTCGACAGTACAAAAAACAGCAAAGCCAGCAACAGGTATCCCGGCGCCGATTGCCCGAAAATGTGCATTACTTCCCGGAAGGAAATTTTGGAAAGCACCCAGGCAATGGCTCCTGCCGAAATGACCAGCTTCAGCAGGTTAAGTCCGATTTTTTTAATTCGCTTCTTCTCCACCGGTTACGCGCCTTACTTTATAGGGAGCTTTGTGTTGTGATTCGTAATAGGTGCGCATCTGGTAATCGAGCAGCAGTCCGAGCGTGATGATTTGGAATCCGATAAACAGCAGAATGATTCCGAGCAACAGCAATGGGCGTCCCCAGATATCTTCACCCATCAGTTTCAGAATGAAAAAGTAGAAGAGGATGGCACCTCCGGCAAGTCCGGTAAGGATACCAAAAGTTCCGAAAAAGTGCATCGGTTTCTGCATGTACTTGCGGAAGAAGAGCATCAGAATAAGGTCGCTGAGTACCCGAAACGTGCGCGACAAACCGTATTTCGATTCTCCGTGGATACGCGCGTGGTGCTTCACATTCACCTGTTCGATTTTGGCTCCCTCGTAATGGGCCAGCACGGAGATGAAACGGTGCAGCTCACCGTACAATGGAATGCTTTTGGCCATATCAGCGCGGAAAACTTTCAAAGCGCAACCATTGTCTTTGATGTCGACTTTCGTTACCCGTCGAATAAGCCAGTTGGCCAGTTTCGACGGAAGTTTTCGAAGAATGAAACCATCTTTTCGTTTTTCGCGGATACCGGCCACCAAATCGAAATCACCTTTCTTAGCCCTCTCCACCATCATGGGAATATCGGACGGATCGTTCTGCAAATCGCCGTCCATTGTCACAATGAAATCGCCGGTTGCGTAGTCGATACCGGCTTTCAAAGCCGGACATTGTCCGAAGTTCTTTTTTAGTTCGACCAGCTTCAGGTGCGGATTATCCAGTGATTTGATGACCTGGACCGTGTTGTCAGTCGAGCCATCGTCAACATAGACAATCTCGAATGGGTAATCGGTTAATGCGGTAGATATTTGTTCAACCAGTGGCCGGATATTATCCTCCTCGTTAAAAACGGTGACCACCACTGAAATCTTTTCCATGGACTGTGTTTCTGATTTGAGGCAAAATTAGGATTTTTGATGATGTGGTCTAAATTTATGGACAGGTAAAATAAAAATGGGGTTTACCCGTCTTTTGATTTTCGGATTGTACCTAATCTCATGAAGGAGAGACAAACATATTTATTTAGAACAAATATTAATAGAGAAGTAGAGTCGTTTGTTTGAATTTTATTTGAGTGTGTAATTTTCTTGAAATTAGGTTTTTATGTTGTGATGTTGGCAGGTGATTTGTACATTGTACAAGAAGGAAATTTGAAATTAACATTCATTAACAAACAAGGGTAATTGACAGTTAAAAAAAATATATATATTTGTAGAACCCTGTAGAAAGAGAAGTGGTCGTCTGTTTCTTGCAGGGGGGATTTGAGGTTAAATAATTTTTGTTGGTGGAAAATTAAGGGCGGTAGATTTACCGCCCTTTTTCTTTGTCTTTAGTTTACATTCCAATGTTTTTTAGATTAAAAAAAAAAAGGCCCTAAATAAAGGGCCTTGGACGATTTTCAGGAAATTTCGATTTAGTAGTTATCGTTTTCCTCTTCAAAGTAAGATTTCGGATGTAAACAGGCGGGACAACGTTCCAGCGCTTTCTCTCCTTCGTGCACATAACCGCAGTTTCGGCATTTCCAACGAACCTTTTTCTCTTTTTTAAAGACTGAATCGTTTTCCAGATTTTCGAGCAATTTCAGATAGCGTTTTTCGTGTTCGGCTTCTACTTCCGCAATTTTCCGGAAGGCAATTGCTACAGCCTTAAATCCCTCTTCTTCCGCTATTTTTGCAAATTCAGGATACAAATCGGTCCACTCTTCATTTTCACCTTCGGCGGCAGCCAGGAGGTTTTCGGCGGTCGTGCCTTCTACTCCGGCAGGGTATGACGCAGTGATTTCGACCATCCCTCCCTCAAGAAAACGGAAAAACCGTTTGGCATGTGCAATTTCGTTCATTGCCGTCTCCTGAAAGATGGCGGCGATTTGCTCATAGCCTTCTTTCTTGGCGATTTTCGCATACATATCGTAGCGGTTTCGCGCTTGCGATTCTCCTGCAAAAGCTTTCAGCAGGT
The DNA here is from genome assembly GCF_000621705.1 of Prolixibacter bellariivorans ATCC BAA-1284. Classification (GTDB taxonomy): domain Bacteria; phylum Bacteroidota; class Bacteroidia; order Bacteroidales; family Prolixibacteraceae; genus Prolixibacter; species Prolixibacter bellariivorans. The sequence continues at coordinate 409,948 of NZ_KK211332.1, read as the reverse complement.
TCTGTTCAGTCTTCGAACCTTTGATACTTTTTTCCATGTGTAAATTGATTTTTGGTTTATTTTGGTATGACTAATCCTTCTCGAACATGTCTTTTGTGGCTCCGCAAAGCGGACAAACCCAATCATCCGGCAGATCTTCGAACGTTGTTCCTGGTGGAATGCCGGTAATCGGGTCACCCGTTTCGGGATCGTAGTTGTAGTGACAAATCTGGCAGGTCCAGGTTTCGTTCTCGGAGGAAGCTTTTTCTGCTGGTTGTTCTGTTTTTTCTTCTTCGAGCTTTTCTTTCTCAATATAGGTTGGAGCATTCTTCGGTGACAAACCTTTCCTTACTTCGTGGTAATAAGCATAGGTCAACGGATTAGCATCTTCATCAATTACGTCGAAATCGAGCACCTCTCCAATAAAGAGAATATGTGTACCGATTTCGTGCGTTTCTGTCACTTTACAATCAAACCAGGCCACCGAAGAATCAGTGACGATAGGGGCGCCACTTTTTGCCGTGATATAATTCACCGCTTCGAACTTATCAATGTCACGACCGCTTTTGTAACCAAAATTACCAATGAGCTCGGGCGAAGCATCTTCCCGTAAAACGGAGAAAGCAAAGATGCCGCTTTCGCGGATTAACTCAGCAGTAAGGTTATCGCGGTTACAACTGATGGCAAATCGTGCCGGTTTAGCCGTTACCTGGAATGCGGTATTGGCTACGTAGCCACCCAGTTTATCTCCTGATTTAGTAGAAATGAGGTATAGCCCGTAGCTTACCTTGAAGAATGCGTTGATGTTCATGGGTTGCTGTTTTGGGTAAATAAGCCACTAATTTAGCGATAATGAGAGTAAATTAACAGGAATTGAGGAACTGATTTATCGTTAATCATTATCCATCTTATAGAGATATTTTGAAGGTTAGATAAGTTGTATCATCAAAATTTCAGGGACAAAGAATGAAGGATAACCGGCTTATGTTTATGCTTTTCAACACGCTAGCACGCTGAATTTTTCCTTATATTCGTGTCGGTATCGCACACGGTACGAGAACACATCCAAACCAACTAACCATTATGAAGGAGAACAGACGAACTTTCCTGAAGAAATCGTCGGTGAGTGCAGCCGGCATCACCATTGGCGGAATTGGAATGACAGCTAAGAGTTACAGTCGCATTATTGGCGCGAACGACCAAATTAACGTGGCCGGTATCGGAACGCGAAGTCGGGGTGATTACCTGGCCGGCGAATTTGGGAAAGCGGCAGGAGCAGTTGTGACGCATATTTGCGATGTCGATGCACGAGTAGTCGACAAAACCATTAATAACATCAAAAAAGCGACAGGAAATGCTCCCAAAGGTGAACGAGACATTCGGCGTTTGCTGGAGGATAAATCGATTGATGCGGTATTTATCGCGACACCCGATCATTGGCATGCGCCCGCTTCATGGATGGCGATGGAGGCCGGAAAGCACGTGTATGTAGAAAAACCCTGTTCGCACAATCCGAAAGAAGGGGAGTTGCTGAAGAAATTTCAGACCAAATATGGGAAGGTAATTCAGATGGGGAACCAACAGCGATCGGCTCCCGAGACCATCGAGGTGATTCGGGATATCCACAATGGTTTGATTGGCGAGGTGTACCTGGGAAAAGCTTTTTACAACAACAAGCGTGGAACCATCGGTGTGGGAAAAACTGTTCCGGTTCCGGATTATCTTGATTGGGAACTTTGGCAGGGACCGGCACCACGGGTAGCGTATCACGATAATTACCATCCGTATAACTGGCATTGGTTCTGGAATTGGGGAACCGGCGAAACGTGCAATAATGGAACGCATGAGCTGGATGTATGTCGCTGGGCTTTGCAGGTCGATTTTCCCAAACATGTAAAAGCCACCGGCGGTCGCTATTTTGATAAAGACGATGACTGGCAGTTTTACGATACGTTACTCAATCACTACGAATTTAAGGGCAACAAAACAATTACCTGGGAAGGGCAGAGTTGCAATGCTGCGAAATTGTATGGCCGCGATCGGGGTTCCGTTATTTTCGGAACGAAAGGCTCGGTTATCATCGATCGCTCTGGATATGAAGTATATGATTTGAGTGGTCATAAAATCCGGGAACACAAAACCGGGCAAACCTCAAGTACTTCCGATACAGTAGGAACCGGTGATATGATGACGTTAAATCATATCAATAACTTCCTCGACACGGTTCGCGGAAAGCATGTCGAGCAGCATTCCCCAATTGATGAAGCGCATAAATCAGTTCTGCTGTGTCACCTGGCCAACATTGCCTGGAAGATGAAACGCCCGCTTACCTGCGACGAAGAAGATGGCCATATCCTGAACGATAAAGAGGCGATGGCGATGTGGGGCAGAACCTACGCGGAAGGGTGGGAGCCCAAAATATGAAAACCACAAGCATTTTTTTTTCAATGATAGCATAGAGTAAGTGTAAAGTAGTTGTCCGGTAGGACGACTACTTTTTTGTGAATTGAAAATGGATTCAGAAAGAGAAATATGTATTCGTTCGTTCCCGGCGATGGGAACCCGGCTCGATATGCTCATCCTTGGACAATCGCCGCAAGTTTGTGAAATGCTTTTTCATGAAATCAATCATGAGGTCGAGCGGATTGAGATACTTTTCAGCCGATTCCGGGAAAACGGTCAGGTATGGGAAATCAATCAACAACGCCATGCTCGATGGATTAAAATCGATTCAGAAGAACTTTGGCAGGCATTTCTTACCTGTCGTGAATATCATGCAACAACACAGGGGATTTTCGATATTAACATGGGTGAAGTATCAGCTCTTTGGAAAGGTGAAAAAGAAACACCCTTAGAGAATGAAGTAGCGGAACGTCTTCGTTCATCCGGTATGAAGCAGATGGAATACGATGAGATTGGGCAACGCATCCGTTTCCTTTCGGGGAAACCCGGAATTGATTTTGGAGCATATGGCAAGGGGTATGCGCTCGCAAAAGTCCGGGAGATTCTGATAGCTCATCAGGTTACACAAGCTGTCATTAATTTTGGGGACAGCTCCATTTTAACATTGGGTAAGCATCCTTCCGGGGAATACTGGCCCATGTCTGTCCGGAATCCAATGAAACCGGGGGATATACTTCACGAGTTCAATATGAAGAATCATTCGCTGACTACATCTTCCAACAGGTTGCTGGCGGACGATGGGTGGAGCCGGAAGTTTCATCATGTCATTCATCCGGTAACCGGAAAACCGGTCAGCGAAGGTAAGTCGGTATCGGTTTTAAGTAAATCTCCGCTCGACGGCGAAGTTTTGTCCACTGCTTTCATGTTACTTTCACCAGAACAATATGCTGTTGTTTTGAATGAATTTGAATACGATGAAGTCGTGGTAGTTACTTTCAGTTCAGGGGCCTCAATTCAGAAAAAACAATTTCTTTGTAATAACCAAACTAAACCAAACCAATCGTTATGAAGGACGAACGGACACGACGGCAATTCATCCGCGACGTTTCGTTACTCAGCAGCTCGGCTGTGCTTGGAGCGTCGATGCCATGGCTAAAAGCGATGGCCGGGGAAACTCAGGCTGGAAATGGAGCTTCCGACCGGGTTCGTCTTGGATTTGTCGGCGTTGGAGACCGTGGTCGGGCTTTGCTGCTCAATTGTCAGCAGTTGGAGAATGTTGAAATTGCAGCGGTTTGCGATAACTATGAACCGCATTATCAGCGAGCCGTTGAACTAACCAATGGCAAAGCCAAGGCATTTTACGATTACCGGAAAATGCTTGATGAGGCTGATAAGCTGGATGCAGTTATCATTGCCACACCGCTTCACGAACATGCTCACATTACCATCGATTTTCTAAATAGTGGCATTCATGTATTTTGTGAAAAATCGATGGCCCGGACACTGGAGGATAGCAAAGCCATGACATTGACCGCTAATCGTACGGGTAAAATTTTGCAGATTGGTCATCAACGGATGTTCAATCCGGCTTACCTAAAGGCTTACGAACGGGCCGCATCCGGGGAGATAGGACAGATAACCCAAATCAGAGCTTACTGGCATCGCAATAACGATTGGCGCCGGCCGGTTCCGAAAGGGCGCCCCGAACTGGAACGGAAAATCAACTGGCGCATGTACGACGAGTACTCTGCCGGATTGATGACTGAGCTGGCTTCTCATCAAATCCAGGTGGCGAACTGGTTTTTGGGAGAAACGCCAACGCGGGTGATGGGCTCGGGTTCCATCTGCTTCTGGAAAGATGGCCGTGAAGTTTACGACAATGTTGCCTGTGTTTACGATTATCCGAAAGGAGTGAAGGTCATATATGATTCGGTGATCAGTAATCGAAAATACGGGCTGGAAGAGCAAATAATGGGACATTTGGGAACCATCGAGCCGGAGGTTCGCAAGATTTATTCGGAAAATCCGCCCCCCGCGCCTGGTTTCCTTCAGTTGATAAATAACCTGGAAAAGGATATTTTCGAGACGATTCCCATCGGCGGTGCTAGTTGGGTGCCCGAAACGGCCGTTCAATACAAGGGAGAATACCTGGTGGAGGATTACCAGTATGATGATACATTACTGGAAATGGAGGGTTTTGTATTGGCGGTTCGGAATGGCAGGCCTTATCCGGGATTGCTGCGCGAAGGCTACAATGCGACAGTGGCAGTATTGTTGGGATTACAAGCAATGCAGGAAAATCGTATCATTGAATGGCCCGAAGAATATGCCTGGAAAAAGAATACCGAACTTGTTTGAAAGTAGTGAAGTCGAGAACCAATAAAATAAGAAACTGTGAGTGATTGGATTATAACCCGGCAACGAAGAAGAAAAGAACTGATCTTCTGGGGAATCAGTTTCATCATCGCATTTCTGATGAATGTCTACAGTATCGCGAGATTCAATACTTCGTGGAGCGAACTGTATTCGCAACTGCACATCGTTTTGCTCATCAGTTTTGTGCTATATGCCCTTATTGGCATCATCAGGCTGATTATTTTTGGAATCCTCAAACTAATCCGAAAGATGGCCTGACCGAAAATATTATTCTAGAATCATCCGTTTATTGAAACATTGCGAAAAGCCCGAAACGGATCACTTGCATCATAAGAGGAAAACAGAAGGTAAGTGCAGTTCCGTAAAAGGAGCACTTACCTTTTTATCTTTAGGATGGATTGAAATCAATGGTTCGGCGCTGACGGTTGCTTTCGATACAAGCTTCCAATACTTCGATCACCTTTTTCGATTCTTCGGGTTTCACCAGCAATTCTTTTCCATGCCGGACGGCTTCGTACAGGTTTTCGTAAAATACCTTGAAGTTACCCGGAATGGTTCTCACCTTGCCTTTGTATTCCACGCCATTTACGGTTGTATGCAAAGTTCCCCACCACTCTTCCGGTTCTTCATTCCAATCAGGCTCATCGGGTAAACGGCCTTCGGTCAGCATAGCTTCCTGTTGATCGATTCCCCACTTCAGGAAAGAGCCTTCGGTTCCGTGCAGAATTATGCGTGGTCCCGGTTCCTTAACCAGGTAGGAACTTTTCAGAATGGCATTAAACCCATCGTAATGTAAACGGATATCGAAGTAATCCGGAACTTCACCTCCGGCGCGGTGAGCCGCCAGGTGACAGGTAACAGCTTTCGGATCGCCGAAAAGAACCAGAATCTGGTCGACCAGGTGTGACCCCAGGTTGAAAAGCACACCGGTTCGTTCATCGCCTGTCTCTTTCCAGTTTCCCTCGCGGATAAAATTCCGGTAACGGTCGAAATGCGATTCAAACTCCACTAAACGTCCCAGCGCGCCGGCTTCCAGAAGACTTTTCACGGTAAGGAAATCACTATCAAGCCTTCTGTTCTGGTACACTGTTAGTATCCGGTTGTTTTCTTTGGCCAATTGAATCAGCCGGGCAGCTTCTTCGGTGGTTTTGGTGAAGGGTTTTTCAACCACCACATGTTTCCCGGCTTCCAGTGCTTTCATCGTCATTTCGTAATGGTAGGTATCGGGCGTATTGACGATGACGAGTTCAATTTCCGGATCGTTGATAATCTCGTCGTATGAACGAACGATTGTTGCTTCGGGATAATTTTTTGCCGAAAGATTTTTAGTTCGTTCCAGTATTTTAGTGATTTGGAAATGAGGATTAACCTTGATTGTCGGTCCATGAAAAACCTGACCCGACATGCCAAAAGAAGCCAGTGCTGTTTTAATTATTTTTTCCATAAAGAATACATATTACCGTTATTCAAAGATAAGATTTCTGATTTAGAATGCTGGTTTTGAAAAAGTTTCAGTTAAACATATTGTAGAACATTTGTGTCATTGAGCATAAACGCTTGATAGGTGATTACTCAAGCCATAACTTTAAGCAAAGTAATCATTCATCACGAACCATCCCCGGATTTCAGATTTCTGTCTTATTCTAGGGTGTAAAAAACTTCGATTATGGTACAAAATATTCTAAGCAATTACTCAGAGGTTTTCAGACAGCAGAAACTGGAAGGACACATATCTCCGGGACCAGTTATCACGATTTCGCGCGAATGCGGATGTTCTGCCAAACGTATTGCGACTAAGCTGTCGAAAATATTGACGGGATACAGCTATCTGTCGGAAACTAAAACCGACGTTGAGTGGCGCTGGATTAGCAAGGAAATTCTGGAGGAGGCTTCCAATGAATTGGAAATGGATCCAAATCATGTAAAAAACGTTTTCCTGAGCGAGCGAAAAGTGCCTCTAGAAGAGGTGACTAGTGCTTTTTCTACCGAAAAGGTGTATGATGCCGACGACCAGAAAGTAATTGAAACGGTAGGAACGGTGATTCGTTCGTTTGCCATTGCCGGCCATCAAATCATCGTTGGGAGGGGAGGTGAAATTCTGAGCCAGGGAATCACCGATCGGCTGGCCATCCGGCTGGAAGCTCCGCTCGATTGGCGGGTGAACCGAATCATGCAAATCAGCAGCCTCTCACACTCTGATGCCCGGGATTATGTGATTGAAATCGATCGGCAGCGTGACCTTTTTGTGGAGCATATTGCCGGACGAAAGGTAAATAATTCCGATTTTGACCTGATTTTTAATTATTCTACGATGTTGGATGATCACATTGTCGATGCCATTGTGAGTGTACTTAAAAACAGACAGATTATTTAGAGTTAGAAAAAAACAAATTAACCGGAGGCGCTAATAATCAGTGCCTTTTTTGTGGTCTCTGATGCGGCGAAAATCAACATTTTTACTAACTTGCTGCTCATTTCACTGAAACTAACAAAACCTGCTTGGCTCCATGAGAAGATTTTCATTCCCCTTGGGATTGGGACTTTCCCTAATCGTTTTAATAACGCTTTCCTGTCAGCAAAAACCAAAGACGGGGGAGTGGCTTGTGATGAATTCCAATAATTTTGAGAAATTCTGGACGTTGAAGGATGTTCAGCACGATGACCAGCATTTTGTGCTGGCTGACAATAATTCCGGAATACACAGCAAATTTTTGTTGAAAGATTTCAAAGTCGAGGCAAACGTAAGAACAACCGCCGGGGCAGAAGGAATTTTTTGCATTCATTTTCCGGAGGATGCCGATATTCCGGAACACTCAGGATATCATGTTTTCATTAATAACAGCGATTATGGAATAGGAAACCAGGAAAAAACCGGGAGCTTGAGTCATATTCGGAACAACTTTGTCCGGACAGCGAATGATGGCCAATGGTTTAAACTGGCTGTTGAGGTCGAAGGACATCACATTGTCGTCAGTGTAAATGGTAAAAAGGTGACCGAGTACAACGAGCCAATTTTGCCTATGCGGAATAAGCAGTGTGCCAATATGGTTTTTTCGGAAGGTACACTGGCGCTGTACAAAACTTCGGTGGATGGCGAAATTGATGTCAATGAAGTGCGGGTGATGCCATTGGCGGAAAAAGAAGAAACGAAAGCATCGGAACCCGAACACGAAGATGATATTACGCGACAACTCACATTATTGAATCAAAAAGGATTTCCGGTAATTGATTATCATTCGCACCTGAAAGGCGGCTTGACAATGGATGAACTCCGCAGACATGGTCGCGAATTGGGCATCAATTATGGCGTAGCAGCTAACTGCGGATTGAAATTCCCGGTAACGGATGACAAGACTTTAAATGAATACCTGGAAAGCATCAAAGATGAGCCGGTGCTCAAAGCCATGCAGTGCGAAGGAAGAGAGTGGGTAAAGCTTTTCTCACCGGAAGCAGTGGCAAAGTTCGATTACATTTTCACCGACGCCATGACCTGGACCGATGATAAAGGGCGAAGGATGCGGCTTTGGATTCCGGAAGAAACATTTGTCGATAACGATCAGCAATTCATGGAAATGTTGGTCAGTCGCATCGAATCCATTATGAGTCAGGAGCCGGTGGATATTTACGTTAATCCGACTTTTTTACCGGATGTGCTGGCAAAACGTTATGATGAATTGTGGACACCAGAACGAATGGATCGTGTTATTAAGGTGTTGAAAGATAATGATGTGGCTCTGGAAATCAACGCGCGTTACCGGATTCCGAGCATAGTCTTTATCAAACGGGCGAAACAATCCGGTCTGACGTTTTCTTTCGGAACGAACAATGTCGCCAACGAGTTAGGGCGGTTGGAGTATTGTTTACAAGTAATAGATTCAGTAGGTTTAACACCCAAAGATATGTTTGTACCCCGGCCAGCCGGGAAGAAAAAAGTACAATTAAACGGATTACCTGAAAAAATCACGGGTTAACTGCACTTCAGTCAACTACGAGTATTTTTTCATTAATTTATCACATGTGCAAAGATTGGTTGCATTTCTGAAAAAGAGGGACGGGAGTCCCTCTTTTCTTTGTCACTCAAAATTGTTTTGTAAAGTAGCAGACTTACTATTCTCTTCTTATTTTTGAATCCATGGAAAATCTCAATTTAATCGCTCATCTTCCGGGAGAGATTCATCCTTCATGGAAGTCGTTTCTGAATCATGAAATAATTACCATACTGGAAAATATTGAAGAGCAAATCTCATCTTCTCACTATACGCCTGCGCGCGAAAAAGTCTTGCGGTTTTTAACGCTTCCGCTGAATGAAATGAAAGTGATTATCCTGGGACAGGACCCGTATCCGCAGGAAGGAGTGGCCACCGGTCGTGCATTTGAAGTGGGCACATTGAAATCATGGTCAGAACCTTTTCGGAATGTTTCGTTGAAGAATATTCTCAGGCTACTGTATAAAACCTGCAATGGTCACGTTGTTAAGTTCAACGAGTTGAAAGAACAAATCGGCCAGGACTTTCAGATTCTTCCTCCGGGAGAACTTTTTAAACATTGGGAAAAACAGGGAGTACTCTTGTTGAATACGGCTTTTACATGTGAGGTGGGAAAGCCGGGAAGTCATAGCGCTTACTGGCAGCCTTTCACCGAGCGTTTGTTAAAATTTCTGGCAGCTGAACAACCATCAGCCAGTTGGTTCATTTGGGGAAATCACGCAGAAAAGGCGGTTTCCGGACTTGATTTGAAATATGCTTATCACACGCAACATCCCATGATGTGTTATGATAAACCGGGCCGCACCAGCGACTTTCTATTTGGCAAGGTCAATCCTTTTGCCGCTTTAAAGAATGAAATTGACTGGACCGGTTTTGACAATTCCGTTAGAAAGGTAAGTCAACCGAGACTGTTTTCTGAATAGAACGAGATACATTTTTCATTGCTTTATGCCGAAAAACATCCTGATAAGGTGAATTTCGATGGAAAGGGATATCTCTCTGAACTCTTGTAATATGTAAAATGTTATGATTGATATTTAGCAGCCTTCTTGCAGGAAACTGCCTGAAAATCCTGTCATGGCGGCGAATATTTAGTAACTTGCAATGAGTCGAATTATCCATAAAAAATCAGATAAAATGTTCAAAAAGGAGGTTTACATAGAGCGGAGAAATCGTCTTCGCGAAAAGATGAGCGGAGGATTGGTTTTGCTCCCCGGAAACGTGGATGCACCCATGAATTATCCGGACAACACTTATCATTTTAGGCAGGACAGTACATTCCTCTATTTCTTCGGCATTAACAAACCCGGGCTTTTCGGTGTGATTGATGTAGACGAAGGAACGGATATGCTTTTCGGTAATGATGTCGATATTGATGACATCATCTGGATGGGGCCGCAACCATCGCTGAAAGAACAGGCTGCCGAAGTGGGTGTTAAATGCACCGATTCATTTAATGAAGTCTATGCCTACGTGAACAAAGCTTTGTGGCAGGGCCGCAGAGTACACTTTGTTCCTCCATACCGGGCCAATAACCGGCTGCTGCTAAAGGAGCTGTTAGGTATACATACCGCCAAATTACCCGATTATGTATCGCTCGAGCTGATAAAGCATGTTGTCGATATGCGTTCGGTAAAAGATCAGTATGAGATTGCCGAAATTGAAAAAGCCTGCGCTACCGGTTACGAAATGCACGTAACCGCTATGAAGATGGCCAAAGAAGGAGAAAGCGAACAGAAAATTGCCGGTATCATCGAAGGTATTGCCCTTGCTGGTGGCGGTGGCATTTCGTTCCCCATCATTTTGTCGCAACACGGCGAAACACTGCATAATCATGACCATTCGCTTACGCTGAAAAAAGGCAAGTTGATGTTGACTGATGCCGGTGCTGAAACGTCGATGAGATACGCTTCGGACTTTACCCGTACTGTCCCGGTAGGTGGAAAATTCACGCAAAAGCAGAAGGATATTTACGAAATCGTTTTGGCTGCCAACAACGAATCAACTGCTATGGTAAAACCAGGTGTCCGGTACCTCGATGTGCACCTGAATGCAGCTCGTGTAATTACCTCCGGCCTGAAAGAGCTGGGCCTGGTAAAGGGCGATGTCGATGAAGCTGTTCGTCACGGAGCGCACGCCTTGTTTATGCCTCACGGTCTTGGTCATATGATGGGCCTGGATGTTCATGATATGGAAGATTACGGTCAGGTTTACGTTGGATACGATGAAGAAACCCGCCCGATGGAACAGTTAGGAGCGGCCGGTTTACGTTTGGGCCGTCGTTTGCAGGAAGGCTTCGTGTTGACGAATGAGCCCGGTATCTATTTCATTCCTGCCCTGATTGAAAAGTGGAGAAAAGATTACATCAATACCGAGTATATCAATTTCGATAAGGTGATGGAATATGCCGATTTTGGTGGTATTCGTCTGGAAGATGATTTGTTGGTAACCAGCGAAGGTGCCCGAGTTCTCGGAAAACGTCTTCCCATCACGCCCGAAGAAGTGGAAGAAACCATGCGTGGTTAAAAAAATACGATGACATCAATGTCGAAACAGTCGGTTTTTCAAGCCGGCTGTTTTTTTTGGTTGATAGGGCAGCATTATGTATGAATCAACAATTTAGTGAGAATTGTGTTTGTATTGTCGATTAGTTAAGGCTGCAAATCGAAAAATATTAAATGCAGCCTGTAATGATAAAGGTCCTGTTTATACATATAACCATTGATTACATTTATCAACCAGACGGAAAATATTCAATTCAAGTGTTAACTTTAACAATATCAAAAAGATGAGAAACAAACTGGTGGTGCTTTCATGCGCACTTTGTGCCGGCTTGTTTTTTTCACTGACTTCCTGCAGTGAAAAGAGCAAGAAGGAATCAGCTGAACCGGCAATTAATCTGGCCGATCTGGATACGACAGTAAGTCCGACTCAGAATTTTAATGAGTATGCCAACGGTGGTTGGAAAAAATCTCACCCAATTCCGGCCGAGAAAAGCCGCTATGGTTCATTCGATCAATTGGGCGATAAAACAGAAGAGCAGGTAAGAACTGTTGTTCAGGATGCTGCCAATAAAACCAATGAGCCCGGAACTGTTGCCTACAAGATTGGCACCATGTACAATCTGGGTATGGATACAGCCAAAATCGAAAAGCAGGGTTTAACCCCGCTGAAACCATATTTCGACGAGATTGCCGCCATCAAAACTCCGGCAGATGTTCAGAAAACACTGGCAACATTCGAAACCTATGGATTTACAACTCCGTTTGGTTTCTATGCTGCACCCGATGCCAAAAACAGTGATTTGGTCATTTCTCAAATCTATCAGTCTGGACTCACTTTACCCGATCGTTCTTATTACACCGATGATAACGACCATGCGAAAAAGCTTCGTGCAGAATATGTTGACCATGTAGCTAAGATGTTCGGCCTAATGGGCGACGACGAAGCAACGGCAAAGAAAAATGCAGAGACAGTGATGAGCATGGAGACCCGGATGGCTAAAGCTGCTATGACTCGCCTGGAGCAACGCGATCCGGATAAAACATACAACAAAACGAATCTGAAAGGTTTGGTTAAAATAGCTCCTGATATTGATTGGGCGGACTATTTCAAGCGTATAGGTGTACAACCGGAAGACATCAATGTAGAACAGCCTGCTTTTATGAAAGAGGTTGACGCGATGATTAAAGATGTGCCGGTTAGTGACTGGAAAACTTATTTCCGTTGGTCGCTAATTGATGGTACTGCTCCGTATCTTTCTGATGCTTTCGTAAAACAGAATTTCGATTTCTTCGGAAAGACCATGAGTGGAGTAGAAGTAATGCGTCCACGTTGGAAGCGTGTTCAAAGAACAGTTAGTGGTTCCATGAGCATGGCCATCGGTCAGCTGTATGTACAGAAATATTTCCCGCCGGAAGCTAAGAAGCGTATGTTGAGCTTGGTGGAAAATCTGCGCAAAGCATTGGGTAACCGCATCAAGAATCTTGCATGGATGGGAGACAAGACCAAAGAGAAAGCGGAAGAGAAACTGGCTGCCATTGGTGTAAAAGTTGGTTATCCCGATAAATGGCGTGATTATTCAGGTTTGCAAATCAAAGATGACTCGTATGTACAGAACGTTCTGCGGGCACGCAAATTTGGTTTCGAATACAACCGCGACAAAGTAAATAAACCGGTTGACAAAACTGAATGGCATATGCCTCCGCAGATGGTAAATGCTTATTACAGTCCAAGCATGAACGAAATTGTATTCCCGGCAGCTATTCTGCAGCCTCCGTTCTTCTTTATGAATGGTGACGATGCTGTGAATTACGGTGCTATCGGTGTGGTTATTGGCCACGAAATGACTCACGGCTTCGATGATCAGGGACGTAAATTCGATAAGAATGGTAACCTGAATGACTGGTGGACCGATGACGACGCTAAGCGTTTCAATAAGCGGGCCGATGTATTAGTTCATCAGTTCGATCAATTCCTGGTTGTGGACACTGATACGGTTCACGCTAACGGACGTCTTTGTCTGGGCGAAAACATCGCCGACCTGGGTGGTCTGAATATTGCTCATGATGCTTTCAAAATGGGTAGTAAGGAAACCGGAAAGATTGACGGTTTCACTCCCGACCAGCGTTTTTACCTGGCTTATGCGCACGTATGGGCACAGAATATTCGCGATAAAGAAGCGCTCCGTCGCAGCAAAGAAGATGTACACTCTCTGGGCCGTTACCGGGTAATTGGCCCGTTGCGGAACTTACCGGCTTTCTATGCAGCCTTTAATGTTAAACCGGGTGATAAAATGTATTTACCTGAAGACAAAAGAGCTGTTATCTGGTAAGCAACAGATATAACTTATAAGGAAAATCCTACTTCGTTTTGAGGTAGGATTTTTTTGTTGTTAATATACTTATCGGTCCTTTTGTTTATTCCGGTATAAATTCACGATTGCTCAAAACTATTAAAGTAAAAGTGATTAAATAATTTGTAATGATTAAAAACACATTGTCAATTTGATGGAATCGAAATATTATTCGTTAATTGGGTTATAAATCGTAAAAAATTAACTTATTGGTTTTCACCTATGCTTGAAAGTTTAAAACATCAGGTTTATAAAGCGAGTCTGCGATTGGTTGAGCAGGGGCTGGTTATTTTTACCTGGGGAAATGTTAGTGCAATTGACAGGGAAAGCGGACTGGTTGTTATCAAACCTTCCGGGATTTCATATGACGAGATGATTCCTGCGGATATGGTGGTCGTAGATATTGACGGGAAGGTGATTGAAGGAGAACTGAAACCTTCTTCCGATACGGAAACGCACTTGATTTTGTACCGTAGTTTCCCAGAAATTGGAGCGATTGTACATTCGCATTCCGAATATGCAACAGCGTGGGCTCAGGCTGGCCTGGGCATTCCGCCGTTGGGCATCACGCATGCCAATTATTTCAATGGAGAGATTCCCTGCACGCCGCCGGTAGAACAGAAGCCTGAAGATGCAAATCCGGAACTGGCTACAGGCAGCGTAATTGTGGAAACCTTTAATAAGATGAACCTGGACCCGTTGCGCATTCCGGGGGTTTTGGTGTACGGTCACGGTCCTTTCTGTTGGGGGGAAGATGTGATCCGGGCGTTCGACCATACGGTCGTTTTGGAAACGGTAGCCCGGATGGCTCATCACACCCTGGCGTTGAAAAATGTTTCGCCGGTAGAGAAGCAATTTCTCGACCGTCACTTTTTTGATTAGAAAGAGGATAGTTATTTTTCAATCATAAAAAAAGAGACAACTGGAATCTGGTTGTCTCTTCTATTTTTAGGTGTTCTTGTTTCTTATCCCTGGTAGGCGTTGATGCCATTGGTTTCCATACCACGGTCAACTTTCTTCACCAATCCCTGGAGTACTTTTCCCGGGCCGATTTCGGTAAACGAAGTAGCTCCGTCGGCAATCATGGTTTTCACCGTTTGCGTCCAGCGTACCGGAGCCGTTAATTGTGCAACCAGGTTTTTGCGGATTTCATTCGGATCGGTAACAGCCGATGCGGTCACATTCTGGTAAACCGGGCAATTCGGTTGGTTGAATGTCGTTGCCTCAATCGCTTCAGCGAGTTCGGTGCGGGCCGGCTCCATCAACGGAGAGTGGAAAGCACCGCCAACCATCAGTTTGATAGCACGCTTGGCACCCAATTCGGTTAACTTGGCACAAGCTTTATCGATGCCTTCGTTCGAGCCGGAAATAACCAGCTGGCCGGGACAGTTGTAATTGGCCGGAACCACTACATCGTCGATGTCAGCACAAACTTTTTCCACCACATCGTCTTCCAAACCAACAATAGCCGCCATGGTTGATGGTTCCAATTCGCAGGCTTTTTGCATGGCCATCGCGCGCTTCGAAACGAGTACCAATCCATCTTCAAACGACAAAGTCCCGTTGGCAACCAGTGCGGAGAATTCGCCCAATGAGTGACCGGCAACCATGTCGGGTTTGAAATCGTCGCCCAGGGTTTTGGCCAGCAGCACAGAGTGCAGGAAGATGGCCGGTTGCGTAACTTTGGTCTGTTTGAGGTCTTCATCAGTACCTTCAAACATCAGGTCGGTAATGCGAAAACCGAGAATATCATTGGCCTTTTCGAAAAGTTCGCGGGCCAAATCCGAATTGTCGTACAGGTCTTTTCCCATTCCAACAAACTGGGCTCCCTGTCCGGGAAAAACGAATGCTTTCATGTGTTTCATTTTTGTTTTTCAATTGCCACGTGGAACGCGTCCCGAAGCTTCGGGACTTGTTTCATCTGCGCAATTTCTGGTTCTTCAATTTTCTGACAGAACACAACCCTTTTAAACATGCACTTTAGGCATTAATTGGCAGGGTGGTTACAATACAGTTTGGTAAAAATAAAATGCGTGGCAAAGATAAACATTGTGCTTTCGAAATAGAAAAACCAGACGAAAGTTCATCTGGTTTCTGGTCATGAAGCGTTAAAACAGCTCCAATTTATGAAAGATCGGAACTAATAAGTCGAATAAACTCCTCTCGGGTGGCTACCTTTTCGAATGCTCCGGTGAAGTCGGAGGTAGTTGTTACTGAGTTCTGTTTTTCAATGCCGCGCATCACCATACACATGTGAGTTGCTTCGATAACGACCGCAACTCCCAGCGGATTCAATGTGTTCTGAATACATTCTTTAATCTGAAGTGTCAGGCGTTCCTGTACCTGCAACCGGCGCGAAAAAGCTTCCACTACGCGGGCGATTTTGCTCAATCCGGTAATGTATCCATTGGGAATGTATGCCACGTGCGCTTTCCCAAAAAACGGGAGCATGTGATGTTCGCAAAGTGAATACAGTTCAATATCCTTCACAATTACCATCTGGCGATAATCTTCCTTGAATTTAGCTGAGCTTAGAATTTCTTCCGGATTCATGTTGTATCCCTGGGTCAGAAACTGCATGGCTTTGGCCACTCTTATGGGCGTTTTTTCCAAACCTTCACGACTTGGATCTTCGCCCAGCAAGCCCAAAATATCGTGGTAGTTTGTAGCCAGTTTCTCTACATTCTCGGTATTGTAGTGTTCTACTTTACTGTATCCTCCGTTGTCTAATTTATTAAGCGAAAACTTCATATAGTGTTCCTTTCGGTATTTCTGTTATTTATATTCTGTGGCGGAGATCTATAACCATCCACAGGTCTGATTGTTTGCTATTTTCCGCTTTTGCGCAATTTATGTTTATTCGATTCGGTGCAAAAGAAAGAAAAACAGGCTTCAAAAACAGTGATCCATCTCCTGATTTACAGCATCTTTAATTAAACTGAGTACAAATTAAAGACAAATTTTAACCTTTTCGGCAAAAGTGAGTAAGAATGTGTAAAAGGTAATTCTCCAAATGAATGGGATCATTACCTTTGTCGATTGATTAATTTGGCATAATCCAACGAAATAATCGGATGAAGATTCTTTTTGTAGCAGCGACTTGTTTTGAACTCAAGCTTTTCCTGGAAAATCTGGAGGAAATAGAAGGTGAAAATTCCCCGGTGTCGCATTACCGCTGGCATGATTTGGAGATAGATTTAATCGTAACCGGCGTTGGGCTCTCCTTCACGACTTATCATTTAACCCGCCTCCTCCAGAAAGAGAAATACGATTTGGTGATTAATGCCGGCATTGCCGGAAGTTTTTACGACGAACTCTCCATTGGAACGGTTGTCAATATTACCTCTGAGCAGTTTGGCGATTTGGGCATCGAAGAACCGGGCGGTTTCAAAACGTTGTTCCAGGCCGGTTTCCTGAAGGAAGATCAATTCCCGTTTCAGGGAGGAAAGCTGTTGAACCCGCATTTCAACGAAAGTATCGAACTTCCGAATGTCAACGGTTTGAGTGTGAACGTGAGTCATGGTTGCGATGAGACCATCGACAAGCTCAAGATTAATTTTGATGCCGATGTGGAGTCGATGGAAGGCGCTGCTGTTTTTTATGTTTGCCTGATGGAGGATGTTCCGTTCCTCGAGATACGAGCCATTTCCAATTTTGTCGAGTCCCGCGATACTACCAAATGGGATATCCCAACCGCTTTGGAGAATCTGACGGACGAATTGTTGAAAATTCTTCGCAACTTTGCTACCGTACCACAGATTTCATAAATCATGAACTTAACACTTGGATTTTCGACGTGTCCGAACGACACGTTTATTTTTGATGCGATGGTCCATAACCGGGTTGATACCGAAGGGTTGACTTTTGAGACGGTTATGGCGGATGTTGAGGAGTTGAACCGACTGGCGTTTGCCGGCGAAATTGATATCACCAAGTTAAGTTACGCGGCTTATGCTCAGTTGACTTCCCAATATGTTTTGCTGGATGCCGGAAGTGCGCTGGGGCGGAATAATGGCCCGTTGCTCATTAGCAAAACAAAGATTTATCCCGACGAGGTCCCCAATTTGCGCATTGCCATTCCCGGCGAACACACCACGGCCAATTTGTTGCTTAGCGTGGCCTATCCTAGCGTGAAGGAGAAAAAGGAATACCTGTTTTCGGATATCGAAGAAGTGGTCCTTTCGGGTGAAATGGATGCCGGTTTGATTATTCACGAAAACCGGTTTACCTACCAGAAGAGAGGCTTGAAGAAGATTCTCGATTTGGGTGAATATTGGGAAGAGACCACCGGCTCACCAATTCCGCTAGGGGGAATTGTGGTGAACCGCAATCTTCCACGTGAAGTGCAGGAGAAAGTCAACCGGGTGATGAAACGAAGCGTGGAATATGCTTACGAACAGCCCGACGCGTCCTATCCGTTTGTGAAACTCTATGCGCAGGAGATGGAGGAGTCGGTGATGCGGAGCCACATCGATTTGTATGTGAACGAATTTACCCGCAACCTGGGCGACGAAGGGAAACAAGCTGTGCGCACCCTGTACAGCAAAGCCGAAGATTTGGGGATTATACCTAAAATGGAGCGCTCGATATTTTTGGATTAAGATAAAAGGAAGAGGCGGAATCGGGCGGTTTCGCTTCTTTTTTTCGTTGTATCCTGCCGCTTTCCCGGCTCCGGAAGCGTGAAAACTTTAGTCGGCAAGTCAACCTACCCTTGGAAATGCTGAAGATTTTAGTCGGCAAGTTAACCTACCCTTGGAAATGCTGCCGATTTTAGTCGGCGTGTTAACCTACCCTCGGAAATGCTGCAGATTTTAGTCGGCAAGTTAACCTACCCCCGGAAATACTAAAAACTTTAGTCGGCGGCTTACCGGAGCCTACGGTAGCACGAAAACTTTAGTCGGCAGGATTCCCGTTCCGGGAAAGCGCGAAAAAACCTTGCAGATGAGATTTTTTCCGGCTGTAGTTCGCCTTTTTCTTCCCTGATTTTAGTGGTCGCGGGTGAATACTGGCTTATTGAGCTTCGATAAATCGGGATTGAAATAGTATCCATCCATATCGAATGCCTGTAAATCTTCGGCTTTGGTGATTTTATTCTGAAGGATAAAGCGGGTCATCATACCACGGGCTTTCTTCGCCCAGAAGGAAATCATTTTGTACTGACCGTTTTTCCAGTCTTTGAATTCGGGAGTAACAATATCTGCTCCCAGCTTTTTCTTATCGATTGATTTGAAATACTCATTTGATGCCAGGTTGACCAATACATTTGAACCACTTTCATCCAAATCCTTACGAATGGTTTTGGTAATGGTACCTTTCCAGAAATCGTAAAGATTCTCAAAATCATCGAAAGCGAATTTGGTCCCCATTTCCAATCGGTAGGGGCGCATCATATCCAACGGGCGCAAAACGCCGTACAGGCCTGATAAAATCCGCAGATGCTTCTGTGCGCTATTGAAATCTTTCGTTTCCAGTGTATCGGCATCCAGTCCGGTATACACATCTCCGCGAAATGCGAGAATGGCCTGCCGGGCTTCGGGAAATTCAAATTTGGGTTGCCAGAGCTGGAACCGCTCAAAGTTCAGCTGTCCCAGCTTGGGACTGATGTGCATCAGCTCGGAAACCTGGTCGGAACTGAGCTTGCGCAGATGTTGCACGAGTTCTTCCGATTGGCGGGTAAAACGCGGCTGTGTATTCTTTTTTGTCGCCAGTGGCGCCTCAAAATCAAGTGTTTTCGCGGGAGATATAACGATTAGCATAATTGACGTTTTTATTGATAAACAGACTTTTGCCCTAAAGGTTTTCGGTCTCAAGAGAGTTTCAGCTCGAAATTTTCATTCAGTTGTAGGTTGCCATCGGATTTGGAGCCATCGGGTGATTCAAAACCTTTAATTTTGCTTGTTTTCCCTTTTAGAATCAGCTGTTTCACCTGATTGTCGGTCAGGCCTTTATTCATGAAGGAAAATGGAATGCGAAGCGAGCAGTTCTGGAAATTGGTACAGCCCCAGGCCGTTTTTCCTTTCACTATGGTTCCCTGTTTGCACTTCGGGCAGGTAAGTTTCTCTTCCTCTTTTTCTTCCAGTTCGATATTGAAATCGTCGGTCAGCACGAGTTTACCATCTACTTTTTCACCGCCTTGGGTGAATCCTTTGATGACACCGGTTTTTTTCTTCTCAATCAACTGTTTGATTTGATTGTCCGTTAGTTTCTTTTCCAGAAGCTCAAACGGTAGCCGGAAATCGCATCCATCGCGGAAAGCACTGCAGCCCCAGGCCGATTTTCCTTTTAATACGGTCCCTTTTCCGCATTTGGGGCAAGTTAGCTGCACCTCTTTTTCCGCCTTTTCTTTTTTCGCGGCTTTGCCGGAAGACTTCTCCTCCTTTTCATCCTCGATGATGGTGATCTCTTTGCGTGGCGAGCGTTTTACCTGGTCGACAATCTCCGACACCATCTGTTTCATCTCTTCCATGAATTGCGAAACCTCGTAAGTGCCTTCCTCAATTAGTCGGAGCTTCTTTTCCCATTGGCCCGTTAGTTCAGCCGATTTGAGCAAATCGTTTTCGATGGAACCAATCAAATCGATGCCGGTTTTGGTGGCTAAGATGCGTTTTTTCTCTCGCATAATGTATCGGCGGCGGAACAGCGTTTCGATGATGTTGGCCCGGGTTGAGGGGCGACCGATACCATTCTCTTTCATCAACTCGCGTAGTTCGTCATCGTCGACCTGTTTGCCGGCCGTTTCCATGGCACGAAGCAGCGTCGCTTCGGAATAATAGCGCGGCGGTTGTGTCATTTTTTCCGCCAAATCCGGTTCGTGTGGACCGCTTTCGCCTTTTACGAATGCCGGCAGAATGTTCTCGTCCGCCTGCGTTTTGCCGCCGTCGCTCTGGTAAACGACCCGCCATCCGGGATGAAGGATTTGCTTTCCGGTTACTTTGAAATCTACTTCGTTGACGGTGGCGAGTACGGTGGTGTTGGCCACTTTACAATCGGGGTAAAACACGCTGATGAAGCGCCGGGCCACCAAATCGAACACCCGCTTTTCATCGGGCGTCAGGTTATAGGTGAACACGCCGGTCGGGATGATGGCATGGTGATCGGTAATCTTTTTATCGTCGAAAACCTTTTTCGATTTCCTGATTTTGTCTTTCAGCAGCGGCTCGGTCAGCTGCTCGTAAGGTTTCAGCTTCTTCAGGATACCGGGCACCTTTGGGTAGATATCATTGGGCAGAAACGTGGTGTCGACACGGGGATACGTAGTTACCTTTTTTTCGTACAGGCTTTGAATAACACGCAGCGTTTCGTCAGCCGAAAGGCCGAATTTGCGGTTGGATTCCACCTGCAGTGAAGTTAAATCGAAAAGTTTTTGCGGTTGCTCTGTTCCCTTTTTCGTTTCCACGGAAGTGATGAACAGGTCGTGTCCTTTTATCTCTTCCAGTTTCTTTTCCGCTTCCTCCTTCACGGAAAAGCGTCCGCTGGTAGCACTGAAAACCGTTTCCCGGTAGGTGGTTTTTAATTCCCAGTACGGTTCCGGTTTAAAGTTGTCGATTTCAAGCTGTCGCTGAACCACCAGGGCGAGGGTAGGCGTTTGCACCCGTCCGATGGAGAGTACCTGTTTGTTTTGCCCGTATTTCAGTGTGTAGAGCCGGGTGGCATTGAGGCCCAGCAACCAGTCTCCAATGGCACGGGCACTTCCGGCCGCATACAGCAAATCGAAGTCGGTGCCGTTGTAAAGTTTCTCGAAGCCCTCTTTGATCGCTTCTTCCGTAAGGGAAGAAATCCACAGCCGTTTGATGGGTTTTTGGCATTTCGCTTTTGTGAGTACCCAGCGTTGAATCACTTCTCCCTCCTGGCCGGCGTCACCGCAGTTGATGACCTCGTCGGCCTCATTTACCAGTTTTTCGATGGTGTTGAACTGCTTTTTCACGCCTTCGTCATCGATGAGTTTGATGCCGAATTTGCGTGGAAGCATGGGGAGCGTGCGCAGATCCCACCATTTCCATCGCGAAGTATAATCGTGCGGTTCTTTGAGCGTGCACAAATGGCCGAATGTCCAGGTTACCTGGTATCCGTTTCCTTCAAAATAGCCATCACGGCGGCTCTTGGCTCCCAGAATGTCAGCTATTTCGCGGGCAACACTTGGTTTTTCGGCTATACAGACTTTCACGCTTTCATCGATTTGTCACCAAAAATAGTGACCTCAACCTAATTCGACGACAAATCGGGGATGAAGTTTTCAACGGAATGTGTATTGTTTATTATGCATTTGATTTTTTCAAGATTTCGTTTTAGGATGTTTTGTTTAATTTAGAGCGAATGATTTAACCAAATTTAATCGTAACCAATGAGAAAATTGAGAATCGCGCTCATCTTGTTATTACTGCCGGTGTCCATTCTGGCACAAAAGAACCAAACACATTTTCTGTTTCGTGATCCGGATTTGCCCTTGGAAGAAAGGGTGAACGATCTGGTTTCCCATTTAACGCTCCAAGAGAAAATTAGTCAGCTTGTCTACCAGGCTCCGGCTATCGACCGTTTAGGAATACCTGCTTACAACTGGTGGAATGAAGCTTTGCATGGAGTGGCACGTGCCGGTTATGCTACTGTATTCCCGCAGTCGATTACCGTTGCAGGTTCGTGGGACAAAGACTTGATGTATCGCGAAGCAACAGCTATTTCGGACGAAGCCCGGGCAAAATACAACGAATGGATTCGTCGGGGAAAGCATGGCATTTACCAGGGATTAACTTTTTGGTCTCCCAATATTAATATCTTCCGCGATCCACGATGGGGAAGAGGGCATGAGACCTATGGTGAAGATCCGCACCTCACCGGGATGCTGGGGATGGAGTTTGTGGAAGGAATGCAGGGCAACGATCCGCATTACCTGAAAACAGTAGCAACAGCCAAACACTTTGCAGTTCATTCCGGACCCGAGCCGTTGCGGCACAAGTTCGAAGCGGATGTTTCCGACCGCAATCTTTATGAAACTCATCTTCCGGCTTTCCGCAAATTAGTTGTCGACGGGAAAGCGTATTCGGTGATGGGAGCTTATAACCTTTTCAGGGGATTGCCGTGCTGTGGAAGTCCTTTTTTGTTGCAGAAGATATTGAGGGACGATTGGGGATTTGATGGTTATGTGGTTTCCGATTGCTGGGCCATCAGTGACTTTTTTCAATTCCAGAATACGGCCAAAGACGCAGCCGAAGCAGCTGCTATCGCCATTAAGGCAGGCACTGATTTGAATTGCGGCGTTGCCTTTTCCCGGTTGGATACTGCCATTCAACGCGGTTTGGTGACAGAAGCTGATATCGACAAAGCGGTGAAAAGATTGTTTCTGGCCCGCTTCAAATTAGGCATGTTTGATCCGGCTAATCGGGTTCCCTATTCAAAAATACCTTACAGCGCTAATTGCTCTGACGTGAATGACCAACTGGCTCGTGAAGCGGCACAGAAAAGTATCATTCTTTTAAAGAACGAAAACCAGACTCTTCCATTAAGCAAAAAGCTGAAGACAATTGCTGTAATTGGTCCAAATGCCAACAACTGGGAAGCATTAATTGGTAATTACAATGGTATCCCGAAACATCCGGTTACGGTATTAAAGGGAATTGAAAATAAGCTGGAGCCGCAAGTGAATGTGACCTATGCCCAGGGAAGTGATTTGGCTGACGGAATTCATGACCTGACACCGGTTCCATCCATTTATTTGCAAACCGAAGACGGGCACCAGGGAATTACCGGCGAATATTTCGCGAATGCGGAATTGAAAGGCAAACCGGAGTTTACCCGTGTGGACGATCAAATCAACTTTTACTGGGGTGCAGACTCACCGTCGCCACAGTTACCTGATGATAATTTTTCGGTACGTTGGACCGGATACATTGTCCCGCCGGTAACCGGAACTTATCATCTTGGTTGTTGGGGGATGCCCACGTTGGATGTATTCTTCGAAGGAAAGAAAATATTGAGTCACAATAGTGAGCATTCTGCTTTTTATCATGAGAAGGATGTGCAGATGGAAGCCGGCAAGCGCTATAAAGTGGTGTACGAGTACAAGAACTGGTACGGCGATGGAGATGCTAAGCTGGTGTGGGCGATGCCCAATCCGAATATGCTGAAAGATGCAGTCGCTACCGCTGAAAAAGCCGATGCAGTTGTGTTGGTACTTGGGTTGTCTCAACGTCTGGAAGGAGAGGAGATGCCCATCAAAGTTGATGGATTTAAAGGCGGTGATCGCACCAACCTGTTGCTTCCCAAACCACAGCGCGATTTGATGAAAGCTATTAAAGCTACCGGCAAACCGGTTGTGTTGGTTCTGCTCAACGGAAGTGCGCTGGCCATCAATTGGGCGGCAGATAATCTGGATGCCATTGTTTCTGCAGGTTATGCAGGTCAGGAAGGCGGGAACGCTGTAGCCGATGTGCTTTTTGGTGATTACAATCCGGCCGGAAGATTACCGGTCACTTACTACAAGTCGGTTGACCAGTTGCCTCCGTTCGAAGATTACGATATGAAAGGCCGGACGTATCGGTATTTTACCGGCGAACCACTTTATCCGTTTGGATATGGATTGAGCTACACCACGTTTGGTTATTCCGATCTGCAGGTTCCCAAAACGGTTGCTTCCGGTGATTCGATTCCGGTTTCCGTGAAGGTGACCAATACCGGTAGTCGAGACGGTGATGAAGTAGTTGAGTTATATATCACCGATGAGAAAGCATCTACGCCACGTCCCATCAGGGAGCTGGAGGGATTTAACCGTATCAACCTCAAAGCGGGTGAAAGCAAAGTGGTTAATTTCAAACTTGGCCCTCGTGAACTTTCTATGATCAATAAACGAGACAATCTGGTTGTGGAACCAGGCTGGTTTACCATATCGGTAGGAGGAAAACAACCTGGCTTTTCCGGCCGAGCCGATGCCGCAACCACATCGGTGGTAACCGGACGATTTAATGTGACCGGAAAGCTGTTTGAACTGAAGAAATAAGTAAAAGTTTATCCAATAAAAACGGGGCCTTGCGCCCCGTTTTTTATACCTTTAAAAGAAAAAGAACATGGCTGAAACGGTTAACCGTGTTCCGGTAGCGGCCGGACGCTTCTATTCCGGTTCACCGAACACGCTGCAAAAAGAAGTTCACGAGTTCCTTCAAGCCGGAACTCCCTTACCCGAATCCGAGCGATTACTCGGACTGATAGTCCCACATGCCGGATATGTTTTTTCAGGTGGAACAGCCGGAAAATGCTACGCACGTATTCCGGAAGAGAACTCCATTGAGAGAGTTGTGTTGCTTGGTTCCTCACACTATGCCTCCTTTCACGGTGCTTCAGTATACAATATTGGCAATTACGAAACGCCATTGGGAGTTGTACCTGTTGACCTCGAAATAAGCGAAACTCTCATTGCCAATAATGAATTGTTCAGTTTTCATCCGGCAGCACATACCGAGGAACACAGCCTCGAAGTTCAATTGCCCTTTTTACAAGAAAGATTAAAATCCGATTTCCGGATTATTCCCATTTTACTGGGACATGTTCATCCGAAAGAGTGTAAACTGATTGCTGATGAGCTGGTTTCGCTGGCAAATGAGCAGACACTTTTTGTTATCAGTACCGACCTGTCACATTACCCCGGTTATGAAGATGCCCAATCAGCTGATGCGGAAACCATAGATGGCATCACTTCCGGCGAACCGGAAAGATTTCTTGATGGACTCGATAGAAACAATGAAAAAAATATTTCAAACCTGCATACTTCCTGTTGCGGCTGGACTTCTGTCCTTACATTTTTATACTTAAAAAAAACGTTGGGAGATATCGTTATCCGGAAAGTGGATTATTCCAATTCCGGTGATTCTGTTTATGGTGATCATGAACGGGTTGTTGGCTATGGCGGACTTGAGGCCGTTATTCCTGATGCAAAAATCGTTTACCTGAATGAAGAGGAAAAAGCACAGTTGAAAAAGCTGGCCGAAGAAGCCATCTGGCAATTTTTTGAACGGGGAGGCCGCGATGATATCGATCCGGAATTTCTACCTCCGGCATTACTCGAAAGATACGGAGCATTTGTTACGGTTTATGTGAGAGAGAAGTTAAGAGGTTGTCTTGGCCATTTCGATGAGAAAGAACCTTTGTATGAACGGGTCCGCGATTTAGCCATTTCATCGGGCACACGTGATGCTCGTTTTGAACCACTAAGTCTGGATGAATTGCAGGAGATGCGTATTGAAATTTCTGTTTTAACGCCACTAAAGCGAATTCACGATCCGTCTGAAATTATCTTGGGCAAGCATGGAATTTACATTCGGAACGGTTTAAATACAGGTACGTTTCTGCCCCGGGTGGCTACTGACCACCACTGGACTGTTGAAGAGTTTCTAGGATATTGTTCTAAGAATAAGGCTCATCTGGGCTGGGATGGTTGGCGTTCATCCGAACTGTTTATTTTTGAATCTATCGTGATTGATTAATTCTTTCCACATAAGTGTAATCCGGCGCAATAATTGATTAGTTAACGTCGTTTTAATATATACTTAATATAATTATGAAAAATATTTAGCAGTTTTGACATTGTGTAAAAGTGCAAATCACAAAAACGAGAGATTTATGGGAAGAAAAGAGTATTTTGAAAGTTTGGAAGATTTGCGTTTGCTCAGAGAATCACTTTTAAGTAAAGAAAATGATGATCCTCTTTTCAGAAAACAATCGAAGGACGATATGATGCGCGAAATTGATAAGCGCTTTCATCAGTTGAAAGAAGTTGTGGAAAGAGATTAAGAGAAACGTAAGTTGACACTGTCCCGATAAGGGACATTTTTTTTGTCCATACTTTTTTGAAAGAGTCCCTCCCCAATTATTTCTCCAAGGTGTTAACAAAGCTTTTCTACTGTTTTCAACGCCGATAAAATTCTTAATTTTGCTCACGTTCGTAAATGAAAAAGCTGAAGGAATTATATCGCCGGAATATTTATGGAGTAATTGGCACACTTGCCTTTCACCTCATCCTTCTGTCCATTTTTTTGCTGGCGGAACTGAAAACGTCCAAACAACCCAAAGACGAAGGCATTATTCTCGATTTTACCGAACAACCGGCACCCAAATTGCCTGAACCGGAAATTAAGAAAGAAAAAGCAACAGCTGCATCTTCATCTGAATCTGTCGATCGGGGGTCCAACCGGGCGGTTAACGATGCTTCCAAAGAGAAACCAAGCAAGGATAAGTTCTTCGATAAATCATACAAGGAAGAGATTGAAAAAGCTAAAGCGTTGGTCAATGATGTAAACAAAACGCTTTCGCAGAAGATACCGGAGATTGGCGATATTAAAATGCCGGAGGAGACCACTGAGGGCATGAAACGGGAGGATATTAAGAATACCATTTACAAGGGGAAAAGCAATATTCACTACTCGCTTGAAAACCGGTATCATGTTCGGTTGCCCATCCCAATTTACTTAACACAAGGGGGTGGGGAAGTAATCGTTGATATCATCGTTGATCGGAATGGCCGTGTGTTGAGTGCAGACCCTCGTCCCAATCCGAATATTACCGATCCCATGTTGTTGGCTTACGCGAAGAAGGCGGCCTTGAATACGGAGTTCAACGTCGATCCAAAAGCACCAGAAAAACAAAGGGGAACGATAACATATAATTTCGTTCCCCAATAGCCTATGGCTTATTCAGTCGTTTTATGATATAAACTGGCTGAAGTTTTTCATGAATTGAACTCTTTCCCAGGCAGCGGGATTTCCGGCAGATGAATGCTTCAACAGACCCGAAAAGTCGTCAATGGATTCAAAGTCCTTGTCTGTCATCCATTTTTTCATGTCCTCCAACAACGTCTTGATATACCTGGGACCGTGTTTATAAATGACGGAGGCAATCTCAACGGCTTTAGCGCCTGCCAGCAATTGTTTCACAACGGCGTCGCCTGTGTGAATACCGGTTGAGGCAGCCAGGTCACACTTCACTTTTCCCGACATCAGTGACACCCACCGAAGAGTTTGGCTGAAATCACCCGGCGAGGAAAGAATCGGTCCCGAGGTAACCAACAGATTTTCCGTGTCTATATCAGGCATCCACGATCGGTTGAAAAGAACAATTCCCTGCACTCCGGCCTCTGATATCCGGGAGATGTAAGAGGCCAGGTTGGAACAGTAATATCCTATTTTCAGGGAAACCGGAAGAGAAACAATTTCTTTTACCTGATGAATAATCGCATCAGTAATGACCAGGTTGTCCAGTTGTTCCCGGTCGTCATCCGACGGAAGGAAGAATAGATTTAATTCGAGGCCATCGGCACCGGCTTCCTGGATTTCCTTTGCCAGGTACATCCATTTTTGGCTCGAGACACAATTAATGGAGGCAATGACCGGAATCTGAACCGCTTCTTTCGCCTCTTTAATGAGTCGAATATATTTCCGAACGGAATCTTCGTACAGCTCCTCTTCGGTAAAATCAAGCGTTTCAGGAAAAAGGAAAGGCCGGCCGGTCATTCGGTGCTCGGTTTCCTTCATTTCTAGAATAATTTCCTCTTCGAATAGTGATTTTAAAACAACGGCAGCCGCTCCGTTGGCTTCCAGTTCTTTTATTTTTTCAACTGAATCGGTAAGCCCTGAGCTGGCAATTATAATGGGATTCTTCAGAGAAAGTCCCATGTACTTCGTCGATAGATCTGGCATAATGATAGCTTTGCTGGTTATTGTACTTCGCTTAAGATACAAAGTTTAACCACAAAAAACCATTATTCGATTGAAAACCTATTTCGAGAGTTTCAGCAGAAAATTCAAGCTACGTTGGTTGAATTCGTCGGCTTGTTCGATGTTACAAACATGGCCGCACTTCGGGAGAATATCAAGATTGGTGAATGGAAATTTTTTCCAGTAATCGATGGATTCATCCAGAAAATTAAAATCCTGACTTCCCATAATCATCAGCATGGGCGATTTAAATGGCTTGTTAAAATAGCTATCCAGATTTTTCTTCAAATCGGTCAACAGTCCCAGCCATACTTTAAAAGCTTCCGATTTAATTTGTGCTGCTTCTCTTACGAAAAGCCGGCGGGCTACTTTGTGATTCCGATAGGGCATCAATATCCAGGCAACCAATTGATATAATTTGTGATAGGGGATAAAGCTTGAGAGGAAAACGCCGGTTTTAAATAGCAAGTGTGTCCGACGGTTTAATTTCATCACGCCACCACCAATAATGACAGACGAAACCACTTCCGGAGCAATGTCTTCAATAATCCGAATAACGATAGACCCCATCGATATTCCAATAAAGTGAGCTTGTTTGATGCCCTTTTCACGCATAAGCGTAAGAACATCACGAGCGACCATACGGAATGAATATTCATCTTCAGGTTTGGTCAATTCTTTCGAATTACCATGGTCCCGCAAGTCGGGCAGGAGTAGGTTAAAATGCCTGCGAAAGGCAGCAATCTGGCGGCCAAATGTTTTGGAACTTCCTCCGGCACCATGAATGAATACAATCCATTCTTTGTGTTGCGGTTGTGTGTACTCCTGAAAGCTTAATATTTCCATCGATGAATTTTCTATAGGGGGGCAAAGTATAAAAACCCGTTCGAATGACAAAACCGATTCGAACGGGTTATACGTTTATTCTATTTTTTAACAGTTAGAACGACCTAAAAATTGTAGGTGAGCCCGATACCGAGGAACTGTTTTAACTGAACCCTGGGGCCATGTTCCACTCCATTGGAATCGACATATTTGATGTTGTCGTCATATTTTAATGTGGTTCCAAAATTGGCTGTCAGGAATTTATTGATTTTCATATTAAAACGGATATCCCAATTCACGTCAATGTTTTGTGGTTTATCCAAATAATTGGAAAAGAGGTCGAGTTTAGTTTCCAAATCAACATTCTTCAATAAATCGGTCTGGATGTAGGAGAATTTGGCATAGGCACCCAATTCGGCCCTGAATTTGTCACCCGGATTGACGCCAAATGCACCGGCTGTTGACAACGAATCATCCAGTAGAAAAGTGAATTTTGTACTGATCGGTGAAATAAAGGCCGAAATACTCTTGTTGGGCTTGTAATCAAAACCCAGTGCGAAGTTCATGTAACCCGGCGCCATAAAGTTGGAGATGTATGTTTCCGTGTTCGGATAATTGTACCCTTTGGCTAACTGGGTTCTGAAATCATACAGACCTGTCAGGTACCATTTGCCATCGATTTTATAACCATACTTGGAAGAAAAGCTTAATTTATCGACGCTTTTTCGCAGGCTCTCGTTGTTGTTTTTAACAAAGCCGTACTGCATATTAAAGGAATTATCCCAGGCATGATTGTTCTTTTTTTTATTGGCATTGATGTTAAAAAGAAAGGTACCTGACATGGAACCATCTCCGCCTTCTGCCCAATTGGTCAGCGTAACCTGTGAAAAATTGAGAGAACCGTTTCCGTTGATGGTCCAGTATTTTGTTGTATCGGCCGGCGTTTGTGCTTGAAGCGCAAGCGTTCCCGTTAAAATGACAATGAGGAAAGATAATTTTTTTAGCATGTTGTCAATGTTCGTTTGGTTAGCCATTATTTTTCGTTGAAAAGGTGTACATCCCTTTGTGGAAATGGAATGGAAATACCTTCTGCATCAAATGATTTTTTAACTTTTTCGGTTAAATCAAAATATACTCCCCAGTAATTTGCAGCTTCGACCCAGGGTCTGACGACAAAATTAACGGAGCTATCACCCAATTCATGTACTGCAACAAAAGGAGCCGGCTCTTTCAGTACCCGTTCGTCCTCGTTAAGAAGTCGGTTCAGAATATCGCGGGCTTTATCAATGTCGTCCGAATAACCAATTCCGAATGTCATATCGACACGGCGTGTTGGCAAAGCTGAATAATTGGTCATGCTGCCGGTTGCCAGACCTCCGTTGGGAATAATCACCTGTTTGTTATCAGGAGTGTTCAGAATTGTATTGAATATCTGGATCTCTTTTACCGTTCCCATATGCCCCTGGGCCTCGATGAAGTCGCCAACTTTAAATGGTTTAAACAGGAGGATGATGACGCTACCGGCAAAGTTTTGCAATGTTCCCGACAGGGCCAACCCAACGGCAAGACCTGCAGCAGCCAAAATGGCAACAAAGGAAGCCATCTGAATACCCAGCATACTGGCAACGGTGATAACAAGAAGAACTTTTAAGGAAACATCGAGTAAGCTGATTAGAAAGGATGACAGAGAAGGATCAAACTCTCTCTTCGTCATGGCTTTTCGTATCAACTTGCCTAATCTTTTGATGATCCAAAGTCCGATAATCAGAATAATAACAGCATAAAGGAGTCTAAGTCCCCATGATTGGATAAGCACCCATGCTGCAGAGGCGTAGTTGTTCAGGTTCTCCATTTTTTTTGTCTTTTAGTTGTGTTAATAAAGTTCGAATGGCTCGATGTGAAATTGTTCTATTTGCATAGAATAAATCTAAATAAAATAATGGAATACATTATACAATATATGAATGAACTTTGGCAATTACTCAACGAAATGGCCATTTATCTGCTCATTGGGTTTCTTTTTGCCGGCATTCTTCATGTTTTTATTCCCAAGGAACGCGTTAGCCGATATCTTGGGAAAAAGAATGCGCTATCGGTAATGAATGCCACCTTGTTGGGAATTCCTTTGCCGCTTTGTTCCTGTGGTGTGATTCCTGCCGGAATTTCATTTTACCGAAACGGTGCCTCCAAGGGGGCAACCACGTCATTTCTTATTTCGACACCTCAAACGGGGGTTGATTCGATGTTGGTTACTTATTCTTTGTTAGGATTACCGATGGCACTTATCCGTCCGGTAATCGCATTTATTACCGGAATCGCAGGTGGCATTATCACAAACAAAATTGATAACGAACAACCTAACCGGTTGGTTCAGGCGGAGAAAAAGAAAAGTGAAAAGAAATCGATTGGAAAACGGGTTGTAGAGGCTTTTCAGTATGGCTTTATTGAGTTTATGCAGGATATTGCTAAATGGCTTGTAATTGGTTTATTGATAGCGGCCTTACTGGCTGTTTTAATACCGGATAGTTTTTTCACGACATACATTCAGCATGGTTGGATAAATATGCTCATTGTATTGGCAGCATCAGTTCCGTTGTATGTTTGTGCTACAGGGTCGGTGCCAATTGCCGCAGTTTTAATGATGAAAGGATTGTCTCCGGGAGCTGCTTTGGTTTTTCTCATGGCGGGTCCGGCAACCAACGCGGCAACGCTGGCAGTGCTTGGAAAGACCATCGGTAAAAAAGCAACAATAGCTTATTTGTTGACCATTACGCTCGGAGCTTTATTGGGAGGTTGGGTTATTGATCAGTTTCTTCCTGCTGAATGGTTCTCGTTAGCAGGAGTCAATGCCGTTAGCGAACATTTTATTCCGGGAAACTGGCAGGCGGTTGCCTCTGTTTTGCTTATCCTTTTATTGGTATTGAATATGGCGATAAAGTGGAACAAATCCCGAAAAGAGAAGTCTCGTGAGTTAGAAGGTGATGCGTCGCAACAAATAAAAACGTTTGTGGTAGAGGGGATGACTTGTGTGAATTGTAAAGCACATGTGGAAGAAGGCATTAGAGGTCTGGACGGGATTACCGATGTAAAAGCGGATCTGGACACCGGCGAAGTGCGCATTTTGGGCGATACTTTTGATGTGGAGAACATTCAGCTTTCTGTCGAAAAAGGAGGGTATGTGTTCAAAGGAGAGAAAAATTGAAAACATCGCATATTCGTTAATGTAGAGAGGAACCGACAACAATGACGGTTCCTCTTTTTTTGGATCGAATTTTTCAATCATTTTCCCACCTTTATTCTTTCACTGTTTTCAGCATATCGGCATATCCCGACATTTCACAATAGTTGTCAAGTAAATCGTCTGATTCAAAGCCTCCTAAAGCTTTAATGCGGTTCCAGTCGCGGCAGGCACCTTCTTTGTCACCCACTTCGTAACGGCTCAGTCCGCGTGCGAGTAAGAGACATTTTTCGTTAGGCAACAATACGATTCCACGATCGAAGTGCCGGATAGCACGCTGTGGATTTCTTTTCAGCAGGAGTTGTTTGTTTCCTTTGATGAAATAATGAGTAGCCTGCGTCTGAAGATTGGATGATTCTGTAAGTTTAAAGGTTACTGAAAATTCCTTGTCCATGGCGACAGCTTCCTTGTTGTTACATCCAGGTTTCCACATTCCGCTGGTTGTTTGCAGAACGCGAATAACTTCATCATCCATAGCAGAAGAAACACTGTTGATAACGACAAAATCACTTAATGTTCCATCGGGTTGAACAGTAAATTGAATAACTTCTTTTCCTTCCCGAAACGACTGGGCATCATCTTCCGGGTATACCAATCGTGTAGCAACGTAGTCGTTAAGCGACTGTAGTTCAACATTGGCATCGTTTACCAGAATGACGGCACCTTTAAATCCGGCAAATTCGGGAGGTGATACCCGAACTTCCTCGATGTTTTCCTGACTGAATGCAACTGTGGAAAGAAATAATCCTGCGAATAGTAAGAAGAGTTTTGTTTTCATGGCTTCTTGTTTTTAAATTAGACATAATACTGTTTGATGCGTAAATATTTCGTTAACTGGACAAGCCAGTTATTTGGACTAGCTTTTTGTAACAGTATTAATGCTTAACAATCCTCTTCGATTCCACCTAACAAATAACAATGACGATGCCACGGTTTGTAAGGAAAAGAAATACAAGTTTTTAACAGTTTTTGTAGGGACGAATGACCAGGGCATACTGTCCGCATTTGAATGAGTCTGTGAACGATTGCGAACAAACGACTACACTATGGTAAATAGTTTGAGTCAATTATTAGTAGAAAATGACTGGAAATTGGACTGGGTTTTATTCAGCTGCCATAATTTCATTGTTGTTAATGGTTTAGGTGTCAAAAATTCCTGAAAAACAACTTATTACAGACAAATTGTCTGTCGTTGGATTTTGGCAATGAGTTTGATAATCCTGTGTAAAAAATAGAAAGTAACCGGAGAAGAATTGAAGTCGGTTACTCTCGTAAGAATATCGAATTAGTTAGTCTGAAGCGGATTCAAGACAACAATAAAAAATTAAAAATACATATATGAACTTTAATAATTTTACCATCAAGGCACAAGAGGTTGTGCAGCATGCCATTCAGATTGCGCAGGGAAACAACCAACAGGTAATTGATACCGGACATCTGTTCAAAGGTCTGTTCAGCAAAGCGGAAAATGTAACCGGTTTTCTTTTAAAGAAGCTTGGAGTAAACAGTTCTGTTTTGCAGCAGGCACTCGATCAAATTGTAGCTGGCTACCCGAAAGTGTCGGGCGGTGAACCCTATTTGTCGCCGGCAGCAAATACGGTGGTTCAAAAAGCGACAGGATATTCTCAAAAGATGGGCGACCAGTTTGTTTCGGTCGAGCATTTGTTGCTCGGGTTGCTCGATGCGGGTGATCAGGTGAGCAAAATGATGAAGGACAGTGGAATCGCTAAAAAGGAATTGGAAGCCGCCATTGCCGACTTGCGTAAAGGCTCGAAGGTGGACAGTCAGACGGCGGAGGATACATTTAATTCATTGAATCGTTTTGCCATCAACCTGAACGAACGTGCCCGTTCCGGTAAGCTCGATCCCGTTATCGGCCGCGATGAAGAGATTCGCCGGATTTTGCAGATTCTTTCACGCCGTACTAAAAACAACCCGATTTTAATTGGTGAACCGGGTACGGGAAAAACGGCGATTGCCGAAGGTTTGGCTCACCGCATCGTTCGCGGCGATGTACCGGAAAACCTGAAAACAAAACAAATTTTCTCGCTCGATATGGGCGCGTTGGTTGCTGGTGCCAAATACAAGGGTGAGTTTGAGGAACGATTAAAAGCCGTGGTGAATGAGGTAGTGAAAGCCAATGGCGAGATCATTCTTTTCATCGATGAGATTCACACGCTGGTTGGAGCCGGTAAAGGCGAAGGAGCTATGGATGCAGCCAACATCCTGAAACCTGCGCTGGCCCGTGGCGATTTGCGCGCTGTCGGTGCGACTACTTTGAACGAATACCAGAAATATTTCGAAAAAGACAAAGCGCTGGAGCGTCGTTTCCAGATTGTCATGGTGAACGAGCCGGATACGTTGAGTGCAATTTCAATCCTTCGTGGGCTGAAGGAGCGTTATGAAAGTCACCACAAGGTCCGGATTAAAGATGATGCGATTATCGCATCAGTGGAACTTTCGCAACGGTACATCACCGAACGGTTTTTGCCTGATAAGGCAATTGACCTGATGGATGAGGCAGCAGCGAAACTGCGAATGGAAATGGATTCCCTTCCGGAAGAATTGGACGAAATAGAACGGAAGCTGAAACAACTGGAGATTGAGCGAGCGGCCATTCGTCGCGAAAACGATACACGGAAGCTGGCTAACCTCGATGAAGAGATTGCCAACCTGAAGGCAGAACAGACGAAGTATCGGGCTTCCTGGCAAGCTGAGAAGGATGTGATTGATGCCATTCAAAAGCATAAGTCGGAAATAGAAGAGATGAAGCTGGAAGCGGAACAGGCTGAACGGCAGGGTGATTACGGTCGTGTTGCCGAAATTCGTTACGGTAAAGTCAAAGGTGCGGAAGAGGAAATCCAGCGTTTGCAAACGGAATTGGCTAAGTTGCAGGGTGAATCTTCTATGATAAAAGAGGAAGTAGGAGCGGAAGACATTGCCGAGGTTGTTGCCCGCTGGACCGGAATTCCGGTTTCCCGGATGATGCAAAGTGAGCGGGAAAAGCTTTTGTTTCTGGAAGATGAATTGCACAAACGGGTGGTTGGCCAGGATGAAGCGATTGCAGCAGTAGCTGATGCGGTTCGTCGTTCGCGTGCCGGATTGCAGGATGAGAAGCGGCCGATTGGGTCCTTCATTTTTCTGGGAACCACTGGTGTGGGAAAAACCGAATTGGCGAAAGCGCTGGCTGAATATCTTTTCGATGATGAGAACATGATGACGCGAATCGATATGTCGGAGTACCAGGAGAAATTCTCGGTGACACGTTTGATTGGTTCACCTCCGGGATACGTTGGGTACGACGAAGGTGGGCAATTGACCGAAGCCGTTCGGCGGAAGCCTTATTCTGTGGTTCTGTTCGACGAGATCGAAAAAGCACATCCCGATGTTTTCAACGTCTTGCTTCAGGTCCTCGACGATGGCCGGTTGACCGACAACAAAGGACGTATGGTCAATTTCAAAAATACCATCATCATTATGACCTCGAATATTGGGTCACACATTATTCAGGAGCGGTCCGAGAATCTGAAGGATGAAAACCGTGAAGAGGTATTGGAGCAGACACGTTACGAGATGCTGAATCTCTTGCGGAAGAGCATTCGCCCGGAGTTTCTGAACCGTATCGACGAGACGATCGTTTTCACTCCGTTGAATCATGCTGAGATCAAAGAGATCGTTCGATTGCAGTTCAATCTGATTGCAGAACGATTAAAGAAAAGCAATCATGAAATCTCTATCAGCGATGCGGCAGTGGAATGGGTGGCCGCTTCGGGATTCGACCCGCAGTTTGGTGCACGGCCTATCAAACGGACGTTGCAACGATTCGTCCTGAATGACCTGTCGAAACAGTTGCTGGCAGGAACCATCGCAGAGGACAAGCCCATCCTGGTGGATGTGGAAAACGATATCCTGGTATTCAGGAACTAAAAAAGGTAAATCCCCCGGTTGAGAGACGCCGGGGGATTTTTTTGGTTTTTACCGCAAACTGACTTTTTGGACGACAGCCTGTTCGTCGTCAGTCCAACGAACAAGATAGATTCCGGTCCCGGGCTGTAGCCGGGCATGATTGGTGTGGTTGATTGAGTATTCAGTTATCTTCTGACCGATAAAATTGAAGACTTCCAGCTTTCCGTTCAGAAGTTGTGATGTTGTGACATGAAGTATCTGGCCCGAACTGTAGATGCGAACAGTTTCATTGGTGAACTCGTCCAGGCCGGTACCGTTTTTTAGATGAAGGACTAAGCTGTTATTGTTTTCTCCGGAGACAGCATCGTATCGCAATGTATCACGACTTCTCAAGTCGAGTGTTTCGCCGGTAATAGTATTTTCCAGCGAAATCGTAATTCCGCCACTGAATGAGTTAGAAACTTCACCGGTAATGCTGAGTTCGCTGGCATCTGAAATGTACAATCCTAACGGGAAGCTCTCTGGATAAGTGCGTGCCTGGTTGATGGCCAGTTTCTCGCCTTCATGACTGAACCAAAGTTGTGGTACCCCGATATCGTAATAAACCAGCTTTCGCGAATCTTCATTAAAATCCAGTTCATCCCTGTTCGTTTGGTCGAAACGAATCAAAGCGAAATCTTCTCCATTAGAGCCGGTCACCTTCAGCCGGACAATATAATCTTCGGGTACTCCCTGTTTCAGAAAATACTGGTCGGTTGGAACGCAATCATCCAAGTTCACCGAATAATTACCGTCGTTAGTTGCTTCCACGAAGAATCCCTGTATGGGAGGAATCATATCGTTAAATTCCGGATCGGTAACAGTTCCGTCGGAGGCAATCGTCAGGTACGTTTTGGCGTTCGGATCGAACATGTAAGCTGTTCCGGTTGTATTGGCCTGATTTGAGGTCGACCAATCGATAGCGCCCAGTCCCGGATTACCAACAAAGTTGAAGTTATTGCCCGCATCTTCGAAATGAAGGGGAACAGACTGAAGCCCGGAAATACGGCTTCCGTTGAAGACGAGTTCCAGTTCTTCGCGGGTACTGTAAAAGCCGTAGCCGGTCATGGGTGACAGTGGCAGTGTTTGGTCGGACACATAACTCCAGACACTTTCATCTGCCGGTTGAGTATTGTCGTAAGTAATCAGGTACACCATGCCATAAACCGGTTCGAACATGGCCGCAGTGTTATCTTTTACTGGTGGAGTAAGGAAAAGCCATTTTTCTGCGGTCAACGCTCGCTTGGCGTAAAGAATACAGCTTTCCGGAAGATATTGCTGACCGCCCAGCGAAGCATCCGATTCGAGTACCAATGTTTTCGGATTAACCGCTGTGGTAAGTACAGGGTAGTAGTCGACGCCGGCGGGAATGATACCTTTCATCGTTCCATCCGGAATTCCGTTATTCCAGTTGGCTGCATTGTTCCAATCATTGTCCTGGGCTCCTAGCCAAGTTGTTTCCAGATTGGGAGATGCCGTTAATGTTTGTCCGGCGTTTACTGCACCAAATGACGATTCTGCCGGGTCTTGCCAGGTGAAGTCTTCATAGTAGGAACCGGAGCCAGTCAATTGAATGGAGAAATTGGTAGGGGTGTCATTATCCTCTTCAGGAGCGATATGTATTGAGGTCAAACCTGCAGCATCTCCCTCAGTGGCAGTGACCGGATCCTCATAACTTATAAATAAGACCACTTTATGCTGATATGTTAAAGCTAATCCATCTTCACCTTTTTGTAATTCACCAAAATCAAGTTCATAAATAGAAAATGAACCTTCTATTGAAGAAGATGAAAAGTTATTCAACGTCATTTCATCTATGATGGTTCCGCCATTTCCATTGTAATGAATGATATTGAAGTCTTCCAAGGCATAATTATCTGCATTCTCGAGAACAACCTCGACTCGTCCCTCTTCGGTATCTCCATCATCATAATGAAACTCATTAATCCAGGCATTGGGCAAGTCATCCAGTGGCGTGATGAGCGTTATTTCGGGGATGGTTCCATCTGTTTTTATATTGATTGTTTCGTCACTTCCGCGGTATGGGATGATTTGCGTGTACCACCGTGTTTCGTTTCCGGGAATGTATACTTCCGCTGCAGTGGTATCCTTATCGATGATAATCATCGCTTCATCGTCGCTAAAGTCGGTATCTTCAACAGGGCTGTCTCCATCGGCGGGCAATTGAGGAGACGTTTGACTGAAGAGGAGAAGATAACCTTCAGCTGCTTCCTCTCCGCTGTTTTCGTCCCACTGTAAAGTGAAGGTGTTACCTTTTTGTCCGGCCAGTCGGAAATCACTTACATGGTTGGTAGGTTCTGTTTCCAGGGCGGTTCCACTGAGTGAAACCAATACTGTCTCCGGTATTTCGGTTGTTTCGTGAGTGATGTCTCCGCTGGCAACCCCGGGAGTATCTGGAGCAAAGCGAACGTAGATGGTAGTAGACAGTTCGCCGTCTGTTCCCGCAAGGGAAAGAGGAGATGCATTTCCCTGCCAGTTGGTTTCATCGGTGGAAACTTCGAATCCGGTGGGAGGCGTAATAATGAGATTATCTCTCAAATATTGTGCTGTGACTGTATAAGATGATGTCGCTGAGTTTTCGCCCGAAACCACATCACCAAAATCCGGCAGACTTTCGGTTGAAATCGTTACTTCAGGCGCAGGTTGGTCCAATGTGGTGACTTCACCGCTGGAAATTTCACTTTCCATTACTGAATTGTCTTCCATCTGCCGTATGGCCTTCAGTTGATAATAATAGGTGGTTGAGAATTGAACGGATGTCGCTTCGTATGAAGTGACATTACCAATGTCTTCATTCACGATGGGATTTGTGTAGTCTGCTTCTGTGCTGATGATCAGGTAGTAGGACGTCGCCTGGTAACTGGCCTGCCATTCCAGGGTAAACCGGTTGTAATCGATAGTAGTGGCCTGTAAATCTTCCGGGGCAATAGGTGTCCCGGCTGTGATGTCAAATGAGGCCTCAGTGCTTACGACCTCCTGTTGCGAATTATCGGTCGCTTTAATCTGGTAGTAGTAGATGCCGTTTTCGAGAACAGGCAAATCAGCCTTCCAGGTGGTACCCGACGAATTACTCAATGCAAATGACTCTGTCAAATTACCAGCGATGGTTCCATAAAGTACCAGGGCAGAAATAACTTCACCATCGTCGGAGATGGAGGTAGAAATAGTGTTGTTTCCGGTTACTTCGGTATCCGTCATAGGCGAAGGCGCGAAGGTTACACTTCCGAATTCAGGAACCGGATCGTTATCAAAAAGAGCATTTTCCGTATCATTGCTATCCGGATCGGGCGGTGTTGGCGGTCCGGTCTGTGCGAATGACATACTTTGAGAGATAATAATAAGGATAGCAAGGAGACGAGTTGCTGTAAGATGCTTCATGGTATAAAAGGTTTTGGTTATTAGGTTAATAAATTCTTGTTGTCTTGGTTAGAACGTTTGTCAGCTTTCTCTTTCCCTATATATAATTTACGTCAAAATTATTTTTCAGCAAGCCTTCGATGAAATGTTTTATAACAATGTGATAAGATAATTGGTATGATTTGTGAGTTATTATAGGAGATAGGAATAGTAGTAGCAATGCAAGTTTTGGCGAGCTCAATAATCCATTCACGAACAAAAAAAAAGCGTAATCAAAAAATGATTACGCTTGGGTGGCGGAGAGAGAGGGATTCGAACCCTCGGAACCCTTTAGAGGTTCACACGCTTTCCAGGCGTGCCAGTTCAGCCACTCCTGCACCTCTCCGTGTCGATGGAAGCACCTTGCATTGCCGATGCTTCGGGGCACAAAAGTAGGAGATTTTTTTTATCCGCAAAACATTTTCTTCAAAAGAAAAAAGGGGGCAAGCCCCGCTTATTACTTGTCGGTCGAAGGAACCTCTTCCTTCCGAATCACTACCTTGTCCTCTTTAATGTACTTCCTGTTGCCTGCATCGTCGGCTAACCGCACCGCCACATCGACGGGCGTTCCCGCTTTCCAGTTGGGGCCGTTAATAGCGGTGAGTTCCATAAAACCTCCGGGTACATCAGTTAACTGCTTATCGAACTTACCTTCGTACCCATCGAAACTCATGTCGCTGGGGCGAACAGCATATATCTCGGCATGTAAGCCTTTGGGCAAAGGTTTTCCGCCCGAAGCGATTATTTGAGCGATAATCTTAATCCCCTCACTGTCGGTGTCGGAGCGCGTTTGGAGGACGACCTCCGAGTGAATGTGAAGCTCCGTATCGTCTAAAAGAATGACACTGGATGCTTCGCACGGACAAGGCAATCGCGTGGAAGCACATGAGCTCATCAGTAACAAAGCGGTTATATAAAAGAGTATGTTGAACTTCATATCCGTCGATTTGGAGCAAAGTAATAAAATCCCATCGATTAACATGGTGGAATGTCAAGGGTTTTTTATTTTACTTTTCATAGCTTTGGAACGCCTGAATGAAATGAGAAAAGCGTTTGAATAATTGAATAACAGAATTTTATATGACCAAAAAACTAATAGGTATGAAACTAATCTCTTTGTTTTCACTGATGATTGTATTATTAATGGTGGGGGGATGCAAGAACTCCTCAAAACAAGATGCCGGGCAGGAAGACGTCATAGCACAAAAGGTAAAAGAGTTTGCGAAGGTTAAGTTGACGACCGATATGAGCCAGCTCGATGAAAATCAGAAACAAATGTTGTCACTGATGTTTGATGCGGCTGATATCATGGATGATATTTTCTGGCAGGAAGCCTACGGCGATAAAGAGGCATTGCTCACCAGTTTGAAAACGCAAGCTGATAGGGACTTTGCCATGATTAATTATGGTCCGTGGGAGCGTTTGAACGGCAATAAGCCATTTGTGGAAGGAATAGGCCCGAAACCGAAAGGAGCCAATTTTTATCCTCAGGACATGACGGAACAGGAATTTAACGATTGGAATGATTCCACAAAAACCAGTCAGTATACCATGATTCGTCGGGATAAAGACGGTAAGCTGCAGTCGATTCCTTATCATGAATATTTTAAGGATAAGATTGAGAAAGCTGCTTCGTTGATTCGTCAGGCTGCGGAATTGGCTGAAGACCTGGGACTGAAAAAGTACCTGGAATTGCGTGCCGAAGCCTTGCTGACGGATAATTATTACGACAGCGATATGGCCTGGCTTGATATGAAGAATAACACCATCGACTTTGTGGTGGGACCTATCGAAAATTATGAGGATCAGCTTTTCGGTTACAAAACATCGCACGAAGCGTTTATCCTGGTAAAGGACAAAGTATGGAGCCAACGGTTAGCAAAATTTGCAGCACTGTTGCCTGATTTGCAACGTGCATTGCCTTGCCCGCCCGAGTATAAATCCGAGATGCCGGGTTCGGATTCCGATTTGAATGCCTACGATGTGTTATATTATGCAGGCGATTGCAATGCCGGTTCCAAAACCATCGCTATCAATTTACCCAACGACGAGCGCGTTCGTGCGGCCAAAGGCAGCAGGAAGCTGCAGCTGAAAAATGCTATGCGTGCCAAGTTCGATAAGATTCTGGTACCTATTTCCGATTTGTTGATTGCTCCTGATCAGCGTTCGCATATCAAGTTCGATGCTTTCTTCGAAAACACCATGTTCCATGAAGTAGCTCACGGACTGGGACTGGGAAATACCATCGATGGAAAATCAACCGTTCGTGAAGCGTTGAAAGACACTTATACATCGATTGAAGAAGGAAAAGCCGACATTCTGGGACTGTGGGTGATTACCAAACTGCACGAAATGGGAGAGTTGTCCGGCGAAGATTTGATGGACAACTACGTTACCTTTATGGCAGGAATCTTCCGCTCGGTTCGTTTTGGCGCTGCCAGTGCGCATGGTAAGGCTAACATGATTCGATTCTATTATTTTGAGCAGCAGGGTGCTTTCACCCGCGATGCTGAAACCGGAACGTACCGGGTTGATTTTGATAAGATGAAGAAGGCGATGACAACATTGTCGGATGAGCTGCTGAAAATCCAGGGTGACGGCAATTATGCGGCTGCCGCTAAGCTGATAAAAGAAAATGGCTATATCCGTCCGGAACTTCAGAGCGATTTGGATCGCATTTCTGCTGCGGGTATACCAAAAGATATTGTTTTTGAACAGGGAAAGGCTGTTCTGGGACTAAAATAAAACTGAAAAGAAGAAAATTGAAGGCCTGCTCAACAAAGATGAGCAGGTTTTTTTTGATAGACTTATTCAGTTTAACATATATTTTTATTTTGTTCGTATCCGTTCAATCTTCTTTCCGAAAGCGGACAGAAATGATTTTTTCTGGTATGTGTGTGTCTTGCTATTAGTGAAGGTAATCAGGTTGTTGAGTTCTTTGGCATATGGATTGATAACTGATTGACATAAATGCAACAGGAATTAAAATAGTTTAAGCCATGAGAAAATTATCTATCGCAACAACTTTGTTATTTATCGTGAGTATTCTGTTTGTGGGACCGGTTTCTGCTAAGACCATCCAGGGACAGTCAAACAGTACTTTGGGAACCTACCAGGTAAAAGAAATCGCACCGGTTAAGATCGGAGGTGAGGAGCTGCAAGCCTATCAGTTATCTTACGAGAACTCAGAGAATCCGATTACCATTTTGGTTGACAAAACAGCAAAGTGCAGTAACTACATTGTGCGTTCCAAGAATTTTGAAGTTAGGTACGTATGTAATAGGCACGGTTTTGGAGCCAAGTTGGTTAACGGTAAATTCCAACGGTTCGACCCAACTGTAAATAGTTACTATCTGAATGAAAAGGCTCTGGAGAATCAGGGAAAGCTGTCGACAAAGCAGCTGAGTGATGAAGAGGCACTTGGTTTGATTGCCGCTTACTTCCCGTCCCTAGCCAAAGATGTTAAATTTTTAATGTAAGATATTTAATGTACAAGTTGCCCAAACTTGTTTTTTTGTCCACGCTGTAGTTTCTTCAATACTACAAACGTTAACTCCTAACTGCCGGGCCGCCACCCGGCAGTTTTTTATTTATATGCACAGAAACAGGATTTCCGATGAAAAGCTCATTGGCCTCACGATAGGTATACTATTTCAATGCTCTTCCATACGGAAGATT
This sequence comes from Prolixibacter bellariivorans ATCC BAA-1284, assembly GCF_000621705.1. Classification (GTDB taxonomy): domain Bacteria; phylum Bacteroidota; class Bacteroidia; order Bacteroidales; family Prolixibacteraceae; genus Prolixibacter; species Prolixibacter bellariivorans. Next base: position 366,553 of record NZ_KK211332.1, on the reverse strand, counting down.
CGATCCGTCAACTTCCTTTTTGTTACTGCAGTAGATTGAGAATGATAAACGTGTTGCATCATCGTCAGAAGCAAACATTTACATGGAACAAAACTGAATGGGAATACGGTATCTTATTTCTGCTATGTAACATATTTATATAAAACTCTTCTTACACCAAATCTTTTCCGACCTGATTGGATCACTATGGAAATAAAGCTTACCCCGATTTTATAATATGAAAGTTATCACGCAACTCATTTGCTCCGTTATTTCATATTAAAGATAGCTTAATTGAATTGTATTGTTTTTTTAGTAACTTGATATCCAATTAAACCAGACAGCTAAATGTTACATCAATATTTAAATTAATCTTCTTATGAAAAAGCTTTTCCGAGTGCTGATGGTGATGACTGTCATTAGCCTTTTCTTCTCTTGCAGTGAGAAGAAATCGAAGTATGTTTCCCTTCAAAAAACCGATCCGAACGGTTATAAGTATGAAGAAGTGACCAACGATCCGCTGAAAACCCGGATTTATACGTTGGAAAACGGATTGAAAGTTTATTTGTCGCAAAACACCGACGAGCCTCGCATTTTTACCTTTATCGGAGTTAGGGCAGGTGCGTTAAGCGATCCCCGGGAAACAACCGGACTGGCTCACTATTTTGAACACATGATGTTTAAGGGAACAGACAGATTCGGTACCAATAACTGGGAGAAAGAAAAAGTATTACTCGATTCCATTTCCGGTTTGTTTGAAGCACATAAAAACACGACCGAACCGGAAGTAAAAAAGGCTATTTACAAGAAGATCGATGAAGTGTCACAGGAAGCCTCGAAGTATGCCATCCCGAATGAATACGATAAAATGGTCTCCACCATTGGTGCGAAGTACACCAATGCCGGAACATCATACGAGTTTACGGTATACATGAACGATATTCCCTCCAACGAACTGGATAAGTGGATCAACATGGAGTACGAACGTTTTCGGAATCCGGTTCTCCGACTGTTTCATACAGAATTGGAAACGGTGTATGAGGAGTTCAACATGTCGCAGGATAATGATGGCCGCCGTTTGAACAGGGCTGTGATTAGTGCCTTGTATCCGGGGCATCCGCTGGGAACCGACGTGATTGGGCGACCGGAAGATTTAAAGAATCCTTCCATGGTGAACATCATGAATTTCTACCACACCTGGTATGTTCCGAACAATATGGCCGTTATTCTAACCGGCGATCTCGATTACGATAAAACCATCAAAATGGTGGATGCTACGTTTGGAAAGTATAAATCGAAACCGCTTCCGGAAGTAAAACATGCCGAGTTGAAACCGATTGAAAAGCCGGTTGTGAAGGAAGTGTATGGACCGGATGCTGAGCGAGTGATGCTGGCCTATCGTTTTGGTGGCTATCAATCGCCCGACCGGAAGTTTGTGACGATGATTGATTATATCCTGACCAATTCGACGGCCGGTTTGATCGACTTGGATTTGAATCAGAGTCAGAAAGTGTTGAAAGCCGGTAGTTACAGTGATTTCTATAATGAATATGGTGAGCACCGTTTGTATGCGACACCCCGACAGGGACAGTCGCTAGACGAAGTTCGCGACTTATTGCTGGCGGAGGTTGAAAAGGTAAAGAAAGGTGAATTTGATGACTGGTTGATTCAGGCAACGGTCAACAACCTGCGTTTAAATGCCATTCGCCAGAACGAAGGCCGATGGAGAATTTTCAATTACCTCAATTCCTTTATAGAGCAAACAAATTGGGCTGATGAACTGGGCTTCTATGATGAAATGGAAAAGATTACCAAAGACCAGCTGGTAGCTTTTGCACAGGAGCATTACAAGGATAACTACGTACTTGCTTATAAACGGACAGGAGAGGCCAAAGGGTTGGTGAAAGTAGACAAACCGGAAATGACTCCGGTCGCTATCAACCGGAAGGATCAATCGAAGTATTTCACCGATTTCACTGCTCAGCAAGTAGAGCCCCTCAAGCCCATGTTTGTCAATTTTAAGGAAGCCATCGATGAAAAGCCATTGGAAGATGGCGTGATGGTGGATTATATTCCCAACAAAACCAACGAGCTTTTCCAGCTCGATTATGTGGTGGATATGGGTAGTAACCACGATCCGTTACTCGCACTGGCGGTGAAATACCTGCCTTACCTGGGAACCGATAAATACCCGGCTGCCGATCTGAAAAAGGAGTTCTACAAACTGGGTGTCGATTTGAATGTAAATACAGGCAACGACCGTTCCTATGTATTTATTTCCGGTTTGGATAAGAATGCGAAGAAGGGAATGGAATTGCTGGAGCACTTGTTAGCCAATGCTCAGCCCGACCAGGAAGCCTATGACAAACTGGTGGAAGGTATTCTGAAAGAGCGGGTTGATAATAAGCTCAATCAGTACCAGATTCGTCGTGCCCTGCAGTATTTCGGACAGTACGGCAAAGTAAATCCGTTTACGAATGTGATTTCGGAAGAAGAACTACACAAAGTCGATCCTGCCGTTTTGGTGGCCAAATTGCGTGAGTTTAGCCATTATCCACACCGGGTATTCTATTATGGCCCTACGTCGTCCGATCAGGTTTATCAGATGGTGAAAGAAGGACATCAGGTTCCGGCTGAACTGAAAGCCATTCCGCCGGAAAAAGAATTTGCCATGCAAAGTACAGATGAGAATAAAGTCTATTTCGTGAATTACGACAAATCGCAGGTCGATATCCGGATGATGTCACAGAGTATACCGTTCTCACCCAAAACGTACGTAAATTCCAGGCTGTTTAATGAGTATTACGGCAACTCCATGAGTTCAGTCGTGTTCCAGGAGATCCGCGAATCGAGAGCTTTAGCTTATTCAGCGTGGGCAGGTTATAGTTCGCCTTCGAAGAAAGAAGATCCTTTCTACATTAACGGAGCAGTGTATACACAAGCCGATAAAATGATGGATGCCATTGGTGCCATGAACGGTTTGTTGGATAACATGATTACTGATAACCGGTTGTTTGGTATTGCCCGCGAAAGCGTCATGAAAAATATTCAGACCGAACGCATCAATAAAACGAATATTTTCTGGACCTGGCTGCGGAATCAGCGACTGGGCATCGATAAGGATATCCGTCAGGATGTTTATAACCAGGTGGAGAATTCGAGTATTGCCGATGTGGAGAATTTCTTTAACGAGCATATGAAAGATCAGCATTATACTTACCTGGTGGTTGGAAACCGGGATGACGCTGATTTGGATGCATTGAAAAAAGTGGGTCCGGTTGAGGAACTGGCGCTACAAGATATTTTTGGATATTGATTAGGCTTGTGCCGAAGCCGCCTTCGGCACCATTTATGCCCGTTTTAATAGGTGAATTGCGAAAGAGGCCCGGTAATACTCCGGGTCTCTTTTTTTGCATATTGGTAGGTGAGATAAACAGATGCCTGCTTGACGATATTAAGTAAAATAGAAATTTCGTATTACTATAGAGCTCTAAATGAGTAGTTTTAAGCCGTCGTGTCGTCGAGGCAACGATTTCATTTTTTCTTAATTTAAATAATTTCAGCCGATAAGTTAAATCAGTAATTTTGCTCCCCTAAAAACTTGTCAATTTGATGATTATGGAAAGCAGAGAAAAAGTTGAGCAGATGGGTATTATATTTGATATGGATGGCGTTATTATCGACAGCAATCCATTGCATATAAAGGCTTGGCGGTCTGTTTTTGAGAAAGAGAATGTTTTTATTAGCGATGATGACTTCTCCAATATAGTTTCAGGTACTACAGGTGACTCAGCAATTCGTACCCTACTGAAAAGGGAACTGACACAGGATGAGGTAAATCAGTTCAATGAGGCAGTTGATGCTGAATTTCGTCGTATGTTAACTGAGATGAATGTAGGTCCGGTGAAAGGATTGCGTAACTTTCTGGAGCAAATGCGGTCAGCGGGTCACAGAATCGTTGTGGCTACATCGGCACCGACGAAGAATGTCGATATGGTAATGGACAAGCTCCGGTTAAGAGAGTATTTTGAATTCATTATTGACCGGACCCGGGTAACTCATGGAAAACCACATCCGGAAATTTATCTCAAGACATTGGAGCAAATAGCTATTCCTGATTCCCGTTGTATTGTATTTGAAGATTCTCTTGCAGGAGTAAAATCGGCAGTAGGTGCGGGTCTAACAGTAATTGGGGTGACCACCAGCCATTCGGCTGAGGAGTTGAATGCAATAGGAGCATCAATAACTATCCGGGACTTTGATGAGGTGAGCGCGGAGCATATTTCATCCCTGATGAGTAAGAACTGATGGATAAATTCGCGTCTTGTCTTAGGTTTAAATAGCAGTATATCAGTGCATATCTGCTTCGTGTCGATTTTTGTTGGCAAAATATTGTATTTCGTGGGTGGCGGCTGAATAACCTGTTTGAAAAATTAGTTTATTTGGCAAATTATCTTGATGAATCAACATGACGTTGCACATTAGAAAGTCTTCGCCGGAAGACTTGGTTTTCCTGGAGAAACTGGAAAAAGAATCCTTCCCCGATTATCAACAAAATAACCGACGAAGCCTCGCGCTTAGCCTTTCCAGTCCGTTTCAGGAGGTTTGGATCGCCGAGAAGGGAAAATCCGCTCGACAACCGGTCGGAGCGATGGTCCTGCATCTGCATAAGAAATCACTGCGTATATATTCGATAGCCACACTACCCGAATTTCAAAACATAGGGGTAGGGCGCTTCCTGTTGAATCATGCCCTGAATCTGGCGACTTCGCGGAAGCAGGAAAAACTGACACTGGAAGCGGATGCTTCTAACGGGAAACTACTGGAATGGTATCAGCAATGGGGTTTCAAACCGGTTAAGACGGTGAAGGATTACTATGCTGAAGGATACGACTGCCAGAAACTGGAATTTCCGTTGCCTGCTTCTCTTTATCAGAACCGGATGAAGAACGTTATCGTGGTGAACCAACCGCGAACCTGGCATTTCACCGATGTGAATGCCAAAATCATTTCGGTAAAGGAATACATTGGTAATGCTGAATACCATGCCGATAACAGTCTGCGGGTTTTCAACCTGTGTAGCTCGTACCAATATCAGAGCTACGGGTACTATGTGTCGCTGTTGGCTTCGGCGCGGGGACAGCGGGTCATTCCCAATGTGACGACCATTCGTGATTTTAGCAGCACCGGCGTGATTCGTTCCATTACCACTGAGATAAACGAATTGTTGCAAACGGCGTTGAGGCATGTGAAGGAGAAGGATTTTAGCATAAACGTCTATTTCGGACATACCAACGTGCGGGGCATGAAGAAAATGGCCCTGCAGCTGTATCAACTGTTCGAAACGCCGTTGTTCAGGGTGCATTTCACTAGGAACGGAGAGTGGATGATCAAGAAGATACAGCCACTGAGCCTCAGTAAAATCAGCGAAGATGAATTGCTGGTCGTGAATGATTTTGCACGCGAATATTTCGATAAGAAGCGTTTCAACAAATCGAGGTTAACCGCTTATAAATACGATTTAGCCATTTTGGTGAATCCGCAGGAAACAACACCGCCGTCGTGTAATACGGCGTTGAAAATGTTTAAGCAGGCGGCTAACCGGAAAGGCATCTATACGGAGTTTATCACAAAGAAAGATTTCGATAAAATCAACGAGTTCGACGCACTCTTTATCCGGGAAACCACCAGTGTGAACGATCATACTTACGAGCTTTCGCGATTAGCGTACGCGGAAGGATTGGTGGTGATTGACGATCCGTGGTCGATTTTGCGCTGTTCGAACAAGATTTACCAGAATGAATTGTTCCGCAACAACAAGATACTGACGCCCCAGACCACTGTTTTTACCAAGAACCTGTTCCAGTCCAGCGATCTGGAAGGACTGAGCTATCCGGTGGTGATTAAGCAACCCGACAGCGCTTTTTCGCTGGGCATCATCAAAGTGGATAACATGGCGGAAGCGTTGCAGGTGCTAAACAACTTGTTTAAGAAATCGGATATGGTGATTTGCCAGGAGTTTACCTACTCGGAGTTTGACTGGCGGATAGGCATTATCGATAACACGCCGCTGTTTGCCTGCAAGTACTACATGACCAAGGACCACTGGCAGATTTATAACTGGCAGGGCGAGGCCGAGGAGCAATCAGGCGATTCGGAAACCCTTCCGGTGAGTGAAGTCCCGGCTCATGTGCTCGAAACGGCATTGAAAGCGGCAGCCCTGATTGGTGACGGCTTGTACGGCGTAGATCTGAAAGAGATTGACGGCAAGGTATATGTAATGGAAGTGAACGATAATCCGAACATCGATTTTGGCATTGAAGACGACGTACTGAAAGAGAAACTCTATGACCTGATCATCGAATCTATTCACAACCGTATTGAGATATCGAAGAACCTCAAGCGGTACGTGACAGGTAAATAGATGAAGAACGTTTCAGGTTGGAGAGATAACCGTGCCCTAAACCTATAACATCAGTTACCTGCTATTCTCCAGATTATCTACCTTAAAAGAAACCAATATATTAGAAACCAAACGACAATCAAAAAAATCCAGGCATACAGATCGTCTATGTGTTGTTTTAAATCCCGTTTAATAATCAGTCGGAGAAGGAGCCAGCCAATGAACGCTATCAATAGGCCGACTCCTACGTATATTTTTATCATCGTTATTGTTTTCAGCCCGCTAAAGTTAATGCATTCAATGGAGGAATATATGACAATATTCAGCATTAATCCCGAAGGTATGGCGGGATTTTAGAAAATATAGAATAGACAGGAGCATGAACCCTGACAGGGTGATATAAGAATCTACCGATCATTCAACCCTTTTCCATTCAGTATTTGCGGGATACATTTCTCCACCCGCGATGTACGGGTTTTCGATTGCTTGGGTTGCGAAAAATGAAGAATATAACTTCTCTGTCTTCCTGGCGTCAGTGCTTCAAAGGCGGTTTTCAAGAACGGGTCTTTTTCCAATTTTGCTTCAAACTCCTCTGGAATGGGCTCGGGATTCTTTCTGAATTGAATTTTTATTCCAGCTTTTTCAACCTCAATAGCTTCAAAGATATATGCTCTTATGTCATCTTCAATCTTTATGATTTCATCAATATTTTTAAACTTAAAAAGTCTTGCTGCTTGTGAACTTGGCCCAGGTTTCACTAATAGGTTTTTGTCGTCACTTAGCAAGGAGCCTTTAAAAAAACTGATACAACAATATTCTTTCAATGCACTCACCATAAGAATATTTTTATTTTGAAAAGTGTAACAAGGAGCACCCCATTTCGATTCCTCTGTCAAACCACAGTTAAGGACTATTTTTCTCAACAGCTCCAGTTCTGAAGTCCAGGAATGAACCTTACAGTCAGGAGTGCCTCCCAGAGGGCATCGTCCGCAGCCTTCAATGAAATAGTTGTCAACTGATTTATTCATAATTCTTTAAAAGCAGATTCAAAGTCTTCAATAATCATTTTATTCATTTTCATCATTGCTGACATTACTCTTTGAGATTGCTCCGGTGTTCCCGTTTTCAACATCTCAATAAATCGTTCTGGCACAATCTGCCATGAAACTCCAAATTTGTCTTTGCACCAACTACATCTTCCTTCACTTCCTCCATCAGAGGTCAGCTTATTCCATATTCTGTCGACCTCTTCTTGATTTTCGCACAGTACATAAAATGAAACTGCCTCATTGAACTGGTATTGAGGGCCACCGTTTAATGCGATAAAATTTATTCCATCAAGCTCAAAGTCAACTACAGGACCCCCGCCAGAATTGATTTTAGAATTATCAAAGATTGAACAATAGAACTTTGCGGCTTCTTCTGCCTGATTGTTGAACCATAGGTAAGGTGTTATTTTTTGAAATTTCATTTTTTTCCTTTTTTAATTACTGCCAACGGCAGTCTGTCTAAAAACTCCCGTGGCTATTCATTTTAGTGGTTAATATTCGTTGGTTTATAAAGATCATCAAAACATCTATAATTCTTCCGGTTTTTCGTAAAAATGTTCTGTTAAGAGCCCAATAAGCGGTTTCAGGATTGATTTTTACGTAAAACAGACCGGCAAAACAGGTAATATACCTCCGGAACTGTTTGTTCCCAATACAATTAATAATCTTTTTCAGGTTATAGGCAATAAGAATGAATCCGCTGTCTGCCTCAGCTCTTTCGATAAAACTTTTTGGTGATGATATAGTTAAATTCCCACTGTCGCTTTATTGTACCGAAGGGATGTTCGACAATAGCCTGTCGTCGTTTGTATAATTTTTCACTGTTCCGAACTCTTTTTTTGTTGTTCTCAATGCTTCCGGCAAACTCACTTCGCCTGACTTGCTTGCCATTAACAGCTGATTTTGTACACAGGGGCCTGACAGCACAAGTTTTGCAAAGCGGTGTTGTATAGTTCTTGAAGCGGTATGCTACTTCATCTGCATTGTTTTTAACCTTGTGCCAATAGCCTGTGGTGCTCAGGGTGTGCCCTTGCAGACAGGTGTAGGTATCGTTTTTGGGGTTATAATCAAAATGTTCTGTATCGTAGTTAAGATTCGGTGCATGAGAAGCACCGGAAAACGGGGGAATGGCTACTATTACGGGGATGTTCAGAGTATCGGCCACGGCCAGTTCACTGCCGGTATGATAACCTTTGTCGTAAAGTGCGGTAAAGAAGGAAGTCCGAAGTATTGTTTTTGCTCTTCGGAGCATATTCCCCGTCGCCTTTTTATCGTTGTTGTTGGTTATTTTATAATCGACAGGGATGTTGTTTTTAGCATCAACAGTTGTCTGCAGAACGTAGCCCACCTCGGTAATGTTGTTGCGGGTAATCAGATGTCGGCTGTCGGGATCTGAAGTAGAGATTTGTGTTTGGCCCGATTCTTTTAACTGTTGCTCCAGGCTGCGATAATTTTGTTGCCGCTGTTCCTGTTTGCTGATTTCTTTCTTAAGTTCTTCCCGTTTATCCCCGTCGCTGTCGGCCAGTTTTTTTCATATTCAGCCAGTTTGTTTTCAATATATTCCAGGTGCCGGTTAATCTTCTTTTGATTGAAGTTGTTTTTCTTGCTGTTTTGCGCCCTGAGCTTGGTGCTGTCACCGGCCACCAGTTTACCGCCGATCAGGTCAAACCAGCTGGCCATGTGCACGGTTTCGCGGAATACTTTCTTTATCGCCCGGGAATTGTCCCGGCGGAAGTTGGCGATGGTGTTATGGTCGGGACAAAGGCATTGAATCAACCACATCACTTCGATGTTCCGTTTGCACTCTTTTTCCAGGCATCGCGATGAGCGGATACGGTTCATATACCCGTAAATGTACAACTTCAGCAGTACCGAAGGATGGTAGGCTGGTCTTCCATTTTCAACCATACTGGTTTGAAATCCCAGCTTTTGCAAGTCGAATTTGTCGACAAACAAATCAATCAAACGCACCTGGTTGTCCCGGTCGATTGTCTGGTCAAGCGAGACAGGAAAAAGATGAGTTTGTGTCCGGTCTTGTCCTTGTATAAATTTCATATAACAAGATACTGAACTGCAGAACTTAAATGATATATGCTCAAGTTAGATATCAACAAAGTTATTAAGGTTTTTAGACCGTCTGGCGGTGAATTGTATAAGTCGTGGCAGATTGCCTCTCCTACCATGTAATATTTTTATATCGGAAAAGTAGTTAGCATATAAGTCTGTAAATAGCTATTCTGTTTTTAAATATGTATATATTAATTCAAAAAGCTTTTCTTCTTTTATTGGTTTTGATATAAAATCATCACAACCATGTTCTAATGCTAATTTTTTCTCCGATTCGGTCGAATATGCAGTTTGAGCGATGATGGGTAGATTGGGTCGTTTTGATTTTATTTTCTCAGATGCCTCGTGTCCGTTCATTACCGGCATCTTTATGTCCATCAGGATGAGGTTAATATCTTCATCCCGAATACAAATATCAACGGCTTCCAGCCCGTTTCTGGCATGAATCAGGTTAAAATGTTTTTCTAACAGTGTTTCAATATAGAGATAGTTCATTTCCTCATCCTCAGCGACAAGAATTTTGTAGAGATTATCCGCAGAGGTATTGCTTTCAGAAATTGGGTTTACTGACCTGTTGCATGAGGTTTCAGTGGGTATATACGGAATTGTAACATAAAATACAGAGCCTTTCCCTTTTTCCGATTCAACGGTAATATCACCTCCCATAAGTTGGGCGCTTTCCCTGGAAATCGACAATCCGAGTCCTAATCCTCCGTACTCTCTGGATATTTTCTTTTCTGCCTGTGAAAAACGTTCAAATATCTTCTCTGTTTTTTCAGGGGATATGCCTATGCCCGTGTCTTTTACATAAAATACTATCTTATCACCTTCTATGTAATATCCCATTTCAATGTAGCCGTCATCTGTAAATTTCAGTGCATTCTCTAATAAATTGCTCAGTATTTTAGTCAGTTTTGTTTTGTCAGTGATTATTTGGCTTTCAGTCTGGTGAAGTCCTTTCTTTATATATAAGGGAATACTGCGTTCCCTGGATTTCAGGTCGAATATAGAAAAGAGTTCCATTAACATGTCATCCAAACAGAACGCTTCGTTTTGAGTTTTTACCTGTTTTGTTTCCAGCGTTGATATTTCCAGTATATCGTCGATGATTTTTAGTAACTGGTAACTACTGTTTTGGACGATTTTTAAATAATTCCTATGCTTCTCGTCACTCAAATCAGTTGTTCCCAACAGTTCCGCAAAACCGATTATGCCATTCATGGGAGTACGGACCTCGTGCGACATGTTATGTAAGAACTCCGTTTTTAGCTTGTTTGCTTCTTCTGCTTTTTCTTTGGCGACCATCAACTCTTGCTCGAATTTTTTGCGTTCCGTAAAATCGCGTATAACGGCTACTATGGCAGATTTTCCATTCCAAATGGTGGGACTAATCGAAACCTGCGATGGAATCTCTTTATTTGTCGTCAACTGAAGTCCGAGCCATTCAATTATTTGCGGGGTATTGTTTATTACCTCTTTCCATAGTGCATGCAAATCAATGTCATCCTGATTAGGTGAGGTAATATCAAAAAAAGTAAAGCGGGCAACATCTTTTTTGTCTATGTTAAAGATTCTCTGGGCTTGCTCATTTAAGGATATTATATTTCCATCAATATCATGAATTATGATAGCATCACTAATACTGTTGATTATGGTTTGAAGGTTTTTCTGTGAGGCTTCCAGATGCTCAATTTTTTCCTGTAACTCGGGGTAATAGCTTTTATGTAAGGAATGTTCGCCCAATCCTACTATTTTGTCCCTGTATTTTTCCCAATTTGTTCCCATTATCTATATTGCTTCCTGGTAAATGGTTTCAAGATCTTTTTTAACGGGCAATCTTGGATTAGTTGCATTGCACGGGTCATTGATTGCTTTTGTTGCCAGCACGGGTGTAATATCAGATGTCACTCCCATATCTTTCAGCGTATTGTAAAGACCTATGCTTTGCCTGAAGTCAAGTAGATACCCGATGAAAGCTTTTTTAATTTCTTTCGTATTTGTCTTCAGAGGAAGAGGGATTTCTAACGTCTCAGCAATTCTGATATAACGTTCTTCTGCCGACTCAAAATTATAATCGACCACATGTGGCAATAAAACAGCATTACATGCTCCATGAGGTAAATCGAGATATCCGCCTAAGCTGTGAGCGAGAGAATGAACACATCCCAAACTGGCATTCGAGAAAGCTAAACCGGAATAAAGCGTGGCGAGCATTATTTTGCCACGTAATTGTATATCATTGGGATGGGTAATGCTATCATGCAGGTTGCCAGTGATCAATCGAATGGCTTCAAGGGCATATAGATCGGTAAAAGCTGAACTCCCGCTGGAGACAAAGGCTTCAAAAGCATGTGACAGCGCATCCATACCTGTACAGGCTGTAAGAAATGTATCCATGCTTGTTAATGTCAAGGGATCGATTAATGCTACATCCGGAACAACTGCTTTACTTATAATTGCCAGTTTATAATGTCCGGATGTATTATTAATAATGGCAAACTGAGAAACATCTGCTGCCGTACCTCCGGTAGTGGGTATACATATTAACGGGGGCATAGGTCTTTTGATCATATCTACTCCTTCATAATTGAGAATATGTCCTTGATTCGTACTAACAATCCCAATACCTTTGGCACAATCAATAACACTTCCGCCCCCAACAGCGAGAATTAAATTGCATTTATTTCCCTCGTATATATCTCTGCCGTTCATTACTTCATAATCGCGTGGATTAGGTGAAACAGCAGAGAAAATAATGTACTCAAGAGATTGTTTCTGAAGTTCTTTTTCAATTTCTGGTATCCAGGGGGTACTTAGCATTCCTTCATCGGTAACCAAAAGAATTTTACGGCCTCCCAGTTTTTTGCAGAAGGTTCCGGCCATTAAGCGCGAGTCTATACCATATACATACTCTGGGGCGACGAATTTGCGTGGACTTAGTTGAATGTTATTTGACATTTAGCCTTATTAGTTTAGTTAACGATCTCTTTAAATGTAATGTTTTTTTTCATCTGTCTGTAAATGCTCAATGTTGATTCAACGGTTGAGGTACTGCACTTGTCAACAGAATCTTTGTATATAGTCGATAGGTGTTGATTCAGAGGTGTTATTGCGGAAGTAGTTTTCTTTGGGCGTTAGGGCTTGCCAATGTAGAAAATATCTTCTTAAAGCTTATTGTTCACCAAATAAAACTTACACAACCTTTACAAGACCTAAAGCCATCTCATTGTTCCGTCAATTTAATGAAATTGTTATCGTGCGAAAATTGAATACGCGATTCCTCCCACATCTGGAAAACTGTATTATTTTTATGTCTTTAATAAAACCTACGGAATCTGAAAGCTACTACTATGAAGATTGACCATGCTAGACTGACTGTCCGAAAAGCAGACGTTGGCGATGTGCCGTTGCTGATTGCTTACCGGATGAGGTACCTCACCGAGCTCCAGGGCGAAATGGACGAGCGCTATAAACTGAAACTGATGGAAGATCTCACCCGCTATTTTGACCGGACCTTGACGGAAGGCCAGTTCATTGCCTTTTATGCCGAACAGGAAGGCAAGGTTGTGAGTTTTGGCGGGATGGTCATTAAAGAGATTCCGGGTGATATTTACAAAACCTTGTACCTCGAAGGGGACATCCTGAACATGTACACCATTCCGGAAGCCCGCCGGCAGGGAGTATCGTCGGTTATCCTGGAGGCGTTGCTGGCCGATGCGAAAAAGCGGGGTATTAGCAAGGTGGCGCTCCATACGTCGAAAGACGGAGAGAAGCTGTACCGGAAATATCATTTTAACGAACCTGCCTATCCGTACCTCGAACGGTCCATCAATACCGAAGAATAGCATGTCGCAGAAGAAAAAGAATCCCTGGAGTTGGATTCCCACCGTGTATTTCGCTGAGGGGATGCCATACATTGTTGTGATGACCGTCTCGGTTATCATGTACAAACGACTGAATATTTCCAATGGCGAAATCGCTTTTTATACCAGCTGGTTGTACCTCCCGTGGGTCATTAAACCGTTTTGGAGCCCGGTGGTCGAAATGCTGAAGAGCAAACGCTGGTGGATTGTGACCATGCAGCTTTTCATCGGGGCGGGCCTGGCCGGAGTGGCCTTCATGCTTCCTACGACCTTTTTCTTCCGGGCTACCTTGGCCTTTTTCTGGTTACTGGCCTTTAGCTCGGCAACACACGATATCTCGGTAGATGGCTTTTATATGCTGGGGCTCAGTGAAGGTGAGCAAGCCTTTTTTGTGGGCATCCGGAATACCTTTTACCGGATAGCGATGGTGACGGGGCAGGGATTGCTGGTGATACTGGCCGGATACCTCGAAAGTTCCAGCTTTTTTGGTGAACCCGAATCGCAGAAAAGCATCGCCTTTGCCTGGGCGTTTACGTTTGCCGTATTGGCCATTTTGTTCGTGCTGTTCGCCATTTACCACAAATTCTTTCTGCCTCATCCCGATGAAGATGTTCAGAAAGCATCGGTGGGCATCGAAAGTATTTTGGTTGGATTCAAAGAAACCATCCGGGCTTATTTCGTGAAAAAGGAGATCTGGACCATTCTGGGTTTTTTGTTGCTGTTCCGGCTGGGCGAATCGCAACTCGTGAAGATGGCGTCGCCTTTTTTGCTTGACGCGAAGAGTATTGGCGGTCTGGGGCTGTCGACCGAGCAGGTAGGATTTGCTTACGGAACCATTGGCATCATTGCCCTGACGGTAGGGGGAATCTTTGGTGGCTGGCTGGCTTCGCGAATGGGATTTGGCCGGTTGATATGGCTCTTCGTTATATCGATGAATTTGCCCAACCTGGTGTACGTGTACCTGTCGTACGTTCAGCCATCGGCTACCTGGATTATCGTTACCTCGGTGGGAATAGAACAATTGGGCTACGGCTTTGGATTTACGGCCTACACGCTGTACATGTTGTATGTATCGGCGGGGAAATACCAGACGGCCCATTTCGCTTTTAGTACCGGAATCATGGCGCTGGGAATGATGGTGCCCGGAATGGTATCGGGCTGGATACAGGAAACGGTGGGCTATCAGCACTTCTTTGTGTGGGTGATGCTGTGTACCATTCCCGGATTCGTTATGGCGAAAGTGATTAAGATTGATAAGAATTTCGGGGTGAAGAAGGAGTAGGGGTGCGCTGCGCGGTTTCTGTGGTTACTATTGTTAGAAATGTTGCTGTTGTTCCTGTCATTCCTGTTGTTTGTCAGGCTGACGCCACCCCGGGAACCAATGACTGAAGCAATTCGAGGCGCACATGGAAACGTAACATCGGTGCAGAACACGGGCGGGAGCTTTACTCGATATTATATTTTGGTTACAATATTGATGACCAACAGGGAATTGCGTAACTTGAACAGCGATAGCAAATCGTGTGCAATTTTCTGAATAAAACGGAGATGAACATTACTATTCTGAACGGAGATATGTCGGACACGGCGAGCGATTTCTCGGCTTACATCCAACGGCTGGCGAAAAAGCTTCGCGAAAAACACCGGGTGAACCTCTTTCTCCTGAACCAAATGAATATTCAGCATTGCTCGGGATGCTGGAACTGCTGGTGGAAAACGCCCGGCGAATGCCAAACCAACGATGACGCCGAACAGGTTCTGCGCGCCGTCATTAATGCCGACTTTGTGATTTTTGCATCGCCGTTAATGGCCGGCTTCATCAGCTCGCGACTCAAGCGAATGACCGACCGGTTTGTCGCGTTGCTTCATCCGTACATCGAAATGCGCAACGGTGAGTCGCACCACATGAAGCGTTATGCGCACTATCCCGACTTTGGGGTGATTCTGTCTAAAGAAGCCGATACCGACGAGGAAGATTTGGAAATCATTCGTGATATCTACGATAGGTTTGGTATCAATTTTCATGCGCAGCAAAAGTATCTGAAATGTATCGAAAACAGTAAAGTGGAGGAGGTTGTCCATGAGACTTGCGATTATTAACGGGTCGCCCCGAAGGAAGAAAAGCAATTCGAAAATACTCACCGACCATTTCCTGAAGGGGTATTATCAGGGATGCACCGATGAAGTGCCGGTTCGTTACCTGGCCGGCCAGAAACGGACGGAGGAAGCGCTGTCGCTGTTTGAGCAGGCCGAAACGGTTATTATCATCTTTCCGCTGTACACCGATAGTATGCCGGGCATGGTAAAGGAGTTTTTCGAAGAGATATCGAAACCGGGGATTATCCGACCCCGCCGCATTGGGTTCATTGTGCAGTCGGGTTTCCCCGAAGCTATCCATTCGGTTTTCGTGGAGCGCTACCTGGCTAAACTGGTGAAGCGCCTGAAACGTGAATACCTGGGAACGGTTATTAAAGGTGGCGTAGAGGGAATACAAATCATGCCCCCGGGAATGACGCGGAAGTTGTTCAACCACTTCGAAGAGTTGGGGCGGTATTTCGCCGGACATGGCGAATTCTCTCCTGAAATCATGAAAGCCTTGCGCAAGCCTTACACGCTATCGGGCAGACGCCGGATGATGTTCAACCTGTTAAAACATACCGGACTGACCAATTACTACTGGAATACGCACCTGAAGAAAAACGGGGCCTGGGAGAAGCGGTTCGATAGGCCGTACGAAATGGCAGGGATAGAATAGGGTTAGGCTGCGCAGTTTCGGGTTGCGCTCCGCCGTTTCTGTGGTTCCTGTAGTTTCTATTGTTAGAGATGTTGCTGTTGTTACTATCGTTAGTGGGTTTCAGGTTACAGGTTTC
>NZ_KK211332.1:284511-350182 GCF_000621705.1 Prolixibacter bellariivorans ATCC BAA-1284 | reverse complement strand
CTGTAGTTTCTATTGTTAGAGATGTTGCTGTTGTTACTATCGTTAGTGGGTTTCAGGTTACAGGTTTCAGGTTACGCTTCGATGTTCCGTTAACTGCCGGTCCGGTGGGGACAGGATATATTGTGGCCGCGCAGTTATGTTTGTTTATCTACTCACCCAAGAGACCTTTTTGGATAGCCTTCTTTGGATACTGCGAACTTCCAGCGAATAACGGCAAAGTGGAAATTCCTTGAAGACAAAAGTCGAAGGTCGCACAACCTGAAACCGCGAAGCTCAACCATAGGAACAACAGAAACCCTTCTAATCTTTAACCGAATACTATTATAAAACAGCTTATTATTTTTGTGATTCTTGATCATAATGTATTATCTTCGATACCATTGTGCATTCATTAGGTGGAAAAAGAGAAATCCGCGTTCATTGATCAAGACAATTAAACAAACGGATTGCCGCCGGCAGTAGGGGAAAATAAACTGTCAATTACCGGCAACCGGGATTAACCTAATATCAAACCATAAAAATGATTTAGCCTATGGATGCAAAGCAAAACAACCATCTGCGCATGTTCATCAATACGCAGACGGCGATGGACAATTATTCCGTAAAATGGAACGTGATTCCGGTGTTTTTGGCCCGGAAGAACGAGTTCGACGAAATCATTCAGCGGATTGTTGCCCAGAACGAAAAAACCAACCCTGCCAGTGTAGCGGTCACCGAGAACAAAGCCGATGTGCGTAACGGAGTGGCCGAGAAAACGGTCATCATTTCGGGGATTTTGCAGGCTTACGCCGCTATGAACGATGACCCGGTGCTGGCCGACAAAGTGAAAATTACTGCTTCGGAATTGCGTAATTGCCGCGAGACGGAAGTGGAGACCATGGTTACGCCAGTGATAGCCGAGGCCCGGAACAACATGGCGAACCTGACCGATTACATGCTCACCGAGGATATGATAGTGGAGGTGGAAACGAGCCTCGATAATTTCAAGGCGCTCATTGGGCAGCCGCGCACCATCCGCAACAAGGCGTTTGCCGCCAAAACGGTGTTGGGCGACCTGTTCGACGAAGCCAACAACCTGCTGAATAACCAGCTCGACAAGCTGATGATTCGGTTCAAATTTACAGACCCAGACTTTTATGAGGAGTACACCCGTGCACGGGTTATTGTTGATTAGTTTCCGCGGCACGAGGTGAAATGAGTAAAGCCCCTTCCCGGCCCCGACAGGACGAAGGAACAGGAGAGAAGGATTCCCCCGGTGCTGTGCCGGAGACAGTCACCGGGGGTCTTTAAAGGGCCGATGATCGGAAGGAGCTACAACCCACCTAGCGGAACCATCCCGACGAGTAACGGAAACAGGTGAACGATGAGCGGAAACAACTTCCGAAGGACCGGAAAACAGTTCGCGTGCAGCGGAATGAACTCCGGCGGCAACGGAAAGGTCTCGGCAACTGCCGGAAAGTCAGTTTCGACTGCCGGAATTACAGTCGCACGCAGCGGAAACAACTCAGCGGGTAACGGAAACTACTTCGACTGGATCGGAATGAATGATGGAAAGGTACGAATGAACACCTTGGCATCATGTTTAAGGAAAAATATGCACACTACGGATACAATTGATAGTGGTTATTTAAACTGCTTTAACGAGAATAAAACTCAAAGTTATGCAATGGAGTGAAAAAATAAGTAATGTTTTTTATTCAACCCCAAGAGATGGGAACATGAAAAATCAGCTCTGGATGGATAGAACCGAAGAAAAAATACTTGAGCAATTGACTGATCAGTTAGGTGTAAATATTTGTATTGATGGGCCAACCGGAACTGGAAAATCTTCTTTAGCTCTAACTGTTTTAAAAAGGAAAAAGATAAATTTTCTGCTTATTCAGATTACAACAAATATGACATGGAAAGATTTTTGTTTAAATCTACTTAGAGCAAAAAAGAATGAAAATAGTACACTAAAAACATCAATAGATGCTGGATTAGATAAAGGGTTACCTGTTTTTAAAGTTCACTTTGGCATTACATCCAATGATAATAGCTTAGAAAATTTAGAGTTAGAAGAAAAAACAGTAGCAAGTTTTACTGATCACAAAATTTGTGAAATAATGAAAGAAGAAAATATCACTCTTTTAATCGATGATTTTGAACGAGCATCGGATGAAATCTTAACAAACATTGGAGAAATGTGCAAACTTCTAACAGAGAGCTATGTTAATAAAAATGCTAGATTGATTATTGTTGGTACAGATGATATTTTCCGAAGATTAATAAATTTTAATAAATCTCTAGAAAATAGATTAAAAGAAATTAGCTTGGGAACGATAGCTAATAGACAACAATCATGGAGATTTCTAACACAAGGATTTGATAAATTAAACATAAGTCATATTGAGAAAGAATTCAAAAAGGGATATGCTACTAAAGAAGACTTGGGAATATGTAAGCAGTATTGTTATGAAGCCGCAAATGGTCTGCTTAAAAGTTTAAATGAGTTAGGACTTGAAATAGCATTGAAAGGTGAAAATAGAACGAGAATAAGCAAGGCTGATATTGTGAATACATGCAAAAAATATCCTCCCAACAATGTAAAACGTTTTGTAAATATATTTCCAAAGTTAGCAGCAGTCATTAACAATAACGATATCGTAAAAGAGGTTTTACTGTATTTATATCAAGAAGGTATAGGGCAAATCCACAATTGGGATAGTATTTCTAATCATTTCTACAATGTTTATGAATTTGAGCAAGTGGAAAATGCAATATGTGAATTAGTAGATGCAGACTTCCTCACAAGAACCGGATATAATGGTGAAGTATTATTTGTAACTAATCCCACGCTAGCACATACTCTTGCTGTTGTTATGACATATCCCGACAAATATAGAGCACCAAATTCCTTGAAAAACAATGAAGGACAACTTGTGATACCTTTTAAAAATAAAAACAACCACTAGCGTTTTGTATATTGCATAGCAGGTTGTATCTGTATACATGGCTTGGATTACCACAGTGTATGTAGCCCTAATCGGATAGACAATCACTCGCCAGCCACTATGACAATATAAAATTTACCGTTAGTAGTCATTTTAAAAAACAAAGATATGTTAACAAAAAAATATTTGAACAGTGTTAAAAATCTACCTGCAATTTTAGATAAGATTATAGAAGGCACAGCTCCTGAAAAGTTTACAACTGAACATTTAAAGAAAATTGGTTTTGCTAGTAGTAATGACAGAGCGGTTGTGGGACTATTGAAAGATTTAAAATTTTTATCGGATGATGGAACTCCAACTCAACGTTATCATGACTACAGAAACACATCAATATCTTCAAGAGTTTTGGGAGAAGCAATTAAAGAAGCATACTCTGAAATTTTTCATTTAAATGAAAAGCCTAGTGCAAATGATAAACCAGCTATTGCAGGCTTATTCAAATCTACACATAATGTCAGTAATCAAGTCGCTGGCTTCATGGCAAACACTTTTTTAACATTACTTGAAAGAGCAGATATAGAATCGAAGTCTACTCCATCTAATAATTTGAAAGAAAAATTACCTGATACCCAGAAAGAAATAAAGAAAGAAAATCCGACTAAACCAGCTTTTGCTCAACCACCAATTGTCCCAAATTTGAGATATAATATAGAAATACATTTGCCTGCCACAAAAGATATTGAGGTCTATAATGCAATTTTTAAGTCACTAAAAGCACATTTAATAGATGAGTAAGAATATCAGAGAATGGATGTTTAGGGCACTGATGTTTGAGGCTGAGGCAGAAAGATTTAAATCTGCAGGTATAAGAATTGGTGCGGACCAAGAAAAAGTTGAAAAATCTTTACTTGAAGAAATTCTATCTCCCTTCCCTGTTGGGACTAGAAATGAAGCTTTAAGAATGGCAAGAATTTATACTCTCTTAAATTGCTTTGAGAACTCTGTTCGAGAATTAATCAAAGAGAGATTAAAAGAAAAGTATGATTCTGACTGGTGGGAGAAAGGTGTACCTAAATCTGTTCAAAACTTTGCTCAAAAAAGACAAGAGACGGCTATGCAAAACTCTTGGCTTGAGGGAGATAATACTGAAATTATTGAGTTTGTTGAGTTCGGACACTTATCCGATATTATAGTAAACAATTGGGTGAACTTCTCAGATTTGATTCCATCACAACATTGGATTAAGCAAAGAATGGACGAGTTGGAAAAAGCAAGAAATTACATTGCTCATAATCGCCTGTTACTGCCATCTGAATTTAAAAGAATAGAACAATATATTAGAGATTGGAATAAACAAATTGGATTTTAAAAAACTGCTGCTAATATTTTGTTGATTATATTGCGGGTGCGGTGCTATGTCGTATTCGGATTTTGGCATCGCCATCCAGTCCTCGTGGACATGAATGCTTTTCGATTTCAAAACTTCGGAACGCTCCACAATATGTACCAACTGTTAGCGATTTAATTTATTCGAAAACCTTTTTTCAATCAGATTGATGACAACAACATAAATTAAAAACACAATGAAAAAACTTCTTTTAACAACCATTGTAGCCTTGGGTGTAGCGTTTACCTGCCAGGCGAAGAAAACGGAATTATCGCTTCACCTGCAAAAGGGGAAAGCGTATACTCAGATAACCGATTCGCATGTTACCATCGACCAGCAAGTGCAGGGGCAACAGATGAAGATTGTGATGGAAATCAAAGGCAGCATGACCTTCAAGGTGACAGCAGTTACCGCTGCGGGCTACCACATGGATGTGCAGTACGACAGCCTGGGCCTGTCGATGCAAATGCCGCAGGGAAGCATGGAGTTCAGCTCGGAAAAGAATGATGCGTCGGATGTCTTCTCCTCGGTTTTGAAGGCCATGAAAAATCGTCCTTTCCAGGTAGCCATGACCAAACAGGGAAAGATTACCGAGGTGAAGAACCTCGACAAGCTGTTCGACTCGATGTTCGCGGATTCACCACAGCTTCCCGAGCAACAGAAGGCACAAATGAAAGCGCAGCTGGTGCGCTCGTACGGCGAAGATGCGTTTAAAGGAAATGTAGAGATGACCCTGGCCATTTATCCCGATAAACCGGTTGCTCCGGGCGATACCTGGGTGATGGAAAATAAGCAACAATCGGGTATGCCGATAGAAATTACCACGACGTACACTTACAAAGCCAATGAGGGGAGCGATTACCTGATTACGGGCGATTCGAAAATTAAGACATCCGACCCCGACGAGTTTGTTGAAAACAACGGCATGCAGATGAAATACAACATGGACGGAACGATGACGTCGGAGATAAAAGTAGACAAGGCAACCGGTTGGATAAAAGAAGCCAGGCTGAAGCAGGAAATGCAGGGCACGACGATCATTAAAGCCAATGCGCAAATGCCGAACGACATGCAAATTCCGATGACGATGCACAACGAAATGACATTTACCGATAAATAACCACCGGCAACAACCGGTTGATTTCATAACCAACGAATGAAACTTGTGAGCCGTTGTGTGAGAATGAATGAGGTGAAGATTTTTCAGGCTTTATACCCCGGCCCTAAAGGGGGAAGCCTGAAAAATCGGAGTTTCCCTTTAGCCCCGAATTCCCGGGAGAGGGTATAAAACTTTGATTTTTCTCTACCTCGAGTCTTATCGCACAACGGGTTGCTTTAAATCCAAACAATATGACGACCAAACAAAAAATTCTACTGGGCCTGCTGATACTGGGCCTCGTCTTTTCCAGCCTCGTACGGCTGCAGTTTAACCTCTCCGACGGGTTTGTTTCCCACGGCGTATCGATAAAATTCATTCCGCTACCGCTCTTCGATTACGCCGGGCAATCGGGCGACTTATCGTTGACTTCGACCATTTTTGGCTACCTGTTTTTCCTTCTGGCAGGTGTGTTATTGTTCCTGAAAACCAGAAAAAATAAGCTGCAGCGAAGGCTGTGGTTGGGTTTTCTGTTCATCACCTTATACGCCACTTATTTCGAGTGGACATCGCTGATGCAGGACATCAATTTAACCTATGCGGGCCAGCATTTGCGGATGGGACCGGTGTTGTTCCTGCTGGGACTGGTTTTGTATATCCGGAGTTACCGGACCCACCGTGGCAAACGCGAAACGTCCAGCGCACCTTTGGTGTCACCAACGGAGTCGTGAATATGAAAAAGCAGGGCATTTTATTATTAATGTTCGTTGTTTTCTCTGCTGGTAACGTATTTGGGCAAACGAACCGGTTTGATATTGGAATAGAAGTAGGAGGAGGCCTGGCATCGTTGAGAGACAATGACAGTTATAAGGAATACGGCAGTTCTGATATTGGATTTTTAGGAGGAGTAGTTGTTCAATATAACTTCCCGAAATTGATATCCATCCGAACAGGACTGTTTATTGACCAGAAGAGGATAAATATAGATTTTCCGCTATATGGGGTTCCTACTCAGGAGCCGGAAAATATACGGATGTACTATCATTTTAACTATCTAACCATACCACTGCTTGCCCGGTTGACATTCGGAAAGAAGATTAAATTTTACACGGATATTGGTCCCTCACTTAGTCACTTGACAAAAGTCGAGTTTGGGTTTGATGGGTCAGGGGAATCGGCCGATTTTACAAAGTATTATAAGAAGTGGAGTATTGGTTTGTCGGGTGGTCTGGGAGGTGGTATTGAAATCAATAGAAGAATGGTGGGAACAATAGAGTTGCGACACACCATGGGGCTCAATGATATTAATGATCCTGAAGTTAGTCGTGCGAAGACAAAAATAAGTTCAACAAATTTATTGGTTGGCGTGGTATACCGGCTGGGCAAGAGAAGTGAGAAATAGAATCTAATAAGAACCTAACGAAGATGAAAAGAGTAGTACTAGCTCTATTGGTGGTCTTCTCTGTGCATTTTGGTTTTGGGCAGAAGAAGACGAACATTGTTTTCATGATGGAAGGCGAGTGTCATGTGGTTTTAAATCATATCAGGAGACAGGTGCAGAATGATTCGTTGTCCGTTCAGTATTTTCTGAAGAATTATAAAATCATCGACAACCGTATAGCCAATATTCGCAAAAAGGATTTTAAAGATGTTGTCAGGCTATTGAATTTGCCCGAAAACGAGGATCTTTTTTGTGTTTGGAAGTCGGATTATCACAAGAACACATTGCTTCGCGCAGAACCTGATTCGGCTAAACACTAGTTTGCCACACACGGTTTTCTGGCAGGGGTTCTGTTTCAATAGCGGAAGGATACCGCTGTGCACTTTTTGGAATCATCGTCTAACGCCCGACCACTTTTCGGGCACCAATAAACTGATTAATCACAATTAAACATAATAGATTTCTTTTTACGGCAACACAAGCTACCGCTTCCGACGGAATAAGCCCTCAACATTTCCTGCATTTTTCGGTTTACTTCCTGAGCTTTATACCAGTGTTCGCATTAAACGAAGGAAAGCATGTACATCAAATGGATTGTTTGCCAGGTGAAGGAGGGAATGAGGGAAGCTTTTTCCCGTGCGCAGGAGCAATGGATTTCGACAGCTGAAGCGGAAGGATTTCTTGCACAAGTCGGTGGATGGAATATCGAAGATAAAAATGAAGCCTGCATCATTGCCTTTTGGGAAAGCCGGGAGCATCTGGAGCAATTCATGGCGAATCTGCACGATCGGATTTTTGAAGAGAACCGTCAGTCGGCGACCTACCACACCATCAGCGTCAGTTATTTCGACAGCCTTCTGGAAATGGACGGGCAGGCTGATTCACTGAAAGAAGCAATCAGGAACAGTAGCCTGTTACGCATCGCTGATTGTGATGTTTGGCCTGAAAGCGTAAAGCATTTTGAAGCGGTACAGCGCTCGGTCTGGTTACCGGGTATGAAACAATCGGAAGGGATGTTGGGAGGAATGTTTTCCAAAGCATCGAACCAACCGCATCGTTACCTGGTTTCCACGTTCCGGGATTCCGCAGAACATCATGACCGGTACGCCAACGAAAAGGTGCCGGTTTTAAGAGAAAAAGCTGCCGTGGGACAAGATTTGAATCATATTACCGGGAGGCAAATTGCACTGGAGGAATCGTGGAGAGTGATTCCATAACATATCATCTGCAGTTGTCTAACCTGTTTTTAATGGCTCCCCTAATCCTGATAATGGCGTATATTTATGTAAGGCATTTTGTCTGAACCGGTTTATTCCCCCGGAACCGGTCAGCATATGAAACTGAATTAAACGTCCAAAATCATGAAATCACTGCTCATTCTCGTCCTTGGGATATTCCTGATGCATCCATTGCGGGCGCAGGAGAATGTAAAAGTCACGTACATTTCCAATGAGGGTTTTCTCACGGAAACGGGTGGCACGAAAATACTCATCGATGGTATGTTTGGGCCGGTAGCCGGAAACTGGTGCGATTCACCTTCGGCGGAAACGGTTGATGCGATGCGTCATGCCCGGCCTCCATTTGACGGGTTGGATATTGTTGCTGTCACGCACCAGCACCAGAATCATTTTGATGCTGATATTGTCGCTGACCATCTGATGAGTAATCCAAAAGGGAAAGTCATCTGCCCCAAACAGGTCGAACGCCTACTGGCGCAATGTCCGCAGTGGAATAACTTCCGCTACCGCGTTATTACGGTCACACCGGAGTTTTATTGCGATACCTGTCTCGACGTAGCAGGAGTCTCTGTCCGTGTGTTGCGTCTGGAGCACAGTCACTACATGGAGGAAGACACGGCTACCGGAACAATGGTTAACCGGCATCAAAACATTGAAAACCTGGGCTACCTCTTTCAGGTGAATGGTAGGACAATCTTCCATTGCGGCGACACCAATCCGGTGAACGAAAAAGAATATGAAGCCGCGGCATTAAACCGGGAAAACATTGATGTAGCTTTTCTTGAGCGTATGTTTTTCACGAAAGGCGAAAAATCCCTCGACATTCTGAATCGCTGCATCCAACCCAAGGTGATTGTGGTGATGCACGTGGCCCCCAACAATCAGCGCCTTTTCGCTGAGCATTTCAAAGAGCAAACGGATGTAAAAGTGTTTGAGCAGAAAATGGACACTATGATATACAGTTTCAATGAGTAAACCTGTCTTACGAATAATTGTATCAGGATAACAGAACAGGAGTTATGCTGTACACACAAGTCCGAAAATTGGATTGGGCAGAGGCTTCTGTTAATCATAATCACATTTATACTGTTTTTTTTTGCAATCTGTGAACATTATGGTCTGTATGAACGCTGTAGTAGTCGGATATTCGTTTATGGATTCTGCATGATTAAACGTAAATTTAGAGTCGTTTTAAATAGCATGACATTTACATCAAACAAGATACAATAATGACTATTACTGAAAGTACAGGACAGGTTCCGTTTAGCGCATTTCTCAACTCGCTGAAGGAGACATTGAAAAGTGTTTTTTATGAGCGGGACAACATTGAGAAATTTATTCAGCAACGGGGTTTTCCTGCCTTAGTATTGCGTGACATCATGTCCCGGAATCCGTTATCGGTAGCCATTCCTGAAGCCTATGGCGGCAGGGGCGTGAAGGTAAAGGAATGTTTGGGCGTTTTGGAAACGGCGTCGTACGAGTCGTTGCCGTTGTCGTTGGTATTCGGCATCAACATGGCTCTTTTTCTGGAACCGGTGGTGAAATATGGCCAGGATTCAATCAAAGGCGACATCTTCAAACGATTCATGGAGAAGCAGAACATGGGGGGACTGATGATTACCGAGCCCGACTATGGCAGCGATGCTCTAAACATGCATACGTTTAATGTAAAAGAGGGGGCAAAATATCATATTCAGGGAACCAAGCACTGGCAAGGGTTGACAGGTATGGCCGATTATTGGCTGATGACCTCGCGGCCCAAAATTGGGGACGACAGGTTGGGACGCGATATCGACTTTTTTGTTTGTGACGCGCATCAGCCCGAGCAGCGTATTGAAGTAGAAGAGTATTACAACAACATCGGGCTATATCCGATTCCTTACGGGAAAAACAAGATCGATATCAAAGTACCCGAAGAGAATAAACTGAAGCCGGAAACCACCGGATTGAAACTGATGATGGACTTGTTGCACCGCAGCCGGTTCCAGTTCCCGGGTATGGGAATGGGCTTTATTCACCGGATGCTGGATGATGCCATCGGGCAGGTGACTTCGCGTTTCGTGGGAGGTAAGTCACTGATGTCGCTCGACCAGGTGAAACACCAGATTTCCCGTATTCAAAGTGCGTTTACCATCAGTTCAGCTATGTGTTCGCGCAGTGCCGAACACAGCGGTATAGAGCATGATTTATCGCCCGATGCGGTGGAAGCCGGCAGTATGAAAGCATACATCACCGACCTGATGCAGGAAGCGGCTCAAACGCTGACGCAGTTGATGGGAGCCAATGGTTACAAAGCTGAGAGCGTGGGCTCACGGGGCATTATGGACTCTCGTCCGTTCCAGATTTTCGAAGGCTCGAACGACATGTTGTACACCCAGATTTCGGAAGGCGTACTGAAAATGATGCGCAAGCAGAAAGTGATGAATCTGTTGGATTTCTTCCAGTCGTACAACCTCACTGATCGCGCGGCTGATTATTTCAAGTCACTGGTGAACTTCAAGGTTGATTTCGATTTGCCTCAGCGGAAAGTGGTCGACCTGGGCAAAATCATCAGCAAGGTGATTGCGGCCAATCACGTGGTTACGTTGGGAGCAAAAGGTTTTCGCGGCGATTTGATTCAGGAAAGCATCGAAACCATCCGGCACGACATTGCGATGCTGGTGAGCTCATACAAGTTTCAGACACAAACGGCTCCGGTAGTCGAATATCAGGAGAATAGTTCGTGGCTGAAGTTCAGCTAAGCGTTTCAATCAAAAATATGTGAAAGGATGTCATCGCTCTGAGGGATGACATCCTTTTTTTGTCTGGTATCTTTCTTAATACTTGAAACTCTTCTTCAATTAGATATTTCACGCAAAAAGCATAACGATTTTTCCCGCTAAAGCAGAGATCATCCGCGGATGGACACGGATAGTATTAACAGATTATTCATACTTTTCCATTCGATGAAAAGTATTGCAAAAATCTTGTCAAAGTGATCCTTCCACCCGCGTCACGGTTATTTTCTTCCCTACCCACAATCCTGAATCCCCGCCAAAAACCGCTCCCCCCAACTCCTGCCCGGGCAACTTTGACGGGCAAACGCACGTATCGCCTATGGGCGATGTAGGGGACGAATCATTTAAGAAGTTGCTATGTATATATTATCTGTAAGGCTTCGAGTAACAGAAAAAACATCGTAACTATTGGAGCACAACTAAAATAAAGCATAACCTGAAACTTGAAATCGCGTAGCGTAACCTGAAACCTTTTAACGATAGGAACAACAGAAACCCCTTTAACCTGAACCCTCGCAGCTCAACCTGAAATCGCTAAGCGTAATGCAGAAGAAGTCTATATAAGCAGGCAAATCGCTGATGCGCTTAAATTTCAGCTATCTTGTGCCAATTGAATGACAATAGCATGAATAAATAAAAAGCTGAACGTTGCCTGACACGCAGTGGCGGCATGAAGGATTTGAAGAGGAAGAAGAGATAATTTCCCACCTGCCGGAAGTTCCCAAAGGTCAAAAAGAGAATACCCGTAAGCCACCCTACCCGTAGATTCCAACGTTTACTGAATAACAAACTACATTATGGCAAACACTCACTCGTTTCATATTCCTGTTATGGGAATTGGATATACCATTGATACCCCCTTAAAAGTTGCGCATCTGGGCATTGATTCCGTCATTTCACTGGTGGACGACATGCTGTTGGAGAAACTGCGCAAAATGTATTGCGAGAAGTTCGAAATGCCTTACCAGGAAATCACGGAGAAGATTGAAGATTTCCGGGCTAAGCGGATTACTTCCTATCTCAACCTGATGAACAGTGTGGCGGAACGCAAGCTCGAAGAGTTGAAAAGTGCGGCATTGGGGAAGAGAGAGGAGATAAGGGAATATATCAACATGTTGCCGGATAGCTCGTCCATCAAGCAGGAGTTCAAAAAGCGAACGGCAAAATATGTCAATTGGGATGAAGTTGGTAGTTGGCTCCGGGAGAATCTTTCGCTGGGAAGCATCGACGTGAACATCATGACCAAGATTGATAAAGACAATTACCTGAAAAAGGAAAAACTGCCGGTTGAATATAACGATGCGCACGCTGCGTTGCGTGGATTTGCCCAAAGCAATTTGCATTCGAGCATTGTCCTCTCGGCGGGGATGAATCCGCGTTTGTACAGTTACCTGGAAAATTTCGATGACTTCTATCCGGATGCCAGCGGTTACATTCAAAAGAAAATTGTGCTGAAGGTAAGTGATTACCGTTCTGCTTTCATCCAGGGAAAATTTCTGGCAAAAAAGGGATTGTGGGTTTCGGAATACCGGGTTGAATCGGGATTGAACTGCGGTGGTCATGCTTTTGCCACCGAAGGTAACCTGATGGGACCCATCCTGGCCGAATTCCGGGACAACCGGAAAGACTTGATTCAGGGGGTGCACGAAATCATGGTACAGGCCCTTACTGCAAAAAACCGTGTAGTTCCGGAGAAAGAACTTCCACTGAAAATTACGGCTCAGGGAGGTGTTGGTACCGCTGAAGAGCACGAATTCCTCATCGATCATTATCAGATTGATTCAGTGGGATGGGGGTCACCCTTTCTGTTGGTTCCGGAAGCCACCAGCGTGGATGATGAAACCATGAACAAGTTGGCAGATGCCAAAGAGGGCGATTTGTACCTAAGTAATATATCGCCATTGGGCGTGCCGTTTAATAATCTTCGTGGTAACACGAAAGATGTAGAGAAAATGGCCTGGGCCGAAGGTGGCAAGCCGGGAAGTCCGTGTCCGAAAAAATATGTGGCGCTGAATAATGAATTCACCGAAAAGGGAATTTGTCCGGCCTCTCGTCATTACCAGCTGCTGAAAATGAAAGAGCTGGATAAAGAGGGTATGACACCGGAAGCTTACCAGGAAAAAGTAGACCAGATCATCGATAAATCGTGTATTTGTGTAGGACTGGGAACCTCGGCGTTGAAAGCACACCATCTCGACACCATTGACGAAGGAGAAGGAGTATCCGTTTGTCCCGGACCGAATATGGCCTATTTTGATAAAGTAGTTAGTCTGAGAGAGATTACCGATCACATTTATGGTCGCGGTAATATGATGGCGCGGGCTGACCGACCCAATATGTTTGTAAAAGAACTGAAGATTTACCTCGATTACCTGAAGGATAAAGTAGACGAGACTAAAAAATCGGTGACTGCAAAACAGGAAAAATACTTATCTTCTTTTGCGAATAATCTCGATAAAGGAATTACCTATTACCAGGGACTGTTTAGTTCAGCGAAAGAGAAATTCAACGACACCAAAGCAGGCATTTTAACCGAACTGGACAACAGCAAAAAGACGCTGCAACGTCTGGTAGGAGAAATTGAAAGTTTGAAGTAAAAAATATCCCCGCCCGTTGCAATGCATCAGGCGGGGAATTCTACACTTAGATGGATAGTTGGCTTTCAGATAGAATCAATCCAATGTCTCACGTTCATTAATAAACGTTCTTAAATCTATCCATCATTGGTTTATCATGCTCCAAAAATTTCTCTGCCAGTGAGTCGGAATCCCCGTATTTCTTTTGCAGTAAGCGCAACTGAACGGTCAGCGAATCCCTGACTTGCCTGTAATCCGGGTTGTCGTATACATTCTGCATTTCGTCCGGATCGTTTTTGAGATCATATAACTCCCATTCGTTGACATTGTAATAGAAGTGGATGAGTTTATAGCGCTGTGTCCGGATACCGTAATGTCTTTTCACGGCATGCCAGCCGGGATATTCATAGAAATGATAGTAAACCGCCTTTCTCCAGTTTGCCGGTGCTTCTCCACTAAATAACGGTACCAATGAGGTTCCCTGCATGTAGTCCGGTTTCGGAATACCTGCCAGGTCGAGGAAAGTTGGACCAAAATCGAGATTCATTGCCATGCCATCGACAAGGGTGCCAGGCTTGATTTTGGGCGGATAGCGCATCAGCAGCGGCGTCCGGAACGACTGTTTGTACATGAACCGTTTATCAAACCAGCCGTGCTCACCTAAATACATCCCCTGGTCAGAGGTGTAGACAATCAGGGTATTATCGAGCAATCCAGCCTGTTTCAAGTAATCCAGCAACCGGCCCACATTCCGATCAACGGAACGGATACACCGGAGGTAATCTTTGACGTATCGTTGATATTTCCAGATAACGAATTCCCGGTGCGTCATTTTCGAGGTATCTACCTGGGCATCTTCGTTGGCGTAAAACCGGAGTACGGTGGCACGCTGAGCACTGTCCATGCGGTTAAGCTCACGGTGCAAATCGGAAGGTGCGTCGTTGGGTATCGGTCCCGATGCATTATATTTCAGGTCATTATACAAATGCATGTTTTTGTCAATTTCCATCATCTGTTCGTGAGCGGCTTTTCCACGTCCGGAATAGTCGTCGAATAACGTGGCCGGCAAAGGAAGGTCTTTGCTGAATTCATGGAAATCCGTCGTATCTGGCAGCCAGTCGCGGTGCGGCGCCTTGTTGTGAATCATCAGACAGAATGGACTGTTCTTATCCCGCATACTCGAAAGCCAATTAAGCGCTTTGTCCATGGTAATGTCAGTCGCATAGCCGTGCGCCCGGGCTGTGTCGCCATTGGTAATAAAATCGGGGTTATAATAATTCCCCTGACCAATCAGGATGGAAGAGTAATTGAACCCTTTCGGTTTGTTGAGCAGGTGCCATTTTCCAACGATGGCAGTTTGGTAACCCACTTTCTGCAACAGCATAGGGAAAGTGGGTATCCCCGAATCGATGCGCATGGAAAAAGAGTTGTCCCTGGCGCCGGTACGGTGGCTGTACTGGCCGGTAAGAATCACAGCACGGCTTGGGCTGCAAAGGGAATTGGTGACGAAGCAGTGATCGAAACGTGCTCCCTGGTTGGCAATTTGGTCAATGTTGGGCGTTTGAATCAGCTTTTGATCGTATGCACTGATGGCCTGGTAGGCATGATCATCACTCATGATGAAAATGATGTTGGGCTTTTTAGGCTCCGGTGTCTTTTGGGTACAGGCAGAGAACAAACTTAAAGCACCCAGGCCGGCGGCTGCAAGTGTTTTCCCTTTTAAACGATGAGATTCCATAACCTAGTGTTTAGCGAGTTATTTCTGCCAGTTTATCCTGGCTGATTGTACATCTCTTGAATTTCCGCCAACCATGATTTCGAACTCACCCGGTTCCCAGTCGTATTTCAAATCGTAGTTGTAAAACTTCAGGTCGTCGGGAGTGATGTTGAAAGTTATTGTATGGGTTTCGCCAGCTTTCAGGTCGATTTTCTGAAATCCTTTCAATTCCTTCACCGGACGGGTTACGCTTCCCACCATATCGCGGATGTAGAGCTGAACCACCTCTTTGCCATCCCTGTCTCCCGCATTGGTTACCGGAACTGAAACGGTTAACGTCTGATCACCTGTTAGGGAGTCGCTACTCAGCTTCATCTTACCATAATCGAAGGTAGTATAACTCAGGCCAAATCCAAACGGGTAAAGCGGATCATTCGAAACATCAAGATAGTCGGAGCGGAATTTCGTGAACCATTTTCCTTCCGGAAGCGGCCGACCTGTATTTTTGTGGTTGTAGTAGATCGGTACTTGTCCCAGGTTTTGCGGGAACGTAGCCGTCAGTTTCCCGGAAGGGTTGACATCGCCAAAAAGCACATCTGCAATAGCGTTACCGGCTTCTGTTCCACCAAACCACACATCGAGGATGGCGGGAACATGTTCCTGTTCCCACTTAATGGCCATTGGGCGACCATTAAAGAGCACCATCACCACCGGCTTTCCTGTTTTGAGTAACGCTTTAAGTAGTTCGCGCTGGTTTTCAGGTAGCTCAATATGCGACATGCTGGAGCTTTCCCCGCTCATTTCAGCGGCTTCGCCCAAGGCTGCTACAACCACGTCAGCTTTGCGGGCCGCATTGACCGCTTCACGAATCATTACATCAGCCGGACGGTTATCCCGGTAGGTGGGTTTACCAAATATGCTTACGCGCGCTTCCAGTGCTGAGTCGGCAACCACGTTGGTGCCCCTGGCGTAAATCACTTTCACCTTGTCACCCGCTACATTCCGGATGCCGTCCAGCAGCGAAACTGAATTTTTGAAATCGCCTGCCACACTCCAGGTCCCGTCCATGTTTTCGCGGTTATTGGCTAAAGGTCCAACGAGGGCGATGGTTCCCTTTTTCTGTAATGGCAAAATATTCTGGTGATTTTTCAGTAAAACAAAACTCTGAGCAGCCGTCTCACGTGCAATCCGACGGTGTTCAGGCGTGAAAATGTCTTCTTTTGCTCTTTCTGTATCGCAGTAGCGATACGGATCATCGAAAAGTCCCAACTTGTATTTGGCTTCGAGAACGAGGCGGCAGGCACGATCAATTTCATCCTGTGTGATTTTTCCTTCTTCCAGCGATTTTTTTAGTGTCGTAACGAAACCTTCGCCTACCATGTCCATGTCGACACCGGCTTTCAGCGCCAACGCCGAAACCGTTTGTAAATCGCCTAAGCCATGAGAGACCATCTCATTAATGGCAGTAAAATCGGTTGCCACGAAGCCTTTAAAACCCCATTGCTTGCGCAGAACCTCGGTCAGTAACCATTTGTTGGCGCTGGCCGGGATACCATCAATCTCATTAAAAGAAGTCATCACACTTCTGGCTCCTGCATCCACCGCAGCTTTATAAGGCGGAAAGTATTCGTTGTACATGCGGATACGACTCATATCGGTGGTGTTGTAATCACGGCCGGCTTCCACTGCGCCGTACAAAGCGAAATGCTTCACGCACGCCATAATCGTGTTGTTTTTCGTCAGCGAATCGCCTTGATAGCCTTTTACCATGGCTTTGGCAATCTCGGCTCCAAGGTACGGATCCTCACCGCTTCCTTCGGCTACTCGTCCCCAGCGCGGGTCACGCGAAATATCAACCATCGGAGAGAAGGTCCAGCAGATTCCGTCGGCACTGGCCTCAATGGCTGCGATGTGAGCCGATCGTTCAATCAGGGACATGTCCCAGCTACAAGAAAGTCCCAAAGGAATTGGGAAAACTGTCTCGTAACCGTGAACGACATCCATACCAAAGATCAACGGAATTTTCATCCGGCT
This sequence comes from Prolixibacter bellariivorans ATCC BAA-1284, assembly GCF_000621705.1. Lineage (GTDB taxonomy): Bacteria > Bacteroidota > Bacteroidia > Bacteroidales > Prolixibacteraceae > Prolixibacter > Prolixibacter bellariivorans. Next base: position 332,983 of record NZ_KK211332.1, on the reverse strand, counting down.
TTGCTCAACGGCAATCTTTTGTACTTCGCGAATCTTTGCAGCGGTTTTGATATTGAAAAGTCCGCCCACTTCACCATTCTTTATTTTGGTGGCAATGTCGGAATTAGTTGCTTCTCCCGTGGTAATGTCACCTGCACCGGGTAAGTTCAGTTGTCCAATTTTTTCTTCAAGCGTCATCTGCTGCATCAAAGCATCAATCTTTTGATCCATTGGAGACTGCTGGTTTGTCGACGTGCAAGCTACAACCAAAATTGGCAGCACTACCGGCAGATAAAATCTTCGCTTTAGCTTTTTTGTCCATCTCGTCAACCACATCAAAATTGATATGGGCCTTTTCACTCGTTGCTTCATAGTGTATTTAGTCTTTATCGTTTTTCCTTATCGCTCAAACTACGGTTTCAACTTATTTCTGAATGACCAGTTTGGTTTGGCCATAGTTGTTACCGTTGACGAGTTGCAGGATGTACATCCCGTCGGGCAAAGCAGAACAGTCGAAAAAAATCTCAGTACCGGAGCCTGTTATGTTTTTCTTCAACACCATCCGTCCGTCGAGAGAGAAAACATTCACATCAACGGAACGCTGTGTATTGACAGCCGGAAAGTAGATGGTTACCTGTCCGCTTCCCGGATTCGGATATACGCTGAATTCCTGTTTGTTACTGAGAATATCGTTTGCGTCGGTTGAGGTTTGGTACTGAAAGCCGAGCTCATCTAATCCGGCCTGTACGTCGCTATCCTTCATCAGGGTGTTCCAAAGCAAACCGGTCCGGTAGTTTTCAATCATCACCACAATGGGACCTTGATCGATTCCGATGTAGGCTGGTTGCACCCAGTTTACGTTATCATTGAAGGCGTCATAAGGTCCGTACAAGCCAAATAGTTTCTGTCCGCGCTCGCGATAGAAATATTTTAATGCCTTCAGGGATTCAGCGGGCGTATAAGGCATGCTGGCCAGAGCCGCCGTCGGGCTGATGGTTCCGTTGTCGTTGTCATATGGCCGGTGTGCGGAGTAGCCATCCGGATCATCGCTGGCGGTGAGGCCCCAACACTTGTCGCTGTAATTCGGGAAATTCTTTGGATTGTCGACTGCGTAGGCGTGATGAATCTTCGCCGTGTTGACATTCTCCTGCCAGTAGTCGGCATATTGGTCTTTCAAACCGTGCGGATTGATGCCCAGAAAGGAGTAGTGAATCCAAAACAACGGACCGCCCCAATCGGGTGACAAACTGATGGGAAAATCGTAGTACGTTCGTGGGTTGACTATACTACCGTTACGAGCCCATCCCTGCTCATACACCTCTTTGGGGATGCCGTGCGTAGGAGAGGCGGCTGCCATCAGATACGTCGTGAGGCACTCATCCCAGCCCTGCACTTTCATGTTTTTGGCGAAACCGTAGTTGGGAGACCAGTGCCAATACAGCACATTTTGCCCATCCTGCCGGTACCAGTCCCAGTCTACGCCTTTCCAAAGCTCGTCAGCCTTTTGTCTGATTTGAACCGATTTGTCATCCGTTCCCGTGAAGTAGTTTTTTAGAGCAATGAGGCCTTGCACCACATAGGAGGTTTCGACCAGGTCGCCGCCGTCGTCATCGGCACTGAAGGGCTTTGTTTTATATGTGTCGGCATCGTACCAGTGGGACCATGCTCCGTGGTGACGGTCACAGTTTTCGAGGAAATTCAGGATTTTTAGAATTCGGTCCTTGATTTCGTCGCGAGGCCGATATTCCCGTTCATAAGCCACTATCATAGCCATGAGGCCCATTCCGGTGGCACCCGAAGCAGCCGTTGTTCCACTACCGTTGGAGCGTTCCAGCGCCATGCCGGTTGCTTGGTGAGCGCCGTCCCAGAAATAGCGAAACGCATACCGTTCGGTCATGTCCAGCAACTCATCATCCGTAAAGTCTCTTAGAGTAGCCGTCTGCTCAGCTGGAGTGGATTCTTTTCCTTGTGTTGTCGCAATAACACGGTAAGTGACGGTTGAGTTTTTTGCACTTGCCGGGACAAAGTCGAGGTAATAATTCTGCGCGGTTTCGCCTCTGAGTTCGAAAGTCTGACCACCATCGAATGACGCATAAATCTGGTAAGACAAATCGTTCATAGGAATGGTCCAGTTCAACTCAGCATGACTGTCGTAACCTTTGGCAGTTAGCCCGGTGACTGCCGGTACTTCGCTGATACTTTTGAATGCGGTAATTTCATCGAGCAGGATCAGCCTCGAGCTGTTATCGTTCTCCGATTGGTTGAAAATGATTCCCTTTGCTTTCGTGAAATCGAGTGTGCTGTTGTTTGTATCGTTAAAGATCACGCTTAGCGGAAAGGTAACCCGGTTCCATTGTCCGGTTTGAAGGTCGTTGTTGTAATCGGCCAGCGCGTATAGCTGGGAAGAAACTTCGGAAGTGCCACCCGCCTGAATTGCCCTTATGCCAATTAGCGGCAAGGCTGAGGCCGGGAAGGCATTATCCGTGTAAACGTAAAACGAAATGGAATCCATTCCCGAGATATCGGCAGTGGACCAGTCGTTACGAAAGATCGTAGCTTTCCAGTTTCCGTTAGGAGAGGAGGTGTAATTAAATTTCAGCGAAGTAGCTCCCTGGTAAGCCGTGGTTGAGCAGGGAACTTTATCGTCGTATTGCGGTGCTCCCGGAGGATAGGTATGCTCGAAGGTGCTTTCGCCCAGATTGGCCACATCCACCAGTCCCTGGTCGTAGTAAGTCGCGTCCGTTCCTTCCGTGAAGAAGGTCACTTCCTGTGCCCATGTGGTGCGGAAAAGCCCGATTAAAATGATGAGAACGACTAGCCTGCTTTTATTCATTTTCGGTTCAGTTAATGGTTGTAATTCAATCTTCCGCTTTTGCGGATTCGGATGTCACGGTAAATCCCAGTCTCTTCAGCCCATTTTGAACATCTTCATTTTGCATGAATAATTTCCAGAGCAAACCCGTCCGATAGTTTTCGATCATCACTGGAATCGGCCCCTGATCGATAGCCAGATAACGCGGCGTATACCAGTGGTTTGACACGCTGTAGGCGTCATAAGGTCCGTATTTGCCAACCAGTGAATCGGCTTTGAAATAAAGGTATTTCAGGAATTGCATCGATTCTTTAGGCGTATACGGAAAGGATGAGAGTGCAGCAGTCGGAGAAATCACGCCTAAATCCGCTTCCCCGGGGTGATGTCCGGCATATCCTTTCATCGAATAGCTGGAGGTCAGTCCCCATTGCTCTTTTCCATAACCTTTATATCCTTTGGGATTGTCTAGCGCATAGCGGTAATTGATCAGAGCATGGTTCCGGTTGAGTTTCCAGTAATCGGCGTATTTATCGGATAATCCATGCGGATTCAGTCCCAGATAAGAATAGTGTGCCCAAAACAGCGGCCCCACCGGATCGTTGTTGTGTTCGTAATGATTGAGAACGGTGTGAAGCCCATAATAAACAGTATCGTGCGCAATGGCACCATCCCTTGCCCAACCTTTATCATATACGCGTGGAGTAATCGGGTGCGTGGGAGAAGAAGCTGCCAGCACGTACATAATCAGGCATTCATTGTATCCGCCTACCGGGAAATTCATGTCCCAGTCATAATTGGGTGACCAGTGCCAGTACAAGACGTTTTCGCCACCTTTGGTATACCAGTTCCAGTCTACCTCTTTCCATAGTGTTTGAATATCGGAAGCCAGTTGTTGTTCCGCTGCATTGCCATCTTTAAAGTATTCAGCGACTGTCAGCAAACCTTGTATCATGAAGGCTGTTTCGACCAGGTCGCCTCCATCGTCTTTTTTGCTGAAGGGCTTTACCTCTCCGGTTTCGCCATGCAGCCAATGCGGCCATGCACCATGGAACCGGTCGGCTTTCGCCAGAAAATCAACAATTTTCCGGTAACGGGTAAATGCTTCTTCGCGGGTAATGAAACCATGTTCGACACCAACCAGAATGGCCATTACTCCGAAGCCGGAACCTCCCAATGTTACAACGTTCTTGTCATTCTGTGGATAGACATTGTCCATGTGAATTCGTTCGCGGGCCATCCCGGAATTGGGTTCGGCTCCGTCCCAGAAATACTGAAAGGTTTGGTATTGAACAGTATCCAGCAGTTGATTGTCGGTCAGGTCAGCATATTTCCCGGTATCTACTTCCTGTTTCCCTTCTTTTTTACCAGAATGAACGCATCCAGCCATCAGGAGTAGGAGTAGGCTTGTCATCAATATTTTCATATGCTCGGTGCTCTTTCAGGGATGAGAATCCCTATTTGTTTGGTTTATTCGGATGTAAAAAAAAGATTGTTTTAAAGAGAATAGAAGAGACAGATCATGTCTTGTCTGATAGGTTGTTTAGATAGAAAGAGCTGCCCGGATGCTTCCGGGCAGCCATTCCCACTGTCAGAAGAACCTATCTAATCTATAATCTATGAAAAATGACGTATGAGAACGCAGCGGATTTCCAGTTGGTGTATATTTAAAATACCACTTATTGCTGCTACTCATTTGCCAGTAGCGTTACTTCATCAGCTGAAAGTGCTTTATTGAACAGATACAATTCATCCATTTCTCCTACACATGACAAATGTCCCCATCCGGTGAACCGGGGTGCTCCTGACATAATGGAGAACAAGTCGCAACCCGTCCAGTCAATTCCGGTAGTTGTAGCGGTTCCTACCTGTTGTCCGTTGATGTAATAGGCCACGTCAGTTCCTGAAATCGTCATCGCCAGATGGATCCAGCCATTGTTAACAGCCGGGTCAACTTTAGCAGCATCGCCACCATCAACCCAGGTTTCCCCGGCACCGGTACCGACATTCACCTTTAAGTAGGCCAGGCCGCCGGAATTGTCATAGAAGAAGCGGAAACCACTTGTTCTTACGTTTTGAGCATCGGGATTTGCTGTGTCTTCCGGTCCCATCACCAAAATACCGGCATTGCTATCAATGGTTGACGGCAGTTTCAGCCAGCAGCTTGCACTGAATTCATTTCCCTGCAAGCCGGTTGTCGGGAAGGTCAGGTAAGAATCAGCGGCACCCTGGTATGCATCACCGGAAACGCCATCACCATAGGCATACGAAGGTGAACCGACAACCGTTGCAGCATCTCCGCTCACGGCATCTTTATAATTTCCGTCAAAGCCCATGTGGAACGTTGATTCTTCTTTCAACATCATGGTTTGAATTTCCGCCTGGGAAAGTGCTTTGTTGTAGAGACGCAACTCATCCATACCTCCGGTGCATGACAAATGTCCCCATCCGGTAAATCGCGGAGCACCCGACATGATGGAAAGCAGATCGCAACCGGTCCAATCGATACCGGTGGTGGTACTTTGCTTAATAAGCTGACCATTTACATAAAGGGTGGCTTCTGTTTGGGAGATGGTTAATGATACATGAATCCAACCGTTATTGGTTGCCGGATCGAACTTTGCTGCATCGCCACCATCAACCCAGGTTTCGCCGTCTCCGGTACCCACATTCGCTTTGATATAGGCCATACCCCCGGCGTTGTCGTAGAAGAGCCGGAAGCCACTGGTCCGTATGTTTTGAGCATCCGGATTGGCTGTATCCTCAGGTCCCATCACCAGAAGTCCGGCCGCACCATCGATGGTTGAGGGGAGCTTCAACCAGAAAGTGGCACTGAATTCGTCACCCTGCAAACTGGTTCCGGGGAACGTCAGATATGAATCAGCTGCTCCCTGGTAAGCTGTGCCTTGCTGAATACCATCCGTGAAACCAGGCATGCCAACTGCTGTTGCCAGTGTCAGGCTGTTCATCTCCCGGTATTCGTTGTTAAACGGCATGTAGAATGTTTCTCCTACATACTGGGGAACATAAGGCGGAGCTTTTGAGAAATTGACATTCGTCGTTGACGTTTTGCCATCCGTATCGGTCGCTTCAACGGTGAGAACGTGTGAGCCTGTCGTTACATTATCGTAGGTATACTTCTCCATGGCTACACGGTAGTCTTTGAAATCGCTATAGTTGTTGATTTCAGATCCGTCAACCTTCAGGGATATCGATTTGATTTCAATGTCATCTGTCACCTTAAAATCAATATTTATCGAAGTAACCGCTTCATTCGTCTGGAGTTCGTATCCGTCCGGCGGAAAGTTTACGGTAATTTGCGGCGCCGACTCATCAGTTCCCGGGTCTACCTTTGTGATTGAGTCGATATAGTCTTGCGTACATGCATTGAACAGGAAGAGTGTCAATGCAAAAACGATTAATTTACTGTATATTTTCATTTCGGTTCGTTTTTTAGTTTTGGACTCCGTCTGCCAACTGTGGTAAACTAGATATTTGAGCTGACGGGAAAGGCAAATAAGCCTTGTCCATGGTAAATGTTCTGCCTCCATAGCTCAGTTCAGCTGTATTTTTAGTCCGTACCATGTCGAAGAAACGGATACCCCACTCAGTGGCAAGCTCGGCAAATTTCTCATCAAGAACCTGCTGTGTCGTTACACCGCTCAGGTCTCCTAAAACAGCACGTTCCCGTACCATATTCACGGCTTGGTCGGCGGTCATGCTAATATTGCTCGACGCACCCCTGGTCAGGGCTTCTGCGTACATCAGCAACATTTCGGAATACCGGATGACAATGAAATTTTTATTGCTTCCCGGAGAGGTTCTCCCGGGTATCAATTCAGTAGAAGGTTGGATGAACTTACCACTTCCGAAATTCAAGCGGGGGGTATTGTTAAACACGTCGCCTTCCCTGTTGGTATTGCTAATCCAACTGGGAATGGTGCCGTAATCGTTTTGAAGTTGAGTGATGCCGTCCGGGGTGAAAACAACCGATGTCTCCAAACGAACGGTTTCACCTCTGTCGAGCATGAATTCGACATATTTCAGGGATGGTGAATAGAATCCCCAACCAGCTCCAGCTCCTGCAACTACAGGTGTCCAGGCCCCGGTACCGTATGGGGCAAACAGGTGATTAAAGCTATCACCCTGTCCCTGTCCAAAATCTGAAAACTGGAACTCCAGAATGTTTTCGTCGTTCAATTTGCCGGCTGTTTTAAACAGGTGGTAAAAATCATTTGACAAGCTAAACTTAGCGGAACTGATGATAGCTGAAGTGGCATCAACAACCCCCTGGTAATTTTCCATTTCCTGGTAAGCCATTGCCTGGATGGCGTATGCAGTGAATTGAGTAATTCCTCCTTTTACATCGGTGCGCTCGTTGGGCCTTACTGCTGGTAAATCCGGAATTACTTCGTTCATCTCATCCACGACGTACTGCATTACTTCCTGCTTATTGCTCACCGGCGTATTCTGAATGTTATCCAGTTGGTCGATGATAATACAGCCACCGAAGGTTTTGGCCAGCGTCAGGTATTCCCACGCTCTCATGACGCGGCATTCAGCAATATACTGATCTGCCAGCGCATCATTGTTGGCAGCAGGCCGGTACTTGTTGATTTCGTCGATTTCAGTGAAAACATTCACAATGGCATCATACTGGTGCTGCCAAAATCCGTTGATATTCCAATGGCTGGCCTGGTAACTGTACTTATCCTGCTCCTGCATGGGAGCCTGGTCACCGGCCGCATCAACATCGTCACCACGTAAACTGTAGGTTATAGCTCCATCCCACGACTGATCATAGAATTTGGAATACGCCCCGATGAGCGGTAAAATCATATCTTGTCCTTTCGAGTAATCCACATCACTTGTAAAGGCTTCATCTTCAAAAGGTGCATTTAATTTATCGGTACAGCTGGATACCGGTAGCATTAACAGCCCACTGAGAAGAACAGGCAGATAATAGCGTATTTTTATCTTGTTTAATTTCATCTTTTGGAGAATTTAGAATTTAAGATTAAGTCCAATCGTATAAACTGCCGGAATCGGGTAGAATTGACGGTCAATACCGTTGGAAACTTCCGGGCTAAAACCGTTGTAGTTAAATACAGTCAGAGGTTTCTCTGCGGTTACGTAAACCCTTGCATTGGGCATACCGGCACCGAACAATTTCGAGCCTTGGATATTATAGGCAAGCTGGACATTTTGAATCCGGAAGAAAGAGCCATCTTCAACGAGGTAATCACTAAAGTTCTGATCCCAGCCACGTCGGAGAGCTGCAGCTGAAGGATACTTATTGGAAGTTCCTTCTCCATGCCATAGTCCGTTGGCCAGATCGGCATCGATGTTCGTGTCATTGGTCCAAATGATCTCACCTCTTTTTCGATTCAGGATTTTATTTCCGCTTTGTCCCATGATACTCATCGAGAATTCGATATTTTTGTAGGTTAATCCAAGATTGGCACCATATGTTAGATTAGGGAAATAGGATCCCAGAAACACTTTGTCGTTGTCGTCGATTACCTGGTCGTTGTTCTGGTCAACAAATTTGAAGTCACCGGGAACTAATCCGTTAGCCTGAGCGATAGGATCTGCATCCACCTCAGCTTGATTTTGGTATACGCCGGCAACTTTATATCCATAGAATGAGAGCAGTGGTTCGCCCACTTGCGATCGCTGACGGAATTCTGCACTACCGCCGTCAATATATTGCTGACCATAGAGGTCCCGTACTTCATTTTTAAGTGTGGAAATATTTCCGCCCACCGTATAGCTAAAATCTTTCGAAATTTGACCATTCCAGGTCATCGCGAGTTCGAATCCGGAATTCCGGATAACACCAACATTCTTCAGAACACTTCCGGGCTGAAGTTTGAGGAGAACTGGTATGGCAGCGTCTTTGGTATCTCTGATGTAATAGTCAGATTCAATACTCAGGCGACTGTCAAATAAACGGGCACTCAGACCAGCATTTGTTCCTTCTACAATCTCCCATCCCAGGTAACCAAATGTACTGGTAGTTGTGGTACCATCTGTTTTGGTGTCGTCAACTGCGATGTAAACAGGAGTAGTCGTATTAGCTCCATCCTGCCGTTTTATTTTGTCATTTCCTAAGCGGCCCCAACCACCTCTAAACTTGAGGTAATTAATGAATCTCACACCTTTGAAGAAGCTTTCTTCTGAAACGACCCAGCCGAGACCGAAGGCAGGGAATGTACCCCATTTTTCCTGGTACTTGGAGGTTCCTTCTCTACGAAGAGTGAAGTATGCCAGGTATTTATCTCCGTAATTATAGGCAATACGGCCAAAGTAGGACATTCCGTAAATTCTTTCCGCATTGTCATCAACGGTTTTTGAGTCTTCGGAACGGGATTGACCGATATACCAGGAGTTTTCCTGGAGCGGGACATCTTCAGCATAGCCTTTTAACCAATCATACCACTCGTCCCGGTAGGAAGCTCCTGCCATGGCAGTGATATTATGACGACCAAATTTATCCGTATAAGTCAGTACGTTGTCGAAATATTTATTGGCCTGCATCGTCCGGGATGTGGTGAGAGTTGAAAGAGGCTTGTTCGTGTTAGTCGTAACATAATAGGGTAGACCAACATTCCGGTCCCTCAAGAACATCCATGACACATTATAATCCGTTTTGAATGTCAGTTTTTTAGGTATAATGGATATTTCACTGTAAGCTCCTGCGTATACCTTTTTAATATCTTGCCGACGGTTCGTATAAGCAAGATTAAAAAATGGGTTTTGTGAGCCCCTGTACCCCATCAATTGTGCACTCGCATATTTGCTCGCATAGGGTACATTATCAGCTACTAACTGATCGTAATTATTCTGATCATAAATCGGTAAGATCGGAACAGCATGATAAGCTAAAAACCAGGCTGAAAATGTTTCATCATTTTGTTCTCCGAGGTATTTAATCCCATTACTTAAGTTCATATTCAATCCAACTTTCAGCCAGTTGTTGACCTCCTGGTCCAGGTTACCCCTGAGATTCAGCCGTTCGTACGAGCTTTTTGCTTCTAACAGTCCCTGTTGTTCAAAGTAGCTCATTCCAACGGAATAGTCAGTGTTTTTGTCACCACCAGTGATGGAAAGAGAATGGTTTTGTTGTCGCGCTGCTGACCGCATAATTTCTTTATACCAGTCAGTATTGACATCAGGTACATTTGGGTTGATCCGGCTTCTGCCATAATGCTGCATCGCATTCGCTACAAAACCTATATCCGCTGGGTCTCCAATTTGATTGACGTAGTTGACAAACTGCTCTGCATTGGCCATCTTCAATACATTCTGAGGTACCTGCACCCCAATGTAACCGTCATAAGTTATTTGCGATTTGGTATTCAAAGTACCCTTCTTGGTTGTAATCAGTACAACGCCATTGGCTGCCCTTACACCATAAATAGCAGCGGCTGATGCATCTTTCAATACCGATAGCGTTTCTATATCAGACGGGTTGAGGAAGTCGATGTCATCGAAATATACCCCATCAACAACGTATAATGGTTTTGAATCACTACTGCCGGGAAAAGAACCAACTCCCCTGATTCGAACCGTGGGTGCACCACCCGGAGCTCCGGAGTTGATAATTTGTACACCGGCAACTTTTCCTTGCAACGCCTGCATGGCCTGTCCTGTCGGTGTTTTAACCAACTCAGCCGATTTCACGGTAGCGATCGAAGAGGTCAGGTCTTTTACATTTAATTTACCGTAACCGACTACAACTACCTCATCGACCTGTTGGGTAGATGTTTGCAGCGAAACATCGATGTTGCTTCGGTTATTGACGGCAATATCCTGACTTTCCATTCCTACAAAGCGGAAAGTCAATACGGCATCACCGGCAGCATCAATGGTATATTGACCATCGACATTCGTAACAGTTCCTGTCGTTGTCCCCTTGACAAGAACAGTTACCCCCGGGATGGGGTTTCCGGTGGCAGCTTCGGTAACAGTACCGGAAACAGTAATCCGCTGTTGGGCGAAAACTGTCGCAACCGAAATTAATAATGAAAAGAGAATCGTTAATTTTTTCATAGGTTCACTTTTTTGAAACAGTTTGTGAGATTAAAATTAGGTTGCTTTCGTATAACTGTTTAAAAACGGTCTACACTACTATTTCTCATGTTGTGATGATGTGTAAATTCTACCTCATCATTACCTCACAGTTCGATGGTTTAGCTTTCGGAACAGGCATAACAAGAGGGTTTGAGAAGTGATCGTTTATTAAAATTTGTAAAAAAGTGTTAATATGATGTGCAGCATGTTTCCGTAAAATCATGTAAATTGATAGTAAAAGGAGCTTATTACATCCCTATATTTGGCGATCGATACAATAGCAATCGGCTTATATAGCTTCTAAAAAGTTAATTTACAGGAGATGGGAAGAACTTGCTTCATTCTGATTTGGTTGATGCTTATACCTCACCTTTCTGTTTACTGCCAGGAAGAGGATAATGGATGGATGGCTTTTAATCAGCAACACCTGGCAACGGAAAGTATCAATAATTTCAGTAAGATGGATTATGGTGCCGGTACACAGAACTGGGGAGTCAGTGCCGGCCGTGATGGGATGATGTATTTTGCCAATAACAATGGTTTACTGGAATTTGATGGTACCAGTTGGCGATTGTATCATCTGCCGAATGAAACAATTTTGAGGGCAGTTCTTGCTGTGAATGATAGTCTTATCTATACAAGTGGTTATCGCGAAATGGGTTTTTGGAAGAGAAAACCTTCCGGAGAATTGGTCTATCATTCGCTCAATTCGCTGGCAGAGCAATACTTCTCCAGGAACGAAGAGTTCTGGAATATCGTCAGAGACGATGATAAAGTTTATTTTCACTCGTTTAACCGGATATTGTTATATCAACACGACTCAATTTTTCCGACGAATCTGCCTGGATTCACCAACGTGATGAATAAGGTTAGGAACCAAATATTGCTTGGCGTTAGGGACAAAGGAATTTACCGTTTGTTGGGCGAGAAGATTACACCCGTTGTGACAGATCCTTTTTTCGAAGGCAAAATTATCCGCTTCATTCTTCCATATAAAAAAGATGAATTAATGATTGGGACTGCTTCCAATGGTATTGTCATCTGGGATGGTAAGCAGCTGCAACAATGGAAACCGGACTGGCGACCCTACTTCCATGAAAACGAACTGAACCGGGGATATTTTTTGCCAAATGGAAATCTGGTCATTGGAACCATCATCGATGGGATTGTGGTTTTCGATAAATCAGGAAACCTGATTCACAAATACAATCATACCAACGGTCTTCAGAATAATACGATTTTAGGAATTGCCGGGGATCAATTCAATAATATCTGGCTGGCGCTTGACCATGGAATCGATTTCATCAGTACGCGGAATAATGACGGTGTCAGGATTGAAAATATACCCAATATCGGAGCGGTATATTCAGCAGCTATCTTTCAGAATCACATTTATCTGGGAACCAATCAGGGACTATTCTCCAAAGACTTATCCGATCCGAGTGCAAATTATACCCTTGTTCCCAATACGCAGTCACAAAATTGGGATCTGCGTGTAATTGGTAACCAGCTGGTGGTAGGCCATAATGAAGGAACAATTGTTGTCGATAACGGAAAGGCTAATTTCATTTCACGCAGTTCCGGTGGGTTTGCTATAAAGGAAGATAGTAAACACAAGGGCCATTATATCCAGTCTACTTATTACAACCTGATTTCCTACAAGGAGGTGGATGGTCATTTGGTTATGGAGAATATTATTTCCGGATTTGCCGATTTGATTCGGTACATCGAAATCGATCATTTGGGAAATATTTGGGCCAGCCATATGCATCGTGGTATATACCAACTAAGATTGAATGATAAGCGAGATAAAGTAATTAGTCAGAAATACTATGGCGCGTCGTCCGTCTTTGGGAAAGAACATTCGTTGAATGTATTTAAAGTAGAGGATCGGATTGTATTTACCACAAAAGACAAACTTTTTACATACGACGATTTGAATGACACAATCATTCCCTACACGCATTTGAATGAGCATTTGGGAGATTATATTAAGGCGCATCGGATAATAAAAGCGCCGGATCATCACTACTGGTTTATATCATCAGAAAAAATCGGCTTGTTTTACATCAACCAGAGCCGGGTACGTCTGATAAAATCGTATCCGACATCCTATTTCAAGCGTAGTCCGTTATTTGAGGATTTTGAAAACATTTTGCCCATTACTGCAGATAAGGGGATTCTCTGTTTGGAAAATGGCATTGCCTGGCTCGATGCGTCCGAGAACGATAGCTTGCAAACCATCTCCAATTTTGCGCCCCAATTGCGTCGACTTCAATTGATCAACCGGAGAAATGAAGCCATCAGTCAGGTTCCGGGTAATCATGCGCTGGAAGTGAATTATAGCCACAACAGCATCGAAGTACGTTACTCATTTCCACATTATTCTGCTGAGCCGGTTTTCTATCAGGCTTTTTTGAAAGGGATCGATCAGAAATGGTCCGACAAATCCGAGTCGTCTGTTTTCCGTTTCGACCGTCTTCCGGCCGGAACTTATCAGCTTCAGGTAAAAGCAACGGATTTGTGGCACAACGAGAGCCGTGTCAACTCGCTCACGCTGGAAGTGCAGGAGCCCTGGTACAGTACCACGCTGGCAAAAATCGGGTATTTCGTTCTGCTGGTGGTTTTCTCCATTCTTTTCCAGGCGTGGGGAGCAAGGCGTACCAAGAGAAAGCAGCGCATCCATATCGAGAAGAGGGAACGCGAACTGATTTTGCTTAGGAACAAAAATCTAAGGACCGAGGTGGAACATAAAAGCAAAGAGCTGGCCAACTCCACCATGTCAATAATTAAAAAGAACGAGTTTTTGCTCGACCTGAAGCAGCAGGTAACGCGGCATAAAGAGCAGTTAGGAACCCGTTATCCGGATAAATATTTCAACGATATCATCAAAAAGATCGATAAGAATATCTCAAGCCACGATGACTGGCAGATTTTTGAAACCAACTTCGAGCAGGCCCACGAACAGTTTCTGCGAAAGATCAAAGACGATTTTCCGGATTTGACGGCCAAGGATTTGCGCATGTGTGCTTACCTGCGGATGAACCTCTCTTCTAAAGAGATTGCGCCGCTTTTAGGTATTACCGTTCGTGGCGTCGAAAATCATCGCTACCGGTTGAGGAAGAAAATGGGACTCAGTCACGACGATAATCTAATCGATTTAATATTACAGTATTGATTTTGTTTTCGTCGAAATTAGAATTGTTCGGGGAAAGCAAATATGTTTTTCTGCCGTTACAGGAATACTTTATTCATAATTAATTTACATAAAAGCTACCTTCATTCCTGATGTCCTCTGTATTTTAGCAAGAGTAAAAAAGACCAACAATTTGGTTAAAACTCAATTGATATACAGACCGATGAAAAGGACTATTTTATTGCTGCTTGGTTTAGCTTTTGTTGTTACAAGTTGTTCTTCGCCAAAAGCCAACCCGTTGCCATCGTGGAACAACACACCCGAAAAAGAAAAAATCATTGACTTTGTCACGAATAAAGTGCCACAGATTCCGGTAGCCGACCGGATTGCGGTATTTGATATGGACGGAACGCTGGCTTGTGAGGCACCGCTTTGGTTTGAGATGTACAGCGCTGTTCAGGGCTTGTGCCTGCAAGTCAAAAAAGACAGTTCGCTCTTGCAGAATCCGATGTATCGTTATGCCGAAAAACTGAGAGTCAATCCGAAAGATACATCTGTAACCAATCATTGGGGACCATCAATCCAACCCATGATCATGAATGCGTTTAAAGGCTGGGATAATGAGAAGTATGTAAAGTTCAGCAAAGCGTATCTCGATACGGCCATGAACCGGGATTATCATATTCCACTGGCCCAAATGTTTTATCCTCCCATGCTCGAACTGATTTCTTATCTGAAAGCTAACCAGTTTGATGTGTATGTCGTTTCCGGCTCGCTGCAGGGACTGATGTGGAGCGTTTGTCCCAAAGCGCTGGGCTTCGAACGCAACCATTTGATTGGTACCAGCCAGGCTATGAAGCCCGTCTTTCATCCCGGTAAGGGAACAGAATTCGTTCTGGAACCCTCCATATTCAAGCCATCGAACAATAACAATGGCAAAGCGATAAACATCTATCGTCACATTGGAAAGGCCCCTGTTTTTGCTTTTGGAAATACCACCGGAGACTGGGGCATGTTCCGCATGGCTTCGGCTAATCCGTTGCCCAATATTTCCTTCATGCTGAACCATGATGATGCCAAACGGGAATATAAATATAGTCCATGGCACGGCACACCTTGCCCGGCTTGGAGAGATTCCATGTCCGTGCACGGATGGAATACTGTTAGTATGAAGAAGGACTTCAAGGTGGTGTTCGACGCGGGTAAGTGAGAATGATAATTTGAAAAGGCGGAACGATGAAAATTGCTATAATTGGAGCAGGGGGAGTAGGCGGATATTTTGGTGGAAGATTGGCCCAGGCAGGTAATGAGGTGACCTTTCTGGCGCGTGGTGCCCACCTCAAAGCGATGCAGGCCAATGGTCTGACCGTGAAAAGTGTGCTGGGTGATTTTCATTTGGAGAATGTGCAGGCAACCGACGATATCGAAACAATCGGGAAAGTCGATCTGATTATTGTTGGCTTAAAAGCCTGGCAGGTGAAAGATATGGCTGCTCAGCTGAATCATCTTATTGGCGAAAAGACAATCATTCTGCCCTTGCAAAATGGTTTGTTGACGTACGACGAACTGCGTGAAACCGTCGGACCAAAACCGGTAATTTGCGGTTTGTGCAAAATCATCAGCAAGGTGGAGGCTCACGGAGTCATTAATCACTTTGCGCATACTCCTGAGATTGTGTTTGGCGAAGCCGACAACACGAAGACAGAACGGGTGCAGCAGCTGCAGACCATTCTGGAAAAAGCGGGTATTCAGGCAACCCTCGCCGAAAATATTCAGAAGGAATTATGGAAGAAGTTCATCTTTATTTGTGTGAGCGGCTTGATGGCCATCACCAATACCAACTACGGTGAGCTCCGATCGATTCCGGAAACGCGAAAACTCATGATCGATTTGCTCAACGAGATTGTGACCCTGGCGCGTGAAGCAGGAATTCCTTTCAGTGAAGATTTCGTGGAAAAGAACATCAGTTTTATCGATTCGCTGGCACCCGGTTCCACCACTTCGTTGGCGCGGGACATCTGGGCCGGCAATCCTTCTGAATTGGAATACCAGAACGGAACGGTGGTCAAGCTAGCCAATGAATTCAATGTGGATGTGCCCGTCAACCAATTTGTCTATTCCTGTCTGGTTCCTGCCGAGCTCAAAGCGCGAAAAGGGTAAAAGGTTTCAGGTTTCAAAATTTCAGGTTTCAGGTGATCCCTTGAGGTCACTGGATAAAAGGAACGAACGATAGGAACAACAGAAACGTTACTAACAATAGTAACGATTATAGATGCAACGACCTGTATGATAGCGTGTAGACTGAAACAGCGTAGCGTAACTTGAAACCTTTTCGTGGCCGAATATGTCGGATGATTGTCATTGCAGACAAGTGCCGGACGCAGTACCTTGCGGATGTAAAAAAGAACACGGATGAGCTTAGTGAATCCGTTGAGTTTAACCATCAAAAATGAACAAGGTATGATTAGAGTTGCCATTAATGGATTTGGCCGAATCGGGAGATTGGCTTTCCGCAAGATGCAGGATAACCCGCAACTGGAAGTAGTGGCTGTAAACGACCTCAGCGCACCGTCGATGCTGGCTTACCTGTTGAAATACGATTCCACGCAGGGCACCTTTGATGCCGACGTAAAAGAGGGTGATGACCATCTGATTGTGAACGGAAGAAGTGTGAAAGTACTGGCCGAGCGCAATCCGGAAGCATTGCCATGGAAAGAGATGAACATCGATCTGGTACTCGAATGTACAGGCTTCTTCGCATCGCCGGAAAAAGCTTCGGCTCATCTGAAAGCCGGCGCTAAGAAGGTCATCATTTCGGCACCGGCCGGACCGGACCTGAAAACCATTGTATTCAATGTAAACCACGATATTCTGGAGTCGTCCGATAACCTCATCAGTTGCGCGTCGTGTACCACCAACTGTTTGGCGCCCATGGCCGATGTGCTGAATAAAAACTTCGGGATTGTAGCCGGACAGATGAGCACCATTCACGCCTACACCAATTCGCAGCCGCTGATGGACACTCCCGACCCGAAAGTCAATTACCGAAAGTCGCGTGCGGCGGCCAACAACATTGTGCCTTATACTACCGGTGCCGCAAAAGCCACCGGGTTGGTGATTCCCGAACTGAAAGGCAAACTGGACGGTTCGTCGCAGCGGGTTCCGGTAGCGGCAGGTTCCGTTGTCGAGCTCTATACGGTACTGGAAAAGCAGGTAACGGTTGAAGAGATCAACCAGATGATGCAGCAGGCAGCTAATGAATCATACGGTTACACCGAAGCTCCCATTGTATCGGGCGATGTTATCGGTATTTCCTACGGTTCGTTGTTCGATGCCACACAAACCAAGGTAGTGACTACCGGAAACCAGCAACTGGTGAAAACCGTATCGTGGTACGATAACGAAATGTCGTTTGTGTCTCAGATGGTCCGCACCGCAGCTTACTTTGGCTCGTTGTAAAACAATTTGTTCAAAACGGCGTTTAGTCAATTCGGTCTCAAAGAAAACTGAATATATGTACCAGAGGAACATCAACTGTTTCTCTGGTATTTTTTAATGACTTTCTGCAACCATTTATTGAGAGCATATAGGATGATTGAAGGATGGCAGAAAGCTTAATGAGAAGAGAAAGATGAAACGAGCCACGAGAATTAAACTTCTCACGCAGGAGTATGATTTCAATGGCGAGTTCCATGTGGCAATTGAAAAATAAGGTACATACACATGAAAATGATTCAAGACAGATATAAAGGTTTTGCCATTGTTCTGGCGTATGCCATTGTCCCCTTGTCGGGAATTGCAGTCGATTTGTATTCACCGTCGCTACCAGCCATGGCCAGTGACCTTCACGTTAGTGTACTGAAAATGCAGGCCTCGGTCAGCATCTATTTGATATTTTATGGCATTAGCCAACTCTTTGTGGGAGTGCTGCTCGATAGTTTCGGTCGGTTTCGACTCAGCTTGATTTCATTGCTGATATTTTCCCTATCCAGCTTTGCCATCGCTGTTTTCCCGAATATCCATCTGATCTATTTTTTCCGGGCCATCCAGGGAATTAGCATTGGCTTTGTGTTGGTGGCGAAAAGGGCCTTCTTTGTCGATGTTTTCGAAGGAAGTAAATTGAAACATGCTTTGAGTCTGTTGACCATTATCTGGTCCATTGGACCGATTACTGCCCCGTTTATTGGCGGGTACCTGCAAACCAGTTTCGGATGGAAATACAATTTCTATTTCCTGGGAGGTGCTTCCATGGTGGGTTTCCTGCTGGATTGGATATTTAGCGGGGAAACATTGCAAACTCCGGCCCGGTTTCATCTTAAAGGAATCATAGGGAACTATACCAAAATGCTGGGAACTTTCGATTTTATTCTGGCCATTTTGTTGTCCGGATTCGCATACAGCGTGGCAATGATTTTTACACTAACCAGTCCGTTCCTTATCGAACATACGTTTCATTACAATTCAGTCACGGTAGGTTACTCATTATTGATTATTGGACTTGGATGGCTTTCTGGTAATTTGCTGGGAAAAGCGCTCATCAAAACCGACTTTACGAAGACCGTGTTCATTGCGAACATTGTGCAATTTGTAATGGTGGCCCTGATGATGGTGTTTTTCCGGTTTGCACCGAATTTGTACACACTCATCGGTTTTACCTTCTTCATCGTCATGATGTCGGCCTTCATCTTCAACAACTCGTTCACCTATAGTCTGAGCCGGTTTCCCAAAGCAGCCGGAGTGGCCGGAGGTTTGGTCGGTGGTGTTACGTACATTCTACTCTCGGGAATAACATACCTGTTGTTACTTTTCATTCCGGTTAAAGAGCTGATGAGCCTGGCCTGGTACGATATCATTTTAATCAGCGGTATCAGCATTGTATTCCTTTCATTCCTGCGATACAAACGGAGACAGGTCGCTCTTCAACGTGCCTCCTGTTCCTGCTAATTCTATCGTATGGCTGTCTGGAAGCTTTGCCGGTAAACGCTGGGCGATGTTTTCAGATGGCGCAGGAACAATCGGCGAAGCGTATCAGCGCTTCCCAGACCGCATTCGCTGGAGATTTCATCGAGCGATAAGTTCGACTCTTCCAGGCGGCGGCGGGCCGTTTCCACGCGTAGTTTTTCGATATACCGCGCCGGCGTGATGCCCATCTTCCGGGTGAAAACCCGCGAAAAGTTACGGGGGCTCATCGACACCTGTTCAGCCAGTTTTTCTACCGAGAGTGCGTCATTCAGGTGTTCCGGCATCCATTCAATCAATGTTTGGATGGGATTGTAATCAACCTCCTGATGGGCCAGTACCACGCTAAACTGCGACTGGTTGCCCGGCCGTTTGAGGTACAGTACCAGCATGCGTGCCACGTAAAGCGCAACCTCGCGGCCGTAATCCTCTTCGACCAGCGCCAGCGCCAAATCCATACCGGTGGATATACCGGCCGAGGTATAAATCGGGCCATCCTTCACAAAAATCGGATCGGGATTCACCCTCACTTCCGGATACAATGCCGTCATCTGTTGGCAACGGTTCCAGTGGGTGGTGGCTTCGCGGCCATCCAGGAGACCGGCTTCGGCCAGTATATATGCCCCGGTACAAACAGAGCCAATCCGGCGAATATTTTTCCAGTGCGTGCGGAGCCAGTCGATAGTGGCTTTCGCGGGTGTCATATCGGGTCGGTAAGCATAGCCGGCAATCAGCAAGGTATCGATGGGATAACGAAAATCGAATAAAGTGCTTTCGCAAATAATGGGCAACCCCGTTGAGGTGGCCACCTGCAGTTCGTCGGTGGTCGATACCACATGCAATTGATATACAAATGGCGGCTGGTTGGTAAATTCAGGCAGGTGTTGTTTCGCTTTCGCGAAGACTTCCAGCGGGCCGCTCACATCCAGCAACGATGTGTTGGGCGATGCCACCATTACAATGTGTTTAACGGGTGTTTTCTCGTTCTTCTTCATGGTCTGTACCGTATCGGTGAAAAGCTAAAGATACAGCCTTCCATCCTGTCCGCAAGGACATTTTTCCGACAAATTAGGACAGGAAATAGTTTCAGGTTGGGCGATTTGAGGAAGATTTGCGCAAAAGAAGGATGTCATCCCTCGAAGTGGCGACATCCTTCAACCCGAATTTCCGCTAAGCTATTCTATTGAATGGGAACGTAAATCTCTGTTTTCAGTTTTTCCGGTTCCGTTTGGGTCGGGTTGTTGCCATACTTTTCAAATACCGGAAGATCGCGCAATTCACACCCGCTGGCAGGCAGCCATTCCGAAAAAATCGTGTCATATACCATTCCTAAATTGCTGTATGGCCCCTGGTAGGAAAATACGGCGTATTTACCGCCAGGTATCACTTTCACATCGATTTCGCCTTTCGGCTGAACGGGCTTTTTGATTACCAGGCAAACATCCGATCGCAGTTTGCTGCTTTCCGTCACTTTCGGGTCGTCGTAATACACACCAACATGTTCAATCCCGGCAGAATAGAGCTTTTGCTCCTTTACAAAACTCCATAGTTTCGCAAAGGTTCCGGGAAAGTCCAGGTCGTTGTATGCACCCGTAAGCCGGATGTAAATAGCGGTTTTGTCTTCGAGTTCAAGAATCTTAGGCGCTTTCAGCTTTAATTCAGTGTTTACTACTTCTTTTTTCATAATGAATATATTTTTATTTGTTCGGTATTCGGTCGGAGTGATACCATAAAACTTTTTAAACGATTTCGATAAGGAGGAAGGCATCTCATAGCCTACGTTGCCGGCGATAGTCTCGATGGGCAGGTCGGAATAACGGAGCAGGCGGGCTGCTGTCTCTACCCGAATCCGGGTAATGTAAGCCGACACTGTTTCGTGCTGAAACGCCTTAAAAATCCGGTGGAAATGAAATTCGGAGAAGTTGGAAACTCCTGCCAGCTTCTTCAAATCCATGTCTTTGGTCAGATGGTTGTTGATATATTCGATAACCTTATTGATTCGTCGGATATATTCTTGTTTGGTTGATGTTTTTGTTTTCATATAGCAAAGATAAAGACAAGCTCCTGAACAGACTTTTCCTATCCTGCTATGTTTGAAAGAAATGTCGGAATGAAATATTAATGAGATTTTTAGCGAAACGGAATGAGAAAAGGAAGTTGTTTTTCCAAACATTATGTAGTTTTGCCTCAAATCAAAAGAACCAAAAACATCGATGAAACGTAAACCATTGTCCCCCGAAACCAGAAGCCAATTGCTGGTTGCTCAGGGAAACGAAATTACCGAATATCATATTTACAAGCAGCTGGCTGAAAAACAGCGTGACCCGCATAATGCCGAGGTTTTGAGCCGCATTGCCGACGATGAGCACAAGCATTATGAAATTTGGAAGGAATACACGGAAAAGGAAGTGGCTCCGAGTAAATGGAAGATTTGGAAATTTTATTGGATAGCCCGGATTTTCGGCATCACGTTCGGCATTAAGTTGATGGAAAAAGGGGAGGAGAATGCCCAGGTCAACTACAATGAGATTGCAGATGAAATCCCGGAGGCCAAAATCATCGCCAAGGAAGAGAATGATCATGAGGATCAGTTAATCGCCTTGCTCGAGGAAGACAAACTGAAATACGTTGGTTCCATCGTGTTGGGATTGAACGATGCCCTGGTGGAAATTCTGGGAACGCTGGCCGGATTGACATTTGCCTTGCAAAATACCCGATTGGTAGCGCTGGCCGGCATCATCACCGGACTGGCTGGTGCCCTGTCGATGTCCTCGTCCGAATATCTGTCGAATAAGTCGGAAGGTAACCATGAAGGTGCTGTCAAATCGGCCATCTTTACTGGTATCGCCTATGTTTTTGCTGTTGTTTTCCTGGTAGTTCCCTACCTGCTCTTTACTTCACCGTTTGTGGCGCTGATTGTGGCTGTCATCGATTCGGTTTTGGTGGTGTTTCTTTATAGTTATTACATCTCGGTCGCCAACGATCAACCCTTCCGGAAACGTTTCTGGGAAATGGTTATCCTCAGTACCGTGGTTGGTTTGATTTCATTTGGTCTGGGTTACCTTGTCCGAATCATGTTTGGCATCGAGGTTTGATTTGAGCAATATTTGTTGAATATATAGACGAAGAGGATACTATTGGTGTCCTCTTTTTTGTGTGAATAAGGTGCTCAATTAGCTTCCGCTGAAACAGGATGCCTTACTCTTCGGCAAAAAAACTATTTTTAAAGAACTAAATCATCAGCAAACTAACCACCAGCCTTTTTTACATAAGGTTATTGCTAACTTAAATAGATGAAAATGAAGTTTAACTTGATTCTTTCCGTCCTGATAGTAGCGATGCTTTCGGCGATGGATTTGTCGGCTCAAAATCAAAATGAGTCCAAACATTCGCAAACTCCGGTACATCCCGACACCACATTAACTCATCCGCAGAAATCGGTTACTACCGGAATGGTAACCGTCGAAGGGAAGCGGATTGATTACAAAGCGGTAGCTGGTACGCTCGTTCTGAAGAATAAAAAAGAGGAACCGACCTGCAGTATGTTTTATGTGGCTTATTTCAAGTCGGATGAAAGCAATTCGGCCAATCGTCCGGTGACGTTTATCTATAACGGTGGCCCGGGAAGTGCATCGGTGTGGTTGCATTTGGGGGCATGGGGCCCAAAGCGTGTCGATGCGGCTGACACAGCCCGGACTGCAGCGCCTTATTCGTTGGTAAACAACGATTACAGCCTGCTTGATGCCAGCGACCTGGTGTTTATCGATGCTCCCGGAACCGGTTACAGTCAGCTGATCGGGAAAGACAAAGGAGGAGCCGGCGACCCGAAAGATTTTTACGGCATTGATCAGGATGGTCATGCTTTTGCCTCGTTCATCACACAGTTTCTGACGACCTTTAACCGGTGGAATTCTCCGAAGTATTTGTTCGGGGAAAGTTACGGAACGTTCCGCTCGGCGGTGGTTGCTTACTACCTGGGCGAGAACCATGGCATCGATTTGAATGGCGTGATCATGCTTTCGCAGATTCTGAACTACGATAATGTTTCCGGGATGGCTGCCCTAAATCCGGGAAATGAAATCGCTCATCAGCTGGTTTTGCCGAGCATGACGGCCACTGCCTGGTACCATCATAAACTTCCCAATCAACCGGAAAAACTGGAACCACTTCTCCGGAAGGTGGAAGATTTCGCACTTGGCGATTTCGCCCTGGCACTTAGCAAAGGTGTCACAATTGATTCTGCAACCTTCAATCAGACAGCGGAAAAACTATATGAATACACCGGGCTTCCGGTAGATTACATCAAGAAAGCCAACCTGCGCGTAACCGGACCGGGATTTGAAAAGAATCTGCTGGCGAAAGAGGATAAGGTAACCGGACGTTTGGATACCCGCTTCTCCGCTTATATGGTCGATCCGTTGAGTAAACGCCCGGCTTTCGACCCGATGAACAAAGCCATTGGTGGTATCTACATTGCCACGGCGAACACGTATCTGCATTCGACGCTGAAATTCAGAGAAGATGTACCTTATCAGCCGTTTGGGGATGGCATTGGCCGCAAATGGGATTCACGGCATCAGGCACCGGGAAGCGGCAGGAAAATTTTCCCCAATGTGATGCCCGATTTGGCCCGGGCGATGATTTACAATCCGAAAATGAAAGTCATGCTGAACATGGGCTACTTCGATTTGGCCACGCCGTACTTCGAAGGAGTATATGAAATGCGTCATTTACCCATGCCTGCAGCTTTGCAAAAGAATATCTCGTACCATTATTACATGTCGGGGCACATGGTTTATCTGAATATTCCTTCTTTGAAGGAGCTGCACGATAACACCGCGAAATTCATTCAGGATACGCACTAAAGAAACACAAAAGTGTACTTGGAATGGCTGTTATGCTTTCGTAATTTTAGCTACGGAATATAACAGCCATTTTTTATGGCTAATCTGAAATAACGACCCCTTGTCCGGGATTCGGAAAATACCAAACCAATGAAATCAAAAACCATTTACTTGCTCATTCTATCCTCTTTTTTGTCGATTATTTTTAGCGGATGTAGTGAGAAGAAAAAGGTCGTCAAAGAAAGCTGGATGGCGAAACCTATAAAAGATTGGCCGTCTTTTGCCTTAACCAACGATATCGCCTTCACCGATACCACCTATCGAGCGTTAGCCAATGCCTTCCTGATCGATACCGGCAAGGACACCCTGGCTGTCAGTTGCAAACACATCTTCATGGCGTTTGCCAATCTACGGGGCCTGTCAACCATTGATTTGGGGTCTCAGTTTGTGTCATGGAAAATGTATCCGAAAAACCGGCCTCTACAACAGGTGGAAATAAAAAAGCTTATCAATCAATCATCTGCAGAACCCATCGGACAGTTTAATACGCTGAAAGACAGGGATTGGATTTTGTTTTCTATTCAGGAAAAGAATAAAAATATTTACCCACTCAAAATCCGCTATACGCCGGTCCGTCCCAACGAGGTTGTTTTTGCGGTAGGCTGGGGAGCACTGCAAAAGGATAACCATTATCCCCAACTGGTGAAACTGCAGTGTTTTAAGAATATGGGAAACTATTTCTATGTACAGACACTCACAAAAAATGTCTCACAGGAGGGGAGTAGCGGTTCTCCCGTGATTGACCAAAACGGCTACCTTGTGGGGCTAATTTCCGGACAGGAAGGAAAATTGGGCGTCATTGGCAGTGTGGCCTATTTACAGCAGTTGTTCGAACAATACGGAATTCCTTACCAATCGCATTAGATGAATGTTGAATCTTCGTTGTGTATCCCTCTTTTCCTTCTTATCTTTAGGCAAATCAAACCTTTCAACTGAACTGTAAATCATGAAATTTGAATCGAAACGTTTGCAATTGCTGGAAATCTCCTGGGATGATCTGGACGATATTCACCGGTTGCATTCTTTCCCGGCTGTTGATGAGTTCAACACCATCGGGATACCAAAAAACAGGCAGGAAACAGAAGAGTTGATACGGCCTGCCATCGAAGAGCAGACGGATAAGCCGCGCAAATCGTATACCTGGAAAATTGTCTTGAAAGACTCCGGTGAATTTATTGGGTTAGCCGGTTTTTCGCTATCGTTGGATAAATTTCGCTTAGGCGAGATTTACTATAAACTACTTCCGGCTCACTGGGGCCGCGGTTATGCTACCGAAGTAGCCCAAAGACTCATTAAGGCCGGATTTGAAGATTTCCATTTGCACAAAGTGGAAGCCGGCGTAGCCACCGAAAATATCAAATCCATCAGGGTACTGGAAAAATGCGGGATGGTGCGCGAAGGTTTACGGCGTAAAATTCTGCCTATCCGGGGAAAATGGATAGACAATTATCATTATGCCATTCTGGAGGATGATCCACTGGCGGGATAACCAAATGTTAAATTGACTGACGATTTACCATGAAAAATTTACTGAGCCTGCTTTTCCTTTTATCACTGGTTTCTTTAAGCTATGCCCAAAAGATAACCGAGCGAAATTTCAAACCTTATTTTGACCGTTATGGTGTAAACGGATGTTTTGTGTTATTCGACGAAGCGAATAACGAGTTCATTCGCTATAATCCGGCGGTGTGCGATTCCGGATTTATTCCTGCGTCCACTTTTAAGATTCCCCATTCAGTGATAGCATTGGAGGAGGGAGTGGTATCCGATACGAATCAGGTCATTCCGTGGGATGGTCATGAATGGCCGATAAAAAACTGGAATCAGGATCAAACGTTGCGTACGGCGGTAAAGTATTCTTGTGTGTGGGTTTACACCGGCTTTGCCGAAAAAATAGGCATTGACAAGTACCGGAAGTATGTACAGGCATTCGATTACGGGAACAAGAATTTGAATGGTCCGCCTACCCGGTTCTGGCTGGCCGGAGAATTTCGCATTAGCGCCAATCAGCAAATCGCTTTTCTACGCAAGTTCTATCACAATAACCTACCGGTTGCAAAGGAATCCATTGAAAAGGTGAAGAAGCTTATCGTGTTGGATAAAGGAGACAATTGGATACTCAGCGGGAAGACAGGAGGCGGAGTTCTAGATGACACTGATTACGTCATGTGGCTGGTCGGGTATTTTGAAAAGGATAACCATCCTTACTTCTATGCCCTGAATTTTGTATCAGATGATTTCAACGGAACCAGTCAGGCCAGATACAAAATTACGAAGGACATTCTAATGGAATTGAAACTAATAGAACCATGAAAAATAGGATAGAATATCTCGTTCGGTGGAAACGTCGCCTGGGACTCCTTTGGGTTGTGTTGATATTCTTAACCAGCATTTCATTGGGGCAACGGGGGCAAAAGTCAAAAACGGATCAGGATTGGTTTTTTTATCCGCTGACTTACCTGTCGAAGCCGGATATGGCTTCCCCGTCGGTGCTGAAGTACGGGACAGAAGCCATTCTGGTAATGAAGAAGGATTCGACCTTTGGAATCGTTTCAGTTACGGTGGAAAATGGCGAACCCCTTCTTTACAGCAATCAATTCAAATGGATGATGGGTAAGGGACAACAGCTCGGAGTTGACGGAGGCGATTTCCCCGCATTGGCAAAGACTGGATTGCACGATGAAGCGGAGTTGGAAGGCAAGGAGAGGATTACTGGATTCCCGGTGAGAATTATCAATGAGATAGGTCGTCCCAATGGTTTTTCGCGAGCCGGATTTATGGCAGAAGACGAAGATATTCTTTCGGTGCTGGAAGGCGATAATCAACTGGCGCGAGCCATGGGACTAACGCATCCGCAGATGGCCAAACCACTTTTTCACATATGGAACCTGGTTCTCAAGGAAATTGAACTAAAGCACTGGAAACGATTTTACGACAACATACCGGTGATATTCTACAACGGTCATCAATTAAATTTCAAAGCGGAGAGAAGCAAAGGTTGGCAGGTTTCCATCTTTCAGGATGAAATACAGGGGAATTTCGATTTTACGATTAGTCGGAAGCTAACCCCGGAAGAAAAGACCTTTCTGGATGAGCATTACAGCCGGTTATCCGATGTTCAGCGAGACAAGCTGGAAAAGAAACTGACTTCACTGTATTTTAGCGAAATGGCGCCTTATTATATAATGCGATACGGATTCTACGAAGGACATACAGCTTACCGGGCCGAACCAGTTGCCATTGCCTTTATTTTTGGTTTAAAGAAACTTTCAGAGTTGGATGCAGCATGCAATCACGATTTGTTGGGTGTGTTAACGAAGCATTTCACGAAGTAACGGTTGCAGATTATTTAAAAAAGTAACACCAAACACTTTGCAGGAAAATGTTTGGTGTTAAGGTGATTGAATTATTGAAGAAAAAACATGTAATCAGAGAAAGTAACTATTAGACTACACGTCCTGCTCGTTTTCCACAGAGAACGTAAAGCGGTACGTATCTGTGTCATATTCTGTTTCAAAAACCAGTTCGGTTAAACTGATTTGGATTACGTTAAACGTTAACACTTCACCACCGTTGATCGTAACTTCCAGTTAATAGTTTATTAGGTTAATCGATATTATAAGAACATACGTTTTAGGATATATTTTTAGTATCCCAATCTGTACGAAGCATCATCAAAACGTAAAAAAATGTGAAAAGTGCTATTCCGGAGCAATTTAGGGGGACTAAAAAAGCCCTTGCAGAGGAAATGCAAGAGCTTTAATCAATATTAAATCGTATCCGGAAGGTTAATCCTTCTGCAATTCTTTCAGTACTTCTTTGCCCACCTTTTTAGCCGATTGTGGGTTTTGTCCTGTAATCAATCGTCCGTCGTGCACGACATGCACAGTGAACTTCGATGTGCAGGAATATATCCCACCGCGCTCTTTGAGTTTATTTTCCAATAGAAACGGAACGACGTTCGTTAGCTTGACAGCTTTCTCTTCTTCATTGCTAAAGCCTGTTACCTTTTTCCCGGTAATGAGGTACGAGCCATCATCCAGTTTGATATTGACCAAGCCGGCCGGCCCGTGGCATACGGCACTTACTACACCATGGTGTTCGTAAATTTTCGCAGCAATCTCTGCCAGTTGCTTACTCTCAGGGAAGTCCCACATGGCACCGTGGCCGCCCACAAAATGAATCGCCACATAGTCATCCGGGTTAATTTCCGACGGTTTTAGCGTGTGATTGATTTTGTACTGGATTTCCGGATTATCCCAGAATTCCTTATTCACCGGATCACTCAAATCAAATCCGTCAACCGGTGCTTTCCCGCCTTTCGGACTGACAAAATCGATGACATACTTGTCTTTCAAAACGTCCCATGGATGAGCAGCTTCGGATAAAAAGAATCCGGTTTTTTTGCCGGTATCACCTTTCTGATCGTGGTTGGTCAACACAAACAGAATTTTGGGTTTGGCCGCTTTTTCCGTTTGGGATTTCATAGCGGTAGTCTCGTTGTTTGCCGAATGGCCTTTGTGCTTTTGGTTGCATCCGCTTAGGAGGAGTCCAAACAGCAGGACGGGCATCAATTTTCTAATCATATACATTTTTGTTTGATGGATTTCTTTTCATCATACGAAGCAGTATGATAATGGATTCAAAATTTTCGGAAACCGGAATTTCCCGTTGAGGCTATTGGTATGCCGAAGCTTTCTCCAGCAATTGCATATCTTCCGGCTCCGGTTTCATCTGCATCGCTTCGGTGAATGCTTTCAGGTGATTGCTTTTGGTGGCGCTGGCAATGGGGGCGGTCACATCCGGCTGATGAATAAGCCAGGCAAGTGCTACAGCCGCCTGCGAAACCTCGTGTTTGGCCGCCAGTTCGTCCAGCGCTTTGAGAATACGAAATCCCCGTTCATTCAGGTAGCCTTCCACGCCACCTCCGCGAACACTTTTTCCGAGATCGTCTTTGCTTCGGTATTTCCCGCTAAGGAAACCCTTGGCCAGCGAAAAATAGGTAATCACTCCCAGACCTTCCTCCCGGCAAACCGGAGCTACACCTTCTTCAAAGCCCTGTCGGTCGAATAAATTGTACTCAGGCTGGAATACCTCATAACGAGGCAAGCCGTTTTGCATGCTGGCATTCAGTGATTCTTTCAGCCTTTCAGGCGGAAGATTGGAAGCGCCGATAAAGCGCACTTTTCCGGCTTTGATGAGTTTCCCGTAAGCTCCCAGTGTTTCTTCCACCGGCGTATTTTCATCGTCCCAGTGCGAGAGATACAAGTCGATGGCATCGGTTTGCAACCGGCGCAGCGAGTCCTCTACTGCTTCCATGATGTGTTTCTCCGAGAGGTCGCGATGGCCTTGTCCCATATCGGAGCCTACTTTGGTTATCACAGTCACCTTATCGCGATTGCCTCGTTCTTTCATCCATTTCCCAATGATGGTTTCCGATTCGCCTCCTTCGTTACCGGGAACCCACCGCGAATACACATTGGCGGTATCGATGGTATTGAAACCGGCGTCCACAAATTCATCCAGAATCCTGAACGACTCTTTTTCGTTGAGTGTCCATCCGAAAACGTTTCCCCCGAATACGATGGGAGCAGTCTGTAAGTCTGTATTTCCTAATTTTTTCATCTTGTCAACTATCGTGAAATTCAATAATAAGGCGCATCTGTCCTACCTACTTAACAGATGTTCGTACGGCAATGTTTGTTGGATAACTGTAAAATAGGTAACCGGAAATAACCGCTCTAGCTCCGTTTTACCGGATTAATCAATCTGAGTTCCGAAGCATACTGAATTGCCTCGAACGTGTTGCTGACTTCCAGTTTCTCGATGATGCGCTGACGATGCGTATTGACGGTATTGACACTGATAAACAGTTTATCCGCAATCTGTTTGCTTACCAGTCCGCTGGCAATGAGAGAAAGAATTTCCTGCTCGCGTCCCGATAGTTTGGGTGGCATACTTTCGTTCCCTTCCGGTGGGAAAAGATACAATTCTCCCGTAAGGGTATTGATTAAACGGCTGCGTGCAGGTGTCTGCACGTCCTTGTCAGGCGATACGTCCAGCACACTGAGTGCCAGCCAGACATTGCCTAAGGAATCTAGTTCCAGCGCTTTTTGCTGTTCGATAACACGAATGTAGTTTCCAGTCTTGTCTTTGGTCCGGTAGTCGGTGATAACTTTATAGTTGGGCAGTTGCTTCCGGTCTTCTCCCGTCAGGGCATAAGCCATTTTCATAAAGTAGATCCCGGCCTGCGTCAATCGAATGGCATCTCCGGGATGCAACCGCTCATCCATGTAATAAGTGCCCTGCTCATTGGCCTTTTCGATGTCCCACCCCAGCATCGTTTCGAACTGTGAAGAAATAAACACGTGTTTTTTCCGGTACATATCGAAGATGGAGATAGCACTGTCCTGCACCACATTGATGGTTTCCAGCATCCGGATATGCCGGTCGAGAATCCGGTAATCAAGAACCGACTCATCAAATATCTGCGAGTCAACAAGCTGGTAAAATTCGGCAATTAGTTGTTGGTAAGTTCTCTGCATTCGATTACTGATTTATCAGTATTGACTATGGCGGTTATCTGCCCCAATTTTGAAACAAATTATGGAAAAAAACTTAACCGACGATGAAACACTTGCTACAACTTATACTCATTTTCCTTTTCCTGTCATTTTCCGCTGCGGCGCAACCTCTGACACAAACCATCATAGGCCGGGTAGTCGATAATGATACCCAGGCACCTTTAACCGGCGTAGCGGTGGTACTGATGGATTCGACCGCTCAAAACGGTACCATTACCGACAACAACGGTTACTACTCGTTACCCGACGTTCCGCTGGGAAGACAAAAGATTGCCTTCCGGTACCTGGGCTACAGGCCTCACATCGTGAATGAAGTGATGGTGACTTCGGGGAAAGAGGTCGTCCTGAATATCGGGTTAACCGAAAAGCCGGTAGCTTTGGGAGAAGTGGTGGTCAAATCGAACACAAGGAAAGACCTGCCGCAGAATTCCATGGCCACGTTAAGTGCCCGGCAACTGACCGTAGAGGAGGCAAGCCGTTACGCAGGCGGTATTGACGATCCGGCGCGACTGGCTTCCGCTTTTGCGGGAGTAACCATGGCAACAGGGAATAACGGAATTGTTGTCAGGGGAAATGCCCCCAAAGATTTGCTCTGGCGTATGGAGGGTGTCGAGATTTCCAATCCGAACCATTTTGCCAACCTAATTTTATATGGCGGCGGTGGGCTGACCGCACTGAGCAGCCATGTACTTGCCAGCTCCGACTTCTTTACCGGCGCCTTCCCTGCAGAATATGGAAATGCACTTTCCGGTGTATTTGATTTGCGCATGCGTACCGGTAACCCGGAAAAACGGGAGCATACCTTCCGGGCAGGCATCATCGGGATTGATGCGGCATCCGAAGGTCCGTTCAAAAAGAATAAGCGCTCCACCTATCTGTTCAACTATCGCTACTCCACTTTGGGATTGCTGTCACCCATTCTGCCCAAAGAAATGGGTGCGTTGAGTTACCAGGACCTGTCGTTCAAAACCAGTTTTCCAACCAAGAAGGCCGGGGTGTTTTACCTGTGGGGACTAGGTGCCTATGACCACCAAGGGAAAGATGCGGAGAAAGATGTTAATAAATGGGAAAAAGATGCCGACAGCAAAGATTATACAGCCGATATCTATTTTGGAGCGGTGGGATTGAGCCATCAACTGGTTATGGGCACAAAATCCTATATCCATTCCACGCTCGCCTTTTCGGGAAACGGGTTGCAGTGGAAACAGCAAAAGCTTGATTCATCGCTGGTGATTCATCCGGATGAATACCTGAACAATAACACCTGGAAATACACCCTCAGCACTTTTATCAATCACAAATTCAGTACACGACATGTGAATCGGACCGGTATAACAGTGGACCAGCGGCTGTACAATATGGATATAAGGAACAGTCCTGACGGGATTATTGAAACACAGTATGTAAAAGCGAAGGGAAACACCCAACTGATTCAGGCGTATACGGAGTCGCGCTTCGATGTCGGGAAAACAGTCACCATCAATGCCGGAATCCATTCGCAATATTTTGCCCTGAACGGACACTATACCATCGAACCGAGGCTCGGTGTCAAGTGGCAGTTCTGGCCCGACCAATCGGTTGGCATCGCGTATGGATTGCACAGCCGGCTGGAGCAAATCAATTTTTACCTGCTCGAACAGCAAACGGCCAACGGAATGGTGCAGCCCAACAAAGATCTCAACTTTACCAAAGCACAGCATCTGGTATTGTCGTACAACCGGCAGATAAGCGATTACCTGCATTTCAAAGTGGAACCTTACTTTCAGTACCTCTTTGATGTGCCTGTGGTCCCGGGGAGCTATTTCTCTTTGCAAAACCTATACGACGAAACCTACTTCAACGACTCACTGGTTAACCGGGGCAAAGGCTGGAACTATGGCGTCGACCTGACACTGGAACGTTTCCTGCACAACCAGTTCTATTACCTGGTTACCGCATCCGTTTTCCAATCGAAATATAAAGGTGGAGACGGCGTGCTCCGGAATGCCCGCTATAACCGAAATTTCGTCTTCAATGTGCTGGGTGGCAAGGAATGGAATGTCCGAAAAAACAATCTATTCAGCTTCAACGTCCGGTACACGTTGATGGGTGGCGATCGTCTGATTCCGGTAGATGAAGCAGCGACTTATGCGCAACAGGAGATTGTGTATGATTATTCGCGGGCTTTTGAAAGGCAGAAACCGATAGCCAACCTGTTAAGCTTTACGCTGAAATATCATGTAAACAAACGAAAGTATACGGGCATATGGAGTTTGGAGATCACCAATGCACTAGGTTATAAGGACCTCCAGGATTACCGGTTTAACCGGAAAACACAGTCCATCGAAGCGGAAAGAGATTTGATCATGGTCCCTAACCTGAGTTACCAGATTCAATTTTAGGAAGAGCTCATAACCAGATAGCTTTTGTAATGAAGCATTAGTTTTGTAGCTTTAGAAAGCTGGTTTCCCAAATGAGCCAGCTTTACCTTTTTCCTTAACCTGAACGACTGATGAAAAGAATCCTGTATTTTCTTCTTGTTGCCTTGGCGACTCCGGCCATTGGTCAAACAGTTTCCAGTGAGACACAATTTTCAATTGATAAAAAAGAGCTAAAGCAGACCATCAAAGTATTGGCTTCCGATTCGATGGAAGGACGGCTAACCGGAACAATCGGACAGATGAGAGCAGCCCGCTATATTGCCCGACAATTCAAGGAATATGGCCTGACGGGAGGAGGAGATAATGGTTTCTACGATGATTTTAAGTTGATACAATATTATCGGGGCGAAACGTATCTGAAAGCTGGTAAGAGAAGATTGAATGATTTTGAAGAGATGGTTTACATGGGCCGTGGTCCATTGAATGAAGAGAGGGAAGAAGAATTAGTTTTTGGTGGAAGAGGAACGCCCGAAGAACTGGATCAAATTGATGTGAAGAATCGGATGGTGATGATTTTTATTCGGAACGTGCGTTCACCGTATATCGTAAATAGAGAGTTAAAAAGGAGAGGAGCTAGCGGAGTCGTTCTGGCCAATCCTGATAATTTGGCGCAATTTGAATCGGTGAGAAGGACCTTTAAGAACTTTATGACGCGTAAACGATATGCATTTGCAGACCGTAATAAGTTAGAGCGGAAAAGTGCCGGTTTCCAGGAATTTATCATTCCCAATTCACAAATTCGTCGTTTGATGGGGATGTCTCAGAAAGAACTCAATCGGTTGGTTGAGACGAAAAGTATTGCTGATTGTCCGGTGGCCTCTATCGGGATGAAGTGCGAAAGGATAGCAAACCGAACGACCGGACGAAATGTAATTGGCTTGCTAAAAGGAAGCTCCGATACATCGATTTATATCACGGCACACTACGATCACTTGGGAACAAACGGTCACTTTTATTATCGTGGTGCGGATGACAATGCTTCCGGCGTAACTGCAATGCTGGAGTTGGCTAAACTGTTTTCGGTTATTCCGGAAAAGAAATACACGATGGTTTTTTTGGCGACCACCGGAGAGGAAGTTGGAGAGCTAGGCGCTAAATATCAGGTCAACCGAGCTGATTTTGAACCTGAAAAGGTACTGGTTAATCTGAATATCGATATGGTTGGGCGGATAGATTCCCAACACATCGGGAAAGAGGCGTATCTCTATACCATCGGAACAGATACGCAACCGAAGCTGGCAGCCCTGTTCGAAAAGGTGGACCAGCAGGTTCCGGAATGTTCTTTCGACTATACCTACAATAATTCTCACGATCTAACCGGATATTATACCCGTTCCGACCAGTATAATTTTTATGAGAAAGGCATTCCTGCCGTCATGTTCTTTGCTGGTATGCACAAAGACTACCATAAACCTACCGACACACCGGAAAAGATTAACTATGATCTACTGCAGGACCGGGTCTCACTGATAAGTCAGGTCGTTCTTGCATTGCAGCGAAAAGGAGCAGCGAATTGAATCTTCCGGTTGCCGATAAAGTGACGTTCATTTCATGATTAGTTTTTGCGTTGATAAACAAATGGATTGCTCAAAATTCGTTAACTTGATTAGTGATTCTGTTTTGGGGATGCTCAATTGGCGAACCCAAAGGGGAGAGCAGAAGAGATGTGGACGTCTAAATGAACGAAGATGAAAAAGCGAACCCTAAGTTACATTCAGTTCGTCATCGGAATTATTCTGGCTTTAGTCGGTGCGGCACTAATGTTTTTTGGTTTATTACCGACCGGGGCAAGGATTACGATTGGCATCGTAGGATTGTTGTTGATTGCCACATCCCGCCGGAAGATGGACCTGCTGTAGCATCTGTTTATCCGATAAGGTTACTTTGCGAATCGTGAGAAAAACAATAGCATGATGCCCCGACAAGACACAACATTGGAATGGATCGCCGGACATGCGGGGGTAAAGAGACTCTGCAGAATAGCCGGGATTGCTGCCTTTATTCTGATTGTTTATTCTGTAGTGACGATGGTGCTGTTGATAACCATTGGTACACAGCCGTTAACGGTGGAGGAGTGTTTTCAGATGTTGCAGGAAAATAAAATGGTTGGCCTGCTTCGCCTCGATATTTTGACTGTCATATTTATCCCGCTCTATTACGTTCTGTTCGCTGGTCTTTACTTCAGTCTGAAGGAATCCAACCAGGGAATCACAACCTTGTCGGTTGTGATGGTATTTATTGGTGTAACCCTTTTCCTGGCCACACCTTCTGTATTTTCATGGTTATACCTGAGCAACCGGTATGCCGGCGCCATAACTCAGGAGGAACAACGCCGCCTGATCGCCGCCGGCGAAGTGCTTTTCGCTTCCGACATGTGGCACGGAACCGGTGCCATTGTGGGAAGTGTACTGACCCAGTTAGGCGGCATCTTTATCTCATGGGTGATGTTGAGAAGTGCCGTATTTAGTAAGCTTACTGCCTATACGGGTTTGGTAACGCACGGACTCGACTTTCTGCACATCTTCGCGGGCTTTATTTTCCCGGCCGCCAGTACATTGTTGATGGCAATTGCCGGACCTTTATACCTTCTCTGGTTTTTCCTGGTCGGAAGAAAACTATGGCAGATTGGTAAAGGGCAGGCCAGAATACTTCGATAACGTTTCCCTTAAATCTTGATTTTTTCTTTGCC
Organism: Prolixibacter bellariivorans ATCC BAA-1284; assembly: GCF_000621705.1. Classification (GTDB taxonomy): domain Bacteria; phylum Bacteroidota; class Bacteroidia; order Bacteroidales; family Prolixibacteraceae; genus Prolixibacter; species Prolixibacter bellariivorans. The sequence goes on along the minus strand of NZ_KK211332.1, from coordinate 297,427 downwards.
GCTAGTCTTTCACTAAATGAGAGCAACTCCGGATAGAGTTTTTTTCGTAAAATTGACATTTAATGATCCGCAATATTCGTTTTCGGATACTTTCTTAAACTGGAAAAAATGAATGACGTTGCACTGTCAGAACATTATCATCGACTCTACACCCAATCGGTCGATCAAATCAGCTCCGAAGGCGTAACCACTGATTCCTGGCTGGATGATCCACTTGATGACCGGCGTGGAATCACCCTGCTGATTCGTCCGGATAAAGTGGTGAAAGAACGTATTCTGGAATGGTTGGAGCAGTTGAGGGAAACAGAACCGGAGCAGTATTACTATCGGGCTTCCGATGTGCATATCACGCTTCTCTCCGTCATTTCATGCTACAGTGGCTTTCAACCCGAACAAATTGATTTGCCATCCTATACTCAGCTTATTCGCGACAGCTTAAAAGGCGAAAAATCCTTTTCGATACGGATGCAGGGCATTACCGCATCGCCATCAGGCGTGATGATTCAGGGATTTGCCGAAGGCGACCGGCTCAACGAACTCAGGGAAAAGCTTCGGACCCGGTTCCGTCAAACCAATCTGCAGCAATCCATCGACAAACGCTACATTTTGCAGACAGCTCATTCTACCGTCGTCCGTTTCCGGAAACCGTTGCAGCGGAAGAAGGCCTTTCTCAACGTTCTGGAGCGTTACCGGGACGTTGATTTCGGCACCTTCCGCGTTGAAGAAGTGGAACTGGTCACTAACGATTGGTATCTCCGGAAGGAAAAGGTAAGCACATTGAGGCGCTTCCCGTTAGGATAAATGCAAAGTTTTTTCCGTAACTTTTTCAGTGAAATGGCCGACAAAGGATTGACTGAAGCTTACAGCTATTACATCTCTCAATCGCAGGACATGGAAGCGACCGAATGGTTCGATTGGAACGAAGAAGATGATGAACGGTTCAAAATCTGGGCCAGTCTGAAATAGATGAAGTGCTTTCCTAAGCGGGAAAGAAGAATATCCATAAAACCGAATGTGATGATAGCCTATTGTGGATTGGTTTGTGATGAATGTCCCATTCATCTGGCCACACTGGAAACCGACCTGATACGTCAACAGGCCATGCGTGAAGATATTGTCAGGCAGTGTGCCATCGCGTATGGAATTAATATCCAACTTAGCGATGTTACTGATTGCTATGGCTGCCGGGCCGAATCAGGAAGATTGTTTTCCGGTTGCCGAAATTGCGATATTCGAAATTGTGCACGGGAAGAAAGGGTTGAAAACTGCGCTCATTGCAGTGATTATCCTTGTGAAAAGCTTGAGGGCATTTTCGGACAGGAGCCTGAGGCAAAAGTCCGGCTCGACGGCATTCGTCAGGCACTGGCATAAGATATGAACATTCCTAATGTAACTACGGTGAATATGAAGAAATGGTTGGTTCTTTCCCTGATGGTCTTTCTGCAGGGACAAGTATGGGCGCAGACAATTGCTCCCCGAATTAAGATATCTGAGGATATAACCTTGATCAAATTATCCGAAAATGCCTATATGCATGTTTCTTACAGCGATTTGCCTGAGTTTGGTCGATTCCCGTCAAACGGCCTGGTATGGATACAGGGAAATGAAGCTTTTCTGTTCGATACTCCCATGACAGAAGAGGCAACTAAAACATTAACCGATTGGCTGGGTCACTCCCTGCAGGTGAAGGTCGTTGGCTTTGTGCCGAACCACTGGCACAACGATTGCATGGGCGGGCTGGCATATCTGCAGCAGCAACACATCCCGTCGTGGGCTAACCAGATAACCATCGACAGTGCCAAAATAAAAGGTCTGCCGGTTCCCGATAAGGGATTCACCGATTCGTTGCAGTTGAAACTGGGAGCTAAAGTTATCGAATGCTATTATTTGGGACCGGCCCATTCAACCGATAACATTGTGGTCTGGATTCCGTCGGAGAAAATCCTGTTTGCCGGTTGCATGGCGAAGAGCATGGGGGCACGAAACCTGGGCAACACGGTGGATGGTGATTTGAAAGCCTATCCGGCCACCATCAAAAAGGTGATGGACAAATTTCCTGACGCGCGCATCGTCATTCCCGGACACGGACCATTTGGCGGCCCCGAGTTGTTAAGGCATACGTATCAATTGGCCACACAGTAAAGATGCGATTAATCGCGTCTTGTGAAGATATGGACCGAAACATAGATCATGTATCCTCCTGATAAATACCAACACAAATACCGAATTGCTTCGTCACGCTTGTATAGCTGGGATTACGGATGGAATGGAATGTATTTCGTTACCATTTGTACGTCAGGGAAACGGTGTTATTTAGGACATTATCACAATCCGGAACAATTATTCCCAACAGGAATATTGGCGCGCAACTATTGGCTGGAAATCCCAAATCATTTCCCGTTTGTGAAACTGGATGCATTCGTCATCATGCCGAACCATGTGCATGGGATTGTTATTATTGATAAACCAGAAAGTAATGTCAAGCCGCTGCAAAGTAGAGACGCGATTAATCGCGTCTCTACTGGGCTGCACACTGTGAATACGGCTGACCGAACTGGTGGGGCCACCAGAAGTCATAATCCTATGTTACACGATAATTTATCGAGAATTATTCGTTGGTACAAAGGACGCGTGACTTTTGAAATCCGTAAAACCAACCCCCAATTTGCCTGGCAATCCCGCTTTCACGATCACATCATTCGGGACAGGGAGGAATACCATGGCACCCGTCAATATATTATCGATAATCCACAGCAATGGATGAAAGACCCTTTGCGGGAAGCATTCAAATCCTGACCAATACCATTGATATTCCCTGTTACCTTACCTCTTCATTTCCGTAAGCAGAAAATAAACTTCGATGAGCACGGAACTGATTCAGCATATCCGCCAGTTCGTAACGTTGACGGATGACCAGGCAGCCTTGATTATGGCGAACGTATTAGAGCGAGATGTTGTCAAAAAGGAAATGTTGCTGAATCCCGGCGCCATTTGCCGGGCCAACTATTTTGTCGCATCAGGATGTTTGCGGTTATTCTTTACTGATGAACAAGGCAACGAACGGACCATCCAGTTTGCCATCGAAAACTGGTGGATGACCGATTATACCAGCAAGGACCGGAAAGTTTCCAGTCAGTATAGCATCCAGGCAGTTGAAGATTCTGTTGTCATCTCGCTGGACGATGAAACCAGCGAAAAGTTATTTGCTACGATACCCGTATTCGAGACTTACTTTCGGAAGATATTGCAACGGGCCTATTCCGCATCGTTGTTTCGCATCGGTTTGCTTTACAGTCGTTCCAAAGAGGAGATGTTCTTCAATTTTCAACGCAAGTATCCGGAATTTGTGCAGCGCGTTCCCCAATACATGCTGGCCTCGCTGCTGGGGATGACGCCCGAATACCTGAGCGAACTTCGAAAAAAGACCGCCTCATCTGTTTCTTAAACCCGTTTAAGTTTTTCCCGTGTTTTCATGGCCAACTTTGCGATGAACTAAAAGCAAATGTCATGAAAGCACATGTAAAGATTGCCGAAGTACAGCCGGAAGCATACCAGGCTATGCTCGGATTGGAACACTACGTTAAAAACAGCGGACTGACCGATATTCACCGGGAACTGATCAAGATACGGGCATCGCAGCTAAATGGTTGTGCCTTTTGCATTGACATGCACACCACCGATGCCATGAAGTACGGAGAATCACCACAGCGCATTTTTCTGCTGGATGCCTGGGAAGAAACCGACCTGTTCGATGAAAAGGAAAAAGCGATTCTGGCATTAACCGATGCTGTTACGCGAATACACGGAGATATTCCTGCCGAACTGATCGTCAATGCACGCAAATATTTCGATGAAACATACCTGGCACAAATCATCATGGCCATCATTACCATCAACGCCTGGAACCGGATTGGTATCCTATCGGGAGCTGCAGAAAGGATTGAAGCGGTTCAATCGTAATCGACCGTAGCAGTAGAGAGAAGGCATTGCCTGGTCTCTACTGCTAAATCAAAAGCAGGAATCTTCTTCAACCTTTTATTCCTTAAAGTGTTATGTAACCGGATGGACCATCCGGAACAAAACTTTCTGTTTAACCAAACTCTGAGATTATGGCAATCGTAAATCCCTATCTGACCTTCAACGGAAACTGCGAGGAGGCGTTTAACCATTACAAAGCTGTTTTTGGTGGAGAGTTCGCCTACGTGGGACGTTTCAAAGACATGCCGCCGCAGGATGGCGTGGATGTGCCGGAAGCCGACCAGAACAAAATCATGCACATAGCCTTGCCGCTCAGCAAAGACAATATCCTGATGGGTAGCGATACCGGTGGTTGGGCTCCGGAACTCAAAGTTGGTAACAACTTCTCTTTGTCTGTCTCGGCCGAAAGCAAAGAACAGGCCGATCGCTTTTTCATGGCCCTGTCGAAGGGCGGCAACGTCACCATGCCCATGGCTTCCACCTTTTGGGGCGATTACTTCGGGATGTGCACCGACGCTTTCGGTGTCAACTGGATGATTAGCTTCAAAGAGAACCCGCAGGAATAGCCAACCGGAGTTCGTCATTTCGTTTCATGGTAGTCGGAAATGAGCTTTTCGAAGATGCATTTCAAGGCCGGATTGTGTAACTTTATTCAGGTATTGAAAGGCCAATGAGCTGTTAACCTGAAACGTTACCAATATGAAACGACCTGAACTTTCCGTAGTAGCCCTGATTGTGGTTATGCTGTTACTTGCTTCCTGCGACAGCAACACCATCCGTGTAACGGGTGAAGGGCCGGTGGTCACGAAGACCATTACGGTACCCGAATTCACGGGCATCGATTTGGCCGGTGCTGCCAACATCATCATTTCACAAGGTGCAACACAGAACGTGGAAGTTTCTGCCCAGCAAAACATCATCGACCGGTTACTGACCAAAGTTGCGGGAGGTATATGGACCGTGAAGCTTGAAGACGGAAACTACTCCAACTACGATTTGACAATTCGCATCACCGTTCCGGTGATTCGCAGCATCTCCGTCAGTGGCTCGGGCAACGTTGAAGTGAATGATTTTACCGGGCAGGACGATTTGGAGCTGGACATCAGCGGTTCCGGAAACATTGAGATGAATGCTTTTGGTGGATGCGAAAATCTGTCGGTGACCATCACCGGAAGTGGAAATGTGGTTGGGAAGAAGGATTTTACCGATCTGAAGAACATGAGCGTGCATATCAGTGGTTCGGGTAATTTTATGGCCTACCCGGTTATATCCGACAATTGCCACATCAGCATTCCCGGGAGCGGCGTTTGTTTCGTCACGGTCAACGATGCCCTGAACATCAGCATCAGCGGCTCGGGCAGTGTTTTCTACAAAGGAAGCCCAACCCTGACGCAGAGCATCAGCGGCTCGGGAGTCGTGATGAATGCGAATTGACCGTAGAGACGCAATTGATTGCGTCTCCTTTCCTCCGTGGTCGCTGCGACCTTCCCGACGGTAATGCCTTTGGCTTTTGTTGGGACAACTTTTCTTTGCCCTTTTGGCTCGTCCCCAAAGTACAAGTCAAAGTGCTCCTTCTGCCCGGCCTACTTTGACTGGCCGGCACACTTATCGCCTGGTGGCGATATTGGGGGGTAAATAATTAATAGTGGAAAATGAACAATCAAGAGAACGAGTGGGCTGAACCTCAAGGCACAACTTGATACTTGAAAGCAGAAGCTTCTAGCCGGAAACCCGAGCCTTGAACCATCTAACCTGTCTCTTGAGTCAACTCATCCCATTCCTGAACCAGTTACAGCTATCCTTATGCCGGTTGAGCTACGATTTTAGTCAACGAAGCGACAACTTGAGCCAACTAATCTGCTTCTTACGCCGGAAACTTTTAGCCTTATGGCGGTAAAATTTATCCTTTTGTCAGCAAGATTTAGCCTATGGACAGAACATTTTAGCCTTTCGCAGATAAGATTTAGCCTTACGGCAGAAGGAATTATCCTTGAGCCAACAAGATTTATCCTTTCGTCGACAGAATTTAGCCTTATGCCAAGAGGTTTTATCCTTTCGTCGGTAAAAATTATCCTTTGGGCAATACTTTTTATCTTTATGGCGGTTAAAATTAACACAAATAGGTTAAAGCATCGCCTCGGAATGGTTAAGGGGGATCTGAATTGAAATGGTTCTGTTGTTTCGACAGGAATAACAGTGCTACTGATAAGAACCGAACAACAGTAACAAAAGTAACAGCGAAGTTTAACCTGAAACCCCCTAACAACAGCAACAATAGTGATCGTGAAGCTCCACCTGAAACTATTTTATAATGATTCTTAATAGTTCGATTTCTTCCATGAACGTACTGATTTCTTCCGTGAACGTATCGATCTGTTCCGTGAACGGAAAAAGCGACTCGTTCCTTACACCGTGTATGCACCTCGTAATGAACAATAAATTAAATTAGAAATAGTAAATTCGGGCACTAAATACGCAACCTATGCGTTTTTGATTAAAAAGTTACGTTAATCAATCGTAGTAAAACCTGTCCCGGTATAGCCGGGGAAAGGAGAAGTTCTTGGGAAAAGTTACTTCCATATAATGGATGACCTGACCGGGAACAAGGAATGAAGAATTTATGAAAGAGTGGTATTACATTGCTGACGGCGATCGGTTCGGGCCCCTCAGCCTGGATGAACTGAAAGGAAAAATTGGTGAAACGACGAAGGTTTGGAAACAGGGCCTGACCAAATGGGAAAAAGCGATACTGGTGCCCGAGCTGGCCATTTTCTTCCGCGACACCCCGCCGCCGGTTCCCGAAGATGATCGGAAGATCGGTCGGGAGACCAAAGCATTCCGGTACATTCATGCCGGTATTTCATCCGGCTGGATATTCCTCTCAATGCTGGTGGTCGAAATTATCCTGCAGATGCTCGACATGGACGATACCCGACTCTACGGCCTTGTACTTTTTCTGAGCCTCATGGCGCTTGTCAGGTTATTGACCGGCATGAAGAAATACCTCTCGCTACTCCTCGAAATCAGGAAGCCGGCCATCAACATCAACTGGATTATCGTGACCTCCATTCCTATCTACATCCTGATGGCTTACGAGCGGGGGCGCGTCATCGACGACACAATGTACAGTTATGGCATCCTGGTGGTGGTACTGGCCTTTATCCTGAACGGTTATCATTACCTGCGGCTGGCCCAAAAGCTGAGCCTGCTGAAAAGGGTAGGAGTGACGGCTTTCCGGAACTTTGCCTACTTGCAGTTCTTCTACAGCATCCTGGTATTCATCGTTGTCATTGTAGCCCTGTTTTTCATGATCTTCACCGACAGCGCCGATTTCAGTTCCCCGTTGACACTGCGACAGGGCATCACCGTCCTGGCTATCGAGATGTTGCCCTATCTGTTCCTGCAGTTCGGCTTAATGAAAGTGAAACGAAACTACTTTGTGCAACCGGCCTTTTAGCCGAACGAATAAGAAAACAGCATATCCTCAATCCTCATATGCACCCTGTCAGCACGTATCTGCCGGCAGGGTATTTTTATGTCATTCAACCCGAACCTTTTGAAGAACATAAAAAAGTTTTCAACACTCCAAATTGATGGTGAACGGTCGTTTTTTAGTGGTGAACGTATCGATCTGTTCGTTAAACGGAAAATCAGGTGTCTGATCATCAATGACTTTTCAACTGCTGAACAATAAGTTTTGAAAAATATTTTATACATTCAAGGGCAGTTGATTGGAGACAGCGGTATGGCAGGTTAAGGAGAGGCAATCAATGAGGTTATTCGGATTGGTAGAAAAGATTGTTATTCATCGAATAACTTTTTTATCCAGTGATATTTTTTGACAGTCTCTAAAATTTTGCAAAGATGAAAACATTATTTTTTATATGGATGTTCCTTGGTTTTTCTTTCTCTGTGTATGGAAATAATATCGAAAAAAAAGGATCTGATAAGAGTCAAGACCAAATAATTTTAGGAAAATGGGAATGTACATTTTCTGGATATGAGTCCATAATTTCTCTTTATCAGATCGGCAATAAATTCTTTACAATAATAGACTTTACAAAGAATAACAGCCGAACCAAAAAAGAAACTTTACAAAAGAAGGGAAAGAAATATTTTGTCGTAAATAGTACGGCGAATGAGTATTATATCATTAATAATGATGGAAATCTAGAACTGTGGGATAAAGAAGGATTGTTTACAACGGCAAAAAGTATTATGCCCGACAAGAAATCAAAACCAAAATTTGATATTAATAAAAGCATTGGCCAAAATGTATTTACGGTGAGAGGAAATTATAGTAAATCTCTACCAGAGACATTAGACGGGACTGATAATAATTATTGGATAGTTTATTTTAAAGATCTTAACGTAACCTTTAAAGTGGAGAAAAAAACGGACAGAATCATAAAAGGTAGAGAAGGAAAAGTGCCGAAAATGAATTAAAATCTCATATGATTTAGATCTGTATAACATCGTAAACTTTTCGGGCAATATCTATCAGGTATAAAAATACTAACAACCAATAAAAACAATAACTATGGAGATCCAACCGCAACTAAAGGCATTAGCCGAAAAGATTGAATTGTTAAAAGATCAGATTCAAACTGAAGAAGCAACAAAAACGGCATTCACGTTGCCATTCATTAACAACCTTGGATACGATATCTTTAATCCGACGGAAGTCGTTCCGGAATTCACGGCCGATATTGGTTTGAAAAAAGGAGAGAAGGTTGACTATGCCATTTTTCAAAACGGGACACCCATTATCATCATTGAGTGTAAACACTGGAAAGAAGATTTGAATGTGCACAATTCACAACTCTTCCGGTATTTTCATGTCACGAAGGCAAGGTTTGCACTGCTGACCAACGGAATTGAATATCGGTTCTATACCGACCTGGAGGAATCAAATAAAATGGATGAGAAACCATTCCTGGAATTTGATATTACCCAGCTAAAAGATGCAACCGTCACAGAAATCATCAAGTTCCATAAATCGAACTTCGACGTCGATAAAATATTTTCCAATGCCAGTTCATTGAAATACATGAAAGAGATAAAGAAGATGTTTAATCAGGAGTTGAATGAGCCGGGCGATGATTTTGTCAGACTTTTTGCATCGAAAGTATATAATGGCAGGCTTACCGAGAAAGTAATGTTGCAGTTTAAGGAGCTGGTACAAAAAGCCATTAATCAACAAATCAGTGAAAAGGTAAGTGACCGGCTTCAAAGTGCACTGCACAAGGAAGAGGAAAATCAATCACAGGAAGAAATCGTTGTTGAAGAGGAGAGTAAAATTGTTACAACTGAAGAGGAACTGGAGGGCTTTCGAATTGTCGTTGCTATATTGAGGCGGAAAATCCAAAAGGATCGTATTTCACAACGGGATACGCAGTCTTATTTCGGTGTCCTGTTGGATGACAACAACAGGAAGCCCATCTGCCGTTTACATTTTAATGGGACCAATAAATACATTGGGTTATTCGATCAGGATAAAAAAGAAACAAGACACTTGCTGGAAAGTATCGATGATATATACAACTTCGAGAAGGAACTGCTTGAAACGGTTGAGTTTTATGCTGAGGTGAATTGACAAGACCAACACTTTTGTAACCAGATGCAATCCATCAAACGCAAACTACGAGAGATAGTAGAAGACAATACGACGATTGAGGGGAAGATTTTTGACTATGTGATACAGTCACTTATTCTGTTGTCACTTATCTCTTTTTCTGTCGATACATTACCCGGCAGTCCGGAGGGATTAAAAACGGCTCTCCGGATTATCGAGGTGGTGTGTGTTATTGTCTTCAGCATTGAATATGGGTTACGAATTTATGTGGCGCAAAAGCCTTTTAAATATATCTTCAGTTTTTATGGCTTGATTGACCTAATTGCCATACTTCCCTTCTATATCACTCGAACCATCGACTTACGTTCCTTACGAGTGTTTCGTGTGTTCCGGATTTTCCGGGCTTTGAAGTTGGTGCGATACAATCGGGCGTTGAGGAGATTTCATATTGCTTTTCGCATCATCAGAGAGGAACTAATACTCTTTGCCGTCCTATCTGCGATTATGATTTTTCTGTCGGCATCCGGTATCTACTTCTTCGAGAATAAAGCCCAGCCTGAACTGTTCCGATCCATCTTTCATAGTCTTTGGTGGGCCGTCGTGACTCTAACAACAGTGGGGTATGGAGATGTTTATCCAGTTACCATAGGCGGCAAGATATTCACTTTCTTCGTTTTGGTTGTGGGTATCGGCATTGTTACTGTACCGGCAGGTTTGGTGGCTTCCGGACTGTCGAAAGCGAGACAAATAGAGCAGGAGGAAATGGAAAAGAAAACAACGCAAGATTGAACAAGCAGTATTATAGACTTTATAAATGACTTTAAAGATGAACATACAAGAGTTAGTAGAGAAGGAAATAAATGATTTATGGAATTTATACGGAGACAAAGAGTTTTGTAAACTACCTCCGTTGTCAGTGAAGGAGATTCTTGACGCAGGATTAATGTTTATAGGGATTAATCCTTCTGTAAGTAAAAATGACAGGGTAAAACTGATAGAAGAAAAAGAGAAACGTGTTGGATTCTATTTCCTTGAACATCGAGATAATCATAAATATTTTGCGAAGTTCACTGAAATAGCTGAAAAGACTGATTTGCCCTGGAGTCATTTAGACCTGCTTTATATTAGGGAAACTGAGCAGAATAAGATTAAATCGTTATTGAAGACGGATGATGGCATTCAATTTATCTATCGACAGTTGATGGTTAGCAAATCGGTAATAGATAAGCTTATTAGTAAGACCGAGCTTGTTGTTTTTGTTGTAAATAATACGTTAGCCAGAGAGTTTTTAGGAAAGGACAGGCCCAATCACTACGATGATGCTCAGGAGCATTGGATGAATTATCGATTTGTCTGGAACGATGAATTAGGCACTTATACGTGCAATGGTCATCCTTTCTTCTTCACGAGTATGCTCACGGGACAAAGAGCGCTGGATAATGGATCATTCGAACGTTTAATATGGCATATAAGATTCGTAAAAAGTAAATTAGGTATTTAAAACAAACAACATGCGCGAGTAGAGAAATCACAAACCATGCCCAATTCGATGAAACTTTTTTTCGCCGGTTTAGTTGCTTCCGGACTGTCGAAAGCGAGACAAATAGAGCCGGAGGAAATGGAAAAGAAAACAAAGTAGCATTCAGTTTTAAAACGACCTAACTGTTAAACCATGAAACCTCGAATTAAAAACACACATTTTACCTTGACAATTATCGGTTGGCTACAGGTTGTTGGTGGAATTGCCGGGCTGGGACTGATGGCCTACCTCATGCTAAAAACCGGAACCATCAACGGAGCCATATTATTGATGTTTCTGCTGGGGCTTGGGCTGTACGGCTTCTCAATTTACTCCGGTAAGCGGTTACTGACCGATGGCGACAAGAAAACGGGCATCATCCTCTCCATCATTAACCAGGTACCGCAAATCATCCAGTGGAGCCTGTTAGGTTATGCATTGACATATGCCTCCGGATTTCAATTGGCTATCGGAATGGCCAATACAGGTTTAAGTTTTGGTTTTTCAATATCCAGTTTTAAGATGGCGATTAACTCCGGTGGTGATTTTTTGTTTCGGGTGAATTTTACAGCGATTGTCGTTATTGGTGTTCTTGCGAATATACTGGCAGAATTGAAGCAGGAAAATGTGGAGGAAAGTCCGTTAGTTACTTCAGATGAGCAATCGGTTTAGGGTTTAATGATAAGTCGCTAACTTGCAGTAAAACGAGGACTGTAAGAAAATAACCAAAGCATGACCCAACTCTATACCACACTGGCCCGCGTGTATCACGAGATGTACCAACACGTCTTCGATTACGATGAAGAGTACCGCTTCTACGACGACCTTCTGCGAAAGAACCATTGCAAAAAGGTTCTCGAAGTAGGGTGTGGTTCGGGCATGCTGGCCCGCCGGTTCCTGGCCAACGGATACGACTACACCGGATTGGATGTAGCCGAAGAGATGCTGGACATTGCCCGGGAAGAAGTGCAGCAGGATGTATTCGTACAAAGCGATATGCGCCACCTCCGTTTCGACCAGCAATTTGACGCGGTCCTCATTACCGGCCGTTCCCTGGCGTATGTCACCGACAACAGAGGCATCATGGAGACCCTCACCGGCATTCACAACGCACTGAAAGAAAAGAGGCTGTTCGTCTTCGGTATCTTCGAAGCCGGTGGTATCTTCGAAAATTTCGGCGATTTTGAGCAAACCATCGAATTGCCGGATAAAAAGATTCAGCGAATTAGTCACCTCGAAAAGAACCTCGAAACCGGCTGGACCTGGAACTGGCACGCCCGGTACATCATCGAAAGTAACGGTGAAAAGACCGAACATGATGACCAGACCACGTTGCGGGCCTTCACCAAAGACGAAATTCTACTCTTTCTGAAACTCACCGGTTTTGATGTGATGGAGATGCAGGAGGAAGAGAAGGCCATGACGCTCATTGCAAAAAAGAGCTAGGGTTTGTTCCGACTATTCGGGAACAACCCCTATTGCGTAATTGCGTGGAGGTAGAGCCTGTCCGACAAACGTCGGGGACAACTCAATCTCTCTTGTCAGCCTTCGTTTTACGTTTGTTGTGGTCGCTTTTTTACCTGTACTTTTGTCTTGACACAAAAGTACCCAACCCCGATGTACATCGGGACAAGTCAAAGTGATCCTTTCCCCCGCGTCATGGTTTTGTTTTTTCGGACGCACATCCCTGAATACCCGCACAAAACCAATCCCGTCAACGCTGGCCCGGCCGACTTTGACGGGCCAACCCGCTTTTCGCCTAACGGCGAAGTTGAAGGCGAAGCGATGTTGAAAAAGAAACCTCAATGATAAGGTTCCCGGTTACCTGAGCGAAATCCCGACGG
>NZ_KK211332.1:0-284231 GCF_000621705.1 Prolixibacter bellariivorans ATCC BAA-1284 | reverse complement strand
TGAGAAAAACGAAACAAAAAGCCCCGATGTACATCGGGACAAGTCAAAGTGATCCGTCCTCCCACAAGGCTAACACACGCTCCGGCGACTTTGACAGGCCAACCCGCTTTTCGCCTTATGGCGAATTTGGGGACTTCGCAATGTTGAAAAAGAAACCTGAATGATAAGGTTCCCGTCTTACTGAGCGAAATCCCGACGGGATGACGTGATTGAAATACCTTCCTTGTTTTGATCGCAATGATGATGGGGAAAGCATTGAGCCGGATTTTTTATATCTCCGGCTGGAATGCACTCGAATCCCGCTTTATTTTGTTAACTCGAAATGGAACGTCACCGACGGATTCTTGTTGACTGTTACACGGGCTTCGTACTCGCCCTTTGCCAGCGACAGGTTATTGCCAAAATGCGTGGTCTCCAATCCCTGACCGGCAACATGCATGCGACACACCGGTAATGAGGTCCAATTACTCTTCTTTGGAGAAAGCTCGCGGTAACTGATTATCACCGAGGCGCTTTCAACGGGTTTTCCTCCTTCTTTTAAAAATGCTACAAGATGGTGATTAGGCTTTGATGCACTATTCATCAATACCGCATCGGCACCACCATCCCATTTCATGTCGGCACCGGCACCCTCATACGTTTCAGCCGGTAAGACCTTCATTGTTACAGAGACCTTTCCTGCCATTTTTGTCTTACTAACCACCTGGGCTTTCGCAACATTGGCTGAGAAAAAGAAGCCCAACGAAGCCGTCATCAACGAAATAAAAATCTTTCTTTTTGTCATAGCTATGTTATTTAATAATTACTGTTATTAAGAAAGTACTTAAAGTTAGGGGCTATTAAGAGTGGCGAAGAAAATTGGTCTCGGTTATTTATACTTGTTCTTGATAACAGTGGAGGAACAAAAGAGTTGTGTTCAATCCGGTATTTAACAGGATTAATTCCTGACAGGGCCTTTTCTTTAGCAAGAAACGAACACGACAAGGCATGGGCTTTCTTCTACGACAGTTTGGAAAATAAAAACGGGGCTAACATCATAAAATGCACCCCGTCTCTATCAGTTATTTCGTTTTATTCTATAACCGGCTTTATGGTTGGCCAACTATTAATCAATGATGAAACAGTCTTACCCCTGTATTGATAATGGTTATTCCATATTTGTTGGCCGTCTCAATGATTTCCTCATCGCGAATGGAGCCCATGGGGGTGGCAATGTATTTGATTCCATATTGGTGAGCCAGCTCGATGTTATCTTTCTGCGGGAAGAATCCATCGGAGAGCAAGCAGGTATTTGGTAGTTCGTTTAACAGGATTTTGTCTCCAAATCGCTCTTGCCTTTCCAGCTCAATCAATTGGTCCAGGTCTGTCCGCTTTTTGTTTTCAAACTGATTTAAAAACGAGTAATCAATTTTGCTCTTCTGGTACCAGACATTGGCTTTCGTTAACGCCAGGCCTGAGCACAGAATTCTTGACTGCTGTCCGGAACCGATACCGATGACATGTCCATTCGATACCACACAAATCGAATTGGATTGCGTAAACTTCAACGTAAGCATACCGAGTTTTAAATCGGTAAGAATACCCGATGGAATGTCTTTATTTTCGGTTACGACATTGGAAAGTTGCTCGTCACTGACTTTTAGACTGTTTCGCTTTTGTTTGATGGTGATTCCAAATATCTCACGCGTTTCAACTTCTTCAGGCTCAAAGTTTTTATCTATCTGGAAAATCACATAGTTGCCTTTCTTCTTCGAACGCAATATCTCCAGCGCTTCATCCGTAAATTCCGGGGCGATAAGTCCATCAGAAACTTCTGATTTGACCAATTGAGCTGTTTCTTTATCGACACAGTGACTCAACGCAATAAAATCACCAAACGAAGCCAACCGGTCGGTTCCTCTTGCCCGGGCATATGCTGCAGCCAGATTCGATAACGGTTTCTTTATCAGGTAAGCTTCTTTCTCATTTTCACTTAGTTCTTTATAAATGGCCACTCCGGAAGGCGTTACATGCTTAAAAGAAGTACTGCATTCAACATTCAATGTCTGGCTGACTTCTTTGACCAATTGCCATGAATTCAAGGCATCTAATACATTGATGACACTTGGATTTCCGTTCAGTAAGCTTAGTGCGTTTGACTGATCAATAACTTCCGCATAATCCTGGTAAGGATTCATTCCGTATTTCAACTTCATGGTGTTCATTTTTTTATTTCGTTTTGCAGCATATTTCTCAGGTTACTAAAACAGTTTGCCTGCATAGCGTCGGATGGCTCACAAAGTTATTGTATTATCTGATTTTACCGGATTTTGTAACCCGGTGAGGCGCATCTTTAACAATTTCTTCTGTTTCGCCGTACTTAAACAGGCATCGCTCCAAAGTCCATCCTTAATCGCTCGTGACCTGCTATGGTTATCGGGGTTGTGGACCAGGGTATTCATTCACTGTAATGTCGTTAGCGACCTGTCCTCCGATAGCGTGATATGACCCCGGAGGGGGGGCAAATATTGATAGCCCGGTCCCGATGCTTCGGGATTAACCCCGGGTAGAGAAATGTGGTGAGGGAAAGCGGTCGTGTGATGAACCTGATTGAAATACTTTCCTTGTTTCGACCGCAATGGTGATGTAACAACCTCGAAAACATTTTTCTTTTTATTCATCCATTGTCCTTCCGGACGGGATTTCATTTTTCTCCTTAGATGAGAAAAACGAAACAAAAAGCCCCGATGTACATCGGGACAAGTCAAAGTGATCCGTCCTCTCACAAGGCTAACACACGCTCCGGCGACTTTGACGGGCCAACCCACTTTTCGCCTAACGGCGAAGTAGGGGTGAGTAGAATTTCAGAATCAATATGAGAAAGAAAAAACCGGATTTGTTTCCCGGAGTGTTGCTATCGAAGAAGACATTGGCATCCTGTCCTCCTCAGGAGACGGATTTTTTGATGAAAATGTTTGAACGGGGGAACGTAAGATTAAGGTAACCTATTGTAAAACAGGTACCATCCTTCATCAATTCCGCTAATATTTTATTAAATTAAGGATCGAAACCTATTACACGTTAAAAAGGCGAAACAATGAACCTATAATCTAACGCTGAAACCCCATGAACCGAATACTAACCCTGATGCTGTTGTTGTTCTCGGGCCTGTGGGCCTCCGGACAGGACACGATCTATTTCGACTCAACCTGGCGGGTATCCACTCACAACAATTCAGCCTACTACCGGATCGATAAGAAAGAGAATAATGGATGGCTGCGCACTGACTATTACCGGGAGAATAACCAGGTGCAGATGAGAGGTCACGTATCATCCCGCGAACCGCAGATAAAGGAAGGTTATTTTGAATATTACTATCAGAATGGAAAGCTCTTGCACAAAGGCAACTATGCCAACAACAAAGAGGTGGGCGAACACATCTGGTATTATGAAAACGGGAACATAGAAGCCATAGAGAAATACAAGGGCGGAAAGCTGGATGGCGAGCTTAAGGAGTATCACGATAATGGTACCATTTCAATGGTATCCTTTTTCCGGAACGGCGTGCAGGAAGGCCAGACAAAGATTTACCGGAATGATGGCAAATTAGTTGCAGAAGGAGAGTATACGGATGGAGACCGAACGGGAACATGGAAATATTACGACGAATCCGGAAATATAGCCGGCACTCACGAATTCAAAACGGAATATCAGTTGGCCGAAGCCGGATTGCACATCAAGCTTCCCAACTCATATTGGAGTTTGATTGATAAGGCTACCGGTGTCCGGACGCGATATTTTTTTAGACGGGAACCGGTTATCGATTCGTTAGGGCGGGCCATCACTCCGTCGATTATGATTTATATTGAAGACGCCAGTCAATATAAACAGGATGTCACCCAATTCTCCATCGATAAGCAGACGCCGATAAAGGAACAGAAAGTTGAAACCGAAAAAATGTTGACTCAGAAGAATGATCCGAACTACCCTTTATCAATCAAAAATTCTTACATCTTCAAATGTCATTATACCGACGGAACCAGTGCCCGACTCGAGCACGTGCTTTATATGGTTTACATTATTACCAGGGAGGATAAAGGGATTCAGATTTATATGGATATGACCAAAGATATTGCGTTTGGTTACGAACAGGAATTCATCAACACCATTAAATCACTTAAAGAAATCAGCCAACTGGTTAAGGCAAATTGACCAGAATAAACTACCATGGCAGTATGCATTGTTTATTTGAAGCAATCTCTTACATGGGAATATTTATCCGTCCTTTTGACAATGTTTGGGGTAGGCAATTCATTAAAGGTGCTGTAGTTCATGCTTGTCCTCCTCCGGATGAGGATTTTGAATGACAATCAGGCTTGTCGCCCGGTTGCAAGTTACACCTACTTCAATGCTTAAAACTGTCCTAACAACAGAAACTTCTCTAACCTGCAACCTTTCTCTTTGCCACTTCTCCGGTCTATAATCTAACGTCTGGAGTCTTCTTTTTATCTGTAAAATGTATTCATCAATCAGGAATAAGTATACGTCGTCAAAATTTGGCTGGCTTACTTTTGTGTTGTAATCATTAAAAAGAAAACAGATGAAGAAAGTAGCCTTAATAACCGGAGCCTCCACCGGAATAGGAAAAGAGCTGGCGACCATTCACGCCGAAAAAGGCGGTGATGTCATTCTGGTTGCCCGTAGCAAGGATAAGCTGGTGCAACTAAAACACGACCTGGAACTAAAGCATCAGGCCAGCGTGCTGGTCATGGCAAAAGACCTGACGCAACCTGGTGCGCCCGAAGAAGTATACGACGAGGTGAAGAAAGCAGGATGGCAAGTCGATTACCTAATCAACAATGCCGGCTTTGGCGGACGGGGCAAATTCCATGAACGGGAGTGGGAAAAGGACCTGGCCATGATTAATCTGAATATCGTTGCACTAACCACCTTAACTCGCTTGTTTTTGCCTGACTTTGTTAAACGAAACGAAGGCAGAATCCTGAATGTATCGTCAACGGCGAGCTTTATGCCCGGTCCGCTGCAGGCTGTCTACTTCGCGACCAAAGCCTATGTCACCTTCTTCAGCAATGCGATAGCAGAAGAACTGAGTGATACGCGCATTACGGTAACGGCCTTGATGCCGGGTGCTACTGAAACAGAATTTGGCCGCGTTGCAGGATTGGATAAGACAGAAATGTTCAAAAATGCAACGAGCGCGCGTAAAGTAGCAGAAGATGGCTACAACGGAATGATGAAAGGGAAGCTGGATGTAGTTTCGGGCCTGCCGTTTGCTATGAAAATGATGTTGCCCATGATTCCGTTTCTGCCGAAAAAGATGGTGCTGAAACAAATCCGTCAGATGCAGGAAGTGAAGTAAGCACTTTCAGATTAC
Organism: Prolixibacter bellariivorans ATCC BAA-1284; assembly: GCF_000621705.1. Taxonomy (GTDB): domain Bacteria; phylum Bacteroidota; class Bacteroidia; order Bacteroidales; family Prolixibacteraceae; genus Prolixibacter; species Prolixibacter bellariivorans. Next base: position 278,857 of record NZ_KK211332.1, on the reverse strand, counting down.
TCCAAAATGAAGCATCTTTAAGATTAAAAGCTGAACAGATGAAGAACGTTATCATCACCGGTTCAACCGGAATGGTAGGCAAGAGCGTCTTGCTGGAATGCCTCGAAAGTCCGCACATCGAAAAGGTGCTGGTGATTAACCGGCATTCGCTGGAGATGCAGCACCCAAAACTGGAAGAGCTGTTGTTGCCGGATTTTCTGCAGGTGGAAACCATCAAAGACCAACTCACGGGTTATGATGCCTGCTTTCATTGCATGGGCGTTTCGGCGTTGGGCATGAGTGAAGAGGCTTATCACAAAGTCACGTACGAGGTAACTAAAGCCTTTGCTGATGTGCTGTGTGAAATCAATCCCGGCATAGTATTCAATTACGTGTCGGGTGCCGGTACCGACAGCAGCGAAAAAGGAAAGATCATGTGGGCCCGTGTAAAGGGAAAAACAGAGAACATGATGCTGGCGAAAGGATTTAAGGATGCTTACGCTGTGCGGTTGGGAACCATTCTGCCTGAGAAAGGAATCAAGTCGAGGACGAATTGGTACAGTTACATGTATGTCATCCTGAGTCCGTTCTTCCCGTTGCTGAAGAAATCGAAAAACATCACCACGACTACAAAGTTTGGAAAAGCGATGATCAATACGCTGCGGTTTCCAATGAGCAAAAAATATTTGACGAATAAGGATATAAACGAACTGGCCAACAAATGAAAGACATTATCCGCGTTGAGACGATAAGCCAGGTGCATGAGCTGCTGGGAATTGAAAAGCCCAAACATCCCTTGGTTTCGGTGCTTCATCACCAGGATACCGAGTGGCGGGAGAATCAATACGCCAATGAGCGCGTATCGCTCAATATGTATCAGGTGACCCTGAAGATGTGTTCCCCCGGTTCGTTTGAGTATGGTCGTAATTCGTACGATTTCCGGGAAGGCACCATGATATTTACCGGGCCGGGACAAGTCTTTACCATTCATGAAATGCGGGAGGGCGATGCGGCAGACGGATGGACGCTCCTGTTTCACCCCGATTTGATACGGAAGTCGGAACTGGGCAAAAGCATCGACGATTATTCCTTTTTCTCGTACGATGTGCACGAGGCACTGCATCTTTCCGATGACGAGAAGAAAACGATCCAGGAACTGGTCGGTAAAATCGAAAAGGAGTACCTGCAAAACATTGATCAACACAGTCAGAAACTGATCATCTCCAACATTCAGTTGATACTGGATTACTGCACGCGTTACTACGACCGGCAATTTTATGTTCGCACCAACCTGAACAAGGATATCGTGACCCGCTTCGAGCAATTGCTGAAAAGCTATTTCAACGAAGAGAAACCCGTCGAGGGAGGGATTCCCAGCGTCCGGTATTGTGGCAATGAGTTGGGCATGTCGCCGAATTATCTGAGTGATCTTTTGAAGAAAGAAACCGGCCGGAATGCACAGGAGCACATTCACTATTTTGTGATTGACAAGGCGAAAACCAGACTACTCAATTCAACCGAATCCATCAGTCAGATAGCTTATAGTCTCGGGTTCGAGTACCCACAACATTTCAGCAAAATCTTCAAAGCCAAAACCGGCATGAGTCCGGCCGAGTATCGGAATGTGAATTGAATGAAGCGTGTTGATTTATTCCCCTTTTATTCCCCGTCCAACGGGAAAAGCTTGCCAACCAACTGTCGGATAATGCTCTTTCGTTCACTAAATTGAATTTGTTGCATCGCCTTGGAAATTTGTTGTTTAAGCTTATGAAAGTGCTACAGCTCGCGCTTATCCTCCTCTGGAGGAGGTGGCCGAAGGCCGGAGGAGGATTTCTCGCGAGAAACCGCATGTATATCCCAATTTTTATTATCTTCAATAGGCTAAACTAACCAACTATGAAATTCAGGGCAAGAAGACGTTGGCTTATTATTTTGATTACCATCCTTACGTTGTTCGGCATCGCACTCCTCTTAGTGGAACAGAAAAGTTTTGACTACAAGTCACAAATGCCAAAAGACTTTAATTTTGTAGCGAACTACTACGAGGGAGCGTACATTCTTGATACGTATCATCAAAAGTTAACTGTCGCGTTGGACTGGGACAAGGATACTGTTCTTCCCTTCCAACTGACGAATAAAGAAAAGAAACAGATTTATGATATGATGTGTGATATTGACATCTATCAATATCCTCAAGATTATGGACCAACCTCAAAAGTGATCGTCGATCCAAGTCCGGATTTTAACCTGAAATTTACACTGGATTCCGTTACGTGCATAATTAATTGGGAGGAAAACACCTGGTCGGAAACTAGAGCAGCCAGAAATCTAAGGAAGCTTTTTGATCAATTCTCTGAGATAATAGAAAAGGATAAACGGGTACAAGCTTTGCCGAAATCCCAAAGAGCAGTTTTATAAATATTCAATCAAGAAACCAACTAATTATACCCCATGAAAAGAAGACTAACCAAAGAAGACATCCGCCTTTTGAAGTATGAAAAACGAAACGGTTATGTTTTTGCCGGAATGATTTTAATGGCAGGAGTCCTGTTCAACCTCATCGATCTGGTGATGACAGATATTATTCATCAGCACACCGTGTTGGTAGCTATTGATATGGTTATTATCGGATTGAGCTGGATGACGTTGCATCGGATCAACCGTGATTTGAACCGTGACCTGGAAGCGGGATACCGAACCGTCAGGATGGAAAAAGTCACCGGGAAAATGAAACATACCGCTCATGAAGCCGGAAGTGGTACGTTATCGAATCAGGAAATGAAATCCATCGATAAATTTCAGTTGATCATCAACCAGGCAGCTTATGATGTTTCCCGGGATTTTTTCGATAAAGTCAGCGAAGGTGACGAAGTAGAGATGTATTTTGCGCAACACAGCCATGTATTGTTGGGGCTTGCTTTGTCAGAATTATAGAGCCGAGAAACGCAGAATAGGAGAAGTCGAGAGGGACAGTAAAAGTAATTTTGAATGCTGAATTATAAATGTTGAATTAAAAAATTAGCGTTTCAAACAAGATTCTGCCTTAACCTCGAAGCCAACAATAGGAACAACAGTAACGACAGAAACCACAGGAACAATAAAAACACCAAAGCATAACCTGAAACCTCCTTTCCTCTCATCTGTTATTCCCATAAAACAACTTGACAACAGATGAAACTACGCGTAGCCCGACATACGAACAATTTTACATCACTCATTGAATTTTACTGCGGAGCCCTGGGACTGGAACAATTGGGAGAATTCCGCGATCACGAAGGATACGACGGCATCTTCCTGGGAAAGGAGGGAGCCGGTTGGCATCTGGAATTCACCAAATCAGAGGGGGCACCCAACCATCATTCCGACGATGATGATTTGCTGGTATATTATGTAGAAACGGAGCAGGAATACACAGAGTTGAACCAACAAATCCAAAATAAAGGTTTTCAACCGGTAGAACCAGCCAACCCTTATTGGAAAGCAAACGGAACGACGTATGTCGATCCAGATGGTTTCCGCATTGTTTTGTCCATCCGGAAGTAAAAGACCGTGTTAAACCATTCGCATAAACGTCTGTTGAGGGAATAACTAAAATGCCGGAGGCTGGGGCTCCGGCGAGTACTGGCATAGCTTGAAGAGGAAACGATGAAGAAGGTAATTATAGCGGGAAGTTCGCGAAAAGACGGCGACACGGAAAAGCTGGTCAATCAATTGGCCGACTTATCGGGTTGGGATGTGATTGATTTAAATGATTATCAGTTTGGTTATTACGATTACGAACATTTGAACCGGGATGACGATTACCTTGGGTTGATGCAAAAACTCATTGCAGAATACGATGTGTTTGTCTTTGCCACGCCGGTGTACTGGTATTCCATGAGCGGTATCATGAAGGTATTCTTCGACCGCATTACCGACTTGCTCACCATCGAAAAGGATTTGGGACGAAAACTCCGGGGAAAGAAGATGGCCGCTATCAGCTGTTCGATCGGGAACAACCTGGGGGAAACCTTCTGGCTCCCGTTCTCCGAAACAGCCGGCTACCTCGGCATGGACTACCTGGGACATGTTCACACCATCACCGATAAGGATGAGACAGCCCGGATAGCCGAATTTGTTCAACAGGTGAATGAAGAAAGATGGAAGCCAGTTGATACCGGGAATGTGATCAAATCGTAAGTATAGTCATACGACCACGAAACTTCCATACAGGGTTTCACTGAAATTCCGTAACTTAAAAAACAAGACAGAAATTCAGTTCGTCATAAAACAAAATGCGACCGTATGGAATTCAGTTCGCTTACCATTATTTCCTTACTGGCAATTATTTTAATTGTGCGGTTCTCGTTGCGTCAGCGATATCCGAATCCGACACAACAGATGATGGTATTGGTGGTGTTAAGCCTGCTTGCTGTGGTTTGCATGACATGGGAACGATACTGTGCCGGTTTGGGATTGCCCTGGTGGATATATTATCCGGTGCCTTTGCTGCTGACTTTGTTGTTTCCCATTTTCTGGTTCCGGATGAAACGAAACGAAGCCCTCACATACTTTGTGCTCACTATTTTGGCAGCACCTGTATCACACATGATATACTCGTTACTGGGATGGAAGGAATTCATGCCTTTTATCGAAGTCCCGTCATTGCTCGAACTAATGCCTAAGGTATGAGGAAACTGAATAAGTAGGGGGAATTGTGGAAAAGAGTATCCGGAAACCGGCCGGTCGCCGGGGATATGCTGCAAAGTCCACCTTCTTCGCGTTCTTCGACAGCCCTTTCATCTTAACGAAAGACCTGGGGGGTTAGATCACCCGACGACCGGTACCGGTTAAAATCTTGCTATGGTTGCTTTCGCAACATCCTCATGAATCGATTTCCGGATATGTTGATGTAAAAACGTTGTAATGCAATGATTTATTGTTGTGTTGAAAAAGTTTTGGATATAAAGACCAGAGACACCAGAGGAGAGACAGAAGAAGGAAGACATTCCGGGTTGTGCTTCGGTGTTTTTATTGTTCCTGTTGTTCCTATTGTTTGCTTCGAGGTTAAGGCGGTAGCAGACTTAAAATTCCCGTTCACTTTTACTTTTTACCTTCTTAATTTAACTTTTTTCATTAGTTCTCTTTACTGTAGATCTACGATAGCTATCGGGAGAACGCAAAAGATTCCTGTCTTCAAATCTAGTAACGAACGCCCGAAAAATTGAAAGATTTTGTTAACTTGGGACTGACCTAACAACCAACAAAATGAAGACAGCCAGGATTTTTATTTTTATCCTGTTTCTTATTGTTCTATCTGTTTATTCATGTGAGAACAACGATAATGCAAACGTATCGTATGCCTACGAGGCCGAAGTGCGGGGTCTTAACATGGATTGCGGCTTGTACGAAATAAAAATTACGAAAGGATTGGAAAAGGTGGAGGACATGATTGGTCTTTCGCCGGAAGAAGGCGTTTATATTGCAACGAATTTACCACAGAATTTAGAAGAGCCAGGGTTAATCATACTTCTTGACATGAGAAATCCGACAAGTAATGAACTGGGAATGTGTTCAACGATGGGCTTGTCTTATCCATGGCTATACGTAACCAGGACAGAGAAAAAATAAAGGTATCTCAAAAAAGCGATGAGCCATTTGGCTTTATAACCGAAACACTTTCGACAATTATAAAACCACCAGACTATGACCAAAAAAGTATTGTTTTTAATGATGAGTATTTTAACCTCATTTGTTGTACACGCACAAAAAAGTGAATGCTTAAAAGACTTCGATTACCTGGTTGAAAAGATCAAAAGCGATTATCCGGGTTACAACGATAAGGTAAATAAAGAAACCTTACCCGACCTCAAGCGATTGGAACAGGACCTGAGAAACCGGATCATTCAACATCCCGATTCCTGCCGGAAATACTTCAATCTTTATACCTCGTGGTTCAAAGACTATCATTTGCGGGTGAGCGGGAACCGGGCGAATTTGAACGCAAAGACCAATGAAAAAACGAAAATGCAGCCCCGTTTCTATCCGGTTCATTTGGACAGTATCGATAACACCGGTCAATCAATCGAAGGAATTTGGATCGGCTTTCGGGGAAAGATAGCCATCGCCAAAAAAGACGATGGGCATTACATTGGAGTGGCGGTTCAATATCGAAATTACGAGCGCAACCAGGTAATGTTTGAATTTTCGAAGCCGGAAAACAATATGTTTCCTATGACTTCCTTTAATCCAACGAATTCCCGTACCCCGAACGGTAAGGCTTCATTGCATATCGATAACAACGTATTGGAAATTCATGGTGATACCCGGTTTGTCAGGCAGACCTCTAATGAAATAGCGGACCAGGCTCTTCTCTACTCTTATCTAGCCGAATATCCCAACGGGACAAATAATTATCCGGTTGCCACCACGTTAAGTGACAGCACTTATTATTTGCGTATTCCGAGTTTTGAATCGGAGTGGTCAAATGATGTGGTTATCCGGCATTGGAAGGAGATTACAAGCCGTCCCAATTTAATCATCGACATCCGGTACAATGGAGGCGGTCTGGACACATACTATCAGAAACTGGCTGAACTGTTTTATACCGATCCTTATGAAAGTAAAGGTGTAGAGTGGTATGCAACCAAAGGAAATATACAGTTTTTCGAAGATGTGTTAAAAAACGGGGATATCAGGAATGGAGAAGAGGGAATCAAATGGACGGAAGCCTTGCTACAGGCCATGAAGAAAAATGTCGGTGGTTTTGTAACCCATCCCATGATGGGTGGAGATGGAGAAGTGATAAGAGATACAGTATATCGGTATCCCAGGAAGGTGGGCATCATCATTAATGATGGAAATGCGTCATCTGCCGAACAATTTCTACTGACTGCACAAAACAGCAGAAAAGTAACGTTATTTGGAAATCAACCTACGGCCGGCGTGCTCGATTATTCGAACACTGATATGGTAACACTTCCCTCCGGGAATTACAAACTGATTTATCCATTGACTCGCTCCAAAAGATTACCGGAACATCCGATTGATAACATTGGGATTTCACAGGATGTCATCATACGCTATCCGGCAACGGAACAATTATACGATCGCCTGGACAATTGGGTATATTTTGTGAGAAACTACCTGGAATTGATGGACTAGCACAGAAGCCGGTAAACTTTGATTTGAAGGAAAAGTGAAGTAGGAAATGTACACAATTCGTATATTGCTTAGCTGGTTTCGGGGCACGAGCTTTGGAAAGATGATAACTTAACGCAATCGGTTTTTTATCCGAAGAAACACAAACAAAACAAGCGATTTGAAAACGATGAAACTGGAAACCAAAAGAACGTACCTGCGAAATCTGACGGTCAATGATGCAGCGGATTTCTATCGTCTGAATCTTGATCCCGACGTCTTGAAGTATACAGGAGATGCTCCGTTCCAAGGAGTTGATGACGCCCGGAGATTTCTGGAGCAATACGACCAGTACGAAAAATATGGTGTGGGACGATTGGCAGTTATCGAAAAAGGGACAAATGCTTTTATCGGGTGGTGCGGGCTGAAATACAGTCCCCACATCGATGAGTATGACATTGGCTTCCGGTTTTTCAAAGACGTTTGGAACCAAGGATACGCAACCGAGACAGCCAGTAGGTGCCTGGAGTTTGGTTTCTCTGATTTGAACATTGACGAGATAGTCGGACGAGCCATGACGGAAAATCAGGTATCAATCAAAGTGCTGGAGAAAATCGGGATGACATTCAAACAGCAATTTGATTTTGACGGGCAAGATGGAGTGATTTACCGGATGATGAAAAGTGAATATGATAAAATAAGTGCAACTACAGGCAAGTAGTCCTTATCGCTAACAAAAATGACACCCTTGTCGTAAACATGTCACACGTTAGTCGCAAGCAGCGTAAGGGTTCCAACCTATTTTTACGCTGAACCAAATCAATGAAAATGAAAAACATGAATTTGTCGGAAAGAGTTAAAGAGATTCGAATGAAAAGCGGGTTATCGCAGGAAGTACTGGCAGACGAGACCGGGTTAAGTCTTCGGACCATTCAACGAATTGAAAGCGGGCAAACCGAGCCCAGAGGCGACACGTTAAAGAAACTGGCCAATACACTAAAAGTAACGCCTGACGAGATAATTGATTGGGAAGAACAGACAGACAAAAGCTTTTTGTCAGCTTTGAACGCTTCGTCGCTGGGGTTTATTCTTTTTCCCTTGCTGGGGATTGTCATCCCGCTGTTTCTGTGGATTTTCAAGAAAGGTAAAATCGCAGGTTTAAAGAACCTGATCAGGGAGATACTAAACTTCCAGATAACCTGGACGCTGTTGTTGGTACTGGCTTTTGTAACCTTTACGGGTATAACGATCTACCGGTTTACCAAGGCCCAAGATATGTCGCCCGCGCTGATGATCAATCCAACCATCAAATATGTCGTTTACGGCTTCCTGTATGCCTACAACTTCATTCTTGTCATCATCAACTCCATTCGAATCAAAGAAGAAAAGGAAGCCCGGTACCAACCGAAAATACGATTCATTCGATGAGCAGATTGTATGTTGGAGCCGTTGCCTGGCTGAAATCCCACTTGCCCTCCATTAAAAAGGATTTAGTAACTTGAGAGAGTGCCCGGGAAACAGAATCGTTGTTGGCGGGCCGGGATTGCATGAAAAATGGAGAGATGGTGAAGGAATTGCATATACATACCCACCCGGAAGTCGAACAGATTTTCAATAATTATCCGGAAGGAGTTCGTGACAAAATGCTGTACCTGCGTGAGCTGGTCATTGAAACAGCGAAGGAAACGGACGAGATAACCGAGGTGGAGGAAACACTGAAATGGGGTGAGCCCAGCTATATAACCAAACACGGAAGCACCCTCCGGATGGATTGGAAACCCAAAACGCCGAACCAGTACGCCATGTATTTTCAGTGTACCAGCCGATTGGTGCCAACCTTCAAATTGATGTTTAAAGATATTTTTGACTTTGACGGCAAGAGAGCCATCGTTTTTTCTGTAGATGACGAAGTCCCGGCAGAAGCATTGAAGTTGTGCATCAAAGCCGCTTTGACCTACCACAAAGTAAAGCACCTGCCAACGCTGGGAATTTGAATCAAACCAATTGAGATGGACAATTTTCGCATAGCAGATGGACAATTTTTTCTGATAACTTAAACTATTCCTTTCCCAAATGCTCCAGGTACATCTCGAGCTCAAAACTACACCCGCCTTCTAAATGGAAAGATTTTGTTAACTTGGAATCAACCTAACAACCAACAATATGAAGATATTGGCCATCGAGAAGGAATTGAAAGATGTTGATTGGAAAAGTGAATCCAAGACACTGATTGAAGAGGCAAAATCAGCTTATCATATGATGCTTTCGGGTTATCTGAGAGAAATATACTTCACTGAAAACAAGAATGCTGTTCTCATCCTTGAATGCGAAGATAAATTGAGAGCCAAACGACTTCTGGACGAATTACCACTAGTCCGTAGGGGAATTATCGATTTTAAAATAATAGAATTGCACCCATACACCGGTTTTTCCCGATTAATGGATTCAGAGTAAAAGCTCTACCTGCCGACCCGTTCGGAACGCAGGATATTCAACCTTCTTAAGCAAAATTGTTTTATCTTGAAGCAAATGACAGATATGCTAAACCAAAAGTGAAACTGCTTAACTTTTCTAGATTCGAATGATTATACCAGGCCTTTATTCTCTAGTATCTTTTTCAGATTATCCCTTTTTTTCCAAAACCGGCTTTTGATCTTTTGCATGATCTTGTCAAACTCCGGATTGCTTTTCAACGGTTTCAGGAGCGGGTCCTTTTCCATGAACAGCAAGATCCAGTACTGGTAATTATCTTGTGTGGCGAATACTCTGAGTTGCTCAATTGCCTTGTCGTTTTTCCCTTCGTACGCGTACTTCACCGCCATGCTCGCACTTTTGTAGATTGATTGGTCTTTTTCGCAATATTCAGCATACGCGTTGAAAAATTTTGCGGCCTGTTTATTCAATCCCATCTTTTGGTAAACCCGGGCAATCTTAATATCCTCCTGGGGATAAATATCCAGACCGTTTCTTTCCCTGGCTTTGACAAATTTTTTATAATAATAAAAGGCGCTGTCATATTCTTCGCCGTAATAGTAGAATTTCGCCACTTCCTGCAAGATGTCCAATCGGGTAGTATCCTTATTCCATTCCTTAACCAATCGTTTTTGGGTTTGCTGTATATTGCCATCCCTGGCGTACAGGATATATATTTTCAACAAGGGCGAATAATAATTCTCAGCATCGTAGTCCAGCGATTTATTGATATAAGTAAGCGCTTCTTCCACAAAGCCGTTTTGGATGAGCGCGTTACTCAGAGTCAAATAGATATAGCTTTTGCTGACGGAATCTTTGGCGGCGATATTGAGTTGAATGCCTTTCAAAGCGTACTCCAGGTATTTGTCGGTATTGGGAATAGCACTGGCATATAAACCCGCAAGCATTTGAATCACTGATGATGAATTCGGATTGTATTCCAGGGCCTTCTCAAGATGAGGCAAGGCTAATTGATACTCTTCGGTTTGCATATAGTAGAGCGCCTTGGCCATGAGGCTTTCTGCAGATTTGGGATCGTAAAGCAGCGCCTTGTCAGCAAAGTTGTTGATGAGTTCGGTATAGTGTTTTTGTTTCTGGTCTTCATCGAGAAAATAGTACGAAATGGCAATATGGGCATAGGCCAGGGAAAACTGCGGATCTTCTTCTATCGCCTTCTCAAATAACGGAATAGCCTTTTCCAAACCTTCCCTGGTTCTAGTGTAAAATGGAGTGAGTGCCTGAAGGTAATAATCATAGGCCACCAAATTTTCAGTAGGTATTTTCTCAATTTGTTCCTTTTCGGAAGGCGTTACCTTTGCCTTAATGGCATCTGCAATTTTCCTGGCCACTTCGTTCTGAAGTGCAAATACATCGCCCACTTCACGACTATATTGCTCGCTCCAAATCGGCCGGTCGCCTGATGCGTCAATTAATTGGATATTGAGCAAAACCTGATTTCCAACCCGCTGGCCACTACCTTCTACCAGGTATTTCACGTTGAGCTCGTCAGCGATTTCCGGAATGCCCTTGTTCGTATTCCGATACTGCTCAACCGAGGTTCTGCTAATCACGCGCAGGTCAGCAATTTTTTGCAGGTTATTCAACGTAGATTCCATGAGCCCGTTAACGAAATACAGGTTCAACGAATCGCTGCTTTCATTTTTGAAAGGTAACACCGCAATCGATTTTTCAATATCAGCAGGTACTGTTCTTTTTCTACGGGTAAGTACGACTGACAGAACGATTGTGATTAGAGTCACTGCTGTTACCAGGTGCCACCTGTATTTATTCAAAATATTAACCCGAATATCAGTAGCTTCATCTGCCGGTATTCCTTTTCGTACCTCACCGGGGGAGTACCCATATTGGTCGCGAAAGCATTTGATAAAATAGGAAGTATTCCCAAAACCTACCTGGTCTGAAATTTCAGCAACCGTCAATGTGGTCTGCCGGAGCATCTCCATTCCTTTTGTGAGGCGAACCTGACGAATAAACTGATTCGCAGAAAGCTTAGTATGCGTTTTGATTTTTCGGAGTAGACTGGAACGGCTCATATTCATAGCTTCTGCCAGTTCGGAAACGCCGAATTGTTCATTCGAGATATTCTCAAGAATAACCGCTTCTGCTTTTTGAATGAAGTCTGATCCTAAAATTGATACTTCCGACATGTAATTTCTTATCTAAAACGAAAGTAGAAAAATTAATGCAAATGCAGGGCATTTGGCAATTCCCGGAAAGAATAGAAAAGGCACTTGCTTCAAATTTGTTATTTCTGACTCATATTTTTTATGCCTGACTCAAACTTGACACTTTTGGCTGCATACCTCTTAGGCCTTGCATTCGCGAATGCTTCATCTTTGTAAAACAAATTTCAAAGTCAAAAACTTAAATTATCATGACATGAAAGCACTAAAAATGAATCCATTTAAAATGTTGGTCAGTTTTTCATTCGTTATCCTTTTACTATTCAGTGCATGCGCTCCGTCAGGGGGCAGCAATAACACGAAGGCGGAAAATAAGTCGAAAGCTAAATCAATAACCGAAACGCCCAAAATGGACCTTCAGGCAGCAATCGTTTCCGGCAACCTCGAAGTCGTTAGGCAACACATTGAAGCCGGAACCGATATCAACAGGAAAGATCAAATGAGCGGCTCAACACCTTTAATCACGGCTGCGACCTTCGGAAGAACAGCCATTGCCAAAGCATTAATTGATGCCAATGCCGATTTGGACATTAAAAACAATGAAGGATCGACGGCTCTGCATGCTGCTGCATTCTTTTGCCGTATTGAGATTGTGCAGATGCTTCTTGATGCCGGCGCTGACAAAAACATCAAAAACAACCATGCGGCAACTCCCCGGGATGCCGTTATTGTGTCGTTTGCCCAAATGAAACCCGTTTATGAAACGATTAAGCAGCAATTAGAGCCACTCGGTCTAAAACTCGATTTGAAGGAAGTAGAAATGGCTCGCCCGGTCATTGCCATGATGTTGCAGTAATCGTTTAAGACCTTTGTCCGGACTAAAGTGGAAATTCAACATAGCAGAAAAGAAAAAACCCGAAGAGGGCAGAGTTCGTAAAACGATTTGTTGGTATATTAAGAGCGATGAACAATTGACTAAAAGCACATCATCCCAAAATAATTTGACCTCATGACAAAGAAGCAAACCAAACGAATTATCAGAATCCTATTATTTATCGGAACTGCAATTTCACTGTTTTTTGTGCCATGGATTTTGGTCCGGGCCTGGATAACGCCGCTACCTGATACGGTTCAGGAACAAGTAAATGACGCCATCGGATATGGATTGGACGGGATGATTGTGTACGTGGATGAGGCAGGCAAACCACCGGCATTTTATGCAGCCGGCTGGAAGGACAGAGAGAAAAAGATTCCAGCCGACCCGAACGATCTGTTCAAGATTGCTAGTATCAGTAAGTTATATGTCGCTGTTGCTGTGGCCAAATTAGTCAATGACAAGCGTTTATCATTGGATAAAACGCTTGCTGATTACCTTCCTGAACTTGCAGGAAGGATTGAGAATGCTGATAAAATCACCTTGAGAATGCTGGTGCAGCACCGGAGTGGCATTCCCAATTTTACCGACACTCCCGGCTATTGGGAAAACCCACCGAAAACCAACAGAGAAAATCTTGATTTGGTGCTGGATAAGCCAGCTGAATTTGAACCTGGCAAAAAATATCGATATTCAAATACGAATTATTTGTTGATAGGCGAAATTCTTGATAAAACGCTGGGATATAGCTTTCACCAATATATCAAGAGGGAAATTTTGATGCCACTTAAGCTGAAGAATACCTACGGTTTGCTTAGTGATGTAGATTTAGATAGTGTTATGAGCGGGTATACCGTAGGTTATGATGGCGATTTAAAGCATTATGATTTCACAAGCCCTGCCGGCTCAATGGTCGCTACAGCAGAGGATGTGGGAATATTCCTGAGGGCATTGAACGATGGCTCTTTGCTAAATGATAATGAACAGGCTATTTATTCATCTATATATGAATATGGACATACAGGGCTATTGCCAGGATACTCCAGTATTGCCCGATATTACAAAGATATTGATGCGGTCGTTGTTCAGTTTGTAAATACAAGTGGGGGATACACCTGGAATTTATCGGAAATCGTATACAATCGTATTATCAAAATTTTACGGAAGCAAAGTAGTTTGTAAATTATGAAACCAAATGATTAAGAAAAGGCCGACAGCCAACAAATTGTCGTATGACAGGCGAGAGTGTTAGGCATCGGGGCGCAACGACAACTTAATTAACCGTTAAGCAACATAAAGAATAATGATACTAAGAAAAGCTTATCGATCGATCGATCGGACAGTGGCAACAAACAGGTGGTACTCATTGCTAGAAGAAGTAATAAATAAAGAGTCCATTAGTAATTACAATATACCTGTATTAAAAACAGTAATAAAACATGTTGAAGATAATGGAGGAAGGATTTTGTTCGTAGACAGGCCCAAATTTCCTTCTTCCAATTTATCAAAAAGTGAGAAACAGAGTAATTTTATATTATGGAATAACAGAATAATAAAATTACTATACAACCTCAGACTTATTAGTAATGGCACTAGAGAGAGAGTAACGCGTAGCTATACGCAATCCCCTCTTATCGGGGCGACTCCCAATAAGCTCAGGAAAAATTACATGGTAAATGAAGACTGCGAAAATAAATTTGTTCGGGTAGTCAATGGATATCGTCAAGACACAGAAAAAGAACTTACTGAGAATAGAAATTCCATTTATTTATTCGGGTCATCTCTGGTATATTCAGTTGGTTGTGAAGATAAGGACACTTTATCGTCATTACTGGGAAATGAAATTGGCGATCGCCAGTTTGGTGTCATTAACAGAGGTGTGTTTAGTGCTGATGTTATGAATTCTGCATTTGCCATATTGGACACCCAAATCTCGAAAGGGGATATCATTGTTTTATACGGTTTAAACCCTCTTTCTGAAAAAGAAAAAACAGAATTAAAAAAGGAGGCCAATTTTCTGGACTTGGCAGAAATATTTATGCGTCCGCATAGCTATGGTAATGTGTTTTTTGACCTGGTTCATTTAACCCCGGAGGGGTATAACGCAGTTGCCAGATTCATTGCAAAGGAGATTAAAGATAATCTTAAAAAAAGAACATTTACAGCAATGAATTCATACTCTGATACAGAAAAAAATATATTTCATAAAATTGAGCAATGCAGATTTAGAGCAGCACTTCGCTATATTGACAATGATTTCCCTCATTATATTAATTTTCTGAAATCGAAATATAAACCTGGGAATAATGGAATAGCTGCGATGAATTGTAACCCATTCACATTGGGTCATAGGTATCTTGTATCCACCGCGTCGAAAATGGTTGATACCTTATATGTTTTTGTTGTGGAGGAAGACAAAAGTTACTTCCCCTTCGAACAACGCTTTGAGATGATAAAAGAAGGCTTAAAAAACATTGCTAATGTGGAAGTCGTTCCAACGGGTAAGTTTTTAGTATCATCAATGACCTTTCCTGATTATTTCAGTAAAGAAGAAGGGTTCAATCCCGCTATGAATGTGGCTTATGATTTTGAAATATTCGTCAATTATATTGCTCCTGCTTTAGATCTTCGAAATAGATTTATTGGCAATGAACCATTTTGCAGAACAACGCGGACCCATCATAATATAATGAAGAAAACTTTGCCACAAAAAGGAATCTCTGTTATAGAAATAGAAAGACTGGAAAACAAATTCGGGGCCATAAGTGCATCGACAGTGCGGAAACTAATCAAAGACAAAGAATTTGATAAGCTGGATTCTTTTTTGCCTGGTACATCTATCGATTTATTAACGAGATTCGGATACTTGAACTAAAAATTACTTTGCCTAAAACTGTCTATGCGAAATAGATTAGATTCAAGAGCCTCATTAGTTTATATCAGTTGGATGAGTTTAAAGCCTGCAAGCTTGTACGGTGCATATACGAATCATTGGCAATAACGGTAAAATAGGACAAACAAAAAGCCAATACATAACAATCACACCCAAAATCTGCAGTTCACCCCCAAAATGATGCAGTTGGTCAAAAAAATTTCGCATTTCCTTTGAGGCAAACATCCTTTGCTTCAAAAAGAGAAGGATGAAAAGAGTTATTTTAATCGCTTTAGTGATTCAATGTGTTGGCCTTTCGCATTTGTGGGGACAGGTGACAACCCCGAATACCAGTCAGCAAAGGATAAAACATGTTTCGGAATCCGGTTCCCGACCGAAATCCAAAGAGACGAAAACGATCCGGGGAAAAATTATCGACGAAACAGGAGAGCCCATTACGGGTGCCACGATTTCCATACCGGAAACAACCGTTGGAACCGTCAGCAACCAAAATGGATTGTTTCAGTTATCCATTCCTGCTGGTACCCAATCATTGACGATTTCGTTTATCGGTTATGCGACTCAGGAAGTTGCTCCGGAAAGCCAAATGAAGATAACCCTTCATCCTGACACCACCCAAATCAACCAGGTCGATGTTGTTGCCCAACAGCCCAATGTCCAGGTAACGGCTGCGAAAACTACGATTTATCCGTCCTTGTCGCCGACCACTTCTTCGGGAAGTGCTTATTCGGTATTGAAGAACTTACCCGGGGTGATTATCAACAGTGATGGTTCGTTGTATCTCAACGGAAAGTCAGGAGTGAAAATCCTGGTCGACGGTAAAAACTCCTATTTGAGCGGAACCGATTTGGTTAATTACCTGATGTCACTTCCGGCCAGCTCACTGAAGAAAATCGATCTGATTACACATCCGTCGGCCAAATACGAAGCGGCAGGGAATGCCGGAATTATTGATATCTCCACGCAGAAGACTAATGCCGTCGGATACAACCTGAATGTCAACACCAATTACGAAAAGGGTAAGTACGGACGAGCCAACAACAACGTGGCGTTTGGGTACCGGCAAAACAAGTGGAACGCAAATGGCATGTATGGTTACTATCAGGGAAGCAACTATGTTGATTTGACCATTACCCGTGATTTCCCGGCAACAGCGACCGAACCATTGACTTTTTTCGATCAGGATTCGTACCGTAAACGGGAAAACAGATCGCACTATTTCAATTTGGGAGTTGATTTCTATGCCACTCCAAAAACCACGTTGGGGATGACGGTTAGAGGAAGCTCCACGAACAACAAGGAAAACGGTACCCTCCATTCGGTGTTTCACACGTTAACAACATCAAACGATTCGACCATTCAATCGTTAACCAACAACGATGCTAACCGGAAGAACCTGACTTCTTCTCTGTACATCCAACATCAAATCGATTCGTTGGGAAAAGAAATTTCGGCTTCGGCCAACGGACTCTACTATTCGGCGAACGAAACCCAGTTTCATCAGGATGTGATGAGCCGAACGTCGGGCCCGTCGTCGGAGGATGTCTCGCAGGCGCTAAAGGACGGCTCCATCAAGATGTACTCGGGCCGGGCAGACCTGGTTTACCCCATCAATCACCAATGGCGTTTCGATGCCGGGGCCAAAAGTGATATCGTGAATATCAACGATGGTGCCAACTACGAAAACAGACAGAACGGACAATGGATAACCGATCCCGGATTGAGCACGATGTTTAATTACCGGGAAAACATCAATGCTTTGTACGTTAGTGGTAAAATGCAGAAGAAACCCTGGACGGCCGAACTCGGTTTACGGGTGGAGAATACCAACGTTGAAGCTGGTTCGGTGAGCCAATCATACACCAACTACTTCCCGAATTTGTTATTGAGCTGGCAATTGCCCAACACCAACGCATTGAACCTGACGTATGACAAACGCATCGATCGCCCCAACTATCATGACCTGAATCCGTTTGTGTATGTCTTCGATGGCTACACCTACGAGCAGGGGAACACGGGGTTAAAACCTCAGTTTACCAACCGGTTCATTTTCTCGTACACCATTCGGAAAGCGTACAAGCTCAGTCTGTTCTATACCAACACCACGCAGGCCATTATCAAGTCGTATTTTATACAGCCCGGTACCAAACGGGTACTGGTCATGCCCACGAATATGTCGTCGCATCATTCGTATGGCATCCAGGGCGATGCCGCTCAGTTGGCGCTGACAAAATGGTGGAAAACAAGCCTGCATACTCAACTGGCACAAGACAATTACCAATGGATGGAAAACGGTTCGACACTCAGAAATGAAGGTTGGTCATTTCAGGCGGGACTGCAAAACCGGATCAGTCTGCCGTGGGGATGGTCGGGCGAAGTGAGCGGTTTTTACAATAGCCGGATGGCGAACGGGCAAATCGATGTGTTACCAACGTGGCAGGTTTCCGGCGGCATTCAAAAGAGCTTGTTCCACCGAAAGGCTACCCTTAGCATCTTTTCGAATGATTGGTTTCATTCGAACCATACCCGCATAAAAGGGGTTATTACCGGAGGACACGTCACCACCAATGAGTTTGACGACCACACGGTTTTAGGCGTTTCGTTCACCTGGCATTTCAAAAAAGGGGCCGATGTGAAAAAGGTCAAAGACAAAAAGGGGATTGATTCCAAACGAATATCTTTGTAAATAGTCAATCAGCGATTTATGAAACAAAGCAGTAAATGGTTCTGGATTTCACCGGTCATTTTTGGGATTACGGTACTGGGAACGATTCGGATCATAAACGATATACCCAAGGATGTAAAATTCTGGCAACGTCCGCTGTCTGTAAATGTCATCGAATTCGTATCGATTATTGTTATCTCGTTCGGCATTGAATACTTTTTGCAGCAGTTTGTCAAACGCAACAAGAGGGCAAAAGAAATGTCGATACGGCATTTGGTGTTTGAATATCTACTGATCATGCTGGCGGGGATGATCATCACCATTCCGATTCTCTACGGTATTCATTATATGACAAACGATCCGGTAGGAACCGACGATCTCGTTATTGCCGAAGTGTCGATGACCTTGCTGATTATTATTTATTATTCCATTTTCAGAGGAGGCGATTTGCTACAGGGGTACGTCGATCAAAAAACACTGACGCAGCAAATCAGGAACACCCAAATGGAAACCGAGTTGAAATTCCTGAAAGCGCAGTTTCATCCCCATTTCCTGTTCAATGCGCTCAATGCCATTTATTTTCAGATTGACGAAAACAACGAAGCGCCGCGAAAATCCATCGAGCTGCTATCCGAGCTGTTGCGTTACCAGCTGTACGACATCAACCAGACTGTAAAGCTGGAGCAGGAGTTCGACTTCATTCGTCATTACATCGAATTTCAAAAAGTACGAATGAACGAATCGTTTCAGTTAACGGTCAGTTTCGACCCTGCTTTACGTGAGCAGAAAATTCATCCGTTGCTGTTGTTTCCCTTGGTTGAAAATGCGTACAAATACGTCGGCGGAGAATATTGGATCAAGATTGAAGCCCGTTTGCAGCAAGGCCGTTTGTGTTTTACGGTCGAAAATGCCATTCCGCCAACTCCGCCGACGAAAAAAAAGAAAGCAAACGGCATTGGTCTCGAAAATTTACACCGGAGGCTCAACCTGCTGTATCCGGGAAAGCATTTCTTCGGGACGAAGAAAACCGATCATTCATTCATCGCTAATTTGAAAATAGAATGCTAAAGTTACGATGCGTTATTACCGACGATGAGCCCATGGCCCGAAAAGGCTTGCAGGGATATATCGAAAAGCTTGGCTTTTTGGAACTGGTTGCTGTATGCCAGGATGCCGTTCAATTGGGGAATGTGTTGAAGGAGCAAGCAGTCGATTTGATTTTCCTGGACATCGAAATGCCGTATCTATCCGGTGTTGATTTTCTTTCGGGAATTGCTCATCCGCCCAAAGTCATTATTGTGAGTGCCTACGAGCAATATGCCCTGAAAGGTTACGAACTGGATGTGGCCGATTACTTGCTGAAACCGGTTTCGTTCGAGCGTTTTCTGAAAGCGGTGAACAAAGTCTATGACCAGTTTGAAAAGGAAAACAGGGATCAGGCACAACCCGGTTCTACTTTCGTCAAAACAAGCCAGAAGTACGAGAAGGTGAATTTTGAGGATATTCTTTTCATTGAAGGAATGGAAAATTATATCTCGATACAAACAGCAGATAATAAATTTATTGCCCATTATAAATTGAGCGCATTCATTGAAAAATTACCACCACGAAACTTTGTTCAGATTCATAAATCGTTTGTGGTGAATATTGACAAAGTCACCTCGCTGGAAGGCAATCAATTGGGAATCGGCAGCTACAAATTGCCGGTTTCCCGGAATTACTCGGCGCAGATACGGGAGATGCTGTTGAAACAGTAGCTAATAAAGCATATTCATTACTTTAGGTCAACAAAAGTATTTACGGCAGCAGGGCCGTACGGAAGGGCAATTGTCAATAGTAATGTTAATCATTGCTCTGTTTTTGAAGAAACATAGGCTAATTCTTTAGTCATCAATATAAATACATCACAAACTTAGGTCAGAAAATGAAAAAAGTAGTCGTTACAGGTTCATCCGGAAAACTCGGAAAAGAGATAGTCAGGAAATTAAGAGAGCAAGATTACGAAGTTTTAGGAATCGATTTAATTCCATCTGAAACAACAGATGGTCTATTTGATATTCGGGATGGAAAATTAATGGAAGATGTAACCAAAGGTTATGATGCCATCATTCATACGGCGGCATTACATGGCAAACACACTGACTTGAATTATCCCCGCGAAGAGTTTATCGAAACAAATATCACTGGAACGCTTAATTTGTTGTCGGCTTGTGTTGTTAATGGGATTAAAAAATTCCTATACACAAGCACGACATCAATTTACGGAACAGCAATGGTTAACGAAAAACAAGCAGTTTGGGTTGATGAAGGTTTAACGCCCCAACCGAGGGATATATACGACATAACCAAATTGACGTGTGAATTGCTTTGCAAAGACTATTTTGAGAAGGAGAAAATTGAAACGACCGTTTTAAGAGTATCCAGATTCTTACCGGAAGACGAGAACACAAAAGCCAATCACAGAATTTACAGAGGACTTGATGAAGAAGACGGTGCCATGGGACACTTGCTGGCATTGGAAAAGCGTTTCGATTCGTTTCAGATTTACAATATTTCAAATGAAAGTCCTTTTCAGAAGGAAGACTTAGTCGATTTATATACGAACCCCCGAAAAGTAATGACGAAGTACTATCCTGACATCGAACAGATTTATGCTGATAAGAACTGGGAGTTTTTAGATAAAATAGACAGAGTTTACTCCATCGAAAAGGCTAAGAAAGAGTTGAACTTTAGACCAACTAAAAACTTTGATGCTTTTTTGAAATAGCAAAGACTAACACTTGTTGCTTCTGAGTCCTGTCACCCCCTTTCCCCAAATCTTCAACCATTTCAGCAGCCCGAAACCCCACCCATCCGGGCACTGGAAATATTTTGTTAATTTGGTTGCGCCCAAAAATCCAAAAAATGAAGACGGAAAATCTGACGGCTTGACGGGAAAAATGAAATTATGAATAAACGACCAGGCTTCGTGCGGTTTTGAAAGTTTCCAGCTTTTAATCCCTTACTCCACTTACATAAACCTTTAACCGTAATTAAAATGAGACGAGTAACATTAATCATATTGATAACCTTTTCATTGACAAATTTGTCTTTCGGACAGACAATTCAGGAAATTTTCAAAGCTCTGCCATTGAATTACACTGGCGAATTGACAACTGAAGCTAAGGACTCATTAATAGAGCAAGAAACCTACACGATTCCAGGCGGTGACAGTGATGAGACGGAGAAAGTTGATTACTCAGCCGGAAAAGACTACATAAGACTGGATTATTACTATACTACCGGACAAAGTGGATTTATCGTCATTGAATTAAGGAGATTTCAAAAGGCTGACGGTTCTTTTGTTGTTGTCTACTCAAAATACGGTGGAGCAGAAAGAGCATATGACCAGGATTCTCTGCTCACATTTGACTATGAGAATGGAACGCTAAAACAAAATGAGAATCTTGGGCTTCCCGAAAATTTAAAAACAAGAGCGTTTTTGAAAGACAACCTCCCCGACAGCTTGAAAGAAGAAAAGATTACGCTGAGCACAAGCTACAATTTGAAGCCAAAAGAAACGAATGGTGTTGAATACGAGGTTGATCCACAAAGTGATCAATTTATTAAGTGGATTAAAACAGAGAGGATCTTGTTTACGTGGAATGGGAAAAGATTTGAAAAAAGAGAAGAATAACTACCGCCAATAATTTGTAAATTGCTTTGTGGGGGCTGCGGCGTGCGCTGTCTCTGCTCCTTTCTTGACTGTCATGTTCTGGCGGACACTGACGCTCTTCCCCGAAAATTCGGGGCTGAAGTATAGGAACGCAACGACAACTTACAAGTGACCGTTGCGAATGAGTTTAAGTTCTGACAATCAATATCTTTGGAGATGAATATAAAGGACAAAAGCAGACAAGAATACACAGCAAGAATAAATAGAGTGATTGACTATATTGAGAAGCATTTAAACGATGATATTACACTTGATAAAATTGCTCAAATTGCTTGTTTTTCACCGTTTCATTTTCACCGTATTTTCTCAATTTTAACAAATGAAACAATAAATGCTTTTATTCAACGAAAACGAATTGAAAAAGCAGCACAACAACTTATAAATGAGGAAAATGTTTCAATAAGCGAAGTGGCTTATAATTGTGGGTTTGGTAGTATTGCTCATTTTAGCCGAACATTTCGTAAATTTTTTGGTATGACTGCCAAAGAATTTAGGAAAACAGAGAAAGCAATTTTTGCAAAAGACGGTTTATATTTTAGCAAGAATGGTCAACTGACCCGCAAGATAAATCAAATGGGTCCAGATTATAAAGAGCAACTTTGCAGTGATAGTTTTAATCAATTTGATCACTCAAATTTTATAATTATGGACACAAAAATCGAAATTAAAGAGATGCCTGATATTAATGTAGTTTACTTTAGGCACACAGGTCAGTTTAACCAAATCGGGAAAGCTTATGAAAAGCTCATGAAATGGGCGGGGCCACGAGGTTTATTAAATTTTCCGGAAACAAAAACAATTACTGTTTATCACGATGATCCTACTATAACTGCGATTGAACAGGTTCGTCAAAGTGCATGTATTACTGTAGATAATGATGTGAGGGTTGACGGCGAGATTGGCAAAATGAAATTAGAAGGCGGCAAATATGCTGTCGGTCACTTTGAAATTGATGAGAAAGGATTTGAGAAAGCTTGGAATACAATGTGCTTATGGTTTACAGAAAGTGGATATCAGCCAAGGGATGGTTACCCATATGAGTTATATTACAATTCGCCGGAGGAAGACGCAAGATGCAGATTTGTCCTGGATATATGTATTCCAGTGAAAACGTTATAGTTTCTTGTCCGAGGAACAAAGTAAACAATAGAGCGGTTGAGTTTTCATCTATCGCTCTATTAGGTTTTATTATGAATGACGGACTAATAATAAGAAAAAACCAGCGCCTAATACGGTATGAAAATAATAGCCGAAATAACAGTAGTTTCATAGGCTGTAGCCCGATTCAACTTAGTTGTAACTTGACAGGGAGGTGCCACGCAGTCGGGTACTATTTTTATACTAATCGTTATGGCGCATTAAAGAATGAACGATGAATGAAGATTCCGCTTTGACTTTGACAAAAGCTTATGACAATGAAGAACGGATTGATATTGAAAGAGCAAAAGAAATGTTGACCAAATCTGAACTTGTAAATAAGCTTTTGATTGCTCCTAAACAAAGACCTGAATTATTTGTAGGCATTCGAGCTTATGAGTGGCGATTAACTGAATTATCGGAAATACCTCTTATTGGTTCATTAAAGAAAGTCCGGGATTGGGTAGATCTTTTGGTCGACAAAACGTATACACCTGAAGGTTTTTCATTGACAGGAGACAGAGATGGTATATTGGCCTGCCATAACGCTATGATTACAACTATTCTTTTAAAAACCGGATATAATGACAAAGATAAAATTCAGTCGGGGATAAATTGGATACTTAACTATCAAAGTACTGAAAGAGGTGTAGAATGTAAATGGACAGGCAAAGATTTATATACACGCTTTGGAGGTTGCATGAAAAAAACACCCTGTTTTTACGGAGTTGTAAAATCAATGATAACCCTAACCGAATATAGAAAACGATTTGGAAGCTCTGTCAATATGGATGAAAAGCTAAGATATGGATTGGAATATATCTTGAAACACAAAGTATTCAAAAAATTGTCGACAGATCAGCCAATAGAGAGTTCGATAATAAGGAATTTTTATCCCTACTCTTATAAATCCAATCTAATAGAAATATTGACACTACTAAAATCAAACAATTTGTATAATGATCCCAATTGCAGGGAAGCGATTGGAATATTGACTCAAAAAAGGTACAGTGACGGATTTTGGCGATCAGAAGTGTCACAAATGAAATCGGCATGGGTTGATTTTGATCCATTAAATAAACCTGGCTTATGGATAAGTTACGTGATTGGTAATTTATTAGGATTAAATGAGAAAAAAACGTACCATAACAATGTAAAAAAATAATAATTGGAAAAATAGTAAATTCTGAGGTTGTAGTCTGTTTCAACTTTCTTGTAACTTGACAGAAAATTACCACGTTCCGATGCATTGGGACCACTACTCATACAATTTTCCGTTACCAAACAGCATACGAAACTGTTTTCGAAACAATCGGACACACACCAATGCCCGCCAGGCGCCACTCCAGCGCGAGAAGTAAACTGACAACCATTGCCCCAGCTGAATTTCTCTCCAAACGAAAAATGAAACCCAAAAGATTTTGTTAACTTGGGCGCAGCATAACGACCAACAAAATGAAAACAGAAAATTCGACCAGTCATTATCCGATCTTTAATTACATAAGAAAGGTTTCCTATCTGTATTAGGAATGAACAAGCAATAATGTTCTTCACGACTCAACAGGATAGGTATTTCTATGCGTATAACAAAATGTCAACCAGATCAGA
The DNA here is from genome assembly GCF_000621705.1 of Prolixibacter bellariivorans ATCC BAA-1284. Lineage (GTDB taxonomy): Bacteria > Bacteroidota > Bacteroidia > Bacteroidales > Prolixibacteraceae > Prolixibacter > Prolixibacter bellariivorans. The sequence continues at coordinate 254,251 of NZ_KK211332.1, read as the reverse complement.
AAAATGGCAACCGTATTGCTATATACTAGTTGGCAATTATTCAAAAAGGAAACGATGAAAACAATTTTGACAATTTTAATGAGCATTTTGACTTTAGCAGTATTTGGTCAAGATACTACCTACTACGCCAATAATGGCGATAGAGTAAATTCTTTGAAATCATGTGACAGGTATGAGATTTTAGAACGAGATCAAACCGATACAAATAAAGTTGTTGTAAAAGTATACTTTAAGTCAGGACAAATTGAATCTGAGAGAAACTACAATCCCTATTGCAAAAGAAGATTAGATGGTAAAAGAAAAGAATGGTACAAGAATGGACAAATCCGGATGAACGTAGATTATAAAAACGGAAAATTGAATGGACAAGTGTTGACTTATTGGGAAAATGGGCAACTTAAAAGACACGACTATTTTGAGAATGGAAAACTAATTAAAGGAAAAGTTTGGAACTTTGACGGAAGAGAAACAGAATATTATGACTTTGAAATCAAACCAAAGTTTCCCGGCGGAACTGATGGCCTTGTCCAATACCTGGGAGCAAAACTTAAATACCCAAGGAAATCACAAAAGAAAGGAATTGAAGGATGGGTATACGTGCACTTTGTTGTGGGGAAAGACGGAAATGTTTCACACGTAAAAGTTGTTAAAGGCATAAACAAAGAAATGGACGCCGAAGCTGTTAAAGTAGTTAAGGGAATGCCCAAATGGGAACCCGGAATGGAAGATGGTAGAAAAGTCTCCAGAAGCTTTTATTTACCAGTTAGGTTTAGATTAACCAGACAGTAAAGATAAGAGAATGTTTCGGGACAGCCCGAACACATACAAATGGACGTTTAATTTCCTCTGGAATTAGCATGACAGACTACCAGGATATTTAATCATTTCTCTTAAAACTCACATAAAATGAGAAATAAGATTTTCAATTATTCGACACTTGCACTGGTTTATTTTGGTTTTTTCCTTCTTATAACTAGCTATTTTAAGGCACATGCTTTGGTTAATAGCTATACGTATGTTGGATTAATTTTGATGATTGTTTCTTTGGTCTTTTTCACCATGGCCAGAATTAAGCTGGATGATTCATTTCAAGTGTCGGCCGAAGCAAATAACCTGGTGAAAAGCGGTATCTATAAAAAAATCCGACATCCTGTATATGTGTTCGGATTTACATTTGTGCTGGGATTTTTCATTTTCACTCAAGTGTTTTATGGACTAATATTTTTAGTAATCATCGCTGTTTTACAGGTAAAACGAATCAAAAAGGAAGAGAAAGTTCTGATAGAGAAGTTTGGGGACGAATATGTAGAATACAAAAAACAAACCTGGTTTTAAATTTTATTATTAAAATAGGTGCAATAATAAACCTAGCCCTGGTTTCATTGTTTCAACTTTATCACATCAACACGGGAGAAACAATGAACGAATCAGTTTTTAATATAAAACCGTTGGGTTTTCAGTGGGAAGCCCTCGACCCATTCTTGTTTTGTGTACATCACGAAGATTTCTTTCCAAAAGGAAATGCCAATTTAGGCCCAGACGAAAAGGAATTAGTGGGAAGAAATATGGGCCAGGATTTCCAGGTGAAAGATGGTTGGCGCATGTACCATGGACAGAGAGTACCCGGTTTCCCGCCGCATCCGCACCGGGGGTTCGAAACGGTAACGGTGGTTCGCAAAGGTTGGGTCGATCACAGCGATTCGATGGGAGCGGCCGGCCGCTATGGCAATGGCGATGTGCAGTGGATGACGGCCGGCAAAGGATTGATGCACGCTGAAATGTTTCCGTTGGTGAATCAGGATGCAGGTAATCCCATGGAGCTTTTCCAGATTTGGTTGAATTTACCGCGTGTCAGCAAAATGGTGGAACCCCACTATAAGATGTTCTGGAACGAGGATATTTCTCGTTACGAAACGGTTGACGCGCAAAACCGAAAGACAACCATTGAATTGATTGCCGGTCAAATAGACACCCTGTCAGCTCCGGTTCCTCCGCCGGATTCCTGGGCTTCGAAAGCCGAAAATGAGGTGGCCATCTGGGTGATACACATGGAACCGAATGCGACGTTTGAGTTGTCCGCTGCTTCACCCGGGGTGAACAGGCGGTTGTATTTTTATAAAGGCGACCAGCTTCAGTTGAATGATACAGACCTGCCGGCCTACCATTCGGCAGATGTAAAAGCCGACCAGCAGGTAAGCATGGTTGCTGGTGATGAAGCCTGTTCTGCCTTACTATTGCAGGGACGTCCTATACATGAACCGGTGGTTCAGTACGGACCTTTTGTGATGAATGCCCAACAAGAGATTGAGGAGGCTTTTTCGGAGTACCGGCAAACACAATTTGGTGGTTGGCCCTGGCCGCAGGAGGAAGTAACCCATGGTGCCGATGCAAAACGTTTTGCCATCTATTCGGATGGTACGAAAGAGGAACGATAATTTTTCCCAGACCAGGGCATATCCGCGATGACAAATCTCCATGGGAATTTCTGTGATAGGATAGAAGCCTACGCATAACAAGTTGTCATATGCCCGACAGCTGTTTCCCTCTTTGCTAACTTAGGCCACTTCTTCCCCAAATCTCCAACCTTCTCACCGGCCCTTCCCAAAAACCGAAAGATTTCGGTAACTTAGTTATGTCTTAACAACCAGTGGAATGAGAACGAAAAACTGACCGATCATCATGCTGTCTGTAAGACGAAAGAAGAGTCTCCCATTTGCAGGTGGGAGAAGCAGCCACCAGGGGTTTCCATAACTCAACTGAAAAGGTACCCTATACATCCCATGCCGGGTGGGTAATTATCAGGTCGATAAACGGCAGTTATAGGTTATGATAAGAAACACAACTCAATATGATGAAGCGGATTTAATCAATACGGTCGAAAATATGGACGATATCAAAATGAAAAACCAAAAATTTGTTGGTTCCTGGGAATTGCAGGAATGGACGATTGAGTCAAAAGATGGAAGAATAGAATCACCTTTTGGCAAAGACGCAATAGGACGAATAACTTATGAGGGGAATGGAAATATGTCAGTTCAGATTATGAGAAACAACAGACCTCAATTTCCGTCAGAGGATCCCCTTCAAGGCCAACCAGATGAAATTGTCATCGCTTTTAAAGGATTTATTGCTTACTCGGGAAATTATGACGTGGATTTTAATTCAAAACAAGTAGTCCATCAAATTAAAATAAGTTCTTTCCCGAATTGGGTTGGTCAAAATCAAATCAGAAAATTTGAGTTCAACGAAGATAAACTGACCTTAAGCACTGATTTTATTGGTTCAAACAAACATAAATTAGTATGGAGAAAAATTGACTTCTAATTAAAGACCCATAAATTGTAATCAGGCAGGTGAGAGCCCGACCACATACAAGTGACCGTTGCCTGCAAGGTTCAGGCAGCTTCGTTACTCAAGACAGAATAATAGGTAAATATATTTTGATTCAACAGGACTATCTTCCTGTTGAGCAATAAGATTAGGCGATTCAGCAATTCTTATTTTTAATCGGTAGTTTATTGAATTTACTTTGATTCAAGAAAAATTTTACCAAAATTTAAAAATATGAAAACACGAGGATTTAAAGATTTATACTTGCCTAAAAGAATCGCCAAACACATAAAATTCTTGCTTTTTTGTGTTGTCGTTACACCTATTTGGGGATTAATAATCAAGGCTCAGCTGAATACGAATTTCCTTCTCAGTACATTGATAATAATGTATATACTGATGGAAATCCTTTACTTCATATCTCAGAAAATTTTAATACTAAATTTTAGTTCTGAAAAAAAAGATATAACAAGGAAAGATGTTACACGGATATATCTTTTTCGTTTAGCGTTGTTTTATATAGTTGCTGTCGCAATAGCAACCTTTAGCGTGGTAGTATATTTATATTTCTTCCACCTGGTCAATGGATATGATATTCCACCCTTAACATGGTTTTTAGGAAGTATAATAGGCACTTTAAAAACTGCCGCAACCGGGTTTTTATTTATGATACCTGTATTCTTTTTTGTACCCTGGCAACAATCCATGAAAAGAGAGTTTGAGTTGAGAGAGCAAAATTTGATATTTCAAAATGAAACATTGAAGAATCAGGTCAATCCGCATTTTCTTTTTAATAGTCTGAATACACTCTCTTCTTTAATCAACAATGAGGTTGAAATAGCCGGACAATTTACTGCAAAGTTATCCATCATTTACAGGTATATTCTTGATAATTCAGCCAGGACAAAAATCCCGCTGAAAGAGGAAATAGATTTTATAAGGGATTATTTTTATATGCATCAAATAAGAAATGAAGGAAAGATAGCCCTTCATATTGATATCAAAGAGAATGAATATGTGCATGAAATATTACCAGTGTCACTGCAGCTTTTGGTTGAGAATGCCATAAAACACAATATGGCTACTGTTGACAAACCATTGATAATTCATATTTATCTGGAAAACGGGTATATTGTGGTTAATAATAACATACAGAAAATGGCCACTCAAATTGCTTCAACAAAAATCGGGCTTAAAAATCTGAATGAACGAATACGACTGGTAACGGGCAAAGAAATTATTATTTCAAAATCAGAAGAGTATTTTATGGTTAAAGTCCCTTTAATAATATGAATGTTTTAATAACAGAAAACGAGAATCCAGCAGTTGAAGGTCTTGTAGGTCTTTTAAAGAAAATTGATACCGATATAAATATTATCGGAATTACTCAAACCGTTGAATCGACAATCAACTGGTTTCAGAGCCATCCTAATCCTGACTTAATATTTATGGATATTCAACTAGATGACGGGCTCTGCTTTGAATTGTTTGAAACGATGAAAATTGATATACCTGTTATTTTCACCACAGCTTACGATGAATATATGCTCTCGGCATTTAAAGTGAATAGTGTAGATTACTTGTTAAAACCCATTGAAGAAAGCAATTTGCGTAGAGCTATCGAAAAGTTTAAATCAATTCATTACAATGCTTCAAAAAATAATGAAGTGATCAGGCAATTACTGAATGAATTGAATAAGGGGTATAAAAACCGTTTTCTGATAAGAGTGGGAGAAAATTATAAATCAATTCCAGACAAAGAGATTGCTTGTTTTTACATAATGGAACGAGCTACATTTCTAAGAACATTGGCAGATAAAGATTATGCGATTGACTATTCTCTCGATAATTTACAGGAAAAAATTGATCCGGATAAGTTTTTCAGAATCAATAGAAATTGCATTGTTAATATAAATGAAATAGATGATATACATAGCTATTCATCAAGCAGATTAAAAATTAAATTGAATAGTGATAAACCTATTTATGATTTAATCGTGAGTAAAGACAAAGTAAGAGAATTTAAAAAATGGATAGATAAATAGAAATCAATAAAACCCAACAAGTAGCAAACGGTATAACCAATAAGGGTTTTGATAAGGATAACCATTGGGGACTTGTTTATGGAGGTGGTCTGTTTGCCGGAATCTGTGTCGATATGCAAATTAGGCATAACACAGAGAATGCTCGCAGTTTAGATAACCTGATGCAGTTTTTCTACAAAGAAACAGCAGGAACCGATACCTTAATTGGCAACCAGGACATACTAAATCAAGCCAATTTACTTGCTCATACAGATTTCACTGGATTTATGAATGCCTATATAAATGGAACAGACGAAGTTCCATTAAGCAAATACCTGGAGTTTGCCGGAATTCATGCAAGTACCAATAGTAAACAATTGCGATTAATTCATGAGTCGGGTAAAACTGATCTTCAACAAAAGTTGTGGCTCGGCTTTTTAGGGTTGAACGAACTATTGAATAAAACGCATCGGTAGGTAGACTGATGCCAACAATTAAGCGTTCGGCCCGTGCTTCCGGTTCTGCTAATTCAAGTTGTTCCTTCCCCAAATTTCCAACCATCCTACCAGCCCGGACCCCCATCCACCCAAAATTGAAAAGATTTTGGTAACTTATGAGTGTCCTAACAACCAGCGAAATGAGAACGGAAAACGGACCAATCATCGTTCTGTCTGGATTGCAAAGACACACCATTGAATAAGGAGGAATCGCTATGGCATCGAAGAAGGTTGATCAAAAGGCACCTCAATCAGTAAGCACCAAATATTTGGCTGGATTAATCATTACGTATCTCCTGGTACCGCTGGTGCTCATGTTAAGCGCCTGGGATTTGGGTTGGTGGCAGGGATGGTTGTATTCAGCGCTGATCACGGTAGCGGCCATCGGTCCGCGGTTGTGGGCCGAAAAGAGGCATCCGGGATTACTGGCCGAACGGGGCAAATTTGGAAAAGACCAGGATGTGAAATCGTGGGACAAAGTATTGGCTCCATTAATGATACTGAGCATATCGTTCCCCTTATACATTGTGGCGGGGCTCGATCACCGCCTGGAGTGGTCACCCCAGTTTCCGATATGGCTCAATATCGTCGGCTTCCTCTTCGTAGCACTTGGATACGCATTCGGGGGATGGGCGATGGTCGAAAACCGCTTCTTTTCAACCATGGTACGTATTCAGACCGACCGGGGACACCAGGTTTGTGACAGCGGTCCGTACCGGATCGTGCGGCATCCGGGGTATGCCGGGAATATGTTGGCGCTGCCCGGCATTGTACTGGCGCTGGGGTCCGCCTGGACCATCATTCCGGTGATAGTCGCCCTGATCATTGCCGTGATAAGGACCCGGCTGGAAGACCAGACGTTACAGGAAGAATTGCCGGGGTACCGCGATTATGCACGCCGCGTGCGTTACCGGTTGTTTCCCGGTATCTATTAAGGAACACCGTTCCGTGTTCACCCTGATAACTGTCGGGGTGCGGTTACTATTTTTTACCACTAAGGAAACAAAGAGGATACGTCCATCGAAGCCGAATAGTAGAAACCACTTTGTCCTTTTGGCTTGTTCCAAAAGAACGAAAAGAACAAGTCAAAGTGATCCTTCTGCCCGCGTCACGGTTTTTTCTTTCCGGCCCACGACCTGAATCCCCTAAAAAAACCGCTCCCGCCTTCTCCTGCCCGGGCGACTTTGACGGGCTCACGCACTTTTCGCCTACCGGCGAAGTGGAGGACTTAGCATTGTCGAACACAAAACATAAATAACCTGCGCCTCATATATCTGAGTTAAATCCCGGAGGGATGAAATCTTATTAGCCCGGGGTGTGAGCCCCAGGTAGGGAAACGTGTGTGAGATAGCGATCGTGTGACGGACATGATTGAAATACATTCGCTGTTTCGAGCGCAATGGTGGTGTAGCCACATTGAAACTATTTCCTTTGTTGTCCTTTTGACCATCTCACCGCTCCGAAACCCCATCCATCGGAAAGCCGGAGAAATTTCGTTAACTTGTTGTAACCTAACAGCCAGTGAAATGCGAACGAAAGAACGGATCAGTTATCATGCTGTATGTACGACGGAAGACAAGCCTTACCTGTTAAAACAACTCGTATCATGAACAAAGCAACCTGTGTTTTCATCGCCATTGGGGTTTTCATTTTTCTTACCGGTTGCCAACCAACCGGACGCCCGGAAGCAAAACAAGCTCAGCCGGTACACAATAAGCACTACGTTTCCATCGACGGACTGTGGCGGGTCACACCGGAGACAGCCCTGAAGTTTCCCAACGGCACTCTGGAACCGGTTATCAGAATCAGCGGAGAGGCGTATGGTGACCTGAAGGTACAAGGGTGTTTCCTGTGGGATAAACGGTTTTATGATGATTGGCCCATCAAGAGCGTGACCTATACCGACAGTACCCGTCAGCTGGAGATTGTTTACAACGAAGGAGCGGTTTACCGGGGAGTCGTCGGTAAGGATAGGAAGACGATTACCGGAGTCGCTTATTCCGATGCCTGGGGCGATACAACAAACCGGGTTCATGAGAATAAACTCGATTTCGTTCGCGATGAGCAGACCGATGAAAACAGGCTGTTCTTTCCCCGTCCTGCCGATGTGCATGGAAGCATGGTGTATCAATATCACCAGCCCGAACAACTGGATCGTTACCTGCAGACTGCTTCATTGCTTGACTATGTAAAAGATACCACGGCCTTTTACCGGTTGATGGAAAGAATCATCAAGCAGAAGTTCGGCCGTCTGGAATCCATCTTGGTGCTGAAAGATCGGAAACTGGTGCTGGAGGAATATTTTTACGGCTACAACCGGACCCATCTTCACCCCATCCACTCCTGCACAAAGAGTGTCACTTCATTGCTGCTGGGAATAGCACTGAATCGGCACAACAAAATGGATGTGGACCAGCCGGTTTTTAGTTTCTTTCCGCAGTATGATTCATTAAAAACACCGGAGAAAGAGAAGATCACACTGAAACATGTTTTAACCATGACGCCCGGATTTACGGACGAGGATGACTTTGATGCACACAGTCCTGACGAAGAGGCGCAAAAAATACTCAGTCTGCCCATGGTATCCGCTCCGGGGGAGAAATTCAAATACAATGGTAATTGTACCAATCTGATGGGCGATATCATCTACTCGCTGGAAAACAAGCAGGCGGATGAATTGGCCCAAGAGGTGCTGTTCAACAAGCTGGGTATTTCAAATTTTGAATGGGAAAGAGAAAATGGTGTGGTGCGCTGCGCAAGCGACCTGCGTATGCTTCCGGGAGATATGGCTAAAATTGGTTTGCTGGTTTTAAATAACGGTAATTGGAATGGCGAACAAATCGTCCCGAAGGAATGGATTGCCGAGTCGACCCAACCCCATGTTGCCGAGAGTCCCTTCTTCGACTACGGCTACCAGTGGTGGTGCCGGTCGAAAAGCAACCGCTCGTGGTGGAAGCATCCGGTGCATGGCAGCCGCGACGAACACGATATGTTCCTGGCGCTGGGCTATGGCGGACAGTACATCATGGTCATCAGAGACCTGAACATGGTGGTCGTAGCTACGTCGTCCGATTACAATGAAGAAAATGGCATGGCCCATCAAAAAGTCCCGATGGTGATAGAAGACGTGGTACCACTGTTTGAATAAACAGGTACCCATCCCTTTTCCCAAATCTCCAACCACCTCACCAGCCCGAAACCCCATCCACCCAAAACTGAAAAGATTTTGTTAACTTGGATGCACCATAAATCCAACAAAATGAAGACAGTAAATTCGACCATTCATCTTCGGGCTTGTGACTTAGCAGAACAGCTTCCCATTTGGATGGGGGAGCAGCAACTCATATTGTTTTTGACAATTCAACACAAAAGGTACACATAACACTCCCTTAATAGAGATATTGAGTAGTTTTAGTACACATATAAACTAGTTATAAGCCATTTTGAAAAACGCAAATATCACGACATTATCGAATATGAATTTGGTTGATACAAATACTAAAATCGAGATTTTAAATTCAATATTGACTCCCTCGCTAACGGATTATGGATTTAAATCAAATGGCGAATATTTGTGGTTCACAGACTGGCAAAATGGAATTAGAAAAATTGTGAAATATGAAAATTTAAAAGGAGAACATGGAACATTAATTTGGGGAGTTTGCCTTGACTTTGTACCTATGATTTCAGCAAATTCTTTAAAATGGAATAGAACTGAGAAATCAATTTCATTGCATCTATTTGACTCTACCGAAGAATATGCAAATTCTTTTGATGGTAAGAAAATGACAGATGGAGTTGCATCTCATTGGGGAAAAATAACATTCGAAAAATCGCTTAAAAATCTGTTCTTAAAAAATCAGGACAAAATTCAAAAATGGTTTTTAAGCTGCGATAGTCTGACAGGTTTGATTGAAATTGCGAATAATCAGATAAACAGTCAGAAAGCATATTATAGATTTCATCATCCGAATCCTCAATATGTTTTAATGTTTCTCCTTGCAAAAATTGGACAAACAGACGAGTCAATGAAAATATTTGACAAGGTGATTACAAATTTGACCGTGAAAGATAAAATACGAAAGCTAATAACGAATGAATAAAAAACGGCTTATAACAATTTGTCATATGGCAGGCGGGTTTTATCTCGGTTTGACAAGTCAAACCAGTGTTGCCACCTCCTGCGGGTCTGACACGATTTCTTCCAGAAATCCCGCCCGACCATATACAAGTGACCGTTGGCGGCAATTGTGGAATTCGTTTCGTTGAATTTGACAACTTATTAAAAAATAAAGGACATGACATCTATAAATCATGAAGTAAGACAATACCTTGCGTTTTTTATTGAAACCGTACAAAAGGATATCTCAAATCTTCTATTGATAGCAAGCAATGGAGAGAACGAATATCTTGAGGGTGTTAGAAATGGTCTATATGACAGGAATCAATTAAAAACAACACTGAATCCTGACACTACCATTTTTTACACATATGGAGAACAGCCATCACGATGTAGTATTCCCCTAGCAATGACGTGCTTATCCAGCATTGAAATATTGGGGTCATTAATTAATCCGACTGGTTATCGAAGAGATTTTTATAATAGTGCCAAACTGTTCTTTGACTATGCTTCAACCCCTATTAGTGACAATGAGCTAAAACTTCTTCGGTCTATTTATCGAAACGGATTAATGCATGGATTTTTCCCAAAAGGACAAAAGATTGGGATAACCTATGATTCAAGTCTCGACTCTCGGACTGAACTATTTTACATTGAGAGCGACCATGTTATTTTGAATGTCAACCGACTTTGTTCTATCACACAAGATGTTTTTACAAAAATATTTACAGACAATCTGGTTCATACCGCAATTGACAAAAATTTGACTGACTTCATTGTGATAAATGATGAAGACTCAAAAAGAGAAATAGGTATTTTCAAATCTAATCATGAGGAATGAACATAAACAACTGCCGCCAACAAATTGCAAATTGCATTGCGGGTGCAGTGGTGTGCGTTGTCTCTGCTCCTTTCTTGACCGTCATGTTCTATCGGACACTGACGCTCTTCGAAATCCGCAACGACAACTTACAAGTGACCGTTGTACGGCATAGCAAAAAAGAGACCTACTAAAATGAAACTTAAGATTAAAGGATTTTTTGGACTAATAATTATCGTTTTATTGACTTCATGCCAAAATGGAAATCAGTCAACTAATGAGAAATATTCTATTGGAACATTAACTGATTCAATTTACACAAATGACTATTTTAGTATAAACTTGACTATTCCGAATGATTGGTATGTATACCCCAGAGAATATTACGATGCATTTTCTGAAAAGGGAAAGGATTACAATCAAACCAAAGAGACCGTTGAAGAATCTGACAATGTTTTATTGAATTTGTTAATGTTTTCGGATAAATCAATCGCTGATTCGACTTTTGCAAGACAGACAATAATCTTGAATGCGGAGAAACCTGCAAATAAGAATGAATATTCATCAGAGTTGGACTATTTAAAAAGGACAAAACAAGAAATGATTAGATATCAATTACCAATGAAATTTTCAAGCGGATTTGACACGATAGTTATTTCAGGTAAAAACTATATCTCATTTCATACTGAATTTCAAACCGAAAAAGGAATAATATATCAGGATTATATGACACGAAAAGAGAAAGATTTTTATTTGAATATTGCTCTTACTTATCCTGACTCAACTAAAAGAAAAGACTTGATTGATTTATTAAGTGAAAAAATAAAATGAACTACGACGGCACAACACGGTACATATTGCAGGGCGGGGTTTGGTGGTACGCCAACTGCGGATTCTCGCATCGCAGTTCCGTGTCCTTCGGACAGGAACGCTCCCCGATTCCGAAGTATCGGAACGCCCCGACAACATGTACCAACCGTTACCAAACCGCATAAGAAACTGTTTTCGAAACAATCCAACACACTCCAATGCCCGCCAGGCGCCACACCGGCGCGAAAAGTAAACCGCCAACCATTGCCCCAGCTGAATTTCTCTCCAAACGAAAAATGAAACTGAAAAGATTTTGGTAACTTATGAGTGTCCTAACAACCAGTGAAATGAGAAAAGAAAAACTCGACCACTCATCATCGGGCTTGTGACGTAGCAGAACAGCTTCCCATTTGTATAGGGGAGCAGCAACCCATGTGGTTTTCGGCAACTCAACATACCAGGTGTTGTTATACCCCTGATTTTGTCGGTGTAACAACACCTGAAAATTTGTTACAAGAGAAATAACAACCCTATATGATACATACTAGTTAGCAAACATTTAAATTCTTCGATTGATGTGTAACCTTTTAACAAAGGTAATGGTCTAACAGGTATATTAATGTTGCGAATAATGATGCATTTGTATTATAAAACAAATGATTATAAAGATTAATAAGAAATGAAACGACTATTTATTTTACTGCCTTTAATAGTATCATATCAGTTCCTGCTTGGACAACAAAGTTTTAAGAAAATTGAAATAGTAGAATCTGACAATCCCATACTCAACAAAAGAATTTACAATACCGTTTCTGTAAGTCCTGAAAAATCAGAAGAGTACATGAAGCTGAAGGACTATGCTATGATGGAATCGAATGTTACAGCAAATATTAGTACCGAATCTGCTTTTTTCTTTGATATGATGAACTGGGTCAGCAATCAATGGGAGCACAATGGTTGGAAAACAGGAGATTCATTATCATCATACGAGATACTGCAAAATGCAAAAAATGGTGAAAAATACAGATGTGTCGAGTATGCAAGGGTTCTAAATGATGTGTTATTGGCATGTGGTCATACATCTCGTGTTGTAAGCTTGAAAAACAGTAATTCAGCATATGGGGGTGCTGAAATGGGACATGTCGCCGTCGAAGCATGGTCGAACGAATTAAAGAAATGGATATTTCTTGATCCTCAGTTTAATGTTTATCTTACTTATAATGGAATTGCATTAAACATATATGAGATTTTCAAGGCCAGGGAAGGTGGTTACTTGCAAGAAGTAAAGGTTAGAAGTGGAAATGCGACGAAGAACATATCGAAAGATGGATATTTAGATTTTTTAACGAATTACCTGGGGTATATAAGCATCAGGCAGACGGACGATTCTTTGCAGTATGAGTTGGCATTAATGTTAGAAGGGAAAAATGAATATTTGACATTCCAGTCTTTGCCTTGGGGGAAAACTGTGTTTACTGATAATTACAAAGAACTGTATTATAATATAAATCAAACAATGATTATTATTGACTTTACAAAAGAAGAATATGAAAGAACCAGTAATGAACTTAAAAAATGTGTTATTAAATCTGTAGAAGACTTCAATAACAATATGCCTTTATTCGCTGCAAAACCTAAGCTAACATTGAGCTTTGACAATAATATGATTGACTTTGAAAAATACGAAGTAACATTTAACGAACAAACATTAACTGTTAAGAACAAACTTGATATTGTACTAGAAACCGGAGTTAATAGTATTACTGCAACTTGTATTAATAAATCGGGTGTAAGAGGAGTTCCAACAAACATCAGGATTAAATATGAATAGCTTTAACAAGACGATTGACAAAGTAACGTTTGCTAACAGCGCCTATAGAAAATAGCTTGGTCGGTGGAGTTCGGGTTTTTCCGGAAGGCGGAAAAATTCGAACAATAGACAGGAATGTAGCACCGAATACCGCTACTTTCGATATGCGAAACACGTTACCAAACCGCATAAGAATCTGTTTTCGAAACAATCCAACACACTCCAATTCCCACGAAGCGATACTCCGGCGCGAGAAGTAAACCGCCAACCATTGCCCCAGCTGAATTTCTCTCCAAACGAGAAATGAAACCCGAAAGATTTTGTTAACTTGTGACGAACCTAACAACCAACAACATGAACACAGAAAATTCGACCAATCCTCTTCGGCCTTGTGACTTAGCAGAACAGCTTCCCGTTAGCGGGGAGGAGCCACCCGTATGGTTTAGCAGCTCAACATAAAAGGACATATATCATCCGGCATTGGAGATATAGGGTAGGTTTAGTACACATTTAAACTGGTTGCAGGCAATATGCCCGTTTATAAATAAAACCTGAAATAAATAATTTTTACAGATGAAACATCTATATAAATACTTATTAATTCTATCAGTAAATTTATTGCCTTTTAGCATAAGTAATCTGTTTGCTCAATCGTATGATTTAAAGAAAATCGACATTGAATTGTGCAAAATTCGCAATGATGATCAGCAAATTCGACATAAACTCATTGAAGCAATGCAAAAACCATCGATAGAGCTGATTTCAATCAAAAATGAAATGGACTCAATAGACACTAATAATCAAATGTATGTAGCAAATTTATTAGACAATTATGGCTGGCCGGACAATCTTTCAGATAGTGCAAATACAGCCATTTTCCTAGTAATTGATCATGGCGGCAAATCCTATTCGGAAAAATATTTTAAAATGGTAAAAGAAAAGGCTAATCAAGGAATTATTTCGAAATCTGACGCTGCAACTCTTGAAGATCGAATATTAATGAGCGCAAATAAACCGCAGAAGTATGGAACTCAAACAAAAGGTGATATAGTATATTATGTGACAGGTAAAGATGCGTCTAAAAGTAAAAATGTGCTTTATATCTGGCCCATTGAAAGTCCTGAAAAAGTTGATGAACTAAGAACTTCTGTGGGATTGAAACCTATTAATTCTTATATGCAACAGATAGAAGAAATGCATCAAATGAAAGTAGTTTGGGATAAGAGTTTGAAAGTAAGCGATTTTAAAGATAAAAAGCGTTCAAAAAAAGCGAAGAAACAAAAGTTGAAATAATATTGCCTACAACACGCGCTCATAAATAATTGCCGTATTGTAATGAAATTAAGATTTGTCGCCCGCATCAATTGCGTAACGGTGCGACAAGAAACCACTTCGCATTCTGCCACTACTCATACAATTTACCGTTACCAACCGAAACCGCTCCCTTTCCCGAAACCCCATCCCTGGAAACCCCAAAAGATTTCCTTAACTTGTATGAGACCTAATGACTAGCAAAGTGAAAATAATCTCCATAATCATATTGTTGCTTTCCGTTTCAATTCATCCAACCCGGTTTGATGGTGATCCGGATGTTGAACATGAAATAATTAATGCTGTTTTTCTCGACATAATTGGGAAGGAGCCTTTAGGCCTTTTCCCGCCGCCACCGCCTCCGGTTCCGGGTGCGACAAAGCGGGATAGCGCTAATCATAAAAAATACCTTAAACAATTTGCCAAACGGAAGGAAGAGTTTATATCGAGGAGGAAATTTGTCTTCATGAATGACTCCCTGATAAATTTCAAAAATAACAGGTCCGCGGAGAGATTACGAAAAGGTTTACAAGAGGACAGTGAATTTGGAAGTCTAGTGACTTCACTAATTTCAGTCGATAGAGATGAAAAAGCACTGAATCTGAGTTTAATCAAAAATCGGGGCGCATATGAGTTTGAGTACATTTCAAATAAAGATAAAGTGAAAGGTGAATTTGAAACCATTGCTCAGATTCATATTTCAAGAATGGCAATCAACGATAGGGCAGACAAAGCATGCTTTTACATGAGTTATTATTGTGGAAGACTGTGCGGATTTGGGATTATTGTTTACGTTTCTAAAATTGATGACACCTGGAAGATTGTCAAAGAAGACGAATTGTGGGTTTCATAATTGGTTTAAGAGCGAAAACCAGTTTTCATCATGCAAACAGGCATCTCTTCGGTTTGCCATTTCAAATTGTTCCCTCCGAATCATCCCCCTTCCCCCTTCCCGAAACCCCATCCCTCGAAAAACCGTAAGAGCTTGTTAACTCTGATGCACCAAAGAATCCTACAATATGAAGACCGAAAATGAACTTTTTAAAGCACGACTTGATAGACGAATCCATAATCTCAGTTATACCGATTTTGCCTGGTGACGGGACAAGATTATTCAAAGACGATAGACCTGAACAACAACTTGAATTTGTGAGTGCAAAGTCATTTGACACCGGTTTAACACAATTGTATGACAAACGAAAAAGATAGAATGACACAAAGAATAAACGAATTGGTTCCGTGCGGTTTTGAACGTTTCCAGCTTTTAATCCCGCACTCCACTTACATAAACCTTTAACCGTAATTAAAATGAGACGAGTAACATTAATCACATTAATCATCTTTTCATTGACAAATTTGTCTTTCGGACAGACAATTCAGGAAATTTTCAAAGCTCTGCCGTTGAGTTACACTGGCGAATTGACAACTGAAGCGAAGGACTCATTAATAGAGCAAGGGACCTACACGATTCCAGGCGGTGACAGTGATGAGACGATGAAAGTTGATTACTCAGCCGAAAAAGACTACATAAGACTAGATTATTACTATACTACCGGACAAAGTGGATTTATCGTCATTGAATTAAGGAGATTTCAAAAGGCTGACGGTTCTTTTGTTGTTGTCTACTCAAAATACGGTGGAGCAGAAAGAGCATATGACCAGGATTCTCTGCTCACATTTGACTATGAGAATGGAACGCTAAAACAAAATGAGAATCTTGGGCTTCCCGAAAATTTAAAAACAAGAGCGTTTTTGAAAGACAACCTCCCCGACAGCTTGAAAGAAGAAAATATTACGCTGAGCACAAGCTACAATTTGAAGCCAAAAGAAACGAATGGTGTTGAATACGAGGTCGATCCACAAAGCGATCAATTTACGAAGTGGATTAAAACAGAGAGGATCTTGTTTGTGTGGAATGGGAAAAGATTTGAAAAAAGAAAAGAATAACCACCACCAACAACTTGCAAATTGCATTGTGGAGGCAGCGGCGTGCGCTGTCTCTTCTCCTTTCTTAACCGTCATGTCCTGGTGGACGCTAACGTTCTTTCCCCGAAAATTCGGGGCCAAAGTATCGGAACGCAACGACAACTCGCAAGTGACCGCTGCCATTTCAAATAACTCCTTCCCAACTCTCCAACCATCTCACCAGCCCGAAACCCCATCCCTCGAAAACCCGAAAGATTTTGTTAACTTGGAACCAACCTAACATGCAACAACATGAAGAGAGAAAATTCGACCAATCAACACGTAACGTACACATATCACTCCCCTAATAGAGATATGGGGTGTTTTGGTGCAAAAAACTAGTTGAGGTGCATTTGAAGCAATATAATTCCCGGAAAATAAGAAATTAAACATGGATTTTATTTATAAGAACAAAAGATATATTTCAACCATTTTAGACTTAGGCGTACTAATAATAATTTCCTTTCCATTTGTAACACTTATTGATAAAACAGTAGACTTTTATCAACCAGAAATAATGCATTTAATTATTGGAACTCCTATAATGACAGCCGCTTTCATGAAAGATATTTTTCACGGAGCAAGCCCATTTAAAAAAGCATTAGGACTACAGGTCGTTGATTCAAAAACTTTAAAGCCAATAACACCATTGCAATCAATTATCAGAAATTCAACATGTATCGTTTTATTACCAATTGAATTAATTTTTATGGCCCTTTCCCCACAAAAGAGATTGGGTGACTTAATAATAAAATCAAAAATTGTAGAAGTCTCCCCGAAACCATTCAATAAAGTAATAGAAGACTTGAAGATTGAAAAAGGGAAAATCAAAATATGGCAACTGATATTAGGCACGATAATATTGGTTGCTGTTGAAGGGATTGCCTATAAATACATTTATTTTGGACAAACGTTGTGGTAACGGCTATAATTACAGTTGATTAGCGTTGTTCGACGATTTGTTATGAAACGAAAGATTAGAAAAATAAGTTTTTGAACCGCCAGTATTTATATGTTGAATCTCAAGAATACAAACCGACAAAAAAGAAAAATAACCTGTGGTAACAAGCAGTCATAATACATAGCGGTTTCAGTGCAACCGCTCCCTTCTCCCAGTTTCCCCTTCTCCCAATCTCCCCATCGCAAACGCTCCCTCCAAAACCCGGCAAATTTCCTTATCTTGATGGTATCTGTTCGGATAGGACCCTTATTTCGATGAATGAATAAACACACGGTATGACAACATTAGTCGTTGGTGCAACGGGAGCAACCGGAAAACATCTGGTGGAGCAACTGCTCAATTCCCGGCAAAAAGTAAAGGTGATTGTTCGTTCACCGGAGAAATTACCCGAAGCCTGGAAAACCAACGACCAACTGTCCATCATTCAAGCCAGCGTATCCGAAATCACGGTAGATGAAATGGCCGGATACATCCGCGATTGTGATGCCGTCGCTTCCTGTTTAGGCCATCATCCGAATTGGAAAGGGATATACGGAAAACCCCGACGACTGGTGACCGACGCCGTCGTCCTCCTTTGCAACGCCATTCAAAAGAACGCACCCGGTAAGCCCGTGAAATTTGTATTGATGAACACCACCGGCAACCGGAACCGCGACTTAAACGAACCCATTTCGATGGGGCAACGGTTGGTCATCGCCATCCTCCGGTTATTGTTACCTCCACATGTCGATAACGAAAAGGCGGCCGATTATTTACGGACGCAGATGGGGCAAACAAACCGTTTCGTTGAGTGGGTAGCGGTTCGTCCCGATGGTTTGGTAAACGAAGACCAGGTCACCGGATACGAGGTTCATCCTTCCCCCACACGAAGTGCGATTTTTAATGCCGGAACCGTCAGTCGGATCAATGTCGGTCATTTTATGGCTGAACTCATCACCAACAACGACGTATGGAGCAGGTGGAAGGGACAAATGCCCGTTATCTATCAAACGGCTCCGAAGAATAGGTAATCGTAAACGCCAACCAGCTCACCAGCCATAAAGCCCATCTATTGAAAATTAAAAGATTTTGTTAACTTGGATGCACCAAAGAATCCAACAATATGAAGACAGAAAATTTGACCACTCAACACAAAAGATACACATATCACTCCCTGTTTGAGATATGGAGAAGTTTTGTTACTCATCTAAACTATTTGGCGGTAAGGTAAAATGAGATGATGAAAGAATATATTGAAAGACATAAAGATAATATCATTTTTAAAGTATCTGAGATTATAAACTCAGATACTATTGATAAAGTAACTAATGAGCTTTTGAGCTTTCATTTATCTGACAAAAGATCAACAAGTTTTCAAAAGTATTATTTCGAAATCTTGACCAACGAAACCATTTTTTTAACTTCAGATAACTTCTTTAGAGACTTTAAATCACAGTACTCATTACAAGGAATTGATAATGGATATTTGGGTATGTTGACAACAAAAAAAGAGTCAATCTTACAACTTATCAAAAATGACTATTTAGCTGAACTTTATTTTGAGCATTTTGCAGCCGCAATGATAAAACATGGTGAATTAAAAAAACCTCGAGAATTGGGTTCATTCTTTGCCAAGTTAGTGCATACATTTAAACCAAATGAGTATTGTGCTCTTGACAATCCAATTAAAAACTATTTGGGAATGAAGAGAGAAGGTTTTTATTTTTCCTTTAAGGTTATCAGTCAAGCCTACAGACAATGGATAAGTCAAAATGAATTAATAATTAATAAATTAAGAAATGAATTTCAGAAAATCGATACTGACAACGTAATGGAACACGATAGAATAACAGATCTAAAACTAATTGATTTAGCAATGTGGACCAAAGCAAATCAAGTGAAAGAATAAGAAGCCAACGGCCAACAATAGAGATAATTCAGCGTAACATTCATGCAAATTTGAAAAAATAGTGACTGTAAAAACCCGATTTCTCTACGGACAAGTCGTTCAGATTTGTCCACGCCGAAATCATAGCCAAAATCATTAGCTGTAAGCCTGGAAAACAAAACCCATAGATAGACACAATTAAAAAATGATTGAATCAATTGACATAAAAGATGTAGCAACATATGACAATCAAGGTGTTCAGATTAACGACTTGAAAAAGATAAACTTTATTTATGGTGCTAATGGTTGTGGAAAGACGACTATTTCTAACTTCACTTACGATAACTCAGATCCAAAATTCAATAGTTGCTCATTGACCTGGGAAAATGAATTGCCATTGAAGGTCTTGGTTTACAACAAAGAATTTAGAATTAGAAATTTTGGAAAGGGAAAGTTAAACGGAGTATTTACTCTTGGTGAAGCGACGGCTGACCAAATCAAAGTGATTGAACAAAAAAGCGAAGAACTTAAAACCATTAAGGCTGACGGAATACAAAAAAGAGAAACTTTAGAAAAATTAAAGGCAGATAAGTTAAAATTAGAAAACGATTTCAAAGAAGCTACTTGGATAAAAGTTTACAAGAAAAATGAAAATAATTTCAAAGAAGCATTTATAGGTTCGCTACAAAAAGAATCTTTTAAGAACAGACTTTTACAGGAAACAACAACTAATACTTCGCCATTAGAAAGCTTTGAAAATTTACGAGAAAAAGCAAAAACAATATTTGGACAGCAACCACAAAAAATTGAACCTATAAGCCAAATTTCGTTTGAAAGAATCTTAGAAATAGAAAAGAATGAAATTTGGAAAAAAATAATTGTAGGAAAAGCTGATGTAGATATTGCTAAGCTAATTCAAAAGCTAAATATCAACGATTGGGTTAATCAAGGTAGAGAGTATATCCAAGATGATATTTGTCCATTTTGTCAACAGAGAACTATAACAGATGATTTTAAGAAACAAATTGAAAGTTTTTTTGATGAAACATATTTGAATGACATTAAACTACTCAAAGAGTTAAAAGAAGAATATAGTACTATAGCCCTAAATATTGTTAATCAGTTAAATACAATTGAAGTAAATCAAAAAGCTATCAGTAATTCAAAACTTGACATTGACAGATTTTCAGCTTACCTAAAAACATTGTTAAGCCAAAACACAACGAACAGCGAATATCTTTTAAATAAGATTAAAGAACCAAGTCGAAGCATAGAATTATTTTCAATTAAGGAGCAATCGGATTTATTAACTGAATTGATTTTTCAAGCCAACCAAGAAATTAAAAAGCACAACGATATTGTCACAAATTACTCAAGAGAAAAAAATAATCTAATTAAAGCAATTTGGAAGTACCTAATTGAAGAATATAATGCTGAAATAACTGCATTCAACAATCAAAAGAGTGGTTTAGATAAAGGTATTGCGAACCTTGATTCGCAGTACAAAGCGAAGTTATTAGAACAGAAAAAATTAGACACTGAAATTAAGGAGCTGAGTAAGAACGTTACAAGTATTCAGCCAACAATTAATGAAATTAATAGAATTTTGAAGTCTTACGGTTTCCTTAACTTTAAAATTGTTCCTGCGACTGAAGACGGGTTTTATCAAATTCTTCGTGAAGATGGTACAGTTGCAGAAACAACGCTAAGCGAAGGAGAAATTACTTTTATAACATTCCTGTACTATATGCAGCTTGCAAAAGGTGGGATTTCTGAAGATGAAGTAAATACTGAAAGAGTCCTAGTAATTGACGACCCAATTTCCAGCTTAGACAGTAATGTTTTATTTGTGGTAAGTACTCTTATCAAAGAAATAATCAAGAATATAAAAGCAGATACGGGAAACATAAAACAGTTAATCCTATTAACTCACAATGTATATTTCCACAAAGAAGTTTCTTTTATAGATGGGAGAACAAAATTTTGCAACAATACGAACTTTTGGATTTTAAGGAAAAATGAAAAGGTCACAAGTTTGCAGAGTTTTGGAATGGATAATCCAATACAATCATCCTACGAACTTCTGTGGCAAGAATTGAAAAGCGAAGGAATCAAATCAAGCCTTACTATCCAAAATATTATGCGGAGAATAATTGAAAATTATTTCAAATTACTTGGCAAATATGGAGACGATGATTTAATTCTGAAATTTGAAACTAAAGAAGAACAAGAAATATGTAGGTCTTTAATTTCGTGGATTAATGACGGTTCACACAGTGTTAGTGATGACTTATATGTTGAACTTCAAGACAGAACAATTGAATCTTACAAAAAGGTATTTAAAGATATTTTTGTGCTGACTAACCACGAAGGACACTATAAAATGATGATGAATTTAGAGGAGGAAACAATATGAAAATAAAAGGCATACTGCTAACAAGGTGCACATAGTATAGGGGAGAACCATCTGCGGATTCTCGCATAGTCGTTCAGTCCTCGCTAACATGAATGCTCTCCGAAATCCTCAATGACAACTACAACTTATCAATAGAAACAAGCTTAAGAGAAGCAAAAAACAGATTAATATACATGAACAGCAAAAAGGGAATTTGGCTTTTTACTGGGATTACATTAATTGTAATTTCCTTAATATTTTTTCTTTTACCATATTTAGTAACTCAAGAATCTTGGTTTTGGAGTTTTGGACAAGAAACAGGCGTAATTGGAGACACAATTGGTGGTATTGTTGGCCCAGCTATTGCGTTCTTTGGAGTAATACTCACGTTTTTGGCATTCTATATACAATATAAAGCAAATCAAGTTCAAGTGAATGCATTAGCTGAACAGAAGAAAGAAGCAAAAGTACAAAGGGACCAAATACTTCTACAGCAGTTTGAAAGTAACTTTTTCGAATTATTAAAATTGCATCGTGAAAACGTTTCGGAACTTAGTTATCGAAATAGTCAAGGAAGAAATGTTATAATTAAAATTATAAATGAATTCTTTGAAATAATGCAAATTATTATCGACAGTAACATCATCAAAGAAAATAGACTGGATCAACAAGATTTAGCAAATATCAGTTATACGATTCTCTTTTTTGGGACAGATGAGTCTGTTGATGATGTTTTGGAAAATCGTTTGTTTGAAAAGTATTCAAAAATGTATGATTCAATTATAACTGAGATTAATAGACTTAGAACAAAACCAAACCCTTACAATCAAGGCAAATATTACTACAATGGCCATCAGTCAAGGTTAGGACATTATTTTAGGCACATGATTCGAATTGTTTTATACGTGCATAACAACAAATTTTTGACAGAAGAGCAAAAATATGAATACATTAGAATTTTAAGGTCGCAACTATCTAATCATGAACAAATCTTACTATTCTTTAATTCTATTTCCGATTTAGGTCTTAATTGGGAACTAGCTGATGGTACCAAAGAAGAAGACAAATTGATAACGAAATACAAAATGATTAAAAATATACCACTAGGGTCCATTTATGGATATAGACCAAGAAGATATTATCCTTCTCTGGAACTCGAACATGACTTTGAAATAGGCTTGTAGATAATAAATAAAATAGCTGCTAATAAAAGCTATATGAAGTGTGAGGTTATCCAGAAATTCACTGCAGTTCTTCGTTGCAACAGGGGGAATTTGTCTATGACCACTTGGATAAAAAATGAAATAAACGAATTGTCTCAGTGCAGTATTGAAAGTGAGGTGTTTCGAGAACCATACTTCACATTGTTAAACCATGGCAACAATCCCTCAAACTCTTACCTTCTTCACCTCCCCGCACCCCTGCAGTTCTCCTTTCTCGAATTGGGCGATCATCTCGCCGGCAATGCTGATGGTGGAGGAGTGGTTGGGCAGGTGGCCACGGGAGAACCAGGCGGCTTCCGCAATCTCGTTGCCGTCCACGCGGATGGGCTGGTGTTCGTCGGCCTCCGCCACAAAGCCAATCATCATCGAACCCGACAGCGGCCAGGGCTGGCTCTTGTAATATTGTATGTTGGTCACGTCGAGGCCCACCTCTTCCTTCACCTCGCGGGCCAACGCCTCCTCCAGCGTTTCGCCCACATCTACGTACCCCGCAACCAGTGAAAACCAGTTGCCGCGGAAATTCGCATTGCGGGCCAGCAACAGTTTATCGCCGCTCACAATGGCCACAATAATGGCCGGCGAAATTTTGGGATACACGGTGATATGGCAATTCGGACACACCACCGCCCGTTCGTTGGATTTGTGTTCCGTCCGGCTCCCGCATTTCCCGCAAAAGCGGTTCTGCGTGTACCAGTTCATCAGGTGAAACCCGGCAATGCTCACCCAGGCAATCTCCGGCTGTTCAATTGTCCGGAAGAAGCTAATCTCCTGGTACGTAAAAAGGGAATAGTCCACTTTCAGGTCATCCCATACCAGGAAACACGGAACATCATCGAGGGTAAACAGGAAGGTGCTTTCCGTGCGCTTCGTAATCTCCGGGAAGTCGCTCTTTCGCGGTAGCTCCAATGCCTCCCCGTCGGTTTTCATCAACAAGGAATTGTCGTGGTAATGAAGAACAAAATCGTTCTCTCCGATCGGTAGGTTGGCGATATACTGATTATTGAAACGGTGGGGGAAAATATCCTGAATCATGAGGCAAACGGTTGAAATTTTATCGGGCAAAGATAATAACATTTGTACCCATGAACAATGCACCGTAGAGACGCGATTTATCGCGTCTCCAACAACATCCCATCAACGCGCACATAGAGACGCCCGAATCGGGATTACATCGTAGAGACGCGATTCATCGCGTCTCTACATAAAAATGATGATGAAAAACCTGATCTGCTGCCGTATTTCTTTCATCGCGAGGCTAATCTGGCTTTCAACGTTTCTTTTGGTGGTTTCAAGCATGTGGGCAATCTCATCATTGGTCAACCCTTGTTGTCGCAGCTGGTAGATTTTTTTCCGCTGGGCCGGCATTTTCTCAACAATCATGTCAATCAGAAGCGATTTCTCCACAGCGATGTATTCCTCTTCGGGGCTATGGTAAAGAGTGGCCGGAGCCTGCATCTCGATGACGGACCTGGTTGCATATTTCCATTTCAGGAAATTGATGGCTTTGTTTTTGGCAATGGTAAACAAATAGGAATCGAACGATTTCTCGGGAGCTATTTTTTCATGGTTTTGCCATAACTCGACGAAAATCTCTTCAGCCAATTCTTCAGCATCGGTCATTGTTTTCACATACCCCAGCAAAAAGGTTTTGATTTTCGCATAGTAGAAAACAAAAGCCTTCTCGAAAGCCTGATGACTGCCTTGCTGTATTTCAGATAATATGGCCTTATCCATTTTCGTCATGACGAGCGAAGGTAGATTTTCCAGTTCAGAGTGCAAAACGGTTATTCCGCCGGAAAGCGGGCGGTAACTTTTTTTGAAGAATTTGTATTCCTCTACTGAGTTTTTACCGTCATAACTGTATTAATACAAAAGTGAGATGTTATGCAACAAAAACACGTGTGGTTAATTCTCCTGGTCATCCAGAGTCTGGCGGTATTACAAGCGAAAGGACAAGAGACGAAAAGAGATTCGGTTGACGTTGGCGATTCCATAAAGTGGAAAACCAGTACGGAACATCTGTCGGTACAGCCAATCCTGCAACAGGAAAAACCGGTCCTGTGGTTTCCGGAGAGTGATTTATCCCAAACGCTTCACCAAAAGATTTTTGTCCCCGACATGGATCGTGTTCTGAGATACCTAAGCTACCGGACCAACGACTCTGTATCGTCCGTTTTACCAATGTATCCCGGACTGGCAGATTTCCGGAATTACGGCGGTCGGTTAGGCACGTTCGGCCTGACAGACGACCTGTCGCTGGATTATGGCGCTTTCATTAATGTGCAGTACGGATATCTCACCGGACGCCGGAACATTATTTTTGGGGGGAATTTGCTTTTCCGGTATTCGCTCACCGACAGGCTGCAATTACAAACCTGGGGACAGTATGTTACGCTGGGAAAACAAAACGATCCGGCATTCCGGATGCGTGGCCTTTTCCCAACACGTAATGTTGGTGCCGGTTTACAATATAACTCAGGTGGAAAAGCAAAGGTCAGACTGGGCGTCGAATATCAGTACGACCAGAGCAACAAGGTCTGGAAGCCGGAATCGGGCGGAAAAGTACTGTTTAACTTCAAATAGCGCGGAGCAATGCAATCAGATAAAAAATCATGGAGCGCAGAAATTCTGAGGCTGTACCTTCGGAACCGGTATACCCCGGAAACCGAAGAGAAGATTCAGCAATGGCTGGCTGAAAAACCGGAAACGGAAGATACCGAAGAGGTCGCGAAAGAATATTGGGATTCGGTTGAGCCGGTCAGGGGAAAAGATACCGGGAAAGCGCTTCGACGGGTGAATGCGAAAATCGGCATTCGTAGCCAGGCGAAGAGAATTGGTTGGCACAGCGCCTTTTCAAAGGTGGCGGCCGTTTTCATCCTGCTGATAAGTATTGGCGGCCTCTGGTATTATCTCCGGCAGCAAAGCCATCCTGCCATGGTCAGGCTCACTGCATCGTATGGCGAAACGAAACAGGTGGTCCTTCCCGATAAATCGGTAGTGTGGCTCAATGCCGGAAGTACGTTGGAGTATCCTTCGGAATTCAGTCAGCAAACGCGCCACGTTAGTTTAACCGGAGAAGCTTTTTTCTCCGTCACAAAAAACAAAGCGAAGCCATTTGTGGTAACGACGGCAAATTTATCCGTCAGGGTCTTGGGAACGAAGTTTAATTTGAAGGCATACCCGGATGATAACAGGACGGTAGCCACGTTGCAGGAGGGAAGGATAGCTGTTCGGACAAAAGATAAACAACAGCGGAAGTTGTTGCCCAATCAGCAGTTAACGTACAACAACCGAACGTCGTTGGTGCAAATTGTGAAGATTGCCCCCGGTGATATTCCCGACTGGAAAAACGGGAACCTCACGTTTACCGATGCTACATTGGGCGAGGTGTTGCAAACACTTCGGCGGCGTTTCAATATTTCCATCGAAACGGATAAATCAATCGACCTGTCGACCGAGCATTATACCATCAAATTTGAACGGGGCGAGAATCCGGAACAAATACTTCGCGTTTTGGAAGATGTGGCCGGAGATTTTACCTATACCAAAGAGAATAAACGAATTGTGTTACATAAAAAATGAAACAGATAAAAACGGTACGCCTATGAAGAAACAGAACCGGTAGAAAGCGCCAACTTTTTACCGGTTCAAAATGAAGATACAAAATCAACTCGACGAAAAGCAATTTAGTATCAACAACACAAATGTAATAGAATGAACGTAAAAAAATTAGCAGTAAACATATTTACAATTACCATTCTTCTGTTGTTTTTTTCGGTGCAAACAAGAGCACAGGAAAAGCGCATAACGATTCAAAAAAAGAGTATTTCGCTGAAAGAGGCATTTAACGAGATAGAGCGACAAACCGATTATAGCATTGCGTATAAAAAATCGGAGGTCGACGAGAACCGGAAATTCAGTATATCGGTAGTCGGTGTGCGTTTGGACAAAGCGTTGGACGCGATATTGAAAGATACCGGGCTTACCTACAAAATAAACGGCTACCACATCATTCTGACTCCACAAAAAAAGAAACCGGAAGGCAACAAAACCACCTTAACGCAAACAATACGGGGCTCGGTTTATGATGTTTCCACCGGGCTGCCAATTGCTTTTGCCAACATTGCATTGATGGACAATCCGGGAGTGGGAGCGATATCCGATAGCCTGGGGCATTTCGCTATTCATGGAGTTCCGCTGGGATATGCCAACATCAAAGCTTCCTTTGTTGGGTACCAGCCTTACATCTACCGCGGAATATTACTTACCTCGGCAAGGGAAGCATCGGTTAAAATTCCGTTAAAAGAAAGTGCTCAGTCGGTTGGCGAAGTGGTTGTGCGCCCCCAGGTGAATAAGGAACATGCCATGAACCCGATGGCTTTAGCCGAAGGACGCATGCTAAGTGTAGAGGAAGCCAACCGGTATGCAGGGGCCTTTAACGATCCGGCCCGTTTGGTTACCTCCTTTGCCGGGGTATCCGGAACGGGTGGCATTTCGAGCAATGCGCTATCCATCCGGGGCAATGCGCCGCAGTATACCCAATGGCGGTTGGAAGGTGTTGAAATTCCCAACCCGACCCATTTTGCCGATATGATTTCGTTGGGCGGCGGTGTTTATTCGGCATTAAGCAGCCAGGTAATGGGCAACTCCGATTTTTTCAACGGAGCATTTCCGGCAGAATACGGTAATGCGCTCTCCGGCGTGTTCGATATGCAAATGCGCAACGGGAACAGCCAAAAACACGAAAATACCTTCCAGGTAAGTTTAATGGGAATTGATATGGCTTCCGAAGGACCGTTGAGTAAGGCACACAACAGTTCGTACATTTTTAATTACCGGTATTCGGCAACGGGCCTGGTGGCCGCCGCCAATTTAAAGTACCAGGATTTGTCGTTCAAACTAAACTTGCCAACCAAAAAAGCCGGCGTTTTCTCCATCTGGGGACTGGGATTGATTGATCGGAATAACGTTGGCGCACTCGACCAAAAGGATTGGGAAACGTATGCCGACCGGCAGAATGTGGATACCCGGCTCGGGAAAGGCAGCGGGGGAATTACGCACAAGTACAGCATAAACGACAAAACGTACATTAAAACAGTGCTCGCCGGAACCTACAGCGGAATCATGCAGAATGTGGGACAGGTGGATTCACTGGCTGCTCACAGGCAGGTTGTCGATATTACCAACAAAAACTGGAACATTGTGCTTAACTCCTACATCAACCGGAAATTTGGGGCACATCATGTAAACCGGACCGGGGTAACCGTTACCGGAATGATTTATGATTTAAATTACAATGTTACGCCCAATTACGGACTGGATTTACCCATGGAGAATGTCGCCAAAGGTTCGGGAAAGAATCTCCAGGTGATGGCCTACACACAGTCAGTTTTTACCGTCTCTCCAAAGTTATCGGTCAGTGCCGGTCTCAATGCCTGGTATTTCAACCTCAATAAAAACCGGTCGGTGGAACCCCGGCTAAGCATGAAATGGAATTTTGCTTTCGGACAATCGCTTTCGGCAGCTTACGGACTGGACAGCCGGCGCGAACGACTGGATTTTTACTATGTGGTCGATACAACAACGAACTTGCCGGGCAACACACACCTGAAATTAGCGAAAGCGCATCATTTTAACCTGGCTTACAACTGGCATATTTCCGATGTTCTTCATTTAAAAGTAGAACCCTATTTCCAATATCTGTACGATGTCCCGGTACAAGCCCACACCTCTTTCTCGGTACTTAACCTCGACAGTTACTACCTCGACAAGATGCTGGTGAATTCCGGCAAGGGGAAGAATTACGGGGTAGACATCACGTTAGAACATTACCTCGATAAAGGAGCTTATTATTTACTCACCGGTTCCCTCTTTCGGTCGAAATACAAAGGCGGAGATGGTGTTTGGCGCAGTACCCGCTACGATAGGGGGTATAGCTTTAACGGCGTGTGGGGTAAGGAATGGTCTGCCGGACGGATGAAAAATGACCGGTTCGGATTGAATCTTAGACTGACCTGCCAGGGCGGAGAACATTACACGCCAATTGATAAAGAACGTTCGAAAGCCAGTCACGAAATTAAACTGGATGATTCAAAAGCATTCAGCAAACAGTACAACCCGTTTGTGAGCGGCGACCTTACCGTAAGCTACCGGATCAACCGGAAAAAGGTTTCCCACGAATTTGCCCTGAAAGGACTAAACGTTGGACTGTATACCGGTCAGTCGGGTTATTTTTACAACGAATCGACTCATGTCATCGAGAAAGGAGATGTAATGGGAACCTTGTGGGATATTAGTTATAAGATTCATTTCTGACCGGGGCATATCCATCCCCAAACCGTGCGATCAACAACGCACCGTAGAGACGCGATTCATCGCGTCTCAAAACCCCCATCAATTTCATAGCCCCGAACCGTGCGATCGTAGAGATGCGATTCATCGCGTCTCCAAAACCATCCGAACCCGGAAACCACAGATTTCAGGATTTCCCGGATGAAACGACCCTGCACCCAACGGCGTTCCCGGCACATTCAATCCATCGGCACCCATGAACAACGCCTGGTAGAGACGCCCGATTCGGGCGTCTCTACCGGCGTAATCCGGTTCAGACAAGGTATGCCGGCCTCCAATAATGTGAACAACGAGACGCAAAGCATGGCATCTCTACAGCGGACAAATATCGCCCGTCAGCGGGCATACAACGAATGTCTCCGTCCATACAACGCTCGTCTCCGGTCATAAATCGGCCGTCTCCGTCCATACAAGCGTCGTCTCCGGTCATAAATCGACCGTCTCCGTTCATACAAGCGTCGTTAAATGCCATACTAGCGTCGTTAAATGCCATACAACGGCCGTTAATTGCCAAACAAGCGTCGTTAATTGCAATAAATCGACCGTCAAACGCCATACAACGACCGTTAAATGCGATACAACGACCGTCTCCGGTCATACAAGCGTCGTTAAATGCCATAAATCGCCCGTCAATTGTCAAACAAGCGTCGTTAAATGCAATACAACGACCGTCAATTGTCATACAAGCGTCGTCAAATGCAATACAACGCCCGTCAATTGCCAAACAAGCGTCGTTAAATGCAATAAATCGACTGTCAATTGCCAAACAAGCGTCGTTAAACGCCATACAACGACCGTTAAATGTGATACAACGACCGTCTCCGGTGATACAAGCGTCGTCATTTGACAAAAACAGCCCGACACCGGAGGAAATCAATGGAACTATGAGAAATATTGCCCCGTTCCCCCCGGTAAAAACATCAACACCAGGGAAATGTCGCACGGCTGACGGGTAAAAACAGGTGGTAAATGACTGGCACGTACAAAAACTCTCAACCCAATGCCTGCTTATTTGTTTAGGTGGTGGTAGAGTAGAGACGTAGCATGCTACGTCTCTACAGTAACGGGATATAACGCTATGACAAAAGACTGGAATCCGGAATTATACAACGACAAGCACGCATTTGTGTACCAATATGGCCAGGGAATCCTCAGCTGGCTGGAACCCAAAGCAAATGAACGTATTCTCGACGTGGGATGCGGCTCGGGACAGCTCACCAGTCAGATTAAAGAGAAGGCTGCCTGGGTGGTGGGAATGGATAGCTCGCCTGAAATGATTGCCGATGCGCGAAGCAAATATCCCAGCGTTGCGTTCGAGGTCGGAAACGCGTCCGATTTTGAGTTCAACCAGCAGTTCGATGCCATCTTCTCGAATGCGGTGCTCCACTGGGTAACCGATTACGAAGGAGCCGTTACATGCATGTACCGCAACCTGAAACCGGGCGGCCGCCTGGTAGCCGAGTTCGGTGGAAAAGGTAATGTGCAACACATCGTCGGGACCTTGCGGAAGGTACTGGCAAAGCATGGCTACCGCGAACAGGCGGAAAAGCAACTCTGGTATTATCCGTCGATTGGCGAGTATGCCACGGTGCTCGAAAAAGCCGGATTCCGGGTAACCCGGGCCGAGCACTTCGACCGTCCCACGGAACTGGCTGATGCAGACACCGGCATCATCGACTGGCTCTCGATGTTTGCGAAGCAATTCTTCGATGGTGTGAGCGACGCTGATGCCAAAGCCATCAAAGCCGAAGTGCAGGAAACCTTGAAACCGGTTAGTTTTACCGACGGTAAATGGTATGCCGACTACAAACGCATTCGCGTGATGGCGATAAAGGAGAAAGCTGAAACCATCGATATCAAATAACAAAATATGGAGAACACGCAGGCATCAACCAACGAACCACTTCAGCCGTTCATCCCCGACGGACAGCCAGCCTTGTTGCTGGTCGATATCCAGCAGGGATTCGAAGACCCGGCCTACTGGGGCGGTGGGCGTAACCACCCCGACGCGGAGAAAAACGCTGCCCGGTTGTTGGAAGTCTGGCGCAATCACGGCTTTCCGGTTATTCATGTAAAGCATAATTCGGTTCTCCCGCAATCGCCGCTGGCCGAAGGAAAGCCCGGCAACGCCATTCAAACGGTGGTACAGCCGAACGAGGGCGAACCGGTTATCGGGAAAACGGTCAACAGCGCGTTCATCGGCACTGATTTGGAGCAACGCCTGCACGACAACGACATTCGTCAGTTGGTGGTCGTTGGTCTCACCACCGATCAGTGTATTTCCACGACCGTGCGCATGGCCGGCAACCTTGGCTTCGACACGTACGTGGTGAACGATGCCACGGCCACGTTTCCCAAGGCCGGCTTCGACGGAAAACACTATTCAGCAGAAACCATTCATGAAACAGCGCTGGCAAGCCTGAACGAAGAATTTGCCACCGTATTGAATACGGAGGACATCATAAAAACATTCATTTAAAACGAAGGCCGGTCATTAAAAATAGTGAGAACGCCGGCTGAAATGAAGCGAAGAATATGAACAGACTTGTACCGATTAAGACCAAAGAAGACATCTTCCCGGAGTACCGGGATACGCCTATTGGCGATTTGTTGGAGTATCACGATCTCGAAAGAGAATTCGCGTCCTACGATTCAGCACAGTTGCTGGTCGGTATGTGTATGGACAACCGGAAGCATCTGAACATCCCCGACAACTTCTCGTACATCATCAGGGCGGGTGGAGCCAATCTTCGTTACAGCGAATTTAAGGTGTCGTTTGCCATCGCGATAGGAAATGTGAAGCACATTGCCATCATCGGGCACAGTAACTGCGGCATGGTGAACCTGGCATCGAAAAAAGAAAATTTTATTGGTGGCCTGGTGGATAAAGCCGGCTGGGAACGTTCGTTTGCCGAAGAGCATTTCAATCAGTTTGCCCCGCTTTTCGAGATTGGCAACGAAATCGATTTCGTGTTAAGTGAAGTCAAACGGTTGCGGAACCGCTACCCGAAGATAACGGTAGCTCCCATGTATTACAAGGTGGAAGACAACAAGCTCTACCTGATCACGGAGGATTAAAGAAACGGAAGAGAACAATGGCTGTCTGGAAGGTTGGGTGAAGAAAGTGAACACCAGAGATTAGTAAGTGAGCTTTTATTACACCCCTCATCTTCGATACTATCGAGACAGGGGTGTCCGAAAACAACAAAAAACATTTACAGAACTATCGAATTGTTAGGAAGGCTTTTGTAATTAACCCCTAAATCCCCTAAAGGGGACTTTAAGCCGCCCCTTTAGGGGAGGTTTGGAGGGGTAAAAACAAGTCGGCTGACAATGGGTAAGTTTCAAAATTTACCGTTTTAACTTTCGGACACGGTCTTTAGGGGTGATATTTCAGCAAACACTTACTGTTTGGTTGTTCACAAGAAACTCCCCGGACTATTTCAACAGCCATCAAGCAAAGACATCAGGTGAAGCGCCCGGCTCTTATTTTGAGAACCGGCATGCTTCACCTTTTTTTTTGTTTGCCCGTATTGGGTGATAGCCTCCCGGTTATTTTCTCCTTTCGGGAAGTTTTCTAATCATAAAATTTGTTAATGAAAGCTATCGGGAGGATAACCAGCCCGATTTATCCTTACATTTGATACGGGCAATGAAGTCTGCCATTAACCGTCTCCCCGAGGCTAATGACTTCTACAATGTGAAATTGAACACTAAAATTTCGATTGTATGATGAAGTCATTATTGATTGCAGGCATGGGAGGGTTTGTCGGAACCGCTTTCCGGTTCGCCATCTCCCGCTACATTCAAATCCACACCCCAACGGTCTTTCCCTGGGGAACGTTTATTGTGAACATTCTGGGCAGCCTTCTCATAGGCTTTATTTTCGGTTTAACCGAGAGAGGAGATTGGCTGTCGCCGGAGTTTCGCATTTTCCTGACAGTGGGCATCTGCGGCGGATTTACCACATTCTCGGCACTTACCGACGATGCCTTTCTATTACTCCAAAGCCGCGAGTGGCTTCGGTTTATCACGTATGCGTCACTGAGCTTCACCCTGGGATTGGTGGCGGTGTACATCGGACGAATGACGACAAAACTGGTATAAGATGGAAAAGTCAAATAAAACACTACTGCTAAAGATTTTCATCGGCTCTACCGATAAGCTGGGCAACGATAGTCTTTACGAATCGCTGGTTTTTAAAGCAAAAGAAGCCGGGCTGGCAGGCTCCACCGTCGTGAAAGGCGTGATGGGCTTTGGAGCCAGTTCGGTCATTCACTCGTACAAATTCTGGGAGATTGCTGAAAAGCTTCCCACCGTTGTGGAAATTATCGATGAGGAGGATAAGGTGATGGCGTTTTATGAGACCATTAAAGGCGACCTGGATACGATGCGTTACGGTTGCCTGGTAACGGTGGAGGAGGTGAAGGTGTTGTTGAACAAAGCCGGAGAGAAACGGGAGTTTTACTTTTAAGATATTATGAAATAGAACGGGCATGAGCAACGATTCAGCCGAACAGTCGGTGAATCCAATCATGTGACGTACCAAAAACAAAAAATTATAATCATATGAAAATTGCCAAAGTAAGAGCAATGGAAATCCTCGATTCAAGAGGAAATCCAACGGTTGAAGTAGATTTGAAACTGGAAAACGGAACGACAGGACGGGCAATGGTGCCCAGCGGCGCTTCCACCGGCGAGCGCGAAGCTTTCGAAATGCGCGACGGCGACCCGAAACGCTACGGCGGAAAAGGGGTATTGAAAGCCGTTGAAAATGTGAACACGGTTATCGCGAATAAAACAGTGGGCCGCTGTTTCGGCAGCCAGCGCGAGCTCGATTTGCTGCTCCTCGAACTGGACGGAACAGCAAACAAATCGAACCTGGGAGCCAATGGCATCCTTGGCGTGTCGATGGCTTTTGCGCGTGCCATGGCTACCGCCACCAACACACCGCTCTACCGTTACCTGGGCGGAAGCAATGCCTACCTGATGCCCGTTCCGTGTATGAACGTTATCAACGGAGGCCGCCACGCCGATAACAACGTCGATTTCCAGGAATTCATGATTGCGCCGCACGGCGCTACATCCTTCCGGGAATCCATCCGCATGGGCGCCGAAGTGTTTCATGCCCTGAAAGAGGTGTTGAAGAAGAAAGGATACAGCACCGGCGTGGGCGATGAAGGTGGATTTGCTCCCGATTTGAAATCCAACGAAGAAGCGGTGGAAGTCATCCTCGAAGGAATTACCAAAGCCGGCTACCGGCCCGGCGACGATGTGAGCATTTGCCTCGACCCGGCATCGAGCGAGCTGTGGGAAGATGGTAAATACCGTCTCTTCAAAAGCACCAAAGAACTTATCACCAGCGATGACCTGGTGAAACAGTGGGATAGCTGGGTGCGGCAGTATCCGATTGTGTTACTGGAAGATGGCTTGGCTGAAAACGACTGGGAAGGCTGGAAGAATCTCACCCAAACCCTGGGCAGCCGCATCGAGCTGGTGGGAGATGACCTTTTCTGTACGAACAAGGCTATCCTGGCCGAAGGAATCGAAAAGGAAGTAGCGAACTCCATCCTCATCAAGCTGAACCAGATTGGTACGGTAACCGAAACGCTCGAAACCATCGAGTTGGCTTATAAAAACGGCTACAATGCATTTGTATCGCATCGTAGCGGTGAAACAGTCGACACGTTTATTGCCGACCTGACGGTTGCCGTGAATGCCGGTCACCTGAAAACCGGAAGCGGTTGCCGCGGCGAACGCATCGAGAAGTTCAACCAATTGATGCGCATAGAGCAGGAGCTGGTCGGCAGCGCGGCCTTTGCCGGAAAGAGCGCCTTCAAGAATGCCTGAATAATTGAATCGGAATAATCGATTTTATATCATATTCCTAACCTCAATAGGTTGATGATTATCCTCTGAGGAAGCGAAAAACTGCTTCGTCAGGGGATATCTTTTTTCCGCCCGGGCGGAATATTGTTTCATCGGTAGGGGTGAAGCAGCGATTATTTGAGCATATCCTGCACAATGGGTTTCAATCCGCTGAAGAAGAACTCTACCGCAATCACCATCACGATGAGCCCCATCAGTCGCATGAGGACATTGTTGCCGGTGGGGCCCAACTTTCTGCTGATGCGGGTTCCACTAATCAGGATGACGTAGGTGAGCGCCAGAATAATGACAATAGAGCCGACCAGTACCAGCTTTTTCCCGAACGTGGAAGCATCTTCCATTAACACAATGCCGTTGGTGATGGCGCCCGGTCCGCTAATCATCGGAATGGCCAGCGGAGTGATGGAAATGTCGTTCACATAGGCATTGATCTCCGACTCTTTTTCACTCATCTTGATTTTTCCCAGCCGGGCCTGCAGCATATCCTGTCCCATCAGGAAGAAAATAACCCCCCCGACAATGCGGAAGCTGTTCACCGAAATACCAAAGAACCGAAACAGGAGTTGTCCGGAAAACGCAAACACCAAAATGGTGATAAACGCTACTACTACGGCTTTCCGCGCTGTTTTTCGTTTCTGCTCTTCGGGTAACTCCGATGTCATCGATACAAAAATGGGCATGGTTCCCAACGGATTGAGCAGCGTAAAGAATGAAGTCAGGGCCAGCAGGCCGAAGGAGTAAGTTTCCTGCATGAATTCTGGTTTTAGGTGATGAATAATTCGACCGGAAGATACGTATTCAAATAACAATTTTCAATAACACCGGTTACCCGGATTGAACTGTTTTCCTTTCGTAAATAATGGTCCCGGCAGCAAAAAAAACCGGAGAAATGCCGTAAAGACATTCTCCGGATTGGCAGGCCTGTAGCTCGGAACAGACCGGTTACCGGTATTTCGTACCTTCTCCCTGGGGGGATAGGGTACCAGGTGATTTGATACACCGGAAGCCAATATGGTTGGTGCTGGAATTTATCTCTCCTTTTCCGCGTGTGCCCACCATGTATCGTGTGCAATATTGATTGGTACACAGAAAGGAACCGCCACGCTGCACCCGTTTGGGAACGCCGGGCTCCTGCGGGTCGTTATAGGTGTCGGGGCCCTGCGGATTATTTACGATATCGTTGGTCATGGCTATCTGCCGGTAGTAATCGGCTCGGTACCAATCGTGACACCATTCCCACACGTTGCCGGCCATGTCATATAAGCCGTAACCGTTCGCCGGATACTGTGCCACCGGTGCAATACCGGCATAGCCGTCCGCTGCATCATCCGATTCGGGGAAATGTCCTTCGAAAATGTTCGCCATCCATTTGCCATTGGGCGTTAGTTGTTCGCCCCATACATAGGGTTTTCCTGCTAAGCCTCCGCGGGCCGCGAATTCCCACTCCGCTTCGGTGGGCAATCGCTTACCGGCCCATTTAGCGTAAGCTTCGGCATCGGCATAGGTCACATGTACCACGGGATAGTTGTCCATCCCTTCGATATTGCTGTCCGGGCCGTAGGGGTGTTTCCAGTTAGCACCGGGAACGAACCTCCACCACTGGCGATAGTCTGTCAGTTGGACCTGCTGTTTGGGCGAAAAGAAGACAATCGAGCCGGCCACCAGTTTATCGGCCGGAACACCGGGCAAATCTTCCGGCGTCGGTTTCTTTTCGGCTGTGGTAACGTAGCCAGTGGCTTTCACGAATTGGCGAAATTCGGCATTGGTTACTTCCGTTTTATCCATCCAGAAACCATCGACATACACCCGGTGAACCGGACGTGCATCGTTCATGGGCTCCTGTCCGCCATCCTTCAACGTCGTCGGATCGGTGGCTCCCATGGAGAATGTTCCTCCGGGAATCCAGACCATATCTGCGGGCGCTTTCCCCGGCGGCGTGCCCGGATTGCTAATGGTGGGGCCAAAGCCTTTCGCCGGTGAAGCCTGTGCGCTCTTTCCAACCGACAACATTTGTTTTTCTTTGGCCGTTTTCGCCGGATTCTTGTCAGTTACCCAATAGCTAATCACACCCAAAATCAGGATAGGCAATAGTAACAATACTACCTTTCCCGGGTTGTTCTGCTTTATTTTTAGCGAGTCATTTTTGTCTGCCGTCCGATTTGGGCTCATGTCTTTGAGTCGTTGGTGATGGTGCCTTCCGGTACCCCTGCCTATCAACAGCAAATCGTTGCGTTGGTTCAAGCATGACGAAAAGATGTCAGGCTGAATTTAGTCCTTCGGCCAGGCATGGTAATGGTCGACTGCCGGATTATACGGGAGAATCCGTTTCAGGATTCAAAAAGCAAGATGAACGTGATTCACCGGAGTAGAGTTTTATGAGCTTATTCCATTTTTCTTACCCGAACATCAATGGAAGTATCCTTTAGCAGCTTCACCAGCTGTTGCGGATCGGTCTGCCCAAAGTGATACGGGTAAAGAATCTTCGGCATGAAACTGCGGGCAGCCTCAGCGGTTTGTTCCGGCGTCATGGTATACGGCAAATTCATGGGAAGGAAGGCAATATCTATGTTCTTCAGGTTTTTCATCTCGGGAATGTTCTCGGTATCTCCGGCAATGTAAATATGTTTGCCGCCCATGGTCAGCACATAACCGTTGCCGTTCCCTTTCGGGTGAAACGGTTGTCCGTTTGAGCGTTTATGCACCAGGTTATAGGCCGGCACCGCTTCCACGCGAATATCATCGGCCGTTATGCTTTGCCCGTTGGAAAGAACGGTCTCATCAGGCACTTTCCCTTCACAGCTTTTGCTCACAATCACCTTCGTATCCGGTTTCCGAAGCAGTGCAATGGTGGCCGGGTCAAGATGATCGCCATGATCATGGGTAACGAGAATTAGATCGGCCTTGGGAAGTGTGGAATAATCGGCTTCACGGCTGACGGGGTCGATGTGAATGACCTTCCCGTCCCACATCATCATCAGGGTTCCGTGCCCGATGAATGTGATAGCGAGGTTTCCTTTATCCGTTTGAAACGTATCGGTTTCGAATGTGTCTGCGGCTGGTTGTCCCGGGAACAACAGGGCCAGCATAATGAGGATATGTGACATGGTTTAGCCTTTTATGGATGATATACACCACAAGTTACAAAAAAGAAGCTAACCCCTTGATGTTGTTTTTCCGGTGACGGCAATTCGGGAATGTTAGTCAACTAAAATTTGCAGGGGCGAAAGGAAAGACAGCACTTCCGGTGTCGAGAAGCGGGCGTTTTTCATCCGGTTTTCCCACGGATTGAAACGATAGTTTTTGGCTCCGCGAAAATCGGCTTCGGTGAGGTCACATTGCCGGAAGAAAGTGCCGGTCAGGTCCGTTTCCCGGAACTTCGCTTTCTTCAGGTTCGTTTCCACAAACTCGCATTCGTCGATACGGCACCTTTCGAAAGAGGTTCCGTCGAGCGGAAGACCGGTGAAGTTGCACATTTCGAGCTCAGAGTCGTTGAAAGTCATATCGAGCCTAACACGGCTTATCATGGTGAAATCGATACCGATTAAACGACAGCCGTCGAAGATGATGCCTTCGAGGTTCGCCTGCTGAAAACGGCTGCCGCTCAGATCGCAGTTGTCGAATCGGCAATTGAGGAATACGGTGCGGGTAAAATCGCACGACGAAAAATTACAGTTCTCGAAGAGACAGTCTTCAAATTCTTCGAAACGAAAAGTTTGACTGGAGAAATCTTCGTCCCGGAAAACCACGCTCACGTGAGGGGCGGTAGCTGACTTCATTATGGTTTGATTTTTTGGTTTACTCTGTTCGATGAAGATAGGAAATTCGGGACAAAGATCAGTCGAACATGTTGTATAGCTATTCTATAGGCTGACTTAAAAAAGGTGGTTTTCTTTTCCCGGAAGGAGATAACCGAAAGCGGGTAAAAAAGAAGGGAAATCCGACGTGCGAATCTCCCTTCCGGATGTAGTTCAAAAACAACCTATTTCACATACGGTGCATTGTTCAGGAAGTCGAGACTTTTCTCCACGCTAACCAGCGGGTCGAAATTGTACTCTTCTACTTCCACCACAATGTATTTCATACCGGCTGTTTCAGCATCGGCAAAGATGGGTTTGAAATCCATCACACTGTCATCGCCGCCGAGTTCGGTTTTATCTTTCACGTGCCATAACAGGAATCGTCCGGGATATTGGTTGAAGTAATCCACCGGGTTTTTACCTCCTTCGGTAATCCAGTACAGGTCCATTTCGAAAAAGACCTTGGCCGGATCGGTGTGATTGAGCATGTAATCGTATATGGTTTGCCCGTCGATATCCTTGAATTCGTTGTTGTGGTTGTGGTAACCGAAACGGATGCCGGCAGCGTTACATTTTTCGCCCACCGCATTGAAGTAATCGCAGTAGCGTTGAACACCTTCGATGCTCTCGTAACCCACTTTATCCATAAACGGCTGGACGATGTATTTTACGCCCGCCGCTTTGTGTGCCGCGATGCACTGGTCCCACCAGGCCAGCACTTCGTCCCAGTTCGACGAATCGGGAACGGCCTGTCCGGTGTGCGATGCGAGGAAATCCATGCCGTTAGCTTTTACCAAATCGGCAAAAGCAGCAGGCTCCATACCGTAGAATTTTCCATCGGCATAGCCGGCAGCTTCGATAAATTTGTAACCAATTTTGCCCACAGCTTCCACCGTGGCTTTGGCGTCGTCCTTCATGTGATCGCGAACCGACCAGAGTTGAAGACCGATGTACTTTTCATGTTTCTTTTGGGTTTGTTTGCAGGAAGAAAGGCCGGATAGCAGGAATGCGAGTAGCAGCAATCCCACTGATTTCATCAAGTGAGTGTTTAGTTTCATAACGGATTAGGTAAGTGATTAGTTAATTCGGTCGAGCATACTATGCT
Organism: Prolixibacter bellariivorans ATCC BAA-1284; assembly: GCF_000621705.1. Taxonomy (GTDB): domain Bacteria; phylum Bacteroidota; class Bacteroidia; order Bacteroidales; family Prolixibacteraceae; genus Prolixibacter; species Prolixibacter bellariivorans. The sequence continues at coordinate 213,976 of NZ_KK211332.1, read as the reverse complement.
TAACCTATACAAAATTAGCAGCTTATTTAAATTATGAAAATAGTCGGACGCTTTTCTTGATGAAAATGCAAATTAGATTCGTTTGAATGTTAGTGCACATAATTGAAAACTAAATAAACTAAAAAAGTTTTCAATTTAACGATTAGATCATATTGAGAAAACTAAATAAACCGAAATAGTTTTCGATATTTGCAGCAAAATTGGAATAGATGAATGCACGTCAACGAATTATGATAGGGGCAATGGACCTGTTTGCCAGGGATGGCATCCGGAGTGTAACGATGGATGCCATCCCTGCCGAGCTGGGCATTTCCAAGCGGACCATTTATGAGAATTTCAGGGATAAGACGGAATTGTTGAGAGAAGGCATTATTGCAGGCGGCGACCTGCATGGCAAGACACTCGATGAAATCATGGAAAATGCCCCGAACGTCATCGACGCACTTTACCGAATTGGTAAAGAAAATCACCAGGTGATGCAGAAAATCAACCCCCGTTTTTTCAGTGACCTGAAGAAGCACTATCCGGATATTCTGGAGTTGGTCACCCGTGATTACACGACTAAATCCAGGAAGTTCATGCTCCGGTTGTTCAGGCAGGGGGTTGAGGAAGAGGTCTTTGAGCAGAGCATCAATATGGAAATTGTAGCATCGGTGTGGATACAGTTGGTCGATTTGGCGCAAAATAGCCAGGAGAGCGATGTTTTGAGTGATTCCTGGTCGGTGAAGGAATGGCATTTCCATTTGTTCATGCCCTATCTGAGGGGAATCAGTACTGACAAGGGACGTGAACTGATACGACAGTATCTTGAGAATTTCGACAGATTCACGGAGAAGTAATAATGCCGGACAATTTATGAGTAAAATAGATAGTGTATGAGAAAAGTAGTGTTGATTGTTACCTTCCTGTTTGCCGGATTGGCAACGGTGTTTGCACTTCCGCCCAAGGAAATGCAATTCACGTTGAAGCAGGCACAGGATTACGCGCTTGAGTACAACAAGAAAGTAAAAAACGCCAAGTTGGATGTAGATGCTGCGCAAAAGAAAGTGTGGGAATCGATTGCATCGGGATTACCGCAAATTGATGCCAAAGCTGATTACTCAAACTATCTGGGAGCATCGAAGACCATTCAGTTTGGTGCGAACATGCCACCGACCGTTATTCCGTTCAAACCGACTTCCAATGTGTCGGTAAGCGTATCGCAGTTGTTGTTCAGTGGCAGCTACCTTGTTGGCTTGCAGACGGCCAAGATATACAAGTCGTTGTCGGAAACGAACTACGAGAAATCGCAGCAGGACATCAAAGAGCAGGTCGCCAACAGTTATTACCTGATTTTGGTGAGTGAACAGACCCGGGACATTCTGAAAAAGAATCTGGAGAACCTGCGCAGTACACTGGCCAAAACCAAACAAATGGAAAAAGTTGGGATGGCTGAATCGACCGATGTGGATCAGCTTTCCGTATCGGTATCGACTTTGGAAAACGGTGTTCGTTCAGCCGACAGGCAAGTGGAAATGGCTTATAATATGCTCCGGTTCGAACTGGGAGTACCGGCCGAACAGGAAATACACCTAACCCAAGGGCTTGAAACCATTATTAACCGCATCAACTTTACAGCTCTGATGGATAGCTCCATGTCGGTTGAGAATAATTTGGATTATCAAGTGATGGAAACGCAGGAAAAGCTATCTGAGAAACAGTTAGCACTTGAGAAGTCGGCTTATTTACCTACCCTGAGCAGCTTCTACAACCATACGGAAAAGGTTATGAAACCCAATTTTGATGCCTCTCCGAAAGATGTGGTCGGACTGAATCTGAGTATTCCTATTTTTTCCAGCGGGTTGCGGAAAGCCAAAGTATCTCAGGCCAATATCAGTTTGGAGCAGACACAAAACCAGAAAGATTTGCTGGAAGAGCAGCTGAAGATTCAGGAAAAGCAATTGCGGTTTAATCTTCGTAACGCGTTTGACAAATACACCAGTCAGAAAGAGAATGTCAAGGTCGCTCTCCGGGTTAACCGGAATTTCGACCTGAAATACGAACATGGTATTGCATCGAGTCTGGAGCGCTTGCAGGCCAATGATAACTATCTGCAGGCCGAGAATAATTTCGTGGGAGCCACAATGGAGTTACTACAGGCGTATGTTGCCTGGGAAAAATTGTTGAATGATTTATAATCAAATCCTAAACAGATAATCATGAATTTCAAAATAAATCTAATTGTGCTGTTGGTCGCTACCACGCTTTTCGCTACCGGATGCGGAAATAAAGGCGGAGAAAAAGCAAGCGACGTGAAACAGGATAGTATTAAAATACGACCGGTTAAAGTAATGTCGCTGGAGCCACAGGAAGTTAGCCGGACCATTAACCAAACCGCTTCGTTTGTGGCTTATCACGAAAATTATCTGACTGCTGCCAGTCCGGGCCGGATTGAAAAGATTTATGTTGAGGTCGGCGATCATGTAAAAGCTGGTCAGTTGCTCGTGCAGATGGATCGTACCCAGCTGAAGCAGGCAGAGTTACAGCTCGAAAACCTGAAGACCGATTTTGGTCGGCTTGATACGTTGCAGAAAACCGGAACCGTAACGCAGCAGAAATATGATCAGCTGGCTACACAGTACAACGTCGCCAAAGAGAATGTTCAGTTTCTGAAGGAGAACACCGAACTCAGAGCACCGCTTAGCGGAGTGATTACCAGTAAATACTTTGAAGATGGCGAGATGTATTCCGGTTCACCGAATACTTCAGCCGGAAAGGCAGCGATTGTCACACTGATGCAGCTCAATCCGATAAAGGCAGTTATCAACATGACGGAAAAGGACTTTCCCCGCATTCATAAGGGAATGAAAGTAGATGTCACAGCGGATGTTTATCCCGGCAAGGTTTTCGAAGGGACGGTTTATCGTATCCATCCGGCCATTGACCCGGCATCGAGAACTTTCACGGTAGAAATAACCGTTCCGAATACTGATGAAAAAATCCGTCCGGGAATGTATGGCAAGGTAGCGATTCATGTGGGAAGGGATGTTGCCAACCTGGTGCCGGCAATTGCTGTGTTAAAGCAGGAAGGAACGAATCAGCGTTATCTCTTCAAATATGTGAATGGCAAGGCGCAGCGAGTTGATATTCAACTCGGGGAACGGTTTGATGCCGATATCGAAGTGATTTCGGATAAATTGAAACCCGGTGATCAAATCATTGTGGTGGGACAGGCTAACCTGGTGGAAGGAAACGATGTCAAAATCGTGAAGTAACACAGTCGGCCCGATTTAAAAACATTTAAAACGCAGCAACAATGAGTATATATAAAAGTGCGGTGCAACGTCCCATCACAACATTGATGATTTTCATGGCTTTAATTGTCATGGGAATCTACTCCGTGGTGCACTTGCCCGTAGACTTATATCCCGAAATTGAGTTTCCTGCCATCACGGTGATGACCACCTATCCGGGTGCCAGTGCCTCGGATATCGAGACCAATGTGTCGAAGGTAATCGAAGATGGTATGAACTCGGTGGATAAGCTGAAAACCATTTCGTCGGTATCGTACGAAAATCTTTCAGTGGTTACGTTGGAATTTCAGTACGAAACGAACCTCGATGAGGCAGCCAACAACATACGCGACGCGCTCGACCTGGTCGAGAAGCGATTGCCCGATGGCTGTGAAAAGCCTGTCATTTTCAAGTTTAACTCCAGCATGATGCCGGTTCTCTTTTACGCGGTTAATGCAAAAGAGAGTTATCCGGGACTGGAAAAAATCCTGGATGAGAAAATCATCAATCCGCTGAACCGGGTCGACGGAATCGGTTCTATCGGTTTAGCCGGACAGCCGAACCGGGTGATTTACGTGAATGTCGATCCGAATAGGCTGGATGCGTATCACATGACCATCGGCCAGATAGGGAATGTTATTCGAGCGGAAAACCAGAATACACCTTCCGGAAACGTGAAGATGGGGAAAATGGACTACCAGCTTCGCGTGGAAGGTGAATTTACCGATAGTCGTCAGTTGAACAATGTTATTGTGGGGACCAGTGATGGTCATCCGGTTTACCTGCGCGATGTAGCCACCGTGAAAGATACCTTGAAAGATACAGGGCTTCACGAACGCATCAACGGACAGCAGGGGCTCCGGATGTTCGTGATGAAGCAGTCGGGAGCCAACACGGTGAAAGTTGCCCGGGAAGTCAAGAAACACTTGGCGGAACTGGAGAAAACACTTCCGCCGGATGTGAAAATTGAAACGATTTTCGATTCGTCCGACTTTATCAAGGATTCGGTTTCGAACCTTTCGCAGACGCTGATGTTTGCACTCCTCTTCGTGGTGTTGGTGGTGCTGGCCTTTTTGGGACGTTGGCGGGCGACATTTATTGTGGCGCTCACCATTCCCATATCGCTGATTGTTGCTTTTATCTACCTCTACATCTCGGGGAATTCCATCAACGTCATCTCACTTTCATCGCTTTCCATTGCGATTGGAATGGTGGTGGATGATGCCATTGTGGTATTGGAAAACATTACGACACATATTGAACGAAAGAGCAGTCCACGTGAGGCCGCTATTTATGCGACCAACGAAGTGTGGCTTTCGGTTATCGTCACTACGCTGGTGATTGTAGCGGTATTCTTCCCGCTGACCCTGGTTTCGGGTATGACCGGAGTAATGTTCCATCAGTTGGGATGGATTGTGACCATCACGGTAGTAACATCAACGGTCGCTGCTATCACGCTGACTCCGATGCTGAGTTCAAAATTGCTGAAACTGCAACCGAAGAAGGAAAAACCTTCACGATTCAGTTACGACAATACATTCCTTCGCGCACTAAATGCACTCGACCGGGGATATGAGAAAGCCATAAAATGGAGTTTGCATCACAAAAAGGTTATCCTTTTAAGTGCGCTTGTCATCTTCTTAACCTCGATGTATTTAGCGAAGAACCTGGGAACTGACTTTATGCCACAGACCGATGAGAGCCGCATTCAGTTGAAAATTGAACTTCAATCAGGAACAAGGGTCGATGTAACTGATAGCGTAGCCCGGCAGATGGAAAAAATCATTCGGAAAACAGCACCGGAAGTACAGCTGATTAGTACGTCCGATGGTTCCGACGATTCGGGTGGTTTCATCTCGTTATTTAGTCAAACCGGTTCGCACATCATCAACATGACCATGACGCTCGATAAACCAAGCCAGCGTAAGCGCAGTGTTTGGGAAGTGGCAGCAGCCTTGCGGAAAAAGATGGATGAGGTTCCGGAGATAAATAATTATTCCTTTACTTTCTCCAGTGGAATGCAAACTTCCAATACCGTTGATGTGTACATCTATGGTTACGATTTCAATACCACATCGAAGCTGGCAAATGAAATAGCGGGTGAAGTACGGAATATCAAAGGAGCATCCGATGTTCAGATTAGCCGGGATAAGGAGAAGCCGGAACTGAAAGTAGTTCTTGACCGCGATAAACTCGCACTTCACGGCTTGAACACCGCTTCGGTGTCGGCCATGATTCGGAATCGTGTAGATGGCTTAACGGCTACCGAGTACCGGGAGCAGGGAGACGAGTACGACGTAATTGTGCGCTATGCGCCACAGTATCGTAGCTCCATCACCGACCTGGAGAATATCTCGATCATGACACCGGCTGGTAAATACATTAAGCTGAAGGAAATTGGTAAAGTGGAAGAGTATTGGTCTCCACCGAACATCGAGCACCGTCAGCGCGAACGTGTTGTGAAGGTTTCGTGTGCGCCGTATAAGACGTCGCTGGGCCAATTGGCTGGTCAGATACAGCAAAAGATTGATAAACTGGACGTACCTACCGGAATTATGATTGACGTAGGTGGTGCTTATGAAGATCAGCAGGAATCATTCACCGATTTGGGACTCCTTCTGCTGCTCAGTCTGGTGTTGGTATTCCTGGTGATGGCATCACAGTTCGAGTCATTCAAAATGCCGTTCATCATCATGTTCTCCATACCGTTCTCCTTTGCCGGAGTGGTACTGGCACTGTTGATTACCGGAACCGATTTGAACCTGGTAGCGGCACTCGGGGCTGTCCTTCTGGTCGGTATCGTGGTGAAAAACGCCATTGTATTGGTCGACTACACCAACCTGATGCGCGACCGGGACATGGAATTGTATGATGCCATTCGGGCAGCCGGTAAATCGCGTTTGCGTCCGGTATTGATGACTGCTATGACAACGATTCTGGGAATGTTGCCGATGGCACTTAGCACCGGCGAAGGCTCCGAAATCTGGCAACCCATGGGAATTTCGGTCATTGGAGGTTTGATTTTCTCCACCATTATTACCATGATTATTGTGCCGGTTATTTATGCTGTATTTGCCAAAACGGGCGAGCGGGATAAGAAAACGGCTTTAAGAAAGAAATTCATTTTTATGGATAAAAAATAATTTACTGGAAATGACAGTGAATTTGTCCAACGATTCATATGGTTAAAAATTATCCGGGAATGGTAAAGCTGTCAAACGGCAGTATTTATCTTCCCGGTTTAACCGGAAAACAAGAACAGCGAACGATTAAATGAATTTAAAACATACAACGTGAAAGCAGTATTTATTGTATATAATCAGGCCAATACCGAACGGGTGGAATACATGCTCGATCGCCTTGGAATAAGAGGCTACACGCAGTGGGCTGACGTTCGGGGACGAGGAACCGTTGCCGGACCACCTCATTTGGGAACGCACACCTGGCCGGAAATGAATTCAGCGATAATGACCGTAGTACCGGAAGAAAAAGTGGCGGAACTTTTGGAAAAAGTAAAAAATATGGATGCCATTAACGAAGAAGTAGGCGTTCGGGCTTTTGTCTGGGACATTACCGAATCGGTTTAGTTATAGTATAGGTTTAGATAACAGAACCGGGTATGCGAGGTAGGAGATGAGCAGTCGTTTCTGATCTTTGTTGCCCGGTTTTTATTTTAGCTCTTTTCAAAGCCTCGATTTTATATTTGATTGGTAACATGTTCAGTCAAGCTTACCATGAACTTAATGAATCTTTCACATTTAAAAATATAGATGTGTCTATGTATGTGTTATATTTGTGGGAATTTAGTGATAACCCAATGATGATGTAACCGTTGCTCTTTGTTATTGAATGGTTGAAGAAAGCGGTTTTCGTTATTAATAGAAAGACGTGATAAAATGATGTTTCTGTACATTGGTGGAGGTATTGCTGTACTGTTTATTGCCTATTTGATTTACGGCTTTAAAAAGATGAAGAATCTGGAAAATGTACCTCCCAGCAAAAAGATTAAGGTTCTGAACAATAAGAATTTTAAAACAGTCATTCGTAGTGGCACTGTATTGGTTGATTTTTGGGCTCCCTGGTGTGGCCCCTGTAAAATGATTGCGCCTACGCTGAATGAAATTGCAGAAGAGAACCACAATGTTACCATTGCCAAAGTGAATGTTGATGAACAACAGCAACTGGCTCAGAAATACAATATCCGGAACATTCCAACGATGATTCTTTTCCGTGACGGAAAAGCGGAGAAGCGAATAACCGGTGTAAAATCGAAAAAAGCGATTCTGTCAGAGATCGCCTGATTGGGCTTTTCCCGGTAAATTGCCGGTTGATAGCTAAACAAAGGGACTGTTTCCGTTTTTCGGACAGTCCCTTTGTTGTTTTAGTTCATCCTATAAATTTCTTTTCCCCTACTGCACATTTCGTGCGAATGCAGTAAATTGAGTCGACAAGCCGGGTTTAAATAGCACTAAATCCGTTGTTCAAACCGGGGCGATAATTATGGTATCTTCCGCAAAAACACCGAAGTGCTTATTCCCAAACAAAACAACATTTTGAATGAGATCCCCAACCTCGAGATCATTGCATTGAAGGTTGAACCCATTTCACCACTCATCAGTCAATCCCTGGCCGAAGTGCAGTTTCGTCGCACATGTGGTGTCACTTTGCTGGCTCTGAAAAGAGGCGAAGAGTTGCATGAACATCCGCCAGCAAATACCATCTTCCGGGAAGGAGACATTGCCTATGTACTTGGGAAACCAGAACAGGTCGCCCGGGCCGTTGAGTTGTTTGCTCATGCAGGAGCAGAATAGCGGATTTTATACTCTTAAAAAACATACTGGTAGGTACTGGTTGGTAAAAATTTGACGAATAAATGATTCATAAGTGATATAAAAGTGTAAATTTGAGATTTTCGCACACTGAGGGGACGAAAACCGGAATCATGAAAAGTGTGTTTTCTGGTTATATATTAATGGTTTATGTCGATAGTGGTAATTTTTGCCAAGTGTGTACAAATTAAACTAAATATCATTTATGCACTTTGACCTGACTGATGTTCAATTGATGAATAAAATACGTGTCGGAGACTTCGATGCGTTCAGGTTATTGTTCGAACGTTATTACTCATCCTTGTGCAACTTTGCCAATTCTCGTCTGCAGGATGATTTCATCGCAGAGGACGTTGTTCAGGAGCTCTTTACAAAAGTTTGGGAAGAAAGAACCCGTATCAAATTTACGGGCTCAATAAAGAGTTACCTGTATACAGCCGTTAAAAACCGGAGCTTAAATCGTTTGAATGCTGAAATGATCCGAAGGAAACATGCAGGTGCTTTTCGGAGTAATCAAAATGAGCAGGCCAGTGATATCGATTTGGAGCTGGAAGAGTTCCGAAATTACCTGTTCGAATGCATCGAAAAACTACCTCCCCGCTGTAAGACCGTTTTTGAAAAAAGTCGATTTGAAGATTTAAAACAGCAAGAAATAGCCAGTGTAATGGAAATTTCTGTTAAAACCGTTAAGGCGCAGATTGGAAAGGCTTTAAAGCTAGTTAAGACTTGTGTTGAACTGGTATATCCGGAATTTTCACAAAAAAACTAAAAAAAGATGTAGGACTTTTGTTTTTGGCAACTGTCCTACATAATAACAGGGCGTTTTTTGAATATATGAGACTCAGCTCAATATATGGAATCTCGCCGGTTAGGATTTAATAATACTGACTAAGTAAGTTCGGACGAAGAGCGAACTTAAATATGAAAGAAACATTTGAAATAATTTATGCTGTCCTGACAGGAAGCGCTTCTTCAGAAGAGAAGGAACGTTTTGATGGTTTGATGGAAGAGGAGGAAAATCGTCAGCTTTTCAACCAGATTCAAAAGATTTGGGAGGAAAGCAAGACAGTTCGCTCCTACAAAAAATATGATGCCCGACGATCCTTTCAAGAGCTGACCCGAAAAATTCAGGAAAAGAAGCGAAGAAGAAGACAGCAAATATGGATTGGTTTTTCAGGTGTAGCCGCAGGTCTGCTATTGATGCTTGGAATATCAAATTTTATAGGTATTCCTGAGAGGAACCAGAAATCTGGCAATGTGATGTTCGCCACCCAATTGGGCAATCGATCGGTTGTATATCTCCCCGACAGCACCAAAGTTTGGTTGAATTCCAGTTCCAGTCTTCAGTACTCCGGTGATTTTGACAAAAGGAATCGAACAGTCAGGTTGAGAGGCGAAGGATATTTCGAAGTTGCTCACAGCAAAAAACCTTTTATCGTGAATGTCGGTCCCTTTAATATCAAAGTGTATGGAACCCATTTTAACGTGTCTGCTTATCAAAACGATTTATTCATCAAAACCTGTTTAGCGAAAGGAAAGATAAGCATCCAGAGAACAGGGTATGAGGAATATATGGTCAAACCGGGGGAGTTGATAACCTATGATAAAGCTGATGCCAGTTTCTCGAAAAAAAATGTGGACCCGGATGAATATTCAGGCTGGCGGAAGAATCTGATGTATATGCACAATGAGTCATTGGAAAATCTTTCCAGGAAGCTGGAGCGAAGATATAATGTAAAAATATTGTTTGAACCGAAGGACTTGGGGGAAGATGTGCATTATACCGGAACGTTTAGTAGTGAAAATATTGAAGAAGTATTGGATGCCATTTCCATTGCCAGCGGCCTTCAATTTTCAAAGAAGGACAGCCTGTATACAATAACTCGTAACAACCAGAAACAACATAAATCCTTTAATGACTAATGTGAAAACAATTAATCAGTAAAACTACAGATCAATGAAAACAAAAAACCACCGAATGCTGGCACATCCGGTGGTTGAAAAAGCCTCGTTAAAAAGGCTTTAAGTAGTATAATTCAAACATTCAAATCTATGAAAAAAAACCCGAAAGTTGAGGGATTAGGAATCCCTTGCCTTAAAAAACTGTTGCGTATTATGCGACTTATTACCTTTCTGATCTTCGTTACCACGCTGCATGTATCCGCCAGTGTGTACTCACAGGAGACAAAACTAACACTGAATCTGAATGATGTGAGCATCGAGCAGGTTCTGAAGCAGATTGAAGCACAGAGCGAATTCAAGTTCCTGGTTCAGGACGAACGGCTCGACGTCAATCGAAAAGTGAATATCAATGTTCGGAAAGAATCCGTGCAAAGTATCCTGAAACAATTGTTCGGGGAAAGAGGCGTTGATTATGTAATTACCGACAAAAACCTGGTTATTCTGAATCCAGCTGTCAAAGAACAAACTAGTTCTGCTAAAGGACAGCAGGAGAGTTCAATAAAAGGGAAAGTCACTGATTCCTCTGGTTCGCCGCTACCAGGTGTAACGATAGTTATAAAAGGAACAACAACCGGAACTGTTACAGACACAAATGGAAAGTATACCATGGCAAACGTTTCTAAGGGAAGCGTTCTGCAGTTCTCTTTTGTAGGTATGGCTCCCCAGGAAGTCACGGTCGGGGATCAAAAAGAGATAAATATTACCATGAAGGAATCTGCAGTTGGACTACAGGAAGTGGTAGCTGTAGGATTTGGTTCCCAGAAAAAAGTCAACCTGACGGGTGCCGTAGGGACTGTTGATAATAAGCTTATTGCACAGCGACCGGTTCAAAATGCAGTACAGGCATTACAAGGAGTTGTTCCGGGATTAAATATTACCCAGAATAATGGTAATATGGATAGTAATCCGACAATTAATATTCGTGGTGTTGCGACGATTGGAAAAGGCTCGACCGGTTCTCCGTTGGTATTAATTGATGGAATGGAAGGAGATATCAACTCTATCAATCCACAGGATATTGCTAATATTTCAGTATTGAAAGATGCAGCAGCTTCTTCTATTTATGGTTCCCGGGCTGCCTTTGGTGTTATTTTGGTGACGACCAAAAAAGGTAAAGCTGGAAAAGTAAGGGTAAACTATAATAATAGCTTCCGCTGGAATAAGCCGGTCCTGTTACCTCAAATGATGAATTCCTATAGTTTTGCTTTGTATTTTAACGATGCAAACGAAAATAGTGGTGGAGGCCCGATCTTCAGCGATACAAGATTGCAGAGGATTAAGGACTACCAGGATGGAAAAATCACTACATCCACTATTCCAAATCCTAACAATCCACAATACTGGGCTGATGGATATGGTTACGGCAACGCAAATGTCGACTGGTACAAAGCTGTTTACAGAAGTTCAGCTCCTTCGCAGGAGCATGAGCTCAGTGTAACAGGAGGCAATGACAAAGTGAACTATTACCTTTCAACTGATTATCTCGATCAAACTGGATTGATGCGTTTTGGTAGTGATCATTTTAATCGATATACAGCAACGTCAAAAATCAATGCCAAGCTTTCTGACAAAGTTTCATTGGCATATAACGTGCGATTTATTCGTGAGGAATATGCAAGGCCTGCTCGTTTAACCAATTCATTAAACTCCGATTTGGCCAGACAGGGTTGGCCGGTACTCCCTCTGTATGATCCGAATGGCTATCTCTATTCATCTCCTTCTCCGGCACTCGGACTAAGAGATGGTGGAAGGGATAAGTACCAGAATGACTGGTTGTATAATCAGTTGAACTTAACCATTACACCGGTAAAAGGATGGAAGATTTATGCTAATCTGAATTACCGGATAAAGGATAATTTCCGTCACTGGGATGTACAGAAAACATATAACCATGATGTAGAAGGAAATCCTGTTCCATATGATCGAGGTTCTCAGGTTCATGAGGAGGCTTATCGTTCGAACTATTTCACTCCGAACATTTATTCCGATTATACCAAGCAAATTGGTAAAAATCATTTCAAAGTAATGGCTGGATTTCAGTCCGAATTATTTAAAGATCGGGGGCTGAATGCAACGCGTCAGGGAATAATCATACCTGCACTTCCTGTGCTGGATTTGACTTCCGGCGCCGACTGGCAAAATAATATTCAGCCACCGACGGTCGGAGGAGATTATCAACAGTGGGCTACAGCTGGATTTTTTGGTCGGTTAAATTACAACTACGACGGAAAATACTTGGTTGAAGGCAATCTGCGTTACGACGGAACATCCCGTTATCGCGGAAATAATCGCTGGAACCTGTTCCCGTCAGTGTCAGCTGGGTGGAATATCGCCAAAGAGAATTTCTGGGGCTCTCTGAAAGACCACATTAATACCTTTAAACTTCGTGGTTCCTATGGAGAGTTAGGCAATCAAAATACTGATAATTGGTACCCTACATATGAAACCATGCCAGTGGGAATTTCGAATGGCACTTGGTTGATTAACGATAAGCAGCCCAATACGGCTTCTGCGCCTGGTTTAATTAGTTCTACACTGACCTGGGAACGAGTAAAAACCTGGGACGCAGGTTTGGATATCAGTGCATTTAATAATCGCCTGACAGGTTCATTCGATTATTTTGTAAGGTATACGAATGATATGGTTGGGCCGGCTCCGGAACTTCCGGCTATTCTGGGAACAGCGGTTCCGAATACCAATAATACCGACTTGAAAACATACGGAAAGGAGATGGATATCTCATGGAACGACAGATTGCATAATGGTCTGGGATATACCATTCACCTTATTTTATCTGATTCACAAACGAAGATTACCAAATACCCGAACCCAACCGGTCGTTTGGATACGTACCGTGCCGGCGAAATGTTAGGAGAGATTTGGGGATATAAAACCATCGGTATTGCTAAAACTCAGGATGAAATGGATAAACACCTGGCTTCTCTTCCCAATGGCGGCCAAAACGCTTTGGGTAATAACTGGGCAGCAGGCGATATTATGTATGCCGATCTGAATAATGATGGAAAGATTGACGGCGGTTCAAATACAGTTAATGACCCGGGTGACCGGAAAATCATTGGTAATAGTACGCCTCGCTATAACTTCGGAATCGATCTTTCAGCAGATTGGAAGGGATTTGACTTCAGAGCATTCTTCCAGGGAGTACTGAAGCGCGATTATTACCAGAACAGTTACTTCTTCTGGGGTGCCTGGGATTGGGGCGAATGGTGGTCAACCGGATTGAAGCAACATCTTGATTACTTCCGGAATGATCCGAATTCTCCACTTGGAGAGAATTTGAACGCATACTACCCACGTCCTTTGTTCAACGGCAAGAACCATCAGGCACAGACTCGTTACTTGCAAAACGCCGCTTACATCCGGTTGAAGAATATTCAGCTCGGATACACAATTCCTAAAACACTAACACAACAGTATGGAATACAAAAACTGCGTGTTTATGTGTCGGGAGAGAATTTGTGGACCGGAACGAAACTGGCAAAGATGTTTGATCCGGAAACCATCGATGGTGGATGGGGTGGAAACGTATACCCATTGTCAAAAGTAATTTCTGCCGGATTAAGTGTGAATTTCTAAAAAAGGATTATCATGAAATTGAAACTATATATCGTATTTATTGTCGGAGCATTAGGATTTCTGACTTCGTGTCAAAACTATCTTGATCGTCCTCCATTGTCAAGTATCACTCCAGATCAATATCTGAATGATGAATCGCAGTTAGCGGCCTATGATGTGAACATGTACAATGTGTTTCCATCGCATGCACAATGGACGTTCGGGACGTTTGGGATTGATGCCAATACGGATAACCAGGCCGGAATGACATACGACAACAAATTTGTACCGGGGCAATGGAAGGTTGGTCAATCAGGCGGTGGTTGGAATTTTTCTGACATCTACCAGTGTAACTATTTTCTCAACAAAGTGGTTCCATTGTATAAAGCTGGAAAAATTACCGGTTCTCAGGCTAATATTAAGCACTATATAGGGGAAATGTACATGATCCGTGCTTATGTATATTTTCAGAAACTGATGGAGTTTGGTGATTTTCCGATTGTAAAGAGAACATTGCCTGACAATGCCGATACACTGACAGCAGCGAGTAAACGTGCTCCATGTAATGAAGTCGCTCGTTTTATCATTGCTGATTTGGATTCGGCAGTCAATCTGATGCAACCAGAGGCACCGGAGGGAGGAACGAATCGCTTATCCAAATATGCTGCTTTACTCTTGAAATCGCGGGTAGCATTGTTCGAAGGCTCTTGGCTAAAGAACTTCAAAGGGACAGCTTTTGTACCCAATGGTCCGAACTGGCCGGGTAAAAACAAAGATTACAATGCTAATTATCAATATCCTTCAGGAGGAATAGATAATGAGGTTGACTATTTCCTGACCCAATCGATGGATGCGGCCAAGCAGGTCGCTGATAACATCTCGCTTGTGGCAAACAATATGAGTGCGGAAGCCGACACCGGTAAAGCTTTCAGTGTGGCAAGTGATGCGAATCCTTACTGTCAGATGTTTAGTTCTGTTGACATGTCAGGTTTTGGTGAAGTCCTTTTTTGGAGGAGATATGATGCCGGCTTGGGTATTACTCATAACGTGCCAGTGTACGAGCAATCAGGTAACGATGGTATTGGTTTGACCCGCGGTCTCGTTGATGATTTCCTGATGGCTAACGGCTTGCCTATTTACGCTGCTGGTTCAGGTTATGCTGGAGATGATTACATTTCGGACGTACGTAAAAATCGCGATGGTCGTTTGTGGTTATTCCTTAAGCAACCTAACCAGGTGAATGTATTGTATCCGAGTACAGTGGGCGATCATGCTACTCCGATTGAACCGATTCCTGATATTACTAGTTCGTCGCAAGAGCAGAAATACACAACAGGTTATACGATTAGGAAAGGGTTGAACTATGATGCAGCGCAATGTGCTAATGGTGGAGGTTATACCGGTGCTATTGTTTTTCGCGCGGTAGAAGCTTACCTGAATTACATGGAGGCTGAATACATGAAAAATGGAAGTCTTGATGCAACAGCACAAACCTACTGGCGTGAAATTCGCGTTAGGGCAGGAGTGGATCCGGATTTCCAGAAGACAATTAATGCAACCGATATGAGCAAGGAAGCAGCTAACGACTGGGGTGCATATTCTGCAGGTCAGTTGGTAGATAAAACCATGTATAATATTCGCCGTGAACGTCGTTGTGAATTGATGGCTGAAGGTCTTCGCTGGATGGATTTGATTCGCTGGCGAGCAATGGATCAAATGATTGATAATCCGTACCATATCGAGGGTTTCAAATTGTGGGGACCCATGCAGAATTGGTATAAGGATAGTAATGGTAATTCGACGCTTACTTATGGGGTGGGGGATGCCAGCACAGTATCGGATCCATCAAGAAGCGAATACCTGCTTCCATATGAGAAAACGTCAACATCCTTGGTGTACAACGGATATAAGTGGGCAATGGCACATTACCTTCACCCAATTGCTTTGCAGCATTTCTTAATCACTTCGAAGGATAATGATGTGACTACATCCCCGATTTATCAGAACCCAGGATGGCCAACTCAAGCTAATACCCCTCCAACGGGTTACTAAGGGATACATATGCTTCTGTTAGAATAATTTTTACGGGTCAGCACGATGACGGTGCTGGCCTGTTCAAATGCAGTTGCTTTAAATTAATGTAAATCAAAAAAACCGTTCAGGAGAACCCGGCCTGAGCGGGTTTTTTACTTCGTTCAACTTGTGTTTGGAATATTTCGCTGGATATAAAATAGATAAGAAATGAGAGTAAAAGTCAATTTGCTCATTTGGGTACTCTTTCCGCTTATTACCTTCTTTGGATGCCAACAAGAAGGCATATCAAAGAGAACCGGGCGGGAAACCATCAATTTTGATAAAGACTGGAAATTCAGGAAGGGCGATTTCCCGGGAGCGGAGAAATCTTCGTTTGATGATTCGCAATGGCGCAAATTAAATCTGCCACATGACTGGTCCGTCGAAGGGCCGTTTTCTCCAAAGTGGGCTAGCGCCACAGCTTATCTTCCGGGGGGTATAGGATGGTACCGAAAGGAATTTACTGTTCCGGCCTCCGAGAAAGGACGCAACGCGTATATTTATTTCGGGGGAGTTTACGATAACAGTGAAGTTTATATTAATGGCCATCTGCTCGGAAAACGTCCCAACGGATTTGTCTCGTTTCAATATGAGTTGACTCCCTGGATTCACCCGGGTAATAATGTCATTGCTGTACGGGTCAACCATTCGCAATATGCCGATTCGCGTTGGTATACCGGTTCGGGTATTTACCGGAATATTTCTCTGATTTACACCAATAAAGTGCACATTGGTAAGTGGGGAGTTTATGCGACGACTCCTGACGTGACGAATGATAAGGCAACGGTCAATGTAAAAGTCTCGCTGGAAAACCAGGATAAAAGCCCGGCAAAAGTTAGGGTGGAAAATGTATTGATTGATCCCAGTGGAATAAAAGTATCGTCATCGGAAAGCGAAGTTGAGATACCAATGGGCGACAGGCTGATAACCGATCAAAATCTGGAACTGAAGAAACCTGAATTGTGGTCGGTAGACAATCCAACCTTATACAGCTTAGAGACGACGGTTTTTGAAGGGGATAAAATAATCGATAAGCAAGTGACTCCAGTGGGCATACGGACTTTCCGTTTTGACCCCGATAAAGGCTTTTCCCTGAATGGGAAGTCGATGAAACTAAAAGGGGTATGCATCCACGGAGATGCCGGTAGTTTTGGCGTTGCTGTACCCGCAGAGATATGGAAATCCCGCCTGATAAAACTCAAAGAGATGGGATGTAACGCCATCCGGATGAGTCACAATCCGCATCTGCCTGCTTTGTACGATTTGTGTGACGAGATGGGCTTCCTGGTGATGGATGAAGCCTTTGACGAATGGACCGGGGCCAAAAACATCTGGATGAAGGGTTGGAATGTAGGTAAACCGGGCAAAGACGGTTACCATGAATATTTCCGGAAATGGCATGATGCTGATTTACGTGATATGATACTTCGCGACCGGAACCATCCCTCCATCATCATGTGGAGCATAGGAAATGAGATTGACTACCCGAACGATCCCTTTACCCATCCGATCCTGGATAAGGGAACCAATCCGCAGATCTATGGACGTGGTTATAATCCGAATTTACCTTCGTCGGATACGCTGGCCGTGATAGCCCGTGAACTGAAGAAGGTCGTGAAACAATATGATACAACGCGTCCGGTAACAGCTGCCCTGGCGGCTGCCCTGATATCGAATGTGACAGGTTATGCCGATGTGCCGGATATTGCCGGTTATAATTACCAGGAATACCGGTATGCGGAAGATCACAAAAAATACCCGAACCGGGTGATTTACGGAAGTGAAAATGGAATGAGCCTGAAAGCCTGGCAAGCGGTTGAGGACAATGACTACATTTCCGGACAATTTCTTTGGACGGGAATCGATTACCTCGGAGAAGCGGGCAGATGGCCCGATCGTTCGAATACTGCCGGATTACTGGATTTGGGTGGTTTCCGGAAGCCTGAATATTATTTCAGGCAGAGTTTATGGTCTGACAAACCGATGGTTTATATTGGGACATCGGAAATTCCCCAAGGGCATGGACCTAAATCCATCTGGGCACACCAAAAGGCCGACCCAGTTTGGAACTGGCCTGCAGGAAAGAAGGTTCGGGTCAACTGTTTCACGAACTGTCCGGAAGCAGAACTGTTGCTGAATGGAAAATCGTTGGGCGAGAAAAAGTTGTCCTCATTTCCCGGAAGGGTGATATACTGGGATGTCCCGTATCATCCAGGAAACTTGCAGGTTATTGGACAGCGTGGAGGCAAGGAGTTGTGCCGGTATACCCTGCGCACATCAGGAGAATCTGCTCAATTGGAAGCAATTACCGGTAAGGGAAGTATGACAACGGCTCTTTCGGATGTGATGCCTGTTGTGGTTAAAGTGGTTGATAAGGAAGATGTGCCGGTCTATGGAGCGACCAATGATGTTACCTGCGAGGTGTCCGGACCAGCCAGACTGGCAGGCATGGAGAGTGGTAACCCGCGCAGCGTTGTCAGCTACCGGGCCAATCACTGTGAGGTTTACCAAGGCCGTTTGAAAGTTTACCTTCAGCCTACAGGTCAACAGGGGCAGGTAACATTGAAACTGAATTCACCAGGTTTAGAAGGGTGTCAGGTGAATTTTGATGTCAATAAATGATTGCAGAGCCCTGAAAGGAAAAGTGCAATAGCCGTTATCAAAAGTACTCATGAAAGTGTAACGATAAAGTTGACAGTAAGCACGAAGGGAGTGGCCGATACTACCATAAATATTAAAACAATGAAGCGTTAACCGATGAAAAATACTAGGAAAACAATGTCATTCTTTTCTGTCAATTGGTTCTATATTCTGACTATTGTATTGACACTAACACTGGAGGGGCTGGGAAGCAACATTTACGCTCAGAACACGAAGAAATCTGAGCAATTAAAGCTTCCCGATATGCCGCTGCATGATCCTTTTATATTAGCCTACAAGCCTACACATACTTACTATCTTTATACAACGAACGTCCCAAGGATGACAGGCAACCGGAAAAGCGGAACGATGGTGTATAGAAGTAAAGATTTGCTTCATTGGGATAAGCCAAAAGTAGTTTTTACCGTACCGTCTGATTCGTGGGCCGATCCTACAGAGAGGCCCTGGGCACCGGAGGTTCATGCCTGGAAAGGTAAATTCTATCTCTTTACGACCTTACATAATAAGAACAAGATTATCGCCAAACCACCCAAGGCTTGGCACAAAAATATCATGCGGAGTACGGTCATTGCTGTTAGCGATTCGCCTGAAGGCCCCTTTACATTAGTAAAGAGAGACAGTCCCATCCTCCCGGCCAATTTTATGACTCTGGATGGAACTCTTTATGTCGATCCGGATGGGCAGCCGTGGATGGTTTATGCCCATGAGTGGCTGCAGAAAATCGATGGAACGATGGAAGCGGCACCGTTGGATGATTCCCTGTCGAAGATGGCTGGTGAGCCAATCCATCTGTTTAAAGGGTCCGATGCACCATGGTTGAATTCGACCATCAAACCCAGTGACTTTGAATTACATTATGTCACCGATGGACCAGAACTTTATCGCACGAAGGACGGACACCTGCTGATGTTGTGGTCGAGCTGGGAAAGAGGTTCGTATGTCCAAACTGTAGCTCGTTCAGAGACAGGAAAATTACAGGGACCTTGGGAACAACTTGCTCCGCTGGTCAAGCATGACTCGGGGCACGGTATGCTTTTTAGGAGGTTTGATGGCCAACTGATGATGGTACTGCATCGGCCTTTCCGGAACGCACGTGGCAAACTTTACGAAATGAAAGACTGCGGCGACCACCTGGAAGTGGTTCGCGAACGAATTGATCTGGATGGTGGCGCTAGAGAAATTAAATGAAAAAAGATGAGAATGAACGATCTGATTCCACTGAAATTTCTGGAACACCTCACAGGACGTACACACAAGAGTTCTTTAGGAAAACCGAGCAATTTTTTAGAATTTGAATACGATGAAAGCTAAAGGATAAAAAATGTTGATTTACATGCTCTTGTTGTTGTTTCAACAATCGTTTGCAGCAAATGGGACCATGACCAATCCGCCTGATTCGATTTACCTGTTTTCCGATTACGGCCGTTGGGGCAAAGAAAAAAGGCTGGTTACACCTTTCTTTTATTAAAGCGAAAGATGGAATGTGGCATTGCGTATGGAGCCTTAACGAATATGATGGAACGTTTGCACATGCCAGATCGAAAGATTTGCTCTAAGTGAATCTAAAGATATTGAGTCGGTTAAGTTATGCGGAATCTAAAATAGGATGATAGATTTTCATGAACAAGATTAATCATACTTCTTTTTTTAATAGAAAAATAAATATTATGCGTAGGTTTTCAATATTTCGGAAGTATTCGATTTCCTCACTCGTTTTGTTCGGAATACTGGTTGCTGCAAGCAGTTCAGTATGGGCTCAAACGAGTTATGGAAATCTTCCCGACTGGGAAAACTCCCAGGTTATCGGTATCAACAAAGAACCACCTTATCTGAGTTTTATGCACTATCCCGACAGGATGAGTGCGTTGGCCGATAGTACACTGGAAATTCATACACCGTACTACAAGTCGTTGGATGGGATGTGGAAGTTCCATTTTTCCAAAAATCCCGCAGAACGGCCCAAAGATTTTTACAAGACCAGTTTTAGCGATAGAAAGTGGGCATCCGTTAAAGTGCCGGGAGTTTGGCAGCTTGAAGGGTACGGAAAGCCCATTTACCTGAATAACCGTTATCCGTTTCATCCCGACTATCCAGCCCATCCTCCGTTGGTGAATGCCAGTGCTAACCCGGTTGGTTCGTACCGAACCACCTTCGATGTTCCGAAAAATTGGGACGGTCGCGAAGTTTTTATCCATTTCGGAGGCGTAAAAAGTGCGTTTTACATCTGGCTTAACGGGAAAAAGATCGGCTATAGCCAGGGAAGTATGACGCCGGCCGAGTTCAATCTTACGCCTTTCCTGAAAAAGGGAAAAAATGTTCTGGCAGTTGAGGTGTATCGCTGGTCCGACGGTTCCTACCTGGAAGATCAGGACATGTGGCGCTTCAGCGGAATTTTCCGGAGCGTTTATTTATACAGCACACCTTTGGAGCATCTGGAAGATTTCTTCGTGCGCTCGAGCCTCGACGATCGCTATGAGACCGGGATAATGCATATTACTGCGAAAGTCCGGAATTCTTCCGAAGATAATCTTCGCCCGGCAACGGTTGTCGCCTGGTTATATAATGAACAGGGAAAATTAGTGGGAGATGGTCCCATTGCTCAGTCTAAAAGCATTACCGATATCCCTGCCGGTACCGATGGAATTGCTGAGCTCTACGCCAAGGTTCCAAACGTATTGAAGTGGACTGCGGAAACGCCCAATCTCTACACCGTCGTTCTGGAACTGAAAGATTCCAAAGGAAAGGTGCTGGAGGCAGCCCGTTCGACGACTGGTTTCCGGAATATCGAAATCAAAGACGGTGTGTTGCTGGTAAATGGTGTCCCGGTTAAGCTGAAAGGAGTCAACACGCATGAACACGATCCGTTTAATGGCCGGGCCATGGATTACAAGTGGATTGAGAAGGACCTGAAATTACTGAAACAGGCGAATGTCAATACAGTACGAATGTCGCATTATCCGCACGATCCACGTTATTATTATCTGTTCGATAAATACGGTATGTACGTGCTCGATGAGACCAACCTGGAGGCACACGGGATGTTGGAACGGGAACTTCTTCCGGGTAGTGATCCTCGCTGGACACACGCCTGTGTGAACCGGATAGCCCGTATGATTGCCCGCGATAAAAATCATCCGTCGGTCATCATCTGGTCGTTGGGTAACGAAGCGGGACATGGTGAAAACTTTGCCCAGATGGCATCGTATGCCCGCACGATTGATCCTTCAAGGCCGATTCACTACGAGCAAATGAATAGTGTGGCTGATATGATTAGTCACATGTATCCAACACCGCAGTGGTTGCAACAACTAGCCTCGGACCCGAATATTCACAAGCCGATTTTCATGTGTGAATACGCTCACTCGATGGGCAATTCAACGGGAGGATTGACGACCTACTGGAATTTGATTAATCATTATAAAAACCTGATTGGCGGTTGTATCTGGGATTGGGTTGACCAGGGCCTGTATAAAAAGGATGCCAAAGGTAAAATGTTTTGGGCCTATGGTGGTGATTACGGAGATGATCCCAATGACGCGAATTTCAACATCAATGGTTTTGTTTCGCCCGACCGGAAACCCAATCCAGCCTATTACGAAGTGAAGCATGTGTATCAGTACGTGACTTTTAAAGCCGGTGATTTGAACCGTGGACAGATCATGGTTCACAATGGTTACTACCATCAAAACCTCAGTAAGTTTAATGTGGAGTGGACGTTGACACAGAATGGAAAAACGATCCAATCGGGTGTGATTGACACACTGACAACGCCAGCGAACAGTTGGACAAAAGTTCGTTTGCCGATTGAGCAACCTAAACTGGAAGCCGGCAGCGAATACTGGTTGAACCTGAATTTGACCCTGAAGCAGAACAAGTTCTGGGCGGATAAAGGATTTACGTTGGCCTGGGATCAGTTCAAAATGCCCTGGGCTGTTGCACCTGCTGCAACGCCTGGTAAGGCGAACGGAACGGTTATTCAGGTGAAGCAGACCGACAAAGCATTTACGTTGAGTGGAGCCTCCTTTTCTATGACCATATCCAAAGAGAACGGTTCGCTGGAAAGTTATACTTCGAAAGGGAAATCGTTGATCAGCGGCCCATTGAAGCCCAATTTCTGGCGGGCACAGACCGACAACGACAGAGCAGGTTGGCGCGGAGAACTTAATGACTGGAAAGATGCTGGAGCAGGTCGTAAAATAACTGATGTCGAACTGACCCGGCCGGATAAGCAAACCGTGGTTGTGACACTGAGAGGAACATTACCGGTTGGACAGTCAACCTGGGAACTGAAATACACCGTATATGAAAATGGCGTGGTTCGGGTGAATCAAACGCTAACTCCGGTTGGAGATGTTCCGACTGACATACCTGTTGTGGGCATGAGCCTGCGGATTCCCAAAGAGTTTGGAACCATGACCTGGTACGGCCGCGGACCATGGGAAAACTATCCCGATAGGCAAACCGGGGCAAATGTAGGCGTCTACTCCGGTCTGGTTGATTCCTTGTGGACCGATTATGTGCGTCCGCAGGCCAATGGCAACCGTGACGGCGTACGTTGGGTTCGCTTTACCAACAAATCTGGTCAGGGACTCATGGTCGTTGGGCAGTCTCCATTGAGCGTCAGTGCATGGCCTTACTCGTTGCAGGATTTGGAACAAGCCAAACACATCGATGACTTGCCGGTACGCAATTTCATTACCGTGAATCTGGATGACAAGCAAATGGGCGTGGGAGGTATCGACTCATGGAGTCGAAATGCAAGAGCGATGCCACCTTATCGTTTGCCTTCCGACAAGCAATATCAGTACGGATTTTATCTCTATCCTTACCACAAATAATTTTGAAACAGAAAAGTTAACCTCAAAGCTCACAGCGGAGTCGTCGAAAGGCGGCTCCGCTTTTTATTTTACCGGCGGGATGAAGTGAACAAAATGAAGAGAATGCTTACGTGATTTTCTATGGAGAATTGTATAATAGTGTGTGGACGCATTGGTTCGTGCCGATCAGACAATCCACACTTAAGTTGCTTAATCCGTTAAATTCTTCATCATAACTAGCATTAAAAATGAAACGATTCATCTTGTCACTCCTTGTTGTATTTGTGCTACAGGGAATATCAGACGCATGGGCTCATGGAGCTGAAAATTTCAACAGTCCCCCTAAAAGACATCAGAAGCGGGAGCAAAGAAAAGCCGAGGATGGTTTTGCCGCGAACGGCGTGATTGCACACCGCGGAGCCTGGAAAGCGAAAAAACTACCGAAGAATTCCATTGCTTCGTTGAAGCAGGCTATGAAACTGGGCGTTGCCGGTTCGGAGTTCGATATTCACGAAACCGCCGATGGAGTGCTGGTCATCCACCACGACAACACCTTTAACGGATTGACCATCGAGAAGACGAACTATGCCGATTTGCTCAAATTCAAGCTCCCCAATGGCGAGCCCATTCCCACGTTGGAACACTATATTCAAACCGGTATGACGCAACACCGCACCCGGTTGATAGCAGAATTGAAACCTTCCGTCATCAGCAAGGAACGCTCGCTGGAACTGGCCGACAAGGTCGTGGCCATGGTTCAAAGGCTGCACGCACAGGATTGGATGGTGTATATCAGCTTTAGTTATGACATTCTGCAACGGATTCACGAACTGGACCCAAAGGCACGGCTCATGCCGTTGCAGAATAAAGTCGGTATTCCACAGATGAAAGCCGATGGAATGTGGGGGATCGATTTCTATTTCGGCGCGTTCAAAAAGAACCCCGAATTGGTGGAGGTCGCGCACAGCAACGGATTGAAAGTAAATGCCTGGACGGTAGATAAACCGGGGGTGATGGATGAGCTGTTGCATCAGGGGGGCGACTTCATTACCACCGACGAGCCGGAAATGTTGCTGAAGAAGGTCAGTCGACGAAGGAAAGCTGCCGGGAAGAGATGATTTCTTGTTTAACAGAAAATGATAAATGCCAAACCGTGAAATTTCAGGAATTGTTGCTGAAAATCACTAATTTCAGAACTTCAACCTGCGGGAATCCATGTACCTGCTCAACCTGTAAAACCAAATCATAAAACTGAATCCGAAACAATGAAAACAAAGAATCTGTTACTGGGCCTGGCTTTAACATCGCCCATCGCGGCCAAAGCAGTCAAATCGGCTCCTGTAGAGAAGAAACCCAACGTGGTCATCTTCTTCATCGACGACATGGGGTACTCCGACATTAGCTGTTACGGCCAGAAGAAATGGAAAACACCCAACATCGATCAACTGGCGGAGAACGGTATCCGGTTTACCGATGCCTATTCTGCATCCCCCATTTGTAGTCCGTCACGCGCGGGATTGCTCACCGGCCGGTATCCGGCACGAATGGGTATTCAGCAGGTGTTTTTCCCCGATAATTATACCGGAATTCCGCAAAAAGAATTGTTGATTCCCGAATTGCTGAAAACAGCTGGTTACACAACGGGAATCATTGGAAAATGGCACCTGGGCAGCCGTGAGAAATTCCTTCCGTTGCAAAACGGTTTCGACGAATACTTCGGCATACCGTATAGCAACGACATGTCTTCACAGGTGTATTTGCGCGGGAATGATGTGGTGCAGTTTCACATCGACCAGTCGCACATGACGAAGAAATATACCGAGGAAGCCATCTCGTTTATCGACCGGCACAAGGACCAACCATTCTTCCTCGAGTTGGCGCACAACATGATGCACGTTCCCATTTTCTGTTCACCCGAGTTTCGGGGGAAGTCAGGCGCGGGCCTGTACGGCGATGCTGTTCTCGAGGTTGACTGGAGCATCGGGCAGGTGATGGCCGAACTGAAGAAGCAGGGACTTCTGGATAATACGCTGGTCATCTTTTCGAGTGATAACGGTCCGTGGTTGCAGGAAGGTCCGCTGGGAGGCGAGGCGAAACCCTTGCGGGAAGGAAAGACCACCAGCTACGAAGGGGGCGTCCGGGTTCCGCTCATCGCTTACTGGAAAGGGAAAATCAAGCCGCGCACCGACCATGAAGTGGTTCGGAACCTCGACTGGTTTCCAACCCTGGCCGATATCTGCGGTGTTGCTGTTCCTGACAGCATCCGGCTCGATGGTTACGACATCTCGGGCGTATTGTTACGTGGAGAGAAGAGCCCAAGCAATGTGTACGCTTACTTCCGCAATAATAAAGACGTAACCAGTCTTCGGGTAGGCGACTGGAAGATTACTTTGCCGCAGGACAAAATCGTTGGAAACTTCTGGCGGGCCAGTACGGCTGCACACGATACGTTGCTTTTCAACCTGAAAGAGGACCAGTCGGAAACGACTGACCTGTTTCATAAGTATCCCGAAAAGGCGAAGGAGATGACCAAGGCCATCGAAACCTACAAAGCCAATTTTGGACCGATTCCGCCCGCATTGGTGGTATGGGGCAACGATCAGCGAAGAGAGCTGCAGCAGCAACGTCACAAAGCCATTGAAGAGGCGAAGAAACGCGGCATCAAGAGCAAAAAAGATGAGGTCGACGGTTTCATCGAAGGTAGAGACGCGTTATAGCGCGTCTCCCTTTTTATAAAAACGCCGTTTAGGCGTTTGTTTTTTTGAGACGTCCTGTAGGACGTCTCTACGTGTTTTATTTTTTCTACCTTTATCCTGTTATGACGAACCGGAATACCAATAGGGAAGAAAGCATACTGCAGGCCTTTATGATTGGCTTGTTGCTGATGCTGTTTGCCGTTCTCAGCGGCCCCTCCTCATCCGGTTCTCATTCCATCGAAAAGCAACACAGTGCTGTTGTGGAGATGGCCGCGTCACATCCCGCTGCCGTAACGGTTACCCCGGATATTCTTCCGCCGTTCCAGCCGTCGTGGATTAGCTCCGACAAGAGCGAATTGCCCGGCATGTCGTCGTTTGCATTTGCTGTTTTAGCCGACAACGAAGCCAGTCAAACGGCCGGCCATGTGTGGGCACAAGTTGGTTTGCGCATCAAACCTTACCGGATGAACGAATCCGGCTCTTTCCTTTATACCTCACTCAACGGTCGCGAGATTCCCGCTATCGCCTGATTCCCATTCTCGCTTAACATCATCCCGATGTTTTCTTCCGGAAGGAAGAGGAGAAATCATTCTAATATCAAAATTTAAACGTGTGTTGTCGATTGAAGAGATATGAGCTGAGTAATAGCTATTGGAATAGTTTACTCGTTGCATGATCCGATGAAATCACCCCCACCCTCCGAAGTTTCGGAGCTCCCCTTCAGGGGAGG
Organism: Prolixibacter bellariivorans ATCC BAA-1284; assembly: GCF_000621705.1. Classification (GTDB taxonomy): domain Bacteria; phylum Bacteroidota; class Bacteroidia; order Bacteroidales; family Prolixibacteraceae; genus Prolixibacter; species Prolixibacter bellariivorans. The sequence continues at coordinate 187,360 of NZ_KK211332.1, read as the reverse complement.
CTTAAGGTCCCCTTTAGGGTCCCGATGTACATCGTGGATAGGGGTAATTGATCGCGGAATCGATGACAGTTACATCAAAAAAATAAACTTGAAATATCATGAAAACAATTATTTATATCCTCCTCGCCGTGATGCTATCTAGCATGTTCATCCCAAACCACCCCAAACAAAAGCAGGAACCCACCCGGACGGTGACCTTGCAAAGTACCGCTTCGAACACGGATGCTGCTCGAATGAATCAGTCGGCGGGCATCATCAAAAAGCGGTTGTTGGCAGTCGGTTTGAGCCACTTTATCCTGGTGCCCGATCCGGCTCAGGCTACGCTGACCGTCCGTTTTGAAAAGCCGAAAGACAGCCAGCGGGCAGGGGAGTTGCTGACGGATAAAGGTCACCTGGCTTTTGCCGAAACGGTTGACCGGAGCAGGATTCTGTCGCAAATTCCCGAAAACGATCGCTTGTTTAGCCTGATGGATATTCCTTCTGCGGATGCTAAAAACATGGCAGCTGATGTATTGGGTTATGCCAAACCGGCCAGTGTTAAAGCCGTGAATGCTTACCTGGCGACGGCTCCCTGGTGGCAAAAGATGTCAGGCACGATGCAGCTGGCATGGGGAATTGCACCGAACGACAAGCATCAGATGGTTTTGCATATCCTGAAGCGACCGGAAGCATTAAGTGGCTTGGCGGTGAGTGAAGCATCGGTAACCGATGGTCAGCCCTCGGTGCAGATTACCTTTAACGAAGCCGGACGGCAAACCTGGCAGGAAGTGACCCGGCGCAACATCGGCAAACCGCTGGCCATCGTCATCGATAACCGGGTCTATTTTGCACCGGTGGTGCGCGACGAAATCAAAGGCGGGAAGTGCAACATCACCGGGAACTTCACCCACGATGAACTGACCCGTTTGGCAGCGCTCATCAACAATGGTGAGTTGCCGGTTGGTTTCCGAATGGTAAGATAATGTCCGTTATAACGGTAGAGACGCGATTAATCGCGTCTCTTTTTATGTTTATATCGGTATAGCCAGAGGGTGTCCGAAAAGTCCAAAGAGTATTTTCAGAACTATCAAATTGTAAGTACAGCTTAAGTTATTTACCCCTAAATCCCCTGAAGGGGACTTTAAGGCCGCCCCTTCAGGGGAGGTTTGGAGGGGTAAATCCAAGATTGCTTTCAATTTGAAAGTTAGCACTTTTTCAATTCAAATTTTCGGACACCCTCTATATTTTTTCAATACATCCGCTCGGGCGGAATATTCATTTCTTCGATGACCATCTTTTGCAGAACACGCAGCTCTTTGGCGTAATTCACATCCTGCTCATCGTCCTTGCTTTTCAGCTCCGACAGTACCTCAAAAACGAAGTTATCTTCCCCTTTCTCGGTCCAGTCCTTTTGCAGTTCCATATTCCGGTGACCACCGAAATTCAGCTCCATCTTGTGCCGGTTCCATTTCGACAGCATGTCGGTGCTGTTGTCAATCAAAACCTTGTCGTTCGTCAGGTTGCGCACCTGGAACACCCCCATCGGGAACTTCATCTGTTTGTATTCTTCCTTCAGTTCTTTCTTCGTTTTCATAGCGTCATTTAAAGCCATTAGCAGTAGAGACGCGATTAATCGCGACTCTACGTGTTTTATTTCACCGTCTTGTGCATAAACCGTTTGGCCAGCCAGTTTCGTACCGGCACGTCGTACAGTTTCATCGCACCGTACGCGATGGCAATCGCCGAAACAATCATCAGCACGCCCACCGGCCAGGCTTTCGACATGGGTACCTGGTTGTCGACTACCCAGGCGGTAAAGATATAAATCAGCGGATAGTGCGTAATGTATAGCGGGTACGAAAGGTCGCCCAGGAACCGCGTGATTCTGGTCGCGAATTTCCCGGTTACTTTACCGCTGGCGCCGATGTACACAATCAGCGGGAAAACGATGATGATGGTCAGCGAATCGTACAGGCCGTTCATCCAAAGGTGCTCGCTTCCACCCACGCGCGGAAACGACAGCGCCACGATAACCAGCAGACTGGCCCATAGAAACGCGTATTTGATACGTCCCGGTTGGGCGATGCGCGACAGCAACAGCCCGGCAAAGAACGGGTACATCAAACGGGTCAAACCTACGCGCAACTGTTCGGGGTTAACCGACCAGCCACCAATCACGTCGCCGTTGGGACTGGTAACCGCCAAGTGTATCAATGCGGCGCCGGCCAGAAATACCAGCACAGCAAGCGCTTTCTTCGAGAATTTCCGGATGAAAAGTGCGTACAGAATGTTCGCGACGTATTCGAAAAAGAGCGACCAGGCCGGGCCATCCAATGGGTGCATCTCGCCCCAGCCCCTGATTTCGAGTGACGGCGGTACGGGCAGCAGGGTAAACCCGATGAGCATTACCAGCAGTAACTTCCATACGGGAACACTCGCAATCCCCGGAAACAGGATGGGCGATGCGCTGAAATAAAACCCGATGGCGCCGATAATCATCCCCATGATAATCATCGGGTGAAGGCGGATCAGGCGTCGCTTGAAAAAGTCTTTTAACGTCATTTTGCCCCAACGGTCGTCGTAGGCATAGCCAATCACAAATCCCGAGAGGACAAAGAAAAAGTCCACTGCCAGGTAGCCGTGGTTCATGATTTGCTTCAGGTGGTTACCTCCGCTAAAGGTTTCGAAGAAGTGGAAGATGACCACCATCACCGCGGCCACGCCGCGCAGCCCGTCGAGAATCTCGTAGTGGCTTTTGGAATCCGAGAAGGTGGATAGGTGTTTGTTAGTTGAATTCATGTTGAATGCTTGTGGTGTTTTGATTAGGATGATTAAGATACGTTGCCGCCGGCGGCGGAAAAACGCGCCATGAAGATAATGGTTTCCGGGCAAAAATTGAGTTTCAGGTTTCAAGTTCCAGGTTACCGATTGCGCTTCGTGGTTACTGTGGCTATGAAGGTTACTATTGTTATTCGAAGAAGACATTAGACTCCAGACATGAGACGATAGAGTTAAGATATTTCAGGTTTCAAGTTTCAGGTTGTGCTGCAAGGTTGCTGTTGTTCGTCAGGCTGAAGGTCCGAAATTCCATAGCCCGGGACAAGGAGGTACGACGCCGCCCCGGGATCGAATGCCCCGCATAGGAAGGAGGCGCACGTTCGAAACAGGATTGGAATGGAAACGCTCCTGCGCCGCATATGCCGGCGTTGAACAGAGCGATTCCTGATTTATCCTCCCCCTTTAATTCCCCCTCCAAAGGGGGACAGCCCGCGAATTTACTGTAGTACTAAAGTTTTGGAGGTACAAATTTGCAAGGTAAAATTCCTGCTCAATTTTCTTCCATTAGCTGAATAAAAGCACGGTAGTTCGCGCATGTCCTCCTTTGGAGGAGGTGGCTGACAGGCCGGAGGAGGATTTTATTCAATGAATAATGAGAAATGAACCACTACTACTCTCAGACTCCAACAACAGAAACCACGAGGCGCAACTTGAAAACGGTTTAAATCACGCCTTGGGAGTTGTCCCAAACCCTCCCTGACGAAAAGTGAAGCCTTGGGAGTTGTCCCAAAGCTTGTCGAATCAAAAAGTGAGGCGTTGGGAGTTGTCCTAAGCCTTCCCTGAAGAAAAGCAGGCATTTGGGAGTTATCCCAAAGCGTGCCGGACCCAAATGATGCCTTTCGAATTGTCGAATGACGTTCCTGCCGAAAAGTGAGGGCTTTCGAATTGTCGAATTGCTTCCCCGAACAAAAAGTGAGCGTTTTCGAGTATTCGAATTGCTTCCCCGGACAAAAAGTGGACGTTTTCGAGTATTCGAATTGCTTCCCCTAGCCAAAAGTGAGCGTTTTCGAATTGTCGAACGCCTTCCCTGATGGAAAGTGAGTGTTTTCGAATTGTCGAACGCCTTCCCTGACGGAAAGTGAGCGTTTTCGAATTGTCGAACGCCTTTCCTGACGGAAAATGGAGGTTAATCATATACTAATTGCTTCCCTTGAAGAAAAGTGAAGGCTTAAGCATTTGTTAATGGCTTCACTGGTCAAAAAGTGAAGGTTTAATCATTTACTAATTGCTCCGCTGGCCCAAAAGTGGGAGTTTAAGCACTTGTTAACGGCATCGCTGGCAAAAACTTCATCAGTGGCCTTAAGGATGTCATCCCTCCGAGGGATGACATCCCTGGAAACGCAGCAACGGACGTTCTTCGCTGATTGGCGGTCTGGGGGCGTCTGGTTATCATGGTCAAACTAACCCGGGCCTGTCCCGACTACCGTCGTGGGCGGTCCTTCGATTACCATCCCGGGTTCCCCGGACCAAACTCATATCCGTTTTTCAGGCTTTGTAGCGACGGTCAGGATAGGTACTGACCCTACTTAATCGTCTCTGGCTTGCCATTAGGGATTGACTTTGCTGTCTTTTGCGAAAAAACTTTGCGCGTTTTGCGTGGAGCCTTTGTGCTTTTCCTACAAAGTCTGTCCTTTTGGCTTGTCCCAAAAGAACGAAAAGGACAAGTCAAAGTGATCCTACTACCCGCGTCACGGTTTTTTCTTTCCGGCCCACGACCTTGAACCCCCGCCAAAAACCGCTCCCGCCTTCTCCTGCCCGGGCTACTTTGACCGGCCTGCGCACTTTTCGTCTACCGACGAAGTGGGGGACTAAACAGTTAAGTATGTTCAGTTGCTCTGAACCGTTCTTAAAACTTAACACGTAAAACTTAAAACTCATCCAACAATAGTAACGATAGGAACAACAGAAACTACAGAAACCGCTCCCATAACCTGAAAAGTCTCATGTCTGAAGTCTCTCATCTAACATCTTTTTGTCAATTTATATCCATTCTCAATAGTTCGATTTCTTACGTGAACGTATCAAATTCTTCCGTGAACGGTCGGATCTGGTATGTGAATGGAAAATGGGCTTGGGCATGATTTTGTTAAACATGGTCAGTAAACAATAAGAATTTGGTGGGGAGCGTTATTTTGCGAGACAGGAACATACAAGTGGAATGAAATGCAATAACTGATGAAGTTATTAAGGGAAGTTGTACCAGAATTACGATGTGTGATTTCCATGTTTTTCGGCTTTAAGACAAGTTCAAATAAATATGAAACTAAAGTAGATAGCGGTTATGAATGATAAATTGGTTAGTCTTTTTAAATTAGAGCAGATTGTAAAGAAAAATCTTGAGTCGTTTGATAAATCTAGTCTAGTAAAAGAAATCCCTTCTTTTAAGTTATGTGAAAATATAAACCCTCAATATGTAAAGCCCGACTTTACAGAATTAATGGGTAGAATAAAAGAGGGCAATAATCCAAAAGTAATTCTAATATCAGCGGCTGGCGCTACAGGAAAAAGTGAGTTGACAAAATATTTATCTTCAAGTTTACAAATGCCAGTTTTTAATTTGTCCCAACATAAACCGGTAGCAAGCAATTCCCTTACCGGATTATTTTTCGATACTTTAGGACACGTAGGGTTAGGAAAATTCGTTGAAGGCTTGAAGACCGGAAAAGCTACATTAATTATAGATGCACTAGATGAAGGATATATAAAAACCACAGTTCAAGGCTTTAATTCATTTCTTGATGAGATTGTCAACATTTGTGGTGATGCAGATGGTATTCCGTTTGTTCTATTGGGGAGAACTCAAGTCATGGAACATTGCTGGCTCTATTTGGAGGAAAATGGTGTAGAGACATCTCTTTTAAAAATAGAACCATTTACAGTCGCTCAAGCAAATGAATTTATTGATAAGCAGATTGATGAACGAAAATTTCCACAAGAGTATAAAAAGACACGTGATTACATAATTAAGTCAGTTGAAGGCTTTTTTAAAAATACAGCTGAAATAAAACATAGACAATATCAGTCTTTTATTGGTTATGCTCCTGTTTTGTTGTCAATAACTAAATTGTTACGGGCTGCAAAAAATTATCATGCATTATATGAAGATTTAGTTAGAGATGATTTCAAAGGTGTTGATTTAATCACTTCAATAGTTCAATACATATTGTTAAGAGATAAAGAGGAGAAAATTGACAGACTTGTTCTTCCATCCCTTTTAGGAGACCGTACGCCTGATTTTAGACAGAATGTTCTGGAAAAGGCTTATAGTGTTGATGAACAATGTATTCGATTGCTTTATAGTCAAATTTCGAAACCATATCAAGCATGTGTTTCAGAGGATGCCAAGTTTAACGCTCTCTATGAAGATAAAATTAGTGAGTGGATAAAAGAACATCCTTTTTTGGAAAACAATAAGATCCAGAATGCAGTGTTTGAAAGTTATATTATTGCAAAAATGATTGGTAAAGCGGAATATGAGGAAGCTGTATTTGAATATCTGAAGACAAAATATAAAGACGCCTTCATGCTTTTCTTTATCTTTGAGAGATTGAATGATGAGCATAAAATAAATCCTAAATTCTTGCCTTTCTTATATAGTTCAATAAAATCTTTAGATGATAAGCAGTTTTCAACATGCATGAGCATTGATGAGATAGATGAAGACACAAATTCCATTCATTGTGAGGTCGAATTTTCCAATATTCAGGAAGACCCGACGACCTTTGATATGGCATTAAATAGAGATACTGGTCTATATCTTAATAGTGTTCTGAGCAATGTATTCGTAAATGCGGGAATAGATATAGTACTAGATGGAAAGCGTTGTGAATTATCTTCTCCAATAACCCTAAATTGTAATAATATTATTATTAGTACAGATGAATTTGTTCTAGAAAAAGGGGTGGCAAATTCGAAAGACGGAATTGTTTTTGAATGTGAATCCTGTCAAATTGATTATGCTAATGGTCAAGTTCCTTCTTTGATTAATCATTTAGGAGCAGAACAGAAATTTCAGATTATAACCAAGAACAGACCTGAGTTTCCTTTTGTCGACTTTTATGAACCCACCGATCTTTCGTTACAGATCACTGACCCGCTTTTAAAAGATAAATATCTCAAGCTGAGGAAAATTATTGCGCTGTTTCGCTCACATAGTAAGGGACGCATGGCAAAATTCAGAGACAAAATTGAAAATAGAAGAGTCACAGGAAATATTATTGGTGAGAAAGTCCTGGAAGAGCTGATTGATAAGAAAATATTGTATTCTGATGATAAATTTTATTATATAGATCCAGAATATATGCATGAACATTTAGGAGTTTCCTACAATGATATTAAGCTTCGGATAATAAATGATAAGACAATTGATTTTCTAAATAATATAGATATTTCAGAGTGATTTAGTAATGAATGATATTATCAAATAGAAAGAGATGGACAATTACATTGGAATTTCGAAGGAAGAAGCGTTGGCCGAAACGCAACGGTTCATCGTAAAAGTATACAGCTGGATGTCGTTTGCCCTGCTGATTACCGGGGGCGTGGCGATGTGGACAGCCATGCATGTGGATATCGTGCGGATGATTGTGCAGAACCAAATCCTGTTCTTCGGACTGATTATCGGCGAGTTCCTGATGGTGGGTTACCTGGTGGGATGGATACAAAAGATGTCGGCGCAAACCGCCACGCTGGTGTTTGTGCTCTATTCCGTGTTAAACGGGCTGACCTTTTCGGTGATTTTCCTGTTGTATACCGCCGCATCCATTGCGTCGACCTTCTTCATCACGGCCGGTACCTTCGCGGTGATGAGCGCCTACGGGTACTTCACCAAAAGCGATTTAACCCGGTGGGGCAACCTGTTGTTTATGGGACTCATCGGGGTTATCATTGCCTCGGTGGTCAACATGTTTTTTCATAGTCCGGCCCTGTACTGGTTTACCACTTACGCCGGGATACTGATTTTCGTGGGACTGACGGCTTACGATACCCAGAAGATAAAGAAGATGAACGTCATCGGGAACGAAGGAACCGAAGAGGATAAGAAGGAAGCCATTGTCGGGGCACTCGTCCTCTACCTCGACTTCATCAACCTGTTCCTGCTCCTGCTGCGGTTGTTTGGACGAAGAAGATAAATTGAACCTTTGAGGAAAGGGTGTCAGAAAAGTACAAACTGCGGAATTTAAAACTTACAAATTGTAAGCAAACCTGTTTTCACCCCTCCAAACCTCCCCTAAAGGGGCGGCTTAAAGTCCCCTTTAGGGGATTTAGGGGTAAAAGTTTTGGAGATAACTTTCAATTTGGTAGTTCTGAAAATGTTCTTCGTACTTTTTTGACACCTTTTTTATGACTTTTATATTCTGAAATTGAAGCAATTGGTTTTCAGTCTGTCCAAAATTTTTGTAACTATGTAAAACAAATACCGTAACGTTTAACAGACCAACAAAAACCCTTGCTACATGAAGAGACAGATTGCTAACCATCTCCCCATAACCTTGTTGCTATTAGTGGGCTTGCTGTGGCTTGGCCTGCCGGGATGTCACACGAAGAAAGAGGCCGTAAACGCCTCCAAAGCCAACCGGGAAGAGACCGCTACCACGAAGAGCAAAAGCAAAGCCGCGGAGGACTTCGACCAGTTCTACAACCGTTTCCACGAGGATAGTTCTTTCCAGGTATCGCGCCTGAAGTTTCCCATCGAAGGTGCGTCGGTGGATGTGGACGGCACCGAAAAGTGGACGAAGCAGAACTGGCACATCATGAAAACGAAGATTTACGACATCGACACCACGCAATACAAGGTGACTTACCACAAAACACCCACGGAGTTTACCCAGCACGTCTGGCTTCCCGACACCGGCTTCAGTAACAAGTGCCGTTTCGAACTGGTGGGGAAGAAGTGGTACCTGGTGTACTGTTTGGATGAAAACCTGTAAAGGGTTACAGTTACAGGTTGTGCTTTGCGGTTTCTGTAGTTCCTGTTGTTTCTGTTGTTCGGTTTCGAGGTTAAGATATCGCCAGGATTGAAATTTCCACCTTTGACCTCTTAATTGTTCGTCAGGCTGAAGGCCTGAAAGTTCATAGCCCGGGGTAATCCGGGATGAATATCGAGGAGCCACCCCGGGTTGGAATAGTGTAATCAACAAGAGGCGCATCTGCCGGCAATGATTGAAACGGAACCGTTTCTGCGCCGCACATGAAGGGTTGCCAGTTGGTTACGCTCCGCGGTTCCTATCGTTTCTGTTGTTCGGAGAAGACATTAGAAACAACTACGATGTCCTTTTGGCTTGTCCCAAAAGAACGAAAAGGACAAGTCAAAGTGATCCTACCGCCCGCGTCACGGTTTTTTCTTTCCTACCCACTCCCCGGAATCCCCGCCAAAAACCGCTCCCGCCGCCGCCTGCCCGGGCAACTTTGACTGGCCACCGCCCTTATCGCCTGGGGGCGTTGTTGGGGACGAATCATTTCACAACCTGGTATTAAAAATGATCTGTAAGGCTTCGAACCACAGAAACCACAGGAACAAGTCGAAAGTCAAAAGGCAAAAGTTGTCAACCTGAAACTGCGAAGCGTAACTACAGTAACAATAGTAACCATAGAAACAACAGCAACGGCGTAGCCATCCATTTCCCAAAATTTCAGTAACTTATCGACTGCATTTTAACCAAAACTGACTTCATGAAAGCAGCGATTCGAACCCAATATGGCTCCCCCGACGTATTAACCGTACAGGAGGTCGCTAAGCCCGTTTACGGAGACAACGAAGTGCTGGTGAAAGTATATGCAGCCACCGTTAACCGCACCGATTGCGGCATTCTGACCGGAAAGCCCTATCTCATCCGGTTGTTCACCGGCGTGTCGAGACCGACGCATCAATCAACCGGGACCGACTTTGCCGGACAGGTGGAAGCCGTTGGCCGGAATGTCAGCGCGTTTCAGGTCGGCGATAAAGTCTGGGGCTTTAACGACAGCGGGTTGCAGTCGCACGCCCAATACCTGGCCGTTTCGGAGAACGAAGCGATGGCACATATCCCCGAAGGTATCACGTACCAACAGGCTGCTGCCAGCAGCGAGGGCGCGCATTACGCTTACAACTTTCTCAAGCGGGTGCCGGGCGGTAACCGGAAAGTGATGCTGAACGGCGCTACCGGCGCTATTGGTTCGGCCGCGTTGCAAATGCTGAAATACTATGGCGCCGAAGTGACGGCCGTAGGCAATACGCAGAACCTCGACCTCATCAAATCGCTGGGTGCCGACCGCGTTATCGATTACCTGCAGGAAGATTTCACGCAGGACCGTGAGCAATACGATTTCGTTTTCGATGCAGTGGGAAAAAGCTCTTTTGGAAAATGCGAGCGCTTGTTGAAACCGGGAGGTGTGTATATTTCGTCGGAGCTGGGGCCCAACGCGGAAAATCCCTTCCTTGCTATGTGGACACCCGTCAGAGGTGGAAAGCAGGTCCACTTTCCGTTGCCCTCCAATCGGAAGGGGAGTATTGTCTTCATCAAAAAATTGCTGGAAGAAGGAAAGTTCCGGCCGGTCATCGACCGGTGGTACCCACTGGAAGATATCGCCGAGGCTTACCGGTATGTCCTCACCGGACAGAAGACCGGGAATGTAATCGTTCGTTGCAACATGGATGAAAGCTAACCATGAAATAGAAGAACTGATTAGCGGGCTGCAATCGAAGCAGCTAAAAGAGCGGGAAGAAGCCTTTCACCAGCTGTATGCCCTTAGTGAAGAGCATCCGGAGTTGTTGTATCCATTCTGGGACAGGTTCGCGGAAATGCTTCACGGGCCGGAGGTGTCGAAACTCTATTGGGCGATTCATATCATCGCCAACCTTGCCAGAGTAGATACCGATAACCGTTTTGAGGAACTGTTTGACTTATGGTTCAACGAATTGCTGAATCACGAAAGTCCGGTGGTTTCGCCGCATGCTGCCGAGAAATCCGAAAAAATCGTGTTAGCCAAACCGGAACTGGAGAAAAGGATAACACCGCTGTTGCTGGATATCGCGAACACCAGCCATTGCCGTCACCTCGATTTGCAAAAAGCGTATGTACTTTCAGCGCTCGACCAGTATTTCGATTGGGTTTCTGATAAGGAGGCGGTCGTAGCATTCATCAGGGAGCAGTTGCAAAGTACCAGTCCGAAAACCAGGAAGAAAGCGAAGGAATTGAAACAGAAATACGATATCAATTAACGCTCATTTTTATGAAAGAAGACGATTACCGGAAAATCATTGAAAACTATGTGGATGCCTACAATCACTTCGACGTCGACCGGATGCTGGCCGACATAGACGAAGAGGCTCGTTTCGAAAACATATCAGAGGGTGAAGTGACGTTGACGACCGAAGGGAAGGAAGCCTTGCGGGAACAGGCCGGGGAAGCAGCTGAAGTCTTCAGCGAAAGAGAACAAGTCATTTCCAATTTTCAATTCCATGGACACGAGGTTGAAGTGGATGTGGATTTCAGCGCCACGCTGGCTATCGACTTTTCCGAAGATTTAAAAGCCGGCGACCGGATAGAGATGAAAGGAAAATCGGTTTTCACCTTCCGGGATGATAAAATCATCGAACTGAAAGATATCAGCTAGGGGCAGGAACATTGATATACCGTCTCGGGTTAAAGAGTGATGGGAAGTAAGGGTATTCTCGCCGTCAACTGTCATGATACAGATAGCTAACCAAATCTTGTCCTGCTCATGATGAAATTACTCTTTATGTTAGGTTTCCTGCTGGCTAGTCTGTTTGCCTTGGCTCAGCCTTTCGGTCATGCTTCAGAAAATTATCGGGTTATCCGTTCGGATTACGAAAATGCCAGCGGCGAAAAAGGGCATAGCCTCTTCCACAACAATACAGAAGGACAAATGGATCGCTCACTCTGGTCACTCAATGACCAGAGTCGCAGTTCCGCAAACCGCTACCAGTATGACGCGGAAGGAAAACTGAGTTCGGCCTATCGTGAATTTTCGGATAGCCTGACCTCGGTGGAATTGTTTTTCTATGATTCGCTGGGGCGGAAGACAACAGAACATTTCTACCGGTCGGATGGACGGGCTGGTACAGCAAGTTATCGGTACGATGGAAACCGGAAAACGGAAGCAGAACTGAAGAAATACAAAGGTTGGCTAAGTGGAACGTTGATAACCGAATATACGGAGGAGGGCAGAAAGGAGAAAGCTACGTTGCTGAAGAGTGGCCAGCCGATAGGCAATGTAAGTTATTTGTACGATGATAACGGCAACCTGGAGCGAGAGCACTGGGACTTTAGCGGGAAATGGAGTCAGACCTTCCGTTATACCTACGAACGCACAGACCGGCCTGAAATCTACTATACAAGTCCGTACTTAGCCGGCCTCAGTAATCACCGGGTGAGTGGTGAAAGCTATACTTTCAATGGTGAAGCCGGTGGTCCGTCGTTTTATGAATACGATGCCAACGGCTTGTTGCACCGGAAGTTTTTTCAACGCTCCGACAGTGTCTCGACGACTACTCATTACTTTTATGATGGACAGCGCCGGCTGGAATCTTCGGAACGGGTTTTCTCCGATGGTAAAGTAACCCGCTTCACTTATGGTTATGACGAAAACAACCGGCTGATTTCCCGTCTGGCTTACCGTAATGACAGCATCATTGGTTTTGAGCAATACATGTATGGCGATGACGGCGAATTGAAGAAAGCCTACCTGAAAAACTTCGATGGCTGGTTGAGCGGAGTCGTTACCTACCACTCCGATGCATTGGGAAAAGTGTCCGGAGGTGAATTTAAAGGTGATAGTGATTTTAATGCTGATTTACATTTCAATTACACCAATGAAGGCTTGCTTTCTGAGATCCGCTGGGATTTTTCGTTCGGGAAGTATCAGTTGTACAGGTTTGAATATGAAGAGGTGGAAGGATAGAAATTTGCTTACCTCAAAAGTTGTCATTCTTAACACCTATAACTCTTCTAACCTCAGAAACGGAAGCCCGAACCTAAGACGTGGTAAAGTTTGGCATTCTCTGTCCTTTTGGCTTGTTCCAAAAGAACGAAAAGAACAAGTCAAAGTGATCCTACCGCCCACGTCACGGTTTTTTCTTTCCTGCCCATAACCCGGAATCCCCGCCAAAAACCGCTCCCGCCTTCTCCTGCCCGGGCAACTTTGACCGGCCTGCGCACTTATCGCCTGATGGCGATATTAGAGACGAATCAATTCAGAACCTGTTATTAAAAATGATCTATAAGGCTTCACACGGAAACCTGAAACTGCGAAGCCTAACAACAGTAACCACAGAAACCCTTCTAATCGCGAAGCGCAACCTGAAACCCTCTCACGTCTACCATCTCTCTTCTAAAATCTGACGTCTCGGTGAATACTTTTGAACACTTTTAGAATCTCCCGCAAAAATGAATACATTTAAGCGATTCGTTGAATGAGTACGCTCGCTTTTCCGGTTGGTTTGTGCTCTAAGTGTTGAAAATGAAATCGTTCATTGCAATCATAAAAACTAACATTCCAGACAACATGCAATTCCAAAGTAACCTGAAAACCATCATTAGTCTGTTGGTTCTCTTTTTGATGTCAGGCTGTAGCTATGTGCAGGAACAGTCAGCCACACTGAAGCTCGATAAGAATTGGACGCTCCAGCCTTACGGCGAATGGAGTGATGACGGTCAACTCATCAAGCCCGATGTGTACTCGCCGAAAAACGAGCTCACCTGTGACGTGCCTACCACCGTTTTCGCCGCCATGGTGAAGGATGGGAAGTTTAAAGATCCTTTCTTTTCCGATAATCTCGAAAAGGTGCCGCGTAAGTGGTTCAACAACAAATGGCGCTATTCCAAAACCTTCGATGTGCCGGAGAACCTGCTCGGTTCGTACTCCCGGCTCTGTTTTGGCGGTATCAACTACAGTGCCGACGTCTTCCTGAACGGAAAGCAAATCGCTTCGGCCGATACGCTGAAAGGCGCTTTCCAGCGATTCGAAATCGACGTAACCGGAAAGCTGAAGAAGAAGGGCAACCGCTTACAGGTCGATGTTTATCCGCCGCAGCCCGGCGATTTTACCATTGGCTTTGTGGACTGGACACCCAAGGTTCCGGACAAGAATATGGGCCTTTGGCGGGGTGTGAAGATCCGTTTCAACGGACTGGTTTCGATAGAGCACCCGTTTGTGCAATCGAAGGTGAACACGGCCAATGAACATGAGGCGGCCCTGACCGTCGAAACGCAGGTGGTGAACCACTCGAAAATGAAGGTAGAAGCCACGGTTGAGGCGCAGATTGGTGACGTCACGGTGAAAAAAGAGGTGGCGTTAAAGCCATTTGAAAAGAAGCGGGTGGTTTGGACCCCGGAAGAGTATCCGGCGTTGAATTTCAAAGATGCCAAACTCTGGTGGCCCGTTACCATGGGCGAGCCAAATCTTTACACGCTGAAAGTAAGCAGTAAGGTCGGCAACCAAATGTCTGACGAACTTTCGCAGGAAGTTGGTATCCGCGAGGTAAGCAGTTACATCAATAAAGAAGGTTCACGAGCGTACAAAATCAACGGACGCGACCTGCAAATACGCGGTGGCGGCTGGACCGATGATTTGTTGTTGCGCGAAAACAAGGACAATCTGAAAGCGCAGGTTGAATATACCAGGCTGATGAACCTGAATACCATCCGGCTGGAAGGCTTCTGGGGCGAAAGTGATGAGCTGTACAAGCTTTGCGACGAAAATGGTATTCTCATCATGGTCGGCTGGAGCTGTGAGTGGGAGTGGGAAAACTATGTGGGCAAGAAATGTGACGAGTTTGGTGGCGTACAAACCCCGGAAGAGATAAGGCTCGTCAGCAACTCACTGGATGCTCAGATTCTTTGGTTACGCAACCATCCCAGCATCTTTGTGTGGGTACTGGGAAGCGATATGCTGCCGCGTCCGGCGCTGGAAAAGACCTATCTGAAAAATCTACAGGTTTCCGACCCGACACGACCTACCTTATCGGCGTGCTCGGTTCGCACCAGTGAGGTAACCGGACCAACAGCCGTGAAGATGAATGGCCCGTACGATTACGTGTCGCCGAATTATTGGTATATCGATACCGTGAACGGAGGTGCGTTTGGTTTCAATACCGAGACAGGCCCCGGTCCGCAGATTCCACCGATTGAGACATTAAAGAAAATGTTCCCGGCAGACAAACTCTGGCCGGTGAACGAAATCTGGAACTATCACTGTGGCCGTGGCGAGTTCCACAACATCGATACCTACCTGAAAGCATTGAACAACCGGTACGGTGAAGCGAAGAACATCGAAGATTTCGAAATGAAAGCGCAGATGGCCAATTACGAAGCCATCCGGCCGATGTTCGAAGCTTTCGCAGTGAACAAAGCCGAGGCAGGCGGTGTCATCCAGTGGATGCTGAATGCTCCCTGGCCGAAGCTTTACTGGCAGTTGTACGATTATTACCTCACACCCAACGGAGCTTTCTTCGGCACGCAAAACGCCTTGAAGCCGCTGAACATCATTTACAACTACGGCAACCACGGCATCTACATTTCCAACGACTACCGGCACGGGTTTAAAGATCTGACGGCCGAAGTAAGAGTGCTGGATCTGCATTCGAAAGTGGTCCTCGATAAGAAAGTTCCCTTCTCGGTAGATGAATATACATCGAAAGAACTGTTGTCGTTGCCGGAGATGGAAGGTACCACGCCGGTTTACTTTGCCGATCTGCGCATCGTTTCCCCGGAAGGGAAGGAGATAGCCCGTAGTTTTTACTGGCTGTCGCAGAAGAAAGATGTGCCCGATTTTGAAAATACGAAATGGTACGTCACCCCGATAAAGAAATATGCCGACTTCACGGCACTCACCGAACTGCCGAAGGTAAAAGTGGAGAAGACGGAAACCATTGAACAGCATGGCGACCAAACCTGGGTGAAAGTAACGTTGAAGAATCCGTCTGATAAGCTGGCGTTCTTCATTGGTCTGAAAGCCAAAACCAGTGAATCGCATGAGATGGTATTGCCGGTTTTCTGGAGCGACAACTATATTTCCCTCCTTCCGGGAGAAGAACGGGAACTAACCGTGAAGATGAACACCAAAGACCTGAACGGCGAACAACCGGTAATTGAAATGAAAGGTTACAACACACTTTAACAGTATATACAGAAACATAGTATTTTAACAGACAAAAGATACCTATGAAACGGAACTATTACATGGTGGCCCTGGTGTTCATCGTTTTCTTTGTGATTTCTTTTATTACCAATATTCTGGGATCGATTAATCCCAATGTATCGGACAGTTTTCATCTGAGTGGTGCCATGACCGGTTTGTTGCCCTTTTCTTTTTTCATTGCCTACGGACTGATGTCCATCCCATCGGGGATGCTGGTAGAAAAGTACAAAGAGAAGATTAGTATGAGCGGCGGATGGATTGTGGCGACCCTGGGAGCATTTGTTTTTGCTTTGTTTCCCAGTTACCCGGTCTTTCTTGCTTCGTTGTTCTTCATTGGCGCTGCCATGGCCCTCATGCAGGTGGTCATCAATCCACTGTTGCGGGTATCGGGAGGAGAGGAGCACTTCGCCTTCTATTCGGTGTTTGCACAGCTGGTGTTTGGCGGGGCATCGTTCCTGAGTCCGTATGTCTACTCTTACCTGGTGCTCAACCTCGACAAGAGCGGACCGCAATCGAACTGGTTCCTGCAAATTCTGGCCGACATCACGCCCGGGGATTTGCCATGGGTATCGCTCTACTGGGTATTTGGTGTCATTACCCTGCTGATGATCGTCATTATTTTAGTATCGCGCTTCCCAAAAGTGGAACGGAAAGAGGATGAAACAACGGGAGCGTGGGCCATCCACAAAGAGCTGCTGAAGGACAAAACGGTTATCCTTTTCTTCTTCGGCATCTTTGCTTACGTGGGAACCGAGCAGGGTATTGCCAACTGGATTTCGGAATTCCTGCGCACCTATCATGGCCTGCGCCCCGAAGTGGAAGGTGCCGCAGCGGTTGGTTGGTTCTGGGGAATGCTCACCATTGGTTGCCTGTTGGGTATGCTGTTGCTGAAATTCATTGATAGCAAACTGGTATTGCGTGTCTTCGTTATCGCAGCCATGGTCATCTTAACGGCTACGTTGTTTGGTGGCGAGCAGATGGCCATTTATGGTTTCCCGGCACTCGGATTCACCCTTTCGGTGATGTGGTCGATAACCGTTTCGCTGGCGCTGAACAGTGTGGCGAAGTATCATGGCACCTTCTCGGGAATACTGATGAGCGGTATTGCCGGCGGGGCGTTGGTATCGCTGCTCATTGGCGGATTGAAAGATATGATTGGCTTGCGGCAGGGAATGTTTGTTCTTTATCTCACACTGGGCTATCTGCTGTATATCAGTTTTTGGGCCAAACCGTTAATAACCAATAAAACCATTCAGCTGAAGAAGCAAGCCGACCAATAACGTATTAAAGCAGTAGAGACAAGGCATTGCCTTGTCTCTTTTTTATATAACACCTTTGCCTGGCAGGAATCAGGATAAATAGCGTAGAGTCCCTTGGTTGTTTTTTTTTCTTTTCCCTATATTTGGATGCATGTTGTAAAACTTACAGGAAGGTATGTGGGTATCCAGATATCTGACTTCCAAACCAAAAAGCCATCAACCCAATGAAAGGTCTCTCTAACGCATTCATCTTTGCTCTTTTTGTTAGCATTCTGTTTTCTTGTTCCACGTCAGACGAAAATTACCGATCTGACATCGACTTGTCCGGAACCTGGCAGTTCAGCCTGGATTCGGCTAATCGGGGAGTGGAAGGGAAGTGGTATGCCAACGCGTTAAATGACTCTGTTCAACTTCCGGGTACGACCGATACCAACCACAAAGGATTTCTCAATACCGATTCCACTACGATGCATCTGAGCCGGGAGTACAAGTACGAAGGTCCGGCCTGGTACCGGAAGACGATCGATATTCCGGAGAAGTGGAAAGGCAAGCACATCCGTTTTGTGATGGAGCGCACGAAGCCTTCGAAGGTATGGATTGACGAGCAGTATGTTGGTAGTTCATTGTTGTTGGAATCGCCGCAGAAGTATGATGTGTCGGCGTTTCTTACTCCCGGCAAGCACACGATTACCGTTCGGATTGACAATGATCGGAAGCTGACTCCTTACAGGAATGTGCACATTTATTCCGACGACACGCAGACCAACTGGAACGGCATCATTGGGAAGATTTACCTCGAAGCTTCGCCCAAAACCTATATCTCCGACCTGCAGGTTTATCCCGATATTAAGCAAAAGAAGATCAAGGTGAAGATGGGCATCCATAACGGACTCAAACTGGATAAAGTAGATGTAGCCTTGCAGGTGACCAAAACGCTCGACGGGAAGGAGACCCACCTGAAAACTACATACTTTCAGGTGAAGTGCGATTCGCTGGTCAACCTGGAGTACTCGCTGGGCGACAAGATGGATTTGTGGGATGAGTATCATCAGCCAATTTATCATCTCAATGCCATTATCAGCTATAACGATATCAAAGACAACAAGGAGGTTCCCTTCGGGATGCGGAAGTTTGCGGCTGAGGGAACGAAGTTCGCCATCAACGGTCGGATTACGTTCCTGCGCGGGAAGCACGATGCCTGTGTCTTTCCGTTAACCGGATATCCGCCCATGAATGTGGAAGGCTGGATGCATGTGATGAAGATAGCGAAATCGTGGGGTATCAATCACTATCGTTTTCATACCTGGTCTCCACCGGAAGCGGCATTCGAGGCTGCCGATCGGTTAGGGATTTATATGGAGTCGGAATTGCCTTTCTGGGGCGGTTTGGAATCGGATACGCTGGCTGATCAGCTCAAAGCAGAAGGATTGGCCTTGCTGAAGAACTTTGCCAATCACCCGTCGTTTGTCATGCTGTCACCCGGAAATGAGTTGTGGGGCAATTTGGATAAAGTGGGTGAGCTGATTGCTGACTTGAAAAAGGCTGACAATCGCCCGTTGTACACGCAAGGCTCGAACGACAATATTGGGTATTCGGGACCGCTGTCCGTTGAGGATTTTCATGTGGCTGCCCGCACACCGTATGCCCACGATACTACCCTGACGCATGTGCGGCTTACACAGGCGTTCGTCGATTCCCGCGACGGCGGAATCCTGAATACAGAAAAGCCGTCGACGATGGTGAACTTCGATTACCCGGTATCACAAATCAAGATTCCGTTAATCAGTCATGAGGTCGGGCAATACCAGATTTATCCCGATTATAACGAGATCAAGAAATATACCGGCATCCTGAAGCCCCGTAACCTGGAAGTTTTCCGGAACCGTTTGAAGAAAGCCGGCATGTTGGATCAGGATAGTCTGTTTGCTAAAGCGTCAGGTGCCTGGTCGGCGTTGTGCTATCGCGACGAAATTGAAGCGGCGTTACGTACCAAAGGACTGGCCGGTTTTCAGCTGCTCGATTTGCAGGATTATCCCGGACAGGGAACAGCGCTGGTGGGAATGCTCGATGCCTTCATGGATAGTAAGCACGTGATTGCCCGTGACGAGTGGCGGCACTTTTGCAACGATGTGGTTCCGATGCTGGTATTTAAGAAATACTGTTGGACCGTTAACGAAACGTTCACGGCCGCAGTGGAAGTGGCCAACTATTCGAACCGGGATTTGAAACAGCTACTGAAATGGACGGTTTCAGATCGACAAGGGAAGGTCATCAAATCGGGAAGCTTCATTAAACCTGATATTTCTATGGGAGGAGTTGACAGTGTAGGAGAGATTCATATTCCGCTTTCAGAGGTAACCGTGCCTCAGAAATTAACCGTTACCTTAAGCATCGAAGGAACCGATTACCGGAACACTTATCCGGTGTGGGTTTACCCCGAACTGAAAAAGGTACAGTCGGCGGAGGGTATTTACGTCGCCTCGAAACTGGACAACGAACTATTCGATAAACTCAATAAAGGAGAGAAAGTATTACTCTTTCCTTCGCGGGAATCGGTGAAAAGAAACCGTGTGGATGGTTTGTTTCCACCCGATTTCTGGAACTACGAAATGTTTAAGCAGATCAGCGAGGGAAATCATAAACCGGTTTCTCCGGGTACGTTGGGGATATTGACCAATCCGGATCATCCGCTGTTCAACCATTTCCCAACAGAGTTTCACACTGACTGGCAATGGTGGTCCATCATCAAACATAGCAACCCGTTAAACCTGAATCAAACAGCCAAAGACTACCGGCCCATCGTTCAGGTCATCGACAACCTGCAACGCAACGACAAGTTTGGATTGATATTCGAATATAAAGTGGGCAAAGGAAAGTTACTGGTTTGCATGTCAAGGTTAGATGAGCTCCCGGATGATCCGGCAGCAACACAACTCTACCGTTCCATCGTCGACTACATGCAGTCCGATGCTTTCCACCCCATTCACACGATAACGGAAAATCAGCTTCGGGAACTAATTTGATGAAGGAACCGGCCGGAAGCTGGCATATCGTCGCATTTCTTAAAATTTGACGAAGACCATAGGATAAATGATTTTCGTGGTTAAATTGCGTGGCTGTTAAGAAATGGTGGACATGGAACCGTTCAGTCTCAAAATAATTGTTGTCATTGCAGCCGGAATTAGCCTGATCATGGGCTTTTACATGTTGCTCATTCACTGGAATACAGTACGGGTGAAAGGACCGATGTGTTGGGCTGCAGGAAACCTGTTGATTGGTATTGGATTGCTTTTCCGGTTAATTTCTCCTGCGCAGGGTTTCTGTGCAACAGCGGTACCTATGTTGTTGATAACAGTCGGACTGTATATTTATCTGGCCGGCATTTGGCAATTTAAGGAGAAGCGAATCATCTGGTGGATTGTGATTGGCATTCCGGCTTTCGACGTTTTTCAATCGCTGGTATTCTTTTACCTTTTCCCGTTAAACCGCATCAGGGTTGGTCTGCATATGCTAATTCTGATTGTTTATAGTATCATGGCCATTTATGAGATGCTTCGACTGGATGATAGTAAGCGATACCTGCGGAATATTTTTCGACTCAATGCCATTTCCTTCACAGCTTTTCTGGTTTTACTGCTGGTAGGTGTCGTAGTCGTTCTGAATCGACCTGCCTATACTTCAACACAGATAGGTAATATATGGGTCATAGCCTTCGGAATTGCCGGTGGTATTATGACGGCCCTTACGTTTGGATTCCTGTCGGCCGTTAACTTGCAACTTTATACCGAGCTGGAAGGACAACTAAAATCGAAGACTAAATTCTTTTCCATCATTGCGCATGACTTAAGAGGGCCGGTTGGGACCATCATGAACTTTCTGAATCTGATGAATACCGAGAAGGATTTGCAAGAAGAGGAGAAGCTCATTTTCATGGAGAAGATGGAAGTGCTGAGTCAATCGACCTACCACCTGTTGCAGAATTTACTGGATTGGGCCCATACTTCACAGAATCTGGCATCTTTTGAAGAAGAACTGATTGAACTGAATCAATTGGTCGCTTCCAATATCGAATTCTTCAGGAGTTTGACGCAAATGAAATCCATTCATCTTGAGTATCATAATGGAGAAGAAGCATATATCAGTGGAAATGTCAAGATGATTGAGACGGTTATCCGGAACCTGGTTTCCAATGCCATCAAATTCACCCCCAAAGGAGGGACGATTTCCATCACGACTGAAAATAACCTACACGGAGTCCGCCTGGTGGTTGAGGACACAGGAATAGGAATAGAACACAATCGACTAAACCGGATTTTTGAATTGGAGAACAGCCGCTCATCTCAAGGAACCGAAGGAGAAACCGGTTCGGGGCTTGGTTTAGCGTTGTGTAAGGATTTTGTCCGGAAGAACAACGGAACCATCCATGTCGAAAGTACCGTCGATGTCGGAACCCGCGTAATAGTCGACTTCCCTTCACCGGTGTAACAGACGTCGAAAGTCAAAGATCGAATAACTTCTGTAATAATAGAAGCGAGAGAACCCGCGCGAAGCCCAACCTGAAACCTGAAACTCAGCACCAGCGTAGCCCAACAACAGTAACCACAGTAACAGGAAACCCCAACCTGAAACCTGAAACCTTTCTAACGATAGTAACAACAGAAACCACACAAAATGTAACCTATAAACCTCTCCATCTTTTTTCTAATGTCTGGCGTCTGATATCTTCTTCTCTAATTTATATTCATTCTCAATAGTCCAATTTTAGTGATGAACGTTCAATTTTCGGTGGTGAACGTATCAAACTTTCTGATGAACGGAAATTCCCTCAATTGGTATGACCGATTTTCCATTGTAGGTGAAACATAAGATTGCAGTCTTTTTATTATTTTGGAATTCCGTTGGCTAACCAATTAGGCGAAGATACCGATTGCATAGCTATCGATTAGACAGACAGATTGACCAACAATCAATATATATCGTAAATTTTATTTTTATGAAGAACTATTTCGATTTTACCTTAACAGGAAAGAAGTTTTTGCCTGTTTGGCTACTTTTCTACCTCATCTTTTTGATACCGATGGGCTTATATTATTACGCAAAACTCTCACGGGCAGCAACAGAACAGCCAAATCCTTATATGGGATTGTTATTTCTGGCGATGGTCGTAATCGGACTTTTGGTTTATTTCCTTATAGCCAAAATTACAATTAAGCACATTCATTACGGTGAAACCAGTTTCGATTTTCAGGGACAGTTTTGGACCTTCACCGGGAAGGTTGTGCTGGGCATGTTCCTGACGATCATAACGCTTGGTATTTATGCTGCCTGGTTTATTCGCGACCTGGAACGTTTCTTCATCAACAGCAGTTCTCATAATGGGCATGCATTACGATTCAACGGCAGCGGTGCCTATCTGTTTGTTATTATGCTGGTGGTTCTGTTTATTCCATCTCTTGTGGTTGGCCTGTTATTATTGCCTGTTTCATCTGCACCAAATGGGACAACAGTGATGATGATCTCCCGCCAGCTACTTTTCATCATTTTGGTTATTCCCTATTATTACCTGTTTTATAAATGGCTGGTAGATATTAATTTTAAGGAATATCACATCCATTGGAAGACAGAATGGATGCCTTCAGTCGGGAAGATTGCGTTAGAAATAGTTTTGGCTGTGATTACGTTGGGAATTTATCTGCCGCTGGCTTACCTGAAGTTGTTTGCTTATTTCTCCCAACGAACTATCGCCCAAAAGGAGGACGGAGCCTATGTATTTGGTTACGATATCGAGCCGGTTGGTGATTTCCTGTTCATTTGGGGACAATTACTGCTAACCATGGTCACATTAGGTATCTATTATCCCTGGGCCTATGCTAAAATCGGCAAACGCATCCTCAGTAAAACCTATGTAACTGCTTCGAATGAACATTGAATGAATAATTAGAGACGTTGCTTGCAACGTCTCTACGAACTAACTAAAATAATTGACCATCATGTTTAAAGAAAGGCCACAATCAGAAGTACCTCAAAGCTTTTACCCCAATATCGGGCAGTCGTTCCGGCTGCTTATCCGGTTGATTTTAATTTCCATTCCGCTATCTATTCCCTATATAGTCCTGATGATTTTGAATAGGGAATATGTGTTGCCTTATGGACAACTCCTCATATCTTTTACCCTATTATTCTCCTATGGCGTACCGTTTTTCATCGTGGCCCGGCTAGGCGTGAAGCGCATCCGGAAGTTCGATATGCCGGACTACCGGTTGAAATTAAATATGGAACCTTATCAGGTGTTACTGGTCGTCGTCCTGATGACACTTGCTGCTTCCACGCTTATTTCGGCAATCACGGATCTACTCCCTGAGTCCGATTGGTTCAATGATTATATGACTCAGTTAGTTCAACCCAATGTATTTGCTTTCCTGACAGTAGTTGTGGCGGCCCCCGTTCTGGAGGAAATCTTCTTTCGTGGGGTGATACTGGAAGGCTTACTGAAAAACTATTCGCCGGCGAAAGCCATCATCTGGTCAGCAGTTATCTTTGGCGTGGCACACATGAATATGTGGCAAACCACTGGTGCGATTTTATCCGGATTGCTGCTTGGTTGGGTGTACTGGAAATCCAACTCCATCATTCCCGGAATGGTGATTCATTTCGTCAACAATCTGATTGGTTATATCGCCATGATAAATACGGCTGATGCGAATGAATCGCTTAGCGACAGTATCGGTGATAACCTGATTTATGGTGTTGTTCTCTTGAGCGCTTTGGGCATCTTCATCCTCACCTGGCGCTGGCTGAACAAACGCTGGACGAACCCAACACCCGAACCGGCCCCGTAGAGACGCGATGCTTTGCGTCTCCGTTCACATCCATGAAACCGAGTAGAGACGCGATGTTCGCGTCTCTCACATTCGACAAAACCCACAGATAAACGTATCTTAGCGGACATCAAAGCATTGTTGTAAACAACAGGATACATGAAGTGGAACAGACGGACGGTTACGACAGGATTGATTTTGCTGACGGGGAGCTGGTTACTGGCGAGTTGCCAGGAAAAGCCCGCTGATATTCTTCGGCAAACGGAAGACCGGATGAACCGGATGCAATCGGTAGGGTACGAAACCAGCATCCATACCTTCCAGCGGGAAATGGGAACCGACAAGCTCGATTCAGCGCTCTGTTATTTCGATTTCACCAGTCCCGATTCCATCCTGGGCGCACGGTACCGGTTTATGACCAGCAGTGGTGAACAGGTGTTCAACGGCCACCAGTTCTTTCAAAGCAATCCGTTCGACAAAACCGTCATCTATTCCAATCATCATGTAGCTTTCGATGTGAACAGCTCCACCTACCTCATCAACTCGGTGTATGTGCTGCGGAAGCTGCTGCCGGAAATGATCGACAACCCCAATATCACCATTACCCGGCAAAAGGACCGGACCATCCGCAAGCAGGAGTGTTGGGTGGTGTCCATCGACATGAAGAACCTGTGGATCGATCCGAATGCCAGCCACCAATTGAAACCGGCACCGGGAAAAACCCATCATTACGTGCTGGCTGTCTCGAAAAGAGCGGGGCTTCCCGTTCAGTTCCGGTGGAACTACCCCGACAACAAAGGCTATTGGGAATCGACCTTCCGTTACCTGGGGATCGATCAAGGGATGGAGAAATCAGCCTGGAGTTACGACCGTTTCCCGAAGTCGTATCTGCGCATGTCGAAGCAGCAATACTTCGCTTCGTTGAAAAACCGGGCACAGGTAAAATCCGGGCAGGTAGCACCTCGCTGGAGACTTCCGGCTTTGAAGGGAGGTTTTGTCAGTCTGAAAGAGTTAAAAGGAAAGCCGGTGCTGCTCGAGTTCTGGTTTCCGTATTGCCAGGGCGATGACGAAGCCACCGCTTTTCTGAATAAACTGCACAAGCTGGACGGACAAAACGAACTGGCTATTTACGGCATCGAAATGACCGGCAGGGAGGCATCCAATCTCAAAACCTACGTCGAAAAGCAGAAACGGCTTTATCCGACCCTTTACCAGGGAAGGAGTGTGGCCACCGAATATGGTGTCGATGTGGCACCCGCCTTTTTCCTGATTGACGGAACCGGAAAAATCGTGTACGTTAGCACCGGACTGAACAAAGCTGCCTTGACCCAGGCCCTTAAAATCACATTGGAAAAACAATAACCCGTAGAGAAGCGATTCATCGCGTCTCCCATCATTCGATCTACCTTTTTTTGAACGAATTATTCGTTATCTTTATTTAACAAAACTAATAACCTACGAGACAGATGAGATTTATTTTCAACCGATTTCCTGATGACCCTGATTTTCATCCGGATGAAAAATGGACCGGATTAAAAGAGCCAACGGATTTGTGGACGACCCAGTTAAAGGCTATCCCTTTTATGATTTTCAATGGTGCATTAATTATTGTATTGATGGGAATGCTGGGGATTCATTTTGAATTGAATATGACCACGATGCTTATCTCCTTCTTAATATTTTCTCCTATACACGAATTAATACATGCGCTTTTTTTTCCTGAAAAGTTAACGTCTTCCAATGTTTGGCTGGGATTTACGGTCAATGGCTTTGCACCATTTGCTGCCTATTTGGGAGAGATGAAAAGGAATACATTTATCCGGGTTTTGCTGGCGCCTTTTGTAATCATATCTGCAGTAGGCTTACTCTTCCTATTCATTTTCGGAAGTAACAGTCTGGTCGAACATATCCTGGTGTTTAATGCAGTAGGAGCATGTGCCGACATGTTAGGAGTCTATTATATTCTAACACAAGTGCCCCGATACGCCTATGTACGTAATAAAAAAATCAGGACCTTTTGGCGAATAACGAATCCATGATTCGCATCGCGTCTCCCATCTCCCATCTCCTGGCGTGACATCCATAAATACCTTGCATGCAACCTCTCTATTTTTTAATGGAAATTTTTTCGTTTTCCGGGTGATGTTCGGAACTTTAACTGCACATACAGGTAAAGAGATAACATATGGAAGCAGTAGCCATTAAACAACATACCATCGAACGAGAACAGACGTACATCCATCCGTCCGTGGATGAGCTGTACGAAAGAACGTTCCCGCCGGTGGCGGCGTTTGTCCGGAAAATGGGCGGTTCGTTCGACGATGCAAAAGATATTTTCCATGATGCCCTGGTGGTGTACATGGAAATACCGGAAGAAGATAAGAAAGAAGTTCGCGCCACACAGGAAGCTTACCTCCTGGGTATAGCCAAACACTTGTGGATTCGCAAGTATCACCGTGACCGAAGAGAAATAGCATTGAATGATGCGGAAAGCCGGATAACCATCCCGGAAGATTTCTATCCGCCCGTGCAAACGAAACGGTTATTAAGGTTCCTGGAAGTTGCAGGGAAGAAGTGTATGGATCTGCTCCGCGCTTTCTATTACCAGAATTTGTCGATGAAGAAACTAGCCGGAAAGCTGGGGTATGCCAGTGTGCATTCGGCCAGTGTACAGAAATACAAATGTATGGAGAAGATTCGTAATACGGTCAAAGAAAAATCACTGAGCTATGATGACTTCACGGAATAACGCACGACTTATCGAACAATACCTGCATAGTGAGTTGTCTCCATCCGAACAATTGCTGTTCGAAGCCCGGATGATCGCTTACCCGGAGTTACAATCGGAAGTACGGCTTCAACGAAAGGTATACCGACTTGTACGGATGTACCACCGAAAGAAACTGAAGGAAGAGTTGGAAGCGGTACATCAGCGACTTTTCAATGATCCCCGCAAAATGAATTTCCGGCAACGGATAGAACGTATATTTCAACCTGAGTAAGATGATACATTCGAATTTAATACCCATGGTAAC
Source organism: Prolixibacter bellariivorans ATCC BAA-1284 (assembly GCF_000621705.1). Taxonomy (GTDB): domain Bacteria; phylum Bacteroidota; class Bacteroidia; order Bacteroidales; family Prolixibacteraceae; genus Prolixibacter; species Prolixibacter bellariivorans. The sequence continues at coordinate 160,291 of NZ_KK211332.1, read as the reverse complement.
CGATAATTCGGCCGGAAGCGAGCGGGCGTATGATATATACAGTTTGCTGTTAAAAGAACGCATCATCTTTCTGGGCGAATCCATCAACGAAACAACGGCGGCGTTGGTGGTGGCGCAACTCATTTACCTGAACAGCGTCGACACCAACCAAACCATCAATCTTTACATCCAAAGTCCGGGCGGAGTGGTTTACTCCGGCATGGCCATTTACGATACCATGAAAATGATGAAGGCACCGGTAGCGACCTATGCGGTTGGTTTCACCGGAAGCATGGCTACATTTCTGCTTAGCGCCGGCGACAAAGGGATGCGCTATGCCCTCCCTCATGCGACTGTTCACATGCATCCGACCGGAGGAGGCTCCAAAGGATACACCGAAGATGTACGTATTGCCACACGTGAACAGGAGCGGTTGCAAACCCAGATTTTCTATCTGATGGGAAAACATACCGGTCATACCTGGAAGGAGATTGAGGAATTCTTTCTGCGTGATAAATACCTCAATGCACAGGAGGCGAAAGAGTACGGAATCGTAGACGAGGTGATGGGCGATGCTGACGATCTGGTTGTTTTAAACAATGCTGAGCTGGACATTCACCTGATGACCGGTAACAATTAAATGAATTTTGTAGAGACGCGATGCTTCGCGTCTCCTTTCATCCGGCTATGCATTTAAATCAATCTGTGTAATCTGGTTAATCTGCGTCATCCCGGTTCAGACTATTTATTCATTATATTTACCCGACAAACCCTATCATCAACCCGGTAAAAACAAGCACATGAATCGTCCCATGCGAAAACAGAAGCGCCGCCTGAATAACGAAGATGCAGCCGAACTGCTACGTAGCGGAGAATACGGCATCCTGTCGATGAGCACAACCGAAAACGAAGGATACGGCGTTCCGTTAAGTTATGCTTACGCAGACGATGCTATTTATTTTCACTGCGCCACCGAAGGGGCCAAGCTAGATTTTCTGCGGACTTATCCTCATGCCTCGTTTTGTGTCGTCGGGAAGACGGAAGTCCTGCCGGCGAAGTTCAGTACGCGTTTCGAGAGTGCCATTGCCGCCGGAACCGTCACCGAAGCCGAAGGCGATGACAAACGCAAAGGCCTCATGTTGCTGGTAGAGAAATACTCACCCGACTTTATGAAAGAGGGAGAAGCCTACATCGACCGGGCAATCGATACCGTCATTGTTCTGAAGATGAACATTGAGGTCCTGACCGGAAAAGCGAGTAAATAAAGCCGACACAGCAAGGCCCAACCTGAAATCTGTAACAATAGAAACTATAGAAACGATAGTAACAACATAAACTTTTCTCAGCATGCAACCCGAAAACATCCACATATCAAATGACAAATCGCTGCTGGATTTGGAGATGATACATGACTTCCTGACAAACCGTTCATACTGGGCGAAAGGGCGGAGCATGGAAACCGTGAAACGTTCCGTCGAAAACTCGCTGTGCTTTGGTGTGTATGAAAATGGTAAGCAAGTGGGATTTGCCCGTGTGGTAACCGACTATGCCGTGTTTGCCTGGTTGTTGGATGTCTTCATCCTGGAAGAATATCGGGGAAGGGGATTAAGTAAGCAACTCATGAGCGCTATCATCAGCCATCCCAATTTGCAAAACCTGAAGCGCTGGGGCCTGGGAACTGATGATGCACACGGACTTTACCAGCAGTTTGGTTTTACCGCTCTGAGCAAACCCAATAACATGATGGAACGAAAGTAGAGACGTTGCACGCAGCGTCTCGGTACCTGACCCCGGAGTGGGTCAAATATTGATAGCCCTGTTCCAATGCTTCGGGATTAACCCGTGCACAATGATTAGCGCTCGCGCAGCAGACATGATTGAAATACCTTCCTTGTTCCGACCGCAATGATGATGTAATAATATTTATTCTTTTGTCCTCAAGCCGGACGGGCTCATCCTTTTCCATTCGATGAAAAGGATGCAAAAATCTTGTCAAAGTGATCCGTCCTCCCACAAGGCTAACACACGCTCCGGCGACTTTGACGGGCCAGCCCACTTTTCGCCTGGCGGCGAATCTGGGGACTTAGCAACGGTAGAGCCAAAACCTATAACGAACGTTTCATATCCCTGAATAAATCCCGGAGGGATGGAATATTGTTAGCCCGGTCCCGATGCTTCGGGATTAACCCCGGGTTGGGGAATTGCGTGTAGGAAAGCGGTCGCGTGATAAGCATGATTGAAATGCCGTCCTTGTTTTGACCGCAAGGATGATGCAGCAACCTTGGGAAATCATTATTTTCTACCGGTACTCTTTCGTACGTTGGGACATGACCGGGGAATTTTCAACCTTATTTACGGTTTTCACCTTAGTAACCAATCGGGCATCACACACTCTCCTCCAACCTTATTTTTTAATGATTGATTGCAGCTGTTACCAATAAGGTTAATAAGGTTGTTTGGTACGGTTGGCGGAGGTTACTAAGGTTTTGGTGCAAGATAAGGTTGATTGTGGTTCTTCTCCAATCCCGAAGGGATGACAGGATTGTAGCCCGGGGTGATAACCCCGGGTAGAGAAATGTGTGAGGGAAAACGGTCGCGAGATAAGCATGAATGAAACACCTTCCTTGTTTCGAGCGCAATGGTGATACCGTTGATTGGAGCGCAACTACAGAAACAACAGTAACGATAGTAACCGCTACGCGTAACCTGAAACCATCTAACCCCTGCTGTCTCGTTTCTACTATTCAACAACATCCGGCTGAACAATAAGAATTCAATCTATTTCGCTATTTTAGGACAAGAAAAACAGGAATAGTTAAAAGCTGGCCAGACACAAGCTAATCTTTAGCAACATCATGACCTTAACTACTAAACCAACCATGACAAGAACCAAACTTCTTATCCTCATCTCTTTTCTCTTCGTGACTCATTTGGCGTTTGGACAAAACCAGAAAGCGGAAGATATGATTCGTGAAGGTGTTGCGCTGCATGACAAAGGCGAATACCAGAAGGCCATTGAGACCTACCAAAAGGTGCTGGAAATGGCTCCCAATTCGAGCGTAGCCAATTACGAGATATCCTATTCTTACCTGGCTGCTAAAGACTACAAAAATGCAGAGAAATTCAGTAAGAAAGTCATCGACCTGAACAACGGAAATGTTTTAGGTGCCTATATCACTTACGGGAATGCACTGGATTTGCAGGGGAAGACCAAAAAGGCCATGAAGGTGTACGAAAGCGCAGCGAAGGATTTCCACCACTATTTGGTGTATTACAATTATGCCATCTGTTGTTTTAACGCCGGCGAAACCGATAAGGCGTACGATTTAGCCATCAAGGCAATTACGGATTATCCGTCGCATGCCAGCAGTCATTTAATTCTGAGTAAGATAATGGAAAGGAAAGGCTCGCGAATAAAAGCCATGCTTCCGCTTTATTTTTTCCTGTTGCTCGAGCCCAACTCCGGCCGGTCAGCCGTTGAATACCAAACGTTGCGAAACTACATCGACCACGGGGTCACCCGGGAAGGAGAGAAGAATATCAACGTGGTGGTTCCGGAAGATGAAGACCCGGACTTTGGCGCTGCCGAAATGATGGTCAGTCTGTCAAAGGCCTCCAACTCCCTCGAGGAGAACAAAGGAAAAACGGACCTGGAACTGTTTGCCGAAAACAACGATAACATCTTTAAAGTGATGGGTGAACTGAAGAAAGATCATACGGGTTTCTGGTGGGACTTTTATGTATCGTTCTTCTACCGAATGGCTAATGAGAATCTCACGAAACCGTTTAGTTATTACATCTCAGAATCGGATGGTGACGAAGCCGCGAAATGGCTGAATGATCATCCGGAGGAGTTCGACCGGTTTAAGATATGGATGAATATACCTAACAATTAGAAAGTATATCATCAAATTACATCGGAAGATTTTCGAACATGGGATTTAACGGACCTTGTGAAGCAATATGACCATGTAAAATAAAGGCTGAGCATAGTATCTTCCACATATTATGATTGAACAATAAGAATTCATATGATTTCGTTATTTCTGAGAACTGGAGCGATTCCGGTGGTCAGGAAGAAAGATTAAGACACTTAAGTATCTCATGAATATATAAACGACTACAGATGAAAACACTACTAACTTTTCTGCTAACATTTTTGTTCATCAACACTTTTGGACAGTCAGTTAATACTGAAAAGCTAAAAACTGCTTTTACCAACCTAAAGAATGATAGAAGCCTGGTTAACCAGCGCAAATACTTTGAACTATTTCCTAACTCATTCCGGGAATTTCAGGAAACTTTTGGTTATGAAAATGGAAAAGCTGCTCCACTATATGACGGGCACGAATACATTCCCGAATTTTTCGATCTGGACAGTATTCCAATAGAGAAGCAGCTGGAAAAGTGTATTAATATTTCAATTGGAGGTCATTGGGAAGCTGATGCCGTGAACTACTTTCACTATCATCTCCGGTCCGAAGTTTTAAAAAATGTTGATCTGACGTATAGGCTTTTGAAAGGAAAACCGAACGACAAAATAGAGTCTTTCTTTTACTTCTTTTTTAACGAGATTCACCCTTCAAGCAAGGCAATCCCGGGAGAGTTTAATGAGATTCAGTCGAAGGACAAAGCATTTTACGAATTGTTAGTCAAAGGACATGAAAGAGCCATGAAACATAGTGGCCATTAATATTGCTGAAGAACAAAATAAGAGTCAATAAACAAGGTCTATAAAATTCTTAAAAAGAGCTTCGTTCCCGGCTGCCTACCAACATCCCGCTTTTATCTAAAAACCTTCGTAGCTTTGATATGTAAACCAATATCATCATGCCAACATGAACTACTTCGAGCAGGAGAGCGAGCGGTTACGGTACCGGAAGTTAACCGAAGCGGACATTCCCCGGTGGGTGGACTTTTTCGTGGACAACGACAACCTGGCGTATTTGGGGTTGGACTTGTCGAAAAGCAAAGAGGTGCTGGCGGAGGAATGGATTACCAAACAGTTCGAACGCTACCGGACGCAAAACCTCGGACACCTGGCGGTTGAACTGAAGGAGACCGGAGCGTTTATCGGGATGGGAGGAATTCTGCCGCAGGTAATCGATGGCAAGCCGGAATACGAAATTGGCTATTCACTTCTTCCCGAGTATTGGGGAAAAGGCTATGGAACCGAAATCGCGCAACAGCTGAAGCGCTTCGGACGGGAAAACATCGAAACCCAACGGTTCGTTTCCGTCATCGACATCCGGAACCAGCGTTCCATTAACGTAGCCCTTAAGAACGGCATGACCCCACTATTCCGGACCCAATACGCCTCGTTAACCGTCGACGTGTATGGGATTGAAAAAGAATTATGAGCGTTTCAGGGCAAACTGAATGGAGTAGGAAAGGATTCTTATGATACAAACCGATAACATCAAATCAATTGAAATTGACCGCGAGGGGAAACTACATGTTGTAACCGATATGACAACTTACCCGATGATATACCGAACAGCAACAGAGGTTCACTGGGATGTGGATAAGCATTCCTTGTATTCACCGAAACCCCGGGAGTGGTCCTATATAAAATGGTACAGCCATATCCTTGACGTTTGTAAAACAGAATGCTCTTGTAAACTTTTATTGACCACAGAAACAACCTGGGTAAATGTGCCGGAGGAATTAAAGAATGAGATAATAGAGATAACGCCAGAGAATCGATGAATCTGTATCAAGAACAGAAGTCATAGTGAAGTAAACCAACCACCGAAACTCTCTTCATCTCTCCTCTAATGTTGAGCAAAGCGAAATCCCTACCGTAGCGTCGGGGTCTGTTGTCTTTTCGTCTTTTTCCAAATTTATAGCAATTCTTAATAGTGCAAAATCAGTGGTAAACGTTCAATTTCAGGTGGTGAACGTGCGAAAATCTGGGATGAACGGAAATCGTTAATGTGTTGCTGTTACTCAACACCATGAAGAATAATAAAACTTCTATACATTTTCTTATTTTAGATAACAAAATCGAAACAGGTTGTTTAGAATAAAAGAATATTCTTATCAATTCAGTACTTCATGACGAGAGAAGAACAAATTGGGAACTTGGTCTTAAATGAAAATGCTTATTTCTATAATAAGATCAAGGCTGGTTTTCTGCCAGAAACGCTAATTAAAACAACGTTTAGGGAGGCTTCTTATGAAAAGATGGGAAGATATCTTTTAAAAGTCGTAAAGAATAAACACCGATTAGCCAATAAGGATATTGAGTATTCCATTTGTGTATTTAAATATAGAAAGAAACCTACTTTTATTAATGAGGAGATACAGGAATGGGAAGAAATTAAACTTGCTTATATAGTAATAGTTGATTTTGATGAATATGTAGCTATATCCAAAAGAAACATATCAGGAACGAAAGAGTTAGATAAGAGAATATTGTCAATTGATTATAAAACTATTTCATCTCTATTCATTGATGACACAACTACTTTTGAGAAGTTCTCAATGAATAACATGAATATATCAGACAATGCTATTCGTCAGAAAAGTATGGAAGCTATTGATCTGAAAGAGAATGTTTCGACTTTAGGACTGCATAGCTATATTTTGAGCAATGTAAGATTAAACAACGATGGAGGGAAAGTATCATTATCGTTAAATTCTTCTCGAATTAACAAATTTGGAAAGAAGAACAACCTCGATTTTTTTATTTCATGGGCAGATGTAATAGTTGATAAAATAGAGAACATTAACGATACAGAGAACTTTCTTTCGTCATTTGCGACTCCTTTAGATTTCGACAGTGAAAGGCAATCATTAAAGCCTATTGCGATATTGTTAATACTTACAAAACTCAATGCAGATTATGAAGCAAACCGAATTGAATCGACGACATTAGTATTTAATGAGTACAAAAGAGACATTGACTTGCTCTCTATTCTAGATAGTTTTTCAAGATTAATAGAAATCCGGGAGTTCGTGAGTGCTCATGGTAACTCATATTTTAAGGTAAACACAAAAATCGTAAATGATTTATCAATCTCGATTAATTCAAAATCAATTACACTTCGCTCACAGAAACTAAAAAATTTGATTATAAAGTTCTCAGATGAAACTAAAATTTCAATTATTGATTATTTCAATAAGTATAATAGCTTCATAATCAACTTCGATAGAGTTGAACTTGTGTATAGTCATCGGAAATTGTTTAGGGACAATAAATTATTGGGAAATATTGATGCTTTTTTAAGTGTCTTCAGGCCTTTCAAAGAATTAAAAGAAGTTAGTAGCGAGAAAGGTATGGTTGAAGCTGAATCAACATATTTCTCAAGAGAGTCTATCTTTGGTTTTGTTGAAGACAACTTTCTTGAAGAATCTAGATTCTTTTTATGCGATGACTTGGGAAAAGAATGGGCAGATCATATAGGGCTTTATGAAGATAGTATATCATTTTTTCACTCCAAATATAAGGATTCAAAGTTTTCTGCTTCGGATTTTCAGGATATTGTAGGGCAAGCTCAGAAAAATTTGGGCAATCTAAGTCCATCAGAATATCAATGGCAAATGAAAGTTAATTTTTGGAATAATTACTATGTACTGGATCACGTTTCGACACAAATAAATAGAGTAAGGAAGGGAGAATCAGCTGAAGCAGCAATGGAATATTTTAAACAGCTGCAATCATTCCCTAATTTGAAGAAAAAGGTTTATCTGGTAATTAATTTTATATCAAAAGCAGATTTAGCTGATAGACTTGAATTGCTTAAGGAGGGTAAGACTTTCAAGGAAAGGAATGAGGTAATTCAAATATTATGGTTTATTTCCTCTTTAGTGTTAAGCTGTAATGAAGTGAACGCTGAGACATATATTATTTGCAAACCTTAATCAACTATATAAGAGGAAAATTAAATCGTTATAAGTATACAAGATTCTTTGCCTGAGCTTTTTTAGAAAAGAGGCTTTGGTCTTTGCTCAAAGGATTGTGATTAAGCATAGAAAAACTAAATAGTAGATACGAACCAAATGATGAAAAAGATGAAGATAAAAATTTTTGTGCCGGGCATTTTCTTTTTTATTCTATCCTCATGCGTTTCAATACCTAAAGAAACCGTGACCTTATCTAAGGTTTTGGGTAATGATTTAGTTGTCTTACATAATTCACATCGAAATCTAGTTGAGTTATATTATGGCAAGATTGAGGATGACGTTAATTCATTTGTTGATGATGTGTACTCGCCTTTTGTGATTCACTATGTATTGCAAGCAGAATTGGACAAGTATAAGAAAGGAGAACCTTCTCTATATGGCTCAATTGAAGCAGCAGGAAAAGTTGGAGGAAAGAATGAAACTGATGAGGCGTTAAATGCAATGCTGGAATTTCAGGAGGCTGCAAACGTACAAATTCAATCCAAGAGAAATGAATTGCTAAATCCTATTCTAAAACAAGAGAAAGAGATTATCGATAAGATTAATGAATCGTATGGAAATGCAATTTATGCTAATTCAACTATTACCGGTTACCTTGAATCTGCTCGAAAGGTCAAGGCTACTCAGCAAGAAGCTCTATCCTTAGTTGGGCTTCAAGGTAAAGACACGGTGATGACAAACTCGCTATTAAAGGTTTCAGAATTAGTCAATGCAGCAGTTCAAAAAGGAAAAGAAATTGATGTGAAAAGCAATGATGCGTATGCGAAGATCAATGAAATATCAAATCAAATTAAAAAACTAACCAGTAAAAATTAATAAAATGTCAGAAAATCGATTTAGCCAATTGTTTGCAGAAGCAGATGCAGCCTTTGATGGAACATATAAGAACGAGCTAGACAAACTAACAGGACTTTCAAAAGAAGAAATAGATTCGATTACTCCTGATACGGAGGATTTAAGAGTTTATTCTGTACTTGTTAAGGTTGTTGAAAAAGCTTCGAGAGAAAATTCGTCTCAAGCTCAACTTCTAGATGACATAAGAAGTTTGGGTGATGTGGCTGTTAAGATCGCAAAAAAAGTACCGCAACTTGCTAAACTATTGTAATAATGAATTGATAATAGGGGCAAGTTGATAAAGGGCACGAAGGTGCCCTTTGTGCCTTTTCATTTAGTCGAAGCTTACACGATTAGTTAGGACTATTTAATATCTGCACCTATGTAGTTTCACCGCCACCCCAGAGTTTATTTAGCGCAGTCCATCTTTGCACAGCCTGAAACTCTTCTAACGATAGTAACAACAGAAACGGCGCAGCCCAACCTGAAACCTTTGACAAACCGTGGGAGTTCGGAGATTTTTCCTATTTTGCCAAACAGAGCATTAATTATGAAAACCATCTGCAACAAGAAACACCAGGCGGAGAACCCGGGTGGGCTTTCTGTTGCCAAACAAATACTATGGAAAAAACAACGTACTCAAAAATCTACCGGGTGATTCACTGGGCCATTGGCATCTCCTTTCTGCTGCTGTTGGTCACCATCTTCCTGCGGTCCACCTGGCTGAATAAGCGTCACCTCGCCGATATCATACAGAACTATTTACAAGGGACCGATCAAACACTGTCCCGTAAACAAATCTGGGCGTTAGCCGGTCAAATACGCCACCCCATGTGGCAGTGGCACATCTACCTGGGCTACGTACTAACAGGACTGTTTGCCATCCGTTTCACCCTGCCGCTGTTTGGCGAGATGAAGTTTCAGAATCCGTTGGGTAAAGGTCTGTCGGCCAAAGAGAAGATGAAGAAATGGACCTACATCATTTTTTACGTATGTGTGGTAGGCTCATTAACCACCGGACTGCTCATTGAGTGGGGCCCCGGAACCTGGAGACGACCGTTGGAAGAAGTCCATCAATTGTCCATCTACTACCTGCTGGCGTTTATCGTCATCCATTGGGCCGGAGTATTCATCGCCGAGTTCACCGACGAAAAGGGAATTGTGTCCCGGATTGTTAGCGGAGGCAAAAGGCGGACAGGAAATTTTGAATGATGAGTGATGAATTTTGAATGAAGGCTTCGAGGCTTTTAAAAGATTTCGGCGGCTGTCGTGTAGGGGAATGAGACGGCCGTGCGAAATCCCAAAGGGATGACAGAATTGTAGAAAACGGATTCATCCATCAGTTCAGGCGCTCTCGTAACAGATTTGATTGGAATGTTGCAGTTGTTTGAGCGCAACAGAGCCAACAATAGTAACAACAGTAACAATAGAAACAATAGGAACTACAGCAACCGCGAAGCGTAACCTGAAACCTTTTGCCATGCTAACGCCCCTTCAGGGCTAAAAGCATTCGCACCATTCCGGCAACAGGGCGCTGCCCTGCCTTGATGCTGTTGCACCGTTGGCGCAAAATTGCAAAGCGTACATCCAGGGCCGAAGGTCTTGCAGCAACAGCCCACGGCATCGCCTTGGGCTAAGTTGGTAGCCTATAAAGCGGTCGCGAGCCAGCGAGGATTGAAAAGCCCATGTTATTTCGACCGCAATAGCGCATACGTTGATAAGCCCGGAACAACAGAAACAACAGAAACAACAGTAACAATAGCAACCACTTCGCGCAACCTGTAACCCTGAGTTTGAGATGGGGAGAATGGGAGAAAATGAGAAATCCCGAAGGGATGACAGGATTGTAGAAAACGGATTCATCCATCAGTTCAGGCGCTCTCGTAACAGATTTGATTGAAATGTTGCAGTTGTTTGAGCGCAATAGCGCATACGTTGATAAGCCCCGAACAACAGCAACAACAGAAACAATAGGAACTACAGTAACCATAGGAACCGCGAAGCGTAACCTGAAACCTGAAACCTGAAACCTGTAACAACAGTAACAATAGTAACAACAGAAACAACAGCAACCTCTTCGCGCAACCTGAAACCTGTAACCTGAAACCTGTAACAACAGAAACAATAGTAACCACAGAAACCACAGTAACCGCGAAGCGCAACCTGAAACCTGTAACCGTAGAACTTCCAAACTTGATCTACTCACCCCAACCTCTCTCTGACACAGAGAGAGACTTCGGTCGGTGCATATATCAATGGCCGGGAAAAATGAGCCAACAACAGAAACAACAGAAACAATAGGAACTACAGTAACCGTGAAGCGCAACCTGAAACCTCTCTCTCGTCTCACGCTTTCCTTATCGCAATCCGCACATCTGTCGTTTCGCCGCTGTTCACCGCTACCTCAAAGGATTGTTCCGTATACCCCAGTTTCGAGGCCGTTAACCGGTACATACCCGGCTCCAGCGATTTCACCCGAAAGCCGCCCAGTCGGGCACTCTGCTTCGTCACCGGTGCGTGACCGTTCAGCGGCAACCGCATCAACTCGATGGTCACGTTCGGAACCGGCTGTTCGTTTGTATCATCCAGCACCTGTCCCTGCATCGCCAGCGAGTTCGTCCGCGTATCGACCAAACGGCGTGCCGCCTGGTAACCTCTGAAGAAGGAAGGCTCAGCCAGTCGGATAATATCCACCAGGGCATCCAGTTGAGCCAACGCCTCATTGGCTTCCATGAACAACGTCTCTATATGCTTTGTAACGGATGTCTGCGCGGTCACTTTCGAGCGTTTTTGTATCAGCGCCTCGTTGTAGGTCTCTATTTCAATCGACAACGTTTCCAGTGTTTCCGGGGTAACACCCCAGGGAGCCAGCGGCTCGAGGTGCTGCTGCGCCAGGTCGTGTAACTTACGGGCATGATTGCGCACATAGGTGTCGGTCCCAAACCGGAACCGGCTAATGGGATAATAGGAATTCGCTTTCAGTTGGGGGAGATGATTTTGCATGGCGTAGCTGTGTATGCGGCTGGCCAGATTAAAAGCGGCATTTCCCAATGCTTGTTTCAGTTCATTCTTTCGCACCGACACACCGGTGCTATCCTCAGCCTGTGCCACCATCATCTTGTACAGTGCTGCAATGGCATCGGAAAAGCTCGTGAACCATTCGCTGTAATTCGGTAGGTTCCCAACCAGCCCGACGTTGTTCGCCAGGTAGTCGCGTACTACCTGGAACATCTTGATGCGGATTATTTGTTCGTGTGTCATGACGTAAAAGGTTAAAAGAGTTTCTATTGTTACTATCGTTAGAGAGTTACAGGTTTCAGGTTACAGGTTGCGCTTCGTTGTTTCTATCGTTAGTTCAGGACATTCGACCTTTGACTTTCAAACTTTCGACGGTTTGAGGTTTCAGGTTACAGGTTGGGCTTGCTGTTGCGCCGCACGTGCTAACCCCGATTAAAACGGGAACAAAAAATACAGAACGCATAACTACGTTAGCTAAAATCCAGCTAAGGCAAACAGAAAGAAAAACTCCGGGGGAAGGTATTTGGATAATAAAACGCAGGGACAAAAAGAATTATTGCCTAAGCAATTAAAAATGAGAAATGAACAGATAGGTTTCAGGTTACGCTTCGCGGTTGCTATGATTACTATTGTTTCTGTTGTTGGGACAACATACACCGGATGTTTATCGCAACGGTACCTACACGTTTTGTCCTCAAGCCTCCGGATTCGTTCTTTTACATTAATGTGAAAAGGTCGGTCAAGTTAAGTCATAGAATCAGTCAGATGCTGAGAAACAGCCTGTGTGAAGATAATACCTTCCGCAAAGCCAGAATTTTTTTTATAACTTGCCCCTTCTATGAGAATGACTGGCACCAGACCGAAGTAATTGATAAAACAAGCTGGTATAATTTAAAGAATTCCCGTTGCTGTCTGGCCTGCGACCAAATCTGCAATTGCTCCAAAGCAACAGGGGGCTATTATCAACATGATTATTTAACCAACATGAAAAAAGTAAACTTGCTCTTCGCGTTAGCTATTGTGCTAACAGCATTCGTAATGACAAACTGCTCAAAAAATGAACCATTCGACCCAACCAGCGTAGTAGGCATTTCAATTAGTACGCCTCCGACAAAGGCTGCCTATTATGAAGGAGAAGACCTGGATCTTTCGGGAATGATAGTTGAACTTCAGTTGAATAACAGTTCGACGAAAAAGGTTTCATTTAAAGATTTTGATGGATACGATCTAACTACCGAACCGGAAAATGGTACACGTCTAACCAAAGAATCTTCGAACACAATTACGATTAAGCAAAATGATACAGGCCAAACCACCGCACAAAACATTACCTTCAATACGGTGACGGACATCGATGGAAACGTATATCGCCTGGTGAAGATAGGCGATCAGGTATGGATGCGGGAGAATCTGAAAACAACGAAATTTCAGAATGGCGATGTGATTGGAACCACCAATCCGGCAACATTGGATATATCAGGCGAAACAGAACCTGAATATGAATGGGCCTACAATGGCGACGAAAGTAATGTTGACACCTACGGGCGATTATACACGCAATATGTAGCAATGGATAGCCGAAATGTATGTCCCGAAGGATTTCGGGTACCTCAAGGTCGCGATTTCAGTACGTTAATCAGCTATCTGCAAAGTAATGGCTACAATTACGATAAATCAACTGATGCCAACAAACTTGGCAAAGCAATCGCCGCGAAAACAAACTGGGATTCATATACTTATTTGGAAGGTCCGGGTAACAATCCCGAAACCAACAACAGCAGTGGTTTCACTGGCCTGCCCAGCGGTGATCGCATCAATTCGGATAAAATCTTTTTGGGAATGGGTGGCTTAACGTATTGGTGGACGGTTGATGTTCGTAATGGAGCAGGAGTCGGCTTTCGTGTTCAAAATGTTAGCGAAGAAGCTGAAATTATCTTCGACGGAGATGTTAATTCAGCGGCTCCCATTCGTTGCATCAAGGAATAAGCAGAAAAGAAATCCTCAAATGATATTTTGGGGATTTCCGGTTTCAATTATTCTTGCAGCGCCGGATACAGTTTCATCCCAACGACAAAGCGGGTTGAACGAGAAACAGCCTATTCAATTCCTCCCGGAGAGACAAAAAGAAAAATCCGAACCGTCCAAATGTCAAACTGTGTGAAGAAAACCCGAAAACGAATCCTTTCCATTTCATCACGAGTCATGAGAAGTTCATCTGGAGTTGGAAAAAGTTGCCCCCGAATTACCAAAAGTTGAACCGGAATCGAGGAAAGCTTATCAGGAATCGATAAAAGTTTTTCCGGAAATAACTTCAGCCCAAAGGCAATTGATATCAGGGCTAACGGAATGGGCATCAGCTCCTCCCGAATCGACATCAGAACGTCATCATCCTTTATCGGAGCTCGGTTACCGGCTATTGGCAACGCCGAAACGGCTGGAGGAATCAGTTTTCAGGCAAGGTCAGCAGCCTAACTTGTAACCTGAAACCTGTAACCGTAGAATTTCCAAACTTGATCTACTCACCCCAACCCCTCTCTGACACAGAGAGGGACTTCGGTCGGTGATTCAAAGAAAGGTCAGGAGCAACGAATTAACCATAGAAACAGTAATAAGGATAGAAACCACAGAAACAATCATCGAGACAGCAAGAGCGCAGCCTAACCTGAAACCTGAAACCTGTAACCAGAAACCGGTTTTCCGATAGTTTAAACCTTCTTAACGCCATTTAACGAACACAAGCCTGAAACCCAGTGTTTATAGTGTAGAGTTTGCTACTTTATAGCATGACACTGATGAAATATTGAACCCAAAGATGGAGGACGCAGCGATGATGAACAACAGCTTATTCAATCCGCTAAAGCCTGCCACTGACCATTTTCTAACGCATCCGTTTTTCCGTGTTTTCGAGTGCCTCTACTGGCACGCCGATACGCCGCCGCCAGGCCGGTAGCCCCCGAAACATGTCAACCTCATCCCGACAAGGCTAACGTGTTCCGCTTTCCCGGGCGGAAATCCGGGCAACGAAGAAAGGTAGAAGACACCATTCAGCAAACAATCAGTATGTCGAATTAAAAATATTGCGTTATGATGCGTTTTGTGTTAGTCGCTGTTTTGTTGTCAGTTGGATTAAGCAGCTGCAACGGACAGGAGCGAAAGAAAACGGTTATGAAGGACCAGAATAAGCCGAAGACGAATATTAAAGTGATTAAGAAGTACGATAAAAACGGCAACCTGGTAAAATACGACTCCACCTATTCGTACTACTATTCTAACGTGAAAAACGATTCCATTGTGCGCGACAGCGCTTTCAGTCAGTTTAAGCGGTACTTCAATAACAAGTACAAATTTTCGGAAGAGCCATTCTTCAACGATCTCTTCTTCCAGGACTCGTTGCTGAAGTATGACTTTTACAACAAAGACTTTTTCAGCAAGCGTTTCAAAAATAATATGGACAAGATGAGTAAACTGTTTGAACAGATGGATTCACTGAAGAACCAGTATTTCCTGGAACAGGTAAAACCACAGGTCCCGAAAAAGTAACATAGCTTTAGGGATGACAGGCAACCAATAGCAGATGCGGTGTGCGACAGGACGGGAATTCTGATAACAAGTGCCGGTGTCGGTTCAACGGTGCAACACACCCTGCTATTGGTTTGCTTTTTATTGTTAGCAGCCTTCCGGCGGAAGAGCTGTTAGTCTCTTTTCCGCCATTCTACATCGGCTTTGAATAACGCTTTCGCGGAAGCGGTCTCTACGGCCTGTACCTTTGCTTCGGTGCCGTTACGGTCGATTTGCATTTCCATCTCATTACCCCAGCGAACTTCCGACAGGAATTCAAGCGAGAAAGCACTGAGGGCGTTTTGCTCGTAATGCTCGCGGTCGAAGCAGTCGGTTACCCAGTCGAGGTAGCGGGTGTTATTCACGTGCATGTTCATGTCGATTTCGTCGTAACGGATGACCTTACGGAACACAGGCTCGGGTGTTTCCAGGGAAATCCGGTCGGGGAGGGTACCTTCGAGTGCGAATCTCCCGGCATTGTCGGGGAGTTCCACGCCCAGGGCAGCTAAACGTTGCGGACGCATGGTCTTTGCGTTCACCAGTAACCAGCCCGATGCGCCACGAACGATCTCGTTGTCCTGCTCGTCGTACATCCGGAAGTCGCGACGGAAGAAGAGGCGTTCCAGTCCTACCGGCCAGGTTTCAATGCGGATGGTTTCGCCCCATTTGGGCATACGGTCAATCTCCACACGGATACGCGACAGGGCCCAGAACAATTCACGTTCCATCAGGATGTCGTAACCGGCTCCCAGGCTTTCGGCGTGGTTTCCGGCCGCTTCCTGGAAATATTGCTGTAAAACGGAAGGTTTTAACTCTTGTTGAAAATCCAAATGATAGGAGGCTATCTTGAAGGATTCTTCCCAGACTTTTTTCATCGATAAACGTTTTGTTGGCGCCGCTGCCGGGTAATGGCACACGGCTGAATGAATTGGCAAAGATAAGAAAAAGAGACGCAGGTTTCAGGTTGGAAGAGTTTCTATTGTTGCTATCGCTACTGTTGTTTCTATGGTTAAAGGATTTCAGGGTACAGGTTTCAAGTCGTAAACTTGACCCAATAGCTATCGCGGATTGGTACTTGTGTGTCAAGGTAAAAGTACAGGATGAAAATATTTTCAATATTGATAAATCAGCATTGCGCTCAGAACAGGAACTCACTTCAATCAACTCCATCATGCGAGCGCCTTCCTACACGCAATTCCCTACCCGGGGTTGACACCCCGGGCTACCAATATTTGCCCCACTCCGGGGGCAGGAATAAGGACGTGCATCAGAATGCCACCATTCCATTGTTATTGAGGTATTATTTTCAACAATGCTAAGTCCCCAGATTCGCCGTAAGGCGAAAGGTGTGGTGGCCGGTCAAAGTTGCCCGGGCAGGAGAGAGCGGGAATGGTTTTGAGTGGGGATTCCGGCATGTGGATCAGCAAGAGCAAAACCATGACGCGGGCGGAAGGATCACTTTGACTTGACCTTTTGGTACTTTTACGTCAAGGTAAAAGGACAAGCAAGGAGACAAATTTTTCCGGTGTTGTTTTATCACCATTGCGGTCGAAACAAGGGAAGTATTTCAATGATGAATATCACACGATCGCTAATATCTTCCGAAAGGATTTTCTAGCGTTATTCACCCCAACCTCTCTAATTAGAACGGTTGGGGTGAATAATGACAGAAGGGGCAGTTCAAATTGGTGGCGTAGAGCGTTTTGCTTACAAATTCTTCTTTAACGAGCCCAATGTATTACCATTGTTTCTTCCGGTTCGAGAAGAACATGGGAACGGTCGACTGGTTTGCCCGATTTATCGTTGAACAGAACGTTCGGTTTGAAGCCATCGGGCACCTGAAGGGCTACCGTCGTTTCGTTACCCGATTTATTCACCAATACGGTGATGTAATCATTACCCGACTGCAGGGTTTTCATCAAAATGTTTTGCTGCTGTTCCACAAAACGGAAAGGAACGCTCACCATCTTTGTTTCATCGGTCACAAACGACGCCAATGCATGGTCATCGTTCAGCCACGAGCCCATACCGATGAGCGAGGGAACCCAAACCACCTCGCCTTTGCCGGTTTGCTTCCGGACGGCAATCACCTGGTCACCGTACAAGCCAATCGTCTTGCCCGACGTTTGATGAATGGTCGATAACCAAAGGTGAGCCGGCAATGAAAGGGCTGGAGTAGTCAGTTCCACATCGAAACGTTCGGCTGTGGTTTTTACCTCTTTCAGGCATCCGCCGAAAAGGTTCTCCAACGGAAAGCCGGTCTTCATGATGTTGTGCATATTCTCGTCGAAGAAACCGGTCAGTCCGCTCACGATGAGTTTACCGCCCCGTTCCACGAAGCGTGTCAGTCCGTCCCAGTAACGGGAAGGAAGGGATATCTGGTGAGCGAGGATGATCACCTTGCCTGTATAATCGGGTTCGTTCCAATTGTATTCATTCATCTCCGAGAAGTCGCAGGTCAGGCCCGATTCGCTCAACACCTGGTAATAGGCCAGTGCCGATTTCATCACGGCACCGGTTACCCGGCCTTCCACGCCTTTGGTCGGTGCTCCCGGCAGCTGACTCTCTTTCTCGATCCACAGCGATTCGTGGTTATACATCACGGTAATCCCGGAAGGAACCGGATGAGCAGCAGCAAACAGACCGGCATGGTCGGCCACGGCCTTTTGAACGTCTCCGGCAGCGATTAACCGGTCAGTCGGTTGGTTCTGGAAATCAATCATGGCCCATTCTCCTGCCTCCGCACCGGTTGCGCGAGGATTCAGACACCAGAAGATGATACCCTGCGCACCGCTCCCGATGCTGGTCCACAACCATTGGTCAATCTCTTCGCGGGTAGGGCAGAACGGATGGAAACCGCTGTAGGTATTATTACCGCCCTGCAGCTCGGTGACCCAGAAAGGAATATCTCCGGCACCCGAACGGATGATATCGCAGTTGGCCGACATCGCCAAAGCATATTGCTGGCGGGTAAAGTAACCGAAATGCCAGCTGGGATGCGCCGAAGCTCCTAATGTCGTGAGGAATTTCCGCCAGGCGGGAAAGTCATATTCCGCTACATTAACGAATATCTGGTGATTGTTCACGTGCAACGGCCGTTTCGGGTCGATAGCCTGAATCTCTTTGGCAATCCAGTCGAGAAACCAGGTGTTATAGTAGAGCAGAAAGCGCTGATCGTCGAACGTGACCCGCGCATACCCTTTGCTTTTGTACGCAGGTTCTTTCTGCTGAGCTTTCCATTCCGCAAACATCTTTCTAGTGAAAGCATTGTCGGGCGCTTGTCCGCCCACGCCCGGCTCATTGATGAGTACCCAGCCGTAAAGTGCCGGAAAGGACTTGAAATGCGTCACCATCTGTCGGATGTACTCCTGAATCTCTTTGAGATGTTCTTCACTCTCGGGAAACTTCACGCCACCTACAGTATTGGTGGCAGGAAAAAGCGTGGCATAAATCTTCACATGATGTTTTTCGGCGGCCCTGAACGCATCATCGTACAGCGAGAAGTCCCAGGTTCCGTCCGGACGGTGCATGTGTGTCTCAAACATCCGGATACGGCAGAAATGCATGTCCTGATCTTCCAGAACACGGAACCAGGTATCTACTTCTTCAGGTGTTTGTCCCGGTTCGATGATTACCTGTGCCCCGATGGCCGGGAAAACATCGTTGGCAGCCTGTGAATTTACAGTCATCATAAAGACCATTATCAGTGTGGGTAATAAAAAACGTTTCATGGTTTGGTGGTGGTTGGTTAGCAGGTGAAAGTTAGGGAAAAATTCAGCCGGGAGAGGAATAATTGGAAATGAATAAATACGAATATGTCCATCGAAGCCGAACAACAGGAACGATAGTAACAATAGTAACTACAGTGACAGGAAAACCTAACTTGTAACCTGAAACTCTTCTAACCTGAAACCTATTTCTCTTTATGCGTCAAACTCAACAACCCTGGTAATACAATCAGCAACAACGGCAGCGCTACAATAAATCCACCAACAACGGCGATAGCTAATGGTTGGTGCAACTGCGCACCGGTACCGATTCCCAATGCCAAAGGCGCCAGTGCAGTAATGGCACAAAGAGCCGTCATGAGGTTGGGGCGCAACCGGACACTGATGGCATGGGTGATGGATTCATGCACCTTACCGGTTTCTTTAAACGCGCGCTTGAATTGCATATAGGTAAAAATGGCATTCTCGCCTATGATACCCACAATCATGATGAGGCCGGTATAGCTTCCTACATTGAGCGGCGTGTGCGTCAGGTAGAGGGCCATGAAACCTCCGGATAACCCAAGCACCGAAATGAGCAGAATGATGAGTGGGGCCTTCAGTTCCCGGAACATGAACAGAATAACGCCAAATACCAGCATACTGGCAATAATCAGAATCGTCAGCAACTCTTTGAATGATTGTTGCTGTTGAATATAAGCGCCTCCGTATTCAATGTGATAGCCCTGAGGAATGACCAGATTGGATTGAATGGTCGCTTTGATGTCGTTCATGACACTGCCGAGGTCACGACCGGCCAGACGGGCTGTCACACCGTACATGTTTTGCAGGTTTTCGCGCTCAATCTCCGATTCACCTGTGTGAAATTTAATATTGGCGACGCGTGAGAGCGGAATGAGCTGACCACCCGGCATAAATACCTTGAGGTTTTGAAGCCGGTCCAGATCTACATTCGTGCTGTCGTGGTCAATGATGCGGATGTTCGAGAGATAGTTTCCGTTAAAGATATCACCAACCACATTTCCCGCCACAGCTGCCTGCATCTGGTACTGGAGGTCGTCGGCCGTAATCCCGTAGCGGGCCATGGCTGTGTAGTCGGGCACAACGGAAATCGACGGGCCGGCAATGACGATACCATCGAACACATCGGCAGTACCCTTCACTTTCGAAACCAGCGTGTCGATACGTTGTGCCAGGGTGCGCAACTTTTGATCATTGCTTCCGAATATCTTAATCACAATGGGCTGAACAGAAGTGGTGAGGTCGCCCAGCATGTCACCGATTACCTGTCCGTAATCGGTGGTCAGTCCGGGGACTTTGGCATCCACTTTTTGGCGGATCTCGTTGATCACTTCTTCTGTGGTTCTTTTCCGGTGGTCTTTGAGTTCGATCAGGTAATCTCCACGGTTGGGTTCAGTGATAAAGAAGCCCATTTGTGCTCCGGTACGCCGGGAATAGGCTTTTACTTCCGGTACAGCTGTAATAATCTTGTCCACCTCATCCAACATTTTATTCGTAGCATCCAGTGAGGCGCCGGGAGGAGAATTATAGTCGAGCACGATACTTCCTTCATCCATTTGCGGAAGGAAACCGGTTTCGAGTCGCGGGTAAATCCAGACAATAGCGCCCAGTAGTAACACTACAATCAACACATTGATGTAGGAGCGATGAGTGAAAAAGTTCACCCAGGTTTGCTGTTTCAATACATGGACTTCGTGTTGGGGCGCTTTCTTTTTGGGTTTCCCCGAAAGCAGCAGATAAACCACCGGCAAGCCCAGCCAGGTAACCAGGAACGAGCAGATGAGCGTAATCATCATGGTGTTGGTCATGATGTGGAAGTAGGCACCTGCTACGCCAGACATCAGTCCGAAAGGAAGAAAAATGACGATGGTACTAAGCGACGAGCCCACCATGGCCGGAAAAAGATACCGGATGCTTTTGCCCACCAGTTCGCGGGAGTGAACGTCGGGATGCTCCTCGTGTGTCCGATGAATTTGTTCGATGACAACCACAGCATCATCGATGATGAGTCCCATGGCTGCCACCAGCGCTCCCAGCGTCATGATATTAAAGGTGTATCCCAGCGTATAGAGCACCGTCAGCGTAGCTCCCAACGTAATGGGAATGACGATGAGGATGGTACTTCCGGCTTTCGCCGAACGCAGAAAAATGAGCGCCACGACAATGGCCAGTACGAGCCCAATCCAAAACGCATCCATCACACTCCGTATGGAGCTGTTGACGAAATCAGCCTGGACATAATACGGTTTGATGGTCACATCTTTGGGCAAGTTTTTCCGCAGTTGTGCCAGCTTTTTTTGCACGGCATCGGTGGTCGAAATCAGGTTCGCGCCGGGTTGTTTCACAATATTCACCAGCACGCCTTCTCTTCCGTTAGCATTGACTTTGATATATTCTGTGGCCTTTTCGATTTTGATCTGTCCCAAATCTTTCAGAAGAATAACACGGTTTCCGTCATTCTTCACCACCATGTTTTCCACATCCGATTTATCGTGCATCGATGCATCAGTCACGCTGAGGTACAATCGCCGGTAGTCGGGGAGAAAGCCATTGGAGCGGATGAAACCGGTTGCCTCGAAGCAACTCTTCAATGTGGCCAGCGTGATACCGAGGCTGCTCATCTTCTGCCGATCGGGAATAAAGCGGTACTCCTTCTGTTTCCCGCCAAGGATAGCCACCGAAGCCACACCTTCAGCCTGCGATAGAAAAGGCTTCACCTGGTAGGTGGCCATGTATTTCAGATCGATGAGCGAGCGGGTTTTGCTCTCCAGCGAATAGCCGATTACCGGTAGGATGGAAGGAGTCATTTTTTCCACCGTAATACTGATATTGGCGGGAAGTTGGTCACGAATCTGGTTGATGCGCGATTGTATTTGTAACTGACTTAAACTGACATCAGAGTTCCAGTCCAGAAATGCGGATATCTCGCAACTACCCCGGCTGGTGGTACTGCGAATCATCTTCAGCCCGGGGACCTGCTTGATGGCATTTTCCATTGGACGCGTCACCGTCACCATCATTCGGTCGGCCGGTTGCAGTCCGGCATCAGCAATCACCTTTACTTTGGGGAATGTTACCTTAGGGAAAAGCGAAACCTGAAGTTTGGAGTAAAAATAGCCCCCTCCCAACAGGACGACAGCCAGGAAAAAGGTGACTGGTTTTTTAAATGCCGTATAAAAGTCTTTGATGTTCATCGATAGAAAAAGTTTCGTGATTAGCGAATCACTTTTACATTCAGGGTGTCGGGGACGCCGTAATTGCCGGTCGTCAGGATTTCATCGGATGGCCGGAACGTTGGAGTGAGGATTTCGACGCTGTCAGCTGTCTGGATGCCGGTGGTCACCGGAACTTTTACGGCCGTCTCCTTTTCGGTGAGTTTCATGACCCAAAAGTTCGTTTCTGTTTCGTTGGCCAGAACAGCTGCTTTGGGAAGCACCTGTGTATTCTCGTTCTCCGATTGTGCCAGCGACACTTTGGCGATAAGTCCTTCGGGAACGACGCCCGCTTTTTGCACCCGGATAATCACCTGACGGGTTTGTGCCGCCTGATCAACTGACGGCAAGGTTTCTGTCACTACTCCGGTTAGTGTTCGTCCGTCGGGCAGCCTTACCGGAAGCTGCATCCCGTTATGGATAATGGTCGGCCATTCCACCGGCACATTCAGGATAAAGACCATGCTGTTCCGGTCGTTGAGCGTTGCCAGTGGTTCCCCTTCCGGGACAAAATCGCCGGTTTGGTGACTAATGGCTGCCACGTAACCCGACACACTGGCGCGGATGGTCATTCTTCCCGACAGGCCGAGTTTTCGGTTCAGACTATCTAGGCTGTTGCCCAGCGCCCTCGATTCTTTCGTCTCGATAACGAATACCGGATCGCCTTTCTGTACCATCTGCCCCGGTTCGGCAAACGACTTCACGACGTATCCGGTGACCGGCGATTTCAATACATGTTGGCGACGAAAGACGGCCGTTGCGTTGAGCTGCACGGTTTGTTGAATGGCTCCTTGTCGCACATGTGTTACCTGAACCTCGGGCAGCGGCGTCGACGGCTCGGCTGTTGAAGTTGATTTCTTTTGACCGCATCCGCTGAAAGCCAAAGCCGCGAGTGCGAAGGTCCCGGCCAGCCAAAAGCGTTGGGCAGAGAATGGAAAACGGGTACTGTTTCTTTTCATGAATGGCATACCTGACAAATTCGTTTGATATCGTTTTTCCGGAATGGCTATTCCGTCCAGTAATTGATTTCGTTGATGATGAGCCATCGTTTGACGCGGATAAGGCTCTGTTCATTTTTCAAATCGATGAAGTTCTGAATGACCATGAAATACTGTGGAATGGAGACGGTTCCCTGTGTCACAAGTTTGCGGTTGGCCCGGATGAGCTGGTTCACCATTTTCAACTGCTTGTCCACTTCGGTTTGCTGGCTTTCCATTTGGCCGAGCTGCCGGAACAGTTCATTGATTTGCTGATTGTACTGCTTCTTAAAATAGTTCTGCTGCGCGTCCAAATCTTCCTGCTGCAACATCAGTTTTTGTTGTTGCAGTTCTTTTTGGTGTCCATC
Organism: Prolixibacter bellariivorans ATCC BAA-1284; assembly: GCF_000621705.1. Classification (GTDB taxonomy): domain Bacteria; phylum Bacteroidota; class Bacteroidia; order Bacteroidales; family Prolixibacteraceae; genus Prolixibacter; species Prolixibacter bellariivorans. The sequence goes on along the minus strand of NZ_KK211332.1, from coordinate 136,688 downwards.
GTAAATGGGAATGGAGAGACTCAGTCCGGCACCGCCGCCAAAGTTGGTTCCGGGCGTTTTTTCAAACGACGACATGTAGCCGGCATCAGCGTGAAGTCTCAGTTTGGGCTGATATTGCTGTTTGTTAATCTCCTGCTGATTCAGCAACCGAAGACTGTCGAGTTGATACTGTTTCAGGAAAGCGGCTGGCGAGGTCATTTGAGAGCCTTCCGGAATCATTTTCGGAGAAGGCAAGGCTACCATTCCTGAATCGGTGATGCCACACAAATTCCGCAATTGCGATAAATCATTCAGGAACTGGGTGCGGGCCTGCGTTACCAGCAATGCCTGCTTTCGCACGTTTGTCAGGAAAGCCAGGTAATCGGTCTGCTGATACACATTGGCGCGGGTGAGCTCCAGCAACACGCCCGATTCGTTCTGCAAGGTGTCTAACACTTCGCGATTGTAGCGGTACTGCAGTTGGTCGCCGTAGGTAACCAAATACTCGCGGGTCACATTTCGTTTGATTTCCTTCCGCGTAAGCTGAAGTGAGTTGACGGCCTTCTGCCGGTTGAGGGAAGCGGCGTTTAGTTGCGGTTTCATCTGATTCTGAAACGGAATAGCCTGGTTGAAGTTGACCACCGAGCCGAGCATTCCCTTATTGGAAAGAGCCACATCGTAGCCCCACTTACCATTGGTGGGATAATAGCTGGCATCGCCCTGAAAGCCAATTTGGGGACCAAACTGCGAGCGTACCAACGCACTGTCGATACCGGCCGACTTCACTGCGTTCCTGCCGCTCTTCAGTAACGGATTATTCGCGTATGCGAAGTTCAGGTAATCGTTCAGCGAAGGCTGTGCCTGCAGCATTCCGGTTCCGATACAAAACCATAAAAAAAGTAAACTCCAACTTTTCAATTTCCTCATGTTTATTATCTGTTCATCCGGCCGTAACCGGAACATCAGTCAACATCTTCTTCCACACTTTTCAACAACTTTTTCTTCAGGAGTTGGCCATTGGGGGCGAAAAGCAGTTCCACCCGGACCTCTTTATTTTTTACCACCATTTCATAAGCAACAGCGTATTCCTCTGAGCATAGCTTTTCCGGCGATTGAATCACAAAATCGGCAAAACCTTCGGTTAATGCCTCCTGAACCGCTAACGGCAACTGCTCGGCTGTTATATTTTGTTCGGTCTCTTTCCAGTTTCCCTTTTCATCGAAGGTGGCTGAAGTTTTATGGCCCTGCCATTGAAATTCCGCTTCAAATTCAGTTTTATTTTCGTGCGACCAACTGATTTGAGTCGCTTCGGGGAACATTTTTCCCAGGTTCGATTGGGCTGCCTTCGGTACCTGCATGCTGCAAGCCGATATTCCTGTAAGGAGAAGAAGAACAATGATGTAGGGTAATACGCTATTCTTCATTTGATTTTTTGTTTTGACTTCCATACGAAGGCAATGTTACCATTCAAATCTGAACAGAATCTGAAGTTAAAACAGAACAGTGAGGATATGGTTGTTGTCTGTGTAATCGTAGTTTACCGTCATGCCGGTTACAGCACCAATTTCTTTCACGATGGCTAAGCCTAAACCGGTGTTTCCTGTTTCGCTCCCGGTCTGAAACCGGTCAAACATTTTCTCAGCGGGTAACGACGGTGTTTTACCGCTGTTGCTGATTTGTAATTTATGCTCTTCTAACTGAATCTGAATATTTCCGCCCTCGATGTTGTGTCGAACAGCGTTACCCAGCAGATTTGACAGGAGAATGTGCGCCAGATCGGGATCGATATGCCAGACCGCTTCTGCCGCGTATGTTTTCTTAACCGTTAACTTCTTCGATGTGATGAAATCTTCCAGCTGTTCCAGTAGTTCGTCGAGTATATTGCTGACTTTCAATGATTGATTCTGATTGAATTGCCGGTTTTCGATCCGCGTCAGCGTTACCATACTCCGGTTGGTTTGCGACAAACGGCGTGCATTCCGGTAGGCCGATTGGACCAACTTTGACTGTTCGGGAGACAGGTCTTTCGATTGCAACAACATTTCGAGCTTGGACAAGATGATGGCCAGCGGTGTTTGAATTTCGTGCGAGGCATTTTCAGTAAATGACTTCAGGGCCTGGTAATCTGAGCGCACTTTGTTGGTTAACTCGGTGATGGCGTTCTCCAGTTCCCGGAATTCCAGAATATCGGTGCCGGAAGGTTGCGGTTGTTTACTTCCCGAAAGGCGGAACTGTTTCAAATGTCCCAGTGTGTGATAGAAGGGAGCCCACAACCGCTTCGACATGAAATAGTTCATGAGCAACAGCGCCGCTAAAAGCAGCAGCAATACCAGTCCGATGGAGCTACTGATTGCGATGACCATGTCGCGGTTTTCGACCAGCAGGCTGCGGATGATGATTTCGTATGGAATACCGTTGATGGTTGTGCGGGAAGTTAGTTGCCGGTACGATTCTTTGTCTCCTTCAATGGGATCGGGGAGTCGAACGGTTTGAATCCTCATTGACTCCTTCGTTAAAGGGGACTCTAAGCGATGAAGAATCAAAAGAGGAGGAGCGTCGCTAACAGTCATTCCTTTTTTCAGCTGTAGCTCGATATTCATCTGCATCGCTGTCAGGTTCTCGTCCACCTCTTCGTTTTCAATCCCGTTAATCATCCGGAAAAGTGCAAATCCGGCGAGTACAAAAAAGAGAGTCGTCAGCAACAGTTGATATCCTATGGTTTTTCGAAGCAGTTTCACCAATATGCTTTTTGTCGTTTTATTCGTCACTCCATTTGTAACCCATGCCGTATACCGTCCGGATGTAATCATTGGCTCCGGCATCGGTCAGTTTACGGCGGAGGTTTTTGATGTGTGTATAGATGAAATCGAAATTCCCGGCCATTTCCATGTAATCGCCCCACAAATGTTCGGCAATGGCTTCCTTCGTCATCACGCGGTTTTGGTTGGTGACGAAATACTGTAACAAGGCAAACTCTTTGCGGGTCAGTTCCGGCTGTTGTTCATTGACTCGGGCTGTTCCCGATTCAGGGTCGATACTAATTTCGTGGTAACGGATTTCTGTTTTTCCACCAAATAGCCGGCGGCGACCTAATGCTTTTACCCGGGCATTCACTTCAGCCAGATGAAACGGTTTGGTCAGGTAATCATCGGCACCCAAATCAAGGCCCTTAAGTTTGTCGTCCAGCGAATCCCGGGCTGAAATGATCAGCACACCAGGAGGTGGCTCATGCTCTCTCATTTGGTGCAACAGTTGCAAACCGTTTCCGTCAGGTAAATTTATGTCGAGTAAAACGATGTCGTAATGGAAGGCTGCCAACTTGTCTTCGGCTGTAAAGTAGTCATAAGCCGGTTCACAGATGTTTCCTTCGGATGCAAGGTAGGTAACCAAATCGTCAGCCAGCGACTGTTCATCTTCCACTATTAATATTTTCATCTCTGAAAAACAGTTTTAAAGTTGCCCGAATGGTAAAAGTAGGCAGAATCGGGTTTTAAAGTGACATATTATTCGCAGTTTCTCCAATATTATAAAGTCTATCACCGCTGCTGGAGTTGTTGACTTGTTTTAGCAAACAGCTTTCTAAAACGTCATCGCCATCGACACGCCACCGCCTTTTTGATACAAAGTTGGGGCGAACACCATGTTCCGCTTCTTTCCCCAACGGTGTTGATGCGTCAGATAAACGAACTCCACCGAGAGAATTCCCACGCCGGCACCGGCCAGTACATCCGAAATCCAGTGTTTGTTGTTCATCATGCGCAGCACCCCCACGCCGGTAGCCGTCGCATACCCGGCCACACTAATCCAGGGCGAAATATGCCCGTACTCCTTGGCCAGGAAAGTAGCCGACAGGAACGCCTGCGCCGTACGCCCCGACGGGAAGGAAGTGAACACGCCGCCATAAGGCCGTTCCACCCGCGTAGCATGCTTAATGCCATATACCACCACCGACATCAGTAGTTCGGCTTTGGTAAAAAGCAGGCTTTGGTTCAGAAAATCATTGCGTCCTTTCACGCCCATCGCTCCCAGTCCCAACGTCACAACAGCGGGTGCAAACTGCAGGTAATTGTCGGCCGAGGTGTGAAATGTCGGGTTCCAGCCATGCATGGTGTCATGAATGCGGTATTTGCTGAGCACCGTTTGCCGGGGAACCGCCATGGTCACCAGTCCGGCAGCTATTAGTCCGGTAGGAAGAATGGCTTTCTTCAGAAAATAGCGCGCTTTGGTCCGGGTAACCGTCTGCAGACTGTCCTGGGCCTGACGGGCCTGCCAGTAGCGGGCCACATCCGTGTACTGAGCCGTATGCAAATGGAAGTCGTGGGTCAACTGGCTTCCGGTTTGCTCATCATCGTCTAATGCCTTCCTGAAATCATTGGCAGCCTGTGCCTGACCAATGAAGATGCTCAGAAGAAAGAATAACACAATTCGATTCATCATTTTAAATGGATTTATGGATGATAAGTAATTACTATGCTTATTCACTGCTTCATATCCCAGTGACAAATTAGAATTTGAATTGCACACTCAGGTTGAACCGGCTAACAATGTGATGGGTATCGTGAACGGGATACCAGCCACTCATGTTGGGCGAAATGGTGATGCCCTTTGCCGGGTGAAATTCAATCCCGGCCAGGTAGAGCCTTCCGTCGGCCAGCACATCCCAGCCATCCAGCGCACCATCGTTTCGTTTCGACCAGAGCTTATCGTAGCGTACGAAGAGGTTGGAATGTTTTTTCAGTTGCATGGTGGCATAGAGCGAAATCCCCGAACGGTCCTGGTCGTTCACATTGGCATGTGCCAACTGGTAATTGTACTCGAGCCCGGCGGTTACCTTCGGGCCGGCATACCCCAGAAATGCAGAGTAGGTATTCTGCGAGACCGTTTTCTTCATATGGTCGAAGTAAAAATGGGCATACAGGTTCTTCACCGGTTGAATGGTCAGCCCGGCAGTATATTGCAGGGCGCTGTCCTGCTGCAGCTTTTGGTAGCCCTCGCCATTCAGCACCGATGCGTCGAACTGAACATACGGCGACCATTTCCACGCCAGTGAAGCCCCCAGGTCGGCCTCCGGGCCAAAGTGGTAAGCATCCATAAAGGTACGCGCCACATAACGGTGCCCCCAGAATTGTTCCTGCAACCGGAATTGGCTGGTCGGGATGACGCCCAACCTGAGCTTCAGGTTACCGCCGTTGTACTGCAGGTAAGCGTTCTTCAATACGGCATTCAGTTTGACACCGCACGTATCGGGGCTGCCCGCGTCGAAGATCACCTTGCCCGAGAACCGCTGGCTGAAGGCATATTCATATCCCAGGTAAGCTCGCGATATGTCGAACGATGGTTTGCCTTTGAAGTTACTCAGCCGATAGGTAAAATTGCTGAAGACCTGCACGACGGCCTTTCCGTGCGGTCGAAAATTTTCCTGCTTTGCTGATTGCGCCATGACCATTTTACTTCCGGCCAAAAGCAACACGAGCAGGCTAATTCGGATTATTTTCATCGTCATCTATTCTAAAATGTAAAAGGGAAATCATAACCGGAAACGAAGTCCGAACTGCAGATTATAAAACCGGGTATCGAGGTGCGGATGCGGGCGAAGCGGGAACGGGTGCCCCGAGGTGTCCACTTTCCATCCGGTAAAGGTGGATGGCGGAGCGTTGTCGGCATCGTGAGCCAGCAGATATTTGACCTCGGTAAAAAAGCGGACGTGGGAAGTCAGCTTAAAGGAGACGCCGTACAGCAGCTGCATGGCCAACTTGACACTGCGGAACATACCGGGATTCGTTTCGGTTACGCCGGCGCCAATTCCTGCGCCCCAGTAACCATAACTACTGTCGTCGTTCGCTCCTTTTTTGCGAAAAGGATTTCCGGTTTTGGAAAGAAAACTCAGCAAGAACAATTTCCGCGACTGCTCCATTTTGGTAAATGGCGGAATTTCGTTGGTGAGAAAACGAACGCCGCGGCTCTTGTTTTCCCATTTCAAATAGCTAATATCAAATCCGATGTTGTGGTGCCAATAGGTTACGCTGAGGTTCGACACCGGAGACCATGAGGATATGGCCTTCGATGTCTTCAGGTTTTTCATCAGAACCCCGTTCTCATAATACCTAAATTTTAAATCCTGCCTACCGGGAATTTGCAATCCGTATCCCATACTAAGACTCAGCTGGCCATAACAGGCCGAAATAGTGAGCATAAAAACCACAACCGAAGCCGGAAGTGCCTTTCTCAAATTCAATCTGTATTTCATCAATTGTTCATTATAACTCCACAGGTAAAGCTTTTGCCCGGTTAAATTCGCTGCAGTGTAATGGGGTAATCATCAGAAAAACAAGTTGGTTTCAACAGGAAAATGCGTTGCCACGGATTAATCGTTATCTTCTCCGTCCTTCAGTATCCGTTTGTTTTTCAGCATACCGTCTTTGGTTAACTGCACTTCCAGTGCCTGATCTTTCTTCTTCAACTCAATTTCGTACCCGGAAAAAGTTGGCGAATCAATAATGGACACTTCTCCTGTTTTGTAACCGGCAAATTGGCGCCCGAGGGTATTCTTCACCGCTGCAGGAAGTGAACGTTTACTGATTTCCGTCTCTGTTTCGAGCCATTTACCATTAGGATTAAAAGAGGCGGAAGTTTCCACTCCACTTAAATAGAACTCGGCTTCCCATTCGTTGGCTTCTTCCTGATTCCAGCGCACCTTCTGCGCATTAGGAAATTTCTGTGAAAAAGCATCGGCTACAGCATTGGGCAATACCGATTTTTGCGCGTGTACGCTTAAACTCATACCCAAAAAGGCAAGCAATAAAAAGGTGGTTTTCATAATATCCTGAATTTTGATTACGATTCAAACGTAATTTTCAATTCTAAAGGAATTTTGAAGTTGCTCGGATTTGCGTCATCATAATTAACGCTTTTACATCTGCCTGGATCAATTTGAATCCCGAATCTTACCTTTACAAGCTTGATTGCTTTTTCCCGGTCTTAAGGAGTGGATTATTTGCGTACGTAAAATTCAGGTAATCATCCAGCGAAGGCTGAGCTTGTAACCAACCTCCACTAAACCATCGGTGTGTATATCGTAACTTTCTTCCGGTAACGTGCATACTTCATGTTTTTTCCCGGTAGGAATTCAGTAAGGGGTTTGTATTGTATTCTTTATTCTGGTGAGTCAATTATTCACTTCCGCAACCGGGAATCAAAGTTCAAAAGCGGTCACACTGGTTCGGGTTTACCGAAAACGAGCAATTAAAATTTACTTAAATCTGCAATCTGATATGATAAATAGCAGCCTGATATATGAAAAGGTGAAGTTACATGAATACTTTTTGTATCTTATCAGGCTCAAGAATAGACGCTTGCAAAGATTTAACATCCGAAGCATCGTCAATTACCTGTACTTAGAATCGTTAAAAATAACTAAATCAGGGTGTAGCGGTTTTCAATTTGTATTAAACTTGCAGCTGAGTTTTTGATTGATACGTGAGGAAGAGAATAGGAAATATTATTACCATGATATTGCTGTTGCTGCCAATAGCAATAGGATATGCTCATTTCATGAACGAAGTGCATGAACTTTCATCCCGAAAGCGGATTGCAGAAGTTCGGACTTCGGAAGTGAACAATGGAACCAATGCTCCTTACGGATTTTTTGCCGATGAGGTAGAGCCTGCTGTCCTCAACTGTGTTGATGACAGTAAGCAAGAACTGAAATTACAACTCCTTAAAACTTTTGTGGTGCGGAAACATGATTTGAATACGGAACAGGCTTCTGTTGCGCGTTCATTTACCGATCATGCTTTGCATTCCATCCCGCTCAATGAAACGGATGATTTCATCTATTTCATTGAATCCCTTCTTTTATAGATCAACCAACCGGTGATCTGCCTCCGCAGATGACCTTTTAGCCGGAATTCTCTCATTTCATCCGGTTTTGTTTCCGGGAAAACCTTCCGGGAATCTTCAGAAATCTATTTACTACTAAAAATTATACAACATGGGCAGTGTATCTATTCTACTGTTAATGTTCTGCGGATTTGCATTTGCCGCGCTGGCGATTGGTCTGGGCAACAAGCTTTCGATCAAACGATACAATCCCGAAAAGGGTGAGGCGTATGAATGCGGCATGGAAACGCAGGGCACAACATGGGTTCAGTTTCATGTGGGCTACTATCTGTTTGCCCTGGTTTTTCTGTTGTTCGATGTGGAGATAGCCTTTCTCTATCCCTGGGCCGTAGTGTTCAAGGAGATTGGTATGGTCGCCTTTGTCGAGATTGTATTTTTTGTGTTGGTATTATTCCTGGGCCTGCTATATGCCCATAAAAAGAAAGCCCTGTCATGGATGTAAATAAAAATCCCGAACCGTTTCCCGGCGAGATTTTCGAAGATGAGTCGGGGAATACCAATTTTCTGGTTTCGAATATCGACAAGCTGAGTAACTGGGCACGAAGCAACTCGCTTTGGCCGCTCACTTTCGGAACCAGCTGTTGCGCCATCGAAATGATGTCGGCGGCATCGGCCAAGTACGACTGGTCGCGGTTTGGCTTCGAGGTGGCACGTGCCACTCCCCGTCAGGCCGACCTGATTATCGTAGCCGGAACCATTACCAAGAAAATGGCGCCGGTACTCAAGCGTCTGTACAACCAGATGCCGGAACCCAAATATGTAATTGCCATGGGCGCCTGTACCATTACCGGTGGACCGTTCTTCTACAACTCCTATACGGTTGTGAAAGGCGTGGATAATATCATCCCGGTGGATGTGTACATTCCGGGTTGCCCACCCCGTCCGGAAGCATTGCTGGAAGGGATGATGAAACTGCAGGAGAAAATCCGGCATTCCAGAGCCTACGTGATTGACAAACCGAAAAAGAAGGAAAACGATGACTAAAGAAGAACTGAAAAGTTACCTGGAGAAAACCTTCCCGGGAATGACGCAGGAAGAGAACATCGATTTTCCTGTGCTTTGGGTGGAAAAGGATCAGATTTTTGAAGTGGCTAAGAAGCTAAAAGAAGATGAAGCTACGAAATTCGATTTTCTGTTCGACGAAACAGCCATCGACTGGCAGACCCATTTCGAAATGGTCTACCACATGACCTCTACCACTTACCGCCACGATTTGGAAATCAAGGTGAAGCTGGAAGATCGTGACGATGCTGAGTTGCCATCGGTGGAACCACTTTGGAAAGCCGCTGAAATGTATGAGAACGAAATCTACGATTTGTTCGGCATCCGTTTCTCAGGTCATCCACATTTGCGGCGCATCTTTATGACAAACGAATGGAAAGGTTATCCGCTCCGGAAGGACTACCAGGACGATGATGTTATATCCCTGTAATTGACTGTTATGGAAACAAAAGATATCAAACACGACGAATTTGTCATCAACGTAGGCCCGCAGCACCCTTCCACACACGGTGTGTTACGTTTGGAATTGTGGCTAGACGGAGAGGACATCATCGATTCGAAACCTCACCTCGGGTATATTCACCGCGGCATCGAAAAAATGTCGGAGGCTTTGGGTTACAAACAGTTTATTTACCTCACCAGCCGGATGGATTACCTTTCGGCGCACATTAGTAACCAGGCTTGTTCGCTGGCCATCGAGAAAGGTTTGCAGATTGAAGCACCGGCCCGTGCACAGGTTATCAGGGTACTGATGGCCGAGCTGACACGCCTCGCATCGCACCAGTTGTGGTGGGGAGCATTGGGACTCGACCTGGGAGCCGTATCGCCGTTCTTCTATGCTTTCCGCGAACGCGAGATGATTCTGGAAATCTTTGAAGAAACCTGTGGATCGCGCCTGACGATGAATTACATAACACCGGGTGGTGTGGTCAACGATTTGCACCCCGATTTCGTGAAAAAGGTGAAAAAGCTGATTGAGCAGTTGAAGGGTAACCTGCACGAATATTACCAGTTGCTCACCGGCAACGTGATATTGCAGGCCCGTACCCGTGGCGTTGGAAAACTGACCGCCGAAGATGCTGTCTCATTGGGTTGTACTGGTCCCGTCGCCCGCGCCTCCGGCGTGAAGTGCGATGTTCGTAAGTTGCATCCCTATGATGGCTACGACAAGGTTGAATTCGAGGAAGTTCTGAACGACAAAGGCGACAACTTTGCCCGTTACTGGCTCCGCATCGAGGAGATGAAGCAGTCGATTTACATCATCGAGCAACTCATCGACAATATCCCGGAAGGTAGTTACCGTGAGAAGCTGAAAGGTGTAGTGAAACTTCCTGCCGGCGAATATTACCAAAGGGTGGAAACAGCCCGTGGCGAGCTGGGAGTGTACATCGTGAGCGACGGCAAAAAAGAGCCGTACCGGGTCAGGTTCCGGACGCCCAATTTCTCGAACCTGAATGCCTTGCGGCCGATGTTGAAGGGCGCTAAAATCGGTGACATGGTTTCGATGATGGCCACGCTTGATTTAATTATTCCAGATATCGACAGATAAGATAATACGATACAAATGCAATTATCCATATCATTATTAGAGATAACCCGGGCCATTGACAGTTGGCTGAACAGCGCGTTTCATCCGCATGTGGCGTATGGAATCGAGCTGGTGTTGGCTGGAGTCGCCGTGATTTTGCTGGTGGTAGCTATGGCCATTCTGATGGTTTACGCCGAGCGGAAGTTGGCCGGGTTTATGCAGATGCGGCTTGGCCCGATGCGCGTTGGAAAATGGGGTTCGATGCAGGCCGTAGCCGATGTGATGAAACTTTTATTGAAAGAATGTTTAGTTCCGACTAATTCCGATAAACTGATGTTCCGGGTTGCCCCGTTTGTGGTGACTATCGTGAGCTTCATGACATTGGTGCCCATCGCTTTTGCGAAAGGAATCCAACTTTGGGACATCAACATCGGAGTGTTTTATATTACGGCAGTGAGCTCCCTTTCGGTGATTGGGATTTTGATGGCCGGCTGGTCGAGTAACAACAAATACTCGTTGCTGGGAGCTATGCGAAGCGGAGCACAGATTGTGAGCTACGAACTATCCGGCGGACTGGCACTGATTGTCGTGGTGATGATGAGCGGAACACTGAGTATTTCCGGCATTGTTCAGGCACAGGCCGATGGCTGGTGGGTGATTAAAGGACACATTCCCGTGATTATTGCCTTCGTTACATTCATCATTACCAGTACAGCCGAGTTGAATCGCGCACCGTTCGACCTGGCAGAAGCAGAATCGGAGTTGACAGCCGGTTACCACACCGAGTATTCGGGGATGCAATTCGCCATGTTTTTCCTTTCGGAATATACGAACATGTTTGTCTTGTCGATGGTGGCAGCCACGGTTTTCCTCGGAGGCTGGATGCCCTTCCACCTTGCCGGACTTGACGGATTGAATCACTTCATGGATTACATCCCCGGGATTGTATGGTTCTTCGGGAAGACTTTCTTCATCCTGTTCCTGATTGTGTGGTTCCGCTGGACATTCCCGCGGCTGCGTATTGACCAGCTGTTAAAACTGGAGTGGAAATACCTGCTTCCGGTAAGTATAATCAATGTTCTGTTTGCGGCATTCATTGCCCTGATGGGATGGTATCTGTAAATGACGGAGGGTAAAATGAATAGCATATATCAATATTTCAGAGCAATCTGGTACGGGTTTTCTTCCCTCTGGAAAGGGATGATGCTCACCGGGCACTACCTGGTACATCCGAAGAAAATCCTGACGGAGCAATATCCGGAAAACCGCGATACCCTGTACATCCCGGAAAGGTTTCAGGGCGAAGTGGTTCTTCCGCATGACGAGAACAATGAGCACTTGTGCACCGGTTGTACCATTTGTGAGATGAACTGTCCCAATGGTTCCATCAAAATCATTACCCGCCAGGTGGAAACACCCGAGGGGAAGAAGAAGAAGGAGTTGGACGAGTGGGTATATCATCTGGGACTATGTACTTTTTGCGGTCAATGCATCGATGCATGCCCGCAGGATGCGATTAAAATGTCCAACGCCTTTGAACATTCGGTTTACGACCGGAAGTTACTCACCAAGGTGCTCAATCAACCTGGTTCAAAACTAAAAAGCGCAAAGAAATGAGTGCATCAACCATTATATTTTATATCGTTTCGGCTCTTGTGCTTGTTTTTGGTGCGATGAGCGTTTTTACCCGGATGATATTCCGCGCGGCGATATACCTGCTCTTTTCCCTCATCGGAATAGCCGGAATTTATATCCTGATGAACATGGATTTCATTGCGGCACTGCAGGTGCTAATCTACGTAGGTGGGATTATCGTCCTGATTATCTTTTCCATCTTTTTGACACACCAGTCGGGTGATAAGTTACCGAAACCACTATTCAAACGAATTGTGGTCGCAGCAGGTATGTCCGCCTTTGGTCTTATTCTTACCCTGGGTGTCTTTTATCGGACTGCTTTCAAAGCCACTACCGAGATGGGCGTCGACCATTCGGCACGCAACATCGGCCGGCAAATGCTCGATTACCATCATCACGGTTACGTTTATCCGTTCGAGATTGTCAGCTTTTTGCTGTTGGCGGCACTGGTGGGATGTATTGTGATTGCAGTGAAAATCAAAAACAAGTAACGTTATGGAACAAGTACCATTAGCACATTTGCTGATTCTCAGTTCGGCCCTGTTTTTTCTGGGCGTCTACGGATTTTTCACCCGGCGGAACATGATTACTATGCTCATGTCGGTGGAGCTGATACTGAACAGCGTGAACATCAATTTTATCGCGTTCAACAAGTACCTGTTTCCGAATCAGCTTGAAGGAATATTTTTCACCCTCTTCATCATCGCGGTAGCTGCGGCGGAGGTTTCGCTGGCCATTGCCATCATCATCAATCTGTTCCGCAAGTTTAATACAGTCGATGTAGAGGAAGTTGACACCATGAAATTCTAAGCTATGACATTAGATAATATCATACTACTCATACCGTTATTACCGCTGCTAAGCTTTCTGTTGCTGGGGTTAGCAGGAAAGCATATTTCGGTCCGCTTCTCGGGAGTAATTGGTTCAGTGCTTCTTGGTGCTGCACTGGTTCTTTCGCTGGTAACAGCATACGATTATTTCTTCAGTATCGGTAAACAGGGAAGTGAATTTGTCCCGTATCTGACGGCGCAACTGAACTGGTTGCCGTTTAATACAGACCTGTCCATTAACCTGGGGCTGGTTCTCGATCCAATTTCTGTAATGATGTTGCTGGTCGTTACGTTTGTTTCGACGATGGTACACATCTACAGTTTGGGATACATGAAAGGTGAGGAGCGTTTTACCACCTATTATTCCTATTTGGGATTGTTTACCTTTTCTATGCTGGGGTTGGTGCTTTCGACCAACATTTTCCAGATGTACATCTTCTGGGAACTGGTAGGAGTATCTTCATACCTACTCATTGGTTTCTATTTCAGCCGGCCGTCGGCTGTGGCTGCCGCCAAGAAGGCGTTTATCGTCACACGTTTTGCCGACCTTGGATTCCTGATTGGTATCCTGATGCTGGGACACGGCGCACACAGCTTCGACTTCTTCACGCTAATTGAGAGGCTATCCACGCCGGGCTCGTCATACCTGGCCACCATGACAGGCGCATCGTTTCTGGGCATGAGCACGCTGACCTGGGCACTGATCCTGGTCTTCATTGGCGGTGCCGGTAAATCGGCGATGTTCCCGCTGCACATCTGGTTACCCGATGCCATGGAAGGTCCAACGCCTGTTTCGGCGTTGATTCACGCCGCAACAATGGTAGTGGCCGGTGTTTACCTGGTAGCTCGTTTGTTCCCGATATTCGCCGTCGGTGCTCCGGATGCTTTAACCGTAGTTGGTTACGTAGGTGCCTTTACCGCTTTGTTTGCAGCTACCATTGCCTGTACGCAAACCGATATCAAAAAGGTGCTGGCTTACTCTACCATTTCGCAGATTGGCTTCATGCTGTTTGCATTGGGAGTAGCCGGATGGGGACCGGGCAAAACCGAAGGTTTCACAGCTGGTCTGTTTCACCTCTTCACCCACGCCTCCTTCAAAGCACTGCTCTTTCTTGGCGCTGGCGCCATTATTCATGCCGTTCACAGTAACGAGATGAAAGACATGGGAGGCCTGCGGAAATCGATGCCCATTACGCATATTACGTTCCTGCTGGCTGCACTGGCCATTTCCGGAATTCCTCCTTTCGCAGGATTCTTCAGTAAGGAAGCCATCTTCAGCGCAGCGGAACAAAGTAACCCGCTTATCTATTGGGTAGGACTGATTGCCGGTACGCTGACCGCCTTCTATATTTTCCGCTTGTACTTCATGATTTTCTGGCACAAAACACCCGATGCTCATGCGCATAACCATGAGAAAGGCGAGTGGGCCATGATGATTCCGATGATGTTACTGGCTGTTGGAGCTGTATTTGGCGGATTTATTCCTTTCGGTGATTTTGTTAGTGCCACCGGAAAACCGCTGGAGTTACCTATCGAATTGAGTCATATTATTCTACCGGTAGGATTAGGTGTATTGAGTATTGTGGCTGCCGCTGTCCTTTACCGGAAAGAGTCGGATGTGCCACAACGGATTGTCAATACGCTGGGAGGTTTTTACCGCGCTGCATACCGAAAGTTCTATGTCGACGAAATATACTTGTTCATCACCAAAAAGATTGTGTTCAATTTGATGGGAAGGCCAGCGGCCTGGTTCGATCGTAATGTGGTTGACGGTACGGTTCAAAAAACCGGAAGCCTGACGATTGCTTTGTCGAATGCCATCAAACGTGTTCAATCGGGAAAATTGCAGGCATACACTATGTACTTCTTTGGCGGTGTGTTGCTTATGGTGGTGTTGTTACTCTATAAATTCGCATAACGATGAATATTCTGTCTCTATTAATATTGATACCTCTTTTGACTGTTGTAGGCATCCTGCTGGTCAAAAGTGATAAACTCATCCGGCAAATTGCGTTGGCGGGAGCCGTGCTTCAATTGCTTTTTTCCGGCTGGCTGACGGCTCAGTATGTTTCGTTACGCAACGCCGGTGCTACAGCGCAAATGCTGTTTGAATCATCCCGTGTTTGGTTCCGTCCGTTAGGCATTAATTATCACATTGGTGTGGATGGCATTTCGCTGGTGATGATTTTGTTAACTGCAGCGGTCGTACTGGCGGGCGTACTGGTTTCGTGGAAAATAGAAAAACAGGTAAAAGAGTTTTTCTTCATGTTGCTCTTGCTGAGTGTCGGGGCATATGGATTTTTCATTTCGCTGAACCTGTTCTCCATGTTCTTCTTCCTCGAACTGGCGGTCATTCCCAAATATCTCCTTATCGGGATTTGGGGAACCGGAAAGAAAGAGAACAACGCCATGAAGCTTGCGCTAATGCTGATGACCGGTTCAGCGTTGGTTTTTCTGGGAATCGTCGGATTGTACTTCGCTTCGGGCTGGTACGGTGGCGAACACACCTGGGACATCATGAAGTTGTCGCATATGCATCTTCCGATGAATGTGCAGGTGATTATTTACTTCCTCACCTTTATCGGCTTTGGTGTATTCACCGGTATGTTTCCGTTTCATACGTGGGCACCTGATGGTCACTCTTCGGCACCTACTGCGGCTTCGATGTTTCTGGCAGGTATCTCCATGAAACTGGGGGGGTACGGTTTACTTCGTGTAGCTACCTATCTCATGCCTGATGCAGCCCGGGAGTATTCCTGGATTTTCATCATTCCGGCTACCATTGCCATTTTTTATGGCGCCCTCGCCACTTTGATGCAAAAGGATTTGAAATACATGAACGCATACTCATCCGTAAGCCACGTAGGTTTTGTGGTGTTGGGTGTCGCGATGATTACCAAAGTGGCTTTTGCGGGAGCAGTGTTACAAATGGTATCGCACGGTATCATGACGGCTCTTTTCTTCGCCGCTATCGGGATGATTTACGATCGCGCTCATACGCGAATGAGCAATGAGCTGGGCGGTGTACTGAAACAGATGCCGTTTATCGGGACCATCTTTTTCATTGCCGGTTTAACCTCACTCGGATTGCCCGGATTTAGTGGTTTTGTTTCCGAGATGACGGTGTTTGTCGGTTCGTGGGAACACACCGGTTTATTCTACCGGATTGCCACCATCCTGGCTGCTGCCTCTATCGTGATAACAGCGGTTTATATTCTCCGGGCAACCGGTTTGGCCATCTGGGGAACCATTACTAAAAAGGAATATGCCCTGCTGAAAGATGCCGGCTGGAACGAACGTTGGGCTGCGATTATTCTCATCGCGGGGATTGTATTGATTGGTTTGGCTCCGTTCCTTTTCATGCATTTGATCAACGCCGATGTTCAGGAGATTTTTAATCGTCTGGCGGCAGGATAGGAGTGAGCATCCGTTCGGGAGGTTTCCCGGTAACGGACAAGGGATAGAAAATTTCAATGTTAACAACGGAATACAATTGAAAGATGATTAACGAATCAATAATTATACTGCGTTTTGAGTGGCTAATCGCCCTGATGATTGTGGTGCTGTTTGTGCTAAATCTCATGGGGGTTGACAAAAATCCAAAACGCTTCATGAACATCGTCAATGCGATGCTCGTCATCAACTTTGTGGCCGGATTCATTCCCATTAAAGACGGTTACCTGTTTCAGGGATTTTATCATACCACAGCGCTGATTGTACTGGAGAAAAACATACTGAACCTGGGATTAATGCTGATTGCCTTTTCGGCGAAACAGTGGATTATTGAATCGAAACGGCCGGCAGAGTTTTTCATACTCATGTTTTCCAGTGTGCTGGGAATGTATGTGATGCTTTCCAGCGGACACATCCTGGTATTGTACCTGGGACTGGAGCTGTCGTCGCTGCCACTGGCTGCACTGGCGGCCTTCAACACCGACAGTCGAAAATCGTCGGAAGCAGGTGTTAAATACATCTTGTCGTCTGCCTTCTCTACCGGAATTACCCTTTTCGGGATTTCATTGTTGTACGGAGCAGTTGGTAACCTGGGATTTGACGCCATCATTCAACACATTCACGAAGATGCGCTGACGTTGACGGCATTTGTCTTTATCCTGGCAGGTTTCTCCTTCAAGATGTCCATCGTTCCGTTCCATATGTGGACGGCCGATGTATTCGAAGGAGCTCCGACACCGGTGACCAATTACCTGGCAGTCGTTTCGAAAGGTTCGGTGATTTTCATTTTCATTACGGTACTGTACACCGTGTTCGGGAAACTGGAGAATGCCTGGCTGCTGGCTATCAGCGTCCTTTCGGTGCTGAGTATGACGGTGGGAAACATCTTCGCTTTGCGGCAGCAAAACCTCAAACGATTCCTGGCCTTCTCGTCCATCGCTCAGGTGGGATTCGTATTGGTCGGTATCGCCGGCGCTTCCAATATGGGAACCGATTCAGTGGTTTACTTTCTGGTGATATACCTGCTGAGCAATATTGCGCTCTTCAGCATTGTCGAAGCCATTTCAGACGAAACAGGTAAAGTGACTATCAGCGATTACAAAGGATTGTACAAATCGAATCCGTTTTATGCCATCATTTTTACGGTCGCATTGTTTTCGCTGGCTGGTGTACCACCAACAGCCGGATTCTTTGGTAAACTGTTCCTGCTGACTTCCGGAATGGGATCGGGAATGTATGTGTTACTTGGATTTGCGACTATCAACCTGGTGCTTTCGCTGTATACTTATTTACGTGTAGTGAAGGCGATGTTCATCGATCCGGAAGAAGAACGCATGCCACTCATCAAGAAGAGTGTGCTGACCAATTTTGTACTGGCAGTTTGTCTGATCGGTATTATTATTCTTGGCTTCGCCGGAGTATTCTATCAATACATCGACAGCATCAGTTCACAACTTTAATTGTAAGGTTATGGCTATTAATACACATCACCAGGTTGGTGAAATCAATAATAAACGTTGCTCCATCGTCGAAAAGTCGATTACTGCAGAACGTGTCGGTTTTCTGAAATCATTGCTCACATTCAACGGCTACGAAGTCGAAGTGGCCGAAAAACCGGACGGCACGTTCGACTTAGGGGTTACTGATATTTTATTCAATACGGAAATGGCTCTATATGGCCGCTATTTGAGAACAAAGGAAAGGAAAGTTGTTACACCCGAAATGTGGAGATAACCGGCTGCAAGGCCTGTTGTCTCCCTTTTCCCAGGAAAAGCACATGAGGTTGGTTCTACCCGGGCAAACGGTTCAGAATCAGACTTGATGGTGACCGGAATGTCTTAAGTAGTATGGCCTTATGTGTGTTCCGGAAGGGATGGCTTTGTTCGTTTATACCCGTTCTTCCGTCCGGCAGAGGTGCCATCCGCTGTTTTGTCAACATTGTCGCGGAGGAAGACACTGAAAGAGCCGGGGAAAACATCGAAAGAGCGGAGGAAGACTCTGAAAGAATGGAGGAAGACACTGCTAACGTGGCGGAAGGCATTACCGAAGCTGAGAAGGACATCGCCAGAGTAGCGGAAGACAACGAAAGAGTTGAGGCAGATATGGAAAAAGCAGGGAGTGACATCCCGGAGCCGGCGAACGATATTACCCAACCTGAGGAGAACCCCGAAAGACCTGCGAATAACGCTGCTGACCTTATTTACGGTATGATTTTCCCATTACGGTTGATGTCGAAGCAACCGATCCACCGGCCGTAAGCCGGGCAACCTTCGGTCAGTGCGTTGCTATTCCGGAAGTCGGCTACGCAGTATTGCTTCTTCCCGACGAGTTTCTCTCGCATATGATAGCGTTCGCTCCGTTGCCGGGGCGTTATCATCAAATACTGCAGCTCATTTCTCTGGTGAGAGAATATAGTTTTTCATCAGGAATTGTTCGTCAAAGCCCAACTTCAGGTACAAGCCTTTGCCCATTGCCGAAGCCTGCAGCGTGGCGTATTCTGCTCCATCATGAATGGCTTTGTTGAGCACGAATTTCATGATTTCTTCCGCCAATCCTTTTCTGCGCATCTCGGGAATGACACCAACGCCATGAATGCCGGCAAACTGATCGGTTTGAAAAAGAATGGCCGTTCCAACCGGTTGTTCTTGTTTTAACGCCAGAATATATTCGATTGAGCTCATCGTGTAGAGCAATGTTTCTTCAGTGATGCGATAACCAAAAGCGGATGGATAAATATTGGCCCACTTTTTCGCGTCGACAGGGTTAGATACCACTTTGAAATCAAGTTTGTTTTCCAGCGCGAAAGTTTTTGTCAACGGCATCGACATGGCCACTTGTTCAAATGTTTTAGTAAAACCGTTATCTTCCAGAATTTGGTTGGATTGGCTGTGGTATATATCCCGGTAGGGAATGGTGAAACGGGTGTTCGAAGAGCCTAGCTTCTCCAATGCTTTTCTCACGCTTACCTGCGTGACATCTTCGTGGAACCACAATCGGTTGGGCCATTCGGAGTTTCCGATTTCGGCATAGTCAAATATCTCTCCGGCAACATTTCCCCGGAAGGGAGTTGCTGCTGTTTTCCATAGGGAGGTAAGATTCTCCCAGTTGGCTTTTATGAGGTTTTGTTTATTTTTCATTTCAGGTTGATTAAAAGAATTCCGGTAATCATGGACAATACGCCCAATATACGTTTTATCGTGATGGGTTCAGTCGGCAGGTCGAACCAACCAAAATGGCCGGCAATAACAGCAAATAATAATTGCCCGCACAGTCCCAACGATATCATAGTGGAGACCCCCAAACGGGGAATGGTATAATAATAAATGCTGATTCCCAGTACACTGAAGAAGCCTCCGGCAACCCATAAATAGGAAGGGATTTGCCTGATGTCATTCCAGGCCGGCATCTCTTTCGCGCTAAGCAACAAAAAAGTGACGGCGAAAATCATGCTGCTGAAAAAGGCTGTGACCGAAGCCAGCAGCGGATTTTTCAGCAACACGCCCAGATGAGCATTCAGGCTTCCCTGTATCGCGAGGAATATTCCTCCGACAAACGCCAGCAATGGCAAAAATAACTGATTCATGGCAATAAATAATTAGCCTCGTTCCGGTTCACCTGCCATTACTTCCACCAGTTCAAAATCGCCCAGATATTCAAATAAATTGTCGACTGACTTTCTGATTTTGGGTTGGTGTTGGTTGGCATCGTCTTTGGAACGATAACCAAGGGCTGCAATGACTGAAGCATGTAAGCCCTGCTCTGTGAGCCCCAGAATTTCATTGTATTTTTCGGCTTCAAATCCCTCCATGGGACAAGCATCAATCTTCAATTCGGCACATGCGGCCAACAAAGTTCCCATGGCCAGATAGGCCTGTTTGGCTGTCCAGTAAAGCTGCTCTACATCCGATTTTTCTTCCATTTTTACTTTCAGAAAATCGCGGTAGCCGGTCAACTCATTCTGACTTCTGTTCTGAATCTGTGCCGTTAATTCTATGAACTCGTCGATGTGTTTTGTTTTCACGGAAGTATAGTTACAAAAGACGACCAGGTGCGATGCATCCGTTATTTGGCGTTGATTCCAGGAAACAGGTTTTAGTTTGTTCCTCAAAGACTGGTCTTCAATAATCAAAACCTTGTAAGGTTGAAGTCCGTAGGCTGAGGCCGATAAACGGACGGCTTCTTTTATTTGTTCCAGATCGTTGTTTGATATTTTCCGGGAACTATCGAAGTTTTTGGTAGCGTAACGCCACTTCAGGTTTTCTATTAATTTCATCTTGCTTGTTTTACGTTTAAATTCCTGATAACCGCGTGTAATAATCGAGGCATTGATTGAAATAAATAGAATCGATTCTGGAAACAAAGGTATGAGGGCATGGCGAGCCTCGCATTTACATATGTTGATTCAGGAATTTTTTTTCAGATCTTTTCTGATCCGACTGAGTTGGGTAGGCGTAATTCCGAGGTGTGAAGCAAGATGACGTTGAGGAATTCTTTTATCAATATCGGGATGTTGCTGAAGTAATTTGATATATCGTTCAGTCGCAGTTTCCATCACCAATGAGATTTCCCGGGGTTCTTTGTCCATCACCCAGTTCTTTTCAAGGTAGGCAATATAGAAGTCTTTTAAATCTGTTTGCTGGTCAATCAGTTCCCGGTATTTTCGGTAGTTGATGTTGATCAGGATGGTGTCTTCCAGGGCTTCCAGTGTAAAGTTGGAGGGCGTTCTTTTCATTAACGAAATGGTCGAGCCGGCGAAATCGTTCTCAAGGAAAATGTTTTTGTTGTAACTGTTTCCCTCATCATCGGTATAGTAAGCTATCAAAGCGCCGCGACATATAAAATGAAGGTTTCTGGCAACCTGACCATTGTGCAGTAAAACCTCGTCTTTTTGCACGGTTTGGAACTCAACCAAAGACTCAATCAATTGCCATGAATCCGGACTCATCGGCGCATAGCTTTCAAATTTTTGTTTGAAGCTCTTCCTGAAGTTGTCGAATTCATCCATGGCATTTCCCTTTTCAGATTAAAAATAATCAATAATCCTGTTTCCAAAGGTAAGCGAGACTCACATTCAAAATCGTGATAACCGCAAAGGACAAAGCCCAAACCAGATGACCGGAAGCATAGGCAAAGAATACCGCTAAAGCCATCATCGCCAGTTTGAAGATGGTTCGGGCCGGGTTTTTCAATCGTCGTTTGGATTTCGGTGCAGCCCAGACGCCCCAAAGTAAAATGATAACTGCCGGGATAGCGACGACGAAAACATATCTCATAAAACTATTTTCTCCTTGTTGAAATCCCCAGAGACCAGCCAGAATGATGAGTCCCAGTTCGAGCAGAAATGAAACCAGCAGGTTGATTTGTTTGATGAAGTTCATGAAAAACGGAATCCAATTAAGTGTAACGAAAGGAACAATTGTATTATAGATAGGTTCGTTTATCGGTTTCGATATTGAAATATTCATGTCCCGGCATGAATCCAGAAGAGGATAATACTGATGGGCTAAAAGCGTGTTGAAGATGAGAAATATAACTGAACCTGACTGATGTAAAAAGCTATTACAACAGCATAAAAAAGGATTCCCAGCTAAATCATGAATAAAAACATTTCAATGAAAGAAATTTTGACTCTACTAATTGCCGCATTGGCAGTTTTTCAATCCTGTTCACCAAAGCAGCATCCCGCCACCTCTGGAGTTGCAACCCAAAGTTTAAAAATTGATTCCAACCTGGTCGTTCCTCCCGCATGGGCGTTCGGCGTATTGTACGGAGGGTATACCAACCAACAGCAAACTATTCAGCGCATCAAAGACATCAAAGCGCACGATTACCCGATCGATGCCTATTGGATTGATTCGTGGTTCTGGAGCTTTGATAATCATGGTAAAGGTCCCAAAAAATATATAGACTTCGTGGCTGATACCACGGCTTTTCCCAATCGGAAAACGATGTGGGATTTTATGCAAAAAAACGATATCAAAGGCGGATTCTGGGTTTGGGACTGCATACAGAAAACAGGCAACGAAGCGGCCTTCAACGATTTTGAAAAGCGGGGGTATTTTTCAAAGGTATTCACGAATACGGATACATGGCACAATGCCGGAACGACGACAGCCATGTTTAATACCACGAAAAGTAAAGTAGCAACACCTACCGGGAATATCGATTTCGACAATCCGAAAGCGGTGGCTTACTTTCAAAAGCGAATGAAACACTTTTTCGACGAAGGTGCCGACTTTATCAAGCTCGACCGGACGTCGAAAATCAGCGTTTGCAAAGCGATGTTTGAGATGACGCAGAAATTCGGCAAAGAAACCGAAGGACGGGGTTTCATCCTTTCGCATACCGGAGGTACAGACAGTCCGACCTACGAACGTTATCCCGCCAAGTGGACGGATGATACCCGTTCGGACTGGACCGTGGAGAAGCCGACTAAGGAATTCAATTCATGGGTTCCCCGCGTGGCATTTAAGGAAAACATTGCCATGTACACCGATACATCGAAGGCGACCAGCAAAATTCCGTTTCTCACTAACGATACCGGCGGTTTCGACATGGGAAAAACCGACAAATTGGACAATGAACTTTACATCCGGTGGATGGAATTTTCCATGTTCTGTCCCACTACCGAGGTTTTCTCGCAGCCGGAAAATCCTACGTCCAATCTGGCCTATCTTTATTCGGAGCAGGCCGATACGCTTTTCAGGAATTATGCACACCAGCGGATGCAACTTTTCCCGTACATCTACACCTACGCGTTGCGGAGCCGGCTGCAGAGTCAACATATGATTGGTAAAATTCCGGGCCATTTGTATGAATTCTTGTTTGGCAACGAAATGTTGGTTGCCCCGGTGTACGTGCAGGGAGCCCTTTCCCGGAAGGTATTCTTCCCGGAAGGAACCTGGATTGACAAGGTAACGGGTGAAAAATATAAAGGGAATCAGGAGGTCGAGGTTGCGGCACCGTTGGAGAAGATACCGGTGTTTGTAAAAGAAGGGGCGATTATTCCTACCCGGAATTATGCGCCAACCATCGAAAGCGGGAACAACGATACCCTGACGGTCGATATTTATCCGTCTACCGAAGAATCGGGGTTTACGATGTACGAAGATGATGGCAAAAGTAATGGTTACCTGAATGGTGAAATTGCTTCTACAACCTTCTCCGCCAGCAAAAGTGATGACCGGATTAATTTTACTATCTCATCTGTAGTAGGCAATTACAAAGGCATGAAGCCGGATCGCTACTGGCGCTTGGTTTTCCATGATGTATCGCAGCCGCGGAATGTGACTGTCAACGGAAAGGAAGCTACCGGCTGGATGTACGATTACGAAAACAAAACGATTACCGTTCGCCTGAGAAGTGCTAAGCAGAACGGTAATCAAGTAAAAATTAAACTTTAATCGACCGGAATGATGAGTATACGCCGAATTATTTTTTACGGATTACTGCTAACCTTTACACTGATCGATGGAACAGCCTTCGGGCAAACGAAGAAAGAACCCAAATGGGATAATACGCTGAATAAATCGTGGCCTTCCGGATTTCAGGTTGTCAGGATTCAGTCGTCGGCTGACGGAACGATGCAACCTGCCGTTTTTCATTCGGCTACCGGAAACGAAAAAAAGCCGTTGATTGTGTCGCTGCACACCTGGAGTGGCGATTACACACAAAACGATCCGCTGGCTGCGCATGTTCTGAACCGGAACTGGAATTACATTCATCCCAATTTTCGCGGCCCGAACAATCATCCGCAGGCTTGCGGAAGTCCGTTGGTGATTTCGGATTTGGAAGATGCTATTGACTACGCCATTCAACATGGGCAGGTCGACACCAGCGAAATCCACATCATTGGTGTTTCGGGGGGCGGATATGCCACATTGCTGGCCTTCATGGAAATTCACCGGAAGGTGAAAAGCTTTTCGGCATGGGTGCCAATTTCGAATGTTGCCAGTTGGTACCGTGAATCAGTGGCCCGGAAGAACAAGTATGCCGGTGATATCCTGGCATCAACATCAAAAGGGAAGAGTCTCGATGTGGCAGAAGCCAGGAAACGTTCCCCGATTTTCATGAAATATCCGGACAAAGAGCGCGAAGGATCCCATCTGTTCATTTATACCGGAGCCAATGATGGTTATCTCGGCTCGGTGCCAATTACGCAATCCATTTTATTCTACAATAAGCTGGTGAAAGAGCGTTCCCGGCATCCCGAAAAGTATCTGGTTCCCTGCAAAGACATCGTTACGTTGCTGGCCGAGCGCAGTTTCCCAAAACCGGCCATTCCACCGACCATTGGCGATCGCAAAATATATTACCATAAATCATACAAAAACATCCATTTAACCGTGTTCGACGGGCGGCACGAAATGTTGGACAAGGTGGCACTGGATTATGTCCCGGTAGGAAAATAAGAACAATGCATTTGAAAGATTGACTGAGTTATGAAAGTAAAAAAGACAAATCCTGTATTTCGTATTGTTATTCTGATGGTTGTTATGATGCTGCCGGCTTCGTTGTTTGCACAGAAGCCCGGTTGGTTAACCATTGGTGATTCGAATGGCCATGGCCCGGATGCCTGGCCGGCTCAACTTCAACGGTTGCTGCCATCGGTGGAGATTGTCAACCATTCTATTCCTGGGAATACAATCGGTTTCGATAATTTGGGACAAAAGCGGTTGAATACCTTGCGTAATATTCACCAATACCTTCAGGAAACCGAGGAAACATTGAATGGAAAGGCTCCGCAGCATATTCTCGTCTGGCTGGGAACCAATGATGCCAAAAAGGTGTTTGCCCAAAGGCAGGATGAAGTGAAAACGAATATGGAGTCGTTGATTGACAGCATCCGTACTTATTACCTTACGCGGAACCAGAAAGCTCACATTACTTTAATCTCGCCTCCGCCGATGAGTCCCGACTCCTGTATTCTCGAAAAATATCATGGCGGAGACAAGCGGTTGGCGGATATTGTAAAAACTTATGCAGGCATTGCTAAAGAGAAGCAGTGTCATTTTATCAATATCTACCAGCCATTTCACCCCGTTTTTCAAGCCATGAATAAGGATGGGGTTCATCTTATCCCGGAAGGAGAATACATTGTTGCCCGGTATATTCTTCTGCACATGGATATCCCGGAGTCGATGAAACCGGGACATTCAAAATAAAATTCCATGCCTTCCATATTACACCGCAAAGAGGAGATCGTGTATTTCGTTTTTGCGGTTTTCTTTTTCCGCAAGATATTTTGCTTTATCAGGTACTGCCAGTTAAGTTATTAGCTTTTTATAGTAACCGAAAAGCTTCTCTTTTCCATAAAATCTGCAATATTCAGAGTGATCATTCGTTGTTTTACTGAACATATTAATATGGGTGGTTTGTCAAAGGACGAAGCCGGAACCAATTGATTAGATGAATCTCAAATGATAACAATGAAACGATTGCTGGTAAGTATTTTATTGATGTTGCCTTTTACTGGCTGGGCACAGACTTTTCTTCCTTTAAGTACAGGCGAAACGGTAAAACACACCTACTATACCTTGTCGTATAATGAATCGAAAGAACAGGCCAACTGGGTGTATTACCATTTGACTGCGGCAGATGTGCGTGGTAAAGAATCACGGACCGATGATTTCAGGCCCGATCCGGAAGTGAGAACGCGTTCAGCCTCTTTGGCCGATTACAGCGGTTCCGGCTACGACCGGGGACACCTTTGTCCGGCAGCAGCCATGCGCCTCAATCATAAATCGATGTCAGAAACGTTTTACCTGTCGAACATGTCGCCGCAGAAGCCGGATTTCAACAGGGGAATCTGGAAGAAACTGGAAGCGCAGGTACGAAGCTGGGCGCTGATGGATGGTGATATCTATGTAGTTTCCGGCCCGATTTTCAAGAACGATCTCGGCGTTATTGGTCCCGACCGGATAACTATTCCCGGTTTTTACTACAAAGTGGTATATGACCCGCATGGGGCACAGAAAATGATTGCTTTCATTCTTCCGAATGAAAAAGGAACGAAAACGCTGCCGGAATATGTGGTTTCGGTAGACATGGTGGAAGCAATGACCGGCATTAATTTCTTTTCTGAATTGCCCGACAGTATCGAAAATAAACTGGAGGCAGCCGTAAACCCGGGCGCCTGGTCGTTTTCTTCAGCTACAACATCAACCTATACCGCCAGTTTACATCACCAATCAAAAGCAAGTACAACAAAGGCAACAACCTCCAGACAGTGTCAGGCCATTACCAAATCGGGTAAACGATGTTCTCGGAAAGCTGAACCCGGTTCGAAATATTGCTGGCAACATCAGAAAAAGTAATTAGAGGGTAGGAGACATCAGTCGGAAAGTATTCCGTCACCTGAAAATTCCCATTGATTTAATATCTTTATCAGGTTTCTGATAAACTGATAACAAGCCGATGATCCGAAGGGTAGCCAAAATAAGCCTGGTTTTGTTAGTCATAGTTGCGTTGCCCCTGAGCTTTTATCTGGTTCGGGAGTTCTCAACCTTGACTAAGAATGAGCAAATGGTTCAACGTGTATTTAGTACGCAGTTGGAATCAATCCTCTATTCGGTCAATCAGTATTCCGAAAATGTGGTTCATCAGTGGCGCCAAAGTTTGGATCAACCCGTGGCACCCGACGGAGATGTGGAGAAAGGATTGGTCAACAATCTTTTTCAAAATAACCGTTCCGTTTTGGCTATTCGCTTTTTGGATTTAGCATCACACCAGGTTGAGGCTGAGTACTTCAATAATAACAAGGCTATTCATATTGACGAATGGCCGTCCACTGCAGAAATTCAAAAGCTCCAGGACTATCTGAAATCGAATTATCAGCGTGTTGACACGAAGATGATGACAGACAGTACACTGATGCTTTATTTCCTGTCAAAAAATAGGGAAGGAGAGCATGTCTGTCAGTTGGTGATCAATCCACGGACATTTGTCTTGCAAACCATGAGTCCGCAGATACAACAGATAGCACAGAACCTTTTCTTTATCAGTATTTCTGATTCCACATCGGGAAGCGTGGTTTACAGCACCGAAGACAATACCGAATTAACCGGGAAGGTCGAGAAGGAAAAAATGTGGTACATTCCCGGTTACGAGTTGGGAATCAGGTTGAAGGCGAAAACGTTGGAAGAATTAGCATCCGAACGCACACAGCGAGATAACTACATGTTAATTGGATTGACCATTGTAGTGCTGCTGGGACTCTATTTTGTCATCTGGAACATCCGCAAAGAGATGAAGTTGGCCGAATTGAAATCGGAATTTGTTTCCAATGTTTCACACGAAATACGAACGCCATTGGCTCTCATAAGCATGTATGCCGAAACCTTGCTGTTGAAGCGGGTGAAAACTGAAGCTAAACAGGAAGAATATCTGCATACCATTCACCAGGAGAGTGGCCGGTTAACGGATATTGTCAACCGGATTCTCAACTTCTCGCGACTGGAGAAAAACCGGCTGAAATACCAGTTCTCGGTGATCAACCTTGGGGAATTGGTTCCCGAAATTATGACGTCGATGAAGTCACACTTGGAGGCTGCACAGGTAGAGTGCCGTTTTTCGTCGCAAGTTGATCAAGCCTTGGTGTATGCCGACAGTGACGTGGTGAAAACGATGTTGGTGAATTTAGTTGACAATGCTATTAAATATAGTGCTGAAAAAGACAAGAAAATTGGTATTCGCTTGGTGAAGAAAACCAAATCCGTTTGGGTTGAAGTGGAGGACAACGGTATTGGTATTTCACCTAAAAATCAGAAGCATGTCTTCGAACAGTTTTTCCGGGTAACCGAAGGCAATTTGGCCCACAAAGCCAAAGGTTCGGGATTAGGACTGAACCTGGTGAAACGAATGATGAAGGCACACGGCGGCAGTGTAGCTCTGCGAAGTAA
The DNA here is from genome assembly GCF_000621705.1 of Prolixibacter bellariivorans ATCC BAA-1284. Lineage (GTDB taxonomy): Bacteria > Bacteroidota > Bacteroidia > Bacteroidales > Prolixibacteraceae > Prolixibacter > Prolixibacter bellariivorans. The sequence goes on along the minus strand of NZ_KK211332.1, from coordinate 108,462 downwards.
GCTGGGCGAGGGGAGTACATTCATTTTAAAATTTCCGGTAAAAAAACAGAACCATGCCTAAAATCTTGATCGTTGAAGATGAAGAAGCCATGCTGATTGGCTTGCGCGATAACCTGGAGTTTGAAGGTTACGAAGTGGATACGGCCAACCGGGGTGACGAAGGTTATAAAAAACTGCAAGCAGGTTCCTACGACCTGGTTTTGCTGGATGTAATGCTTCCCGGTATGTCGGGATTTGATGTGTGTAAGAAAACCCGTGCGGAAGGCAACGACACACCTATCATCTTGTTAACAGCCCGTGGCGAAGAGCTGGATAAAGTGCTCGGCCTGGAGCTGGGGGCCGACGATTACGTCACCAAGCCGTTCAGTTTGCGCGAACTTCTGGCCCGCATCAAAGTCATTCTTCGCCGGACGGCAAACGTTAAACAGGATGATTCATTGCAGAAAGTAACCATCGGACAACTTCAGGTGTCATTCGATGATTTTGAGGCTTGGCTAAACGAAGAGCCGGTGAAAATGTCGTACAAGGAATTTGAGATACTGCATTACCTGTACCGGCATGCCGGAAGGATTGTTTCGCGGGATGATATCCTCGATCAGGTTTGGGGGATGGATTACCAACCGATAGCCCGTACGGTAGATAATTTCATTGTCCGGTTACGGAATAAAATCGATAGCGATGAAAGCCAGCATATCGTTACCGTTCATGGCATTGGCTATAAATTGGTGCTGTAACTTTCCCCTGTGACATTTCTGTGACAACTTGTGGCATCTTATGACTTGCGTTTGACAGCGGGGTTACATCGGGGCTTTTACTTTGTGGTAGTTAATTACAAAACAGTAAAAGTCCTAATCGATGAAAACAAAAACAGCACTCTTAACAATCGTTACATTTTTAATGATGACGGGTCTTACTTTCGCCGGGGAGACGGGATTAAGCATGGCCAAAAAAAATCTGACGAATGACATCAGGGAAAGCTTCCAACAGGAGATGAGTAACTGGAAAAACTACTTTTACGAGAACGATATAAAATCTCTAAAAGAGAATATAACTATTACCTTTTATGTGAACGACGATCGTACGCTGAGACTTCTGCAGGTAATTACCAATGACAGCGATGCTAAAGACTATGTGAAATACATTTTTAGCAAGCAAGAAGTGAAAGCAGACCGGGGATTAGCAGGAGAGGCTTATACGTTCAATCTGTATCTGCGCTATACCGCGCATTGATTCAGTTGATCGTTCGAAGTTTCGAATGAAAGGAGTTTTTGAATATCTTGTACAGCAAATAATCACCATGATGACTGGTAAATTCTTAGTTGCATATTTATTTCTTTTTGCAGTCGCAGGAGTTTTTAAGGCTGAGGCTTCGGATTGGAGGTCTCTGGTCGATTTACGAGGCAGTTGGTTGTTCACAGTGGGCGATGATCCGGTTTGGGCAACTCCTGCGGCTGATGTGCATGATTGGGATAAGATTTATGCTCCGCGTGCCTGGGAAAACTACTATGAAGGGTATAACGGATATGGCTGGTACCGCAAGAATTTCAGTATCCAAAGCCTGCCGGCTACAGGCTCTGTAATGCTCTTCTTAGGATACATTGATGACGTGGATGAGGTATTTATTAACGGGAAAAAGGTAGGACAGACGGGAAAATTTCCACCGAACTATCGGACAGCCTACAACGTAGAAAGGCAATATATTGTGCCAGTTTCGTTGCTTAAAAGAGAAAACAATGTGATTGCCGTTCGTGTGTTCGACGAAGCTTTGGACGGAGGAATCATCAGGGCCGATCGGTTCGGCTTGTTTTACGACCGCGATCAGGCGATGATGAAAGTGGATTTAAGCGGAACATGGAAATTCAGTATCGATAATTTTGGTAACATGAACAGCCCGGAAACAGACGACAGCAACTGGGCTGACATATACGTCCCGATGAGATGGGATAACCAGGGATATGGCGATTTTGACGGAATAGCCTGGTATCATAAACGTTTTTCGCTACCCGAATCGTTGAAAGGGCGGGAACTATATCTCGTGCTCGGAAAGATCGACGATTTTGACAAGGTATATTTGAATGGAGAAAAAATAGGAGAGGTTGAAGATTTACCAGGCTATTCCCGATTTCACCAGGATAGAGCATGGCAGTTGTATCGCATTTATAAAATACCGTCGGATTTGCTGAGAAACAAAAACCTCATTTCGGTTGAGGTGAGGGATATTGGTTGGAATGGAGGAATATACGAAGGCCCTGTGGGGATTATAACCGGGGATGAAGTGAAAGCCCTGAAAGAGAATATTCAGCGGTACAGCAATGGTGATGATGATAGTTGGCAATCAATTTTGCGAAACCTACTCCATTTGTTCGATTAGCATGAAGAAGATTATCACCATACAATGGATAGTGCTTCTGATTTTTGTAGGAAGCTTAAAAGCCTCTGCCGCGGCATTCGGCCCAATGGAGCAAAGCCTGAACGGAATGTGGAAATTCCGGATAGGAGACAACATGGATTGGGCATCGCCGAATTACGATGATTCCGGATGGAATTTGATTAAAGCGCCTGCCCGTTGGGAGAATCAAGGTTATAATGGGTATGACGGATACGCCTGGTACCGGATTTCACCCATTATATCGGCTTCCATGAAAAACCAATCGGTTATCCTGGAGATGGGGTATATTGATGATGCTGATGAAGTTTATTTCAATGGTACCCTAATTGGCAAAACGGGGGCGTTTCCACCGCATTTTGCAACTGCCTATACCGCATTACGGAAATATCAGGTACCCGCTGAACTGATTCGTTTTGGCGAAAAGAACGTAATTGCCGTTCGGGTATACGATGCGCAGTTGGACGGAGGGATCATTGCCGGCAATTTGAAAATATATTCTACCGGATTTTTGCCACGGTTCGATATCAACCTGGCAGGAAAATGGCAGTTCAACAAGGGGCGGTCATACAGTGAGAGTCGTGCGCGGCCGATTCATGTACCGGGCGCATGGGAAAACCAGGGATACTTTGGTTACGACGGTTACGCTGTTTACGCAAAGAAAATTGAGGTAAGTAATGAGCTGGCTTCCCAGCGATTGGTCTTGCTGGCAGGTCGCATCGACGATGCCGATAAGCTTTACATCAACGGAAAATACATTGGACAAACAGGGCAATTTGGTGAATACAATGGTAATATATACCGGGAGTTTCGGAACTATTTTCTTCCTCCCAATACCTTGGAGCCAGGAGAGAACCTGATTGAAATAAAGGTGTACGACTCGGGTGGAGACGGGGGAATTTACGAAGGTCCGGTTGGAATTATGACCCAGAAAAAATTCAGAGAATACTGGAAAGCAAAGCGAAGAAACTAGTTTTTGCGAATAGAGCGAGGATTAGATTATCATGGTTCGAATAGCAGGTTGGAAACGACCTGCTATTTTTTTTCTGAAAGTCAAAAACAAAATTCCGAAATATGTAAATGATTTAATCGTCTGGTTATCTCAAATGAGGTCAGTCCGTCAAGAATGAAAAGCAGAATTGTCAGAGCGAAAATTCCGTTCAAAAGTGTCGATATGTATTTCTTTGTCGTCATTTTTCAAATGCCACACAACGTACAAGCATATGCAAATGTGGGCGATTTCGGGCTTTAAACTTGTCAAGCCCCTATAATTTTGAAGCGGGCTACAGCCCTTGAATTTACTACAATACCGCCCATTTTGTTTATACAGTGTTATGTGCTTTTATTTTGAATTGCATTTTATTATAAATTTCGGTATCTGAAGAACGTTGAATCCAATACAATATACATCTTCTTCAACTGCAAGTGCATTTTCAATATTATTTTCCAACAAAATTATTGGCTTTTTGATATGTAGCTTTTCCAGTTCTTGTTTTTTCTTTGCTACTGATGTCCAGTTACCTAACGAAAGTTTAGTTGAATCGGCCCATGTCAATAGGTTTGGGACTAATTCAGTAACATCCAGCACGACTGAATTATTTGGATAAAATATAGCCCAAACATTTTCGGTTAATTTCGTACTATCAGGTTTTGTTTTATAAAAACGAAGAGAGTTAATTTTCATATCGCTTTTCAAAATTTTCTGAACAAAAGGCTTAAAATTTTCAATTGTAATAATTCCATGATTTTGAATGGAATCAATAGATTCGCCAAACAGTTTCTTTTGTTTTGTGTATGAAAATGCTCCGATATCATCAAAAATCATATTTGAAAATCCATCAGCCGATGCATGTTTTGATTTGGGATAGTAACTAAATGCCCCTTCTGATTTTACGTAGTATTTATCAAAGCTTATTGTTACAAAATCTGCCAATAAATGCTCCATAGTTTGCTTATCTTTTTTTGATATATCTTTCCACAGATACCGTAAAATCATTTTAAATCCTTTTACTTTCTTTAGGTTCCATTCATGGATTTCATCTAATTCATCTTCATTGGCAGGATATGGTTCTGAAAGAATTTTCAAAGAATTTGAAAATAGTTTGTCAGTATATCGCAACGGAAAGTCGTCATATAAATCGTTCCCGTCATAATCTCGATATGCTTTTAATACTGAGGCTGTATTATTAAGGTCGTTTTTGAGCAATCTACCTGTACTTTTGCTTTTGGGGCCCCACATACCCGTTATGCTATCCTGAAAATCATACATCCACGTTAGCATAGCATATTTCCATTCGGGCGAAAAACGGTACAAATTATTTCTTTCCAGAATATTATCCTGGTTTGTACAATCTAATATGTTGCGGGCAAAATGAAAGGTGGTTTGGGGAAATTTAGAAGCTATCCAGCCAACATAAGAAATATCGTTCAGGAAAGCTTTGAGTTTCTCAGGTGTGTTAATATCATCCAGAAATGTTAATGGATATTTAAGATTCAAAGGGCCTGATGTTGAATCCAATAATGATTCCAGGTGATTTATTATGTTTTGTGAAATTTCCCAATAAATGCAATAGGGGACAGACTCATCAATAAATGCTCCTGTTTTGGGATTTTGCAGACTAAGAAAAAAAACTATTTCTTCCTGTTTATTGTTGAAAGCCGGAATTTTCAGTAATCCATCCCTGTTCTTTAATTTATTATGATATTCCGATAAAGTGTTTATTGATTTTGAATATTCCCCTTTATCCAACAGGTATGCGGCTCCTAGCATTCGGAACTCAAAATCGGCCATGTAATAGCCTTCTTTTTGCAATTGTTTATTCAGCTTAAAGAGTTCTTTTACTTGTGTTTTCTGCTGGAAAACAATAAAAACCCCAAAAGCAACAAAAACTGCCAACAGACTTGAGACTGCTATAATATTTTTTTTCTTATGCTTCATTTTTTAATGTCTATACCGTGTTGCACCTAATTGCGGCATAACGGTTGGTACATGTTGTCGGGGCGGATTTCGGAGAGCGTTCCTGTCCGAAGGACACGGAACTGCGAAACGAGCCCCGAAGCCTCGGGGCGCAGTTGGCGTACCACCAAACCCCGCCCTGCAATATGTACGTTGTTGTGTGCCCGTGTTTTATTTTTATTCTCATTAAATTCATTCCTGATTTATTTTTTCAGCAGATTCAATTAATTGTTTTCTTTCCTCAATTTCATGTCGAGTTTTGTTGATGTAATATAAAATTAAAATAGGTATTAAGTTGATGTAAACTGAATTGTGATTTAAATCGTTTTCCGTATACCTTAGAATCCATCCGGAAAGTCCAAAATTAAAATCTGGAATAAATTTCTCTGTCCACTCAAAACCTATGTTAAAGAATACACCGGAATAATATTCGAATCCAAATGCCGATATCGAAATCTGAATTAATTGAAGAACCTGATTCCAGGTTGAAAGGTAAAGTCCTTTTATATTTTTTTTCCTCAATAAGTTGCCGGAGTATATTGAAAAGACAAATAGCAATATTGCTACAACATAAAAGAGTAATGAAAGTCCACTTAAGGTGCTTTCATAAATAAATGTTCTTAATGTTAGAATCAGTCCTAATAGTCCACCGACTATTTGATAATAACCGATATGTAGCATTCTATCTTCAATTTTGCCTGAAAGTATTCTCATATTTTAATGATTTTTACAAATTGTCAATGAAACAAGAGTCATTTAACATGGCACACAACGGTTTGTATAAGAATAGTAGCCGTTTGCGGGCTTCAACCCTGTCAAGTTACACAAAAGTTGAAGCGGGCTACAACTCTTGAATTTACTACTGAACCGGCTATTATTTTTATACATTGTTGGGCATAGTAGTTTATTTAAACCTTAGTATATCTGCTCTTATTTTTGATATTTCGTTTCTTGCATCATCAATTTCAGATTTTGATATCTCATCCAAGTAGTAAAAAATTTCTCTCTCTCTTTCTTTAATTACTAGGGTATTTCTAATATCAAGATTAATCTGTTTGTTGAACAATTCTTGAGCATCCATAAGGTTTACTATGAGTGATTCTTTGCAATCAATTAAATCCTTTTCTTTTACTTTTTTTTCAGATTCTAACAGATGTATGACTTCATATAAGTCATTTAGGTTTTTTGCAGTAATTAGTTTATGGATGAAACTTCCAATAAAAATCCCTGAATTTGCAAATTCTTCAGAAATCATCGTGTTACTATTTGCTGACGATTTATAGGTTTTTGTTAGAAGCTTATATACTTTCTGCTTAAAATCCTTTTGTTCTTTCTCTCTATTATTAATCAATGATTCAAAAGCTTTTTTAACCCGCTTAATCTCATATTTGTAACCAGTGAAAGTTAATAATCCTATTATAGAAATTATTGCTCCAATAATTAATGAAAATTTGTTAGTCTGTTCAGATAAAGTATTCTGAAAGTAGTCTTTACGTTCATTCAAAATTTGGACTTGAGATTCAAGATTAACGATTTTTGATTCAAGTTCAATAATTCTTGTAGTTAAATTAATTGAGTCTCGTTTAATCACTTGTCCAACTCCAGATGAAATATTCAAAAAGAGGATAAAGATTAGTAAAGCTTTTTTCATAAACGTAAATTTTGTTTTTAGTTCACAGATATCTTATTGAATTCGGCGCAGCAAGTCACTATTATGCCCAACGGTTTGGCTATGTGGAGTGCGGGACTTTGAAACGTTTCACAATCAGGTTGCCACTGAGCCAATTCGTATATTCATATTTTTGTTTTTATAGCCAAATCATCAAAGACGAATTGGCGTTGTTGTTACGAAGAACTGCAGTTAAAATACTCGCTGAATCCCGCATTACATATAGCTTTTGTTAGCACAAGTTATTTTTCTTACAACGTACTTGCAATACTCTTTATATCAACAAAAATGCCTACAGCAATTAATTCCTTACAAATTTTCATCTTCCATGCACCTGCTGAGTCATAATTTTCATATAATATCCCTTGTAAGTCAGAGGGTATTTCAGTGTCACCCTTTTTTAATAATCGAACCCTTTCTTTCCCCAATTGACCAATGAAATATCCAATTTCTAAAATCACATTTTGTCTTGTTCTGGTAGAACCATCTTCCAATTTGTCGTCTGGTGACAACAAAGCAATAGCGTAATTGGACTCCGATGACTCTTCAACCAATTTATCGATAATTGTACGCCCCTTGTCGGCCTGCTCATGTAAGACAATGTTGTTTACTCCAGCCCTCGTAAGTAATAATTGTAGTTCAGTCTTTAACTCATTGTCATGACCATGTACAATAAAAACAGTATCACCAGTTACTTTTTTTATTGTATCTTTTTCAATCTCTGGATTTGCGTTTACAATTTCTTGTAAAACTTCTTGGAAGTATTCAATAAATTGGCTATTAAAATTGCTTATTGAGTCATTGATATCACCATGAGAAATATAAGTTAAATTCATCGGTAAATTATATCCATTTTCCCCCTGCTCTCCGACGGTTCTATATAAGTCATAAACCAATGATTTAGCATCTTCAAATTTTGTTGGTAGACTCCAATGACTTGTGTTCTCACCTGGCCAATTTTTCCATTTTTCTCTTTCTTGTTGATAGAAATTATAAATGGGATTATCTTTTATTTCATTGTCTAAATGTTCAAACAAATGCGCAACTTCACTTCCGAAAGTTTGCATATTTGCTCCTTGAATATTCCTTAGAAAAAAGCTTATCAAATCAGGTTTTAGTGCCATTGGTTTTTATATTTTATAATTTGCCCTAACTAGTTTATATGTGTACTAAAAGTAACAGATATTTCCCATACGGGAGTGTTATGTGTACCTTTGGTATCTTATATTTTGAGATCATCAAATGGGTTTTTAATGTTTTGCAATGCACGGTTACTTACGTGTGTATAAATCTTTGTTGTTGTACAAGATTTAAATCTCGATATACTTGGGTCAGTTTTCATTTGTTGGCTGTTATGGCTCATCAAGTTAATAAAAAACTTTCTGAATTTGGTTCTCAGTTCCTTTACGGATTCCCATTTTAGGTTATCATAATTTTCGTTCGCATATCAGATCCGACCGTTCATGGAAGAAATCGGGCCGTTCGTCAAAATTTTTGGCACAAAACATATTTTTTACTTAAGTTAAAAACTCATTCGTTATCAGGACAGAAAACGGAAACTTTAGCGGAAGGTTGGAACAGTGGAGCACGGAGGCCGGAGGCTTTCTTTTGTTTGCCCGGAACGAACACGAAGCGTTCTTTAAACAGGCTCCTGGTATCCAAAATAGAAAACGGATCCCGGTAGCAAATCAAGATCTGCGGATAGCAAACCAGGGGTGCCTGGTAGCAGAACACCGTCGCCCGGTAGCAAAGCACCGTCGCCCGGTAGCAAAGCACCATCGCCCGGTAGCAGAACACCGTCGCCCGGTAGCAAACCAGGGGCGTTCTGTAGCAAAATAGGGTAGTTCTGTAGCAACGCATCCCAAAAGTGTAGCAAGCCCCGAACCGTTCGATGGTAGTGCACAACGCTTTGCGTCTCTAATACGTCATACGTATCGAAAAGTACTAGATAACGGCCGGACACCCGGCCAACATGTTTAACTTCAAACAACTTAGTCTATGTCCAGACCTAAATTATCAGAAGCGGAACTGCTGGAACGCAACCGCGTAGCGTTAGAAAACGCCGAACAACAACCCGAAATTGCATCAGCCATGTCCGAACTGGGCTACGATGCCACCAAAATCGCCGAAGGTAAAACGCTGTTGGCAGAAAACCAACAAGCCTACAATTTCAACAAAACCGAGGACGATGAAACATCCGAAGCCTACAACAGCTTTACAGCCAACTACGATGCCATCGACGAGATTTATCGGAAGCACCGCAAAAAAGCAAAAGTGATTTATCGTAAAGACCCGTTGATGCTCGCTAAACTGAACATCGATGGCTCAATACCCCGAAGCTACGCCAAATGGCTCGAAGCAGTGCAAAAATTCTACACGGAAGCTATTGCCGATACGGCTATCCAGGAAAAATTGGCAAGCTTGAAAATTAGTCTGGAGGAGCTAAATGCCACCCAGGCACAAATCGGAGAACTAAAAACCACAAGGGCTAGCTACCGCCGCGAAGTTGGAGAGTCGCAGGAAGCTACCAAAAAGAAAGATGCCGCATTTGCTAAAATAGACGATTGGATGTCGGAGTTCTATGCCGTCGCCCGCATCGCCCTCGAAGACCAGCCCCAGCTGCTCGAAGCACTTGGTAAAGTAGTCAAAAGCTAGTAGCACAAAAAAGGATGCCGTCCATTTCGGGCGACATCCTTTCTGTTCATCGTTATCTCGTTCTATTTACTGTTTTATCTTCGCTTTCGCTGAGCCTTTGCCTACGGCCTCCCAATTTTCCCATTCTCTCCGGTTCTCCCCCTCTCACTTTCTCCTTCACCAATTCGCGTCATTCGGCTCATTCAACATTCAGCATTCAACATTCAAAATTGTCTGCCACATCACCACTTCTCGTTGGCAATATCGGGCCAGATGTGTTGCTCGTAAATCTGCCGGATGCCGTCCATCTGCTCTGCCGATAGCTCGGGCAATTCCGATGCCTGTACGTTGGAAAGCACCTGCTCCGGCCTCGAGGCACCGGGAATGACACAGCTCACTTCCTTAAACATCAAAATCCATCGAAGGGCCATGGCTGCGAGGTTCGTCTGCTCGGGGAAGAGTTGCTTGATTTCTTCCACGGCTTCCAGACCTTTCATATAATCCACTCCCGAAAAGGTTTCGCCCTTATCAAACGCTTCGCCGTTCCGGTTAAAGGTACGGTGGTCGTCTTTCCCAAAGGTGGTATCAGGTGTGAACTTCCCGGTCAGGAGTCCGCTGGCCAGCGGCACACGTGCCAGTATCCCGATGTTCTTTTTTGCCGCTTCCGCGAAGAAATCTTCAGCAGGACGCTGCCGCAGCATGTTGAAAATAATCTGTATCGTGGTCACATTCTCGTATTCCAGGGCTTTCATTGCTTCATCAATCCGTTCCACGCTCACGCCCAGGTTCCTGATTTTCCCCTCTTTCTTCAGGGTATCGAATAGCTCGAAAATCTCGGGACGGTAGTACGTCTCGGTAGGCGGGCAGTGCAGCTGAATCAGGTCGATCGTTTCCAGCTCCATCCGCCTCAGGCTGTCTTCCACAAACCGGCGAAGTCCCTCGGTCGTGTACGAGGCATCCACGTGGGGCGAAAACTGACGGCCGCACTTGGTCGCCACATAAATCCGCTCGCTGCGGGAGCGCACCAGGCGGCCCACCGCTTTTTCACTATCACCGTCGTTATACACATCCGCGGTATCGATAAAGTTCACGCCGTTATCGACCGCCGAATTCAGTATGGCATCGGCATTCGGGTGACTGAACAGGCTGCCCCATTTGCCGCCCACCTGCCAGGTTCCTAATCCCACTTCCGAAATTTCAAATTCTGTTTTTCCCAGTATTCGTTTCTTCATTTCTCTTGGTATTTAGTCGATTTTGTTCCGCTTTTGCCGGGCAAACTGCCCCCAATCCAATTCAACAGGCGTACCCGACAGTTGTTCGACGGCCAGGTTGTGAACGCCGGTTGCCAAATGGGAGAGGGATACAGCTATGGGAACGCATTACTGCTTTTCCGGTCCGGCTTTCTTCCTCGCCAGGCGGATGTAGTAAACACCTCCGGCTGTACTGTGCGGAAACGACTGAAACTTCACCCGGACGTGTGTTTTCCCTTCAAGCATCGAATTGGGAATCGGGTATTCTACTTCCTGGAATTTCTTTTGATTCCACTTCCCGGTGTTATCCTCCGATACCAGTTTCTGGTTGTCGATGTAAATGTCGAACTTCCGGTTTCCCTGTTCTTCGCCCCAGTAACGGACAATCAAACTAAGGTTGGTAGCCGAATCGGTGGCCATTTGGTAACTGAAATAGCCTCCGTCACGGGCACTTCGCCAAAATTCGTCCATGTTGTTTCCTGTATAGGAATTGGAATTTTGCATGGCGTGATCCACCTCGGGCTGCTGTTCGCCTGGCGCCACAAAATCCACGGTACGCTTGTCGAGTGCCATTCGCTTTTTTTCCAGCGTCGACAGCGAGTCGAGATACGAATGATATTGCTTATGGGTCAGGGTCATCCAATACATCATATACCTGGCATCGTGTATCAGGAAGAAAGGTTCCAGTACCACTTTTATCGGGTTAATCAATTCCCATTTGGGTGCTGTAAAGAACAACGGCTTGTTTTTCACGGGTACCAGATCTTTCGGAATTTCTGACTTGTTGTCCGAGATAATGATAGGCGCGGTGTTCAACGGGAATTTTTTCCCGCTGGGAATATGTCCCCACCGGCTGTCGTCGGCAATCAGTCCTTTCAAGTCCTGCGTACCTGTTTTGGCACCCAATACGATGGGCCCGTGCAGTAAGGCAATGTAATTTGGCACATTGGGCAGCTGCTCATAGGTATTGTGCATGGGCAACTGAATCGTAACGGTGTCGCCGGCTTTCCACAACCGGTCAACCGCAATATACGATGCCGGATGGGCCTTGTAGGGAAAGTTCTTCCCGTTGACGGTTATTTTCAAAGCACCGTCTTTCACCCACGACGGGTAGCGGACCATTAAGCTGAAATGAGAAGAGCCCTTCTCGACAATCAATTTCGTTTGCGGTTCGTACGGGAATTTTGTCTCCTGCCTGATCTTCACTCCCGTCTTTTCCCAATTCAGTTCCGACGCGACGAAGAGATTCAGATACAATGAATCGCCCTGGTGGGTATAGATAAACTCGTTGTATTTACTGTGGTTTTCCATGCCGCTGCCTACACAACACCACATGGCTTCGTTTGGGGCGGAGTAGACCCGGTAACTGCGCGGCCGCACGGGAGTGAAATACACGTATCCTCCGGTCTCCGGGTTTTGAGTGGACAGAATATGGTTGAATACCGTCCGTTCGTAGTAGTCGACATATTTCTCCTTCGGGTGTACCCGGAACAGGTCTTCCGTCAACTTCAGCATGTTGTAGGAATTGCAGGTTTCCGGTCCTTCCACGTCATTCACATAATCGGTGCACGACGAAGCGCTTGGAAAGAATTCTCTCCGGCTGTTTCCTCCGAATGCCAGTGTCCGGTTTTGTGTTATGGTTTGCCAAAAGAACCGGCCGGCTTCCACGTATTTCTTGTCATGCGACAATTCACCGATTCGTTGAAAACCGATGGCTTTGGGAATTTGTGTATTGGCATGTTTGTTATCGAGGTTGTCACTGTCTTTCGACATCGGGTCCAGCAGCATATGGTGCGAAAACCGTTTGGCAGCTATCAGGTATTTCTTGTCGCCGGTCATTTGGTAAGCATCGGCAAACATTTCATTCATCCCTCCGTGTTCGGTGTCCAGCATCGATTGCATCTGGGCATCTGTCAGGCCAGAGGTGATATTGATTCCCCAATCGCAAAATTTGAGGAACATGCTTTTGGCCTCTTTGTTGCCGGCATACAACCAGGCATCTCTCAGACCTGCGTACATTTTGTGCACGTTGTACCACGGAACCCACGCTTTATGATAGGCCTTAAAATCTCCGTTCTTCAGGGTACTCCAAGTTTCTTTGCTGTTGGGAACGCCGCCTACATATCCTTTGCCCCATCCCGGATGGTTGACGGTGTTGGCATCCTGGCATTTCTTCAGTTCGGAAATCATGTATTCCAGTCGTTGCTTGCAGGCCGCGTTACCGGTTGCTGCAGTGTTGATAGCCATGGCCGATAAGTAATGGCCGCCGATGTGTCCGTCGAGGCCCGCCCAGTTGGTATAGCTGGGAGCTTTGGGTTTCAGTCCGGCTTCTTTGCGGTAAGGCGCCAGCAGGCGATCGACGTTGTACTTCAGCAACGTTTGTATATTCAGGTCGCGGGCATGTTTAAACGGCCCGTCCAGCAGTTTGACGTCTTTTAGCGGAAATTCGTTGTGATACAGCTTGTCCTGAGCCTGCGTGTGACCAGCCATAAAAAAGAGGCCGATAAGCAAACACCAAAACGGATACTTTATTCTCATGATACTTTACTTGGTTTGGATTCTTTCGATAATAATTCTCAATGTGCTCAATATAATTATATCCTCGGATAGGATTCAATTTCAGAGCCGTTTTCACGTGAAATTTATCTTATTCTTTTCATATCGTTTTCGATTAAATCTTTCAGATTATGCACGGGCCGTTCGATATTGTACGGAATGGGCATGCGACTGAACTGCTGGAAGTACAGCAGGCAGGCATCTTTCCACACCTGGGCATTGACGCACTGTTTCCGGAGTTTTTTCTGCACCATGCTAAACCGTTCTTTATCGACGTATGGCTTTGCTTTGTCCCACGTTTTCTGAAAACTGCGCACCTGGTCCAAACCTCCCTGGTAATGATAGCACAGGTCGTCCCACAGGGTCAATCCGCCTTTGGTTTGGTAATCCCACGGGAGGTGATGGAACCACAGCAGATAGATTTCCGGACAAGTATTCACATTATTAAATAGCGAACGAAGCGGTTCGTGGTACTGGCTAACGGCATTGCTACCCTTTTCCGTCCGGTCGAACCCGATTCCCAATGTGTCGGCCTTGTGAAAGTACGGAGGAGTCCAGTCTTTGCGAACTCCTTTGGGTGCCCACCACGGGCCGGGACCATAATGTTCGTTGGCCGAAAACAGGTGGTGCAAGCCTAATGGCATCATGTAATTCACAGCTGCTTCGCGACTTTCCAGCATCATTCGTTTCACTGGTTTCAGAAAATTGATGTTCCAGACAATGGGAAGAACAGTCGATTTTGTCTTGTCTTCTGCAGGTGTCGGCTTAAATGTGAGCTTCAACCATTCATCAGCAATCTGGTCACTGGATAATTGGTTGTTCCAGGCCAGACGGCCAAAGGCGTACCAGTTGGCCTGGGCAAACGGGTGTCCGCACCAGTTGGTGTCCAGCCCGATATTGGCTACACCGGCAATCGCTGTGTGCTTTTGTTGGGAGATGCTGCCATCGGTACAACGGGCAACGGTGCTTCCTTTGCCTTCCTGGTACGTGTCGCTCTTCAGGAACTCTTCCCACATAGGGGCTAAAAACACCAGATGGATAGCTTGCCCCAGGTATTCCTGTGTTACTTGCAGTTCCGGCATAACCGGAGTCTTTTTCATGGCTCCGAAAAGCGGGCTGAACGGTTCGCGCGGCTGAAAGTCGATGGGACCGTTCTTCACCTGGATGATTACATTGTCATGGAATTTCCCGTCCAGTGGCATGAATTCGTTGTAGGCCTGTTTGGCCCGGTCTTCGTCGTTGGCGCTGTATACAAAGGCCCGCCACATCACAATACCTCCATAGGGTTTCACGGCATCGGCAATGGTATTGGCACCGTCGGCATGCGTGCGGCCGAAATTTTGCGGACCGGGTTGTCCTTCACTGTTGGCCTTTACCAGGAAGCCTCCAAAATCGGGAATCAGCTTGTAAATCTCTTTGGCTTTGTTTTTCCACCATTCTTTCACCTGCGGGTCGAGCGGGTCCGACGTTTTTAGTCCGCCTATCACCGAAGGGGAAGCGAAATTCACCGAAAGGTAAGTCTTAATACCATAAGGACGCAGGACTTCGGCAATCGCCTGCACTCTCTTCAGGTATTCGGTTGTCAAAACCAGCGGCGAAGCATTGACATTATCGAGAACAGCGCCGTTAATGCCAATCGAAGCATCGGCACGGGCGTATTCCTGCCACAACTTTTTGTCCTTTTCTGTTACTGCAAGCGAATCTTTGCCGTGCCAGAATATGGAGCGACCGGCATAACCACGTTCGATGGTGCCATCCAGATTGTCCCAGTGATCGAGAATACGCCGTTCGTACGACGGATTCTCTACCTGTTCGGTGATGGCTTCTCCCGTTTGCTGACGGCGCAGCAGGTCATAGACGCCATATAATATACCTAAGTCGGTGTTCGCCTCGATGCGGCCGGAGCTGAGCCGGTAACCATCGCCTTTGATTAATTTGTTGTGCTTCTTTTTCAGTACAAATGTTGCATTGGCTTTGCCCTGCCAGCCCTGGCGCAATTCCTGTTTGGCAATGGTAAGGGTAGGGGATTTCCCGGAGCAAACAATGTTGACCGTAGCCGTATGTTTGGCGCGCAGCCATAGGTCGTGCCCGTTCTCGGCATTGAGCGTAAGGGCGGCAAACAGGAAAATAAGAAGTGTGAATGTGACTTTCATATCTTGGATTCTGATTTTCGTTAATGTATAAGAGTGTCTATTGATTCGCTGTTTGGGGCGTAATGATTCGGTATTCACCGCTCAAATGCATTAGGCTGAACATATACATCAGTCCGTCGTAATACGGATCGAAGTAGCCGTCGCTGTACGGTTCGAGTTTGGCATTCCAGAGGGCACGCACAAAATCGAGGCTGTTCCTGTCTTCGTTTACCGTGATTAGGGAAGCTGTAGCCGCGGTAGCAACCAATCCCAGCGAATGTCTCAGCTTTTGGAAACCTCCTGCCGGAAGAATGTATTCTGGTTTCGAACCATCCGGGTTGAACTGATCCTTGAATGAGTTGATTCCGCGTGAGCGCAGGAAGTTTTGAAACTTTTCGGCGTAAGCTTCCTGCCATTTTTTGTCCTTCCCAAACCACACGTAATCCATCGCAATGTTCATCGGAACCCGCCATGAATCGTAGCGGAACGCTGCGGGCATCCAGGGAGTGGAATGCGGTGTGCCGTCAAAATTGGTATAATCGGTATTTAAACCTGTCTTCGGATTACATGCGCGGTGAAGAAATACGCGGGCAGAGTCGGCACAATCGCGGTAGAACTGTGCGTGCCCGTCTTGGGCATATTGTGCCCAGACTTCGAAAAAGGCTGGCACGTTGTATGACGGATCGGTCCAGCGATAGCCGACACCTTCAGGCACAAACGAAATCAGCTTGTGCTTCACATTGATGAGATGGTAAATATTTCCGGTGCCATCTTTCTGCCACATGGCATCCAGTATCTTTCTGGCTTCGGCATAATAGTTAATGCCGGTATCGTTTCCCCACCGGTTCGATGCAAACAACAACGTGGTGACATAGTACAGTTCACCGTCCGATGCCGAACCTTCGGAATTCCGTTTCATGGTTTTGGGATTGAAACTCCAGGCGAAATACTCTTTCCGTGGTCCGGATTGATGCTGAAGATAGTGCTTCGAGAAACGCCAAATCCGGTCGAAAACGTCTTTTTTGTTCAACTGAACGGCAATCATCATTCCGTATGACATGCCTTCGGTGCGAACATCTTGATTCTTCAGGTCGGAAATATAAGCCATCGAATCGCCCACCTCAAAATAGATACGGTTGGGGCCGTGGAAGAGTTGGTTATAGGTTTGAGCTATCTTTTTATCGATCGCCGATTGTTGATAGCCGGCTTCTTTCAGCAAATTCCTTGATTTTACAGGTAAAATTGCAGCATCGGGATGACCATCACCGGTATTTCCGGCAAATGAATGATTGATGCCTAAAAATAAAATGGCCACCAGCAATGAGGCTATTCGATACGGAATATTCGGTTTGATTGCGTAGTTTGTTCCTTTCATCGGTTTATTTTTTATGCTTAGCTATTGGGTCTGTAGATTTTTTACGGTGT
This sequence comes from Prolixibacter bellariivorans ATCC BAA-1284, assembly GCF_000621705.1. GTDB lineage: Bacteria > Bacteroidota > Bacteroidia > Bacteroidales > Prolixibacteraceae > Prolixibacter > Prolixibacter bellariivorans. The sequence continues at coordinate 91,454 of NZ_KK211332.1, read as the reverse complement.
CATGTAACGATAAAAAAGTGCCGTTCTATTTAAACAGCGAAAGGTCGATGGCACCGGCCATGATGCGATACCCCAGCTCATTAGGGTGCAGGTAGTCGCCTGACTGTGCTTCCGGCCGAAGAGTTAACGTATCTTTCGGGTTTCGCATGGCTTTGTCAAAATCAATCACAGCATCGAAATGGCCGCTGGTACGAATCCATTTATTCACGGTTTGTCGGGCCGTTTCGCGGTAATCTTTGTAATAGAACGACTTCTTGATGGGAGTAATGGTTCCTCCGTACACTTTGATTCCCTTTGCATGTGCCTCATCAATCATTTTATCATAAGCGGCGATGAGGCCTTGCGCTACTTTGTCAGCAGCTTCTTTGTCGGGCGTTCCTCCTATATCGTTAACCCCTTCGAAGATGATTAGCCAGCGCACCCCGTGCTGTTTGAGAATGTCGCGGTTAAACCGGCTGAGAGCCGTGGGGCCGAGACCGCCGTGAAGTACGCAGTTGCCTCCAATTCCCATGTTCAGTACGCCAATGTCCCGGGTCCGCTTGTTCTTCAACAGGCGCAGAGCCAGTTCGTCGGGCCAGCGGTCCTGTTTATTCGTGCCTGAACCGCGTCCGTCGGTGATGGAGTTCCCGAGAATCGCGATGGCTGCTGCCCGTTTTTGGGCCATCAGATCAATGCCATTAATTACATACCAGTGGTCAGTTTTGACGGCTTGCGAGAAATCAGCATCAGGGGAGGACTGGTCGCCTGCGAGCAAATACGAAGTCGTGCGTGACCCCGGATGTCCGGTTACGTCGGGTGATGTTTCTCCAAATGAAATTGTAATGGCAACCAGCATTCTTGGCTTCAGATTAAATGAAATCGGGTCAGAAATAACCGCTTTTCCCGGCTCCATTGTGACATCCGGTTGTCCGTTGAAGGTTAATTCTTTAGAGGTAGACGGCTCAATTTCACTTCCGCCTTTCGAAACAGCGATGTGGACTGTTTTCATGGTAACAGGACTTTTGCTGAATCTATTGGAAAACCGGAACTGCAGTTGCTTTCCACCAATGGAAACACAAACCACCTGACGCAAGGTACTGTTTGTTAATCCGGGGGCCGGGGGCATGTTGCGTGGTTCCACAAGTTGAGGCGCCGTGGCCCAGGTTCCCACCCACGATTTTGATGCAGTAGTTTTATTTTGTGATATAGCCGTCGTGCCTGTTGTTAGCAGGACAGCCATGATAAGAATAAGTCGTTTCATTGGTCTCGATTTATTATTCATTTGGTTGATAAAGAGAAGCTCATCAATGTCAGTGCAGAGCTTCTTTGTTGCTCGTTAAGGAGTGTGTTCTTTATCCTTGTTGGGATAAAGCATAGTCAATCGCCGTCATGATGCCGTCGAGTTCTGCCAGACCTTTCAGCCTTCCGATTAGTGGATAACCCGGATTGTACGGGTGATTGAAATCATCGAGAAGTTTGAGTCCGTGATCAGGTCTTACCGGCATTTTGAAATCGGCGCGGCCAGCTTCGATTCTTCTTTTTTGCTCCTGCAATAACGCCGTCACCAGCGGAACCATATCTTGCGTACCGGTTAGATGACCGGATTCATAAAAGCTTCCGTCTTCCAGCATTTGCGTGTTCCGCAAGTGGACAAAGTGGATTCGCTCACGGGTCTTTTCAATGATTTCAGCCAGATTGTTTTCTCTTCTTGCCGAAAGGGAACCGGCACAAAAAGTGATGCCGTTATTCGGTGATTGATTTGCTTCAAATAACCACTCGTAGTCTTCCAATTGCCCGATAATCCGCGGAAGTCCCAAAACGGGGAAAGGAGGATCATCCGGGTGAATAGCCAGGCGAACACCCGCTTCCTCAGCAACGGGAATTACATCGTCGAGAAAGGCCTTCAGGTTTTCCCGCAGTTTCGCTTTGTCAATGTCTTTGTAACGGTCGATAAACTCCAGGAACAACGCTTTCGGGTCGGGAACCGAACCATCAATCACTCCGTCGATAAATCCCTGCGTTACCACAATAATATTATAAGCCAGCTCCTCTGCTTCTTCTTCAGTCATATTATTGAATACCGTTCGGGCTTTTTCAACCAGTTCCCTGGGATAGTCAGCTTCAGCGCCCGGGCGTTTCAATATGAGGACATCGAATGCCACGAAGGTGGGGAAGTCGAAATGCATCGACTCAGCACCGTTGGGAAGTTGGTAATGGAGGTCGGTCCGGGCCCAATCGAGCACCGGCATAAAATTATAGCAGATGGTATCGATTCCGCATTCGCCCAGATTACGGACCGACTGCTGATAGTTTGCAATTAATCTCGGTCGGTCTTCAGACTGGATCTTGATTCCTTCGCTTACGGGAAGACTTTCCACAACACTCCAGTGCATGCCGTGCGCTTCGATGGCATTCTTCACCTTTAGAATTTCCTCTTTGGGCCAAACTTCGCCGTTAGGAATATGGTGAAGAGCTGTTATGACGCCTTCCACTCCAATTTGGGCCAGCTGCTCCAACCTGATGGGATCTTTCTCACCAAACCATCGCCATGTTTTTTCCAGAGCCATGTTGTGCCTTTTTTGTTTTGTAAGTTAAACTCCGCTGAATGAACTGAATCCACCATCGACCGGCAGAATAACTCCCGTAATGAAAGAAGCGGCATCGGAGCATAAAAACTGCACGGCGCCATTTAGTTCCTTGATATCACCAAAGCGCCCCATCGGGGTTCGCCCGATTACTTTTTTACTACGCTCGGTGTAAGAACCATCGGGATTGATAAGCACATTACGGTTCTGGTCGCCGATGAAGAATCCGGGAGCAATGGCATTTACACGGATTTTTTCGCTGAATTTCGTTGCCATCTCCATGGCCATCCACTGTGTGAAAATGTTGATACCCGTTTTAGCTACCGAATATCCGGGCACGCGTGTAATGGCAGAATAGGTGGCCATCGATGAAACAGTGACAATGCTGCCTGAGCCTTGCTGCGCCATTGCTTCACCAAAAATCAGGCAAGGGTAGATGGTTCCGTTTAAATTGAGGTCGGTCACCTTCTGAAAGTCCTCAATTTTCATGTCAAAAACCGTTTGGTCTTCCGTTAAAGTAGCGCCCGGCATATTACCACCGGCTGCATTGATCAGGATATCTACTTTGCCCCATTTCTTTATGAGAGTTTCGCGCGCTAGCCGCAGTTCCTCCATGTCGAGTACACTACCGACAATTCCCATTGCTTCGCCGCCCAGTTGCTCCAGTTCCTTAACCCGGTTGTTAATTTGTTCTTCCCGGATATCGAGGATGGCTACTTTCGCACCTGCTTCAATCAAACTGCGGGCAATACTGCCTCCCAAAACACCGCCACCTCCGGTAACGACTGCAACTTTTCCATTAATATCAAACATTGTACTATTATATTTTGTGTCGATTTATGTAATGCAGATGTAATTGATTTTTACTTCCTTTTCAACCGGTATAGGTATGCCGGCCGTTGTTTTCCCCCTTTGGTTTTTTCATTCAGCCGCTCCACCAGTTCCTGTGAAATCACTTTCTTCCTGAAGTTTCGGTTGTCGATCGTTTCATGAAGAAATGTCTGAAACAGATCGTGCATTTGGTTGAGTGGAAACTTCTCCGGGAGGAGATTGATAAGGACTGGCTTTCTCCATATTTCGTCTCTTAGCCAGCTCAGCGCTGTATCGATCATCTCATTATGGTCAAACGGTAGTTTTTTAATTCCTTTTACTTTAAACCATTTGACCTTTTTGGCGTGTGCACCAGCAAGTAATTCAAACTGTTCCGGTTTCACCAAGGCACAATACAAAACAGAAATGACCCGACGATCGGGATATCGGTCTGTATCTCCAAATACGTCTACCCGCGATAAAAACAGGTTGGACATACCGGTTAATTCCTGCAGCAACCTTCTGGAAGCATCATCCATGTTTTCATTGCAGTAAACATAACCACCAGGAAGCGACCATCGGTCAAATTCGGGTTGCTTGTCCCTCTTGATTAACAGTATCTTAAGTTCTCCGTTAGCAAAGCCAAAAATGGCATTATCGATGGAAATGTTAGGCAAGATTTCGTTCATCAGAAAAAAATATATACTTTGCGTACAAAGTACGTAAATAATAATTGCTTTTACTAACTTGTCAAAGTTAAATTTAAGTGATAAGTTTAGTTGAGATAATAAAAGTGGTTATAATAGAATAGGAAATTTTTTTTATAGAGCGGAAATTACTAAACCTAACTACTCATCTAAATTGATGAAAATTGAAGATAAAATACTGCTTAATGAAATAAGAAAACGTAACAGCAAAGTATTTGAGGCGCTGTTCCGTGACTACTATCCCGGCTTGGTTCGATTTGCTGGTAAATTTGTGTTTGACAAAACTATTAGCGAAGATATCGTGCAGAATTTCTTTGCGTATTTATGGGAGAGCGGGCGTCATCTGAATGTTCAAACTTCTATCCGTTCCTATTTCTATCAATCGATACGAAACAGATGCTTGAACCATTTACGCGATTTAAAAGTAAAAGATAAGCACAATCTACTTTTTTTGGAGGCCAGCCTTAGTTGTGACGATCAGTTGTTTTTGCAAGATGATGAGATAGTTGATTGTATTCAGCAAGCCATCGAATCATTACCCAAAGAGATGCTTGACATTTTTAAATTGAAATATCTTAAAGGTTTGGATATAAAAGAAATTGCCAATATTAAAAGAATCTCTCCCAATACGATTAAAACACAACTTTTGCGTGCCCGCAAAAAGCTGAAGAGAAAGCTAAGTGAAAGTACTTCAATCAATTTTTTTCTGTAATTGTTGTCACCCATTTTTCTGATAACCGTGTCTAAAAGAGTAAAGATTTCTGAAAAATGGATAAGAACGGCGACTTCATTGATATTAAGATTATTTGGAAAGCTCTTCACAATCAGGCAACCCCAAAAGAAAAAGAGGAGCTTGAAAAGTGGTTGCTGGAAGCTGAAGGGCATCAGCGTTACTATGAAAATCTAAATCGTTATTATAAACAAGATTTTACGCAAAATACCTTGCCAGAAGAAACAGATACTGCATGGAGAAGCGTGGAACAACGGATCGCACCCCGAAAATCAGGGACGTTCGGTCGATTGATCGCGATAGCATCTGTTGCTGCTTCATTGGTTATAGCTTTCGTTTTATTCCACGATAAGCAACCCAGTCAAATGGAAGCTCCGATTGTAGGAAATGAGAATGCTATCCGTCCAGGTAGTAAAAAAGCAGTGCTGATTCTGGATAACGGGAAGACTCTTAACCTGGCAGAAAATGATACTTTTCAGATAAAAGAAAACGGAGCTTCTCTTAAAAACACAGGAAATAAACTGGAGTATACTGCTGCCACAAAATCCAATGAAAAATTATGCTTCAATACGTTAAAAGTTCCAAGAGGAGGAGAATACTATCTGGTGTTAGCCGATGGTACCAAAGTCTGGCTGAATTCAGAAAGTACATTACGCTATCCAGTAAAATTTTTGGGGGACGAAAGACGGATTGAATTAACCGGAGAGGCATATTTCGAAGTGACAAAAAATAAGCACAAACCTTTCAGGGTTGTTTCCGGCACACAAATAGTAACAGTTTTGGGAACCAAGTTCAATATCTCATCTTACCCGGAAGATTCGCTTACTTACACTACGTTGGTTGAAGGGCATGTGAATGTTGCATTGAAAGATAATCCGTCAGTGGAGCGTTCGCTTGTGCCTAACGAGCAAAGTAGTATAAGTCGGCTAGATAGGCAAATTTCTATACGGGCAGTCGATCCGTCTCGTTATGTTGCATGGAAAAACGGACGATTTATTTTTAAAGATGAGCGACTGGGTGATATAATGCACACCTTATCAAGGTGGTACGATGTTCAGGTCATTTTTTCAAATCAACGGGCAAAAGACATTCAATTTACAGGAAATCTGGAGCGGTACTCCGATTTTGCAGGTATGTTGAATATGATTGAAAAAACGGACGAAGTAAAATTTATCATTAAAGGCAACCTGGTAACAATAGAATAAAAAAAGCGGGAAATGGTGCAAACACTTCCCGCAGGTCACCAGTGGTGAGTAATTAAAAATTAATTATCTAAACAAATTCAAATCTATGAAAAAAAACCGAAGTATACCTGCGATTCGTTGCAGGTTAAGAAGAGTCTTGCTCAATGTGGGAATTACGTTTGTATTTCTCATCCTTACACTAGGCAGTGTAACTGCAAGTGTTTATTCACAAGAGACAAGTATTCAGGTTAAACTGGAGAATGCTACTGTTGAAGATATTCTTAAGAATATTGAAGAGCAGACAGAGTTTCGATTTCTATATCGGTCTGATTTATTGAAGGATATTCCGACGCAAAACGTTAATGTTAACGGTGAGCGAGTAGAGGATATTCTCAACAAAATATTGGTTCCGTATGGTTTTACCTACGAAATAGATGACAGGACCGTGATTATCAAGAAAGCAGAAAAGCCTGCCGATGTAAAGAAGCCTAAGCCTGTCACACAAAAGAATCAGGAGATTAAAGGAAAGGTCACAGATAAAGATGGTAAACCAATTCCCGGAGTCTCCATCGTGGTAAAAGGCACGACAATGGGCACGATAACCGATCCTGACGGAAATTATACGCTATCGATACCTGAAAGTGCACAAACTCTTGTATTTTCATTTGTGGGAATGGAACCTCAGGAGGTTGCTATCAATGGTCGTTCTCAAGTTGATATTACCATGACGGAATCCAATGTGGGACTGAACGAAGTCGTCGTCGTTGGATATGGTACTATGAAGAAGCTGGATGTCAGCGGTTCGATAGTCTCGGCCAACGCAGAAGTAATAAAGGAAGTTCCTTCAGTTAGTGCAACGAAAGCGCTTCAGGGACGTTTACCAGGTATACAAATATCGCAGACATCAACACGGCCCGGATCCGACATGCAAATCCGTATTCGGGGCGTTCGTTCCATCAATGCTACAAATGATCCGTTGATTGTTGTCGATGGAATTCCATTTGCCGGGTCTTTAAATGATATCTCTCCAAGTGATATAAAAAGCATCGATATTCTGAAAGATGCTTCTTCAACTGCCATTTATGGTTCCCGCGGTGCTAACGGCGTGATCCTGATAACAACTTACAGAGGGCGAGTGGCTGAAAAACCGACTGTATCATACAATGGCTATTATGGTGTAAAAACTGTAGCTAAAAAATATCCTGTATATAACGGTGAAGAGTTTCAGGCTTTTCGACACGCGACGTTAAATCCCGATTACAAAGATAACTACACTGCACTGGAACAAGCTTCCATTGCATCAAAGTCATATACCGACTGGCAGGATTTGATGTATCAGAATGCAGTGGTGACAAGTCAGGATGTTAGTGTGTCTGCCGGAACAAACAAAGGAGCCTATTCTCTTGGTGCCGGCTATTATGACGAAACTGCCGTATTACCCGGACAAAAGTATACTCGTTATTCTCTGCGAACAGCAATTGATCAGCAGATTGGTCAGTTTGTTAAAATCGGTTTAAGTTCGCAGAATTCATTTGGGATAACAGATGGAGAAGGTTTTACCGACGAAGGGAAGGGGTTGATGAACAATATCATTACGTTGTCTCCTCTGTTGCCGGCTTACAATGATGATGGGAGTATTCGGCAGATTCCAACAGAAGGTTGGATTGACACGTATTACAATCCTTTGTTGATTAAAAATTCGGACTTATGGCAGGAAAGGAGAAAGAGATTTGCTTCATTTAATTCGCTTTACGGAGAAATTAAATTTACAAATTCGTTGAGATACAGGATTAATTTAGGACTGAGTTATTCTCACGACGATTATGGTAATTATTTTGGTTCGGATACTCCATTCAAAAACGGTTCAGTATCATCAGCGACGGTTCAGAACGTTCGAAATACTGTTTGGACCATAGAGAACTTGTTGTATTATGACAAAGTTTTTGCTGAAAAGCATCGTTTAAATGTGACGGCGATGTATTCGGCCGAGGAATCGGAATATGTAGAGTCGCGGATGAGCGCTGATGACTTGCCAGCCGATTATCTTTTTTATTATAACCTGGGGCTTGCCAACGGGGCAAAAAACATTGTTGCAGACGACCAGAATTACCACAAGCGAGGATTATTGTCATATATGGCCAGAGCACAATATGCTTACGATGATCGTTATATGGTGACATTGACTTTTCGCACAGACGGCGCTTCAGTCCTGGCACCGGGGCATCAGTGGCATAATTATCCGGCTCTTTCAGCAGGTTGGAATATAAACAAAGAATCATTTTTAAAAGATGTAAAATCGATCAACCAGTTAAAGCTGCGATTTGGTTATGGACAGACTTCGAACCAGGCCATCTCACCTTATGCAACGAAAGGAGAATTGGCACAGGTGCCATACAACTTTGGAAGTAATAACATGTACGGCTATTATGTGTCAACCCTTCCAAACAGTAATCTTGGTTGGGAATATACGCAAAGTTATAATGGCGGTTTAGATTTCAGTTTGTTCAACAATCGTTTGTCCGGCTATTTTGATTATTACTATCAGAAGACCAAAGATGTGTTGGTTAAAGTGAACCTTCCGCAAAGTGCCGGTGTGTCCAATCCGATGTGGCAAAATGTTGGAGAAACCCGGAATAAAGGATTTGAATTATCTCTTTCAGCCCAGATTATTAAGCCTGCAGAAAAAGGTAGCTTTGGATGGGATGTCGATTTCAATATTTATGCGAACCGAAATAAACTGTTATCACTTAACAGTGGTGTGAGTGAGGATATTGGAAACGGCTTGTTTGTTGGCCATCCGATTAATGTTATCTACGATTATAAGAAGTTAGGTATTATTCAGGAAAATGAAGCACCCTATTTGGGGCGTCCGGCCGGGCAAATAAAAGTGGCTGACCTAAATGATGATGGTAAAATCAGTGCTGATGAAGATAGGACAATTCTAGGTTCTTTTGAGCCTGATTTTGCCGGAGGTTTCTCTACCCGTTTTTACTACAAGAATTTTGACCTATCTATTGTCAGTTTCTTTAAGTCAGGGGGGATGTTGATTAGTTCGATTTACATGCCTCAGAGCTATTTAAGTACCAACAACGGGAGACGCAATTCAATAAGAGTAGATTATTGGACACCGGAACACACATCCGGAACTTATCCGGAACCCGGAAACCAGAATACAGCCGATGTAAATGACTTTGGTTCGACGCTTGGATATTTCGATGCTTCATACTGGAAATTCCGAACGATTTCATTGGGGTATACTTTCGACAAAAGTCTTCTTTCGAAAATCGGATGTAAAGATGCCCGAGTCTATTTCACTTGTGAAAATCCTTTTGTTCTGTTTTCTCCCTACATGGATGCCGGAGGATTAGATCCGGAACCGACAGGTAGTGGTGGACAGGGAGCAAATGAAACTCTTACTAAGAATAGTGGTATTCAGGCACGTCAGTTGACGATAGGAGCCAATACACCTCCAACACGTAATTTTATAATTGGGCTGAGTATGAAATTCTAATCGTTAAAATGATAAGAAATTATGAAACGAAATATATTAAATATCCTTACAGTCATGTCGCTGCTTCTGTTGGCTTCATGTACAAAAATATTGGATGAACAACCTCGCTCTGTCCTAACGCCGGATTTGTTTAAAACGGAGTCAGGACTGAAAGACGGTCTTACTGCGGCCTACGATGGTTTGCGCTATATCTCAGGAACAGAGGCGACCATGGGTAGTACCGAAATGGGGACAGACGAATTTACCTCAGCGGCAAGTGGTGGCTCGAAAGAACTGGATATGACGCCGGACAATGGAGGAACGGGAATAACTCCGGCAACCGGAGGTATCAATGTTTTTTGGAATTATCCTTTCTCTTTCATTAATACCTGCAATGGTGTTATTGAATTTGGTACGGAAGCCGGTTTAAGTGATGCAATGATTGCTGAAGCACATTTCCTTCGTGGCTATTATTATTTTAAAATGGTTCAGATGTTTGGTGGAGTACCGCTTGATTTGGGTTCCGGGGAGTTGAAGTTTAATACGAATCCCAGCACGCTTTCAAAACGGAATACACAGGAAGAGGTATATGCTGCTATTATTGCAGATCTGAAATATGCCGAAGATAATTTGCCTGAAAGTGCAAGACTTCCCGGATGTGCATTTAAGGCGACAGCTATTCATTACCTGGCAAAGGTTTACTTAACTCATGGAGATAACCAATTGGCATTGAATGAGGCTGAGAAGTTGCTGAACCCATCCGATCCATACTCCGTTAATTCGTACGGGGTGGCTCTGCTCGATAACTATTCAGATGTGATTGCTCCGGGAAATGAAAGAAATAGTGAAATCCTGTTTACCTGTGAGCATACCGAAGAATATGCGTTTAATGAGACAGCTGCCGGATGGGGATCAGGTCCGGCTAATAAAGACGACCGTTCTTTGTCATATTATGTCCCGAATTATCAGCAGTTCAACCTGGGCCGGGATGGTGACGTCGGATTTCTGATAAGAACGACAGCGTATTCACGTCCGTGGGTACGTTTTCGGGCTACTTATGGTTTGCTGGCAAATGTTTTTTCCAATAAGGCCGCCGATTCTCGTTTTGATGCCAGTTTTCAAACTGTATGGCTCAATAATAATCCGGACGTAACACCTAATGGTTTACTTAACCAGCCAATTAATTATGGTGATACGGCATTTGTTATGCTTACTCATGAAGTTTCGGATGCCTACCGGGCCAGTAAAAATTACCGTATTTGGACACCAAGCCAAATGGACAGGACTATTTTCCCTGCTTTGAAGAAGTTCTTCGATCCAAACAGGCAGGATCCAAACGATGCGTCTGGTCGACCGTTTCTGTTGGCAAAATTGTCAGAAACTTATTTGGTCGCAGCAGAAGCAGCGTTTAATTTAGGAGAAAACAGTAAGGCTTACGACTATATCCTGATATTGCGTAAGCGGGCGGCGACCGCAGGACATGTGCAGGATATGATAGACGCAACACCAGGTACCATAACGATGGATTATATTCTGGATGAACGTTCCCGGGAACTTTGCGGAGAGCAAATGCGCTGGTTTGATTTGAAGCGAACAGGAAAATGGGTTGACCGCGCAGGTACTTATTCTCTTAATGGCGTGGATATGATAACCCGCGATATCAAGGATTATTATAATTTGCGCCCTATTCCACAAGGGCAGATCGATTTGATGGGGAATGCGGAGGCAGAGAAAACAGCCTACCAAAATCCAGGCTACTAAAAGAGTAATAGATTTATATTTTTGGATTAGTTATTTTAAGAGGGAGTTGGAAATCAACTCCCTCTTAACTAAGAAGAAACTCTATAAGCTGGCTCTCCGTATGTGCCCCTAAGGAAAAACATTTTGAATACCGGTTTTAAGGTATTTCTGGATATGGGTAATTCGCTTATCCATTTTTGTTTTTAGTAAAGTGAATTAAAATTGCATCCATGAAACGAAGTAAATTCATCCTTTTATTCATATTCCTTTCTATTGCCCTTTCGGGAAAAGCAGAAGTAAAATTACCAAAGCTCATTAGCGACGGGATGGTTTTGCAGCGACAGTCCGATGTAAAAATCTGGGGCTGGGCTGGTGCCAATGAAAAGATAGCAGTTCAGTTTATCGGGAAAACTTATCAAACCGAAGCAGATGCTTCCGGTAAATGGAATATCGTTTTGCCCCCGCTCAAAGCTGGAGGACCGTACGATATGACGATTACAGGTGAGAACACGATTACCATCAAAAATATTCTGGTTGGCGATGTTTGGCTTTGTTCCGGACAATCCAATATGGAAATTACAATGGAGAGAGTGAGCCCGTTATATCCGGAAGAAATTAAAAATGCAGGGAACAAGTCCATCCGTTATTTTGCTGTTCCGAAAACGTACAATTTTCAGGCTCCGCAAAGCAAGTTAAAATCGGGTAGGTGGATATCGCCAAGTCCATCTAATATCCTTGATTTTTCAGCGGTGTCCTACTTTTTTGCCAAAGCGCTTTACGATTCTTTACAAGTTCCGGTAGGTATCATCAATTCAGCGCTTGGTGGTTCGCCGGTGGAAGCCTGGATTGATTTAAAAACGTTAAAGAAGTTTCCGAAATATTACCATGAAGCGCTTCGTTTCCAGAGTCAAAGTCTTAGAGATAGTATTCAAAAAGCCGACCAGGCACGCTCTCATAATTGGTACAGCGAATTACAGGCAAAAGATTTGGGATACCAAAATCCTTCGAAAACGTGGCGTAATCCAGACCTGAATACATCCAGCTGGGCTACGATGGACTTACCGGGTTTTTGGGCGGACACGCCGCTCGGTAAAGTAAACGGCGTAGTTTGGTTCCGAAAAGTAATTGATGTTCCCGCTGCAATGGCTGGTAAGCCGGCTAAACTTTTAATGGGGCGTATAGTGGACGCCGATTCGGTGTTCGTAAACGGGACGTTTGTTGGAACGACCAGCTATCAATATCCACCGCGCCGATATGAAATACCGGCTCATGTTTTAAAGGCCGGCAAAAATTCCATTGTTGTGCGCGTTATCAGCAATGCCGGTCGTGGAGGTTTTGTACCGGATAAGCCTTACCAGATATCTGATGGTAAAACGACAATCGATCTGAAAGGCCCTTGGAAATACCGGCTGGGAACCACGATGAAGCCGTTGGCTGGTCCGACGTTTATTCGATGGAAACCCACGGGGTTATACAACGCCATGATTGCTCCCCTGGAAAATTATCGCATTAAGGGGGCTGTATGGTACCAGGGGGAATCCAATGCTGATCGTCCGGTAGAGTATCGGTATCTGCTAAAAGATATGATTGCGAGTTGGCGTCATTACTGGAACGAAGGAAATTTCCCGTTTTTGGTTGTACAGCTACCCAACTTCATGAAATCACAAGCGAAACCATCGGAAAGCAACTGGGCATTGTTGCGGGAATCGCAGATGAAAGCGCTTAGTTTACCTAATACAGGGTTGGCTGTTACCATCGACCTGGGAGAATGGAATGATATTCATCCGTTGGATAAGAAAGATGTGGGGAATCGACTGGTGTGGCTAGCTCAGAAAGTGGCTTATGGAAAAAAGAACGCTAAGTATTTGAGCCCTTTGTATCAATCGATGAAGGTAGAGGGAAATCGTATCGTCATTACTTTCGATCAGGTTGGAGATGGACTGACCGTGAAAGGAGGCGGAGAGTTGAAACAGTTCTCGATTGCTGGAAAGGACAAACATTTTGTTTGGGCGAAAGCCAAAATCATCGGCAAGAACAAAGTGGCTGTTTACAGTAACAAAATTGAACATCCGGTTGCTGTGCGTTACGCCTGGGCTGATAACCCGGAAGGAGTGAACCTGTATACCAAAGAAGGCCTGCCTGTAGCTCCGTTCCGGACAGATTCATGGATGAGTAAAGAGACTAAATAGTACAAATATTGAGGTCGGATGTAAACAGTTCTATTATCACAAGGATGGTGTTGGAGAACTAGTGGATTGGCTACTGAATATATTATCATGGAGGAAATCAGAAGAACAAAAAAAATATTGAGCAGGAGCCTTTGGGTGTTTTTGTTTACTCTTGGGTTTGTGATGCAATCGTGTCAGTCGCAGGTTGCCCCGGAAGGGGATAATCAACCCACTCACAATTACATTAGCACGACTGAAGTTGATAACGGATTTGCGCTTGCGGAGGATAGCAAAACAGCTCCTATCGTTATTGGCAGCGGTGATTATAAAGGCGTGAAGCTCATTGCGGGCTTTGTTCAGAACGACTTGCAAAAAGTAACGCAGAAAAAGCCCTTGCTGGTAGTCGGAGATATTCCGAAGGCACAGGAGATTATTCTGGCGGGTACGGTTGGAAAGAGTTCGTTGATTCAGCAACTCATCGATCAGCACAAAATCGATGTTTCCGATATCAAAGGCAAATGGGAAGCAACTGTCACCCAGGTTGTCGACAATCCTTTCCCGGGTGTGAAGAAGGCGTTGGTCATCGCCGGAAGCGACAAGCGGGGAACCATTTACGGTTTGTTCGATTTGTCGCGGAACATGGGTGTATCGCCGTGGAATTGGTGGGCTGATCTACCGGTTCCGTTGCGCACATCGCTCTACGTAAAGCCGGGCCGTTATTTGGTCGATTCGCCGACAGTAAAATACCGGGGAATCTTTCTCAATGACGAAGAGCCGGCATTGGGACGTTGGGCTGTGGCCAATTACGGCGGTTTCAATCATAAGTTCTATGAAAAGGTATTTGAATTACTGCTGCGCCTGCGAGGCAACTACATGTGGCCGGCGATGTGGTGGGCCAGCTTCAACAGTGATGACCCGGAAAATCCGAAACTCGCCGACGAGATGGGAATCGTGATGGGAACTTCGCACCACGAACCCATGATGCGGGCTCATGCCGAGTGGGCTCCCTACCGGAAGAAAGGCATCCCCTGGGATTATACCAAGAGTAAGGCAGTGCTGGATACCTTCTGGACCAAAGGCATTGAGCGGATGGACCATCACGAAAGTATTGTCACGGTCGGTATGCGTGGCGACGGTGACGAAGCGATGGGGGACAAGACCAACATTGCCCTGCTGGAGCGAATTGTAGCTGACCAACGGAAAATCATAGAACAAGTAACCGGTAAACCGGCTAAAGAAACGCCTCAGTTGTGGGCGCTTTATAAGGAAGTGCAGGCTTATTACGATCAGGGGATGCGCGTACCCGATGACGTGACTTTGTTGTTGTGCGATGATAACTGGGGTAATATCCGCAAATTACCCAAACCGGATGCCAAACCGCGTTCCGGTGGTTATGGTATTTACTACCATTTCGATTATGTGGGCGGACCGCGTAACTACAAATGGTTAAACACCAATCCGCTGCCACGGGTGTGGGAACAGATGCACCTGGCATACAAACACGGTGTCGATCGCATTTGGCTGGTGAACGTGGGGGACCTCAAACCGATGGAACTGCCCATTTCCTTCTTCCTGGATTATGCATGGAACCCTGATGCCATGCCGAAAGAGAAGTTACCGGAATATACAACCGAATGGGCTGCTCAGCAATTTGGCACCGAACATGCCAACGAAATTGGCCGGATGCTCCAGTTGTACGCGAAATACAACGGACGTCGGAAACCGGAATTACTGTCGCCTAAAACCTATAGCCTGAATCATTACCAGGAGTATGAGCGGGTGGTGAATGAGTATAATCAACTGGCCCGGGAGGCTGAAGAATTGGGTCATAAAATGCCGGCGAAATACAAAGATGCTTATTACGAGTTGGTACTGCACCCGATTACAGCATGTGCCAATTTGAATGCCTTGTATTACGCTGCCGCGAAAAACCACCAGGCTTTTCAACGGGGAAGCGCTATGACCAACGACTGGGGCGACTCCGTCAAGGCGCGTTTTGAGAAGGATTCGCTGATAACGGTTTACTATCATACCAAGTTGGCCGACGGCAAATGGAATCATATGATGGCTCAGACGCACATTGGCTACACTTACTGGCAGGAGCCGAAGTACAATCGCATGCCGAAACTGGATAAACTTACGATTCCCGAAAAGGCACAAATGGGAGTAGCGATACAAGGGACAGACACATTCCTGACGGAAGGAACTTTTGCCGCTGAACTTCAGGAGATGGATAATTTCAACCGGAAACCGGTTTACATCGATGTGTTTAACCGTGGAAAAGAGTCTGTCAAATACAAGATTACATCAGCAGAACCCTGGCTGAAAGCAGAGCCGGAAAGCGGTACCGTTCAACAGAACCAGCGGATTTGGCTGTCGGCCGACTGGAACAAAGTCCCGGAAGGTAAACACACGGTAGCGGTCGAAATACAACAGGAAGGGGGCAAAACAATTACCGTGAATGCAGTCGTCGAGCATCTGACTCAACCCAACCCAAAGACTTTTAACGGGTTTGTAGAAAGTAACGGTTATGTTTCTATGGAGGCCGCACATTATACCCGGAATATTCCGGCCAACGGAATTCAATGGGAAGAAATACCCGGTTTGGGACGAACACTTTCTGCCATGTCTCCTTTCCCGGTAACGGCAAATAAGCAAACACCCGGCTCGGATTGTCCGCATATGGAATACGACATGTACCTGTACCAAGCCGGCACAGCGAAAGTGAACCTGTATCTTTCGCCTACGCTGAATTTCTACAATGATAATGGATTGCAGGTGGCCGTCTCATTTGACAATCAGAAGCCCGTTGTCATTAACATGAACAAAGACGAAAATTACCGGAAATGGGCCAGCTGGGTTAGCAACGAGATCAACATACAACAAGTCAGTTTACCGGTTGAGCGTCCGGGTAAGCATACGCTGAAAGTCTGGATGATTAATCCGGCAGTCGTACTTCAGAAAATCGTTGTGGATGCCGGTGGAGAAAAAGCATCTTATCTTGGCCCACCGGAAAGTGCCAGATTAAAATAAGAAAACAGATATAGCCCAAAACCAATAAACAATGCACCAGAATAAATAATTAACTAGATGAAAAAATACGTATTACAGGGAATGGCGTTTGCGGTTGTCGCAACATCACTTGTTTTGATGGCGTTCAGCAACGGGCATAAGTCAGAGCAATCTGATAAGAAAGTAAGTGAGGGGGGAACCCGGTATTTGGTAAAAGATATCTACATCGCCGATCCATCGGCCCATGTTTTTAACGGAAAACTCTATGTTTATCCTTCGCATGATATCGATGCCGGCATTCCGCAAGATGACAACGGCGATCATTTCGCCATGCGCGATTACCACGTGTTCTCAATGGATAACATCGACGGAAAGGTTACCGATCACGGAGTCGTTCTTGATGAGGATAGTGTTCCGTGGGTGGGACGTCAAATGTGGGCTCCTGATGCGGCAGAAAAAGACGGAAAATACTATCTCTATTTTCCTGCTAAAGACAAGACCGACATTTTTCGGATAGGTGTTGCAGTCAGTGACAAACCAGAAGGTCCGTTTAAAGCAGAGCCTGATCCCATCCGGGGCAGCTTTAGCATCGACCCGGCCGTATTCAAAGATGACGATGGAAAATATTACATGTATTTTGGTGGAATCTGGGGCGGACAGCTGCAGCGTTACCGTAATGGAAAAGCCATTGAGTGCGGTAAAGAGCCGGCCGATAACAAACCGGCGTTAGGCCCCCAGGTAGCACGGATGAGTGACGATATGCTTCAATTTGCTGAAGCACCGAAGACGATACAGATTCTGGATAAAAACGGAAAGCCACTGTTGGCCGGAGATCACGACCGTCGTTTCTTTGAAGCTTCCTGGATGTACAAATACAACGGGAAATACTATTTCACCTACTCAACAGGCGATACACACAAACTTTGCTACGCCACCGGAGATAATCCTTACGGACCGTTTACCTATCAGGGTGTAATTTTGACTCCGGTGGTCGGTTGGACCACCCATCAATCAATTGTCGAGTTTAAAGGAAAGTGGTATTTGTTTTATCACGATGCCCGATTATCCGGCGGGAAAACCTGGTTGCGAAGTGTTAAGGTAACCGAGCTGAAATACAACAAAGATGGTTCTATTCAAACCATTGATGGTAAAAAATAAAAAAGCCTGCTGATAGAGGCGCTTCCTCCGCTGGTATTTATTCTGTTGTTCTGTTCTGGCAGCAAGAATAAATACCAACTTGTTGCCGAGATTCAGAATCCGGTTTTGCCTGGATTTTATCCCGAACTCAGGCTAGTTGACTTGAAAATCATTCAAAATAACGTTTGCTACTCTCGCAAATTTGTCGTCATAATGGTGTTTGCCCGGAAGTATGACAATTCGTAGTCCCGACGACGGTAAGAAATGCTTTCTGATATTTTTGTCTTCCCCTTTCCCAAAAGCACAAACCGGCGTAACCCGGGTAATCTTCTTTAATTCCGGTAGTACCTTGTATTTCCCTCCATATTTTCGGTACAGGAAGTCGGAAAGCCTGATTTTAAAATTACCTTTTTCTTCCGGCGAAAAACAATAGACACCTTTAAGAGAGCTCTTCAGCTGCTCATTCAATCGTGTTGCAATAAACGGCACCACACTTGCCCCAAACGAATAGCCTACCAAAATAAACGAATGGCGGTTCCAGTGTTGCATGTAATGGCTAATGATTTTTGAAAATTCAGCTGCCGAACCGTCCGGTGTTTTTCCTTTCCAGAAATATTTCAGCGCGTTTAGGCCGACCACCGGCATTCCATGTTCATTCAGCAGTTTGCTGACTGCCTTGTCCGTTTTAATCCAGCCTCCGTCGCCCGAAATAAAAAAGACCATTGGCAATCCGTTATCCTCGGTAACGGGCAAAATAGTCAAGGGCAGTTCTTTCATTTTCGATTTTTCTACCGGATTTGGCAATGCGTTTTCAGCGCAATGAGTATTAGCCGATAATGCCCGTACAGGAAAATAAGTAAGAAAGAACAAAGCAAAAACCAGGCTTCGCGAAACCGTGGTTATTTGAGAAGTATATTTTGCGTTATTCGTCATGTTGTAGAATTGACTGGTCTGATGATCATGAACCGAATTACGACAAGACGTGTCCTTTGTAGAAACACATTGCCATTTCAGACCTTAAAACAGGCCGGCCATAAAAATGTTTGGCGTTGTCGAAAGTAGGGTATGCCGGAGTAACTTCTCTCACTTTTTTTTGATGAATGGTCGGTTTTTGATGATGAACGTACCGACCCGGTATGCGAACTAAAATTATGATAATTGAAAATGGGAATCCGTAAAGGAACTGAGAACCAAATTCAGGAAGTTTTTTATTAACTTGATGAGCCATAACAACCAACAAATGAAAACTGACCGAAGTATATCGAGATTTAAATCTTGTACAACAACAGAGATTTACACCCACGTGAGCACTAAATCTCTTGCAAAAATAAAAAGTCCGTTAGACTTAATTTTGAAATATAAAACATAGGTTTACAAGACATTGCAAGCCGAAATATATATGCGATATATACATACGTTAGCACTCATATTATGAAAAAGAAACACATACTCATATTTATTTTTTTTCTGACATTTGGTCTTGCCAATGGACAGACAAATTTTTATCAAAGACTTGCTGACTCAGCACTAGTTCTGACACATCATAAAGTCACTTATGACCCGACATATAGAGTAATAGCATACCCAAATGGAGATGTTCCTGCAGACAAAGGAGTTTGTACAGATGTTGTAATTAGAGCTTACAGAAAACTCGGTATTGACTTACAAAAAGAAGTTCATGAGGACATGAAATTAGATTTTGACAAGTATCCTAAAAATTGGGGGCTATCACATCCTGACAAAAATATTGACCATAGACGAGTTCCAAATTTAATGACATTTTTCACAAGACATGGTACAGTAATGACAATTACAGACAATCCGCAAGACTATCAACCAGGAGATATTGTTTGTTGGAACCTAGGAGGAGGAATAACTCATATTGGAATCGTAACTAGACTGAAATCAACTGATGGACAACGATATTTAATGGTTCATAACATTGGTGGTGGACAGGTTCTTGAGGACTGTTTATTTAGCTACAAAATAATTGGACATTACCAATATGAAATATAGAAAAATACGAGTGCTAACACGTGGTATAAGGCATGGCTGGGCAGTGCGGATTCGACAAGTCGAATCTCGTCCCAACCCCAGTTTCGGTCGGACACTCAGACTCTCGTCTGACCGCCACGACCTCATACCACCACCGTTAGCGGCAAGCATACACACACAGTGAAACAGGCAATTCTAAACGGACTATTTTATGAAACATAAATGGATTGAAGATTATCTAATGACCAAAAATAGTGTAACACGGGACTTTAAAACTGAATGGCAATGGCATAGATTCCTTATAATGGATAAAATGTTTGCAGCCATATGTGTTGACAAAGACGGACGGAATATAATCACGTTAAAAAGTGAGCCATCTTTAGGTCTCTCATTGAGAAACCAATATTCATGTATTAGACCAGGCTATTATATGAATAAAAGCCATTGGAACTCCGTTGATTTGAATGGAGATGTGCCTGATGAAGTGTTAAAAGAAATGATAAATCAGTCCTATCAGTTAGTGTTGTCCTCATTAAGTAAATCGGTTCAAAAAGAGATGCTTGACAGACAAAAAATGTAAACCTTAAAATAAAACTTATGAAAATCATCGGTTTATTGAGCATATTAATTTTAATAACAACAAATAGTTTTGGACAAAACAAAAATGATATTAAGATGGAACAAAGAATAACTTTTATGACATTGGGGGTAAATGACTTAAAAACTTCCATAGATTTTTATGAAAATAAATTCGGTTGGAAACGTTCGGAAATGAGTAATGACAACTTGATTTTGTACCAATTAAACGGAATTCATATTGCTTTGTATTCAAGAGAAGAATTAGCTAAAGATGCGACTATCGATTCAACTGGTAATGGATTCAAAGGATTTACTATTTCATATAATGTTTGGAGCGAGAAGGACGTTGACGATTTAATAAAATCACTAAGTGACAAAGGAGTTAAGATAGTAAAGGAACCCCAGAAAGTATTTTGGGGTGGATATAGCAGTTATGTTGCAGACCCTGATGGAAATCTTTGGGAAATAGCTTTTAATCCATACTTAAAGAAAGAATAAAAATGCCAGCCGCTAATAAAGTACATATTGCAGGGCGGGGTTCGGTGGTACGCCAATTGCGCCCGAAGCTTCGGGGCTCGTTTCGCAGTTCCGTGTCCTTCGGACAGGAACGCTCTCCGATTCCGAAGTATCGGAACGCCCCGACAACATGTACCAGCCGTTGTGCGTCATACTAACAAAGACCCTGGAAAAAAATGAAAGAAACTATAAAATTTGATAAAGTCGCTGACATATATGATTTTTATGTCAATGTAGATTTTGATATTCCATTTTTCCTCAAAGAAACAGAAGGATTTGGCAAAGAAATTTTGGAATTAATGTGTGGAACTGGACGTGTTTCAATCCCACTGTTAAAATCTGGCAGAAAAATGACCTGCGTCGATTATTCAAAAGGAATGCTTAATTCATTCAATAAAAAAATTAACAATGAAGGTTATTCTGTTGACTTAGTGGAAATGGATGTGACTAATCTTAAGCTTAATAAAAAATTTGAATTGATAATATTACCTTTTCATTCTCTAAGCGAAATATTAACAACAGAAAAACAACAAGAAGCGTTAAAATGTATTTCAGACCACCTTGAAACGGGAGGGACTTTTATTTTGACTTTGCAAAACCCAAAAAACAGACTGAAACAGGCAGATGGAAAGATGAGGGTTATAGGAAAATTTTCTGTTGACAAAGACAAAGAAATGGTTCTGTCATACACAAATCATTACAATGAGAAAGAGAATATTGTTTCTGGTTATCAGTTTTATGAGATTTATAATTCTGAGAACATAATGACAGAGAAAAGGTATTTAGAAATAAATTTTAAACCAATCCGATTAGGCTCATTGAGAGAAATGATTTCGAAAACAGATATGGAAATCACAACAATTTATGGAGACTATTCATATGGTAAATTTGATATTCAGGAAAGCGATTTTATGATATGCAAATTGACTAAGAAATAAAAAGTACGAACGCAAAACAATGTATAAAAATAATGGCCGATACAGTCGTGTTTTAAGGGCTTCAGACCGCTTCGGCTTTCTTGTAGTTTGGCAGGTAAGTGCCACGCAGTCGGCTAGTATTCATATACTAAACGTTGCATGCGAGTGTAAGAAACCTTTTAGGTGCTCAATAATCCGGTCCCACGAAAAATTCATTCTTATTGGTGATTAATACCATTTTTTGTTTATGCCTTGAAAATTCGGTTCTATATAGTTTTTTTCCGGTTTCAAGGATTCTCTCTTTATCGTCATTTCACATTATTCTTTTTTTGGTTTAAATATTTAAAGAATAATGAAAATGATGCGATACGTTTTTTATTTTTTCACCTTAGTTTTATCAACAAATTGCTATAGTCAGGAAATTACTCAAACAATTAAAGGAAAAATACTGGATAGTGAATCATTACAACCACTACCCGGAGCAACTATTGTCATTTTGGGAACAGAGCCGCTGAAAGGATGTACCAGCAATAGTGAGGGAATGTTTTATTTAGAAAATGTACCTGTTGGTCGGCAGACAATCCGGGTAAACTTTATAGGATACGAACCCGTGACCATCCCCGACATAATGGTTGGCTCTGCAAAAGAAGTATATCTCGAAATAAAATTAACCGAATCGATTACCAGTTTGAATGAAGTAAAGGTTGTTGCTTCTAAAAAGAATAAGGCGTTGAATGAAATGGCAACACTGAGTTCAAAATCTTTTTCGGTAGAAGAAACCAAAAGATATGCTGCCAGTATAAGCGATCCAGGCAGAATGGCACAATCATATGCAGGGGTTACCAGTAGCGATGATGCTACCAACCAAATTATTATCAGGGGAAATTCACCCAACGGCTTGCTTTGGCGGCTGGAAGGCGTAGAGATTCCTGCCCCAAGCCATTTCGCCGAGGAAGGATATGCCGCAGGGTTTGTAAGCATTTTAAATGCCAATATGTTAAGTACTTCCGATTTTTATACCGGGGCATTCCCTGCCGAATTCAATAATGCTTATTCCGGGGTATTTGATATTAGGCTAAGAAATGGCAATTCGGACAGAAACGAAAATGCTTTTCAATTTGGTGCATTAGGTACTGATTTAACAACTGAAGGGCCATTTAATAAAAACAGTAAATCATCTTATCTTATTAATTACAGGTATTCAACTCTTAGTATTTTAAAAAAAATTGGTGTTGATGTAATGGGAGATGAAACACCTCATTACCAGGATTTATCTTTCAAGCTTAATTTTCCAACTAAAAAAGCAGGCACTTTTTCAATCTGGGGCATAGGCGGAAACAGCAATACAGAAAGTGCAGATGCCATTGCCGATTCTACGCTATGGAATAGCTGGGACAGCAATAAAAAAGACTATTTTAAAACCGGTATGGGTGCCGGCGGAGTTACACACTTTTCTCATATTGGAAAAGAATCATATATAAAGTCGGTCCTTTCAGTTTCAGGGAATTACAGCCAGGACAATGTTTTCGAGCTTAACAATGATTATATCCTTCATAAAATTTATGAAGACAGGTTTAATAATTATGCGCTTAGGTTTTCTTCTTTTGTAAATAGAAAGTTTAATTCAAAACTAACCTCAAGATTTGGTTTCAATTATAGTTATATTGGCTTCAATATGATGGCAAATGAAAGAAAATCGGGGAAGTTAGAATCCAACATCAATAAAAAAGGAAATTCGTGGTACTATTATGTATTTAATCAAAACAAATACCGCTTAAGTAAATCCATTACAGCAAACTTTGGATTGGCTTATTCTTATATGAATCTGGGTAACTCACATTCTCTCGAGCCCAAATTTGCTATCGAATGGTCATTCACACCCAAGCAGAGTATCGGGTTTGCCAGCGGAATATATAGCCGTCATGAGGAATTAATTGCTTATTTCATGAGTATTCCTGTAAACGAAACGGAATATAGTTATCCGAATAAGAACTTAAAACTGAAAAAAACAGCTCATTTTGTTTTAAGTTACAACAATGCTATAGCCAACAACCTTATGTTTAAATCTGAAGTGTACTACCAACATTTGTACAATGTACCTATAGCAGTTAATCCTAACAGCACGTTTTCAACCATTAGTCAAAAATGGGATGGCTGGAACTCAGATTCGCTTAAGAGTAGTGGCATTGGACGAAATTATGGTATTGAGCTAACGCTTGAAAAAAGTTTTAGCAACTCATATTATTTTATGATTACCGCTTCATTGTTCAATTCAAAATTCAGGGCAGCCGACATGAAATGGTATAATACACAGTACAATTCAAATTATGCCTTTAATATTCTCGGTGGAAAGGAATTCTACATGGGAAGCAAGAATAATAAAATTCTTGGACTAAATGCAAAAGCGGTGTATGCCGGAGGCCAGCGTTACACCCCGATAGATAAAGTAGCTACAAAAGAACAGGAACGCACTATTGTTGTTCAGAAAGAGCGGTTTACAAAGCAGTTGCCGCATTATTTCAGAATTGATGTAAGCGCAAGCTTTAGGATAAACAGAAAAAATACAGCGCATATTTTCTCGTTAGATATTCAGAATGCCACAAATCGTAAAAATATTCAACGTAATTATTACGACTTTTACAATGATGAAATCAGACATATTTATAATTTGGGAATGGTTCCGGTCTTTAACTATAAGATAGAATTTTAATGGAAACAATTCGTAAACAAAATATTATTTTGCTTAAAGTCCTGTTTTATTTGGTAGCAGGTAGTTTGTTGTACATTACAATCAATTTCATATTCCAGATTTATTACGACTATCCAAAAGAATACAGCCTGTCACAACATATAGGAACGATTGTATCAACCGCAATTTTAACTGAAGGCTTGTTTTTCATTAATTCATATATTAAAAATCGGGAAAATTTTTCAAAAAGTAATTTGCATCGTATTCTTGTTCAGGTCAGTGTCGATATAATATTTGTACTAATCCTCGTAAGTGCATCCGGTATTTTTCTGATGCTGGCATTTGCGTCCGACGATAAAGTGATAATTACATTTTTTGATTTGCTAACTACTAATCTTGTTGCAATTTGCTATTCATTTATTGTTGTGCTGGCAGTTTCTCTGTACGAAACAAACAAAAACCTGAGAAACTCGCTTATTAAAATGGAACGATTTAAAAAAGAAAATGCAGAAGCTAAATTTCACTCCCTTAAAAAGCAACTCAGCCCGCATTTTTTATTCAATACGTTAAACACCCTTTATAATATAATTGACAAGGACAAGGAATTGGCGAAAGACTATCTCTTGAAAATAGCTGACATTTATCGTTATGTACTGGAGAATGAGAACAACGAATTAATTGAACTAAAAAAGGAACTGGATTTTGCACGCGATTATGCATTTCTGATAGGTAAGAGATTTGGCGATGCATTTGAATTTAATGTGAACGTTCCTGAAAAACTTATGGATAAGCATATTCCACCACTAACGATGCAAATATTGGCCGAAAACGCCTTAAAACATAATAAGTTGGATTTGCACAACAAGCTCATGTTCTCAGTTTCTGTAGCAAACAACAACGAACTGGTCATTAAAAATAACATAACAGCTAAAAACGTTCAAAAAAACGCAACAGGGGTGGGGTTGCAGAATCTGAATAATCGCTATAGATACCTGATTAACAAAGAAATTTCAATAATGAATAACGATACTGAGTTTGTCGTAAAAGTTCCATTAATTGATGTAGAGAACTATGAAAGTATTAATCATAGAAGATGAAAAAGCAGCCTTTGAAAACCTGGAATCGATGCTTAAAGTGTACGATCCGGAGATTGAAATTTCGGGATGGGTTACCAGTATAAAAGATGCAATCAACTGGTTTGAAAAAAACAATATGCCCGATTTGCTATTTCTCGATATTTATTTATCCGATGGATTGTCATTCGAGCTGTTTAAGCAAATTGACCTTAAAGTTCCAATTATTTTTACAACTGCTTATCATCAATACGCCATTCAGGCATTTGAAGCCAATAGTGTAGATTACTTGCTAAAACCTTTTAAGCAGGGACGCCTGAATCAAAGTCTGGATAAATTTAAAGCGTTTCATGCAACAATTGACGATCATATATTACATAAACTTAAACAGTTAATAGGGAACAACACCGTTGAGACAACAAATTACAAAGAGCGTTTTCTTGTTAAATCCCGTAATAAGTTATTTGCAATCGATACTAATGATGTAGCATACTTCCACCGCGATGAACTGGTATTTTTAACAACCTTTGATAAGAACAAATTTATTGTTGAATATTCACTGGATGAACTGGAAAGAATCTTGCAGCCACGACAGTTTTTCAGGGCCAACAGGAAGCTAATTGTAAATATAAAGGCCATCAGGTCAACAGATGTGTATTCGAAAAGCAAGTTGCTGGTTAAACTGAATCCTGAATTTTACGGAGATATAATTGTAAGTCAGGAGAAATCATCCCAGTTTAAAAGATGGTTAGACTTTGATTAAAAGGTTGTTCTATATGGTCTTGAATTCTTCATGTTAGGGTGGGAGTGAAATACAAGCGTGCTCCATTAACGTGGGGCTTTTTTCATGATATATTGGTTTCGTATGAACCTTAAAGGTATTGGAGCCTGGGCACTTTTGCTACCTTTAGGGTTCGTTCAACAAAATGTAATGTGGGTGTCAGCGGGCAATCCAATTGTAGTTGTTTGTTGCAACACCGCCAATTCGTCTTTGATGATTGACGAAAAATTTGAAATATTGAATAAACGAATTGGCTCCGTGTCCCGGGCATTTGGGAAAAGTGAAGTGCTTCGAAAGCCCACACTCCACATGGCCAAACCGTTAATGCCAATTACCTCACGCTGAAGAATGATGAAAAGAAAAATTGAATTGCTGTCACCTGGAGGGGATATTGATTCCATAAAAACGGCAATTCTTGCCGGGGCCGATGCTGTTTACTGTGGTTTGAGTAAATTTAATGCGAGAAACCGGGCAGCAAATATCAGCTTCGAAGATTTGCAGGGAATTGTACGATTAGCGCATAAAAACAGTTGCAAGGTTTTCCTAACGCTCAATATCATTGTGTTGGATAGTGAAATTCCGGCGCTTGTCAAGTTGCTGAATCGATTAGTTAATACAGCTATCGATGGGGTGATTGTTCAGGACTTAGGTGTCTTTCATCTGTTGTCGAAATATTTCAAAGGGCTCAATATACACGCATCGACGCAACTGACCACCCATAATCGAGGTCAAATCCAGTTTTTACGTCAACTGAATGCCGAGCGGGTTAATCTCTCACGAGAGTTAGCTATTCATGAAATTGAAGCGTTGACGGCTGTCGCACATGCCAACGGTGTCCTAACCGAAGTATTTGTTCATGGTTCCTATTGCATCTCTTTTTCGGGCCTCTGTTATATGAGTTCGGTTCATGGAGGGAACTCGGGGAATCGGGGCCGATGCAGTCAGCCCTGTCGGGAAAAATATGTAAAAACCGCTGCCGGTAAAGAGTACCCGCTTAACATGAAGGATAATTCGGCTTATTTCGATTTACGGGAATTGTATGATGCAGGGGTTGACTCACTCAAGATTGAAGGGCGGATTAAGGAGTTTGAATACGTGTATCGGGTGGTGAATGCCTGGAGAAAACAGCTTCATCACTTTTATGAGAAAAACAGTCTGATTGATGACAACAGCGAGCTTTACAAGGTGTTTAACCGCGATTTCACAAACGGTTTCTTAAAAGGCGAAATTCATCGGGACATGTTTATTGATAATCCGATGAGTCATTCAACCCAACACTTTTTGAATGTGAATCATTATTCTTCAGAAGATGAAAGGAAGAAGGGCTTAGCGGAGTATAACGACGAAAAGGAAAATCTCAGGGCGTACATTAAAAATGAAATAGAACAATTTGATACAGCGAAGCTTCCCCTAACAATACGTATTTCCGGGAAGTGCGGCGCTCCGTTAAAAGTATCGGTTGAAACTGCGGACACATCATTTGATGTACTTTCATCGGTTAACCTGGTCGATGTTGGTACCGAAGCTATCGATCGCAAGATGATACTGAAGAGACTGAAAGCGATAAATGATACGGAATATTTCATCAGGCATATGGAGCTTGATTTCGATACGGCGCTCTATCTGCCTTTTAAGGAACTCACGTCGATTAAAAAAAGAGTACTGTTCATATTGAATGGTTCGAGAGAAATGATTGCCCCTGTAAATGTTCCGGTTTTAAAGAAACAGAAGAACCCAGGTAAGCCTGCTCTTTCCGTGTTGATATCATCGCCCGCCGATGTGGACATTTGTGATGATGCCTCAATAGATGTTTACTTTCAGCTTCCGAATCGTTTCAAAAAGGGAAATACCGGGTTTATCGACCTGTTTAAAAAGCATACAAAACTAATACCATGGTTCCCGTCCGTATTAATCGGTGACGATTATGAGGCAGCCTTAGAATTTCTTGATGAGTTGCAACCAAAACGTATTGTAACCAACAATACAGGCATCGCTTTTGAAGCCTGGAAAAGAGGGATTTCCTGGATAGCCGGGCCCTACCTGAATAGTGCGAATTCCTATAGCCTGCGATGTTTAAAGGAAAGTTTCAACTGTTCCGGCGCATTTCTTTCCAATGAGATAAGTAAAGAACAGCGGATGTCGATAAAAGTACCTGAAGATTTCAAATTGTACTGCAGCATCTTTCACCCAATCGAATTAATGACGAACAGACAGTGTTTGTTTCATCAGGTAACCGGATGTCATAAAACTAAAATGGATGGTAGCTGTGTTCAGCAATGTGAGAAGTATGCTACGATTACCAATTTGAGAAACGACACTTTCGTTATCCGGAAAACAAAAGGGAATTATCATCAGATTTACAACGCCGTTAATTTTCTGAATACGGAGATTGTTACCGATCAGCCTACGCTGTATTCCGGTTTCTTCATCGATTTACGGAATATAAAAACCGAAACGAAAACGGAGCTGGATAAAGCAGGCATTATTGCACTTTTCAAAAGCCTGTTAAGTGCTAATGCTGATGCCGCACAGCAACTCCAAAACATGATTCATCCAACCATCAACACGCCATATAAGCAAGGTATCTAATTCTGATTTCACCATCGAATGGTCATCATATACAGGTGACCGTCGTTACGGGAAAATATCGTTGCGAAGTGCTGAAGTGACCGGGCTGAAATACAATAAAGCTGGTTCCATTCAAACCATTGACGGTGGAGGAGCATCGGAATAGTCGATTTTCATAGGTTAATAAAAAAGAGATACTCAAAAGGTCTGCGTATCTCTTTTTTTTAAGGTATTTCGTTTCAATCAGAGCTTGACCAACTTCACCAAATACACGTCATTTTCCCTTAGCGGGAATTCCTTGCTGAATTTGCCTGACGTGTCGACCTGAATCAAGTCTTCAGCAACCGGGGCGCCACTATTCTTTTTCTTGATGAAGGCGACCTCTTGCCGGCTGAGTTGATTCGGCTTTCCCAGTTGATAATAGGTCGTATACGGATCGTTAATGTCATAGCCAATCCTGTACACTTCGAGTTGATATTTTCCGGCAGGCACACCACTAAGTTCCACGTTCACTTTACCTTTCGGTTTGGATGGCAAATTCCTGATGTAATACGCCTGGTTATTGACAGAATCGGGTAGGGTATAGGTGAAATCCCAAAACAGCAACTGCATATCTCCGTCGGCATCTTTGCAGGCCCATGAAGCGCTGTCGGCATCCTGAAGTTCCGTCTTTCCCATCTTATTCAGGTAAGAATAAGCGAAGAAAGCCGGCTTCTTGATCCCCTGGTAATTCATCAAGCCAAAGCCGCCATGAAACGGGGTAAATCGTGGTCCGGCTTCCTCGAAGATATCGGTAAAGGTCCAGTACGACATCGAATTGGCTGCATTACCTACCTGTTTCAGTTTTTCGAGAATGTAAGCCGCTTCATGGTAACTGTCGTGAATCGGGTCATGGGGAGTATAGGAGGCACTCCATTCGGTGTAGTGCAACTCCAGGTTGGGCATCGATGATTCGGATATTTGTTTGCGCGAATGGATGACATTGCCACTTACGGCCCATTTATCCTTGTTCAGCACGGTACCGGTGGTTCCGTATTCGTCCAGGAAGCCCTGTTTTACGCCATAGGTATGGGTGCTGATAAAGTCGATGGGAACATGGTTCTTTTCGCAAAAATTGATCATCTCAGGAACCCAGGCCGCACCCGCTGTAGCAGGACCTCCTACACGGTACTCCTTGTCGATGCCTTTAATGGCTTCGACAGTGTATTTGTAAAGTTTGAAGTACTCCTGCTGCGTTCCGGCCCAGAAGCCTGAGAGATTCGGTTCGTTCCATACTTCGAAGTACCATGTTTTCACTTCATCGGCGCCGTAACGTTGAGTGAAATGCTGTACGAGGTGGCGGATTAAATCGGCCCATTGATCATAGTCCCTCGGCGGCGTTACATTGCCTCTCCACCAGAAAATAGTTTTATCACCACTGGCAAGAGCATTAGGCATGAATCCCAGTTCGACAAACGGTTTCATTCCGATACTCAGAATATAATCATACAGCGCATCGATATACTGAAAGTTGTATTCCGGTTTTCCGTTTCGGTCCATTTTATATACTCCCATGTCATCGGTTAAGAGGCCATGCATGCGGATGTATTGAAAGCCGCAATCTTTGTGAGCGACAGCCAGCTGCTGCTGCCAGTCGGCGCGCAAACCTTCGTTGGCCCGACCGGCACCGACACATTCCCGGAACATGTGATTGAAATCGCCCTTTACCTGGTTGTAATCGACACTAATGGTTCTGACTTTCTCAGCCGCTTTCTGCGAATGATTGCGGGCCGTCGCCGGACTACCAAGCAGTACGCTTCCCAGCAAGGCAAACAGAAACAAAGTTTTCTTCATGATATGAATAATAATAGGTTTGAATTTCCGTGTTCATTTCATCATAGACAACCATACCAGCTATTGAGCAGCATTGGCACCCTGAACCAAAGCGTCCAGTGACTGCTGATCGAATACGGTATCGTTGTTTCGGTTAAAAATAGCACAATTGTTATTGTCCATCGAACCATTATCCCAATAAAACGGGAGAATTCCGTCTTCTTTTGCTTTTTGCGTCACATACTTCAGGAAATAAGCTCTCGAAGCCAAATGCAATGTCAACGCATCGCCGGTCAAATCCGAACGGCGTACGGCGCTAAATTCTCCCATAACCACCGGGATTCCATTATCGACAAACTGTTGTTTCATCAACCCAAAAAAATCATCTACTGTTGATTCTTCACCCCAGGTTGCGTTACGTTCGGTGTCGGTGGTGGAGTGATAGCCGTTCCCCCAGTAATAGAACATTTTACCCCAGTCGGCGTCTTCAGTCATTCCGCAGAAGTTCCAGGGAGTATAGTAATGAATCTCAACCATCAGGCGGTTGGCAACCTCGTCGGTTGGCAAAGTCGTCATCAGTTTATTGGTTTTCTCAATGTCAGTCGAGGGACCTTGTATAACAAGTACCCGGTAGCTGTTTTTCCCCCCGGTTGAACGCACGGCATTAATGAAGCTCTGGTGATACGATTCCAGCACCGCCATTTGTGTCGCATTGTCTACGGCGGGTTCGTTGGCGCTGGCAAAGAGCAGGTGCTCGTCGAAATCACGCATCGTCGTGGCTATCTGTTCCCAGAAGGCCTTCTGTTTGGCATTCACTTCTTCCTGTTTATCCTGTGTACAGTTTTTCTCCAACCAGCCGCCGTCCCAGTGGATGTTCAGGATAACATACATATCATCGTCGATGCAGTACTGAACGACCTCTTTCACCCGTTGCAGCCAGTCAGCCTGTATTTCGGCCGTAGCAGCATTGGCATATTGATTCCAGGAACAAGGAATCCGAATGGCGTTGAATCCGCTTTGTTTCACCAAATCAATCAATGCCTTGGTCGTTTTCGGATTTCCCCAGGCCGTTTCTCCGCCGGTAGCTTCCAGTGAATTTCCCAGGTTCCAGCCCAGATTGATTTTTGCAGCCAATTCAGCAGCAGTACTGGTCATTCCGGTTTCATCGGGTGTTTGTGGCGAGGTATTGTAGTTGGGGTAAATCTCACCTTTTTGTGTAAAGGTAATTTCAACCGTAGGAGCATGTTCGGCGGTCAGGGTAAGAGTCGCGGTTCGCGCATCGGTTCCGATATTTTCGGGTGCTGTCAAATCAACGCTGGTCGAGCCTTGTCCGCCGGCTGTTTTACTCAGCTGCAACCAATCGGCATCCGCGCTCATGGCCCATTCCGGCGCATCGGTTGTAACGGTGAGTATGGCTGAATCACCCGAGCGTTTCAAACTGAAGCTGTTTTCGTTGGTCGAAAGATTATAGAGATAGTCTGACGATGCCTGCGATACCACCACGTGAACCGGGTTGGCATTACCGGCCATAATGGTGAGCGTATCGGTGCGGACAGTCAACGTTTGGCTTTCCACTTTCAACGAGATCTGAGCATTCTTGTCGGTCCCGCTGGTGTTCGATATAACAAGCCAGTCGGAGGCCGGATTGCTGATATTCCATGAATCTGCATCGGTCTGGAGCGACATAAGTGTATTGCTGCCGGTTTTCGAAAAACTAATCTGTGACGGAGAAACGGAAAGCGTATTGGGGTTATCTTTCTTCTGACAGGCAAATAGTGAAAGCAAACTCAACATCAGAATGCCGGTCAGCTTGGTTTTCATCATGAAATTCATTTATGTTGGTTTAATGTTTATTGGCTTATTCAAAAAAGTCAGACTCGGCAGGCAGCAAATACAATGCACTTATCTCATGCCGCAATTGACTCTCTGCAGCGCAATATTAAGCGGAAGCTTCTTCTTCCTTTTGACAAAAAATGGAAATCTTTTTGCAAAAAGTGCAACTCGCTAGCGCACACTTTCACGGTATTGTGAAGGGCTTTGTTGGGTCTGGTTTTTGAAAACGCGGTTGAAATGACTTTGATTACCGAATCCTACCTTGAAGGCAATTTCGCCGATAGGTAAATCGGTTTCGCGGAGTAACCGTTTGGATTCGTTAATGCGGATGCGATTGATGTAGGTTTTGAAGTTGCAATCGTAGGTTTCCTGTATGAACTGGGCGATCCGGCGCGGCGTGACGCCAGTATGCTCAGACACCTGTTCGAGTGAAAGCTCATGCTCCTGAAAGTTCCGGTTGATATAACCGATAAAGTCTTCAGCCGGTTGTTTCTCTTCCTCTACTTCCACGGAGCGGTAGGAGATGGTGATGGAAACCTGCTTTTGTTGTAACCAGGCGCGGAGGTGATAAATGATAACTAAAAGGATGAAGAATGTTAACCATGAAATGATTAGCATGATGGCTAGCCGGCTATTATCCCGAACAATTGAAATGGAGTATATGTGCAATGAGCAGGTCGTATTCAGCAATGGGACGTAGGCATTTCCCATGTTGAAATTATACACATGCTTTAGGTCGGGTTTGATTTTTTCCTGCGGGGAGATATGATTGAGGCTGCGCCACCAATCGGGCACATTCATCTGGTTGACATCGATGGCATATTGTTTCTCCTCCGGCGAAATCTCCACCAGGGTATAGAAATTCAAATCGTTGCTGTTACCCTTTTTCCGGAAATACGGGTTACGGGTATACAACGAGAAGTTGATGTTTTTGATTCCCTTTGCAGACGCAGTCAACCTGATTTGGTTGTAGTGGGTCAGATTGATAATGCTGTCCCGGGTGGGGCCGATGCTTATCCCGACGTACGGGCTCAGAAATCCTTTCTTTAACTGGAAATCGAGAGCGATAATCGAATCGGAGACGCTATGTTGTACAATCTCCGAATGGCCCCCGTTGGCACGGTCGTCGTAAAAGCCAACGGCAAAATTGTGCTGCGAAGGAAACACCTGGATGTCGCGAAAGCTTAGGAAATACCCATAAATACCAACGAGTACGAGGATGGAGGTAACAATCGTCCAAACATTGAATTTGCTGCGAAAAAAGCCGCTCAAAAGCTTGAAAAGACTACTGCGATGGTCATTGGTATGTTGGTTCTTTTCCTTCATTCCAAGGCTGAAATGTTTTGCGTGGGTAAAGATGCATTAAGTTCACTAACTGTGGAAAAATATGATAGGAATAATTTAAAAGGATTTCTGGAAGAAATCCTGCCAGACCCTTAATAAGTGCCATATGACGATATGTTATGGTTGGTTTTTATTTGTTTCTTTTAATCCAATATTCCTAAATCGCTTTATTTGCTGAATCGGATTCCAATTCAGATTTTCGGTAACTTATTAAGCTGTCATTTTTGAATTTGTATTTACGCATCGGGTGTAATAGCCACACTCTGTCAAAACTTTCAAGTGTATCTTGATGGAAATACAATTTGGTGTATAAGTCTTCGTTCAGGTCATTCAGAAGGCGTCCCCAATTCCCTTCCAAGGCAATTTTACTAACTTTTCCCGTATGACATTGAGCCAGGACGAATAAAACGATGATTTAAATTTCACGGGTTTGGTTTGTCAAATTAGCTATACATTGATTGCATAATAAGCAATGTATTGCAAAGTACAAATCAGCCATGTTAGTGTCGATCCGAAGCTATATCCCCGGATCGACGCTAACGAAATGCCTTTCTCTCGCAACTAGCTATTCACCTTTCCGCTAATCAATGTTATGGGTTATTTCATAGGATTTAACGATCTTTTTTCGATTTGCTAAATCAAGTATATACTCCTCATCTACATCATCCCAGTAAAAAACCTCATCAACAGAGCTGGAAATAGAACCCTCAATATAAACTTTAACAAATACATGATCAAGTTCGTTGTTATATTTATAAGTGACCCAATTCCCAGCAGAACTATATCCATTTTCATTAGGCGTATCGGTAAATGAAAAATCTCCTTTAAGGGTTCCGTCACAATACTCCTTTATGAAGTCATAAACTACTGTTACACTGCTGACAGGATCTCCATTCTGATCTGTCACATGACAACTAATTTCGAAGGTGCGTTCTTCTTCATTTTCTATTTTTGTCTTATCGCATGGGTCGGGCTCAGTATATCCTCCTTCAGCATCTCTAAGAAGATCACAGCTGAAACAAGTAAGCAGGAATGCCAAACTAATTAGGGGAAATAACGTTTTTTTGTAACTCATTTTTTTGGTTTTTAATGTTTGATAATTGTTCATAATATTAAAATCAAATACTTTCTCTAAAAAGTATTTGGAGCCCCCCTCAAACATTAAACACAACGAAAAGCTATGCTATTTAACAAAAGCAAGGTACAATTTTTACAGAATATTCGAAAGCTAAACGGTTAATTTTACATTTTATTTTTTTTGTTACACGACATGAAGTCAGATGTTTGACAACGGTGGACTCTTTCCTTTAAGTGAAACAGAGCAAGAAACCATACGAATTATACCTGTTCCCGGTCCCGGTCATTTTCATTCTTTACTTCACTCAATCATTTGGGAGGATCATCATGTTGTATAACGGTTGATGGTATGGTGTCGTGCGGGAGTACAAAGCGATTTCCTATCAGTTTACACCGACCTTTTTTACGAGTCACGAATGCTCAAAAACCGCTGAACCCGCATGTACTATACCATGTGTTGACAACCGTTATTTTATTTTAATCCTTATATCTACCAATTTTTTGATAGCACTAATTTCTGTTCTTTCATCAACCGTTAAATAAACCCATTTGCCTTCATGAATTGGCTCAGTATTTTTAATCGTTTGAACAATTTTTGAATCAAATCCAGATGACAATGCAAAATCTGTCTGACTTTTATTTAAAATAATCTGAACAGTTAAGCAATCCTTGTGCGGATAAATTGAGACTACAGATTTTCCTGATTTGTTAAATCTTAATGCCCAACCATAATTGATTCCGTAAAATTTCAATTCCCCTTTTAGGCGTAGTTCATCAGTCAAATACCGGAATAAAAGTTCCAAATTGTCTTTAGTTTTACCGACAATATCTATAATCTCGACATCAGTTGGTTTCGAGTTTTTATTTGTAAAAAATCCCTTACTCATTTTCTTCGATTAACTTTATTTTAAAAGTTACAGGTCTTACGGCATCTGTGCAATACGCGAGCATCTCATTTAATTTCATTTTTCTTATGAGCAACAATCCTTATCCGTCTATAATCAGCAAGCCAGGATTTCCCGTCAAAGATTTGTGGTTTTAAACTATCAATAGTCCTTTTAATAATAGCCGACTTATCTGAATCAGAAACATGTTTAAATAACCAGTTTAAAAACATTTCGATGAAGTCATGAAGCCCGTTTATTCCTCCTTTTAGTTCAGTTGGTCTGTCAAATAGCAACGCCAAATTAACTTCAAATCCATTATTTTCAAGTACTGTTGAGTATTGACTAATTGAAGGATAATATAACATGCTTTCTATGCTCGGATAATTTAATCCTTCTTTGTCCAACTGCTCTTTCAGCGTATTAATTATCGAATAATTGCATCCTTTTCCGCCAAATTCAACAACATATCTACCACCGATTTTTAAATGTCGGTTTGCATTTTGAATCATAGTATCTGGTTGCGTAATCCAATGTAAAACAGCATTTGAAAATATCGCATCAAATGTATCATCAAGTTGATAATTTATTGCATCATCGTGAATAAACGAAATCTCCGGATACTTTTTCTGCGCCGCTTGAATCATCTCGTTGGAGTTATCTATCCCAATGACTTTTCCACATTGTTCCGATATCTTTTTAGTTAAGTCTCCGGTACCGCAACCGATATCTAGAATTTTTTCTCCCTTTTGAGGGTTCAGAAGCTTCACAATCTCCTCACCGAATTTGAAAACAAAATCATGTTTGTCATCATACAAATCTGGGTTCCAATTAAATTTCATGTTCTTACTCTTTAAATTTTTTACGTCTGTTTCATGGTCCGCCTGCATGACGCCCAATTTACAACGGACACCCAATGCAATTTACAAGGTGTTAGCGGTAGTGTTTATTTTTTCTGCATTTTATTTCGTTTGTAATACATTCATGCTATTCTAATAAATCCTTTTTAAGATAAATCATATCAATAAGTTGAATGTCGTCCTCGAAAATAGGGTGGTCGTAATTCTCTATGAAAAAATTCTTTACTCGATGTGATTTTTCAAACCCACAACTTTCATAAAATGACAAGATTGTCGGTGTTTCGCCAGTCCCGACAAGCATTGTTTTGTAGTCGTTTTTGTAGAAATCAGAAATGAAATCTATCAGTGCTCTAGCGTACCCTTTGCCTTGATGTTTCTCGTATGTTGCTATGTTTTTCAACTCGCAGGTCTCGCTATCTATCGGCACAACAACGCAAACACTTTTCAAATCATCGTCATATAAAGCAAACAAATCTCCACCAGGTAAATACTTGTCAATCATATTTTCCTGTTCGTCTGCCAACAACAATAGATCAAGGAACTGCTTCTTATTTTCGACAATTTTTTTTATTGTCACCATATCTCGTTTTTCTCTATTGTGGCAAGTTTTATTTTTTATCGCAAGAGGCTGATTACATTGCCGCTAACGGTTGGTACATGTTGTCGTTGCGGAATCGGAGAGCGTTCCTGTCCGACAGGACAGAACTGCGAAACGAGAATCAAGCGAACGACACCGCACGAACCCCGCAATGCAATTTACAATTTGTTGTGTGCCGTTTTTATTTTATAAGTTAGCCAACTGTAGCTATCTTTTAACAGTTCACAGCGAGTACATTGTAACTCAACTTTAGATTCTATATTTTCAAATAAATTTGCAGAAGATTTTCCAACTATTTCCGGGGAAACAATTAAACTAATTTCATCTACAAGGTTATCATTTAGTAAAACATTTCCTAACTTACTACCTGTATCTACCAAGATGGTCTGTATCGAATATTTTTCTGCAAGTTGTTTTATGGCATTTTGATAATCAACAAAAGTTTCACCTGCGATAACATATTCATATTCCCTTTCTTTCATATAGTTTAAATAATCAACAGGTGTTGCTCTCGACACCAAAACTATTACATCTTTGCAAAACTCAAATCTTCGATAGTAATGCAAAAAACCTTTCATAATTCCTTTTGTATCAGGTATAATCCAATATGACAGGGCTTCATCTTTTTTGGGTTTTATAAAATCTGCTTTTTCTTCATTTGTTGTTTCTCCAAACATTGAAATTCCTGTTTTAGCAGTATTGGAACCAACCATGTATGCATCAGATTTATAGGCGCTCACAATCTGATAATGTAATTCCATATTTGGGGTCAAACCAACGTAAGAACAATCTAAACTTACCGAATTATGAAGGATTACTTTTGTTTCCATTTTGTTTAAGTTTTTACAGTTTATTCATTGTTTTACTTATAAAATTATCAGATTCATTATTTTCTGTTATAGAATTTAAATTGCAAAATTTCCCTACCCAAAATGGCACACAACGGTCACTTGTAAGTTGTCGTTGCGGATTTCGAAGAGCATTCCTGTCCGAAGGACACGGAACTGCGAAACGAGAATCCAGCGAACGACACCGCACGAACCCCGCAATGCAATTTACAATTTGTTGGCAGCTGGCTTTTATTCAATTAATGTCAAAATTTTTGATTTAAACTTTTCTCTCAAATCTTTATTCTCTTGAATTTTCAAATTCTCAATGAGCTTATTAAATTCATTATGTACAGTCAAATGAAATAAGTCTCTATTTATTTCAAATCCTTTACTTTTATCACTACTGTCTATCCAGCCAATAATTGGCGTTGATTTTCTCTTGTTTATTACAGAAGCTTTCTTTGTTTTTGACTGGTGTAATAATCCGCTCCTTACAAGACCTGCAAATTTTCCAGCATCTTTGTCACTTTGAATTACGCCTTTAAAAGCTTCGGAACGTTTGAAGAATGAGTAAAAAGGGTCGTGATTTTTTCCCGTGCTTTCGTCTTGTCCACTGTAATACTGCTCTAAAGTTTCAATTAAAATACAATCAATAGTTGCGATTAGAAAACCACAATTATTCCTAATTTCAAAATCGTCATGGTCTTGAAGAATTTTGATAGGGAAGAAATATCTTTTATTATATCTATTCCAGAAAAAAGTAATCAGCGGTTCCCATGATTTTTCGTCATACTTATCAATTGAGATTTCGTTAATTTCTTCTTTTTTCATGGTTTCTTTAATAAAGCTTTGGCTTCTTTTAAGCTTGCTGCCAACTAGTTTATATGTGTACTAAAAGTAACATATATTTCCCATACGGGAGTGTTATGTGTACCTTTGGTATCTTATATCTTAAGCTTGTCAAGTGGATTTTTAATTTGCTTCGGTCAGTTTTCATTTGTTGGTCGTTCAAGGCATTTCAAGATAATAAAAAACTTTCTGAATTTGGTTTTCAGTTCCTTTATAGACCCCCATTTCCGATTATCATAATTTTCGTTTGCATATCAGATCCGGCCGTTCATGGAAGAAATCGAGCCATTCATCAAAATTTTTGGCATAAAACATATTTTTTACTTAAGTTAAAAACTCATTCGTTACCAGGACAGAAAACGGAAACTTTAGCGGAAGGTTGGAACAGTGGAGCACGGAGGCCGGAGGCTTTCTTTTTTCAATTCCGGAACGAACGTAAGCGTTCTTTGAGGAACTTTTACGGTATTAGCTATGATAAACGGTTTTTACCCGGGTATTCTATCCGTCAGGAGTGCTTGCCATTGCATTTTCGTACCATCGGATAGGTTAAGGACTGCCCGGTTTATCGTCAGGAGACAGGCCAATGGCTTCAGGGCCGGCAAACAGGTCCTCAGGGCTAAACGAAATTGGTTCAGGACAGGTAAAAATCCTTTCAGGACATATGAAAATCTTGTCAGGACAACCTGAAAACACGTAAGGACTACTTTTCGCTCTTCGTTACAGTTGTCCTGAAGAACTGCAGAGTGAATCTTAGGAGCTGGCGACCTGTCCTGACGACCTTTTGAGGTATCCTGACGGCCTGGCGACCTGTCCTTAAGAGCTTTCGAGTTGTCCTTAAGAATTTTCATGCTGTCCTGAATGACCGGCAAGCTGTCCTGACAAGCATTTGGTGGAATCTTACGACCAGTTGAGTTGTCCTGACGAGCATTCATGCTGTCCTTAAGGAATCGGGACTCGTCCTGACTGCTCTTCAGGCGCTGTACAGTCGAAAATACGGGATATTGTTCCCGCAAACCATACTTCTTCCCCGAAAAGATAATGGAAAAGGATTCTTATCTATTTTCGGGATGTACTATACCGAAGAACAGTTGTTTCTTCGCGAATACGAACGACAATGCAATCCTTCACCAACGGATTGCTGACTAACAACTAACATTAAAAATCTGACTACATGGCATCAGAAAACACAAATTTTTCTTTTGGTTATGCCGAATTAACCCAGCGTGGCGACCACATGGTGTACCTATACACCCGGGATAAGGAGGTTTTTCTCTCCCTGGGGTTTTCTCCTGCATACGAAACCGAGTTGGCAAGCAAGGTTCAGGAGAATAAGGACATTGAGCCTGACGATTACTGGCAGGGAGTACTCAAAATGAAACGGACAGCTGAAAAGAACAGTCGCGGGGCATTGCGGCGTTCGCTTGATATGTTCGAACTGCGTATCGGGCTGTTATTTGGAGACGGTTCGCCGGAATTGCAGAGCTTTCGTTTTACTGCCACATCGGCCCTGAAGAATGATGAACTGGTACGTTACGCGCGTGGACTGGTAAAAACCACCGAGCGATACAGTGAAATAGTTTACACCGCCGATGGTATGCAGGCATTTATCGATGGTCTGAATGCAGACTGTGATGATTTGGATAACGCGATTGACGAGGTGAAGAAAGTCGTTGATCAACGCGATGATGCTAGTCTGAAGCGGCTTCAGAAAGGCAAAGAGTTATATGCCATGATTTCCAAAATATGCGATGCTGGCAAACGGTACTGGAACGGAGTCAACGAAGCGTATTACAACGATTATGTCATTTATGGCTCTTCGACGCCACTGCCGCAACCTGAGGAAGAAGAAGAAACACCGGCTGAAGGTGATGCCACCGACACCACGTCGGGCGACGAACCGGTTGCATAGCCCATTTGTAACCACCGGATGAAATGAATCACCCCGCTGAAGAAGATTCGGCGGGGTGATTTTTTTTTGTGCGCCCCCTGTCGGTGGTCCGTGAACCCGACAGGGGGTTGGGATGGTGAAACGAGCCTGAAGAGCTGCGGAATTTTAGACCTTCGGCCTGTTCCTGGCTCACCTGACAGCGTCGGCAGACCTGTCAGTGTGATGCCTGGTTGTTGCCGGATTATATATTTACTCACCCCATCCGGACTGCGTCCGCCTAACCACTCTCAATTTCAGACCTTCGGCCTGTTCCTTCGCCTGTGCCTTCTCCTTCGCCTTTTTTTCTCCAAAAATTACCTCAGCTTAACTTGAAAAAATCTATATGAAATTACCTTTAAGCGATTCTTTGTTTTCACAACGATGAACATACTCTGCTGATAGAGGACGAACAGAATGTGGTTGCATTCATCAAAAAAGGATTGAAAGAGCAAGGCTACTCGGTCTTTGCTGCATACGATGGTCCCACCGGATTGGAATTGCTGACCCAGAATGAAGTCGACCTGATAATTCTGGACATTGTCCTTCCCGGTATGAATGGCCTGGAAGTTTGTACGAAGATACGGAAGCTGGGCTTTATCGACGTCCCCATCTTAATGCTGACAGCCCTCGGAACCACTGATAACATTGCCAAAGGATTGGATTCGGGCGCTGACGATTACCTCGTGAAACCGTTCAAATTTAAGGAGCTGACGGCCCGAATCAGGGCGCTTTCGCGAAGAAAGAACCTTTCCCTTGAGACTGGAAACCAGCTGGAGATATCCGATCTGATGCTCAACCGGAACACGAAAATTGCGGTCAGGCAGGCCGGGAAATTAAGCTGACCCCCCAACAGAATACCGCTTGCTCGAGTACTTCATGAAGAATCAGCGAAAAGTGCTGTCCCACTTGAATTACACCAATTGGATGGCGCACAGATAGACATATTTTCTTCGCTGATTTTCATTGAGTAATTAAAGCATACCCTCACCAATTGTTTTCATTCCAAAACTGTCAAACGACAATATTAGTTGACTCAGTTGCCATTTTCAAAACAAGGTGTATTTCAGATTGATGAAGCGCATCATATTTTCAACTTCAAGGGAAACCTGTTCGATGATTCTCTCGGTCTCACCACCAAATAGTTTGCCCATGACGGCACCATTCATTGTTGACACAAAAACATGACCGTCTGATTTTTCATAAACCGCAAACGATTTGGGCATCATGTTTCCCAGCTTTTTACGGTCGTCAGCTTTCAGCATTTCGGCAGAATAA
The DNA here is from genome assembly GCF_000621705.1 of Prolixibacter bellariivorans ATCC BAA-1284. Taxonomy (GTDB): domain Bacteria; phylum Bacteroidota; class Bacteroidia; order Bacteroidales; family Prolixibacteraceae; genus Prolixibacter; species Prolixibacter bellariivorans. The sequence continues at coordinate 49,505 of NZ_KK211332.1, read as the reverse complement.
GCTCCGTTGCAATATTTGATAATTTTGAATTTACCAATCGGAAATCCGCCGTTGTTGGATACTTCCTTGTTTTGATCGATTACTTCCGTAACATGCCAGCCTTTTTCTCCATTAATCCGGTTGACCATTACGTCAACGGTTTTATCAAAATCGTAGGGACTTTTAAATTCTTTTACCATCATTTCGCCGGAAGAAATACTGATGGCAATACCGGTGAAAATAATTCCTCCAAGGAACCCAAAGAGGAGAGAAACAATTATTACTATTTTCGTTTTCATGTATGTTATGTTTATCTGATATTATTCATTATTAATCTTCATTGACACAGATTTCGCCCTCGCGTATTTTTCCAATTGTATGCCCGGTAACAAAAACTACTGTGAAAATATCGACCACCAAAAGAATAAATGAAACGCCTCTGTAAAATGGTTGGTGCGAAATCTGAAACGCTACAATTGATGCCAGTGTTACCGCCATCAGAGGAAAGGTAAATGCCCACCAGGAAAGGAAAAATGTAAGTTTCGCGAAACTTCGGTAGAGGAAAATCAGCAACGCCACAAAAAAGTATGCCATGAACAACATGAATACAGCAAAGGTATCCCAACTTTGTGCTATACGTATGTAAGCGATGAAGCCTACAGCGGGCGGAGCTATCAATATGAATAAAGTGGGGATGAATTTTTGCGGCAACTGATGGTGAAAAATCGCCCGGTTCAGAAAAATGGCAAAGAGTATAATCCAGAAAAAGAAGCCAACCGAGAAGTAAAAGAACGAGAATGCCTTGGGTAAGTAATCGACGCCGGCCACGGGAATAATGATGTTACCCACTACGGGGATGAACCAGGCCGGATTCATAAAGTGAATTTCGAAGTTATGCCGTATCCAGAAACTAATGGTGTACAACATCAGGATGGTGTGCAGAATGAGTCCGACCCACCAAAACGCCATCGATAGGAAAGGCCAGTAAGTCATAAAAGCCACCGATAACAGCAAAAAGGAAATGGATATGGCTGAAAAGAAGTTAATCCGAATGCGATGGTTGAAATCTTTTACTACCTCTTCAAAGTGGTTCATCGCTTTCAAACCGTACATGACTGAAATGAATAGAAACAGTCCCAACGTCAGAAAAAGAAACAAATCATAGAAAATTCGTGGTAGCCACTGCATATGGTAGAACTTACCAAACACAATGGTTAGTCCCGATAGCCCCATCACAATGGCATACGTTGTGATCGGGAAATACTGTAATTTTTCTTTCATAAATTTACCTTTTCAAATATTCTTTTATTTCAAGTTTTTGAATGCAATTGATGTTTTTGTTATTCAGTGGTCTGGGATAAGTTTTGGAGAGGAAGAAATGTTTATGTTAAGCTATGAAATATTTATGCGTCCGTTATTGGAGGCGAAATTATAGAAATATTTAGATGTTTGACCTTTGTTATAAACTGACGAGTTGTTTTTTGAATTGGATGTAATGTATCAATGTGAAGTAAATGAGTTTTTTGTGGATTTCTTCGAGGGCTAATTTTTACTAGTTATAAGAGTTAACTGTAATAATCTTACTTTAAAAAATGTAGATTGCCCGGGGGTATCGTTTGGTAAATTTTCTTTTCGTTATATTGGAAATAAAAAAACAGATGATGAATCGGCGATATTGGATGACCCTGGGAATGCTACTCATGGTGGTAGCTTTTGTTGTGGCTTTCTCTCTCATATCAGTGAGTATGTGGGAAGGGAAAAAGGTTGAGGCAGAAACATTAATCGAGTTGCAATATAATCAGGAGATGTCGCTTAAGGAATTTGCAGATGCCAATAAGTTGCCTGATAAGGTTGTCATGCGTGTGTTTCATCTGAAGAATCCCAAACAATTGGAGCAGTCATTGAAAAACTTCCCTGTTACGAAAGAAGAGCTGTTGAAAGAAGTAAATGAGACCTACGCCATTTATGCTGAATCGCTCTCGAAAAACTGGATGAAGATTGGTCTAAAGTTCATACTATGGTTTCTGTTCCTTTCATTCATGTATTATTTAATCAGGAAGGACAAAGTTTCGGCAAAAAATCGTAAGTGGGTATACCTTATTTCATTAGTCGTTTTCGGCGTTATCCTGGGCTCGGATCCCAGTCCAATGGGTACGGTCAAGGATGCTGTAACGATGTATGCGATTCACTACGTATTGTTTATCCCTCGTTTTGTAGCGCTGCTTGTATTTCTATTGATGGTTGTTGTTTTCAATAAATTTATCTGTGCCTGGGGATGTCAGTTGGGGGCATTGCAGGATTTCATTTTCCGGTTGAATCGAAACAAAAAGGATACAAAGGGTCTGATACGTCAGTATAAAATACCGTTTGCGGTAAGTAATGGAATTCGGATTGGGTTCTTTATACTGTTTACTGTCATTGCTTTCGCCTGGACTTTTGATATCGTTGAATATATCGATCCTTTCAAGATATTTTATCCGCAGGTGGTTAGTATAGTTGGATGGATATTTATTGGCTTAATATTGGTGGCATCAGTGTTTGTATATCGCCCGTGGTGTCATTTCTTTTGTCCGTTTGGTTTGGTCGGTTGGTTATTCGAAAGGTTCAGTTTCGTGAAGATAAAGGTGAATTATAGCAAATGTATTGACTGTGATGCATGTTCAAAGGCCTGTCCTTCGACTGTAATGAATACCATACTAAAACAGGATAAGGTGATACCTGATTGCTTTTCGTGTGCAACCTGCATCAATGTATGTCCGACTGATGCCATCACTTTTGCAGGAGGAAAAAGGGAAAAAGTTCCTGTAGGAAAATTTCAGAAAGAAAATAATTAGTTGAGTTCTGATGCATTGGTGTGAAGCTCCGGCCTGCTTGAGAAGAGCCGGAATCGGGCCAATGTTGTGTGGAAAACTGAGGTATTCTCCATTCAGATTTCGATTTGATGAATAAATTAAGAACAAATGTTCATAAAGTTTTGTATTTTTGTATTGAAAATCCAACTTTATGCCGAATCGAAAAAGAAGTCGACGAGTAACGATGCCGCCAGTAATGGAAGGATTCAAACCTTTTGGAGTGCCGCTAAAGAATTTGGAACCGAGCATTTTGCTTGTCGAAGAATATGAAGCCATCAGGCTCGTCGATTATGAAAATTTAATACAGGAAGAAGCAGCTGAACGAATGCAGATTTCCCGTCCGACCTTCACCCGCATATACGATCGGGCACGAAAGACAATTGCGGCTGCCTTTGTCGAAGGAAAAGCCATTCTGATTCAAGGAGGTAGCTATTCCACTGATGATTATTGGTTTCGCTGTAACAATTGCAAGGAGGTGATGATTACACTGAAGCCCATAAACAATTGTCGGAGATGCCATTCTGATAATATTATTTCGTTAAACCCTGATTAACCAATGAATAACCAAACTGAAGAATATAACGGCTACTGCATTTGTGTCAAATGTGATTTGCGCCTGGAGCATAAAAAGGGAATACCCTGCCGTGAAATAAAATGTCCGCAATGCGGGCGAATTATGTTGAAAGAAGGTTCTTACCATCATCAACTTTACCTCAAGAAGTTCGTCGACAATCAGGATTCGGAAGACAAATAAGTAGGAATGCAACCCTGACATGATTCGTTTTACTGATTGCCCATATTAAGTGATATGGGCAGTGAATGTTCGGTTTATCTGCTTACTCCACCCACCAGTTTTCCTTTTACATTTCAAAATACCATTGAAGCATATCTGAGCTATTTCAGTTGAAATATGTCTGCAAACAAGATATATTAATCGAATTCGCGAAACTAAATGAACATTTGTTCATTTAGTTTCATACCTTTGTTTCATGAACAAAAGGTTTTCATTCAGGACGTAGTTAATAAACATGTTTTGATGAAAAGCCTTTCCTAATAGAATAAGTTATGTTCCCGGAATGCGTCACATGTATTGTAAAGCAGACAGAACAGTTCCTTCAGAGACATTGCCCGGATAGTGAGCGTGCAGATGAAGTTACACTGGATATCATACGCTTTATGGCGAGTGCTGAAAATGAGCTAAAAACGGCACCGGCATTACCTTCCTTTCTGAATGACTTGCTTGAAAGGCGATGTCGGTTGAAAAAGGCAATCAGAGACGACTCGAAGCATTGCAATGATCAATTTCTACTGCTGGAAGAGACGATTCGGAATGATATTTCGAAATCGATTAACCCGATACAAAGAGCGCTGCTGTACACATTAGCTGGTAATTATGTCATGAATCATCAGGGAGCACTGGAGAACCTGGAATTGTCTTTGGTGTCTGCTGCTCGTTTGCGACCTGTTATTGATGATTCAGGGAAGTTATTTGACCGGGTCAGAAAAGCCAATGCCGTATTGTTTATAGGCGATAAAGCGGGCGAAATAGTAACCGATAAATTATTGCTGGAGCAATTGCAGCATCCGAAGGTTTACTACGGTGTCAGGGAAAAAGGAGTTCTCGATGAGGCCACAGTTGATGATGCCCGGGACGCGGGAATTGAACGTGTGGCTCAAATAAAAGGTATTCCGCAAGAACTTACATCATTCAGTGATTTATCCGGGAACAGCACGTTCGGACGAATTTATCGGGAAGCGGATGTCATTATTTCCAAGGGCCCTTCCAACTTCTGGAAACTGCATAACGAAACAGATAAAGAGACTTTCTTCCTGTTCTCAACGAGATGTCAGGTGATTGCTAATCTGCTGAAAGTTGGCATTGACGACCCGGTTGTGATGTATGGCAAGCGTTATCAGCAAAAAATTATCGGGGTTGAGAAATACGAGACTCTATGCCATGAACTATAAACTATAAATCGAAAAAAGCATTGTATGAAGACAATTATAACTTCTAAAGGTAGCGAACTCACCGCTCTGTTTGAAAAACGATTTGGGCGGGCAGCCTATTACTGCATCTATGACGAGAATTCAGAAAGCATATCCTTTATCCCGAATGAGCAAGCGAATGCCCATGGTGGAGCCGGAACGAATGCTGCCGGAAAGATGCTCGAATTGGGAATAGAAAGAATTGTTAGCGGAGACATCGGTCCTAAAGCTAAGGATGTACTTGAAAAATTTGACGTCGAGATGATTTCTCTGACCGATACCGGCCAGACGATTGAACAAATAATTCGACAACTAAAAACTAAATGACATGCCACGATTAAACGGGACAGGCCCGGAAGGGAAAGGTCCAAAGACCGGACGGAAACTGGGCCGTTGCAAAGAACCGGAAGATTTTACCGGTAAAAATAAACTCGGTACCGGCCTTGGCAAACGCCGAAAGAGTGGCGGAGGCAAAGGTCGTGGACAACGATTAAAAAGTGGATTTATACCAAAAATAGGGAGGTAAATATGCCTGGATTTGACAGAACCGGACCGTTGGGAAAAGGTTCCCGCACCGGTAGAGGATTTGGAAAATGTGATCCTGAAAAAGGGGAAAGCCCCGATGAAAGCGACAATACCCGATTCGGACGTGGATTGGGTAGAGGGCGCGGAGGCAGAGGAAGAGGTCTGGGCCGTGGCATAGGCCGCGGCAGAGGTCGATTCTAATGTTCATAGTTGTAAATGACGATAATCGCGTTACTGGAAAGTGCGCGATTATCTGTTAACAATGTCGTTTTAACAAATCAGAGTTTGTGAAAAAGATAGCGGTAGCCAGTGGAAAGGGAGGTACCGGAAAAACAACGGTATCACTGAACCTGTACAGACGTTTTTCCATGGATGGAGAAGATGTTGTGTTATACGACTGTGACGTAGAGGAACCCAATGATGCACTTTTCTTTCCGGAGAAAATAATGATAGAAAAAAAACCGGTCAATCAGTTGATTCCGGTTATCGACAGCGAGAAATGTCAGTTTTGCCGGAAATGTGTGACGTATTGTGAATTCAATGCCATAGTCATCATTCCATCCGTTAAACTCGCGCAGGTTAATTCCGATTTGTGTCATAGTTGCGGTGCTTGTTCTGTTGCCTGTCCGTCGGATGCCATAACTGAGAAACCGGAATCAATCGGGCAAATAACAAAATACAACATTGGTTACGGACAAGGTTTGTTGGAAGGACGTTTAAAAATTGGTTCGTCCATGCAGACTATGCTGATAAAAGAGCTGAAGAATGAATTTCCCGAACAGGGTTCACTTCTTATTTATGATGCTCCGCCCGGAACCAGTTGCCCGGTAGTGGAAACAGTGGCTGATGCCGATTATGTGATTCTGGTGACGGAGCCCACACCCTTTGGCTTGCATGACCTGAAGCTTACAGTGGAATTGCTTGACGAATTGGAGAAACCCTATGGCGTCGTAATCAACAAGAGTGGCTTGGGGAATCATGAAACACACAAATTTCTTTCCGAAAAAGAAATTGAAATTCTGGGAGAAATACCTTTTAGCAGGGAATATGCAGCAGAGTATGCCGCAGGGAATCTTTTTGAAAATGTTCCGGAAGAGTTTGAAACTGTATATCAACAAATCACCGGGAAGGTAGGACATCATTTGGCTGAATTATGAAGGAGATTACGATTTTAAGCGGAAAAGGAGGAACCGGAAAAACCAGCATTACGGCTGCACTCTCATCTATTGCTGCCGAAGCTGTTTTTTGCGATAATGATGTGGATGCGGCTGATTTACACCTGATATTGCAGCCCGAAATTAAGGAGCGGCATATTTTCGAGGGTGCCTGGGTTGCATCGATTGATGCAGATAAGTGCGATGGTTGCGGAATTTGCCAGTCGAACTGCCGGTTCAATGCCATTCATTTTCTTCATGGTCATTACGAGATCAATCCATACCAATGTGAAGGATGCCGGTTGTGCGAACGGACTTGTCCGACTGGAGCGATTACATCCACCCGTAGCAGGAATAACGAGTGGTACATTTCCGATACGCGTTTTGGCCCGATGGTTCACGCGCGAATGGGGCCGGGAGAAGAGAATTCAGGGAAACTGGTTACGTTGGTCCGGAACAAGGCCCTTGAATTAGCAGACGATAAAAAGGCTTGTCATATCCTGAATGATGGTCCGCCCGGAATTGGCTGCTCTGCCATTGCGGCTGTCTCCGGAACCGATCAGGTCTTGCTGGTGATTGAACCGACCCAATCCGGATTGCACGATTTGCAGAGACTAGTGGAATTAGTTAATTCTTTTCGGGTGCCCATGGCAGCGCTGATAAACAAACATGACCTGAATCTGGAGGTAACCAAACAGGTTGAAATATTCCTGGAAAACAAACAAATACCGTTGCTGGCCCGAATACCGTTCGATGATACGGTTGTCAAGGCAATGATTGAAGGCAAGTCGGTTATCGAGTTTGCTCCCGATTCAACCATAACGAAGCAATTGCGGGAAGTATGGCGACAGATTACTAAGGAAGAATCTCTTACATCTGGCAAAAGTTTCATTCATCACAACTGACAGAATTATTAGGTAATCAACTCAGATATAGAAATGAACTCATGGAAATAAAGGAAATACAAACGAAGATTTTACCGGAAGTGGAAAATATTATTCTGGTAGCTTCAGGAAAAGGCGGTGTAGGGAAATCAACTGTAGCGGTTAATCTGGCTGTGGCTTTCATGCGCGAAGGCTATGCTACAGGAATTTTGGATGCCGATCTGTACGGACCTTCTGTTCCGATGGCCTTAGGCCTTGAAGATGCCCGTCCCCGGGTATGGAAAGATAACGGGAAAGAGCTGATGGAGCCCATTGAGAGGTTCGGTATCAAAGTGATGTCGCTTGGTTTTCTCATGCAAAAGGAAGATGCGGTCATCTGGCGCGGCCCTTTAGCAACCAGTGCCCTTACCCAGCTGATTGAAAATACCCGTTGGGGAAAGCTGGACTATTTGGTGATTGATATGCCGCCCGGAACCGGTGATATTTCCATTACGCTTTCACAGAAATTTCCACGGGCAAAATCAATTATTGTTGTTACGCCGCAACAAATGGCCATTGCTGACGGACGAAAAGCTGCGCATATGTTTGTTGCCAACGGCGTTGATATTCCAGTAATTGGCATTGTGGAGAATATGGCCTGGTTTGTACCGGAAAAACATCCCGATGAAAAGTATTACCTGTTTGGGAAAGGAGGAGGCGAACAACTTGCCCGGGAATATGGCGTTCCATTGCTTTCGCAGATACCGTTGATGGCTGATGTTTGTGAGTTGAGTGATCAAGGTAAGAACTTCTTTAACTCCGGAAATGCAATTCTGATAAAAGCATTTGAAGAGTTGGCGCAAAAAATCGATCAGGAAAAGGAAGTACCGGCATAAGAATTATGTCGTGGATATAGATATCAATTATTTCATGCCATTATCTTAAATCATATGCTTATGAAAGAATCTTTGCGCTTCGCTTTTGCGGTTAATCAGGGGCATGCTTTTGAAAAGAAGCATTTTGGCGAAGCTGAACGTTTCCTGATTTATGAACACCGGGATGATGAGTTGAGTATGATCGATGAACGTCAGAATCCATTCATTCAGTCCGGCGAAGAGTTTCTGCACGGTTCTCCCCGGAAAGGAAGAGCAATCATCAGCTTTTTGAACGAGCTGGATGTCGATGTGTTGGTTGCGAGGGAATTTGGCCGCAATCTTCACATGGTTCGTGAGCATTTTATTCCGGTGATTATATCTGCCACATGTATAGGCGAAGTGACTGAGGTTCTTTTAAAGCACATTTACTGGTTAAAGGAAGAAAAGCGAAAAACTGTCAATCATTTCGGGTTGTATCAAATCAACCTGGGGATTTTGAAGATGCCCGGGAAATATGATAAAAACCGACTTCAGGAAGAACAATAAATTAATTGTCAAATGATAAGTTTTGGTCCCATACCATCGCGGAGGTTGGGCAAAAGCCTGGGAGTAAATAATATTGTCTCTCCAAAGGCATGCTCATACAACTGCGTATACTGCCAGGTAGGCAAAACCAAACGGCATACGAAGGAACGAGAGGCCTTTTATCGTCCGGAAGTTATCTATCAGGAGGTACAACAACATCTTAGACGATTGAAACCAGATGACTATCCTGATTATTTAACCTTTGTTGCTAATGGTGAGCCAACCCTTGACATTCATCTGGGCAAAGCCATTGAGCAATTGAAAAAACTGGGTATTCCAATAGCCATCATTAGCAATGGATCTTTATTGACAAAGAAAGATGTCAGGGATTCGTTGTCACTGGCCGACTGGGTTTCGGTAAAAGTTGATGCTGCGGACGAAGAGAACTGGAAAAAGCTAAATCGCCCGGTAGCGGGTTTGACATTTGAAGCCTATTTATCCGGACTTCATTCATTTGCCGATGAGTTTACCGGAATATTATGCACGGAATCAATGTTAGTTCGGGACTATAATGACGCAGCAGGTCATTTAGAACGGTTAGCCCGGTTGGTTAAAGAATTTCATCCCGATAAATCTTACTTATCAATTCCTACCCGACCTCCGGCAGACAACAGAGCTGACGCTCCCATCGCGAAACAACTGATTATGGCCTGGCAGTTCTTCAACAACGAAGGATTGAACACTGAGCTATTAACCGGTTTTGAAGGTAAACATACCGGTTATACCGGAAACGCATTTGATGACATTCTCAATATCACGGCTGTTCATCCATTGCGCGAGGATACCATGGAGGAGCTTCTTTGGAACGATAAGTCCGATACTTCGGTGATAAGTTCCCTACTGCATATGCGTCTAATCGACAAGGTTAAATACAAGGGAAAGATATTTTACTATCGACAATACAGGCCTATATAATGAAAGGATATGTTCAGGTTTACACAGGTAACGGAAAAGGAAAGACCACGGCTGCAATTGGCCTGGCTGTTCGAGCTGCCGGTGCGGGAAAGAAAGTTTTCTTTGCTCAGTTTGTGAAAGGTTGTACTTATTCAGAGCATGAGGCAATTGCTCGTTCTCTTCCTGAAATTTCAGTCAGGCAGTATGGTCTGAAATGCTTTATTGTCGAAGAAGCTTCGGAGGAAGATATCAATGCAGCCCGGCAAGGATTGGAAGAAGTGACCACGGTCTTGTCTTCCGGAGATTATGATTTGGTTATTCTGGATGAGGCTTGCATTGCTGTTCATTTTAACCTGTTTTCTTCGGAAGAACTAATTAGGGCTATTCAATCTCGTGAGAAACATACCGAAGTGGTTGTGACCGGAAGATACGCCACGCCTGATCTGATAACTATAGCCGATTTGGTGACTGAAATGAAAGAAGTGAAACACTACTATAGACAGGGGCTAATAGGTCGGAGAGGGATTGAATTTTAATGTGTCTGTTGCGCGTTTTTCAACATTCGGAAAATAACCAGACTAATTGTAGCGAAATAAACTAATACACTAAATATGAACTCACCTGTTCCATTTATGCGAATGATTTGGCTTGCTTCTGTTTTGCTTTTTACTGTGATCGGGATTGGATTAGCCCAGAATGAAATTAGCGGGAAAGTCACTGATGCAGCCAGTCAGCAACCCATGCCTTATGTAAATGTATACCTGCCAGAGTACCACAAAGGCATGCAAACAGATGGTGCAGGAAAATTCGAGATTAAAAACATTTCAGGAGGGAAAGTACTGGTTCAGTTTTCGCATGTCGGGTATAAAACCATCTCAAAATTGGTTTCTGACGAGCATGAAAAAAACAACCTTTTGGTGGAAATGCAGCCGGCATTTATTACAACTGAGGAGGTAGTGGTTTCGGGCGGGACTTATTCAACGCAGCATCAAAACGCCATGAAAATTGATCTGCTGAAAAGCCGTGATATTGAGCAAGCCGGGACTCCTTCGTTTATGGATGCTCTGGCCCGGATGCCCGGGGTCGATTTGATTTCGAAAGGGCCGGGAGTTGCTAAGCCGGTCATTCGTGGATTATCGATGACCAATGTCCTGATGTTGAACAACGGCGTAAAAATGGAGAACTTCCAGTTTTCGGAAAATCATCCCTTCCTGGTCGATGAATTCGGAACCGATCGGGTTGAAATCATCAAAGGACCAGCCTCGTTACTATATGGTTCCGATGCGGTAGGCGGAGTTATCAACGTGGTGAAGGAAAAACCGGCTCCGGTTGGCAAAATTGTGGGAGATTATCATATACAGTATCACTCTAATACCCGGGGCGTTGTCAGTAATTTGGGATTGAAGGGAAGCACAGACCACTTCTATTGGGGACTTCGGGGAGGTTTGAAAAGTCATGCCGACTACCGGGATGGAAACAATCAATATGTCCCCAATTCACGTTTTAACGAATACAGTGTGAAAGCGACTGCCGGATGGAACAATTCCCTGGGACTTTTTCGTTTATATTATGACCTCAATCGTCCAAAAATCGGGATGACTGTTGGTGATGTGATTCCGCTTATTCATGAAAACGGAAGGGAAAACAAATACTGGTACCAGGATTTAACCAATCACCTTTTTTCATCCCGGAATACGTTGTTTATCAAAAAATATAAGGTTGATGTAAATGCAGCTTATCAAATGAACAACCGGAAACTGCAAACGGATAACGGCAAGCCTGTTTTTGAAATGGTCGATATGGACCTGAGCACCTTTTCCTACGAAGTGAAGACCTATTTCCCAACAATGTCGACATCGGAATATATTCTGGGAATTCAGGGAGCCAACAAAACGAACCGAAATCATGAGGCCCCCAATCATGTGTTGCCGGATGCTGATGTGAATGACTTCTCCTTTTTTGGACTGGCTCAGTCAACATTTTTTGACAAACTGAAATTGCAAACGGGGCTGCGATACGATTATCGGCATATTTCAACGGAAGCTGAGCAAAACAAAGATGCGGTAAAAAACAATTATGGAAATGTGAGTGCATCATTTGGAGCGACGTATGATTTCTCAGGAAAAGTACTGTTAAGAGCTAATGTAGCATCGGCGTACCGTACACCGAATATTGCTGAGCTGACGGAAAATGGGTTACATGGTGTACGGTATGAGCAGGGAAATACTGATTTGAAGTCCCAGCGCAGCTACGAAATGGATATGAGCTTCCATTGGCATACACCAGGTTTTATGTTCGATGTTTCAGGATTCAGCAATCATATCAACCGGTATATTTTCATTGCACCTACCGATGCTACCACTACCGAGGGATTTAAAATTTACCGGTACACCCAGTCCGATACCCATTTATACGGAGGAGAGGTGGCGGTAGATGTTTTGCCTGTTCACTGGTTGGCTATCAATACCAACTATTCAATGGTCATCGGGAAACAGAATAGTGGCGGGTATCTCCCCTTTATTCCGCAAAATAAACTGAGGACCGAATTACGATTTCAGAAACACCAACTTGGCGTTTTGCATCAGGCTTTTTTCTGTGTCGGAAGTTTGTTGGCTGCAGAACAGAAGCATCCGGCCTTGTTCGAAACGCCAACGGATGGCTATTTCCTCTTACACGCAGGAGTGGGAACTGAAATCAAATGGGCCAACCAGATGATTGCTTTGTCAGTTCGGGGAAACAATCTGTTGAACCGGGCCTATGTGGATCATTTATCAACGCTAAAAGATTTGGGATACGACAATATGGGACGGAATATCAGTTTCAGTATACGCATTCCCTTTGGAATCAACTGATTTCCGTTGCTTGTTTCTACCAATATGAAACACTGCAGCGGGCCGCTCAAAAGATAATTTTTCCGGTTAAACCGGAAGTGTGTAAACCTTGAATAGAATTAGATATTATGAAAACAACTGATGTATTAGTAATTGGAGGAAGTGCGGCCGGTATGGTTGCGGCTATAACCGGAAAATCATCTTATCCGGATAAGAAATTTACACTGGTCAAAAAGCAAAAAGATGTAATGGTTCCCTGCGGAATACCATACATTTTTGGCACGTTGGGCGATAGTGCCAAAAACATCATGCCGGTCGATGCCCTGATGGCCAAAAATGAAATCGAGTCCATTGTGGACGAAGTAACGGCCATCGATGCAAAAGCCAAAACCGCTCATCTGGCCGGAGGCGATACCATTCAGTTCGGTAAGCTCATTGTTGCCACCGGCTCTGTTCCGGTCAAACCCAAATGGCTGACCGGGGCCGAAAAGGAAAATGTTTTCGTGATTCCAAAGGATAAGATTTATCTCGACGAGATGAAACAAAAGCTCGCTTCTTGCAAGCGTGTGGCGGTCATTGGTGCCGGCTTCATTGGTGTGGAGTTCTCCGACGAATTGGTGCGGGATGGGAAAGAGGTCATCCTGGTGGAAAAAGAACCCTCCATTTTGAGCCTGGCATTTGATGTAGAGTTGTCCGATCGAATCCAAACCATGCTCCAAGATCGAGGAGTGAATATCATCACTGGCAACGGTGTGAAAGAGATTGTAGGTGGCGATACAGTGACGGGCGTACGTCTCGAAAATGGTCTCACCGAGGAGGTCGACGCGGTAATTCTCTCTATGGGCTACCAGCCGAATACAGCACTGGCCTCCAAATCAGGCATCAATGTGGATGAAAGTGGATTTATTGCTGTTGACGAATACATGCGCACCCATACCCCCGACGTATTTGCCGTGGGGGATTGCGCACAGAAACGTGATTTCGTCACACGCCGGCGCGTATTTACCATGTTGGCCTCTACAGCCTGTGCTGAGGCCCGTATTGCCGGCATGAACTTATTTAATTTGCATGTGATTAAAACTTTCAGTGGTACCATTGCCATCTATTCTACTGCTATTGGTGATACAGGTTATGGGACGGCCGGTATAACAGAAGCCCGGGCATTGGAAGAAGGTATTGAAGTAGTAACGGGTTTCTTCGAAGGCGTTGATCGTCATCCGGGTAATTTGCCCGATGCTCACAAGCAGTTGGTAAAACTGGTGGTTGCCCGTCGTTCGGGAATCATCATTGGCGGTGAAGTAATTGGTGGATTGAGTGCCGGAGAGTTGACCAATGTCATTGGCCTGGCCATCGAAAACCGGATGTCCGTTAATGCGTTATTGTCGTCACAAATCGGAACACATCCGTGTCTTACAGCATCCCCCGCCGGTTATCCTTTGATTAAAGCAGCAGAGATTGTGGCCGGAAAAATTGCCAGTGGAAAACCATAAATAAGAGAAGTTGGATAAATTGGAACCGGTCAGGTTATGTATCTGCTGATGATAGTTTTTTCTTATCATAAAGTATTTCATGATGAGTGAAGCTTTATGTTGTAATGAACAAGAAAAACTATATGTACAGGTTACCTGCCTGACCGGCTGTAAGGTATATGGTGACACACTGAATGTGTTAATGATACTGGAGGAGAAATGTCCTTCTTCAGAGGTGGATATTTTGCGTCAACAACTGGAGAATATCCTTCGTTACGAGCATCTGGAGATATTTGCTAATACAAATCTTTTTATGGAGCCTTGGCTGGAATGAGTTGGATTCATTTTGATAATGATGGCTGCTGTAATCAGGGGGATGGCAGGCTTGAATTGGATATAAACTATTTAACCGACTAAGACATGAAAAAGATCGTCCTCCTGTTCCGAATTGAAAGATACAAGTCAGCATTGCTCAATGCAGAACATCGACTTTACTCCTAAAAACCATGTAAGCCCATATTTGTAAAATGCCCCCTCCCTGCGTGACAAAATCAGTGAAAAAGAAATAAGGTATTGTTGGCTACATCAGGAAAGTTTAATAGAGATAAAAAATACAGAATATTTATAAAGACTTTGAAACTGGTAAAATAACATTAGACGAGGCAGGGAAACGGCAGGAAGCATAAAAAAAGAGTTATGAATTGAATTCATAACTCTTTGATTTTCAAACCGTCGGGGTGACAAGATTTGTATCATATGCTGTATGTCGTATGAAATCAGTGGATTAGCAGAACAGTTTCCGTGGAGGTCACTGTGTGGTTCTCAATTCTTTTGAAATGGAATGAACGCGATTGATGTGCCTCAACTATCCACTAAGTTAGAATTCCTGCTTTTTGTTTCCAACTAATTGGTATTAAATTGATTTAAACTTTATGGGAAAGTGATGAAGTGGTGCTGTGGTTGTCGGTTAGGGCTAATCGACAAGGTACTGGCGGATGGTGGAAACCGGCAAACCGGTGTAGTTAGCGAACTCCTCAACGGTGATGAACTGATGGGAAGCTTTTCCCAGCTCCTGACGGATTTTGGTCAGCAGCCTTCTCCCCGACCGTTCGCTTTTACCGGTTATCCGCTGCACATCTTTGGGGTAAATACAAGTTCGGTGCAACAGCATAATTTGTACTTTATCTATACTTTATCCTTACCTAAATTCCGGAGAATCTTCCGGAATATTCAGAAGAAATTTAATAATAATCTTCCATCCTGACAGACATTTAGGGACAAATGGCCCGTTTTGACCTATCGCGGAAGGTGGTTTTTGCCGTGGTGCAGTGGTTACGGTAACTTGTTGGAAGTAACCAAAATCTATGCGTTATGGCAAGACAAAAGGGGTTGATTAAACTGGAGGGAGCGATTGGTGATCTTTCCTTCTACAAGAGCGGTGGAGAGTATTATGCCCGCACGAAGGGTGGCGTCGATGCTGACCGCATCAAGAATGACCCGGCGTTTGTGAGGACGCGTGAAAACGGGTCGGAGTTTGGCCGGGCCGGGAAAGCGAGCAAGCTGCTCCGGAACGCGCTGCGGCAGCTGATGGTGCATGCCGCCGATAACCGGGTTTCGAACCGGTTGACCACGCAGATGCTGAAGGTTATCCAGGCCGATGAGACCAACGCCCGCGGTGAGCGTACCGTGAGCGACGGCAACCCGGCTTTGCTGAAAGGGTTTGAGTTCAACGCAGGCGCCCAGCTGGCAGGAACCATTTATGTTCCTTTTGCCACGGCCGTCGACCGGGTAACCGGCGCGTTGGAGGTGTCGCTGCCGGCACTGGTACCCACGACCGATTTGGCAATGGTGCAGGATGCTACCCATCTCCGCTTTGGCGCTTTGGGGGCAACGGTTGATTTTGAGGGGGAATCTTTTTCTACCAAAATGGCTGTGAGCGATTTTGTGGAGATTGACAGCGTGGAACACGAAGCTCAGTCGCTGGAGGTGCAGATTGACGCTGCGAGTCCGTCGCCGATTTTCCTGGCCTTCTCCATTGAGTTCTTCCAGATGGTCAATGGAGAGGCTTACCCGCTGAAGAGTGGTGCCTTGAATGCCATGGCCATTGTCGCGGTTGATCTGCCGTAGTGGACCTGGAACTCTACCGGAGTTATTTCCCCAGTGGAACGAATGGTGTGGTTTATTGCCGGGGGAAGGTAATCTGCCACACCATTGAATTGCCCTGGCGGGCCAATCAACGGAGAATTTCCTGTATCCCGGAAGGGAGTTATCACCTGAAGGCACGTTACACGGATAAACGGGGTTGGCATCTGCAGGTTGTAAAAGTTCCCGGGCGCACCTGGATTCTGTTTCACCCGGCCAATGATGCCCTGCGCGAGTTGTTGGGATGCATTGCACCGGTGACCAAACTATTGGGGCCCGGCTACGGGACTCAATCAAGGCCGGCGAATCAACGATTACTGAATCATGTATTGCCGGCTATTCGAAGAGATGAAGAAGTCCTTCTTCACATTACACGTAATTCCAAAATGGTTGGATATGAATATTCTGAAAAGAGCTAAAGCACGCACCCCGAAATTTTTCCGGGTATTAAGAACTATCGGGCTCGCCCTGGCGGCAGCCGGGGGAACATTACTGGCGGCACCGGTTGCTTTACCGGCAGCCATTACGACACTGGCCGGGTACCTGACAGTAGCCGGTACCGTTGCCGGCGCTGTCAGCCAGGTGGCTGTGGAGGACGAAGAGTCCGGAAGCGATGAAGTGCCGTGAGCATGCCGGCGGTTGATGGTGGGACCCGCGCCGGTACGTTAGGCGGAACGCTGCTGAGTACCCTGGTGAACCTGACGGGGCAGGATTTACTGGAAACGGTGCTTTTAGCTGCTGTCGGCGCGGTAGTGAGTTTTGTTGTTTCCCTGACGCTGAGCAGGCTGGTCAGGGGCAAGTGGAGAAAGAAGTCGCCTGGTGGTGACGGTGTGTGAGGTTTGTGTGGAAAGGCCTTCCGAAAGGGAGGTCTTTTTTGATCCAACGTTTTAAGTGTTAAGAATTAAGTTATAAGACAATAGATTACAGACTTTAGACCGTAATTATTTTTCCAAAGAAAACAGAAACCGAAAAAGAAAAAAGAAAGCCAGCCAACAGGCGGGCCGGCTGAAGGCAAGGTTTTTGGCAAAAATACAATTCGACGAAGGAGGATGGAGATTTTTTCCAAAACCCGAAGGGCCTGACCTTGCCTGGTGAATAAGTGTGCTTATGTTGCCGCCCGCCTAAATTGGGTGGCTTTTTTCTGTAAAGAATTAATTACACGAATTATGATCCACGGATATTCACTGATTGATTTCACTGATTTTCACGGATGGTGGCTCATGTATAGGCTTTCGTTGAACGGAGTGTGTGTGAGTTGGGAAAGAAAGTGGGTGCGGGATGTGAGGGAATGACAATGATGAGGTGACATGAACGAACAGGCCGGGCCGGCTTTGTGCGGTGTCGAAGGTTGTTGACTTCCGGGCCTTTTTTTGCCAGGTTGGGCAACGGCCTGCAGGCACTGGGTGAAATGGAGAACGGGAGAAGATGAGAGGGGGAGAAAGTGAGAAATGGAGATTGGGAGAAAGGGAGAAAGGCGAAGGCAAAAAAAGAGAATGGGAGAATATGAGAGTGGGAGAAAGGGAGAAACGGTGATTGAAACGGATTTACGCGGACGGATGACGATGCTATGGAATGGTGGTGTGGTTGGGGCTTACTGATTTACATAATTAGGTTATAGGACAATCTGGCCCACGGTTGGGATGTGGGGTTGTTCCTATTAACTGCATGTTATGTAAATTCAGTTGGTGTAGGGAGGGTGTTATTTGGGGCGCAACGCTGCCAGGGGCGCTATGGGGGCAGCGGTCTTTTTGTTGGGACACCCGGGATGGCTACAGCTTTTTGACTACGCTCCTAAGACTACGTAATAGATGGACGAAATGGCATTCAGCTAAACGTACTGAAACCTCTAATTACCGAAAGGCAAAGTGCTGTAATAGGGTTGGCGGTGGCCACACGAAAAGTGTGACTCAAATAACAGCCGGCGTGCGAGTGTGAGATGGCTATTTCTGTATAAATGCGAATTTCACGAATTAAGGCAGCGTACAAGGACTACCCACATGAATTACGCGAATTATGTCCACTGATGCACACGGATTCGTTTCACGGATTAACACGGATGGCAGCTTCATGTATAGCCGGGGGTTGAACGAAGCGGGAATGCGACGGAAAAGAAAGCGGGTGCGGACTGTGAGGGAATGACAATGATGAGGTGACATGAACGAACAGGCCGGGCCGGCTTTGTGCGGTGCCGAAGGTTGTTGACTTCCCGGCTTTTTTTACCTGGTTAGGCAACGGCCTGCAGGCACGTGGGAAATGGAGAAGATGAGAGGGGGAGAAAGTGAGAAATGGAGATTGGGAGAAAGGGAGAAAAGGTGATGGGGAGAAGGTGAGAATGGGAGAAATGGTGAGAGTTAAAAATCAATTTTTTTTTGAAAAACCTTCTTGAGCAAGATGGAAAACGTGCTGTAACTTTACTGAAAATGATTGATGAAAACATGCGGGCTCTGAGATTATTTGAGTTTCAGAGCCCGCTGGCTATTCCAATTTTAGTTAGCAATCCATTCGAATCTTTTTGCCCAGTCCATAAGGAAATCCTTACGCCACTTGGCTATTGTTTCCGTTCCCTGGTATTGTTCGACGTACAGGTCTTTATCTGTTCGATCGCTCCACCAGTTGTTTAGTTTGGCGTTATCTGGATTCTCTGCTCCCGGCCACGGATTTGCACTGACGAATTCACCGGTTTGCCCCTGTAAACTTTTTACAGAGCAATTCACGGTGTATTTCCAGTTGCCAATTCGTTTGGGTACGAAACGCACCTTGAAAACACCATTGCCAGCGTAAAATCCATTAATGCGCTGTCCATCAATTTCCATCCAGATTTCCGGATTTTCATTGGCAGCGATATTTTCTTTCGAATCAAATGTCCAGGTCACAACGCTGTAAGTCGGAACCGTATCAGTAGTTGTTGTATTCTGGTTGAAATTTCGAAACGCACTATACGGAAGCTTTGTAAAACTGCCTCCCCAACTTTGCCCTGCCGGGTTATCCGGATTTCCGTTAAGCAGGTAGGCAACCGAGGGCGAGTCACCCATTTTTATTGAACCACCGTAATAATTGCCAAAATCACTTCCGAGCGCTCCTTTCCCTTTTATGTATTTTTCGTAAAACGCTTTGGGTTTAAGGTCAGGATTGGCACTATTGTCAATAATCCACCCCCGATAGGTCGAGTTATTTTCGATCATCCACAAATTGGGAAAATTTCGGGCGATGTATTGGTAAGGACTTACACTCCATTTTTTATTAGGTCCACCAATCCAGTAAACCCGTATTTTTGAGGCTATCGACGGGGCATCATGCAGAGCCTGTGCCACATCGTCCAGTCCGCCCCAACAAAGTATCCACAAAGGTTGAGGATTATCTGATTTCGCTTGTTTTATGATCCATTTTGAACCTTCGGAAGGTTCTCCCCATCCTTTGGCCGGATTTCCATCCGTAGCTCCCTGTTTCGCGACCAAACGCAATTGGTTAGGGGAAGGAAAATCGCCATGTTTTTTCAATTTAGGGTAGTCTTTTGCATACAAATCGATGATATGTAAAATATCTGTTTTTCGACCTTTGCCGTAAGGTGAAGCGATAATTCCATCCACCTGAAATTTATCCGCATACATCAGAAAATGAATCATGGATTGAAAATCATCCGGATCAGTACCACCAATATCTGAACTCACAATGACCCTTGGTTTTACTGCATGACCAGATGAATTGTTGTTCTTTTTGGAAGAACAGCTCAAAAGGCTCAAAGAGATTATTCCCAGGAAGAATAATCCATATTTACTCCAGTTTTCGATTCTGAATTTCATCTTAAAGAGCTTTTATGGTTAAAATTTGTAATTCGAATTTTGTAAATCGCATCTGAACGACTCAAAATTATTTGACCATCGTCCGTAAAACAGGATTGCTCTCAATCAATAGACTTTCCATAATAAAAGGACCAATGGCTTTGCCGTCATTTGATCGGACCGGTTCACTGATGTAGTATTTAAAAGTTCCATCGCGTCGGGTATTTCCTGCAGGTCCCAATCCGGCACCGGAACAACCTGAGGTAATTTCAAGATTCCCATTTTTATCTGTTTTTACGAAAGTGGCTAAAATCCCATTATAGGCTTTCATGGCCGGCTTAATATAACTACTATCTAAAATTCCGGTTTCAATTCCTTTAATCATTCCATAGGTAAACATGGTAGAGCAGGACGATTCCAGGTAGTTGCCTTTGCGGCCAGGCATGTTCATCACCTGGTACCAAACACCGGAATCTTTCTGCTGATAGTGAATAATGGCGTCCGTCAGGTTTTTGAACAGATTAACAAGTTTGTTGTGGTCTTTGTGATTTTTGGGTAAAAAATCGAGCACATCGATGGTGGCCATATATAACCAGCCTATACCTCTTCCCCAAAAACTCTTGGAAAGTCCGGTCTTCGGATCGGCCCAGAAAACACTTTTGCTTTCATCCCATCCATGATAATAGAGCCCGGTTTTTGGATCCTTTAGGTGTTTTTCAACTAATAAAAATTGATTGGTGACATCGTCAAAATTTGAAGGATTGCCGAAAGTAGCAATATATTGAGCATAAAACGGAGCCTCCATGTAGAGACCATCCAACCACATTTGATTGGTGTAAATCTTTTTGTGCCAAAATCCTCCCTGTGGTATTCTGGGTTGCTCCCGAAGCTGGTCCCGAAGAGTTTCAATCGCTTTTTTATAGCGCATATCCCTGGTCTTTTTGTAGAGCGCAAAAAGGATTTTTCCTGAATTAATATCATCGAGCTTAAAATCCTTCTTTTTATACCCCAAAATGTTTCCTGTCGAATCGATTAGTACATCCGCATACGTGTTTTTCACATAATTGAAATATTTTGGATTACCGGTCTCCTCCCATTCCCGAAGGAGTGCCTTGCAAACCAAGCCCTGAACATATCCCCAGTTGGGTTTCGACTGATAGTCCACCGTCCACGCCTTAGGATTGTTGTTCATCACTGATTCAGCCATCAATAATGAATAAGGTTTTTGATTGGTGTTCTCCTTATTTTTTGTTTTTTTTGATGTATCGCAGTGTGTAAATAAAAATGCGATAATACTCAAGTAAAAGATTACTTTCATGATAGCGTAGATTTTCCGGGTTCAATCAGAGTCCAAAGATATGTACTATTTTTTGAAAGATTTAGTTTGAGAAAGATTTAAATTTCGTTTGGCTTCGTTTATGCTTTTTATTATTTGTGTTTGGTCGTGTGGGGTGTAATTAGCAGGGCGAAGAAAAGAATTCAGATAAATTGTTAGAAGAACGTTCAACTTATACACAAAATAATGCTACCACATCAACGACGGGAGAAAATCCTTGACCTAATCAGAGAAGACGGGCATGCCAAGGTCGTGCAGCTTAGTAAGATATTTAAAGTCACAGAGGTAACCATTCGACAGGATCTCGAGAAACTGGAGAAAGACGGTTTTGTAGAACGGGAGCATGGTGGGGCGTACCTCAAAAATATTGGATTAAATGTAAAGAACATTGCTTTACTAAATCAGGATAATCTGTTGGAAAAAGCTATCATTGGTCGCAAGGCGTTGGAGTATATCAATGATGGCGACACCATTATTCTGGATTCTGGATCAACAACCACTGAAATTGCCAAATTAATCAACAACTTTAAGAACCTGACGGTTATTACCAATTCCCTGAATATTGCCCTGATACTTGGGGGGGTTCCTGAGATTAATCTGGTGGTAACCGGAGGAGAGTTCAAGGCACCTACGCTTTCATTAACCGGTCAGAAAGCTGCCGATTTTTTTGATGGGCTTCATGTGGATAAACTTTTCCTGGCCACTGCCGGAATCACATTGAAATCCGGCCTTACTTATCCCAGTATCAGTGATATTGTTGTTAAGCGCGCCATGATCGAGTCAGCCAATGAAGTTTACCTGGTTGCCGACTCCAGTAAGATTGGGAAAAGCGCTTTTGCCAGTCTTGGTGCTCTTTCTTTAATTGATTTCCTGATAACCGATTCAAAAATCAGGGAAGCAGACAGTAAAATGCTCCAAGACAATGACATTAAGATTATTATTGCGTAATCGTTTTGATGTTGGTGTTCAAAAGGCTTTTTTGATATTCTGTTGAGAATAGCAAAAAATCTTTCGTCGAACATTTTTACTATTGTTTACATTTTCAGCAAGTTCCTCTGTAATTTGTTCAATTAAGAATACGACTTCCATAAACTGGGGTGACAATGAAATTGATCCCGTAATTGTCAGTTTAGTTTAGTTTTCTTTTTACTTTTTTAAACTCTGTATTCTAAATGGATGAAATGTCAGGGAGTTGCCATCAATTGGGACTCGCTGAATATGAAAATCGTGTTGGAGAATGTTGACCTGATTGTTCCACCAATCAGGGTCGGTTGAATGCCTCCAGGGGGAGGTGAAAGGAGTCAATTGACTGATTGTGTCAGGTTACTTCAAGCACAAAGCAAGCTCCGGATTTGTCGACCAAATGTCTGGAAGAATAGCTAAAGGAAGGCTCCGAATCAGCTGTAAAGGCAGCACAAGTCCGGGGCGTGACTTTGTGGGTTCCTAAAATTCGTTGGTAAAATCAGACTTGTTGCAAAAAAGGTTGGCAAACAAGAACCCTGATTACGGTATTAAGGTTGTTGATTAAATTAATTTTTTCCGTATGGGAGGAAAGTCCATCTTTTTGCAATTGGTTTTCGAAAGTAATTTAATGTGACGGGTTATGCCAGGTTTAGAGAACATTACTCGTGTCGGTTTTTGCTTTTATAAATTCTTTAGTTGTTTTGTCTTTTTGTGCAATAATCAATTCTATCTCGTGTTCTTCAAATACTTGTCGGTGTTTGTTTTTAATGCTTTCGTCAGTAATAATGTAGTCAACAATGGTCAATGCCCCCAGGCTTGCTAGTGCTTTTTTGCCTATTTTAGTTGAGTCTGCAACAAGATATGTCGTATCGGCGGCTTCAATCATTGCTTTTTTAACAACAATGTCACTGATACTGGGATAGGTGAGGCCTGCTTTTAAAGAAATTCCTGCAGTTGCCAAAAATAATTTGTGGACATTTAACCCGTTAAAAGAATCTGCCGCTTTTTGCCCTGTCAATGATAAAGTTGGGGCTTTAAACTCACCGCCGGTAAGAATTGTATCAATTCCAGGTTCTGTCCCGAGGATAAGTGCAATATTCAATGCGTTTGTAATAACGGTTATATTCTTCAATCCTTTTAACCTTTTTGCTATTTCAGTGGTTGTGGAGCCACAATCGAGGATAATCGTATCTCCACTTTCGATAAATTCCAGACATTTTTCGGCAATCAATGCTTTCTTGTCCATATTCTCCTGGTGGACAAGCGAGAAGTTTCGTACCTGGTCCTCAACATTCTTCAGAAAGGCACCACCGTGTTCCCGTTCAACGAAGCCGTCTTTCTCCAGTTTCTCGAGATCCTGTCGGATGGTTACCTCAGTAACTTTAAATAATGCGGACAAAGAGGCAACTTTAGCCGAACCGTCTTCTCTCAAAAGTTCCAATATTTTCTCGCGCCGTTGATTTGGCAGTAAATTTTTAAGTTTCATTCTCTTACCATTTTTTTTATGTTGCTCAGAGTCAATAACTAATTGTTTTTTCAAATACAATCTCAATATTTGATTCCCTTGCTCAATACATTTTCGAAATTAAAATATTTCGTTCGGAACAATAATGATTCATTAGATCAGGCAATTACGCTCTGACTGAGCTAGTGAGTTAATAGAACGTAAATGTTAATGTTCGAAAAAATATTCAGGTAAACGAAAAAATAATTATTTATTTATTTTTTGCTTTTTCTTACGGGGCTATTGATTTTGGTTCTCATCTTTGGGTATCTAAGTGTATGTATAATAAGTAGATATAGAGCCGAAGATTGTGTCGTGATGAGCTAAGTGCCATACGTAAGTCATTTTTATGTTTGTTAAATTCTATGTAAAACTATTTGAAATTATTAACAAAAACGAAAGTAATCTACATTAATGTAAATAAAAAATAAATAAATTTTGTTAATTTTTACTAAAAACTTACATTTGGGTTGTGAAAACATATTGAAGATTTACGAAAAATAATGATTAGTATTTCGTATTTGCTATTGGGGAACAACCAAGATGTGCTGAAAGCTTCGTTTTTATTCAATGATTTTGATGTGCTTAGTGTTTGAAAGTATTCTATTCTTGGGTGTTTAGTGTTCAGTATTAAACCTAACAAAATAATCAATGGGAAATGGAGTCTTTTTTTAATCATTGAAATTGAATATAAAGAATCCTGTAAACTCATGGTTGTATGTGCTTCGCTTAATTCAAATCCAAATTTTAGCACCTATGAAAATGACAAAAGAGAAGAATCAATCGAGAGAAAGATTGATCGCGATGAGAACTCGACTCATGAGATTCTCCTCCTTATTATTCCTGGCGATTGTTGTGCAATGTCTGACGCCGGTTTATGCGCAGCAGACCATCACGGTGTCGGGAGAGGTTACTGAAGCTTCGGGAGCTCCGCTGCCGGGCGTAACTGTCGTAGTAAAAGGAACCCAACAGGGAATAGTTACTGCTGCCGATGGTAAATATTCGCTTACCAATGTACCCACGGACGGTATCCTTGTGTTTTCGTTTATCGGAATGAAAACTCAGGAAGTACCCGTTTCGGGAAAAACCACTATTAATGTAACGATGTCGGAAACATCTATCGGACTTGATGAAGTTGTGGCGGTAGGTTACGGTTCGGTGAAGAAGTCGGACCTGACAGGAGCAGTAGGCTCCGTAAGTGCGGACGATATTGTCAGTAAGGGAACGACCACCGTTTTGGAAGGTATCCAGGGGAAGGTTCCGGGTGTTGATATCACCCAGACCTCGGTCAAGCCAGGTGGTGGCCTGAGTATTCAGATCAGGGGCCAGAACTCGCTGCAATCGGGTAACCCGCTATACGTTGTTGACGGGATTGTGACTGGGGATATTGATTTTTTGAACCCCCAGGATATTGTCAAGGTTGATATCTTAAAGGATGCTTCATCTACCGCCATTTACGGTTCCAGGGGTTCCAATGGTGTTGTTATCATCACCACCAAGAACGCTGAAAATACGAAAGGTGGCAAATTGCATATTTCTTATGACGGCTATTATGGTGTCCGCCAGATTGCCCGTTTACCTGATTTCATGAGTGCCCGGGAGTTTGCCGATTACCGGGTGATGGATTACTATACTTTTAACCAGAATACAGGTCACTGGGAACTTCCGGAAGGTAGTAAGCCAGGGCCACTTGCAGCCAGGAACGATGGTTCCGGTGCTTATACGGTTGCCAACAAGCTCTACACGCAGGACTACACGGATTGGTTTGGCCTGTTGACCCGTACAGGGCACCAGCAGAACCATTACCTCAATATGTCTGGGTCGGCTAACAATCTGACTTACAACGTGGGAATGGGCTATCAGAATGAGGAAGGTAATTTCCAGCAGGAATACCTGGACCGCTATAACCTCAATGTCAGTGTGAACCACAAGCCATCGAAACATTTCCAGATGGGGGCGACGATCAACCTGTCTCAAACTACTTATGACGAAGGTTATCCAAATGCATATAATGAACTGAACAAGATGGCACCGTACTGGAACGCGTATGCGCCAGATGGAAGTATCATTGCACAGCCGGGCGCCGATCCTGCTCTTAATTCGGATCGTGGACAGACCGGAACGCTCAGCCCGTTGGCGGAAGTTGCGGCTGGTAAGAACGAAACGAGGCGTTATGATGTGCTGGCTTCGGCTTACATGGAAGTAAGCCCTTTTGATGGTTTGACTTTCAGGTCCACACTTGCTCCACGGTTTTACCGAAGAAGAAAAGGTGTTTTTAACGGTATCATCCAGGACACCTATTATGGATCAATTCCCAGGCCGACGCGGGAAGCAAGTTCTGACAACACGGAATCCTTTGATTACTCATGGGACAATGTGCTCACCTATAAAAAAGATATCAATGATGTCCACCACATAACCGCAACAGGTCTTTTCAGTACCTATTCTACCCGTACCGAAAGATTAAAGGTAGATTCCAAGGGTATGCCTTATGACTCAGATTGGTATAACCTTTTTAGTGGTGATTTTAACCCGGCGAACAGTTCATCTTCCTATTCGGAGACTTCTCTGGTCTCTTACATGGCCCGATTGAACTATGACTACAAGGGTAAATACCTACTGACTGCATCAATGCGTTATGATGGTAGCTCCAAGTTGGCGGACAGATGGGCCTCGTTCCCATCCGCTGCAGTGGCCTGGCGTGCATCGGAAGAATCCTTTCTGCAGGCCGACTGGTTATCCAACCTGAAACTGCGTTTCAGTTATGGTCACTCGGGGAACAACAACGGAGTAGGAGCTTATGCCACCCAGGCAGGTCCTGATGTAGGCAGTACAGTACTCTATAACTTTGGAGGTGACGTTTGGACTGGTTTTGCTCCTGGTAGTCCTGTAAACCAAAGTCTTACCTGGGAGAAGACCCGGGAGACAGACCTAGGGCTTGATTTTGGGTTTTTTAATCAACGGATAAACGGTTCAGTGGACGTTTATGACAAGCTGTCCGACGGATTGTTAATGAGCCGGAAACTGGCCGTTGAAAGTGGCGTGGCAAGCATGAGTGATAATATTGGTTCGGTACGCAACAAGGGGATTGAGGTCGCGCTGAACACTGTCAATGTGCAAACCAAGAACTTTTCATGGACCACCAGTTTTACCTTCGCCAAAAACAAGAATGCGATTGTGTCTTTGTATGGAAGGAAAGTAGATGTGGTTGGAGAAAAGCGCTTTATCGGGGAGCCGATCAATGTAATTTATGATTACCGCGTCCAGGGTGTCTGGAGTCAGGCCGACTATGATGCCGGTAAAACCGTTTATGATAATCATACGGCACTTCCCGGGGAGGCACACACCATTGACACGAACGGAGACGGTAAGTTAACCGCTGACGATAAAGTTATCCTGGGAACTCCAGATCCCAGTTGGACCGGAGGAATGAGCTCCAATATGAAGTTTAAGAACTGGGACTTCTCGTTTAACATCATTACCAAGCAAGGCATGTTGATCGACGACGACTTTTCCCATATCTACCTGGACCAGGGCAGTCGGAGTACTGTAAAACTCGCCAGCTATGATTATTATATGCCAGCGGGTGTACCGGTTATTGACTGGAATAATTTTGTACTGGATGCCAACGGTTATGCAACTAATGTGGGTTGGACAACCAATACCACAGAAAATGTAAACGCGAAGTACCCGATCTTCAAGAATGCGAACAACAGCAACTTTAACGGCAATACTGCCTACTACCAGGATGCATCGTTTGTTAAAGTGAAAAACATTGTGTTGGGGTATACCTTCCATCAAAACGCTGTTTTCGACAGGGCAGGGATCAAACGTTTGCGTGTTTACGCCAATGTTCTAAATCCTTTTGTATTCACCAACTACCCAGGTTATGATCCCGAGTATGCTGTATCCAGGGTCAGGGACGGTAATGGCCCGGCCAATGTGACTTATCAGTTTGGTGTCAATCTTCAGTTCTAATAAAAAAACATACCGTAATGAAAAAGTCAATATTTATATACTTAAGCATCCTTCTGCTGTTTGCCACCTCTTGCAGTAAGTTTCTGAATGAGGACAACAAAGGAGGGATAACCAATGATAAATTTTACAGTAAAGCAGACGGATACAAAACACTGGTGACCGCTGCTTATTCCGACCTGAGGAGTATTTACGGAACTACACCGATTCTTGATCTGGCAGGGACAGACCTTTACCAGGAAGCAAAGGCGGAAGATGCAGTAGCCTTGGCGGCACTGACCCGTTATCAGTCCCTGGACCCGTCTGAAAGTCATGTAGAAGACTTTTATACCAATTGCTACAAGGCTATCCAGGCTGCCAATGCAGGGCTGTATTACAACAATCTGCCGACAGATCTGAGCGATGCTCAAAGAACACAGTATGATGGTGAACTTCGTTTTTTAAGGGCTTTTTATCATTTTATCCTTATGGAGCAGTTTGGAGGGATCGTTATCAGTGACGAATATACCAACAGCCCGAAAATAAACATTCCAAGGTCCAGCTTGGCCGACAGTTACGCGTTTGTGATCAGCGAGATGGAACAGGCCTTGACCGAGGTATCTGCCAGCGCCTCGCCAGGCAGGGTAAACAAGGACGTTGTCAATCATTACCTGGCCAAGGTCTACCTGAGCCGGGGATGGGATCTGGGCTCGTCCGACGATTTTCAAAAAGCCAAGGACTATGCCGATGCGGTGATCTCCAGTAAAGGGGACATCAGCATCCCGTATAACAAACTTTGGGACGAGGCCGGTGAAAATAATAAAGATTTCATCTTTACGGTTCAGTACAGCCTGAACTCGATCGCTGATGTCCAAAAAGATGGTAATACACAATCGTCTCTCTTTGCATCTTATGGCGGAAGCGCGGGTCTCGGAATGAAGCGCTCCACTGAAACCTTAATCCCGGCCTACCAGATTCATCATAGTTTCCAGCAGAACGACGAACGCTATGCTTATGACTTTATGTGGTATACGTACAAGCCTTACTTTAACTATTATAACCCCGATGGTACAGAGCAGGTGATGTATTATAACCCTGTAATTTGGGATCCCAACAAAACGGAGTTGACAGCAGCAGACAGTGCTCAGTATATACAGGAAGTGAAGACTATGACGGGTCGTGACCTGGCGAGTGGGTTCCTTCTTTTCCCTATCTGGAAGAACGACCGGCAAAAATATGCCGAACAGGCCTGGGGTGGTACCAGTGGGCGTGTACCAGGCTTTAAGAAGTTCGATTGCCCGGAGAACGCGTTGAACAGTACTCTCGAGTACAGTGCAAGTGTCAGGGATATTGTGCTGGCCCGTCTTGCGGGGACCTATTTTCTGAAAGCTGAAGCCTGTATTGCCCTGAATCAGATTCCCGAAGCCCGTGATCTGGTGCAGAAAGTGATTGATCGTCCGGGTAACAAGATTGATCCAAACGGAACCGATCTGACCAATGCGCTGGATAACGCTACCGACCAGCAATCGGCTTTGGAAGCCCTCTTCCTGGAGAAAGGGAAAGAGATGCTGGGCGAATATGATGGAAGATGGCCCATGCTGAGAAGGACAAAAATGTTGAAGTACATGCTCGAAAAATACAATGTTGATTTTGAGAAAAACGGCATTACATTCCAGGACAAATGGTACCTGCGCCCGATACCTGAAAATGCAATTACGCTTAATGAAGGGTTGACTAACGATGACCAGAATCCTGGATATTAATTGTCTTGTAGCCATTCAGCCAGTTTTTCAAGCCAGGTATTTGAAGCATTTCAGACTGTAAGCTTGAAAAACGGCTGCTGGAAAATGCATCTTGTACAAAACAAAAATGAAACAAAAATGAAAAAGATATCAATATTAGCAATAATGTACATCGCCTTAATTGGTATTACCATGGTTAGTTGTACGAAGACTAATCCCTGGAACCCTAAGCAGGCCTGGTACGAGGACAAGGACGGGGACGGAAGAGGTAATCCACTGGTTTTTGTCTACTCCGCTATTCAGCCAGTTGGTTATGTTGCCGACAATACTGACAACAATGATAATCTTCCATGTGAAGAGGCGAGCCCATTCTATGCGGACAAAGATGGTGATGGCCTTGGCGATCCCAATGATATCATCATGGCATGTGAGGCTCCTCCGGGCTATGTCGATAATGCTGATGATAAATCAGATTTTGCACCAATAGATTATACTCCTGTACCTGTTCCAGAGCCTTTATTCGCCTACAATTTTGATGAAGGTCAGGACACAGTCGTTCACAATTCCGGTTCATTAGCTACCCAGTATGATGCCCTTGACATGAGTGCAAATATACCATCATGGTCGGACAATGTACCGAGAAGTGGCGGAACCCACTCAGTCGATTTTGGTACAAAATACGATACTTATAACTACGTTCATAGTTCAACAATGATACCTGAGTTGGCCGGTATGACTCAGATTACGGTGACCGGTTGGGTTAATAACAAATTAGACGAAACTGGTTCGGGAGGGAACCGTGTTGTTTCATGGATTAATAGTGGCCATGATGGTTTCGATATCGTTTATATGAAAGGTGGTAGTCTCAATACTGGTATTAACCAGTGGCCAGACAAGTCAGCGGCGATAAGTAGTGCCAAGATAACAACCAACCCGCTTGGCAGTGCTTCAAACTGGGTGTTTTTTGCCGTCA
Organism: Prolixibacter bellariivorans ATCC BAA-1284; assembly: GCF_000621705.1. Taxonomy (GTDB): domain Bacteria; phylum Bacteroidota; class Bacteroidia; order Bacteroidales; family Prolixibacteraceae; genus Prolixibacter; species Prolixibacter bellariivorans. The sequence continues at coordinate 19,099 of NZ_KK211332.1, read as the reverse complement.
CCTATGATGCGAATGATAATGGTGGAACTTTGAAATATTATTTTGGCGACAACGTTAGTAAAGCCTACATGGATAATGAGTTTCCTTATCCGGCCGGACCTATCGGACAGGGTATTGGTCATCTGGCTATCGGGCAATTCAATCAAGAGTGCATCCATTATGGTTACCAGCGGATGTTCAGGGGCCTGATTGACCAGGTAAAAATCTATGACAAAGTTTTAACGTTAGATCAGGTTGTTACTGTTCAATTGCAAACACAACCCTAATTTAATTGTCTTTTGGACAGGTATAGCATAGTGGAAAGCTTATGCTATACCTGTTCTTTTGCGTAATCGTCGAAAAATATATGAAGTCTTTCTTGGTAAAGTTTCTATTTGAATGTTAATCAGTGTGAAGACATTGGTGGAGTTGAAAGGGTTTAAGAAAATATTTCTGACGAAAGGGGAATCAAAAATAGTGGATTTAAAAAATACCTTGGACAAACTGAAATTCTTCGACCGGAACATGCATGAGGTTTTGGAACCGGGCATGTTTACCGTGTCTGTGGGGAAAGTTCTGCAGAGTTACAGTCGGTTGAATTAATCGGGAACGACTAAGGTATATTTCATACACAACTAAACATAAATAATATGCGCTCTAATTTTTCGTTTCTATTCTTATTATCGCTGATCACGATAATAGCGGGGTGTTCCAGTTCGCAACATAAATTTGTAAGTCCAATAAAGCCACGGGTTATCGTATTGACCGATGCTGAGATTGACGACCAATGTTCCATGGTGCGTTTTCTGCTTTACGCAAACGATTTCGATATCGAAGGAATTATTACGACAAGTTCTCAGTATCATTCTCATGGACATCGGTGGGCCGGTGATGATTGGTTGAAACCCTTCCTTGATGCCTATGGAAAAGTTTATCCCAACCTGATTAAAAACAGTAAGGGTTACCCGACGCCGGAGTACCTGAGAGCGCATTCGTTCCTTGGAAATGTGGCGTCTGAAGGCGAGATGGATTCCATCACACCGGGGTCACAGCAAATTGTAAAAGTATTGTTGAATAAATCAGACAATCGACCCGTCTGGATAGAGGCCTGGGGTGGTACAAATACCCTGGCCCGGGCGCTGAAAACCATTGAAGAGAAACATCCTGAACGAATGGCTGAAGTCGCAAAAAAAATGCGCTTTTTCTTTATATGGGAACAAGATTCAACCTATCAGTCTTACATCCGCCCTCACTGGGGGAAATATAATATTCCAACCATCATTTCCGACCAGTTTGAGGCCATAGCCTATCGGTGGAAAAATATTCAGCCGGAAAAAATGCAAAAGTATTTCGATGCTGCATGGATGAATGAACATATCCTGCAAAATCATGGGCCCTTGTGTTCGCTTTACAAGGCGCACACGGGTGATGAGGAAGGTTTTGACAAAGGAGATTTCCGCTCAGAGGGAGATTCACCCGCTTTTATATATGAGATTCCAACCGGATTGCGCAGCACCGAATCGCCGGATTGGGGCGGCTGGGGCGGCCGCTATGTAAGGGTACGCGAGAATACCTGGCTTGATCCGGTACCGGTTAAAGGCTATGAATATCCAAAAGGTCGCTGGTATGGAGGCTCGGGTTGGGGAAGGCTTGGCGAAAAGGAAGGTTTAACATCGGCCACAAGCGAAGCATTCAAAGAATATTTTAAACCCATCTGGAGATGGTCGGATGCATTTCAAAACGATTTTGCAGCACGCGCTGAATGGTGTGTAAAGCCCTTCAAAGATGCCAATCATCCTCCGGTTGTTCAACTGGCCAATGCTCTTGACATAAAGGCAAAACCCGGTAGCAAAATTCAACTGAGCGCTAAAGGGACAACCGATCCGGATGGCGATCAATTAAGCTACACATGGTGGGAATATAAAGAAGCAGATACCTATGGCGGAGTCATCGATATTCAAAATGCCGATCAGCGGGATGCTTCATTCAACGTACCCGAAGATGCTGCTCCGGGCGAAACCATTCATGTGATTTGTGAAGTGAAAGATAACGGTACTCCGCAACTGACCCGTTACCAGCGTGTGGTCGTTACGGTTGAATAGATTTAAATCAAACATACAGTAAATATGAAAACTTTAAGTAAAATGAGGATTTATCGTTCCGTAGTTAAAGATGCGCCAAATTGCAGAAAACGGATGAGCTTGTACAAATGGGTGCTGCTTATCGTTTGCATTTCACTAAATACCTCAAACCTGTTTGCACAGGAAAAAACAGAGAGCCGAGTTCCGGATTATCCTGTTCCTTACACCTATCCATCAGTTGATAGTATTAAAGGAGTATTAAACCGGGTGCGGAACTATTATGATTCGACCTGCGATTTGAAAATTATCGATTCAAAAACAGGAAAAGAGATTACTGATTTTACCACGCCGAACAAGAATGCACGCGTTTCAGAAGGATTTGCCGGCGAATGGTCTTATACCAACGGAGTGGTTCTTTCTGCTTTCGAATACATTGATGATGTGACAGGTGACTCGACATATTTTGCCGACAATACCCGTTTTTTTAATCTGGTAGTTAAAACCCTGCCCTATTTTGAGAAGAACCATGAGGTATTCGGTAAAGAAGCCCGGGGCGGTTGGGGCAGAACTCCCAATTTTAAGGCGTTGGACGACTGCGGGTCAATCGGTGCGGCGATGATCAAGACCTATCTGAAGAATAAGAACAAGGATTATTTGCCGTTGATAGACACCATTGCCGATTATATTTCCAACAGGCAATTCCGTTTGAAAGATGGTACACTTGCACGTCACCGTCCACAGTATGTATCGGTTTGGGCAGACGATCTGTATATGAGTGTACCTTTCCTGGTGAACATGGGTAAACTTACCGGAGATCATAAATATTACGATGATGCAGTAAGACAAATACTCCAAATGGCTCAGAGACTGTATGTCCCTTCAGTTGGATTGTTTGATCACGGATGGAATAAAAACTCCGGAGAGTATGATCCTCGCTTTTACTGGGGACGTGCAAACGGTTGGGCAATTTTATCTATGTCTGAAGTCTTGAGTGTCTTACCTGAGAATTACCCTGGCCGCAATAAGGTTTTGGATTTGTTCCGTTCTATGGTTCGTACTTTGGCTCATCTTCAGGATGGTACCGGTTTTTGGCATAATTTACTGGACAAAAACGATACCTATCTGGAAACTTCCTGTACCGCTATTTTCACCTATTGTATCGCGAAAGGAATCAATGAAGGATGGATTAGTCATGTGTATGGTCCTGTTGCGATAATGGGCTGGAATGCCGTTAACACACGCGTTTTAAAAAACGGGGCTGTAGACGGAACCTGTGAAGGAACTACTTTTGCAAGCGACAATACCTATTATTACTATCGGGGCAGAAGCATTTACGCCACTCATGGTTATGGTCCGGTACTTTACGCCGGTGCCGAAATGATACGCCTATTAGAAAATGACAAGTTCATCATAGTGAAGCCTAAACCCAATTCTATTAACAGTGCCTTTCATTTTCTATTAAAAAGCGAATGGCCTGAAAAGTAGTTAAGGTCTTGTGGCCAGATTCTTCTAAAGACCAGAGGAATCCATAGTGTGATACATATGCTAAAAACAAAGAAACAATCATTATGAACTGGAAATCAACATTAAAATTAGTACTGATACAAATTGTATTAGTAGGCTTGTGCCAACATGCATGGGCACAGGTTCCCAATAAGATCGAGCCGTTCGTTACACCTTTCGGGGAATTCGATTTTCATAGGCCACATTTCCCTGATAAATCTGTAAATATTACCGATTTTGGGGCAAAAGAGGGTGGCAAATTTAAAAACACGGAAGCCATTAACAAAGCCATAAAACAGCTATCAGCGTCTGGTGGCGGTACCGTGGTTGTTCCTCCGGGTAAATGGTTAACAGGCCCCATCGTATTATTGAGCAACATCAACCTTCATTTGGAGGAAGGAGCGGAACTGCTTTTCAGTCAGGATTTCAACGATTATTTGCCAGAAGTACTGACTAATTTTGAAGGGTCGGAAGTGTATGCTTATTCACCTTTCATTTATGCGTTTAAACAGAAAAACATTGCGATTACAGGTAAAGGAGTATTGAATGGACAGGGAAAACCCTGGTGGGAACAGCGTAAAAATCCGGGATTTGGCAATCGTAAATTAATAGAAATGAATGAAAATGAGGTTCCTCTAAAGGAAAGGCATTTTAATTCGTTGGATAATTACCTGCCTCCGGTATTTTTTGGTCCACTGTATTGCCAACATGTCCTGCTGGAAGGAGTGACGTTCAAATATGGTGCTTTTTGGACTATCAATCCCAGTTTTTGTGAGGATTTAATTGTTCGGGGTATTCATATCCTTACCGATGGCGAATATGGCCATACTCCAAATGGTGATGGTATCAATCCTAATTCATGCACGAATGTACTGATTGAATACAACACCATTTCCACAGGCGATGATTGCATCACCATAAAATCAGGGCGTAATAAAGATGGCCGGAGGATTGGAATGCCCTGCAAAAATATCCTGATCCGTCACAACAAAGGGTTGCGAGGTCATGGAGGTATTGTCATTGGAAGCGAAATGTCAGGAGGCGTTGAAAATGTATACGCGTATGACTGTCGATTCAACGGCACTGACAGGGTGATCCGCATAAAAACCGACAGGGGAAGGGGCGCTTACATTCGGAATTGTTGGTTTAAAGATATATCTGCAGATACCATTCAGCGCGAAGCCATTCGGATTAATATGCTTTATTCCGGCGGGGACAGGCTTCCTGTGCAGGAAGTGAACAGCGGAACACCTGTGGTGGAGAATATCCACTTTGAAAATATTCGATGTGCATATGCAAAGCGCAACATCATTCAAATCATCGGGCTGCCAGAAATGCCTGTTAACCACGTGTCATTTAAGAATATTGAACTGGGAGGAAAGCTTGGGATTGACGTGAAGGATGCCAAAAACATTACATTTGACAACCTGACCATCTCCAATAAAGTTGGTTCACCAGCAAGTATATCCTTTAGCGACAGTATAACGATCGACAAATTAAAAATTGCTGAAACAGCCCCGGAGAAACTACCTATTCTGCTAAACGATGTAAGTCATGTTCAATTGACCAACCTGGAATATCATTCTGGAAAAGAAATGGTAAAAATAGCAGGAAAGGCTGATCATTTAGAATTTGACAAAAGCGTACCAGAGAATAAGATAGTCCGGGAAGCGAAATAAATTTTCTAATGCATAATGCAGGTTAACAAATCAAAATTTTGCTGCAGTTGAATGGGAAAATTCAATTGGTTTTATTCTGAAAAAGTGAAAGATACTGGCAAACTTTCCAGGTGGAACGAGCCAGAATCTTTCATTTTTACGCTAAATCAAAAGAATCTCGTGAAAATTCGAAAATATACATTTCAGCATGATGTGCTGAGCTTGTCGGTTCATTTGCCATTGTGTGCGCAGAATTACTTTATGGCCGTTTTGTTGTCAAATTTCAAGTGGGCAATATGACTTTTGTTCACCAACGATAAACTCAGTTATATGAAAATCCTTGTCATAGAAGATGAACCCGAAATGAAGGAACTAATCAGGAAATTTCTTCAGGATGAGGGCTATATAGTCGAAGAGGCCGGGACCTTTAGTTCCGGTTTGGATAAGATTGTTTCTTATGATTACGACTGTATTCTTCTTGATATTATGCTACCCGATGGAAATGGTCTGGCACTGTTGCAGAAATTGAAAAGCATTGAAAAAGCAGATAGTGTCATTATCATTTCAGCAAAAGATTCTCTGGATGATAAAATAAAGGGGCTTGACCTTGGGGCTGATGACTACCTGACCAAGCCCTTCCACCTGGCCGAATTGAATGCGCGGATAAAATCGGTCATACGCCGCCGAAGAGCAGATAACCACCAGATGTTGGAGCTGGAAAATGTGAAGATCAATATTGAAGAAAGATTGGCTTTGGTAAATGATGGACCTGTCAATCTGAACCGTAAAGAATTTGATATTCTTGTGTTCTTAATGATGAACAAAAACAGGGTTACCAGTAAATCAGCAATTGCTGAAAATATCTGGGGTGACTACATCGATCAGGCCAATGATTTCGATTTTATTTATTCGCAAATTAAGAACTTGCGAAAAAAACTACGGAATAGTGATGCCATGATTGATATCGATGTCGTTTACGGGATGGGTTACAAATTAATTGTGAAATGAAGCTCATTAATCACACATTAACATTGCTTTCTGCGATTTTGTTTGTCCTGATCAGTTTGTGGGCGATTCTGTTCTATTATCAGGTACTCAAGCAGGTTAAAAAGACCATTGATGAAGGCCTTGCTGATTATAAAATTGTGGTCATCGACAAATTAAAGGATGATTCTCTAATCGTTGAACAGGATACCTTTGAGGAAAATAACTATCTCATAAAACGGGTAGATGAAAAGTTTGCTCTTCAGGTTAGGGATACTTACAGAGATACCGTCGTTTTTTCCAACCTCAAAAACAAGACGTACCAAACCAGGTTGTTGACTACCGCTTTTGTTGCATCTAATGGGAAATATTATGAAATGAAGCTTATCTCACACGAGATAGATAAATCCAAATTAATTCAAAAAATCGCCACCTCATTATTTTGGTTGTACCTGCTGCTATTCGCCAGTTCGATTCTGGTCAACAATTTTGTCCTGAAGAAAACCTGGGAACCTTTCTACCAACTGTTGAATTACCTCAATAAGTTCAGGCTGGACAGGGGAGCCATTCCCGAACCCACTAAGACAAAAATCGAGGAATTCCGAATGTTGAACGATTCGGTTACAAATCTGGTAAGGACTAACGTAGATATCTTTAACAACCAAAAGCAATTTATTGAGAATGTTGCGCATGAATTGCAAACCCCTTTGGCTATCGGAATTAATAAACTCGAATTATTTGCCGGAGATGAGGATTTATCGAAAGATCAAATCCAGAAACTTGGTGCCATTATCGATACCTTACGGCGACTTTCAGGGCTGAATAAATCGCTGTTATTGTTTTCAAAAATTGAGAACAGGCAATACATACAAGTGGAACAAGTTTATTTCGACGATGTTTTTAGCAAGATTATTCAGGATTTTTCAGATTACACGGAATACCAGGATATTAAGATCGAATATCAAAAAGAAGATAGTTGGGTCTTTAAAATGAACAAGGACCTTGCAGTCATTCTGGTCATGAACCTGGTAAAAAATGCAATTTTTCATAACCAACGCGGAGGAGAGGTCCTTGTCAAACTTTGTTCATCCTCATTCACCATTGAAAATACAAGTAAGGAATCAGTGAAGCTGGATGATAAATTGTTTGAACGTTTTGCCAGAAATTCAACAGATATTGGTTCAACCGGATTGGGACTGGCAATTGTGCGTGCCATAGCTGATGTATCTGGATTAAAGTTATTCTATTCGTTCAATGGGAAACATGTCTTTGAAGTAAGCGAGAAGCGTTAGCTAATATTTGGTTATCATTTGTTTTTGACAGGAAGAAATTCCAGATTGTTTCCAGATTGTTTCCCATTTTATTACAGGTTCATGTTTTTTCTTTGTATCAACAAAATTTGAAAAAGGTGAAGAAGACGATTTACATATTAGTTTTCGTCCTTTTGGGGATGAGTGCAGCAGCACAGAGTATTAGTCAGGAAAACATACCCGCTGTGGTCTTGAATTCCTTTCAATTAAAGTTTCCTAATGCGGAAGATATTCGTTGGAAACTAAAAGATGGCGACTATGAAGTGAGGTGTAAAGTAAATGATAAGTTGAACGAAGTGACGATAAATTACAAGGGGCAGATCCTAAAATATCACCAGGACTTGTACGTGAGTCAAATTCCCGGGGTTGTTCTTAAAACCATCCGTTCTAAAGAACCTTTTTTCGACGTGGGTGATGCGGACAAATTTGAAGAAGGAGGGAGAACCGAATATCAAATAGAATTCAAAATTGATGGGAAGCACCGGTATTTTTGGATCGATGACAAGGGGCATTTGATTAAATATCGAAAAGAATTGAAAGACGATGAAATTCCAGCTTCAATCATGGAATATATACGCACAAATTACGGTCCGTTAGATGATATTGACAGAGCCAAATACGTAATCGAAAACGGGAAAAAGTATTATATCATTGCCGGAGATGCTGCGGTCTTTCTGTTTGATGATAAAGTAAACTTATTGGAATATCATAAAGATCTTCCGGAATCTAAGGTTCCGTCGCCCATTATGAGTACCATCCATGAATCCTATAAAGACTATGATATACGAGATGCAGATATGACCGACAGAGGGGGAGTAGTCACCTATACGATTCGGCTGGAAAAGTCACATAAAAATGTCAATGTAACGTTCAATCCGGAAGGTCGAATTCTGTATGTCAAATAAAAAAGAGTAACAGACGGCTAATAAGCAATTGATAAAGAATTTATTAAAAATATTTTGAAATAAAATTTATCCGATCATGAATAGAATTGCACTGATTTTTAGTTTCTTAGTTTGTAGCGCTCCACTGTTTGCTCAGCAGCCGGTGTCAGAGAAGCCACGGGTGCTTATCAGCACGGATATTGGAGGTACAGATCCGGATGATAATCAATCGATGATTCACTTGCTGATGTATAGTGATATGTTTGATATTGAGGGGCTCGTTTCTTCTCCTTCCTATGGATACGGTAATGAAAACCAGATTTTGCGAGCGATCGGTCTCTATGAAAAAGATCTGCCCAATCTTCGGAAACACAGGAAAGATTTTCCATCACCCGAATACCTGAGGTCTGTGACCAAGCAGGGGCGTCGCGGGGGAGCACCGTACGTTGGGTACACCAAGGCCAGTGAGGGCTCGGACTGGATTATCAAATGTGCACAGAAGAAAAGCGACCGGCCACTCTGGGTGTTAGTTTGGGGTGGGCTGGACGATGTAGCTCAAGCGCTGCATGATGCACCGGAAATTCAGAGTAAAATCAAAGTTTACTGGATTGGCGGACCGAATAAGAAATGGAGCGTGAACAGCTACGCCTATATTGCCGAAAATTTTCCTGATCTATGGTTTATTGAGGTGAATGCTTCCTACAGGGGCTTCTTTTCCAATACCGGTGTACCGGACAGCCTGAATACCGATAACTATTACGCTCGTTATATCCGTGGTGCGGGATACTTAGGAAAAGATTTCAAAAGATACTATGACGGTCGGATCAAGATGGGGGATACACCCTCGGTATTGTATATGATGAACGGTGTTCCGAACAATCCCCAGGGGGAAAGCTGGGGCGGCAGTTTTGAAAAGATGAACCACAGTCCTCGGATTATTTTCAACCAAAATGCAACAATTGCTGATACGGTTCCGGTTTATTCTGTACTGGAATTCCACCTCAAGGGGCCGAAAATCGAAATTCCATCTGATTCCACCTGTTTTACACTGAAGGTTGCGGGGCAAAAATGGGGAGGTTTCTATCTTGGCAATGGCAACTATGGAGTAAGATATGCGCCCAAAAAGGCCGAGACATTAACTTATACGATTACTTCAGGTATTCCAGGATTTCGAGACCGTGAAGGTACGTTTGTGGTAGATGACCATTGGCCGGGCAAACCAGGACCTGCAGATTATCAGTTAGGCACCAATTGGTATACTGACCGCTCAGATCCGAAATTATTCGACGGGCAATGGCAAGGAGCTAAAACGATACTAAAGTGGCGAAACGAAGCATTGCTGGATTGGGCAAAACGATGGAAATGGCTTTCGGAAAAATAACAAAATGAAATAGTGTTATTAGCGAATATATAAGATAAGCATATTCCATTCATGTGCAATACACATCATGGTAACGAAGAAATTTAAGAACCATAGGAAATGAATAAGTGCTTTCTATTTTTTATCATGCTCATCTGTCTTAATTGTTCTAATAGAGAAGAAAAAACAGCTATCTATAATGTCTATGACTATGGTGCAAAAGGAGACGGAGTAACCAACGACCAGAAAGCCATTCAAAAAGCTATTGATGCGTGTAAAGGAACAGGGGGCACCGTTTTATTTTCAGAAGGAACCTTCTTATCAGGACAATTAGTGCTTGGGAATGATATGGTCCTAAAAGTAGATTCGGCTGCGACAATATTAGGAATTCAATCAGATGCAGAAGCCGCATATCCTCATCACAAGATTGAGACCCAATTTCCGAACCGAATGTTACATGATTGCCAACGCCGGTTGATTTACGGCAATCATGTACGAAATGTAACCATTACAGGAAAAGGTAAAATTGACGGTCAGGGAGATTATTCCCCGTGGATGAACGTAAAGGAACTGGGAACAGAGAAAGACAGGCCCTCAATTTTAGCATTTGTCGGCTCCAAAAACATTACGGTTTCAGATATTACCATGAAAGACCCCGGATGCTGGACCCAGGTGTATATTGAATCTGATAGTGTTACCATTCGCAATATAAAAGTGAATACCGGCAAACTAACACCAAATCGCGACGGCATAGACATCGTGGATTGCCATAATGTGAATATAGAAGACTGCAATATTAAATCCGAAGATGATGGCATCTGCTTTAAAAGCGGAAGCGAATATGGCTGTAAAGATGTTGTCGTTCGCAACTGCGTTATAGACAAACTGAATGTAGATGCCGGAAACTGTTTTAAGCTAGGGACAGATGGTATAGGAAGCTTCATGAATTTCGACGTTTCCGGATTAACCCTGAAAAATGCACATCAAAATTCGGCGCTGGTAATTGAGTCGATGGATGGCGCTGTGATTGATAATATCAATATCAGCGATTGTCAGATATCAAATTCAGGGCAAGCCATTTTTATGCTCCTGGCAAATAGAGAACGTACGGTTCCGGGAAGAAAACCAAGAATTGGAAGTATTTCTAATATCCATTTTAAAAATATTAGTGGCAATGGATTTACGCAACAATATCCTTCTATAATCACAGGGATTAAAGGGCACAATATCCAGAATGTAACTTTTGAGAATTTAAATCTAGCGTTAAAAGGTGGAATAAATACCACCAACCAAACGGTTATGGAGTATAATGGGAAATACCCGGAAGGAAGCAAATTTGGGATTACAAATGCCTATGGTTTTTTTATTAGACATACAGATAAGGTTGATTTTATCAATTGCCATATAACGACAGAACTACCAGATGCCCGAAAATGGCTTGTAAAAGAAGATGTTGGAAACGTATCTGTCAACTAGTTGGTTAAACAAAAGTATATAATTAGAATACTGAAAACCAAACCTAATTCCATAAACAGCGCATTTTATTTTCTATTAAAAAGCGAATGGTCTGAAAAGTAGTAGTAGCGAAGTTGGGCAGAAATCATCAGCCAAGTCTTAAACAAAAATTCATCATGCCATATAGGAACAAAAATGCCGATACTTTGCTGTGTCGTAGTTCTTTTCCACTATTTTTCGCTGAGAAGAGAACAAAAGTCATTACCGCGGGGTTGAGTTTTATTTTGTTTTTGATTCTGCTGCTTGCCGGTCTGAACCTAAAAGCAGCAAAACCAATCAAAATTATGCCTGTGGGGAATTCCATTACAGCGGGAGAACATTATCGCTATCCGTCTGTAGCGGAAAGGACCGGCTATCGGAAAGCATTGTATGAGATGTTGGTCAAAGCAGGCTATAACGTCGATTTTGTTGGTTCACAGGATCATGGTAAGCGGCCGAAAGATGACCCGAATTGGTATGATTGGAATAACGAGGCCTATCCGGGTTGGACCATCCCCGCGATTACCGAAAAGGTTCAAGAGGTATTGCCCGTATATCAGCCTGATATTCTCCTGGTTCATGTGGGTACCAATGGCAGAGACTGGGCACAGAAACCCCGGCAGGTCATGGATATGCTGGATATGATTAATGCGTATTCGGTCAAAGATAATCATCCGGTAACGGTATTTCTGTGTAAAATCATCAAAAGGTTTTATCTGGAAGATTCAGGTCCAACCAGCCAATTTAATAATGAAGTCTCAAGATTGGTAGCTCAAAGGACAAATGATAAAATCAAGATTATTATGGTGGATATGGAAAATGGAGCTGGACTGGACTACACTGACCACATCCCTGATCCCGCGGCCAAACCACCATACAAAGGTGGAGATATGTGGGGGCGCAGATATCCTGGTGTTCCCTATGACAAATACCATCCCAATGACAAAGGAAATATCAAGATGGCTAAAAAGTTTTATGAGGAACTCGTTCTGAATCTGGGCAAACCCAAATGAGGAAGATGGTCGGTAAAATTTCGTAAAATGACGGACGTTTTGTAAAGAGAGTGTAATTGCATCCAGAATTTACCTGTTTTTATCTCAGAGGAATAGTCAAGCTGTGAACGACCTCCAGTCAACTTTCCCCAAAAACAGAAACTTGAATTGTAACTTTTCATCTCCACTCTCAACAACATTGAATAACCGGAGGTGTTTTGTTCCGGTACTTTACTTGATTAAAAAGAGCTGAAAAGCTCTTTTTTCTTTTCATGAATACGTAGAAATAAGAATCATCAGGTAGAATAGTCTGAGCAGGAAAAGGTTGGTCATTTTAGACACAGCTAAGGATGAATTTGGTTTAAGCTTAGTTTTCTATTTGTTCATGGATAATGAGTTTATTGTGAAGAAGAGAAGAAAATGTTGATGTCTTATATCTGATTTGTTGTCAATAGGACAGAATTTCAGATTGTCTCCAGATTGTTTCCCATTTTATTTCAGATTCGGGTAGTTTCTTTGGTTATAAGAAATTGATAAATGAAATAATTGAGAATAGGCATAATACTAAAATTTGGATTGCTATGAAAAAAAAGATTCTTTCACTATTCGTATTTTTTTTATTATCTGTTACTGCTACATGGGCTCAGCAACTGGCATTTCCGGGTGCCGAAGGCTTCGGAGCATACGCCATGGGCGGACGGGGCGGCCAGGTTATATACGTAACAAACCTGAAGGACAATGGTACTGGTAGTTTGCGCTGGGCTGTGGAACAGGAAGGTCCACGCACCATTGTATTTGGTATTTCCGGTACAATTGAGCTTAAAAATAGATTGAGGATAAAAAACCCATACATCACAATTGCCGGACAAACGGCACCGGGGGGGGGAATTTGCCTGAAAGGGGAAACACTACAGATTTTAACACATGATGTTGTTGTTCGCTACCTCCGTGTTCGTTTGGGTGACGGGAAGTATGGGATAGGCAGTAAGCAAGGGAAAGATGCTATTAGCGTAAGCGCAGGTGAAAATATCATCGTTGATCATTGTTCGGCCAGCTGGACCTTGGATGAAGCGCTATCTGCTGCCACCAGTAAGCCCACTTTAACGAATGTGACCGTTGAATGGTGTTTCATTACTGAAGGTTTGAATCCAGACAACCACGGGTTCGGATCTTTAATTCGTGGAACTGGAGGTGCAAAATACAGTTATCTGCATAATCTCTATGCAAATAATAAAGGTCGTAATCCCCGCCCAGGAAACTATAATAGTAATCCATATTATAAAGATCCTAAAGGTTTGTTGCTCGATTTTAGAAACAATGTGATCTACAACTGGGGAGGTGATCATGCTGGTTATAATGCGGATTCTATTAGTGTTACCCGGCTCAATTATGTCGGTAACTATCTGATTCCGGGAGTAGATTCAAAAAACAATGGGATTGCTTATTCCACTGGCTCACCTTATAACAAATCTTATTTCGCAGGAAATTACTACAACGGCAAACTTCCCGAAAACCAATGGAGTTTGGTGAAGTTTCGTAAAAACTGGACGGATGGGGAAATCGGCGATTATAAACAGACCAACCCATTCGAAACCGGCCTTGTGAACAAAGAAGATGCGAAATCAGCATACCATCGGGTGCTCGAAACCGGTGGGGCATTTCTGCCAAAACGTGATGCTGTCGATCAACGCATTGTGAACGATGTTAAAAACCGTACGGGAAAAATTATCAAAAGTCAGGAGGACGTTGGTGGCTGGCCGGAACTACAGTCGGCTCCCGCGTTAAAAGACAGCGATAAAGATGGAATGCCTGATAGCTGGGAGGTGAAAAATGGCCTGAATCCCAATAACGCTGCTGATGGAAACACTGTTGCATCTGATGGCTATACCATGCTGGAGAAATACATGAATAGTATAAATTAGGTGATGACGGTTCAATATCGGCAGTCGAGCAACATCACATTTGTCAAATTTGAATACAAAAGAAATCTCAACTAAACATTTTAATCATGAAAAAATATTTTTTATCGATAGCAGTCATTTTACTGTTCGTTTCTACATCATGGTCTCAACAATTGGCATTTCCAACCGCTGAAGGCTATGGAAAATATACTGTAGGAGGCCGTGGTGGCGCTGTTTATGAAGTTACTAACCTCAATGATTCAGGCGAAGGGAGTCTTCGTGCAGGGGTTGAAGCATCTGGGCCACGAACTATTGTTTTCAGAATTTCGGGAACAATAGACCTGAAAAGTGATATGAGAATTAAACATCCCTATATCACAATAGCAGGGCAAACAGCACCTGGAGACGGTATTACCCTGAGAGGATATCCACTTTTGATTGATGCTGACGAGGTTATCGTTCGTTACATCCGGGTTCGACTTGGAGATGAATCAGGAGACGCAACAGACGCGATTACCAGTCGGTTTACCAACAATCTTATTTTAGATCATGTGTCCGCCAGTTGGAGTGAGGATGAAACAGTCTCCATATATCACGGTAAGAATCTAACGGTGCAATGGTGTGTGATTTCAGAAAGTCTTTACCAATCCAACCACCCCAAAGGCAATCATGGCTATGGCGGTATTTGGGGATCGAACTACAGCACGTTTCACCACAATTTGATTGCCAATCATTCCAATCGTAATCCACGCTTCGCATCGGGGTGCGGCAATGTTGACTACCGAAACAATGTAGTGTACAACTGGGGCTACGAGCCTACCTACGGAGGTGAAGTCAATCAGCTGGGGACTGATAAGTTTAATTTCTCCAACATCAATATGGTGGCGAACTATTACAAACCGGGCCCAGCAACGGAACCTGGCGATGTAAGCCATCAAATTGCCAATCCTTGGTCTCGTAATGGCGATGCTGACTATGGAAAATGGTATATTGCCCAAAATGTGATGGTTGGTAGTGCTGAAGTTACGTCGGACAATTGGAAAGGCGTAATGCCTTCCTTAACAGCTATTAAAGGAGTTCAAGAAGCTAAGAAAAAGAACCCTGCTGCTATTCCGGGTTTAAAACTTGACCAACCATGGACAGCCATGGCAATCAACCAGCAAACGGCTGAAGAAGCTTATAAATCTGTTCTTGCCAACGCAGGAGATATCCTACCTAAACGAGATCCTGTAGACATCCGAATTATTAACGAAGTTAAAAATGGTTATGCCACTTACGAAGGCCCAACCTACAAAAAAGACCACAAGGTTGCCGATCCATCAAAGAAATGTGGAATTATCGATTCCCAGAAAGATGTCGGTGGCTGGCCTGTGCTGAAAAGCACTCCTGCACCAGCAGATACCGACCATGATGGTATGCCCGACAAATGGGAAACGAAGCATGGCCTAAATCCGAACAATGCTGCCGACAGAAATAAAGTTGGAGCAGATGGTTATACCATGCTGGAGAAATACATTAACAACCTTAAATAAAACGATCATGAATAAGCAACTAATTTTAGGTCTTCTGTTTTTGTTTATTACCGGACAAGTAATTGCTCAAAATACAGATGTAAAACCACGTGTTATTGTCTTGACCGATGCGGAGATTGATGATCAGTGTTCGATGGTACGTTTTCTGCTCTATTCTGATGATTTTGATATCGATGGTATTATCACGACGAGTTCGCAGTACCACTCTCATGGCCACAACTGGGCGGGGGACGATTGGATGGATCCATACCTGGATGCCTATGCCAAAGTCTATCCTAATCTGAGAAAAAATGATCCTGATTACCCCACACCCGGCTATCTGAAAGCACACACATTCCTTGGTAATGTGGATAAAGAAGGTGAGATGGATTCCATCACTCCAGGGTCACAACAAATAGTAAAAGTACTGTTGGATGAATCAGATAATCGTCCGGTCTGGATTCAGGCCTGGGGTGGCACCAATACCCTGGCCAGGGCTCTGAAAACCATTCAGGAAAAATACCCGGATAAAATGGCTTATGTGGCCAAAAAGTTACGGTTCTTTTTTATCTGGGAACAGGATAACACGTATCAATCCTATATTCGGCCCAACTGGGGAAAATACAACATTCTGACCATCATCTGCGATCAGTTTTGGGCCGTTGCTTACCAATGGGATAAAGTATTACCGGCGGATAAACAAAAATACTTTAAAGCCGACTGGATGAAATCCCATATCCTGGAAGGTCACGGGCCACTCTGTTCGCTCTACCAGGCACATAAGGAAGGTGACAAGGGTGGATTTCAGGAAGGCGATTTTAGATCGGAAGGCGATTCCCCATCATTCTTTTATGCCATAAATACCGGCTTGACAAACGGGAACATGGATCATCCCGATTGGGGAAGTTGGGGTGGCCGCTACACTAGAGTCAGGGCGAATACCTGGCTTGATCCTGTACCTGAATCGGGCTACACTTATCCGAAAGGAAGATGGTATACAGAAACAGGCTGGGGGCGCCAATATATGAAACATGAATACCCCAAAAATCTGGATTTGATGAAGGAGTATTTCAAGCCAATTGCCCGTTGGACAGATGCTCTTCAGAACGATTTTGCCGCAAGGGCCGATTGGTGCGTAAAATCGTATCAAGATGCCAATCATCCTCCAGTGGTCAAACTGAAAAACGCTTTGAGCATAACGGCAAAACCCGGTAGTAAAATTCAATTGAGTGCCAAAGGGAGCTATGATCCGGATGGTAATAAACTAAATTACCAATGGTGGCAATACAAGGAAGCCGAAACCTATAAAGGAACCATTGGATTCCAGGATGCCGATCAGCAGGATGCTTCATTCACCGTACCAGAAGATGCCGCTCTGGGCCAAACCATTCATGTGATTTGTGAAGTGAAAGACAATGGTTCACCAGTATTGACCCGTTACAAGCGAGTTATAGTAACTATAAATTAAGAGGATAATTTATTCCTCTTATCGACGAGTTCGAGATGCTATAAGCGGTGTTACCAGACGCAAGGACGGTACATCTCAGTTGAGCTGTAACGAACCATAAATGATATAGAATCATGGATGATTTTCAACATCAAATAATCTCTCTCGTTTCATAATGAGGGGGATGTGAATTAATTAAAACTACTAAAAAACCAATAGATTAATACTTGTTGAATTGACTTAGATGATTTTCATAAACCTTTACCCCGAACCCTTTTAGAGGCATTATGAAAAAGCAATAGTGAACTATTTTAACACTAAAAAAGGAACACCTATGAAATTTAAATTAGTGATTGCATGTATCTGTGTTGTTTTGAGCATACAAAATAGTAATGCATTAGCCCAAACAAAAGTGGAGAGATGGAAGATTTTCGAATTAACTCTTAATGGCCCAAAAACAGGCAATCCTTTTATGGATGTTGAATTGAGTGCCGATTTCCGGCAGGCTGGTAAAGTTGTATCTGTTGCTGGTTTTTATGATGGCGAAGGCAAATACAAAGTTCGGTTTATGCCTCAGTTTGAAGGAGAATGGACGTATGAGACTAAAAGTAATATTAAAAAACTGAATGGGAAAAAAGGCAAGTTGGTTTGTACAGCACCAGCACCCGGAAACCATGGTCTGGTATCGGTCAAGGATACTTTTTATTTTGCCTATTCCGATGGTACACCCTATCATCCTTTTGGGACTACTTGCTATGCATGGGTACATCAGGGTGATAGTCTGGGAGACCTGACAGTGAAAACCTTATCAAAAAGGTATTTCAATAAAATAAGAATGTGTATTTTCCCAAAGAGTTATAGATATAACAAAAATGAGCCAAAGTATTATCCGTTTGAGGGAAAACCGCTTACCGATTGGGATTACACCCGATTTAATCCGGCTTTTTTCAGGAATATCGAAAAACGAATTGGACAATTGGATTCATTGGGGATTCAGGCCGACCTGATTATTTTTCATCCTTACGATCGTTGGGGCTTTAAGAATATGGATGCTGCCACGAACGATCGGTACATACGCTATGTCATTGCCCGGTTTGCTGCTTATAAAAATGTGTGGTGGAGTATGGCTAATGAATACAATTTAATCAAGAGCAAAAATATGGCTGACTGGCAACACTACTTGCAGTTATTTGCTGATAATGATCCATACAATCATCTACGAAGCATACACAACTCTGGAAAAGTATTCACCGAGAGTCCTTTGATTTCCCATCTTAGTATTCAGAGTCGAAATGTCGAGCAAGCCAATGATTGGCGGGAAAAATTAAAAAAGCCGGTTATATACGATGAGTGTAAATATGAAGGCAACATAGAAAGACCTTGGGGAAGTCTTACAGGACGCGCAATGACGGATCGAATCTGGGTTGGAGTTATTAACGGTGGCTATGTAGGACATGGAGAAACGTTATTAACAGATGACCTTACCTCTTCGGCAGTATTATGGTGGTCGAAAGGAGGAACCTTAAAAGGAGAAAGTCCTGCTCGCATAAAATTCCTCAGGAAAATTATAGAATCAGCACCCGCATATTTGACACCGGTTAAAAGTACACACAGAAATGCATGGGACGTTAATAGACTGTCTTATAAGGACGAATATTTTCTGGAATATATTCCTTATGAATTTCAACCTGTTCTTTATAACCTCAGTTTACCCGAGGGTAAAAAATACGAGGTTGATGTCATTGATACTTGGAATATGACCACAGAAAAGCTTCCAAAACTATATTCGGGAAGAAAAAATGTAATTCCATTGCCCGGAAAAGCTGGAATGGCCATACGGATGGTGTTGGTGAAATGATGATATGAAAGTTCATGTTTTATATCTGATTTGTTGTCAATAGGAAAGAATTTCAGATTGTTTCCAGATTGTTTCCCATTTTATTTCAGATTCGGGTAGTTTCTTTGGTTATAAGAAATTGATAAATGAAATAATTG
>NZ_JHXO01000001.1 GCF_000621705.1 Prolixibacter bellariivorans ATCC BAA-1284 | reverse complement strand
GTAATCAAAAAGTTTAAATGTCTATTTGCCTGGCACGATTGGTTTTCCTCTAAAAGAAAATTGAACTTCTGGTGCTTATCTTCTTTCCTTTTCAATATTTTCAATGAACTTGTATCTCTTCTCTTAATCCCGCTCCTTACTGCCCAACCCTCAGTTGCCGTCGGACGGGCCGAAAAAAGCGTTGCAAAGATAGATAATCTTTTGCGTTAATTCCAAATCTTTTTTCGCCTTTTTTATTTGGCTCCAGTACCGGAAATCAACTCACGCTTTTCGCTAAAAACGTGGCGGCAAAGATAAACCCTTTTATCCCGACTTTCCAAATACTTTTCAAGATTTTTTTCGGTGTGATTTTCACGGGCAAAAACCGAACAACTCCGGCTCTTATTACTCCCTTTCAACCTCCCTCTGAACGCTGCTCCCCTTTCGGAAAGCGGATGCAAAGAAAGCGTATTTTTTCGGCTTACTCCAAATGTTTTTTCATTCTTTTTTTACTTCAATATTCAACTGCCTGACCGACTGGACCGTTTTATTTCAAAAAAATACTTAAAAGATGTTGGCCGACCGGCGGAGGTGGGAAAAACGGCTTCCGGAAACGACGGGATGAGAAATACGGGACACCCCACTTCAACCGGTACGCAAATGAAGACTGCTTAGTACACTATCCCTACTCTATCTGTACTTAACCTCTGCTTTTCTCGTGGTTTTCTCTGCCACTTCTCCTCCGGAATTCACTGTCCTTTTGTCTTGACACAAAAGGACGAAAAAGACAAGTCAAAGTGATCCTTCCACCCGCGTCATGGTTTTGCCATTCCAGCCCACTTCCCTGAATTCCCGCACAAAACCATTCCCGCTCGCTCCTGCCCGGACTACTTTGACCGGCCAACCCGCTTTTCGCCTGACGGCGAATTGAGGGACGAAGCGTTTTTGAAAAGTTTACCATTGACACAGAACGACAGAAACAATTCCAACAATAGGAACAACAGAAACAGCCAAGCTGAACCTGTAACTTGAAATTTTGAAACCTGTAACCGAATTTCGCGGCAGGGCGGAGGCCGGCAGCCGGACGAAGCGGGGCCGGTTGGACGGACGGGAGGGCCGGGGCGACTGAAAGAAGCCCCCGGAACGACCAGTGCGACCACGGCCCCGCAAGTACGCTAAAGGCCGCAGACCGTGAAGCCGCCCTAAACTACATCTGGCCTGGTTCGGGAATAAACCTCAACCGATCGCGCAGCATGCCGGGCGTAACATTTTCGAGCTGTTTGAATGCACGGGACATGGATACCGTGGAACCAAAACCGGAACGAATGGCTACATCTTCTAGGAGTAAAATGGGTTGCAGTGAAAGCAATCGTTTGGCTTCGTCGACCCGGTATTGATTGACGAAAGTACTGAAGTTCACACCATAGCTACGGTTAATCGCCTGCGACACATAGGTGCGATTGCTTCCTAACTCGAGGCAGAGATCAGCCAGTTTGAAATCATTGTTCAACCAGGGCTTCTGTTCCTGAAAGATTGTTCTGATGCGGCTGATAATG
Source organism: Prolixibacter bellariivorans ATCC BAA-1284 (assembly GCF_000621705.1). GTDB lineage: Bacteria > Bacteroidota > Bacteroidia > Bacteroidales > Prolixibacteraceae > Prolixibacter > Prolixibacter bellariivorans. The sequence goes on along the minus strand of NZ_JHXO01000001.1, from coordinate 732,077 downwards.
GCCGACTCCGGTTCGATACGCCCCTCCAGCCTAACGGCCAGCCGGTCGCGTTCGTCGAAGAGTGGCTTTTGACGAAAGCCCAGGACACCCAGTACCCAAATGAGTAATCCGAGTAAAAACAAAGGAATAACCAGGTAGCGATCGTCGCCAAACAGCTTGACCGGGTTGACCGAGTAGAAGAAAATACTCAGAATGGCCATGCCGAAAAAGAGACTGTTGAAAAGCCACATCCACTTGAGGCCAATTTTTCCATAGTCGGCAAACCAGTTAACAGCTTCGTACCGGTGTTTCCTCAATAGCCGGAACGACAAAATGAAATAGAGGAAAATTTGCACGAAGAGGCAAACGATGTTCAGAAACCGGACGACCAGCAGATAATTCATCAACGGATTGGAAAAATCGGGGGCAAACCGGTACTCCGACATAAACTGCACCCGCTCCTGCACATTGAGCATGAAGTAGAAAACCGGGGCGCTAAGGAAAAAGAAAATGATGGAGGGCAGGAAATGAATCCAGGCTCTCACCTTCTTCCCGGGAGGCGAAGTCAGTTTTAAGATGTACGTATAAATGAACGGGTAAGCTGCGAGCACCGAAGAAATATGCAAACTATGCAGGTAGGTATAAATTTCGTAGTGCTTCTGGAAATAAAAATAATTGGCCAGAAACAGGAAGGCGGCATTGAGCATCCCCCAGCCCAGCCACACTTTGCTATGATCGTCTTTTCCGGCTGAGAAGAAAAGGACTACCGATAATATTAACGGTACATAAACCGGGCTTAATAATCCGAGGTCGCGAAAAATTTCCAATAGGTTGTCAGGTTAATCGTTTCGATAAAAATACTAAAAAACGTTAACCACAGTTCAATACCACTCTTTAAACCACAAAGAATAATCTTATATTTACCACATAGAAAAAATTTCAATTGTGCCAGACAGCGTAGTTATTATTCCCACATACAACGAGAAGGAGAATATCGAGCGGATGATTCGCACGGTATTTGGCCTCGAGCATCCATTCCAATTGTTAATTATTGATGACAATTCGCCCGATGGAACTGCCGACATTATTAAACGTTTGATGCCTGAATATGATGGTCGTTTACACCTGCTTCAACGCGAAGGAAAGCTTGGGCTGGGTACGGCTTACATTACCGGATTTCGCTGGGCGATGGAACACGGCTACAACTACATTTTCGAAATGGATGCCGATTTTTCGCACGACCCGAAAGATTTGATCCGTCTGTACGACGCTTGTGCGGAAAAAGGGGCGGATGTTGCCATCGGTTCGCGCTACATCACCGGAATCAACGTAATTAACTGGCCGCTGGGACGCGTGCTGATGTCGTATTTTGCCTCGGTATACGTTCGTACGGTTACCCGGATGCCCGTGATGGACACGACTGCCGGCTATAAATGTTACCGCCGGGAAGTGCTGGAAGCCATCAATCTCGATAAAGTCAGGATGAAAGGCTACGGATTTCAGATTGAGATGAAATTCACCGCCTGGAAATTTGGATTCAACATTGTGGAAGTCCCGATTATCTTCACCGAAAGGCAGGAAGGCTCGTCGAAAATGAGCGGCGGAATATTTGGAGAAGCTTTTTTCGGGGTGATGAAAATGACAATCAGAGGTTGGTTCAGAACCTACAAACGGTGATGAAGCTGACAAAACAATATAAGAGCAGCTTCGAAGTTGCTCTTTTTTTATGCCGTAACCGGTAATAACGATTTTACCAAAACCAAATGGATAGATTGGCGTTGAGTATGAAACATCGCATCATTTTCAAATCCATTGAAAAATGCTTATTTTCAATCGTAAACCAGTGGATACAATCCACCAGCTATATAGTTAAAAACAAAATCAATCAAACTTAAAAATGAAGGACATTGTCATCAGGGATGCCAAGGTGGTGAATGAAGGTAAAATCATGAAAGGGACAAGCATCCTGATCCGAAACGGAAACATTGAAAAAATTTTTCGCAAAGAAGTACCGGAAAACGTTTTGGCCAAAGCCGAAGTAATTGATGCTTCCGGAAAACTCCTCCTGCCAGGCGCTATCGATGACCAGGTACATTTCCGGGAACCCGGACTAACCCACAAAGCCGAAATCGCAACAGAATCGAGAGCAGCCGTTGCCGGCGGCATTACTTCCTTTATGGAAATGCCCAACACCGTTCCCCAGGCAACCACGCAGGAATTACTCGAGCAAAAATATGCCCGGGCGGCCGAAGTTTCGATGGCCAACTACTCCTTTTACATGGGAGCGACCAACGACAACCTCGACGAAGTATTAAAAACCGATCCGGAAACGGTTTGCGGTGTGAAGGTATTCATGGGCTCCTCAACCGGCAACATGTTGGTTGATAATCCCGAGACCCTGGCTGAGCTCTTCAGCAAATCGAAGATGCTAATTGCCACCCACTGCGAAGATGAACCAACCATCCAGGCGAATCTGGCAGCCGCCAAAGAAAAATACGGCGAAGACATTCCGATTAGCGAACATCCGAAGATCCGGAGTGCGGAAGCCTGCTTCCTGAGTACCGCCAAAGCGGTTGAACTGGCCAAAAAGAACGGCGCCCGTTTACACGTATTGCATCTTTCCACCGCCAAAGAGATGGCATTGTTCGACATCAAACCCTTAAAGGACAAAAAGATTACCGCGGAAGCGTGTGTTCACCATCTTTGGTTCAGCGACGCGGATTACGAAAAATACGGTACTCGCATTAAATGGAACCCGGCGGTGAAAACAGCCAACGATCGGGAAGCGCTTCTCAAAGCACTGGAAGAAGGGCGGATTGATGTGATTGCCACCGACCATGCACCGCATACCGAAGAGGAAAAAAATAACAAGTACCTGAAAGCGCCTTCCGGCGGACCGCTGGTGCAACACGCGCTGGTTGCCATGCTGGAACTGCACCGGAGAGGTAAAATCAGCATCGAAAAAGTAGTCGAGAAGATGTGCCATGCCCCGGCCGAACTGTTTGGCGTGAAAAAACGCGGTTACATCCGGAAAGGATACAAAGCCGACCTGGTGTTGGTTGAACCCTCGCGCTGGACCGTTTCGAAAGACAATCTCCACTACAAATGCCAGTGGTCACCTTTCGAAGGCGAATCATTCTACTACCAGGTAACCCACACATTCGTGAATGGAAACCTGGTGTACGAAAATCCCACAGCCGACGGAAAAGGAAAATTCAACGAAGAGTTCCGCGGCGAGCGTTTAACTTTTGACCGAAAGTAAAGTGAGACGGAACATTCTAATCATTGCTACCCTGGTGCTAATCTTTTCGGGATGTAGTCAGGAAAAGAAGGAGCCGGCAGCAACCCCAGCCCCCCGGGGAACGTCGATGGGCAAGATTACGTATGATACCATCATTCTGAATCCCAATGCCGACGACACATGGACAACAGAATGCCTGAGCAAGTTCGAGCGCAAAAAACTCATCGACGATATCTTCGATGCGGTTTATGCCGGCAAACTAACTGCCTTGGACTACTTCACCCGGAAGAAATTCACCGTAAACGAAGTGAAGGCGATGGAAGCCTCCGGTGAGTTTTCGCGCGATAGAATCGGGAAAATCCAGTTCGATGAAAAATGGTACTGGGATGAGAAAAATGCCCGGCTGCGAAAGAAAGTGACTGCCATGACGCTCGGTTATGAAGTCTGGAATAACGACAGTACCCTCCGTGGTCATAAACCCGTTTTCCGGATCGAGTTTAATTGAACTTAAATAATTCAAATAGAATAAAGAATCCCGGCAATTGCTGGGATTTTTTGTTTGACAAAAAGAGGTTTCTGTTGTTCCTTTTGTTTCTATCGTTAACACACTGTCAGGTTTGGCGATGCTGTCAGCAGCACTCATTGTCCGGATTTTCATCTACTCACCCCATCCGGACTGCGTCCGAATTGCCCCTCTCTACAAGTAAAGATGGGCGGGGGCCGGTGATGACATCGACGTTTGTATTTCCATTCTTCCCGGTAGGATCTCAGGTTGTTTTTGGAAATGATGCCTTGCAAATTCGCAGCGGCTTGATTCCTTCTCTATGATTAGAGAAGGGTTGGGATGAGTAGAAAACGTCGTTTCGAACACTCCCCGGCGTTGCCCTATGCTACGGAATTAGAGCCTTTCAGGCTCCTAAAACTGCCTATATCTCAGCCGGCTTCCCGGAGGGACAAATATTCATCACGACCAGGGTCGTATATCAATTTGCTGTACCCTCTCCTAACCATATATCATCCTTCCCGGATGAAACAGGCCTCCCGTTAATACCCCCAAAATGTCTGAGACAGTATGTTATATAACTACCGGAATACGCAGGTTTCAGCGAAACTAAACCCATATCAGTCTTGTTAAAAAGGGCACCAATAAAACGAAAGCAATAAACGAACAGGACGAAGAGGCTGTCTTAAGAATTTGAAATGAAAAAGTGCTAACATTCAAACTGAAAGCAACTTTGGATTTACCCCTCCTCCCGATATCCATCGGGACTCCCTAAAGGGGCGGCTTAAAGTCCCCTTCAGGGGATTTAGGGGTAAATAACTTAGGCTGTATTTACAATTTGATAGTTCTGAAAATGCTCTTTGTACTCTTGAGACAGCTCCTTCCATTAAATTCAAACTGAATGGGAAATAAGAAATTTGATCCGGCAACCCGGATTCAGCGGCTGGAGAATTTTGGTGAGTTCGGAGGTGTCAATCCTTCCATTACCGACAGCAGTACGTTTACTTTTATGGATGCCAAAACCATGTTAGATACTTTTCATGGTGAAACCGAAGGTTGCTTTTTGTATTCGCGTCACTGGAACCCCAGTAACAAAGCACTATCCGATGCTATAGCAGCCATGGAAGGTACTGAAGGCGCCTGGGTGACCGGTTCGGGAATGAGCGCCATTACCACGGTTTTGCTGCAGTTGTGCAATGCCGGCGACCACATCATTACCAGTGTCACCACGTACGGAGGAACCTATGCTTTCCTGAAGAATTACCTGCCCAAATTCAACATCGACGTTACGTTCGTGAACATTTCCGATTTGGAATCGGTGGAAGCGGCCGTTCGCCCCAACACGAAATTGATTTACACCGAAAGTGTCACCAATCCGATGCTACAGGTTTCCGACATCCCAAAACTGAGCAAGATAGCCAAACAGCATGATATCCAACTGGTGGTCGATAATACGTTTACGCCGATGATTCTCTCTCCTTACAATTTAGGAGCTGACATTGTCGTCTATTCGATGACCAAGTTTATCAACGGGAAAAACGATGGCGTTGCCGGAGCTATCTGTGCCAGCAACGAATTTATTGCGGCCATTAGCGATGTAAACGACGGAACCGCCATGCTGTTAGGTCCGGTTCTGGACCCGATGCGTTCCTCCAGTATCCTGAAGAACCTGCATACGCTACACGTGCGGATGATGCAGCACAGCAAAAACGCGTTGTACCTGGCCAAACGTTTCCGGGAAATTGGTTTGAAATTCAGCTACCCGGGCCTGCCGGAGCATCCCGACCATGAGCTGATGAACAGCATCCGGAACGAAGAATTTGGTTATGGCGGTATGATTGCCATCGATATGGAAACGGCCGAACGGGCAGCCAGTCTCATGGAGTTGATGCAGCAAAGAGGCGTCGGTTACCATGCCGTCAGCCTCGGTTATTTCAAAACCCTGTTTAGTAATTCCGGAAAATCAACCAGCAGCGAGGTGCCCGAAGATGTGCAGCTGGCCATGGGCATGTCGCCCGGCCTGGTGCGGTTCTCGGTTGGCCTGGACCATGATATCGAAAGTACGTTCGATTTAATTCATTCGTGTTTGAAGGATTTGAAGTTCGTATAGCATTCGTTCAGCGACCCCGTCAGTGGTTAAAAACCCTGACGGTGGTTGTTGCAACAGGTACAAAAAAACCTGACAGGTTTTCGAGAACCTGTCAGGTTTGGAATCACACAGACCGTACCAGCCCTACAGGCTGGTTGTTTATATCATACACCTTTGTCTTGGGGCGTTGCCCCAAGCTATGGATTTGGAGCCTTTCAGGCTCGACAGATTAGGCTAAAGCCCAATCAAGTAAAGTCCTTCTTTACCCCATGGCTCAAGCCATGGGCAATTAGTTTAGTCCATCAGAATACTTCTCCTTTCAGAAAACTTGAATTGCCCCTGACTTTAGTCGGGGGTATTGGGAGCATTAAATTTTTCTTTGGCTTTAGCCTAATCATTCAGAAGCCGGAAAGACTCCGGAGGAGTCCCATATTGTTAGCAACCATTCATTCTCCCACAACCCTTCGACCCCGGCCGGGGTCGTACATCGGTTTCCTCATCCTTTTTCTAACAACCTATCATCCCATCCGGGATGAAAAACCACCGATAGATTTTTAACATTACGCTGCTGCTATTTTACGTAATGTTGTATTTTGACGGCAGGCTGTAGCTTCGTCGTTCCTTCGTTCTTCCTTCGTCGGAGCTACCATGCTTGATTTAACAATAAGTGTCTTTTGAAGATGCCTATTTGACAATGGTTTTGAGTAGTCGGAGACCGACATTTCTTACGACAAAAAGTTTCTTATGTTTTGGAGCAGGCTTGGATAAGCCAGGATAGGAAATGATTTTTATTTATCCCAGGTTCCCAGTTCCTTACTTTGTTAGATTCAATATAAACTATTGGATGTTGAAAATTATCTTCGAAAAAAAGTAGGCAAAGAGCTAAATTAGCGGACCTCTAAAACCAGTAAGATGTAATATATTCACAACGGTCCTTAAAGGTTGGGGTATGCCCTCTAATTGAGAAATATTAACAATCTATATCATAAAAATAACATAACCTGATTGGGTTACACATACATTGTAACACATTATGAAAAAGACCTTAATACTACTAATAGTTATTTTGACTTCTAACCTAGCAGAAGCACAATTCATAAAGGATAAATCAATTGATGCTCAAATTGGATATGGGATCAGTTCACCATATTATAGCGTTGCGGATATTGCCAGTGATGGATTTTTTTTACAAGGAGAATATGTCTTGACCGCCACTTCATGGTTTCAACTGAGACCATACGCAGGTTTAATTTTGACACGTTCGAATGGAAAAGATCTCAATGATAAACCTACGAATGAAAAAGCTGAATCGAATGCCTTCCTGATTGGAGGAAAAGCAAGAGTTATAGCACCGATTCCCTGGGTGGCACCATATGCCGAGATTGGGATAGGTGGATCGATAGGAAAATTTGAAACGTTTACGGCTTATACGAATATCAACCAAAGCGGATTTGCTTACCATATTCCTTTCTCTTTCGGATTGGAGTTGGGGCGTAATAAGGATGTTGATTTAAGTTTTAGCTATTACTTTCAGCCGACAGTTGAACAGTTTGTTGGAGCATTCGCGATTGGAATATCCATACCCCTGAGAAACTAATATAAATCATTTCAACAAAAACCTCGCAGTCCGTCTGCTGCGTTGCTCCACAAAGATACTTTAAAACACTACGCAAGTTGCACCACCTAACACACCCTAAAAAGAAACAAATAATGAGATTTACAGCAATTGTCATTGCGATACTACTCAGCTCCTGCTCAAAGAACTCCAAGGAAATAACCAAGGAGTTTAAAGGCTCGACAATTAAAGCATCTTTATCAAACGGTAAATTTGATGGAGCTGTTGTTCAGACCTTTCATCAGAAAGACTATTGGTTAAAATCTCTTGCCACAATATGGAAGAGCGGAGATATCAGAAAAATTGTACTGACGGATAGAGAAAATGTGAGCCATGATATGATATATCATGAAGAAAAAAGACCAAAGGACAAAAGTGTGACCATTTACTACCAGGATAAAAATGATTCGACATTCAGGACAATACCATTCAATAACGAATTTATAGACTTCTGTGCTGAAAATGCTTTTCTATCGACGTACTCTCTGAATAACTTTGATACGACAATCAAAATATACAATATACCGGCAAACTCATTTAAAGCAATATCTTCCCCTTTACCAATTAACATTGAAAACAATACTATCAAAGTAACTGATATCGGTTATAAGACTGATTCACTCTTGGTAACATTGTATTGGATGGTTGGAACCCCAAAAACTGAATTCAAAATTAAAATAGATAAAAACGCTCCCTAACACCTTGCACAAAGGATTCCAAATCCCCAGGAATCATACACCTTATTTCACCAAAAACCTCGCGGTCCTTCTACTGCGTTGCTCCACAAAGATGCTGCGGCCGGAGGCGTGCCGCTCGATTTCTTCATCGGTGTAGTTGCGGATGGTAAGCAGTTCGAGGCCGTTGTTGTAGCGCACATCAAAATCTTCCTCCAGCTCTTCCACCAGGGTTTCAAAATCGTGGTCGGGTTTGGTCACTGCCACCGACAAACTCAGCGCCGACTGCTGCACCATGTTCACTTCCATCCGGTAGCCGGCCAGCAGTGAGTAGATGTGCCCGATGGAGGCTTCGCCCATAAACGAAAAGTCCTTCGGCGAAATGGTGAGCAGCACCTGGTTCCGTTTCAACACAAAAATGGGGGTCTGCTCGTCGGAGTCCGTTTCGCCGCCAATCACCGTCCCGATTTCGCCGGCATCCAAAAATGAACGGACATACAGCGGAATATTCTTCTCGAACAGCGGCTTCATGGTTTTCGGGTGAATCACCTTCGCGCCGAAATAGGTCAACTCTACCGCTTCCCGGTAGGTTAGGCGGTCCAGCTTCAGCGTGGCATCGAAATACTGCGGGTCGGCATTCAGGATACCCGGCACATCTTTCCAGATGGTCACACTTTCGGCATCGAGCAGATGGCCGAAGATAGCCGCGGTAAAGTCGGAACCTTCGCGCCCAAGCGTGGTGGTCAGGTTCGAGGTCGTCGACCCGATGAAACCCTGCGTGACGTAACATTTCTCCTGTTGGAAAGTGACAACCTCTTTGGTCTGTCCTTCCGACAGTTCGTAATCGATAACCGCTTTCCGCCAGGTGTCGTCCGTCCGGATACAACCACGCGCATCCATCCAGCGGCAGGGAAATCCGTTCTCGTTCAGGTACGCACTCACAATGCGGGTCGACAGCAACTCACCAAACGAAACAATCTGGTCGTATTCGTAATCGTAATTCAGCGAAGGCGGCACCGAAACACTACCTGCCAGCCGCTCGAATTCGTCGTTCACCTCGTTGCGCACGGGGCTTTCCGTGTCCGGGAACAGCTCATCGATAATGGCAAAGTGCTCCGATTTGATGGTTTCGATGTGCTTCCACAACGCTTCGTCACCCGAGAAATAGGTGCGCACCACCTCTTCCAGCGCGTTCGTCGTCTTCCCGATGGCGGATATCACCACCACCAGCTCTTCGTCGCGGTAGGTTTGCAAAATAGTTGCCAGGTTACGAATGGCCGCGGCATCTTTCACCGAGGCGCCACCAAATTTGAATATTTTCATTTTCGAAAGTTTTATTCACCCCGACCCCGAATACCCGGGACCTTAAGGGTACTTCGCTATACAATGATGCTTTTTGCCACTTCACCCCTAAAAAAGGTGTCCCAAAAGGATATCAAACATTTTAAAACTATCAAATTGAAATTAACCATCAGAATCTCACCCCTAAATCCCCTGAAGGGGACTTTAAGCCGCCTCATTTAGGGAGTCCCGATCGACATCGGGAGGAGGGGTAAAACGGAAGGCCCGGTTACAATTTGTAAGATTTAATTTTGCAGTCAGACTTTTCGGACACTCTCCTTAAGCACTTCGACGATGGCTTCAGCAAAATATCAAAAATTTCGTCCTCATTAGATAAGCGCTCTGCAATTGCACGCTTGCGCTACCCTTAAGCCCCTTTAGGGGTTTGGGGTAAAAAACAAATAATCATATCACCCTCTCTATTTTTTTGCCGGCAAATCGTTTTGCTTTCCCGACCATTTCTCTTTCATCACCGGAAGCCAGCCGTCGGGCACGATTTCCTCCTCCAGCACCCGGACAGCCTCCTGGTAGCCCACTTCTATAATCCGGTCGATGTGCTGAAAATCGAATGTTCCGAACCGGCGCGCCTCGGGCGGATCGATAAAATAATCACACAGCTTCCGGCTCTTCTCTACATTCTGCGCGATGCTGAGCTGAAAACAACGCTCGGCAATTTCGCGGGTGCCGCTTATCTCTTCCACCGGCGAGTTGTGGTTTGCATGAATGCCGATGACCACATCCACCTTGTCGCGAATGGCGTCGGCCGGCAGGTTATTGAACAGCCCACCGTCCACATAGGTTTGCCCGTCGATTTTTTGCGGCGCGAAGACGAGCGGGATGGAGCTGGACGCAATCACAAACTCGAACAGGCGGCCGCTATGCCGGATCTCATTTGCACCGGTATTCAGGTTGGCCACTGACACATAAAACGGCTTCTTCAGTGCCGAAAAGTCGTTCTCTTCAATCTTCTCGGTCAGCAAATCCTGCACCTTCTTCAGGTTCAGAATTCCTCCCTTCCGTAGCCGGATGTCAATCAGCTTATAGAACTTTTCGTGGCGGATCATCTCCGAAATTTCATCGAGAGCATAACCGGCGGCATACAAAACACCTACCAACGCACCCATGCTCGTCCCGGACACCACGTCGGGCTGCAGGCCGTATTCTTCGAGCGCTTTCAATGCTCCGATATGCGCAAATCCACGGGCACCACCGCCACTGAGCGCTACACCGAACCGAACTTTTCTATTGGTCATCGTTCATTAATTTTTGCTGGTCTTTGCTGTGCAAATATGCTGGTTAATTCGTTTCCCGCAACGACTTGAACCGTTGAAAAATCAAGTTTTTTTTCGTTCATTAACCTTACAAAAGCAATTGATAAAAGTGCACATCGATGTACCGGTCGAATTTCCGGCCAGCCTCCTTCATTACGCCCATCAGATGAAACCCCAACTTCCGGTGCAATGCAAAACTTACCTCATTGCCTTCCGATATGAGCGAAATTACACTATGAATTCCCTGCTCCTTTGCGTATTTCAAAATGCTCTCGCTCAGCCTCAGTCCGATTCCTTGTCCGCGAAAATTCTCATCCAGATAGATAGAAAACTGCACCGTTTGGTCGTAGGCCTGCTTTTCCGACCACTTCGACAATGACGCATACCCGACGACTTCCTCGTCCACCTGGGCCACCAGCACCGGGTAATCTTCGTTGTGCATCGCCAGCCACATACGCCGCTCTTCCTCTGACAGGGGAACGGTATCGAACGTGGTGAGCGAATGCAACACAGCATGATTATAGATGCGAGTTATGGTGGGCACATCAGCCCCCGAAGCCATTCGGATAGTCAGCATAATGAATGATTATGGAAAGATGGAAGATAGAAAAATCGGGGCATTTCGGCAACATTCAGAAAAGTACAAATTTACTCATCCCAAACCCTTCTCTAAAATAGAGAAGGGCTTACGCTGGTGGAATTTCACAACGTTTGAAGAATTTGATTTGGCGTGAATAATTTCAAGGAGCGGAAAAGTGGGGCGGCCTGTCAAAGTCGCCCGGGCCGGCGATGGCGGGAACGGTTTTCGGCGGGGATTCCGAGTGATGGGCCAGAAAGGGAGATGGGGAGCAAGGATTCTCGCGGATTTTATCCACGGATTCACACGGATGGGCTTCGATTAAACGGTAGACTCTAATTGCCCCGTAGGGGTATCATCTTAATAGCGGGGATCGAATGCGTGCGCACAAGGCGGTCGTGAGACGGTATAAATTGAAAAACAAATGCCGTTTCGACCGCAATGGCGGTGCCGTTGATTGGAGCACAACTACAGAAACAAGAGTAACAATAGAAACGATAACCAATGAAAACCATGCAACATTAATTTTATTTTCACCCGCACTCCGTCTTTCTGCCTCAGCTTTTACTCTAACCCAAAATAAAAGATTGTTAAGGCTTTGAACGGTCATTCTGCTTCCGGTGTTCTTTTTTATATTTTTGCACCGTAAATAACGAAAGAGCATCGTATTGAAACGCGAACAGTTAATTGATTTTTATACACAGCATCCGGCGGTTCATTCCCTTGCCGGGGAAATCGGGAACAGTCAGGGACAGAAATTACATGCCAAAGGACTGACCGGTTCCTCGCCGTCCGTCGTGCTGGCAGCCCTCTTCCAAAAGAAACCGTTTGGCGCCCTCTTGCTCCTAAGCGACCGGGAAGAGGCAGCCTATTTTTACGACGATTTGCAAACGCTTGGGCTGGAAGAACATGTGCTCTTCTTCCCGTCGTCTTACAAACGCAGCGTTCAATACGAAAAAATCGAGAGCGAGAACATCATCCTGCGTACCGATGTGCTGAATCACCTGGTGGAAGCCGAAGAACGGTTCATCGTGGTTTCGTACCCGGAAGCGGTGATGGAGAAGGTTATCTCCGGAAAAGGGTTGGAGAAAAACACCCTGACCGTCCGTGTGGGTGAAAAGCTTTCCATCTCGTTTGTCAACGAAGTGCTGTTTGAATACGGTTTCGAGCGGGTCGATTTTGTGTACGAGCCAGGACAGTACTCCATCCGCGGTTCCATCATCGACATTTTCTCTTTCGCCCACGAAGATCCCTACCGTATCGATTTCTTCGGCGACGAAGTAGAAACGATCCGCACTTTCGACATTGAGAATCAGATTTCGAAGGATGCCCTGAATAAAATCTCTATCATCCCGAACATACAGGAAGGATTGCAGGAAGAAGAACGGATTTCGTTTTTCGAATTCCTGAAGGACGACACATTGCTGGTCACCGATGATTTGCGCTTCAGCGCCGAACGGATGACCGAACTGTACAGAAGTGCCCGGGAGAAAAACCTGGAAACCGATTTCCCGGTAGAGGATTTGATCATTAGTGGAAACACGCTGCTGGAACGGGCCGAAGCATTAACCTGTATCGAAATCGGGCCGAAAGCGCATTTCAAGTCGCAGGAAATTCCGTTCCACACCAAACAACAACCGGTTTTCAATAAGAATTTCAACCTACTGGGCGACAATCTTCGTGAAAATTCCCAGCTCGGGCACCTGAATATCATTCTGTCGTCGAGCGAAAAACAAGTGGAACGCCTTCACGCCATTTTTGAGGACAAAGGCGATCCGCAGGAGTTCGACAGCCTTCCGTTTGCACTAAAAGAAGGTTTCATCGACCACGACCTGAAACTCTGTTGCTACACCGACCACCAGATTTTTGAACGCTATCACCGCTTCAGACTGCGCTCGAAGAAATCGGCGCGACAAGCCATTACGCTCAAGGAACTGGCCAAGCTGCATCCGGGCGATTACGTGGTGCACGTCGATCACGGCATCGGGAAATTTGCCGGTTTGGTGAGAACCGAGGAGGACGGCAAAATGCAGGAAGCCATCCGGTTAATCTACCGTGACAACGACTCGCTGTTGGTGAGTATTCATTCGCTGCACCGCATTTCGAAATACAAAGGGAAAGACGGCACCGAGCCCAAAATCAACAAATTAGGAACCGCTGCCTGGCAGAACCTGAAAAACAAAACCAAGAAAAAGGTCAAGGATATTGCCCGCGAACTGATTGGTTTATATGCCCACCGCAAAGCGGAAGACGGTTTTGCTTTTGCCCGTGACTCCTATTTGCAGCAAGAGCTGGAAGCCAGTTTTATTTACGAAGACACACCCGACCAGCTGAAAGCCACCATTGCCACCAAGGAAGACATGGAAAAATCGATGCCGATGGACCGGCTCGTTTGCGGTGATGTAGGATTTGGAAAAACGGAAGTGGCTATCCGGGCCGCTTTCAAAGCCGTGACCGACAGCAAACAGGTCGCCATACTGGTACCTACAACAATTCTTGCCTTTCAGCACTTCAAAACCTTCAACGAAAGGTTAAGCGATTTCCCCTGCCGCATCGAATACATCAGCCGGTTGCGCAAGCCAGCCGAAGTGCGACAAATCCTGAAAGAAGTAACCGAAGGAAAAATCGATATTGTCATCGGAACACACCGTTTGGTGGGAAAAGATGTCAAGTTCAAGGACCTCGGGCTGCTGATTATCGATGAGGAGCAAAAATTCGGAGTTTCCGTTAAGGAAAAACTGAAACACCTGAAGGTGAATGTGGACACGTTGACACTTACGGCTACACCAATTCCGCGAACACTGCAGTTTTCACTGATGGGAGCGCGCGATTTGTCCATCATCAATACGCCGCCACCCAACCGGTTCCCCATCAATACGGAGGTGCACGGTTTTAATGAAGACATTATCCGCGAAGCCATTACTTATGAAGTGGAACGTGGCGGCCAGGTGTTCTTTATCAACAACCGGGTCCAGAATATTTACGAGGTCGAAGCGATGATCAAACGGATTGTTCCGGGCGTACGCACCGTGGTAGGCCACGGCCAGATGGAAGGTGCACAGTTGGAGAAAGTGATGCTCGATTTTATTGACGGAGAATTCGATGTGCTCATCGCTACCACCATCATCGAATCGGGTCTCGACATTCCCAACGCCAATACCATCATTATCAACCAGGCACACAACTTTGGTTTGAGCGAACTGCACCAGTTGCGCGGCCGCGTGGGCCGTTCCAACAAAAAAGCATTCTGCTATCTGCTGGCTCCGCCAATGACCAGCATGACTCCCGAAGCACGGCGCAGGCTGCAAGCCATCGAAGAATTCTCCGATTTAGGAAGCGGTTTTAGTATTGCCATGCAGGATTTGGATATCCGGGGAGCCGGGAACCTACTGGGAGCTGAGCAAAGTGGTTTCATTGCCGATATCGGTTTCGAAACGTATCACCGCATCCTCAACGAAGCCATTCAGGAACTCAAGCACGAGGAATTCCAGCAGTTGTACAAGGAAGAAGAATCGCGCGAAGCCAATGAAGCATTCCTCAACCTTCGCTTTGTGAACGACTGCCAGGTAGATACCGATTTGGAATTGCTCTTCCCCGAAAGCTACATTTCCAGTATTTCGGAACGGATGTTGCTCTACCGCGAACTCGATAACATAGAAGATAACGACGCATTGGAACAATTCCGCGCACAACTCATCGATCGCTTTGGGAAATTACCCGACTCGACGATTGAATTACTGGAAGTTGTTCGCCTCCGCTGGACCGCCATTGAGCTGAACATCGAGAAGATCATCCTGAAGAACAAAAAGATGATTTGCTATCTCCCCGCTGACCAGCAATCGCCGTTCTACCAGACTTCCCTTTTCGGGAACATGTTGAAATGGCTGCAGCTCAATCCGGGCAAGTCCAGAATTAAAGAAGCCAAAGGAAAGCTCAGCATTATCTTCAGCGAAGTAACTTCCATCCAACATGCCGTTACCTTGTTGAGTGAAATCGCGGAGAATGTCAGACCGGAAAATGTAGTAGCTTCTAATTGACAAAAATTGTTAATTAAGCCATTAGCGTTATACTTCAACGAGATTCCATTAACTTTGTCCCTCAAAGAAAAAGACCACGATGCAACGCATACACCAATTGATATTGACCTCAGTAATTTGTTTGATTCTGAGCGTTGGCTTGTCAGCCACTGTATCAGCGCAGGATAGTTTAGCCACAAGCTACTCGGCTTCCATCGATACTGTCCTGACTCAGAATGATATGGCCAACGATAGTCTTCTCCACGTCAATCTCAAATCGATTGACATCATTCCTCCTTTTAAATTCAAGAACCATCATCAGGAAAAAAAATATGATGAACTGGTGGAAGATGTGAAGAAGACGTACCCGCTGGCCATGATTGTCAGTAAAGAACTGAACCGGGTGAAAAAAGAGATGGACAAGGTTTATACTTCCCCCGGCCGCCGAAAGAAATACCTGAAATGGTACCAGCATTACATCAAGGAAACCTACATGGATACCCTGAAAACATTGAATATACGCCAGGGCAGGCTCTTGCTCAAACTTATCGACCGGGAAACCGGCGAAACCGCATACGATCTGCTGAAGGAATACCGGGGGGGCGGACAAGCCTTTTTATGGAATTCACTGGCCTTTCTCACCGGCTCCAGTTTAAAATCGGAATTTGACCCGGAAGAAGATGCCATGTTGGACCATATCATTCGTCGGTACGAGGCCGGAGAGTTTCATTAACAGGGAATAAAATCACTTATTAAAACTTTTAAAGAAGTTTTTTTTTACGTCCGGATTCGCTTATTTTTACTAATTCAAAATAAACCAGAAAGCCTATCATGGACTTAAGTAAAAAGTTGCAGAGCGACAATCCGGTTTTTTACGGATTTGGCGAGTATGCCCCAACCAATTTGACCCACAGGGACATGCTCACGAAATATGAAAAAATTCCCTCCTACATTTATCCCGAGGGAAAAGATGTTTCGCAGGCGGTCGCCGATGAGATTGCCGACTCCATTAAAAAGAAACAAAAAAAAGGGGAAAAATGTGTACTGGGATTACCCACCGGTTCAACACAGCTGGGGATCTATGCCGAACTGGTTCGTAAGCACAAAGAAGAGGGATTGAGCTTCAACAATGTTGTCACCTTCAACATTGATGAGTACTACCCCATGTCACCACATTCCATTCACAGTTACAACAACTACATGCATCGGCACCTGTACGATCATGTGGACATCCCGGAAGAGAACATTCACATTCCGGATGGTACCATCATGTTCGACTCCGTGCATGATTACTGTCGTGAATACGAGAGATTGATCAAAGAAGCTGGTGGCATCGATTTGATGCTGCTGGGTATTGGCCGCACCGGTCACATTGGTTTCAACGAACCCGGTTCCGGACGAAATACCCGTACCCGGATTATCACGCTTGACCCGGTAACCCGACAGGAGGAAGCGACAGAATTCCAGGGATTCATTAACGTTCCCCGACGTGCCATTACGATGGGAGTCGATACCATTCTGGAATCGCGAAAAATTATCCTGGTGGCATTGGGCGAATCCAAAGCACGGGTGATTCAAAAAACAGTAGAAGAAGATCCGGATAGCGAAGTACCGGCCTCTTTTATTCAGGAACACCACAATGTTAAGGTCGTGCTCGACAGTGGAGCCAGTTCGCAACTCGTCAGGGTACGCACGCCCTGGCTGGTCGATAACATGGACTGGAACGACGATCGGCTGGTACGTAAGGCGGTGGTTTGGCTTTGCAAACAAGCCAAGAAACCCCTTCTGAAACTGACGGGTAAAGACTACAACGATTATGGTTTGAGCGATCTGCTCGCTACCGTTGGATCAGCTTACCGAATCAACATCAAAGTATTTAACGATTTACAGCATACCATTACCGGATGGCCCGGTGGTAAACCGGAGGTCGATGACTCGAACCGTCCGGAAAGAGCTGAACCGGCGAAGAAACGTATCGTCATTTTCAGTCCGCACCCCGATGACGATGTTATCTCGATGGGGGGAACACTATTGCGACTGGTGGAACAGGGACACGATGTGCATGTCGCCTACCAGGTTTCCGGTAATTTCGCGGTAGCCGATGAGTACATTTCGCGTTACCTCGATTTCCATCACGAATACGCTGACTTTTACGATTCGGGAAATAAGAAAGCCAAAGAACAGAATGAAAAAGTTCTTTCATTTCTTAAGAATAAGAAAGACGACGAAGTCGATATTCCGGACGTAAGAAAGGCCAAGGGTTTAATTCGCCGGATGGAAGCCCGTTCCGCTTTGCGTTATTTCGGCATTCCTGATTCGCACATTCATTTTCTCGATCTTCCTTTCTACGAAAGTGGAAGACGACAGAAAAATCCGATTGGCGAAGAAGATGTTAAAATCGTCATGAACCTGCTTGATGAGGTAAAACCTCATCAGATTTTTGCTGCCGGCGATTTATCCGATCCGCACGGAACTCACCGCGTTTGCCTCGATACCATATTTATAGCACTTGAGCACATGCGGGAAGAGAAAGAGTGGATGAAAGATTGCTGGCTTTGGCTCTATCGTGGTGCCTGGGCCGAATGGGAAGCTGACGAAATTGAAATGGCTGTTCCAATTAGTCCTATCGAGTTGGCAAGAAAACGCGACGCGATTTTGCGTCACCAGTCACAAAAAGAGGGCGCCATGTTTATGGGTGAAGACGAACGCGAGTTCTGGCAGCGCGCCGAACAGCGAAACAGAGCAACCGCAAGGCTTTACGACGAGTTAGGCATGGCCGAATACGAAGCCATGGAAGCCTTTGTTAAGTACTATCCGTGAGAGATTTCAACGAACCGTTGATAAGTTTCAGCCTTCCTTTCGGGGAAGGCTTTTTTTGTACCTTCATAATTCGTTACATTTGTTTAAATTATGATTATCAAATAGAACCATGAAACCCCGGCAAGCTTTTCCCACAATTCTGCTGGTTCTGGTCATTGCTTTTCAGGCAGCAGGCCGGAATCCCCGAATGGCAAAACCATTGGTGAAAGAGGAATTCAGAGGGATTTGGATTGCGACGGTAAACAACACTGACTGGCCATCTAAACCAGGTCTGCCTGCAGACCAACAACAAAAAGAACTCATTAATCTGATCGACCGAATCGAGAATACCGGCTTAAATGCGGTAATCCTCCAGGTCAGGCCGGCTGCCGACGCTATCTATCCTTCATCCACTGAGCCATGGTCGTATTATCTGACTGGAGAGCAAGGCAAAGCCCCCACGCCTTACTACGATCCGTTGCGATTTGCCATCAACCTTTGTCACCAGCGCGGACTCGAGTTTCACGCCTGGTTTAATCCATTCAGGGTACGAAACCACAGCTACGATCAGCTTGCGCCGAATCATCCGTTGCGGAAGAACAGCAACTGGATAGTTGATTATAACGGGAAAAGCTATCTCGATCCCGGTATTCCGGAAGTCCGGGAATATGTTATCAATGTCATCATGGATGTGGTAAGAAGGTATGATATCGACGCCGTTCATCTCGATGATTATTTCTACCCTTACCCGGTAAAGACAATGGCCTTTCCCGATGAGGCAACGTTTAAAAAATACGGAGGAGACGATTATCCGGACAAAATGAAAGAGTGGCGCCGGAACAACGTCAACCTTTTCATCAGCGAGTTAAACAAGCGAATCAAAGCAGAAAAAAGCTGGGTAAAACTAGGAGTCAGCCCTTTTGGGGTATGGCGGAACCTGTCGCTTGATCCGAAAGGTTCTGCCGGCAAACGTGGACTTTCCTCTTACGATGATTTATATGCCGATGCCCGTACCTGGATAAAAAATGGCTGGGTCGATTATCTCATTCCGCAACTATACTGGGAGCGCGGGAATGCTTACGGTGATTTCGATACACTGGCCCGCTGGTGGAATAAGAACGTCGACACGCGTCATCTCTATTTTGGACAAGCGCTTTACAAAGCAACCAGTTCGGCTCCCGGCTGGAAAGACCCAACTGAAATTGAGAAACAAATCGATATTGGAAGGCAGATGAACAATGCCCGCGGTTTTGCCTTTTTCAGTGCGTCGCACCTGCTCGATCTCACCAAAGAGCAAGTCAACCGGTTACGGCAGGAGCTAAAAGAAGAACCGGCCATTATCCCGAAAATGAACTGGCTTGATAGCATTCCTCCGCCGGTTCCGGGGAATTTCAGGCTCGAATCGACCATTAACGGCACCTGGCTCAAATGGAAACTTCCGGCCAATTATAATGACGACCGTGTTCAATATGTCATATATCGTGTAAAAAAAGATGCGGATGGGAACAATCAGATGACCGATGTTTTCAAGGTAACGGATAAGCGCCAGTTGTTTATCCCCCCATCCATGCGTAACAAGCTGGCTGACGAGTGTTTCCGCGTATCAACCATCGACAGACTGAACAATGAAAGTGCCCTTTCACCACTCATACAGATAAATGGGACTGAATTTAAATTAATGCAATAAATATTGCTGCATATAGTAACTGGTCATATGTATGTTATATTTTGAGTAACTTTGTAACCTCACTAAAACCGAACCATGGACGAGATTTTTAAAAAGATTGGAACCACTCAGACCCTCAGTCAAAAAATTGAGCGCAATATTGAGAAGGCTATCCGGGATAAGAAACTGGAAGTAGGTTCCCGTCTCCCATCCGAGCGCGAATTATGCGAAATGTTTGCCGTTAGCCGGACAGCACTGCGCGAAGCGTTAAGACGATTGAGCGCCCGTGGACTCCTCGAAATCCGGAAAGGTAGCGGTATGTACGTAACTAAGCTGGGCATGCAGGATGCTATTCAGTCGTTAAACTTATACTATGATCTGAAGTTTGATAATAACCTGATAAAACAGATCATTGAACTAAGAAAGGCGTTTGAACCGCAGATTACCCAAATGGCTGCCCAGAACCGTACGGAGGAAGATCTCAAACAGATGGAAAAGAACCTGCTGGAGTTCGATAAATGCGATCCGGACAATACGCAACTGGAGTCGGATATCGATAACAGGTTTCACATTTTACTGGCCCGTGCTACCGGAAATCCCATCGTCATCGTCACCATGGAACCGATTCACAACCTTCTTCCGCGTATGCGTAACCTGATTTATGGTAGCATAGAAGGGGAAAAGGAAATTACCCTGGGATTCCACAAGGAAATTGTAAATGCCATTAGGGAGCAAGACGGTGAGCGTGCCTCGGAACGTATGCAGGCGCACATCAACCGCAACATGGAGGTGTACGAAAAATTCCTGAATAAGGGAGAATAATACCGATTTTGTTGACCGACCGATTACCCGGCACTACTACAGCCGGGTATTAACAACGCTGTTAAAGATAGAACCAAACTGGTAACGCAACCCGATACCGCTCGAAATCTCAAACGAGGTGGGTAGTTTTCGCGTGTTCAGCAGCAAATCCTCGTCCGAAATATCGCCCAAAGGCAGATACAACTGGTTGTGAATACTCTCTGCACTAAAACCGAAATTCACCGAAAGGCCTTTAGCCACCCGGAAATTAATCCCGGTATTAAGCTGTAGACTATACTTTTCAGGCATTTCCAGGTACTGATTTCCGCGAACCCGTGCTTCGATACCGCCCCAGGGCTGCACTGTTTCGAAATCGACTGCCAGCGTGTGCGCCCATAGCCACTCCTGAGTCTTATCGAAAATGGTTTTCTCGAAATATCCAACCGTTTCGCCACCGGCATAGTACGCAATGGTAAATGTACGTTTATCGGCTTCGTCCCACGGAAAAAAGTTATACTCAATAGCCGGTTTCAGACTATATGAATATTTGATGTTCCGGTAGGTACTCGAATAAAGGTTGAAAAATCCTCCAAACGACCAGCGGTCCGACAGACTCTTCACAACACTCGATGAAAATCCTTTATAAATATTTTCGGTCCGCACAGTTTCGTCGTAGGTCGACGTGTCAGTTTCTACCGTCCTTTTGTACTCCCGGACATGACTACTATAATTGAGATTATTTCGTACCCTCCAGTATTCCGTCACTTTATCGGCACGGCCGGAGAAAGAGTAATCGAAATTATTTTTCCGCTCTTCCAATCTCAGGCTGCCATTTCCCTGAATACGAAAAACCCAGTTATGCCATGGATCAATCATCGGCTTCTTCTCCGCAAAAGTGGTGTCCCTTTTATTTCCTTTGATATTCACCGATTCGGCACCGGTAGCTTCGTTCACAAATGGCATGACCCCCATTTTCAGGGTACGAAGAAAATCATCGCGCACCTCGTTCCAGGTCTGCGAAGGATAAGTATTGCAGTTCAGGGTAAAATCGCCAATCTGGTCGAACATGACGCTGTAGAACGCCATGGAATAGTTCGCGCCGCCGCTTCCGGTCGTCCGTTTCTTCACAATCACATGCACGTCGGCCACATCAGGGTCGTTTACAAAATCGACAAATGAGATATTCCGCCGGATGTAATTAAAATCCACGATGTTTCCCTCCAGGTACAAACGCACCGGACCATCCTTTCGTCCCTTACCGGGAAGTTCTTTTCCGAAAACGTGTTGAAATGGTAAAAACAAAAAAATAACTACAGCGAAATACGTTGTAATCGAAGTATGCCCTTTTCTCATAGTTAGCTCAAAAATAGGTGGATGGCGGAAAATTCGAACAAATCTATAGAAAACGTTTATTATTTAAAAGACATTTACAAAGAGAATCATACCGAAAATGTATCTCTCTTTGTCTGATAAACAATATGTTTGACACATCGTCCCTGAAATGCTTGAAGAATAAAAGGGGAAAGAGCGCAGCCCAACCTCTGCGAAGTCTTTTTTCGGCCGGTTCTACTTCATTACCTGGCGGACATGGGGCATCTCCGTGAAAGCGATATGCAGACCGGCCTGCTCCAATGCATTGGCAAAGCTGTCGCAGATATATTCCGTTCCTAACATCTTATCGATACCATATTGCTGAAGCTCTTTCCGCACTTCGGGCTGTACCCCCGAAAGAATAATCCGGATGCCGCGCTTTTCCATCTCCGTCAGCATCTCGATGAAGTTGTGAATACCCGTCGAATCGATGAACGGCACATGCCGCATTCGCAGAATCAACACATTCGATTTGTAGCTAATGTTGCGAAGGGTATCGCGGTATTCCTGCGCTGCCGCGAAGAAAAACGGACCGCTGATTTCATATACATCCACGCCCCGGGGCAATGCCGAATAATTTTCAATCACATCGGTATCCTGCTCCATCGGTTCTACTGACGACAATTTGCCCATCCGCTGCATGAAGAGCAACGCCGAAAGCACAATGCCCACCTCGATGGCTATCGTCAGATCGACGAGTACGGTGAGGAAAAAAACCGTCAGCAGCACCAGCATATCGTATTTCGAACCTTTGAGTACCGAACGGAACGAGCGCCATTCGCTCATGTTGTAAGCCACCACCATCAGAATACCCGCGAGCACCGACATAGGGATAAGTTTGGCCCACTTTCCGAAGAAAAGCATGATGAGCAGCAAGGTTACCGCATGAATCATTCCCGCCAACGGCGTTCGTCCGCCGTTCTTGACGTTTGTAGCTGTACGGGCAATGGCTCCGGTAGCCGGTATACCACCAAACAGCGGCGACGCCAGGTTGGCAATCCCCTGCGCTATCAGCTCGGTGTTCGAACGGTGATGACCGCCAATCATCCCATCGGCCACCACCGCCGACAGCAGCGATTCAATGGCACCCAGCATCGCAATAGTCAATGCCGGTTGTATGTAATGCTGCAGATTAGTCCAGTCCAAATGCGGGAAATGAACCGAGATGGTTCCCTGTATTTCGCCAAACACACTTTCGATGGTATGAACCGGGAGATGGAACAATGCCACCACTGGCGTAATGACCAGAATAGCCAGAAAAGAGCCGGGAATACGCTTGAACACACGGCCTCCGTATATGGTAATCAGAATAGTCACTACCGTGATGATAACTGCTACCAGATTCACTTGATCAAGCGAAGAAAAATAGGCTTCCCATTTGGGGAGAAAGCCCGAAGGCAAATGTTCGGGATGCAATCCAAGCGCGTCTTTCACCTGTGTGGTGAAAATGACCAGCGCAATACCGGAAGTAAAGCCAACCGTTAGCGGTCGTGGAATAAATTTCAGCACGGCTCCCAACCGGAATAACCCAAACAAAATAAGAATCACACCGGCCATCATGGTCGAGATAGCCAGACCTTCGATGCCATAGGTTCCGACAATACCCGCTACGACAACGATAAACGCGCCGGTAGGCCCACCAATCTGCACCCGGCTTCCCCCAAAGAACGAGATAAGGAAGCCCGCGACCACCGCGGTTGCGAGGCCTTTCTCGGGCGATACACCCGAGGCTACCGCGAAAGCAATCGCCAGCGGAAGCGCAACAATACCGACAATCACACCGGCCAGCAGATCGTTCACAATCGTTTGCCGGGAATAACCACCTTTCAGGATGGTGAAGAATTTGGGTTTGAAAATGCTCTGCATCGAATTTTGGAAGTAAGCTGCAAAAGTAACTGAAAACCATCTCCGCTGTCCTGCCGCCAGGTTAAAATATTACTAATTCGCTCCGAGAGAGATTTCTGGGCATGTGGAGATTAGGCCGCGAGGGTTCTGTAGTTCGGATTGTTTATGTTGTTAGAAAAAAAAAGACGTTAGATGGCAGACTCCAGACATGAGACTAAAGTAATTTCAAGTTTCAGGTTGAGCAGCGTGGAGTTCAGCCAGCAATCGATTTTCGAGACTGCATCCAATTCGTTTTACACAAAATGCTTCCTAATAAACAACTTCGACACCCACCACAATAGTACGCCGAAGAATAAAAAGCCGATAGCTGCCAGCCAGCCAAACGGAAGACCAAGCGTGGCATTATTGACGCTCTGGAAAACCCAGTGCGTGGGGAAAATCCCAAAGAGGTGTTTGAAGTTATCAGGAACAAAAAAGGCAACGATGGGAACCAGCACCAACAGATTAAATGCCTTGACGTACACCATGCCCTGCATCCGGTTTTCGGCAATGGCATTAATCGCCAACACATAAACCGGAACGACCAGCCCGGCGAGCAGGGAGAGTATCAGGTTAGTTCCCCATCCGATAGTAAAGAAGGGCTGAACCCAAAAGAGAATCACATTCAGAGCAACCGTAAACAGATAGGGAATCAGCATCCGGGAAAGGATATATTGTCGTTTGGTAAGCGGCACAACGCCATACGTTTTGGCAACATTCGTCTCTTTCTCGTCAATTAACACCATGCTGCTAATGAAGCTATACATTTGGGTGTTTTCGATAACTGCCCCGACCAGCATGAGCGACAGATACGGCACCAGGAATTCGTACTTCGCCACCAGATAAGGAACCAACCAAACGATAAGGACAAACAGGATAACTGGCAACACCAGGAAAACCCTGAGCGATGGGTCGCGAAAGATGATTTTGAAATCGATGAGTGCCAGTCTCAGTATCTTTTTCATGACGCAGACATTATTGGTGAACAATTTTCCTTGAGAATAGCCGGAAAGCTATAAAGTAAAACACGGGCACTACAACAACGATGGAAAGAATAGAATAGCCCATGTGCAGCTCTGTTCCGCTCACCGCATTCGAAATGAGGTCCACACTTCCCTGGATGGGGAACAGGTATTTTACCCAGCCCATATCGACTCCACCGAGGTACTGAAACAGCGGCAGGTTGAAGAATGCCAGGAACACCGGAACCGACATCATGGTGAATTTCAGAAACTCTTTCGCATACGTTAGCATCATCAGGCCCAATAGCGCAGAGATAAGACAAATGCCCAGCGAGCCCAACGCATAGGCTGCGATTCCAAAATCGAAACCTTTGACAGACATTGCCAGTCCCAGCGAGCAAATCACCCCAATGATCGATACCGACAATGTTTTGGTGATGAGAAACTGGTGAAGATTGACCGGCGTGACAAACAATGCCGGCAATATTCCATGCTTCATTTCGGTGTAAATCGCTAACGCGATGAAGAAATAACCAATCACCGTTGGGTCATTCAATACCATTGCCACCAGCACTTTGTCGAGATAATCTCCTTCTTTAAAGAAATAGAGAATAACACCGTAGATCAGCGTCACGGCAAAACTGATGCTAATAATGCTGTTCTTCTGTAGTAGCGTAAACTGCCACCTGAGCTGTGATAGAAATCCACTCATGACACCAGCGATTTTCCGGTTATTTGTATAAACACCTCCTCCAGCGAAGCTTCCAGCGTTTGGATATGTTTCACTTCGGCCTGCTTGATGAAGGTCAGAAATGCAGTGTTTTCACCGAGTTTGTCCAGCGGAAATTCTTCCATTCTTCCGTCTTTCAGTTCCACCCGGATGGCTTCTTTGCCGTACTGACTCTTCAGCTTTTGCGGCGAATCGGTGGTTTTCAGTTCACCATCCACAATGAACGATACCCGGTCACAGATTTCATCAGCTGTGTTCATGTTGTGGGTCGTAACGAAGATGGTTTTGCCCGCCGCTTTCAGATCGAGAATATGCTGCTTGATCTTGTGCGCATTCACCGGATCGAGGCCGGCAGTGGGCTCGTCGAGGAACAGAATATCGGGATTGTGCTGGATCGCCCGGATGAAATTCAGCCGCATCTTCATTCCTTTGGAGTACGCCTCTACCCGTTTGTTAAGTGCTTCCTGCAGATCGACCATCTCAAACAGTTCCTCCACCTTCTGCTTCCTTCCGTCCGGATAAAACGAAGCAAAGAGGTCCATGTTTTCCCTCCCGGTGAGTTTCAGGTAGTGGTTGGGTAGTTCAAATCCCACTCCTATTTTTCCGAAATAGGTATTGTCCCAGCCCGACAAATCTTTCCCGTCTATCCACACCGAGCCGCGGTAGCCGTTCAGAATTTTGTACAAAACCTTCTGCGTGGTGCTTTTCCCCGCACCCGACGGGCCAAGGAAACCAAACACTTCGCCCTTGTCAATTTCGAAGTTCAGTCCCTTCAGGGTCGGGCTATCGTTACCGGGATACTGAAATTCCAGGTTCTCTACTTGTATCATCTTTTCACGTTTTTTCAAAAGCTGGTTTAGCTAGTTTGATATAGTTATCGACGGTTTGCATGAGGATGTCTTCTTTGCCCTGATAAACGGACTGGTTGTTCCGGATGCTATCTTTGGGATTGATGACTCCCGAGAATTCCAGGTGCTCCTGAATGCTGAGTCCGACTTTGTACAGCATGAAACCCATCACATCGAGCGGTACATCATCCCGGAAGAGGCCTTGCGCTACCTCATATTCTACCATCTTCGAAAAACCGGCTACCGTCTGTTCCATCATGGTATTGTACAGGTTTTTGACCGATGGTGAGTTGAGATTCTGCGTGAGGTTGAACAGGAAATGACTCTGCAGCGGGTTGTCACTGTCGAACTGGAAACCGTAGCGGAACAGGTCACGGAAGTAATTCCAGAAGTCCGGGTAGTTCTTCCGCTCGATGGAGCCCACGTATTTCATCTTTACCGACGAGCACTCGCCCACCAGGTACATAAACAGGTCGAGTTTGTCGTCGAAATACTGGTACACACTCCCCTTGGCAATGCCCAGCTGTTTTACCACGACCGTGATGGACGCTTCATCGAACGGCTTCACGGCAAACTCCCGCAGGAAAGCGTTGGTAATCAGCTCCCGCTTCTTTTCATCCAGGTTGTAAAATGTTTTCTTTGGCATAATTGTGACTGCTTGGTCATAAAGGTAGGATAAAAATATGACTGCATGGTCATATAGGTATAGAAAAGTTTTCCTGATGTGTTTTAAAGGCATGAAATATCATCCCGGAAGGATGGTAGTCGGAATTGATGAGCGATTAAAAGATTTGGCTAAAGCCCAATCTTTGAGCCTGAAGGGCTCCAATTTCAGAACTTGGGGCAACGCCCCAAGACAAACGCGTATGATATGAACAACCAGCCTGTAGGGCTGGCACGCTCTTTCCAATATCCAGTTCAATTGGTTGAAGCCCTTCAGGCTTCCATGTGCTTCATCGTCCTTTTCCCGGGGCGTTGCCCCGGGCTGTGGGATTTCAGACCTTCGGCCTGAGATTTACACCTGACAGCGTCGACAAACCTGTCAGGGTGAGTACCACTCAATGACCGTTTTTTATCTACTCACCCCATCCGGACTACGTCCGAATTGCCCCTCTCTACAAGTAAAGAGGGGCCGGGATTAGTGGCCACATCAACGTTTGTATTTTTTTTCTTTCCGGTAGGAATAAATAGGTTGTTTTTGGAAATGATGCCTTGCAAATTCGCAGTGCCGTGAGCCCTTCTCTACGGTTAGAGAAGGGTTGGGATGAGTAGAAAAACTTGTTTCGAGCCTCCTGACGTTGCTGCGCACACATATCGCCTATCGGCGATTTTGGGATTTCGGACCTTCGGCCTGAGTCCGGTTTTAACATAGGTTATGAATAATTCATCTCTTCAGGATAATGATGATTAAAAGATTTGGCTAAAGCCGGAAGAAGGTTCGCTATTCTTGTTCCCCCGACTTCAGTCGGGGGCAATTCAATATTCTCTGTTAGGAAAAATCTTTTTTGATTCAATTGCCCATGGCTTCAGCCATGGGATGATAGATGCCAAAGTATTAAAGGGCTTTAGCCCAATCTTCCGAACCTGACAGCGTCGACAGAGCTGTGAGTGTGTTGTGGGCGTTTTGTCTGAACCACTGTCGGGGTTTACGACCACCGACAGGGTGTGATGGGGATGCTGTTTTCGGGTGTTTTCTTCTCTGCTTATCCTATACTCATCCCATACTCATCCTATACTGCTCCTATACTCACGTGATGGTGTCAAAAAATTGAGAAAAAGTCCCCACTTTTTTTGATGGCTACCTATTTCTCATAAAAAAGGGAGAGCCGCGCCCTCCCTTTCATCATTCAGAAATGGTTGGATTAAAGTCCCTTTTCCTCTTCCGTAATGTTTCCGGGCACATCCGATACCCGGATGATGATTTTATCGCCCTCCAGCGATTCGTTGTTGGCGGTAGCGGTATAACGCCACCAAATCATACCATCTTCGGGTTGAGCAGCCCCACTTTCGACCTCGCTGCTGTCGCCATTTTGAATGGTAACGGTTACTTCTGCGATGTTGAAATCATCGACGGCGCGGATGCGGATGAAGCTGCCGGGCTGACCGGTGTAGTTGCTGACATCCACCTCATCGATGTGGGGTGCATTGAAGAAGTCGGCTACGGCTACGTTGAATGCGGTTTGTCCACCTTCGGCCGAGGCCTGGTAAGCCGCCTTGGTAGCCGGGTCGGCAATGGCTCCGCGGCCATAGATTATTGCTTGCTGAAATTTTGCCTGATGCTGTTTTTGTGCCTCCGACGGTTCGCCGGTGCGCTCGCGAGGCGCTTTCGCGACATAGGTTTTTCCGTTGCGGTTACGGAAGACGAGTAAATTTCCCAGTTTTCCACTGAGACCGGTGGTTACCATGTTATCTCCAACTTTAGCCATAACATTACGTTTTAAAAGTTAATAATTGATTTATTGATGGGTAGAAAATAGTTTTCCCGTTCAGGGAGCGAATGCGCCTGGCCGGGGAAAATTTCTACTTGCTTTTTGCTTGGTTTGGGCCGAAACCGTATGTTCGAAAAATTAAATACTACTCATGTTTGGGAGTCTGTCTATTTCAAAACGATAGCTTAATTTACAAAATTCATACGAAAGGTTTCTTATGTTTATGAGCAGGTTTTGGATAGCATTTGTGCTCTATCGTATGGATTTACTGCCATTTACCATCTTACGGCGGTGAATAACTTTTCGAAGAAATGTGCTAACAGATAACTATGAGAAGGGACAAATGATTAATTTTAGGAGACCTTAAAACCGGCAGAAATGAAGACATATCTGGCTTTCTTGCGTTTTATCACTGAAAGAATTATTAAGAAATAGGTCGCTATAGGTTGCAAGTACGTTAACACGCAATCATAAGAGCGAATATCTTAAGTTGAAAAAATGAATAGATTAATTATTATTGGTAATGGATTTGATCTTGCACATGGTCTAGAAACTTCTTGCAAGCATTTTGTTTTACATTATTTATCCAAAGTTTGGAGCAAATTAATGAACGGCAGTTATGAAGACAAACTTTTGACAATCAGACGCTCTTCTGATTACTTTGATAAAAATGATTTAAACTATTCAAACGAAACTGCACTATCAATATTTAAGAAGATTGATAAAAACACTTCCAATGGTCCAGATGATGCATCTATGGTGTTTAAATCAAAATTCTTCAAAGCAATCTTTAAAAAGATTTTAACATTAAACTGGGCAGATATAGAGACGGAGTATTTTAATGAACTATTCCATATAATTGAGAAAACAAACAAAAGTAATGCAGAAAGAATTGACTTAGACTCGCATAAACATGCTGAAATAAAGAAATTAAATGAAGAGCTCGATTATCTTCAAGATATTTTGATAAAATATTTAAAAGACCAAGAAAGGGAGTTCCTTGAGAAAAATGATATAAATGAGGAATACGAGAATTTATTCAGTGAAAGTATTTATGAAGGAGAAAAAGTACAACCAAGATTAGAACATCCCAAAAGCAATCTCTTTCTAAACTTTAATTACACAAGCACGCTAACAAAGTATAATCAAAATGGAAACATTATCCATATTCATGGTACTTTAGATGATAATCCAATCTTTGGGTTTGGTGACGATACTTCACCGAAATACACAACCCTTGAAGATGAATATAACAATGAAGCTTTGAAAAAAATAAAATCATTTAAGTACTTGGATAATGATAAATATTCAAAGCTTATTCATTTTATAAATCTGGATGATTTTCAGATACACATTTATGGCCATTCTTGCGGAGTATCAGATAGGACTCTATTTAAACAGATTTTTGAACATACCCACTGTAAAAAAATCAAAATATTTTATCATAATCAATCTGATTTTGAGGAAAAGAAGTATGAAATATCAAGACACTTCAAAAACAAAGTGGAGTTCTTAAGCAAAGTAGTTTCATTTGACAATCTTAGGGAGATGCCTCAAATAAAAAAATAAGCCCCTACTAACATTCAGCATACTGCATCACAATTTCAGGGCAAGACAATGCAACTATGGAGAAATTAAAAGATAAATATGAGATTTTAATCGGGTTTATTACGATTGTAATTTCTTTTAGCGCATTTAAGGACGAATTAAAAGCCATTACAATTGACCTAGGTTTTGTTGATTTTAACCTCTCTCAATACTTTTTCGTTATTGTGATTGGATTCTTATTCTCAATCTATCTTTACACTGTCGAAAGCGTCCTTAATAAAACAAGGCTTGGTAATTGGAAAGGATTTAATTATGTAATACTGATAGCTTACACAATATTTGTTCTGATCTTATTTTCCCCATTCATAATAGGCTTGAGTTATTTAGGCAAAAATCTGATTAATTCAATTGGAAATCTTCGAGGAACCTCAAATATATTAAGCGTAATAATTTCAATAATACTTACATTGATTTCTAGTTTCTTCTCAGGTTACTTCTCACATAGAGTATTGAAAGCAAGAAAAGATAAAGCAATTGAGGAATTAGAAGAGGAAGAAATAAAAGACCTTGATACAGCCAGAAAACTCTATACTGACGGATATTTTTCACAATCTATACTAGAAGCATTTAAGGTTTTAGAGGTTCATTTATACAGAATGATTAGCAAAAGTGATTTAAGGGTACGCCGATTCCATTTTCAAGATTTAATTGAAGGAGCAATGAAACTCGAAGTTATTGAGGAGAAAGACATTCCCTTTATTCAAGATATTAGAGGAATGAGAAATAGTGCTGCACATCGAGATGTTGCTTTTACCAAAGAACAAGCAGAGAAAACAATTGATTTTATTAGTGATTTGATAGAAAAATCAGGAAGTAAGAAACACTAAAAGATGATTAGAGAAGAGCAAAACTCAATAACCTATACAGGAACTTAATAGGGGGGAGTTTGAACATGCCCTATATTTCTTAATACCAATCGTTATCCCTAATTCCAACCAACAAACCCATGAACAAACAAACCATTCTCTTACTGGGTATTTGCCTCCAGCTTCTTACTTTTCTTCCGGTGAACGGACAACCGGAAAGCGACCCGACCGTTAATGATACGACTATTGTTATACCCAAACCATCGCAAACGTTGCTTAGCCAGCGTGATGTTACCGGTTCGGCGGTGTCGTTGGATTCGGCCGACTTCAATAAAGGTTATGTCGTGTCGCCCTGGGCGCTCATCCTGGGAAAAGTAGCCGGATTGCAAATCACATCGAACAGCGGTGCTCCCGGCACCGGCTTTACCATTGTTAACCGGGGCGAAACGTCGCTGTTTACTAACAGTGCTCCGTTGGTCGTGGTGGATGGCATGGCGCTGGGAACCATTCCACCCGACATCAATCCCAACGACATTGCCGGTATCAGGGTATTGAAAAGCACATCAGCCGTAGCCATTTATGGAGAACGGGCCGCCAATGGTGCTGTCATCATCACCACCAAACGAGGCGGCGATAAGCTGAGAGTAAGTTACAGCGGTCAGTTTGGCTTGTCGGTGCTGCCTAAAAAAGTACCGGTCTTCTCGGGCGATGAGTTCCGCGGTCTGGTCGACAACTTCTATTCGAATTACTATTACATCCCAGGTGTTTCGCTTTCGGCCGGAGAAGCTAATACCGATTGGCAAAAAGAGATTTACCGGACGGCTACCGTGCAGGACCATCATGTGAGCGTTTCGGGCAACGGCAACACCGTGCCTTTCCGCCTTTCGCTGGGCAATACACATCAGAACGGCATTGTGAAAACGTCGTTGTACGACCGCACCACGGCCGGGTTATCTGTCAATCCCGAGTTCTTCGATCATCAACTCTCGATTGACCTGAATGCCCATGGGATTTTCAGTAACAACCGGGTTGCTGACCCCAATGCCGTGAAGAACGCCGTTACCTTCGACCCAACTCGTCCCGTAAAGGATGGCAGTCCGTACGGAGGCTATTATACCTGGCAAGATCCATCGGCACAACTGTCGTCGGTGTATCCCTCGAATCCGGTGGCGCTGCTGAATCAGAAGAATGACGAAATCAAGCGAAACCGGCTCATTGGAAATATCAAAGTGGACTACCGGTTGCATTTCCTGCCCGATATGCATGTGGTACTCAATTACGGAATGGACCATACCGACAACAAGGACCACACGATGACCGACGCGACAGCAGCCTGGACCATCCAAAACTACGGAGCCGGTGAAATCAGACTTAACGATGAAACGTTTAAGAACCAGGAGACGGATCTGTACCTGAACTACCGGAAATCGTTCGGGGAAGGGGCTAACACGCTGGATGCAACGGCCGGCTATTCCTCCTACCGTCACACCTACACCGACCATTTTAGCAGAACCACAGCGGATGCGACTTACACCATTGGAACATATGATTATTCCATGAAGGATAATCAGCACTCGAAGTACGTGAGGGTGAATTATTCCCACCTCAATAAATATGCATTCAATGTTTCGGTGCGGCAGGATGGGTTTTCCTTTTATAACGATAAGAACCGAAACCATCTATCGATACTGGGAGCCTTTCGTTACCACCTAAAAGAAGAACCCTTCCTGAAAAACAGTCAGACTTTTTCGAAGCTCGATTTCACCGCAGGTTTTGGCACGACGGGTGCTCATTGGCCCATTCCCGGCTTCGTGAATTATACTGTTGACCCGGATATTAAGCATGCCCGTGTCAGTTCCAGTGAAGTAGGATTTGATTTTGCCCTGACCCAAAGCCGGATTCAGGGCTCTGTGGAATTCTACTCCAAAATCAGCGATGATTTGTACCTCAAGATGATAACTCCAACCGGTGGTAGTTTTGGGAATTATGTGATGACCAACGGCGGGAAAATCAGGAACAGCGGCATTGAATTGACCCTCAGCGCTCCCATTATTTCGAACAATGAATGGCAATGGCAGATCAACGCCAATGCTTCGTTCAACAACAACAAAATTAATGATTTGAACAGCGAGGTTTCGGTATACGAGGCCACCGGGGCACTACTCGGCAGTTACGACGGGCTTTCGTATACGAACTCCGACCCTTATATGCGCGTTCAGACGGTTGGGTATCCGACCAACTCATTCTATGTTCTTCGCCAGGTGTATGACAGCAAGGGGCAGCCCGTAGAAGGAGTTTTCCTGGATGCCAACGGAAATGAGACCAACGGGGGAAATCTTGACAATCGGTACCACTACAAGCACGTCGCTCCAAACGTGATGATGGGCCTTTCGTCGTCACTGCGACACCATGAATGGGATTTATCCTTCTCCGGACGTCTGCAATTGGGGAACTACGTATACAACAACGTGGATGAGGAGAGCGCCTACCTGAATATTTACAGTGCTCCGGGGTTCTTCCGGAACATTTCCCGCTCGGTGAATGATTCGCATTTCGACAACCCCTATGCTTATTCCGATTATTACGTGCAGAATGCGGGTTTCTTCCGGATGGATTACATCAGTTTGGGAAGAACGTTCGACCACGTCTCGGGGAGTCAGTTCAATCTCCATGTGGCTGCGAACGTTCAAAATGCGTTTGTGATTAGCGGATACAAAGGACAGGACCCGGAACTGGCCGGTGGGGTGGATAATTACATGTACCCGCGTGCCCGGACGTTTTCGTTGTCGGTGAAGGTGAGTTATTAGGGTTTTGGGGGGTAATTCCTCCGGAATGCATATTGTTAGAAACACGATGTATCAAACGGATGTACGACGCAAGAATG
Source organism: Prolixibacter bellariivorans ATCC BAA-1284 (assembly GCF_000621705.1). GTDB lineage: Bacteria > Bacteroidota > Bacteroidia > Bacteroidales > Prolixibacteraceae > Prolixibacter > Prolixibacter bellariivorans. The sequence goes on along the minus strand of NZ_JHXO01000001.1, from coordinate 697,984 downwards.
GAATGGTTGAAGCCCTTCAGGCTTCCATCCGTACTATCTTTCTTTACCCGGGGCGTTGCCCCGGGCTGTGGGATTTCAGACCTTCAGTCTGAGTCGGTTTTTTACCGAAGGTGATGAATAAATGACCTCTGTTCAACCCCTGTAGGGGTCTGCCACCACCGACAGGGATACGTTTCTGCACGCTGACAGGTCTCACGACATTGTCAGGTGGGAGATGCCATTATGGTTCATTCCATCTCCCTTTCTCCATTTCTCGCTTCCGCTACTTCACCTCTTTGATATCCATGTGATAGTTCCATTGATCGAAGTATAAATTGCCGCCACTCCATTCCACTTCACCACGTTGGAAATCGATCGGTTCACTGCGAGGATATTCCTTCGCTGGCGTAAATGGCTGACTGAATCCATCATTCACAATCATCCGGTAACCGTCATAACCTCCAAAGTAGAAATTCCGCACTGCGTCATTTGACACGTCCAACCGTCCGAATGACTGGTCAACCGGCACCCAACCGATACCTTTGAAATACACCTGGCACCAGTCATGCAGATTCAATTCTCCAGGATGAAGCATCCAGCCGCTCTGCCACTTTGCCGGAACGCCGGCATACCGCACCATGGTCATGAACAGCAATGTCTGCATTCCACAATCACCATGGCGATACTTCAGCACGTATTCGGGAATGTTATCGAACGTGGAATATTCGAGGGCACTTGCCCACGGAACGTTGCTATCGATCCAGTTGAATATCTTTCTTGCTTTCACAATAGGATTGGTTTCGTCGCCTACAATCTGGTTAGTCATTTTCCGGATATCATCAGTGAAAAGAATTTGCGGTGGTCGCTGAGCCGTATAGTTCCGGTATAGCGCACTGGTGGTATCATACGGTTCGGCTTCCGCCGGATTGAGCGAAACCAATTGCGTATGGGTCGCAAACGAAGCCTTGTAGCTGAACACCACCGGCGAATCCTGCCGGGCAAACTGCTCCATGTACAACGAGCGTTGCAGGTTGTCTTTGTTCACTGCCAACTGAAAATCCTTTTGTGAAGTAGAAATCAGCTTCACGTCATCCTGCCTCGGCTCTGAGATACGTGGAAAAGGCAACCAGCATCGTACCACCTGCCCGCAGGGGACCGCATTCGGCTTGACCGTAATGGTGTAAGTAAACTCAAAATGCTTGGTCAGTGGCTTGGGTGAATCCACTATTTTTTTGTCGTATACCTTACAAAACTCATCCAGTTCATCCACGCTGGGGCCATCCACTTTTAGCTTCACTTTCGCTTCGGTCGAATCGATACGAAAGAGATTTGGAACTGCATTCCGGAAGAAACGCTTTTGTCCGTTAATGAGACGCATCTCCAACGCACCCGTTTCTTCCCATGCGTTCATCTGACTGTCCGTCAGCGATGGATAGTAACGTTTCAGCTCATTGCGGACCTGCTCTTCGTTTTTCGAAAAGTCCAATTTAATTCGATGCATCAAATCTTTCAGGTAAACCGCATCTGCCGAATCTTTTCCCGTAAGGGAGCCGGACTGAACCAACGAGTCAATTTGAGTAGCCGCTTTCTTAAACTGACCTTCATCAACCATCTGCTTCAGATCATTCACTCCGATGATCCGCTTTTTAGGAGTCTGGCATGCGCAGGCAACCACGACCCATATCAACAGGAAAAGAAGTTTTTGCATAACGTTTCGGTTTAATCCACTTAAAGATATAAAAACGGGCGCAAGGTAATTGCTCAAGATCACCCCGCGCCCTTTTAATTAACCCCAAAAAAAATCCTATATCTCCGTATCAGAGATTTTTCGAATGCCAATTCCCGGCGCGTCAGGCAGGATGATTTTCCCTTTTTCCACTTTCAGGCCTTCAAACACGTCGTTTTTAATGAGCAGGTTTCCATCCAAATCGGCCCAATCGACGAAAGGCGAAAGCTGCGCCCCGGCGGTGACCGCACACGAAGTGGCCGTCATACAGCCAACCATTACTTTCATATCGAGCGTACGGGCCGTATTCATCATCATGTGAGCATGACGCAAACCACCACATTTCTCCAGCTTGATGTTCACTCCGGAATACACGCCGTATATCTTTTTCATATCAGCCAAATCCTGCACCGCTTCGTCCGCGACAATGGGCAAGGGGCTGTTTCCGGTTAACCAGGCGACATCATCGGGCTGGTCCTTTGGCATGGGCTGTTCGACAAACACACAGCCGTTCTCATTCAGGAAATGAACCATATCGAGAGCCTCGCGCTTGTCTTTCCACCCTTGATTCACATCAACACAAATCGGCACATCGGTTACCGAACGTACGGCTTTGATGATTTCCCGATCCGTTCCGCGTCCCAGTTTTATCTTCAGGATGTTAAAACCGGCAGCTTCCCGGGTTTTCTCTTTCACCACTTCCGGTGTATCAATACCGATGGTAAAAGAAGTAGACGGCGCTTTCTCCTTCGAAAATCCCCACAGGCGATACCAGGGCTCATCCAGCATTTTACCCACCAAATCGTGCAAGGCAATATCGATAGAGCATTTGGCCGCGTGATTTCCGGGAGCGATATTATCGACATAATCAATAATCTCCTCCATCCGCATCGGGTCGTTGAACTGCGCCAGATTTAGCTTGCGATAAAAAGCGGCAGCAGTCTCGTGCGATTCGCCCAGGTAAGGCGGCATCGATGCTTCGCCATACCCCTCGTAATCACCAAACCGGATTTTCGTCAGCATCACCGGGGTAGTGGTCCGCGACGAAGAAGCCAGCGTAAACACGTGCTTCAGTTGCAATTCGTATGGTTGAAAACTAAATTCCAATCGATCACCAGGCTTCATGTTGTTTCTATTTTCAGATGACTGACACGACTGCAGTATAGGAGCGGCTGCGACACCAGCTCCGGTCAGCAATCCCGCCTTCAGAAAGTTACGTCGGTTCGTTTGCATATGAAGGTTGTTACGTTAGTTAGTTTGAAAATTTAATACCAGGGATGATTTTTGACCGAAACAATCCCGTTGGTATCCACCGAATCAATCACATCGCGCATGCCCACCATATAGCCGGGAGCATACGTAAAGTAATTGCTTTTGGTGCTGTCGAGACTGCTAAGCCGTACCCGGCCGGCAGAATGCTCGATATTCATATTACCCAAATACAACCCGGTATGAGTAACGCGCGGTCCGTTTTTCCCGTGGTAGCCGAAGAAAAGCAGGTCTCCCGGCTTTGCATTTTTCAGTGTAACTGGTTTGCCATGCCTAACCATTAGCGATGCGTCGCGGGCCAGAATGATACCGAAATTAAAATAGACGGTTTTCACAAATCCGCTGCAATCCATGGCCTTTGGTGAAGTTCCCCCCCACAGGTAAGGTCGTCCGACAAACAGGTGTGCCAGCTTGCAAATTCCTTCCCTATCGGGTTTCACATTGTTTTCCCATTCGGTGAAATTTCTCAATTCTGCCTGAGGAAGAAAACCTTTCCGTCCGTCCGGGAAACTCACCTCAGCATATTTTCCTTTTGTTCCGGTTTGCACCAGAATATTTCCCATTACCACATCCGAAACCGGCTGGCTGGTCTCGTCGGGCTGGGTACGAATCAAACCATAATCGGCGGTAAAGATTACCCGTTTGGCATTCCGCCACTGGTTCATCCCTGCTTCGTTTTCACGATAGATGCCCCAGCTGTCAACCCATCCCAGGTAGTTGTCCGGTGTTTGGATGTAATACCATCCACCATGTTTTTTTAGTACCCTGACCGGTGTTCCCAGTAACGCTTGCGTAGCCAGCTCGGCTGAGTGTCGCGGGTTACTGCGGATATTCGCTACCGACAGATTGACCAGCGCCCAATTGCGATCGCCCAACTGTTTCTGCGGAAGCACCTCAATAGAATCTACCGTTTTCACTCCGTTGTCTCCGAGCGTATTCATCAATTCGAATTTCGCATCGGGCAAATTTGTTTCGCCTTTCAAAATGACCTCGTCCCCTCGCTTTTCGGAAGTCACCCGGAAAAGCGCCTCTCGATGATCGGGCGCGTATTTTTCCTGCACAGAGGAAATTACTTTTTGCACATTCCCCTGTTCAGCAGGAGACGAACAGGCGGCCAGAAAGGCCAATAAAAGGATATACCAGATTTTATTCATCATATCTAATTATTTCTTCCGTAAATAACCAAGTATCTCTTTCATCACCGCAGCGCGTTGCTCCGGAGTCGTAATCGTTTCAAAAGGGAAGCCAAGCGTCACTACCCGATACCCCTTATCGCAGGCTACTGCCGCACTTTTGTTATTGGCAACATAGCGCAGAATGGTTGTTCCGGTGCTATCGGCCGGCTCAATGGCATCGGGCGATTCCACCCGGTACATATCCGGACGGTATTCCATGTTGAAACCAAACTTGCCGTCGAATACCGGAAGCGGGCTGCCCGTAGTGGCTTTCACCAGTGGCGAAGCAGTCGCATGATCGGTTCGTCCAAAGTAACCGAGGACATTGCGGACAAAGTTCTTCTCCCCTGCAGTCACATCTCGATGCTCCGATTCAAATGAATCACTGCCCACATAAGCTCCACTGATGAACAAGCGGGCCGAGGGCGAACTACAATAATCAGTCAGTGCTTTCTGCATTTGCGGAGTGAAAAGGGTATATTTCTCAACGCCACCTGGCTTTTCGGTGGTTTTCTCTTCGCCAAAAATCACATCAACCATTGGGTATCCCGTGAGGGAAACGGTTCCGTTTTCCAAAGCTTTCCGGCTGCAGGATACGACATTGTAACCTGCTGCCTGAATGGCAACACCATGACTATACACATGATCGAAATTGTTCCCCAGCGGTAACATCGCCGTACGGTTCTGATAACTGGCTCCATGTCCCGGTTCGTCGTTAGCGATCCACGGCTTCAACTGATTAAAATTGTATTGCGAACCGATGGTCGAAAGGTCGTTCCCCCATGCCACGCCTTCGTCAAGCCAACCGGCAAAACCAGTGAAGTTCCCTTGATTAATCACCTCAGGAGCAGAAACCCGGTCGAACGCATCTACCACCATCACCGTGGTATCACTTCCATTATTGCAAACCGACAAGATGTTGGAAGGGAAGCTTTCGCCACCTTCATTCACTGCGGTGATTTTGTAGCTATAAATTTTGCCCTGATCTAACGCAGGCGTTTCATATTTGGGTTGATCGACCAACACACCGTTGTCCCAGCCACTATTGCCAATCCGGGTATACACTACATACTGTTTCGGTTTGGCCGTCGGCTCCAGCGGGTCGTCCACCGGATGCCACGAAAGCTGTGCTTTACCGCTATCCAGATTGGCACTGAAAGCATCGACCGGCAGTGGCTGCACGATGTAAGGCACTTCGTGATAAGTCGCCAGGAATTTCAGCATCGATTTATAAATAGCGCGCGCTACTACAAACCGGAACTCCGGGTCATTTCCTGAAATCATGTCGCCCAGGTTCTGGTGCGAAAGCAGTTCCAGCAAGGCTGACGGAATGGTTGCATAGGTAGCTTCGCTGTACCGTTTGTCCCACAGCTCACGCTGCGTCCAGTTGGGTTGTTCTTTCGCCCGGATGTCATCAACAATCTGAGTCGACAACATATCGGCAAAGTCTCGATTCGTTAAACGGCTCCTACCATCAGGATACTTTTTATTAAACTCTGCATCGCGTGTGCTGTAAATGGCTAATGTTCCTACTATGGTATCTGTTCCCAGGTGATGCCCCGCATCGGTATGGAAAGCAAGACTCAAGTCGATGGGGATATGTTCCCCCTGTACATTTCTCCCTTTCGTGATCCAGGGCTCCATGTATTTTCCGCCGTGCAAGTAATTTACCCAACGGGCGCGACTGCGGTAATCATCCACATAATCGTTTTGCCCCCCATTGAAACTGTACGTTAACGAATCCGGGAAACCGCAATATTGCAGATAATAGCGGGCACCTTCCGTCCAACGGGGACGACCACTCACTTTTCCGCCACGCGCAACATTTCCCATTCCACCACCAAAGCGTACAGCGTCTGCCGTAAGGACTTTGCCTTTTACACCGTTGGCCAGCAAGGTTACGCTACCCTCCGCCGGGCTGGTTCCTTTCTTAAACTGAAAAGTTCCCAGGTACACCCATGTACTGCCGCCCATTTGCTGGTCGACGACGAAATGAGTGGTTCCGCCTGCATGACGTACTTCGTAATGTGCTTTATCCGAACTATTCGGTAGTGTTTTGTATGAAACGTATACGGCGTATTTCCCGTCAGCAGGAATATTGGGCGTCCAACTGACTTTGGCTTTCGAACCGGGTTCCAGGTTTAAAACTCTGTAATCTCCCTGTTGAAATGGATTTTGCCCCGCCACGTAAGGCGGTGTTCCTACGCCAAATCCGGTGCCTTCGCCGGTAGTAAAAATATTTTGGTAAGGCTCTTCCCGGTAGGAAGAATCCTGATTATCGACAATTACTTCGTGGGGTTGCGTATCGCGCTCACGGGGAAGGTACACATTGGCTCCTGCATTTTCGAGCATCGGAACCAGGAACGGGAGCACAAATGATGTTGGCAGCACGTCTTCTACAGTAGTAAAAACAGGAGCCCGCTGCCATTCCCAACGGTCGAGTTTATTGTTGTAATACCAACCATGACTGTTCCACAAAGCAATGTGACGATGGTTCAGTCCTTCGGTAATCCGGTAGGGTTTCGAAATATCCTGAACATGGATGGGTTGGTTCACACTGTCGGGCATCAACCGCGAAGGATCTTTATCTTCACGGTAGTAGTTGGGTACCAGGCGCGAAAGTTGGTAGCCTTTCACCACCACTTTTACAGGATGGCGCCGGGCCAATCCTCTCAGCTTATCGCCCAGCTGAGCATAAATATCTTTTACCTGCATGGTGCGCAGGGTTTTGTAACCAAATTCGTCTTTAAATTGAACGACAAGGGTATCGCCGCTGAAGAAGAGGGTATCGATTTTCGAGCGCGCCGGCGGGGTGTACTTAAAATCACCTTTCACGGCATCGTCGAGATAGCGGCTTGTTCTGCGGTAAGCTCTTTTCACCTTGTTGGGCAAGGTATTGACTTCCGTTTTATTGTAATACGATTGCGCCCGGGCGGGTACAACCAACAAAAAAATGAGAATGCTGAACAGAAGACTTTTCATGCGTTGGTAACTTTATTTGTTACAAGCTTCCGGCGATTTCAGTGAGTTGGCAGAAAGACTAAACCACCGTGTATAAAGAGAATCGATACGTTTTTTTTCAAATATCGCAGAAAAAGAGCAATCATAAAAGCTACAACCTCCTTTTCTACAATCAATTAATTAGTTTTAAAAAAGCCGGAAGCGACAAATAGAGTAAGTCTGCCTGCCATCCTCCGGCTTTTACTTCATCTATGAAAAACGTTAAACTATATTAGTTGCCTGTGGCTGTATATCCTGGGTTCTGGGGAACATCACCTGATGTAATATCCACCTCAGCCTGTGGTACCGGCCAGTATTCGTGTGCCTCTGTCCAGTTAGGCAGAATGTTGGCACGCCCGGTACGAACCAAATCGGGATACCGATCATTTTCCATTGCCAGTTCGAGACGACGCTCAGTGTAGATGGCCTGGAGCAGTGCATCACCCGAGACACTCTTATCGGGAAGGTTCACCCGCTCGCGTACCATATTCATTTTTGCCAGTGCTTCGGTTTCATTTCCTAAATGATATTCTGCTTCAGCGTACATAAGCAGAACCTCAGCATAGCGCATCACGCGGGTATTGTTTCCATTGTTACGGATATGGGTAGCGCGGTGCGCCGGGTCCACATAAATCTTCTGGTTGTAAAAACCGGTACGGTCGAAAGTGAGCCTCGTTTTTCCGGCTGCCAAATTAGCTTTTGCCTTATCGATGGTCGCCTGGTCGCCGCTCTGCTCTGCCTGATCCAAAGCGGTATACAAATCAGCCAGCTCGTTGTGGAATACCTCTGTGGTATCCAACAGGGTCGCCTGCATACGAACTGTATCGTTCTCAGCCATGAAGGCGTTGTACAAATTTTTTGTCGGCTGGTTGATACCGTAACCATAAGTGATGTTACGCGGCAACTGAAACAGGGTCTGAAAGTTACCATTATTACGATACGCCGAAGTCTCGGTTGGCGAATCGTAGAACTGGATTTCGAAAATCGATTCCATTCCGTTTTCACCATCGAAAGAGAACTGATGCGCATAGTTGGGATCCAACTGATATTCGCCTGAATCAATCACCTTCTTCGACCACTTAGCTGCGTCAGTCCAGTTTTTCCGGTAAAGATTCACTTTTGCCAGGAAAGCATCGGCAGCACCTTTGGTTGCACGACCAATATCAGAGGCAGCATATTCGCTTTTCAGCGGAAGATCGGCTTCAGCAGCCTCCAGATCCGATGCGATAAAATCATACACATCCGAAATAGAAGAAGGAGCAATCTTCTCATCTGCTGTTTTAATCAGGTGATCCACAATCGGAACTTTTCCGAATGTAATGACCAGATTCCAGTGATAGTAAGCGCGAAGGAAACGTGCTTCTGCAATCAGTCGTTTTTTCAGGCCGGGCGTGGTGAACAAGTCATCGTTCATCGCCTCAATTCCTTCGATAGCCTGATTGGATTTGTTAATTCCGCGGTAGCACAACTCCCACTTATACCGAACCTGAGACATGTCGGCCGTACCATTGAAATCTTTCAATGGCTGGAACCCTCCACTATCGCCGTCAGAGCCACTGTAAATGGCGTTATCACTCAATGTTTCACCGAAGGCCCACTGAAACCAACCGAAACGATAGTCCTTCAAATCCGAGTAGGCAGCCGTAACGGAGTGGATGGCTTTATCCTGGCTGTTAAAGTAAACCGCAGAGGTTTCCTGTCCTAGCTTTTGCTTGTCAAGAAAGTCCGAACAACTCACGACCGACAAGCCAAGGCATCCGATAACCAATGCCTTTGTGTATGTCTTTAATGAAATTTTCATAACTATAAATCCTTATTCAATTAGAATCCCAGTTTTACACCGAATACATAGGTCTGCGCCTGCGGGTACGTACCAATATCAACACCCCGAGTCAGATATTTGTCAGTTGCATTCTGTCCGATTTCCGGATCAGCACCTGAATAGTTGGTAATGGTAACCAGGTTCTGACCTGATACATAGAACCGCAACGAAGCGATACCGGCTTTCTGAACCAATGATTTAGGAAGCGTGTAACCCAGCGTGATGTTCTTCAGACGCGCATACGAACCATCTTCTACAAATCGGTCTGATGTACGATTGGTGTTGTTCTTGTCATTACCGTTCAGGCGAGGCATATTGGTATTGGTATTCGTCGGAGTCCATGAATTCAGCATATCTGTCGACTTATTGGTTTCATCGAAGTTATACAGGTGTGTCTTCATGGCATTGAAGATTTTATTCCCCTGTGAGCCCTGTACAAATGCGCTAAGATCAAAAGCTCCGTAAGTAACACCCAGGTTGAAACCATAGGTAAATTTCGGAATCGGGCTTCCCAGATAAGTTTTATCCTCATCGTTTACAACACCGTCTCCGTTCACATCGACAAACTTCAGGTCACCGGGCTTCAAATCTTCGTTGCTACTTCCTTCCTGAACCGGTGCCTTATCAATTTCCTGCTGTGACTGGAAAACACCATCCGTTTTATATCCATAGAAATATCCGATAGGTTCACCTTCTTCGGTGCGGGTTGCATTACCTCCATAATAAGTTCCCCCTGCAATCGGCTTACCATTACCCAAGCTGAGTACTTCATTTTTCACCGTAGCAATATTGAAACCAACATTGTAGGAAAGCTTGTTTGAAATCCGATCGCGATAGTTAACAGAAACCTCAAGACCATTGTTCTTCACCGAACCTACATTTGAAGTTGGCCCATCTTCGTATCCGTAATAATATGGAATCGGCACCTGTACCAGCATGTCCTTGGTTTTCTTGTTGTACCAGTCGATGGTTGTCTGTAAACGGTCGTCGAAGAATGATGCATCAACACCAAAGTTCAATGATTCAACTGTTTCCCATTTGATAGACTGGTCAACCATGCCGGTCACTACGTAACCCTGATCGATGGTCGGGGTCATTCCGAAGAGGTAGCGATACTGCGAGTTGCCGTTCATTGTTTCCTGGTAAGGATAACTTCCAATATTCTGGTTACCTATCTGTCCCCAGCCGGCGCGCAGTTTCAGGTTGGTCAACCAGGTTGCATTCTCCAGGAAAGACTCTTTTGAGATTTTCCATCCAAGTGCTACAGACGGGAAATATCCCCAACGGTTTTCTTTCGGAAATTTAGAGGAAGCATCAGCACGGAAGTTAACTGTTGCCAGATACTTGTTCTCATACGAATAGTTGATACGTCCGAGAAAAGACATCATAGAAACGGAAGACTCCTTACTGGTTGCTAAATCCCCATCTGCTGCAGCATCTAGGTACCACATGGAAGGATCTTCGTTCGGAATATTGTTTTTCGATGCAGAGAACCATTCATAGTTTCCTTCTTCCATCGTGTAACCAGCCAGTGCCGACAGGCTGTGTTTTCCAAACGCAGCATCGTAGTTCAGCGTGTTTTCCCATGACCAGTAATCACCGCGGGCATATTTACGATATACGTTATTCACCAGATTCTGCTGGTTAATATTGACCGAATAAACCGGAGTGAAGTTATAGTAGTCAGTCCGGTAGCTACTCTGTCCAAAGCTGGTTTTCGCTTTCAGCCCCTTAGCCAGTTCTAACTCACCAAAAATATTTCCTACCAGCTGAAGTTTTTCTGAATGATTGTTATCATACTGAATCGCTGCTACCGGGTTCGGATAGTCGGTAAACTTTGAATAATCATAAACATGATTGGCTTTGTCCTTCCATACCGGAATTACCGGCTCAATTTTAATCGCTGTGTTAATTACTCCCACGTGGTAATTCTCCTCGCTGATGGAATATTTCTTACTGTGCTCGATATTCAGGTTCGTACCGATTTTAAATCGCTTGGAAACCTGATAACCTACATTCAACTTACCGGTCGTTCGTTCGAAGCTACTTCCTTCAACCGTACCTTCCTGATTCAGGTGACCGATACTCAGTGCGTAAGTCATTGCCTTACTACCTCCGGTTACACCGAAATTGTAGTTCTGCATTGGAGCAACACGCGTAATAGCATTAAACCAATCCGTGTTCTGGTTTTTGTCAACCAGCGAAAGATCGATAGGCTTGGTACGTGTCTTGTTCAGTTCTTCCTGAATCTGGTACCACTCAGGACCAGTAGTTGTTTTCCAGTTGTTGATTACTTTCTGAACACCATAGTAAACATCGAGATTTACACTGGCTTTAGAATTCAACTTACCTTTTTTTGTAGTAATCAAAACTACACCGTTAGCCCCCCGGGAACCATAAATCGCAGAAGCAGAAGCATCTTTCAAAATTTCTACAGAAGCAATATCATTCGGATTCAAAAAGTTGATATCGCCAACAGGCAGACCATCAACAACATACAATGGGTCGGCATTATTAATGGTTCCGATACCGCGGACGCGGACTGAGATAGAACCACCTGGAGCCCCGGAATTGGAGGTAATCTGGACGCCGGCTACACGTCCCTGAAGTGCCTGATCGACCGAAGAAACCGGCTGGCCCTTGAGGTCATCAGCGCTTACCGACGCCACAGCACCGGTAATGTCGCTCTTTTTCTGGGTACCATAACCGACGACCACAACTTCGTCGAGTGATTTGGTATCCTCTTTCAGTTTTACGTTAATTACACTGTTGGAGGCAGGAATTTCCTGAGGAATATATCCCAGGAACGAGAATTTCAGTACATCCGATGCTTTCGCGTCCAACTGATACTTACCATCAAAGTCGGTGATGGTACCATTAGTGGTCCCCTTGACGACAATGTTTACACCGGGAAGCGGTGCACCGCTTTGGTCAGTGACCAACCCGGTTACAGTCCTCTTTTGGGCAACCGATGAGAAGGCAACCATCATGGCTGCCACAAGCAATAGAAAACGTCTCATGGTACTAGTAGTTTAGATTTTAAAATTTAGCCTAGGGGTATATTTCTCCCTCCGTCCTTTCACGAAAAGGCACATAACTCACCCTTTCCGGAGGATTACACCCTTCGAACTGATTAAAAATGAGAACTCAAAAAACTTTCAAACAATAAGTCAAAATATAACCTAGCTATTTACGGTATTCGTCGAGCGCTTTCTTCACAGAACCATGTATTAGCAAAAGGTTTCTGGCCTTATCTTCTTCCAGGCCCAACTCTTCCATAATCATTCGGGTTCCGCGCTCTACCAATTTTTGATTGGTCAATTGCATATTGACCATTTTATTCCCTTTTACTTTTCCTAACTGGATCATCAGAGTAGTGGTGATCATGTTAAGAACTAATTTTTGTGCTGTACCGGATTTCATGCGGGTGCTTCCGGTTACGAACTCAGGGCCAACAACTGCTTCAATCGCTATATCGGCGTGCTTAGCCATCTCGCTATTGGGATTACTAGTTACGCAAGCAGCAAGTATATTGTTTTCGCGTGCTTTTTTCAAAGCACCTACTACATAAGGTGTTCTTCCGGAGGCAGCGATACCTACAATGGTATCCATTTCGGTGAGGTGATATTTTTGCAAATCTTCCCATCCCATAGCCTCATTATCTTCAGCTGATTCCACAGCTTTGCGAATGGCTGTATCTCCTCCTGCAATCAAACCGATAACTAAATCATAACCAACCCCGTAAGTGGGAGGAATTTCCGACGCATCGAGAATACCCAGCCTTCCACTGGTTCCGGCACCAACATAAAACAGGCGACCACCTTTCTTCATGCGTGGAGCAACCGCTGTTACTAACGCTTCGATTTGTGGGATGGTTTTCTGTACAGCCGGGAGAACCTTACGGTCCTCCTCATGAATTGCCTCCAACAACTCACGCACACTCTTCTTTTCAAGATCGTTATAAAGCGATTCTGATTCCGTTATACTCATTTTCGTTTTTTTCAATCCCGGAATTAAGCCAGGTAAAGCATTTTTTAACTATGATAATCAACCAATGCCTCAATCGGGTCACGAACAATGCGCCCCAGACTGAGACCTTCTTCCTTTAAGACCTTCTCCAGCTGCTCCGAAAAATACCAGGCAACGGAGCCGGCAAAATTCACCGGTAAGGTTTTATAGTGAGGATAGTGCACCAAATTCCGTAACACAAATTCACGAAAACTCTCCTCAACAAGATGGCTGCAATAAGGTTCTGTAATATTTTCACTCAAAAAACGGGTAAACTGTGCAAGAAAACGATTCGGATAGGGTTTACGATATACCCGATCCATAATCTCCGGTGACGAAATCTGATAAGTCTCATAGAACTTTTCGCGGAGATATCCGGGCATGACTTCCTTCAAATAATCGGCTATCACTTTCCGTCCAATAACACCTCCACTTCCTTCGTCTCCCAGTATTAGTCCCAGCGGAGATACATTCAGTTTTACTTCTTCTCCATCATAGTAACACGAGTTCGATCCGGTTCCCAGAATGCAGGCAATTCCCGATTCATGTCCGCAAACAGCATGGGCGGCTCCGACCAAATCACTGGCAACCTCGATGGTTGAACCAGGAAAAACTTCGCGCAAAGCATTCTTTACAAGAGTGCATTTTTCCTCGTTTGCACATCCGGCACCATAAAAAAACACTTCATTTACCCGTCCTTTTATATATGGGAGCAAACTTTCCTTTAATGTGGACACAATCTCGGCAGATTCCTGATAAAAAGGGTTTATTCCCTCGGTCTGAACCGATTGAATATTTCCTTCCGCATCAACTAGCCGCCAGGCTGTTTTCGTAGATCCACTGTCTGCAATCATTTTCATGTTTCAAATATAAAATAAAAAATAACACATTAATACATATTACATAACATGTATTACCAATATTTCACAAATTCCTTTTATTTTTGAAACTCTATTTAAATTTAAGAAAGAAACCATGGACTTAAGCAAGAAACTTCAATCAACCGACAGTCTTTTTGCAGACGAAAACCTTTTCCCCGCGGAAAACCCAACAGAACGGGAACTTCTAACCAAATATGAAAATACCCCTGCCTATATATATAAGGAAGCAACCGATGCTTCGGCAGCTGTAGCACAGGAAATAGCTTCACTTATCCGGGAAAAACAATCGCAAAACAAGAAGTGTGTATTAGGGCTGGCAACAGGCTCCACGCCGCTTGGCGTATACAAAGAGCTGGTTAAGCTTCACAAAGAAGAAGGACTTAGTTTCGAAAATGTCGTCTCGTTTAATCTTGACGAATATTTCCCGATGGATCCGTCATCGAGCCACAGCTACCACCATTTCATGCACAAAAATCTGTTCGACCATGTCGACGTGCTGCCGGAGAATATTCACATCCCGGCAGGAAATATTTCGCTCGACCAGGTCCATGATTTCTGCTTGGATTATGAAGAAAAAATTAAGAGTGCGGGTGGTATCGACTTGCAGCTATTGGGCATCGGACGCACCGGCCACATCGGGTTTAACGAACCGGGAGCCCGTTCCAATTCACATACACGCATCATTGTACTAGACACACTGACACGCCGCGATGCATCGAACTCTTTCAACGGCATCCATAATGTTCCGCAACGGGCCATTACCATGGGAGTTGGCACCATCATGAGTGCGAAGAAAGTCATCCTGATGGCGCTGGGCGAGAATAAGGCCAACATTATCAAAAAAGCCGTAGAAGGCAATGTAACTCCGTTACTTCCGGCATCATTTCTACAGAATCATCCCAATGCACGGTTCATCATCGATTCAGCTGCAGCTTCCGATCTCATCCGCGTAAAAACACCCTGGCTGGTAGCTTCCTGCGACTGGGATGATGAGCGCTTAGTGCGCAAAGCGGTTGTTTGGCTATGCCAGAAAACAGACAAACCCATTCTGAAACTGACCGATAAGGATTACAACGACAATGGACTAAGCGATTTGATTGTCATCTTTGGCTCAGCCTACAGCTTGAATATCAAAGTTTTTAACGACCTGCAATCAACCATTACCGGATGGCCGGGTGGAAAACCCAATGCCGATGATTCGCGTCGTCCTGAACGAGCTGAACCCGCACAAAAACGAGTGGTTGTTTTCAGTCCACACCCCGACGATGATGTTATTTCAATGGGGGGAACCCTGATTCGTCTGGCCGACCAGGGGCATGATGTGCATGTAGCCTACCAGGTTTCGGGAAATGTGGCGGTGTCCGACGAATATGCGAACCGTTTTATCTCCTTCCACAACTCCTTCTCCAACTATATCGACGAGGGCAACGAGAAGCAGAAAGCCATGTACGATAAACTCGTTGCTCATTTGAAAGAGAAAGAAGACGGAGACATCGATTTACCCGAACTTCGGAAACTGAAAAGCCTTATCCGTCGGATGGAAGCCAAAGCCGCTTGTCGCTATTCCGGGATAAGAAGTAAGAACGTGCATTTTCTCGATCTTCCGTTTTACGAAACCGGAAAAGCGCAAAAAGCACCAATCAGTGAAAAAGATGTACGCATTGTAATGGATTTCCTCAACGAAATCAAACCCCACCAGATTTTTGCCGCCGGCGATCTTTCCGATCCACACGGAACACACCGTGTTTGCCTCGATGCGATTTTAATTGCCCTGGAACAGTTAAAAGATGAAGACTGGATGCAGGAAAGCTGGATCTGGCTCTACCGCGGTGCTTGGGCTGAGTGGGACATCGATCAGATTGAGATGGCTGTGCCCATTAGTCCGCAGGAACTGCTTAAAAAGCGGGAAGCCATTTTCCGCCATCAGTCGCAAAAAGAAGGTGCCATGTTTATGGGAAATGACGACCGCGAATTCTGGCAACGTGCAGAAGATAGAAACCACGCCACTGCCGAATTGTACAATCAGTTAGGTATGGCCGAATACGAAGCCATCGAAGCATTTGTCCGTTACTATCCGTGATTTCAGCAATATGACCGGGTAAGTGCGGGGTAAGTTCACTAATTTGCATAACGAAACGATAACCAACCATGGAAAAAGCCAAACGATTAGTTGCTCTTGATGTTTTGCGGGGATTCACCGTGGCTCTGATGATTACCGTCAATAATCCGGGAAGTTGGAGGCACATTTATGCACCGCTGGAACACTCCAAATGGAATGGTTGTACCCCGACCGACCTGGTCTTTCCTTTCTTTCTGTTCGCAGTAGGAACGGCCATGTGGTTTGCTTTCAAAAAGTTCAATCACAACCTGACCGGAGAAGCAACGAAGAAAGTGCTGAAACGCACCGCCCTGATATTCCTGATTGGACTGGGATTAAATGCCTTTCCTTTTTTCGGTATCGATTATAGTCATCTTCGCATTATGGGCGTGCTGCAACGTATTGCGCTTGCTTATGGTGTCGCGTCGTTGATTGTACTAGCCTGGAAACGCATTGGCGTTTGGATAGCTCTACCGGTTCTGCTACTGGGATACTGGGGATTGCTGATTCTGGGTGGTGACGGAGCGCTCTCGCTTCAGGGCAACATGGTTCGAACAGTCGATTTAGCCATCTTCGGTTCCAACCATGTGTACCACGGTTACGGCATTCCATTCGATCCGGAAGGATTGCTGTCTACGATTCCAGCCATCGGTACTGTGTTGATCGGTTACCTGGTAGGCCGGCAAGTCGATGTAAGAACTGATAAATCGCGCGCCGTCAAAGATTTGATTTTGGCTGGTGCAGCCATGACATTTGCGGGCGTCATCTGGAGCTTTGTTTTTCCGCTCAACAAACCCATCTGGAGTAGCTCGTATGTGCTGTACACAGCTGGTTTGGCTACGATACTGCTTGCCTTCTTCATCTGGATCATCGATATTCGCGGATACAAGAAATGGTCGATGCCGGCACTGGTTTTTGGTATGAATCCGTTGTTTATTTTTGTCCTGTCGGGAATCATCGGACGGTTGCTATACATGATTAAACTACCCGTTTCCGGTGAAAGCACTCCACTGAAAACCTTGATTTACGAACATGGGTTTGCTTCCTGGGCCGGAAATTTGAACGGTTCCCTTTTCTTCGCACTAACGTTGATTTTCTTATACTGGATCCTGGCCGACGTACTATATCGCAAAAAAATATTCATCAAAATCTGACCTGTCAAATGAAACCTTATCAACAAGCATTTATTCTGTTTCTGTCGGTTCTTCTTTCTGTTCCGGCTTTCGCCGAAAACCGGAAACCGGAAAGTCCCGTTCCGCCCAAAAGAGAATTCCGGGGCGTTTGGGTAGCCACCGTTGCCAACATCGATTGGCCGTCGAAGCCAGGCCTTTCGGATGAAAAGCAGAAAGAAGAAATTATCAATTTGCTGAACATGAATAAAAAGAACGGGATGAATGCTGTCATTGTACAAATCAGACCGTCGGCCGATGCCTTTTATCCTTCGGAGCTGGAACCGTGGTCAAAATACCTGATGGGCAAACAAGGTGAAGCACCGAAACCACTCTATGACCCACTGGCCTTTTTTATCAAAGAGGCACACAAACGTGGGATGGAGTTTCACGCGTGGCTCAATCCGTACCGGGTGAAGAATGACACACTGGATACATTGGCAGCTTCAAACATCGTTAACCAACATCTGGACTGGGCATGGAATTACGGCAAAAAGATGTACTTCGATCCGGGAAATCCACATGTTCGCGACTTCGTAACATCTGTCGTTCGCGACATTGTAAAGCGATACGATGTTGATGCCATTCATTTTGATGACTACTTCTATCCATACCGAATTGCGAATCAAGAACTCCCAGACTCAACTACCTTCAAAAAATATCATCGTGGGTTTGCTCCTGATCAAATCGATGATTGGCGGCGCGACAACGTGGACCTGATTATTCAGCAATTGAGCAAAGCCATCAAAGAGGTGAAACCATGGGTGAAATTTGGTATCAGTCCGTTTGGTGTATGGCGAAATAAAAAAGACGATCCGGATGGTTCGAACACCAATGCCGGTACCACCAATTACGACGGTTTATATGCCGATATTATCAAATGGCAGCGCGAGGGATGGATTGATTATACGTTGCCACAGCTCTACTGGCGTATCGGTCATCCGACAGTCGATTTTGACGAGCTGGCACACTGGTGGGCACGTCATACCTATGGCCGCAGCATGTACATCGGCCAAGCGGTCTACCGGCTCGATAAACACTCGAAAATTCCGAACTGGCGTACTCCCGCGGAATTAACCAACCAGATAAAACTGATACGTTCGATACCCGGACTCGAAGGAAGTGCCTGGTTCAGCTCCAAACACTTCGCCCGCCACCTCGAAGGTTTCCAGAAAGATTTAAGGGACGACTACTACCGGACTCCGGCCATCGTTCCTGCCATGCCGTGGATTGATGATCAGGCACCGGAAGCACCATCCAACCTGAAAGAAGAAAAGGTGAAACACGGCCGGGAAATTACCTGGAAAGCGCCGCAAACTGACGACGAGATGAACAAAGCCCGCTTCTTTGCGGTGTACCGTTGCGGGAAAAACGACAGCATCGATATCAGCGACCCGGAATATTTGATCGATGTGACCGGAGAAGACGGCTACTTTGTGAAACGTCGCTTTCTGCACATTTTCCGCAAGAAATATTACTACAAAGTAACTACACTCGATCGCCTCAACAACGAAAGCGAACCGAGCGAACGAATGATGTTCAAACAATAATTCAGAAATCTAAAAACCATCGCATAAAATGAAAACCGATATTTTTCTCGCGTATAGCGGAGAAGAGGCAACAAAAAAATCAGTGGCAGAGCTAAAAGCTGCCACGAATGTGAATACCATCTACGTACTCGCTCCCGAAGGCGCAGTCATTCCGGAAGGAACCGAAGCCATTACGGTCAAAAGCATCCAGGGAACCGAGGCCATGAAAGCCATCGCCGGTAAAGCCGAAGCTGAATTCACGCTTCTTTCGCTGAAAGATACCGAGCTTGAGATGGGACAGTTCGGGCTGGAACGTTTGGTTCAGGCAGCCACCTTCACCGATGCCGCTTTGGTATATGCCGATTACTACGAAATCAAAAACGAAACGCGTTCCGCACATCCAACGATTGATTACCAGTCGGGCGCATTACGCGACGATTTCAACTTCGGACCGGTGCAGCTTATCCGCACCGCCGATTTGAAAGAATGGGCTAAATGGGAAACCACGAGCTTCGACGCTGCAGGTTTCTACTCGCTCCGTTTGTTCGTTTCCCGGAAGGGAGAATTCATCCGGGTGCCGGAACCTCTTTTCACCATGGTAGAATCGGATACCCGGAAATCAGGAGAGAAGCAGTTCGACTACGTGAGCGGTGCTGCCCGTGCCACCCAGATTGAAATGGAAAAGGCCTGTACAACTCACCTGAAAGAGATTGGCGCCTACCTGAAACCGGAATTCAAAGCCGTTGATTTTGAAGAAGGATTTCCGGTAGAAGCATCGGTTATTATTCCGGTATTTAACCGGGTAAAAACCATTCGCGATGCGGTGGATTCAGTGCTAAAGCAGAAAACGAACTTTCCGTTTAACCTGATTGTAGTAGATAACTACTCCAGCGATGGTACAACGGAAATACTAAAAGAATTTGCCGGCAGCGACAAACTCATTCATGTGATTCCCGAGAAGAAAGGATTAGGCATTGGTGGTTGCTGGAACGTTGGAATTTTCAACGAACAGTGCGGCCGTTTCGCCGTTCAGCTCGACAGCGATGACATGTACAGCGACGAAAATACGCTGCAAACCATTGTCGATAAATTCCACGCCGATAAATGCGCCATGGTAATCGGCTCGTACCAAATGACCAACTTCGACCTGGAGGAAATTCCCCCGGGCATCATCGATCACAAGGAGTGGACCGACGACAACGGCCCGAACAACGCATTACGCATTAACGGACTGGGTGCTCCGCGTGCCTTCTACACGCCGGTACTGCGCGACCTGCGGGTACCGAACTCCAGTTACGGAGAAGATTATGCGCTGGGTATCGCCATTTCACGCGACTACAAAATTGGGCGCATCTTTACGCCCGTATACCTATGCCGTCGTTGGGACGACAACTCCGATGCCTCGCTCGACGTGAACAAAATGAATATTCACAACAGCTATAAGGACCGTCTGCGAACACTGGAACTGAAAGCACGAATCCTGAAAAACCAACGCGAAAAATGAATAAGTCCGTTAACCTGGATGACATAACGATTTCAAAGCGTGCACTCAACCTGTCAGAAAACAGTTCGCTGGATGAGATGGCCGACGCCCTGCAAATACAACAGCAGGGCGTTTGGCCGTTGTACAACGAAAATGCCGAAGGTCTGAAACAGGTCAAGGTAAAAACCTTCCATTATGCCCATTGCACTATGAAAGTGCAGTTCAATCCGGCACGTATCAAATCATCGGCTGCCAAAGTTGACACCAAGAGCATCAGTGCGCGAAAATGTTTCCTCTGCACCGATGCCTTGCCGCCACAGCAAAAGGGAATTCCTTTCAACGACGAATACCTGATTCTGGTCAATCCGTATCCCATTTTTCCGCGCCATCTCACCATTCCCAGGTTGGAACATGTCCCGCAGCTTATTGAGCCGTATTTTAGGGACATGCTGGAGCTGAGTCGCGCACTCAAAAACTATACGGTATTCTATAACGGTCCGAAATGCGGTGCTTCGGCCCCCGATCACATGCATTTTCAAGCCGGAAACAAAGGTTTTCTTCCAGTTGAAACCGAATACAATAAACTGAAAGATACCTCCGACAGAAAGTTGTTCAGCAATGATCATCTGGAGATATTTGCGGTGAGCGAATACCAGCGTAAATTTATTGCCATCGAATCGGACGATATTACGCTGTTGCATACTGCATTTGGTTGGCTTTACGAACTACTGGAACAACGCCATCAGGAACCGGAACCCATGCTCAATATCCTTTCGGGATACGAAAACGGGAAATGGCGCGTACTGGTCTTTCCGCGTGATAAGCACCGACCTGACCAGTATTTTGCCGAAGGAGATGAAAATATTCTGCTAAGTCCGGCATCAGTGGACTTCGGTGGTGTTTGCATTACGCCCCAGGAAAAGGATTTCGACAAGATAAAAGCATCCGACCTGACAGACATTTTCGCGCAGGTCTCGGTCAACGATAGCTATTTCGACGAGCTCTGCACTGCTTACGCGAAACGCATGGTGGAGTGAGAAATCGAGAACCGGAGAAGACGTGATGGGGAAAAGAGGAGAAAACATGACGGGAAGCCTGTTGCGATAATCCGGAATCAGTTGGAAGAACTTCTGAGGTAGTTGGAAGCAGTTCTGCTGGTGTTGGAACTACTTCTGCGACGGTTGGAACTACTCCGGGAGGCGTTGGAACATCACGGCGAGCCGTTGGAAGAACTCCGGCGGGCGTTGGAAGCAGTTCTGCTGGTGTTGGAACTACTTCCGCAGTAGCGGGAAGAACAACCGGCTCAGCGGAAACTACTCCGGGCACAGCGGAATGAACCCGCCGGGTGACGGAAAGTCAGTCGCGACTGCCGGAATTTCAGTCTGTTGTAAAGGAATGAACACAGCATACAGCGGAAACATATTCGTCGGCAACGGAAACATGATCGCTTAGAGCGGAAACTACTTCCGCAACAGCGGGAAGATGATCGTAAGCGGCGGAAACAACTTCAGCAGGAGCGGAATGGTCACGGCGAGGGTCGGAAGAGTAAATCACCCCTCCAAACCTCCCCTAAAGGGGCGGCTTAAAGTCCCCTTCAGGGGATTTAGGGGTAAAAAAATATAGAAGTTACTTACATGTTGGCAACTTGTTATAAAACTTTTTGATAGGAGCTCCGAATCTCTTTTAGAAAGAAGAGCACAAAACGATTAAACTCGTAAAATATTAAACCAGACATCATGCAATACAACAACGGCAACGAGCCCGATATCCGCGTGGGTATCATGGCAGAAAAGACCATTGAAATCGAACTGGAAGGAGTTTACCAATGCGGAAGCAAGGAAGTCACCGGCAAAGGTTCAGCCTTCTTTTCCGGGAACGACATCCACGCGAAATTCGAATCGGGGATTTCCTTCGAAGGTGAAAAGCTGGTGTTTCAACCGACCGACCGGGAAGCCTGCAGTTTACTGCTCCGCGACGTGACCATCGGCATCAACTTCCACTGGGAGCGCAAGGAAGATCAGAAATTCCGCGGCGGTTTGGAGCTCATCCGCGAAGGCGAAAACATCCGGGCCATCAACCTGGTGCCGGTAGAACAATACCTGGTCAGTGTCATCTCTTCGGAAATGAGCGCCACCAGCAGCATGGAGTTGTTAAAAGCTCACGCGGTGATTTCGCGTAGTTGGTTGCTGGCACAGGTTGACAAGCATGAATCACTGCAAAGTGAAGAAGAAAAATATGTAACCACGCGACAAACCGAAGAGGAGCTGATTAAATGGTACGACCGTGAAGATCACACCGACTTCGATGTGTGCGCCGACGATCATTGTCAGCGTTACCAAGGCATTACCCGCGTAGTATCGGCAAACGCCGCCACCGCCATTAGCGAAACCTTTGGCGAAGCGCTCACCTCCAACGAACGCATTGCCGACGCCCGTTTCTCGAAATCGTGCGGCGGAATTTCCGAATCGTTCGAGAATTGCTGGGAGCCGGTACATCATCCCTATTTGGTCAAAATTATCGACAACCCGGAAGCCCCCCAGGGATTTGATCTTGACCTCACGGCAGAGGAAAATGCCGACCGATGGATTCGTTCCAATCCGCCGGCGTTCTGCAACACCACCGATGCTAAAGTTTTGAGCCAGGTCCTGAACAATTACGATCAGGAAACCACCGATTTTTATCGCTGGAAAGTAGAGTACAGCCAGGAAGAAATCAGTGCGCTCATTAAAAAACGCACAGGCATCGACTTTGGCAACATCAAGGCATTGGTACCGGTAGAACGGGGCGATTCAGCCCGTCTCATCAAGCTACGCATCGAGGGAACGAAGAAAACGCTGACCATTGGTAAGGAGCTGGAAATCCGGAAAGCGCTTTCCACGTCGCATCTTTACAGTTCCGCTTTTGTGGTCGACACCGAAGGTGAAGAAAACGGCCTTCCGGCGAAGTTCATCCTGACCGGAGCCGGCTGGGGACACGGTGTTGGTCTGTGTCAAATTGGTGCAGCTGTCATGGGCGAAAAAGGTTACTCCTACCGGGAAATTTTGGCACACTATTTTAAAGACGCTTTGCTCGAAAAAGTCTATTCGTAAACCCAACGACACCAAACCATGAACCGATATCTGCTAATTCTGAGTTTCCTGCTGCTGGCTTTCGCCGGAACCACCCAGGCGCGCGGAGTTATCCGCGTCAACCAACTAGGGTACCTCCCCGATGACATCAAGGTGGCTGTTTTTCTTTCACCGGAAGGAGAGTTACCCTATCAGTTCGAACTGGTCAATTCCCTTACGGGGAAAGTGGTTTACATGGGACAACCGGAATTGGCAGACGGCAAACCCTGGGGAATGCCCAGTGCTGCCCGGCTCAACTTTAGCAGTTATACAAAGCCCGGCGGATATTTTCTCCGCATCGGGAAACTGGAATCACCGCAATTCAGTATTTCAGAACATGTGTACGACGGCACAGCCGACTACATCCTGAAATACATGCGGCAGCAGCGGTGCGGATTTAATCCGTTCCTCGACGATTCCTGTCATACGCACGACGGCATCATTGTCGATCATCCTACCCGTTCGGGCGAGTTCATCAACGTCACCGGCGGCTGGCACGATGCCACCGACTACCTGCAGTATGTCACCACATCGGCAAATGCCGTGGCACAAATGCTGTTTGCCTACCGGGAAAATCCGGAAGTGTACGGCGACCATTACAAGGCCAACGGTTTACCCGGTTCGAATGGTGTTCCCGACATCCTGGACGAAGCACGCTGGGGCATTGACTGGTTGCTGAAAATGAATCCATCGGACAGTGTAATGTTCAATCAGATTGCCGACGATCGCGACCACATCGGATTTCGGTTACCTAATAAGGACACAGCTAATTATGGTTTGGGAAAATGCCGCCCGGTTTATTTCGTTACCGGAAAACCGCAGGGACTGGGTGAGTTCAAGAACCGCACGACCGGAATAGCTTCAACAGCCGGGAAGTTTGCATCAGCTTTTGCTCTGGCCGCTGACATTTACAAAAAGTCCGATCCCGCTTTCGCGGACACGCTGATTCGAAAAGCCAAAGCCGCCTTTCAATTCGGCGTATCGGAGCCCGGGGCTTGCCAGACTGCTTGTTATGTCTCACCCTATTTCTACGAAGAAGACAATTACGTCGACGACCTGGAACTGGCAGCTGCAGCCCTCAACGAAGCAACCGGAAAGAAAAAATATTTGCAGGATGCCGCTTATTGGGGAAAACTGGAACCGGTTACTCCGTGGATGGAACTGAACCGTGCCCGGCATTACCAGTTCTACCCGTTCATGAACCTCGGCCATGTATACCTGGCTGCTCACGGCGATTCTGCGCAAGCGAAAGCCTTCGCTGCAGACCTGAAGCAAGGGTTGGCCGATATTTATAGCCGGGCAAAGAAAGACCCGTTCCTCATCGGAATACCGTTTATCTGGTGCTCCAACAACCTGGTAACCGCGGCAGTTACTCAGGCCCGGTTGTACCGTCAAATCACCAGTGACCAAACCTACCGGGAAATGGAAGCCGCTTTGCGCGACTGGCTCTTCGGATGCAACCCCTGGGGAACATCAATGATTGTTGGCTTGCCGGCAGGCGGCGATTATCCGGTTAATCCGCACTCCTCCTATAAACTTATTTTGGATAAACTGACTTATGGCGGATTGGTGGATGGGCCTGTTTACACATCGATTTACAAGAACCTGCGCGGCATCCGTTTGCTGCACAGCGATGACTATGCCGCCTTCCAGAACGGACGCGCGGTCTATCACGACGACGAAGGCGACTACTCGACTAACGAACCGACAATGGACGGAACGGCCAGTCTTAGCTATCTTCTCTCTTCGCTTCAGAAAGAGGGAATGAAGAGTAAGACTTACGAAAATGTAAAGAAAATACAGGGCGGCATCGTCCGGATGGATTCGCTGGAATCGACAGTTTACCTCGTTTTTTCAGCACACGACACCAACGATGGCGGCAAAACCATCGAGAAAATATTACGCCGGAACCATGTAAAAGCTTCGTTCTTTTTCACCGGCGACTTTTACCGGAATCCGGAAAACCGAAAACTCATTCAGCGCCTGCGCGAAGACGGGAACTACCTGGGACCGCACTCCGACAAACATCTGTTGTATGCCGACTGGGCCAACCGCGATTCGTTGCTGGTGACCCGTGATGAGTTTACCGACGATTTGCGCAACAACATCAAAGCGATGGAATCTGCCGGCATTCCCGCCAAAGAGGTCACTGTTTTTATGCCTCCTTATGAGTGGTACAACCGGGCCATTGCCGACTGGAGCCGCAATTTGGGACTCACGCTCGTCAATTTCACGCCGGGCATCCGCACCAATGCCGACTACACCACGCCCGACATGAAGAACTATCGCAGCTCAGACCAGTTGTACAATGATTTGGTGCAGTTTGAGGAGACCAATCCGGGCGGATTGAATGGCTGCATCATCCTGATTCATCTCGGAACTGCATCCGACCGAAAGGATAAATTTTACGACCAACTGGGCAAAGTCATCCATTTTCTGAAACAAAACAATTATCAACCCAATAGATTCTAAGCATGCGACAATCCGCAAAACCAACCAAAAGAAATCCGTGGGCGTGGATTCCCACACTCTACTTTGCAGAAGGGCTTCCCTACGTTATTGTGATGACTGTTTCGGTGATCATGTACAAGCGGCTGGGAATTTCAAACACCGACATCGCTTTATATACCAGCTGGCTTTATCTGCCGTGGGTCATCAAGCCGTTGTGGAGCCCGGTGGTTGACGTGTTGCGCACCAAGCGTTGGTGGATTGTTATCATGCAGCTATTGGTGGGTGCCGGGCTGGCCGGCGTAGCATTGACCATTCCCATGCCCAACTTCTTCCGGTACTCGCTGGCATTTCTTTGGCTGGTCGCCTTCAGCTCGGCCACACACGATATTGCCGCCGACGGTTTTTACATGATGGGCCTCAACCAATACGAACAAACCTATTTTGTGGGCATTCGCAACACCTTTTATCGCTTTGCCATGCTCACCGGGCAAGGGTTGTTGGTGATTCTGGCTGGTTACCTCGAAACCACCACCGGTCTGCCGGAAACAAAAATCGCCTTTCATTCCGTACCCGGACAAGAGACCACCATTCAGTTCAATCCACAGGATGTTTCTTTCCCGGCAACAAAAAGCACTGACTACGTTTTAGTGCCTTCATCACAAAATATTCAAATCGGTACTGCACCGGTTGCCAGGGAAAAGGCTGACAGCCTCTTCACGAAAGTGAAAGAATGGAACATCAATCATGGTTTCTATACCGAAGAGAATTCGCTGAACGGAACACCGGATGTTGCTAACGGAAAAACGTCCGGGTACGCCTTGGTTGCTTACCGGTTGAACAAAAAGCCCGAAGACAATAAAGAAGTCGTTCTCAATTTTGGAATGGACAAAGGCGACAAAAGCTTCCATCTAAAAGAAGGAACCCGCTTTGTTTTTACGGACAAGAACTGGAACGAACCGGCATTCGCCATCGTGCAGATTGACCCGAAACTAACCAGGAAAGCTGAAGCGACATTCTCCGGCCGTGCCGGAAATATCCCGTTGGCCTGGAGCCTGACCTTCATGGTGCTGGGCGGCCTGTTTATTCTCTTCTTCGTGTGGCACCGTTTTATTTTACCGCGCCCGGCTGAAGATGTCGACAATCATGAAACAACATCGCTGGCACGCGTGATGCGAGAGGTGATTGAAACTTTTGCCTCCTTCTTCCGCAAGAAAAACATTGGCGCCGGACTGGCATTCCTGTTGCTGTTTCGGTTGGGGGAGTCGCAGCTCGTAAAACTGGCCGCACCTTTCATGCTCGACAGTCGTGCCTCCGGAGGACTGGCGCTAACCACCGGCGACATTGGTCTGATATATGGAACCATTGGCATGATCTCGCTAACGATCGGTGGCATCCTTGGTGGATTTGTAGCGGCCAAATGGGGACTGAAGAAAACCATCTGGTGGATGGCTGTAGCCATGAACCTGCCCAACCTGGTGTATGTTTATCTGGCCTACATCCAACCGGGAACCATGATGCCCGTCGTTGCTTCGGTCGGCATTGAGCAGTTTGGTTACGGCTTCGGATTCACAGCATATATGCTCTACATGATCTACATCTCGGACGGTAAGTACAAAACCGCACATTACGCATTATGTACCGGTTTCATGGCCTTAGGTATGATGTTGCCCGGCATGGTGAGCGGCTGGATACAGGAAACTATCGGCTATCAGCATTTCTTTGTTTGGGTCATGCTCTGTACCATTCCAGGTTTCATCCTCATATCGCTGCTAAAAATCGACCCGAAGTTCGGAACTAAGACAAAAGCATAAAAACAAGTCCCCGCTTTCCGGCGGGGATTTTTTTGTCCTAACTTTATTCCCCAAACCGGGAAGAAATGAAAACAACAGCACCGACAACCCTCGCAGAATGGAGGCAATGGCTAAAGGACAACCATGCTGATGAAAAAGAAGTCTGGCTGATATACCATAAGAAACATACCGGCAAGCGTTCCGTCTCTTACGAAGATTCCGTTCAGGAGGCACTTTGCTGGGGTTGGATTGACAGCTTGATTAAACGATTAGATGACGATCGCTATGCCCGGAAATTCACGCCAAGAAAGCCGGATAGTCAATGGTCGGTAACCAATATCAAGCGAATTCAGTTACTCAAATCAGCAAAACGGCTAGAACCGGCAGGTATCGCTGTTATTCCTGAGAACGTAATGAAAGGGGAAATTCCAATGCAGGAATTAAACACAGAAATGAGCGCTGAATTTCGGGAGGCGCTTTCAGAAAATGCCATTGCCCTGAAGCATTTTGAACAGTTGACAGGCAAGCAAAAAGACCTTTACATCCGTTGGATTGCTTCCGGGAAGCAAAGCACTACACGGCAAAAAAGAGCAACCGAAGCAATTAACTTGCTAACAAAAGGTAAAAAACTGGGAATGAAATGAATCTTCTGTGACGCGTTTTTCGTAAATTGGATAAAACGATTAAACGTAACCCCGATGCGTGTCTTTCTCTACATAGCAGGATACTTCCTGATGCTGCTCGCATTAGTAGCAGCATTATTGTTTTTATCTGTTTGCCTCGAAAGAATACACCTCAGCAAAGCCATGATTGCAACCCTGCTTTTTGTTGCCCTCTTCTTCTCTGATCACGGACTATATTTGATTAATCGTGAGCGTCGCTTCCGAGACTAAACCCATTATTCAAACCGCGTCCCTTTTCATTATCTTCAATATTCCTGTTTTCCATACAATAACGCCCTCGTGCGTTTCGGATAATATTATCCCTTTTTCTCATTTCCCGATTAAACCAATCATCCTTTTCGTCATCCAAGGATGACATGATGCAAATTACACTTACAGGAAGACGATATTCTATGAAAAAAATATTACTCATCGGTTTGTTAATTTCAGGGTTAACCTTTCAATTATATGCACAACCAGCACCGGCTCCAGGGATTGCAGGAAAATCAGCTGTGGCCTCTCCGGGGATTGTCAAGGGAAAAATTGTCGAAGCAGGCACCAGTACCCCTATGGAGTATGCTAACGTAGTTATCTATTCGACCCGCGATTCCTCAATTGTCGGTGGCATCATGACCGAAGCTGACGGCTCATTCCAGATTAAAAATGTCCCGCCAGGGAAATACTATCTTCAGGCAAACTTTATTGGATTTGAAAAACATACCTTACCAGGAATCAACATTAACCGTTCACGTTCGGTAGCCAATATCGGGACACTGGAACTAAAACCCGCCACAAAAGAACTGAAAGGTGTAGATGTGGTTGCTGACAAAGCCCGGGTAGAATTTAAACTGGACCGGCGTGTGGTAAATGTTAGTCAGGAAATCAGTGCTGCCGGAGGTTCGGCTGTCGATGCCCTGGCCAATACGCCAGCGGTAGATGTGGATATCGAAGGAAATGTTTCGGTTCGCGGAAGCTCCGATTTCACAGTACTCATCGATGGTAAACCCAGTGTATTGGAAGGAAGCGATGCATTGAAACAGATTCCGGCGAGCGATATTGCGAACATCGAGGTTATCACTAACCCTTCGGCAAAGTATGATCCAGATGGAGTCTCAGGAATCATCAACGTAGTAATGAAAAAACACATCAAAGGTTCCTTTGGAGGAGTCGCCAATTTTAGTACAAGTAACACGCATAAAAACCGGGGAGATTTGACGCTCAACTACCGCAGCAACAAATTGACATTGCTGTTGGGAGGAGATTTTCAGGATATGGTTTATAGCGGAGAAAGAAAAGTCAATCAGGAATTTTACAACGGCGATACCACCACCGTCTTGAATACAGTTGGCAACATGGATCGCGTTAGAAAAGGGAAAGGTTTACGAGGCGGAATCGATTACCGCATCTCTGACAACACAACCCTGAGTGCAAGTGGGCGTTTGGGCGAATATACTTTTCAGCGAAACAGCCTTTCCACGCAACACACCTACGATAATTTCGGTAAAGACGAATATATATACGAAGACAATACATCGGCCCGAAAGGGGAATTACTGGAGTTCCGACTTCACATACAGTCATAACTTTGCGAAAAAGGGGCACCAGATTATTGCCACATTTTATGCAAGTGGCCGGAAAGGTCCCGATAACGAGTATCAGATTCGTTACCCCAGCAATGCAAACGGTAATCCCATCGATCAAGACCCTGATAAAATCCGGACGGTGGAATCGTCGAATGACAATGAGTACCGAATTAATTCGGATTATACATTGCCGGTAAATGATCAAAATAAACTGGAAGCGGGCTATCAGGGACGGATTAACCGGGAGTCGGAAGACTATCTGTTCGAAAACTTTGATTACACATCCAGCAACTGGGTCAACAACCCCAATTTCAGCAGCGCATTCGATTTTAGTCGCGATATTCACGCCCTATATGCTATCTGGTCGCACTCCACCAATTCTTTTTCCTGGCAAACAGGATTAAGAGCGGAATACACCAAGCGCAGAATGGACCACACAACTTCTTCTGCCCCGTATATCATTGACCGAATTGATTGGTTTCCATCCGTTCATATTTCTCAAAAATTTGGACGTGATATTGAACTTCAGTCGAGCTATAGTCGTCGTATCAGCCGTCCAAGGGGCTGGGATCTCGAACCCTTTCCTTCCTATATGGACCCCTATAACATTCGTGTGGGGAATCCAGCATTGGAGCCCGAATACACCGATTCATATGAATTGTCGGTATTGAAGCGCATAAAGAAGTCATTTATCTCGCTGGAAGGATACTACCGTCGGACCAACAACCTGATAACCCGAATCCAGGAATTGCGCAGTGATGGGATCATCTATCACACCAGAGAGAACCTCAATCGGGACCATTCACTCGGAAGTGAATTGATGGCAAACCTGGAACTTTATCCGTGGTTGCGACTGATTGCCAGCGGTACGCTTTTTTATTACAAATTGGAGGGAAGTATTAACGGAGAGAGTGTTGATAGAAACAGTACGAACTTTAATTCCCGGTTTACCGCAGATGTCAAGTTTTCACCGACAACCCGATTTCAGTTGATGTCGGTTTACAGGGGACCCTCTGTGTCCGCCCAGGGCGAGTACAAAGGCATGATGTTCGCCAATGCATCGCTGAAACAGGAACTGTTCGACAAAAAGCTAACGGCCACATTACAGGTCCGCGATATTTTCGGTACCATGAAGCGAAGCGGAACGTCGTATGGCGACGGCTTCAAAACCGATTTTGAATTTAGAAGAGAACCCCGGGTATTTCAGCTAACGCTGAGCTACATTATTAATAACTATAAGTCCAAATCCCGCAATGGAAATAATTCAGCACCTGCCGATGATGATCAGGGTAGCGAATACTAAATTGTAAAACAAACATATTCCACCAAGGGCATCCTTATTCAAAGGCGCCCTTTTCTTTTATTCATTTTAAGCCGCTAAAAATTTAGAAACTGTCTAAACAACAATAAGCCTGACCGCAAATCCTTTCAAACATTCGGCAAGCATCGCATCTTCCTTCCAAAAACAACGCAAAGCCTGTTAAATTAGGACAACATGGACGCTCCCACTTTTGAAAATCCATGAATTAAAAATTATATTTAGAGACCAATATCCGACTTCATACTAAAACTAATTAAAATGAACAAAGCTAAAAAGAACCAAAGCAACGTTTCCCGACGTGCTTTTCTCGGCACGTCTGCAGCGGCCGCTGCAGGATTTACCATTCTTCCAAGTAATACCATTGCCGGATTAGGGCACAAAGCTCCCAGCGACAAACTGAACATTGCCGGAATCGGTGTGGGTGGAATGGGGCGTACCAACCTGAAGAATATGAGTACGGAAAATATTGTTGCGCTGGCCGATGTTGACTGGAAATATGCCGGCAAAACCTTCAACGACTATCCCAATGCTGTACGTTATAAGGATTTCCGTGAGTTACTGGACAAGCAGAAGGATATTGATGCTGTATTGGTAGCCACACCCGATCATGTGCACGCACTGGCAGCCTATTCCGCTATGAAGCAGGGTAAGCATGTGTATGTTCAAAAGCCTCTGACTCATTCTGTATACGAATCACGCCTGCTGACCAATACAGCTAACGAAATGGGCGTTGCCACCCAGATGGGAAACCAGGGAAACTCAGGTGACGGCATTCGTGATATTTGCGAATGGATTTGGGCCGGAACCATCGGCGAAATCAAAGAAGTACATGCATGGACCAACCGTCCGATTTGGCCGCAAGGACTTGAGCGTCCCACAGAAAAAGTTCGCGTACCCAGAACCCTCGATTGGGATCTCTTCCTCGGCCCGGCAGCTTACCGTCCGTATAACCCCATTTACACACCTTGGAACTGGCGTGGATGGTGGGATTTCGGAACAGGTGCCTTGGGCGATATGGCCTGTCATATACTCGATCCCGTGTTCAAAGCACTCAAACTGAAATATCCGACTGCCGTAGAAGGTAGTTCCACTCAGATTAATACTGAATCAGCTCCCGAAGCACAAAAAGTAACCTATTGGTTCCCCGAAAGGGATAATCTACCCAAAGTGGCTATGCCGGCAGTAAAAGTAACCTGGTACGACGGTGGTTTACTCCCGGAACGTCCGGAAGAGCTGGTTGACGGTGAAATGATGGGTGACTGGGGCGGAGGCGTCATCTTTGTTGGTTCGAAAGGAAAAATTATGTGCGGTACCTACGCCCGTAATCCGCAGTTGCTTCCAACAACGAAAATGGAAGACTTCAAACGCCCGGCAGAAACGCTGCGTCGTATCCCAAAAGCCATGGAAGGTGGTCATGAACAAGACTGGATTCGTGCCTGTAAGGAAGACAAGAGCAACCGCATGGAAGCTTCTTCTAATTTCGATTATTCCGGTCCATTGAACGAAATGGTCGTCATGGGGGTACTGGCGGTTCGCTTGCAGGATCTGAAACGTCGCCTGTTGTGGGATGGCGCCAACATGCAGTTCACGAACATTGGCGACAACGATCAGATTCGTGTGGTAACCTCTGATAAGTTTGAGGTAGTAGACGGTGATCCGAAATTTGACACCAAGTACGACACCATGAATGCCAAAAAAGCGGCAGAAGAGTGGATTCGCCACCATTATCGCGAAGGTTGGCAACAAATTTAAATAAGCAATAGATCCATTTTTATAGAAGCGGTTGTCTCAAAAATGAGGCAGCCGCTCTTTTTTGTATCAAATACAATATAAAATCTTTGTAGATACGGGTAAATAAAAATAAATTTAGAAATCCTATTTATAACCAATTAATTAACCAGATTTATGGATCGAAAGAATAATGTCTCCCGTCGGAGATTTCTGGGAACATCCGCTGCAGCTGCTGCAGGGATTACCATCCTTCCCTCGAACACCATCGCTGGACTTGGTCACAAAGCACCAAGCGATAAACTGAACATTGCTGCTGTAGGAATTGGCGGAATGGGGTTTGCCAACCTGAAAAATATGGAAACCGAGAATATTGTAGCTCTTTGTGATGTCGATTGGGGTTACAGCAAACGTGTTTTCGAGCACTATCCTAACGCTAAAAAGTACAAAGACTGGCGCAAGATGTACGATGAAATGGGCGATCAGTTCGATGCTGTTCTGGTTGCCACTGCCGACCATTCACATGCTGCCGCTGCTGCTCATGCCATGACGCTAGGCAAACACGTTTATGTGCAGAAGCCGTTGACACACTCCGTATATGAATCACGGTTGCTGACCAAACTGGCCGATAAATACCAGGTGGCTACCCAAATGGGAAACCAGGGCTCATCAGGCGAAGGCGTTCGCCAGGCCTGCGAATGGATGTGGAACGGAGAAATTGGTGATATTACCAAAGTCGAAGCTTTCACGGATCGTCCGATTTGGCCACAAGGCCTGAACCGTCCCAAAGAGGTAATGCCTGTTCCGGATACACTGGACTGGGATCTTTTTATCGGGCCGGCTGCCTTCCGGGAATATAATCCGATTTACACGCCATGGAACTGGCGTGGATGGTGGGATTTCGGAACAGGTGCATTAGGCGATATGGCCTGTCATGTTTTGCACCCGGTATTTATGGGGCTGAAACTCGGATATCCGACAAAAGCACAGGGAAGTTCCACACTGTTGTTAACTGATTGCGCGCCGAATGCGCAAATGGTCAACCTGACATTCCCCGAAAGGGAAAAACAAAAGGGTGTAAAAATGAATCTCCCGGAAGTAGACGTTACCTGGTACGACGGAGGTCTTCAGCCCAAAAAACCAGAAGGCTGGCCAGCAGGCAAGAACATGAATGATGCCGGTGGCGGTGTGATTTTCCACGGAACCAAAGACAAGCTGATTTGTGGTTGTTACGGAAAAGACCCGTGGTTGCTTTCAGGAAGAACTCCGAATGTTCCAAAAACGCTTCGCAGGGTTGAAAATGCCATGCAAGGTGGTCACGAACAGGATTGGATTCGGGCCTGCAAGGAAAGTCCCGAAAACCGGGTTCAACCGGCCTCACCGTTCAGCGAAGCAGGACCATTCAACGAAATGGTTGTGATGGGTGTACTTGCCGTTCGCTTGCAGGGACTAAACAAGGAACTGGAATGGGATGGTGCCAACATGCAGTTCACCAATATTACGGATGACGAAAATCTCCGGATTTGTGTCGAAGATGCTTTCTCGATTAAGGATGGCGACCCGACATTTAATAAAGTCTGGACCGATCCGATGAATGCTAAAGCATTTTCCAATGAATTGATTAAGCATACTTATCGTGAAGGTTTTACTTTACCAGATATGCCGGCTTAATCTGCATTGATTGATTTATAGGTTATGGAAAGGAAAGGGGTGACCAATATGGTTACCCCTTTCTCGTTTTAGGCAATCTGGCTATTACTACTACTTAGTTTCTTTCGATTGAAATTCAAATTCCTGCACTTTCTCATCCTTCGGAACTTTGCGGATAATGGTAATCTTCTCCTGTCCGTTACTCAGCTTTTTCCGCTGGTAAGAAATGACATTCTTATCGCTTGAATCGAAGGAATACCGGTCGAAATGAAAACCATGCATCATCACTTTCGGCGGCATAGGCGGGATTTTGGGAACCGGCGGAATGCTTATTTCCCCATTCCAGACAATGACATCATTATCACTTTTTCCCTTATGTACAATTACTTTCATCGAATCGCCTTCTACTACTTCTATCCGGTATTCGCGCAATGAATCACCCAATGCTTTTTCATGAAACACGCGAATGTGCGATTTGGGCATTTTAGCCTTCATGATAATCATCTCTTTATGCAGGGAATCCAGATTTGCGAATGTGTTCTTCATCGAATCGGCAAAAAATTTCATCTGCACCTTGAATTCCTTTTGTGCCACATCATGCTTTTGCATGAATTTTTCAACCTCCTTTTGGATTTCTTCATCCGACTTTCCGGTGAAAACCGTATCAAGCTTAGCCGTTTTCCCGTTTTCGTCCACCTTGATGGTTACATGACGGGAAACCTCTTTCTTCTGAGGCAGAAATGCTTCTTCCGGCATTGGAGCAGACCCGCTGAAAGTGAACGCAGAAAGAATCAAAACCATGGCTGCTCCTGTAGGTAAAAACATCAATTTCCTTTTCATATTAATGGGTTTTAGTGATTGTCACATTTCGAACTATCTTTCACAGTCAAAATTACGAACAGACTGATGAATAGCCAGTTAATACCTCGTGAAAAACAGTTAAGGAAAAGTTAAAGCCAAATTTCGGCTGCAGATATTGACTATCTTTACAATTATGAACAAGAAGCGATTTATTGGTTTGGTAGTTTTAATGGGAATTTCCCTGCTGGGAATTGTCGCCGTACAGTATTACTGGTTTCATAGTGCAGCACGGGTTCGGAATGAACTTTTCGATCGTTCGGTGAATGAAGCCTTGACCAGTGCATCGAAGCGTTTACAAACGATGCAGGATTACCCGATCGTGAACCAATACTTCTTTAATGATTCATTACACTGGACTCCTAATCCTCCTGTTCCACCGCCTTCCTCACCGTCAAAAGCCAGGACTCACAGCAAGAGCACAAGCAGTTACCAGATTAAGATTAATCCCAGGGTTGATAAAATTGAGAATGAAATACGCGTATTCACCTCAAAGCACGATTCAGTTATAACATTACACCAAACCCATGCAAACGACAGCTTAATCCAATTTTATACGCAAAAAAAAATAGAAAAAAGTATACAGGACAGCAACCTGGCAAGAATTATCGTAAGAGACTCAATGGTATTTCGTCCCGAGTTTGAAAAACGAATTGAGAACAAGGCTAAACAGTTAAAAAACCTTGCCAAACAAATGGTTGTTGAAATTAAGGACTGGCATGCAGGTCGCGAACTGAACATGAAACAGATTCACCATGTGCTGAAAGAGGAATTTGAGCGAAAAGATATTCCTATCGACTTTCATTTTCTGGTGATGGCCAACGACAGCGCAATTGGTGGCGATTTACCCGAAAATGTCATTCCTGAAAAGATGCAGACTTACCAGACCGGGTTGTTCCCTTATGATGTTTTCCGTCAGAATCTGAAACTAACCGTATTTTTTCCTGATAAAGACTCTTTCGTTGGACGTAATATGTTTTGGTTGATGGGCTTGTCGCTACTCTTCACCGTAATCATATTACTGACCTTTACATTAAGCATCTTGTTCATTCTGCGTCAGAAGAAGATTTCGGAGATGAAATCGGACTTCATCAACAACATGACACACGAGTTCAAAACACCTATTGCTACGATTGGTGTAGCAGCCGATTCCATCGTCAACGATAAAGTCATCTCGGAAGCAGAAAAGGTGCGCTATTTCGCCGGAATGATCAAGAAAGAGAACCACCGGATGAATTCGCAGGTGGAAAAGATTCTCCAGATTGCCCGTATGGACCGGAACAACGGCGACTATCACTTCGAAGCAGTTAATGCACACGAGCTGATTGAGAAAGCGATCCAGAGCATTTCCCTGCAAATTGAAAAAAGGAAAGGAAAGATTGAAACGTATCTCGAAGCATCCAATCCGGTAGTCATGACGGATGCAACTCATTTTACCAATGTTATATACAACCTGCTGGACAACGCGGTAAAATATTCATCAGATAAGCCGGAGATTATTTTGCGAACGTCCTCTGTCAGCAAAGGGATTTCCATTACGGTGGAGGACCATGGCATTGGGATGACCCGGGCCGTTCAGGCGAAAATATTCGAACGCTTTTACCGGCAACCAACCGGAAATATTCACAACACCAAAGGATTCGGACTGGGACTGAGCTATGTAAAAGGCGTTATCGATGCCAACAAGGGTACCATTACTGTTCAAAGCGAAGCTGGCAAAGGCAGCCGCTTCGTAATTTTCATTCCTTATACGCTGGAAAATGGATGAGAAAAAACGCATATTTTTTGTCGAAGATGATTTGAGTTTTGGAGCCGTTCTGAAATCCTACCTGGAAATCAACAACTATGAAATAACCTGGGTAGATGATGGCAAGTACGCCGTCGAGAAATTTCACAGCGGCGACTATCAGCTCTGTATTCTCGATGTGATGCTGCCCAACGTCGATGGGTTTTCCATTGGCAAGGAAATACGAACCATTTCTCCAAAAGTGCCCATGATATATTTGACTGCCAAGGCTCTTAAGGAAGACATCCTCAACGGATATAAAATCGGCGCGGACGATTACATTACCAAACCCTTCGACACGGAAGTGTTGCTTTGTAAAATAGAGGCAATATTGAAAAGGGGAACCGATCGAATGACCGATCCGGAGCAGGTGTTAGCTGTTGGCCGGTACCTTTTCGATCCGCATTTAAGAACGATCGAACTCAATGGAGATATTCGCCAGCTATCGCCCAAGGAAGCAGCTTTGTTGCATCTGCTTTGCGAACACAAAAATCAGCTTCTGCCAAGAGAGGTGGCGCTAAAACGAATTTGGGGCGAAGATGGATATTTCACTACACGAAGTATGGATGTATTCATAACAAAACTAAGGAAATACCTAAAAGATGATCCGGCCATCGAGATCAAAAACATTCACGGAAGTGGGTTTATAATAACGGATGAATAGGGATTTCTTTTTCTAAAAATACATTACCTTTATTCCAGCGTTTTATGCTATTCTATCAATATTAATCATTCGTCACGTTACGTGTAATTAGTCGGATTTAATATCATAAAACATGGAAAACGCCGAAAACGAAAAAGCTTTAACAGAAGCCATAACTGCCTGCACAAACGAAGATGGTTGGGCAAATTTGGCAGAAATCGGAGGAGCACTGAGGGAGAAAGGCATTAAGTATGGCAAATTGTCCAAGTTCATTTCCCGGTTCCCCGAATTAGTTGAAACCCGTATTGATGAAAGCCGGCAACCACCTGTGGCTTATGCCAGGCTGATAAATCAAACGTAAAAAAAGCAAACCCGACTGACGTCAGCCGGGTTTGTTTTTCTCTTCCATTTTATTTGTGGCATTTTTTTCAAAAAACCAACTCAGCAACAAAATCAATTTGCTTGTGTTCCTTCTGATTCATCGTATTCCGAGATGATACCACCGGTGATCCGCATCAACGATACATTTGATTCAATCAGATTGTAGATGGCCTGCAACTGACGCAATGCCGCATTTGCATAAATCAACTGCACATCACGATAGTTAAATGAATTGATGGCTCCGTTACGGAATTTTTCTCCGGCAATCTGCATATTCAGTTTCGCCGCGTCAAGCGCTTCATTCGCAACAATCATCAACTCATTCCGGACATTGTAGTATTCATACAAATTGAGCAACTGATTTTCCAGCGTATGCTTGAGCGACTCAATATCAATCTGCCCCAAATCCTGGTTGATTTTGGCAATCTGCAATGCCCGGTGACGCACACCGCCGCTATACAGGTTGTAACTCAGCGTCAGGTTTCCATAATAGTTCCATGAATCAGAAGTAACTTCTCCCCGCGTATTGTAATTCATGCGGTTATGTGTTCCCTCAATTCCGCTGTTGAGTGATAACTTCGGAAAATAACCTGCTTTGGAAAACGACACTTCGTGTTCCAGCAATCGTTGATTCAAAAACTGGTTCTTCAGGGTACTGTTGTCACTCACCATTTTTTCCTCCAAATCGCCCAGTTTGTAGGCTTTTGTTGCTGGTTCAAACTCATCCGTCAGTTCCCAGCTTTTCTGCGCTTCCAGCCCCATCAGGTAATTTAAATCGCGTAAAGCGCTGCGATATGCTACTTCCTGGCTCATGTAATTGGCCTTATCGACCAGGTACGCGTTTTGCGCCTGCAATACATCGAAAGTGACCGAACTACCTATTTCCTGCTTCGTTTTCTCATAAGTATACCGGTCCTCCGAAAGCTGCATCACACTTTTCAGCACATTCAACTGGTTACGGGCCAACAGAACTCTGTAATATCCTAAAATAACCGACTGAATGGTGCCTTCGACCACAACAGCTGTATTTCCGGCCGACAACTGTTCCAAATCACCCAATCGTGCTTTGGAAATATTGACCGTGAATCCATTGAAAAGAACCCAATTGAGCGAAACACCCCCACTGAGCATATTTTGTGTATAATCGTCCTGCTCGTTATTATCCTTCTTATTGATGGAATTCGCACTTAAACTAACGGTCGGATATCGTCCGGCGGTTCCCCAGCGATTGCGCAATGCTGCAATCTGCTGGTCTCCTTTCACCAAACGGATATCGTAGTTCTTCTCCAATGCAATCTGGATGGCGCTGGTCAGGCTCAATGAATCCTGTGCCGGCAATAGTTGCGGAAGCAGGAGCATAATCAGTAAAACGACCATGTATTTATGTAAGATAATCTTCATGATAATACCTCAAACTAATTAATGATTACTCCAAATCGAGATCGCTGACCACTTTATTTACTTCGGGTTCTCCGTCTTCCCCATCAATACGCCGCAAACTGTGAATGATGGCAATTTCCACTTCTTCACGTTCGGGTTTCACACCATTCCATAAATGATAGCGAGCTACCCGGATATCGTTCAAAACGAGAATTAAAGCCGGAAAGAAAATCAGAATAAAGAATGTTCCAATCGCAACACCATAAGCCAGAGAAATAGCCATAGGAATCAGGAACTGAGCCTGGAAACTCTTCTCGAGAATCAGCGGATACAACCCCACCGTGGTGGTAATCGTCGTCAGTAAGATGGGACGCAATCTTGATTTACCAGCCTCAATTATGGCTTCCTTAACGGGAAGTTTTTGCAACAACAAATCGTTATACCTCGAAAGAAATACGACCGCATCGTTGATGATGACTCCGGACAAGGCAACCATTCCCCACATGGATAACATGGAAACCGGCTTTCCGACAATTCCATGTCCCCAAACTGCACCGAGCAGCGACATCGGAATCATCGCCAAGACCAGAATCGGTTGTTCGAAAGACTTAAAGTGAATCATCAGAATCATGACAATAATGAAAAAGGCGATTCCGTAATAGAGGAAGATGACCTGCATCGCCTCTCGTCCTTCGCGTTGCTGTCCCTGTGCAACCATTCTCACACCCGGGAACT
Source organism: Prolixibacter bellariivorans ATCC BAA-1284 (assembly GCF_000621705.1). GTDB lineage: Bacteria > Bacteroidota > Bacteroidia > Bacteroidales > Prolixibacteraceae > Prolixibacter > Prolixibacter bellariivorans. The sequence goes on along the minus strand of NZ_JHXO01000001.1, from coordinate 657,771 downwards.
TTACCTGCAGCTCTGGAAGAACCTCGGTTTCCACCTGATTCAGAACATCAGTTACCGATGCATTGCGATCTACCACATCCGCTTCGACACGAATTTCACGCATGCCGTTGTAGCGTTTGATAGCAACCGGTCCCCTTTCCAATTTATAAGTAGCCAGTTCATTCAACGGATATTCCCCCTGAGAGGTCATGATCTTCATGTTTTCCAATTGTCCAATCGTCTCTCTGTCTTTTCTGGGGAAACGCACCCAAACACGCAATTCATCACGGCCTTCCTGAAGCCGTTGCGCCTGGCCACCATAAAATCCCTGACGAACCTGGTTAGCAATCGTCGCCTCGTTTAGACCCAGCAAATAAGCTTTTGGCTTCAATTTCAGCTGTATCTCCTGTTTTCCCATGGCATTGTTATCAACAATATCCTTGAGCTGTGGCATATCACCCAGCTTCTTGAACATGAAATCGCGGGCTTGGCCCAGCTCTTCAATGTTCCTTCCAAGCAAGGACAGCGAAACCGGTTTTCCGAACATAACCCTTCCGGCGACGGTCAGCTTCTCTGCTTCAGGAACCTTCCCTATTTTATCCCGGACACGGTTAATAATTTCATAGGAACTGATTCCGGTACCTTCCAGGTTCCTCGGGAACACCGATACCTGGCCGGCATGTGAGCCACTTTCCAACCCGTCGAATGCTGAGCCCAGATTGACGAAGGTATGATCGATAAAAGTATGAGCTGTATCAATTTTGTTTCCTGTCAGTTTACTCCACAAGGTCGGTTTGATATCATCAAAAGCATGAGGGTATTCTTTTATCATGTCAGCGTTGACTTCCCACACAGCTTTTTCAAACTTATTTAAATAGGCCATCGTTTGTCTTTCACCCGAACCCGGTGTAAACGCGATATTTATCTCGAAACTATCGAACTCCATGGATGGAAAAATGGTAGTCCTGATTTTTCCTGAACCAAGTAACCCCATGGTAATCATAAAAAAGGCAATGGGTAAGCCCAACATGAGGTACCGATAATGCAAAATCCATTTCAATGCCCGCTGGTATAATCTATCGCGTAGCCAGCGAATCGCATTTTCCAGATATTTCTTAAGACCACGGCTTTCGTTCTTAATTGCTCTGGGGTTTAAAACCCGGGGATTGGAAAGGTGTGCTGGTAAGACGAAAAATGCCTCGAATAATGAGAATAAAAGACTCAATATAACGATTATGGCCATCTCCCGCATCCGCTCCATCTGATTTTTCAAGAAAAGGAGCGGCATAAATGCCACAATGGTAGTGGATACCGAAGTTACTACCGCAGGCACAACTTCCATCGTTCCATCAACAGCTGCTCTCATGGGAGACTTCCCCCGTTCGAAATGCTGATAGATATTCTCTCCAATCACAATTCCATCGTCCACCAGAATACCGATAACCAGGATCATCCCGAAAAGGGAAATCATATTCAACGTTATACCAATTTGATTGGCGACGATAAACATCGCCAGGAAGGAAGAAGGAATTCCCCAGGCTACCCACAACGACAACCGGAAATTGAGAAACAAAGCGAGCGAAATGATCACCATAATCAGTCCGGTCATCCCGTTAAAAAGCAAAAGGTCCAAACGGCTCATGAGCAGATCCAGAAAGGAAAACTCGACCGACATTTCTACGCCGTTGTTTTGGGCATTGAAACTTTTGGCATAATTCTCACAATATGCCGTAATCTCCTCAAGGTCTTCTGAATTCAGTTTACTGACCCGTAGCGAAACAACCGGTTTTCCTTTCTTAAATGAGCGTCGTGGAACATCGGCAAATTGTTTTTTCACATTAGCCACATCGCGAATACGGATATAACCTCCGTCCGCTGTTCCCCGTAAAATAATATCCCCGATTTTATCAGGGTCGGCACTTCGCGAACGTAACCGAATCAGAATATCTTCGTCTTCGGAACGGATTTGTCCTCCGGATACATCACGGTTATTGGCCGAAATCGCTTGCATAATTTGGTCGATGGTAATGCCGTAACGCACAAGGTTCTCCTCATCCACCTCCACAGAGATCTCCGGTGAAGGATATCCGGCAAGCGAAACCTGACTGATAATACCCGAGTTCAGAAAATCTTCCTCCACCCGTTGCCCGTATTCCTTTAGAGTCATTAAATCGACATCGCCCGAAAGGGACATAAACAGGGCCATACTGGTGGTCCGCTGTTTATAAACAATGGGACGCTCAGCCGCCGTTGGAAAAGATGAAATACCGTCTACAGCGTTTTTCACCTCCATCAACGTTTCATCGATATCATATTCCCCTGTCGTTTCAATACGCACATTGGTCATATTTTCCGACGAGGTAGAAGTTGTTTCCTTAATACCAACAATTCCCCTGATGGCCTCCTCAATACGGGTAGTTACACCCTCTTCCATTTCCAGCGGCGAAGCTCCGGGATAAAATACTGTAACATAAATATATCGAGACTTCACTTCGGGGAAGAAAGACTTCTTCATGGTCATGATACTAACACCACCGGCTAAAAGAAGTGACGCTATAATCAGATTGGCATAAAACGGAAACTTGACAAATTGTGATACAAGTTTTTTCATGTGCTTACAAGTTAATTAGGCTCACATGAAACTCGCCTTGGGCAATTGTGAAAATGCCTGATGGATTTCCGGTTGGCTCGTTTCAATGAATAGCAGGTTTAGTTATACCGATTTCAGTATCTACCTGATAATCTCTACCTCGGTTTGTTCCTTTGCATTAATTAATGGTTCCATCACGAGTTCAGTTCCCGGCTTTAAACCATTGAACACAATTGTTTCCTCGTTGTATTTGATCAAGTTGATAGGTTCTTTTTTCAGGCGTCCGTCCACTACCGTGAAAACCAAATTGGAATTGAAAACCGCGCTTCGCTGAACCTCCATTGCATTGGGGATTTCCTGTCCTTTAAATTCCACTTCGAGGTATTCGCCGGAAAGGACATCACGTGAATTATCCTGATCAACCTTCACAAAAATGCTTCTAGACTGCGTATTGGACGCGACAAAATCGGCCTTGCGGACCACATGACCATGCCAGCTCTTATTGCGGCTTGTGGAATGAATAATGGCGGAAGAGCCCACTTTGATCCACTCACTCTGGCGGTTCTCGACAGGAACCTCGACCTCCATATTGCTGGTACTAATCATCTTAGCCAATTGCGTACCCATATTCACAAAAGCTCCTACTTCGAAATTCACCTGGGTAAAAGTTCCGTCAAACGGCGCATACAAAGTATACCGTTTCAGGGCCATCTCGTCCTTTTTAATGGAATAGTAATCGCTCAGAATATTACGGCTGGCCAGAAAAACTTTCAGCTGCTCGTTATTTCCGGTAGCGACTTTTGGCAAATCCGGCAAATCCTGATCAAGTTTGACCGAGGAAAAAAACTGATTAAACTGGTCGTAAAAATCCGGATAATCAATCTTAATATCCGGAAGCATATTAGCCAGACTATTCAGGAATTGAGACTTTTTTGCTCTCAGGGACATTTCTGCCTCGTCTTTATAAATATTCAGCAATTTTTGGCCCTTCCGGAAACGAGCTCCTTTCTTCAATGCTATTTCTCCGGGTTCAATTCGTCCCGAAGCTTCAGCAACCAACATCACTTCGTTAGTTGCCAATACACGTCCCGGCGCTGTCACCGAAGCAGTAACCGTATGGTAGGCGACAGGTTTAGCCTTCACAAATCGTTTGACCACTTCTTCCGCTTTTCTGGGAGGTTCAGGTTTCATCCCCACCAGTACTTGCATAAGGACAAACGAAAAACCCAGAAGTACAATCAGGCCAACGCTTACAATAATTATTCTTCTCTTCGACATGGTTAATTTGATTATGAGGAATTTAAATCAGTTATCGTTGTTAGTTTTCAATCGTATGGAAAAACAAGCAGCCAATTCGGCACTTACACATCAGTATTGCCTGCCCCTTCTCAGTTACAGACACAAACGAAAATGACTTCCGAAAGCCGTCAAACAGCTCGAAATCATTGAAAAAGAAAAATATGCTGAGAAGTAGATTTCGTGCGACCGGATATTTGGAAAAGCAAGTCGACCACTCTATCTCCATCATTAACAAGCTATAGCAACAAAGCGTTCTCTCCTTTTTCGATTAACAATTTGCTGCGATGCTAGTAAGAGGCGAATTACCACATTTTTGGTTCAGTTAAGTTATACGACATACAAATGTATACGTTATTTACAAACCAGAAAATTATTGATGATTGCCACAAAACCAGATCCTTCGTTCGTCTTAACTGTTGATTAAATGAAGAGATCTTGTTTTTTACTCCCTCATTGGACACAAAAGACAGACAGAGGTTTAAAACTGTTTCAGAAATGTTATTTTTGTCGGGCATTGATTTGGATGACTTTAAAGCAATTGCATGAAGACCCTTGATTTTGATTTTATAATTATTGGCAGTGGACTGGCCGGATTGGTTGCGGCCTATCATGCCGCTGACCATGGAAGTGTCGCTTTAATCTCCAAATCAGAGCTGGATGTGAGCAACTCGTATCATGCCCAGGGAGGAATCGCCGTAGCCATTGACAAAGACGACCATCCGGAAAATCACTTTCAAGACACCCTCATAGCGGGCCGGGGTCTTTGCGATCACGATGCTGTTGACATTTTAGTCAGGGAAGGACAGGAGTGCATTCAGGAAATCATTTCTTGTGGGATGGAGTTCGATAGAGATGAAAATGGTGAGTTATTTCTCGGTCTGGAAGGCGGTCACACTCATCGTCGTATACTACATGCCGGTGGTGATGCAACCGGAAAGATGATGACCAGCTTCATGCTGAAAAAAGTTCTCGAAAAGAAGAATATCTCAACATTTGAGTATACTGCAGCTGTCCGCATTTTGGTCCACGAAGGTCATTGTTACGGAGTTCAGGCTCTTCAATTCATGAGTGGAGAAAACATCCTCTTCAAAGGAAGGGCCACGGTTATGGCCACAGGCGGACTATCCCGCCTTTATACCCGTTCAACCAATCCGCATACTGCCACCGGCGACGGAGTAGCACTGGCATGGCGCGCCGGCGTACAAATGGCCGATATGGAATTTATCCAGTTCCATCCTTCTGCTTTATCCCTTCCGGGAGAAGATGCGTTTTTGGTTAGTGAAGCAGTTCGTGGTGAGGGTGCCAGGTTGCTCGATGTGAATGGTGAACGGTTCATGGAAGGTGTTCATCCGATGGCAGAACTGGCTCCCCGCGATGTGGTCGCAGCAGCCATTTTCCGGCAAATGAAAAAAACAGACTCATCCTATGTTTACCTCAGTCTTAAGCACCTCGATGCAGATTACATCCGTAGCAGGTTTCAATCCATCGATGCGCATCTCAGTCGACTGGGAATAGATATGACGCAGGATTTGATTCCGGTAGCACCGGCAGCACATTACATGGTCGGCGGTATTCTTACGGACTTGTGGGGACAAACCAACCTGCCAGGTTTATACGCCTGTGGCGAGGTTGCTTCGACTGGAGTAATGGGGGCAAACCGGTTGGCAAGCAACTCTCTTCTCGAATGTCTCGTCTATGGAAAAAGAGCTATCGAGAAAGCACGAAGAAATTTGCAGGAAACCAAAGAAACGGAAACACCGGCTCCCATATTCCTGAACAAGGAAACGGATGAAGAATTCCTTTCGGTGAAAAATGAGCTGGCGGATTTAATGAATTCGCATGTTGGTATTTTACGTAATCACGAAGGCTTGATCTCTGCATTTGAAGAGGTCAATAAAATATCATTAAGATACAACGCTCCTTCGAATGATTACAACCGTCATAAGATTAAGAATCTGATAGATATTTGCCGGTTAATCATTAACTCGGCACTGCTTCGGAAAGAAAGCAGAGGTGGCCACATTCGTGAAGATCACCCCGAAGAAGTCGCAGAGCAGGCAAAGCACATCATTCAGCAATTAGGAAAAGAAATTCAATACGAACCCGTAAGAATAAAAAAGTGAAATGAGTACACTGAATTTTGACGTCATCGATCCCATCATCGAATATGCATTGAAGGAGGACATCGCTGACGGTGACATTACCACAAACGCAGTGATACCGGGAGAGATGAAAACTACCGCCACGATGACGGCTAAAGCTGATGGTGTGGTTGCCGGGCTTCCTGTTGCCGAAAGGGTATTTCGCAAACTAAATCCTGACATTGAGTGGACGACATACATCGAAGATGGCAGTATTGTTAAAAAAGGCGATGTACTTGTTCAGGTAAAAGGTTCATTTCGCGCTTTATTAACCGGAGAAAGACTTGCGTTGAACTTTCTCCAGCGCATGAGTGGAATCGCTACCGAAACTTCCAGATATGTAAAAGCCATTCAGGAATACAACACCGAAATTCTGGACACCCGGAAAACGGTACCCGGCCTAAGACTTCTGGACAAGTACGCCGTAAAAATGGGTGGTGGCACCAATCACCGGATTGGCTTGTACGACATGGTGATGATTAAAGATAATCATATTAAAGTGGCCGGAGGAATCACCGAAGCAGTGAAAGCCATCAGGCCCACCATTGCCGCCGGTGTAAAAATTGAGGTGGAAACCACCAATCTCAACGAAGTGGAAGAAGCCATCGCGGCCGGTGCCGACATCATCATGCTGGACAATATGGATAACGAAACCATGAAGCGTGGTGTGGAACTGGTAAATGGCCGGGCAAAAGTTGAAGCATCGGGAAACATGACACTTGAACGGGTGAAGGAAGTGGCCGCTACGGGTGTTGATTTCATTTCCATTGGAGCCTTGACCCACAGCGTGAAAGCCCTGGACATTAGCATGAATATAGACGTAACCCTGAAATAAACATCCTGTTGAACCTGGTAATCGACATAGGAAATAGTCTCACCAAATTGGCCGTTTTCGATCAGAACCGGCTGGTAGATTCAGTGCAACTGGAAGATTTCGACCAGAAAGTTATTCTGCGTTTGAAAAATCAGTACCCTGAATTGGATAAGGCTATTCTTTCGTCAGTGACCAAACATGATTCAACACTCTTCCAACTCCTGCAAAAGGAGTTCTCTTATTTTTTGGAACTTTCAACAACGACTCCTGTTCCCATTAAAAACAATTACCGCTCGAAAGCGACACTCGGCCTCGACCGTATAGCAGCAGCAGTAGGTGCAGCCGGCCTGTTCCCCGAAAAGGATCTTCTTATTATTGATGCAGGAACGGCCATTACCTACGATATTGTAGACAAGAAAAAAGGCTTTATGGGTGGTAATATTTCACCGGGTCTGAAAACCCGATTCCGTGCACTTCATCAATTCACCGGAAGACTTCCGTTGCTTACTCCGACCGATAATTGGCCCGACATTGGCACAACAACCGAGGAAGCCATCCAAAGTGGAGTATTGACAGGTATTTTGTCAGAAGTAGAAAGCGTAATTGACAAGATGAAATCAAAGTGGCCGGAATTAACAATTATTGTCACTGGGGGCGATGCTGAATTCTTTGATAAAAAGTTAAAAAGTTCCATCTTTGTAAAATTTCAAATTACCCTGCTGGGGTTGAACCGAATCCTCGAATATAATGTCAAAAACAATTAAAATAGTAGCTACCGTTGTTGTTGTATTTGTAACCTCTGTTGCCGCATGGGCACAACAAAATAATGACACCAGCTCTCCGTATTCAAGGTACGGATTGGGAAAACTGCGTGATTACGGGCAGGGACGCTCCGCTGCCATGGGTGGAATTGGAATTGGGACACGTTTTTCCGATCAGATTAATACGGCCAACCCTGCTTCATACACTGCCGTCGATAGTATGACTTTTCTGATGGACTTTGGACTCAGCTCTCGTCATACAGAATTCAAATCGGCAACCAGTAGTAATGGTGACAATAATACCAATCTAAGTAATCTGGCCATTTCATTTCCCATTACGAAATGGTGGGCAACCGCATGGGGAGTTACGCCATACTCCGATAAGGGCTACCAGGTAAATTTAACTTCCGAAGTGGAAGGGAAGGCAATAGCCAGCAGTTTTAGCGGAAAAGGAACACTCACCCGTGTATTCTGGGGAAACGGTTTCAATATTATGCCAAACTTTTCGCTGGGAATTAATGCCTGGTACATGTTTGGGACCCTGAGCGACAATGTCTCTCTTAATTATCCCACTGATCAAAATATGTATGATTATTATGAAACCAAGAGCCTGATGGTTCATGATTTCGGTTTCAACCTGGGAATGCAGTATCACTTCAAAACAAAAAATAATAATACATGGGTAGTTGGGGGAACTTTTGAACCTTCTCAAAAGTACACTTCAAAATATACTCTTCATCAGGAAAAAGCACTTTTCCGCGGAACAGCGAATCAAATCACAGATACGCTTGCCCATATTGAAGACCGCTCTCAACTAACCAAATTACCTGTATCATACGGAGCAGGATTTTCTTACGTCATTAAGAACAAAATCACATTGGGTGCCGATTATTATCACCAATCGTGGTCTCAAACCACTGTATTTGGAGAAACACCGGCGTATTTGACCGATAGGGATCGATACTCGGCGGGCGTTGAATTTAACCCCAACCGGTATTCCATTCGAAGCTACTGGAATCGAGCATACTATCGCATGGGTTTGTTTTACGAGAATTCCTATCTTTACCTCAACGGAACACAAATCAGCGGTTATGGCATGACCTTTGGAGTAGGATTACCACTGAGCCGTTCCCGTTCTACCCTGAACCTTTCAGCTGAATTAGGAAGAATAGGGACAACGAGCAATAACTTGTTGAAAGAAGATTATGCAAAACTGACCTTGCATATCATGCTTAACGAACGGTGGTTCATAAAACGTAAATTCGATTAACAATTACACACATATTGGTATGGATATGAAGACGATTATCAGAACAGCTTTAGTACTCATCCTGACCTACACGGTCGGAATCGCTGGCGCAATGGCACAGCGAGTGGTTACCGGTACTGTATATATTGATGGTAAACCTGCTGCAGGTGTTACTGTTACAGCCAACCGGTCAAGTGACCAATTTTTCACAAGCTTCGACGGTAAGTACAAACTGAAAATCAGTGATAAAACAAAATACCTGAAATTCACTTACGCAGCCGGCGAAGAGAAATTGGACATTGAAGGCAATAGCAAAAATGTTATCAACATGTACATCGGTAAAAAGCCGGCGAACACTGATAACGAGGATGCTGGTGCTGACCTCCGGACACAAACAGAGTTGGTGAAAGCCAAAGACAAGGATTACATGAGTAATTACTCCATGTATGACCAGTTTTACCGGATGAAGGATTACAAATCGGCACTTAAGCCGTGGGAACATGTATACACTAAGTATCCTAAATCATCTGTCAATGTCTATATCGTAGGTATCAAGATGTATGAAGCAATGCTTGATAAAGCATCGGATTCAGAAAAGCCTGCTTTACTTGACAAATTATTGTCAATCTACGACAAGCGAATGAAATACTTCGATGACAAAGGCTACTTGTTGGGACGAAAAGCGACTACATACCTGAAATATAAACTGGAGCATGCAGATGAGCTTACTGATGATCAACTGAAAGAAATATACAAGACCGGTTACAGTTGGTTGGAGCAGTCGATGGAACTGCAGGGAAACAAAACGGAAGCTGCTGTTCTTGTTCAGCTGATGCAGGGAACCAATGTTCTCTTTAAAACAGGTGAATTCGAGTCGGATAAAGTAATGCAGAATTACGATAAAACACTGGCCATTGCCAATGCCAATCTGGCTAAGGACCCGAATAGTGAAGCCTACAAACAGGCTGTCACTGCCATCAATACCATCTTCGAGAGTTCCGGTGCAGCGGATTGTGAAACTTTAATTAAGCTGTACACACCGAAATTCAAAAATAATCCGAATGATGTTGAGATGCTGCGCAAGATGCTGTACATGCTGAACAGTGAAAACTGTACAGACAGCAAACTTTATGAAAATGCAGCCGACAAGTTGTATCAGTTGGAGCCGTCAGCACAATCAGCATTCTCAATGGCCCGTCTGTACATCAAACTGAAAGACTTTGAGAAGGCCATTAAATACTATAAAGAGGCTATTTCGCTGGAAAAAGATCCCACACAGAAGTCTCTTGACTTGTACGAACTGGGAACTGTTGAGCTTAGTCAGGGGCAGTATCAATCTGCGCGCGGAGACGCCCGCGAAGCACTTAAACTGGAACCAAAAAATGGTAAGCTTTACCTGCTGATGGGTAGTATTTACGCTGCTTCCGCTAAAAACTTTGGCGACATTGATTTCGATAAGGCTATGGTATTCGTTTTAGCGGTTGACTATTTCGAAAAAGCCAAAGCAGTAGATCCTTCGGTTGCAGAAGAAGCCAATAAGAATATCAACATTTACAAAAAATATTTCCCGAATAAGGAAAATGCTTTCTTCCAGGGATACAATGCCGGAGATACTTACAAAGTAGGAGGCTGGATTAATGAAACAACAAAAATACGATTCCGTTAATACTACGGCATTTAAGATTAAAATACTGATTAAGTCAAGCATTGCTGCCCTTTCATTAGGAGCAGCAATGCTTCTTTTGTCTTGTCAGTCTAAAGTCGAAGCTGACCTACCGTCAAAACTTATCGAACAGGAGGAGTTACCAACAGTTGACGCCACCAATTTTGAAATGACTTATACCGATTCTGGTATTGTGCGTTATCGGCTGACAACTCCCCGTTTGCTTGAGTATGAAAATAAAAAGGACCCTTATACCGAATTTCCTGACGGATTTCACATTGTTGAGTTCGATAAGAACCAGAATGTTACATCCGGAATATCAGCTAATTATGGCAAGCGCTTCAAGAAAGAGCAAAAATGGCTGGCCATTGGCAACGTTGTCGCGGTGAATGCCGATGGAGATACACTGAAAACCGAAAAACTTACCTGGCTAAGAAAGGAAAAACGTATCTTTTCAGATAAATATGTTCGGCTCATCAAAAACGACCAGGTTATTACAGGGATTGGACTGGAATCGGATGAAAATCTAAAAAACTGGAAGATTCTTCAACCCAAAGGAACACTATACGTAAACGAAGAAAAATAATCGTTCTACCTGCTAAACATGAATGTCTTTCTAATCATATTTGGAACACTTGCTGCCTCCGCCTTTTTCTCCGGAATGGAAATGGCGTTCGTATCTTCCGATAAACTCCGACTTGAATTAGAGAAGAACAGGAATTTTTTAAATAGCAGATTTCTCACACTATATACAAGAAAACCGGGCCACTACATTGCCACCATGTTACTGGGAAACAATGTGGCATTGGTTGTTTACGGTATTGCCTTCGCCAAATTACTCGACCCGATCGTTACTCCGATCGTCACGAATGATACGTTGTCCTTAATAACACAGACGCTCCTGTCTACCCTGCTCATCCTGTTTGTTGCCGAATTCCTGCCCAAAACGCTCTTCCGGTTAAAACCGAACCTGGCACTAAATATATTTGCCATACCGGTAGGAATATTTTATCTGCTCTTCTATCCTATCACCTGGATGACAATGGGAATTTCCAGACTTTTATTAAGAAAAATATTCAAAACAGAAATTGCACAGGAACAGGAACAACTGGTTTTTGGCCGCGTCGATCTAAATAAATTCATCGGCGAAAGCGAACGCCCCGCAGGAGAAGTTTCGGAAACTGTAGAAAATGAGATCAAGCTTTTCAAAAATGCACTCGATTTTTCGAAGGTCAAATTAAGAGAGTGTCTGGTTCCACGGCCTGAAATTGAATCCATCGATGTGCATACGCCGATGGATGAACTGCGTCAACGCTTCATCGAAACAGGTTTCTCGAAAATCATTGTGTTCAAAGACAGCATCGACAACATAATTGGTTACGTACACTCCTCCGATCTTTTCCACAATCCCGAAAATATTACGGCTTCCCTTCGCAAAGTTATTTACGTTCCGGAAACCATGGAGGCCAGCAAATTACTAACCAAGTTCCTGCACGAACATAAAAGTCTGGCCGTGGTGGTTGATGAGTTTGGAGGAACCGCTGGTATTGTCACCACCGAAGATATCCTGGAGGAAATTTTCGGAGAAATCGAAGATGAACATGATACGGTAGATTTGGTCGAACGCAAAATTGATGAGAACCATTACATATTTTCGGGACGAATGAAAATCGACCAAATCAACGAAAAATATTTCTTAGGTCTGCCGGTCGACGACAATTATGAGACCATTGCCGGATACATTCTTCACCAGCACGGCAGCATCCCAACGATGAATACAGTCATCGATATTGAAAAGTTTCAGTTTAAAGTACTAAGAGGCTCGAAGACCCGAATTGAACTCATTGAACTGAAAATATTGGATAACACGTAATTTTGATTCCATCAAAAGTGATGGGTACTCTAAAATTATTATCTTCGTAGCCCAAAGAATTAAACAAAAGATTTTAATAAATAACCTGAACATTAATGGCAACATTACAGAAAATTAGGAACCAGGCTGGTGTTCTGGTTGCAGTAATTATTGGTTTGGCTCTGTTGGCGTTCATTCTGGGCGACATGCTTCGTTCCGGACGTTCGCTTTTACGGGGAAAACAAATGGAAATTGCTGAGATTGCCGGAAAAAGTATTGATTACAAGGAGTACCAGCAGAAACTTGACGAACTGACCGAGATTTATAAAATGAATTCGGGTACTAATTCCGTTGACCAGAAGACGCTGGAACAGCTCAGAGAGCAAACCTGGCAAAACATGGTGCGCAATTACGTCATGAGCGATATTTACAAGGATCTGGGAATTGGCGTCAGTTCCGATGAACTTTTCGATATGGTTCAGGGAAACAACATTAGTCCTATCATCCAACAGTTGTTCCGCGACCCGCAAACCGGTCAGGTAAACCGTTCGGCTATCCTTCAGTTTCTGAAGCACTTGGAAACAAACGGAACAAGTCAGCAGAAAGCATACTGGTTGTTCATGGAAAAACAAATCGTCGCTCAGCGTAAATACACCAAGTACAACGATTTGGTCTCCAAAGGACTTTATGTTACTACTGCTGAAGCAAAGCAGAATGTAGCAGACAAAAATCATCAGGTTGACATCAATTTTGTTGCCAAAACTTACGCTTCTGTTCCCGACAGTGCTGTAACCGTAGCCGACGTAGCAATGCAAAGCTACTACGACAACCATCAGGAATTGTATCAGCAGGATGCTGCGCGTCGGATTGAGTATGTCGTTTTTCCGGTAGAGCCATCAGCTGCTGATAAAGAAAACACGCACAAATGGATCGAAAATATCAAGTCGGATTTTGCCAGTGCCAACGATGATGTGGCATTTGTAAACGTGAACTCCGATGTACCATTCGATGATTCCTTTTACAAGAAAGATGAACTGTCGCCCGAACTGGGAGATTTCGCTTTCAGCGGAAAAGTGGGTGACATCTACGGTCCTTACAAAGAAGGTGACAGCTGGAAACTGGCAAAAATTGAGAAGTTCGAAAGTCTTCCCGATTCAGTTAGAGCACGTCACATTCTGATACGCGTAAACAGTCAGGCTGATGCCCCAAAAGCAAAAGCTTTGGCAGACAGTTTAAAAACGCTGATTCAGAAAGGTGCCAACTTCGCAAAATTGGCCGAAAAGTATTCACAGGATCCGGGTTCTGCCAACAATGGTGGAGACTTAGGCTGGTTCCGGCGTGGTACAATGGTGAAAGCATTTAACGATGCTGCGTTCTCCAGTAAAGTAAATGAAGTAAGCGAAGTACAAACACAGTACGGTATTCACCTGCTTCAGGTAACAAAACGAGGAAAAACTGCTCCGAATGTACAGCTGGCCATTATCAGCCGTAAAGTTGAACCGAGTAGCCAAACCTACCAGAATGTTTACTCTACAGCTTCGAAATTTGCCGGCGAAAATCAAACGCAGGAAGCATTTAACAAAGCCGTTGCCGCTGAAGGACTGGATAAACGATATGCTACCATCAAAGAAGATCAGCAAAACATCAATGGTCTTAAAGATGCCCGCATTCTGGTTCGTTCAGCCTTTAACAATTCCGAAGTAGGGAAACTGATTGTAAGCTATGAGGGCACAGCAATTTTCGAACTGGGTGATAATTTTGTTATTGCTGTTCTCACGGGTGTTCAGGAAAAAGGAATTGCTCCATTCTCCAGCGTAAAAGATCGCGTTGAATTGGCCGTAAGAAAAGAACAAAAAGGTAATTACCTGGCTAAAGAAATGGAAGGAAAGTCCAGTCTGGTCGCGTTAGCTGCCGCATTGAATGTAAATGAAAAACAGGCTAGTAACCTGACTTTCAATTCCTATTCTATTCCGGGAGCCGGAGTTGAACCTGCCGTCATCGGTACTGCAACGACACTTGGCTTACATAAAGTTTCGGACCCTGTAAAAGGTAACAACGGCGTATATATGGTCGAAGTAACCAATGTTAAAGAAGGCGCCGATACCGATGTCGCCGGAGACAAGAATCAGATGATGATGAGCCTGAGTTATCGTGCCAACACACAAGCCTTCGAGACATTGAAGAAGGAGGCCGACATCGTTGACAAACGTTCGAAATTCTATTAATGAAAATTTTCCCGGTGAAACCGGAAAATATAGAGACACAAAAGAAAACCCCGCAAGTTATTGCGGGGTTTCTTTTCTTATAACCTCCGGCTATAAAAGAGCTGCGAAACTACGATTGCCAGAGAAAAAGAAAGGTATAGCTAATAAAATAGAAAACGGGTGACAATCATCAGGAAAGCAAACTTTTCACTTTCGCAGCAATATCCTTCCCATCAGCACGTCCGGCCAGTTTTGCATTGGCAGCCCCCATCACTTTCCCCATATCTTTCATCGAATCTGCACCAACTTCAGCAATAACATCCTTCACTGCGGCCGCCAGTTCCTCATCGCTCATTTTTGAGGGAAGATAAGCTTCAAATACCTTCACCTGATCCATTTCCTGGTCATACAAATCCTGCCTGTTCTGCTCCTTATAAATGTTTGCAGAATCTTTTCCTTGCTTCGCCAACTTGGCAATGGCCTTCAAAGCAACATCGTCGGCAAGTTCTTCCTGTCCGCTTTTTGCCGTTTTCGCTTCTATCAGCACTTTTTTAATGTTCCGCAAAGCTTCCAGCTTCACTTTGTCGCGGGCGAGCATAGCCGATTTAATATCGGCATTGATTTGGTCAAACAAACTCATGATTTTATGGTATTTATACGTTAACTAATCAGCTTTATCGTGCAAAAACGAGTTATTACGCCGAAGTTTAGGTCCCTCGTCTTTATTATCCGACAGAGAAAGCCGGGATATTTCAGAAGCCTTCTTTTTCTTCTCGTTCTCTAAGCGCAACATCCGACGTACATAAGCAGGCTCATTGCTGATTTTTTCAACCTCATCATCCGAAAGGGTTGAAAAATCGACTTGCATAACCTGTTTCCTCTGCTCTTCTGTGCGTTTACCGCCTGAATGCTTATCCTTTGGTACGGGACCATACAAGGGTTCAAATTCATCTTCCGGTTCCCCTTCAAAAACGGGAGTACCCGATTTTCTTACCACCTTATCATCGTCGGACATGCCTACCTGGCCAGAAATATTGGAGGGTACTCTATCCTTTTCATCCTGCAAAGAAACCTTCTCGGCAGGCTCTTTCTTGTCGGTCCGTAGCTCGGGAATCGAACTTGTTTTAAATCCGGTTGCAATAACCGTCACCGAAATGGAATCTTCGAGCGATGGCTCGATTGCCACTCCATAAATCAAATCTGCAGAGTTCCCCGCCTTTTCCTGTACATATTCGTTGATGAGATTCATTTCATCCATGGTCACTTCCTGCTTTTCCCCTGAAGTAATATTCACCAGGATGTTCCGGGCTCCCCGAATATCATTATTATTCAGCAACGGCGAATTTAAGGCGCCTTCAACAGCTCTTAAAGCCCGTTCGTCGCCGGTTGCCCGGTAAGAGCCCATTACGGCTACGCCAGACTCTTTCATCACCGTTTTTACATCTTCAAAGTCCACGTTGATGAACCCGTGATACGTGATAATCTCGGCAATCCCTTTGGCAGCAATGGCCAACACATCATCGGCCTTCGAAAAGGCTTTCGAAATAGGAAAATCACCGTACATTTCACGGATTCGTTCGTTATTGATGACCAGCAACGAATCCACATTGCCTTCCATCTCGCGGATTCCTTTGATGGCTTGCTCAATCCTTCTTCGTCCCTCATTCCGGAAAGGAATCGTCACAATTCCCACCGTTAACAGATTCAGTTTTCGGGCTGCTTCGGCAATAACAGGAGCAGCTCCGGTTCCGGTACCGCCGCCCATTCCGGCCGTTATAAAGACCATTTTGGTTCCATGAGAAAGAATTTCTTCTACCTCCTGTATATTTTCACGGGCTGCATCGCGCCCAACATCCGGTTTATTGCCGGCTCCGCGTCCCTCTGTCAGCGACGCACCCAATTGTACCTGAGTAGGCACCGGACTATTAATCAGCGCCTGCGCATCAGTATTACAAACGGCAAAATCTACATCTTTTATCCCCTGACGGAACATGTGGTTGACCGCATTTCCACCGCCTCCTCCAACACCTATTACCTTAATGATGCAATTCTGCTTCTCTGGTAATTCAAAATTCATCAGTTCGGCCATATCTCGCTCTTTAATTTAATTCTACCTAATATTTGTTATTCATCCATCTCCATGTCGTTGTCACTGAAGAAGGTATTGAACTGTTTGACAAACCAGTTGGTAATGGGCTCCGAAGTTACTTCTTCCTTGTGCTTTTTGCTTCGGTGTCTTTTCTCCTCACTCTTTTTATGCCGGCTTTCATTTTGGTATGAAGTCGTCTCCTCATTCTGGTATTCATGTTCTACCTGAAGGTCATCTTCGTCAAGATAATTCTTCTTCTTGCCTACCGGCTCATAAAACTCCCTCTCCAGCTCAACACGTTTTTCCTCTTTGAGCGGAAGTTTCAATTCACTCTTAACCGATTCGGTTTTCTCATCCTGCAACGAAACCCTGGTCGTTTCCGTTTCGGGATTCAGTATCCTGTTGGGATTGGTCTTGAAACCGGTAGCAATCAGCGTCACGCAAATCTTTGAGCCGAGCTTTTCGTCACGTCCGTTTCCCCAGATAATATTGGCATCATCACCAGCTGCATCCTGAAGGTAATCGATAATCTGACCAATTTCCCCCATCCGGATTTCTTCGTCACCCGAAGTAATATTCAGCAGTATATTTTCGGTTCCATAAATATCATTGCTATCCAAAAGCGGCGAGATCAACGCTTCCTTGACTGCGCGCATGGCCCGATCTTCGCCATCGGCAATCCCCGATCCCATAATAAATACGCCACTCGACTGCATAACGGTGTTCACATCGGCAAAGTCAATGTTGATATTACCATGAAGGGTAATAATTTCAGCACACCCCTTTACAGCTGTGGCCAATATATTGTCGGCCTGTGCAAACGCTTTTGACGCCGGTAAGTCACCATAAATCTTATGCAGGTTTTCGTTACTGATAACCAATAAGCTATCGACAAATTTCTTTAGCTTATCGACCCCAACCATTGCCTGATCGAAACGACGTTTACCTTCTTTTTCCGACGGAAGTGTCACCACCGCGATGGTTAGAATATCCATTTCACGAGCCAATTGAGCAATCACGGGTGCAGCGCCTGTTCCGGTACCTCCTCCCATTCCGGCCGTGATGAATACCATCCGGGTATTGTTTGCCAACACCTTCCGGATATCCGCCAGATTTTCGATGGCAGCCTGTTCTCCTTGTTCCGGTTTATTGCCGGCACCACGCCCCTCGGTTAGCGAAACACCCAACTGTACCTTAACAGGCACAGGGCTATTCTCCAACGCCTGGGCATCGGTGTTACAAATGATGAAATCGACACCGGTGATTCCATTCCGGAACATGTAGTTCAACGCATTTCCACCGCCGCCTCCAACGCCAATGACCTTGATAATGGAATCCTGGTTATGTCTAAAACCAAAATTGAGCAAATCTTCTTCTGATGACATACCGTATTACTTTTGGTTGGTTTACATCGTAGTCTAATTCATTTCCATATCCTCATCCGAGATCAGGTTTCCAAGACCATCCCGGGCTTTTTCGAACAGATTGTTGAATACGCCTTTAAATCCGTTTCCATTCGGCCTGTGTTGCTGGCGGGGATTTTGAGGTCTTTCCTCTTCTTCGCTTTCATGGATCACCATGGTATCCGGATTCCGCATTCCTTCGCGCTTTTTGAGTCCTTTCACCAGCAATCCAAGAATATTAGCTGCTTCCGGGCCATTCACCTGTTCGGCAAACAACAACTCCTTCATCGGGATAACTGGTCGGCCAAAACGAACATCCAAACCCGTTTTATAACTAATCAGCTTTTCCAGTTCAGCCATTCCGGCTCCACCACCGGTAATGACAATGCCGGCACCCAGTTTATGCATCAACCCGGTCGATTCAATCTGAAAACTGATACCTTCCAAAATTTCTTCCATGCGGGCCTGGATAATGTGAGAGAGATTTTTGAAACTCACTTCTTTGGCTGGCCATCCGTCCGATTCGGGAATTTGCACCACTTTATTGTCAGGAGCCAGTTCAGCCAACGCACGTCCAAACTGAACTTTCAGGAGTTCAGCATGCCGGGCAATGATGTTACAACCTTCTTTGATATCACGGGTAACCACCGCACCTCCAAAAGGAAGTTCAGCAGCCAAACGCAGCCGGTTTTCATAGTAAACCGAAATACCGGTAGTTCCGGCACCAAAGTCGACCAATACAACGCCGGCTTCTTTCTCGTCTTCGGTGAGATAGGCCTCTCCCTGCACAAAAGGATTGACAAACACACCAGCCAACTCAAAACCAGCCTTTTCCGCACTTCGGCGAAGATTAATCCGGTACGAATCTGGCGCCAGGATCAGGTTGAACATAGCGTCGATGCGGTTTCCGGCCATACCAACCGGTTGCTGGATTCCCATTTCGCCATCGACAATGAATTCCTGCGGAACCACATGAAAAATCTTCTCTCCGGGTTGCAAAGAGTAACGACCAACTTCTTCGTACAACGAAGAAACCAACTCACGGGTTACCTCACCATCTTTATCAATCATCCGGTAGCCACTGGCCGACCGGGTACGAATTTTCTGTCCCGACAAACCGGCATAAATCGCGCGAACCTTCAGTTTCAATCCACGGCAAGCTGCATCTACCGCTTCCCGTATCGATTGTCCGGCTTCTTCAATATTCACCACAACACCATTCCTGACGCCACGCGTATCCGTACTTCCATAGCCAACGACCTCCAGTTTCCTATCAATGGTATAGCGACCAATGATGGCAGTCGTTTTCGCAGTACCTATATCTACTGCAGCGGTCATTTCTTTCATTGAACTCATAGGAAGTTATTTTTTTGTGCAAACTATCTGATTTCTGTATTTGAGGTTAATGCTTTTGTATTTCGACCATCCTCCGTGTCGAAAACCTTCGGTGTATAGAGCTTTCAGATTCCGGAATTTGATCCGATAATCATCGGCTTTTCCAAATTCAATTCGCTGGTCACCAATCCGGGGAATCATGGTCAGATCACTGTCGTCATCTACGTAAATCTGGTCGATCTGTGCCTTTAGAAAATCATCCGAATCGATGTAAGACACCAAAGGAACCAAGGTTTCCCTGGCAAATTTCCGGGTAACCGAACCGCCCACCAGAATAACCCTTGCCGTATACTTCGGTGTCCAGTTCATCACGTTTCCTTCGTTGTCCATATAGTAATCCAGTCCACTGGTAAAAACTCTGAATATAGGCCTTCGCTGCTCAATACGCACGACCAGCGAACCGCCTTTATCACCGGTACTGCTTGCGAGTGTAGTATAAACCTGCGCCCGACCAATGGCTTGTAACTTTTCCAGTCCTTCTTCAATGGTTCTGGTGTTGATGGAATCGAGCCGTTTACCAAAAACCCCGTTATATTTCTTTTGTATCCATTTCTCCACATCCTCATTATCGATGAATCGGTATTGGGCCGAGTCACTCACGTCGACCACCAGCCCTACACATCGCGTCTGCCTGTATTTTCGCGCGGAAAATCCCAGCGAAAATACGATGAGCACAATGGCCGCACCCCAAAGGATGATATGCAGAAACTTCTTAAACATCTTCTTTCTTCTTCAATACTTCCACAATCGGTTCTACCCATTGATCAATATCGCCGGCCCCCAGCGTCAGCAAAACGCCTGGTTCAAGCTTCTCAACGACTTCGGGTAAATCCTCTTTGCTGCAAAGTATTTTGTCTTTTATCGCTACTTTTTCGAATATTAATCGCGAATCCACACCCGGAATCGGTTCTTCCCGTGCCGGATATATATCCAACAGAATCAATTCATCCAGCAAACTCAAACTCGCGGCGAAGTCTTCTGCCAAATCCCTTGTCCGGGAATAAAGATGCGGCTGGAAAATGCCGGTCACCTTTTTATCTGGAAACATATCCTGAACCGAATGAATGGTCGCCTCCAACTCCTTCGGATGGTGTGCATAATCATCGATGTAAACCGTCTCTTTTCCGCGAAAGCGAATGTCGAAACGGCGGACAACGCCCAAATAGCTGGCTAACGCTTCCCGAATTTCATCACCGCTAACACCGGAAAGCAAAGCCAATCCGCAAGCAGCAACCGCATTCTCCACATTCATCAGTCCCGGGTAAGCCAGTCGCAAATCTGTAAATTCACCGAAAGGTGTCACCAAATCGAAATGGTAAGCTCCGTCTTCCACCCGGATATTCGTCCCATAAAAATCGGCCTTCCCTTTGATGGAATATGTGTAGAACTGAGCCTCTTCATTCCAGTCGGTTTCTACCGGAAGTCCCTTTTTGTACAATACTTCACCGCCTTTGTTCACCTGCGCGACAAAACTTTTGAATGCATCGAGCAGATGTGAAAACTCACCGTAAATATCCAGGTGATCCGGATCGATTGATGTAATCACTGCCCGCTGCGGGAACAACCGCAAAAACGATCGGTCAAATTCATCGGCTTCAGCCACCACCACATTGGTTTCCTTTTCAGGAAGAATGAGATTGGTATGGTAATTCCTCGAAATTCCTCCCATAAAGGATGTACAACCAACAGATGATTGATGTAGCAGATGTGCCGTCATCGTTGTCACCGAAGTTTTGCCGTGCGTTCCGCTTACCGCTACACACTGACTCTCGGCTGCGATTATACCCAGTATCTGCGAACGCTTGTACATTGCCGTTCCGGTTTTCCGGAAGAACTGCAACTCGATGTTCGACTCAGGAATGGCCGGTGTATAGACGACCAGTGTGTTATCTAAATCGTTAAACGGCGGTACATATCTCAGATCGGCCTCATAATGGACATAAATTCCTTCCTCAACCAACTCTTGGGTCAGTTCCGTTTCGGTACGGTCGTATCCTTCTACCCTTTTCCCGTGAAAACGGAAATAACGGGCCAGGGCACTCATTCCAATGCCTCCGATACCGAGCAGATAAACCCTATGTACCTTCTCCAGATTCATGATTCTCGTTTTTCGAGCAATTCAGCAATAACCTCTACAATATCGCGGGTCGCATTGGGCAAAGCCATTTTTGTACTGTTCGCTGCCAGTTTTTCCAGTTGGGGCTTGTCAGTGATCAACTTCAAAGCCTCAGGAACCAGTTTCTCTTTTGCTTTGCTGTCTTTAACCAATACGGCCGCTTCTTTTTCTACCAACGCCATGGCGTTTCGGGTCTGATGATCCTCTGCCACATTGGGCGACGGAACCAGGATGGACGGTTTGCCCACCAGACAAAGTTCAGAGATCGTTCCCGCGCCAGCTCGTGAGATGACCAAATCAGCCACTGCGTAAGCCAAATCCATTCGCGGGATGAATTCCATCAGGTGAATATGGCCGGGAAGTTTCCCTTCCAGCTTTTCGCTGATGGATTTATAATAGAATTTTCCGGTCTGCCAGATCACCTGTATTCCGGATTCTTTCAATGCATCAAACTGCGCCATCAAACTGTCGTTGATGGAACGGGCTCCCAAACTTCCACCGACAATCAACAGAACCGATTTGTTTTCTTCCAACTGAAAAAATTCCATCGCCTCCTCAATATTCTTCTTCCCTTCCACCAGATTGCTCCGTATCGGATTTCCGGTAAAAACAATCTTTGGGGCCGGAAAGAATCGCTCCATTTTATCGTAGGCAACGCAAATCTTATCGACCTTACGTGCCAAAATTTTATTCGTCACGCCCGCAAAAGAGTTCTGCTCCTGAATAACCGTTGGCAGTCCCTTGTTGGTGGCCACCCGAAGCACCGGTCCACTAGCATAACCACCCACTCCGATGACACAATCGGGGCGAAAAGAAGTGACAATTTTACGGGCCTTCATCATCGAACGAAGCAGCTTAAATGGGAACGAAAGGTTGCGCCATATCTCGCCCCGGTGAAAACCAGCCACAGGCAAACCTTCGATAGCATATCCCGCCGCCGGAACCTTCTCCATTTCCATCTTGTGTTCTGCCCCCACGAACAAAATCTCACAATCAGGATAACGTTCTTTCAGTCCGTCGGCAATGGATATGGCAGGGAAAATATGTCCGCCGGTTCCGCCTCCGCTAATGATGAATTTGTATGTTTTCATTTTCTTCTGATTCAAAAAACTTATTCCCGACAGGATATTACACGGTCTCTTCTCTCAATTGTACATCCTCATCGGGCAGATCTTCCGTCGAGTGGAATTTATGTTCAATTTCCTCCCGCCGTTCTTTATTATTTTGAGAGCTCACGCTCAGCAATAGTCCAAAAGCAATCGCCGTAAACAGCTGGGATGTTCCTCCCCAGCTTATCCATGGCAACGGTTGTCCGGTTACAGGTAAAATGCCCACCGATACTCCCATATTAATCATGGCCTGCAGAAACAGTAGCACCGTTATTCCGGTAGCCAAAAAAGCCGGGAATGTCCGGTTACTCTTCTTCAGCAAGATTCCTCCCCGAGTTAGCAACATGATGTAGAATAACAAGATAACGCCTCCGCCAAACATTCCATATTCCTCAACAATAATGGAATAAACAAAGTCGTTGTACGCTGCACTCATGAAGTTACTTACCGTACTGTTTCCGGTACCTACACCGCCAAATCCACCGCGGTGAATGGCGATCTTCGCAAAGTCGGCCTGCGTTAATCCTTTCTCGGAACGTTTATCGCCATGTATATAGCGTTCGATTCGGGCCCGCACCGTTTTGATACGACCGGAACGACCGCCATCGGGAAGATGCGGCGCTATGAAATACAGCATTGCGACCAACGCTACTCCGGCCATAGCAAGTAACATCATGTATTTTAAAGGCACCCGTCCGACAAACATCATGATGACCACCGTGGTAAAAAGCAACCCGGCAGTTGAAAAATCTGCTACGGCAATCGGGGCGCAAATGGCGGCTGCCCCCAACAGTGTTTTGCCAAACGCTTTTTTCAGGCTCTCCTTACTGGTTTGATTGTTGGCCAGAATTCGGGACACCCATATAACCAAAGCCACTTTTGCCAACTCGGCTGGCTGGAAAGAAATAAACCCAAGCGGCAGAGTACGCCCTGTTCCACCACTGGCCCGGCCAAAAACCAATCCCATGATGATGAAAAAGAACGCAGTTAGCATACCTAAATTCGCTGTCCGGTTGTAAAACTTAACGGGAATAATATTGACCATTACCAGGATAATTCCAAATCCGAGCAAGTGCATCAACGTCTGGCGAATCAGGTAGTGAGCGGTATTTCCGCCTGCTACACGAAAAGCCAGTGCTCCCGTCGAGCTGTAAATAATCAGCATAGAAGCAATGGAGAGTGCTACCAGCACCATCCAGATGATGTTATCGCCTTTGAAATATTTCCGATAAATGCCAAATCCCATCTTACAATCCCGTTATAAGTTTCGTACGACCTGCTTAAACATCTGGCCGCGTTCTTCATAATTCTGAAACAGGTCGAAGCTGGCACAAGCCGGAGACAACAAAACGGTGTCGCCTTCACCGGCAAGGAAATATGAATTCCGAACCGCTTCTTCCATATTATCAGTATCAATAATATCCTTCACAATGCAGTCGAACGCCTCGATTATTTTCCGGTTATCTTTCCCGAGGCAAACAATGGCTTTCACCTTGGTTTTGACCAAATCGTACAACATCGAATAGTCATTGCCTTTATCAACACCGCCAACAATCCATACCACCTGCGTACTCATGCTTTCCAGCGCATACCAGGTAGAATTGATATTGGTGGCCTTCGAATCGTTGATGAATTCGATACCATGTACTTTGATGAAGCGTTCGAGCCGGTGCTCCACTCCCTGAAAGTCGGTGAGACACTGGCGAATCTTCTCTTTTCGTAACCGGAAAACGACTCCCGACAAGCCTGCCGCCATGCTGTTGTACGTGTTGTGTTTTCCCTGTAAAGCCAAATCGAATATGGACATTGCGAATGAATTATGATTAATGCTAACTTTTAGTTCGTTATTTTCAATCCAGGCCCCAAAGGCCAGTTTGTTTTTTATGGAGAATGGAATCATTTGTGCATCGATCTCCCGCTTTTCAATTTCGGATGTAATGACCTCGTCATCGGCACAATAGATGAAATAATCTTCCGGCCGCTGATTCTGCAAAATGCGGAACTTCGAATCTACGTAATTCTGCATCTCGTAATCGTAGCGGTCCAGATGATCGGGAGTAATGTTCAGCAAAATTGCCACATCGGCGCGGAATTCATACATCCCGTCTAACTGAAAACTGGAAAGCTCAATCACATACAGATCGAAATCTTCCTCGGCCACCTGCCAGGCAAAACTTTTTCCCATGTTACCGGCAACGCCCACATTCAGTCCCGCTCGTTTCATCATATCGTAAATGAGCAGCGTAGTGGTTGTTTTCCCGTTACTTCCGGTAATGCAGATGGTTTTTGCCTGCGTGTACCTTCCGGCAAATTCGATCTCCGAGATGACCGGCACTCCCTTTTCCATAAGCTTCTGCACCAACGGTACTTTTTCTGGAATACCCGGACTTTTCATCACCAAATCAGCCGATAGGATTTCAGCCTCGGTATGCTGCTTTTCCTCCCACCGGATTCCATTCTCGTAAAGAACGCTTTTGTATTTATTTTTAATCGTTCCACTATCCGAAACGAATACATCAAAACCCTTTTTCTGACCGAGAATAGCAGAACCGATTCCGCTCTCGCCTGCGCCCAATATGACCAGTTTTTTCCGGGCCATGATTAACGCATTTTCAAAGTTGCCACGGTCAGTACAGCCAGTAAAATCCCAATAATCCAAAACCGCGTAACGATTTTGGCTTCAGGAATACCTTTTTTCTGGTAATGATGATGAAGCGGCGACATCAGGAATACCCGGCGCCCTTCACCGTATTTCTTTTTAGTATACTTGAAATAAGAAACCTGAATCATCACCGACAGGTTTTCGACGAGGAAAACACCGCACAACAGCGGAATCAGAATTTCCTTCCGAACGATAATGGCAAACACTGCCAAAATGCCTCCCATGGCCAGACTTCCCGTATCGCCCATAAAAACCTGTGCGGGGAAAGAGTTGTACCAGAGAAATCCAATCGCCGCACCAATGAAGGCCGCCATAAAGACCGTCAGTTCACCGACCTGCGGGATATACATGATATTCAAGTAATCGGCATATATCAGGTTACCACTGAGGTAGGCAAACACCCCGAGCGTCGTTCCGCTAATCGCGGAAGTTCCCGTCGCCAGTCCGTCCAGACCATCGGTGAGATTCGCTCCATTCGATACAGCCGTTATAATGAAAATGATGACCAGCGCATACACAATCCAGCCCCACTCGGAAGCCTTATTCCCCATGAACCAAACCAGCCACTTATAATTGAATTCGTGATTTTTCACAAACGGGATGGTGGTTTTAGTCGATTTTACATCGCGGGTTACCTGACGAACTTCCTGCTCACCGGTCATGCTATTTACCAAAATCTCCGTCTTTACCTGCCCGTTAGGATTCGTTACCCTTTCGCGAATCACGACATCTTTACTGAAATAAAGCGTGGCTGCAACAATCAATCCCAGAGACACCTGTCCCAGAATTTTGAACTTACCAGCCAGTCCTTCTTTGTCTTTCAGAAAAACCTTGATGTAATCGTCAACAAAACCGATGATTCCGAGCCAAACTGTGGTAATGATCATCAGAAGGATGTACACATTATCCAGTTTCGCAAACAAAAGTGTCGGTACCAGCAACGACGACAGGATAATAATCCCGCCCATGGTAGGCGTTCCTCTCTTTTGCAGCTGCCCTTCCAGTCCTAAGTCGCGAATCTCCTCCCCAATTTGCTGGCGTTGCAAAATGCGGATGATTTTCTTTCCCACGAAAGTGGAAAATAGCAAGGCTGTAATAATTGCCAGTGCCGACCGGAACGAAAGATATTCGAACATCCCCGCACCGGGAAAATTCAGCGATTCAAGATATTTAAACAGGTAATAGAGCATATCAAATTAGTTTTGTCCGGTTACACCGAATATTTCCCGAATAACTTCGCGATCATCGAAATGATGTTTTACACCTTTAATTTCCTGGTATGTTTCGTGTCCTTTTCCGGCCACCAGGATAATATCGCCCGGCCGGGCCATCATGGCCGCTGTGCGAATTGCCTCTTTTCGGTTCGAAATGGCCAGCACTTTATTTCTTTGGTGCGCTTCCACACCCTTCATCATATCCGCAATAATTTCCTCCGGGTCCTCTGAACGCGGATTGTCAGCCGTTAGCACAACGCGGTCGCTGGCTGACGCGGCTTCCTGGGCCATTTCCGGACGTTTCGTCTTATCCCGATCGCCACCGGCTCCCACTACCGTGAAAAGCGTTTCGTTCCGGGTACGAATTTCGTTAATCGATGAAAGCACATTCTTCAGCGCATCGGGCGTATGCGCATAATCGACGATGGCAAAAACGCCCAGCGGAGATCGAATAATTTCGAAACGACCATCAACCGACTTCAGCAGACTCATTTGCTGCAATACTTCCACTTTTTCCGCGCCAAGCGAAACAGCCGTACCATATACCGCCAGTAAATTCATGGCGTTGAAATTACCAACGAAATGCGACCAAACTTCCGTTCCATCAACACTCAACAACATGCCATCGAAATGACTTTCCAGCACTTTTACCCGAAAATCGGCCAGCGAACGCATGGAGTATGTCAATTTTTGAGCAGCTGTATTTTGAAGCATCACCATACCGTTTTTATCGTCGGCATTCGTCAGAGCGAAAGATCCTTTGTTCAATCCATCGAAGAACAACTTTTTGGCGTTACGGTATTCGATGAATGTTTTATGATAGTCGAGATGATCGTGCGTCAGGTTCGTAAAAATTCCGCCATCAAACTGAATACCAGCAATACGTTGCTGATGAATGGCATGTGAACTGACTTCCATAAAACAATAATTACAGCCAACCGCCACCATCTCCGCCATCAATTCATGAATCTGAACCGGATCGGGTGTGGTATGTGTCGAAGGCCGTTTTTTATCATCCACATAATTGCAAATGGTCGACAGCAAACCTGTTTTGTAACCGAGCATTCCGAACAGCTGATACAGCAACGTAGCAATGGTGGTCTTACCGTTTGTACCGGTTACGCCTACCACCTTCATTTGTGCTGAAGGTTCCCCGAAAAACCGGGAAGCAACTTCACCCAGTGTCAAGGCCGAATTTTCGCATTGAATCCATGTCACATCCGGACTTGGCTTTTCCGGCATCGTTTCACAAACAATTGCCACTGCCCCGTCAGCGATGGCACTATCAATAAACTGATGGCCATCCACCTGTGTTCCGGGAACGGCAACAAACAAAAATCCCGGTTCCACTTTACGTGAATCAAAAGCGACTCCGGTAACCGAGATATCCTTAGATCCCGTCACTTCCAGTCCGCTTAATCCAGACAATATTTCGTTTAAATTCTTCATTTACTCTCTTAATCTTAAAACCACTGATTGACCGGTGCGATATTTGGTGCCAGCCTTTATCGATTGAGCGACCACCTTCCCCCGTCCGGTTATTGAAACACGCAGCCCCCTGTTTTCCAACAGATAAACAGCATCCGATGCGCCCATTCCGGTTACCTTAGGCATTTCACCCGGAACAACCTGAAGCGGCTCCAGTTCCACATCGTTATTGGTGGTATCCATTTCAGCCCATTCGCTACTACCGTGAAACCAACCATGCAGTAAATCGGCATCGTCCAGCACTTCCTCCAAATCTTTTCGCTTACCCGAAACCTCTCCGGGATAATCCTGTTTTCCGGCGAAAGCCGAAATGTCCAAATCATCGTGCATCCGCAAATCACTCGCATACACGTTATCTGATATTGCCCGGAAAACCGGACCTGCTACCGAGCCGCCATAATAAGCTCCTTTGGGACCATTGATAACCACGATGCACGAATAGCGCGGCTTATCGGCCGGGAAATAACCGACAAAAGACGCCTGGTAAATTCGTCCAGAAGCATGGAAATATCCTTCACTTTGATTAGCCACCTGGGCCGTACCGGTTTTTCCGGCAATCTCGTAATTGGGGGTATTTAACGATTTGGCTGTTCCATATTCCACCACTCCCCTCAGCATGTCATGAACTTTACTGAGCGTTTCGGAAGAACAAATTTTCGGATTTATCACCTTCGTTTTAAACTGCTTGACAACCCGTCCATTTCGCTCAATCGCTTTAACCAGCCGTGGCTCCACCATACGTCCATTGTTGGCAACTGCATTATAAAATGTCAGCATTTGCAAAGGCGTCAATTTCAGCTCGTACCCAAACGACATCCAGGCCAGCGTTACGCCCGACCAGCCATTACCTCCGCCCGGATACTTGATGAATGGTTTTGCTTCACCTTTGATGCCTAAATCGACCGGGCGATTCAAGCCAAAGCTGTATATCCGATCGACAAACTCTTTTTCGTGCCCGGCATAAGCCTTCGTAATTATTTTGGCAACCCCAACATTGGAAGAATACTCGAAAACCTGCTTCATGTTAATTTTTCCATGTCCGCCATGTCGCCAGTCGCTGTCGTAAACCGTGCGATCTTTGTACTTCCAAACACCATTACCGGTGTCAACTATCGTAGACGTATCCACTTTCCCATCCTCCAGCGCCGCCATTAACGACACCAGTTTAAAGGTCGAACCTGGCTCTGCATTTCCGGAATTTCCTATGGCATAATTCTGGTAGCCCTCAACCAAATCACCGTCTCCGTCCCGGCCATAGTTAGCAATCGCCTTAATATCTCCGGTTTTCACATCCATCAATACAGCCGTCCCATATTTAGCCCGACTCTTCACCATCTCCTTCTTCAGGGCATGCATCAGCATATCCTGAAAATTCACATCGATAGTTGTAATCAGGTTGTAACCATCCTGCGGGTCTTCCTTACTTACATACAACCATCGTCCAGACATATTCCGTTTCAAAGCCAGACCGTCTTCACCTTTGAGGTAGCTTTCATACGCTTCTTCCAGTCCATAATAACCTACGCTACCGTGTGTACCACCATACACCGTGCTACTCATCCGGCCTAACGTGCGCGTGGCCATATTCCCGAAAGGATAAACCCGCATATTTTCCTGTTCAGCAATTAAACCACCCCGGTTTCGCCCACGCCGCAAAATGGGAAACTTCTCAATTTTTTGCAGTTCCAGGTAATTCACTTTGCGTGGATTAAGCAAATGGTAGCGTGCTCCCTGGCGATAAGCCGAACGTAACTCATTCCGGTAAACCGCTTCCGATTTATCCTTGAAAAAGTGAGACAGGCACCAGGCCAGTGAATCAACTTTCGCATTGAAAACCGCCTTCACCCCGGGTGCCGCCAAGTCCATCCGCAACTCATAATACGGAACCGACGTAGCCAGAGGCCTCCCGTCGTCGGCGCAGATATCACCACGCCGGGCAGGAATCGTCACCTCTTTTACGTTAAGCCGCTGACCTTTCTGATCCCAGCTCTTATCCTGCTGAATGATAAAAATATTGCCCATCAGAAGGAGGGCAAAAAGTATCGCAGCCACGTAAAACAGGCTAAATCGGGTTAGTATGGTTTTCCGGATTTCCATCAACCACTATTCTTTATCTACATATAATCTTCGGGGAGGTTCCTTCGAGACCTCGAGCCCCAGGTTACTTTTCTCTATTCGATCCATCACTTCCGAAGGCCGGCTCATCTTCATCAGCTCGGCTGCGACTGATACCGATTCCGAGCGCAGCTCTTTGAGCGAATCCTGCAAAGCCGTGATGTGCCTGATTGTTTTTTCCGATTTATACCGAATGGAAATATTGACCAGCAACATGACCACCACGACAAAAATCAACAACCGGTTCCTCCGCAGCCAGTCACTCTCCAGAATCCGACCATTTAAAATGGTTCGCAACGAAATCCGGTATCTCTTTCGGTTGTTCTTTTCGGGCATATTTATATTCGTTCTGCAATCCGCAACTTGGCACTTCGTGCCCTCGGATTCTCGTTAATTTCGTTTTCGTCAGGTACAATTGGCTTCCGGTTCACCGCCTTCATCGGTACTTCGTAATTTCCGTACAAGTCCTTCTCAATCGTTCCCTCAACCTTGCCGCTCTTCACAAAGTTCTTCACCATCCGGTCTTCCAGCGAATGATAAGTGATGGCAACAAACCGTCCACCAGGATTCAACACCTCAGGAATGGCCTCCAAAAAATCCTTCAACACGTCCATCTCCCGGTTTACCTCAATCCGAAGCGCCTGAAAAACCTGCGCCAAATACTTCTTTTCGATTTTTGTTGGAACGCATGGCTCAATCACCTTAAGGAATTGACTAATGGTATTAATCGGTTCCAGCGCACGGGCATTAACCAATAGAGAAGCCAGTCTCCGCGCATTTTTCACCTCTCCGTACGTTCTGAAAATCCGAATCAGTTCGTTCTCTTCGTATTCATTCACAACTGATGACGCATTTTTCTCTGCCGTCTGATTCATCCGCATATCGAGTTTTCCTTCGAAGCGAAAAGAAAATCCACGATCGGCTTCATCAAATTCGTGCGACGAAACGCCTAAATCGGCTAATATTCCATCCACTTTTTCAATCCCATGGTAACGGAGAAAATTTTTCAGAAACCGAAAATTATGCTGAACGAATATCAGTCGCTCATCCTCGATAAGATTTCGGCGGGCATCCTCATCCTGGTCGAAAGCCAGCAATTTGCCACCTTCCAGTTTATCCAGAATTTTGCGTGAGTGCCCTCCACCACCAAATGTCACATCGACGTATACACCTCCCGGTTTGAGCGCTAAACCGTCCACACTTGCATCCAACAACACGGGTACATGATATTCACTCATCACTCAGCAATTTGAAGAATCAAAAACTATCGGCCGGACCACCAAGCAGCTCTTTGTAAAGCCGCACAAAATCTTCGTCGGAAATCCGTGATGCCTCGTGCCTTGCAGGCTCCCACAACCTCATGCGTTCGCCCTGACCGGCAAAAATGGCCTCCTTGCCGATTCCGGCATATTCCAGCATTTCGTTAGGAATATTGAGCCGCCCATTGTCAGCCATATTCACTTTCACCACCTCTTCGAAATAGCGGGAAAGCATTTTACTGTGGAGCGGATCATCCATGTTAACCCGCTGGCGAAGCTTATCCACTTTCCGATGCCAGGCCGAGAGCGGATAAACATTCAAACATTTATCGTAAATATCTTTCTCCACCACATACACCACTTCCAGCGCATCTCCCATCTCCTTTTTAAAAGGAGCCGGAAGCACGACACGGCCTTTACCGTCAACATTTACAGGATATATGCTGGTGAAAGAGATCATAGCCCAGATTACCTACATTTTCATGTAAAGGTATCTTTTTTACACTATCTGACAAAGTATGACACATTGAGACACTTAGCAATTTTGTCAACAAATTGTTGACATCAATGTTCATAACCATGTTAACAACCAGTAGGAATTTGTTGAAATCTTTAATGCGGAGGAAATTTCCCTGTCTTTGGAATTCAAAGATACACTTCGTGTTGTAAATCCGGCTACCCGCGGCTTTAAATTATTCACCATTCTTCACACGATCAATTTTTTAGTAAATTTCGCCACAGTTGAATCACAATTTCTATGGAGCAAAGAGAACCGGTTCAAAAGTTAAAACCGATTGTACTAAAAGAGCTTATCGCGGAGAAAAGTGCCAAACTGGCGTCACGAATTCCGGGATTCTTATACCGTTACCTGAACTACAAACTGCACATTGCGGAAGCAAATCAAATTATCCGGAACTATGGACATCTGACCGGAGTAGCTTTCGCCGATGCCGTAATTCGCGATTTTGAGATTAAGTTCAGTTTTCATGGCATTGAGAAACTCCCGGATAAAGGTCAATACATTTTTGCTTCCAACCATCCGTTGGGCGGATTCGATGGCGTACTTCTTCTCAGTCAGGTAACACACCAAATGGGGCCCTCGAAATTCCTGGTAAGAGACGAATTGACAAAGATACCACCACTGGCCCCGGTCTTTGTTCCTATCAACAAACACGGCAGTCAGCGAAAGGCAGCGAAGCTCATACAGGAAGCCTATGAATCTGACGATCAAATCCTCATTTTCCCATCCGGATTGGCTTCCAGAAGAATAAAAGGAAAGATCGTGGATTTAAATTGGCACAAACACTTCATACAAAAATCGATACAATACCAGCGGAATGTCATTCCGGTTCATATTTCCGGAAGAAATTCAGGATTTTTCTACTGGTTGGCTAATTTCCGCAAGTTCATCGGTTTGAAATTCAATATTGAAATGTTTCTTTTGCCTGACGAAACATTCAAACAAAGGGGAAAAGAGATAAGTATCACATTCGGTGAACCGATTCCGTGGCAGACTTTCACTAAAGAAAAGTCGCAGAATACGTGGGCAGCATGGGTTAAAGCGAAGGTTTACGATATGGCACCGATTGCTCAAAAATAAGTGTACTTTACACATAACCTGTCTTTTATTTCTTATTTTTGACAACTTAAATCAAATGTTCGAAACATGAAGGAAATCATTCCTCCCGTTCCACGGGAGCTAATTGAATCGGAACTTACCGAGGATAAATTCCAACGCAAGACGAACAAAGCCGGGAACGAGATTTACATTTTTACCTATCACGAAGCTCCGAATACGATGAAGGAGATAGGTAGATTGAGAGAGCTGACTTTCAGGAAAGCGGGGGGCGGTACCGGTAAAGAAATTGACATTGACGATTACGATACCTGTGAAAATAATCCCTACAAGCAATTGATTGTATGGGACCCCATCAGAAAAGAAATTTTGGGAGGGTACCGGTATATTCATTGTTCCGGCCTGCCGCGTGACGAAAACGGCGAAGTACAACTGGCGACAGCGCGTCTTTTCCGTTTCTCCGAAAAATTCATCGATGAGTACCTTCCTCATGTCATCGAGTTAGGGCGTTCGTTTGTACAACCCGAATATCAGTCGAGCAAAGCGGGAGCCAAAGGACTGTTCGCTCTTGACAATCTATGGGATGGACTGGGGGCGTTAACTGTTGATCACCCCGAAATCAAGTACTTCTTCGGGAAAGTGACGATGTACACGCATTTCAATACCGAGGCCCGGAACCTGATACTTCATTTCTTCGAAACCTATTTCAGCGACCCGGATGAATTGGTCCGCCCCAAGAATCCCATGCCAACGCACCGTAACATCGAAAAACTCAATGCACTTTTTGAAGGCAAAGAGTACCAGGAGGCATACAAAATTCTGTCGCAGGAAGTACGAAACTACGGTGAAAATATTCCACCGCTCATCAATGCCTACATGAATATTTCGCCATCGATGCGAACCTTTGGCACCATTGTAAACGACCATTTTGGTGATGTAGAAGAGACCGGAATCATGATTAACATCGACGAAATGTACGATGCAAAAATCGACCGCCACGTTTCCACTTATTTGGAAGAACTGGTTGAAAAAGGAGAAGATCCGAAAGTAAGATTCCAGTAAAAGAAATTGAATCTATTCATAGATAACTAAAGCCTTCTGAAGATTTCAGAAGGCTTTTCTTTTTCTACCTGTACACACTGATAAAAAGGGAATTAAAAAACCATTACTCTTACTTTTACTACTTTTATAGTAGGTTTTCTATAGAAATAGTAGGAAATAAAAAATACATCTACTATGTTTGTAGTAGATATTTAAGTAAAAGTGTATTCAAATGGAAATAAAACAACTGACAAACGCTGAAGAACAGGTTATGCAAATTGTATGGCAACTGAAAGAAACTGTGGTAAAAGATGTTGTTGAACAATTTGATGAGCCCAAGCCAGCTTATACAACAGTTGCTACTGTTCTAACAGTTTTGGAGAAAAAAGGCTTTGTTGAAAAGCGGAAAATCGGAAACACCAACCTTTTTATACCCGCCATCAGTAAAGCAGAATACACAAAGCTTCAATTTACATCGCTGCTGAAAAACTACTTCAGTGGATCATTTCCCAAAATGGCCACCTTCTTTGCCCGCGAAAATCAATTGAATATCGAAGACCTGGAATCAATTATGAAACAGGCCGAAGAAGAATTAAAAAAAGAGCAACCTAAAACTGATTCATAATGGAAAACTGGTTTGACTTTCTGTTACATGCCTCTGTTGGCTTCAGCCTGTTTTTTCTATTGTACTGGCTGCTGCTCCGTCAATCAACTCATTTTAAGGCGAACCGGTTTTATCTGTTAGCCTCAGTTTTGATAGCATTGATTGTTACTGCATTTCCATTTCACTATACTGTAACACTGCAGTCAGCAACGCATCTACCTACGTTAACCGGAGTTTTAAACCGTACAGGAATACCAGACGGCTCCAAATCAGATAACTACGAAACAATGTGGCAAATGATTTTGCTGTTCGTCTACCTAACCGGAGCAGTACTATTCGCATTACGGTTGCTTATCCAAACGTGGAAGCCACTCCAGATTATCTATTCGTCAGAGCCCAAAATACAGGATGGTTATTACATTCATGAAAATGACAACTACGCACTGCCATTTTCATTCTTCAACCATATACTCATCAATCCGAAATACCTTAAACAGGACGAAATCAATGAAATACTTTCTCACGAACAAGTGCACATTCGTGAGCGCCATTGGATCGACCTGCTGATTATAGAACTGTTGACAGTCATTTTCTGGTTCAATCCATTCATTTGGTTTATTGAATTGGCAATCAAACAAAATCACGAGTACCTGGCCGATCAAGGTGTGATATCCCGGGGCCACTCACCCGTCAGGTACCAGGCTTTATTAGTTAATCAGCTAATGGGCATGCAGGTCATTGGAATCACCAACAATCTGAATTTTGCCCTTGGCCCAACCCGTTTAAACATGATGAAAAGACAAAAAACATCGAAAAAGAAGCTGTTCCACATGGCTTGGGGGATTCCCGTCCTGGCTTTTATGCTGGTGGCATTCGCCGAACCTGAATTTCAGAAGGCAGCTCCGACACAGGATAGCATTACGCCAACGACGGAAGAAACTACTTCTATTGTACCCACAAAAAGGATTCATGGTACAGTGGTTGATGAAAATGGCGAACCAATGCCTGGTGCATCGGTGGTAATCCGTAATACAACCCAAGGTACTGTAGCAGATATGAAGGGAGAGTTTTCACTCGAGATTCCGGAAAATGGATGTGAGTTGGTTATTTCTTTTGTAGGTTACAAAACAATTGTCAAACAGGTTTCCGCGAAAAAAAATAACCCAAAATTTCGGATGGAAAAAACTGTTATCGCAATTGATCCTGTAAACAAACCTTCCAAAACAGAAATGCCATCACCGCCTCCACCACCTCCAGCTGTTTCAAAGCAAGCTGGTAACAATGCGAAGAAAGATGGCACGGTATTCTTCATCGTAGAGGATATGCCAAAGTATCCAGGTGGCGATGAAGCATTAAAAGAGTACATCGAAAAACAAAAGGAAGAAATGCTTAAAAAAGCGGAATCGGAAGGGAAAAAGCTAAAAGGAAAAACCTACGTTAGCTTTGTCATTCAAACTGACGGTTCTGTTGCTGAGACAAAAATCGCAAGAGGCAGTGGCTCCGGGTATACCGATGAAAAAGCCGCTGAAATTATAAAGGGTATGGAGAAATGGAGCCCGGGAAAACAACGGGGAAAACCTGTTTCTGTAAGTTATACCATTCCCATTGAGTTTTAATCAAACATAGTTGTATTAGCCAAAAAAGAAGGATGCCAAATGACATCCTTCTTTTATATTTTGAAAAGGCCCTGATTAATATGCCCGCCCTTTAATTCCTTCGATATAATTAATGAATGAAGTATTCACCACCTTGTTTCCACCAGGCGTTGGATAATCGCCGGTAAAATACCAGTCGCCCAAATCGTTCGGACAAGCTTTATGGAGATTGTCTACTGTCTGGTAAACGATATCCACCTCGGCGTTGCAATCTACCGGCTTCAGCAACTGAGCAATTTTATCGGAAACTTCCTGGTCGGTAAACGGACGGTAAATTTCCTTCACGTAGTTCACAATCTCCTCCTTCGGCAAATGCTGCTGCTCTTTACATTTCTTATAAGTTTCATCAATCACATGGCTTTTACCCGTTTCCCGCAACAGCGTAATCGCCGCTTCAAAAGCAATGAACTTGCCAAGCTCGGCCATGTCGATTCCGTAACAATCGGGATAACGAATCTGCGGTGCCGATGAGATGATAATAATGCGCTTCGGATGAAGCCGATCGAGAATACGCAGAATACTTTGCTTCAGCGTAGTACCCCGAACAATGGAATCGTCGATGACCACCAGCGTATCTTTGTCATTTTTCACGACGCCATAGGTAACATCATACACGTGGCCAACCAAATCATCACGACTGGAATCGTCGGTAATGAACGTTCGCATCTTCACGTCCTTAATGGCAACCTTTTCAATACGGGGCTCAACGGAAATGATTTTTGAAATCTCCTCTTCCGTCATATTCTCGCCCAACGCATGAATTTTGTCTTTCTTCCACTCCAGCAGCAGGTCGCGGATACCTTCCATCATCCCGGAAAAAGCAGTCTCTGCTGTATTGGGGATATAGGAGAAAACAGTATTCTCCAGATCGTTGTCCACAGCCTTCATGATGGTCGGCGCGAGGAGATGTCCCAACTTTTTACGTTCGAGGTAAATATCGCGATCCGAACCACGGGAGAAATAAATCCTTTCGAAAGAACATGATTTCCGTTCTTGCGGAACACGAACCATCTCTTCCGACAAGGTTCCATCCTTCCTCACAATCAAGGCTCCTCCTGGTTTCACTTCCTGAACACTCTTCCAGGAAACGTTCATCACGGTTTGAATAACCGGACGTTCGGAAGCAACCACCACAATTTCATCGTCGGCATAATAGTAAGCCGGCCGAATTCCCCATGGATCACGCAACACAAAAGAATCTCCGTGACCGATAATTCCACCAATGGCATAACCTCCATCCCAATCGCGGCTGGAGCGCTCCAGTGTTTGTCTCAAATCCAGGTTTCGTTCAATAAGCGGCGAAATCTCCTTATTGGAGTAACCTTCGTTTTTATATCTGCGGAAAAGCATTTCATTCTCCTCATCAAGGAAATGCCCCACTTTTTCAAGAATGGTTACCGTATCGGTATAAGCTTTCGGATGCTGTCCCAAATCAACCAACAAGTCGAACAGCTCATCCACATTGGTGAGGTTGAAATTTCCGGCCAGTACCAGGTTCCGCGAACGCCAGTTGTTCTGCCGCATCACCGGATGGGTATATTCAACACTGTTTCGACCGAAAGTACCGTAGCGCAAGTGCCCCAGATAGAGCTCGCTCACAAACGGAAGGTTGTTTTTTGCCCAGGCTGGATCGTGATACGTGTTTGGAAAATTGTTTTTGGCGTGATTAAACTCGCCAAATATATTATCAAACACATCTTTAATCGGATTGGCATCCACTGAACGGTGGCGATGAATGTAATCCTGCCCCGCTGCCATGTCAATCTTCACACCTACAACGCCTGCCCCGTCTTGTCCCCGGTTGTGTTGCTTTTCCATCAACAGGTAAAGCTTATTCAAACCGTATTGCCAGGTCCCGTATTTTACTTTGTAGTATTCCAGCGGTTTGCGAAGCCTTATCATCGCTATCCCACACTCATGTTTTATTAGCTCGCTCATCTCAGCTTAATCTGCATTTTAATTTTCTGAACTTGAATTGCTGTAAAGATCCGGAAACTGAATTTCGTCGGGCACAATAAACGCATTGGGATAATCCCGTGTCATCTTTTTTTGTAACCGAAGAGCTTCGCTCCGTGTGCGAAAGTCACCAACCCGCACTTTAAAATCAGGTGACTGGTATATGATATAGGCTTTTACTTCCGGGTACGAGGAGAGAAAATCGGTCTTCACCTTCATGGCTTTTATCCTGGCCGAACTTCCCGAACCAAAATAAATCTGCACCCTGTACCCTGGCGTGGTTTGACGATTCTTATTGAGCCGGATTTGACGCTCAAGCAGTTCTTCTGTTTTCGGATTCTGGTGAATATTGAGTTCTGTCCAGACTCCGGTGGTATCGCCAGCCGGAAGCTGACCATATTCGCTGACCGGCGCCGGCTTCTGTGCCAACACATTACCCCAAAAGAGCAAAAGGACAACGAAAGTTGAAAGTATACTCTTCATGAACTGTTTTTCTTTAAGGATGCAAATATAACGGAAAAAGAAATGGCCGGGAAATTCCGGCCATTGTCAAATCTTTAAATTTATTCTGATTCAAGAGCTTCCTGTAGTTCGTCTGTCATTTCGAGGTTATGGTAGACATTTTGAACGTCATCGTCTTCTTCCAACGCCTCGATTAATTTCAGCACCTTCTGGGCCGATTCCACATCCAACTCCTTCGTGTCGTTGGGTATTCGCTGCAAGTCGGCACTAGCCACCTCGATGTTTAAATCTTCCAGTTTTTTATTCAGGTTACCGAAATCTTCCATGGCCGAAGTCAATAAAATGGAGCCATCCTCTTCCTCAATATCCTCCACTCCTGCATCAATCAAATCAAGTTCCACTTCCTCGAGGTTTATATTTTCGGCAGGAATGCGGAAAATCCCCTTCCGGTCGAAAAGGAAACTCAGCGAACCGTTCGTTCCCAGGCTTCCGCCGTATTTATTAAAAATGGAGCGTACGTTCGAAACCGACCGGTTGTTATTATCCGTCAGACATTCAACAAAGACAGCAATACCATGCGAACCGTAACCTTCAAACGTCACCTCGACATAACTGTCGGCATCGGCACCGGCAGCTTTTTTAATCGCCCGTTCGATATTATCCTTCGGCATGTTTTCGCCTTTGGCATTTTGAATGGCCAGGCGTAACCGCGGATTGCCATCCGGGTCGGGACCACCATCCTTCACGGCTACCGATATCTCCTTAATCAGGCGGGTAAATATTTTTCCGCGCTTCGCATCAAGTGCGCCTTTTTTACGCTTAATTGTCGACCATTTACTGTGTCCTGACATATAACTTACTTTTGAATTTGCAACATTGAATTCTCGGAGTCGTAAAGATAAGAAAATCCCAATTTTTAAAGAAAATGATTCAGGAAAGGACAATTAAGTCTTATTTAGACAAACCCTTATTGTCCAAATTCAAAATATGATGGTAAATTTGCCCAACTAATTTTCTCATTTGATTTTACCGTAATGGCGAACAAGAAATTATATATCGAGACGTACGGTTGCCAGATGAACGTGGCAGACAGCGAAGTGGTGGCAGCCGTATTGGGAGAGAAGGGATATGACCTTACCGAAGATCATCAGGACGCCGATGCCATCTTAATAAATACCTGTTCGATTCGCGACAATGCCGAGCAACGCATTCATGCCCGTTTGGATTTGTTCCAGAGCCATAAAAAGAAAACCCCCGAAAAAGTAGTGGGGTTGATTGGCTGCATGGCCGAACGAATTGGTGATCAACTGCTCGAAAAGAAAAAAATTGATTTGGTGGCCGGTCCCGATGCGTATCGCGATCTTCCTTACCTGTTCGACAAGGTGAACCGTGGCGAAGAGGCCATCAATGTCGATTTGACCACAAACGAAACATACGATTCCATCATCCCGAAACGTATCGGGAACAATAAAATATCCGGTTTTGTATCCATCACCCGCGGATGCAACAACTTCTGTACTTTCTGCATTGTACCTTATACCCGTGGCCGGGAAAGAAGCCGCGACCCGAAGGATATCATCAACGAAGTACAGGACCTGATTAACAAGGGCTACAAAGAAGTAACGCTGTTAGGTCAGAATGTGGACTCATACCGCTGGCGCGAACAAGGCTCCCGCCCGGTGAAATTTGCCGACCTGATGGAGATGGTGGCCAAAGTCGACCCGAAAATCCGGGTACGCTTCTCCACTTCGCATCCCAAAGACATGTCGAATAAACTGCTGGAGGTAATTGCGAAGTATCCGAACATCTGCAAGTTTATTCACCTGCCATTCCAATCGGGAAGCTCACTGGTACTGGAAAAAATGAACCGGAAGTACACCCGCGAATGGTATCTCGATCGCATCAAAGCCATCAACGAGATTATACCCAACTGTGGCTTGTCCACTGACATAATTACCGGCTTCTGCAGCGAAACGGAAGAGGATCATAAGGAGACCCTTTCGCTGATGGAAGAAGTTCGATTCGACTCCGCTTTCATGTTCAAATACTCCGTTCGTCCCGGAACATACGCACACGAGCATTATGAAGATGATGTTCCTGAAGAAGTAAAAGCCAGACGACTGAAAGAGGTGATTGATTTGCAAAGTCGCATTTCGCAGGAAAATAACCGTCAGGATATCGGCAAAACTGTCGAAGTACTGATCGAGGGTGTTTCCAAAAAGAGTGACGAGCAATATTTTGGCCGTAGCTCGCAAAACAAGATGGTCGTGTTCCCGAAAGGTGATTTGGAGTTTGGCGACTATGTTCGGGTGAAAGTAAACAGCAGCACACAAACCACGCTGATTGGCGAAGTAGTGGAAAAAGTTGAACAACCAACTGAATAAGCTAATATGAGTAAGCTAATTGACGAATTCCAGGATTACCGTGCCCGGATGAACGAGAAAATTCTCTCGGCCGACAACAAGGTGATGAAACGCATCTACAACCTTGACACCAACACCTACATGGAAGGCGCACTGTCGACCAAAACCAAAGAAATGCTCGGATTGGTGAGCTCGATGGTGTTGCGTTGCGACGATTGCGTCAAATATCACCTGGAGAAATGCCACGAACAAGGTGTTACCACCGAAGAGTTGTTCGAAATTTTCTCGGTGGCCAACCTGGTGGGCGGTACCATTGTGATTCCCCACACCCGCCGTGCCGTGGAGTACTGGGAAGAGTTACTGAAAGACGAATAAACGAACGATATTATATTAAAGAAAAGGGTCTTCTGAACGGAAGACCCTTTTCTTTTCTCTCATTTCCCCGGGAAAAGCTCCGGCCGGACAAACGGAATCAAGGCCAGGCAAACGGC
Source organism: Prolixibacter bellariivorans ATCC BAA-1284 (assembly GCF_000621705.1). Taxonomy (GTDB): domain Bacteria; phylum Bacteroidota; class Bacteroidia; order Bacteroidales; family Prolixibacteraceae; genus Prolixibacter; species Prolixibacter bellariivorans. The sequence goes on along the minus strand of NZ_JHXO01000001.1, from coordinate 616,221 downwards.
CTGCTCATAAAGCAAGGTGCGGGTAATCGCATCATGGGTGAGCAATCCTACCGCGCCATTATCCTGCTTTGAGTTGGTCCGGCCAAACACACGGTCATCGGCATCACCCAGTTCCAGACCTTCCTCAACCAACTTCACTACTTCGGGCGGAAGCTGAAAAGTAGTGGTCCGCGACTCGCCAAATTGCCCGTCAGCACAGGCAGCAATCCAGGCAAACGACTGCATCCCTTCGTTGTGCCGCTCGATTCCGCCTTCCACACCAAACCAGAAATCGGCGTTGGGAACTTTCTCACGTGCATTAGCCGCCCGGTTATGAGCGCCGGCGCGGGTTTCCTCATCACTCATGGGCTGGTCGGAAACTCCCGAATCAACACTCACTCCTTCAATCTCAATTTCCGTTCCCGGGAAAAGTTTTTCAAAGCCTCGCTTTACCGCCTCAATTTTTACCGGGTTACGCGAAGCCACCACAATATGTTTTTTCGTCATTATTTAAGTACTTTATCAATGTTGATCCACCAATCCCGCCAGGGCATACACCAGCGCAGCCTGCCAGTTAATGGCAATCTCGTTGGTGGTATAGTCCGACTGTTTGTCCTGCCAGTCCGTTGCTGTTCGGCCGCCACCAACCAGGTAACCCGGCCAGGGCTGTTCAATGTTATCGGAACCGCTGTTCCGATCATGCGGATGCATGGGGGGCTGGTACCCAAGTCCGGTAATATACGACCGGTCATACACATTGCGCCCCAGTAAATGGTCGACAATGGAAACGACCGTATTAGTATAAGCCCGATTCGGTGAAATGGCATTGGCTACCTGCAGGTTGACAGCCTGACGCGCCACCGTTCCGTTGCAACCCCAGTAATAACGGCTTCCCAGCGGCCGGCCGTAAATATCCTGTTTTCCTTTTTCTACCAGCAAATCGGCATTCGCCAGAATAGCCTGCTGAATAGTTGCTGCAAGCTTTGGGTTTCGCCCTTCCCTCTTCGACAATGCATAGGTGAACATCGCCAGGTTCTTCACATTTTGCCAATCCCAGTCGCTATCAATCCGGGGAGTAAAGGAGGGCGCGCTCTTTTCAAAATCTTCGAGGTAATTTTTGTTGCCGGTGGTCTCCCAAAGTTCGACGGCAGCCCACAACCGTTCGTCCTTATCACTTTTTCCCTTGTAGGCACCGGTTGTGAAATCGCCCTGCTCAAATGGTTTCATTTCGGGATGCTTTTTCAGGAAGGCATAACTCTTCTCCGCTGCATCGAGGCATGTCTTCGCATAAGCGGCATCATACGGTTGGAAATTGCGGGCCGCCATGGCCATCGCCGCAACAAAATCGGCGGTAGCTGTCGAACTCCATTCCGTGAAATAGCGTTTCCCTTTATCGTCTTCGGGCCGCACAAAACCGGCAAAATTGGTACGGGTCAACTTGTGCGATACTCTTCCGGAGCCATCGGGATACTGCATCGTGAGCAGCCAGTCGGTTTCCCACTTCAACTCTTCGAGGTATTCGGGGAAACCGGGAGCTGTTTCCGGCAAACCGAGCGTCGCCTTTTCCAGTGTGGGACGGAACTGTTCCCACGCCAAAAACAGTGTTCCCATTGTAATGCCGGCGTTCACCGTATATTTCCCATAGTCGCCGGCATCGTGCCAGCCTTTGGTACCCTTCCGGATGACACCTTTCCCGTCCAGGTAATCGCAATAGCCATCGTCGAGGTGACAGGCGGCATGAGCGAAATGTTGTCCGTTGAAATCACCTTCCACGGCAGTGCCGCAACGCCACAGATAAAAAGCCCGCATGGTTGTCACGTACGGAAACCTGAATACATCATCGCTGATGCGAAAAGTTACCGAACGTCCAACACCCGGCACTTCCAGGTAGTAAGAACCAGTATCAGCGAAAGCCGAAAAATCAGCCACCCAGGCATCCTGGTTCACATCTTCCTGATGAAACGGCCCCGTTACTTCGCCCGAGAATACCTTTTCGTCATCAGTTGCCCGCTTCAGTTCAAAGCCGGAACACTTTTGTATAATCGTCGCTTTTTTTGATGTTCCCGGTAGGAAACCAATCGAATTAAGACGAACCGGGAAACTGCCGCCAGATGCTTCGGCGTGGCAACCAGCCAGCAATAGAGAAAGGATTACAAACAATTTTTTCATGCGTCAGGTTATGTTTACACGTTACGATATGCCGGAATGCGCTGTTGCAGACAGAGGCAAGGGTCAGGATTTGCCACCAATCAGGCGCAAACTCTCCCGGAGAGTTTCAATTTTGGTTTCCATGTCGTGAATCTGCTGGTGCAAACCCTCGATTTCCTGTTTCAGAAGGGTGGTTTCCTCCTGTTCCGGGTTTTCGATGGCCCGTTCCTTTGAAATCAAGGTAAAGAAATTAAAATTCAGCGTCTCCGACAATTGCCACAACCGGCCTATCTTAACATCCTTTGAATTCAGGATGTAATGAGCCATCTGCTCCGAAACCCCCAGCCTGCGGGCAAACTGCGGAACCGTGAGTTGCCGTTCGACCAGCCGCTCCCGGATGGCGTTCCCGATGTGAAAAGGCAATTTCAATTCGTTATTCATGACCATATATTTTGTGGTGATATTATCGTATGTTTCGCAAAAGCGATCGGTTACTTAAAATTACAAAAAATTATTTTATTTTTCTAATAAAGAATATGATACTCTCCACACAGCGCTGACTAACTACCATACAGCGTTAGTTAACTACCACATAGCGTTAGATAACTACCATACAGCGTTAGATACCCACCGAATAGTATTGTATTAAAACTAAAATTTAATTCATCTATACATCATTTTATTTCATGCTTACCTGATTTTAATTTTTTCTGCTCCATTAGATATAATTATAGTCGTTGTTTTATTTTATTTTGTGTGATGATTATTTATTACTTTCTTGTTTTTATTGGTTATCTATCATATATTATTTGATTTTTATCAAATAATATTTCATCATACGGGTAGAAGTGAGACAAATGCCCGGGCCTGTAGGGCTCCAATTCCGAAGCATTGGTAGAAGCCCTTTAGTCTTCCCACGTTGCTGCTGTCCTTTCACTGGGGGCGATGCCCCCAGCTCCGGAATCTCAGGCCTTCAGCCTGGACAGCGTCGGCAGACCCTACGTGAAGCATCGAAGGAAACCTTTAAAGTTTGACACTGGCCCCCAATGAAGCTCCGGTAGTGAATCTGTCATCGGTCCAAAGTCTCCCCGGATGGGGAGATTTAGAGGGGCGGAAAATGGGAGAACCACCGTCCGGGTATTTCCAGTCTTCCGGTAGGATAATAAGTTTGTCTTTGGAATTGATGCCTCGCTAATATGCAGCGGCGTGAGCCCTTCTCTATGTTTAGAGAAGGGTTGGGATGAGTAGAAAACGTTGTTTCGAACACTCAAAGGCAACGCCCCCAGTTTTTGGAATCTCAGGCCTTCAGCCTGGACAGCGTCGGCAGACCCTACATGAAGCATCGAAGGAAACCTTTAAAGTTTGACACTGGCCCCCTATGAAGCTCCGGTAGTGAATCTGTCATCGGTCCAAAGTCTCCCCGGATGGGGAGATTTAGAGGGGCGGAAAATGGGAGAACCACCGTCCGGGTATTTCCAGTCTTCCGGTAGGATAATAAGTTTGTCTTTGGAATTGATACCTCGCGAATATGCAGCGACGTGAGCCCTTCTCTATGTTTAGAGAAGGGTTGGGATGAGTAGAAAACGTTGTTTCGAACACTCCCCCAGTTTTTGGAATCTCAGGCCTTCAGCCTGTTTCGCCTCACCTAACAGCGGCACTCATTATCTGGTTTTTTATCTACTCACCCCATCCGGACTGCGTCCGAATTGCCCCTCTCTACAAGTAAAGATGGGCGGGGGTCGCTGATGACATCGACGTATGTATTTTCATTCTTCCCGGTAGGATACCGGTTGTTCAAAATACCTAACGGCCGTGGAGTTTATACAGAAAAATAATAACTTGCCATCAACCCAAAAAATTCGGCCATGGTGAATACGAGTTTATTCAAGATGATACGGGAGGGTGAACACCAGCAGCAGGATTTCAAGTTTTGCATCAACGACTCGCGGAAAATTGCCCGCTCGCTTGTCGCTTTTGCCAATACCGATGGTGGCAGACTGCTCATTGGTGTGAAGGACAACGGCAACATTGCCGGGGTGAAGACCGATGAGGAGTATTACATGATTGAGGCCGCCGCCAGGTTATACAGCAAACCAGAAATTGAGTTCGAAACCCGCCAATGGCATACTGACGGAAAAACGGTTCTACAAATCGATATTCCGCCGAGCCCGAACAAGCCACATTACGCCAAAGACGAAAACCAGAAATGGCTGGCCTATGTCAGATTTGAAGATCAGAACATACTGGCTAGTCGTATCTTACTTGAAGTATGGAAGAAGCAGCAGAAACCGCGGGGCGTTTTTATCCGGTACACCGAAGAGGAACAAAAACTGTTGCACTATCTCTCTACCCACGAAAAATTAAATCCGGCACGTCTTGCTAAAGCAATTTCTGTTTCCCGCTGGAAAACCGAACGGATATTAATCAACCTCATAGCTATCGGAGTTATCGAGATTGAACAATCAGCAAATGGATTGCACTGTCATTTAACTGACACTTTTATCCTATCCGAAAATAATAAATAACACTTTTTTCTCGTTTTAAGTAAAAACGGATATCAATCAACCTCATTACTATCTGAGTCATTGAGATTGAACAATCAGCAACTGGATTGCACTGTCATCTAACTGACACTCTCATCCTATCCGAAAATAATAAATAACACTTTTCTTCGTTTTAAACAAAAAGCCTCTTGATTCGCCTCTATCATGGAGAGAATCAGTGAGAAACAAATGAAAGGGGTTGAAAATGGGAAGGAACAGAATTTTGGCCCTAGTAAGTAGCTTACTGCTATTACTGGCCGGATGCGCGAAAGACAATACAATAAGAACCAATTTCACGGCAAATACAGAACAAATTTCCAGGGAAAATACTGAACGGATTACTTACGTCAACGAGCGAATAACGCTGACTGGAAATGGTACGCTGAAATCTGCCGAGTCACCTGAAGATTATACGTATACATCGGCAGTAGACATCTACAATACTGTATTTGACAAAGTCATCATTCAATCCAGTAATGCGACATATACCGTATATTCCGGGCAAACGGTTTTACTTCCGAAAGGATTAACCTATTCGGGAAACATTACGGTAAACGATGGCGGATTGTTGGTTGTAGTAGGTGATTTAGCCGGAACAACAGTAAGCGGGACCGGAACCATTGTTATCAATCCAACCGGTGTTTTCACGGGTAAGTACTTAAACATCGACTCCGGATTGAAACTGGTTAATTACGGAGAGTGGAATGTCGATAAGAACGTTAACCTGAATGGCACGCTGGAAAATCATAGTATCATATCATTCGATGCAATGAATAACAATAGCTCCGGCCGCGTGGTCAATACCGGCAAAATCTCGTTAGCCGGAGATTTAAACAACAATGGTGTCATCGACAACATGGGAACCTTCATTACTGGCGGAACAGTTAATCTGAATAGTGGTGCCACCCTCAACAACGCTTGCCATTTCGAAACCGCCAAGATGCAGTCGAATGGACTGACCCATTCCACCGAATACCTGAAAATCGATGATCAATTAACGGTAAACGGAGGCAGCATCTTGATGCTGGGAGCGCAATCGGTAACCGATGCGGGTACCATTTCCCTTAACGGGAAAATTGCCGGCAACAGTGACAATTATGCAGGCATCATTATCCGGAATTCGTTTCAATCGAACTGGGGCGCCCGGATCACCGGAAAAATTGACATTCGCTACGACAATGAAATCACCAGCTCCGACCCTGATTTGTTGGGCCCGCAGGTCACATTCAAGTCAGTCTACTTTCCGGCTACCGAGTGCGTTCCACAATACGGCACCAACCCGGCAAATTCTTTTACACTGGTTGCAAACGTAAAAGCTCCTATTGATAGCAGAGGAAATACCCTAAGCGCAACAAGTGTGGATATTCAGGGAGACTACGCTTACGTTTCCTACCACCTGCACGGGGCAGAATTTGGTGGCCTCATCGAGGTATATGATATTACCGATCCATCGGCTCCAACCATCGTCAGTCAGTATTGGACTGAAAACGTCGATTTCAATCACCTGGAAGTGGATGGCAATAAATTATATGTCACCGGGGGACAAGACCCGGACAAGGCACATGTTGCAACAGCCGCCACCTTCACCATCATCGATTTAAAGAATGGTGAGTTGCCCAATGTTGCACCAACCTTTTATACCCTTCCAAGCTATTCGGGCGATTGTGTACACCTGGCCGACAACGGAAATCTTTACCTGGCAACAGGAAATACCGGTGGACAGTTTATAACGGCTAATGCCGACAACGGTTCCATTATCAACACCCGGGATGCACTCACCGCCAAATATTTTGACAGCGACGGAAACACCATTGTAGGTTTGCAGGGAGGAACTGCTGGATTGCTGTCTGTATTCAACGAAAATAACGGCTTAAATCCGGTCCGAACCATTCCGGTTGGGGAAATTAGCCCCGAAAACGGAAAATCGGTTGTTCGTCTCAAGGATGGCCTCGCGTATGTCTGCGAAGGCACTTCGGGATTGATGGTGTTTGATGTGAACGATGTATCGGGCACGGCAGTTAAAAGTTTCAATCCGCACGACGGAGATACAAACGGCGTGGATATTGATCACGGCTTGATCTATGTGGCCAATGGTGCCGGGGGCGTTTATGTGCTCGACAAAAACACATTCAAAGTTTACGGAAATTACAACTACGACGGCTCGGCCAATTTTGTGAGAGCAGTAGACAATTACATTTTTGTGGCTAACGGAACCGGCGGCCTCAAGATTCTGATGAGAGGTAATCCCTAATTTTTTTCATACCCAACTCAAATGAGAATAGCACGCTTCGGCGTGCTTTTTTGTTATTCCCGTTTCCGCGCATGACCATCCTCAAACCGACAGAGCCGGAGAGAGCGACGCGGTGGTTCGCCCGAAAGCATTGGGGTAGTTGCCGGATTTCGGACAACGCGGGACCGTAACTACGTCAAACAGAAAAAATTGCCATTCCTTAACACACTTAATACGCTTTAATTCCGTTTTAACTATAGATTTGCAGCTATTTTAATTTTACAAAAGAAAGGAGCATCTAATGAGAAGGATCACCGTGATAACAATTGCCTTTGTAGCAATTCTGTTCGCCGGATGCAAAAAAGATGAAATTAAAACAACATACATCTCAAACGAAGAAGCACTGGCTGAAGCAAATACTTCACGCATTGATTACACCAATACGCCCATTACCCTGACCGTTGATAACGGCACGACCAAAGCCGCCATGCTTCCCGCTGGTTACAGCTATACCAGTGCCGTAGATATCAACAACACAAATTTCGATCAGAAACTGACGTCAGATAAGCGTGACCTGACCGTGGATGCCGGCAAAATAGTTTTGGTTTCACCCGGCACAAAAATTTCGGGTAACCTGACCATTAATTCGGGTGCTACCCTGGTAGTGGCCGGAACCTTTGCCGCATCATCCTTACAGGGGACAGGAACGATTATTGTGAACCCCACAGCCACGGTGTCAGTTAGTAACCTGAATTTTAACGGTGCTGTTAAGTTTGTGAACTACGCCGACTGGAGCTTCAATAATTTTACCCTTGGCAACGGAACCTTTGAGAATCACGGAACATTAACATTCGGAAGCCTGACCGTGAATGGCGGAACCGTTCAGTTTATCAGCGACGGAACCGTTACCGTGAATGGAAATATCATGGTAAACAGTTATTTGTACAACGATGGTACCATGGTGTCGACAAAAGGAACACTGACGACCAACGGCGGTTCAAAACTAGTAAATGACTGCCATCTGGAAGCGCAACAAATGCAATCGAACGGAACGACATCCAACAACAGTTACCTGAAAATTGCGGGCAATCTGAACATGAACGGAGGCAGCAAAATTGAAGAAACCAACTCAGCCATCTTAAGGGTTGGCAGTATCAAAAATATGAATGGCACGATTGCATCAATTGGCGACGATTATGCCGGACTCATCATCGACAATAGTTTCTCAGCAAACTGGGGTGCTCGCTTAACGGGCAAACTTGACATTCGTTTTAACGGAACCATCAATCCGGCCGACCCGAATGTGGTTGGCTCGAAGGTTACCTACAAATCGGCATACTTTGCAGCTACCGGCTGTGCTCCAGAATATGGTTCCAATCCGGTAACTTCATTTACCGAAATTGCCGATGTGGCTGCACCAACCGATAACCGCGGAAATGTATTGAGTGCAACCAGTGTCGACATTGAAGGTCACTACGCTTATGTATCGTGGCACCTACACGGGGTTGATTACAGTGGTTTGATTGAAGTATTTGACATTTCGGACCCGACCTCACCAACCATCATTCAGCAATACTGGAACACCAATTTTGATTTTAACCATCTGGAAGTAGACGGTGCCAAACTGTACGTAGTCGGTAGCCGGAATCTTGACAAATATAAAATATCCACATCGGCAACGTTGGCCGAATTTACACTGGAAAACGGCGAATTGAATACGGATAACATGACAATGATTGAGCTGCCGAGTAGCTCCGGTAACTGTGTACACCTGGCCGATAACAATCAGTTGTACATAGCAACGGGTAATTCGGGCGGAACATTTAACATCATGGCTCCGACGTCGACCACACTTAGCACGACAAAAAGTGCCGAATCGGCAAAATACGTCGATAGCGAAGGAAGCACCATTGTTGGTTTACAGGGTGGCAGCGTCGGGCAACTATCAGTCTTCGATGAAAACAATGGACTGACCCCGGTTCGTACCATCCCCGTTGGGGAAATTACCCCCGAAAACGGAAAATCGGTTGTTCGTCTCAAGGATGGCCTCGCTTATGTCTGCAAAGGCACTTCGGGATTGATGGTGTTTGATGTGAACGATGTATCGGGCACGGCAGTTAAAAGTTTCAATCCGCACGACGGAGATACAAACGGCGTGGATATTGATCACGGCTTGATCTATGTAGCCAATGGCGCCGGAGGCGTTTATGTCCTCGACAAAAACACATTCAAAGTTTACGGAAATTACAACTACGACGGCTCTGCCAATTTTGTGAGAGCAGTAGACGATTACATTTTTGTGGCCAACGGAACCGGCGGCCTCAAGATTCTGATGAGAGATAATCCCTAGTTTTTTTCATCCCCAACTCAAATGAGAATAGCACGCTTAGGCGTGCTTTTTTTGTCATAAACTCTCAATAAACATTTAGCTTTTTCTTTACAAAAAAGCCTTACACAACTTCTCACAGAAACCCTTAATTTAGTAACCTGATATCCTAATCAATTTGAACCCATACTGAAACATAAAGTAATGAGAAACTTTCTGATGAGAAATGTCCGTCAAGCGTTCCTGCTTGCCCTTATCATTGGCGGTTTTACCTTTACGGGTAACGCCCAGAATGAATACATGGATCCGGCCAACCGGAAATTACAGGAAACATATAACGGTGGTGATTTTTATCCCGTAAAACATTACCAGCAAAACACCCGAAAGAAACGTCCGAAGAATGTCATCCTGATGATTGGCGACGGCATGGGACTCGCCCACGCATACGCCGGCTTAACAGCTAACGGTGGCCATCTTTTCCTCGAGAATTTCAAAAGCATCGGTTTTTCCAAAACCTACTCTTCCGATAACTACGTTACCGATTCAGCTGCCGGCGGAACAGCCCTGGCTTGTGGCGAAAAAACATACAACGGAGCGATTGGCATGAATCCGCAAAAAGAACCCATTGTCAACATCCGCGAGCTGGCTGAAAAGAAAGGGCTGCAAACCGGACTTGTTTCAACTTCAGCCATCACGCACGCTACTCCGGCATCGTTTATTGCCCACCAACCATCGCGTAACATGTACGAAGCCATTGCCGCCGATTTCATCAACAGTGGCATTGACGTATTTATTGGTGGCGGCGTTGACCATTTCGAAAAACGTAAAGATGGACGAAACCTGAGTGAAGAGTTGAGAAAAGACGGCTATCAGGTTCTGTACAACATGGATGATATTACCGGAGTTACTTCAGGTAAACTGGCCGGACTCACAGCCCCGGTTCACAATCCTGCTGAACCGGAGCGCGGTGACATGCTTGTCCAATCGACTAAAACGGCCTTGAATATCCTAACCAAAAACAAGAAAGGCTATTTCATCATGGTCGAAGGAAGCCAGATTGACTGGGGAGGCCATGCCAACAAAACGCCTTATGTGGTAGAAGAAATGCTCGACTTCGACAAAGCTATCGGTGCCGCACTTGATTATGCTGCCCGCGATGGCGAAACCCTGATTATCGTAACAGCTGACCATGAAACCGGAGGCATGTCCATCAACGAAGGTGACATGTCAACCGGAAAAGTTGTGGGTGAATATACAACCGGGCATCACACAGGAATTATGGTTCCGGTGTATGCTTTTGGACCAGGCGCTGAGAGGTTTACCGGAATTATGGAGAACACCGATATTCAGAAAAAAATTAAAGATCTCTTGGATCTGTAACTGCACTAACCAATTTCTGGTTATTTTAGAAGGGAAACCGCTGCGTTTCCCTTTTTTTATTTCAACTATTCGACAAACGGATTTGTTTTTCATCCAGTAACCGTAACCTATGGAAGAAAAATCATCGAGTAAACTTTCGCCTGAAAAATGGCTCGACCTGCATGGCGACTATCTCTTCAACTTTGCCGTCTCGCGTGTTTTTTCACCTGACCTGGCTAAAGATTTGATACAGGATTCGTTTGTATCGGCGTTGCACAACCAATCCTCTTTTCGGGGCGAAAGTTCGGAACGCACTTGGTTAGTTGCCATCCTGAAGCGCAAAATCATCGACCACTACCGGAAACAGAATGTCAGGAAAGAAGAGCCCATTGCCGACAGTAGCTCTCCTTTCCGACAGGAAGGAATTTTGAAAGGGCACTGGGATGAAATGCATGCACCACAGCATGAATTCGTCGAAAAAGATAATCTATACGACAACAATGAATTCATGCGGATCTTAAATTACTGCCTTAGTTTGCTACCTCCACGACTTGCAGCGATTTTCTCGCTAAAAGTGGTGGAAGAAATGGACACGGAAGATGTGTGTAAGGAAATGGACGTGACACCGTCAAACATTTGGACAATGCTTCACCGGAGCCGTTTGAAACTGCGGGCCTGCATCGAACGTAACTGGTTTTAACGCACCGAAAGCAAAACCATGAAAAAGAAAACGGAACATACCATCAACCAACTGATGAATCATACGATGCTTTCGTGTGAAGATGCCACGGGTTTAATATCCCGGAAACAACACGAAAAGCTCACATTCAAAGAGAGAGTACAACTCACCATTCACCTCTGGAGCTGCAAATTCTGTCGTCGGTTCGAGCGGCAGCTCAATTATCTCAACCGGGTAATAGGGCACCTGAAACAAGATGCCGACAAGGGGGTAATCAACTTCCCGATGACAGATACCATCCGCACGCAAATTGACGAGAAACTGCAAGACGAAATTTCCCGCCGAAAAAAATAATTGACATTGTTGTGTAAGGTTTCGAATGGTCACACGTTCTAATAAGACAATTTTATCCGAAATTAATCATTCATTAAAAATCAGTGTCATGAAAAATGAAAACAAACTTCAGAAGAAAGCAGGATTCTTAGCCGGTGCATTGGTATCCGGTGCATTGTTAACCTTTTCAGCGGGAAGCGCCGATGCCGCCACCCTGAGCAGTTTCTCAACGCTTGGCTCCGGTTCGCAGGTTCGCACAACGCTGCTCGATATGAACAGCTATACTTCGGAACTGGCCGCCCAGGCTGCTTCATTTGACAAATCGGCTGAAGCCAAATGCGGTGAAAACAAAGAGAAAAAAGAAGGCAAAAAAGCTGAAAAGAAAGAAGGTAAAGCCGCCAAAGGAAAGGCCAGCGAAGCTAAATGTGGAGAGGGAAAATGCGGTGATAGCAAAGCCAGCGAAGCCAAGTGCGGTGAAAAAGCGAAAGCCAAAAAAGCGAAGGAAGGTAAAGCCGGTGAAGGAAAATGTGGAGAAGGAAAATGCGGCGAAAGTAAGAGTAAGTAATATCCTGAAAACAGAAACTTTCCGGGTAGGTTTTTTCTCGTTTTGGGATGCCTCCCGGGAATTCCTCCCTCCAGATCCGAATTAACCTCAACGGCAAAAGCAATCATCATGAAAAATGAAATAAACATTGGCCTGGGCTTGCGGCGCGATATCATTGAAGAATTCCTCGACAGAGAAGTCATTCAACCTGATTTCATTGAATTCGCTCCGGAAAACTGGATTGGGATGGGCGGTTACTGGGGAAAGAAAATCAGGCAGGCTGTCGAAAAATATCCGGTGACTTGCCATGGTTTATCGCTTTCGCTGGGAAGCCCCGAAGAGCTTGACTACCGCTTCATGAAGGAATTGAAATCGTTTTTGGATGACAACCAGGTTGAGATCTTTTCGGAGCATCTCTCCTACACCAAATGCGCCAACGCTCATTTGTACGATTTGCTGCCCATTCCCTTCCGGGAAGACGCTGTAAAACATGTGGTACGACGCATTCGCGAAGCACAGGATTTCCTGGAACGTCCCATCGCCATCGAAAATGTATCGTACTACACGGCTGTAGCTGCCGAAATGGACGAAGCCACCTTCATCAGTTCAATTGTAGAAGAATCCGGCTGCCAGCTATTGCTCGATGTAAACAATGTTTATGTCAATGCTTTCAACCATGGTTACGATGCCAAAGAGTTCATCCGACAGATGCCGCTTGACAAGGTTGCCTACATTCACATGGCCGGACATGAAAAGGTGAGCCCCGACTTGATCATCGATACGCACGGCGAGGCCATCATCGATCCGGTATACCAACTCTTCGATTACACCGCTTCGTTAATGGAGCTGGTTCCCGTACTGCTCGAACGCGATTTTAATTTTCCGGCAGCAGCCGATCTGAAGCGGGAAATGAATCAACTTCGGAAAATTGCCACCAAACACTGGAGGAAAGTACATGTCAGTCAAGACTGAAACATATCAATACCAAAACAGACTCGCTGATTATTGTCGTAGTGGCAAACTCAACGGTGCACTTCCGCTTTCGCGTGAAGAGGCATTACCACAGTACCGCCGTTTGGTATTTAATGTGGTAAAAAATACGCTCGAACAAGCATTTCCCATCACGCAACAAGTGTTGACAAATGAACAATGGGATGAGCTGTTATTTCGATTCTTCCTCGAGCACGATTGCCAAACGCCACAAGTGTGGAAGTTGCCTGCGGAACTCTGCTCTTATGTCATCGAGAATCAAATATCAGAGGAGATAGAACTTCCCTGGCTCGATGAGTTGCTTTGGTTCGAATGGCTGGAAATTGAAGTACATACCATGCCCGATATCGATGCAGGGCCTGTAAGTGATGAAGGAAGTTTACTGAATGACATTCCGGTGCTCAACCCCGAGTACCGTCTGGAAAAACTGAGTTATCCATTCCATCTTTTTCCTGTAAAGGAAGCCGCAGAAAAACGAGGGGAATACTTTGTATTACTTTATCGCGAACCGGAAAGCGGGAAAGTGCATTTCATGGCATTGGCTGCGATTCACGCCTATTTCATCGAGCAGCTTTCCGCCGGAGAACAAACCATTGAAGAGCTAATTCGGGATACTGCGGAAAAAATTTCGAGTGTGTTGCCGGAATCACTTTTACAACAGGCCATGCCGTTTTTCGAGGAATTGCTGAAAAACCGTGTTATCCTGGGATTCCGACCGAATGAAAACGCCAATTAAAATCCTCCTGACTGGCCACCCCGGAGATTTCTAAAGTTGCTGCCGTTCTGCTGATTATTCTGGTTGTTGTCCGGCGTAGCTGATTCGTCGATGTGCTTGGCTCCTTCCATTTTGGGTGCCTTAGGCATCTTCTTCGTCCTCCACAATGGAATCCGGTAGTAAATACCGTATGAAAAATCCATGGGAATATCCACATTGGTTTTTCCAAACCCGGGTACGATATAAGGTGACATATTCGGGTCCTTCGTCTTGCTGGCCATGAACTTTACCCGCAACGACCACCCGAGGAAGAAGTTTTTAAAAATCTCACCTTTCATTCCAAATACAAATTCACCCCAGTGCGCATTCATATTTCTTTTCGGGATAGAAGTTGTGTAGTCGCCCCAAAAGTTGGAGTACTTCACACCATCGGCCTGTTGTGTAAAACGGCTATATCCATAGCGCAAACCGATAAAAACCAAATCGCCGTCATCGAGACTAGTATAACGCAAAATGTTGAAATCGGTTCCCAACCGGCCATAAACACCGTTCGCCTGGTAGTGGAAATTATCCCGACGATCATTCAACCCCATCATACCTACTTCTACCGTAGGAAACCAATATCCTTTAACCGGAATATCGCCCTGTAACTCCCAACCCCAACGATCAGCCGATTGCAGATACGTGGAAACGAACCGCGACAAGTCAACCCCGATGCGGGGTCCTTCGTAGCGCCATACATCCGCATTCTGTTTCTCCTGAGCCAGTGCCTTCAGCGGGCTACTGAGTGTTATCAGGCAAATTGAAATATACAGTAATATTTTCCTCATTATTGGGCTTATCAATAGATGTGGGTCCCACCTCTGGATCCGAAACGTTGACCGAATCGATGCGGGATGTATATGAGAAACCTTTCAGTTCGTAATAGGGAGCAAAGCCGCACGCTTCCGATACCAGTTTCATTCGCATAGTATGATAAATATAAAGCGTGTCAGCTCCACCATTCACGAACAAGACAAATGCTGTGGAATCATGTTCAAGCGAAAGCGGTAAAGGATAACGCTTGGATACAGAAGGCAGCGTATCACGTACCCATCCGGTATCATTCTTGGCAACACCCCAAATCAACAACGAATCAATGGTAGTCGAATCACTATCGATGAATTTTGCGACGAGGTATGTATCTGTGGAGTCGTAACACCTGTCCGCCTCGCTACAGGAAACGACAACTGCCAGAAGCACCACAAGTAAAGGTAAAATGTATTTTTTCATATCCGGATACGGGTTTCCGCTTGCCTGACAAATATAAACAAAATGAGAGGAAACAAGCATGAAGCAGGAAGCTAGATTGAAAAAGCGTAAACAGGAAACAATCGGCTTATCATCAACAAAAAAAGGTTAATTTCGTTAATCCCATTACGGCATTAAAACATAAAAAGGTCTGCCGCTAATCTTTCATTGAACGATATACCATCTTAAATATGCGAAACATGCAGTTTGCCATTTTCTTCGGAACCGTCATTTTGGTCTACTTTCTGGTCAACTATTATATCTACGTTCATGGCCTAATGGCCTTTCAGTCGACAGGGAATTTCAAGACCGCATACAAAATACTTTTCTGGGTAATCGCCTCCACTTTCATCGTTGGGGAAATTCTGGAGCACACGCATTCGAGCTTAGCCGGTGAATGGATTTACCGCATTGGTGCATTCTGGCTGTCATTCATGCTGTACCTGTTTATCGCCACACTTTTTATCGACATTATTCGCCTACTGGATAAATTCTTCCACATCGTTCCCGCCGTATTAAAAAGCAACCCCGGGAATCTGCGGCTTTGGACCGGCATCACCGTATTCGCATTGGTAGCCCTGGTTGTTTTCTTCGGACACCTGAATGCTTTGCACACAAGGGTGAAACAGATTTCGATTACTATACCGAAAAAAGTTAGCGGTGCTCCGGATATGAAAGTACTGATGGCTTCCGACATTCACCTGGGAGCTTTGATTGGAGAGCGACGCGAACAAAAATTGGTTGACATCATCAATCAGCAACAACCCGATTTGGTGTTGCTATGTGGCGACATGGTGGATGGAGATATTGCTCCGGTACTACGAAAAAAACTTGGCAGACATCTTCAGGAAATTAAGCCGCGTATGGGCATGTACGCTATTCCGGGAAACCATGAATACATTGGCGGAATAAAAGAGACCTTACCCTACCTGGAAAGCATCAACATTAATGTATTGCGCGATCAGATTATTACGCTTCCTAATGGTGTTCAAATTGTCGGCAGAGACGATTTATCGGCACGTAACCGCGATGGCGGAAGAAAAGAGTTGCCGGACTTACTTGAGAATGTTGATATGAATAACCCGGTGTTTGTTTTGAACCACCAGCCGTTCAATCTGGAAGAAGTTGCCAAAGCCGGAGTCGACTTACACCTGTCGGGCCATACCCACGACGGGCAAATGTGGCCGCTCAACTACATTACACAGGCAGTTTTTGAAGACAGTTGGGGATTTTTGAAAAAGGACAAAACCAATATCTATGTCTCTTCAGGATTCGGTTCCTGGGGACCCCCCGTGCGTATTGGAAACACGCCGGAAGTTGTGGTTTTCAATCTTCACTTTCAACCGGAAACCGCAGAATTATAGCCAAAATTAATCCTCGTTCGACATGGTGAGAGGTTCCGGATGAATCGTCGTCATGATGCCCAGTTCCTTTTCAATGGCATCTTCGATGATGGAACAGATATGGTGCGCCTCATCCAGCGTCATCTCCGGCGGCAGTTTGATGTGACAACTCAATTCGGTATGATGTCCGTACCGGTGCATATGAAAATGATGCGGATACACTTCCCTGTCTACATTTGCATCAACCAGTTCCCTGATTTGAGCTATCATGGTCGGATCGGCACTCTCACCAAGCAGCAGGCTAAAATCATTCTTCATGACTTCGTAAGCGGTATAGGCAATCAATATGGCCACCAAAATTCCAAGTACACCATCAATCCACCAGAAATAACCTCCGAGGAAAATACCGACAAGAATGATGATGGAAGACAATGCATCGGAGCGATGATGCCAGCCATCGGCTTTTAGTACCGACGATTGAGCTTTTCTGCCCACCCCAAAAGCATACTGAGCCAAGCCTTCTTTAGCCAAAATCGATACAACGGTTACAACTTTCGCCACCATTCCGTAGTGCACAGCTGTATGCGACCGGAGTCGATCGACCGATTGCAGCAGGAACTCAAACGCGATGATAGCCAACAGCACCCCAATAATCACGGCAGCAATGTGCTCGGCACGACCGTGGCCGAAAGGATGCTCGTCATCGGCAGGCTTGCCGGCCAGTGTTGCACCGAAAATAACAATGATGGAAGAAACCGAATCGGAGAGTGTATGCCAGGCATCCGCCACGATAGCAATCGAACCGGATACAATTCCAGCCCAGTACTTCAAGGCGAACAGCACCAGATTAACGATAACCGAGACCCAGCCAGCCGTAACAATCATTCTGGTATTCTTCGATCTCATACGCTTTGTAAGTTTACTCTAAGCTCTAAAATAAAGCATCAAAGCTAAGCCATTCAGGCTTAAAACCCGAAAAAACGAAAGTTCGTTGCGTTCTAAATTAGTCGTCACGATGAACCTCATCATACCAGGCGAGGAATTGCTTAATACCTTCCCGGAAAGAAGTTTTTGGCTGGTAACCCAACAGCTGGTTCGCCCTGAAGATATCGGCATATGTAATATTCACGTCTCCATCCTGCATGGGCAATTGGTTGATGACGGGTTCGACACCTGCTTCCTCAGCGATTGTCTGAATCATGTCGCGCAACAGCACCGGTTGGTTATTCCCCAGATTCACCGTCTCGTAAACATTCTCGTGTTCCAACAAATAATCAATCGCCGACTCGATACCGGCAACCGTGTCGGCCACAAAAGTGTAGTCTCGTGCCGTTCCTCCATCACCAAACATAGGAATCGGTTCATTATTCCGAAGCAAGCGGGTAAACTTGTGGATAGCCAAATCGGGGCGTTGCCGCGGACCAAACACCGTGAAAAACCGCATATTCAGAATATCCAGCTGATAAAGGTGATGGTAAGTATAATTGATAAGTTCGCAACTCTTCTTGGTAAAAGCGTAAGGCGAAACCGGATTCGAAACGTCCATATCCTCCCGGAAAGGAGTTTCCGGACAATTTCCGTACACCGACGACGATGAAGCAAACGCCATTTTCCGGATACCTTTCTCTTTCATGATATCCAGAATATTTTGTGTCGCAGTAATATTGGCACGAATGTAACCTGCCGGATCGTCAATCGACGGCCGCACACCTGCTTTTCCAGCCAGATGAACAATAACATCCGGAGATTTATCACTCATAAAGGTCGCCAAATCATCTTTGTCGGCGAGATCCAACTCCACAAATGAAAAATAAGGATGACCAATGAAGTTGAGCAAATTCTGCTCCTTTACCACCCTGCTATAAAACGGGTCAAAATTATCGATCCCGATGACCCGGAATCCCTTATTTAATAGACTTTCACACAGATGTGAACCGATAAAACCGGCACATCCGGTAACTAAAACAGTTTGCATTACGGCATGTTTTGTTTCATCCGAACTATGGTTACATAATTCGAAAATATTTTAATTCCATCTTTTTTCTTCATGTCGAGATCGTAGTGTCCCAACTCCTCAAAATCGTACTTCTCCCGGAAACTTTCGTTGAAAACTTCCTGCGGAGGCTCGTGCGTCATCACCACCAATGGCGTAGCAACCGGGGTTCCAGTCGCATCCGATGTATCCCAGTACTGAATCAGGTGTCCGCTACTCCAAACCACCTGGATAAATTTTCCGGGTACAGGACCGTTGAAGAAGAAAGGCATGTTCTGCACTTTCTCCATATGGCGTAGATCGTTATAGGATCGGTAATCCGGATTCTTTTGAAAGAAATTACGTGCCGAGGGAATCACCAGCAAACAAAAAGCAAGCATCATCACAACCGTTCCACTCCACAAGCGGAAGGCTTTTTTCCGGTAGGTACTCCTCACAATATATCCACCAATAGCCCAGAAAACAACCAATATGATTATCTGCAATCCAATTGACAAGCCATCGTGATACTGGTAATTATGATATATTACGGCCAACGGCAGTGCGAAGCTCACCACCCCAACAAGGTAACCCTGAATGGAATACAATATACTATCGGCCTTCGTGTACTCCTTCTCCTTGAAAGCGTGCATCAGATAACGGAAATAGTAGGCTGTTATCAGCGCCAAAGGAATCAGTACCGGCATCAGGTAGCGCTCTTTCTTTTCAGGAAATGAAGAAAGCAGAATGATAGCGGCCCAAACCCAAAGTGCCAGAAACTTGTAATTACCAAACTGCCCGATTTTTTTCCGTGCATACGGAATAACCACGGCAGCCGCAGCGGGTAGTGCCCATATTCCTGACTGCACAGGGAAACTCCAGTAGTGGTACCACGGATGCACACTGCGGTTCATCCACGCAGCCGACTCTTTTTCTGCTACATAAGCGGAAAATTCGGGGTGCTGAAAATAGATATACAAAGGCCACCACGTACTGAAAGCAAGCAGAATACCCAATGCAACCATCAATGGCTTCCACTGCATTTTTGCACCGCTGAAACCGTAACTAGCAAAAAATGCAATGAGGAAAGGCAACAACAAGGCAAAGAACGAAACCGGTCCTTTACTCAGGAATGACAAGCCCATTAGCACACCGGCCCATGTAAACTCTTTCCAGGCCTGCTCCTTTCGGTTCCAGCCACGGTAAAGCATCCAAATGGCACCCAGCATAAAACTGTGACAGAAAATGTCCCAGGTTATGGTCCGGGCCATAAAAAATATATAGAAACTGGTCGCAACGGTTCCACCGGCCAACAAGGGAAGGTGCTCGTCGCGTGTCAGTTCTTTTGTTAACTTGAAAAGGAAAAACACCAGCAACATGGCAGAAAGGGCTGCAGGAATACGTAAAATCGCCAGGCTGTCCTGCCCGAAAAGTTGCATCATAATGGCGGCAATCCAGGTTGGCAAAGGCGGTTTTTCCAATCGCAACACACCATTCATGGTTGGCACCAGCCAGTTGTGGTGTTGCAAAATTTCGCGGGCTGTTACCAGATTCCTGGCCTCCATGATGTTAGCATCCAGAACGCCGTTATGAATCATAAAGGCGAAAAAGGTAATCACCAGCAATGCTAAAAGTTGACGGTTCTCTCTGCTCATGATCGTTTCTTTAGTCGTGCGGCCGCTTTCCTGATGATCGGGCTCAAAAAACCGGGATGATTCAATCCCAGCAACAAATTACGTGAATAGACGAATGCTCCGGTTAACTGTCCAAGGAACAAAACCGGGTCGAGGCGAAAAATGGCGTAGCTGAATATCATTAACGAGCCCGCCAGACTGATAATCCAGAAAGTATTGGATAATACCGATTCGTTTTGCCTTTCGGAATCAATCCACTGGTAAACAAACCGAAAAGTAAAAATCAATTGTCCGGCGCTACCCCAAATCAACAAGCCAACCGATATATCATCGTTTCCAAGTATTTCACGAATATTATTCGGTGCCCCGGAAAAAAGGTAACCAAGACTGAAGGCCGGAAGAACGTAAAATATCCATCGTAAAATCAACGGAATAGTTTTCCACCGGTTCTTCAATTGCAGGTTCCGGATATAAACGAAATAGACCAACAGTTGTCCGAGGACAATGGCGAAATCTCTTCGCAGCACTCCGTAGATGAACAGCAACATGGATGCAAAAAGGCTCAACTGCCAGAAAATGGTAGGTGACAACGGTTTGCCCGCTTTTTCGGAGCGAAACCATTGAATAATCATCCGGCCGGAGAAAAGTATCTGAGCCAGAAAACCTACGCTATATATCAAAAAGTTATCTCCCATCAACCGCGCTTCTTAATTTCGTAACGGATGTAACGGTTTTTCATCCAGCGGTAGGCAAACAAATCTTTCAACGGGCCTCCCAGGCGGTTCCACAAATGAAATTTCGATTCGCCCGCAACTCGCGGGAAATGACGAACCGGTACTTCTTTCACGATTCCCTCTTCCAACTGAATCAAAGCCGGCAGAAAACGGTGCATTCCGTCGAAAAACGGAATTTTCCGGGCAACCGGTGTTTGCATTATTTTCAGCGGGCAACCGGTATCAGAAGCGCCGTCATGCGTAATTGAGCGGCGGATGCTATTAGCCAGCTTCGACGACAGTTTCTTCACAAAGCTGTCTTTCCGGTTAACGCGTATCCCGGTTACCAGGGCAAAATCGTTGGCAAATGGCAGAAGTTTGTTAAAGTCTTCCGGTGTGGTTTGCAAATCGGCGTCGATATAACCGACCAACGGTGTTTCCGCCTGATCGATACCGGCTTTGATAGCAGCGCTGAGTCCACAGTTTTGACGGAACTGAATAAATGAGAACGCCTCATGCCGTTCACACATTGCTTCCAGTTTTTGCTGACTGGCATCAGTTGAACCATCGTTGACAAATAATATGCACGACGGAACGGACGAAATTTCCACAAATGCAGAAAGTTCTTTTTCCAGCCGGTCCATATTCCTTTCCTCGTTATAGACGGGGACGACGACGGTCAGAATATTGTTTTGCTTCATTTCTCTATAATTCGTCCGGAACACAAAAACCATTTCATCGGTTCCGGATTTGGCGGTTCAAAGTTAAAATATTATCAGGCACCACAATTATTGCACGACTGCTTAATCAATAAATTTAGATGATATGTCCGGTCCGAAAAAAACATGGAGTTTTAAAATCATCATTGAAATCATTCTTTCAGAAGAAGATCAAGCAGATGAAACCCTTGAAAGATAGCATATCTCCGGCAAATAACCATTCAATAATGGCGCTGAATTTTTCCCGCTCATTATCAAAATTTGAATATCTTTGCGAAACTTTGAAATATACTTTTACAATAAGAAAATCAGGACATAAGATATAATTTGCCCATGAATAACATCAGGAACTTTTGTATTATTGCCCACATTGACCACGGTAAAAGCACATTAGCCGATCGTCTCCTGGAAATGACTGAAACGGTCAGCCATCGGGACATGAAACAGCAAGTGCTCGATGACATGGATTTGGAGAAGGAAAGGGGAATTACCATTAAGAGTCATGCCATCCAGATGAATTATCTGCAGGACGGTCAAAATTACATCCTCAACCTGATTGATACTCCCGGGCACGTTGACTTTTCCTATGAGGTTTCACGCTCCATTGCAGCCTGCGAAGGAGCCTTGCTCATTATTGATTCTACCCAGGGAATTCAGGCACAAACTATCTCGAACCTGTACCTCGCATTGGAGCACGATTTGGAAATCATTCCGGTACTGAACAAGATGGACCTCCCAAATGCGATGCCGGAAGTCGTGGAAGATCAAATCATCGATTTGCTCGGATGCGAGCGGGAAGATATTATCCGTGCTTCAGGGAAAACGGGAGAAGGCGTTGCCGAAATCCTCAATCGCATTGTAAAAGACGTTCCAGCACCGGTAGGCGATCCGGATGCCCCGTTGCAGTGTCTCATTTTCGATTCGGTTTTCAACTCTTTTCGCGGAGTTATTGCCTTACTCAAGGTAACCAACGGAACTTTTCGCACCAATGATCTGGTGAAGTTCGTGGCCACCGGCAAACAGTATCAGGCTGATGAAATCGGGGTGCTAAAGATGAAAATGGACCCGCGCAAAGAGCTAAGTGCCGGCGATGTTGGCTATATCATATCAGGAATAAAAACTGCCCGTGAAGTAAAAGTAGGTGACACCATTACCCATGTAAAGAATCCGTGTGAAAAAGCTATCGAAGGATTTGAGGAAGTGAAACCGATGGTTTTTGCCGGCATTTACCCGATTGATACTGATGACTACGAGGATCTACGAGCTGCCATGGAAAAGTTGCAGTTAAACGATGCATCGCTCACTTTTCAGCCGGAATCGTCAGCAGCTCTCGGATTTGGTTTCCGATGCGGATTCCTCGGATTGCTCCACATGGAGATTGTACAGGAACGCCTCGACCGGGAATTCGATATGAACGTAATCACAACCGTTCCGAACGTATCCTACCACGTACATACCAAGGCCGGAGAAGTGCTGGATGTTTACAATCCATCCGGGATGCCTGAATCGACTTTGATTGAAGACATCGAAGAGCCTTTTATCAGGGCACAAGTCATAAGTAAGTCCGATTTCATTGGTCCTATCATGACGCTTTGTCTGGAGAAGCGGGGGATCTTGAAAAAGCAGGATTATTTGACCGCAGACCGGGTTGAACTGACTTATGATATGCCGCTGGGCGAGATTGTATTCGATTTTTACGACAAACTGAAAAGTATTTCCAAAGGTTACGCCTCATTCGATTATCACATTACCGGGTACCGCTCGGCCAAGCTAATAAAACTGGATATTCTGCTGAACGGTGAGCCGGTCGATGCGCTTTCAACGCTGATTCACTTCGACAACGCATACAACTTTGGGCGGCGCATTTGCGAAAAGCTGAAAGAACTAATTCCGCGTCAGCAGTTTGATGTGGCCATTCAAGCCGCCATTGGCGCCAAAATTATTGCTCGTGAAACGGTGAAAGCCGTTCGGAAAGATGTAACCGCCAAATGTTATGGTGGCGATATTTCGCGTAAGCGGAAACTGCTCGAAAAGCAAAAGAAAGGTAAGAAGCGGATGAAACAGGTAGGTAACGTTGAAGTACCACAGAAAGCCTTCCTTGCCGTTCTGAAACTCGATTAACTAAAATACGACATACAACAAAGCCCGGATTCTTAGATCAGAAACCGGGCTTTTTGTTGATTAAAGTTCTTGCACGAACTATTTTATACAATCAGTTTGTAGCCCTTGCCGTGAACGTTGATAATTTCGACACCCGGATCATCCTTCAAATGCTTACGTAGCTTGGTAATGTATACGTCCATGCTACGGGCATTGAAATAATTATCGTCGACCCAAATCGTTTTCAACGCAAAGTTACGCTCCAGCACCTTGTTGACATTCACACAAAGCAAGCGTAACAGCTCACTCTCTTTGGTTGTCAGTTTTTGCGTTTCTTTACCATCGGTAAGCGTTTGTTTCTGCGAATCGAAGGTGTACTTTCCTAATTTGAAAACCTCCTGGTTTCCGTCCTGCCCTTCACCTTCGGTTCGACGGAGGATAGCCTCGATGCGGAAAATCAATTCCTCCATGCTGAAAGGCTTGGTGAGATAGTCATCGGCACCCAGCTTAAAACCTTCCAGCACATCCTCCTTCATGTTTTTCGCCGTAAGGAAAATCACCGGAATATCAGTGTTCACCATACGGATGTCTCTAGCCAGTGAGAAGCCGTCTTTCTTGGGCATCATCACATCGAGGATACAGAGGTTGAACTGGCTTTTCATAAATCCTTGATAGGCTGCTTCGCCGTCGGGATAAAGCTCTGTGTCGAAACCTTTGGCAATGAGGTACTCCTTGAGTAACAGACCCAGGTTTTCGTCATCCTCTGCCAGGAGAATTCTAGTCTTTTTTTCCATAATCTATTGTACTTTAACGGGCAGATAGATTCTGAAACGGGTTCCTTTGCCAGGGGCACTGTCCACCTTAATCTGGCCATTATGGACATCGATAATACGTTTTACGTACGACAGCCCCAGGCCAAATCCTTTCACATTATGAACATTTCCTGTAGGAACGCGATAGAATCTCTCAAAAATTTGTTTCTGATGTTCACGTGGAATTCCTATTCCTTTATCTTTTACTGCAACCACTACCCAACCATTTTTGTTTTCGGTGGTGAATTCAATTTCCGGATTTTCCGTGCTGTATTTCACAGCATTATCCAACAAATTGAAGAGAACATTGGTAATATGCACTTCATCACCTTTTATGATTGGTTTTTCGGCAGCAAACTTTGTATGCAACTCACCTTGTTGTGAGGTGACCCTGATTTGAAAGTTAGAGGCCACGCTACCGGCCACATCATTGAGGTTAATTTCCGACATTTTCAGTTTCAGACGTCCTTCGTTGAATACAGCCATCTGTAAAACCTTCTCGACCTGATAACTTAGTCGTTTACTTTCGTCGAAAATTACACCCGAAACATGTTCAATCGTTTTGGGTGTATGGGTCACCGACGTATCCTTTAGCATTTGCGACGCAAGCGAAATAGTAGAAATCGGTGTTTTCAGCTCGTGCGTCATATTGTTGATAAAATCGTTCTTTATCAGTGAAACCTTCTTCTGTCTCAGAATAATATGTAATGTCAGGGCAAAAATTCCGATAATAATGAATGTCAACAAGATAGACGGAATAACCAGAAAACCTGTCGATTGTATCAGAAATCCCCTTTGCTCAGGGAAATAAACCGTCAGAAAATTAGGCTTGACATTAATATCGTTTTGAAACAGCAACTTCCTGTATTTCGTGGGGTGACTCGGATCGAATCCGTCACTTCCCATTAACACCGTTGATTTTCCGCTTATCTGCGATTCAACAGCATACTGATAATCGAGTGTAATTCCGCTATTGCGGAGTTCCGTATTGAGCAGATGTTTTAGATAATCCGGATCGATTCGCTTATTGACAGGAATGCTCGATCGGTTTAAATTAAATTCCATCGATCGAATCAAACGTTCCTGACGAGCAGAGCTTTGCTGGAATTTGTTTTGCATCATGTTTCCATTCTGCCCGGAGTTATCCGTAAACTGGATGGACCCCATACTGCGATGCTGCACTTGAACCTGATTAGAGTCACCAAAAGAAATCTTGGTTTCCGTCTTCACTCCACTACGATAGGCCGAACCAGACATATTAAACGAAAGACTCAATTCACCCTTAGCACCCTCTCATTAAGCGGCTTTAGCGCACCCGAATTAGGGAAGAAACCAGAGCCACCTCCCGGTGTCGTAGCATCATCTTCTCCAAACCAAAATAGGTTCATCTCTTCGTTCTGGAGTTTTTCAACAACATCCTCCAGAGCACGGTTAACCAACAGGTTAAAGTGTTCCTCCTTAAGCTGCGACGTACGCTTAATAGCCATTGTCTGAAGCCAGACCAATGCCACAACAGCAATTGCCATTGTCAGGCTTAGGAAGTAGATCACCTTTCTGCTCATGGACACAAAGATAACTTACTTAGACTATCTGCTAACCAAGCCTTAACAATATTTAACAATATCTTAGATTGATTAGCAATCAGATGCATTCGGAATTAACATTTGAAACGGGATGAATAAAGGGAAAATAGGTCGTTAAAATGAGCTGATGCATTATCAATTTTTAACTCGTTTTAACATATTGCCGATTGCATTTTAAAATAAAAAAACTATGTTTGTAACATAAAACGTGGTTAATAGGTTTTTAATTTTTGGGGTTAACTGAGTTTTTTCACAAGGTGAATTTAGGTTTTGGTTTAAAAGGCGGGTACTCCCCGCCTTTTTCTTTTTCCAGTATCTTACCAGGAATTTTTTAATCCTGAATCTTCATCAACGCCACTTTCGCGGCTTGCTGCTGTGATTCTTTTTTTGAATATCCATCACCCTCTCCGAATAATTCACCTTCAACAAGCACCTGAGAAACAAAAGGAGGTTTATCTCCGGTAGTACCCGGATTGTCCTGCGTTTTAAAATTCACCTCTTTTTTATTCTTCTGTCCCCACTCAATCAACTGGCTCTTGTAGTTGGTATCCTTCTTTTCCAGTTTGTGAATATCAACATAAACCGTCAGGATGCGCTTAACGATGAATTTCTTCGTCTGCTCATAACCTTTGTCGAGATAGATGGCTCCGATGAGCGCCTCAAAGGCATCACCGTAGATGTGACTGGTTTCGTTAGCTGAGTTCGTATTCGACTGTACAAAACGATTCAGCCCTGTTTTAAAAGTAAGTTTGGTAAGAAAGCTCCGGTTCACCAACCGGGAACGCAATTGTGTGAGAAACCCCTCGTCTTTGTGAGGAAAACGATTATAAAGATAATCTGCAACGACAGCACCAAGTATGGCATCGCCGAGATATTCGAGGCGTTCGTTATTGACCGGATAGCCATGAGAATCGACTGTGGAAGCCGACTTGTGAATAAATGCAATATCGTAAAAGTGCAGGGTTCCCGGGTAGAATCCCAGCAATGATTTCAAAAACAAATAAAACTCTTTCCCCGGAGAGGAAAAGAGTTTTATCCTTTGCTTCAAAGCCTTTATCACGTGTTTATGATAATTTTTTGAAGATTACAGTTGCATTATGTCCGCCAAATCCAAAGGTATTGCTAAGCGCAAAATTAATCTGACGTTCTTTTGCATGATTAAACGTAAAATCAATTTTCGGGTCCACTTCGGGATCCAATTCAAATTGATTAATAGTAGGAGGTACAATGCTGTTTTGCATAGCCAAAATGGAGGCAATACTTTCAACAGCACCAGCCGCTCCAAGCAAGTGACCTGTCATCGATTTGGTTGCACTCACACTTACCTTGTAAGCATGCTCACCAAATACCTTCAGGATTGCTTTCGGCTCGGCAACATCTCCCAATCCGGTAGAAGTACCGTGTACGTTAATGTAATCGATATCTTCAGGTTTCAGCCCTGCATCGTCAAGAGCATTTTTCATTACCAGCGCAGCACCACCTCCTTCAGGATCAGGTGCCGTCATATGGTATGCATCGGTTGACATGCCGGTACCAACCAATTCGGCATAAATGGTTGCTCCGCGGCGAACAGCATGTTCGTATTCTTCAAGGATAAGTGCTCCAGCACCTTCTCCCATCACAAATCCATCGCGGTCTTTATCAAAAGGCCGCGATGCCGTTTTCGGATCATCATTACGCGTTGAAATAGCACGCATGGCATTGAAACCACCAATACCCGCCGGGTTAATCGCTGACTCTGAACCACCCGCTACGAACATATCGGCTTTTCCAAGCCGAATATAAGTCGCTGCATCAATCAATGCGTGGGTTGCCGAAGCACAAGCAGTAACCGTGGTTATGCTGGGGCCCCGAAATCCATATTTCAAGGCAATATTACCGCTGGCCATGTTGGCAATCATCTTAGGAATAAAGAAGGGTGTAAATCTCGGATTTTCCGTATTCGCGTTAAAGGCAGTAACTTCCTGATAGAAAGTATCGAGACCACCAATACCGGCACCCCAAATTACACCTACCCGATCCTTGTCGGTTTTTCCCAGGTCGATTCCTGAATGACTGATAGCCTGATCCGCAGCAATGTAAGCAAACTGAGCATACATATCATGTTTGCGTACCTCTTTGCGTTCGAGATAATCATTCGGGTCGAAATCCTTTAATTCGCAGGCAAACTGCGTTTTAAATTTGGAGGCGTCAAAATGAGTAATGGGGCCGGCACCGCTGACCCCATTTCTCAGGCCTTCCCAGAATTCCTGGATGTTCTTACCGAGCGGGTTGATCGTACCTAAGCCGGTAACAACAACTCGTTTCAATTCCATGGTAAGTTTTTAAGACCTTTATTAAGTAATAATTACTTTCCGTTCTCTTCGATGTAAGCAACAGCCTCGCCTACAGTACCGATTTTTTCAGCTTGATCATCAGGGATGGCAATATTGAATTCTTTCTCGAATTCCATAATCAGCTCTACGGTATCGAGCGAATCAGCACCCAAGTCATTGGTGAAGGAAGCTTCGTTAGTTACTTCGCTTTCGTCAACACCAAGTTTGTCTACAATGATCGATTTAACTTTAGCCGAAACGTCAGACATAATTTCTAAATTTTAACGTTAATACTTATGAATAAATTTAAACTCTGATTTTTTTCAAATCAACGGGTGCAAAGTAATAAAGAAACCCAATTATTTTCCAAATATTTGTCCCAGAATATGGCTTTTCGTCAGTAACAAACAACATTCCGAAGATGTTTTCGAATTCGCTGGTCGAATAGTCAACTTTTTATCCAGACATAAAATACTAATTATGAAAAACATAGCGATACTTGCATCAGGTTCAGGGACAAATGCACAAAACATAATACAGCATTTTCAGAATCATTCTACGGTCCGGGTTGACTCGGTCTGGAGCAACCGTGCAGATGCCTATGTGCTTGAAAGAGCAGCAAAATATGGAATTGACAACGGTGTATTCACCAGGCAGGAGTTTTATCAATCGGAAGAATTTCTAAATCTGCTCAAAAGCCGAAACATTGATTTGATTGTATTGGCTGGTTTTCTTTGGCTTGTACCAACCAATCTAATTCATACGTTTCCGATTATTAATATTCATCCGGCCTTATTACCAGCATACGGCGGTAAAGGAATGTACGGCAATAAAGTGCACGAAGCGGTTATTACCAATAAGGAGAAAGAGAGTGGCATCACCATTCACATGGTCGATGAGGTTTACGATCACGGGGCAGTCTTGCACCAAGAGAGATGTCCGGTCTTACCGGATGACACTCCAAAAACGCTGGCTGAACGCATTCATCAATTGGAGTATCAGCACTTCCCGAAGGTAATTGAAAATTTTTTAATGAAATAATCAGCGTAACTGGAAAATCCGTACCAAAAATTCGAAAGCTGCTATTGCACCTTCACAGGAGTGCTGTGAATGACATCGGCCACAGGAATTTGCTCCGATTCCTGACCCGGTATTGGGATAGTCATTAACTCATCCATTAGCGAATCACGATGCTGCTCATAACGCACCAGATTATCTTTCTTCACCGGCTCAACCGGCGGAGCCTTCACTTTCAACGGATCGACCGCAGTACCATTTTTGTATACCCGAAAATCGAGGTGAGGACCAGTAGCTAAGCCTGTCATTCCCACATAGGCAATCAGCTGTCCTTGCTTAACCCGCACTCCGGGATGCATGCCCTTTGCAAACCGTGAAAGGTGCATGTATGAAGTAGTGTAAACCGAATTGTGCTTAATATATAAGTAATTGCCACCGCCACGAGCCTGATATCCTCTGCGGGTAATGACCCCGTCGCCGATAGAATGAACCGGCGTTCCTGTAGGGGCTGCATAGTCGACACCATGATGAGGTCTTCTGATGCGAAGAATTGGGTGATAACGGCTGTTGGTAAAACGCGAACTAATGCGTGAATACTTTAGCGGAGCCTTCAAAAATGCTTTGCGCAGACTTTTTCCATCTTCATCAAAATAATCGGTCCGCCCATCCTGGTCGAAATTGAAAGCATAATAATCGTCACCCATATGATTAAAACGGGCAGCGTAAATCGTTCCTACGCCAATAGAATTTCCATCGACATAGTTCTCATCGTATATAATCTGAAACCAGTCTCCCTTCTGCACTCCGAAGAAGTCAATTGTCCAGGCATAAATTTCGGAAAGGTCGATAGCCAAAATCGGATTCAGATTATTATCAGTCATCGCATTCCACAACGAAGAATTAATCTGCCCAAATGCTACCTTTCGTTTACTTATCACCGGCTTTTGACCAGCTGTCACCCTAAGTGAATCGCCAGTGAGTTGAAAAGTATAATAATCAACAGGAGAATCTTCGTAAACAAAATAGCGGGGCGTGCGCAGGGAATCGTTCGCTAAAAACATGGAATAAGCACTTCCGGCCTTAATCCCCCGAACATCGAAAACACCTTTTGCATTCCGCGCAAGCTGATCGATAACCTGATAAGACACACCATATTTAACCAGGATATCAGAAAGATTCTGATTCCGTCGTACTTTTTTATTCTCAATAACAAATGAGTCCACTGGCAGGCCGAATCGTAAAACAGGTGGCGGTAAAACCTTCGCTACTGTGTCGACCGGTTGACTTACCGGAATATCGCCCTGATACGATCTACTATTCTTCCGGATGATGAAAAATCCTACCACTACTATTACCAAAACGACCAAAACAATCCCCGGAATCCATTTTTTCATTTGCTTCTACTTTCCCTGATTTAACATATGATAATAATCACAACACAGACAAAGTTAATATTTGATTTGATCAAATCCGTTACCAAATACGCCCATTACTGAGTTCTGGGATATAAATGCGTCAGGATCAATTTGTTTTATTTGTTTATAAATTGGCGAAGCTTCTCTTTTCCGCACCACCGTCATAATCATTTTTACATTTTTCCCGGTATACCAACCCGTGCCATCGAAAACAGTTAAACCTCGATTTGCCTGATGCACAATATAATCGGCAATTTCGTCATAGTGTTCGGAGAAAATAAACATCTGAACCGACTGCTTTGCTCCGTTCAAAAGCGAATCGATTGTATAAGAAACTACCCACATGGATACATAACCGTAAACCATGCCTTCGACCGATTTGAGCACGAAGAAGGACGACGCGATGATGACAACATCGCAGTACATAATAATACGTCCCGGACTTACATTCCGGTATTTATTAATGATCATGGCAATGATATCCGTTCCACCGGTGCTCCCGCCACGATTGAAAACGATTCCTATTCCGGCGCCACCAATAATTCCCCCTAAAATGGAAGACAGAAACATGTCTTTAATTAATGGTTCCGTAAAGATACCCTGTAACACATTTAGCATTACAGCCATAACCACCATACTGAAAATCGTTTTCACACCAAAACTAGTTCCCAGTATTTTAATGGCAGCCAATACAAGAAATACATTGATAATAAAATAGGTATAACCCGTTTCAATTCCTGAAGTGAAATAAATAACCGTAGCGACACCCGTAATTCCGCCACCAATAATCTTGGCCGGAATCAAAAAGGCAGTAACACCAAAAGCATACAGGAACAATCCAAAAACGATAATTACGTAGTCTCGAATCCCACTAAATACTTTTCCACTCATCTCGTTAAAAATTTGCGCAAAAGTAGAATAAAAAAAAGCACGGAAATCATGATTTTTCCGTGCTTTTTACGAAGATTTTATTCTTTACAATTACTTAACAACCACGTTAATAATCTTACCCGGTACGTAAATCAATTTCACGATGGTTTTTCCCTCGGTCCACCGCTGTGCTCCCTCGTGCTCAAGTACTGCTTTTTCAACATTATCCTTTGTCATATCTAACGGAAGTTCCAGTTTAAAACGCAATTTTCCATTGAAAGATACAGGGTACTCAAAGGTATTTTCCACCAGGAATTCTTCCTTGACTTCGGGCCATTCTGCCAGAGTAATACTTGCAGTGTGACCATAAAGGCTCCAAAGCTCTTCGGCCAGGTGCGGAGCAAAAGGAGCCAGCACCTGCATAAATGTTTCAGCAGTTGTACGAGATACTTTACCGGCCTTATAGCAATGGTTGGTAAATACCATCATTTGTGAAATGGCCGTATTGAATTTCAAATCCTCTACATCGTCGCCTACCTTCCGAATGGTCTGATGTAAAAGTTTGAGGGTTTCTTTCGTGTCTTCTTTTTCACTGACATTATCCAGATTTGAGAAGAAAGTAAATACCCTCCGCAAGAAGTTATAAACTCCTTTCACACCGGTGTCGGTCCACGGTTTGGTCGCATCAAGCGGACCCATGAACATTTCATAGAGACGTAATGAATCGGCACCATACTGTTCCACCACATCATCCGGGTTGATGACGTTTTTGAGCGATTTCGACATTTTGGCCACAATCTGCCGCAACTCTTCACCAGTTTCGGTATGGAAATACCTTCCATCGCGATCTTCGACCAAATCGGAAGGCACTTTAGAGCCGGATGCAGTTTCATAGGCAAAAGCCAGAATCATTCCCTGGTTGTAGAGCTTCAGGTACGGCTCATCGGTTGAAACCACACCCAAATCGAACAATACCTTGTGCCAAAAACGACTGTATAACAGGTGAAGTACGGCGTGCTCAGCACCTCCAACATAAAGATCAACCGGCATCCAGTAATTCTCTTTCACTTTATCAAAAGGAGCCTCGTCGTTTTTCGGATCGATGTAACGCAGGTAATACCAGCACGAACCGGCCCATTGAGGCATCGTATTTGTCTCGCGGCGACCTTTTCGTCCATTTTTATCGGTTACATAAAGCCAGTCGCCGGCATTTGCCAACGGAGATTCACCCGTTTCGCCCGGTTGATATTTTTCTACATCGGGAAGAATCAGGGGCAAATCGTCATCAGACAAAACAGAAACTTCACCATCCTCCCAGTGAATAACAGGGAAAGGCTCGCCCCAGAAACGCTGACGACTGAACAACCAATCACGAATTTTGTAGTTCACGGTAGCTTTACCCAGATTCTCCGATTCAAGCCAATCAATTACCGTTTTAAGGCCGTCGGCTTTACTCATACCATTAATATCGAGCCCTACACTTTCGTTCGCCGAGTTGATATAAGCTCCGTCATCTGTCCAGCAAGCATCACTTTTTAGGACCTTTTCACGCAATTCGGGTTCAGCATCTTTCGGATCGAGGATGCATACAATATTTAATCCGAATGTTTTGGCAAACTCAAAGTCACGCGTGTCGTGCGCCGGAACTGCCATAATAGCGCCGGTTCCATAACCCATCAATACATAGTCGGCTACCCATACCGGAATTTTTTCTCCCGTAAGGGGATTAATGGCATAACGTCCTGTAAATACGCCGGTTTTATCCTTTGCCAAGTCAGTCCGGTCCAAATCACTTTTCAACGCAGCCGAACGGATATAATCGTCAACCGCATCCTTGTGTTCCGCGGTAGTAATCACATCAACCAATTCATGCTCCGGAGCAATTACCATATACGTGGCTCCAAACAGCGTATCAGGACGGGTTGTGTAAACCCGGATTTTTTCATCGACACCATCGAGCAGAAAATCTACTTCAGCACCTGTCGATTTTCCAATCCAGTTTCGCTGCATATCCTTTACACCTTCCGGCCAATCCAGATCGTCCAGTCCCGTCAACAAACGTTCAGCATAATGCGGAATACGAAGCATCCACTGTTTCAGGAAACGACGTTCAACCTCTTTCGTGCCGCACTTTTCATGCGAACCGTCATTCAACACTTCTTCGTTCGCACAAACCGTTTTACAATGACGGCAATACCAAACCTGGGCATTATCGTAGTAAGCCAAACGTTTGCTTTCGACATACTCGCGAACAGCTTCTTTTCCTTCCACTTCAATCTCCGAAGGAATCGGTAATTCATCGATCGGACGTCCTTTCTGCTCGTTTTCGTCGAACCAGGTATTATATAAACGGGCAAAAATCCACTGCGTCCATTTGTAGTAAGCCGGATCTGTGGTATTGATTTCCCGATCCCAATCGTAACTCAATCCCAGCGACTGAATCTGACGACGAAAATTATCGCAATTCTTTTTTGTTGTAATTGCCGGATGAGTCCCGGTCTGAATAGCATATTGTTCTGCAGGGAGTCCGAATGCATCCCATCCCATCGGATGAAGCACATTAAATCCATTTGCCCTTTTGTACCGGCAAATAATATCAGTTGCCGTATATCCTTCCGGATGGCCGACATGTAAGCCTGCTCCCGAAGGATAAGGGAACATATCGAGGCAATAAAATTTCGGTTTCGAATAATCGTCCTCTGTTTTGAAAGTTTTGTGCTCGGCCCAGTAATTCTGCCAGCTTTTTTCAATCTCCCTGAAGTTGTAATCCATCTTTATTGAGACTATTAATTTCTTTTTCAACTAAAGTGCGAAAATAAGACTTTATTTTTTGACTGCCGGAACGCTTCCTAAAAATCATACAAATAACTTTTGATTGCGTTTAAAATAAATCGAAGACTGATGATGGGCCATTTCTCACCTCAAAATGTCTAATTTCCAACGATATGTTAAAGAACACCCCTTGTCTTAAATGCATTTTCTACCTTATCATACCTTAATTAATTATACAAACAAATAATCAAAACAGCTATGACAACCACCGCCACACTCCCGTCGCCAACTAAATTGGTAGACGAATTCATGTCCAAATTAAGCAGGAAAGACCCACATGAGGTAGAATTTCACCAGGCCGTTCACGAGGTCGTTGAATCGCTGGCTCCTTATCTTATGGCTCATCCTCAGTACATGAAAGAGAAGATTCTGGAGCGGATGACAGAACCAGAACGCGTTATTCAATTTCGGGTTCCATGGATGGACGACCGCGGCAACATTCATGTTAACCGAGGATTCAGGGTAGAGATGAATAGTGCCATTGGCCCCTATAAGGGCGGGCTCCGTTTTCACCCGAGTGTTAACCTCAGTATCCTGAAATTTCTCGCCTTCGAGCAAACCTTCAAGAACAGTCTGACCGACCTTCCAATGGGTGCAGGTAAAGGCGGTTCCGATTTTGACCCAAAAGGCAAAACGGATGCTGAAGTAATGAGGTTTTGTCAATCGTTTATGACAGAACTAAGCCGGCACATTGGCCCGTATACTGATGTCCCGGCAGGTGATATTGGTGTGGGAGGACGTGAAATTGGTTTCCTTTTCGGACAGTACAAACGCCTTCGAAACGAATTCACCGGCACATTAACAGGAAAAGGCGTCGAATGGGGCGGCTCGCTGATCAGACCGGAAGCGACAGGTTACGGAAACGTATATTTCGCCAGGGAAATGCTCAAAACACAGGGCAAAGATTTCAACGGACTGACCGTTAGCATTTCTGGTTCCGGTAACGTTGCTCAGTTCTCTGCAGAAAAGGTGATTGAACTGGGTGGTAAAGTCATTACGTTTTCCGACTCCAGCGGATATATTTATGACCCGGCCGGTATCGATTCCGAAAAGCTGGAATATATCATGGATTTGAAGAATAACCGCAGAGGTCGAATTAAGGAATACGCTGAGAAATACGGTGTAAAATATGTTCCCAATGCGCGTCCATGGGCTGAAAAATGCGATGTTGCGCTGCCATCAGCCACCGAGAATGAAATTGATGAGAACGATGCCCGTATGTTGATCGAAAACGGATGCTTCTGTGTAGCCGAAGGAGCCAACATGCCAAGTACCACTGAGGCTATACATCTGTACCTGAAACATAAGATTCTCTATGCGCCGGGTAAGGCTTCCAATGCCGGCGGCGTTGCTGTATCAGGTCTCGAAATGACACAAAACTCCATGCGTCTGAAATGGACCCGCGAAGAAGTTGACCAGAAACTATTGCAAATCATGCAGAATATTCATCACACTTGCGTGAAATACGGCAAGCAAAAAGATGGATTTGTCAACTACGAAGTAGGTGCCAATATCGGTGGTTTCCTGAAAGTCGCCAATTCAATGATGGCGCAGGGACTCGTCTGATTTTCTGTTTTCCAATCTATACCGATACGCTCTTTTGCTCCGGCAAGGGGGCGTTTTTTCTTTCCTGACAAAACCAAATCAACAGCACTTTTATTCATAACCCTAAATATCCACTTTCAAAATTCTGACATAAGTCAAAGTTCCGGTTTTTTGTGCTATTAAACATACTTCGAAAGACACACTACCAGCTGTGTTACTGGCGATTACATCATTCTCCTTTTTTGAATAATTATTGCGAAGATGAGAAAATGTTTTCTCTACCTTTGACTCTAACAAATTGAAACCGTCGGGATATAACTGCCTATAGGCATTGTACCAACACACAGACGGAATCTATGGGGTTTTTACAAAAATATGTTATCATGAATACCGGTATAGAACAATTCATGGAGGCCTTAAAGGCCCGCACCGTTGGCGAGAAGGAATTCCATCAAGCCGTTCAGGAAGTTGTTGAATCTGTTTGGGAGGTTTACGATTCAAATCCCCGTTACAAACAAGCACGCATTCTTGAACGTATGGTGGAGCCCGAAAGAGTCGTCATGTTCAGGGTTCCCTGGATGAATGATCGGGGCGAAGTTGAGATCAACCGCGGTTACCGCGTAGAATTCAACAGCGCACTCGGTCCATATAAAGGTGGATTGCGTTTCCACCCCAGTGTTAATTTAAGTATTCTGAAGTTTTTAGGGTTTGAACAGACCTTTAAGAACAGCCTCACTACGCTCCCCATGGGAGGTGGAAAAGGAGGTTCCGACTTCAGTGCCAAAGGACGAAGTGACAACGAAATCATGCGTTTCTGTCAATCGTTCATGACAGAGTTGAGTCGACACATCGGTCCTGATACTGATGTACCGGCAGGTGACATCGGCGTAGGTGGCCGCGAAATCGGTTATCTTTTCGGACAATACAAACGTATCCGGAATGAGTTCACCGGTGTATTAACTGGCAAAGGTTTGGGCTGGGGAGGTTCACTTATCCGTCCCGAAGCAACCGGTTACGGCGCTGTATATTTCGTTCAGCACATGCTGACTGAAATGGGCAAAGAAATCAAAGGCCACACTTTCTCTGTATCTGGCTTTGGAAACGTAGCCTGGGGAGCCATCAGCAAAATCAACGAATTGGGCGGAAAAGTAGTGACCATCTCCGGTCCCGACGGATACATTTACGATCCGGCCGGAATCGATGGCGAAAAAGTAGATTATCTGCTCGAACTACGCGCGACCAACAATGATATTGTTGAACCGTATGCAGAAGAATTTGGAGCTCAGTTCTTCGCTGGCAAAAAACCATGGGAACAGCCCGTTGATATTGCTATGCCATGCGCCACTGAAAATGAGCTGGACGAAGAAGACGCCAAATTGTTAATCAAAAACGGTTGTTTCCTCGTAGGCGAAGTTTCGAACATGGGTTGTACTGCTGACGCTGCAGAACTGCTGACCAAAGAAATAAGCTATGCTCCTGGTAAAGCAGTAAATGCTGGTGGTGTTGCTGTTTCCGGTCTAGAAATGTCACAGAACAGCATGCGCTACAACTGGACCCGCGAAGAAGTAGATCAACGCCTACACATTATTATGCGGGAAATCCATGAAACGTGCAAAATTCACGGACGTAACGGAAGTAAGATAAATTATGTCAAAGGTGCCAACGTCGGAGGCTTTGTTAAAGTAGCCGATGCCATGTTGGCGCAGGGGCTTGTATAAGCACTCATCCGAAAAAGCAGAAAGAGCCGTTTCCCCTTTGGGAGATGGCTCTTTTCGCATAAAACAGGCGCAATTGTTTCCAATGTAAATTGCTCTTAGGATTCAGATAACATTCTGTTAATGGGTTGGTGAGTTAGCTTTTGCTATTTTTGACCAAATTTCGAGAAATGTTTGTTGATACCCATTCACATATTTATTCGCCTGAGTTTAATATCGATCGGACGGAAGTTGTAAACCGTGCCACAACATCCGGAATTAAAAAAATAGTTCTCCCCAACATCGACAGCTCATCCATCAAACCCATGTTGGATCTGTCGGCGTCGTACCCCAATGTCTGTTATCCGCTGATTGGATTGCATCCCACTTCGGTTAAGGAAGATTTTCGAAATGAACTGGAAATTGTTCGCTTCTGGCTCGACAGGCACCAGTTTTTCGGCATTGGTGAAATCGGGCTTGACCTCTTCTGGGATCAGACTTTCGTTGAAGAGCAAACCGAAGTATTTCGCGTACAGCTTCAATGGGCAAAAGAGCGAAAACTACCGGTGGTTATCCACGTTAGAGATTCGTTTGAAGAAGTGTTTGAAGAAGTAGGAAAGGCTGCCGACGAAAATCTGAGAGGTGTCTTCCACAGTTTCACCGGAACACTAAAACAAGCGGAACAAATCATTAACTGGGGATTTAAACTCGGAGTGAATGGAATCGTCACCTTTAAAAATGCCGGTGTTGACAAGGTAATCGCCCAGATTGACCCCAAGCACCTGCTCCTCGAAACCGATTCGCCCTACCTCGCACCCGTACCATTCAGAGGAAAGCGCAACGAAAGTGCACACATTATACAGGTAGCTGCCAAGGTTGCCGAACTGCACAATACTACTCCTGAAGAAATCGCTGAAATAACGACAAAAAATGCTGAAGAAATGTTCGGAATCTAACCATGCTTCATTCCAATATTTCTAATTTTGAGGACAATTTCACCTGTGTAAACTGAGAAACTGGTCACAATTACCGTGTCGGGATTAGGATTACACTATTATATTATTGTACTTCAAACCAAATTTTCATCAATCCACTGATTGGTGATAAAAACATTAGGTGTGAAAAACAGCGAAATGCCTTCAATTCTTATTATTTATACTGGTGGCACCATTGGGATGCGGGAAGACCCCGAAACCCACACGCTTGCCCCAATGAAATTTACCCACATTCAAAATGAGATTCCTGAGTTGTCCAAGCTGGGGATAGATGTGTCGGCCACCGCTTTTAATCCCCCGATCGACTCCTCCGACATGCGCCCAACCATCTGGGGCCGGATTGCCCGGACGATCCGGCAGAACTACCAAAAATACAACGGCTTTGTCATTCTTCATGGTACCGATACGATGGCTTATACTGCTTCAGCACTAAGCTTCATGTTCGAAAACCTAGACAAACCCGTCATCCTCACAGGTTCTCAGTTGCCCATTGGTGTGATGCGTACAGATGGGAAAGAAAACCTGGTAACCGCTGTAGAACTGGCTGCCGCCAGCCGAAACGGCCGTGCCATTGTTCCGGAAGTATGCATCTATTTTAATTCAAGATTATTCCGGGGCAACCGTACGACAAAAGAAGATTCGGAAAAGTTTAGCGCCTTTATGTCCCATAATTACCCAATACTGGCCCGCGCCGGAGTTGATATTGTGTACAGTTATGATCGCATCAATTATGCGAATAACAAAGGAATACTAAAAGTCAACACCAACATTAGCGACAACGTAATCATTCTGAGGATGTTCCCGGGAATAAACAGGCAGTATTTTGAACATGCGCTCAACCTTCCGGGATTGAAGGGGGTTGTACTCGAATCGTACGGTTCGGGTAATGTCCCAACCCACCGATGGCTCTTAAACACCATCAGGAGAGCCATCAAGCAAGGCATCATTTTTCTAAATGTAACGCAATGCTCCGGTGGCCGAGTTCAAATGGGGCAATACATGACCAGTTACGAGCTTTTAAATGCCGGCGTTATCAGCGGAAAGGACATTACTGTAGAGGCGGCTATCACCAAGTTGATGTTTCTTCTTGGACAAGACCTCAGTACAGAGGAAGTGAAGACTCATTTACAACGGAGTCTGAGCGGGGAAATTACAGAGTGAGTTGTTTTTTTTTCAACTTTTTTTTGTAATTTGCGTGCCTGAATTTTAGACCAATCCGAAATCTTTTTCAGCCGAAAAAGTTACATTTGGAAAGAGAAAGCGTTGGGCTAATTGAAGAACGAAAGAAGGATTTTTTTATTTATTTGTTGGAAATTTATTGTAGAACAATAAATCGTAAATAGAAATTAATAGTAAGAACAATTTATTAATCAAAATTCAAAACCAATTATGAAAAAACTATTTGCGTTAATTGCAGTTTTCGGGATGCTTAGTTTTGGCGCATCGGTGGTTGCTTTCGCACAGGAGCAGGATACCACGAAGGCAGCAACGGAACAAGCGGCTACTGATTCAGTATCTCAAGCTCAGGCTCAGGACTCTGAAATGACCTCTGATCCTGTTGAACAAGCAGCTGCCAAAGCTGAATCAGGCAAGTCTCTTCACAGCATGCTTAAGCAATATTTCATTCAGGGGGGGCCGAGCTTCATGGCATTCGTACTTATCGCCCTGATTCTTGGTCTTGCATTGGCAATTGAAAGGGTTCTTTACCTGAACCTCGCCACTACCAATACCAAAAAACTGCTGGCAAATGTCGAAGAAGCATTGGATAATGGTGGTGTAGAAGCTGCTAAAGAAGTGTGCCGCAATACTCGCGGACCGGTTGCTTCTATCTTCTATCAGGGTCTTGATCGTTTCGATGAAGGAATCGACGTAGTAGAGAAATCAATCGTATCATACGGTGGTGTACAGGCTGGTCTGCTGGAAAAAGGACTTAGCTGGATTGCACTGTTCATCGCACTGGCACCGATGCTTGGTTTCATGGGAACTGTAATCGGTATGATTTCAGCATTCGATGCTATCGAAGTAGCTGGTGACATTTCTCCTTCTCTGGTTGCTGGTGGTATTAAGGTTGCACTTATTACTACGGTAACAGGTCTTATCGTTGCTATCATTCTCCAGATTTTCTACAACTATTGTGTAGCGAAAATCGATAGCATCATCAACAGCATGGAAGATGCTTCCATCTCTCTGCTTGACCTGCTGGTAAAACACAACCTGAAGAAGTAATTACAAAATTAATTCGCACCCATGAGTAGTAAAGTAACAAGAATACTGACTATTATTCTGTGGGTCATGTTAGCGCTGTCAGCTCTGTTTATCGGGCTATTGCTCGACAAGATTGACACGCCGCAAATGGACTCACTAATAAATCTTAACCTTCGCTGGGCATACGTACTCTTCGGAATTGCTGCCATTGTTGCAGTTGGTTTCGCCATCTACGGGATGTTCCAATCAGGTGAAAAAGCGAAGAAGAGTTTGATGGCTATCGGGGCAGTTGTGGTAGTATTTGTTATTGCCCGTTTACTTTCGTCTTCTGCAATTCCTACATTCTATGGAGCTCAGGCGATGGTTAACAAAGGAACATTAACTCCCGAAATAGCGCAATTTACAGACACCTTGCTTTATGCCACTTACATTTTGTTTGGTGGAGCAATCCTGTCTGTAATTTACTCGGGATTGTCCCGCTTCTGGAAATAAGATTAATCAGAATGAAAGAGGAAACTTTTTCATCATAACTGAACATGAAATTTAATAAACATGCCTAGAAAATTACCAGAATATAATGCTGCATCTTTGGCCGATATTGCCTTCATGCTGCTTCTGTTCTTCCTGGTAACAACTACTATGGATACCGATTCTGGGCTCGAACGTAGGCTACCACCGCCACCTCCACCGAATCAGGACTTGACCAACCAGCCACAGATTAAAGAACGTAACGTCTTTGTTGTGCTGGTGAACAAGAACGATCAGTTGTTGGTGGAAGGCAAACCAATGCGTATCCGTGACCTTCGTCAGAAAGCGGAAGAGTTTATGGCAAACCCGAATAACGATCCCAAGCTACCGGAAAAAGAAGTGAAAGACGTTCCTTTCTTTGGTCCAACGGAAGTTACTAAAGGTGTCATCTCGCTGCAGAACGACGTTGGTACGACGTATGGTACCTATATCGCAGTTCAGAATGAATTGGTAGGCGCTATCAACGACTTACGGGAACAGCTGGCGCAACAGAAATGGAATAAATCGTATAAAGATCTGAATGAAGATCAACAGAAAGCTATACGCGAGATTTACCCATCGAAGATTTCGGAAGCTGAGCCCAAAAAAGTTGGTAAAAAATAATTAGGAGGATACAGAATGTCAAAATTCAGAAAAGACGACAAGAAAGAAACTCCACCGATTTCAACAGCAGCTTTGCCTGACATCGTATTTATGCTTCTGTTCTTTATCATGGTATCGACCACTATGCGTGAAGTTACCTTGAAAGTTCAAGTGAAGTTACCA
The DNA here is from genome assembly GCF_000621705.1 of Prolixibacter bellariivorans ATCC BAA-1284. Classification (GTDB taxonomy): domain Bacteria; phylum Bacteroidota; class Bacteroidia; order Bacteroidales; family Prolixibacteraceae; genus Prolixibacter; species Prolixibacter bellariivorans. The sequence goes on along the minus strand of NZ_JHXO01000001.1, from coordinate 574,028 downwards.
CAAGCGACAGAGTTGAGCAAACTGGAAAGGAAATCGCTGGTGAGCTATATCTACATCGGGCCTCCTCAACAGCAATACCAGGCGTCATTAGGTAGCGAACCACGTATTCAGCTGAACGATTCATTCTCCAATGTTGGAGACATCCAGGATTTTATTATCTCTGAAAGGGAAGCACACGACGAGGCCGAGGTTCCGTTGATGATTACTTCACTGAAAGTAGATCAATATACCAAGATGGGTATCGTTTCAGACGTGAAGCAGGAATTGAGGAGAGTTCAGGCTCTTCACATCAATTACTCAGCCAGAAAACGAACTGAGAAAGATTAAGATGTATACTAAATAGAAAAAAGCGGTCTGAAATTCAGACCGCTTTTTTTATGTTTCAGAAATTGATTTGCAACATAAAAAACGGTCGCTCTGCAACAGAACGACCGTTTCATATGATATTAGAATTCGATAACTACTTTATTTATTTTCTACAGGAACAACTTTCAGAAACAATTCTTCAAGCTGGGCATCAGCGATTGTCGCCGGGCTGTCAATCATTACGTCTCTTCCAGCGTTGTTTTTCGGGAAGGCAATTACATCACGAATACTGTCAAGGCCGGCAAATAGAGATACCAGGCGATCGAACCCGAACGCAATGCCAGCATGCGGCGGTGCACCATATTTAAACGCGTTCATCAGGAAGCCAAACTGTTTCTCAGCTTCTTCTTTGGTAAAACCGAGCGTCTTAAACATTTTAGCCTGAAGCTCACTATTAAAGATTCGCACGGAACCTCCACCAATTTCCACGCCGTTAATAACCAAATCGTAAGCATTCGCGTGAATCCTACCGGGATCCGTATCCAGCAAATCAATTTCATCTGGTTTTGGAGCAGTAAACGGATGGTGCATGGCGAAGAAGCGCTGTGATTCTTCATCCCATTCCAATAACGGGAAATCAACGACCCACAACGGACGGAAATCATCCGCCTTAACAAGTCCTAATTGCTTACCCATTTCCAGTCGAAGAATTCCGGTCGCTGTTTGTGTTGCCTCTTTCTTTCCCGACAAAACAAGCAACAGATCTCCGGGAACAGCCCCAAAGGCATCGGACCATTTCTTCAAATCTTCAGCGCTGTAAAACTTATCAACCGACGATTTAAATGAGCCATCTTCGTTATATTTCACATAAACGAGCCCTTTGGCACCAACCTGCGGACGTTTGACAAAATCAGTCAATGCATCCAACTGTTTCCGGGTATAAGACGCTGCACCAGAAGCACAGACACCGCCAATATATTCAGCCTCATCAAAAACCTTAAATCCATTTCCTTTTACGGTTTCTGTTAAGTCATGTATTTTCATGTCAAACCGAATGTCCGGCTTGTCAGAACCGTATTTTTCCATCGCTTCTTCATAAGGCATACGCGGAAATTCGCCCGGATCAAAACCTTTCAATTCCTTAAAAAGATGCCGTGTCAGACCCTCAAACATATTGAGTACATCTTCCTGCTCCACAAACGACATTTCACAGTCAATTTGCGTAAACTCCGGCTGCCGGTCGGCCCGGAGGTCTTCGTCACGAAAACATTTAACAATCTGATAGTAACGGTCAAAGCCGGCAACCATCAATAACTGCTTAAACGTTTGAGGAGATTGCGGAAGCGCATAAAATTCACCAGGGTTCATCCGTGAAGGAACAACAAAATCGCGTGCACCTTCCGGTGTCGACTTAATTAAAACAGGCGTTTCTGTTTCAATAAAATCCTGGTCGTTAAGATAATTACGAACATAATGCGCCATCTTCGCCCGCAGCTCAAGATTCTTCCGAACATTCTCGCGGCGCAAATCGAGGTAGCGATGTTTCATTCTGATTTCATCACCACCATCGGTATCTTCAGTAATGGTAAAAGGTGGAACAACCGATTGATTCAGAATTGTGACTTTCTTAAGCGCTACCTCAACTTCTCCGGTAGGAATTTTGCTGTTCTTACTTGCCCGCTCTCTGACATCACCAACAATCTGGATGACAAATTCACGGCCCAGGTGGTTGACAGCCTCCTTTATTTCAGCCGGAGCAGTTTCATCAGCAACCAGCTGGGTAATACCATACCGGTCACGGAGGTCAACAAAAGTCATTGCACCGAGGTTGCGGACCCTCTGCACCCATCCCGACAACGTCACTTCGCTTCCGGCATGGTTCATACGTAATTCACCGCAATTATGGCTTCTGTACATCGATTATTCTTTTATAAATTTGAATGCAAAAGTACAAAAGTTCTATAGAAAACAGGAAGCAATCAATCACAGGTTTAGGTGCATCCGCAGAAATAATTCCGGTAATTGTGTTTGCTCAATATAGAATCGGAACTACCTTTAAACCTAAAACACAAAATATGCTGGAACCTTTTTCAGATGAATATTTCATGAAGCAGGCACTCAACGAGGCACAGAAGGCCTTTGACATGGGAGAAATTCCTGTCGGCGCCGTGGTTGTTTGCCAAAACCGAATCGTCGCACGGTCGCATAACCTGACCGAAACGTTGAACGATGTAACCGCACACGCGGAAATGCAAGCGATAACCGCTGCCGCGAACATGTTGGGAGGAAAATATTTAATCGATTGCACGCTTTACGTAACCCTGGAACCTTGCCTTATGTGTGCCGGAGCACTAGGCTGGTCACAAATTGGACGCGTTGTTTATGGCGCTGACGACGAAAAAAAAGGTTTTCAGAAAAACGCTGAAAAAGCACTACACCCCAAAACAACGTTACTGGGAGGAATAATGGAAGCCGAATGTTCGACGCTCGTTAAGGATTTCTTTTCATCGAAACGCTAGAAAAAGGCTTTCAACACCTTTTTAAAATAGATTTCAGGAAGAAAACAATTTACTATTTTACAAACGAATCCATTTCAATCACTACTAAACAATGAACCAATGAGTATACATAACCAGGCTAAAAAAGGAGAGATTGCTAAAACCGTTTTACTTCCGGGCGATCCGCTGAGAGCTAAATTCATTGCTGAACACTTTCTTACAGACGCAGTTTGCTATAACGAAGTGCGTGGAATGCTTGGCTATACAGGCTATTACAACGGGCAAAAGGTCAGCGTACAGGGAACCGGAATGGGCATGCCGTCCATTTCAATTTACGCAACAGAATTGATAGAGGAATATGGTTGTGAGCAACTTATCAGGATTGGAAGCTGCGGTTCCCTTCAGTCGAAAGTCCAACTTCGTGATGTAATTCTGGCGCAAGGTGCCTGCACCGATAACGGGATGAACCAGGTTCGTTTCGGTGGACTGCAGTTTGCACCGCTCGCTGATTTTGATTTGTTACACAGAGCTTATACCATTTCCCGTGGGAAAGATGTCAATATCCACGTGGGAAATGTCCTGAGTTCCGACTTCTTCTACAACGATGATCATATTGGCGATCCGTTCGCCGTATGGCAGAAGTTCAATGTATTGGCAGTTGAAATGGAAACAGCTGCATTGTACACCATCGCTGCAAAATACAAGAAAAAAGCACTATCGTTGTTAACCGTAAGCGACCACATTCCGGAAGGAAAATCGACTACTTCAGAAGAACGGCAGACCACCTTTACACAAATGATGGACATCGCCTTAAAACTGGCCTAATCAAAAGAACAAACTAACCAAACGACTACGCCGATGCGCTGCTTAATGTTTTCAATATTCCTTTTGTTTCTTAATCTAACTGTTTTCGGGCAAAAGCCGAAAGAAAAGGGGTTGCAGGCAATTACCATGAACAGCGTGAAAAGCCCCGTTCAGTTTCTGGCCAGCGACCAACTCGAAGGTCGAATGGCAGGAAGTAAACAGGGGCAAACGGCAGGTGAATATGTTGCATCGCTGTTCCGTTTTATAGGACTGGAACCAATGGGTGACTCCATATCCTTTACACCCAACCGCTATCAAAAATTATTGGGAGCCAAACCGGAAAAGAATCGTTCTTTTTTTCAACCTTTTCAGGCAATAGAAGTAGCACCTGACAGCCGCCAGGAACTCGCCCTTATTACCACTTCGGGAAATGCTACCGATAAAAAAGTGTATGCGAATAGCGCCGACTTCCGTATTACTATCCCTAACGGAAGTTGCCAGATTTCAGCGCCGGTTATGTTTGTTGGTTATGGTTTAACCGACAAAAAAAGCGGTTATGATGATTTCAATAAAACGGATGTAAAAGGCAAAATAGTTGTTCGCTGGTTCGGATTACCGGGAGATAAATTCCCAAACAGCTCGGCAGCAATGGAAGTTACAGCTCCTAAAGGAAGAGCATTAGAACGCTTGAAAAATAAGCAGGCAAAAGAACACGGCGCACTGGCCGTTCTGGAAGTCGCCACCAGTGACCAAATCCGTCAATGGAACGCCAACCAGTATTATTATCACGATGCAATGTATGAAGGAGTGAAGAAACCTGAATCGTTTTACGACAAGCGTGTTTACTTACCAGACGTTACAGATGCAACCATTCCGGTTATTCGTATTTCCCCTTCGGTCTTTAAAGACATGATGGGTAAGGACTTTCAGGAAAACCACGCCCGGAAGAATGCTTCCGAACTAAAAGCGATATCGCAAACCATCAGCGGGAAGAAAATTGAATTATCTGTAAGAACTAAAAACCGACGATTGCAGCTAAGAAATGTACTTGGCAGGATTGAAGGCAAAGAAAAAAACAAATTCATCATCATCGGAGCACACTACGACCATTTGGGTACGCACAATGGCTACATCTGGAACGGCGCAGACGACAATGCGTCGGGAGTTTCGGCGGTATTGAACATCGCCAAAGCCATGCTGGCGTCAGGTATTCAACCCGAATACACCGTTTTATTTGCCTGCTGGGATGGCGAAGAAAGAGGCTTGCTTGGCTCCCACTATTTTGTCAATCACTGGGCAAAAAAAGGAGAAATAATGGCCTACCTCAACTTCGATATGATTGGTCGAAATGCTGGCCCCGATGCACCGGACAATCAGGTAACCATGATCTACTCGAAAGCCTTTCTGCCGGCAGTTACTTTATCGAAGCAGCATATCAGTGATTACAGTCTCAATTTGGATGTATCGTACAGTGGTTCCGAAAAACCAGACAGTGGCAGCGATAATGTCTGGTTTGTCAGGAATAACGTCCCGCTATTTTGGTTTCACACCGGAGGGCATCCCGATTACCATCAGCCTACCGATCAGCCTGAGATGATTAACTACACAAAAATGGCTAGTATCATCCGGTTGAGTTACCTGGACATTTTCGAATTGTCAACGAATCCTGACAGCTGGAAATAGAAGGAAAGCTTTACCTGTTTCATTATTCAGTTACTTCCTGAACAGAAAATCCGACTTTTTTCAAATCTTCGTAAAAATCCGGATAGGATTTTGTCACAACCATCGGGTCGGCAATTTTCAGGGTATCGTAAACAAGCGCTGCAGGTGCAAAGGCCAAAGCCATACGATGGTCGTGGTATGTGTCTATTACCGCTGCAATCGCATCAATATTTTCATCCAGAATTCCATCCCAGGCTATTTCTCCCTGCTGCGGTTCAGCCAATTTTGCTCCTAGCTTAGCGCATTCATTCTGTAAAGCAGCAATCCGGTCGGTCTCTTTTATTTTCAACGTATGTAAGCCGGTAAAATGGAAAGGAATTCGTTTTGCCACGCACAATACCGCAAAGGTCTGAGCGACATCCGGATTTTCCACAAAATTTAAATCCAGTCGTTTCAGCTCCGGAGTTTCTTTTCGGGTTATCCGCACATCATTACCTTCTTGTTTGGACTGCACGCCAAAATACTGGTCAAACCATTTTGCCAAAATTGCATCGCCCTGCAAACTTTGTAGCCGCAGTCCTTTTAGCAGTAGATCAAAATCATCGGTCATAGCAGCGATTTGGTACCAATAGGAAGCTCCCGACCAATCAGCTTCAACCGAAAATCGAACAGGTTTGTATGTTTGTTCTTCGATGCGAATCTCATTTCCTTTCCAGATATAACGAACACCAAACTTTTTCATCAGTTTCAGCGTCAGCTCAATGTACGGACGGGAAGCGATTTTATTTTTGAGCCTTAGTGTCAGGCCATTTTGGATAGAAGGAGCAATCATCAGTAATGCTGATATGTACTGACTGCTCACACTGCCATCAAGTTCCAACACACCACCTTTCAGCGCTGTTCCGGTAATTCGTAAAGGAGGATAACCTTCTTCTTCCACATAATCAATAACCGCACCTAACTTCCGTAATGCATCAACCAGAATACCAATCGGCCGTTGCTTCATCCGTTCTGAGCCAGTTAATGTCCACTGTCCCATTATCTTCGAAAGGAAAGCAGTCAGAAAACGCATGGCTGTTCCGGCATGCCCGATATCGAACTCGTTGGTCGAAGCATTTAGGACGGATGACATTACGCGGGTATCGTCGCTGTCTGAAAGATTATCGATTGTATATGGCGAATAACTGAGCGCATTAATAATCAACACCCGGTTACTGATACTTTTCGATGCAGGTAACGTGATTTCCCCTTCCAACCTGCCACTGGGTCTGGTTATCTGATATATCATGAAGTAAAAATATTAAAGGGAAAGTTTTCGGTAAAACTCCAGAGATTCAACTATCAGTTCACGACTGCAATCCTGATCAATCGCCACTTTTCCAACTTTCGGAAGCAGCGTAAAATTAATCCGTTTGCCTTCGTTTTTCTTATCATGACTCATCAGATTGAGCAGCGCATCGTAGTCCTCTGATGTTATCTCAAATTTCCCATAAATACTAAGTAACCAATAAGAAAGATCTTCCAGCGCTTGTTTTGATAGCCCTGCAATTTTGTGAGATAAATACAACTCGGCCATCATCCCGTAAGCCACAGCATAACCGTGCAATATCGGTTTCCCGGAAGTCATGGCATAACTCTCGAAAGCATGACCGATGGTATGACCGAAATTCAATGCTTTCCGAATATTTTTTTCGGTTGGGTCTTTATCCACAAAGTAGTCTTTGATAGCAACCGAACGGGCAATTAACCCGGCTAAAGCATCATAGTTGAGCAAATCGAGGTCATAATTCCTGACTTCCTTCAAATGGTCGGCCGAATGAATTAATCCGTGCTTGACCATTTCGGCAAATCCGGATACGAAATTCTGACGGTCAATCGTTTTCAAAAACCTTGTATCGATAATGACATTTTTGGGTTGATTAATCACCCCAATTTCATTTTTAAAGCCATTGAAATTAAAACCGGTTTTGCCACCAACCGATGCATCGACCTGCGACAAAAGCGTAGTAGGAACATTCACGAAATCCATTCCCCGCTTATAGGTTGATGCAGCAAAACTGCCCAGGTCAGTTAGCATGCCACCGCCTACATTTATCACAAGTGATTTTCTATCGGCGCTATTCTGGCTGAGAAATAACCATATTTTTTCCACCGAAGACAATTTCTTATTTTCTTCACCAGCCGGAATTTCAGTCTTCTTGACCTTTTCCCACCCTTTCACATCCTGTAAAACAGGAAGACAAAAACGGGTAGTATTTGACTCGCTCACCAGAAAAACCTTATCTTCGGGATAACCGGAAATCAATTGAGAAAGAGCGGTTACAGCATCATTCGTCACGGTCACTGCTGCATGGTATGATGGGGAATTGTTCATTTTTCGGTTGTTTACCGGACAAAGTTAAAACTATTTGCTATTTTGACTTTCAAATTGCATACTTCTGCATTAAAATACACACAAAGATGATATACAGTAACCGGAAATATGCCGACAAGTTGAGAAAGAGAATCTTGCTTGGTGGAATGATTATTCTGGTAGGTTTAACCGCATTGCTTCTGCTTCAACTCTTTAATTGGGTAGCAATAGGCGCTGCTGTTTTTGTTGTCGCATTTCTATTTATCGCCGCGCTGAACCTTCAATACATTCGCATTTTCGACGAAAAAGAGAAAATTATCATCCGGTATTTCTCTGTTTTTGCCATTAGCCGTTTGTTTCAGTCCATCGAATTCCCGGTAACGAATTTGATGAAAGCCGAAGTTGAGAAGCATTTAGGCGGAATAAAAACCGATCTGGTATTAACCGTCAGAACCCGTCAAGGCGTTGCGGTATATCCGCCAGTAAGCCTTTCCGGCATAAAAAGAAAAGAGAGACAACAAATCATTGAAGAACTCAACAAATTAATTCCCCGGAAAAAAGAATGATACATAAAAAAAAGCGATCCTCCACGGATCGCTTTTTATCTGTTAACATCTATTATTTTTTTGACCAACTTCTATTTCATTCTTTCTGCAGGATATACAAACCTCCGGTTCCGGCTGCCAGAATAATATAATTGTCTGTTCCGGCGACGTAATTCACAGAACCATCCGGATTGTAACTTCCCAAAATTTCCAAATCGGTTCCCTGCGCCGGAATACTGGCAACAACCAAGCCATCAGCTCCGTTGGCAATCATGATATCGTCGTTGAAAAGCGTCACGCCATTCACGTTACCCAGATTCTGTTCAGTCAACAGGTATTGATATACCGGGGTCGGATTGGCATCGCCTGAAGTCAGGTCAAACACCTTCAAACCAACTGCCCCAAGGGAAACATATACGAGGTTTCCATCAACCGTAATCGTTGATTTTCCCTGATATTCAGGAGTAGTATGATTATCTGAGGTACCCGGATTATTTGAATTTCCCGGATAATAATAATCTCCGATATTCACGATATCATCTGACGAAAGATCCGGAGAAAGCAGATGCAGTTTAGCTGCTTCCACACCTTCAAAACCGACCACTTTGTCGACACTGGAAGCGTAGGCTGCATACTTTGCATAGGAGAAGCGAACCCTGGCAGCAGTTGAAAAATCACTCAAGTCAATCTTGGTAATTCCTGTATTCAAAGTAACAGTTTCGCCTTTTTTATTCGTGATGGTTTTTTCTTCACCGCCGGCAGCAAAATATAGATAATCGCCATGACGGAAAACTGCATTGGAAGAAGGGGCATCCAATACCTTGTCACGTTGGATGGTATGGTTTTTCCCCTTGGGCTCATAGATATCTCCATTAGCTTCGAGATAAAGCTCCCGAAGAACCGCGCCATCTTTATGGTCATCGCAAGCCAGCCAACAACGGGTTACCGTGCCAGCTTCCGGATCGGAATACGTTTCATCATCAACGCAAAGCGCATTAAACTCAACATTACCATATGTTAACTGTGATGAGACTTCGGGATGTTTGGGATTGGACATATCGATAACTTCGAATGCTCCTTTCACAATATCATCCTGCCGGTGATAAGTTACATAAGCTTTATCGCCAACAACCTGAACAAAAGATGCACTCAATTTATTCGATTTTCCTTTATCAGCCAAGGGCGCATCGACATGAGCTACCAACTTTAATGTATAGCTATTCGAAGGAACCACAGAAGCCGACTTCAGCGAAGATGAAGCTACATTAATCACTTCATCCATTGTCGTTACCCTGGAAGTAAAAGCCGCGTCATCGTTTACAACGGTTATGTCCTCATCGGTGTTATTGTCAAACGGCGATTTGCCATCGTCCTTGGTACATGATGCCAACACCAGGGCAAAAAGAGCAATAATAATTCCAAGGAGCCAAAGACTTCTAAGACTATGTCTACTCATAAGGGGTTACTTTTGGTTAATAATTTAGATCATTTCTAAGAAGAATAACGTAATTCGCCCTGGTTTTAGTATGTAGGAAAGCAATATTTTTCTATAAATCAACTAAATAAACTAACCTTTGAAATCGATTTTCTTGTGCGTACCATCACAGAATGGCTTATTGGAAGAACCTCCACAGCGGCAAAGATAGATTGTTTTCATCTCAGTAGCTTTGTTTCCATACTGCCCCTCCATGGTTACAGGTCCTTCAATCATAATCGGTCCATCTTCGATAAAAGTAACTTTGGTGGTCTTAATTTCTGTAGCCATAAAAAATATTTTTAATGTTTATTTACGTGAAAAACAGAGTTCTCCTTTACATTGTTTGATTGAATAACCTTAAAAATCATTACGCAATCTATCTGACCCGCTTGTAAGATTCCTTTTTTAACACAACAGCTGTCCGGGCCGGGAGATACAGCCGCAGATAATGATTTGAACTTAATTTCGAAACCGGCAGGGTGTAATAAATCAGATCCTGATCGATGCGGTTCTGACCTCCATACGGATGGGCATCGGTGCTGAGGATCACCTTGAATTTTGATGGTTCCATCTGTATTCCGTAGCCTTCAAACGATTTGTCGGGATTGAAATTGAAGACAAAAAGCAAATCTCCACGCTGATAGGCCAGTACCTGATCAGCCTTATTATCTGTAATCCATCTCACGTCGGGCAATTCGAGCAACCGTTCTTCCCTCAGTATATTAATCATATCCCGGTCGAAATCCTGCAACCAGTGATAACGTAATTCCGGATCTTCGGCAATACTCCAGATTCTTCTGGCATGCTGATACGACCAGCCATTTCCCTCGCGGGGAAAATCGATCCATTCAGGATGACCAAATTCATTTCCCATGAAATTAAGATACGCGCCACCGGCACACGAAGCCGTAGCTAAGCGAATCATTTTGTGAAGTGCAATTCCGCGTTCAACCTTCAGGTTTGGCTGGTCCTTACGCATACTGAAATACATCTCCTTGTCAATCAATCGGAAGATGATGGTTTTATCTCCGACCAATGCCTGGTCGTGGCTTTCCGCGTAGGCGACTACTTTTTCATCCTGGCGGTGAGCTGTCAGTTCGTAGAAAATCTGACCGACATCCCAATCTTCGTCCTTCCGCTCCTTAATAACTTTAATCCAATAATCGGGGACCCCCATCGCCATCCGGAAATCAAAGCCAAATCCTCCGGCCTCCTGAGGCGACGCAAGGCCCGGCATTCCACTCACTTCTTCGGCAATACTGATGGCATTGGGTTTAATTTGATGAATAAGCTTGTTAGCCAACTTGAAATAGACAATTGCCTCATAATCCAAATTGGGAGTAAAGTAATCGCCGTAACCGGAAAAGGCTTTCTCCAGTCCATGATCAAGGTAGAGCATGCTGGTTACACCATCGAACCGGAAACCGTCGAACTGGAATTCATCCAACCAGTATTTGATATTCGAAAATAGAAAATGAAGCACCTCGGGCTTACCGTAATTAAAGCAGTACGAATCCCAGGCAGGATGCTCTCCCCTTCCACCTTCATGGAAAAACTGGTATCGGGTACCATCAAAGCGCCCCAAACCTTCCACCTCATTTTTCACCGCATGCGAATGAACCAAATCCATAATAACCGCCATTCCCATTCCATGAGCTTCGTCGATTAAGACTTTCAGTTCATCGGGGGTTCCGAAGCGCGAAGAGGGCGCAAAGAAACCGGACACATGGTAACCAAAGCTTCCATAATACGGATGCTCCGGAACAGCCATCAACTGAATGGTATTATATCCCGCTTTTTTAATGCGGGGAAGCATCGTAGTTCGAAATTCTTCATACGTATGTATTCTTGGCTCCTCTCCCGCCATTCCCACATGCGATTCATAAACCAACGGTGCTTCGGTTAATCCGGAAAATTCATTTCTCCATTCGTAAGGATGCTCGGGCATCCAAACTTCCGCATTGAATATCAACGAATCCGGATCCTGAACAGCCCTCCTGGTCCAGGCTGGAATCCGCTTTCCTTGTCCTCCTTCCCAGTAAACCGAAAGAGCGAACAAATCGCCGTGCTGCAACGCATCCGATGACATTCTCAGTTCCCAGTTTCCATTTCCGATTGAATGTAACTCAAATTCGGGCCGCTCTTTCCAGTCGTTAAATGTGCCCGTTAGAAAAATGCGGGTAGCATTGGGTGCCCATTCCCGCAGCACCCAACCTTTCTCATCACGAAATAACCCGAAGTAGTGATGTCCTTCAGCAAACTCAGCCAATGACTTGCCACCAGTTAATTCTTTCTCCTTTTTTTCAGAAAGATTTTTCCACTCGATAAACGCTCCCTCAAAAGGCTCCAGCCACGGATCGTTTTCTACAATCGGGATTTTTTCCATCATGATGATTTTATATTCATTTTACTGAAAAGAACTACACCAAGTATTTTTCAATTCCTTCAGTCATTACTTTTTCCAAATCTTCCGGTGTGTCTATACCGAAACTATCGTAGTTTGTTTCATCGGTCCGGATACGATAACTATGCTCCAACCAGCGAAGCTGTTCCAGTGATTCCATTTTCTCCAACCGTCCCTCCTTTAGCTGGGTCAAAGCATGTAGCACTTCTGTTCGATATGCATACAGTCCGATATGACCAAAAAAGGTATGATGATTCATCCACTTCTCCTCTTCAACATTTCGGACGTAAGGAATCGGAGAACGGCTGAAATAAATGGCATCGCCGTTTTCGGCGAGCACAACTTTCGGAATATTTGGATTGAAAATATCTTCACTTTTGGTAATGGGCTGAACCAACGTGCCAATCTGCGTATCCTCATCGTCAAACAAAGCCGCAATTTTCGTTAGCTGGCTGGGTTTAATGAATGGCTCATCGCCCTGAATATTGACTACGACATCAAATGTCTCGCCAGTTGACTCGCTTACCTTCTTTACAGCTTCCGAACAGCGATCCGTTCCGCTGGGATGCTCTTCCGAAGTCATTACGGCATTTCCGCCAAATGCACTAACAGCATCATAAATGCGCTGATCGTCGGTTGCCACCCACACATTGTCGAAAACAGCAGCAGCTGTTTCATACACCCGTTGAATCATCGATTTTCCTGCGATATCCGCCAGAGGTTTTCCGGGAAACCGGCTTGATGCATAACGAGACGGAATAATTCCGATTATTTTCTTCTGATTAAAATTGTCCATTTTGCGACCTACACTAAATTATTTTGTTAGTTAATCGAAGTTAAAGATAAAAATTAGCTCTTGTGTTTTTCCGCAGGTTAAGGTAAAGTAAATTTCCTCTATTCAAATGGAACAAGTAACCTTCGCTATCGTTCCGATATTTTGGGGATTAATTATAAATTTGTAATCCAATATAAAACGGGAAGATGGATATTCAGGAAATAAAACAACGTTTCGGAATAATTGGTAATGCGACGGGCTTAAACCGTGCCATTGAAGTGGCTGTACAAGTTGCTCCCACCGACTTATCGGTTCTGATATCCGGAGAAAGCGGTGTCGGTAAAGAAGCGTTCCCGCAGATAATTCACAACTATTCGCATCGTAAACACGGAAAATATATTGCAGTAAACTGTGGTGCCATACCGGAAGGCACCATTGATTCGGAACTTTTCGGTCACGAGAAAGGCGCATTTACAGGAGCCTTGTCCGACAGAAAAGGATATTTTGAAGTGGCCGACGGTGGAACGATTTTCCTTGACGAAATTGGCGAACTACCACTCTCAACACAGGTTCGTCTGCTCAGAGTACTCGAGGCAGGTGAGTTTATCCGGGTCGGATCGTCCAAAGTCATCAAAACCGATGTTCGCGTTGTAGCAGCAACCAATGTCGATCTACCGACAGCTATCCGTGAAGGAAAATTCAGGGAAGACTTGTACTATCGTTTGAATACGGTTCCTATTCATGTACTTTCCCTGCGCGATAGGGGAGAAGATGCCCTGTTGCTGTTCCGCAAATTTGCACTCGACTTTGCCGAACGTTACCACATGCCTCCGGTAAGGCTGGTTGAAGAAGCACAACGTGTTTTACTCAGTTACCGGTGGCCCGGGAACGTAAGGCAGTTGAAAAATATCACCGAACAAATCTCCATCATCGAAAAGGAGAGGCAGATTGACGCCAATAATTTAAGGAATTATATCCCCGATGATAGTGGAGGTTCGCTTCCGGCCATCTATTCGTCAGTCGACGAAAAAACTTTTCATTCGGAAAGAGAGATTTTGTACAAAATCCTTTTCGAAATGAAACGGGACGTAACCGATTTAAAAAAACTCGTGCACGATTTACTGGAAGACGGTCATACACCTCATGTGCACGAGGACAATGCACAGATTATTAGAAAACTCTACCAAAGTGCCGACGGTGATTTTATTAAATCGGAGCCGGATAATTATGGTTCACCGGTACCCGCCGGTCCGTCAAACAATGAGCATCATCAGATTGAGGATACAGAAGAGTTTGTGGAAGAATCGTTATCATTGGAAGAAAAAGAGATTGAACTGATTCAAAAAGCATTGGAAAAACATAACGGGAAAAGGAAGCTGGCCGCTGCCGAGCTAGGCATATCGGAACGAACCCTCTACCGAAAAATTAAAGAATACAACATCAGCTAATGACGAATATGCCAAAGCATTCAGGGAAATTCCTGTTAACAACGCTGTTTGTTTCCATTTTACTGGTAACAGGATGCCGTATAAATTATTCATTCACCGGAGCTTCTATTGCACCGGATGTGAAAACTGTTTATATTGATTACTTTCCCAACAGGGCCAGGGTGGTTAATCCAACGTTAAGTAACACCTTTACGGAAGCCTTAAAGGATAAATTTGTGAACGAAACCGGGCTGACGCTGAGAAATGATCAGGGAGATCTGGAATTCAGCGGAGAAATTACCGGCTACGATATTCGGCCGTTATCAATTCAAAAAAGCAACGATGGCCGCGACGTTGCCTCCCAAAACCGGTTAACCGTAACGGTGAAAGTGAAATTTGTTAACAACAAGGATCACGACCAGGATTTTAATTCCACTTTCTCCGCTTTCTTCGATTGGGATAGTACAAAAAACCTGAGTGATGTGGAAGATCAGGCGGTGAGCGACATTACTGAACAGCTCGTCGATGATATCTTCAACCGCTCGGTAGCAAACTGGTAAAAAGAGTTTTTATGTCGATGAACAGAGAGCAAATGATGCGATACCTTGACGACCCAACTCAGTTAAATGAGAAGTCGCTGGGCGAACTGAAGGAAATATTGGATGAATTCCCGTTTTTCCAAACGGCTCATATGCTCTATGCGCGTAATTTGCTCAACGAAAAAAGCTTTCGCTTCACCAACCAGTTAAAAATAGCAGCCGCCAGCGTAACCGACCGGTCAATGTTGTATTTCCTGTTGCATCCGAAAGCCCGAGAGGAAGCTGAGACAAGGAAAAAAGTTGCGGAGGAGATACCTCAGATGACTATTTCACCTGAGCCGGATATCGCCGATAAAGACACACAGGATGAAGGCTTCTTCGAATTGGCAGATGAATCATCACATACACCTCCGGTAAAAGAGTCTGCAGTAGAAGATACAACAGATGCGACAACCGAAAAAGATCATATTCCGTCGAAGCGTCCGCAAAAATCTTTCGATTTATTAGACTTTGATGTAATGGAACCGTCCTTTTATCAACTTGGCGAAGAAGTTAAAAGTATTGAGGGATTATCGGAACTTAGTAAATCCATCAACCTTAACGCGAAGAAGAACAACCCAACACAAGAAGAACAGCCGGAGAAAGGCGGGTTAAAAGATAATCTGATTGACAAATTTCTGGAAACAAAACCCAAAATTGCTCCGGCAAAAAAAGGTGATGCCCAACATGAAGATATTTCGGAACGGAGCGCTGAGGAAACGGATGAGTTTATGACTGAGACCCTTGCACACATCTACGTAAAGCAGGGATACTACGAGAAAGCTATTAAAGCTTTTCAAAAATTAAGTTTGAAATATCCCGAAAAAAGTGTTTACTTTGCTCGGCAAATTGAAGAAGTCAGGAAACTGCTAAATAGATAACCGGATATGTATACACTGATAACCGTATTAATTTTCATAGTCTGTGTCCTTATGATTTTAATCGTATTGGTACAGAACTCAAAAGGTGGAGGTCTTACCTCGACATTCTCAGGATCAAACCAGGTAATGGGCGTTCGTAAAACCACCGATTTCCTCGAAAAAGCCACCTGGTACCTTGCTGGTGCTCTTTTTATTCTGTCAATTTCTGCTTCAGCGTTTATTCCCCGTCAGGGAGTACAACAACGTTCTGCCATTGAAAAGCAGATTGAAAATGCAGCAGATCCGACTGAATTGCCTACATTCCCGCAGGCAGCACCTCAGCAGCAGGATTCAAACAGCGCAACACAACAAAACAACGGTAAATAATATTACCCTGATAGAATTAAGAAAGCTCACCATATGGTGGGCTTTTTTTGTGCCTGCCAATTGCCAACCCGGCAACCGCAAAAAATGTCAGCTTGTCAGCCTTAACTGACAATCTAAAAAATCCGTATCTTACTGACTATACACACATTAGGGTATTACTTTTCTCCAGCCGCTCGTATCCGGATGATTTTTTGTCCTGAAAAGCAGCCGTTACTGCTAAATACAACCTTTGGCACGTAATGTGATGAATAGCGGATGTCAATGAAATAACTATTGTCTAACAAAAAAATACAATGCAAGATGACAGAACTGAAAGGTAGAATTCTTGCCGGCAAAGTTTTAGTGCAGCCGCAGGACGCTGTAGAGAAAACCGCCGGAGGGATTATCATCCCCGACTCAGCCAAGGAAAAACCACAAACGGGAACCGTTGTGAAGGTGGGAAGTGATAAAAAAGACGAACCCATGGAGGTGAAAGTTGGGGATACCGTATTCTATGGTAAATACTCCGGTACGGAGCTTCAGATTGATAACGAAAACTACCTGTTGATTTCTCAGTCAGATGTTCTTTACATCGCATAGTGAAAAGACCGATTGTACAAAAATTAAAATGAAAAAATAACATGGCTAAAGAGATCAAATTTGAAATTGAAGCACGCGAGTTGCTGAAAAAAGGCGTCGATCAGCTTGCCGATGCCGTGAAGGTAACGCTTGGTCCCAAAGGACGCAACGTTATTATTGACAAGAAATTTGGTGCACCTCAGGTGACCAAAGACGGTGTAACCGTTGCCAAGGAAATTGAATTGGCTGAACCGTACGCGAACATGGGCGCACAGCTCGTTAAAGAAGTGGCTTCCAAAACAGGTGACGATGCCGGTGATGGAACAACCACAGCTACCGTACTGGCACAATCCATCATCAACGTTGGATTGAAAAACGTAACCGCTGGTGCCAACCCAATGGATTTGAAACGCGGTATCGACAAAGCAGTTGCCAAAGTAGTTGAAAGCATCAGCGCGCAGTCAAAAACCGTAGGTGACGACTACAGCAAAATCGAGCAGGTTGCCCGCATCTCTGCCAACAATGATCTCGAAATCGGCAAACTGATTGCCGAAGCGATGGAAAGAGTTCACAAAGAAGGCGTTATCACGGTAGAAGAAGCCAAAGGTACCGAAACCTACGTTGAAGTAGTGGAAGGTATGCAGTTCGACCGTGGTTACATTTCTCCTTACTTTGTTACCGACACCGAGAAAATGTCAGCTGAACTGGAAAATCCGTTCATCCTGATCCACGACAAAAAAATCTCGACCATGAAAGACCTGGTTCCGATTCTGGAAGCAACTCACCAATCAGGTCGTCCGTTGATGATTATCTCGGAAGATATCGATGGTGAAGCACTGGCTACTCTGGTTGTGAACCGTCTGCGTGCCGGACTGAAAGTATGTGCCGTAAAAGCGCCCGGATTCGGCGATCGCCGTAAGGAAATGCTGGAAGACATCGCCATTCTGACCGGTGGAACCGTGATTACCGATGAAAAAGGTATGAAACTGGAAGACACCACCCTCGAAATGTTGGGTCAGGCCGAAAAAATTACCGTCGACAAAGAGAACACCACTATCGTTAACGGTTCAGGCGAAAGCTCCAACATTGCTGCCCGCGTAGCTCAGATTAAAAATCAGATCGAATCGACTACTTCCGATTACGACCGCGAAAAACTGCAGGAACGTCTGGCTAAACTGTCTGGTGGCGTTGCTGTATTGTATGTTGGTGCTCCTTCCGAAATCGAAATGAAGGAAAAGAAAGACCGCGTTGACGATGCTCTGAGTGCAACCCGTGCAGCAGTTGAAGAAGGAATCGTACCTGGAGGTGGTGTTGCCTACATCCGCGCTATCAGTGTACTGGAAAACCTCGAAGGTGACAACGAAGACGAAACCACCGGTATCGAAATCGTAAAACGTGCCATCGAAGAGCCCATGCGTCAGATTGTAGCTAACGCAGGACTGGAAGGTGCCGTTATCGTTAATAAGGTAATGGAAGGTAAAGATGACTTCGGTTACAACGCCCGCATCGGTGAATACCAGAACCTGTTTGAATCAGGCGTTATCGACCCGGCTAAAGTAACTCGTGTAGCACTTGAAAACGCTGCATCGATTGCCGGCATGTTCCTCACCACCGAGTGTGTTCTTGTTGAAGAGAAAGAGGAAAATCCTCCAATGCCTGCAGGCGGAATGGGCGGCGGTATGCCCGGAATGATGTAAGCAATACATCACACAATATATATAATAACCTTTTTATTGGTTTTGAACAGGCCGTCCGGATTTTCCGGGCGGCTTTCTTTTTTATCGCTTTTGCCCGATTCCGGCTCTTTTTCTATCTTCGTCCAAAATCATTTTAATGGATTTATTAACTGTTTCCATTCTCGCTCTTGGTCTTTCAATGGACTCATTTGCTGTTTCCATCAGTTGTGGACTGGCCGAGCGAAAAATCTCCTTCCAGCATGCAGTTAAAATAGCCTTGTCCTTAGCTTTCTTTCAGGGATTACTTCCTTTGCTTGGATGGTTTGTGGGGTCCGAAATCAAATATTTTGTAGAGCATTTCGATCACTGGATCGCCTTTGCACTTCTTTCTTACCTGGGCGGAAGAATGATATTCGAAAGTTTGGATAAGGAAAGTACCAAAGGAATGTCCAATGTTTATTCGTGGCAAAATATATTAACCCTTTCCATCGCTACCAGTATCGATGCGATGATTGTGGGCTTCTCTTATGCATTAGCCTCACCGGGCGATCTCATTTGGGGAGCGATTATCATCGGGGCTGTCACCTTCTTTTTCTCGATGCTGGGAATCCGCATAGGAAAAGATGTGGGTAACCGCTTTGGGAAACGAATGGAACTACTCGGAGGAATTGTATTGCTGGCTATCGGATTTAAAATCCTGCTGGAGCATTTTTTCTCTTAACTTCTCTACTAAAAAAGGAACTTACTTCCGCCGCGATTTCTTCTTTCCACGCAAGTGCTTACTCTTCGTGTTAAATGAGAAAGAGTTCTTTTTAAAATGCTTCTTCTTCTCGTGAAAAGCACCATTATACGTTGGGTCGGACAATTTTTTCATCCGATCAATTTCGCGGGCCTGTTCCTGCGTCTCCCGATTTGTCGATTCGACAAATTCTACTTCTTCCGGTACGCTTTTTTCCTGAATTTCCATACGGATTAATTTTTCAATCCGTTCGAGATGATATATTTCAGCCGGATTCACCAGCGAAATAGCAACACCTTCATAACTGGCCCGGGCGGTCCGTCCAATCCGGTGCACGTAATCTTCATCGCTTGGAGGCAAATCGAAATTAATCACATGGCTGATGCGCGACACATCCAGCCCACGTGCCGACACATCGGTAGAAATCAACACACGCACTTCTCCGTTTTTGAACGCATTAATCGCATTAATTCGTGTCATCTGCCCTTTGTTGGAATGCAGAATACGAACCTCGCCCTCCGCCTTCCGCTTGATGACTTTATAAACACCTTCGGCATTCTCCTTCGTCCGGCAAAAAATCAATACCCGGTTAAACTGCTCTTCATTCTTTAAAAGATATTGAATCAGGTTCAACTTACTCCGGTAATTGGGAACATTGTAAAAATACTGTTCCACTTTTTCAGCTGGTGTAGCCGAAGGAGCCACCTCAACACGAACCGGAAAATCGAGAAATTCATCACTCATTTTCTCCACTTTACCGGAAAAAGTTGCCGAAAAAAGCAGGTTTTGCCGCTTGGGCGGAATGACTTCGAACAGCTGGTTTATCTGCTGCATGAATCCCATGTCCAGCATCCGGTCGGCTTCATCAATCACCAGCGTTTTTACCTTTTTGAACGAAAGTACGCCCGCTTTATACAAGTCCCACAACCGTCCCGGTGTCGCCACCAGGATATCGATTCCGGGTTCTACCAAAGCCGCATGTTTGGTCCAGCCTACACCGCCATAAACAGCCGCATGCCTGAGATTGGAATAAGTCGTTAACTCCTCGATATCCTCTCCCACCTGCACAGACAATTCGCGCGTGGGAACCAAAATAATCGCACGGGGATCGTCTCCCTCAGCCTTTACCAGCTTCATGAACAGAGGAATCAGATAGGCCGCTGTCTTCCCGGTTCCTGTTTGCGCAATGCCCAATACATCCTGTCCCGATTTAATGGCCGGAATCGCCTTTTCCTGAATTGGAGTTGGTGTTTCAAATCCAATCTCATCCAGTGCCTTCAATATCGATTTTCCTACACCTAATTCCTGAAACGTTTTCATTCTGCTGGTATTCATTTGCTGCAAAAATACACTTTCCCAACGAATTGCCTCAACAGATTGTTTGGGCATGATAAGAAGTGACGATTTGATGACATTACCATGCGGGTTAACTCCACAAGATTGCGCTTTGCGACCGGTTCCCGTCACAACGAGAAGCATTGTCGCATTTCGCGGTTTGTTCCCCGCACAACGCGGGAAGCTGTCGCGTTTTGCAACGACATCGTTTCACGTTGCGGGAAGCAGCTACATTTTGTAGCTCATTCTTTTTGGGAAGCGGGAGGTAACTACATTTTGTAGTTCATTGCCGAAACGACCCGGGAAGCAACTACATCTTGTAGTTCATTGCCAAAACGACGCGGGGAGTAACTACATTTTGTAGTTTGCTCCTGTCACCTTGCGGGAAGCAACTACAATTTGTAGCCAGCACAAACGACCGGCAAATGGTTTCAAATCAACTTAAAAACCTTTCCGGGAAGTCCTTTTACCAGGCCCGTAAATTCGAGGTTGAGCAATAGCGGGGAAACTTTATTCATGGGCAACCCGCTTTTAATGCAAAGCATGTCGATTGCCAACGGACCTTCTTCTTCCAAAAGGGTTATCACGATTTTTTCGTCTTCCGTGAAATCGGAAAACAAACGGGGCTGAAGAGCATCGGGGTTGCTTTTACCATGCTCCCAATTCATAATGTATTCCAAATCTTTTACTGACTCAATCAGGGCTGCCCGGTTCGATTTGATAAGGAAGTTGCATCCTTCGGAAAACGCATCGCCTTTCCTACCGGGAAAAGCAAAAACGTCGCGGTTATACGAATTGGCAATTTCGGCGGTAACCAGGGCGCCACCCTTATGCGCCGACTCAACCACGATGGTCGCATCGGCCAGTCCGGCAATAATCCGGTTGCGGCGAATAAAATGTTTCCGGTCGATAGCCGATCCGCTAATGAAATCGGTAATCAAGCCACCTTGACTGGCAATCATTTCGCGCGCAGTACCTGCATGCAGCTGCGGGTAAAGCTTGTCGAGACCGTGCGCCAATACACCAACGGTCGGCAGTCCGTTCTTCAGTGCCGAACGATGTGCCCGGATATCGATACCGTAAGCCAAACCGCTCACCACCATGACCGGGTAATTGTGATTACCTAATTCGCTCAGCAACTCGTCAACCATTTGGTAACCATAATCCGTCGCGTTTCGGGTACCGACCACACTGATAATTTTGGCCATATTCAAATCGGGCTTTCCTTTCACATACAACATCACCGGCGCATCACTGCAGGCCTTTAAACGTTCGGGATATTCTTTATCGAGATAAAACAGTGGTTGGATTTGGTGCTTATCGATGAATTCCAATTCTTTTTCGGCCCGTTTCAACACATTGCTGTTAGCAATGTTGCGCGCTAAAACAGTACCAATCCCCGGTATTTCCCGCAGCTCTTTTTCCGGTGTACGAAAAACCTCCCGGCTTCCGCCGGTATAAGCTACCAGGTTTCGCGCAGTAATGCATCCCACCAGGGGGATCAAGGAAATGCCAATTTGATATAGTCGGTCGTCATTCATAGGAAAGGAAAATCACACCTTAAGTTACTAAAACCACGGGTAATTCTGAATATCCAAAACATAAACGACCGGCACCTTATAAGCGCCTCTTAAACTGGGAATAGCAAGCCATGCAGCTTCAACAGGCTGAACACAACCTGATTAAAATCAATATAAATAAACAGATTCAAGCTCTTTATCAATAAAAATAACGTCAATCTACCACAAAATTCCTTTAACTTTTCGCGCTGAATTAAGCTGTCTTAACTACTGACAGAACACAACCTGTTAATTCAGCTTACTTCCGGAACCAAAAATCAAAATGATATGACCAAAGGAAGAAGTGTTGGTGAACGCATCAGCAACATTCGTCAGTTGAAAGAAATTTCAAGGGAAGAACTGGCCGACCGGTGTCAGTTTACAGCAGAGGTTTTAACAAAACTTGAGGAGGATGCCGTCATACCCTCGCTGGGGCATCTCATCAAAATATCGCGGGTATTAGGCGTTCGATTGGGAACTTTCCTCGACGATTCTGAACAGCTGGGACCAGTTGTATCCCGCAAGGGAGTTAGCAAACCCAGTGCCAGCTTCTCGAACAAAAATAGCGACGCACGGGTCGATCTCGATTTTTATTCGCTGGCCAGCGATAAATCGGGCCGCCATATGGAACCGCTGATCGTGCAAATCAAACCAACGGAGCGTAAAGATTATTTGCTTTCGTCGCACGAAGGCGAGGAGTTTATATATGTTCTCGAAGGAGAAATAGAAGTTATTTACGGGAAAGAAAGCCACACACTGGCAGTTGGCGACAGCATTTATTACGACTCGGTGGTGGAGCATCACATTCACACCAACGCCGATAAACCGGCCACCATTCTTGCCGTTGTTTATGCACCCTATTAAAAACGGCTTTTTATGGAATTACTTGATATTACGTTAGGCGACCAACTGGAGCATTGGGCCACAGAAACGCCCGATCACGAATTCATGGTTTACCCCGATCGGAACCTGCGTTTCACCTACCGGGAATTTGACGAGCGGGTCAATAATCTGGCCAAAGGACTTTTGTACATTGGATTGGTACCGGGCGACAAGCTGGGCATCTGGGCGAACAATGTTCCCGATTGGATGACTTTCATGTTTGCTACGGCAAAAATCGGTGTTGTACTGGTGACCATTAACACCAATTACAAGTTGCACGAACTGGAGTATCTCGTGAAGAACTCCGATTTGCAAACACTCTGTATCATCAATGGTTTCCGCGACAGCGACTATGTGAAAATGGTGAATGAGCTGGTGCCGGAACTGAAGTCGTGCGAGCGAGGATACCTGGAAAGTGAGAAATTTCCTTTCCTCAAAAACGTTATTTTCATCGGTCCCGAGAAGCACCGGGGAATGTACAATACAGCAGAGTTAATTTTGCTGGGAAGCCAACTTGATGACGATCTGCTGAACTCAACCAAAAAGTTGGTTACTCCGCATGATGTGGTGAACATGCAATATACCTCCGGAACAACCGGTTTCCCGAAAGGCGTTATGCTTTCGCATCACAACATCCTGAACAATGGGTATACCACCGGCGAGTGCATGAATTACACGCAGGACGACCGGTTGTGCGTCTGCGTGCCGCTCTTTCACTGCTTTGGCTGCGTACTGGCCGTATGCGCGATTGTTTCGCACGGAGCCACCATGGTGATGGTAGAAGACTTCGACCCACTGATGGTGCTGGCTTCGGTTCACAAAGAGCGCTGCACAGCGCTTTACGGTGTACCGACCATGTTCATCGCTGAACTCCATCACCCGATGTTCGACATGTTTGATCTGTCATCACTTCGCACCGGTATTATGGCCGGAGCGCCTTGCCCAATCGATACGATGAACCAGGTTATGGACAAGATGTACATGAAGGAAATCATCATTGTTTATGGCCTGACGGAATCGTCGCCGGGAATGACAGCTACCCGGATAGCCGACCCACCTGAAATCCGATCGACAACGGTAGGTAAAGCGTTTCCCTTTGTTGATGTAAAAGTGGTGAATCCCGAATCCGGCGAAGAATTGAAGCCGGGAGAACAGGGAGAACTTTGCTGCAAAGGTTATAACGTGATGAAAGGTTACTACAAAAATCCGGAAGCCACTGCCAAAGCTATCGATAAAGATGGCTGGCTACACTCAGGCGATTTGGGCGTGCGTGACGAAGAAGGATATTTCCGGGTAACCGGCCGGATAAAGGACATGATTATACGGGGTGGAGAGAACATTTATCCTCGTGAAATTGAAAATTTCCTGTATGGAATGCCCGAAATTCAATCGGTAGAAGTGGCCGGAGTCCCTAGTCCGAAATATGGCGAACAAATCGGTGCTTTCATTAAATTGAAACAGGATGTCTCGTTAACGGCAGAAGATGTCAGGGATTATTGCCGCGGGCAAATTGCCCGGTACAAAATCCCGAAGTATGTCTTTTTTGTCGATGAATATCCGATGACGGCCAGCGGAAAAATTCAAAAGTATAAACTCAGTCAACTGAGCCTTGAATTGCTGAAACAAGAAGGCATTGAGCCGATATAAAAACCGGTAAAAAAAGAAAGGCCTCCACAATGTTGGAGGCCTTTTTATTTATCATCGAATAGAAATTAAATCCATCTCAGGTAGCGGAAATCCTGACGGTGCGCCAGATTCTCATTCTTCGGATAAACCCGCAAACCATAGTTGAAAGTTCCCGACTGTTTCAGATTGAGATCCAGCTGATAATGCGTCATTCCGTTTTCCGTTTTCACCGGCGTAAATTCCTGCTTCTGTACAAACTCTACAGGTTCGTCAGACGTAACGACAATCATCTCCACGCCAACTTCCTCAGGTGTCAGTCCTTTCAAGTCAAGGACAACCTTCGACGGATAATCCTGCCCCATTTTATAGGAATTCGTAATACCGTCGGCCAGTTGCACGTTTACTACCTCAATATCGCTCCATACGCCCGACACCTTTGCTTTCCATTGTGCCATATCACGTGCATGCCGATAATCTTCCGCAACAATACCCTTTGAACGCTCAGCCTGTTTGATATAAAAGCGGTCGAAATAATCGCGCATCATCCGGCGTGTAGTGAAATAGGGAGCCACTTCGGCAAATGTATTTTTAATAAAATCGACCCAAAGGACCGGCACACCTTTTTCGTTCCGGTAATAATAAGCCGGAATGATTTCGTTTTCGAGCGTACTGTAAATACTTTCAGCGTCCAATTCGTCCTGCAGGTCCTGAATGTCGAACGAGCGTTCTTCATTAAGTGCCCATCCGGCATCCTTTTTATAACCTTCGACCCACCAGCCATCGAGCACCGAGAAGTGTAATGTACCGTTCATCACCCCTTTCTCGCCCGAAGTACCGGAAGCTTCCAACGGACGTGTCGGGGTGTTCATCCACACATCACAGCCCTGCACCATAATCTTGGCGAGATTCATGTCGTAATTCTGGATAAACAAAATCTTCCCAACAAACTCCGGTCGCTTGGATATCTCCATGATATACTTGATCAAATCCTGACCAGCTTTATCGGCCGGGTGCGCTTTACCGGCAAAAATAAATTGTACCGGTCGCTCTGGATTATTCACAATCTTATCCAGCCGATCGAGGTTACGGAAAATAAGATGCGCCCGTTTGTACGTAGCAAAACGCCGGGCAAAACCGATGGTCAGGGCGTTCGGATTCAGCTTCGAAAGAGCTTCGGCAATAAACTTTGGATTTTCGTTACGCTGAATGTGGGTATCGGTAAACCGCTCCTTGATGTATTCAATCAACCGGGCACGCAACGTCGATTTGGTATTCCAGATAACACCATCTTCTACCTTGTATATGTTCTTCCAGGCACGAGCTTCTGAAGCTTCATCATAATCATGAATATCTTCCGGAAGCTCTTCCTTCAGGAATTTCTCATGAATTTTCCTCCACTCTGGGGCTGCCCAGGTCGGATAGTGCACTCCATTAGTCACATAACCAACATTTTCCAACTCTTCCGGAAGAAACCCTTTATACAGTTCTACCAATAGTTCCTGGCTCACTCTTCCGTGCAAACGACTTACACCGTTAATACGTTCTGAAAGATTAGCGGCCAGAAAACTCATATTGAAATGGTCCTCGTGCGGATTGGTCTTACCCAACATTTCAAATTCATCCCACGAAATACCCAAACGGTCGGTGAATTTCTCCATGTAAGCACGGAATAAATCGTCGTGGAACGCATCGTGTCCGGCAGGAACCGGCGTATGAGTAGTAAAGAGGTTTGACGCACGAATAGCTTCTTTCGCTTCAGCAAAAGTAAGATTGGCTTTCTGCTGCAGATTCCACATCCGCTCCAAACCAATGAATGCGGCATGACCTTCGTTGATGTGATAAATCTCTGCCGATATCCCCATTTTTTCCAGTGCCCTGATACCTCCTAAACCAAGCACCATCTCTTGCTTCAAACGATTCTCGTTGTCGCCACCATACAGATGGTGGGTAATGAAACGATCCTGCTCCTGGTTCGCTTCCAAATCGGTATCGAGCAGGAATAGTTTCACGGAACCAACATTGACACTCCACACCTGCGCCAGAACTGTCCGCCCCGGCATTTCAATGGTAATGGTCACCCAGTTACCGTTTTCATCCATTACCGGTTGTACCGGGATATGGGTAAAATGCTCGGCTTCGTAATGAGCCACCTGCTCACCGTTGGCAGATATTGTTTGCTTGAAATAACCGAATCGGTACAGCAATCCAACTGCCACCATTTCCACTTTTGAGTCGCTGGCCTCCTTCAGGTAATCACCTGCCAGAATTCCCAAGCCGCCGGAATAAATCTTCAGGCTGGTATGCAGGCCGTACTCCATACTGAAGTATGCCACTTTCGGCCCTAATAACTCTTTCCGCTCATTAAGATATTGACTTAAACGAGCTTCTACTTCTTTCATGCGGAGAATAAAAGACATATCCGCTTCCAGTTCACTGAACCGCTCAAGACTTGTCTCTTCGAGTAACTGTATAGGGTTGTGTGCTGTTTGTTCCCAGATTTCGGGATCGATTTCCTCGAAAAGTTTCCGCGCATCATCATTCCAACTCCACCAAAGGTTCCTTGAAATCACCCTCAGCGGTTCTAATAATTCCGGGACATTGGACTCAACTATTATTTTTTTCCAGGTTGGTTCAGCGTTATCAGGTAATTTTACAAATCTCACTCCTTGTTTTTCCATGATTGGTATTCATTTAACTCTCCATTTGTAAGAGTTCGGTTAATAATGGGTCAACTACGTTCACACGATAAATTGCATGCAATTTAGACATTACAAATTACCTGTACGTTAAATTACAAGAACATAGGTTTGAATAGAGAGTCTGGTCTGATGCAGGTTTTTCTATTTTGCCGATTTACTTTTCGTTTTTGTCTTACCCGTTGTTTTCTTCTTTTCAACTTTCGGAAGCACAGCCCCTTTGGCTTCCTTGAGTTTGTTTTTCAGAGTCTTCACCTCATCTTCGGCTTTACTTAGCCGATCGTCCTTCTCATCAATCACCTCTTTTAACGCGGCAATTTCGCGGTCGA
The DNA here is from genome assembly GCF_000621705.1 of Prolixibacter bellariivorans ATCC BAA-1284. Classification (GTDB taxonomy): domain Bacteria; phylum Bacteroidota; class Bacteroidia; order Bacteroidales; family Prolixibacteraceae; genus Prolixibacter; species Prolixibacter bellariivorans. Next base: position 546,552 of record NZ_JHXO01000001.1, on the reverse strand, counting down.
TATCCGATTCGGGAACAAGCGCGTTAAGTCGGATTCTAAAATCACTCAATACATTCATATAGTTGATGAATGCTTCGTAAGGACTAGCGTAAGGATTGAAATACTTATGTACCTCTCCATCAGAAAAGAACTTGGTACACATGTAGTAAAAATGGTCACTAATTTGCAGGTAGTTCCAATCTTTAATCATTACGGGGTCGAAACAACGCAGCATTCGCTCCTTCAAATCGTATAATTTACCAAAAGCTTCTTCCTGCAATTCGTTTCCCAACCAGGCCGAAAGATCACGCTCCTCGTCAGCCCATGAAATGGGATGTGGAACATGTACGGCTGAAATTGGTTGGTATTTTTCAATTATTTCCGACGGAGTATCGAACGTAAAAGAACCATTCTTCAAGATAGTCTCCGGAAGGCTTTTCAGGAAATTTAAAATGCCCGAATCCGCGGTTTGGTGCTCTCCAAACGTTTCATAATCCATAAAAAGATTAACCATCTCCTCATTTTTATCGAGCTCACTCATCCATTTGAGGAATTTCTCAGCGGTCAGTGGATATTCGTTCCATGCTTTATTGGAAAAACGGAAAGAAATATCGTCACTGAGTTTGTAGTTCCGCATCAATACTTTCAGCCGGGGATTAATGGCATTGCAATAAAGGAAATTGGGACTCTTCCATCCCAGCACATGTTTCGCTCCCTCCGTCAACATGGCTTTGAAACCCATTTTGTACACCCTATCACCGATTTCATCGGAATAGATCATTTCGGTATTCCGGAAAACGGAAGGACGCTGACCAAAGTAAGCCTCTATTTTATCGTCATGATCCTTCACCTGTTTTTCAAACGATTCACCATCGAATAGTGAAACAAGTGAGTGGGAGTAAGTTTCGGATAAGAACTCCACATAACCGGTTTCGGCCAGTTCCTGAAATGAGTGCAATACCTCGGGAGCATACAGTTCGAATTGCTCCAGGGCAATCCCGGAGATGGACAATGCCACCTTGAACTTACCTTTATGCTTTTTCAGCTGTTCCAGCAACACTTTGTTAGCCGGTAAATAACAATTGTTTGCCACCTTCCTCAGGATGGTTTCATTGGCATAATCATCATAATAATAGTGGTCGTTACCAATGTCGAAGAAGCGGTATTTCCGGTAACGGAACGGCTGATGAATCTGAAAATACAAGCAAACGGATTTCATATGGCTAACTTTTTACGCGTTACTGTTGTTGTTTGACTGACCTAAAGCGGATAAATAAACCTGACGAACATGGGCCGCTGAATGGCGCCATTGCAAGTGATCCACTTCAATCCGACCATGCTTTTTAAACATTTTGGGTAAAGCCGGATATTGTAATATTGAATATATGGCATCGGCCATAGCATTGATATCCCAGAAATCGACCTTGATAGCGTGTGTAAGAATTTCGGCGACCCCCGATTGTTTGGAAATAATTACCGGAACATCAGACATCATCGCTTCGAGCGGTGAAATACCAAACGGTTCGGATACTGATGGCATCACATATACATCGCTAAGGCGGAACATATCGAATACATCGTCTCCCTTGAGGAAACCGGTAAAATGAAACCGATCGGTTATACCAAGTTGTGCTGCACGCTTCACCATTTTGTTCATCATATCCCCACTGCCAGCCATCACAAACCGAACATTATCCATTCGCCGCAATACCTGGTGAGCTGCCTCGATAAAATATTCAGGTCCCTTTTGCATAGTGATACGCCCAAGAAACGTCACAATTTTTTCATCGACTCCCTTGTTGACGCCCAACCTTGGCGTGCGTTCGACCGGTTCAACTGCATTGTAAACGGTCACTACTTTGGCTGGGTCGATTCCATATTTTTCAATTACGATATTCCGGGTAAGATTACTTACGGTAATTACCTTGTCTGCCACCTCCATTCCTTCACGCTCGATAGCGTACACATTGGGATTGACACTACCACCTGAGCGGTCGAAATCGGTGGCATGTACGTGTATTACCAAAGGCTTACCGCTGGCCTTCTTCGCTGCAATTCCGGCCGGATAGGCCAACCAGTCGTGCGCGTGAATCAGGTCAAATTCATTCTCCTGTGCAATCACATCGGCCACGACAGCATAACGGGCAATTTCCTGTAATAAATCGCTGCCGTATTTTCCTGTAAAAGGCAAACGTCCTTGTGAATCGGTTTGGATAAAACGAGAGCGTGAATTAACTTTCTGTTGCGTAAGTCGGTAAAATTCCTCCTCCCCGACATAGGGAATTAACGAAGAGTCGACTTCAAAATATTCAACTTTTTTCTGCAGATCTTCAAAACTAACTTGCTTACGGGTAATGGGCACGTCTCCGGCACCGATAATTCCATCCACAGCCGAACGATCCTCGTCCCCGTACGCTTTGGGTACAACAAAAAGAACATTCACATCATCATAATGGGCCAATCCTTTGGTGAGTCCATAACTGGCTGTTCCGAGTCCGCCACTGATATGGGGAGGGAATTCCCATCCGAACATTAATACTTTCATTCAGCTCTGCGATTTAAGGGGTTTCATAACTGACTTTACTCTCCATAACTCTCGACAAAAGCAATGGCCGACAAAATGGAGCCCACGTTCCATGCCTGAGAAACTGCTCCCCGGGCTTCATGCGGGGGATTTCCGTCATACATCTCGGAAAGTGTACCAATACAATGTTCCGTCATTTCTTCTTCAAAGGATTCCATAATATTCTTCACAAACGACATCCCTCCCATCTTATGAATTCCGATGTAAGCTTTGATAAACGGGCCGATAAAAAACGGGTAAACTGACCCCTGATGCACCGCCAGAGAGCGGGTCGGCAGATCTCCGTCGCAAATTCCCAGGTATTCCGGGTTTTTTGGCGACAATGAACGTAAGCCCATTGGCGTAAGTAATTCATTTCTCACCCTACTGACAATTGATTTCTTCTGCTCGCGCGATATCGGAGAATAAGGCAAACATGTGGCAAACAACATATTCGGTCGTACCGACCAGTCCTTATAATCACCATCGACGTAATCAGCCAGATACTCTTCTTCATCGCACCAGAATGTACTGACAAATGCCGCAGCAATTTTTCCCGGCAGATTCTTCCATTCCTCAACAAAGGCTTTGTCCCCCGCCGCATCGGCCAGTTCAAGCGCATACGAAACGGCATTGAACCAAAGCGCATTGATCTCGACAGCTAAGCCTCCCCGCGGAGTAACTGGTTTTCCATCCACATAGGCATCCATCCAGGTCAGAGCAACGTCTTCAGCTTTGGCATAAATTAAACCGTCGTCCTGCATGTGAATGTTAAAACGGGTTCCTTTCCGGTAATTCGAAAGAATACCTTTCATGGCCTTTCCATACTTTTCCCATAACTCCTTCTTCTCCACAAAATCGTTCAATTCCTGCACACTGGTAAAGAAAAGCAAAGGCGCATCTGCGGCATCATAATCACTTTCACCTGAGCCAACATATTTGGGAAAAAGACCATCTTTCAGTCGCTTCATCTGCGTTTTTAGAATCGACTCATACGTCTTCAAATTTCCCTGAAGCAGGAGTACACCGTTAATGGCCAGAAACGTTTGCCTTGGCACCGACTCGTACCACGGATAACCGGCAATGATGTCCTCACCATCATTTCGGACACAGAGAAACTGTTGGGCCGAGTTAAGCAACGAATTTGAAAACGAATCGCGGGGCGTTCTTTTCTTCGTCTCATTGGTAAACCGGCGTTTAAATCCACTAGGTTTCTCTTCAGCAGTTGACGCTGAAAAAACAATGGATTCGCCCTTTTCTATCGGGAGCTCAAAATACCCGGGAACAAAAAGGTCTTCCTGAAATTCATAACCGCGTTTTTGTTCCTTCATGTACTCGATGTTGTAGTACCAATCTGGAAACGGAACAAAATCGACCTCTTTGGAGAACTGCATATGCAGAAAAGGGTACCCTTCGTATAAACGCATCTTAATCCCGTTTTCGACCGGGACGTAACGAGTGTTAGCAAACATATTGGCTTTACTCAAAGTATGCACATTCCGGAAGGCCAGAAATGGTTTGAACCGAAGCGTAGTTGGGCTGTGCGCATCTTCCAGTGTATACCGAATCAGCAACTGTTCTTCTTTTTCCACTAATATCCGCTCTCGCGACAAAATAACACCGCCAACCCGATAAGTGACTTTCGATATCTTTTCAAACTCAATATCTCTTATATACTTATGTCCCCGAGGTTCGTAGTGATCACCAGGAAACTTATGAAGCCCGAGGTTAAATTCTGCATCATGCTGAATAACGGTTTCATCCAACGATGAAAGGAGTACATGCTTACCACCATCCAGCTCGTTCAGCTGAGTAATGAGCAAACCATGATACTTTCGCGTATTACAACCAGAAAGCGTAGATGAAGAATAACTTCCGGCCCGGTTGGTACGTAAGAATTCGCGCTGTAGCGAATACTCCAGATTGACTAACTGCTGTTTATCAAATTTCAGATAACTCATAGGTGCAGAATTATTTTAAAAGGACTTCAACGACTAATTTCGAACAATTCGTGACAGGAATGAATTTTAACAGGAACTAAATTTAGCCAATTGTCACTTTTATAAAAATTTATTCCTTCAGTTTACTAAGTAAATACTCCAAAATTTCTTGAATGTTAAGGAACGGGTATTGTTTCATCAAGTTCTCGGCCCGTGTTAACTGATTGTCAAGGAATAACCGATACGATTCGGCCTTCGGATCAAAAGGTCTGTGCTTTGCTGCCAACCTCAGTTTTTCCACTTTCTTCATGATGTCCAAACTATCTGAAGTTATCAGGACATCAGAAAAACGTTCCCAGATGTAATCGACAGCCAACTCGCTCAAATGCACCATATCGGATGCATAAAACCGGTAGTCGCGCAATTCATCCATCACGATTTCATAAGATGGGAAGTAGGCAATCCGCTCTTTTCCGAACTTCGCTATCAGGCCTTCGATTACTAAAAACAACACAGATTTGCTGATTTGGTTTTCGTGGGCCCCATCTTTCCAATGACGTATCGGACTCACGGTAAAAATAACCTGCAAACCAGGATTCATCTCCCACAAACGGGTTAGCAAAGTCTCCCAGCGGGCAACCGTTTCATCAACATTCAACCGATATCTGCGGAATTGCTTTGCCGGCTGCTTGTGACAATTTGACACCACCTTTTGATCTTCACGGTTTTCGTATACCCAGGCCGTACCAAACGTGATAAAAAGAAAGCTGGCTTCACGAAGCTGCTCAGCACCATTTGTTACGCGTTTGTTAATTTGCCCGAGGCAGATTTCTTTATCCTGATGAGAAAAACGGCTATGGTGATGATAGCTATTCCACCTTCCGTTAGAAAAAAAGATATCCTCATCTCCAAATCTTTTATTCTCCATCAGAATTTCCAGGCTATTGCCAACCGAAACCGGATTATACAGAATTCCGAACGGATTCACATCGACGGAAAAACAGCGACTCGTTAGCTTTTCGCCAATATTTTCGGCGAAGCAAGAGCCCATCAACACGATTTTTTGACGGTAATCGAGCTTCTTCTCATATCCCGGCAATGCTATTTTCGTTCTGAATCGGCTCATATATTCTGTTCTATCCAATGAAAAATAAATGTCAATACCTCATCCTGCTCTTCAAAATCGTGCAACTGATGACGGGCGCCGTGCCATCCCCGGTAGGTAATACGGTCGGCCGCATTATCGAATAACTTCAAACCGGCATTGCTATCCATAATGGGATCATCCAGTCCCTGCATCAGCAGGACAGGGATATTCAAACGGTAGGCATTCTCCAGCAACCATTCCCCTTCGCGTTTCACCTCGCAAAACAGTCGAACGGAAATTCGGTTATGCAACAACTCATCTTTGCTGCGCGACTGTGCAGCTTCTTCATCTTCCGAGAAATCGCCTGAGCGAAGTCCGGTTCTAAAAGTAAGACGTGGAGTCAACCGATTGGCCAAACAAGCCGCGGCGGTCATCACAGCACCCGGCTTTTTCCGCAAGGTAATCCACGGCGAAGTGATGATGGCCAATTGTGGAATGGCAGCTCTGCGCAAACAATAACTAAGCACCATATTCCCGCCCATACTGTGCCCGTAAAGGATGACCGGAATGCCCGGAAACAATTCGCGGGTTTTTCTCAGTAGCAGCTCAACATCTTGCAAAAAGTCGCTATAGTGACGAAGAACGCCTCTTTTTCCTCCCGAGCGTCCGTGACCGCGATAATCGAATGTAACAGCAGCCAGATTCTCCTCCGGAAACCGACTTAACCAATGGTCGTATCGCCGGCAATGATCTCCATGCCCATGGACCAATGCCAACACAGCTTTCGGGTAAACTTCAGGCGCCCAGCTGACCGCATAGTAATCCAGTCCGTCGAACGATTCCCATTTGTATTCCGAAAACTTCATTGGCACAAGGGTTCATCTTTGATTAACTAAATGTGCAAAAAGTTTCGCAGGAGTAAAACTTAATTAATCTAAAAAATCGATGTTGCGACGAAGACCTTTAAAACCGGCTCGTTTTACCGCCGATTTTCTGAAGAGTTGATTGAAATTTTCTCTGTCTAAATCCTTCCAGTCAGCCCGGGTCATCTCCAGTAAATCAGGTTCTGGGATAAAGGCTTCGACATTATGAGGTGAAGGGTTGCGGTTCCACGGGCAAACGTCCTGGCAGATGTCGCAACCATACATTCTATCTTTTAACTGACCTTTGAATGTTTCCGGAATTTCATCGCGGTTTTCAATCGTCAGATAGGAAATACATTTTCTTGCATCGATTGTGTGGGGAGCAACAATCGCCTTGGTCGGACAGGCATCGATGCAGCGTGTGCACGAACCGCAAAAATCGGTGTCGGCAGGTTGATCATATGCCAGCTCCAAATCAATGATGAGCTCCCCGATAAAAAAAAAGGAACCATGTTTGGGCGAAATAAGATGTGAGTTTTTCCCAATCCAACCCAGTCCGGCACGTCGGGCCCAGGCCCGGTCGAGAACCGGCGCCGAATCGACAAATGGTCGTCCGGAACATGGAGCAATCTCTTCCTGAATGAAATGAAGCAGACTTTTCAATTTGTCTTTAATGACGAAATGGTAGTCCGTTCCGTAGGCATATTTCGAGATGACCGGCGCATCTTCGGCTTTTTGCTTTTCGCCCGGATAGTAATTGAGAATAACAGAAACAACGGAACGGGCGCCTTCTACCAGTTTCCCCGGATCGAGACGCTTTTCTACATTCCTTTCCATGTACCCCATCTGCCCGTTCATACCATTCTCCAACCACTTCAGCAAGCGGGGTTCTTCTTCATCGAGATGCTGTACCGAAGCAATGCCGCAATCAGTAAAACCGAGACGTTTCGCCTCCGCTTTAATGCGCTCACTGTATCTGTCTTTTTCGGTATTCATCATCTTCCGGGTACGGTATTATTTCTGACAAAAAAACCACCACAATATGTGATGGTTGAATATTTTACATGAAACCGAGTTCAAGCCGTGCCTCTTCCGACATCATCGACTTGTCCCACGGCGGATCGAAGGTAATTTCTACTTTACAATCTTCAACGCCATCCACCTTTTTCGTCATGAATTCCACATCGGAAACAATCATATCGGCAGCGGGGCAGTTGGGAGCGGTCAGCGTCATCAGCACATTGGCGGTATCATTTTCATCCACATCTACGCTGTAAACCATTCCTAAATCGTAAACATTTACCGGGATTTCCGGGTCGTAAACCTCTTTCAGGCTTGCGATTATCTTGTCAATTCTTTCATCCATTTTTTAACCCTCCTGTTGTGAAAGTTTTTCGTAGGCCAAGGCATAAAGTTTCATTTGCTTTACCATGGCCAGTAGTCCATTTGAACGTGTGGGAGACAGATGTTGTTTCAATCCGATATCATCAATGAAATGCAAATCGGCATCGATTATCTCCTTCGGTGAGCGATTAGAGAGAACGCGCAACAAAAGTGCAACAAGGCCTTTCACGATAATCGCATCACTTTCCGCTTCAAACAAAATCTTATCACCGTCTTTCTCTGGATGAAGCCACACACGCGACTGACATCCCCGAATCAGGTTGTCATCAATCTTATATTTCGCATCAATGGGTTCCAGGTCATTCCCGAGTTCAATCAGGTAGGCATACTTGTCCATCCAATCTTCGAATACCGAAAACTCTTCAATGATTTCCTGCTGTATATCTTCAATAGTCATAACTAAAAAATGCTTTGAATCAGAATAGAGGGAACAAACTTACGATAAAAATCAAAACATACCCTTGATACGAATCAGGGCCTTGTACAGCGCCTCAACCTCTTCTTCTGTATTATAAAATGCAAACGAAGCCCGCGTCATTCCGGGAACACCAAAATGATCCATAATCGGATCGGTGCACATACGCCCGGTACGGACTGCTACACCCAGTTGATCAAGAAGCGTACCTAAATCGAACGAGTGAATTCCTTCAATCTCGAATGAAATCACACCCACCTTATTTTCAGCCTCCCCGAAAATCCGCAACCCTTCGATTGACTTCAGTTTTGCGGTTGCCAGATTCAACAATTCCTGTTCACGAACTGCCAGATTGTCAACTCCGAGCGATTGCACATAGTCAATGGCAGTACCAAGAGCTACAGCTCCGATGTAATTAGGCGTTCCAGGTTCGAATTTGTAGGGTAACTCATTAAAGGTCGTTCCGGAGAATTTCACTTCCGAAATCATCTCACCACCGCCCATAAACGGAGGCATCTGGTCCAGCCATTTCCGTTTTCCGTAAAGAACACCAATCCCGGTAGGACCGTAAATCTTATGACCTGAGAAGACGTAAAAGTCACAATCGAGCTTTTGTACATCCGGCGGGTAATGGGCAATTCCTTGCGCACCATCAAGCAAAACCGGAATATTCCGCTTATGCGCGATTTCCACAATCTTATCAACCGGATTGATGGTTCCCAGCGTGTTCGAAACGTGGTTCATGGCCACCAGCCGGGTGCGTTCACTCAGCAATCCATCCAGCTCATCAATCTTCAGAACGCCATTTTCATCGAAGGGTAATACCTTCAGCGTTGCTTTCTTCCGCTCACAAAGCAATTGCCAGGGAACAATGTTCGCATGGTGCTCCAACTCGGAAACCACAATCTCATCGCCCTCCGAAACAAAAGCTTCGCCAAAAGAAAAAGCTACCAGGTTGACTGATTCCGTGGTACCATGCGTGAAAATAATCTCGCTCCGTTCGCCGGCGTTGATATACTGCCGCACCGTTTCGCGCGCTTCTTCAAAAGCCTCCGTTGTTTCGTTCGCCATGAAGTGAGCACCGCGATGAATATTCGCATTGGTTTTCAGGTAAAACTCTTCCACCTTATCCAACACTACCTGCGGCTTTTGCGTGGTGGCGGCATTATCGAGATATACCAGCGGTTTTCCGTGAACCTGTTGATCCAGTATGGGAAAATCCTTTCTTATTTTCCGGAAATCGAGACTCATAGTACGAATGATAAAATATAGAACCGGGAATTAAGTTTAACAACTGTAACTCCCGGCTTATGCCTGCTGGTTTTCCACTACCGTGAAAACCCAGAAAATTAATCAGCTAAAGCTAAACCGAATCAGCTCTCACAATCCATCACGCAGGAGTGACATTTCGACACTTCACCACGCAAACGCTTGTTCACCAATTCGTCAATCCGTTCGCCCAGTTTATCAACCCGAACTTCCTGAAGTACTTCGTGTGCAAAAGCATACATCAACATCAGGCGGGCTTCTCGCTCAGCGATACCACGCGATTTCAAATAGAATAACGCTTCTTCATCAATCCGGCCAACAGTCGCTCCGTGCGAACACTTCACATCGTCGTTATCGATAACCAACTGAGGTTTGGTATTCATTTTCGCCGTACCGCTCAGCAACACATTGTTGTTTCGCTGGTAAGCCAATGTTCCGTGCGCTCCACGTCCAACATGAATTCGACCAGTAAATCCACCGGTGGACTTATCGTCCAATACATTTTTGAAAAGCTGGTTACTCTGGCAATCGGGATGCGCGTGTTCCACGAAAGTGAAATTATCGACATGCTGACTTTTATCGGTCAGCGCCAATCCAAAGAGATTCGCCTCTGCGTGCTCGCCGTCGATAAGAACGTTCAGATTGTTACGCACAATTCCACCGTGCAGCGACAAGGTATTGGTCAACACATTGGAGTTACGCTCCTGCCGTATATATAAACCATTCAGATTCACCGCCTTGTTGTGCTGGTTTTGCAGATTGTAAAAATCAACCACTGCATTTTCGCCCACATGAGCTTCGGTCAGGTTATTCACCATGTAATCCTGCGGATCAAGTGTATGATCGCAGAAAATCACTTTCACCTGACTATTCTCTTCGGCAATGACCAGGTTGCGCTGTGTTGCATAAGTATCCTCTCCACCACGCATCAGATCGATAATTTGGATGGGTTTTTCGACAACCACACTTCGCGGCACGTATATGAAAACTCCATCCTGGGCAAAAGCCGTATTTAACGCGGTCAACGGATCTTTTTCCGGATCCGCCATCTTGCCGTAATATTTCTCAACCAATTCGGGATGTTCAACGGCAGCCTTGCGAAGACTGGTAACAACCACGCCTTTCGGCAGCTCGGTCAGTTGTTCGTTACCGGAATAGTACCAACCATTCGTCATCATCACCAGGTTGGTGTCCAGCTCCGGAACATCGCACTGAAACAGTTCGCGCAGATTGACATTGATGTCCTCATAGGTAAAAACACGCCGGTGATTTTCGCTGGCAAAGACCTTCGACAGGTCCGTATATTTATAATTCTCCGTCTTAAAATCGGGAATTCCCTGTTTCCGGAATGCCTCGATTGCCGGCTTGCGTGCAGCATTCATAAAACCGGCTGCGCCATCTTCCAGAAGGTGAACATTCGATTCAAAAAGGTTGGCGAGCCGCTGATTGATTTCTGTATTTCTTTTCGCCTCAGTCATATTACTCTCCCACCTCTTTTTTGATCCAGTCGTAACCTTTCTCTTCCAATTCAAAAGCCAGTTCTTTTCCGGCTGACTTCACGATACGACCGTTATACAAAACATGAACAAAATCGGGGACAATATAATCGAGCAAACGCTGGTAGTGCGTTACCACGATGGTTGCATTATCAGGCCTTTTCAGAGCATTCACACCGTGCGCAACAATACGAAGAGCGTCGATATCCAATCCCGAATCCGTTTCATCGAGAATGGCCAGTTTCGGTTCGAGCATGGCCATTTGGAAGATTTCGTTCTTCTTCTTCTCACCACCCGAAAAACCTTCATTTACTGAACGATTGGTCAGCTGCGAATCGATTTCGACCAGCTCTTTCTTTTCTTTCATCAGTTTGAGAAAATCGCCGGCTTTCAGCTCATCCTTTCCCCGGTACTTCCGGTGCTCGTTCAGAGCTGTTTTCAGGAAATTCACCATGCTAACACCCGGAATTTCTACCGGATACTGGAAGCTAAGGAACAGACCTTCTTTCGAACGAACATCTGCATCCATATCCAGCAAGTCTTTTCCGAAGAAAGAAACTTCGCCTTTGGTTACTTCGTAATTTTCGTGACCAGCCAACACGTTAGCCAGCGTACTTTTTCCGGAGCCATTGGGTCCCATAATGGCATGAACCTCTCCGGGATTTACCTCCAGGTTAATACCCTTCAATATCTCTTTACCTTCGACTTTCGCGTGTAAGTCTTTTACTATTAACATATTTTCTGAACTTATCTTACGTATATATCCGATTAACCCACACTACCTTCGAGGCTGATTTGCAACAGCTTTTGAGCTTCCACTGCAAATTCCATGGGCAATTTATTGATCACTTCACGGGCATAACCATTCACAATCATTCCAACTGCGTCCTGCGTTGAAATTCCGCGCTGGTTACAATAGAAAATCTGGTCTTCACCAATTTTCGATGTGGTGGCTTCGTGTTCTACCACCGATGAGTTATTGGAAACTTCGATATACGGGAATGTATGCGCTCCACAGGTATCACCTAACAGCAATGAGTCACATTGTGAGAAGTTCCGGGCATTCTCTGCCTTAGGAGCTACCCTTACCAAACCACGATAGGAGTTATCACTCTTTCCGGCGGAAATACCTTTCGAGACAATCGTGCTCTTGGTGTTTTTACCAATGTGTACCATCTTGGTTCCCGTATCGGCCTGCTGATAATTGTTGGTTACTGCTACCGAGTTAAACTCAGCAACCGAATTATCACCTAACAAAATACAACTCGGGTATTTCCAGGTAATGGCTGAACCGGTTTCCACCTGGTTCCAGAAAATCTTGGACGATTCTCCTTTACACAATCCACGTTTGGTCACGAAGTTGTAAATTCCGCCTTTGCCATTTTTATCACCCGGGTACCAATTCTGAACGGTTGAGTATTTTACTTCGGCCCTATCCATTGCAATGATTTCCACAACCGCAGCATGCAACTGATTCTCATCACGCATCGGTGCAGTACAACCTTCGAGGTACGAAACGTAACTGTCATCGTCAGCTACAATCAGTGTCCGCTCGAACTGACCGGTATTGGCAGCGTTGATACGGAAATAAGTGGAAAGCTCCATCGGACAGCGAACGCCTTTCGGTATATAGACAAACGAACCGTCGGAGAAAACAGCCGCATTCAAGGCAGCAAAGTAGTTATCGGTTGACGGAACCGCCATTCCGAGGTATTTCTGTACCAAATCAGGATGTTCCTGAACGGCTTCGCTGAATGAACTGAAAATAATTCCTTTTTCAGCAAGTGTTTCCTTAAAAGTCGTCTTTACCGACACACTATCCATTACCGCATCCACGGCAACGCCAGCAAGCAATTTCTGCTCTTCCAGCGGAATACCAAGTTTCTCGAAAGTACTCAGCAATTCAGGGTCCACCTCATCGAGACTTTCCAGTTCTTTTTTCTTTTTGGGGGCAGAATAATAGATGATATCCTGGTAATCGATTTCTGGGATTTTCAGGTAAGCCCAGTCCGGCATTTCCATTTCCAGCCATTTACGGTAAGCTTTCAACCGGAAATCAAGCATGAATTGCGGCTCATTCTTCTTGGCCGAAATCCATCTGACGACGTCTTCATTCAGACCCTTCCCCAGTGCATCGGAATCAATGTCGGTCACAAAACCGTATTGATATTCGCTCTTCGTTACTTTATCAAGTAATTTATTTTGGTCCTCCATAACTTCATATATTTGGTTAAAGCCGGCCTACCCCTTCATTATGCGCTCCTCACACCGTTAACACATTTAAATAGACCGCTTTTAAATTGTTGCAAAGATATAAAATGTAAGCTATTTTTGAAGCCTGATTTCTACTAAAAAAAACCTCGAGGTCTTTTATTCTATGACAGAAAAAAAAGGAACAATTCACCAACTTTCCGAACTCGGAGAGTTTGGCCTGATTAACAGGCTTACATCTCATCTTACCATACACAACAAAAGTACCCTGAAAGGGGTTGGCGACGATTGTGCAGTTTTAGATTTTAATAACAAAAAAACGGTGGTGACCACCGACATGCTGACGGAAGGAGTTCATTTCAACCTGATGTATGTGCCCTTGAAACACCTGGGCTACAAAGCAGTTGTGGTAAACCTGAGCGATGTTTACGCCATGAATGCCATTCCGAAGCAAATTACTGTGAGCATGGCATTGTCTTCAAAGTTTTCAATCGAGGCAATTGATGAATTGTATGCCGGTATCCGGTTGGCCTGCGACAATTACGGAGTGGATTTGGTAGGTGGAGATACCACCTCGTCGATGACAGGATTGGTACTTTCCATTACGGCACTTGGTAAAGTTGAAGAGGAAGACGTGGTTTTTCGCAGTGGTGCTAAACCGACCGATCTGCTCTGCGTTAGTGGTGATTTGGGTGGTGCCTACATGGGACTGCAACTATTGGAAAGAGAGAATGAAGTCTTCAAGGTAAATCCGAAAATGCAGCCACAGCTGGAAGGTTACGACTATATTCTGGAAAGACAACTAAAACCGGAAGCCCGTCGCGACATGCTGAAAGTTTTTGCGGACCAGAAAATTCGTCCCACAGCGATGATTGATATTTCGGACGGATTGTCATCCGAAATCATGCATATTTGCGAAGCGTCGGGAACTGGCTGCAAATTGTTCGAAGATCGCATCCCGATGGATGACCAGACCAAGCAAATGGCAGAGGAATTAAACATTAATCCGTTGGTAGCAGCCCTGAACGGTGGTGAAGACTACGAATTGCTGTTTACCATTCCCGTTGGAGAATACGATAAAATCCGAAATCATCCGGACATTACCGTTATTGGCCACATCACGGAAAAATCGGAAGGAGCCAATCTGGTTACCGCAGGCAGTGGTCAGGAAATCCCGCTCATGGCACAGGGTTGGAATCCTCTGAAGGATCAGGAATAAAATAAAAGTCAAGTCATAAAAAAACCGCCTCATTGCTGAGGCGGTTTTCTTTTTTCAATATCATATCATCAATCGGGGAAGTATCCTTTGATAATTCCTCTTTTCGAATCTTTCACAAACAGCAGGATATCATCGCGTTCGCGGGAAGCAGGAAGCTCGGCTTCTATTACCTCCAATGCCTGCGTGTTGTTGTATCCTTTCTGATAAATCAGTCGGTAAATTTCCTGCACCTCACGGATTTTTTCGTTGGTGTATCCACGACGACGAAGTCCGATGGAGTTTACACCCACATACGAAAGTGGCTCCCGTCCGGCTTTAATGTATGGAGGAACATCCTTCCGCACCAGCGAACCACCCGAAAGCATAACGTGCTTACCAATATGACAGAACTGATGTACGGCAGTATAACCACCAAGAATGGCAAAATCGTCGACAAAAACTTCGCCAGCCAAACCAGTATAATTTACCAAAATAACGTTATCACCCACCACACAATCGTGGGCGATATGGACATAAGCCATAATTAAGCAGTTACTTCCAACCACTGTTTTACCCTTGGCAGAAGTACCTTTATTAATGGTTACATACTCACGAATGGTCGTGTTATCACCAATTTCCACAGTAGTGTATTCTCCCTGAAATTTCAGGTCCTGTGGCTCACCACCGATGACCGCTCCGGGAGATATTTTACAATTCTTACCAATCCGGGTACCCGGCAAAATGGTAACATTAGGTCCAATATGGGAACCTTCGCCAATCACCACGTCCTTATCAACAGTTGTAAAGGGCTCGATGACTACATTTTCAGCAATCTGAGCTTCGGGATGAACGTACGCTAAAGGTTGTTTCATTACTATAAAATTTGAGACAACACCGCCGGTTGTCGTTTCAGAATCATCTTAGTTTTTAACAATTTGAGCCATAAATTCGCCTTCGCAAACAATGGTGTCGCCCACAAAAGCGTAACCAATCATATTCGCAATTCCACGACGAATAGGACCGACAAGTTTCAACTTAAATATCAACGTATCACCCGGCACTACTTTTTTTCTGAATTTAATATTATCAAGCTTCAGAAAATAGGTGGAATAATCTCCATCGGAAGGCAGCGAGCTGATAACAAAAACGCCACCACACTGTGCCATGGCTTCCACCATCAGAACACCCGGCATAACCGGTTCGTCGGGGAAATGACCGCTAAAAAACGGCTCATCCATGGTTACATTCTTCACTCCGATAATGAAATCATCTCCCTTATCCATGATTTTATCGACCAACAGAAATGGAGACCGATGCGGCAACATCGTTTTGATCTTGTTAATATCATATAATGGAGTCGCGTTGGGATCGTATTCCGGGGCGGAATTCAGTGCCGTCTGGCGCTTACATTCTTTCTGAAGAATACGGGCAAACTCGGTATTGGCCATGTGCCCGGGACGGCGCGCAATGATGCGACCTTTAATCCGTTTCCCCACCAGAGCCAAATCACCAATCACGTCAAGTAATTTGTGGCGTGCACACTCATTCTCAAAATGAAGATCAACATTATTTAATACGCCAATCTTGTCTACCTGAACATGCTCGTGATGAAACAAATCAGCAATACGATCCAGCTCATTCTGCTGCATCTGCTGATCCATAATGACAATCGCATTATCGAGATCGCCACCTTTCACCAGGTTATTTTTCAACAACATTTCCAGCTCACGCACAAAAACAAACGTGCGGCAAGGGGCCACATGTTTTTCAAAGTCATTTAACGAATCGAGAGTGGCAAACTGATTTCCCAGAACAACTGAATCATAGGAAATCATCACGTCCAGTGCAAAATCATCATCCGGAAGCGCAATAAGTTCGATTCCTTGCTCTTCGTTACGGTAAACAATTTTCTCCTTGATTTCGAAGTAATCACGACGGGCTTCCTGATCAACCAGACCCGCTTCTTTCAATGCCGCCACAATCGGAGCAGAACTGCCATCGAGGATGGGAGCCTCGGGGCCATTTACCTCAATCAATACATTGTCGATATCCATTCCCATTAAGGCAGCCATGGTATGCTCAATGGTACTAATCCAAACTTCACCTTCCTGAAGAACGGTTCCACGTGAAGTACCTTTTACTTTCGATACATCGGCATGAATAACCGGTTTTCCCTCTACATCTATCCTTTGAAATTTGAAGCCATGATCTTCGGGTGCAGGTTTAAAAGTCATCGTAACTTCCACTCCGGTATGGAGCCCTTTACCTGTAACCGAAACAGGCTTCTTAATGGTCTTTTGTTTCACACTCATTTTTTCTGAGAAATTTGGTCCAATCCGGTTAGGCAATTGCCGAAATTTGGAAGATTTATCCCCTCATACTAATTTTCAGAACTCCCAAAAATAAATAAATAACCGTCTGAATCAATTACTTCAATAAAAATCACTCACCGGTTCCTTCTTGCTCTTTCAATTTCTGTCCCAATTCAATTACATCGGAACGCAATTGGGGTAGGTTTTTAAATACGGCATACGATTTCATGAAATCGCGATACCCGAAGGCTGGTGTTCCCCAAAGCGATGAGTTATCCTTAACATTATTTGAAATTCCTGATTGGGCACCAATTTTAACATTATTGCCAATTCTAATATGTCCGGCAATACCTACCTGTCCGCCAATCATGCAATTTTCGCCAATCTTAGCCGATCCCGCAACGCCTACCTGAGCCACAATAACGGTATTCTTACCAACCTCTACATTATGTGCAATCTGTACCAGGTTGTCAATTTTTACACCTTCGTTGATAACCGTTGACCCCATAGTGGCACAATCGATGGTGGTATTCGCTCCAATCTCCACGTCATCCTTGATCTCCACGTTCCCTACCTGGGCAATTTTATCGTAACTACCATCAGCCGTAGGCGCAAATCCAAACCCATCGGCACCAACAACTACACCTGCGTGCAGAATACAACCTTTACCAACCTTGCAGCCGGCATAAATCTTTACTCCTGCGTAAAGAATGGTATCATCGCCAATGGTAGCACCATCGCCAATATATACGTTCGGATAAATTTTTACATTATTACCAACAGTGGCCTTTTCACCCACATAGGCAAAAGCACCAATATAGGCCTGTTCGCCGACTGATGCCGATTCACTTATATAGGAAGGTTGTTCGATGCCCACTTTTTTAGGCTTCGACTGCTCATAATAATTCAACAATTTGGCAATGGAAGCGTATGCATCGTCTACACGAATCAACGTACAGGGGAGTTCATTTTCCGGTTTAAAATCGCGATTAACCAGCACTACCGATGCTTTGGTCGTATATATATATTTTGTGTAAGCCGGATTAGCGAGAAAAGCAAGTGTCCCGGGAACTCCCTGGTCGATTTTTGAAACATTATTCACTTTTACACTGCCATCTCCTTCTACCTCTCCGCCCAGCAAACCGGCAATGTCGTTGGCTGAAAACTCCATGCGCTGTTTTTTAAATTTCGTGCAAAAATAGTTAATTAATATTACTTCGAAATTATTTCACGCGGATAACAGACAAAATATTTGCGTACAGTTGCCGATAATCCTGACAAATTGATGTCAGAAGCATCCTTAATATCTTTGATTTTTCCGTTTTTGAATAAAACATTAATCTGCTCTACGCTTGGCTTATAGGCATTATTCGCCGCCATTCCCGAAATAACAAAGTAATCAGCCTCGGATGCAGTTACAGAAAAAGTTTCCATAACCTGACTGCGCAATTCCTCTTTCTTTTTTTCGGTAACCGGATGGCTGCTTAGCTTTATTTTAAATAGATTCCGGTTGATTATATCTCTTGAAAGTGTTGAAAGAATTACATCGGGATGGCGGGTCCATTCTTTAATAGAGCTCAGAATATCTGTATCATCCAGTTCGGCAAACAACTGAAGTGCCGATTTCACCGTTTGCGGATCTCCCGACTCAAATTGGTAACGGCTAACATCCCCGCGAAGAAATACTCCCAGTGCCGGCGGGGCAAAAACAGTGTCACCTCCCGAAGCCAACTCATGTGCCCTTCTGAGCAAACTAATCATCATATGTTCGGCGGAGAGAACCGTTTTATGCATGTACACCTGCCAATACATCAACCTACGGGCAATCAAAAACTTTTCGATGGAGTAAATTCCCTTCGATTCAACCACCAATTCATCATTCCGGATATTAAGCATTTTAATAATCCGGTCCGATGAAACAATTCCTTCTGAAACGCCTGAATAAAAGCTGTCCCGCTTTAGATAATCAAGTCGATCCATATCGAGCTGACTACTGACCAACTGGTGTAAAAACTTCTTATGGTATTCCCCGGCAAATATCTGAATAGCCAAATCAAGCCGACCATCGAATTCCCGGTTTAGTTGGTGCATGAAAAGCTTTGAAATAACTTCATGCGAAACCCCTTTCACCATACTCTCTTCCAGCGCATGAGAAAAGGGACCATGTCCGACATCATGCAGCAAAATGGCAGCCAACACGCCGGTTGTTTCTTCATCGGTAATTTGGTGACCTTTGGTTTTTAAAACATCCAACGCAGAACGCACCAGATGTGTTGCTCCTATGACGTGTTCGAAACGGGTATGATTAGCTCCGGGATAAACCAGACTGGAGAGTCCCAGCTGTTTAATACGACGAAGACGCTGTACGTATGGATGGCTTATCAAATCTAACAACAACGGCGAATCCCACTCGATAAACCCCCACACCGGATCGTTGACAATTTTTCGTTTAAGCGGCTTCAAATGACTTCCTTTTAGGATATTTTAAACTTCTGCAAAATACAAAATGTTTTCGGAAGGGGAAGGAAAAGCCGGCAACGCCCTAAAACCCAAAACCAAAATAGCGGAAACAAAAAAAGGTTTGTTTTGATATATCATACAATTATATTATTTTTGCGGCGGAGAATAATCGAAGGATTAGGGGACAGTGTGTCCCCTATTTTATTAGGGTTAAAGATGATTAATAAAGAACTAATTCAGAGCCTGATTGAGGAGAAGCTAACTGACGACATATTCATTGTCGATATACAGGTTTCACCCGGCAATGCCATATCTGTTCTATTGGATAGTGACAACGGGCTGAGCATCGATCAGTGCATTGCATTTAGTCGTCAGGTTGAGCACAATCTTGACCGGGATGCTGAAGATTTTGAATTAGAAGTATCATCACCCGGTTTAACCCACCCCTTCAAGGTGCTTCGTCAGTACCAGAAAAATATTGGACGCGAAATTGAAATAGCAACCAATGACGGTGATAAACACACCGGCATATTAAAAGAAGCCGGTGAAAACGGCATAATACTGGAAGAAAGCCGGCGTGAGCGAGTTGAAGGAAAAAAGAAGAAGGTAACTGTAACAGAGACCCTTCAGTTTTCGTTCGATAAGATAAGAACAGCAAAAAGCGTTATTTCTTTTAAATAAAAGATATAAAGAAATGGACAATCTGAACTTGATTGACACCTTCTCGGAGTTTAAGGAATTAAAAAACATCGACAGGGCCACCATGATGAGTGTGTTGGAGGATGTTTTTCGCAGTGTGCTGCAGAAACAGTTTGGCACAGATGAAAATTTCGACGTAATCATCAATCCTGATAAAGGAGACTTTGAAATCTGGCGAAACCGTGAGGTTGTGGAAGATGCGGATTTAACCGATCCCAATCTTCAGATTTCGTTATCCGAAGCGAAAAAAATTGACACGGACTATGAAGTAGGAGAAGAAGTTTCTGATGAAGTGAAGTTGATTCATTTTGGCCGACGGGCAATTCTTAACCTTCGTCAGAATCTGGCGGCGAGGATATTGGAGCTTGAGAAAGATAACATTTACACCATCTATAAATCAAAAGTAGGTGATATTGTTACCGGAGAAGTTTACCAAATTTGGAAAAGGGAAATTCTGGTACTCGACGACGAAGGCAATGAACTGTTACTTCCGAAAGCAGAACAGATTCCTTCAGACTTTTTCCGGAAGGGAGATACCATTCGTGCCGTTGTCGTAAGGGTTGAAATGAAAAATAACAATCCGCAGATTATTCTGTCACGTACATCACCGGTATTTCTCGAAAGGCTTTTCGAGCTGGAAGTTCCTGAAATATTCGATGGTTTGATTACCATCAAGAAGATTGTCAGGGTACCTGGCGAAAGGGCTAAAGTTGCTGTAGAATCGTACGACGAGCGCGTTGACCCGGTAGGTGCATGTGTTGGAATGAAAGGTTCCCGTATACACGGCATCGTTCGTGAGTTGCGCAATGAGAATATTGATGTAATTAATTATACCAATAATTTACAGCTATTCATTCAACGGGCATTGAACCCGGCAAAAATTTCCTCCATTAAAATTAATGAAGAGGGAAAACGTGCCGAGGTATATCTGAAACCCGAAGAAGTATCGCTGGCAATTGGAAAAGGCGGATTAAATATACGTCTGGCCAGTCAGTTGACCGGTTATGAAATTGATGTTTACCGCGATCAGGTGGAAGAAGATGACGAGGACGTTAACCTCGAAGAATTCTCCGATGAAATTGAAGATTGGATCCTTGACGAACTGAAAGCCATTGGTTGCGACACAGCCAGGAACGTATTGAGTCTTTCGCGTGAGGAGCTAATCAAAAGAACCGATCTCGAAGAGGAAACCATTGACGAGGTTCTCCGTATCTTCCGGACAGAATTTGAATAAATCATGTCAGCAGTAAGCAATCTGCCGTACAGAGATTCGGGGTAAACGGAACAGACAATTTGATTATTAACTCTTTGGCTAAATATGGTTGTAGGAAATAAAGGTACTAGATTAAGTAAAATTGCACGCGAATTAAACGTAGGTATTTCTACCCTGGTTGATTATTTGCAAAAGCAAGGGGTCGAGATATCATCCAATCCGAACACCAAGATTGATGACAAGACCCAGGAAATGCTGGAGAAGCAGTTCCGTAAAGATCATGAGGCACGTATCGAAGCCGACAAGGTGAACTTACGTCAAACAAGATCGAAAAAAGAATCCGTTTCACTTGATGACGTGCATCAGGAGGAAAAAAATGAAACGGAAGATGAAGATTTTCAGGATGATTCCATCCGTATTGCCGACCACAGTAGTTCAGCCCACCGCACAGAAGAGAAAAAGAAACCTTCTGAAGAAACTCCGAAACCGAAACAATCCCAAGCACCTGCACCTCCTGCGCCCGAGAAAAAAGAAGAAAAGCCAAAAGTTAAAGTTGTTGGACACGTAGATTTGGAAAATCTGGGTCCGAAAGCCCCTAAAGAAGAGGAAAAGACTTCGAAAGAAGAAATACCGGAACCTCCCAAAGCGAAAGCACCGGAGAAAAAAGAAGAGCCGGCACCTTCTCCTGAAAAGCAAAAAGAACAAGATAAGTCCAAAAAAACTCCTCAACAGGAGAAAAAAGAGCCAGGGAAACCAGAAAAACCCGAGGCCGGGACATCCCCAGAAGCTGAAAAATCAGCAAAAAAGGAATCTGCTTCACCAAAAGCAGAGGACAAAGTTAAAGTCGTTGGTAAAGTCGATCTCGATTCCATGAAGCCTGGCTCAAAACAAACAAAAGAGACTCCGAAAAAACAACAAAAACCGACCTCCGGAGAGCAGCAAGCTCAGAAGAAACCGAAGGGTAAAGTTGCTGAGGAAAAGCAATCGCAGGAAAAAAATGCTGAGAACGGAGACGAAATATTCAAACTGGAAAGGAAGAAACTTTCCGGCCCGACCGTAGTCGGCAAAATTGATCTTCCGGTAGCAGACAAACGCAAGCCGGGGAACAACAAGAATAAAAAAGAAGAAGAACGGCAGAACCGGAAGAAAAAACGTAAAAGGATTCCAAAGGATCAGAAAGAACGCGTTTCGGTAAGCAACAATAAAAAGGACAATCAGCCCAGACAGCAACATCCGCAACATCAAAAAGATGGTGCCAAACGGGGCGGGGGCGATTGGAAGAAAAAGCCGAACCGGAAAAAACCTGCACCAAAGAAAGAGGTTAGCGAAGAAGATGTTCAGAAGCAAATCAAGGAAACGCTTGCCCGCCTGACTTCAAAAGGACAGAAATCGAAAGGTTCGAAATACCGTCGTGAAAAACGCCATGCCGTCAGTGAGAAAATGGCTGAGGAAATGGCCAAAGCTGAACAGGATAAGAATGTAATTAAGGTAACGGAATTCGTTTCGGTAAACGAACTTTCCAGCATGATTGATGTGCCCGTGACCAAGATTATTGAAACCTGTATGAACCTTGGCCTGTTTGTTTCCATCAACCAACGTCTTGATGCGGAAACGATGGCGCTTGTTGCCGATGAATTCGGTTACAAAGTGGAGTTCATTTCGGTAGAGGTGCAGGAAGCGATTACGGAAGAAGAGGACACCGAGGAGGAAATGCAAGCTCGTCCACCGATTGTTACGGTAATGGGACACGTCGACCATGGTAAAACATCCCTTCTTGACCATATTCGCAAAACCAATGTAATTGCCGGTGAGGCCGGTGGTATTACACAGCACATTGGTGCATATAACGTAACTCTCGAAGATAAACGTAAAATAACCTTCCTGGATACTCCTGGTCACGAAGCCTTTACGGCGATGCGTGCCCGTGGTGCACAGATTACCGATATCGCCATCATTATCATCGCTGCTGATGACAACGTGATGCCGCAGACCATTGAAGCAATCAATCACGCCGCAGCTGCCGGTGTACCCATTGTATTTGCCATCAACAAGGTCGATAAACCAGGAGCCAACCCGGAACGTATTAAGGAAGAACTGGCCAACATGAACTACCTCATCGAAGAGTGGGGTGGTAAATATCAGTCGCAGGATATTTCTGCCAAGAACGGTAGCGGTATAGCAGAGCTGATGGAAAAAGTGTTGCTGGAAGCTGAGATGCTCGACCTGCAGGCCAATCCCGACAAACGTGCTGTTGGTTCAGTAATTGAATCATCGCTGGATAAAGGTCGGGGTTATGTAGCCACGCTATTGGTTCATGCTGGTACACTTCGGGTAGGAGACGTAATACTGGCAGGACAATATTTTGGACACGTCAAGGCAATGTTTAACGAGCGTAACCAGCGAATTGAAGAGGTCGGCCCATCAGAACCGGCATTGATTCTCGGTTTGAATGGCGCTCCGCAGGCCGGTGACAAGTTCAACATCATGGAAAGTGAAAAAGAGGCCCGTCAAATTGCCAACAAACGTGAACAGTTGCAGCGAGAGCAGGGACTTCGGACACAAAAACATATTACACTTGACGAAATTGGTCGTCGTATTGCCATCGGAAACTTCCAGGAACTCAATGTTATTGTGAAAGGTGACGTAGACGGTTCCATCGAAGCCCTCTCCGACTCGTTGATCAAATTGTCGACACAAGAAATTCAGGTGAATGTTATCCACAAAGCAGTGGGACAGATTACCGAATCGGATGTGATGCTAGCGACCGCGTCCAACGCCATTATTATTGGATTCCAGGTACGCCCGTCGCTTAATGCCCGTCGAATTGCAGAGAAAGAGGAAATCGATATTCGTCTTTACTCCATTATCTACGACGCGATTAACGAACTCAAATCGGCAATGGAAGGAATGCTTGCACCGGAAATCAAGGAAGAAATCCAGGGAACAGCAGAAATCATGGAAACCTTCAAGATTACCAAAGTGGGTACTATCGCCGGTTGTATTGTTCGCGACGGAAAGATTACCCGCAACGCGCAAGTTCGCATCATCAGAGACGGTATTGTCGTTTTCACCGGCGAACTTGGTTCACTGAAACGTTTTAAAGACGATGTGAAGGAGGTAGCCCGTGGTTACGAATGCGGACTGAACATTAATGGTTACAACGACATTAAAGTAGGTGACTTTGTAGAAGCATTCACCGAAGTGGAAGTAGCCAAGAAACTGAAATAATCAAATTTCACTATATAAAAAAAGCCGGTCAAATTTGACCGGCTTTTTTTATGTCTTTGAAGATACATTAACCTTCCACTAAATCTTTGTATTCATCTGCCGACAACAGGTCATCCAATTCAGATGAGTTACTCATGGCAATCTTAATCATCCATCCTTTTCCGTACGGATCTTTATTCACCAGTTCAGGTGCATCCTCCAGTTCAGTATTGAACGCTTCAACCGTTCCGGAAACAGGCATAAACAAATCGGAAACAGTCTTAACGGCTTCCACCGTTCCAAATACTTCCTCTTTTGCGAGCTCTTCTCCTTCGGTTTCAATTTCAAGGAAAACAATATCACCTAACTCACCCTGAGCAAAATCGGTGATACCAACGACGACTTTGTCACCTTCCACACGGACCCATTCGTGGTCTTTCGTGTATTTTAAATCAGCGGGAATATTCATAAGATAAAACGTTTTAAAAATTTTCAGATGCTTTCCCAAAAGTACAACAATTTTTCGTTTAAACCCTGTGATAAAATCAGCTCCAAAGCAGAATCCGAATGCAAAAACTAAGCGCTGAAATTTTTAACCCACTGTTTTTATTAAATCCCTAAATTGATTAAAATTGAGAAACAAAAACGGACGCGGAAAATGTTTAAGGCTGAGATACATTCTCTGGAGGAAATCAACCATATTGCACAGCGATTTATTGCTGCACATCCTGCCGACAGAGTATTTGCATTCTATGGAAAGATGGGGGCTGGTAAAACAACGTTTATCAAAGCGTTATGTGAAGAAATGCAGGTGACTGACTACGTCACATCTCCAACCTTTGCATTGATAAATGAGTATCAAACGTCGACCGACGATAAGATTTTTCACTTCGATTTTTACCGAATAAAAGCTCTGGAAGAAGCTTATGATTTTGGTTACGAAGACTACTTTTTCAGCGGAAAACACTGTTTTATCGAGTGGCCTGAAAAAATCGAAAGTATCCTGCCGGAAAATACGGTCAAAGTTTATATCACTGAAATGGATGATGGATTGAGGACGATCGAATCGAAAAACTAACCTAAAACATCATGATCCAACGGAAATCGGAAAGAATGAGTTCACTTGCCAATCCACAGTTGCTACCAAAGGAACAGCTGCTGATTCCGCAAAAAAAGAGTATGAAACTGAGTATTGGCATCCCGAATGTCGTTCCGGATGTAGAATTCCGTATTCCGTTGACACCACAAGCCGTCGAACTTTTGGTATCTAACGGCCATGATGTCTTTATCGAAAAAGGTGCGGGTGAGGGTTCCAGTTATTCCGATCATGCTTACGCTGAATCGGGTGCAGTTATCTGCGAAACCAAAGCTGAGATTTTTCAATCGGATGTGATTGTTAAGATGTCGGCTTTCACCCATGAGGAAGCAAAATTACTGAAAGGAAACCAGCTCCTCCTGTCACCGTTATACATCACTTTTCAAAGCCAAGAAACGGTTCGTAAAATGATGCAAAAAAGGGTAACAGCCATCGGTTTCGAATACATGAAAGATGAACATGGCATTTTCCCGGTTACCCGGATTTTAAGTGAGATAATGGGGAACGCAGCTATTTTTGTGGCCAGCGAATACCTAAGCACCCACCGAAACGGTAAGGGTGTCATCCTTGGCGGAATTACCGGAATATCCCCAACAGAAGTGGTCATTATCGGTTCGGGAACGGCTGCCGAATTTGCGGCCCGTAATGCGTTGGGATTGGGCGCCGTGGTAAAGGTATTCGACGACAGTATTCACAAACTAATGCGCTTTCAGGAACGCCTTGGTCAACGGGTATTCACCTCTGTTTTTCATCCCAAAGCACTAAAAAAGGCCTTGAAGTCGGCCGATGTAGCCATTGGGGCATTGTCGATGAATGAGGTGCCGAAAATTGTTGTGCCGGAAACGATGGTTGAAAACATGAAAAACGGCTCGGTCATCATCGATTTGAATATCATTCAGGGAGGCTGCTTTGAGACATCCCGGATTACCAACCTGAAAAAACCGGTATTCACCAAACATGGCGTTATTCATTACTGCGTACCAAATATTTCTTCAAGGATGGCTAGGACAA
Source organism: Prolixibacter bellariivorans ATCC BAA-1284 (assembly GCF_000621705.1). Lineage (GTDB taxonomy): Bacteria > Bacteroidota > Bacteroidia > Bacteroidales > Prolixibacteraceae > Prolixibacter > Prolixibacter bellariivorans. Next base: position 520,129 of record NZ_JHXO01000001.1, on the reverse strand, counting down.
CGTCTATTTCCCTCAGCAATATCATCGCTCCCATCCTGGTCAACATGGGACGTTCGGGTAGTTTGAAACAATACATTCGGATCAACCAGGGATTCTGCGAAGGAATTTACGTGTTCAACGGCATTCTAACCAATCACGATCTGGGCAATATTCTCGATATTCCTGTTAAAGATATTAATCTGTTGCTGGCGGCATTTTAATCTTCGACAACCAAAATCATCATCGAAGTTGGATGAATACGTACTTTTCCGGTAGTCCTCCGCCCCATTCCGTTAGGATTAATCTCACCATCCTCAGCAACGACCAGCCAATTGGCTTCAGGAACGTCTAGTTCAACCGAATAGTTATTACCATTGAACAGCATCTGTATGTTTTTCCAGGAATCGCCGTTGGCATACTCACCCAGCTCATACTGAATAATGCCGGGAATATATTTCGCGGCAAACCGCATTTTTTCATTAATCATTTTTGCAGAACTCATCCTGAATGCTGGGTGCTGTCGGCGTAGTTCAATACATTTTTGGGTAAAGACAAACAAGTCGTGAAATTCACTCTTCCGACTCCAGTCAATCTGGTTCAGCAAATCGGGCGAGCGGTACGAATCGTGATGACCGCCTTTTGTCCGCATCATTTCAGAACCGGCATGCAGAAAGGGAACTCCCTGTGAGGTAATGACAATACCCAACGCCAGTCGGACCATTCGCTCAATTTGGACCTTGGAAGCCTCGGGACAAGAATATTGCAACTTATCGAACAGCGTATAATTGTCGTGGCACGACACATAGTTGATGCACTGCGCGGCTTCATTGGCCCAGGGCTCTTTAGAAGATTCTACAAATTCGTACGCTATCTGCTCGTGCTTCACTGCGCCAACCATTGAAAACTTCAACCGCTCTTCCTGAAGCGTATGACCACTGATAAATCCGGTACTAAATTTGTCAAAGGCGCTTCCTTTGAGTCCGTCGCGCATATCGTCGCTAAAACTGGCAATCCGGTCAAGTTTCAGGGTATGTCTTTTAAGAGCCCGTTTCTTTTTCTCTAAAGGGCTTTTACCAGCAGCCCAGCCTTCGCCGTAAAGGAAGATATTTGGATGAATCGTATCCAGGCTTTTCCGAATAGCATTCATCGTATCGATATCCAGCACTCCCATTAGGTCAAAGCGGAAACCGTCGATATGATATTCGGAGGCCCAATACATCAGCGAGTCAATGATATACTTCCTCACCATTGCCCGCTCCGAAGCGAGCTCATTTCCACAGCCACTAGCGTCAGAGAAACTTCCGTCATCCTTTTGCCTGTAAAAATAACCGGGAACCGTTTGATTAAAATATGATTCATTGATCAGGCCGGTATGGTTATAAACAACATCCAGAATTACGCCAATTCCCTGGTCATGGAGAGCTTTCACCAATTGCTTCAGTTCCCTAATTCGAACTCTGCCATCGTTCGGATTAGAGGAGTACCAACCTTCCGGAGTATTGTAATTCAACGGATCGTATCCCCAGTTGTACTGAGGTGTCTCCTTATTTTCGTCAACGGTATAAAAATCGGCAACAGGCAACAGATGCACGTGGGTCACCCCAAACTCATCAAGATGGGCAATTCCGGTTTTAACTCCTTTGGGTGACCTGGTATCCGTCTCAGTAAATCCCAGGTATTTTCCTTTGTGTTCAATACCCGAATCGGGAGACATGGAAAAATCTCGGATATGCGTTTCATAAATTATCATATCCGTAGGAGAAGCAGGCAGAACATGTTCATCCGCAGACCAACCGTCCGGCTGCGTATCCGCAGGATTAAATATCATTCCACGATGACCATTAATTCCAGTGGTACGTGCGTAGATATCGGGACCTTCGAGAAGCCATCCTTTATTATCACGCACCTGAACAGTATAATACCAACCATTCCAGTCGCCTGCCAATTCCAGCAACCAGAGGCCGTTTTCACTTCCTTCCAAATCGTGCTCAGACTCAACATCTCCTCCAACCCCTTCCCGGTACAACCGAAAAAAAATGCGAGTAGCCGAAGGAGCCCAAATCTTCACCATGGTCTTTTCCTCAGACCAGAAAACCCCTAAATCATTACCTTCGTAAGCAGGGTATTTATCAAATTCAACAGGATTAAATTTCCAGCTTCTCACAGTTTATATCCATTTTAAACGTACAAACCGGCTTCTCAGCCGTTCACTTCCTCGCACCTCCTCTACTTCCATCCTCACTCTTGTTGCAGTTCTCAATATGGGCTCCTGCCTGTAAAAGGGCTCGAGGTGAATGGTAAGTTCATGTGATTGGTTGGGATCAAGCAGTAGCGGATAAATTTCCGATTCATTTACCTTCCGTATCCGGAATTTCCTTGAACTCCGCCATCGCTTAAACACAATCACCGGCGCCTTGATATCTTTTGTATGGCCGGAATGATTTGTCATTTTGAGATACAAAACAATGGGTTTAAATTCCGGTTCACCATTCAGCGAAATCGACAACTCTGTATTCCCAAAACTTTGCTCTCTATATGTTTTTACCTGGAACAACTTCCTCCATGAAATTTTCTTCCACAAGAGGTACACGACGAGTGGAGCGAGTATAGCAACCAACGTCCAGAGGATCTTATATCCTTCGGGCCCGACATCATGTAATTCCGATAAATTATCCACCGTAAGTGTAACACATGCAATCATCCTCTGGTGCAGGATTTAACCACACAAAAAAACGGAATTCCATGGATATTCCATCATAAAACTGAGCTGATTGCCAAAATATTTTCGAAAACAAACTAATAGAAGGCAAACACCTGTTTAAATCATGTTAATATCTCGTTGATAACCCAAGCAGCGCAGTTCAAATACAAGTTGAAAACAAGTTAGCACACCTTGACAATCGGTGTAAAAAATATGAAGAACATGTAATTTAACGTGAATAACCGGGTAGCCCCTGGTTAAAGAATGGTTGATAAGAATAGGTGTTATTCACAGTTTATCAACAGAAATTATTAAAAACTCAGACGCTCCCGCAGGTTGCGGTAGCCCGATTTACTAACCTTCAGTTTTTCACCACCATTAAGACGCAAAATCCACGACTCTTTTTCGTACTGTTGAATTTCACTGATTTGCGATATGTTCACCAGGTAGGAACGATGAATTCGGATAAATTGCTGCGGATCGAGATGATTTTCAAAATATTTCATCGTCTTCTGCTTCAGGGCATGTTCATTCTTCCAGTATATCATCACATAGTCATCCTGCGACTCAATGTACCGGATATCACTGGCCGGTATAATATGGATCTTACTTCCGGACTTCACCACAATCCGCTCAACGTGCACCACCTGTTCATCGTGATCACTGACTAACTTTTCAACAGGCAATTCGTTGGTATGCTTTTTCTCGATTCGTTCGATGGCTTTATCAACAGCCTGCGAAAGTCTTTCAATTGGATATGGCTTTAGCAGGTAATCAACAGCATTCATCTCAAATGCCCGAATCGCAAATTGATCAAATGCTGTAGAAAAAATTATCTCCGGAGGATCTGTCAGCAGCTCCAACATCTCGAAACCATTTACCTTAGGCATTTGTATATCCAGGAATACAAGGTCAGGGCGTAGATCCTGAACCGTCTTAACACCTTCAAGTCCGTTAGAACATTCTCCAATCACTTCAATACGCTGGTCTTCTTTGAGGTATTCAATTAATAATTCACGAGCCAGATCTTCATCATCAACAACAAGGACGCGATATTTTTTCATGACAAAAAGGTTTTCAATTGATTCAATGCTCAGATAAAAGGACCACTCTTTAGACACTTTGGGACTTATCAGAATCACCCTGAGGAATTTTCATATGAACGTGAAATGTATTCATCCGCTTTTCGACATCCAGTAATCCACTACGTCCATACATTACCCTAATTCGACTCCCAATATTCCTGAGTCCAACACCTTCACCCTTTGTCGGGACGGTATCCGGATCGAAATCATTTTCAATATCCAAAACGAGAAATTCAGCGACCACCACCGCCTTCAATCGAATCTCAACAGGTTCAATCGCTTCATAAACCCCGTATTTAATGGCATTTTCAAAAATCGGTTGCAAAATAAGATTAGGAACCAAACATTCACCGGCCTCTTCTTCAATATCGAAATGATAAATCAACTTTTGGCCAAAACGGACTTTCTCAATTTTTAGGTAAAGCTCGATATTGTGCAATTCCTGGTTTAAAGAGACTTTTTCTTCGTTACGACTTTTAAGTGAGTATCGCATAAATTCGGAGAGACAAACGACCATTTCGCGGGCTCGCTCAGGTCTTGTCATCGTCAAGGAAGCGATGGAGTTCAAACTGTTGAATAAGAAATGTGGATTGATTTGGGACTTCAGAGCTTTCAGCTCTGATTCCTTCACCATCGATTCAAGCTGTGCAGTGCGTTCTACTTTTTCCCTGAAATTCCGATAGTAAACAATCAGGTAATAAAACAGGACCAACAAGACATAAAGTAGCAGACAGGTCCAGGCACGGCCGGGATAACTATTCTCATAAAACCCGTAATAAGTGGGCGACTGGACAAACAAATGAACGATTACTCCTCCAACAAATAGCCACAGGGAAATAAATATCAGGGCAGCTGCGATATGATTCCCCAAAAACTGCAACCGGCTCATTTCATCCGGATCGGTATATACAACCATATACCATACACCTAATCCCATGCCTCCGAAAAGCACAATATTGACAAAACTGTCGACAAAGGCAAACCACCAGGGCACCGGATTATTCAAGGCCAATACCAGAAAGATACCGAGCCCGATTACAATCAGGACCGATAGATATATGACAAGAAAACGCCTGTTAGCAATAAACGGGTGAGTCATGGGTTAGTGGTTAGATGGTTAAGGTAAATTGGCCACTTCTCCTCCGCCGAAAATAGCAAATCCCTTTATGACAACTACTTTATTAGTATCAACTTCACTCAATGAGATAGAGCGCTTGTCAGAAAATCCGCCAAGAATAGCTACGACCTCCACTTTCACGTTCCAATCGGATGGCACAATGAACTTGGAACCACCAAACATCGTAAACATATCGATGGTGCAGTTTTCTGCCGGGTTTGCCTTCAACAGATTAAATGTGCAACCACCAAAAATAGTCGTCACTTTTCCGCCTTTAAAATTATCGGTTACCAGTGATGTTTCACGACCACCAAGCACAGCGACTTCGTCAAAATAGTCAGTTGAATTTATCCCTTTTTTAAAATTCGAACCGTGCCGTGTCCGGTCCATCAAAAATACCAGGCCGACAATGACCAGCACAGCCGGCCAGAAATTATAAACAATATTATCGGGGACACCTGAAATGCGAGGCAAGAGGAAAAAACCTCCGATAGCGATTAAAATAAGACCAGGAGTAACAGCTCGTTTGGCCAGATTAAACAGGCCTATTACGATAAGCAGCATCTGCCAGCTGATAACAATTCGGGATACCGAGTAAGGTATCATTCCTGAATTATCGGCAATAAGAACAACTCCTACCAGGACGAGTATCAATCCGAGAAGTGGACGATTCCCTTTGTGAGAACGATAAGGTTTATCAAAATCATCTTTGGGGAAACGCTGATTATGATTTGACATCATGATATTAATTTTTATTATTTACCTCAAAAATAGCCCGAAAGAGCAGAACCCAAAATGCTAAATCGGTAAATCCCGTTTAATTATCGGTAAACAGCGAAAAATTAATAATCACTATTCCTTCCTGATCGCTCAATCATCCTGAGCACTGTGTGATTAAAGCCATCGGAGTGCAATAGATCCTCCATTTTCAGATGCATCCTATATCGCCAGTAATAATAGGTTATTCCCGGAATATTAATTCGTTCATTCCATATTTTCTCCCACCTCAATTCACCATCCATGGCCAGCAAATCCTGTAATGGGAATATGGCCCACATAGCCGGCGACCACAAGTGCTGACTGATAATATCGCGTGCAATCCATGGTTCCATAAAACGAGGTACCTCACCGGCGTGTCCTAACAGGGTATGAAAAAATCGCTTGCTACGATCATAGTCTTCTTCCCACCAGCCGCGGATAGTTGTCATATCATGGCTGGAAGTAGTGCAAACTGATAAGTAAGGCGCATCGGACGGGTGACCAAACTCCACCTCGGTATCGTGGGGTCGGCGCTGTACCTCAAGGGTCAGAATACCCAGCTCTTTGAGTATCCGCTGAACACAATCGGGATTCATCCCAAAATCATCACCGAAGGCCATCATGTCGGAAGTACGCAATAATGCCGGAAGTTTTATCATGGCATTGTCGCGCCACAAATCTTCGTGCCGCTTATAAAAGTAATCGACATAAAGCTGTTCAAAATTGTGGCGTGTCTCTTCATCAAGGTTAATAAACGAGTACGTATCCTGAAGGCGAATCCTCGGATGGAATTTATATCTATCGTACGGATCGCGTAAAAATAGAACCTCGCTCACAAGAGAATTCAGGCCCTCCATAATCCGGTTTTCTTTATCCGGAAGGCTGCCATCTTTCTTGAACTGCTCAAAATGAACTGTAATCTTTCGTTGCGTATCCACTCCCGGTTTCAGGTTATACTTACCGGAACCGTACTCTTCCAGGTACCTATTCTTCACCTCATCGGTATAATCGCCAAACAAATCCCACAGAAAATATTCACGGATAAAAGGCCGTGTCATCCTCTCTTCCACGAAATTAATTCCGGCATCGATGATTTCATCACGCGTAAGCGGAAGCGAAGGAACAAAACAGCCCATCTCTGCATTCATTTGCGACGACGGAATCGCCCAGGTGCGGAAAAAGCCAACAACGTGAGCCAACCGGTAAGCATCAAACCATGATCCCAGTTTTAGTAACCGTTTACGCCACCAGTCGTAACCGTCGTATGCCATTCGCTCCCAGTTATAATTAGGATATCCCCAGTTTTGGCCCATATCATCGTCTTCATCCGGTGGTGAGCCTATCTGTTCTTCCAGATTAAACAACTCCGGATGCGTCCACGTCTCTACACTATCGGGGCTAACACCTATCGGGATATCGATTTTCAACACAACTCCGTTTTTCCGGGCATAGTTCGAAGCATCGCGGAGTTGCCGGTCGAGATGGTACTGTATGAAATAATGAACGGCAATATCGGGATACTGTTTTTGTGAGGGATCGCAAAGTTTCTGTATCTCTTCCGGACGATAGATGGCATGTTTTTTCCACATCCGGTGAGCAGCCGTTTTGTTCTGATCGCGCAAAAAACAGAATGCGGCATACGGCACCAACCACTCTTTGTTTTCTTCGAAGAAAAGACGAAAATCCCGGCTGTTAAGAAATGCTTCCATCTCCTGGTCAAAAAGCAGCTTAAAATATCGCGACTTTACCCGATGAACTTCTTCGTAAGGAACCGACTCCATCTGGTTCAACTCGTAGAGCTGAGCCCGGAAATCCTGCATGGTCTTCTCATCCTTCAAGTTACCCATTAATTCGATGTTGGCATAAACCGGGTGCAGAGCCATAGCCGAAATAACCTTATATGGATAGGAGTCGAGCCAGCTTTGCGTAGCGACCGTTTCGTTTACCGGAAGAAGCTGGATCAACTTCAAACCGGTTTTCCTCGCCCAATCGACTACCATTCTCAAATCAGGAAATTCGCCTATACCACCACTCTTTTCTGTCCGTATGGAAAAAACCGGCAACGAAATACCAGCTCCCCGCCAAACGCCAATCGGGAAACGGAACTTCTCATCGGTATGTACTTTCAGGCTATTATCCTCCTGGCAGACGAAATCCCGAATTATCCGGTTATTACCATCTTCCCACGAAATCACCTTTCGCTCGCGCTCGTCATAAACTACATACTTAAATTCCACAGGAAATTTTAATTCAGAAGCGTCGATGTCAACCGACCAAAGCGGAAAACGAGAGTCATCCATCACCAGCGCATCCCGCTCTTTCCATGCGCCCAACCCGGGACGATTACCCAGCAAGGCAATCGAATATCGATGATTTACACGGGGAACATGCACCTGAACCCGCAAAACGCGACCAGAATGTAGCTGATTCTGACGCTTATCAGATGGCTTCCGAAGCATCAGCACACGGGTAAATGCCGAATGAAAGAGGGTATTTTCCACATCTTGCGATGTTCTCCAAAAATCGCGAATGCGAATTTCATCAAACTGACCGCCTGAAAGATCGACATGCCGGTTACCGCCCCATTCCCACAGAACGCCGCCTTCATCGTCTTTCATAAGATATTTGTAATCCCACGATTTAACATGCTCGACATCGATAACCAATTCCCATTCGCCGGGAAAGTTATTCTCCATCTCAAGAGCGCGATCGGGATTCCATTCACCAAATTCAGGCCGGGAGCCCAAAACACATAGCCGTTGTCCCCAAACCGTTTGATAATCTATCTTAAACGAAACTTTCATAAGTTATCCTCCGAAAAATGTAGGTGAACAAAGCGTTGAGGGGTGTTACTTACAATTTACAACTTAAAAACTTGTCATAAAATGAAACTCTACAAAAAATAAATTGTTGGAGAGTCAGTATTAGCAAGTACTTTGTCAATCTTTGCATCAGAAAATTATAAAACAGAAGAATAACCTTACATGAACAGCCAATCTAATTTTACCACTGCACCACTACCGGGATTGATAAAAAAATTGGCGGTACCGGCCAGTGTCGGTTTTATTTTCAACACGCTGTTTAATGTAGCCGATACCTGGTATGGCGGACTTCTATCGACCAAAGTACTGGCAGCTCTGTCGCTTTCGTTTCCGGTTTTCTTTATCATTCTGGCCCTTGGTACCGGCCTGGGAACCGGAACAACCGCTCTCATATCTCATGCCCTGGGAGCAGGTAAATTAAAGGAGGCCCGGTTATACGGTATTCAAGCCATCTCTTTTGCTGTCGCGAACTCGATACTACTTACCATTATCGGTTTTTTTATCGCTCCGGTTCTTTTTCGCATCATGGGTGCCGAAGGAGAATATCTCGACACTGCCCTGGTTTATATGCGTTTGATATTGCTCGGAACCGTTTTCTTCCTGATGAATAATATCTTCAACGCTTTCCTGACATCGAGAGGAGATACCCGAACCTACCGCAATTTCCTGATAGCCGGATTTTTTCTGAATCTCGGATTCGATCCATGGTTCATGTTTGGGGGATTGGGAATGCCTGCTTTGGGCATAGGCGGTATTGCCTTATCCACCGTTATGATTCAGGCTATTGGCATGTTTTATCTCCTGTATGTCGTTCGGCGCCGAGGTATCCTGCTACATTTGAATTACCGCGAACTTTTCCCGCGGAAGTCGTTTTTTGCCAATCTATTCAAACAAGGATTTCCGGCCAGCTTAAACATGATGATGATCGCTTTGGGGATTTTCATCATTACCGCTTTCGCCGGAAGATTTGGAGCGAAAACCGTAGCAGCATTCGGAATCGCCATCCGGATAGAACAGATGGCCCTTCTTCCAACCATCGGACTGAATATTGCCACATTGACACTGACAGGTCAGAATATGGGTGCTTTTCTGCTACACCGAGTTAATCAAACCTGGAAATTGAGCCAGACTTACGGCATTGCCATCATTTTGGTTGGTTCAGCCCTTGTTTACTTTTTTGCTGCGCAGTTGATCGGTTTTTTCACTGACGATACCGAGGTTATACGAACTGGTGTTGAATACCTCCACGTGGGGGCATTTTATTTTCTCTCATACATTTTATTAAATATATCGGTGTCCACTTTACAAGGAATGAAAAAACCGATGTATGCCATATGGATAGGCCTCTACCGGCGATTAATTGTTCCGCTGCCGCTATTCTATTTTCTTGCCGTAACGTTAAATTGGGGCACAAAAGGAATCTGGTGGAGCCTTTTTATCGTAAACTGGAGCGCAGCCATTTATACTTTTTTCTATACCCGAAAAAAAATTCGTAAGGTTGCACAATCTTATACGTCTAAAGCTTAGTTTAACCCTTATACTTGAACACATATGAGCTCACTTATTTGCCCTGTTTCTAATGAAAAAGTCGACGAGAAAGTCGTACGAGCTACCGCTTTGCTCAGTTTTATTATAGCCATTCTGTTCACTCTTAAACCCAACCTGTATGCGGCGGGGTTTCTGGCTATTGATTTTTATTCGCGCGCTTTTGGAATGAAGAATACCAGCATCCTGGCCTGCTCCGGTGCAGGACTCACACAGTTCGTCCCGTTCCAATCGAAGGAGATTAATAAGGGACCGAAAATCTTTGCTGCCCGGGTCGGATTTCTGTTTTCAATTGTATCCTTTATTCTTCTGCTCGCCCATTATGTTCTGGCCTCACAAATTGTAATGGGAATTCTTACACTGTTTGCCTTCCTGGAATGGAGTGTCGGTTTTTGCATGGGTTGTTACGTATACACCTATGCCGTTCTTCCTTTCTACAAGAAAAACAGGGGAAAAATATAATATAACAACAAAAAAAGCTGTCTCCGGTCAATGCCGGAAACAGCTCATTCAAATATTTATTTCGTACAGAGTTATTACATTTTCTTCCAGGTTTCCCTGAGCGAAACTGTCCGGTTAAAACGCATTTTTTCAGGAGTTGACTCTGGATCGAGATTGAAATAGCCAATGCGTTCGAACTGGAAATGATCAAGCGGTTGAGCGTCCTTCACGAACGGTTCGACATAACATTCCGAAAGAATTGTCAACGAATCGGGATTCAGGAATTCTTTGAAATCAACATCTTTGTGACCAGCTGGATCGGGATCGTTGAACAACCGATCATAGAGCCGTACCTCTGCTTTCACTGCATGTTTTGCTGAAACCCAGTGGAGCGTTGCTTTAACTTTCCGTCCGTCGGGAGCATTACCCCCTTTTGTCTCTGGATCGTAGGTACATCTCAACTCAGTTATTTCTCCGTTTTCATCTTTCACTACTTCGTTACAGGTAATGAAGTAAGCATAGCGCAAACGAACCTCGCGACCGGGCGCCAGACGGAAAAATTTACGAGGCGGATCTTCCATAAAGTCATCCCGCTCGATATACAGCTCCCGCGAGAAAGGCACACTGCGTTTACCCATGCTTTCATCCTCGGGATTATTTACCGCCTGGTTCATCTCCTCTTTGCCTTCCGGGAAATTCGTGATAACCACTTTCAACGGATTCAAAACGCCCATTACGCGTTGTGCACGCTTGTTCAAATCTTCGCGAACAGCATGTTCCAGAAGCGCTACATCAGTTACTCCATCCACTTTTGTTACGCCAATTCGTTCCGAGAACTTCCGGATCGATTCCGGTGTATATCCTCGCCGGCGCAAACCAGAAATGGTAGGCATTCGCGGATCGTCCCATCCACTTACATATTTTTTCTGAACCAGTTCGAGCAGGCGACGCTTGCTCATAACGGTATAACTTAAATTCAACCGGGAGAATTCAATCTGGCGCGGACGGTAATCGTCCGTTTTCAGCTCATCGACGAACCAGTCATATAATGGGCGATGAATCTCAAATTCAAGCGTACAAACCGAATGGGTAATTCCTTCCCAGTAATCACTCTGCCCGTGAGCAAAATCATACATCGGATAGATGCACCACTTGTCACCCGTGCGGTGATGTGTCTTTTTCAGTACACGGTACATCAACGGGTCACGCATGTGCATGTTGGGCGATGCCATATCCACTTTGGCCCGCAAAACACAATGACCTTCATCGTATTCTCCATTCCGCATTTTTTCGAAATGCATCAGGTTTTCTTCCGGCGAAGTATTTCGGTAGGGGCTGTCTATTCCCGGACGTTGCGGTGTTCCCCGTTGCTGGCTAATGATTTCCTGCGACTGGAAATCGACATAGGCAAGTCCCCGATTGATTAACGTTACGGCAAACTCATACAATTTGTCAAAATAATCGGAGGCATAGTATTCCCGATCGCCCCAGTCAAAACCGAGCCAGCGAACATCTGCTTTAATGGAATCGACATATTCCGTCTCTTCTTTGGTCGGATTGGTGTCGTCGAAACGTAAATTGGTCAATCCGTTATACTTTTCAGCAATACCGAAATTCAAACAAATCGATTTAGCATGGCCAATATGCAGATAGCCATTAGGCTCCGGAGGGAAACGAGTATGAACCCGTCCATCATTTTTACCTTCAGCTAACTCAGCTTCAATCTGCTGATGAATAAAATTCGTGGGAGCCTTTTTCTCAGCTCCTTCTGTTGCGGTTTTCTTTTCCGTCATATGCAATGAATTACTTCGCGGAATTGTTGTCAAAATGTTCTCACAAAAGTAAGAAGAGTTTCCCCATTCATGGTAATAATCAATCATAAAAATAGGTTTTGATAAAATACTCGTAATTTTGGGAAAACATACAACGGTTATAAAGACACTATTCCCGCGTAAGGGTTAATTTTTAAACGGGTTAATAACAGCATGGGACTGATTGAAATTGAGGACATGGAATTTTATGCCTATCACGGGCATTTTAAGGAGGAACAAGTGGTTGGAAACCGCTTTTTGGTTAATGTAGCCATACGCACCAACTGCCAGGCTGCATCAAAGAGCGACAAACTGGAAGATGCACTGAATTACCAGATAGTTTATCAGGTTATTAAAGATGAGATGGAAGAAAAATCGCATCTGTTGGAACACATTGGCGGACGCATTCTTGACCGACTATACGCAACTTTTCCGGAAATTCACTGGGCTAAAATAAAGATCTCGAAAATGAATCCTCCGATGGGAGGACAAATTGAACGGGTGAGTGTGACCCTGGAACGCTGACGCCGGGGATTTTTAAAAAGAGAGTTGCAAGGGATAAAGAAATTTGCCTATATTTGCATCCGCATCGAAAAAATAAGGGTTATTCGTCACTAAAAAGTGAGTTCCCACCTAATTTTCGAACGCAATAATGGTCGGTTGGCCGAGTGGCTAGGCAGCGGTCTGCAAAACCGCGTACGGCGGTTCGAATCCGCCACCGACCTCAACCCAAAAGCCGCATTTCTGATATCAGGAATGCGGCTTTTGTTTTCCCGACTCAGTTAAGCTTCCCGGGAAAAAATTGAAACGTCTTTACGCCTCATTATCAATTTTCGAACTTGAAAGATACTTTTACCTTGACTCGGTAAGCTTCTACTTTACCGTCATTTATCTGCATATCCAATTGCGAAACTTCTGCAATACGCAAATCACGCAACGATTTTGAAGCGCGCTCAACCGCATTCATAGCCGCTTTTTCCCATGATTCCTTGCTGGTACCAACCAGTTCAATAATTTTGTATACACTTTCCGACATAATAAGCCCTCCTTTTTTTTATAATCAATTAGTAATCAAATCTATTTAAGTTACAAATATTCAATACTAAAGACAACCTATTTACTTGCGTCGAAAACTGTTTTTCAAACGTCTCTCATTACCCGATAACCTCGGTATTTTTTCGTAACTTCAATATCCGAATGCCAAATTTCACCAAAACAATGACTGAGAATCCTGAAATTGACTTGGCCAAAAAATTCGTCTGGTTTACCAACCGGAATGTTTTCCTGACGGGTAAAGCCGGGACCGGAAAAACGACCTTTTTACAAAACCTGAAATTAAATCCGGTAAAGCGCATGATTGTTGTTGCACCAACCGGTGTAGCAGCCATCAATGCCGGCGGGGTAACTATCCATTCTTTTTTTCAACTTCCTTTTGGCCCGATTCTGACCAAACGGGTGACCGGAGTCGCAAATCAACCCAACCGCAATGAGCGGCTTTACCGTTTCAGTAAAACTAAAATCAATATTATCAGGTCGCTGGATTTATTGATCATCGACGAGATCAGTATGGTACGAGCCGACATACTGGACGGAATCGATGACGTTCTTCGCAGATACAGACGCCCGGAGCTTCCTTTTGGAGGTGTACAACTGTTGCTGATTGGTGACCTTCAGCAATTACCGCCGGTGGTAAAAAAAGAAGAATGGGAATTGTTAAGGCCCTACTACGATACGTTCTATTTCTTCAGCAGCCAGGCACTGGCCAGTGCAAAACCCGTTAATATCGAATTGAAAACGATCTTCCGCCAACGCGATGACGATTTTATCCGTATTCTGAATGAAATTAGAGATGACAAACTAACGCCTGCGTCGCTCGAAAAGCTAAATAAGCGATATCACCCTTCCTATCTGAACGGAGATAATGACGGGTACATTATTCTCACAACACACAATGCCGGAGCCGAAAGCATCAATCGCCAGAAGCTGACAAAACTAGAATCACAGCTTCACTCGTACGATGCCGAAATACAAGGAGATTTTGCGCAATACAATTTCCCGGCACCGGCAGAACTGCAACTGAAGGAAGGTGCACAGGTCATGTTTCTGAAAAATGACAGCTCGTTTCGGAAACAGTACTACAACGGAAAAATTGGTGTCGTAACCGAACTCGATGAAGAACATATCGAGGTATCCTTTCCGGGAGAGGATGAACGGGTTAATGTGCAAAAGGAAGAGTGGCGAAACATTCAATATACGATTCATCCCGAGACGAAAAATATTGAAGAAAAGGAAATTGGCAAATTCATTCAGTACCCGTTAAAGCTTGCGTGGGCCATCACCATCCACAAGAGCCAGGGACTCACTTTTGAAAAAGCTGTCATTGATGCGCATGCGGCATTCGCGCACGGTCAAACCTACGTGGCGCTCAGTCGCTGCAAATCGCTGGAGGGACTGCGGCTGAGTACGCCACTATCAACCGATGCCGTTATTTGCGACCCCACAGTTCAACATTTCAATAATAATGTAGCAGCACATACGCCCGATGGGCAGGAGTTCACTAAATCGAAAAGAGCTTATCAGCAAATGTTGTTGAATGAGCTTTTTGACTTCAGGACTGTGGAAAAACTAATCAGGCAACTTCTCAAACTACTCAACGAAAACGAAGGAAGTATTCAAGGTAACCTGAAAGTAAAACTACCGGAATTGTTAAAGCCTCACCTGCTTCATCTAAACGAAGTTTCAATGAAATTCATGAAGCAATGTGAGCACCTTTTTCAGGAAAACCGGTATCCGGAAACCGATGCATTTTTCAACGAACGGATAATTAAAGCCAGCCATTATTTTAAGAATTACCTGGAAAATGACTGGCAACCCGTCGTCGAGTCACTCTTCTATGAATCGGACAATACCGCCGTTCTAAAATCATTAGATGAATTATCCGATAAAATCACTGAATTCATCACGCATAAGAAGATCTTTCTCACGTCTGTTGCCGAAGGCTTTGAGCTGGAAAAATATCTTCGGGCAAGAGCGCTGGCACACCTAGAGGAACCAAAACCGGTCCGTTCAAAAACTGAAGCGTTGACGGATACAGACGTCACCCATCCGGAACTCTATCAACAACTAAAAACCTGGCGGTATCAACTGTCCAGTGAATCCGGCGTTGCTCTCTACTCAATCGTATCGCAGAAATCATTACGTTTAATTGCCAACGAATTACCAACAACCATAAAACAGCTCGGTTCCATTCATGGTATTGGCAAGAAAAAACTCACCCAACATGGTGACGATATACTCGGAGTTGTCAGAGAATATTGTCTCCGGAATAATATCCCGCAAAGGAAGGACAATGGGCAATCAACAACTGAAAAACACAAAGAGAATACCAAACAAATCACGTTCGACTTGTACCGGCAAGGCATGGATATTACCACCATCAGTGAAACAAGAGGCCTGACTCAGGCGACTATTGAAAGACACCTCGGCTATTTTATTCAACAGGGCAAGTTGGAAATCACTGAATTTGTTCCGGAAGAAAAGATAAATACAATCATACCACTCATTGAGCGTGATGACACACGCTCCCTTACCGAAATAAAGCACCTGGCCGGCGACGAGGTAACTTACTCCGATTTGCACTTTGTGATCAATCATCTGAAAAGAATAGAGACGGAAGATTTGTCTTGAAAAAATGGTTCAATCAGACACGTCCAATTGCACCAGCCGGGCATCAACTCCTTTTACTAATTTGAGTTTTCGAACCAGTTCGTCGTGTTTGGTTTGATCTCCGACCAATTCTAAGAATATCAAACCACTCTCAGAACAGTTATCCAAAACTCCATCGTGAAGCCCCAATCGCGTTTTGATGAAACAGCCCCATCCGGTTAATATCTTCTGAACACGTTCAGCTGTGTCTTTCCGATGACGGACGAGTAGCAATAACACATCTCTTTTCATGGGATAAAATTTTTCTGGTTAATTGATTACAAGAAATTTACGAAATTACGGCCGGTGCATCAACTGAATTAGCAAATCAACACGCACAAAATTCCGGATGGAACGATTTATATTTATGCATTCATAGCTAAAGCCTTTTCCAATGAAAAATTTCGTATTAGCTTTCCTTCTGGTTGCCTTTAGTGCTTGCCAAAACGAACCCATCGTTGAAATCCAGACGACTTTGGGAAACATTCAGGTGGAACTTTACCCGGATAAGGCTCCGGTCACGGCCAAAAATTTCTTACATCTCGCAGATGAAGGAGTTTACCGTAACGCTGAGTTTTACCGCACCGTTCGTATGAACAACCAGCCCAATAATCAAGTAAAGATTGAAGTCATTCAGGGTGGACTGTTTGAAGACAGTCTGGTTGACAAGATTCCGCCCATACCTCACGAAACAACAAAACAAACTGGTATTAAACACAAAGATGGTGTGATATCCATGGCACGGAATGCACCGGGTAGTGCATCGTCTGAGTTCTTTATCTGCATTGGAGACCAACCGGAATTGGATTATGGCGGAAAACGAAATCCCGACGGGCAAGGTTTTGCTGCATTCGGTAGAGTCGTTAGGGGGATGGATATAGTTAAGAAGATACAAATGCTCCCGGACTCAGGACAATATTTAGTGCACCCGGTAAAGATTCTAAATATAACCAGATTAAAATGATGCTTCAGGGCAAATTATTTGCTGAAAATCAAGGAATAAGTGCCGTATATTAAAGCATTAAAAGATTTTAAAATCATCGTTCATCCTTTCAAACATATGATTCAATCATTCAAAATACCTATTCGCTCATTCTAATTTAATATTTGTTAAATAAATATTACGAAAGGTGTATCTTTGTATTGGTTGATTAAAGTTCAAGTTGCCTCGCACGAAAACGAACAGGCAATTTTTGGTTTTTACCCCGCTGCATTCCAGCGGGTTTTTTTATATCTTGTCTGAAGGTAATTACCAGCAAATAGGCAAAAAAAATGGGACCAACTCCTGAACAGATTCAACACGGCCCGGGCTATAAATTAGTAGCCAAAATTTCTCATGACAACATAAAAGCTTTTTTGCTGGACCAGTTTTCAGGTGGTTCGAGGTTGGCCAAACGGTATATGGTATACCAAACGGTAATGGGGATAGTATTGGCCGGATTACTAACCTACAGCATTGTATCTTTCTTTAAAGGCTCAAAAAAGGAACTCGAATGGTTTTCTTTGGCTGTACTTATCTCGTTTACTTTCCTGGTGATTTTGCATGAACTGCTACATGCATTGGCTTTTCTGATGACCGGAGTAAAAAATATTTCCTTTGGAGCCAATTTCTGGCGTTTCATCTTTTATGTACAGGCAGACCGCGAAGTGATTCAAAAAAAGCAATTTCGATTCGTGGCACTCACTCCTTTCATTGTGATCAACCTGATTACGGCCGCAGGGGCTTTGTGGAGCCTCGGACAAAATTCGTCTGCCATTATTCTATGGCTGAGCATTATGGCGATACACAGCTTTTTTTGTGCAGGTGATTACGGTTTACTTTGTCTTTATCAAAATCATCCGGACAAGGAAATCGTCACTTTTGATTTGAAGCATGAGCGTTGTTCCTATTTCTACGAAAAAATAGCCTGATTATTTAATCCGAAACACATACTGGTCACCTTCGCGGATAAAACCGATCTTCTCGAGATAGTTGTTATGGGCCGTGTTTTGAACTTCGGAATAAAGCATATTATATCCCAGATACCGGAAGCGGTCAATATTCCTTTTGAAGATATAATCGGCCACCTTGTAGTCGCGGTAGCGGGGCACCACATAATCGAGGACAATATGGAGCGTATCAGCATCCTTAATCTCCAGGACAATGAGGCCGGCCATATTCAGGTCACGATGGACAAACATAATTAGGTATTCCTCTTCTATTTTGAAGTTAAAACGGGGAAAGAAGCGCTCGATGTCGTCATGGTAATATTCCAGAAAATCGGCCAGGTAATCGTTTTCCTCGGAATGGACAAAGGCTACGCGAAACGCTTCCTTCTTCCGGTAAATTCCGTAAAGATATACCAAATTAACACCAACAATAAAGATATTAACTCCGGCTACCGAAATGGAATGAATTAATATACCATATACCGAAAATATAATAGAACCAACGAGATTTAACCACCGCAGTTTAACAAGCGAAGACATCATCAGGCTAATCGCCACCAACACCGAAGCTACCAATCCGATCGCTTCATAATATTCAGAGAAATCCATAAGTAAAAGTTTCTATCCCAAAGACAACATCCAACTGCCACATTTGGTTTGTCTTTTTCGGAATTGAGCATAAAATTAATCGTTGTATTACTTCCGACCAAACAAATTCAACGCTTTGAAAGATTAAAAAAAGTCATCAAAATAATCCTCAAAAAGAACAATCGCATTAGAATCTCCCGTAATTTTGTTAAGGGGGAGATGTAAGATGGGATACCTGCTGAAGATATTGAACGTATTTGTTTTGGCGAGCATTAAGTACTTCTGGACACCGCCTTATGTCAAACTATTGAACCTTGAGTTTTGGGAGACCTTCCTGGCTGTTGAAGCCGGAGGAATACTTGGATTCATCTTCTACTACTACCTGAGCGGCATCATTATCCATAAATTCCTGGAGCATCTGCCCAAATTGTACTGCTGCACACCAATTACTTTTCAGCGAAGAGTAGATATTTGGCTGGATCAGTTTAAGGAAAGACGCAGGCAGCGTCGGAAATTTACCCGCCGAAACAAGTTTATTGTTCGTACCCGGATGAAATACGGCATGTGGGGCATCATCATTCTCACACCGATTTTACTGTCTATTCCGCTGGGAGCCTTTCTTGGGAAAAAATACTATGAACGGAAAAGAAGATTTCTGCCATTAATGATCTTCTCCATCTTCCTATGGGGCATTATATCGTTCATTCTTTTCTACAAGTTTCCGTCCATCTTCCGTTGAGCGTCGATGGCTGCCAGTAATTTTCGGCCCCTACTTCGAAATCCCTTACCTTCCGTGTCCCACTGTTCTTCAATAATAGCTTTCAGTTCCTGCAACAAATCGGGCTCTTTTTTCCCAGCCTGAAAGATAATCTGCATGCAATGCACTTTCACAGCCGGTGGTTCTGGAGAATACAACCAATCAAAACAGGTATTTATGACAATGCCCAACCATTTTTCGGGAATCAAAACGCGGGTTAGTATGCGCGCGAAATGCCGCTTTTGTGAACTGTTTTCCAACGAAGGAAGCCGTTCACAGAATTTTCCGATTTGTGGCTTCAACAGTTCAGGATACTTTTCCGTGGTATTATCGATCAGGTAACAGGCTCGCCAGGCCGCAGGATGTTCATCAGAAAAAGCAACTTCAAGACATCGATTGAACAACGCTGGATTGCTGTGTAAAGCCTCGTGCCAAAAGCCCGATTGGTTGCCTCCGATGTTCACAAAGCCACCGCGCAACATTTCGATCATTTCTTCAACGCTTTCCATTTCAGATGTATTGCTCCCGACTTTCGTCATTTCCCGGTTAACCGCGGGTGTCTTCTTCGTTATTTTCGTGCTGTTGCCGGATATACCGGTAAAACTCCATCTGCGACTTAAACGGAGTTTCGTTATCTGTTTTCCTTAGCTGATTCGCAAGATTATTGTCCAAAACACGGGCAGCCTCATTATCCTGCCACTGTAGTTCCAGCATCTTCACAATTTCCCTGCGCAAATCATCGTCATAAATCGGAGCTCCCACCTCAACACGCCTGTCAAGGTTTCGCGACATGAGATCGGATGACGAAATAAACAGGCGCTCATTTCCACTATTATGGAAATAGTAAACCCGGGAGTGTTCCAGGAAACGGTCAATCATTCCGATACAGGGAATGGTATATTTCCGGTCGGGCGGTGTTGGCAGCAACGAGAACATGCCTCTCACATTCAGGCGAACGTCAACACCGGCTCGCGCAGCATCGTGGATTTTCCGAATAATAACCGGATCGACCAGGTTGTTGCACTTGATGTAAAACATTGCCTTTTTCCCTTCCAGTTTATTGCGAATTTCCTGATTAATCATGCGAATAATCCGGCTTCGCATATTAAACGGCGAAACCATCAAATGCCGGAAACGATTCAATTTATAATTACGTTCGAAAAAATCGAACACATAATTAACCTCACGGGCGACGCGTGGATCAGCGGTACACAAGAGATGATCGCTGAATACCCTGGCCGTATCCTCATGGAAGTTACCGGTTCCCACACAGGCAAAAAGCTTATCTTCGCCGTGCTCCTTCCGGTTGATAATACATATTTTAGAATGCACTTTCAGACCGGGTACACCAAAAATAACTTTCACATTCTCTTTGTCCAGCAGGTTTCCCCATTCAATGTTGTCCTGTTCATTAAACCGGGCCCGAAGCTCCAACACAACCGTTACCTGTTTCCCATTCCGGGCGGCATTGATTAAGGCATTCATGACACTCGAATCGGGAGCTACCCGGTAAACCGTGAGCTTTATCTCGGTAACTTTTGGATCAATCGAAGCTTCCCGCAGAAGATCGATAAAATGGATAAACGACTGGTAGGGAAAATGAAACAGCAGGTCCTTTTCCGAAATGCTTTCCAGGTAGGTTTTTCCCGGAAGGACCCGCTTGTGCCTGATCGGTGAAATAGATTGATACTGCAGTTCTTTTCGTCCTACCTTGGGAAAGCTCATAAAGTCCTTGAAGTTATGAATCCTTCCCCCACCAATAATGGTATCGTCCTTCGTAAAGTTCAGTTTCTTCAACAGAATTTTCAGAAATTCCTGAGGAAGTTTTTTATCGTAAACAAAACGGGTCGGTTCACTCTGTCCCCGTTTCTCCAGGCTCTTTTCTACCGTTTTCACGTAACTTTCTGCCACATCATCGTTAATATCCAGCTCGGCATCACGCGTAAGCTTAACGATGTATGAACCAATTTCATCAAACTCGAACATGTAAAACAGGTCCTTCAGCTCATACCGGATAATATCCTCCAGCAAGATGATGTAAGTTCCACGGGGATCTTCCGAAGGAATAATAACGAAACGCGGCAATACGTCCGACGGAACTTCGATGAGTGCATACGTCATTTTCTCCTGGCAGATCATTTCCACCGCCATGTAAATCGCATCATCGCTCAACATGGGCAATGGCAGGCTCTTCTTCAAAATAATGGGCATCAGCCGGGGACGGACTTCCTGCAAAAAGTAGTCGCGCACATATTTTCCCTGACTTTCCGACAGTTCATGTTCATTAACCAGGTAAATGTAATCCTTGGCCAGTTCTTTCAGAATGCCCTTATATATCTGCTCAAATCGTTTCCCCTGTTCTACCACAATGCGTTCTATCTCATCCAGCACCTCTCTTGGATCGGCACCTTCTACCATCGTAGTCCGTCCCATCATCGCCAAACGCCGGAGAATAGCTACCCGAACACGGAAAAACTCATCCAGGTTATTGGAATAAATGCCCAGAAACTTAATACGTTCGATAACCGGTACATTTCTCTTCGAAGCTTCCTGTAAAAGACGCTCGTTGAATGATAGCCAGCTTATTTCTTTATTTCTAACTTCAATGCTCATAAAACTTGTGACCATAATGTTATGGTAAATTTTAAAGATAAGAATTATGTGGAAAAAGCAACCTGACAAAGGCTACTTCCTGCGTTAAAAAATAACGAAAAAAGATAGAGTTTCCAGTTCGCCAGAACTACGCAGGTGAAGGATTGTTCTATTATTGGTAACCACATTTTCTGCGTAAAGTTCGAAAACACTTAATATGAGAAAGACACAACTTGAACAGCTTCCGGTTTACGTTTTTTCCCGTTTTTCCGGCTACCCGGAAATTGTCCATTTTTCAACCACCCGAAACGGCGGACAAAGCCACGGTCGTTATAAAACGCTAAATCTCGGCTTTAACTCGGGTGATGAAGAATATAATGTACAAGCCAATCGTGAAATACTGAGCAACGCCTTGGATTTGAAGCCCGGGCATTTAGTTTTCACTGTGCAAACGCACTCATCCCGTGTTGCCAAAATCACGTCCGAAGTGCTTAGTTGGAATGATCAAACTCGTCGCGAAAAACTTAACGAGACCGATGCGTTAATAACCAATGTGCCCAACATCTGCATTGCAATAAAAACCGCTGATTGCATCCCGGTTCTGCTATACGACCCTCAACACAAGGCAATGGCTGCCATCCACGCCGGTTGGCGTGGAACGGTTGGCCGGATTGTTGCCAAAACCATCGATTCCATGAAGCAGGAATACGGTACTCTTCCTGAGAATCTCATCGCTGGCATTGGGCCAGGAATCGGGCCTGACGTATACGAAGTTGGCCCTGAAGTTGTGGAAATTGTCCATCAACAGCTCGGCAAAAATCACGGACTCATCCAATATTATCCGCAAAAAAGTGACCATCAACAATCACCTCATCTGGACTTGTGGAAAGCAAATTACGTACAACTACTGGAAACCGGCTTACCTGAAGAAAATATTGAAATCGCAGAATTGTGCACATTAAGTCACCCGGAAGAATTTTACTCTGCCCGCCGCGACGGTGCAGCTACCGGACGCATGGCTACAGGAATCATGATTCGGACATAAAAAAACAGCCCGATGTGGATATCAACAGGCTGTTTTGTGCAGCACTTCGGGATGAAGAAATATTGATACGGCTATCGGTATAGGCACGAAAGAGATTAGCAGGTAAAGAATGGCCGTAACCCGATTATTTTTATGCTGCATCATTCAAGACAGATATAATTTTAGGAAGGAACTCTTTTTATAACTGAGTTCAAGGTACAACCTTGGCAGGTAGAAAGTCAATACCTCATTCGTCTATTTTTTCCACACAAAAATATCCGGGTTGTTAACAACTCGATTCCATCTGTCTGAAATCAGGACAACAGGATCTCATCAATAATACGACAATCCGCTTCGCTAAAATCAACCAATTTTAGTTCCGAAAGCGACACCCAACGAATCTCATCGTGATCGGATAAAGAGATAGTTCCCCCGTTGACAAAACACTTCATCGCAATTAGCCGGATAGAAATATCGGGATAGTGGTGAACGACGGAACCCAACATTTTATCAACTTTCACTTCCAATGACAACTCCTCGTGTAATTCTCTTTCAACGGCTTCTTCCGGCGATTCATCCTTTTTTACTTTCCCTCCGGGGAATTCCCATTTTCCGCCTCTTGCTTTACCTTGTTTCCGCCGGCAAGCCAGAAATTTGTCGTCGTCCTGAATAATTGCACATACTACATTCACCATGACCGTAAAGATAGGGGATTTCAAACTGACACAACCTTTCGTGGCTGCTCTGAAATTTTTCAGAAGGTTCCCGGTTCAACATTTGGCGCTGTTGAATTTTTCAATTCGCCTCCGCAACAAAGCAAAGAGCTGTTGTCATCAATCATTCGGGCAATCAGAGAATTCTACCACCCAATCAAAAAAGCCCGGAGAAATTTCCCCGGGCCTGGCTTCACTTAAATTAATATGACAGTTGATTAAAAAATTTGGATTTTACCACCCACCGCGTCCGTGACGTCCCTGGCCGTTGCCTCTGCCACAACCGGCACCGCGTCCCTGGCCACGTCCGAAACGCATAGCTAAATGATCGTTGGCCCATTGCTGTTGGTCTTTGTCAAGCACTGCCATTAAATCGGCATGATGAGCCGCGCGAGCTTCAGCTATTTGAATACCAATTTGGTCGCGTTCCTTCAAAGTTGCAGCGCGCATCCGTTTCAGACGCAATTCGTCCATTTGCTTCCAGTGAGTTTTCTGTAAATCAGCAATTTTATCCTGCTGTTCCTGTGTCAATCCGGGAATATTCTGGCAAATGCCTGCATTCCGGTAACCATAGCCATTTCCCTGACCTTTTCCGTAACCGTTACCACGAGGTTGAGCGTTGGCTCCCAATGCCAGTAAACCGGCAAACATAATCGTCAACACGACTTTAAACATTTGATTTTTCATGATTTTTTGATTTTTAAAGTTGATACATTCTTGATTTTTAAGACATACTTTCCCCATTCAGGCCTTCAAAGCTTTTTCGAAAACCAGGGTATTTTTCAGTTATTAAATTCCGATAAGTTAATTTCCGGGTCTGCCTCTACCCATTCCCCGACCGTGTCGCCAGCCTCTTCCGTAACGATGCAAAGGAAGATCGTTGTTCGGATTCAGCATCGTACGAAACAGTACATGCAGTTGATGTTGTTGCTCAGGTGTACATACCGAGCGTAATTCCATATAGTAATTAATGGTTTGTTCCTTCAGTTCCCGGTGTAAATTTCCAAAGGCAGCTGCCAAAGAATCGAGCTTTTGCCTGTCGGGATTCTCTTTACCCAGTTCATTGACCATCTCCTGCCGCATGCCAGCCATTTGCATGGAGAGTTGCCTAACCCGCGGGTTAAAATTCCGGTTGGCATTCCGGAACGCGTCCATCTGGTCCGGCTTCAGTCCCAATTCCTGTGCAAAAAAGTGAAACCGAACAGCGTCCGGATCGGTCGGAGGGGGCTGAACATTGGTCGTTTCCTGTTTAACGGTCCGGCTGCGGCTCACCACAATCGTCACGATGGTTGCCACATTCATGGCAAACAAGATAATCACTGCCCATATCAGGAATTGTGTTTTTTTCATCGCCGAATCAATTAAAGTCGAATAAGTAGCCCTCAATCGGCTCATTCACCATCTCGTTAATGGCCAGATTTCCCATCGGGTTTTCCAACGAAGTGCCGGAAGTTTGTCGTACATCCATCGTCCCGAGCTTCACGCCACCCCAGATACTCACTAATAACAAAATGGTTCCCAATGAGGTGACCAGGGTACGTTTCCACAATGGTGCCGGTTTTCTTACTGATTCCAGCCGTCCCTGAATCCGGGTAAAAAGAAAAGGCGGAACTTCCTGCGAACGTTCAACTGCCATCTCCTGAACGGCTTGCTTCACCACCTCCGATTCACGAAGACACGCTTCACAAACTTCGAGGTGGAGTTGAACCTGTTGGCTTTCCTCTTCCGAAAGATTTCCCAGATGGAACTCCCAAAGTTGGTCTGTGATATGTTGCTCGTTCATCATTTTTTACCTCGTTTTACTGTTTGACACCGTTGCCCGGGAAAACTTGCGCCGGGATCATCATTTTTTGTAAAAATTCATCAGTTTCTTTTGCAGATTCTTACGTGCCCGGTGAATCAGCGACTCAACCGAAGCCAGCGATACCTTCATTACGGAAGCGATTTCCTTGTAAGCCATATCTTCGTAATGATAAAGCACAAAAGCAGTCCGTTGATTTTCCGGTAGACTTTCCAGCGCTTGTTGTAACGCCTGAGCCATTTCCTGGTTACCTACCACCGTTTCGGGGTGGATAGAACAATCAGCTTCCGGTTCTCCGGTCCAATCTGCATCATCCTGAAAGAACGCTTCGATTCGCTGAAAAAAGCCTTTTCGTTTCCGGCTCCGTAACCGGTTTAGCGAACGGTTGACGGTCATCCGGTAAATCCAGGTCGAAAGACTTGCCTCGCCCCGAAATTTGTCGACCGAACGAAAAACCTCCACAAAAACTTCCTGTGCAATGTCATCCGCATCCGAACCATCGTGGACAAATCCCATAGCCGTCCGGAATACCTGTTGTTGGTACTTCCCGACAAGGTGACGAAAAGCTTTTTCGTCGCCTGCCTGCAAATCAATGACCAGTTGTTTTTCGTCCATTAATGGGTTCAATCGTTGTCCGGATTTTTCTTTTGGACACTTCAAGGTAAAAAAACTTGCGCCGGAATTTGAAAAAAGATTTTCGCGGCTTTCATTTACTCGTTATGTTGGATTAAAGATTCCGCAAACGGTTTAATTACCGTTTGTTTATATAATCGTTCCGATTTCTTAACGCCTAATTGCCAGTTCTGCATCGTTTTTTTTCTACATTTGCGGCCTCAAAAGCCTTTTATAAAAATGATTACAGTTTCAGATTTAGCCATTCAGTTTGGTAAAAGAATACTTTTTCAGGATGTGAACATGAAGTTTACACCCGGAAACTGCTACGGAGTGATTGGAGCCAACGGAGCCGGAAAATCTACTTTTTTGAAAATGATTTCAGGAGAGCAGGATTCGACCAGGGGTTCTATTTCCATGGGGCCCGGCGAACGATTATCAGTGCTCAGCCAGGACCACCACGCGTATGATGAATACAACGTCCTCGATGCCGTAATGATGGGTTACCAGGAGTTGTGGAGCATCATGCAGGAGAAGAATGCCATTTATGCCAAGCCCGATTTCTCGGAAGCGGACGGGATGAAAGCCGCCGAATTGGAAGATAAATTCGCGGAGATGGACGGATGGAATGCAGAGAGCGATGCAGCTGCGCTGCTAAGTGGACTGGGTATTCGCGAAAGCTTGCATTACCGTCGTATGGGCGATCTGGAGCAGAAAGAAAAGGTTCGTGTATTGCTCGCTCAGGCATTGTTCGGAAATCCCGACAACCTGTTGCTCGATGAGCCTACCAACGACCTTGACCTGGAAACTGTGATGTGGCTGGAGAACTTTCTGGCCAACTTTAACAATACAGTGATTCTGGTTTCGCACGACCGTCACTTCCTCGACAGTGTTTCTACCCACACGGTAGATATCGATTTCGGAAAAGTACGCATGTTCGGTGGAAACTACTCCTTCTGGTACCACTCGAGTCAGTTGGCTGCCCGCCAGATGGCTCAGCAGAACAAGAAAATGGAGGAGAAGAAGAAGGAGCTTCAGGAGTTTATTTCGCGCTTTAGCGCCAACGTAGCCAAATCGAAACAGACCACCAGCCGTAAAAAAATGCTGGAAAAGCTGAATGTGGAAGAGATTCAGCCATCGACCCGCCGTTACCCCGGAATTATTTTCCAACCCGAGCGGGAAGTGGGTAACAACATCCTTACGGTGAAGAACCTGAGCAAAAGTATCGATGGAGAAGTAGTATTCAACAACGTCAATTTCACCATTGAGAAGGATGAGAAAGTGGTTTTCCTGTCGCGCGATACGCGTGCTATGACAGCTCTTTTCAATATTCTAAACGAAGATGATAAACCCGACACCGGCGAATTTGAATGGGGAATAACGGTAACCACCGGCTACCTTCCGATGGATAATAACCGTTTCTTTAAAAACGATTTGCCGCTGGTCGACTGGTTAGCGCAATATACCAACAATACAGACGCCAGCTTTCTTCGCTCGTTCCTCGGAAAGATGCTCTTTTCGGGCGAGGAGATTTTCAAAAACTCGAAGGTGCTTTCAGGAGGTGAAAAGATGCGTTGTATGATTTCACGTTTGATGATGCGACATCCTAACGTAGTAATGCTGGATAATCCAACCAACCACCTTGACCTGGAATCCATTCAGGCATTCAACAACGGCTTGATTAGTTTCCCCGGCATCGTGTTAATGTCATCGCATGACCACGAGTTCATCCAAACGGTTTGTAACCGTGTCATCGAATTGACACCAAACGGCATCATCGACAAACTGATAGATTACGACGATTATATTTCCGACGATCGCATCAAGGAATTGCGTGAGTCGATGTACAAGCAATAAGCATTTTCAAGGCTTGACTGATTAATAATATAGTATCAAAGGCTGCGATGGAATAAAGTCCGTTGCAGCCTTTTTCTTTTTCCCTGTTTGAAGGCTTTTCATTTGGCAGCGGTTTTTCCTATCTTCATCAGAAAGAATCCAATACCTGCAAAATGAACCGAACAGCCTTTCTCCCGGGTTTTCTTTTCTTACTCCTCTTCGCAAGCTTTCTATCCGGGCCGGCACAAGCGCAGCCACCGAAATATGTTTTGGTGATTCACGGAGGTGCTGGTGTTGTCAGCCGCGAAAATCTTGGTCCGGAGCTGGAGAAACAATTTCGCGATAAGCTTAGTGAAGCACTTGACACCGGACAGGCAGTTTTGAGTCGTGGAGGCACCTCCATCGATGCCGTAGAGCATACTATTAGGGTAATGGAAAATTCCCCGTTATTTAATGCCGGGAAAGGCGCCGTTTTTTCGCACTATGGTACCAACGAAATGGATGCCTCTTTGATGGATGGCAAAACGTTGAATGCCGGAGCTGTAGCCGGAGTTGGCGATGTAAAAAATCCCATCTCGCTGGCGCGGAAAGTGATGGAAAAATCGGAGCATGTAATGCTTTACGGTTCCGGGGCATCGGAATTTGCCCGGCAACAAGGTTTGACCACCGTCGACAGCAGTTACTTCTTTACGCAAAACCGCTGGGACGCGCTGCAGCATTATCTAGCCACCGAAGGAAAAAACAAATTCGGAACCGTTGGTTGTGCCGCGCTCGACCAGTATGGCAATCTGGCGGCCGGAACCTCCACCGGCGGAATGACGAATAAGAAATTTCACCGCATTGGCGACTCCCCCATTATCGGTGCCGGCACCTACGCCAGCAATCAAAGTTGTGCCATCTCCTGTACCGGCCACGGCGAGTTTTTCATCCGGTACACCGTTGCGCGGACCATTTCCGCCCTGATGGAATACAAACATCTTTCGTTTCATGACGCCGCCGATGAAGTTATCAATAACGAACTGGTAAAAGCTGGTGGCGATGGCGGTATGATTGGTGTGGATAAAGAGGGAAATATCGTGATGATGACGAACACACCGGGCATGTTTCGCGGCTTCGTAAAATCGGATGGAGAAAAGCAGGTGGCTATTTACGGCGACGAAAAATAATTCTGAAATCAACCTAATCATGTATAATATAACCAATGACAAAAGCTATGAGTAAAATTGGTGTTCTGGGAACAGGGATGGTCGGTCAGGCCATTGCATCCCGCTTAGTTGGAAGAGGTTATGAGGTCTGCATGGGATCACGCTCAGCGGAAAATGAAAAAGCCCTGGCTTTCTCTGAAAAATACGGTGACTTAGCCGAAAACGGAACTTTTGCCGATGCGGCTATTTTTGCCGACGAAATTGTTTTCAACTGTACCAACGGGCATGCATCCATTACAGCACTTGAACTGGCAGGTGCCGATAATTTGAAAGGGAAGATCATCATCGATGTGGCCAATCCGCTTGATTTTACACACGGTATGCCGCCTAAATTGCTTTTCTGCAACGATAGTTCATTGGGTGAACAGATTCAGCAACATTTCCCCGAATCTCGCGTAGTGAAATCCCTCAACACAATGAATTGCGAAATCATGTTGCATCCCGAAGGCATTCCCGGCGATCACAATGTATTCGTTTGTGGCAACGATTCCGATGCAAGGATGAAGGTATCCGCATTGCTTCAGGAATTCGGATGGAAGGCTGATAATATCACCGATTTAGGCGATATTACTGCTGCACGTGGAACCGAAATGTTGCTTCCGCTCTGGCTTCGCTTGTTCAGCAAAATTGGAACGGTGGAATTCAATTTCAATATTGTACGGAAACCTTAGACCGGGTTATTTTCACAGAAATGGAGATTACCAATGCACGATCCAACCAGGCTAACCAATGGGGCGGTCGTTTTCTTTGGCCGTGGCAAGTTCGATGCGTGGTGCGTTTTCCTTCGTTCTCCGGAAGGAAAAACAACTGCACCGCGTGATGTGGCATATTTTCAAAGGCTTAAAACCATCGGAAATCGTTTCGGCAGGCAAAAATTGCACAACGATTTTGTATCGGTTTATGCACCTACCGGGAAAATAATCGACCCCTTGATTCTATGGCGCATCAAACAACTTTCGTTGCAATACGGTGAGATGACCGACGAAGTGGAACAATGGCTAACCGTCGTTTATTATGGCATGGTTGCGGAAGAAAACAAGGAGCATGCGATCCTGAAGAAACGTGTCAAGCGGCTGGGTATTCATCAAATATTAATAGAGGACAAATCACCGGAACAGGCTGCCACTTTCAGCAAAGGAAAATCGGCAAACGAACTAGATAAGCTGATGCTGGAAAAAGGATTTTAGTCGTAATTCCGAATTAGCAACTCACTGATTTCACCCCGGTTACTTCCGCGTGAATTGATAACCCTCCGTGCCTTCACACGTTCGATGTGGAAGTCGCCATACAATTCGTCGAAGAAATGATTTTCCGGATTTTCGTTTTTCGGATCAGAATTACTAAGCATCCAGCGGGACCCGGTTTTATGTAGTTTATCGCAAAAAGCTTTCAGGCGCTCCTGGTCGCCATCACCAAAGCCATTTTGCGAGTAAGCGTTAAACGAAGCCGTTGAGCTAATGGGCTTGTAAGGTGGATCGAAATAGAAAAATGCGTTGGGTGTCACTAAATCGCTCAAAGCGTCAAAGTCGCCCAACCGAATCTCCACTTTCTGCAACGCTTCGTGTACCAAACGGATATTCGCTTCGTTACAAATTCTGGGATTCTTGTGTTTCCCGAAAGGAACATTGAACTGATTGTCTTTATTTACCCGGTACAATCCATTATAACAGGTCCGGTTCAGAAAAATCAGGTAAGCTGTATGATTCGCCCGCGAAGCGCTTCGGCCATTAAACAGTTCGCGAACCATTTGGTAATGCATTTGCCGGAATTCTTCTTCCGGGTTACCGTAATATTCCCGTTCCAGTTGCTGCAAGGCATCGATCAATGCGTCCGGTTCCTCCTGAACCGTTCGGTAGGCGTCAATTAAATCTTCATTGACATCGTTGATAACGGCTCTTTCGATATTGGGAAAATGATGTAGCATACGGAAAAGAACAGCACCACTCCCCACAAAAGGCTCGACGTAGACGAATGCATCCCGAGCCAAATTCTTCGGCAAAGCATCTGTAATGACCGGCAAAAGCTGCCTCTTTCCACCAGCCCACTTAAGAAAGGGTCGGGCAGTAACCGGTTTTTTCTGATGTGTTGTATAAACCATAACAGATGATTAGCGAACGTCTCGTTACCACGAAAATACTGTTTCGGGAACGCGCTGCCAAAGAAATAACAAAAAAGTCTTGATTTTCAACAAAACATAATCTAATCTTCAATTTATCGCAGTCGCCATTAAGCGGACTGTATTAATATAAAAAAGGCTCCCCTGAAACAGGAGAGCCCCGGATTGTAGGAGAAATTCGGAAATTACCTGATAATTACTTTCGATACGGTTTTGTGCTGTATCTGCACCAGGTAGATTCCCTTTGGAGTTCCGGATAGATCAAAGCGCTGGATGTTTGATTCCATCAACGCCGTTTTAACCAATCGGCCATTCATGTCGACTAGTTGTACGGTTTCCCCGACAGGACCGTCGATATAGAAGTAACTTTGAGCCGGGTTCGGATAAACCTTCACTTCTTTCAAGGCAAGATCGTCCAGACCGGTTGTCACGTCGTCGCTTGTATCGTTGGTTATCCCGACAATCACTTCCAGATAATCGCTCCGGTTAATGCCATCCCAAACCGAAATTTGGACTTTCAGTTCGTCGTTGGTTTCATAATCGAAGTCATCCTTGTCGCGGATATACAGGTTACCATTCGTTTCATTGATGATGAATGCCTCCGCTCCATCTTTGTCGGGATCGGCATTTTTGACAATGTGCCAGGTGAAGGTTGCCGGCGTAACGTCTACGTCGGTAGCTTCAAACTGGGCCACCAACGTTCCGATTTCGGAATTTTCCTGAATGGTGAAATACGGCATTGTGATGATAACCGGTGCATTGTCATTTTTGTCAGTCAGATGCAATGCCACTTCTACCGGAAGGCTGGTATTTACACTGTCGTCAACCGTTACCGCAATGTTGAAATCCGGTGTTGTTTCGAAATTCAGATCGCCCGGATCGTTCACCGTCAAGTTACCCGATAAACTATCGATGGCAAAAGCGGGATTGCCATTACCGTTTCCGTCGAAATTGGTCGATATTTGCCAGTTATTGAATGTACTCGCCGTTACGTCACTGTCAGCTACCTGGATCGTTCCAACAGAGGTTCCTGCCACCGTATTCTCGGGAAGGGTGAAGGATTGTCCGGCAGCAATCACCGGCAGAATATCGTTCACATCGTTAAGTGTTACAATCACCAATTCTGGAGCGCTGGTATTCACTCCATCGCTAACCGTTACACTCAGCTTCAGGGTATCGATTTTCTCCCGATCCAATGCCGAACTTTGTGCAACCGTTATCTGGCCGGAACTACCATCAATGGCAAAAGCTCCTTCGGTATTTCCATCAATAATAGCCCAGTTGGAAAAAGTGGTTGCTGTCACATCCCCATCCGTAGCTGAAGCAGTTCCTACAATAGTACCAGCAGGGCTATTCTCGTCGATGGTGAACGTCGAATCAGCTGCAATAACCGGAAGAACGTCGTTCACATCGTTCAGATGTATCGTTACATTCTGCACAGCACTGGTATCCAATCCATCGCTGACAAATACACCGATAATTAATGAATCGAGGACTTCGCGATCAAGCGTTGCCGGATCATTGACTGAGAGAACACCCGACAAACTATCGATGGCAAAAGCATTGTCATCATTTCCCGAGCTAATTGTCCAGTTCGTAAAGGTTGTTGGGGTTACATCACCATCCGTGGCAAGCACCGTTCCAATGGTCGTGCCAGCCGCACTGTTTTCATCGACATTGAATGACTGATCGGCCGTAACGAGCGGCGTTACATCGTTCACATCCGTGAGATTAATGACTACATCTAACGTATCGCTGGTATTCACTCCGTCGCCTGTAACAACACCTATCGTAATTGAGGATGTTGTTTCGCGATCGAGCGCCGTACTATCAGCAACGGATAATGCTCCACTGGATTCATCAAGCGCAAAGGTTCCGGAAGCATTTCCCGTAAGGATACTCCAGTTTTGGAACGTAGTAGCCGACACATCACCATCGGTTGCTGCCAGCGTACCAATAACCAAATCGTTGGCACTATTCTCTTCAATCGTAAATGATTGATTGGCGGTTACAACCGGTGCCACATCATTCACATCGGTCAATGTAATGGTTACATCCTCCGGAGTACTTACATTAATACTGTCGCTCACCGTAATACTTAACACAATGGATTCAATCGTTTCCCGATCGAGCAGCGTACTGTCCGCAACCGTAATGACTCCTGTCGAATCATTGATTGCAAATGTTCCGGCATCATTACCACCAACAATAGTCCAATCGCGGAACGTGGTAGCTGTTACATCGGCATCAGTCGCGGCCACAGTTCCTACCTCGGTTCCATTGGTAGCATTCTCATCAACCGGGAAAGTTTGTCCTGCTGTAACCATAGGAGGCTGGTTGTTAGTGTCACTCAAATTAATGACCACATCAGTAGTATCGCTGGTACTGACACCATCGCCAACCGTTACCCGAATGGTCAGTGACGCATTTTGTTCACGGTCCAAATCATCTGAATCAGCAACAGTAAGTACTCCTGTATCGGTATTCAGTGCAAAAGTACCAGTTCCGTCACCATCCACATCCGTGTTGGTTGCAATGGTCCAATCCTGGAAAGTGGTGGCACTTATATCACCATCAGTTGCCACAAGTGTTCCAACCGTCGTTCCAACATCACTTTTTTCTTTGATGGTAAACGACTGATCGGCTGTAACTACTGGCGCTACATCATTCAATTCATTCAAATTGATTACCACATCCACTGGATCGCTGGTATTTTCTCCGTCCGAAACCGTCACCTGTATGGTCAGTGAAGCATTTTGTTCCCGATCCAGATCCGAAGAATCATTCACGAAAATCTCACCCGTCACATCGTCAATACCGAAAGCCTCCAGAACATCGTTATTCGGGTTCACGTTCGAAACAATTCTCCAGTTCCCGAAAGTGGTGGCCGTTACATCAATATCGGTTGCTACCACAGTTCCAATAACGGTATCGTCCGGTGAATTCTCATCAAGCGAGAAACTTTGGTTAGCCGTTACGACCGGTGCTTCGTCGTTCAAGTCATCAAGGTAAATAACCACGTCCTGTTGCAAACTGGTATTAACTCCATCGCTCACCGTAACGCCAATCGTAAATGAAGCCGCAGCTTCGCGGTCCAAATCGCCGGCATCGTTCACCGTTATCTCGCCCGTCCCGGTGTTTATGGTAAAAGCATTGTTCGTGTCTCCATCTCCGTTCACATTGGAAACAATCTGCCATGACCCGAAAGTAGTAGCTGTCACATCGCCATCCGTTGCGGTCAGGGTTCCCACAACGGTTCCCCCAACACTATTCTCATCAATGGTGAAGGATTGTGATGCGGTTATCACCGGCAACACATCATTCACGTCATTTACATTTACAATGAGCGTTTGAGCGTCGCTGGTATTCACTCCATCATCAACGGTTACCGTCAACGTGTAAGAAGTAACTACTTCCCTGTCGAGCTCCGTTGATTTAGCCACAGTGATTTCACCGGTAGACCCATTGATGGTAAAGGTTCCATTCGTATTACCATCAGTAATCGTCCAGTTTTGGAAGGTTGTCGCCGTTACATCACCGTCTGTAGCCAGCACCGTTCCCACCGATGAACCATTCGCACTGTTCTCATCGATAGAGAAAGTTTGATCGGCTGTTATTACCGGCACTTCATCGTTCAAATCGTTCAAAGTAATGACAACGGTTTGCTCAGCACTGGTATTCGCGCCGTCACTAACGGTTAAACTAAGGGTGAAGGAAGGCGTTGTCTCTTTGTCGAGAGCAGTACTGGTCGCTACCGTAATTTCACCCGTTGAACTATTGATGGCAAACGCATTATCGGTGTTGCCGGAAACAATGGTCCAATACTGGAAAGTGGTTCCTGCATCCGGATCGGTCGCTGCTACTGTTCCAACGATGGTTGAATTGTCACTGTTCTCGTCTATCGCGAAATTTTGATCTGCTGTAATAACAGGAGCTTTATCGTTGATATCGTTCAAATTGATGGTAACACTTTCCGCAGCACTCGTATTCGTTCCGTCATTGACGGTTAATACCAGTGTAAACGATGGATTAACTCCGAAATCTAAAGCTGAACTATTTGTCACGGTAATTTCTCCGGAAGACGCACTAATTCCAAATGCATTGTCGGTATTCCCTCCGGTTATGGTCCAGTCGTGATAAGTCGTTGAAGTGATATCCTGATCGGTTACATCAACTGTTCCAACAACTGTTCCATTGGCACTTCCCTCATCCACATTGAAAACCTGGTCAGCAGTAATCACCGGAGCTACATCATTTACATCGGATAATGAAATGGTCACATCCTGTGAATCGCTGGTATTAACGCCATCTCCTACCGTTAAACCCAGTGTGATGGACGCCACAGTTTCCCGATCCAGCAAAGTCGAATCAGCCACAGTGATCTCTCCCGTGGAAGCATTAATGGCAAAAGCACCGGCAGTGGTACTCGAAGCAATGGTCCAGTCCTGGAAAGTTGTCGATGAAACATCACCATCCGTCGCAATAGCCGTTCCGACAACCGTCCCGTTCGGACGATTTTCAGCAATGCTGAAAGATTGTCCGCTATCAACAACCGGATCGACGTCATTCAAATCATTCAAATTAATGGTTACGTTCTCTGCTACTGATGTGTTCGTTCCGTCACTAACCGTAACCTGAATGACCAGAGAAGCATTCGCCTCCCGATCCAAATCATCCGCATCGTTGACGGTAATTTCTCCCGTAGAAGCATCAACAGCAAAAGCATCATTAGCGTCACCGTCACCATTCACATTGCTGGTAATCGTCCAATCCTGGAAAGTTGTATTGGAATCGGCGTCTGTTGCAGCCACCGTTCCTACCGATGTGGTCGCGGCACTATTCTCATCCACGTCAAATGTCTGACCATTGGTGACAACCGGATTTTGATTGTTGATATCCGTTAGATTAATGGTTACCGTCTCATCTGCGCTGGTATTGACGCCGTCGCTAACAGTTAACGTTAATGTGAAAGTTGGATTAACCATAATATCCAGAGCCGAAGAGGTCGCCACTGTAATTTCGCCGGTTGTCCCATTAATCGCAAATGCGTTATCCGTATTTCCATTCGTAATGGTCCAACTAGAGAAGGTTGTAGAAGTTACGTCACCATCTGTCACTGCAACAGTGCCCACAACGGTTCCGTTGCTACTCCCCTCAGGAATATCAAACGACTGACTGGCGGTAATAACCGGAGCCACATCATTCACATCACTTAAGAGCACTGTTACGGTTGCCTCCGCACTGGTATTGGTTCCGTCATTTACAGTCAAGCCAAGTGTAAATGAAGCGGTTGTTTCCCGATCGAGTTGTGAGGTATTGGCTACCGTAATTTGTCCGGACGTTGAATTAATGGCAAACGCTCCATTGGTATTTCCGGTAGTAATGGTCCAGTCATGATAAACCGTTGATGCATCATCCGGATCGGTAACAGCTACCGTTCCAACCACCGTTCCGTAATCACTGTTTTCTGCCACAGTAAACTCCTGACTAGCCGTGATGACCGGAGCTTCGTCGTTCAGATTATTCAGATTGATGGTCACATCCTGCGGAGCACTGGTGTTGGCACCGTCATATACCGTTACTTGAATCGTAAGAGATGTATTTGTTTCATAATCTAGATCACCGGCATCATTTACCGTTATTTGACCGTTACTTGCATTGATAGCGAACGCATCCGTCCCATCTCCATCCGGATCGACATTGGTACTGATCGTCCAGTTGGAGAAAGTCGTTGATGTAACATCGCCATCCGTGGCCACAAGAACCGGAGACAAGTCGGTTCCGGCAGTAGTATTCTCATCAGTGGTAAAACTTTGGCTGGCTGTCACCACCGGAGCAACATCATTTAAGTCCGTCAGATTAATGGTCACGGTTTGCTCTGCACTGGTATAATCATCATCATCAACCGTAATTCCCAAGGTAAACGTGGTTGTCGTCTCATAGTCCAACGCAGCACTCGAGTTCACTGATATCTGCCCTGAACCATCTATTGCAAATGCGTTATTGGTATTGCCGGATGCGATTGCCCAATTCTGTATATTAGTTGTTCCATCCTGATCATCTGCTGACAAAGCTGTACCTACAGGCGTGTTGTCTGCCAAATTCTCCGCAATATCAATAGCCGTCACTGAATTAACGACCGGAGCAAATTCGTTCACATCTTCCAGGTTAATAGTCACATTCACAGGTGTAGCCGCACCGGAATCATCGGATAACGATACTTCGATAACGAAAGAAGTATTGGTTTCATAATCCAGATCGGTGGGATCATTCACGGTTATCTGTCCCGTCGTTGCATTAATAGCAAAGGCATCTTCACCGTCTCCATCGGGGTTCACATTACTGGAAATCGACCAGGACGGATTCGTCGTAACATCACTGGCACCAACAGTACCTACATCTGTTCCCAAAGCGCTATTCTCCAGAACTGAAAAACTCTGTCCACCGGTAATTGTCGGGGGAGGTGCCGCCGCCAAAAGCGTGACACCGTTAAAGGTATTCTCGGGGGACGAAAAGTCAGTAAAGCCAGGTCCCCCTGCTGCCATAACATTTATTCCGATTAATAGGATAATAAATGACAAGAGTAGAGGTTTCTTCATAAAAACTGAGGTTAGAGGTTAGTATTAAGCCGCAGAAAGATGCCAGGAGGCATCTTTACCGTATATAAATATAAGGCAAAAAGGTTTGAAATGTAAGAGCACAACAAACAAAGATGCACTGATTATCAATACATAAAGAATGATTATGTTCAAGAAAGTTAACTCTAAATCAACCAAAAGTCAATAGAATTAGCACTTTCAGACAAGTCCGGTAGTCTCTCCATATGTCATTTAACATACTATTCTGATTATGAATACTATCCCTGAAACATCCTATAAACAAAACATAATTATCATTTATAGAAATATAACCATATGTCATCTATCATAATAGATCCTAAAAACAACACATTTTTTTCAATAAAAACGTCAAATAAAAAAGGCCATCTGATTTCTCAGATGACCTTCCTTCAGAATATTGAGTGAATATTGTTATCTCTTGATATTAGCGATACCGTTCCGTATCCGACGAAGGGTTTCTTCCTTTCCAATGATTTCGCAAATCTCGAATAAGTCAGGGCCGAATCCACCGCCAACGAGGCAAAGCCGAAAAGCATTCATGACCGCACCAAATCCCCACTCTTTTCCGTTTACGAAAGCTGAGAACGGTTCTTTGATTTCCGAAGCTTTCCAGGTTTCCAAGGTTTCCAAGAAATCTGCTATTTCCGTCATCATCTCTGGCGTACCCTCTTTCCAACGCTTCTTCACCACTTTGGCATCATACTCGCTCGGTGACTCGAAAAAGAAATAACTCTGGTCCCAGATTTCCGGAACAAAATTGCAGCGTTCTTTCACCATACTGCAGATCCGCGCAACCATCTCTGGGTTAGCCTCCATTCCCCTTTCCCGCAACAGCGGAAGGAATAATTTGGCCAGCTCTTCATCGCTCTTCGCTACCAAATACTGATGATTGAACCACTTGGTTTTTTCCG
Organism: Prolixibacter bellariivorans ATCC BAA-1284; assembly: GCF_000621705.1. Taxonomy (GTDB): domain Bacteria; phylum Bacteroidota; class Bacteroidia; order Bacteroidales; family Prolixibacteraceae; genus Prolixibacter; species Prolixibacter bellariivorans. The sequence goes on along the minus strand of NZ_JHXO01000001.1, from coordinate 481,460 downwards.
GATCGAAGCGGGAACCCGACTTACCAACTCGCTCCAGCGAGAAGGCTTCTACTAATTCATCCATCGAAAAAAGCTCCTGCTCTGTACCGGGATTCCAGCCCAGCAGTGCCAAAACGTTGATAAACGCGTCCGGGAAATATCCATCTTCGCGGTACCCCCTTGAAATTTCGCCCGACTTCGGGTCTTTCCACTCCAGTGGAAAAACCGGAAATCCCATTTTATCACCATCACGTTTCGAGAGCTTTCCTTTGCCCACCGGTTTAAGAATAAGCGGCAGATGAGCAAAACGAGGCATCGTATCGACCCAGCCCAGTGCACGGTACAGCAGCACGTGCAACGGCATCGACGACAACCACTCCTCACCACGAATCACATGCGTAATCTCCATCAAGTGATCGTCTACCACGTTGGCCAGGTGATAGGTTGGCATACCATCGGCTTTGTACAGCACCTTATCGTCGAGCAACGAAGTTTCGAAAGTCACACGGCCACGGATCAGGTCATCCTCTGTGACCGACTCGTTGTCGGGCATCCGGAAACGAACCACTGCAGGAACGCCGTCAGCTAGCAGTTTTTTCCATTCTGCTTCCGATAGCGAAATTGAGTTCTTCATGTTGCCACGGGTAGCGGCATTATAAGTAAAGGTTTCTCCTTTTGCTTCCGCTTCACTGCGGGCAGCATCCAGCTCTTCCGGTGTGTCGAACGCATAATAGGCATTCCCGCCTGCAACCAGCTGTTCGGCATACTGGTGGTACAACTCCTTACGCTCACTCTGGCGGTAAGGTCCATGTGGTCCGCCTTCTTTGGGGCCTTCGTCAAGCTTCATTCCACACCACGCCAGGCTTTCCATAATGTATTCCTCGGCGCCCGGCACGTAACGGTTTTGGTCAGTATCTTCGATGCGGAGCAGGAAATCGCCACCGCGTCCCTTGGCAAACAGGTAATTGAACAGCGCGGTACGCACCCCGCCCATGTGCAGCGGTCCGGTCGGACTGGGGGCAAAACGAACCCTCACTTTTCTATCACTCATGATGGTATATTTTTCAGTTTCACGTTCTTTCAAAAAACTGGGACAAAGATAAGAAATATGATCACGCTGCTGCGGAAAAAGCCCGGCAATAAACCTCTAAAGACCGGACAGGAACAGATTGTTGCAACCGATTTCCGACCTTAATTGTTGATCTGTTTTGACATGAATGCTGTAAGCAAAACCGGAACCGTTGGTTCCCGAAATCACATTCTTCGTCGGGAACAGGAAAAAGAGTTGCATCAACTCAGGCTTCGGTTCAAGGCCATACGAGTGCAATGCCTACTCCTCGAATTCGCTTTCCCCGAACGGTATCCGGCCAAATCATTATTTATTTCCTTCCGGAATTATTACCAGCAAACCAGCCGCCTACGCGATTTCACGGTTGCCCGGCAACGCTTTCGCAAAATTTGCCTGAAAAATCATATCCGGCACAATGGATTTTCCGCTTGGTTGTGGCAAGGCTATCTCGCAGAAGAAAAGCAAATGAAACACGTTTCCATTCCGGATATCGATACATTTGAACGGCAACACCGAAACGAAATTCCTACGGAAGAGCTCCCGGGCGTCATTTCGCAGCAAATGAAGCAACTGATGGAAAAGATTAAGGCAGCCCACCTCGCCCCGGAAATAACCGGGAATTTGCACTGGCAGCGGAAACAGCTAAAGAAGCTGATATACCTCAACCGGTTGCTGACAAAAGATTCATCCGTTTGGGATGAAACCATCACAGCCAGGTTAGAAAAACTCGATGCAAAACTGGGCGCCTGGCACGACCTGCAGGTACTCCTTCAATTTATCGGACAATTTGCCGGTCTTCACCCGCGGGGACATATGCCGTTTTGGCTATCGCAAATCACCAGGGCGATTGTAGCCGAACAAATCCAGATACTGGAATCGTGTAAAACAACAGCTACCAAAGCACCTGATTTGAATAAATCATAAACAAGAAACTTATGAAACGTATTACAACCTGGTTCCTGCAAGGGCTGCTGCTAATAGCGCCACTAGCCATCACCATCTATGTTATCTTCATCGTATTCAATTTCATCGACGGATTACTGCGCGCCAACCTCGATGCCTGGTTTGGAATAAGTCTGCCGGGATTAGGTATCCTAATCATATTTGCTTTTATCACCCTCCTGGGAATGTTTGGAAAAACCATCATTGCCCGGCCGTTGACCCGTTTTATCGACAAACTGCTCGAACGGGCACCGTTAATTCGGGTCATCTATTCGTCACTGCGCGATCTCTTCTCTGCCTTCGTGGGGAAGGAGAAAAAGTTCAACCAACCAGCCATGGTGCTCATCAATCACGAAAATCAATTGTGGAAAATGGGATTCATCACCCAGGAAACACTCGAACAGATTGGCCGGAAGGAATTAGTGGCGATTTATTTCCCACACTCTTATAACTTCTCAGGCGAGTTGTACATGGTTCCCACTTCCAGCGTTCATCCCATCGACATCAATCCGGCTGAAGCCATGAAATTTATTGTCTCGGGCGGAATAACGCGGGTGAATTCATAATATAGAATCGACACCTTCTCTTCCCGGTAGGAATTAAAAGGCAAAAAAAACCGCTCCCCTAACGAGCAGGGAAACGGGAAAGAGAGGACTATACAATTTTTTTCAGGCGCCTTTTACAGTGACGGTCTTGGCCGTAGCATCGTAAGTAGTTTGATACTTAGCCAATGGACTGCCAGCCGGTCCACGCATCACACTACCCGAAGTAGAGAATACCGAACCGTGGCAAGGACAATAGAAGTCTTTCTGCGAAGATTGATACTCCACCAGACAACCAGCATGCGTGCAAATAGCCGAAAGCGCAATAAAATTGTTACTTCCCGTATTCACCACAATGGTACTGCCAACAATCACCGAGCCTCCGCTCTGTGTTAGCTGACTGTACTTCGAATTGGTCAAATCAAGTGTGAGGTCCCCTGTTAACGGAGCCCCTGCACTGGCCGATTTGGAACACGATGCCAAAGCGGCAGGAACAACCATGAGTGTTCCGGTTCCTAAAAACATTTGCTGAAGGGCTTTACGTCTTTCCATAAATCATTATTTAGACTCATTAAATACAATAGCAATATGCTGAAAATGAATAAGACGAAAAATTAAAACCTCCTTAAAAACTACTGAACAATAAATTATGAACGAACCGGAAGCAGGACAAAACAAGAAAACCCGGAAAAATTTCCGGGCCGAGGTCAACATTACAGAGGGGGAGATTATGAATTGTAGTCTTATGAACGATCAATGGTCAGCGTATCGCCGTTACGCGTCACCTTATACTTTGGGAGCGGTTTCACAGCGGGTCCCTGGAGTACGCTGCCGTCGAAAGCAAATTCCGATTGGTGACACGGACACAGAATGTCTTTGTTCGTTTTATCGTACTCTACCGTGCATCCCTTATGGGTACAAATACTCGACAACGCAATGATACCATCAGCAGCAGTATTGATAATAATGGTATTGTCGGTTACCACAAATCCCCCCTGCTGTTTGAGCGGTGCATTGGCAGCATCAGCCAGGTTTACCGTCAGCTGAGAATTGTCTGCGCTTTTCTTTTTAGTGTTTCCGCATGCAGCCAGGGCGGTGGGTACCATAAAGAGTGTCGCACTCCCGGTTACCATTCGTTGTAAGGCTTTACGTCTGTCCATAAATTTATTTTTGTTGAGTTTCCAACTTATCCATACGCAACCGAACATTAAAAGTTGGTCCGGAGACATGGGTTTTTTGTTAAAAAAAGTGAAATCACAAATTATCCTTTCGTAGAAGTCTGCGAAACGTTCTTTGCTTCCCTGCCAAATATCATCCCTCAAACCGTGAATTTTCCGTTATTTTTGTAATTGATTTTGGACTGACCAATAGCAGGCCGGTAAAACAGAGAGTATTTTCTCCACACAATTCGACAAACTTTTTATACCATAAGTATTATGTACGGCAAAATAAAAAATCACCTGCAACAGGAACTGGATAACATCCGGGAAGCGGGTTTGTACAAAGACGAACGCATTATTGTTTCACCGCAAAGTGCGGTTATCCATCTCGAAGACGGTAAGGAAGTACTAAACTTTTGCGCCAACAATTACCTGGGCTTGTCAAACCACCCGCAGTTGATTGAAGCGGCTAAAGAGGCGCTCGACAGTCACGGTTTTGGGATGTCATCCGTCCGGTTCATCTGCGGTACCACCGATTTGCACAAAATGCTGGAGCGGAAAATCGCCGAATTCTTCGGCACCGAGGACACCATTCTCTACGCCGCTGCATTCGATGCCAACGGCGGAGTATTCGAGCCACTTCTTACGGATGAGGATGCCATCATCTCCGATTCACTGAACCATGCCTCCATCATCGACGGCGTGCGGTTGTGTAAGGCACAACGCTTCCGTTACCAGAATGCCGATATGGCCGATTTGGAAGAGCAACTAAAAGCAGCTCAAAAAGCCCGCTTCCGCGTCATCGTCACCGACGGTGTATTTTCTATGGATGGCAACGTAGCTCCCATGGATAAAATCAACGAACTGGCCGAGAAGTACGATGCCATGGTAATGGTCGACGAATGTCACTCTGCCGGAGTGGTAGGCGAAACCGGTCGCGGTGTAACCGAGTTGTTCAACCTTCGCGGGAAAGTAGATATCATTACCGGAACATTGGGTAAAGCTTTCGGTGGCGCCATTGGCGGTTTTACTACCGGGAAGAAAGAAATCATTGAGCTGCTGCGCCAACGTTCCCGTCCGTATCTATTCTCCAATTCGCTGCCGCCGGTAGTTGTTAATGCGGGAATCCGGATGTTCGATATGATGGCTGAAACCACTGAACTGCAAGACAAACTGCATGAAAATACGGAATACTTCATGGGTAAAATGCAGGCAGCAGGCTTCGATATCAAGCCCAGCAAGTCGGCCATCTGTGCTGTAATGCTGTACGATGCCAAATTGTCGCAGGAGTTTGCTGCCAAACTGCTGGAGGAAGGTATTTACGTGATTGGGTTCTATTATCCGGTTGTCCCGAAAGGTCAGGCTCGCATTCGTGTTCAGTTGTCAGCCGCCCACGATAGGGCTCATCTGGACAAAGCCATTACTGCTTTTACCAAAATTGGAAAAGAGCTGAACGTGTTGAAATAACACACCATCATATATAAATACGAAAGGCTGCCCGTTTAGGACAGCCTTTTCTGTATGTCTTAAGTTCTCAAACCGATCAATTACTTTTTTCTTACTGTAATGTATTTTACAACCAATCTGGAAACAAAATGAGTTACCACGGTAAATACCAACAAGCCACCAATCATTCCCAGTTGCCAGTACTTCATTTTTCCGTCGAGCAAGTCGGCGGACTCGGAAAAGAGGTAACCCGCAATTCCGATAACCGCAATCCAGACAATGGTTCCGGGAATATCAGCACGCAGAAAGGTTTTCACATTGATACGGGCCGCATGCAGACGCAACAAAGTGGGCCGGTGCATTCCGTATAAAAATTTAGAACCTACAATACTTAGTATTGGCTTTCGCCGGATAAAGTGGTCAATGGTTTTAGGCATACGCTCCGACAGACGTTGTACGAATGGTACGCGCATTAGCAACTTTCCTCCATAATACCAGAGCAAGTCACCTGTAAGGACACCGGCGATAGCTACCACGATAGTATAAAACAGTTGCAGCTCCTGTTGATTCACCAAAAAGAATGCTGCAAACAGAATACTTTCCCCTTCAATCAGCAACCCTACAAAGAGGATTACATAAATCAATGGTGTCCAGATGTGAAGCTGTTGTGTTAATATTGCATCCATGCCCGAAATAAATCAAAATCTTTTCCATACAAACGAATTATATTACCTTTTCGTACTCCAAATCTGCATCTAAATGTTATTTTTTCTAAAAACAGATACATAATGTTAATAAGTGATACTATTTATCTATATAATATGGCAATCGCCGGTTGTTTTGAATCGAAATTCACCAATTTTTATTTCCTTTGAAATACGTTCAAGTATTAACATGAAAATTTCATTATTAATCATATTACTGTCAGGCTTAGGATTTCTTTCCGCCTGTCACCGGGTCGACAAAAAGGCGGCGCAAACAGAAGGTGAATACCTAATGACATTGGAAAAGGCGAAGGCAGGTCCACGCGATACGACCGCTATTTCAGCCAAAGAGTTTCAGCGAAAATTAGGCTGGGTAAAGGAAGGTACAGAAGGATACGCTGTCGTAACCGCTCCGATTAATGGTCATTATTATGGCCGGCCAATCAAAGCACGTGTTATTCGCAAAACTGACAGGGAACTGAAACTCCGTTTTCTGGAATCGGTAATGGTTGCTCCGGCTAAAAACTGCCCGGCAGAAGTAAAGAGCGGACAAACCTATTGGGAAAAACGAGGGGCTTTCTGGCAAACGCGTGAAGAAGCCCGCCAATACCTGAAAAAACACGGCTGGCTGGGGGAATAACCCGGCAACATTATACAACAAACCGACTAACTAACAATTAACCTGATGTTCAAAAGGATCAAATCGCTCCATCCGTGGCGCGAATTTTTCCGCTTCGGCGTCATTGCCTGGATTCTCTATCTCGTTGTACGTAGCTTCTTCGACCGGGCATTTCAACCCGATTACGAAGCTTACTGTCCTTTCGGCGGTCTGCAGGCAGCTGCCAGTCTTTTCGAACAGGGCTCGCTGGCTTGCACTATGAGTAGTGTGCAAATTGTCATGGGAGCAGTTCTCGCCATCGGTGTTATTATTTTCAGCAAATTATTTTGTGGCGTAGTCTGTCCGCTGGGAACCATTACCGAAAAACTCTCATCGCTGGGGCGGAAATGGAAATTGCAGGTAAAACAAGTCCCTGAAATTGCTGACAAGTTCCTTCGCAGCCTGAAATACATCCTGCTATTTGTAACCGTTTACTACACCGTTGGCAGCAGCGAACTATTCTGCAAGACATACGACCCATATTATGCAGCCACCACTGGCTTTGGCTCCGATGTGAATCCGTTGTGGGCTGGTATCGCCCTGTTGGTCTTCATTGTGACCCCCATTTTTATCCGCACTGCCTGGTGCCGGTATCTCTGTCCGTTAGGTGCAGTCTCCAATATTTTCAGGTACTTCCTCATGTTCAGCGTGGTGACCATTGCATACATTTTGACCAATGCAGCAGGATTACAACTATCATATGTCTGGCCGCTGGCTGCCGTGACCATTTTAGCCTGGTTATTCGAAATTCAGCGAAAGGCCAGTTTCCCGTTGCCGTTACACCGAATTACCCGCAACAACAACACCTGCAATAACTGTGAACAGTGCACCGATAGCTGTCCGCAGGGCATCCCGGTAGGAAAATTAACAGAGGTGCGCCACATTGATTGCAACCTTTGCGGAGCCTGTGTAGCTTCCTGCCACAAACAAAAGAGTTTAACCATCAATCACCGCTACCGCGAATGGTATCCGATAGCCATTGCATCCTTACTAATCGTTTTAGGCTTGTTTTTGGGCGCTTCGGTACGTATCCCCACAATCGAGCAGCAATGGGGAGAGACGGCAGATATGGAAAATGCATCAACGATGACCCTCAGCGGACTTGACAATGTGAAATGCTACGGAAGTTCCATGGCTTTTGCTTCCGGGATGAAGAAGGTGAATGGTGTGCTGGGCGTTGCCACTTATGTAGACAACCATTCGGTCAAAATTTGGTACGATGCCAGCAAAGTGACCCCCACCGATATCAGGAAAAATATTTTCACCCCCGTTCGACGTCAAATTAAACCCGTTCTGCCAGAGGTCAAAGAACTCGGCGTGATAACAGCTGGCATCGACCAATTATATGACATTTACGACGCCGAATATTTGCAACATCTCTTGCTGCAAAATTTACCGGCAGTTTACGGTTTCGAAACAACGTTCGATTGTCCGGTGAGGGTAAATATCTATTACGACAAGAGAACCAATATTGGCCCAAATACGCTAAAAAAAATTATCGAAAAGCGAGAAATACGCATCGAAAACGGACTGAATATCCGGAAGGTAAAACTCAATTATCAACTATCGGGTACAGCCATTCAAGACACCTCCATTGCACGAAATGACTTTATAAAAACGATGTTTATTCCCTTTCGACAAACTTTTAGCCGGTTTGAACAAACGCCGATAAACTTAATTGACACGTTACGACTGAAATACAACCACCCGGGAGAAAGTAGTTACCAACGAATGCTTCCTTACCTGACAAGTCACCTATCAGTTCACCCGCCCGTTTTGGGAATAAGAACAACCATTGTACAGAATAATCCGGAACTTCAAATCTTTTTCAACAAAAAAAAGGCAAGCGCGAACCAAATAAATGAATGGGCAAATGCCGATATGCTGGAAATACATTATGCCAATGGAAAAACGGGTTCCAAAAATAATCCATTTCGTTCCGAAAATTAATTCTTTAACATATACGTTTCTCTTTCAGGGATTTGAATTTTATCCCTGAAAAATATGATGTCCAAATTTTTAACATTAAATTTGAGCGATTGGTTTTTCCCTCAAAACCGCAATTTAGTTTTTGCTTTTTACCTAAACCCGACAGCAATGAAAGGATTTGCACTTTTCATCCTGATTGTTACGCTTTTTGTTTTTTCTCCTTCCGTATATGCCCAATGGATTCCGTATGATACCGGAACCGGCAAAACATTGATGAAATTATATCCGATTAGCACACAAGAAGCGATGCTTTCCGGAAAGGATACGCTGCTTATGAAGACCACTGATGGTGGAAATTCCTGGACACAGGTGCAACTCACGCTGCCGCAGAAAATTCCGTACGATTTCATGGATATTTCTTTTTCCGAGCAGTTGAACGGCTACGTAGCCGGAACAAAAGCGAAAGATTTATCCGGAGTTTATCAGAACGGAACCATGCTGCACACTACCGACGGTGGCGACACATGGACTCCTGTTCCTCTGAGTGCTTTCAGCGATGGTTCTTCCAATATAACCACCGATCCGATGGCAGGTGAAAAGGCCAACTTTTCATCGGTAGTAGCTTTAAATAGCGATACCATTCTCACATCTCTTTCCTGGGCCGATCCGGCTACCGGAACAACTTACGGCTACATCTTCCGAAGTACCGATGCCGGAGTGAGCTGGCACATTACTTCGCCCGATTTTGGCCGCTCGACAATCAACCGAATAGCATTTAATGCCAGCAGAGGTTATGCAGTCGGTTCGCTGGGCGCTTTTCTCACAACAACCAACCGTGGCGATTCCTGGAACGATCTTTCAAGCTCAACACTTGGCTCACTCAACGATATTATTCCTGCGCTCGGTGACACAGCTGTAATTGCCGGTCAGTATGGTGTTTCCACAACCGTAGATGGCGGAACAACAATCGTTCCCAGCGACAGCATCATTTATGCGTTCGATGCGTTCGTGCTGAACGATACCACATTCCTTTCCATAGGAGGCCGTGATACCAAAACGGCCCGCACAATCGATAAAGGAAAAACGTGGCAATCGGCCAATATTGGACAAAATACCACACTCTTTCATCTCGACGAATTCGCCGGCAAAGTTTGGGCTTTAGGCAGCAATGGAATCATGGAACACATAGGTCCCAATGAAATTTTGGATCCAAAAGCAGATTTTACCTATACACAAACGGATAACGAATACGCCTTTACCAATCAGGCCGAGAATTTCGGAACGCTGACATGGGATTTCGGTGATGGTGTTGTTATGGATGGTATAGACCTCACGCACAGTTATCCCGCCTTTGGGGCATACGACGTCACCCTTACGGCGACCAATGCTGTTGCCAAAGTGACATCTGCAGCGCAAAGCGTTGCAGTGAATAATATCACCAGCCTCTGGACGCAGGTTCCTATCAATTCGAATACACACCTGGCCAAGTTGGTTCAACTGAATGACCGCTCTGCAGTACTTCTTGGTCTGAAAGGAGAGATTTTTAGAAGTACCGATGGAGGATTGACCTGGCCTAAAGTTGTAGTAAGCGATTCACTTTCAGCCTACACTCCAATGGATATGAAATTTGAGGCAGACAGTACACATGGTTACATTTCATACTACTTTGGAGGAAATAACAACTTTATTATAGCCACATCTGATTCAGGAAAAACCTGGAGCCCGCTGCCTTTGTCCAATTTCTCGGACGGCTCAGGAAATTATCTCACAGATTTGGTAGCCGGAGCCAATATCAAATTCATGCCATTAGCTACAGTCGGTGATACGGTTTATACCGCTGCTCGCTGGACTAACCCGGCTGACAGCAAGGAATATCATGGCTTCATATTCAAATCAACTGACCATGGAACCACCTGGACGGAAACATCAGACGATTTATACAGCGGTTACACATCCTATCTGTTCGCCATGGAATTTTCGGTTGACGGAAAAACCGGGTACTTAGGCGGAAATAAAACCATCTGGAAAACGAACGATTACGGCAAAACCTGGACAACAATAGCAGATGCTAACATGGGAGTAATTTCCGATATTCTGGTTATCAATCCTGATACAATATATATGTCCTCTTCAGCCGGTATGGTAGCCAGTACAGACGGCATGGCGACATTCAATTTACTCAGCACATCGGTACTAACCGATATGATTCAGGTAGGTGACAGCACGCTTATTGCCGGAAAAATCGATCAGTTGATTCAAACCTCAGATGATTGGGGAACCACCTGGGAATCGGCAGATGCCGGCCGGCCGGCCTATTTTTACGAACTGGCCAATTTCGGCGATAAAGTTTTCATTCTATCCAACAGTGCTTTATATTTCAGTCTGCAAGATAACTTCCTCAAACCTAAAGCCGGGTTTGAAATGCTGGCCGATGGGAAACAGGTGACTTTCACCAATACATCGACAAATGCCATTAACTATGAATGGGATTTTGGCGACCAATCGACCAGTAATGAAGTTGATCCCATTCACGACTATGCTTTCGACGGAACATATCAGGTAAGTTTAATTGCCTCGAATCGTACTGCACGCGATACAATTACTGTGGATAATGTCATTATCGATACAGCAGTCGATACGCCATTGGCAGACCAGATGAATGTGTACCCCAACCCGAGCAGCGACGGTCGTTTCATGTTAAATCTGGGAACATCGGATAAAACGTATGAAGTTTCGGTTATGAACCTGACCGGATCAACCATCCTGAAAAAAGAAGTACATTCCGGCGAAAATAACCTGGCCGTTTCCCTGAGCAATAAACCCGCGGGTATTTACCTACTGCAGGTCAGCGATAATTCCGGTCATCCGAAAACATTTAAGTTGATCCGGAGATAGCGTTGTAATTTTATGATAAATAATTATAGACTTCCGTTTCCTAACTGAGAAATAAATATTCTCATAAACACTGATCTTCCATGGAATTTCAGGTTTCATGCTGTTAAAAACATGATGTTTCGATAAATATTATTTTATTTGCTACCATCCTTGTTTTTAACCATACATGACAGTTCACTTCAAAAAATACATCTTACTTATCTATTTCTGGATAATCAGTATTCCTGTACTTTTTGCGCAGGCAAATGAAGGCGAATTGTATGGCAGAATTATCGGGCCCGACGGAAAAGGGATATCCGATGTATCCGTTATCAGCAGCGAGACAGGGGAATGGAATTTAACAGACAGTCTGGGGAATTATCATCTAAAAGTACCTACCGGGAAATCAGAAATCATCATCCGCCACCTCGGATACCATCCTAAAGCATTTGCGATAGACATTTCTCCCGGTCAGTCCATTCAGCGAGACATCAACTTACAGATTCAATCCCTTGGTCTCAAAGAAATAAAGGTTTTAGCCCGAGAGAACGAGCAAAGTCTGACCTCTGCCACCACGATAGGGCAGCAAGCCATCGAACTGGTTCAGGCCACCAATCTGGGCGATATCCTACAACTTCTTCCCGGACGACCGGCACAAAATCCCGACCTCAATTCAGCCGGGCAAGCACAGTTAAGAGGAACCGGTTCCTCAACCGAGGATAAGATTGATGCACTGGGAACGGCCATTATTGTCGATGGAACACCTCTTTCAAACGATGCGAACTTGCAAGTGAGCAACACAGCCACCATTGGTGCCAACGGACTTTTCTCAACTGTAAGTGGTGGAGGAATCGACCTGCGCGACATTCCCGCGGACCAAATCAGTCAGGTCGAAGTCATTCGCGGAATCCCTTCCGTGCAATACGGGAATCTCACGTCAGGTGTTATCCGTGTGGAAACCACACAGGGCAAAGCTCCCTTTCGAGGGAAAGTTCGTCTCGACCCAACCACACAGGAAGCCAGTTTAGGAAAAGGAATTGCTTTGGGGAAAAGCAACCAGACACTGAACATCGGATTTGATCTCACACATTCACAGCAGGATTTACGTATTCCCGTACCCACTTATAACCGGGCTACAGCCAATATCAACTGGGATTCGCATAGCGACAACCAGAACTGGCGAAACCAGGTGAATCTTTCCTTCCTGTACGCAAAAGATCAGGATAAAGGAGACAAGAACGCTGCATTGGAAGAAAATCGATATGCCAGCGATAAAGGATTGCGTTTAAGTACGAAAGGTGAAATCAAATCCGGCGAAAAAATACTGAAGAGGCTAACCTACAAGGCGTCCCTTTCCATGCGGAATCAGGATGCCTACAATAAACAACTCCGTTCAGGCGAAGCACAACCTCTGCCCACAAGTCAGGTTGCAGGAACATTCGAAGTTCCCTTTGCTCCCGCTGAATACTACACGGCCACACGCATCGAGGGCAAACCAGTGAATTTTTTCGCGTCACTCATTCAGCATTTCGCTGTAAGCGGAGAAAAAGTCCGCGACCGTTTTTTTGTCGGAGCCGAATGGCGAACCGATGTCAATCACGGAAATGGAAAAACATTCGACACAGGTTATCTGCCACCGTCGTCATACCGACCAAGATCTTATAACGATGTTCCGGCACTGAATCAGTTTTCACTTTTTGCCGAAAATACTTTCACTTTTCCGTTAGCAGGAAAATCAGTCCGGTGGCAGGCAGGTATCCGGTTCGACAATGTGCAACCCGACGGATTATTTAGAAGTGGCTTCGACACGAAATGGCAGCCGAGAACAAATTTAACGTATCAACTATTCCCGTTTTTACGCCTTCGCGGAGGTTACGGAATCACGGCCAAGGCTCCTTCCCTGGTATATCTCTATCCCGAAGCGGCTTACTTCGATGCGGTCAGCTACATGTATTATTCGGCTACCTATCCCGATGAAAGTCTGGCGTTGATGACCACCCGGGTTTTCGATGCAAAGAATAATCAACTGAAGTTCATGACTAACCGGAAAGCAGAAATTGGAATTGACTTAAAAGGCGGAAAATGGAGCGCTCATACTACCCTTTTCAACGAAAACACAAGGAATGCCTATTCATTTACCGATGTGTCGGCCGCATTTCCATATCCGGTGTACGACACCTATTTTTACCTTCCGGGAAACGGGGAAAAGCCACAACTCGACGAAGTGAATGTTGATACATTAACGTACCGGAGTGCTTATCTAAAACCGAATAATTCGCTGAACATCGACCGCAAAGGAATCGAATTCACAATTCAATCACCCCAAATTACCCAAACAGGCACCTCCTTCAATCTAAGCGGTGCCTGGTCGACCAACACATCCTGGAGTGACGCCCCGGACATACTCGAAATTAGCCGGAATTTCCCGAACAATCCCAACGGATACATGGGGCTATACGAGTCAAACAAGACCCGGCGTGAACTATTTCTGACAACTTTTCGCATTGTTCAGCACATTCCGGTACTTCGGTTTGTGGCAACGGTTGCGCTGCAAAATAAATGGATTTACAAATACGAATCAACTTTTCGGGGCTCCGTCCCGGTAGGATATATTGATGAAAACGGCAATACAATTCCCTTGACTTCCGCACAGGCGGAAAACGATTTTCCATTTCTGATACGAACGATCGATCCGGTAACCTATGAAACGGTTAACCGCCCGGCATTATGGAATCTCAACCTGAAACTGGCAAAAGAAATCGGGAAGAATTATCGTTTCTCGTTTTTTGCCAATAACATGTTTATGCACAACCCGGCTTACGCGAACAATCGCACCGGATACATTGAAAAACGAAATCCCAATCTCTATTTTGGCGGAGAACTGGCATTTCACTTTTAAATGAAAAGACTAAAGAACATAGGATTTCTTTTGCTCTGGGCACTGCTCTTACTGACCGGATGCCGCGATGACAAATTCGACATCGAGCCACAGTTGTACGATATTTCGATTCAGTTATCATTACCTGAAAACTATTCTGGTGGCTCACCTGAAAATACAACCGTTCGGTTGATTAACATCGATAACCAGTTGGCGAGTGAAGGTGTGACGGATGCCAATGGACAATGTACGTTTCATAAAGTAACTTCCGGGAACTACCGCCTGTGGGCTGGTAAAAAGTATCCAGCAGCCGAAGCACGCTCGTTGGGGTCATCATTAGTCACCGATCGAGATATTTTGCAAAACCGGGATGTTTCACTCAACTACAGCCAGGCCGGTATTACCGTAACCGGGAATACAGATTTAGGTAGTAAAACACTGAAAGAAAGCCTGGCCGGCTTACTGGTGATCAAAGAGTTGTATTACACCGGTTCCCGGACACCCAATGGAAAAGCCTACTGGTCCGATCAGTTTGTCGAAATCTTTAACAACAGCGATGAAACCATCTACCTCGACAGCCTTTACATTGCCAGTGTTTACGGCGCCAGCGGAAATTCGACAGCCATTGCTCCTTCACCATATGCCAGCGTGCAGGACAGTGTTTTCCTCGACTTTGTCTGGATGATTCCCGGAACCGGAAAGCAACATCCGTTGGAACCGGGAAAAAGCATCGTGATTGCCCAGGATGGAATGAACCACCGGGACGACCCGAACGGAAATCCAAACAGCATCGACCTGTCACACGCCGATTGGGAAACATTCCTTTACCGTCCCGACAAACAACGGGATATTGACTTTGCCGAAGTACCAAATCTGACTGAAATCTTCGCCAGCATGCAGTCGACGTTTGATTGGATTTTCAGTAGTTACGGAACCGGGATAGTCATTTACCACAACTACCAGCCAAGTGAAGTCCATTTTGTTCCCCGCCCTAACGACACCAAGGGCAGGACATTAATGGTTATTCCGGCTGAATGGGTACTTGACGGCGTGGAAGCACTGGCTTCGGCAGATGCCGGAGCGTACCACCATATACCTTATTCTATCGATGCCGGCTTTGTTTACTGCGATGGGAACTTCAACCTGCAAAGTTGCCGGCGAAAGATTGAACAGGACCAAGATGGTCGCATCATTCTGACGGATACCAATAACTCAAGCGAAGATTTTGAAGTGATTCCATTTCCAACCCCCGGCACGTTTAATTAGCATGAAAAGATTTCTGAACAGACATATTATCCTCTGCATGTTGAGTTTCATGCTCCTCTCCCTAACCGGGTTTGCACAAAATCCAGTTCAAACAGAAATGGATGAGCAAGCTCTTTTCCTCTTCGGGAAACCGGGAACCGAGCTTCCCTTTTCTCTTATTTTGGGTGATTCACTTCCGGACTTTAACCGGCTTGAACTATCAGGAACAATCCGCCGTCAACCTTTCCGGGAAACCGGGACTCCGGATAAGTTTAAAGGCCTTAACTTCTCGACGTACGGTTACAAGCAGGTCAAACAATTACGGTTCTTTGGAAAATTCGACTACGGGCACAGCACCGAGGACAACATCATGTGGCACGACCGTTTATCTTCGCATCCGGTCAATCCATTTCAATTAGTTGATTCGATTGGCGGAAGTTGGAAAAAAGACCAGTATCATCTTCAAGTACACGGATTGGCTCCACTTACTCAACATTGGGCAGCCGGACTCGGCCTCAATTATCGGGTCGAAAGCGGCGGGAAAGATCAAAATCCCCGGGCAGGCAACAATGCTTTCGAAATCACGGTAACACCGTCATTGACTTACCGAACCGGGAACTGGAATTTGGGAATCGAGGGGTGGTATCGAGGTTCGCGGGAGGACATTGATTTTCTGACCTACCAGAACAATGTTGGTTACGACTACTTTTTCATCAACGGTTTGAGTCTATACGGACATCCCCTGAACCGCATCAACTTCAGTTACCGGTACGATGCAACAGGTAAAGGTGGAACCATTTTCTTTCAGAATAAAGTTTCGTGGGGAAAGCGATGGACTGGAAAACTGGGCTACAAAATATGGGAAGAATCAGCGATTGAAACACCGTATGCCAGTAGCCTAAATCAGGAAACCGGAAGACTTGAATCCAATCCGGAAACCGATGCGCAATATTCGCTGGAACGATTTGACGGCCTAGTTTCATTTACCCTTCCGGGAGAAAAATGGAATCAGCATTTCAGTGTCGCCGCGCAGTACAACGATGGAAGAAATTTCATGACCCAATCCGCGCAGACAAATTTAACCACGCAATACCTGAATGCTCAAATCGACTGGAAGGCATTATTGAAAGAGGAAATGCAGGTTCGTTGGATTTTCAACGCCAGTGTCAATCTCCTTTCCGGAAAAACCAATAATATTTTGTACGGATACCAAAAGCTCGAAACACTGACAGCACACGGTTCTGTATTTCATTCCTTTTTTACAGGTCAAAAAGGACGAATTGAAACTGAGTTGGCCGCTTCGTGGGAAACCGATTTGGGAAGCACATTGAATATTGCTCCGGCCTCGGTATTTATTCCGCAAACATCAGAAATAACAGGCCCGGTTGTTCGCCATAATTTCCGCTATCTTTCCGCTGGAGATGTGAAGGTTTTCTCTCAAATCACCTGGTATCCTGAATGGAAACCCGCGCCAAATGCTTATATTCGCTTAGCAGGCGGAGCAAACAGATTCACAGCAATGGAGGAAACAAACAGTTTTGTGGAAATAGGTTTGGGCAGCTATTTTTAATACAACCTGAATTCCGGCATTCCTCACTTGCGTTTTCACTCCCCCTGGACGCGAATTATTATTAGACGATTCATTAGCACTTACTATGAAAAGACTTCTTCCGGTCATTTTTGTGCTTGCCACCATTCAAACAGTGAGCGCACAACAAGAAAGCTGGTCAGATTTTCTGTCCAGCCCGGATGACGTGGAAGTTTATTCTTGCGCGGCTTCACCTGACGGAAGTTATTACTGGTTAGCGAAATTCAGAAAAGATTTAACCATCGACAGCTATCAAATTCAACCAACCGACACTGCCGGAAAAATGCTGTTGCTGAAAACTTCAAAAGACGGACAAATTATATGGAGTCAAACAGCAGGTTCCGATTCCTCAATTTATACACTCACGCCATACAAGGTGGCCGTAGCACCCGATAACCGCGTTTACACGGGAGGAATGTTCTACAACGATATGCGATTCGACGATAATACAAAACTTTCCGGCACATCCACTGCTCAAACAACCGGTTTCTTAACCTGCTACAATCCGGATGGAACGGTTAGCTGGGCCAAAGCATTTTCCAGTAACGGAAGTTCCAGAGTTGAATCGGTTTCCGCCAACCAATCACACATCGTAGCCGGAGGAACCTTCACACAATCCATGACGATTGATGGTACCACACTCCAATCAACTTATCCGGGGGTTACCGACGAACATACACCGTTTATCGCCGTGTTCGATGCTACCGGTCAACTGCTGTATGTCGATGTATTTAACACACAGTCTGGTTTCTTGCGGGAAGTCAATCTTTCACCTGACGGAAATATTGCTTTTGCCGTCGAGGCAAGCGAGAACGTGTATGTATCTTCGACAGCGGTCTCCGGACAATTTCCCATGAAACAATCGGCCGGGAACATGGATGCTTACACCGGAAAGATTGATATTACTGATGGCTCGTTGCTCTGGAGCCAGCGAATCGGAGGAACCAGCTACGATTATGCATATGCGCTAGCGACTGATGCAGATAATAATATTTTCATTTCAGGAAATGTGAACGGCGATTTCACGATGGATTCAGCCGATGGAAACTTCTATTCGGCAACAGCCGATGGCATGGATTACTTTGCAGCAAAATACGATTCGGCAGGAAATCTGATTTGGCAGTTCATCATGGGCGGCTCAGCCAGCGATGGCAACCTGGGTGATATTGCGGTGAACCAATACGGCGAAGTTTATTCCACCGCTTATTACCTGAGTTCCGATTTGGACTTCAACAAGCAAACTTATTCGACAGACGGCTTTGCTTCTTTGCTCATTAAGCTTTCGCCGGAAGGGGTGCCCGATTGGGCGGTTGATTTTAACAGCAGTGTTTCCAGCGCCCGACTTTGGACACTTTCATTGGATGCCAATGGCGAGATACTTGCCGGAGGTCATTTCAAAGGAAACCTGGCCGTTGGCACACAAAATTACCAGGCGCCTGGCGCCATTTACAATGGACTTCTGCTCTCGCTTCATGACGACAGCAGTGTTGGGACAGAAGATCTGGTGCGACCGATCGCTCAATTAAAAGTGTATCCCAATCCGGCCAGCAATTACGTTCACCTCGTACCGCAACCGGGCGAAAATATCGTTCGCTCGACCCTTTACGATATGCGCGGACAACTCATCAAATCGACCGATTATCAAAACCAGTTGGCCGTTTCGGGTCTGCCCGAAGGAGTATACATTTTGCGGGTAACCAGCACACAGGGAACAAACAATCATAAATTGATCATTCAACATTAGTAGAACCGGTATGGAGAATATCATCGAGTGTAAAAACCTGACGCATCATTACGGAACCAAACCGGTTTTCGAAAATCTGAATTTCAATGTACCTGCCGGAAGCATACTCGGATTGTTGGGAAAGAACGGAACCGGCAAAACCACGACGATAAATATTTTGAATGGTTTTCTGCAGCCGACCGGAGGTCAGTGTTACATTTTTGGCGAAGATTCGCAACTTCTTTCCCCTACAACCAAAGCACGCATCGGTTATCTGCTGGAGGGGCACATTCAATACGGCTTCATGACCATCGCCGAAATTGAGCGATACTATTCTGCTTATTATTCCGCATGGAAGAAAGAACCATACTACGAGTTAATGGCCAAGTTGGATGTGGCACCGAATCAGAAGATTTCGTCCATGTCAACCGGGCAACGGTCGCAGGTGGCACTGGGGCTCATTCTGGCACAAGATCCGGAATTACTGATTTTGGATGATTTCAGCATGGGCCTCGATCCTGGCTATCGCAGACTATTTATTGATTATCTGCGCGAATATGCCCGGGCCGGAAACAAAACAGTGTTTACGACCTCCCATATCATCCAGGATATGGAACGCTTAATAGACGATGTGCTGATTCTGGATTCGAAGCAGGTCGTTGCTCAACAACCGCTGAACGACTTCATGGAGCACTTTCGGAAGTTTACCTTCACAACCGATCGAAAAGTGGAGGACTGGAGTCAGGCTCCGGCTGTCAATGTGGAACAATTGAACCAACATGTAGAGCTTTATACATGGTCTGAGGAAATTGAAGTGAAATCCTTTCTGGATGGAAATGGAATTTTAGCAGAAAATTTTTCACAGGAGAACATGAATCTGGAAGACGCCTTCATCGGCCTGACCGGAAAATATTAATAGAAAAAAATTCAGGATGCTAAAAGCATTGTTTATAAAGGAATGGACTAAAATCCGGTGGATTCTGATTGGATTCTTTGCAGTCGCCCTGTTTTCGGGGGCCAAATTGCTATTAGACATTCACCACCAGATTGAGTTGATGGGAGCTGGAAACTTATGGGACATCTTGCTTTTCAATAACTTTAATCCGTACCGATGGATGGAATATGTTCCACTCCTTACGGGAATAGCCGTTGCTTTGGCGCAATTCATTCCCGAAGTTCAGCAAAAACGCATCAAGCTGATGTTCCATCTTCCGGTTAACGAAAACCAAATGTTAATGCAACTGACACTGATGGGCAACCTGTTTTTGTTAACCATTTTCCTCTCGGAATTGGTAATTGCTTTGGTTGGAATAACATTCGTATTGCCCAAAAAACTGATTCTGGATGCGTTCATCACCGTCGCTCCGTGGTTTCTGGGAGGCATTACCGCTTATCATCTAACCACGATGATTGTCTTCGAATCAATGCCTGTTCGCAGGCTGTCGCTGATTCTCGTGGCCTCCGCCTTCATTTCGCTGTTCTATCAAACGGCTACAACCGGCGCCTATCGGCCGGCACTACCACTACTTGCCATCATAACGATATTGACATTTTTCACGCATTTATACACTGCATACCGATTCAGGAAAGGGATTCATCAATGATTAAGGTAAGTCGCTACATACTCATTCTCCTGTCTATCTTTACTTTGTCCGCTTTTCTGCCAGATTTCTTTCGGACAACTTTCGAACGACATGTTCCTGTTCCATTCGTCATGTACAGTTCTGTTTCCCATCAATTTGTGATACGCAAAGCGGAGGATGGAAAAACCCTTTACTATGACTCTGAAGGAAGGCACTTTAACCGGAGTCAGTACGAACAACAATTGCCGCTGTTTCATTTCCGCCAGTTGATGACCGACGGCCTGATGCCAGATTCCCTTTTCGGGAAACCAGTGGACGTATTAGAAATCAACAATGCCAATTTCTTCTCGCGAATAACACCCTCCGATATCGACGCTCCACAAGCCGGATTGTACCCGCTATTTGAGTCAGAATCCGGCCGTGTCGCACTCGAAAAACCCGATGACTATTTCCGGATAAACAACAAAGGAATCGAATTTATCGACCCGGCTTCCAATGGCATTAAACCCGGAAAGAGTGAGCTATTCACAAGAGTTTTAAAGAAAAAAGGAATGACTTTCCCGGTAAGGATGATCGCCGGCATTCCAACCATTCGGAAGAAGTACGATCAGGGGTACTTCATTGTCGACAAACAGGAACATCTCTTTCATCTAAAAATGGAAAAAGGGTTACCGTACTGCGTTGAAATTCCGTTGCCGGAGGACTTTCACATCCTCCACATCGATTGCACCGATTTCAGAAACCGGGAATTTTATGGCTACATCATCACAAGTGACAATCATATCTTTGTTCTGCAAACCGACACGTACCACATAATAAACTGGCCGATAAAACACTATAATGCCAGAACCGATAAGCTGAGCCTAAGAGGTAACCTCGATTCCCGTCTGGCCATTATCGATAAACCCGACGAAGTCTATGCGTACGCGAGCAACCGTCAATACATACTTCAGAATGAATTTCACGAAAAACTAGCGCCCAGTTTTTCCCGTGGAGCCCAAATTGCTAATGATCTTCTGTTTCCATTCAAAATTGAGTCCGGACCTTTAACCTCCGATTTCCATCGGATTATGATACAGTTCCCTAAAAACGTACTCTTTATCATCGGGAACCTGTTCTTTCTTTTACTTTACCTGGTAATCTTCTTCGCAAGAAAACGAAAGAGGTTGGTTATCGCCGAGTTGGTAATTATTCTTCTGACCGGACTATATGGATTTCTGGGTGTGCTTCTGTTGCCTGCGGTGAAAAGATAACCTGACTGCCAGATTGTCAAAAGATTCCCTAAAGCGATTAAAACACTCCCATTATGGACTTTTAAAACGATAATTTCGATTTTTTAGAAATTCGATTTAATTTTGGCCCGAATCTTGACAGAGTAAGCGTCGATGATGAATTAAGAAGAGAGACATGACAACAAAAGTTAAACTGTATAGAATTTTACGTCGCGTAGGACTGCAGAAAAAGCGAATACTCATTGCCAACAACAAGGAAGAGTTGTTTCTTGACGAGTTGGATAATCGTTTGTTAACCTACTACTTTGAAAAAGAGTTTGGAGTTACGGTAGAAGACGAGAAGATACCTACATTAACCACAGTTCCTATGGTGGAACGCTTTCTGGCCCGACTCAGAAAATCAGCTTAAGAATTACATTAATTGTCGGAATTAGAAATTTTGTATTTATTTTAACTCAAAAATATTGCCAATCTGGAATTTTTATTTTTTCTTTACCACATAAACGTGAAGAAAATGAAATTGAATCAATCAATATGGCTTTGGTGGGGCACTTTCCTCTTTTTGAGAGGCTAAGCCATATTGAATTTTAAGATATGACGGCTTACCTTCTCGACAAGGTGAGCTTTTTTATTATCAGAAAAAACAAAAACGATGAATCTGCATACAAACAATATGACCTGGCGTTGGTGGTGGCACCGCAACTTTTTACAACCGTGAAGAGAGTGAGCTTGGTATGTAGTAATGCAGAAGAAAGCGGCTTATCGAATCACGGTAAGCCGCTTTCTTTTTATACGAGAAATTAAAACATAATCATAAGATATCATGAAGACCATCAAATTCAGTCCACGCGTAAAAGAGATTCTTGCCGACACGGTAACACCGGTCAGTATTTACCTAAAGCTGCGCGACATTTACCCAAACACACTATTGCTCGAGAGTTCGGATTATCATGGCAATGAGAACAGTTATTCATTTATCTGCATCAAGCCGGAGGCAACTTTTATGGTAGAACAGAATAACATCCGCATCAAATATCCCGACCGCCAGGATGAAATCCGGCCTGTGGAAAAACACGGTCAGGTAGCTGACGAGCTGGATGCTTTTTTCCAATCGTTTAAGCCCACCAACGGTTTATCAAATATTCCTGCGAACGGTTTGTTTGGCTATATCAGTTACGATGGAGTTCAATATTTCGAGACCATCAAATTCAAAAATCCGGTTAAACCGGAATACGCCATTCCGGAAATTCGGTATTCTTTTTACCGGTACATCATCGCCATCAATCACCATATGAATCGCGTACAGCTAATTGAAAATCTTCCGGAAGGAGAAGACGAATCGCTCGATGAACTGGAAGGATTGCTGGCAAACCGGAATTATGCCACGTTCACTTTCGAAACACATGGTGACGAAACATCCAACATCACCGACGAAGAATACAAGAAAATGGTTACTCGCGGGAAAGAACATTGCCATCGCGGCGACGTGTTCCAGATTGTTCTTTCACGGCAATATAACCAACCTTTCCACGGTGATGAATTCAATGTATACCGTGCCTTACGGAACATTAATCCATCGCCTTACTTATTCTATTTCGACTGCGGCGATTACAAAATCTTCGGCTCCTCTCCTGAAGCCCAGTTGCAGATCCGAGAACGGAAAGTTTCCATCAACCCCATTGCTGGCACATTCCGGCGCACTGGCGATGATGAGCAGGATCGGAAACTGGCCAAAAAACTGGCAGCCGACCCGAAAGAAAATGCCGAACACGTGATGTTAGTAGACCTCGCCCGTAACGATTTAAGTCGCAATGCGGAAAACGTGGAAGTAGAACAATTCCGGGAAGTTCAATACTATTCGCATGTCATTCACCTCGTTTCGAAGGTTTCAGGCTATCTTCCCGAAAACAGCAACGCGTTTAGGGTGAATGGCGACTCCTTCCCGGCCGGGACGTTATCCGGAGCACCGAAATACCGTGCCATGGAACTGATTGACCAGTACGAAAATCAGAACCGTGGTTATTACGGTGGGTGCATCGGCTACATCGGTTTCGACAATCATTTTAACCACGCCATCATGATTCGCTCCTTTTTGAGTAAAAATACTACTCTATTTTATCAGGCTGGTGCAGGTATTGTCTCCGAATCGAACGAAGAAAATGAGTTGCAGGAAGTAGGTAATAAGCTGGCTGCCTTGAAGAAAGCTATCCAGCTGGCCCGTGAAATACAATAATCCCGAAAAAATCAGAAGATGAAGATATTAGTTATCGATAATTACGATTCATTCACCTACAACCTGGTGCACGCGCTTCGAAAATTTGAGGGCGTAACGGTTATTGTGAAGCGGAATGATGAAATTGAGCTGCCAGAGTTGAATGAATACGATAAAATCGTCCTCTCTCCCGGCCCGGGAATTCCGGAAGAAGCTGGTCTGATGCCTGAAATCATTAAAACATATGCCGGAAAGAAACCCTTCTTAGGAGTCTGTCTGGGACATCAGGCCATTGCTGAAAGTTTTGGAGCCAGGCTGAAAAACATGGACAACGTGTTACACGGTGTGTCTACCCCAATTATCCAGATTAAGCCATCTTATCTTTTCAACGGTGTCCCGGAAAACTTCGATGCCGGTAGATACCACTCATGGATAGTGGAAAAAGAAAACCTCCCTGAAGAATTGGAAATTACATGCGAGGATGAACTGGGCCGCATCATGGCGTTTCAGCACAAGACTTATGATATGGTTGGTGTGCAGTTCCACCCCGAATCGGTGTTAACACCCATGGGAATGAAAATTCTGGAAAACTGGATTCATCATTAATGCGATTCGTGAAAAAAGAAAGATATGATCATGAAAGAGATACTCAATTACCTATTCGAATATAAAAAACTCACCCGCGAACAGGCAGAAGCCATTCTTCTGGAAATCACGGAAGGGAAATACACCGATGCTGAAATTGCGGCTTTCATCACGGTATTCAATATGCGCACCATCAGCATCGAAGAGCTGGAAGGTTTTCGCGATGCACTTTTGAAAACTCGTATCCCGGTTGACTTCTCCGATTTTGAAACCATCGACTTATGTGGGACCGGAGGAGATGGAAAAGATACATTCAATATTTCCACCCTCTCGGCATTTGTCGTCGCAGGAGCCGGAGCCAAGGTCGCCAAACACGGTAACTACGGCGCTTCGTCAAGCTGTGGATCTTCCAATGTGATGGAACACCTGGGCTACCGCTTCAGCAACGATGCCGACCGGTTACGGAAAGAACTCGACAGTTGTGGCATCACTTTCCTGCACGCACCACTGTTCAACCCGGCTATGAAAAATGTAGCGCCGGTACGCCGTGCACTGCGACTTAAAACCTTCTTCAACATGCTGGGCCCAATGGTGAATCCCAGTCAGCCGAAGAACCAGATGGTCGGCGTTTTTAGTCTGGAGCTGGGCCGCATGTACAGTTATTTGTACCAAAAATCAGACAAAAACTTTTGCATTCTGCACAGCCTCGACGGATACGATGAAATTTCACTCACCGGTGATTTCAAGATGCAAACTAATTACGTCGACCGACTGTTGAGTCCATCAGACATCGGTTTGCCAAAAGTAAGCCCCGACGAACTGGCCAGCACCGGAGATATTCCGGGTACGGCAAAAATATTCACCGATGTATTAAACGGCAACGGCACAGAAGCACAAAACTCAGCTGTCATCGCCAACTCAGCCATGGCCCTGCATTGCATCGAACCGAAGAAAAGTATTGAGCAATGCATCGAGGAAGCCCGTTCGTCGCTAGCCGGGAAAAAGGCATTGAAAGTATTTACCCAACTGATGGAGATTCAGAAATGACAATCCTGGACAAAATAGTAGCCAACCGGAAAAAGGAAGTTGCCGAGGTGAAAAAACACGTTTCGCTGGAGGAACTGAAAAAACAGATTCCCTCTAACCGAAAAGGAAACTCACTAAAGGAACAGCTACGGAATCCGGAATCTTCCGGAATTATCGCCGAATTCAAGCGGAAGTCCCCGTCCAAAGGAATCATCAACGATAAGGTTGAGCCGGAGGTTGTCACTGAAGGTTATACAGCAGCCGGAGCCAGCGGGATTTCGGTGTTGACAGACAAAACCTATTTCGGCGGAAGCCTGAACGACTTTGCGAAAGCAAGAGAAGCCAATCCGGATACGCCGATGTTGCGGAAGGATTTTATGGTAGATGAATACCAGATTTACGAAGCTTGTGTAACAAAAGCCGACGTCATTCTGCTGATTGCTGCCGTATTGGAAAAGGAAGAAATCGAGCACTTTACCACACTGGCTCACAAACTCGGACTGGAAGTACTGCTTGAGTTGCACGCCGAAGAAGAACTGCAGAAGGTCGATCCGCGCGTCGATTTGATTGGCATCAACAACCGAAACCTGAAAGATTTCACCGTCGACCTGGAACATTCCATCCGGATGCTGGAGAAGCTTCCTGCAGAAGCGGTAAAAGTTGCCGAAAGTGGCATCAGCGATCCGGCTACGGTGGATTATCTCCGCGAAAGCGGTTTCCATGGTTTTTTAATGGGCGAGAATTTCATGAAACAGGAACATCCGGCGGAAGCTTGCCGGGAATTCATAAATCAACTGAAACGATGAAAATTAAAGTATGCGGGATGCGGGAGACGGAGAATATCCGTCAGTTGGTGGAGCTTGGCCCCGACTATATTGGTTTCATATTTTACCCGACATCGAAGCGGTATGTGGGCGAGCAAATTGCTCCCGAGGCGGTTGACCTGGTCCCGACTTTTATTCAAAAAGTGGGTGTTTTTGTGGACGAGCCATTCGAATCGCTGCTGGAACAGTTCCGGAACAACAAACTCGAACTGGTTCAGCTTCATGGCAATGAATTACCCGAATACAGCGCACGCCTGAAGCAATTGGGAATTCCGGTCATCAAGGTTTTTAGTGTTGGCAACGATTTTGATTTTACGAAGACAGCACCATATACCGGAAACTGCGATTTCTTCCTGTTCGACACCAAAGGCGAACTGCTGGGCGGCACCGGACGGAAATTCAACTGGGAATTACTAGATGCATACACAGGCGAAACACCGTTTTTCCTGAGTGGCGGTATTGGTCCGACCGATGCGGAAATCATAAGCAACTTGCAACATCCCAGACTTTACGGAGTAGATGTGAACAGTGGTTTTGAAACCGAACCGGCGCTCAAAAACATCGAGGCGCTCAAACGATTCATCGCGACTATTCGCCAGAACAATACGGGAACAAAAAGATCTTATTCCGATTATCTATAACGAACACAAGAAATAAATCAGATATCATGAGTTATCATGTAGATCAGAATGGCTATTACGGACGGTTTGGCGGGGCATTTATCCCGGAAATGATGTATCCGAATGTGGATGAGCTCCGAAACCGGTATCTCGAAATTATTGAGAGCGAAGAATTCCGGAAGGAGTACACCGATTTACTCCGCGATTACGTCGGAAGACCTTCACCACTTTATTTTTCCAACCGTTTGTCACAACAATACGGAGCACAAATTTACCTGAAGCGAGAAGATTTGAACCACACCGGTTCTCACAAAATCAATAATACCGTTGGTCAGATTTTACTGGCAAAACGACTAGGGAAACATCGCATCATCGCTGAAACAGGAGCCGGTCAGCACGGTGTAGCCACCGCGACAGTTTGCTCCCGCGAAGGATTGCAGTGCATTGTTTATATGGGAGCCCTCGATGTATCGCGGCAAGCACCCAACGTAGAGAAGATGAAAATGCTTGGCGCAGAAGTCCGTCCGGTTTACAGCGGCAACCAAACATTGAAAGATGCAACCAACGAGGCCATTCGCGATTGGATTAACCATCCGGAAGACACCCACTACATTATTGGTTCGGTGGTTGGCCCGCATCCTTATCCCGATATGGTGGCTCGCTTTCAAGCTATCATCAGTCAGGAAATGCGGCAACAACTGAAAGAAAAGACAGGCTTTGAGTTACCCAATGCTGTTATTGCATGTGTTGGTGGCGGGAGTAATGCAGCCGGAGCGTTCTATCATTTTCTGGATGATAAGGCGGTGAAACTAATTGCTGTGGAAGCAGCCGGGAAAGGTATCGATACCGGCGAATCAGCGGCAACAACTGCCCTTGGAAAAACCGGTGTACTTCACGGTAGTAAGAGTTTGCTAATGCAAACAGAAGACGGACAGATAATTGAGCCCTATTCTATTTCTGCCGGACTCGATTACCCGGGCATAGGGCCAATGCATGCGAATCTGTATGAAACCGGCCGTGCCCAATTTATGAGCGTAACCGATGAAGAAACACTCGAAGCAGCTTACAACCTAACAGAGAAAGAAGGTATCATTCCGGCGCTGGAATCAGCGCATGCGCTAGCTGCATTGGAGAAACTAAAATTTACTTCCGGCGAAGTAGTGGTTGTGAACATTTCGGGCCGTGGAGACAAGGATATGGAAACGTACCTGAAGCATTTTCACGCCAAGCAATAGATGAACATCGAAACGAAAGATTAACAAGATGGAAAATCGCATCAATCAGCTTTTTAAAGAGAAGCAAAACAACATATTATCGGTTTATTTCACGGCCGGTTATCCCAAGCTTCAGGATACAGAAGAAGTAATTATTGAACTGGAGAAAAGCGGTGCCGATCTCATAGAAATAGGAATCCCGTTTTCTGATCCGGTTGCCGACGGACCAACCATTCAGAAAAGCTCGGACAAAGCATTGAAAAATGGCATGTCGATGAAATTGCTATTCGGGCAACTGAAAGATATTCGCCAGAAGGTAAAACTACCACTGGTGCTGATGGGCTATTTCAACAATGTACTTCAATACGGCGTTGAAGAATTCTGCCGGAAGGCAAATGAAATTGGCATTGATGGCATCATCTTACCCGATTTGCCGCTGGAAGTTTACGAACACGAATACCGGACTTACTTCGAGCAGAATAACCTCCGGAACATTTTCCTTATCACACCGCAAACCCATGATGAACGTATCCGGAAAATCGATGAACTCTCGAACGGATTTATCTACATGGTTTCCTCGTCATCCACTACAGGTGCCAAATCGAGCGTAACCCAACATCAGGAGGCTTACTTTAAACGCATTCAGGAAATGAACCTGAAGAATCCCCGCCTGATCGGATTTGGAATTTCCAACAACACAACTTTTGTTAATTCTTGCCGTTATAGTAACGGAGCCATTGTGGGAAGTGCCTTCATCAAGGCCCTCTCGAACGAAGGTTCTATTTCGCAGAATGTGAAAAAGTTTGTTGATTTTATTCGTCTTCCGGAGGAAAATTAGATGACCGGAAACACAGCTTTGAATCGAAAAATGACATTGTTAAAATAGATTAAAAGCTGTGATTGCATACCTGATTTTTCGCTCTGATTTGTTATCTTGAGGAAGAGAATGAAAATTCTGTACCACGTTCTTTTAAAATTGAAACACTATGATGGAATACGCAAAAGTTATCTTACCGAAGGTAAGTTTCAGTCAGGAGCTTTTTGAAAAAGAGCTACTGAAATGCATTGGCTGGACGAATGACAATGGAAAGGAATTGGAAGAATTGAGAGATTGGTGTTATGATCAGTTTGGTACCATCTATCCGGATATTCTGGACGATGCTTTTTCAGACATTGCAGCCTGAGCAGATTCCCATCAGCTTTACCTGTTTTAAAATTTTCGTCCGTTCTGAAGGATACAAAACAGCATTTCCTTTTACAGCTGTTTTCCTCGAACATTTAGGAAGTGCACTATCCGAAAGAATACGACAACAATAACCATAATCAAAAAAGAGGTTCTCCAAAAGGGAACCTCTCTTTATTTTTATGAACATTTGCGTTTAACCGCATTTCGAAGAGCCACAATCTTTACAAATCAGGCAACCTTCCTGGTAGACTACATTTTCAGAGCCACAACCAGCACAAGTTGCACCATCAACAGATGTTCCGTTGGGGATATATTTCTTCAATGCTCTGGCTACACCATTCTTCCAGGTGTTAATTGTATCAATATCGAACTGAAGGCTGGTTACCAAATCCACCACTTTCTCGATAGGCATACCATGCCGCAGCACACTGGAAATCAACTTGGCATAATTCCAGAATATCGGATTGAATTTGTATGAAAGTCCTTCAATCGTTGTTTTGTATCCACGCTTATTAATGTACTGGAAATCGTAACGCGCAATTCCGTTTTCGTCCCTACTTTTAATAATACTTCCACGGGTAACCGAACGGGGAAGCAAAATTCCATCTTCGTCGTCTGCCAATCCGGTGAAGATTTCGTAAGGCTGCTCATCGATAAGTCCGATAAAGGCAATCCACTTGTCCTTGCTATTCTGGAAGCGAACCACATCGGCTTCGAGTGCTTCCGGACGTTTTGTCGAGAAAACACCTTTTTTCTCAGTCTTGTCTTTTGCCGAAATCAATACACCTGAACGGGAACCATCGCGGTATACTGTAACACCCTTACAGCCACTTTCCCAGGCAGTGAAATAAAGTTCACCTACCAGTTCCTCATCAACATCTGAGGGGAGGTTAATTGTCACCGAAATAGAATGGTCGACCCACTTCTGAATCTGGCCCTGCATTTTCACCTTAGCCACCCAATCCACATCATTGGAAGTAGCTTTATAATAAGGCGATTTTGCTACCATCTTATCTAATTCTTCATCTGAATATTTTTTATTTATATCATATCCATTCATTTCCATCCAGTCTTTGAATTTATGATGGAAAACGATGTATTCTTCCCAGCTATCGCCTACTTCATCTACAAAATCAACCCGAATGCCTTTATCGTTAGGATTCACTTTCCGGCGGCGTTTATAAACCGGCATAAATACGGGCTCGATACCCGAAGTTGTTTGTGTCATCAAACTAGTTGTTCCGGTAGGGGCAATGGTCAGAAGAGCGATGTTACGACGACCGTATTTCACCATATCATTATACAGCTCCGGATCGGTTTCTGCCAGACGCTTGATATACGGATTCTCTTTTTCGCGATTCGCGTCGTAAATCGGGAACGCACCACGATCTTTCGCCATCAATACAGAGCCACGATACGCTTCCAATGCAACCAATTTATGTACCTCTACCGAGAAATCGATGGCATTGTCGGTTCCGTAAACCAGTCCTAAAGCTGCCAGCATATCACCTTCAGCAGTGATCCCAATTCCGGTACGACGGCCATTAATAGCCATTTCACGAATCTTATTCCAGAGATTGGATTCTACCCGTTTGATTTCGCCATCTTCCTTATCCGATTCAACTTTACCGGTAATGGCCTCAATTTTTTCGAGCTCCAAATCGATGATATCATCCATAATGCGTTGTGCATAACGGACGTGCTTACGGAAGAGCTCAAAATTGAACTTGGCCTTCTTGGTAAATGGTTTCTCGACGTATGAGAATAGATTAATAGCCAGCAACCGACAACTATCATAGGGGCAAAGCGGAATCTCACCACAGGGATTGGTCGAAACAGTCTTGTAACCCAAATCAGCATACGAATCCGGAACCGATTCACGGATCACGGTATCCCAGAAAAGAATTCCCGGCTCAGCCGATTTCCAGGCATTGTGAACAATCTTTTTCCAAAGCTCACCGGCATTAATATCGCGGGTAAACGACGGATTCTTACTCTCTACAGGATATTGCTGCGTATAAGGTTTGTTTTCACGAACCGATTGCATGAACTCATCATCGATCTTTACCGACACATTGGCTCCGGTCACTTTGCCTTCCGTCATCTTGGCATCGATGAAATTTTCGGAGTCGGGGTGTTTAATCGACACCGAAAGCATCAACGCACCACGGCGGCCATCCTGAGCCACTTCACGAGTGGAATTGGAAAAACGTTCCATGAACGGTACGATACCGGTAGAGGTCAGAGCTGAGTTTTTTACCGGTGAACCGGCTGGCCGGATATGAGACAAGTCATGACCAACTCCTCCACGGCGTTTCATCAGTTGAACCTGTTCCTGGTCAACCATCATGATTCCGCCATACGAGTCGGCATTATTGCCTACGACAAAGCAATTCGACAGCGAAGCTACCTGATATTCATTTCCAATACCAGTCATCGGGCCACCTTGAGGAACGATATATTTAAAATCTTTCAGCAGGCTATAAATTTCTTCTTCTGAGAGGGGATTAGGGTAACGATTTTCTATACGCGCAATTTCTTTAGCTAAACGACGATGCATATCGTCTGGGGTTAATTCAAAAATATTTCCGTAGGAGTCCTTTAAGGCATACTTATTCACCCATACGCGGGCTGCCAAATCATCTCCCTTAAAATACTTCAGCGACGCCTGAAAAGCGTCCTCTGTCGAGTATACTTTTGAGTGCGCGGCCGACCGTCCTGAAGATACTTCTTTCAAATCCATGGTGAACTAAATTTGGGTTTCGTAATTCGGTTGTCTGTCGGATTTTTTCGTGCCCGGAATCGAGGCTGTTAATCCGATATGCAATTTACTTTTCATGTGGCAAGAATGGAACACTTTATTTTCCATTTCCTGTAAAAGTTATCAACTTCCACCTGTTTGTTTTCTGTATACGTGCAACTTACATTTTTGATAACTACTAAAAGTTGACCAAAACAGAAATAAATTCAAAAAAACAGAAGCAAAATTTTTCCTTCCGGAATAGCTCTGTATGCCGGATAAACAATGAAACAATTATGAAATATCAGTTGAAAATATACCGGACAATTACATCCGAAGCCCCTCGGCTCTGTGAAACATAATTACTAGCTAAATCGGAAGTAACCTGCAATTTTTTGTCGTCTTTCAGGTACTCATCCATGACCGATTTGAACTCTTCGTAATCGTGAATACAAAAAGCTGCTTTTTTCTCGAGCAAATCCAATGCTTCCTGAAACTTTTCATGGTTTGGGCCAAAAACGACGGGCATACCAAAGGTTGCCGCTTCGAGGATATTATGAATGCCACTACCAAAACCTCCGCCAATATAAGCCAGGTTTCCATAACGGTAAACCGATGTCAGGTACCCGTAACCATCTACAATTAAAACATCTGCCCCCTTCAAATCACCGTTTCCGGCCTTCGAAAACCGGACATATTTTTTATTGAGGGATTCGGTAATGCGCTGTATTGATTTATCGGAAACCTCGTGTGGTGCAATGACATATTTAACCGGGAGTTCCGACGAGTTGATATATTCAAGGAGTAAAGCTTCATCAGCTTTCCATGTACTTCCCGCAACTACGAGTTTCTTTCCGCTAGCAAACTCATCGAGTACCGAAAGTCGGGGAGCTGCGTCAGCAATCTGCCCAACCCGATCGAACCGGGTATCACCCGAAAGGGAAACATTAGTAAAACCGAATTTCTTAAGCAAATCAAGCGACTCCTGATTTTGTACAAAAATATGATTATAAGCGCGCAATGCTTTCCGGTACCAGCTTCCCCAGGGCTTGAAGAAAATTTGAGAAGGGCGGAAAATAGCTGAAAAGATATACGTAGGAATTCCGCGCTTTTTTAATGCAGTAAGGTAATGATACCAGAATTCGTACTTCACAAAAAACGCCTTCTCCGGATTTACGATATCCAGAAATCGTTTGACATTGTAGGGTGTATCAAGTGGGAGATAATAAACGTAATCAGCAAACTCGTAATTTTTACGCACCTCGTAACCAGATGGAGAGAAAAAAGTAAGTAAAATTCTCACATCCGGCGCTTTTTTCCGGATGGCTTCAATCACGG
The DNA here is from genome assembly GCF_000621705.1 of Prolixibacter bellariivorans ATCC BAA-1284. Lineage (GTDB taxonomy): Bacteria > Bacteroidota > Bacteroidia > Bacteroidales > Prolixibacteraceae > Prolixibacter > Prolixibacter bellariivorans. Next base: position 448,163 of record NZ_JHXO01000001.1, on the reverse strand, counting down.
GTCTTCCTTGTTCAAATTCGCCCAACGAGGCTACATGGAACCAATAGATGGATTTGTTCGACGGTAATTCTTCTTTCAGCCGACTGAAAATATTACGACGGCCATCCAACCATTTGCGCGCCTTTTCGCTGCGTAACGATGCCAGCCTGATGAGTAGCTTGTACCCCCGAACTCCTATGTCGTATAATAATCTCATAACTTTTCAGCGGGCAAAGGTAAATTACTTTTGAGAAATGGAGGCAAGGTTTTTCCGAAAATTATGTTTCAGGCTGATAACCTGTATCTTCCTTCAGATTTGACTGCAATGCAGCCTCAACAGCCAGTTCGTCGCAACGTTCGTTTCCCGGATTATTGGCATGGCCTTTTACCCAGACAAAACGCACCTGGTGTTTCGGGTAAATATTCAGAAAACGGATCCACAGATCAGGATTCTTCTTTCCTTTAAACCGTTTCTTTGCCCAGGAAAAAACCCACCCCTTTTCCACTGCATCGGCCACATACTTCGAATCGGTATAAATGGTCACCTGGCTTCCTTCAACTTTTAACGCCTCAAGGGCCACAATCACCGCCAATAACTCCATCCGGTTATTCGTTGTCAGCCGGAAACCTTCTGATAATTCCTTCCGGTGACGCCCCGATTGTAGAATAACGCCATAACCACCAGGTCCCGGATTTCCGCGGGAAGCGCCATCGGTATAAACAATAATATTGGGTTTCTTCACATCAGTCATAAATGCAAATGTATGCATAAAGAAAAGACCGGCGTACAACCGGTCCTTTCATCTATCTATATTTTAGAGCATTCGTTTGTTAACGAACAATCGTCATCTCATCAATCAGATTGGTTGCACCGGCATACTTATCGATTACCCAAAGAACAAACCGGATATCGACACAAATGGTCCGCTGGATTTTAGGCTCGAAAGCGATATCTCCACTCATAGCTTCCCAGTTACCATCGAAAGCAGCTCCAATCAGTTCGCCTTTGGCATTAATAACCGGACTACCCGAATTACCACCGGTAATATCGTTATTGGTGAGGAAGCAGGTATGCAGCGTTCCGTCTTTATCGGCATACTGACCATAATCTTTCGCGTAATACAGATCTTTTAAGCGCTGTGGTGTGTCAAACTCATCGTCGCCGGGGATATCTTTCTGAATATATCCGGCCAACGTCGTGAAATATTTATACCACACCCCGTCACGCGGACTGTAACCACCAACGGTACCGTAGGTCAACCGCATCGTTGAATTGGCATCCGGATATAGTTTCTGGCCTTTGTCCATTTCCATTAACCCGCCTACAAATAATCGGCGTCCTTTTTCCAGTTCAGGAACAGTGGTCATATTATCACTGTTAATAACACGCATCGCGTCAATTATCTGTTCTGTAGCCTGAAATGCCGGATCTTTTTTCAGTACCTTCAAAGAAGGAGCGTTCAGGAATGCTTTCAACGATTCCTCATTACTGAAAATGGTTTTCTTGAACATCTTCTCAGCGAACTTGCTGTAATCGCCTTTGTATTTGTCTCTGATGGTGTTTATATAAGCCGGATAATACTTCGGATTGACATTATCCGCATAAATTTTCGATAAGGCAGCCGCCAGTTTCTGGTCGGTTGGTGCATTGTAATCCTTGAAGAATTCATCGAGTGAACCCTGAATACGGGCTGACATGGCACGAATAGCATCCTTATTCTCCGGCTGGTTTTTCATTACCTCATACAGGCCATTTGCCCGCATAGCCAACCTAAAGATTTCAGGACCGCGCAGAAAAGCTTCGCGCATATAAGCGCCGGCTACTTCATCGTCGGTATTTTCGTAAGCGTCTTTAATGAGGCTTAGCGCCTTTCCGTATTTTGCTTCACGTGCAGTATCCTCATCAACCCAGTTCGTAAAATGTTTCTCCAGCGCTTTTTTATCACTAATCACATTCAACGCCTTCAAACCTTTATTCTGACCAATGGAATATTTGTAATAATTGGCACTACGTGCATATTTCGAAGCATACTGAATACGTGCTTTCGGGCCAGTCTCCATATATTTTTTGATAATCGCCAATTTTTTGGACCGTACCTTCATGCGCACTTGGTTGGTCACATTCATTGTAAACTCAACTCCATACGAACTTTTGTACCGCTCAGTTCTTCCCGGATATCCCATAATCATGGCAAAATCGCCTTTATGGACACCTTTCAGCGAAATAGGCAGGAAGTGCTTGGGATGAAAAGGCACATTTTTAGGCGAATAGTCGGCAGGTTTACCATCCGGGCTGCAATACACACGGAACATACTGAAATCGCCTGTCTGACGTGGCCATTGCCAGTTATCAGTATCACCACCGAACTTACCTATAGACTGCGGCGGAGCGCCAACCAACCGAATATCGCGGAACGTTTCGTAAACAAACAGGTAGTATTTATTCGATTCGAAAAAGCTGCGAACACGAGCCTGATAATCGGTACCATCCGAAGCGGCTTTCTCCAGTTTGGAAGCAATCTCTTCCACTTTGGTTTCCCTGGCATTTTCGTCCATATCAGGAGTCAGGGCACTGTCAATTTTAGCAGTTACATCGGTAATGCTTATCAGGAAAGAAACCGTTTTTCCCGGATTAGGAAGTTCCTGATCCCTTGACTTCGCCCAAAATCCGTCTTTCAGGTAATCATGCTCCACCGTACTGTGTGCCTGAATCTCGTCAAAACCACAGTGATGATTGGTTAACAGCAGCCCGTCGGGTGAGATCATCTCACCGGTACACGATCCATGGTCCAGCGCCACAACGGCATCTTTCAGACTGGAATGATTGATACTGTATATTTGATCTGCCGTTAACTCACACCCCATAGCGTGCATCTTGTCGATATTCAGCTTCTGAACAAGAGCAGGCAGCCACATTCCCTCATCGGCTTTTACGCTACCCGAAAACGTAGCGATAAAAGCAATAAGGACGATAATACCTTTCTTCATCTTTTAATTTTTGATTTACTGTCCCGCAAATTTAATTTTATTTAGATCTTTTCCATACTGTTTTTCAAACAGTATCCCCTTGAGTCGTAATTTTCCTCACCTCACGGCCCCAGAAAATTGCAATAATCAATCCAACAACCAATGTTACTATTTCACCGGTCATTGCGCCCGGATACGCCGATATGACAGCCTGTCGTACAGCTTCAGGAACCAAAATTCCTGCCATAACAACCGGAATGATTGACGGAGAATACCGGAATGCAAAATACCAGACACCCCAAATCATCAGCCCAACCACAACACCCGCAGGCACCATATACGCAAACTGATGCAGCGAGCTTCCTGTAATTGATAGTCCCATCAACAATGAAATCATTACACCCGCAGCATTTCTTTTTTTACCCATATGGGTTATCCGGTTTAATCCCAAGGTTATTAACCAGGCAAAAACGGGCAATAATATGAAATTATCGATATTGTGAAAAACTGCTCCCAGCCAAGGAATATAATCGTTTGCGGCACCAAACCATGGAATATAGGGTGCAAGCTCAGGTCTGAAGTAACGTAGAAGAGCAATAATGCCTGCCAACAATAGTCCTAATCCAAACTGCCTTCGCGATGAAACATCAATACGTTCGGAAGCTACAATTGTATATGGCAACATCCCCGCAACAACACCCATACCCAAAGCAAGGAAAAGAGGTCCAAGCAACTGAAAAATAAGTGCGACCGTAATGTAGTTCCCAAAATCCTGTCCGGTGGGATAAGCATAAAGGCTCCGACTCCATCCGTTTGCCACCGCCAACAGCTTCACAACAGTCAGGAAAACGGTCACGATACCGAATAGCCTGATCGAGAAATAGCCTTTTGTCCAGCGAACGATTCCAATAACAATTCCCGCAATTATCACAGCAACCAAAATCAACCAGCTGATGGTACGCCAAACCGACAATTTACTCTCGTGATCACGGAGATCGCGCTGCCATTCCTCGGGCACGTGAATAGAACGACCAAAATAAGCAACTTTGTTGCCGGCAAGCTGAATTTGAAAACGCGCTTCACCTGTTCGCAAAGGATAGTTTGCTGTATCGGCATAGGTAAATTTCCAGTCTGTCCGTTTATCCAGTTTTTCCGGAGTCACCGATACCTCCTTTAACCGAAAAATCCGCGTTTGAAACTCTACGTGCAACAACGAATCGACCAACTCTGTCGCTTCTCCTCTGGATAGATTAGCTCCGGGCCATTTTTCCGGAAATACGTGACGATAAGACTCAAGCTCTCCATTACCTGAAATTCCAATCCGAAACTCCTCCGTCCGTTCCTCCACCGAACCTTCTGTTTTCATATATCTCACCATAAAATGAGCAGGCTCCAGGAAGGACCCCAGAAGTTGTTTATAAATATCAGGACCTCCTTCCTGCCAGACAAACCGGTGATCGGTTCCTCCTGACCGAACAGTTGTAGCGACTGTCCATTTGGCCGAGTCAATTGGGATTCGCTGCGCCATCTCTTTTTGTGCAATACTGAGAGCAGCTTTTCGCTTGATGGTCATCGACTCATCATCATGGTTGAACCTTGAGAAGAATGCCCATAAAAGAACGCCAAACACAGCCACCGGAAGAATCCACCTAAACACCGGTTTCTTCACTGAGCCTGTTTCAACAGCAAAAGGTGACATTGACCTGTGAATCGGTTCTTCTTCGCTCGCTTCCGGAGGCCGCCACGCCCAATTTCGATAAGTATCCGGCAACTCGGTCCATTTTTTATTTCGTACCCTGAAGAACAAGACGATGAACAGAGGAGTCAGAAACAATAAAACAATGATGAGTCGGTCGATCCAAATTCCTGGAGAACTCGCAACCCAGAGAGGCAGAGAGATCCAGAAAACATCCACCGTATAATGTGTGATGATTACCGGGAGTAATCCAAACTGCAGGTATATAATCCCGAAGATCACAAACGGTACCAGCATTTCAACAACACGTGCATACGATGGCTGATTGGGATAATTGGCATGTCCCAATCCAAATACTACCGTTTGCAAAATAAGCACCAAAATCACCCAGAAGCGATGGCTTTTCCAGTTTCGCGTAAGCAAAACGATACCTGCCAGTGGAATGGCACGAAACATCGCTTCCTCCCAGAAACCAGCCTGCAACGATATTGAAAACGGGCTTAGCCAGGGAAATGGAGTAGCCAGAATATCCGGATCAGAAAGTGTTCCCGCCGGGCTCCACCATCCTAAATTCCGGGTAGTAAACATATAGAATGCAACATCAAATGCCAGCACAATTACCATAAAAAGGTATGCGCCCAATGTTTGTCCGAGAATCAGTTTGGAACTACCCGCTCGCTTTGACCAAACATGCCAAAATTGAGCGTGGCGCGGAAAGGCGATACGTCCCATACCTTCGCCGGCGGTAATTGACAAACTGACCAAAGCTCCCATTCCGATGGCGCTCAAGAATCCATAAAGAAGCGTCCTGGCAATAAAATTGGAAGCCGAGGTCGACGTTTCGTAGTATAGCCAGGATAACGGAAACTGATTAGCCTCTACCAGGAATACCGAAAAGAAACAAATGGAAAATCCCCAAATAAATGCTTTCCGCCATAAAACGTAGCTCCTTTTCATGAGGAAGAACAAACCAATTACGATACCACCCAGACCATAAAGCAGTGCCATCAGTAACGTGGCAATGGAAGATAGCGTGGTGTTCGATGAGCGCATCTCCTCGTATTTCCGGTCGAAGGCTTCCGGAATTTTCACAAACCAAGTCAATTCCGTTAACCGGTCACCGCTCACGACCAACCTCAGCCGATATTTCCCGTCGGCAATACTCTTTTTATCATTCTCGTATACGAAGGTGTGATCGATTCGTTCACTGGGAAGAACCTCAATGGAGTGCTCCACCAAATGATAATCAGCCAGATTCGCGTACCAGTCCTTTTCTGCTGATTCTTCCGCAACATACCGGGCACGGGCTGAATCCAAAGCTGCCCCTTTAAAATCCTCCGGAAGTGTTTCCTTAAATCCGTATGGTTTTCCTTCCGGTGTAAACCGAAACATTACTTCCCGTGGGTTATATTCGTGAAATTGCCGAACTACCCACCGATACGGATGGTAATCTCCCCGCTGCATCACCACCGAAAAAGTATCGAGACCGCCGCCTTCCAGCTCTATGTAGTTCTGGAATCGGTAATCGTTGGTAAAACTGGCTGCCTGCCGAAAGCGCTCGGGACCAATTCGTAATTTCTGCGACATCCTGGAAGCCATCGCCAGTGCAGAATCGCGCGACATGGTAATATCGACATGTACGAGCGGATTGGCTTTCTCAAAATTCCGGTAAACAAAGATTCCACTACCCAGTGAAAGAAGCACAAGTATCACCCAGGTAATCGGCTTGCGAAAAAGCGAAAATTGATCCATACGGAAAGGAAATTAAGTTAGGGAAAAGCTTATTGCTTCAAGATAGTGAAAAATGAAAACCAGAACAATATCCGCCCCGCTTGCGGTTTGGTCTACCATTGCAAAACAAAATGCCACGCACATGATGCGAAGTGCATTTAGTATGCTCCCTATGTTAGTTCGAGCAGACTAACTTAATATCCTTTCAAAATTTAAGAGAAAGCTGGTCATCGGTTAACCGGAATGATTTGCGATGATATGGAGTGATACCGTATTGTTTGATCGCTTCGCGGTGAGCTTTCGTCGGATAGCCCTTATTCTGTTTCCATGCATAAAAAGGGTATTCCTGATGAAGTGCAAGCATAAAATCATCCCGGTAGGTTTTCGCCAAAATGGAAGCAGCGGCAATTGACAAATACTTTCCATCGCCTTTTACCACACAGGTATGGGGAATATCCTGGTAAGGCTTGAAGCGGTTACCATCGACCAAAATATGATCCGGTTTGACTTTCAACTGAGCCAACGCCCTGTGCATTGAAAAGATAGAGGCATTGAGAATATTGACCTCGTCAATTTCCGTATTATCGTAGGAACCGACGGCCCAGGAAATGGCTTCCTTTTGAATAACTTCCCTTAGTAGGTACCGGTTTTTTTCTGTTAGCTGCTTCGAATCATTCAGCAACTCATTCCGGAAGTCGGCAGGCAGGATAACAGCTGCAGCAAACACTGGTCCGGCCAAGCAACCCCGTCCGGCTTCATCACAACCAGCTTCAACCAATCCCTCATGTAAAAACGATGCAAGCATGTTTCAAAAATAATGAATTCCCTTTTCAGGAAGGAGTTTCTACCGTTTTCATCATGGATTCCCATAATAATTTAGCCGAGTGTTCCCAGGTATAACTTTCCGATCGCTCTTTTCCACTCATTATCAAGTCTCCGGCATAATCCTGATCCGTATAAACCTTCATCATCGCTTCAGCAATGTCATCAACAGATTCCGGAGTTGCATAACAAACCGATTCTCCGCCCACTTCGGGCAATGACGATGAATTGGAACAAATAACCGGAATGCCGGCAGCCATCGCTTCGATAACCGGAATGCCAAAGCCCTCGAAAAAAGGAACAAATGTCAAAGCCAATGCAGCTCCCATCAATTGTACCAATTCCACATCGGGTACACGCCCTGTAAAATGAACCCTATTTCCACATTTCATTGAGCGATGCGTTTTAACAATTTCACGGGTTTTATGCATCGCTCCGCCAACAATTAGCAGATCGACCTCTTCATCGGTTTGCCGGCAAAATTGTTCGTAGGCGAGCAAAAGACCTACAACATTTTTGCGTGGCTGGAGGGCACCAACAAAAAGGAAATAGGGGCGACCCCCCGTATATTTTTCTCTAACGTTCCGGATAGCCGGTCCAGATAACGGTTGAAACATCTCGCTAACGCCGTTGGGAACGATATCAATTTTCCCCTCCCGCATATGGTATTTTCGAACCAGATCGTCCCGGGAAAATGAGGATACAGTGACCAGTCGTTCGGCTTTTCTTGCATAACGCGGAACAAAATATTGCTGAAACCAGCGATGAGACAACTGCAAATCCTGAGGGCGGTGCTCAAAACTCAAATCGTGTATCACCAATGTTTGCGGGACTTTTGCTCGCAGCGAAGCAAATCCGTCAGTCGATAAAAACAAATGAGCATTCAACCCCTTCAGCACGCGCGGAACAACTCTTTCGAACCACAAATACCAAAGCAACGGATGACGTGCCTGAGGGCCAAAAACGACCGGCGTAACATTCGAACTATAAATAAACTCGTGTGAATAAGGTCGATCGAAAAGGAAGAAAAACCGGTGTTCCGGATGGCTAGCCGTGATTCTACGCAGGGTTTCATGCGTAAACCGACCGATTCCTTCCAGTTTTCCGGGAAGCAACAACCTTGTATTCACAACAATATTCATATTCCGTTAAATAGAATTGCTTAAACAGCAAAGGTATTTATCCTAAGCTAACCTCGCACAGAAAATTTATTAATTTTGAATTAAAGCAAAACCATTAACCTTGCAAAAGAAATTCGTCACCAACCTGATTCTGCTGATCGTCCTGAATCTACTGATTAAGCCATTCTGGATATTCGGGATAGACCGTACGGTACAAAACATGGTTGGAGCCGAATCATACGGATTCTATTTTTCTCTGCTCAATTTCACTTTGTTACTTAACATGATTCCCGACCTGGGAATTACCAATTACAATAACCGGAACATTGCCCGCCACACGCAGCTTCTGAATAAACACCTGGCCAATGTTTCGGGCCTGAAAATTATACTGGCTACTGTCTATGCCATTATTTCTATGATAGTAGCCCTCATCATCGGCTATTCAGCCAAACAAATTTCATTGTTGCTATTCCTGATTCTGAATCAGATCTTCATATCCTTCAGTCTCTACTTCCGTTCCAATTTAACGGCACTCCATCTGTTCCGGACGGATAGCCTCTTATCGATACTCGATCGTACATTAATGATTTTATTTTGCAGCATTATTCTATTTACCAATGTAACCGGCCATACCATGCAAATTGAGTGGTTTGTTTACATTCAGACTTTTTCCTATCTGCTGGCTTCTATCATCATTTTCGGTGTTGTGAAACACTATTCCGGGCATATCAAACTTAGTTTCAATCGTTCCTTTTTCATCATCTTTCTCCGGAAATCCTATCCATATGCACTGCTGATTCTATTGATGTCGTTATATACACGATTAGATTCGGTTCTCATTGAACGGTTGCTTCCAGTATCAGAAGGAAAAACAGAAGCCGGAATTTATGCGCAGGCATACCGCCTGTTGGAAGCAGTTTCGAATTTTGGAGTGCTTTTCGCCGGACTGTTGCTACCTATCTTTTCCAGGATGTTAAAAAAACGAGAGGACATTCGCCCGATGTTGCGTTTTTCATTTCTCCTGATCATTGCACCGGCCTTATTACTTGCTTTCTCTTCGTGGTTCTTCCGCCGCGAAATCATGGAGGTGTTATATCACCACCACACGTCACAATCTCCGCTCATCCTTGGCTTGTTGATGTTTACCTTTATTTCGATAGCCACTACCTATATTTTCGGAACTTTGTTAACAGCAAAAGGGACGTTGACACAACTCAACATTCTGGCCGCGGGAGGCGTGATGCTGAATCTCAGCCTCAACTTGTTCCTGATACCGAAAATGATGGCCGCCGGCGCAGCATGGGCCGCATTGATTACGCAATCAGTGATGGCTTTGTCGCAGGTTATTTTAGTGTATTATCTCTTCCGGTTTACACCGGATTTCAAACTTATTCTCAGGATACTATTTTACACAATAGCCATATTTACATTGGGCGTTTTCTGCTCGGGATGGCAAAACTGGTTACAGGGTTATTTGACCATGCTAACAGGTGGCATACTACTGGCTTTTGGAACCGGACTCATCAGTGTAAAAACGCTGCGAACCATATTAACAGAGCAATAAATATTTCCGGTTAACCGGAAAACCTACTGTGACAAAGTAAACCGGAAGCTTACACCGATATTGGAATTGGCGGTAGGATAAGAGAGCGAAATGAACGGATTGTTGACGATGCGATCGTAGTACAACCGGACAATAAAGGCCTCACTCAAGTTGTAATCAGCCGATAATTTGATGGTCATCGCCTGCTGGCCCGCGGTGAGCTGATTATCTGCTTCCACCAGTTTCCGCAAGACCGTTTTATTCTTCCGCAAACCAAAGTCAGCCCTGATTTGCAAATCATTATTCAATGTTTTTTGCGAATTCTTGGTTTTAATGAACAACTTCAAATCTTCAAACCGGTACCCAAGCCCAACACTCATTTCGTTGTTGTAAACCTCCGTCAGCTGGTTGTTCGTCAAACTCAACGTTAAATTCCGCGATTTCCGGTACTCAAAACGAGTGGTCAGGTTATTCAGCCAGGTTACATCCAGGTTAAACAGCGGACTGAATGACTCATTAATACTAATGGCATTAATATCATTTTGGGGTAGGAAGTTATTCTGAAAGTCACGTACATAGCTAAAACCATCGCCAATCTGGTCATAATTCAGGTTACTGATAAACGAACCCACATTATAAGAAGAGCGGTACGCATGTGAAATGCTCAATGTTTTCATCAAGTTCCTCAGACCGGGAATACTGTTAGCGGCACCATTATACTGCACCCGCCAGTTCGGCATCATGTGTTTAGCCGAAGGGAACGGATCGAGAGCCACCTTATTCGGATCGGTTCCCGTATAAGCTGCAAAGAATGACGGTATCAACACCTGAGGTGCAGTTGGTCCGTAACCATCGGGGAAACCCGTTTCCGGATCGATTTTCGTTGGATCGTATCCCTGATTTGAATTGGGAACACGTTGTGCGACTAACCGATTGGCAATCGTATGCCGATATTCACGGAATTTGTCCCATGCGGAAGATTGCTGCACACCACTGGTTCCCAACTTATCGAACGCTGAACCAAGCGTGATTACCGACATGGTAAAGTTTCCGTAGTAGTTTTTATTGAACGCTCCCCAGCCATCCTGATCGTCATACAAATAGAACTCCGATGAATTTTCGGAGTAACTCCGGTTAGCCGTCAAATCAATTTTCAATCCCGGAATCGGTTCGAGCTTTGCCCTTAAATTCAGCGTATTGTTATGGGTCATTTGGTACGGGCTGCTTTGAACTGAGTCCGTGGTCATCCAGCCATTCTCTATAGCTTTCCAGGCAAAATTCGGATCTTGTTGTCCCAATACAAATGGCCAACCCGGAGCCAGCGAATTACCCGTGCTGCCATCGGGAGTATAATTATTCAATCCAAAATAACTGGTATTCGGCAAATACCCCGGAAGAACGGTACCATCGGTTTGTGTGTAGGAAATATTCAGATCGCGAACCATCATCAGAAAACGCGACGTGTATTCTGCCACCTTCAAGGCGATATTTGCAGAAGGTTTCTGAGTACCAATAACCAACACATTGGCGTTGCTATAATCTTTAGGTGCTGTAAAGGTCACCCGGTTTTCATTCACCACTTTCACATCTCCATTGATGGGTTTTCCAGTGGCATCAGTAACAGTAACCCTCACCTCTTTTGTTCCCAGTTTATGGAAAATGGAGCGGGCTTTACCAGCCTTCAGATTAAGACCTTTATCTGCAAAACGGACCTCTTTGCCATTTCCGCCGGTAGGCCGCATTGGCGAAGGTCTTCTTCCACCGGTTCTTCGTCGGCCGGAATATTTCTGATTCACTTTTCGCAGGAAAGGAACCTTGTTATAGAGATTAACCAGGTTCGCTTGTCCGTTAAACTGCATCGAGCGCGAATTCTGGATGATATTACCCAGCTGGTAATCGCTGCTGGTAATCGGCCCGGTATCCCAGTCGAATGTTGACTGATAGCGAGCAGAAGCCGAAGTCCAGTTCAGTAACGGGATTTTATTGATCGGCAACGTATAGGATGCATTCACCGTGTGATGATAATGCGTATTTCGACCTCCGTCGAGAATACTCTGAATAATCGTATCGCGCCGCGCCTCATACTCATCCTGGTTCTTATTTAACCTGGCACCCAAAGGTTCCTCGACTCTCGATGTATTCTGAGCTGAAACGTCCAGCTTCAAGCTCCGGGTAAGGCTGTAACGCAAATCGTAATAACGATCCCAAATGAAATCCTTTTCATAGGATGAAGGAATGATGAAATCGGGATTGGTAATATTACGGTACTGTAGCTCGCTGTACCGCCTGTTCATATCCGAACGGAAAGAGATCTGTTCGGGCGAATAATAAAAGTTGAAATCACGAATCAGTGAGAACCATGGCGAACGAAATAGTTTCACATTTTTGAAGGGCTCCACAGCCTTTGGACGTGTGTTGTAGTTGTACGAAAACAGCATGCGAGTATTACGCGTCTCATTCCTCGTGGTGTTGATATCACGGTGATAATACTGGTTGAATGAATAGGTTACCGCGAAATTTGAAATATCATAGACCTTGGGTTTTCCTTTTTTGTTGGGCTTATCGATGTGCACATTCGTGAAGTTGATACTACGACGGGTCGTATAATCCTGCGAAATCCGTTTGATCGAATCCCTTTCCGATTTATTTGCGGCAGCGTCCAGCGCGTCTTTTAACTTCACATCCGGATCGAGCGGCGAATATTCAGGTGTTTGTACAGCCTTTGAAAAGCCGAGATACATTGGTATCTGAACACCCGATTTCTCACCAAAGAATTTTCCCAGTTGGAGATTTGTGGAAACATCATACTCATGACTATCCTCCATGCTACGTTGCTGCATCTTCGAGTCGATGCTTCCAAAGCCAGCCGTACTGGTTCTTCCGGCAAACGAATAGGTTCCCAAATCGGCCAGGTTACCCGAAACGCGGCCCAGGGCTGCCCAACCGCCCTTCTCATCAAAATCCGTCAGACGCAACTCGTTGACCCATACTTCCACCGACTTACTTCCCGGATGCGGACTGCCATCCTTGTTCCTGATACCAATCATCACCGAAGTCACTTCTCCCAGGTTCGGGTTACCTTTTACCTTGATGATATTCTGGTTGTTGTTCACACCATTCTGAATCTTTTCAAAGACATCATTCATCGAAAGCTGGGAACCGGCTTGCCGCATTTTGGCATTCCGCTCGAGCTTTAATTTTGGCAACAGATCGAGCGGGATATACATTCGGTTGGCTTCGGGCCACACAATGAACCGGTCGTTTTGCGAATCATTACTGTAGTAACCCGGAGGCGTCAGTTTCAGAGGAATTTCGTATTCGTAGTAGTTGTATCGGTAATCCGACCCGATGCGAATGAAGAGCGACAGATCATCATCGTTCAGCGCATGATCTTTGATTGCTTCAGCATGCACCTCCATTTTCAGCGTTTTATACCGCCGCATGTCCACTGTGGTAGTTTTATATGCTGCCCGGGCATCTCCGGTCGGCAAATCCAGCGTTCGCAGCACCATCGACTGCTCATTCAGCTGCCTGATTTGCGGGTTGGCCGGGTCAATCACCCGGCTAATTCCCGGAGGAAGCACATAGTTCACCGGTTCCCGGTTGGCATTCTCCTCGATATTAACAGCCGAAATTTCAAATTTGGTATCGGGAGAAGGAACACTGTTGTTCTCTGATAGATCTTTCTCGTATATCCGCCAGTCGGAGCGCACCAAATCGAGTGTGGCAAACCTCAGCACTACTGGCTTCTGCCACCCACGCAGGAACATTCGCATGAACCGGATGGAGCGAAAATCGGAGATAGTACCAATCGTCGAGGTTGGTTGTTTCACCGGAATCTTGAACTGGTACCAGGTAATTTCCGAAGTTTTACCATTCTTCAACTCAACCCGTGCTGTTTTTGAGTCGGCGATGAAGTTTTTTCCTACCTGCAGATCCTGCCGATCCAACTTCAAGTGATACTGGAAATAAGATTCATTCTCACTTAACGTGTTATCATCGTTGATGTCTTCTGCATCCGGAATTGAAGTTGCAGCCGTACTATATGGCTCCGGCGACATATCGGAAGTGGGCGAGTTTCCGTCGGGGTTGTTATAATCCTTGTATCGTTGAAGAATGCCCAAACTTTCGTCGTCATAGTCGCTTCCGCGGAAATAGTGGAAATTATCGTTGGCCGGGTCGGCATAATACTTCGCAAACACACTGTCACTCACCAATCCTTTTAACTGGTCGAGATACGTCTTGTAGAATGTCTCCTCATCCTTCGAATCCAACCCATCCAAACCAACATCCTGGTAACGACGAGCCTGTGGATTATTATCGAATGCTTTGACAAGTGACTGCTGCCGCGAAACCCTTCCCCAGGCCGTCGTATCGCATGTTGCCGCGTAATTGCCATCGGCCGGCAACCCGTTTTCAAACGATTTCCTTCCGTCCCGAAGAATGTCTTCTGACACATTTCCCAAATCGAAATACAAATCGCCACCGGGATTTTGCTGCAGCGTATCTTCCGCAAACGGATCCATCATCCAAAACTCGATGTATTCAATATTCGCCGCTTCAAAATCACTGGTTTGGACCTGCCGCATAATACCTCCCCAACGCGTCGCCGGCTGATTCAGCGAACCATCAGAAGCAACACCCGCAGAATAAGCCGATGGATACGTATCGAAGTTATAAGGGCCTTTTTCCGAAGGATAGTATGCCAAATCAAGTGTCGGAATATTGGTAGGCTGTCCCACAGGTGTCTGTCTGTCAGGATAAATCTCACTCTGATACACTTCCCGCACATAGTTGCTCGAACGCTGATCTTTATTTCGAATCAGGTGTTCCGGCGTTGTGGCCGTGTTCCGCTGCAAAAGTGGATCGATGACATACCAGGCTAGTTTCGCGCGGTTGTAACCATTAGCCAGATTATCGACCAGTTCGCCTTCCGGAAACATATCCTGTCCCTGTGGAGTACTGGCAAAGGTCCAGGCATGCTGCGTCTTCATGTCGATGGTGGTTTTCGTTCCCTCGAAATCATCAATATACACAGCACCTTCATTCGAAATCACCTTGGAGTGTCCGGGCAATAACTGAGCAAATTCTGCGTCCACCGCCACTTTCGATTCGGCTTTTGTATCCAGAAACGGCAGCGCATCTACCAGATTCGTAATAAGCTGTGATGAAGTTTTATACGAAGCATTCAGTCCCAACATGGTGTTGGAAATGGGATCTTCGCCATAATTCACTTTTTGTGTCAACGGCTTTTCGTGAAGATACATCACCGTACCGCCAAGATTAAAGTCCTTACTGAACTCATAATTCATGTGGGTACCCAACAACGTTTTCCGTTGCATACTGAACAAGTTGCTACTTTCGGTGGAAACCGAAATAGGCGTTCCCGATTCAAGCAGTCCCTGATTAATAATCTTCACAGTCCCCTGGGCGTAATCGACCACGTAATCAGTATTCTCTGTCAGTTCGCGTCCACCGGCAGTCACTTTTACCGAGCCGCGCGCGACATTGATGGTATTGAGCGAAATCTCGTTACTCGCAGTTCCTTTGTAGCTTCCCACCAGCTGATACTTGTTTTTCTCAGCATCCTGCTCGGCCACCGTTTTGGTCTCGTCGTACAGGCTTTGGAAAACGTAACGGTCAATTGCTGTCTGATCGCTTCCCAACTGCTTTTTCAGGTTCGAACCAAAGGGCTGAACTACCGGAAAAAATACGCGTCCTGTAGCTGCATCGATGGTTACGCCATCCAGAAAATCGAACAAACCATCCGGATAGGGATCATTTTGTTTGTTTAGGTTATCCAGGTTCATCACTTTCAACAGGATTTGTTCCTTTAGTGGACCTGTTGGCAGGTAATTAAGATTGGTACCCGTGGAATCGTTCTGGTACTCCACGTCAAACTTGAAATCTTCCTTTGAAAGTTGATAAGCGCCCAGATTATAGACGTTTTTCATCATCAAATCCCAATTTTTGAATTTGGGATTCAGGTTGGTTCCTTTTATTAATTTCAACACCAACGTTTGGGGAGCATCAATTCCATCGGTCGAAAATTCACCAACCTGATAGGTTTTTCCGTTCGCAGTATACTGATATGCAACAGCCAACACCTCATCCGAATTCAACGCCGATTTAAGCGAAATGTAGCCCAGCTTCTTATTGACAGTATATTCAGACGGAGAGAGTCGGCGGGCATTCTCTATCTTCTCGTAATCGCGGCCGGCAACAAATCCACGACTGGCTAGCGGAGCCATCACCTGCGTCAATTGAGCAATATCCCGGAAACCGGAATAGGTAGATGTCATGGAATTATACATCTGGTTGGCGTCGTTGAACGTATAAACGTTTTCCGGATACGAAAGCCCGGGCGTATCACCAAATTCAGAGATGGATTGGTTCTCGCGATTGGCTCCCCGCTCACCAAGGTCGGTCAGTGCCAGAATATTCCTTGACTCTTTAAAATCATTTGATTTATTCGTGACCCATACCTCCACCTTGTTGATGGTAATGGCGGAATTGATAACCGGCAGGTTGGCCAATGCCTGATCGTAGTGATCGTAAAAATACTGCCCGAGGAAGAAGTGCCGGTTGGCATCGTAATCGGTTACATCAATCTTGAACTTCGTTTTCTGCGCTCCACCTTCCGTCTCGATGGTTTTGGTCTCTCCCTTCTGTTGTGAAAATATCGTTGAAACGGAAAGTTTGCCAAACTGCAAATCAGTTTTCACCCCGAAAAGATTGGTTCCGCCGGTAATCAGCGAACCGGTAAGCGGCATCGATACGTTACCGGCTTCCACATTCTTCACTATTTCGTCCTCGTCACCGGTATAATTAAGCTTCATTTTATTCTCGAAATCGAAAGTCGCTTCGGTATTGTAATTTACCCGCATGTCCAGCTTACTTCCAATTTTTCCCACCACATTCATGTTCACCTTCTCGTTGAAGTCGAATGTTGTGGTCTTTCGCATCCTTTCGGGAATAGACGGATTATCGATGCGGTTGGTTTGCACTCCAAGGCTAAGCTCCACATACCCCTGCGGGCGGATACTCACTGTGTTGGAACCGAATATTTTGTTGAAGGACTCTCCCCCGATTTTGAGCTGTGGAATAAGTTGCGATTGCTGTTCGAAAGATTGTTGCGCCATTCGTTGTCGCCAGTAACGTTTGATGGATTCCTGAAAATCCCAGTTACGGTACTCTTCCAACGACATGGTGCGTGGTAACCGGTAGTTGAAGTCGCCAATCCGGTCGTAAAAAACATAGTCACCGGTTTCAGGGTCGTACTCCACTTCCTTCTTCATATTAGAAGGATCGTGAAGATACAAGGCGGATGAATCCTGTTGTCCTGAATTTCCGAAGGGGCCTTTATCCCGGAAGGGATAGGGTAATTTCCCGATGGTATCAACGGCAAGCGTATCACCTTCTTCTTTAACCGGACCAGCATTATTCCACCTAACTGCTCTTCCCATTCTGACTGACGCATCGCTGTTACCAATAATGGAAGCAACGATAATCAGCATGAAAATAGCCAGTACATATCTGCGGTACCTTCTCAACACCAGCTACTACAAATTTTATCCGCAAAAATACAGGGAAACGGAGCCCTCAAAGATTTTTCAGCGCAATTTTAATCGTTTCTTCAACAGAAACACCCGGATTGTCGGAAAAAATCCGGTCGAGTGCTTTTTCGATAGCCCGTTTGTTAAACCCTAGCATTACTAAAGCAGATAACGCTTCCTCGCGGGTGGTATTGTCTGCTTTATCGAAAACCTGCACTGATTCTGATGATTTACCGATTTTATCCTTCAAATCGATGATAACCCGCTGCGCCGTTTTGGCGCCAATGCCTTTGATACTTTTGAGTACATTCACATTTTCGGTAGCAATGGCCTCTCTCAGCTGTTCCGGTTGATACGATGAAAGCATCATGACAGCTGTATTGGCACCAATGCCGTTTACAGATATCAGTAACCTGAAGAGTTCACGCTCATCCCGGTCGGAAAAACCATAGAGGAGATGAGCGTCTTCGCGAACGATCTGCTGAAGAAAAACCGTCACATTTTCCCGTCCGTTCAAACGGGTATAGGTCGTTAGTGAAATGCTGATAAAGTACCCGATACCTCCGGCCTCAACAATGACCGAAGCAGGCGTTAGTTCAGTAATATTTCCCTTGATGTATTCGTACATCCTTTGCGTTCATTCAAGTTAATTCATGGAATCGGGGAGTGGAATCACTCTCCCCCGCTTCGATCGACCTCCTGGCTCTGCAACGGATCTTTCGAAAACTCTTTATACTCCTCCCGGTTCATGAACAGGTCGATGGCCAGGTACATGGCATTCCGGAACGAATCTTCCGAAGCAATACCTTCACCTGCCAGACTGTAAGCCGTTCCGTGTCCCGGAGAAGTCCGAACAATCGGCAAGCCTGCCGTAAAATTCACACCCGATTCAAACGAAGCCAGCTTGAAGGGAGTCAATCCCTGATCGTGGTACATCGCCAAAATCGCATCAAATTTTTTGTAATCGGAAGAACCGAAAAATCCATCAGCGGGATAAGGGCCCATGGCAATAATTCCCTCTTCAGTGGCTGCTTTAATCGCCGGAATGATCTCCCGCTCCTCTTCGTCACCGATCAAACCATGATCGCCGGCATGTGGATTCAGTGCCAGAACAGCAATACGAGGCTTGTGCAGGGTGAAGTCTTCCGTCAACGTCCGGTTCAGCACCCGAAGTTTACTGAGAATCATCTCGGCCGTAATCGTCGATGCTACCTTCGACAACGGAATATGTTCGGTGACAATCCCCACCTTCAAGTCGTTGCTCACCATCAGCATGAGGTGATCGTCCACCTTAAACTCTTCCGCCAGGTATTGGGTGTGCCCCGGAAAATGAAAGACGTTGGACTGAATATTCTCCTTGTTGATAGGAGCTGTAATCAGCACATCAATTTTCCCGTCCTTAATATCCTTGACGGCAGCTTCGAGTGCCATGTAGCTGGCTTCACCAGCCATTTTAGTCGATTTTCCGAGCTCCACCCGGATATTCTCATCGATGCAGTTAATGATATTGGGCCGCTTGGGCACTGCTTCATCAGCACTGTTGATATGATTGAAACTAAAACTATTAATATCTAATGCCTTTCGGTGATAAGCAGCAACCTTGGGCGAACCGTAAACAATGGGAGTACAGTTTTCCATGATACGGTTGTCCAGCAATGCCTTCATTATAACCTCATAACCAATTCCGTTGATGTCGCCGTGCGTAATACCGACTTTGACAATATGTTGCTTCATAGTCTTGCCTAAATGTTAGATTTTCAACAATTCCCCAGAGGGGAAAGGATGGTCAAATTTAAACTTTTCTTCGGTATATCCCTGAATAGCCCGCGATTTTATAGAGGTTTCAGAGCATATCAATCAACCATATTTTTCAGGAAACGGTAAAGCAGGCGCACCCCGGTACCAGTAGCTCCTTTTCCACGATAACTGTCTGGCTGCATCAGGAATGCGGCTCCGGCAATATCGAGGTGAATCCACGGATAGTCGACAAAGTTTTCGAGAAATTTCCCGGCGGTAATCATTCCGGCCTCACGCGGTCCCAGGTTTTTCAAGTCAGCGATATCCGATTTCAGCAGTTCGCCGTACTCGTCCCAGAAAGGAAACTCAACCACCCTTTCATAAACCTCATGCCCAGCCTTTTGAAGTTCTTGGAATACTTCCGCTTTAGCCGTTCCCATGCCCGCAACTCCGTACTGACCCAGCGCAACGGCCGCTGAGCCGGTCAATGTAGCTGCATCAATCACCAGTTCCGGCTCAAACTTCTTTGCATAGCTCAACGCATCGGCCAACAGCAAACGACCTTCGGCATCGGTGTTGAGTACTTCTACGGTTTTGCCGCTGTACATGGTAATCACATCTCCGGGAACGTAGGCATTTCCATCCGGGCGATTATCGGTTGCCGGCACCAGGGCGATAATGTGCAGCGGCAAACGATTCAGCGCGGCCGCATAAATGGCACCTCCAACAGCTGCACCTCCGGCCATATCCGATTTCATATAGTCCATCGAATTAGGCGTCGGTTTAAGGCTCATACCTCCCGTATCGTAAACCACGCCTTTCCCAACCAAAACAATGGGCTTCTCATTCACCAGATTTTCCGGTTTCCATTCCATGATGGTAAGGGTGGGAGGATCGACACTTCCTTTGTTGACCGCCAACAAACCGCCCATTTTCAGCGACTCGATTTTCTGCTTATGCAGAATGTCCACCGTTATTCCTGCTTCATTTCCCATTTCCTGAAAAGATGCCGCCAGCCGTTCGGCATTCATATGCGAAAGCGGCTCGTTCACCAGGTCGCGCGTTTTATAAACACTTTTCACCAGGTTAGCCAGTTCCGTCACATCTGCATCATTCAGATTTTCGGCAATCAACGACAAACTTTGCAAGGAAGTTTCTTTCCCTTTTTTATCGGTAAAATGATTCAGGAACCGGTAGGCGCTTAATGCCACTCCTTCGGCGACAGCCAGAACAGCCTGCGTTTCGGTACCCGATATGCCAAGTTCTTCCAGCTTTTCTCCCGAAGCCAGTATCGCTAGCTCGCTTCCTTTTTTCCGGCATTGTTCGAAAAAAACCTCTTCACCCTTATCCCGTTTAGGCGCTACCAGAAAAATCCAGCCGTCCATTCGGTTAATGGAAATCAATTCCGATTTGTCTTCCAGCCTTTTTTGGGCATATTTTTTTTCTTTTTCGCTAAGCGGAAGCAAGGCCAGCTCCGACACCTCTTTTAATATGTATACCAGATTATTACTGTCGTATTCGTTTTGTCTTTTCAGTTCCATTTCGAAGATTTTAATTTACTGATGCAACATTATTGCCCGAAAAAGGTTGAATCCTTTTGAAAAGGATAGCCGTAAACATCAGCGATTATCGTATTTGAAAATTAGTACCTTTACGCCAAATTATTACTACATGAATTTCGAATCAATATACCAAAAAGCCTTAAACTTTGAGGCGTTGACCGTTGATGAAGGATTGCTGCTGTATGAGCATGCTCCCACACCGGAGTTGATGCATGTAGCAAATGAATTGCGGAAGAAGAAGGTGCCCGGCAACGTGGTAACCTGGATTATCGACCGGAATGTAAATACCACCAACGTGTGTGTGGCCCACTGTAATTTCTGTAATTTCCGTCGCGATATTGGCGATAAGGATACGTATACTACCACCATTGAAGAGTATTCCGAAAAGATTGAGGAAATGCTCAAACAAGGTGGTAATCAGTTGTTGCTTCAGGGCGGAATGCACCCGCGGTATGGTATCAAGTTTTATACCGACCTGTTTAGTGAGTTGAAACGCCGTTATCCGGAAGTGAAACTGCACTCGCTGGGACCACCCGAAGTGGCACACATCGCCAAACGCTCACGTTTGAGTTTCCGCGATACACTCATTCAATTGCGGGATTCAGGACTGGATAGTTTGCCCGGAGCGGGTGCCGAAATTCTTTCGGACCGTGTTCGCCGTATCTTATCACCCGGAAAGTGCAATACCCAGGAGTGGCTCGATGTGATGCGTGAAGCCCACAAACTGAAGATGGTCACTTCGGCCACCATGATGTTCGGAACCATCGAAACCAACAGGGAACGAATTGAACACCTGACCCAGCTTCGCGACGTTCAGGAAGAAAGGCCGGAAGGAAGCGACGGATTCACGGCTTTCATCCCGTGGCCTGTTATGCTCGAAGACACCGAACTTTACCAAAATATTGAAGTCACTCCGATTGAGCCAATGGAATATGTCCGGATGATTGCCGTTGCACGCATCATGTTGCACAATGTGACCAACATCCAGGCTTCGTGGCTGACCGTTGGAAGAGATACGGCACAGCTTTGTCTGCAAGCCGGAGCCAACGACATGGGTTCTATCATGATTGAGGAAAATGTGGTTTCTGCAGCAGGAGCATCGTACCAGATGAATGCCAAAGGTATTCAGCAGTCGATTATCGATGCGGGCTTCCGTCCTCAGCTGCGTAATCAAGCTTACGAACATGTTCAGTTACCGGAAATGGTTCCCGAACTGCAGCCGGCATAACAATGAAACTTTAATACAGTTACCATAAAAACAAAGAGGCGGAAATTCAGTATTTCCGCCTCTTCTTGTATTATATCTCCTTTTGGAATTATTTCGTCGAAGCTGAATCTGCCGGCGTTGCCTCAGTGTCATTGCCCATCTCAGCCATCCGGTTAATCCTGTCATTCTTCGCTTGATCGGGGAAACGTACCGAATAGATCATCGCCTCCATCTGTCTCATCAATTCCCGTTTATCCATCTTGGGCGCATAAACAAAACCTTCCAGAGTAAGTACACGACCACGGACCGGATCAAGTGTTGAAATGCTAACAAAAGGCCCTCCCATAAAGCCACCATGAACCTTCCATAAACCTCTCATCATGGCGGTGTAATTACCATTGAGTTTGAAGGCACGGAAAAGTACCGGTATCAGCCGCTCGGTAGTCATATAAGTACCCGGATCAGGGCCGGGAACATTCTTCTTCACCACTGAATCCCGCTTATCCAGTAAATATTTTTTGGTAAACGTACTATCGGATGTATACGGATACCAGTATGCAATTACGTCCTGACTAATATTCGGGGTTTCATAACGGATCCAAACAAAATTGGTGGTATCAACCGAAACCGCAAATCCTTTTGGCACATTAATGGTGAAATGATGTTCTTTCTCCATCCGGCTGGCAACCGCTTCGTTTTTAAACTTCCGGTCAGCATACATTTTCATCAACCGATCCCGCTCGCCTTTCACAAAGATGCTTACAACATCATTCCCTCTTTTGGCAAAGAAGTCAACAAAACTCTTTTCATCAGGCGCCTGTACGGTAACAATCAGCTGTGGTTTCGACCAAACATTTCGCTGTATCTTGATAGAAGGCTCCTTTACCGATGGACTAATCTTCGTCAGCAGAATATTCCGACCGGTTTTGAAAATCTCACTAAAAGCTTCCGGCGGAATATGCACCACATTCAACATTGGCTCATCCTTAGGCAAATCAGCTACAGGCTGTGCCAGGAAGTGAAAGATGGTGTCTCCCACAGCGCCTTTCCAGTAGTTCTTGGGAATTACTACAATGGTTTCACCTGGTTTTCCGGTAGCATTTTTCATTACTGGATTACTGTCTCCCGAGCAGGAGGAAAGTATTGCTCCCAAAGCAAAGATGACAGTCAGTTGAAATAGTATCTTCTTCATGATACGCTATATTTTAGATTTATTGTCGTTTCGTATAAAAACTAACAAAACAACCTTTCGACGAAACCTCCATTCAACCCCCGTTTCCGGGGAAAAAATTAGTGAGGTCGAGGCTGAATTGGTTACCAAACATTGTCTTACTACATGATACAATGGTTAATTCGAAATTAACAAAATCATTCTAGTAAAAAAAGTTAAAGAATATCAACGAACAAACCCCGGCTCATTTGAACCAGGGTTCTGTATTGTATTGGTCTGAATATTCTCCAGACTACTCTTTGAGTGTCTCTTTTGATTTGTCTTCCTTCTTCGACTTTTCTTCTGTCTCGCCCTCATCACTGGTGGCGTTTTTAAACTCTTTCATGCCCTTCCCAAGGCCGCGCATCAATTCCGGTATCTTCTTACCTCCGAACAGAAGCAGAACAATGACCAGTATGATTATGATTTCCTGCGGGCCAATGAACCCTGCTATCACGAATAAGTTCATAATGTCATGTTTTAAAGGTTTGGTTACAAATTTAGAATTTTTTTCATACGATGTTCTTCACACATAGGAAATGACACGCTACCCTCTAAATAATTTGATAATGTCGTTTCCATTGGCGAAAATCAGCAGCGCGAACAGAATCACCATGCCGGCAATCTGAGCGTACTCCAGAAATTTATCGCTGGGTTTACGGCCCGACACGATTTCGTATAACAGGAACAATACGTGCCCCCCGTCGAGTGCCGGAATGGGCAAAATATTCATTACCGCCAGAATGATGGACAAGAAAGCCGTCAGATTCCAGAAGGACTGCCAGTCCCAAATGCTGGGGAAGATATTGCCAATAGCGATAAATCCGCCCAACGATTCGTACGCTTTCGTTTCGGGCTGAAACAACAGCTTGAATTGTTTAAGATAATTATCAATGGTGTTAAAACCTTTGGTTACACCGGCCGGGATGGATTGCCAGAATCCATAGGTAAGCGTCTTGAACTTGAACTCTTTCCGAAGGTCGCCCATATTGTACTGCACCCCCATCATTCCGTTGTCGCCAATCGCAACCGGCAATGTTTTGGTTTCGCCATTTCGCTCGATGGTCACATCCACCGTTCTATCCTTTGCCCCTTTAAGTGCCTTAACGAACTGGTCATTAAAAGCGAAGTGCTGACCATTGATAGCCACCACCTTGTCACCTATATCCATGCCGGCATCGCGAGCCGGTGAGTTTTTCTGAAAGCCGGTCACATTCAGAGAGAAAGGAATCCGAAATCCCAGTACGCTTTTCGTTTTCAGCAATCGGGCGATATCTTCCTGGGTAATCGGAATTTTCACATCTTTCCCGTCGCGCTCCACTTCCACGTAACTGGCCTTTTCCAGTACGATGGTTGGAACGATTTTCGAGAAATCGGCTACTTCTTTGCCATCTACGTTCAGAATTTTATCGCCGTTTTGAAAGCCAATATCACGACCCGCTTGGTTGGTCACAATTCCATACTTCACATTGGCAGTAGGCAGATATTGGTCACCCCAGGTATACAGCACCATCGCATACAGGAAAAGTGCAAAAATGAGGTTGAACAGCACACCACCAATCATGACGAAGAGACGCTGCCAGGCCGGTTTCGAACGGAATTCCCATGGCTGCGGAGGTTGTTTCATCTGCTCTTTGTCCATCGACTCGTCGATCATACCCGAGATTTTCACGTAACCACCCAGCGGCAGCCAACCGACGCCGTACTCGGTTTCGCCCTTTTTGAATTTGAAGAGCGAAAACCACGGATCGAAGAAAAGGTAGAATTTTTCAACCCGGCACTTGAAGAGCTTGGCGAAAATAAAGTGTCCAAACTCGTGAAGGACAACCAGAATCGAAAGGCTCAGGATAAGCTGAGCCGCCTTAACCAAAACAACCATAATATCTTTATCGAATCGTTTTTAACTATTTTCGTTTACCAGAAAGGCTGCCCTTGCGCGAGCTTCCCGATCGGTTTCAACATAATCTTCGTACGAAGGTTCATTAACCAACGAAGTTTTCATCATAACTGCCTCATTGATACAAGCCATCTCAGTAAAAGCAATTTTTCTTTCCAGAAAGGCTTTTACGGCTATTTCGTTGGATGCATTCAGTGAACAGGCGATATTTCCGCCCTGATGCAAAGCCTCATACGAAAGTGCAAGATTACGAAAATTTTCGGTATCGGGTGTATCGAATGTTAGCGTGGGGTAATCGGAGAACCGGAAGCGCGGGAAATCACTGGCTAACCTTTCAGGATAAGCCAAAGCATACTGAATGGGAACCCGCATATCGGGCATGCCCAGCTGCGCTTTCAATGCGCCGTCCTGAAACTGGACCAGCGAGTGAATAATACTCTGCGGATGCACCACCACGTCGATTTGCTCCGGCTTTAAGCCAAACAGCCACTTCGCCTCAATCACCTCGAAGCCTTTGTTCATTAACGAGGCGGAATCGATGGTAATTTTTGCGCCCATGTCCCAACTCGGATGCTTCAACGCGTCTTCCGGGGTGACTGCCCTCAATTCTTTCGCCGTTCTTCCGTGGAACGGACCGCCCGAACAGGTGAGAATAACTTTCTCGATGGGGTTCATGAACTCACCGGCCAGACACTGAAAAATGGCCGAGTGTTCCGAATCCACCGGAAGGATATCCACCTTCTTTTCGTTGGCCAGCCGAACAATTAACTCACCGGCAACCACCATCGTTTCCTTGTTCGCCAACGCAATGGTTTTTCCGGCATTAATCGCGTTGATGGTCGGTAGCAAGCCTGAATATCCCACCATCGCCGTCAGCACCACATCGACGGAGCCCATCGACACGACCTGCGCTACAGCACTGGCACCGGCATATACTTTAATCGGTTCCGAAGCCAGCGCATCGCGGACCTCGTCGTATTTATCTTCGTTGGCAATAACCACAACATTGGGTCTGAACTGACGCGCCTGCGCAATCAACAACTTCGTGTTGTTGTTGGCTGTCAGTACCTCCACAGTAAACCGGTCGGGATTTTTCTCAATCACTTCCAGCGCCTGTGTTCCAATGGAACCCGTTGAACCCAGTATGGCAATGTTTTTCATGATGTTCCGCCTAAAAATTGATGTAATCTTCGGGATTCAAAGGTACACCAGATTGCCACATTTCAAAATGAAGATGCGGTCCCGTTGTTTCCATTCCGGTATTTCCCATAATGGCAATGGCTTCGCCGGCTTTCACCTTGTCTCCGGCCTTTTTCAGCAGCTCCGAATTGTGCTTGTAGAATGTCACCAGATTATGCTCGTGCTGAATCTCAATCACATATCCGGTTTGCATGGTCCACCCGGTAAATACTACCGCCCCGTCGAGCACCGACGAAATGCGGGTATTTTTCTTCGCCACCACATCGACACCAAAATGGCCGCTGGCCGCATCAAAATGATTGGTTATAACTCCGTTATTGACGGGTGGAAAGAACAGCAGCTCCGAAATGCCACGCGTATGGGCGGGAGCGTTATTATTCAGAGAGAGATTAAATTGTTCGCGCGACAGTTGTTCCTGGAAAAGGCTGTCGTGATTATATTTTTTGAAATGAATCTGGTCGAGCCGGACAATGGTATCGGGCGAAGTGGTTTCATCCGGAGGTGTTTGTCCGTCGAGCAACATGCGGATATCGCGGAAATAGCGATCGCGCACAGCCAGCTCACTTTCCAGCGAATCGACCATCAGGGCGTTTTCCACAATGGTTTGACGCATTTCACCGGTAGGATAACCGGGAATATATTCCCGCAACGGCGTAAAAGCAATGAGTAAAATAACACCGACAATCAGCACAATCACCGCCGAGGCAACTAACATAAATAACGATTGAGGCGTAAACCGAAACTGCCCAAGTGTATGCAGGTTCTGGTCGTTAAAAATCACCATCCGCAAGGGATTCTTCATCTTATAGCGAAGGCGCTTCTTCTGGTTTTCCGTAATCATTCCGTCCTGTTTTCTCTGGTTGCCAAAGTTAATAAGAAAAAGGAGAAATTTTTTATTTGCGGTTACCGCTTCATCGTCAATATACAACACCGGGAAGTGCGGCCAGCGGGAATGTTTTTTCACCAAATTATTTGGAAGGAGACAAAAACTCATCTATATTTGCAACCGCGTTTGAGAAACATACTCAACGCCTACATTGCGGGATAGAGCAGTTGGTAGCTCGTCGGGCTCATAACCCGGAGGTCACTGGTTCGAGTCCAGTTCCCGCTACAAAAGAGAAACCCGAAGTCATTGACTTCGGGTTTTTTGTTTTATACGACTAATTACAAGTTTTGCCGCCAATTTATTGTATACCCTCCCTAAACATTTCCCCTTTCCAACCCTTTACTATATTTACATTTCAAATTCATCGAAAATTCAATTATGAACTGGAAACATCTTGCGCGCGGAAGGTACCTGCTGCTGATTCTTTCGCTCACGCTTCTCCTTTCTTCCTGCCAGAAGAAAACCGTCAACCTCGAATTCATCGAAACCAGTGATGTACACGGTTCCCTATTCCCGTGGAATTTTATGACCGATACGACCGCCAATCATTCGCTGGCATCCGTCTATTCCTACGTGAAAGCCGAGCGGGCCAAACCCGACCAGGATGTAATATTGCTCGATAACGGCGACATTCTGCAAGGAGAACCCGACGTATATTTCTCAAATTTCCTGCAGCCCGATAGCACTAACATCGTGGCACGGGTGTACAATTTCATGAAGTACGACGCCGCCACCGTGGGCAACCATGACATCGAAGCGGGACATCACGTGTACGACAAGGTGCGCAGCGAAATGCACATGCCGTGGCTGGCCGCTAACGCCGTCCGTACCGACGACGGGAAACCGTATTTTAAGCCCTACACCATCATCGAGAAAGAGGGCGTGAAGATTGCCGTCCTGGGCATGATTACCCCGCACATTCCGTACTGGCTTCCGGAGAAAATCTGGAAAGGGATGGAGTTTGAAGACATGATTGAAACCGCCCGCAAGTGGGTGAAGATTATACAGGAAAAAGAGCATCCCGATGTGCTGATTGGCCTGTTCCACTCGGGCGTCGATTACACGTACGGCGGAACGTCTGCCAAGACGTACAAAAACGAAAATGCATCAGCGCTGGTAGCCGAACAGGTACCCGGCTTCGACATTGTTTTTGCCGGTCACGATCACCGCGAATGGAACAAGTGGGTAACCAACACAGCCGGCAAGAAGGTGCTCGTCATGGGACCCCAAGCCCACGCACGCGAATTTCCGGTCGCCAAAATGAAGCTGACTTACGACAGCTCCGACAAAACCTGGAAGAAGGAAATCACTTCGGAAGTGAAGCATTCCAAAAACTACCAGCCCGATCCGGAATACATGGCGCACTTTAAGCCGTTTGTGAACGAAGTGAAAAAATGGGTGAACCAGCCGGTGGCTAAACTCACAGCCGAAATCGACACCCGCGATGCTTTCTTTGGTAGCTCGAGCTTTATGGGACTCATCCACAAAGTACAGCTGGCGCAGAGCGGCGCGGACATCTCCCTTTCGGCTCCCACCATTTTCGACACGCAACTGAAAAAAGGCGAGCTGTACGTCCGCGACATGTTCCGCCTGTACAAATACGAGAACCTGCTGTACACGATGAAGCTTTCCGGGAAGGAAATCAAAGGATACCTGGAATATTCGTATGCCGGTTGGTTCAACACCATGAAAAGCCCCGATGACCACCTCATCAATTTCCGCAAGGACAAAGAGGGTCACCTGATGGAGAACAAAGGTCGCGGCACCTACTCACTGGCCAAGCCGTATTTCAATTTCGATTCGGCGGGCGGCATCAAGTACACCGTTGATGTGCGCAAACCGGCCGGTCACCGCGTACACATCATCTCCATGTCGGACGGAACGCCCTTCCGGGAAAACCACATCTACAAAGTGGCGATTAATTCCTACCGGGGAAATGGCGGCGGCGGTCACCTCGAAGAGGGAGCCGGTATCCCGCATGACGAGTTGAATGCGCGGCGCATCAGCACTACCGAAAAGGATTTGCGCTTTTACATGATGAAGTGGCTGGAGAAACAGGGAACCTACACACCGGTTAACCCGGAAAACTGGAAAGTAATTCCTCAAGCCTGGGAGAAAAAAGCCCGTGCCACCGACGAGCCCATGATGTTCGGCAAGGGTAATGGTGAGTAATCGTTATCCTAACACTAAAATATAAGGAAGAGGCTGTCTTTGGTAGGCAGCCTTTTTCATTTATTCAACCCACTTCGGGGTTCTGGTTCGACTTAAGCATGCCAACCCCCAAATTAATTGGGGGAGAAGAATGGTTTATCCGGCTTTCGCCGGAAAGGTTATCACGGAGTTGAATTGGAAAAGAGAAATCTTTGAAAACCTGCCTCTCACAATGTTACGGCGCGAAAAAAAGCAGACGGTTTTTGCTCCCCTGACATCCGGCCATGAGAAAACGCGGACGCTTTTTGTTCCCCTGACATCAGGGCATGAGAAAACGCGGACGGTTTTTGTCCCCCCGGCGTCAAGGCATGAGAAAACGCAGACGGTTTTTGTTCCCCTGGCATCAGGGCATGAAAAAACGCAGACGGATTTTGTTCCCCTGGCATCAGGGCACGAAAAAACGCAGACAGATTTTGTTCCCCCAGAGTCAGGGCATGAAAAAACGCAGGCGGTTTTTGTTCCCCTACCATCAGGGCGCGAAAAAACGCAGAAAGTTTCGGTCTCTTCAGACCCGGGGTAAAGCGAATTTTTTTCCGACTCGTTTCAGTCCTACCGAAATCAGTTTCAGAATTCCGAAGAGGATGACCAGCGCAAAAATGATGGCAGCACCGGAAGGAATATTGAAGGAATAGGAAAAGAGTAGTCCGGCCATGGAACCAATAAAGGCAAAAATCACCGACAGAATCATCATGCTACCGAAGTTACGGGTAAAGATATTCGCGATAGCCTGTGGAATGGTCAGTAGCGACATCACCAGGATGATGCCGACCACACGGATATTCATCACGATAGTTAGCGCCACCAAACTAATCAGCACCAGGTTGAACAACCGCACCGGCGCATTATTGGTCAGGGCAAACTCTTCGTCGAACGATACAAACAAAATCATCCGGAAGAAGGCGATGAAAAAACCAATTACGACCAGCGCAATCAGTCCCATAAAAAGAAGGTTGGCGTGCGAAACCGTCAGGATATTCCCGAAAAGGTAACTCATCAGGTTGGGCGCATAACCCGGCGTCAGGTAGACGAAAATAATACCGATCGCCATGCCGAACGCCCACAACATCGCGATAGCCGAATCTTCGCGCACATCCGCCTTGCGGGTAAAAAACTCGATGCCCAGAGCCGACAACACGCCAAATATCAGTGCTCCCAGAATCGGGTTGATGCCCAGAAAATATCCCAGGCCAATGCCGCCAAACGAAGCGTGCGTAATACCGCCACTGATAAAAACAATGCGTCGCGAAACAATATAAGTTCCCACCAGCCCGCAGGTAATGCTTGCCATGAGTGCCGCCCAGAAGGCATTCTGGAAAAATCCGAAGTGAAAAATTGAAATCAGGCTATCCATTAGTGATCATGTTGCATGAGAACGGTGTGCGGTATTTGTCCGTGCGAGATAATCTGAATCGGACATTCGTATGCCGCCAGTTGTTCGGTTGATATTTTATTCGATGGGTGATAATGCAGTGTGCGGTTCACACAGGCAATGGTTTTTACGTACGTAGTAATCGTACCCACATCGTGCGAGACCAGCAAAATGGCCATATCCTTATTCAGGATACGCAAACGTTCGTACAATTCGCGCTCAAACTGATTATCCACGTACGTGTTGGGTTCGTCGAGAATGAGCAACCGGGGCCGGTTCACCAGCGCACGACACAACAACACCCTCTGCAATTGTCCGCCCGACAATTCGCCAACGGCCTTTTTTCGCAAAGCGGAAATCCCCATCTCTTCCAGCAAGTATGACGCCCGTTCGTTCTCCTCACGGGAATAACGCCCTGTTAATCGCTTACGCGACATCAGTCCGCTCCGCACCACATCAAATACCGTAATGGGAAATTTCTTGTCGATCCGGTTCACTTGCGGCAGGTAACCAATGTGATGATGGTCGCCCTCCCGCATCGATTCGTTGAAAACGATTTCCCCTTTAATAGGCGGCAACAAGCCCAGCAATGTTTTCAGCAAGGTGGTTTTTCCGCCGCCATTGGGGCCAATCACCCCGATAAAATCTTCGGGATTGACCGTCAGGTTTACATCGCTAAGCACGACTTTCTTGTCGTAACCTGCCGACATATTGCGTATTTCGAGGAGACTTTCCATGTATATTCGTTTCCGTTTCAACCGCCGGATCATTCTCTGATGGAATGTCCGTCAGTAAGAAATGAAATTAGCAATTAAACAGTGAAGTAACAACCCTGTACGGGAGAGGTTCACCAAAGACTGTCGAACAGCTTGGCCGCAATGGAGAGTGTTTCTTTCGGCCAATCCTCATCCAGCGGGTCGATTTGCACCACATCGGCGTGAATTTCTTTCGCAATGGTTTCGGCGTCCGCCTTGTCAAACTGCTTTTGAATTAGAATCAACTTGATGTGCTGCTTTCGGGCCTGCTCCACAATTTCCTGCATGTGCTTCGGCGATGGCGACTTCCCTTCAAATTCGATGGATTCCTGAATCAGTCCGTAGTCGCGCGCCAAATAGCCCAGCGACGGGTGAAAAATCAGGAACCGCTTCCCTTTGATGAGATCCAGTTTCATACTTACCTCGTGATCAACACGGGCAATCTCATCAAACAGTTTCTGCAAATTCTGGTAGTAATATTCCCGGTTTCCCGGATCGATAGCCACCATTCCTTCGAAAATATTGATAGCAATTTGTTTCGCCTGTTTTGGCGAAGTCCAGATATGCGGATCGACTCCTTCGTGGTGTGCGTGATCTCCATGCTGCAGTGTATCGCCTTTAATCAGGTCAATACCGGTATCGGTGAAAAACACTTCCATGTTGGGATTCGATTTGCGGATACGCTTTAACCACGCGTTTTCGAAGCCCAGATGACCAACGGCAAAGTAAGCCGCGGCATTGGATAATTTCTGCATTTGCCGGGGAGTAGGTGCATAGGTAGCCGGACTGGCACCCGGCGGTACCATTACCTCGACGGGAAACCGGTCGCCGATAATTTTTTGGGCAAAATATTTTAGGGGCAGGATGCTCACAAATACAGCGGCAGAATCTGACTGAGCACCCGCAGATGATTTGTGTGAACGGTTGGAACAGGAACCGAATAAGAACGACACAACGGTCAGTAAAATCAAAATTTTTTTCATGCAGAAATGCTACTTCAGTTTAAGAGGTTTTACTTTTATTTTTCTTGGCGGAACCGGGTCAAGACCATGTGTTCCCCAGGGATGGCAATGCAAAATGCGGCGGGTTCCCAAATATAAACCTTTAATAGGCCCGTGAATTTCCAACGCCTTTATCGCATACTCCGAACACGTTGGAATATGACGGCACGAAGCCGGCGTCATTGGCGAAATGAAATACCGGTAGAAATGCACCGGAATCTTCAAAATCCAGATGAAAATTTTACGAAGCCACTTTCCCATCACTCAAAATCCCTGTACAGTAAACTTGGTTGTATCCCCTGATTCAATTGATATTTCCCACTTTGGTACCGTTCGTATTCCCCATCGATGGTGTGGTAATAAATCTGGCAGATTTCCACTCCCGCATAAATACGAACCGGCTGGACACAAAATATTTCCAATGTCCAGTAACCACTGAACCCCACATCGCCGAATCCTGCCGTTACATGAATAAACAATCCCAGTCGTCCGACAGATGAACGTCCTTCGAGCATCGGAACGTAATCCTCGGTACGGGTATATTCCAGGGTACGCCCCAGATAAAGTTTATTCGGTTCCAGCGTCAGGCCTTCCGGTGGAATTTCCATCTCACTCACCTTGTTCGGGCGCTTCATGTCAAGCACATCCTCATCGTACACCAATAATTGGTTATGCAAACGAAGATTGTAACTATTCGGATTTAACTGCCCGGGCCGAAAAGGATCGATAAAGATCTTCCGGTTCAGCTGTTTTTCAATTTCCTTTCCCGACAGGATCATCGTGCGATGGTTATTTCCATGAGATTCAAGTTGTAAAATTACCTTTTTTAGTACGACTGCCGAAATTTTTAACGGGAAATTCGGAGAAGGCTATCCAAAATAAAGTGCATCAGTCGGTTTTCGGGAAGTTGATGATTTTTTCCGTCGCTGAACCAACCGGATGAAAAGATGTTTATTCAACCAAACGCGATATACTTTATGAAAAAATCAACTGACTACATAAAATACGACGACGAGCTATTCCAGGTAGCCCTTTTGAAAAATGACGAGATAGCACCAGGCGTTTATGTCCTCTCACTGCCCCGACTGCATGATTTCAAAGCGGGACAAGTAGTGAAAATCGGTCTGCCGGAAGGCGAGCCGCCCCGCATGTACAGCATTTGCAGCGGCGAAAAAGAGGATGAGCTAAAGATCCTGTTCAATGTAAAAGGAGGAGGCTGGCTCACACCACGCCTGGCCAAACTGCAACCGGGCGCTCCCATTCTAATTTCGGAACCGATGGGCGATTTCACCGGAAACGACGAACCTGCCTGGTGGGTCGCATCCGGAACGGGAATCGCTCCATTTTACAGCATGTTCAAATCGGGATTAGGCAAGAATAAAACGGTAGTCCATGGCGGTCGTTACCTGCAGAACTTCTACTTCGAAGATGAATTCCTGCCCGAATTGAATGAACGGTACATTCGCTGCTGTTCGCAGGAAAAAGGTGGTGATGTGTACCACGGCCGACTGACCCATTTTTTGGATGACCAGGATAATTTACCGAAAGACGAGAAATTCTACCTCTGCGGAAGCCCGGAAATGGTGGTCGAAACCCGTGACTTACTCATCCGGAAAGGCATTCCTTACGGAAACATTATCGCCGAAATCTATTTTTAATGAACGATTTACATGCATCGTTCGGGAAGCGGTGTACAATGATTATCTTTGCAGCGGCCGATGCAGAATCAGAAACATTGGCATAAACAGAGGAGCAGCATGGAGAAGGAAAGATTATTCGGGAAAACCCTGGACGAACTGAAAGCAGTAGCAGCACAGGTTGGCTTACCCAAATTCGCGGCAAAGCAGATGGCTGACTGGCTGTACAAGAAAGATATTCGTTCCATCGACGAGATGACCAACCTGTCGGTGAAGGGAAGGGAAGCGCTGAAAGAATATTACGAATTTGGGCTGACCGAACCGACCAAAGTACAGGCCAGTATCGACGGAACCAAGAAATATCTGTTCCCCACCGACCATGCAAAATTCATCGAAACAGCTATGATTCCCGACGATGATCGCAAAACCGTTTGCGTATCGTCGCAGGTAGGTTGCAAGATGGGCTGTCTCTTCTGCATGACCGGAAAACAAGGCTTCCAGGGACATCTGACGGCTGGCGAAATTGTGAACCAGATCCGCAGCATCGAGGAAAACGGCGAGGTCAGCAACATTGTGTACATGGGCATGGGCGAGCCGTTCGATAACCTCGATAATGTACTGAAAAGTATCGAAATTCTTACGGACGACTGGGGCTATGCCATGAGTCCGAAGCGGATTACCGTTTCCACCATCGGCATCATTCCCGGGATGAAAAAATTCCTCGAAACCAGCAATGCTCACTTAGCGGTTAGCCTGCACTCTCCCTTCGATGAAGAACGCAAACAACTGATGCCGATTCAAACGGCTTACCCGGTTCAAAAAGTGCTGGATGAAATCAAAAGTTGGGAATTTGGACGGCAACGCCGCGTTTCGTTCGAGTACATCATGTTTGGCGGACTGAACGATACGCCGGCACATGCCAAAGAGCTGGCCCGCATCCTCAACGGTATCAAATGCCGCATCAACCTAATCCGGTTCCATCCAATTCCGGATACACCACTCAAAAGTAGTAACGAGGAGACCTTGCAATCGTTCAAGGATTTACTCAATAGCAAAGGCATTCTGACAACTATTCGCGCTTCGCGAGGACAGGATATTTATGCTGCCTGTGGATTGTTATCGACTAAAGCGTTGGTAAAAAAAGAAGAAGAGCCGGATTATTAAACTCATCGCGAAAGCGGAAAAATTTCGAGTGGAATTTCAGGAAATTCGTTTTACCTTGGACCGAAACAACTAATCTTTCGGCTCATGGAACGCTATGAATACAAATTTTACCGCATCAAACTGACCGCTTTTCAGCGGAAACCCAAAGAAGATTACCAAGAAGTGATTGCCCGCATGGCCAAAGACAGCTGGCGCCTGGTTCAGATTTTTGCGCCACCAACGTCGGGGTACGGAGCAGCCAGCTATTTCGAGCTTGTCTTCGAACGTAAGCGAATGTAATTTTCGCTTAGCGCGGAGAAAGCGTAACGAAAGGTACGAGCATTTCCTCAAGCGAAATTCCGCCGTGCTGGAATGTGTCACGGTAATAACTCACGTAATAGTTGTAGTTGTTCGGATAGGCGAAGAAATCCGTTCCGCTTGCGAAAATGAATGTAGAGCTCACATTGGAGGCCGGCAAAAATCCCGCTGCCGGATTCGTCATTTCAAACACCTCTTTTCGGTTGTATTTCAGGTTCCGGCCCTGTTTGTAGCGAAGGTTTGTGTTGGTAGAACGCTCACCTATCACCTTCAATGCATTGTGTACCCGAATGGTACCATGGTCAGTTGTGATGACCAGTTTAATATCCTTCGAAGCCAATTCCTTCAGCAGCTCAAGCAACGGAGAATGACGGAACCACGATTCTGTCAGTGATCGGTAGGCCGCCTCATCGTTGGCCAGTTCGCGAATCATATCCATTTCAGTCCGCGCATGCGACATGATATCCACAAAGTTGATGACCATCACCGAAAGGGGATTTTCGATGATGTTGCTAAGATTATCGAGGACACGCCGGCCGGACTTCAGGTTGGTCATTTTCTCGAAACTGAATTTCTCCTTTCGTCCGAAACGGGCCATCTGACGTGTGAAAAGTTCCTCTTCGTGTTGATTTTTGATGCCTTCCTCTTCCTCATTCAACCACAATTCCGGATACGTCTTAGCAATTTCCGACGGCATTAATCCTGAAAAGATCGCATTCCGCGCATACATCGTCGCGGTAGGCAAAATACTGAAGTACAACTCCTCTTCATCAGTGGTATAATACTCGCGGACAATCTGCTGCAGAACACGCCATTGGTCGTATCGGAGGTTATCAATCAGCAACACAAAAACTTTCTCACCCTGATCGAGTAACGGGAAAACGCGGTGACGGAACAAATCGGGTGATATTAACGGACGCTCGCCGGCTGGCTGTGTGAGCCAGTCCATGTAGTTCTTTTTCACAAAACGGGAAAAAGCGTTATTGGCTTCACTCTTCTGCATCAACAATACTTCGTCCAGGGTATGGTCGTCTGACTGTTCAAGTTCCAGCTCCCAAAAAACCAGCTTCCGGTACACCTCCACCCAGTCTTCGTGTGTCAGCGAATCATTAATCTGCATACCGAGTCTGGCAAACTCGCTTTGGTAAGCCGAGGTTGTCTTTCGGGTCACCAGTTCGGTTTTCTCGATATTCTTCTTAATGGAAAGTAAAATCTGATTGGGATTAACGGGTTTGATGAGGTAATCGGAAATCTTGGCACCGATGGCCTCCTCCATGATATCCTCTTCCTCGCTCTTTGTAATCATCACCACAGGAACTCCCGGGACAATATTTTTTATAGAAGCCAGCGTTTCCAAACCACTGAGGCCAGGCATATTCTCATCAAGGAAAATGATGTCAAAGTTCTTTCGGTTGACCTGTTCGATGGCATCGTCGCCGTTGGTAACAGCCGTTACATTGTAACCTTTGCCTTCCAAAAACAACAAGTGAGGCTTAAGCAAATCAATTTCATCGTCGGCCCAGAGAATTCGGATCGTCTTCATATTTACATTCAGGATTAAGTCTTTGTCTTACCGCAGTCCCAATTTAAAAAAACTATCTAGTTTTTCAGGTAGAACTGACCAAAGAACTCAAGATAGGGGGTCAGATTTTTCTTTTCCTTAAGAATTCTCTCATTGGCAGCACTGATCACAAAGTTCCGGTACTCCCTATTATCCAACGGAGTGAACAATGGACGACTGGCAATTACCTTCCGGAAATAAATCATGGCACTTTCCTTTCCTCCCAGACCACTCACAACAAGCATCGTACGATTACCATCAAGTGATTCAGTCTGAACTTTGATTTTATCCGAGCCAAAATTATCCTGATTGAATTTCTCAAATCCGGACTGTAGTGCGGCCACATCGACGCCTTCGGCCTGGAAAACCAGGATAAACCGGTTGTCATCTCCCAGGTTGGTATCGTAAGGTCCATTGTACGAAGGTACCTGTTTGGCTTCCGGTGCCACTGTTTCGGTTGCCTTCTGCTCTTGCTTCGGCTTCGGCTTCGTTTCCGTTTTCCTCGGTTGCGGAATCCTTCCCAGATATGCCCTTGAAAAGAAATCCATATATCCATCGATGTCTCTCTTCTTCTCAAGCAATTTTAAATTCGTATCCGAGATGTAGAAATTCCGGTAGTTTCCACCGGTTAACGGAGCAAACAATTCACGGGTTTTTACCACCTTGCCGAAATAATCCCGCGCCGCTGTTTCACCGGTTAACCCGGTCACTATCAATGCCGGTTTCCCGGAAACGGTTCCTTTTACGACTTTCAGATTCAAACCGGCATAGTTGGTCGAATCGAATGCTGCAAACAATTCCTGCAACGGCTGCAAATTCTGCTGTGTATTTTCAGGAATCAATACAAACTGGTGCGCTTCATCAGCCGTCCGGTGATAACGATTCGGATCGACTGTTGGTTTCACCATCACAAACTGGCCTTTTTCTTCCGGCTCTTCCTGTTTACGGGCTTTTGCCAGCAACTCCTCCGGGTTAGCCAACTCATCCTGTGGAAAATCGGAACTGATATAGCGGCTATAATTCTTCATGAAGAACTTCAGGTATTCATGGTAATCGTGATCGGCCAGCAACGTGCGGTAGTTAGGCGACGAAGCAATAAAGTTGACATACTCAACTCCCTTGAGCGTCTCGAAAACTTTCCGTTTCCGGATGATGGAACGGAAATAAATAAGCCCTTCTTCCTTATCCGGAAGACTGCGCACCACCACCATCTCCGAACGCGCATTCAGGTTCACCTTCTCAATATCGAAATCCTGCTGTGTATAATAGTCAATATCGTAATTGGCAATATCGAAAATCAAACGGTTCACATCCACTTTCGCCTGCCGCGGGAAAACGATGACGAAATAATGGAAGACATCTTCCTTGTACGAGAATTTACCGCCGAACTCATCGTTCTTTTGATTCTCCTCGTCCACTACTTCGGGATTCTGAATGTTCTGATGAATGTACCCTTCCGCAAGCATTTTCTGATAATCAGCCAGCGTGCTGTCTTGCAGCAGTCCATAAATCTTATTGGCAAGTGGCAAAGTTTCCGCATGTGGATAGGCAGCAATATAAGCCTTCAGGCTATCGGCAAACAATTTGCGTGCCTGCTGCGTTCCTTCCGAAACAATTTCCAGGAAGCGGGTTTTTGCCACCAAATTCGTATCGGGATGCATGGCCAGCAACTGCCGCGCCTTTTCAGTTGCTCCTTTGAAGTCCCGATCCTGATACAAACTGAATGCCTTGCTGTACATCCGGTTCATGCTGTCGCGTTGCGCTTCCAGCGTGACAAAATAGTTCGGGTCCTTCAGGAATCTCGCATATTTCGAGTTCGGATATTTTGCTACAATCAATTGCTCGTATTTGGCGGCATCTGCCGTTTGCTCCTGCGTTTTATAGATCTGGTATAAATCAAACCACGACATAAGTTCCAGACTTCCTCCCGGAAATTTTTGGTCCAATTGTTCCAGTAGCTCAACCGAACGCTGATAGTCGTTGAACTCCGAACGATAAATGCGCGCTGCATTGTAGTATGCCAGCATCAAGCGGTCATTGGAAGCCGCCATCAGCGAGTCGGTCAACGGAACATCCTGCAGGTAATAATCCCGCTGCCGCGGATCGGATATCCGCTGTACAGTAACCTGTGTCGAATCGCTTTGCGTTTCTTCGGCTATTTGATCGGTTTCACTTACCGAAAGTTGGGTTTTGTTCAGTCTCCGCCAGTTATCTTCCAGTTTCCGTTTTCCCCAAATTCGCCGGAATTCTTCTTTCCCAATTCCTACTGTGGTTGGATTGTAAAAATACCACGAGCCATCGTTGCTTCCCTGAATGGTATTCCGTCGTTGATTATACCGGTAATAATTTTGTGTCAGCTGCTGGTTCCTGGCTTCCTCCCGTTTACGAGCTTCCTCTTCGTTAATTTTTGAAATCCAGCTATCAATCAATGCATTTCGGTCGGCAGTCGTCATTTGAGCCAACCGCTGCAAACTATCTTCGCGGGTAATGGTATTCAGGTTCGTTACCAACCGGCCCAAACTGGCTGCCCGCGATGAAATCTCGTCGTATCCGGGATAATTATTGTCAATCACGACCAACGCACTATCGTAATAGCTTTGTGACGACACATAGTTTTCATCTTCGAAATAAATGCGTGCCAGGGTCAGGCATGTTTCGGCCCGCTGGTCATTATTCTCTTTGCTGTAAACTGCCGATTTCCGGTAATCATCAATCGCTTCGGCCTTCATGCCCTCCTTCATCGCCACTTTTCCCATGGCATAATAAATACGGTCGCGGAACTCTTCGTTTTTTTCGTCACGAAGCATCCGACGCAATTGCTTCTTCAAATCGGCGGCACTTCCGGCACCGGTATATTCTTCAGCCCGGTTAATGCGCGCATTGAACGCCATCTCGTATGGTGGATGCATTTTAATGACTTTCCGGTAGTACGCCACCGCACTGGCCTGCTGATCGGTTTCGGCATACAGCTGAGCAAGAATATAATTATAGCGTAATTTCTTTTCCCGGGGAAACCGGTTGTTCAATGCCGATTTCAGATGCGGAATAGCCTGTTTGTATTCGGCCTGCTTCATGAAATAATCGGTCTGCACCAGCTCGAAATCCTTCAGCAGCTTTTTGGGAAAGTTGGGATCGCCTTGCAACAAATCGAAAATATTGCGGGCATTGCTAAACTGTCCGTCTTCGTTATAAGCCCGGGCTAACCAAAGGTAAGCTTCGTACCGAATAGGTTCTTTGCTGAAATTACGGATGACATAAGAGAAATTCTCGATGGCACGATAGTAGTCGTGTTTATAAAAATAAGCCCGCCCCATCAAGAGGTAGGTATCATCGACCCATTTATTAAATTCCGTCTTTGAAGCAAATTCCTTGTACCGTTCCGAACGGTTACTTCTTCGGCGTGGTTTCTTTGTGATGGAGTGCTGCGTAATGAGTTTTGAGCATTTCATAATGGCCACATCCATGGTCGAACGGGCAGCACCGGCTGCATCCTTCTCGCTGGTTTTATACAACGGAAGGATGTGTGTATATTCATTCTTTACTGTCTGGTCGACCTGATCCAATCCCGATTTCACGCTCTCTTTCGCGTTGAAATAGATATTGTAGTGCGAGGTTAGGTTATTGTATGCTCTCGACACAACCGTATTCTTACTGGTCGAACATCCCAGCATGAATCCACTAACAGCAAACAGAATAAAGATATATCGGATATTCAGCTTCAATAATTTTTCCTTTAGCAATGGAAAACCAACGTTTGAAACAAGTGATAAAGTAACAAAAAGACGTCACCCTGCCACAAAGATATAAAGATAATTAAGCCAGCCATCTGGCCGAAGTACGAACAAAAAAAGAGGGCAACGAATTTTCGTGCCCTCCTGATTGACTGCTGGTGCAGTTATTTTCTTTCGGTTTTCACTTTCCGTGAAGGTTTGAAGAACTTGTTTCGAAGATCCAACCGGTGAATCACCTGATTCGCCACATCGAGGAAAGCCTGACCGGTTACCGAATCTTCCTTCGAAGCAGCCGGTACGCCATTGTCACCACCTTCGCGAATACTCATTACCAGCGGAATTTGTCCCAGCAACGGAAGCTCCAACTGCTCGGCCAACTCTTTACCGCCATCTTTTCCGAAGATGTAATATTTATTATCGGGAAGTTCAGCCGGTGTAAACCACGACATGTTTTCGACAATTCCCAAAACCGGTACATCTACCGATTTGCTCTTGAACATCGCCACACCTTTCACCACGTCAGCCAAAGCCACTTCCTGCGGAGTAGTGACAATTACCGATGCCGTTACCGGAATCGTTTGTACCAACGTCAGGTGAATATCGCTCGTGCCCGGAGGCAAGTCGATGAGCAGATAATCCAGCTCACCCCAATCGGCTTCAATCAACAGTTGCTTCAACGCATTCGAAGCCATCGGTCCGCGCCATACCAGTGCGTCTTCCATCTTCACGAAGAATCCGATGGAAAGTATTTTCACACCATATTTCTCTACCGGAACAATCAGATCACGACCGTCCACTTTTGTCATCGTCGGCCGGGCATTTTCCTCATCGAACATTTTGGGAATTGACGGGCCAAAAATATCGGCGTCAATCAATCCTACTTTCGCTCCGGTTTTCGCCAGCGCCACCGCAAGGTTAACTGCCACGGTTGATTTTCCGACACCTCCTTTACCAGAAGCAATGGCAATGGTATTCTTTACTCCCGGAAGAACCGGCGCCTGCATCCGGTGGATTGCCTTGGGCGTAATGCTGATTTCTACTTCCGTGCCCAACTCATCTTCAATTGCTTCGGCACAAGCCTGTGCCACGGTTTGAATATTGGGATCGTTGTCGCGTTGAAAAACCAGGGTAAAACTAATTCGGGTACCGGCAATCCGGATCTCCTGAACCATATCCAGCTCCACCACATTCTCTTCCGAACCCGGGAACTTTACCGACCGGAGAATATCGGTAATCTGCTTGGGAACAATAGCCATATCGTAAGTATTTTCTTGAAATTGAAAAACAAAGTTATAAATAAGGAGAACATTATCCGTTTATGGCATGGGAAAAGTTTCGTCAAACGGAAGTTCTTTCATGGGGTCCCAAAAATGCTTCTGAAAATCGACAATCTGGTCGTCAACCACTTTGATGCCTTCACTTTCCAGCAATTGCTGCATAACATCCGGTCCACCAAAATGGACTTTTCCAGTTAACAATCCCTGACGATTTACCACCCGGTGAGCCGGAACATACGGCTGCTGATTGTGGGCATTATTCATGGCCCAACCAACCATGCGTGACGACTGCGGAGAACCCAGAAACCGGGCAATGGCACCGTAACTGGTTACCCTTCCCACCGGAATTTGGCGGACCACATCGTATACATTTTCGTTAAAGTCGGACATGATAACAGAAGCTATTCAATTAATCGTCGTCTTGGCGGCGTTTGTTTCTTCCAAAGCTGCGGTAATCATCGGGCTCCGGTTCCACGTCGGGTTCTTTCAGCTCTCCCTCTCTCAGGTGAAAACGAAGGTATTTGATGGTTTTTCCGCGGTCGAGCCACTGCTGTTCGTAGAACGTCCTGATCTCCAGAATTTCGTTGGCCAGGCCGGATTGGTACAAATCGTCCGTATCCACGTCCACCGGAAGGTGATTCTCTTCAATCATCGCCCGGGTGTACTGGTACATAAAATTGCTGTCGGTTTTCAGGTGAACAATGCCGCCGGGTTTCAGGAAGCTTCGGTACGATTTCATAAACCGCGTAGATGTTAACCGCTTCCGCACTTTTTTCATTTGCGGGTCGGGGAATGTAATCCAGATTTCGGCAATCTCTTCCGGAGCAAAAAAAGCGTTCAATAATTCGATATTGGTTCGTAAAAAGCCCACATTTTTCATCTGGTCCTCCCACGATTCTTTAGCGCCTTTCCACATCCGTGAACCTTTAATATCGATGCCGATAAAATTAAATTCAGGAAACCTGCGGGCCAGACCGACGGTGTATTCGCCTTTTCCACATCCCAGTTCCAAAACAATGGGATTTTCATTCTTAAAGAAGCGCTCATTCCACAGGCCTTTCATATCGAAGCCTTCTTCGCTCAGTACCCTGAAAGGAACCTGCACTACGTGTTCGAAAGTTTCCATCTCGGCAAACTTCGACAACTTATTTTTCCCCACGATTGCTTTGTGTAATTATTATTCATAAGAAAGGGCCTATTCAGCCCTTTCTCTATTTTGTATTGTCAATTCACTTTTTCTACCCGAAAACCGAAGTCGTGTATGCCTTTCAATATGCCGTTTTTACTTCTCATCCCTTGGCGTACCGAGAAGGTATAATCGCCCGGGTTTGGAAAATAAACCTGGTGTTTGTACGGGTATTTTTTATCGTACAAATCTCCGATTCCGGAACCATACCATTTTCCGGCTTCGTTTGCCAGCATCAGTTCCACGGTATCCTGCATCAGCTTACCGCCTTCGGGCGGGGTAACTTTAATAAACAGCCATAGGTTCTGATACGGATAGGAACCTTCGTTCCGAACAT
Organism: Prolixibacter bellariivorans ATCC BAA-1284; assembly: GCF_000621705.1. Lineage (GTDB taxonomy): Bacteria > Bacteroidota > Bacteroidia > Bacteroidales > Prolixibacteraceae > Prolixibacter > Prolixibacter bellariivorans. The sequence continues at coordinate 404,523 of NZ_JHXO01000001.1, read as the reverse complement.
TAAAATAGATATTGTACAACGTGGTGGAATCGGGAATATTGACGGTAAAATTCAATACCGAATCTTTATTCCATTTCGACCCTGTCAGTTGATGATATTCATCGTATACAGCACCACCACTGCACGAATAAAGTATACCAGCCCAGACCAGAAGCATCAGGCCGGCAACCCATTTAACGTTTCCTCGGTTTTCTCGGTTTCCCATGATTTTGTTGACTATTACCGGAAGGTTTCTGATTGGTTGATGATGGATTATTACTTCGGCTCGCTGGTTTCCGTCTCTTCTTTTTCCTACGATTCCGCGAAGAAGATGAGGGGGTATCGAACCTGTCAAGACTATCCTGACCAACTACCTTATGGTAATCGAGGACTTCATTTTTCTCTACGGCTACTGGTTCCGCTGTCAGTTGCGGAACTTTTTTCCCTGCTTTGTTCAGCCGGATAATCTCTTTCACTTTGTCCACCGAAATGGCAACCTGTCCTCCCGGTTGATTATCGGCCGGTGCGTACCAATACATCCGTTTGAAGATATCGGCTTTCAGGAAGTTGTAAATTCCCTTCTCCGTTTCCAGCGGAATGTTATTCGGCGGGAAATCTTTTTGTGCATCGATGTAACAATCGAGCTCATAGTTCAGACAGCACTTCAACTTACCGCACTGTCCGGCCAGTTTCTGCGGATTTAGCGAAATTTCCTGGTAACGAGCCGCATTTGTTGTTACCGAAACAAAGTTGGTAATCCACGAGCTGCAACAAAGTTCGCGTCCACATGGACCTATTCCGCCAATCCTTCCGGCTTCCTGACGTGCTCCAATCTGGCGCATTTCAATCCGAATACGGAACGTTTCGGCATACACCTTAATCAACTGCCGGAAATCCACACGCTCGTCGGCGATGTAATAGAAAATTGCTTTCGTTTTATCGCCTTGGTATTCCACGTCTCCAATCTTCATGTCAAGACGGAGATCTTCAGCAATTTTACGGGCTTTCAGCATCGTTTCGTGCTCCAGCGCCATCGCCTCTTCCCATTTCTGAATATCCACCGGTTTGGCTTTTCGGTAGACTTTGCGTAGTTCACCGTCGACGTAAGTAACTTTGTGACGGTTCATCTGCTTTAAAACTAAATCACCAACCAGTGAGATCACTCCGATATCATGTCCCGGACTAGCCTCCACGGCTACCACTTCGCCCTCTTTCAACTTCAGGCCATTCACATTTCGGTAGTAATCTTTACGGGTATTTTTAAACCGGACTTCAACGATATCATCCGGGTTGAGAATATTGGGAACGTCTTTTAACCAATTATAAACATCCAGCTTTGCGCTCGAACCGCCAATACTGGAAGAAGGGCACCCTCGTGCCAGCTTTTCCTGATAACTCATACGGGTATATATATTTAGTAGCCCTCAACCTTTTCGGGAAGGCGTGATTGTACTGAATTTCTACAAAAATAATGATTTACACGAAACCGCGATCGGCTTCCGCCAAAGCCGGATTTTGGATGTTCGCGCTTTCACGAACGCAGGAAGATAGCAACCTGCAGAGCCAAATCCAAAAAAATGATGCGTGCATTACCGTTCATACTGATGTCCCGGTAGGCCTTTTCGAACTCCTGAAACAAAGGAATCACGTTTCGTTCGTGAATAAACGGAGCAAAACGGGCCGAAAACTCCGATTCCTGGTCATCCATGTAAACCAACTCAGGTTCCTTTATATTGAGCACAAAATTTTCACGGAGATATTCACTGCTGTATTGCAGAAAACTTTTTTGTTTCACCCGCCCAATCCTTGCAATCTCATCGGTCCATTTCAACAACTCTGAATTCCCTTTCCGGGAATAGGCCAAACGCATGAGCCGCGTAAAATTTTCGTGATTGAAGGCTCGCAGTTCATCGTTTTCCAGTAACTCCAATGCGTAAATGAAGTTGCCTCTTGCCAGCCGGGCAACAGTAGCCGGATTCTGCGTACCAATCGACGGATGATTTGCCAGCCCCGCTTCCAAATCGTGGTCGCCAATACGTGGGATACGAATCACCTGGCAACGCGAACGAATGGTACTGATGATCTGCTCTTCGTCTTCGGCCACCAGAAGAAAAACCGTGCGAGACGGTGGTTCCTCAATCATCTTAAGCAACTTGTTAGCACACTCGGCATTCATCTGCTCGGGCAACCAAACAATGGCCACTTTGTAGCCGCTCTCAAACGCTTTCTGATTCAATTTCCTGATAATTTCCCGGGCTTCGTACACATAAATGGAGCCTTGCTTATTTTCATCGGCAATCAAGTTCATCCATTTATCGAATGCCGGGTAGGTGTTTTCCAGGAAAAACGGCCGCCACTTATCGATGTAATCCGTACTGGTTGGCTCCTTAAATTTTTCATTTTTCACCACCGGGTAAATCATATGCAAATCGGGGTGAATCAACTTCGAAAACTTTCGGCACGAACTGCACTCTCCACACGAATCGCCTTCTTTCCGGTTAGTACAGTTTAAATATTGCCCAAAGGCATAAGCCAATGCCAGTTTTCCGTTTCCGGCCGGTCCGGTTAAAAGTTGTGCATGCGGAATACGATCTTCTGCAACTTCTTGTATCAGTTGCCTTTTCACCTCAGCCTGTCCAATAATATCTTTAAACTGCATGCAATTTTCAGTTAAATGGTCCTTTCCAATTTTCTACCGGAGTTTTACAATAATTTCCCTCAAAGGTAGAAAAAAACTGTGCAACCCTTCCAATGCAGAAAGAGGGAAATGGCTACCGCAAAAAAAGGGGTTTAGGTATGTTATATAGCATGATTTTCCTATCTTTGGGGAAGCTAAATTTTTAACACAGCGAAACATGCAGACAATAGAGACTTACGATTTTTCCGGCAAAAAGGCGTTGATTCGCGTCGACTTCAATGTGCCGTTGAACGAAAAGTTCGAAATTACTGATGATACAAGGATGCGCGCCGCGTTACCTACCATTGAAAAAGTGATTGAAAAAGGCGGTTCACCGGTAATTATGTCCCACCTGGGCCGTCCGAAAAACGGACCGGAAGACAAGTTCTCCCTCAAACATCTGGTCGCTCACCTTTCCGATTTGTTGGGCGGACGTACCGTGAAAATTGCTCCCGATTGCATTGGCGAGGAAACCAAAAAGGTAGCCGACTCATTGCAGCCAGGTGAAGTACTCATTCTGGAAAACCTTCGTTTCCACGGCGAAGAAACCAAAGGGGATGCTGAATTTGCCCGTAAACTCTCCGAAATGGGTGACTGCTGGGTGAACGATGCTTTTGGTACAGCTCACCGTGCACACGCCTCAACCGCTGTGATTGCCCAGTATTTCCCGAATGACAAAATGTTCGGATTCCTGGTTGGCAGCGAAGTTGCGAGCCTTGAAAAAGTAATGAAAGAACCGCAGCGTCCTTTCACCGCTATCATGGGAGGTTCGAAAGTTTCTTCCAAAATTACCATCATCGAAAACCTGCTTGAGCGTGTCGATCACCTCATCATTGGCGGTGGAATGACTTACACCTTCGTGAAATCACTGGGTGGCAAAATCGGTGATTCCATTTGCGAGGATGAATACCTCGATTTGGCAAAAGACCTAATGAAAAAAGCCGAAGCAAAAGGCGTTCAACTGCACTTCGCCGTTGATGTCCTGGAAGCTGATGCTTTCGCAGAAACGGCCAACACCAAGGTTGTTCCCGCCAACGATATTGAAGACGGATGGCAGGGACTGGATGTAGGTCCGAAAACCATTGAAAAATTCAATAAGGTCATCGGTGATTCAAAAACCATTCTCTGGAACGGTCCCGTTGGCGTGTTCGAAATGGACAAATTCGCCGAAGGTACCAAAGCTATTGGTGCTGCTATTGTTGAAGCAACCCAAAAGGGAGCATTCTCACTCGTAGGTGGCGGTGATTCCGTTGCAGCTGTTAACAAATTCGGCATTGCCGATGGCGTTTCCTACATTTCAACTGCAGGTGGTGCGCTTCTCGAATACCTCGAAGGAAAAGACCTTCCGGGAATTGCAGCCGTACGTCAATAAATTAATTGCATAATATATGCTTCAAACCCGGGCAATTTTGTCCGGGTTTTTTAATTTGCATGAAACGAGCATGGCAATTGTAGCAACAAACAATGATTTCTATAAATGCGAGCTCCATACGATTAGAAAAAGACAGTTTTAATCATGTGAAAAACACCGTCCTATGAGCCGAATTAGTATCCGTCCGGGATTTTACCTCGAAAGTTTGGGTATGGAGCATGCCGATATCGTGTTTGAGGCTATTGATAATAATCGGGAACATCTGAGTAAATGGCTTCCCTTCGTCAGTTTTACAAGGAAACCGGAAGACACAGAAGAGTTTATCTCCGCGGTTGTTAACAAAAAACCGCATGAAAAAGAGGAAGTCTTTACCATATGGTATGAAGAAGAATTCGCAGGTTTGATTGGTTACGTGAATACCGACCGTGTCAACAGGAAAACAGAAATTGGCTACTGGCTGCTAAAAAGCAAAGAAGGGAAAGGTATTATCACTCAATCAACCAGACAATTAATCAAACTTTCGTTCAAACGACTTCAAATGAATCGAATTACCATTCGATGTGCAGTGGGAAATACCCGAAGCAGCGCTGTACCCAAACGGCTCGGCTTCACATTTGAAGGCATTGAAAGACAAGGTGAGAAGCACGATGAGTTGTATTTCGATCTGGAAATTTTCAGTTTATTAAAAAGCGAATGGAAAAAGCAAGCGTGATAAGCTTAAAAACAGCGTCTTTTTATTGATAAATAGAAAGTCTTTTTTTCATTGAAATTTTCCGTTCGCATACCAGATCGATACGTTCATCAAAAAAAAACGACCGTTCGTCAAAAATTTTTTTTTTATCGAGCCTCACCTTTTACCTTAGTTTCAGCTTTCAGAAATGAGAATCAACAAATCCTTTTTTTAAGTTTTCTCTTTTCCCACCAAAAGCACATGCTATTGTTAACAGGCCGGTTCCCCTGCTGGCCTCCCCAAAAAGGGATGCTCCCGCATCCCTTTTTTTTATTATTCTGTAATTTTAATCTGCTCTCCAAAAATCTCAATCACCTCGCCGGCCCTGATTTTAGCCCGTTTGCGATGTTCGACTTCCCCGTTTCGCTTCACTTCCCCATCTTCGACCATCAGTTTTGCCTGTCCTCCTGATTCGGCAATCCGGAGAACCTTGAGCAATCGAATCAGCTCGATGAATTCTGTTCCTTTCAGAGCATATTCCATTTTACTTGTTTTTAAAGATTTTCGTACTGACCTCCTGTGGAATACTATTCCGGTTCACCGTAATGGCAATCGTATTCAACCGCACATAGCGCTCCGACATATAAAGCATACCGCCCCAAGCGTTGCTCGTGGCCGACCATGAATTTTTGGTAATGTAATATTTATTTCCATCAGCGTCTTTTGCGATACCAACAATGTGCATCAAATGGTCGTCGGTGGTCTTCCAGGTAAGGAATGCGTTCTGACGAGCTTCCTGATTCACCGAAACACTGTCGGGCAATACAGCAAGTCCTTTTCGGTGCGAGAAGCCCTTATCGCTCACATCGCCATCCCAAACTACCGTGTAACCTTGCATAAGGGCGTGATCCATCGTCTTGATAATATCATCTTCCGGCACATTGTAATACAAATCGTGCGACCAGTTATCAGGTACTTCCAGACTGAACTGCTGGTAAAACGGATGATGCGTATAGGAAGTAATCTCGACATACTGATTCGGGTCAAGTCCAAGCGACTGCATAAATGATACAGGCGTAAATGTTCTCCCATCATACTGGAAACTTTTCGGATCTTTTCCCATATATGCATCCAACACGCCATTAAGAGCGTCTGCCCATACCATCGAAACGGAGTTCATTTTATCGGAAACCAAACCTTTCAGCATTCCCTTCATCATAGCCTTTAATTCTGTATGGTTGGCATGTCCGGGATGATAAAGATTTCCGGGATATACACTTTGTGGCACGACTCCGTCTTTTTGCATCACATCCAGCACGTCATGTGCCTGTCCACCTTCATCGAAGTTGGCATGCCCGTGTAATTCAACAAAATATTTTGCTTTTGCAGGATAAGCGTTCCGCACAAAATACATTTCAGCCAAATCATATTCTCCTTTTCCCATCCGGAGTAATTCCGATTCAAGAAAAGAAGTGGTCGCATAACTCCAGCAAGTTCCCGTACGTTGCTGATTTTTAACCGGGGTATACGCATTTTCTTTAACCACTTTAAACGAACTGACATCCTGAGCAACTAACTGGCCCGCACAAAGAAGTCCTGCCAACAGGACAAAGAATAATTTCTTCATATAAAAGAGTATTTAATTTGATTCTATTTCCGTTCTTACTTTTCGGGGCAACGACGCCACAACCAACCAATACGAATCATCAATCCATTCCTGAATTAACGTATCCGGAATACTATCGTCAATCGTGACGGTATTCCAATGTTTTTTATTCATGTGATATCCCGGAACAACCTGCGGAAAATTTTCCCTCAACTCAATTGCCTTTTCCGGATCGCATTTCAGGTTAACCGAAAGCGGACCGCCAAGACTTGTCAAAGCAAACATTTTCCCACCCACTTTAAATACCAGAGTCTCCTCATCGAAAGGAAAACCTTCGGTCGTCCCCTTCAACGAGAGACAATATTCGCGTAACGACTCTATATTCATTTGGTCTGATATTAAATTGTAGCCGACTAAAATTACATGATTTACTAATCATCCGAAATGACTAACTGCATACATCCTATTTGCGCAGTAGCATCTCGTCCACCATCTGCAATATTAATATAATAACAAGTTGCTAAAAATACCTTTTTAATGACGAGTCACAGTTTTTGATCCACGGATAATTTTATATTTTAGCTACTTCATCAAGAATCGTAACAAAATGACTAAAAGAATCCTTCTGGCAGAAGATAATTTGATGAGTCAAAAACTGGCACTGCTGGGGTTAAAAAGTTATCATGTCGATGTTGCGAACGACGGGGAAGAAGCGGTGGAATTATTTCGCAATAATGCCTACGATGTTATTCTGATGGATATCCAAATGCCTAAAATGACAGGCGTGGAAGCCACCCGGGAAATACGTCAAATCGAAGTTTTGGAGAATAGAACACCCCGCACTGTGATTCTGGCACTTACGGCCGATGTGTTTTCCAGCGTGACCGACGAATGTACCGAAGCCGGTATGAACGGATTCTTTCCAAAACCCTTTCGCCCGGCAGAAATGTCAGACCTCATCGAGGAAATGTACGCTAGATTCACGCACACAACTGCTCCGGAATAGATCCTAATTCACGGGAGGAATAAAGGCTCCCGGATAATGTTGCAGCTCGAACTTCTCGCCATAGAATACAACCGTAACCACATCAAACCGGCTTTCTACATCCAGATTTCGCATACGCAGAAAAGCATCTGCAGCCACCACCAGATTTCTAATTTTTCCTGTTGAAATGGCCTCCAGGGGATGTTCATATTGATATCCCGTTCGGGTTTTCACCTCCACAAAAACCAGATCATCGCCGTCATAGGCAATAATATCCAGTTCTTTATGATCGAAAATCCAGTTCCGTTCGATAATCCGATATCCTTTCCTGCTTAGATAATCAGCAGCTATCTGTTCACCTTTTTCACCCAGTTCCTTTGATTTACGGGTCATAGCTGAAAATTTAGACGAGATTCTTTTTCTCCGACACTTAACTGTATTTGAGCACCCATGATTAACGGATAATTGGGCATGACATGACCGGCCGGGAAACCAAACATTACCGGATAGTCATAATCATCGACAGCCTCCCGGATAATCTCTGCTGCCTCTTTCCCGTAGGCTGTGTCACCATCTTTCATATCCGAAAAATGACCGACGACTAAACCTTTAAGTTGCTCTAAAACACCCGATGTTTTCAGGTTCATCATCATCCGGTCGAGGTGATAATGATACTCACTTAAATCCTCGATAAACAGAATATTGCCTTCAGGCGATAAATCGAGCGGTGTTCCACGCAAGCTGTAAACGATCGATAAATTTCCACCAATCAGCTTACCCGATGCTTCACCATTCCGATTTAACGGATGATTTGCTTCTTTAAACCACGGAGTTTTTCCCTTCAATAAATCGATCGTTAGCCGGAAACTTTCGGAAGGAACGCCGTTCTGATCAAAAAAGGCCGGCATCACACCATGAACGGAAGCAATTCCCCGCTGATAAAGAAAAGCATGAAATACCGTTATATCGCTAAAGCCGACAAGCCATTTGGGCTGCTGCATAAAATTGCTCCAATCGAGCAGTTGTTGCGTTCGCAGACTTCCGTAGCCTCCCCGGGCAAAAATGATGGCTTTCACCGATCCGTCATCCAGAGCCTTTTGCATATCGCCAGCCCGCTCAACATCGGTTCCGGCAAAGATGCCCGTCTCAGTAAAAGCATGTTCTCCGATTTCGACCTCAAAACCTTCTTCCCTGAGACGTTCAGCACCATGTTTGACGATTTCAGGATTTACTTTTCCGGCAGGAGAAACAATGGCAATTTTGTCGCCGACTTTCAGGTATGGAGGGTATATCATAAAAAAGTGTTTGATTTTGTTGTTATTCAGAACCAGCTGATTCCGGTCAACCAGAATTTTTCCGACTCCCATTTTAACGAGACTATGAAATTAAGAAAAGAAGGCGGCCATACAAAACAGTTCCTGAATACTCCTCAGTCCCGGTATTTGTTTCCAAATTGTTTCTCCAGTGTGAATATTTCATAAACAATTGCTTTTCAGTGCAATTATCTGTTTACCGTAAATGAATTGCTTCTATCTTTAGAATTATAATTCCTGCAGTTACAGGAAGATAAGTTTCACCAAAACCTCGCTTAAATGAGTATCAAAAAACAGACGTTAAAGTCAAAGCCGGTATGTAAAGTAACATTCCGGATTCCGAAAGAGATGGCTCCTGAAGCCAATGAAGCAACTGTAGTTGGAGATTTCAACAACTGGAAAGAAGAAGTTACACCGATGCAAAAACTGAAATCGGGTGATTTTACTGTGACAATGGAATTATCGCAAAATCAATCCTTCCAATTTCGCTACCTGGTCAATAAATCTGTCTGGATTAATGATGAGGAAGCTGATGGCTATATCCCCAATGCCTTTGGCGAAGAAAATTCAGTTGTTAACACCTTATGAGATGAGTAATGCCGGTACCCCACCGGCATTTTGCTTTTATTCCAATTTTGTTCCGCACTTTTTGCAGAACCGTGCTTCCTTATCAGGCTCACGGTAGTCGCACGATGGGCAAGTCAGTTGTTTCTGTTGTTGCGAGCTTTTTACAGCATCACTGATCTCCACGGTAATTATTCCGGTAGGAACGGCAATGATGGAATAACCAATCAGCATCGCCACCGATGAAATAAACTTCCCTAACACCGTGGCCGGTGCTATATCGCCATAGCCGACCGTTGTGATAGTCACAATAGCCCAGTAAATACTTTGCGGTATGGAGGTAAAACCGTTTCGCTCACCTTCGACCAGGTACATCAGCGTTCCGAGAAACAGCACCAGTGTTAACACCACTCCAAAGAAGACGATGATCTTGTACATACTCTTTTTCAGCGCCGATATCAACACCTGCGATTCGTGCATATACCTTCCCAGTTTCAGTATCCTGAATATCCGGAGCAATCGGAATGCCCTTACCGTTAACAGGAAATGCGAACGCAGAAAGAACAATCCAGCATAGGTAGGCAAAACAGCCAGTAAATCGATAATCCCGAAAAAGCTGGTGATGTATTTCCGCGGATGTGTCAGAATCCGTAAAATATATTCTGCCGTAAAGAGGATGGTGAAAAACCACTCCAGAAACTGAAATGTGCCGGGATAGGCAACTCGGACCGATTTGACACTTTCCAATACAACTGTCAGTACACTTAGTAGGATGGCCCAAAGCAAAACCACATCGAATGCCCGGCCTGCCGGCGTTTCCGTTCCGAAGATGATGCGATAGAGAATATGTTTCAATTTTTGCATTCGCGGGAAAATTTATACCAAGATAATAAAAGTGAAGAAGTAGCGGATCACGTTCAGGTATCGCGCAAAAGACAATCTCAATTTTCGTATCCGGAATTTCCCTGATAAACCCCGTTGCTTTCCGTAGGCATTGATTATCTTTGTGCTTCAATAGAAAAAAATCATTCATCAACGATATTTCAAACAACATGAGTCAGTACAAACGAACGCTTATCACCTCGGCATTACCTTATGCCAATGGCCCGGTTCACATCGGTCACCTGGCCGGCGTATATGTTCCGGCCGATATTTATGCCCGCTACCTTCGTCTCAAAGGAGAGGAAGTGGCGTTCATCGGCGGTTCGGACGAGCATGGCGTTCCCATTACCCTGAAAGCAAAAAAAGAAGGCGTTACTCCGCAAGATATCGTCGACAAATATCATGGCATTATCAAGGAATCATTTGCCAAATTCGGCATCTCCTTTGATGTCTATTCCCGCACCAGCGCGAAAATTCATTATGAAACTGCATCCGAGATTTTCAAAACCCTTTATGATAAAGGTGAATTTATCGAGCAGACTTCCGAACAATTTTACGACGAAGAAGCCAATCAATTTCTGGCTGACCGGTACATTACCGGTACCTGTCCAAAATGTAATTACGAAAAAGCATATGGCGACCAGTGTGAAAGTTGCGGTTCGTCACTTAACGCCACCGACCTCATCGACCCGAAATCGGTACTGAGTGGAAACAAACCTATCTTAAAAGAGACCAAACACTGGTTCCTGCCACTCGACCGGTATGAACCGTGGTTACGGGAATGGATCCTCGAGCAACACAAAGAGTGGAAACCGAATGTATACGGGCAGTGCAAATCGTGGCTAGATGGTGGACTAAATCCCCGCGCCGTTACCCGCGACCTTAGCTGGGGCGTTCCGGTTCCGGTGGAAGGCGCCGAAGGCAAAGTGCTCTATGTTTGGTTCGATGCACCTATCGGGTACATTTCGGCGACTAAGGAGTGGACACCCAATTGGGAAAAATACTGGAAAGATCCGGAAACCAAACTGGTCCACTTCATCGGTAAGGATAACATCGTTTTCCATTGCATTATTTTCCCATCGATACTGAAAGCCGAAGGAAGTTATATTCTGCCCGATAATGTTCCGGCCAACGAATTCCTGAACCTCGAAGGCGACAAAATTTCGACGTCTCGAAACTGGGCCGTTTGGCTGCACGAATACCTCGAAGAATTTCCCGGCAAGGAAGATGTGCTAAAATATGTACTGACTGCCAATGCCCCGGAAACCAAGGATAATGATTTCACCTGGAAAGATTTCCAGACACGGAACAACAGTGAGCTGGTCGCCATCCTCGGCAACTTCGTTAACCGGGCACTGGTGTTGACCAACAAATATTACGATGGTGTAATTCCGGCAGCAGGCGAATTGGAAGAATATGACCGAGAAGCCCTGGCCAGCATCAGCAAACTGAAAGATGACGTAGAGAAATCGCTCGATAATTACCGTTTCCGGGAAGCATTGAAAGGTGCCATGGATATGGCCCGTTTGGGAAATAAGTACCTCGCCGATATGGAGCCCTGGAAAGTGATAAAAACCGATTCGGAGCGGGTGAAAACCATCATGAATGTCTGCCTGCAGATAACGGCCAACCTCACGATTGTTTTTGAGCCGTTCCTCCCTTTCAGCATGGATAAACTTCGCCGTTTCATGAATCTGGAGAGACTCGATTGGTCGAACCTTGGACGTACCGATTTAGTCGCTGCGGGTCATAAAGTCAATAAACCAGAGTTGCTCTTCGAGAAAATTGAAGACGCGACCATTCAGGCACAGGTTGACAAGTTACTGGCTACGAAAAAAGCCAACGAACTGGAAGCTGCGGAAGCCAAACCAGCGAAAGAGAATATCGAATTTGACGATTTCGCGAAACTGGATATCCGCGTCGGTACCATCATCGAAGCCGAAAAAGTTGCAAAAACCAAGAAGCTGCTGAAACTGAAAATCGATACCGGTATCGACAAACGGACAGTCGTTTCAGGTATTGCCGAATACTACACGCCGGAAGAGATCATCGGCAAGCAGGTTTCGATCCTGGTGAACCTGGCTCCGAAAAAACTGCGGGGCATCGAATCACAAGGCATGATTCTGATGGCTGAAAATCCGGACGGAACCCTGGCGTTCGTTTCACCGGACAAAGCCATTAAAAACGGTGGTGAAGTTCGCTAAGCCTTCGGTAAAAACATATGAACAGGCGGTCATTTCGGATATTCCGGGATGACCGCTTATTTTTTCAGCCAGCCGTGTTGGTCATTATGAGCTACCATTCCCCAAAAGACAGACCGTATAGATCGAATTATGAGCGTGGCATTATTGCTATTCTGGTAACCCGGAAAAAATTTGCAAACAAAGTCGCCAGGGCGTTATTTTGACGGTTTGCACAAAACCACCGCAGGTTTTACTTTATACCACACGTGGTTTCTACCCAAAGCAGGCGTGGTTTTGAAAAAAGAGGAATTGAATTCACTTTTTAAGCTTTCAGACTTATCATTTCGGAAGAAGGCAAATAACTGAATATGTATCGGTCGGCCCGGCTTGCTGCGGGCAATATTACAAGAGGCATACATTTCGCAACGCGAGCACTTTCCTGTCAAAATCACTCCGATAAAACACACTCTTCATATCCACAATGCGGGATTTAAAGAACAACAATGAGTCACCAGACATTAAACAACTGTTTTACAGTGAACTATTTTTTTCTGGTTCCGGCAAATATTTAGTGCGCAATCGGTTGCGCAACTTTCTCACATTGCTTAATATTGTAAGGTGAAAAACCCACGCATCACCATACACCACCTGGCCAAAGAGTTGGGGCTATCTTCCTCTACCGTTTCGAGAGCACTCCAGGGCAATCCGCGCATCAGCGAAAAAACCCGGAAGGAAGTGACCGAACTGGCGACCAAATGGAACTACCAGCCCAATAGCAATGCCTCGAACCTGCGCAAAGGACGAAGCAACACCATTGGCGTATTGGTCCCTCGCATTAGCCGGCACTTCTTCTCGAATGCGATTGCCGGAATCGAAGCAGTTTGCAGCGCGACCAAACGCAATGTGGTCATTTTCCAAACACACGAAAATCTGGAGAATGAAAAATCCGGACTGGAAGCATTTTTGCGCATCCCCGTTGATGGTTTTATCATGTCGCTTTCAGCTGAAACCAAACAATACGAGCACATTCAGGAAGTACTGAAGAGAGATATTCCCATCGTATTTTTCGACCGGGTATATGAAGGCAATAGTAATTATCAAGTGATGCTAGACGACTATTCCGGAGCTTTTCAGGCAGTGGAACATCTCATTCAGCAAGGTTGCCGGAAAATTGCTTTTATGGGCGGTCCCGATTACCTGAATAACTACCGCGAAAGAAAAAGAGGTTTCATGGATGCCATGAAGAAACACAACCTTCCGGTCAATCTAAATTGGCTGGCCGAACAATCGCTTACGCGGGAAGAAGGTGCCGCTTTCGCCGAAAAGGTCTTTGGCCAATCAACGCCCAATCGTCCCGACGGACTTTTTTCTTGCAGCGACTATTCAGCATTGGGAGCCATTCTGTTCCTGAAAAAGTCGGGAATTCGTATCCCGGAGGAGGTGGCAGTTGCAGGTTTCGCCAACGAACCCTTCACCGAATTCATGGAGCCGCCCATGACCTCCGTCGACCAGTCTGCCGAAGAGATGGGACGAAGCGCAGCGGAAATGTTGTTTCGGATTATTGATGCTGACGACTCTGATAAAAGTTCTAAACAACAATACATTCAACCCAAACTAGTCATCCGAAAATCAACCTTAAAATAAAAATTTACCTATGAAGACAATCGATTGCATCGAAAATAGAAACAGCTGGGTAACACGATTATCAATTGTGTTTGTTTTGTTGCTGACAGCTCATGTAAACAATGCACAAACAACTTCGCAATTATCCGGTAAATTAACGCGTCCCGCTGTTTATCAGGCGATGGAAAAGGTCGCTGACTGGCAACTGAATACGCCTCTGCAACACAACCTCACCGACTGGACGAATGGTGCTCTGTATAAAGGGATGGTTGAGTGGGCAAAAATTGCCGATTCATCAAAATATTACAACTGGCTTTATCAAGTAGGCGAGAAAACAAACTGGCAACTGGGGCAACGTAAATACCTTGCAGACGACCATGCGGTAGGTATGATGTACCTCGAGATGTACCGGAAGTACCATGAAAAGAAAATGCTGGAACCAACGCTGAAAAGCCTGGATTGGATCATGAAACATCCTTCGCACGCCAGTATCAAGAATTTCTCGTACAAAAAAGGAAACAACTGCACCGATCGCTGGTCGTGGTGCGATGCACTTTTTATGGGACCAACCGTTTGGGCCACGATGGCCAATGTAAACGGTAAAAAAAAGTACCTGAAATTCATGACCAAAGAATATAAGGCCACTGCCGATTACCTCTTCGATACAAATGAGGATTTGTTCTACCGAGATGACCGGTATTTCGATATGCGGGAAGCCAATGACAAAAAAATATTCTGGGGTCGTGGTAACGGATGGGTGTTTGCCGGATTGGCCATCATCATGACAGAATTACCTGAGAACTATAAAGAACGTCCTTATTTCGAAGATATTTTCAAAAAGATGGCAACCAAGCTGGCGACACTACAGGACTCTTCAGGGTACTGGCATGCCAGCCTGCTCGATCCGCAATCGTATCCGGCTCCGGAAACGAGCGCTACCGCATTTTACGTATATGGGATGGCCTGGGGAATTGCCAATGGCCTTCTGAACAAAGAAACCTATCTCCCGGTAGTGCAAAAAGGATGGAACGCGCTGATTCAGGCCGTTCATCTGGATGGTAAATTGGGCTGGGTGCAACCCATTGGTGCCGACCCCAAACATGTGACCAGCGACATGACCGAAGTATACGGTGTAGGCGGTTTTTTGCTGGCAGGAAGCGAGATTTACAAGATGTTACAATGAAATTATAAAGTCATATGAGCACAACATACGAAAAGAGACACAACGTCCACCCGGACGACGCCAAACGGTACGATACCGAGCGTCTGCGTAAAGAATTTTTAGCCGATAACCTAATGAATGATGACAAGATTCATTTCATCTATTCGTTCATCGATCGGTACATGGTTGGAGGTGCTATTCCGAAAAGCAAAGCACTGGAACTGGAAAGCATTGAGCCATTGAAAGCAGATTATTTCCTGGAAAGGAGAGAAATGGGCATTATCAACGTGGGCGGAAAAGGGAAAATTACCGCCGACGGTGAGACTTATGAGCTCAACTACAAAGAGGCACTTTATCTCGGTAGAGGAACGAAAAAAGTAACCTTTGAAAGTGTGGATGCCAGCAAGCCGGCGCACTATTACATCAACTCAGCACCGGCGCATACGAGCTACCCAAACAAATTGGTCACCATGGCCGATGCCAATGTGCTGGAGCTAGGCACACTCGAATCGTCGAATGCACGCAAGGTCAACCAACTGATCATTAATGGCATTGTGGAAACCTGCCAGCTCCAAATGGGCCTTACCGAGCTGCAGCCCGGAAGCGTTTGGAACACCATGCCAGCTCACACCCACGACCGGAGAATGGAAGCTTACTTCTATTTCAACGTACCTGAAGGACAAAGCGTTTGCCACTTCATGGGTGAGCCGAAAGAAACCCGACACATCTGGATACACAATGAACAGTCGGTATTATCGCCCTCGTGGTCGATTCATAGTGGTGCCGGAACCTCCAATTACTCCTTTATCTGGGGAATGTCGGGTGAAAACCTCGATTACAGTGATATGGACTTTAGTCAACCCGATGAACTGCTATAAACCATGATGAACTTATTTGACTTAAAAGGCAAAGTGGCGCTGGTAACCGGTGCCACTCACGGTTTGGGGATGGCGATGGCCAAAGCGCTGGCACAGGCAGGTGCAACACTGGTCATTAACGGCCACACTCCCGATAAAATGGAAAAGGCACTCGCCGCTTACGCTGAAGATGGTATTCAGGTGAAAGGCTATCTCTTCGATGTAACCAAAGAAGAAGAAGTCATCATAAATCTCGATATCATCGAAAAAGAGGTTGGCCCCGTCGATATTCTGGTTAACAACGCCGGAATCATCAAACGGGTACCCATGACCGAAATGGATGTGGAAGAATTCCGCACCGTTGTTGATATCGATTTGGTAGCTCCGTTTATCATGGCACGCAATGTGGTAAAACGGTTGCAGAAACGTAAAGCCGGCGGCAAAGTCATCAACATCTGCTCTATGATGAGCGAATTAGGCCGCGATACCGTTGGCGCGTATGCTGCAGCCAAAGGCGGTCTGAAAATGCTAACACGGAATATGGCTACCGAGTGGGCTAAATACGACATTCAGGTAAACGGCATTGGTCCTGGTTATTTCGCTACCGAACAGACTGCTCCTATCCGCGTAAACGGACATCCGTTCAACGATTTCATTGTTGGTCGTACACCGGCAGGGCGTTGGGGCGAACCTGAGGACCTTGCAGGAACCACCATTTTCCTGGCTTCAAAAGCATCAGACTTTGTGAATGGACAAGTGGTTTATGTCGACGGGGGAATTCTGGCCACTATTGGCAAGCCCTCAAATGAATAATCCTACATTTCACCAAAAATTCAACAACGAACAGTAGGTTAATAAAGCAGATTATAAAATCCATTTCATGAATCCTGGTCAAGGGCACTTTGCTCTGGCCGGGATTTTTTATTTCCCCGAAGTCCCCCAATACGAACAATACAGACTGACATTTTTACGATCTGAATGCCTGATTGTACAATATGAAATCTATCGAAGACGACTTCAGTCGTAACTTTTGTTTGGTGCTTCTTCTTCCCAGTCTTTTGAAATCTGTGCGTATCCCACTTTTCGTCCTCTGCACAGCACAGTCATTTGCGTGAAGAAAAAACACGTACCGAAAAATCAAATTCTTAACCTAAACCTATCGACATGTTGCGTCTCACTATGCCCCGAAGAAGTTTGTCGTGTATGAAACATTTCATCCTGTTCTTCATGCTGGCAACTATCAGCCTGTTATCGGCTGGCCAAACCCTTCCTTTTAGTCTTACCGACTTAAACGAATCAGGAAATCCGGTTTACGCCCCGGAGATGGCCGTGTCCGGAGAAACGATTCACACCATATGGATAACCCGGAATGCGGATAATACGTACACCATGAACTACCGCAGATCGACCGATAGCGGCGTAACATGGGAACCCGTAAAAACCCTGTTCTCATCCGATCCGGAATCGTGGCAAAGTATGGAAACGAGTAATAACTTCAGGCGACTTGCGGTATCGGGAGACAAGGTTTTTGTAATGATACAGGCTGGAAGTGTTGATGACAAAGCGGTTCTTTACCTAACATCCTCATCAGACAGCGGAGCCACGTTCAGTAGCCCGAAATCAGTTTATGAAGGTGATGAATATTACTCAGTCGACCATTCCTATGTACAATACACCAATGGCACTTTATACAATGTATTCGTCACCCATAACAACAATAATGGAGGAACACAGTTCTATTTGCTGCGCTCAACAAATGACGGTGCTGATGTAAGCGTTTCACCATTTCTGGCCCTTGACTCATGGGGTATTGACGATTTTCTGGCTGACGGAAACGACCTCTATGTGTTATATTCCTATGCCTATTACTACTACGGTTTCAATTCCGGAATCGTGAAAATGGCAGTCTCGCATGACGGGGGAAGTACTTTCAATGAAAAAGAGCTTTCCATTCCCGCTGAGGGATATACCGATGACCGACATCGTGCGCTAGCTTCTACCGACCGGAATGCTCCCCGCATCGGGAAATCCGGCTCAACGATTTCAGTCGTCTGGTCGCTTTATGATTCCGAAGAGAAAAATTACCTGCGGTTTGCTCACTCTACCGATAACGGCGACACTTTTTCAGCACCAGTCTCTCTGGCAAGTGATGACGATGTTAATGGAACTATCCGTGCTGATCGGGTCACCATGAAAACCCTCGGAGAAGAGATCTACATCATGTTTCCCGATTACATCATTAACAAGGCTTCTTCCATGTATCTTTTATCCTCAAATGATAATGGTGATAGCTTTTCTGCAGTAAAAACACTCAGTGCCGATTACAGTTACCCGAAAGGAGACCTGCCATTGCTATCTCTTACAACGGAGAAAGTGGCTGCAGCCTGGGGACCCGGAACTGTACGCTATTCAACAGATAAAGCTGAGACATTTGACGGCGGTCAAATGCTCTATCCCTATTCAACATACATGTACGCAATGAATTTGCGCGAGTTCTTTACAGATGAAGAAGGGAACGTTTTATTCCTCGGAAACGGAAGAATTACCTCTGATGAAGAAAATCAGGTGATTTTTGGTCGGTTATTTCCTGCTGTCACACCTTCGGAAACCAACAGTGCCTATACAATCACCAAAGGCGCAGATAATCCATCCTACCTCGAGATTCCCGAAACTCCGGAAGTAGCTATCGATTCTGCTATCACGGTCGAGTTTTGGACCCGGATTGACATTACCACTGAAGGAAGCACGAGTTTCATCCTCTTCGAAAAGCTCGACAGTCATGCCGGGTTCAAAATCGAAGTAATGCGCAAATACGACACCACCAATAACCCCAGACTGAGAGGAACACTGATTACTGACAAAGGAACGTTTGTGAATGATGCAGATATCGATTTGTACGATAATAAGTGGCATCACATTGGCTATAGCTACAACGCGCGTGCCGGGCTGAACAACTACAAACTATTTGTTGACGGAAAAGAAGTTGCCCGCCAAACCGTTACCGGGAAGATTGAACCCGATCCGGGCGTTTTCGTTTTTGGTCCTAATTATCTCAGCAATGCATTAAATCTCGGACTCGATGAAATCCGGATTTGGGGAAAAGGCCTGACGACGGAGGAAATCATGGAAAGCGCCACGCATTCGTTGACCGGAACGGAAGACAGCTTACTGGTTTATATCAACTGCAACGAGAGTTTGAAAGACCTGACCGGTCATGGTGCCGACGGTTTCAATCTGGCTACTGGCGAGTTTACAGCCAATCCGCCACAACCGCCGGTAGTAAATTTTGAAGCGTATCAGAATATACAAACCGTTAGTTTCAACCAAAAATCAGAAAACGCAACCCAGTATTCCTGGGATTTTGGAGATGATGAAACCTCTGATTTGGCTAATCCAACGCACGAGTATTCCGGACCGGGCGAATACGTAGTAACACTGACAGCCTCAAACGATGGAACATCCTTCTCGGCTACCAAAACCGTAACCATCGAGGGAATTGCCAAAATTGAAGATAATGTAGCCGGAAATACAGGTTATGCTACCGTGAAGATTTATGGCGGTGGACTAAATGAAAACTCTACCTTCAAAATTACGATGGGTGGCGAAGAAGTTGTTGCGGAAGAAATCAGTTTGTATCAACCCGGAATACTTATCGGAACACTCGATTTGCATGAAAAAGCCGTTGGGAAATGGGATGTCGTGGTACAATCCGGTTCAGGAACCGTCACCATTCCCGAAGGTTTCACGGTAGTGGAAGGAGAAGAAGCCTCGCCATGGGTCGAAATACAGGGCCGGGGGCAGATTATGTTTAACATGTGGCAAACCTATACCATACGTTACGGTAACGATAGTAATGTGGATGCCATGGGTGTACCTCTTTTCATCGTTGTTCCCTGGGAAACGGAAGTCGAATTGATTGATTTTACCATCAGTTTTAACGGTTACGCAGAGTCAAACGGAGAGGAAATTCCAGCGGAATTGCTACAACCTTACTATGAAACAACTCAGGTAATGGGAGAAGAATTCCATGCCAAAGTATATCCGTTTTATGTGCCGATTATTCCCGCTAATTCGAGCAATGAAGTACATATCAGACTAAAATCGCCGTCCGATGTAAGGGTTCTGGCCTGGGTTTCCGAACCATTTTTTGGCTCGCCAATGGATGAAGAAATTCAGGATTGCCTGCTACGCGCCCAGGCCGGAGCCGTTGCCAACGGATTGGTCAATCTCGCTGCCAGTGCCATTCCCGGTGCCGGATGTGTGAAAGATGTGGTGACCACTTACATCTGGAACCCGTTGGATTTCTCTAAACCGAAGGCCGATGAGAAACCTTCGTGGGGAAGTATGATTTGGAATTACGCCAAAACCGTAGCCAGTTGTGCCGTCGATTTTGTACCAGCTGCCAAAGCCTACGACCTGGCCATCGGAGTTTTCCAGTTTGGAGCCGATATTTACGATAATTATCAGAAAGATCAGGAATGTCGCAAACTGGCAAAACAGTCGAAGAAGGATCGGGATATAACAGCCGTATCTTCGTTCGATCCCAATGAAATAGTTGGACCGGATGGCCCTGGTGCAGAAAAATACATCGCCGAAACACAGCGTTTTCCCTATTCCATTTACTTCGAGAACAAAGCTACAGCTTCAGCGCCGGCACATATCGTGACAGTTACCGACACTCTTGATTTGACACGCTTCCGCGCCAGCGATTTCAGCTTTGGCTCTTTCGGATTCAGTGATACGATAATTACGCCCAACACCCAGGAAACGTACAGTTTTTCCTCCGATGTTGAACTTAACGCGAACTTGCTTCTCCGGGTAACCGGGCAAATCGACACCCTGACGGGCGTGATTAGCTGGCAATTTGCATCGCTCGACCCGTTGACCATGGATATTCATGAAGACCCGGCTATAGGATTTCTGCCGCCCAACGTCACCGCGCCCGAAGGAGAAGGATTTGTCTCCTTCACGGTAGGAGTGCACGACCCGGCTGCCAACGGAACGGTTTATGAAAACCAGGCTACCATTGTTTTCGATGCAAATGAGCCCATCAAGACCAATATCTGGCAAAATATAGTGGATGTTATCCCTCCTGAAAGTCAGGTACAGCAACTGGAAGCTCAAACAGGGCCGACTACCTTCACCGTTACCTGGAATGGCACTGACAACGCCGCCGGAATTGAATACTACGACATCTATGTAAAAGTAAACGATGAAGACCCGGTACTCTGGCTAGTCCATACCAAAGATGTTTCGGCGGAGTTTGGTGGCGAAGTGGGCTCTGTCTACAAGTTTTACAGTGTGGCCACCGATAATGTTGGCAACACGGAAGAAACGTCTACGACCTACGATGCCGAAACCCTGGTAACCAGTTCGGACGATTTGATTTCCATGAATGAATCATGGACACTTTTCCCAAATCCGACAAATGGCGAGTTGAATCTGTCTGTTAACGATATGGAAGGTGAATTGATTCTGTTGGAAATTTATTCGGCTACCGGAAACAAAATCTGGGAGCGACAGATTCCGGTTCACGGCTGTCAACAAAATGAACAGATTAATCTGAGTCGTTATCCTTCCGGCATTTATTTTGCCCGATTAACAATCGGAAATGAAACGACCAACAAAACAATCATCTTGAAATAACTAAAACCATACCCCAAAACCGGCACCCCTTTTGTAGAAGCACCAAAAGCCGGATGCTCCCTCCATTTTGCCATCCCGTTCAACCGGGATGGCTTTTTTCGCACATAAAAAAGGCCGGCAATCATGCCAGCCCGATATGGATAGTCAATATTTTCTATTCTTCCAGTAACCAGATTCCCGATTTCGGATTGGCCTTAGTCAAATTATCCAACACCGCCATTGCCTGATCCCGGTCGTTGTACGATTGAATGGTTACACGATAGAAACCGTTGTCCAGATTAAAAATCTGGGAATCGTACCCCTGACGAACCAATTCATCCTGGTATTTTTTTGCGTTTACCTTACTTTTAAAGCTTCCACCAACCAGGTAAAAAAGGCTGGCATCAGCATTTGACGAGGGCTTATCGACCTTAACAATAGGTTCACTAACAGCCTGATTGTCTGCCAATGCTTCATCTGTGTTCGATTGGACTTTCGATTCGACCGGTACCGACTCAGCCGGAATTTTATCAGCGGCAACAAACGTATCAGCCGGCGTACTATCAATCACCGACAAAACAGAGGAAGTGGTCGACGCCTGATCTCCTGTCGGCACATCTCCCCGTTGCATATGCTTGGACAGCGGTATCAAGGTCAGTGCCAACATCAGCGGAACGCCAATAAGTAGTTTTTTTGCCGTCCGGGAATTGAAAACGACCCGCACAGCTTCTTTGTCTTCGAAACGGGAAGTGGCCCGAACTAAATCGGTACGCTCGATCTTCGGAAAATGGAAATCTCCCATTCCATAAGAATCAATCAAGAGATTCTCTGTCAACTCCGGCTCGAAAATCAGCTTTTCGTGCCTGTCATAATGCAACGAACCGATATAACTGAATTCCAGTTTCTCTCCATTTTCGAGCTTCGACCATGCTTCGTCAACAAACTCCGCGATAATCTGGCGGGCTTCCAAATACCCGACTCCTTCGCTCTCAGAAATGTGATTCACCAACAGACCATCGTTTCCGGTTAGTTTGCTGTTAAAAACAATCTCTTTACGCGGAGGAGCAAACGTATTTCGGTTATAATCAATCCCGGCCGGTTGGTAATTCGAGATAAAACCACCCAGTTCAGGAACGATTACACAATCGTGTATTCGAACTAATTCAATAAGATAGATGCTGATATCCATTTTCCGTTTTAGCATTTCTTAGCAATCAAATGTAGCGAAAAAATAGGTGAAGCCAAACTCTACTTTACAATAAAGTTGTCAAACTAAATCGGTTGAGAACAGATCCAACTGAAAGGCAAAATTTTATCCTATTATTCCTATTTTTGGATTTCGATAAAACGAAAGGAACCTATTCATGAAAAAGCAAATTCTGGTAACCGGAGGAACAGGTTACATTGGATCCCATACCGTTGTGGAACTTCAGGCAGCCGGGTACGACGTAGTCATCATCGATGATTTGTCAAATTCGAGTGCAGATGTAGTAGATAACATCGAAAAGATATCCGGTATCCGTCCGACATTTGAAGAGTTTAACCTTCAGGACTACAGGAAACTGGAATCATTCTTTGAAAAGTATCCCAACATCGAGGCCATCATCCACTTTGCTGCCAGCAAAGCCGTTGGCGAGTCGGTGGAAAAACCACTACTCTATTACCGGAACAACCTGGTTTCGCTGATGAATTTGCTGGAACTGATGCTCAAGCATGGTGTTTCTAACTTCGTTTTTTCATCGTCCTGCACGGTATACGGTCAGCCGGATGTTCTCCCGGTAACTGAAGACACGCCTCGTAAAGAAGCTGAATCGCCATACGGGAATACCAAAGCCGTTGCCGAAGACATTATTCGCGACAGCGTAAAAGCCATGGAAGAAATCAACGCTATTGCGCTGCGCTATTTCAATCCCATTGGTGCACATCCGTCAGCGCTCATTGGTGAGCTGCCCCGCGGCGTTCCCAATAACCTGGTCCCCTTCATTACGCAAACAGCAGCCGGACTCCGCGAAAAGCTGAGCATTTTTGGTGATGACTACAATACACCGGATGGAACGGCTATCCGTGACTACATCAACGTGGTTGATCTAGCAAAAGCCCATGTCGTAGCTATCGAACGACTTCTAGATAAGAAAAACCAGGCTCGTTATGAGTTTTTCAATATCGGAACCGGAAAAGGAGCCTCGGTACTGGAGCTGGTGAAAACCTTCATTGAAGTTACCGGAGTAAACTTAAATTACCAGATTGTAGACCGCCGTGCTGGTGACATCGAGCAAACGTATGCCGACACCACAAAGGCAAATAAAGATCTTGGCTGGAAAGCTGAAAAAACACTGGGAGAAACACTTCTTTCGGCGTGGAACTGGGAAAAGAAAGTACGGAATATTCAGTAACGAGAACCAATGTTATTACCTTTAGGATTGCTGAAATAACACGACCATGCAAAAGACCATTTTAATTACCGGAGGAGCAGGATTTATTGGCTCACATGTAGTTCGCCGTTTCGTGAACCGTTACCCGGAATACCGAATCGTCAACCTCGATGCGCTTACTTACGCCGGTAATCTGGAGAACCTGAAAGACATTGAAAACGCGCCCAATTACCAGTTTGTAAAAGGCGACATTACCGATGGAGATTTTATTCAAAAGCTTTTCCAGGAATATCATTTCGACGGAGTTCTGCACCTGGCTGCTGAGTCGCATGTCGATCGCTCCATCAGCAACCCAATGGAGTTCATCATGACCAACATCGTGGGAACGGTTAATTTGCTGAATACAGCCCGCGAAATCTGGAAAGATGATTATCCCGGCAAACGTTTTTACCATATTTCCACCGATGAAGTATATGGCTCGCTGGGGGCAACCGGTTTCTTTACCGAAACCACTTCATACGATCCGCAAAGCCCCTATTCTGCATCCAAAGCCAGCTCCGATCATTTGGTCCGGGCTTATCACAATACTTACGGACTTCCGGTGGTTATTTCGAACTGCTCGAACAATTACGGCCCGAATCAGTTTCCCGAGAAATTGATTCCGCTGGCTATCAACAATATCAAAAACAACAAGCCGATTCCGATTTACGGAAAAGGAGAAAATATCCGTGACTGGCTATACGTTGAAGACCATGCCCGGGCCATCGATCTTATTTTCCACGACGGAAAACAAGGCGAAACCTACAACATTGGTGGGAATAACGAATGGACCAACATTGCTCTCATCCGCACTTTGTGCAAAGTAATGGATATAAAACTTGAACGGGAACCCGGAACATCTGAACAACTCATCACTTTCGTGAAAGACCGTGCCGGTCATGATTTGCGCTATGCCATCGATTCTTCCAGGTTGATGAATGAATTGGGGTGGAAACCATCGCTACAGTTTGAGGAAGGTATTGAAAAAACCGTAAACTGGTACCTGGAAAACCAGGAATGGCTGGAAAATATTGTGAATGGTACGTATGAAAATTACTACCGTGAAATGTATGGAAACCGGTAGCTATCGGTTCATCAAACTAAATAAAAGCCGGAAGCATAAAACAACTTCCGGCTTTTCTATTTCATTATAACTGTTCTAGTCAACTTTGGAAGCTTTCACTTCAACAGGTCCATCCGGACTATTGGCCTCGCCAACCAAACTCCCGTCGATCAGCTTAAACTTCACGGTAACCGGATTATATTCTATCTCCAATTCCATAATCAATTCATCGTTATCAAACGAAACGGAAGAAGCTTTCATGTGGTTTCCATCTACGACAAGTTCACCAGCCAGTCCGCTATCGGTGTTCATCAGCACAATCTGACCGGATGTATAAGGGTAAGGAGCCGTAGGAGCTGAATACTCCCACGTTCCGGCAATCTTTTTAAAACCGTCAGTACGGGCCTGTGCCTGGAAAGAAAGCATCAAGATTACAGCGAATGCTGCAATTATTCGGAAAGTTTTCATAAGCTAGTTTTTAGTAGTTATTGAATTTGATTTCACATGCTTGGAACTTTCTAAATTTAAGAGCATTTTCTGAACAATAAAAATAAGAACGGCACAAAAAAACCTGCCAGTTAACGACAGGTTTTATTAAATTTTGATGGTCACCTTTTCCCTACTTTTTCAGGTCCCAGGAAAAACCATCCTTGGTATCTTTTATCTCAAATCCAAGAGCGCTTAATTCGTTCCGAATCTTATCGGCGGTTGCCCAGTCTTTATTCTTCTTGGCCTCTACCCTCAGATTCAGCAGTAAATCCACAACGTGTGTCATCGTATCTTCGTCGCCACCAGTTGTTGCTTGTTCCTCTGACTGCAAGCCCAGAATATCAAACGCAAAATCATGATAGAGTTTCTGAAGCTCTGCCAAATCAGCGGCCGATATTTTTTCTTTCCCATCATTGATGGAGTTGATCATCTTCACGCCGTCAAACAAATGCGCAATCAGAATCGGGCTGTTCAAGTCATCATTCATCGCTTCGTAGCACTTTTCTTTCAGCGCTTTTACGTCCACAGTCGATTCAGAAGAAGCGGGCAGGTTTTCCAGCACTTCAATCGCTTTCATCAAACGCTCCATTCCTTTTTCCGCCGCCTGCAGTGCTTCGTTCGAGAAATCAAGGGGGCTGCGGTAATGTGCCTGAAGAATGAAGAAACGAATCGTCATCGGGCTGTAGGCTTTCTCCAGCAAATCGTGTTTGCCTTCGAACAACTCATTGAGTGTAATGAAATTCCCCAGCGACTTGCCCATCTTCTGTCCATTGATGGTAATCAAGTTGTTGTGCATCCAGTAGTTTACCGACTCGTGTCCGGTGCAGGCTACACTTTGTGCTATTTCCGCTTCATGGTGGGGAAACAGCAAATCCATTCCACCTCCGTGGATGTCAAATCGTTCGCCCAGGTATTTAGTGCTCATCGCCGTGCACTCCATGTGCCAGCCCGGATAACCGTCACTCCACGGCGAAGGCCAGCGCATAATATGCTCGGGCGTTGCTTTTTTCCACAAAGCAAAATCCATCGATGAGCGCTTCTCCGATTGTCCGTCCAGCTCCCGGGTATTCGAATAAAGGTCTTCCACTTTTCTTCCGGAAAGTTTGCCGTAATGGTGGTCTTTCGAGAATCTCTCTACATCGAAATAAACCGAGCCGTTGCTTTCGTAGCCATATCCGGCTTCCAAAATCTTCTTCACCGCCTCAACCTGCTCGATGATATGTCCTGATGCTGTTGGTTCAATACTCGGCGGAAGGTTGTTCAGCCGGGCCATGTTTCCCCGGTAGCTATTGGTATAAATTTGCACAACCTCCATCGGTTCCAATTGCTCGACCTTCGCTTTCCGTTCAATTTTGTCCTCACCCTCGTCAGCGTCATCAACCAGATGCCCCACATCGGTAATATTCCGCACATAGCGTACTTTATATCCCAGATGCTGCAGATACCTAAAAAGCATATCAAACGTGATAGCTGGCCGGGCATGTCCCAGGTGTGCTTCACCGTAAACTGTAGGTCCACAAACATACATTCCCACAGCTCCGGGATGAATAGGTTTAAACAATTCTTTCTTCCGCGTAAGCGTATTGTAAATGACGAGCTTGTCCATTCGGGTTAAGAATTAAAAAATTGATGCACAAAGGTAGGAAAATCAGAGAGGATGAAAAAGAGGCTTATGGCACCTTTCCCGGAAAACATCAGGCTGCCGTTTACCGATCGATCACCGCCATTCACCGATTTTTTGTTTTATCTCCGTTCAGGTTATTCGATTTTTGATTTGTCTTTAAAAAGATTGATATCACAGATTGGAAATAAAAGACATAAGGATTTCCCGTTTTCGGAAAATGAGACGACCGGACAAGCACTTCGTTCTAGTTTTGCCAAACCAGGTTTCAGCCGGGTGCAACCAATTGACAGATTTCACCAGTCTAATGAAAAAGCGAAAAATCATGAAAAACAATATTGCAAAGTCCCTAAAAAGAAAACAGTTCCATATCGTCTGTTTTTTGTTCGGACATAATTTCGATCCGATCCATGCCTGTTCGAGTGAAGATGAGTATTGCAAACGATGCGGGAAAAAGTGCCACGAGCACGATCGCTGGTTCGATTGGCACTGGTATGTCAAATGGAAGCTACTGCCAGTCAAGCGAGCAGCTCAGAATGTCAGGGGCAAAAAGGATATCTACTCATTCTGAAGATTCCGAAATCTCGTCCAGACTGCCATTCACCGACTTGACACCGCCGTTTACCGATTCCTCCTTGAAACAGAGTTTGTCCCACCCCTATTTTTGCAGTAACTTTTATTATTCAACGGAATAACAATCGTACTACTCACCGTTCTGTGTCCCCCAACTTACACTGACTAACCGTGAGTCTTGACAATTTAGCATTAACCTGAATAATCGATGATGAGAGGAAAAATTGCACTTGCTATACTTTGCCTGATGCTCGTTTATACGGCAAAGGCACAGCAACAGGACACGTTATACTTCACGCTTGACGAAGCTCTTCAATATGCCATGGAGCACTCGTTCAATTCGAAGAATGCCGACATTGATTTGCATACGTCACAGAAAAAAGTGTGGGAAACCATTGCTTCCGGACTGCCGCAGGTAGATGCATCGGCTGGATATACCGCCAACCTGAATCTGCCTGTATCTCTTATTCCCGCTGAATTTGTCGGTGGCGAGCCCGGAACCTACATACCGGTGAAATTCGGACAGGATTACAACTCCAATTTTGGCTTTTCGGTTTCTCAGATGATCTTCGACGGCTCGTACCTCATTGGTTTGAAATCGGCCAAAATATATGTCGACCTGGCCCGTAATGCCAAAGAGAAAACCAATATTGCCGTAAGGGAAGCAGTTACCAGCGCCTATTTTACCACACTTATTGCGGAAGAAAAAATGGGCATTGTAAAAGACAACCTCCTCAATAGTGAACAACTATTGAAGGAAGCAAAAGCTTACTACGAAAACGGATTCCGCGAAGAGCAGGATGTAGAGCAGCTGCAGTTGATGAAACAGCAGGCCGAAAATGAAGTGATAAAAGCCGAACGGGAAATCAGGGTATCAAAAATGGTCCTGAAGTTCGCCATGGGGATGAGTGTAGACAAAGACATCCAGTTGAAGGATAGCCTTCAACGATTCATTCAACCCATACGGACAGGAGCTGCGTTAACAGAAAAGTTTGACTATACCCAACACATCGATTACCGGATACAGGAAACACAGGTAGCAGCACAGAAATCGTTGCTGAGCCTCGAGAAGGTCAGTTTTCTGCCCAAGCTAAATGCCTTTTACAATTATCAGAAAACAGCCTATTCAAACGAATTCAATGTCATTGCTGCCGATTGGTACCCGTCCTCGATGGTTGGATTACAACTTACGCTGCCCATCACCTATTCCGGAGCCCGGACCTCACGAATCAACCAGGCAAAACTTGAATTGGAAAAAGCTGAAAATGAACAATTGCAAAATATCCAGAACCTCCAGATGCAATACCTAACCGCACTGACAGACCTGGAAAGTGCCATGGATAAATATAAAAACGACAAGGAAAACAGATCCATCGCACAGCGAATCTATCATAAAACCCAGATAAAATTCAATAACGGAATTGCCACCAGCACCGAGTTATCGCAAAATGAGACGCAGTATCTGACGGCTTATTCCAATTACCTGATATCCATACTGCAGTTATTGCAATCGAAAGTAAATCTCGACAAAGCAGAAGGAAATCTATAGAACAATGCTCAACGGTTTAAATACCTGTCAAAATGAACACATACCAGCTTAAAGAACTGAAATTGATACAACCCGGAAACATGAAAAAACTACTATTCATATTGCCACTCGCCTTTTTGTTCGCTTGCAGCGCTACAACAACCGACGAAGGCGACCGCAAAGCAAAGGAACAACTGCTGCAGGATTATCGCCAACAGGCAACCGAACTGAAGCAGAAAATTGCCCAATTGGAAAAAGAACTGGGCACCACAAAAGCCGATAAAACGATTCCCGTTAAGGTCGACACCATTGCCCAAAAACTGTTCACGCATACCATTGAGGTTACGGGTAATGTGGAAGCCAACGAAGATATTACGGTTGCCCCGGAGACCCCGGGAAACATTATTTCTATTGTGGTAACAGAAGGCCAACATGTGAAGAAAGGAACCGTTATGGGTCGGTTGAATACCGAAGCGATTCAACGGAATATTGAAGATTTGCAGATTCAGCTTGAATTGGCCAAAACCGTTTTCGAGCGCCAGCAGAAACTGTGGGACCAGCACATCGGTTCCGAAATTGAATACCTGCAGGCCAAATCGAACAAAGAATCGCTCGAGCGCAAGCTGGAAGGTCTACAGGCACAACTAGATATGGCCACTATCAAATCACCTATAGACGGTGTAGTTGACCGCATTTACCAAAAACAGGGCGAAATTGCCGGGCCGGCGATTCCTTTCGCCAAGGTGGTAAATATTTCCAACGTTCGGATTTATGCCGATGTATCGGAATCATATCTGACCTCCATTCATGCCGGACAGGAAGTAGAAATCAACTTCCCGGCTCTGAACAAAACGGTCACTGCACCGATTTTCCGGAAATCGAGTACCATCAATCCCGACAACCGCACATTTCAGGTGAGGATTAACCTGAATAATCCGGACAAGGAAATTCGTCCGAACCTGGTTTCGTTGCTTCATATCACCGATTACAAAGCCGCTGATGCGATTGTCGTTCCATCGATTTTGATCAAGAATGATTTCAACGGTAAGTATGTTTTTGTCGCTGCCGAAAATTCCGGAAAGTGGAAAGCTTCGAAACGGTATGTTGAAACCGGCCGAAATAACAACAATTACACGATGCTGAGCAAAGGGTTAAAACCCGGAGAAAAACTCATTGTAGAAGGTTACGAACAGGTCGTCGACGGTTCGCCCATCTCGATCAATTAATTGCCAAACACCTTGAAATAACTGATTCCGATGTCGAATATTGAAAACAACAATAATTCATCTAATACCGAGAATATCCACCGGATTTTCAAGCCGACGTATGCGGCATTGAAGAATAAAACAACGGTATTTATCCTGACAGCGATTCTGGCGGTCTTTGGATGGCTCTCGTATCAGCAGATGCCCCGGGAGCTCAATCCGGAGATTGTAATTCCCTACGTGATGATTACGACGGTTTACCCGGGAAACTCACCGGTCGATATTGAAAACCTGATTACACGTCCTATCGAGAAGGAGCTCAAAAACCTGAAAGGCGTCAAAAATGTCAGCTCATCCTCTTACCAGGATATGAGTCTGATTGTTCTTGAATTTGAAACCGACGTACCGGTAAAACAGGCACTGCAGGACGCCAAGGACCAGGTTGACAAAGCCAAAAGCGAACTTCCCGATGATTTGGATAATGACCCTTCGGTGGAAGATTTCGACTTTGAAGAGTTTCCCATCATGAGTATCAACCTTTATGGAGACTACAGTCTTTCGGAGTTGAAGCGTTATGCCGAAAAATTGCAGGATGAACTGGAAGGATTGTCCGAAATATCGGAAGCTGATATCCAGGGAATTGACGAACGGGAGATTCAGATTGATGTGGACCCGCATATGCTCGAAGCGAGCAATGTCAGCTTTCAGGATATTGAAAATGCCATCCGGTTTGAAAACGTCACCATGGGTGCCGGTGAAATGGTTTCCGATGATACACGCCGCTCCATTCGTACGCAGGCAGACTACACCAACATGAACCAGATTCGCAACACCATTGTGAAATCGGAGAATGGGAATATTGTGTATCTGCGCGACATGGGAAACGTTACCGACGGATTTCAGGAACGGACAACCATTTCGCGACTGGATAAGATGCCAGTTGTCAATCTTTCCATTGTCAAAAAAAGTGGAGCCAATGTATTGGATGCATCCGACAAAGTGTACCAAATTATTCAAAAAAATAAGGATAGCGGAGCCATTCCTTCAGGTTTAAATGTGGTTGTAACCGACGACAATACAAAATACATCCGAAACCAAATCAACAACCTCGAGAATTCCATTATCATGGGAATGTTGCTGGTCATGTTCATCCTGTACCTCTTCATGGGACCTCGCAACGCGCTGTTCTCGGGCTTAGCCATCCCGATGTCGATGTTCATTTCGTTCATCATCATCAAACAAATGGGATACACGCTGAATTTCATGGTACTTTTTTCGATGATTCTGGCCCTTGGAATGCTCGTCGATAATGCGATTGTTGTGGTTGAAAACGTTTACCGGCTCTATTCCCACGGAAGTGATGCCATGACAGCCACGAAGAAAGGCGTAAGTGAAATTGCCTACCCGATTATTTCGTCGACGGCAACTACTTTGGCAGCGTTCTTCCCACTGGTATTCTGGAAAGGAATCATGGGCGAATTCATGAAATTTCTTCCCATTACCTTAATCATCGTACTTAGTTCATCGCTGTTTGTAGCCTTGATTCTTAACCCGGCGTTTACTTCGACCTTCATGAAGCTCGAGAATTTACACGGGAAAAAGAATATGCGCAAACTGTGGCGTAATGCAGCAATTTTCGCCATTCTCTCCATTCCTTTCTATTTTATGAAAGTGTACTGGCTGGGTAATTTACTGGCTGTCGTCACGTTGATCATAATTGGTAATCACTATATAATGCGTCCGCTGGCGAGAGCTTTCCAGGAACACTTCATTCCGCGCATGGAAAAATCCTATGAGAAAACGCTCGCTTTCGCGCTGAAAGGAAGAAAACCCTGGCTCTTTGTTACGGGAACATTCATTGTTCTGGTCTTCTCTATCATGTTTTTCATGAGTCGTCAATCAGGAGTGCTGTTCTTCCCGGACGTCGATCCGACTTCGGTTTACATTACCATGGAACTCCCGGTAGGAACGGATTTGGATCGGACCAATAAAGTATCAAAACAAGTAGAGTCGATTGTCTACAAAACGCTTGAACCCTATATGGATATTGTCAAGTCTGTCAACACCGTTGTGGGGGTTGGTAAAGGTCAGATGATGGGCTCGAATCGCGAAACCAACAAGTCGCTGACCACTATTTCATTCAAGGAATTTAAATACCGCCACGGAGAGAATACATCAGAGATTATGCAGAAACTGACAGATAACCTATCGGGGTTTGTCGGGGCCAAAATATCGCTGGATAAAGACGAAATGGGACCACCGGTTGGTAATCCCATCAACCTGGAAATTTCGGGCGATGACTTTGACGAGCTCATCAAACTTTCAAAGGAAGTTAAGTCAGAAATTGACGCAGAAAATATTCCGGGTATCGATCAGTTGAAAATCGACCTGAATGTGGATAAGCCGGAAATGGTAGTAGACGTAGACCGCGATAAAGTGAGACGTTTTGGTTTGTCGACCCAACAGGTCGCCTATGCGCTCCGAAGTTCATTATACGGCCGGAAAGTAGGGAAGTACAAAGAGGGAGAAGACGAGTATGACATCATGCTCCGGTTCAAGGACAAATACCGCAACAATGTTGCCTCACTGATGAACCAACGAATTGACGTGAATGGTGGTGGCGACGGTCCCCAAAAAGCCATTCCGATTTCAGCGGTAGCAGATTTCCAATACGGAACCACTTATGACAAAATTAACCGGAAGGATTTCACCCGTGTTATTACGCTGTATTCCGGAGTAAAGGAGGGTTTCAATGCCAATGAGATTAATCAACGTATCCGTCAGACTTTAATAGGATTCACTCCGCCTCCGGGTTACAAGATCGATTTCACCGGCGAACAAGAGGAGCAGGCTGACACAATGGCTTTTCTTACCCAGGCGTTGATAATCGCGTTATCATTGATTTTAATCATCCTGGTAACCCAGTTCAATTCATTAATCAGGCCGTTGATTATTGTAGGAACCGTATTATTCAGTACCATTGGTGTATTCCTGGGGCTTGGTGCGTTCAAAATGCAGTTTGTTATTCTGATGACAGGAATTGGAATCATTTCGTTAGCCGGAATCGTGGTGAATAACGGAATTGTATTGGTTGATTACATTGATTTGCTGCGCCAGCGCCGGAAAGAAAAACTTTCGTACCGACCGGACGCTTTCCTGGAATTGGAAGAACTGCAGGGTCTCATTGTAAAAGCTGGAAAAACAAGGCTTCGTCCGGTATTGCTAACAGCAATCACCACTGTGTTGGGATTGCTCCCACTGGCCATCGGATTGAACTTCGACTTCATCAAGCTATTCACTTCATTTGACCCTGATTTTTATGTTGGAGGGGAAATGACTGCCTTCTGGGGACCGATGTCGTGGACGGTAATTTTCGGACTGGTCTTTGCGACCTTCCTTACGCTGGTAATCGCACCGGTAATGTACCTGATTACAGTAAAAGTTAATTACACCATACGGAAGTGGCAAGGGAAAATTCCTACTGAAGTAATGACCGATGATTACGGTCAGGAATTGATACAATAGAAAAGCATCCACGATTAAAACGCGATAAAAGACGATCCATACCGGGTCGTCTTTTTTAAGTCACAATCATTATACTTAAAGTGATCTTGAATTATATGTCTTTTTTATGAGGAAAGTATAACGCTCCAATGAGAACCGTATTAAGCTTCGACGAGAACCGTATAAAAGTGGTAGGGAGAACAGTATAAAGGGAGAAGGGAGAAACGTATAAAGATTGGATGAGAACCGTATAAAGACGCAAAGAGAAACGTATCATCTTTTGAAGCACAAAAAAACCGGAGGAAATATCCTCCGGCGTATATAAACTTGAATGAGAGTGCTATTTGAATTATTCAGGGAATTTAATATTCCCAAAGATCCTGCTCGAAGTTGAAAATCTCGTTCTTGATTCGTCGCGATTCGTTTGTCGCATACTGACCTGTGGCATATTGACTGATTGCCCGATTGTTGTAGATATTGGACTCCTTGGTAATATAACTGTCGAATTTTCTCAACAGGAAGACATCATCGAAACTGAGGCTTCTAGAGTCATTGTTTGGATTCAGCACTTCATATTTTGCCAACAGCGGACGAACTTCCGGGTAATATACCCAAAACACCTTACGACGAAGTGGACGATCGTGATTCACGTCATCGTCACGGAAGAATTCCTGGATGGGGCAAAGGCCGATAATACGAACCTGTAGCGTCGAAGTCTGCTTATCGAAATACCAAACTTCCTTCACCATGACCTGCTTGATATCCTCCGGATTAATATCCTGATCCACTTTGACATTTTCCATTTCACCCGTTTCAAAATTCCGGCGCTCGACAACCTTCGGTACGGCTCCAAATGCCTCCTTCACCTGATCGAACGTCATGGGAAGTTTGAACTCATTATCGGTAGAGGCATCATAGGCAGTAATCTGCCCTTCCTTAATGCCTTTCAGCAGAAGATTAATGAGACTCAATCGACCGTGCATCTCCCGAGTCGGATAATACAAGTCCTGGTTCATCTTCTCACGCAGATCGATGATTCTCCAGATAGTTTTTGACCAGAATACATCTGACTCCCTGACTGCAGGAAGCGGAGCTGGTTTCCGGTCGCGGGTAATTTTTTTCTGGTAAGGACCATCAACAACCTGGGCAGCTACTGGTTTGGTTGCAGCAGAAGCCAGAATTATGGCAAACAGAATCAAAAATAGCTTTTTCATTCTTCTCAAGTTTGTTCTTCCAAATTAATAATCTACCAGTTAGTGAATCAGTTAAGTATTTCCATTACATCCTAAATAAGGTTCAGTAGGATTATCTGATTCTGAAACTGATGGCTGAAAGGTTACGGGTCGTTCCGTCTTCACCTTTAGCTACAATATTTTCAATATACAGTCGACTACCGGAATTAAGACTCTTCATCAGATTGACCTGATCCGGTGTAAACAGATTGCTGTTAGATTTTTTATCCACTACGAAACCTCCGCGCGTAGTCGAAACCACAAATGAGGTCACCGTGAATTTCATATCGAAATCGAAATCGGGGATTTCAGCATATACCCCTTGTTCGAGTAATAATTCGTTTTTTGTAATCTGACCTTCGTTCTTGCCACCAACTGTTGCAACCGGGTCTGGCACTCGCTTAACGCGGAAATCAGTTGAACCAATTGTTTTTACCTGACCATCTATTTCCGCTTTCACGGTAATCACTGACTTAACACCTGGCTTCTTCGGATATACCAAATAATTCCTACCGTTCGGCTTCATGGTCGCATTGGTTATCGACGGAATTATCTTATCCGACGGCACACCCGGAACTGAGATAGAAACAGGGTTCGCCAATCCGGCATAAAAAACGTTCATTTTCGTCGGCGAAATCGTCATGGTTGGTTTGGCCACCTGGTATTCTCCTTCGAATGGATATTGAACAATCTGACCAGACGGATTTTTGAAATTGATAACACCGTTCCATTTATGATATCCTTCAGTGGTTGCAGGTACTTTATACAAACCCATTCCTTCGCCTGCCACAATAGGTATCTGCTTGTTATTCACCATAATCTGAGGCTCGGCAGTCGTATCGACTGCTGACAGAAAGATTTGGGCTTCATAGGTACCACCCTCTAACACATAATCAGTTTTGGGCAACACCTGAGCCTTCAGTTTGTTGAACTTAAAAGAATTAGCATCAATCTTGGCATACAAATAGTTAGCTACATCCGATTCCGTATTACGCATATCACTTTGCATTTTCGACATCAAAGTAACCACTGCAACCAACGGATATCCCTGGAATATGGATTCTGCCCATGAAGGAGAATTCCCTTCAACAGGAGGTGGATCAGACGTATCGAGACTACTTTTAATACTTGAAATCAACGCGGTATCCTTGGGATCGACCAACGACAAAAGATACGCACGATACGACTCTATTGATTGCTTCAATTCTTTAGCCAAACGCCCCTGATGTTTTACCAGCATTAATTCCGGTGCCGTTTCGGTATCGTCCTTGTTCTTGATGCTGTGTATGTCAGCGCCTTCACCATCTGCCGCAACAACCAGCATCTTTTTCAGATCTGTAATGTAATTATAGAGTGAATCCGTTTTAGCTTTAACAGTTTTTGCTTCTGCATTCAGATCACCGGACTTTTCAGGATTTTCTAGAGCTGCCTTTGCAAAATCGGCATAAACCCTCGCATTCTTCGAATTGAAATTCTCGATAGTTGTTGACAACCCACGATCCACAGTTTCAAAAGCATCCAGCACTGATTTATCTACGTTCAGTGCCAATAGCGCCATCAGCACCAGATACATCAGGCTAATCATTCGTTGCCGTGGAGTTTCCGGACAATTTTTTGCACTCATTTCGAATCGAGAATTTGGTGAATTACTTCTTGATGTTCATGGCTCCAAGCATATTTCCATATACACTATTGAGCGCTTCAAGATTTTTATTTAACTCTTCTGTCTGGGCCTGATATTTTTTAGCCTCTTTTACTGAACTGGATACTAACTCATTCATTTGAGCGAAATCCTTATGCACAGAAGAAGCTGTTTCCGCCTGTTTACGGGCGCCTTCCAGTTGAGCCTCATAGGAGGCATTCAATGATGAAAGATTCGAATTGATTTTCTCCAATTCTTCAGTATAATTACCAGAATGATCGTTCAGTACCTTGAAATCTCGCTGAATGGTATTGACGAACTCGTGATAGGATTCAGCCAGTTTCTCACCTGAGTGAACTACCTTGGTAACGGTGCTGTCAACACTCTCACCTGCCCGGGTATTCACCTCTGCAAACATGTTCATCGATTCAGAAGCTGCATTGAGGTTCTTCACGTAAACATCGGTGGCCATAGTGGCTGAGGAAATGTCTGCAAAACTTTGAGCCGTATTGCTCAAATCAGTAAGTCCTTTTTGCAGCTTATTCAGTAACTCGGGCGATATCTCCGTCGACTCCAGGAAGGTATCCATATCGAATGTGCTTTTAGGCTTCCTGTTCATCGATTCTTCGAAAAGTTCATCGGCGTCCAGGTGAGCAAAATCTTCTTTCAGCTGTGGATACACTTTTGTCCAATCCGGCATTTCGCTTGATGGTTCAAAAGCAGATAGAAAGAATATCAGCGCTTCGGTCGACATTCCAATGGTCAGCATAATCGGACCACCGGGCCAGTGCTGAAGTTTAAACAATGCACCCAGAAGTACAATGGAAGCTCCAATACTGTATACATAATTCATGAAGACCTTCCATCGTCTCGAATGGGTAAAATCGGTCAATCCCATGGCAAAAGCAATTTAGTTGTTTAATTCCTTTTTAAAATTCATCTCCAAATGACGATCGTACGCAACGGAATCCGATGTACGATTTCGCGGTATCCTGATATTCATAGGTACGGGTACCTACCTGCAGGAAGTATGAAATATCCTTCCATGAACCACCTCGAATAACTTTTCTTTTCATCGCTGGAGGATCGTCAGGAAGAGCGTTGTATTCATAATTCGGGTTAAAGTCATTTATGAAGTTATACTCTGCTTCATCATAAGCTGTAATGGTCCATTCAGCGACATTACCAGCCATATCGTACAAGCCGTATCCGTTTGGATCGTATGTTCCGACTTTAACCGTTGTCAAACCTTTATCATCGATATAATTTCCCCGCATGGGCTTAAAGTTTGCCAAAAAGCAACCTTCCTGTGTACGGGTATAGTAACCTCCCCATGGATACATAGAATTTTCGAGGCCACCCCGGGCAGCATATTCCCATTCAGCCTCCGAAGGCAAACGATAATCCTGAACAGCATATTCTCCTTGCTCAGCAAGTGCTGCATTTTTATACCGGGTTCGCCAAATACAAAATGCTTTTGCCTGTTTCCAGTTAACACCTACAACAGGATAATCGTCAAAACCGGGATGCCAGAAATACATCGTTGCCCATGGTTCATTATACGAATAGGTATAATCTCTAATCCATACCAACGTATCCGGGTAAACATTCACCGCGTCGCTCATGATAAAACTGGAGCGTCCTTCAATTGGGACTTCTTTGCCATCAATATCATGTACGGTTCCCTTATAACTTTGGGTTTTGTAATCATAGGCATTAGCACGCTTTGCAGCCTGTTTCAGGTCAACCCAGAAATATTTGTAATTAAGTTTTCGCGTGTCAATTTCTTTCTTTCCAAACAAGCGATCTTTGGGGGCGTAATATAATCCTGAAAGTGCTTCCTTGTAATCTGGATCACTCCAGTCAATACGCTCGTTCCAGTTCAATGTTGGGGGATCGATTGGATTTCCGTCTCTATCTTCTGTATTCAGAAACTCGTCAAATTGAACACCCAGCATTCGACGGGCAATCGAGTCCCGAACCCAGTACACAAACTGTCGGTATTCGTTGTTGGTAATCTCCGTTTCATCCATCCAGAATGCATCTACAGAAACAGTTCTTGAGGGTGGGGTTGAATGAGAGATATCCTGATCACTCGGCCCCATGGTAAAGCTTCCCCTTGGAACCATGGTCATTCCAAAAGGAACGGGCTCAAAATATTTACCTCGTTTACCCACTCCGACAAGTTCTCCGTTTCCTCCGCGGTTACAACTACTCAGAGATAGGACGATGGCAATTACACTACCAAAGAAGAATAATCGTCTCATATTATTGTTCATATGTGGCACAAATATTTTCATGCTTCAATAAATTATTATAAAAACCGAACGCTTTTATATTTCTGTTCTCTTCTTCGGTTCAGATTAAACGAGTAAGCGACAAAAAACTCGTGAGAACCCGAACTATACCGGGCGAGTGGTGAAATGGTCAAATCATATGAATAACCTAACTTTATTCCATTTCGAAACTCAGTCCCCAGCAAAACGATTACAGCATCATTCAATCGATAGCCCAGTCCTCCCCATATACGCTTATCATAACGCACATTAACATCCAAATCAATCTGATAACTGGCAGCATCTGTCTTAAACAATAACGATGGCTGTACTTCAAATAACGGGTCGGATAAACGAATATTGTATCCGCCGGAAAAATAATAGTTTCTTACCAACGAATATTTTCCACTCTCTTCATAAGTATATACTGCCTGGTTCAAATGCTTTACTGACAGACCCAGATAATAATCTTTAGTTTCATAATACAACCCCAACCCGACATCAGGAACCAACGCATTTACCTCACTTTGAGGAATCAACGGATCTCCCTGATCGATTAAACTGGCGCCGGCATCAGAGCTCCAGTCTGGTTTGAGGTTTTTATTCATCAATCCGATGGATATTCCGGTTCCCAATTTTCCGTTCCCTACATCAGTACGCCAGGCATACATCAGACTAACAGAAATATTTTTTTCGTAACCAATCTCATCGTTCATTACTGAAAAACCGATACCATCCTCCTGACCAATCAGGCCAACGGTAGCATCTGCATTAAAAACGGTGGTAACTGGTGCTCCTGGAAATCCTACCCACTGAAAACGATTGAGCAAGGAAGCATTAATTGCGTCACTTTTACCTGCAAATCCCGGATTGATAGTCAAATCATTGAACATATTTTGACTAAACTGAGGGTCCTGCTGGGCGCTCGCAACGAAATTAACAATAATTAAAAGAAACAAAAATATTAGTAATCGCTTCATAGAGTACGCTAACCTTGTCGAATTTCCACTCCTGAGGCCAGGTCGAAAAATGATTAATTCTACCGTTTAAAATCGCTTAGTCTGTAAATTAATAACTTGCTCCTAACACTAATATTGTTTGGTTGTTTTTATCCAATGCCCCAGTGACGAATCCACCTTTCCGGGATTTCATTTTTCTGCGCCAAAAGGTAATCATTTTCAGAACAGGCAATTCGAACTTCTTCATTCTTTTTCGAATTTACCTCCATCCACCATCTTCCGGATATGGGATGCTT
The DNA here is from genome assembly GCF_000621705.1 of Prolixibacter bellariivorans ATCC BAA-1284. Taxonomy (GTDB): domain Bacteria; phylum Bacteroidota; class Bacteroidia; order Bacteroidales; family Prolixibacteraceae; genus Prolixibacter; species Prolixibacter bellariivorans. The sequence continues at coordinate 364,226 of NZ_JHXO01000001.1, read as the reverse complement.
GAGGAAAACAATTGGCTCGTCCAAACCTTCAACCGGAACCATGTAATGCAGGAAATCAGTTGCTTCTCCCTGGGGTTCTTCATCCTTTTGTTTCACTGCGCCCTTCAAAAAATACCACGCAATTTGTGCGGCCATCATTGCTCCCCATCGTTGCAAATCGAGTGACGGAGCATAACCAAATATACCCGTGATATTTAATCGGGTACTCATTCCTGCATACCAGGCCAGTTGGCAAGCCTCTTCACCATAAAGCCCGTTAGGCGACAACCGCTGTTGGCCCGGCGCTTCATGCGCTTTTAAAGCACCGAAATCAAAGCTGATAACATCCGCTTCGCGCAACACCGGTTCGCTTTCACTGATATTTTCACGCAAGTCTCCCAACGGCAATTGAATGCCCCGGTATTGTTTCAGTAAATCTTCGGTTTTATCAGAGGAAGAGAAATAGGCTTGTGTCCCCAGCAGATGAAGGGTTGAACCTGCCGGCAGTTTTTCCAGGAAGTTCTCATCCACACCAAACTCATCTCCAGCTTTATAATCGGGACGATCATCAATCACAGTCAAGGTTTGATTCGCTTTCTGCTTTCCTGCTAGCAAAGGCAAGGTCAAATCCTGGCTTCCGCCAAAAACTAAAACCTGTACACCTTTCGCCGCCAATGATTCAACAACCATTCGAACCGCCGCATACGTATCAGCAGGCGTATTTCCCGGACGCACATTACCGATATCAGCAACAAGTGCAGATTCACTGACCGATGTCAACTGATATAATTGCTCTCGAATCAAGTCGGGAGCATTTTCCAGTCCTTCAAATCGCGACAAACGACTTTCCGGAATACCCAGAATCGCTACCTTCAGCTTCGGGTTCTCGCCCCAAGCCTCGCTTTGAATCAATTGCTTTCCCAGAGAATCAGAAGATCCCTGAAACAATCGAACCACAGTCAGCTCGTTAGCCGGAATAAGCAGGTCGTTTAACATAGGCAACAAAATACGAAATCTGAGATTGGTTTGGTAGTAAAGAGCTAATATTAAATCGTTATAAAAAAGGGGCAAACCCGTTTAAGTATTTGCCCCTTTCAGTTCTTTATTTTGTTTTCTTTTTCGTCGTTTTTGCCGTCTTTGTTTTAGCCGTTGCTGTTTTCTTTTTGGTTGTCGTCGATGCCTTTTTCGTTGTTGTCTTTTTGGCAGCGGTTTTCTTCGCTCCCTTTTTCCCGGACGTTGGACCTTTTTCAATAATTTTCTTGCAATCCTCCAACGTCAGTTTTTCAGCTTCGGTACTTTTGGGTATTTTATAATTATTCTTATCGAAAGAAATATAAGGCCCCCAGCGTCCCTGGAGCACCCTGATTTCCGGCTCCTCTTCATCAAAGATCTTGATAATCGCTTTCCGATCTTTCTCCCGCTTCTCTTCGATTAGTTCAATCGCCCGATCCCGATCGATAGTATGCGGATCATCCACATCTTTTTTCAACGAAACAAATTTCCCGTCGTGGCGCACGTAAGGTCCGAAACGACCAATACCAATCACCACTTTCTTTCCTTCGTATTCACCAACATCGCGAGGAAGTTTAAACAGTTCGAGCGCTTCTTCCAACGAAATCGTTTCGATGCTCTGCCCACTTCGAAGGCTGGCAAACTGAGGTTTCTCATCCGATTCTTCGGATGCTTCTCCAAGCTGAGCGAACGCTCCGTAGCGACCAATCTTAACCGACACTTCTTTTCCGGTTACCGGATCATCTCCCAGGATACGCTCACCCCGGGTTCGTTCCGAGACGTTGAGTACTTCTTCAATATTCTCATGGAACGGACGATAGAATGTGTCAATCATTTCGTGCCACTGCAATCCGCCCAACGCGATATCATCGAACTGCTCCTCAACAGAAGCGGTAAAATTATAATCCATGATGCGCGGGAAATACTTCAACAGAAAATCATTTACCACCAGGCCAATATCCGTTGGGAAGAGCTTGGATTTCTCTGCTCCGGTTATTTCTGTTTTTTCTTCTTCCTGAATATTACTGTCTTTCAACAGGATGGTTTTGTATTTCCTTTCAACGCCGGGACGATCTTCTTTCACCACATAATTCCGGTTCTGAATCGTGGTAATAATCGGCGCATACGTTGAAGGACGTCCAATACCCAGTTCTTCCAGTTTCCGAACCAGACTTGCTTCCGTGTAACGCGGTGGTTTCAAAGTAAAACGTTCCGACGCGATAATATTATCAAGCTCCAGCTTCTGACCTTTATTCAATGGCGGAAGCAATCCCTTCTGTTCCTCATTCTGTCCTTCATCATCCGTCGATTCAAGGTAAACGCCCAGAAAACCATCGAATTTCAAAACTTCGCCGTTGGCCACAAAATGTTCCTGGGCTCCGGTTACATCGATAGTTACCGTTGTCTTTTCCAATTCAGCCTCTGCCATCTGAGAAGCGATGGTGCGTTTCCAAATCAGGTTATACAGTTTCTGCTCCTGCGGTGAACCAGAAATATTTTCTCTGTTCAAATCAGTTGGCCGAATGGCTTCGTGTGCTTCCTGCGCACCCTTTGCTTTCGTCTTAAATTGCCGTGTTTTCACGTACTTGTCGCCATATAACTCGGTAATCTTTGCTTTCGCAGAACCAATTGCCAGCTTCGACAGGTTCACCGAATCGGTACGCATGTAGGTAATCTGTCCTGCTTCGTATAACCGCTGAGCAACCGACATGGTCATGCTCACGGGAAAACCAAGTTTCCGGCTGGCTTCCTGCTGTAGCGTCGAAGTGATGAATGGCGGCGCGGGTGATTTTTTTGCCGGCTTTGTAACAATATCGGCGATATCGAAATCAGCAACACCACATTTTTCCAAAAATGCCTTCGCTTCATCGGCTGTTTTAAAACGCTTGTCGAGTTCTGCTTCGAGCGGAGCCATTCGCCCACTCTTATCGGGAACCATAAATAAGGCTCTAACACGGAAGGAGGAAGTACTTACAAAATTGTTAATTTCGCGTTCACGCTCTACAATCAAACGCACCGCAACTGATTGCACACGGCCAGCCGACAGAGAAGGTTTCACCTTTTTCCAAAGGACCGGGGAAATTTCAAATCCTACCAAACGGTCGAGCACCCGACGGGCCTGTTGTGCATCCACCAGGTTTTTATCCAGCCTCCGCGGGCTTTCGATTGCCTGAACGATGGCATCCTTGGTAATCTCATGAAAAACAATACGATTGGTGCTATCGGGGTCAAGTTTCAGAACTTCCATCAAGTGCCAGGCAATCGCCTCTCCCTCACGGTCTTCATCGGATGCAATCCAAACTCGCTTGGAATTCTTGACCATTTTCTTCAGTTCGCTGACGACTTTCTTTTTATCATCAGAAACAATATACCTGGGCTGGTACTTATTTTCGAGATCTACACCAAAATCTTTTTTATCCAGGTCACGGATGTGTCCGAAACTGGAGGTAACCTGGAAATCTTTTCCCAGGAATTTTTCTATCGTTTTAGCCTTTGCAGGCGACTCGACAATGACTAGGTTTTCTTCCATTTTCCTTCCCGATAATTATGCAATATGCAGTGAAAACTTTGCAAAGTAAAGGAAATCACTACCTATGTTCAAAATTTTTCTTCCCTTCTTTATTCAATTGACACGAACTTTTTTAGAAAAAGCCCTTTTAAAGGTGTTAATTTCCACCAGAGTCACCCTCGTCATTCATATTCTCAAAATACTTCACTGGTGACTTTTAGGTTGCCTTACACTATCATCAACTGAAAGAGTTTTCCTAATAATAATTCAACCGCCAACCTATCAATATATTGTTAAGAAAAAATTGAATTAAACACAATTATCATTAAGCCACTTACTTGCATCCCTTCTCGATTATTTGTAATTTACTATTTGCTACAAACAGCATTATCAGATACTTGAGATGGACCTCGTTTCTCCAAAAGACGAATTATTCCTCAATCGTATTACTGATATCATCAGATCGAATTTATCCAACGAACAGTTTGGTGTAAGTCAATTAGCTGATGAAATGGGAATGAGTAGATCAAATCTGTACCGTAAAATAAAATCAATTACAAAGGTCTCTGTTAGCCAGTTCATCTCTCAGGTTAGACTAAAATATGCCAAAGAATTACTTCAAAATACAGAATTAACGGTAGCTGAAGTCGCATTTGAATCCGGTTTTCACAGTGTTACTTATTTCTCTACTTGTTTTCACCATTTTTTTGGTTTCTCTCCTCGTGAATCTGCAGAAATCGGACCTACAGAGTCCGGCGCTGAAAATTCCAATTCCTATGCGCATCCAAGTACTAAACCCTTAAGAGGTAAACTGATAAAATGGTCCGTTATATTAATCGCATTAGTTACATCGGTTCTTCTCCTAAGTCACTACATGAGAAGCCCTTCAAAAGGAGAAATCTTGGAAAAGTCGATTGGGGTTTTTCCCTTTACCTATATCGGCCACGACAAAGAAAAACAATACCTCTCCGATGGCATGATGGAAGCCATTTTACACAACCTATCAAAAATTAAAGACCTGAAGGTCATGTCAAAATATTCTTTGGAGAAATATCGGGACAAAGACCGGGACGCCATTGCAATTGGGAAGGAAATGAACCTTACCTACTTGTTAGGTGGAAGCTTTCAACTGGAAGGAAGCAACATGAAGTTAATTGTCCAATTAATAAAAACCAGCGATGGAAGCCAGGTTTGGTCCAAACAATATTCAGGAGAAATCAAAGAGATTTTTTCCTTACAGAGCTCGGTTGCACAAAAAATTGCCGTCGAACTGAATGCGGCGATAGAACCGGAAGAAAAAAGATTAATTGAAAAACCTCCAACCTTCAGTTTAACGGCTTACGAGTTCTATCTAAGAGGCAGGGAAGAATACTATAAATACTCATTGGACAATAAAAACATCGCCCCACTGAATAAGGCGGAAGAATATTACAGGAATGCAATAGCACATGACCCTGGTTATGCAAAAGCATATGTAGGCTTGGCCGAAGTGTATAAAGAGAAGTTTCAACGTGGAAAATATTCCAATGTTCATTTCCTGGATTCGGTTCGGATTTTAGCAGACTCCGCTCTGATATTTGAGGATAAGACAGCAGAAGCATATGCCATTAAAGGCATGTATTACTGGTACCGGGGCAAACGAAAACAGTCCTTAAAAGAGTACAATAAGGCACTTGATCTTGATCCAAATTTATGGGAAGCCTACAGAGGGAAGGGCGTCTTATTCATTGATAGCGACCCGGTAAAGAGCATCGAGAATTACCAGGAAGCCGCGTCAAGAGTCCATGGCACTGATTTGAAATTCATCATGAGGGAAATGATAGTGGCATATGGAGGTGCCGGATTTATCAAGAAAACAGTAAAATACAATGAAGAGACCCTGAGATTATTTGGAGATTCAATATTATATTTCTCTTGCATGGGTGCCCTGGAAGGTGTGGAAGGGAATTTCACAACAGCTGCTCAGTGGTATCAAAAAGCATATGAGAAGGACTCTACTTATATATACTTCTTCTGGAGTGCATTCGATATTTTATACTCGTTAGGCTACAATCTTAGTTTAGCAGGAAACGATACGGAGTCTCTTTATTATTTCAGAAAATGGTTGAATAGTGCTGATAAAAGAGAGGAGACAAAGGATAATGGGCTGCACCGGATCGGGTATGCTTTTTGGCAGAACGGTTTTAGAGATGAAGCACAATATTATTTTGACTTACAACTGGAAATATGCGACAAGCTGATAGCCTCCAAAAGCATTTGGGCACAAAACTATTACTCTTACTATGATCGAGCCGCCGTGAATGCCTTTCTGGGAAATAAAGAAAAAGCATACCATGACCTGAGGATTTTCGACCAAAAAAAATATGTGCCCTTATGGTTGGTCAATTTAATCAAAAATGACCCACTATTTGATAATCTGAGAGGCGCCCCGGAATTTTTGGAAATAGTAAACAACGTGGAAGCAAAATATCAGAAAGGACATGAAAAAAATGCGGAAAAATTAGCCCGATTATATAAAAACGAACCCAACCTCTGACAGCACAGCTTCCATCCTCTCCAAACCTCTTGCAACATAACTCTAAATCGATATCAAATTTTTACATTCATTTCAACCTAGTTGTTTGTTATCCCCGTCTCCATTTTCTGAATTTTATATTCATGTTAAACCCAAAAGAAGGAGGGACAAAATGGAAACCAAAGAACTAAAGAAAACTAAGATTGCAGGCAAAACGACCTCTTCCCTGATCCATCAACAAACTTTTGAAGTGAATGACAATCATGTTCTTATGCTAAGAAAGTCCGAAGAGACAAATTAGAGGCACCTTCCGGTATTCCGGATATTTTTCCTCTAAAAAAGACTATGTAAGTGAATGGGAAGGCGAACTTATCCAGAAATAAGACCAACCGTTCGGACAATTGCAACAGACCATTTGAGAGCACATTTTATGTGCTCATTTTTTGTGTAGTCAAAAAAAGCTCGTCAAAACTCCTTTTGGGTATAGTCATTGTTCAAGAAACATGGATTTGACTCGTCCCGGCAAATGAAAGTCGACAGAGGCAAAGAAGTTTTAAAACAATATCGATTACTTTAACAAAACACTAACTTAATTACATCTCAATAACCGTTTAACGGAAGGAGCATTTATTTTATATCTTTGTCCGTGTTCATTAGGATTGGCGCCATGACAGAAAATAAAAAACCATTCAGAAAATACCTCATAGCGTTCTGGAGTTTGTATGCTCTGGGCGTACTGGGAGTTGTGATTCTGTTTACTCTGATTGCAAAAGGAGATTTGGGTTTTATGCCCACATTTGAGGAACTGGAAAACACTGAACCAGCTCTGGCTTCGGAAGTTTATACGCATGATGGAGAAGTGCTTCGGAAGTTTTTCAAGGAGAACCGTACTTATGTGCGCTATGAGGATTTAAGTCCTAATCTCGTTAATGCCCTTGTGGCAACCGAAGATGTGCGTTTTTACCAACATTCCGGAATCGATCTTCGTGGTCTTTTTCGTGTTGCAAAAGGTGTACTTACCGGGAATGATAGCGCCGGTGGAGGTAGTACCATTTCTCAGCAGGTTGCAAAAATGCTTTTCCCAAGAGAACGTTACGAGAACAAGATTGATTTCGTTATCCGGAAATTCAGGGAATGGGTAATTGCCGTGAAACTGGAACGGAGTTTCACGAAAGAGGAAATTCTGACCATGTACCTGAATAAATTCGATTTCCTGAATTTGGCCGTTGGTGTAAAATCGGCTGCTCAAATTTATTTTAATACAACTCCCGACAGTCTGAATGTTGACGAATCGGCAACATTAGTCGGGATGGCCAAAAATCCGTCTCTATTCAATCCGGTACGTCGTCCCGAAATGGTACTTGGCAGGAGAAATGTCGTGCTTTCGCAGATGACAAAATATGGCTATCTGACACCCGCTGCATACGACACACTGAAAATCAAGCCACTTAATTTAAAGTACAAGAAAGAAGACTTCAAAAGTGGTTCCGGCACCTACTTCACAGAGTATTTGCGCGTAATTATGACCGCATCGAAACCCGACCGCAGCAACTATGCTTCGTGGCAGGGCGAGAAATTCAAAGAGGATTCGATTGAATGGCAGACCAATCCATTGTACGGCTGGTGCTCTAAAAACCTGAAACCGGATGGCACCAATTACGATATTTACAACGATGGCCTGAAAATATACACAACCATCGATTCCCGGATGCAGCGATATGCCGAACAATCGGTCGTAGAACATTTGAGTACCGATTTACAGCCCACTTTCTTCAGCAAACTGAAGGAATTAAAGCACCCACCTTTTTCAGACGATCTATCTGTCAGTCAGATTGAAGGTATCCTTGACAGGGAAATTCGCAAAAGCGAACGCTACCGGGTACTTCATGAACGCGGGTTAAATTTTGATGAAATAAAGAAAGAGTTTAACAAGCCCGTTGAGATGAACGTATTCTCCTGGAAAGGAGAAGTCGACACCACCATGACACCGCTTGATTCCATCAAGTATTACCTGAGCTACCTCCGCTCGTCGATGATGACGATGGATGTAAAAACCGGGGCAGTCAGAGCTTACGTAGGCGGACCCAATTACAAATATTTCATGTACGACATGGTAACCGGCGGAAAGCGCCAGGTGGGTTCCACCGTGAAGCCATTCCTTTACACGCTGGCCATGCAGAATGGTTATTCGCCCTGTACATTAGTGCCCAATACCGAGCAAACTTTCTACCTCCCGGATGGAACAACCTGGACGGCGAAGAACTCTTCATCGGAGCGTGAAGGACAAATGGTTACCCTGAAATGGGGATTGGCCAATTCGGTGAATCAAATTTCGGCGTGGATCATGAAGAAATTCAATCCGCAATCCATGAAAAACGTGATGCGGAAAATGGGTATTATTAGTCCTATCGATGCTGTACCATCCATGTTCCTGGGGACATCAGATATTTCGCTTTACGAAATGGTCGGAGCTTTTGGAACATTTGGAGACCATGGCGTTTATACCAAGCCCTATTTCGTTGACCGGATTGAGGACAAAGACGGAAACGTGCTGGCCCGGTTTACTCCACAGCAACATGAAGCGATTGATCAGAAGACAGCCTATCTGATGCTGAATCTGATGGAGGGCGTTGTTAACGAAGGAACCAGTCAACGGTTACGCTGGCACCCTGTTTATGGTCATCTAACTGCTGATATTGCCGGTAAAACCGGAACCACACAGAACCAGTCAGACGGTTGGTTTATCGGTATCACGCCGGAACTGGTAACAGGGGTTTGGACTGGAGCTGATTTGCGAAGCATTCACTTCAAAGGCATTCATTTCGGGCAGGGAGCCAATATGGCATTACCAATTTACGGTCGATTTATGAATAAAGTGTATGCCGACTCAACATTGAATTTGTCTCAGGACACCAAGTTCGACCGGCCACCGAATTTCAATATCAACCTTAATTGTGACGAGGTAAACAAGCAGAATAGTCAGAAAAACAAGACAACAACTCAGGATGACTTCTTCTAAGGAGAAAAAAATCCTTGAATAAAACAGATACCCCAAAGGCGGAACTCAACATTCCGCCTTTCTTATTTTTGTTGGGAAAAAACCATCCGAACCATTTTTTCAATCCGGTCGACCTGGTTTACCTGTATTTTAAACCGGGAAAAATCTACTCCCTTGTTATATCTCGAGATATAAATTTCGCTGAAGCCCTGTTTTTCAGCTTCCGTAATCCGCTGTTCAATCCGGTTTACCGGCCTGATTTCGCCGGTCAATCCCACTTCACCCGCAAAACAGGATTGTTTACTCACCGAAATATCGAAGTTCGATGAAAGAATCGACATCATAACAGCCAAATCCATGGCCGGATCATCAACACGCAGACCACCGGCAATATTCAGAAAGACATCCTTAGCCATCAATTTAAAACCGGCACGCTTCTCTAAAACGGCCAGCAACATGTTCAAACGCCGCAAATCAAAACCAGTAGCCGAGCGTTGCGGCGTTCCATAGGCAGCTGAACTAACCAGTCCCTGTACTTCAATCATGAACGACCGCATTCCTTCGATGGAGGCAGCAATACTGGTACCACTCAATCCGTCATTATGCTGCAGCATCAACATCTCCGACGGATTGGAAACAATCCGCAAACCATCCTGTCGCATTTCGTAAATTCCCAGCTCAGAGGTTGATCCAAACCTATTTTTCACCGAACGGAGAATCCGGTACAAATAATTCCGGTCGCCTTCGAATTGCAAAACTGTATCAACAATATGCTCCAACACCTTCGGTCCGGCCAGGTTTCCATCCTTTGTAATGTGCCCTATCAAAATCACCGGAATATGAGCAGGTTTGGCGGTTTTCAGTATAGCAGAAGCACATTCCCGGATTTGCCCCACACTACCCGGCGCCGACTCCAATCCATCTGCAGTTAGCGTTTGAATTGAATCGATAATAACCAGGTCGGGCTTTTCATTTTCCATATGTGCCAGAATACTCTCCAGCGAAGTTTCACTTAAAAAGAGACAATCGGCACTGTCCTGTTGCAAACGCTTAGCCCGCATTTTCAACTGTTGCAAACTTTCTTCTCCGGAAATATACAACACCTTCCGATCCTTCAGCGCCAAGGCCACCTGTAACACTAAGGTCGATTTTCCAATACCCGGCTCTCCTCCGAGAAGAATCAAACTTCCAGGAACCAATCCACCTCCCAGCACACGATTCAACTCACTGTTACAGGTATCAATCCGCTCCTGTTTACCGCTGGTGATTTGCTCCAGGCGCAAAGGGCTTGAATAGCTTTTTGGTACAGCCTGCACCGGTTGCTTGCTCTTTACAACAATTTCTTCAACCAGTGTATTCCACTCACCACAGTTGTTACATTGTCCCATCCACTTGGGCCACTGGGCACCACAACTCTGACAGGTATAAACGGTTTTGGCTTTAGCCATTTTCGGGGATTTTGAAGTTGTTATGTACCAAAATTAAAAAACCCCGCGGGAAAACCCACGGGGTATTAGCACGGAAAATATTTTTATTTCTTAAACCAACTTGTTGGTTTCCGTTTCCGGAAAAACCAAGCTGGGTTTCCATTTTTTTGCTTCCTCGAAATCCATAGTCGCATAGGAAATGATGATGACAACATCACCCACGGCCACTTTGCGAGCGGCAGGACCATTCAAACACACTTCACCGGAACCCCGTTCACCTCTGATAACATATGTTTCAAGTCGCTCACCATTGTTAATGTTGACGATTTGCACCTTTTCGTTCTCAATCAGGTTGGCCGCATCCATTAGATCCTCATCAATGGTAATGCTCCCTACATACTGCAAATCGGCAGCTGTAACGGTTACCCTGTGAATTTTGGATTTGCAAACTTCAATATTCATCACCTGAATTTAATGTTTTTCAAGAATTACATTATCGATTAACCGGACTTTACCGGCGTGTACTGCTATACAACCCACTTTCACGGTAGGTTCGTCCCATGTTTTTACTGGCTGAAGGTAGTTATCATCAACTATCTCAAAATATTCAACCTCGAGGAGAGGACTTTTGTTTATTTTTTCCTGCACCCAGGCTGTTAATTCTTCTACGCTTTTTTCCCCGACCAGTTTCTTTGCTTCGAAAAGGATCTGTGATATAACTGGCGCAGCAGCACGATGTTCTGACGTGAGAAGTTGATTACGGGAACTCATCGCCAAACCATCAGCTTCACGAACAATTTCACAGGGAACAATTTCGATATCGTAGTGCAATTGGCGTACCATTTCCTTAATGATGGCCAGTTGCTGGAAATCTTTCAAGCCAAAGTAGGCACGACGCGGCATCACCACATCAAAGAGCTTGCTGACAATTTGACCTACACCGTTAAAGTGCCCGGGGCGAAAACGACCTTCCATGACCGTTTCGAGGTCTCCAAAGTTAAATTGCCGGGTATCGGGTTCGGGATACATCTCTTCCACCGAAGGGGCAAAAACCATTGGATCGCCAATAGTTGCAAGTTTTTTCATATCCTCTTCCAGTGTTCTGGGATATCGTTCCAGATCAGCCGGATTGTTAAACTGAGTAGGATTCACAAAAATGGAAACAACCACTAGTTCATTCTCTTTTCCGGCCTGGCTGACAAGCGAGAGATGCCCTTCGTGAAGCGCTCCCATCGTAGGCACAAAACCGATGCTTTTCCCCTGATTACGATAAGCATCCAAAGCCTCTTTCAGCTCATTCCGGGTAGTAAAAAGTTTCATCTTTTCATTTGGTTACAGCGTGCAAAGTAACGAAATATATAAACACGATAAAACACTCTTTCACTCCTTGCTGACAGGCCCATAACCCTTTTAACGTTGAATATCTGATGGATTTTTTCTATTTTTGCAGGATAAATTCTCAAAAGATCATGGAAAAGAAGAAGGTTTTATTCATCTCTCAGGAAATTACCCCCTACCTGCCAGAATCAGAAATTTCACAAATTAGTCGTCACTTACCTCAGGGTATACAGGAGAGAGGGAGAGAGATACGGACCTTTATGCCAAGATACGGCAGCGTGAATGAACGCAGAAATCAGCTTCACGAAGTTATCCGGCTTTCCGGAATGAACCTGGTTATAAACGACACCGATCACCCACTGATCATCAAAGTTGCCTCGATACAGGCAGCACGCATGCAGGTTTATTTCATCGATAATGAAGATTACTTCCACAGGAAAGCCAAATTTGGAGATTCAAAAGGAAAAGAATTCGAAGACAACGATGAACGTGCCATCTTTTTTGCACGGGGAGTTTTGGAAACCGTAATAAAACTGCGCTGGGCTCCCGATTTAATTCATTGTCACGGATGGTTTACCGGTTTGGTACCCATGTTCATCAAAAAAGTCTATAAAGACAATCCATTATTTGCCAACTCAAAGGTAGTTTACTCCGCTTATAACGACGCATTTAAAACTCCATTAAACAGTCAAATCATTTCAAAAATTGCCGAAGATGGCATTCCGAAAGAAGATATTTCTGTCTTGTCCGATCCTACCTTTGTAAATTTGAGTAAACTTGCGGTGGATTATTCTGACGCAACCATAAAAGGGAGTGAAAGCATCAATGAAGAGGTTGAGAATTACATGAAGCAGTCAGGAAAGCTCTTCCTTGATCATCAACCGACTGATACATACATTGATGCCTATTCAGAGTTTTACGATAAAATTTTATAATTTCCGCGTCTCTTACAAAAACTACTAAAAACGGAAATACTTTGATACACAAATATTTTTTCAAGCCCGGGGGTGTGGTAATAGCTTTGGCCCTCACCCTGCTGATGTTAGGAGGATGTAAAAAGAACGATGAGTCGCTGGGTCTTGATTTACTACCCGGTAGCAATTTGCTTAATGCTCGCTACAGCAACGAAACAGGCACCATTTCGTCATATACCTTTACCGACAATAAGATCAGAGTCGATAAACCCGGTTTCAATATTTTCGGGAGCTTCAACGACCCACTATTCGGACGTACAACTGCATCATTTGCAGCTCAGTTTCGTTTACCTTATTATCCATCGTATAGTCAGAACGCTGTTCTCGATTCGGCCGTTTTAAGCCTTGTTTACCGGAAGGTATACGGTGACACCATCACGCCCCAACAAGTGAAAGTGTATAAATTGGTTGAACCGCTGAATTTTGATGCTCAGTATCTTTCGTCATTCGATCCGAAAACACTGACAAACGACACGGTTGTTGGTATGGCTGATTTCACGCCTAAATTCAGAACCGATTCAACCGGTCAGGATACCATCGTTCAGGAAATTGCTGTTCGCTTAAACGATGAAGTTGGCAATCAGTTGTTACACGCCGATTCGCTGGATATGGTAAATAATGAGGCATTCCTCAACTTTTTCAAAGGTTTGTATGTCGAATCGCAGCCGTTACAATCCGGCGGTGGATTGGTTTTTCTGAAAGCGCATGCATCATTGCTTCATTTATATTACCATGTTGCTGATACCGACAGTTTGTCTTTCTATTACCAATTGACGACCAACTCGGCTGATGTACCTTATTTCGAACATGATTATACAAATGCATGGTTCGCCGATCATCTGAATCAGGAAGACGTCGAAGATTCGCTGATATTTGTTCAACCAACCGGAGGAACGAAGGTGAAAATAGATGTCCCATCTCTTGACAGTTGGGCCGACTCGACCAATTGCATGATAAATAAGGCAACGTTGACATTTCATGCTGATACGACCATGTCTGATTTCCGTCAGTACCCAATGCCAAACCAACTTTTTCTAAAAATAATTAAGGAAGACGGAAGCGAGGCCTTTCCGATTGATAGCCAACTTTCGCTGTCTTATTATGGTGGTGTGTACAATTCGACTGATGCAACGTACACATTTAATATTACTCAGCATTTACAAGCGATTCTTGACGGAACTGTTCAGAATTTAGGTTTTTACCTTGTTTCTGCCACTCGAAAAGAATCAGCTGACAGAGTCGTATTAAAAGGAAGTAAAAGCTCCCAGCCTATCCAGTTGGAAGTGAATTATACACGGTATAAGTAATATAACGGTATCGTTGTCCGTTGTTTCCTTGATTGACAGATAAATTTTTTAACCTCAAAAGAAGAAATTATGTGTGGAATCGTAGGCTACATTGGCGACAAGAATGCTTACCCCATTTTAATTAATGGATTAAAAATGCTCGAATACCGGGGGTACGACTCTTCCGGTATTGCTCTTTTAGGAGACGAGCAACGCGTGTACAAATGCCAGGGAAAAATTGCCAACCTGGAAGAATTGGTTTCTGATAAAGATACCAGCGGGAAAATCGGAATCGGACACACCCGCTGGGCCACTCACGGTGAACCAACCGACCAGAATGCTCATCCCCACACCTCTATGAACGGTCATTTCACACTCGTTCATAATGGCATTATCGAAAATTATTCCCGCTTACGCGATGATTTGATCGAGCTGGGTTATACATTCCAATCGCAGACCGACACGGAAGTGCTGGTCAACCTGATTGAGTACGTATACCTAAACAGTGAAGAAAAATCTGCCGAAATTGCTGTTCGTGCTGCCCTGAAAAAAGTAGTAGGTGCCTACGGAATCGTTATTGTCTGCAACGAAGAACCCAATAAACTTATTGCCGCGCGCAAAGGTAGTCCACTGGTTATCGGTATTGGCAATGATGAATATTTTCTGGCATCCGATGCGACACCTATTGTAGGATACACCAATCAGGTGCTTTACCTCAACGATCACGATGTCGCTATCATCGAGCGGGGCAGCCTCACGCTGAAAAATATTAATAACGACCCGCTCGTAGCCAAAATCAAGCAGGTTGATTTAAGCATCGGCGAGCTGCAGAAAAATGGTTACGACCATTTCATGCTCAAAGAAATCTTCGAACAGCCCAACACCATCGAGCAATCGTTTAAGGGACGCATAAAAACCGACAACAGCGATATCGTTTTAGGTGGTCTTCATAACGTAATGCCTAAATTAATGGATGCCCGCCGCCTCATTATCATTGGTTGCGGAACCTCATGGCATGCTGGTCTGGTAGGCGAATACCTGTTTGAAGAATATTGCCGCATTCCGGTAGAAGTGGAATATGCTTCAGAGTTTCGCTATCGTAATCCCATCATCGATGAAGACGATGTCGTGATAGCCATTAGTCAAAGCGGTGAAACCGCCGATACCCTGGCCGCCGTAAAGTTGGCCAAAGAGCGGGGTGCAACTGTATTGGGAATTTGTAACGTGGTGGGCTCGTCCATTCCGCGCGAAACCGATGGAGGTGTGTACATCCACGCAGGTGTCGAAATCGGTGTGGCTTCCACCAAAGCCTTCACCGCACAGGTAACCATCCTGACAATGATGGCTGCTCTTCTTGGTAAAGAACGGGGTAAACTAAGTTTGGAAGATTACCGCGTCATCATTCAGGAGCTTTCGGAAGTGCCCGAGAAAATCAAAACTATACTGAAAACCACCGATCATATCAGGAAGGTGGCCGACAAATACAAAGACGCGGTGAACGCTTTATATCTTGGACGCGGAGCTTTATTCCCCGTAGCATTGGAAGGTGCGCTGAAACTGAAAGAAGTTTCTTACCTGCATGCCGAAGGTTACGCGGCCGCGGAAATGAAACACGGACCGATCGCGTTAGTCGACGACAACCTGCCTGTTGTAGTGGTTGCAGCGAAAGATCGTTATTACGAAAAGGTGGTCTCCAACATCCAGGAAGTAAAAGCACGGAAAGGAAACATCATTGCGGTCGTTTCAGAAGGTGATACGCAACTTGATAAAATGTGTGACGATATTTTCGAGATTCCCCGTTCGCACCCGGCCGTGGCACCGCTACTGACCATCATTCCATTGCAGTTATTTGCTTATTACGTTGCAATATTGCGTGGAACAGATGTCGATCAACCACGAAACCTGGCCAAGTCGGTTACAGTAGAATAAAAGAACAAAAGAATATCAGCAAAGCCGGCAAGTTAACCTTCGCCGGCTTTTTTATTGCATTCGCCATTCCTGTTCTCTCTCAAATTTAAGGATGCTCTTTTCCCAAAGTAAAATTGGATCACGCGTTTCACTCATTCCCCCATAAGCCATCTCTGTCAGCTCGTCAATTGCATTGCCGTAACGATAAAAAAGCTCCATGAACCAGGTTTCATCAATGCCGGTCTGTTTGGCCTCATAAAATTTTCGCTGCGCCATTTCAAATACCTGACTAATGTGTCGGTCATCTTCACCACGAAACCAATTATCAGGAAGCTTCCATTCCATATATTCCGGAAAAAGACGAGACAATTCTTCTTCCATTATTTCTACCGGAAGATCGGAAAGTGTCAAATCACTTTCAACAGGATGAGCAAAATTTTTTTCCCTATTCTCAGCCGGCGAAATATCTTCTTCCTGAAGGGAAAAAAGCTGACAAAATTCTTTATGAATAAGTCCCTTAGCGTCTGGTGCAATATTACAATATGCAGTAACCCGAACGACCTCTCCTTCTGGTGAGAGAATGTAATCGGCCTTTTCGCCGGAAATGCGGACAGGATTGTTCCACTCATCATTGGGCAGGTTCACTGTAAATGTGAATAGCCGGGGATTGGATATCAGTTGAATGACTTTCTCTGCATCAATCATTTTGCTCTCACCTGAAATTTTATCATCAAGTTGCAGGGCCTTTCCCTCATGTCTATTGGCTTCCACGAAATTTCCGACAAAAGCGCCAGCGCGGGAAGCAGCTTTCAACCATTCCATCACCAAACGGGAATGATTGTAGCGATATTCACGACAAAGAATACCGTGCGAGTATCCGTTCTTAGCAAAGAGTTCATAATCGGGATAGTCAGTCAAGTTTAAGGTTCCGGCTCGCTCCGAATGACTTCTCACAGACAGTTGGTTATATGCCTGGGTGACTAATTTATTGGCCAGAGGATTACCGCGCAACCAAATCATTCGTTGTTGCAGGAAAAGATACGGAGCATGTCGCCGCATTTTTGCAGCCATTTCCAATTGGGGCCTGGCTTTGGCCACGCTCTTTATATTCCCGGGAAAAATCTGGGTAAACCGGAAATCGTCCCGTCGGGCAAAATCATCAGCACAAAACAAAGCGACCTTCTTTCCGGCGGAAGCCAAATGCCAGGCCAACAACACGCCAGGCAGATTAACTCCCAGCAAAACCACATCGAATTCGGTTGTGGGCAAATCGTTTAAAATACTTGCAGAACGGATATTCTTCATCTATTTTTCCTTCCTTACCGTGAATATCGGACCAAGTTACCGGTTTTACCGAAAAAAAGAATGCCCGGTAAAACCTCTTTAGGCCAGTTTTCGTAAGTTTGTAGCGTTTGTAAATCCATAATATCAACAGTTTGGACAAGAAATTTCTTTATCTGATTATCCTTGTATTTGGCTCATTAACATTGTATACCTCCTGCGCCAACATGGGCATGCCTTCAGGAGGAGCCAAGGATACCATTCCACCGGTTGTTTTACGGAGCATTCCGGAAGCGAATCAAACCAATTTCAATAAAGACCAACTCCAGATAACTTTCGATGAATTTGTGGTACCCGAAAAGCTAAGTGAGAAGTTTGTCATTTCGCCCCCGATCGACAAACGTCCGCGTTTTCGAACCAAAGGAAAATCACTAATCGTCGATTTAAACGGGGCAAAATTAAAGGACAGCACCACCTATTCGCTCGACTTTAAAGACGCCATTGTCGACAACAACGAGAAAAATCCGTTGAAGAATTTCCGCCTAGCCTTTTCCACCGGCCCCGTGCTCGACAGCTTGCGGGTGGTAGGCTTTGTACTGAACTCTTTCAATCTCGAGCCATCGGAAGGCACATACGTCATGCTTTACAAAAATTTGTCGGATACGGCAGTTTTGACAACCAAGCCCGATTATATTGCCAAGACCGATGCCAACGGCTTTTTCGCAGTTACCAATCTGCCCAAGGCCACCTATAACGTCTACGCAGTTACCGACAACGACAACAACATGATGTTGACATCGACAGCTGAACCTGTAGCATTCATGGACTCGACCGTATCACCATCGGCAAAATATTTCCCTAAACAGGATACTACAGTGGTGGGTATGGATACGTTATTGGTTTTCGGAAAGACTCGTTTTTATCCAAATCCATTGTACTTGCTACAATTCGAGCAGCCCTTCTTCGACCTGCGATTGGATAATGAACAACGCCCAACCCGCAAGTACGTTGATTTGACTTTTACTCAATCGGTGAAAGATACCTTCGATATTCAGCTTTTAAACTACGAACCGAAAGGCAACTGGAAATATATTGAACATTCGGCCAACGACGACTCGCTTCGTATCTGGCTGACCGATTCGATGGTGTATAAAAAAGATACACTGAAGTTCCGGGTTACCTATGAACAGCAAGATTCGACGGGAATTAAATACGCCTACAACGATACCATCAACCTGTATTTCAGCGATGCGCCGACCGATAAAAAGCGGGGACGGAGAGACCGCAGAAAAATCGAAAAGAAAGATATCAACGTATCACTCAGTTTGAACACACGCTCCAACGGCTTCGATGTTTACAGAGACGTTGCGGTAGAATCGCCGGAGCCGGTAAAAAACATGGACACCACCATGATTCATTTGTTTCTGAAACAGGATACCGTATTTAATCCGATTAATTTTAAGATACTACCTGATTCAGTCAATAAACGCAGATTTTTTATCCATTATCCATGGGATTACAAAACGACCTACCGGTTGAAAATTGACTCGGCAGCCGTAACCACGATCTACGGAGCTGTATCGGACAGCGTCGAGAATACTTTCGTCACCCAGGAAGAAGAACATTATGGTAAGATCAATTTTGCCATGCAAAATGTAACCGGTCCAACAATTATCCAGCTACTAAAAAACGACGATAAGGAGGAAGTGGTTCGGGCGAAAACCATCTACAAAGATGGGATAGTTGAATTTCCCTTCCTGGAACCGCAGAAGTACAAGGTAAAAGCCATCTTCGATCGCAACGACAACGGCAAATGGGATACCGGTAACCTGGAAGCTCATGAGCAGCCGGAAGAGGTATTCTATTATCCGGAAGTATTGAAGTTGCGTTCCAACTGGACCATGAATCCGACGTGGAAAATACCCACACAACAGGTATTTAAGAAAGAAATCATTGACAAGGAAAAACAGGAAGAGGAAGCCAAGCAAAAGAAAAAACAACGCAATAGCAAGGCCTTTTAATCTTGGTTAAAAGCAAAGCGATTTGTATCTTGCTTTGGGGCTGAAACTTCGCAAGTTGGTCCTCTTTTATAAATACCGGACTGCTTATACGGCATCAGCGGTTCGCCTAACGAAATGAATGCCGTTGACTACAGAAAACCGACCATTATGGCAAGTGTCAGAAGATTAAAAAAAGACATCGTAGAGCTGACAGCGCAGCTTATCGGCGATTGCATCGACTACGTTGAATATTTCGATAATGCAGACGAAGAAAAAGCCATCGCCATCATCAGCGACGCGGTAAAAATGCACAACGATGCCATAGACAGAGCCAATCACCCCGACGGGAAAGACAATCCCAAACTGGTGAAAGCCCACTACAATAAGCTGCAGGAAGATTTTGTAAAGGGTATCGACGATGCTTATGCCGGGCTCGAGAAGCTCGTAAAAGAATAAACCGCTTTCGCGGAAAAACGGAAAAGGAATCACCGAGAAGTTGGTTCCTTTTTTATTTAGCGATCAGGCGCAGTGTTTTTTGCGCCACGATTTTACCTTCCAGCCAGGTCGTCATGGTCCAGTTGCCTAACTTATCGTGAAGAGGTTCCCAAATACAATCGCCCAGAAAAAATTCGTAATCGTTGCTTCTCACAAAATACTCGCCGGTAAATGGCGGCGTTACTTTGCCTTCCTTATCGGGAAAAGGCGGATGGTCAATACGAAAATCAAGCCTTTTGCCTTTGCCATGCCGGATTCTCAAAACATAGCCAAACTCTGTTCCGACAGTTGCCTCAATCGTTTCGGTAATCGCCACCAATCGCGGTATCGATTTACTTTCCCTATTCCATTCGGCATATTCGCCGTAACTGTAAATTTCGATTTCAACTTTTCGTTTCGCCATCCCAACAATTTTCTGCAAAATTAACCAACCACTTACATTTACGAAAATCCGAAGCCTGATGAAATTCGTTATCTTAGCAAGAACCAAACACTTTCCTGACATGATAAAATATACACTTGTTATGATAGTTTCCACCATTCTGTTCTCCATGCCCGCCAAGGGACAAACAGCTGATTTAATCATCAAGAATGCAAAAATATATACGGTCGATCCGGAATTTTCGAAAGCTGAGGCATTAGCCGTAAAAGATGGTTTATTTGTTGGTGTTGGTACCAACGAGGAAATACTCAACCAGTTCACCGGCAATAACATTATCGATGCTAATGGAAAAACCATTTATCCCGGATTCATCGATGCACACTGCCATTTTTTAATGTATGGCCAGACACTGCAAAAAGCCAATCTGCGCGACACCAAATCATTCGATGAAATACTGGATATTTTAAAAAAGCATTACCAGCAAAATCCGGAAGGCTGGCTGGAAGGAACCGGATGGGACCACAACGACTGGCCGGTGAAAGAATTTCCTGACAACAAAAAATTGAACAAGCTCTTCCCTACCGTACCCGTTATTCTGACCCGTATTGATGGTCATGCTGTATTGGCCAACGAAGAAGCCATTATCGCATCGGGTATTAATCCCGACAACTTTGCGGAGGATGAAGTCATCCGCGAAAACGGAAAGATGACCGGCATTTTCCTGGAAAATGCCGCCGATGCACTGAAAAAAGCCATTCCTCCGGTTTCCCGGAAAAGAAAGGAAGAAGCGCTGCTGAAAGCGCAACGAAACTGTTTTGCTGTGGGACTTAGCTCGATACACGATGCTGGTCTTCCACACGGCGACATTGCCTTAATCGATTCGCTGCAGGAAAAAGGCGATTTGAAAATGCGCATTTACAGCATGATGTCGCCCGACAAAGAAAACATGCAGCAACTCGCCAACGGACCAGTGGTCAAGCCTCGCCTGCACGTAGCTTCGATAAAGCTCTATGCCGACGGAGCACTCGGTTCGAGAGGGGCCAAACTGTTAGAGCCTTATTCGGATGCACCGGAAACATCCGGGATTTTTGTGAATGAGAAAGAATATCTGGAAAATATCTGCCAAAAGGCGTATGAAGCAGGATTTCAGATAAACACGCATTGCATTGGCGATGCTGCAGTGAAACGCATCCTTGATATTTACCAGGAAATTCTTGGTGGGCCGAATGATCGTCGCTGGCGAATCGAGCACGTACAAATTGTCGCTCCGGAAGATTTCGCCCGCTTCCGCGAATTGAATGTGATCCCTTCGGTGCAAACCACACATTGCACCAGCGATATGTATTGGGCAGCAGAACGAATCGGTGTCCGGATTAAATATGCCTACGCTTACAAACAGTTGCTCGATGAAAATGGCTGGTTGGCCAACGGAAGTGATTTCCCCATCGAAGAAATTAATCCTATTCTGGGATTTTATGCAGGTGTAGTACGGAAAGATCCGGCTGGTTGGCCACCCGAACGCTTCCAGCCCGAAAATGCCATCAGCCGAAAAGAAGCACTTCAAGCCATGACCATATGGGCTGCTAAAGCAGCCTTCGAAGAAAAGGAAAAAGGTTCCATCGAGAGCGGAAAACTGGCTGATTTCGTCATGCTCGATACCGACCTAATGGAAGCAAAAGAAGATCAGCTCGTCGGATCGAAAGTATTGCTAACCGTTTCCAACGGAGAGATTGTCTACCGGAAAGATTAAATTAGGGGGCCAAACGCGCCAGCTTCCAGTTTTCTCCGTCACGATGGTAAAGTACACGATCGTGCAAACGGTTAGCCCGTCCCTGCCAAAACTCGATCTTATCAGGAATCAATCGGTAACCGCCCCAGAAATCTGGTCGTTCAATTTTTTCGTCGCCAAGCTCCTGCTGCTTCTTTGACCAAAGATCTTCCAGCGAAGAACGATCCTTTACTTCTTTACTCTGTGGCGAAATGGCCGCACTCAACTGGCTTTCCAGCGGACGCGATGCAAAATACGAATCAGACAACTCCGGACTCGCTTTCAACACATGTCCTTCCACGCGCACCTGCCGCTCCAGCTCGGGCCAGAAAAAGAGAAGCGCTGCCTGGTCATTCTCCTCCAGTTCGGTGCCTTTTTGACTTTCGTAATTGGTGAAAAAGAAAAAACCGTCGTGACTAAAATATTTCAACAAAACAATCCGTGCCGAAGGTTTTCCTTCCGCGGAAGCGGTAGCTAATGTCATGGCAGTGGGATCGGATGTTTTCGCATCCAACGCCTCGTTCATCCAGATTTCAAATTGCCGAATGGGATCGTTATCGACCTCTTTGGGATCGAGTTGTTTTAATTGATAATCTCTTCGTATGTCGGATAAATTCATTGCACTCATTTCAGTTTGTCTCATTCCGAGCAATAACAGGAAAAACTGGTTTTATCGAATGTTTTCCGGCTACCGCATGATGTGTCATAAAACAACAGTTTAAGAGAGATTGTTGCCTATCGACGAAATATCATTCATGAAAAAAAGAATATTTTCTGTTAAACTACCCCCCATTGTTCCGTTTGATCAGGACTAAAATAATATTACTTTTGTACGTACTCTAATTGGGTTGAAACCTTTGCAATACAGGGAAAACATGGCAAATCAGGAAAATAAATCATCGGTCGACAAACGGAATAACATCATTGTTATCGTTTTGGCCGTTTTATTGGTTGTGGTAGGAGTTTTGTTCTTTTTTCAGCGAAAGAATAACCAACAAATGGTTCAACAGTTGAATGTGGAGAAAGATTCGATTAAAGCTGAACTTTCCCGGATGGTAACCTCCTATGACTCGCTGCATACCGAGAACGATACACTGAATACGCATATTGAACTGGCCCGGACCAAGGTTCAGAACTTGCTGACGGAAGTGGTACAGCTGAAAAAAGCCAGCTATGCACAGATTTCCAACTACCGTGATGAAGTCAATACATTGCGGGGCATTATGCGGAATTATATTGTTCAGATTGACTCACTGAACACGCGTAACAAAATACTGATGGCCGAGAACAAACAGGTCAAGCAGCAGTACACCGAGGTGAAGACCCAGAACAAGCAACTGGAAGACCAGAAGAAAAAACTGGAGCAAAAAGTTTCGTTGGCAGCACAGCTGGACGCTTTAAATCTGACTGCCACCGGAATCAACCGGAAAGGAAAAGATACACCGAAGTCGAACAAAATCGAAAAGATTAAAATCAGTTTTACACTTAGTAAAAACGTGACCGCCAAGCGTGGTTCCAAAGATATCTATGTCCGTATTCAACGTCCTGATCAATTGCTATTGGTCAAATCGAAGGACAATGTTTTCAAATTTGAAGATCTGAAAATCCCTTATTCGGCAATGCGTACAGTTGAATATGAAGGGGCTCAGCTTCCTGTAAACATTTTTTGGGACAATACCGATGAACCGAGGCTGATGGATGGTACCTATACTGTTGACGTATTTACCGATGGTTTCAATATCGGAACGACAACCTTCGAAGTAAAATAACCACTGTTTATTAATTGAAACCCGGAGTTTGTCCATGTATCAACTACCTGAACTGAGAAAGAACCTGGAAAACCGCAATGCCGGGCATTTGCTCGACATCGCCACGGGTGAGGGTGATTTTCTGGCTTTCCTGTTAAATGCATTTGCGTTGTACGAATCGGGCACCGGCCTCGATATGAATCCGGCGAATCTGAAAGTAGCAGAGGGAAAATTGTCCAATCCTGCAGTCACGCTGATGGAAGGAAATGCCGAAAAACTGGATTTCGAAGGCGAATACTTCGATACAGTAAGTGTTTCCAATTCATTACATCACTTCCGCAATCCGCGGCAGGTATTAAAAGAGATGACCCGGATACTGGCACCCGGAGGATTATTGCTGATTAGCGAATTGGTATGTGAGGATTTGACTCCTGCGCAGGAGGCGCATCTTTCCTACCATCACCTCAAAGCCGATATGGATATGGCTGCCGGACATTTTCACCGCCACACGTTTACCCGGGATGAGATAGTGAACATGGTAGAAGATCTTCCCATTGTGGTCGACAAGGTGTTTCTGGCGTTCGACAAAGAACCGCTGTTAAATTCCAGCGAAAGCATGTGGCGTTTTTTCCGGATGCTCGACCAGCGGGTTATCGAATTTGCAGGGCATCAACGTGCCAAAGAGTTCGAGCAACGAGCCGAAACGATTAAAGAAAATATCTCAACACACGGTTTTATGCGTCCACCTCAGGTTTGTATCATGGGATTGAAAAGTGGTTTTGGACGCTGATAGTCTGCTACGATTAGCATATCTAACACCCAAAAATTACTTCCTCCTTTCCCGGTAGGAGTTGCCCGCAAGTCCCAAACCTATTCTCAAACATCAGGGGTTATAACATTATTTTTTCACGGGGATAGCAATGGTTACGGCCTTTTTTGTTATTTTCGATAATAATTGATTTTCAACCTGAACCCACTGCAATGAAAAAGTTATTGCTATTTAGCCTTGCCGGATTTGTGTTCATTGTAACATCCTGCGTTTCGCCGGGAAAAATCCGTACGACCAACAAAAACAACATGTTGCAAATCGAACCGGGGATGTCAAAATCTGAGGTTATCAGCATCATGGGAGGTGTGGAAACCAAGCCCGATGAGTTCGGGAAACTACAGGTAAATCCGTATCACTATGAAATGTTTCAGGTAAACCCCGACGATATTGTCGAAGTTCTGTGGTACTATACCGACCAGGTTTATGCCGATGGCATCATCAACCAGGCCGAGTTGACCCCTATTGTGCTGGATAACGACAAGGTGGTAGCCATTGGCTGGAAGTTTTACCAGGACTTTTTTAAACTGAAAAAGCTACCCGTTGAAAAACGCGATGCCGAACCTATCAGCGACGAAGCCACCACCGATAGCTCAGAGGCCAAATAACCGGCAACGAGAACATAAAAAACATAAGAAAAGAAGAGTCAGACAACTGGCTCTTCTTTTTTTACACCCTGTTTAGTCTCTCCCTTTAGCGTTAGTTTTGTATATTTAATCCCACCAGCCTAACTATCAAACGATTTAAACCTGACGAATGAAAAGAAAACTACGCATGGGCATGGTCGGTGGGGGTGAAGGCGCTTTTATCGGAGCCATTCACCGCATCGCAGCCCAAATGGACGGACAAATGGAACTGGTTTGCGGATGCTTCAGTTCCAATCCCGATGTCTCCTTGCGCTCCGGACGTTCCCTGTTTCTTCCTGATAACCGGATTTACGGTTCCTACCGGGAAATGTTCGAAGAAGAGTCGCTTTTGCCGAAAGATGAACGAATGGACCTCGTATCCATTGTCACTCCCAACCACCTTCATTTTGAGCCAGCCATGATCGCGCTGGAACATGGTTTTCATGTAATACTTGACAAACCGATTACTTATAATTTGGAAGAAGCTTTTTTGCTTAGGCAGAAAGTAGAAGAAACCGGTTTGATTCTGGCATTGACACACACCTATTCGGGATACCCAGCCGTAAAAGAAGCTCGGAAAAGAGTTTCGGATGGTGATTTCGGGAAAATTCGGAAAATCTATGTGGAATATCCACAGGGATGGCTCTCAGAAAAGGTCGAAAATTCAGGAAATGTACAAGCTTCCTGGCGGGTCGACCCCAAACGCTCGGGCAAAGCCGGATGTATGGGCGATATCGGGACACATGCGCTACAGTTAGCAGAGTACATTTCGGGTTTAAAGACCACTCAGTTATGTGCTGAACTCGACACCTTTGTGGAAGGCCGGCAACTCGACGATGACGGAGCTGCATTGCTTCGGTTTAACAACGGTGCCAGCGGCGTTTTAATGGCGTCGCAAATCGCTGCCGGAGAAGAAAACGCACTCAAAATCCGGGTCTATGGTGAAAGAGGCGGACTGGAATGGGCGCAACAGGACCCCAATACCTTGATTTTAAAATGGAACGATTATCCTTCTGAAATCATCCGCACCGGACTGGGCTACATGAGCGGCATTGCCGCGCATAATACCCGCACTCCCGGAGGACATCCCGAAGGTTATCTCGAAGCTTTTGCCAACATCTACCGCAATGTGGCACTTACCATCGGAGCATGGCTGGAAGACACAGAACCGCTGCCAGAGTGGCTTGATTTTCCCGATATCAATGATGGAATCCGCGGCATGCAATTCATCGATACCATTGTAAAAGCCGGATATGATGAAGAAACCAAATGGGTAAAATTTCCAGACGAACCAAACAAATAACTAAACCAAGCATATGAAACGACCTGTCACACTTTTTACCGGGCAGTGGGCCGACCTGCCTTTTGAAACCGTACTGAAAAAAGCCAAAGCTTTTGGTTACGATGGCGTGGAGTTGGGCTGTTGGGGCGACCATATGGAAATTGACAAAGCCGATCAGGCTTACTGCGATGTCAAACTAAGAGCATTAAAAAAACATCAGCTAAAACTATTCACCATCTCGACCCACCTGGTTGGACAAGCAGTTTGCGATCATCCCGACCAGCGTCATAAAGGCATTTTACCCGATTATGTTTGGGGTGACGGTGACCCGGAAGGCGTTCGCCAAAGGGCTGCAAAAGAAATCATTCAAACCGGGAAAGCAGCCAAACGACTGGGCATCGATACCGTGGTAGGATTTACCGGAAGTTCCATCTGGCATTTGCTCTATTCCTTTCCGGCCGTTCCCGACAAAATGATCGACGAAGGATACAAAGACTTTGGCAAACGCTGGAAGCCTATTTTGGACGAATATGAGAAACTCGGTGTGAAATACGCCCTGGAAGTTCACCCAACCGAGATTGCTTTTGATATCGAGACTGCCAAACGAGCGTTGGTGGCAGTCGACTATCATCCGGCTTTCGGCTTCAATTACGATCCAAGTCATTTAGGCTACCAGGGTGTCGATTACGTCAAATTCATTGACGAATTCAGTGATCGTATTTTTCATGTGCACATGAAAGATGTAACCTGGAATGATGTCCCCGGAACGTCCGGTGTTTTTGGCGGGCATTTGCCTTTCGGCCATAACCGGCGATTCTGGAACTTCCGCAGCGTAGGTCGTGGCCGTATCGATTTCGAACGCATCATCCGTGCGCTAAACGACATCGGATATACCGGACCACTTTCGGTAGAATGGGAAGACAGCGGCATGGACCGCGAAATGGGAGCCATTGAATCATGTGAATTCACCAAACGAATTGACTTCTCGCCCAGCGGACAAGCATTCGATTCCGTGATGAAAAACAATTAGTCTTCGGTAGCATTAAAAGATACAGAGGAGTAGCCAAAAGGATTTCATACCTTCATAATCCCATTATTCAGAAAGACTAAAACCGACTTTCTGCCTTCTTGTTAAAACATAATTTATATCTTGGGGCTGCTCGTATTTTGAAAGCTGACTATACATAATAACTACGAACAACTAACCGTTATTGGGAATAGAAGATCAGGCTGACCATTTTCAGCAATGGCAACAGGTAAAACGAAGAACCAATTACCAAACAAAAGGACATGAACAAACTTAAAGCATTGGCATTAATGGGACTTATAGCGCTGATGGGCTGCAGCAGTGCATCTCACCAGGCCATTAAAGTAGAACTGAAAGACGGCTGGCAGTTCAGTCAGGCTGATAAAAATGATTGGTTGCCGGCAAATGTACCAGGTTGTGTCCATACCGACCTGATGAAAAACGGAAAAATAGAAGATCCGTTCTACCGATTAAACGAGCATGATGTGCAGTGGGTTGATAAAGTTGACTGGGAATACAAAACCACTTTCCAGGTAACACCGGCGATGATGCGTCATGATCGAATTGCACTCGATTTTAAAGGCCTCGACACATATGCCGATGTTTTTGTTAACGATGAACAGGTACTTTCGGCCGACAACATGTTTCGTGAGTGGCAGGTTGACGTAAAGGACGTGGTGAAGAAAGGCAAAAACGACTTGCGCATTGTTTTCAAATCGCCCATCAATGAAGGAATTAAAAAATACGACGCCAACGGATACGTTATTCCCGTCTCGGACAATGACCTGGCCGAAATGGGAAAAGTGCCCGGAGATAAAAAAGTGTCAGTTTACACCCGAAAAGCCGGTTACGACTATGGTTGGGACTGGGGCCCGCGTTTGGTTTCCAGCGGCGTTTGGCGTCCCGTGTACCTGAAGGCATGGGACTCCGACCGGATTGCTGATCTGCATATTGTCCAGGACAGCGTTTCCAAAGCACAGGCAGAAATGACCGCTGTTTTTGAAATCGATGCGGAGAAAGATGGACCAGCGCAACTAACCGTTAGCAACGATGGAAAGGTTCTGGCAACAGCCAATGTCAATTTGCAAAAGGGAACTCAAACCTACCCTGTAAAATTCTCCATCCAAAATCCCAAACTATGGTGGACAAACGGGTTGGGCGCACAAAATCTATACACCATTAACGGTGAAGTGAAGACCGATGTCACTACAGCAACCCGCTCGGTGCGCATTGGTATCAGGACGCTGAAACTGGTTCAGAAAAAAGATGACAAGGGCCGCACGTTTTATTTTGAACTGAATGGTGTACCCGTCTTCATGAAAGGTGCCAACTACATTCCTAACGACATTTTCCCATCACGGGTAACCGATAAAAATTACAAGAAAGTCATCGAGACTGCCAAAGAATCGAACTTCAACATGCTGCGCGTGTGGGGCGGTGGTATTTACGAAAACAACATTTTCTACAATCTGTGCGATGAAGCCGGTATTTTGGTTTGGCAGGATTTCATGTTTGCCTGTGCCATGTACCCGGGCGACAAAGCCTTTCTGGACAACGTCAAACAGGAAGCCATCGACAATGTGAAGCGGCTGCGCAATCATCCGTCCATCGCTTTATGGTGCGGAAATAACGAGTGTTTGGCTGCCTGGAAACAATGGGGATGGCAGCAGAAAGAGGAAGCAAAGAACAAAGCAGATGCCGATTCCATTTGGAAATCATATACCACCATCTTCCACGATATTTTGCCCTCGGTTGTAAAGGAATACGATCCTTCACGTGCTTACTGGAGTTCAAGCCCATCGTCGGGTCCCGGAGTGGTTCCGGACCTGGTGAGTGGCGACGATCATTACTGGGGCGTTTGGTGGGGAAAAGAACCGTTCAGCAGCTATGATACCCATCTGGCCCGTTTCATGAGTGAATATGGCTTCCAGAGTTTCCCGGAATTGAAGACCGTGAAACAGTATGCTGAACCGAAGGATTTCAGCATTTATTCCGATGTGATGAAATCGCATCAGCGCTCATCCATCGGTAACGGAACCATTGTGGAATACATGGATCGTCATTACAAGAAACCGAAAGATTTCGAGTCATTCCTGTACGTTGGACAGGTATTGCAAGCCGAGGGCGTTAGAGAGGCTATGGAGGCTCACCGCCGGGCTATGCCGTATGTCATGGGCTCGCTTTACTGGCAGCTCAACGATTGCTGGCCGGTGGCATCGTGGTCGAGTACCGACTACTACCAACGTTGGAAAGCCCTGCAATATTTCGCGAAGAAAGCTTTTGCTCCGGTACTCATTTCGCCCATCGAAACGAAGAAGTTTATCAAAGTGTATGTGGTTAGCGACCGATTGAAAGCTTTCGACGGGCAAATTCACCTGCAAATTGTCGATTTCGATGGAAATGTTTTATGGCAAAAAGACGTTGAAACCACCATTAAACCCAACGCTTCAGAATCATATGTCGATTTCCGGAGAGACAATGTTTTGAAGCCCATCGACACGCATCATTCGCTGTTGGTTTGCACGGTTTCAGAAAACGGCAAAACGCTTTCAACTAATAATTTATATTTCCACGACATCAAAAATTTGCCGCTGCCAAAAGCACATGTCAAAGCGGAACTGTTTGAGTTGCCCAATGGTTACAGCATCACGCTTTCGACAGATAAGCTCGCGAAAAATGTTTACCTGAGCGCAGACACCGATGCCGACCTGTTCTTTACCGACAACTATTTCGACCTGTTGCCCAACGAGAAGGTAACCATCGAATGTTATACCAAGGGGAAAAGTGTTCCGGATTTGGCCGATAAGCTGAAAATCCAGACCCTTGCCGATACGTATTAAAAAGAGAGTTTATTTCAACGATACAACGAGGCTGCTTCTCTCCAGAGGCAGCCTTTTATTTTGCCAGTATATCGTATTCTGAATGGCAGCAACGCTTGCTGAAAATAAGCCCAATAGAACTTACCAGAGGCAAAAGCGTATACAACCCCAAAAAATCTCCTTTCCTATGCATACTAGTGCAAAAGAGAATAGAAGATTCGTTGAAATTCCCCAGTAACCTTAAAGGTGGTGTTTTTTGAAAACCAAGTATCATTTAAATTATAGAAAATGAAATTGAAAAATCTGTTGATTACTGACACTTCAAACGTACTGGCTCTGGTGGCCAGGTTAGCTTTGGCCATCGTGATCTTTCCGCATGGAGCGCAAAAACTTTTGGGTTGGTTCGGAGGCGGTGGTTTTGAAGGAACCATGGGTTTTTTAACAGGCACAATTGGTTTGCCTTATGTAATTGGACTACTGGTCATCATCATTGAATTTTTTGGTTCACTATTTGTTTTCTTTGGATTCCTGACTAGAGTAGCAGCCTTCGGAATCATAGCAAACTTTATAGGAGTTGTACTAAGTGTCCATATCCATGCCGGCTTTTTCATGAACTGGTACGGACAAGCCAACAAGACCGAGGGCCTGGAATATTTTATTCTGCTATTCGGACTGGCCATCATTGTTCTGATAGCCGGCGGAGGCAAAGCCAGTATTGACGGACAATTAGCGATAAATTCCAGGAGATAGCGACCTCAACCATAGGAAATTTGAATTTGATTATCGAACCGAGTATCGAGTAAAGGTTCCCGATAATACAAATGCAAAACGGCCGAAAAAATCGATTTCCCAATGCCAGAGAGCGAGTCTGCCATAATTCGCTCTTTGGCTCTATTGATAATTATTTATCAAAACGGTCGTCCGATTGAATATCCTTCATATCATCCTCTTTGTCTTCAATCCAACCACTTTTCTCTACCTGATGGATGTCGAACTGCGGGATGTAAGGCTTAATGTCCAGAAGCGGAGTACCATCAAGCACATCGATATTTTCCACTTCCAGAATATTGTTGTCAATACGCAACAGCTTGACAACTGACATTCCAATGGCATTAGGCCTCTTGGGAGCTCTTGTTGCAAATACTCCATGTTTCTTATTCTCGAGAAAAGGCTCTACCTGCAACTCAAAATTTTTCGATTCATGAAAATAATAAACCAGGATAATGTGGGAGAATCCATCCAAATCGAGTAAGCCGGGCACAAATTCCTCCTTCAACTCAATCCGGCCTTTGGCGCCTTTCGCTAAACGCGATTGAATGGGCATTCCTTCTTTGCTTTTAAACGGTGTGAAAATAGTTCCGATGGGTAGAAATGATATCGACATAAAGCAGTAAAATATTCATTTAATTCTTTTCAGTAGGAGGATTTCAAGGTAATAAAAAATCGTTTTGAAAATGGGAGTATTGTTTTCCAACGCTTCCGAAGATGTTTACTTGCTTACCTATGATTCCTGAAACGAACCTTTAGTTACCATAAGCTGTTTAACGAACAGATTGCATAACCATAAATCTTTATCATGACCGAAGAGAAGAAACAGCCCCTAATCGCCCTTTTCGATACGAAACCCTACGACAAGGAAGTTTTCGATCAACTGAACAGCGAGTACGGCTTCAAAATAAAGTACTTCCAGTATCACATTACCCCCGACAACTGTATTTTGGCGAAAGACGCCGATGTGGTGGTGGTGTTTGTCAACGATATTATTTCCAAAGAAGTGATTGACCAGCTGACAGGATTCGGTGTAAAGCTGATTGCCCTGCGTTGCTCAGGCTTCAACAACGTCGATTTGAAATACGCCAAGGGGAAAATCCCCATTGTCCGTGTTCCGGCATATTCGCCTAACGCCATTGCTGAACACACCGTCGCGTTGATGATGACGTTGAACCGGAAAATTCACCGGGCCTATTTCCGCACCCGCGACTCCAACTTCACGCTCAACGGGCTGATGGGATTTACCATGCAGGGAAAAACGGCCGGCGTTATCGGAACCGGAAAAATCGGGAAAGCGCTGGTGAAAATCCTTCGTGGATTCGACATGGAGGTTCTGGCTTATGATCCGTATCCTGATAAGAAATATGCGGAAGAGGTCGGATTCCGTTACACTGATCTGGATTCCCTGATGCAAATGTCGGACATCATATCGTTGAATTGTCCGCTGACGCGGGAAACCAAATGGTTGATTGACAAAGACGCTATTGACATGATGAAGCCGGGCGTGATGGTCATCAACACCGGACGGGGAAAACTGATCAAAACGTCTGATTTAATTGACGGATTAAAATCGGGACAGATTGGTTCGGCCGGACTGGATGTGTACGAAGAGGAGAGTGAATTTTTCTTTGAAGACCTTTCTGACCGCGTGTTGTTCGACGATACCCTGGCACGCCTGCTCACCTTCAACAATGTTATCATTACGTCGCACCAGGCATTCTTCACCCGCGAAGCAATGCTCAACATTGCCGGCACGACCATGGAAAACATCCGGGCATTCCTGGAAGGCGAAAAATTGGTCAACGAAGTCGTTTTTAGCGAGAAAAATTAGAGATCTGTTTTCTCTTTAATGAGGTTAGCCAGCTGCGTGCGGTTTTTCACGAAAGTTTTGAGATAAATGCGATGGGTGTGATCCTTCACGGTTTGCAGGCTGATAAACAGTTTGTCTGCAATATCCTGATTGGTGAGCCCTTTGCAAATTTCCAGGACAATCTCAGCCTCCCTGGGCGAAATCTCATATTTCCGGCAAAACGATTTAAACGACATGTTCCCTTTCCCGGTATTCTCAGCCTCCATCATCGATAAATCGGCTAAATAGGTAAGGAAAATGGGCAAAAAAGCGTTCCCAAGAAAATAGAACAGAATGAAAATTGCTCCGATATAATGATTTTCACGATAGAATTCCAGAAAAACTCCTTGAACAACGGCGACGATAACAAATCCAACCGCCACCCACAATCGGTCGGAAAAAACCAGACTTTGCTTCTTTCCATCCATCAAAATCAGGATGGCGGATAGCAAAAAGAAGAGTGAATTGAAAGAAATGTAGTAATACTTTAGTAGTATCCGGACTTCAATATCGGGATATTGGTAAATTCCACCTCCGAGCAAAGCCAACCCGACAAGATTAAAAAGCAGGAAAAATATAATAAACGATCGGCGTGTCGACCGTCCTGACATTTCAATGGAAGCCCTGACCAGCATGTACCAGGAAGCTACTAAAAACGGAATTCCGATAAACGTCATGATTCCGGTAATCCGCTCTGTCAAATCCGTTTGAACAAACGAAGATATGAACGTACGGAGCAGCACACTTCCCCAAAGTCCATAGAAACCAAAGGCATACGTAAATATTTGAAAATACTGCACCGACGTAAGAAAACCAGTCTCAAAACGGTTCCTCAACCGTTGCGACAACATCACACCACCGGCAGTGAGTGCGGAGCTAAATGCAAATATGACAAGTAGCAGATAAAATAGCATAACATAAAAATACGTAATATTTCTAATAACGCGTGAAAATCAGGCAGACAACTAAAGTAGTGTTACTCCCTACCAAAGTAGGAAAAAGATCGAACACTACTTAGGTCGCTAAAATCCGGTGTTGGCCCGTCGTACTTTTGAAGTAGAAATTCAATCAAAAACGATTGGTCATGAAAGCAACAACAAATACAAAATCGGAAAATCAGGTAAACAGAATATTAACCGAAGGAAAACAATGGGTAATGAATCACCTGGTATATATATTGCTGGCAGTCACGTTAACCATTCTGGTTGCCGCACCTCAGCAAAAACAATCGCACGAGGTACAACATCATTCTTCACCACAGATGGTTTCCATCCTGGTAGG
Source organism: Prolixibacter bellariivorans ATCC BAA-1284 (assembly GCF_000621705.1). Classification (GTDB taxonomy): domain Bacteria; phylum Bacteroidota; class Bacteroidia; order Bacteroidales; family Prolixibacteraceae; genus Prolixibacter; species Prolixibacter bellariivorans. The sequence goes on along the minus strand of NZ_JHXO01000001.1, from coordinate 330,126 downwards.
AAAATGCACATTAAAGTAACGAAAACGGCAAAACACTACTTTGGTAGTTAGCCTGTAAATAAAGGGATGCATAGCTTTACATCAAAATATATGTCAAACAAACGAAAAAAATATACGCCATGAAAGTCATTGATTACAAACAACTGAAACCCGGTTCCGGAAAAGCCTTTGGCTTCGGCTGGGAGATCATGAAGACCTATTTTCTCCACCTTTTCCTGGTGGTAATGGTTGTGTCCATTTTGGAATTTCCAATGAAAATAATGCAACATGACGGGAACATGGGATGGGCTATTTTTCTCACGAGTATTTTCGGGCTGGCCTACTATTTCCTGTTTCTTCCAATTATTAAATATGCGGCCGACTTGATGTTCATTCAGGCAGTTAGGGGTGAAAAAATTGAAGTAGAAACTTTTCTTGTTGGTTTTAAAAATTACCTGAACATCATTCTGGCAAATCTTTTAACGGTAGCTATTGTCGGACTTGGATTTGTAGCTATTATTCTTCCGGGAATCATTTTCGCCTGCCGATTGGTATTCGTATCGTACCTGGTGATGGACAAACACCTCGATCCGATTTCAGCCGTGGAAGAAAGTTGGCGGATGACCCGTGGACACGGATGGCGGATTTTCTGGATGGCGATTGTCTCCATCTTCATTTTCCTTGCCGGCCTAATCATGCTCGTTGTCGGAATTATTCCCGCAAGAATCTGGGTAAATGCCTCATTCGCGAGCCTTTACCAAGCCGTACTGAACGAAACAGAAGGCGTACCGGAACCTGAACCTGCACAGTAAACACAAAATATCAATTAACCAGTTCAAAAACGCTCCGTTGAATCCGGGGCGTTTTTTTTGCTCTCACAGAATCCCTTTTTCAGGAATATGACGAAGTTCCGTGGTGCTTTCACAAAGCCTTCTTACTTTTATCCGGAGAAATTTCTCTTTAAAAAAAGCAAAACCTGCACCAGTGAGAGTTAACGATCAACATTATCATACCATTTGGGTAAACGAAAACGATGCAACCATTGTCGATGTCATCGATCAACGGCGTTTGCCCTTTTCCTTTGAGACGGTACATTTAAAAAACGAGAGCGATGCCTTCGAAGCGATCCGGAACATGACGGTCCGCGGAGCGCCTCTAATTGGTGTGACCGGTGCCTTTGGAATATACCTGGCACTTTTGCACTTCGATGAAAAAAATTCCTTGCAGGAATACCTCAACGAAAAAGCGTCCTTTCTGAAAACAGCCCGGCCAACAGCTGTCAATCTAGCCATTTTGATTGACGAAATGGTCGATGCATTAAGCGATTATGCCGATAAGGAAACAGTGGTAAAGCTCGCACTGGAAAAAGCAACAGAGCTGAAGAACCGCGAAATTTCGTGGTCGGAGCAAATCGGTGAATACGGTTGCGAGCTTATCGAAGCCATCAGTAAAAAGAAAAACGGCGCTCCGGTGAACATTCTCACACACTGCAACGCCGGCTGGCTGGCCTGCATTGATTGGGGAACGGCCACCGCTCCTATTTACAAAGCCTTCCTGAAAGGCATCCCGGTACATGTTTGGGTCGACGAAACCCGGCCGCGTAACCAGGGAGCAAGGCTCACCGCCTGGGAACTGGAACAGGAAGGTGTTCCGCATACGGTCATTCCGGACAATACCGGAGGCCACCTCATGCAACACGGGATGGTCGACATTTGTATTGTGGGTAGCGACCGAACAACAGCTACCGGCGATGTGGCCAACAAAATCGGAACCTACCTGAAAGCGTTGGCGGCGAAAGACAATCAAATTCCATTTTACGTGGCGCTACCTTCCAGCACGTTCGACTTCAATCTGAATGACGGCGTTCAGGAAATTCCCATCGAACAACGAGGAGCAAGCGAAGTGAATGAAATGGAAGGCATTTCGCCGGAAGGAGAAGTTCATACTGTTCGCATCATGCCGGAAGGTAGTCCGGTAGCCAATTACGGCTTCGATGTTACGCCGGCCCGACTGGTTACCGGCCTCATCACCGAAAGGGGCATTTGCGAAGCCAACCGCGAAAGCATATCTTCTTTATTTCAAAAATAAATGTCACAGGAAGAGGGATATATCAAATTCAACTGTCACTGGAATCAGCAAACAGTGAATTTTCCGCCGAAGGCAATAGAGCAACTAAACCATTGGCGAAGCAAACTTTATCAGCAACAGCTAATTGGCATTTATCCCGATGGGATTGGCTTTGGCAATATTTCCGTCCGGCTAAACAAGGATAATCAATTCATCGTTACAGGTTCGGCTACCGGCCAATTGGTAGAAACCACTATGGAACATTACGCCCGGGTCGATTCGTTTCGAATTGATACCAATGAAGTCTGGTGCACCGGACAAGTCAGGGCTTCCAGCGAGTCGCTATCACATGCCATCGTTTACCAGACCTTGCGGGAAGTGAATGCGGTGGTTCATGTACATGATATTAAGCGATGGGAGAAATGGAAAAATGTGCTGCCGACAACAGCTGAAACGACAGCTTACGGAACACCCGAAATGGCAATGGAAATCTCAAGGCTTCTAGCTGTTCCGGAGAACCGGGAAAAAGGAATTCTCATCATGGGTGGGCACCGGGAAGGAATGCTGGCATTTGGAAAATCGCTGGAGGAGGCTTGTGGAATTCTCCTTACTCTTGAATAACTTTATAAAACAGAAATAAAAAAACGGAAGCAAACAGATGAAGTACATTGCCATAATTGGTGGTTCAGGACTCGAAAATCCTGATATTTTGGAAGACTCGAAACGAATTGATGTGGAAACTCCTTACGGTGAACCCAGCTCTGATTTTCTCACCGGAAAAATAAACGGAGTGGATGTGGTTATCCTGTCACGACACGGGCGCGAACACACCATCCCTCCGACCCAGGTGAATAACCGGGCTAATATATGGGCCATTAAGGAACTGGGCTGCACACACATTTTATCAACCACCGCCTGTGGCAGTTTGAGAGAAGAGATAAAAAGAGGCGAGTTGGTGGTGCCTAATCAGTTCATCGATTTTACCCGGAGACGTCCGGTCACGTTCTTCGAGAAATTCAAACCTGGCAAAATGAAACATACGCCAATGGCCGATCCTTTTGACGAAGATTTACGCGCCCGCTTGTTGCAAAGCGCCGGAAAACTTGATATCAAAGCACATGACGGAGGGACGGTGATAACCATTGAGGGACCCCGTTTTTCGACACGTGCTGAATCCAAAATGTTTCAAATCTGGGGAGCGGATATTATCAACATGTCCATAGCGCCGGAAGTCATTCTGGCCAATGAATTAGGCATACCCTATGCCACCGTCGCCATGGCTACTGATTACGACAGTTGGAAAACGGATGAAACACCCGTTTCGTGGGAAGAAATTCTGAAGGTATTCAATCAGAACGTCCAAAATGTTACAAGCCTTTTAACGAAAGCCATCGCGTTAATCTAAAAACAAACAAAATGCTTGTGAAATACGGGACAAATCCTTAAAATTGCATTCCGAAATTCTAAATGAATTTCCGGGCCCATAGCTCAGTTGGTTAGAGCGGATGACTCATAATCATTAGGTCGCTGGTTCAAGCCCAGCTGGGCCCACTATTAATAAACAAGGCACTTTCAGCGATGGAAGTGCCTTGTTTATTTTCAGGTCAGCTACAACAAGTTTGACAGATTCCTACTGCTCTATCTGAGGCTCTTTCGCAATTGAAGGAAAGGCTGCCTGCATTACGCAGGCAGCCTTAATATTCGATGATAAAATTAGTAGTACTCTCTTCAGTGTTATAATCCAATGATTAAGTCTTCCTGGCGCTTATTACTGTACGGTTACCATATCCACATAGTAGCCATGCCCTACACAAAGAAATCCGGCTTCATCCTGAATTTTATTTAGGACCTCTTGTGTTAGCTGTACCTCCTTCACACCGTCTTCCGAGAATTCGATTACAGAAGTGCCTGGTAAATCATTCCACCAGCCGGTAGTGGTCCGTAACTGATGATAATCGTCTTCGGGGGCTACTGAATAGTGAATACTCAGGACTGCACCGGCTTTTAACGTGGCAAACACATCGCTGCCAATCAAGTTAAAAGTTTTGTTCGGACTATCGTCCGGAAGATCCCACGATACGTAATGGTGTCCTTGCCAGAGCACTGTGGTTGAAGAGACAGTGACTGTCTGTTCGGTAAAGACGTCCTTATCACGATAGAACTGTAAGTCTGTTCCGCTTTTTGTACTACCTGTCAGTTTATATTCCCCGTCTTCCAATTGGGGACAGGTAAGTGCGATTTCCGTGGGCGATTGCCGTGTGAACTCGGTGATAGTTTGTCCTGCGAATGTCAGTGAAGCAATCTGGTCGAGATTGATACCGGTCATTACCCATTCTCTATTCGCATTGGTCCGGTCGGCTCCTGCAGTGATAAGCGCCGTGTGTGTGACTTTGACGACGTTGCCACCATACTCGTTATTGTCATTGTCTACCAGTATTACGCGATGCTCACCTTCGGCCAGGTCGGCAGGAACTTCATATTCGATATAGGCATTGTCTTCTGAATCGACGTAAACGATATTGGTGATGGTTGTTCCATCGATGATAATGCTCTTTACGTTGCTGAGATTATTGCCATAAAGTCGAGCATTTATACCCGGCGCAATGATACGCTCGAAGCCTATTTCTGTTGCCCAAGGGTCATCCGGTAACGGATTTATTTGTACAATACCCTCGCGATAGGTCGATTTACCGGCTTCAGTTGAAACGGTTACTTTAAAATTGTATGTACCTGCTTTGAGACTGATATCAAGCATCGTTCCGGTTTGTACTTCAGTTCCGTCGATCTGCCATGAAATAGTGGTATAATCGGCCGGAGTGACTGTCAGTTCCATTGTGAGGTTGGCATCCCTGCTTATATTGGCGATGACAGGCAGTTCTCCGTTTACGCGATCCGGGAAAACGGGGTCGAGTATCCGCGGGTAGTCACCGGCGGTAGCTGTTGAGAACGGATCTTCGTTGTTGCACGCTGTGAACGTAAAACTCGCAACAAGTACAGCAAGTAGTATAAAATATATCGTTTTCATATTTCTTCTATTTACTTCTTTATTCTTATTCCGTAATTATTTATTCCACCATACGCGTGTGTGCCAGCTATCATTACCACCCATTCGGTTCAATGCGTCATCATAATTTGCTTTGTTGTATGACGATTCGAGTACCGGATAGCAAAGGCGTACCGGGATTTCAGTACCTCCGGTGAGGAACTGGCCGAAGCCGTAATCAGCAGGAGATTTAAGCGCGGGATAGCCTGAGCGGCGAACGTTGGCCCAGCACTCGGCCGGGTTGGTGAGATGGAGAATCCACGCTTGTGTGTTAATCGCTTTCTTTTTCTGCTCGTCGGTGTATCCTATGCTGATATTCGGAATGAACGTATTGAATTCGTCGTCGGATACAGCCTCACAATTATAATTATCGGTCAGAAAATCCATAGATGCCCGTACTCCTTGAATATACAGGTCATTAACAGAGGCATCCCCAACATTCCATCCTTTTAATTTGGCTTCCGCTAACAGAAATTTCACCTCTGCCGAAGTTATCACGACCCCGGGATTATCACCTTTGAGAAAATTATTGGCCAGTTTGGGTTCGGTTTCGCGAGCTACACTGGGGTTGATTGAAGGATTGGTCTTGGCAAGTTCCTTCAATATATCGCTGTCGTAACCAGTAGGCCACGGTTCCCAGGAGAAAGCTCCCGGATCACGGGGGTTAGTTTGGATACCTTTGGCGATTATCTCGTCAGTTAAGTCAATACGGTTGTCAGGACTTGTGGCACTCATAAGCCCATCGTAATAGAAGCGAGCGATTCTGAAAGTACGGGGGTCACCCGTGTTATAAAGTTCATTGTACAAGGTAGAACAGAGATAGCTGGGATTATTGGCAGGGTCATTACCGAAGAGTAACTGCGATAAGGCATTACCCCGATAATCGGAATAAGCTTCCTGTCCAAAGCTGAACGAAATATCCATGTATTTGATAAGTGCATCGTCGCTGGCGTTCTCCAGGATTCCGCCATCAGCTTGCAGTGCTTTTTCAAACTCTTCCTGAGCTTTTTGCGGTGCGACATCGGAGATTCGCATAGCAAAGCGCAGACGAAGAGAATTGCCCAGTTTCTTCCATTTTGCGATGTCTCCTTTATAAATAACGTCACCCGTAATTCTGTCTTTGCTGGCGTCAAAGTTTGCAACAGCAGTACTTAACTCCAGAAAGAAATCATTGTATATTTCTTCCTGCGTATCATAACGGGGATTGAACTTTCCTTCGAGAAAACCCTTGCCAGCTTCGCTGTAAGGTGCATCACCATAAATGTCCGTGATAATAGACATGAGATAGACTCTGTATATACGCAAGGCTGAATTAATATTCACCTTTAGGGAATCGTTAGCAGTCTGGTATTCCGCATCCGTGATGTTTTTGATGGCCATTGGATAAAACGATGTCCAGATACGGCTCATCTCACTATTATCTTGTGTGTGACGTCCTCCATAATTTGTGGTATTCCAACATCCCATTAGCTGTTGATTGAATGCGTAGAGATAGTTGCGATAGATCTCGACCATACCCAAGTCGCCATAAGTTTGCAACTGTGCAGTAGTAAGTTGGGCATTGGGGTCAATAGAGGCAGCCTTCGAGGGGTCGGTGTTCATGTCTTCCATGTACTTATCACTGCAAGCAGTAAAGAACAGCACAGAGGTCACCAACATTATAACAATATAGGATAGATTGTATTTCATTGTATTATATTCTTTGTGAATGAATTAAACTTTAAATTCATTTAGAATTTAACATTTACATTGAACCCATAGTTTCTACGCGATGGTAATGAGCCATACTCTAAGCCCATACCAGTCGTGTTGTTGTAATTGGAATCCGGATCGATGTTCGGAATGTTTTTCCATATGATAAATGGGTTACGTGCAACAAATGAGAGATTGAGACTTTTTACAACATTTCTCAACAAGTATTTTGGAACACTATAACTCAGCGTTAATTCGCGTAATTTCACATACGAGTTGTCAAAAACAAACATTGACGGCGCATTGCGGCTTACACTCATCCAGTAATCCTCGGGGTTGATATAAATGTCATTGGGACGATAAGTGCCGTCGCCATTGTCAATTACGCCGGGAGCGATAAACCCTCCAGTTGGAGTCCAATCGGAAGAGCCTTTGGCGATGCCGGCAGCCTGACGTTGTTCTTCGGATTGGTACCATCCTTCACGTCCGGCAAGTGTTTTTTTGCTCTTGCCCGATTCATAAGACGCACGGGCAGACATGGAGTAGAGGTCTGCTCCCACTTTTACATCAAAGACGGCAGACAGCGACAGCCTTTTGTAAGTCAAGGTCGTAGTTGCACCTCCGGTCCAGTCCCAAGATGCATTCCCCAGCACATGATTGCTCTTGTCATATTGAGGCAATCCAGTCTGCGGATCGATGAGTATATCTCCATTGTCATTGTATTTAAAGTCAGGTCCTACAATCGAACCAAAATCCTCGCCGACCTTGGCAGCCACCTGAACATCGAGCCAAGGAGCTTTTTCCAATTCAAACATATCCATATTGTCGACGAGCCTTTTTACTTTGTTGCTATTCTTCGCGAAGTTCAGATTTAAATCCCAGGAGAAGTCTTTGGTTTCAATGGGACGTGTATTGAGGGCTATTTCTACACCTTTATTCTCAATTTCGCCGGCATTGATCAGTCGGTAGTTGTAGCCTGATGTCCAGGAATTGGCCATTCCCATAATCTGGTTTTTGCTGGTCTGTGTATAGTAGGTAAAATCAACGCCAACCCGATTATTTAGAAACTTTGTATCCAGACCTATCTCAAAAGAGTTTGTTTTTGTCGGTTTTAAGTCCTTGTTTGGAATCGTGTTGTTGTTGATATAGCCGATGGTGTAGCCTGGATAAGTAAATTTAGACTTGGTATATACCAGCCCTAACTGGTAGGGGTCAGTATCGCTACCTACCTGGGCCCACGACATACGGAGCTTTCCGTAAGGCATGATTTTCTTTAACTGAGCGAGTTCGGAGAACACAAAGCTGCCTGAAAAAGAGGGATAGACATAGATGTTGTTGCTGGTAGGAAGGGTCGATGACTGGTCGCCGCGCAGCGTGGCATCCAAATAGAGCATGTGTTTCCAACCCAGATTGGCAGCACCATAGACCGAGTTGATTTGCTTGCGGTAACTACTTGGCTCTACGCTGATTTCATTAAAGCTCATCAATGCTACTACGTCACGAATTTGCATATCCTGAGCAGTGGTGACAGTGGTTTTGTTATCCACCTTGTACACATTACCTCCGAGGGTACCATTAAGGTCGAAATCTCCCCAGCTATTGTTGTAAAGGGCGAGTAGCTCAAAATTATACATCCGGTTTTGAAAAGAACTGTTTTGAAGGCGTCCTGCTTCAAAACCTGGCGTGGTAGGGGCTTTATAGTCTTCGAAAGTAAACCAGTTGAGTTCGGCGCCCGCTGTTCCCTGTAACTTCATATGCTTATTGATATTCCAGGCAGCCTTTCCGCTGAAGCGAAATTGATCTTTCTTCGAGTCGTTGGTATTTTTATAGACATCCCAATAGGGATTCACATTGTAGGGATCCATGCCATTCCAGTTGGCATACTCGCCATTTTCATCCTGGTAGGTTTTTAGCCATCGTTGGTCATAGGTGGTGGCCAGTGTCATCAGGTTTTTACCAATGTTCGACTTGCTATCGCCTAGCGCGGGACGATTTCTTACGGCCTCTCGCGTGTAGTTAACATTGAAATCAAAATCCACCTTGTCCAGCGAAGTATTCGCACGCAGGTTAAAGATGTTACGGCTCATATGGGTTTTCGGAACAATGTCTTTGTTGCGCATGTCGGTATAAGTGAAGCGCACGCCGTTATTACCACTGGTTGAGCTGATGATGGCACTATTAGTGGCTGTAAAACCTGTACGGAAAAAGCCCGAGGTATTGTTAGGAATAATGAGGTAAGGCCGCTCTACGCCGTCAAAGTATTTCAGTGAGTTGCTTCCATCAGCTTTCGCACCCCAACTTTTATTGGTATTGGATACAGCATCGATACTATAGGTTCCGTTGCTGCCCATACCATAGACCTGTTGTATGTCGTTCCATTTGGCAAGTTGCGTATCAAAAGTCATCGTTCCGTTGTATTCGACATCGAAACTGTTCTTGCCTTCGGCTTTTTTGGTGGTAATCAGGATGACACCATGGCTGGCACGGCTGCCATAAAGAGCGGATGCAGCAGGACCTTTAAGTACAGATATGTTTTCGATATCATCGGGGTTGATGCCTGAAATACCATCGCCAAGGTCGAAACCACCAGATGTACCGGCACTGCCGTAATTGGTGTTGTCGAGGGGAACGCCATCGATCACATACAAAGGCTGATTATTCCCGGTCATTTCGGTGTTACCGCGCAGGAGAACACGGGTGGATCCAGATGGACCGCCTGCGGTTTGACTCACGATCAGCCCGGGCACGCGACCTGCCATTGAATTAATGACATTGGTTTCCTTGGCCTTTGTAAAGGCGTCGCCATTTACTTCGGCCACGTTATAGCCCAGTGCTTTGCGTTCCCTTTTGATCCCCAGAGCAGTAACAACCACGTCGTCAACCATTTTGCTGTCTTCTTCTAAAACAATATCCAGCGGAGCCTGACCGACCGCTACTTCCTGGCTTTTATAACCGATATAACTAATGATAAGAGTGGCTCCCGGACGGACACTTAGGCTGAACTTACCTTCTTCATTGGTTATCGTCCCATTGCTGAGATTTCCTTTCTCAACAACAGTTGCTCCAATGATGGTGCCATGAGCATCCCTCACCACTCCTGTAGCTTTGAGTTCTTGTTGTTCTGTAGCGGAATCATTTAATCCTGCCGCTTTCATTTGGAATACGCTTCCAAACAGGCAGACAGCTAATAGTCCGCAAAACAAAATGTATTTGTTAGCTTTTATTTTCATAGGATTTATAGTTAAGATTAATAGATTTTCACCCAGTCAATATACATGTTCACCTTTTCACCGTCTTTTAAAGCCGTAATTTCGTTTATGTCGGAGATGCCGGTAAAAGAACCACCTACGGCAAGATTAAATAAGATGAAGAAATTGTCGTGGAAATACGCAGAGCGTCCGCTGGTTTCGCTAATGTCGAACGAATGAAATTTTATATTATCAACCGATACTGTCAGGCGATCTTCGTTCCAGTCTAAGGTATAGACATGGTATTGGCCGTCCTGTAAACTGTGGGAGACGTTTGCAGCCTGGTATTCTTGCTGATGTCCGGGGCCGGCATCAGTTCCGTAGTGGATCGCTGTGTTCAGGAATGTTTCGGTTGTAGCTTCGGTAATTCCATTACGTTCGCCCATCTCCATAATATCTATTTCTCCGCATTGCGGCCATGACTTTCCGTTGTCTCCCATCATCCAGAAAGCCGGCCAAAGTCCGTTAGCGGTTTTGGGAAGCTTAATACTTGCCTCTATCTTTTTATATTTGAAGTTCTTTTTCCCCTTGGTATTTACACGTCCGGAGTAGATTTTATTGCCTTTACGCTCGGCTGTTAAAATCAGCACTGATTTACCTTCGTCGGTACCCACGGAAACATGCGCTGCATCGTAAGCTTGCAGTTCCTGGTTTACCCATCCGGCTTCATGCACTTCTTTGGTCCAGATATTCTCATCAAAAGATTCAAAATCGTCTTTGAAAAAGAAATTCCCTTGTTCTCTTGTACCCACATCATCGTTTGATGAGCAGGATTGTTGCATCAAACATACCAAGAGCAGTAAGACTGCCGTTTTTTTCATATTACAACTGTTTGGATTAGACTTGTTTCTTTGGCTGTTTTGAGTTAGGCCGGAATTAAACATCTCCCGGAAGCGCATTCGGAAGATCGTTTTTTCCTTTTGTTCAAAATAGCAGCGTAAAAATGGGAATAGCAGGTAAAAACGATGGTTTGATAGCTGACAAATAAGGTTTGATTCCAGACAATTTTTCGATCACACCCTGTGCAAGGGGGCTTTCAGTCGTTTTTTGCCTGTAGAAGGAGCTGTAAAATCGGATTTTTTGTGAATTAAGAAGCGGCAATAACGTTACGTTGTCATCAATCTGACAAAAAAGGGCCAGAGCCTTAATTCGCTATGAAGCTGAATCGGATTGATTGTATTTGCTGGGTTGTATGCCAAATTGTTTCTTAAACAACGAACTAAAGTATTTTGTATTTACAAATCCGGTGTCTGCGGCAACTTCTGTCACGCTTCTACCGTCTTTCAATAGTTCGGCTGCTTTCTGAAGCCGGATGATACGTATAAACTCTTGTGGCCCTTTCCCTGTCAGCGATTTTAGGCGGCTGTAAAAAAGGGTCCGGCTCATGGCCATTTCCTGACAAAGGGTATTGATGTTGAAATCAATATTACTCATGTTCGCGATGACAAGTTGAGACGCTCGTATGATAAACTGACGATCACTTTCCGATAGCATATCCGAAGCCGCTTCATCCGTCTTATTGTCGTCAGTTTTTGTGATTATCTCGTGGCTTTCATTATTATTCGGGCGTCCTTTTTCTGCTTCAACCTGTAAAATAGCTTGCCGCATGAAGAAATCCCGTTGTCTGTTTCTGTTGGCAATCAGGCTCTGTACTTTCAGTCTCAGAATCTCTGTGCTGAAAGGTTTGGGAATATAGTCGTCTGCGCCTTTCTTTAATCCTTCAACAGTAGCATCATGACTAACTTTTGCAGTAAGCAGGATAAAAGGTATGCCCGATGTGTCCGGATTTTCTTTGACCAGCCTGCAAAGCTCATCTCCTTGTATGCCCGGCATCATGACGTCGGATAGGATCAGGTCTGGGTATTCGTTTGAGAGGTATGTGAGAGCTTCTTGCCCGTCAGAAACGTCAACCACCCGGTAGTCGTTCTCAAAAGTTTTACGCAGGTAATAGCGGAGGGCTTCGTGATCTTCCACGATAAGCAATGTATCTTTTCCTGTTTGCCGGCTTACGCGGCGTGTCTTGCTTGCTTTTTGTTCTGCAGCATCTGTCGTTTTCGGGAACATACGTTCTCTGGCGGTAACAGCTTCCTTAGAGACGGAGGTAGGAATCGTATACGTTCTTGGCAGTGTTACCGTAAAGGTGCTGCCTTTGTTCTCTTCGGATTGAAAAGTGATCTTTCCATGTAGTATTTTTATTATCCGGCGTGCCTGTAAGAGTCCAAAACCTGTTCCGCCTTCGTTCGATTTTTGCGTATTTTCGGCTCTGTAAACATCCGTAAACAAGTGTTTCTTTGCCTTTTGGGGAATGCCAATGCCACTGTCTTTGATTTCTATAATGGCTTTTCGTTTTGTGTAATTTAAACTTATGCGGACATCACCCTGCGGCATCGTATACTTAATAGCATTGGAGACGAGATTGTCCAGCAGTATCTCTACAATATGCAAATCTGCCAGAATGTAAACGTCTTCATCGGGCAACGAAAGACTTAAATGCAATTGTTTCTTGTCGCACATTGGCTGGAAACCGGCAATCTCTTCTGCAAGGATATCGTTGAGATTTAATGGAGTTAATACAATCTGTTGCTTATGGGTGTCTGCTTTTTCAAATTCGAGTAGCTGAGTGATGAGTTTATAGAGCTTGTTCGTGTTGCTGTGGGCCAGTTCCAGGAGGTAAAGGGCTTTGTCCGAGAGCCCCTTCTCCTTATACAGGTCGTCCAAAGGTGCCATAACAAGTGTTACAGGTGTCCTGATGTCATGTGCAGTATCAATGAAGAACCTTATTTTGTCTTCATCGTACCGTTTCTGAAGCTGATTGCTCTTATAACGCCAAATAAAGGACAAGACAATACCTGCGACGCAAATGTAAACCATCCATGCCCACCACGAATTCCACCAGGGTTGAGCGACTTTTACAACAAGTGTTCGTTCGGATATCGTTTTCCCATTATTCCGGCGCAAGCTGCGTACTTTGAGAAGATAAGAACCCGGAGATACATTGGTGTACCTCACCATACCATTGGACGATAGGCTACTCCATGATTTATCGTATCCTTCCAAAATATACTGGTATGCGATGTCACGCTGAAAGCGGTAATTGATCGACTCAAAGGTGACTGAGAATGAGTTGTGATTGTAGTCAAGTTCAACCACGCCTTTAGTCAGCATGTCATAGATTGCAGGACGTAAACGCTTTTCTTCATCAGCAGTCAAATAATCTATTGTCAAGCCGGTAAATCTCAGTTGAGCCTGATAGTTTGTCATGGTTATCGCGTCGGGCGTGACTAAGACAGCGCCGTTTGTACTGCCGTAGGCAAATCTCCCGTCTGTCAGCCGTGCAAAAGAAGATTTGTTATATTCTTTGTCGATGTCACCCAAATAATTGAGGTTCGATACCTGAAAGTTCTCGATTAGTGCAAGTCCTTTTCCCGTACTTACCCACAGACGTCCTCTGGCATCTCGTTGCAGGCTGTACACGTCGTTAGACGGAAGACCGTCCTGCATGGTGAATATCCTCGACTTCCGGGTTCGCATATCATACAGATTTAGCCCGCCCCCTTCTGTCCCCAGCCATACAGTGCTGTCACCATTAAAAAGCATGGATATGATATAGGCACTAACATTTTGTTCGTGATATTCCTGAGACGTTGCATAGCGTTGGATTTCTCCGGTACGTTTATTCACCAGGCAGAACCCATTCACCGTGGCTACGGCTATTTCGTCATTATTTATCACCTCTATGGAATGAATCCACTTAATATCGTATGTTCGTTCAGGGCGTCCTTGTTTATCCATCATCAGCAGTTGTCCATCCAGGCCACCCACCCATAAGTTCCCGTCTGTATCTTGTTTGAGCGCAAAAACATAGTTTGTTGTAAGTCCTCCCTGCTGTTTGGTAAGATGACGGACGACCTGTTTCCGGCTGTTCAGAAGGTAGATGCCGTCTCCGTAAGTTCCTGCCCACACTGAACCATCCTCCCCTTTGCATAGGGCAACTACTACGACACCCTTTAACTCTTGACTCCACAGATGCGAAGATTTGTTGCGGATGCTAATTCCGAAGTCAGTGGCAAACCATAGATTTCTGTTGGCATCCTCTTCGATATCATTGATATTGTTATTTGCCAATGATTGCGGATTTCCCCTTTGATGCGTTAATATCGTAATCGGATATTTCAAGAGAATGGCAACGGATACACCCCCGGTGTAACTTCCTATCCAAATGTTTCCCTGGTTGTCTTTGGTGACGGCATAGATCCCGTTGCTTGGTAAGAAAATATCGGTACTATCTTCTGTACTCATAAGCAGATGGCACTTTTTCGAGTCTCGGTCAACTGCGTACACTCCTCCTCCGTCTATTCCTACCAGCAGTGTATTCGTGTCATAGCTCGTAATCGCTCTTATCGGGTTCAGAAAACCGGAGCTTTGTTCTTTCAGATGGAGCAGGTCAGAAGTGTTTAGATTCATCACCCACAGGCCATTGTTGAAAGTACCTATCCAAAGTTCATGGCCGTTTACGTTGTGGTATAGCGTCTGTACATCTTTTCCTTTTAGCAGCCAATGCGCTTTGTCTAAATGCGCGTACGAAAGCTGTAACACCCCAGTGGATGTACCAACAAAAAGCGATTCGCCTGTAGATATAATGTCATTTACATATTGTCCGCTTATGACCGGAGTGATCGGTTTATCAGCTTCTTTCTTATATAGCCCTTTGCTAAGCCCCAACCATAATGTTCCGTTTTGATCCAGGCACAACTTGTTTAAAATGATTTCTTCGTTGATGTATTGGGCCAGGTACATGTACTGTTCGAAACTGTCATCTTGGATAGAATAACGATAGATTCTCCCAGTATTGTCGTATGCCCATAGTCCGTAATGTTTGTCGTACAGCAAACGAAGTGTACGCCCGCCCATGTCGCCATAGTAAAAGTTGCCTGATAACGTATAGCTTTTTATGGTATTGCCGTTATAGCGATCTATTCCTGCTTTTGTAGCAATCCACATTGCGCTGTTCTGATCTTCAACAATCGAAAAGACGCGTTGACTGCTGAGACCTTCCGAATAGCCGATATGCCTAATGTCGAATATGTTATTGGTCAATTCAGCCTTGACGGCAATGACTACAGTCGACAATATAATAGTAATGATATATCTCAACAGTATTCTCATAACACAAACTCCACAAATGCATGATAATGAATAATGGGGTTAAGAAATTTCGATGTCTTTAATATCGTACAAATACTTAAGCCATATATGCTAAATCATATTGCAAAAATAACTATTTCACATCAGAACATACTGTTATGTAGTAGTTCTTTTAGTTATAAAAAAAGAAAGCATTCCGATATTCTAGATTAAAACAAACTATAGTGGTTTTTTAAGGATTTATTCAACCACTTGAAAAGAAATATTAAATCTGATATTATCGGATTCGAGAGCATTTAATAAATAGTTCGATACTTGCCCAGCTGGGCCCACATCAAAGGGAAATACTTCGTCTGTTTCCCTTCTTTCTTTTCCGAAAACTTTACATTATCAATTATTTTTAATACTCCCCGAATGCTGTAAGCTTGTCATTGGTCGCTGGATTTTGTATATTCTCAAGGCTCAACAGGACAGGAGGAAATTTATGATTTACAAGCAAATTGACATTCGTTACGAAGCCATTCTGGATGGATATCGGAAAATTATCAAAAACGCCAATGAAGTCACCTGCATTCGCAACCGCCTCGCTCCGTTTGGTTACAATGAATCGCACCTTCAAAAAGGGTTAGCCTTATGTGAAGAGGTGGATGAGCTTTTGAAACAACAAAGGAGTGAATCGGAGGCAAAAGATAAGACTATCCGGACCTATCTGGAATTAAAAGAAATTGTGGACCTCCACTTTCGGCGGGTCCGCAAAATTGCACAATATATTTTCCGTCGCGATTTGGCCAATTGGCAGGCACTGCGCCTAGGTTTGATGATTCCGGAACGAATCGACCGGTGGCAAAACTTTGTGACGCTATTCTACGAGGCCTTGCTCGAACACCCAATGTGGCGAAAACCTCTCGAACCATTTGGTTACACACACGAAGTAATTAACCAGCTTTATCAACAAATAAACGAGCTGAAAGATCTCCAGGAGAAAATGCTGACAGAAGGCGGTGTTTTCCCCAAATCGCTACTGCGGTTAAATGCCAAGCTCGAAAGATTGAAAAACTGGTGCAACGATTTATCGGAACTTGTTCCGTTGATTTGTGAAGAAGATGACAACCGCTATCTCGAAAATATTATTCGGTTTGAGGAGGCCTGATGCTGAATAGCTAAGAGAAAAGAGCGTTGGGACTGGAATAATAACAGTTTCAACGCTCTTTTTTTCTAGTAACGGTTATTCCGGTCAATTTCCTTCCATGTAATCCGGCTGTACACCCATTTGAAATCGACGTACCAAATCAGGGCAACATAGAATGGAATAAGCAACAAACTTGCCCGAACGTTATAACTTATCAGCCCATAGTGAAGCAGAGCGATCAACAAAACCAGAAACATCGAGGCCATCATTCGTATTCCATTGGAACCTCCCTGAACAGCAGATTTTTCCAATGTAAATGGAAACCGGGGTGTCTGGTAGTAAAACAAGATAATGGACATCAGATAATTGGCCAATAGCGCAACAACGATGTCACCAATTTTGGATGGTCCCCAAAAGAAGATAACTACGGCAGCCAGAATAATGTAAACGGGTATCAGGAAACGGACAAAACCCGCCTTAATAATTCCTTTAAACAACTCAGCCGGCGAATCCATTGGGCTGGAACGAAATATCCAACCACTCATTTTCTGTTCTCCAACCAATACAGCATTGGCTAATGTGGCCGAGATAAGAATCGGAAAATATAACAAAGCAATATACAGCTTACCGGAAACCACATCATTTATACCTTTCCCTTGAAACATCAATGGAAGAAGCACGAGAATATATCCGATGGATGGGAGCAGCATCAATTTAAATTGCCTTTCCCGCCCAATCATTTTCCACATCACCGTAAACGAGGCCCGCTCTTCCGCTTTTCGCGTGAAAACTTTCGCCGCTGTACGACTCCATTTTCCACCAGTTTTTCTGGTTCTTCTTACTGGAGAACTCTTGTCCCCCTGCTCCAAATCAGCCAACTTTTGGTTAAAAAGTGGCGTCAGGTATTTACTGGTAATAATAGCTGCCGCTAACGGCATACCAATGGTCAAAGCCAGAAAAATGATATGATTCAGGTCCCAATTGAATGTTGCAATGGCATCGATTGTACCGGCAAACCACGATTGTGGTAACAGAAAAGTGTACCAATGAATCGTTAAAAACATATTGAAAACATCGGTATTATCGATGAGCCGGATTCCATACTGGTAAAATGCCATGAAAAAAATCGCGATAGCCACCTGAAAATACATCATCAGGTTTTTCAATTTCTCCCCCGATGCCAACTTCATAATTCCCAAATACATAATGTTGGTTAAAAACAAAGTAAAGGCAGCATTCAGCGCCAGCGAAATAACATAAACCAACAACGAGGCCAACCCAAACTTGAACGCCCCGCTGATCATGGGAAACAACGATAAACTAAAGCCAAGCAAAAACAGGTACACAAAAATATGCGCATTTCGGGCCAGGTTTACGGTTTGCCCGTTTACCGGAAGAGAATGAATCAGGCTGTTATCGGAAGTGGCAAACAGGATGGCATAAAACTCAGATATAATCAACATGGCCGTAAAAATCATCACCATAGAATGGATGACGAAATAAAACACGAATGCCGACTGAATCACATGAAGGAGACCCGTGAGAATTGCTCCAAACAAAGCAAAAACACCACTTTGCATCAACAACATATTCCGGGTTTCTCCACCCCGGTTAGACGAGAACGAAGTACTGCGACGGTTATCCATCAGCAGCTTAAGTTTTAATATCGTAATGAATTGCCCGTAATCGACACCGGTCCATTCAATCAATTTCCGGAAGGGTAAAAAGAGGGAAACGATAAATTTAATCATAGCCAACTACTTTTCTACAGAATGAATGAATTCCTCAGCCCTGTCGGAATGTCCGGTGGAACCCGTCAGGCGGGTAAACAGTTTCTCCAGCGATTCATCATTTGCCTGGGCTTTTAACTCATTAAAAGTGCCGTCGGCTATTACATTTCCTTTATCAATCAACACAATGCGATCAGAAATTTTTTCCACTACATCCATCAAATGCGAACTGTAGAAAATGGTTTTCCCGTCACGGGCCAGCTGGGTCAGTACTTCCTTGACCATGATAACCGAATTCGCATCGAGACCCGAAAGCGGCTCATCCAGAAATATAATCTCCGGGTTATGTATCATGCCCGAAATAATCAGCACTTTCTGGCGCATACCCTTGGAAAAAGTGGAAATACGCTGATTCGCATTCTTCTCCATTTCAAAAATGCGCAACAGATTCATCGCTCGGTCGGTTACCTTCCCCGGTTCCATTCCGCGCATTTCACCCAAAAAGGAAAGGAATTCCAGCGGCGTCAAAGAATCGTAAAGCGAAGCATTTTCCGGAATGTAACCTATCCGTTTCTTTATCTCCATCGCATCGGTTCGCAAATCCATTCCCATCATCCGGATATCACCTTCAAAGTCGGTAATTAAACCGCACAATATCTTCACGGTAGTGGATTTACCGGCGCCATTCGGACCTATGTACCCAATAATATTTCCGTTTTTAATATCCAGGTTGATCCCTTTTAATACCTCATTTTCTGAACTTCCACTCCAGAAACTTTTGTACAGATCACGAATTTCAATGACATTATGTTGAGACTCCATAAAACCAGGTGAGTTTAGATAATTGATTTTAAAGATAGAATTTTGTTCCGGAAATGGATAGGGGCAAATCGAAAAGTTAAGTCCATTTAAAGTGCTTCCTGCTGAAAGAAATTGGTTTGCACATTTATTTTCACCGAAAAGGTTGACTTTTACCAATCCCTTTTAACTTTGTAGCAAACCATACGAAAATGAAAAGGAAGCAGTATATACCGGTCATTTTATTAATATCCTTCACCCTACTGGTAACATCGTGCAAAAAACAGGATATACCGGAATATTTTGCCCAAACCAATGTGAGCTTTTCGTACACAACGCCTGACGGTGCGACCGACTCCATTCACCCGGTCACTGTTAATGTCGACTGCAAAGCGATAAATCACCCCGAATACAAAGGCTCGCTTGAACCATATGCCAAAGATTCTTACTGGAAATTAACGATGGATCAAACCGGAAAAATTGAGCATAAATATAACTTCGCCATTATCGACGGGTTAACTGCCCAATACAATCAGTTGGTTAATGTCACGCGCGGCGATACCGTAGTTTTCGCCCTTTCGGGAAAATTCCAGGTAAATATTTCCGCCGACCAAACCAAAGTGTACCTGATTGACAAAGTCGACACCCTGATTGTTCCCTGATTTCTATTGTCCGATGGGATGAGTTTTTCCCGGAATCCGATTGGCATAACAATAAACGCATCCCAACGGGCAGGTATCGTACTCACCAATATCTTTTGAAGCAATGCAACCACAAGCAGCGCGTTGCGATTTGTCTTTAATTTTTAAATACCGGCCATCTTCCTTGCCGGGAAAAAGCGTATCCTGGCTTCCGACAAAAGCCATCAACTTTTGATCGTCAGGGAATAATTGCCGGATCAAATCGTCATCAATGCATTTGTTCGGACGAATACCATACTGGCTCAAGTCAATCGCTTCGCAACAAGAGCGTAATTCGAGGCCATTTTTCTTCCCGATCACCTCCAACATTTGTGCTGCTTCGTGCATTAATTCGGGTGTGAACTCCTGGTAATCCACCTGAGCATTCCGCAGGTTTCTTTCTACTTTCCGGTAAACCGAGATATCGGCAAAACTAAACACCAGCTTTCGGGTATACCCTCTCAATTGACTGGCAATGAATTCCACCCGTTTCATCAACTTTTTCAACGAAAGTTCACCGGTAAGTAACAACGGATCGAAGCGCCAGATGACTTTCTCCGGTCCAATCATTTGAGACAACTTCCGAAACGTCTCTATTCGTTTCGCCAATGGAGGGACAAAAGGCTCAATACCTTCCGTTTCATAATCATTCAGTGTAAACTGGAAATAGTAATTCAGATGACGCTCATCGAGCAATGGAAGAATCGAAAAAAACGAAGCAGGATTTTTGCTCCAGAAGACGAAAAGTCGCACCTGAGCGAAGGACACATAGCTGACTTGCTGATTGTAGGGATTCTTCCAACTCACATAGCCTTCCTCCAACCGCTTCTTGAACCACCCAACGTAATTTGCTGGTATATCCGTGCGGCGACTGGCCGAGACAATAAGCGGGACGACCGCTTTCTGTTCGCTTCCGTCGGATAATTGTATGGTTGTCTTCTCCCAATTCATACAGCCGTCTTTCCAGTGTTATCCAATATCTTCCCCACAGCACGCGACGGAGGCAGCCGGTGAGTGACCAAGCCCAGCTATTTCAACGAGGAAGGGATCTCCGTATTGACAATTTTTTCTTTTGAATCGGCGATGGTTATTTCCCGCCAGGGAAATGGAAACGGAAAGAAATTGATAACCGTGCCGGTCTCGCTAATGATATCAAGGGTGAAGTCGCCGGTCTTCCGGAGTGAAGCAGTAGGTACTTTTTCGACATCGCTAATCCGAACCCAGGCATTTCTTGAACTGAACCATACCGGAAAATCGATATGCGTATCAGGTTGAATGGGATTGTCGCCCAACTGGCCACTATAGAAATTATTCTGTCTTCCTTTTGGAAGAATAAACTCTGTCAATTCCCCATTGATATCGATGTTTTCCGATAAACCGGAAAGGACTTCATAGCGGAATGCCATGATATTGTTCCCATACAACCGCACCAATAATTTCATGCGCCGGTCCGGAACTTCTTTGCCTCGCAGGTAGATGGCGAGTTCGTTATAATTATGCCCGGCAGCCGCTTCGCCGGCCTGTTGCTCGCGGTATGAACGACCAATCACCTTTTCGATTTCAGGTTGAGCCAAGAAAGGCCTGTTCTGTACGTTCGTCAGCCCAAGTCGTGATGGCTCAAGAATATTTCGTCCTTTATAATTGATACTGAATAAAATTCCCTTTTGTGGGAAAGCCTCGAAAAACAACTTAATTTGACCACTTGGAGCACGCATCTCCAAGGCGTTTTCTCCATTAAAACGATAAAAATCTTTCTTGGGCTGGTAACACCCTGAGAGTAGGAACAGAAATACGAAAATGGCCGAAAGGTTCGTCGCTTTTTGAAACAGGTTCCCGGTTCGTGTCATCTTTCTAAGTTTTTAAGTCAGGTTATCATGTAGACAAAGTAAATGCTTTCATGATAATATTCTAACTTTACCGGGCGCTTTTTTACTGGAAGCTCTTTTGCCACAAAATATCCCGATATGAGTACCATCAAAAATATCATCTTCGATTTAGGCGGCGTCATTCTCAATATCGCACCAGAACGAACTGTTGAAGCATTTGCAGCACTTGGGCTGGAAAATCCGTTGGGAGAACGTGGCTGGTTCTACCATCACGATTTGTTCTACTTGTTGGAGCAAGGAGCTTCGTCGCCTGAAGAGTTTCGTGACAATGTACGCCGGTTGCTCAATCGGGACATTCCGGATTCAGCTATTGATCACGCCTGGTGTGCCATGATTCTCGATATTCCGGCAGACCGGGTTGAATACCTGAAAAGCTTAAAAAAACAATTCCGGATTTTTTTATTGAGTAATACCAATGAAATTCACCGGCAACAATACTTCCGGGATTTCCAATCGGCGTATGGTTTTATTTTTTCTGAGTTATTTGAGCAAGATTATTACTCGCATCAAATGGGAATGAGAAAACCCGATCCCGACATTTTTAAACGGGTTTTGGAAAATCATGAATTAATACCCGAAGAGACTTTATTCATTGATGATTCAGAGGCGAACATCAAGGCTGCGTCCGAACTTGGAATTCAGGCATTGCATCTCGAACCAGGAACGTTGACCCAAGCATTACCGGATTTTCTTATCGAATAGGACAAACTGTTTTTGAGTAATTTTTCTACCTGGAAAGTGTTGGTTCGTACCAGTCTCCGTATTCCATCATCAGCTTTTTCAACTCATCTACAGCTCTTTCAGATGGAACGTGACGTTTTACCAGTTTCTGGCCTTTGTAAAGATTGATATGTCCGGGGCCGGAACCAACGTAGCCGTAATCCACATCGCCCATTTCGCCCGGGCCGTTTACCACGCAGCCCATCACACCAATCTTCAGGTGGTTGAGATGACGGAAATGTTTTTTCACTTCGGCCAAGGTTCCCTGAAGTTCGAAAAGGGTTCGTCCACATCCCGGACAGGAAACAAATTCAGTCCGAGTTACCCGCATGCGGCTCGCCTGCAACAATCCGAACGAAAGGTCCTTCAACTCATTATAACCAATGGTTCCCTGGTTCGATAATAAAATGCCGTCACCATAACCATCAATCAGCAGTCCTCCCAAATCAGTGGAAGCTTCTATCAGCAGATCTTCGTAGTTATCTTCCCGGTAGGAACGATGCAAAATGACCGGATTTTTACAAATATGAGCATCCAACTCCATGAAGAAAGCACGTAACTCAGCAAAACTGTTCAGGTTATCGCTCTCCATAATGACAATGGCCTTCCGCTCATTCTTCAGCTTTTCAACAATTTCCGGGTTTTCTGCCTTCAAGGCATCGTATTCCGGTTTGCTGGCGCGAATAAACCGCTCTTGATTGGTATACATATCGTTGAAAAGGTAATCTTCCAACGACAGTATCGGAAATGCGCGACCAGCTTTATTGAAAATGCGTTTGCCATCGTAATAGTAATCAGGTTCCATCCCTGTATTCAGCGAGCGCACCTCTTCCAGTGTATAGTTATTCAGCGATGCAATAACAACCACTGCTTTTTTACCGCCTATATCACCTACCGGCCGGTTACTTCTCCGCTCATACTCGAACGGATTAGTTTGTGAAATCATCGGAGCGGATATCGGAGCATGATTCTCGCGCCCCTTGAAAATATCAACCAGTTTACGGGCAAAACCAATTTCATTGGCCGGATCTTCTGTCAGCGAAACCCGAATCGTATCGCCAATTCCATCGGCCAGCAATGTCCCCGAACCAACAGCTGATTTAATACGTCCATCTTCACCTTCTCCGGCTTCCGTAACGCCGATGTGGAACGGGTAATTCATTCCCTCCAGACGCATCCGGTAGTTCATCAAACGCACAGTGTATACCATCAGTCGGGTATTACTTGCCTTGATAGAAATAACCACATTGTGAAACTCAACCTTTTTGCAAATGCGGAGGAATTCCATGACCGATTCCACAATTCCTGCCGGCGTATCGCCATAACGACTCATAATCCGGTCGGAAAGAGAGCCGTGGTTGGCTCCAATCCTGAGAGCAGTTCCACGCTCAGCACATGCTTTTAAAAAAGGGATAAAGCGTTCTTCTATACCGGCCAGTTCATCACGATACTCGTCATCGGTATAATCTACCTTCTGAAATTTAGCTCGTGGATCGTAAAAATTACCAGGATTGATACGAACCTTCTTCACATATTTAATGGCAGTTTCAGCAGCTTGCGGAGAGAAATGAATATCGGCCACTAGTGGTATTGCGGCATAGCCACGTTTGTCTAATTCAGCCCGAATACTTTTTAGATTTTCTGCTTCGCGGAGTCCCTGAACAGCCATACGGACAAAATCGGCACCAGCCTTAATAATCCGGATGATTTGCTCAACCGTGGCATCCGTATCGTTCGTATCTGTATCCGTCATCGACTGTAAACGAATAGGATACTCTCCTCCAACCTTTACTTCTCCTACCTGTACGGTGGCAGTTTTTTGCCGCTCGTATCGAAATAAACTATTCACAAAATTAAAATTCTGATCCTTCATGGTTTTCGTCGCTCCGGGACATTTTACTGTAAAACAGACTCATTGCACAACGTTTCATCGACAACACATAAGTCTGCTTGAAATTCTCGAAAATAGTTGATTCATGGTTCGCTGCCACAAAATTAGCAAAGATTTTCAGAGAGATATGAAAATTGTCATTGCATATTGCTATTTGGAAACAAAGTCATCAAAAACAAACAAGATTTCCATGCTTGAACCCTCATTCCCTTGTAAAATGGAAGGAAAAGTTATTTTTGTACAAAAGCAGAATTATGTCGATACAGGTTGAAAGCATTACACAACTATTTGGAGAACAGAAAGCATTGGACGATGTTACGTTTTCCATTCATACCGGTGAAGTGACTGGTTTTCTGGGACCGAATGGTGCCGGAAAATCAACCATGATGAAGATAATCACGGGTTTGCTTACGCCTTCTTCGGGTAAAGTAATGGTAAACGACCTGCCCGTTCGGGAACATTCCATCGACATACGCCGGCAAATTGGTTATCTGCCAGAAAACAATCCCCTCTACCCCGATATGTACATTCGGGAATATCTTGAATTGGTTGCCGGTATGTACCCGATAAAAAACCGGAAAGAGAGAGTTGATGAAATGATAGACCTCACCGGGCTGGTTCCTGAGCTAGGGAAAAAAATCGGTTCGCTGTCAAAAGGTTTCCGGCAGCGTGTAGGCATTGCACAGGCACTCATTCATGATCCGGGAGTTCTCATTCTTGATGAACCAACATCCGGGCTCGATCCGGCTCAGCTGATCGAAATACGACGACTCATTCAGGAAGTAAGTCGGAATAAAACCGTCATGCTGTCCACCCACATTATGCAGGAAGTGGAGGCTATTTGTAACCGGGTTCTCATCATCAACAATGGACAAATTGTTGCCGACAAAAACCGCTCACAGTTTCATGCCCTTCGAACCGATGCACCTCAATTGGTCCGAATTGAAACGCAAGGAGAAGTTACCGCAGAGATGCTGGCTTCTGTTGAAGGTGTTGAGCATGTCGAAAAAACAGGCGATGCCGAATGGTTGTTAACCGGAACTACCGCTGAAGATATCAGGCCGGCCGTATTCCGCTTTGCTGCAGATCATGGATTTGTTTTACTCACGTTGCAACGCGAAACCACCACGCTTGAGAAAGTCTTCCTGGAAGTGACCGGCCATTGAACCGAAACCGGACAATGCCCTGAATCCAATTTTTATGCATCTTTTTACGTATTTAAATATTTTCGATGTACATTTGTGCCTCGAATGTGGATAGATTTGATTGATTGCAACCACGGAAAAAAATGCTAAAGCAACGCCTTCCCGTCTATTATCAATCAACCATTTAACGTCCCGTTCTGTATTTGTTTCATCGATGGTCGGCCTGAGCCGTCCAAAAAATTATAATTATGGGATTTCTGTTTACTTCAGAATCAGTATCGGAAGGACATCCTGATAAGGTGGCCGATCAAATTTCCGATGCATTGTTAGATACCTTACTGGCATATGATCCGGACTCGAAAGTGGCGATTGAGACCTTGGTAACCACAGGGCAGGTAATAATTGCCGGCGAGGTAAAAACACAGACGTACATTGACGTTCAGAGAGAAGCCCGCGATGTGATTGCCCGCATTGGGTACACCAAGGCGGAGTATCAGTTCGACAGCGACTCCTGTGGTATCCTGACAGCTATTCACGAACAATCTCCTGACATCAACCGAGGCGTCGATCGCGAAGATCGCGAGAACCAGGGAGCAGGTGACCAGGGAATGATGTTCGGTTATGCATGCAAAGAAACCGATGATTTCATGCCGCTTCCCCTGGAATTGTCACACCGTCTGTTGCTTGAGTTGGCTGAAGTTCGCCGTGAGGGAAAAGAAATGACTTACCTCCGCCCCGACTCCAAATCACAGGTAACGATTGAATACAACGAAGAAAACGAGCCGCTGCGGGTTCACACCATCGTAGTGTCGACACAGCACGACGACTTTGACAACGATGACGAGCGCATGCTGGCCAAAATCAAGGACGATGTTCGCAAAATTCTGATTCCTCGCACGGTTGCCAAATTGCCCGAACGCTTGAAGGAACTGTTCGACGATCAATATATTCTGCACGTTAATCCTACCGGAAAGTTCGTAATAGGAGGCCCCAACGGTGATACCGGATTAACCGGACGCAAAATTATTGTCGATACATATGGAGGTAAAGGTGCACACGGAGGTGGAGCATTCTCGGGTAAAGACCCGTCGAAGGTCGATAGATCGGCTGCTTATGCTGCCCGCCACATCGCCAAAAACCTGGTAGCTGCCGACGTTGCCGACGAAATGTTGGTTCAGCTGGCCTATGCTATTGGCGTAGCACAACCCGTAAACATCTATGTTAACACCTATGGCCGGTCAAATGTCGACCTGTCAGACAGTGAAATTGCAGAAAAG
The DNA here is from genome assembly GCF_000621705.1 of Prolixibacter bellariivorans ATCC BAA-1284. Lineage (GTDB taxonomy): Bacteria > Bacteroidota > Bacteroidia > Bacteroidales > Prolixibacteraceae > Prolixibacter > Prolixibacter bellariivorans. The sequence continues at coordinate 303,696 of NZ_JHXO01000001.1, read as the reverse complement.
ATTAGGGAGATTTTCGACCTTCGCCCATTTGCTATCGAAAAACGGTTAAAGCTTCGCAATCCCATTTACGAGGAGACTGCTGCCTACGGACACATGGGACGTACCCCAAGAACGGTTGTCAAGAATTTTGAATCGCCATATTCCGGCAAGCTGGAACGCGAAGTTGAACTCTTCACATGGGAAAAACTCGACTATGTTGAGAAAATAAAAGAGCATTTTAAGCTCAAATAAATATCACATCTTAAAGAATTGTCAAAAGATCGCTCATTGGGGGCGATCTTTTTCGTTTCAGTAAATCTTCCTATTCGCCAAAATTGATGTGGCAATATCAATTATCATTTATCTGGAAACTTGCCCCTTACAATTTACACTGATGAAGTTGTTCTATGAACTACACAATTCAGTATTTATCTTTTGAACAATGGAATTTACCTTTTGTGCAATTGATTTGACCATTTGTTTCGTGAATATACGAAGGTTCCCATATTTTCGAACCCGAAACCAAAACCCAAATTCACCTTTGTACATGCATTCATTAATTAAGTTTTATTTCTGAAAGACATGCAACACTAAGTCCGGCTTTCCGGATTTAGTGTTTGCTTGAAAACAAAGGAAAAACAAACATTCTAAAAAAGGATAATTTGTACTAACCAATGCCATATATGGTGGATCCGGGGAAAAAATCAAGTTGCCCTACAGCAATTTGAGCCAATCAACCATCAATTGAAACGGATTCACATATAAGAGAGCCGGTTCCTGAAAAGGAAGCCGGTTCTTTCATTAATTATTCTAACCAGACTGACTTAAAAAGAACTTGCTTTTCGTGCTAACAAAGGTGGTACACAATTTAGTTCAGTCCTTTAGTCGGATACCCGAGAAATCAAACCCCGCCCAAACACCTTAATCACTCAATCAAATTTTCAGCGATCAGATTAGTTTCAAATTACCGTCCATAAAAAAAGGACTGGGTTGAGAACCCGGTCCTTTTATAAATTAACCTAACCAAACTAACCTAACTTAAAAATTCCTATGAAAAAAACTTGCTTTTCCTGTTGACAAAGATGCCCGTTTTTTCTGTTAATTGATTCGAACAGGTATTAAAGAAAGTTAAACCTTATAGTAAATAGAGAATACGAAATGCTCCGATAAAAAGGACACGAATCTTATCACAAAAAAAAAGAGTCGGGCTGAGAACCCGACTCTTAATAAACTAACCTAACCTAACTAAACCAAACTAACCTAACTTAAAGATTCCTATGAAAAAACTTGCTTTTCCTGTTGACAAAGATGCCCGTTTTTTCTGTTAACCGATTCGAACAGGTATTAAAGAAAGTTAAACCTTATGGTAAGTAGAGAATACGAAATGTTCCGATAAGAAGGGCACGAATACTTATCACATAAATAAAGAGTCGGGCTGTGTTCCCGACTTTTTCTAACCTAACTAAACCAAACTAACCTAACTTAAAGATTCCTATGAAAAAACTTGCTTTTCCTGTTGACAAAGATGTCCGTTTTTTCTGTTAACTGATTCGAACAGGTATTAAAGAAAGTTAAACCTTATAGCTGTTAAAAAAAAGCCGGGCTGAGAACCCGGCTTTGTAAAACCTAACTGATTAAACCAACTAACTCTAACATATCAATGAAAAACTTGCTCTTCCTTAGGAACAAAGATGAGGCATTATTCTGTTAAGTAAATTCAAGTGTCCTTAAATATCCTTAACCAAATCTCTCAGTTGAAAATTAGCTTAGCGATGCTCATTCAGAAATATTTTTGCAACTCTGCCCACACTTTCCTCAATAGTACGGTATTGAAAAGGAATCATACGGGTTATATGAGAACCATCATAATCACTCATTTGGTTTGAACCATTGACACTATCGCGGGTAATCGCAGGTCTGGAAGAACTGAACCAAGAGACAACAAGGGCAAGTCGCCACGCAATCGCCAAAAGCCAATCGCCCACAGGAATAGTCGGTCTCTTTTTACCCAGATCATCAGCAACCAGATTAAAGAACTCGCGGAACTTCACATTCCGGGCCACCAACACATATCGTTGATTCCTGACGATTTCCCATTGTGGCTGATCTATCATTGATACAATGGCCTCACTCACATCAAGGACATCAACAAAACCGGTTCCTCCTTCGGTATAAAACTGAAATCCGTTCCATATCGTTTTGAAAAGTTGGGGACTACCCGTATCCCAATTGCCTGGACCGATAATCACCCCCGGATTCACAATCAGCACCTCCATTCCTTCGTTCATACCACGCCAAACCTCCATTTCGGAAAGGAATTTACTCTTGCCGTAAGCGGTGCGTTTCCGGCTGTTATTCCAAACATGCTCTTCGGAAGCAGGTACACCTTCGGGCGGATTTCCCAGCGCCGAAGTAGAACTTACATGACAGAAACGGCTGATTCCTGATTCTCTGGCTAAATCAACCAAATTCGCGGTTCCCTCCACGTTATTGTGCAACATTGCATTACGATCCCTTCGACTGAAGGAAACCATCGCAGCAGCGTGAATAATGAAATTAACACCTTTCAGATGCAACTTGATAGAATCGCGGTCAAGCAAGTCGCCATCTGCCCACTCAATTTTTGCCAGAAGCTGTTCCGCTTCTTCTTCGGAACTATAATAAGAAAATATTTTTTTTATCTGGTTCAGGTTGCTGGTTTCACGCTTCAATGCTCTTACCTGGTAGCCCGATTTTGTCAGGCGATAAAGCAAATGAGCTCCCAGCATTCCGGTCCCCCCAGTTACATATATCATTAACGAATTCTTTTTATATAAAGGAAACAAACCACAAAGATCGTATGTGGTTTTGAGATAACCAATCGGTATCTCAATGAGTTCAAAAATTAATTGTTCTTTTTCCGAGCTTATCAGACAATTCCTTCTCTACCTGTTTCAGATTCTGAATATTGCGTTGCAAATCGGCAATTCGTTCAAAATTATCACTTTTAGCAGCATCCTTCATCTCATCAAATGCCTGATTGGTTAAAAAACGCACCATCCGGAGTTTATATTCCTGTAATATCCGGGGCACTAACACATACAAAATATCAGGCTCCTCTTCGACATAACTTCCCTGCTTTTTCCAAAACTGACTTTCAGTATATTTTTCCGAAAGGATATTTGAACAAAGCTGACTGACAGATGAATCGGGATGTTGAACGAAGTAGCGCAACGGGTCAAACCCCTCTTCACCAAAGTGTTCATCACACTCCTCGAACACTTTCCTGTTAACCGGATCGACCGATTCGATGCCATCGGCTTGCAGTTCCGATAGGAAATAATCGGCTACGGTAATTACTTCGCTTTCGCCTTCATCGTTCTCCACCTCGAAGAGTTTCTGATCGCCGTACTTCAGCATCATGCGCAACACTTCGCGCTCTTCGATGGCACACGGATTATTGACCGGACCAGCCTCCTTCTTTACTTCAACAACCGGAGGAGCTTCCGGAATATTTTCGCGACGAACCTGGTCTCGCTGTTCCCGCCGGAACATCTCATCATCGCGCTTGCGTTTCAGCTTCCTCAACTCTTCATAAAGCACCTCCTCGCGTACATTCATCAGGCGGCTACACTCTTTCAAATATTCCGCCCGAACAATTCCGTCTGGGATAACCGAAACAGAACGTACAATATCGGTCGTCAAACGGGCACGCGTAATCGGATCGTTTTCGGTCCCTTCCAATAACAGCTGCGTTTTAAACTTGATGAAATCCGTTTCATTTTCGGTGATATATTGCTGCAATTCGGAAGAACTCATAGAACGTGAAAAAGAATCGGGATCTTCTCCTTCCGGTAAAGGAAGGACTTTGACATTCACACCTTCTTCCAGCACCAAATCGATTCCTCGCAGAGATGCTTTGATACCGGCCTGGTCACCATCATAAATAATGGTGATGTTATTGGTAAACCGACGAATCAACCGTATTTGATCTGTCGTGAGCGAAGTGCCCGACGAAGCCACTACATTCTCAATTCCCGACTGATGCATTGCAATGACATCGGTGTATCCTTCCACCAGGTAACTCTTATCATTTTGTATGATACTGCGTTTCGCTTGGTAAATCCCATACAATACCCGGCTTTTGTGATAAATATCCGATTCCGGCGAGTTCAGGTATTTGGCAATTTTTTTATCCTGCGAAAGCGTTCGTCCACCAAAAGCAATTACCCGGCCCGATACGCCGTGAATGGGAAACATCACACGCCCGCTAAACCTGTCCCGAATCCAGTCTTCCCGTTTGATTGTGAGGCCCGTCTTTTCCAGGAACTTCATCTCGTAACCGGCCTTCAACGCCTCCTGAGTAAAATTATCGTTCCCGGCCGGACAATAACCCAGTTCAAATTTCCGAACCATGTCATCACGCAATCCGCGTTCGCGAAAATAGCCCAATGCAGCAATCCGGCCCTCGTTGCTGTCCCAAAGCTGGCTTGTAAAATATTTTTGAGCAAAAGAGGTGACGATCATCTGGCTCTCCCGATCGTTCCGCGCTTTAATGTCTTCGGGCGTTTCTTCCCGTTCATTCACCTCGATACTGTACTTTTTCGCCAACCACTTCAGGGCCTCCACATAAGAAAGGTGCTCGTGCTCCATCACAAAATTGACCACACTTCCGCCTTTTCCGCAACCAAAGCACTTATATATTCCTTTGGAAGGAGAAACATTAAACGAAGGTGTCTTCTCGTTATGGAAAGGGCACAAGCCAATAAAATTGGTTCCGCGTCGCTTAAGCGTCACAAAATCTCCAACGACATCAACAATTTCTGAACTGTCTAAAATGCGTTGTATGGTACCCTGATCAATCATGGAGCAAAAGTAATGAAAATTGATGGTTTGAACCTGTATCGGGTTGATTTGAAAATTATTCTATACAATTGTTAATTAACACATAATTGAAAAAATCTTTACCCAAGGTTGGTATCAATCTGAAATTTTTAGGTTACTTTTGATCTATAGATTAGAAATAAGTTCAGTGAGTTAATAGAAAGATGTCTTGCTTTGCTTGTCTCTCTTCTACCGCGTTCATCACCCTTTTATTTATTTAATAATTTTTATTTATCATGAACATTTTTGTAGCAAAGCTTAGCTCCGAGACTACAAGCGAAGACCTTGAGAATCTTTTTTCACATTATGGCGAAGTTGCTTACGCCAAAGTTATCTTTGACCGGGAAACCGGGAACTCCAAAAGATATGGATTTGTTGAAATGCCTAACGACCCCGAGGCTTATGAAGCAATCAGTGAATTGAACGATTCAGAGCTTCAGGGTAGCACTATTATCGTTAAGAAATCAGCCCCCCGTGAAGGCGGACGTGAAGAGCGCCGTGATTTTCGTCGCGACGGAGGCAACCGCGGTGGCGGTGGCGGTGGTGGTTATCGCCGTGAAGGAGGTTACCGCCGCGAGGGTGGAAACAGAGATTTTAATCGGGATGGTGGAAACAGAGATTTCAACCGTCGCTCCGACAGAAGGTACTAAAAAGGAAGCGGGCAATGCCCGCTTTTTTTTATGGCTTTTCCCTAAGTCTGACAATGTCTTCCACCTGTTCGTATCCATCGCTAAAATCTTCCTCACCCATCAACCACTTTGTTCCTTTATCCGGTTCGGTCAATAGCAAACGGAGGATCTTCTCCAGCCGATTTTCATATATCGAAATCCCTTTCTCTTTCAGGTAGTGAATCAATCCACCATTCAACATCCGTCCGGCGTGAAGTGGAAAATCGAACAATTCAGGAAAGATGTCTGGTTTCTCTGGATGATGAAATTCCTGAAAACAACTGTCCACATTTGACGATAGATAAATCCTACAAGCCATCGGACGAACCTGATAAACACTGCAACTTCCGTCACGAAGCAATGGACACGGAATTTTTGCCAGCAAAACCTTTTCAGGCGACAGCTTTTTCACGTTCTCATCCTTGTCAACTGCACGACGGAGAATTGCTCCTTTTGTCTCTTTATCAAAATTCTTCTCTATAAAATCTACTATTAACAGCATTTCGGCCGGCATGACTAAAACCTGTTGATGACAACACCACGAACAACCAAGCCGGCAATCAATACGGGCACCACTTGCTACCACCTTATGTTGAAAAGCGTCCAACAGACTATCGATTACGCTGTATTGCGTGTTCAAATGCATCAGGAGTGAATTCTTTGCAAGCTTGTCATCCAGATTACTTGCGGCCAACCGGTATCCATCAGCAAAAAATGCTTTATCTATTTCAGCGTATGGATCATTTGTTTTTTCTGTCATACAGAACAAATTAGAACTATAACAAGGTATCGAAATAATGGATTGGTACAGTCGTTTCACTCTTTATTCGTATATTTTCATGTGTTTATTTTTTTAATTGCCACATGGAATTCGCATGATTGGAAATAGTCATTTCAATTCGTGTTTCCAGGATCATGCTCATTTCATACGAACAATTAAACTAAAGAGTTATCCTACTAATGAAGCGATTGGTAGTTTTGTCAGGTGCCGGTATTTCAGCTGAAAGCGGAATTAGGACCTTCCGGGAAATGGGAGGTTTGTGGGATCAGTACGATGTTACAGAAGTCGCAAGTCCGGAAGCCTGGCATAAAAATCCGGAATTGGTGCTCCGGTTTTATAACGAACGCCGAAAACAACTATTTGAATGTGAGCCGAATGCCGGGCATAAAGTTTTGGCGCAAATGCAGAATGAATACGATGTTCAAATCATTACACAAAACGTCGATGACTTGCACGAACGGGCTGGTTCCCGGAAAGTCCTCCATTTGCACGGCGAATTAAAGAAAGCGCGCAGCACAATTGATGAAGCGCTGGTTTACGAGCTCGACAACTGGGAACTTAAACTGGGAGACTCTTGTGAGAAAGGAAGTCAGCTCCGTCCGCACGTTGTGTGGTTTGGCGAACCCGTCAGGGCAATCCCTGAAGCTGTAGCTATTGTTGAATCGGCTGATATAATGGTGGTCGTAGGCACATCATTAAATGTATACCCGGCAGCAGGACTACTGAATTATACTCGTGAAAACGTGCCGATTTTTTTAATTGATCCCAATCCTCCATTTCAGGTTTCACCTGAGGTACACGTTATTGACATGAAAGCAGGCACAGGAATCACCGAACTGAAAAGAATACTGAAACAAAAAGGTCTGTGAAAAACAGGCAATTATCCCGATAGATGAAAAAGCTATTCGTTATTATTTTATTTCTGTCCCCATCACTTCTATATGCGCAGAAGTTTTATGGTGGTCTGCAGGGAGGCCTGAATGCCACTCAGGTGGAAGGGGATCTATCCGCAGGCTTCAACAAAGCGGGAATTGTAGCAGGAGGTTGGGTCCAAATTGACCTGAAGCCCAAACTCTGGAGTGGGATGGAACTCAAATATACCCAAAAAGGAAGCCGGATGAATCCGAATCCGAAAACAGGCGAATTACGAAAATATGTCATGCGTCTCGGATACGTCGAAATGCCTGTAATCATTGGGTACAGAGCAGAAGGCTGGCTTTCTGTACTAGCCGGATTGTCGTACAACCGGTTAGTCAACTCACGTGAATTCGACAATTACGGAGATTTGCCCCCACAGGAAACGTTACCATTTAAAGAAAATACCTGGGATGTATTGGCAGGAGCACGCTTCAATGTCCGCCCCAAGTTACAAGTCGATATCCGTTATGCTGTTTCGTTAACCTCTATCCGGGATTTACCCGGACAATCGCTCGTGTACATACGCGATGACCAATATAGCCAAGCCATCACCACTACACTTTTTTACCAAATCGACTGGTAAGTTTGTCATCTATATCCTAAAGAAACATTTATCCCTTATCTTTCGTTTCTTCTGTAAACACTTTCCCGGTTAACCGGAAAAGAATAAAAAATATAATGAGAAAAAAACTGGTGGTTGCCATTACCGGAGCAAGTGGCTCGATTTACGCAGCAACATTGCTGAAGAAACTGGAAAGCATCAAAGATCAAATCGAATCCTGCGGTGTTGTTATGTCCTCGAACGCACGCGACATCTGGTCGTACGAGCTGAACAGTGAACCACCCACTCTGGAATATCCTTTTCTTGAATATCAGAAAAGTAACTTTTACGCACCCTTTGCCTCTGGTTCAGCGGGCTATGATGCCATGCTCATTGTACCCTGCTCGATGGGAACATTAGGCAGAATTGCAGCAGGTGTTTCAGACGACCTGGTCACACGAGCTGCCGATGTGATGTTGAAAGAGCGTAAAAAACTTATTGTTGTTCCCCGTGAAACCCCTTACAGTCTTATTCACCTGCAAAATATGACGCGCCTGACTGAGGCCGGGGCTATTATTTGTCCGGCAAGTCCGTCATTTTACAGCCGCCCCGAGACTCTCGAGGAGGCTGCCTCAACTGTGATTAACCGGGTAATCGATTTGGCGGGACTCAAACTTGACAGTTACCGGTGGCCGGGAGATTCGGGCCATTAAGCGCATGCCAAAGTCGCAATGCTGACTCTCACACCCGGAACCTTCAGTAATGGCACACAACAAGCCTCCAGGGTAGCACCGGTAGTCACCACATCATCGACTACCATCAAATGCAGGTCTTTCAGCTTTTCCGGATTTGCCACCTGAAAAATACCTTCCACATTTTCCCACCGGTTGTAACGGCTCTTGCGGGTTTGTGATGATGTGTGCACATTCCGGATCAGTGCATCGGTAATAACCGGAATATTCATCACCTCACTGATACCATTAGCAATGTATTCACTTTGGTTATAACCCCGTTTCTTTTGTTTCTTCGGATGCAAAGGAACCGGTATAACAGCATCCAGTGTTTCAAACATGGAGCTGGAGAACAATTCGAGTCCAAGTTCCCTTCCCAGCACTTTACCAACTCCGGGTTCTCGCTGGTACTTCATCCGGTGAAACATTTTCTGCAACCGGCTACCCTTTTCGAAATAACAAAGTGAAACAGCATGTTCGAGCGGAATGCGTCCCCAAAAAACCTGCGCCACTTTGTTATCAGTAAATCGGGCAAATCCCGTTCGGGGAAGATCGGCAAGGCAGCGAATACATACCTCCTCCTCGCCGTGAACCAGAGGTTCGCCACAGCCGGCACATAATCGGGGAAAGAAAAGTGATATGAAATCGTTAACGAGAGACATAACTTATCTTCGATATTCAAGTTACTATTTTTCAGCCACAATCAGTATACAACATTGCCGTAATTGGGTGATTGAAACATGCAATTTTATATGTATGAACATAAAAACTATTGCTGTTTGAAATGCTCCCGTTAATTACTGCCAATCATATAAGACATCCAGCACCTTATGAGAAGCAGAAAGCAGATATGAACGCAACAAATGTTAATAAAAAAATTTGGTTAGATCTCGTAGAACTACTACTTTGCAGAAGATTTTAAAAGCAGGCATTTTAAGGGCAAACTTTGTTATTCTTTTTCCATTTTCCCAATTCCCAGAAGAACATGTTGTCCTTAAATACACAAAAGGGGTTGCACGAGTTGCAACCTTTTTTTTGCACTAAAAATCAGAAAACTACCTTCACCTAAGTCCACAAAAAAAGCCCGCTTTTCACGGGCTTTTCATCTGTATTTTTGCAGTCGGTTATTGGTTATACGTATTCAACCGGCTTAAATATTTTCCAATAATATCGAATTCGATGTTTATGACCGAACCCGGTTCAAAGGTATGGAAGTTTGTGTGTTCCTGTGTATAAGGAATTATTGCCACCTGGAAACTATTATCCTTTGCATTCACCACCGTGAGACTGACACCGTTCACACATACCGAACCTTTTTCGACCGTCATGTAGCCTTGTCGTGCTTTCGCAATATCGAAATCGTAAGTGAAAGTATAATACCAGCTTCCGTCAGCTTCTTCTACTTTCTGACAAACAGCGGTCTGATCGACATGCCCCTGAACAATGTGCCCGTCCAGCCGTCCGTTAATCGGCATGCTGCGTTCCAGGTTAACCTTATCACCGACTTTCAGCAAGCCCAGATTCGATTTTAAAAGCGTCTCCTTAATAGCAGTCACCGTATAAGTCTTATCGGTCCTTTTCACTACCGTGAGACAAACTCCGTTATGTGAGAGACTTTGATCGATCTTCAATTCATTAACAAAGTCACACTCCAGTGTAAGATGAACATTTTCCTGTTCTTTATCGATGGCCACCACGGTGCCCATTCCTTCGACGATTCCTGAGAACATTTTCGCGTATCTTTAAAATTTTTACGAAGGTAATTATTTTTGAAGAGAGAAAAGAGGAACAACCGTTCCAATACCGTAACCGTAATACAATAATAGTTATTTGTATGCCAACCGTTAAGACCGTATATCCGGGAGAACTCAGAACAGAAAATGAACATCTCCAATCAGGTTGTAAACTGATTACCGACGCGCCGCTGGATAACCAGGGACGTGGTGAAGCTTTTTCACCGACCGATTTAGTTGCCACGGCACTCGGTGACTGCATTATGACCATCATGGGTATTAAGGCGCGCGATAAAGGAATCGACCTGGACGGTACCCGAATCGAAATCACCAAGATAATGGCAGCAAATCCGCGTCGCATTGGCGAAATTCAGGTTACCTTTCGCTTTCCTGATAAGCTTTACACCGAAAAAGAGAAAAGGATGCTTGAGGCGGTTTCGAAAACCTGTCCTGTGGCACTAAGTCTCCATCCGGAAATAAAGCAAAACATTCAATTCATTTGGCCGTAAAGAAATTTATAACGCCTCCACATTAAACACCAATCAGGTAGATTAACATTAGAATTTCTATTTTTGATAGCTGAAGACACAAATGATGGAAAAACCCGACAAACGCATTCGCGATTTTATTACCGAACATCATGTATTAACACTGGCTACCAGTCAAAACGGACAACCTTGGTGTGCGAACTGTTTTTATGCTTATCACGAAGATGAGAATGTGCTTATCTTCACCTCGGATGATGAGACCCGTCACATTCAGGAAGCATTAGCAAATAAGCAGGTTGCCGCTTCCATTGTACTGGAAACAAGTGTTGTTGGTAAAATCCGGGGATTGCAGATGACAGGAAAACTGGAATTACCCGAAGGAGAATTAGCCGGTAAAGTCAAAAAACGATATCTGAAAAAGTTTCCGTATGCAGCGCTAATGGAGACTAAATTATGGGTGCTGAATATTGAATCGATGAAAATGACAGATAACCGGCTTGGATTTGGTAAGAAACTCTTTTGGCCGTCCTAATCACGAACAATAAATTAACTAACTAAATAATGAAGAAAATTTGCGCATTCCTCTTTTTATCTTTCCTGCTATTTCCGGCTTATCAACTTTTTGCCCAAAGCATTGAGGGCAGAATAACCGATAGCGAAACAGGAGCTCCACTGCAACAAGCAACGGTCAGCATTCGCGGAACAAGTATGGGGAGGATAGCCGGCAAAGAAGGACAATACAAATTCGAAAATCTGAAACCGGGCACTTATCAACTGAACGTCTCCTTTATCGGTTACGAACCAACTGAAAAGGAAGTCACCGTAAAAGCCGGCAAAACCACCCAGGCTGATTTTCATTTGATTTCGAAAATTTACCAGCAGGAACAAATACTGGTCACCGGGAACCAGGTAGCCACCACCCGCGAACTGGTTCCGCTAACCACTTCCGTGGTAAACGAAGCGGAAATCGAGAACAGCTCGCAAACCAATATCCTGCCATTGCTGAGTGCCAAAGTTCCGGGCATGTTTGTCACCCAACGCGGATATAGCGGGTTTGGAGTCGCAAGTGGTTCGGCCGGGCAAATCACGATTCGCGGTGTAGGTCTGAATGGAGCTACCTCAGAAGTATTGGTAATGATTGACGGTCAACCACAGATGATGGGATTAATGGGACATCCTTTTCCCGACAGTTATGTTAGTTCCGATCTGGAAAAAGTGGAAGTCATTCGTGGACCGGGTTCCTTGTTGTATGGCACCAATGCCATGGGAGGCGTGGTGAACCTCATTACCCGCAAAGAGGACAAAGAGGGTTTCTCAGGTCAAATCCGCGGACAGTACGGTTCCTTCAATACAGTCAAAGCAGCAGGTTCGGCAGGCTATCGCCAAAACGGTTTTAATCTGTTTGCTTCGTACAATTACGATTCTACCGATGGTTCCCGCGAAAATTCGGATTTTAAGAACAACACAGCCTATCTGAAAACGGGTTATCAGTTCAATGATCACCTGGATTTAGTTTGGGACGGAAGCTACGTAAATTTCACAGCACACGATCCGGGACCGGTCAACGCATCCGACACAATTTATGCAAACAATGGCGCCTGGAACGACATTAAACGGTCAAATACCACGCTAACGTTATCCAACCACTATGACAAAGCCGATGGAAAACTGAAGCTCTTTTTCAACCGCGGAAATCATCATCTATACGATGGCTGGAATTCCATTGACAAGAATTTCGGTGTCAACTTCTTCCAGGGATTAAAACTAATTGACAACAACCTGATTGGAATTGGTATTGACTGGAACCGCTATGGCGGAAAAGGTGCCCCGGTAATGGTTCCGCAAATGAACCCAAACGGGCCGCCCACCATGGTTCCATCACCCTATAACAACCAATGGATTTGGATTAACGAAACAGGTATCTACTCTTTTGTTCAGCAAACTTTTTTCGGTTGGCTAACCGCGAATGCAGGTTTGCGCTATCAACACCACACCACTTTCGGTCATGAGTGGATTCCACAATTCGCTCTTACTTTCAAAACAACAGAAAACAGCGATATCAAGTTGTTGGCCTCAAAAGGTTTTCGCAGTCCCAATGTTCGCGAACTGTACCTTTTCCCTCCGGCCAATCCGGATTTGCAACCCGAAAGTATGTGGAACTATGAAGTTGGTTACAACCAGTCGCTGTTGAATAAAAAATTACACTTCGGTGTTGATGTTTACTATTTGAAAGGGAAAAATCTCATCCAGTTGGTTCCGACAGGTTCATTCCCGCCTATGAGAAATGAGAATACGGGGGCTTTTAAACACTATGGACTAGAGATTGAAACCAAATACCACGCGCTGCCCAATCTGGCATTTGATGCTAATTACAGCTACCTGCACATGGATACGCCCAAACTGGCTGCGCCCGAACATCAGCTTTATTTTGGCGTGAACTACCTCTTTGGAAAATTCACCTTAAATACCAACATGCAATGGATCTCGGGACTCTACACTCTTGTGGAAGGAGATACCCGGATAAGCCAAAACTACGTAGTGGCAAACGGCAAACTCAGTTACAAAGTCAACAAGTATCTTGATATTTACGTATCGGGGAACAACCTGACCGGAGCGAACTACGAAATCAATTACGGTTATCCAATGCCCGGAGCTACCATACTTGGCGGCATGACACTGCGCTTTTAAACATTCTGATAATATTTCAGGAAAGGCCGGGTCACTCTGGCCTTTCTTTTTTAGCAAAGTATCAAAACGTCAATTATGTCTTTCAATTCCATTCTTTTTGGAAGCCATTCCAGCAAAACAAGATGTCTTTCCAGGAAAAAATAAAGTTATTCCAGGTATTTTACCGATCATTCCAGCTCTATCGGCACTTCTTCCAGCCCAAGCTCCTTTCTTTCCTCAACTTTCGGGCATCTTTCCTGCGAAAGAGAAGTTACACACCGGAACCAAAGAGTACTGAGACCACTCTTCATGGTATTTCGGTTTGAAAACGGAACAAAAAAAGGCTGTTCCGCATTGGAACAGCCTTTTTCTCATATCGAATATATTTTCTTTTATTCTTTTTCCAGTTCTTTCCACACCAATGCACTGGCACCAACAATAGCAGCCGAACCAGATTTCAGTTTGGAAGGAAGAATCTCCACCTTGTTCCGGAAAATAGGAAGCACATGTCTTTCCATACTCTCCTTGGTCGGTTTAAAGATAAAATCTCCGGCAGCAGTAGGACCTCCAAAAAGGAAAATCGCTTCAGGACTCAAGTGGCAAACAGTATCGCCAAGTCCCTGGCCAAGATGCTCGCCGGTAATTTCGAATGCTTCGATAGCAATTTTGTCACCACGCTCAGCCGCTTCATACACCTTCTTCGAGTCGAGTTCACCAAAAGAATACTTCGCCAGTTCACTTTCGCCATCGTTATATTTTGCTAACAACTCGAACACAGTACGTTTGATACCGGGTGCTGAGCAGTAAGCTTCGAGGTGACCTTCACCGCCACAACCACAAACACGTCCGTGAGGAATAACAGTTGTGTGGCCCACTTCACCGGCAAAGCCATCGTGACCATAAACCAGATCGCCATTAACCACAATACCACTTCCCAAACCCGTTCCGAGGGTAATCATCACGAAGTTTTTCATGCCTTTGGCTCCTCCATAAATCATTTCACCCATAGCAGCAGCGTTAGCATCATTGGTTAAGGCCAGCGCTTTCAAGTGAGGGAAATTCTCTCTCAACATGTCAACCAACGGCACAACCCCTTTGAAAGCGAGGTTGGCAGCTTGTTCGATGGTTCCTTTGTAATAGTTCCCGTTAGGAGCACCAATACCAATTCCCATCACCTCAGCATCAGCATTCAGCTTATGAACAGAATCGATGAGTTCATTAATGCTATCGCTAAGTGAGTGAACATATTTTTTAGCATCTCCGTGCGTAGGCGTAGAGATAGAATCTTTAACGAGTACATCGCCATTTTCATCCACCACACCAAGAACAGTGTTGGTTCCGCCGATATCAATACCTATCGCAACTCTTTTCATGTGCATTTTATGTTTTAAAGTCGGGAAAAGGATCGGAAAAAGTCAACCAATTCCGATCCTTTTGTCCCACTAGTGTATATCATTAAATAACTACTTAAGCAAGCTTGTGACCTTTTACTGCATAGAAGAAAATATATGCGTAACTAAAGGCCGGTACCAGGAATGCCCATGTATAACCAGCGGCATCAGCAATACTTCCCATCAGAGGAGGAAGAATGGCACCACCAAGAATTAAGGCATTGATCAGTCCGGACGCACTACTCAATTCGGCGTTGTCGAGTCTCTTAACAGCCAGTGCAAAGATATTCGGGAACATAATGGAGTTGAACAAACCGATAGAGATAACAGTCCAAAGAGCAACGGAACCCATCGTAAATGTGGTAGTCAAATCAAGAACGGCAGCGATTAAAGCAAAAACAGCCAATGTTCTGGCAGCTTTTCCACGACCAAATTGCATAATGAAGAAATTCACTAACGCAATAATCATGAACGTAACACCAATTTTCCAGTTCCAATCAGTAACAAAAGCACCTGAAACCAAAGCCAAAAGCAATACCGGAAGGGCGTATGTAATCTTTTTCGAATTTTTCATATCCGAGAACATGAATGAACCAAAGAATCGGCCAATCATAGCACCACCCCAGTAGATAGCAGCATAATTAGCCGCCATTTGGGCAGATTGTCCCAGGCTGTTCTTCAGGTAATTCACTAACAAACCGGCGTTACCAACTTCTGCGCCTACATAGAAAAAGATTCCAATCGCACCCAGAATCACATGCGGATGCTTCCAAACGCTCTTCTTTTCACTTTTCTCACCATGAAGGACAGGTAATTTGATTAAGAGAATAGCAACAGCCACAATCAATACAATCACACCCATAATGATAAATGGGAGCGGAACACGTGAAGCTGCTTCCATGGCTACAGCCGGTGAGGTTTGCGATGTGTCAATCGGTAAATCAAGACCTTTGAAAATAGCAGTTGCGATCAACCAGGGAGCAATCATGGTAGCAATCGAATTCAACGCCTGTGTTAGGTTCAAACGACTGGATGCAGTTTCATCCGGACCAATTGCAGTTACATATGGATTGGCGGCCACCTGAAGAAATACAACACCAGTAGCCAGAACAAATGTTCCGAAAAGGAAAACCGGGAATGATGGAATTCTCGCAGCCGGGACATAAATGAAACTTCCCAGAGCCATTAAAATCAGGCCGGCAATGACCGTTTTCTTATAGCCAATCCTGTCAATTAACTTTCCGGTAGGGATTGACATAATCGGGTAGGCGATAAAGAAGGCCGAAGACAGCAATTGTGCCTCAAATTCCGACAAGTTAAAGATTACCTTCACCGGGGCACTTAACGTGATGATGAAGGTAGTTGCGAAACCAAAAATGAAGAAAATGGCTCCGAAAACGGACATACCTAGTCCGTAGTTAGCGTGCTTTTGTTCCATTATGCTTTGTTTTCAGTTAATGATTTGGTTTAGAATAAATCATTTCAAGTTTGAACAAATATAAAAATTAATCTGTCTTTCGTCATGAAAGATCTCAATCTTTACGTGTTTCCTTCTTGCGACTTTCAATATTCCCAACCGATATCTCACCTTTTTTTAAAGGGATACTGTTATTCAACCAATAAGTAATCCTAAATCAATGAGGTTTAATCGTTGTCAGTTCAGACACAAAACTTATATACATTCCGATATTGAACAAATTCATTGTATGGTCAATTTTAGGATTCCGGCAGTTAACTTGTTGTGGTATTTCAGGAAAAGTGTGGGACGTACTGGATTCGAACCAGTGACTTCTACCCTGTCAAGGTAGCGCTCTAAACCAACTGAGCTAACGTCCCCTTTGTAGTGAAGCCAAAAATAGGATATTTGCCCGAATAAAAAAAGCCTTTCCAAAACTCGGAAAGGCCTTTTTCAATAGTATATATCTGGAATAAATTATAATCTATACCAAGAATTTCAAGACGAATAAAACCCCCAGCACATACATGATGACACTGACATCTTTAAATTTACCAGACAGAACCTTCAACAACACGTACGAAAGCATACCAAAAACAATACCTTCAGCAATGCTGTATGTCAACGGCATCATAATAATGGTCAGGAAAGCCGGAATTGATTCGGTATAATCGTCGAAATTAATTTTCAGAATCGGCGACATCATAAACGAACCAACCAGAATCAAAGCCGGAGCCGTTGCTGCACCCGGAACCATCAGGAAGAGCGGAGCCAGGAACAAAGCCAGGAAAAACATTCCGGCAACAGTCAGCGATGTCAATCCGGTCCTGCCACCTTCAGCAACACCCGAAGCACTTTCCACATAAGTGGTAACCGTTGAAGTTCCCAGCATTGCACCAAATGTTGTTCCAATAGCATCGGCAAACAGGGCCTGCTTCACTCTTGGTACACGACCTTCAGCATCCAGCATGTTCGCTTTTGATGACACGCCTACCAATGTTCCCACCGTATCGAACATATCGACAAACAGGAACGTGAACAGGATAATCACCATATTAAGTGAAAAGAGTTGTGAAAAGTCAAATTTAAAAGCGATAGGTGCTATCGACGGAGGCAAGCTTAGTATATGTCCTTCCGGAAGATGGGTCACGCCGAGCGGAATACCCAAAATGGTAGAGGCAAAGATACCAATCAGTAACGCGCCTTTTACCCGAAGAGCCAGCAATACGCCCGTAAGCAGCAATCCGAAAAGGGTAACCAATACGGTAGGAGAGCTCATGTCACCCAATCCAACCAGTGTGGCATCGTTATTCACAATCAAACCTGAGCCCTGCATTCCAATGAACGCGATAAACAAACCAATACCGGCAGAAACAGCGTGTTTCAGGTTAATCGGTATCGCATTCACAATCAGCTCACGGATATTAAATGCAGTCAGAACCAGGAATATAATTCCTTCGATGAAAACAGCCGTCAGGGCAAATTGCCAACTGAAGCCCATACCCAGACAAACGGTAAAGGCAAAAAAGGCATTCAAGCCCATTCCCGGAGCCAGGGCAAACGGAAGATTCGCATATAATGCCATTACCAGTGTAGCGATAATGGAAGCCACAGCTGTCGCCGTAAAAAGTGCATTTTTATCCATTCCGGTTTCCGAAAGAATCGTCGGGTTTACGGCAAGGATGTATGCCATTGTCATGAATGTGGTGATTCCGGCCACCACTTCGGATTTCACCGATGTTTTGTTCTGTGTAAGTTTAAATAGCTTTTCTAACATAACGGTTTATTTAGCAATGTCCGGTATCAAAATGTCCATTTACCTGCAATGGTCGGATTCACCATAAATCCTTCGTGTCCGCCAAAATTGGTACTCAATTCAATTTCGCTACCCACCGAGAAGTTTTTGGTGACATTGTACCAAAACTGTGGTTCACTCAGAAAAATAAACTTGGTATCCTTGTCTGCAAACGTATTGTCTTCGCGCCAGAAATCGGCGAATCCATCCAGTGTCACTTTGTTGTTGAAGAACTGCAAGGTCCATACACCGGTAACCTGGAAAGAGTTTTTGTTTTTTCCGCGGATGGTTTTGTACATCAGCTGTAAGGTGAAAATCTTGGAATAATCGGCCGTATTCCAGGTGTAGTTACCACCAAACAGCCAGGCATCGTTTATCTGGTAGGCACCACCGGGTGCATACTGTCCGAAACCGCCATTATATTCCACGTGAATTTCAAAAGGGTTATCCCAGAATTTGAGCCCGCGGGCGATTTCCCAGTAAGCCAGTGCAACCCCCTGCACATCATTGGCGCCGTAGTCCATATCAATAAAGAAGAAGGTACTACCGTACTGGTCTGGCTTAAACATCTCTACCGTTGAGGTCAGGTACTTTCGATCTTTGCCCATGTCATAATGCAGCTGAATGTCCTGGGCTTCGAGGGCCGAAAAGGCCATCAGAAAAGCAAGTGCAAAAAGGAGCTTTTTCATGTGATAGTAGTTTGTTTTTGTTGTCACATGTCACTTACCATCAATCTGAATCTGCTATACCATATTGATGATTTGCTTCATGAAATGAGAGTTTATTACGGAAATCGTTGCAAAACTAATGAAATATCCCTGCGACGATTTTAAAAAATATTAACAAATCCGTCACGAAATTAACAATATTTACAAATTGACTTACAGAATAGTAAATCAGAACGATAGTTTGTAATAAATCTACATTTCAGTACCTTTTTGCTTCTCCCGATTTTACTGATGGAGCGAAAAAATAGAGCGGAATTCAGGATTTCAGATGATCGTCGATGGCCTGGTTCAAAAAATGATTCATTCGCAAAAGCACCTTAAAGGTTTCCAGGATATTTTCCATGAAGGAAGGAGAAAGAATTTCCTCTTCGGTCAGATTCCGGCCATAGGCATACGATTTATTCCGCAACAGGTGGATGTATTCCCAATCCTTCGGAAAATCGCGGGGAGCGGTTTTCAACTTGTCATCATATTCGTCGGGCAGATGTTTCTGAAATTCCGGATCGTCTTTTATGGCCATAAATCCCTCCGGATCGAGGTAGATTTCCTGCCGGATGGCTTTCAGCCGGTCGGACGGTGGCATATAAACACCCCCGCCGAGGAATGAACTTCCGGGCTGCAGGTGCAGGTAATATCCGGCATATCCCGATTTTCGGCCACCACGAGAGATGAAACTTCCGTAATTTGTTTTGTAAGGGCGCTTGTCATTTGAAAAACGGACATCCCGAAAAATCCGGAACATGCAATCTTTTGGAGCGAGCATCGGAACTTCCGGATCAAACGTCCTGATTTCGTTATTCAAAAGCTCTGTAAACACTAAAAATTTTTTCCGTGTTTCTTCATAACGGTTCCGGTTTTGCACAAACCATTCGCGGTTATTGTTCTTTTCCAAATCGGCCAGAAAATCAAGAATATCTTTCATGGTAAAATCACTTAAGCTGTTTCATCAAATTTATTCGAAATCACCGTAAGGTTTGTAAAGGGAAGACTAAATTTGTATGCAAAACCGAAATCAGACCTGAATCGTCATGAATAAAACCGACTTTCATTCCACTCAACGCTCCGTTATTATTGTTGCCGGAGGCAGCGGCTCACGGATGAAAAGTGACCGACCGAAGCAGTTCCTGGAATTATTGGGAAAGCCGGTCCTGATGTACACGTTGGAAGCCTTCAACCGGTTTGATTCCACCATAGATTTGATTGTTGTGTTACCTGCTGACCAGATTCCCTTCTGGGAACAATTATGCCTGAATCATGATTTCGTCATTCGTCATCAAGTAGTAGCTGGCGGAGACACCCGGTTTCATTCGGTAAAAAATGGTTTGTCTGCCTTGAGTGTCTGCGATTTGGTTGCCATTCACGACGGTGTCCGACCATTGGTGAGCCAAACAACCATCGAGAATTGTTTCTCGATTGCACAAAAACAAGGTGCTGCCATTCCCGTGCTGCCGGTCATCGAATCGTTGCGCGAAGGAAACATGGAGGAATCTGCCCCGGTGGACCGTAGTCGTTACTATTCAGTGCAAACGCCGCAAATTTTCCGCACCTCAACTTTGTTGAAAGCCTACGAACAGGATTTCAATGCCTTATTTACGGATGATGCATCGGTTGTTGAAAGTGCCGGTTTTCGGGTTAAACTTGTGGAAGGAAACCGCGAAAACATCAAAATCACCCATCCCGTAGACTTGAGGATTGCCGAGTTTTTTCTTTCCCGACCGGGAAGAAAATAATTACTTCAGAATACGGATGCGCTTCACACGGATGTCACGCAAGGGCCGGTAATATTTGTTCACGCTCACGGTATCAATTTTGTCTGCCACATTCATTCCCGAAGTCACTTCACCGAAGATGGTATATTCGCCATCAAGTGTCGGTGCACCACCGATCGTTTTATACACATGGCGCTGTTCGGGTGAAAATTTGATGTGATTTTCCTTTTCGATATCGTCCAGCTCCTTATCGGAATAAGTTCGTCCCACTACAATATAAAACTGGCTTCCGTCCGAACGTTTGAATCGGTTTTGCCTGTCGGGAAGACGGGGAACTCCGACCATTCCACGGCGGTGAAAATACTTCGGATTGATATTAGCCGGAAGCGTGTAACCAGGCCCTTTCCAGCCCACCATATCATCAGGCTCGGCATGCCGTGTATCAGCCGCACCGGTCTGAATGACAAATTTGGCAATAACCCGATGCCACAGCAACGAGTCGTAATAGTGTTCGCGAACCAGTTTCAGGAAATTGTCGCGGTAAAGCGGCATATTATTAAAGAGCCTGATGGTGATATTTCCGTAATCAGTTTCCACCAGCACGCCTTTAATTTTAGCATTGGCGGCACTCACTTCCGGAGGTACTTTTCCACCAAGTCGTGAAAGCGGTTTCAGTGGCTCATTTTGCTTTTCCAGTAATTTGGCAACAACCTCTGCCGGGACAGCCACGTAATCCTGATCGATACCCGCTGAATACATTTTTCCAACTCCCAGGACTTTCCTGTTATTCAAAAAGACCGGTCGCCCATTGGTTGAGCTGTAAATAATGTTAGAAATCCGAAAAACATTGTTCCCCTGAATCGTTGATTTCTCGAGCATTTTCCCTTTACCAATCGGAACCGTTTTTCCCCGTATGGGGCTAACAACATAGGTCAGCGCTCCCCGGGGAACGTGACCGGTATATAATTTCAGGCCGGGCCGATGCAGATTCTTTATTTTCAACAGAACCAAATCGTTGATCCGGTCAACCGCCAGAAATCCGGCAACCTCGTAAGTTGCATTTCCATCCAAGGGTTGTACTTCTGCACGATTCGAATTTCCGAAAAGAGAATATGGACTTACGGCAACGCTATCGTTTAGAAAGAATCCCATACCCTGTTCCAGTCGACGCTTTCCGTCGTACGTAGTCACTGAAAAAATGGATGGCAACAAACTTCCGAACGAGACTTTCTCCGGTGCTTTCTTCTCCGTCGTATTCTTATTTTTTCCCGAAGTATTTCCCTGTTTCCCGGAACCTCCGCAGGAAGCCAATACCAAGGCTAACGTAAGAATCAGAAATTGTCTCATCCGTACCATTTACCTGATCACTTTAATGTTTAATATTTTCACATCCTTCAGGGGCCGATCATTTTTATCGGTCTTTAGTGATGCAATCTTGTCAATCACATTAAAACCGTCAATCACTTCGCCAAAAACCGTGTACTTACCATCCAGCTCCGGATAACCTCCAACCGTTGTGTAGGCTTTTCGTTGCGCTTTCGAAAACTTCAAAACGTGAGGATTCAAAGCGTATTCCGTTTCGATTTGTTGCTTTAACGGATTAGCAAGTGCCCTAAATTCCGTCACCTTTTTCTCTTTCTTCAGCTTTGCCAGCTTAGCTTTAACTTCAGGAGTCAAAATCTGGCTAATGATCTGTTTCTTAATCGGGACATTGTTCGCCAACTCCATTGTATCCAGCTCCCCGGGGCGATAAACACGTCCTTCCACAATGTAAAACTGCGAGATATCGGATTGTTTGAACGGATTCACATCATCAGGTTGGCGGGGAGCACACAAAGCTCCTTTTTTATGAAAATGGTTCGGACGGATTTCATCATCAACCGTGAAAGCCGGATTGCCATAACCAATACGTTTTCCCGGAGGAGCATTTCGGGAATCGGCAGCTCCACCCTGAATCAGGAAATTGCGGATGACCCGATAAAATAAAGTTCCGTTGTAGTATCCCTTTTTTACTTCTTGTAGAAATTTATCGCGGTGTTTGGGCGTATCATTGTACAACTTACACTTCATATCGCCGAGATTAGTCGAGATAACGACAATATGTTCCAGCTTCTGAGCTCTAGCCCCTACTACTGCAAAAAGTAAAACCAATAAGAAAACGATCTTCTTCACAATCCGGTCTGTTTTTGAATGTTTTCCATGAATAAAATGAAAATTGAATAAACAGGCAAATGGCATTTCATTGAGAATGGATTATCCCGTCGCCGCTTATGTAACCGCACAGAACGATTTCTAATCCTTCAATATCTTCATACTCATCTTCACGTCCTGCAATGGCCTGTCGTGATCATCCGTCTTTACATGAGCGATGGAATCAATGACATTCAATCCTTCAATTACCTCGCCAAACACCGTGTAATTGCCATCGAGGTGAGGAACTCCGCCAATAGTTGTATAGGTTTCCCGTTGCTGTTTAGTAAAATGAAAAGGATGCAAAGCAGCACTGTCCTGAGCCTGTTTTTCCAACCGATCGAGCATATCGGCGTACTCAATTTGCTTTCCCTGCTCCTGTAATATTCTCACCGAATCGGCCTTTTTCATAAACATCTGATGATAAATATCCTGCGCTTCCCGTTGAGTTCGCATTGTTTCGAGCGAATCGAGTGCCTGGGGAGTAAAAACTTTCCCTTCGACAATATAAAACTGCGAACCGGACGAGCGTTTCTCCGGATTGGCCTGATCGCCTAATCGCGCGGCTGCCAATGCTCCTCTCTTATGAATCAAATCGGGTCTGAATTCGGCAGGAAGCGTATAACCCGGACCTCCATTTCCCAACATCTGTCCTGGTTCTGCATCGCGCGACTGCGGATCGCCGCCCTGAATCATAAACTCAGGTATGACACGATGAAAAAGCAATCCGTTATAGAATCCCTGCTTCACCAGTTTCAGGAAATTATCGCGGTGTTGCGGCGTTTCGTTGTACAACAGCACTTTCATATCGCCGTATTCCGTTTTGACAAGCACAACCGGTCCTTTTTGTTTTTCCGTTTTTCCGGAATGAGAACAGGACGTTAGAAACAATATGGTCAAAGCCAGGAAGAAATGGATTTTTCGTTGCATAATTTTCGAATTTGTTGCCTAAGGTATAAAAGATCAGTTATATCAGGTGACAGACAAAACAACAAAGGCCTCCGTTTTTGGAAGCCTGTGCTTATGTCGTTTTTCCTACGTGTTATTTTTTCTCTTCTGCCAGATTCACATCTGCAACAAACTGACGGATTTGCTGCTCGTCATCTTTTTTGCAAATCAACAGGGTATTATCTGTTTCCACCACAATATATCCATCAAGTCCTTGTACCACCGCTGTTTTTCCTTCTTGCATGTTGATGATGCTGTTTCTGGTTTCATACAGAAGAACCTTGTTTCCCCACACCGCATTCTGATTCTCATCAACGCGGTGATTTTCGTGAAGCGATCCCCAGGTTCCCAGGTCAGACCAACCAAAGTCGGAGCAAAGCACGTAAACATTATCAGCCTTTTCCATTATTCCGTAATCGATGGAAATATTAGGACACTCCGAATAGGCTTTGTTGATAAAGTGAATCTCGTCCTCCGTATGGTAGTATTTGTATCCCTTTTCAAAAATGGTATTGACATCAGGAAGATACTTCGCCAACGCTTCGTGAATAGCCTGAACCGACCAAATAAATATGCCGGAATTCCAGAAGAATTCACCTGTATCCATAAACAGCTGAGCCATTTTACGATCCGGCTTTTCAGTAAATGTTTTTACATGATACAGATTATCGTAATCATCCATTTCGCAATTATCAGCTACCTGGATATAACCATATCCCGTCTCCGGTCTGCTTGGTTTAATTCCGAGGGTAAGAAGAACCTTATTCTTCTCGGTAAACTCCATTCCTTTTCGAATTTCTTCCAGGAAAATATCCTCTTTCAGGATCAGGTGATCAGATGGAGCGACCACAATATTGGCATCTTTGCAGCGATTGATAATTTTATGCGTAGCGTAAGCCACACACGGTGCCGTATTTCTTCTCAGCGGTTCGCACAACACCTGGTCGGAAGTCAGTTGAGGTAACTGTTCCAATACCATTTCGCGATAGCGTTCGCTGGTTACCACCAATATATTTTCAGCCGGGAATATCTTGTTAAAGCGATCGAAGGTAAGCTGGAGCAACGATTTTCCCACTCCAAGAATGTCAATGAATTGTTTGGGTCTGTCCTGTGTACTAAGTGGCCAGAATCGGCTTCCGATACCGCCAGCCATAATAACACAGTAATTATTACAATTGTCCATGAGAACGGTTTTGTATCAAATTTATCCAAATTTTTGCAAAGGTAAGGTCAAAATCCTTCAGGATGATCAAATGGCTAAGAAAAGGCAGAAATAAGAGCATTCCTTAATAATTTTGTACTTTTAGATTCATAATCATACGGGTAATCTACTCTACCCGTACGCCCCGGATTAAATTCCGGTAAAGAAAATAGATGACCATGGAACTGATTTAAAAACGAGAACAAAGAAACGCGCATATTTGTGCAACATTACATCAAAGATTCGGTTTGAGCGTAAAATGTTTTTTGCATTCAAACCTGATTGGCAAAAGCGATGAAACATTAGAATTAGAAAAAACAAGATATATGAAATTCTTCTTCCACCTGGGCCAGTATATTTTGCTGATGAAGAGAGTATTCTGCAGGCCGGAACGCCATAAGATATACTGGCGTCAGTTATTGGTTGAGATCGAAAAACTAGGGATCGATTCCATTGGCATTGTGGTTATTATATCGGTTTTTATGGGAGGAATTATTACGCTCCAGTTAACTTATAATCTCTCCAATCCGTTTATGCCTTCTTATCTGATAGGTTTAGGAAACCGTGATACCTTGATTCTGGAATTTTCATCCACCATTCTAAGCCTGATGCTGGCAGGAAAAGTAGGTTCGAACATTGCCACTGAAATTGGCAGTATGCGCATCACGGAACAAATTGACTCGATGGAGATAATGGGAATCAACTCAGCTTCATTTCTGATACTTCCCAAAATTCTGGCTGTTGTAATTGTCAGCCCGATGCTGTTTGTTTTAAGTATTGCCACCGGATTGATTGGAGGATTAATCGCCGGACCGATGTCGGGCGCTGTTACCACAGCCGACTACCTGAACGGGGTCACTTACGCGTTTGTACCTTATTATGTTACTTTTTCGGGATTGAAAACACTGGCATTCGGATTTTTGATTGCCTCGGTACCGGCCTACCTGGGCTATTATGTCGACGGAGGTGCACTCGAAGTAGGTAAAGTAAGTACGCAATCAGTCGTAACGACCAGCATTCTGATTCTGTTTTTTGATTTAGTTCTCACGCAAATCTTCTTCAAATGATTGAAATAAAAGGCCTATGTAAATCCTTTGAAGGTCGTCCCATTCTGAAAGATATTTCCACCAAGTTCGAAAAAGGGAAAACTAACCTGATTATCGGACAGAGTGGATCTGGAAAGACTGTCTTACTAAAATCCATTGTTGGATTACTCGATATTGACGAGGGTGAAATTCTGTATAACGGCGAAGATGTTTCTCATTTGTCAGATAAAAAGAGAAAAAGCCTACGGCAGGATATCGGGATGGTTTTCCAGGGAGGTGCCTTGTTTGATTCACTTACAGTAGAAGAAAATGTGCGATTTCCACTGGACATGTTCACGAAAAAAACAGATAAGGAAAAAGTCGATCGGGTAAAATTTTGTCTCGATCGAGTCGATATCAAAGGTGCCAATGATTTGTATCCGGCTGAAATTTCAGGAGGGATGCGCAAGCGTGTAGCTATCGCCCGGGCCATTGTATTGAATCCGAAATACCTTTTCTGCGATGAACCCAACTCCGGACTGGATCCGATGACCTCCATTTTGATTGACAACCTGATTAATCAAATTACGCAGGACCTGGATATCACCACTATTATCAATACTCACGACATGAACTCGGTAATGGAAATTGGCGATAACATTCTGTTCATTTCTCATGGAGAAAAATGGTGGGAAGGCAACAAGAATGAAATTCTGTACACATCCAATGAAAAGCTGAATGACTTTGTGTTTGCGTCGCCGCTTTACCGCGAAATGCGAACATTGAAAAAGCAGGAGCTAAAAGACGAGCAATCATAAAAAAAACGGTAGCCGCCTGACTACCGTTTTCCAGCTATTCCACACGTATTTACAGACCTTCAACGGACAACCGGAAATCCAAACCATCCGATGTCGGTCGCTCACACTCTCTTTTTCCGCCGGCTGGCATTTCATCACCCCTAATCATTCCGGTACAATTCCAGCCAACTGCCACCCCAATATTTTAACTGATCGTATTCTAAACCAGTAGCAAAAATATATTTTTCGCCGATCGTAAAGACTGACGTTTGTTATCCTTTGGGGAAAATATGACATAAAACAGCAAATTCAGGGATAAAAAATGGCCTTTCACATCCCGAAATAGATCGTTTGCGAGTTGCATCCCCCAATTTTCAACAACTTTAACATTTGTCTTTCATGCAATGGGTAAGTATCTTTGGTCTCATTAAAACAGAATCATGCGGGTAAAAATATTCATATTCATATCGGCACTATGGCTACTGGCTTCGTGCTCCGACAGCAACAAGATTCCGGAAGGAATTCTTTCCCAAAAACAGATGGTGGATTTGCTGGTTGATATGCATCTTTCCGAGGCCATCAACGGTCAACGGTTTCGCCTCGACCAAACCACTAAGAATTTTTCCAACGACCTCTATTTTTCCATTTGCAAAAAACACGATGTCGACCCGGATGTGTTTGCCAAATCAGCTCTCTATTATGGCAAACATCCAAAACAATATGATGTCATCTACGACCAGGTGCTGAACAAGCTCAACGAGATGGAGGAACAAGTGAAGAAAGAGGCACCCAAACTCAAACCCGACGATGGGAAAAAATAAGTTCGCAGCACATTATATTTTCACCGGAAACGGAAAGTTTTACAAAAACGGGATTGTTGTCACCGACAACGATGGCACCATCAAAGAGATTATCGACACGGGTGGTCGCCCCCCCGAATCGGCGGGCGTAAAATTCTACAGTGGCGTGATTGTTCCGGGATTTATAAATGCCCACTGCCACCTTGAGTTATCGCACCTTCGCAATACATTCCCCGAGAAAACAGGAATGGCCGGATTCCTCTCCCGCATTGTTAAACAGCGCAAAATACAGGAAGATCTGATCAAAGAAGCGGCACGGATTGCCGATGCAGAAATGCAGAGAAACGGCATTGTGGCGGTTGGCGACATTGCCAACAATCCGCTGGCGTTCGATATCAAAAAGGAGTCTTCCATTCAATATCACACCTTCATCGAAGCATTGGGATTTTCGCCTCAAAGGGCCGATGCGGCGTTTGAATACACAAAAGTCTTGCTACAGAAAGCGGCCGACCATGGGCTAAACGCCTCCGTGGTTCCCCATGCTCCTTATTCTATTTCGGAGCAACTTTTCAGGAAAATAGGCAAACTGGCCCGGGAGCAAGATGCGATTCTCACCATGCATAACCAGGAGAGCAGCGAGGAAAACGAACTCTACCAAACGGGAAAAGGCAAGATTGCCAAACACATCCGAAAGAATCTCGGCATCGATCTGAAATCATTTCATCCTACCGGGAAAAATTCGCTGGAAAGTGTACTGCCTTTTTTGCCGGCATCGAGTCAGCTACTCCTGGTGCACAATACGTTTACCGGAAAAGAAGAACTCGTCTGGATACATGCTAACCGCGAAGAAGGTAAAACATCGCTGGTGTTATGCCCCAACTCCAATTTGTTTATCGAGGATCGACTTCCCGATGTAGAACTCCTTCGTTCCAACGGCCTGAACATTTGCCTGGGCACCGACAGTCTGTCGTCCAACCATTCGTTATCGGTGTTAGATGAAATGATCACCCTGCATCAACATTTCCCGGGTATACCTTTCGGAGAATTGGTGCAATGGGCTACCGGAAACGGTGCGAAAGCACTTCGGATGGAGGAACAACTCGGCACAATTGAACCGGGGAAAAAGCCCGGATTGAACCTCATCACCGGTATGGATTTGCAAAAAATGAAACTTCTTCCGGATTCGCGGGTAAAACGATTAATCTGATTGGAGAAGAATTTCCCATCTTTGTAGCAAATTATTACCATGTCCACATTTCTTTTCGACCAAACTATTTTCGGCCCCGTCAAAAGCCGGAGGCTGGGCGTTTCGCTCGGCATCAATTTACTACCCAACGATACCAAAGTCTGTTCGTTCGACTGCATTTACTGCGAATGCGGATGGACGCCGCACAAACGGGAAAAGAAAGCTGAACTTCCTTCGCGGGAAACCGTTGCCCGGTTGCTACGCGAGAAACTGAAGGAAATGCAAAACGCCGGAGAAGCTCCCGATGTTTTCACCTTTGCCGGAAACGGAGAGCCGACACTTCATCCTGACTTTGCCGAGATTATCGATGACACCATTACCATTCGCGATAAATATTTCCCCAAAGCACGGATAGCGGTCCTTTCCAATTCCACCATGCTACACAAACCGAATGTGATAGAGGCGCTAAAAAAGGTGGATGACAATATTCTGAAACTCGATTCCGGAATACCGGAAACCATCCAGCTACTAGACTGCCCACTGGGCAGGTTTCACCTGGTGGAAGTCATCAATAACATGAAAAAATTCGATGGCAAACTCACCATCCAGACCATGTTCATCCGGGGAGAATTTTCCGAACATAAAATTGACAATACCACAGAAGGTGAACTATCGGCCTGGTTAAAACTATTAGCTGACATCCGTCCCGAAAGGGTAATGATATATACCATTGCCCGCGATACACCGACGCAGAATCTCTCAAAAGTTTCGATTGATGAACTTGAAAGAATTGCTGCACGCGTTCAGTCAGAGCTGGGCATAGAGGTACAGGTAAGTGGATAACCGACACAAAAAAACCTGTCAGGAAAAGCTGACAGGTTAGGTTAATTATCTTTTCAGGGAATTAGTCCCTTTTCATAATACCGTAATTGATGATGCGCACAATGGCATCCACACTTTTTTCGAGATCGGTTGATTTGTAGGGGCCGGCCGAAAGCGGCATCTCCAATCCGCGAATCGCGGTGGTAATCCCGATAGCTACCAGCGTAAAATCACGTACGGCAAATTTCCCGCGACGGGCTCCTTCCAGCAAGATACGTTTCATCATCCGGATTTCTTCCTGATCGTACTGCGACTTGATTTTATCCACAAACTCAACAGCAGCTAAATCATTTTCAATCGCATTGTAAAAATTGGCCAGTTGACGGTACGTGGTAATTTTCGTCATGATATAGTCCTTCAGTTTTTCTTCGGGACTAATGTTTTTCATGAGCACCTTCGATAATTCTGCACGGAGAATATCGGCTTCCTTTTGCACCACTTCCTGGAAAAGATCCTCTTTACTGCTGAAGTAATAATATAGGGAGCTTTTCCCTTTTCTAACGGCATTGGCTATGTCGTCGAGCGTGGTTTTTTTGTAACCATACTTACTAAAAATCTCCTGTGCAATGGTCAGAATGTTTTCCCGAACGGCATCGCGTTTTGAACTTCCGTTTTCAGTAGTCATTTCTATTTAACTTACTATTGTGTCAAATATAGATGATTTTTTCGAATTTTCGCCCCGCCCGTTCACCACAATCCGATGAAATCACCTGTTAACCAGTCTAATTCACTGTGAATTTTATAGAATAGTGAGAAAAATATGTTATTCACCATTTTCCACCAAACGGAAATCCATCTGTTTCTTTTGAAGATTTGTGCGGACAATTTCCACATTCACTTCGTCGCCCAACTGGTAGCGCTTGTGCGAATGACTTCCGATAATGCAGTAATTTTTCTCATCAAATTCGTAAAAATCGTCGGTCAGGTCGCGTAAAGGAACCATGCCCTCGCACTTGTTCTCTTCCAGTTCAACGTATATTCCCCAATTGGTGACGCCGGAAATAACGCCTTTAAACTCTTCTCCAATCCGGTCACTCATAAACTCCACCTGCTTGTACTTCACCGATGAGCGTTCAGCATTACTGGCTCTCACTTCCATATCGGAAGAGTGATGACACATTTCCTCCCATTTCTGGGCAACCACCGAACGACCTCCATCGAGATAACGAGCCAACAGACGATGGACCATCATATCGGGATAACGCCTGATGGGCGACGTAAAATGTGTGTAATAGTCAAAAGACAGGCCGTAGTGACCTATGTTCCGGGTAGAATATTCCGCCCGGGCCATGGTCCGGATAGCGAGCGTCTCGATAACATTTTGCTCTTTCTTTCCTTCCACGTTGGTCAGCAGCTTATTCATCGAATCGGAAACTGCTTTCGGATTGTTGGTTTGAATACCATAACCAAACCGTTTAATGAAATGATTGAACGAATCGAGTTTATCCGGATCAGGCTTATCGTGAATACGGTAAACAAAGGTTTTGGCTTTTTTATTGGCTGTCGGTTTCCCAATGAATTCGGCCACATATTTATTGGCCAGCAACATAAACTCTTCGATGAGTTTATTGGCGTCTTTTGATATTTTAAAAATAATGCCCAGCGGTTTCCCGGCGTCATCAATATCAAATTTCACCTCGATGCGATCGAACGAGATGGAACCGGCCTGAAACCGTTGATTCCGCAACTCCTTCGCCAGGCGGTCGAGGGTTAGAATTTCCTCTTTCATGTCGCCTTTGCCGGTTTCAATCACTTCCTGCGCCTCTTCGTAAGCAAAACGTCGGTCGGAGTGAATGACCGTGCGACCAAACCAGCTATGATGTACCTTAGCCTGATCGTCGAGCTGGAAGACGGCAGAAAAGCAGAGCTTGTCCTCATTCGGACGGAGCGAGCAAACTCCGTTCGACAGCCTTTCCGGCAACATCGGTACCACCCGATCGACCAGGTAAACCGAAGTAGCCCGGCTATAAGCCTCCTCTTCGAGAATAGAATTAGGCTGCACGTAATGCGTTACATCGGCAATGTGGACACCAACTTCCCAGAAACCATTGTCGAGTTTATGAACGGAAAGGGCATCGTCGAAGTCCTTGGCATCAGCCGGGTCAATGGTAAAGGTGGGGACTTTCCGGAAATCGCGCCGGTTGGCATATTCCTCTTTCGGAATTTCCAACGGAATCTGGTCGGCCGCGTGCTCCACCTGTTCAGGAAATTTAAACGGCAAGTCGAATTCAGCCAGGATGGCGTGCATCTCGGTGTCGTTCTCGCCTACATTTCCAAGTACCTCAATAATTTCGGCATAAGGATTTTTCGAACGCTCTGGCCATTCAATAATCTTCGCAATTGCCTTTTGTCCATCTTTGGCGCCGTTCAGTTTTTCTTTCGGAATAAAAAGATCGAACGGTGATTTACCGGAGGGCACCAGGAACGCATGAAACTTCGAAACTTCTACCGTTCCCACGAAAGTGGTTTTCGCCCGTTCCAGAATTTCCACTACTTCGCCTTCCGGATTGTGTTTTTTCCTCCGGGCGTATAGATATACTTTCACCTTATCGCCATGCATCGCACGCTTCAGGTTGGCTGCCGAAACAAACACATCCTGATCGATTTCGTCGGAAATAACAAAGCCAAATCCTTGCTGTGTCAATTCGACCGTACCGGTAACGTAACCACCTTTTGAGCGCAGTTTGTATTTTCCGCGCCCGATTTCCTCCAGGTTCTCATTGTCTCTCAACTCTTCCAGCACGACATGAATCAACTTCTTGGTGGGCATATCGCGAATATACAGCTCGGACGATAATTGCTTGTAATTGAACGTCTTTTTCGGGTTCGCGTAAAAAATATCGAGCACCGCCTTCTTTAAGCCGGCTTTATTAAATTTCAGTTTCTTCTTTTTTTTCTTCTTGACCATGTGGTTTGATTTTGATGATTGAAGTTAACGGATTTTTCCCAAATCCGTCATTCGATAACGAAAAAGGAGGATCGCAAAGCCATCCTCCTCACAAATCTCAGAGATTCAATAAATAAATCACACACTCTCTGGATTTTCTATCGCTGTTGTAAAAAGAAAATAATGTAAAAACACAAAACCTATTCTAATCATGATATAAAATCTATCCTCTCAAACATTTGAATCAGTAAAACAGTTTACGATAATCTACTAAAATTACCTGTCGAAAGATTATTTTTTCAGTTTCAGACACTATCTTCACTATCGTATTTAACCGTAACAACAATGACAACCGCATCCGTAAAACTTCGTGCCATGACCCCGGATGACTGGCCCGAAGTCGCCCGTATTTATGACGAAGGTCTGAAAACAGGAAACGCAACCTTTCAACAAGTGGTTCCCACCTGGGAGGAATGGAATACCGGACACGTCCAATCATGCCGCATGGTAGCCATTATTGAAGGAACCATGGCCGGATGGGCTGCCCTGTCAGCCGTTTCTTCACGTGCTGTCTATGCCGGCGTGGCCGAAGTGAGTGTGTACATTGGAAAAGATTTCCGCGGAATGAGAATTGGCAATCGACTCATGAAAAACTTAATCGACGAAAGTGAGAAAGAAAGTTTTTGGACGCTTCAATCAAGTATTTTTCCTGAAAACGAAGCCAGTATCAAACTTCACGAAAAGTATGGTCTCCGCACAATAGGCTACCGTGAAAAAGTGGGAAAGATGGACGGTGTTTGGCGCGATACTGTGATTATGGAGCGACGCAGCAAAGTGGTTGGAATCGATTAAAAAATAACCTGCCCCGAAAAACGAGGCAGGTCACATTCAATTTCTTATCAGAGATTAAAACACCGCGTTGGCAATTTGCCGGGTATTATCTGAAATGCCATAGGTGTATATGTGAAAACAAGGCACATTGTGAGCAATCAAATCCTTTGCCTGCGCAATGGCCCATTCCGTTCCAACCTGACGGGCATCTTCGTTGTTTTTGCATTTCCGTACTTCCTTTGCAAACTCTTCCGGAATATCGATACTGAAAATGCCCGGTAGAACTGATACCTGGTTTTTCAGTGAAAGCGGCTTAATTCCCGGAATGATCGGAACATTGATTCCGGCAGCACGACAACGATCGACAAAATCGTAGTATTTCTGATTATCGAAGAACATCTGGGTCACAATGTAATCGGCCCCGGATTCCACTTTCTTTCTCAGATTTATCAGGTCCACATCGGGATTGGTTGCTTCGGAGTGCTTTTCCGGGTAACCGGCAACGCCAATGCAAAAGTCCATCGGGGTGTTGTTCTTCAACTCCGGATCGAGATACTTTCCCTGCCGGAGATCGACGATTTGCTTCACCAATTCGTTGGCGTAGGCATGCCCTTCCGGCTCCGGCTTGAAGATTGACTCAGACTTCAGTTTATCACCGCGGAGCGCCAACACATTTTTAATGCCCATAAAGTTGAGATCGAGCAACATGTTCTCGGTCTCCTCTTTGGTAAAACCGCCACATACCACATGTGGTACAACCGGCACATTGTAACGATTCTGTATGGAAGCCGCAATGGCTACCGTTCCCGGCCGTTTCCGGATGGTTCGTTTCTCGAGCAATCCATTGGGCAGCGTTCGGTACTCCATCTCGTCACGATGAGTAGTGATGTTAATATATTTGGGGTCAAACTCCAGCAACTCTTCAATTGTCCGGTAGAGTTTATCAGCATTTTGACCCTTTAGCGGAGGTAAGAGCTCAAAGGAAAAAACCGTTTTATCGGATTGGTTGATGATGTCAATTACTTTCATTCACAAATCAATTTTCTTCTTCCACATAAACGCATCAGAACCTGATGAGCTTTTCAAATATGTTAGTATTACTTACCACAAAGTTACGAATTGAAAAGAAGCAGTAGTTTATAATTCCTTATTTAAGGAAGAAATTAGCATAAGGATAATAAATCTATGCATCGGGAAAGAGAATTGATTCCCGATGCATAGATCCTCTGATACACTAATCACAGAAAAATAGAAATTCGATTACCGTTCGTAATTCAGGTTTACTGGAAGGAATTTCTCGATGAATTCGACTGATTCATTTTTCCGTCGCGCGTAATCTTCCACCTGCTCTTTACCTACTTTATCCACCCCAAAATAAATGGAGTCGGGATGTGCAAAATATTGTCCGCTCACCGAAGCTGTCGGATACATGGCAAAATGCTCGGTGAGCTTAATGCCGGTGTTTTTCTCTGCATCCAACAGATTAAACAGGTTCTCTTTCTCCGAGTGTTCCGGACAGGCCGGATAACCCAACGCCGGACGGATTCCCTGGTACTTAACCCGAATCAATTCTTCTTTCGTTAAATTTTCATCCGGAACATAAGCCCAGAACTCTTTACGGACTCGTTCGTGTAGTCTTTCGGCGAAAGCCTCGGCCAGACGATCAGCCAGCGCTTCCAGCATGATGGCCTTGTAATCGTTGTGATCGGCTTTGTACTCCTCCACCCATTTCTCCAACCCAATTCCGGCTGTCACGGCAAAGCCACCACAGTAATCCTTCACGCCACTCTCCTTAGGCGCTACAAAATCACTGAGACAATAGTTGGGTTTGCCATCCTCTTTCTTGATGGTTTGCTGACGCAGATGGTGGAAGGTTCCTACCTTCTCTGTTCGCGATTCATCGATATACAATTCGATATCTTCACCGACGGCGTTTGCAGGCCATAATCCAAACACACCACTGGCCCTGAGCATTTTCTTCTCAATAATTTCATCAAGCATGGCATTGGCATCGGCAAAAAGCTTACGCGCTTCCTCGCCCATCTTCGGGTCATTCAGCACATCCGGAAAATGCGCACGCAGCTCCCATGCCAGGAAGAAGAAGGTCCAGTCGATGTATTCGCGCAACTCCTCCAGCGGGTAATCGTCAAAAACTTTCACACCGGTGAATTTCGGCGTGTAAACCGGCTGCTTTTTCCAATCAGGACGGAAAGCATTTTTCTTTGCCTGCTCAAACGTTAAGTACGACTTCGGCTTTTTATTCCCATGAAATTCGCGAATGCCTACATACTCTTCTCTGATTTCATTAATGTACTTTTGATCTCCGGTTGTTAAACTTTGCACCACACCTACAGCACGGGATGCGTCCTTAACATGCACTACCGGGTGCTTGTATTCAGGCTCAATTTTAACAGCTGTATGAATTTTTGACGTAGTAGCTCCTCCAATAATGAGAGGGATTTTCAACCCCCGGTTTTCCATTTCACGGGCCACCAGTACCATCTCTTCCAGCGAAGGCGTAATCAGGCCGCTGACTCCAATCAAATCGACTTTTTCCTCCTCGGCTTTCGCCAGAATCGTTTCCGTTGGAACCATCACACCCAGGTCAATCACATCAATATTGTTGCAGGCCAGCACCACCCCGACAATATTTTTACCAATATCGTGCACATCACCCTTCACGGTAGCCAGCAAAACTTTGGTGCGATTCTTTATTTCCGTACCATTTTCGGCTTTTTCCCGCTCAATGTGGGGTTGCAGCCAGGCAACCGCTTTCTTCATCACACGGGCCGATTTGATAACCTGCGGAAGGAACATTTTGCCATCTCCGAACAGATCGCCCACGATGTTCATCCCGTCCATGAGCGGCCCCTCAATAATATGGAGTGCGGCATCATATAGTGGCAAAATCTCCACCAGGTCTTCTTCCACAAAATCCGGAATGCCTTTCACCAACGCATGCTCAAGCCGTTCCTTTACCGGCAATTCGCGCCACACATTTTTCTTCACCTCTTTATGACCTGAATCTTTTACCTGTTCGGCGAATTCAAGCAATCGTTCCGTAGAATCGGGACGGCGGTTCAGGATAACATCCTCAACACGTTCGAGCAAATCTTTTGGAATCTCATCATAAATCTGGAGCATGCCCGGATTGACAATTCCCATATCCATACCCGCTTTTATGGCATGATACAAAAAGGCAGAATGCATCGCTTCGCGAACCACATTGTTTCCGCGGAAGGAAAACGACACATTCGAAACACCACCACTGACCCTTGCTTCGGGCAGATTTTCCTTAATCCACCTGGTTGCACGGATATAATCAACTGCATAATTGTTATGTTCTTCTATACCGGTTCCAACCGTCAGAATATTAGGATCAAAAATGATATCCGTTGCCGGGAAATGGACCTCATCGGTAAGAATACGGTACGCCCGTTCACAGATTTGGATACGGCGTTCATAGCTGTCGGCCTGACCGTCTTCATCAAAAGCCATAACGACCACCGCCGCTCCGTACTGTTTTATTTTATGGGCATGTGCTTTAAATTCTTCTTCGCCTTCTTTCAGGCTGATGGAATTGACAATCGCTTTCCCTTGCAAACACTGAAGTCCCGCTTCAATCACCTCCCACTTGGAAGAGTCGATCATGACAGGAAGGCGCGCAATATCCGGTTCAGCCATCAGCAGGTTCAGGAAGCGGACCATCTCCTTCTTTGCATCAAGCATGGCATCATCCAGGTTCACATCGATGACCTGCGCGCCACCTTCCACCATTTCGCGAGCGATGGAAAGCGCCTCCTCATATTTTTCTTCCCGAATCAAACGGGCAAATTTTCGTGATCCGGCTACGTTACAACGCTCTCCCACGTTAATGAAGTTCGCCATCTGATTCACTGTAAGGGGCTCCAGTCCGCTAAGTCGCATGGCAATTTCCGGATTTACTTTTTGGTGCGGCTTCGCCTTTTCAGCCAGCTTGGCCAGTTCCCGGATATGATCCGGCGTGGTACCACAGCATCCTCCCACGATATTTACCGTGCTCTTGTCAAGAAAACCTTTTACCTGTTCGGCCATCATTTCCGGCGTTTCGTCGTACTCGCCAAACTGGTTGGGCAAGCCGGCGTTCGGATACGCACTGATGTAGAACGGTGCTTTGCGGCCCAGCTCTTCCAGGTAGGGACGCATATCTTTTGCACCCAGCGAGCAGTTCAGTCCAATGGTCAGCAAATCCATGTGCGAAACCGAATTGAGAAAGGCCTCAACCGTTTGCCCGGAAAGCGTACGTCCACTGGCATCGGTAATCGTTCCCGAAACCATCACTGGTTTACGAATCCCCCGTGCTTCCAGCGCTTCGTCAATGGCCATCAAAGCAGCTTTGGCATTCAGCGTATCGAAGATGGTCTCTACCAGCAACAAATCCACACCACCGTCAAGCAACCCATCCACCTGTTCCCGGTACACCTCTTTCAAATCGTTGTAGCTAACGGCACGAAAACCCGGATCGTTCACATCGGGTGACATGGAAGCTGTTTTATTGGTTGGGCCTAAAGAACCGGCAACAAAACGCGGCTTTCCCGGTGTCGAATATTTCTCGGCAGCCTCACGCGCTACCTTTACAGAAGCAATATTCAGTTCGTACACCAACTCTTCCATTCCGTAATCGGACTGTGAAATGCGGTTGGCATTGAACGTATTGGTCTCCAAAATGTCGGCACCTGCTTCCAGAAATTCTTCATGGATTTTACGGATGATGTCGGGCCGCACGATCGAAAGAAGATCGTTATTCCCTCTCAGCGACTGTTTCCAATCCGCAAAACGGGTACCCCGAAAGTCTTCCTCCTCCAGTTTGTATTTTTGAATCATCGTTCCCATAGCTCCGTCAAGCACGAGAACACGCTTTTTGATTTCTTCCTGTATATTGTATTTTTTTGTCATATCCATATTTCTAATCCGCTAAAAACAGATTGTTCCTTTGTTTGTACAAAACTATGTGTTTCAGAAAAACATCTTCAAAATAAAGGTTGAAACCTCCAGTGGTTACTTTAACCAACTCCTAAACAGTGAACCATCAGTCCGGTTCATTTTCCTGTGTAACAGGTAAAACAGAACCACTCAGCTCATTGCTCTAATTAACAACAATGCCAGAAAACAGAAGTACACAGGTGTAGCTATCAATCGACTATTTCCGTGCAGTACACAAACTATTGTCCAAAAAATTATGGAGATTGGTAAATGGAGTAGTAAACAGCGCTAATCAGCGCATGCACTGATTGGAGAAATGCATATGGCTGACCATAAACAAACCATTCCCGTGCGATTTCCGGGTAGACGGCTTCAGGTTTTCTATGCTTGCTCTTTCAATCATGTTACAAATGAAAAAAGAATGCTGTTTCAGATTATCAGTTTTTAGACTGAATAAAAAATAATTTCGTGCAAATATAGCACATTGTCCGATGGTTTACAAAGGTCGAAATAGTGAGTCAGCAATTGCTTCAAAAAAACCTCAGAAATAAGAGGCGAAGGAGCACAAAAAAGTGCCGCATCCTTCCGAACACGACACTTTCATTTTTTGCAGTCTTACTTCTGAAGTAAGTAGCCTTCACAAACCAACGATGAAGGTACTACTGCGTATCCTTGCTTTTTTACCTGGCAGCAATTAAGGTATTCCTGTGCAAACAGAAAAAAAATTTTGACGAACGGTCGATTTTATGTGGTGAATGACCGGATCCTTTCTTTAAACGGAAAATCAGAACCTCAATTTCAGGCAAAAAATCATACAGTTTTCAGCAATCAGAATTAATATTTCATCACCTTCCGCGTTTCCAGTTTCCCGGAAGTGGTAATTACTTTTACAATATAAGTTCCCTGCGGCCATCCGTCAGCCTGAATCGCTACGGATGTTTTTCCGTACCCGGGAAAGCCTTTATCAAGCAATACCCGGCCGGTAATGGAATACACGGTTACCCGGTTCATGTCTTCATCAGCCGACAAGTTCAAACTATTCTGAACCGGATTGGGCCATACCTGCAATGGATTATCCTTAACCGGAACAGTCGGCACATCGGTTACAATTTTATCTTTTGTGAACTTCTGCGTTGAATATAGCCGGTACTCACCCGGAGCTAAATTAACCATGTACGAATTGTTGGTAAGGTTAATTGAGTCGCCGGTAAAATATTCATACCACTTCCCGGTAACCGGAAAGTCGACAGACAGATCGGCATCAGTTAATCCAAAGTTTCCCTCAACAACGACATGCTGATTGTTTTTATTCAGTTTTATCCACTTTGTAACACCGTTCAATGAATAAGTAAAATCAGTGGTCGAGAAGATGTCATAATTGCGTTTCAGGTAAAATAATTTGGCATACGTCTGGAAAACATCGGTACGATTGGGATCGTCCACGTAGCTCCACAAAGGCTCTTTCTCACCAGTACGACTCGGAACGTTAATATCCTTGTCGTTGCCCAACTCATCAAACATATAGAACATTTTCGGACCGGGAATGGTAAAGAATAACGCAGCATTCAGCTCGATTCGCTTTAAAGCAGTAGGCACATCTTTTATGTTGTAATCACCGTTCGAATAACCTTCCGATTCAGCAACGTAAGCAACCCGCTGTTCATCGTGGCTTTCCATATAACCCATCACCCTGGACTTAATCCACCCACGTTGTGTATATGAAGCCCACGAAAAATCAGAATTATTATTAGCCACATTTCCCTTTGCCGCATTTTGTGCAGAACCTGACATATTACCCCAGAGTAGAATGCCTTTATTATAATCAGCCAAAACCGTTTCTTCATTATTATCAGCCAAATGTTCAAAAATCACCAGTGCATCCGATTTGCGCTTCCAAACCTGATCGGCCATTCGTTCCAAAATCCGAATCCGATCGGCATCATATTTACTTCCCCATGGATCGGTTGCCAACGGCTTGAAGTTATTGGAAAAACCTTTCGTGAAGTCATACCGGAAACCATCCACTTTATACTGACTCATCCAGAAGGAGTTGATGCTGTCGACCAACTGTTGCGTTGCCGCACTTTCGTGGTTGAAATCGTATCCCCATTGTGCATCCGGATTTTCAAAATTGCTTTTCTGGTTATACCACGGGTTCTGTGCTGTGGGCGCACCATCTTTAAAATATAACTGCACAAACGGACTTTGGCCGTACGAATGATTCAAAACCAAATCAATCACTACAGCGATTCCTCTCTTATGACATTCGTCAACCAGCTTCTTCAGTTCGTTTTTCGGACCGTAATATTTATCCGGAGCGAAATAGAAATCCGGGTTATACCCCCAACTGCTATTGCCTTCAAATTCGTTTACCGGCATCAATTCCAGCACATTGATATTCAGATCCTGCAAGTAATCAAGATGATTAATCACTCCCTGAAAAGAATGTGATGCATCAAAATCTCTTACCAGCAACTCATAAACAACCAGTGAATCAGGAGAAGGTGGAGTAAAATTGGTGACTTGCCAGTTATAAGGTGTCTGCGCCGTTTGAAAACTAGAGGTAATTCCGGTCGTTTTCCCGGTAGGATATGCAATCAAATTGGGATAAGTGGTACTGGAAATGTACTGATCGTTCCAGGGATCACTCACCTTTTCGGTATAGGGATCGGCAATCTTGATGGTCCCATCAACCAGATACTGATACAGATACTCCTTACCTTTCTCAACCTTTAAAGTAATCCAGTAATAATCGCCATCTTTATGCATCTGGTACGCTGCAGAAGGTTGCCAGTTGTCGAACTCACCCAATACATAAACATCTTGTTTGTATGGAGCCCACAGCACCAGACCAACTGTGGTATCATCAACGTAATTAATTCCTTTGTGGTAACCTGCCGGAAGAGTTCCTGTCAAATCCTGACGAATGGTGACAAACACCGAATCATATTTTATTTCAGTGCCAGCCTGAGCCTTTGTAATCAACCAATGATCGCCCGACTGTGGCAGGGTAGCGGTATAATCTAAACTAGTTCCGGTTGTTGTTTGCAATACCGTATTATCAAGCGACAGAGTAATATCTGCAGATTCACTTGTAGTAATAGAAACCGGTAGCGATTCCCCAGCCGTTCCAATATATGGAGAGGTCACTGAATTTTGAATTTCCAGTACTCCCGGGGCCGTCACATCCAACAAATAGTCAGGAGAGGTTTTTTTATCTCCCGTACCATCTTTAGCCTTGGCAATTACCCCAATCTTTTTAATGGTTGAGGCATCCACATTAGGCCAAAGACTAGATGGCGTAAACGTAAAGGAATACTGATTATTCCCTTCATAAGTCATTTTGTACGCATCGGCGGTGTTGGCCCATGTTCCCTGGTCGGAGGGATTTCCCACATCGGGATCGGAGAGCCAAATCCAAAGGTAAACGTCGCCTCCCCAGTTGGCTGCTGTATCAAAACTCTTCAGGTCGAAAATGACTTTCACCTGTTGGTTCGCAGTGAAAAAAGCCGGTTCAGTAGAAACAGAATAATCTGTCACCGTTTGTGCTCCTGCCGTCAAGCTCAAAAGCAGGATAGCTATCAGGAATAGTGTTTTCTTCATCAGTGTCATCTGGTTATCAATATTATGAATGGTAATAATTTACTATTGTTCTTCGACCGGTACATAAATAGATATACCTCTTGGAGGTGCTTTTAGTTCCACAAATCCATCTTTCGATACATTCGCTTCATCGCCGAACCGGAGCAAATTAATGAGCTTTTTACCAGCCCAGTCGGAGTAGCACTTTGCTTTCGTGTCAGCCACGCAGCTTAGCTCTTTTGAGCCATTATTGTTTAAAACTAAAATGGCACCGGAGTTCTTCTCTCCACCTTCACGTCTCGCCACAAATAAATTACCGGGAGCAGGACATTCACTAAACTTCAATGGAATCATTGAACCGTCCAGGTATTTTGCCCGGATTTTAATCAATCTATCAATAAAAACCCGCAACGAATCCGGTGCCTGCACCGAAAATTCCTTGTTGTTAAAATCGTGCTGCTTTACACCGTAGTAATGTGGATAGAAAATACAAGGCCGTTCCGGCGCAAACAAAATGTACGCATAGGCCATTCGCCAGTCTTTCACGATCCATTTATCGTGTTCCTTCCCCGTATCATGATTTTCAGCAAAGCTGACGACCGATGATGCCGGGAGTTCATATTTTCCGTTGTTACTCATTGAGGCCGTTGCCAAGCGCTTCATCGAAAAAGACTTTCCATCACCATTGCACATGTCAGTCAAGGCTTTTTTCAGTGGAAAATCGAAAGCAGTAACATTGGGATGTTTTCCGTGAAAACGGTAATTATCCACTCGTTGTACCCAGTCATGTATCCTATCGGGATAATTGGTGAAATATTCACCGACAATAAACGGCTGTTTCCCATTTGCATCGACTGGCAGGTTCGTCACCCACTTGGCGACCATTTCCGGTTGGTAACCCTGAACAAAATCGAGCCGGTAA
Source organism: Prolixibacter bellariivorans ATCC BAA-1284 (assembly GCF_000621705.1). Lineage (GTDB taxonomy): Bacteria > Bacteroidota > Bacteroidia > Bacteroidales > Prolixibacteraceae > Prolixibacter > Prolixibacter bellariivorans. The sequence goes on along the minus strand of NZ_JHXO01000001.1, from coordinate 261,035 downwards.
CCATCGAAGCCAATGGAATCGGAGAGCCACTTGCCCCAAGCCAAAAAACGTTGTTGAACTTCTGGCTTCAATGTATTCAAATCGTTTCCAAACCATTTCACGTTGGTCATCAGTGTATCCCGTTTTCCCGGAAAACCAAGCGAGTCGGTTGCATCGGAGGGATGAAAATCGGAATAATGCCATTTCAGGTTGGGAAGATTTCCGTGATCGACATAGTGTATGCCGGTATGCGTTAGCGCAAAGAGTGAATCGTTTACCGATTTTCCTGCCAAAGTTACATCGAAAACATAATAGGCATTGTTTTGGTCGGTCCACTGAAAGTTCTTACCATCGAGACTCTTTTGGGCAGTTAAGCGAATTTCGACAGGTTGGGTTGTCTTATCGGCAGGCACATCCACCTGAAATTCCTGTTCACTTTCAGGTGATTGAATTGTCCTGTAATATTTTTTTTGAGGTGTTTCCTCAGAGCTATTTCCGGCACGAGCCGGAAGATTGCATTCAAATTGAAAAAAACGTTCCGATGCGGGCGCATCAAAGTTCAGATGAAATCCGCGGATGTGGAAAATATAATTGCCGGGCCGGGAAGGAATAAATTGCCAGGCAATCTCATTGGTTGGGTACGGAGCATGTGCTTTCCCTTTTATCACAGCCTGTTCCTGCATGTATTTCTTCACAACAGGATTTCGCTCCAAATCTTTTTCCTGTGTGGAATACATATGATTCATGACAATGTCGGCGTAAATGTCCATTCGCTGACCTTTCGACGTATCATGCGCCACGTGCAAAAGGTTCATCAATTCGGCTTTCGATCCGAAACGCGTTTCTACGGTACCACATTGTTTAAAATTACCAAGGTCGTAATGATCATAAATGCCATAACCCATATCGTATATTCCCCAGTTCCCTTTGCAGGGAGAAGGAATCCACAGCGCTTTTATTCCGGCAGCTTCCAACTCGGGTATTTCACCGGCCAGTTTGTCCCACCAAATGCCATTTAAATGTGCTGCATCTACCGGTGGATCCCAATAAAACGCCTGCATCATGACATCGGACTGAGCCTCCGTTTTGAAGATGAAGGCAAAAATCAGAGTTAGTATGATAAATAGTTTTTTCATGGATTAGGAAAGCCCGGATAATTAAATTTTTAAGTATAAAAAAGGGACGCTTATGGCGTCCCTTTTTCTATGCGTTAAGGAACTAGGGTTGGGTAATAGAACCAGCTCCTGTTTTGAAATTAAGTGCAACCGTATTGCTTCCGGCAGGCACATTTACTCGTGTTTGATCTCCTCCGGTACCACGGAATACGATCTGATCATTTAGTATAATGAATTCAGACTGCCACCAGTCGGTGAACCAAGGATGCCATGCATACATTCTGATATCATCATTAGCCAGTGTTTTGGTAATCTTAATAACGCTATTGGCATTATCGACTGTAAATAAACCATCCAGATTAGCAGTATCCCAAGAACCAATTACATTACCAATCAAGTATACTGCAGGCTTGGAAATAGATATTTTACCTGTTGCGAAATCGACAACTACCATGTAATACCCCGGAGTCGCAGGTACCGGAATGTTTTCTCCACCTTTGGTGTAGACAAGACCGGCAGGGTCATTAATACTACCTGTCACATCACCAGTCGTTCCAAATTGATTACCATCCCAATCCTTCACCGAATTCATTTTAAAGCCGCCGGTTCCAGTCATCCAGACAATTTTCCAGAACATGTTAGGATGGCTGTTCACTGGTATCATTGGTAGATCAACTGTCCAGTCCCAGATATGGCTCGGATCAGAAATCACCCCATCACCGACCATATACAAAGCAGTAGGATACGTTGAGAACTGAATATCCTCACCATATGCAACACCGGCCGAGTTCTCAGCATAAGCCCGCACATGATACGTTGTAGAAATGGCTAAACCTGTGATTGTACTGGTAAACGGACCAGTACCGGTTCCGTCACTTGTTTTGCTATCAGAAATAGTCGGGTTTTCGCTGGTACTCCAACAAACTCCACGCACGGTTACATCCGCACCACCATTGTCCGTAACACTACCTCCCGAGGTTGCACCATCGGCAACCAGATTTGAAATCGGAGTCGTTGTTACAATTGGCAATGCGACTTCCGTTTTAAACGATACTTCGGGACCGTAATTTGTCCCGGCACTGTTGGTAGCATAGGCACGAACATAGTAGGTGGTATTTCCCTTCAGGTTTTCCAGATTACTGGTAAAAGTACCCAGGCTATCACCATCGGTAGTGAAACTGTTCGAAAGGGTTGGATTATGTTCTGTACTGTAACAAACACCACGTGCGGTAACGTCAGCACCTCCGGAAACCGTTACTTCACCACCTCCGGTGGCAGTCCTACCGGTAACGCTGGTAATATCAGCCGTTGTTACGGTTGGAGGAACAGGAAGTGTTGTAAAGGTGAGTTGAGCACCATATATGGTTCCCGATGATGTGATACCATATGCCCTTGCATAATACTTGGTAGCATAATCCAGACCACCAATTTTCACTGTAAAGGCCGCTGTCTTCTCGTTACCGGAATAAACCGCCTTGTTATCGTCGACAGTAGGAAGAGAATCCGTACTATAAACGATACCCTTTTCAGTGATTCCTTGTCCTTCTGACACGATAAGGCCAACGACAGTTGCTGAATCAGAAGTGACGTCCATTTTCTCGGTTGTGGTGAGCTTGGACTCCAGGCGCACCTCCGACATTTCCTTTGTACAGGCGGCAAAGACAATTGCCGCTGTAACAAAGGATGCTATCATCATATATATTGATTTCCTTTTCATAGAAATATCGTATTAGTTGTTTTTAGTAATGGTACAGCTGTACGTCGAACTTCCAATCGATAAGGTAATTGTATAGTTGCCAGCTGCATCAATCGGAATATTCTGACTTGAGCCATCATTCCAAAGATTATCGATTGTGTACTCAGGATGAGATGCGTCTCCAATACCTAAATTGATGCCATTACCCCAGTCGTCGTTAAGCCTGAATTTCACAGAACCAACTTTCAAATCCAGCGTGATTTGCCACAGTCCGGTTTGCGCGTTATAGTCCATCTTACTGTCAGGAGCACTCCAGCCATTTGGTGTTGCATCTCCAACCAGTCCAATCATGTATGGATCGACACTATACGTAAGTGCATTGATATCAGCTGAAACTTTATACCAGCCATTGCCGGGATCACTGGGAACTGCGATTGCAGAACCATCTACCTTCAGGGTACCACTACCATTTCCGTTGTCTCCATAGCTTGTATTGGTATCGGGATTGTTCAATGTAAATGGATTGGCCACATCAAGCTTCACATAACCCGTGTAGCTACCATCACCCAATGCAGACTCGATTTTCTGATCTATCCCAGAATTGATCAGATCCAGACGAGGTAAACCATAAGGAGTTGCATCTACCGTCTTGATATCAGAGCTATAGGATAGTGGTTTTGAAGTTGTACCTAATGCACCGGTACCAGCATCAACCACTAAATTAGCACGCAGTCTTAAATCAATGGAAGTTGTTTTATCCGCAGGGAATTTCTTCAACAACTGTGTGTTTAAATCCCCAACAGTAATCTTCATTGCATCAGGACTAATGCCAGACATTAAAGTTACCGGGTCGGCAAAATCGGTTCCGCTGGCACAAGCTTCGAGGAAATAATTGGCCGAAGCATCAAAACCGGGATCAACGGCGGTTCCTGTAAACGTCAGCGTATCGTTACCCATTGACCGCTGAAGGGCCAAATCAGGCACAGTTGTTAAGGTTGGTACGATTGGATTGTCCAGCATTACCACTTTCATGCCGTCGTTCTCACACGAAGTGAAAAGTCCGATCAATCCAATGAAAACCAGTAATATTTTGAAATGCTTATTCATTGTTTCGATTTTTTAAGGATTAGTAACCTGGATTCTGTTGAATATTCGGGTTAGCAGACACCTCATCACCCGGAATCGGGAAGAGATTCAAATGACTGTCCGTACTGGTACCTGCATAGGTACCACCTTTCCAGGTCCAGTTATACGTACCGTCGGTAAACTGACCGAAACGAATCAAATCGGTACGACGCTGTCCTTCGTAATAGAATTCACGTCCACGCTCATTCAACAGGAACTGATCCGTAAGTTGAGCAGCAGTAATATCACCACTGGTGTTACCATATGCGCGCTCGCGAACGATATTCACATCCTTAACGGCATCTGCATCATTACCCATACGATGTAACGCCTCTGCTCTCATTAAGTAAGCGTCTGCCAGACGGAAGATGGGGAAGTCGGTACAAGCAAAAGCCGGGTTATAATCTGCCGGTTTTGAACCGTCATGATTGAGGGCTGTGAATTTATAGACACCCACACCAAAGTCACCACTGGAAGAAGGACTTGGGATATTAAGACTTCTTTTCTGTCTCAGGAATACGCGATGATCTGGACACTGAGCAAAAATCGTATCGGAAGCCGGAACAGGATTGTTACCATAAGTTGCCAGGGTATCAACCAGAACATTCATGAAATCTTTCCGCGTACGGTTACCGTTCCAGTTCGTGTTGGAGGTTAATCCATGATATTGCTCGGCCGGGATATAGGTTGCATCACTACTTGACTCAATGATGAAAGTCGTTCCCACATAACCCTGGGTATGGACTCCATCCTGCTCGAAAGCAAAAATCATTTCCGGGTTATGGTTACCATCATTGTCGGCACTGAAGTTCTGGCGATAGTCGGTAGCCAGTGAATATTTACCACTGCTGATTACTTTATCGCAATAAATCTTACAGCTATCCCATTTGGCTGTTCCGGTATAAACCTGAGCATTCAGGTAAACACGAGCCAGCAACATCCAGTCTGCAGCTTTATCAGCCTCAGGATACGAAAATCCGGGCTCACCAAGTGTCGGTTCGATAGCGTGAAGCTCAGAAACAATGTAGTTGAACAAATCTGCCCGCTTAATTTGTTTAGGGAAGAATTTACCCACTCCATCTTTTTCGGTTGTAAAGGGCGGATTACCAAACAAGTCCATCTGGTAATAGTAAGCTAAGGCTCTCAGGAAACGAGCTTCAGCCGTATAACGCTGTACCGTTGGATCGGTGTTACCTTCAGTTTTTGAAATAAAGTCATTAGCATAGGTAATACTCAAACTCAACCGTTGGTACAATGCTGTAAGGAACGGGTTACTCGGGCTCCAGGTCTGAGTGTTCAGGTCGGCAATACCGATATCACCCCAGGCACAAATCGCCTCATCTGTCGTAATTTCCTGCAGGTTCCAAAGAGCCCGGGAAGTCGTGAAGAAGTTAGCATCTGACGCGCTGATATCAGCGTTGTCATTGCTCTGACCAGAAACGATAAAACTGGCGTAGATTTTTCCCAGTACTTGTTTCATATAGACAGGATCGTCACCTAAGTTTCCTGCCATAATCGTATTGGGATCGATTGGCTTCACATCCAAATCTTTCACACATGACTGCATCAGCAGTGCGGAAAGAAATATTCCTAATATGATATGTATTTTCTTCATGTTACTTACTGTTCATCGATTAATAAGTCAGGTTTACACCAAGCACAAATGTGCGTGCCCGGGGATAAAAGTTAGTGTCAATCCCGGGGACGTTTTTCACACCACCAACCTCTGAATAGGTAACTTCCGGATCAAGGCCGTTATAGTTGGTAATAGTAAATACGTTCTGAACGGTGAAACTCACCCTGGCACTTAGCTTGTCAAAAATATGATCAAGCTGATAACCAGCACTCAAGTTATCCAACTTGAAGAAAGAAGCATTTTGAACGAAATAATCGCTGCTAAATTGACGCTTAACAAAATTCGTCTCGTTCAAAACCCTCGGGAAATTCTTCCAGTATCCAATCTGCTGCATCTGATCTAAGGATGAACCAGCAGCGTTCTGGTTGTATACATAGTTTCCAATACTTGCTCTTGAGGAAGCAGAGAGATCGAAGTTTTTGTAGTTGAAACGCAGTGACAGTCCCATGGTATAATCCGGAACAGGATTGTGATAGATATATTTATCATTATTATCACCACTCACCGTACCACCGTCACCTGAACGATCGACATACAGTCCTTCAATCGGCTTACCATTACTATCGTAAACCTGCTGATTTACAAAGAAAGAATAAGCAGGATAGCCAACACGGGTTACCTGATTTTGACCTGTCATTCCGCTACCATACAAGATACCAATATAAGTCGGATCGTCTGTCAGCAGCAGCTTGGTAATCTTGTTTTTATTGTAAGTTACGTTGAATCCAATGTTCAACGACATGTCCTTTTTCGAAATCGGGACCATGTTGAGAGAGAATTCAGCTCCTTTATTTTCCAGGCTACCTACGTTCGTCAACAAGGTGTTGGAAAAGTTACTACCACTGGGAATGGTCACCTGATTCAACAAGTTATCCGTTACACGTTTGTAAACATCAATCGAACCGTAAATGCGGTTATTCAGGAAACCGAAATCAAGGCCGATGTTTTGAGTCGTGGTTTGTTCCCATTTAATATTGGGATCATAAGCATCCGGTCGCAAAGTAGGAAGAAACTCCCCTCCAATTGGATAATAATACCCCTCATTCGACAATACATATTTAGCCTGTGCCGGGTAATCGCTTCCAATATCCTGTTGACCGGTGATACCCCAACCTAAACGCAGTTTCATTTCAGAAATCGCTTTTACGTTTTTCAGGAAGGATTCCTCTTTCATTTTCCAGGCAAAGGCGGCTGATGGGAAAATACCCCATTGATTGCCGGAAGCAAAACGAGAAGAACCATCATCACGGATAGTGAATGTCAACAAATATTTATCAGCTAACGTATAGTTAACACGACCAAAGAACGAAACCAGATAGTTTTCTGTAGCAGTAGTCGTACTATCAGTTTTCTGGTAAGGATGAAGGTCATCGACGATACCACGTGCATAGTTGAAATTTTCACGCTTAAAGTGTTGCCATGAATAACCACCTGTTACATCCACTTTACTGTTGATTGACTCAATGTTCTTTGCATAGTTCAGGTAGAAATCAAGCAAATTGTTGTAGTTCTTACCATTATAATTCGTCAACCGTCCCCACGTCGGACTTGTAAGTACCGAAGGAGCAGTCGTCGGACGATTGTTATGTCCTTCACTTTTGGTGTAATCCGTTGCCACATTCAAATGGGCATGCATATCGGGAAGGAAAGGCAACTTGTAGTCTACCTGAGCATTACCGACAAAACGCTTCACATTAGCCTTGTTATCAACAGCCAAAGCTTGCTCTACCGGGTTGGCAGTACCTAAATTGGCACCGTAATGCTCCCACTGGAAATAACCGTCAGATTTAGGATTACCATCTTTGACCGGCTGAGTCGGATCCATATTAATGGCCGAACCAATCGCATTGGTATCACCAAAATTGTTATCGGTGTTCATCCCCTTCGCACTAATATTGAATTTCAAATCGCCATTCAGCAGCGTAGGGTTAAGGTTGATTGAAGCGGTCATTCTCTTCAATCCGGTATTTTTCAGAATACCATTTTGGTCGGTATAACCTACCGATACACGGTAAGGCATCCATTTTACGGCACCGGACAAACTCAGGTTATGTTCCTGAGAAATCGTTGTACGGAAAATCTCTTTTTGCCAGTTGGTATTTTCCTGTCCCAGTTTACTCAGGGTTTCCGCACCAAACAAATCCATATTTGCGGCAGCGATTTGTCTCATTTCGTCACCTGAATATACATCTACATATTTCTCGGGAGTCGCTACTGAAGTGTTACCATCGTAGCTGATTTTCATCGGAGCACCGGCTTTCCCTTTTTTGGTAGTAATCAGGATGACACCGTTCGATGCACGAGAACCATAAATAGCAGTAGCAGAAGCATCTTTTAGCACAGTGAACGTCTCAATGTCATTCGGATTCATGAACGACAGGAAGTTGCTACTACCTGAGATTGTATTATTATCCAATGGCACTCCATCGACAATAATCAACGGATCATTGGAAGCATTCAAAGAAGAGCCACCACGAATACGAATGGTTGCGCCACTTCCGGGAGCGCCACTTCCGGGAGTAATAACGACACCAGCGCTTTTACCTACCAACAAGTCCTGTGGTGAGGTAATGGCTCCCTTATTAAAATCTTTCGAATCAACAGCCACTACCGAACCAGTAGCATCACTCTTCTTCACCTGACCATAACCAATCACAACGACTTCATCGAGACCTTTGGTTTCAACTGCCAAGGCTACATTTAGAGTCGTTTGGTCGCTTATGGTAATGGTTTGTGATTTGTAACCAATAAACGAGAATACCAGATTCTGTCCCTTGGCTACATTTAACCGGTAGTTACCATCAAAGTCGGTTGTCGTACCGCTTGTTGTTCCCTGGATCACAACGGTAACACCCACCAATGGTTCTTTTGTGGATGCATCTGTGACCTTACCGGTAATTGTCATTTCTTGCGCAAATGACACGTTTGCCATGAGTAGTGCTGAGAACAGCAACAAAACATGCAATTTTCCAAAGACAAACTTCATAAGGATCAAATTATAGGTTCATAAAAACAGAATTAATACGATTGAAATAGTTCCCTTTAGAAAGGAATAAAACAGTTGAAAATCATCCATCATTCTTTCCGGAAACAGAGTTGATCACACTAATTTCCGATTCAAATAAACATTTTTTAACCTTCATGAAATATACCATTATGTTTACCAGGTCACAATTTCTTAACGCAAACGATTGCGATGACGTTTGCGCCGAACATGTTTTACAACACATTAAGGAAAAACTCTCCTCCTTAGCATAGAAATTGACATGAGATAATGTGATTCAACTATTTTGGATTACTTTAAATTTTCTTTACTTTGACATTAGTAGTGCTTTTCATAATATTTTGACCAGCGGAAAACAAAAATGAAGGGTAGCCAGGTAACCATCAAAGACATAGCCAGAGAATTAGGCATATCAGCATCAACTGTTTCGAGAGCATTGAAGGATCATCCTGATATCAGTGTTGAAACCAAACGGATGGTCAATGACTTAGCCAAAAAACTGAGGTATAAACCCAATGCCGTTGCACTATCACTAAAAAGCAGTCGGACGAATACCATTGGTGTTATTATCCCGGAAATTGTCCATTACTTTTTCTCATCAGTTATTAGTGGTGTGGAAGATGTTGCTTACGACGCAGGATATAATGTGATGATATTCCAGTCGAACGAAAAGTATGAACGCGAAGTAACCAACGCGCAGGCTCTTCTGGCCAACCGTACCGAAGGCGTTATGGTTTCGGTGTCGAAAGAAACTCACAACTTTGAGCACCTCCACATGCTGGAGGACAGTAATATACCCTTGGTATTTTTCGATCGGATAGCAACAGGTTTTACTTCTGATAAGGTTGTTATTGATGATCATAAAGCTGCTTACACTGCAACACAGCACCTGATTAAAACTGGCTGTAAACGCATTGCGCACCTGGCTGCTCCCCAAAACCTGGCCATCGGTGAAAAAAGGCTGGAAGGTTATAAGGATGCATTAAGGGATGGAGGACTTCCTTATAAAGAAGAATATGTCTATCCGGCCGACTCTGTGGAATTGGCGGAAAATGCCATTGAATACCTGATGCATCTGCCTGAACCGCCTGACGGTTTATTTGCCAATAACGATTTAACGGCCATAGGAGCGATGAAAGCCCTTCAACGGAGGGAATACAGAATTCCCGAAGATGTCAGCGTCATGGGATTTTCAGCAGGCCGGTTCTCCGATTTTACCACTCCAAAATTAAGTTCGGTTGACCAGCATGGTTATGAAATGGGCGCAGAAGCCACCCGAATTTTATTGGAACGCATTGCTAATCCGGATTATAGTTATGGCGAAACCAAAGTCATCGATACCAACCTGGTGATTCGGGAATCGACGCGCACGCTGTAAAACATACAATTCATCGCAAACGATTGCAAAAAGGAAGTATAGAAACAGCATCCATATTTTTTTGATATAAAAGCGTTTACCACTTGCAAAAAACATGTGGCTTAACTATTTTTGAACCGAAAATCATTCCATTCTATCTTTCCACTTAGCACGGAATTGCTTCCGGCACATAGTTGATCTATCTACTTTCCAGGAACGAAACATCGAACTGCGAATGCTTAATTGCATTGGTATATACTTCTGTTTCAATTATTAATTCAGACGATAATTATTTAAACGTATGGCAAAAAAACCACGCCTAAACTTTTGGCAGATCTGGAACGTCAGTTTCGGCTTTCTGGGAGTCCAAATCGGATTCTCCCTTCAAAATGCCAATGTCAGCCGTATTCTTTCAAATCTGGGCGCCGACTTGCATTCGCTTTCATTTTTCTGGCTGGCTGCTCCCCTTATGGGATTAATTGTCCAGCCCATTGTTGGCGCTGCAAGTGATCGCACATGGAACCGACTGGGAAGGCGCGGTCCATACATATTTGGAGGTGCACTGGTAGCCACCATCGCTATGTGGCTCATGCCGAATGCATCGGCACTGGTGGCCATCATTCCTCCCATTATTTTCGGGGCCATGATGTTCGCTCTAATGGATGGCTCTTTTAATATTACGATGCAGCCCTTCCGGGCACTGGTTGCCGATATGGTACCCGAAGAACAGCGGACCTTGGGTTATTCCATCCAAAGTTTTCTAATCAACGCAGGGGCAGTCATCGGCTCAGTATTGCCGTATTTTCTGACGAATATTCTGCATGTTCGGAATACAGCTCCCAGCGGTGAGGTACCTCCCTCAGTTATCTGGTCCTTTTACATTGGTGGAGGTATCTTGTTGGCATCAGTCCTCTGGACTGTGTTCCGCACAAAGGAATACCCTCCGGAAGAGTACTGTGAGCAGAATGACCTGGATTACGAAGTATGGCAAAATGCTAAAACAGAGAAAAAATCGTTGCTCACCAATCTGAAAAACTTTTTTGAGCTTTTTGTTAAAATGCCTAAAACGATGGCTCAATTGGCTATCGTTCAATTTTTCTCATGGTTCGCCCTTTACTTAATGTGGGTTTACACCACTCCGGCAGTTGCCCAGCATGTCTATGGAACTCCAATCGGAGATTCTTCATCGGCTGCTTACAATGAAGCCGGAAACTGGGTTGGCATTTTATTTGGTGCATACAGCCTCTTCGCCGCCCTGTTCTCCATTGTAATGACCAAAATTGCCAGCGTGATTGGAAGAAAATCAACCTATTCACTGGCACTGGCATTGGGTGGAATAGGCTACATTTCCATGTATTTCCTCAACACTCCCAATTCGTTACTAATATCGATGGTGGGTATTGGTATTGCCTGGGCAGCGATTCTGGCCATGCCTTACTCCCTCCTGTCCGATGCACTTCCGGCAGATAAGATGGGCGTTTACATGGGAATCTTCAACTTCACGATTGCAGGCCCGCAAATCATTTCAGGAATTGTGGGAGCAACCCTCGTGCGCGACATTTTTGGCAACCATGCCATTTATATGATGATCATCTGCGGTGTATCCATGTTGCTTGGTGCCGCAACCGTATTTTTTGTAAAAGTGAAAAAACACGAAGTTTTAACCATCGAATAATTTTCATGACACAGATAAAAGCTTGTTTGTTCGATCTGGACGGGGTAGTAGTTGATACCGCTAAGTATCATTTCATTGCGTGGAGAGAATTGGCACAGGAACTGGGATTTGATTTCACCGAAGCCGACAATGAACGGCTGAAAGGTGTGAGTCGGGTACGTTCGCTGGAGATTCTGCTCGAAATTGGCGGTATCGAACTGGATGACAAACGAAAAGAACAACTCGCAGCCCAAAAGAATGAAAACTATGTCGGCTACATCCAGCGAATGAATCCGGATGAAATACTTCCCGGGGTGGAAGATTTCCTGAAAAAACTAAAAGAGAACGGAATCCGGATCGCACTGGGATCGGCCAGTAAAAACGCACCGTTAATCCTGAAACAAATCGGTTTAACTCACATGTTCGATGCCATCATCGATGGGAACAGCGTATCGAAAGCGAAACCCGATCCGGAAGTATTCCTGAAGGGTGCAGAGGCACTTAGCGTTGAGTCAGGTGACTGTGTGGTTTTCGAGGACGCACAGGCGGGAATCGAAGCTGCCCGTAATGCCGGAATGCATGTTATCGGTATCGGACATCCCGACAACCTGAAGAACGCGGATTTTGTCATTCCGGGTTTTGAAGAGATGACCATTGAGAAACTGAAGTTCGACTAAATAAGATACTGACTATTTATCAATCAAGTAGTCACCCGATAGAAAAGTGAAATAGAAGTTCGTCTGAGAAACACGAGGATGGAACTTGATAAACCAAACGGAAAATGAAACGCGCCATGATCAAATGCCTGATGGTATATGGCGAGTTTCGTGTGGTCTTAAAGAATAATTTATAAACACATGAAACAGTACCTGATCAATGACGAGTGGAAAATTGTAGAGGACAAATTTCACCCGGAATACAATAAGATTTCAGAAAGCGTGATGAGTCTCGGCAATGGCCGAATGGGCCATCGGGCTAATTTCGAAGAGCAATATTCTGGTGAAACCCTCCAGGGTAATTATGTCGCGGGCATTTACTATCCCGACAAAACCCGTGTGGGATGGTGGAAAAACGGTTATCCTGAATATTTTGCCAAAGTACTGAACGCAGCCAACTGGTTGGGCATTGATGTGCGCATAAACAACAACGTACTCGATCTGGGTCAGGCTGAAGTGAAATCTTTCCGTCGCGAACTCAACATGAAGGAGGGGCATCTTACCCGTACAGTAGCGGCTAAACTTCCTTCCGGAGAAGAGGTTTCCATCCATTCGCAACGACTACTCAGTATTGTCGATTCAGCCACCGGAGTCATTCGTTACTCGTTGAAAGCAACTAATTTTTCAGGTGAAATTACCCTTCGTCCGTATGTCGATTTCGATGTTAAGAATGAAGATTCCAATTACGACGAAAAATTCTGGGACGAAGTTGGCAAAGAAGTGAACGGAGGAGAAGGTTACGTTACTGCCGAAGTACGGAAAACTTTTTTCCACGTCACCTCGGGAATGAAATTCAGGGTGCTGAAAAACGGCGAGGAAATAAAAGTTGATGCCGCCACCGAAGAGCGGAATAAATACATCGCTAACACATTCACTGTAAAGGTATCTGAAGGAGATGAAATTACCATCGAGAAATTCGGTGTCAACCTCTCATCAGAATATCACCCGAAAAAAGGTCTTCAGACGAGAGCCAAAGAGTTGCTAAACGCGGTTTATGCAAAAGGCTTTGACCGGATGCTAAAAGAACAGATTGACGCCTGGGCAGTAAAATGGGAGACTAGCGATATCATTATCGAAGGCGATGTATCGGCTCAGCAGGGAATTCGTTTCAACATCTTCCAGTTGAATCAAACCTATACCGGTGAAGACGAGCGTTTGAACATTGGGCCCAAAGGATTTACCGGAGAAAAGTACGGCGGTTCCACCTACTGGGATACCGAAGCCTATTGTGTGCCATTTTACTTGGCTACAGCTCCACAGGATGTTTCGCGCAACCTGTTGCTTTACCGCCACAAGCACTTGCAAAAAGCCATTGAAAACGCCGAGAAACTCGGTTTCAAAAACGGTGCAGCCCTTTATCCCATGGTAACCATGAATGGTGAAGAGTGTCACAATGAATGGGAAATCACCTTCGAAGAAATTCACCGTAATGGTGCCATCGCCTTTGCCATTTACGATTACATCCGATACACCGGCGACCAGGACTATCTCGCACCTTACGGATTTGAAGTATTACTCGGCATCTCCCGTTTCTGGGCACAGCGCGTGAACTGGTCCGAAGCCAAACAGAAATATGTGATGCTCGGCGTTACCGGTCCGAACGAATACGAAAATAACGTCAACAATAACTTCCACACCAACCGCATGGCTCAGTGGACACTTCGGTATACACTGGAGGCTATTGATTTCATGAAAAAAAATCATGCCGACACATATGCTGAGCTGGTTAAAAAATGGAATCTTGACGAAACAACAGAACTGAGCAAGTGGGCCGACATCATTGAGAAGATGTATTTCCCGTTTGATGAAAAACGCGGTGTTTTCCTCCAGCAGGATGGATTCCTCGACAAAGATCTGACTCCTGCTGCCCAGCTTCCGGCAGAAGAACGTCCGTTGAATAAAAACTGGTCGTGGGATCGGATTTTGCGTTCATGCTACATCAAGCAGGCCGATACACTGCAAAGCATTTTTCTGTACGAAAATGAATTCGACAAGGAGACCATCAGGCGTCACTTCGATTTCTACGAGCCTATCACGGTTCACGAATCTTCGCTTTCGCCCTGTATCCATACCATTTTGGCCTCAACGTTAGGTAAAGAGGAAAAAGCCTACGAAATGTACCTGCGTACTGCTCGTCTTGATATCGATGACTACAACAGCGACACCGACGAAGGCTGCCACATTACCTCCATGGGTGGAACCTGGATGGCCTTTGTGATGGGTTTTGGTGGTATGCGTGTACGCGATGGTCGCGTTGTACTGAATCCCTTCATTAATAAATCCTGGAAATCGTATGCATTCCGCATCAACTTCCGGGGCGCCTGGCTCCAAATTAAAGCCAGTCAGGGAACGGTATACATCGAGAACCATTCGGATGTCGCTTGTCCGCTGAATATTTACGGAAATGATTACACACTAGAGGGCAATCAAAACCTCGAGGTTGAACACCAAAGCCTAATCACCAAATCTTAAAACAATGCCAAGGTATAGAAATCTATTAGCGTTGATCGCCCTGATGTTGCTAACGACGTTAGCAACACAGGCAGCCGTAAAACCTAAACTTGACCGGGTTGAACCGCCAAACTGGTGGGCCGGAATGAAAAATCCGCACCTGCAACTGATGGTGCACGGACAGAATATCTCGGATACGAAAGTAAAAATCGATTATCCGGGTGTTCGGGTAGAAGGTGTCACTTCCGTGGAAAACCCCAACTACCTGTTCATCGATCTGATGCTCGCCGACACAGTGAAGCCGGGCTCATTCCCTATTCTTTTCACCCAAAAAGGGAAAACCGTTCAACAGTATACTTACAAGCTGTTGAAGAGGCGAAAAGGCTCAGCTGAACGAAAAGGTTTTTCGGATAGTGATGTCATGTATCTAATCATGCCCGACCGTTTTGCCAATGGCAATCCGTCGAATGACTCGATGGATGGAATGCTTGAAAAGGCAGACCGGAGCGATCCCAATGGCCGTCACGGAGGCGACATCCAGGGGGTAATCGATCACCTTGGTTACATTGCCAAACAGGGATACACGCAAATCTGGTTAAACCCCGTACTGGAAAATAATCAGCCCAAATATTCCTACCATGGTTACTCAACCACTGATTTTTACAAGGTTGACCCGCGCATGGGAACCAACAAGGAATATGCAGAGCTTTCAGCGAAAGCAAAGGCAAAAGGGATTGGTCTTATCATGGATATGGTGTTCAACCACATTGGTTCCTCCCACTGGTGGATGAAAGACATGCCAATGAAAGACTGGCTCAACGGTTATCCGAATTATGAACTGTGCAACTTCCAGAAAACCGTGGCTCAAGACCCGCATGTATCGAAAGAAGATTACAACCAAATGTACGACGGCTGGTTCGTACCTTCGATGCCCGATTTGAATCAGAAAAACCCGTATGTGGCCAATTACCTGATTGAGAATTCCATCTGGTGGATTGAATATGCCGGACTAAGCGGCATCCGCATGGATACCTATTCTTTTCCCGATATGCATATGATGGCACGATGGACTTGCCGCATCATGACAGAATACCCAAATTTCAACATTGTCGGAGAAGAATGGGACACTTCACCCGCCATCGTTTCCTACTGGCAACGGGGCAAGAAAAATCCGAACGGTTACAAATCATGTCTTCCCAGCCTGATGGATTTCCCCATACAGGATGCACTCACCAAGTCGCTTACCGGCAACAGCTGGATGCCGCTTTACGGGACACTGGCCATGGACTTTTTGTACCCGGATCCGGACAACCTCGTGGTTTTTGCCGACAACCACGATACCGAACGTTTCTTCTCGAGCATCGGTGAAAATCTCGGCAAGTTTAAGTTGGGAATAGCTTATATTTTAACCACACGTGGCATTCCGCAGATTTACTACGGAACAGAAATCCTGAGTACCGGTGGTGCCAATGGCGAAGGTGACGGCTTCAAACGGAAAGACTTCCCCGGCGGATGGGCTGGTGATAAAGTAAATGCTTTCACTGGCGAAGGCTTGACAGTGCAGCAAAAGACCGCCCAGGAGTTTGTCAAAAAACTGGTCAACTGGCGGAAATCGAATGAAGTGGTAGAACATGGTAAACTAATGCACTTCATTCCGCATGACAACATTTATGTCTATTTCCGTTACAACGACAAAGGCATGGTTATGGTCATTCTGAACAAAAACACCGAAGCCAAATCTCTGTCAACAGCACGCTTTGCTGAAATCATGAACGGATATAACAGTGGACATGATGTAGTTAGTGGTGATAACATTACCGACTTGTCAACCATCACGGTTCCGGCCATGTCGCCCATGATTATTGAATTGAAAAAGTAACAGAACTAAAAAGCATATCGCAGTGAAGTATGTAAAACAACTTGCGGTTTTATTTTTACAGTTAGCTTTGATTTCTCCCCTCATGGCAGGGGAGAATTCTTTTTTTAATCCTCAGTACCGTTCATCGGTTTACGCCAATGGACAATTGCGTATTTCCACCAATGAAGGTATTCTGACATTGACACCTTTCGGACCGAAAATGGTGCGTGTAGCTTTGACCGAAAACGGAGAGTTGCAACGATCGTATGCAGTCGTTGCTCATCCTGATACAGCAGGTGTAACTGTCAGGAAAGACAAGAATTCTGTTACCATGAACCTGCCTTCGCTTCAAATTTCGGTCCTGAGGAACCCGCTTCAAATCGCTTTCATCCGCAAAGGAACAACCGATACCATTGCCGTTCAAAAAGCAACTTTTTCCAAACAGGATACAGCTGGTTTCCGTTTCCGGCTACAGCCACGTGAAATGATTTTCGGTGGAGGAGAGCGGGCCATTTCCATGAATAGAAGAGGTTACCGTCTGCGCCTCAACAACGAAGCCCACTACGGTTACGGCTGGGGCGAAGAGAACCTGAATTTCTCGGTTCCCTATTTTGTGTCATCCAACGAATACGGTATTCTGTTCGACAACCCGTCCATCGGTTATGCAGACTTAGGAAAGAAGAATGCGAACACGATGGAACTGGGAGCAACCGGTGGTCAATTGGTTTATTATTTCCTGGCGGGGAAAACTTTCGAAAAACTGCACCATTCGCTGGCACATTTAACCGGAACACAGCCCATGCCTCCCCGTTGGGCACTGGGCAACCTACAATCGCGCTTCGGCTACCAAACCGAGCAGCAGGCCCGAAATATGGTCGACAGTATGCGAATGGCCGGCTATCCGCTCGACGGAATTATCCTTGACCTCTATTGGTTTGGCCAGGGAGAAAAAGACTGGCGCATGGGCGACCTCGACTGGTTCAAACAGAACTGGCCGACACCAAAGAAAATGATCGCCGATTTCAAAAAGGAAGGCGTTCACACGATCCTCATTACCGAACCTTACATTCTGCAATCGTCTAAAAACTTCCCGGAAGCCGACAGCTTAGGCATCCTGGCCGATGACGAAAGTGGCAAAACCGGTATCATCAAGAACTTTTACTTCGGAAAAGCCGGCCTCATCGATATGTTCGATCCGGTAGCACAGGATTGGTTCTGGAAGAAATACAACAAACAAATTAAAAATGGCGTTTCCGGTTGGTGGGGCGATTTGGGTGAACCCGAAACACTGCCGTCCAACCTGGTTTTCATCAACGGAAAAGCCAACGATGTGAAAAATGCATACGGCCTCGTCTGGAGTAAAATGCTGCATGACAAATACGCCGCCAACTACCCGGATGTACGGTTGTTCCACCTCAACCGTGCCGGATTTGCCGGTTCGCAGCGCTACTCCAGCTTCCCGTGGTCGGGTGACGTGGGGCACACCTGGGCCGGCTTGAAAGCGCAGGTTCCCGTCATGCTGGGCATGAGTATGTGCCAGATTCCCTACGCCAGCTCCGATTTGGGTGGCTTCTCCATTGGAAAAAAGGACGAAGCATTGTATCGTCGTTGGCTACAGTTTGGCGTATTCAATCCTATATTCCGGCCACACTCGGGAACAGCACCACCCGAACCCATTCACTATTCCGATTCAACGCAAACGATCGTGCGTCATTTCATTAAACTGCGCTACCGGTTGATGCCCTATAATTATACCTTGGCATGGCGACAAAGCGTAACAGGAGAACCGCTGGCCTCCCCCGTTTTTTACAAATCGGCTTATCCCAAAAAATACTGGTCCAACAACGACCTGTATTATTGGGGTGATGCTTTTCTCGTTTCGCCGGTGTTGGAAGCAGGCGAAAAGTCAAAGGATATTTTACTCCCGCGCGGTACCTGGTTCAATTATTTCACCGGAAAGGAATATGATGGTAATGGCTGGGTTCATTATAATTTGAACGACTCAACCATTCCGGTATTTGTCAAAGCCGGAAGCTTTATTCCATCGGTACCGGTGTTCTATTCTACCAATCAGTATTCAAGCCAACAACTGACGGTTGACTATTACCATTCGCCTGAAATAAAACAAGCTGAATACACAATGTACGAAGACGATGGTCATACGCGGGATGCTTACCAAAAAGGCGAGTATGAATTGCTGCACTTCACGCAGAGGTCAAACAAAAATGGCATGACATTCCGCTTCACGCGTGATGGCGGACATTATTCCGGTGCGCCGAAAAACAGGGAGATGCAACTGGTTGTTCATCATGCAGGAGTTATCAATACGGTACAGGTTGACAATGTTCAAATTCCGGTCAACGAGAATAAAGAACAATCAGATTATTCTGCTGAATTAAAAGATGATAATCTCGTTATTCATTTCCCATGGAAGATGAGTGATGAAGTGACCATACAACTGAATTAATCGTTATTATAAAAAAGAAAGTGATGCTTAGATTAAGAAACTTACTGGTAATGACCCTGATGGCTGGGGTGTTTTTTACCGCATGCAACGGCACATCGAAGAAGAAAACCGAGAAAGCAGCCACTGAAAAAGCTGCTGCTGGTTCTGTTAAGTCAGAAGCTATCTTTCCTGATTGGTCCCGCGATGCAACCATTTATGAGGTAAATATTCGTCAATATACCAAAGAAGGAACGTTCGCCGCTTTCGAAAAGAGCCTCCCTCGTTTGAAAAAGCTAGGTGTAGATATTCTTTGGATTATGCCGATCAATCCCATCAGCAAAAAGAACCGCAAGGGCACATTAGGTTCGTACTATGCAGTTCAGGATTATAAAGGCGTAAATCCGGAATTCGGGAATTTAGCTGATTTCAAACATTTGGTAGATAAAGCCCACGAGATGGGTTTCCATGTGCTGCTCGACTGGGTGGCCAACCACACTGGCTGGGACAACAAATGGATTACTGAACATCCCGACTGGTACACACAGGATTCACTGGGACACATTATCTCGCCCGTTCCGGATTGGACCGACGTAGCTGATTTGAATTACAACAACCCGAACATGCGCGCCGCCATGATTGACGCTATGAAATACTGGGTAAAGGAAGCTAACATCGATGGATATCGTTGTGATGTGGCCGGTAGTGTTCCGGTTGACTTTTGGAACCAGGCTCGTGCCGAATTGGATGCCATCAAACCCGTTTTCATGCTGGCCGAAGATGCGGATAACATGAACCTATTGAAGAAAGCATTCAATGCCAATTACGGATGGCCTTTCCTCCACATCATGAATGAGCTTTACAAAGGGAAGAAAAATGCAACCGATATTATAAATTACTACGAGAAAACATATGCCGCATATCCCAAAGGCTCCTATCCGATGATCTTCACCACCAACCACGATGAAAACTCATGGAATGGTACCGCATACGAACGCCTGGGTGATGCAGTAAAAACCTTCTCGGCACTGACCTTTGTCGTTCCCGGAATGCCGCTTATTTACAGTGGTCAGGAAGCAGGATTGCACAAGCGTCTCTCATTCTTTGAAAAAGATGAAATCGATTGGAGCGATCTGTCCATGAGCAATTTCTTCCACAAACTTATCCAGCTGAAAAAAGATAATAATGCACTTTGGAATGGTAACTCAGGCGGCGACTTCGTTACGCTGGAAAATTCAGCCATGCCAAAAGTGCTCACATTCTCCCGCAAAAATAATGGCAACCAGGTAGTATCTGTATTTAACCTCTCCCCGGATCCGGTATCATTCGAAATTACCGGCTCTTTCCCGGAAGGAACATTCAAAGAAGCCTTTACCGGACAAGAACGTACGTTAAACGGCATTTTCAAGCTTGCTCCCTGGGGTTACCAGATATTTGTAAAATAGTTTAGTTTGGTTTAGTTAGTTTTTATCGTTGAAGCATCTTCCTTTCGGGGAAGGTGCTTTTTTTGATCTCAAAACAGCATCCCCAAATGCGGGCAGCTACAGTTCACAAAACCTGCTCAATTGAATGCTGCCTTTCTTTTGTTTCTGACAGTATCAGCGTAACTTGTATTACCTAACCGGAAACCAATACAACCTTTAACATGAAAATCAAATGGTACATCCCGCTCATGCTGATGTGCATATGCATTTTCGCATTCACGTCATGCAGCAAATCCAGTGACGAAGAAGATCTCACTTCCGAAGAAACGCAGGATTTCAGCTTCACCCAGGCCATCGTTGTCAACAATGAAACGGAAGAATTCTCGGAATCAGTTGTGCTGAAGGCAACCGATTACAACAAAGCTTTCGATGAATTTGACGGAAAAATCAAGAGTATTGAAGTAAAACAAATCAAGTACATCATCACAAATTTCAATGGTCCTGAAAACCAGGAATTAATTACAGCCTCACTCAGTGTTGCAGATGGTTCAGGAAACGGTGCAGAGATATTGGCAACCGCCACCAACATGATCCTTGCCGATATTCAAAACCAGGAACAAACCATTGATCCGGAAACAGCCGGATTAAACAAATTGCAACTAATGATGAAAAACAGTCCGCATACTGCTACCATGACGCTAAGCGGCACTGCAAATTCAACCCCCATCACACTAACCCTCACTTATACGATTAAAGGCAGTATCACCGTCTATATCGATTAATTCAGTTTTTCCGTAAAAATGATACAAACTGAATAACAGGTATTTTTTATAACTTAAGTGCGAATTAACCTAACGAAACACGTCATGGCTCAACCGAAACTAGACCGCCGTCATTTTCTACGGCTGGGAGCAGCTGCTACGGCCGGATTAACAACTGCCGTTGCTTTCACTCCCGAAAATGCAAGGGCTTCTTCGAAAGCCGACAAAAAAGTCATCACCCGCAAACTGGGTAATACCGGCATCGAACTTCCTGTTGTCAGCATGGGCGTTATGCGTGCTGACAATCCCAACATACTGAAAGCTGCCTACCAGATGGGTATCAAACATTTCGACACGGCCCATGGCTACCAGGGTGGCCGAAATGAAGAGATGGTTGGTGAATTTTTCAAAGACAAACCGCGCGATTCCTTCATCGTTTCCACAAAAATCCATCCTGACCGCGGAGGCATCTCCACTGAAAAATTCATGGAAATGCTCGACATCAGTCTGAAGAGACTGAAGATGGACCACGTCGACATTCTTTATCTGCATGCTGCCAACGACAAGGATTATACACTCGATCCACGCTACCTGGCAGCTTTGAAAAAAGCCAAGGCAGAAGGCAAAGCCAAACATTTGGGAGTGACAACTCATACCAACATGGCAGAGGTCATCAATGCGGCAGTAGACAGCAAAATCTACGAAGTCGTTTTAACCTCCTATAACTTCCGTCTGGCGAAAGACGAAAAGCTGCACAAAGCCCTGAAAAGGGCCAACGAAGCAGGTTTGGGTGTCATCGGGATGAAGAACATGGCCGGAGGTTTCCTCGACAAGGAAAAACAAAAACCGGTGAACTGTAAAGCGGCCTTAAAATGGGCCCTTTCCAATCCGGATGTTCATACCTGCATTCCCGGCTTTACCACTTACGAAATGCTGATGGAAAACTGGTCGGTTGCTTCCGATATTAAATTGGATGCAAAGGAAATGAGCGATCTCCAGTTGGCTTCCAACGAGGTGGGCTTGTATTGCCACGGTTGTGAAAGTTGCAGTGGCCAGTGTCCGCAAAACCTGCCCATCCCCGATTTGATGCGTTCGTATATGTACAACTACGGTTACAGTTATCCGGCCAAAGCATACGAAACAGTAGCAGCCCTTTCGCTTCCGGAAAATCCGTGCGCCAACTGCGACGAATGTACCGTTACTTGCCCAAATGGTTTGAATGTAGGCGAACGGGTGGCCGATATTGCCCGTATCCGGAATATTCCGGGAGAATTCCTGGTATAATCATAAATCAATTAACCTTCAACTATCCGGGAATGATTCAGTGATCATTCCCGGAATTTTTAACGCTAAACTTTTTAATTCATGTCAAAGAAATCATTGATTCTGCTCGTCCTCTTATTTCCGGTTTTAGCTTTCGCTGAAAATGTCGAATTTCCTGACGTCGATGGTTGGCAACGCGATGGTGACGTAAAAACCTACAATCGCGACAACCTGTTCGAACGCATCGACGGAGCCTCGGAATTCTACTTCAGTTATGCATTCGAAAAGCTGTACGTCGCAGAATACAAAAAGGGAGATGCCGAGCTGACCATAGAAATTTACGACCAACACGATCCGGTTCATGCATACGGCATTTACAGTATGGAACGTCCGGCATCAGCCGACACCAAATCTATTGGCCTGGAAGGTCACTATGATGATGCCACACTAAACTTCACGACAGGAAAATACTACGTAAAGATGAATACGTACAATGTAGACGATGCCGGAGAAGCGTTACTAATGAAAGTCGCACAACAAATGGCGCCTACCTTGTGCAAAAATCCGAAGCTACCGGCTCAGTATGCTGCTTTTCCGCAAGAAAACAGAGTACCACATTCACAGCAGTATGTCTCTACTAATTTTATGGGTTTAAGCATGATGGGATCGGCTTTCAGGGCAAAATATACCGGCAGCGAAGGTGATTTCACACTTTTCATTATGCATAAGAAAGATAAGGAAGCTGCAGCCGAAACTATGAAAAAATACCAGGAGTTTAGTCAGGCTGAGACCATCGGAACCAAAGAGGGAGAATACACCATAAACGATCCCTTTAATGGTACCGTTTACCTGTTGTGGAAAGGAAATTATCTGGTAGGAGCTTCGGGCAAAGTAACATCTCAAGAGGCCTTCAAGCTGGCCGAAAAGGCAATGAATAATCTGAAACCGGAATAACCTTCCAATACCAATAAAATATTAGAATACAGAAAGATCACCTCCGGGTGGTCTTTCGTTTTTTTGTGTAATTACACACGAAAAGAGCTTTTTATAACGTTATCTATTGAAAACCAACAACCAATAACCATGAAACGACTAATCACCCTTATGATGCTGCTATCCTTTATCATAGGCAGTACACAGGCACGCGACCGGAAGCACGAGTTCTCAGTAAGTGCCGGAGCCCTTACCACCAACGACATCCTCGACCTTTACACCAGCGTTTTAACCACAACGTTTACAATGGGTTATTACAAAGAGGAAAACAAAGACATTTCAGCAGCGTACGGTGCCAGCTACAAATACTATCTGACCAAACGCTTTTCGTTGGGAGCCGACTTCACCTACCAGTCGATGACAGCCGATGCTGTATCAGGAGACCAGCAGGTCGGAACAACCGACAAATCGTTTTACACATTTGCCGCCCGGGCTGATTTCAACTATGTAGCCAATCCGGCTTTCAAACTTTATTCAGGAATCGGTATTGGGTTTACCCAAATCAACCAGGAATATACGCCCAACAGTTCAGGCGATACGCCGAACACGGTGAACGAAGGAACCATCAATTTCCAGATTAATGCGTTGGGAATAAAAGTCGGCCGTGGTTTTGGAGCCTTTCTCGAAGGAGGATTTGGCTACCGGGGGATTGTCAACGTTGGATTATTTGCCGCATTTTGAGAACCTGTTATCATATATTTCGCATGAAAAAGGCTGCCTAAAATGGGCAGCCTTTCTTTCTCTATATGATAAATTTCTTAGTGTGCCGATTTAAATTGATTCAGAAAGCGTACATCATTTTCGAAGTACAGACGCAAATCGTTGATTCCATACTTCAGCATGGCAATGCGCTCGATTCCCATTCCAAAGGCAAAGCCGGTGTATTTTCGACTGTCGATACCGGACGATTCCAACGCATTGGGATCGACCATACCGCAACCAAGAATTTCCAGCCAGCCGGTATACTTACAAACATTACATCCTTCGCCGCCACAGATGGAACATGACACATCCATCTCAGCCGATGGCTCGGTAAACGGGAAGTACGACGGACGCATCCGGATTTTTGTTCCCTCACCGAACAGTTCCTGGGCAAAATAAAGCAGCGTTTGTTTCAGGTCGGCAAACGATACATTTTCGTCGATATACAAACCTTCAATCTGGTGGAACATACAATGAGCACGTGCCGAAATTGCTTCGTTCCGGAAAACACGTCCCGGAGTAACCGTCCGAATCGGCGGTTCCATCTCTTCCATGTCGTGCACCTGCACCGATGAAGTATGCGTACGCAGCAGAACATCCGGATTCCGCTGAATAAAGAATGTATCCTGCATGTCGCGCGCGGGATGTTCCTCAGGGAAGTTCAACGCCGAGAAAACGTGCCAGTCATCTTCAATTTCAGGACCTTCAGAAACCACAAAACCCAGTCGCTTGAAAATATCGAGAATCTCATTTCGCACAATGGAAAGCGGATGACGGGTTCCCAGTTTCATCGATTCGCCCGGAAGGGTCAAATCAACGCCAACTGAACTGTCTTTTTGCTCCTGAACACCACTTCGCAAAACATCAAGGCGTTCCTGGGCAAAATCCCGCAGGGTATTAATGGCTTGTCCAACTTCGCGTTTTTGCTCAGCCGGAACATTCCGGAATTCAGCAAAAAGTTTTGAAACCTCTCCTTTTTTGCTGAGGTATTTAATACGCAATTGTTCCACCTCATCAGCCGACTGAGCCACCATGGCTTCAATCTCTTTCTTCAGTTGTTCGATTTTATCTAGCATTCCTTCCGGATTTTTTTTCTGAAGGGCAAATTTATAAAATAATCAGCATAATCGCCGGACTTTCATGATGAACAGAGAAAAAACAGTGGTTAAAGCAGATGCACTGTGAAGCTAAACCAAACTTATGCGTACTTTCTTCTTTTTAAGCTTGCTGTTGTTTAGTAATTGAATAATCTGACTCGCTTTTGACTTCTCAACCGCAACAAAAGCGCAGTCTTGTTTTATTTCTATCGTTCCCAATTGGTCGTTGCCGAGTTGACCCTGTTTTAGAAATAATCCGGCAATGTCTCCTTTTGAAATTTTATCTTTCCTTCCCCCCGAAATATAAAGAGTTCTCCATCGGGGCACCGCAGTCACGGAAGCTCTCTTCAATTCGCTGCTCTTAAAACGGTCAGGATTCAAGTCCTGAATAAAATCCGGTATATTTTCATGCTCCGACTGCAGAATATAAGCGGTTCCTTCATTATGCATCCGGGCTGTTCGTCCGTTCCGGTGAATGAACTCATGATTCCGGTGAGGCAGTTCATAATGAATAATGAATTTTATCTCCGGAACATCGATGCCTCTTGCCGCCAGGTCGGTGGCAACAATCAGTTGGTGCGTGCCATTACGAAACTTGATGAGCGCCCTTTCCCGATCGATTTGTTCCATTCCGCCGTAAAAGCAGCCGTGACTAATCTTCCGTTCGGTAAGAAAATCACTTACCTGTTGAATCGTATCCTTGAAATTGCAAAATATAATTCCCGGCTGATTGCCAATATGAGCAAGCACCTCGACCAGCGTCTCCCGTTTATCTTTTGAAGGAGAAAGGATGCTTTTCACCTTCAACTGCGGTGTGCCTTCGTGGAGATAATCGACAATAGTTGGATTCTTCAGTCCCACAAATTTGGGAATGCGCACGTCCTGCGTAGCCGATGTCAACACTCTTTTTTGAACCTTCGGCAGCAATGCCGCAATTTCACTCATTTCCGTCTCAAAGCCAATCTCCAGCGATTTGTCGAACTCATCGAGCACAAGTACCCGAATATGTTCCGCCGAAAACGTTTCCCTCCTCAGGTGGTCGGCAATCCGGCCCGGCGTACCAATCAGAATAGCGGGCCGGTGTTTCAAATCAATCTTATCCTTCGAGCCTGCGCGCCCTCCGTATACCGCATTCGTTTTGTAACCGGTCCCCATCTCCCGGGTAACCTGTTCAATCTGAATCGCCAATTCCCGTGAAGGAACAATAATCAAAACCTGAACTTCGTCACACGCCGCATTCAGTTCTTCAATAATCGGCAACAGGAAAGCCAGTGTTTTTCCGGTTCCGGTAGGCGAAAGCAGAATAACATCAGAGCAGGAACGAATGGCCAGATGAGCCTCTTCCTGCATGGGATTGAGCTTCCCGATGTTCAATTTATCCAGTATATTCTTTTGATTTTTAATCGTCTTTGTCATGGTGTCATTGCTCCGTTTCTTCAACCGACTGGGCTACCATAGCCTCAATCCCCTTCATCAATTGTTCGGCTTTATCGAACATTTTTTCTGAATGGCAAAGCTATAAAACAATCAATATAATCACCGGACTTTCACGAGGAAGAGAGGAAAAACACGATCGGACACAGCCCGTTAGACTTCAGTTGACTCCTTACCTGACACAAGTTCCAGCTGTCTCGCTTTCCGGTCGAGCATTTCGTGATAGGCATTCTTTAAATCTTCGGTAAGAAAACTCGTATCGACCCATTCGTGCCATTTGGGCAAGATTCGCGTGAAACGCTTAAAAATATTGGCAATGACCTTGGCATCAATATCGGCTCTCAGCATGGCCGTTTCAAAATCACTTCGCTTCAATTTCCGCTTTTTCCCATTCAGGTTGAGAGCTAACTCTTCAGTATCACCTTCTACTACCAACTCCGATGCCACCATATCGTAAGCAGGACAAAGGTTGTAGTTTCGCTGGTCATCCTTTAGCAAGGAAAAATTCTTCAGATGCATGTCGTTATTTCCCGTCAGAAAACTAAAAACGACCTGCTCATAAAAGTTGACCACATCCAATCCGGGATGAGCAACATATTTGAGTATTGCTTTGGCTATTTGCTCGTACGAACCTTTGTACTTGTGCTCGGTCAATCGCTCAGTTAACTGACACATGTCCTCCATATGCAGCTTTTTGCCCCGGTTCCGATCTTCCCGTTTCGTTATGTAAGCAAGCTGGCCCGATCGTAAGTAAATCAATCCATGGTTAACTGTACTGATTCGCGCTGCCTCGGCTAAATGCATGGTGAGGTCTTCAATTTCGGGTAAATGCGAAAAATGCTCTGTCTGGGGTTTCAGAATGTATTCTCCCCACAGTCCAATGATTGTAAACCGATCCGGCGCATCCTTCTCCTTCATCTTTTCAATCCCCAGCGACAACTTGGGTTGCACGCCGGTCACAATTTTTTGACTTCGCACAACCTGCTCAGCCAACCTAAGGATGTCATTTTCGGTATAGGGTAACTCCGGAGGAACTGCCTTTCCAAAAAGCTTCCGGCTGCAGGCTGTGTGATAACCAGCTTTTCCGGCTGGCTGTTTCAGCTCGTCGTAGGTGAGTTCTTTATAGCAATACAAACACCTGCTCATACGCGATCGGTTTCAACGGGGTGAATGGAAACAGCACCAATACAATCACGGCAGGTAGCGAGCAGAATCCCCATTCGGTCGCGGGGATTGAGCTTCCAGTTTCGTTCAGCGATATCCAGCAGCCAGCCTTCCGGAATCAATCCGTCGAAAAACGGAAACAACACCGGACTATGGTATGCGTCTTTGGTTAACGGCAAAGTCAGACTAACCGGTTCAGGGTCGTCCAGCTCAAGGTAGGCCCGGCTGTATTGAAAGCGATACCCATTTTCATCTTCAATGAGCAAGCCAGCCAAATTATCATGCATGTAAACGTTAGCTTCCTTCATGGATCAAATCATTTCTGTCGACAGGAACCGGGCCCAGTTCGTACCCAAAAAGTTTAAGTACCTGATTCACCTTGTTCATTTGCAAAGTTGATTTACCCTGTTCGAGCTCACGGACAAACCGCAGGCCGACACCGGCTTTAAACGAAAGTTCTTCCTGGGTTAACCCCAAAGCCTTTCGTTTCTCCTTAACAAATTGATGTACCTTCTTACTATCCATAATATACCTGTTCGGGTATAAAAATAACATTATTCTGGTTAATTATACCTGTTCGGGTATAAAATAGTGATTTTAATATAGAAACATACCCGTACGGGTATAATAAATACTCAAACCACCCCAGGTATACCCGTATGGGTATAAAACAACAGAAATGAAACAATCATTCCGTCTTCGCGTACTTGCACACATCGCAATCGCCGATATGAAACGGCTCCCCGTCTTTCAGCAGGGTATGTCCAAATTCCTTTAGGGTATCCGGGAAACTCTTCAGCCACATATCCCGGATGACGTAGATGTTTTTTTGCTCAAAAACTTCCTTCACCTGCTCCCGGCTTTTTACTGCCCAGGTGGTATCGTGAGGCGTTGCTTTAATCATTTCCGGATCGACACACGACGTAATGTACGAATTCCAATACTCCGCAATCACCCCGATTTTCCCCAGTTGTTTAAATTCACCCACGACCTTCACCTTGGGTGTTAAAGTACCGGGCCAAATGTATTTCAGGTTATAGATAGTGCCCGCCCCGCCAATGACGACCGTCAGGGCAATAAAGGCTTGCCACATTTTCAGCTGCTTTCCACGTAAGTGTCCATTATCGAAAACCAGCAACACCACAAACGACAGGGAGATATACGTGCAGGTAAAATACCGTCGTGGTACGTTGTTCAGAAACGTCCATCGCGAAAGCATAATCACGGCAAACACCACCACTGCATCAAGCAGGAAAAAGATGCCCCATTTCCGGATGGTGTCGTTCCATTCCATCTTCCGGATACGGGATACCGCAAAGCCCAGGATGAGTAAAACCAGCCACGAATAAACGCTGGTGAACGGTTCGTTGGCCCGGAAGAGGAACAAGTCGACCACGGTTTTCGTGAAAATGCCCAGGGCACGCCCGAAGGTATGCAGGCTGTCGATAGCGGCATAGTTGTGCCCGGCGCCGGCATTCGCTTTGGCGTACAGAATAAACCATCCGCCCGCCACGATAGTGGCAACGGCATAATATATTCCCGAATTCCGGAGTACCGGAGATTGCGGCCCGTTTTCCTTTACCAGGAAGAAAAGACGGATACCCAGCAACAAAACAACCGATACCACGGCCAAATCGGACACCCAAACGGCGCTTATCAATACCAGCACTGTTGCTAAAAGAATGAGGTGGTACACAACCGGCTTCCCGCGAACCGATGCTTTGTCCGACCGGCTAAGCAGGTAACACGCCATGGCAATGAGGCTGTACTGAATACCAAACGCAAACTGCGTTACATCGATGAGGCGCATGGGCGGAAAAAACCAGACGATGGCAAAGACAACCCGGTAGAACTTCGATTTCAGGAAAGAGGCGAAAGCCAGAAACCCGAGCAGGAGGATACCGTAATGGATAACCGACTCGGAGGTTAGAGCCGACCAGTGAAAGAGGCGATGCGGGATTTGTGCCAGCAACGGAATCAGGCTGCCCATCCGGTCCTGTCCCCAGGCATACCAGTCGTGTGGCAGATGAAAATAGTGCACCATCAATATACCCACAGCATTATCCGAATTAAGGGCCGGATAAAACAACGCCGAATACAATCGGAACGACAACAGGAAAATGATGCCGGTAATCAGGATGTAGCCTGTCTTTTTCATCAATCGCTTAAGTCAGTTGAATGGCAAAGGAATTTCCGCTGTTTTCTCATTCTTCGGCGCGCGAAAAAACCTCAACCGCCGAGGTAAGTTCAGCTTCCCGGTAAGGGAATATTCCAATAACGAAGTCCAAAGTAACGATTTTTCGGCAATGCCGCCTCCATCACTCACCGCCTTGACACAAAAGTCTCCCGTCATCCCCGTTTTGCCCGGCAGCAAGTCGATTCCGGTGCCCCGGAAGTTCATTCTGCTCTCCCCCGAGTAGTTCCCACAACGCAGCGGCATGTTCCAACGAGTCACTGAGTTTGTCCAACAACGCACGGAGTAGTTCCAACTGACCGCCGGGTTCCTCCAAGGCATGACGGAGTGGTTCCAACCAACGGCCGACATGTTCCAACGACTCGCGAAGTAGTTCCAACGACCGGGGAAGTGGTTCCAACGGCTGCATTAGTAGTTCCAACGCCCCGCTGACTTCGTCCAATGCATGACGGAGTAGTTCCAACACCTGTCGCAGTAGTTCCAACCAACCGCTGACATCTTCCAACGACGGACGGAGTTGTTCCAACCAGTAAGACCGGGTGTTTCAGCCAATCTGATCTGTCCGGTACAACCACCCGGCTCCGTCGTTAAACCCTGCCTTCTTTCTGACTCTTTCCACATTTGAAAAGTTTTGCCAGTCATGTCGCAGATGACTATCTTCGGCACCGTACCATGCTTTTCCAGACGAATACCTGACCGATCAATGAAAAATAACCTGCTCCGATTTCAACTGAAGTGGCTGGTGTGGATACTGCCGCTGATGTTTATCCTTGCTTCGTGCCAAAAGGACGACAGCCCTGTAACGCCGCCGGAACCCGCAACCATTGAAAGTCCCGTCATCATCGCCGGCTATTTGCCCGATTACAGCTTCAGCAGCTTCGATTTCGACGCACTGAATTTACTGTCGCGCGTCTATTTCTTCTCGGTAGCTCCTGATTCATCGGGCAACTTTGTCATTTCTCCGGAAATGACGGCGCACATTCGTGAGGTCAAATCGGCTATTGGCAACCAGAATATCGAGCTCTTCCTGGTATTGGGCGGTTGGTACGAATCAGAAACCATTTTCCCGATGGCGGCTTCCGCCGAAAAACGGGCACAATATGTCGCCGATATCACAGACTTCTGCGTAAGCGAAAAACTCGCCGGAGTGGACCTCGACTGGGAAGATTACCCGCAAACCATCCCGCAGCAGGGTTACGAAGCACTCTGCTCGGACTTGTCAGCATCCTTACATAAGCAAAAGCTGATGTTCTCGGTGGCGGCAACTACTTACAATGTCGATCGTTCCCTCGCAGTAGCCAACTACACCGATTACATTAACCTGATGATTTACGACTCGTTCGATAGCAACGACAATCAGGCCACCTACCAACAATTTGTCAGTGCACTCACTGCATTCAGCCAGGCTAGTATTCCCAAAGCCAAACTGATAGGAGGCGTTCCGTTTTACGGACGAAAACCCTGGGACAACACCAGCAGCGAGCCTTCAGCGCTCACCTACCGGCAAATCGTCGCGAAATATCAACCCGATGTGAGCATGAACAAGGCTGGCAATTACTCCTACAACGGCCCCGATTTGCTGACGCAGAAGACCCGCTACCTCATCGACAACGGGTACAGCGGTATCATGGCCTGGGAGCTGACTCAGGATGTGGCTCCGGGAGCCGCCACATCGCTCCTTCGTGCTATTCATACCGAAGCAACCACCGCCCGCTAAATGACTTCATTTTCCGCTTAGCGCGAATAATATCGACTTCTATGTTACCCCTGTTTTAAGAGGGCATGCAGAAGGTTAAGGATTCCTTATAATCTCATCATCTACATATCCAGACACCTCCATTTTTATATATTTGCAGCCCGAAAAGCAAACCAATAGAGTCAACCATCCAACCTGTCAGTAAATCAAAAGAACAATTTAAAAAGGTAAAAATATTGTCTGTTCACCAGTGCAGACAGTCGAACGAGTTGATATAAAAAAGAGCATGAAGTACATCATTGTAGGAGGAGTAGCCGGTGGCGCGACCACAGCAGCCCGGCTGAGGAGAGTAGATGAAGAGGCAGAAATCATTATGTGTGAAAAGGGTCCGCACATTTCGTATGCCAACTGCGGATTACCTTATTACATAGGCGGAGTCATCAAAGAGCGCGACAAACTTTTGGTGCAAACCCCCGAAAGCTTTGGTTCCCGTTTCAATATCGATGTGCGTATTCACACCGAAGTGAAAGACATCGATGCAACCAACAAAAAAGTAAAAATATACAATTCCCGGACCGGCGAAACGTACTACGAAACATACAATAAGCTAGTACTATCGCCCGGTGCGTCACCCATGCGGCCTCCCATTCCGGGCATCGACTCACCCAATATTTTCACCTTGCGGAATGTACAGGACACCGACCGCATCAAGGCTTTTGTTGACGACAACGAACCGCATTCGGCGATTGTTATTGGCGCCGGATTCATTGGGTTGGAAATGGCCGAAAACCTGCATCGCCGTGGCGTAAAAGTCACGGTAGTGGAAGCTGCTGAGCAGGTGATGAACATGATGGACCCCGAAATGGCCGCCCAGCTACATCAGCATTTCAAGGAGATGGAGGTAGCACTTTACCTCGACGATGCCGTAAAGGAATTTACACCCGACGGTCACCAGCTAAAAGTGAGCCTGGGCAGTGGCAAGAAGCTCAAGGCCGACTTCGTGATTCTTTCCATCGGGGTGAAGCCCGATACGCGTCTGGCCCAAAAGGCCGGCATCGAAACCGGTGAGCGCGGCGGAATTATTGTGAACGAATACCTCGAAACATCGGTCAAAGATATTTACGCGGTAGGTGACGGCATTGAGTTTCCGCATCCGGTTACCGGAAAGCCTTCGCTGGCATTCCTGGCTGGTCCGGCCAACAAGCAGGGCCGCATCCTGGCTGACAATATGGTTTACGGAAATTTGCGAAAATACCAGGGTTCCATCGGGACAGCCATCGCCAAAGTATTCGACAAAACCGCCGGTATTACCGGTTTGAGCGATAAAGCGCTCGAAGCAGCCGGTTTACCTTACCAATCCACTATCGTGAATGCCGGTTCGCACGCGGGTTATTATCCCGGTGCCATGCAGATGGTGCTGAAAGTTTCGTTCCATCCGGAAACCGGAAGATTATACGGCGGACAGGTAGTCGGTTACAAAGGCGTCGACAAACGCCTGGACATGCTGGCAGCCGTTATCAAAAAAGGTGGAGATATTTACGATTTACAGGAACTCGAGCATGCTTATGCACCGCCGTTCAGCTCGGCCAAAGACCCGGTAAACCAGGCCGGCTTCAATGCCGAGAACATCATCAAAGGTCTGTTCAAACCACTGTCGCCGTACAAATTTCACTCACGTGAAAAAGAAAATACATTCGTATTGGATGTGCGCACCCCGGAAGAATTTCAGCTGGATCACCTCGATGATGCAACCAATATTGAAGTAGACAGCATTCGCGACAATCTCGATCGCATTCCGAAGGACAAAAAGATATACATCTACTGCGGTGTTGGACTTCGCGGTTATGTAGCAGCACGTATTCTCCGCCAAAAAGGCTTCAATGAGGTGTACAACCTCTCCGGCGGCTTGAAAGTGTGCAAGGATGCCATCGCCGAGCAATCCAATCGCATTAGTTACCACGAAGAGCTTTACGTCCACGAAAGCGAACCGACCGAACATGCCAAAAACCATTTCAATGTAAAAACATTGGAAGTCGATGCCTGCGGGCTGCAGTGTCCCGGTCCCATTTTGAAGCTGAAGGAAGACATTGCAAAGATTCAGCCGGGCGAACGGATGCGCGTATTGGCCACCGACGCTGGTTTTTATAAAGATGTGGAGTCGTGGTGTAACGTAACCGGAAACCGCCTGGTAGCACGTTCGCGTGAAAACGGTGAAATCAGAGCCATCATCGAGAAAGCACAGCCGACTGAAGGAGTGAAGGTAATGAACCAGGGAGGCAATAAAACGCTCATCGTCTTTAGTGATGATCTCGACAAAGCACTGGCCTCGTTTGTCATTGCCAATGGCGCCGCCTCAATGGGCAAAAAGGTGACCATGTTCTTTACCTTCTGGGGACTGAACGTGATTAAGAAACAAGAAAAGCCCAGAGTGAAGAAAGAGTTTACCGTTAGTATGCTCAACAAACTAATGCCGACCAGCGCCAAAAAGCTGAAACTTTCGAACATGAACATGGGCGGTATCGGCTCAAAGATGATGCGTCAGCGCATGAAGGCCAAGAACGTGGATGCGCTGGAGCGGATGATTGACAAGGCGGCTGAAATGGGCATAAACATGATTGCCTGCCAGATGAGCATGGACATCATGGGTGTGACAAAAGAGGAACTGCTCGACCCTGTGAACATTGGCGGGGTAGCCAACTACCTCGAAGAAGCCGAGCAGTCGAACGTCAATCTGTTTGTGTAACTTTTATAAACCTGCACATAAGTTTATCATTCAAAGAAAAAGGGCATCCCGTTTTAGGATGCCCTCTTCATTTATGGTGCAGTATGATTAATCTTTCAGTCCGCTGCGTTCCAGCAACGCCTCGACAGTTGGCTCCTGTCCGCGGAAAGCTTTATACAGTTCCATCGGGTGTTTCGTTCCACCTTTTTCCAGAATATTCTTGCGGAACGATTCGGCCGTAGCTCTATCGAAAATACCGTTCTTCTTGAACATCGAGAAAGCATCGGCATCGAGTACTTCGGCCCATTTGTAACCGTAGTAACCGGCCGCGTAACCACCGGCAAAGATGTGCGAGAAGGCGGTGTTAAAACAGCTACCTTCCACGTGCGGGAACAGCTCCATTTTACTCATCACCCGCTGCTCAAAGGAAATCACATCGTCAGTAACTGGCTTGGTAATCGAATGCCAGGCCATGTCATCCATTCCAAAGCTCAACTGGCGTTCGCTCAGGTAACCCGACTGGAAATTGCGGGCTTCGATGAGTTTGTGAACCAGCTCGGCCGGAATCTTTTCACCGGTTTTATAATGCACAGCAAACAGGTCGAGCCACTCTTTCTCCGTTGCCCAGTTTTCCATAATCTGAGAAGGCAACTCCACGAAATCGCGATACACGCCTGTTCCCGACATGCTCGGGTAAACCGTATTGGCCAACATGCCATGCAGCGAATGACCAAACTCGTGCAGGAACGTTTCTACTTCGTCAAAGGTAAGCAACGAAGGTTTCGTTTCGGTGGGCTTGGTAAAATTGGTCACGACCGTAATAATCGGACGCTCCATCTTACCATTAATATTGCTCTGGGCACGGAAGTCATTCATCCAGGCGCCGCCGCGCTTTCCATCCCGTGGGAAGAAATCGAGGTACAACACCGACAGGAATGAACCATCCTCGTTGAACACATCATACGCGGTCACATCCGGATGGTAAACCTGGATATCCTTATTCTCTTTAAAGTTCAATCCGTACAGACGGTGCGCCAGTTCGAAAACGCCCTCACGCACTTTTTCCAACTGGAAGTATGGTTTCACTTCCTCTTCGTCGAAACCGAATTTCTCCGTTTTCAGCTTTTCCGAATAATAGGCCCAATCCCAACGTTGCAGGTCGCCTTTCAGCCCTTTCGCTTTCGCGAAATCGGTCACTTCCTTAAATTCCTTTTCTGCATAAGGTTTCGATGCTTCGTGCAACTCCTCCAGGAAGCTGTTCACCTTCTCGGGAGTTTCGGCCATTCTTTCTGAAAGCACATAATCGGCATGGCTTTTAAAGCCGAGCAAATTGGCTTTCTCCAAACGGAGATTCACAATCTTGTGAATCGTCTCTTCGTTATTGTATTCATTATCTTTGAAGGCGCGCGAAGTATAAGCCTTGTACATTTTCTCACGCAGTTCGCGATTATCGGCATACTTCATAAACGGCAGATAACTTGGATATTGCAAATTGAACATCCAGCCTTCCTTGCCTTTCGACTTCGCCAGCTGTTCAGCCGCTTCGCGAACCGCTTCCGGCAGACCGGAGAGGTCTTTTTCGTCGGTAATCAACAGCTCAAATGCGTTGGTTTCCTCCAGCACGTTTTCACCAAATTTCAGCGAAAGCTGGGCCAGCTCCGTAGTGATTTCAGCGTATCTTTTTTTAGCTTCTCCCTGAAGATTGGCTCCCCGGCGAACAAAACCTTTGTAGGAATTCTCCAACAACTTGGCTTGCTCTGCCGTCAAATCCAGCGATTCACGTTTATCGTAAACCGCCTTTACGCGCTTGAACAGATCTTCATTCAACGAAACGTAGTTACCAAATTCTGACAACTTCGGTGAAACTTCACGGGCCACCGCCTGCAACTCTTTGTTCGTTTCGGCTGAATTGAGATTGAAGAGCACGCCGGCTACCCGATCGAGTTTCTCGCCGGAAACCTCCAGTGCTTCAATGGTATTTTGAAAAGTTGCC
Source organism: Prolixibacter bellariivorans ATCC BAA-1284 (assembly GCF_000621705.1). Taxonomy (GTDB): domain Bacteria; phylum Bacteroidota; class Bacteroidia; order Bacteroidales; family Prolixibacteraceae; genus Prolixibacter; species Prolixibacter bellariivorans. The sequence continues at coordinate 224,558 of NZ_JHXO01000001.1, read as the reverse complement.
GGGTCCGAATTATTGATTATCGCGTCAACATCCTTGCGGGCCTCTGTCAGAGCCACGTCGATAGCCGGAACAAAGTCTTCTGTTTTAATCGAATTAAATGGTGCCGTTTCGTGCGGCGTATTCCACTTCATCAATAGCGGATTGCTTTCCGTTCCTTCGGAAGCTCCCTGTGAAGAAGCTATGCTAAATAGAATCATCATCGACAATAGAATTGTTTTTTTCATGATTAACAATGGTTAGTTACTCTGGTTATTATTATTTTTCTTTTTAAGTCTTCATAACTTCCTTTTTATTACATAAACGGGCAAACATCCTGATTAAAAATCATTAACCGGTCGCAATTCCATAGTAACAGTAGTACCATGGAATAGTTTAGTTCGAAATCCTTAGGAAAATTAATTCTTCCCGCTAGCCGGTTTTTTCCCTTTCCGGGCCAAGCGCTTTTTTGTCTTCGGCTTCATTACACTGTAACCAAACCGCCCGATTTCTTTTCCCAGTGAATAGTAATGACCGTGTGAATAAGCAATCGGTTTAGAGCGAATCAGGCTAAAAGCATCCGTTTCCGGATCAATGAACCTGTCGTCGGCAATTACATTTACCACTTCCGCCATAAACATGTCGTGGCTTCCCAGCGGCTTGATTTCCGTCACCCGGCATTCGATACTCACCGGCGCTTCCTCAACAATGGGGCATTTTACCACCCATGCCTCGGCAGGAGTTAATCCTGTTTCTTTGAACTTGTCGTAATCGCGGCCCGAGCGTACACCACACCAGTCGGTCACGTTGGCCATTTCTTCCGTCGTCAGGTTAATAACAAACTCGCCGGTGCGTTTGATGATGTCGTAGGAATGTCTTCCGGGCCGAACCGAAATGTAACACATGGGCGGATCGGAGCAGATGGTTCCGGTCCAGGCAATCGTAATCAGGTTATATTCTTCCGGGGTATGTCCGCAGCTTACCAGGACAGCCGGCAACGGATATACCATGTTTCCGGGTTTCCAGTTTTGTTTTCCCATATCTTCGAAAATTTAGGCTAAAATACGAAAAAGAGGGCGATGTAGCCTGTTGTTACCAACCGGTAAACCCAAGACTCCAAACCAGAAAATGCTGACGAAGAGAAGGATTGTAATGCCAGGCCGCTTCGACAGGCATGTTCAGCTTTTTACCTACCGGAAAAACATATTCTCCTTTTGCTCCCAGATTCAGCCACGAAGCTTCTGATGCATAATAACCTTTAAAAGGTGTCATTCCCGCGAAGAGCTGAAAATCTATTTTGTTGATGGATTGCTCCCAGCGTCCTTCGATGTAGGTACTGTAAAAAGGTCGCCCCGTTTCATCATTGTCCCCAGTCAGAAAAGTCGCTCCGAAGAGGCTGAAATGCTCGATGGCAGATATTTCGGCGGACACTTCCATTGAATGCCGCTGCTGAGCGCCATTCCATTGTAGAAAACGGTTGGTTTCTCCTCTGACCGGATTATAATAGTCGTAAAGCGTTAACTCCACGAAAGGTGTTTTCCATGAAAGGATGAGATCGAACTCATTATAGTTACCATCGAAGGAGCGGGCCGCCCACGAAGTAAATGCCCAGTTTCCCTTGCCAATCGTCAACTCAGGCTCGAAACAATAATCCATGCTCACCGGAATTCCTCTCCAAATATGAGAAGAACGTAGCAAAAACGTTCCGGCAATGGAAAAATCATCCTCTGCTGTTGCATTTTCCGCACCGAATCCATTTCCTGGTAAGAAAAACAGGAAAAAAGACGAAACAATAAGCCACTTTTTCATACGGCGAAGAAAAGCAACCGGAAAAACATCAAACAGGATTTTTATCAATGCTGCTGAAAGTCATATCAGAGGAAAAGGAAACGCAATGTTGTACAAAATACAGATTGCATATTTCCTCTACTTCTTGCTACCTTTAACCAACTAATCGTAAAACAAAAATCAAATGAACTATTTACCGGCATCCGATCGCTACGATAACAAAATTCCGTATAACCGCTGCGGAAAAAGCGGGCTGAAACTTCCTGCTATATCACTGGGACTCTGGCATAACTTCGGTGGGGTGGACGTCATGGAAAATGGCCGTGCCATGCTGCGTTATGCATTCGATCATGGTGTAACACATTTCGATTTGGCCAACAATTATGGCCCGCCTCCCGGTTCAGCTGAAGAAAACTTCGGTGTCATCATGAGAAAGGATTTTATGCCTCACCGCGATGAACTGATCATTTCCACCAAAGCCGGCTACCTGATGTGGGATGGCCCTTACGGAGAATGGGGTTCACGTAAATATGTACTTTCGAGTTTAGACCAAAGTCTGAAGCGCATGGATTTGGACTATGTGGATATTTTCTATTCGCATCGTTTCGATCCGGAAACACCGCTGGAAGAGACAATGGGTGCACTCGACTACGCTGTTCGTTCAGGAAAAGCATTGTATGCCGGCATTTCCAATTACCCGAAAGAAGCCACCAAAGAAGCATCCCGTATTCTCAAAGAACTGGGAACGCCCTGCCTGATTCACCAGGCCAAGTATTCGATGTTCGAACGTTGGGTAGAAGACGGACTCACTGATACACTGGAAGAGGAAGGAATTGGTTTGATTGCCTTTTCACCGCTGGCGCAGGGACTTTTAACCGACCGTTATCTTCATGGTATTCCGGAAGATTCACGCGCAGCCAAATCGTGGGGCTTTTTGCAGAAAGATGCTGTTGAACCGGCATTGGAAAAAGTGAGAAAACTGAATCAACTGGCAGAAAAACGCGGACAGTCGTTGGCACAAATGGCTATCGTCTGGCTGCTGCGTGACCCAAGAACAACTTCCGTGCTGATTGGTTCCAGTTCAGTAAAACAACTGCAGAACAACCTCTCGGCATTGAAGAATCTGGAATTTAGTGAATCGGAACTGAATCAGATCGAGAAAATTCTGAAGTAAGTAAGGAATTCGATAGCTGACGGCCTGACTCCGGCTTTTGTCGTTCAACGTTACCGTTAGCTTTTTATAAAAAATAAGCGGGGAAGCAACCACTCTTCCCCGCTTTGGCTTCACAACTACCTAATAATACAATCATATTACCATGATAATATCTTAGATAGCTCACACATTTCTCTCAATTCTTTTTCCATTAAAAAGTGCTAAACCAAGGCAATAACGCCTGATCTTTAATAGGAATAAACCAATAAACTTTTCCGGAAAAGAATTAAGTAAACTGCCCCGGAATACAGGGCAGTTTACCACCTAAACTCAAAAGAAAAAATTTAATACTTACTATCACACAAACCGGTTTTCCGGCCAACGCAAATATATGTCAGTCCACTGCAATTCAGTTGCAGTAGGCTCTTTTTCATAATCTTTAACGAATTTTAACAAAATAAAAAAGCCCGTTACTCGGGCTCAAACTTGATCATCATTTTTCCGGGAAATTCATAATAATAGGTTTCCCGTGCACGACTATATAGTATTGGCGCACCTCGGTCCCTAAGAAAATGCAAATAATTATAAAGCGTGCGGGTAGATATCCCCAAACGCCTTGCAAATTCGTCGGGCGCTCCTGTACTCGCCTGGTGAATGGATTCTTCCATTCGCTCAAGCACATCAACCATTTTCATTAGCTCATCCAGTTACTCAGGTTACGGAATAACAATTTTACAAAATGGTAAATGATATTGCAAGTATGATGCCATACCAATCGTAATTCTTTTCGTTCTATCACCACAAAAAATAAACTTATTATTCCCGATTCCGTTTGATAAAAGCAGCGACACAAATGAAAAGTTAGTGGAGGAGTAAAATGAAAACCGATTCTCATCGACCTGAATTCAGTAACGAACTTATTAACGAAAGCAGTCCTTATCTGCTTCAGCATGCCCACAACCCGGTTAACTGGTATCCGTGGGGGAATAAGGCGCTGGAAAAAGCTAAATCGGAAAATAAGCTTCTCCTCATTAGCATTGGCTATTCTGCCTGTCACTGGTGTCATGTAATGGAGCACGAAAGCTTTGAAGACACGGAAGTCGCAGATTTAATGAACCGAAACTATGTGTGTATTAAGGTTGACCGGGAAGAACGACCGGACGTCGACAAAATATACATGACAGCTGTTCAATTGCTGACGCGACAGGGCGGATGGCCGTTGAACTGCATTGCCCTTCCCGATGGCCGGCCAATTTGGGGGGGAACCTATTTCCCAAAAGAACAATGGACACATTACCTGAATACCATTGCAGGTTTTTATCGCGATAACCGGCAAAAAACCGTTGAATACGCCGAACAGCTCAACCAGGGCATCATTCAAACATCACTGGCTTTAGAGCCGACCGATAAAGAACCCATTACAAAAAAAGAGCTGGATACAGTACTAAAGAACATTCTCGGCGATACGGACGATGAATACGGAGGAAGCAAAGGGGCCCCCAAGTTCCCAATGCCCATTAATCTCAGTTTCCAGTTACAGGCAGCCCACTTGTTGAAGGATGAGGAAGTACTCCGCGCGTTCGAAAATACGCTGCAAAAAATGGCCTTTGGCGGAATTTACGACCAGGTTGGAGGAGGCTTTGCCCGTTATTCGGTAGATGAAATCTGGAAAGTACCTCATTTCGAAAAAATGCTGTATGATAATGCGCAACTGATAGGTGTATACGCTGAGGCTTTTCAGAAAACAGGAAAGGCATTATATCGACAAGTGGTCTATCAATCCATCGAATTTATCAAGCGTGAAATGACCTCACCGGAAGGAGCATTTTATTCCGCACTCGATGCCGATAGCGAAGGAGAAGAAGGTCGATTTTACATTTGGGGAAAAGCCGAATTGAAACAGATTTTGGGTGAAGATTTCCCGCTATTTTCCGACTATTACAACGTCAATGACCTTGGACATTGGGAAGAAGGAAGTTATATCCTTTACCGAACGCAAAGTGATGAGCTGTTTGCCAAAGAAAAAAATATTGAATTAACTGTTTTACAGAATAAAACAGAAAGCTGGCAATCGCAGTTAATGGCAGCCAGGAACGAACGCGAACGTCCGGGGTTAGATGACAAAACACTGACTTCGTGGAACGCACTTATGATATCCGGTCTGGTAAAAGCCTACCGGGCTTTCGGCGAAAACGAATTTCTAAACCTTGCCATTCAAAACGGCAATTTTTTGTTCGCCAATCAGCTTTCGCCGGAAGGAAATCTGCTTCGGAATTATAAAAACGGCAAAAGTAATATTGATGGCTTTCTTGATGATTATGCTATGCTGACCGAAGCCAGTATTGGGCTGTTCGAGATAACCGGCGATTCTATGTGGCTGACGCGGGCAGAACAACTGACACAAACCTGTTTTCATCGGTTCTACAACGAACAGGACAATCTTTTTTATTATTCTCCCGGAGGAGCAGAGGCTTTTATTACCAATTCGTACGAAACGTACGACAACGTCATTCCTGCAGCCAATTCAGTCATGGCAAATGCACTTTTTCGTCTCGGGCACTTACTTGAAAACAGGGAATGGATTGAATTAGCTTCACGTATGGCACTTCAACACAAAAAGCTGTTTATGAAACTTCCGGGGGCTTTTGCCAACTGGGGAAAATTGTTGCTCAATCTGGCAAATCCATACTTCGAAATAGCTATTTCAGGACCTGATGCCCTGACCGTTTCGAATAAAATCAATCAGTACTATTTACCCAATACGGTGATATGTCCGGGTAATAAACCCAGCGAAATACCGCTTCTGAAAGAGCGGTTTGCCGAAGATAAAACGAGAATATACGTGTGTGTAAACCGGGCATGTCAACTTCCAGTGGAAGATGTAGCAGATGCGTTGGCTATGCTAAAATAGTTTAACTCTACTTTTGATATCGGATAAAAATTAACCGGATAATCATTGACAACGAAAGCGTTGCAAAGACTTTCAAAGCACGGAGCAAAACAAACTCCACGTTATAAGGAGTGAACTCAATATTTAAACGAATAATAAGCAAAGAAGCACCAAAAAGAACGACCAACCGAAACAAAAACTGCCCAAACTGGTGCTTAATATATTTTCGTGCAGGATAATCACTTAAAACGAATGTGAATAGTAAAATACCAAATACTTCCACGGTTTGGACACAAGCATACCCAGGATTATAAGGTGTAGCTTCCCAATTCACAAAAACTACTGCCATGGATAGTGTGAACAAGTAGGCCAGTAATAGCAACAGATGATCTTGTTTCACTGAAGAGGCAACTCTTCTAGCCATTCTAAAAAAGATTAATTAGTCAAACAAATGTAGACAGATTCATTCCCTGCGACATTACAGTTAGCTATGCAAGTCATACTTTCCGGCGGCAATCATTAATTTGCAAACAGAGCAATTGAAGATTTGACCTCTTTTTTTATTTACCCAGATGTTATCTGTCTTTCTATCCCGAATTTATCCTGAAAAAATGATTATTCCAAACGGAAGGAGAAACAAACTATAAAAGATCAACGCATTACTCCGCAGCACTATCTTCAAAAACCTTGGAGAAATAACGAATCGCGCAATCCTGAAGCGTTTTTTGTTTTCGCTCTTCGGTCCAGTTCGTCAAAAGAGATTTTTCGCGAAACATCGGCCAGCCATCCCGATCGGTCCCCATCTCTTCTACCATCCCGATTTCTTTATACAGCACACAACTACCCAAATTTATCAGACTCCATTTCTCAAATTTGGAGAATTTACGTAGAGTCAATCCGCGCTCCCTCACTCCAACCAGGTATAACACGCCATTCAGGTCAACGTCCATAGCGAACATATCGCTCAGCCGGTCACACAACTCTTTCCAATTTTGCGGTTTACTCATTTTCTTATTCTTTTTTACAAAGGTAAAAAAAGACATCAAAGTCGGCTATACCGTTTTTCTGTCACTCTGTTCCTTGACAATTAAAAAGATTTAAAGTTGTGGTCACCCTGTAAAAAACAAAAATCTTACTTTTGTACTTCTGTTCAATCAGCTATAAAATATTTTACAATGAAGAAGAATCAAATTATTGACATTCTGGAATCGGGCCAGGTCGGTGCCGAAATTACAGTGAAAGGTTGGGTTAGAACCCGTCGCGGCAGCAAAAATGTAAGTTTCATCGCTTTAAATGACGGCTCAACCATCAATAATTTGCAGGTGGTAGCTGATGCTGAAAATTTTGGAGAAGAGATTCTGAAGCACATCAATACGGGTGCGGCTATTGCGGCGACCGGAAAACTGGTCGAGTCCACCGGAAGTGGTCAGTCGGTAGAATTACAGGCCGGGAAAATCGAAATCATCGGTAAAGCCGATCCGGATAAGTACCCAATTCAGCCCAAACGCCATTCGCTTGAATTTTTGCGCGAGGTTGCGCATTTGCGCCCTCGTACGGCGACCTACAGCGCTATTTTCCGCATTCGGCACAAGTTGATTTTCGCCATTCACAATTTCTTTAACGAGCGGGGATTTTACAACATACATACGCCCATTGTCACCAGTTCGGATGCTGAAGGTGCCGGCGAAATGTTCCGGGTAACCACTTTACCCATGAACGATCTTCCCAAAACGGAAGAAGGTCAGATTGATTACAGCGAGGATTTCTTCGGAAAATCGACCAACCTGACCGTTTCGGGTCAGCTGGAAGGCGAGTTGTTCGCGATGGCCATGTCACGTATTTACACATTTGGCCCTACATTCCGTGCTGAAAACTCCAACACTTCGCGTCACCTCGCCGAGTTCTGGATGATTGAGCCGGAAGTTGCATTCTTCGATTTGAACGACAACATGGATTTGGCGGAAGAATTCCTGCAATATCTTATTCGCTATGCGTTGGATAACTGCATGGACGACTTGCAATTCCTCAGCAAGCGCCTTCAGGAAGAAGAGAAGAATAAGCCGGCCGACCAACGTTCGATGGAGCTCATCGAAAAGCTCAGGTTTGTAGCCGACAACGAATTTGTTCGCCTGACTTATACCGAAGCTATCGATATTCTGAAGAATTCGAAACAAAATAAAAAAGGCAAATTTCAATATCCGATCAAAGGATTCGGAACCGACCTGCAAAGCGAGCACGAACGTTACCTGGTAGAGAAAAAATTCCAGAAACCGTTGATCCTGACCGACTATCCGAAAGAAATCAAAGCATTCTACATGCGAATGAATGACGATAATAAAACGGTCGCAGCCATGGACGTTCTCTTCCCGCAAATCGGCGAAATCATTGGTGGTTCGCAGCGTGAGGAGCGTTTAGATGTGTTGGAAAGTCGTATGGAAGAAATGAATATTCCCGCCGATGAAATGCAGTGGTATCTCGATACCCGTCGCTTTGGCGGATGTCAGCATGCAGGATTTGGACTGGGGTTCGAAAGATTGGTGCTGTTCGTCACCGGAATGGGCAACATTCGAGACGTTATTCCATTTCCGCGCACGCCAAAAAACTGTGAATTTTAATTAAGTTAAAAACTTAAAATACATGAACCCCGTTAATTATTGTATTAGCGGGGTTTTATTTTCACTGATTATTGTTCTTTATTTTATAAATTTCGGACAGAATAATACAGCCAGAGATGCAAAAACTAAGTCTTCAACAAAAGCTACTGCAGAAACTTTCACCACAGCAGATACAGGTTATCAAGCTGTTGGAAATTCCTACGATGCAGTTGGAGCAGCGCATCAAGAAAGAGCTGGAAGAGAATCCGGTACTCGATCTCGACAATGAAGGTTCAGATTCTCAGGAAGAAGAGTATGATACTGACCTGAAATCCAACGATGACAAGGACAATGAAGAATTCTCAGTAGACGATTACCTGAATGACGAAGATTACCCTTCGTACAAATACTCCTCACAGAATTATTCAAAAGACGATAAGTATACAGAAATACCATTTTCGGCCGGATCATCATTCCACGAATTTGTCGAACAACAATTGACCGAAGTATCGCTTTCGGAAGACGAATTAGTATTAGCTGAGCAAATCATCGGGAACATCGATGAAGATGGCTATTTGCGCCGCGATTTGGAATCGATAATGGACGATTTGGCATTCATGCAAAATGTCACCACCGATGAGTTTGAACTGCTTCGCATTCTCCGGGTTATCCAGGAATTTGATCCGCCTGGCGTTGGTGCACGCAACCTTCGGGAATGCCTTCGTTTACAGATGGAACGGAAAGATTTGTCGAAACCGGAAATACAACTGGCTTCTCGTATTCTTCGCGACACCTTCGATGAGTTCACGCGAAAGCATTATGACAAAATAACTCGGAAGTTTGGTATTTCCGAAGACGATTTGAAAAAAGCAATTGATGAAATATTAAAGCTAAATCCCAAGCCGGGAAGTTCCTTCAGTAACACCATCAACCGCACCAACCAAACCATTATTCCGGATTTTATTTTGGAACTGATGGATGGTGACCTTCAGCTTTCGCTGAATCAGCGTAACGTACCCGATCTTCACATTAACGGGCATTATGCCAACATGCTCAAAGCATACCAGGAAAACCGGAAAAATCTGAGTCGGCAGGATAAGGATACCGTAATGTTTATGAAGCAAAAGCTCGACTCGGCCAAGTGGTTTATCGATGCTATTCGTCAACGACAACAGACGCTTCTTCTGGTGATGAATGAAATCATCGATTACCAGAAAGAATACTTCTTAGAAGGTGATGAAACCCGGATGCGGCCGATGATCCTGAAAGATATCGCCGACCGGACCGGACTTGATATTTCCACGGTTTCGCGCGTTTCGAACAGTAAATACATTCAAACACATTTCGGGATTTTTCCACTCAAATATTTCTTTTCCGAATCGATGCAAAAAGACACCGGCGAGGAAGTTTCTACCAGAGAAATCAAACAGATACTCAAGGAATGCATTGAAGCCGAAGACAAACGAAAACCATTAACCGACCAGGCTTTGGCCGAAATACTCAAACAGAAATCATACCCGATTGCACGTCGTACTGTCGCCAAGTATCGTGAGCAGATGGATATTCCGGTAGCCCGGATGCGAAAGGAGTTATAAAGACAAAGGCAAACGACAATAATTATTTGAATGACACCCAAATGGAAAAATTCTTAGCCCGCAGTATATCGATTATTTTTCATCCGCTATTACTCCCCACACTTGGTTTACTTCTTCTGTTTCAGACCGATTTGTACATTACCTTTTTATCCGGAACGTTGAAACAAGTGATTATCATTAGCACGTTTATCAGCACAGGAGCAATTCCTGCCTTATTTTTTCTTACCGGAAAAACACTTAGAAATGGAGTTGAATCCTGGGAAAAAATGCCGGTGCAAACGTTAACCTATCTGATTTCCGGTGTGAGTTACTTTGCCGGCTACTATTTGATATCAAAATTACCGGTTGCCGGTTTTTTCAATGCTATTTTCCTTGCAGGTACACTTGTTCTCGTCGCACTTGCACTAATTTCACTCCGTTGGAACATTAGCTCACATATGACCGCTTTAGGAGCCTTGTTTGGCATTGTACTGGCCATTATGCTGCGTCTGGGGCAACACGATATGATGCTGATCGGATTGATTTTGTTGGCAGGAGGGTTTACCGGTTATGCCCGGCTGGTTATGGGAAAAAATAACCCGGCACAAGTTTATGCCGGGTATATCTTAGGATTTTCAATTTTGTTCCTCATCTTCAATTTTGTCTGAGCGGTTCATCACCCAGGCATCTTTAAACTCCGGGTATTCATTTCGAAGTTTTAACGCAGCAGCCATGGCATCAGAATAATCGTTAAACGATTTAACCGCTAAACGATAATAGCCATCCATATTCCGCATAATTACGCGCGGTTTAAATCCCTTCTTGCTCCATTCTTTACTTTTTTCTCGGGCATATTCAGGAATCGTATAGCTATTTACAATGACAAAAAACTTGTCATTAAGATTAACTCCTTCGTCCTTAACAACCGGTTTAGACTTGGCTACGGGTTTTGGTTTCGGCTTAGGAGTCTCAATTTTTGGAGGTGCCGGTGGAGGTGGCGCCGGCTTTTCCTTATTTTTACAGGAATAGGAAAATGCGACGACAATAACCATTACGGCAATCACAAATCTCTTCATAAGCGTGAATTTACGTGATTATAACAAATGTAATAATTATCCGGTTGAATTCCATTATGAAAACTATCCGGACAACGGGGTTAATTCACAAACTTATAACCAATACCTTTCAAAGTTTTGATATGATCGTTACCTATTTTCTCGCGTAATTTCCTGATGTGCACATCAATGGTTCGATCGCCCACGATCACATTTTCGCCCCAAACCGCATTGTAAATCTCCTCCCGGGTAAATACTTTTTCCGGCTTTGAAACGAGTAACGACAGCAATTCAAATTCCTTTCGGGGAAGAATCATCTCCCTATCATCGATTTTCAGCAGATAGCGCTCCTTATCAATCGTCAGATTACCAATGACAATAACCTGTTCCGGAGCAGCCATATCAGCAGCGACAACACCCGAGCGCTTCAGCAAAGCTTTTACACGACTGATAAGCACCTTTGGCCTGATGGGCTTGGTAATATAATCATCGGCGCCAGCCTCAAAACCGGCAATCTGCGAATAATCTTCACCACGTGCAGTGAGGAAGGCAATCACTGTATCCTTACATGACGGAATCTTGCGTATTTCTTCACAGGCCACAATACCATCCATTTCAGGCATCATAACATCAAGAATAATCAGATCCGGTTTTTTCTTTTCAGCCATTTTAATGGCCTCCACTCCGTTTCGCGCCGAATAAACTTTAAACCCTTCACGTTCGAGGTTGTAACTGATAAATTCAAGAATGTCCTCTTCGTCGTCTACCAGGAGAATTTTGTAGTTGTTTTCTTTTTCTGCCATAATGATTATGATTATGCCGGGTCAGTTTTACCCTCCCAAATTACAAAATGTTAATTTGGTTTGAAGCATTCCGGAAAAATTATTTGCCCGGAGTACCCTTTTCTAACGTAAAGGTAAAGGTTGTTCCTTTATCGAGGACACTTCGTACCTGGATGGTTTGATCGTGTGCCTCAATAATATGTTTAACAATTGCCAATCCCAAACCGGTGCCACCTTGCTGTCGCGAACGGCTTTTGTCAACACGATAAAAACGCTCAAAAATGCGGGGTAAATCCTGCTTGGAAATACCAAGTCCATTATCGCTCACTTCCACCAGTACGTGGTCATCCATATCGAAGAAGCCTACTTTTACATAGCCACCTTTTTTCCCATACTTCAAACCATTCATCACCAAATTGCTAACGACTTCGAAAATGCGTTTTTTATCGGCCAATACCCAAAGTGGTTTGGTATTGGTTTGCTGGAAAAGAAGCGAAATACGACGCTCCTGAGCTTCCATCAGTTCGAGCTCAAAAACATCTTCCGTCAGTTTCACAATGTCGAAAGTCTCCCAATTCAACTTCAATTCACCTGACTCCAGCTTCGTAATCGATTCCAAATCCTCCACGATACTAATCATCCGGTCGATACTTCTCTCTGTGCGTTCCAGGTACAGGCGGTTGATCTTCGGATCATCCATTCCTCCATCAAGCAACGTGAGAACATATCCCTGAATATTAAAAATTGGGGTTTTCAGCTCGTGCGAAACATTTCCCAGAAAATCTTTCCGGTATTTTTCCAAATCACGAAGGCGTTCAATTTCCGATAACTTTTCGCTGGCCCATGCTTTCACTTCTATGTTCACCTGCGAAATAATATCGCTGCTTCCTTCCTGTCGTTTCAATTGTTTTTTCCCTTCCACCGGAACTTCCCGAATGGTTTTGTAAATTGGGGTAATTTTATCGTATATCAGATGATTCAAAATATAGTGAATCAGCAAATAGGCAACGCCGAAGAAAGCCGGAACAAAGAGAAAACTCCAGTACCAGTAAGTTACATGCATGAAAAATGAGCCTGCCAACAAAAGGGTGAACACAAGCGTGAGGGATACCGACAGTAGTACCGACATCCTTCTTGGAGAAGAAGTATTCATTAATTGTTCGTTTTTCAATTCTATTACACTCTAAATATCAGCAAATATAGGAATTGTTCATCCAGTAAACCTAAACTAAACAATAAATAAGAAAATCGAGATAATGATAACCAGTTAACATTATTTTAACATTTCTTAACATGGGTAACAACTGTGTAACAATATCTTTGGCACGAGTTTTTTACAAAAATCTAATCAATGGAAAACTTTTATCTAATCCTTGTAATTATCCTGTTTGCTTTGGCTGTGTCCGACCTGATTGTCGGGGTAAGTAACGATGCCGTTAACTTTCTGAATTCAGCCATAGGTTCCAAAGCCGCTCCCAAATGGCTCATTTTGGGTGTCGCCGGTTTAGGTGTTCTTATTGGTGCAACCTTTTCCAGCGGTATGATGGAAGTAGCCCGGAAAGGAATCTTCCATCCCGACATGTTTGCTTTTTCCGAAATCATGACCATTTTCCTGGCGGTGATGATAACGGATATCATCCTGCTGGACATGTTTAATACATTTGGTTTACCAACCTCCACAACGGTATCCATCGTATTCGAGTTGTTAGGCTCCGCTGTTGCAGTGGCCGCTGTAAAAATCAAAGAATCTTCGGGTTCGATGGTTGAACTGGCTCAATACATTAATACTGAAAAAGCGCTCGCTATTATTTCCGGAATTCTGGTTTCGGTGGTCATAGCATTTACTGTCGGAACAATTGTCCAGTGGTTTACCCGACTGGTCTTCACCTTCAAATACGAGAAAAAAATCCGCTACATCGGATCCATGTTCGGAGGTTTCGCATTTGCCATAATTACCTACTTCATCGTCATTAAAGGTGCAAAAGGTGCATCGTGGTTAACACCGGAAAATATTGCGTACCTCAAAAACAACATGTGGCTGATTTTGCTATTCAGCTTCATAGGCTGGACCATTTTGTTGCAAATCCTGCAATTCGTTTTCAAGAAATTCGATGTCCTTAAGTTCATTGTTCTCGTCGGAACCTTTGCCTTAGCCATGGCTTTCGCCGGAAACGATTTGGTGAACTTTATCGGGGTACCCCTTGCCGGATTTGAATCGTTTAAAGCATGGATAGCAGCCGGTGCAGTCAATCCTGATGGATATACAATGAGCATCCTGAACCAACCGGTCAGAACTGATACCTATATGCTGTTAATTGCCGGTTTGATCATGATTGGAACCCTTATCGCTTCCAAAAAAGCGAAATCGGTAGTTGCCACGACGGTCGACCTGGCTCGTCAGGCTGAAGGAGATGAGAGGTTTGGTTCATCATATGCGTCACGTGCATTGGTTCGCTCCTCTATTCGCACCGGCGATCGTCTGAAAAAAATACTGGGTAATAGAATTACTAGCTGGGTCGAAAGTCGTTTCGAAGCAGTTCCGGTAGATGATACCAATCCCGATCGCCCGTCTTTCGATAAAATCAGGGCAGCAAGCAACCTGATTGTTGCATCGGTTTTAATTACCATTGGTACCAATCTGAAACTACCACTTTCGACAACCTATGTTACCTTCATGGTCGCCATGGGTACTTCGCTGGCCGACCGCGCATGGGATCGCGAATCGGCAGTTTACCGGATTTCGGGTGTCTTCACGGTAGTAGGTGGTTGGTTCCTGACAGCCTTTGTGGCTTTCACCGTTTCACTCATTGTTGCTACGCTGATTGCGTTGGGCGGTAAATTCATGATTTTCGTGTTCGCGGCTGTAGCCGCCGTTATGGTTATCCGCACCTATGTATTCTTCCGTAAACGCGAAGCCAAAAAGCTGGAAGAGGAAGATTTCCCGGAAGCAACCGTTGAAGTAGAAAAAGTACTCGATAAATCCAACCAGAAAGTAATCGCCGCCATCATTTCCACATCAAAAGCTTATTTTCTCGGGCTGGAAAGTTTCTTTGCACAGAACCGCAAGCAATTGGCCAAGATTGATGAAGACGTTGAAGAATTCAATCAAAAAGCCAGAAAACTGAAAGCCAATATTTCCAAAGTTGTGCAGAAGCTGCAGAAAGATTCAGTTGAGACAGGTCACTTTTATGTACAAATAGTGGATTACCTGCGTGAAATGGCTCACTCTATCAAGTATGTTGTCGGACCATTGCATCAACACGTAGAGAACAATCATAAGCCATTTAACGATGACCAGGTTGAAGATTTAACCAAGTTCAGTTCACAAATTACTGATTTCATGAATTTTGCTCTTCGCATTATTAAAGAGAGTGAATTCGAGCAGATTGAAGAACTGATTGAAAAAAGACAAGTCATCATTAATAACATTCGTGATTTGGAGAAAAATCAGATTCGCCGGATCAAGAAAAAGGAAGTTAACAGCCGCAACTCGGTTCTGTTTTTCAATATCATGTCTGAAACCAAGAACTTATTGCTGCAAACCGTCAATATGGTAAAATCGACCAGAGATTTTATTACCCATACTCCAATGGATTAACAATAAAACTGGTTGCTCCGATAACCTAAACCCTTCCCCGCCCGGGAGGGGTTTTCTTTTTACCATCAAATGCCAATCCTCTTTTTCAGGACATTTGTGAGCATTTGTTAGTTCATCATTGCTCCGTAATATCTACGCAATACAACTGAAATACAACTGCAATGATATGGTAAACAATTATTTAACTCTGATTAGCATTTACTTTTCATTGCATATCTAGTTTTGTTGTGTTGCATAAAGGTTGGAATGAAAACGAAATAGAACTCACCATCATCTCCTTTCTACTGCAAAATCCGGTACAAGCATAGATTAATACAAACAATAGGTTCATAACAATTCTGTCTGTTTTTCGGTAGGTCTGCAAACATTATAGGTGACTGAAAATTTACGGACATAATATTTTAAAGAAGCCATTTGTTAGATGGCAAGTAACTTTCCTTTCCAAAAAGGGTACCTGAAGCGTCGGGTGCCCTTTTTTTGTACCAGCACTAACTCAAACTTCATTTCAATACGGAATGTGGTTATCTTTAATGTGTTCTAATCCAAAATAAACCAAACAATGAAACTAACATTATCACTACTCATCTTTTGCTGCTTTTCCTTTGCATCATTTGCAGCACTGAACGCTACCGAAAATATCCCGTTAAAAGAACACCCACGCCCGGGATTTCAGCGTCAAACGTTCCAAAATTTGAACGGGATATGGAGTTTTCGGAGCGATAAAAAGAATAGAGGGATGAAACAGCAGTGGCAAAAACATCCGGAAAAATTTGAGAAGCAAATCCTGATTCCGTTTTCATGGGCCAGTCCCAAGTCGGGAATAGAAGAATCCGACGTACATTACGGATGGTACACCCGGGAATTCACATTGAATGATGAACTCACTGCATCCGGAGGGGAAACCTATCTGGTTTTTATGGCCAGTGATTTTCATTCAACAGTTTGGCTAAATGGCCAAAAAGTAGGTGAGCATCGCGGTGGTTACGTTCCTTTCGATTTCAATATTCAACCTTACCTGCAACAAGGAAAGAATCGGCTAGTGGTACGCGTCGAGGATCGAGACTTGGACAATCGTCCAGCCGGGAAACAATATTATGGAAACGCGAGGGGAATCTGGCAAACCGTTTACCTCGAAAAACGTCCGGATGTATTCATACAGCAAGTTCATTTCCTTCCCAATATCGACAAAAAGGAGGTAACCGTTCGGATAACGCTTTCGCGGAAGACAGAAACCGATTGGCCTTTCTCCTTAACAGGAAACAACAACCGTTTGCATATAGAAGAAACAATTCCGGCAAACGATAAAATGGCTGAATTCACCCTTCCGGTAAAGAATATGCATTTATGGGATTTGAATAACCCGTTTTTGTATGATGTAACGGTAACAACCGGAAATAACTCCCAAACCGACGTAGTACATACTTACTTCGGAATGCGAAAAATATCGTCGGTGAAACTTCCCGGACAGGATTTCTGGTACGTAGCCCTGAACAACAAACCAATTTACCTTCGACTAACGCTCGACCAGAGTTATCATCCGGAAGGCTTCTATACATTTCCTTCGGATGCATTTATGAAGGACGAAATCGAGCGCGCAAAGGCTCTCGGTTTGAACGGCCTCCGAATTCATATCAAAGCAGAAATTCCACGAAAGCTTTACTGGGCCGATAAACTTGGTTTGCTTATTATGGAAGATATTCCCAATTTCTGGGGGCCACCAACTCCTGAAGCCAAAAAGAACTGGGAAGAACTGGCTGTCGCCGAAATCAATCGCGATTTCAATCATCCATCCATTTTTTCGTGGGTACTGTTCAACGAAACCTGGGGACTTTTTTCCGGCAAAGGAGATAACCGAAGATACACACCGGCAACACAACAATGGGTCGCCAACTGGTATCACAAAGCAAAGGAAATGGACCCAACCCGTTTGGTGGAAGACAACTCGCCTTGTAACTACGACCATGTGGAGACTGACCTCAATACCTGGCATGCGTATCTTCCGGCAAGGCAATGGTCCGACTTTCTGGACAACGTTGTTGCCAAAACCTTTCCTGGCTCAACGTTCAACTTTATCGGTGGAAACAAACAAGGCGAGGTCCCAATGCTGAATTCAGAATGCGGTGCTGTCTGGGGTTATGCCGGCAGCACCGGCGACATTGATCTGACCTGGGAGTATCACATCATGATGAACGAATTCCGGCGCAGGCCGAAAATCGCTGGCTTCCTGTTCACTGAATTCCACGATGTGATTAATGAATGGAACGGCTATTACCGGTTTGACCGTAGCAAGAAAATTTTTGGATTATCGGAACTGGTTCCGGGAATGAGTATGCAGGATTTTCATTCCGACCACTATGTCATCCCCGGCAATGATTTCTTCAAAGTATACAATGCCGGCGAGAAAATAAGTATTCCGGTAACAATTTCATCGGTTACCAACGGCAATTTAGAACACGCAACAATCTCGTGGTATGTCAAAGGATATTCTCCTTCGGGAAAATTAATTGAAGGAGAGACAGGTTCTGTCCCCGCTGTAGTAAAAGCATTTGAAGCTATTCCTCAACAAGATATTACGACGACGATTCCTGGAAACCTGGCATCCGGGATGCTCGTTACATTGTTAAAAGACGAAAACGGGAACATTGTTAATCGAAATTTTCTTCCTTTCCGGGCAACCGGTGCAAAATTGCCCGAAAACACAGTAGCTGTTTCTCCTTCACAATTCAGCAAAGCTGATTGGAGCCTCAAGTACCGGAAACCCCAGGAAGGGAAAAAAGTGTGGGGTATGGGTACCGGTTATTTTGAATATCAATTCAAAGTTCCGGCCAACCTACCGGAAGATAATGTTACCGGAGCCGTTTTCCGTTGCGAAGTAGCTTCACGATATCCACAGAGCAAGTACCTGGAAATTGGCGACACCGAAAATATCGGGATGACAATTGTGACCGAAAAAGGAACAGACCCGGGCTACGGACAAAACTCATATCCGCAGACCGATGAAAAGAGATATTCCGGTTTGCTTTCCATTTCCATCGATAGAAAACCACTGAACCAAATTCACCTGGACGATGATCCGGCTGACCACCAGGGTATGCTTTCTTGGATGAATCAGGAACCCGGAGATAAGTGGGGAGAAAACACCGGGAAAAAATGGATGCTCGATGAAGCGGGTTCATACGGATATCTAATCTCAGTAGGATTATCGCTTGAACAAGTGAAAGAAGCCGTGAAAAAAGGATTCATCACTGTTCGTCTGACATCAGAGAAAGGAGGTCTCTCTATTTACGGAGCCGAATCCGGAAAATATCCAGTCAATCCGCAAATTGAATTCCTGACAAACGAGTAATTCTGTATGTAATAAATATAGAGTAGGGTGGAAGTTCTTTCCACCCTTTTTTATTTTAATGAAATTGTAACACCCTATTTTGTTCCTTACTTAGTACTCTCTCCAAGCCAGTCAAATCTTTATATTACAGTTAATCTCCCTCATTATTCACTCCTTCGTTACTCTTCATTATTTAGTCAAAAAATGGCTAAAATCCACCAAAATCTAATTTGCGAACAGACCGACTTCCTTGTTACAAAATCATTCGGAAAAACGCGCCCTAAACGCCAACTACAACCTGTATTACTGGCTTTTACCATACACACCAAATGTAACAGCCCTCAATGGATTGTAACACAAAAGTTAATATTCCTTAATCACTGTGTAATATTTTACGTCGTTCTTCACATCGAAATCCAAAGGGATTGATATTCAAAAATATGACAAAAATGTAACAGTTAATTTCTTCACAAAATACAGTCATATCAAAGACAAAATTGCAAGGAGTTAGTGAACATAAATAATGCCGAATCATAACATACAATTTGAAATACTAAACACAAAAACAGAACCCGAATTTTAATTTAAATACTTAAAGAGGATTATGAAAAAACTGCAATTATGGGTATTCATGTCGCTGATCTTGGGTGCGGCAATTCTGAATTCCTGCTCAAACAATGACAACAATGCTGTTCCAGACGGGCCTGCATTAACAACTCCTACCACTGCTGACGTTCAGACCGGATCGAATGTCGATGTAACATTCACCGCAACTGTTCCCGGAGGATATGGTGCATCTCAGGTTAACGCTACCGGTGGTACCGCAACAGTGAAAAGTGAACCTAGCGCAGCAGCAACGAGTGGAGATGTTGTCGTAACTTTTACCGCTGACAGTGACGAAGGTGCTGCTTCAATTAGTCTAACCGTTACCGATGCCAATCAAAACTCAACCAAAGCAACCGCACTCATTAACAAAAGTAACGGTGCAATTAAAGACATCTATGCCAGCGCTGATGGTACCGGAACAGTAACATGGAGCAAAGATACTGTGTATGTTCTCCACGGCTTTATCTTTGTAAACGATGGTCAGACCCTGACGATTGAAGCAGGTACTGTTATTAAAGGACTTCCCGGTCAAGGTTCAGGAGCTTCTGCTCTGATTGTAGCCCGTGGTGGTAAAATCATGGCAGAAGGTACTGCTGAAGCACCGATCATTATGACTGGTAAAGCAGATGACCTAAATGGCTCATTACCGGACGATGCCAACCAAACCTGGGGTGGTTTAATTATCCTGGGTAAAGCAACAACCAGCAACGTAGCTGAAGGCGGTGAAAAATCAATCGAAGGTATTCCCGAAACTGAATCACGCGGATTGTACGGTGGTACCGATGATGCTGACAATTCAGGTGTACTGAAATATGTATCGGTTCGTCACGGCGGTAGTGTGATTGGTGCCGATAACGAAATCAACGGTATTTCACTGGGCGCTGTAGGTTCCAAAACAACGCTCGATCATATCGAAGTATTCTCCAACTTCGACGATGGCATTGAGTTCTTCGGAGGTGCCCCGAACCTGACCAACGTTGTGCTGTCGTACACAGGTGATGACGGTCTGGACGAAGACGAAGGTTTCCACGGAACGGTTCAGTATGCACTGGTATGGAAAAAAGCTTCTACCAACGAAAGTAGCGACCCTCGTGGTGCAGAACTTGATGGTGGTGTTGGTGCCAACGAAGCTGCAAAGCCATTTGCTACTCCCAAAATGTCCAACATTACACTCTTCAACGAAGGTACCAATGACAACCTGACTGCCAGCAACAAGCAGACTTTCTACATGCGCGACGGTTGGGGTGGTAGCTTCTATAACTCCATTTTCTACGGATTCGATGGCCCGATTGACATGGAAAGAAGAACCGACAAAATCAACGCTGCTGATAACAAATCAGCAAGTAGCTACGACATGTGGGTATCAGTTGCCAACGGTGGTTATGGTTATTTGAAAATTGAAAATAACGTGATTTACACCAACAGTTCATTTTCTAACGATTCAACTGGTTTTGCCAATGTATTCCAGCTTAGCGACGAAACTGACGCAGCTAAAGAATATGAAGTTGAGCAATACCTGATGGCTCACAACAAAATTGCTGACCCGGGTTTTGGAACCGGAGCTGACAAATTTACTCCCAGCTCCGCTGACGTAACCAGCAACATGGCAGATGTTTCATCTTTCGGCCTTACTACTCCGGCTTACAAAGGAGCAGTTGACCCGAACGGCACTCCATTCTTTGCCAACTGGTCGTACACCTGGGAAGTCATTAACAGATAATACCCAGAGGTTATATAAGAAAAGGGCCAATTCATCTTGGCCCTTTTTTTAAAATAACATGTGACAAAACCTTTACATAAAAACACCTTAATAACAAACCAACTTAGCTAGTCCTTCCCTTACTCAATCTCAGAATTTAACAGATTTATTATGAATTTTAAGCATGCTGTATTCAGTCTAATGTTGGTAATTGGTAGTGTTTTTACTGCCTTTGCTCAAACAGGTTCCATCCGGTTAACAGTGGTTGACGATAAAACCGGTGAAACATTGATTGGAGCAACTGTCATGATTGAAGGGACCTCAAAAGGTACCATTACCGATTTTGATGGAATTGCCACACTCAACGATATAAATTCAGGCACCTACAACATCAGGGTGTCCTACATTTCATACCAAACTACCGTCATCAGTGATGTCAAAGTAGAAGCGGGCAAAGCCGAAGAACTCACCGTTCATCTAAAGCCGGCAGATCTCGAAATCAATGAGGTAGTCATCACCGCTAAAGCAGCCAAGAATAGTGAAAATGCCCTGCTAACCTTGCAACGAAAATCGCCGAAGCTATTCGATGCAATTACTGCTGACCAGTTTTCGCGCATGGGCGTAAGCGATGCAGCCGGAGCATTAAAAAAGGTAACCGGTGTTACCATTGAATCAGGAAAATATGTCTTTGTCAGAGGTTTGGGAGACCGATACAGTAAATCGGTTCTGAACGGATCGGATGTTCCCAGTCTGGACCCGAATAAAAACTCGGTCCAACTTGATTTGTTCCCCACTAACCTGATTGACAATATTATTGTATATAAAACATTCACACCCGACCTGCCTGGCGATTTTACCGGCGGATTGGTTGATATCACTACCAAAGATTTTCCAACATCCTTTAATCTTACTTTTTCGCTGGGGCTTGAATACAATCCCCAAGCCAACTTTAACAGCGATTTCCTGGCTCCAAAGGGAAGTCCAACCGATTTCCTTGGTTACGACAACGGTTTCCGGGCTTTGCCAAAAGAAATCAGTCAATACAGTGCCAGCGATTTTCCCGATCCGTACATGAATAAAACAGAAATCACAAATGTTTCCAGAGCATTCAAGAACAGGCAGTTCAATCCCGGAAAAGCTTCGCAGTTCCTGAATCATAGTTTCAGTTTCTCGGTAGGTGATCAGGTTAAGCTCTTCAATAAACCACTCGGATATATTTTAGGACTTTCGTATAACCGGAAATATTCAAATTATACCGATGGAGTCCAGAATGCTTACGAAGGTATTAGCGAAGGGCAAACAACACTGAACAGAGATGTGCATACGTCCAGCTTAGAGCAAAAATCAGAAGACGAAGTGTTGTTGGGAGCCATGTTTAATACTTCCTACAAGTTCAACAGTAACAACAAAATTGGATTGAGTCTTTTAACCAACCAAAGCGGAACCAGCGAAGCACGCTACCAGGAAGGTTACCTGCTGGACGCAAATCCGGACTCAACAACCCGGTTGCAAAACCGCGCTATCACTTATACGCAAAGAGCTTTCCGGAATGGACAGTTGAGAGGTGAACATGTATTTCCTCGCTTGCACAACCTGAATGTGAAATGGAGCAATTCATTTACCACCTCTTCCATTAAGCAGCCTGATACGCGGATGATCAGGAACCAATACACCATCAATCCGCAGGGAGATACGCTGTATTATATGGGAAACCTCGACCGTCCTTCACGTTTCTACCGTGATCTGAAAGAGACCAACAATAGTTCGAAACTTGATTTTACCCTTCCGGCAAAATTATTCGGCGGACGCGAGTCGAAAGTGAAGTTTGGCGGATTGTATACGTATAAAAACCGTACATTCCGGGAGAATATTTACCAGTACAATATTCAGGCAAACAAAAACTTCGATGGCGATATCAGCGTCTTCTTCCTGGACCAAAATCTCGGTTATGTAGATGGTGTATTGAAAAATTACCTGATGATGATAAACATCGACGGTAACAACTTCGATGCCTATCAGCGATTGTTGGCAACCTATGCGATGATTGAAAGCCCGATTGCTAAAAAACTGAATCTTACGGCCGGTGTGCGAATGGAAAAAACCGACATGAACCTACGCGCCTTCAATGATTCGACTGGTACAATTAACACGAACGATCTCCTTCCGTCGCTGGCATTAACATACAACGTCAACGACAAAACCAATATTCGCATTTCGGCCAACCGAACGCTCGCCCGTCCGTCATTCAGAGAGTTTGCACCACTGGCTACTTACGACTTCTTTGGTGGTTATATTCAGAACGGTAACCCGGAGCTGAAGCGAACGCTGGTGAACAACTTCGACCTGCGTTGGGAAAAATTCCCGAGTCCGGGAGAATATCTTTCGGCCAGCTTGTTCTACAAAAAGTTCTTCAATCCGATTGAAAATGCTCAGCTGCCACGAGCAGGCGGATCAACCAGTCAGTTCCAGTTCAAAAATGTGGATAAGTCCAGTTTGTATGGAGCAGAAGTAGAAGTTCGGAAGAACCTCGGTTCCTTCGCCGAAGCACTAAAAAACTTCCGTGTTTCGGCCAACTTCACCTACGTCTATTCGTACGTCAATGTCACACCTGCAGAGCTGCTAGCCATTCGCAGTTGGGACCCGGGCGCAAGTGATACGCGGCCGATGTACAACCAGGCACCTTACACATTCAACGGAAGTTTATCGTACGACAATCCTGAAAAAGGATGGGAATCGACACTGAGTTTCAACGTAAGTGGAAAACGGTTGATTGTGTACCAGATTGACCTTCCGTCGATTTATCTGCAGCCTATGCCTGACATGAACTTCACACTGAAAAAAGACCTGTCGAAGCGCTGTTCGCTGATGTTTAAAGCCAAGAACCTCCTGAACAATACCTATAAGGAGCAAATCACCCTAGGCGATAACATTTACTACACCACCAAATACCAGCAGGGACGCACGTATGCAATAACTTTCAACTATCGGTTAAGTAAACAGTAAAACATGATTCAGATGAAGAAATCTGCTCAAATTTTCATTCTCGTCGTGTTAACGGCACTGGTATTTGGCTGTGGCAACAATAAGTCCGGAAACAGCCTCATTTTTGACGCGACGCAAATAAAAGGGCATCCGGATACGACAGAGGTTAAAAAGCTTTTGCATGCTCAACCTGATACGAGTTATTACCGTTGGTATTTCGGTCAGCGCAGATTCATCCAACTCTACAATTCGATGGACTCTGCTGAATTTCGTTTCAAGAAGAACAAACTGATTGAAATCATCGTGAATAGCCCTCCGGTAGATTACATACCCCAGAGCATTACTAAATTTGGCTTACCCTTTCAACAGCCAACCAGCAGCGATAGTAGCGCCTATTTCATGTGGAAAAATATCTACCCGGAATATGAAGTAGTGAACTACTATTTGGTTGGAAGCAAGAAGAAGGGGCCCAAACAAAATTTCAAAATATACTTTAAACTGAAAGACTAAAGTATAACTGTTTACGCTTTCAATTTAACTATACAGCATGCGGAATTGTAAAATTCTACTGAATTGATGGCGCTAAACAGGATGAGTGAACCAGTATCTTCAACCAGATCTGGTTCATTCTTAAGACCTGAAAACGCCCGCTTTCAAAAGAGAGCGGGCATTTTTTCATTATGAACAAACATTATAATCAATCAATTATGCTCAAATTAAGCTTCTAATCTTCATCGGATCTTAACTTTTTTGTAACCACTCTGTAATTATTTAGCCATACTTTTCTTTGTGAATAAACACTAGCGAAATGAAAAAATTTGTTTTATCCTTTTTATTGATTGGAAGCACAGTTTTGGCAATGGCTGCCAACAAAGAAAGTAAGTCGGAAAACGCATCGAGTAACACTGCCGCACTAACCCAACTCTATGGAGAAGTAATTGACAAAAACACGAATGAAACACTGGTCGGCGTAAAAGTAACCATCGACGGAACCAACGAAGTTGCCTACACCGATTTCGATGGAAAATACAGCTTCGACAATTTGAAGCCCGGTAAATACAAATTGACAGCTTCCTATATTTCTTATGAAAATTCGACAGTCGAAAATATTCAACTCACACCCAAAGCCAATGAAGTTGATTTTAGTCTGAAGAATTCGAACTAAAATTTGTTTCTAGCATGCTAACCCGTTCTGTTGCCCCGGAACGGGTTTTTTATTGAATTTTCTGACATAATTCGCACTCGTTGCAGCGTTTTACAACCACTCATTCCTGACATAAGACAGCAAATAAAGCCTACAAAAAAAGCCCAATATTCACATTATGTTATCTATAGTATTACTACTGCACCATAATACTATCATTATAATCTCTCTTCTTTATTTGTAATTTTCATTTTGAAATAAATATTTAACATTAATTTTCTGTTAACCCAAAATCAATTCAGTTAACTTTTACTTAACTTTAGCATAATAAAACATGTTAGAGATAAGGAGGTTGTTATGAAGAAGTTGATTGGATTAATCGCGATATTGCTTTTCCTTTTACCCAATACATTCGCACAGGATATCAGCAAAATTGATGGTACGTACTACGCCGATTCGAAACCGTATTCAGGCGAATATACCCAGTACTACGATAATGGAAATCCGAAAATGAAAATGAACCTGAAAGAAGGTTTAAAGGATGGAAAAGCAAAACTCTATTTCGAAGATGGTAAACTGAAAGGAATTTGTTCGTATAAGAACAACGAAATGGATGGTACCTGGATTACCTATAACCGGCAGGGAGTGAAAGTTGCTGTTGCCAACTACAAAGAAGGAAAGAAAGATGGTGAATGGAAAATCTGGGACGACCAGGGAAGTCTGATTTATGAAATGAATTATGTGAATGGTGAGAAATCAGGCACATGGAAAAAATATGGCTCAGAAGGAAAATTACTGAGTGAACGAACCTTTTAATGATTCTTTGAATCAAAAATTCGGGTTAATAGATTACATCTTATGGAATGAAAAAGCCGGTTTAAACACCGGCTTTTTCTTTATCATTTATTCAACATTTTCAGTTGGAGTAACCGAAGCACTGACCGTTTCATGCCGATCAAAAAAACGTCGGTAGAAAAGCAGAATCATAAATATTCCAATGGTAATCGATGAATCGGCTAAGTTGAAAACCGGACGGAAAAAGATGAACTGTTGTCCTCCCCAAAACGGAAACCACATCGGGTAATGCCCTTCAAGAATCGGGAAATAGAGCATATCTACCACTCTTCCATGCAAAAAGGTTGAATAACCTCCATCGGGAGGGAAAAGCGTGGCCACCTGTCCGTAGCTATCGTTGAAAATCATCCCGTAAAATGCGCTGTCCAGAATGTTGCCAATCGCTCCAGCCATAATAAGGGAAACACTGACAATCAAACCGAAAGGTACATCTCGCTTCCAAAGCCTGGTCAGGTACCAACCAATACCGCCCACAGCAGCTATACGGAAAACACTCAGAAAAATCTTACCATAATTTCCGGCAAACTCAAACCCAAAGGCCATTCCGTTATTCTCCACAAAATGAATGACAAACCATTTTCCGAAAATGGAAAACTCCTGTCCAAGCATCATATGCGTCTTCACCCAAAACTTCAATGTCTGATCGGCCAGTAAAATCAGGAATACGATCAACAACGAGCTGGTTTTCTTACCCATTACCATAATCTTTCAACAAACCATTATAAAAAATCCGGAGCGTAGAATTCCACTCCGGACAAAATAAGTCATTTATTTCTTACAACTTTCATCCAGTTCCCGCTGTGCGACCAATTACCGTTGCTTGTTTTTTGCATCGATACTGAGCGTAGCATGAGGAACGGCACGCAGTCGTTCTTTCGAAATTAATTTTCCTGTTTCGCGGCAAATACCGTAAGTTTTGTTCTCTATACGGATCAATGCAGCTTCCAGGTGCTGAATAAATTTTTGCTGCCGTTGAGCCAGTTTTCCGGCTTCTTCTTTCGAAAGCGTGGCAGCTCCTTCTTCCAGCACTTTAAATGTAGGCGAAGTGTCTTGCGTGTCGTTTCCGTCGCCGTGGGTTATAGCATTTCGGTACAACTCGTAATCTTTCCTCGCTTTTTCAAGTTTCTTCAGTATGATATCCTTGAACTCCGCCAATTCTTCATCTGAATATCGCATTTTTTCAGCCATAATGTAAAAGTATTAAGGTGAATACAGGCTTAAAATAAGCTGACTAATATAACTTTTTTCAGCTTATATTACCATGGCTGATAACAGGGGAAATTATTTTCCCACTTTCTCAACCATAATATAGGTTTCGACTCCTTTATCAATCTCAACCAGTCTGGCCTTTCCATCCTCTATGGCGTCCACCAGTTCGAGATTCGAAGCCAATGTCTGGTTACTGATGTAATCACTAAAATTTTCGACCGCTTCATTAATCTCATCGTGGCGGGCAATTTGAAGGTTAATCTTATCGGTTACCTCAAAATCGCTTTCCTTGCGGAGATTCTGAATACGGTTGATGAACTCACGGGCAATTCCTTCCTGTCGCAATTCGGTCGACACTTCGATATCCAAAGCAACGGTCAGTCCGCCTTCGCTGGCAACCAACCATCCCGGAATATCTTCCGAAAGAATTTCCACATCTTCCAGTCCGAGATGAACGCTTTCGTTACCAACAGCGAGTTCATAAGCATTCTCCTTTTCGAAGCGGGCGATATCATCCTGCGTCATCTGGTTGATAGCACCGGCAATCTGCTTCATGATTTTTCCGTACTTCGGACCTAACGTCTTGAAATTCGGTTTTATCTTTTTCTTGATAATACCAGCTGTATCATCGATATACTCTACTTCCTTAACGTTGACTTCCGTCAAAATAATATCCCGGACAGCCTCAAATTGCTCACGGAAATGTGCATTCAGCACCGGAACCATGATTTTCGCCAGCGGCTGACGCACTTTCAGTTTTTCCTTCCGGCGAAGGCCAAGAATCATGGAAGAAACCTTTTGTGCAATATCCATCCGCTCTTCCAGCGATTTGTCGATAAGCGAACTGTCTGCTTTTGGGAATTCAGTCAGGTGAATCGAGATATCTTCATCACGTCCGGTCACCGCATTTAAATCGCGGAACAGCTGTTCCATGTAAAATGGTGCGATAGGAGCAGCCAGTTTGGCAACTGTTTCCAAACAAGTGTATAGCGTCTGGTAAGCCGAAATCTTGTCGGTACCATACTCGCCGCCCCAGAAACGTTTCCGGCTCAGGCGTACGTACCAGTTCGACAAATTCTCGGTAACAAACTCCGAAATAGCGCGTCCGGCACGGGTTGGCTCATAGCTTTCCAAAGCATCGCTCACTTCCAGCACCAAACTGTTCAGCAACGACAATATCCAACGGTCAATCTCGGGACGATCGGCAGCTGCTACTTCCGGCTCGCTGTAGGTAAAGCCATCTACATTCGCGTAAAGCGAAAAGAAGCTATAGGTATTATACAGCGTTCCGAAGAACTTACGGCGCACCTCTTCCACTCCCGAAATATCAAATTTCAGGTTGTCCCAGGGTTGGGAGTTGGTCAACATGTACCACCGCAACGGATCGGAACCGTATTTTTCAATCGATTCAAACGGATCGACTGCATTGCCGAGTCGCTTCGACATTTTGTTTCCTTTGGCATCGAGAACGAGACCATTAGAAATAATATTCTTGAATGCTACCGACTTTTTCGTCATGGTAGCAATGGCATGCAATGTAAAGAACCATCCACGGGTTTGGTCAACACCTTCAGCAATGAAGTCGGCCGGGAAAACCTGTTCAAAAATCTCTTTGTTTTCAAACGGGTAGTGCATCTGTGCAAACGGCATCGCGCCCGAATCGAACCAAACATCAATCAAATCCAACTCGCGCATCATCTTTTCACCATTCGGTGAGACAAGCACGATGTTATCGACGTAGGGACGGTGCAAATCAATTTTGTCGTAATTCTCTTTCGAGTAATCACCCGGTACAAATCCTTCATATGGATTCTTATCCATGAATCCGGCAGCTACCGCTTTCTCAATTTCTCCGTAAAGCTCTTCCACCGAACCAATACATTTCTCTTCCGAACCATCCTCGGTTCTCCAGATTGGCAGCGGAGTTCCCCAGTAACGCGAACGAGACAGGTTCCAGTCAACCAGGTTTTCCAGCCAGTTACCAAAACGGCCGGTTCCGGTCGATTTCGGCTTCCAGTTGATGGTATTGTTCAGCTCTATCAAATCATCGCGAACCGCTGTCGTCTTGATGAACCAGGAATCGAGCGGGTAGTAGAGCACCGGTTTATCGGTACGCCAACAGTGCGGATAGTTGTGCTCGTGCTTTTCGACACGGAAGGCTTTGTTTTCCTTCTTCAGCATCACCGAAATATCCACATCCAGTGTTGCGTCATCATCAGCCAAACTCTCATCGTAGGCATTCTTCACATACCGGCCGGCATATTCAGCATATAAATCAGTAGAAACAAATTCGTTAATAAAAGAGCTGTCCAGGTCTTCCGTGCGGAAGAAACGGCCTTTTTTATCCACCATCGGCTGACGACGTCCTTCGTTGTCGATCAGAATCAACGGGGCAATACCTGCTCTCTTTGCTACACGGTCGTCATCCGCACCGAACGTGGGAGCGATGTGCACAATTCCGGTACCATCGGCCGTTGTCACAAAATCACCGGTGATAACCCGGAAGGCATCCCCCATCGGTTTAACCCAGGGAATCAATTGCTCATATGCAGAACCTTCCAAATCGGAGCCTTTAAACTCGGCAGTAATTTGGTAGGGTATCTTTTTATCGCCGGGTTGGTATTCATCCAGCGAAAGTTCTTCATTCTTTTCAGGGAAATAGCTTCTCAGCAAATCCTTGGCCAGGATAACTGTTACCGGAGTTCCGGTGTAAGGATTAAATGTTTTTACGCGGACATACTGAATCTTTTCACCTACAGCCAGCGCCGTGTTAGAAGGCAACGTCCAGGGAGTAGTGGTCCAGGCGATAAAGAATAATTCCGTATCGACGCCGTTGAAAAGCTTCTCCGAATTCTCGTCACGAATGACCTTGAACTGAGCCACACAGGTGGTGTCCTTCACATCGCGGTAGCAACCCGGCTGGTTCAGCTCGTGTGAGCTCAATCCGGTCCCGGCAGCCGGCGAATAAGGCTGGATAGTGTAGCCCTTGTACAACATATTCTTGTCGTACAACTGGCGCAATAGCCACCAAAGTGTTTCGATGTACCGGTTATCGTATGTGATGTACGGGTCGTCCATGTTCACCCAGTAACCCATTTTGCGGGTCAGCTCTTCCCACATGTCGGTGTATTTCATCACCTCTTTGCGGCAGGCAGCGTTATATTCCTCAACGGTAATGCTCTTACCAATGTCTTCCTTGGTAATGCCCAGCATTTTTTCAACGCCCAGTTCAACCGGAAGTCCATGGGTATCCCAGCCGGCTTTCCGTTTTACCAGGTAACCCTGTTGGGTTTTGTAGCGACAAAAAACATCTTTGATAGCGCGGGCCATTACATGGTGAATACCCGGCTGACCATTGGCGGAAGGTGGACCTTCGTAGAACACGAATGTCGGTCGTCCTTCGCGGGTCGACATGGATTTATGGAACGTGTCGTCCTGCTCCCAATAGCTCAGGACATCCTTGTTTATTTGCGATAGATCAAACTCCTTATATTCCCTGAATTTCCTCGTCATAATGATTGAAAACCTCCGGTTTTTAAAAGTCTACAAATATAGGAAAATTTTTATTGAAGCTCAGATGTTTTATGGCTTTCCAAATGGGGTCAAAGTGTACAATTTTCTGACGAAATTATTGAGAACTTCAGGTGTCCGTAGTTTATCATAAAACCTAAATACAATTCTTTACCACAGCACTTGTGAAAGTGATTTTATTCTCAAAAACAAAGGTCTGGTCGGGCAGCAAAAACTTCTACGTATAAGTTCAGCAACTTCTACTGTTCTTTTTGAAAACTTCTACTTATAAGTGATCAGTACTCCTACTTAGAAAGATGGAAAAAGAACAGTAGAAAGATTTCAACTTCCCTTGTTCTTTTTTACTAGGGCTCAAAAAGGTATTTAATAATAATGCTTTGGGAATGAAACCGTCATTGGTTCAACTACACGGATTGGTCGGTAGAAGGCAACAAGTCGAGTTCGGCAATAATTGCCGGCTCATAAGTTTTGGAAACCTGGATGACTACATTTTCAGGTACTGATAAATGAAGTTCCAGGCCCTTCTTTCCCTTTTGCATCATTTTTACCTGTCCAATGTTGACCATGTAGGAACGGTGGCAACGCAAAATGTGGTGAGGCTTCATTTCATTTTCAAGCTTTTTCAGGCTGTTTCGCAACAAGTACTGCTTCACTTCATTCCGGACACGATAATGAACGAGCACATAATTTTCGCTGGCTTCGAGGAAAAGCAGATCACTTTTTTTGAGGCTCAGGCGCATCACACCATTTTCATCCCGGAAGGGAATAAAATCGATGACAGGTTTCCGAAAGTAATCGAAAGTAAGATTTTCAAGCTTGATTTTCTTTTCCTGAAAAGCAAAATAGAGCAAGCTAATCAGATAGGGAATTAACAGAATAAGTGCCGTATTCTGAATCGCGACAAACCAAAGCTCAGCGTAACTGCGCGAATCGTCGAGCGCATAATCCTCGATGAGCGCAAAAAAAGCGGCCATGATGAAGATTTCACCGGCCACCATTAAGCTGTACTGTAAAATGGAAACCGGCCGCACTCTATTTATCTGGTACATGATTACCCGGCTCACGACAACAACCGCCATTCCCAGCAAAACCAACAACCCGGAATAGAGTAGAAACTGCCATTTGGTAATGGCATACCAGTGAGCAGCACCAAACGGCTCGTAAATATTGATAAATGCGTATGCAAAGACGGTTGTAAAAACTATCTGAATGTAAATGTTTCGTTTACTGATGAAATATTCAGGTATGTTTTTGGGTCTTTCCATAAACAAGGGGGTGGTATTAACTTATTCTTGCGATAAAAGTAAACATATTTCAACTGCCAATATTCGAACGAGGCAGCATCCCATTCGAATTTCCATTCAAAACTACACTTCCGTGGCAAATCCGCAAAATTTGAAAATGGCGACCACTTCGAATAAGAATAAGCACACCCAATTTGCCCCGAATTTTATCCCTGAATACGAAATTTCATCCCCTAAATAAAGTTTCCATCCCAAATCGGGAGCATTTATAACAACGGGGTAAAATCACTATAACCGAGCCGGTATATTGACCTAACTTGCAAGTGAAAATACTGATTATCAACCATACTGAAAATTGCGATGACAAGAGAGTATACAGAGATGCAACAGATGATTGCGGCAAACTTTGTGGCGGACCAGCCGGAAATTAAATTAGAAAATTGCCAGGTTCGTATTCGGAATTTTCAATTTCATTCGGAATTCAGGAAAAAGCGCAGTTGGAAAGATTTATTCCCGGCTTCACAGTCTGGTGATGAGTTACTGGCGACCAGTTATCCGGAAAATGACCAGTTCTGGTATCCTGTTTTTGTACCACATGAGAACAGAAAACCAGACGAAGCCATTTTGTTATTACATGGGTTGAATGAACGAACCTGGGACAAGTATTTCTCATGGGCAGATTATCTGGCCGAACATACTGGCAAACCTGTCATCTTGTTTCCCATCGCGTTTCACATGAACCGCTCTCCGAAAAAGTGGACCAATCCGAGAGAAATGAACTCGGTGGTAAGAGAACGGAAAACCAGCTCGTCAGAATTAAAAGAGCTTTCATTCGCTAACGCTGCATTAAGTTCGCGGTTGGATGAACGTCCCGAGCAGTTTTTTCTTTCAGGCGCTCAAAGCTACCAGGATATCGTCAGTTTGCTGAAACAAATAACGAAGGGAGAACATGAACTCTTCCCGGAAGGAACTAAAATTGACTTCTTTGCTTATTCCATAGGAGCATTCCTTTCGGAAATCCTTTTTCTGTCCAATCCGAAGGGTTTGCTGAAGGATGCGCGGCTGTTTATGTTTTGCGGTGGCCCGACTTTCGACCAAATGAACGGAGCGTCAAAATACATCATGGACAACCAGGCTTTTCTCTCCCTGCGTCAGATGTTTTTTCACAAACGAAACCGGGAGATACGGGCAATTCTGAAGATGTACGGCATTCTCCGCTTTCGCGAGATGTGGAGGTCCTTCGTGACCATGTTGCGAATTGAAAAAAAACAACGAAAAAGAGAGCATTTCTTCAAAAAATACAATCAACAGATTTATTCCATTGCCCTGGTAAAAGATAAAGTTATGCCGCCCGATGCCATCGATCGGACACTACACGGAAGAAAGGGCGACGTGCCGGTTCCCATGGAAGTGCTTGATTTTCCGTTTTCTTACAGCCACGAAAATCCTTTTCCGGTAAGTAATAATGGAATAGCGAAAGATGTAGATGAAAGTTTCCGCCAGGTATTCAGCAAAGCGGCTGCTTTTTTAAGCTAAAAACATAAGATTGGTTTTGATTCAGAGCACTTCGTCGACAGCGTTCTTTAAAAATTCACGGGAATAATAATCGCGATCGACTACTTTACCGTTCCATACAACTACATCAAGGTCGATGGTTCTGGGTCCGAAACGGGGCTGCGAGCGGTCCCGTTTCAACCGATCTTCAATATTTTTCAGGTATGCTGCGAATTCCAACTGCTTCATCGAAGTGGAAACCTTGACGGCGCCATTCATGAAAGCCGGCTGATCGGTAATACCGATGGGTTCGGTTTCTACCATCGCCGAAACCGATAGAAGTGTCTGTTCTTCTTCCAAAATGCGAAGTGCTTCCCGGATATTCTCTTCCGGTTGAATATTGGAACCGACACCAACCACACAGGTGTTTACTTTGCTCATCTCTCGTCCTCCATTACAACCGAAACCGATTCGGCAAATCGCAAAGCGTGGGGTTTGTCTACTTCTACCCTGGCGCGCATTACCCGCTCATCTTTCATAATGAGTGAGAGAATTTCGTGGGTTAGCCGTTCCAGTAAATTAAACTCACTCTCCTGTACAAGGCTTATCACTTGTTTGGTAATCGCTTTATAATCGTAGATACCTTCCGATTCATCGGTTTCTATTGCTTTTTGAGTATCGACTTCTATCTCGATATTTATCAGCACATCCTGACGGTTTTTGCGCTCGTCGGGATTAAATCCGATAATGGTTCGTATCAGCAGATCTTTAATGCGTATGAGGGCCATAAAATGGAGAATCTAAGTTAGCAAGCAAAAAATAGCACTTCGATAAATAAAAACAAAATGATTGGTGAAAAGTTAAAGCAATTGTTCGCCGCTGTCGCAGAATAAAACCTGCCCGGTCAGATTCTCATTCTCCAAAATATAGGAAAGACTTTGCAAAACCGGCTTCAAACCCGCCGGCTCTTTCAGTGGAGTTGACTCAGCTAACGTATTCAGATAGGTTTCATCCTTTCCTTCCGGAGGAAGAACGGCACCAGGGGCAATAGCATTTACCCGGAATGCCGGAGCCAATTCCACAGCACTCATTTGGGTAAGTTCCCAGAGTACTTTCTTGGACAAACTGTAAGCGGCATGTGAAAAGGAGTTCTTCCGTACCCGGGTGTCCACCAAATTGACAATGACGCCATTGTCGGCGTGAATAGCAAATTCGCGGGTAAGAATGAAAGGAGCGATAAAATTGACCTGCAGATTTCTCTGCAACAACATGGAAGAGGTATCTTGTATCGTGCCCGGCTGAAAAACAGAAGCATTATTAACCAGCAAATCGAGCCCGGCAAAAACGCTGATTACGTTGGAAATCAAACTTTCGACATCCGGAACATGATTCAAATCGGCCTGAAACAAACGATAGGTTCCGCGACTATTGATATGTTTCAGCTCTTTCTTTAATTCAGCTGCTGCTGTTTCCGAATGGTGAAAATGAAGTGCCAAATCCCATCCTGACTGTGCCAGGTGCAATGCAACGGCTCGTCCGATACGTTTGGCACTTCCGGTAATTAGAGCCACTTTTCGCATACCTCGTGGTTTTTATTTTCACTAAAGGTACGACGAAAGAGAATCATATAAAAAGGTCGAAAAACCCTTACTACTATTGCGAAAATTAATTCATGGGAATTTCCATAACGAGGAATTTCGCCTGTTCTTTACTCTTTACCAAAAACTCGGGAACATCGTAAATTCCCATTCCATCGCGGCTTTTCAGCGTATCTCCATCCACTTCCAATTCTCCGTCAATCACAAACAGGTATACACCACTGTTGCCGGAATGCATTAGATATTTCATCTCTTTATCAGCATCTGTTTCGGCCAATGAAAACCAGGCATCCTGATGAATGAAAAGTGATTCGCCTTCCCCGTTGGGTGTCACCACAGTCAGGAACTGATTTTTCATCTTCGAGGTATCAAATCGTTTCTGATCGTACCTCGGTGTTAAATTCCGCTCGCTCGGGAAAACCCAGATTTGCAGCAAATTCACCTCTTCTTCCTGAGAAGGATTAAACTCGGAATGCGTAATTCCCGAGCCAGCAGTCATAACCTGAACCTCGCCCGCTTCAATGACGGAACCATTCCCCATGCTATCGCGGTGTTCCAATTGTCCTTCCAACGGAATGGTAATAATTTCCATATTATTGTGTGGGTGCGTTCCGAAGCCCATTCCAGGTTTCACGATGTCATCGTTCAGTACCCGAAGCAAACCAAATTGGATGCGATCGGGATTGTAATAATCAGCAAAACTGAATGAGTGCCAGGTATTGAGCCACCCATGATTGAAATGACCACGGGTTTCGGCTCTATGAATTACTTTTTGCATGATAATTTCCTTTCTGTTTCTGAAAGTTGATTGGTTACTTTTCAGCTACCAAACTAAATTCCAGGGTAAAAACATCGTCAATCATTTTGTCACCCAAATTGGAAAAGAACGATCCGGAACCATACTTGATACCATACTTTGTCCTATCGACAGGAATTGTTCCGGTGGCTTCCAGCTTGTTTCCAGTTACCGAAATATTTGAATCGAATTCAACCGGCTTTGTAATTCCTTTGATGGTCAGATCTCCTGTCAAATGATACAGATTTCCACCTTTGGATTCTACTTTGTTAATCACCAATCTCGAAACCGGATACTTTTCTACTCCAAAGAAATCGTCGGAACGCAAATGCCCAATCAATTTCTGATTCCATTCCGGGTCGGTTAAATCCAAATCCTTGATAGTGGCCATGTCGACAACAAGACTTCCACCAGTCAATTGATTGTCTTTCACGTCCAGATTACCTTCTTTAAAAGCAATCGTTCCATGATGGCTTCCAGCCACCTTTTTGCCTGTCCATTTAATTGTACTCGCATCTTTATTAACCTGATAGGACTGAGCCAATGCAGGAGTTACAGTCCCTACAAGCAAAGCGAGAACCACAGCCAGTTTATTTACCTTTACTTTCATAATTGTCAATTTTTGGTTTTTAATTGAATTATGATACAAAGGTATAACTGACTGGTATTCCCGTAAATGGACAAAAATATACTTTACTTGTACTTTTTACGCGAGAGTTCTCGGAAATCAGAAAGGGAAGTACCGGTGTACTTTTTGAAAAACCGGCTAAAATAGGCAGGATCGTCAAATCCCATTTCAATACCAATCTCCTTGATAGACATATCGGTAGTAAACAAAAGTCGTTTAACTTCCGTGATAATGCGGTTACGAATCATTTCGCCCGCTGTAATTCCGGAAGTCCTTCGGGTAACGCTATTCAGGCACGAGGGCTGCATATTTAGTTTTTCGGCGTAAAACGCTACGCCTTTCTCTTCACGGTAGTATTTATTTATCAACGATTTAAATTCTATAATAGAAGAATTGGGAGCATCTCCGGCTTCAACTTCTTCTTCCTGATTCTGCTCTTCGTAAATACGCGATGCTTCGAGAAAAAACAAGTTGAGCAAATTAAGGACAATACTGCGTGAAAATTTATCGTGCCGGTTATACTCCTTCATCAGTTTGTCCACAATCATCTCGAAAGCAGGAATGTCTTCATCGGTGAGTGTAATCATGCTTTTGAAAGTATGATTGAAGAATATCTCGTATTCGCGGACAGGAATATTGGAATCAAAATTCATCCGGATGAATTCTTCATTGAAAATGAAGGTAACGCCATCGCAATACTTATCGAGAATCATTCGGTGACGGATACCTGGCGGAACAAACAGAATGCTGTTTCCCGCCAGTGTATATTCAACAAAATCGGTAGCATGAACCACTTCACCCGTTTTTATCCAGAAGACTGAATAGTAATCATGCAAATGAAAAGCCTCCGATTGATTTTCCGCTTTGTAATCACAAATAGTCATCAACCGAAAGAACCACTGGTCGTTGGTCCAGCCTTTATGCGGGTCTAATTTTTCGATTACAGGTATAACCATAGGTCAGACGATTCGTATTTCCGAAGTCATATCCAATGCTTCGCGATAAACCGCACTTACGCCACAATACTTTTCTTCTGATAATTGAACAGCTCTCTCCAGCTTAGCTAACGGAAGGTCTTTTCCGCTAAACTGATAGATTACTTTCATCTTATCGTATTTCTTCGGATGTTCATCTGTTACATCCGCTTCAACGATAACATTGAATTTATCGGGTATAATTTTCATTTTTCGTAACATCGATATCACGTCCATGGCAGTGCAACCTGCTAATGCTAATAGCATTAGTTTCTTGGGCCGGGGTCCTTTATCTGTGCCACCGTTTTCTTCCGAAGCATCAATCGTAAGGCGGTGTCCGTCTAAAACCGTGTCGAAAAACATGTTTTCATGCCATGCTAAATCCACCATATGTTTCATAATATCAGGCTTTAAGTGTTAATCAAGCATTTTTAGTTATTCGAACCGTAAATTGTATATTTACGAAATCTAAAAACTATTCAATTCAATCGCATTTTCAGAATGAGAAATTATAATGAACCCATAGAGGAGGAGGCCGATCTTTCCAAATTCCGTTTCTTTCAGACATTAACAACGGACGAAATGGAAAGGTTGAATTATGAAAAGACCTGTTCATTTTACAAGAAGGGAAGCGTAATCTATAGGGAAGGTAACCGGTTAACCGGATTTTACTGTATCACCCGTGGGATTCTGAAAATTTATAAAACCGGAATCGACGGCAAAGAGCAGATCATCCGCTTTGTAAAGAAAGGAGATATCATTGCTTATCGTTCTTTACTTAGTCAGGAATCGGCATGTACCACCGCCAAAGTTATCGAAGACGCCGTTTTATGCCACATTCCATACAAGACTTTGCTGTATCTGATTGATGAAAACTCGAAGTTTTCGCTGGCGATGCTGCGTATTGTTTGTGCCGAGCTGAAAGATGCCAACGATTTCATCACAGACATTGCACAGAAAACGGTTCGCGAACGACTTGCTGAAGTTTTACTGTTGTTGAAAGACAGCTTTGACCTGGACGACAATAAAACGCTCCAAATTTCGCTTACGCGGGAAGAATTGGCCAATATGGTTGGTACGGCGACAGAATCCGTTATTCGGCTTCTTTCGGAGTTTAAACACGACCAATTGATCGAGCTTCACGGAAGGAAAATACGAATCATCGATTTACCCGGATTGACAAGGGTAGCCAACTTATAAAATGAAAAAGCTGTCTTTGGGGGACAGCTTTTTTTGTTCGCTATTTTTTTACAATCCAATCCTCGGGATTTTGCTTTTTATTC
The DNA here is from genome assembly GCF_000621705.1 of Prolixibacter bellariivorans ATCC BAA-1284. Taxonomy (GTDB): domain Bacteria; phylum Bacteroidota; class Bacteroidia; order Bacteroidales; family Prolixibacteraceae; genus Prolixibacter; species Prolixibacter bellariivorans. Next base: position 185,780 of record NZ_JHXO01000001.1, on the reverse strand, counting down.
TCGTGCCAAAGCTGAAACTTCAAAACGGTTTTGTTATCTCCCGGATCGGTGTATATTTTTCCAATTTCCTGTTTCGTTTCCACTTTTTGTCCCGCACGAACAAACACATCGCTCAGATTGGAATAAACGGTAAGGTAATTTCCGTGGCGGATAATTACGGCCATGTTACCGCCCGGTATAGCCACTACGCGCGAAACCGTTCCTCTGAAAATAGCACGTGCTTTTTCACCTGCACTCGTTGTAATATCGATACCGTTATTCCGCACCATCACACGTTTCAGTACCGGATGGGCGTGTTCCCCAAACTCCTCAGTAATCAAACCGCGGTCAACCGGCCAGGGGAAACGTCCCTTGTTTTTTCCAAAATCAGCGGACAGTTCCTTTTCGGCGGGCGTTAAACTGAAGCCTTTCTTATTTTTGGCTGCACTTTTCTTCGCTTCTTCAGCAATGATGCGCTCAATCTCATTTTGAAGACGTTGTTCAACCTTACGCTGCTGTTCCAACTTCTTCTTTAAATCGCGCCGCTTTTTCTGAAGGTTAGCGTAATACTGGTTTTGCTGGTTCTTTTGCTGACGTATTTGATTTGATTCGTCTCGCTTCTGCCCCAACATCTCTTCCTTCTCTTTGCGGCGCTTTTCCAAATCAGCCAGTTTGCTGTCCAAAATATCTTTCACAGCAACAATTGCTTCCACTTGCTTTTTCCGGTAATCGGCATATTGCCGCAAGTAAAGAAACCGTTTGTAAGCCTGGTTGAAATCCTCGGCTGATAACAAAAACAAAAGCTTGCTATTGGCATCAGCGTTCCTCCTGGCATACCGAATCATCTGAGCATAATTGTCCCGAATCTTCTTTAAATCGGAAGTCAGGCTATTGACTACGTATGCATTGTCGGAAATTGAACTGTCGAGGTAAGCAATTTCACCGTTAATTTCACTAATTAGCTGTGTACGTAACCTGATTTGCCTATTTAGAAGCGCCAGCCGGTTTAATGAAGTCTGCGCGTGTTTACTGGTCTCTTCCAATAATTGATTGGTATACTTGATCTCTTCAGCTGTTTTTTGCTTTTTCTTTCGAAGCTCAGAAAGCGACTGAGCTGAAGCCGATGTGACTCCTGCCAGCACAAAAAACAAAGCTATCAAAATGCCAGTACACCTTTTCATGGATTAGTTCAGCAATATTTGTTTGTATTTCGATGGAATTCTAAAATTAAAAGATTCCGGTTGATCAAACGAAATCCGGCTGAGTTTTACTTTTACCTCGTAATTTTCCTTGCCGGTGTATTTGAGACGGATTTCCTCCGGAAACCATCGACCATCAATCATCTCAAAATGGGAGAAATCCAAACTCATGGTACGATTATAATCGATATCGTTAAATACCAGTTTTCGTATCACAAACCTGTTCGGGTCCACGTAAATATCCTGCCTTATTAAATGCTCTTCATCAAAGCGGTTTCGGTATCGTTCCAATTTTTCCTCCTTCCGGATAACCTTCCGCAACTTTCGATCTTTCATTGACGAAATCCGGTACATACCATCATCAATTACACAATGAAAATCTCTGAAATCGCGGTCTTTCGGATTATTTCGAAACGAAAAGAGCTGGTTGGTGAAAATTGCTTCGAACATATCAAAGCCAATGTCCATCCCCATTCGCTTTGATAAATAATTCAAAGCACCTTCGTAATACTCTTTGTCGATATAATAAACCGCCCGGAAGGTATCGGGGGTAATCTCCAGTTTACCTACCGGAATGGTAGCTTTCTGTGCATTAATCTGTATAACACTATCTCTTTTAATTCGGTACGAAGCCCTGAATGAATGGCTCTTACCTTGCGCTTCCACACTAACTGAAACTCGTTTAACAGACATGTTTTCATAAGATGGCTCATTCACTGAAACGTTCTTCAAAATACGTCCACAGCTCATGTGCCTAATCTTCCTGGCCGTCGTAATTTTTTCAGTCGATTTACATGAAAATAAAAGTGTTGCTATGATGCCAACCCAGATAAAACGGAATACAACTCTCCTGGTAATTTTTAACACGGTTAATTCGGATTTTCTTCGATGTAGGTTTTCTTCTTAATTTTCTCTTTCAGCGTAGGTGAGTCATTTCCCATTTTCTCCGACTTTTCCCAATTTTCCAAAGCTTTGTCTTTTTCATCAAGGAAATAAAGAATATCGCCATAATGCTCGAGCAGAACCGGATTTTTATCGTTGTCGTTCCGGATGGCAGACTCCATATAGAATTTAGCCAACTTGTAATCTTTCTTCTTGAAAAGCACCCAGGCATAAGTATCCAGGAAGGTTGCATTATCCGGATTGGCTTGCACAACCTTACCACTCAACTTTTCGGCCAATTGTAAACTGTCGTTTCTCAATGACAGATAGTACGCATAGTTGTTCATCGCGGTGTAGTTGGTCGGATCGAGCTGTACAACTTTGTCGAACATGGCGTATGCCTCCTTCAGTTTCTTCATTTTGTACAACGCTTCCGCACGATACATATAAAACTGCGAGCTCACCTGATTATTATCGCCGACATACTGTTGCCCCTTGTCTAAAATAGAAATAACATCCTGGTATTTTTCCATTTGTAAAGCACCAACTGCCTTCATGATGTATACAAGCGGCTGACTCGGGAAGTATTTGAGCGCATCATCACCATCGGTGTACATGGCCTTCCAGTCCTGCAAGTTATTGTCGAGGAACAGCAATCGTTGCCAGTACTGAATATTATCCTTATTCATTCCCACCACAATACGCATCTCATCACGGGCCTTTTCAATCTTATTCTGCTGGATAAGGTAATCCACATACATGGCACGGGGACGCTCATCATCCATGTTGGCATTCATCATTGCTTTTAGCAATTCGAGCTCCTGAGCATCGGTCACCTTGTCGCTATCCTTACGAGCAATCATCGCATACATCTGAATCTTCGTATCAACATCCAGGTTTGGATTTTTGAACGCTAATAACAAATGTTTATATGCTTCATCCGGTTTTCCGCTTTCGCGATAAAAATTAGCCAGCGAAATTTGCACAAAACCGTTATCCGGATTGATTTTCAAAATTTTATGGTAAAACTCCAATGCTTTCGCACTATCTCCGTCGGCCAGGTACATATCGGCCAACAAACCGTAGTAACGGGTATCTTTCGGATTGTTTTTAATCAATCCTTCAATTTCATTAAATGCTTCTTTCTTTTTCCCCATTTTGAGGTAAAGCTGCTGTTTCGCCACCGCTATTTGTTCCAGCGGGCCTGTCGATTGTTGAAGTACATCAAATGCTTTCAACGCATCTTCGTACTTACCAGCCTGGGCCAGCAATGAAGCATGATAATACTTGTAATCATCGTTTCCGGGAACCAGAATGGCCAGCTGTCCGTATTGGTCGGCCGCTTTATCGAACTGTTTATTTTGCTGATAAACGCGCGCCAACATCAAATGGTAATATTCATTTTCGGGATTGTTGGCAACTGCTTTTTCGAGCAATAACATCGCGCTGGTAAAATCCCCTTTGGCAATGTGAATATTTGCCAACTCGAACATGGCTGTCGAAGAAGAAGGATCAATTTCGAGGCAACGCGAGAAAATAGGGATGGCTTTATCAATATTTCCCAATGCTTTCTGCTTTAACCCTTCAATTAACAAATATTGAAATTCCCTTTCCTGATCTTTGGTAACCTGAGTTGTTTCCTGTGCCACCTGTTTTTCAGGAGTTTTCTGTGCCACTTGTTTTGTTGCTGTACAAGATGACAAACCAACGAGGGCCAGAAACAGAACCCAGTAGGTAATTGTATTTTTTCTAATCATGGTGTTAATTAATAGCACCGTGTGCCTGTGTATAATTTAATTTTTTCCGGTGTGCCCGAATCCGCCTTCACCGCGAACTGTTTCAACCAATTCAGTCACTTTCACCCATTCCACTTTTTCGTGCTGAGCGACTACCATTTGTGCAATACGCTCGCCATCGGAAATAACAAATTCTTCGGAGGAAAGATTGATGAGGATAACCCTAATTTCACCACGATAATCAGCATCGATGGTTCCGGGAGAATTCAAAACGGTAATGCCTTTTTTCAAAGCAAGACCGCTACGGGGTCGAACCTGTGCTTCGTATCCTACAGGAAGTTCAATAAAAAGTCCAGTAGGAACCAGCGTACGTTCAAGGGGTTTTAAAACAATATCTTGTTTCAGGCTGGCCCTCAAATCCATACCGGCTGAGTGTTCAGTGCTATAGTGCGGCAGAGGGTGACCTGAATGATTGACAATTTTCACTTCCATATGTTCATTTCGGTATTTAACTCGCTAAGATATAAAACTTAAGCGAAACCAATTAGTTAAAAAATGTTTTGCCTTGTCAAGTCCTAAACAAACAAACGTTTCAGTTCTCTTTTTTCTTTTACAACAACAAATCCCAGGAAAATCAAGATGACAATTGTCCGAAGGGCATAATGAATGACAATATTCGATATGTTGATGTTCACTCCTACAGCATAAAGGACCAAGGCAACGACAAAATAAAGTGCTACTCTTTTCAAATCGTATTTTACCGGGAAATGTTTTTGTCCAAGAATATAAGAAGCAACGGTCATAGCAACCGAAGCGACCAAAAATGCCAACGCTGATGCCATATATCCCAGAACCGGAATAAACAACACATTTAATCCAATGGTGATTACAGCTCCCAACAACGCCAGTTTGGCGCCGTAACTGGTTTTATCGGTCAGTTTGTACCATAGCGAGAGGGTATAAAATATTCCCTGAAAGAAATATCCCATCAGGATGAAGGGAACAATTCGCAAACCCTCGTAATAACGGGACCCAATAAAATACTTGGCCATACCAATGTACAGCATCACGCCCAGAAAGATGATCAGTCCGAAAATGACAAAGTATTTCATCACCAGGGCATAAGTCATTTTCGAATCTTCTCCTTTGTAATGTGAAAAGAAAAACGGTTCGAACGAATAACGGAATGCCTGAATAAAGAGGTTCATCAGAACAGCCAGCTTGAAGTTGGCCGCATAAATTCCCAGTTGTTTCAAACCATCAACTGATGCAGGTAATAATTTTGGCATCAGTATTTTTTCGATATTCTGATTTGCCATTCCGGCCAAACCAACAATAAGCAAAGGCCATCCATACCGAAGCATCTGCAGCAGTAATTGCTTGTCGAATACCATTTTCTTTCTGATGAAATCGGGAAAGAGAAGCAGCAACATAACAGCAGATGAAACCAGATTCGAGATAAACACATACCCAATTCCGATATGAGGATTGTAAATGTACCTGAAAATGGAATCGGGATTTGCATCAATAATTTTAGGACAGTAATAAATCAGGAAAATATTTAAACCGATGTTGACAAATATTCCTGTTAGCTTCACGAAAGCAAACCGAACCGGCCGACTTTTGAGGCGAAGCCGCGCAAATGGAATGGAGGTAAATGCGTCGAGCGCTACTGTTAATCCCATCCAACGGATATATTCAGGATGACTGGGGTATTCCATCCAGTCAGCAATATTTCCTGAAAAGACAAAAACTGCCAGCACAAATGAGATTGATGTAACCAGCAACGAAATAAGCGTTGTACTATAAACTTCGTCAGGTTTTTTACTTTTTCCGGCAAACCGGAAGAAAGAAGTTTCCATTCCATAGGTTAGCAGAATCAGCAAAAATGCAACATAGGCATAAACATTACTGACAATACCATATTGTTCCGGAAGAAACATCCGGGTATAGAAAGGAACCAACCACCAGTTAAGAAATCGTCCAATGATGCTCGAACCACCATAAATGACGGTTTCTCCGGCCAGTTTTTTCAGTGCGCTCAAATCGGTGCTTTATTAACGATGAATTATTTTACTTTTACAAATATAAGGTTAGCCGTTGTACATCGAAGAGACTTTGCGAGAAAGCGCAAAATTTTTTACTTCGTCGCTCAAACGTATTTATTCACATGAATTATTGACACTTCACTACCGTGGAAAGCAGTAAACAAAAGCGTTCCACGTGAAGCAATTTTAATAAATCAGGCAAAATTGTTAATAACTGCCGAAAATTTTGAAAATTTGCCGCTGACCATTACCATTTTTAAATTTCGTTGTTTGTTTACCAGTTGATATGATGAAAAAGTTAGCTGTTCTCACATTCTTCCTGTCATTAACAGGAATTCTTTTGTTCCAATGTTCAAGTACCCCGAAGCGTTCCCGAAAACCGGTAACATCCATCGAGGTTTTGCCCAAAAGTAAACTGTACCCACAAGGAACTCCATTGACCATCCAAACTAAAACCAATGTAAAAAACGGCACCATCCAGAACATAACTGTAGAGGTTGACGGAAAAACTTACTTCAGCGGAAAAACACTGGAAAACGAAATTAAGGTAGCGACTCATCAAATGTCGATGGGAAAGCATTCCATAAAGGTTACCGCCATCAAAACTGACAGCGTAACGGGTGAAAACTATTCCGATTTTACCATTGTTTCCGATACCAAGCCCGTTGATTACACGTACAAAATTACTGCAACCTACCCTCACAATACTAAATTTTTCACCGAAGGTTTACTGATTCACGACGGTTATTTGTACGAAGGAACGGGGGAAAAAGGTCAATCAGTAATTGCTAAACAAATTCTGAAGACTGGAAAAATTGTACAGGAGAAGAAGCTGGACAACAAATACTTTGGTGAAGGAATTTCCATACTAAACAACAAACTCTACCAGCTTACCTATAAGGCGCAAACCGGCTTTATTTATAATGCCAAAACATTCGATAAAACCGGAGATTGGCATTTTGACGCCAAAGAAGGGTGGGGATTGACTAACGATGGAACGAATCTCATCATGAGTGACGGAACAGAAAACCTCCGTTTTCTCAACCCTGACAATCTTCAGGTTATAAAAACATTGAGTGTTTACGATAACAAAGGCGCCGTAAAATTTCTGAACGAATTGGAATACATCAACGGTGAAATTTGGGCTAATGTCTGGACGACGAATACGATTGTCAGAATTGACCCTAACAATGGAAAAGTACTTGGAAGGATTGATTTAACCGGTTTACTCAGTGTAATGTACCGCGATGAAAATAAACCGATTGATGTATTGAACGGAATTGCCTGGGATGCCAAAACCAACGCCATTTACGTAACCGGAAAACTGTGGCCAAAACTTTTCGAAATTGTCCCTGTAAAGAAATAAATGAAGGAAAAAAGATAAAAGAAAGGCCGGTACTTCATTTGTACCGGCCTTTTTATTTTAAAACAGAGATGGATTATCTCCGTCAATTTTCGATCTTCCCAGGTGATGATAAGCATGCTCTGTAGCTTCCCTCCCACGGGGTGTTCTTTTTAAAAAGCCTTCCTTAATAAGGAAAGGCTCATAAACTTCCTCAATGGTTCCTCCATCTTCACCAACTGCAGTAGCAATCGTACTGATTCCAACCGGGCCTCCCTTAAATTTATCGATAATAGTCGTCAGAATACGGTTATCCATTTCATCCAGCCCATGTTTGTCAATATTGAGGGCCTCTAAGCTAAAACGGGTGATTTCGATGTCTATTTTGCCGTTTCCTTTCACCATGGCAAAGTCACGTACCCGGCGAAGGAGAGCGTTCACTATTCGCGGCGTACCACGGCTTCGTGAGGCTATTTCAAGTGCAGCATCACGATTAATCGGAACATTCAGAATGGAAGCCGATCGTTGCACAATACCTGTCAGTATTTCCGTATCGTAATATTCGAGGTGACAGTTGATTCCAAAACGTGCGCGCAACGGACTTGTTAACAAACCCGACCGGGTAGTAGCTCCAATTAGTGTAAACGGATTTAACTCCAACTGAATGGAACGAGCACTGGGACCTTTATCGATCATGATATCAATCCGGTAATCTTCCATAGCCGAATACAGATATTCTTCCACAACAGGACTTAACCGGTGTATTTCATCGATAAACAGTACGTCATTTGCTTCGAGGTTGGTCAGCAATCCGGCCAAATCACCTGGTTTATCCAATACCGGTCCGGAAGTCAATTTTAAATTAACACCTAATTCATTGGCCAGAATATTTGAGAGGGTAGTTTTTCCTAATCCGGGAGGGCCGTGAAGCAAGACATGATCGAGAGCATCACCCCGCATGAGCGCAGCTTTGACAAATACCTGCAGGTTTTCAACAATCTTAGCCTGCCCTTTAAAATCCTGGAAACGAAGCGGACGTAACTTATTATCAAATTCACGTTCAGTTTCAGAAACCTGATTGCCCCTGAGATCAATGAAGTCGCTCATAGTATAAGGGATTCTTTACCAGGTAAAGTTAGTGAATGAAGGGAGGAAAACAATAATCAGACAATCTTGAGACTCATCAAAATCTCATTGAGCTGATTCATATCAAAGGGCTTGGCAATAAACTCATCCATTCCCCACGAAAGGCATTTTTCACGATCATTATCGAGCGTATTGGCAGTAACAGCGATGATTGGAGTGTATTCGTTCAGCTTATGCTCTTTTTCAATTTTTCTTATCTCCCTAGTCGCTTCCAATCCATCCATCACAGGCATCATTATATCCATCAGAATCAAATCAAATTTCTTCTCTTTGAAAAGATTCACCGCCTCCAGTCCGTTATTAGCAATAGAAACCTTGTGGTTATACTTACGCAGATTGTAAGTAGTAATTTTCTGATTTAGAAAATTATCCTCTACCAGCAGTATGGACAGCCCTTCTTTATTTTGATCTTCAATTTTCAAATCAGCAGAGTTTAGAAACAAATCCCTTTACATATTAATACGATTTTTATGTAAAAGGATACCCTTTGAATTCAAATTATTTTCAAAGTTGTACTACAAATAAATCTATTCGCGGAGAAATAAACAAATCTGAATCCACATCTTCATTTATTATTATTAAAGATAAGATTAAAAATTAAAAATAATGATGTTAATGATATACGGTTTATAACGATCAAAAGTTCATATTTATTCTCTAGGAATAGTTCTTATTAACCTCCATTTTACTTATTCCGACAAGTAATAAACATAACTTTTCCGTATTATTCAGTATTTTAGCGTGATTTCAACAGCTTGTTAAGATCGTTTTGTCAATAGCTGTTTATTTTGTTGAAACGTGTTAATTCCGTGTAAAAGGAGTTGATTTTTTTGAGTGAAATTGATCGCTAACTTTTTTGGATCTTGCAATGGGTCGTTTTAATGGAATTAATTTTCTATTCGCCAAAAATATTTTTCAGATTTTGTCTTTATTTCTTAACATGATTGAAACATTCTATTTCAACATAAGAATCACTTTTTTGGGGTTTAACTTGAAAGAGGGTATGAAGAACAGAATTTTACGGAGTTATCAACGTTGTTAATTACTGTTGAAAACCGGGGATTTTAGCAATTTTACGGTTTTGTAGGTAGTTAATTTCAGGATGAAGAAGTATCCAGAACCGGATGGTCAGTGAACAACATAATATGTTACAATGAAGAAGAAAAAGCGCTTTATTATCGATTCTCAAAACGCTTCCCGAAACGTGGATTTAAGACAGAAGCTGAAGTACAATATTCAACAATATGATAAAGCGTTTTATACAGGAATTAATCGCTTTACCAATCACGAAGCTCTCAGAGAAAGGGCTTCGGATATAAAGGATTTGGTTGTTTCTCACCTGGAAGATTTTCTGGTTCAATTTGAGGAAAATGCTACTAAAAATGGAAGTCAGGTTTTGTGGGCGAACGACAAAGAAGAAGCCATTCAGTTGATTACTAATATACTTTTGGATGAGAAGGTAGAATTGGTCGTTAAAAGCAAATCCATGCTCAGTGAGGAAATTCATTTAAATGAAGAGTTGGAAAAACTGGGGATGGTAAGTCAGGAAACTGATTTGGGGGAATTTATCGTTCAGACTGCCGGTGAACCGCCTTTTCATATTGTAACACCGGCTATGCATAAATCAAAGGAAGACGTAGCAGAGCTTTTCCATGAACACTTTCAAACACCGCTTAGCTCAACCCCGGTTGAGCTGACAAACTTTGTTAGGGAAAAACTACGTATTAAATATCAGGAGGCCGGCGCTGGTATAACCGGTGCTAATTTTCTTATTGCCGATAACGGAAGTGTTGCTTTAACCGAAAACGAAGGAAATGGAGTGATGAGTACTTCTTTTCCAAAGGTACATATCGTCATTTCCGGCATTGAGAAGGTCATTCCTTCGATGAAGGATTTAGGTTTTATCTGGCCTTTGCTGGCTGGACATGGAACCGGACAAAAGATTTCGGCGTATAATTCGATTTTTAACGGCCCCAGGAAGGGCAATGAATCGGACGGTCCTTATAAGCAATTTATTGTTTTAATCGATAATCGACGCTCAGCGTTGTTGGATACCGATGAACATTGGCAAGCTTTGAAATGTATCCGATGCGGCGCTTGTTTAAACGCTTGTCCGATTTACAAAGTGGTTGGCGGGTATACGTACAATACGGTTTATAGTGGCCCTATTGGCTCCGTTATTACACCATACACGACCAGTTTTAAAGAATTTGGTCACCTCAATACAGCCTGTACGCAGTGTGGAAAATGTGAAGAAGTATGCCCGGTTATGATTCCATTGCCCAGATTATTACTTTTAAACCGAAAACTAACAAACGAAAATGGAGGCAATGATTGGCGATGGGACACAGGTATGAAATTTTTTGAATACATTAGCTCTAACCGAAAACTGATGGATTTGACACAAGGCCGTTTAAAAAATTCGGCTGTTTCGATATCCGGAAAAAACTTAATGGGAAAAAATAAATCGATGCCGACTTTTGAAGAGCTCTCCTTTTCGCGGCAATGGAAAATAAAAAGTAAAAACGGATGATGTTATCAAAAACGTGTAAATATGCGGTTCGCGCGGTCATTTATATGGCTGCAAATTATAGGGAAGATCAGAAGTGTGGAATTAAAGTGCTGGCTGAGGAATTACAAATACCAGCGCCTTTTTTAAGTAAAATACTTCAGAAACTAGCGCGTTTCAATGTTTTGATTTCCAATAAAGGACCTAACGGTGGTTTTGCGCTAGCGGCTCCACCAGATAAGATTTCGTTATATCGAGTGGTCGAAATTATTGATGGAAAGGAATTGTTTGAAAGCTGCGTACTTTCCGATGATACTTGTGATGGACGCAGGGAAGCATCTCACGTTTGTGCGCTTCACGATAGTTATTCCGATATCCGAAAACAACTGATTCTTACCTTTAAAGAGAAAATGATTTCTGATTTACTTTCTGAAACAGACGGTTTTCCGGGTAAAATGAAATTCTAACTTAACCACTTACCAATAAATGTATTCTTCAACCAGTACAGGTAAATTATCGTACCGGTAATGGCTCCCATGGAATTAAAGAAAAAATCGCCCCAGCTGCAATCGCGGTTAATGGGTAACTCGTATTGAAGTATTTCAAGCAGGCCTCCTACAAAGATTAGCAGCGAGGCATTAATGAGAATAATTTTTCCGTTGGAATATTTTTTGAACTGATGAAAGTAGCCTGCGAGAAGCAGTGACATAACGAAATACATCGTGAAATGAACCACTTTATCGAAACCAGGTAACGATAATATCGACAACTTTGGAATATCGCCGGCCGGAGTTAAACTTAAGTAGAGAATAACAACAAACCAGGCAATAATTTTAATGTACTTTTGCATTTTGATTTAGATTGAATTGCGAATATACAAAAATGGCGGGCATATACTTTCACATACCTTTCTGTAAAACACATTGTCATTATTGCGACTTCCATACCAGTTGCCGGTTGGCTGACTTACCTGGTGTTATGGAGGCCGAATTTAAAGAGCTTTCTCTCAGGAAAAATTATATTGGCTCGGAGTCGGTTGATACTGTTTATTTGGGCGGAGGGACACCTTCACTGTTGGATCTGGAATATTTATCGAGAATTCGGAACTCCGTTAAATCCCTGTTTGAGGTTAGTGAAGAGGCGGAGTGGACACTCGAGGCTAATCCCGATGATTTAGAGCAAAGGTATCTGTTTGATTTACAGAAGTCAGGTTTTAATCGATTGAGTATCGGCACTCAGAGTTTCGATGGGGAAATTCTCACCTATTTAAATCGACGGCATGATGCGCAACAAGCAGTTAGATCGGTTTTGTTGGCGAGAGAGACCGGATTTCATAATATTTCAGTTGATTTGATATACGGAATTCCCGGTTTAAGCAAAGAAGCGTGGGAGCGATCTGTTGATATGGTAATAGATTTGGATGTGGAACATGTTTCAGCATATCATCTTACTTATCACGAAGGAACTGTGTTGTATCAACGGTTGAAGGACGGAAAGTTGAGTGAGGTCCCTGATGAAGTGAGTCTGGAGCAGTATGAGTATCTCATCAGGGCATTAAAGAAAGCTGGTTACGAACATTACGAAGTGAGCAATTTCGCAAAGCCTGGTTTTTATTCACGACATAATTCTGCTTATTGGAAAGAAAGAAAATATTTAGGTATAGGGCCTTCAGCTCATAGTTATGACGGACAAACCCGGCAATGGAATATTCGGAGTAATCCGCAGTACGTTCAGTTGATTAGCCAGGGAGAGCAATTTTTCGAAATTGAAGAACTGAGTGAAGTTGATCGGTATAACGATTACATTATTACCTCTTTAAGGACCATATGGGGAATTGACGTTCGACGTATTGATAATACATATAATGACGTGTTGGCAGCGTATTTTCAACGGGCTTTGAATAAGTATATTGATTCCGATTTGGTTTATCTCGAAAATCAAGTCCTGCGCTTGACTGAAAAAGGAATTTTCGTTTCCGACCGGATAATGGAGGACTTCTTTTATGCGTGATTGATTAACTTAGTCAGTACGGAACTTTGGTGCAATGAAGGATTGGAAGGAAATACAGCAAATTTACCAGAGGCTTTGCAACCTTTACTACCGCAATAAGACACTGTTGGGCATAGTTCGGTTCGTGGTCGCAATGGGCGGAATGTTTTTTCTTTTCATTGGATTACAGTACGTTTACTACTTTGGTTCCTGGGTAAGGACATTCCTTTTTTACCTCTTTATTTTGCTTTTTCTTTCCCTGTTGATTTTATGGGTTATTAGGCCTTTGGCGCAGCGATTTCGATTTATTCCGGGTGTCAAAAGGATGGAGGTTAATAATATTCTAAAATCTCAATTTCCTGCGATAGCTGATCGGTTCATCAATATGCTGGAATTGGTTGATGTGTTTAAGGGAAATGATTCTGGTAATGAATTAACGGAGGCCAGTATTCAACAGAAATTGAATGTCGTCAAGCAGTTTCCATTGGCAGATGCCTTTCGTTTTGTTTTGCCCCGCGCCGAAAAATGGAGCCTAATTTTCTTAGCTAGTGTTGTTTTATTGGTTGGTATAGGTAAGTCAAATTTTGTTTCCAAAGGATTCTTTCAATACACGCATTACCGTCAGGAGTTTTCGCCTTCGCCTGATTTTACATTCGTTTTATTGAACGATTCACTCGCCGTAAAGAAAGGAAGTTCCTTTAAAATTGAGGCTCGATTGCAAGGGAGGAACTTTCCGGAGCAACTCAATGTCGTCATGAATGGAAACCGGATGGCGATGAAGGTTAATGGAGACGGTTCGTTTAGCTATTCTATCGGGAATGTGTACCATGATTTGCAGTTTCAGCTGAATGGAGGCAACTATTACTCAAGCGTATACCATATCAGGTGTTTGCCGGTACCCCTTGTTCGCTCATTTTCCCTGGAGGTTGTTCCACCTGGTTATACCGGATTGAAGAAGTTTGTTTTACAAAATCAAGGTGATGCTGAAGTTCCTGTTGGGAGCCATCTGTTTTGGACGGTAAATTCCGTTGATGCAGATTCGTTGTTTTTGTCCTTTGGTAAATTATTGCAGCCGATGAAAGAGGGAATAAGGAATTCGTTTAGCGTTGATTCATCGGTTAGTTCTCAAATGGAATACTTTTTCCGCGCAAGCAATCAATACTTTACAAACGATGGATTAGTTTATAATCTGAAGATTTTGAATGATGAATCGCCTACGATAGCGGTAAATCAGGTTCAGGATACCGTGAATCTTACTTCCTTTTATTTTCATGGCGGTATCTCTGACGATTATGGAATAAAGAATGTGAGATTTCATGTTGCTGGCGGTGAAATTGATACCGGTTTAAATGTGGCTATTCATACCAACCGAAATCCACAGGATTTTTTCTATGGATATAATTTCAGCAGCATGAAACCTGGCGTTTATCGATATTGGTTCACAGTGGCTGACAATGACGTACTGCATCATTTTAAAGAGAAGCAAAGCAAAGTTTTCACTTTTCGTTTTCCTGGTTTTAAGGAAATTGAGTTGCAAAATAAAAGCGGGTATAGCCAGCTTCAGGAAAACTTAACTGAAGGTAAAGAGGTAACCCGGAATATTCAGCAGGATTTTGAGAAGATGCGTAGACAAATGCTCAACGGTCAGTTAACTGATTGGGAAAAGAAGCAGATAACCGAGGGAATCAAAAAGCAGAGCGGCCAGCTACAACAACTGATGCAAAATGTAAGTAATGAAAACCGCCGGTTGAATAATCTTTCCAAAAATTTCTCTCAATTGTCTCCTGTGTTGTTACAGAAGCAGAAACAGGTCGAGCAGTTGATGGACCAGTTGTATTCCGATGAGTTGAAGAAGTTATTTGATGAGTTTAATTCGCTGCTCAATCAGTTTGATCAAAAGAAATTCGATGAATTGACAAAGGATTTAAACTATCGGCTGGATGATTTGAATAAGCAGTTGGATCGCAATATTGCGATGTTGAAGAAAATGCAGGTGGAAAAATCCATTCAGGATATTCAGAATAATTTGGAAAAGTTGGCAAACGGACAACAGAAATTTTCTGATGATGTGAAGCGGTCTTCACATATGACTACCGATTCATTGAGGAATATGTTACGGCAGCAAAGTGAAGAGATTCATCAAACTTTTTCGGCACTTGACTCAGCCGCGCATCAAAACGAAGAGTTGGACAGACCTTATTCGATCAATAAATCAGGTTCTCTGCAGAATAAAATCAGCAAAGATTTGAATACTCTTTCTGATATGGATGGAAAAGGGAAACGACGGCAACAGAGTGAGATCTCCGAACGTATCGCACGATCGTTGAAACAGATGGCAAACAATTTGAAAAAGAGTATGTTGTCTTCTCAGATGGAGATTGATTGGGTTCAAATCAGGCGATTACAATATTTGGCTGCGAATATTCTGACTTTTTCTTTTGAGCAAGAAAAGTTGATGATGGATATGACCGGTGTTTCGGCATTGGATCCTTCGTTGACAAGTTACCTGGATAAACAGAAAAATCTTGTTCAGTTCGAAGCTCAGTTACGAGACACGCTGTATTTATTGTCGAAACAAGCGCCGCAGATTAATGCGCAAATTGGTAAAGAATCCCTAAACTGGAAGTTTTACACGGATAAGGCACTTTCCAATCTGGAAGAGAGCCAATACCCAAAAGGAAGGGTAAATCAGCAATTTTCGATGGCCTCTGCGAATAATCTGGCTCTTTATTTATCGGAAGCGCTTCAGCAGGTTATGGATATGATGAAGAATGCACAACCTGGCGATGGAAGCTGCAATAAACCTGGGGGAAATGGTAGTTCGATGCCTGGACTAAAGGCTATTCAAGATAAGTTGAAGAAGCAGATGCAAAGCATGATGAATGATTTGAAGAATGGTGTAAAACCAGGAAATGCACAAATTGGGAAAATGTTGATGCAGCAAGAGATTCTTCAACAGGCTATTCAGGAACAGGTATTGAAAGGTAATTTGGGGCCGGATGTGGAAACCCAATTAAAAGAGGCACAACGGTTGCTTAATCAAAATCGGAATGATTTGTTAAGTAAAAACGTTACCCAACAGACTGTTAACAGACAAAATCTTATCTTTGAACATTTATTGGATGCCAGAAATGCCAAAATGCAGCGAAATTCCGACAATGAAAGGGAGTCCGAAAGTGCAAAAAATCAATTGGTTAGTCATCCAAAGAGCTACTTTAACAACGATAAAACGAAAGAAAATGAGTTTGACATAATGTCTAGCTCTGCGTGGAGAATGAACTATTTCTATCGTAAAAAGTTTAATTCTTATCTAAAGAACATTAATGGTCAGTAACATAATCAAACGACAACTACAGATTGATTCCCGCATTGAAGAATTGAAGACATGCCTTCGGGTTTGTCATGATATGCGTGATTCATTGTCGCTTGATTGTGATACCTACTTTTCTTTTCAAACTTCGTTGCTTGAGGCTGTTCAGAATGCTATTATCCATGGAAATAAAATGGATGACAGTAAGAAGGTCACGATCAGCTTAACGGTAGATGACTCTGTCATTGAGGTTCTTATCGAAGATGAAGGGAATGGTTTTGATCCCGATTGTATTGCCAATCCTACCTGTGGCGATAATTTGATAAAAGAGAACGGAAGGGGAATATTCTTTATTAAAAACCTTTGCGATGATTTTCAGGTTATCGGTAAAGGGAATATCGTCAAATTAGTAATCCGGATTTAGCTGTGAATATCGAATTTTACAATGAAGATGTGGTGTTACCCCATCTCGATACTGAACGCGTAAAAAAATGGCTTCTTTTCATTGCAGGAAAGCATGAAAAAGAAGTTGGCGAGATTAGTTACATCTTTTGTAGCGATTCGTATCTACTGGAGGTAAACAGGCAATATCTCGATCATGATTATTTGACGGATATTATTACGTTCGATTATACAGAAGAGAACACGGTTTCTGGTGATGTTTTTATTAGTACTGATCGCGTAGCCGAAAATGCTGTTGAATTCAATGTTTCTTATGATGAAGAGTTGCTGCGTGTCATTTCGCATGGCATTCTTCATTTGATCGGATTTAATGACAAAAATGAAGCCGATCAGGAAGTGATGACGCAAAAGGAAAATGAGTCAATTTTAGATTATCATAATATTTAAATTTTAGATGTGATGACAATGCTGCCAAAATATGATGTGATAGTGGTTGGAGCCGGACATTCCGGTAGTGAGGCTGCAGCAGCAGCAGCAAATTTAGGTTCGAAGGTTTTATTGATAACTATGGATCTAAACAAGATTGCGCAAATGAGTTGTAATCCTGCTGTTGGAGGCATCGCTAAAGGGCAAATAGTTAGGGAGATAGACGCGCTTGGTGGCTATATGGGAATTGTAACTGATAAGAGTACAATTCAGTTCAGAATGTTAAACCGCTCTAAAGGGCCTGCAATGTGGAGTCCCAGGGCTCAGTGCGACAGGATGCGATTCTCAGAGAATTGGAGAACCGTTTTGGAGGGCATTCCGAACGTTGATTTCTGGCAAGGAACTGTAAAAGATTTGATTTTTGAAGGAAATAAGGTTTCAGGAGTTCGGACAGAGTTAGGCGTTGAATTTTTTGGGAGGGCGGTTGTCTTGACAAACGGAACTTTTTTGAACGGTTTAATGCACTTTGGAAAAACCCAAATTGAAGGGGGGCGTATTTCAGAGCCTTCTTCAAAAGGTATGTCCGCTCAGCTTTTCGATTTCGGATTTAAGGTTGGACGGATGAAGACTGGAACACCGGTTCGGATAGATGGCCGCTCTATTAATTTTAGTAAATTACAGGAGCAGGCCGGCGACAAAGTTTATGGGAAATTCAGTTACCTCACGGAATCTGATAATAGTTCGTTAAAGCAGAAAAGTTGTTTTATTACATATACAAACAAGGAAGTTCATGAAGAACTTTCCACCGGATTTGCATTTTCTCCGCTGTTCGACGGAAGTATCGGGGGGCTGGGGCCAAGATATTGTCCGAGTATTGAAACCAAGTTGGTAACGTTTGCCGATAAGGAAAAACATCAATTGTTTCTGGAACCCGAAGGTGAGAGCACCATTGAATATTATCTGAACGGATTTTCTTCTTCATTGCCCTGGGATGTTCAGATCAAAGCCATCCACAAAGTGGAAGGTTTAGAGAATGCGCGGATACTGCGACCTGGTTATGCCATTGAATATGACTATTTCGATCCGACCCAGTTACATCATACCCTTGAGACTAAGATGGTCTCTAATTTGTACTTTGCAGGACAGATTAATGGAACGACGGGTTATGAGGAAGCAGCGGCTCAAGGTATCATCGCAGGAATCAATGCCCATTTGAAAATTAATGGTGAGGAACCATTCACGTTAAGTCGGAACGAAGCCTACATTGGCGTGCTGATAGACGATTTGGTAACAAAGGGAGTTGATGAGCCATATCGCATGTTTACCAGTCGCGCAGAGTATCGGATTCTTCTTCGCCAGGATGATGCTGATATTCGATTAACTGAAAAAGCTTATAGACTTGGCCTGGCAGACGAGAAGCGTTATGCACTGTTGGAGGAGAAAATATCCTTGCGGGATAAAGTGATTGAGTTCTGCAAAGAGTATTCTGTCAAGCCACAATATATAAACGAGCTTCTTGAGTCAAAAAATACAGCACCGCTTAAGCAAGGAACAAAATTGTTTAATCTGGTTCTGCGGCCGCAGCTTAGGATTTTCGATTTACTGGGAACGGTTCGAGGATTGAAACGATTGTACGAATCGTTACCAGAGGATAGGAGAGACGAGATTTTGGAGTCCGCTGAGATTCTCATGAAATATTCCGGATACATCGAAAGAGAGAAAGGGATTGCTGATAAATTGAGCCGGCTTGAGAATATCGATATCACTGGTAAGTTCGACTACCTTTCGTTGGAATCACTGTCTACTGAAGCAAGGCAGAAATTGGATCGGATTCAGCCCGATACGATTGGGCAGGCTAGTCGAATTTCAGGGGTTTCGCCAAGTGATATTAATGTACTTTTGGTGCTTTTAGGACGATAATGTTCCACGTGGAACATAAAAATAGATATTGCAGACTTATTGATTTTCCTACAATTAAAGAGATAAAATGACTAAAATTAATTTGGATGTTGTACAGGCATCTATCAGAAATATTCCCGACTTTCCGAAGCCGGGAATTCAGTTTAAGGATGTAACCACTGCATTTAAAGAGCCTGAGCTTTTCCGCTTTATTGTGGAGGAGACTGCCGCTCATTATCGTAACCTCGGAATAACCCGAATTGTGGGAGTGGAGTCCCGTGGATTTATTTTGGGTAGTGCCTTGGCTTATGAATTGGATGCCGGTTTTGTGCCGGTTCGTAAGCCTGGTAAATTGCCCGCCGAAACATATAAACAATCTTACGAATTAGAGTATGGAACCGATACGCTGGAGATGCATACCGATGCACTTTCTCCGGATGATGTGGTTTTAATTCATGACGATTTATTGGCTACAGGGGGAACGGTTGGTGCTACAATTGATTTGGTTCGTAAATTTGGGGTAAAGAAGATTTTTGTCAATTTTTTCGTTGAGTTAGATTTCCTGAAGGGGAGTGAAAAGATCGATAAGCAGGTACCTGTTTGGTCGTTGATTCATTTTTAAGCAGAGAATATGAGTGAGGAAAACCTGCGGAACGAACGATTGAAAGAACTGGTTCGGGTCCTTCCCGAATCTCCCGGGGTTTATCAGTATTTCAACTCCGATGGAAAAATCATTTATGTAGGTAAAGCCAAAAACCTTAAAAAGCGGGTTTCCTCCTATTTCACCAAACGCCACGATAACCGGAAAACAGAAATTCTGGTTCGGAAGATTGCCGATATTCAACATGTGGTGGTCGAGACAGAAGAAGATGCCCTTCTTCTGGAGAATAATCTCATCAAGAAATACCAGCCACGCTATAACGTCCTTCTCAAGGACGATAAATCATATCCCTGGATTTGTATCAAGAATGAACCTTTTCCGAGAGTGTTTTCTACCCGAAGAGTAGTGCGAGACGGTTCTCTTTATTTTGGCCCTTACACTTCGGTGGGAATGGTACGGACGATTCTGGATGTCATAAAACAACTGTACACCATCCGTACTTGTGGTTATAATTTGGCGCAGGAGAATATTGCTAAAGGTAAATTCAAGGTTTGTCTGGAATACCATTTAGGAAATTGTAAAGGTCCATGTGAGGGGTTTCAGGAAGAAGAGGAGTACAACGAGATGATTGCTCAGATTAAAAACATCCTCAAAGGAAATCTGAATTCGGTCACGTCGCATCTCAAATCAGTAATGGATGAGTATGCTTCTTCGTATGAATTTGAAAAAGCGGCGGAAATAAAATCGAAGCTCGATATCCTCGAAAAGTATCGTAGTAAGTCCACAATTGTTGGTGCTTCTATTACCAATCTGGATGTATTTTCTTTCGATGAAGATGAGAAATTTGGATATGTCAATTTCCTGAAAGTAGTCGATGGAGCCATTATCCAATCGCATACTATCGAAATGAGGAAGCGTTTGGATGAATCAAAAGAAGAGTTATTGGCACTTGGAATCGTCGAAATCCGGCAAAAAGTATTTTCTAACTCTCGGGAGATTGTGGTTCCTTTTTCTCCGGATACTGATTTTGATCAAATCAATTTTACGATTCCCCAGCGCGGAGACAAGAAGAAATTATTAGAGCTTTCGCAGAAAAATGCACGGTTTTACAAATTGGAAAAACGAAAACAACAATCGCTTCGCAATCCTCAAAACAAAGTGGACCGTATCATGGAAACCATGAAGACTGATTTGCGATTGAAAGAGGCGCCGGTTCATATCGAGTGTTTCGATAATTCCAATATCCAGGGGAATTATCCGGTGGCATCGTGTGTTGTTTTTCGGAATGGAAAACCAGCTAAAAGAGATTACCGACATTTCAATATTAAAACAGTAGAAGGTCCAAACGATTTTGCCTCGATGGAGGAGATTATATTTCGTCGCTATCGTCGGTTGTTGGATGAGGAGAAAGAACTGCCGCAACTAATCGTGATTGATGGGGGAAAAGGACAACTGGGGTCTGCATTGAATGCTTTGGAAAAACTCGATTTAAGAGGAAAAATCAGCATAATTGGTATTGCAAAAAGGCTGGAGGAAATCTTTTTCCCGGGTGACAGCGTTCCTATTTACCTCGATAAAAACTCAGAGACCTTAAAGATTATTCAGCATTTGCGCGATGAAGCACACCGTTTCGGAATTACCTTTCACCGCAATAAACGTTCTGCAGGTTTTATTAAATCAGAACTGGATAATATCCCAGGTGTCGGCCCTAAAACGGTTGAAGCACTTTTGAAGGAATTTAAATCTTTGGAACAAATAAAAAGCCGTTCGGTAGAAGAAATTGCTGGAGTGATTGGGCAGTCAAAAGCTGAAAAGGTGATTTCTTACATTAAATCAAATCGCAGTAAATCAGTTAATAAATAAATATTACTTGAATTTTTAGTAGCTAAACTAAAGAAAAAGGTTCAGCAATTCCTCCATTTTTATACTCTTCAGCTCATTTTCCTTCAAAAACTGCTGTAATTTCTCTTTTATATCTTTTCGTTCGTGGAAGGTATCCATCAATTTCCCGGAAAGAGCTTTCACCAATTCGGCCGGTAAAATCTCACTCTTTAATTCCACCGTTTTAATCCTGCCTTTCTCTATTTTCAGGCTAAGTGAAGCAGTTTTTCCTGAAACTAGCCCGTCTTTCCGGAATACATATTTAGGAGAATAGCCATAGTTCCATTCCCATGTTCCGAATTTTTCTTTTTGCAATTGTTCGATCGCAGCTAATTCCTCGCCGGAAAAAGTATATGGTTTTGCATCGGGATTAACTTCACGGATATGTCCCAGAATTTGCAGTGTAAACTCTTCAATCGATGGAGGAGAGGAAAGAAATGAGGAAATATTGGCAACGCGCGAACGATTTGATTTGACTGCTTTATCCTGGAAAAACGAAGGATTTGATTTCAAAGCACTGGAAAGCCTCCCGATTTGGGAATTATAAAGCAATGTTCCGTGTGACAAAACCCGCTTTTTGAAAACATGCATAGCATTACCTGATATTTTTTTGCCGTTCACAAGCAAATCGTGCCGGCCCGAAAATGTTGCTTTAATGCCGATGGTGGCCAACGCATTTACAATAGGTTGGGTAAATCGTTTGAACGAGATATCCTCATTGGCAGCGATATTCCGGATAAAACAGAAGTTTAGGTTTCCTGAATCATGAAAGACAGTACCGCCACCCGATAACCGCCGAACCACCTTAATACCGTTAGCTTCCACATAATCGAGATTGATTTCTGAAAGCGTATTTTGATGTTTACCCACGATAATAGAGGGCTCGTTGATGTATAACAGGAAGAACTCCTCGGTGAAGTTCTTTAGCAAGTACTCTTCCGATGCAATATTGAAATACGGGTCATTCGACGACGAAACCAGGTAATACATAGCTTGATGTTTGTCAATACGCTGGCAAAAATAGGGTTTTGCACTCAATCTTGCTTCATACAGCAGTAAATCCTTAAATTAGTGCTCCAAAATTTGGAGGTATTATGCGTGTAGTCATTCAGCGGGTGAGCCGGGCTTCAGTAACCATAGATGGAAATATTAAGTCGCACATTAACAGAGGGTTACTTGTCTTATTGGGAATTGAAGAGGCTGACGGACAAGAAGATATTCAATGGTTGAGTAATAAAATTACTCAACTACGAGTATTTAATGATGACAATGATGTAATGAATCTTTCGGTTAAAGACGTTGGTGGAGAGATGCTTGTTGTTAGTCAGTTTACGCTTCACGCGAAGACGAAGAAAGGAAACAGGCCATCCTACATCACAGCAGCCAAACCGGAAATTTCTGTTCCGATGTACGAAGCTTTTGTGGAACAATTATCGAAAGATTTAGGTAAAGAAGTGCAGACCGGTGAATTTGGCGCGCACATGGACGTTGAGTTGGCGAATGACGGACCGGTTACGATTCTCATCGATACCAAAAACAAGGAATAAATGGAAGAACAGGTGACACTGCAGGAAGCTCAGAAAATGGTGGACGACTGGATCAAAAAGTACGGCGTCCGCTATTTTAGCGAGCTGACCAACATGGCTATCCTGACGGAAGAAGTGGGAGAATTGGCCCGCATTATTTCACGGAAATATGGAGATCAGTCATTCAAAAAAGGAGAAGATGGCAGTAAATTAGCCGACGAAATGGCCGATGTACTTTGGGTGCTACTTTGTTTGGCCAATCAAACCGGAGTAGACATTACTTCGGCTTTCCGTAAAAACCTGGAAAAGAAAACAAATCGCGATAGCGAGCGACATAAGAATAATCAGAAATTATAAACATAAAGTTATTAGAATGAAATCCATCAACGGTTTCGAACGCAAATTTGCGGACGAAGAAGTAAAAGAAGCCATTGAAAATGTGCAAAATAAATATGCTGGTTACCGTAATGACGAAACGCTGGAACTGGCTTTTTCCTGCATCGATCTTACCACGTTGAATTCAACGGATACCGAATCACGCGGAAAACAATTTGCCGACAATGTTTCCAATTTCAGTATACAATTTCCAGGCCTCGCTAATGTAGGAGCCATTTGTGTTTATCCGAAGCTGGTTCCGGTTGTCCGGAAAAATTTGAAAGCAGAGGGCGTAAATATTGCAGCGGTTTCAGCCGGCTTTCCTTCTTCCATGACTTTCGCTGATGTGAAGGTGATGGAAACGAAGAAGACAGTGGAGCTGGGCGCTGACGAAATTGACATAGTTATCTCCATCGGTGATTTTCTGGCCGGAGACTATGAGTTTGTTTTCGATGAAATCAAGCAATTGAAAGAAGCCTGTGGCGATGCTCACTTGAAGGTTATCCTGGAAACGGGAGCGTTAAAAACGCCGGAAGCAATCTGGAAAGCCTCGTTGATTGCGATGCATGCCGGTGCCGATTTCATCAAAACCTCTACCGGGAAAATGGAACCGGCGGCCACATTGGAAGCAGCCTGGGTAATGACAACGGCCATTCGTCACTATTCCGAAGAAACCGGACGAAAAGTGGGATTCAAACCTGCCGGCGGAATTTCGACAGCAGATGAAGCCCTACAATATCTGACAGTTGTGGACGAGGTGCTAGGCAAGGAGTGGATGAACAATCAACTCTTCCGAATTGGTGCCAGTCGATTGGCTAATAATCTGTTAACGGAATTGGTAGGAGAGGAAGTGAAATACTTTTGATTCCTGAAAAAGAATAGTGGCCCCGTAAAACGCCGTTTAAGCGCTTTTTACGGGGTTTATTTATTTCGGTCGGTAATGTAGTAGATGTATTGCTGAAGTGCCGTTTTAACGTCTGATTCGGGGTAATCAGCCAAAATATTTAGCGCTTTGTCTCGGTAATCGAGCATCACCTGGTGAGCATATTCAATTCCACCGTTTGCTTTCACGAAATTGACAACTTCCTCGATATTTTCGGCTGATTTGATGCGCTTCTTAACGATCTTCTGAATTTTTTTCGCTTCTCCGTTTTTCGACTGGCTCAAAGCATAGATGAGCGGGAGTGTCATTTTTTTCTCTCGAATATCATTCCCGGTAGGTTTACCCACCAGGTTGGTCTTTTCGTAATCAAACAAGTCATCTTTAATCTGGAAGGCAATTCCGGCAAATTCACCTAATTGCCGCATCCTTGAAATCACTTCTTTATCGGTACTAACCGAACTGGCACCTACTGCAGCACTGGTGGCGAGCAACGATGCTGTCTTTTTCCGAATAATTTCGAAATAAACTTCCTCATCGATATCCTGTTTCCGGGCTTTCTCAATCTGAAGAATTTCTCCTTCACTCATGTCACCTACTGCTTTGGAAATCAATTGAAGAAGGTCGTAGTCCTCGTGTTCGATAGACCACAGCATTCCTTTGGCCAGAATGAAATCGCCAACCAAAACAGCCAGTTTATTCCGCCAGATGGCGTTTACTGAAAAAAATCCACGGCGCTGGTACGACTCGTCAACTACATCATCGTGTACCAGCGTTGCCGTATGAAGCAATTCG
Source organism: Prolixibacter bellariivorans ATCC BAA-1284 (assembly GCF_000621705.1). Lineage (GTDB taxonomy): Bacteria > Bacteroidota > Bacteroidia > Bacteroidales > Prolixibacteraceae > Prolixibacter > Prolixibacter bellariivorans. The sequence continues at coordinate 160,855 of NZ_JHXO01000001.1, read as the reverse complement.
ATGGTCAGGGCAGCATGATAGGTTCGGGTATTGAATGTTCCGTTCAGCTTGGCTGTCAAAAAAACCAGCATGGGGCGCATCTGCTTACCCTTACGCCTGAGAATATAGTTAATAATGGAATTGAGCAGTGGAATATCCGTTTTCGTTGACTTACGGAAAAACGGCTCGAAACCTTTGAGCTCTTCAGCTATTGGATTCTTTATTTGATCAATCGAAACAGTTGGCATCTTTATCGTACTATCCTTATAATCCGCAACGTCCAAAGGTAAGAATTAATTTGATCTGCGAACGTCAACTTGTTTTGAAACTTTCTAAATTACTGATTATAAGTAAAATAGAATGCTTTTATAGATGATTCTTAAGCTTTGATATTCAATGTTTTATAACATATAATAGAATTAGCGGGAAAAAATAGCCAATGCCCTAAGCATGAACAAGGTGACACTCGCATAATATATTTATATATTTGCATCTTTGAATGATATATGATAGAAGTAACCTGAATGATAACTCGTTAAAATGCTTTTTGGATGAATATAACTGAACTTGAAAGCGAAAAACTGGAAAAAGCTGCCAATATGTTGAAAGCAATTGCGCACCCAATGCGGATTGCCATTCTCAGCTTTTTAGAGGGGGACACGAAACTTACCGTAACCGAAATTCACGAACGACTCGGAATTGAGCAGTCTACAACCTCGCACCACTTGGGAATTCTGAAAGATAAAGGAGTGCTTTGCTCGCAGCGCGATGGCAAAAACACCTTCTATTTTCTAAAACACGAAAGTCTGAGTAAACTGGTTGATTGCATTGGCCAGTGTACCTGCAGTGAATAAACAGCGAATTGCGATAACCACCGCCCTGCTTACCGGGGCGGTTTTTTTTTGCCTTTACTTTCCGTAGATTTGGCCATCTGAGCCCTGCCGATTACTTGACAAAGCAGGGACTTTACAGTAACTTCAATCCGATAACTCAAGAAAATCAATACGATGGCCGAAAAAAATCCGAAACGACTGTTTCTGCTCGACGCATATGCACTGATTTACCGCTCCTACTTTGCCTTCATCAAAAATCCGCGATATAATTCCAAAGGACTGAATACTTCAGCCATCATGGGATTTTTAAATACGTTGGAACAAATCTTAAAACAGGAAGATCCGAGTCATATTGCCGTTGCCTTCGACTTAAAAGCGCCAACTTTTCGGCACGAAATGTACGAGCCGTACAAGGCTAATCGCGAAGAAATGCCTGAGGATTTGCGGAAATCCATCCCTTATATCCGTCAGCTAATCGAAGCGTATCGTATTCCTATTGTCGAACGAGAAGGTTATGAGGCGGATGATGTTATCGGTACGTTGGCTAAATCGGCTGAAAAAGAGGGATACGAAGTGTTCATGGTAACTCCTGATAAAGATTACGCGCAGCTGGTTTCGGAGAACATTTTCATGTACAAACCCAAGCGTAGCGGAAACGATTTGGAAGTGTGGGGACTGAAAGAAGTGAGCGAAAATTTCCAGGTCGAAAAGCCGGAACAAGTCATCGATATCCTTGGTTTGATGGGCGATACAGCAGATAACATTCCCGGGTGCCCCGGTGTTGGTCCCAAAACAGCCATGAAATTGATAGCTGATTTTTCGAGCATCAATGGCGTTTATGAGAACATTGACAAGCTGAAAGGTAAACAGAAAGAGAAACTGATAGAGAATGAGGAGCAGGTTCGCCTTTCCAGGAAACTGGCTGTCATTATTCTGGATGTTCCCTTGGATGTCAAGCCGGATGGTTTGGTTCGTTTGGAACCGGATAAAAATATTTTACGGGACATGTTCAGTGAGCTGGAATTCCGCACATTGGCCAAACGCATTTTGGATGAGGAGGTACCTGTTCAGCAGGAGCAAAACTTCCAGCAAGGCACACTGTTTGGTGCGCCGGAACCGACGCAGGAGGTCGAAACAGCACCGGAAAATATTTCAGACATCAACTCAACCGATCATCAGTATTTCCTGATGGATACACCGGAATTGCGTGCCGATTTGCGTGCCGATTTGTGTGTATTAAAGGAATTCTGTTTCGATACAGAAACCACCGATATCGATCCGCACAACGCGCAGTTGGTCGGTATGTCCTTTTCGTGGAAAGATCACGAAGCCTTTTATGTCCCGGTTCCGGCCGACCAGAAAGAAGCACAGGCGCTGGTTGATGAATTCCGCTCCATTTTTGCCGACGAACGTATTGTAAAAATCGGGCAAAACCTGAAATACGACATCCTGGTAATGGGAAATTACGGCATCGAGGTAAAAGGAGAAATCTTTGACACGATGATTGCCCATTATCTGGTGCAACCGGAATTGCGCCATAACCTCGATTACCTGAGTGAGCTGTTCCTTGGCTACAAGAAAGTGGCGACTGAAGAACTGATTGGCAAAAAAGGAAAGAACCAGCGCTCCATGCGTGATGTAGCGGTTTCTCAAATAAAGGAATATGCCGGCGAGGACGCCGATATTACCTGGCAATTGAAACCAATTCTTGCCCGCGAGCTGGAGAAAACCGGCGTCGAAAAGCTTTTCCGCGAAGTAGAAATGCCATTACTGAAAGTGTTGGTTGCCATGGAACAGTCCGGTGTGAAAATCGACAAAGAAGCGCTCGACGCTTACGCCGAAACACTCCGTGAACAGATCATCAAACTGGAGAAAGATATTCATCAGCTGGCTGGCGAGGAGTTCAATGTTTCATCGCCGAAGCAGCTGGGAGTCATTTTGTTTGAAAAGCTGAATCTGGACAGCAAGGCGAAGAAGACGAAGACCAAGCAATATTCAACCAACGAGGAGACTCTTGTAAAGTTGCAGGATAGGCATGAGATAGTCGGAAAAGTACTTGAATATCGCGGCTTGAAGAAATTATTAAGTACTTACGTGGAAGCCTTGCCCAAGTTGATCAATTCCGGTACGGGAAAAATTCATACTTCGTTTAACCAGGCAGTTGCCGCTACCGGCCGTTTAAGTTCGAATAATCCGAACCTGCAGAATATTCCTATTCGCGATGAAAACGGGCGGGAAATCCGGAAAGCATTTGTTCCGTCTGATGACGAACATGTTTATCTTTCTGCCGATTATTCCCAGATTGAACTGCGCATCATGGCCGCCATTTCGGGCGATAAAGCCATGATTGAAGCATTCCGCAACGGCGAGGACATTCATGCGACCACGGCAGCGAAGATTTACGGTATTCCGTTGGACGAAGTCACATCCGACATGCGTCGTAAGGCCAAGACGGCCAATTTCGGCATCATTTACGGCATTTCTGCCTTTGGGCTATCCCAAAGGTTAAATATTCCCAGAACGGAAGCGAAACAGCTTATTGACGGCTATTTTGAGAATTTCAGTCGCGTGAAGCAGTTCATGGATGAACAGATTCACAATGCCCGCGAAAAAGGCTACGTGGAGACCCTTATGGGCCGGAAGCGTTACCTGCCCGATATTAATTCGAGCAATGCCGTCGTGCGTGGCGTAGCCGAACGAAATGCCATCAATGCACCGATTCAGGGTTCAGCCGCGGATGTCATTAAAGTCGCAATGATCAATATTCATAGGAAAATGCAGGAAAAAGGTCTGAAGTCGAAGATGATTCTGCAGGTGCATGATGAATTGAACTTCGATGCGCGAAAAGACGAATTGGAAGATCTGAAAAAGTTGGTCAAACAGGAAATGGAACACGCTTTCGAGCTGGAAGTACCACTGACGGTCGATATGCAGTCGGCTGACAACTGGCTCGAGGCACACTGATAAAATATATGCCGGAGTGTCAGGTGAGCGATACGACCTGGGCTCCGGTTGCTTTTTGTAAATCGGAAGGAGTAAGATGAAGCTGCAAGCCACGTTGGCCGGCACTAATGAAAATCTCCTCCTGTTCTAATGCCGACTCATCGACAAAAACCGGGTAATTCTTTTTCATCCCCAAAGGAGAACAACCGCCGCGAATGTAGCCGGTCAGTGGTTCCAATTCCTTCATCAAAACCATGGCGACCTTTTTGTTTCCGGAGGCTTTGGCGGCTTTTTTCAAATCGAGTGAGGCGGCACCCGGAACTACACAAACAAAAATCCCGTTACGATCGCCGCGTGCTACCAGCGTTTTATAAACTTTCTCCACCGGAAGTCCGGCCGTTTCGGCCAGGTGTTCGGCACTCAAATCATTTTCATCGACGGTATAGGTAACCAGTTTGTAGTTGATTTTCAAACGGTCGAGTATACGGGCTGCGTTGGTTTTCTTCATTATTCTCTGTTTTTACCATTCGAATTGACGAAACGCTTCGCCGACTGCCGCGTCGTATTTCGCATCGGAAGTTGCTTTTTTCACTTTCTTCATTGCTTTTCTCGGTTCCGGAAAGTTTTCGCTGAAATAGCTCCAAAACTTAATCATCCGCATATGCTGGTGACTAAAACCGTTTAGCCTTTCAGCGTAAGCAGAATAAACTTCCGCATGAAATTCCCGGAGTAGCTGATTTTTTTCTTTTGGGTCAGGAACAGAAGTCCCGTTTATTTCACCAGCCAGAAAGGGATTCTGCAGGATTCCGCGTCCAATCATGATGGTGGAAATGTTTTCCTGTTCGGTAAAATTCGTTGCATCATCTGCCGTCGTAATATCACCGTTGTAAATAAGCGGATGCTGGCAAATTTCTTTCGCTTCCGCGAATAACTTCCGGTCGGCTTCGCCTTTATACAAGTCTTTGGCGATGCGTGGATGGAGGATGATTTCCGTTACCGGAAAATCGTTGAGCACCTCCAAAACCGGGAAGAGTTCATCTTTCGATTCCTGTCCGGCCCGCAATTTCACCGAAAGGTTGATTTCCGGAAGAGTGAATGCTTTATCAAGAATTTCCCTGATTCTACCGGGATGGGGTAGCAGGCCCGATCCCCGGCCACGTCGGGTGACCATAGGGTACGGACAGCCCAGGTTCCAGTTCATTTCGCGGTAGCCCAATTCGTGAATCTTATTTGCTAATGTTGCAAATTCATTGGATGTTCCGGCCAGGATCTGCGGAACCGGTAAAACGTTTGGGTTATTTTCCGGAAGGATATCCCGCCAGGTGGATTTTTTTACGGAGCCATCGTTTTGAAGCACCAGGTACGGTGCGAAATATTTATTCACTCCACCAAAGAGGCGAAAATGTGCATTCCGGTATACGGCATCGGTATACTCCTGCAAGGGAGCCATGTAGATGCTGATAGGATTTTTCTCTGTATTCATTCTGCAAAAGTAAAGAGGATTAGCGGGCATCGATCAACTTTTGACGAATCAAATCGAAAAATGTGAGATTGCATTGCGTAATCCAATATTTTATATCTTTGCAGAGCCTGAAAAGTGCCTAATTTTATGGTGATTTCCCCTTTATTACAAAGTCAGCAAAGTGATTCTCTGCGAGTAGATTCGCTGGTGCAACCGATTCAAACAGAAACGCATCAGGATACTGCCAAGCCGGTTCTGAAAGTTCAGAGCCAGACGGTAGTCGATACAGCTGCGGCCAGAATATTCAGACAGATGGCTATCAGGGATTCCATCGCGAATGCACAGGCAGAACAGGCTGCCAGGAGGAAGGCCCGGGCAGCGCGTCAAGCCAGAATAAAAGCACAGCAGAAACAAGACTCAATTCAGGCCGCTCAGCAAGCTCAGGCCAACGATACGTTGGTTGTCCACCAGGATTCACTCCAGATTGATTCGCTGACGGTTGTTCGGGATACCCTGCATCAAGACACGCTGACAACTGAGTTGCCGATGATTCCGATGGGAAAGGAAGGAAAGGAATTTGTTTCCGTCCGGCAGGATTGGTTATTGGGAGTTATTTTGGTGGCATTAATCCTTTTTGCATCGGTTCGGTTGGTTTTCGGTAAATACCTCAATCACCTGATGACGAGTTTGATAAACTATTCGACAGCCAGCCGGCTTTTCCGCGAACGCGGATATAAAATTTCCCATGGTTCTTTCCGGTTGGATGTCATGTCTCTGGTGGTGACTTCTATTTTTGTTTACCAGCTCTCCAATCACGACGGTAGTTTTACCTGGCTCGGCCTGGGTGGCTACAAACTGTTGATGGCATATTTTGTATTGTTGGGAGCTTATGGGATTGGAAAGATGATTTTATATCATCTAAGCGGTGCGTTATTTATGAGAAGTCCTGTGATTTCGGAAGTGTTTTTCAATTACGGAATATATACCAAAGCGTTAGGAATTTTTCTGTTACCAATCATAATTGTGACATCTTTGGCTCACGAATGGTCAAAGATTATGTTTGTAGCAGGAATCTCCATTAGCGCGCTTCTCTATACAACATCATTGATCCGGGGAGCTTTAGTGGCCTTACGAAATGGTATTTCTATATTCTATTTGATTTTGTACCTTTGTATCCTTGAAATTTTTCCGTTGCTTTTGGTTTATAAGCTCATTTTCGGGCAGGTATAAACCAGGCGCAAACGCTTTTCACCCAAAAAATCTTGAAAAATTGAAGATCAAGAGCATTTTAGTATCGCAACCAGAACCTACTTCAGCTCGATCTCCTTACAAAGATCTCGCTGAGAAAAACCATTTGAAGATTGACTTTCGTCCGTTTATTCAGGTAGAAGGGATATCTTCAAAAGATTTTAGAAAAGAGCGTATACAGATTCTGGATCACACGGCGGTTATCTTTACGAGTAGAACCGCTATCGACCACTTTTTCCGTATTGCTCAGGAATTACGCATTACTGTTCCTGATTCGATGAAGTATTTCTGTATTTCAGAAGCGACCGCCTTCTACCTTCAGAAATATATCGTTTACCGGAAGAGAAAGATTTTTTACGGCAATGGAAGATTTGCCGATTTGGTTGACATCCTTAAGAAACATAAGGATGAAAAATACATTATCCCGCTTTCCGATATCCATAAGGCAGAAATTCCTGAATTACTGGATAAAGCAAAGCTGAAGTACACCAAGGCGGTCATGTATCGTACGGTAAGCAGCGATCTTTCGGATTTGAAAGATGTGAATTATGACATTCTCGTTTTCTTCAGTCCGTCAGGCATTAAGTCATTACTGCAGAACTTCCCTGATTTTAAGCAGAATGATACCAAGATTGCTACTTTTGGTCCATCCACTGCCAAGGCGGTTCGTGAGGCTGGTCTGAAACTCGATATCGAAGCTCCGGTCCCGGATGCTCCCTCGATGACGATGGCATTGGAGAAATACGTGAAGGAATTTAACAACAAGAAATAAAGCCAAGCTTTAAAAGATAGCTTCGGAGAGAAAGGGGGATGGTTATTCCCCCTTTTTTGTACCGAAAAAAACGCATGGTACGTTATACTTTTCATAAAGAAGAGCGGCTTTGCAGCCGGAAGCTCATCGGAACGATGTTTGAATCGGGGCAGTCCTTTCTCACTTATCCGGTAAAGGTAGTTTATTATACTCCGGAAGCTCTGGATGGTGACACGCCTGTTCAGGTGGGCTTTACTGTGCCGAAGAAAAACTTCAAACGTGCCGTGAAGCGAAACCTCTTAAAACGCAGGATACGCGAAGCTTATCGGTTACAAAAACATGAGTTGCATGAATATTTAAGTACAACCGGTCAGCAAGTGGCCGTTATGTTTATTTATGTGGGAAAAGAACCGCTAAGCTATCGGAAGATAGAAGGAAGTGTAAAAAAAGCGATTAACCGCCTTAAAAAGGAATTGACTAACCGCACCAACACTGAAAAAAAAGCATAAAAAACACGGGCATAAGCGTGATAGGTGCTTTGGGGCCCGTGTTAATAATTGACAGGTGAACAGGTTATTTCTTCTCAATCAATTCTGTTTGCTGACGTACCGAATCCTCGTGAATCAACTGGAAAAGAATTTTCACAAATGTCTCATCCAGATGTAATTTAGCTGCCAGGTTGGAGCGATCGTCCATCATCTGTGCCCAACGATTAATCTGGAGCGCCGTTACTTTATTCTGCTTCTTATACTCACCGATTTGATTAACCAATTCCATCCGTGAAGCCAGAATTTCCATCATTTCGTGGTCAATCTGGTCGATGCGTCCGCGCAATTCTTCGAGTTTATTTTCGAATAACGGATCATCGGAGCTGGCATATTTGATAACCAGGGCATCCAATATTTTACCCAAATCAGCGGGAGTTACCTGTTGGGCCTTATCACTCAGGGCACACGAAGGATCGATGTGCGACTCAAGCATCAGGCCATCCAGTCCCATATCAAATGCTTTCTGTGAGATTTCCAGCAAGTATTCACGCTTTCCGGCAATGTGGCTCGGATCGCCGATAATCGGGAGATTTGGGAGCAATCGCTTCAGCTCGATTACTGTTTTCCAGCTGGGATAGTTCCGGTATTTCGATTCCCGGAAGGGAGTAAAACCACGGTGAATAGCTACGAGGTTCTTAATTCCGGCCTGGTTCAGTCGCTCCAGCGCTCCAATCCAGAGTTGAACATCCGGATTGACAGGATTCTTTACCATAACGGTTTGGTCGGTACCTTTCAGTACGTCGGCAATTTCCTGTACGGTAAACGGAGAAGCTGTTGAGCGTGCTCCAATCCACATCACGTCAACGCCGGCCTTCAGGCACTCTTCCACGTGTTGGGCATTGGCCACTTCAGTTCCAACCGGTAAACCGGTTTCTTCTTTGATCCGTTTCATCCACTCAAGCCCGATTGAGCCAACACCTTCAAAAGAGCCGGGACGGGTACGGGGTTTCCATATGCCACCGCGATAGACAAATACGCGTTTGTCTTTGGCCAGTTCGTGGGCGGTAGCCAGCGCCTGTTCCTCTGTTTCGAGGCTACACGGACCGGCAATCAGCAAGGGATTGTCGATGTTTGGCAGCCAGTGGCTAATGGGCATGATATCCAATTCAGCAACCATTGGGTCAATTTTTAGGAGTAAATAATTGAATTATTGTTTTTTCATTTTTAATCATCGATTGATTACCGCCGTCGAGAATAGTCCGAATGCCATTGGCATGTTTGATGAGCTTCATCATTTCGTCGGTATTTTCATGCTGAATGCTCTTTTTAAAAGCTTCCAGATGCTTTTGATACTCTTCGATGGCTTCCACCATGTAATCGCTATTTTGGTTGAAAATAGGGCCCCACATCTCCGGAGAGCTCTTGGCCAACCGAACGGTGGAACGAAATCCACCGGAAGCCAAATCGAAAATAATGCTCCGGTCTTCTTTGGCTAAAACAGCGTTGGCCAGTGCGAAGGCGGTAACGTGCGGTAAATGTGAGACAAAAGCTGTGTTGTGATCCTGTTCATCGCTGGTCATGTAAGCTGTTGACATCCCGATGGACTGATACATCTTCTCGATAAGTGCCAGATGTTGCGGCCGCGAGTTTTGCTGATCGCAAATGATACAGATTTTGTTTTCGAATAAATTCTCGATGGCAGCAATTGGTCCGCTGTTTTCCGTCCCCGACATGGGATGGGATGGCACGTAGTTTCCTCGTTTCGGATGATTTTGCACCACGGTGACAATTTCACGCTTTGTCGAACCAACATCTGTAACCGTAGCATTGGCCGGAATTAAATCCAGCACCTGCGGAAGAACGAGTTTAATCTTATCGACCGGAATGGCGATAACGACTACATCGGTTTGCTTAATGGCAGTTTCTAACTCTTCATAACGGTCGGCAATACCCAGTTCAACAGCTTGCTTCCCGTGTTCGGGATTACTGTCGACGCCTACAATTTCTGTGGCAAAACCAGTTCGTTTCAGGTCTTTGGCAATGGAACCACCAATTAATCCAAGTCCGATAATCGTTACATTCATGGTTGATAATATCTTAAATTCGTTATTTGCGAAAAAAGCAGACATAAAAAAAGGTCCCCAATCAACTTGGGGACCTTGTGTTTCATATCGTTTCTATTCAGACAATACTTTACCGGTCGATCCCCTCATTGAGGCCGAAATAATAAAACCAGTAATAAAAGCTATTGTTCTGAAATCTATTCATTACTTATCTTTTTCTCTTGTTGTCAAAGTAAAACTTAATAATCTAAAAAAACAAATGCTTTTTCCTTTCGGAATGAAAATTTGTGATGATTTTAACAGTAAGGTAACTTAACAACGTTTTATTTCCAGATATCGGGCCGGTGCTTGGAGTCTTCACCTAATACCATAGAAAGGTACGATTCATAGCGTGTTACCGGTATTTTGCCGTTTTCCAAAGCTGCTTTGACGGCACAACCAGGTTCATGAATGTGTGTGCAGTTATGGTAACGACAGTCTTTCAGTAACTTGAAGATTTCGGGAAAGAAATGGGAAATCTCTTCCTTCTCCATATCAATTACTCCAAAACCGCGAATTCCGGGTGTGTCAATTAGGTAGCCGCCTCCATTCATTTCAAACATTTCGGAAAAAGTGGTGGTGTGTTTTCCCTGACGGTGATAATCCGAAATTTGACCCGTTTTCAAGTCCAGTTCCGGATCGAGGCGGTTAATAATACTTGATTTTCCAACACCGGAGTGTCCGGCCAAAACGTTGATTTTTCCCCGCATGTCATCGCGGAGCGTATCAATATTGAAATTTTTTTCTGCCGATACCTGGTAGCATTTATACCCAATTTCCTCGTAAGTCCATAGATATTCTTCCAGTTTCTGGTAATCCTTTTCGTTATAGATGTCGAGTTTGTTAATGACCAGACTGGCCGGAATACGGTACGCTTCGGCTGTAACCAGGAAGCGGTCAATAAACCCCGGAAGGGTCAGGGGGTCCTTAATGGTAATAATCAGAAATGCCTGGTCGATATTGGCGGCAATAATCTGGCTCTCCTTCGAAAGATTGGAGGCTTTTCGAATGATGTAATTTCGCCGTTCCTCGATGTCAGTGATAACGCCTGTTACGTTGTGCGATTCATTCTCTTCAACTGTATATTTGACCTTGTCGCCAACAGCCACCGGATTGGTGGTACGAATTCCCTTCATGCGGAATTTGCCTTTGATCCGGCAGTCGATAACCTCACCGCTTTCCGTTTTCACTGAATACCAGCTGCCTGTTGAACGTATGACCAATCCTTTTTCCAAATTTGTACAATTTTTACCGCGTAAAACAAGTTGGTTAGTAAAACCGTTTCAAAGTAAGTGAAAAATAGCGGTATCAGGAAGTTGACCTGTACGCAGTGATTTTGTGATTCGGGATAATCCTTTGTGAATAGGGACCTGAGCGTTATAACATCTCTTAACAAGAAATGTAACAATTGATAATTTTGGTTTTATTACCTTTGCTTGATTCCAATTTTAATGAGGAATAAATTACAGATTGATAATCCATTCCATCATTTACCGGCAATTTGGTTATCCAATGACTTTCCGTTTCGGGAAAAAGGTAAAACGGAGGGGATATCATGTAAATGCGTTAAATAGAAATATAAATATTGCGAGTGGGACGGGCCAAAAGCAATTCATAGTAAGTGAAGATTGCTGAAAGTATGGCGGATCCGGTATTATCCGGGACTATCTGACCCTTGAAAAGAAAACAAAGAGCACATGAAAAAAAGACGAATTCTGAAAACGGGCCTGGCGTCCTTACTGGTATTGGTTTTGGCCTTTTCCTTCTGGGGATTTAATCGTGATCAGAAGAATTTTCAGATTGCCAAGAACCTGGATATCTATTACACCTTGTTTAGGGAACTGAATCTCTTCTATGTGGACGATATTGACCCCGGTAAATTGGTGAAAGAGAGTATTGACGACATGCTTGCCTCGCTTGATCCTTATACCGTTTACATCCCGGAATCGGAGATGGAAGACTTTAATTTTATGACAACGGGAGAGTATGCCGGAATCGGAGCGCTTATCAGCAAGCATGGTGATAGCATTGTTGTGGCTGAACCATACAAAGGTTTTCCGGCTCAGAAAAACGGTTTGAAAGCCGGTGATATTTTCCTGGAAGTTGATGGGAAAAAGACTTCAGATATGAAGGTTTCGGATGTTTCGGAATTGCTGAAAGGGCCGGCCAATAAGCCGATCCGACTGAAGATGCAACGTCCCGGAGAGAAGAAGCCTTATGAGGTAAATATTGTTCGAGAAAAAATTCAGATTGATCCGGTTCCTTATTATGGAATGCTGGATGACAGCACCGGCTACATCCGCCTTTCGAGTTTCACCGCCAATTGCGGCGACGATGTGAAAAAAGCATTGCTCGACCTTCGTAATAATAAAGGTGCCAAAAAGCTGGTATTCGACTTGCGTGGAAACCCAGGTGGTTTGTTAGTGGAAGCGGTGAAAATTGCCAATTTGTTTGTTAATCAGGGACAGGAAATTGTCAGCACACGAGGAAAAGTTGCGCAGTGGGACAAAACTTATCGCGCAACAGAAGAGCCAGTGGATACAATTATGCCGATGGTTATTTTGGTTAACCGGGGATCTGCTTCTGCAGCTGAAATTGTGACCGGTTCGATGCAGGATCTGGACCGGGCTGTTATTATGGGAACAAGAACTTTCGGAAAAGGGTTGGTTCAAACTACCCGCGATTTGAGTTATAATTCAAAACTGAAAGTAACCACGGCTAAGTATTACATTCCCAGTGGTCGCTGTATTCAGGCACTTGATTATGCGCATCGTAATCCGGACGGAAGCGTGGGAACGATTCCCGATTCGTTGATTTCCAAGTTCAGCACGAAAGATGGTCGTACGGTATTCGACGGTGGAGGCATTTCACCCGATGTGAAAATCGATCAGGAAACCCTGAGTAACATGGTGGTACAACTGGTTCAGAAGTTTATGATATTTGATTTTGCCACGCAGTTTGCCAACTCTCATCCGACAATCGCACCAGCAGGTGAGTTCAAAATCACGGATGATATCTACAATAATTTCAAAGAGTTTGTCAAAAGTCATCACTTTACCTATGAGTCGAAAAGTGAACAAGCTCTGCAGGATTTGATTAAAACGGCAAAGAAAGAGAAATACTATGACGGTGCTGCCGATGCATTTAAAACGCTTCATGCAGACTTGTCAACCAATATCGATCAGGATATGAATCGTTTCAGCAGTGATATCAAAGACCTGCTGAGGGACGAGATTGTATCGCGTTACTATTACCAGCAAGGTGCCATCAAAGCATCCATGAGTGATGATCCGGATATTCAAGCAGCAGTAAAATTGTTGCATAATCCTGCTAAGTACAAAGCACTACTGGCGCCGGATAATGTGATTAGTGCAATGAAATAATTCTTAAAGTTCAGAATATGAAATGCCCGCTTGTCGGGCATTTTTTCTTTACAGTAAATAACTTTTCAATTAGCCGAAAATGAAACCTAAGATTTTGATTACCTACCGGATTCCGAGAGAAGGCATCCGGGAACTGGAAGAAAAATTTGATGTCATTTATCCTGAAAAGGAAGAATTTACTCCAGCTGACATCGAAAAACGAATTGTGGATTGCGACGCAGTTTTATCGGTTTTCATTCGTCCTGTAACTGCTGAACTGATGGCGCGTGCCCCCAAATTGAAAATCATTGCCAATTTCGGAGTCGGCTACAACAACATCGATGTGGCGGAGGCTACCCGTCGCGGAATCGCGGTTTGCAACACGCCCAACGCGGTTACCGAACCAACTGCTGAAATGGCCCTGGGATTAATGCTCGCTACAATGCGCCGCATCGCTGAAACCGACCGTAATTTGCGCACGAATCCCGATTTTCAGTGGGGAATGATGCGCAACCTGGGTTTCGGTTTAACCGGAAAAACGCTTGGAATTATTGGCATGGGACGAATCGGAAGAGCCTTGGCCCGCCGGGCTGTGGCTTCAGGAATGGAAATTATCTACAACAACCGCAATCGCCTGGATGCATCACTGGAAAAGCCTCTCAATGCTACCTATGTCTCGATGGACGAACTACTGGAGCGTTCGGATGTGATTTCGGTGAATACGCCTTTGACGGAGGAAACACGTCATCTTTTAGGCGAAAAAGGGATGCAAAAAATGAAGGATGGCGTTTTTATGGTCAATACCGCGAGAGGACCCGTGATCGACGAAAAAATGCTGGTTAAATACCTTCGAAACGGAAAGATTGCCGGCGCCGGCCTGGATGTATTCGAAGAAGAGCCGAAAATTACCAAAGAGCTTTTTGAAATGGAGAATGTGGTTTTAACCCCTCACAATGCCACCGGAACCATCGAAACGCGCATTGAAACAGCGAGGGAAGCATCACAAAATATTATCGGTTTCTTTTCAGGAAGAAAAGATATTTCCATCGTGAATCCGGAAATTTTTGCATAAAAATAACCCGCTGAAAATCGTCGGAGTAACGATCGTCAGCGGGTTATCACATACATGCAAATAGGATCTTACCACTCAAATTCCGTTGGGAAGAATACGGTAAGACTTAAAATGAGTATGATAATGACCACCAGCGCAACAAAGAAGAGTGTTACGCCCATTTTGTAGCGTTTGTTACTCTTAACCAGTTGTTGTACCGAGATAATTTTGGTGATCTTATTGACAATTTTTTTCAGTGCCATCTGGTCTTTCACGATATAATCGTAGGCACCGTATTTCATGGTATTAATAGCGACATCAATGCTGTCCTGTCCCGATAGGAAAATGAATTCAATTTCGGGATGCACTTTTTTTGCGGCTTTTAGCACATCAATTCCGTTCATTCCCTCCAGCAAGTAGTCCTGAATAATGATATCGGGTTTTTTCTCCAGGGCGTTCAGACAATCTTCACCACTGGTATAACTTTCTACCCGGTTGAATTTTTTTGAGCGAAGATAGCTAACGACCAGTTTGTTGTAAACCTGATTGTCTTCAACAACGAAAATTAAGGGATCCTTAAGATTTTGCATGTCTGCCTGATTTTGTTTTAGTCGCAATTGCGATGATGAAACGCTGTATAATAATTTTCAAAATATTATTTTAAGAAAAGAGTGAAGATAATAATTTTTTATGATTACCATCTTGAACATCTAATTCTCTACTACAACGTGGTTTTAAGATTATTTATTACCAAGAAAGTTAAAATATTTCAAATTTTAAATTACCTCAGAGCAAAACATCCACCAAATAGTCAGATTATTGGTTAAATGTTTGAATGCTAAAAAGTAATTTCTCCCAGTTTTTTGCCAGCTCTTTTTCATCATTAAAAAGCATATCAGAACCTGCATCTGACAAAATTTTATTATCCAAAATCCCGGAATTAATGGCTACCGTGAATAGTCCGGCTCCTTTAGCTGCCTGAATTCCCAATGGCGCATTTTCTATCACGATAGCATTATGTTGTTTTAAATGCGATTTCTTCAATGCCATCAGATAAGGTTCGGGGTTGGGTTTCCCGTGTTTGACATCCTTTCCGCTAACGATATGATCGGGATCAATCAAATCGGGGAAATCTACTTTCAGGTTGTCAATAAACCGCATGTGCGATGAGCCGGTCACAATCCAGATATCGAGACCTGCAGTCTTTACCTGTTCCAATAGGTTTTTCATCCCTTCCAGGGGAAGAGCACGCGGCATAGTATGCAGTATTTCCGTCTTTCGACGGTAAATTGCCTGGATTTCTTCGTCGGTTGCTGTCCGGTTTTGTGCTTCTTTTACAGCCGTTAAAACCGTTGAGGAACCGGTTCTACCTTCATTCAGGTAAGCCAGTTCTTCATGAAAATGAATACCTGCTTCGGTGAAAGCTTTTGTCCATGATGCCGCGTGATGTCCCATCGAATCATATAATACGCCATCCATGTCGAAGAAAACGGCCTTTAAATCAAAACGATTCAGTTGTTCCTGTTGAAGGTATTTTTTAATTGCCTTGCTAAACATGCGCTAATCAATCTTGGTGCGGAAAGTTAATCCGGTGAAATTTCCTGAACACGACCTACATCTCCCGAAGTTAACCGCACTTTAATGCCATGTGGGTGTGTGGGTGAGTTGGTCAGAATATCTTTCACAACTCCTTCGGTGCGTTTACCGGTTCGCTGGTCTTTTTTCAGAACAATGGAAACATGCAATCCGGCCCTGATGTTTGAACGTTTTTTTCCATCCATAGCGTTTCAATTTCTGATACAAAGAAAGCGCATTCGGTTTACCGGAAGATGAAGCCAGCGTTATTTCCTGTGGAATCGTGTAATATCTGACGTGAAAAGTTTCAAAAAATGCCGGGATGGTGTAGTTTCGTCATGAATATTAAAACTGAAAAACATGCTGCTGGCAATCGATATTGGCAATTCGAACATTGTTTTTGGTATTCACGATAGTGAAAAATGGGTGAATGAATGGCGCATCTTAACGGTAGCCGATAAAACCGCTGACGAATACGAAGTCATTTTCCGTTCCTTGTTGACGAACTCTATCGATTATGTCGAAAAAGTCGACCGGATTGTGGTCAGCAGCGTAGTTCCTCAGCTTTTACGGGCTTTCACCGAGATGATGGATTCGTTGTTTAGCGTGAAACCGTTGATCGTTGGTCCGGAGATTTACCCGATGCTTCCTCTGAAAGTCCTCAATCCATACGAAATCGGAACCGATTTGATTGCCAACTCAATGGCTGCTTACAAGCGGTTTGGTTCGTTGTGTACCGTTGTCGATTTTGGAACGGCTTTGACACTTACCACTATTTCGGATGATGGGGAAATCCTGGGTGTTTCCATCGCTCCGGGATTAAAAACAGCCATTAAATCGTTAACCGGAAATACCGCTCAGTTGCCTTCGGTGCATTTAACACCACCACCTTCGGTACTCGGAGAGAATACGGTTCATGCGCTGCAATCAGGTATTGTGCTGGGCTATTCAGGATTAGTGGATCATCTGATTGATTTGACACGGAACGAATTGGGGAAACTTCCTGAAGTGATTGCTACCGGCGGCTTGGCCAATGTGCTTTCGCCCATTTCAAAATACATCCGGGTTGTCGATCAACAATTGACGCTCGAAGGTTTACGCCTGATTAGTGAAACGATTGAACTACATTAAAAAGCCGGCGAAAGTGGCGGCATATTATTTTACGATTCAAGTGAATAGCGCAACTGGTCGAGCATAATCGGAACATCTTCCGGATCAATTCCCTGTTTGAGTAAGTGTTCTATATCTTCGTCGAAAGCAGCCATAAATTCCGCTTCCGAGTTTTCTTTGTTCCGGATACTCTTCCGGTACCATTCCAAAGCTTCTTTCCGGTTACCGAGGCACCATTGCACATGTCCCATATTCATCAGATCGTATTTGTTGGGCGAACCGTCAATCAGTTTCCGATAATAATTCTCCGATTGCTCCAGCTTACCAACGAGCAATGATGACCAGGCAAGGGGGCGCCAAACATTTTTGTTTCCAGGAGATAAATACTCCACCTTAAAATAATACTTTAAAGCATCTTCGTATTTTTTTAGCTCCATGTAGCAATGCCCAACAGAGATGTGCGTACTCAGATTATCGGGTTCCAGAATCTCGGCTTGTTTGTAGTAATCCAACGCTTTTTCCGGTTCCTTCAGGTTACGGTAACAAAGCGCAATTTTCTTGTGGTTCCAGATTTTATTGACATCGAATAAGTCGGCTTTCAGATAATACTTAAGCGCTTCCTCGTAATTGCCGGTTTTCTGGTAACAAAAAGCCACTTTTTGGAGAAGCTCGCCATCTTCGTTTTCCTGCAACAGCATGAGATAAATTTCCGATGCCTCATCGAAATAATTCTTGGCAAAATAGAATTCGGCCATTTTCCGAAGAATTCCCAAATCTTCCTGTAAAAGGGGCAGGAACGTGTTTTTGTTGTGAAAATCGAGCCGCCAGGCGAACACATCTTCGAAATCGGTGTGGTTGGGATGCAGTTTAAAGAAGCGGTATAAATCCTGGATGTATTGATTGGAAGCCACTTCAGCAGCTTTGTTCGGCGAAACGGCCATCTCATCTTGTTGCAATTCCTCCATCTGGTCCATTTCCGCCTTGAGCGAACCCGACATCATCTCTTTGTATTCATTCGGAATGTTTTGCAAACTCAGGCAGAACGAGTATTTATCGGAGTTACAAAGCATCGGCGATTTGACGATGGCTTCCATAAAAGTGTTGGTCGCTTCGTCGCCTTTGTCTCCGGTGATACCACTGATTTCGGGATGCTGCGGGAAAAAGGGTATAAACCAATTTACAAACTCACTGAAAAACGGAAAATTCTTCAACATGGAAAAAGAGCCCATGAACACATCGGCACCCTCCATTTGCAGTTCCGATAACTCTTCCATTTTGTCCATCAAACCGGGCGATTCGCTGAAAATATCCTGCCAATCCGGGTTTTTATCGTCCATCATTCCTTCGCCCATCAGGTTGTCCATGTTCAGTTTGTTCCGGAGGTTCGGACTCAATCGCATCATTTCCGGAAGAATTTCGTCCTGCAGGCGACGTTGGAGTTCCTCGGTTTCCTTGCTTCGGATAAACTGTAGAATCACTTTTTCGAACAACCGCTTGAATTCGGGATCTTCGTTCAGAATAGCCAGCCGGCCGGTAATCTGGGTAAAGAAGGGAAGGCGCAAATCGTACTGGTACAATGTAAGCATCAGGCCAACCAATGCCCGCTGACGAACCAGTTCGTCGGTGGTATCGTAAACTTCAAAGAGCAAATTGAATTTCTGCTCATCGAAATACCGGGCCAGACTGAATGTGAGTGCTGTTGCAAACAAGGCTTTTTCGTGAACCGGAATGCTTTCGCCGGAAAGGAAATTCCGGGCAAAGCTCATTTCATCATCGGTTAGTAAGTCCCGGAACCAGAAATGATAGAAAACGTAATTCAGTTTTTCCAGGTGGGTGCGCGCTGCATTTTCATTTCCCGGCTGAGCCGAAATCGATTCATCAATCAATGACTGCAGCTCGTTATGCACGTGGAACTCTTCAATTTCCTGGAGTGTTTCCGAAAGATTTTCGATGTATAGTCCCGCAAAGCCTCTTTTCTTCTGGTAAGGAAACAGGTTGGAAAAACGCATCCTCAGGGTTTCGGTCACCTTATCGGCCAGCTCGAAAGTCGAGACAAGCAAATGGCGGTAGACCTTCTGTCTTTCGGGGTCGTTAATCCCTTCGACCGTGTACTGCAGCATGTATTTGTATGTCTGCTCGAGGTTGTGGTATTCGTCGCGAAAATCACCCGCTCCGGTTTCCGTAATCAGCTGTTCCAGCAGGTCGAATGCGGGTTTCAGCTTCCGCGAAGCAAGTAACTGACAAATCTCGTTGTACTTTTGCGTTATCTCCTGATCATTCATAATGTATTCTTCCTATGTGAGCGTTGTTGGCAGAAATAGCCTTTCCGGTTATTCATCGATCAAAAGCCGAACCAATCAATCAGTTGTTCTATCCTTCGGCGGAGAGATGTGTTTATACCACCATAAAAGAATGAATAAAATGCAGTAAGTTAGTTTATTACTGTTTCTTAAGCTTGAGTAGACGATATGGCCATTTTTCTGACATTTTGTCTTAAGCCGGTTCATTATTGAATTTTTGCCCGCTTATTAAAGTTTGCTCAGTGTGTAACCAAGATAGAGGTTTAAGCGTCATATCACAATAATGTGATGGGTAAATCAAATCATAAAGAGATTGAATGAGTTACTTGACAACCTAATCACCGAAAACAGAAGTAATTTTCGTCTCTTCAGAATCAAGTAAAGCATGAATAGACTGGAAAAACAAGAGATTATAGTATTCTCCGTAACGGCGATACTCCTGAGTTCGTTAATTTGTTTTGTCGCTTACAAGACAGACAATTCCAATCTATCCATATTATCTGTTTTCATTCCGTCAGTTCTTGCTCTTATTTATACTGCAATCAACAAAGGGAAGAAAGGAGTTGTTGAATTATTTGTTAAACAAATGATTAGGAAAACGAAGTTCAGATGGCTGCTCATTTCCCTGGTTGGAATTCCCCTTGTTGCTTCGTTGGCTGTGCTTACCTCTTTGGATTTCGAACTTGCAAAGTTTAGTTTGAGAACTTCGCAGCTGATGCCCCAAATGGTTATTATCGTATTAATCGCATTGGGAGAGGAGTATGGCTGGAGAGGATTCTTACTACCACGATTGATGAATCGATTCAGTTTATTCTCATCAGCAATAATACTCGGGTTCATATGGGGGTTCTGGCATTTTCCAGCGTATCTGATCGGAACGGGAGTCCCTTTGCAGATGAACTTCCTGGTTTTCTTGCTGTGGGTCGTTTTGGGTTCCTTTTTTATCGGGTGGATTTATTATTATACACGAAGCGTACTGACATCAATTCTGGCGCATATCAGCGCAAATATGGCTTTTAATTACCTGCTGCTTTTGCCTGAGTTTACCGGCAGCATGAAGCCATTTTGGATTTTCATACTCTATTTATCGATTATGATGATGGTTGTCCTGTATCTTAGGAGAAAAGATTTAGTAAAAAGCGCTGGAGGAAAATTGAATGCAACCTTCGCAAAATGAAGTCGTCTTTTTAATATGAATATTTTTTTGTTCAAGAATGAACCATACCAAATCTTATAAAGCATGAAAAACAAAGTTCTGTTATCCGTTTTTACGCTTTCGCTGATGCTTGTTTCATTTTCGCTTTCGGCCCAGTCTTTCTGGAACTGGGGAGGAGTGAAAGGAAATGGAAATGTAGTGAAAGTCGATCGTCACCTGACCGGATTTGATGAAATCTCCGTCAGCAGCGGTCTCGATTTGTATATCTCACAGGGAGATAATGAATCCGTTGTCGTTGAGGCCGATGAAAATTTGCAGGATATCATTATGACCAAAGTCGATGGTAACCGGTTGAAATTATATGTCGATAAATCCATCCGGAATGCAAAGGCCATGAAGGTGCATGTCACGGTTAAGGACCTGAAGGAGCTGAGAGCATCCGCTGGTTCCGATGTTGTCAGTCAGACCGGTTTAACCGTTAGTTCGCTGGAGATTGGTGTTTCCAGTGGTTCAGATGTGAAGATGGAGGTATACGCCGATCAACTATCCGGAGGAACCAGTAGCGGCAGTGATTTGACTTTGAGAGGAAAAGCAAAAAATTTCCATGCCGATTCTTCCAGTGGTTCGGACATTAATGCATATGATTTGACTGCTGAAGATTGTACTGCTGAAGCTTCCAGCGGTTCCGATATCCGTTTGACGGTAAACGGAAATTTTGAAGCACACGCGAGCAGCGGCGCTGATATTTATTACAAAGGCACACCTACATCCATCAATACGCACAGTTCCAGCGGTGGTGATGTAAATAAGAGATAAGAAAATGTGAAGCTTATAAGGGCCGGTTTCTTTGGAAGCCGGCCTTTTTTGTTTCTTTACATTTTGTTTATCAAGAACGCTTTATCATGAATTCCAGACATATTGTGATTACTGGTTCCACGCGTGGAATCGGGTTAGGGTTAGCCCGGGCATTTCTCGCTATGGGACATTTTGTTTCCGTTTCCGGGAGACACCGGGAATCGGTAAATGCTGTTGCCTGGAGACTGCAACAGGAGTTTGGCCCGGAAAAAGTATCTGGGTTTGTGGTCGATGTTACAACGCCCCGCAGCATCGATCAGTTGTGGTTAAAAGCATCACTCTGGAAACCCGTTGATATATGGATCAACAATGCGGGAATCGGTCAATCCGATGAGTTATTCCATCATATTCATCCGCAAGAAATTAGCGAGGTGGTTCAAACCAACCTGCTCGGGGTGATGAACGGAACCCGTGTCGCATATTTACACATGAAGCAGCAGGGGCACGGAGCAATATACAATATGGAAGGTTTTGGGAGCGATGGGCGGATGATGCCGGGCATGACTCTGTATGGGACTACGAAACGGGCTGTTCGTTATTTCACGCGTAGTTTTGCAAAGGGAATAGAGGAAAAAAAGGTTTTGCTAGGAACCTTAAGTCCGGGCATGGTAGTCACCGATTTGCTATTCGATTCAGTAAAAAAGAATCCGGAAGGCCATCAGCAAAGCATCAGGATATTCAACATTCTGGCTGACAGGGTCGAAACAGTGGCTCCTTTTCTTGCCGAGGAAATTCTAAAGAATCAGAAAAATGATGCGAAGATTGCCTGGCTGACAACGTGGAAGATTATACTCCGGTTTTTCCTCTCGATTTTCCACAAAAGAACCGTGATTTTAGATAACGATTTAAATAGTTAATTTATTGTTTTAAAATTTATTAGTTTATTCTATTTTAATTTTTAATACAAGTATTGAAATCCGATTCCTTTTCGGGAAATCTTATTGGAGTAAATATCTCATTTAAGACTTCAACTGTATCTGTTTAAAGTGTTGATAAATAGAATTATATGAAAATTAACAGCGCGGAAGCTATCGTGATGATGATAACGAACCAGCGATAGGTTGATTCCGGTATTTTTTTCACGACTGTAATCCCCAGGAAAGCTCCGGCTGCTATGGCAGGAAGAACAAGCAAATCAATCAGGAGTGTTGGCCAATGTATGGTTTTCCAAACAAACACATGGAGTGGGAACTTCGACAAATTGACGATGAAAAAGAACCAGGCCGTGGTACCAATGAAAACCTTCTTTGGAAGATGCAAGGCCAATAGGTAGACGGCGAATATTGGGCCGGCCACGTTGCCAATCATGGTGGCAAAACCTCCTGCCAATCCCATTAATGCTGCAAACCAGGGAGAATCGGGGATGGATTCTTTTTTCGCCACGCGATCACGCCAAAGCATAATCCCCACCGAAACAAAGATGGTGATCGCGATCAGTCGTTTGAATTGCAGGTCATTCACTTTCTCACCAACCCACAACGCAATTAGTACACCTGCCAACGCCCACGGTAGTGCCCGAAGAAGGTGTTTCCAATTGGCATGTCGGTGGTAATAACTTACAGCAAATACATCAGCCATGATGAGAATCGGGAGCAGTACTCCGGTTGACTGTTTTCCTCCGAAGATGGAGGCCAGGATAGGAACCACAATCATTGACATGCCCGGGACGCCGGTTTTGGACATACCGATTAGCATTCCACACAAGGCAATCAAAATCCAATGCAGTGTAGTGAGATGAAAGGAATTGAGCAAGCTGAGCATAAATGGGGATTTTAATTCCGCTCAAATTTAAGATTAATTCAGGGGTTTTGTAATTTTAGAACGTTATCATAGAGTTTCTTCAGATGAATCACACCATTAATCGCCGACGTTTTATGGCAACCACATTATCAGTCCTGGCCGGAATTTCGTTTCCCTCATTTGCTTTTGGCAGAAGAAAGCGGAGAACGCTCCGTTTCGGGATTTTAACCGACATTCATTATGCCGATCGCGATCCGAACCTGGAAAGTGGTCGCTATTACCGCCAATCGTTACAGAAGGTGCGCGAGTGTGTCGAGGTAATGAATCGTGAGAAAGTGGATTTTCTGATTGAAATTGGCGACCTGAAGGATCAGGGCGATCCGCCGGACGAAAGTGAAACGCTGAGTTACCTGGCTGCTATCGAGTCGGAGTTGCAGGATTTCGACGGACCGGTTTTTCACGTGCTGGGTAACCATGACATGGACAGCCTTTCCAAAATCCAATTTCTTGATCACATTACGAATGAAGGTCAGTACGATTCGCTCAACTATTACTCATTCTCCAGCCATGGCTATCATTTTGTAGTGCTGGACGCCAACTACTCGCCGGATGGTTCCGATTACGATCACGGCGACTTTGATTGGACAAAGGCTTATGTTCCTCATCGGCAACTGGAGTGGCTAAAGACCGATTTGGCGTTAACGGGCAAACCGGTTATTGTTTTTATTCATCATCAGCTCGATTCGACAAAGGTTCCGGACAAAAGGCATTGTCCGGTGAATGCAGATGAAGTACGCCGGATTTTGGAAGATTCGGGAAAAGTGAAAGCTGTTTTCCAGGGACATTACCACAAAGGAAGTTTCTCAGAAATCAATGGCATTTTTTACTACACCTTAAAAGCTGTGGTGGATGGAGACGGATTGGAAAATAACAATTATGCGATTGTTGAGTTGAATAACGAAGAACCCATCAAAATCAGAGGATTTCGCAAGACAAAAGACCAAATTTTCGATTAATCAGCAACAATATTATTTTCAATAAGATAGAAATAGATGAAATTAATCTATTAGTTATTATAAGATGCGATAAGGTATTTATAATAAGAAGACTGTGAAGAATAAATAATTAAAATTAGAAGCTGGTTTCAATCGCCTTCAACTCTTTTTTTGAATAATTATTAAACCATTTCTTTAACTTTTCACTTGCCTGTTCCCGATGTTTGTCTGTAATGCTCTCTTTGAGCAGGGAGAGTGTCAGAAAAAGAACGCTGATGTCGTCGGTAAAGCCAATCAGCGGGGCAAAATCCGGAATGGCATCGGCGGGGAAAATGAAATAGCCCAATGCGCCGGCGAGGTATAACTTGTTCTTCAACGAAATGTCCGGGTCATTCAGCATGTAGTATAGCAGTAAAGCCGGATAGACTACTTTTAGTCCCGCTTTTCCTCCATACATTTTCAGCTTTTCCCGGAAGGAGGACGGAGAGTAATATTTCGTAAAATCTCGCAGTCGCATGAAACGAATATAGGCAAATCATCGGGAATGCCAAACAATTCTATTTCAGACTCATGTTGGTGTAATCGACAGGTGTGTCCTTGTATTTGTCGACAATCTGGTCGAGTATTTCCAGTACGTGGGCATGTTCTTCTGCCCGGAGGAGCGCTATCCGCAACTCCCGGAAATCGGGGACACCCGGGAAATAGCGGGCAAAGTGGCGGCGCATCTCCCAAATGGCTTGCTTTTCGTACTCTTTCCACGAAAGTGATTGTTCCATTTGCTCTTTGATAACCTCGACAATTTCGGGGACAGTAGGAGGCGGCAACATTTTTCCGGTTTGGAAATAATGCTTGATTTCGCGGAAAATCCAGGGACGACCGATGGCCCCACGTCCAATCATCAATCCATCAACTCCTGAAATATCACGCGCTTTTTTTGCTTTTTCCGGCCCATTGATATCACCATTCCCGATAAGGGGAATTTTAAAACGCGGATTGCTCTTCACTTTTCCAATCATTTCCCAGTCAGCCTCACCGGTGTACAGTTGCTGGCGGGTACGTCCGTGAAGGGCCAACATCTGAATTCCCACATCCTGCAGCCGTTCGGAGACCTCGACGATGGGTTTGTCGTTGTCGTCCCAGCCCACACGGGTTTTTGCCGTTACCGGAAGATTGACCGCTTTCACAATCTGGCTGGCCATCTCAATCATCTTGGGAATGTCGCGAAGCAAGCCGGAACCGGCGCCTTTGCCAGCGATTTTTTTCATTGGGCAGCCGAAATTGATATCGATGTAGTTGGGCTGGAAGGTTTCTGCAAGCTTGGCAGCTTCGACCATCGAATCGATATTGGCGCCGTAAATCTGGATGGCAATGGGGCGATCGAACTCGAAAAGCGTCATTTTCCGCATGGTTTTATTCACGTCACGGATGAGCGCTTCGGAAGAGATGAATTCGGTTGACATCACATCGGCTCCGTATTTTTTGCAGATATACCGGAACGACTTGTAAGTCACGTCTTCCATCGGTGATAAAAACAATGGCATTTCGCCCAGTTCGAGTTCCCCAATCTTCACAATACCAGTTTTTTAAAATTTGCGTGCAAATATAAAAATTATTTGTTCGGCAATATTCCGGAACAATATTAGCCGAAATTCAGTTTCATTAACTTGAATTCAGCGTGAGCTTTGCGTTCGAATATTAACTTTGCCATGAATTCATTGAATGTTGATAATCATTTCTTAAACAGATACAAGTGAGATTCCGATTGTTACGTACCTCAGGTCCGTTTACCCAGCTGATGTTTGCTACGCTGGTAGTAGTTGTTTTAGCCGTATTGGCACTTTTTGCCGGATTTTTGATGGCTATCCCGATATTCCATTTGAGCATAGGCGATATGGGTGCTGTGATGACCGATTTTTCTTCTCCGCAAGGAGTTACCCTGATGAAATATTTCCAGACGGTACAAGCCATTGGAATTTTTGTCATTCCGCCATTCATTATTGCCTGGGTACTAAGCGAACGTCCGATTGGTTATCTGCATCTCGACAAAATAACTACACTCAAAAGTGTTATTCTGGTTGTTGTGTTGGTTTATTTTGCCACACCGATGATTAACTGGATGGCTGAATTTAATTCAGGCTTGCAGTTACCCGACTGGCTTTCCGGCGTTCAGGACTGGATGAAAGCTTCTGAAGATCAGGCCGACCAGATTACCAAAGCCTTTCTGCATGTTGATGGTTTAGGTGGGATGTTCTTTAATCTGTTTATGATTGGATTACTGCCGGCCATCGGAGAGGAGTTGCTTTTCAGAGGAATCGTGCAACGTATCCTGAAAGACTGGACGCAGAATGCACATTTAGCGATTTGGTTGAGTGCAGCCTTGTTCAGTGCGCTGCATATGCAATTCTTCGGATTTTTACCAAGAATGATGCTTGGAGCCTTGTTTGGTTACCTCCTCGAATGGAGCGGCTCACTATGGATTCCGATGATTGGCCACTTTGTGAATAACGGTTCAGCGGTTGTATTGTCTTACCTGGTTGATAAAGGAGTGGTTGGTTCCAGCCTCGAAAAAGTTGGTACACCGGATGGTCAGGGAACGTATCTTGCAATCCTTAGCCTTATTTTCGTGATGGTACTGTTGCGCTCGTTTTACGTGCAGGTTCGCGGAGCCGGAGAGTTATGGACTACTTCGGAAGAGCCGAACCCTCCGACTGATTAAAAGGAAAGGTTTTTCTGCATTTTGTCGGCTTCCATCTTCTTCTTCTCACTGGGGCGGAAAAAATAAATCACACCGTATTCCTGTGCTTTGATGCGCTTTTCTTCGTCAGAAAAATGCCCGTAGTGCAGTTCCACTTCGTTCCAGATGTTCAGAATCAATTCATCGGCTTCGTGGCGCATTTCGGCGACTTTCTCCGACCAGCGCGCCGTATTGCTTTGAAGTGTCTTCTGGAAGTGATACGCATCGGCAAATTGGTCGTACTTGACTTTTACAACGGCGATGCCGGGATTGTAAATAGGACTTCCACCGTGCATGCTTCGCTGTTGTTCGCCATCGATAATTTTTTTGCCCCACTCCAGCAAATCCGATTCAAGGATTAATGACGGTAATTTTTGGGTTTGGGTATCCATACCATAGAATTCCCGTACTTCGGGCTTAATTTCGCCTCTAAGGATGCAGAAATTGAGTACCTGAATAAAGTGTGAGACATAGAGCCGCGCTTTCTTCACCACTTCGTTATATTTTCGGCTATTGGCCGATTGCTGTTTTTTGGCCTGTTTTAGTTGTAGAATAGCACTTTCGAAGCCCGGGAAAAAGGCGCGTGCTTTGGCTAACGTGGCTGTAGAAAAAGCCAGGTCGTCAATCGACTTCTGGAGGGCGATGTCGGTTGCAGCCTTTAAAGCCCGCAAGCGGGCCTGGTCAGTGTTGGGTAATCTGCGATAAGGCATGAGCAAGCTATTGTTATGATTGAAATTGTGGGATGTGAGCGAAGTTATAAAAAATGAAATGGAATTCAATATTCGCTGAAGGGTTTAACAATAACTTTAGAAACAGATGGGTGAAAAAACGAAAAAAGGCTCTCCGTAATGGAAAGCCTTTCATCTATTGCTTGCTTTAGAGTGATTTGTTAATCAGAGAATTTCGCTTTCAAATATTCCCGGTTCAATCGGGCGATATGCGAAATAGAAATATTTTTCGGACAGGCCAGTTCGCAGGCACCGGTATTGGTACAACCACCAAATCCGAGCTCATCCATTTTGGCTACCATAGCTTTCGCGCGACGTTTGGCCTCTACTTTTCCTTGCGGAAGTTTGGCAAACTGCGATACTTTGGCCGCCACAAACAGCATAGCGGACGAGTTTTTACAGGTAGCCACACAGGCACCGCAACCAATACAAGCAGCTGCGTCCATGGCTTCTTCAGCATCAACCTGTGCAATCGGGATGGTATTTCCATCCGGTACACCGCCTGTATTCACTGAAACATAACCACCAGCCTGCTGAATTTTATCGAATGCTACCCGGTCAACAATCAAGTCTTTGATAACCGGGAATGCACCGGCACGCCATGGTTCAACGGTAATGGTTTCGCCATCTTCGAATTTCCGCATGTGCAGCTGGCACGTGGTAATTTCGCTGTCTGGTCCGTGCGCATGACCATTGATGTACATGGAACACATACCACAAATACCTTCGCGGCAATCGTGGTCGAAAGCAATCGGGTCTTTGCCTTCACGAATAAGCTGGTCGTTCAGGATGTCGATCATTTCGAGGAACGAACTACCCTGTGAAATATTCTCCACCTCGTACGTTTCGAACCGACCTTTATCGGAGGGATTATTTTGCCTCCAAACCTTGACGTATATTTTCTTTAAGATTTTATCAGCCATTTTCTTAATTATTTAGATTTAAGTAAGATGTATTCGGATAATGTGCTTCCGGATACGGGTACTTAACTCTTATTTATAACTTCTCTGGGTGAGTTTCACGTTCTCGAATACCAGTTCTTCACGATGCATAACCGGCTCTTTGTCTTCGCCCTGGAATTCCCAGGCGGAAGCATAACAACCGATTTCATCGTTACGTTTGGCTTCACCATCCTCGGTTACTGATTCTTCACGGAAGTGACCACCGCATGACTCGTTGCGGTTCAGTGCATCGCGTGCCATCAAATCACCGATGTCGATGAAATCGGCCAGACGGCCGGCTTTTTCGAGTTCAGGATTGATGTTGTTCATTTCACCGGGGATGCGCACATTGCTCCAGAACTCTTTTTTGAGTTCGGCAATTTCTTCGATAGCCTTTTTCAGACCTTCTTCGTTACGTGACATACCCACATATTCCCACATGATGTGGCCCAGTTTTTTGTGGAAGTAATCCACCGGCTGATCACCCTTGATGTTGTAGAGTTTTTCTAACCGGCCGGTTACATTCTTCTCGGCCTCTTCAAATTCGGGAGCATTGGTATCGATTTTCGGAACCATAATTTCACCAGCCAGATAATCACCAATGGTGTAAGGCAGGATGAAATAACCGTCGGCCAGTCCCTGCATTAATGCAGAAGCACCCAGGCGGTTGGCACCGTGATCGGAGAAGTTAGCTTCGCCAATGGAATATAATCCGGGAACGGAAGTCATCAGGTTGTAATCAACCCAGGTTCCGCCCATGGCGTAGTGAATAGCCGGATAAATCTGCATCGGATTTTCATAGGGATTCACGTCAGTAATCTTTTCATACATCTGGAAAAGGTTACCGTAGCGTTTCTCAATCGTATCGCGACCCAGACGCTCAATGGCATATTTAAAATCGAGGAAAACGGCTTTGCCTTCAGCATTCACACCGAAACCGGCATCACAACGTTCTTTGGCTGCACGCGATGCAACATCGCGGGGAACCAGGTTACCGTATGACGGATAACGGCGCTCCAGGTAGAAGTCGCGGTCCTCATCTTTGATATCGTTTGCACTGATTTCGCCTTTGCGTAGGCGTTCAGCATCTTCTTTTTTCTTCGGAACCCAAACCCGTCCGTCGTTACGCAGTGATTCGGACATCAGTGTCAGTTTCGATTGCTGCGAACCGTGAACCGGAATACAGGTCGGGTGAATCTGTACGTAACAAGGATTGGAGAAGTAAGCGCCACGCTTGTATGCCTGCCAAGCGGCAGAACCGTTACATCCCATAGCATTGGTCGACAGGAAGAATACATTGCCGTAACCTCCGGTTGCCAATACCACAGCATGTGCTCCAAAGCGTTTGACTTCGCCGTTTGTCAGGTCGCGGGCAACAATCCCACGGGCTTTCCCGTCGATAACTACGACGTCAAGCATTTCATGACGGGCAAATATTTCCACGCTTCCGGCGTCAATTTGGCGGTTGAGGGCAGAGTAGGCACCCAGCAGCAACTGCTGGCCGGTCTGTCCTCGGGCGTAAAATGTACGGCTTACCAGTACACCACCAAATGAACGGTTGGCTAAGTTACCACCATATTCGCGGGCAAATGGGACACCCTGTGCTACGCACTGGTCAATGATATTTGGAGAAACTTCGGCCAAACGATGAACGTTTGCTTCGCGGGAACGATAGTCACCCCCTTTGATGGTATCGTAAAACAGACGATAAACGGAGTCGTTATCGTTCTGGTAGTTTTTGGCAGCGTTAATACCGCCCTGTGCGGCAATGGAGTGAGCCCGGCGTGGACTATCCTGGTAACAGAATGCTTTTACATTGTATCCCAGTTCGCCCAGCGATGCAGCAGCTGATGCTCCGGCCAGGCCGGTACCCACAACAATGATGTCGAGTTTCCGTTTGTTGGCAGGACTTACTACGCGTATAGCAGCTTTATGACGAGACCACTTTTCGGCCAACGGGCCTTCAGGTATTTTGGAATCTATGTTGCTCATGTCTTAAATGTCTTTAAGGTTCAATTAAAACTTAATGAGGAAATACAGCGGGATGTATGCGAATCCGGCACCAATGATGAAAGCCACCAGGTGAGCCAGAAACTTCAGTCTTTTCATCCAATTGCTGTTATTCAGGCCAATGGTTTGGAAAGCGCTCCAAAAGCCGTGCGAAATGTGGAGTCCGACCAGGATACCTCCGATAATGTAAATGATGTCGTAAACCGGGTAGTGAATAAAGAGGTTGGCTACCAATGCGTATGAGTTATGAACGCCGTCTTCCAGCCCCGGTCCCGGTTGATTCAGCAGCGGGTCGCCGGTGAAACGCATCTTTACGTAAAAGTTGAAAAGGTGGATAATCAGGAAAATCAGAACCATGCCTCCCAGAATAAACATGTTCTTTGCCGGAGCATACCACTTCAACAGATTGTCGCCGGCCTGGTACCCCTTCGGTCTCGCCTTCATATTTTCAAGGGTGATCCATCCCGACCAAATAATGTGGATAACGAAACCAAGTGCCAGGACTGGTTCCATTATTTTAATAATTGGATTTGTCGCCATGAAATGTGCGGCCTCGTTGAACAAAACTCCTGAGTCGTCAAACGTCAGGAACAGGTTCAATGTGAGGTGAACAAACAGGAAGACAATCAGAAAAAGTCCTGTTAAGCTCATAAAAAACTTCCGCCCAATCGAGGCTTTCATGAAACTGCTCATAAGTCCTTGTTTTAAGTAAATTATTCCATGTATGATTTGTGTTGCAAAAAAATCATCACAAATGTAGACGATGGTCATATGCTAAACAACATAACCGGAGGCAAACCAAATAATTTATATTGTTTCTATTATTTCGCAGAAATTATCTGTCCCGACCATCAATCTCACTGTTTTCGGGCTGTTCAACCGAAAAATTCAAAAATTTCTCTAAAAATAAACTTTTCTCTTCGATGAAGCCCACATGTCCGCAATTTTCCAAACCGACATAAGTGGCATTTCGGATATGATGTGCTTCGTTCCATTGTTTGGCAGCTGCCAGTATTTTGTCCTCTTCTCCGGCAATAATCAGTGCCGGAAAAGGAGCCGTATTCAGAAATTCAAGATAGGAGGGTCTTCCCATAATGGCCCTGATTGCCGCAATGGCTGCTTCAGGCGATACCCGGGAAGCCATTTCCCGCAGCTGGTAATGCAACTCCGGAAACCGTTCCCGGTTGCAAGGCGCAAAGTTGTTGTGCAACGAGTTCCGGATAATCAGTTCCAGCCTTCCTTTCTCAATCAACCCCATCTCACGGCGGCGCATGTTCACATGGCTTTCCGATGCTTCATCAGCCGATGCGTGCAATAAAGCCAGCCATTTAACTTTCTCAGGAAAAAGGCTGGCAAAAGCCAGTGCGTTATAACCACCCATCGAGTGCCCTGCCAGAGTCAATTGGTCTGTGTGGCCAATTTCTTCCAGAAGAGAGTACAACTCTTTCGCAAAATCAAGAAAAGTATAGCCTTCCGGCGGAAGATCGGAATGGCCGTGCCCGGGAAAATCGACCGTCAGAATCTGAAAATGACTGGAAAGTTCCGGCAGCAGGTCATCGAAAATAGCCGACGACTCCAGGTACCCGTGAAGCAAAACCAATAACTCACCTTTTCCTGAAAGGGAATAGGATAATTTACGTCCGGTAGAGAAGTGGTAAAGCTGGGTCTGGTTCATCTGTGCAAATTAACACATTTCTTCTTTTTCAGCAGGCGAATCGGAAGCATTTTATCCCCAATGCTTATGATAAATCAAATGTTTTGAAACATCATTTTATGTAGATATGAAAATGTATAATTATAATTTCGTTTTTATGGTTCGATTCTGGAATTTGTCCGACCGTTGCTGAGGAAAAAAGTCTTTCATTCAACCGGTTCGGAAAAACCTTCTTCGGGTATTTTGCGTCATCTCTGCGATAATTTTTCAGGTAAACTTCCGTAACTTTCCATGTATTAAACCTAATTCATAGTCTTATGGAAGAAAACCTGGTGAACTGGTTCGAAATCCCGGTAGCCGATTTTAACCGGGCCCGGAAATTTTACGAAGCGCTTTTCGAAAAACCTGTTTACGTAGATTCACGGTTTGGAGAGACAATGGGATTTCTCCCTATGACGCCACAAAGCGAGGGTGTGGGAGGAGCTATTACTTTATTTGACGATTTCAAACCTTCCGGTTCGGGAGTGATTGTTTATCTGAATGGTGGAAATGATTTAACGCCGATGTTGAATCGGGTGGAACCTGCCGGAGGTAGAGTCACCATTCCGAAAACGAAAATTACCGACGAAATCGGATACTACGCAGGTTTCACTGATTCTGAAGGAAATCATATCCGGATTCATTCAAGGCATTGAATGAGACAATTTAAAATTGTTTAATGTATTTTATAAAAGATTAAACAAAAATAATTATCTTGGTGTTTTCTATCTGACAAAAATTAACCAAATGAAGAAGACACTATTGCTAATCATTGCCTTATTCATCGCACCTCATCTCTTTAGTCAGGAGAATAACGGGGTAGTGAAAGGACGAATTTATGATGCCAGTAATAACGAACCCGTTCCTTTTGCAAATATTGTTGTGTTTGGAACAAATATCGGAACGACTTCCGATTCCAATGGAAATTTTCAGTTGACAGGGTTAGCACCCGGTTTTATCAAGTTGCAGGCTTCTTCAGTAGGTTACCAGATTAATATTACTGAAGCTTTTCGGGTAACCAATGCCAGCAGCGCCGAGATAAATATTCCTATGGAAGAATCGACCGTCAATCTGGATGCGATAACGGTAAAGCCATCGCAGTTTCGTAGGCGGGAAGAAAGCCCGGTCTCGTTGCGAAGTATTGGCATCGATGAAATTGAGAAGAATCCTGGTGGAAACCGCGACATTTCCAAGGTTATTCAGAGTTATCCTGGCGTTTCTTCAACGCCGGCATTCCGGAACGATGTGATTGTTCGGGGGGGCGGTCCGTCCGAGAACCGTTTTTTCCTCGATGATGTGGAAATTCCGAATCTCAATCACTTTGCCACGCAGGGCGCTTCGGGAGGTCCGGTTGGAATCATTAATGTCGATTTTATTCGCAAGGTGGATTTTTACTCCGGCGCTTTCCCGGCTGACCGTGGAAACGCGTTAAGTTCAGTGCTTGAGTTCAAGCAAAAAGACGGCAACAGTGATAAGATGAAATACCGGGCCACCCTGGGCGCTTCCGATTTGGCCCTGACGCTCGATGGTCCACTTTCCGAAAATACCACAGCCATTTTTTCGGCGCGTCGATCGTATCTGCAGTTTCTTTTCAGTGCTTTGGAACTTCCTTTTCTGCCCACTTACAACGATTTTCAATTCAAAGTACGAACCAAGATTGATGATAAGAACGAAATATATTTTACGGGAATTGGTGCTCTGGACCAGTTCAAACTGAATACCGACGCGAATGATACCGAAGAGCAACGCTATTTACTCGGATACTTACCGGTGAATAAACAATGGAGTTATGCGGTAGGTGCCGTTTATAAACACTACCGTGAAAAGGGCTATGATACCTGGGTCGTCAGTCAAAACCGACTCAACAACATTCAGTACAAGTACCAGAATAATGTGGAACAACCGGAAAACCTGTTGCTCGATTACGATTCGTATGAGCGGGAGACAAGATTCCGCTATGAGCATAATTGCACTGCGTCAAATGGTTTCCGGCTGAATTACGGCGGCGGATTACAGTATGCCGAATATTTTAACCGGACCTACCGGAAAAACTTCATTAATGGTGAACTGACTGAGCTGAACTACCGGACCGACTTGTCGTTCTGGAAGTATTCTTTCTTTGGACAGGCGAGCCGACACTTTTTAGACGAAAGGCTGGTACTATCATTGGGATTGCGCGCTGATGCCAACAATTATTCTGCTCAAATGAATAACCCGTTACAGCAGCTTTCGCCTCGTTTTTCGGCCAGTTACAATTTTACTCCATCACTTTCAGCGAGCATGAATACCGGTCGTTATTACCAATTACCGTCTTACACAACCATGGGCTACCGCGATAATTCGGGCACGCTGGTGAATCGGGATAATGGACTGAAATACATTTCGGTGAATCATTATGTAGCCGGAATAACCTGGCAGCCTCAACCCGACCGGCAATTCTCGGTAGAAGGCTTTTACAAGGGCTACAACGATTATCCTTTCTCGGTTGCCGATTCGGTTTCGCTGGCCAGCAAGGGAGCTGACTACGGTACCTACGGTGACGAGGAAGTACTTCCCAATAGCAACGGTCGGGCATACGGTTTTGAAGTTTTAGGGCGCGACAAGGATTTCCTGGGATTTAATACCGTGTTTTCCTACACGTTTGTTCGGAGCGAGTTTCGCGAAGGAAAAGGAAGATACATTCCTGCTTCGTGGGATAACCGGCACATTTTCAATATTACGGCGAATAAAAGCCTCAAGAAAAACTGGGATTTCGGTTTTAAATGGCGTTATGTGGGTGGTGCGCCTTACACTCCGTGGGACATGGAAACTTCATCGCTTCGTACTGCCTGGGATGCCCGAGGACGAGGTTACCTCGATTACAGCCGGTACAACCAATTGCGGTTGAAAGCCTTTCATCAGCTCGATTTCAGGGTGGATAAATCCTACTATTTTAAGAAGTGGTCATTAATGGTTTATGTGGATGTACAGAATGCATACAACTTTAAGGCCGATCAACCGGCCGATCTGGTGCTGGTGGAAGATGCCAGCGGTAGTCCGGTAATTGATCCGAACGATCCGAGCCGGTATGAGTTGAAAACCATTAATCCGGAAAGCGGAACAGTATTGCCTACCATCGGCATCATGATTGAGTTTTAATCCCGGTAGGAAAATAAAAAAGTGGCGACACCCGAAGATATTGCCACTTTTTAAACATTGTATGGACTTGAAAAAATTACTTTCCTAAACGCTCTTTGATGAGCACCGGGATTTCCGTCGGTTTTTTGGCCACCGGAACACCAGCCTCTTCAAATGCTTTGATTTTTTCGGCAGCTGTACCGCTTCCGCTGGAAATAATGGCACCAGCGTGTCCCATGCGTTTCCCGGGAGGTGCTGTTTGTCCGGCGATGAAAGCAACAACAGGTTTGGTTACTTTCTCTTTGATGTATTTGGCAGCCCGCTCTTCGGCATCACCACCAATTTCACCAATCAGTACAATGGCATCGGTCTGCGGATCATTCTCGAACATTTCCAGAAGCTCCTCATAATACAGTCCGGCAACGGGGTCACCGCCAATACCTACACAAGTACTCTGACCCAATCCGTTTGTGGTCAGCTGGTTCACCATTTCGTAGGTGAGTGTACCGCTTCGGCTCATCAGGCCCACATTGCCCTTCTTGAAGATATTTCCCGGTAGGATACCAGCCAGTGCTTCGCCTGGAGTAACCAATCCGGGGCAGTTGGGCCCAATTACTTTTGTGCCGTTCTTCTTCAGGTAAGGCATCAGTTTCACCATGTCGAGGGTTGGAACACCTTCGGTAATGGTAATCACCAGTTCCACGCCAGCTTCGGATGCTTCATAAACGGCATCAGCGGCAAATTTCGGCGGAACGAAGATGATGGTTGCATTGGCCTTGGTTGCAGCTACGGCATCTTTCACCGTATTGAAAACCGGAATATCGCCAACTTTCTGTCCGGCTTTACCTGGTGAAACTCCGCCAACGACATTAGTTCCGTATTCTTTCATTTTCTGTGCATGAAAACTACCGTCACGACCGGTAATTCCCTGTACAATGAGGCGGGTATCTGAGTTGATTAGAATGCTCATTTGATTTGAATTAAAAATTGAAACAAAGGGTAAATCAGTTAATTAATTTCAGAAAACGTCGATTAAACAGTCTGACCGGCCATTTCAATGGCTTTTTCAGCAGCTTCACCCATAGAAGCTACCGTTACCAGGTTGGTTTTCTTCAAAATCTCCAAACCTTCGGCAGCATTGGTACCTGACAAGCGAACGACAATCGGGATTTTCACATCCATCTGCTCAAGTGCCGAGATGATACCTTTAGCTACGTCATCGCAACGGGTAATACCACCGAAAATGTTGATCATAACGGCTTTCACGTTTTTATCGGCCAGGAGCAGGTTCATGGCGTCAATCACTTTCTGCGGGTTCGAGCTACCGCCAATATCAAGGAAGTTAGCCGGTTCGCCACCGTAAATCTTGATAATGTCCATGGTGGCCATAGCCAGTCCGGCACCGTTCACCATACAACCAATGTTACCATCGAGTTTGATGAAACTTAGTCCTTTTTCCTTTGCTTCGATTTCTGTCTTTTCGTCTTCGGTAGGCTCGCGCATTTCCAAAACTTCCGGCTGGCGGAACAAGGCGTTATCGTCGAAGTTCATTTTACCGTCGAGTGCCATCAGGTTACCTTCTGCAGTAATCACCAGCGGATTGATTTCAGCCAGTGAAGCATCGGTATCGATAAACAAACGATACAGTTTTTCGAACAAATCTGCACCCTGGCGAACCAGTTTGATGTCATCGAAAAGTTTGAAAGCGATTTGACGAGCCTGGAAAGGCATCAGGCCGATTTCTGCATCGATGACAAATTTATGAATGGCATCGGGGTTGTCTTTGGCAACCTCTTCGATTTCGACACCACCTTCGCTACTGGCCATGAATACAACCGACTTGGTATTCCGGTCGATGGTCAGTCCAACGTAAAACTCGTCGGTAAACGAAATGGCTTTGGCGGTCAGCACTTTCTCAACAGTGTAACCTTTGATGTCCATTCCAAGAATTTGGTTAGCTGCATTAACCAGTTCTTCTTTGGTTTTTGCCAGTTTTACACCACCGGCTTTACCTCGTCCTCCCGCGAGAACCTGGGCTTTAACCACAACGGGTAGGCCTAGTTTTTCAGCAGCTTTTTCCACGTCTTTTACAGAGTGGCAGAGAATCTCATCCGAGACAGGGATCTCATAATCGGCAAATATCTGCTTTGCCTGGTATTCGTGAATTTTCATTTAATGCTGGTTGTTAGAGTTCTTAACTAACTATTTGATAAAATTTTTACAAAAATTCAATGCGCTACGTGAAAGTTTTATGTAAAATTTACCACGTAAATAAGCCTCTAAAGTATTGAAAAATATGAATAAATAAATATGTTGTATATCACATGAAACAGGTTCAAAACAGCATGGATTGCGCTCTTAAATGAAATCGGTTAACTTTAGAGGGTTTTCCATCATTAACAAAAGAATAGGTGATTGGTTTTACCTATCGTGAATTCATTCATCCATTGTAAATATTTGCTTATGCGTTCACATGAAATTGATTATCGTATTGTTGGCGGAGACCTTCAGTTTGTGGAGGTGGAATTGGATCCGGGAGAAACGGTCATAGCCGAGGCCGGAGCCATGATGTACATGGAAGAGTCGGTGAGTTTTGAAACCCACATGGGAGACGGTTCTCAGGCTAATCAAAGTGTTTTAGGCAAACTATTGTCAGCCGGGGGGCGCTTGCTCACTGGGGAGTCTCTGTTTCTGACACATTTTACCCATCGCGGATTGGGAAAAGGGCATGTGGCATTTGCAGCTCCTTACCCCGGGACCATTCTTCCAATCGACTTACCAAATCATGGAGGTTCTATTTTGGCTCAGAAAGACGCCTTTTTATGTGCGGCTTACGGAACCAAAGTTGGTGTAGCGTTAAACCGGAAGTTGGGAGCCGGATTTTTCGGTGGCGAAGGATTTATTTTGCAGCGCTTCGATGGTGACGGTAAGGTGTTTGTTCATGCAGGAGGTACAGTTGTTGAACGGCAGCTGAATAACGAAACCTTGCGCGTAGATACGGGATGTATTGTGGCTTTAGAGCCATCCATCGATTTTTCTATCGAAGCGGCCGGAGGATTGCGCTCCATGATATTTGGAGGGGAGGGGATATTTCTGGCTACGTTACGCGGAACCGGAAAAGTATGGTTACAGTCGATGCCGGTCAGCAAATTGATTAAAGCGTTGTCACCGGTAGGCAAAAATCAGGGAACCGGAGATCGATCCATTCTGGGTGAACTTTTCGAGCGTTAAAATATTAGACAAATCCCCTGAGACCGATTGATTTCAGGGGATTTTTATGATCTGTCAAATTATTTACATTATTCCACTTTCAGTTGCTCGTTTTTACTGAACCAGGTTCCGTCAACGGTAATTCCTTCGATATGGACATTGTACGTTGACTTTAATTTACTGGTCTTAAAGTTGAGCTCTGCTTCCCCTTTTTCGTTGGTAAAAACAACCGGATCCCATAGCAGTGTTGTTTCCAGATTGTACTTGGATTTCCCGATTGGTTGAGGTGAAAATTGTCGTGACATCCGCAATCCTTTGTCATACTCCGGTCCCTGTTCTTTCTTGGATTCTATACGTTTTCCCTTCTTGGTGGTAATTTCGATGACGCCCACTGAATTTAAGCCAGTGTATTTAGCCACGTCCGAAAGTTTCGTGGAGACATGAATATCTTCTACATTCATCGGAGGGATTGAACTCAGCGTAGAAGCAGACGTTCCTAGTTGCTGTCCATCAATTACAATTAACGCACCTCCCTGGTTCAACAAGCTGTTATGTGAACCTTTGAAGACAATTCTTTCTCCCATCAAATCAAAGGGTTTAATCATGTTGATGATGTCGAGCAGGTTCGTAGATTGATCGAGATATGCTCTCCAAAAGTCGTCTTTTCTTTTATTGTTAAAAGCGTCCATTTTTTTGTCGGGAACAGAAGCAAACAAATCCGGATTTGTTTCAAAATAAGCTGTCTGAAGGAGATTCATTTCCGTTTTCCATGGATCGTCTTCGGGTTTGCTGCGGATATAGTCGACGACCTTTTCGGCAAAGCTTTTGTCCAGCTTAACGGTTAGGTCTTTCTTGCCTGAATCATCGGTGGCATTGACGGTCAGATCGCTCGGGTTGGACAATAGCGGAGAGTCAATGGTAAAATGTCCGTTTGCATCACTGGTCGTGGTAAATACTTGCATGCTGGTATTGACAACATTGACTTTGGCGTTTGCCACGGGTTGATCTTTTCGGTCGAAAACCATTCCGGAAATACCGATATTCAATTCAGCGGGTGTTTCAGAAGCAGAGTCCTTAAATGATCGAACTTCATTCCAATTGAAATTTTGCAGATGGTTGGCCATCAGGTAAAATTTAAACCGGGCAGCATTTGTTTCCGATTCAGGATCTGGCAACGGAATTGGTAATGATGTTCCACAGTTTAGACTAGATATGCCGCATGCTTCAGGAATATTTGCCTGCATATCCGTTACCGAGACGGCGATTTCGCCTTTTACCGGCCGGCCTTTTTCGTCGGTTAACAAGATGTGAATTTTCCCATCCTGTTCAGTTGCCATCGATTCAGGAAATTCAGCTTTTACATTTACCGATTTACCTTTGTTGATGTTGACCAATCTCTGGCCTCGTAAATTCCCCGCTTCGTCAAAAACGGACAGCAGCGTAACCCCTTGGCGAAAAATGTTCAGGTTAACCGGAATTCGTCCAGCAGCTCCAATTTTGAATTCAGAGGCCCAGACCATGTCACCACGATTCACCGCCAGCATAGAGTAGGTATTCTTTTCGCTTCCCGCCGGTCTTTTTATTGTTACCCACAGTGTATCAGTATTGCTTTGGCTCGCGGTAATGGAAACGGCTTCGGGGTCGGGTTTCGGCAACAAAAATTCCTGACCTTTACCGGGCTCACTGGTAACCACGAGCTTCAATTGCTTGTCATTCTGGGAAACCAAACTAAAAATGCCCAAACCGGGAGCAACGGTCCCCGCTTTAGCCAACAGTTTGCCGTTATGGTCGATTACATTGCCACTTACATTCATTGGGTTACCAAAGGCATCGAAAGCACGGAACGCAACCATTTGATCTGCTGCAGGTACCAGGTTTCCACCTTCCGGGAAAAAGTGAATGGTAAGCTTGTCGTTCGCAAGCGGCACATGATTACTGAAATGATAATCCTCTTTGTTCTCGTTGAATTCAATGTCGAGCAGTAATGGCGCTTCAAGCTGATCTTCGGGAGCCTTAAAAGAGACAAGTGCACTTCCATTCTTTTCCGTTTTCACTTTTCCGGAAGCGAGGGTGTTATCGCCTGAGTGAACAGAATACTTTATTCTCACATTCGCTTCAGGCTTTTTGCGGAGATCAGAAACAAGAAGTTTGGCGGTTACATTTTCTCCGGCCTGATAGAAAGGCTTGTCGAAAACCATGTCGTAGTGCAGGTTTTGCTGTTCGGGCCGCTTGATGATGATGCGCTTGTGGAAGATCTGGCTCACTGGTCGGTAGGTCATTTCCGGAGTATAGGCAATGAGGTAGTAATTTCCTTGCGCCACTGTCTCCGGAAGTTTGAAATCGCCATTGGTAATGCCATTTTGCAGCTTGAACCGATCGCTCTTGATTTCATCTCCTTTATCGCTGATTAACCGGACATCCAGTTCCAGACTTTTCAGGGAAGGAAGATGTGTCTGCACATCGGTGACATAGCCTTTGAACCACAGGTCTTCACCCGGGCGGTATAGCGATTTATCGGTTGAAACGTACACTTCCTGATTAACTGTTTGCAACCGGTAATTTTTTAATTGATTGGTAAGCTGATCAACTAAATGAGGTTTCTCTGTTTCCTGTGCGTGCAGCCATCCGGCAAACAGAAAAATCACTGACAGAATAAGACGGATAATTGATTTCATAACAAGGGTGTTATTGTTGAACGTTATTTTCTGAAGGATTGATATTTTTCTTCAGTGCATTACGCAGATCTTCATCTGGTTTTATCACGTTATAATTTTCCCAAAATTGCGGGTCATAGTTGCCAATGAAGTCGGTAAAAATATCGTTTGACCGAAAAATCCCTGATGGCCCAAATCGTGCCCTTCGCGGGAAACGGTACTGCTGTGTAACCACCATATCGGAAATGCTGCGGAATATTGAACGCTTGTGATTTAGCTTGTTGCGCACCCTGAACTGAACATCGGTTCGGGCCATGTAGAAACTCCATTTTCCGTTTAATTCCCGGTAGGTAATTCTGTATTCGGCTCTGATAGGCTGTGTTTTTATGCCGTGGGGTTGTTTTTTAATGAACGATTCGCCCAGAATTTTTAAACTCTTATTGTCTAACGAGAAGTCAGCCATAATCAAGGCATACGATTCCGCATCGATCAGGAAGTAGCCATTGAAGCAGGGATAATCCACTCTTTCTTTTCGCGCAAAGCGGATAACCCAAGCTATCCGGCCGTTGTACACGATGGGTTGATCGAAGCGGTAGCGGTAGATTAGTTCGTATTTTGGATCAAGAAAACTCTCCAGGTTTTTCACCACGTCGAGCTTGGTAATATAATAGGGGCCCCCCTGAATTTTCAACTTGACATCTTTATACGAATTGCTGAATTCGCTTTTCCGGCCTTTGACAAATCGCACCTTGTCACTTGCAACTCCTCTATAAGGGCTCTTCAACATTTCCATCACGGCTTCCCACATGCCCATGTACTCACCGTCCTGTTTCACTGTTTCGCGGTAGAAAGTAGTCATCAACTGGGGAGTAAGCGTATAGTTATCTGTAATGTGCGCTCTGAACCGGGCAATAATTTCTTCCGGTTCTACCGGTTTTACTCTTACTTCACGCAGGCGATATGAGACCGGTTTGAGATCGATTTGACTTACACTTTTCAGGCTGTCCGGTGCAATGCGGAACTCCACATAGCCCAGACAACCGATGAGAATATCGTGGTCGAGCAATCGCTGCGGGATAACCAAATCGAAGCGGCCATCGGAGTTGGTGATGGTACCGATGCTCTGCCCTTCAATGGTTACGGAGGCGTAGGGCACCGGATCGCGGCTTTTGCGATCGATCACCTG
Source organism: Prolixibacter bellariivorans ATCC BAA-1284 (assembly GCF_000621705.1). Taxonomy (GTDB): domain Bacteria; phylum Bacteroidota; class Bacteroidia; order Bacteroidales; family Prolixibacteraceae; genus Prolixibacter; species Prolixibacter bellariivorans. Next base: position 118,632 of record NZ_JHXO01000001.1, on the reverse strand, counting down.
CGCGGAAACACGCAGCGGTTCTCTTTCAAGGCGTTTGATAATAATCTGGTTATCGATAACCTCGAATTGATAGTCGCTGCCCGGAAGAAGCTTGCGCAAAACATTCTTCAGCGGCATTTTCTCTGCATGGCACGAATGAAGGCCTGTTGGCAGGATTTGTGGGTTGTACGAAAAATAGAGATCGTTTTCGATTACCAACCTGTCAATGATATTTTCGACAGATGAGCTGTCGACGGAAATTGTGATAGGGCGTTGCAGTACGGAAAGAGCTTCCTGAGCATATACTCCGGGCATAAAAAGGCACAAAAGCCACAACAGAATTCCGTACTTTTTAAACATAGGTCTAGAAAACTTTTTGCAGGCGAAAATCGGCTCTTATCAACTTTCCGTCTCTTTTCACCAGCATTTTTATATTTCGGTTCTCCCGACTCATCAGGAGTTGGTTGAGCTCGCTTAGCGTAATGTCTTTGGCAGCCGCATGGTTAATGTACACGATTACATCATCCGGCAATAATCCGGCCAAATCGCCGGGTGAATCCTTCTGCACATTAATGATCTTATAATAGGGCAAGCCAGGCATCGGATTCACAATATCAATTCCACTCATGTTGTAATTGAAGGGTTCGTGAATTTTACGCCCCGGTTGCAACAGCATTCGTCGATTTGGATAATCGATTACGACGATAAACCGTCTTAGGATCTCACCTCCAATACTTCCGTTCCGTTTTTTCCCGGTAATACCACCAATGTGGCTTGTATCGGGAAATGAAGCGATGGGTTCTTCAAATTTTACTCTGCCTATCTGTATCGCCTGTATCCGTCCTTTCTTTCCATAAAGATCGCCAGCCATTCCGCGCCCTAGAAATGTTCTGATGCTATTTTCCGGCGGCTGTAACCGTTTATCGGAGCCGGATGATAGCCAAACTGCCTCGCTGGCACCCAAATCGACCATCAGTTTTACCGGAACGTTTTTTTCATTTTCCATGAAAATGGTCGCTTTCATCAACGGTTTGGTATCGGTGAATTCCAGGTTCACAACCTCCGATTTTCTCAAAGCCCGTTTCATGTTGAAGTGCTCCGGTTGATAAAGGTAAATTATCTTGCGCGCATAATCGATTTTTATGACATAATCTTTAAACAGGTTAAATCCAATTAAGCCGTGAACCGGGATGCCAATCAACGGTGATATTCTGAAATCGGGGTTGTCGACTACATGGATGGTTTGATTATAACCTGTCAGACCGGCAAATTCGATTTTGTTATTAAACGAAGCGTAGGCGTTGACTTCTTTTAGTTCTCCCAGACCGGCAAGTTTTAGTGGCTGCAAAAATTTCAGGTTGAGTTGATTGGTGTCGGGAAGTTCGGTGATGGTTGGCACTTTCACTCCGGTGTCAAGAATGAAATTCAGGTTCTCCGAATTATTAATCCGGACAGGAATGATGATGAGGTTACTGGCGTCGATGAAAGGAATGGCTACGGATTTCCTTTCGGTATGATTGAATACAAATGATTGATAGGGTGGTTTTCCGGTTGTCGATTCAATTTGCTGGTAATTATTTAGGTCATTGTTAAACAAATCATGGACAATGAGGTGTCCGCTCGATACCATGTAGTCAAGCTGGTAACGATTCAATAATTCCTTTAGCACTTTTCCCGCCGCTTCATTCTCGCACCGAAAACTGACCAACTCATTTGCATCTGCATTGGCATTATAGGTTAATTGCAACCCGAGGGTATCACTTACGTGATGAATAATGTCAATGAGCGGCTGCTCCTTTGCCCGGAGCGATATTTTCTGTTGCAGGATAGTTTCCTGTGCTTTTGTATGCGGACAGGGAAGTGTAAAAAGGAAAATCAGCATCAGGCTGAAAGCAACAATGATACGTTTCCCTTTTTGCCGTTTCATCTAACGGCCTCCTTTCCTGTGACTATTTCTTCATGGCAAACACGATACCATCGTCTGTTTTCGAGACCTTCAGATTCAGGGTACGACCAATGACATCGACGATGAAATCAAGATTCTGTTTCTCAAAGTCAGCCGTGTATCGCAGTGTATCGATGTGAGCATTGGCACCTTCGACTTTAACGTGGTACGTATTTTCGAGTACGCCGAATACTTCCGAAAGGGGCGTATTCTTAAACCGGATGTCCTTGTTTACCCACGAAAGGTAATTGGGAGCAACACCCAGTTGACTGGACGTAGAACCATCGCTTAAATTCACCCATCCGCGCTGTCCGGCCGGAAGGATCTCTTCGGCTTGCTTCCCTTTCTTGCGGGTCGAAACCAGTCGGACGGTACCGGTACGCACATTCACTTCCACTTTCTCCTTGCCGGGATAAGCCGACACATTGAACGAAGTTCCCAACACTTCAATTTCTGCTCCTTCGGTTTCGATGATAAACGGGTGAAGTGCATCGTGGTGAACATCAAAAAATGCTTCACCGACCAATTTCACGGTTCTTTTCTGTCCCGAAAAACTTTCCGGATATTCGATGCGGGAATCGGCGTTCAGACTAACAATGGTTCCGTCGGGTAAGGTAACTTGTTTGATAACGGTCGGCTGCACCACGCTTTGCTGAACAACCCACTGCGATGTCACGGGTTGCTTAGGCCGGCTGAGCCAATAACCGGTAACACCAAGAGCAACAAGTACCAGTATGGTAGCGGCATATTGCATAACGCGCCGGAACAGGCGACGGGTTGGTTGTTCTGCCGGTTGAGGAGTTTTATCCAGTTGTTTATTTAATTTAGCCCAGGCTTTGTCCGGGTCAGCAGCCGAATGGCTGAAAACCGTACCACTCAGCTCCCAGGCTTCTTGCATCTCTCTCATCTCAGAGGTTTCCTCTCCCGAAAACGTCTCCGTACCTCTTTCGCCGTTCAGGAAAGCAGTCCACTCTTCCGGCGTCAGTTTCGATATGTTCTTCTCGCTTTTCATAATCTGTATGGAAGACAGTTAATCAGCTTTTTACCCTTAACGGAAATGGATTGATCTGGTAAATTATTTTTCGATTGGTTGCTTCCTGTTCCCAGGAAGAAGAGAACCAGGTGACGATAATCCTTCAACGACGTTCTCAATTGTTTCAGTGCCAGCGTCATTTGCGTTTCAACGGTTTTCACCGAAATGTTTAATTGCTCGGCAATTTCACGATACTTCAATCCTTCTTCCCGTGCCAGGCGGAAAATTTCCTGCCGCTTTTCCGGCAAAGCCGAAACCGCTGTATCGATTTTCTCTTTCAAACCTACTTCCACATAAAAGTCGCTGTAGTCGTAACGGTCCGATTCCCGTTCCATCACCATATGAGCATAACCAGACATGATTTTTCGGTGCTCAAGATAGTTGAGGCTCAGGTTGCGAACGGCCCGGAACAGGTAGCTTCGGAGGGAAGAGGTAATCATCAGTTCCTTTCGTTTTTGCCAGAATTTGAGAAACACATCCTGAACAACACTTTCCGAAGGTTCCATATCGCCCAGAAAGCGAAAGGCATAAGCAACCATCGGACGATAGCACTCATAGAAGAGCGCCTCAAAAGCTTGTTTATCGCCTTCGCGGATAGCCTGAAGCCGTCTGTTATCCTCGTCCTGTATCATCTGAGATTTTTGCATCGCCTCATCAATATAATAGTATAATGACAGTTCATCATCAAAAGACCCTTATGTTAAGAGGCATAATTTTTAATTGATGCTTTAATTTAATGAAAAAGAGCAACAATCGACGAGTAGTCACAAATTTATTGGACAGTTGAGATACCTTCAGGTCGAAAATTCAGAGGGCCGGAACTTTCGGGCAATTTTTTATCTTTGATGCTTTTCGCAGAAGATACCGAACTACTAATTTGACTTTTAACATGATGGAGAGAGAAAGTACCTGGCGTTTTTCCCGGGCATTTTGGGTGGCTAATACCGTTGAACTGTTTGAGCGGGCGGCCTACTACGGAGTTTTCATTGTCATTACCCTTTATCTTTCGAGGATACTCGGTTTTTCAGATGTTCAGGCCGGATTCATTTCCGGGACCTTTTCCGCGCTGCTATACCTTTTACCCACTTTTAGCGGAGCGATTGCCGATAAAATCGGATTTCGAAGTGGATTGTTGCTGGCTTTCGGGTTACTTTCCATTGGTTATTTAGGATTGGGATTGTTGCCTACCACATTGCAGTCAGCCGGGTTAGTGCACTACGGCCACCTGACGGAGTTTTCCGGTTTACGTGAGAGTACCGCCAAGTGGGGCATTCTCCCGGTGATGGCACTCATCATCATTGGTGGTTCATTCATCAAATCAGTGATTTCCGGAACCGTATCGAAAGAGACCACCGAGCAAAACCGGGCCCGCGGATTTTCCATCTTTTACGCGATGGTGAATATTGGTGCCTTTTCCGGAAAAACCATTGTGAAACCCTTGCGGGAAGCGTTGGGAAACGAAGGTCTGATTACCCTGAATTACTTTTCGGCCGGAGCAACCTTACTCGGATTTATCGTTGTTTTCTTCATGTTTAAATCGTCGCATCACGAAGGTCAGGGAAAATCGCTGAAAGAAATATGGCAGGCGCTTATCAAAGTCGTCTCCAACGTACGTTTGATTGTTTTGATTCTCATCATCACCGGCTTTTGGATGGTGCAGCATCAGTTGTATGCCACCATGCCCAAATATGTGTTGCGCATGGCAGGAGAGGGCGCATCTCCTTCTTGGTATGCCAACGTTAATCCGCTGGTCGTGGTTTTGACGGTTAGCCTAATTACGCAGTTGATGCGGAAGAAAAAGGCAATTACCTCCATGATGGTAGGCATGTTCATCATGCCGTTTTCGGCGTTGGCCATGGCTTCCGGAAATATGATTGTACAGGAACCGATTTTTGGTATGCATCCGGTCGCGTTCATGATGGTGGTAGGAATCGTTTTTCAGGGAGTTGCTGAATCGTTCATATCGCCCCGTTTTCTCGAATATTTTTCGTTGCAGGCTCCGCGGGGCGAGGAGGGACTTTACCTCGGATTCAGTCATCTTCATTCGTTTTTTTCGTCGCTGGTAGGCTTCGGTTTATCAGGTTATTTGCTCGGGAAATATTGTCCCGACCCGTTGACGCTTAGTGAAGCGGAAAAGCTTCATGCATACGATCATGCGCATTATATCTGGTTTGTTTTTGTGGGCATTGCCATCGTATCGGCCATTTCGCTGGTGATTTACGGAAAAGTGACGGCAGCCATCGATGCCCGTCGAATAAAGGAAATATGAGTTTTTTCCATGAAAAATATTTTTCGGAAGTGAATTTTTGATCTATATTTGTGCCGCGCCGGAAAAAACCGGTAGTCTACTCGCCCGGGTGGCGGAATTGGTAGACGCGCTGGACTCAAAATCCAGTGATAGCAATATCGTGCGGGTTCGATTCCCGCCCCGGGTACTGAAGCCTTCTTCCAAAAGGGAGAAGGTTTTTTTATGCCCTGAATTCCGTGTTAGTTCCCAAACAATTTTTCTTCCCGGAAGGGAATGTGATGGTAACGAAGGAATTCGATGTACTCCTCGCGGAAGGATTTGTGCAGGTGATGTTGCTGATGATTCTGGATGAATCGCATGGTACTCTCAAGTTGTGAGCGACTGATGGAATAAGCCGCGAACCCCTTCTGCCAGGTAAAACCTTTGCAATTATCGAAGTGTTGTCGCAACCAGGTTTGTGAAGCTTCTTTAAGTGGAAGTACAGCTGACTCAACGGAAAGTCTTGCAGGAATGGCTAATAACAGATGCACATGATTTTCGGTTCCGCCCAGCGTAATCAAGCGGGTTCCCCTCGATTTGGCTATGGCCGAAAGATAAGATACCATTTGAGAGCGTATATCGGGTGATAGGTAACTTCGCTGGCCCATCGTCCCAAACACCACATGCATCAAACAACTGATAAATGTATTTTCCACGGAGGTTTAAGTTCGTTCATCTTCAAGATACTAAATAATCTCATTTGGTGTGCGTTCATCCATTACGTTAACTCAATTTTACTGTGAAAAATGTAATGATATTGTTGTTTTGACTGTAAGATTGATTTTTCTATATTGTAGCGTCCAAATCACTGCATACTAACTAACTATGAAACTTACCAAAGTATTGACGACACTGGCTGTTTGGCTGGTTCTCGTAACCGAAGGAGTATCTGCTTCCGGAAATAATGGTCTGACCGCTCAGTCTTTTTCGTTTTCACGGAAAGATTCCACCGTTACCATCAATACCATTAACAGCGACTATGTTTTGCATGTAAAAAAGCGGACCGGCCCGATTAAACTTGACGGCGTACTGGATGAGGAAGACTGGAAGCGGGCGCAAAAGGCCACCAATTTTTACATGGTTCTGCCATACGATACCGGTTATGCTGCCGCGAAGTCGGAAGTGATGATGACTTATGGCGACAAGGCTTTTTATCTGGCGTTTGTTTTTTACGACACCATCCCGGGTAAAAGGCCGGTAGAGTCGTTGCGGCGCGATTTTGTCTTTGGTAATAATGATAATTTCTTACTGTTTCTCGATACGTACAACGATCAAACTACCGGTTATTCATTCGGAGCAAATGCTGCCGGAGCCAAATGGGACGGAACGATGAGTGACGGTCACAGCGTGAATTTGATTTGGGATTGCAAGTGGCAGTCGAAGACCAAAAATTACAAAGACCGTTGGGTCACCGAAATGCGGATTCCGTTTAAGTCTATCCGGTACCAAAGTGGCGTTGATCACTGGAATGTGCAGTTTTCTAGATTGGACCTAAAACGGAACGAAAAGTCGGCCTGGGCACCTGTTCCGCAGCAATTTCCAACCGCTTCGTTGGCGTATGCGGGAGTGGTGCAATGGGAAACCCCTCCACCAAAATCCGGACTGCAGTTTTCACTCATCCCTTACATTTTTGGAAGTGCGTCGCGCGATTTTGAAGCCGGGACCGATACCCGTTACCGCAAGGATTTCGGAATGGATGCCAAGCTGGGACTGTCGTCATCACTTAACCTCGATCTCACTTACAATCCTGATTTTTCGCAGGCGGAAGTTGACGATCAGGTAACCAATCTCGATCGCTTCGAATTGTATTACCCCGAGAAGCGACAGTTTTTTCTCGAAAACAGCGACCTGTTTGCCAATTATGGTTCCGGTCAAATCCGTCCGTTTTTTTCACGTCGTATTGGTTTGGATTCGCCGGTGTTGGCCGGTGCCCGCTTAAGCGGAAAACTTGGAAACGACTGGCGACTTGGAGTGATGGACATGGAAACAGAAAAGCAGGGTGATTTGCTGGCACGCAACTTTTTTGTGGCTTCGGTGCAAAAGAAAGTTTTTTCGCGCTCGAATATCGGAGCCATCTTTGTGAATAAGCAGAACATGAACGTTCCTTCCGGTTTTACAGGGAACGAATACAACCGGGTAGCTGGTTTGGAATACAATCTGGCCAGTTCGAACAATTACTGGACGGGCGAATTTTTCGGGTTTCGTTCGTTTACACCTGGCATGAGTTCCGGAGAGCAGTTTGCGCAGGGAACCCAGTTAAATTATTCGCGGAAGCAATATGACCTGGGAATCAAAGAATATTATGTAGGGAAAAACTACAATGCGGAAACCGGGTACGTTCCCCGTGTGGATTATTTGCGCCTGAATCCGACAGCCACCGTTCGATTTTATCCGGACAAGAGCAATGTGGAATATCACGGATTTTTCACTGAATTGGATACATATTTCCGTCCGGGAGATATGGAATTAACCGATCGCGAAGTCAGCTTCGATTACTTTTTCCAGTTTCATAACCGGAGTCATCTGGAACTGGAAACCAATTTCTGGTACATCAAGCTGCGCAATGCTTTCGATCCCACCAACCAGGGAAACCATTTCCTTGAAGCAGGTACCGGTTACAATTGGTTCGATGCCACGTTGATTTACCAATCTGACAACCGAAAAACCTTCAAGTATGAACTTTCTTCCGGTTACGGTGGCTTCTTTAATGGAAACCGCCTACATGTTGAAGGAATGTTGAACTACCGTTTCCAGCCGTTTGGATATGTGTCGATGGTGTTCAGTTACAATAACCTGAAGTTACCACAGCCCTGGGGCGATACCGGTTACTGGCTGGTTGGCCCGAAGCTGGATGTAACCTTTACCGATAAACTGTTCTTCACCACCTATGTGCAATACAATGAGCAGATTGACAACATCAATGTAAATGCCCGGCTGCAATGGCGGTATCAGCCGGTATCAGATATTTACCTGGTGTACACCGATAACTATTTTCCGGGAAACATGCAGGCAAAGAACAGGGCGCTGGTTTTCAAAATGACCTATTGGTTCAATTAATTATCACAATGATTTAGGAAATAATAAGTTGGTTGAATTGAGCGTTTATTTTATGTACGGTGTATTTTTCGACCTATGAAGCATAACTAAAATATTTTTGTATATATTTGAATTTCACAGGACCCAAAAGCTAAACATAAGTGGAAAACCCAGAGAAGAAATTTGTCATTCTTGTTGTTGAAGATGCCGAGTCCAACTATCTGTATCTGAAAGCTGTTTTGCGTAAGATTGATGCAGAAATGATTTGGGTCAAGAACGGGCAGGAAGCGGTTAAAACGGTCAAAACGAACCCGGCGGTTAGTTTGGTATTGATGGATTTACAAATGCCCATTATGAATGGCTTCGATGCCACCCGCAAGATAAAGGAGATCAGACCAGAGTTGCCGGTGATTGCCCAAACCGCCTTTGTGATGCCGGAAGATGTTGAAATGGCGAAGGAGAGTGGGTGTGACGACTTCTGGGCCAAGCCCATTAAATCGAAAGATATTCTGGATAAAATAAAAAACTTCCTCTGAACGACTGAGATCATTTATACCGCCCCGTTCAAGGCGGTTTTTTTTCATGTGCTTTTTCTGAGACACCGTCTAAACCGAACGCAGTTATTAAGTAAAACGAACGCATTGCATGGATAAAACGAATAACCGCAAACAAGCGTTACTTGACTATCGCTATCTGCGTATGGCTCGTATCTGGGCCGAAAATTCGTACTGTAAGCGCCGGCAGGTAGGAGCTTTGCTGGTGAAAGACAAAATGATCATCTCGGATGGTTACAACGGTACTCCCTCTGGTTTTGAAAACAACTGTGAGGATGAAGAGAACAAAACAAAACCTTACGTGTTGCATGCTGAGGCTAACGCTATTACAAAAGTGGCCAAGTCGAACAACAGCAGCGAAAATGCCACGTTATATGTTACGTCCTCACCTTGCCTCGAATGTTCAAAACTGATTATTCAGGCAGGCATCAGCAAGGTTGTTTTCTCCGACTCGTACCGGTTAAACGATGGAATTGAGTTGCTTAAAAGAGCTTCGATAGAAATAGTACAGATAGATTTGGAATCAAACAGACAGGAAGAATAAAATGGATAAGAAAAACAGAAGATTAATCACCTGGACCCCGGTATTACTGGCATTTGCCATTATTGTTGGAATTTTCATCGGGATTGTCCTGCAGCGTCGGCAACAGTCCGCTTACGATCACCTCAAGTCGCCGGCCAATAATAAGATCGATCTCATCATGAATCTGATCAACGACTATTATGTCGATTCGGTCAACGAAAAACAACTGGTCAATAACGCCATTCCCGATATACTGAAACAACTCGATCCGCACACGACATACATTCCCAAAAAGGATATGCAGGAAGTGAACGAGGAAATGTCAGGTAATTTTGGCGGAATCGGTGTGCAGTTTTCCATTCAAAATGATACGGTTACTGTGGTCGATGTCATCTCGGGTGGGCCATCTCAGAAGCTTGGAATTCAGGCTGGCGACCGCATTGTGATGGTTAACGATACCACGATTGCCGGAGTCAATATCACGAACGATAAGGTTATCAAGAAACTTCGTGGCGAAAAGGGAACACATGTAAAGGTTTCTATCGCCCGTCGCGGAATCCCCGATTTGATCGACTTTGACATTACACGTGGAAATATTCCGCTTTACAGTGTCGATGTTTCATATATGATCGATAAAAAGACCGGTTATGTGAAAGTGAGCCGTTTTGCCGAAAACACGTACGCCGAGTTCATGAAAGCATTAGACAAATTGAACAAGGATGGCGCTCAGAATATCATCATCGACCTTCGTGGTAACCCGGGTGGTTATCTGGCAGCGGTCATCAAGATGGTGAGTGAGTTCCTCGATAAGGGCGAATTGATTGTATATACGAAAGGTCTGCATCAGCCGAAGAAAATGTTCCGGGCCGACGGCAAGGGCAGTATGCTTGGCAAAAAAGTGGTTGTAATGATCGATGAGTTCTCAGCATCGGCCAGCGAGATTTTCTCCGGTGCCATCCAGGATAACGATCGGGGGATGATTGTCGGTCGCCGTTCATTTGGAAAAGGATTGGTGCAGGAGCAGATTCCGTTCAGCGACGGTTCCGCTATGCGTTTAACGGTTGCCCGTTATTACACGCCTTCCGGCAGATGTATACAGAAGCCGTATACGGATGGAAACCAGGCTTACTACCAGGATATTGCCCGGCGTTACAAGCATGGTGAATTTGAGCAAAGAGACAGTATCCATTTCAACGATTCATTGAAGTATCATACCCGTACAGGCCGGGTTGTTTACGGCGGTGGAGGAATCATGCCGGATGTGTTTGTTCCGGCTGATACAACCGGTTTCTCCGACTATTATGGCAAGATTACTTCGAAAGGATTGGTTTACCGTTTTGCCTTCGATTATGCCGACTCGCATCGCGAATTGCTATCGAAAATGAAAGACGCCAAAGCCATCGAGGATTACCTGAATAAGCAGGATGTATTCTCGCAATTTGTCCGGTTTGCCGCAAAGAATGGTGTTCCTCGCGATAGCAAAGGATTGAAGGTTTCAGGGAAAATTCTGAAAATCCAACTCAATGCCTACATTGCCCGGAATATTCTTGGTGAGGAAGGATTTTATCCCATCATCAAAGAGATTGACACCACACTGCGCAAGGCCATTAGTGTGATTGAATCGGACCAAACTGCCGAACAGAAGAAATAAATGACAATTCATATACAGAAGGTTGCTCCAACGAGCAACCTTTTTTTTTGTGGCAAAAAATCAGGAAGTTGAAAAAATCCGGTGATGGCTGTAACTTTAACAGGAAACAGTCGTCTTACTTCCAACATGTAATTGTAGCCTGACCGGATGACCCTTGATGAATATAACCGCGCAGTAGATGAATGGACTGACAGAGTATACCGCTTTGTCGTGAAAAATATGCACGACGAAGACGGGGCAAGGGACGTTGTGCAGGACAGTTACGAAAAGATGTGGCGGCATCGCGATAATATTGACGGAACAAAGGTCAAAACCTACCTGTTTACCACGGCTTATCACACGATGATTGATCGTATGCGGAAAAGTAAACGGGAAGTCATTGGCGATCCGTTGGAACATGAGATCCGCCACGAACGAAATGGTTTTTCCGATTTGCAGGAAGTGCTTCATGAAGCAGTTTCCCGTTTGCCGGAAAAACAACGCAGCGTAGTGTTGCTGCGCGATTACGAAGGCTATTCCTATCGGGAAATTGCCGAAATTTCCGGTTTAACCGAAGCGCAGGTAAAGGTTTATATTTACCGGGCCCGCGTTTTTTTGAAGAAGTACATCGGTAGCATTGATGTGGTGGTGTGATGAAGATAACGACTGAAAATTACGAGGAGTTTGTTCTGGATTACCTGGAAGGGGAATTAGATCCGGAAACGCGGAAGATGCTGGAGGCTTTCTTCCGGGAGCATCCCCGTTTGGCTCCTGATGAAGAAGGAATTTCTTCGTTGAGGCTTCAGCCGGAGGAGTTATCGATGAAAGGAAAGAACTCACTGCATAAGTCTGTTTTCGATACCCCGGAAGGACTGGAAGAAGCTGCTATTGCGCTTTCCGAAGGAGACCTTTCTAATGAAGAAGTTGCCGCGTTCCAAACCTGGCTGGAAAATCACGCAGAAGCGGAAGAAACCGTCAGCCAGTTTGCCCGGTTAAAACTGCAACCCGATGCGAGCATTGTTTTTCCCAATAAAGCAAAGCTGAAAAGAAAAACCCGCGTACTACCCATCTGGTGGAGTGTTGCTGCCGCTGCAGTACTGACGTTGGGAATGTTCCTTTTCTATCCCGAAAAAGATGGAACTGTTCAGCAGTCGCCTAATCCGAAAGTCGCCGAAGCGCCTGTTACCGATAGTGAGCGGGAAGCGGTTCCCGGTAAGGAAAAAGAAGGTGTGAAAGATGAAAGCAAATTGGCGACCCCACCGCAGAAAAAGATTGTGAGGGAAAAACCGTTGCGGGTAGCTGAGATTCTTCCGGCGAAAGCAAAAGCAATACCCCAGAAAGAAGCACAACCGGAGCTCGAGCGTATTGCGATGAATATTCCGGAACCGATGAAAGCGAAGGTTATCCGCTTTGATGTGCAGCCGGAGAAAGTGGTGATGGTGCTGGATTACGAGGCTCCGGGAAATGCGTTGGCTGATGAAATTCCTGTAGTGGATCTCCTGGACAGGAAACTGGAAAACTCCTTACACAGCGAAGACCGGGAATTGCTTTCGTCCGACAACATTGCGTTGGGTGGACTTCAGCTGATTGCACGGGCATCAGGCGATCGACTGGTCGGAAAGCGCGGGAATGACGGCGAAATAAAGTCCATCTCTTTCCACAGCCGGCTAATTTCCTTCTCCCTTCCGGTGAATAAAAATCGCTAACCTGTAACAAAATCCGGCAACGGTTCGTCCTACTCACAAACAAAAACAAAAAGCTATGTTTGGTAGAATACTTCTAAGCTTTATGCTGATCATGTTCAGCGCTCAGTATATGATGGCACAAGATACGGTGCGGGTAAAAGTGCTTGGAAAGAATGCCGTTACGGTGATTGATGGAATGGGGAAAACCAATGTCCAGGTTGGTGACAATTCGGTTGATGTAAATTCCTTCGATAACGATACGGTGAAAATCCGGTTGGGACGCAAGGCGATTGTCATTGCTGATGGTTGGCACGGTTCCTCTGTTGATTTTGATACGCTGGATGACGATGAATTTGAAAAATGGACCGGTCACCGGCCTAAATTCAAAGGGCACTGGGCGCTGTTTGAAATGGGAGTGAACTCCTTTGCCAATGCCACGTATGCGGGTTTTCCCGAGTCTAACTGGATGGATTTGAACCACAACAAATCCTACGAGGTCAACATCAACTTCCTGCGGTACAGTATTGGTTTGCAAAAGCAGCACAACACCATTGGATTGGTCACCGGGCTCGGATTGAACTGGAACGACTACCGGTTCTCGAACAGGAATACCCTTTCGAATGAAAACGGCGTTACCAGTCCGGTTTATCTTACTTACGACAATATCGATAAAACCAAACTGAATACCTTGTATTTGCAGGCTCCGTTAATGTTTGAATTCCAGATTCCGATTAATAAATCGTATAAGCGAGCCTATTTTTCCGGAGGAGTTATCGGTGGGCTGAGACTGGGTTCGCACACCAAAGTAAAGCACAGCGGAACAAAGGATAAAAACCGGGATGACTTCAATATCTCACCTTTCCGGTACGGGGCAACTGCCCGAATCGGTTACAAGGGAATTAACCTTTTTGCCACCTATTACTTTACACCGTTCTACGAAAGTAACCGTGGCCCGGAAATGTATCCTTTCACCATCGGATTGGGACTTGTGAATTGGTAATACTCAGTTTGTAAAATTGAAATATAGATGAGCCGGCTTGTAACCGGCTCATTTTTTTTCTGCTGCTTTTTCAGTTAAATTTGTACAAACCTCGGTCCATGACTAGAAAATACCTGACATTCACAATAACCGCGTTGTTGTTTGCCCAAATTCTGGTGGCACAACAAAACGATACCATCACGATTGTGCCGGCAAAACCCAGGCATGCAGTTTCTATTAACGATTTTATGGGGAACCAGGACGGTTACCGAAGTTTCTGGGATCGGAATTTTTCCGGTCACTGGAGCGGTTTTCATCTGGGGATTAATTCCTTTTTACAAAAGGACTATTCAGCTTATCCGCCTTCGCAGGACGGGTTCATGAATTTGAAAATCTGGCGCTCGTTTTCTTATCAGGTCAATTTTTGGCAAAAGAGTATCAGTTTACAGCGGTATCATGATGCCATTGGCCTGGTTACAGGTTTGGGATTATGCTTCGATGATTACCGGTTTAACCCGGAACTAACCATCGAAGCAGATGCAAACGGCGTTATACAGCCCATCTATCCGGGTTACGAAGAGATGCGGAAATCCAAACTCAGTACGTTTTATGGAAGAATTCCGCTGTTGCTTGAATTTCAGATACCTATCGGGCATTTTCAGCGACGCTTCTGGATGTCGGCTGGTGTGGTGTTTGGTTATAAATTGGGTAGCCATACCAAACTGAAATACCATCAGGAAGGTATCAGTGAAAAGGTGAAGTTCCGCGACGAATTGTATCTGAACGATTATCGTTACAGCTACACGGTGCGTATGGGATACAAATGGTTTAACGTATTTGCAGAGTATTCGCCGGTTCCGTTTTTCAAAGACGGCCATGGTCCGGTACTTTATCCGTTTTCTGCCGGCATGACACTGGTCAGTTTTTAAGCATGATTTTCCTGGAATAAATTGACTCCGAACCTGCCGTTCCTTCTTTTTTCATTCCCTGAATTTGACTTAATTGCAATCCGAAAACATAAATCGAATCAATAAAACTATGCAACTTTTACTCATCAGTAATTCGACAATGGCCGGAGAGCCATACCTCGATTACCCCAAACACGAAATCAAAAAATTTCTTGGCGATAAACCCGTAAAAGCACTCTTCATTCCTTACGCAGCCGTCACTTTCTCTTTTGATGATTACGAAGCGAAAGTAGAGCAACGTTTTGCCGAAATCGGGCACCATGTGCGTGGAATTCATCATTACGACGACCCGGTTAAAGCGGTGGAAGAGGCCGAAGCCATTGTGGTGGGCGGCGGAAACACCTGGCAGCTGGTGCGCATGCTGCACGACAACAACCTAATGAAACCGATTGCCAAACGCGTAGCGAACGGAATGCCTTATATTGGCTGGAGTGCCGGCTCTAATGTGGCTTGTCCCACACTGCGGACCACCAACGATATGCCCATCATCGATCCGCTGGGATTTGACTGTCTGAAGTTGATTCCTTTCCAGATTAATCCGCACTATCAGGATAAAAATCCGGATGGACATGCCGGCGAAACCCGCGAACAGCGCATCGAAGAGTTTCTGGAAGTCAATCCCGATATTTATGTGGTGGGCTTACGTGAAGGAACCATGCTGAAGTACGATGATGATAAGCTTTCGCTGATTGGAAACCTCAAGGCACGGATTTTCAAAAAGGACCAAAAGCCACTGGAATTAAGTAGTGAAGACAATTTCAACTTCCTGTTAAAGGAGTAGTTATTCAGGATATGAAAAAAGAAAAGGGAGGAAATAATATTCCTCCCTTTTTGTTTTATTCATCTTTCAACACTTCCACCGGATTTCGGTTGGCGGCTTTGTAGCTTTGCCAGCTAACGGCGGCTATAGCAATAACGAGGGTGAACAGAGCTGCCGAAGCAAAAATCCACCAGCTTAAGGCGGTTTTCCATGCGAAATTTTCGAGCCATTTGTGCATGAGGTACCACGAGAGGGGAACACCGATAATAAACGCTGAAATCACCCATTTCAGGATATCGGCATTGAGCATTGACATGATGGAACCGACCGAAGCACCGTTTACTTTCCGCACGCCAATTTCCTTTCTGCGGGTTACTCCCGAATACATGGCCAGCGCCCATAAACCGAGGCAGGCGATGAATACGGCTAAAGCCGAGAAAAAGCCGAATACGGAACCAAAGCGCTGATCGGACTTGTACTGTTGCTGGTAAAATTGGTCAACAAAGAAATAATCGAAAGTGGATTGGGGGAAGAAGCGTTCCCACAAATTCCGGATATTGGCCATGGTTTTTGCCGATGGATTACCCGTCATTTTGACGGAGATGAACCGGGGAGAAATCCATGGAATGCGATCGTATTTTATCATCATGATGGGCGTGTAGGCTTTCACCAGCGATTGCTGATGGTAATTCTTCATGATACCAATGATTTCGAACGGCTCCTCTTCGCCCTCTACGCTTATCCGGCGGCCAATGGATTCTTCGTTGTCCGGAAGGTCAAGCAATTTCAATGCTTCCTCGTTTACCACCAGTTTGTTCCGGTCGTCACCGAAATCTTCCGAGAAACCACGTCCGGCAATGATTTTCATGCCGTAGGTTGAGGCGAAATTATCATCGGCGCTCAGCATTTCGTACAGGCGGTTCTGTTTGTTCGGGTCATCAGCCCGGTGGTTCGAGGCAAAAAACGCCACTTCCATTCCGGGTACGGCACTGGAAATCGCTGCATTTTTCACATCGGTAAAACCTTTCAGTTCTCGTCTGAAGCTGATGATTTTTTGTTGTAATTCGTCGGTTTGTGCCGGAAACTTAATGGCCATCACCCGGTTGATGTTCACACCGGTGGGCTGGTTCATCATATAATCGAGCTGATTGTACACCACAATTGTACTGAATATTAGCACAAACGAAGCCACAAACTGAACGACCACGAGTCCTTTCCGCATGGAACCGGTGCCTTTGGATTGTTTGCTTTTCCCCCGAAGAATAGAGATAGGCTTAATGGAAGCCAGCACCGAAGCGGGGTAGAAGCCCGAAATGAAGATTCCGGACAGGAATACCAGTACGATGGGAATCCAAAATGTGGAATCTTTCCACAGTTGGAACGGAATATTCTTTCCGGTGAGTTGATTAAACCCTCCAACCGAAACCAGCATGACACCAATGGCCAGAACGAGAGCGACACCATTCACCAGTAACGATTCCATCAGAAACTGAATGATGATATGTATTTTCGAAGCGCCCGAAACTTTGCGGACACTCACTTCGCGGGCACGGTCCAGCGCCCTCGCAGTCGTCAGGTTGATGTAATTGAACCAGGCAATCACCAGAATAGCCAGGGCTACCAGCATTAGCGCGTTTACGGCGTTCCGGTTTCCCTTGGTTTCGCGTTCGTATTGCTTTTGCGGTGTCAGGTGGATGTTCCTTAGCGGATTCAGATGAATGGCCCAGGTTTTATTCTTCAATGCAGCTGCTGTTTTATACTGCTCGGCCATTTTGGGAAAAGCATTCTCGATACTGGCCGGAGACACGTTGGGTTGCAGTAAAACGTACGTATACACTTCGTGCAGGTACCAGAAGTTATTCATCCAATCAGGCAGGGTTTTCCACGAAATAAAAAAATCGAAATGAAAGTGAGAGTTAGGTGGCAAATCGGCTATTACACCAGTCACTTCGCAATTTTTCACCGAGCCGGTTGTGCTGAACTTCAATATCTTCCCAATGGGATCGGTTTCGCCAAAGTAACGGTGAGCAGCGGTTTGAGTAATCACCACTTTGTTGGGACCTTCCAGCGCTGTTTTCGGATCGCCTTCCAGCAACGGGAAATCAAAAATCCGGAAGAATGACGGTTCGGTAACCGCTACATCGCTTTCGCGGAAACGGATATTTTCGTAACTGACAATTTGTTCTGTTTCATGAATATCGACGCGCACCGCATCCTGAATGCCACTGATGTGTTGCATCATGGCGGGAGCATAACCGAATGAGCTGGTTGGCCAGTCGTCTGTCAGGGTATTGCCTTCGAAAAAACGTGACTCCACCCTGTAAATGCGTTTGGCCAGGTGGTGCATGTTGTCGTAGCTGAACTCGAAGTTCACATAGTTCAGTATCAGCAGCGAAACCGCCATCCCAATGGCCAGGCCAAGGACATTGATGGCTGTGAATAGTTTGTTTTTCAGCAGATGGCGAATCGCTGCCAGCAGGTAATTCCGTAGCATGGTTCAGTTGAAGGTTTAGTTCAGTTCTTTTGCGAAAATAGTAAACGAGAAGGAGAGTTTAGTTATTCAGTATTTCTTCTTCTATTTCTCCGTCGGTTAGCCGGATAATGCGCTTGCCGTAGTTGGCAAACTCCTGGTTGTGCGTCACCTGAATGATGGTCATACCCTCTTCATTCAGTTTTTTCAGCAGGTCCATTATCATTTTTCCCTGGTCGTGATGCAGGTTCCCGGTAGGTTCGTCGGCCAGCAAAAGTTTGGGTTTCCCTGCGATGGCGCGGGCAATACCAACCAGTTGCTGTTGTCCTCCGGAAAGCTGTTGCGGAAACAAGTCTTTCTTGGCTACCATGTTGAACCGGTCGAGCAAATCGGCGATTACCGACTGGCGTTCTTTCTTCTTCATCCCTTTGTAGAAGAGCGGTGTTTCGATATTTTCGTAAACGGTCATTTCTTCAATCAGGTGAAAAGCCTGGAAGATAAAGCCCACATGATGGCGGTGAAAGTCGACTTTCTTTTTTTCGTTCAGCTGATGGGCCGGCTGATCGAGGAAGAAATATTCCCCTTCGTTCGGGTCGTCCAACAGACCAATGATGTTGAGCAAGGTCGATTTTCCGGCGCCGCTGGGCCCCATGACCGACACAAAATCGCCTTCCGCGACTTCGAGATTCACGTTTTTCAGGATATAGGTCCGTTCGTATTTGTTGTCGTAGTACTTGTAGATTTTTTTCAGACTAATCATGATAGTATATGTTTAATGCGTTGTATTTTATTCATATCGAAGGGCATCTACCGGGTTGCGGGTCGCGGCTCTCCAGCTTTGCCAGCCAACGGCAGCTAAGGCTACCAGTAAGGCAAGCAACCCACTGAGGATAAAATAACCCGGATGCAACGAAATTCGGTTGGCATAATTGCTAAGCCAGTTATTCAGGGCAAAGTAATCAACAGCAAAAGCCACCAGCATCGCGGCAACTACCCAAATGAGCATATCAAAAAGCAACAGTTGCAGGATTTCCTGTACCGAGCTTCCCATCACTTTGCGGACGCCAATCTCTTTCGTCCGGCGCACCGTGGTGAAAATCGACAACGCCATGATACCCATGAAGCTGATGATAATGGCCAGTATGGTTCCGGCCGAAATCAGGTGCAGTACCCGTTCTTCGCCGGCAAACTTGTCATTGTAAATATCGGTTAACCGGAAAGAGCTAAATATAAAGTTCGGATCGTACTGTTGAAAGACCGAAGTTACCTGCTTTTGCTCAGCCTTGGTAAACGTTCCGGAAGTGCGGAAGAAGAAGTACTGCAGGCCGGTATCGTAATTGGTCAGCGCAAGCGGAGCAATCTTTTCGCTGCTGCTGGAATTATAATAGAAGTCATGCACAACACCAATTATTTTCATGGGATCGGTATGCATAATCACCAATTTTCCAATCGGGTCTTTGATACCCAGCATTTTCACGGCTGCTTCGTTGAGGATAATTGCCTGTTGATCCGTTTTCCGATCATCGAAAAAGCGGCCCTGTAAAAGACGAAGCTGCATGGTTTTTCCAAACCCTGGATGGATCCGGTATTCGTTAATGCCATGGAAACTCCCGGTTGTGTTTCCGTAAAGTTTGATTCCCTGTCCGCTGGATCCGCTACCCATACGGTGTCGCGAATAGGCGGTACTCTCCACAAAGGGCATCTTATTTAGTTCGTTCTGTATTGTCTTAGCGTGAGCTTTGGTTTCTTCGTTTAAACCGGAAATGCCAATCACGTTGGATGCATTGAAGCCCAACGGAACATTTTTCAAATAGTGAATCTGTGATCGGATAACCACCAGCGAGGTAATCAGGAAGATGGCTACTGAAAATTGCACAACAACCGATAAAATAGATAAGGGACTTCGTTTTCGTCTGGTATCGCGCTGACCTTTCAGTCCGGTTACCAGATTGATGCCGGACAAGTGGAATGAAGGGTACGCACCGCTGATTAGCACCAATAAAGCGAGAAAGCCCAGCACGATTAAAATCCCGGAAGGGGAGAACAATTCGGATGCCGGCAGCGAACGCTGCATCAGGTGGGCAAACCACGGGCGAGCTATACCGGTTAACCACACAGCGAGGAACAAGGCAAAAAAGCTGATGATCCCGGTTTCGGTGTAGAACAGTTTAGCCAGTGTTCGTTTGTCGGCTCCCAATGCCTTTCGTGACGCAATTTCTTTGATTCTTTTTTCTCCGTGAAGGACATACAGGTTGATGTAGTTGATCATGGCGATTAGCAGGATGAAAAAGGCCAGTCCGGCAATCAGGTAGATACTGCCCAGGCTTCCTTTCTCCGATAAATCGTAATCAGCTTTGGTGTGGAGATGAATCCGGGTCAGGGGCTCCGTTTCGGAGGTAACCTTCATGTCGAAAGGTGCGGCCCACGGCTTCATCAAATCTGAATTTACCCGGTTGATTTGTGCCAGGGTTTGTGCCCGGTTGGCATGAGCGTTTAAAAGGAAGTATGTGAAGAAATCCAAACCTCCGAATCGTTCCGGATGTACGGACGACATGGATGCCAGCAAATCGAACTGAAAATGGGTAGTTGAGGGGAGCTTTTTGATGACTCCGGTGATGGTGAACGGCTGGTCGGAAATGGAAATCACTTTCCCAATACAATCGGTCGTTCCGAAGAGCTGTTTGGCTGTTTGGCCGGTCAGTACCACCGTGTTTAAATCACGTAAAGCGGTTTCCTGGTTTCCGGCAAGGAGGTTTAATCCGAAAACCTTGAAGAAACCCGGATCGGCATAAAGGAGTTCTTTCTTTTCAAACCGCTGTGTTTTGGTATCGACATTGACGTCCCAGCCGCGATACAGCTGTGTTGCTGCCTCAATTCCGGGCACCTTAGCGGGAATCTCGTTATAAGCATCACGAAGACATATTGGTTCGTTTTCAGTCGACTGTTTTTCGACGACGTGATTGACAATTCTAACGACACGGTCTTTGGTGGGGAATTGCTGGTCGTAGCTAAGCTCATGACGGACATAAACTGATAGCAAAAGAAAGGCCGCCAAGCCGAAAGCCAATCCGGGAAGGGTAACGAAGATCAGGAGCGGATTTCGTTTCAAAGTGCGAAAGGTGTAGCGAAGTTGCTTCATGGGACAAGGTTTATGCTCAGCATTTCTTTTTCATACAGTCTGTCTAAATTGAACGGGGAGATGAACCGGGATGGGCAAAATCGATATTGAAATTGCACCATCCCATTTGATCTACCCTATGAAGTAGAATGAACCTATCTGTTATGCTTTTCTGTAATAATCTGACCGTCGAACAGGTTAATAATGCGATGGGCGAAATCGGCGTCGTGCTGCGAGTGAGTCACCATTACGATAGTGGTTCCCTCGTTATTCAGTTCCGAAAGCAGATTCATTACCTCCAGACCATTGTTGGAGTCGAGGTTACCGGTGGGCTCATCGGCGAGGATGAGGCCCGGATTGGCTGCTACGGCACGGGCAATGGCGACACGTTGCTGCTGACCTCCCGATAATTGCCGGGGGAAGTGTTTCCGCCGGTGACTGATTTTCATCCGTTCGAGAATAGCTTCGACGCGGGCCTTTCGTTCCGATGCTTTCATCTTTAGGTAGATGAGCGGCATCTC
This sequence comes from Prolixibacter bellariivorans ATCC BAA-1284, assembly GCF_000621705.1. Taxonomy (GTDB): domain Bacteria; phylum Bacteroidota; class Bacteroidia; order Bacteroidales; family Prolixibacteraceae; genus Prolixibacter; species Prolixibacter bellariivorans. Next base: position 97,144 of record NZ_JHXO01000001.1, on the reverse strand, counting down.
CACATTTTCGAAAACGGTTAGCTCGTCAATCAGGTTAAAACTCTGGAAGACAAAGCCAATGTTTCCCTTGCGCAACTGGGTACGATCCCGTTCCCGCATCTTCGACACTTCCACGCCGTCGAACAGATAGGTGCCAGCCGAAGGGTTATCGAGCAACCCGACAATATTCAGTAACGTTGATTTGCCGCAACCCGAAGGTCCCATAATGGCCACAAATTCGCCCTTTTTAACATTGAAATTAACCGAATTTAATGCTGTCGTTTCCACTTCTTCGGTCTGGAAAGTTTTCGTCAGATTTTCTGTTTGTATCATGATGCTAAGATTTTGTATTCAAAATATATTGTGAAAATTTAATCAGAATTATTCATTTCGTAAACTATCAACCGGATTGGTATTGGCTGCTTTATAACTGAAATAGTTAATGACGGTCAGGCAAATACTAAGGACAATCATGGCAGCGCTAACAAATACCCACCAGGGCAGATTAGTCCGGTAGGCAAAGTTCTGCAACCATTGGTTCATGAAATACCAGGCCAAAGGAACACCTATCACCACGGCAATGCCAATCCATCGAATAAAGCTTTGATTCAATAGAATAAGTATTTGCATGGTCGAAGCTCCGTTGGTTTTGCGCAGGGCAATCTCTTTCGAACGTTTCTGCGTCAGGTAAGTTACCAGACCGATGATACCAATCAGGGCAATCAGCAGCGACATCAATGTACCGAACTGGATGAAGTTCGCCAGTTTATTTTCACGGCTGTACAATGATGCATATTTCTGATCGAGGAATTGGAGGGACGGTGCCGGAGCCGACGAAAACTTCGACCAGGTGTTTTTGATGTATTGCTCTGTTTGAGTCAGGTTTCCAGGTTGTACTTTCAACAGGATATACCGTTGCCATCCCGGATTATCGGTCAGCCAAAAGACCATGGGTTGTAATTCCTCCCGCAAGGAAGAGAACGTAACATTTTTGGCAACACCTATCACGTGTCCGGCTCCGCCCAATGCCGGGAAAGATACATCCAGCGGATTTTTCCATCCGTAGTTTTGAACTGCCTTTTCGTTTACGATTAAGTCATTCCTGTCTGCAGCTATATTTTGAGAGAAGGCACGGCCTTTATCGATTTTGATGTGAAAGAAATCGAGGAAGCGTTCATCAACGGGCCAGGCCCAGAGTGTGACATGTTGTTCGCCGACATCGCGTCCCCATGACATTTGCACCTGTCCGGGAACAAATCCCGCGTACGTATAATTGGTTATTTGATTGTTCTTCAGTAATTCTTCGGCGAAAGCCCTGCCATGCTGGGTGATAGAGCCATCGGTTTGTAGGTAAACTACGTTGTTGGGAGATAAACCGGTATCGAAGTTTTTCCAGAAATTCAACTGCCGGTGAATGGTGAAAGCCCCAATAATGAGCGCGGTGGAAATGACCAGCTGTAACGTGGTTAATGTTCCTCTCAGGAGTTTGCCGTTACCGGCAAACTGAACTTCCCCATGCAGGATTTTGGCGGGTTCGGCGGATGAGAGGAGGTAAGCCGGATACAGACCGGCAAAAAAGCCGAACAGAATAGCTAACACCGCGGGAAGCAGAAGCAAGTTCGTTTGCTTCATCATGGACAAATCCCGGTAAGGAAGAATGTCCTGCATATCGGTTCCCAGTAGCTCAACAGCCACGGTTGCCAGTAAGAAAGCTATCAACGCGAGAGCAATAGCCTCGAAAATGATTTGTAACTGTACCTGGAAGCGTGTCGCCCCCAGTGCCCGTTGAATGCCCAGTTGATGAATCCGCTTGCCGGCTTGTACGGAAATCAGGTTGATATAATTTACAAAGGCCATGAGCAAAATCAAAAAAGCTACCGACCCGAATATTTTCAAAAACAGGGGATTAATAGAGTTGAGGAAGTCGGTGCTTCCGTCACTGTTGAGGTGAATATCCTTGAGTGGTTTTAGATAAAGTAGTTTATCCCAATGAACACTCTTTTTGAAAGCGTTGAAGTCCTTTGTCATACTCCCCGCATTGGCTTCGATCTTTTGGGCTGTTTGATCGGGATTGGCACCTTGCTTCAACAGAAAAAACAACACATAGCTATATTCCGAAGCCAAATTGGCACCGCTGTTCGGATCTTCCGTTTCGGTAGCCATCGAAAAGAAGCAATCGGTTTTGACAGACGAATTGGACGGAATGTCCTTCATCACACCGGTAATGGTGAATGGACTTCTTCCCCGTATGTACGTAATCTGCCGACCAACCGGGTTCTCGCCGCCAAATATTTTATGGGCCAGCGACTGAGAAATGACGGCAGTAAAGGGTTTGCTCAGTGCTGTTTCCGGGTTTCCCTGAAGCAATGGGAACGTGAATGTGCTGAAAACCTCCTTGCTGGCGAAAATAGGTTTAGCCAGGTAATCGTTTTCAGGTTTGTCGGTCCGGTGAACATTGTTTAAGTTGGATAGTTGGTGAAACACGGTGACGGACTTCACTTCGGGAATGGAATTACCGATTTCCTTTTTCAGTAATGCAGGGAGTGTTGCCTGACGCTTTCCCTGGTCTATTTTGGCGGTCAACAAGTATATGTGGTTGTAATTCTTGTTGAATTTATCGTAGCTCAACTCATGTTGCATGTAAATCATAATGAGCAGGAAACCAAAGAAAGCCAGTGTAAGCCCTAAAACGTTGAGCAGTGTGGTCATTTTCTGCTTCAGCAGGCTTTTCAGCGCAATTTTAAGTCCTTTAAATATCATCGTTATCAAGTATCTCGTTTGATAGATTATGAAATGCTTTATCTCACAGGTTTATTTAAAAACCACTCGTTGGTTATCTCCAAAGGTGTCGTACCCGGAGGTAATCACCTGTTCGCCCGGTTCCAGTCCTTCAAGTACTTCATAGTACTGCGGATTCTGCCGTCCAATCCGGATGTTGCGGCGTGTGGCTTCGCTACCGTCTTTGGTCAGGACAAAAATCCATTGTCCTCCGGTTGACTGGAAGAATCCTCCACGCGGAATCAACACCGATTTTTGTGCCTGTCCCAGCTGCAGTTCCACATGGTAAGTTTGTCCCGAGCGAATATTTTTCGGCACTTCGTTATCGAAGACCATATCAATTTTGAAGGTACCGTTGCGAACTTCCGGGTAAACCTTTTTCACGGTCATATCATAGGCTTTATCCTGTCGGGTAAACGAGGCCTTCAAGCCTTTTTTAACCCGGTCAATGTAGTGCTCGTCAACCTGGGCGGTTACTTTGAATGCACTCAGATCGTTTACCTGACCAATACGACTTCCCTGCGGAATAGACTGACCGATTTCGGCGTCGAGCAAACCAATTTGGCCGTCGATGGGGGCCTTCACATCCAGATTATCCATCCGTTCTTTCACTAAATCGAGGTTGGTTTTCATCCGGTCGAGGTTGTATTCCATCTGCTTGACCTGAACAGCGCGGAAAGCTGAATCGGTTTTTTGTCGCTCATCCAGAATTTTACTGGTTTTCACCGCATAATCGTAATCTTCTTTGGAAGCCAGGTATTCATCTTCCGAAATCATGTCTTTTTTATAGAAGCGCTTGTTTTGTGTAAACTTCCGCTTCTTTTTCAGAATGTCGTAATCCATCTCCAGGATATTACGTTGCAGGGATAGTTTGTCCTGCTCCATCTGAATACGGGTGTTACGGAGGAAGTTAATTTGTTCGGCCAGTCGTGCTTCGGCCGTGAGAATATTCAATTTCAAGTCGGGATTGGATAACTTCAGGATGATATCTCCCTTTTTCACCATGGCACCTTCGTCATTGATAATTTCTTCTACGCGCCCGCCTTCGGTTGCATCGAGGTAAATAAAACGAATGGGCTCCACGGTTCCGATAACCCGGATGTAGTCGTTGAAAAGCCCTTCTGTAACCGGACTGACGGAAACTTTGTCCCGCTCGACCCGAATGGTTGATTCGTGATTACCAAAAACCAACGACATCAGAAAAACGAGGAAGACCAGTCCTCCTCCAATCATCCAGAAATGCTTCTTCTTTAATCCTTTCTTTTGCTCTATTTGGCGATCCATTCCAGACATAAGAATTCAAAAATTAGAAAGTCCTTACCGACTTGTTTTTAAAAATTCAGAATTAAATTTTCGTTTTCATTCATCCGAAAAAGCTTTGATTCGGTACTATCGTGTACACTTTCCCGGATTCGCCTCCTTATTTACCAATTCTGTGCCAACAGATGTAATGATTACATCTTCAGTAAAATAAGCGAATGTATTCTTCTGTTATGCTGGTCGAAATGTCAAGTTTCTTTACAAGTTCGACAAATGTTTTTACAACCCCTTGATTGTCGGGGATTGGCAACTTATCTTTGATTATCAAATTGTGCCTATGACTTCCGGAAATATCTTAATCGTTGACGACAACCGAACTGTATTACGTGCCCTGGAACTGGTACTTCAGCCGGAATTTAGTAAGGTTTCGACACTCTCCAATCCCAACCGGTTGCCCTTCTTTTTGCAAACCAATTCGGTAGATGTTATTCTACTCGACATGAATTTTGTGGCTGGAGTGAATACCGGGAACGAGGGAATTTTCTGGTTGACCGAGATCAAAAAGATGAAGCCGGATATTCCGGTTGTGATGATTACAGCCTTTGGCGATGTGGACCTGGCGGTGAAAGCGCTGAAAATGGGAGCGTCGGATTTTGTGCTGAAACCGTGGGATAACAACCGGTTAATCGATACACTGAAATCGGCTGTCAGGGTACGGCAGTCGCAGGAAAAACTGGGAAAGTCGGCAGGTAAGACAGAAAAGAGCGATCACAAAGAGGACAATGTGGAGCTGCTGGGACAATCCAGCGCGATGAAATATGTTTTCCGGTTGATCGAGAAAGTGGCGCCTACCAAGGCCAACGTACTAATCACGGGTGAAAACGGCACCGGAAAGGAACTTGTTGCACAAGCTATTCACCGGCATTCGGAGCGGGCCAACAAACCATTGGTGAGTGTCGACATGGGCGCTATCAGCGAAACGCTGTTCGAAAGTGAGCTGTTTGGCCATGTGAAAGGCGCTTTTACCGATGCACGCGTCGACCGCGAAGGGAAGATTATCATTGCTAATGGCGGCACTCTTTTCCTCGATGAAATCGGGAATCTCTCGCTTCCATTGCAGGCAAAACTTTTGGCGGTGTTGGAAAACCGGCAGGTTATCCCGGTAGGAGCTAACCGACCCGTGTCGGTAGATATCCGGCTGATTTGTGCGACCAACTGTAACCTGGAAGCGATGGTGGAAGAAGGAAAATTCAGGGAAGACCTTTTGTTCCGTATGAACACCATCCGCATCGAGGCACCGCCATTGCGCGAGCGGGAGGAAGACATTGTATTGCTGGCAAAGCATTTTCTGGAGTTTTACGGCGAGAAATACCACAAGCAACATCTTACCCTTTCGGGAATGGCGCGGGAAAAAATACGCCGCTATTCCTGGCCGGGAAACGTAAGGGAATTACGTCATGCCATCGAAAAGGCCGTTATCCTGGCTGATGGCGAGGTGTTGCAACCTGAAGATTTTCATTTCCGTCCGGTTATCGAGCAGGAAGAGGCGCCCACCACGCTGGAGGAAATGGAGCGTAGCATGATTGAGCAGGCGCTCGAAGAGAGTGGTGGCAACATGAGCTCGGCAGCCACGCGGCTAGGAATTACAAGACAAACGCTCTACAATAAAGTGAAGAAATATGGGCTTTAACCGATTCAACCGGAGACTCGCCGGCTTTGTTCTGGTGATGGGAGCCCTGGCTATTCTGGCGGCCTTTTTGTGGTTCGCCAGCTGGTATCTTTGGAGTGGATTGTCGTTGTTTGTTTTTATAATCGTCACAGCCCGTTTGTACCGTTTTCTCGGAAAAACGAACCGCGATTTGAGCCTTTTTTTCGAGGGAATGCTGAATGAAGATTCGTCGTTGAATCTCGAGAAGGGAATTGCACCGCCGGGATTTGACGAGTTAAAGGAATCGTTGCTCCGGTTACGCAGTGCCATCCGGAAAGAGCGGGTGCACAACCGTTTTCAGGAACAGTTTTACGCAGAGCTGATTGGCCATTCAGGAACCGGTTTGCTGGCTTACGACGAGAAAGGGAAAGTCATCATCGCCAATCCGGCCGTATTACAACTGCTCAATTTACATCATCTCACTTCCGTGAAAACGCTGGAACACCGCGTGCCCGATTTTTATCAAAAACTGCAGCGACTGAAGCCGGGCAAGCCTTTGCTCTATAAATTTTCAGTCAATGGGCAGGTGGTAGTATTACAGCTCCGCGCCAGCGAATTTATTTTCGGCGATAAGCATTACCATCTACTGGCGTTGCAAAACATCAAAGCCGAGCTGGAAGAGCGTGAAGTGGAATCGTGGCAAAAGCTTTTCCGCATCATGTCGCACGAAATCATGAACTCCATTGCCCCGATTACTTCGCTTGCCCAGTCCATCGGACGTTCGTTGCCCGAAGAGGTTTCGGAAATCTGTACGCAATCCGGAATCGATATCGAGCGTATCCGGAACAGTGCCGGCGCCATTGAGGAACAGGGCGATTTGATGATGTCGTTCGTCGAACGGTACCGGAAACTGTATAAAATTCCTGAACCGGTACTAAAACCCATTGCCATTGAAGACTGGCTTTCGCGTTTCCGGATTTTGTACCACCAAGAGATGCAGCAAAGGAATATCAGATTCCACGTGAACGTATCGAACGGAATCACGGAATTCATGGCCGATGACAAACTGATTTCGCAGGTGGTGATCAACCTGCTGAAAAATGCAGTGGAAGCGGTTTCGGAAACAGAGAATGCCGAGATCAACCTGAGTGTGCAGAAAGGCGAACAGGAAACCCGGATTGTGGTAGCCGACAATGGTGTAGGCATTCCCGAAGAATATGCCGATCAGGTTTTCGTGCCGTTCTTCACCACCCGGCAGGGCGGAAGCGGCATCGGGCTGGCCCTTTCGCGCCAGATTGTACACCGGCATAGCGGAACCCTCTCGTTTCATTCCATTCCGGGAATGGGAACCACGTTTACGGTGGTGTTGCCGGGATAGCTGAAAAAGAAAAAGGAGTAGAAATATTTTTCCACTCCTTGGTAGCCTCACCAGGACTCGAACCTGGATCTACAGTTTAGGAAACTGTCGTTCTATCCCTTGAACTATGGGGCCATAAAAAACACTGCGCTCGGGCAGTGCAAAAATAGATAAAAATCAATTACAGACAAGTCTGGCCGTGCGAATCCGTTTGTCATTACTCAGCCGGATGCAACACCGGAACCGAGCACAAACGCTTGGCTGCTTCTTCCAGAACCTCGTTGTTGCGGGCAAAACAGATGCGCAACATCCGCGACTTGGTTTTCTCGTGCTGAAAAGCAGAGAGCGGCAACACCGAAACACCGTAATCCTTCACCAGTCGCATGGCAAATTCCACGTCGGTTTCGTCCGATATTTTACTGTAATCGATTACTTGGTAGTAGGTTCCGGCAGCTGGAATCACGTCGAAATTACTTTCATTCATCAGGCGGTTGAAATAGTTTCGCCGGCCCTGGTAGAAATCAGCAATCTCTTCGTATTTATTGTCTTCCTGCAGAAATTCAGCCAGCGCATACTGTCCGGGCGTGTTGACACTATAGCCCTGGAACAGCTGAATCTTCCGGAACTCGTTCATTAGTTTTTCAGGGCCAACCACATAGGCGATTCCCCAGCCACTGATTTTATACACAGGTCCGAACGAGGAAACCACCAGGCTACGTTCCGCCAGTTCGGGAACCGACGACATGCTGCGGTGTTTCTCTTCGTCAAAGACAATGTGCTCGAAAATTTCGTTGCTCAGAATCACAATCCGCGTTCCGTTGGTCAGCCTTTTCAACTGGTTGATGTCCTCTTCGTTCATCACCCGTCCGGTTGGGTTTTGCGGGTTGTTGATGATGATCATCCGGGTTTTGGCGTTCATCAGCTTCTTTACCTCATCCCAGTCGATATGAAAATCGGGCTTCTTCAGGTTCACATATACCGGACGTCCGCCATTCAGTTCGATGGCCGAGATGTACGATTCCGAAACCGGCTCGAATAGCAACACTTCCTCACCCTCCTTAATGAAGGCGCTGATAGCGGTGGCCATAGCCTGGGTCGAACCGGCCGTAATGGTTATTTCGGTATTCGGATTGTATTCGTTTTGGTGTAGTTGCTTAATGCGTTCGACAATGACCTGGCGAAGTGGCTCAATCCCTTCCATGGGCGCATAGTTGTTGTATCCTTCCAATACATACTTATGCATCAGCTCAACGAGCGGCTCCGGACTGGGAAGATCAGAAACCGACAGAGCGAGGTCAATTGCATGATGTTCTCTTGCCAATTGGGTCATCATCGCAATGATACTTCTTCTTGATGTTGGCAACTTTGATGAAACCATAGATTATTTTAGAAGATTGGGGTCAAAAGTAGTAATTATTTGGCTGGCGCAACAGCCTTTTTCCACCTACAATTTACTTGATTTTTCGGGAAGAGAAAACGCCTGTGGCAAGATTGTCCTACGAAAACAATTCCCGCAGGATCGACAGGGATTTAATGTGGATGGTACTCTCAAGATGCAAACTGAAATAATTCAGCAAGGCCTCAAGATAGCGGTCGCGGAGTTTGTGATCGAGTTTCAGCGTTTCCAGCGAATCGAAGTTAACGTGGATTAATTTCGCGAATATCCGGCTTTCCTCTTTCATCAGGTAGTCAGGATGAGGAGGAGGCATGGTCACAAACACACCGTTCCGGAGATCGAAATAAGGCTTTTCTTCGGAGTAATTGTCTCTCGGGCCAAATCCCAAGTAACGGGCAAACTGCAGCAAAAAAACCAGGTGAAAGTTGGCGGTTCCTTCCGTAGCCAAATCGAGATATTGTACCGAATGAAACAGGAACTCAAAAAGTTCCGGGCGAGGTTCTTCCTCCCGCAACACTTTATACAGGATTTCCGCCAGGAACATGGCCTGCGTGGATTTCCCGATTTCGAAAGGAATGGAGTTATAAGGAACAGCGTTTCGCATCTCTTTCACCCGCTGTAATTCCCGCCCCGGTTTGTACGATACTTCCATGTCTAGCAGAAAGAGCGGCTGCAACAGGTTAGCTTTGCTGCGCGACTTTTTTCCCCGCACGCCCTGCATCATGAACGACATGCGTCCGAAGGCTTCGGTATACAGCGTGACAATCATGCTGGTTTCGCCGTAGCGAAGGTAATGCAGGACGATGGCGCGTGTTTTCTGTTGCATTGGTTTACCGGATAAAAAGCAGTTTGGAAACAAAACTCTGATCGCCGTTCTGGTCGGAGCAGAAGACCAGGTACACGCCGGTGTTCACACGGCGTCCGTAGGAATCTTTTCCGTTCCAGATGGCTCGGCCACCATTCGACGTGGTCTGGAAAACCAGGTTGCCGGCAATGTCGGTAATCTTCACGGTGGATTGGTCCATCAGGCCGTCGATGGTAATATCGCCGTGGTACGTTTCCCTCACCGGGTTAGGAAACACGTAGACATTCTCGAATGTTTGGTTGCCGCCCGATGCATCGCTCATGTACGACTGGATGCCGTAATCGGTTGCAAAGAATACTTCGCCATTCTTCGCATTGATGGTTATCGACTTAATGTTGTTGGAGAGAAGCGGCGAATTGTCAGTATTGAACTGACGAATGAGTGTTTGCCCGTCATCCGAGAAGAGAAAGGCCCCGGAGTTTTTCGTTCCGAACCATTTCCGGTTGCCGCCATCCACTGCAATCGAAGTCACTACTTCTTTTTCCAGCAGCGGGTGATAGAGGCCGTCACCCAAATCAACGCCGGGTTGGATGCCGTAAAAGTCGGAGGTGTCGAAAACCTTATCGGGATTGTAATATTCCACCACGCCTTTCCCGGTTCCCACCCAAAGTGCGCCATCGTGGTCTTCGGTCATGCACTGGATGTTGGAATAGAGCCTGGAGATGGTGGTTTCGTTGTTGGAGAAGACGCTTCTCACCGTTAGCTTCCGGTATTTGTCGTCGGTCTGGTCGTCTATGGTGCGGTTGTCATCGAAAGCAAACAAACCCACGTTGGTAATGATAACCCATTTAATGCCTGATTTTGTAGCCAGAATATCGCCCACAAAATTGTCGGTGCTTTCCAGTCCCGGATATTTCAGGCTGACCCAGCTACCGTCTTCTTTCAGCACTTTCACCTGGTGCTCGACGAATGCATTGGTCATCCAGAGGTTGTTGTTGCGATCGAACGACAGGCCGCCAATCCAGCACAGATTATCACCGTAAGCTTCCAGTGGCGAGTTGGAAGCATCGTAATGTGCCGTTGCCTGGAGATTATCGAACGCAATCAATCCTTTTCCCCACGAAGCACCGTAAAACCTATCGGGATTTCCGGGTACGGAAGCCACACGAACCAAATCGTTTACATTGTCGAGATTCGTCGTGGTATTAGCGTTGATGGTGTGCCACTCGCCATTGCTCAGAAGATGAACTTCAGCGGGCAGGAATACGTCGCCGCTTTTGGAACCGGTGGCGGCAAAAACGGTCCCGTCGCCTGAAGAGAGTGAAGCGCCCAAATTGTCAGCCGGGCCATCGGGAATGATTTGCTGAAAGCTGCCACCCGCGGTTCGCTCAACCATTCCAAATTTGCTGTCACCGATCCAAAGATTGCCTCCGTTTCCGGCAAATGCATCGGAGGGCGAAATGGTTTGCCACTGCACGATTTCCGGACTGTAGGTGGTGATGGACGAAAGCGAAGAGCCATTGAACACATCAACCGACCCGCTTCGGGTTATCACCAGTTGGTCGTCACTACTGGTCAGGTTCAGACAATCGTTGATGCCGGTAAAAGCTGTTTGCCAGTAATTTCCGTTCCAGCGATATAGTTGTTTGGCTGTATTATCGAAAGCATACACTTCGTTCTGAAAAGAAGCGATGGCGGTAAAGTCGTCGGTGGAACCCGGAACCGAGGTTTGTTGTTCCCAGTTGGCGTAATCCTGCAGGTTGGGTTCGTCTTTTCGCGCCCGGTAAATTCCGTTGGCGGTAGCTGCCCAATAGTACGTATTATCGATGGTCAGCGCATTCACCATCACCGAAGCGCCACCATTTCCAATCAGCCAGGTTTCGCTGATTTCTCGTTTCTCCAGGTTCAGTTTCACGATGCCGAAGCCGCAACTGAGGTAAGCATCGCTGCCATCGGTAGTGATTTGGTTAATGGATTTCCGGGTGAGGTTGGTCTTCCGTTTGATGGCGGAAATGTTGTGAATGGTTTCTCCCTCCAGCAAATCGATGTTGCCGTTGGAATAACCGATCACCAGCATGCCTGCCGCATCCGACCAGCCGATGGCCGAGATTCCGGCATCCGATAATCCTTCCACCCGGGTGAAGGTTTCTACGCTGTTATCGCTCTGGTTATAGCTGAAAAGTCCCTGGCTGGTCGCCGCAAACACTTTTCCGTCGGCTTCGGTCACGGCTATCACATCGTTGAACGAAAGATGCGAACGCCAGTGATACAAAGGCACCTGGGCCTGGGTGATTCCGGTAACCAGTAAAAGCAGGAGAAGGTAAATTCGTTTGTGCATTCCGTCAGGTTTGTTTTCTTGCCCCAAGTTAAAAAAATCGCGTCAGGCAACCGTTTTCTTTTTTTGCTTCCGCAGAAAAGTGTCCCAAAGGAGCCACAACACCAACAGGAAAAAACTGATGGCAGACACCGCAAAAGCTTCCACCACTTTCGTCGGGTGGTAACGGAGCCGGATGTGATGCTCACCGGCTGGAACCGGAATCTTCATCAAGGCCCGGTAGACTGGTTGAATCGTTGTCGCTTTGCCATCGATGAAAGCCTGCCAGCCGTTTTTGAAATTCTGCAGATAAATTAGTTCCGAAGGTTCATTTAGCGAAACATCTGCTTCGATGTAATTAGCGCCAAATCCGGTGATGGCAATTCGGGTGGAATCGTTGTTATTTCCCTTCCGGAAGAAGAGCAACGGATGGTCGATAACCACCCGAAAAACGGACGAATCTTCGAGTGCAAGCCAGTTGCGGTATTGGTACGGCGAATAACCGTCGAAACTAATTTGCTTGTAGAAAGTTGGCACATTCCGCCACAGCGGACGAATATCGGGTGTTCGTTGGCGAACGGTGGCAATTCGTTGGCTCAAATCCGGAAAAGGAAAACCTTTGGGCAACCGGTTTAGTTCGGCTTGGGTTTGGGCCGGCCGAAAATCGTCGATGACTGACATGTGAATGTTGCTTTGAACAGCGAACAACATGTCGATGAAAATAAGGCCGGGCATCACCAGTCTCCAGTTCGCTTTTTTCATCCGGAGAACGAAATACCAGAAAACGAACAGAAGAATTTCCTCCAACACTGCTTGTCGGAAGATAGCATGTAGTGCCTTGTCTTCCAGTTTTCCCGTTAGGAAAAAGAGCAGGAGAGAGGCGAGTAGCGGAAAAACAAAGAGGGCAACAGCCGTCATTCTTCGCAACCGGCGCTTGTGATGTGCGATCATCCGGTTGAGGAATGTCCCGGCCAGCAGCAGGCTAAAAAACACGAAAAACAGCCGGAAAAGGGCCGGGATGCGGAAGTAGTTGAACAAAGGCAGCGTGTAATAAAGCCAGGAGCGCAACGGCAGGCTTTGTCCCAGCGATACGGCCAGGAAAAAAATAGCTCCTGCGAAATACCACCATTCGGTTCGTTTCTTTCCTTTGGTGAAAAGCCAGCTCACGAACAGCACGAGCGGCAGTATGCCAAAGAAAACGTTGACCATTGACTGGTCGCCAATCCAAAATGTGCGACTGTAGTTTTCGGCAGCGGGAAAAAAGAGCGAGAGCAGATCGACCGGATAGAACGGAACGGAGAGAGCCCGATCCAGCGAGATGCCGTTTCCGCGGTGCATCACCGGCATTAAGTCGAGGATTGAAATCCATACCACCGCGCTAACCGCAGCGAAGATAACGCCGAGCAACAGGTGGCTTTTCCATTGGCGGGTCAGCCGTGCAAAATTCTTGTTCCGGATTTCCCGGTAGGTACGCCACAGAAATATTCCCAGAAGAATATAAACCGTAGTGACAAAAAAGGCGAGGTAACCTCCGGTGAACAGGAAAAAGAGGTAAAGAACCGTCAATGCTAAGTGGCGCGGTTTTCCCTTTTCCAGGAAACGGAGATACGCTTCGAGCACAAAAGGCAACCAGGCTCCGCTGATAATCCAGCCCAGGTGTTGGGCATTTCCCACAAAGAAGCCCGAAAACATGTACCCGATGGCACAGAAGAGGGCGACTTCCGGAAGTAGTCCACGGCTTCGCGACAAGCGAAACATCCCCCAACCCGCCAGAAAAATATGCAGTAAAAACTCCAGGCTCAGTGAGTAAAGGGTGTATTTCCCGGCAAGGGCAAACAGCCAGAAGATGGGATACCAGGTTTGCGGGTCGCTGTGCTGCGAAAATCCCAAAAACTGGAATGGATTCCACAAAGGCAACTCACCGTGCCAGGCCGTAGCGGTGATGATGAATCGCCACGGAAAGGAAATATCGAGGGCGTCCCACTTGAGCGTGTTGCGAAAAAAGGCCACCTGCCAGAAAGCGGCCAGCACGGCCACCAGCAAAATGAGCAAGGTCTTTTTTCGCGTTAGCTGCATAATGGAGGTTTAGTTTTTCATCAGGTAGTCGACCAGTTTGGCCACGGCACGGCCCCGGTGACTGATTTCGTTCTTTTCGTCGGCTTCCATCTCGGCAAACGCTTTTTCTTTTCCTTCCGGAAGGAAAATCGGGTCGTAACCAAAACCAGCATCACCGCGTGTTTCATCGAGTATTTCGCCTTCTACTATTCCATCGAATTGCGTTTCTTTCCCATCGATAATAAGCGAAATAACGGTGCGGAAGCGGGCAGTCCGGTTCGTTTCGCCATTCATCAGGCGCAATACCTTCTTCACATTTTCGCGGGCATCTTTTGCCTCACCGGCATAGCGGGCCGAGTAAACCCCCGGTTCGCCATTCAGCGCATCGATTTCGAGGCCGGTATCGTCGGCAAAGCAGTTGATTTGATAGCGCTCCCAAATATAAAACGATTTCTGTGCGGCATTGGCTTCCAGCGTATCACCCGTTTCCGGGATATCGTCGGTACAGCCGATGTCATTCAGGCTGAGCAGTTCGAATTGTTCACCCAGTATTTCGCGAAGTTCTCTCAGTTTGTGTGGATTGTTGGTGGCAAAAACGAGTTTTTTCATAAATGACCTTAAATGCGTTTGGCACAAATGTAAAGCATTTAGGGCGAATCGTCGTTTTCACGGGGAAGGTTCTGTGGTTTTTTCGAGCGGGAGTTGAAGAACAAACGGATGGTGATGCAGAGCGAAACACCGATGAAGAGTCCGGACAGGAACAGCAGCGAAGGGTCGTAGCGGGAAATCACCATTAGCATGAGGCCCGCAATGGCCGATAGAACAGCCAGGCCCAGCCAGGTGATTCGCCGGTTATTTCTTCGTGATGTATTCATGACCAGCGGTTTTAGTAAGAATAAGGTACGAAAAAAGGAGAAGCAGGGAAAGGGAGAAAAGAAGAATGAGCCCCGGATTAATTAAGGCCGGTGGCGACGCCGCGGGAATGTTCTACTCATCCCAACCCTTCTCTAATCATAGAGAAGGACTCACGCCGCTGCGAATTGGCAAGGCATCATTTCCAAAAACAACCTGGTATCCTATCGGGAAAAATGGAAATACAAACGTCGATGCCATCACCGGCCGCCGCCCATCTTTACTTGTAGAGAGGGGCAATTCGGACGCAGTCCGGATGGGGTGAGTAGATAAAAATCCAGCCAACGAGTGCCGCTGACATGTCTGCCTACGCTGACACAACTACTTCATCGCTGAGTGAATAGATTGTTTAAATCTGTTTCAGGGACATTCAGAACTCGTACAAACTACTCCACGTTTGGTTCAAAGAGGTCGGGTGGAGCTGCAAACTACTCGGTTCGTGGTTCGAAGAACTCAGCTTGTCGTTCAAACTACTCCGAAGGTCATGCAAAGTACTTGTGTTCCCGTTCAAAGAACTCGAAGGTTTATGCAGAGAACTCCTTGACTGACTCAATGGCAGTCGTGACTGCTGCAATGACAGTCGGGAGGCGTGCAGAGAACTCAGCGAGCCGTTCGAAGAACTCCGGCGCTTGTTCGGCGAACTTTTCGGTAAAGAAAGTGGGCCAGGGGAGGGCGACGGTCGAAAGGAATTTCCTGTAAAAGAAAAAACGGCCGGAAATATCTCCCGGCCGTTTCGGTGTTTTTATCGACTATGGTTAGTTGGGCGAGTAAGTTTTTGTTTCGATGGCGTCCTGCACCGATTGCGGCAACTCCGACAGGAAGTTGTATCCGGTGGCTTTTTCAATGTCCCTTACGGTGACAATGTACTTGGTCCAGTCGGCATCAATATTATTCGTGTTGGGTGTATTTACCGCCAAAACGGTTGTATTGGAATCGATGCGGCTCAAATCGTTGTCGCCGGTTTTGAGCATGACCGCAATTTTCCAGATATGGGACGGCACGGTAATGTTTCCGTTATCGATGGTGTTCACCGTGGTTCCGTAATAGCCACTTCCGCCTTCCCCGTAAGACCCCATGATGATGTAGATTTCGTAGCCTTTATTCCTGACTTCATCGCGCAGGTAATTCTCCAGGTCGGCCCAGGTATGCTGGTTGTTATTGGGAGCCTGGGGAATCATATTGGTCATGAGAAAAGTAGCAGAGTTGGCGTCGTAGGAGCTGGTCCGGTCGGCCGAAGGGCAGTTGTGTCCCCGGTCGAAACCACTCCCGTGGTAGCTGTTATCCTGCACCTGGAACCAGTCGGAGGGCAAATCGGCCCACGCGGCGAAATTATCCTGCCGGCTCACGGCACGGGTAATGTTCGAAGCATCGAGGTGCCAGCTGACCCAGTTGGGCTCAGCCCGGCTCGCACTGTACGACTCGGTGTAATAACCCATGTCGATGAGGTAATTGTCTTTCGATACGATGGAATTAACGGCGTCTGACGGATTTCCCAACAACATGTTGCTGTTGTCGCCTGATGTGGGAGGCGCGTCGCTTCCGACGGTTACATTTCTTGGTTCAGCTGCATCCGATGTCGAACCTCCTCCGCCACCGGTTGAGGTCGTATCGGGCTCCGAAACGGAAACGCCGGGATTGCCGATTCCTTTGAACGTAATATCGTCGAGATTGACCCGGTTGTCGCCGGATTTCATGATTTTAAACCGTACTGCCAGCGTATCACTGATGCTGAACGAATCGGTTTTCAGTGTGGTGGACGTTTCGGAAATGTCGCTTCCGATTTGAGTGTATGTCGAGCCGCCATCGTCCGATATCATCAACTGCCAGGTGGAATTACCGTCGCTTCCGAATTTTGCATGTTTCACATAAAGCATTTTCACACCATTGATGTCAAAATTCATCGCAATACTTCCATTACGCAAACGCACTGATTGATTACCGTCTTTGGCATCGCTGGATAGATTTCCGAGGAGTGCATCATCCATTTGCCAACTGCCGGTGCTTAACGTTACATCTGCGTCTGCATATGCCGTTTTTTGGCCACTTTCGAAAGTTTCGGTTATCGAAAAAGGATCGGTATTCGTTCCTGGTTGTGAGCCGGAATCTGAATTAGAATCGGAACCCGAATCGGTGCCGGTTTGATTGCCGTCGGTTGGGGTAACCGGTGTGTCATTTTTTGTACAGCTGGCCACGGCCAGAATAACGAAGGCCATGAACAGCCATCGTTGCAGATTTGTCGGTAGTTTCTTCATATCATAAAAATCCTCTAAAACTCGCTGAAACGGGGGAGTTTTCTGTCAGTTAATCATTGGTAGCCCCAAACTTAGGAAAATTACAACGGATAAAGTGTTAAAATTCTAAATGGAACCAGCGGTTATCCGATTTGAGGATATAAAAATGCGAGGGAGTGCTCAGAAGCGGAAGTTAGAAAACAAAAAAAGAGGCAGTGCATTCGAAAAACTGCCTCTTCAAAGGTTTGCCCGAAAGCCGGACTAGTACCCGCTATGATAACGATAGTCAGGTTCGGGCATAATGATGGCCAGTACGAAATAGAGCACTACCATCAGCGGATTTATAAATGATAATACGACCCAGGCTATTCGCACAAATACCGGGTCCATTTGTGGATTCAAATATTCGGAAATGCCGCCGCATACACCAAGTAAGCTTTTGTGATACGACCGGGTTAATCTTTTCTGCATAGCTAACTAAAATTTTGTCGATTAAAGGTCTATCTGGCTTTCGCCGATCGATTTCAACTCATCGAGGTTACGGACATCCATGTCACCATAAAAAGAGATGAGGCAGTTCAATCCATTCGGATTATCGTTCCCGATAACAATGTGACATTCGCGCACTTTTCGCTTGTTGCCTTTGATCCAAAAAGTAACATTATCGGACGGATCGCTGTCTTCAGGTTCCGCCTTTTTATAGTGCATTCGCGAAAGCTTATGGTTCATCATCCGGTAAAAGTTTTTGTGCAGTTCCGCCTTTTTCGGATTGAAAACCATCACCCGGATTTCTTTCAAATCGCCGGTCACTTTTTTGTTCTCATCGTCTAGTGTCAGGTCCACCACATCGAGCATGCTTTTCGATACGGAAAACCAGGAGAAGCCGTCCTGATGATCAAATTCGTTGTAAATCCGGTACGATTTACTTTGCCCGTTGGAAACCAGCGAGGTTAACAACAGCGCAATCATGATTCCGATTTTATAAATCAAACTCATCTCGGTTTTGTTTTTATGGATGAATTCTGTTGTCCGGCAAACGGATTATTTTGCCAGTGAGAGTCCCTGGGGAGTCATTGTCCAGAATTTTCCGACCATGTCGCCATCCCAGGTATTTGTCGTATTTTCGATGTCGTTAATAATCTTGATCATTCTATCACCGAGGTAAACGGTTTTTCCTACCGGAAGACGCAGAATGACATGCACTTCCTGGTCGCGCCATTGTTTTCCTTCCGCAATTTCGAACCACGGAGAGAAGTTGACCAGTGAGTCTCTGACGATAATCTTGTAATTAGCACTTTCCGCGTTGTCCTGCGCCATGTCGATTGTTTTCCCACGCGCTTTTGACCGGATGATTAGTTCCGGTTCGCTTCCCGAAGTTGATTCGATATCAAAAGAAGGATGGCCAACCAGTACATCGCGTCCGTTGAGTGTGGCTATGCGCATGTCATCCAGTTGGATGTCATCGTTGATATAATCGCGGTACTGATCCGGAGCCAGCTTCAGGTAAAGTGTATCGGCTTTGGTCGTGATTTCACGCCGTTGCGTAAACGTTCCCTGACGTTTGAAATAGTTGACTTTGCTGATGCCGGTTCCGAGTAAAATCATCAGGGCAATAATCCATAGAGCAAAAGCACTGAGGCCAACCGCTGCATTATTCGATTTGTACCGGAAGACCAGTTTGGTTCCCAGGTAAATCAACGCCAGCAACGGAATTCCGACCAATGCAGCAACCGAAATCATTAACCAGTTTAAGGTGTCAGTTCCTACATAAAAATGGAAGAATTGTGGAATCATATGGCTGCCCCAGGGAACAATTCCCAGAAAGGCATTCGATACGAATAACGATCCGACCAAACCGATGATGGTGAGCAATCCACCGACAATCAGTCCGACTCCAATAATGATTAGCAAAACTTTCAGTATCACGCGGAGAACGGAACCCAACACACTACCAGCTTCATTTACTTTTTCCCGTCCCCGCTCGTACGAAGGGGAATTTCGGAACTTTTGATAATTTTTTTTTACGTCCTGAAATTCATCTTTAATGGTCTTCTTTATATTGTCGATGTTGACATCTTCACCTCTCATTTCCAGTCGTTGTGACGTGCTGGAAGCTTTCGGGACGACAATCCAGAAAATCAGGTAAAGCAACACGATGATTCCGTGTGAAACGAGGAACAGTAAAACGAAAGCTAAACGGAAAATGACAGGATCCAGGTTAAAGTAGGCTCCCAATCCGCCACAGACACCTCCGAGCACCGTGTGTTCCGGATCGCGGTAGAGTCGTTTACCGGTTCGAAAAGTGCGCTTTTTATGATGGGAAGCAGGTTCTTCTTCCTCTTCTTCGGCGGCGAAATCAGAAGGTTGTCCCATTACCTCAATCACTTCTTCCACATGCTGTATGGTGACCACGTTGCCGTCGGATTTTGTTTTTTCCTGGAAGAGCTCTGCAATACGGGCCTCAATGTCCATAATGATTTCTCTTCCTTCCGGATCGGAACCGAAGTATCGGTTAATGTCGAGAAGATAAGCCTGCAACTTTTCGTAAGCATCTTCGTCGATGTGAAAAACGGTTCCGCTGATATTAATGGTTAGTGTTCTTTTCATGTCCAATATTTTTGTGATTCGGGCGAATGCAGTTAACTGTTTTTGATTTCAGCGACAGCCCCGACCAGTTCCTGCCACGAGCCTTCCAGTTCGGAAAGAAATTGGCTGCCGTTTTCGGTTAATTCGTAGTATTTACGGGGAGGTCCCTGTGATGACTCCTCCCAGCGATATCCGAGCAGACCGGCATTTTTTAACCGGGTGAGCAGCGGGTAAAGCGTGCCTTCCACCACAATCATGCGTGCCGACTTCATCTCACCGATGATGTCGGAGGCATAGGATGGGCGCTTGGAGAGTATCAGGAGTATGCAGTACTCCAGAACTCCTTTACGCATTTGAGCTTTTGTATTTTCCAGTTTCATTATTGTGATCCCTTTCTTTATACTTACATCAGCCGGCAACAAATCGGGGTATCCTGGTTTTTAGTATCCGGGTTCGATTTGTTATCATTCTCCAGCTTAGTAGTCCCACTAGTACTTGTATGGCTATTGTTATTTGATGCTTTTGTTGCTTTCAGTGTTTTGTTGTCTTTCTTTAACGGAATGGGGTTGGCAATCCGTGTATGTATAGGAAGACTCAGCACCTTGTCGGAAGCATTTTGTTTTGTTTTCTTTTTGTGCTTCTGCTTATCCTTTTGAAAATGAGTTTCCATTTCGGTAGCTGCTGCATCGATCAATTTTCCGGGAAGTTTTAAAAGAA
The DNA here is from genome assembly GCF_000621705.1 of Prolixibacter bellariivorans ATCC BAA-1284. GTDB lineage: Bacteria > Bacteroidota > Bacteroidia > Bacteroidales > Prolixibacteraceae > Prolixibacter > Prolixibacter bellariivorans. Next base: position 77,106 of record NZ_JHXO01000001.1, on the reverse strand, counting down.
CCGTGGAAATCACCGTGCTCTTTGAACCTTCTCCAACCAGCAGGGAAGCTGGGTAAAAGCTGACTGTCCTCGTACAGGAACTTAAAACCAACAGGGTTGTCAGTGCCAGGGTTACTTTGATGTGATTTCCTATTCGTTTCATGACTACTTTTCGGTTTACATTTCAAAAATACCTTTTAAGGCATTGAAGTATGTAATGCAAATATATGTACAAAAAACAGTACCATGCAATACAAAGTAGTATATTTTTCAAGAAAAGTTTATTTTTTTTCAGACTGAAGGAGTGATTATCATACTGAAAACCTTTGTGTAAAAGGAATTCGCAGTGTTTTTGGGAAAGAATATTTTTAATGATTTTCTTTGAGATAAGCTGAAATTTTTCAGCTCATTTCAATAATTATGTCTTCTTCCGGAAGGAAAAAAGAAAGACTGCCTGCCGAAAAATAGTCCGGAGGCAGCCTTTGGGGTTTCAAGATTGGTTATTTAATTGGGCTTACTGTTTCTTTAAACACATTTTATGTGACGCTAAGAAATAGTAAATGCACAATACGGACTGTCCAGAAAGTAAAATCTAATTGTCAAATCGTAAAAATTTTATACAAAGTAGTCTGTAAGCCTTGAAATGTATGGATAGACAATTGGTCTGTCGGGTGGCCAAAAAGTTGACAGGGCTGGGTTTCTCACGTTGATATTATTGAGGGAAAAATCACCTTTTTGGAAAAGTGATGACATAAAAAAACCACTCCTAAAAGCTGGAGTGGTTTAACCCAAATGGTTGGATATATTAATTCTTCGAAGCGCGTTTGCGCTGATTTTCGTCAAGTAAGATTTTACGCAGGCGGATGGATTTGGGCGTTACTTCCACATATTCATCCCGCTGAATGTACTCCAGTGCCTCTTCCAGGCTGAACCGGATAGGAGGAGCCAAACGTACTTTATCGTCGGAACCGGAAGCTCGCATGTTGGTCAGCTTCTTCGATTTGGTGACATTGAGAACGATATCACCTTCACGACTATTTTCACCTACTACCTGACCGGCATAAATGTCTTCCTGTGGGTCGATAAAGAAACGACCACGATCCTGCAGTTTGTTCAACGCGTAAGCGAAAGCGGTTCCGGTTTCCATGGCAATCAATGAACCATTGAGGCGTGTTTCAATCGGTCCCTTATGCAAATCATATTTGTGGAACCGGTGCGAAATTACTGCTTCACCTTGCGTTGCGGTCAACATATTGGTACGAAGGCCGATAATACCGCGTGAAGGAACTTCGAATTCGAGGTGAATTCGTTCGCCTTTCCGCTCCATATTCAGCATTTCGCCTTTTCGCCGGGTGACCATGTCGACAGCTGTTCCACTCATCTCTTCCGGAAGGTCGATGTGCAGCAACTCAATCGGCTCATGTCTCTCTCCTCCAATTTCGCGGAAGAGAACCTGTGGCTGGCCAACCTGCATTTCGTAACCTTCGCGACGCATGGTTTCGATTAATACCGACAAGTGCAATACACCGCGTCCGTGTACATTCCATGCATCGGCTGACTCGGTGGTTTCAACCCGAAGTGCCAGGTTTTTTTCCAGCTCCTGCATCAACCGGTCGTGAATGTGGCGACTGGTCACAAATTTTCCTTCTTTACCAAAGAATGGTGAGTTGTTAATGGTAAATAACATACTCATGGTTGGTTCGTCGACAGCAATTGGGTCGAGTGGTTCCGGATTTTCGAAATCGCAAACCGTATCGCCAATATCGAAACCATCAATTCCGACAAGCGCACAGATGTCACCGTTTTGAACAGAATTAACTTTCTCGCGACCGAGGCCGGTGAACGTTTGCAATTCTTTGACTTTGGTCCGGATGACTTTACCATCACGTTTTACCATCGAAACGTTCATACCTTCTTTCAGCTCTCCGCGGTTGACCCGGCCAATAGCAATTCGTCCGACATATTTTGAATAGTCGAGCGAGGTGATGAGCATTTGCGGTGTTCCTTTATTTTCGATGGGAGCAGGAATGTGTTCAACAATCGCATCAAGCAACGGTATAATATTGTCAGTTTTCTCTTTCCAGTCGGCACTCATCCAGCCCTGTTTGGCTGATCCGTATATGGTTGGGAAGTCCAGCTGCTTTTCGGTGGCGTCAAGCGAGAACATCAGGTCAAAAACTTCTTCCTGAACTTCTTCCGGACGGCAGTTTGGCTTATCAACCTTGTTAATCACCACGATGGGTTTCAGCCCCAGCTGGATTGCTTTTTGTAATACGAAACGAGTTTGCGGCATGGTTCCTTCAAAAGCGTCAACCAGCAGCAATACACCATCGGCCATATTCAGCACACGCTCCACTTCCCCTCCAAAGTCAGAGTGACCAGGGGTATCGATGATGTTAATTTTAGTATCCTTGTAAACTACGGACACGTTTTTAGAAAGGATGGTAATCCCGCGCTCCCTCTCCAGATCGTTACTATCGAGTATCAATTCACCCGGCTTCTGGTTGTCACGGAAGAGGTTCGAGTGAAGGATCATCTTGTCCACCAGCGTAGTTTTTCCGTGGTCGACGTGAGCAATAATAGCAATATTGCGAATGTTCTGCATCTTCAAAAATTTAGTCGGCAAATATATGAATTATATCCGTGTAGTCTCTTGGGGTTGAAAGATTAAACCAAACGATAACATTGGCTTAAACCGTTTTGGTGTTATGAGTATAAAAAAAGGGGGCAAATGCCCCCTAATCAAAAAGATAAAAAATGTGTCTATTATTGCTTGGTTGGTCCTTCTACCAGCTCGAAACTTGGGTCAGGTCCTGACTTGGTACACTGGAGGGTAACCACGTAAGTACCGTAACTTCCGTCATTTTCGTATGTGCTGACGGTTACTTCGTACATTACGTCGACACCACTCACCTGAGCAACTGCGTTGGGGAATTTAGCTTTTAGCATGACACCCACTCCTTCAGCCATTCGATCCATGATCAAAGCATTGGCTTCTTCTTCTGTGAGATCGCTGTATTCTGCCTGGGCAAAATCACCTGTTGTGCGTTTCACAAGACGAATATCGAAGTTGTTGTAATGAGAGTTTGCTCCATAATAGAACTCGCCTGTTCCGTAACTGTCGACAAGATTTTTGGTATCTGGATTGGCTTTTACTGCATCAACGATTAATTGATAATCAGCTGAGGCCATCGTGAATTTAACCGTTGGGTCGAAAATCCACTTGGAACCAACGTTGATGAACTGGTCAGTTTTAACTTCAACCGGATCATACTTGGTCCATTCGTTCATGCTGAAACTGTATTCATCAGCGCGGGTCGAGGTGCCACCAGAGTAGTACTTGTATACAACGGCCAGTTTATCACCTTCCTGCGCATACGGATATTTCATCGACAGGAATTGCGGCAGATAGTCATCGGGATTATCTGAACTACTGAAGTTATTGTATTTACCTGGTGAGCCCATCGAGTCATAATCTTGAGAGCTAAGCGCATAAACACCATCTGATTCCATCTTCCAGGTTGTTCCATCCAGACGATAGAAATCGCTTTTGGTGATAACTTCCGGATCAGCTGTACCACTTCCGCTTCCTTCGATGGTTCCATAAACTTTCAACCAGTTTATTTCCCAGGTGGCGGCATTAGTTGTCGATGAAATGTACTTAAATGCAACATAAACGGTTTGTCCTTCATATGCCGAAAGATCGATGCGCTCAGAAGTGACAAAACTCCAGCTACTTCCTGTTGGAAGAGTAGTAATATTGACTGGAGTCCAAGTAGCTGTGCTGACATCTGTTCCATCAAAATCAGTTGAGATTAATATATTAATTTGATCCCATTGGTCATTCAGAAAATTGATGGCCTGGCTAATCTGCATAACGGGAGAAGTAAATCCATTCAAATCGATAGCAGCTGATACCAACCAATCTTCGTTGTCATATGAAGCAGTGTCCTTGGAAACATAACCCGAAATTTTAGCAAAGTCATCCTGTTTATAAGAAGAAGCATACCAGCTTTGGTCGCCAACAACATCGAACGTACTGACATTATTCAGGGTCGTAAATTCTTCGGTATAAATACCTACTTCACCACCTGCCGGGTCGGTAGTTGCATACTTGTACGTTACCATTTTAAGCGTACTGTCGGCTGCATCCGGATATTTATTCGCTAGCAAATCGGGCAGATAAGTTTCCGGTGGGTTAGATGGTGAGAAATATTTGTACACTTTTACAGCACCACCAATTGATTCGTAATCAGAAGAACTGATGTAGTACTCACCTGCATCGGTATACTCAGTCAGGTAGGTTTTAGGGCCATTATTATAGTTGTAGGTTACCTTGGCTACTGAGTTTTTACCCAGTGCCGGATACATACTTTTCAAAACAGCCGGTACATAATCCGCTGCAAAACCTTCGGGAAGAGACAGGCTCGATTTGATGTATGAAGCCGTTGTTGAATCTTCTTTGCTGGCAGCAATTGCGAGAGCTTCAGATGAGATCGTTGAATAATCCGCATCAGAGAGTGTGTATTCAAATTCTGCCGTAGGAGCTTCTTTCTGCTGATCTATCTGGTTATTAATATCCTCCATCGGATTACAGCCTGCCAGAGCAACGGCGATGACGATCAGAAATTTATATAACTTATTCATTCTTATCAGATTTTTCACGGTTAAATCATTCTATGCATGGATTAGAACCTGACTTTTAAACCGGTAGACCAGGTCCGGCCAAAACCGTACCATACCAGCGCACTAGTAGCATTATGTTCTTTACCATCCGTCGCATCGGTGATGTAAACATTGCCAAGCAAATTGTTCACGTTGCCATAGAGCGATGCATCGAAAGGACCGATTTTGAAACCGTAGTTAATGTTCAAATCGAAGAGTGCTGCGTCGGGCATTTTCCATGCATCCGAGCGATCCGCTGCGTCGGTACGGTTCGACGGGTCGAAGTCGGCGTAATTGCGTCCGTAGTAGTTCCAGTCGAGACCAATCTTCAGATCGGTTAATACTTCCATTTCAGCGCCAAAGGCCGCAGTAGTCTGAGCTGAGTTTCCAACGTGGATACCGCTCAAATAGGCATTGTATGTTCCCTGGTAAACATTGTTGTCATCGTATACGTCGAAGGAAACGTCGTTTTGCCATTTCCAGTCACCAATGGAAACCATACCACGAAGACTCAGTTTCGGAATCGGCTTATAGTTACCTTCCAATTCAATTCCCTGGTGCAGCGCGTTCAAACCACTAATGTTCGAACTGACCTGTCCGAGCGATACACGCAAGCCTTTGTCCATCCAGTTGGTGCGATAAACTCCCAGTTTCACGTTCAGCTTGCTGCTGGTATATCCATAACCAACTTCTGTAGAGAGAATACGTTCGTATTTCGCGTCATTGTTGATATCGTTCGTATAGTTAGGAAAGACAATGTTGAAGTAAGGTGAGCGGGTAAAATAACCTCCGTTTACATACACATTGTGATGCTTGTTGATGTTGTAGTTGGCACCACCTTTTACACTCCAGGGCATGTAGTTCACCCATCCTGACATCTGGTTACCAGGAGTATACTGGAAGTAGTCTTTCCGGTTATATGACTGAGATGAGATAGAAGCGGAAAGGAAGGCAGAGAAGTTATTGACTACGTATTCTGCCTGAGAGAAAAGACCAATCCAGCGAACGATCCCGTCGTTGTGATAGGAGTAATAATCACCTTTTCTCAGTGGAGAATTGGCAGGACGATTGATGTTAGCGTTATCGATAAAGAATGCACCACCCAAGAGATCATCAACTTGTTTGGCATGGTTACCGATGTAGTAACGTCCATCCAGACCTGCCGTGATGTTGATGTTATTCACTTTGGTATTCAAAGTAGACAGTATACCGTACCATTGGTGAGAGTTCACGCTCATACCGATGATGGCTTCCGATCCATTGAGTGAAGCCTTGTTGACATCCATTACGGCATTATAGTCATAATAACCTTCCGGTGTAAGTTTAGTTGTACTATAGGGACGGTCGTTGCGGTAGTCCCAGTTCAGCATATTACTGCCAGTACCGTCCACTCGACGGCCTCCTCCTGAAGAGATGGATGCGTAAACAGCTGTAGACAGGAGGGTTTCCTCGTTCAATTTCCAGTACCAGTTCAACGAGGCTTGCGGTTTATGATAAACGTTGTATCCATAACCACCTCCATATACCTTGCCATTGCGGTAGCCAAAGTCACTATTGTACTTGTAGCCATCTTGCACCTGGTAGGGGATTTCAGGATTTTCTCCACGGTAGGTAGCAATTTTGTGTTTATTATATCTTTGATTATGCCACTGAGGTGCACCAAAGATGGTAAAAGAGAGGCGGTTGGCGTCGTTGATTTGTTTGGAAACGTTCAGGAAATAGGAGTATCCGTCGTAATTGGTTCCCCGGATATAACCGTTACCATAGCTGTGAGCTCCTGATAACGTTACTGCCCAACCATTTTCCAACAAACCGGTTGACGCTGTAAACATGTATTTGTGCATACCATCGTTTCCAATTCCAGCATATGCCGATCCTCCTTTTTCTGCATCGGTACTACGGGTAATGATGTTAATGGTACCTCCCACCGAAGAGAGAGCCAGTTTGGAAGCACCCAAACCACGCTGTACCTGCATCGTTTGCGTTACATCGGATAGGCCGGCCCAGTTTGACCAGTATACTTTACCATTTTCCATACCGTTTACCGGAACACCATTAATCAGTACCCCGATGTTATTGGAATCAAATCCACGAAGGTTAATACGGGAATCACCATAACCTCCACCTTGCTTGGTAGCATACACCGATGGGGTGGATTTTAAAATTTCCGGGAATTCCTGGTTACCCAGTTTTTCCTGAATAAGCTGAGGTTGAATGGTGGAAAGAGCGACCGGTGTTTGACGGTCGCGGGCAAAAGAGCTGACAACCAATACTTCATCGAGACCTACTGTATTGGATTTCAGCGGTACGTTACCCAGATCAAGCGTTTGGCCATCTTTTACGGTTATCTCTTTCTCGGAAGGGATGTAACCGATGTAGGAAAATAACAGCGTCTGTTTGCCTGCTGGAACTTTAAGTGTAAAGGTTCCATCGAAAAGAGAGGCTGTACCAATTGAGGTGCCTTTCACAACTGCGGCAGCACCTACCAGGTTTTCACCTGTTGATGAATCGACTAATACTCCGGTTACGGTACCTTGTCCAAAGGCCGTAACAGAGAATAGCGATAGAAAAGCTAAAAGGAAAACCCTAATAAATCTTGCTTTCATACTTTCTAGGTTAGATTACAAATTAACTTGTTGAACAATAATTATTTGAATGGAATAGTAAAAAGTGCAGGTAATGGGTAGGTAAAAAGCAACATTGGAAAATGGGAAACGAAAAAGCTCGTGTAGAATTGATCCGCCTGAAATAGGCGGTTTAGCTACGTATATTGCAGGTTTGTAAGTTCTAGATGGTCTCATAGGTCGGCCTAAGATATTGAACTTTCCTCAATTAGTTTAGCAATTATGTTGCATAATATCTTATTCAAAAAACGAACATAACAAAGATGAGGTTGATCTGTTGGTCTTATGTGTTGTAAATGTTAAAAAATGTTTATTTATAAAAATACAGTCTTGATTACCAGGAGGATAATTTAGTCTAATTCTTAATAAGTTTGTTTAAGCGCTCATAATTAACTTAATGTTGAAAATGAATTCATTGTTAAGATTCGAAAATGGACTTTGTGGATTTGTTAAACAAGATTAAATTCGCCGACAATAAAAGTTGAAGATCTGAGTTATCGGATTTTCCGAATCTTATTTTTTCTGGTAACGTATCACATGAAAATTTCCAGATTTCCTTATATGAGATTTTTACTTTTCCATCCAGTCGGGGCAAATCATGCTTGCCCAATTTCAAAGACCCATTGTTTATATCAGTTTTTTAAATCCGTGCAGTTTTATGAGTTTTCACAATAGTGATGAAAAGATTTTGAAGACAATATATTCAAACAAAATTTTAGTGCCCTGATTTTTAGGGATGTGTATCCGTATTGATTTAGCTCTGTAACATGTTTGTAATTTTTGATTATCATTCACTTAACAAATCGTTAATGGCTGCTTGCAGTTCGCCGTTTGGTAAGAACATAATTTTACAGCGCGTTAAAAAGCAGATTGTGAAACATCGATTTGATTTCTATTAATAGTAGCATCATTACATAGTTTAACTGGAATTTTACTAATCAATATTTTATGAAAAAGTCAGTCTTTGCTGTCCTTCTCGGAATGATAATGGGGCTTTACTCATTCACCGCTTTTGGACAGGGAACAATTACCGGAAAGGTAGTTGACGCAGAAACAGGCGAGAGCCTGATTGGTGCCGCGGTTACAGTTCGTGGCACAACCATTGGAACGGCAACCGATTTCAATGGAAGCTACAAGTTGCAGGTCCCTGCCGGAGAGCAAACCGTTGTATTCTCTTATATTGGCTATGAGCAGAAAAAGCAAACCGTAACGGTAAAAAACGGTGCCATGGTCGATATGAAGAAAGTTTCGCTGAAGAATGACGCGGTAGGTCTTTCGGAAGTGAACGTAATGGCTAACGTTGCAGTGAGCCGTAAAACTCCGGTGGCTGTTTCCACCATCGATGCCAAAACCATTCAGTTGGAACTTGGATCTCAGGAATTTCCTGAAATCATGAAAATGACTCCGAGTGTATACACCAGTAAATTAGGTGGCGGTTACGGTGATTCCCGTATCAATGTTCGTGGTTTCGACCAACGGAATGTGGCTGTTTTGATTAACGGTATTCCGGTGAACGATATGGAAAACGGATGGGTTTACTGGTCAAACTGGGCTGGTCTGTCTGACGCTACCCGCTTGATGCAGGTTCAGCGTGGTTTGGGTGCATCTAAACTGGCCATCAGCTCTGTTGGAGGTACGTTGAACATCATCACGAAAACGACCGACGCGAAAAAAGGTGGATTTGCTCAGTACGGAATGACTGATTACGGTCGCCGTAAATACATGATTGGATTGTCCACCGGATTGATGAAAGATGGTTGGGCCGTATCATTCATTGGCAGCCGTACCGAAGGAACTGGTTATATCGATGCAACCTGGGTGAATGCCTGGTCTTACTTCCTCTCTGTTTCAAAACAGTTGAACGACAAGAACCTGCTTCAGTTCACTGCTATTGGTGCTCCTCAGGAGCATGGTCAGCGTCCGAATGATGAGTATTCTGCCCTGACAGATGCAGAACACAACGCTATGGGTTCCAAATACAACTATCGTTATGGTTACCTCGATGGTAAGCAGATGAACGAAAAGGTAAATTACTACCACAAACCTCAGTTTGCATTGAACTGGTACTGGGATATCAGCGATAACGCAAAACTAAAGACTTCAGTTTACGCTTCCGTTGGCCGTGGTGGTGGTTCCGGTTTGTTGGGACGTAAATATGGACCTTTCCAGTACAATGGTCAGGAAGTACCAAACTTCAATTATAAATATGATGTTCCAAGAGCTGGTATTGGTTCTGCCGGATGGAATATAGCTGATCATTATCAGCTGGAAGACTTTAATATCTCCAGAGCTGCCAACCTTGATGCTGCATCAAACGGTGAGGGTGCTGTACAAATTCTCCGTAATTCGGTGAACCAGCACAACTGGGAAGGTATTCTTTCATCACTGAACCAACGTCTGGGTGAGCACCTCAATTTGGTAGCCGGTATCGATGGCCGTATGTATAAAGGTATGCACTACCGCGAAGTACGCGATCTGTTGGGTGCAACCTACTACGATGATTCATATGCCGGTTACAAGTCGGGTAATGCCATGGCCAAAAAAGGTGATAAAATCGATTATTATGATGATGGTCTGGTAAATTACCTGGGTGGTTTCTCGCAGTTGGAGTGGTCTAACGATATTTGGTCAGCTTTTGTTGCTGCAACCGTTTCGAATACCTGGTACAAGCGTATCGATTACTTTACTTACGACAGCAACAAATACAATGACGGTACCTACAATGGTGCTCCCAATTACACTGGCGTAAAAAGCCCGACTAAAAACCAGCTGGGTTACGACGCAAAAGGTGGTGTTAACTGGAACGTTTCTCCACGTTCGAATTTCTTTGTGAACGCTGGTTATTATGCTCGTGCACCTTACTTCGATTATGTATTTATTAACTACTCGAACGACGTAAATCCGGATTATACAACAGAGAAAATCTCGTCGATTGAAGCAGGTTATGGATACAAATCGAAAAAATTCGATGCGAAAATCAATGCCTATTACACACAGTGGAATGACCGGTGGACACAGGGTTCCTATTATGATGATGCATCAACCAAGCACACTGTTTATTTCAAGGGTCTTAACGAGTTGCACAAGGGTATTGAGGCACAGTTGAAATACAATCCGACTCACTGGTTGCGTCTGGCTGCTCAGGGGTCTGTTAACGACTGGCATTATACTAAAGACGTAAATGTTGATATTTTCGATGCCAATCGCCAGAAAATTGGTTCGGCAACCGTTTATACGAAAGGTCTGAAAGTAGCTGATGCTCCGCAAACACAATTTGGTTTGGCAGCTAAAGCAAATCTGACCAAGCAGATTGATCTTGGTTTGAATTGGTTGTACAATGCTGATTTCTACTCCAAGTTCTCTCCTGAAAAACGCACAAGTGCTGCTGATCGTGAGCAACCCTGGAAAATCCCGAACTACAATACGCTGGATGCGCGCGTGGGATATGCTTTCAAAATCGGAACACTTGATTCATATTTAAATATGAACTGCTACAATGTATTTAATACATCGTACATTGCTGATGCATGGGATGGTGGTTCAGGTGTTGGAAAACACACCCGCGATAACATGGTTGGTTTCTGGGGATTCGGACGTAACTTCAACTTCTCACTCCGTGTGAACTTCTAAGAATTACCGAAATACCAGATAATAAACAAAAGGGTTGTCTTTTTAGGCAGCCCTTTTTCTTTTTCAATACTGGTAATCATTACATTTACTTAGCAGGAAGAGACGTTGTTTGAACCTGTGGCAAGAATGATTGTATTAGTGGTATATAAATGAAGCATATGAAACAGAAGGTCGCTTTAGTTTTGGGCAGCGGTGGTGCCCGGGGATTGGCTCATATAGGAGTTATTGAGGAGCTGGAAGCTCGTGGCTATGAAATCAGTTCCGTTGCCGGCACATCGATGGGAGCGATGGTTGGCGGTTTTTATGCCGCCGGCGTATTGGAGCCTTTTGCCAAACGAATGTGTTCACTGACTATGCGCGACCTCTGGCATTACATGGATTTGACCATTAGCAGCCGCGGCTTTGTTAAAGGCGACCGGATATTCAAAACCATCCACGAAGAGTTTACCCACGATGTGAATATCGAGGATTTGCCGGTTCCGTTTACTGCTGTGGCTACGGATTTGGTTTCGCATCAACTGGAAGTATTCAACCGTGGGTCCCTGTTTACTGCGATACGGTCCTCTATTTCGGTTCCCGATGTTTTTACGCCTGTTGAGCTGGGAGAAAAGCGGTTGGTTGATGGTGCCCTGATTTCGCCTATTCCCATTCAATATATTGAGAGAACAGAGGGCGATATTCTGGTAGTGGTTAATTTATCGGGTGACAAGAATGTCATAAGAGAGAAGAAAAAGAGCAAAAGAAATCAGCACGCAATAGACCAGAAGGAGCAGGAGACGCAAACACTGAAACAAAAACTATCACAGTTTTTTACCTTCCAGATGCCTGGGATTAAGTTTGACTACCTTGAAACCATCGGGAAAACCTTTGAACTAATGCAGCGGGAAATTGCCGCCTTGACGATTCAAAATTATCAGCCCGATATTGTCATGAACATACCTTTCCAACTGGCCACTCCCTGGGAATTCGATCGCTCAGCTGAAATCCGGGCAAAGGGGCGGGAAATTGCCATATCAGCACTGGATGCCTGGGAAGAAAAGCGACTCATCAAATCGGCCGGATGAAACTGAAGCGCTTATATTGGATTGCGCTGAACTGATTACGGGAAGATTGCATTCACATTTCATTTGCCGATAAATTCTTACCTTTGCCTCCGTTATTTTGCCTTGTGGCATCCAAACATAACCTTTAAAGATTGAGCAGAGGAATGGAAGAAATAGCAATCCGGCAAATGCTGGAGGACAAAGGGTTCATTGACGAACCTGTTTCCCCGCAGGTCAACCTGATTGAAGAGATTCAGCGACTGAAGCGGGAAAAAAATGCGGTCATTCTGGGACATTTCTATATCACTCCTGAACTGCAGGATATTTCTGATTTTTTAGGTGATTCGTTGGCTTTGGCTCGAAAAGCGCAGGAAACAGATGCAGATGTCATCGTTTTTCTGGGAGTTCATTTCATGGCCGAAACCGCCAAAATTCTGAATCCCGACAAGAAAGTGATTATCCCGGATTTAAAAGCCGGTTGTTCATTGGCCGAATCGGCGCCGAAAGAAGCTTTTGCCAAATTCAAAGCCGAACATCCCGACCACAAGGTCATTTCCTACATCAACTGCACCGCCGATATTAAAACACTCTCCGATGTGATTGTTACTTCCTCGAACGCGAAGAAGATTGTCGATTCGTTCCCGGAAGATGCGAAACTGATTTTTGCCCCGGACAAAAACCTGGGCAATTACCTCAACTCGCAAACCGGACGTGACATGGTGTTGTGGGACGGTGCCTGCATGGTCCACGAAAAGTATTCGCTGGAGCGGATTTTGGAGTTGATGGATGCGAATCCTGATGCGGAATTCATCGCTCATCCCGAGTGCGAAAGGCCAGTGCTGATGGTGGCCAAATACGTAGGTTCAACAACGGCACTACTCAATTACGTTCAGCAGCACGAGGCTAAAAAGTTTATTGTTGCCACTGAAAGCGGAATTTTGCATCAGATGCAGAAGGCATGTCCCGATAAGGTTTTTATTCCGGCGCCATCCATCGATTCGACCTGTGGTTGCAACGATTGTACCTACATGAAGCTGAATACGGTTCAGAAATTGTACCTGGCACTGAAACACGAGCGCCCGGAAATTAACCTGGACGCTGAAACCATCGAAAAAGCGAAAGCGCCTATTCTGCGGATGTTGGAGCTTTCTTAAAAGATACTTTCAAAATAGCTGAAAGAATCCCTGTCCTTTGTTGGGCGGGGATTTTTTGTATAAAAAAACCGTCTTCCCGGTAGGGAAAACGGTTGAAAGCCAGTTGGAGCTGACTCTTATTTCTTATTCAATTACTTCAGTCCATCCGTAAGGATCCGGTTCGGTTCCGTACTGAATGGCGCGAAGTTTATCGTACAATTTCTGACTGACAACGCCGGGCTCTTTTCCGTAGGTATATTCCTTGTCGATATCGGCGTCGTAAACCCGTTTGATGGGCGAAATAACGGCCGCGGTACCGCAGGCTCCCACTTCCTCGAATTCGGCCAGCTCTTCTACCGGAATCTTCCGTTCCTCCACTGTCATTCCCATATCAGCTGCCAGCTGACGAAGACTCATGTTGGTAATGGAAGGCAGGATGGAAGTCGACTTCGGCGTTACGTAAGTATTGTTTTTAATACCGAAGAAGTTGGCGGGTCCACACTCGTCCAGGTATTTTTTCTCTTTGGCATCGAGATAAAGAACGGCAGAGTATCCTTCTTTGTGTGCACGGGTTCCGGCCTGCAGACTAGCAGCATAGTTACCACCCACTTTATAAATACCGGTTCCGTGAGGAGCAGCCCGATCATATTCGCGATAAATAACCAAATCAGTCGGTTTAAAGCCTTCTTTAAAGTAAGGTCCTACCGGCATCACAAATACCATGAAAAGGTATTCCTCCGCAGGTTTTACGCCAATTTGAGGTCCGGTACCAACCAATAGTGGACGAATGTATAGTGCTGCGCCTGATTCGAACGGAGGCACATATTTTTCGTTCATTTTAACAGCTTTCCGGATAGCGTCCATGAAAAGGTCTTCCGGAACGGGAGCCATCATAATTCCGTTAGCAGAATTGCGCAGACGTTTGGCGTTTTCATCCATGCGGAAAACACGTACTTTGTTGTCTTTTCCACGAAAAGCTTTCAGTCCTTCAAATGCTTCCTGGCCGTAATGCAGTGCGGTGGCTGCCATATGCATGGTTACCTGTTCCGAATCGGATACCTCCAATTCGCCCCATTTTCCATCGCGATACCAGCACCGGATATTATAATCGGCTTTCCGGTAGCCGAATCCTAAATTTTTCCAGTCAATAGTTTCCATATGATGCATAATTATATTATTCAAACGATCATTCACAGTTCTCGAATGAATGATAAACTAAGGTAAATTTACAGGAAAATAAAATGATTTTCTTCCCTATACCCGAGCCACAGGTCTTAATTTCAGACCAGATGCGAAGATAGCTATTTTTAGATGGATACCTGCCTGAAATCAATTAATCATCGTATCGGCTTTTTGAATTCGAAATTCATTCCCGGATGGAATTATTGGTGATAATTTTATAAGAATAATTCATAATATTATATTTACCAATAACACTAACCAAACGGTTTATCGCTCATGACAAAGTCGGATTTAATGTTGAATAACATGCCTGTTGAGCCTGAAAATCAGGAGACCTGTAAAAATTGCGGAACAACATTTCAAGGGTATTATTGCCCTGAATGTGGACAGTCGGTGCGTGATTTTCAGAAACCTTTTGGTATGGTAGCTGTCGATTTTCTGGGCAATGTGGCCGCATTCGATACCCGGTTATGGCATACCATCAAACCGCTTTTTCTCCGGCCCGGAAAGTTGACGAAAGAATTTCTGGCCGGGAAGCGGGTGCGTTATGTTCCGCCATTCCGGTTGCTTTTTTTCTTCAGTTTTGTATTCTTCTTGTTGTTGAGTTTTCATTACAGAGGAGTTCTCCGATCTCATCTCAAAGATGCAGACAAAATCGAAAAGCAGATCAGTAGCCGGGGTTTGCCAGTTGATTCGTTGCAGAATAAAGCCGTGGAGAAGATGAAGACGCACGGCGATATTCTGCAGGAAGTTTCAAAACAGATGGAGGCTGGAAAAGATACCCTTACCAATTCGTCGGAAAAGGAAATATTTCAGAAGGTTTCGATGTTGTTGAAATATCCTGAAGTCTTTATGTCTAAGTTGCTGCAGACGACTTCCTGGCTGGTATTTTTGTTAATTCCGGTGTTTGCACTGTTTCTTAGTTTGTTTTTCCGGAAAACGCATCCGTATTACATCAATCATTTGATCTTTACAGTGCATTTTCATGCCTTTCTCTATCTGGCCGGAATCATTGCTTTACTGGGAATTTGGGTGGCCGGCCCCAAACTCGACGGCTATATTACCACGTTGCTTTTTGTGGCAGCAGGCACCTATTTCTTTTTGGCTATCCGAAAGTTCTACCAACGGAGCTGGTGGGTTACTGTCAAACGGTTTATCTGGGTTTCCTTTTTCTATTTCATCTCGTTAATGATCATGCTCTCGGCAGCGGTATATATTTCGTTCAAATTCCTGTAATCAGGCTTTGAGTTCCACGAAGTAGCCGTTGTGAGCCCGGACATTGAAAACACGGTCGTCATCGAAGAGCAGGTATTGCCCTTTGATGCCACTGAGCACCCCTTCTACCTGGTGTGTTTTATCGAGTGAAATGCTTTTAATCTTATCAGGAAATTTGTTTACCGGATAGGTAAGCGACATGATTTCATGTTCGTCGCTGAGGTATTTTCGGAGCTCTTCCGGGAGCAGGGTTGCAACCCGTTCCTTCTCATCAGCCAAATCGATGGATTCATCCACTTGGTTTCGCAGCATGGCGCGCCAGTTGGTTTTATCGTTCAGATAATTTTTCAGGAATACTTCTATTACACCGGCGATGTGGCGATTGGGCGTCTTCGCTAGTTTGATGGCAAAGCTGGCCCCCTGGTCAATCCATCGGGTTGGTACCTGATGATGACGTGTAACCCCCACTTTTAGGGCATCCGTCACAGCCAAATAAACATAATGGTCAATCAGGTCATGCTTTTGCGCCCATTCCAAATCCCGGGCAATTCCAAGGTGTGAACGCGATAATTCCGGCCGCATTACACTGGGATCAGCTTCCGGAGCCGTTTGGAAACACTGGTAACAAAAGCCCTGTCCGAAGGAACGCTTGGTCTTTTTCCCGCAATGGATGCAATTGATTTGCCCGGAAAAGCTAATAGTCAATTGGCTTCCAATCAGATCGTTCATGGCAATAACTTCTTCGCCAAGAGGTAAAAAATAACGGACGGGACTTTCGGCTTCCGTTCTCATTTTAATCAGGTTTCCTTCGTGCTGCATGGTAATATTTCGCTACAATTTTGTGATGTTAAAGGTAACGGAAAAATCTTCGAAGAGTTTAACGAACTTTGGATGAACTACCGACTTTTTCGGGTCCATTTTATCCGGTGTCCAATGGTCCAGGCAATGTAATCGGCGTTAGAAAACTCGGTAGCCCGCAGGCCTATGGCCGCAAAAGTATTTTTCAGGAAGAAAAACTTCAGGCCAACGACCTGGAAGAGTTTGTGCCCGTCCTCGTTGTCGTTTTTCCGGATAACGTAATATCCCACTTGAGTCCAGGCGGCAAACCGGTTCAAATAGAATTCGGCTGAGCCGAAAAAGCCCAGGCTGATTCCATCCCAGAAATTGCCGTGCACTTTGTAAGGATTATCCTGGTCGTCGAAAGCTAACGTCGTATTAAAAGTTTCATCGTACACCACATCGGTACCGAACCCCGCTTTTACAATGTGGCTTACGGGTCGCTGAAAGTTCACGCTCAGGTTGCAGGCATTGAATAATTTGTCATTCCATGGAGAAACTCCCGGCATCTTCGATATATCGAGTTGCAGTTGTTTTACACCATAGCCCATGGAGATGTTGGTTTCCCAGATTTTCGAGATGGGGGCAGGGGACTGCCATTTGAACTCCGGTCGTTCGTTGAATTGGTAGTTCAGCTGCACAAACGGAGCCACCAGGTTGATGCCTTTGTTGGGCTTCTTCAAGGAACCATTGGAGAAATGGTTGAACTGACCACCAGCAACCAGTTCAAAATGTTTGGATAGCGGAATGGATACGTTGGTGCCAAACTCAATATATACGGTTTCTTTCGAGCCAATCACGGTGTTCCATGGGTTGGTAACAGGGTCGTATGGTTTCCAGTTGTAGGTAAGGCCCAATCCAACCGTGTAGTTCAATGCTACTTTATTGAATCGTTTAAAAGGCCCTCTGAAAAAGCCATAGATAGCGATGGGCTTACCCAGTTCATTGTTTTGTCCTGGGAAGGTTGCCGTATAAAAGCCAATTCCATATGCCGGATAACCGTAATATTGTTCCCATTCGCGATCGCCATACGACTGCCACCCCAGGATGACAGTTTCCGAATGATTGTGGTCGATTGGGGTAGAGTTCTCATTATAGCCCCTAAAGAAGTTGGATGTCTGCATGACAAATCCCGGGGCATATTTCAATCCAATGAACAGGTGTTTTTGGACCTTCGCCCGCAGTGTGTCGCTAAGTAGCCCTTTTCCAAACAGTTGAACGGATGTTAACATGAAAAAGAACACGATGAATTTCTTCATTGTGAGTGATTTGGGATGAATAATCTAACTTTTTTGTCGGTAATGATCAAGCAGGATAAGGAGACTAAAAATAGGAAATATGTTTGGTAAACTTATTCAATTGGTGTGCCGGAAAGGGCAGTTTTTACAAAAAAATCAAATATGCTTTTTCACTAACGCTACGAGTTCTTTCGGGAGATAGGGTTTGAGAAGGAAATCATCGAAAATGGTCTGTTGTTTAGATGAATTTTGATGACTGGGCTGCTGCGCACTTTGACCAATGATTAGAATTCCCGGGCATTTTTCTTTTATCAGGCGGGCCGTTTCTGTTCCGTCTATTCCCGGTAGGTTTAAATCCATAAGAACGAGCCGGATGGCCGTGTTTTCGGAGCAGACTTCAATGGCTGATTCTCCGTCTTTAACAAGGATGATATTTGCATCGAGTTCTCTTAGGGCCTCTTTGATAAGGAGAGAGGAGGCCCGCCCGTCTTCAACAACCAGAATGGAAGCACCTTCCGGTTTACGGGAGAGAACGGAATCTTTCTTCAAAGTCGTCTCATTTCCAGGGACCGGAGTTTGTACCGGAATGCGGACGTGGAATACGGAACCTTTTCCGTGTTCAGATTCGAGTTTCAATGAGCCTCCCAGAAGTTCGGTTAAGCCAAGTGAAATGGTCAATCCCAGGCCGGTTCCTCCATATTTCCGGGTCGTCGAATCGTCTACCTGACGGAATCGCTCAAAAATGGCTTTCTGGTCCTCGGGAGCAATACCTATACCTGTATCAGCGATAGAGAAATAAACTTCGCCGTTTTCAACGGAGCAGCTGATATTTATCTGTCCCTCATGGGTAAATTTTATTGCATTACCGGTAAGATTGATGAGAATTTGCTTGAGTTTCGATTCATCGGTATGAACAATGGCCAACTCTTTGGGAAGAAGATTCTTAATGTTTAGTTCAATGCCTTTCTCCTGAGCCTGAAGAGTAAACAGGTCATAAATATCCGAGATGATCTTATTCAAATCGGTTTCGTGGCGAACCACTTTTAGCTGCCCGGTTTCCAGGCGGGAGATATCCAATACGTTGTTGACAATTGCCAGCAACATCTCAGCATTTTCGGCAATGATGCGGCTATACCATTTTCTTCGTTCGTCGGGTAGATCGTCGTTTCCCAAAAGCTCGGCAAAACCAATGATGCTGTTCATTGGCGTCCGTATTTCATGCGAGATATTAGCCAGAAATGCTGATTTCAATCGTTCGCTTTGCTTGGCACGGTGCATTGCTTTTAAGATATCCTTTTCCGCTTTTTTCTGATCGACAATATCTTTAACAATTACCCAGATTTCCTCACTATCTCCTGTGGGAGCGGGCATTTTGTAGGCCATTAGCGATACCGGAACTTTTTGACCCGTTGAATTTAACAGTTCAATATCGATAATATCCGTATAACCTCGCTCCTCAATTTCGGATAAAAACCGGGTGAAACCGATGGGGCAGAGTTCACGGTAGTGTTTCCCGAGTAACTGTTCCGAAGCAAAATTGAGCATATTCAGAAAAGCAGGATTGGCTCCCTTAATATTTCCGGAAATATCCAACCAGGCAAACCCTTCCCGTATATTTTCATATAAACCCAGAAAACGCTTTTGGCTCGAACGTTTTTCGGTTTGATATTGGCGGATGGTTTCCAGGCTCTCAGAAAGTTCTTCGTTTCTTAAGCGTAAAAGATCTTCAACGGCATTTCGCTTCCGAATTTCCTGTCTGATAAGAAAGAAGATGAGTAAGGAAGTGGAAATAACAAAGAACCAACCTTTGTAATTTTGCAGACGGGTGATGTCCTCGGCGCTTTGGCCCAGCATGAGGATAGCCTCATCGGATAAAGTGATCCAAAGAATACCAATGACTAAGTAGATAATGGTGATGCGTACTTCAGTTTTCCCTCTCACCTTTCGCTTTTCATTTGTTGGTTGCTGCATACATTCATTAGCCGGTAACGATGTCTTTAACCCAACCCGAAATATTTATTTCGTTAGCAGTCAGTCGGCTCCCCAATAGCTTACTAACTTAAATCAGACAGGTCAATATTTTTTGAACGATTGTTTATTGTCTTGATGTATTGACATTTAATGACCTGAAGATAACGCTAAATAAACAGCTTTAAAAGGCTAAATGTTTAAAATCATAAGATACCAATGCCGTAGCGAAATAATAAAGTATTTTTTTATAGTCGGGTGTTTTTACGAATAAAGAGATAAACAAAACCATAATTTAGTTGTATTCTTAAAAAACAATTAAACAACAACTTCGAACGATGTTCGAGTCTGACTAAACCTTTTACTTATGCAGTTAATCCGGATTGTCGGTGTAGTTTTTTTCCTGGCATTTCTGACCCCGTTCATTGACAAACGACTGGGAAAGATTTCCGGCTACCTGTATGCTTTACTGCCGGCTTTACTATTTACGTTGTTGCTTAAGCAGCTTCCGGATATTATCGATCGGCATTTTATCATTCAGTCAATCGATTGGTTCCCATTGTTGCATGTCCACTTATCGTTTTACCTGGACGGATTGAGTCTTCTTTTTGCCTTGCTGATAACCGGAATGGGAACGCTGGTTTTTATCTATTCAGGTTATTACATGCAGCATTATCCCATGCGGGGAAGATTTTACTTCTATATCCTTCTGTTTATGGGAGCAATGCTGGGCTTGGTGCTGGCCAATAACCTGATTACGCTGTTCCTGTTTTGGGAAATTACCAGTTTCTCCTCGTTTCTCCTCATTGGTTTTAATCATGAACGTCCGGAAGCCAGGGCGGCAGCACTGCAGGCATTGTTGATTACCGGCTTTGGAGGTTTAGCCATGCTGGCCGGATTTGTTCTGTTGGGTAATGTAGCCGGAAGTTACGAGCTGACCGACCTGTTGCAGGATGGTGCTGTGGTGAAAGGCAGCAAAATGTACATGCCGTTGGTGTTATTGATTCTGGCGGGAGCATTCACTAAGTCGGCGCAATTTCCCTTTCATTTCTGGCTTCCCGGCGCCATGGAAGCACCCACTCCGGTAAGTGCTTACTTGCATTCGGCGACGATGGTAAAAGCCGGAATATACCTACTGGCAAGGCTTCAGCCTATTTTGGGCGGGACAGATCTCTGGCAATTTTCGCTGGGCTTGGCCGGCGCCATGACGATGTTGGTAGGAGCCTACTTCGCGTTTACGCAATTCGATTTAAAGAAAATACTGGCCTATACGACCATTAGTGCGCTGGGAATGTTGGTGCTGCTGGTTGGAATAGGCACCGAGCTGGCCATTACAGCCATGGTCATCTTTCTGATTGTCCATTCCTTGTATAAAGGTGCATTGTTTATGATTGCCGGGGCTATTGATAAAACCGTAGGTACCCGTGACATAAGACACCTGGGAGGCATGTGGCCGGTGATGCCGGTAGCAGCTGTCGCAACATTTCTAACACTTTTTTCCATGGCGGGATTACCTCCGTTCCTTGGATTCATTGGGAAGGAAGTTATCTACGATGCGAAAGTACAGGCCCCTGAAATTGCTGTTTACCTGGCCATACTGGCGGTTGCGGCCAATATATTCATGGTCGCTGTGGCGTTCTTGTTTGGTCATGGTGTTTTCTTCGGCAAGAAAAAAGACCCACCCAAAATTCCACGCGAGCCAGCCATTCCATTGCTGATTGGTCCGGTAGTACTTTCGGTGACCAGTTTGTTCATGGGAATTTATCCGGCCATACTAACACAACCGCTGGTGCTGCCGGCCATCGATGCGGTGAATGCCAGTCCGGTTAAACTCCACATTCAATTGTGGCACGGGCTGAATCTGGTATTTCTGCTAAGTGTAATTACGGTTACGCTGGGGCTAACGCTCTTTTTCTTTCGGAAACCAGCGACAAAAGCCCTGCGAAAATTTAATCAACGTTATTTCAAGATTGAGTTTGCCGACCTGTTCCGGAAGCTGGTAGAGAGCTTCCTCTCGTTTACAAAAAGGCATACTGAAGTGGTTCAGCATGGTTATCACCGCTTCTACCTGATGTTGATTTTTATTGTTTCGTCGTTGCTGGTTTGGTACCAGATTTACCACACGCGTGGCTGGGGATTTGAGGCCAACTGGGAGGAAGTTCCGTTTTACCTTATCGGGATAAGTCTGCTTATCATTACGGCCGCGTTGGGCGCCGTGTTTACGCGCTCCCGTTTGGTTGCCATCATTTTGTTGGGGGTTATCGGTTATGCCATGGCTTTTATATTCATTTTGTATGGAGCAGTCGATGTGGCAATTACGCTTATCCTGGTGGAAACGCTGGTGCTGGTCCTTTTCGTGATGGTGGTGTATCATTTGCCATCGTACATGCCCAAGTATTCCCGACCGACAAGCCGAATCAGGGATGGAATCATTGCCTTGGTTTTCGGCGGTTTTATGACAGCGCTGGTTTTAAAAGCCGAGTTCATCAAAATCAGTCCGCCCATCAGCGACTATTTCCTGAAAGAAGCATTTACCAAAGGCCATGGCCGCAACATCGTGAATGTCATTCTGGTTGATTTCCGGGGACTGGATACCATGGGTGAAACCGTTGTGCTGATGATTGCGGCCATAGGAGTGTTTTCGCTATTGAAGTTGAAACCCAAAAAGAAGAAGGAAGAATGAGTAATCCGTATTCGAATATCTTCCGCATCGCAGCCACGAAATTACGACCGCTGCTGTTCATCCTTTCGCTGATCGTCCTGTATCGCGGGCATCAACAGCCGGGAGGTGGTTTTATTGGCGGATTGATGGCAGCTTCAGCTTACATTCTCTACGCTTTAGCCTTCAATTCTGCGGAAGCAAGAAGGAAATTACCACTTTCCACCTCCGCTTTACTGGGAACAGGTTTGGCTGTTATCCTGGTTTCTGGTTTGCTGAGTGTTTTGGCTGGCGAGCCGTTTATGACCGGCATGTGGACGACCTTACATCTGCCGTTCGGGCAGGAGCTTCATTTGGGAACTCCGGTGCTCTTCGATGCGGGAGTATATCTGGCGGTCATCGGGGTGTTATTAACCATCATGTTTGATATAATCGACATAGAATAATGGAAATCATACTGGCTATTGTCATCGGCGTTTTATATGCAGCAGGCGTTTATCTTCTGTTGAGGCGAAGCATTGTGAAGCTGATTCTCGGGTTGATATTTTTCAGTCATGCCACCAATTTGTTGGTTTTCCTGGCGGGAAGTCTGTCGAAAGTGAGTCCGCCGTTTGTGCAGGAAGGACAGAAAGTGGCGCAGGCTAGTGTGGCCGATCCGTTACCGCAGGCGTTGGTTTTGACTTCGCTGGTGATTGGATTTGGGATTACAGCGTTTGCGCTGGTATTGATTTACCGTTTTTATCAATCGTCGGGAACAGTTGATTTCGACCAACTAAAAGAGGATTAGCAGATGGAAAACCTACTCATGTTACCTTTGGTTCTTCCTGTTTTAGCGGCAATTGTCAGTTTGTTCGCAAAAAACAGCCTGAACTTCCGAAAGGCTTCGGGAGTGTTTTTCACGCTGGCGCAACTGGCGGTTGCTATCGTTATTCTGGTTAAAGTCTACCGCGATGGCATTCTGGTGTTGCAAGTGGGAAGCTGGCCGGCACCGTTTGGCATTACGCTGGTGGCTGATATGTTCAGTGCCATCATGCTTTTCTTTGCCGGACTTATTGGCTTTACGGTTTCGGTGTATGCACTGGGGATGATGGACGAACGTCGATTGAAATTCCATTTCTATTTGCTGTTCAATATTCTGCTGTTGGGCGTGAATGGCGCTTTCATAACCGGCGATGTATTCAATCTCTACGTCTGGTTCGAGGTGATGCTCATTTCGTCGTTTGTTTTGATTACGCTGGGCGGAGAACGTAAACAACTGGAAGGAGCGGTGAAATATGTGACCATCAACATGGTTTCGTCGATGCTTTTTCTGGCGGCAGCCGGATTGCTCTACGGAAAGATGGGTACACTGAATATGGCCGATTTGGCGGTAAAGTTGCAACACGAGCCTGCTTCGAATCTGGTGAATAGTTCTGCGATGTTGTTCTTCATTGCTTTTGGTATTAAGGCGGCTGTTTTTCCTTTCTTTTTCTGGTTGCCGGCATCCTATCACACGCCGCCGGTGGCGGTTACGGCACTTTTTGCCGGGTTGCTAACCAAAGTGGGGGTGTATGCCATGATTCGGTTCTTTACCCTGTTTTTTATGCCGCTTGGCGGAATTTGGAAAGAGCTGTTCCTGATAACCGGTGGCCTGACAATGCTGATTGGTGTCTTTACGGCTGCATCGCAATACGATATCCGGCGGATTTTGTCGTTTCACATCATCTCCCAAATCGGTTACATGATTATGGGACTCGGTTTTTTCACGCCGTTGGGGATTGCCGGAGCCATTTACTATATGGGGCACAACATTGTGGCCAAAACCAATACGTTTATGGTCGGGGGCATGGTGAGTAAGCTAAAAGGCACTTTTGAGTTAAAGAGTATTGGAGGTTTGTACAAATCACATCCCTATTTGGCACTGTTGTTTGTGATTCCGGCGTTTGCACTGGCCGGAGTCCCGCCTTTGTCCGGCTTCTTCGGGAAATTCATTTTGGTAAAAGCCGGTTTCGATTCGCACCATTTTCTGGTGACAGCCATCTCATTGTTTGTGGGGCTTATCACCCTCTTTTCGATGATGAAGATCTGGAATGAAGGATTCTGGAAAAAGCAGCCGGAAGACGCAGAAGAGGTGATCGCTTACCAGGAAAAGAAATTGGGGTTTGCCATGATATTTCCATCAGTGGTACTGGCGCTCTTTTCTATCGGGATGGGGGTTGCCGTCGGTTTCTTTTTCGATTTCTGCATGACGGCAGCTCATCAATTGCTCGATCCGTCATCTTATATAAAAGCCGTTTTAGGAAACTAATACCGGAAAACAATGAAGTACATCTTTGTGAAAATAGTTCAGGTCATCGCGTTCGCCGGGTTTTATTTGTGGGAACTGCTCAAAGCTAATCTGGTATTGGCGTACGATATTTTAACGCCGACGCATCACATGAAACCCGGCATTGTGGAAATTCCGCTGGACATAAAAAGTGATGCGGAAATCGTCACGTTGGTGAACCTGATCACCATGACTCCGGGGAGTTTGAGCCTAGATGTGTCGGAAGACAAGAAAAGGCTGTATGTACATGTTTTGTATTTGGAGGACCCGGAAGCCTACAGGGAAGAGGTGAAAACAGGGCTTGAAAAAAGAGTAAAGGAGGTTTGGTCATGATACTTCTCTCAACGGTTATTACCAATGCGGCCAACGTGGCGATGGGTATGTTACTGCTCGCATTTTTTCTGGCTTTCTGGCGGCTGGTGAAAGGACCCAGTTTGCCCGATAGAGTGGTTGTACTCGATCTGATTGCTTCTCTGGTGATCGGAATTACGCTCGCCATAACTTTTTTAAGCGGAGAAAAAGTTTACCTGAACGTAGCGGTGATGATTGCGCTCATCACATTTATGGGAACGGTGGCTTTTGCCATCTATCTAAAAAAGCGATACTATGATAAGTGAATGGATTTCGGCGGTATTACTGGTTTTGGGTGCCTTTTTTATGTTGCTGGCTGCCATTGGCGTGTTGCGTCTTCCCGATTTGTACATTCGAATGCATGCTGCCACTAAAGCCTCTTCGTTTGGAGCACTGTTAATGCTGGTGGCGGTATCCATCCATTTTCCGGTTGCTTATGTGATCATCGAAGCGGCGCTTGTCATTATTTTCATTTTCATCACCGCTCCGGTCGCCTCACACATGATTGGTCGGATTGCCCACTTGTTAAAAGTGCCAAAATGGGAAAAAACAATCATCGACGAGCTGGAAAATCGAATTCATTATGATGAAAAGGGAGGTAAAACTGATGATTAATGTAATACTTTAATATATTCCATGTAAACTACAGTTAATTAGTGTATTCAAGTGATTTCGATAAAGTTTTCACGAGAGACTGAAGATGTACATCCTTCCGTTTTCTTAAAGAAATAGTTTAAATAGATTGGGAGCATGACCTAAGTGCACTCATTGCTAAATGCCAACGTATAATTTTAAAAAAAGGGTGACCTGTTTGCGGGTCACCCTTTTCGTTTAAATGCCTAATCACTTATATAGGTAGGCAGGCTTTGGCGTTTTTATTCGGTTAACCAGAATAAATACTAACAAAGCTGCAATGATACCAAAGAAGATAGGATCAAGGCCGTATGGCAAATCTTTCTTGATGAGCGTCAATGTAATCGTTAGTGTTCCGCCGGTTACCATTGACCAGAAAGCGGCACCGGGGTCTTTTCGTTTGAAATACAGAATTCCGAGAACGGGAATCAGGAGGCCGGAAACCATGAAGGCGTAGGAATAAAGCATCAGCTCCAGCACATTCTGCATGCTGGAAGCCAGCAGAATGGCAAAAACACCCACGATAATGGTCACTATCTGAGGGACAACCATTTTGCCCCGTCCGGATTTGCCTTTGAATTTGAAGATATCAGTCAGAATATTTCCGGAAGCAGCCATCAAACAACTGTCGGCGGTGGACATGACAGCTGAAAAATAAGCCGCCAGCATAAGCCCCATGACGCCGGCAGGAAGTACATATTTCAATAGCAATGGAAGTCCCAGCTCTGCATCAATGCTATTAACATCGGCGAAACCGGCATCAGCAAACATCCCCTGGATGGTGGCCACACGGGAAAACATTCCGAGTAAAACGCCCATGAACGACATCAGCGGATATTCGAACAAGCCGGCGATGTACCAGGCGCGTTTCGCCGTCTTTTCATCTTTGCAGGCATAAATCCGCTGGTAAAGCGTCATTCCTATAAACCAGATAGGAATAATGGTAATACTCCAGTTGATGATTTTGGCAATGGAAATATTTTGTAACGAGAAAAATTTGTCAGGCAAAGTAGCGTTAATACCATCCATTCCGCCAATCCCGATAAAACCCAATGGAATTCCAATGAAGACCAGTCCAAACATTAGGATGGCCCATTGGAAACTGTCGGTGTAAATTACCGCTTTCAGGCCGCCAAGGCCAGTATAGGCAACGGCAATCACACCCATCACAATCAGGGCAATTTTGGTGTCAATTTCCGGGAAGGTTGCAGTTGCCAGTTTTGCTCCCGCCAGCAGCTGCGAACTGGTAAAACCGATGTAACCAATGGCTGAAATAATTCCGGCCGCAAAAGCTACTCGTTTATCGTAATGAGTACCCAGAAGTTGAGGAAAAGTAAGCAGATTTTGATCACGTGCTGACTGAAAAATCTTAGGAATAAGGATGACGGCACTCAGCCAGGCACCAATCAAACCGGTAAACAACATCCAGCTTCCCGAAAGGCCCATCACAAAACCCAGCCCGCCAAGTCCGATGGAAAATCCCCCACCCACATCGGTAGCGACGACCGAGAGGCCGATATGAAAGCTTCCCATTTGGCGTCCGCCCACGTAATAATCTTCTTCGCTTTCGTTTTTCCGGTGGTGGTAAATACCGATGGCTAAAACAACAATGAAATAAATAATCAGAACGACTGCATCAATCAGTGTCATAACAACTCAATATTTTGATTAGGCTAAAAAAAGATTTCGGTATGAATATTTTTTGACAATACCCGGATGTATTTCCCCGAAAGGGTTAGGCGGAATGAGGCTTATGATTTGCCCCGGATTCCCGTCAGCAGGTATCGGTTGTTCACCTGTCTCAGCGATGAACATAAAAAAAGGGAGAGTCATACCGAACTGGCCCACCCTTTTGCTAAAATAATGAATCACGGGCGTTTGACCAAAAGTGGTGTTATCTCATTAATGGAATACCTCGGATTACCTTCCTTTTATTTTGGGGGCAACCGGATAAAGGATTAATTTTTTGTTACGGATAGTGTTGGATGATTACTACACGAAAAACTTCGCTACTTTTGTGTGGAAACTAAAAAAACGAAAAAAGTATAATTAAGGGAGTGTGAAAAAGTCCGTAAATTATCAGAAGATTGTTGAAACCGCAAGACTTCTCTATTTCCGTTTCGGGTACAGCCGTATTACGGTAGAAGAGATTGCACGGGAAATGAAGATTAGTAAAAAAACGATTTATAATCATTTCACCGGTAAAAGAGAGATTCTGGATGAAGTAATTGAGCTCATCAAACAGAAGTTTCAGCAGGATATTGAAGCCGCAATGAATCAGCCGGGCCTTACCTACCGGGAAATACTAAAAGCTCAGCTAACAGTGGTGGGCATGTGGCTGAACGACGTAGCAGTGTTCTCAAAAGACATTCGCGAACATGTACCCGATGCCTGGGAAGTACTGAATCAGTTCAAGAAGGAAGCGGCATTGATGTACCTGAACAATTTGTTGGCGGAAGGTGTAAGACAGGGTTTTTTACAGGAAAATGACAAGACAAATATGGGATTGCTCATTTTTTTGATCTCGGTGGAAAACTTGTTGGATCCGCGGTATCGCGAATCGTTGCCGCCAGCTTTGAAGCAGCGAATTCCACATACGCCGGAACAGGTTTTTAATGGAATTGTGGATGTTATTTTTGATGGAATAAAAGACGGAGAAAATCGTGGATGATGAATTTTTCACAGGTTTTCGGAAGGATACCAAACAACTGGCAGAATACATAAAATGACAAGAAAAAAAATGAAAAAGTTTCCTGTTCTCCTGGGAATTTTGATGACACTAACCGTCCCGTCAGCATGGGCGCAGGAAGGGGAAAGTGATGCTGCCGATACGGTGACTATTTCTTTTGCTGACGCGTTGCATCAACTATATGAGGCCAATGGGATGATCAAAATGGCCGGTTCGGAAAAGAAGCAAAGCGAATATGAGAAGAAAGCCACCGGAGGCCTTCGTTTTCCGCATGTTTCGTTATCAGCCAACTATGTGGCAATGTCCGATCCGATTCACCTCGATTTGACACCGGTTAAGGATGCCATCACCCCTTTGTATCAAACGCTGGCTGGCTACGGAAGCTTCTCTCCTGATGTTGCCACGCCGCAAATCAGGCAACAACTGGCTGCCGGTCTGGAACAGATTGAGGGAACGAATTGGATCCAGATTATTCAGAAAGACAGGTTTGGAACCGTTGACGCGACTATGTTTTGGCCATTGTTCACCGGAGGAAAAATAGATGCGGCAAATAAAGCAGCCGAAATTAAAGTTGAGGTTGCAGATGCAAAACTGAAAGCAACTTCGGCAGAGCAGGTTTCCGACTTGGTGCAGCGGTATTTTGGATTACGACTGGCTGAAAAAGTAGTGGAAGTGCGCCGGGAGGTGATGGAAGGAATGGCCAAGCACCTGGACGATGCACGTAAACTGGAAGCAAATGGAATGATTGCAGCTGCCGAGCGATTACATGCTGAAGTGGCCTATGCGGATGCGGAACGGGAATTTAACAAAGCACAACGCGATGCCGACCTCATCCGGACTTCACTTCAAAGTACGCTGGAAAAGAATGGTAACTTTTTTCCGTCAACAAGTCTGTTCCTCACGGCCAACCTCGGTGATTTGGAGGAGTTCAAAAGCGAAGCGCTGGCCAACAATCCTGGCTTGAGCCAAATCCAGTCAAAAAAGATGCTGGCTGACCAGGGTATCAAAAAGGAAAAATCGGCCTGGTATCCCGATGTGTATATGATGGGAACCGCCAATGTGTATAACAAGGATTTGTCAGAGTATATGCCGGACTGGTATGTGGGCGTTGGTTTGAAGTTCGATCTGTTTGACGGGCGTGCCCGGGTCAATAAAATTCATGCTGCCCGATCGGCAAAAGACCAGGTGGAAGCTTATGAAAGGAAAGTCCGGTTTGATATTCAAACAGCAGTCACCAAGCTATACCTCGAAATGCAAAACGATAACGAACAATACCAATCGCTTGGGAAATCATTGGAATTTGCCGACGAATATCTTCGGGTGAAGAACAAGGCCTTCCAGCAAGGGTTGGCTTCATCGACTGATGTGGTGGATGCCAGCCTTAATCTCTCCAAAACCCGTATTGAACGCCTGAAAGTGGTGTATGAATTTGATGTTATGCTGGCTAAAATGCTGGAGATATGTGGCCGGAGCAACGATTTTGAAACCATTCGAATGAATAATCAAGGAATATCCTATGAACAATAAGAATTTAACTATCGGAGCAGCGATTGTAGCTGCGTTGGTTGTCCTGACATTGGTTGGGTGGTTTGCTTTTAAGCCGGCGCCTACCATGTTGCAGGGCGAAGTGGATGCGAAGGAAATCAAGGTTGCATCGAAGCTGGCAGGTCGTGTTAACAGCATTCCGGTAAAGGAAGGGCAGAAAGTAACGCGCGGTGAGGTTTTACTCACCATTAGCAGTTCGGAAGTAGAAGCCAAACTGGAACAGGCCCGTGCGGCTCGTTCAGCTGCTGTAGCGCAGAAAAACAAGGCGGATAAAGGGACCAGGGTTGAGAAGATTGTCGCGGCTAAGAATATGTGGATGAAGGCGGAGGCGGCATCGGAGTTGGCGGCCAAAACTTATGAGCGGGTATTGAATCTTTATAACGAAGGCGTGATTCCGTTGCAGCAAAAGGATGAAGTTGAAACGCAAAAGGAAGCGGCAGAGATGACAGCCCGTGCGGCACGGGCTCAATATGATATGGCTGTGAAGGGAGCCCGTTCGGAAGATAAGGCAGCTGCAGATGCTATGGTGGAACAAGCCAACGGCGCCGTTTCGGAAGTCGAATCGTATTTGAAAGAAACAAAACTGGAGGCACCCATTGACGGTGAAATCTCGAATATCATTCCCGGTGAAGGCGAATTGATCAGTACCGGTTTTCCGGTGATCACGATTGTCGATCTGAATGACATCTGGGTAACCTTTAATATCCGTGAAGACATGCTGGCCAAAATGAGGATGGGTGACGAATTCAACGTAAGCATTCCTGCACTCGGAAAACAAGAGGTGACCGTGAAGATTACGT
Organism: Prolixibacter bellariivorans ATCC BAA-1284; assembly: GCF_000621705.1. Lineage (GTDB taxonomy): Bacteria > Bacteroidota > Bacteroidia > Bacteroidales > Prolixibacteraceae > Prolixibacter > Prolixibacter bellariivorans. The sequence goes on along the minus strand of NZ_JHXO01000001.1, from coordinate 46,610 downwards.
ACATCAATCCGTTGGGCGACTATGCCACATGGCGGGCCACGCGCAGTACCGGTGATTTCGACATGAAAACCTTTGAGGTGCGTGCTGTTCCGGTGAAAAAGCTTGATGGGATGCGTCCCGGAATGAGTGCCCTGATTAACTGGGATAAATATAAACCGTTGAATCGTTGAGTGCCCGGCGCCTTTTGGGCCGGATTGTAAAATGGAAAGATCCTATGGCAATGAGCGATAATTCACAGCACGGAGTCTGGAATACTTTACGTCGAGAGCTGGGGCGCATGGCCTCCGACCGGGTGTATTTGTTGCTGATGCTCGTTTTGCCCCTGGCTACATTCGTGTTTTTTATCACCATGTTTCAGGGGGGCAAGCCCGAAAATCTGCCGGTAGCGGTTTACGATGCCGATCATTCTTCTCTTTCGCGGCAGGTAACCCGCATGATCGATGCGACTTCTTCCATCCGGATTACCCGTGAAGTGGATGATTTGGCTCAGGGGAAAGCATTGTTGCAGGAGAAAAAGGTATATGGCTTAGTTGTTTTTCCTACCGGGATGGAAAAGGATGTTTATCGCGGAACCGCTCCCAATGTGGTGGCTTATTACAACAATGCGTTCCTGATACCGGGCAGTTTGCTTCAGCGTGATATTAAAACGGTGGTTGGAACGGTTTCGGCCGGCATCGCCTTATCGACCAGCGAAAAGAAAGGGAGCACACCAAACCAGGCCATGGCTCAAATCCAACCTATCCGCCTCGATACTCACGTGTTGTTCAATCCGTATACTAGCTATTTCTATTATCTGGTATCCTGTTTCCTTCCGGTGATGCTCCAGATTTTTATTATGACCGTTACCGTTTATGCCCTGGGAACGGAGCTCAAAGACGGAACGGCATCCGATTGGCTCGACAGTGCAGGCGGAAATGTGATAAAAGGGTTGTTTGGAAAAATGTTGCCTTACAGTTTGGTATTCCTGTTGATTGCCTTTCTTATGGTTATTGGGCAATTCAGCTATTTCGGGATGCCCTTGCGGGGAAGTTTGGGGTTGATTTTGTTTGGAACACTGTTGTTTGTGGTTACTTACCAGGCGGTCAGTATTTTTTTTGTCAGCGTCTTTCCCAGTCTTCGCATGTGCCTAAGCATAGCCTCGTCATATGGAGCCATGGCTTTTACCTTTTCAGGATTAACGTTTCCGTATTCCGCGATGCCTTTGGGAGCAAAGTTGTTTGGGATGCTTTTTCCGTTTAGTCATTTCCTGAAGCTGTTTATCGATCAGGCGTTCCGGGGAGCGCCTCTAGCTGTCGATCTGCTGACGATTGCTGGTTTGAGTGCATTCCTGGTTCTTCCATGGCTGGCTTTGCATAAGCTCAAACGGGTAAGTTATGCTCCGGAATACTGGCACAGGATTTAAGCGTTTTCGACTATGAGAAAAAATAAAACAGGACTGATAGGAGGGATACGGAGCGTGTTTAGCGTTTGGAGGCAGGAGTATATCAACATTCTGTCCGATTTCGGGGTGTTGCTCATTCTTGTCATTGCCGCGGCTGCCTATCCGTTACTATATGGCTACGCATACAGTACCGAAGTGTTACGCGATGCTCCGGTAGCGCTGGTCGATCTGGACGGGACCGGCCTCAGCCGGCAGTTGACCCGAATGATTGATGCGACTGAAGAGATGAAGATCAAGGAGATGCCTGGAAGCCTGAATGAGGCAGAGAGCGATTTCTACAAGGGGAAAGTAGATGGTGTATTGCTTATTCCGAAAGGATTTGCTGCTAATATCTATAAACAGCAGCAAGCAACTGTTTCGGTGTACTGCGATGCCAGCTATTTCATGAATTACAAACAGGTGCTGCAGGGCGCCAATTACGCGGCCGGAACCCTTGCCGGGCAAATCAAAGTGCAGCGGGCGATGGCCCATGGCGCTACCCTCATACAAGCAAAGGCGCAGACAACTCCGCTTGGTTTGGTGGAAACACCGTTGTATAACCGAACCGGAGGCTATGGTACCTATGTAATGCCGGCGGTGTTGATATTGATTTTGCAGCAAACGTTGCTTATTGGAATTGGTATGCTGGGCGGAAGCCAGCGCGAGCAGAATTCTTTCCATTTTGCCATACTTAAAGGGAGCACGGTCAATAGCGCCCTCACTATTATTCTGGGAAAAGCAGGAGCCTATATTTCCATATACCTAATCCATGCCATTTATCTTTTCGGCGTTGTCTTCCGGGTATTTCATCTCCCGGTCCGAAGTTCATTGCCCGAAGTTCTGGTGTTTATATTCCCAATGATGCTCGCGGTTACCTTCCTCGGGCTGACGATGGTTTCGTGGTTCCGGAAACGGGAACAATCCATCATGTTCCTGATCTTTCTTTCCATTCCCATCCTTTTTTTAAGCGGAATTTCATGGCCGGTGGAATCCATGCCTGCTTTCTGGCGCGGGCTGGCACAAATCATTCCGAGCACGCCGGGCATCGAAGGCTTTATTAAGCTTCACCAGATGAGTGCTACGTTTCATCAGGTGAGCCGTGAGTGGTTTATTCTTTGGGTAATGGCATTTTTCTATTTTGGTACTGCCTGGATTTCGTTTACAGGAATTGTAAAAAAACATCGCAGGATGTAAGACGCTTTTCGTAGCACTGTGGTTATTTAAGCGATAGTCCCTGTCCCGGTTTTTCCGGATTGCGGGGACTATTTTTTGTGCCATACAGCGGATTTCGTAATTTGATGAACGAAATAATGCGTTTGTTGGTTTATTGAGTCAGACAACACTACCTGAGCAGACAGCAATTATGGAGAAAGACATCAAGCCGAATATTCCCGCGTATTTCTATTGGAGCGCCACGATTGCTCTGATGATCGTATTCCTGATTGTTGGACGTAGTATCCTGGTGCCGCTGGCATGGGCCATCTTGTTTTCCTTTCTTTTGGTCCCCCTGGTCATTTTCCTGGAAAAGCACGGATGGAAACGGCCGTTGGCCATTCTCACTTCACTGATATTGTTTCTCATCATTATTGGGGCGCTCATTTACTTCCTGGGTTCGCAGGTGGTGGCCATCAGTAGTGAATTGCCCTCCATTACGGGGAAGCTGTCGGTGTACATTAACGATGTGAAAGACTTTGTTGAGGCACATTTAAATATTATTCCGCAGGGGAGCGACTTGCAGAAGCTTTTGGTTGGACAGGTTGAGAAAGTGGCGTCCTACTTTTTGAAACACGTAACCACCATCGGGCAAACGCTCATGTATGTTTTCCTGATGCCGGTGTTTGTTTATTTCCTTTTGTACTATCGTGAATTACCGGCCCAATTCGTAAAGGAACGTTATCGCGACCGGGAAAACCGCGAATCGGTAAGTCATATTTTCTTCAAGATTCAGAAGATGATCGAAAAGTACATGGTCGGTGTACTTTGGCTGACCATGACCACAGCTGTCATGGATTTCATCGTCCTGATAAGTTTGGGCGTTAACTATGCCCTTTTCTTCGCGGTAATGATTGCGCTGCTCAACCTGATTCCTTATGTGGGAAACCTGATTGCCATGATTGTGGTGGTGGGCTATGCGTTGCTCACCTCCGATTCCTTATTGATTCCGCTTCTGGTACTCGGATTGTTGTGGGCAGCCAACATGTTGCAGGAAAACCTGGTACGGCCGTGGTTGGTGGGCTCTTCCACTAAAATCAATGCTTTCGTGGTGCTCATCTCAGTCATCGTCGGGGGGATGGTCTGGGGAGTATCAGGCATGGTGCTGTTCATCCCGATTGTTGGTGTGGTGAAAATTATCCTGGAAGAGGTTCCCAGCCTACGACCTTTTGCTGTTTTTCTGAGTGATACCAACAAAGTTGAAGGTGAAAATATACTGGAAAACCAAGAAATGAAAACAGAAGATTGACAGTGTATTGCCGTCAGCGGCTTCGATTTTTCGTCGGATGATTGGCGAAAATGATTTATCTTGCCAGCTGAATCAAAATTAAAACCAAATTGAACGATGAGTAAATTAGTTATCGGCAGCTTTGAAGAATTCAAGGCGTATGACGGGAAGGAGATGGGTGTTTCCGAATACCTGAAAATTACGCAGGAACAAATCAACCTTTTCGCAGATGCGACACTCGATCACCAATGGATTCATACCGATCCCGAAAGAGCGAAAACGGAAAGTCCGTTTCAAACAACCATTGCCCACGGATATCTGACGCTTTCTGTTCTTCCTTATCTTTGGGAGCAGATTGCAGAGTTTCACAATGTGAAAATGCTGGTCAACTACGGAATCGATAAATTGAAGTTTAGCGAGGCGGTTCGTGTAGAAGATGAGATTCGTTTGCGGGCCAAACTGAAATCGGTGGTAAATCTTCGTGGCACGACCAAGGCAGAACTTAATGTGGAACTGGAAATCAAAGACAAGAAAAAGCCGGCATTTACTGCTACGCTGATTTTCCTTTACCACTTCGAATAAACCATTTGGGTTCCTGGTAAGCCGGGTGTTACGGAATTCATTATGAAGCATGTTTTCCACATACCGGCATTATTGCGGGATTGATGATATCAACAAACGTCGCCGGATTACTGGCGACGTTTGTTTTATCCGTACTTTCCACTCATCCCGAGCCTCCGGTTTGCTTGGGAAAGTCTGCCACCGATTGGCTTTTAGGCTTCCTATATGAGGATATCATCCCTCAGAGGAATGACGCACCTTAACTATAGCAGCGTGCAATAGCCGCAAATGAAAAACCCCGGCATCAGCCAGGGTCTTCAATATTATCGTGATAAAGTGGATTAATCCATTAATAGAATTTCCGGAAACCAATGATTTCACGCACTTCCTTCAGCGTTTGAGAAGCCGATTCACGGGCTTTTTCAGCGCCCATTTGGGCTACTTTACCCAGATAGGCATCATCCTTCACAATCTCCTCAATTCGTTCGCGTATGGGCGTCGTAAAGTTAATAATATCCTCTGCCAGCTGTTTTTTCAAATCGCCGTAACGGATAGAGCAGTTGTTGTAAGCATCGTCGAAATGTTTTACCGTGTCCGGTGTCGAAACCACGTCCATCAGAGTAAACAGGTTCTGAATGGGTTCCGGCTTTTCCTGGTTCATCTCGGTCGGGCCGGCGTCAGTTACAGCGCGCATCACTTTCTTGCGAATGCTTTTCGGATCTTCCGCTAAACCAATAGCATTACCTTCCGATTTACCCATTTTTCCTGAGCCGTCCAGTCCGGGGATTTTGATCATATCCTTTCCGTCGAATGTGAAAGGCTTGGGAATGGGAAACTCTTCCACCTTGTACATCCGGTTAAAACGGCGGGCAAATGTACGCGCCATTTCCAGGTTTTGCTCCTGATCTTTTCCTACCGGGACAAAGTGTGCTTTGTGGATAATAATGTCGGTCGCCATCAGCACCGGGTAGGTCAACAGGCCGGCATTCACATTATCGGGTTGCTTCCGGGCCTTATCTTTAAATGAAGTCGTTCTTTCTAACTCGCCCAGGTACGCATTCATGTTCATGAAAGTGTACATTTCGGTAATTTCCGGAATATCGCTTTGTATAAACAGCGTGGCTTTTTCCGGATCGAGTCCGCAGGCCAGGTATTCCGAAAGTACCTGTCGTACATTCTGGTACAGGTGATCGGGATGCGGGTGTGTGGTTAACGAGTGAATATCGGCAATAAAGAAATAGCAGTTCATGTCATGCTGCATCTGCACGAAATTCTTCACAGCCCCGAAATAGTTTCCCAGGTGAAGGTTGCCGGTTGAGCGGATTCCGCTGACGACTGTTGGTACTTTGGAGTTCATATCGTTGTGTTGTTATGATTTACGGATGAATAAAAACAGATGCAAAAATAGCAAATGTTCCCGAAAGGGGAAGGATGAATCGGCTCCGGCTTAGGCAATTGTTTCCGGTTTGAATCATTGCAGGTAGGAAATTCGTAAACGAGAAATGTTTTCAAATGGATTTACTTTTATAATTTTTAGTCTATTCTGGAACTTTCGGTATTTTTATCAGTGAATTTTTATCCTATTTGTAAAACAAACTTTTGTGACCAATGATTCGTAACATTCTTCCTTTACTTACCGGGATTATGTTGTTGGCAGTGGCTTGCCAACCAACAAAGAAGACAGTGCAGCAACCGGAGCGGTTGACCGACTTTGTCAACCCGTTTATCGGAACCGCCGGCCACGGACATACCTATCCGGGAGCGGCTTATCCGTTCGGACAGATACAGTTGAGCCCCGATAACGGCGTTTCGGGCTGGGACTGGTGTTCAGGTTATCACTATTCCGACAGCATCATTTCCGGATTTTCCAATTTGCATCTGAGCGGAACCGGCATCGGCGATCTGGCCGATATCTCTTTCCTTCCGGTGAATGAGCCCGTAACCTACAAGCCGGGTGAAAAAAATGCTGACTTTACCAAAAAGTATGCAGCTACTTTCTCGCACGACGAAGAGATGGCTTCACCGGGATATTATGCCGTGACATTGCAGGATCGCGATGTGCGGGCCGAAATGACGGTGACCGAGCGTTCCGGGTGGCAGCGTTATACTTTTCCCGACGAGGGAGAGCACAACATCATGCTGAACCTCGGTTTCGCCATCAACTGGGACAAACCTTACGAAACCGCCATCACGGTAGTGGATGATCATACCATTACCGGGAAACGTTTTTCGCACGGTTGGGCAGCCGACCAGCACGTTTTCTTCGTAGCCCGGTTCAGTGCCCCAATTCAGAAATCAAAAATTTTCGATGCACCGACGGATGCCGAGAAAGTGGGCGTATTCACGTTCGGCGAAAACCATGTGATGGTGAAAGTGGCAATTTCCTCCGTTTCGGTGGACAATGCCATAGCCAACCTCACATCGGCACCGGAGAACTGGGATTTCGATGCAGTACACCAGGCAGCCAGCGATGCATGGGAAAAAGAGCTGGATAAAGTTCGCATCAAATCGAACGACCCCGATCAGAAGACGACCTTCTACACCGCGTTGTATCATACGATGGTTGCACCTGCACTTTTTTCGGACAAAAACGGCGATTTTAAAGGTGTCGACGGCAGTACCCTGAAGGCGAAAGGTTATAATCGCTACACCGTGTTCTCGCTTTGGGATACCTACCGCGCGCTGCATCCGCTGTTTACGGTTATGCATCAGGACCGGGTGAACGATATGGTGAAAACCATGCTCGACCATTACAAGCAGACCGGCCTGTTACCTGTTTGGGAACTCGAAGGCAATGAAACCTTCTGCATGGTAGGAAACAGCGGCGTACCGGTCGTTGGTGAAGCCATTCTGAAAAACATAGGCAATTTCGACCGTGAAGAAGCCTATGAAGCGATGAAGAATACCATGATGTCGGATCGCGACGGACTGGATTACTACAAAAAGCTTGGCTACATCCCGGCCGATAAGGTGAACGAGTCGGTTTCCAAATTACTGGAATATGCCATAGACGATTACAGCGTGGCGCTTGTCGCGAAGAAATTGGGCAAGACCGATGATTACAATTACTTTCTGAAGCGGTCGCGGAATTTCAAAAATATTTTCGACCCCAAAACCGGTTTCTTCCGTGGGAAAAAATTAGATGGCAGCTGGACAGGCGATTTCGATCCGGCTTATTCGAAACATCGCCAGAGCGATTATACCGAAGGAAATGCGTGGCAGTATCTGTGGGAAGTGCCGCAGGATGTGCCCGGTTTGATTGATTTGCTGGGCGGCAAAGATGCTTTCGCCAATAAACTCGATACGCTTTTTGCGCTGAAGCATGGTGTAAAAGGCGCCGAAGCGTCACCCGATATTTCTGGTTTGATTGGTGGATATGCACAGGGGAACGAGCCCGGTCACCATATTACCTACCTGTTCAACTATGCTGGTGAGCCGTGGCGTACGCAGGAACTGAACCGTCAGATTCAAACCGAGATGTACTACAACGCACCCGATGGTCTTTGTGGAAACGAAGACTGCGGACAGATGTCGGCGTGGTATGTGTTCAGCGCCATGGGATTTTATCCGGTCAGTCCTTCCGACCAGCAATATCAGCTGGGTTCGCCCATCGTGCAGGAGGCGCAAATTACGGTGGCTCCCGGCAAGGTGTTCACCGTAAAAGCACCGAATGCTTCGGAGGATAACCTGTATGTGCAGTCGGTAAAACTGAACGGACAGGAGTTGCACCGTTCGTACATCACGCAGGAAGAAATTATGAACGGCGATACGCTGGTTTTTGAAATGGGACCGGAACCGAACAAGAACCTGTTTCAGTAAATGATATCATAGGGGAATTCGTTCCCGCTGCTCAACCCGTCAGGTTTCCAAAACCTGGCGGGTTTGCTTATTATTGCAAAGGCAAATTCAGCCGGAAACTATTCTGTCGGAATCTTGTTCTCTATTCTAATTTGGACGAAAGTCTTAACCTAATCAATTTTAACCATCATGGACACAGGAAATACTATTTGGTCGGCAGCCGTTTTGTTGTTTTTGCTCATGGACCCGATTGGCAACATACCCATACTTTTGGCGGTGCTGAAAGGAATTGAGCTTAAACGTCAGCGGACCATCATCATCCGGGAGCTGCTGATTGCTCTGGGGATTTTGGTATTTTTCATTTTCACCGGAAAGCCCTTGCTGAATTTTATGCACTTGCAAAAAGAGGCCGTGACCATCGCCGGAGGAATCATCCTTTTGATTATTGGCTTACGAATGATTTTCCCGAAACCGGAAGGAGTGATGGGCCAAACACCCGGAGGCGAACCTTTTCTTGTTCCTATTGCCATTCCGATGATAGCCGGGCCATCCGTCCTGTCCATGTTAATCCTGATGAGCCAGGGGAGTCCCGCGAACCGTGTCGGCTTAGTCCTTTCCCTGGTGATTGCCTGGATCATGTCCTTCATTATCCTGTTGGTGGCACCAGCCCTCATCAAAGTGTTGAAACAGCGAGGATTGATTGCCCTCGAACGTTTCATGGGAATGATTTTGGTGATGATGGCTGTACAGATGCTACTTGACGGCTTTAAGGAAATACTGTAAGTTCTTGATACAACAGTTCCCATTTGCTCGAAATGCCTTCCGGTAAACGGGAAATACATGATCAGAAGGAAGAAATACATTGCCGGATAAGAGAAATAGGTTTCCGAACGAGAGAAATGTCTTGCCGGATGTAAGAAATAGATTCTGAACAGGAGAAATACATCTCCGGATACGAGATAAGGATTCTAAACAAGGGACATGTTTTGTCCGATGTGAGAAATGAATTCCAGAATACGAGAAATCAATTTCTGACTGAGGGAAATTAGTTGCCGGATTTGAGAGCTTTGATCCGGTAAAGAGAAATGCATGTAATTGTCAGGAAGAACATTGTTTTGACTTATATCACCCCTTTTGCCTCCAGCGAGGCTTTCATTTCGCGGTGTTGGTTCTGAAATCTGCTGTCGATGGTATGCAAAATCTTCTTGAAGTCGGGGTTGTCTTTCACGTTATCGATGAGCGGGTCGATCTTAAGGAATAGAACCACCCAGTAGTGGTAATCATCTTGTTGTGAAAACAGTTTCAACTGTTCAATTGCTTTAGCTGTGTTGCCTTCGTAGGCTTCATACATCGCCAGGCTTAAGTGCTTGTAGATGGATTGGTCGCCTTCAGCGAAAGCTTTGTAATTCTGCAAATATTCAGCTGCCTTGGCAGTTTGTCCTACTTTGGCCAGTACCAGTCCAATCTTGGCGTCTTCGCCCGGGAAAATCGCCAGGTGATACTTCTCTTTGGCAGCAATGAACGGTTTGTAATAGCGATAAGCGCTTTCGTAATCACGCTGGTAGTAACAGATTTTTCCCACCTCCTGCAACACATCCAGCCGGGTCGTATCCTTTTTCAGCACGGCAATCAGACGATTTCGCAATTTCTGTAAGTCTGGATTCCGGGCATACTGTATGTATGCTTTCACATATTGAGAGTAGAGATTATCGGAATGATAAGCAAGTGACTTGTTGATATATTTTTCAGCTTCATTCACAAAGCCACTCTGGATGAATGCATTGCTGATGTGGAGGAAAATGAAGCTGGCTGTCACCGAATCGTTGGCGGCAATGTTCAGTTGGGTGCCTTTCAAGGCATATTCCAGGTACTTCTCCGTGTTGGGGGAGTAAGTCGAATAAAAATCAGACAGGAGGTTGATGACGATGGCAGAATTGGGATGATATTCCAGCGCCTTTTGCAGATAAGGCTCTGCCAGCTTATACTCCTTACCGTGCATGTACGAGAGCGCTTTGGCTATCAAACTTTGTGGCAATTGTGCATCGTATAGCAGCGCTTTGTCGGCATTTTCGTTAATCTCTTCGCTGTACTGCTTATGCGTTTGGTTAATGTCCAGGTAATAGTATGCAATGGCGATATCGGCGTAAGCGCGGGCAAACTTCGGGTCGTGTTCTACCGCCTTTTGGAACAATGGGAGGGCTTTTTTCAGGCCTTCACCGGTTCCTTCGTGGAAGTAGTCCATTCCTTTCAGAAAGTAGTCGTAAGCGACCAAATTCTTTGTGGGTACTTTGTCGATGCGTTTCCTTTCCTCCGGCGTGATGATGACTTCGATTTTCTCAGCGATGTTTTTAGCGATTTCGTTTTGCAGTGAAAAAATATCCTTCGTTTCGCGGTTGTATTGTTCCGCCCACAAGTGTTTGTCGCCATTGGCCTCAATTAGCTGGACATTCAGCCGGATGTGATCCCCGATTTTCTGTCCGCTGCCTTCCACCACATAGGTCACGTTGAGCTCTTTGGCGATTTCGGAAATGAGTTCGGGATGGTGACGGTATTTTTCCACGGAAGTGCGGCTAATGACCCGCATATGTTTGATGTTTTGAAGATTGTTGAGGATGGATTCCATCACGCCGTTGATGATGTACACGTTGGTGGAGTCGTTGCTGTCGTTGATAAAAGGCAACACCGCGATGGATTTCTCCTGTGTTTTGGGCTTTTGGGCCATCGGCCCGATGATGAGGTAGATGATGTTGGCCGTAATGACAACCAGAATAACGGCCCACAGCCAAACCAGACTTCTCTTTTTTTTCGGAAGGTCGGCCCGGTCCGGTTCTTCTTCGGCGGAAGCCTTTCCTTTTGCTTCGCCGGGCGGATAGCCATACTGGTCGCGGAAGCATTTGATGAAGTAAGAGGTGCTGCCAAATCCCACCCGGTACGAAATTTCCGAGGTAGTCAGCGACGTTTCTTTCAGCAGTTCCATAGCTGCATCCAGGCGTACCTGACGAATAAACTGACTGGCCGAAAGATTGGTCAGCTTTTTCACCTTGCGGAGAAGGTTGGAACGGCTCATGCCCATTTCGTTCGCCAGCTCCGACACACCGAACTGCTCGTTCGACAAATTCTCTTCGATAATGGCCGTCGCTTTGCTTAAAAATTCGTTTTCTATGGTTCCGGATTCGGGCATGGTCAGTTTCGCATCAGGTATTTTGTGCAAAAGTTACGCATAAAGTTTTAAACCCCCATTTCAGGCCGTTTCGTCGCCGTTTGCGTCATAATTGATATGCCTGCGTCATAATTTTCATGGCTTCTTCAAACTTGATACGATTCACCGCATGGGTGATAGGCTTTGCGCCAGCGCCTGACAGAACTTTACACTGTCAATTAGAAGTTGAAATTTAAACGATGCGGTCATGAAAACACGAATCTATTTTTTGGACAATCTGAGGACCTTCCTCATCTTTCTGGTGGTGCTGCTGCACGCCGGTTTGGTTTATGAACAAGTTCTCGAAGGAAATTGGATCGTAGTCGATCCGGTAAAGAATAATTCCATTGGATTATTACGCATGTACCTGGACCTCTTTGTGATGTTCAGTATCTTCTTCATCTCCGGATACTTTATTCCATATTCATTAAAAAGTAAAAACACCTGGGGTTTCGTGAAATCGAAACTGAAACGAATCATGGTTCCATGGTTAATTGCCGTAGTTACCTTGATTCCGGCCTACAAAGCGATCTTCCTTTTCTCAAGAGGACTGCCGCAGGAAGCCTGGTACACCTATTTCCATGTGTTCCAACGGGCCGGAACCGATCTGTACTTTTTTGCCAATAATCCGACCCAGAACTGGCTGTGGTTTTTACCCATCCTGTTTCTGTTCCAGATGATTTACCTGGCACTTGACAAACTCAACCTGTTATCATTCAAAATTTCACTGAAAACGGGTGTGGTTTTGACTTTCTTGTTTGGGGTGCTTTACGGCATGGTCATTTCCGAGGCCGGGTTGAGAGGTTGGACGCACACAGCAGTTTTCGATTTTCAGCGGGAAAGGTTGTTGATCTATTTCATGTCCTTCCTGTTGGGAACCCTCTGCAATAAGTTGAAAGTGTTTGAGTCGAACACGAAAAATAAAAAGCTGTACATACAATCAAATGTGGTATTGACCTTCTCATTGCTGGTTTTCACGGCGGTAGCGTTGAACCTGTTCTTCAATATCATCAATCCCGGAAGGAATTTTTACTTCGTTTCCCCGTTCGTCGACAGGCTTTTGTACAATGTATCATCCATGCTTTCGATGCTGAGCTTCCTGTATGTATTGATCCATGCGTTCCGTTTCAGTTTGAACAAGACCAACTGGCTGACGGACGAATTGAATAAAAGCTCTTATTCGGTGTACATCATTCACGTTATCGTGATGGGATTGATTGCGGTTGGCCTTATGCATGCGCCTGTTCCGGCGTTGGTCAAATACGCCGTACTGACCATTTTGACATACGCCGTGAGCAATTTGCTGGTTATCGTGTACCACCGGGTTTTCCAGCCGAATGTCGCACTAAAACTGGCTACCGTTGCCGTATTGGTAGGCGGGTTGTTTGCCTTCATTGTATTGGGAAGTGAGAAACCGGCTACTGCAGAGACGGTACAACCGGCAAAGCAGGTAGAAATAAAAACCGCGCCGGAAGTCAGTCTGCATGAAGCCATCATTCTGGGTGATATGGAAGCTGTTCAGCGGCACATCGCAGCGGGTTCCGACCTGAATATCAAAGAACCTTCCGGCGGTTCGAGTCCGCTGATAACGGCAGCCACCTTTGGCCGGAAAGAAATGGCGCTGGCCTTGATTGAAGCGGGAGCCGATGTCAACTTTCGGAACAACGATGGTTCCACGCCTTTGCATACGGCTGCATTCTTCTGCCGTACGGAAATTGTTGAGGCGTTGCTGGCACATGGTGCTGATGCATCCATTAAAAACAACGCCGGCTCTACAGCCCTCGAATCCGTACAGGTTCCCTTCGAAGCGGTGAAAGGTATTTACGATTATTTCGGGAAGGTATTTGGTCCGCTTGGACTGAAACTGGACTACGAACGTATCAAAACCACTCGTCCCGAAATTGCAAAAATGCTGCAACAGTCATAACTTTAATTGATTTCCAACTAATTGATGAACGATAAACGTAAACGGAGGAACTAAAAATGAACGAAAAAAGCGAAATTGAAGACAAGAGTACCTGGGCTATTGGTGGCGGATTACTGCTGGGGTTGGGTATCGGATTCTTTTTCCTGCAAACATCTGCATTGGCCTTTGTGGGCTGTCTCATTGGTGGTCTCGGTCTGGGCTTGATCCTGACGGCTATCATTTCCCGGTTTTAAAACCGGGATTTTTTATGGCTGTATGGCAGCCTTTCTCATCGAAAGCCTCTTCCTCACCAAAGGCAAAGAAGGTGCCTACAACCAGGCCCAGGAGGATATCAAAACGCTGATAGCGTTAATTGATGAGGAAGTGGGGGCGGTAAAAGAAGAATAGAAATGAGCCCATATGAAGTGATTGGAGACCGCCTATCAGGCGGTTTTTTGTTTTTATTATAATAAGTTATGCTGAAGAACTTATAATTTTGGTAAAGCGTATAAACATAAAAATGTAAATTAGATGCTTAAAGACAGACAAAAAAACAATTGATGAGGATAAGCTTCACTACTGTTTTTTCTGAGTAGTCATTATTTAGGGAATATTATTTTTTGACTATTTAAAATTGTGTACAATTATAATTTAATAAGCAAAAGCTATGTCGTTTATTATTACACTTTATACGCGAGACGGAATTGTAATGGCATCGGATAGCCGTGTTACTATTAATTCCGAGCAACAAACTCCTGATGGGAAAAAACTGCTTTTGGCAGCAGGAATGAGTGATTCTAATAATAAAACGTTTCTCTTCCAAGACAAAATAGGTATTTCTACTTTTGGCCAAGCAGATATTAAAGGTGCCCCAGTTAGTAGTTTTATAGAGAAATTTATTCGAGAACATGAATCAGAAGATCCTTCTGTTTCAGAATTTGCAAATGATTTAAATACTCATTTTAGAACATTTGATCCTATTCCTGATGTTGGATTTCATGTCGCGGGATATGATGACACAGAATATGGTCTTAAGCAAATGGTATATCAGGTTGCTCCATTACATGATTTAGTTCAAATCAAGAACACCGATTTACCCAATGGCGATCCGACTCAGGGAGCAGCATGGGGTGGAGAAGGGGATATTCTTGCCCGATTAATACAGCCTGTCTTTTCGAGAGATGAAAATGGGGATTACCAACAATTACCATTTTTTCCTATTCCGTGGCAATTTTTTACGTTACAAGATGCTATAGATTTCGCCGTGTATGCAATTCGTACAACTATAGACTCGGTTAGGTTTTTACCAAGAGCCAAGACCGTCGGAGGCCCAATAGATGTTTTGGTAATAAAACCAAGCGAGTCTATTTGGATTTCAAAAAAGGAATTGACAAAAAACTAAATTTGCTTTTATATCGGAATAGAGCAAAAGAAAACTATCGTTCCAATTATTTGTGTGTGGAGAAGTAACTTTAGATTAATCATTTTCAATAAACAGGCAGATGATCTTTTTAAGTCACAATCATAACGACAAGGGTATTATTGAACCTATTGCAATCAGGCTTGCTGATATATTTGGACAGGATCAGGTTTTTTATGATTCTTGGTCAATGCAACCAGGTGATGGTATCATTGATAAAATGAATGAGGGGTTGGAAAAAACTACGCATTTTTTCTTTTTCGTTTCGGCCAATAGTTTGAAAAGTAACATGGTCAAAATGGAATGGCAAAATGCCATTTTTAAAGCATCGAATGGAAAGTGTAAGGTAATTCCAGTTAGACTCGATTCATCTTCAATGCCAGCCATACTTTCGCAGAGTCTATATATTGATCTATATTCTAATGGATTGGATGCTTCAATAGGGCAAATGGTAAATGTGATCCAAGGAAATTCAACTTTTAGTTCATCAAATAATGTATTTTCAAATTTGACATTTGAATTAACACAGAAGTCGGAAAATGAACTTGAAATAAAAATAGCAGCAAATTATTATTTGGAACCCATTCCAAATTTTCTGATTTTGGTTGATAATGAGGACGGTGAATTGAAGTTTGAATTACCGAACGAGAACATGTTTGTCGGTGGATTTAACAAGGGGGTACCATTAAATAATGGAAGGGTTGTTAATGCCCAATTGATGAGAGCTCCAAGAGGGATAACTCCTACGATTCCTCTACGTATTTTGATGAAAAAGACAGACGGAGTTGATTTCAAGTTTATCGGAGTACTTCACCAGACATCTGAAGAGGAGTATCAACCGATTCCAATTAAGCAATAGAAAACTGAATATTTCGCCGCTGTATGATGAGACTTTAGACAAAATTAAAGTCCCCGAAACCTCAGGGACTTTAATTTTCCATTATCTCCCGAATTCTCGGGATTCCATTCATTTCTGATCTTCCGTCCGGTACTCCGGCTGTTCCTTCTGGTCTTTCACCATGTCATCCGGGTCGTCGAGTTTCGTGCCCTTGTTGAGGGCGGCCCAGTCAAAGTTTTCGTCCAGCGGATCGAGCGCTTTCTTCGGATCGAAAATGCGTTGGTCTACCGGAACGGCTTCGTATGGTGTAAAGTCGGGCTTGTCGGTAAACATATCCGCCAGATCGGTAGCGCCGGCATCGTACTGGTTCAGGTAAGGTAGTCCCAGCACATTCCAGAAGGTTTTGAAAATACTTCCAAAACTGTAATGCACATGGCCCACATAATGATGTTTCGCGTAAGGTGAAATCACCATCAGCACGCTACGGTGCGCATCCACATGGTCAACCCCGTTTTGCGCATCGTCCTCGGTAATTACAATCGCCATATTCTTCCAGTACGGCGTGTGCGACAGGAATTCGACAATGCGTCCCACTGCCAGGTCGTTGTCGGCCATGTAGCTTTCGCGGAAAGGATAACCTTCGTCGGGCCGCTCGCCGGCGCCGTGGTCATTGGGAATGATGACCGTCATTACGCTCGGCATCGTATCGTTGCTGTTGATCCATTTCTGATTGAATTCCTTGATGAACTGGCTGATGCGGAACTGGTCCGGGATGTTCATGTTAAATGTCGGGTACATCTTCGATGAGCGGGTGAAGATGGGCTGCGGCACCGGGAAGTTGGCAAACTGCTTAATGCCGGTGTACTTGTACGACTTGTCGTAGAAAGCCGGCTCGAACATCACGCTGAACCCGAAGTTGTAGAAGTCGATTTTGTTGCGTTCCAGGTGGTCCCACAGCGAACCTGCCTCGTTGTAATCTTCAGGATAGATGGCTCCCGCGGCGCCGTTCATGGCCAAAGCACCGGGTGCCGTCGATTCCGGATTGTAACGGCGGTTGCCTCCGTAGCTGGCCGGCGTACAGGTTTCCACCCACTCGTTGGGATAGGTATTCACGAGCCAGCGGTGTCCGTCAGCCGATACATCCGAATCCACATAGAAGTTATCGCCGATGCCGAATTGTCGGGCCAGTTTCAGGTGATTGGGCATCACGGTGGCGTGCTCCACTTTCATGGTGCCTTCGTGGTTGGTAAAGCTCACGTCACTTCCGTAGCGCGCCAGGGTCGGGTCACCGTTGGCCTTTTTCAGCTGACCGAGAATCTCATCATACGTGCGGTTCTCTTTCGAGATGAAAACAATGTGCTTGATGGGTGCTTCTTTCTGTCCGCCGTAAAGCGGAATAGGATTGTTCTCGCGGCCTTTCATGGCCTCTTTCACGGTTTGAATTTTAAAGTTGTTGCTAATGACCTTTTGCGTCAGAGCAGCCAGTTCCCGGTCGTCCGGAATGTTCATCACCGTCACGGTTCCTTTCATCAGGTTACCAATGTAGGTTCCTTCGGGGCCTTCCTTGAAGTCTTTTCCTCCGTTTGGACCGGCACCGTACCCTTTGGCATTTGCCACAATCAGCTTTTTCCCGTCAGGCGTTACCTTCAGTTTCGATGGGAACCAGCCTACCGGAATGTGGCCGAGAACTTTCAATGTCGGGATATCAATCACACCCACGGCATTGATACCCGATTCGGCCACGTACAATCTTTTCTGTTTGGGAGAAACCGCCAGTCCAAACGGAATGACTCCGCGGAAATGTTTGAGCGGGTCGGCTGGTTTCAGGTAGATTTCCTTGACGATGGTATCCTTCTGTGCATCGATAACGGATATATTGTCATTATTTCCGTTGCTCACGAAAACGTATTTATCGGTGGCCACAACCGAGTTTGGACTCGAACCGCCCACGGCCGGAATACCTTCCACTTTGGCTCCGACCATTGTTCCGGTTTTTATTTTGGCCGTTACATGTGGCGTGCCTTTCAGCGATACGGCCCACACCGAGAACGACTCGGGAACGTTCGGATCACCGAGGCCCGGCACCTTCATGCTGTCGATGACGGTGCCTTCTTTCATTTCCTTCGAGCCGTAAGCAAACGCCGGAAACTTCAACGCCTTGTCAATCTTGTGTTCCGACTCGATGTCATCAATCTTCTTGTACTCGAACATACCTACGTTGGCCACGTATGCTTTGCTTTCGTCGGGCGAGAGGGTGACCCCGAATGGATATCGTCCGGTAGGAACCGAATACAATACCTCTTTCGTCTGCGTGTCCGCGATGATGAGGCGGAAATTCATCTGGTCGACAGCGTAAAGGGTTTTGCCATCCTTGCTCAGCACCATGTCGCCGATGTAACCATAAGGCGTTTTCTCGCCATCGGCCATCACGTTGCAGTCGATGGAGTCGAGTCTGGCACCGGTGTTCATGTCGAACAGGTAAATCTGGTTGGTCTGTCCGCCCGCTACGTACACCACTTGATTGTCCGGCGAAATGGCCAGTCCCATGAACACCGAAGCCAGCACGCCACGGTCGGTCGAAGGACCAGGAGGTACCTGCCGGATATCCGGCTTTTTAGAGGTGATTTTCTTTAAAATAGAGATAGAAAGCGGCGATGTTCCCGAGTTGGCAGTGACGGCTACCTTTCCGTCGTGGCTGAGTGTTAAACCAAACGGGTGTGGAGCTACCGTAAAGGTGTTCCCGAAAGGTGTAATGAGTCGTCCGTTGGGAAGCACTGTTTCGCCACCCTTCATAATTTTCGTGGGACGGTCACCGGCCGGAGCCGTTAGCACTGCGGCCTCTTTCTTTTGCGGCTGACAGGACCAAAGAATCAGCCCGAATGCGAGTACCGCAAAAGCAGTGAAAAGCTTTTTCATAGTATTTAATTGTCAGTTGTCAAGTCTGTTTTGAACCATTCTAAGGTATATGTTTGGCTGAGGATATCCAACGGGTTACAAAAGCGATTGGCGGGATGACGAAAACTTTATGTTGGTAACCCGAAAAAAGTGAGATGGATAGCTTTTCATCTGGTCGCAAGTGTCGTGATTTTGCAATAGAAAAATCACGAAATGATAATAAAATAAGAGCCTTTAACCGGGCGATTTAGGCGCTTTGTTATATGTCTTTTTCGGTCGGCGGCAAACCACACCACTTCCATAAAGCGAACCGGTACCATAGCGTTGGCGGCCGGCCCACACCCGGGGGTAACCACTGGTGGGGATCGTCCGCTAAGTGGTGGGCGGACTCCGCTGACTGGTGGGGACTGCCCGCTAAGTAGTGGTCAGACTCCGCTAACTGGTATTTGGCTTCCGCCATGATACAGGGAAAGGGAACAATGGAAAATTGAGGGATGGTTTGGGGTAGAATGATGCTTTGAGGGCACTCCGGGATCAGGGTGCGGATGCGCCTTCAGTGGTCGCGAGCGGGTGAAGGTTGAAACACGGGAGGCGTTTCGACCGCAATAGCGGTGTTGTCGATTGGAGCACAACAACTGTAACCATAGGAATGACAGGAACCCTTCTAATTGCAACCTAAAACCTGGAATTTCTTCTGTCTGGCGTCTGGCACTTCCTTAAAAAAAAACTCCTTTCAATATGTTCGAACATAGAAAGGAGTTTTTCCCCGAATGGGTTATTTAAGTGGAAGTTACTTTTTCTTGTAGAACAATTTTCCGGTAATGAGCAGGCCGGCAAAAACGAAGATGCCGAATACCAGACTGCTCACGGCCAATTGCATGCCCCCCGAAAGAATATGTCCGCTGGTACAACCTCCGGCCACACGTGCTCCGAAGATGAGGATAAATCCGCCAATGAAAGCCGCAACCAGTCGTTTGCTAACTGATTTGCCTTTATAATGCTCCCAGCGACTGTGAATGGCTGTAATTTTGAATTCTTTCGACATGAGCGAAAAAACCAGTCCGGCGATCATGGCGCCCAGCAGGAAGATCATTTCCCAATGACCGGGAGTAGCAATTTTGCTGAAATAGTCGTTGCCGGTCATTCCTGTGAGCTGGTTGGCAGCGTACGGATAACTGGTTGAGGCGCCAATGGGACGGTTAGAAGTCACCTTCAGGAAGACCATTGCATTAAGAACCGCTAAAGCCAAACCGGCAAACAACCAGCGGTAATTCGGGGCTTTATGTTTCTTGTCGAAGTAAAACGCCAGCAGAATAAACCCGGCTCCCAGCAACATTGTGATAAAATAAAAAAGATACGTTGTTTGACCTCCCATGATGGTGTAAAGGGAAATTTTCCCCCAATCGGGACCCAGAATAGGATTGATGGCTGGCAGAACAGCTGTAAACACAACGCCGCCCAGCAATCCACCAACGATACCGACTAAGGCATCGATGGAGCCTTCGCCCAGCGAGACTGCCATGGTTCCGGGGCAGTAACCCAGTATGGCCATACCTGCTCCGAAAATCAATCCGCCCAGCATTATGCCACCGGCGATGAACGGTTTCACGTGATAGAGTGCCTGGCCGGTTCCGATTTCGAAATTGATGAGCATAACACCCAACCCAATGGCGACGAGAATGGCTTTAGCCACGGTGTAATCTTCCAGTGTGGCCATCCCGCTGATGGTGTTGTACTTGTTCAGCTGTGCCCGCTGAAGAATGGCTCCGAAGAGGAACCCAAATACTAAAATCTGAAGGCTCATAGTTGTCTTATTTTATCGTTTCGGTTATGTTTTTCCCGATAGGAAAGACTTTAATTATCAACATAATTGAAATAGTTGATGTATGGTGTCAAAATAAGTGGTAATCAGTCGGATGTACAAATACAATTCGATTATAATCAATAACGTGAGGTTATTGATGTCATTAAAATGAATAGCCTGAATAACTGTTTCTGACTACTGATCCTTCTTGTAGAAGAGTTGAATCAAGCCTGTATCGAATCGTTTTATTTCGCTTAGTTTCCAACGGCTGTGCCTGTGCAACGACTGGAACAATGATTTCCCGTTGCCGATGAACAGTGGATGAACAGCCAGTTGCATTTCGTCTACCAACCCCAAATCGAGGCACTGGCCGGCGATGTCGGCACCGCCGAATAACCAGATATCTTTGCCAGTTTGAATTTTTAATTGTGTTACTGTATGTTTCAGGTTTCCCTGATGAAGTCGTGCCGGAGGTTGGAGATTTCTTAGTCTTCTCGAAAAAACGATCATTTCTTTACCGGGAAAAGGATCCGTGGAAGTAGTTGTTAAGATTTCGTAACTCTTCCTTCCCATCAACAAGGTGTCGATCTGCTTCAAGAATTCGGTCATTCCGTAGTCCTGATCAGTGAAACACCAGTCGAATTCACCGTTCGGGCCTTCAATACAACCATCGAGGCTTAGGGCAATATTCAAAATGAGCTTTCGCATGGACTCATTGGATAGGGGTATTATTCAAGTTGCAACAAATTCATTCCCGTGTAAAAAGATACAACCATTTAGGCAACAGTTGGTTCAGTTCGCTCGATCTTTTTTTGGGGTGTTAAATCACTAAATCAGTGGCATATCCCCAGACAGCGTAACGGGCAAGTTTACCAAATGTCATAAAAATGAAGCTCCAGAACGGCGCAATGCGGAAAAAGCCGAGTCCGAGAATAATAACATTTCCAAGTCCGGGAACAAACGACAGCGTAGCGGCAGCGGGTCCGTAGCGATTGAGCTGAGGTTTTATCTCCACCAGTTTTTCGTGTTTTACCTTACCATACTTTTCCAACCACTCCGGTTTCCCGATGTGCCCCATGTAATAGGTGACCAGTCCGCCCAGAGTATTGCCAACTGTAGCGACGATGAGCGCCGTGGTTAAATCGGCACCGGCCACCAAAACAGCGCTCAGCACGATTTCCGAATTAAACGGAATGAGCGTTCCCGCTACAAAGGCTGCTACAAATAAGCCAATTAAACCGTATGTTGCCAGTGCTTCCATTCGAAAATTCTATGTTTAAACATAAAGGGTTGGTGAAGTCGTCAACCAGAGATATAACAACAAAGAACGGAAAATTCCGTCTTCGTTTTAAATAGAGAATCTTATTGATTGGCAAGCTGATCTATTCGTGTTGAATCTCAATATTATACGCGTATTTATAGGCGTTGAAAAAACTAATGGAGAATTCAACAGGCAGGTTTTCGGTATCGTAGAGATAGCGTTCCCGAACCAGTACGGGATCGATGGTGGTTATTCCCAGCCGTTTGGCCGTGATGGTGGATGCGGTCTTAGCCTCTACTTTTTCCCGCGAAAGCGATGGTACTATCGATAAATCCTTCGTTAGCAATTCGTGTAATGGCCTGGAGAAATCCTCTTCACCGGTCAGTTCCAGCCTTGGATGCAGATAACTTTCGAGAAAGACGATAGGGGCATCATCCTTTCCCTGCAGTCTGCTGATTTTCAAAACCGGCGTTCCTTCCGGTATTTGCATGAAACTGGCTAAGGCTTCATTGGCATCCTCGCGGGTTATTTGAGTTTGTAAATCGGTAAGTGGCTCTTCATCTATCATCGCCTCACGGGCCACAGCCTTGCCGGTTTCCTGCAGTGTATGATTTCCGTTTTTGGCGACGGTGGTTCCCTGTCCTTTTTTCCGGACGAGAAGCCCTTCGAAAACCAGCTTATTGATAGCTTGTCTGACCGTATTCCGCGAAATGCCCAATTTTTTAGCTAAATCAACCTCTTTGGGCAGATAGGCGCCTTCCTGGTACTCGGGTTTTTCCATCAGTTTACGCAACATGATTTCAACCTGGGCATGCAGGGGCTTTGAACTGTTGTGGTCGATTTTGAGTTTCATAAAGTACTTAAATGAATTGGATGGTCATATTCGTAATTCTGACAAACGAATTTGATGTTACTCACGATTAATAAATGATTCAGACAGTATGTCTGCACATATAAATATACGGTGATTCGGCGAAAAGTCAATGGTTAAGTGAAAAACGCAACGAAAACTTTTCATAAATGAAGTGGTGTGTTTTGGCGATAGATTATCTTCCGCCATAATTATTTACCTTTGCGCTTAAAATCTGACATATGAATCAAGTGAAGCCTGTTTAGGTTATTGAAATGCTCCCGTCATTTGCGGGCATATGTTTGTTAGCTAAAAGAAAGAAGACAGAAATGAAAGAATACAGTACCCGTCAAAATAAGATTGGCCGGTTGATTCAGAAGGAGATGAGCGAGTTGTTTCGTCGTGAAAGCCAGATGCTTTTTCGGGGAAAATTGATTACCGTAACGGTTGTAAGGGTGACCCGCGATATGTCGCTAGCCCGTTGCTACCTCAGTATATTCCCGTCCGAAAATGCACAGGAGATTCTGGATAACATCAATGACCGGAAAGGCCACCTGCGTGGCGAACTGGGACGGATTGTGCGTCACCAGTTACGGGTTATCCCCGATCTGGAGTTCTTTCT
Organism: Prolixibacter bellariivorans ATCC BAA-1284; assembly: GCF_000621705.1. Lineage (GTDB taxonomy): Bacteria > Bacteroidota > Bacteroidia > Bacteroidales > Prolixibacteraceae > Prolixibacter > Prolixibacter bellariivorans. The sequence continues at coordinate 23,596 of NZ_JHXO01000001.1, read as the reverse complement.
TGACGACAGTCTCGATTACATCGAAAATCTCGACAACCTGCTGAAATAAATACGATTTCTCCATTTTAAAACGATATCAGGCACATGCAATACGATCCGATCAAACGCGTTCTGGGAAAAGCTTTCAACCGGACGCCTTTTCTACGCAAAGTTTTCTATTCCCTGCTCGATATGCTTTTACTGCGTGCCTGGCACGTGAGCCGTGAGCTGAAAAAATGGGGCAAATCACATTCCGGTAAAGAACTGAAAATCCTTGATGCCGGTTCAGGTTTCGGGCAGTACACTTATCGCATGAGCCGTCTTTTTCCGCTTTCGCAGATAAAAGGAGTGGATGTTAAAGAGGAGCAGATTGCCGATTGCAACCAGTTTTTCACCCGTATTGGTAAGGGAGAACAGGTGCATTTTGAGGAAGCCGACCTGACGAAATTCAACGAATCGGAGGTTTACGATTTAGTTCTGTCGGTGGACGTGATGGAGCACATCCTGGAAGACGAACAGGTGTTCCGCAATTTTAACGCTTCATTGAAGCCGGGTGGCGTGCTGTTCATTTCCACTCCTTCTGATCAAGGGGGGTCCGACAGTCACGATCACGACCATGAAGAAGATGTCCATGGTTTTATCGACGAGCACGTGCGCGATGGCTACGGTGTGACAGATATTCGCGAAAAGCTGGAAAGAGCCGGTTTTTCGGACATTGATGTTCGCTACACATACGGGAAACCGGGAAAAATCTCTTGGCGTCTTTCCATGAAGTATCCGATTCAGATGCTGGGTGTTTCAAAAATTTTCTTTGTGTTGCTACCTTTTTATTACCTGATTGCCTACCCAGTTTCAGCTTTGCTGAATTACTTCGATGTACACGGAAAGCATGAAACCGGAACCGGATTGATGGTGAAAGCTGAAAAGCCATCGAAATAAAAAGGGAAAGCGATGAATCTGCCGTTATACATAGCCAAACGTTATCTGCTTTCGCGGAAGAAGACCAACATCATCAATATCATCTCCGGAATTTCCATCGTGGGAATGTCGGTGGGAACCATGGCGCTGGTGGTGGTATTGTCGGTGTTCAATGGCTTCGACGGCTTGATCAAATCGCTTTTTTCATCGTTCGATCCCGATCTGAAAATTACGGTTGCTGAAGGGAAGAGTTTCCAGGACAGTACCACGGTCTTTCAGCAATTGCGTCACCTTCCCGAGGTGGCCGATTATGCTCAAATTATTGAGGAGAACGCGCTGCTTCGATACAGCAATCAGCAATACATCGCCACCGTTATGGGTGTCAGTCCGTCGTTCCAGCAAATGACCGGCATCGATACCATGTTGGTGGACGGCAAGTTTAAACTGGAGGACGCCAATAACTATTACGCCGTGATAGGTCAGGGAGTAGCTTATTACCTGTCTGTCGGGCTTAACTTCATCAATCCCATTCAGGTGTATGTTCCGCAACGGGGGCGAACCTCTGGGTTGGGCCTGGTAGGGAATTTCAATCATGATATTATTTTTCCTACCGGAATATTCAGTATTCAGCAGGAAATCGATTCAAAATATGTAATCGTTCCCATGGCATTTGCCCGTCGTTTGTTCGAGATGCCTACCGGTGTGAGTGCCATCGAATTGAAGCTAAAGAAAGATGCTCCGGTTAAGGAAGTACAGCAGAAAATCCAGGCGATGCTGGGCGATAAGTTTGTGGTGAAAAACCGGTACCAGCAACACGACTACCTATACAAAATTATGCAAAGCGAGAAATGGGCTGTTTATCTCATTCTGGTCTTTATCTTACTCATTGCATCGTTCAATATTGTTGGCTCGCTGACCATGCTTATCCTCGATAAGAAGGAAGACATCAACATCCTGAAAAGTATGGGCGCCAATCACAGTCTCATTCGTAAAATCTTCCTCTTCGAAGGCTGGTCCATTTCCATCATTGGTGCTGTCGTCGGAACTTTCCTCGGGCTGGCTGTCAGCTGGATTCAGCAGCAATACGGTTTGCTGAAACTTACCGGCGGAAGTTCCTTCATTATCGACGCGTATCCTGTAAAAATCATCCCCATGGATGTAACCGCTATTTTCATCTCTGTACTGGTCATCGGCTTCTTTGCAGCCTGGTTCCCGGTTCGCTTTATTTCAGGTAAATACCTTACCAACGAATCACACTGACATACTTTTTTCTGAGAAAATTATTAGCCTGTAAGAATATTTGTGCAGCTGGTACGTTTTAGTATTTTGAAACGGAATATGACCATCATAGTGAGAGACCGGTGCCAGACGAGTATTTTTAGCTTTACGGGTTTGTTTTCAGGTGGTTGTTCTGATGTGCTGGGGTGATTCATTAGTATGTTTTTTTACCAGGAAAAAATGAGACAGAAAGGTGCTCTGTATATACTTTTTTTACTGATTATTTGGAGTAGTCTGCCGGGCCATTTGCGAGCTGAATTGGTTTCAAATGGTAAAGCAAATATTCCAATTACTCAGATAAAGCAAGGTGAGCCGGTTAAACTGGATGGCACCTGGCATTTTTTTTGGCACAAATTGGTTTCTCCTGACAGTCTTGGCTCAGCGTCCTCCTTTTCTGAAATTTCGGAATTGGTCCATGTCCCGGCTTATTGGACCAAATATACACTGAATGGGGAATCTCTGCCCGGAAGGGGGTATGCCACTTACTATGCCCGACTGAACATCGAAGGAGGTGAAAATGATACATTGAGCTTGCTGATTCCCATTTTCGATTCAGCTTTCAAACTCTATATTGACGGGCACCTGAGTTACACGAGCGGTAAAGTAGGTACTTCTATTGGTTCATCCGTTCCGCATTATCGTCCGGGACGTGTCAACTTCGTTGTCGGCAAAAATCCTGTTGATATAGTCATACAGGTTTCGAATTTTCATCATCGTCGGGGCGGCTTTTGGAAGTCAATCTATTTGGGAACACCACATTCCATTGCCCGGCAAGCTCATAGCCATGGGCATTTGGTCTTCGCGGCGTTGATTTTCCTGATAACCTTTGGCATTTTCTACTCCATTTTTGCTTTCTACTATCGCGAAGAGAAATCGCTGTTGTATTTTAGCCTGTCACTTTGGTTTGTCGTATTGCGCAGTCTGGCGAACGATAATTTTCTGGTCAATGATATATTCACTTTGTCGTGGGACTGGCTTATCCGAATTGAATATTTGTCGACTTTCCTGGCCCTGATGTTCTTCAACTGGTATTACTACTACTTCTACCGGAATCAGGCTTTTTATGCGTGGAACAGGCTACTCACCTATATAACTTTATTTTGTGGGCTGGTGATCCTTTTTCTCCCGGTAAGAATATTTGCCTATTCGTTATTCATTTTCTACGGACTCGTTTTCTTTTCAGGATTACTGATTTTCTATTTCTCGCTGAAATTGGCAGAAGAAAAGGTATTGTTTGCCCGATATCACTTAATCGGAATTAGTTTAATTCTCGTCATCATTTTACATGATATATTGGTCGCAAATGCCATTGAAGTGCATTACGGTGGATACCTGATGAAGTATGGCTTTGTAGTATTCATTTACATTGAAACCGCCATCTTGTTAAAGCGTTTTGTGCTGACCATCCGTAGCGAGAAGAAATTGACGGGTGAGTTGGAAGTTGTCAATGCCAACCTTGAGTCGCTGGTAGAAGAACGAACGGAAGAGATTAATCAGAAGAAAGAGGAGATTGAGCATAAAAATCGGTCGATTTCGAAACAAAACGAGCAGTTGAAAGAGGATGTGGTTAGCCGGAATCGTCTGTTTTCGATTATTGCACACGACTTGCGTTCACCGTTGGCCGTGTTTGTACAGGCAATGGATATGATGGACAGCGACGAACTGGACGAAGATAGCCGCCGGGAATTAAGAAAAGAGCTGAAGGTCTCGGCCCGTTCGCTCGTGGGGCTGGTCGATAATCTGTTGGTTTGGGGACGTAGCCGGAATAACCAGGTAAAGTATGAGTTGAAAAGGCATAGTTTGACAAAAATATTGAAGGACAGCGTGGAGCAGTTGGAACAGACAGCACAGGCAAAATCAATCGAACTCAGTCTTGAGTTGAAGGAAGATTACGAAGCCGTTATTGATTCGAATTCCATTCAGTTGGCTGTCCGAAACCTCATTTCCAATGCCATAAAATTTACACCCGAAGGCGGGGCGGTAGACGTATTTGTTCGATCTGTAGCTGATAATATGCTCGAAATTCATGTAAAGGATAACGGTATTGGGATTGATGAAGAGACGTTGAAAAAATTGCGGGAAGGAATTGAATTCACATCAGCCGGAACCAATAACGAAAAGGGAACCGGCTTAGGCTTGCAGCTGTGTCGGGAGCTTGCACTTCAAAACAAAGGCAGTTTGGAAATCTGGAGTCACCCCGGCGAAGGAAGTGATTTTGTCATGTTGGTACATAAGTATGTTAAGTATTCTCTTTAAGTAATATACTGATGGCATTAAAACATCAACCGTTGTTTGATTCCATTCCTTCTTAAAAAATCATAACTTTATTTGTGCCATTTGAAGTCAGCATTAGACTATGCTGTTTCAAACGATTTATTTCCACTCGAATGTTCTATCAACAAAAAACGTTTTTGTGTGTAATCACAATGTTGATGTACACGTATTCCGGCCGAGACCGGTCGCAAGTAGAACAATCCAATAAAAAAATGCAATGATGATGAAAAGACGAAATTTCATTAAAACAACGGCGGAAGCTGTTCCTCTCCTCAGTCTTTTCCCGGCTGATCTGGCTGGCATGATTAGGGAAACTCCTCCCGGGCAGATTGAAAAACGTTCGCTCGGAAAAACAGGAGAAAAATTGTCGATGTTAGGATTCGGTGGAATTGTCGTAATGGATGCTACACCGAAGGAAGCTTCTTCCAGAGTGAGCGAAGCCATCGACCATGGTATCAATTATTTTGATGTGGCACCCAGTTACGGCGATGCGGAAATCAAACTGGGACCTGCACTTGAACCTTACCGTAAGGACGTTTTTCTGGCGTGTAAAACAACGGAGCGTTCCAGGGACGGAGCACGCAAAGAATTGGAGCAGTCATTGAAAAGGCTGAAGACCGACCATTTTGATCTGTACCAGTTGCATGCAGTGACGACCCCCGATGACGTGAAACAGATTTTCGCTCCGGGTGGCGCTATGGAAACTTTTCTGGCCGCTCGTAATGAGGGCAAGGTTCGTTTCCTTGGTTTTTCCGCTCATTCAGTGGAGGCCGCCAATGCCCTGATGGATCAGCACAACTTCGATACAGTTCTGTTTCCCGTGAATTATACGACATGGTACGGCGGGAACTTCGGTCCGCAGGTGCTGGAAAGGGCGCATGATAAACAAATGGGAATTCTCGCATTAAAAGCGATGGCCAAAAGCCCCTATCCGGAAGGAACAACGAGCAAAGTGCCCAAATGCTGGTATCAACCATTAACCGACCCGGAAGAAGCCTTGATGGGATTGCGGTTCACACTTTCGCATCCGGTTACAGCTGCGCTTCCTCCGGGCAACGAGAAACTGTTCAAAATGGCGCTGGAGCTTTCGTCCCGCATCAAGCCCTTATCCGATGAAGAGATAAAGATGATGAAAGAAAAAGGAAAAGCCGGAACTCCCATTTTCCAGTATCCAATGGCATAATTATGGTGGCACGAAAGTGCCACTTTCTTTTTGCGGAAATTTCTTTTTCCTGTTTTCGGGAAACGGATGTATGACATCAGGGAGGTATATTTTTCAACAGCTGTGTAATGAAATGATAAGCAACTGGTAAAATATTCTTATATTCGTTTTACATATTCCTATTCTTAATTTTGTACTTATGAAAATTCTGAGAGTCCTCTTCATACTTAGTCTGGCATTTGTATTCGGTTGTCAAACCCAACACTTGATGCCGGAAGCTACAACTCCCGAACAAATAAAAGAACCAGAAACCGCTAAGATTGACAATGCACCGAAAATTGTGGTGAAAGAAGAACGCGTAAGTGTTCCTGCCGGTGAAGAAAAATCTCTGGACAGCAAGCGTTTTTATGTGATCCTTGGAAGTTTTGGTGTGTATCAGAATGCACAAAAGTTTAAAAGTGAGTTGATGCACGAAGGTTTTTATCCCGGAATTCTGGTCAACGAAAACGGTTTGTACCGGGTTTGTGTAGATAGTTACGATGACGAAAATACGGCACGGAGTAAGGTTTCGGATATACGGAACAAGTATAAGCAGTATAGTGATGTCTGGTTACTGATTAAAAAGGAAGATTAAGAACATATTGAGAGAGCCGGAGCGCTCTCTTTTTTTATACCTTTCCCCCCGCAAAATTTGCAGTGGTTTGAAAATGGGGTTATGCGGTTGATTCTCTTTCTGGTTGTATTTTCTTTCCTTTCCAATACTGTTGACGGGCAGGATTCGTTTTGGAAAAAACTGAACTCACCGCCTGATACCAGTTTTGTTGCCTCCTACCGGAACGATCTCATCGTTAGGTTATATACCTCCCGTAAATATATGGGGCAACAGTTCCTTGATGGTTCTGCATCAAAAAGTCTCAGTTATCAACCCAGTAATAATTACCTGGTCGGTTTCGGTATTAATTACAAACTCTTGGGGATTAATGCCGGATTCAGTCTTCCATCGATGAGAAGATCCCCGGACAAGTATGGGAAAACATCTTTCTTCGAGTTACAGTCTCACGTTTACCTGCGGCGGATTACCTTCGATCTGTTTTCTCATGTCTTCTGGGGACAATATCTGGCCAACAGTTCAAGTATGTTAAGTGTCCCTCCCGAAAAAGGCTTTTACTACGCCCGTCCGGATATTCGCTCATATGCTGTGAACGCTGAGGTCAATTACAATTTCAACTACTCCCGTTTTAGTTTCCGGGCGCCTTTTCTTCAGGACGAGTGGCAGAAGAGGAGTGCAGGAAGCTTTTTCGCAGGTGGCGGAATCTATTGGGGCGGCTCGGACGCTGATTCTTCATTCGTTCCATCGGGTATTGCTATTCCGGATTTTTATGATGGAGTAGCGTTTAAACGATGGGAATTGCTGGCTTTAGCGACAACTGGTGGCTATGCGTATACTTTTGTAATTGATAAGCGGTTCTTTGTCATGCTCTCAGCTATTGGCGGAGTTGGAGTGGGACGAAGTATGCTTGCCGATATGGACGGTCGTGATTATCACACGTACACACCATTTTATAAGTTGACTGAACGTTTTGGATTGGGCTATCAGTATGGACGAGTGTATGTTGGAGCGACATGTGTGAACATGGATATGCTGTTCAATTTGCCTCTTGACAAGACCAAAACTCACTATCGATCGGGGAATATCAGGGCCAATATTGCGTATCGGTTTAGTTTGAAAAAGGAAATAAAGATTTTTCCTGGTAAGAAATAAGAAAGCGGAACGATGTTATGCCCCGCTTTCCGGTAATTTTTATTTCGAAGCGTAGTGTGCCGGGTTCAACGCATCCGGGCTCCAGTTCTTCAGAAAACCGGCCACTTTTTTGATGCTGTAACCTCCATCTTCTTCCAGATAGGCCGAATTCTGTGTGTGTATACGTTCCCCTTTGTCATTCAGAATAACTAAAACCGGAAAACCAAAACGCTGCGGATAACCTAATTTGGCAAGCACGTCCAGATTTTTGTTCTCCTTGCTATAGTTCACCATTACCCTTACATAATCTTTCTCCATCAATTGATGAATTTCAGGGGTATTATCGCAAAATCCGTGGAATTTCACACACCAGGGACACCAGTTACCACCAATCTGCAGAAAAACGTTTTTCCCTTCAGTATGGGCTTTTTTTACAGCCGCAGCGATTTGTTCGGTGGCATTGGCTTGTGGATTGTAAATATGTACCCCCTGTGCAAAAATCGGGTTAACGGATAGTCCGAGGACAAAAAGGAGAGCGAAAACAATTCTTTTCATGTACAATAAAATTTGATTTTAAGAATTTTAATGAAGCGCTATTCAAAACGATGGATCGCCTTTTAATGATCATCTGATTTGTCTGGCGATAATATGTCAAAGTTTAACGTAATATCCAACGGTAAGTTTCATGGTAGTGATATTCCGTGAATGTTATTTCCGGCGAAGGAGAATTTCGTTCGTATCTGGGAATTAAATTTTGGATTTAAGCGAAATGTGGATGGGGGCTAATTTATATGGGAAGAGGAATGCGAAGAAGGTGTAATATTATGTATGAACATACGCTGTTCGCGAGTAAAAATAGTGTTAAAATAATTTACAATATCCATTGTAAGTTATTAAAAAAGAGGAGGGAGGTTATCGATTGGTTTCGCTATTCAAATTACGAATATTTCATCGATGAATCTTTACGAAAATTGGAAAGTTCTTAACAAAAAACAGTTGAAAACTATCATCTGAAATTGACAATTATGGCACAAGAGATATCAGATTCTTGTAAAATTCTATTTGATGCGCCGAAGTGCGTAGGTTTTATTTTTATCTTTCATCATGCGTTTTCAGCAATCATGAGAAAATTGAATCAGTTCACGAATCATTAGATAAAATCCAAAAAAGTGAAATTATCGTTTAAACGAAAAGCCATTATTGGAATGGTGCACCTGGGAGCATTGCCGGGGACACCCCGACATAAGATGAGCATGACCGAAATTATTGAAACGGCGGTAAAGGAAGCCTTAATTTATAACAGTCATGAGTTGGATGCCGTCATGATTGAGAACATGCACGATGTGCCCTACCTGAACCGGAAGGTAGGACCGGAAATTACCGCTGCCATGACGGCTGTCGCACTGGCTGTTCAGCAGGAAATTGAAATACCGGTTGGAATTCAGGTTTTGGCAGGGGCTAACACTGATGCTGTCGCGATAGCCAAAGCGGCCGGCCTCGCTTTTGTGAGGGCCGAGGGTTATGTGTTTGGTCATGTGGCCGATGAAGGTTATATGGATTCAGACGCTGCCCTTCTGATGCGCTACAGGAAATCGATAGGAGCAGATGATGTAGGCATTTTTACCGACATCCGGAAGAAACATGCCTCGCACAATATTACAGCAGACGTGAACCTCGAAGAAACCATTCAGGCGGCCGAATTTTTCCTTTCCGACGGAATTATTATCACAGGTGCAGCGACCGGGAAAAAAGCCGCTATTGAGGATGTAAAGACGGCTAAAAAGGCTTCTAAGCTTCCGGTTCTGATCGGGTCCGGCATATCGGAGGAAAATATCGAGTCTTATTGGCCGTTCGCCGATGGTTTTATTATCGGTTCATCGTTGAAGGAAGACGGTTATTGGATGAACGCGGTCGATAAAAACCGGGTCGATTCACTAATGGAAAAGGTGAAAGAACTGAGGGAAAAGTAAGAAGTAAATGCAAAAAAAATAAGGCTGCAATGTTTATGATTGCAGCCTTTATATTTTAGTTTTCATGGGGTAATTATACCGTCATGATTTCCTTCTCTTTGTTTTCGATTCCTTCATCAACTTTTTTGATGTAAGAATCGGTAATGGTCTGTACCTCATCAACACCAATCTTCTCCATATCTTCCGAAATCTCCTTCTCTTTCAATAATTTCTTCAGGTAATCGTTGGCATCTTTCCGTGCCGTACGAATACTAACCTTGGCATTTTCACCTTCGCGGTGCGTGTCTTTTACCAGTGTTTTACGTCGTTCTTCGGTCAAAGCAGGTACATTAATACGGATGATGTCGCCATTATTATCAGGATTAAAACCAAGATTGGCATTGATAATGGCCTTTTCAATTTCTGGAATCAATTTCTTTTCCCAAGGTTGAATAGCGATGGTACGGGCATCCGGTGTGCTGACACTGGAAACCTGGTTCAGCGGTGTTTGCGAGCCATAATAATCAACCATCAGACCATCCAGCATACGCGGATTAGCTTTCCCGGCACGAATGTGTGCCAGTTCTTTTTCGAGATGCTCAAGCGCCTGTTCCATCCGGGTACGGGCGTCATCCAATATCATTTGAATTTCTTCGTTCATAGAGCGATTATTTTTCCAGGATGTTGATATAAACAAATTTAGAAAAAATTGAAAGATATCAAAGTATTAAATATATATACTACAGATATTCAGTCGTTTCAATTGTGAACCAACGTGCCGATCTTTTCACCTTTCAATAATTTCAGCAGATTACCGGGCGTATCCATGTCGAAAACCACGATAGGGAGGTTGTTCTCCTTACACATGGTTGTGGCCGTTAAATCCATAATTTTTAGGCCCCGATTGTATACTTCATCATAGGTAATCTCATCGAATTTGGTGGCGGTTGGATCTTTCTCCGGGTCGGCCGAATAGATTCCATCCACGCGGGTACCTTTTAGCATCGCATCCGCTTCGATTTCAATGCCCCGAAGCGATGAGCCGGTATCGGTCGTGAAATAAGGATTTCCGGTTCCGGCCGATAAGATGACTACTTCGCCTTTCTCCAACGATTCGATAGCCTTTTCTTTGGCATAAAATTCACCAACGGGTTCCATTCGAATGGCGGTAAGAACGCGCGTTTTAACGCCGGTGGCCTGCAAGGCAGAGCTAAGGGCGAGACTGTTGATTACCGTTGCCAGCATACCCATCTGGTCGCCTTTTACACGGTCGAAACCGTTAGCAGCACCGCTCAGTCCGCGAAAAATATTTCCGCCACCGATAACAATACCGATTTCGATTCCCAGACCGACGGCCTCTTTAATTTCGTTGGCGTAATCCGTCAGGCGTTCCCTGTCGATACCATATTGCTGGTTGCCCATCAGCGATTCACCGGACAGTTTCAACAATACACGTTTAAATTTTCCCATGAGTGCGTTGGATTTAATTTCGGTAAAGATACGATGAACAATAAAAACCGCCGAGTTTTCAAAATGCTTTTTCTCTGGTTCTGGTCTTATTCTTCTGAAATAAGAGGTTTCCGAGTGGGAGACATAAAAAAAGCCGCCTCGTTCGAAGCAGCTTTTCAGTATATTCTTTACCGTAATCAGGCATTCAGCGTGAAACGCTTGAAATCAGTTACGTTCAATTCTTTGTCGTTAGACGCAAGGAATTCACGGATGGTGATTTTTCCATCTTTTACGTAAATCTGATTCAACAGCGTACTTTCTTTGAAGAATTTATTCAAAGCACCCTGCGCGATTTTGTCAAGCATGTTTTCAGGTTTGCCTTCCTGACGGAATTTCTCTTTGGCAATTTTGAGCTCCTGATCAACAACTTCAGCAGGAACGTCATCTTTGTCAACAGCCACCGGAGCCATTGCAGCAACTTGCATTGCAATATCTTTGGCTACGTGCTCGTCAGCAACTTCTTTCGAGAAGCCAACAATAGTTGCCAGTTTATTACCCGGGTGGATATAAGCGATGGTATCTTCAGCCTGAACAGTTTCATAAGCTGATAGCTCCAGTTTTTCGCCAATGATACCGGTTTGTTCGGTAACATGAGCTTCAACTGAGCGACCATCCATATCGAGAGCTTTCAGTGCCTCAAGATCGGCCGGTTTGTTGGCAATAGCCAAATCCAGGATCTTTTCGGTGAAAGCAACAAAGCCTTCATTTTTCGCAACGAAGTCGGTTTCGCAATTCAGGACAACCAGAGCGGCGAATTTTTTATCGTCCGATACTTTAGCGAGAGCAGCACCTTCGGTTGCATCGCGGTCGGCACGCTTGTTAGCCACGAGTTTACCTCTTTCACGAATGATTTCAACAGCGCGGTCGAAATCACCGTCGGCTTCGCCGAGGGCTTTTTTACAGTCCATCATACCGGCACCGGTTGCTTTACGCAACTTCATTACATCAGCAGCAGAAATAGCCATGTTGAAATGATTTATTTGATTTTTTGAATGCGATTAATTTTCAGCTTCTTCGTCTTTTTTCTCTTCGGCAACAGGAGCTTCTTTAGCTTCTTCCTTTGCAGGCTCTGCTTTAGGAGCTTCTTCTTTTACCGGCTCAGCTTTTTTAGCTTCTTCCTTAACAGGTTCAGCTTTAGGAGCTTCTTCCTTTGCAGGTTTAGCTTCTTTTACTTCTTCCTTTACGGGTTCAGCTTCTTTAGCTGCAGCTTTACGGCTTCCACGTTTTTGTCTGGCCGGTTGTTTTTGTTGTTTTTCATCGCCACCTTCTTTCTCACGCTCAACTTTGCGCTCCGAAAGACCTTCTTTGATGGCTTCGGCCATTACACCGATGATGAGATCAATTGACTGAGAAGCATCGTCGTTTGCCGGGATAACAAAATCGATTCCTTCGGGATTCGAGTTGGTATCGACCATAGCGAAAACGGGAATATTCAAGCGCTGAGCTTCACGAACAGCGATTTTTTCCTTCATTACGTCAACTACAAACAGGGCAGCAGGCAAACGGGTCAGGTCGGCAATAGAACCGAGCACTTTGTCCAGCTTGGCACGCTGACGGGTAATCTGCAGTTTTTCACGTTTTGAGAGGTTATCCCAGCTTGTGTCCTTCATCATTTTATCGATGGAGGTCATTTTCTTAACGGCCTTACGGATGGTTGGGAAGTTGGTGAGTGTACCACCTGACCAACGCTCAGTAATGTAAGGCATATTGGTTTCCTTGATGCGCTCCGAAACAATTGTTTTTGCCTGTTTTTTCGTTGCAACGAAAAGAACTTTACGTCCTGACTTGGCAATGGATTTCAACGCAGCAGCTGCTTCGTCTACTTTTACAATCGTTTTCTGAAGGTCGATAATGTGGATTCCGTTTTTCTCCATGAAGATGTACGGAGCCATGTTCGGGTTCCACTTACGTTTCAGGTGTCCAAAGTGAACACCGGCATCGAGCAATTGCTTGAATTCTGTTCTAGGCATAAAATTGTTTTTTGTTTACGTTCTGTTCAAGCAACCATCCGGTAGTCGGGCACTCCGAGTCCGGACAGTTTAGATGCTAAACAAAAACTGTTAATGATTCGGCAAATAAGATTAACGTTTAGAGAACTGGAAGCGTTTACGTGCTTTCGGACGACCTGGCTTCTTACGTTCCACTTCGCGTGGGTCACGAGTCAGGAATCCGGCAGCTTTCAACTTCGGACGACTCTCTTCGTCGATTTTGATCAATGCACGTGAAATACCGAGACGAAGCGCTTCGGCCTGTCCTTTCACACCACCACCGTCAAGGTTCACTTTGATGTCGTACTGACCAGCTACTTCGAGCAGGTTGAGCGGTTGTTTTACGATATACTGCATTGTATCAACCGGGAAATATTCTGCCAAATCCCGTTTGTTGATAGTGATATTCCCCTTACCCTCGGTGACGTAAACACGGGCAACAGCGGCTTTTCTCCTACCGATTGCGTTAATGATTTCCATGTTTTTTATTTAATGTTATCAATGTTAATTACTTTTGGGTTCTGAGCTTGTTTGTCATGCTCGCTACCCACAAATACATACAGGTTTGTAAATAACTTGCGTCCCAAACGGTTTTTCGGGAGCATGCCTTTTACAGCTTTTTCAACCAGTCTTTCCGGATGTTTGGCCAGAATTTCCTTGGCAGTCTGCGTACGCTGACCACCCGGATATCCGGTGTAGCGGATGTACTCTTTGGCATTCCACTTGTTTCCGGTTAGACGGATTTTCTCTGCATTGATAACAATTACATTGTCACCGCAATCAACGTGAGGGGTGAAGTTCGGTTTGTTCTTACCCCTGATGATTTTGGCAACTTTGCTGGCAAACCGACCAAGGGTCTGATCAGTGGCGTCAACCACAATCCATTCTTTATTTACCGTAGCACTATTTGCCGAAACGGTTTTGTAACTCAAAGTATCCACTTGCTTCTTTAATTTAATGAATGAAACAACTTATTAACGCACATGCATTTTTCCCGGATTTTCAACAGCAGGTTGCCGGTTGTCCGGCACTGTTGCTAAGGCAGTTTCGCTGTCGTCCTCCATGCATGTTTGCAAGTACGGATGATAATCGGGACTGCAAAAGTATTTGTTATTTTTTAATTATACAACTGGGGTGGGAAAAAATAACTGCTACAAAATCAATACAAAAGATCATTTTATGCTGTGATGAACAGTAGAAAATCATTAGGTCTTGAAGTTTTGCCTGAATCCGACAGCGGGAAATACCTCACTTTCGTTGAAATGCTTGCTTATTGTCGCTTTTTTCGGGGAACAACACCAAAATTTACGACAAGATATAAACCTGCAGCATTCATCGTTTTATTTTCGATGGTGTCGTAATAAAAATCGAACATGAATCCCATGTGGGTTTGCGGTGTTATGAGTTTGTCGAAATGATATTTCAGGTTCACCAGTTCGCGGTTTTCAACCGACGTGCCGGGATGCCGGCTCGAAACATTCTGGTACAATATTCCGCCGAAAGGCGCATAAAAGTGATGCGCGTGCCAATAGGCAGCCGTGATATTTCCCAAACGTGTGTTGACGTATCCTGAAAGCAGTACGGCACTTCCTTTCGAAAAAGGAGAGACGGTATCATCCTTCGGGCCGGTAGTAATGAAAAAATTATCATTGGTACCGATATCCGTCAGAAAATGGCCGCCGGTATTGTGGTTAAACATCACGCCGGGCGAAACGCTGATGTAGGTCCGGACACGGGATGGGGCCGCGTTAATCTGGCCACCGGCATGGGTGCCGAAAAAACTCAGCGGAACAGATACCTGATTGGTGCCGTTCTCCCAAGCAGTCCATTTATTCATGACCCCGAACGAGAATTTCTCCTGAAACGGGTCACCCGGAAGAATCATTTGTCTCCAGTTGATCCACATATCGGTGTAGAGCTTCTCTGTTTCGTACTTTACCTGGATGCCACCCTGCGGCTTGTCGGTATAAAACCGTTGCGGGTCGTATACCGGCTCCGGCAGCATGTGGTTCTCATCCTGGTCGAGGTTGCCCATGATGAGCGTTAGTGCGGAAGTAGGATGATAGCGGACCGTAAACCACGGACTAATATTTTCGTAGTCGGTGCGGCCGGTATATTTTAATATATGTACACCCAGTTCGAGCCGAAGCTGACTGGAGGGATAGTACACTGCTTTGGGCCGGAACCAGGCGCCCAGAATCGTGGCACCAGTGGCAATAGTGCCTCTGTATTCGTTGTTCTTAAAGAAATTGGTATTGTCGAGTGCGAAATAGATGTTGCCGGTGGTATCGGGCAGGTAAGGTTCGGTGTACCGGAAAAAGTGATAATCGTTTTGTGCGGAAGCTGACTTCAGGTTAACGAATGAAATCAGGATAAAAACAATCCCGGCAGGAATGATGAAACGGGAAACAGGAAATGAGAATAATTGTTTCATGAAATGCATTTCAATTAAGAGCTTCTCGCGGAAGTTGACAATAATAAATCCGGCTGAAAATACATTTATTTTTCCTGCTCTGAAAGTTTTTCGCGGTAGCGGATAAATAAAAAATCCGGAACAGGAAAGGTAGATTCCAATGTTCCGGATGAATTCGTTTTATATCGTCGGCTTATTGCTTTTTCAGTAGCAAGCGGTCGTACAGGAATAGCAGAAGAGTAGCGCCCAGTCCGATTCCGGTTACAACCATCCAAATGTGTGACGGATGGTATTTATCCCAGAGGAACATCTGGAATTCGTGCGTGTTCATGTTAAGTTTGTGTGCTGCTGCCTCCAGAAAATCATTTTGGGTAAACTTGTGACTGATAGCCGGCAGGTGAATTCCACGGGCAACCATTTCGTCTCTGGCCAATTGCACTTTATCGGACATCTGCTGGTACACATTACCGGAAATGATACCGGCGAAAAAGTTTCCGGCGGCAACCGGCAGAAACGAGGTACCCATGTAGAGTGCTGTTTTGTCGGCTGGAGCAATGCGGCCAATGTACTCGGTGATTTTCGGTGAGCTTGACATTTCGCCAATTGAAAAAATGAAAAGAGCGAGAACCACAAACATCCCGCTGTGGGTCATCATCGACAAACCGATACCAATCGAAGCCACAAAGATTCCGCTTATCATGGCGTTTAGCGGACGCATCCGCATGACGATGGAGGAGATGATAATCTGGAACAGAATAATGGAACCGGCATCGACATTTACTAAATATTCAGCTGAAATGGTTCCCTGTTCAGTCCCAAGTTTGTGTGCCAGCCAGGGCCATACATTGGCAAGGAAATTATAAACACCGGTAGTGTCTACCCATTGATCGATGAATACCGGTAGCGTGAAGAATAGCTGGTTATACATGGTCCAGAACCCGGCAATAATAACCAGGAAGATGACGAATTTGACGTCGCTTAGCGCCACGGCGATATTTTTAAATGCTCCGGCGATATTTTTCCCGAGAGGTTCTTTTACTTTTTCCGGCTCGTCATCGTGCTTGGGCTCCTTGTAGAAAAAGGTTAGCAAGACGAAATTGAAGGCAATTACCAGTGCGGAGGAAATGAAAACATATTCCCAGGCAATTTTCTGAAAGTGACCGGTAACAAAAGGGCCAACAAATGCCCCGATATTCACCATCATGTAAAAAATACCGAAACCAATGGAAGAAGTGGTTTTATCGGTGGTTTTGGCCACAGTTGCCGAAACAATGGGTTTAAAAAGGGCAGCACCAAGTGCGAGATATAGGAAAATAGCAAATACGGAAACAAAAGAATGAAAGAATGGCATAGCTAGGAAAGCGGTCGTATAGACTGAGTAGGCAATGTACAACGTCTTTTTGTAACCGATTTTGTCGGAAATGGCCCCGGTAATGAGTGGGAGGAAATATAAGATGGCGGTACCGACTCCCATGATCCAACCTTTTTGAACCTGGGTGAATCCTAATGCTCCTTCATCCGTAGATTTGGTAAGATATAATGCAAAAAGAATATAGAAACCATACCATGCCCAACGCTCGAACAGCTCCATTGTATTCGCAACCCAAAATGTGCGTGGAAATTTTTTAAAAACCTGAAGTGCCTTCATTTGTTTTGTGTTTTTTGAGAGAACAATGGAGCCAAAATTATAAAAATATGCCAGATAAGTACGAAAAGGTGCTTTGTTGTAAAATGCTTATCTTGCGCAACTTTTAAAAAAGTAGATTCGCTATGGAGACTAGAAGAAAGCCCGATTGGCTGAAAATCAAGGTGCCGATTGGGACAAATTACCGTCACGTAAAAGGTGTCGTTCGTGATCACCATCTACATACCATTTGTACCAGCGGACAGTGCCCGAACATGGGTGAGTGCTGGGGAGCCGGAACCGCAACCTTCATGATTTTGGGGGAAATCTGTACCCGTTCGTGTAAGTTTTGCGCTACCAAAACCGGTCGCCCGAAACCCCTCGATCCGAATGAGCCGGCCAATGTGGCCCGTTCGGT
This sequence comes from Prolixibacter bellariivorans ATCC BAA-1284, assembly GCF_000621705.1. Lineage (GTDB taxonomy): Bacteria > Bacteroidota > Bacteroidia > Bacteroidales > Prolixibacteraceae > Prolixibacter > Prolixibacter bellariivorans. The sequence continues at coordinate 6,343 of NZ_JHXO01000001.1, read as the reverse complement.
GCAATTGATGAATCTGAAACATGCCGTGATTACATCGGTTGACCGTGATGACCTGCCCGATGGAGGCGCCGCTCACTGGGTGGAAACCATCAACAAGATTAAGGAAGTGAATCCGGATACCACCATGGAGGTGTTGATCCCGGATTTTGATGGAAAGCCGGAACTGGTGAAACAAATCATCGACGCCAAGCCCGATATCATTTCACACAACCTGGAAACCATTGAGCGTTTGACGCCGCAGGTGCGGAGTAAGGCGGAATATAATATCAGCCTGAAAGTAATTAAGACGATTTCCGAATCGGGAACCGTTTCCAAATCCGGATTAATGCTCGGCTTGGGAGAAACTCTCGATGAGATTTATAAAACAATGGATGACTTGGTGGCCAATGGTTGCGAAATCCTGACCATGGGACAGTATCTGCAGCCTACGAAGATTCATCTTCCGGTAGAGGAATACGTTCATCCTGATAAATTCCGTTCGTTGAAGGAAGAAGGTTTGCGTCGCGGCTTCCGGATTGTGGAGAGTGGACCGCTCGTTCGTTCATCCTACCATGCCGAACGTCATATCAGGCCCCGGGTGAATTAATTAATTTTACCGGACAAGAGGTCACGTTGAATATGTGACGAAGTTATTTTTACCCCTAAATCCCCTAAAGGGGACTTAAGCCTCCCCTTCAGGGGAGGTTTGGAGGGGTGAATTTTATTGGCCTGAATTAGGAGTACAACCCAAATGAATCATAAAGTTCAGTATCTCGATTTCGGTGTAGCCGAATATAAACATACCTGGGATCGTCAGGAAGAGTTGATGGGGGAAACCATCCAGATGAAACTGGATAATAAAAATGCAGAACCTTCTTCCCGGAAGGAAACTCCCAATTACTTGATTTTTGTCGAGCATCCTCATGTGTATACGTTGGGGAAAAGCGGCGACGAACACAACCTGCTGCTTAATTACATTCAATTACAGGCAAATGATGCTACGTTCTTCCGCACCAACCGTGGTGGCGATATTACCTATCATGGTCCGGGGCAAATTGTAGGATACCCCATCATCGACCTCGAGAATTTCGATATTGGTTTGCGCCAGTATATCTATAATCTCGAAGAAACCATCATCAAAACCATTGCTGAATTTGGGCTGGAAGGTTCGCGCGACGAAAGTGCTACCGGCGTTTGGCTCGACGTAGGCAAACCCACAGCACGGAAAATTTGCGCCATCGGGGTAAAGAGCTCACGCCACGTCACCATGCACGGTTTTGCCTTCAACGTGAATACCAACCTCGATTATTTTCAGCACATCAATCCGTGCGGATTTGTCGACAAGGGAGTCACTTCGCTGCAAAAGGAGTTAGGCAAAGAGCGGGATTTCGAAGCCATTAAAGCTTTGACACGCCAGAAATTTGCCGAGGTGTTTGGTGCCGAAATGATTTAACCGTCAACGGTTATTCAACAGCGGCTCGATGTACTCGCCCAGTTTTTCCGGTTTAAAGTAAGGAGCAAAACGTTTCACCGGCTTTCCGTTTCGGTCGACCAGAAATTTGGTGAAGTTCCACTTGATACGTCTTCCCGGGAAACCGGGTTTTTCTTTTTTCAGGTATTGATATAAAGGATGGGCACTCTTCCCGTTCACATCAATTTTCGAAAACACCGGGAAGGTAACGCCGTAATTTACCCGGCATGTCTGCTCAATACTCTCTTTGCCTCCGGGCTCCTGGTTGGCAAACTGGTTGCACGGAAACCCAAGAATGACCAGACCATCATCTTTATATTGCTCGTAAATTTTTTCCAGTCCTTCGTATTGTGGGGTAAAACCGCACTTGCTGGCCGTATTCACAATCAGCACTACCTTTCCGCGATAAGCGTCCAGTGTTACTTTTTTTCCGTCCAGCGTTTCAGCTTCAAAGTCGTAAATATCATTCATCTCGTTCGTTTTTCTGTGATTTCAAAAACGCAGTTGATTCAGCAAAGTTCAATGGTCTGCCTGCTAGGGTAAATGGCTTATTCATAAATAGAACAGATAAATTATTATACCTCGCCGACAATGCTTTGATATGCAGTTGGCTGCGAGTGGTATGTGGATTTTTAGTTCACAACAGCAGATTTTGAAAACCGGGCATCGAATTGATTCGAAGATGAAAAATGAGCATCTTTGGAATTTCCGAACCGAAACATAATCAAATGGCAATTGAAGTGGTTGAAGTCAGGTCAACTGATGAATTGAGAGAATTTGTTGAATTTCCTTTTGAACTCTATCGGGATAATCCTTATTGGGTTCCTCCCATCAAAAGCGAAGAGCGAAAAGCTTTGTTACCACAGAAAAATCCCGCTATGCGCGATTGCGATACAATCTTGTGGGTGGCCCGTAAAGACGGCAAATGTGTGGGAAGGCTTGCCGGAATCATTCATCACAAGCACAACGAAAAAACCGGGGAGAAGATGGTTCGTTTTTCCCGGGCCGAGTTTGTCGATGATGCTGAAGTGGTCGATGCGCTTTTCGCGAAAGCTGAAGGATGGGCCAAAGAGCAAGGTGCGAGCGGCATTCATGGTCCGCTCGGATTTTCCAATCTCGATCACCAGGGCATGCTCGTCGAAGGATTCGACCATATTCCGTCTGTCGTTTCCGAATATCATTTACCCTATTACCAGGAGCACATGGAGCGGTTGGGATACAGCAAGGAGATGGACTGGGTTGAGTTTCGACTTTCACTGGCCGGTTTTTCGTTGCCCGAAAAAGCTGTGCGCGTCAACGACATGGTGAAGCGTCGTTACGGTCTCAAAGTCATCAATTTTACATCGCGGAAAGAGCTACACGAATGTGGCCAGCGGGTTTTCGAAATATTAAATTCTGCTTTCCGCGACCTGTTCAGCGTGGTCGAATTCAATCAGGAAACGAGTAGTTATTATCTGAATAAGTATATCCCGCTGCTCAACCCCAAATTTGTGAAAATGATTGAGGATGGCGAAGGCAACATTGCCGGATTCATCATCGCGCTACCATCGCTCTCCAAAGCATTGCAAAAAGCCAATGGCAAGGTTTTTCCCTTCGGTTTTTACCACATTCGCAAAGCACTGAAAAATCCGACTGAGTGCGATTTGTTGCTCACAGGCGTTCATCCCGATTGGCAGGGGAAGGGAATGGTTTCGCTGCTCTTCTCCGAATTGTTACAAGAGCTCATTGGCAGCGGCGTGCAGCACCTCGAAACCACCGGTATGATCGAAACCAACCACAAGGCCATTCAGCACTGGAAGAACTTCGACCATATCCAGCACAAGCGCAAACGCTGTTACCGTAAAAAATTAGTTTAGGGCGGCTTCACGGTCTGCAGCCTTTAGCGTACTTGCGTGGCCGTGGTCGCACTGGTCGTTCCGGGGGCTTCTTTCAGTCGCCCCGGCTCTCCCGTCCGTCCAACCGGCCCCGCTTCGTCCGGCTGCCGGCCTCCGCCCTGCCGCGGGAGACGGTTTCAGGTTTCAAAATTTCATGTTACAGGTTAGGCTGCTTTGCCGTTCCTGTTGTTTCTATCGTTAAAAACGTTTCTGTTGTTGTTAGCCTGGGATGCCTTACCCCGGGGTTCGGATACACGTGAAAGCGAGAGGCGCACCTTCCGGCCATTATATATAGAGACAACGTTGTTGCGCCACACTTAGGAACTACGATTAAAATATCTTCTATCCGCTCCATCGCCCTTGCGGTCGAAACAACCTCTCATTTTCAAACACAATCATGACACGACCGCTTCACTCTATAGCCTCATTCCCCAAGGCGTTGCCATTGGGCTGAAATAATTTGGCCTTTCAGGCCGACCGGAGCCCGCCAGGCTGAAGGTCTGACGCCCTGGGTTGCTGTCTCGTTCTTCAACGCTCCGTCCTTCGCGACCGAATCCCTCCCCGGTTTGGGGAGGTTGGGAGGGGTGCTTTCATTGCCCTGAGCTTTTCCAAAGTCTCAAACATTGGAAAAGCTTACGCCTTCTCTGTTTTCTTCCTCCGTCTTTTCACCTGCAAATTGGTTCCGGCAACCATCTTCGCCACGGTGCGGGCAAAGTTGCCGTAAGTAGCATCGTCTACCTGTTGCATGGCCCTGAGGTGAACGACCAGTTGCTTATTAACCAGGCTCACCACTTCTTGTTTCAGCCGGGTCGCGCTCACTAGCTTGCGCTCTTTTCCGCGGGCTGTCTGTAATTTTAACCGACTGTCTTCAAACTCCTCCTGGGCCGCTTCCAGGAGTGTCAGCCGCTCGGTGCACCCCGATATTAGTTCAATCGGCTGTTGCATGTCCGGTTCCGACAGGTCCATCAAAAACGAGCGAATGAGCGTTGTTTGCGTGGAGTAACTTTTCCTCATCAGGGCCAGTCCGTACTTTTCAAACACATGATACACCTTTTCCCCGGCCGATTGCACCTCGGTGGCGGGATGGTGAACCGCTCCCAGTAGCTGGTACGACAGGCTCCGCCAATGATTGTGGCGTGCGGCATTCTTCTCCTTCAGCGCCGATTTGGCCCGGTCCCGATCGATGGCTGTCGTCAGAGCTTTCGTTTGTTTTTCCATCGCCTCCATGATGTTCGCCAGGTGGCTGTCGCCGTTAATGGCAGCACGACGGTATGCAATCAGTATTTCGCCCGATACGCTTCCTGCTTCGGTGGCGCGGCAGTTGGTCATGAGTTTGGTCAGCATGATTACGAGACTTTTTCCCTTCCGGACACTGTTCTTCATCCGGAAGGCATTACTCATAATAAGTTACGATGAATAAACAGATAATGAAATAGTGAAAACAGATTATTTCAAAATGTCATTATTCAATATAATAGAGATATAACTTAATGATATTAAGTAATTATATAATGAATAGAAAGAATAGAGATGAAATAAATATTTTTCAATTAATGAATAAATGAAAACATATGATATCACATTGTAATTAAATCTTCACGTCGCTATTTTTCCGAAGGGAAGGCTGTGGACATGTGAAATCGGCACCCGAAAATCGTTTTGCGGTGCTTATCCAACGAAGAATGACGATATCTTTCGTCAGGGCTGTTCATCGAAACGATTATGCTGGCGGGAACCGGTCGACCGTTCAAATGCATCGGGTTTTAGTGCCCTGGTTATGATGGTCGGAGGATTTTTTATACTTTCATGTGCTGCCGACAGGCAATAGCGGGCGGTTGCGCAGAGGTGCCAGTCGCCGCTTTGGCAGCGGTTTCCATCATTATTATAATTTCATAAAAAAGCAGATGACGTTTACCGAATTAAACAGACAACCTTCCGGACGGGAGATGAAGAACTATACGCAGTTTACAGAATTGATTGAGGAATTGAAGAAGCGAACACTTCCGGATGAAATGATGGAACTAATTAACCAGGAAATTGAGCGACTAAATTCCGTTTCCGAGAAGGATTTTGCCCGCCAGTTGGTGAAGTCGAAAGCATATGTGGTGAAAGAACTGGAGAAGCGGTTGAAGCTCGTTCCGAAAAGCTATTACCGAAACCTTTGGACGGCAATCGGAATGGCTGCCTTTGGACTTCCCATCGGTGTTGTCATTGGCCAGGCTTTAGGGAATATTGCTTACCTGGGAGTTGGCCTGCCTATAGGCCTGGCCATTGGAGCAGGTGTGGGAACCCAAATGGATAAAAAGGCCAAAGAAGAAGGCCGTCAACTGGATGTGGTGATTGGGTAAATTCGGTTACAGGTTTCAAAATTTCAAGTTACAGGTTGCGCTTTGTGGTTTCTGATGTTCCTGTTGTTGGAATTGTTTCTGTTGTTCTGCGTCAATGGTAAACTTTTCAAGAACGCTTCGTCCCTCATTTCGTCGTCAGACGAAAAGCGGGTTGGCCGGTCAAAGTAGTCCGGGCAGGAGCGAGCGGGAATGGTTTTGTGCGGGAATTCAGGGAAGTGGGCAGGAAAGACAAAACCTTGACGCGGGTGGAAGGATCACTTTGACTTGTCTTTTTCGTTCTTTTGGGACAAGCCAAAAGAACAGCTAATCCGTTTGTATTTTAAGAGTAAGCAGTTGCAGAAGTAGTAGGAAAAAATAGAGATTAAGTACAGATAAAGTATGGACAGGCAACGTCCGCGTACAAGCTGTGGCGGGTTATTCCCGTATTTCTCATCCCGTCGTTTCCGGAAGCCGTTTTCCCCGCCTCCGCCGGTCGGCCAACATCTTTTAAGTATTTTTTTGAAATAAAACGGGCCAGTCCCTCAGGTACTTGAATCTTTACGTGAAAAAAGAATAGAAAAAGGTTTGGAGGGAACGGAAAAAATACGCTTTCTTTGCATCCGCTTTCCGAAAGGGAGGCAGCGTTCAGAAGGTGATGAGAAGAGATGTTGCGGACCACTTAAAAGGTTTTT